>NZ_JAHKRM010000004.1 GCF_019396345.1 Nonomuraea guangzhouensis | reverse complement strand
ATGAGGTCTCCCACCATGAGAGTGGGTAAGGCTCCCGGTAGACGACCGGGTTGATAGGCCGGAGGTGGAAGCACGGTAACGTGTGGAGCTGACCGGTACTAATAGGCCGAGGACTTGACCACAAAGCTTTATGCTGTGGTGTGTGCTGCGCTCTGTTACTCTTCGCCGGGTCCAGAGCAGCGCCGCATCACGGGTCTTCTTGCTCGCGTCCACTACGCAATTCTGAGACAACAAACGCGTGTTGTTTGTTTGTTTCATAGGGTTACGGCGGTTATGGCGGGAAGGAAACACCCGGTTACATTCCGAACCCGGAAGTTAAGCTTCCCAGCGCCGATGGTACTGCACTCGGGAGGGTGTGGGAGAGTAGGTCACCGCCGGACAATCTTTGTTCGGGAAGGGCTCCACGCATATGCGTGGGGCCCTTTCTGCGTTTCGGGGTCCGGTCCGCCGCCGAGAGCTCCGGCCAACCGGGCGTACAGCTGCTGGGGTGGTGTGTCCAGCTCGCGTAAACCGTGCACGTACTCTCGTTCACCGCCTCCACCAGCGCGGAGGCGGACAAGCAGAGAGAACGTCACCGCGTGCGGGTGCGTACCGTCATCTGGACGGGGTGACAGGGCGGCCGGCGCGTCACGCCACGCCACCGCCGGACAATGGCACTGGCCCGGGGTCGGTTCTGCTCTACAAGCCCAAAACGCCGGCCTGTACGGGACCGCGATAAATGTAAAGGCCGGCGGATTAGAGTCGTACAAGTCACATGGCAGGTTCAGGATCGGCCGATTGCGCCTGGGCGGGCCCGAGTCCAGATCGAGAAATCAAGCGGCTTATCCGCGAAGAACGAAGACACCCCAGCCCAGGTACTGCCTGCCGTACTCCAGATGAGAGCGGCGTGCTTGGTCCAAGAATTGCCGCAAGTCCGGTGCCTCGGGGTCGTTCGGATTTTCGCGTAGCCATTCGCTCAGCGTCCACCATTGCGAGGCGACGTACCTGTCCCAGGTGTCTTGGTTCGCCAGGACCATTTCCACCAGCTCGTAGCCGGCGTCCTCGATGCGCTTGGCCGTACCGGACAACGAGGTGAACAGGTCGCTCGACACTTGGAGCGATGCGTAGGCTTCGGGTGGGGGCGGGCTGATCCAGTAGCAATCGCCGACCAGGGCGAGGCCGCCAGGGCGGAGCAGGCGGCGCATGAGGGCGAGCGTGCCGGTGAGGCCGTCGCCGATCCAGGTGGCACCGATGCACGAGACCATGTCGTACGAGTGCGGTTCGTCCTCGTAGGTTGCTGCGTCCGCCTCGACGAAGCGTACCTGATCGGCTACGCCGAGCTCGTCGGCGCGTTCTCTGGCGGCCTCGAGGAAGACCTTGCTGATGTCCACGCCCACCCCATGTGAGCCGTAACGGACAGCCCACCGGGTGAGCATTTCGCCCTTTCCGCAGGCGAGGTCCAGTTGGCGGGTACCTGGCTTGATGCGGCAGATTTCGCCGATGAGGTTCAGTTTTTCGTCGGTGATCGCGTTCAGAATGCGATGGCCCGACTCGGCGATCTCATGGAAGCGGAGCGACATGTCCGGTAGTTTTCCTGAAGCGTTCAATCGGCGCGACCGAATATGCGGGCCGGGGCAGGCTCAGTGACGTGCTGCGGCTTGCTAGGCTGGTAGTACCGGGCCATCCCACCGCGGGTGGCCTTCGTCGCGTAAGGCCCGAAAACGGGGCGGCGACCCTGCCACGGCGGACCGTCATGTGACGTACGAGTCTGCTGAGTGAGCCAACGAAATGGACCAGAAGTGAACAGTGATAACGGATCGGACGGCGGACAGCGCGAACGGGGGGACGGCGGAGACAAGCGCCCCCAGGATGGCGACAGGAGCGGCGGGTACGGCTCCCGCGGGCGTGACCAGCGCGACTCCAGGGGCGACCGTCCGTTCCGTTCCGATGACAGGCCGCATTCCGGCGACCGCGGGGCACGACGCGACGGTGGCGACCGTGGGGCGCCGCAGGATCGTGGGCGCGGCGAGCGTTCCGGATACCAGGGACGCGGCGACCGGGGGACCGGGCGCGACAGCGGGGGATACCGCGGGCCGCGCCGTGAGGGCGCGCCCAGTGATGACCGTGGGCCGCGTCGCGAAGGCGGGTTCAGTGGTGACCGCGGGCCTCGCCGTGAAGGCGGTTATGGCGGTCCCCGACGTGAGGGCGGGTTCGGCGATGACCGTGGCCCTCGTCGCGAGGGTGGTTACGCCGGTCCCCGTCGTGAGGGCGGGTTCGGTGGTGACCGTGGTCCGCGTGGTGAGGGTGGTTACCGCGGTGGCGATCGTGGGCCGCGCCGTGAGGGTGGCTTCCGCGATGACCGAGGCGGACGCGGTGGCGATGACCGTCGTCCGTTCCGCGACCGCGACGATCGTGGCCCGCGTTCTGAGGGTGGCTTCGGCGATGACCGTGGCCCTCGTCGCGAGGGTGGTTACGCCGGTCCCCGTCGTGAGGGCGGGTTCGGTGGTGACCGTGGTCCGCGTGGTGAGGGTGGTTACCGCGGTGGCGATCGTGGGCCGCGCCGTGAGGGTGGCTTCCGCGATGACCGTGGGCCCCGTCGCGAAGGTGACGCGCCACGTCGTCCGTTCGGCGACCGCGGTCCGCGTGCCGACGGTGGATTCCGCGACAACCGGGGTTCGCGTCCTGAGGGTGGCGAGGATCGTCGTCCGTTCCGCGATCGCGATGACCGTGGTCCTCGTCGTGAGGGTGGTTACGGCGGTCCGCGCCGTGAGGGCGGGTTCCGTGATGATCGGGGTCCGCGTACTGGTGGGGACCGTGGGGGGTTCCGCGACCGTGACGGTGGCGGGGGCCGTGGTGGTTTCCGTGATCGTGACGACCAGCGCTCGGGCGGGTTCCGTGGCGACCGAGGTGGACGTCCTGAGGGCGGTGCCGATCGTGGGCCCCGTCGCGAGGGGGGCTTTGATCGGGGTTCGCGTGGCGGTGACGATCGTCGTCCGTTCCGCGATCGCGATGACCGTGGCCCGCGTCGTGAGGGCGGTTACGGCGGTCCGCGCCGTGAAGGCGGCGGTTACGCCGGCTCGCGCGGTGAGGGCGGCTTCCGAGACGATCGGGGCCCGCGTCCCGCAGGTGGCGATCGACCTTCGGGCGGCGACGATCGTCGTCCGTTCCGCGATCGCGA
Organism: Nonomuraea guangzhouensis; assembly: GCF_019396345.1. GTDB lineage: Bacteria > Actinomycetota > Actinomycetes > Streptosporangiales > Streptosporangiaceae > Nonomuraea > Nonomuraea guangzhouensis. Next base: position 517,674 of record NZ_JAHKRM010000004.1, on the reverse strand, counting down.
TGACCGTGGCCCTCGTCGTGAGGGGGGTTATGCCGGTCCGCGTCGTGAGGGCGGGTTCGGTGGCGATCGGGGTCCGCGTCGTGAGGGCGGGTTCCGTGATGATCGGGGTCCGCGTGCTGGTGGGGACCGTGGGGGGTTCCGCGACCGTGACGGTGGCGGGGGCCGTGGTGGTTTCCGTGATCGTGATGACCAGCGCTCGGGTGGGTTCCGTGATTCTGCGGGTGGCGACGATCGTCGTCCGTTCCGCGACCGCGATGACCGTGGCCCCCGTCGTGAGGGCGGTTACGGCGGCCCGCGCCGTGAAGGCGGCGGTTACGCCGGCTCGCGTGGCGAGGGCGGCTACCGCGACGATCGTGGCCCGCGCGGCGACGACCGTTCCCGTCCGTTCTCCCGTGACTCTCGTGACGACCGGGCATCCGGCGGCACCCGCGCCAGGTTCGGCCGCTCCGAGGACGACGCTCCGCAGCGCGAGCCGCTGCCCGAGGTCGCGCCCGACATCACCGCGGAAGAGCTCGACAAGGAAGTACGCGACGAGCTGCGCTCTCTCCCCGGCGACCTCGCCGAGCTGGTGGGCAGGCACATGGTCGCCGCCGAGCGCGCGCTCGAGGAGGACGACCCCGATCGGGCCCACGAGCACACCAAGGTGGCCCGTAGGTTCGCGGCCCGCATCGGTGTCGTGCGTGAGGCGGCGGGCATCGTCGCCTACCGCGCGGGGCACTTCTCCGAGGCTCTGAGCGACCTGCGCGCGGCGAGGCGGATGACCGGCTCCGACGCGTACCTGGCGGTCATGGCCGACTGCGAACGCGGCCTCGGTCGGCCGGAACGCGCCCTCGATCTGGTCCGTTCACCCGAAGCCGAACGCCTCGACAGGGCGGGACGCATCGAGCTGTCCATCGTCGAGTCCGGCGCCCGCCGCGATCTCGGCCAGAACGACGCCGCCGTCATCACCCTCCAACGCCTGCCCGAACTGCGCGACACGCAGGCGAAGCCCTGGTCGGCACGTCTCGCGTTCGCGTACGCCGACGCGCTGGCCGACGCGGGTCATCAGGAGGCCGCCACCGACTGGTTCGCCAAGGCGATGGCCTTCGACGAGGATGGCGAGACGGACGCCGCCGAACGGTACGCCGAGCTGACGGGCGCGGTCATCGAGGACGTCGAAGAGGACTTCGACGACGAGGACGACCTCGACAACGAGGACGACTTCGACAACGAGGATGACTTCGAGGACGCAGGTACGGCCGACCAGGCCGACCAGGCCGACGAAGTGGACGAGGACGTCGACGGGGACGCGGCTCTCGCCGAGGCAGGCGACCTTCTGGACGACCTCGAGCCCGCTGGCGGCCAGACCGCCGACGCCGAGCCTGCGGATCAGCGGGACGACACGGCTGGCCAGGCAGACGACCCGGCTGTCCAGCAGGACGTCGACGACCAGCACAGGTCCGCCGATCTGGATGACGTTGACGATGAGCAGGACGGGTCCGCTGACCTGCAGGACGTCGATGATGAGCGGGAGGGGTCCGCCGGCCAGGCGGAATCCGCCCCGGAGCCGGTGGAATCCGCTTCTGCGCAGGACACCGCTGAGGAGGCCGCTCCCGAAACCTCCAAGCTCGGCGACATCCTGGACGGTCCGGAGGACGCCGAGCCCGAGTCCGGCGATCTGCTTGACGACCCAGGCACGGCACAGTCGGACGCCCCGGCCTCAGAGGCTCGTCTACCGGAGGTCCCGATCACGCTGGGCATCAATCCGGCGTTCATCGAGCCCGACTTCGGCGACATCCTGGATCAGTCCGACGAATCTGCCGAGGACGCCCCCAAGCGCGACTCCAAGCGCGAAGACTGACGTCCCGCTCCGCCGTACATCTCGCAGAGGTGTACGGCGGAGTCATGCGGCCGGTTGCCGGTACGGCAGGCTGGTTCTTCGGCCCGCAGGCCGTACCAGATAGTCAGGGCGAGACGCGGTCGAGCCAGTGGTAGATGCCCGCGACGTTTGACGGGGCGCCACTCAGCAGCTCGAACTGCTCCGCTGTCGCGTCGTCCGCCCTGAGGGCTTGGTACCGCTCCCTGGTGCGGTCTCTGACCATGGCGACGGCGTGGTCGAGGTCCAGGCCCTCCCCGTGTACCTGGCGGGTGAGATCGACCCAGACGCGAAGTTCCTCTGCGGACCGTTCGAGTGTCTCCTGTACGGCGCCGACCGGTCCATAGTGGCTGAACAGCAGCCGCTGCGGACCAAGCGCCTCGAACAGTGCGATCGAGCTGAGCGCCGTCTCCAGGTCGAAGTCCGGAGGCGGGGTGGCCGGCCGCAGGTCCCCGGTCTGCGGCAGGTACACGCCGGCGGCGTCACCCACGTACAGGTCGCCGGTGGCGGAGTCGATGAGGCCCACGTGATGCTTGGCGTGGCCGGGGGAGTAGTGGCTGTTCAACGTCCGTCCGTTGCCCAGGTCGATGGATCCGGTGTCGCCGAGTGCGACGATGCGGTCGGCCTCGGTTGGCGACAGTTCACCGAAAAGCGTGTCGAGGCGGTCACCCCACACCATCCTCGCGCTGGCCATCAATCTTGAAGGATCGGCCAGGTGCCTGGCTCCCTTCTCATGCACCACGATCTGGGCAGATGGGAAGAACTTCGCCATGTCTCCCGCGCCGCCGGCGTGGTCCAGATGGATGTGCGTGACCACGACCGTGGCCAGGTCGTCGGGGCCCACGCCGAGCGCGGCCAGTGCGTCGCGGACCACGGGCGCGGAGGTCGAGGTGCCGGTCTCGACCAGGCAGGGGCGATCACCGAGGATCAGGTAGCCCGCCGTGATGCCCGGATAGCCCGCCATCCTCGTGTCGATCTCATAGACGTCGCCGCCCAGGGCGGTGATGTTGTCCACAGTCACTCCTGATCCGCTGCCGTTATCCCCAGAATGGCGTTCGAGCCGATCCGGCGTCCCCCCATCGTAAAGAGTGATCTCACCAGAACGTCGATGGGAGGACGACAGTGGATCGCAACGAGGTCGTACTGGTGGGAAGGCTGTCCGCGGCACCAGAGGACAAACCCCTGCCAAGCGGCGACATTCTCACGAAATGGCGCCTGATCGTGCGCCGCCCGCACCACCGAAGCGGTCAAACGATGACAGACAGCGTGCCATGCGCGACCTTCGATCCCGAGGCGGCCGCGTTCGTCCGCAGCCTCAGACCTCGCGACACCATGGAGATCAAGGGCGCCTTCCGCTGCCACGTCTACGGCCCGACAGCCGCCAAGATCTGGCGCTATGAAGTCGAGGTCAGCATCGCCAAGGAAGCCCCACCTGACGAAGCGGACCAGCCGAGGCCGTCGCGAAGGCCTCGGAAACCCTTCTCACTCTCGCGGACCCGACGACTCGGGAACGCCCCGGAACCTCCGGAAGGTCAGAAGCGCCGACGAGGCCCAGCACTGCCACAGAGCCCAGAGGCTTCTGGGAGTGCGATGGCTCGGGAGACGCCCGACACCCTGGCATCCGTTCCAACTCCACGCCCAGCCCCCGACCTGGCCCAAACTGGCTAGCGCTCGCTTTCTCTCCGCGTGACTGCGCCTGATGACGTCTCCAGGAGTGGTGTAACTTCTGGCGATCTTCGCGAGGCGTCGAGGGGTGATCGCCTTGTGCTTTGAGAGTCTCGGATCTTGAGACCGAGCGTGGAATTACACCACTTGGCGGGGCGTCATCCTGGCTGGCGTTCGCTCTCTCTCGCGTGACTGCGCCTCATCGCGGGTCGTCGCTGTAGTGGGTGGGAGTGCGTCCGCCAATGGGCGGTTGGTCGGCTGCGGCGGGGGCGGGCAGGGGGTGAAGGGGCCATGTCTGCGGGCAGCCGCACTGCCCGATTTCCCGGTCTGGCGGCCCTTCCCCATCAGTCCCTTGCCTGCTCCGGCGCTGCGCGTGGTCGGTGTACACGTCAGCCGCGATGGGGTGCGGAAACAGAGGTTGATCTCGCTCGTCGAGCCGACCTGGCACACCGAGCGGAGGCGTTGAGCGGTGACCGCGCGTCGCGCGGCCACACCATCCGTTGTTCTCGCGCACCACATGGCCATGGACTCGTCGGCACAGAAGGCTCTGGAGCCACCTTCCGATGCTGGGACTACCGGACCGATGCCTCGCCTCAACCGGTGGCGAAGGTGCGAAGCACGAGGCCCGTTATGGGCTTGGGCCCGAAGGAGGTTGATTTGCGGGGGACACGCTCACCGCCCGCCGCGATGGCCAGCACGTCGTCGACGGCGAGCGGCTTCAGAATCACCGCGGTGCCACCTGTGTCGAGAGCCAGTCGCAGGGCGGCCTCCGGGTCATGATGCACGATCCGTACGGCCTGCTGATCATCCTCCATGCCCCACACCTTGGGCAGGACGAACTCGCTGAGGATGGAGATGTTCAGCGAGTTCCACCGGTCGGAGCGATCCGGCGGCATGGCGCGGGCGAGCTGCACCGGATCCGGGTTGGTGAGCAGGTGGTAGCCACCTTCCCCGGCGAGCAGGAAGGCAGGCTCCCCTGCGGCTTCGAGCGCGGCCAGGCCCTGGCCGAGGTCGGCATGGTCGTGGACACGCCACGATCCCTTGGCCCTGGCCGCCGCCTCGGCCAGGGGCAGGCCGGGGATGACGCGGTGGATGGCCTTGAGATCGGGTGGGTACGCGGACGAGTCCACGAGCAACGCCAGCCCGAAGTCCCAAGGACCAAAGGCGGATTGTCCCTGCTCGCTGCCATGCACACGCTGTCCCGCCGGTTGAGCCTCGTGGGCTGATGTGGCGGTGGCGGATTCTGGCCCTTGGTCAGGTCCGGCGTCGGAGGCCGTGTGCTGGGTTGGTGCGGTGGTGGGCCCTGGGCCCTGGGGCGGCAGACCTTGGGGCGGCGGGCCCTGAGGCGGTGTGGCGTTGGGCTGGGTGCCGTGTGTTGGCGCGGGGTTCGGCTCTGGTTCCGTGTCCAGATGCGGCTGTGGGTCCGGTGATGAGGGTTCGGAAGGTCGTGGGGCGGCGGGGGAGGGTGTTGTGAGCAGGGGCCATGAGTCGGGGGCTTGGCCGGCGCGGGCCGCGTGCTCCTGGCGTTGCAGGACCCGGTATGTCGCGTACCTGTGGTGGCCGTCGGCTATGAGGGCTTGGCGGGTTCGGAGGTCGGTGTTGACGGCGTCGATCTCCGCCGGATCCGTGATCGCCCAGAGGCGGTGGTGCAAACCGTTTTCCGTCCGGGCCGTCACCAGAGGTCTGCGGGTCGCGGCTACATGATCCACCAGCCGGGTGGTCGTGCCTCGGCCGCCGTCGTAGAGGAGGAAGATGGGTTCGAGGTTGGCCTGGGTGGTGCTCATGAGGGCGAGCCGGTCAGCGACGGGGCCGGGGAAGATGTCTTCGTGGGGGAGGATGATGCGCCGAGCCGGGTCTGAGAGGGCGACGTCTCCGATGAGGCCACGTTGCAGGACACCCGGTCCCTGCTGCTCGTACACGTACAGGGCCGGTTGCTCGTCAGGAACCAGCACCTTCGCGTCCAGCCAGGCGAGGAGGGTGTCGCGGGCTACGCCATAGCGCTCGTCCGCTGAGGGTGCGGGCGTGTCGCCACATGGCTGGAGCGCGGTGTCCCCGACGGCCGCAGCATGTCGTTCGCCGCTGGGGCGTTCGTCATCGTGGGGGTGTTCGGTGGCTTCTCCCGCCGAGGCGCTGTGTTGGGTGGCTTCTTCCCGCAGGCCGCTGTGCTGGTTGGCGGCTGGGTTGTCGGGCGTTCTGCCGGGGCGGTGACCGACCGGGATCCGGGACGCGGCGTTGTCGTGATCGCCGACCGCGATTTCGGCGGCGTCGTGCGTGCCGGCGGTGGAGTCCTGGGGTCGGCGGATGCCGACTGCGTCATCGGGCGCGCTCTGATGGGTGCTCTCGGCCAGGCTGCCCGGTGTGGAAACAGATGGTCTGTCGTCTGTCTCTGCGATGGGGTCGGTGTCGTCCGGGGGGACGCTTGATGTCGTGCTGGGGTGCGGTGGGTGCTCTTCGGGGGACTTGAGTGCCGCTGAGCAGGGAAGGATGAGGCGGACGACGTTGTTGGGATGAGCATCCAGAAGAGTGCGAACGTCGCCGTCGGCGATCAGGTCGTAGGGCGGGGAGGTCACCTTGGCGGGATCGTCGACCGTGAAGCGGACGCCGCGGAAGGGGCGTAGGAGCAGTCCATCGGGCACCGGCAGTTCAGGATTCCCCATACCGGGCATGCTCCCATAAGTGTCCGGGTCTTCCGGAAGTCGCCCCCAAACCACCTAGCGATGCCTGATTCCGCGGCGAATTCCACCGAACCCTTGTGTCAGCCGATGAAGGAGGCCTCACGCATGGTCCAAGGTAGAAACGTTCACGATGAATCCCCCGGATCTCCGGGAGGTGACGTTTACGACTGGTATCAGCGCGGGGTGAAGCTGTTGAAAGAGGGCAGTCCGGCAGCGGCCGCCGCACTGCTCGAGCGCGCCGCAGCCGCGGAGCCCGAATCGCGCAGCATCAGGGAGGCGCTCGCGCGAGCGCAGTTCAATTCGCGGCAGTACGCGGACGCTGCGGCAAGCTTCCGTCAGATCGTCGACGCCAATCCGACGGAGGATTACGCGTATTTCGGGCTTGGGTTATCGCTGTGGCGGACGGGTGATGTTGAGGGTGCTCAGGAGCCTCTCGCGATCGCTGTGGCCATGCGGCCGGAGGAGCGGCACTACGTAACCGCGCTGAAGAACGTGCGTGCCACTCTGCGGGCCCGCCGTGAGATGTAGTGGATAGGTAGCTTCGGCGGTCGGCGTGCAACGTCGGTCCGTGGGGACGAGTCGCTGAGCAGGTTCGGGCGTGCTCTCAGCGGCTCAGGCATGGCCCCTGTGCGCAAGACAGGGCTTGGCGGTTTGGGAGTTGGCCAGGGTGTCTTGGGCGCGGGGTGGCGCTTCGATGTGGCTTGGCCGTCCTGGACGCGTTCTGGCGCTTCGTGGGATGAGTCCGGTGTACTGGACGCGTGTGGCTCTCTGGGAACAGTCGCGGGGGTTCTGAGCGCGATTCCGGCTTTCCGGGGCGCGAATGGGTTGTCCTGGAGGCGAGGTTGGCTCTCTGGGGACAGTTCACCAGGGGTTCCGAGCGCAACTCCGGCGTTCCGAGCGCAACTCCGGCGTTCCGAGCGCAACGCTGGCGTTCCTGGGCGCGACCGGGTTGTCCTGGACGCGTTCTTGATGCTTCGCGGGCATTTGCCCGGTGCTTTGGATGCGGGTGTGGGCTCCGGCGCCCGCCCGCAGGGCCGTGGAGAGCACGAGGGCGCGATCTGCCGCTTGGAGTAACGCCCGCGCTTGGAAGGAACGACCCCGTTGTCTTGTTGGGAGGGCTTGCGCTTGGGCATAGCCCCGGGGTTCTGGATGCTGGTCTGGGGCTGTGGGCGCGTGGGCCGGGTGGTCGGGATACGCGTTCCGGTTTTGTGAGGCGGGTGCCAGACGGGGGTGGGCGGGTTGAGAGTGGTTCGAGCGCGTTCGTGGGGCTTCGAGTGTTGATCTGGTGAATGGTCCATCTCGGGGGAGATGCGGTTGAGATGGTGCGTGGTCAGTCCTTGGTGAGGACGATCGCGAGGCTGGAGAGTACATCGTTGATCTTGTTGGCGTCGAAGCTCGCGGGGTTGAACTGGTCGGCGGAGTCGAGACCGAGCCATTCCAGGCGTTCCTGGTGCTCCTCGTGGGCGGGATCGGCGAGGATTTCGAGGAGATATTCGTAGCCCCAGACGCCGCCGGAGTCCTCGGGCGGTCCTGCGCGGCGTCCGGTCAGGCAGCGGGGATAGGCCGTGCCGGGTTCTGGATCGGTGATGGCTTCGACCAGGATTTCGTGGTCCCAGTTGTCGCCGAAGTCGTAGGTGTAGCGGAGCCGGTCATTCGCATGGGGGGCGACATGGTCGAGGCGCCTGGAGGCTGCGCTGCGGATCTCCAGCTCGCGATCGGTGACGCCGAAGCGGCCGGTTGGGGTGTCGAAGACCCACATGTGGTAGTTCTCCCAGCTGAAGGACGCCTGGATGACGTCGTGGAGGTGCCGCAGAGTACTGTCCGAGGCGACCTCCAGCCGACGCCAGATCAGTGGTCGGGAACTGCGCAAGGTGACCTTGATCTTGTGAATTGTCTGCTTCGCGCTGGGGGTGTTCGTCACAGCGTTATTCTGCCGCTTGGCTGGGTTCGGTGTGGGCGGTGAGCTTAACTAGTCGGGTTGTGGGTGGCTCTGATTTGGCGTATTTGGTGTATTTAGCGCGTTGGGTCGCATAGGGCACCAGTGCTGTCGCTTGTGATTTGGCTGTTGTTGTTGTGATCGCAACCGGAGAGTGCATTGTTGTTTGCCGGTAGCGATGTGAGCTGAGTGATGAAAGTGGCTGCCAGCGAGCAGGTTGCGCTCCATCGACATCGACTGACGCCAGGTGTCCGTGCCGCCCCAGCGTTCCTCGGCCTCCGACGCGTGCCCTGAGGCATGCCGCGCCGCATGCCCTGATGCGTACGCGAAGGCATGCTGCGATGGGGTGCTGCGACGGGTGATCCCGGCGTGGTGATCCCGGCGTGGTGATCCCAGCGTGGTGATCCCAGCGTGGTGATCCCAGCGTGGTGATCCCAGCGCGGTGATCCGGCGAGGTGCTCCAGCGCGGTGCTGCGACGGGGTGCTCCAGCGCGGTGCTCCCAGCACCGCGCTCCCGGGACGGTGCTCCGGCGAGGTGCTGTGACGGGGTCCTCCGGCGGGGTGTGTCAGTGCGGTGCGCTGACGGTCGGGGTCGGCGGCCGGTGGGGCGGTGCGTTCTGCGAGGTTGAGGGGGAATGTGTGGACATGGTCGGCCGTTCGCCGGCTGGGTACGAGGCCGACGCTAAAGTCGCACACGGCGTGAGAAGTCAAACGGGAAGAGGCGCAGTGCTGATCGACGGCTATGACACCCTGCTGCTCGACCTCGACGGGGTCGTCTATCTGGGCCCCCACGCGGTGCCCCATGCGGTCGAGTCGCTGGTGGAGGCGCGGGGCAGGGATGTGCGGCTGGCGTACGTCACCAACAACGCCTCGCGAACCCCAGCCGCGATCGCCGCGCATCTGCGCGAGCTTGGAGTCCCCGCCAGGGGCGAAGATGTCGTGAGCTCGGCGCAGGCCGCCGCCCGGTTGGTCGCCGAGCGGGTGCCGCCGGGCTCCAACGTGCTCGTGGTCGGGGGTTCCGGGCTGCGGCTGGCCGTACGGGATCAGGGGCTCAGGCCCGTCACCACCGCGGCGGACGAGCCGGTCGCCGTCGTGCAGGGAATGGTGCTCGGTCTCTCGTACGGGCTGCTGGCAGAAGGCGCGCTGGCCGTGCAGCGTGGTGCGTTGTTCGTCGCCGCCAACAGGGACAGCACGTTGCCGACGCGGCGGGGTGAGTTGCCGGGCAACGGGGCGGTGGTCCGGGTGATCGCCACCGCGACCGGGGTGGAGCCGGTGTTCGCGGGCAAGCCCGATCCGCCGTTGCATCGGGAGTCGATGATCCGTACCGGGGCGAAGCGGCCGCTCGTGGTGGGTGACCGGCTCGATACCGACATTGAGGGTGCGGTCAACGCGGGCGTCGATGGGTTGCTGGTGCTCACGGGTGTGGCCACGCCGCTCGATGTGCTCATGGCCTCGCCGCGGCACCGGCCGACGTACGTGGCCGAGGATCTGTCCGCGTTGCTGCGGCCCTACCCGGAGGTACGGCAGGGCGCCTGCGGAGGATGGCGAGCCCGGTGGGTGGACGGGATGCTCAGCCTGGAGGGCGACGGCAGCCGCATCGACGGGCTGAGGGCGGCCTGCGACGCCGCCTGGACACACGCGGGCGAGGGCCAGGCCGAAGAGGACGCCGTCAAGCCGGTACTGGACCAGATCGGCTGACCGGCCGCGGCGAGAAGGCTGGACCGGCCGACCGGGCGCGTCGTGGAGCTGGGTGGGCAAGCGTGTCAGGGCCGGTGATCGGCTGGCTGGTGGCGCAAGGGAGGTCGGTTCGGTTGATCGGACGTGTTGTGGAGCTGGGCGGGTGGGTAGGCGCGTCGGGGCCGGTGATCGGCTGGCCGGCCGCGGTGAGGGGGTCGGACCGGTCGACCGGGTGTGTCGTGGAGCTGGGCGGGTGGGCAGGTGCGTCGGGGCCGGTGATCGGCTGGCTGGGCGCGCCGAGGGGGTCGGACCGGCATATCGGATGCGTTGCGGGGCCAATCGGGTGAGTAGGCGTGTCAGGGAGGTCGGACCGGCTGGCCGGACGCGTCGCGGGGCCGATGCGTGCGAGTGGACGCCTCGACGAAGAGGCGGCTCGCGCGGGATGTCCCGTGCGAGGGTTGGCGGATCGTCGCGCGTCCGGTCCGGTTGTTCGGTCTCGATGGTGTGTCGAGGGGAAGGTCAGAGCAGGCGGCGCAGGCGCAACAGGTCGCCGAAGCTGGCGTCGATGCGTACCCGGCCGCCGAGCAGGGCGCGTGCCAGGTCGAGTTCCCCGTCGACCAGCGCGATCAGGTCGTCGCTGACGATCGTCAGCTTGACGTCGGCCGACTTGCCGTTCGCGGGTGGGTCTTCCAGGAACGGGTCCAGCCCCTCAGGATGCAGCCGGCCATAGAAGATCACGTCGAGGTCGGAGACCCGGCAGCTCACCGTACGCTCGACCACGTGCTTGGCCCGGTCCTCCTCGCCGATCTCGTCGAAATGGGCGACGAGCTTGGCCAGTGCCGTCCGGCACTCCTCGACGCTTGCCATGGTGGGATCCTTTCTTCCATTCCGGACGGTAGCGTTCCACATCAGTGGCCCCCCGTGTGAACCTTCAACGTGTGACATGCCTGCCAAGGTGCCGGGTGCTCGCGTGAGGCGTTACGGTCGTGTCATGAGTGAGCTACCGGAGGAGACCGGCGACGAGCGGGTCGACGCGGTCCTCGCCCGTCTCGGCGACCTGGCCGAGCGGCCGGTGGGCGAGCACGTCGCGGTGTTCGAGCAGGCGTTCTCCGGGCTCGAGGCCGCGCTGGGGAGCGTGGACGGCCAGATGGGCGACCAGTGAGCCGACGTATCCGGCTGGACAGCGAGCTGGTACGGCGCGGCCTGGCGAGGTCGCGGGAGCAGGCGGGCCAGCTCATCGAGGCCGGCCGGGTCACGGTCGGCGGCCGGCGGGCGGGCAAGGCGGCGACCCAGGTCGACACCGCCTCGGCCATCGTCGTGGCCGAGTCCGCGGACGGCCCCGACTATGTCTCGCGCGGCGCGCACAAGCTGCTCGGCGCGATCGAGGCGTTCGGCGCGCTGGAGATCCGGGGGCGCCGGTGCCTCGACGCGGGCGCGTCCACAGGCGGGTTCACCGACGTGCTGCTGCGCCACGGCGCCGAACGCGTGCTCGCCGTCGACGTGGGTTACGGACAGCTCGCCTGGTCGTTGCGGACCGACGACCGGGTGACGGTGATGGAGCGCGTCAACGTACGTGATCTGACCCCGGAGATGGTCGGCGAGCCGCCTTCGCTGATCGTCGGCGACCTGTCGTTCATCTCGCTGCGGCTCGTGCTGCCCGCGCTGGCCTCGGTGGCCGCGCCTCGGGCGGACTTCGTGCTGCTGGTCAAGCCGCAGTTCGAGGTGGGCAAGGATCTGGTGGGTGCCGGTGGAGTGGTACGCGATCCGGTGTTGCGGGCGGGTGCGGTGCGTGCGGCCGCGGCCAAGGCGCGTGAGCTGGGCCTGGTGGTACGCGGCGTGACCGCGAGCCCGCTGCCCGGTCCGTCGGGAAATGTGGAGTATCTGCTCTGGCTGGGCAAGGGGGAGGGCGAGCCGCCGGTCGCCGACCTCGAGGCCGAGATCGAGCGGGCCGTCGCGGAAGGGCCGCAATGAACCGAACTGTGCTGGTCACCGTGCACACCGGACGGGAGGCCGCGGTCGACAGCGCCCGTCTGGTCATCGACCGCCTCGTCGCCGCCGGGATCCAGGTCAGGGTGCTCGATGTGGAGGCCGGTGAGATCGGCTGTCACGGCATCGACGTGGTGCCCTGCGATCCCCTCGCCGCCAAGGACGCCGAGATGTTGATCGTGCTCGGCGGTGACGGCTCGCTGCTGCGTTCGGCCGACCTGGCCAGGCCCACCGGCACCCCGCTGCTCGGCGTCAACCTCGGGCACGTCGGCTTCCTGGCCGAAGCCGAGGTCGCCGATCTGAAGTCGGCGGTCGACAGCGTGGTCGCGGGCCGCTACGACGTCGAGGAACGCATGACGATCGACATCCTGGCCAGGCAGAACGGCCAGGTGCTCGCCGACACGTGGGCGCTCAACGAGGCCAGCGTGGAAAAGGGCGAGCGCATGCTGGAGGTGGTCGCCGAGATCGACGGGCGGCCGCTGTCCCGCTGGGGCTGCGACGGTGTGATCTGCGCGACCCCGACCGGCTCGACCGCCTACGCCTTCTCGGCGGGCGGTCCCGTCGTGTGGCCGGAGGTCGAGGCGCTGCTCATGGTGCCGATCAGCGCGCACGCGCTGTTCGCCAGGCCGCTCGTGGTCTCGCCGCGCTCGACGCTCGCCGTCGAGATCCTGCCCGACACCCCGGGCGGCGTACTCTGGTGCGACGGCCGGCGCCGCTTCGACCTGCCGTCCGGCAGCCGGGTGGAGGTACGCCGCGGCTCCGAGCCGGTACGGTTGGCCCGCCTGCACGGGGTGGAGAGCACCGGCGCTCCCTTCACCGACAGGTTGGTCGCCAAGTTCGAACTACCCGTTCAGGGCTGGCGCGGACGGGTGCGTCCCTGAGTCAATTACAGGTGCAGCGCGTAGAGTTAGTTCGCACAAGCGTTCGGAGCGACGGGAGTGGGCAGTGCGACCAAGGGTCGAGGAGGTCCGCATCCAGGGGCTCGGCGTCATCGATGAGGCCGTTCTGGAGCTTTCGCCAGGCTTCAACGTGGTCACCGGTGAGACCGGTGCCGGCAAGACGATGGTCGTCACCGGGCTCGGATTGCTGTTCGGAGGCCGGGCCGACCCTTCCCGCATCCGGCCGGGCGCCGACAAGGCCACCATCGAGGGCACGCTGGTCATCGAGGCCAGCGGCCGCGTCTCCCAGCAGGTCGAGGACATCGGCGGCGAGATCGAGGACGGCGAGCTCATCATCTCGCGCACCGTCTCGGCCGAGGGCCGGTCGCGGGCCTGGCTCGGCGGCCGTACGGTGCCTGTCGGCACGCTGACCTACCTGGCCGACGACCTGGTCGCCGTGCACGGGCAGATGGACCAGCAGCGGCTCCTGCAGCCGGCCAAGCAGCGGGCCGCCCTCGACCGCTATGCCGGTGACGATCTGGTCAAGCCGCTGCGCGCCTACACCCAGGCGTACAAACGGCACAAGCAGGTGGGGGCGCTGCTCGACGAGCTCACCACCCGGGCGCGCGAGCGCGCTCAGGAGGCCGACCGGCTGCGGTTCGGCCTGGAGGAGATCGAGAAGGTCGAGCCGAAGGCCGGTGAGGACCTCGACCTGCGCGGCGAGGAGGAGCGGCTCTCGCACGCCGACGCGCTGCGCGGAGCGGCGACGAGCGCGCACACGGCGCTGCTCGGCGACCCGATGGAGGCCTCGAGCGGCGCGCACGACGTGATCTCCCTGCTGGGCGAGGCCCGCGCGGCCGTCGAGGCGGTGCGCGACTACGACACGCAGCTCGCCGGGGTGGCCGACCGGCTGGCCGAGGCGGGTTACCTCATCTCCGACGTCGCCACCGACCTGGCCGCGTACGCCGAGTCGATCGAGGCCGACCCAGCGCGGCTCGCGGCTGTGCAGGACCGCCGGGCCCTGCTGTCCGGGCTGATCCGGAAATATGCCGAAGACAGCGCCGGTGTCCTGCGGTGGGCTCAGGAAGCGTCCACCCGGCTGATCGAGCTGGAAGGCGACGACGAACGGATCGACGAGCTGACCCGCGAGCACGACGAGCTGACCGCCAGGCTCACCGAGCTGGCCGCTGAGCTGACCCGGGTGCGTGAGTCCGCCGCCGAGCGGTTCGGCCAGGCCGTCACCGACGAGCTGACCGCGCTGGCCATGCCGCACGCCAGGGTCACCGTCGAGCTCACCCAGGTTGCGGACTTCGGCCCCGAAGGCGTTGACGAGGTCGAGCTGCGTATGGCCGCCCACCCGGCCGCGCCGCCGCTCCCGCTGAACAAGGGCGCCTCCGGCGGTGAGCTGAGCCGCGTCATGCTGGCGATCGAGGTGGTGTTCGCGGGCGCCGACCCGGTGCCGACGTTCGTGTTCGACGAGGTCGACGCGGGGGTGGGTGGCAAGGCCGCGGTCGAGATCGGGCGCCGGCTCGCCCGGCTGGCGCGTACCGCCCAGGTCATCGTCGTCACCCACCTGCCGCAGGTGGCCGCGTTCGCCGACCAGCATCTGGTGGTCGAGAAGGCCAGTGACGGCAGTGTCGTGCGCAGCGGTGTCCTCACCCTCAACCATGAGGGTCGAGTCCGCGAGCTGTCCCGCATGCTGGCCGGGTTGGAAGACTCTGAGCTGGGCAGAGCCCACGCCGAAGAACTACTCGGGCTGGCGGCCGCCGATCGGTGATTCTGAGTGACATAGCGGACACGCCGCGCTGTGCGTGGCCTCTGCGCTGCTTCACTCTGGCAGGATGGTCTTGATGAAGGTTCCGGGGAGCAGGATGCCGGGCCTCCGCGCTAGGAAGGTCACGGACCTTCCCGGTGTCACGGCAGTGGCGAGAGTCGATCGGCGGACGAAGAGGCTGACTAAGCGCCTCCAGCCCGGTGAAATAGCGATCATCGATCACGTGGACGTGGACCGGGTCAGCGGGGAGGCGCTTGTCGCGTGCGGGGTGTCGGCGGTGGTCAACGTGGCCGCCGGCATCAGTGGCCGCTACCCCAACCTCGGTCCGCAGATCATCATCGAGTCCGGGGTGCCGTTCGTCGACAACGCCACCCAGGACCTGTTCGAGCGGGTCAAGGACGGTGACGTCGTACGGCTCCACGAAGGGGTCGTCTACCTCGACGGCGATGTGGTCGGCAAAGGCGAGGAGCAGACCCCCGAGGCGGTCGACGCCGCCATGGCCGAGGCTCGCGCCGGACTCGCGGTGCAGATCGAGGCTTTCGCCGTCAACACGATGGAGTACGTTCGGGGTGAGGGCAAGCTCCTCATCGACGGAGTCGGCGTGCCGGACATCCGCACCCCCATGGAGGGCAGGCATGTCCTCATCGTGGTGCGCGGCTACCACTACAAGGACGACATCGCCACCTTGCGCCCCTACATCAGGGAATACCGCCCGGTGCTCATCGGGGTCGACGGCGGCGCCGACGCGCTGCTGGAGGCCGGCTACCTGCCCGACGTGATCGTCGGCGACTTCGACTCGGTCTCCACCAAGGCGCTGAGCTGCGGTGCCGAGCTCGTCGTGCACGCCTACCGCGACGGCCGGGCGCCCGGCCTGGAACGGGTCCACCAGCTCGGCCGCGAAGCGGTGATCTTCCCGTCCACCGGCACCAGCGAGGACATCGCGATGCTGCTGGCCGACGACAAGGGCGCCGAGCTGATCGTGGCGGTCGGCACGCACGGCACGCTGGAGGAGTTCCTCGACAAGGGGCGCTCAGGGATGGCCAGCACCTTCCTCACCCGGCTGCGGGTCGGCAGCAAGCTCATCGACGCCAAGGGCGTGAGCAGGCTCTACCGCAGCCGCATCTCGACGCCGCAACTGCTGCTGCTCGTGATCACCGCGTTGATCACCATGGGCGTCGCGCTCTTCCTGTCACCGATCGGCCAGACCTGGCTGAACGGCGTGCAGGACTTCTGGAACGCCTTCATCTTCTGGCTGGTCGGACTCTTCTCGTGATCGATTTCCGTTATCACCTCGTCTCCATCGTCGCGATCTTCCTCGCGCTGGCCGTGGGCATCGTCATGGGCACCACGCTGCTGCAGTCGCCTGCCATCGAGTCGGCCAGGCGGACGAGTGACCAGATGACCAAGGACAACAGCAGCCTCCGGGCCGAGATCGACGCGCTGCGCGGCAGGGAGGCGGGCAACGACTCCTTCGTCACCGCGCTCACCGCGCAACGCGTCGCGGGCGAGCTGACCGGCCAGCACGTCGTGCTGATCGAGGCGCCCGGCTCCAGCACCACCTACCGCGAGGCCGCGCAGCAGGTGCTCACCCAGGCGGGCGCCCTGGTCACAGGGCGGGTGGCGCTGAGCGAGAAGTTCGTCGACCCCAAGCAGAGCGGCGTGGTCGATGGCCTGGCCAACACCCTCAAACCGGCCGACATGACCTTCCCCACGGCGGCCACCGCCTACCAGAAGGCCGGCGCCGTGCTCGCCGCCGCCGTCATGACGAATGACCCGGCCCAGGCCAGCACCGCCAACCCGGCCACCGCGGCCGTCCTCAGCGGCTTCGAGGAGGGCGGGTTCCTCAGCGTCGAGGGCGACCCGAACAAGCGGGCCACGCTCGCCGTGATGTTCGCCCCGGAGAAGCCGTTCGAGGGCGAGAACGCCGAGACCCAGGCCGACGCCCTCGTCTCGCTCGTGGGCGGCCTGGACGCCGGTGGCAAGGGCTCGGTGCTGACGGCCTCCGCCCCCACCGCCGCCGTCTCCGGAGGCGTGATCAACGCGCTGCGCGACGACGGCGAGGTCAACAAGCGCGTCTCCACCGTCGACACACCCGACATGCCCGCGGGCCGGATCGTGATCGTCGACGCGCTCCGCGAGCAGCTGAGCGGCCGCTACGGCCACTACGGCATCGGCACGGGAGCCTCCTCCTTCCAGCCCACGGCACCGACCGCGACCCCGTCCCCCACCCAGTCAGGGAGCTGACATGGCTCGTGGCCTCCGCTACGCCCTCGTCGGTGCCGCGATCGGCGCCGTCGCCGCCCGTGCCGCCTACACCGCCTTCACCCGCCTGGCGCCGCGCGCCGGCGAGGAGAAGGAGCCGGGCCGCTGGACCCGCACCAACCACCGCGGCGAGCCGATCACGCTGCTGGAGGGCCCTGCGTTCGTGGCCGGCTCCGGCGTGGCGGCCGCGCTGGCGCCGGGTCTCCCTCCCCGGGTACGCCTGGCGGCGCTGCTGGCCGGCGTCGGCAGCGGAGCGCTCGGCGCCTACGACGACCTTTACGGCACGACCAAGTCCAAGGGCTTCAAGGGGCACCTGACCGCGCTCGGCCGCGGCGAGGTGACCAGCGGGGCGGTCAAGATCCTCGGCATCGGGGCCACCGGGCTGGGCGCGGCGGTGCTCGTCTCGAAGGGGCCGGTCGACACGCTGGTCAACGGGGCGGCCATCGCGGGCACGGCCAACCTGGCCAACCTCTTCGACCTGCGGCCCGGGCGGGCGATCAAGGTGGGCCTGCTCACGGGCGGGCCGCTGCTGGCGGCGTCGCTCTTCCGCGACGCGCCGCTGACCGCCGCGCTGACCGCCGTGCCGCTGGGCGCGGCCGCCGCGCTGCTGCCCGACGACCTCGGAGAGCGGGCGATGCTCGGGGATGCCGGGGCCAACGCGCTGGGCGCGCTGCTCGGGCTGGCCGCGGTGACCAAACTGGGGCGGCGGGGTCGGTTCGTGCTGCTCGGTACGGTGGCGGCGCTGACGGCCGCGTCGGAGAAGGTCAGCTTCACCAAGGTCATCGCCGGCAATCCCGTGCTCAACCGGCTCGACATGCTCGGCCGCCGTCCCGTCGACCCCGTGTGAGGTGATGGGACGCGCTGCGCGAATGTCGGTGCGGCCTGCCAGGATGTTGCCGTGATCGGGTGCGGGGCGGGGCGGGCGTGGTGAGGGAGCGGCTCGTCCGTGGCGTCGCCGGTGGTGCGCTGCTCATCGGCGCGATCACCGTGCTGGCGCGGGTCGCGGGTTTCGCCAAGCAGTACGCGTTCGCCCAGACCGTGGGCACCAACTGCCTGGCCACCGCCTACGGCACGGCCAACCAGATCCCCAACATCGTCTTCGAGGTCGTCGTCGGCGGTGCGCTTGCCGGGATGGTGGTCCCGGTGCTCGCGGGAGCCGGGCGCGAGGCGGGCGTCCGGCGGGAGCCTGGGGGCGGGCGTGAGCCGGACATCGGGGGCGAACCTGGCGTCGGCCAGGGGCCGGATATGGAGCCCGAGGCGGGCGTCGGACGCGAGGCCGACGTCGGGCCGGGTCATGTTCTGGGCGGTGGGGCGGCGCGGGAGCGGGCCGGGTGGATCAGCTCGGCGCTGCTGAGCTGGGTGGTCGTGGTGCTGGTGCCGCTCGGCGTGCTGACCGCGGTGCTCGCCGGGCCGATCGTCGGGCTGTTCTTCGGCGGCGACGTGCCCGGCTGCGACGTGGGCGCGGTGACCGCGGTCGCCACCCGCATGCTGGTCGTCTTCGCCCCCCAGATCCCGTTGTACGGCGTCGCGGTCGTCCTGTACGGCCTGCTCCAGGCCCACCACCGCTTCGCCGGGCCAGCGGTCGCCCCGCTGGTGTCCAGTGTCGTGGTCATCGTCGCCTACCTGCTGTTCGTGCCGCTCAGCGGGGGGATCGTCGATCCTGCCCGGGTGCCGGGGGCCGCCGAGCTCGCGCTGTCCGTGGGGACCAGCCTCGGGGTGCTGGCCCTGGTGCTGACCGTGATCGGCCCGGCCGCCGGGCTCGGGTTGCGGTGGCGGTGGCGGCCCACGCTGCGCTTTCCCGACGGCGTGGCCGTACAGGTGCGCGGGCTCGCGCTGGCCGGGGTCGCCGCGCTGCTCGCCCAGCAGGCCGCCATGGTCGTGGTGCTCGTGCTGGCCAACAAGCAGGTCGGCAACGGGGCCATCATGATCTACAACTACGCCTGGGCGATCTACCTGGTGCCGTACGCGGTGCTGGCCGTACCCATTGCCACCAGTGCTTTTCCGCGGCTGTCCGCCCAGGCGGGCAACGGCGACGCGGAGGGGTTCGCGACGCTGGCGGCGCGGACCACGCGGGCGGTGGTGCTGGTGTCGGGGCTGGCCGCCGGGGTGCTCGCCGCGGTCGCCGAGCCGGGGGCGGTGGTGTTCCTCGGCTTCAAGAGCGAGGTGCCCGCGCCGGTGTTCGCGCACGCGATCGCGTTGTTCGCGCCCGGGCTGATCGGCTACGGGCTCATCGCGCAGCTGAGCCGCGTCCTGTACGCGGCCGGGCGCGGGCGGGCCGCGGCGACGGGCACCGTGGTCGGGTGGGGCGTCGTCATGGTGGCGCAGACCGTGTTCGCGCTGACGTTTCCCGGTGAATGGAAGATCGGGGGGATGGCGCTCGGCATGACCGTCGGGATGACGGCGGGGGGTGCGCTACTGCTCGCCTCGGTGGTGCTGGCGCGGGGCCGGGCCGCGGTGGCCGGGCTGGGCCGGGCCGCGCTGGCCTCGGTCGCCGGGGGCGGGGCGGGCTACCTGGCCGGGGCGGCGGTCGTGGGGGTGCTGGGGGCGCGGGGCATCTGGCCCAATGCCGGGGCGGCCGTGCTGGCGGCGCTCGTGGCGTTCGTCGCCGGTGGCGTGGTCGTGGCGCTGGTGGATCGGCCGACGGCTCGGGCGGTGGCCGGTTCGTTCAGACGTGGATCTGGGAAGTGAGGAGCGGTCGTGCGGGTGGCTTTCGTGCTGGGCACCACGTCCGGTGGCACGGGACGACATGTCCGGATGCTGGTCGAGGGGCTCGTGCGGCGTGGCCATCACGTGGTGGTCCTGGGGCCGGGGAGTGTCGGGGAGCGGTTCTCCTTCGGCGATGCCGGGGCCCGGTTCGTGGAGGTGCCGATGTCGGATCGGCCGCATCCGGTCAACGACCTGCGGGCCGTGCTCGCGATCAGGCGGATGACCAAGGACGCCGACGTGGTGCACGCCCATGGGCTCCGGGCCGGGGCCCTGGCCGGGCTGGGGCTGTGGGGCCGGGCGGCAGGACGAACGCGGGTGGATGAGCGGTCTGGCGCGACGGGGCGGGTGCCGTTGGTGGTGACGCTGCACAACGCGCTCACCGCCGGAGGGCTGATCGGGGTCGTCTACGGCGGGCTCGAACGGATCGTGGCCAGGAGGGCGGACCAGGTGCTGGTCGTCTCGCCCGACCTGGGGGAGCGGATGCGGGCGCTGGGGGCGCGGGACGTACGGCCGGCCGTGGTGCCCGCGCCCGTGCCGCGGGCCGCCCGGCGGTCGCCGCAGGCGGTCAGGGCCGAGCTGGGGAGCGGGGGGCGGCCGATCGTGCTGGCCGTCGGCAGGCTGGCGCAGCAGAAGGGTTACGAGACGCTCCTCGACGCCGCTCGCGGGCCCTGGCCGGGTGAGACGCCGCTGTTCGTGGTGGCGGGGGAGGGGCCGCTGCTCGGGGAGCTGGGGCGCAGGATCGAGGCCGAGGCGCTGCCCGTGATGCTGCTGGGCAACCGGGACGACGTGCCCGACCTGCTCGCCGCCGCGACCGTCGCGGTGTGGGCGAGCCGGTGGGAGGGCCAGCCGCTGAGCGTGAGCGAGGCGCTCATGGTCGGGCGGCCGGTCATCGCGACCGCCGTGGGCGGGATTCCCGATCTGGTCGCCGGGGCGGGGATCCTGGTGCCGTACGGGGACGCGGCGGCGTTGCGCGCCGCCGTACAGGATGTGGTCGGGGATGGTGCCGAGGCGGCGCGGCTGGCGGCGGCGGCGGCACGGCGGGGGGCCGAGCTGCCCGATGCCGAGGACGCGGTGGAAAGTGTGCTGAATGTTTACGCACGGTCATGATCGCATGCATGATTAGGCGAGACTTACACGTTCTCATATACTGCGTGCGTTAGGGAGGGGAGTATCCCTTCGCGGTAGCCTCGTCATCACGGTGCAGCCCCGCTCCACGGGGCCCCCGGGGCTGCCGGTCCGCGCTCTTGGCGGGCGGGAGAGACCTCCGGCAGTCGTATTTTGCATGCCGGAGGTAGTGGAACGTGACCGTACCCGTCTGGGCCTGGATCGCCGTCATCGGTGGCCTGCTGGTCGTCCTCGCCATCGACCTCTGGATCGTCGACCGGGGCGAAGCCCGCGAATTCTCGATGCGGCAGGCCGGATACTGGGTCACGTTCTATGTCCTGCTCGCGGTGGTGTTCGGCGGGGTGCTGTGGGCCACGATCGGCGGCCCCAGGGCGGGGGAGTTCTTCGCCGGCTACATCACCGAATACAGCCTGAGCGTCGACAACCTGTTCATCTTCTTCATCATCATGAGCAGGTTCGCGGTGCCCAGGGCGTACCAGCACAAGGTGCTGCTCGTCGGGATCCTGCTGGCGCTGGTCATGCGCGGCGTCTTCATCGCGCTCGGCGCGGCCGCGCTGGAGCGGTTCAGCTGGTTGTTCTACGTTTTCGGGGCTTTCCTCGTCTACACCGCGATCAACCTGATCCGGCAGCACCTCAAGGACGAGGAAGAGGAGTTCAACGAGAACATCCTGCTCAGGTGGGTGCGCAAGGCCTTCCCCACCACCGAGGGGTACGTCGGGTCGAAGGTCACCGTCAAGATCGACGGACGGCGGATGGTCACCCCGATGCTGATCGTCATGGTCGCCATCGGCAGCACCGACCTGCTGTTCGCGCTCGACTCGATTCCGGCCATCTTCGGGCTCACCAAGGACCCGTTCATCGTCTTCGCGGCCAACGCGTTCGCGCTGATGGGACTACGTCAGCTCTACTTCCTGCTGGGTGGCCTGCTTCAGCGGCTGGTCTACATCAGCTATGGACTTGCGTTCATACTGGGCTTCATCGGGGTTAAGCTGATATTGGAGGCACTGCACGCCAGCGAGGTCTCCTGGGCGCCCGAAATCCCCATCTGGGTGTCGCTCACGGTCATCGGCGCCACCATGGTCATCACCACCGCGGCCAGCCTGATCAAGGCCCGCGTCGATGCGCGCAAGGGCGAGGAAACCAGCAGGGCTAGCTAAATGGCTTTCGAGGCGCTTTGCTTGAGAAGTTGCGCCGTGTAATAGTTGCTGACTCTGTAACATCACGGCAAAGCGCCCAGTCCAGTCACCATCGAAGGTTGTACGTGTCAGACGATTCTGCCAAGACGCGCCGCGTGCGGCTCGCGCGCGGGGTGTCCCCGTGGCTCTTCCCAACGGTGGCCGCCGCGGCCACTTCCGCGCTGCTGACGCGCCGGGACCGTCGATGGGCGCTGGCGGCCGTGCCGCTGGGCGCCCTCACCGGTGCCATGCTCTGGTTCTTCCGCGACCCCGACCGCACGCCAGGTGACGGGCGGATCCTGTCACCGGCCGACGGCGTCGTGCAGAGCATCGACCCGTGGGCCGACGGACGCACCCGCGTCGCGATCTTCATGAGCCCGCTGAACGTCCATGTCAACAGAGCCCCCCTTGCGGGAAATGTCACCTCCGTGCAGCATGTGGCGGGTGGGTTCCTGCCGGCTTTCAACAAGGACAGCGACCAGAACGAACGCGTGGTGTGGCATTTCGAGACGGCGCTCGGCGACGTCGAGATGGTGCAGATCGCGGGCGCGGTGGCGCGCCGGATCGTGCCGTACCTGAGCGCCGGGGCCAAGGTCTCGCAGACCGAGCGGATCGGGCTCATCAGGTTCGGTTCGCGGGTCGACATCTACCTTCCCGAAGGGATCTCGCCGGCGGTTTCCGTGGGCGAGAAGACGGTTGCGGGGGTGACCAGAATTGACCGCGGCTGATGCCGGCAGCTGGCAGGCGGAAGACGAAGAACCTCGAGGACCCGTCGGCAAGGCGTTCCGCCTGTCCGCGGCTGACTCGCTCTCGCTGGGCAACGCCATCTGCGGGTTCCTCGCGGTGTGCGTCCTGGCCTCATCGGCCATCCAGTCGCTCAAGGCCGGCGGCGACTTCACACCCGCGCCCAGCTACTTCGCGACCGCCGTGGTGCTGCTGCTCATCGGCGCCACGTGCGACCTGTTCGACGGCCTGGTCGCGCGGCGCTTCCGCGCCTCCGCCATGGGTGCCGAGCTCGACAACCTCGCCGACGTGATCAGCTTCGGGTTCGCGCCCGCGTTCATGGTCGTGATCTGGGGTGGTTTCACGGACAAGGTGCCGTTCGCCGCGGTGGTGGCCGCCGCCGCGGCGGTGCTGGTCGCCGGTGTCGTACGGCTGGCGCGGTTCGCCTGCGTCAAGACCAAGAGCGGCGACTTCATGGGCCTGCCCATTCCCATGGGTGCCATGACCGTCATCTCGATCGTGATGCTGTTCCAGCCGAGCCCCTACTCGTTGCTCGCGGTGCTGGGCGTGGCCTGGCTGATGGTGAGCCGGATCGAGTACCCCAAGCCCAAGGGGCAGCTCGCCGCGGTGGTGCTCGGGTGGATCATGATCAACGTGGCCTTCCTGACCTTCTGGGTGGCCTGGCCCGAGGGTGGCGACCTGCCCATCAAGATCGGCGCCACCATGCAGATCGCGCTCGTGGCGGCGATCCCCCTGCGGGTGCTGTTCTACAAGCGTGAGCAGCGCAGGGAAGCCGAGCGCATCGGCAGCTGAGCGGATACGTCCGCCGTCATCGGATGGTGATGGAGCCATGTCGGCCACGCCGCGCGAGCACACGCGAACGTACTTCCTCGCGAAGCTGGCCAGGGAGCTGGAGCTGCACGGCCTGATCACCACGCTGCGTGCCTATCCGCCCGCGCTGCGGGTCAGCGACCCTGACACCGCGATGCTCGCCGAGACGGTCGACTGCGTACCACTGCCGGAAGGATGGTTCTACCGCTGGTCGTGGGGCGAGATCGTGGGCCTGGCCGACGATCCCGCCCTGGCGGCCGAGCGGATCGCCAGGGTGCTGGCGAACCGCTGACCGGGGCCGCGCGAGGGTGTTTACCAGCCTCTGGCCTGCCATTCCTGGAGCGACGGGCGCTCGGCGCCGAGCGTGGTGTCCTTGCCGTGGCCCGGGTAGACCCACGTGTCGTCGGGCAGCCGGTTGAAGATCCGCTCGACGACGTCGTTGTAGAGCTGGGCGAAGCGCTCCGGGTCCTTCTGGGTGTTGCCCACCCCGCCGGGGAAGAGCGAGTCGCCGGTGAACAGGTGTGTCTCCCCCTTGCCGCCTTCGTACAGCAGGGCGATCGAGCCCGGCGTGTGTCCGCGCAGGTGGATCACCTCGAGGTCGACCACGCCGACCGCGATCGTGTCACCGTGCTCGACCGTGCGGTCCACCGGGACCGGCAGCGCGGGCGCGTCGAGCGGATGCGCGATCACCTGGGCGCCCGTCACCTTGACCACCTGCTCCAGCGCCTGCCAGTGGTCGCCGTGCTGGTGGGTCGTGACGATCTCGCTGATCGGCTGGTCGGAGAAGAGCGCGAGCAGCCGGTCGGCCTCCGCCGCGGCGTCGATCAGCAATCCGTCGCCGGTCTCGGTGCAGCGCAGCAGGTAGGCGTTGTTGTCGAACGGCCCGACTGCCAGCTTCCAGATCGACAGCTTCGGGAGCTCGCGTACGTCGGCGGGACCGCCGACCTGGACGTCACCTGTATAGGTCATGGATAGTCCTTCGGGGGCGTCGCGGGCAGATCAGCGGGGGCGGGCATCGTCAACCAAGGCGGCGCCAAGGGAACCGGCATGGACGGTCGCCCCACTGTCACCACCCTAACGCCCTCACCATCGGATCTCCCGATGAGCCATGCCAGGACGTCGGCCGCGCCGCCCTCGACCGCGGGGCCGGAGCCCAGGCCGCGCCACGTCCGCCCGCCGCGCACGCTGATCTCGCTGACCGTGCTCTGGGCGTGCGGCCAGGTCCGCAGGCTGTCGTGGAGTTCGCGGTGGACGAACGTCCGCGGCCAGTCCGCCGGGCCGTACCCCGCGCCGAGGTCCACGTGGTGCACTTCGACCTCGCGCAGCCGCCGTACGAGGATGTACCAGGCGGGGTGCGGCGGCGGGCGCATGCCCGCGACGGTCGCGCGCCACGCCGCCTCCGGCAGGTCACGGATCGCGGCGGCCAGCCGGGCGGTGCCGGCCTCCAGTTCGGCCACGTGCTCGGCGGCGGTACGGCCCGCGCCCGCCTCGATCCCCGCCGTCCTGGCCTCGGGGGTCGGGTACTGCGGTGTCTCGATGCCGGTCCTGGCCCAGGTCAGCAGGTTGATGTGGCTGCCGGCGTTCCCCGCCATGTGGGAGAGCACGTGACCCCTGGACCAGCCCGGAAGGAGCGAGGGCGCGGCGAGGTCGTCGTCGGTAAGGGACCCTGCCGTGGCCAGGAAACGGTCGGTCGCCGCGGCCAGCTCGGCCTGGAGCGCCAGCAGAACGGTCATGCCGGATATTTCATCATTTGGTGGGTGCGGGGAGGTCCCTGGGCATAAAATCGCAGGTCATGCGGTTGCGAGCTAAAGGCCTCCTGTAGGGGTGGGAGTAGGCCGTAACCTGGTAGCGACGGATTTTCGGGGTTCGGACTGCGGGCCGCCGAAATTGTCGGAGCCCCCGTCTACCATCCCCCGTGGACCTATCCGCCTTTCGACATCCGGGATCGCCGTGGCAGACCGCCTGATCGTGCGTGGTGCACGAGAACACAACCTCAAAGACGTCTCGCTGGACCTGCCGCGAGACTCTCTGATCGTTTTCACCGGCCTGTCCGGCTCGGGCAAGTCGAGCCTGGCCTTCGACACGATCTTCGCTGAGGGTCAGCGGCGCTACGTCGAGTCGTTGTCGGCTTACGCCCGCCAGTTCCTCGGCCAGATGGACAAGCCCGACGTCGACTTCATCGAGGGCCTGTCGCCCGCGGTGTCGATCGACCAGAAGGCCACCAGCAAAAACCCCCGCTCGACCGTCGGCACGATCACCGAGGTCTACGACTACCTGAGGCTGCTGTGGGCGCGCATCGGTATGCCCCACTGCCCGGTGTGCGCGCGGCCGATCGCCAGGCAGATGCCGGAGCAGATCGTCGACCGCGTGATGGACTTCGAGGAGGGCACCCGTTTCCAGGTGCTGGCCCCGGTTGTCAGGGGCCGCAAGGGCGAATACGCCGAGCTGTTCCGCGAACTGCAGACCAAGGGCTTCGCCCGCGCCCGGGTCGACGGCGTCGTCGTACGGCTGGAAGAGCCACCCACGCTGAAAAAGCAGGAGAAGCACGACATCGAGGTCATCGTCGACCGGCTGTCGGTGAAGGAGTCGTCGCGCCGGCGGCTCACCGACTCGGTCGAGACCGCGCTGCAGCTGTCCGGCGGCACGATCACGCTGGAGTTCGTGGACCTGCCCGAAGACGATCCCAACCGGGAGCGCTTCTTCTCCGAGCACCTCTACTGCCCCTACGACGACGTGTCGTTCGAGGAGCTGGAGCCCCGCTCGTTCTCCTTCAACTCGCCCTTCGGCGCCTGCCCCGAGTGCACGGGGCTCGGCACCAAGATGGAGGTCGACCCCGACCTGGTCGTACCCGATCCGGAGCGCACGCTCCGAGACGGCGCGCTCCACCCGTGGTCCGGCGGCCACACCAGCGAATACTTCGTCAGGCTGGTCGAGGCGCTCGGCCACACCATGGGCTTCACCCTCGACACACCCTGGGAGAAGCTGCCCAAGGCGGCGCAGAAGTCCCTGCTGTTCGGCCACGACGAGCAGGTGCACGTCCGCTACAGCAACCGCTACGGCAGGCAGCGTTCCTACTACACGACCTACGAGGGCGTCATCCCGTGGGTCCAGCGCAGGCACGTCGAAGCGGAGAGCGACTCGACCCGCGAGCGGTTCGAGGGCTACATGCGGGAGATCCCCTGCCCGGCCTGCAAGGGCGCCAGGCTCAAGCCGGTCACGCTGGCCGTCACGGTCGCGGACCGGTCGATCGCCGACGTGGCGGCCATGTCGATCGGTGAGTGCGCGGAGTTCCTCGCCGAGCTCAAGCTGTCCGACCGCGACATGCAGATCGCCGAGCGGGTCGTCAAGGAGATCAACGCCCGCATGGGCTTCCTGCTCGACGTCGGCCTCGACTACCTGACCATGGACCGCGCCGCCGCCACCCTGGCGGGCGGCGAGGCACAGCGCATCCGGCTGGCCACGCAGATCGGCTCCGGCCTGGTCGGCGTCCTGTACGTCCTCGACGAGCCGTCGATCGGCCTGCACCAGCGTGACAACATGCGGCTGCTCGACACGCTGATCAGGCTGCGCGACATGGGCAACACGCTGATCGTCGTCGAGCACGACGAGGACACGATCGCCGCCGCCGACTGGGTGGTCGACATCGGCCCGGGCGCGGGCGAGCACGGCGGCCAGGTCGTCGTGTCCGGCACCGTCCAGGAGCTGCTGACCAGCGAAGAGTCGATGACCGGTCAATACCTGTCCGGCCGCAAGAGCATCCCGATCCCCGCCAAGCGCCGCAAGCGCGACAAGAAGCGACAGATCACGGTGAAGGGCGCGCGCGAGCACAACCTCAAGGGCGTCGACATCGAGTTCCCGCTCGGCCTGTTCACCGCGGTCACCGGCGTGTCGGGGTCCGGCAAGTCGACCCTGGTCAACGACATCCTCTACAACGCGCTGGCCAAGGAGCTCAACGGCGCCCGCACGGTGCCGGGACGCCACTCGCGGATCAACGGCATGGATCAGGTCGACAAGGTCGTACACGTCGACCAGTCACCGATCGGGCGCACCCCGCGCTCCAACCCGGCCACCTACACCGGCGTGTTCGACCACGTACGCAAGCTGTTCGCGGCCACCACCGAGGCGAAGGTCCGCGGCTACCAGCCGGGACGGTTCAGCTTCAACGTCAAGGGCGGTCGCTGCGAGGCGTGCGCGGGCGACGGCACCATCAAGATCGAGATGAACTTCCTGCCCGACGTGTACGTCCCGTGCGAGGTGTGCCACGGCGCCCGCTACAACCGGGAGACGCTGGAGGTGCACTACAAGGGCAAGACGATCTCCGAGGTGCTCGACATGCCGATCGAGGAGGCGCTCGGCTTCTTCGACGCCATTCCGGCGATCAAGCGGCACCTGCAGACGCTCAACGACGTCGGCCTCGGCTACGTGCGGCTCGGCCAGCCGGCGACCACGCTCTCCGGTGGCGAGGCGCAGCGCGTCAAGCTCGCCTCCGAGCTGCAGCGCCGGCAGACGGGGCGGACGATCTACGTGCTCGACGAGCCGACCACCGGACTGCACTTCGAGGACATCCGGCGGCTGCTCGGTGTGCTCGGGCGGTTGGTCGACGGCGGTAACACGGTGATCGTCATCGAGCACAACCTGGACGTCATCAAGACGGCCGACTGGGTGATCGACATGGGGCCTGAGGGTGGGTCGCGGGGCGGCACGCTGGTTGCCACGGGTACACCGGAGGAGGTGGCGCTGGTGGATGAGAGTCACACGGGGCGCTTCCTTCGTAAGATCCTTTCGCTCTGAGGGGTGGGGTTCTGTGCGGCGGGGGTCCACTGCACAGAACTACGCACCTTCCGGGCCTCGGGGTTCGCACGCCATGTGACCCCGCTCCTCGGACCTGACCGTGTCCAGGGGCGGGGTCGGGTGCTGCCTGGTGATGGCTGTGGTGTTGAGGCGGGCGGCCGTGCGGGCCGCATCGGTTGTGCGGGTCCCGGCGGAGACATCTGGTGGTGCGGTCAGCCGCTGAACGAACGGTCCCTGGCGCGGGAGGCGGCCGTTCGGGTGTTCGGGGCAGGCGGCCGTTCGGCGCTGCGGGACGATCCCGGGTCCCCGGGTGGCCCGGCCGAGGCCCGCTGGAGTGGGTGGCCGCTCGGTCCGTGGGCCTGACCCGGGCGGGGGACCGAGGGGGGTCGGCAATAAAGTTGACCCGACGACAGCGGCCTGGCCTGCAGGGGGTCAGTGGCCACGGGGAAGGGTCGGCACCATGGGGATGACGGAGCTGGGCAGCGCCATGCCTGAAATCGGGCGTCGCGAGGCGCTGGGAGCGGCCGGATTGGCGGCGTGCGGGCTCGCGGTCGCGGGCTGCGGCAGCGGTGCCAAGGCGGAGCCGGTGGCCGGGATCAAGGGGAAGGTGCTCGCCAAGGTCGCGGACGTGCCCGTGGGCGGTGGCATCGTCGTGCAGGAGTACAAGATCGTGGTCACCCAGCCGGCGAAGGGCGTCTTCAAGGCGTTCAGCGCGGTCTGCACGCACAAGGGGTGTGTCGTTAGCGCGCCCGAGAAGAACGTCATGACGTGCGGGTGCCACGGCAGCGAGTTCGCTGCCGACAGCGGCAAGGCGCTGCAGGGGCCCGCGACCGCGCCGCTGGTGGTCTATCGGGTCAAAGTCGAGGGTGACGGCGTCGTGGTGGTTTGAACAGGTAATTCTGCGTGGTTTCCGGGATTGGCGTACGGCACGCTGAACCGGCGCGAGGGCGCTGGCCGTACCTAAAGAGAGAACTAGACCTGGGAGGACGCACGATGACCGAAACGACGCGCCGGGCGGTGGTGCTTGGAGCCGGAGGCGCCGGGCTCGCAGTGGTGATGACCGCTTGCGCGAGCTACGGCTCGCCCACGACTCAGGCGAGTGAGGCACCCCCGGCCGACGAACCGTCGTCCGAGGCTCCGAAGAAGAAGAAGTCAACCGGCGCCAAGGCGCTCGCCGACACCGGCGACATCCCCAGCGGGGGCGGGAAGGTCTTCGAGAGCCAGAAGATCGTGGTCACCCAGCCGACGGAGGGTGAGTTCAAGGCGTTCACGGCGGTCTGCACCCATCAGGGGTGCACGGTCGACGAGGTGGCCGACGGCACCATCAATTGCCCGTGCCACGGGAGCAAGTTCAAGATCTCGGATGGTTCTGTCGCAGGTGGGCCGGCTTCCGAGCCGCTGGCGGAGAAGAAGATCAAGGTGAGCGACGGCAAGATCACGCTCGCGTAGCGAGTCCTCATGAATTTCTCACCTGTGTGCGGTTGGGTGGGCGACATGGGAGAAGACCTTCAGAGTCGCAGGGCGGTGATCGCCGGTGTGGGTGTGGGTGGCCTGGCACTGGCGCTGACCGCGTGCGGTAGTAATGACGCCACGTCCGGCACGCAGGCCTCGGCGGCCACGACGGAGTCCAGCGCTCCGGCTGCCGCGGGTGGCGCGCTGGCGAAGACCTCCGAGATCCCCGTCGGTGGGGGGACGGTCTTCAAGGAGCAGAAGGTGGTGGTAGTGCAGCCCAAGTCGGGCGAGTTCAAGGCGTTCAGCGCGATCTGCACCCACCAGGGGTGTTCGGTGGCCAGCGTCGCGAACGGCACGATCGACTGCCCGTGCCATGGCAGCAAGTTCAAGATCGAGGATGGCTCCGTCACCGCCGGACCGGCCAAGAAGCCGCTTCCGGAGCAGCAGATCAAGGTGGACGGAGATCAGATCACGCTCGCCTAGGCGCACGCCCGCCGTACCAGGATGACTGGTACGGCGGGCTGCCTTGTCGGTGCGGCCCGTTAGTCTTTGAACGTGGCGAGATCAACGCGCAGCCCCCTGAGCTTCCGGCCCCGGTCGGGCTCCATTCCCGACTCTCCGGGGGTCTACCGGTTCAGGGACACGCATGGCCGAGTGATCTACGTCGGCAAGGCCAAGAGCCTGCGGCAGCGGCTCAACTCCTACTTCGCCGACTTCTCCGCGCTGCACCCGCGCACGCAGTCGATGCTCACCACCGCCGCCGACGTCGACTGGACGGTGGTCGGCACCGAGGTCGAGGCGCTGCAGCTCGAATACTCCTGGATCAAGGAGTTCGACCCGCGCTTCAACGTCAAATACCGCGACGACAAGTCCTACCCCTACCTCGCCGTCACCATGGCCGAGGACTTCCCGCGCGTGCAGGTGATGCGGGGCGCCAAGCGCAAGGGCACCCGCTACTTCGGCCCCTACTCGCACGCCTGGGCCATCCGCGAGACCGTCGACCTGCTGCTGCGCGTCTTCCCCGTCCGCACGTGCAGCGCGGGCGTGTTCAAGCGGGCCGGGCAGATCGGCAGGCCGTGCCTGCTCGGCTACATCGACAAGTGCTCGGCGCCGTGCGTCGGCCGGGTCACGCCGGAGGAGCACCGCGACCTGGCCGAAGACTTCTGCGACTTCATGGCGGGCAACACCGGCCGCTTCATCAAGCGGCTGGAGCGCGACATGCGCGAGGCCGCCGCGGAGCAGGAATACGAGCGGGCCGCCAGGCTCCGCGACGACATCCAGGCCCTGCAGCGCGCTCTGGAGAAGCAGGCCGTCGTCCTCGGCGAGGGCACCGACGCGGATGTGATCGCGCTGGCCGAAGACCCGCTCGAAGCCGCCGTCCAGGTCTTCTACGTGCGTGGCGGGCGCATCCGCGGCCAGCGCGGCTGGGTGGTCGACAAGGTCGAGGAGGCCTCGCCCGGCGAGCTGGTCGAGCAGTTCCTGCTGCAGATGTACGGCGACGCGGGCGCCGAGTCGATGCCCCGCGAGGTCCTCGTGCCCGTGCTGCCGCCTGACGCCGAGGCGCTCACCGAGCTGCTGTCGGAGCAGCGCCGCGCCCGGGTCGAGGTCCGGGTGCCGCAGCGCGGCGACAAGAAGTCGCTGATGGAGACCGTCGAGCGCAACGCGAAGGAGTCGCTCGCCCAGCACAAGATCCGCCGGGCCGGCGACCTGACCACCCGCAGCAAGGCGCTGCAGGAGATCGCCGACGCGCTCGACCTCGACCAGGTGCCGCTGCGCGTCGAGTGCTACGACGTCTCCCACCTGCAGGGCGAGAACGTCGTGGCGTCGATGGTGGTGTTCGAGGACGGCCTGCCGCGCAAGAGCGAATACCGCCGGTTCGCCGTCCGGACCAAGGAAGGCGACGTCGCCTCCATCTACGAGGTCATCCAGCGGCGGTTCCGGCGCTATCTGGAGGAGCGCTCGGCCACCGGCGAGCTGGCGGCCGACGACGACCCCGAGGGACCCAACGGGCCCATCGATCCGGAGACCGGAAAGCCGCGCAAGTTCGCCTACCCGCCCAATCTGGTCGTGGTCGACGGCGCGGGCCCCCAGGCGGCCGCCGCCCAGCGGGCGCTCGACGAGCTCGGCATCGACGACGTCGCCGTGTGCGGTCTGGCCAAACGGCTCGAAGAGGTGTGGCTGCCCGGCGACGATCAGCCGGTGATCATGCCACGCTCAAGTGAGGGTCTCTACCTGCTGCAACGCGTGCGGGACGAAGCACACCGGTTCGCCATCACCTACCATCGTGCTAAGAGGTCCAAGACCGTGAAGGAGAGCGCGCTGGACACCGTGCCCGGCTTGGGGCCGGCGCGCAGGCAGGCGCTTCTCAAACACTTCGGCTCCGTGAAGAAGCTGCGCGAGGCCACTGCCGCCGAGATCTGCCAGGTCCCCGGCATCGGTCCGGCCATCGCCGAGGTGATCGCGTCGACGCTGAAGGGGGAGGGACAGTGAGCCCGCCGAACGGAGTGAGGCAATGAACACCGAGCCGGCGTTCGTCATCGTCACCGGCATGTCAGGGGCGGGGCGCAGCACCGCGGCCAAGGCGTTGGAAGATCTGGGCTGGTTCGTCATCGACAACCTGCCGCCGGGTCTGCTGTTCGCCATGGCGGAGGAGGCGGGCAAGGTCAAGCTGGCCGCCGACAAGGTGGCCGCCGTCGTCGACGTGCGCAGCCTGGCCTTCACCACCGACCTCAACGCCGCCATCGAAGAGCTCGAAGGCCGGGGCGTACGCGTGCGCGTGGTGTTCCTGGAAGCCAGCGACGAGGGGCTGGTGCGCAGGTTCGAGAACGTCCGCAGACCGCACCCGCTCCAGGGCGAGGGCCGCCTGGTCGACGGCATCGCCCGTGAGCGGGGCATCCTGCGCGAGGTGCGGGCCAACGCCGACCTGGTGATCGACACCTCCTCGCTCAACGTGCACGAGCTGCGCAGCAAGATCGTCAACTTCTTCGGCGGTGAGGACCGGCCGGGGCTGCGGCTCAACGTGGTCTCGTTCGGCTTCAAGTACGGGCTGCCGGTCGACGCCGACCTCGTGGTCGACTGCC
Organism: Nonomuraea guangzhouensis; assembly: GCF_019396345.1. Lineage (GTDB taxonomy): Bacteria > Actinomycetota > Actinomycetes > Streptosporangiales > Streptosporangiaceae > Nonomuraea > Nonomuraea guangzhouensis. The sequence continues at coordinate 485,083 of NZ_JAHKRM010000004.1, read as the reverse complement.
GGTTCCTGCCCAATCCGCACTGGGTGCCGGACCTGCGGCCGATGAACGGGCTGGACGCGCCGGTGCGCGACTATGTGCTGGGCCAGCCCGGCGCGAAGGAGTTCCTCGACGCGTACGAGGAGGTTCTGCAGGTGATCGCCGCCGGATACGCGCGCGAGGGCAAGAGCTACGCGACGCTGGCGGTGGGCTGCACGGGCGGCAAGCACCGCAGCGTGGCCATGGCCGAGCAGGTCGCCGGCCGCCTGCGTGACCGCGGCATGGAAGTACAGGTCAGCCACCGGGATGTGGGGCGGGAGTGACCGATGAGGGCGACGCCCCAGGTGACGCGGTCGTAGCGGGGCCGGTGTCCGGTGATCTGGCGGGCCTGGCCGGTGATCTAGCGGGCACGGTGTCCGAGGATAGGCCGCGGGTGGTGGCGCTGGGCGGTGGTCACGGGCTCTACGCTTCGCTCTCCGCGCTGCGCGGCGTGGCCGGTGACCTCACCGCGGTGGTGACGGTCGCCGACGACGGCGGCTCCAGCGGGCGGCTCAGGCGCGAGCTCGGCGTACTGCCTCCCGGCGACCTGCGCATGGCGCTGGCCGCGCTCTGCGGCGACGACGAGTGGGGGAGCACCTGGAGCGAGGTCGTCCAGCACCGCTTCCGGAGCGAGGGCGATCTGCACGGCCACGCCGTGGGCAACCTGCTCATCGTGGCGCTGTGGGAGCTGCTCGGCGACCCCGTGGCGGGCCTCGACTGGGTGGGCCGGCTGCTCGGCGCGCACGGCCGGGTGCTGCCGATGGCGTCGGTGCCGCTCGACATCGTGGCCGAGGTGGAGCTCGACGGCGTCATCTCGACCGTACGCGGGCAGGTGGCCTGCGCGCTGACCCCCGGCCGGGTGCAGGCCATCTCGCTGGTGCCGGAGGACCCGCCCGCGCGGCCCGAGGCCGTGCGGGCCGTGCTGGAGGCCGACTGGCTGGTGTTCGGGCCGGGGTCCTGGTTCACCAGCGTGTTACCGCATCTCAAGGTGCCCGCGCTGGCCAGGGCGCTGCACGAGTCGAAGGCCAAGCGGCTGGTCACGCTCAACCTGGCGCCGCAGCCCGGCGAGACCGACGACTTCTCACCCCAGCAGCACCTGGAGGTGCTCCGGCAGCACGCGCGCGATCTGCGGGTCGACGTCGTGCTCGCCGACACCGGCGTGGTCGATGACCCCGACGCCCTGGAGAAGGCCGCCGCCGCGCTCGGCGGGCGGCTCGTCATGGCCGACGTCGCCGCCGCCGACGGCTCTCCCCGACATGACGCACGACGTCTTGCCTCCGTCCTGGACGAGATTTTCCTCCAGAAGCGTTGATCCTGGTCGGCGCGGCGCAAAGGTGCGAGAGACTGCTGAGAGTCGGTCTGAATGGGGGAGGACTAACGCTTATGGCGATGACGGGTGTGGTGAAGGACGAGCTGAGCCGCCTGCCAGTGCTGAAGCCCTGCTGCCGGAAGGCGGAGGTGTCCACGCTGTTGCGGTTCGCCAGTGGGCTGCACCTGGTGGGCGGGCGCATCGTGATCGAGGCGGAGCTCGACACCAACGCCACCGCGCGGCGGCTGATCAAGGACATCGGGGAGGTGTTCGGTCACAAGGCCGAGGTGCTCGTGCTGGCACCCGCCGGGCTGCGCAAGGGATCGCGCTATGTCGTGCGCGTCTACCGCGACGGTGAGGCGCTGGCCCGGCAGACGGGTCTGATCGACAATCACGGGCGCCCGGTGCGCGGCCTGCCTCGTCAGGTGGTGGCGGGGGCCGCCTGCGACGCCGAGGCCGCGTGGCGCGGGGCGTTCCTGGCGCACGGCTCGCTGACCGAGCCCGGGCGTTCCATGTCGCTGGAGGTGACCTGCCCGGGGCCCGAGGCGGCGCTGGCGCTGGTGGGCTCGGCGCGCCGGCTCAAGATCCACGCCAAGGCGCGGGAGGTGCGCGGCGTCGACCGGGTGGTGGTGCGTGACGGCGACGCCATCAGCGCGCTGCTCACGCGGCTCGGGGCGCACGACAGCGTGCTGGCCTGGGAGGAACGGCGGATGCGCCGCGAGGTGCGGGCCACGGCCAACCGGCTGGCCAACTTCGACGACGCCAACCTGCGCCGCTCGGCGCGGGCGGCGGTGGCGGCGGGGGCGCGGGTGCAGCGGGCGCTGGAGATCCTGGGCGACGAGGCGCCCGACCATCTGGTGATCGCGGGGCGGCTGCGGGTGGAGCACAAGCAGGCGTCGCTGGAGGAGCTGGGGCAGATCGCGGATCCGCCGCTGACCAAGGACGCGATCGCCGGACGTATCCGGCGGTTGCTGGCGATGGCCGACAAACGCGCGACCGACCTGGGCATCCCCAACACCGAGGCCAACCTCACCGTGGACATGCTCGCCCAGTGAAACCGTTCTCTGTTCGGTTCTGTGCGGCTTGGTGGCGTGCGCGGGCCTGGTAAGGCCGTTTTCTGTGCTGCTCGGTTCGGCTTCGTGGCGTGTGCGGGCCCGGTACAGCCGTTCTCTGTGCGGGTCGGTGATTGTCGTGCGGTCTTCCTGTGCCGGTCGGTGGTTGCCTGTCTGTGCGGGTTGGTGATCGTGGTGCGGGTCTTTCTGCGCGGGTGCTCTCCGTGCGCGGCCTGTCGTCAAGGCGGTCCATGCTGTACGGCAGGCACGGTGGGCGCCAACCGCCGTCGTGAGCTGGGCCCTGTCCAGGGGAACGCTCCTCCGGCGAGGGGGCTTCTCGCCGTGACGTGCGGGATCGCCGGCCGATTCCGTGGATCGGCCTTGCGCGCCGATTCCGTGGGCCAGCTCGTGCGCTGATTCTGTGGGTCAGCTCGTGTGCCGAGTCCATGGATCGGGCTTGTATGCCGATTGCGTGGATCGGGCTGGTGTGCCTTTTCAGGCGGGGCCCGGGTCCCTTGGGGCGAAGAGGTCGCCGGTGGGGCGGGAGGGGCTGGTGGGGCTCTGGAGGGGCTCGAAGGGGGCCCGGTACTCCGGTTCGGCGGGGGTCGGGTCCTCGGGTGGGGTGACGGACGTCTGGCGGGCTCGGACGCGGCCCACCCGGATGCGTACGACCACATAGGCCGTCAGCGCCGCCGCGGCCAGGGGCAGCCAAGGCTCCCAGGAGTCCTTCAGCGAGGACCAGAGGTTCGTCAGCTCGCTCGGGAAGGTGGTTCTGAGCCGGTCGAGGCTCAGGTCCGGCTGGCCGCCGGTGCTCGTCGCGCGGGCGGTGGTCCCGCCCAGGGCCACCGCCGCGATCGCGCAGAGGGCTGACCACCAGGGCAGCACCCGGCTGCTCGATCTGGCCAGGAACACCAGGAGAGACAGGAGGAGAGCGATGGCGAAGGCGATCGCTGCCAGCGCCCAGAGACCGTCGCCGGCGGCCAGGAAGGCAGCCGGAAGGAAGCGGGCTCCGTAGTGGAGTGCCGCCGCGTGTGCGATGGTGCAGATGAGCATGGCCATGAAGCCCACGACCAGGCCAGAGAGCAGCCTGGACCTAGGTTGTGACATCTCAGCCCCCAGAGAATGCCCGAATTTACTCCGATGAGTCGGGCACTTTACTCGAAGCTCACAAATCGCGCGGCCGGATCGCGGATTCGCGGTAAGGGGAGTCCAGTGGTCTAAACCAATTTGGGTCCGATAGGGTTTGTCATCGAGGTATTCAGCTCGCCATCACGTACGAGGAGATCGGTTCCCGTGAGCATCCGCGTAGGCGTCAACGGCTTCGGCCGCATTGGCCGCAACTTCTGGCGTGCGGTGGCCGCCAGTGGCAAGGACATCGAGATCGTTGCGGTCAACGACCTGACCGACAATGCGACGCTCGCCCACCTGCTGAAGTACGACAGCATCCTCGGCCGCCTGCCCTACGAGGTGAAGGCATCCGGCGACGAGATCATCGTCGACGGCAAGGCGATCAAGGTCTTCGAGGAGCGCGACCCGGCCAAGCTGCCGTGGGCCGACCTCGGCGTCGACGTGGTGCTGGAGTCGACCGGCCTGTTCACCGACGCGGCCAAGGCCAAGGTGCACGCCGACAACGGCGCCAAGAAGGTCATCATCTCCGCTCCGGCGAAGAACGAGGACGTCACGATCGTGGTGGGTGTCAACGACAACACCTATGACGCCGCCAAGCACACGATCATCTCCAACGCCTCCTGCACCACCAACTGCCTGGCTCCGCTGGCGAAGGTCCTCAACGACGCCTTCGGCATCGAGAAGGGCCTGATGACCACGATCCACGCCTACACGCAGGACCAGAACCTGCAGGACGGCCCGCACAAGGACCTGCGCCGCGCCCGCGCCGCCGCCGTCAACGTGGTGCCCACCTCGACCGGTGCGGCCAAGGCCATCGGCCTGGTGCTGCCCGAGCTCAAGGGCAAGCTCGACGGGTTCGCGATGCGCGTGCCGATCCCCACGGGCTCGGCCACCGACCTGACCGTCGAGGTCTCCCGTGACGTGACCGTCGAAGAGGTCAACGCCGCGTACAAGGCCGCCGCCGAGGGGCCGCTCAAGGGCGTGCTCAGCTACACCGAGGACGAGATCGTCTCCAGCGACATCGTCACCGACCCGCACTCCTGCATCTTCGACGCCGGCCTGACCAAGGTCATCGGCAACCAGGTCAAGGTCGTCGGCTGGTACGACAACGAGTGGGGCTTCTCCAACCGCCTCGTCGACCTCATCCAGCTGGTGGGCGCGGACCTCTGATGCGTACGCTCGACGATCTTGATGTGAAGGGTCGGCGCGTGCTCGTACGCGCCGACCTCAACGTCCCACTCGACGGTGAGACGATCACCGACGACGGCCGCATCCGTGCCTCGGTGCCGACGATCAAGGCTCTGACCGGCGCGGGCGCGAAGGTCGTCGTCTGCGCTCACCTGGGCCGCCCCAAGGGCCGCCCGAACCCCGCCTTCTCCCTGAAGCCGGTCGCCGAACGCCTCGCCGAGCTGCTCGGCGAGGACGTGGCCTTCGCCACCGACGTGGTCGGCGACAGCGCGCGCGGCGTCGTCGACGCGCTGGGCGAGGGCCAGGTCGCCCTGCTGGAAAACCTGCGGTTCGAGCCGGGCGAGGAGTCCAAGGACGACGCCGAGCGGGGCGCGTTCGCCGAGAAGCTGGCCGGACTCGCCGAGCTCTACGTGGGCGACGGCTTCGGCGCGGTGCACCGCAAGCACGCCAGCGTCTACGACGTGCCCCGGCTGCTGCCGCACGCGGCGGGCGGGCTCATCGTGGCCGAGGTCGAGGTGCTCAGAAGGCTCACCGAGGACACCGAGCGCCCCTACGTGGTGGTGCTGGGCGGCGCCAAGGTCTCCGACAAGCTCGGCGTCATCGCCAACCTGCTGGCCAAGGTCGACCGGCTGCTGATCGGCGGCGGCATGGCCTACACCTTCCTCAAGGCGCAGGGTTACGAGGTCGGCAAGTCGCTGCTCCAGGAGGACCAGCTCGACCAGGTGCGCGGCTTCCTCAACGAGGCCGCCGAGCGTGGCGTCGACCTCGTGCTGCCCGTCGACGTGCTGGCCGCGACCGGCTTCGCCGAGGACGCGCCGCACGACGTGGTCGAGGCCACCGCCATCCCGGCCGACCGCGAGGGGCTCGACATCGGGCCCAGGACCCGTGAGCTGTTCGCGGCCAAGCTGGCCGATGCCAAAACCGTCTTCTGGAACGGCCCCATGGGCGTCTTCGAGTTCGACGCCTTCTCCGGGGGCACCCGGGCCGTGGCCGAGGCGCTGATCAGGGCCGAGGCCCTGACGGTGGTCGGTGGCGGTGACTCGGCGGCGGCCGTGCGCAAGTTCGGCCTGCCCGAAGACGGCTTCTCGCACATTTCCACCGGTGGCGGAGCGAGCCTCGAATATCTCGAAGGCAAGACCCTCCCCGGACTCGCCGCCCTGGAGGACTGACCGTGAGAAAGCCGCTCTTCGCCGGCAACTGGAAGATGAACCTCAATCACCTTGAGGCCATCTCGCTGGTCCAGAAGCTCGCCTTCGCCTTGACCGACAAGGACTTCGACAAGGTGGAGGTGGCCGTCCTGCCGCCTTTCACCGACCTGCGCAGCGTCCAGACGCTCGTCGACGGCGACAAGCTGCGCATCGTCTACGGCGCGCAGGACCTGTCCCAGCACGACGCGGGCGCCTACACCGGCGAGATATCGGGCGCGATGCTGGCCAAGCTGAGCTGCACGTTCGTCCTGGCCGGCCACTCGGAGCGGCGCCAGTACCACCACGAGGACGACGACCTGGTCAACGCCAAGGTGCAGGCGGCGTTCCGTCACTCGCTCACGCCGATCCTGTGCGTGGGCGAGGGTCTGCCCGTGCGCCAGGCGGGCGAACACGTGTCACATTGCCTGAACCAGCTTGACGGTGGACTGCGCAAGATCTCCGCTGAGCAGGCACAATCGATAGTGGTGGCCTACGAGCCGGTGTGGGCGATCGGCACCGGCGAGGTGGCCACTCCCGAGGACGCCCAAGAGGTCTGTGGAGCGCTGCGAGGCAGACTCGCTGAGCTGTACAACCCCGAAGTGGCCTCAGCAGTACGTATCCTCTACGGAGGGTCAGTGAAGTCGGGCAACATCGCTGGGATCATGGCTCAACCCGATATCGACGGCGCCCTCGTGGGCGGTGCCAGCATCGATGCCGGGGAGTTCGTAAAGATCTGCCGTTTCTCCGATATGTCCGGCTAACTGAGTCGTTCCGGGGGTGCGACTTGACAACAAGCCGTACCCTCTAGAGGCAAGTTTGAATCGTCACGCGTGACAGAGCATTGAAGGACTAGGCATACCGTGGAAATCGGAATCTCCATCGCCCTCATCTTGGCGAGCTGTCTCATGATCCTGCTCGTCCTGCTCCACAAGGGCAAGGGTGGCGGCTTGTCTGACATGTTCGGCGGCGGTTTCTCGTCGAACTTCGGTGGTTCCTCGGTGGTGGAGCGTAACCTCGACCGGCTGACCGTCATCACGGGCACCGTCTGGTTCGTCTGCATCATCGCTCTGGGCCTGCTCCTGCGGCCCTGAGTCAGGTTGACGCGTGACAGTGATTCTCCCCCCGTGTGTCACGGGGCGATCGAGCGAGGAGTTCATCCGTGGGTAGTGGCAACGCGATCCGTGGCAGCCGTGTCGGCGCCGGCCCGATGGGGGAGGCCGAGCGCGGCGAGGCAGCTCCGAGAGTGCGGGTCTCGTTCTGGTGCGCCAACATGCATGAGACGCGTCCCAGCTTCGCCAGCGATGCGGCGGTGCCCGAAATGTGGGACTGCCCACGCTGCGGTCTCCCGGCCGGCCAGGACGAGCAGGCCCCGCCTGCCCCGCCCCGGAACGAGCCGTACAAGACGCACCTCGCTTATGTGAAGGAGCGCAGGAGCGACAAGGACGGCAAGGCGATCCTCGAGGAAGCGCTGGAGCGTCTCCGCAACAACAAGTCTCCCTGGTAGGAATAGCAGGATCTTGTTAGCTCAGAAGTACGTATGTCAGTAGGGCCCCGGCACCGCGCCGGGGCCCTACTGATGTTCAGGAGCCTGGTTGGCGTCGTAAGGCCGAGACGCGTTCGCGGACCTGGTCCAGGCGGCGTTCGAGCTCCGGGAGGAAGCGCGGGTCGAGCGAGTCCCGGTCCGTGGTCAGGCGGTGGGCGGCTTCCTCCGTGACCTGTTCCACCAGCCGCAGTACGTCGGCTCGGCCGCTGAGGTAGCCCTCGCGTACGGCGGCGGCCTGCTCGGCGGCCAGTTCGTGGTCCACCCCCGTGGTGTCCAGGTCCAGCAGGTCGCGCACTCCCGAGGCGCCGATGGTGAACGCCAGCGGCCACACCAGCCCCGCCAGGTCGGTCCAGTGCAGCGGTACGGGCAGCAGCCACCCGCACACCGCGAGGATCGACGCCAGCCAGGCCACGGCCGCGATCCGTCGTCCCAGCCCCAGGTCGCGCCAGTACACGACCGTCAGCGGGACGGCGAAGAGCATCGAGTGCAGGAACGGCATCCGGGTGAGCCCCCCGGCGGCCATCGTGCGCATGAGCGACGTCGAGACCAGCGCGTCCACCGCGCCGAAGCAGAGCCCCGCGGCCAGCACCCGCGCGTGCGCCGCCGTGCCCCGGACGACGATGCTCCGGTGCGCCCAGAGCGCGACCAGCAGCCCGGTCAGCGTGAGGGCCGCGCCGGCCGGGAGCGGCACGCCGTCCATGTCGCGCCACGAGTGGCTGAGTGAACCGATGGCGCCCAGCGCGATGGCGATCGGTCCCGCGTCGAACGGTGGAGTGTTCGGGCGGGCATCCTCGGGCAGCACCACCCTTCTGGAGCCGATGCGCAGCTCCTGCCGTCGTCCGAGTGGCCGCGGCTGGTCCGCGGTGACGCTGAGCACGCCCGTGGGGGCCAGGCGAGCCAGGGTGTCGTGCAGCGCGGCGGTCTGCGCGGGGGAGAGCAGCAGCGAGCCGCTCCCGGCCGAGGGGCGGAACTCCACGTCGCGGGAGAGGTCCGGATCGGCCAGGTTGTGGCGCTGTTCCCAGCGCAGCAACGCGACCGCCAGGTACTCGGCGTGGTCGGCCGTCTCCTCCGCCAGCCGTTGCCGCCAGGCCGACAGAGGTGACGCCACCGGGCGGCCCGGCCCCGCCAGCAGCGGCCAGGTGCGGGTCAGCAGGTCCACCACGGTGTCGGCGCCCATGGCCACGCTGTGCCGGCCGGCCAGTTCGGCCTGGCTCCTGGCGGCCTGCCGCTCCGCCGCGGCCACGCGGAGCCGCTGCCGCAGGCGCCCGCGCAGGTAGCGGCCGATGAACACGCCGCCCGCCACGCCGCCGGCGGGCCAGAGGAAGGGCGCGAGACTGTACGGCCAGCCCGCCACGGTCAGCGCCACGTTGGTCACCGCCCCAGAGGCGAGGGGAACGGCCAGTGCCGCCCAGCCGCGCTCCAGGGCCAGCTCGTACGCCAGGGGCGCGGCCAGCAGGGCGGGGGCGTCGATCGGGTCACCGGCGAGTGCGGACCAGACGGCCACGTCGGCGACGTCCAGCGCCAGCCGTACCGGGGCGGGGATCCTGTGGCGTCTGAGAGCGAGGAACACCAGCACGTCGTACAGGCACGAGGCGAGCAGGGTGAGGGCCGCCACGGGCGGCGTGAGGGTCTTCCAGAGGGTCACGCAGATCGTCACCCGCGAGGCCAGCCGCAGGTTGAGGAACAGGCGGATCGCGGTGAAGGAGGTGGACCGCGCGGTTCCGCTGAGCGGTTCACTCATCCGATGGCGACGGAGGTGGCGGTGGCGATGGTGAGGGCGGGGGCAGGGGTTGCAGCGGAGGTGACGGGGGCGGGGGCGTTTTCACTCTTGTCGCCCACGTCAGGAACCGGGCGATCTGCGGCAGTGACGGCAGCGACTGGGCGCGGTCCGGAACCCGGCCGTCGGCGGTCATCGCCGCGAGCCGGGCCTGCCGGTTGAACCGCTCGCGTAATCGGAGCCAGGCCCGCGACCGGGGGCCGGCCCGTTCGCCCAGCCGTTCCGGCAGGTGTTCCGCCAGGGCGTGCGCCACGGCCGCGTTGACCCGGCTGGCGGCCGAGACGCCGAGCCTGATCTCCTCCTCGGGGTCGGCGGGTCCGGGCACGGCTCCCGAGGGGGCGAGGACGGCGGCGCGCAGGCGGGCCGCGTCGCCGAGCTGGCTGCGGTGGTAGAAGTAGTCGGCCCTGGCCTCCCGCATGCGCCGCCGGACCGCGCCGTCGAGGAAGTGGCCGGTGAGCACGATGACCGTGGTCTGGCGGCGGCTCCGGACCCGGCGGACGGCCTCGACGACCGCCACACCGGGGAAGTGGTCGTCGGGGCACCGCTCGTCGGCGGCGTCCACCAGCACGACGTCGACGCCCTCGTACGACCAGCCGGCCGCCGCCCGGTGGCCGAGTCCCGCGACCACCTCCACACCCGGTGTCTCCGACAGGATGGCGACGATGCCGGTGCGGCTGATGTCGTCGTCGTCCACGACGACCACGCGCTTGCCGTGTGTCCCCGTCACACGGTCATTAGACTCCGGCCCCGCCGGCTAGTGCCAGATCCTGATGACCAGCGCGCCCGCGTTGTCGCCGAGGCAGCGGTCCTGATCGTTGATCCTCATGAGCAGCCGGCCGCTGGTCGTGGCCCGCCAGCTCCGGCGCGCGCCCAGGGCCCGCGAGCCGCTCTTGACCCGGGACAGGAGCCGGGCGTACGGGGAGTCGTCGCGGATCTTGCAGCCCTGGTAGATATGGGAGTCGGTGTCCCAGTCGTACCCGCTGGCTCCCACCCACGGGAAGGAGTTGTGGTCGACCGTCCAGCTCCCGCCCACCTGCTGGACCCGGACGAGGTCGCCGCCGAACACGTAGATCCCGGTGTCCTGCCAGCCGCGCCTGGACGTGATGACCACGTCCTGGCTTCGCCGGCTCGTCGCCTGGGCGACTCCGGGAATGGTCACCGTCATCGCGCAGGCGAGCGCCGCGACGGCCCACGTTCGCCGCATCACCATGTCAGCCTCCGTTCGAGTCGGAGGCGACCGTACCCGGGAAGGGTGCGCGTTCTGGAGGACCGGATCGCGCGGTCATCCCTCGTGTACGGCGACGCCGTCCACGAACGTCATGCGCGCCCGAGTCGTCCAGATGTCGCGCTCCGGCAGCTCGAACGGGTCGCGGTCCAGGACGACCAGGTCCGCCGGGCGGCCCGGCTCGATCACGCCGGCGGGTGAGCGATTGATCCAGGCCGAGCCCGCCGTGTACGCCGTCAGCGCGGTCGCCAGGTCGAGGCGCTGGCCGGGCAGGAACGGGGTCTGCGCCGTCGGGTAGCCGGCGTGCACCGAGCCGCCGGGCTCGGTGCGGTTGACGGCCACGTGCACGCCCTGCAGCGGATCGGCGCTCGAGACCGGCCAGTCGCTGCCCGCGCAGAACCTCGTGCCGTGGGCGAGCAGGTCGGCGAAGGGGTACTGCCACGACGAGCGGGGCTCGCCCAGGAACGGCAGCGTCAGCTCGTCCATCTGCGCATGGTGGGTCGCCCAGAGCGGCTGCAGGTTGGCCGTCACGCCGAGCGCGGCGAAGCGCGGCACGTCCGACGGCTCGATGATCTGCAGGTGGGCGATGTGGTGCCGGTTGGCGGGGGAGGTGCCTTCCAAGCTGTCGAGCGCCTCGCGGACGGCCCGCTCACCGATCGCGTGGACGTGCACCTGGAAGCCGAGCCGGTCCAGCTCCGCCACGTACGTCCTCAGCTTGGCCGGGTCGACGTAGGACAGGCCCGTGCCGCCGCAGAGGCAGTAGGGCTCCAGCGTCGCGGCCGTGAAGTTCTCCGTGATGCCGTCCTGCATGATCTTCACCGAGGTCGCGCGGAACCGGTCCAGCCCCTCCGCCGAGGCGCGCCGCGCGGCCAGGTCGTCGAGCTGCTCGAGACCACGGGTCCGGTCCCACCACAGCGCGCCCACCACGCGGGCCCGCAGCCTGCCGGAGCCGGCCGCCGACACGTACGTGGGCAGCTGGTCCACCGAGCCCGCGTACGAGCCGACGATGGCGTCCTGCCAGCCGGTGATGCCGAGCGAGAACAGGTGGCGCTCCGCCTCCGCCAGCGCCCGGTCCAGCTCCTGGGCGGCGGGGCGGGGGGTGAGCAGGCCGACGAGGTCCATCGCGCCTTCGTGCAGGACGCCGCTGGGCGTGCCGTCGGCGTCGCGCTCGATCCGGCCGTCGGCGGGGTCGGGGGTGGCGGCGGTGACGCCGGCCAGCTCCAGGGCGCGGGCGTTGACCCAGGCGGCATGGTGGTCACGCTGGATGAGGTAGACGGGCCGGTCGGCGAAGGCGAGCTGGTCGCGGTGCGGCAACCCACCCGGGAAGGCCGACATGTCCCACCCGCCGCCGTCGATCCACTCTTTTTCCAGATTTTTCGCCGCATAGTCGGCGATCTTCGCCAAGTAGGCATCGAGTCCGTAAATTTCGGATAGATCGCACTTGGCGCGCTCCAGGCCCGCCTGCACCGGATGTATATGAGCATCGGTGAACCCGGGCACCAGCAGGCCGCCCTCCAGGTCCACGGTCTCGTGGCCCGGCGCCAGCCGTACCAGCTCCCGCTCGTCGCCCACGGCGGCGATCACGCCATCGCGGACCAGCACGGCCTCGGCGAAACCGGTCTTCGCGGTGAAGACGCGTCCCCCTCGGAAGAGCGTGTGCATGGTGCTCCCAGATCTCGATGAAAGGTCAGTGACCGGTGATGAGGTCGGCCACGCGGGCCAGCACGGACGTGCCCGGCATCGACCGCTCCCGATGATCGGCCATCCGGTACAACCGGTACATCGTGTGCACCCCCAGCCAGCGCAGCGGCTCCGGCTCCCAGGCCCGCACCCGGCGCCCCACCCACGGCAGCGCGGTCAGCGCCGTCCGCTCGCCCAGGACGAGGTCCCGCAGCGTACGGCCGGCCAGGTTGGCCGTCGTCACCCCGTGCCCGGTGTAGCCGCCCGCCCAGCCGAGGCCGGTGGCCGGGTCCACGTGCACGGTGGAGCACCAGTCGCGCGGCACCCCCAGCACCCCCGACCACGCGTGCGCCACCGAGGAGGAGGCCGCGGCGGGGAAGAAGTCGATCAGCAGTTTCCAGAGCGCCTCGACGGTCCGCTCGTGCGTGTGCCCCCTGGCGTCCACCCGCGAACCGTACAGGTACGGCCGGCCGCGCCCGCCGAAGCCGATGCGGTCGTCGGCGGTCCGCTGCGCGTACATGTAGTAGTGGGCCATGTCCCCGAGCAGCTCCGACCCCTGCCAGCCGACCGTCTCCCAGAAGGAGGCCGGCAGCGGCTCGGTGACGATCAGCGAGCTGTTCATCGGCAGCCACTGCCGCCGCAGCCCCTTCAGCCGCGAGGTGAACCCCTCGGTCGCGCGGAGCACGTGACGCGCCCGGACCGTCCCGAACGGCGTCACGGCCCGCCCCGGGGCGATCTCCGTGACCGGCGTCCGCTCGTAGACGGTCACCCCGAGCTCGCGTACGGCCCGCGCCAGCCCCTGTACCAGCTTGGCGGGCTGGACCCGCGCGCAGTGCGGGCTCCAGGAGGCGGCCACGGCCCCCGCCACCCGCAGCCGCTCCGCGGGATCGACCAGCCGCAGGTCGCTCTCCTCGATGCCCCAGGCGCGGGCGGCCGACACCGAGGCCCGCAGCCGCGCCGCCTGGGCGGGAGTGCGGGCCACGTTGACCACGCCGCCCTTGACGACGTCGGCGTCGATGGCCTCCTTCTCGCAGACCCCGATCACCTCGTCGATCGAGGCGTACATCTCGCGCTGCAGCCGCCGCGCCGCCTCCGCCCCGTGCGTCGCGGCATAGCGCTGGTGCGATCCGGCCAGGTCACCGGTCAGCCAGCCGCCGTTGCGCCCCGAGGCCCCGAACCCGGCGAAGTCCTTCTCCAGCACCACCACGTTCAGTGACGGCCGCGCCTGCTTGAGGTAGTAGGCGGTCCACAGTCCCGTGTAGCCCGCACCGACGATCACGACGTCCGCCTGGAGGTCGCCGTCGAGGCGTGGACCAGGGGACGGCACGCCGGAAGAGCGGTACCAGAAGGAGACGTCGCCGTTCACGAATCCGGACGACAAGGAGACTTGCCCGTTCATGGCCGTTATCCTCCTATACGCCGCAACTCCCTACGAAACTCGCATTCGAAACACGGCGGTAGCGGACAGGTAACACCTCCCCGGCATCCTCTTCGTATGGGATTCTTGCGCATTCGCACGACGGTGGACGAGCGTCCGGGACGGCTGGCCTCCCTGGCCGCGGCCCTGGCCGACAAGGGCGGCAACATCCTCGGCCTGAGCGTCCAGTCGGATGCGGATGGCACCGTCGACGAGTTCGTCGCCGACATCCCGGCCGGCCCGGAGGCGGTGCGCGAGGCCCTGGAGGCGGCGGGTGGACGCCGGGTCCAGGTGGTCCCCGCCACGGCGCACGAGCTGACCGACGAGCCCACCCGCGCGCTGCTGCTCGCCTCCCGGTTGCGGACCATGCCGTGGCGGCTGCCGGAGTTCCTGGCCGAGCTGCTGCGCGCCGACGATGCCCGGTGGATCTATGGTGAAGCCGTGAGTGATCTTCCCGACCCGACCCTGCTCGTGGTGCCCGTAGCGGCCAAGCGGGCCGTCCGTCTGCGCCGCGCCGAGCTGCCCTTCACGCTGACCGAGGCGGCCAGGGCGGCCTCCTTCGTCCGGCTCGCGCAGCCGCCGGTGGAGCAGAGCGCCGGCGAGCCCGTGATCAGGCTGAGCGACGGTGAAGAGGTCACGGTCCGGCCGCTCACCTCGATCTACCGCGAGGCCGTACGCGACCTGCACGACAGGTGCTCTCCCGAGGCCCGCAGGTTCCGCTACTTCACCTCGATGCCCGCGCTGCCGGCGCGGATGTTCGACCGGCTCTGCGACCGCAGCCGCGGCCACTCGATCGTCGGCGGGCACGACGGCCAGGTGGTGGCCATGGCCTCCTTGATGTTCACTCCCGATCCCGGCATCGCCGAGATGGCCTTCCTGGTCGAGGACCGCTGGCAGGGGCGCGGTCTGGGCACGGCTCTGGCCCGATCGCTGGTGCGCGAGGCGCGTGATCTCGGCTACGCCGAGGTCAGGGCCACGATGCTGTCCGACAACGTACGGATGCGGCGGCTCCTGCTGTCGCTGGGCGCCACGCTCGGCTACACCGAGGACCCGGGCGTGATCGAGGCCAGGCTGCCGGTCGGCGCCCTGGCGTCAGCCTGACTCCCGCTCGCCTTCGTCCGGCCCGGATTCCCGCTCTGCGGATTCCGGGGCGGGCGGCGCCTGGTCGGGCCGCTGGATGCCCAGGTGGCGCTCGATCCGGTCGAGGCTCTCCTGGATCTGGGTGAGCCGCTCGCCGAGCATCGAGCCGGCGGCGAAGAACATCTCACTCGGCCGCTCCTTCGGCCCCTGGCCGAGCCGGGTGAGCACGCGGTGCCGCAGGTCGCCCAGCTCCACGCCGCGATCCACGATCGCGCGGACGGCGAGCCCCTCGCCCTCCCTGATCACCCCGAGCAGGATGTGCTCGGTGCCGATGTAGTTGTGGCGCAGCTGCAGGGCCTCGCGCAGCGAGAGCTCCAGGACCTTCTTGGCGCGCGGGGTGAACGGGATGTGCCCGCTCGGCGCCGTGTCGCCCTGGCCGACTTCGCGCTCGACGTACGCGCGCACGGTCCCCAGCTCGACGCCGAGGCTGTCGAGCGTCAGCGCCGCCACGCCCTCGCCCTCGTGGATGAGGCCGAGCAGGATGTGTTCCGTGCCGATGTAGTCGTGGCTCAGCATCCGCGCCTCTTCCTGGGCGAGGACGACGACCCTTCGGGCACGGTCGGTGAAGCGCTCGAACACCGGTGGTCCTCCGTTCGAGTGGCGTGCCTCCACTATGCGCTACAAACCAGCCGATGTGGGGTATTTGACCAGTGTGGATCTTGACGAGGTGGCCGGTCGCCTGTATGCGCTCCCGCCGTCCGAGTTCACCGCCGCACGCGCGGCCGAGGCCCGTACCGCCAAGGACGCGGGCGACGTACGGCTGGCCCGCGACATCGCCGGGCTGCGTAAGCCCACGGTGTCCGCCGCGGCCGTGAACCGGCTGGTCCGCGAGCATCCGGACGACCTCGGTGAGCTGCTGGCGCTCGGGGCGCGGTTGCGCGAGGCGTGGGAGGCGCACGACGCCGAGGCGCTGGCGGAGCTGACCCGGCGGCGCGGCGAGCTGGCGGGGGCCCTGTCCCGGCTGATCAGGCGGGACGCCGCTCTGTCGGCCGCCGCGGCGGCCGAGGCCGAGCAGACGCTCGACGCCGCCGTCGTGGACGCGGGCGCGGCCGAGGAGGTACGGCGGGGCCGGCTGGCCAAGCCGCTCAGCTACAGCGGCTTCGCCCCGGCCCCGGTGCCGCGCGGCAGACCTGCCAAAAGGCCGGTGGACTCGGCCGCCGAGGCGAACCGGCGGGAAGAGGCCGAGGCCAGGAAGGCCGCCGAACGTCAGGAGGCGCGCAACGCCCACCAGGAGTGGGTCGCCGCCCTGGAGCAGGCCGGGAAGGAGCACGACGAGCGCGCCGAGCGGGTCGCCGGGCTGGAGCGGAAGCTGGCCAAGGCCCGCAAGAGGCTCGCCGAGAGCACCCAGCGGCTGGAGGTCGCCCAACGGGAGGAGCGGCACGCGCGGCAGCGGGCGGAGCGTTAGAGTGTACGAAACGGTTCCGTACACCTGGAGTGGTGATGACCTGGACCCCCGCCGACATGCCCGGCCTGAGCGGCAAGACGGCCATCGTGACCGGCGCCAACAGCGGCATCGGCCTGCCCACCGCGCTCGAGCTCGCCAGACACGGCGCCCGCGTCGTCGTGGCCACCCGCTCGGCCGCGAAGGGCGGCGCGGCCGTGGCGGAGATCCGCCGGGCCGTCCCCGGCGCCGAGGTCGAGCACGGCACGCTGGACCTGGCCGACCTCGCATCGGTCAGGAGCTTCGCGGCCGGCGTCGACCGGGTGGACCTGCTGGTCAACAACGCGGGCGTCGGCATGATCCCGCGACAGCTGACCCGTGACGGCTTCGAGATGCAGTTCGGCACCAATCACCTGGGCCACTTCGCGCTCACCGGCCTGCTGCTGCCCCTGCTGCTGTCGCGGCCCGGCGCGCGGGTGGTCAACGTCTCCAGCGACGCGCACAAAATGGGCAGGCTGGACTTCGACGACCTGGGCCTGGAGCGTGGCTACAAGAAGATGAGCTCCTACGGCCGCTCCAAGCTGGCCAATCTGCTCTTCACCCTGGAGCTCCAGCGACGCGCTCAGCGGTCCCAGGTGGACCTGGTCAGCGTCGCCACCCACCCTGGTGCCACGGCCACCAACTTCTTCACGCTGGGGCCGCTACAGCCCCTCGTGGGGGTGTTCCTGAAGGGCGCGGCGGCCGGTGCGGTGTCCTCCCTGTACGCGGCCACCTCGCCGGAGATCCACGGCGGGGAGTTCGTCGGTCCCAAGACCCAGCTGCTCACGCCGTCGAAGGCGGCCCGCTCCGAGCAGCTCGCCGCCGAGCTGTGGGACGTGTCCACGCGGCTGACCGGCGTACGATTCGACGAGATCACCTACAGCTGAAGGACGGGCACGTGGCACCACTCGACCCCGAGCGGGAGCGGGCCATCCTCGACGCGACGCTGGCGCTGCTGTCGGAGATGGGCTACGACCGCATGTCGGTCGATCAGATCGCCAGGCGGGCCAAGGCCAGCAAGGCCACCATCTACCGCCGGTGGGCGGGCAAGCCGGAGCTGGTGGTCGACGTCATCTGCCGCCGGTTCGACATGGACACGCCGGCCGCCGACGACACCGGTTCGCTGCGCGGCGATCTCGCCTCGGTGTTCGGCGGCCTGTGCGGGTCCGTCGAACGCAAGCACGGCCTCATCATGGGGCTGTCGTCGACGCTGGTCTCCCACCAGGAGCTGGCCAGGACGCTGCGCGAGCACATGCCGGCCAAGGATCTGGGCGGGGTGGCGGCGCTGCTGGAGCGGGCCAGGGAGCGCGGCGACCTGCCGGGGCCGGTGGATCCGGGCCGGCTGTTCGGGGTGGCGGAGGCGCTGGTCTGGCACCGCATGATCTTCCTCGGGCCGCTGTTCGACGACTCCTTCGTCGCGGACTCGGTGGACACGGTCCTGCTGCCACTGGTCCACGCCTGGTCGCAATGAGCGCGGAACCTCACATTTTTGTGTGAAATTTCGCCTCAAACTCTGTTTTGGGGTGAAATAGCGGGCTTATGGTCGTCGCCATGACGACCCCCACCGACGCCTTCATCGACGCCCTGCCCAAGGTAGAGCTGCACGTACACCTGGTCGGCTCCGCCTCCGTGGCCACCGTCCTGGAGCTCGCCCGCCGCCACCCGGGCGGCCCGGTCCCCACGACGGAGGAGGAACTGCGCGCCTTCTACGCCTTCCGCGACTTCCCCCACTTCGCGCAGGTGTACGGAGCCGTCAACGCGCTGGTCCGCGAGCCGGAGGACGTCGCCACCCTCGTGCTCGGCCTGGCCCGCGACCTGTCCTCCCAGGGCGCCCGCTACGCCGAGCTGCAGGTCACCCCGTACGCCCACAGCATCGTCGGGATGCCCATGCGCGAGGTCACCGAGGCGCTCGACCTGGCCGCCCGCCGGTCCGCGACCGACCACGGCGTGGAGATGGCCTACATCTTCGACATCCCCGGCGAGTTCGGCGAGGAGGCGGCCAAGATCACGGTCATGCACGCCTTGGAGGAACCTCCCGCCGCATTGGTAGGTTTCGGCCTGGGCGGGATCGAGCAGAGCCGCCCGCGGTACCGTGACGCCTACCGGGACGCCTTCGCGGCGGCGCGCGCGGCGGGCCTGCACAGCGTGCCGCACGGCGGCGAGATGACCGGTCCCGAGAGCGTCTGGGAGGTCATCGAAGGGCTGGGCGCCGAGCGCATCGGCCACGGCATCTCCTGCCTCCAGGACCCGCGCCTGGTGGCCTACCTGCGCGAGAGGCAGCTCCCGCTGGACGTCTGCCCGACGTCGAACGTCTGCACCGGGCAGGTGGCCCGCATCGAGGACCACCCGCTGCCCAGGCTGCTGGAGGAGGGGCTGTTCGTCACGCTGAACAGCGACGACCCGCCCATGTTCGCCACCACCCTGGCCGGGGAGTACCGCGTCGCCGCGCGCGTGTTCGGCCTCGGCGAGCCGGAACTGGCCCGGCTCGCCCGCAACGGCGTGCACGCGTCCTTCCTGGCGCCGGAGCGCAAGCAGGCGCTCCTGGCCGAGATCGACGCGCTGACCGGCTGATACGGCTCAGGGGGAGGCGATGCGGCCCAGGCCCGGCGGGAGCTTGGCGGCGGCGGTCCTGTCGAGCAGGAACAGCGTCCGCCCCCGCCCCCTGGCCCCGGCCGCGGGCACCTGGACGGGCCCGGAGTCGGACAGCGCCAGTCGTACGGCGCCTGACTTCTCCTCGCCCGCCGCCACCACCCACACCTCGCGCGAGGCCTGGATCGTCGGCAGCGTCAGCGAGATGCGCGTGGGCGGCGGCTTGGGAGCGCCGTGGACGGCCACCACGGGCCGCGTGTCGTACAGCGCCGGCATCCCGGGGAACAGGGACGCCACGTGCGCGTCGGGCCCGATGCCGAGCAGCATCACGTCGAAGTTGGGCACCGGTCCGTGATCCTCCGGCCGGGCCGCCTTGCGCAGCTCGGCCGCGTAGGACTCGGCCGACTCCTCCGCCGACATCCCCGAGTCGGGCCCGCGCATGACGTGCACCCGCTCGGGGTCGAGCTCGACGTGGTCGAGGAGCGCCTTGCGGGCGCCCGTCTCGTTGCGCTCGGGGTCACCGGCCGGCAGGAAGCGCTCGTCGCCCCACCAGATGTCGAGGCGGTGCCAGTCGACCGCGTCGCGCGCCGGCGTGGCGGCGATCGCGGCCAGCGTCGCGTGGCCGACCGTGCCGCCGGTCAGGACCAGGGACGCCGACCCCTTGGCCGACTGCACGTCGACCAGCCGGGTGATGATCCGCGCCGCCACGGCCTTGGCGAGGACGTCGCCGTCACGATGGACGACCACATTGGGAACGCTCACGAACTCACTCTTTCACGATCGGCACCCACCGGCCGGGCGCGACCCCCGGGACAGGGCCCGCGCCGGCCGGTGGGAGAGGGGTCAGGACTTGTGCGTGCGGGCCAGCCGCTTGACCGCCACCCCGTAGATCTCGTCGGAGTCGAGCCGCCGCAGCTCCTCCGCCAGCAGCTCGGAGGTCTGCCGCCGGGCCAGGGCCACGATCCGGTCCGGCTGGCCGGGCCGCGTCAGCGTCGCCAGCCTGGCGTCGCTCCTGGACACCGTCAGCTCGCCGTCGGTCATCGTGAGCCGTACGGCGGTGATGCCGGGCCCGCTGGACTCGCCCACCTTGACCGGCGCGCCGAGGCGTTCCGACAGCCACGCGGCCAGCAGCGGCGCGCTCGGGTTGCCCTCGGAAGCCTCGACGGAACCCTTGTGCAACTGGCCCGCGGGCTGGTCGAACGCCGCCGCCAGCAGGCTGCGCCACGGCGTCAGCCGGGCCCAGGACAGGTCCGTGTCGCCGGGGGCGTAGCCCTTGGCCCTGGTCATCAGCGACTTGAGCCCGCCGTCGTGCGCGGACCTGGCGTCGGAGATGCGCCGCTGGGCGAGCATCCCGATCGGGTCCTTGGACATCACGTCGGGCGCCAGGCCCGGCCACCAGGCCACGACCGGCGTGTCGGGCAGCAGCAGCGGGCTGACCACCGAGTCGGCGTGCTCGGTCAGCTCGCCGTACAGCCGCAGCACGACCACCTCGCCCGGCGTGGACTCGCCGATGCGCAGCTCCGCGTCGAGCCGGTTGGTCTCGTCGGACTCGCGGTTGATCACCACGATGATGCGCGAGGGGTGCTCGCGGGCCGCCTCGCTGGCCGCGCGGAGCGAGTCGTACTGGTCGCGCTCCTCGCAGACCACGACCAGCGTCAGCACCATCCCTATCGCCGGCGCGCCCATCTGGTGGCGCAGGTGCGTGAACTGCGCGGAGATCTTCCCCGCCGTCGTGTCGGTGAGCATAAAGGTGGTCATCAGAGTCTCCTCCACACACGACCGTCACGGGCCATCATCGCGTCGGCGGACTCCGGCCCCCACGCGCCGGACGGGTAACCCTCGGGCTGGCCCTGCGTGGCCCAGAACTCCTCGATCGGGTCGAGGATCTTCCACGACAGCTCGACCTCCCGCTGGTGCGGGAAGAGCGGCGGGTCGCCGATCATCACGTCGAGCAGCAGCCGCTCGTACGCCTCGGGGGACGACTCCAGGAAGGACTCGCCGTAGGCGAAGTCCATCGAGACGTCGCGCACCTCCATGGCCGTGCCCGGCACCTTGGAGCCGAACCGCACGGTGATGCCCTCGTCCGGCTGCACCCTGATGACCAGCGCGTTCTGGCCGAGGATCTCGGTGTCGTCCTTGCTGAACGGCAGGTGCGGCGCCCGCTGGAACACCACGGCCACCTCGGTGACCCGGCGGCCCAGGCGCTTGCCGGCACGCAGGTAGAACGGCACGCCCGCCCAGCGCCGGTTGGCGATCTCCAGCTTGATGGCCGCGTACGTCTCGGTGATGGAGTCGGCGGAGATGCCGTCCTCCTGCAGGTAGCCGACCACCTTCTCGCCGCCCTGCCAGCCCGCGTCGTATTGTCCGCGGGCGGTGTTGAGCCCGAGGTCGGACGGCAGCCGCACGGCCTTGAGCACCTTCTCCTTCTCCCGGCGCAGCGCGGAGGCGTCGAAGGACGTCGGGTCCTCCATCGCCACCAGGGCGAGCAGCTGGAGCAGGTGGTTCTGGATCACGTCGCGGGCCGCGCCGATGCCGTCGTAGTAGCCGGCCCGGCCGCCGATGCCGATGTCCTCGGCCATGGTGATCTGCACGTGGTCGACGTAGCTACGGTTCCAGATGGGCTCGTAGAGGTTGTTGGCGAACCTCAGGGCCATGATGTTCTGGACGGTCTCCTTGCCCAGGTAGTGGTCGATCCTGAAGATCGAGCTCTCCGGGAAGGCCGAGGTGGTGATCTCGTTCAGCTCGTGCGCCGACTTCAGGTCGTGCCCGAACGGCTTCTCGATCACCACGCGCCGCCACGACCCGTCGGGCGCGTCGGACAGCCCGGTCCGCTTGAGCTGCTCCACCACCACGGGGAAGAACTTCGGCGGCACGGACAGGTAGAACGCATAGTTGCCGCCGGTGCCCCGGGTCTCGTCGATCTCCTTCAGCGCCATCGCCAGCGCGTCGAACGCGCCGTCGTCGGAGAACTCGCCGGGCACGAAGTGGATGCCCTCGCGCAGCTGCTTCCAGACCTCCTCGCGGAAGGGCGTCCTGGCATGCGCCTTGACGGCGTCATGGGTCACCTGGGCGAAGTCCTGGTCCTTCCAGTCCCGCCTGGCGAACCCGACCAGCGAGAAACCGGGCGGCAGCAGCCCCCGGTTGCCCAGGTCGTAGATCGCCGGCAGCAGCTTGCGCTTGGCCAGGTCTCCCGTCACGCCGAACAGCACCATGACACAAGGTCCCGCCACCCGGGGCAGCCGCTTGTCGCGCGGATCGCGCAGCGGATTGGCGGCCGCCACTTCGATGGTGGTGGAGGTGCCCGCGGCTGAGGTGGCTATCGTGGCCGCCGCCGTGCTGTCAAGGGCGGCCTCCTCCGGAGGTGCTTCGGGCTCTGTCATCTCAAGCCTCCTGTGCGGCTTCGAGCAGGTACGCGACTCCAGCCGCGCGATCGGTCAAATGCAGGCGTACGGTCGGCCGCCCGCGCTGCAGCAGTGCCCCGAGGTCGCCGAGCGCCTGCGCGAGCTGAAGCTCACCCAGCGTGTACGGCCTGCCGGGCACCGGCACGTCGTCGGCCACGGCGCCGGTGATCAGCAGGAACACCCCGTTCTGCGGGCCGCCCTTGTGATATTGGCCGGTGGAGTGCAGGAAGCGCGGCCCCCACCCGAAGGTGACCGGCCGGTCGGTGCGCAGGGCAAGCAGCGCCCGGAGCGTGGCCGGGTCGGCCGCCATCCACGCGTCGGTCATCTGCTCGAAGTCCGCGCCGTCAGGGACGAACACATCGAAGGCCGACAGCCGGTCCAGGTACGCCATCACGGCCAGGTAGCCGTCATCGGGCACCGCGTGGAGCAGCTCGCTCAGCACGCCGGGCAGATCCTTGGCGCTGGTCGAGCCGTAGACCTCCACGGGCCCGTCGACCAGCACCGGCTCACCCAGCGGCAACGCCTCCATGTCGAGCAGCGCGGCCGTACTGGCCTTGGACTCGGCCACGTTCGGCTGGTCGAACGGGTCGATCTCCAGCAGCAGCCCGGCCACGGCCGTGGCGTACTCCCAGATGAGGAACTGCGCGCCGAGCGGCCCCTCGACGCGCACGTCGCCGTCGTCGGAGTCGATCCCGACGACCAGCTCGTCACGGGCGCCGTTCGGCTCGGCGCCGACCACCGGCAGGATGCCCACGCCGTCCTTGCCCGTGGACTCGGCGACGAGCTGCTCGATCCACTCGGGCAGCCCGCTGATCGAGGACAGCCGGTCGTCGAGTATCAGCTTGTCGCGTCCGGCGAGCGCCGCTCCGCCGAGCGCCGCGCCCAGGTCGAGCCCGGGGTTGCCGGTGTCGAGCGAGAGCAGGGGCAGGACCTCCTCGGCGTCGTCGAGCAGCCGTTTCACATCGGCTCCGGCCAGCGCGCTCGGCACCAGGCCGAACGCCGACAGCGCCGAGTAGCGGCCGCCCACGTCGGGCGCGGCCAGCACCACGGGGTAGCCGGCGTCCACGGCCGTCCGCTCCAGCGGCGAGCCCGGGTCGGTGACGACCACGATCCGGCCGGCCGGGTCGATGCCCGCCTCGCGGAAGAGCTCCTCGTAGACGCGCAGGTGGCTGTCGGTCTCGACCGTCGAGCCGCTCTTGCTGGCCACGACCAGGATCGTGGTGTCGAGCGGCTCCTCCAGCGCCCGTCGCACCTGGCCCGGGTCGGTGGTGTCCAGGACGGTCAGCGGTACGTCGGCGGTCGCGCAGATCACCTCGGGCGCCAGCGACGAGCCGCCCATGCCGGCCAGCACCACGTTGGTCAGGCCCTCGGCGCGCGCCCGCTCGGCCAGCTTGCCGAGCTCGGGCAGCAGCTCGCGCGAGGTGCGTGGCAGGGTCAGCCAGCCCAGCCGGACGGCCGCCACCGCCTCCGCGTCCGCGCCCCACAGCGTGGGATCGCCGGCGGCGAGCCGCGCGGGCACGCCATCGGCGACGAGCCGCCCCGCGGCGGAGGAGGCGGCCTCGGCCACCCCCTCCTCGCGGTACGAGACGGTCATCAGGGGACCAGGTTCTTGCTGACGCTCTCGAGGAGTTCGTTCCAGGAGGTCTCGAACTTCTCCACGCCCTCGTCCTCCAGCACCTTGACCACGTCGTCGTAGTCGACGCCCGCCTCCTTGAGCCCGGCCATGGTGTTCCACGCGTCCTCGTAGAAGGGGCGCACGGTGTCGCCGGTGATGACGGCGCCGGCGGCGGTCGCGTCGAGCGTCTTCTCCGGCATCGTGTTGACCGTGCCGGGGGCGACGAGCTGGTCAACGTACATCGTGGGCGAGTAGTCGGGGTTCTTGACGCCGGTCGAGGCCCACAGCGGGCGCTGCGGGCGGGCACCGGCGGCGCGCAGCCGCTGCCAGCGCTCGGAGTTCATCACTTCCTCGAAGGCGGCGTAGGCCAGGCGCGCGTTGGCGATGCCGGCCTTGCCCTTGAGCTCCGGCCGGCCGAGCTGGTCGAGCCGCTTGTCGATCTCGGTGTCGACCCGGCTGACGAAGAACGAGGCCACCGACTCGATCGTGCCCAGGTTGAGGCCCTTGGCCTGGGCGGCCTCCAGACCGGCCAGCCAGGCGTCCATGACCGCGCGGTAGCGCTCCAGCGAGAAGATCAGCGTGACGTTGACGCTGATTCCCTCGGAGATCGCCTGCGTGATCGCGGGCAGCCCCTCGAGCGTCGCCGGGATCTTGATGAACAGGTTGGGCCGGTCGACCAGCCACCACAGCGCCCGGGCCTCGGCCACGGTCTTCTCGCTCTCGCGGGCCAGCCGGGGGTCGACCTCCAGCGAGACGCGGCCGTCGACGCCGGCGGTGGCGTCGTAGACCGGGCGCAGCACGTCGGCGGCCCAGCGGATGTCATAGGCGGTGATGGCGCGTACGGCCTCGCCGATCTCGACGCCACGCACGGCCAGGTCGTGCAGCTGGGCGTCGTAGGCGTCGCCCTTGCTGAGCGCGCCAGCGAAGATGGTCGGGTTGGAGGTGACGCCCACCACGTTCTTCTCGCGGATCAGCTGCTCCAGGTTGCCCGTGCGCAGCCGCTCCCGGCTGATGTCGTCCAGCCAGATGGACACGCCCTGGCCGGAGAGCTTGTTGAGGATCTCACTCATTTTCGTTCAGTTTCCCGTCGTCTCGCCCTTGTCGTGACCCAGCTTGGCGAGGCTCGCCTTGGCCGCCGCGGCCACGCGCTCCGCCGTCAGCCCGAATTGCTCGTACAGCGTCTTATACGGTGCCGACGCGCCGAAGTGTTCAAGGCTGACGACCTCACCCTTCTCGCCGACGAACTCTCGCCAGCCGAGAGCGACGCCCGCCTCGACCGCGACCCGGGCCTTGATCGCTGACGGCAGAACAGTCTGCCGATACGCAATGTCCTGCCCGTTGAACCACTCGACACACGGCATCGAGACGACCCGCGTCGGGATGCCCTGCGCTTCGAGCAGTTCGCGGCCGTTGACGGCCAGCTCCAGCTCGCTGCCCGTGCCGATGAGGATCACCTGCGGCTGCCCGTCGGACGCCTCGTGCAGGATGTAGCCGCCCTTGGCCACGCCCTCGGCGCTGGTGCCCTCGAAGATCGGCAGGTTCTGCCGGGTCAGGGCGAGCGCGGCGGGCCGGTCGACGTGCTGGAGCACGCTCTGCCAGGCGTAGGCCGTCTCGTTGGCGTCGCCGGGGCGCACCACGTCGAGTCCGGGGATCGCGCGCAGCGCCCACAGGTGCTCGATCGGCTGGTGGGTCGGTCCGTCCTCGCCCAGCCCGATGGAGTCGTGCGTCCACACGTAGGTGACCGGCAGCTTCATCAGCGCCGCCAGGCGCACCGAGGGGCGCATGTAGTCGGAGAAGACCAGGAAGGTGCCGCCGTACGGCCGGGTGCCGCCGTGCAGGGCGATGCCGTTGAGAATGGCGCCCATGCCGTGCTCGCGGATGCCGAAGTGCAGCGTGCGGCCGTAGCGGTTACCGGGGAAGTCCTTGGTCTGGTATTCCTCCGGGATGAAGGACGGCTCGCCCTTCATCGTGGTGAGGTTGGAGTCGGCCAGGTCGGCCGAGCCGCCCCACAGCTCGGGCAGCACCGGCGCGAGCGCGGTGAGCACATCGCCGGACGCCTTGCGGGTGGACACCGAGCCGCCCTTGTCGAACGTGGGCAGCGCCCCGGTCCAGCCGGCGGGCAGTTCGTGGTGGGAGATCCGGTCCAGCTCGGCGGCGCGCTCGGGGTTGGCCGCGCGCCAGGCCTCATAGCCCTTCTGCCAGGCGGCGTGCGCCTCGTGGCCCCTGTGCGCCACCTCGCGCGCGTGCTTTAGCACGTCGGCGGGCACGTCGAAGCTCTTCTCGGTGTCCATGCCGAGGACCCGCTTGGTGGCGGCCACCTCGTCGGCGCCGAGGGCGGAGCCGTGGATCTTGCCGGTGTTCTGCTTGTTCGGGGCGGGCCAGCCGATGATCGTGCGCAGGCGGATGAACGACGGCCGGTCGGTCTCGGCGCGCGCCGACTCCAGCGCCGCGTGCAGCGCCTGGACGTCCTCGACGTAGTCGCCGGTCTCGGTCCAGTCGACGCTGAGGGTGTGCCAGCCGTAGGCCTCGTAGCGCTTGACCACGTCCTCGGACTTCGCGATCAGCGTGTCGTCCTCGATGGAGATGTGGTTGTCGTCGTAGATGACGATGAGGTTGCCCAGCTTCTGGTGGCCGGCGATCGCGCTGACCTCGTGGCTGATGCCCTCTTCGATGTCACCGTCGCTGACCATGCACCAGATGTGGTGGTCGAACGGCGAGGTGCCCACCTCGGCGTCGGGGTCGAACAGGCCGCGCTCGCGGCGGGCCGCCATGGCCATGCCGACGGCGTTGCCCAGGCCCTGGCCGAGCGGGCCCGTGGTGGTCTCCACACCGGCCGTGTGCCCGTGCTCGGGGTGGCCGGGGGTCAGGCTGTCCCACTGGCGCAAGCGCTTCAGGTCGTCCAGGTCGAGCCCGTAGCCGGACAGGAACAGCTGGATGTACAGGGTCAGGCTGGAGTGTCCGCACGACAGGACGAAACGGTCACGCCCGATCCACGTGGGATCCGTGGGGTCGTGGCGCATCGCGCGCTGGAACAGCAGGTAGGCGGCGGGAGCCAGGCTCATGGCGGTGCCCGGGTGACCCGAACCCGCCTGTTCGACTGCGTCCATGGCCAGGGCTCGAACGACGTCGACCGCTTGCTTGTCTAGGTCTGTCCATTCGAGGGCTGGCACGAGTTCGGTGCTCAAGTGCTCGGTCTCCGGAATCTAGTTGTCTTGTGGTGGTACCGGTTGGCATATCCCGCCCACACCGGACCCTAACTGAGTGGAGTCGGCGATAGATTCCCTCCTCCACCCCGTGCGTGTCCCCCCATTGGCCGGACCGGGCGACCCTGCTACTACAGTTTGGTTGTTCTCGTTGTCACAGGGACGCCTGGCGTCCGTCCATGAGATTCCGCTCCAATCAGAGGTTACGCGTTGACTCCGCACGTGCTGGAAGCGCCTTGACGGTGCTGACGAACAGGCAGACGACGGCCCCCGCTCCCGCGGCCGAGCCGCCGAGGACGATCGGCATGCTCGTCAAGGCCTACATCGCTCTCACCAAGCCGCGGATCATCGAGCTCCTGCTGATCACGACGCTCCCCGTGATGTTCCTGGCGGCCGGCGGGCTGCCGCCGCTGTGGACGTCGGTGTCGGTCATGGTGTTCGGCACCCTGTCGGCGGGCAGCGCCAACGCGCTCAACTGCTACGTGGACCGCGACATCGACCAGAAGATGCGCCGCACCAGGCGGCGCCCGCTGGCCAGGCACCAGGTCTCGCCGACCGGCGCGCTCGTCTTCGGCATCGTGCTCGGCGTGCTGTCCCTGGTCGGCCTCTGGCTGACCACCAACTGGCTGGCCGCCATGCTCTCCACCGGCGCCATCCTGTTCTACGTCATCGTCTACTCGATGATCCTCAAGCGGCGCACCGCCCAGAACATCGTCTGGGGCGGCATCGCGGGCTGCATGCCGGTGATGATCGGCTGGGCGGGCATCACCGGGCGGCTCGACTGGGCGCCGCTGGTGCTGTTCGGGGTGGTGTTCTTCTGGACGCCGCCGCACACCTGGACGCTGGCCATGCGCTACAAGGAGGACTACGCGGCGGCCGAGGTGCCGATGCTGCCCGTGGTGGCCACCGAGCGCCGGGTGATCCTGGAGTCGATCGCCTACACCTGGGCCACCGTGCTCTGCTCGCTGGCCCTGTGGCCAGTGGCGGGCACCACGCTGTTCTACCCGATCGCGGCCGGCGTCCTGGGCGCCATGTGCCTGTGGGAGGTGCACCGTCTGCTGGCCCGGCTCAACTCCGGCAAGAGCGGTGTCGACCTGCGGCCGATGCGCTTCTTCCACTGGTCCAACGCCTATCTGGCGCTGCTGTTCCTCGCCGTGGCGATCGACCCGCTGCTGAGCTGAGCAGGCCACCTCACCTGGGCGGGACAGCGTCATTTTGATCGGTTACAGTCACCGTATGGCGTCCCGTGATCCACGCTGGGTGTTGAAGGACCGCCCGTCGTTCGCGTTGATCATCGGGCTGATCGTGACCGGCCTGTGCGCGCTCGTCTCCTTCGCTTTCGACGTGTTCAACGGCGCGCCGGTGCAGTTCTTCATCTCGCTCCTGCTCGCGCTGGCGCCGGTGCCGCTGCTGCTGGCCGCCGTGCTCGCGCTCGACCGCATGGAGCCGGAGCCGCGCAGCAACCTCATCTTCGCCTTCGCCTGGGGGGCGGGGGTGGCGGTGCTGGTCGCGGGCCTGATCAACTCGCTCAACCTGCACTACATCATCGACACGGCCAACCTGAGCGCGGCCAACGCGCGCAACGTCGCCGCCACGTTCGGGGCGCCGGTGGTCGAGGAGTCGATGAAGGGGCTGGTGCTGCTCGGGCTGCTCAGGTTCCGCCGGGCCGAGTTCGACGGGCCGACCGACGGTGTCATCTACGCCAGCATGGTCGGCCTCGGCTTCGCGATGAGCGAGAACGTCAGCTACTACGTCGCCGCGCTCAACTCCGACCAGGGCGGCATGGGGCTGGCCGTCACCGTGGTGCTGCGCGGTGTGCTGTCGCCGTTCGCGCACCCGCTGTTCACCTCGATGATCGGCGTCGCGGTCGCCTACGCCGCCCAGCGCAACGGGTCCGACCGGGTGTTCATCATCATGGCCGGCTGGGTCGGGGCGATGCTCCTGCACGGGCTTTGGAACGGTCTCACGTCCTACGGCGGCTTCCCCGGCCTGGTCATCGCCTACCTGGTGCTGCTGGTCGTGCTGGTGGTGCTCATCGCGCTGGTGCTCAGGGACCGGCGGCGCATCGTGGCGCTGATCCAGCGCTACCTGCCGCCGTACGAGCCGACCAAGCTGGTCAACCGGGCCGACATCTACATGCTGTCCGCCCTGTCGCGGCGCCGGCAGGCCAGGCAGTGGGCCAAGGTCCACGGCGGCAAGCGGGGGCTGCGCGCGATGCGCGACTACCAGCTCGCCGCGACCGAGCTGGGCCTGCTGCACGAGCGGGCCGCCAAGCGGATGGTCGACGAGCAGACCTTCCACGAGGAGCAGCGCGCCCTGCTCGAATGCATGAGCGCCGCCAGGGCCGGCTTCCCGATGACGCCCGCCCACTTCAGGGCCGCGGCGCGGGGCACCCCGCCACCGGGCTACGCGCCCGGCGCCCCCGGCTGAGCCAGGATCGCGCGCAGCGACGTCTCGCGCGGACCGGGATAGACCGGCTCGGAGTGCAGCAGCAGCGCGTCGGCGAACGCCTTGCCGGTGGCGAACAGCTCACGGGTGGCCGAGGCGTAGGTGGTCACGGCCCACTGCCTGGCGGAGTCGTCGCCCACGCCGAAGGTCGTCAGCCCCGCCGTACGGCAGAGCGTGACCGCTCTCGGCAGGTGGAACACCTGCGTGACCACGGTCAGCCGCTCGGCGCCGAAGACCTGGCGGGCCCGCACGCACGAGTCCCAGGTGTCGAACCCGGCGTAGTCGAGCACCATCACCGCGTCGGGCACGCCTCTGGCCCGCAGGTAGTCGCGCATGGCCGTCGGCTCGTCGTACTCCTTGCGGCTGTTGTCGCCCGACAGCAGCAGCGCCCTGACCTTGCCCGCCCGATAGAGCTCGGCCGCGATGTCCAGCCGCCGGGCCAGAAAGGGGGAGGGGTGGCCGCTGAACAGGCCCGCGCCCAGCACGAGCGCCACCTGCGAGGCCGGCACCCGGGCCAGCCAGCCGCCGGTGTCGGCCACCACGCGGCTGTCCGAGCTGTCGAGCCACGCCCACGTCATCGGCGCCAGGGCGAGCACGCTGAGCAGCACCAGTCCTTGGTACAGCCGGCGCACGGTCTTACGAGCGGGGCGGGCGAAAGCCACTCGAGGACCTCACAGGTAGGGGGAGATGGTCCCTCACACCTTAGACTTTGGCCGGTGTTTCCGTGGGGGAAGCGACGGCCGGGGCTGTCAGCGGATCGCGGGTGCGCAGCGAGGTGACCACTCTGAGCGTGGCGATCCAGACCAGGGTCGAGCCGAGCACGTGCACGCCGACCAGGAAGGCGGGCACCGCCAGGAAATACTGCGTGTAGCCGATCACGCCCTGGGCCAGCTCCACCAGGATCAGCACCAGCGCGGCCCGGCGGGCCGGTCGGGGCGAGTCGGTCACGTGCAGCGCGAACATCAGCGCGAACGACAGCCCGACCACGAGGTAGACGATGTCGGCGTGCAGCCGCGCCACGCTCTCGATGTCGAGGTCGAAGCGGGAGGCCAGCGCGTCGCCGGAATGCGGGCCCGTGCCGGTCACCAGCACCCCGGCCAGCAGCAGCACGACCACCGCCGCGACCAGCACGTGGCCGAGGCGCCGGATGTCGCGGTGCGTCACCCGGCGGACCGGCCCGTCGCCTTCGCCCGAGCGCGCGTAGAGCGCCCAGCAGGCGGCGATCAGCGCGATGGAGACCAGGAAGTGCACGCTGACCGTGAACGGGTTGAGCAGGCTCCTGACCACCAGCCCGCCCCACAGCGCCTGGAAGACGATGCCCGCGGGCTGCAGCAGGGCCAGCCGGAGCAGCGGACGGCGCCGCGGGGCCAGCCGCATCGCCGACACCACGCAGGCGAACCCCACCGCCAGCACCAGGAACGTCAGCAGCCGGTTGCCGAACTCGACGGCCATGGTGACGGGCGAGATCTCCGGATGCGCGATCGGCACGAAGCTGTCGGGCGTGCATCTGGGCCAGGTCGGGCAGCCGAGCCCCGAGCCGGTGACCCGCACCGCCGCGCCCGTCACCGTGATGCCCGCG
Source organism: Nonomuraea guangzhouensis (assembly GCF_019396345.1). GTDB lineage: Bacteria > Actinomycetota > Actinomycetes > Streptosporangiales > Streptosporangiaceae > Nonomuraea > Nonomuraea guangzhouensis. Next base: position 454,167 of record NZ_JAHKRM010000004.1, on the reverse strand, counting down.
TTGACCACCACGGCGGCCAGTGCCCAGCCGCGCATCGACTCGGTGGTCGGCGCCCAGAAGGAGAACAGGCGCCGGACCAGAGCGTTGGAGTGGTTCGTGGGTAGTTTCACGTCGTCGAGCTTCACGTCAACGATGGTAAGCGCCTGGTAGTCCGGTCCTCCCATCGGAACCTGTCTTCTCAATGGGCATGGGTATGTGACATATTACAGAGCGGGAGGTGAAATGTCCGATGTGATCGTCGTCGGCGCCGGAGTGGTGGGCGCCGCGTGCGCTTATTACGCCGCCCGGGCCGGACTGGACGTGACCGTGGTGGACCGCGGCCCGGTGGCGGGCGGCACCACGGGCGCGGGCGAGGGCAACGTGCTGGTCTCGGACAAGGAGCCGGGCCCGGAGCTGGACCTGGCGTTGCTGTCCAACCGCCTCTGGGGAGAGCTGGCCGCGCTGGGCGGGTTCGAGTACGAACCCAAGGGCGGACTGGTCGTCGCCGAGACGGACGAGGTCCAGAAGCAGCTCGCCGAGCTGGCCGCGGAGCAGGGCGTCGAGTACGCCGTCGTGCCCGCCGCCGACCTGCGCGGCTACGAACCGCACCTGGCCGAGGGGCTCGCGGGCGGCGTGTACTACCCGCAGGACGCCCAGGTGCAGCCCATGCTGGCGGCCGCGCACCTGCTCAGGCACGGCGCGGAGAGCTACGGCCACGGGACGCTGCACCTGCGCACCGGGGTCACCGTGACCGGATTCACGCGGTCCGGCGACCGGGTGACGGGCGTACGCACCGACCGGGGCGACATCCTCGGCGGCGCGGTGATCAACGCGGCCGGCACCTGGGGCGGCGAGATCGCCCGGCTCGCGGGCGTGGACCTGCCGGTCCTGCCCAGGCGCGGCTTCATCCTGGTCACCGAGCCGCTGCGCGAACCGCTGATCCGGCACAAGGTCTACACCGCCGCCTACGTCACCAACGTGGCCAGCGACTCGGCCGATCTGGAGACCTCGGCCGTCGTCGAGGGCACCCCGGCGGGGACCGTGCTCATCGGGGCGAGCAGGGAGCGGGTCGGGTTCGACCGGACGACCTCGCCCCGGGTGCTGGCGCGGCTGGCGGCCCAGGCCGTCGCCCTGTTCCCGGTGCTCCGGGACGTGCGGGTGATCAGGTCGTACTGCGGTTTCCGGCCGTACTGTCCCGACCACCTGCCGGTGATCGGCGCGGATCCGCGCGTGCCCGGGCTCTATCACGCGTGCGGGCACGAAGGGGCGGGGATCGGTCTCGCGCCCGCGACCGGGCTCCTGCTGTCCCAGCTGCTGACCGGCGCCCGCCCCGACCTCGACCCGCACCCCTTCCGCCCGGACCGCTTCGAGTCCACTCACGCCGGCGAGGAGTCCGAGTGACCTTCCAGATCACGATCGACGGCCGGGCCGTGCCGGTCGAGCCGGGGCAGACGATCGGCGCGGCCCTGCACGCCGCCGGGGTCCGCGCGTGGCGCACCACCCGCTTCGGTGGGCGGCCGCGCGGGCTGTTCTGCGGCATCGGCGTCTGCTTCGACTGCCTGATCACGGTGAACGGCCGCCCACCAGAACGCGCCTGCCTGCTGGAGGCCCGGCCCGGAGACGAGGTGACGACCTCGTGAGCACGTCCGACGACCGCATGAGCGCGGCCTGTGATCTTGTCGTGGTCGGTGGCGGGCCCGCCGGGGTGGCGGGGGCTCTGACGGCGGCGTCGCGCGGCCTGAACGTGGTCCTCGTCGACTCGGGAGCCCGCCTCGGCGGCCAGTACTTCCGTCACCAGGCCGGCGAGGCAGGCGCCGGCACACCGGGTCTGGACCGGTTCCTGCGGCAGGCCCGCGCGCTGGACGAGCGGGCCGAGGTGCTGCTCGGGCACCAGGTGTGGACCGTGACGCGCGACGGCGACCGGCTGACCGTCCACTGCGGAACCCCGGACGGCCGTGCGGTGGAGATCCACTGCCGCGACCTCCTGATCGCCACCGGCGCGCATGACCGGCCGCTGCCGTTCCCCGGCTGGGACCTGCCCGGTGTCCTGACGGCGGGCGGCGCCCAGGCGCTGCTCAAGGGCAACGGCGTCGTCGCCGGCGGCCGGGTGGTCGTCGGCGGCACCGGACCGTTCCTGCTGCCCGTGGCCGCGGGCCTGGCCGCGGCGGGGGCCGAGGTGCTGGGCGTGTTCGAGGCCAACGGCGGCCTGGCCCTGGCCCGGCATCCGCTGCTGGCCCTGGGCAAGGCGGGGGAGGCCGCGGGCTACGGGCTGGCCATGGCCAGGCACCGCGTGCCGTACCGGACGCACCAGGCGGTGATCGCCGCGCACGGCGAGCGCGAGCTGGAGGCGGTCACCGTGGCGCGGCTCGACGGCGACTGGAACGTGCTCGCCACCAGGGAACTGGCCTGCGACACCCTGGCCGTCGGCTACGGCTTCGTCCCCCAGATCGAGCTCGGCGTCGAGCTGGGCTGCCAGACCCGCCAGGACGCGGACGGCATGCCCGTGCTCGCGGTGGACGGCCGCCAGCGCACCACGGTGGACGGCGTCTGGGCGGCGGGCGAGCCGACCGGCGTGGGCGGCAGGCACCTGGCCGAGCTGGAGGGCCGCATCGCGGGCCTGGCCGTCGCCGGAGCGCCGATCCCCGGCGCATTGGCCAGGCGGCGCCGGCGGATGCGCGCGTTCGGGGAGGCGCTGCACCACGCCTATCCGGTCAAGCCGGGCTGGCAGAGCTGGCTGCGCGACGACACGCTGGTGTGCCGGTGCGAGGAGGTGCCGGTCGCCCGCGTACGCGCGGCGCTGGCGCTCGGCGCCACCGACGCGCGCTCCGTCAAGCTGCTGGCCAGGCCTGGCATGGGCTGGTGCCAGGGCCGCGTCTGCGGCTACGCGGTCGCCTGCCTGGCCGGGGAGCAGCCCCGGCCACCTCGCCGCCCCATCGCGCAACCTCTTTCTCTCGGCGCCCTCGCCGACCTCGATACCCACTGATTTTGGAGGAAACTTTAATGACAAATCGCGCTAAGTCCTGGCACGGTGTCATGGTGGCCACGGCGCTCCCGCTGCACGCTGATCTGTCCGTCGACTTCGACGGCTATGCCGACCACTGCCGCTGGCTGGTCGAGAACGGCTGCGACGGCGTGGTCCCCAACGGTTCGCTGGGCGAGTACCAGACGCTCACCCCCGAGGAGCGGGCCCGGGTCGTGGAGACGGCCGTCGAAGCGGTCGGCGGGTACAACGTGATGGCGGGCGCCGCCGCGTACGGCGCGGCGGAGTCGCGGCGCTGGGCCGAGCAGGCGGGCGCGGCCGGCTGCGGCTCGGTGCTGCTGCTGCCGCCGAACGCCTACCGGGCCGACGAGCGGTCCGTGATCGCGCACTACCGTGAGGTGGCCAAGGCCGGAGTGCCGATCGTGGCCTACAACAACCCGCACGACACCAAGGTGGACCTGACGCCCGCGCTGCTCGCGACCCTGCACGGTGAGGGTCTGATCGTGGCCGTGAAGGAGTTCAGCGGCGATCCGCGCCGGCCCTACGAGCTCGCCGAGCTGGCCCCCGGCCTCGACGTGCTGATCGGGTCCGACGACGTGCTGCTGGAGCTGGCGGTGGCCGGAGCCGTCGGCTGGGTCGCCGGCTACCCCAACGCGCTGCCCGCCTCCAGCGTCGCCCTCTACCGGGCAGCGCTGGCCGGTGACCTCGAGACCGCGCTGCCGCTCTACCGCAAGCTCCACCCGCTGCTTCGCTGGGACTCCAAGACGGAGTTCGTGCAGGCCATCAAGCTGTCGATGGACCTCGCCGGCCGTCATGGCGGGCCCTGCCGCCTGCCGCGGGTGCCGCTGACGGAGGAGCAGGCGGCGGCCGTACGCGGGGCGACGGAGAAGGCGCTCGCGGAGGGCCTGCGATGAGGACGAAGCGGGTCTTCCACGCCGTCGACTCGCACACCGAGGGCATGCCCACCCGCGTGATCACCGGCGGCGTGGGCGTGATCCCCGGCGCCAGTATGGCCGAGCGGCGCGTCTACTTCCGCGACCACCTCGACCACATCCGCCGGCTGCTGATGAACGAGCCGCGCGGCCACGCCGCCATGAGCGGCGCCATCCTGCAGCCGCCGACCAGGCCCGACGCCGACTGGGGCGTGCTGTTCATCGAGGTGTCCGGGCTGCTGCCGATGTGCGGCCACGGCACCATCGGCGTGGCGACGGTGCTGGTGGAGACCGGCATGGTGGAGGTCGTCGAGCCGGTCACCACCGTGCGCCTGGAGGTGCCCGCCGGGCTCGTCGAGGTGGACGTGGCCGTCGAGGACGGCATGGCCATGTCGGTGACGCTGCGCAACGTGCCCGCCTACTGCGACAGGCTCGACGCCGTCGTCACCGTGCCGGGCTTCGGCGACATCCGGTACGACCTGGCCTACGGCGGCAACTTCTACGCGATCGTCGACCTCGACGACTACGGCCTGCCCTTCGACCGCAAGGCCAAGAACGAGATCCTCGCCGCCGGACTGGCCACGATGGCGGCCATCGACGCCGCCGACGAGCCCGTGCACCCCGAGGACGAGCGCATCCGCGGCTGCCACCACGTCTACTTCGCCGCGCCGGGCTCCAACGCGCACCACTCGCGGCACGCGATGGCCATCTACCCGGGCTGGTTCGACCGCTCGCCCTGCGGCACCGGCACCAGCGCCCGCATGGCCCAGCTGCACGCCCGCGGCGAGCTGCCGGTGGGTCCGGCCGGCTGGGACTTCGTCAACGAGTCGTTCATCGGCACCCGGTTCGTCGGCCGGCTGCTGGGGGAGACCACCGTCGGCGGGCGGCCCGCGGTCGTGCCCGCCATCACCGGCCGCGCCTGGGTCACCGGCACCGCCCAGTACTTCCTCGACCCGCGCGATCCGTTCCCCGAGGGGTTCGAGCTATGAGCGTCACCACGGTCGACTACCACACCGCGGGCGAGCCGTTCAGGATCGTCACCGGTGGCGCCCCCGACCTCCCGGGCGCCACCGTGCTCGAACGCCGCGCCGCCGCACCCGGCGGACCGGCCGAGCGGGTGCGGCGGCTGCTCTGCCACGAGCCGCGCGGCCACGCCGACATGTACGGCTGCTTCCTGGTCCCGCCCGACGACCCCGGCGCCCACTTCGGCGCGCTGTTCTGGCACAAGGACGGCTACTCCACCGCCTGCGGCCACGGCACGATCGCCCTCGGCGTGCACGCCGTCCGCGAGGGGCTGGTCGAGGCGGACCCCGGCGGCGAGACGGACGTGGTCATCGACGTGCCGTCCGGCCGCGTCACGGCCCGCGTCCGCGGCACGCGCGAGCGCGTCGAGTCGGTCACCTTCGTCAACGTCCCGTCGTACGTCATCGCCCGCGCCGTCCCCGCCGCCGGCGTCAAGGTCGACCTCTCCTACGGCGGCGCCATCTACGCCGCCCTGCCCGTCTCGGCCGTCGGCCTGTCCGTCGAGCCCGCGAACCTGCCCGAGCTCATCGGCCACGCCCGCCGGATCAAGGCCGCCCTGGCGGACCACCCGGCCACGCGGCACCCGGCGGACGACCGGCTGTCCGGCGTCTATGGGGTGATCTTCTACGAGGACGTCGCGGGGGAAGGACTGCGCCAGCGCAACGTGACCGTGTTCGCCGACGGCGAGGTGGACCGGTCGCCGTGCGGCTCCGGCACGGCCGCGCGGCTCGCCCTGCTGTACGACGAGGGCCACCAGGGTCCGCTGATCCACACCGGCATCGCGGGCGGCACGTTCGTCGCCACCGCGGGGAAGGTCACGGACCAGGGCGTCGTCGCCGAGATCGAGGGCATGGCCTACCGCACCGGCCGGCACACCTTCGAGCTCGACCCCGCGGACCCCCTCGGCACCGGGTTCGTGCTCCGGTGAGCCCGCTGCCCTACCTCGACGCCGCCACCATCGAGCGGCTGGTGCCCGTGGCGCGGGCCGTACGGATCCTGGAGGAAGCCCTGCGGGCCGGGCTCGATCCGGAGGAGACGCCGCTGCGGCCGGTCGTCGAGCTGCCCGCCGGGCAGCTCCTGCTGATGCCCGCCGCCGCGGGACGCTACGCGGGCGTGAAGGCCGTCACCGTCGCGCCCGGCAACGCCGCGCGCGGGCTGCCCCGCATCCAGGGCACGTACCTGCTGCTCGACGGCGACACCCTGGCCCCGCTGGCCGCCATGGACGGCGTCGCGCTCACCTCGCTGCGCACCCCGGCGGTCTCCGCGCTGGCCGTCACGCACCTGGCCGAGCCGGACGCCCGCACCCTGGTGGTGTTCGGCACCGGCCCGCAGGCGTGGGGGCACATCCTCGCGCTGAGCGCGGTCCGGCCCGTCGAGCGGGTCACGGTCGTCGGCCGCGACCGCGACCGCGCCGAGGAGCTCGCCGCCCGCTGCCGCGAGCACGGCCTGCCCGCCCTGGCCGGGCACGGCCCGGAGCCCGACCTGCGCGCCGTGGCCGAGGCGGACCTGATCGCCTGCTGCACCACGGCCAGGGAGCCGCTCTTCCCCGGCGAGCTGGTCCGCGACGGCGCCACGGTCGTCGCGGTCGGCTCGCACGAGCCCGACGCCCGTGAGCTGGACGGCGACCTCCTCGCCCGCGCCACCGTCGTGGTCGAGGCCAGGTCGGCGGCGCTGGCCGAGGCGGGCGATGTGGTCATCCCGGTGCGCCAAGGTACGATCACCACCGGTCACCTCGCCGGTAACCTCGCCGACCTGATCGCCGGCCGGGTGCCCACGGGTGCCGGTCCCCGCGTGTTCAAGAGCACCGGGATGGCGTGGGAGGACCTGGTGGTCGCCGCCGCCGCGTACGAGGCGTGGGCCTAGCGGGGCGTTCCCCAGCGGGCGTGTACTGAGAGTGAGGGGATGGCCGGATGACTGCCGAGAACCGGCTCGACCTGCCGATGGTGGGCGAGCGGCAGAGCCTGCGTGAGCAGGTCGCGCACGCGCTCCGCGCGGCGCTGGTCACCGGCGAGATGCGCCCGGGGGTGGTCTACTCCGCGCCGGTGCTGGCCGCGCAGTTCGGCGTCTCCGCGACGCCCGTCCGTGAGGCCATGCTCGACCTGGCCAAGGAGGGGCTGGTCGAGGCGGTGCGCAACAAGGGCTTCCGGGTCACCGAGCTGTCCGACCGCGATCTCGACGAGCTGACCGAGATCCGGGAGCTCATCGAGGTGCCCACCATAACCCGGCTGGCCGACGCCTCGCGCGCCGAGGAGTTCGACCGGCTCAGGCCCGTCGCCGAGGAGATCGTCGCCGCGGCCGAGCGGGGCGACCTGCTCGGCTACGTGGACGCCGACCTGCGCTTCCACGTGGAGCTGCTGACCCTGTCGGGCAACGCCCACCTGGTCGAGGTGGTCAAGGACCTGCGCAACCGGGCCCGGCTCTACGGCCTGTCGCAGCTGCGGGAGCGCGGCACGCTGGCGGAGTCGGCCCGCGAGCACGTCGCGCTGCTCGACGCGCTCAAGGCCGGCGACACCACGGCGGCCCGCACCATCATGTCCGAGCACATCCACCACGTCCGTGACATCTGGGCCGACCCGCACTGATCACGCGCGGGGTCATGACGGGGGGCTATTTCGTGGCGCGGGTGGTCCCCAGGCTGGCGGCCACGATGCAGATGATCGCCGCCCACTGCTGCGTGTGCAGCACCTCGCCCAGCACCACCACGCCGACCAGCGCGGCCATCGCGGGCTCCAGGCTCATCAGGATGCCGAACACGTGCTTCGGCATCCGGCGCAGCGCGTTCAGCTCCAGCGAGTACGGGATCACCGACGACAGCAGTCCCACTCCCAGCCCGATCAGCAGCAACTGCGGCTGGAGCAGGTCGCCGCCGCCCGAGGTGATGCCCACCGGCGCGACCACGACGGCCGACACGATCATCGCGAACGACAGCCCGGTCGTGCCGGGGAAGCGCCGCCCGACCGAGGCCGACAGCAGGATGTAGCCGGCCCAGCACGCGCCGGCCGCCATCGCGAGCCCGATGCCGACCCAGCTGATCGACGCCGACTGGCCCCACGGCGCGAGCAGTGCCACACCCGCCGCCGCCAGGCCGATCCAGAGCAGGTCGAGCCGGCGCCTGGACGCCGCGACCGCCACGCCCAGCGGCCCGAGGAACTCGATCGCCACCGCGATGCCCAGCGGCAGCCGCGCGATCGCCTCGTAGAACACGAGGTTCATGACCGCCAGCGTCACGCCGAAGGCGACCCCGACCCCGAGGTCACGCCACGACATCCCCTTCAGCTTGGGCCTGGCCAGCGCGCCCATGATCAGCGCGCCCGCCCCGATGCGCAGGAACACCACCGCGCTCGGCGGCAGCGCCGCGAACAGCTCCTTGGCGAAACCCGCCCCGAGCTGCACCGAGAAGATCGCCAGCAGCACCAGCCCGGAAGGCGGGATGGAGTCGGCGGCGGCACGCAGCACGCTGCCGGGTTTGGGGAGCCCCGATCCACGGTCGAAAGGATCATCCAGGGCGAACGCGGTCACGGCACTCCTCGGTAGGTCGGCTGGCGGGTAGAACGGTACCGAGGCAGCCCGACATTCCCCTACTAAGGTGGTACTAATCCGCACTTGATCATTGAAACCGACAAATCGACCATGGAGTCATGACCGCGCCCCCCGCCTCCCTCGTCCGTCCCCCGCTCGTGCTGTCCGCGGCCACGTTCATCAGCAGCTTCGACCGGTTCGCCGTGAACCCCATGCTCGTCCTGATCGCCGCCGACCTGGGCGTCCCGCTGGCCGCGGCGGTCGCGGTCGCCAGCGGCTACTACCTCTCCTACGGCCTGACGCAGCCACTGTGGGGCGTGCTGTCCGACCGGTTCGGGCGGGTGCGGGTGATGCGGGTGGCGCTGCTCGGCGCCGCGCTGGCCGGGGTGGCCTCCGCGCTGATGCCGGTGCTGGGCGCGCTGGTGGTGTCGCGGATCGTGGCGGGCGCCTGCTTCGGCGCGGTGATCCCCACCTCGCTCACGTACGTCGGCGACACCGTCGAGCCCGTCGTACGCCAGCGCGCCCTGTCGGACCTGATGGGCGCGGGGGCACTGGGCATCGCCATGGCCACCGGGCTCGGCGGCGTGCTCGCCGACCTGGTCGACTGGCACGTGGCGTTCACCGTGCCCGCGGCCTGCGCGCTGGCCTGCGCGCTCGCGCTGCGCTCACTGCCCGAGCCGCCCCGGGCCGAGGTCGGCGGGCTGGGCAGGCACGTGGGCACCGTGCTGCGCGAGCCGTGGGCGCTGCTGGTGTTCGGGCTGGCCTTCGTGGAGGGCGCGGTGCTGCTCGGCACGATGGCCTTCCTCGCCACCGCCCTGGAGCACGACGGGGTGCGGGCGGCGGTCGCGGGCCTCGCCACCGCCACCTACGGGGTGGGCCTGTGGCTGTTCACCCGGCTGGTCAAACGCCTGTCGCGGACATGGCCGCCGCCCGTGCTCATCGCCGTCGGAGGAGCGCATCTCTGCGCCGGGTACGCGCTGGTGGCGGTACACGTCAGCCTGCCGACCGTCGGCGTCAGCGCGCTGCTGCTGGGCGCCGGATGGTCGTTCATGCACTCCTCGTTGCAGACCTGGATCACCTCCGTCGTGCCCAACGCCAGGGGGACCAGCGTGGCCTTCTTCGCCGCGGCGCTGTTCATCGGGAGCGCGGTGTCGGCGTGGGCGGGCGGACCGGCGGCCCAGGACGGCAGGTACCCGCTGCTGTTCGGCGTCGCGGCGGCCGTGGCGGTGCCGCTCACCGTGGTCGCCGTCATCGGCCGCCGCCGCTACGCTGCGGCCGGCCGCGCCTGACAACTCGCCGCACTCACTCCCAGCGGAACGTACGCGAGGCCAGACCCAGCGACAGCACCGCCCAGGCGGCCAGCACCGCCAGCGCCCCCAGCGGCAGTGCCGCGCCCCCGGCGAGCACGGAACGCAGCCCGCGGGTCAGCGCCGAGATCGGCAGCAACTCCAGGACCGGCCGCACCCCGGCGGGGAACTTGTCCAAGGGGAAGATCACCCCACCCGCGCCCAGCAGCACCAGGTAGACCAGGTTGGCCGCGGCCAGCGTCGCCTCGGCCCGCAGCACGCCCGCCATGAGCAGCCCCAGCCCGCTGAAGGCCGCCGTGCCCAGCAGCACGAGCAGCAGCGCGGCCACCGGCGAACCCTGGGGCCGCCAGCCGAGCGCCAGCGCGACCGCCACGATCACTACGACCTGGACGCCCTCCACCGCGAGCACGGCCGAAGTCTTGGCCAGCAGCAGCCCGGCCCTGGACAGCGGGGTCGCGCCGAGCCGCTTCAGTACGCCGTAGCGGCGCTCGAAGCCCGTCGCGATCGCCTGCCCGGTGAACGCCGTCGACATGATCGCCAGCGCGAGCACGCCCGGCGCGAGGAAGTCGATCCGCCGGCCCCCGCCGATGTCGATCAGCGGGGCCAGGGAGAACCCGACGAGCAGCAGCACCGGGATGATCAACGTCAGCAGCAGCTGCTCGCCGTTGCGCAGCGTCTGGCGCGTCTCGGCCGCCGCCTGCGCCAGCACCATGCGCGCGAACGGCGCCGCCGCCGGGGCGGGAGTGAAGTCGAGCGTGGTCATCGCAGCTCCCTGCCGGTCAGCTCCAGGAAGACGTCTTCGAGCGTACGGCGCTCGATGCTCAGGTCGGCGGCCATGACGCCCTCGGCGGCGCACCAGGTCGTCACGGTCGCCAGCAGCTCCGGGCCCACCTGGCCCTCGATGATGTAGTGGCCCGCCGGCGACTCCTTGGCCGCGCTGCCGCCGGGCAGCGCGTTGAGCAGCTCGTCCAGCGAGAGTCCAGGCCGGGCCCTGAAGCGCAGCTGGCGCTCGGCCCCGGTCAGCGACGCCGGGCTGCCCTCGGCCACCACCCGGCCCCGATCGATGATGACCACCTGGTCGGCCAGGCGTTCGGCCTCGTCCATGTGGTGGGTGGTGAGCACCACCGAGACCCCGGCGGCCCGCAGCTCGCCCACCAGGTCCCAGCAGGCGTGCCTGGCCTGCGGGTCGAGCCCGGCCGTCGGCTCGTCGAGGAAGACCAGCTCCGGCCGGCCGATGACCGCCGCGGCCAGGGAGAGCCGCTGCTGCTGGCCTCCCGACAGGCGGCGGTAAGGGGTGCGGGCATGGTCGGCCAGGCCGAGGCGTACCAGAAGCGCGGGGGCGTCGAGCGGATGGGCGTAGAAGCGCGAGACCAGGCGGAGGAACTCCCCGCAGCGCATCGCGGGCGGCACGCCGCCCGCCTGGAGCATGACGCCCACCCGAGGCCGCAGCTCGGGCCGATCGGGCGGCTGGCCCAGCACCCGCACCGTGCCGGCGTCGGCCTTCCGGAACCCCTCGCAGATCTCGACCGTGGACGTCTTGCCGGCACCGTTGGGCCCGAGCACGGCGGTGACCGCGCCACGCTCGGCGCGCAGCGACAGGCCGTCGACGGCGGTGTTGCCGCCGTAACGCTTGACCAGGTCGATGAGCTCGACGGCTGGGGATTCCATGGCCACGAGTTTAGGGACTGTCCGTGACGGTCCGCCTGGCAACCCACCCGGTCCTCCGCCAGGCCGGGTCGTGGCCGGATATGGACAGCTGTTGACCCGGCCATTTCTCGGAAAGTCCCCACCAGGAGTGAAAGTCTGAGAGTGACGTCCACATCACAGGAGGTTGCCATGTCACAACGCAGTGGCTATGCGCCCGGCGTCCCATGCTGGGTGGATCTGTCGAGCACCGACGTCGAGGCGTCCGTCCGCTTCTACGACGAGGTCTTCGGCTGGCGGGCGGAGATGATCGACGATCCGGCGGCCGGCGGCTACGGCCAGTTCACCTGCGACGGCAGGAAGGTCGCCGGAGTGGGCCCCGTCTTCGGCGAGGGCCTGCCCGCGACCTGGAACACCTACATCACCACCGAAGACGCCGCCGCCACCGCCGACCGGGTCAGGAACGCGGGCGGGACCGTCGTCATGGAGCCCATGCAGGTGTTCGAGGAAGGCGCCATGGCCGTCTTCCAGTCGCCCGACGGGTCGTTCGTCTCGATCTGGGAGGCCGGCCGGCACCAGGGCGCCGAGCTGGTCAACGAGCCGACCTCGTTCTGCTGGAACGAGCTCGTCACCCGTGACGTCGCCGCCGCGGAGCGCTTCTACTCGGCCGTCTTCGGCTGGACCCCCCACCTCCAGGAGATGGAGGGCGTCAAGTACACCGAATGGCACGCCGGGGACGCGAGCATCGCCGGCATGATCGAGATGGCGCCGCAGTACCCGCCGGAGACGCCCTCCCACTGGATGACCTACTTCGCCGTCGCCGACCTCGACGCCACCGTCGGCGCGGCCGAGCGGGCGGGGGCCACGATCCTCGTCAGCGCCATGGACGCGCCTCCTGGACGGTTCGCCATGCTCACCGACCCGCAGGGAGCGGCACTCTCCGTGATCCAACTCCGCGAAATCAGCTAAACATCCCATAATCGGGAATCTGGCCGACCGGATCTTGGTTGAACCCCTCGGCCCTCGTGGGTCACACGCCTGCGAGGGAGAGGGGTTCACGCATGTCCGTGGCAGAAGCCACGCCAGTCATCACGTCACCTGTCGTCAAGGAGAAGCGCCGCGGACTTCTCCTGCTCGTCCTGGGAGCGCTGTCGGCCATCGGCCCGCTCTCGATCGACATGTACCTGCCCGCGCTGCCCGCCATCACCGGCGAACTGCTCAGCACCCCCGCGCAGGTACAGCTCACGCTCACCGCCTGCCTCATCGGCGTCTCCGTCGGCCAGGTGGTCGCCGGACCGGTGAGCGATGTGCGTGGCCGGCGGCTGCCGCTGATGGTGGGCGTGGCCGGGTACGCGCTCGCCTCGCTGCTGTGCGCCTTCGCCCCCTCGGTGCCCGTGCTCATCGTGTTCCGCCTGCTGCAGGGCATCCTCGGCGGCGCGGCCCTGGTCATCGTCCGGGCCGTCGTCCGCGACCTCTACGACGGCGCCGCCATCGCGCGCATCTTCGCCACGCTCATGCTCGTCAGCGGCCTCGCGCCGATCCTGGCTCCGATCATGGGCGCGCAACTGCTCGCCTTCACCTCCTGGCGCGGCGTGTTCGTCGCGCTGAGCATCGCCGGGATCGTGCTGCTCGTGGCCATGCTCGGCGGGGTCCGCGAGACGCTGCCCGTCCACCAGCGGGAGAGCGGCGGCCTCAAGCACACCGTGCGCACCTTCTGGCGGCTGCTGCGCGACCGCTCGTTCATGGGCGGCGCGCTGACCGCCGGGCTGGCCTTCGCCGCCATGTTCGGCTACATCTCCGGCTCGCCGTTCGTGCTGCAGGAGGTGTACCACGCCACCCCGCAGCAGTATTCGCTCATCTTCGGGCTCAACGCGCTCGGCCTGACCCTCATGGCCCAGGTCGGCGGGCGGCTCTCGGGACGGGTGGCGCCGGCCCGCCTGGTGGTCGCCGGCCTGTGCGTGGCTCTGGCCGGGGCGGCGCTGCTGCTGGCCGCCGCCGTACTCGGGCTGGGCCTTCCGGGCATCGTCGCCGCGCTGTTCGTTATCATGTGCGGCCAGGGCCTGGTGCTTCCGGGCACCGGCGCGCTGGCCCTGGCCAGCCAGCCGCAGCAGATCGCGGGCAGTGCCTCGGCGCTGCTCGGCGTGCTCCAGTTCGCGCTGGGCGCCTTGGCCGCGCCGCTGGTCGGCCTGGTGGGCGCGGCCACGGCAGTGCCGATGGCCTCGGTGATGCTCGGGCTCATCGTCTGCTCGGCGGTGACGTTCCTGGTCATCGGCCGAGTTAGGTAAGCCTACCCTGCGTGAGAAATTCCATTCCTCGTCTTCTTGGATCCATTTGTGAAGCGGGAAGGAATTACGGCACACTGATGTTGTGAAAAACGTGCCCACGTCGATCGAGCCAGGACACGAGCGCGGCACCCGCGCCCGGGTCGCTCGGCTGATCCTTGAGCACGGTCCCGTCGCGGCGGTCGCGCTGGGCGAGCGGCTCGGGCTCACGCCCGCCGCCGTCCGCCGTCACCTCGACGCGCTGCTGGCCGACGGGATGATCGAGCCTCGTACAGTACGGCCGCGCGGACAGCGCGGACGAGGGCGACCGGCCAAGCTGTTCGCCATCACCGACGCGGGGCGCAGTGCTTTCGAGCACGCCTATGACGACCTGGCCAACAGCGTGTTGCGCTTCCTGGCCGAGCGGGTGGGCGAGAAAGCAGTGACCGACTTCGCCCGCTCGCAGGTGTCCAGCCTGATGCGACGGCTGGAGCCGGTCATGCTGACGGTGCCGGCCGACCAGCGCGTACAAGTGCTGGCGCAGGCGCTGTCGGCGGAGGGGTATGCCGCCTCGGCCACCAAGGCCAAGTCCGGCGGCGACCAGCTCTGCCAGCACCACTGCCCGGTGGCGCACGTGGCGGCGGAGTTCCCGCAGCTGTGTGAGGCCGAGACGGAGGCGTTCGCGCAGCTGCTCGGCACCCCGGTGCAGCGCCTGGCCACGATCGCGCACGGCGACGGGGTCTGCACCACCCATGTGAGCCCGCACGCGCTGGGCCTTGCAACGAGCAGGGCCACCCATAGCGACAAAAGCAAGGAGACCGGAAGGTGACTGTCACCGACCGCCCGGAGCTGGAAGGCCTCGGGAATTACAAGTTCGGCTGGTCCGACTCGGATGCCGCAGGAGCGGTGGCCAAGCGCGGCCTGTCCGAGGAGGTCGTGCGCAACATCTCCGCGCTCAAGAACGAGCCGGAGTGGATGCTCGACCTTCGCCTGAAGGGCCTCCGCCTGTTCGGCAAGAAGCCCCTGCCCACCTGGGGTTCCGACCTCACGGGCATCGACTTCGACAACATCAAATACTTCGTGCGCTCGACCGAGAAGCAGGCCGCTTCCTGGGACGAGCTGCCCGACGACATCAAGAACACCTATGACAAGCTCGGTATCCCCGAGGCGGAGAAGCAGCGCCTCATCGCCGGTGTCGCCGCCCAGTACGAATCCGAGGTCGTCTACCACAAGATCCGTGAGGACCTCGAGGAGAAGGGCGTCATCTTCGTCGACACCGACACGGGCCTGAGGGAGCACGAGGAGCTCTTCAAGGAGTACTTCGGCTCGGTCATCCCGGTCGGCGACAACAAGTTCGCCGCGCTCAACACCTCCGTGTGGTCCGGTGGCTCGTTCATCTACGTGCCGCCGAACGTCGAGGTCGAGATCCCGCTGCAGGCCTACTTCCGGATCAACACCGAGAACATGGGCCAGTTCGAGCGGACGCTGATCATCGTCGACGAGGGCAGCTACGTCCACTACGTCGAGGGCTGCACCGCGCCGATCTACTCCTCCGACTCGCTGCACTCCGCGGTCGTCGAGATCGTCGTGAAGAAGAACGCCCGCTGCCGTTACACGACCATCCAGAACTGGTCCAACAACGTCTACAACCTGGTCACCAAGCGCGCCGTCGCCTACGAGGGCGCGACCATGGAGTGGATCGACGGCAACATCGGCTCCAAGGTCACCATGAAGTACCCGGCCGTCTACCTGATGGGCGAGCACGCCAAGGGTGAGACGCTGAGCGTCGCCTTCGCGGGCGAGGGCCAGCACCAGGACGCCGGTTCCAAGATGGTGCACCTGGCGCCGCACACGAGCTCCACCGTCATCTCCAAGTCGGTGGCGCGCGGCGGCGGCCGCACCTCCTACCGCGGTCTCGTCCAGATCGAGGAAGGTGCCCACGGCAGCGCCAGCACGGTCAAGTGCGACGCGCTCCTGGTCGACCAGATCAGCCGCTCCGACACCTACCCCTACGTCGACGTCCGCGAGGACGACGTCTCGATGGGGCACGAGGCCACGGTCTCCAAGGTGAGCGAGGACCAGCTGTTCTATCTCATGAGCCGCGGTCTGGGCGAGGACGAGGCGATGGCGATGATCGTGCGCGGCTTCGTCGAGCCGATCGCGCGCGAGCTCCCCATGGAGTACGCCCTCGAGCTCAACCGCCTCATCGAGCTGCAGATGGAAGGAGCCGTCGGCTGATGGGCCTGACCGAGAAGCCCTTGTCGACCCTGCACGAGAAGGCGTCCTACGACCTGGACGACTTCGAGGTCCCGACGGGGCGCGAAGAGGCGTGGCGTTTCACGCCGCTGTCCCGCCTGAAGGGCCTGCACAGCGGCAAGGCGGAGATCACCGGGCGGGTGCTCACCCAGGCCTACGCCCCGGCGGGCGTCACCGCCGAGTGGGTCGGTCGCGAGGACGCGCGCATCGGCAAGGCGTACGTGCCGGCCGACCGCGTCAGCGCGCAGGCCTACAACGCCTTCGAGAAGGCGCTGGTCGTGACCGTGCCCAAGGAGTCGGTGCCCGCCGAGGAGATCCGCATCGAGGTGCGCGGCGGCGGTAGCGACGGGGTCACCTACGGCCACATCGTGGTCGTGGTGGAGCCGCTGGCCGAGGCCGTGGTCGTCATCGAGCACCAGGGCAGCGCGGTCTACGCCGACAACGTCGAGTTCGTCGTCGGCGACGGCGCCACGCTCAAGGTCGTCAGCCTCCAGGACTGGGACGACGACGCCGTACACGTCTCCCACCACCACGCCCAGCTCGCCAAGGACGCCACGTTCAAGGGCTTCGTGGTGACCCTGGGCGGCGACCTGGTGCGCCTGTCGCCGAGCGTGTCCTACACCGGCCCGGGCGGCGACGCCGACCTGTCCGGCGTCTACTTCGTCGACGCGGGTCAGCACCTGGAGCACCGCCTCCTGGTCGACCACTCGCAGCCCCACTGCAAGAGCAACGTCGACTACCGCGGCGCCCTGCAGGGCGAGGACGCGCACGCCGTATGGATCGGCGATGTGATCATCAGGGTCGAGGCCGAGGGCACCGACACCTATGAGCTCAACCGCAACCTGATCCTCACCGACGGCGCCCGCGCCGACTCGGTGCCCAACCTGGAGATCCTCACCGGCGAGGTGGCCGGCGCCGGCCACGCCAGCGCCTCCGGGCGCCTCGACGACGAGCACATCTTCTACCTGCAGGCCCGCGGCATCCCCTTCGACGAGGCCCGGCGCCTGGTCATCAAGGGCTTCCTCGGCCAGCTCATCGAGAAGATCCAGGTGGCGGAGATCCGCGATCGCGTGCTGAACGCGGTGGAGGCGGAGCTCGCGCGATGAGTCTTGAGAAGGTGTGCAAGGTCGAGGACATCCCCGACGGCGGCGTGATCGGCGTGGAGGTGGGGGAGACCCCGGTAGCGCTGGTCCGCAAGGGCGGCGAGGTGTTCGCCCTGCACGACGTCTGCTCCCACGCCGAGGTGAAGCTCAGCGAGGGGGAGGTCTACGACGGCACGCTCGAATGCTGGTTGCACGGCTCGTGCTTCGACGTCCGCTCCGGCAAACCCACCGGGCCGCCCGCCACCAGACCCGTGAACGTCTACACAGTCCAGATCGACGGCGACGACGTCCTCGTCTCGCTCTCGAAGGAGTCATAAAACACATGTCCACCCTTGAGATCCGTGACCTGAAGGTCGCCGTCGAGGACAAGGAAATCCTGCGCGGCGTCAACCTCACCGTGCAGTCGGGCAAGACCCACGCCATCATGGGCCCCAACGGCTCCGGCAAGTCCACCCTCGCCTACGCCATCGCCGGCCACCCGAAATACACCATCACCAGCGGCCAGGTGCTGCTCGACGGCGTCGATCTGCTGGAGCTGACCGTCGACGAGCGGGCCCGCGCCGGCCTGTTCCTCGCCATGCAGTACCCGGTCGAGGTCCCCGGCGTGTCGGTCTCCAACTTCCTGCGCACCGCGGTGACCTCGGTCCGCGGCGAGGCCCCCAAGCTGCGTCAGTTCGCCAAGGACCTCAAGGGCGGCATGGACGCGCTGCAGATCGACGGCGCGTTCGCCCAGCGCAACCTCAACGAGGGCTTCTCCGGCGGTGAGAAGAAGCGCCACGAGATCCTCCAGCTGGAGCTGCTCAAGCCGAAGATCGCGGTGCTCGACGAGACCGACTCCGGGCTCGACGTCGACGCGCTGCGCGTGGTGTCCGAGGGCATCAACCGCTTCCGCGCCTCGGGTGACACCGGCGTCCTGCTGATCACGCACTACACCCGCATCCTGCGGTACGTGAAGCCCGACTTCGTGCACGTCTTCGCCGGTGGCAAGATCGTGGAGGAGGGCGGGCCGGAGCTGGCCGACAAGCTCGAGGCCGAGGGCTACGAGCAGTACACGAAGGCATCTGTATGACTTCCACCAGCTTGGACGTGGAGAGGATCAGGAAGGACTTCCCGGTTCTCTCCCGCGAGCTGCCCGGCGGGCGTCCGCTCGTCTACCTCGACTCGGGCAACTCCTCCCAGAAGCCCACCGCGGTCGTCGAGACCATACGCGAGCATCTGGCGATGCACTACAGCAACGTCGGGCGCGCCATGCACGCGCTCGGCGCGGAGTCGACCGAGGCCTTCGAGAACGCGCGCGACAAGGTGGCCGACTTCATCGGCGCCCCGTCGCGCGACGAGGTGATCTTCACCAAGAACGCCTCCGAGGCGCTCAACCTGGTCGCCTACTCCTTCGGCAACCCGGCCAACACCGACCCCCGCTTCACCCTCGGCCCCGGCGACGAGGTCGTCATCTCCGAGATGGAGCACCACTCCAACATCGTGCCGTGGCAGTTCCTGGTGCAGCGCACCGGCGCGACGCTCAAGTGGTTCGGTGTCACGGACGATGGCCGCCTCGATATTTCGGATATTTCAGGACTGATCACTGAGCGTACGAAGATCGTGTCGATCGCGCATCAGTCCAACGTGCTCGGCACCATCAACCCGGTCGCCGACGTGCTGCGCCGGGCCCGTGAGGTGGGCGCGCTGGTGATGCTCGACGCCTCCCAGTCGGTCCCGCACCACGCCGTGAACATGGCCGAGCTGGGCGTCGACTTCGTCGCCTTCACCGGTCACAAGATGGTCGGTCCCTCGGGCATCGGTGTGCTCTGGGGCCGGGCCGAGCTGCTCGACGCCATGCCCCCGTTCATGGGCGGCGGCGAGATGATCGAGGCGGTCTGGATGGACCACTCGACGTACGCGCCGGTGCCGCACAAGTTCGAGGCGGGCACCCCGCCGATCGTCGAGGCCATCGGTCTCGGCGCGGCCGTCGACTACCTGACCGGCATCGGCATGGAGGCCATCGAGGCGCACGAGCGCGGCCTGACGGCCTACGCGCTCGACGCGCTGCGCGAGGTGCCCACGCTGCGCCTGATCGGGCCCGACTCGCTCGACCAGCGGGGCGCCACCCTGTCGTTCACGCTGGACGGGATCCACCCGCACGACGTCGGCCAGCTGCTCGACGACGACTTCGGCATCGCCGTACGGGTCGGGCACCACTGCGCCCGGCCGCTCCACCTGCGGTTCGGAATACCGGCGACCACTCGGGCGTCGTTCTACCTGTACAACACCACGGGCGAGATCGACGCCCTGGTCCGCGGCCTCCATCATGTTCAGAAGGTGTTCGCATAGCCATGATCGGCGAGTCGATGTACCAGGAACTGATCCTGGAACACTACAAGCACCCGCAGGGGCGGGGGCTGCGTGACCCGTACGACGCCGAGGTTCACCACGTGAACCCCACGTGCGGCGACGAGATCACGCTCCGGGTCAAGCTGGGCGACGCCGGCAAGATCGAGGACGTCTCCTACGACGGGCAGGGCTGTTCGATCAGCCAGGCCGCCGCCTCGGTGTTGCACGAGCTGACCACCGGCTCGACGGTCGAGGACACGCTGTCCGTGGTCGACGAGTTCACCCGCCTCATGCAGGGCAGGGGCAAGGTGGAGGCCGACGAGGACGTGCTCGGCGACGCGGTGGCGTTCGCGGGCGTGGCCAAGTTCCCAGCCCGCGTCAAGTGCGCGCTGCTGTCGTGGATGGCCTACAAGGACGCTGTTGTGAGGAGTGCTGCGCGATGAGCAAGCCGGTGGAGACGCCGACCGGGTTCGATGGTGAGGCCACCGTCGACGAGGTCATGGAGGCGCTCAAGGACGTCGTCGACCCCGAGCTCGGCATCAACGTCGTCGACCTGGGCCTGATCTACGGGCTCAACCTCGACCCCGCCGAGGGCGGCCGGCCGGTGGCCACCATCGACATGACGCTGACCAGCGCGGCCTGCCCGCTGACCGATGTCATCGAGGATCAGGCGCATTCCGCGCTCGAGGGCATGGTTTCCGATGTTAAGATCAATTGGGTCTGGCTCCCGCCGTGGGGACCGGACAAGATCACTGACGAAGGGCGCGAGCAGCTTCGTATGCTAGGCTTCAACGTCTGATCATTGCTGTACGGCTGACATCTTGGTGTCAGCCGCTTCAGCCTGCCGAAGTCTGATCACTCAGACTACGCGGGGAATACATGGTGTCTTCCCCGTGTTGGCAACACGTGCACCTAGCGCACCAATGTGCGTTTCACGCCGCCTGCGGCCGGCAAATGGGTGCGCGTAGACGGCCCGTCCTCCGGGCCAGTCCCCACCCAGCGGATGCCGACCATCCGCGCCTCGCAATGAACTACGGCTCCGCCGTACGTCCCGGCTCGTCCTTTTCGCAGAAGTGACGCGCCACTCTGACTGAAAGGCACGAAGTTCGTGACCATGCTTGACGCTGTCCTGCCCGAGATCGACGAGAGCACCCCCGAGCCGGGTCCGTCCGCATTCGAGCTGCTCGGCCTGCCGAAGCCGCTCGTCACCGGGCTGGCCAAGCAGGGCATCGACAGCCCGTTCCCCATCCAGAGCGCGACCATCCCCGACGTCCTGACCGGCGCCAACGTGCTCGGCCGCGGCCAGACCGGCTCCGGCAAGACCCTCGCCTTCGGTCTGCCCCTCATGGCCCGCATCTCCGGCGTCCGGCCCACCCCGGGCCGCCCCCGCGCGATGATCCTCGTCCCCACCCGTGAGCTCGCCCTCCAGGTGCACGACGCCCTTGAGCCGCTCGGCCGGGGCCTCGGCCTGCGCATGAAGGTCATCGTCGGCGGCATGTCGATGGGCAAGCAGATCGAGGCGCTGCGCCGCGGCGTCGACGTCGTCATCGCCACCCCCGGCCGCCTGGGCGACCTCATCCGGCAGGGCGAGTGCTCGCTGGGCGACATCGAGGTCAGCGTCCTGGACGAGGCCGACCACATGTGCGACCTCGGCTTCTTCCCCGTCGTCACCGAACTGCTCGCGCAGACCCCGGCCGACGGGCAGCGGCTGCTGTTCTCCGCCACGCTCGACGGCGACGTCGACAAGCTGGTGCGGCGCTTCCTCAAGGACCCGATCACGCACTCCGTGGCGCCCGCGACCTCCCCGGTCGAGCTCATGGAGCACCACGTGATCCAGGTGTCGCGCGACGACAAGTTCGACGTCACCGCGGAGATCGCCAACCGCGAGGGCCGTACGATCATCTTCGTCCGCACCCAGCACGGCGTCGACCGGCTGTGCAAGCAGCTGGCCCGCGTCGGCATCAAGTCGGGCGGCCTGCACGGCGGCAAGCGTCAAAACCAGCGCACCCGCATCCTGGCCGAGTTCCGTGAGGGCTCCGTCAACGTGCTGGTCTGCACCGACGTGGCGGCGCGCGGCATCCACGTCGACAACATCAGCCTCGTGCTGCACGTCGACCCGCCGCAGGACCACAAGAGCTACCTGCACCGCGGTGGCCGCACCGCCCGCGCGGGCGAGAAGGGCACCGTCGTCACGCTGGTGCTGCCGAGCGAGCGCCGCTCGACCGACCAGCTCACCCGCAGGGCCGGGATCCACCCGTTCCGCCTCAAGGCCGAGCCGGGTAACGCGCGCCTGTCCGAGGTGACCGGCGCCCGCGTCCCGAGCGGCGAGCCCATCCCCGTCTGGGAGCCCGACGTCCGCAAGCCGCTGCGCCCCCGCCGCGAAGGCGGCCACAGCGGCTCTGACCGTCGCGGCCGCCGTCCGCGCCGCGAGTTCGACGGCGAGCGCCGTCCGCGCCGCCACGAGGACGGCCAGCGCCCCTACGCCGCGGGCGACGACCGGCGTCCCCGTCGTCACGACGGTGACGACCGCTACCCGCGCCGGCACGCCGAGGGCGGCTCGCCGGAGCCCCGCACGACCGGCGACGACCGTAACGACCGCGGCTACCGCGGCGGTGACCGTGGCCCGCGTGGCGGCGGCTTCCGCTCGGACGACCGCGCCCCCCGCTCGGACGCCCCGCGTGGCGGCTACCGTTCCGACGACCGGCAGAGCGGCCCCCGCTCCGACGACCGCTACCGTTCGAACGACCGTCAGGGCGGCTACCGCTCGGACGACCGTGGTCAGGGTGGCTTCCGTTCCGATGACCGTGGTCAGGGCGGCGGCTTCCGCTCCGATGACCGCGGCACCCGCGCCCCCGGCGGCGACCGTGGCCGCCCGTTCTCGGCCGACCGCGACCGCCCCGTCCGTTCCGACGACCGTGGCGCTTCGCGGGGCGGCTACCGCTCCGACGACCGTGGCAACGGCGGTTTCCGCAGCGGCACCGGCCGCCGCTTCGACCGCTGACACCGGCGGGTCACCGGTGACCCACCGCTGACCAACACACGGCGCTGCCCGCCGTATCCCTTTTGCTGGGGGTACGGCGGGCAGCGCCATTTTCGCGTGCTGCGGAGGGTATGGCGGTAGCGCCGTTTTCGCGTGCTCGCAAGAGCGGGGTCAACAGCGCGCCGCAGCCACCCGGTCGTCTCGCGTGGCGGACGGCGGGGCGGTGACCCGTGCGCGCAGACTAGGCTTGTCACGCACGCCTGCCGACCGACGAGAGAGATCATGAAGACCTTCGAAGAGCTGTTCGCCGAGCTGTCAGAGAAGGCACGCACCCGGCCCGCGGGCTCGGGCACCGTGGCCGCGCTCGACGCCGGCGTCCATGCCATCGGCAAGAAGGTCGTCGAGGAGGCCGCCGAGAGCTGGATGGCCGCCGAGCACGAGTCGAGTGACCGAGCCGCCGAGGAGATCTCCCAGCTGCTCTACCACGTTCAGGTGCTCATGCTCGCCAAGGGCATCGGGCTGGACGAGGTGTACAAGCATCTTTAGGGCGCCCCGCGCCCGTCAGCCCGTACACCTACCAGCCCGCGAGACATCAAGGACACACAGCCATGTTGCGTCTGGCCGTACCCAACAAGGGCGCGCTCAGTGAGGCCGCCCAGACCATGCTCAAAGAGGCCGGTTACCGGTCCCGCAGAGACAGCAAGGAGCTCGTTGTCGTCGACGAGGACAACGGTTGCGAGCTGTTCTTCCTGCGACCCCGCGACATCGCGGTCTACGTCGGCGAGGGCATGCTCGACGCCGGCATCACCGGCCGCGACATGCGCGTCGACTCCGGCGCCCCCGTCGAGGAGATCATGCCGCTCGGCTTCGGCGGCTCCACCTTCCGGCTGGCCGCCAAGGCGGGTGCCATGACGTCGGTCAAGGACCTCGACGGCCTGCGCATCGCCACCTCCTATGCCGGGGTGCTCGGCAAATACCTGTCCGAGTCCGGTGTCGACGCCCGCGTCATCAAGCTAGACGGCGCGGTCGAGACCGCCATCAGGCTGGGCGTCGCCGACGCGGTCGCCGACGTCGTGGAGACCGGCACCACGCTGCGCAACGTCGGCCTGGAGGTGTTCGGCGAGCCGATCATGCGCTCCGAGGCCGTGCTGATCAAGCAGCAGGGCAATGGCAACGGGGCGGACGCCGGCATCGAGCAGCTCGTCCGCCGCCTGCAGGGCGTCGTGCACGCCCGCGACTTCGTGATGATGGACTACGACATCCGCGCCGAGCGGATCGAGGAGGCCATCGCGCTCACGCCCGGCATGGAGGGGCCCACGGTCTCGCCGCTACACCGCGAGGGCTGGGTCGCCGTCCGCGTGATGGTCCGGCGGCGCGGGCACCAGCAGGTGATGGACCAGCTCTGGGAGATCGGGGCAAGGGCCATCCTGGCCACCGACATCTACGCCTGCCGCCTGTGAGGTCTGCCCGCTAGGTGATGTCCCGTCCGGGAATCACCTAGCTGTGCGTGACGAATCGCTTGCCCCCCGTTATCTCCCCTTCTGTGATGCCGCGGCGTCGCAGGTGTGGGCTTCGTTGCAGCGCGGCAACCGGCGCTGGGCGGCGGGCGCGTCCCGCCGTCCGCGCCAGGACCCCGACCGCAGAAGGCAGGTGGCGGCGGGCCAGTCCCCGTACGCGGTGGTGCTGTCGTGCATCGACTCGCGGGTGCCGCCCGAAGTCGTCTTCGACGCCGGGCTAGGCGATCTGCTCGTCGTGCGTACGGCGGCGCACACCGTCGACCCGCTGGTCACCGCGGCGGTCCAGTTCGGCCCGCAGGCCTTGCAGGCCAGGCTCGTCGTCGTCCTGGGGCACCAGCGCTGTGGCGCCGTCTCCGCCGCGGCCCAGGCGCTGCGCGAGCAGGAGACGCTGCCCGGCGAGCTGCCCAGCATCGTCGCCGCCCTCGAACCCGTCTACACCGGCTCCGGGGGCGAGGTGGACGTGATGGTCCGTGCGCACATCGTCCGTACGGTAGCGAGCCTGAGAGCCGACGCCCTGTTATCCGGCCAGGCCGCCACCGTGGTCGGCGCTTACTACAGCCTCGACACGGGACTGGTACGGCGCGTCGCCTGACAAATGTCACCGTCAACCCCGGAGGTAACGCACTAACCAGGCAAGATCCACGATCCTACCGTTGACCTCATGAACGCCATCGTGTTCGACCACGTCAGCAAGGACTACGGGAACGTCCTCGCCGTCGACGATGTCTCCCTCTCCATAGAGCCCGGCAAGACCGTGGCCCTGCTCGGCCCCAACGGCGCCGGCAAGTCGACCTCCATCAACATGCTGCTCGGCCTGCTGCGACCGTCCAGGGGGACGGTCAGCGTGTTCGGCCGCACGCCCCGCCAGGCCGTCGCGGCCGGCCAGATGGGCGCCATGCTGCAGAGCGGCCAGCTCATCCCCGAGCTTTCGGTCAAGGAGCTCATCGACCTGGTCCGCAACCCGTACCCCGAGCCGCTGGACCTGGAGGAGATCCTCAAGCTGGCCGACCTCACCGACCTGGTGAAGCGGCGCGCGAACAAGCTGTCCGGCGGCCAGTCCCAGCGGGTCAGGTTCGCCCTGGCGATCGCGGGCGCGCCCAAGGCGCTGCTGCTGGACGAGCCGACCGCGGCCATGGACGTGGAGTCGCGGCTGCGGTTCTGGGAGAGCATGCGCGGCTACGCGGCGGGCGGCAGGACCGTGCTGTTCGCCACGCACTACCTGGAGGAGGCCGACGAGCACTCCGACCGGGTGATCGTCATCGCCAAGGGCAGGGTGGTGGCCGACGGCACCGCCGCGCGGATCAAGGCGGACGTCGGCGGTCAGGCCGTCCGCTTCACCCTCGGCGAGCAGCCCGCGGCCGGGCTCGACCTGTTGCCGGGTGTCACCGCGGTCGAGGTCGCGGCCGGCACGGCCACGCTGCGTACCTCCGACACCGACGCGACCCTCGCCGGGCTCTACCGGGGCACCACGCTCGACGTGCGCGACCTGCAGCTGTCCGGCGCCGACCTAGAGGATGCCTTCCTCGCCCTCACCAGGGAGTCCTGATGCTCTACTACGCCAAGATCGAGGCGCTGCGGATGCTGCGCAACCGGCGCTACATCATCTTCGTGGTGCTGTTCCCCGTCGTGTTCTACCTGATCAACGCCAACATCTACGGCAACCAGCAGGACGACAACGGCGTGCGGATGAGCACCTACCTGCTGGTGTCGATGGCCGCCTACGGCGCGCTCGCCTCGTCCATGATGAGCTCGGCCGTGCCCTGGGCGCAGGAGCGTCAGTCCGGCTGGCTGCGCCAGCTGCAGATCACCCCGCTGCCGAGCTGGGCGATCATCGTCACCAAGCTCGGCGCCGCGATGCTCCTCGTGCTGCCGTCGCTGCTGCTGGTCAGCGCGGCCGCCGTGCTGCAGCAGGGCGTGTCGATGCCGGCCGGCCAGTGGGTGCCGCTGCTGCTGTCGCTGTGGATCGGCACGGTGCCGTTCATCGCGCTCGGGCTGTTCATCGGCTCGCTGCTGAGCGCCGACGCCGCCCAGCCGGCCGCGATGATCTGTATGTTCGCCCTGTCGTTGCTCGGCGGGCTCTGGTTCCCCGTGGACGCCATCGGCGGCACGATGCGGACCCTCGCCCACTTCATGCCTTCCTACCATTACGCCAATCTCGGCTGGAACGTCATCGCGGGCAACGGCGTGCCGATGTCCGACGTGCTCATCGTGGTGGCGTGGGCGGCCGTGCTCGGGGGCGCCGCCGCGTACGCCTACCGGCGGGCTACTGTTCGGGCATGAGCTGGACCCACTGGCTGACCTTCAGCGAGTCGAGCGACTACCCGTCCCGCTCCCGGCGGTTCTTCGGGGTCTCCTTCGGGTTGATCTACCTGATCTTCCCGGTGGCGGAGATCGTGAACGGTGAGGTCACCGGTGCCAAGGCCGTCTGGGCGGGGGCGTCGCTGATCGCGTTCGTGGTCTCGTACCTGGCGGCCGTCCTGAGCCCGCCCAGCTACAAGGAGCGGTCGCCGGCGACGTACCCGCTGCTCGTCCTCACCGTCACGCTGGCCGTGGGCTCGGCGCTGATCTTCGGCTCCGGCTGGCTGAGCCTGCCCGTCTACACCACGGTGCTCTTGTCCATGGCCTTGCCGCCTCGGCGGGCGGTCCTCGGCATCGTCGCCATGCTGGCGGTGGTCGTCGGCTGCGGGCTGCTGCACGAGGCGGAGGGCACCTCCATCGCGGTGCTGGGGCTCCAGGTGGTCACGCTGGGGGTGCTGTTCATCGGCGTACGCAACACCCGGCTCCTGGCCCAGCAGCTACGCGACGCGCAGGGCGAGGTGGCCCGGCTGGCCGCCGCGGACGAGCGGCTGCGCATCGCCCGCGACCTGCACGACCTGCTCGGCCACAGCCTCTCGCTGATCGTGCTCAAGAGCGAGCTGGCCGGGCGGCTGGCCGAGGACTCCCCACGGGTGTCCAAGGAGATCCAGGACATCGAGTCGGTGGCCAGGCAGGCGCTGACGGAGGTACGCGAGGCCGTGACCGGCTACCGCCAGCGCGGCCTGCCGGAAGAACTGGACAACGCCAGGTCCGTGCTGCGGGCGGCGGGCGTGGAGCCGCAGGTGCGGATCTCGGGCACGCCGCTGCCCGGTCTGCTCGACGGCCTGTTCGGGTGGGCGGTGCGCGAGGGCACCACCAACGTCGTACGGCACGCGCGGGCGCGTCGCTGCGAGATCGAGGTGACGTACGACGGCGAACACGCCATCCTGGAGATCATGGACGACGGGCAGGGCAAGGAGCCGTTCCGGCTCGGCAGCGGTCTACAGGGCCTGACCGAGCGGGTGCGCGGAGCGGGCGGGACCGTCGAGGTGGGTCCGGGAGCCAGGGCGGGCTTCCGGCTACGGGTGCTGGTCCCCGCGGGAGCGGCGGCGTGATCCGGGTGATCCTGGCCGAGGACCAGGGCATGGTACGCGGCGCGCTGGCGTCGCTGCTCGGCCTGGAGCCCGACATCGAGGTCGTCGGCGAGGCGGCCGACGGCGAGGCGGCGGTGGCCGTCGCGATCGAGGAACGCCCGGACATCGCCCTGCTCGACATCGAGATGCCCGTCATGGACGGCCTGAGCGCGGGCGCCCGGATCACCGAACAGGTGCCCGGCTGCCGGGTGATGATCCTGACCACGTTCGGCCGCCCCGGCTACCTGCGTACCGCCATGGAGGCGGGCGCGGTGGCCTTCCTGGTCAAGGACAGCCCGGCCCGCGAGCTGGCGGCGGCGATCAGGCGCGTACACGCGGGGGAGCGGGTCATCGACCCGGGGCTGGCGGCGGCGGCGCTCAGCGCGGGGCCCAACCCGCTGTCGGCCCGCGAACGCGACGTGCTGGCCGCCGCGGTCGACGGCTCGACCATCGGCGACATCGCCCGGCACCTGCACCTGTCGGAGGGCACCGTACGCAACTACCTGTCGTCGGCCATCCAGAAGACGCACGCCCGCAACCGCATCGAGGCCGTCCAGCGCGCCAGGACCCAGGGCTGGCTCTAGGAATACGGTTCGGCGATCACCCTGCCCAGGCCACCTGCCGGATGAGGTCGGACACCCGTACGATGCCCAGGCAGCGGTTCAGCTCGTCGGTCACCACCAGGTCGTCGTAGACGCGGCTCGAGTCCCGGCCCGCCGCCTGCATGGCCGCCACGGCGGGGGTGCTCTTCGGCACCGTACGCGGCGGGTCGGCCAGCCGCTGGGCGGGCTTCGAGCCGTGCAGCGCATGCCCGTAGCGGGCCGCGAACGACAGCAGGAACCGGCTGCGATCCAGGCTGCCCCTGGGCCGCTGGTACTCGTCCACCAGGATCACGCTGGTGATCGACGGCTCCTGCCCGAAGGCCTCCATCACCTCCTCCGCCTTCGCCCCGACGGGCAGCGTCACGGCGGGCAGCAGGAGCTCCTGCACGCGTGGCCCGAGCCGTACGGCGACGGACGGCTCCCCGGCGGCCGGGAGCGGCACCCGTACCTTCCCGTCGGGCCCTGGGCTCAGCAGCGGCCCGCAGGCCAGCCGCACCTCCCAGCCGCGCACCGCGGCGAGCTGCGCCTCGTGCTCGACCCCCGCGACCAGCGCGTGCGCGCCGAGACCGCGCGCCAGCGCCACCACCGCCCGTGCCACCGCCGCCGGACGGCGGTCGCCCGGCAGCCCCCCGGCCGGCTCGGGGGCCAGGGCCAGCAGGTACGGGGAGGCGTCCGCGATGATGTCGAGCGGCACGCTCTCCGTGCCCACGTCACTGAAGCCCAGCAGATAGCCGAGGTTGCGCAGCCCGTCGAGCGCCACCTTCAGCACCGGCCGGTCGGCGGTCCCGCACGGGCCCGTGAGCAGCACGATGGCCTCGCGCGGGTGCCTGCCCGACCGCCGCATCGCCTCGTGCAGCGGAGCCAGCGCGCCGGCGCCCGCCAGCACGATCCGCATGGGCAGCTCCAGCACCATGGGCAGGGGGTCGGCCCTGAGGTAGCCCGCCGGGTCGATGACCGCCGGGCGTGCGATGACGGCTCCCGTGTCGAGATCCACCACGGGGCTGGTGAGCAGGGAGGACACGTAGCGATGATGGTGGTGCGGCACGTCGGGCAGAAGTGCCTTGAAGCGGAATTCACCGATATTTCCCACGGAGTTGGGCGTGGTCGCCGCTCCGATAGCCTTCCGGCATGAGTGCGCGACCGGCGAAGGGTGGCGGGCGGTGGGTGTCCGTGGTGCCCGAACGCGTGCACCCGTGGATCGACGGCTTCGCC
Source organism: Nonomuraea guangzhouensis (assembly GCF_019396345.1). Classification (GTDB taxonomy): domain Bacteria; phylum Actinomycetota; class Actinomycetes; order Streptosporangiales; family Streptosporangiaceae; genus Nonomuraea; species Nonomuraea guangzhouensis. The sequence continues at coordinate 425,096 of NZ_JAHKRM010000004.1, read as the reverse complement.
GACCGGCATGGCCCGTTCGAGGCCACCGGTGACGAGCGGGTCGTGCGCCTGGTGGCCGCCGACGGGGCGTTGGCGGAGCTGTACGTACCCTTTCCGCCTATGCAGGCCGGAAGGCCGTACGTGAGCAGGCTCGTCGCCCACGCGCGGACAGAGCGGCACATAGGGGTCATCTTGGTACGCATGGGCGGTTACGCGGCGGGCGTGTTCCACGGGTCGCGGCTGGTGACGTCCAAGGTCGGGTCGCGGCTGGTCCAAGGGCGTACGGCGGCGGGCGGATGGTCGCAGCAGCGCTTCGCCAGACGCAGGCAGAACCAGGCGGGCCAGGCCTTCGAAGCGGCGGCCGAGACCGTGCTGCGCGTCCTGTCACCGTGCCAGGACGAACTGGACGCGGTCGTGCTCGGCGGCGACCGCAGGGCCGTGGACGCGCTGCGCGCCGACCGGCGCCTGGCCGGCCTGCTGGCGCTGGAGACCGAACCGTTCCTCGTCGTCCCCGACCCGAAGCTCGCCGTACTCAAGGACACGCCCACCCTGTTCCGCGCGGTACGCGTCCGCGTGGTGGACCCACCCACCACAGGTGGGGCCTCGTAAGACCTGAGGCTGACCCGCCGAGCCGCCAAGACCAGACCCAGGGTGGTCGTGCGCCGGAGCGCCCGTCCCTAGCGTTGACCACGTGATCGAGATACGGGAGCTGACCAAACGCTACGGCGGCGTCACCGCCGTCGACCACCTGTCCTTCTCCGTACGGCCGGGGCAGGTCACCGGCTTTCTGGGGCCCAACGGCGCCGGCAAGTCCACGACGATGCGCGCGATCGTGGGCCTCGACCGTCCGAGCGCCGGGACGGCCACCGTCAACGGCCGCCCCTACGCCGACCACCCTGACCCGCTGCGGCAGGTCGGCGCGGTGCTGGAGGCGACCCCGGCGCACCGGGGCCGCACGGCCTACCACCACCTGCTGGCGCTGGCGCGCACGCACGGGATCGCCGCGTCCCGGGTGGACGAGGTGCTCGAGCTGACGGGCCTGGCGCCGGTGGCCAGGCGCCGGGCGGGCGGCTTCTCCCTGGGTATGCGGCAGCGGCTGGGCATCGCGGCGGCGCTGCTCGGCGACCCCGCCGTGCTGATGTTGGACGAACCGGTCAACGGGCTCGACCCCGACGGTGTGCTGTGGCTGCGCACCCTGCTCAAGCACCTGGCCGCCGACGGCCGCACCGTGCTGGTCTCCAGCCACCTGATGAGCGAGATGGCCATGACCGCGCAGCATCTGGTGATCATCGGCCGGGGCCGGTTACTGGCCGACATCTCCACCGCCGAGCTGATCGCCCGCTCCGGCGTGGATCGCGTGCGGGTCCGCAGCCCGCAGGCCACCGAGCTACGCGACCTGCTCGTCCGTCAGGGAGCCGCGGTGACGACCGACGAACCGGGCACCCTGCTGGTCGGCGGCCTGCCGGTCGAGACGATCAGCACCCTGGCGAGGGGGCACGACCTGGCCCTGCACGAGCTCAGCCCGCGCCGCGCGTCGCTGGAGCAGGCCTATATGCGGCTCACCCGCGACGCCATGGAGTTCTCCGCGATGGAAGGGAGCCTGCCGTGACCGCGACCCAGATCACCTTCGGCCGGGTCCTGCGGTCGGAATGGACCAAGCTGTACACACTGCGCGTCACATGGTTCGTTTTCGGCATGGTCCCGCAACTCCTGATCGGCCTGTCCGCGATCATCGGCTGGAACGCGGCCCGCGAGCCGGCGCCCGCGACACCCGTCGCGGATCAGGTGGTGGGCGGCGGGTTTCTGCTGTTCGCCCTGGCGGTCGGCGTGTTCGGGGTGCTGATGATGACCAGCGAGTACGGCGGCGGCCTGATCCGGGTCACGCTGACCGCGGTGCCGCGCCGGTTGCCGGTGCTGTGGGCCAAGGCGCTGGTCCTGGTCGCCATCACGGCCCCCATCATGGTCGCCGCCTACTTACTGGCGTTCCTGGCCAACCAGGCGTTCGTCGACGAGGCCGCCCGCCTCACGCTCGGCGACCCGCACATCGTCCGGGCGATCCTCGGGGTGGCGGCCGCCACGGTCGCGGTCGGCCTGCTCGGGCTGGGCATCGGCACGATGGTGCGGCACACCGCCGGTGCGATCGCCGTGTTCGTGGCCGTCGTCGTGCTCCTTCCTCCGGTGCTGTCGGGCGCGCTGCCCGCCCCGGTGCGTGAGACCGTCCTGCCCTACCTGCCCACGGTTGCCCTGCAGGCCATGTACGAGATCGACGGCGCCGGTGGCGTGCTGGAGCCCTTACCGGGGACGGTCGTGGTGCTCGGGTGGATCGTCTTGGTGCTGTGCGGTGCCGCGGTGATGCTGCGCGGGCGGGACGCATGAACGCCGCCTCCGGCCGTCGTGGGCTGCGTGCCTGGGCCGCGTCTGTCGGCCGGGTGCGTGTCTGGCTCGCCTCTGCCCGTCGGACGCATGCTGGGGCTGCTTCCGCCGGTCGGGCGCATGCTGGGGCTGCTTCCGCCGGTCGGGCGCATGCTGGAGCTGTTTCCGCCGGTCGGGTGCGTCCCGGGGCCGCGCCTGTTCGTCGGCTGCGTGCCTGGGCCGTCCGGCATCCGGAGATGGCGGACGCCGGGCTGGCCTGCCTGGTCGCGGCGCTGGCCGTACCGGTGACGGCGGGGGGTGCGGCTGCCCGCGGTGTGCTCGAACCGGGGACAGGCGTCACAGGGGCCGCCTGGCTGTGGTTCGCCGCCGTTCACGTCCCGCTGGTGTGGCGGCGGCGGGCGCCGGCCGTCGTGTTCTGGATCGTGCTGGCGCTGGTGGGGGTCAGCGGTCTGATCGGGGTCACCGGCGTGTTCCTGGTCTTCGTGCCGTTGCTGGCGGTGTACACGGTGGCCCGGCACCGTCCGCAGCGCCACCTGTGGCCGGCGGTGGGGGCGGTCGCGGGCGCCGTGTGGCTGAGCGGGCTGCGGGACGACCCCGGCTGGCCGACACTGATCGGGACGTCCTCGGTCCTGGGGGTCGTCGCGCTGCTGGGGGTCACCCTGCGGATGCGGCAGGGCTACCTGGCCGAGCGCGCCCGGCACCTGGCGGAGCAGCGCGATCAACAGGCCCGGCTGGCGGTGGCCGCCGAGCGCGCCAGGATCGCCAGGGAGGTGCACGATATCGTGGCGCACAGCCTGGCCGTCATGGTCGCGCTCGCTGACGGCGCCTCGTACACCGCCAGAGCTTCGCTCGCCTACAGGGTCCCGTACGGCGGCGGCGTACAGCACGCCGCTGGTGGCGTGTCTGCGGATGGTGGCGTGGCTTCGGGCGGTGGCGTGCCTTCGGATGGTGCCGCGCCTGGGGATCGGGCCTCACTTGCCGAGGGCGGCTCATGCTCCGGTGGTGCCTCGCCTACGGACGGTGCCTCGCCTACGGACGGTGCCTCGCCTACGGACGGTGCCTCGCCTACCGATGGCGCGTCGTATGCCGCCAGAGACTCGCTCGCCGACGACGCTTCGCACCCCGACGGGGGCTCGCCCATCGTCAGGGCCACTCCCATCGCCGACGGAGCTCTTTTCACCGCTGGGGCCGTGCACGCTGACGGGGCCGCGCATGCCGACAGGACCACGCACGCTGACGGGGCCGCGCATGCCGACAGGACCACGCACGCTGACGGGACCACGCACGCTGACAGGACCGCGCTCTTCGCCGGAGGCGGTCACGAGCGGGTGGCGGTCATGATGGAGAAGGTCTCGGAGACCGGGCGGCAGGCGTTGTCGGAGATGCGGCGGCTGGTCGGTCTGCTGCGCGATGGTGGCGGTGAGTCGCAGTTGGGCGGAGGTCCGGAAAGAGCGCCGCAGCCGGGGTTGGACGATCTCGACCGGTTGGTGGATCAGGTGCGGGAGGCGGGTGTACGGGTCGAGGTGCTCCGTGAGGGTGTGGCAGGCAGTTGGGGCCCGGGGGCGGAGCTGGCCGTCTATCGGATTGTGCAGGAGGCGCTGACCAACGCCCTCAAGCACGCGGGACGGCGGGTCAGCGTGCGCGTCCGGCTCAGTTACACGACGTACGGCGCTGATCTGGAGATCACCGACGACGGCGCCGGCCGCCCCGCACGTCCGGCGTCCACTCAGCCGGACGGTGGCCGTGGATTGGTGGGGCCGGACGGTGCCCACGGGTTAGTGGGGCCGGATGGCGCGCACGGGTTGGCGGGGCTGGGGGGCAGAGACAGCCTGGCGTGCCTGGATGGTGGAGGCGGTCTGGCGGGGCCGGGCGGTGTTCATGGGTTGGCGGGTCCGGATGGTGGAGACGGCCTGGCGGGGCCGGATGATGTTCACAGGTTGGTGGGGGCGGATGGCTGCCAAGGTCGGGCAGGGGTGGATGACGGCCTGGGTCTGGCGGGGTTGGATGGTGGCCGCAGTTGGACAGGGGCGGATGGTGGCCGCAGCTGGGCAGGGTTGGATGGGGGTTATGGGGCGGCAGGGTCGGATGGCGGCTTTGGGCTGGTGGGGTCGGAGGGTGGTCATGGGCTGGCGGGGATGGTCGAGCGGGCCGCGTCGTACGGTGGCTGGGTCGAGGCGGGACCCGTCCCCGGCGGCGGGTGGCGGGTGCGCGCTCGCCTGCGCTTCGATGACACTATGCTCGCATGAGCATCCGGTTACTGCTCGTCGACGATCAGCCCCTGCAGCGGCTCGGGTTCCGGGCGGTGATCGAGACCCAGCCCGACCTGGAAGTGGTGGGCGAGGCGGGCGACGGTGCGCAGGCCGTGGCGATGACCCGGGCGCTGCGGCCCGACGTGGTGTTGATGGACGTACGGATGCCCGTGCTGGACGGCATCGAGGCGACCCGGCGGATCGTCGAGTTGGGGGCAGAGGCGAGGGTGCTGGTGGTGACCACGTTCGATCTCGACGAGTACGTCTACGCCGCGCTGCGGGCCGGAGCCAGCGGGTTCCTGCTCAAGGACGTGCCGCCGCCCGACCTGCTGACGGGTGTGCGGGCCGTGGCGGCCGGTGACGCGATGGTGTCGCCCGGCGTGACCCGCCGGCTCATCGACGCGTTCGCCGCTCACCTGCCCGACCTGGCGACCGGGCAGTCTCCGGCCGACCAGCTGCTCGACCGGCTCACCGAGCGGGAGCGGGACGTGTTCAGGCAGGTGGCCCGGGGCTGGTCCAACGCCGAGATCGCCGGGTCGTTGACGATCTCTGAGGCGACGGTCAAGTCGCATATCGGGCGGATCCTTACCAAGCTTCACCTGCGTGATCGAGTACAGCTCGTGGTCCTCGCGTACGAGAGCGGTATCGTACGCCGTGGGGAGCGGTGATGGCCTCGTGATCAGCGATCTGATGCGCGACGGCAAGCGAATTGGTACCTCATCGCCTTGAGTCGATTCAAATCGATCATGTGTACGGCTATGATGAGGCCCGTTCAACACCGGAGCGGCCACGTGAGGATCAATGGCGACCACGAACATCAAGGAGGTCGCGCAGCGGGCACGCGTCTCCGTGGGCACCGTGAGCAACGTGCTCAACCGCCCCGAGATCGTCTCCCCCGCCACGCGTGAACGCGTCTTCAGCGCGATCCGCGAGCTGGGCTTCGTCCGCAACGAAGTGGCTCGCCACCTGCGGGTCGGCCGCAGCCGCACGGTCGGCCTGATCGTGCTGGACGTGGCCAACCCGTTCTTCGCCGACGTCGCGCAGGGCGCCGACACCCTGGCCGACGAGCACGACACCATGGTGGTGCTGTGCAACAGCGCCGCCGACCCGGCCCGTGAGCTGCGCTACCTCTACCAGCTCGAACAGCAGCGGGTGATGGGCATCCTCATCACGCCGGTCGACGCGGGCAACCCGCGGCTGGCGGAGCTCGCCGCCAGGGGCACGCCCGTGGTGCTCGTCGACAGCGCCGCCACCGGGCTGCAGTGCTCGGTGGCGGTCGACGACCGGCTCGGCGGCCACATCGCCGGAGCGCACCTGATCGAGCGGGGACACCGCAAGATCCTGTTCGTGGGCGGACCGCAGTCGATCAAGCAGGTGGCCGACCGGCACGCGGGCTTCACCAGCGCGGTCACCGAGGCCGGCGACACCGAGCCGGGCGGGGGAGTCGACCCGGGCGGCGGAATGGGACCGGGTGGCGGCGTCGAGCTGGTCGCCTGGTTCATGCCCGCGCTGAGCGTCGCCAACGGGCGCAGCGCGGGAGAGCGGGTGGCGGCGCTGCCATCCGGGGAGCGGCCGACGGCCGTCTTCTGCGCCAACGACCTGCTCGCCCTGGGATTCCTGCAGGCCATGGCCGCGCGTGGGCTGCGCGTGCCGGACGACATGGCGATCGTCGGCTACGACGACATAGATTTCGCCGCCGCGGCGACCGTGCCGCTGTCGTCGGTCCGCCAGCCGCGTGAGCTGCTCGGGCGTACGGCCATCGACCTGCTGCTGGAGGAGGTCGCCGAGCCGGAGCTGCACCGGCACCGGCAGGTCATCTTCCAGCCGGACCTGGTGGTCCGGCAGTCCAGCGACCTGCACAGGAGTCCACATTGACGGAGATCTACCGCAATCCGCTCGCCGGCCCCGACGACCTGGCCGGGTTCCGGCTGGAAGGGGACGGGGCGACGACGTTCCCCATGGGACGGATGCGGCTGGAGAGTCTCAGGCCGCCGGCCGACGGGCAGGCGGCGAACGTCGTGCTCTGGTGCCCCGAGGACCTGCCCGCCGACGTGCGGATCGAATGGGACTTCTGGCCGGTCAGGGAGCCGGGGCTGTGCATCATGTTCTTCCATGCCCGCGGCCGGGGTGGCGAGGATCTGTTCGACCCGGGTCTCGCGCCGCGCAGCGGGCCGTACGAGCAGTACCACCACGGCGACATCGACGCCTACCATGTGTCCTACTTCCGCCGGATGTGGGCGTCCGAACGCGCCCTGCACACCTGCAACCTGCGCAAGAGCCATGGGTTCCACCTGGTCGCGCAGGGTGCCGACCCGCTACCCGCGGTGCTCGACGCCGACGGTCCGTACGCCATGCGCCTGGACGTCGAGGGCGGCGTGATCACGTTCTCGGTTAACGATGTCGTCTCGTTCCGCTGGACGGACGACGGGAGCACCGGTGGCCCCGCGCTGGTGGGCGGCAAGATCGGGTTCCGGCAGATGGCCCCGATGATCGGGGAATATGCGAATCTGCGGGTTTCTCGTCATTGACTTTGAGTCGATTCAACACTAATTTCGCACCAACCGCCGTTCACTCGTGCGAAACGGGCAAGGAACGGCGGCGCAACACTCCACCCCCGTGTCCGCGCACACGCCACGAGAAGGTGGTGCCGGATGAACCATCCCGCCACGTCGATCAGGATTCAAGCTGCCTGCTCAGAGCTCATCTGGGCGGCTCGCCTGAACCTCCTGTGGATCCTGTTCACCCTCGCGGGTGGCGTGATCCTGGGCCTAGGGCCCGCCACCGTAGCCGCCTACACGCTGGCTCGGCGGCATGCTCGCGGTGAATCGATTCAGGCCTGGACCGAATTCTGGACCGTCTACCGACGGGAGTTCGTCCGCGCCTCGCTGCTGATCCTTCCGGTGGCGGTGCTCGCCACCGTCCTCGTGGGCAACTACCTGTACTTCTCCGCTCTCGGGCCCGGCTCGGGAGCGTTGCGGATCGCGACCTTCCTGGCGCTGGTGGTGCTGGCCGGGGTGGGGGCCTATCTCGGGCCGCTCTACGCGCACTACGACCTGCCGCTCTGGGCCTATATTCCCAAAGCCTCGCTGTTAGCGCTAACTCGACCCGCCTCCTCAGTGCTGCTGCTGTTCGCGCTCGCGGCCATCGCCTTCGTGACCTCGGTGGCGCCCGTCCTCGCAGCGGTGATCAGCATCGGTGCGTGGATCTATCTCAACACGTGGCTCTGCCTGCGTTTCTTCGAGGAGAACGAGGCTCGCCTGCATTCGAAAGGGAACTCATGAGCGCATCTCGTCGACGCCGGCTGACCGCCGGTGTGTTGACGCTAACGGCTGCTCTTCTCGCGTCGGCATGCTCCAGCGGCGGCGGGGGGAGTGAGACCGACAGCAGCACGGTGACCATGATGGTCCCGCTGTTCGGTACGGCCCCCGACCCCAAGGGCGAGATGCAGCAGGCGGTCGAGAAGCTGGTCGGCAAGAAGCTCCAGATCACCTGGGTGCCCAACGCCGACTACAACGACAAGACCAACGTCACGCTGGCCTCGGACAAGATGCCGCAGATCATGGTCATCCAGGGCGACAAGACCTCGTCGTTCGTCCGCGCCGCCCAGGCCGGGGCGTTCTGGGACCTGACTGACAAGCTGGACAAGTATCCGAACCTGAAGAACCGGGACGCGCGGACGGTCCGGAACTCCTCCACCAACGGCAAGATCTACGGCCTCTACCGGATCCGTCCCCTGCTCCGTTCGGCCGTCGTGATCAACAAGCAGTGGATGGACAAGCTCAAGCTGAAGACGCCTGAGACCGTCGATGACCTCTACGACATCGCCAAGGCGTTCACCGAGAAGGACCCTGACGGCAACGGCAAGAAGGACACCTACGGCCTGATCATCCCCAAGTGGCCGTCTCCCCAGTACGGCAGCGCCAGCCCGTACGACGTGATCGAGACCTGGTTCGGCGCCCCGAACATCTGGGGTGAGCGGGACGGCAAGCTCGTCCCCGGCTTCGACACCCCTGAGTTCGTCGAGGCGAACAAGTTCGTCAAGAAGATGGTCGATGAGGGCCTGGTCAACCCCGACTACGCCACCCTCGACTCGGCCAAGTGGAACGACCCGTTCGTCCAGGGCAAGGGCGGCATGATCATCGACGTCAACGTCCGCGGCACCAACCTCCTCGACCTGCTCAAGGAGAAGGACCCCAACGACTTCGACAAGGTCCTCACGGTCGGCAACCTCAAGCGCTCCGACGGCAAGAAGTTCTCCTACCCCTTCACCGGCTACAACGGCGTCATCGCCGTCCCGAGGCAGAGCGTGCAGACCGAGCAGCAGCTCGACGAGGTGCTGACGGTCCTGGACAAGATGGCCTCCAAGGAGGGCGGGGTCCTGCTGAGCAACGGGCTCGAGGGCCGCAACTTCAAGGTCCAGGACGGCGGCGCCGTCCGCATCAGCCAGGACGACCCCAAGGTCAAGCAGATCCAGCAGGACGTGGACAAGGCGTTCATCCAGCTCGGCACCACCGCCAGCGTCGGCCTCGGCGCCTACCCGGACATCTACCCGGACAAGCCGCACCAGGACCAGGTCACGCTGCGCAACAAGCTGGCCGAGGAGGACCTGAAGACCGCCGTGCACAACCCGGCGCTCGCGGTCATGGCGCCCACCACCATCGCCAAGGGCCAGACCCTCGACCCGATCATCACCGACGCCCGGATCAAGTTCATCTCCGGCGCGATCGACGAGGCGGGGCTGAAGGCCGAGATCAAGCGCTGGTACGACAACGGCGGCACACAGATCGCCGCTGAGACCAACGACCTGGTCTCCAAGCTCGGCAACTGACCTCGCCCGAGGGGCCCGGGACATTCCCGGGCCCCTTCTGTGAAAGGAGGTGGCTGTGGCCACCGACCTGGCGCCGCCTCCCACGAAGGCGGCCACCAAACCCGGGCGCCGCCGCGAGAGGCTGACGTTCCGCACCGCCGTGCTGCGTTACCGCTGGCTGTACCTGATGCTGCTGCCCGGTCTCGCGTACTTCATCGTCTTCAAGTACCTGCCGATGTACGGCGTGACCATCGCCTTCCAGGACTTCCTGCCGTTCCTCGGCTACTCCGGCAGCCCGTGGGTCGGCTTCAAGCACTTCGAGGAGCTGTTCAACGGGCCGGACTTCGGCCGCCTGATGTTCAACACGCTCATGCTGGCGCTGCTGACGGCGGTCTTCGTCTTCCCCGCGCCGATCATCGTCGCGCTCATGCTGAACGAGCTGCGGCACAGCGTGCTCAAGCGGTCGATCCAGTCGCTGGTCTACATCCCGCACTTCCTCTCCTGGACGATCGTCGCCTCGCTGACGTACCTGCTGTTCTCCGTGGACTTCGGGGTGATCGCCACCTTCTTCCACGAGATGCTCGGCGGCAAGAAGATCGACTACGTGGCCCAGCCCGACTGGTTCCGGCCGATCATCGTCTTCCAGCTGCTGTGGAAGCAGACCGGCTGGGGCACGATCATCTACCTGGCCGCGCTGGCGGGTGTGAACACCGACCTGTACGAGGCGGCCCGCATGGACGGCGCCGGGCGCTTCCGGCAGTTCTGGCACGTCACGCTGCCCGCCATCCGGCCCACGATCGTGGTGATGGCCGTCCTGACGTCGGGTCACCTGCTCGACACCGGTTTCGAGCAGATCTGGCTGATGACCGGCGCGCTGAACCGCTCGGCGGCGGACGTGTTCGACACCTTCGTCTACTACATGGGCATCACCCAGGGCGCCTTCAGCTACTCCACGGCCGTCGGCCTGTTCAAGGGTCTGGTGGGCGTCCTCCTGATCTTCGGCTCCAACTGGCTGGCCAAGCGCCTCGGCCAGCGTGGACTGTTCTAAGGAGCGCTTGAATGCCCAACCAGTCGCCCACACACCAGCACACGCTCGGCAGCCGCGTGTTCGACGTGCTCAACATCGCCGTGCTGCTGTTCCTGGCGCTGATCACGATCCTGCCCCTGCTGTACGTGCTGGCCGGGTCGTTCGCCTCGGAGGCGGAGATCGCCTCACGGCCGTTCTTCCTGTGGCCGGAGAAGTTCGTCACCACCACCTATGAGTACATCTTCGACTCGGGCACGTTCGTCCGGGCGCTGCTCACCACGATCTGCGTGACGGCGGTGGGCACGGTGGTGCAGGTGCTGCTGACGTTCACGATGGCCTACCCCCTGGCCAAGCGGTACCTGCCGGGACGGACGCTGGTCCTGAACCTGGTCATCTTCACGCTCGTCTTCACCGGCGGCATGATCCCCACCTACCTGGTGGTGCGGGACCTGGGGATGCTCGACAGCTACTGGGCGCTGATCCTGCCGCTGGCGATCAACCCCTTCTACCTGATCATCGTGAAGAGCTTCTTCCAGGAGCTGCCGCAGGCGCTGGAGGAGGCGGCGCGCATCGACGGCTGCAACGAGATGGGCGTCTTCTTCAAGATCGTGCTGCCGCTCTCGAAGCCGATCATCGCGACGTTCTCCCTGTTCTACGCGGTGGGCATCTGGAACGACTACATGTCGCCGCTGCTGTACATCGACGACTCCAAGAAGTGGACGCTCCAGGTGCTCGTCAGGCAGCTGACCAGCCCCGACGCCCAGAACGCGATGGCCATGCTGGAGTCGGTGTTCTTCCCCACCCAGGGACTGAAGTTCGCGGTGGTCGTCATCGCGACGCTGCCGATCCTGCTGTTCTACCCGTTCCTGCAGAAGCACTTCTCCAAGGGTGTGCTGCTCGGGTCGGTCAAGGAGTGACCCGTACGGTCCTGCTGGCGGGTGACTCGACCGTCGCCTCCTGCCCGGCGGCCGAGGCGCCCATGTCGGGGTGGGGCGCGCAGCTCGCGGCCCACACCGGCGGCCCGGTGCGCAACTTCGCCAAGGGCGGCGCGACCACCGCCAGCCACCGGGCCGAGGGGCTGTGGGCGGCGCTGCTGCTGGAGATCACACCTGGTGACGTGGTGGTCCTGCAGTTCGGGCACAACGACCAGAAGGAACCCGGCCTGCCGTACCAGGAGAATCTCCGCCTCTTCGCCGAGGAGGCGCGGCAGGCGGGCGCGCTGCCGGTGCTGTGCACGCCGGTGCAGCGGCGCAGGTTCGACGGCGACCGGCTGGTGCCGACCCATGGCGGCCATCCCGGCCAGGTGCGCGAGCTGGCGGCGGCCGAGGGTCTGCCGCTGATCGACCTGACCGCCGCGACCACCGAGCTGTACGAGCGCCTCGGACCCGAGGGCTCCAAGGCCCTGTTCACCCATTTCGCGCCCGGCGAGCACCCGCTGTACCCCGAGGGCGTGGCCGACGACACCCACTTCTGCTTCCGCGGCGCCGACGCGGTGGCGGTGCTGGTCGCCGGGCGACTCAAGGAGATCTTTTGACGACGCTGAACTGGCTGGACCGGCCCGCGGACCAGGGCGTGACCTGGGGGGTGCCGTGGCGGCGCGGCGCGGTGGAGGGCGCGGCCGGGTTCGCGCTGGCCGATCTCGAGGGGCGCGCGGTGCCGGTGCAGAGCTGGGTGACCGCCACCTGGCCGGACGGGTCGGTCAAGTGGTCGGCGCACGCGATCGGACCGCAGGCCGACCCCGCCGCGTCGTACGAACTCACCACGGGACAGCAGCCTGCCGTGCCGGAGCGGCCCGTCACCGTCGTCCGCGAGGACGGCGTGCTGCGGGTGAGCACGGGCCCCGTCACCTGGACGATCGAGGAGACGGGCGACACGCTGGCCCGCTCCGTCTCCCACGGCTCCCGCGAGATCGCCAGGAACGTCCGCCTGATCAGCCTCCACCAGGACGGCCCCACCCCCGACGACGCCGGCACCGTCACCCGCGAGCAGGCCACGGGCATCGTCCGCGAGGTCACCGTCGAGCAGGACGGCCCCGTCCGGGCCGTGATCCGCCTGGCGGGCGACCACGGCGGCCGGCTGCCGTTCACCGTCCGCCTGTACTTCTACGCGGGCGCCGAGGACGTGCGCGTCATGCACACGTTCGTCTGGGACGGCGACCCCGAGCGGGACTTCCTGGCCGGGCTCGGCCTGCGCGCCGACGTGGTCATGCGCGACGAGCTCCACGACCGCCACGTGCGGCTGGCCGGGCAGGACGGCTTCCTCACCGAGGCGGTCCGCGGGCTGACCGGGCTGCGCCGCGACCCGGGGGAGGCCGTACGGCGGGCCCAGGTCGAGGGCCGGCCGTGCGGCCCGATCGGCAACCCCGAGGTGGCGGGCCGCCTGCACCTCATCCCCGCCTGGAACGACTACACCCTCGACCAGACCTCGGCCGACGGCTTCACCCTGCGCAAACGCGCCGCCGACGGCCACGCCTGGGTGACCGTCCCGTCGGGCACCCGCTCGGCCGGGTACGGCTACCTCGGCGGCGCGAGCGGCGGTCTCGGCTTCGGCCTGCGCGACTTCTGGCGGCTGCACCCGACCCGGCTCGACGTCAGGGGCGCCGCCACCGCCCTGGCCACCGCGACCGTCTGGCTCTGGTCGCCCTCCGCGCCCGCCATGGACCTGCGCTTCTACCACGACGGCATGGGCCAGGACACCTTCGCCGAGCAGCTGGAGGGCCTGGAGATCACCTACGAGGACTACGAGCCGGGCTTCGGCGACGCCCACGGCATCGCCCGTACCCACGAACTCACGCTGCGCGTCCACGACGCCACGCCGTCGTCGGCGGCCCTGGCCGGGCACGCGGCCGCGATGAACGAGCCGGCGCTGCTGACCGCCGCCCCGGAACGCCTCCGCGAGGCGGGCGTGTTCGGCGACTGGGCGCTGCCCGACCGCTCCACGCCCGCCCATGCGGCGATCGAGGACCGGCTGGACCTGCTGTTCGACTTCTACCGGCGTGAGCGGGAGCAGCGCAGGTGGTACGGGTTCTGGGACTACGGCGACGTGATGCACACCTACGACGCCGACCGGCACACCTGGCGCTACGACGTCGGCGGCTACGCGTGGGACAACTCCGAGCTCTCGCCCGACCTGTGGCTCTGGTACCAGTATCTGCGCACGGGACGGGCCGACGTCTTCCGCTTCGCCGAGGCCATGACCCGCCACACCGGCGAGGTCGACGTCTATCACCTCGGCCGCTGGAAGGGCCTGGGCACCAGGCACAACGTGCAGCACTGGGGATGCAGCGCCAAGCAGTTGCGCATCTCCAACGCCGCCTACCGGCGCTTCTTCTACTACCTGACCGCCGACGAGCGCACCGGCGACCTGCTCGACGAGCTGGCCAGGCCCGAGGAGACGTTCCTGGCGATCGACCCCACGCGCAAGGTGCGCCAGGACGTCTACACCCCGGACCCGTCCGCGCTGGCGGTCGGGCTCGGCACCGACTGGGGTTCGCTCGTGGCGGCCTGGCTCACCCGGTGGGAGCGCCACGGCGACGAGCACGCCAAGGACAGGCTGCTGGGCACGATGGCCGGCATCGGCGCGCTGCCCCAGGGGTTCCTGACCGGCGAGGCCCGCCTCGACCTGGCCACAGGCCGGTTCGACACCTCCCGCGACCAGATCTCCGTCTCCCACCTGTCGTCGGTCTTCGGGCTGCCCGAGATGTGTTCCGAGCTCATCTCGCTCGGCCTGGACGTGCCCGGGTTCGAGCGGGCCTGGCTGGACTACTGCCGGCTCTACCTCGCCCCCGCCGAGCGGCAGGCCGCCGAGGTGGGCCGGCCGCTGAGCGGCATCTCGCTGGTGCAGGCGCACAGCCGCCTCACCGCGTACGCCGCCGCCCGCTCGGGCGACGCCGGGCTGGCCGCTCTGGCCTGGCGCAAGTTCTTCCTCGACGAGGGCGACCAGCTCAACAGCAACCCCCTGCAGCGCGAGCCGGACTGGCGCCTCACCCGCGTCGAGGGGCCGCACGTCCTGGCGCACGTCCTGGAGGCGCCGTTCGTCTCCACCAACGACGCCGCCCAGTACGGCCTGGCCGCGATCCAGAACCTGGCGCTGATCGGCGGCCACTTGGCGACGGATTGAGCAGAGGTGGGGCTCCCGGCGGGGGCCCTACACTGATCTGTATGCACACTCCCGATTGACCGGCGTCGCCACGCCCAACTCTTCTTACCCCTAGCTCGGGAGTGTTCCGTCAACCATGATCATCGCCAGTGACATCGAGCTGCGCGCGGGCGCGCGCCTGCTCATAGAGAACGCCTCCTTCCGGGTCAACCCCGGCGACAAGATCGGCCTCGTCGGCCGCAACGGCGCGGGCAAGACCACGCTGACCAAGGTGCTGGCCGGTGAGGGGCTGCCCGCCGGCGGCACCGTCACCACCAGCGGCGCCGTCGGCTATCTGCCGCAGGACCCGCGCACCGGCGACCTGGAGGTGCTCGCCCGCGACCGCATCCTGTCGGCGCGCGGGCTCGACGAGGTGCTGCGCAAACTGCGCGCGGCCGAGCTCGGCATGTCCTCCGCCGACGTGCGCACCCGCGACAAGGCCGTGCGGCAGTACGGCAAGCTCGAAGACCAGATGCACGTGCTCGGCGGTTACGCGGCCGAGTCCGAGGCCGCATCCATCGCCTCCAGTCTCGGCCTGCCCGACCGGGTGCTCGGGCAGCCACTGAAAACGCTTTCAGGCGGTCAGCGAAGACGCGTGGAATTGGCGCGCATTCTTTTCAGTGGAGCGGAAACTCTCCTTCTCGACGAGCCGACAAACCACCTAGATGCGGACTCAATCGGGTGGCTTCGTGATTTTTTGCGATCCCATCAGGGCGGCTTGGTGATCATCAGTCACGACGTGGGCCTTCTTGAAGCGACGGTCAACAAGGTGCTGCACCTCGACGCCAACCGCAGTGTGATCGACCACTACAACGTCGGCTGGAAGGCCTATCTGGCGCAGCGCGAGACCGACGAGAAGCGCAGGAAGCGCGAGCGGGCCAACGCCGAGAAGCAGGCGGGCGCGCTGCTCTCGCAGGCCGACAAGATGCGGGCCAAGGCCACCAAGGCCAAGGCCGCCCAGGACATGATGCGCCGAGCGCACCGGTTGCTGGCCGGCACGGAGGAGGAGCGCCAGAGCGACAAGGTCGCCAAGCTGCGCTTCCCCGACCCGCTGCCCTGCGGGCGCACGCCGCTGACGGGTGCGGGCCTGTCCAAGACGTACGGCTCGCTCGAGGTCTTCACCGACGTCGACGTGGCCATCGACCGAGGTCACCGAGTCGTGATCCTCGGGCTCAACGGCGCGGGCAAGACCACGCTGCTGCGGCTGCTGGGCGGGGTCGAACAGCCCGACAGCGGCGAGATCAGGCCCGGCCACGGCCTCAAGGTCGGCTATTACGCCCAGGAGCACGAGACCCTCGACAGCGACAGGACCCTCCTGGAGAACATGCGCTCGGCCGGTGGCGAGTTCACCGACACCGATCTGCGCAAGGTGCTCGGCTCGTTCCTGTTCTCCGGCGACGACGCCGACAAGCCGGCGGGCGTGCTGTCCGGCGGCGAGAAGACCCGGCTGGCACTGGCCATGCTGGTCCTCTCGAGTGCGAACGTACTTCTGCTCGATGAGCCCACGAACAACCTAGATCCAGTCAGCCGCGAGCAAGTTCTGAACGCTCTGAGGTCGTATTCAGGAGCAATCGTCCTGGTCACCCATGACGAGGGTGCCGTTGACGCCTTGTCACCGGATAGGGTGATCTTGCTACCAGACGGAACTGAAGACGCATGGAGCGAAGAATTTTCCGATCTTGTGGCACTTGCCTGATCTTAATTTGGGTGGGTACGGATCTTTTCCCGTGGAGTAGGTAGCCGATCCCGCTGAAATGACTGATCATGGCGGAGTAACGCTGCGGAAGTCCGGCACTACAGGAGGTACTCGTGGCCGAGACACTGAAGAAGGGCACCCGGGTCACCGGGGCCGATCGTGAGAAACTGGCCGGCGATCTTAAGAAGCGCTACGCCGCGGGCGAGAGCATCCGCGCCCTGGCCGCTTCGACCGGTCGGTCATACGGGTTCATCCACCGCATCCTGAGCGAGTCCGGCGTGACTCTGCGCGGGCGCGGAGGAGCGACTCGAGGCAAGTCCAAGCGCTGACGGTTGCCTCGGAACGTGCGACCGCAGCCGCTCGTCCCAAGTCAGCCGCCGTCGCGCCCGAGCCAGAATCATATTCTATAGGCTCGGGCGCGACGGCTAAGGCGAATGAGGGAGCGGGCGATGGCGGAAGCGAAGGCGCCACAGCGCGGGGGGTACGCGGAGGAAGTCTCTGCTGAGAGGCTGGCAGAGATCGGACTCCGTTTCGAGGTGGACGGTGAGATCGCGACGATCGCGCTGGATCGGCCCAGCAAGCGCAACGCACAGACGTTCGCGACCTGGGCGGCACTGGCTGACATCGGGGGCAACCTGCCTGAGCAGGTGCGCATCGTCGTCGTGAAAGGTGAGGGACCGTCCTTCTCGGCAGGTATCGACCTGCAAATGTTCACGCCTGAGGGAGTGCCCGGACAGGGCTCGTTCAGCTCGGCGGCACGACTCGACACCACAGCGTTCGAGCAGCGCATCAGGACATTCCAACAGGGATTCCTTTGGCTTCGCCGACCAGAGATCGTCTCCATCGCGGCTGTGCACGGGCACGCGATCGGCGCGGGATTCCAGCTCGCGCTCGCCTGCGACCTGCGCATCGTGGCCGACGACGTCAAGTTCTGCATGAAAGAGCCCGCCATGGGGCTGGTGCCCGATCTGACCGGCACCAAGCCACTGGTCGAGCTGGTGGGCCTGGCCAAGGCGATCGACATCTGCCTGACCGCCAGGACCGTCCTGGCCGACGAGGCCATGCGCATCGGCCTCGCCGAACGCGTGGTCGCACCGGGCGACCTGGCGGGCGCCGTACAAGACAAGATCGCGGAGCTGCTGTCGACCAACCGGGACGCGGCGGCGGCGACGAAGCGACTCCTCCAGGGGGCGCGGGCGCGCACCCTGGAGGAGCAGAGCGCGGCGGAAGGGGCCGAGCAGGCCCAGCGCCTCAAGGCGCTGTTCGGCTGAGCCGCGCTGGGTTTTACGCGCTGAGCTGACCCGGGAATCGCCCGGCCTCCTCCAACGCTGAGGCGGGGGAGGAGGATCCCCCAATGGCGATGATGGGAGGGGGCTTCGGCCCCCAGGTGTGGTCGTCGCTGCGGCGCGACGGCTCCGTGACCAAGCAGCGGCTCACACCCGGCACGGTCCGGCGCATCGCGCGCTACGCACGGCCATATACCGGGCAGATCACCGCGTTCCTGCTGCTGGTGATAGCGGGCGCGGTCATCGTGATCGCCAACCCGCTGCTGATGAAGGCGATCATCGACGACGGCATCCTGCCCAGGAAGAGCGGCGTCGTGGTCGGCCTGGCCGTGGCGATCGCCGCGCTCGCGCTGGTCGACGCGGGTCTCACGCTCGTGCAGCGCTGGTTCTCCGCGCGCATCGGCGAAGGGCTGATCTACGACCTGCGCACCGAGGTGTTCGACCACGTGCAGCGCATGCCGGTCGCCTTCTTCATGCGCGCGCAGACCGGCGCGCTGGTCAGCCGGCTCAACAGCGACGTGATCGGCGCCCAGCGGGCCGTGACCAGCACGCTGTCGTCGGTCGTCAGCAACGTGATCAGCCTGATCCTGGTGCTGGGCGCGATGCTGGCGCTGTCGTGGCAGGTGACGCTGGTCGCGCTGGTGCTGCTGCCGATCTTCATCGTGCCCGCCAAGTGGGTCGGGCGGCGCATGTCCGCGCTGACCCGCGAGCAGATGCAGCTCGACGCCGAGATGAGCTCGGTCACGACCGAGCGCTTCAACGTGGCGGGCGCGATGGTGGCCAAGCTGTACGGCCGGCCCGAGGACGACGCCGCCGTCTATGGCGCCCGCGCCGCCCGGGTGCGCGACGTGGGCGTGACGGTCGGGATGTACGGCACGGTGTTCCGGGTGGCGCTCGGCCTGGTCGCGGCGCTGGCCACCGCGCTGGTCTACGGCATCGGCGGCGTGCTGGCCGTCGGCGGCGCCTTCGAGCTGGGCACGCTGGTGGCCCTGGCCGCGCTGCTGATGCGGCTGTACGGCCCCCTCACCTCGCTGTCCAACGTGCAGGTGGACGTGATGACCGCGCTCGTCAGCTTCGACCGGGTCTTCGAGATCCTCGACCTCAAGCCCATGGTGGCGGAGAAACCCGAGGCGAAGCCGCTGCCGGACGGGCCGGTGACGATCGACTTCGACGGCGTCCACTTCCGCTACCCGGCGGCCGAGGAGGTGTCGCTGGCCTCGCTGGAGTCGGTGGCCAGGCAGGACACGGGCCCGTCCCAGCCGGTGCTGCGCGGCGTGTCGTTCACGGCCGGCCCCGGCCGGCTCATCGCCCTGGTCGGCCCCTCGGGGGCGGGCAAGACCACGATCACCTCACTGGTCTCGCGGCTCTACGACGTCAACGAGGGCGCGGTCCGGATCAACGGGCTCGACGTGCGCGACGCCACGCTCGCCTCGCTGCGTGACACCGTGGGAGTGGTCATGCAGGACGCTCATCTCTTCCATGACACGATCGGGGCCAACCTCCGTTACGCCAGGCCAGAGGCGAGTGACGAGGAGATCTGGGACGCTCTCAGGGCCGCGCAGATAGGCGAGCTCATCGAGGCGCTGCCCGACGGGCTGGACACCGTCGTGGGCGACCGCGGCTACCGGCTGTCCGGCGGCGAGAAGCAGCGGCTGGCGCTGGCCAGGCTGCTGCTGAAGGCGCCGCGCGTGGTGGTGCTCGACGAGGCCACCGCGCACCTCGACTCGGAGTCGGAGGCGGCCGTGCAGCAGGCGCTGAAGACCGCGCTGGCCGGCCGCACCTCACTGGTGATCGCGCACCGGCTGTCGACGATCAGGGAGGCCGACGAGATCCTCGTCGTGCAGGACGGCCGCATCGCCGAGCGGGGCGGCCATGAGGAGCTGCTGGCGCGCGGCGGGCTCTACGCCGAGCTCTACCGCACCCAGTTCAGCGCTTCAGGTAGCCCAGTCGCGTGAGCTCCTGCCTGGCGACCTTCTCCACCAGCGTGAGGTCGCCGGGCCGCAGGCGGGTGCGCCACGAGCCGACCTCGGAGACGCGCGGGGCGTACAAGCCGATCTTGGACACGCGCGTCTCCAGGAACTCCGTCAGCGCCGCCACCGGCTCCGCCGGCTTCCGCACGAGGTCCTCGTAGCGCAGCGTGAGCAGTTGACCGGCGGGCAGTTCCTGGCGCAGCGTGGCGCTGAGGCGTACGGCGCTGCGCCAGCGCAGGGCGCTCTTGCCCGCGGCGGGCATGCCCTTCCACCGGTCGCGGTGCTCGTCGCGGTTGACACCGAGGAAGGGGTTGGGGAACTCGGTCTCCTCCGACAGCATCACCGGCTTGAACCAGGCCAGGCAGGCCGGATCGTCGAGCATGTCGGCGACCACGTCGCGGCCGTCGCGGATGAGCTGCACGAACCGGGCGTCGGGGAAGGCCTGGAGCAGCACGGGAGCGCTGTAGATCAGGTCAGGGCTGCCGTCGCCGAACCTGGTCACCTCGCTCGTCGCCACGCACGGGCCCATGCTCGTGACGCCGCCGGCCTCCCGGCACGGCTCGGAGCACTGGCCGCACGATCGGGGCAGCACCTGCCACGACTCGGCGAGCGCGTCGCGCAGCACGCGTACGGCCCCCGACGTCTGGCCGATCGACGGCTTGCGGGCGAAGGCGTAGAGCACGTGCGCGACGGACGCCCGGCCCATCGTCACGTGGAAGCCGGGGGACCGTTTCAGGGCGCGGGCGAGCAGGTCCGCGCCGGAGTGCGGAGCACCGAGCAGGAAGACCGGCCTGCGGACCTTGATGCCGTTGACCACGAGGATGTGGGGCGGAAGTCGCATACGAGAGGTAAGTGTGACACCGTTTGGCGGGTGAAAAAGCCAACGTCGGTGTCGGTCCTCGTCAAGAAGAGTTGATCGATAAGGAGTTGATCGATGAGGCAGGGTGACACCGTCGCCGTCGTCTCGCCGTCGGGCCCGCCGAACGCCATCCTGCTCAGACGGGGGGTCGAGCGCCTGGAGGGGCTCGGGCTGAAGGTCGTGGTCGGCGAGCACGTGCTCGGCCGCCAGGAGCTCCCCTACCTCGCCGGAGCCGACGCCGCGCGCGCCGCCGACCTGCAGGCCGCCTGGTGCGACCCGGCCGTCTCCACGGTGTTCTGCGCCAGGGGCGGCTACGGCGCGGCCAGGCTGCTCGGCCTGCTCGACTGGGCCGCCATGCGTGCGGCGGGACCCAAGACGCTCATCGGGTCCAGCGACATCACGGCGCTGCACCACGCGTTCGCGGTGGAGCTGGGGGTGCCCACGCTGCACGGTCCGATGCCGGCCTGCGACGTGATCGCCGACGAGAAGCGGCCCGAGCCGCGCACGTGGGAGCACCTGCGGGCCGCCCTGGACCGCCAGGCGCCGCCCGTCATCGGCGATCTCGTGCTGTCCCCCGGCCGGGCCGAGGGGGTGCTGACGGGCGGTAATCTGTCGCTGCTCGCCTCTATGTGCGGCACGCGCTACCACCCGTCGTTCGCCGGGAAGATCGTGCTGCTGGAGGACATCGGTGAGGAGCCGTACCGGATCGACCGGATGCTCACCCAGTTACTTCAGGCGGGCGCCTTCAACGGCGTGCGCGGGATCGCCCTCGGCTCGTGGGTGGGCTGCGAAGATCCCTACCCCGTCCTTAAAGACCGGCTCCTGCCGCTCGGAGTGCCGATCCTGGCGGGGTTGCCGGTGGGGCACGGCACACCACAAATGAGTGTGTGGCTTGGGGCTCTTGGGGCTATCGATACCGAATCGTGCTCGCTGGCTGGTCTGTTCCGCAACGAGGAGCAGGCAAGGTAGGAATACACGCATAGGGATAAAACGGACAGAGGGGACGCGGCGCGTGAACTTGTTCAAGCGTGACCGGGAGCCCTCTCGGCGGTCAATCGAGGACGTCGATCTCGATTCGCTGCTCGGGCTCGTCGCCGAGTCCCTCGGGTACTCTTGCGTCTTCGCCGCCGACGGCTCCTCGCTGACGCTGAGCGGCGACAGGGAGATCCTGGTCAGGCTCACCGGGTTGCGCCGCGAGGTGGGCCGCCGGCCCAGGGACGACTGGCCCATGCTGGTCTCCGAGCACCTCGCGAACGCGCTCGCGGCCGCCGACGAACGGCTCGACGTGTGCGACCTCGACCAGGTCAAGCCGCTGCTGCGGACCCGCGTCGAGGCGGTCGACGAGGTCGCCGACCTGACCAGGGTGGTGGGCCGCCATCTCAACGGCGACCTGGTCGAGCTGCTCACGGTGGGCTCCAGGCCGGTACGCCCCGAGGAGGCCGGCTGCTGGCCCGTACCGTCGGGCCGGGCGCTCGAACTGGCCGTCACGAACGTCGGGCGCGACGAGCGGCTGGAGCTCGAGGCCATCGAGCTGTCGGGCACGCCGGTGTGGCGCCTGACCGGCCGCACCCCGGCCGCGGCCACCCACCTGCGCTGGCTCGGCGACTACCTGCCGATACCCGCCGACGGGGTGCTCGTGGTGCTCCCGGATCCGTACACCCTGATCGTGCACCCGGTCGACGGGATCGGCGTGGTGCGGGCGCTGGAGCGCCTGCGCGTGCACGCCGTACGCACCGACGGCCTCAGCCCGCAGGTCTACTGGTGGCACGAGGGGCGGCTGACGCTCATCAGGGCGGACATCGTCCTGCAGGACGGCCTGGCCCGCCTCGTGGTGGCGCCGCCGCCGGAGTTCGCCAAGGTGCTGGCCCGGCTCGCCGTCTGACCGGTGGCGCTCAGCCGGGCTCGGAGAGCGCGCGGGCGGCGTGTACGAGGGGGACGTGGCTGAACGCCTGGGGGAAATTTCCCACCATCCGGGCGTATCGCGGGTCGTACTCCTCGGCCAGCAGGCCCACGTCGTTGCGCAGCGCCAGCAGCCGCTCGAACAGTTGCCTGGCCTCCTCCTTGCGCCCCTGCATGGCCATCACCTCGACCAGCCAGAAGCTGCACGCCAGGAACGCGCCCTCGCCGCCGGGCAGCCCGTCGACGTCGTTGTCCTCGGCCACCGGGTAGCGCAGCACGAAACCGTCGGACATCAGCTCCTTCTCGACGGCCGCCACCGTGCCGGTCACGCGCGGGTCGTCGATCGGCAGGAAGCCCACCAGAGGCATGAGCAGCAGCGCGGCGTCGACGTCCGGTGAGCCGTAGGACTGGGTGAAGGTGTTGCGCCTGGCGTCGAAGCCCTTCTCGCAGATCTCGGCGTGGACGGCGTCGCGCAGCTCACGCCATCGCTCGACGGGACCGGTCCTGCCGAACCGCTCCACGTACTGGACGGCCCGGTCGAGCGCCACCCAGCACATCACCTTGGAGTGGGTGAAGTGCCGGCGCGGGCCGCGTACCTCCCACAGCCCCTCGTCGGGCTCGTCCCAGTGCTCGGCCACGTAGTCGAGCAGCTGGCGCTGGATCGCCCAGGCGCGGTCGTCGGCGGCCAGGCCGGAGGTCCTGGAGACGAACAGACAGCTCATCACCTCGCCGTAGACGTCCAGCTGGAGCTGCTTGACGGCCTGGTTGCCGATCCTGACCGGGCGGGAGTCCTCGTAGCCGTCGAGCCAGTCGAGCTGCATCTCCGGCAGCCGGCGTTCGCCCGCGACGCCGTACATGATCTGCAGGTCCTGCGGGCGGCCGGCGATCGCGCGCAGCAGCCACGACCGCCAGGCGGCGGCCTCGTCCAGATAGCCGGAGTTGATCAGCGCGTCGAGCGTCATCGTCGCGTCGCGCAGCCAGCAGTAGCGGTAGTCCCAGTTGCGCACGCCGCCCAGGTCCTCGGGGATGGAGGTGGTGGGGGCGGCCACGATGCCGCCGGTGGGGTCGTAGATGAGGCCCTTGAGGGTGATCAGCGAGCGGACGACGGCCTCGCGGTAGGGGCCTTCATAGGTGCATTTGGCCACCCATTCGGCCCACATCGCCTCGGTCTCGGCGAGCTGGGTCTCGGCGTGGATCCGTGGCGGCATCGGCTGGTGCGACGGGTGCCAGGTGAACACGAACGGCAGCCGCTCGCCCTCCTTGACGGTGAAGGTGGCGCGGTGCGCGTAGTCGCCGCCCTTGAGCGGGACGGGGGAGTGCAGCCAGATCGAGTCCGGGCCGCCGATCGCCTGGAGATGGCCGTTGGTGCGGCGCACCCACGGCACGATCCTGCCGTAGTCGAAGCGGACCCTGAGCTGGGTGGACATCTGGACCGTGCCCGAGACGCCCTCGACGATGCGGACCACGTCGGGGTTGCGGTCACGGGGCGGCATGAAGTCGATCACGCGGACCGTGCCCGTGGGGGTGTCCCACTCGCTCTCCAGGATCAGCGTGTCGGGCCGGTAGCGCCGCCGGGTTGCGGCCCGCCTGCCGGTGGGGCCGAGCCACCAGTGGCCGTTGCGCTCGCTGCCGAGCAGCGCCGTGAAACAGGAGGGGGAGTCGAACCTGGGCAGGCAGAGCCAGTCGATGGAACCGTCTCTGCCGACCAGGGCCGCCGACTGCATGTCGCCGATGAGCGCGTAATCCTCGATCCGCATGTACCGACGCTACCGGCGGGAAGGCGATCTCGCGGCCGCTCCGTGCACGTCGCGTCGTGAGCGGGCACGGCCGCGAGATCACGTCGTGGGGAACCGGCGGGCGAACAGCTGGGTCACCGGGCCGATGGCCAGCGCGTAGACCAGGGTCGCGACGCCGACCGTGCCGCCGAGCAGCCAGCCGAGGGCCAGCACCGTGACCTCGATGAGCAGACGGCTGAGCCGCAGCGACAGGCCGAGCTTGGTCAGGCCGGTCATGATGCCGTCCCGCGGTCCCGCGCCCAGCCCCGCGCCGATGTACAGGACGGTGGCCAGCGCGATCGACACCACGCTGAGCGCGAGGTACAGCCAGCTCGCCGCCCATTGCGTGGCGGTGGGCAGCAGATAGACGGTGGCGTCGGCGAACAGGCCCACGAAGACGACGTTGCTGATCGTGCCGATTCCGGGCTTCTCCTTCAGCGGGATCCACAGCAGCATCACCAGAGCGCCGACCACGATGATGACCGTCCCGATCGACAGGCCCGTCCGCATGGCCAGGCCCTGGTGGAGGGCGTTCCACGGGGCGTTGCCGAGCCCGGAGTCGACCTGGAAGCCGATGCCCCCGCCGTACAGTGCCAAGCCGCCGTAGAGGCGCAGGAGGCGGATGGGCAGGGTGTTCGGGCGTGGGACGGATGCTTCGCTCATAGTGGTCACAGAGTGGCAGGGCCACCACTTGCCAAACCAGGGCCAATCCCGGAAAGTGGCCTTTATGAGGTTTTTGTCGGCGACGCAGGTGGCCAGGCTGGTGGACATCCCGGCGGGCGCCAGGCCGTACTACCGCGCGCTCGCCGACGCCGTGCGCGAGCTCATCATGGACGGCCGGCTACCGGTGCGGGTGCGCCTGCCCGCAGAGCGGGACCTGGCCCAGACGCTGGCGGTCAGCCGCACCACCGTAACGGCCGCCTACGACCTGCTGCGCGAGCGGGGCTACCTGGAGAGCAGGCAGGGCTCGGGAAGCTGGACCGTCCTGCCGGACCCGGCCGTGTCGGCGGAGAACCCGTGGCTGTCCCAGGACGGCGACGGGCTCATCCCGCTCCACTGCGCCGCGCCGCCCGCCCCGTCGGCGCTGACCGAGGTGATGGCCGAGGCCGTGGCGGACCTGCCCAGGTACGGCATGGGCCACGGCTACGACCCGACGGGCCTGCCCGTGCTCCGGGAGCGGATCGCCGCCCACTACACCGCCCGCGGGCTGGCCACCAGGCCGGAGCAGATCCTCGTCACCACCGGCTCCCAGCACGCGATCCAGCTCGTGCTCGGCCTGCTCGTCGGCCCGGGTGACCCGGTGCTCGTCGAGTCGCCCACCTACCCGCACGCCATGGACGTGGCCCGCCACCGCGGCGCCCGGATGGTGCCTGTCGGCATCTCGCACGAGGGCTGGCAGGCCGACCTGGTCTCCTGCGCCATGCGCCAGTCCGCGGCCCGGCTGGCCTACCTGATGCCCGACTTCCAGAACCCGACCGGCGCGCTCATGGACGACGCCACCAGGGCCGCGATCGCCGGGGCGGCCAGGCGTACGGACACCATGCTGGTCATCGACGAGACCTGGTCGGAGCTGGCCCTGGACGAGGTGCCGCGCACGGCGCCCATGGCCGCCTTCGACACCGACAGCAGGATGATCAGCATCGGCTCGGCCTCCAAGCTGTGGTGGGGCGGGCTGCGCATCGGCTGGGTGCGCACCACGGCCGCGCTGGCCCGCCGCCTGGCGGTGTACCGCGGGGCCGTGGACATCGCCAGCCCGGTCCTGGAGCAGCTCGTGGTGGCGGGGCTGTTCGACCGGATGGAGCAGACCAGGGCCGAGCGCCGCCGCACGCTGCGGGCCTCCCGTGACACGCTCGTCGCCGGGCTCCGCGAACGGCTGCCCGGGTGGAGCTTCACCGTGCCGAAGGGCGGCGGCACGCTGTGGGTGCGGCTCGACGGGGGCTCGTCCGTCGCCCTGGCCGACGCCGCGGCCCATCATGGGGTACGGCTCGCGCCGGGGCCCTGGTTCGGGCTGGAGGGCACGCTGGAGGGCTACCTGCGCCTGCCGTACACGCAGCCGCCCCAGGTGCTCACCGACGCCGTCACCCGCATCGCGGCGGCCCACGAGCGGGGGCCGGTCGGGGTCCGGCCGCGGCTGCCCGACTCGCTCATGCCGATGGTCTGACCGGCCCGGCTCACTCCGTGGATTTGACGCCCCTGGCCAGCGGCGCGCGCCAGTTGTAGCGCATCGCGGCGATGCGCAGGCCGAAGGCCAGGACGGCGGCGGCCAGCGTGGCGTGCCAGCCGTGCAGGTCGTGGGTGTAGAGCGCCGCCATGGCCGCCGAGCCGAGCATCGCGGGCACCGCGTAGAGCTGGCGGTCGTACAGCAGTGTCGGGATCTCCCCGGCCAGCACGTCGCGCAGCATGCCGCCGCCGATGGCGGTCGTGACGCCGAGCAGGGCCGCGTGCAGGGGGCTGAGCCCGTAGTCGAGCGCCTTCTCGGTGCCCACCGCGCAGAACAGGCCGAGGCCCGCCGCGTCGAGCACCAGGATGGCGGGCATCACCCTGGCCACGTGCGGATGCCAGAAGAACACGATGGCCGTGGCCAGCACCGGCACGAGCACGTAACCGGAGCTCTGGAAGGCGGTGGGCCGGACGTTCAGGATCAGATCCCGCACGACGCCGCCGCCCAGGGCGGTCATCTCGGCGATCACCGCCATGCCGACCACGTCGAGCCGCTTGCGTACGCCCATCAGCGCACCCGACAGGGCGAAGACGAAGATACCTACGAGATCGAGAATTTCCGACACAAGACTGATTTCTACCTGAAAGTGGTCGGATGGTGCTCGGCCATCAACGCCCGCGGCGCCAGCTTGGCGGTGACCGAGAGCCCCACCGGGCTGAGCGACAGCTCGCCGACGCCGCTCCAGAAGACCGACCTGCGCGGGCCCAGTATCCGGTCGGCGATCCAGCCGCCGGGCAGCGCCACCAGGTAGATCAGCGCGCCGTAGACGCCGACCACCGCCTGCGCGGTCTGCTCGGTCATGCCGAGGCCGTGCTGGGCGGGCGAGGCCGCCATGAAGGTGGCGAGGATGGCGCGCAGGCCGTACCAGCTGAAACGCTCCCACATCTCGGTGCAGAACAGCGTCGCAAGGGCCCACGGATGCCCGAAGAACGTCCGTTCACCCGTGCTCATGCGCCGCCTCCCTCCGCGTGCGACTCATCACTCTACGTGACGACGCCGCCCAGGCCTTGCCGGTACCCCGGTGGTGTGGTGCGATGCATGCCAGCTCAGCAAGTGACCACTGACTGGAGGCGGGTGCCATGGCGGATGTCCTCGAGGTCCGGGCGGAGATCGAGCGGTCGATCGCCGGACGCACCGTATGCGGGCAGCTCAGCGAGCTCGCCGAGCGATACCCGGACGCGCCCGCCTACTCCGACCCCGTCGACGGCGGCTGGAGCACGCTGAGTTACGTCCAGGCCAGGCAGCGGGTGCTGGAGATAGCCGCCGGATTCACCGCACTCGGCCTGGAACCCGGCGAGTCGGTCGCCCTGATGATGGTCAACAGGAGCGAGCACGTGCTGGCCGACCTCGGCGCCGTGCACGCGGGCGGCGTCGGCTGCACCGTCTACTCGACGTTCGCGCCCGACCAGGTCGCGTTCGTCGCCGCCGACGTGGGCGCCCGGATCGTGGTGCTCGGCGGACCCGCCGAACTGGCCCGCTGGCGGCCGGTGCTCGGCGAGCTGGCCGGACTACGCAAGATCATCATGCTGGAGGGTGTGCCGGACGACGACGACCGGTTCATGTCCTGGCCGGACTTATTGGAGCTGGGTCGCTCCGCGCTGGCCGCGCACCCGGAAGAGGTCGAGGCCCGATGGCGCGCCGTGACGGCGGACGACGTGGCCACCGTGCTCTACACCTCGGGCACCACCGGCCGGCCCAAAGGCGTCCCCCTCACCCACGCGAACGTCTTCTACGAGGTCGAATCGACCGACCGCATCACCTCGCTGCCCGTCCAGGGCACGCAGATCTCCTACCTCACCTACGCCCACATCGCCGAGCGGGTCCTGAGCCTCTACCTGCCGCTGGTCAAGGTCTCCCACGTGCACTTCTGTACCGACCTGGCCAACCTCGGCACCACGCTCGGGCAGGTCAAGCCGATGATGTTCTTCGGCGTGCCGCGTGTGTGGGAGAAGATGATGGCCCGCCTTCTGGCGGTCCTGGCTACCCAGCCGGAAGAGCAGCAGGCCGCCGTACGCCAGGCGATGGCGGCGGGCGTCGCCTACGTCGAGGCCGGACAGTACGGCGGCACGATCACCCCCGAGATCAGGGCCGCCTACGAGCAGGCCGACTCCTCGCTGCTGTCCATCATCCGCGGCATGATCGGCTTCGACCGCGCCGAATGGACCGCCACCGGCGCCGCGCCGCTCCCCGTCGAGGTGCAGCGCTTCTACGCCGGTCTCGGGCTGAAGGTCATCGACGTGTACGGCATGACGGAGACGACCGGCGCCTTCACCGGCAACGGCCCCTCCTGCTACCGCCTCGGCACCGTCGGCCGGGCCGAGGCGGGCGTCGAAGTCCGCATCGCCGCCGACGGCGAACTCCTCACCCGCAGCCCGCTGAACACCCGCGGCTACCTCAACCGCCCCGAGGAGACCGCCCAGCTCATCGACGAGGAGGGCTGGCTGCACACCGGCGACATCGGCACGGTCGACGACGACGGCTTCTACCGCGTCGTCGACCGCAAGAAGGAGCTGATCATCACCGCCGGCGGCGAGAACATCTCCCCGGCCGAGATCGAGAACCACCTCAAGGAACACCCCCTCGTCGGACAGGCCCTCGCCTACGGCGACAACCGGGCCTACCCGGTGGCCGTGCTGACGCTCGACGGCGAGGTGGCGCCCGGCTGGGCCCAGGCGCGCGGCATCGCGTTCGGCTCGCTCGCCGAGCTGGCGGAGCACTCCGACGTGCTCAAGGAGGTGGAGGCCGCCGTCGCGGTGGCCAACGCCAAGCTGGCCAGGGTGCAGCAGGTCAAGCGGTGGGCGCTGCTCGGCACCGAGTGGACGGCCGAGACCGAGGAACTGACGCCCAGCCTGAAGCTCAAGCGGCGGGTCATCCACGCCAAGTACGCCGACGTCATCGAGGGGCTGTACGCGGGCTGATCCTTTGCCGTTGGTGGCGTGAGTCGTGGTCGTGGTCATTACCGGGTGGTTCCTACCGTCACGATCATGACCAGAAGTCTTCTTCTCGTCTCGCTCGCGGCGGGGGCGCTCACGGTGCCCGTACCGGCGTCCTCTGCCGCGACCGAGCTCGCGATTCGCGAGATCAACATACGACCGGCGAGCCCTGTGGTCGGGGCCGGGAACTCCGTCCGGCTGGTGATCGACGTGATCGCCAAGGGGGTGAAGGGGAAGGACGGGGTGACCATCCAGGTGGAGCCCGGGTCCGCCCCCACGGGCTCTGTCGCCGGCGCGTCCCCCGCCACCTCCAAGTCCTCCCCGCCCGGCACCGGGGTGCTCGCGCCCGGTCCTGCAGGGTCCGCCACAGTGGGAAAGTCTGACGCTGCTCGCGTCCAGAGGCTTCCCGCCGCTCTCCGGCGCAATGCTGGGCACGCCCGTCTGGCCGTACGGTCCGCCTGGGACGGCGGATCGGCCGCCTACGACGCGAGGCCGACCCAGGGCGTACGACTTTCCACGACCCCCGCTACTCAGGGCACGGTCACGACGCCCGCCCAGGGCGCGAACGCTACGCCCGTCCAGGGCACGGTCACGACGCCCGCCCAGGGCGCGAACGCTACGCCCGTCCAGGGCACGGTCACGACGCCCGCCCAGGGCGCGAACGCTACGCCCGTCCAGGGCGCGGACACGACTCCTGCCCAGGGCGCGAAGACGGCGATCAACCCCGTCTCAGACGCCAAGACGGCCGTCAACCCCGTCCCGGGCGGAGAGGTCGCCGTGGACCCTGCTGTCGGGGGCGTCAACCCGGCTACGGAGTCCGGCAGGGCCGGGTGGCCGGCATGGTTCGGGCCGGGTGCCTGGGCGGCGGCCAGGGAGCCACAGCCCCGCCCCGTCAACGTCGAACCCGCCCTGGCGCTCATGCCGGTCTGGCGTACGACGCCGGGCGGGATGCGGATGAGGGACAACTGGCAGACCTGGCGGTTCCTCCCCGACAAGGTGCTCAACCGCTTCTACCCGTCGGGAACATGGACGATCACCGCCACCGCGACCGGCGACGACGGAACGAGCGTGACGCGGAATCAGACATTCCAGCTCAAGCGCGAGACCAAGATGTCGTCCGTACGGGCGGAAAAGGCGAGCGCTACCGATTCCGTACGGCTGCACGGCTCCCTGACCAGGGTGGACCCGCGCGGATACGCGGAATACGCGCCGTTCGCGGACCAGTCGGTGGAGATCCTGTGGCGCGCGGAGGCCGACGACGAGTGGGAGCGGGTGGCGGTCACGACCACCGGCGAGACGGGCGACTTCGCCAAGACGGTGCAGGGACGCGCCGGCGGCTTCTGGCGGGCCCGCTACCTGGGCACCGACCACTACGCCCCAAAGGTCTCCCGCATCCACGAGAGCTCCGAATAACCGGATAAAAGCATAAAAATCGTGCGATAAAGCCCGTCGGGCGAATTGTCGTTGCACGATTGTGATCGAGTACTTCGCAACTTTTCCTTTCCTTTGGGCGTCATTGGCGTTGACGTGCTCTGTCCATGGGGCGCGTTCTCCAACGGGGAAGGAAGTTCATTCATGATGCGACGTCTCGCCGCCGGACTGGCAGCGGCTGCTCTGGGCGCCACGGTCCTGGCGACCGCCGCCACGCCGGCGCTGGCCGATCCCGGGTTCGACGGTGGTCACACCCGCCTGCAGTTCGACGCCAACCCCGAGCCGGCCTGGCGCGGCAAGCCGCTGACGCTCGAAGGCAAGCTGTCGGTGGAGTGTGAAGAGGACTACATCAGCGGCTTCGTGTCCGTCCACAACGCCGACTACTGCAAGGAGTCGGAGTCGTGGCACCGCCTGGGCTGGAAGCGGATCGCGATCCTCTTCCAGGCGGACGGCAGCGGTCGCTGGGAGTACGTGGAGTCGGTCAGGACCAGCGGTGACGGCTACTTCTCCACCCGCGTCCCCGCGTACACCTCGGGCACCTGGAAGGCCGTCTTCGAGGGCTCCAGGTGGCTCGACGGCACGCAGGCCACCGACTGGGTGAAGGTCGTCGGCGGCCGCCGCCACTGACCACGCACCCGGCTCGTCGAACGCGCCCGGTCCCCGCGAGGGGGCCGGGCGTTTTCGCGTCTTTCACCAGATCGGATCCGGAAGCGGCCGGTTCACGCTCCGGGGCGCGACTCCTCCCGGTAGAGCACCAGGTGCTCGTGGTAAAGGACGCCGTCGCGGATGTCGCCCGTCGCGGTGAACCCGGTGTCGTCCACGTAGTCCAGGTGGGCGCCCGTCACCGTGTAGCGGCCGGTGTAGGCGCTGCGCCGATCGCCGCGAGCTTCGTCGTAGCGGCCGTCCGCCAGCAGTTCCTGCCGGATGTAGCCGTCGGCCGTCACCCACATGCCAGCCACGTTCATGTCGGCTGTCTCGCCGGACATCGCATCCCCCTCATCGGTTGCCTGTATCGGCGTCAGTCTTCCGCCCGCCCGTAGCCGGTGACAGGCTCCGCTTTTCCTGGGTGCGCGACACCCAGGCTGTAGCTTTGCGACCTGGGGCATCGAGAGTCGAAGGGCAACGGCTGCGGCGGATCACCTGTACTGCTGATGGCCCGATGAAGGTGCGTCAGGCGATCATGGCGCTGATGCCCGCGTAGGCCGGCCGGCTCCCGGACATCGCGCATCTCCTGGTCATCACCGACGGATCACGTGCGCGATCTTGAGGCCGAGGTCCTGTGCGGCGGTTCTGAGCGGCTCATGGCGCGGCCCTCGTGAGCCGGGGGTCTGAGGGCGCGTTCGAGAGGTGGCGTCCCTGAAGAGGCGGTCCCGAAGTCGCGGTCCTGAGGTCGGGTGCTCGTCAGACCGCGCTTCTCAGACCCGGGCCATGTGGCGGGCTGTCAGTCGAGGGCCGCGGTGATGGCGTAGAGTCCCGCGGGTGATCGAAGAGCCTTTGGCCGGAGGCGGGGTCAACGTGGTCGTCCGGGTCGGTGAGACCGTCCGGCGGCCGGTCGGTGCCTGGACCCCGGCCGTGCACCGCCTGCTTGAGCATCTCGCCGCCGCCGGGTTCGAAGGGGCGCCTCGCGCTCACGGGCTCGACGAGGCCGGTCGGGAGATCCTCGACTTCGTCCCGGGGGACGTGGCGCACTACCCGGTGCCCGTCTACGCCTGGAGTGACGCCGCGCTGGAGGCGCTGGCCGTACTCATGCGGGCCTATCACGACGCCACCGCGGACTTCACGGAACAGGACGCCGAGTGGTACTTCCCGGCGCGCGAGCCGGCCGAGGTCGTCTGCCACGGTGACATCGCGCCCTACAACTGCGTCTACCGCGACGGCCTGCCGGTGGCGCTCATCGACTTCGACACCGCCCATCCCGGGCCGCGCCTGTGGGACGTCGCCTACGCCGCCTACCGGTTCGTCCCGCTGTCGGCCGTCGGCAACGGCGAGGCCGTACTGTCGGTGACAGAGCAGGCCGAGCGGCTACGGCTGCTCGGCGACGCCTACGGCCTTTCCGATGACGAGCGGGCGGCGCTGCCCGAGGTGGCGGCGGAACGGCTGCGGGCGATGGTCGACCACATGCGGCAGCAGGCCGCGGCCGGGAACGAGGCGTTCGCCCGCCACCTGGCCGATGGGCACGCGGACCTCTACCTGACCGACATCGAACACATCACCCGCCACGCCACCACGTTCCGGCACGCTCAGCCAGGAATCACCTGATCGCCGGCCGCGTTGTCGTCGGGTGAGTTGTCGGTTTTGGGGGCGGCCGGAAGACCGACATAGGCTGGCGTTTAGCGACAGACAGGAGGTGACGCCATGTTGCGAGACTCGTTCGGACGGGTGGCGACGGATCTGCGGGTGTCCCTCACGGACAAGTGCAACCTGCGCTGCACCTACTGCATGCCACCCGAAGGGCTCGACTGGCTGCCCAACGCCCAGCTCCTCACGGCCGACGAGATCGTCAGGCTGGTCACGATCGGCGTCGAACAGCTGGGCGTCACCGAGGTCCGCTACACCGGGGGCGAGCCGCTGTTGCGCCGCGAGCTGCCCGATATCGTCGGCCGTACCGCCGCGCTCGACCCCAAACCGCAGGTGTCGCTGACGACCAACGGCATCGGTCTGGCCCGGCTGGCCGGGACGCTCGTCGAGGCGGGTCTCGACCGGGTGAACGTCTCGCTCGACACGCTCGACCGCGACACGTTCAAGCGGCTCGCGCACCGCGACAGGCTCGAGGACGTCATCGCCGGGCTGAGCGCCGCCCATGACGTGGGCCTGCGCCCTGTCAAGGTCAACACCGTACTGATGCGCGACGTCAACGACCACGAGGCCGTCCCGCTGCTGCGCTACTGCCTCGAGCGGGGCTACGAACTGCGCTTCATTGAGCAGATGCCGCTCGACGCCCAGCACGGCTGGAGCCGCGAGGGCATGGTGACCGCCGACGAGATCCTCGCGCTGCTGTCGGTCTCGTTCGACCTCACGCCCGACGACCTCGAGGAGCGCGGCAGCGCCCCCGCCGAGCGGTTCCTGGTCGACGGCGGGCCCGCGCGGGTGGGCGTGATCGGGTCGGTGACCCGCCCGTTCTGCGCCGCGTGCGACCGCGTACGGCTGACCGCCGACGGGCAGATCCGCAACTGCCTGTTCGCCACTGAGGAGTCCGACCTGAAGACACCTCTGCGGGACGGCGCCTCCGACGAGGAGCTCGCCGCCCGCTGGATCGCCGCTGTGTCGCGCAAGCGCGCCGGACACGGCATCGACGACCCGTCGTTCCTCCAGCCGTCCCGGCCGATGTCGGCGATCGGCGGCTGACGCCTTTTATCGTACGTCGTACGGACCCGCCTTCTCCGTACGGTGGGGGGAAGCATGCCGGAATGGGGTGACCGGTTGGTCCCCCGCCGGAGTGCGTACCGTGGGGGCGTGACGATCGGTGGAGAGTACGACGCGATCATTTTGGCCGGAGGGCAGGCGCGGCGGCTGGGCGGCCTGGACAAGCCCGGCCTGAGCGTCGGGGCCCGGGCGATGATCGAGAGCGTCGTGCTGGCGGCGTCAGGAGCCCGCACGGTGATCGTGGTCGGCCCCGAACGCCCACTCCCGGGGGCGCCCGAGAACCACGGGAAGGCGGGGCCTTCGCGCGAGACTCGGCAACGAGCGGCGCCCCTGCACGAGACTCGGCAAGGGGCGGCGCCCCTGTGCGAGGCTCGGCAAGGGGCGGAGTCTTCGCGCGAGGGCCGGGAGGGGGCGGAGGCCCTGCGCGAGGACCGGCCAGGAGCGGCGCCCATGCGCGAGGGCCGGAAGGGGACGGCGCCCTGGTTGGACGAGCGGCCGCGGATCGTCTTCGCTCGGGAAGACCCGCCCGGCAGTGGGCCGGTGCCGGCGCTACGGGCTGGGCTGCGCGAGGTCACGGCGCCATGGGTGGTGCTGCTCGCCGGAGATCTGCCGTACCTCAGAGCCGGACACGTCGCCGAACTGCTCCACGCCTCATCCCAGCCGGCGGACGCCGGGCACGGCGGAGACATGAGCGCCGATGTGAGCGGTGCGTATGAGAGCGGCGGGCATGTGAGCACTGGCGACGTGGTCGGTGGGGACGTCGGCGGTGGGGTCGTGGTGGTCGACGATGGCGGCCGGGAGCAGTGGTTGCTGAGCCTCTGGCCCGCCGAGACGCTGCGCCGGGCGCTGGCCGGCTACACGGGGCGCTCCCTGAGAGGGCTGCTCGGCCCGCTCGTCCACGTACGCGTGGCGCTCCCCGGCCGCCCGTGGTTCGACTGCGACACAATGGACGATCTAGAGGAGGCTCGCATGAACGTGCTGAACGAATGGACCGCCCTGGCCTGCAAGGAGCTGGGCGTCGACCCCGCCCGCGTCGACCGGGACCTGATCCTGGAGCTGACCAAGGAGGTGGCGCACGGCGTCGCCAGGCCCGCCGCGCCGCTGACCGCCTATCTGCTGGGGCTCGCCGAGGGCGCCGGCACCGCGCCGGCCGACGCGGTGGCCCGGATTACCGAGCTCGCCAGGAACTGGGGTGAGGCCACGACCGAGACGCTGACCGACAGTTGACACTCCAACGAACTGTTGATGTCAAGCCGTGCTCAAAGTTGCGGATTTCATGCGAACAATGAGCGCCGCAGAGCGCAAACGATTTCGGGAAAGCGGCCCTACCCAAGGGGTTCCAGGGCTATTGGACTGATCGTCCGAGAGAGAGTTTCCCCAGGAAAAGGGCGACGCCGGGTGGTTACGGGGGCAAACCACCCGGCGTCGCTTCATCGGCGTTCCGACGGGGGCCCGGAACGCCGGCACCAGCACTCCGACGGGGGACCGGAGCGCTTGTCTAAAGCGTACACCTACAACCCATGGGATGCGTCAAGACTTAGTCACGACCCGATCTCGCGTCGATGCCTTGGTATCTCGCTTTGGTTAGCTTCCGGTGTGTGAAAGGTCGAGGGAGGGGCATCCCGGCCCCTCTCATTGGCCCCGATTACCGCTATGTATGGCAAAAAAACGGCAGCGGCGATGAACAGCAGCCGGTACGGCCAGGGCACCGGCACCACCACGGCCAGGATCAGGCACATCGTGCGGATGCCCATCTTGATGAGGTAGCTGATCTCCCGCCGATGGATGTCCGAGCTCAGCGACGGTTTCGCGTCGGTGACCTGGTGGACGTCCTGCTTCTTGCGCCACCCCTTCATGACTTCCACGGTAGACCCCGTAAGGGTCGCCTGCGACAGGGGCCGGGGGCTGCGACAGCGGTCATGCGATCATGGCCTTCGAGTAAGGAGGATGTGGAGATGACGGATCGTACGTACCGGGTGACCGAGATCGTCGGCACGTCGGGGGAGAGCGTCGACCAGGCCATCCGCAACGGGATCAGGCGCGCGTCGGAGACGCTGCGGCACCTCGACTGGTTCGAGGTGACGGAGGTTCGCGGGCACATCGACGCGGGCGAGGTCGCGCACTTCCAGGTCGGCATGAAGGTGGGCTTCCGCCTGGAGGACTCCTGACGGCGGCTCACGAATGACGGCGCCGCGAAGCGCAGCGCCGCGAAGCACAACGCCGAAAGCACAGCGCCGCGTAGCGCGCGCCCGGTCGACCCGGGCGCGCGCTATGCGGCGCGCGGTCAGCTCGCCTGGCTGACCGTCGACATGTTGAAGTCCGGCACCCTGACGGCGGGCATCACGGTACGGCGGAAGTAGTCGTTCCACTCGCGCGGCAGCGTCTGCTCGCTGGCACCCACCTCGGACAGCCGCCCCAGCAGGTCGACCGGGCTCTCGTTGAACCGGAAGTTGTTCACCTCACCCACGACCTCACCGTGCTCGACGAGGTAGACCCCGTCACGGGTGAGCCCGGTCACCAGCAGCGTCTGCGGATCGACCTCGCGGATGTACCACAGGCAGGTGACCAGCAGGCCGCGCTCGGTGCCGGCGATCATCTCCGCCAGCGAACGCCCGTCGCCGGGCGCCCGCATGATCAGGTTGTCGATCGCGGGCGTGACGGGCAGCCCGCTGAGCTCGGCCGAGTAGCGCGTCTGCTGCAGCGCGCCGAGCCGCCCGTCCTTCACCCAGTCGGTCGCCGACAGCGGCAGGCCGTTGTCGAACACCGAGCTCTCGCGGCTGGAGGCGTGGGCGACCACGAACGGCGCGCACTCGATGCCGGAGGCGGCCGGATCACTGGCGAGCGTCAGCGGCAGCGTGGCCAGCTGCTCGCCCACGCGGGTGCCGCCGCCCGGCTTGGCGAAGACCGAGCGGCCGTCCAGGGCGTCCCTGGCGCCCGTGGACCAGTACGCGTAGATCATCAGGTCGGCCACCGCGCTCGGCGGCAGCAGGGTCTCGTAGCGCCCCGCGGGCAGGTCCACCCGGGTCTTGGCCCACTCCAGCCGCTGCGCCAGCGACGCGTCCAGCGCCGCCACGTCCACGTCGGAGAAGTCGCGGGTGCCCACGCCCGTCCAGGCCGAGCGCTTCAGGTCGGCCGACTTGGCGTTGAGCTCCAGCCGCCCGGACGGCTGGTCGTGGCGCAGGCGCAGCCCGGTGGACGTGCCGAGGAACGTCGTGGTCAGCGAGTGCTCCGCGAAGCCGTACAGCCGCCGGCCACCGGCCTCGGCGGCGGCGAACGCGTCACCGAGCGCGGGCGCGAACCGCTCGAACACCCCGATGTCGGTCGGGATCACCGGCTCCGCCCACGAGGCGCTCGCCGGGACGCCCTCGACCAGCGGTCGCGCGTCCTCGGCGGGCCGCGCCTCGCGCGCCGCCCGGTCGGCCGCGGCCACCACGCCGGCGAGCTGATCCGGTCGTACGGCGGCCCGGGAGACCACGCCCACGCCCTGGCCCGCGATCGAGATCACGGTCAGCCGGGCGGAACGGGCCACCCCGTTGGTCGTCAGCGTGTTGCCCGCGAAGCGCAGGTTGGCCGTGGACCCCTCGTCCACGAGCACGACACACCCGTCGGTGGTGGACAGCTCCAGAGCCTTGTCCACCATGTCCTGCGGAGAGATCTGCGCGCTTGGGGATCGCTGCTCGCTCACTTTCCACCCTCCTGCACGGTGTTGAGGATCCGTACGCCCCGGAACAGCCCGGACGGACAGCCATGGCTGACCGGCGCGACCTGGCCCGGCTGACCCTTGCCGCAGTTGAAGGCGCCACCCAGCACGTACGTCTGCGGGCCGCCGACGGCCTCCATCGACTGCCAGAAGTCCGTCGTGGTCGCCTGGTAGGCGAAGTCGCGCACCTGCCCGGCCAGCTCGCCGTGGGAGATCCGGTAGGCCCGCTGCCCGGTGAACTGGAAGTTGTAGCGCTGCATGTCGATCGACCAGCTCTTGTCGCCGACGATGTAGAGGCCCCGCTCGACCCGCGAGATGAGCTCCTCGGTCGAGGGCCCGTCAGGCGCGGCGGCGAGTGAGACGTTGGCCATCCGCTGGATCGGCATGTGCCCCGGCGAGTCGGCGAACGCGCACCCGTTGGACCGCCCGAACCCCTTCATCAACGCCATCCGCCGGTCGAGCTGGTAGCCGACCAGGATGCCGTCCCTGACGATGTCGAAGCTCTGCCCCTGCACGCCCTCGTCGTCGAAGCCGATCGTGGCCAGGCCGTGCGTGACGGTCCTGTCGCCGGTCACGTTCATCACCGGCGAGCCGTACACGAGCTCGTTGAGCTGGTCGAACGTGGCGAAGCTGGTGCCCGCGTAGGCCGCTTCGTAGCCGAGCGCCCGGTCGAGCTCGGTGGCGTGCCCGATCGACTCGTGGATGGTCAGCCACAGGTTGGACGGGTCGATCACCACGTCGTGGTCGCCCGCCTCCACCGAGGGGGCCGCCAGCTTCTCCGCCAGCAGCCCGGGGAGCCGGGCCAGCTCGTCCGCCCAGTCCCAGCCGGTGCCCGTCAGGTATTCGTAGCCGCGGCCCACCGGAGGCGCGATCGTCGACATGTCGTCGAACCCGCCACCCGCCGCCTTCATCGCGTTGAGCTTCGGATGCACCCGCACCCGCTGCTGCGTGGTCACCGTGCCCGCCGTGTCGGCGTAGAACTTCTGCTCCTTGACCTGGAGCAGCCGGGCCGAGACGTGGTCGGCGCCCTTGAGCAGCCCGGCCGACCAGTCGGCCAGCAGCGCCACCTTCTCCGCCGACGGCACCTCGAACGGGTCGACGTCGTAGGCGGAGACCCACACCGTCTCGGCGTGGACCGGCTCGGGGGCCAGCTCGATGGGCTCCCTGTTGATGGGGGCGCTCACCTCGGCCACCCGCACCGCCTGCTCGGCCACCGTCGCCGCCGCCTCGGGTGTGAGATGGATGCCGGCGGCGAAGCCCCACGTGCCGCCCTTGACGACGCGGACCGCGTAGCCGAGGTCGTCGGCGTCCATGGCTCCTTCGAGCCGGGCGTCGTAGAGGCTCAGGGTCTCGGCTCTGACGCGTTCCAGCCGGAAGTCGGCATGCTCGGCGCCCAGGTCACGAGCACGTTGCAGGGCGGCGTCCGCCAGCTGCCGCAGCGGCAGCTCCAGGAAATCGGAATCGATCTGGCGCATGTCCACGATCCTAACCCCGTGATCTTGTACCTCCCGGACAAGGGGATACCCGCCGGTAGGAGATAGCGTCTGGTGCCATGGCACGCTCTGTACTCGTCACCGGAGGCAATCGCGGCATCGGCCTCGCGATCGCCCGTGAACTAGCCGCGGCCGGCGACGCCGTCGCGGTCACCTACCGATCGGGGGAGCCGCCGGAGGGGCTGTTCGGCGTCAGGTGTGACGTGACCAGCATGTCCGACGTCGAGTCCGCCTTCGACAAGATCGAGGCCGAGCAGGGCCCGGTCGAGGTGCTGGTCGCCAACGCGGGCGTCACCAAGGACACGCTGCTGGCGATGATGAAGGAAGAGACCTTCACCGACGTCATCGACGCCAACCTGACCGGCGCCTACCGCGTGGCCAAGCGGGCCATCAGGCCCATGATGAAGCTCAAGCGCGGCCGCGTCATCCTCGTCTCCTCCGTCGTCGCCCTGGCCGGCTCGGCCGGTCAGACCAACTACGCCGCCTCCAAGGCGGGCCTCATCGGTTTCGGCCGGTCCATGGCGCGCGAGTACGGCTCGCGCGGCATCACCGTCAACGTGGTCGCGCCCGGCTTCGTCGACACCGACATGACGGCCGATCTCGACGTGGCGGCCATCATCAAGAACATCCCGCTCGGGCGCCAGGCGGCGCCGGGCGAGATCGCGCGCGTCGTTCGCTTCCTGGCGAGCGACGACGCCTCTTACATCACCGGGGCCGTGATCCCGGTCGACGGCGGACTCGGAATGGGGCACTGACGTGGGAATTCTCCAAGGCAAGCGGATCCTCGTGACCGGCGTGCTCACCGACGCGTCGATCGCGTTCTCGGTGGCCAAGCTGGCCCAGGAGGAGGGCGCCACCGTGGTGCTCACCGGGTTCGGCCGGTTGAGCCTGGTCGAGCGCATCGCCAAGCGGCTGCCCGAGACGCCGCCGGTGATCGAGCTCGACGTCCAGAACACCGAGCACCTCGACACGCTGGCCGACCGGGTCGGCGAGCATGTCGGCGGCCTCGACGGCGTCGTCCACTCCATCGGCTTCGCCCCGCAGAGCGCCCTGGGCGGCAACTTCCTCAACACCACCTGGGAGGACGTCGCCACCGCCCTGCACATCTCGACCTACTCCTACAAGTCGCTGGCCGTCGCCTGCCTGCCGCTGATGAAGGAGGGCGGCGCGGTCGTCGGCCTCGACTTCGACGCGAGCAAGGCGTGGCCGGTCTACGACTGGATGGGCGTCGCCAAGGCGGGCCTGGAGTCGTGCAACCGCTATCTCGCCCGTGACCTGGCCAAGCAGAACATCCGCGTCAACCTCGTCGCCGCCGGGCCGCTGCGCACGATGGCGGCCAAGTCGATCCCGGGCTTCAAGGAGTTCGAGGACAGCTGGCCGGAGCGGGCCCCGCTGGGCTGGGATCTGTCCGACACGGTCCCCGCCGCCAAGGCGTGCGTCGCGCTGATGTCCGACTGGTTCCCCGCCACCACCGGCGAGATCGTCCACGTGGACGGCGGCGCCCACGCGATCGGCGCCTGACCTGTTCTGACGTTCTCTGGCGACGGCCGTCGCCGCCGGCTGTCTAAGCCAGGCGGTGGCGGCTGTTGCCCGCTCTGGCCGGCTCGAAGGGGATCGAGTCCGGCTGCTCCGTACGCTGGCGGCGCTGCTGGACGATGCGGGTGGCCAGGATCGCCGACGTCAGCAGGGCGATCGTCAGCGAGGTGCCCAGGACGTCCGAGGCGGGTTTCGACGGACGGATGATGGGCTGGTCCCGCAGGGGATCCGTGAGATCCCTGGCGAAGGGGTTGGGCCACAGCAGGTCTATTCGGGGCATGTCCGTGTCGGCGGTCTGGATGTTCTTGACCGGGTGTTCGGGCGTGTCCAGCTCGTACGGCTCCGTCTGCGGCGGCGTCGGGCCCCCCGTCGGGAGGGTCGTCGTCGAGTCCTTCTTGTCGCGCTTGTTGGGCTTCGCGGTGGGCGTGGGCTTGGCGGAGTCCTCGGGGCGGGGGCTCTCGGGGTCCTTGTGGTGCGTCTGGACGTCCTGTTTCTCGCAGCCCACCACCGGGAGACAGACCTCGCTGAGGGTGTTGGGCAGCAGGTGGTCGTCCGAGGGTGTCGGCTGGGGCTGCCCCGATGTGGTGGGGATCGTCGTCGGGACCGCGTCGCCCACCGTGCCGAGGACGTCGTCCGCGGTCTTGTCGACCTTCTTCGTCACGGGATTGAGCGTGTCGCCCGTGAGGGTGTTGACCGTGCCGGTGACCGCCTCCACGACGTTGCACAGGCCGTTCGTCACCCCGGAGAGCAGTCCGTCGCCGCGCGTGCAGTCGCTGGCCTCGGCCAGCGCCGGCGACGCGACGACCGGGATCGCGACCAGCGCCAATGCGAGAGCTCCAGCCGAGATCGCGGTCCTGCTCCCCATCCGTCCCCTCCTGGGTTGCTTACGGAGGAAATCTTGATGGACTTCGGCGGTGCGACGCAGGTGTTTTCCGGCTAAAGTTGCGATTCGGTATCGACGCGTGACACGCGAGCATGACTCTCGTTCGCTCTCAGTCGAGCGACGACACGTCATCCAGGGCCTCACGTATCTCTCGCGGCAACACCACGTCCTCGGCGGTCAGTGCGCCGGCGAGCTGAGCGTGCGTACGGGCACCGACGATAGCGGAGGCGACGCCCGGTTGGTCGCGTACCCATGAGAGTGCCACAGCCAACGGCGAGACCCCGAGCCCGTCGGCCGCGGTCATCACGGATTCGACCACACTACGGCTGCGCTCGTCGAGATAAGGACGGACAAAATCGGCGAAATGCGGCGTAGCGGCCCGTGAATCGGCCGGAATGCCTGTCCGGTACTTCCCCGTCAGAACGCCCCTGCCGAGCGGTGACCAGGCCAGCACGCCCGCGCCCACGTGCTCGGCGGCGGGCAGCAGCTCGCGCTCCGGCTCGCGGGCCAGCAGGGAGTATTCGGCCTGGGCGGAGGTGATCGGGATGCGGCCGGGGATCACCCGCTGCATGACCGCGGCGGCGGCCAGCTGCCAGCCCGCGTAGTCGCAGACGCCCGCGTAGACCGCCCGGCCCGAGGAGACGATCGCGTCGAGCGCCGCCATCGTCTCCTCCAGCGGCACCTCGGCGTCATAGGTGTGCAGCTGCCAGAGGTCGATGTAATCGAGGCCCAGCCGGTTGAGGGAGTCGTCGACCGCGGCGATCAGGTGGCGCCTGGAGGCGTCCCGCGGCCGCCGGCCCGACGGCGTCACCACCGCCTTGGTGGAGATCACCAGCTCGGAACGCGGCACCGAGTCGCGCAGCATCCGGCCGAGCAGGCGCTCGGCGTCGCCGCCCGTGTAGACATCGGCCGTGTCGACCAGGGTGCCGCCCGCGCTCATGAACGTGCGGAGCTGCGCCGCGGCCTCGTCGGCACTGGTGTCACGCCCCCAGGTCATCGTGCCGAGCCCCAGGCGGGACACCGACAGGCCGCTCCGGCCGACATAGCGCTGCTCCATGATCCCGCCAGGTTACCGCCCGGGTGCGTCAAACGCCGTGATCCTCGCCTGCGACACTTGGTCGGTGACCACCCTCCTTCTCGTCCGCCATGGGCTCACCGCCCTCACCGGGCCGGTGCTGGCCGGCCGTACTCCTGGAGTGCATCTGAGCGAGGCGGGCCGGGCGCAGGCCGCGGCGCTGGCCGGGCGCATCGCGGGAGTCCGGCTCGACGCCATCGTCTCCAGCCCGCTCGAACGCTGCCAGGAGACGGCCCTGGCCGTCGCCGAAGGGCGCGGCATGGACGTACAGACCGACGAGCGGTTCGTGGAGTGCGGTTACGGAGCGTGGACCGGGCGGCCGCTGGCGGAGCTGGCGAAGGAGCCGTTGTGGCAGGTCGTGCAGGCCCATCCCAGTGCGGTGACATTTCCGGAAGGGGAGTCATTGACCGTTATGCAACACCGGGCGGTGACCGCCGTACGGGAGTGGAACCAACGCCTCGGGGGGAAAGGGGTCTACCTGGCTTGCAGCCACGGAGACGTGATCAAGGCCATCGTCGCCGACGCTCTGGGGCTCCATCTGGATCACTTTCAACGGATAACAGCAGATCCAGCGGCTCTCACCGTCATTCGCTATGCCCCCCTGCGTCCCTTTGTGCTCAGGCTTAACGATATGGGGGAATTGCAGCTTCCCGAGGATTCGGAGGAGAAAGACGGGGGAGAAAAACTCACCGGGAGCGATG
This sequence comes from Nonomuraea guangzhouensis, assembly GCF_019396345.1. GTDB lineage: Bacteria > Actinomycetota > Actinomycetes > Streptosporangiales > Streptosporangiaceae > Nonomuraea > Nonomuraea guangzhouensis. Next base: position 381,703 of record NZ_JAHKRM010000004.1, on the reverse strand, counting down.
CCGCCGTCGGCGGTGGACCCGGAACCACGTAAGGTCAGGCTATGCCGGTCTTCGACTACGACCCACCAGAGAGGTTCGTGGCCGGTGCCTTGGGGCAACCGGGCGCACGAGCCTTCTTTCTGCAGGCCAGAGCCGAGGGCAGACTGACCACGGTAGCGCTGGAGAAACTGCAGGTGGCCGCACTCGCGGGCAGGCTGGACGAGCTGCTCGACGAGGTGCTGCGCCGCAGTGGGGGCACCGCGCACGTGCCTGCCATGGCGCCCGCCGACCTGACCGACGACAAGCCCCTCGAGGTGCCTGTCACCGAGGACTTCAGGGTCGGCACCATGGCACTGGCCTGGGATCCCGACACGTCACAGGTGGTGATCGAAGCGCAGGAGATCATCGACGAGGAAGCCGTCGAGGCACCCGAGCCCGCCATGTTGCGGGTGCGGATCAGTGCCGGGGTCGCCCGTGCGTTCACTCAGCGGGCGCTCCAGCTCGTCGCTGCGGGCCGACCGGCCTGTCCCCTTTGCGGACAGCCGCTCGACCCCGAGGGACATGTCTGCGTCCGTCTCAACGGCTATCGCGGGGGTGAGGCGACGTCATGAGCGCTCCGGAGAGCGAACCGGCTACCAGGCCTTCGCACCCGTCGCCCCTGGAGGACGAGGGGGCGCTCGAGCTGCTCCGCGACGGCCGCCTGGAGGTCGCGGGCCGCCTCGTCGAGGCGACCAACATGACGCTCTACTGCTCGATCACGCTCGGCACGCGCACCGCCGCCTGCGTCTACAAGCCGGTACGCGGCGAGCGCCCGCTCTGGGACTTCCCGGACGGCACGCTGGCCGCCCGTGAGGTCGCGGCGTTCGAGGTCTCTCAGGCGACCGGCTGGCAGATCGTGCCGCCGACCGTCTACCGGGAGGGCCCGTTCGGCCCGGGCATGTGCCAGCTCTGGATCGACACCGAGCGCGAGGTCGACCTGATGCGCCTGGTACGCAGCCGCAACCCGGTGGTGCGCCGGATGGCGGTGTTCGACGCGGTGATCAACAACGCCGACCGCAAGGGCGGCCACCTGCTGCCGCTGCCCACCGGCCACGTCTACGGGGTCGACCACGGCGTCTGCTTCTCCGCCGAGGACAAACTGCGCACCGTGCTCTGGCAGTGGCGGGGCAAGCCGCTGGCCCGCGAGGCCGTGGCCACGCTCACCAAGCTGGAGCGCGACATCGAGTCGGGCCAGCTCGGCCGCAGGCTGCGCGACCTGCTCACGCTCGCCGAGGTCGAGGCGACCTGGACCCGGATCAAACGGCTGCTCGAAACCGGTCTGCATCCCTACCCCTCCCGCGACTGGCCGGCCATTCCCTGGCCGCCGATGTAAACGGCCATCCCCTGGCGGTCGTGGTAAATCCGTTTACTACGCTTTGCCGTATGTGCACGGTGATCGTGAAGACGGGCCGGCCCCTGACGCTGATGGGCGTGCGAGACGAGTTCGCCGACCGGCCCTGGGAGGGGCCGGGAGAGCACTGGCCCGAACACCCCGGCGTGGTGGGCGGGCGCGACCTCAAGGCAGGCGGCACCTGGCTGGCCGTCGACCCCGCCAGGCGCCGCGCGGCCGCCCTCCTCAACGGGCACGGCCGGGCCGCGCCCGAGACCACCAAGATCTCCCGCGGCGACCTGCCGCTCCTCGCCGTCGGGGCCGACGACCTGCCCGACGTCGACCTGCCCGACGTCGATCTGACCCGCTACGACCCCTTCCACCTGGTGCTCGCCGACCCGGCGCGGGCGCGCCTGTTCAGCTGGGACGGGGAACGGCTCAGCACCTCCGAGGTGCCCGACGGCACCAGCATGATCGTCAACACCGGCCTCAACCCGGAACACGCACGGGTGGCCGCCTACCGGCCGCGCTTCGAGAGCTCCGCCGACTGGCGCGAGCTCATCGCCGCCGCCCCGTCAGCCGACCCGTCGGCCCTGATCATCCGGGACGTGACGCCCGACGGCCGCGTGTTCGCCTCGCTGTCCGTGATGCTGGTCACGCTGGCGCCGGAGGGTGTGACGTACGATTTCACGGACCTGACCGCTGATCGGGACGGATAGGCTCAAAGACATGCGATCGTGGTCTGCCCCCACCTTTCCCGCTCTTCCTGGTGAGAGCGTCCCACTGCGGCTCTACGACACGGCGGCCGGGCAGGTCCGGCAGACCGATCCGGGTCCGACGGCGCGCATGTACGTGTGCGGCATCACCCCCTACGACGCCACCCACCTGGGCCACGCCAACACCTACCTGGCCTTCGACATGGTCGGCAGGCTCTGGCGCGACGCGGGCCACGAGGTGCACTACACCCAGAACGCCACCGACGTCGACGACCCGCTCCTGGAGCGCGCCGAGCAGACCGGCGTCAGCTGGCAGCAGCTGGCCGAGCGGGAGATCGAGCTGTTCCGCACCGACATGGAGGCGCTGCGCATCGTGCCGCCGCGCGAGTACGTCGGCGTGACCGAGGTCGTGGGCGGGGTGGCCGAGCTGATCGCCGAGCTGGCGGCCAAGGGCGTCACGTACGAGCTCGACGGCGACGTCTACTTCAGCGTGGCCGACGCGCCCAAGTTCGGGCAGGTGTCCGGCTACAGCGAGGAGCGGATGATCGAGCTGTTCGCCGAGCGCGGCGGCGACCCCGGCAGGGCCGGCAAGCGCCACCCGCTCGACTGGCTGCTCTGGCGGTCCGAGCGGCCCGGCGAGCCCGCCTGGGACTCGACGCTCGGCCGCGGCCGGCCCGGCTGGCACATCGAGTGCACCGCGATCGCCCTCGACAACCTGGGCGCCGGCTTCGACGTCGCGGGCGGCGGCACCGACCTGATCTTCCCGCACCACGAGTGCGGCGCCTCCGAGGGGCACGCGGCCACGGGGGAGTGGCCGTTCGCCAAGTTCTACACGCACGCCGGGATGGTGGCGCTCGACGGGGAGAAGATGTCGAAGTCCAAGGGCAACCTGGTCTTCGTCTCCAAGCTGCGGGCCGTGCACGACCCGATGGCGATCCGGCTCGTGCTGCTCGCCCACCACTACCGCGAGGACTGGGCGTACGTCCCGGCCCAGCTCGCCGAGGCCGAGGCCCGGCTGGCCCGCTGGCGCTCGGCTGTCGGGCTGGCTGCGGCGCCCGAGGCGGGCGGGCTGCTGGCCCAGGTGCGCGAGCGGCTCGCCGACGACCTCGACACGCCGGGCGCGCTGGCCGCCGTCGACGCCTGGGCCGAGCGGGCCCTGTCGGGCGGCGGCTCGGACCCGACGGCACCGGCCCTGGTCCGCGACCTGACCGACGCCCTGCTGGGCGTCGCGCTCTAGACGACCGTCTGTCGGTTTCCCACGTCGTCCGCACGGATGCGCGAAGTGGTCCGCATGCCCGAGTGGGCACTGGACGCTGCGGCGTCGTCGAGGGGTTCGCCTTCGTGGTGGACGGGCGCGGGACGGGTGCGGAAGACTGCCTCGATGACCGCTGAGTACGCCCAGAGTGACCGGTTCCGTGGTGCCCGCATCCACCTGTGCGACCTTGCCGGTCTCGAGATCCGCGATTGCGAGGTCAGCGGTCTGAAGATCGTCGACTGCTATGGGAGCGACGTCTACCTCGGTGGCGACTTCGAGCGTCTCGTCGTCAACGACGTCGACGTGACCGCCTACGTCGAGGCCGAGCTCGACCGGCGGCACCCCACGCGGATGCTGGCGCGTGACGCCGCGGCCCCCGACGACTACCGGGTTGCTTGGAGTGCCGTCGAGACGATGTGGGCGGCGACACTCGACCGCGCCAGGCTGCTGCCCGAGGCCAAGCTGCACGAGCAGGTCAACGGCGAGTGGTCGTTGGTCGAGACCCAACGGCACCTGCTGTTCGCCGCCGATGCCTGGCTCGGCAATGCCGTGCTGGAGGAGGAAGCGCCGTACCACCCGTTGGGCTTCCCTTACGGCGGGATGCCGTCCGACGTGGCGGCGAAGCTCGGTCTCACCCTCGAAGCCACCCCGACGCTCGACGAGGTGCTCGCGCCGCGGCTCGCCCGCATGGCCACGACGCGGCGGGTCGTCGACGGGCTCACCGAGGCCGAGCTCGATCGGGTATGCGGTCGCAAGCCGGCGGACCCGTATCCCGACCAGGAGTACGTCGTGCGCCGCTGCCTCAAGGTGGTGCTGAAGGAAGAGGCCGAGCATCACCGTTATGCGGTGCGCGACCTCGCCGTGCTCGAGGCCGGTGCCTGAACTGGCGCTGACCCGGCCGGAAATGACCTCCAGCCGTATTGCGTGCTGCTACTCCCGGCAGTCCTCTGCCCGGATCCCCGGCGCCTTCGGAAAGTGACACCGGCCCGGCGCCCGCGCCTGACACCGGCGCCGCCTGACGCGGCGGCGCTGGTGGACAGGCGTGCCGGCACGTCTCCGGGCCGGTCGTGCGTGGCCGTCGACCCTGGTGATCACCCCCCGAGCGCGGCGAGGCGGCATACCTTGCCGTCGATCACCTGCCCGTACACGGCCTCGGTCTGCTCGGCGACGCGCGCCCAGCCGTACCTCTCCTGAGCGCGGCGTGCTCCGGCCGCGCCGATCGCCTTGCGCCGGTCCTCGTCGGCGAGCAGGTCGCGCAGGGTTCTGGCCAGCGCTCGCGGGCGGCGCGGCGGCACCAGTACGCCGCAGCCCGCGACCGTGTCGAGGTGCCCGCCGACCCCGGAGGCCACGACCGGCACGCCGCACGCCATCGCCTCGATCGCCACCATGCCGAACGGCTCGTACCAGGGCACGCAGACCACCACGTCCGCCGAGCGCATGAGCGCCGGGACGTGGGCGCGGGGAACGCTGCCGATCACGTGCACCCGGTCCCCGACGCCGCACCCGGCGGCCAGCTCGCGCAGCCGCGCCGACTCCGCGCCGTCCCGGTGCCCGCCGGCGATGACCAGGTCGGCCTCCGGAAGCCGGCGCATGGCCTGGATCACCGTGTCGACGCCCTTGCGCGGCACCTGGCGTCCGATGCTGAGCACCATCGGACGCCGGACACGGGCGCGCGGCGCGACCGGGCCCTGGGGGCAGAACTCGGTCAGGTCCACGCCGCACGGCACCACCGCGATGCGCTGCTCGGGCACGCCCATCGCGCGCAGTTCGGTCACCTCGTCGCGGCAGGTGGCGAGCACCGCGTCGGCGCGCGCGCCGATCTCCCGCTCGGTCGCCAGGCGGTGCGCGGGGCTGGAGTCCGCCTGACCCTGCCAGCGCCGCTTGACCGTGCCCAGCGCGTGGAACGTCTGCACCACCGGTACGTCCTCGGAGGCCTGCAAGGCCGCCTGGCCGCTCATCCAGAAGTGCGCGTGCGCCACGTCGGGCCGGCGCACGGCCCAGCGGTCGGCGAGACGGTCGGTGAACTCCGGCATGTACCGCGGGAGCTCGTCCTTCGGGATCGGCACCGCGGGCCCGGCCGTGACGTACTCGACCGTGACGCCGGGTGCCAGCGGCACCGACTCCGGCTGGGCCGGATCGGAGCGGCGGGTGTGGACGATGACCGTGTGCCCGCGCTCTCCCAGCGCGACGGCCAGCGCGGCGACGTAGACGTTCTGGCCGCCGGAGTCGACGCTGCCGATCGCGGCCAGGGGGTCCGCGTGTTCAGAGATCAGATCGACATTCACTGGTCAGCTCCCTCACTGCTTTGACCACCTGCTCGCTTGTCACCTGCGACGGACCTGGGTGCCCTGGCGTCCTGGCAAGGGGCTTGCCGGTCGCCGAGGAACACCGGGGGCACTCCGTAGGGAGCCCATCGGGAAGACAGGAGCGACCGGGGGGCGAACAGGCTCACGGCAGGCGTACCGACGACGGCTGCCAGGTGCGCGGTGCCGGTGTTTCCGGCCACCAGCACGCCGGCCCGCTCGATGAGGGCTGCCAGCTGTGAGAGCGTCGTTCTACCGCCGAGGTCGACCGCAACATCGTGGGCGACATAGGCGATGAGCTCGCGCTCCTTGCCTGTCACGACGACCCGGTGCCCGTCTTCGGCCAGCTCCCGGACCGCTTGCCGATGCCGCTCGGCAGGCGTCCTGGTGGGTGCTGACGTCCCCGGGTGGACCACTACGTACGCGCCTTCACCGGCGCCTGTGCCGGTATCTATAAGGTTCCCGATAACGTTCCCAATATCCGGAAGCGATGGGCGGACAGCGTGTTTTCCCTGATCATCGGGCGATAATTCGACCCCGGCGGCCCGCGTGAAGTCCTCGCTGATCACGTAGATCCGCCGGCCGTACTCGGAGCGGCCGAGAAATCCCATCGGGGATGGCTACCGAGAGAAGCGGATCTCAAACCTCGGACGCCCCGATGTAGTGGGGAAACAGGCCGAAGACGCTGCGACAGGTCACGCTGAGTGGTTGTTTGCGAAGGGGGCTCCCGGGTAGCTGGGCGGCAGCGCGACGGAGGTGAACGGTGTTCGAACCACGACGTCCCGGGGCGGTGCTCTTCGACCGGGACGGGTCCCTGATCAAAGACGTCCCCTACAACGGCGACCCGGCGCGGGTCGAGCCGATGCCGGGCGCGATGGAGGCGCTGATGCGCCTGCGCCGGGCCGACGTGCCGGTGGCGGTCGTCACCAACCAGTCGGGCGTGGCCAAGGGCCTGCTCACGCCGGACGAGATGGATCAGGTGAACGCCAGGGTGGAGGAGCTCCTCGGCCCGTTCGACGCGTGGGCGATCTGCGTGCACGACGACTCCGACGGCTGTACCTGCCGCAAGCCCGCGCCGGGGCTGGTGATCAGGGCGGCGGCCGTCCTCGACGTCAGCCCGCGCGACTGCGTCGTGGTGGGCGACATCGGCAGGGACATGGAGGCGGCCAGGGCCGCGGGGGCCAGGGGCATCCTGGTGCCGACCGGCCAGACCCGCGCGGAGGAGATCCAGCAGGCCGCCGAGGTGGCCGAGGACCTGTCCGACGTCGTGGACCGCGTGCTGAGCGCCGTCGCCGAGGCCGGTGGCGTGGCTTCCGGGAGGGCGGGCTCCGCGGTCTGGTCACCGCTGGTCGGCTGGAGCCGCTGGTGAGGAGGCCCGTCGAGGGCCGATGTAGGCGTCGGCGCCGTTAAAAACTTCGCCAAGTACCCGAAGCTCGCCGCCCGCGGCACCGGTCCGTTACGCGCTGACCAGGGTTCCTGGCCGATTGGGATCTACTTTTTGCAGAGGTATGACCGGAAAAAGGAGGGGTAGGGGCCTTCAACATGATGATGATGGATTGGTCGCGTAAGGCGTCCTGCCTGGTCGTAGACCCGGAATTGTTCTTCCCGATCTCCCCCGAAGGGCCGGGCCACGCGCAAGTGGAGCGCGCCAAGGTCGTCTGCCGGGACTGCCCGGTACGCGAGCCCTGCCTCGACTACGCCCTCAGCACCGGACAGGCCTACGGCGTCTGGGGCGGCACCGACCCGTCACAGCGGCGCGAACTCACCCTGACATCACCTCAGCGAGAAAGCGTTGGCGCTCGCCGTCCTCGAGGCGGTCGCTGAACAGCACACCGTCGAGGTGATCGACCTCGTGCTGCAGCACCCTGGCGAGCACACCCAGCGCCCGTACGGTGACGGGTTTGCCGAACGCGTCGCGGCCACGAGCCGTGACCATGTACGAACGCTCCAGCGGCCGCCACAGGCCCGGCGCCGACAGGCACGCCTCGTCCGCCGTGATACGCCGCTCGGACAGCTCCAGCCGCGGATTCACCAGGCACCCTGACTTGCCGTCGTAGGAGTAGACGACGACACGCAGCGACACCCCGATCTGGGGTGCGGCCAGGCCGGCGCGGCCGGCTCCGGCGCGCATCGTCGCCGTCAGGGACTTGACCAGCCCCCGGAGCTCCCGGTCGAAGTCGTGAACCGGCGCCGCCACCGAGCGGAGCACCGGATCGCTGAACACGCGGATAGGGCGGACTGCCACCGCAACTCCCCGATTGGTCGCGTCGTCTGGGGGAGAGGCTTCCCGCGCGCCTTCGGGATCAACCGTCGGGGTTCTGGGTTGTAGCACAGCGGTAACAAGGGAGACCCAGGGGCGAAACCGCCTGAAAGCACTATCTATTCTGTGATCTCACTTCCGGCTCATGGGCCTGTGATGCTTGGCCGGGTGCTCGGGGCCCGGCCAAGCCCACCACTACAGGAGGTGTTCGCGTGAGCGCCCTTCCCCTCGACGACCCGGCGAGAGCGCTGGAGACGGCGCCGGACGCGCTGTCCGGCTTCACCGTCGGCGTGACCGCCACCCGGCGGCGCGAGGAGTTCGGCGCGCTGCTCGAACGGCGCGGCGCGCGGGTGGTGAGCGCGCCCGCCATCAGGCTGGTGCCGCTCTCCGAGGACTCCGACCTGCTGGCCGCCACCCGGCTCAGCCTGACCGGGCCGGTGGACGACGTGGTCATCACCACCGGCGTCGGCTTCCGCGGCTGGATGGCCGCGGCCGAGGGCTGGGGCCTGTCCGCCGACCTGGCCGACCACCTGACCAGAGCCCGCCTGCTCACCCGCGGCCCCAAGGCCAGGGGAGCGGTGCGCGCCGCCGGGCTGAACGACCACTGGACCCCCGCCACCGAGTCCTGCGAGGAGGTCAAGCAGTACCTCCTGGCCCAGGACCTGCGCGGACGCCGCATCGCGGTGCAGCAGCACGGAGAGCCGCTGACGGAGTTCGTCGCCGCGCTGCGGGAGGCCGGGGCCGAGGTGATCGAGATCCCGGTCTACCGGTGGCTGCCGTACCGCGACCCCTCGCCGCTGCGCCGCCTCATCACCCAGACGCTGTCGGGCGCCGTGGACGCCGTGGCCTTCACCAGCGCGCCCGCCGTACACGCCATGCTCGGCGCCGCGCGGGCCGAAGGGCTGGAGGAGCAGTTGCTGGCGGCGTTCGGCGACCGCGTCGTGGCCGCCTGCGTCGGTCCGGTCACCGCCGGGCCCCTGGTCACGCGTGGCGTACGCACCCTGCAGCCCGACCGGGCGCGGCTCGGCGCGCTGGCCAGGGCGCTGGCCAGGCACCTGCCGGAACACGGCGTCACCCGGCTGGAGGCGGGCGGGCACCGGCTGGAGATCCGCGGGCACGCGGTGGTCGTCGACGGCGAACTCAGGCCGCTGCCACCCGCGCCGATGGCCGTGCTCAAGCGCCTGGCCGACAAACCCGGCCATGTGGTCTCCCGTACCGACCTGCGTACCGTGCTGCCGGGCAGCCTGTCGCGCGACTCGGCGGAGCACGCCGTGGAGATGGCGATCACCCGGCTGCGGCGCGCGCTCGGGCCCAGCGGGATCGTCGAGACGGTGGTCAAACGGGGCTACCGGCTCGCCTGCACCCACGAGGCGGCGTCCCTGTGACGTCACCCTCGCCCAAGGGGGCCGCTTCCGTTCCTGTGACGTCGCCCTCGCCCGAGCGGGTCGTTCCCGCTTCTGTGGCGCCGATGCCGGTCGCGTCCGTACGGGCCGGAGCAACCGCGCCGACGCTGGTCCTGGCCGCGCATGGGACGCGGAGCGCGGCGGGGGAGCGATCCCTGGCCGCGCTGGCCGCGGCGGTCCGGCGGACGCGGCCCCGGCATCGCGTCGAGCTGAGCTACCTGGAGATCAGCTCTCCCCTGCTGTCCGACGTGCTGTCCACGGTCCCCGGACCCGTGGTCGTGGTGCCGCTGCTGCTCGCGGGCGGCTACCACGTACACATCGACCTGCCGAACGTCGTCGCCGAACACCGCCCCGACGCGCTCGTCGCGCCGCCGCTCGGACCGCACCGGCTGCTCACCACCGCGCTCGCCCGCAAGCTGGCCCGCGCGGGACTGCGCCCCGCCGACACGGTCATCCTGGGCGCGGCCGGCTCCTCGGACCCGGCCGGCCTCGCCGACGTCCGCGCCGCCGCCCACCTGCTGTCGGTACGGCTGGGCCGCCCGGTCACGGCCGCGTTCACCTCGGCGGGCAGCCCGTCGCTCGGCGAGGCCGTGGAACGCGTCAGATCGAGCCCGGCGCCACGCCTGGCGGTCGCCTCGTACCTGCTGGCGCCCGGCTTCTTCCACGGCCGCCTGACGGAGGCGGGCGCGGACCTGGTCAGCGAACCCCTGGGGGCCGATCCGGCCGTGGTGGAGCTGATCTGGCAGCGCTTCGACGAGACGACCGCCGTACCGGACACCCGGACCGCCGTACGGACCGCCTAGGGTCTTTGCCCTGGTCGGCGCGTCGCCACGTGTCGCGATCTTCTTGGGTTAGCCTCCTTGGAGAGAGGTCGCGCTCCCGACGGAGTCGGGAGCTTCTCAAGCGACCGACTCGCCTCACGGAGTGAGGCCATATGCAGGGGGATCAAGCATGACTGAAGACTTTGCCCAGTTGCCGCAGGCCGCATCCGTGCGGTTGATCGACTTCGAGGAGGCGCGGGTCGTCCCGGGCATCGTGCCGGAGACGTTCATCCTGATCGTCAGCGGCACCAAGCCGTATCTCACCATGAAGGTCTCGCTCTCCCCGCTGGTCTACATCCGGCAGCCGGAGTACTGGGGGATCGAGGTCATCGGTTCGATGAACGGCGTCGGGCTCCCGGCCACGGCTCCTTACACCGAGTCGCTGCCGCTCGACGGCGTTCTCGGCACCAGGGGGATCGAGGTCATCGGGGCCACCAACCGCAAGACGTTCAACGTCCCGTAGGAGTCGTCAGGCGGGCACGGGTTCGAGGCGGAGTTCGCGGACGATCTCCTGGGCGCTCGCGTCCCGGGAGGGTCCCGCGTCGGAGCCGACGAACATCTCGATGTAGGCGTGATGGAAGCACCCGGCCAGCAGCAGCCGGGCGGTGGCCTCCGGGTCGACGGAGGCGGCGACCCGTCCGAGGCGCTGCTCGCCCTCCAGGTAGGCGGCCAGCGGGAGGATCTCTCCCATCGGGCCGAGCCCGTGATCGCGTACGGCCTGCCGGAAGCGGACCGTGACCGACGGAGAGGTGAACGCGGGCATCGCCGCGCCCTGCACATCCGTGTAGTAGTCGATGCCCGCTCGCACGATGGGCAGCAGGTTGTCGCCGACGCTGCCTCTGCCGATGCGGTGGGAGAGTTCGTGCAGGATGCTGAGCCACAGCGGGAGCCGGTCCTGCAGCAGGGCGAGGAAGTGGTCCACGGAGCCGCCGGGTCGGTCCTCCCTGAGGGAGAGGGCCATCTCCAGGATGCGTCGCCGGGTGTCCTGACTCCTCTGGTGCGGGTCTACGTGGGAAGTCGCCATGGTTGGCCTAACGTGCGCGGTCACATGGGTAGGTTCAACGTGGCATTCGCGACCGGAGCCTCTCGACCAGCCGGTCTTGGGATTCCAACTTGATGCAAACTTGTACGGTTCTCGATTATTACTCGAAACTTCCAGAAAATTCGGCAAAAAAGGCTGCGAGTCAGCTGTCAGTGTCGCGGTCCCGGCGCCGCAGGTAGCGCTCGAACTCGGCGGCGATCGCGTCTCCGCTGGCCTCGGGCAGCTCGGCGGCGTCCTTGCGCTCCTCGAGCTCCTTGACGTATTCGGCCACTTCGCTGTCCTGGGAGGCGAGCTCGTCCACGCCGTTCTCCCAGGCGCGGGCCTCCTCGTCCAGCTCGCCGAGCGGCATCGGGATCTCCAGCAGGTCTTCGAGGCGGCGCAGCAGTGCCAAGGTGGCCTTGGGGTTGGGCGGCTGGGCCACGTAGTGCGGCACCGACGCCCACAGCGAGACGGCGTCGAGACCGGCCTCGCCGAACGACTGCTGCAGCACGCCCACGATGCCCGTGGGGCCCTCGTAGCGGCTCAGCTCCAGATGGGTCGAGCGGGCGAGGTTTTCGTCCGTGGCGCTGCCCAGGATCGGCACGGGACGGGTGTGCGGCGAGTCGTTGAGCAGCGCGCCCAGCATCACGGCCAGCTCGACGCCGAGCTCGCGGCAGACCTCGATGATGTCGGCGCAGAACGAGCGCCACCGCATGTTGGGCTCGATGCCGCGCAGCAGCACCACGTCGCGCTCGACGCCCGGCGGGCGGGCACGCAGCAGCCGCGTCGTCGGCCAGATGATCGATCGGGTCAGCCCATCGCCCATCTCCACGACGGGACGGGTGACCTGGAAGTCGTAGTAGTCGTCGGGATCCAGCTCGACGAGAGGCTCCGCCTTCCAGGCGGACTCGAGGTGGGCGATCACACCACTGGATGCCTCGCCGGCGTCGTTCCACCCTTCGAACGCGGCTATGAGCACCGGGTCGACGAGCTCGGGGAGCCTTTCGAACTCGATCACGTGTCGCCTCCTCTCTCCGCTGTCCAGCTAAGCCTATGCGGTGAGGAGGCGGTCATGTCACGGAGTAACGACGATCAGGCATCGTCACGGACCGACCGGTCAGATGCTGTCAGGCAGTGATGACCCGAGCACTGTCAGATCGCCTGTTCAGGCCGCCACCGGCGGGCAGGCGCTCTCATGTCAGATCCTGACGCGGAGTGACGAGTCAGGCGCGGCCGCCGGAGGTGGTGTGCACGATCAGCACGTCGCAGGAGGCGCGGTGGGCGACGTGCGACGGCACGGAGCCGAGCAGCCGCCCCGCCAGGCTGTTGAGCCCGCGGTTGCCGACGACCAGCAGATCCGCCCGGTGCTTGGCGGCCAGCGTGATGAGCACGTCGACCGCGTCGCCCTCCTCGGCCGCCAGTACGACCTCGCTCGCGCCCGCGGCGACGGCGTGCTCGCGGGCGGCCCGCAGGGCGTCGTCGGCGGGGGTGGAGCCGCTCACCTTGTAGGCGAGATCGCCGAGCCGGTCCGCGGCGACGGCCTGCTCGCTGGCCCGCATGGGTACGTACGCGCAGGCCAGGACGAGGGTGGCGCCGGTCGCGCCGGCCAGGGAAGCCGCCGCGGAGACGGCGCGGAAGGAGGAGGCTGAGCCGTCGGTGCCGGCCAGTACGGTCTGATAGGCCATGGAAAACCCCTATTAGACATGGATTCAATTGTCTCCCCGGCAGGATAGCCGTCCGATAAAGTCGTCCGGCGGCAGCCGATAAGCTCTACGCCATGAGCAGCTCCCCGTCCTTCCGCGAAGTCCTGTCCCAGCGAGTGATCGTCGCCGACGGGGCGATGGGGACGATGTTGCAGGCCCAGGACCCCACCCTCGACGACTTCGAGGGCCACGAGGGCTGCAACGAGGTGCTGAACGTCACCCGTCCCGACATCGTGCGAGGCGTCCACGACGCCTATTTCGCCGTGGGCGTCGACTGCGTCGAGACCAACACCTTCGGCGCCAACCTGGCGGCCCTGGGCGAGTACGACATCCCCGAGCGGGTCTTCGAATACTCCGAGGCGGGCGCCAGGATCGCCCGCGAGCGGGCCGACCACTGGTCCACGCCCGAGCAGCCGCGCTTCGTGCTCGGCTCGATGGGCCCCGGCACCAAGCTGCCCACGCTGGGCCACCTGCCCTACCACAACCTGCGCGAGTCCTACCGGGACAACGCGGCGGGCCTGATCGCGGGCGGCGCCGACGCGCTGATCATCGAGACCTGCCAGGACCTGCTCCAGGTCAAGGCCGCCGTCATCGGCGCCAAGCGGGCCGTGGAGGCGTCCGGGCGCGACGTGCCGATCATCGCCCAGGTGACCATCGAGACCAACGGCGCCATGCTGCTCGGCTCCGAGATCGGCGCCGCGCTGACCGCGATCGAGCCGCTCGGCGTCGACCTGATCGGCCTCAACTGCGCCACCGGCCCGTCCGAGATGAGCGAGCACCTGCGCTACCTGGCCCGGCACTCCCGGCTGAAGCTCTCGTGCATGCCCAACGCGGGGCTGCCGGTGCTGACCTCCGACGGGGCGTACTATCCGCTCAGCGCCGAGGAGCTCGCCGACGCGCACGAGACCTTCACCCGCGACTACGGCCTGTCGCTGGTCGGCGGCTGCTGCGGCACCACTCCCGAGCACCTGCGCCAGGTCGTCGACCGCGTGCGCGGCAGGGAGACGGCCGCGCGCCGCCCGCACCCCGAGCCGGGCGCGTCCTCGCTCTACCAGACCGTCCCGTTCCGCCAGGACACCTCCTACCTGGCGATCGGCGAGCGGTGCAACACCAACGGCTCCAAGGCCTTCCGCGAGGCCATGCTCGAAGGCCGCTGGGACGACTGCGTGGAGATGGCCCGCGAGCAGGCTCGCGGCGGCGCTCACATGCTCGACCTGTGCGTCGACTACGTGGGCCGTGACGGCGTGGCCGACATGAAGGAGCTGGCGTTCCGCCTGGCCACCGCCTCCACGCTGCCGATCATGCTCGACTCGACCGAGTCCGAGGTGCTGCGGGCCGGTCTGGAGATGCTCGGCGGGCGCGCGGTGGTCAACTCGGTCAACTACGAGGACGGGCGCGGCCCCGACTCACGCTTCCACAAGACGATGACGGCCGTACGCGAGCACGGGGCGGCCGTCGTGGTCATGTGCATCGACGAGAAGGGCCAGGCCCGCACCGCCGCCGAGAAGGTACGCATCGCGAGCGAGACCATCGACGACCTGGTAGCCAACTGGGGCATGCAGGTGTCCGACATCATCGTCGACTGCCTCACCTTCACCATCGCCACCGGCATGGAGGAGAGCCGCCGCGACGGCCTGGAGACCATCGAGGGCATCCGCGAGCTCAAGCGCCGCTACCCCGACGTGCAGACCACGCTGGGCCTGTCCAACATCTCCTTCGGCATCAACCCGGCCTCGCGCATGGTGCTCAACTCGGTGTTCCTCAACGAGTGCGTCAACGCCGGGCTCGACTCGGCCATCGTGCACGCCTCCAAGATCCTGCCGATGTCGCGCATCCCCGACGATCAGCGCCAGGTCGCGCTCGACATGGTCTACGACCGCCGCCGCGAGGGCTACGACCCGTTGCAGCGCTTCATCGACATGTTCGAGGGCGTCGACGCCTCGGCCATGCGCCAGGGCCGGGCCGAGGAGCTGGCCGCGCTGCCGCTGTGGGAGCGGCTCAAGCGGCGCATCATCGACGGCGAGAAGAAGGGGCTGGAGGCCGACCTCGACGCCGGTCTGGCGGAGCGGCCCGCCCTGGAGATCATCAACAACGTGCTGCTCGACGGCATGAAGACGGTCGGCGAGCTGTTCGGCTCGGGGCAGATGCAGCTGCCGTTCGTACTGCAGTCGGCCGAGGTGATGAAGACCGCCGTCGCCTACCTCGAGCCGTACATGGACCGCGTCGAAGGCGAGACCAAGGGCCGCATCGTGCTGGCCACGGTCAAGGGCGACGTGCACGACATCGGCAAGAACCTGGTCGACATCATCCTGTCCAACAACGGCTACCAGGTGGTCAACCTCGGCATCAAGCAGCCGGTCTCCGCGATCCTGGAGGCGGCCGACGAGCAGAAGGCCGACGTCATCGGCATGTCCGGACTTCTGGTGAAATCGACGGTCATCATGAAGGAGAACCTGGAGGAGATGAACTCCCGGGGCATCGCCGACCGCTATCCGGTGCTGCTCGGCGGCGCCGCCCTCACCCGCGCCTACGTCGAGCAGGACCTGGCCGAGCTGTTCGCCGGCGAGGTCCGCTACGCCCGCGACGCCTTCGAGGGGCTGCGGCTGATGGACTCCTTCATGGCCGTCAAGCGCGGCGTCGCCGGCGCCACGCTGCCGCCGCTGCGCGAGCGCCGGGTCAAGTCCGGCGCCGTCCTGACCCGCACCCCGGTCGAGGAGTTGCCCGCCCGCTCCGACGTGGCCGCCGACAACCGGCTGCCGGTGGCGCCCTTCCAGGGCGACCGCATCGTCAAGGGCATCTCGCTGAGCGACTACTCCGCCTTCCTCGACGAGCGGGCGTTGTTCCTCGGGCAGTGGGGCCTCAAGCCCACGCGCGGCGGCGACGGGCCCGGCTACGACGAGCTCGTCGAGACCGAGGGACGGCCGCGGCTGCGCATGTGGCTCGACCGCATCCAGACCGAGGGGCTGCTGGAGGCGGCGGTCGTCTACGGCTACTTCCCGTGCGTCAGCGACGGCGACTCGCTGATCATCCTCGACGAGGCCGGAGACGAGCGCACCCGCTTCACCTTCCCGCGCCAGCGCCGCGACCGGCACCTGTGCCTGTCCGACTTCTTCCGCTCGCGCGAGTCGGGAGAGGTGGACGTGGTCGGCTTCCAGATCGCCACGATGGGCGGCAAGATCTCCGAGGCGACGGCCGAACTGTTCGCCAAGGACGCCTACCGCGACTACCTGGAGCTGCACGGGCTGTCGGTGCAGCTCACGGAGGCGCTGGCCGAATACTGGCACGCCCGGGTCCGCGCCGAGTGGGGGATCGGGGGCGAGGAGTCGCTCGACGACATGCTCAAGGTCAACATCCAGGGCTGCCGCTACTCCTTCGGCTACCCGGCCTGCCCCAACCTCGAGGACCAGGTGCAGCTGTTTCAGCTCCTGGACCCGGAGCGGATCGGGGTCACGCTGTCGGAGGAGTTCCAGCTCCACCCGGAGCAGGCCACCTCGGCCCTGGTGGCCCACCACCCGGAGGCGAAGTACTTCAACGTCTAGACCTTGGCCCCGACCGGTTTCGCCGGACACCTCTCAGGCTCTCCTGACCACCTTGACCGGGAGGCCTCAGGCGTGGGTGCTCCTTGGAGCGGTGCCCCGGTGAGGGGTCCGTGGGGGCGGTGTCGCGGCGTGGTGAGGGAGCTTTGTTGGGGAGGGTCCCGACGCGGCGGGGATGTCCGTTTGCGGGATCTCCGGCCGTGCGCGGGCGCCCGTTGGGGCGTGGCGAGGGTGCCTGTTGGGAGGGCTCGGGCGGCGGGGATGCCCGTTTGTGAGATCCCCAGGCCGTGCGTGGGCGCCGTGGGGGCGGGGCGAGGGCGAGAGGCCGACGGAGGCGGTGCCCCGGGGTCGGCGATCTTCTCGGCGGCGGTGAGAATGGCCTGACGGGGTGCCGTCGCGGTGCCGTACGCGAACCGATCGGGGGAATGCATGGAAGCCGTCTTCTTCGACATGGACGGGTTGCTGGTCGACAGCGAGAAGGTGTGGCTGGAGATCGAGACCGGGGTGATGGCGCGCCTCGGCGCCGAGTGGACGCCGGAACACCAGGTGCACCTCGTCGGCGGTTCCATGGAACGCACCGTCGACTACATGCTCGCCGTCTCGGGCTCGTCCGTCACGCCGGAGGACCTGCGTGAGTGGATGATCGACGGCATGGTGACCCGCCTGGTGGACGGTGTGCAGATGATGCCCGGCGCCTCCGAGCTGCTCGACGCCGTACGCGAGGAAGGCGTCCCGGTCGCGCTGGTGACCTCGTCGCTCAGGGAGATCGCCGACGCGGTCCTCAAGGCCGTCGGCCGTGACCGGTTCGACGCCATCGTGACGGCCGACGACGTCACCCGCACCAAGCCCGACCCCGAGCCGTACCTGACGGCCGCCGCGCTGCTGGAGGTCGAGCCGGTGCGCTGCGTCGTCCTGGAGGACTCGCCCAACGGCGTCGCCGCCGCCACGGCAGCGGGCTGCGCGGTCGTGGCGGTCCCCAGCCTGCTGCCCATCGACCCGGCTCCCGGCCGCCTGGTGGTCCCCTCCCTGACCGAGGTCACGGTCCCCACCCTGCGCGCGTTGATCCGCTGACTGCCATGGCTGACGACCTGGAGAAACAGAAGAATCGCGCGTAACGGCGCCTGGCCATGTGCGGGCTCAGCGGCCGTATTCCTGGAGGCCCTCAGCCCTGTGCGGCGGGTGGCGGGTGGCCCATGCTCGCCGTACGAAAAAGAAAAGCCCTGAGCCGCACAAGTGCACATACCCGCACAAAGGACCCCTGAACTGCGCAAGTGCACCTGGCCACACAAGAGAAGCTCGGCGCACAAGCGAACCCTGACGAACAGCGGAACCGCATCGCACAAAAGACCTCTGAGCTGTGCAAATGAACCTGGCCGCACAAAAAACCCTGAGTCGCGCAAGAGGGCCCATGCTGAACAAGAGCCTCTCGCCGCACATGAGAAACCAGCAGAACCCCTAAGGGTGGGGCGGTACCTGGGGAGGAGGGCGGCGCGGGGTGGGCGTGTCAGGATGGGAGCGTAATCAATGACAGAGGGGCGGCGGAATGACTTTCGATCAGATCGCGTGGTTGCCGCTGTGCGCCGGTGTGACCATCGCGGGATTGGTGCTCAGCTTCCTGGCCTTCCGGCGCAGAGGCGCGGCGGCCGGGATGAGAGTGGCCGCGTGGGCGCTGCTTCCGGTGGCCGCTTACCTGACCGGTGCGCTGCAGGCGCTGTGGACCATCGGCGCCACCGTCGTGGGCTTCGTCACGAGCCTGATCTTCAATCCGGTCGTCTGGTCGGGCGTCGCGGTGACAGGTCTGGCCGTGGTGCTGTTCGTGGTGTCCGGGTTCATGCGCGGCCGGAAGCTGCGGCTGGCGCGGGGGGACAAGCCGGGCAAGAGCGCGGAGGCGCCGACCGCGCCTCAGCAACGTCCCGTGACGGGGCAGAAGGCCGGGCCGGCAGCGGGCCAGCCTGCAGGAAAACCCGCCGTGGCGGCGGCCAAGAAGAACAACGACGACGACTTCTCCGACATCGAGGATATTCTCAAGCGAAGGGGCATCAGCTAGCCCGATGTGTGTCACAGTTCCGAGACTTAACCGGGACTGCCTGTAGACATTCACGTCAAGATCGATACGAATGAGTTTCGCGTCAATCACAGTTAAGCCACATCGGGCCCTGAGGGACTGGTCATAGCAGCTCAGGCCATAGATTCTGCCTCCTGAGGCCGCGACTCGCGACTTCATCAGCGCGGCGCACTAACCTGATCGGGACCGCGCCCACACGGACGACGTCGTCTGGAATCCAGGGGGCTACTGGCATGACCGCACCGCTCGATGTTCCGGGCTCGGCGATAGACGCCGGACCGGAAACCGTTCTGGAGGGCGCGGACTCCTCAGTCATCCGAGGGCGTTCCCTTGGCCAGATCGCATGGATGCGGCTGAAGCGCGACAGGGTCGCGATGGTCGGCGGGATCGTCATCATCGTGCTGATCCTCGTCGCCGTCTTCGCGCCGCTGCTGGTGTCGTGGTTCGGCCACCCACCGGCGGAATGGCACCGGGAGAAGATCGACCCGGCCATCCAGGCGCCGCTCGGCACGTTCGGCGGCATCAGCAAGGACTTCCTGTTCGGGGTCGAGCCCACCACGGGCCGCGACCTGTTCAGCCGGATCCTCTACGGCGCGCGCGTCTCGCTGCTCATCGCGTTCTTCGCGACGCTGCTGTGTGTCGTGCTCGGCGCCGTGTTCGGGATGATCGCCGGTTTCTTCGGCGGCTGGGTCGACACGGTCATCAGCCGGCTCATGGACATCTTCCTCGCCTTCCCGCTGCTGGTGTTCGCGCTGGCGCTCGGCGGGGTGATCCCCGACAAGGCGTTCGGGATGTCCGGTGACACGCTGAGGATCAGCTTGCTCGTGTTCATCATCGGCTTCTTCAACTGGCCCTACATAGGGCGTATTATTCGAGGTCAGACGCTGTCTCTGCGTGAGCGGGAGTTCGTCGACGCCTCCAGGAGCCTGGGCGCGCGCAACCATGTGATCTTGTTCAAGGAGATCCTGCCGAACCTGCTGGCCCCGATCCTGGTCTATTCGACGCTGCTCATCCCGTCGAACATCCTGTTCGAGGCCGCGTTGTCCTTCCTCGGCGTGGGTGTGCGGCCGCCGACCCCGACGTGGGGAGGCATGTTGGCCGAGGCGGTCCACAACTACGACGTGGCGCCCAACTTCATGCTCTTTCCCGGTCTCGCGATCTTCGTCACCGTGCTGGCGTTCAACCTGCTCGGTGATGGCCTGAGGGACGCCTTCGATCCCAAGGCTCGATGACCTCGTGAGTTATCCGCAATTTCTCTACTCCTAGATACAAGGGGTGTGTCAGGTCGATGAAGATAAGATCCACGGCGTCGGCGGTCGCGATCACCGCTGCTCTTGCCCTGGTCGTCTCCGCGTGTGGTGGCGGTGGCGGCTCTACCAAGAAGAACGGCGGTGACACCGCCGAGGCGCCCGCCAGCCAGTACAACGCTGGAGTGACGCAGGTCGTCAACCCGTCCACCAAGACGGGTGGCACGCTGCACATGGGCATGCCGGGAGACTTCGACTCGGTTGACCCCGGCGACCAGTACTACGGCTACGCGTGGAACTTCTCCCGGCTCTACACTCGCGCGCTGACCATGTTCAAGCCGGTGCCGGGCGAGGAGGGCCTCCAGCTCGTCGGTGACCTTGCCGAGGACCTCGGCAAGCCCAGCGACGGTGGCAAGACCTGGACGTACAAGCTGCGCGCGGGCATCAAGTTCGAGGACGGCACCCCGGTGACGTCCAAGGACGTGAAGTACGCAGTGGCCCGTTCGCTGGACAAGGAGATCCTGCCCAGCGGCCCGACCTACTTCAACGACTGGCTGGACAACGGCGACTACACCGGCCCGTACAAGATGAAGGACAAGCTCGACTCCTGGAAGGGCGTTGAAACGCCCGATGACCAGACGGTCGTCTTCCATCTGAAGAAGGCCTACGGCGGCTTCGACTACTTCGCCATGCTCCCGTCGACGGCCCCGGTGCCGGCGGCCAAGGACACGGGCACCAAGTACAAGGAGCACCCGGTCGCGACCGGCCCGTACATGTTCAAGGCCCACGAGCTCGGCAAGCGCATCGAGCTGGTCAAGAACCCGAACTGGGACGCGGCGACCGACCCCAACCGCAAGCAGCTCAACGACTCGGTCGAGGTGCTGCTCGGTCAGAACGAGGACGACCTCGACCAGCGCCTGCTCTCGGGCAAGATCGACGTCAAGATCAACAGCACCGGTGTCGGGGCCAACGCCCGTAAGACCCTGCTGACCGACCCCAAGGTCAAGCAGTACGCCGACTCCGCGCCGCTCGACCGCACCTGGTTCACCAACCTCAACGCGGACGTGCCGCCGCTGGACAACATCCACTGCCGCAAGGCCGTGATGTACGCTGCCGACCGCTCCGCGATCCAGGGCGCCTACGGCGGTCCCGACGCCGGTGGTGAGATCGCTCTCAGCCTCATGCCGTCGAAGATGACCGGTTATGAGAAGAACGACCTCTACGGCGTCGAGGCCAACCCCGGCGGCGACGTGAACAAGGCGAAGGAAGAGCTGAAGGCCTGCAACCAGCCCAACGGCTTCAGCACCACCATCTCCTTCCGCGTCGAGCGCGCGGCGGAGAAGCAGACCGCCGAGGCGCTGCAGCAGTCGCTCGGCCGCGTCGGCATCAAGCTGGAGGTCAAGGGCTACCCGCAGGGTGACTACTTCAAGCTGTACGCCGGCAAGCCCGACTTCGCCAAGAAGAACGGCCTGGGCCTCATGGTCTACGGCTGGGGCGCCGACTACCCCGAGGGCTTCGGCTTCTTCCAGCAGATCGTCGACAGCCGCGTCATCCGTGCCGCGGGCAACACCAACCTCGGCGTGAAGGACCCGGAGATCGACAAGCTGATCGACCAGGCCGCGGCTGAGCAGGACGCCACCAAGCGCAACGCGATCTGGGCCTCGGTCGACAAGAAGGTCAGCGACGACGCGTTCATCCTGCCCTACGTCTGGGCGCACGGCCTGTTCTACCGGCCGCCGACGCTGAAGAACGCGTTCGTCAGCCAGAACTTCGGGATGTACGAGTTCCTGACGCTCAGCACCCAGTAACCCGGTCCGGGAAAACCTCCGGAACGTTCGTCGAAAGCAGGTGAAGGCTTCGGCGGCCGGGCCCACAAGGCCCGGCCGCCATAGCCGAGATCAGTGGCCACATACATCATCAGACGGTTGATAGCGGCCGTCATGCTGCTCTTCGTGGTGAGCATCGCGACGTTCGCCATCTTCTTTCTCGTCCCGCGGCTCGCCGGGATGTCCGCTGACGACCTCGCTTCCCGCTATGTGGGCAAGGCCGCCAACGATCAGATGATCCACGAGGCCGCCGTCAGGCTGGGCTTCAACGACCCGCTGGTCGTGCAGTACGGGCGGTTCGTGAAGGGCATCTTCCTCGGCGTGGACCGCAACTACGGTCCCGGCGTCGAGCACTGCCCCGCCCCGTGCTTCGGCTATTCCTACGTCACCCAGAACCCGGTGCTGCCCGACCTGCTCGACCGGCTGCCGATCACGCTGTCGCTCGCGCTCGGCGCGGCCGTGGTGTGGGTGGTGTTCGGTGTCTCGACGGGCGTGCTGTCGGCGCTGCGGCGCGGCAGCTTCTTCGACCGCCTCTCGATGGGCGTGGCCCTGGCGGGCGTGTCGCTGCCCATCTTCTTCACCGGCATCGTGTCGCTGGCCATCTTCCGCGACCAGCTCGGCCTGGTCGGCGACGTCGCCGACTGGGTGCCGTTCACGGAAGACCCGCTCACCTGGGCGAACAACCTCATCCTGCCGTGGGTGACGCTGGCCTTCCTGTACGCCGCCGGTTATGCCCGGCTCACCAGAGCAGGCATGCTGGAGACCATGTCGGAGGACTACATCCGCACGGCACGGGCCAAAGGCCTGCCCGAACGCATGGTGGTCGTCAAACACGGCCTGCGTGCCACGCTCACGCCGGTGATGACCATGTTCGGCCTCGACCTGGGCCTGCTGCTCGGCGGCGCCGTGCTCACCGAGAGCACGTTCTCGCTGCCCGGCATCGGCAAGTACGCGGTCGACGCCATCAACAACAACGACCTTCCCCAGGTGATGGGCGTCACGCTGACCGCGGCGGCCTTCATCATCGTGGCCAATCTGATCGTCGACCTGCTCTACGCGGTGGTTGACCCGAGAGTGAGGCTGACGTGAGCGAGAGCGCCTTTCTCGACGTCAAGGACCTGAAGATCCACTTCTCGACCGACGACGGCGTGGTCAAGTCCGTCGACGGGTTGTCCTTCAGCCTCGAACGCGGCAAGACGCTGGGCATCGTCGGCGAGTCCGGATCGGGCAAGTCGGTCACCAGCCTCGGCATCCTCGGTCTGCACCGTGGCAAGAACGCGAACGTCTCCGGCGAGATCTGGCTCGACGGCGAAGACCTCGTCACCGCCTCGCAGGAGCACGTGCGCCGGCTGCGCGGCCGGAAGATGGCGATGATCTTCCAGGATCCACTGTCGTCGATGCACCCCTTCTACACGGTGGGCGACCAGATCATCGAGGCGTACCGCATCCACCACAAGGTGTCCAAGAGCGTGGCCCGCAAGCACGCCATCGACATGCTGGGCCGGGTCGGCATCCCCGAGCCCAAGCGCCGGGTCGACTCCTACCCGCACGAGTTCTCGGGCGGCATGCGCCAGCGCGCCATGATCGCGATGGCGCTCTCGTGCGACCCCGAGCTGCTCATCGCCGACGAGCCGACCACCGCGCTCGACGTGACCGTGCAGGCGCAGATCCTCGACCTGATGCGTGACCTGCAGCGCGAGTTCAACTCCGCGCTGATCATCATCACCCACGACCTGGGCGTGGTGGCCGAGCTGTCCAACGACATCCTGGTCATGTACGCGGGCAAGTGCATCGAGTACGGCTCGGCCGACGACATCTTCTACCGGCCCGAGCACCCCTACACCTGGGGCCTGCTGGGCTCGATGCCCCGCCTCGACCGGGAGCCCACCGAACGGCTGCTGCCGGTCAAGGGCACCCCGCCGTCACTGATCAACGTGCCGTCGGGCTGCGCCTTCCACCCCCGCTGCCCCTACTCCGACCAGACCGACGGCCAGTCCAAGGCCGAGGTGCCGGCCCTGGCCCCGGCCGACCCGGGTCATCTGGTGCGCTGTCACCTGAGCAGGACGCAGCGGCGGACGCTGTGGGAGAACGAAGTCAAGCCAGTGCTGGAGACGCAGTGACCACCACGAACGAGCCGCTTCTTTCCGTCCAGGACCTGGAGAAGCACTTCCCGGTGACCAAGGGCCTGTTCAAGCGGCAGGTCGGGGCCGTCAAGGCGGTCGACGGGGTCAGCTTCGACGTGTTCAAGGGTGAGACGCTCGGCCTGGTGGGGGAGTCGGGCTGCGGCAAGTCGACCACCGGCCGCCTGGTGACCAGGCTGCTGGAGCCGACCGGGGGCAAGATCGTCTTCGAGGGCCGCGACATCACCCACATGGGCCAGGGCAAGCTCCGGCCGCTGCGCCGCGACATGCAGATGATCTTCCAGGATCCCTTCTCGTCGCTCAACCCCCGCCACACGGTCGGCACCATCGTCGGCGCCCCGTTCCGCATCCAGAGTGTGCAGACGGAGAACGGGATCAAGAAGGCCGTCCAGGACATCCTTGAGCTGGTCGGCCTGAACCCGGAGCACTACAACCGCTACCCGCACGAGTTCTCGGGCGGCCAGCGCCAGCGCATCGGCATCGCCCGTACGCTCGCGCTGAAGCCCAAGCTGATCATCGCCGACGAGCCGGTCTCCGCGCTCGACGTCTCGATCCAGGCCCAGGTGGTCAACCTCCTGGAGGACCTGCAGAACGAGCTGGACCTCACCTACGTGGTCATCGCCCATGACTTGTCGGTGGTCCGTCACATCAGCGACAGGGTCGCGGTCATGTACCTCGGCAAGATCGTGGAGATTGCCGACCGCAAGAGCCTGTACAGCGTCCCCATGCACCCCTACACCAACGCGTTGCTGTCGGCGGTGCCGATCCCGGACCCCAAGGCCCGCGCGAAGAGCGAGCGCATCAGGCTGTCCGGTGACGTGCCGAGCCCGCTCAACCCGCCGCCGGCCTGCCGCTTCCACACCAGGTGCTGGAAGGCCCAGGACATCTGCAAGACGGTGGAGCCGCCGCTGGAGCAGCTGGCCAGCGGACACCACGTGGCCTGCCACTTCCCGGAGAACGCCCCCGAACCGGCGACGAAGACGGCCGCCGCGACACCCTGACGCCTGCCCCGGGCACGGTCGATGGGCACGGTCGGCGGCTCCCCGCCGCCGACCGTGAAGCCTCAGGAAACGCCGCCCGGCGTGGCCAGCCCGGTCTCATAGGCTAGGACGACCGCCTGCACGCGGTCGCGCAGGCCCAGCTTGGTGAGCACGTTGCCGACGTGCGTCTTGACGGTCGTCTCGCTGACCACCAGCTTCCTGGCGATCTCCGCGTTGGACATCCCCTTGGCGATCAGCCGCAGCACCTCCAGCTCCCGCTCGGTCAGCCGGTCGAGCCGCGCCGGGGTCGCCTGCTCGTACGCCGACGGCAGCCGTTTCGCGAACCGGTCCAGCAACCGGCGCGTCACGCTCGGCGCCACGATGGCGTCGCCCGCCGCCACCACCCGGATCGCCTGCACCAGCTCGTCCGGCGGCACGTCCTTCAGCAGGAACCCGGACGCGCCGGCCCGCAGCGCCTCCACGATGTACTCGTCCAGGTCGAACGTCGTCAGCACCAGCACCTTCGGCACGTGGGCCGTCGGCGCTGCCTCGCGCACGATCCTGCGGGTCGCCTCGATGCCGTCGACCCCGGGCATCCGGATGTCCATCAGCACCACGTCGGGCAGCAGCGCCCGCGTCTGCTCCTGCGCGTCCTTGCCGTCACCGGCCTGCCCCACCACCGTGAGGTCGGGCTCGGCCTCGAGTATCAGGCGGAACCCGGTGCGCAGCAGCGGCTGGTCGTCCACCAGCAGCACCCTGATCGTCATGGTGAGTCCTTCAACGGAAACCTCGCGCGCACCTCGAAACCGCCCCCCGGTCGCGGACCG
This sequence comes from Nonomuraea guangzhouensis, assembly GCF_019396345.1. Lineage (GTDB taxonomy): Bacteria > Actinomycetota > Actinomycetes > Streptosporangiales > Streptosporangiaceae > Nonomuraea > Nonomuraea guangzhouensis. The sequence goes on along the minus strand of NZ_JAHKRM010000004.1, from coordinate 356,251 downwards.
ATGCTGAGGATTCCACCATAGAGGGCAACTCGCTCACGAATGCCCACCAAACCATGCCCTGGCTGCCCGGAAAGGCTCGCCGCCCCCCGCCCGTCGTCCTCCACCCGCACGTCCAGCTCACGCGGATCATGTCGTACGGTCACCACGGCCTTGGCGCCCGGACCGGCGTGCCGCAGGCTGTTCGTCAGACCCTCCTGGATCAGCCGGTAGGCGGCCAGATCGACCCCGGCCGGGATCGGCCGGGCATCGCCCTCGACCGACAGCCGCGTGGCCAGCCCCGCCTCCCGCATCTGCTCCACCAGCGCCGGCAGGTCCTGCATCCCCGGCTGCGGCCCCAGCTCGGCACGGGCGTCGGTGCGCAGCACGCCCACGATGTTGCGCATCTCGGTCATCGCCATCCGGCCCGTGTGCTCGATCGCCGACAGCGCCTCACGCGCCAGATCGGGATCGGAGGCGAGCACCCGGCGCGCGGCCGCCGCCTGCACCGTCATCACGCTCACGTGATGGGCCACGACGTCGTGCAGCTCGCGGGCGATCCTCGAGCGCTCCTCGGCCCGCGCGGCCCGCGTGTCGGCCGCGGAGGCGCGCTCCAGCCGGGCCGCACGGTCCTTCAGCTCCTCCAGGTAGGCGCGGCGCAGCCGCAGGCTCCGCCCGGCCCCCCAGACCGCCAGGAGCACGATGAGCACCACCAGGTGCTCGCTCCAGTTGCGCCCCGTGATCGGAGTCACCGCCCCGCCGAGCGCGTAGGCGAGGAACGACAGCAGCAGCGCGCCCAGCGCCATGGCCAGCCCGCGATAGGAGGCCACCGAGTAGAGCAGCACCAGCCCCGCCACGGCCGCCGCGCCGGCGCCGTAGCCGAGCGCGGTCAGCAGCGTCTCGGGCACCAGCCCGGCGCACAGACCCGCCAGCGGCCAGCGCCTGCGCACCGCGACCGGCGCGCACACCAGCGCCACCAGCACGGCGCCGAACGGATCGGCGCCCCGCATCCCGTCGATCGGCAGCCCGCCCGGCTCCAGCCAGGCCGAGTCGGAATAGAGGAAGAGCCCGACCGAGCCCGCCGCCAGCACCACGGCGAGCACTGTGTCATGGAACATGGCCCGGTCGATGCGCACGCTTCACTGTAGGCCCAGGTGAAAGCCCGGAACCTCCTCCCAGGGGAGGAGAGCCGCCCTCCTACAACTCGTCCGTGGCCGCCCGCCGGCTGCTCCTGACCGTGTCGCCCGGCTGCCGGTCGGGCACCGGCGGCGGCGTGCCGCCGAACTCCGGACAGAGCGCCTGATAGTCGCACCAGTCGCACAGCCGGCTGCGCCGCGCCCGCCACTCACCCGACTCCAGCGACCGCTCGATCGCCGTCCACAGCGCCCGCACCTTGCGCTCGGTGGCCAGCAGGTCGGCCTCGTCGGGCGCGTAACGCAGCACCTCGCCGCCGCCACCCAGGTAGACCAGCTGCAGCAGCCTGGGCACCGAGCCACGCAGCCGCCACAGCACCAGCGCGTAGAACTTCATCTGGAACAGCGCCTTGGCCTCGAAGTCGGGGCCCGGCGCGCTGCCGGTCTTGTAGTCGACGACCCGCACCTCGCCGGTCGGCGCCACATCGAGCCGGTCGACGTAGCCGCGCAGCATGAGGCCGCCGTCGAGGACCGCCTCCACATAGAGCTCCCGCTCGGCGGGCTCCAGCCGGGTCGGGTCCTCCAGCGTGAAATAACGCTCCAGCATCTCCCGCGCCTGAGCCAGCCACGTCGCCTGCTCGGCGTCGTCGGCGAACATCTCCGCGTAGTGGGGGTCGTCGGCCAGCAGCCGCTCCCACTGGGGCGCCAGCAGCTCCAGCGCCGCCGCCACCGACCGGCGCGGCGCGGGCAGGTCGTACAGTCGCTCCAGGACCGCGTGGATCACCGTGCCGCGCACGGCGGCCGGGGAGGGTTTCTCCGGCAACTGGTCGATCACGCGGAAGCGGTAGAGCAGTGGACAGGTCATGAAGTCGCCCGCCCGGGAGGGGGAGAGGGCTCCGATGATCACCGGTTCGGTCAACGTCATGCACCGCACTCTAGGTCAAGAGCCCGACAGAATAGGGCCCGCGAAGCGGGGATCACCCTATCCGGCGCGTAGCATCAAGGCAGCGACAGCACGTATTGGACGGCAAGGAGCGCGGTGAGCGAGCAGAGCCCGCAGCAGGAATTTTCCGGTCTTCGGATGGGAAAGCCGTTCGGCATCCCGGTCTACGTGTCGTGGACGTGGTTCATCGTCGCGGCCTTCATCACCTGGATGTTCGGTGACCGGGTGCGCAGCATGCTGCCCGAGCTCGACGCCACCGCCGCCTACGCCGTCGCCTTCGTCTTCGCCGTCCTCCTCTACGTCTCGGTCCTGCTGCACGAGCTGGCCCACAGCGTGCTGGCCAAGTCGTACGGCCTGCCGGTCCGCCGGATCACCCTCTACCTCCTGGGCGGCGTGTCGGAGATCGAGAAGGAGCCGCCGACCCCCGGCAAGGAGTTCATGGTCGCGGCCGCCGGCCCCGCCCTCTCGCTCGGCCTGGCCGGGATCGGCCTGGCCGCCGACGTCTACCTGGTCAACGGGGGCGGCATCCCCGAGGTGCTGATCTGGCAGCTCTGGGTGGCCAACCTCATCGTGGGCGTGTTCAACCTGCTGCCCGGACTGCCGCTCGACGGCGGCCGGATGCTGCGCGCCGGAGTCTGGAAGCTGACCAGCAACGCCGGCTCCGGCACCGTGGCCGCCGCCTGGGGCGGCAGGGTGCTGGCCGTGCTGCTGGTCGCCTCGCCGTTCGCCATGTCGTTGATGAGTGGGCAGGAAGTCGACCCCCGCGACCTGCTGTGGCCGCTGGTGCTGGCCTCCTTCATCTGGCTCGGCGCCACCCAGTCGCTGCGCGTGGCCCGCATCCGCGCCAGGATCCCGCAGGTCAACGCGCGCACCCTGGCCCGCAGGGCGATCCCCGTCGCCGCCGAGACCCCGCTGTCGGAGGCGCTGCGCCAGGCCGCCGAGAAGCGGGCCGGCGCGCTCGTCGTGGTCGACCACGAGGGCCGCCCCGTCGCGATCGTGCACGAGGCGTCCGTCCAGGCCACCCCTGAGCACCGCCGCCCCTGGGTGAACGCCGGCTCCATGGCCAAGTCCCTGGAGCCGTCCATGGTGCTGGCCGCCGACCTGACGGGGGAGGCGCTCATCGACGCCATGCGCGAGGCCCCCGCCGGCGAATACCTGCTCGTGGAGCGCGGCGGCGAGATCTACGGCGTACTCGCCACGGCCGACGTCAACCGCGTCTTCAGCGGCGTCTGATTTGTCCCACTCGTATATGCGGCAGCCCCCGGCTAGTGTCGTGTCCAGTGATCAGGCGATTCCGGATCGCACCTGGCGGTTCGAGGATGCGACGACTGGCCGATAGTGTTCTGTTTGGCCAACTTGCACACTTGAGAGGTTTGTTGCGGTCCACCGGTTCACCGAATCGAGACGGGGCGGCCGCGACACCGCCCCGCCGTATGGGGTATGCGTATGGCTGGTGGCCGTCACGGCAGTGCGGATGCCGTGAGACCGCCGGCTTCCGGGGAGGAGAGTTGAGTGACCGAGCGCAGCGAGGGCACAGATGAGCGCAGCGCGGTCATCATGAAGGAGGAGTCATGACGGGCCAGGGCTTCGGGGCGGTGCGTCCGCTTCCCGGAGATGGGCTGGTCGCCTATCTGGGCGGGCTGCTGCTGGTGTGCGACGCGGCCGAGGCCGCGGCCGACGCACTGCTCAAGGCACTGCGCGAGACGGCCGAGGCCGGGGGCGACGGCCGGGCGCTGGCCAGGCGCGCCGCCCAGGTGCTCGCCGCCAACATGACCGGCGACCCCGCCAACTGCGCGGTCGCGGGACCGGTCGGCGACGGCGTGGCCGTCCTGGTCAGCGGCTCCGCGTCGGCCACGGTCACCACCGCGTCCGGCGAGACCCGGCTGGCCGGCAGCGACTCGCTGACCTGGGCCGACCGGCTCGTCAACGGGCCGGTCCACCGCGTCCGGCTGAGCCTGCCCGGCGGCGGCGAGCCGCACCCCGCGGTCCAGTTCGACGGCGGTGTGGTGCACGGCGGCGGGCTGATGGGCGACTTCGGCGACGTCCCCGAGCGGGCCCCGGCGCCGTCCAGGCCGCTGACCAGCGAGCTGCCCAACACCGCCCTGCACTTCGAGCCCGAGCTGGTGGTGCCGCCTCCGGTGCAGATGGCGCCCTATCCACTGTCGGGCAACGACCAGCCCGCCACACCCTCGGGACCGCAGCCGTCCTCAGGCCCTTCGTTCAACCCCCAGTCGCCGTCCGGGCCTCAGCCGCAGCCCGTGCTGGAGCAGCCGCCGTTCCTTTCGGCGGTCCCCGACCCGCCGCCCCCGGCCGAGCAGCCGAGCGGGTTCCCGACCTACGACGAGCCCGCGCCGGTCCTGTCGGGCAACGGCACGATGCCTGAGCAGTACGAGCAGCCCGCCTCTCCCTACGACCAGCCGCGCGACTCCTACGACCAGCCGCGTGAGCAGTTCGACCAGCCCCGCGAGCACTTCGAGCAACCACGCGAGCACTTCGAGCAGCCCCGGGAGCTGTTCGAACAGCCGCCGCCTCCGCCCGCCCAGGAGGAGCACGGCGACCGGCAGCTCGTCTACGGGGTCGACTGCAAGAACGACCACTTCAACGACCCTCGTGTGCCCTACTGCGCGGTCTGCGGCATCGCGCTCGTCCAGCGCACCCTGGTGCCGTACAAGGGGCCACGGCCCCCGCTCGGCGTCCTCATCCTCGACGACGGCACCGCGCTGCCGCTGGAGAGCGACTACCTCCTGGGACGCGACCCCGAGCGCGCGCCGGAGGTGGCGGGCGGCACGGCCAGGCCCGCCAAGGTGACCAGCCCCGACGGCTCGGTGTCCCGCAGGCACCTGCGGGTGGCGCTCGACGGCTGGGACGTCAACCTGGTCGACCTCGGCTCGGTCAACGGCACCCAGATCCAGCCGCCCGGCGACCCGAACTTCTACGACATCCCGCCCAACGAGCCCGTCACCATCGTCCCGGGCACCACCGTCCGCGTCGGCGTCTCCCGCACCATGCGTTTCGAGGCCCACCGGGGCTGAGCCCGCTTCTGGAACGCCCGCTCTCCTTTGGGGGTGCGGGCGTTCTTTCGTGAGCGGCCGCTGTGGGGCGGGCGGTGTTTCTGCTGGTACGCCGATCATCGGACAGCTTCTCCTCAGGCACCCGGCCCCCGGCACCGGCCTCGGGCGACTGGCCTCGGGCACCCGCCCCGGCGCCCGGTCCCGAGCATCGGCCCCCGGGTATCCGCCCCCGGTCACCCGCCTCCCTGGCCACTAGTTCGCTGGGCATCGGCGCTCGGCCACCCGCCGACCAGGGCTGAGGGCCTTCAGGGGGTAGCCTTCCACTCCGCTATGCCGGGTGGCGGTCTCGTTTACGGCCGGGTGGTGGCCTCGCGTCGCGGGGGCATCCCGCTCACGATGGGGTGCCGCAGCCCCGCACTTGCCTGGGCGTCCGCATCGCTGAGCGCCGCACGGGCCCGCTTACTTCCAGGAGGCGCCCCGCTTGCCGGGCGAGGCGGCGGTCCCGCACACGGCCGGGCGAGGCGGCGGTCCCGGGTATGGCTGGGTGGGGTGGTGGTCCCGGGTATGGCTGGGTGGGGTGGTGGTCCCGGGTATGGCTGGGCGGTTGGGCAGGAGCGTGTGGGTAGGGAGTGTGCAAGTGGGTGCGGTCAGGATGTCGTGCGGGTGAGGTAGGCGTCCACGAGGTCGTCGACCGGGAGGGACAGGTCGAGGGCGAGGCCGTGTTCGTCGGGGCCGAGTGGTTCGAGGGCCGCGAACTGGGAGGCCACCAGCCTCTCGGGCATGAAGTGCCCGGACCGGCCGGCCACCCGTTTCCTGATCATGTCGACGTCGCCGTCGAGGTGCAGGAAGCTCACCTCGGGCGCGGCCTCCCGCAGCAGGTCGCGGTAGCGGCGCTTCAGCGCGGAACAGCCCGTCACGGCCCCGGTGGCGGCGTGCTCGGCGAGCCAGACGCCCACCGAGCGCAGCCACGGCAGCCGGTCGGCGTCGTCGAGGGGGGTTCCGGCGGACATCTTGGCGACGTTCGCCGGGCTGTGGAAGTCGTCGGCGTCGGCGAACGGCACCCCGAGGCGTTCGGCGAGCGCGGCACCGACCGTGGACTTGCCGGATCCCGTCACCCCCATCACGACGATGAGCGGGTGGCGGCGTGAGTCGTCCATACGGGGGCACCCTCTCGAGCTCGGCTGCGCGCCAGACTAGACAAGTCACATCATACCAATCAAGCGGAACTGGCTGATAAATCATACTTTTTGCGCCGATCCGTGTGAGGATGGGCCCGTGGGAGTCGCGGACGAGAGCCTGCATGGCGCCGTGCTCGGCGAGCTGGGCGCCCTCGTGGTCGCGGGCGAGTACGCCACCGGGCAGGTGCTCAGGATCGAGCAGTTGGAGGCCCGGTTCGGGGTGTCACGCACGGTCGTGCGCGAGGCCGTACGAGTCCTGGAGTCCATGGGCCTGGTCAGCAGCCGCCGGCGGGTCGGCGTCACGGTGTCGCCCCGCGCCGCCTGGAACCTGTTCGACCCGCGCGTCATCCGGTGGCGCCTCGACAGCGGCGAACGCGAATCGCTGCTCCGCTCCCTCTCCGAGCTCCGCCTCGGCGTCGAACCCGTCGCGGCCGCCCTCGCCGCCGCCCACGCCACGCCCGAGCAGTGCGGCCGGTTGACCGAGGCGGTGATGCGGATGGCCGTCCACGGCAGGGCCGGCGACCTGGAGTCCTACCTGGCCGCCGACATCCTGTTCCACCGCACGCTGCTCGAGGCCTCGGGCAACGACATGTTCGGGGGCCTCGCCACGGTGGTGGCGGAGGTGCTGGCGGGCCGTACGCACCACCACCTGATGCCGGCCTTCCCCGAGCCGGCGGCGATCCGCCGGCACGCGGAGGTCGCCCAGGCGGTCCAGGCCGGTGACCCCGCGGAGGCGCGACGCGCGATGCGAGACATCGTCGAGGAGGCGACGAGCGCCATGCTCGGCTCCGACGGCTGAGCTATTGATGATGGGCAATCGCCGTTTTGCGCCGATTGCCGGGGTTGCCGTTGACGGTCTCTCATGTACGAACTAGGCGGTCCGTATAAGTCGGTTCCGTGCCGGTCTGGCTGTTATTAGACCCGTCGGGCGCGGTGTTCCGGTTCTGCTGAGCGTTGATCACCGCGGTGGTGCTGAGCAGCGCGGACAGTGAGGGTCCGGGGCTCCGCCCAGGGTGTACGAAAGCACGCGTCAGCGCACTTTTACTAATTTTTGGGTAAATATCGCAAAAAGTCGGTCAGGTCCACCCACGGCGCCATTCAACCGCGAGGGAAAGCCTGCACGCCGCGTAACAGGCGTACCGCGGCCTCCAGCCCGCTGACCGCCTCCAGGGCCCGGCCCGCGGCGGTGGCGAAGCGGCTCAGCAGGTGCTCGTCCGGGTCCCCGAACCGGCGCCCCGCCACCCACAGGAACGCGTGGTCCCTCGTGGCGAGCGGCAGCGGCATGGCCAGGAAACCCGGCTCGCCCATCGACGGATCCGGCACGATCAGCACCGGGCCGGACGCCGAGGCGAGCGTCTTGAGCACCCCGGACTCCTCCAGCCACGGGAGCACCCGCAGCGGATCGACCGGTGGGGCGTGCACGTTGACGGTGTGGGCGACCTCCCGAAGCGCGTCCACCCGGACGAATCCCGCGTAAGCCGTGCCGGTGACCGCGGCGGCGGTCCGGCTCAGCCTGTCGATCAGTCCCGCGGAGTCCAGACAGGAGAACGAGGCGATGAGTTCACGCATGGCGACATCGACACGGTTGTAAGGCATCGCTGTATCCCTCGGCGGAGGGGAGAACGAGATCGCGCGGCCCGATCACGCGTATCTCAGGGGCGGTGACCCTGAGTCTCGCCGTCGGCGTGTCACTTGACCAGCCCCCAACTGGAAATCGGAATTTTCCGTCACCGGGGCCGCAGGCGGAGCCACTCCAGCTCGTCCGACCGGGTTCCGTCCTCCTTGGGGAACAGCTCCCGGTGCGTCAACTCCCGGACGAACCCGGCCCGCTCCAGCACCTGCTGCGAAGGCTGGTTGCCCAAGTCGGTCCCGGCCACGATCCGGTGCAGCGGGGTGTTGGCGAACGCCCAGTCCACCAGCAGCCGCACGGCCCGCGTCATGAACCCCCTGCCCCGGAACTCCGGCATCAGCGAGTAGCCGATCATGCCCTGCCCGATCATCGGCTGCACCTGCGCCAGTTGCACGTGCCCCGCGAACTCCCCGGACACGGCGTCCTTGATCGACAGCTCGATCCGTTGCCCCGACACCCACCAGTAGCCGGTGTAGCGGCAGCGCCGCTCGCTGTCCGGCAACGTGGTGGGCGGCCCGAACGCGTAGGCGGCCACGCTCGGCTCCAGCATCATCCGGTGGAAGTCGGGGGCGTCGGCCACCTCCATCGGCGCCAGTCGCACCACCCCGTCGCTCAGCTCGCCGCCGTCGAAGAACGGCAGGTATGGCTCGGCCGCCACGCCGGGGTCGCGCCGGATCCTGGCGAGCGTGATGATGTCGGTGCGGCGCCCGTCACGCATGACCTTGGCGTCACGCCTGCGCCCCTCCTCCTGGAAACCGGCCTTGAAGGCGACCCGCAGGCTGGCGATGTTCTCCACCGCGGCGCTCAGCTCCACGCGCTCGACCCCATGGTCGAACAGCCAGTCGGTCACCGCCCGCGTCGCCGTGGTCACCACGCCCTTGCCGCGTGCCCACGGTGCGGCCAGGTAGCCGATCTCGGCCACGCCCCAGGCATCGGGCGGCCGGACGCCGATGGCGCCGACGTAGTGGCCGTTCTCAGTGATCGTGAACTCGGCGCCGCCCTCCGCCCACTTCGCCTCCGCCGCACGCAGGTAGTCACGCGCGTCCTGCAACGTGTACGGCGACGGCAGCACGTACAGGAACCGGGCCGTCACCGGGTCGTCACACGCGCGCACGATCGCCTCGGCGTCGGAATCGGCGGGGCGTCGCAACACCAGGGAACCTGTAGAGATCACTTCGCGCGGAAACATCCCTCATAGATATCGCGCGTCAAGGCGTGCTCGAAAGCCCTATAACCTTGCGGCCATGGGTTTCCGCAGGCATGGGCCGTTTCAGGCGGGGGATCAGGTGCAGCTCACCGACCCCAAGAACAAGCGCCACACGATCACGCTCAAAGAGGACGGCGTCTTCCACACGCACAAGGGCGCCATCCCTCATAGCGAGCTGATCGGGCAGCCCGAAGGCTCCGTGGTGCGCTCTTCCGGCGGTACCCAATACCTCGCGTTCCGCCATCTGCTCCAGGACTACACTCTGGCCATGCCGCGCGGCGCCGCGGTGATCTACCCCAAGGACGCCGCGCAGATCGTCGGCATGGCCGACATCTTCCCCGGCGCCCGGGTGATCGAGGCCGGCGTCGGCTCCGGCGCGCTGACCTGCTTCCTGCTGCGCGCCGTCGGGCCCGAGGGCCACGTCACCTCCTACGAACGGCGCGAGGAGTTCGCCGACGTCGCGCGCAAGAACGTGGAGAAGTTCTACGGCGGCTCCATGGACGACACCTGGCGGCTCGTCGTCGGCGACCTGGTCGCCTCGATCGACGAGGTGGACGTCGACCGCGTCATCCTCGACATGCTCGCCCCGTGGGAGTGCGTGGACGCCGCCGCCAAGGCCCTCACACCGGGCGGGGTCATCTGCTGTTACGTGGCCACGACCACCCAGATGTCCAAGACCGTCGAGGCGATTCGGGATCACGGGAGTTTCACGGAGCCTCATGCGTGGGAGACCCTGGTTCGCGACTGGCATGTCGAAGGGCTCGCAGTAAGACCGGATCATCGGATGATCGGCCACACCGGGTTCCTCGTCAGCGCCCGCCGCATGGCGGACGGCGTGGCGCCGCCGCCACGCCGTCGACGACCGAAGGGGACCACCGAGGAACTATGACAATTTGGCTACGAGGCCGCGTTGGTCCGTAACACGGGAACAGATCGTCGTGTTCAGATGCTGGCACTGTTAAACGCACCATTAGGGATTATTCGCCGAACACAGATTGTCACACGACGAACACTGCCCGGCCAGGTTACGGAGGGGCCCGAGATAGGTAAGGTCCTAAGTAGTCGCCCTCGACTGGGAAGGAGGTGACGGGGCGTGGCAGCTCGCGATGATGCAGAGGCTCGAGCCGCGCAGCGCGAACGGGAGGTCGCTGATCTTTCAACACAGGTCTCCTTCCTCCAAGAGGAGATCACCGCGCTGAGGCGGAAGCTGGCCGAGTCACCCCGTCAGGCCAGAGTCCTTGAAGAGCGTCTCCACGAGGCGCAGGCGAACCTCGCGGCCGTCACCGGCCAGAACGAGCGCCTGGTCGCCACACTCAAGGAGGCCAGGGACCAGATCGTTGCCCTCAAGGAAGAAGTCGACCGGCTGGCGCAGCCGCCATCCGGGTTCGGCACCTTCCTCGAGGCCAGAGAAGACGGCACGATCGAGGTGTTCACCGGCGGCCGCAAACTGCGGGTGAACGTCAGCCCCGCCGTCGACGTCGAATCGCTCAGCCGTGGCCAGGAGGTCATGCTGAACGAGGCGCTCAACGTGGTCGAAGCCCTCGGCTACGAAGAGGTCGGCGAGATCGTGATGCTCAAGGAGCTCCTCGACCAGGGGCAGCGCGCCTTGGTCATCTCGCACGCGGACGAGGAGCGCGTCGTGCGGCTCGCCGAGTCACTGGTCGGGCAGCCGATCAGGGCAGGCGACTCACTGCTGCTCGAACCCCGCTCGGGCTACGTCTACGAGCGGATCCCCAAGTCCGAAGTCGAAGAGCTCGTGCTCGAAGAGGTCCCCGACATCTCCTACGAGGAGATCGGTGGCCTCATGCGGCAGATCGAGCAGATCAGGGACGCCATCGAGCTGCCCTACCTGCACGCCGACCTGTTCCGCGAGCACAAGCTGCGCCCGCCCAAGGGCGTTCTGCTCTACGGCCCGCCCGGCTGTGGCAAGACGCTCATCGCCAAGGCTGTCGCCAACTCCCTGGCCAAGCAGGTCGCCGAGCGCACCGGCCAGGAAGGCAAGAGCTTCTTCCTCAACATCAAGGGCCCCGAGCTGCTCAACAAGTACGTCGGCGAGACCGAGCGGCACATCCGCCTGGTCTTCCAGCGGGCCCGCGAGAAGGCCTCAGAGGGCACCCCGGTGATCGTGTTCTTCGACGAGATGGACTCGATCTTCCGCACCCGAGGCTCCGGTGTCTCCTCGGACGTCGAGAACACCATCGTTCCCCAGCTGCTGTCGGAGATCGACGGCGTCGAGGGACTGGAAAACGTCATCGTCATCGGCGCCTCCAACCGCGAGGACATGATCGACCCGGCGATCCTGCGGCCCGGCCGCCTGGACGTCAAGATCAAGATCGAGCGGCCGGACGCCGAGGCGGCGAAGGACATCTTCTCCAAGTACCTCATCGCCGAGCTCCCGCTGCACCCCGAGGACCTCTCGGAGCACAGCGGCTCCCGCGAGGCCACCATTCACGGCATGATCCAGAGCGTCGTGGAGCGCATGTACACCGAGAGCGAAGAGAACCGCTTCCTCGAGGTGACCTACGCCAACGGCGACAAGGAAGTCCTCTACTTCAAGGACTTCAACTCCGGCGCGATGATCCAGAACATCGTCGACCGGGGCAAGAAGATGGCCATCAAGCAGTTCCTGGAGAGCGGACAGAAGGGCCTGCGGGTGCAGCACCTGCTCACGGCCTGCGTGGACGAGTTCTCCGAGAACGAGGATCTGCCCAACACCACCAACCCGGACGACTGGGCCCGCATCTCCGGCAAGAAGGGCGAGCGGATCGTCTACATCCGCACGCTCGTGTCGGGCAAGCAGGGCGCGGAGGCGGGTCGGTCCATCGACACCGTCGCCAACACCGGCCAGTACCTGTAAGAGGCTGCTGAGAAGGGCCGCGCGGATCCCCGCGCGGCCCCTTTTCAGGTGCGGGCCAGGCGTGTCGGCGGGCGCCTCCGGCTTCGTACGATGATCTCCATGAGCACGAGCCGGCTGAATCCCGCCCGCACTCCGTACACCGCGCGAGACCGCGCCCTCATCGGCGTCGAGCACGCCCGCCAGGCCCGCGCCCACTTCGAGACCCACCGCCGCTACCGGCCCACGCCGCTCCGCCGCCTGCCCGCCCTGGCCCGCGCGGCGGGAGCCGGGACCGTCAGCGTCAAGGACGAGAGCGGGCGGCTCGGGCTCGGCAGCTTCAAGGCGCTCGGCGGCGCGTACGCCGTGCACCGCCTCGTCCAGCGCGGCCAGGCCGACGCGAGCACCACCTTCGTCTGCGCCAGCGCGGGCAACCACGGCCTGTCCGTCGCCGCCGGGGTACGCGAGATCGGCGGCACCTTCGTCGTCTACCTCGGCCACGACGTCCCCGAACCCTTCGCCGACCGCCTGCGCGCCCTCGGCGCGGAGGTACGGCGGAGGGGCGGCGACTACGACCAGAGCATGTTCGCCGCGCTCCAGGCCGCCGACGACAACGGATGGCAGCTCGTCTCCGACAGCTCGTGGGACGGCTACACCGCCGTCCCCCTCGACGTCATGCGCGGCTACACCGTCCTGTTCGACGAGCTGGCCGAGGCGCCCACCCACGTGTTCGTCCAGGCCGGAGTCGGCGGGCTCGCCGCCGCGGCCGCCGCGTACATCCGCGACCGCTGGGGGGAAGGGCCCGCCATCGTCGTCGTCGAACCCGAAGGCGCCCCCTGCCTGTTCGAGAGCGCCCGCGCCGGCGAACCCGTCCACGTCGAAGGCTCGCCCACGACGCTCGGCCGCCTGGATTGCCGCGAACCATCCCTGATCGCCTACGAGCTGCTGTCCCACCTGGCCGACGCCTTCGTCACCATCACTGACGCCGAGGCCGCCGCTGCCGCCGCCCGGCTGGCCGCCGAGGGGGTCTCCGTCTCGCCCTGCGGCGCCACCGGGGCCGCCGGCCTGCTGGCGCTCGACGGTGCCACCCGCCGGGCCCTCCGCCTCGATTCGGACGCCCGGATCCTCCTCATCGGCACCGAGGGACCCGTGTGAAAATTGGGACCAACGGAACCAAAGTGATCGATGTGCCGTCCAACAGGGCGTGCAACCACCCACCCGGACGAGGCACGTGCGAGGGGACGGCCGGCTGGCCGAGCTCGACCTGCTGCGGTTCGTCGCCGCTCTGGCGGTGCTCGCCTTCCACTATCTGATCGCGTTCGCCTCCGTCTGGGGAGACCGGCCCGCCGAGCTCTTCCCCGCCGTCGCCCCGATCGCGGGGCTCGGCATCCTCGGCGTCGAGCTGTTCTTCGTCATCAGCGGCTTCGTGATCCTCATGAGCGCGTGGGGGAGAGGGCTCGGGGCGTTCGCCTGGAGCAGGTTCGTCCGGCTCTACCCCGCCTACTGGATCAGCCTGGCGGCCGTCGTGGCGCTCTACGGCCTCACCGGCGCCAAGGCGCTCGACCCCAAGCTTTCGCCAGGGGAGTACCTGGTGAACGCCACGATGTTCCAGCGGTTGTTCAAGGTCATGGACGCCAGCGGCGTGTACTGGTCGCTCTGGGCCGAACTCCGCTTCTATCTGCTCATGGCCGTCCTCGTCATCATCGGCGTCACCTACGGCCGCGTCATGATCTTCGGCGGTCTCTGGCTGGCCGCCGCGCTCGGCGCCGAACTGCTCGGCAACGAGGTGCTCAACGAGATCGTCATGCCCCGCTACGCCCCCTACTTCGTCGCCGGCATGGCCCTCTACCTCGTCCACAAGAACCGCGACGCCGTGCTGCCCTGGCTCTACGTCGCCGGTGGTTACGTGCTGGCGGTCCACTCGGCGCTCGAACGCGTCCACGGCCGGATCAAGCTCGCCGGGATCAAGAGCATGCCCGTCAGCGACCTCAGCGTGATCATCACCATCACGCTCGTCTTCGCCGTCATGTCGCTCGTCGCGCTCGGCGCCTTCCGGCTGCGACCGTCCAGAACGCTCGCTGCGCTCGGCGCGACCACCTACCCGCTCTATCTCTTCCACTCCGTCGTCGGCGTCGCTCTCATCCCGCTCCTGGCCGCCAGAATGGCCCCCTGGGCCGCCGCCCTCATCACCTCACTCGCGGCCGTACTTCTGTCCTATCTCGTCTACGCCCTTGCCGAACGCCCCATCCAGCGCCTCCTTAAGCCACGCAGACGTCCGCAAACCCCACCAGCTTCCGCCGTAAATGTGGAAAAGGCTGCGGTGCCATAACTCTGTGACCCTGGGGCACTGTGAAGGGCATAGGCTCGGGCATATAAACGGCGGATAGACAGATCCGGACGAACAGAGGGTGTTGCATGACGGTGCGTCGGGTGATGGGCATCGAGACCGAGTACGGCATCTCCGTACCAGGTCAGCCAGGCGCCAACGCGATGGTCACGTCCTCGCAGGTGGTGAACGCCTACCTGGCGGCCTCCGCCGCCAGAGCGCGAAGGGCGAGGTGGGACTTCGAAGAGGAGAACCCGCTGCGCGACGCTCGCGGCTTCGATCTGGCCAGAGAGGTCGCCGACCCCAGCCAGCTCACCGATGAGGACCTTGGCCTGGCCAACGTCATCCTCACCAACGGCGCTCGGCTCTACGTCGACCACGCCCACCCCGAGTACTCCACCCCCGAATGCACCAACCCCCGCGCCGCCGTCATCTGGGACAAGGCCGGCGAACGCGTCATGTACGACGCCGCCCAGCGGGCCTCGGCCATCCCGTCCAACGCGCCGATCCAGCTGTACAAGAACAACACCGACGCCAAGGGCGCCAGCTACGGCTGCCACGAGAACTACCTCATGCGGCGCGCCACCCCCTTCGCCGACATCGTCCGCCACCTCACGCCGTTCTTCGTCTCCCGCCAGGTCGTCGTCGGCGCGGGCAAGGTCGGCATCGGGCAGGACTCGCGCGGCGAAGGCTTCCAGATCAGCCAGCGGGCCGACTTCTTCGAGGTCGAGGTCGGCCTGGAGACCACGCTCAAGCGGCCGATCATCAACACCAGGGACGAGCCGCACGCCGACCCGGAGAAGTACCGGCGGCTGCACGTGATCATCGGCGACGCCAACATGTCGGAAATTTCGACATACCTGAAGTTGGGCTCCACCGCCCTCGTCCTCGCCATGATCGAAGACGGCTTCCTCAGCCGCGACCTCGCCGTCGAGAACCCGGTCCAGGCCCTGCGCGCCGTCTCGCACGACCCCACCTGCCGCTACGAGATCGCCATGCGCGACGGGCGCAAGCTCACCGCCATCCAGTTGCAGATGGAATATCTCGAACAGGCCCGCAAGTACGTCGAGGAACGCGGCACCGCCCAGGAAGAGATGAACAAGGACATCCTCGACCGCTGGGAGTCCGTCCTCACCCGCCTGGCCGAAGACCCCATGCAGCTCTCCCGCGAACTCGACTGGGTCGCCAAACTCGAACTCCTCGAGGGCTACCGCACCCGCGACTCGCTCGCCTGGTCGCACCCCCGGCTGCAGCTCGTCGACCTTCAGTACTCCGACATCCGCCCCGACCGCGGCCTCTACAACCGCCTGGTGGCCCGCGGCCGCATGCAGCGCCTGGTCACCGAGGAAGACGTCCAGCGCGCCGTCGAGAACCCGCCCACGGACACCCGCGCCTACTTCCGCGGTCGCTGCCTGCGCCAGTACAGCGAGTCCGTCGCGGCGGCCTCCTGGGACTCGGTCATCTTCGACATCCCCGGCCGCGAGTCCCTGCAGCGCGTACCGACCCTCGAGCCGCTCCGGGGCACCAAGGCCCACGTGGGCGAGCTCTTCGACCGCTGCCGCACCGCCGCCGACCTGGTCGCCGCCCTCACCGGCGGGGATTAGCCACTCACCGCTGTACGGCTCCGGCCTCCCGCCGTCGCGGCGGTCGCTTCGTACCAGCCGCTCAGAGCAGGCCCACGCCCAGCGTCAGCGTGCCCACCGCCAGCCCCGCGCCGCCCGCCACCGTCAGCCAGATGAGCTTGCTCGGCTTCGTGTCGCTGGGGCGGACCACGGACAGGAAGAAGCCGAGCGGCATCAGGATCGGGGCGGCCACGATGAGCGTGCGCACCAGGCCCTTCAGGCCGTCCGAGAGGTCCGCCTGATCCACGTAGAGCATCGCCACGAGGCTGAACAGGACCAGCACGCCCGCGTGAGCGTGCCCCGCCCGCCAGAGGCTGCGGCGCACCGGATTGTCGTTGTAGCCGGGCACGTTCCGCATCAGGAACGTCAGCAGCGACACGCCGCCGAACGCCACCGCGGGAACTGTGATGAGGAGCACACCTGCCGTGCTCAGGGACGAGGGGGACATCGAAACCTCCTGTAGGGCAGGGGCCTCATTATTGGATAGGAGAACTATCCAGTCAAGTCGGCAAGATCGCGGGGCGATCGGCGCGAAATGTCGCCCGGTTCGGGGAAGATATGCCTAGAGAGCAGTCCCCCAAGCGGAGGTAGGTAGGACATGGCAAGCAAGGACACCGGTGGCCAGAAGCAGGCTGGTCGGCGCGACAGTGAGGTCGAGGAGACCGAGGCGTCGGCGGCACCGGACGTTCAGGAGCGCCAGGAGAAGCTGACCGACGATGTCGACGCGATCCTGGACGAGATTGACGAAGTTCTCGAAGAGAACGCGGAGGAGTTCGTGCGCTCTTACGTCCAAAAGGGTGGAGAGTAGGCCAAATCAGGCATTGAGCCTGGGGGAATCGGGGGGAAACGCCTGAGGGGTCGACGTGGTGCCCGGACTGTAAGGAGGTGAGCTCCGGCTTCTATGAGTGAGCGGTCCGGGTCTGATCGAGTGGGGCGTATTCGACGGCCACGCCGAGGAGGCGGACCGGCCGGGTGAGGTCGAAGCGGTCGAGCACGGTGAGGGCGGCGCGGGACAGCTCGGCCGCGTCAGTGGTGGGTGCCGGCAGCTTGGATTGACGGCTGCGGGTGAGGAACGGGGTGAAGCGTACTTTCACCGACACCCGGACGATCATCCGTCCGGCGGCGGTCGCGTCCGAGGCGACCTGCCTGGCCAGTGTGGCTACGTGGGTGGAGATCTCGGTGCTGTCGGTCAGGTCGTGCGGGAAGGTGGTCTCCCGGCTGTGCCCGCGGGCCACCCATGGGGTGGTGACGACTTCGGCTTCGCCTTTGCCGAGGGCGAGGTAGCGATACCAGGGACCGTTCGTGGGGCCGAAGCGGCGGGCCAGGTCGGCGGGGTCGGCGGCGGCGAGCTGGGCGACCGTGTGGAGTCCCAGGTCGGCCAGCTTTTTGGCGATCTTGGCGCCGATGCCCCAGAGCGCGTCGGTGGGCCGGTCGTTCATGACCTCGGACCAGTTGTCGTCGGTGAGGCGGTAGACGCCGGCCGGTTTGGCGAACGCGGAGGCGAGTTTGGCCTGGTGCTTGTTGTCGCCGATACCGACGGAGCACGACAGCGCGGTCTTGGCCAGCACAGCCTGCCGGAGGGCGGCGGCGAGCGCCTCGGGGTCGTCGGTGTGGGCTCCGATGAACGCCTCGTCCCAGCCCCAGACCTCGACCAGGACGGGGAACTCACGCAGCGTGGCCATGACCCGTTCGGACGCGGCCTCGTAGGCGGGTGGGTCGCTGGGCAGGAAGACGGCGTCGGGACAGCGTCTGAGCGCGGTACGCAGCGGCATGCCGGAGTGGACGCCGTGCTCGCGGGCTTCGTAGGTGGCGGTGGCGGCGACGGTGCGTGGCTGGGTGGGGTCGCCGGAGCCGCCGACCACGACGGGTCTGCCCCGGAGCTCGGGGTGGCGCAGGATCTCGACGGCGGCGATGAACTGGTCGAGGTCGACGTGCAGGATCCAGTCCTTGGCGGACATGGGTCCAGTATGCCGTCAGGGGCGGAGCAGCCGGTCGTCGCGGTAGAGGAGCGAGCGGTGGGGGAGCGCCCAGGCGGGGGTGCCGATGGGCGGTTCGTCGCCTTCGGGGACGACGGCCTGGATGAGGGTGTCGTCGGTTTCGAGGGTGACGAGGGTGCTGGTGCCGAGGTTCTCCAGGACGGAGACGGTGCCGGGGAAGGCGCCTGGGCGGGCTTCGCGCAGGAGTTCCAGGTATTCGGGCCGCGCCCCGTACACGACGTCGCCGTCGGGGACACCCGCCGGGGCGGGGAGCGTGGCGCCGGCGACGTGGAGGGCGCCGGAGGTGATCTCGCCGGGCAGCAGGTTCATGGGGGTGGAGCCGATGAAGGCGGCCACGAAGGTGGTGGCGGGGCGCTGGAACACCTCCGCGGGGGTGCCGATCTGGATCATCCGGCCGTGGGACATGACGGCGACGCGGTCGGCGAGGGCGAGGGCTTCGGCCTGGTCGTGGGTGACGAAGACGGTGGTGACGGCGAGTTCGCGCTGCAGGCGTTTGAGGAAGGTACGGGCTTCCAGGCGGAGCCGGGCGTCGAGGTTGGACAGGGGTTCGTCGAAGAGGAAGGCGGCGGGGTGGCAGGCGATGGCGCGGGCGAGGGCGACGCGTTGCTGCTGGCCGCCGGACAACTGGGCCGGTCGGCGGTGAAGGAGGTCGGGCAGGCTGAGGCGCCGGGCGACTTCCGCGGCCTTGGCGGCGCGTTCCGGGCGGGGGACCTTCCTGATGCGCAGGGGGTAGGCGATGTTCTCGGAGACGGTCATGTGGGGGAAGAGGGCGTAGTCCTGGAAGACCATGGCGACGTCGCGGCGGCCGGGCGGCAGCGTGGTGACGTCGGTGTCGTTGATGCGGACGCTGCCCGAGGTGGGGGTCTCCAGGCCCGCGATGGTGCGCAGGAGGGTGGTCTTGCCGCAGCCTGACGGGCCGAGCAGGGCGAAGAACTCGCCGTCGGCGATGGTGAGGTCGAGGGCGTCCAGGGCGCGCACTCCGCCGGCGAACACCTTGGTGAGGCCGTGCAGCGAGATCACCGTTTGATCCCTCCGTGGAAGCGGAAGCCGTACCGCTGCGAGACGAACAGGTACATCGCCACCACAGGCAGCGAGTAGAGCAGGGAGAAGGTGGAGATGAGGTCGAGCCTGGGCGAGCCGCCCTCGGTGTAGAGGGTGTAGAGGATGACGGAGCCGGGGGCTTTGTCGGGATCGCGCAGCAGGATGAATTGGAACAGGAAGCCGCCCCAGACGCTGGCCAGGGCCCAGACGGCGATGGTGGCCAGGCCGGGCCGCACCAGCGGGATCACGATGTGACGGAGGATCTGCAGCGACGAGGCGCCGAAGACGCGGGCGGACTCCTCGTAGGTGGTCGGCGTCTCGTCCATGAAGTCCTTGAGGATGAAGATCGCGGCGGGCAGCAGGCCGCCGGAGACGACGAGGATGACGCCGAGGTGGGTGTCGATGAGGTCGAGCCGGGTGGCCAGCTCGAAGATGGGCACCATGGCGGCGGTCCCGGTGACGACGGACGACAGCAGCAGGAGCACGTAGAGCAGCACGTCGCGGCCCGGGATGCGGACCCTGGACAGGGCGTAGGCGGCCAGGGAGGCCAGGACCACGACGAGCGCGGCGGCGCCGCCGCCCTGGATGAGGGAGTTGCGGATGGAGCCGAGCGCGTAGGGGTTGTCGAGGATGGCGGCGAAGTTGCGCAGCGTGAACTCGGGGATGGACGTGGTGATCGCCGGCGTGGCGTCGAAGGGGGCGCCGGCCAGCCAGAGCATGGGCAGCGTGAAGAAGGCCAGGACGACGGCGACGAACACGGTGGCGGCGAGCCGTCCGACGGTGTGCCGGATCATGCCGGTGGCCGTCCCGCCGCGCGGCGACGGCCGCGCAGCAGCCGCAGATATGCCAGGGCGAAGACGAGGTTGATGAGCAGGATGAGGAAGGACACGGCGGCGCCCAGGCCGAGCTCGCCGCCTTTGAGGGCGATGTCGTAGACGTAGACGGGCAGGATCTCGGAGCGTCCTTCCGGGCCGCCACCGGTCAGGACGAACGGGGTGAAGTCGTTGAAGGTCCACAGGCTGATCAGCAGCAGGTTCGTCAGCACGTGCCGCCGGATGAGCGGGAAGACCACGTCACGCAGCTGCTGCGGCACGGAGGCGCCGGCCAGGCGGGCGGTTTCGAGGTGTGAGGGCGGTACGTTCTCCAGCGCGGCGGCGTACAACATCATCGAGAAGGCGGTGCCGCGCCAGACGTTGAAGACGACGATGGACAGCAGCGGGTAGTCCAGCAGCCAGCCGAACCCGGGCGTGCCCAGCAGCGCGTTGAGCGTGCCGTCGTCGCGGTCGAGCAGGGCGAACCAGAGAAAGCCGACGACCGTGCTGGGCAGGATCCAGGACAGCAGCACGACACCCTCGACGGCCCGTCGCAACGGCCCGCCGCGGGTGCGCAGCAGCCAGGCGAGGGTGAAGCCGAGCCCGGCCTGGCCGAGGATCGCGGAGCCGCCGACGTAGACGACGGTGAGCCACAGTGAGCTGAGGAAACGCGGGTCGCTCAGCGCGCGGGTGTAGTTGCCGAGGCCCACGACGTGGGGGTCGGCGGCGGCCAGGCCGGTGAGGCGATAGTCGGTGAGCCCGAGGTAGATCGTCCAGAGGGCGGGGAAGACGAGGAAGACGCCGATGAGGACGAGAGCGGGTAGCACGAATCCGGCCGCTCTCGCTCGGCCCAGCCCGGCCGCGTCACCTGGCGACGTGGTCCGCGCCACCGACCAGTCCCTCCAGCTTGGTCTGGTAGGCGGCGGCCGCCTCGTCGGCGCTCCTGCCGCTGACGATCGCCGCGGTGGCCTCCTGCAGGGCGACGGAGACCTGCGGGTAGACGGCGAGGCCGGGGCGGTAGGCGGTGATGGGCAGCACCTCGTCGGCGACGTACTCCAGCATCGGGTCGGCGTGGAGCACCTCGCCGTTGACGTCGCCGCGGGAGCTGATGCGGGCCTGCCCGGCGAGCTGCGCCTTGGTGGCCGCCGCGGAGTGCATGAACGCGAGCAGTTCCCAGGCGAGCTTGGGGTTCTTGGAGAACGGGTTCAGCACGCGTACGGCGCCGCCCGACATGCTGGCGAAGTCCTGGCCGCGGATGGCGGCGCCGGGTCTCTTGGCGGGGATCTTGGCGAAGCCGACGGCTGTGTCGCGGTCGGCCATGGGGGCGACCCTGGCCTTCGGCTCGATGACGGATCGCCAGAAGTAGTCGCTCTCGGCCAGGACGCCGATCTTGCCGGCGGCGAACTGGGCGAAGGACTTGTCGCGTCCCTTGGCCTCCTGCTGCAGCATGGGGTCGCTCAGCCCGGAGGTGTAGAGCCGCTGGTAGAAGCCGAGCACGTCCTTCATGGCCGGGGAGGCGCCGGTCCACTTGCCGTCGGTGTAGATCTCGGACCCGGCGGCGGCGAGGAGGGGGAGCACGCCCTGCATGGTGGTGGCCTCGCCCATGGCGGTGCCGGCGTTGATCTGGATCGGAACGGGCACGCCCGCGGCCTTCAGCCTGCCGCCGGCCGCGAAGATGTCCTCCCAGCTGGTGGGCTGCCACGGGTCGGGCAGGCCGGCCTTCTTGAACAGGGTCCTGTTGTAGAACAGGACCCGGCCGTCGGTGCCCTGGGGCAGCCCGTACTTCTTGCCGTCGAAGATGCCGAGTCCCTGTACTGCCTGCGGGATCTGCGACCAGCCCTCCCAGGAGTCGACGGCGGGCCCGCCCACGTCGGTGAGCGGCTTGATGTAGCCGGCCTGGGCGAACTCGCCGACCCAGATGCCGTCGAGGTCGATGACGTCGGCCCCGGCCTTCGACTTGAGGTCGAGCGCGATCTTGGTCTTGTACTGCTCGTCGTCGACGCCGCTGGGCCGGAAGAGCACCTTGACGTTCTGGTGGGCCTGCTCGAAGTTGGGGATCACCCACCGCTTGATCCAGTCGGCGGACTCGGAGTTCTTGCCGCCGGAGATCGAGTTGGCCGCGATGACGAGGGTGACGCCCTCCCCTCCGGCGGGCGCGCCAGATCCGCAGGAGCTGAGCGCCAGGATGGTGAGAACCGCGATCACCGCAGGTCGGCTGGGGAGTCGCATGTCGGCCTCCTGTAGAGGACGTGCAGACATACCGACAATCGCACGGCCTCTACTGGGCGTAAAGAAACGATCTGGTGAACGGTTCGCCGTGGGCTGATCGTGGGAAGTGCAGACAGCGACGCAACATGAGTAGGGTCCCTTTAGGGACAGTGACGTTTGGGAGGGAGTCGCGTGGCATCGCACATGGATCTGCCCACCGGCTTGATGGACCAGCTTTTCCACAACACCGGGAGTTCCTCGTTCACGGAGTTCGTCGGTTCGCACGCGCCGGGGCTGCTTCCGGTGCGTGGTGAGATTCTGGCCACGCCGATCGGCGACCAGGTTCCGCACGCGACGACGATCGTCGCCGCCACGTTCGCGGGCGGCGTGGTCATGGCGGGCGACCGGCGGGCGACGTCCGGCAACATCATCTCCCAGCGTGACGTGGAGAAGGTGTTCCGGACCGACGACTACTCGTGCATGGGCATCGCGGGCACGGCCAGCACGGGCATCGAGATGGCCCGGCTCTACCGGGTGGAGCTGGAGCACTACGAGAAGCTGGAAGGCCGCACGCTATCGGTCAACGGCAAGGCCAACCGGCTGGCGGCGATGATCCGCGGCAATCTCGGCATGGCGATGCAGGGGCTGGTGGTGGTGCCGCTGTTCGCCGCCTACGACGCCGATCGGGACGGTGGGCGGATCTTCAGCTACGACGTGGCGGGCGGTCCGTACGAGCGTGACCGGTTCGACGCGATCGGCTCGGGTTCGATCTTCGCGCGGGGTTCGCTGAAGAAGCTCTACCGCGACGGGGCGTCGGCCGACGACATGGCGATGACGCTGATCCAGGCGCTGTACGACGCGGCGGACGACGATTCGGCCACCGGCGGTCCCGATGTGACGCGGAAGATCTGGCCGATCGTCTCGGTGATCGACGCCGACGGCTTCCGACGGCTGCCGGAGGAAGAGGTGACCGCCTACGTCGAGCGGATGCTCGAAGCGCGCCTCATCTCCCCTGACGGCCCCATCGCCCCGCTGCGCTAGAAAGGACCCCATCCGTGTCCATGCCTTTTGGATATGCGTCCCCTGAGCAGATCATGCGGGACAAGGCCGACTACGCGCGCAAAGGCATCGCGCGGGGCCGCAGCGTCGTCGTGCTGCAGTACGAGGACGGCATCCTGTTCGTCGCCCCCAACCCGTCACGAGCCCTGCACAAGATCAGCGAGATCTACGACCGCATCGGGTTCGCGGCGGTGGGCCGCTACAACGAGTTCGAGGAGCTCCGGCTGGGCGGCATCCGCTACGCCGACATCAACGGCTACACCTACGACCGCTCCGACGTGACCGGCCGCGGGCTGGCCAACCTGTACGCGTCCAACCTGGGCCGCATCTTCACCGAGTCGATCAAGTCGCTCGAGGTGGAGGTCGTGGTGGCCGAGGTGGGCGACGCGCCGGACGGCGACGCGATCTACCGGCTGACGTTCGACGGCTCCGTCTTCGACGAACACGGCTTCGCGGCCATGGGCGGCCAGGCGGACGCGGTGGGGACGCGGCTGAAGGAGGGCTACCGGGAGAGCATGCCGCTGGCCGACGCGCTGGAGGTGGCGCTGGCGGCCCTCACGGAGCCCGGTGGGGAGCGCCCGCCGGTGGGGCAGCTGGAGGTGGCGGTGCTGGACCGCAACCGCGAGCACCGCAAGTTCCAGCGGCTGGTGGGGCCACGCCTGGAGCGCCTGCTGGCCGCCGCGCCGGGCCCCGCCGCCGGCTCGCCCCTCGAAGCCGACGACTCCGACACCCCGCCCCCGACCGGCCCCGAGGGCGACGTCGACGACGGCACGTCTATCTAACTGCTCGACACTCGGGCGGGCGGTCATCGCTCGCCCGAGTGCTGGTCCCAACGTGCGCTTACTGTCCCGCTCGGGCGCTGGTGGCGTTGTCTGGTTCCCGTCCTGCTCGGGTAAGCGGTCTTCGACCGCCCGGGCCTTTTTTCTTTTGTACGGCAGGCATGGGGCACCCCCACCCACCGCACAGGGCTGGGCCCTGTCCAGGGAAACGCTCCTCCGGTGATGCGGGGCTGGGCGCCGTGACGAGACGGTGACAAGCCATGGGCCAGTGTGACCTGGTTCACACATATTTGGGCGAACTGGCGAGCGGCATCTCGTATCGAAGAGAGCATGAACCAGCCAATGCGCACCCTCCTGGCAGGCGCCGCCGCCGCAGCCGTCGTCCTGACCGCCGGTACGGCCGCGAACGCCGCCACCACGGACATCCCCAAGTTCAAGGCGCCCAAGGTCTTCGGGACGACCTTCCAGCCCGACCCGAAGCACGACTTCACCAAGCACATCTCCTCCCGGCACGACGGCATCCTGCGCGGCCTGATCACGCACCTCAGCGGCAGCACCGCCGAGTACACGCCGGTCAAGTGGAAGAAGGGCACCATGACGGAGGGGCAGTTCGTCACTCCGCCCCAGGGTGTCGTGTCGGCCTACTCATCGCGGATCGCCAAGAACGTGGTGTTCCTGTCGGCGTTCGGCTGCAAGGTGGCCGAGGGCGACCTCACGGTCGGCAAGAAGGACGCTCTGGGCAACAAGAGCTGCTCGCGGTCCATCCTGCTCAAGCGGCACAAGCGCGCCGCCCACCCGTCGCTGATCACGGTCTACAAGGGTGAGATCGTCAAGGTCCAGGAGATCTACACCCCCTGACGCCGCCTGACGCCCCTGCGGCTCATGGCTTGGCCGCCGTCTCGTCACGGTGCCCGGCCACGTATCACCGGAGGAGCGTTTCCCTGGACAGGGCCCGGCCCTGTGCGGTGGGTGGGGGTGCCCCATGCTTGCCGTACAGAAAGAAAAGGAGCCAGGGCGCGGGACCAGGGCGTGGGCGGGCGAAGACCTGCCCGCACGGGACGGGGACCAGAAGCGCGGACGGGGCGGGGCCGGAAGCGCGCGCGGTGTTGACCTGGGGATGGTCGTCTGGGGGACGGTCATCTGGCGAGGGCACGCGGGAAACACCGGGAAGATCTCTCCCGCTTGACGATCCGTGGGCATAGTGTGAGGTGATGGATCGTCGCATCTTCGGGCTGGAGAACGAGTACGGCGTGACCTGCACGTTCAGGGGGCAGCGCAGGCTGTCCCCCGACGAGGTCGCGCGCTACCTGTTCCGGCGGGTCGTGTCCTGGGGCCGATCGAGCAACGTCTTCCTCCGCAACGGCGCACGTCTGTACCTCGACGTGGGCAGCCATCCTGAATACGCAACACCCGAGTGTGACAACGTCATCGAACTCGTCACCCACGACAAGGCCGGCGAACGCATCCTCGAGGGACTCCTCGTCGACGCCGAGAAGCGGCTGCGCGAAGAGGGCATCGCCGGTGACATCTATCTCTTCAAGAACAACACCGACTCCGCGGGCAACTCCTACGGCTGTCACGAGAACTATCTGGTCGGCAGGCACGGCGAGTTCGGCCGGCTGGCCGACGTCCTGATCCCGTTCCTGGTCACCCGGCAGATCATCTGCGGCGCGGGCAAGGTGCTGCAGACGCCGCGCGGCGCGGTCTACTGCGTCTCGCAGCGGGCCGAGCACATCTGGGAGGGCGTCTCCTCGGCGACGACCCGGTCCAGGCCGATCATCAACACGCGCGACGAGCCGCACGCCGACGCCGAGCGGTTCCGCCGCCTGCACGTCATCGTCGGCGACTCCAACATGAGCGAGTCCACGATGCTGCTCAAGGTCGGCGCCACCGACCTGGTGCTGCGCATGATCGAGGCGGGCACGGTGATGCGCGACCTGTCACTGGAGAACCCGATCAGGGCCATCCGCGAGGTCTCCCACGACATGACCGGGCGGCGCCGGGTGCGCCTGGCCAACGGCCGTGAGGCGTCCAGCCTGGAGATCCAGCAGGAATACCTGTCGAAGGCCAAGGACTTCGTCGACCGGCGGGGCGGCGACCCGATCGCGCGCCGGGTGCTGGAGCTGTGGGAGCGGACGCTGCACGCGGTCGAGACCGGCAACCTCGACCTGGTGGCACGCGAGATCGACTGGGTGACGAAATACCAGCTCATCGAGCGCTACCGGAAGAAGTACGACCTGCCGCTGTCCTCGCCGAGGGTGGCCCAGCTCGACCTCGCCTACCACGACGTGCACCGCAAGCGCGGCCTGTTCTACCTGCTGCAGAAGCGCGGCTCGGTGGAGCGGGTGGCGTCCGACCTGAAGATCTTCGAAGCCAAGTCGGTGCCGCCGCAGACGACCAGGGCGCGGCTGCGGGGTGAGTTCATCCGGAAGGCGCAGGAGAAGCGGCGCGACTTCACCGTCGACTGGGTGCATCTCAAGCTGAACGATCAAGCGCAGCGCACGGTGCTGTGCAAGGACCCGTTCCGCAGTGTGGACGAACGAGTGGACAAGCTCATCGCCGGAATGTAGCGCTTGGTTTACCCCGGCCCTACTTGGATGTCGGATAGGGTGACGCGAATCTGACGTCTTTCCGAGGGAAATCCATGCGCCGCGCTCTGGCCGCTCTGGCCGCCGTGCCTTTGATCTTCTTCGCCGCCGCGTGCGGCGGCTCCGACTCGGGTGCCAACGGAGCCGCCGCCACCGCGAGCAGCGCGCCGGGCAAGGTGAAGGTCACCGGCAATGTGGGCGCCAAGCCCACGGTGACCTTCCCCGCCGGCACGCCTGCCACCAAGTCCTCCTACGAGGTGCTGACCCCCGGCACGGGTCCGCAGGTGAAGAGCGGTGACAAGATCATCGTCAACCTGACCGTCTACAACTGGGACGGCAAGCAGAACGCTTTCCAAGGCTCTTCCTACGACTCCAAGGCGCCGGAGACCATCGCGGTCGACCAGCAGCTGCCGCAGGTGCTGCAGGAGGGCTTCACCAAGGTCAAGCACGGCGGCCGGGTGCTGGCCGTGATGGCCGCCGACGCCGCTCAGCAGCAGCAGGGCCAGGCGGCGCAGCCGACGAAGGTGTTCGTCGTCGACGTGGTCGGGGCGCCGCCCGCCGCGCTGAAGGCGGCCACCGGCAAGGAGGTCGGCGAGAGCATCAAGGGTGTCAAGGTCGTCAACCCGGGCGGCGAGAAGGCGCCTACGCTGACCACCAAGACCAAGGACAAGCCGTCCAAGGAGCTCGTGGTCAAGACCGTGATCCAGGGCACCGGGGCGAAGGTCCAGGCGGGCCAGACGGTGGTCGCCCACTACACGGGCAAGATCTGGGGCACCGACAAGGAGTTCGACTCCAGCTGGACCAAGGGCGAGCCGGCCTCGTTCCCGCTCGCGAACGTGATCCAGGGCTGGCAGAAGGGCCTGGCCGGGGTTCCGGTCGGCAGCCGGGTCGTGATGAGCATCCCGCCGGACCTCGGTTACGGCGCGCAGGAGCAGAACGGCATCCCGGCCAACAGCACGCTGGTGTTCGTGGTGGACGTTCTGTCGGCTTACTGATGCTTAGTCGGACAAAGCGGTAGCATCTCGGGGCCCGGTGACGACGTCGTCGCCGGGCCGCCCGCTTGGGGAGGGGTTCGATGCGCCGTCGCACCGTCGCGCTGCTGCTACCGCTGGCGCTGCTGACGGCCTGCACCGGCACCGAGACGGGCGATCCGGAGCTGAAGGTGGGGGGCAGGTTCGGCGCCAAGCCCACGATCGTCTTCCCGGCCGGCAAGCCGTCAGCCGGGCTGCAGGTCGACCAGCTCGCGGCGGGCAAGGGCGCGCTGCTGGGCAAGGACGACGTGGCGATCGTCCAGTACACCGCGCACGTCTGGGACGGCGGGGAGAACCGGCTCGTCGACTCCAGCTTCAACCGCGGCGCCCCGGCCGCCTTCCCGGTCGGCAAGCTGATCCCCGGCCTGGACCGGGCGCTGCAGGGCCGCCGGGTGGGCAGCAGGGTGATCGCCGCCATCCCGCCCGCCGACGGCTTCGGCGCCAACCCGCCGCAGGGCGTCGCCTCCGGTGACGACCTGTTCTACGTGATCGACATCCTCGGCACGCACCCGAAGAACGCCTCGATCAAGGCGCGGGGCGGATCGCTGGCGGGCGTGCGGGTCACCGGCGCCGCCCGGCCGGGGCTCGCGGTGCCCGCGACCGCGCCGCCGCGCAGGTTCGCCACCAAGGTGCTGGCCAAGGGGACGGGCCGACGGACGCACGCGGGGCAACTGCTGGTCACCCAGTACGAGGGGGCGATCTGGGGGCAGCGCCGGATCTTCGACGCCACCTGGAGCACCGGGCGGCCGAAGGCGTTCACGATCGGCGACGGCAGCGTGATCAAGGGCTGGGACCGGGCGCTGGTGGGCGTCCCGGTCGGCAGCCGGGTGCTGATGATCGTCCCGCCCGCCTACGGTTACGGGCCCACGGGCCAGCCCGCCTTCGGCATCCGCGGCGCCGACACGCTCGTCTTCGTGGTGGACGTCCTGGCCGCCTACTGATCAGAGCGTTCAGGGCGTCCAGACGTACGGGGTGGTCGTGGTCACCGCGTGGAAGCCCAGGCGCCGCAGGATCGGCCGGCTGTCGTCCGAGGCGTCCACCTGGAGATGGTCGACCCCGGCCGCCACGGCGAGCTGGGCGCGGCGGGCGACCAGGGCGCGATAGATGCCACGGCCCCGCCACTCCGGCAGCGTCGAGCCGCCCCAGAGCCCGGCGAACCCGGTGCCCGGCTTGTGCACCA
Organism: Nonomuraea guangzhouensis; assembly: GCF_019396345.1. Lineage (GTDB taxonomy): Bacteria > Actinomycetota > Actinomycetes > Streptosporangiales > Streptosporangiaceae > Nonomuraea > Nonomuraea guangzhouensis. The sequence continues at coordinate 327,697 of NZ_JAHKRM010000004.1, read as the reverse complement.
GCCAGGCGGCCGAGACGACCTGGCCGCCGGCCTCAGCCACCAGTACGGCGATGCCGCCGGGGTCGGTCGTGATCCGCCGGATCAGGTCGTCGCCCAGCCAGCTCCAGTCCTCGCCCCAGACGGTGGACTCCATGGCGGCGATCGCCCGCAGGTCGGCGTCGGCGGTGACCTGGCGGATGGTCACGCCGTCGGCCAGGGGCGGCGCGTCCAGCATCTCCTTGGCGACGCCGACGAGCACCGTCTCCCTCTCCTCCGGCGTGAAACCCGCGCGTACGAGCCGATCGGCCAGGTCGGCGGGCCGGTCATGGGCCCGGGTCTTCCACTCCACGGCCTCGCCGCGGGCCGCGAAGTGCTCGCGCTGGCGGACGATCAGCGCGTCCAGCTCGGCGCCGTCGACGCCGAGCACGGGCGGCCCCTCGACGAAGCCCCGGAACATGCCGGTGACGCGCAGCACGGGGCCGTCCATCTCGTAGACGAGCCCGTCGGCGGTGTCCTCGGGGATGCGCAACCGGGTGCGGTCGTAGGCGGCGAGGAGGGGGGAGGTTTCGCTCACGCGCAGAAGCCTAGGGGGTGCGGCCCGGCGCGGTGACGGACGCCTAGACTCCCGCTGTGAGCGATGACGACCTCGAGGCCCTGGCGCTGCTGCACGACCCGGTGCGGCGCAGCCTGTACGAGGCCGTGGCGGCCTGCGGCGGCGACCTGGGCAGGGGAGAGGCCGCCGAGATCGCCGGGGTGTCCAGGACGCTCGCCGGGCACCACCTGGACAAGCTCGTCGACGCCGGGCTGCTGGAGAGCGCTTTCAGGCAGCAGGACAAGAAGGGGCCCGGCAGCGGGCGCCCCGCGAAGACCTACCGCCGGGCCGTCAGGGACCGGTCGGTGAACCTGCCGCCGCGCGACTACGGGGCGCTCGCCTCCGTGCTGGCCGAGGTCGTCGACGCCCTCGGCGCCGAGGAACTGGCCGAGAAGGCGGCGCGGACGGCAGGGGAGCGGCTGGGGCGGGGGCGGCACGAGCCCGTCGAGGCGGTGCTGCGTGAGCGGGGGTATGAGCCCTACGCCGAGGGCGGCACGCTGCGGATGCGTAACTGCCCCTTCCACGTGCTGAGCCGCGAACAGCCGCTGCTCGTGTGCTCCATGAACCTGGCCCTCTGTCAGGGGATGCTCGAAGGACTCGGCGACGATCCCGGGCGGGCCGCGCTGGATCCGCGGCCGGGGGAGTGCTGCGTGACACTTTCTAAAACAAATGAAGATTGACATAGAGCGGGGAAGGGTGGTGTGCTGAGCCTCATGCATCTCGCCGAGCTCAACATCGCCCATCTGCGCGCCCCGATCGACAGCCCTGAACTCGCGGAATTCGTCGCCGAGCTGGAGCCCATCAACACCGTCGCCGACGAGTACCCCGGATTCGTCTGGCGGATGAAGGAGAACGACGAGGACCCCACCGCGACCCTCACGCACAAGTACGGCGACCACCTGCTGCTCAACTTCTCGGTGTGGGAGTCGCTCGACTCGCTGTGGAACTACGCCTACCGCAGCGCCCATCTGGGCGTGCTGCGCCGCCGCAGGGAGTGGTTCCTGCGGATGGCCGAGCCGTACATGGTGATGTGGTGGATCCCGGAGGGCTACATCCCGAGCCTCGCCGAGGGCATGGAGCGCCTGGAACGCCTCAAGGCCGTGGGACCCAGCCCTGAGGCGTTCACGTTCAAGGACTCCTACGACAGCAGCGAGGCCGCGCACCTGCCCGCCGCGGCCGATGCCACGAAGTAGGCCAGGTCCTCCTCCAGGGACCGGCCCATCGTCGAGAGCTTGACCGGCGAGGCGCGCAGCGCCTCGTGCAGGCCGTCGACCGGCACCGGCACCAGCTCGTGCCGGACGGCGAGCAGCTCGGCCTGGTCCCTGACCCGCTCGCCCAGCTCCCCGGGCAGCAGCGGCACGGCCACCCGCGCCGGAGCCAGCGCGACGCGGCCGTAGGCGGTCAGCGAGTGGTGCGAGACGCCGAGGTGCCGCTCGCGCAGGTCGCCCTCGCTCACCCGCAGCGTCGCCACCGGGCGGCCGCGCAGCACCGAGGCGGCGTTGATCGCCTCCCCCGCCGAGACGCCCGAGAATCCCCACCGGGTCCCCGTGCCGAGGTTGCCGGGCCCCTGCGCGACGATCGCCACGTCGGCCTCCAGCACGTGCCTGGCGGCCAGCAGCCCGGTGTGGACGGTCACCGCCTCGACGTCGCCGCCGAACGCCTGGCCCACCGTCACCACCCCGGTCAGCCAGCCGATCTCCCGCAGTTTCGCGGCGGCCATGGAGAACCAGGCGGGCAGCGCGCCCCCGTCCTGCATCACGTAGGCGACCCGTACGCCCGCCCGCGCCTCGTACAGGCCGCACAGGATCGGCGGCAGGGCCGAGTGCAGGTCGGCGACCACCACCGGCATGCCGTCGATCGAGTCGGCCTCGCGCAGGACCTCGTGGAAGGGCGAGTCCTGCTCGTCGGCGCCGAGCACGGTGGCCTGCAACGGCGTGTAACGGGCCTTCACCAGGTGCCCGGGTCCCCGCGGATCTTCCGGTAAACGGTTCGGGACTGCCACCACCATGGCGTAACCTCCCGTACCGAGACCCATCGCGAGTGCCGTCGTGTTGAGCAGGACCTCGTCGCCGGGTTCCGGACGGCCCACCAGGGGCGGATAGGCCAGAGCCCGGTATGTCCCGCCAGGCTCCGCGCCCGGCTGGTGGTCCCCTCCGGAGACGGCGACATCCAGTTCCATCGCTCCCGGCCACTCGCGCCGGATCCGCACGACCTCGCCCTTGCGCCATCTGATCACTCGGGCAGGGTAGCGTCGTTGAAGGAGGAGTGAGGCAGATGTCGCGCCGCAAGACCGAGCGATTGCTGAACCTGGTGATCTGCCTGCTCGCCACGCGCCGTCCTTTGTCGGCCGAGCAGATCCGCCAGGCCGTCCCCGGCTACGACCGTGAGGGTGACGAGGCGTTCCAGCGGATGTTCGAGCGCGACAAGAACGAGCTGCGCGAGATCGGCATCCCCATCGACGTGGTGCGCGACCCGTGGGAGGACGAGCCCGGCTACCGCATCGAGCGCCAGTCCTACGAGCTGCCGGAGATCACCCTGGAGGCCGACGAGGCCGCCGTGCTCGGCCTGGCCGCGCAGGTGTGGCAGCGGGCCAGCCTGGCCGAGGCCGCCTCCGGCGCGCTGCTCAAGCTGCGCGCGGGCGGCGTGGCCACCGACGAGACCATCGGCGCCGGAGCGCTGGAGCTGCGCCTCGACACCCGCGACCCGGCCTTCCCCGCGCTGTGGGACGCGGTGCGCGACCGGCGCCTGGTGCGCTTCGACTACCGCGGCGCCGGCAGCGAGAACGTCCGCAGCCGCACGGTCGAGCCATGGGGCGTGGTCAGCCGTCGCGGCCGCTGGTACCTCGCCGGGTTCGACCGCGGCCGGGACGCGCCGCGCGCCTTCCGGCTCAGCCGCATCACCGGTCAGGTCGTCACCGTCGGCCGGCCGGGCTCGATCGAGGTGCCGCCCGGCGTCGACCTGCGGGCCATGGTCGGCTTCCCCGAGGAGCCGGTCGAGGAGCGCGTGGCCGTCATCCGCGTACGGCAGGGCGCCTGCGAGGGGCTGCGGCAGCTGTCCAGGGTCGTACGCACGGGCTCCGACGGGTGGGACGAGGCCGAGCTGGGCTTCACCGACCCCGAACGACTGGCCGGCTGGATGGCCAGCCTGGGCGCCGACGTCGAGGTGGTCGACCCGCCGGACGCCCGCGAGGCCGTCATCCGCCGTCTGAAGGGAGCACTGGCGTGAGTGGATCCGCCGACCGGCTGCCGAGGCTGCTCGCGCTGGTGCCCTACCTGATGTCGCACCCGGGCGCGCAGCTCGGCGAGGTGGCCGAGGTGTTCGGGCTGAGCGAGAAGCAGCTCATCGACGACCTGCAGCTGGTGTGGATGTGCGGGTTGCCGGGACACACGCCCGGCGACCTGATCGACGTGTCGTGGGACGGCGGCGAGATCCTCATCGACAACGCCGACACCATCGCCAGGCCGCTGCGGCTCGGCATCGACGAGGCCAGCGCGCTGCTGGTCGCGCTGCGCATGCTCGGCGCCATGCCGGAGCTGGCCGAGGTGCCCGGCGACGCGCTGCCCCGGGTGGTCGCCAAGCTGGAGCGGGCCGCGGGGGAGGGCGCGGCGGCCGTCAGCAGCCAGGTCGCGGTCGACGTCGACGCCACCCCCGACGCGCTGCTGCGCGTGCGCGAGGGGCTGACCAGCCGGCGGCGTCTGTCGCTGCGCTACTACGTGCCGGGCCGCGACGAGGTGACGCCGCGCGAGGTCGACCCGATGCGGCTGGTCGTCGTCGACGGCCGTACCTACCTGGAGTGCTGGTGCTACCGGGCCGAGGCGATGCGGCTGTTCCGGCTCGACCGGATGCTCGGTGTCGAGGTGCTCGACGTGGCCGCCGACCCGCCCGCCGAGGCCGAGCCGATCGACGTCGCGCAGGGCGTGTTCCGGCCCTCGCCCACCGATGAGCTGGTCGAGCTTGAGGTGACCGCCGCCGGCCGCTGGGTGGCCGAGTACTACCCGTGCGAGCAGGTCACCGAGCTGGGCGAGGGGCGGCTGCGGGTGGCGCTGCGGGCCCGCGACGAGGACTGGCTGCTCAAACTGGCGCTGCGCCTGGGCGACACCGGCCGGGTGGTCTCACCGACCGCGCTGGCCGACCGGGTGCGGGAAGAGGCCGAACGCGCCCTGAGCCGCTACGCTCACCGTTCATGACCTGGATCATCGTGGCGGCCGGGCTCGGCGTCGCCGGGCTGGCCGCGCTGGCGATCGCGGGTGTACGACTTCTCTCCGCCGCGCGTACTCTGAACAGAGAAGTAGCCGGGGCGCGGGCCCAGCTCGAGCCGCGGCAGGCCAGATTGAGGCACCGGGGGGATGAGACCAACCCCCCGGCAGCGTACGATCGTGGCTGAAACAGCACTCGTTCAAAAAGGACGTTTCATGGGAAACCTCGGACCGACTGAGCTTCTGATCATTGCCGGCGTGCTCGTCCTGCTGTTCGGTGCCAAGAAGCTGCCGGAGATGGCCAGGGGCCTCGGCAGGTCGATGCGCATCTTCAAGTCGGAGACGGCCAAGCTGCGCGAAGACGACTACGACGACCGGCCGGCCACGGTCGAGACGGTGACGCAGACGCCCGCCCAGCCGCAGCCCGCGCCCGCGCAGCCCCTCCAGGCCGCGCCCGCGCCTTCGGTGGAGGAGCAGGCCCGCCAGTTGGAGGAGCAGGCGGCCAAGCTGCGCGCCAGCGCCGACAAGAAAGTCTGACCCTGACCCTCCTCGCACTCCTGGGACTGCTAGATGGCGTTGCTCAAGAAGTCGAGCGGAGAAGGTTCGGCCCACGATCCCGAGGGCCGCATGCCGCTCATGGACCACTTGCGGGAGCTGCGTAACCGGCTGCTCGTGGCCACGATCGCGGTGGTCGTCGGCATCGTCATCGGCTGGATCTTCTTCGACCCGGTGTGGGCGATCCTGAAGGCGCCCTACTGTGACACCGTTCAGTCGCAGCAGCTCGTTCAGGGCCATTGCAGCCTGACCTACAGCGGCATCTTCCAGTCGTTCTTCATCACGCTGAAGGTGTCGGCGATGATCGGCCTGGTGCTGGCGTCGCCGGTCTGGCTCTACCAGATCTGGGCGTTCGTCACGCCCGCGCTCTATCGCAACGAGAAGCGCTACACGGTGGTGTTCCTGGCCCTGGCGATCCCGCTGTTCGCCCTGGGCGCGGTGCTGGCCTACGTCATCATGCACACCAGCCTGGGCTTCCTGCTGGGCTTCTCGCTCGACGACACGGTCGCCACCATCGGGATCGACGACTATCTCGACTACGTCCTGATCATGATCGCCATCTTCGGGATCTCGTTCGAGCTGCCGCTCTTCCTGGTCTTCCTCAACGTGCTCGGGGTGCTGTCGCACGCCACGGTGGCCAAGCACCGGCGCATGGTCATCTTCCTCATGTTCGTGTTCGGCGCCGTCATCACGCCGGGTGGCGATCCGTTCGCGATGATGGCCCTTGCCGCACCGATGATCATCCTGTTCGCGGCGGCCGAGCTGTTCATGTACGTACGCGAGCGGCGCATGCCCGCCGGCGAGGACTTCTCCCACCTGTCCGACGACGAGGCGTCACCCCTGGAACAGGATTCCGATTCGGAGCGATAGGCGATAAGTTCCGGGCGTGTCCCCTCAACTCGTCCTGCTCGTCAACCCCGCCGCCCGCGGCGGCCGTGCGGTGCGTCTGCTCGGACCCGTGGCCCGTCGCCTGCGCGCGGGCGGGGCCGACGTGTCGGTGATCGTCGGTGACAGCGCGCCCGACGCGTTGGAGCGGGCCTGCGCCGCCGTGGCCGAGCGCCCCGACGCGCTGGTGGCCTTCGGCGGTGATGGCCTGGTCCACCTGGCCGTGCAGGCGGTCGTCGGGACGGACGTGCCGCTCGGCATCATCCCCGCGGGGACCGGCAACGACATCGCCACCGCCCTGGGCGTGCCGCGCAAGGACCCGATGGCGGCGGCCCGCGTGGTGCTGCGCGGCAGGTCCCGCCTGGTCGACGCCGCCCGCATCCAGGCCGGGCAGGCGGACGAGGTGTTCGCCGGGGTGGTGTGCTGCGGGTTCGACTCCCGGGTGAACGAGCGGGCCAACGGGCTCAGCTGGCCGCCGGGGATGGCCAAGTACCTGCTGGCCACCTTCCAGGAGTTGCGGCGGTTCCGGCCCATCCCCTTCCGCATCACGCTCGACGACGATGAGCCGATCGAGCGGGAGGCGATGCTGGTCGCGGTGGGCAACACCTCCTCCTACGGCGCCGGGATGCGGGTCTGTCCCGATGCCCAGCCCGACGACGGGCTGCTCGACGTGATGATCCTTTCGGCCTTGTCCAAGGCCGAGTTCGTCCGGGTGTTCCCGAGCGTCTACCGGGGGGTGCACGTCGCTCACGAGGCCGTGTCGGTCAGGCGGGTGCGGCGGGTGGTGCTGGAGGCGCCCGACGTGGTGGCCTACGCCGACGGTGAGCGGATCGGGCCGGTCCCCGTCACGTGCGAGATCCAGCCGGGGGCGCTGCGGGTCATCGCTTGAGATCTACAACGTAAAGGCGCGCGGGTCGTACAGGGTGGTCAGACTTTGACGCGTTGCGGGGCGGGCGGGTCGGCGGGCAGCGCGGAGCTGGTCCTGAGGAAGAGGGCGAGCACCAGGGCGGCGGCCATCACGCCCGCCGCCGACAGGAACACCACCTGTACGCCCGACACCAGTGCGCCGACCGCCTGCTCGCGCACCTCGGGCCGCAGCGCCCCGGCCAGGCTCCCGGCCCGGAAGTTCGGCGGCAGGTGCGACGCGGTGGCCCGGTTCAGCAGGATGCCGAACATGACCGTGCCCAGCGCCGAGCCGAGCACCTGGGCGAAGCGGATCGACGTGGTGGCCACGCCGAGCTGGGAGGGCGGTGCCGCGTTCTGCACCAGCAGGACGACGACGCCGAGCACCATGCCGAACCCGACGCCCATCACGAACAGGTCGAAGCGGAGCGTCCAGGCGGACGTGGCCGCCTCCAGACGGCTCAGCAGCACCATGGCGACCGTCACGCAGGCCATACCCGCGACCAGGAACGGCTTGGTGCCGCGCCCGCGCCCGATGAGCGAGCCCGAGATCGTGCCGGACGCGACCATGCCGATCGCCATCGGGATGAGGTACAGCCCCGCGTCCGTGGCTTTGACGCCGACCGCGGCCTGCAGGTAGACGATCGTGTAGAAGATGCCGCCCGCCATGCCGAGGGCGGTCAGGAGCTGCAGCGGCAGGGCGATCCTGAGCGTGGGGTCACGGAACATCGAGAAGGGCAGGATCGGCTCCGCCGCGGTGAGCTGGCGCCAGGCGAACATCGCGAACAGCACGATGTCCAGGGCGATGAGCGACAGCATCGTGGTGGAGTCCCAGGCGTAGGTCTTGCCGCCCCACTCGACGACCAGCAGCATCAGGCAGGCCGCCGTCGCGATCAGCCCCGCCCCCAGGTAGTCGATGCGGTGCCGCAGCCCGCCGTCGCCGAGCCTGATCACGACCGCGGCCGACACCAGCACGAACAGGCCGACCGGCAGGTTGAGGTAGAAGATCCAGCGCCAGGTGACGTGGTCGGTGAACACGCCGCCCAGGAGCGGGCCCGCCACCAGGCCGAGCCCGGCGATGAGGCCGCCCGCGCCGCCCGCCGAGGCCCGCTTCTGGGGCGGGAACAGGTGGGCGGCGACGACCATCGTGACGCTCATCAGGCCGCCGCCGCCGAGCCCCTGCACCGCGCGGAAGGCGACCAGCTGACCCATGTCCTGAGCCACCCCGCACAGCGCGGACCCGGTCAGGAACAGGCCCACGGCGCCCAGGTAGACGTGCTTGGCGCCGTAGACGTCGCACAGCTTGCCGTAGAGGGGCAGGGCGGCGGTGGCCGCCAGGGAGTAGGCGGTGATCAGCCACGGCAGCCGCTCCAGGCCGTGGACGGGGTCGAGCTCGCGGACGATCGACCAGGACGCGGTCGAGACGATGTTCTGGTCCAGGACGGCCAGGATCAGCGTGAGCAGCACGCCCACCATGGCGATCCGTTTCTGCGCTTCGGTCATATTTATAGACTGGGTCAAAAATTCGACCCGGTCAACTCCGATAGGATGGGCGCGTGGAAGAAGGCCTGCGGGAGCGCAAGAAGCGGGAGACCCGGCGGACGATCCACGACACCGCGATGCGGCTGTTCACCGAGCGCGGATTCGCCGAGGTGTCGGTCCTGGAGATCGCCGAACAGGCGGGTGTCTCCAAGATGACCGTCTTCAACTATTTCCCCACCAAGGAGGACATCGTCCTCGACGTGATGGGCGAGAGCTACAGCGACATCGCGCAGCTCGTGAGCGGCCGGCGGCCGGGTGAGTCGCTGGTCGACGGGGCGCACCGCGAGTTCGTGGAGCGGCTGGCCCGGCACGCCCCGGAGACCGGGCTCGACGACAGCCCGGCCTACCTCGAGCAGCTGCACCTGTTCAGGAAGACCCCCTCGCTGGCGGCCAGGCTGCTGCTGTTCCACGTCGCGGCCGAGGCCAAGATGACCGAGGCCATCGAGCTGGAGCGGCCCGGTGACCCCCGCGCGCCGTTCGCCGCCGGGCAGCTCTACTCCCTGCTGCGCACCCTTCAGGTGCAGAACAGCCGCCGCATCTACCACGGGCAGAGCGCCGACGAGGCATACCCCGACGCGCTCGCCGCCGCCGACACCGGTTTCGACCTGCTCCGCGGCGGCCTCGGCGACTATCTGGCGGGCTAGCCGGGACGGACCGGAATGGCGATTTCGGTAAGGTGACGGTTATGACGAGTCCAGCGGAACGGTACGCGGCTTTCCGCGAGAAGTACGGGGACGACGGAGTCGCCCTCTCATCGTTCCGAGGTCACTATGACTTCGAGCTCGACGACTTCCAGATCGACGGCTGCCGCGCGCTGGAAGCAGGCGACGGGGTGCTGGTGGCGGCACCCACCGGGTCAGGCAAGACGGTCGTCGGCGAATTCGCCGTCCACCTGGCCCTGGAGCAGGGGCGCAAGTGCTTCTACACCACCCCGATCAAGGCGCTGTCCAACCAGAAGTACAACGACCTGGTCAAGCGCTACGGCACGGCCAAGGTCGGGCTGCTGACCGGCGACAACAGCGTCAACGGCGACGCCCCGATCGTGGTCATGACCACCGAGGTGCTGCGCAACATGCTCTACGCCGGCTCGGCCACGCTGGCCGGGCTGGGCTACGTCGTCATGGACGAGGTGCATTACCTGGCCGACCGCTTTCGCGGCGCGGTCTGGGAAGAGGTGATCATCCACCTGCCGGAGTCGGTCCGGCTGGCGGCGCTGTCGGCGACGGTCAGCAACGCCGAGGAGTTCGGCGAGTGGCTGGGCGAGGTACGCGGCGACACCACGGTCATCGTCGACGAGCACCGGCCGGTGCCGCTGTGGCAGCACCTGATGATCGGCAACCGCATCTACGACCTGTTCATGACCGACGATCTGACGCCGCGCATCAACCCCACGCTGATGCGGGTCACCCGCGACACCGAACGGCTGACCGCCGGTCGCGGCCGGCGGGGCTACGGCCGGCCGCAGCGTTCCCGCCCACCGGACCGCGCCCAGGTGATCGAGAAGCTCGACTCCGAGGCGCTGCTGCCCGCGATCACGTTCATCTTCTCCCGCGCCGGCTGCGACGCGGCCGTCATGCAGTGCCTGCATGCCGGCATCCGGCTCACCGACGAGCGGGAGCGGCACGAGATCAGGCAGCTCGTCGACGAGCGCACCGCGCACCTGCCCGACGAGGACCTGTCCGTGCTCGGCTACCTGGAGTGGCGCGACTGCCTGGAGCGCGGCCTGGCCGCCCACCACGCGGGCATGCTGCCGGCCTTCAAGGAGGTCGTCGAGGAGCTGTTCACCCGCGGGCTGGTCAAGGCGGTGTTCGCCACCGAGACGCTGGCGCTCGGCATCAACATGCCCGCCCGCAGCGTGGTCATCGAGAAGCTCGACAAGTGGAACGGCGAGACGCACGCCGACCTCACCCCCGGCGAATACACCCAGCTCACCGGCCGGGCCGGGCGGCGCGGCATCGACGTCGAAGGCCACGCCGTGGTGCTCTGGCAGCCCGGCATGGATCCGCTGTCGGTCGCCGGGCTGGCGGGCACCCGCACCTACCCGCTGCGTTCCAGCTTTCAGCCCTCGTACAACATGGCTGTCAACCTGGTCGGCCAGTTCGGCCGCGAGCGCGCCCGCACGCTGCTGGAGGAGTCGTTCGCGCAGTTCCAGGCCGACCGGGCGGTCGTCGGGCTGGCCAAGCAGCTGCGCAAGCACGAGGAGGCGCTGGAGGGCTACAAGGAGGCGATGACCTGCCACCTGGGCGACTTCCCCGAATACGCGGCGCTGCGCCGCCGCCTGTCCGACCGCGAGGCCGAGCTGTCCAAGCAGCGCGGCGCCGCGCGCCGGGCCGCGGCCGTCAAGTCACTGGAGGCGCTGCAGCCCGGCGACGTCATCCGGGTGCCGGGCGGGCGCCGGGCCGGTCTGGCGATCGTGCTCGACCCGGGCCGCAACCCGCGCGGTCACGGTCCCAGCCCGCTGGTGCTGACGATCGGCAAGCAGGTCAAGAAGCTCGACCCGGCCGACTTCCCCGTCCCGGTCGAGCCGATCGAGAAGCTGCGCATCCCGAAGAACTTCAACGGCCGCTCGCCGAAGGAGCGCGCCAACCTCGTCTCCACGCTGCTCGCCAAGATCGGCGACCGCGATCTGGGCAAGCCTGCCCGGGCCCGCGACCACACCGTCGAGGACGAGGAGATCAACGAGCTGCGCCGGCGCATCCGCCAGCACGCGTGCCACGGCTGCGACGAGCGGGAGGACCACGCCCGCTGGGCCGAGCGCTACTACAAGCTGCAGCGCGAGACCGAGGGGCTGCGGCGCCGCGTCGAGGGCCGCTCGCACGTCATCTCCCGCACCTTCGACCGGATCTGCTCGGTGCTGGAGCAGCTCGGCTACCTGCACGATGAGGCCGTCACCGACGAGGGCCGCCGCCTGGGCCGCCTCTACACCGAGCTCGACCTGCTCACCGCCGAGTGCCTGCGCAGCGGGCTGTGGGAGCAGCTCGACCCGGCGGAGCTGGCGGCGTGCGTGTCGGCGCTGGTCTTCGAGTCGCGTAACGCCGACGACGCCCGCCGCCCCAAGATCCCCGCCGGGCGGGCGCAGGACGCGCTGACGGCCATGATGCGGCTCTGGGGTGAGCTGGAGGGCATCGAGTCCGACCACGGGCTGTCCACGATCCGCGAGCCCGACCTGGGGTTCGCGTGGGCGGCCTTCCGCTGGACCAAGGGGCACAGCCTCGACGCGGTGCTCATGGACGGCATCAACGGCAACGAGCTGGCGGCCGGCGACTTCGTCCGCTGGGTGAAGCAGTTGATGGACCTGCTCGGCCAGCTGGGCAACGCCGCGCCGCAGGGGAGCAAGGTCAAGCAGACCGCCGGTAAGGCCATGGACGCCATGCGGCGGGGGGTTGTCGCGTATTCGTCCCTGTCCTGATCAGGCCGACTGACCGTCCGGTCAAGGGGATGTAGTCGACTGTATACGTAACGTCACTTTGTGGTCAGTTTCGGGGTGTTTCGGGGCGGTAATCCCCAGGTCGAAGCAGGTTTTTCCCCGAGCCGGAGGACGCCATGTTCGCTCTCGTCGCCGCACTTCTGTTCCTGCTCGCGCTGATCTTCGAGATCGCCAACGTGGCCGTGGGCGGCGTGCTCACGGCCACCACGCTCGGCACCGCCGGACTGCTCTGCGTCGCGCTGCACCTGATGGGGCTGGGGGCGGGCTGGAAGCCGCTGAAGCGGTAGCCGCAACCGCGAGGAGCCGCGTGCGGGATCTCCGCGCGCGGCTCCTTCATGTTCACGCCAGGGTGAAACGTACTTCCCGGGTGGCCGGGTCGGCCTGGGTCAGGCGTACCGAGACCTGCTCGCCCAGGGGGAGCGGGCCGTCGCAGCGGGCGATCACCGCCGGGTCGGCGAGCTGGACCTGGCCGCCCTCGCGGTGCTCGTCGGTGTCGATCACCATCGCGTCGAACGCCTGGCCGACGCGGTCGCGCAGCAGGAACGCCTCCACCAGGTCGACGCAGGCGCGCTCCACCGCCCCCGCCCGGCGGCCGGTCGCGGACATGATGTCCGGCAGGCCCGCCAGCGCCTCCTCCACGTCCTGCGGCACCGGCTCGCCCGCGGCGACCGCCAGGCAGACCTCCGTCGCGTACCGGTCGACCAGGCGCCGCAGCGGCGCCGTGACGTGCGCGTAGGGCGCGGCCACCGCGACGTGCTCGGCCAGCTTCGGCGGCTCCCCGTTGAACGCCACGTAGCCGGCGCCGCGCAGCAGCACCTTCGACTCGTGCAGGAACGCCGCCTGCTGCGGGTTCTTCGGATCCAGGTCGTGGACCACGTCGCCGTAGGAGGCGCCGCCCGGCCACGGGACGCCCAGCGCGTCGGCCACCCGGCGTACCTTGGCCAGGTCGCCGGAGCGCGGCGGCGGCAGCACGCGCAGCACGCCGATCTCCGCGTCGAGCATCATCGAGGCCGCCGCCATGCCGGTGAGCAGGGAGATCTGCGCGTTCCACGCCTCGGCGGGCAGCGGCACCCGGTATTCGAGCCGGTAGCCGCCGCCGTCCGGCACCACCTCCTGCTCGGGGGTGGGCAGGGTGACGCCGCCGCGCTCGCGTTCGAGCTCCAGCCGCAGCCTGCCGACCTCGGCCAGCAGGGCGAGCGTGCCGCCGGCGGTGCCGGTGTCGACCGCGGCCTGCACGTAGTCGTAGTCGAGCCGTTCGCGGCTGCGTACCAGGCCCCGCTGGACGTCGGCGCCGACCGTGCGGCCCTCCGCGTCGAGGTCGATCCGCCACACCGCGGCCGGGCGGGTCACGCCGGGCAGCAGGCTGGCCGCGTCCTCCGAGATGACCTTCGGGTGCAGCGGCACCTTGTCCAGGGGCATGTAGACGGTCTCGCCCCGGGTGCGGGCCTCGGCGTCGATCGCGCCGCCGGGCCGTACGAACGCGCCGACATCGGCGATCGCGTACCAGACGCGGTAGCCGCCGCGCAGCCGCTCCAGGTGGAGGGCCTGGTCGAGGTCCATCGAGCCGAGCGGGTCGATGGTGACGAACGGCAGCTCCGTCAGGTCCCTGCCGCCGAACCTGGGCACCGACGCCACCCAGTCGGCCTCGTCGAGCACGGCTCTCGGGAACTCGCCGGGCAGCCGCTGCTCCCGCCGGATGCGCTCGAACCCGTCGTCGAGGCGGGCGGGGACGTCACTGGGGACCCGGATGTTCGTCACCGGGTCAACCTATCGCCACAGCCCCGCCGGCCCGATGCGCGGGCGTCGCGGCGCGCTGGCCGGGGTCATCTCTGGCCGAGCGCCTCCAGCAGGCGGTTGAGCGGGCTGTCGAGGCCGTACTGGTCGGCCAGCCGTACGAGGGCCTCGGGGTCGCGGGGCTTGCCCGGCAGCGTCAGGTCGGCGTCGGGCAGCGGCGCGTCCGAGGCCACCTCCACCACGGCGGGGGCGACCCGCAGGTAGTCGCGGGCGGCGGCCAGCTTGGTGCGGCTGCCCGCGGGGAAGCCGTCCGTGGCGCCCGCGTCGAGGGCCTCCAGCAGCGCGCCGAGCGAGCCGAACCGGGTGATGAGCGAGGCCGCCGTCTTCTCCCCGACGCCCGCCACGCCCGGCAGGCCGTCGCTGGGGTCGCCGCGCAGGGTGGCGAAGTCGGCATAGGCGCGGCCGGGAATGCCGTACTTGTCCGCCACGAACGCCTCGTCGACCGTCTGCAGGTTGCGGATGCCCCGCACGGTGTAGAGGACGCGCACCGGGCGGGCGTCGTCGACCAGCTGGAACAGGTCGCGGTCGCCCGTCACGATGTCGACCGCCCCGCCGGCGCGGTGGGTCAGCGTCCCGATCACGTCGTCGGCCTCGTATCCGGGCGACTCCAGCCGGGCGATGCCGAGCGCGTCGAGCACCTGCTCGATGACCGGGATCTGCGGCACCAGCGTCGCGGGCACCTCCTCGGTGTCGCCGTGGGCGACGCGGTGCGCCTTGTACGTCGGGATGGCGGCCACCCGGAAGGCGGGGCGCCAGTCGGCGTCCATCGTGGCGACCAGCTCGGTGGGGGAGTGGTGGCGCACCAGGGTGGCGATCATGTCGATGAGGCCGCGCACCGCGTTCACCGGCGAACCGTCGGGCGCGGTGATCGACTCCGGGATGCCGTAGAAGGCGCGGAAGTACAGCGACGGGGTGTCGAGAAGCATCAGCACCCGCCTATGGTCGCACTCCCGCAGGTCGGCCGCCCACTCCCAGCCCCACGGCGAGGAGGCAGGCGTCGTCTTCTGGGTTGGGGCCGCCGATGCCGGTCAGCAGCCGGTCCAGCCCGGCGTCGAGGTCGTGGCCCGGCAGCTCGCAGGCGGCCGCCGTGGCCAGCGCCAGGCCCTCGTCGATGTCGCGGGTGCGCCGCTCCACCAGCCCGTCGGTGAACAGCAGCAGCACGTCCCCCTCGCGCAGCGCCGTACTGGTCAGGCCGTACGGCTGGTCGCCGGTGGCGCCGAGCAGGACGCCCTTCGGCACGCTCAGCGGGCCCGCCACGCCGTCGCGGACCAGGATCGGCGCCAGGTTGCCCGCCTGGCCCCAGGTGAAGACCCGGCTCGCGGGGTCGAGGTGGCCGATGATCGCGGTCGCCGTGGTCTCCCGCAGCCGGTGCATGACCAGCTCGTTCAGCCAGGCCAGCAGGCGGTTCGGGGGCTCGCCGGTCATCGTCAGGCCGATGAGGGCGTGGCGGAGCTGCGCCATGTGCGCGATGGCGGGCAGGCCGTGGCCGGAGACGTCGCCGATCGCCAGCAGCATCCGGCCGTCGGGCAGCGCGGCGGCCTCGAACCAGTCGCCGCCCAGGTTCGCCGTCTTCTCGGCCGGTACGTAGCGGACCGCGATCCGGGTGCACGGCAGGTCGAGGCAGCCGACCGGCTCGGGCAGGATCGCCTCGCGCAGCGCCAGCATCACGTGGCGCTCCTCGGCCGCCTTCTCCCGGGCCTCCAGGAGCTGGCGGCGTGACTCCGACATGATGCGCTCGGCGCGGCGGCGGCCGGTGATGTCCTGGACCACTCCGTGCACGCCCTCGGGCCCGCCGGGCGTCATCAGCGGCTCCAGCACGACGCGCAGGTTACGCAGCTCGGCGCCGCGCCGGATGCGGAACTCGGCCTGCACCGGCTCCTCACCCTGCACGACGCTCCACAGGAGCTGGTCGAGCGCGCCGTGGTCGCCGGGCTCGACGTGCTTGGCCAGGTCGGGCAGGTGGATCGGCCCGTCGTCCCGGTCCCGCCCGAAGATCAGGTAGACGTGGTCGGACCAGGTGGCCGCCCCGGTGTGGAGGTTCCATTCGGCCCAGCCCATGTTGCCCAGCCGCTCGGCGTGCGCCAGCCGGGTGGCGAGCAGCTCGGCGTCGCGCTCGGTCGCGGGCTGCTGCGCGAGGCGCCGGACCAGTTCGGCCGCACTCATCGGGCGGCGCTGGTGGCTGCCCCAGACGTCGACCATGAGTCTCACTCTCGAAACGCGGTGGAACCGGACAATTGACACCACAATACGTGATCGTCCATCTGCGGAGTGTAGCCACGGCTTGCCGCGTTGTGAGAGCTTTTCGCGGATTTTAGGAGGAGCGGTCCGAGTAGATTGTGCCTGTGACGTCCTCAGACTTGTATCCCGTGTCCCGCCTGGCCGCCGTGCAGGAGGCCACCGCGAAATCCGGCCTCGACGCCCTCCTGCTCACGCCGGGCCCGGACCTGCGCTATGTGAGCGGCTACGACGCCAAGCCGCTCGAACGGCTGACCTGCCTGGTGGTGCCGGCTTCCGGCGAGCCGTTCCTGATGGTGCCCCGGCTGGAGCTGCCCGCCGCGCAGGCGTCGCCCGCCTCGCGGCTCGGACTGGACTTCGTGGCGTGGGACGAGACCGACGACCCCTACGGCATCGCATCCGCTCGGCTCGGCCGGGTGGCCAAGGTCGGGCTGGCCGACCGGATGTGGGCGATGTCGTCGCTGCGCTTCCGCGAGGTCATGCCGGAGACCGAGCAGGTGCTGGCCGGCAGCGTGCTGCGCGAGCTGCGGATGCGCAAGTCGCCGGCCGAGGTGGCGGCGCTGCGCGAGGCGGGGCAGGCCATCGACTCGGTGCACCGGCGGGTGCCGGAGTTCCTGCGGGCCGGGCGGACCGAGCGTGAGGTCGGCCGGGACATCGCCGAGGCGATCCTGGCCGCCGGGCACGAGATGGTCGACTTCGTCATCGTCGCCTCGGGGCCCAACGCCGCCAGCCCGCACCATGACGTGTCGGACCGGGCGATCCAGGCGGGGGAGCCGGTGGTGGTCGACATCGGCGGGCAACTGCACAACGGCTACTGCTCCGACTCCACGCGTACGTACTCCGTCGGGGCCCCGCCGGCCGACTTCGCCGAGTACTACGAGGTGCTGCGCCGCGCCCAGGACGCCGCCTGCGCCGCCGTACGGCCGGGCGTGCCGTGCGAGTCGATCGACGCGGCGGCCCGCGACCTGATCGCCGCGGCGGGTTACGGCGACTACTTCATCCACCGCACCGGGCACGGGATCGGCGTGGAGACGCACGAGGAGCCGTACATCGTGTCCGGCAACGCCGAGCCGATGGAGCCGGGCTTCGCCTTCTCCGTCGAGCCGGGCATCTACCTGCCCGAACGGCATGGGGCGCGCATCGAGGACATCGTGGTGTGCACGGAGACCGGTGGTGAGCGGCTGAACCTCACCTCCCGCGAACTCGTGATCGTCTGACGGCTGATCCTTCGAAAGGGAAAACGGTTACCGCCCCTTCGCTGCACGTTTGCGGTGAAAGAGGTGTATCAGGACCCTCCGTGCGCGCTCTGGGAAGTCGAGGGGCGACGGAGGGAGAGGGGATGTTCGTCGGGAGAGCAACGGAGCTCGCCCTGGTGCGCGGGGAATTGCGTGCCGCGGGTAACGGCGCCGTGCGGCGGATGGTCATCGAGGGGCCCGAGGGCATCGGGAAGACGGCGCTGATCCGCCAGGCACTCGACGGGGAGGCGAACGTACGGGTGCTGGCGGTCAGCGGGGACGAGGCCGAGCGGCACCTGCGGTACGGGATCGTCCGCCAGCTCGCCGACCAGGCACGGTCCGTCCTGGACGCCGGACAGGGGATTGGTGGTCCGCTGGGCGCCGGATCCGGGAGGACCGTCCCGGACGGTGCCGGACAGGGGAGCGGCGGACCGCTGGGCGCCGGACCCGGGAGGACCCTCCTGGACGGCATCGGGCTGGGGGCTGGCGGACCGCTGGGCGCCCGACTTGGGACCGACCTGAGGGGCCGCGGACCGGGCGGCACAGGCCTGGGGAGGGCCGGGCTGGGGAGAGGCGGATCAGGGAGCGCCGGCCCCGGATCGGGGGGCTCTGGAGTGAGATCGAGGGGCGCCGGTCAGGAGGGCGCGGCCACCAGGAGCGCCGCGGCGCGGGAGCTGTGGTCCGTCGGGGAGGCCCTGTGCGAGGCGGTCGGCCGCCTGCAGGCTGACGGGCCCGTCGTTGTCCTGGTCGACGACGTCCAGTGGGCCGACAGGGCGTCGCTGCGGGCGCTCGGCTACCTGCTGCGCCGCCTGCGGGCCGGCCGAGTGCTCGTGGTGGTCATCTGCCGCAGCACCGCAGACCCGTGGCTGCCGGAGGGGCTGCGGCGGCTGCTGACCGGCGATGGCAGGCTCCGGCTCGTCCTCGGCGGCTTGTCCGCCGCGGAACTGGCCGGCCTGACCCCGGACCCGTTGAGCGAGCGTGCCGCCAGGCGGCTGCGCGAGCACACGTCGGGCAATCCGCTGTACGCCCGCGAGCTGCTCGCCACCCTCGCGCCGACGACGCTGGCCGATCCCGGGGCCCGGCTGCCCGCTCCCGAGGGTTACGCCCGGTCCTTCACCCGCCGTCTCCGCGCGTGCGGCGCGGAGACGCGCGCGCTCGTCGCCGCCTGCGCCGTGCTCGGCGAGCCCAACCCGCTGCACGTGGTCGCTTCGGTGGCCGCGGTCGCCGGCGAGCCGCTCCCCCTGCACGTGGTCGCTTCAGTGGCCGCGGTCGCGGGCGAGCCGCTGACCGCGCTCGAAGAGGCGGTTGACGCCGGGCTGCTCGACGAGCTCCCCGGACGCTTCGTCGCCTTCCCCGACCCGCTGGCCGCGGCCACCGTCTACGGCTCGCTCGGCGCGGGCGTCCGCGCGCGGCTGCACCTGGCCGCCGCCCGGGTCGTCGAGCCCACCGGTACGGCACTGCGCCACCGCGCCGCGGCGGCGGGCGGGCCCGACCAGCCGCTGGCCGAGGAGCTGACCAGGTACGCGGCCAAGGAGGCCCAGCACGGCCTCTGGCTCGACGCCGCCGCCCACCTGACGCTGGCCGCCGGGCTCTGCGAGTCCGCGTCCCGGCGTGACGAGCTGCGTACCGCCGCGCTGAAGCACCTGCTGCTGGGCGGCGACGTCGTCCGCGCGGCCGAGCTGGCCGCCGTCCGCAACACCGACCCGCGGCCCGTGCGCCGCTACATCCTGGGCCGGCTCGCGCTGGCCGCCGGGCGGCTCGACGAGGCCGCCGAGCTGCTCGCGGGGGCGTGGCGGGATCGCTCGCCCTGCTTCGCCGCCGACACGGCCGAGCAGCTCGCCTGGTTGCACCTGGTCAAGGGAGATCCCGCCGCCGCGGCGACCTGGGCCCGCCTGGCGGCCGAGCAGCCGATCAAGAGCACGACCGCCCGCCCGTACGACGTGCTGGCCCTGAGCACAGCCACCCTCGACGCGGAGGGCCGCCGGGCCGCGCGAGAGGGCATCCCGGCGGCCGTCCGGATGCTGCGGGAGGGTGAGGCCGGGGCGGCGGCCGAGGTGCTGGCCAGGGTCGTGGCGGCGCGGGATGAGGCGGGGCTGCCGCACCACCGCCTGGTCGGCAGCGCGCTGCTCGCCGTGGCCGAGCACGGCGACGGGCGCTGGGAGGACGCGCTGACGGGGGCGGAGCGGGCGCTGGCCGAGGCGGAGGGGCTCGGCCAGCGCTGGCTGCTGCCCACCCTGCACGTCGCCTGCGTCGCGCCGCTGGCCGCGCTGGGCGAGCACGAACGGGCCCTCGCCCACGCCACCGCCGCCAGAGCCGTCGCCCGCTGCCAGCGCAACGTGATGGGCGAGACCCAGGCGGACCTGGCGCTGGCGCTGCTCGGCGCCGGAGCCGCGCCGGCGGGCGCCGACGACCCGTTCGTACCCGACCACCGGCCGCAGCTCATCGAGACCCTCGTCGCGGAGGGACGCCTGGAAGAGGCCGAGACCGAGCTGGCCGTGCTGCCCGGCGACGGCGCGCGGGCGCGGGCCCGGCGGGCCAGGCTCACCGGGCTGGTCTTGGCGGCCAGGAACGTTCCAGCGCGGGCCGAGGAGAGCTTCACCGCCGCCCTGGGCCTCCTGGAGGGCGCCGCCTGCCCGTTGGAGGAGGCCCGCGTCCTGCTGGACCTGGGCCGGTTACAGCGGCGTACCGGAAGGCGCAGGGCCGCCGCCGCCCGGCTGCGGGCCGCCGAGGCCATCTTCGCCCGGCTGGGCGCCCGCCCGCTCGTGGCCGCCTGCGCGCAGGAGCTGGAGGCGTGTGGCCTGGAACCGCCGGGCACCGTACGGCTGGGACTGACGCCCCAGGAGTACAGCACGGCCAGGCTCGTCTCCAGCGGCCTGACCAACCGGCAGATCGCCCGGGAACTGCTGATCAGCGTCAAGACCGTCGAGTACCACATCGGCAAGATCTACACCAAGCTCGGCATCGGCTCCCGGGTCGCGCTCGCCGCCAAGCTGGCCGAGCTGGAGGAGAGCGCCTGAACCACCCCCAGAGACCACGACGCCGCGCCGGAGGAGGGGACCGGCGCGGCGTCGTCCTCTGGAGACGCTAGAGACGCGTCCACGAGGTGACGATCGGCGCGCCTCCGTCAGGGGTGACGCGGAGCCGTAGCGGACCGCGGGTCAGACCGTCGGCGGTGAAGCGGCCCAGCTCGTCGGAGCGTACGCGCAGCTCCTCGTCGCGCCGCTGGACATCGATCTCCGCGGGCCCCTCCGGCGACAGCCGCCCCACCACCCGGGCCGCGAAGACCTCCAGCTCCACCGCCACGCCGCCCGCCTCGAACGTGAGCAGCCGCGGCAGACCCGCGCCCCTGACCTTGGTGGACGGCTCCTCGTCCCAGGAGTCGAAGGTGAGCGCGGCCAGCTCGGCGTCCAGCGTTCTCAGCGTGAACGCCTGCATGGCGTCGTCGAGCAGCGCGGGAGGTACGGGGTCGAGCAGGCCGGCGATCTCGCGCAGTTCGTCCTCCAGCTCGTCTTCCAGGTCGAAGCCCTCATCGTCCATATGCCTCACCTGCGTATTCCGGTCACTCCGCGTTCGGCCACCAGCGTGCGCAGCCGCTGGAGGCAGCGGGCCCTGATCGGGCCGATGCTGCCCACCGCGATGCCCAATCCTGACGCGATCTCTTGATAGGTGGGGCGCGGCGAGGCGATCAGCAGCCGCAGCAGGCGCCGGCAGCGGTCCGACAGCTCCTCGAAGGCGCCCCACATCACCAGCGCGCGCTCGGCGTCGGCGACGGCCTCCTCCGCCTCCAGGATCAGGAGTTCGGGGGAGCGCTCGTCGATGTCCACCCCCAGCAGCCCCATGTCGCTGACGGGCGTGGCCCGCCCGCTCGCGCGGATCACCCGCAGCGCCTCGTGCCGGGCCGTGCTGGCCAGCCAGGCACCCACCTTGTCCGGGTCCCTGATCCTGGTGAGATGCTCCGCCAGCCGGAACCACGTCGTCTGGCAGACGTCCTGCGCGTCGGACCCGTTCACGAGATAGGCACGCGCCACCGCCCACACCAGGCCGCTGTGGCGCTGGTAGAGCTCCTTCCAGGCACCGGCGTCCCCGTCCGCGGCTGCTCTGACGAGGGCTGCGGTGTCGTCCACGGCGGTCCTTCCCTGTCCTGGAGCGGAATGCTCATGATATTTCGTGAGACGCTCCAGAACAGGGAGTGGTTGATTCATTGCAGAAAACTACTGAGATCAGGTATCGCCAGCTGTCCCGAGATGAGGTCCCCGGCCGCCTGCCGCGAGGTCACTCCGGCCTCCGACATGCGCGCCGCGATGAGACCGGCGATGAACGGCGTGGCGAACGACGTACCGCTCCACTGCGCGATCCCGCTGAACTTGACCACGTCCCCCTCCGACAGCGGCGCGACGCAGGTGCAGCCCGGATACAGCGGGACGACCGGGTGAAAGCGGCAGGTGGTGCTGTGCGGGTAGTCGTACTCGTAGTCACCCGAGGTGTAGGCGTTGATCAGCCGCTCTCCCGGCGCGAACACCGTCACCCAGTCCCCATGATTGCTGAAGCACGCCCGGCCGAGCCCGTCCTCGCGCAGCGCGCCGACCGACAGGATCACGTCGCCGGTGGCGTTCACCGCCTCCGCGGCGAACGCGGCCGGCCAGAACGGCTCGGTCTCGCCGTCGTTGCCGGCCGCGGCCACCAGCAGCGTCTCGGGGTGGTCGGCCAGTTCGCCGATGAAGTCGGTCAGGCCGAGCAGCGCCTGGGCGTCGTTCGTCCTGGTGCCCGCCGACAGCGACAGGACGTCGGGCCAGCCGTGGGTGTCGAGCGTCTGCAGCAGGAGCAGGCCGAGCTGGTCCTCCTCGACCGCGCCGCCGTACGGGAAGCCGTTGTAGACGCGTACGTCCGTGCTGGGCGCCACGCAGCGCAGCACTCCCGCGATGAACGTGCCGTGGCCGACGTACGGCTTGATGAAGCCGTCGCCGTCCACTTCTTCGGCCTGGGTGGTGACGTCGCCGTCGACCATCGGGATGTTCGGCTGGCCGGAGCTCTGCGCCAGCCACTGGTGGTCGAGGTAGTCGTGCACGAGCCCGGTGTCGATCACCGTGACGTGCGCGTCCTCGCCCCGGTCGCGGCCGGCGATCGGCGGCCTGAGCGGCTCGCCGCTGGGCACCGGCTCATCGCCCGGGCACAGGTTGACGCCCGAGACCGTGACGAAGTGGACCAGTGTGCTCTGGATCCCGGCCTCCCTGAGCAGGGCGAGGCCGCGGAAGACGTCCCGGGAGCCGATGGACAGCCTGCGTACCGTGACCCGCCGCGCGTCCTGGTCCGGGGGCCAGACCACGCGTACCGGCTGCTCCGACGGAAGGGCGGCCTGGAGGCGGTCGATGGCACGTTCCACGTCGGGCGCGCGGACCAGGAGGTGCTCGGCGAGATAGGCGAAGCGCGGGAGGACATCGGACTCCGGGGTCGCGCCCTGCGGCCCGGCCACCGCCAGCCTGCCCTCCGGCAGCGCCTCGTTGAGGATCTCGAGCTGCTCCCAGAAACGCATGTCGCGTCCGTAACGTGGTGTGCTCATCTTTCGGGGCCTCCTCGGTGGGTGACTGCGGGCTTGCCATGTATGAGCGGCGCACCGCGTCCCTGATACACGTGCCGCATGGACGCCCGGATGGGCCGCATCTACCATCGACTCCGTGTCTGGGGAAACGGCGAGGGATTCCCGGATTCCGGCTGATCCGCACGATGTGCTGGCCATGGTGTTCGCGCGTCCGCGACAGGCCATGACGGCCGCGACGGCCATGCTCGCCGACGGACGGGGGCCGTACGAGGCCTCGATCGCGCATCAGGCGATCGGCATCCTGCGCCGCGAGTTCGGCGACCTCGACGCGGCGATCCGCGAACTGCGGCAGGCGGTACGTCTGGCGCGCCGCTCCGGCTCGCCCGACCGCGAGGCCGACGTGCTGGCCACGCTCGGCATCGCCCTCCTCCAGCACGGCCGCACCAGGCCCGGCCTGTCCGCGCTCGACACGGCGGCCGCCCTCTCCAGCGGCACCACCAGGGCGCGGGTGCTGTTCAGACGTGCGGGGGCCCGCTGGATCCTCGGCCGGCACGGCGCGGCGCTCGACGACCTGGAGCTCGCCGCCCCGGCGCTGCTCGGCGCGGGCGACACCGTCTGGGCGGCCCGCGCGCTGACCCTGCGCGGGCACGTACGGCTCGCGCGCGGCTCGGTCGCCCTGGCCGACGAGGACTTCCGGGTGGCGCAGCGGATGTTCGCCACCACCAGCCAGGAACACGACTCGGTGGTCGCCATCCAGAACCGCGGCGTCGTCGCCTTCAGGGCGGGTGACCTCCCGGTCGCGCTGGACCTGCTCGACGAGGCCGACCGGGGTTTCCAGGCGCTCGGCACGCCGATGTTCGACCTGGCCGCAGACCGGTGCGCGGTGCTGCTGGCGGCCGGGCTCGCGCGTGACGCGCTGGAGCAGGCCGACGGTGCGCTGCGGCACCTGGCGCGGCTGCGGGGGCAGGCGACCATGCGGGCCGAGCTGCTGCTCATCGCCGCCCGGGCCGCGCTGCTGGCCGGGGACCCGGGTACGGCCCGGGCGCGGGCGGGGGAGGCGCGCACGCTGTTCGCCGGACAGCGCCGGGCCTGGTGGGCGGCGCACGCTCAGCTCATCCTGGTCCAGGCCGGGTTCGCCGAGGCCGTGGCATCGGCTGGTGGTGCGGCGCCGTCCGAGTCCTTGGCCGGACAGGCCGCCGTTGGTGTGGGGTCAGGGGGCGGGGTGGTGTCCGGCAGGTCGCTGGCCGAGGCAGGGCGGCTGGCCGCGCGGCTGGCGGGGCTCGGCTCGCCTGAGGTGTGGCAGGCTCACCTGCTCGCGGGCCGTACGGCGCTGGTGCTCGGCAGGGCGCGGGAGGCGGATCGTCACCTGGCGGAGGCGGCGCGGGCCCGTCACCGTGGTCCCGCGACGGCCAGGGCGGGTGGCTGGCTGGCCGAGGCGCTGCGGGCGGAGGCGGCGGGGCGGCCCCGGCGGCTGCTGTACGCCTGCCGGGCGGGACTGGCGCTGATCGAGGAACACCGGCTCGCGTTCGGGTCGCCGGAGCTGCGGGCCCTGGCGACCGCGCACGGCGCCGAGCTGGTCACCCTCGCCCAGCGGCACTGGCTGCGCGCGGGACGGCCCCGGCGACTGCTCGCCTGGACCGAACGGTGGCGGGCGACCTCGCTGGACGTGCCTCCCGTACGGCCGCCCGACGACCATTGGCTGCTCGCCCAGCTCGCCGCGCTGCGCGAGACCGACCACCTGCTGGGGCGGGCGCGGTCCGAGGGCAGTTCGTCGGCGGCCACGCTGGAACGCGACCGGGACCGGCTGGAGGCGCGGGTGCGGGCCGCCACACTGCGCGTGCGCGGCGCCGGCGCCCGCGACGACGACCCGGGTCCCGGCGGCCGTCGGCTCCTGGCGGCGATCGGTGGCGGGCGGCTGGTCGAGCTGGTGGTGGTCGACGGGATGCTGTACGCGCTGCTGTGCGGTGACGGCCGGGTGCGCCGGTTCACGGTCGGTCCTGTGGCGGCGGCCGTCACGGAGATCGAGTTCGCCAGATCGCGGCTGCGGCGGCTGGCCTACCAGGACCGCGCCGCCCCTCAGGAGCTCGCCCGCCTCGGCGACCGGCTGGAACGCGCCCTTCTGGGCCCGGTCGCGACACGTCTGGGCAACGAGCGGCCGGATGGCGTGGCGGCAGGTTGCGGGCAGGCAGGCGACGGATGGCCAGGCGACGGACGGCCGAGCGACGGGCAGCCGAGCGACGGACGCCGGAACGGTGAGCCGCTTGTCGTGGTGCCGCCGAGCACGCTGCACGGGGCGCCCTGGGCGTTGTTGCCCGCGTTGCGCCGCAGGGCCTTCAGTGTGGCGCCGTCGGCGGCGTCCTGGCTGCGCGCCAGGACGGCCGTCCCGCCCGCCGACGGCGGTGTGGTGCTCGTACGCGGGCCCGGTGTGGCGAACGCTGACGGCGAGGTGCGCTCCATCGCCGAGCTGTACGCCGAAGCCGCAGGACCGGCCGCTGTGGGCGGAGCCATGAGACCGGCCACCGTGGCCGAGGCTGCGGGACTGGCCACTGTGGGCGGAGCGGCGGGACCCGCCACCGTGCTGGCAGACGGTTCGGCGACGGCCCAGGGCGTGCTGGCGGCCATCGACGGCTGCCGTCTCGCGCACCTGGCGGCACACGGGACGTTCCGGGCCGACAGTCCGTTGTTCTCCTCGCTGCTGCTGGACGACGGCCCCCTCACCGTGTACGACCTCGAGCGGCTGCACCGCGCCCCCTATCGGCTCGTGCTGTCGAGCTGCGACTCCGGGCAGGTCGCCGCGGTCGGGGCCGACGAGGTGCTCGGGCCGGCCACCGCGCTGCTCCGCCTCGGCACGGCCGGCATCGTGGCCAGTGTCGTGCCGGTGAACGACGCGGCGGCGGTGCCCGTCATGGTGGCCCTGCACGACGGGCTGCGGCGCGGTCTCAGCCTGGCGGAGGCGCTCCGCGCGGCCCGCGGCGACGACGTCTCGTTCATCGCGATCGGGGCGGGCTGAGAGGCGGGCTGAGAGGCGGGCTGAGAGGCGGGCTGAGAACAGTGGCTGACAGGCGGGCCGACTCGGTTCATGCTGGCACATGGACGCTGACACGCTGGATGACGTGGAGGTGACAGTGCGGGGTTGCAGGGTGGTGTCCCCGCCTTGATCGAATGTGATTTGATCATGTGAGAATTTCGCCAGTAGAGGCAGCAATGCCGGTTGGGGGGGTCGTCGCCCATGATCCGCATGCCCATGGGATGGCTCTAGGATGGCGGACGACGAGCTGGACGAGGCGTTCGAGCTCGGCATGGCGTGCGCGCTCGCCGCGGAGTGCGGCAGGGATCTGCGTCGTTGCGCCCAGATGTACCGCGGGCTGTTCCCGCCGGCGGCCTTCGACGCGGACTTCTACGCCGCTCTGGCACTGACCGGTGCCTTCAGCGCCCCGTGGGCCACGTCCAACGCGCTCAAGATCGTCAATCGCACCGCGCTCTGGGTCTCAGCCGTCGACCGGCTGGTGGACCACACGACGACGACGCGTTCCCAGGTGACCGCCCTGGCCCGCGACTGCCTGGCGGTGGCCGACGGCGCGGCGCCGCGGGCGGCGGTCACCCGGTTCCTGGCCGACCTGCGTGACGAGCTGGCGACGGTCAAGGACTTCGAGGACCATCGCGTGCTCTGGCGGGATCAGCTGGCCGGCATGTTCGAGGCGATGGCCAGGGCGTGGGTGTGGCGCGACACCCGGGTCGTCCCCACCTTCGCCCGCTACCTGGACAACGCCGACAGCCGCGGGTCCTGTTTCGTGGACCTGTCGCACTGGATCTACGCGGGCGACGAGTGGGCCCGGCATCACCTGGGGGAGCTGCGGGCCGTCAGCGCGCACGTGCAGCGCTACCTGCACCTGCTGGGCGACCTCGCCTCCTATCGCAAGGACGTCAGCTGGGGCGACCTCAACGTGCTCATGCTCGGCGTCAGCCGTGCCGAGGTCACGGACGCGATGGCGGAGCTGGCGCACGAGGCGCTGGAGCTGCTCAAGCCGGTACGCGAGCGCAGCCCGCGCACCGCCGCGTACCTGCGCCGACAGATCGGGTTCAACGCGGGGCTGCACGGCATTTCCGGCTAGGCCCTCTGAAGCCGTTACGGTCTCGCAACCTGCCATGACAGGGGCCTTTACCGGGGTGGACAGCAGGAGCGAATAACTGGTCTAGATGCGACAAACCATGACATATTCATTCCTGAGGATGATTGTGGCTTGAGTGGAATATGTGGCGTTGCTAGGGTGTCTCGATGCCAGGCATGTGATTCGACCTTTTCTCTGCGCCTTGACAGGTTCCACTGACCACGGCTCCTCGGGGCGGATTTGTGCATGCGCGGCACGGCCGCGGAGGGATGTACAGGCGGTGCTGGATGGACTTCGGTCGCTCTGATCGATGGAGGTTGCCGACCGCGATCAAGATCCTGATCGCGGGCGGGTTCGGCGCGGGCAAGACGACGATGGTGGGCGCGGTCTCCGAGACCCGTCCGCTGCGTACGGAAGAAGCGCTGACGCACATCGGCACGGACATCGACGACCTCTCGGGCGTCGAGGCCAAGCCGACCACGACCGTGGCCATGGACTTCGGCCGGATCACGATCCGGGACGACTACATGCTCTATTTGTTCGGCACGCCCGGACAGGAACGGTTCTGGTTCGTGTGGGACGAGCTGGCGATGGGCGCGCTCGGGGCGGTGGTTCTGGCCGACACGCGTCGGCTGGCCGACTGCTTCCCGGCCATCGACTACTTCGAGCGGCGCGGGCAGCCGTTCGTGGTGGCGCTCAACTGCTTCGAAGGCGCGCGCCCCTTCACCGTCGGTGAGGTGCGGCAGGCGCTCGGCCTCGACCCGGACATCCCGATCGTGCGCTGCGACGCCCGCAGGCGGGATTCCGGCCGGGAAGTGCTCATCACGCTGGTCGAACACGCCATGAACAGAGGAGCCACCCCGGTCGGGACCATGTCGTGACCACGACCGGCTACCTTTGACCGATGGAGGAGATCGACCGCCAGATCATCACGCTGCTGGCCCGCGACGGCCGGATGAGCTTCACCGATCTGGCCAGGGAGACCGGGCTGTCGGTGTCCGCCGTGCACCAGCGGGTTCGCCGTCTGGAAAAGCGTGGAGTCGTGCGCGGTTATGCAGCGATCATCGACTATGACGCGATCGCGCTGCCGATGACGGCGTTCGTGTCCATCAAGCCGATCGACCCGGCCGCGCCCGACGACGCGCCCGAGCGGCTGGCCCACCTGACCGCGATCGAGGCGTGCCACAGCGTCGCGGGCGACGAGAGCTACATCCTCAAGGTGCGCGTCGCCACGCCGCTGGCGCTGGAGGAGCTGCTGCAGCACATCCGCGCGTCGGCGAACGTCTCCACGCGCACCACCGTCGTGCTGAGCACCCCGTACGAGCACCGGCCGCCCGAGGTCGCGGCCGACGGCGCCGACGAGCCGATGCCCAGCCCGGCGCCGCCTTCCTGAGGACGGTCCACGCCGCATCTGTTCGGCAATGCCGAACCACGGTACGGTGTGGGGCGTGGGAGAGACCATCCAGTCCGTCGAACGGGCCGCCGGCATCCTGAGGCTGCTCGCCTCCGGCCCGCGCGAGCTGGGCGTGGCCGAGCTGGCCCGCGCGATGGGCCTGCCCAAGGGCACGCTGCACGGCATCCTGCGCACGCTGGTCCACGTCGGCTTCGTCGAGCAGGACGCCGCCACGGGCCGCTACCGGCTCGGCGGCACGCTGCTGCACCTGGGCAGCAGCTACCTCGACGTCAACGTGCTGCGCACCCGCTCGCTCAACTGGGCCGACGCCCTGGCCGGGCGGAGCAGGGAGAGCGTGTGGATCGGCACCGCGCACGAGGGCGGCGTCCTGGTGGTCCACCACGTGTTCAGGCCCGACGACAGCATGCAGGTCCTGCAGGTCGGCACGCTGCTGCCCGCGCACGCGACCGCGCTCGGCAAGGTCCTGCTCGCCTACGACCCGTACGGCGACGCGGGGGCGGCGTTCGACGCGCCGTCCGGCCCGACGTCCCACGCGTCCGGCCCGACGTCCCACGCGTCCGGCCCGACGTCCCACGCGTCCGGCACCGCGCCACACGCGTCCGGCACCGCGCCACACGCGTCCGGTACGACGCCCCACGCGACCGCCGCGACGTCCCACTCGGCCGCCACTGCCGCGCATGGCGACGAGCCCGGCGCCGAAGGGCTGCCCGCCTTCACGCCCAGGACCATCACCGGCGCCGACGACCTGGCCAAGGAGCTGGAGCTGGTCCGCGGCCGGGGCTGGGCCTGCGACGTGGAGGAGCTCGTCGAGGGCGAGGTCTCCATCGCCGCCCCGATCAGGGACGGCCGCGGCGTCACCGTCGGCGCCATCGGCGTCAGGGGCGCCGTCGAACGGCTGGCCGACGACGGAGAACCGCGCATCACGATCGTCTCCTACGTCCGCGACGCCGCCCGCGCCATCACCCGCGACCTGAGCCGGTGACATGGTGAGACACCAAGCAAACCCGTTCGGCAATGCCGAACACATCGAAGTGAGGAAGCCGTGCCCCGACCGCAGTACGTAGCCGCCATCGACCAGGGCACCACGTCCAGCAGGTGCATGGTGTTCGACCAGGACGGCCGGATCGTCTCGGTGGCGCAGCGGGAGCACCGGCAGATCTTCCCCAGGCCCGGCTGGGTCGAGCACGACGCCGCCGAGATCTGGGACGCCGTCCAGGGCGTGGTGGCCGACGCCGTCACCGGCAGCGGGATCGACTTCGCCCAGCTCGTCGCCCTCGGCATCACCAACCAGCGCGAGACCACCGTCCTGTGGGACCGCCACACCGGGCGGCCCGTGGCCAACGCCATCGTCTGGCAGGACACCCGTACCGACGCCCTGGTCCGGTCCCTGTCCGAGCACGAGGAGCTCTTCCGCGAGCGGGCCGGGCTGCCGCTGGCCACCTACTTCGCCGGGCCGAAGATCCGCTGGCTGCTCGACGAGACCCCCGGGCTGCGGGAGCGGGCCGAGCGCGGCGACGTGCTGTTCGGCACCGTCGACAGCTGGCTGATCTGGCGGCTCACCGGCCGCCACGTCACCGACGTCACCAACGCCAGCCGCACCATGCTGATGAACCTGCGCACGCTGAGCTGGGACGACGAGTTGCTCGCCGCGCTCGGCGTGCCCCGCGCGATGCTGCCGGAGATCCGCCCCTCCGCCGAGGTGTACGGCACGGCCGACGGCGGCGTTCCGGTGGCGGCGGCGCTGGGTGACCAGCAGGCGGCCCTGTTCGGCCAGACGTGCTTCGGCCCGGGCGAGACCAAGAGCACCTACGGCTCCGGCAGCTTCCTGCTGATGAACACCGGCACCGAGCCGGTCGCCTCCAAGCACGGGCTGCTCACCACCGTCGGCTACCAGATCGGCGACGCCCCCGCCACGTACGCGCTGGAGGGCTCGATCGCCGTCACCGGCTCGCTCGTGCAGTGGCTGCGCGACAACCTCGGCCTGATCTCCAGCGCCGCCGAGATCGAGACCCTCGCGGGCACCGTCGAGGACAACGGCGGCTGCTACTTCGTCCCCGCGTTCTCCGGCCTGTTCGCCCCGCACTGGCGCTCCGACGCGCGCGGCGTGATCGCCGGGCTGACCGGGTTCGTCACCAAGGGGCACATCGCGCGGGCCGTGCTGGAGGCGACCGCCTGGCAGACGCGTGAGGTGGTCGACGCGATGAACGCCGACGCCGGCCTCGCGCTCGCCTCGCTGCGCGCCGACGGCGGCATGACCGCCAACAACCTGCTCATGCAGATCCTGGCCGACGTGCTCGCCGTGCCGGTGGTGCGGCCGATGGTGTCGGAGACCACCTGCCTGGGCGCCGCCTACGCGGCCGGGCTGGCCACCGGCTACTGGCCCGACACCGACAGCCTGCGCGCCAACTGGCACAAGGCGGCCGAGTGGCGGCCGAAGATCGGCCAGGACGTGCGTGACAGCGAATACCGCAACTGGCGCAAGGCCATCGACCGCAGCCTCGACTGGAGCACCCCATGACCACGATCGCCTCCCGCGCCGAGACCCGTGAGGAGCTGTCCAGGGGCACCTACGACCTGCTGGTCATCGGCGGCGGCATCCTCGGCACCTCGGTCACCTGGATGGCCGCCCAGGCGGGCCTGCGCGTCGCCATGGTCGACGGCGGCGACTTCGCCGGGGCCACCTCCAGCGCCTCCTCCAAGCTCGTCCACGGCGGCCTGCGCTACCTGCAGACGGGCAACGTCAAGCTGGTCGCCGAGAACCACCGCGAACGCCGGGCGCTGGCCGGCGACATCGCCCCCCACCTGGTCAAGCCGCTCACCTTCGTGGTGCCGGTCTACCGGGGCGGCCCGCACGGCGCCGCCAAGCTGGGCGCGGGCGTGTTCCTCTATTCGGCGCTGTCGGTGTTCGGCGACGGGCTCGGCCGGGTCATCACCCCCAGCCAGGCGCTGGCCAGGGTGCCCGCACTCCGGCCCCAGGGGCTGCGCGCCGCCGCCGTCTACGGCGACCACCAGATGAACGACAGCCGGGTCGCGGTCATGACCGTGCGCGCCGCCGTCGACGCGGGCGCGGTCGTGCTCAACCACGCCGAGGTCGTCGGACTGCGCGAAAGGGGCGGCACGGTCTCTGGGGCGGAGCTGTGCGACCGGCTCGACGGCACCGAGTTCGGCGTCGACGCCCGCCTCGTGCTGAACGCCACCGGCCCGTGGGTCGACCACCTGCGCCGCATGGAGGACCCCGGGGCCGCCCCGAGCATCCGCCTGTCGAAGGGCGCCCACCTGGTCATGCGCCGCCACGAGCCGTGGAAGGCGGCTCTGACCACCCCGATCGACAAGTACCGCGTGTCCTTCGCCGTCCCGTGGGAGGACCACCTGCTGCTCGGCACCACCGACGAGGCCTACGAGGGCGACCCCGCCGGCGTGCGCGCCACCGACGCCGACGTGGCCCAGATCCTCGACGAGGCCGGGCACGCCGTACGCGACTCGCAACTGCGGCGCGAGGACATCACCTACGCCTTCGCCGGACTGCGCGTGCTGCCGGGCGGTCCCGGCGGCGTGTCGTCGGCCAAGCGGGAGACGGTGCTCAGCCGGGGCAAGGGCGGCATGCTGTCGGTGGCCGGCGGCAAGTGGACCACCTACCGGCACATCGGCAAGGTCGTCCTCGACACGCTGGCCCGCCTGCCCGGACACCCGCTCGGTGACGACCTCGCGGCCATCCTGCCCGCCATGCCGCTGCCCGGCCTGGCCAGCCCCGACGCGGTCGCGATGCGCCTGTGGACCGACCGCGACCCGGGCGCCCGGATGGACCCGCTGGTAGCCCGCCACCTCGCCTCGCACTACGGTTCGATCGCGTTCGACCTGGCCAGGCTCATCCGCGACACGCCCGCGCTGGGCGAGCGCATCCATCCGGACGGGCCGGACATCTGGGCGCAGGCGGTCTACGCGCGCGACCACGAATGGGCGGCGACGGTCGACGACGTCGTACGGCGCCGCACCACCCTCACGGTCCGCGGCCTCGACACCCCCGACGTCCGCACCCGCGTCGAGACACTCCTGACCGGCGGCCCGGTCCCGGCGTCGTGACCGCTGCCGGTCTCGGAGCGCTGACCGCTGTCGCGACCGCTCGCAGGGCCCGTCAGGCCCGTTCGTAGCGGGCGCGCAGGCGGGTCTTGGCCAGGTCCGTCGCGCCCAGGTGCTCCAGGCCGTTCAGAGCGGCGCCGACGATGGGCGGGACGTCCACCACCAGGATCTTGGCCCGGGGCGCCCTGGCGGCGAACGAGGCGTCCAGGAGGGCCGTCAGGAGCGGGTCGCGGGCCTGCAGGATGCCGCCGCCCAGCACCACCTCCGTGGGCGTCTCCAGCAGGTCCAGGCGGCGCAGGCAGACCTCCGCCAGCACGGTGATCTCCTCCGCCTGGCGTTCCACCAGCGACCTGGCGATCGGGTCGCCCGCCGCGGCCGTGGCGAAGACGCCCGGGGTGAGCTCGTGCAGGCGGGACTCATCCAGGCGGCCGAAGTGGATCTCCAGGATCAGCTCCTCGACCGTGCCCACGGCGAAGTGCCGCGTGCACAGCTCCGCCAGCGCGGTCGCGGGCCCGCGACCGTCCTCGGCGCGGGCGGCGTGCCACAGCGCCTCCTCCGCGATGCCCTGGCCGCCGCCCCAGTCGCCGCTGAGGCGGCCGAGCGCGGGGAAACGGGCCACCTCACCGGTGGGGGAGACACCGGCCGCGTTGATGCCCGCGCCGCACACCACGGCCACGCCCCAGGGGCCGGACGCGCCCGCCCGGAGCACGGCGAAGGTGTCGTTGCGGACGGAGATGTCCGGGCCGAAGCCCCGGCGGGCGAACTCGCGGGCCAGGGCCTCCTCCTCGACCGGCAGGTCGGCCCCCGCCAGATAGGCCGCCACATGATCGAACCGGCCCAGAACGGTGGGCCGGTCGGGGAAGCGATCCGGGCCTGACGCGTCGTCAGGGAAGCCGTCCGGGCCTGGGGCGGCGCCCAGGGGCACCCGCGCGAGCGCCTGCCGTACCGCCTCCTCCACCACGTCCACCGCCGCCGCCACGCCGTCGCTCTGCGGCGCGAACGCGCCCGCCCGGCCGGTGGCCAGCACCTCGCCGTCCTCCGTGACCAGCGCCACGTCGGTCTTGCTGTTGCCGCCGTCGACCGCGAGGACGAGCCTGCGGTGCTCCACTACCTCACCGTCCACGGCAGGTACGCGCGGTTGGCCTCCAGCAGCAGGCCGGTCAGCTCCTCCGCGGTGGCGTCCTGGCCGATCAGGGGATGGGCCAGCAGGGCGTCGCGGACCCGGTCCGCACCGCCGAGCCGGGCCGCCTCCAGGGCGAGCGTCTCGTAGGCGGACACGTGCGCGATCAGCCCCGCGTACAGCGGCTCGACCGGCGGCACTGGCAGCGGCGCGGCCCCCGTGCCGGAGACGGCCGCGGGCACCTCGATCACCGCCTCGTCCGCCAGGAAGGGCAGCGTGCCGTGGTTGCGGACGTTCACCACGTGGGTGCCGGGGCGGTCGCCGAGCAGCGAGGCGATCAGCGCGACCGCCGCCTCGGAGTAGTAGGCGCCACCCCGCTCGCCCAGCAGCGCCGGCTTCTCGACGACCGACGGGTCGGCGTACATCTCCAGCAGCCTGGTCTCCATCGCCGCCACCTCGGCCGCGCGCGACGGCTTGGCCCGCTGCTCCTCCACCACCGCGTCATGATCGTAGAAATAGCGCAAATAGTACGACGGCACCACACCGAGCCGGCGGAGCAGCGCGGGACGCAGCGCCAGGTCGTCGGCCAGCGACTCCGCGTGCTCGGCGAGCAGCGCGGGCAGCACGTCCTCGCCGTCCAGGTACACGGCCCGTTCCCAGGTCAGGTGGTTGAGCCCGACGTGGCCGAGCGAGATCCGCGACGGCGGCACGCCCAGTGCCTCGGCGAAGCGGCGCTGGAAGCCGATCGCCACGTTGCACAGCCCGATCGCCCGGTGCCCGGCGTCCAGGAGCGCGCGGGTGACGATGCCGACCGGGTTGGTGAAGTCGACGATCCACGCATCCGGCGCGTGCGTACGGACCTTCTCGGCGATGTCCAGCACGATCGGCACCGTGCGCAGCGCCTTGGCCAGCCCGCCCGCGCCGGTAGTCTCCTGCCCCACGCAGCCGCACCGCAGCGGCAGCGTCTCGTCCACGTCGCGCGCTGCCTGCCCGCCCACCCGCAGCTGGAACAGGACGGCCCGCGCCCCCGCGACGCCCTCCTCGACCGAGGAGGTGGCCAGCACCCGGGCCGGATGCCCGGCATGTGCCAGCATCCGGCGCGCCATCCCGGAAACAACCTCAAGTCGCTTTAAATCGGGATCTATCAGTGCGATCTCCGTGACCGGCAGTTCG
Organism: Nonomuraea guangzhouensis; assembly: GCF_019396345.1. Lineage (GTDB taxonomy): Bacteria > Actinomycetota > Actinomycetes > Streptosporangiales > Streptosporangiaceae > Nonomuraea > Nonomuraea guangzhouensis. Next base: position 292,925 of record NZ_JAHKRM010000004.1, on the reverse strand, counting down.
TCGCGGAGCCGCGCGAACCCGTCGATCAGCTCGGGCGTGTACGTCGAGCCGCCCCCCACCACGGCCAGTTTCAACCCTTCACTCCCGTCAATGTCACGCCCTCGATGAAGACCTTCTGGGCGAAGAAGAACACGATGATCACCGGAGCCATGACGAGCAGCGTGGCCGCCATGGTCAGGTTCCACTGCACGCTGTGCAGCGCCTTGAACGAGGCCAGCCCCACCGACAGGGTCCAGCTGTCGACATTGGTGGCGGCGTACAGCAGCGGCCCGTAGTAGTCGTTCCAGCAGTAGAAGAACTGGAACAGCGCCACCGCGGCGATGCCCGGCTTGGCCATCGGCAGGACCACCCGGATGAGCGTCCTGAAGTCGGTGCAGCCGTCCACCCGCGCCGCGTCGGTGTAGTCGCGCGGGATGGAGAGCAGGAACTGGCGCAGCAGGAAGATCGAGAACGCGTCGCCGAGCAGCATCGGCAGGATCAGCGGCAGCAGTGTCCCGGTCAGGTTCAGCCGGGCCCAGATCAGGTAGATGGGCACCGCGATCACCTGGGGCGGCAGCATCATCATCGTGATGACCAGCAGGAACGCCAGCCTGCGCCCGGGAAAGCGGAACCGGGCCAGCGCGTAGGCCACCGGGATCGACGACAGCAGCGTGAACAGCGTGCCGAGCCCCGCGTAGATCATCGTGTTGCGCAGCCACAGCAGGATCGGCGACCTGGCGAACACCTCGCCGAAGTTGCCCCAGTTCCAGCTGTGCGGCCACAGCTCGTCGGTCAGCGTCTGGTTGTCGGACATGAGCGCCGTCAGCAGGACGAACACCAGCGGCCCGATGAACGCGATCCCCAGCGCGACGGCCGTCGCGTGCGTCGCGATCCAGTACAGCGCCTTCCTGGCCCGGCCACGCCGGACCCGGACGCGCCGCCCCGCCGCCTGGGAGGGCGGCGCCACCAGCGTGGCGGTCATGAGGCCACCTCCTCGAACCCGCGGAACTGCCGCAGCAGGATCAGCGTGAACACCATCGACGCCGCGAACAGCACCAGCGCCAGCACGCAGGCATAGCCCATCGTGTAGTCACGGAAGCCCGTCTGGAACAGCCACTGCGGCAGCGTCAGCGTCGACATCTCCGGATACCCGGGCACGAACGAGGTCCCCGGCGCGTCGGTGACACCCGCCGCGACCCGGGAGGCGATCATCGCCTGGGTGAAGTACTGCAGCGTGTAGATGACACTGGTCACCGCCGAGAACATCAGGACCGGACGGATCGTCGGCAGCGTGATGCTGCGGAACTGCCGCCACGCCCCGGCCCCGTCGATGGCCGCCGCCTCGTACAGGTGCCGGGGCACGTCCAGCAGCGCTGCCAGGAAGATCACCATGATGTTGCCGACGCCCCACATGGCCAGCAGCGTCAGTCCCGGCTTCGACCAGTCCTTGTCGCCGAACCAGTCGGGCCCGGAGATGCCGACCAGCGCGAGGATCCGGTTGAACGGACCGGTGGCCGGGTTCAGCAGGAAGACGAAGGCCACCGTCCCCGCCGTCACCGGCACCAGCGACGGCAGGTAGAACAGCGTGCGGAAGAACCCCACGCCGGACTTCAGCTTCGTGACCAGCTGCGCCACGCCCAGGGCGAACAGCACCTGGGCGGGCACCATGACGGCCACCAGCCACGCCGTGTTCCGGATCGACAGCCAGGCCCGCTCGTCCTGCAGGAAGTAGCGGTAGTTGTCCAGGCCGTTGAACTTCAGCGAGAACAGGTCGTAGTTGAAGAAGGAGAAGTAGACGGTCGCCATCAGCGGGTAGGCGAAGAACACCCCGAAGCCCACCAGCCACGGCGACAGCCACAGCAGGGCCCGGAACCCCTCACGGCGCCTGAGCGGTACGGACGCCACCTCAGCCGCCCGACAGCTTGAACTTGGCGTCGATGGTCTTGTCCACGCCCTTCAGCCCCGCGTCCAGGTCCTTGACCGAGCCCTTCTCCCACGAGGTGATGAACCCTTGCAGCGCCTCCTGGTTGAACACGCTGTTGACGTGCGCCGGGATCGTGCTCGTCTTCGGGTTGGCGAAGATGTCGAGGAAGGTCTGGAAGTGCTCGTCCTTCTTCAGCGCGGGCGACTCCAGCGCGGCCTTGGTGGTCGGCACGTTGCGGATCGCGTTGGCCAGCGTGACCAGCGCGTCGGTGTCGGTGGTCAGGTACTTCACCAGCGCCCAGGCGGCCTCGGGGTTCTTGGCGCCCTTCGGCACACCGATCACGGTGCCCGCGGTGAAGCCGCTGCCGTACAGGTCGGGCTTGGCGTCGTCGACCGGCATGGGGGCGGTGCCGTAGTCGAGCTTCGGCGCCTCGTTGGCGATCATGGCCACCCGCCACTCGCCGTCGATGCCCATGGCGACCTTGCCCTGGTAGAAGGGATGCTTGCCGGAGAACTCGTCACCCAGGCCCTTGCGGAACTTGTCCAGGTTCGCGTAGCCGTACCAGTCGATGAGCTCCTTCTGCCAGTTCAGCAGGGTCTTCCAGGCGGGGTCGGAGCCGATCGCCGAGGTGCCGTCGGGGTTGGTCCACTTGGCGCCGACCATCGCGCTCCAGTGACCCGCGGTGTTCTCGTAGTACTGGCCGCTCGGGATGAAACCGGCGACCTTGATGGTGCCGTCCGGGTTCCTGACCGTGAGCTCCTTGGCCAGCTTGGTCAGCTCCGACAGGGTCTTGGGCGGCTGGTGGCCCTTCATCAGGGCCTTGTTGTAGTAGAGGCCGTACGCGTCGGTCAGGAGCGGCATCACGCACCGCTTGCCCTCGTACTGCGTGTAGTCGTTGACCACCGGCGGCAGGCCCGACAGGTCGACGCCGTCCTGCTTGATCACCGGGTTGAGGTCCTGGAAGACCCCGCTCTTGCACCAGGTCGCCACCGAGTCGGTGGTGAAGGAGGAGGCCACGTCCGGCGGCCGGCCCCCGCGTACGGCCTGCGTGATCTGCTCGTCCTGTACGCCCTTGACCAGCTTGACCTTGATCTGCGGGTATTTCTTGTTGAACCCGGCGATGGCGTCGGTGAACGCCTTCACCTCCGAGTCCGCCGAGAACCCGTGCCACAGCTCGATGGAGGCGGCGGGCAGCGCCGTGGGCGCGGTGTTGGTGGGTTTGGACTGAGAACCGAGGGCGGGACCGCCCTCTTTACCCGCGGTACACGCGGCCAGGCTCAGGACGGCGAGCCCTGCGGCCGCCAGGGGAACGAAGCGCACAGGGAGTGCCTCCTCTTGGCGTGTCTCATGGAGTCGGGACCGTGGACCCGAAAACCTCGTCGCGGACGAGGTCCAGGGCCAGGTCGAGCGCGCCGGCGAGGACGGGATTGCCTTCGACGGACGACAGGCGCAGCCGGGGCCGCGGGATGGTCAACGCGTGCAGCTCGTGCTCGACCAGCTCACGCAGGGGTTCGCCGCCCGACAGCACCACGCCGCCGGTCAGCACGATGAGCCCGGGATCGATGACGGAGGTGATGGCGGCCAGGCCCACCGCCAGCCGCGCGGCGATGTCGCGCAGCCCCGCCCGTGCGTCGTCGGCCTTCTGACCGCTCTGGTGGTCGTCCGCCGCGCGCACCGCGTTCGCGATGGCCTGGCGGAAGTCCGTGCCGCGCACGCCGTACGAGCGCAGCAGTTTCAGTACGGCGGGGCCGCCGGTGAGCGCCTGGTAGCCGTGGTTGGCGTACCGTCCCGCCTCGCGGGCCGTCGGCGCGCCCGGGGTCGGCATGTAGCCGACCTCGCCCGCGCCGCCGGTGGCGCCCCTGTGCATCCGCCCGCCCAGCACGATGGCCGAGCCGATGCCCTCGTCCGCCCACAGCAGCACGAAGTCGGAGTCGCCGCGGGCGGCGCCGTGTGCCATTTCGGCCAGCGCCACCAGGTTGACGTTGTTCTCCACCGACACCGGCACGCCGAGTCCCTCGGCGAGCGTCGGCACCAGGTCGCCGATCTGCCAGCCCGGCATGTCCTTGGCGGTGGCGTAGCCGAGCCGGCCGGTGGACGGGTCGATCGCCGCCTGCACGCCGATCACGACCCGGCGCAGCGGGCCGGGTGAGCCCGCGCCGTCGAGCGCCGCGCGCAGCCGGGAGACCAGCTCGCCGCCCGGCCGGCGCGGCGTGGGCAGCGTGTACGAGCCCACGGTCGTGCCGGCGATGTCGGCGATCCTGGCCTCGATCCGGGCGGGCGTGACGTCCAGCGCGCCCACGTAGGCCGCGGCCGGATTGATCCGGTAGACCTCCGCGGTACGGCCCGGCAGCCCCTCCCTGATGCCGTCGAGCACCACCAGCCCGGCCTCCTGGAGGCGGGACAGCAGTTGCGAGGCCGTCGGCTTCGAGAGGCCGGTCAGGGTGCCGATCTCGGGGCGGGTCAGCGGGCCGCGTTCGAGGAGTGCCTGCAAGGCCGCGCGATCGTTGATCGCGCGTAGCAGACTGGGAGTCCCCGGCACCGGACCGCTCACGTTCACCCCTTGGCTCGAAGTTAGGAAACTTTCCTAACTTGATGCGAACCTAAGAGTCCGGACGGTTTCGGTCAAGGGGTGAAACCAAGCCGTGACCGGATGCGGGGAAGGACATCAAGCGAGAAGATGGGAGTGCCTCAACAGGCGTGCTAATGTCGTCGTTTGTCGTAACAACAAGCAGAATGGCCCGGAGTGTCCCATTAACAACAATAATGGTCAGGCGGCAACTCGTCAAACGGAGCTCGCAAGGGAGCAGGAGTACGTCGCCCGCCTCTACGCCCGCCTCGACGCGTTGCGTGAACGCACCCAGAGCCAGCTGAAGGAGGTGCTCGGCGCCGGCGCCGTCGGCACGTTGCAGAACAGGTCGGAGCGCGACACGTTCGCCGGAATGTACGCCTCCCGGCTGGCCCGGCTCTGGGCGGTGGAGCGCGGGCTGGTCTTCGGCCGTCTCGACCACGTCGACGAGGGCAGGCTCTACATCGGCAAGCTCGGCCTCACCGACGACGAGCAGGAGCGGCTGCTTATCGACTGGCGCGCGCCCGTGGCCCAGCCGTTCTACCGCGCCACCCCGGCCGCGCCGATGGGCCTGACCCGGCGGCGGCACCTGCAGACCAAGGGCCGCGTGGTCGTCGGCGTCGACGACGACCTGCTCGACTTCGACACGCTGACCGACGAGGACCGCGCCACGCTCAACGGCGAGGCCGCGCTGCTGGCCGCCCTCGACGAGCGGCGCACCGGCCGGATGCGGGACATCGTCGCCACCATCCAGGCCGAGCAGGACCGCGTCATCCGCGCCGACCTCAACGGCGTGCTGGTCGTCCAGGGCGGCCCCGGCACCGGCAAGACCGTCGTGGCCCTGCACCGCGCGGCGTACCTCCTTTACACCCACAGGGAGCGCCTGGAGCGTCGCGGCGTGCTGATCCTCGGCCCCAACCTCACCTTCCTGCGCTACATCGAGCAGGTGCTGCCCTCGCTCGGCGAGACCGACGTGCTGCTGTCGACGGTCGGCGAGCTCTACCCCGGCCTGACGGCCACCGCCAGGGAGCGGCCCGAGGTGGCCGCGATCAAGGGCGACATCCGCATGGCCGAGGTGATCGAGCGGGCCGTACGCGACCGGCAGCGAGTGCCCCGCAAGCCCGTCGAGCTGAACCTGGGCCGCTACGCCCTCACCATCGACCGCAACATGCTCGAGGCGGCCAAGAACAAGGCCACCCGCTCGCGCCGCCCGCACAACCAGGCCCGCGCGGTGTTCGTCAGGTCCCTGCTCAACGCCCTGGCCAGGCAGGCGGCCAAGAAGCTCGGCAAGGGCCTCATCGACGACGACGAGCTGGCCGACCTGCGTGAGGAGCTGCGCACCGAGCAGCCGGTCAAGACCGCCCTGAACCGGCTCTGGCCGTACCTGACCCCGCAGCGCCTGCTGCTGGGCCTGTACGCCTCGCCGGAGCGGCTCGACCACGCCGCCTCGACCCTGACGCCGGAGGAGCGCGCGCTGCTGCGCCGCGACGGAGGGGAGTGGACCGAGTCCGACGTGCCGCTGCTCGACGAGGCGGCCGAGGTGCTCGGCGAGATCGACGAGCAGGTGCTGCGGGCCAGCGCCCTGCAGGCCGAGGAGGAGATGGCCGCGGCCAGGCAGGCGGCCGAGCACGAGCGCGAGGCGGAGCTCGCCTACGCCCGCGAGGTGCTCGAGCTGACGGGCCTGTCCGACGTCATGGAGGCCGAGCGCCTGGCCGAACGCCAGCGCGGGGAGGGCCCCTACCTCACCACGGCCGAGCGGGCCGCCGCCGACCGCGCCTGGGCCTACGGCCACGTGATCGTGGACGAGGCGCAGGAGCTGTCGTCCATGGCCTGGCGGGTGATCATGCGGCGGGTGCCCACCCGGTCGATGACGATCGTCGGCGACATCGCGCAGACCGGCTCGGCGGCCGGGGCCCGATCGTGGAACCAGGTGCTCGACCCCTACGTGGCGGGGCGCTGGCGCCAGGAGCGGCTCACCGTCAACTACCGCACGCCGGTGGAGCTCATGGCGGTCGCCGCCCGCGTGCTGGCCACCATCGACCCGGCGCTCGAGGCGCCCGCCTCAGTCCGCGACACCGGCGCCGAGCCCTGGTCGGCGCCGCTGTCCGCGCTGCCGGAGCTGGTCAAGTCCGAGGTCGGGGAGGGCGGCAAGGTGGCCGTGGTCGTCCCTGACGCGCTGCTCGGCGAGCTCGGCAAGGCGATCTCCGACATGGTCGAGGGGACCGCCGTGGTCTCCTCCGGCGCCACCCGGGGGACCACGGCGCTCGACGCCCCTGTGGCCGTGCTCGGCGTGGCCGATGCCAAGGGGCTGGAGTTCGATTCGGTCATCGTGGCCGAGCCCGACCTGATAGCCTCACAGTCGCCGCGCGGCCTGAGCGACCTTTATGTCGCTCTCACCCGAGCCACTCAGCGGCTCGGCGTCGTCCACGAACGGCCGCTGTCGGCCCTCCTGTCGGAGGCGCTGAGCGGCTTGCCAAGCCGTACGTCCGGGCCGACAAATGGGCATTAGATCGCTTTAATGCGACAACGCAAGCATGTCCTACCTGCGGAAACTTGATGTTTCTGCTGATCGGGACACGGTTGACATCTGAGGTGGAGTCGGTAGTTTGCTGCGCAGTCCAGCACGGGACTTGGCCGGTTGGCCGTCTCTGACATCGTCGGATCCTGCGTCCGTGACGGAGCGTGACTTCGTCCACACAGCCAGGTGCAGGGCCGTCGGTCCGTCGAGTCGGGGCACCCCAGCCGGGCGGGGGGTTGGACCCGGGACGGGCCCGGGAGCCCAGTAGACAACGGAATTCCGCGCTCGCCGCCGACGAGACGGGTCCGGTCCGAAGGGTTTCCGGGCCCTCTTCCCTCTCGTGCGCAGGATCGCCATCAGCGCCGGGTGGTCCCGTCAGGTCACGGGATCACCCTGCCGCTCCCCGCCCGGTTCGCTCACCCTGCTTCTGTTTGGTTACTCCTACTTCTGAGGCAACAAGGGGCCGCAACGGCCGAAACGGCGCCCGGGGGCGGTAGCGTTTTCGCAAGCAGGCGTGCGAACGGCGAGGAGAACCCCGCGTGGTGCAGGACAAGACGGGCCCACCGCCCACTGGCGGCGGGACCCCGCACATCCCTGATCCGCCCACGCCCGATTCCGGGGTTACGGCCGCGGACACACCCACTCTGGCGGCGGACGCGTCCGCTCCTGTCTCCGATGCGGCCGCTGCGGTCGCGCCCGTGGGGCGGGAGTCCGGGCGGGTGCTCATGGCCCGGGTGGCCGCCGCCGTGGTCGGCGGGGGGCTGCTGTTCCTCGCCTTCCCGCCCATCGACTGGTGGCTCGCCGCGCCGCTCGGCGTCGGGCTGATCGTCGCCGCCCTCTACGGCGCTCGCCCCCGGCGTGCCGCCTGGCTCGGCTACCTGGCCGCCGCCGTGTTCCTGTTCCCCACGCTGGCCTGGGTACGGACGATCGGCGACGACGTCTGGGTGATGCTGGTGGGGGTCGAGAGCCTGTTCTACGCGGTGATGGCCGCCCTGGCCGCGCTGGTGTTCCGGCTGCGGCTGTGGCCGTTGTGGTTCGGCGGGCTCTGGGTGGCCATGGAGTGGGCGCGCGGGCTGGTCCCCATCGGGGGCTTCCCCTGGGCGCGGCTGGCGTTCAGCCAGGGTGAGTCGCTGTTCACCGAGTACGCCGCACTGGGCGGGGCGCCGCTCGTGTCGTTCGCCGTCGTCCTGTGCGGGGCGCTGCTGGCGTACGCGCTGCTCCGGCGGCCGGCGGAGGCCCGGCGGGCCGTCGGGCGGCTCGTGCCGGTGGCGATCGCCCTGGCCGTGCCCCTGCTGACGCTGGCCGTGCCGAGGCCGGGGGACGAGGGGCGTTCGGTCAACATCGGCATCGTGCAGGGCAACGTGCCGGGCCGGGGCATGTACATCCTGGGCGACGAACCCGCCGTGGTCCTGAAAAATCATGCCAACGAGACGAAAAAGCTGGCGCAGGCCGTTCGGGATGGGAAACTCCCTAAGCCCGACCTCGTCGTCCTCCCGGAGAACTCCACCGACATCGACCCCTACCAGGACGCGGGCGCCCGCCAGATCATCGACGACTCCGTCAAGGACGTCGGGGTGCCCACGCTGGTCGGCGCGGTCGTGGCCATCGGAGACGAGTACCGGGCGACCCGCAGCCTGGTGTGGGACCCGGTGACCGGGCCCGGCGCCTACTACGACAAGCAGGATCTGGTGCCGTTCGGCGAGTACACGCCGTTCAAGGAGATCGTGCTGGCCCTGTGGAAGCGGGCCGGCCTGGTGGGCAGGCAGTCGGTCGCGGGCACCAAGCCGGGTGACCTGAAGATGGGCCCGGTGACGATCGGCGCGGTCAACTGCTACGAGGTCGCCTACGACGGCACCGTGCGCGGGACCGTACAGACCGGGGCCACGCCGCTGGTGGTGCAGACCAACAACGCCACCTACGCCGAGTCCAACCTGCCGCCGCAGCAGCTCGCCATGTCGAAGCTGCGGGCCGTCGAGCACAACCGGGCGGTCGTGACAGCGGCCACCACCGGCATCTCGGCGTACGTCACACCTGAAGGTAAGGTCTCCTGGCGGACCCGCGAGCTCGTCGCGGACATGAACGTGGTGAAGGTGCCCGTGCGCACCCAGGCGACGGTCGCGACGCAGGTCGGCGCGTTGCCGGAGTGGGCGCTGGCGTTGATGGGAGTGGCGGCCGCCGGGGTCGCCGCGTGGCGGGTCAGGGGCAAGGCGACCGCGTGAGGGATAACTGATCATGGAGATTCTTGGCCGGATACTCATCGTCATACCGACGTACAACGAGCGTGACAACGTGCTGATGATCACCGAGCGGGTGCGGGCCGCGATGCCGGACGCCCACGTACTGGTGGTCGACGACAACAGTCCCGACGGCACCGGGGAGGTCGCCGACGAGCTGGCCGCCAAGGACGATCACATCCACGTCCTGCACCGGGCCGGCAAGGAAGGGCTGGGCGCCGCCTACATCGCCGCGTTCAAGTGGGGCCTCGACGAGGGCTACAACGTGTTGGTGGAGATGGACGCCGACGGCTCGCACCAGCCCGAGGAGCTGCACAAGCTGCTGGAGGCGGTCGCCGACGGCGCCGACCTGTCGATCGGGTCGCGCTGGGTGCCCGGCGGCAAGGTGGTCAACTGGCCCGCCTCGCGCGAGCTCCTGTCCAGGTGCGCCAACATCTACACGCGGCTCATGCTCGGCATGCCGGTGCGCGACGCGACCGCCGGGTTCCGCGTCTACCGCGCCGCGACGCTGGACAAGATCGGGCTGGCCGACGTCGAGTCGCAGGGCTACTGCTTCCAGGTCGACCTCACCCTGCGGACGGCCAAGCACGGCCTGCGGGTGGTCGAGGTGCCGATCACGTTCGTCGAGCGGACCGTCGGCACGAGCAAGATGAGCAGCCGGGTCATGGCCGAGTCGTTCTGGCGCATCGCCGTCTGGGGCCTGACCGGCCTGCCCGCCCGGTTGCGCGGCAAGCGCCCCTGAGAACCTGTGATCGCCCTCAGGCGGCGCCGGAACGCTTCGGGCACGCCCGGCGTTGTCCCCTGTATAAGCGGTCTTATACGCGTTCTAGAGACGTCGCGTGCGCGGAATGGGGAAGACGATGCGGCTCCTGCTTTTCCTGGCCTTCCTGATCGTCCCGGTGCTGGAGATCTGGCTGCTGATCCAGGTGGGCTCGGCGATCGGCGGCTGGACGACCGTGGCCCTGCTCATCGCCGACAGCCTGCTGGGCGCGTGGCTGGTACGCCGCGAGGGACGCAGGGCGTGGCGGGCGCTGCAGGATGCGTTGCAGTCCGGCCGGATGCCCGACAAGGAGCTCGCCGACGGCGGCCTGATCCTGGTGGGCGGCGCGCTGCTGCTGACGCCGGGGTTCCTGAGCGACATCCTCGGGTTCCTGTGCGTGCTGCCGTTCACGCGGCCGGCGATGCGGCGCCTGGTGTCGTGGTTCTTCGACCGCCGGGTCAAGAGAATGGCGGCGGCCTCGCCGTACGCGAACCTCTTCCCGCCGTCGCCCGGCGGCCACGCCGACGGGCAGCACATCGGCGGGCGCGGTGGCGTGGTGCACGGTGAGGTGATCAGGGAAGACCGCGAGCCTTCCTGACCAAGCTTTACCTGGCCTTCCGCGTCAGGGCATTGCGAAGCCCCCGGGCGTGCTGCCCGGGGGCTTTCACCGTGAGAAGGTGTCAGGCGCTCTTTCGACGCTGGGCCCGAAGTACGGCCAGCCTCTCGTTGAGCACCTCTTCCAGGTCCTCGATGGACCGTCGCTCCAGGAGCATGTCCCAGTGCGTCCGCGGGGGCTTCGTCTTCTTCGACTCCGGCTGCTCGCCGTCTACCCGAACGGCGGTCGCGCCGCACATGCGGCACTCCCACGTCGCGGGAATCTCCGCCTCGGCGGCAAGCGGAACCTCGAAGCGATGGCCCTTGGGACAGGTGTAGGACACCTCCTGGCGCGGGGCCAGATCCGTGTTACGGTCGTTCTCGTAGCTGGTTGCCCCGAGCCGGGTGCCACGAAGCGCGCGCTCGCCCATGTTTAAATGCCTCCTACAGGGCCCCCATCGTGAGGGGTCTGTCTCCCACGGTGTCTAACGCTTGGTACCGTGATGGGATTCCCCCATGCGGGGTGATCCAATCTCTATCGCCCCGAGGAGTTGCCCGCAGCCGGGCTTCCGTCGGCGTTCCGGAGCTCCGGGCCACGTGAAGGCAGGGGTTATTTCTGGGGCGTTCCGTGAATCGGCCCGACCGCAAGGCGCCCTCTGGAGCGCGACATCGACGCGCAGTTGCTATGCACGGCCTCCGAACGACCACCACATAGGTCAGCAGACCCAGCCTGGCCATGCATGTCGACCGACCTCCGCCACCGGACCGACTCGCCACGGGGAACCGGCCCGCCAGACCGGCCCGCCACCGCCACCGACACGTCTACCGCCATCGGGCCATGCACGACCGTGCGGGCGGGTGCGGCGGGCCCCGGACGGTGAGGCCGGGAGCGGACGCGCCCGGTTGATGGCCGCTGTGTGCGCGGCCGGGTGGGGGCAGCGGTCGTCTTCGGGTGCGTCCAGCAGCTGTTCACTCGGTTCGCCGATCAGGCGGTGGGGGTCCGTGGCGCTGGCGACGCCGACCGGTCGCCTCACGGGTCGGCCCCCGGGCCGCCTGACCGGGCCGCCTCACCGGGTCGCCTCACCGGGCAGGGCCGACCGAGTCCACAGGGCCATGAGCCGACCGGGGCCGCCCCACAGAGCCAACCCAGGCCGCCCGCCGGAGGCCGAGCGGCCACCGGCGGGGAGAAGCCCGGCGAGCGCGCCCAGCCGCCCACCGGGAGTGAAGGCGGGTCAGCGCACCCCGTACAGGTGCTCGATGGCCAGCTGGTCAAGGTGCTCGAACGCCGCGCCCCGGGCGGCGAGCGCGTCGATGTCCGGGGTGAACGAGCGCACGTCGCGCCAGCTCTCCCCGGCGGCGAGCGTCGGCACGGACAGCTCGTCGAGCCGCGCGGCCCGCAGCGCCTCCTGGACCTCGGGGTCGGCGCGGAAGGCCCGCACCTTCTCCCGCAGGATCAGGTAGTTGCGCATGCACGCCGCCGCCGACACCCACACGCCCTCGTCGTCCTCGGTGCGCGGCGGCTTGAAGTCGAAGTGGATGGGGCCGGAGAAGCCGTTGGACTCCAGGACGTCGACGGTCCAGAAGGCGCCCCGCGCGTTGCCGGCGCCGAAGCGGAAGTCCTGGTCGTAGCGCGGGCCGTTCTGCCCATTCAGGTCGATGTGGAACAGCTTGCCGTGCCACAGCGCCTGCGCGATGCCGTGCGCGTAGTTGAGCCCGGCCATCTCCTCGTGGCCCACCTCGGGGTTGAGCCCGACCAGCTCCGCGTGCTCCAGCTCGTTGATGAACGCCAGCGCGTGGCCGATGGTGGGCAGCAGGATGTCGCCCCTCGGCTCGTTGGGCTTGGGCTCGATCGCGAACTTGAGGTCGTAGCCGTGGTCCAGCACGTACGCGCCGAGCACGTCGAAGGCTTCCTTGTAACGGTCGAGGGCGGCCTTGACGTCCTTGGCCGCGCCGGACTCCGCGCCCTCTCTGCCGCCCCAGCACACGTACACCTGCGCGCCCAGCTCGGCGGCCAGGTCGATGTTGTCCATCACCTTGCGCAGCGCGAACCTGCGCACGTCGCGGTCGTTGGAGGTGAAGGCGCCGTCCTTGAAGATGGGGTGCGAGAACAGGTTGGTGGTCGCCGTGGTGACCACCAGGCCGGTCTCCTCCAGCGCCTTGCGGAAGGCGCCGACCCGCTCGTCCCGGTCGCGCCCGTCGAAGTCGAACACGTCGTTGTCGTGGAAGTTCACCCCGTACGCGCCGATCTCGGCGAGCTTGCGCACGGCCCGATCGGCGGACATGGGCGCCCTGGTGGCCGGGCCGAACACGTCGACGCCCTGCCATCCGACGGTCCAGATGCCGAAGGAGAAACGGTCCTCGCGGGTGGGCGTGTACAGGTCTTCGCTCATGGTTGTTCCTCTCGGGGGTCCTGCCAGCGGGCCGTACGATCGCGGAGCTCGGCGTACTGCTCGCGGACATGGGGAGTGGGGGGCCCGTCGTACTCCTGGACCGGCTGGGCCGACCAGACGGGCGGTGCGGGCGTGCCGGCCAGCGCCCAGGCGGCCTGGCGGGCCGCGCCGAGCGCCACGTATTCGGCGGGCGCGGGGACGGCGACCGGCATGCCGAAGATCTGGGGGGCGATGCGGCGCACCGCCTCGGACTTGGCGCCGCCGCCGATGAGCAGCACGCGGCGCGGCCGTACGCCCTGCGCGGCCAGGTGGTCGATGGCGTCGGCGAGGGAGGAGAGCAGCGCCTCGACGGCCGCGCGCGCGAGGTTCTCGCGGGTGGCGTTGCGTGTGGTGAGGCCGGTGAGCGTGCCCGAGGCGTCCGGCCGGTTCGGGGTGCGCTCGCCGTCCAGGTAGGGCAGCAGTGTGAGCCCGCCGGCGCCCGGCGGGGCGGCCAGCGCGAGCTCCGACAGCTCCGCCAGCGAGCAGCCGATCATCGACGCCGCCGAGGAGAGGATCCTGGCCGCGTTGAGCGTGGCCAGCAGCGGCATGAACCGGCCGGTCGCGTCCGCGAACCCGGCGACCATCCCCGAGGGGTCGGCGGCGGGCACCTCGCTCACCGCGAACACCGTGCCCGAGGTCCCGACGGACACCGCGACGTCGCCGGGGAGCAGCCCGAGCCCGAGCGCCGCGCCCATGTTGTCGCCGGTGCCCGGCCCGATCGCGGCGCCGCCCGGCAGCTCTCCGACGATCTCGTTCGGCGCGGCCACGCGCGGCAGCTCGATCTCGCGCCCGATCGCCGCCGAGACGAACTCGGGCAGGTACGTCCCCGTCGCCGGGGACCAGTATCCGGTGCCCGAGGCGTCTCCCCGGTCGGTCGTCAGCTCGCGCCGCTCGCCCAGCCGCCAGGTCAGCCAGTCGTGGGGGAGCAGCACGGCCTCGGTGCGGGCGGCGAGCTCCGGCTCGTGCTCGGCCATCCAGCGGAGCTTGGTGACCGTGAACGAGGCCACGGGCACGCTGCCGGTCAGCTCGGCCCACCGGGCGGGACCGCCCAGCTCGCCGGTCAGCCGCGTGGCCTGCGGCGCCGACCGCGTGTCGTTCCACAGCAGGGCGGGCCGTACGACCTTGCCGGCGCCGTCGAGCGCGACCATGCCGTGCTGCTGGGCCGCCACCGCGACCGCGGCGGCCCGCTCCAGCAGGTGCCGCCCCTTGTCGAGCGCGCTCTCCCAATGGCTGGGATGGCACTCCGTGCCGTCGGGATGCGGGGCCGCGAACTCGTCGACCACCGTGCCGTCACCGGCCCGGCACAGCACGATCTTGGTCGACTGAGTCGAGGAGTCGACCCCGGCCACCAGTGCCTCTGTCACCCGGACTCCATATTAGTAAACTGTATGGATTAAATAGCGTAACAGACCGGCGAATCGCCAGGAAGACCCATTAGTCTTAGATCGTGACAAAATCCAGGGAAGGGCCGCTCAGGCACGCCACGATGCGCGAGCGCAACCTCGCCGTCGTGCTGGAGCAGGTCGTGCGCTGCCAGCCGGTCACCCGCGCCCGGCTCGCCGAGAAAACCGGGTTCACCAAGACCACCGTCTCCAACCTGCTCGCGGTGCTCGAAGGCGCCGGGCTGGTCCAGGACGGCGCGCTGGTGCAGGACGGCGAGCGCGGCCGGCCCGGGATCGCGGTCTCGGTCAACGGTGACGGCGCCGCCGCGCTCGGGCTGGAGATCAACGTCGACTACCTCGCCGCGTGCGTGCTGGACCTGGGCCGGCGTACTCGCTACCACCAGCTCGTGACCTTCGACAACCGGGGCCGGTCGCCCGAGGCGGTGATCGCCTCGCTGGGGCGGCTGGCCGCCGAGGCCGTCGCCGCGGCCGCCGGGCAGGGCCTGAACGTGGCGGGCGCGACGGTCGCCGTCCCCGGCCTGCTCGACCGGGAGAACGGCCTGGTCCGCCGCGCCCCGAACCTCGGCTGGACCGACGTCCCGGTCAGCACCCTGCTCCGCGACGCCCTGCCCGACCTCCCGATCCCCGCGGGCCACGACAACGAGGCCAACCTGGCCGCGCTGGCCGAGCTCTGGTTCGGCGACGGGGCGCGGCACGGCGGCTTCATCCACGTCTCGGGTGAGATCGGGATCGGGGCCGGCATCGTCATGGACGGTCAGGTGCTGCGTGGCACGCACGGGTTCGCCGGCGAGCTCGGCCATCTCATCGCGGAGCCGGGGGGCGCGCCGTGCACCTGCGGCGGGCGCGGCTGCCTGGAGCAGAGCGCCGGTCAGGACGCCATCCTGCGCGCCGCCGGGCTGCCCGCCGTCACGGCGACCACGGCCGCCAAGCCGGACGGCCCGATCAAGGCGCTCATCGCCCTGCTGGAACGCTCGGACCCGCGGGCGCTGGCCGCGCTCGACGGGGCGGGCCGGGCGCTCGGGGCCACCCTGGCCTCGGCCGTCAACCTGGTCGACCCCGGCGCGATCGTGCTCGGCGGCATCTTCTCGCCGCTCGCGCCCTGGATCCGCCCGGCCGTCGAGGCCGCCCTGGCGGAGGGGGGCGGCTCGCTGCGTACCGAAGTGCCGCCGGTGGTCGCCTCGGAGCTGGCGGGGAACGCCGCGGTGCTCGGCGCGGCCGGCGTGGTGATCGAACGCGTCATCGGCCACCCGGCCCTGCTGCTGCCCTCGTAGCGCGCGGACGGATCCCGCTCGTCGCGTGGCTGGCCGATCAGCAAGCGCGCGACCGCCGATCAGCGGTCGCGCAGCTCACTGATCAGTGGTCGCGCGGCTCACTGATCAGTGGTCGCGCGGCTCACCGATCGGCGCCGGCGGGCCGCCTGATCGGCGTCGCGGACTGGGAGCGGCCCCGCGCGCGCCACACCTCGGCGGCCAGCCAGAGGCCGCCGACGGCGATCAGCGCGCCGTGCGCGACCCGCAGCGGGTACGGCATGAAGAACTGCGGGATGAACAGCGCGAACCCCACCCCGAACACCACCGCGCTCCACCGGGCCGGCACCCCGGACCGCCACACGGCGACCGCAGCCATGACCGTCCCCACACCCAGCAGCGCGAGCCCGGCGGCGAACATGGTCACCGCGACCGGCCCGTACCGGAACTCCTGGGCCAGCTCCATCAGCGCCGGCGCGTTGTCGCGCAGTGACCGGCGGGCGATGACGTTCAGCCCGAAGTCCTCGGCGCCGTAGTAGGGCAGAGTGAGCCCCGCGCCGATCCACGTCACCACCGCCGCCCGCAGCGACAACCGGTCGCCCAGCACCTGGTGCAGGCCGAGGACGGCCAGCCCGGCGAGGATGAAGCCGATCATGGCCGCCAGATGGCCGGCCACCCAAGCGCCCGACGCCATGGCGGCCGCGTCGTCGCCGGACGGCCGCACGGCCGGATAGATGAGGAAAAGCACACCGCTGGCGGCGAAGGCCGCAGAGGTCAGCCGGGTGTTCATGGTGGCTCCAGGGGAAAGTGCATTGCTCTGTTCTGTGAGCAATGCTCTCCCTTTGGAGCGACGATGTCAAGAGCGGTGCTCTCGTTTCGTGAGCAGGGGGACCAGGGTCCGGTCGCCGAGGCGGGTCATCGCGGCCAGCGGCTTGGTGGCCGCGCCGACCAGCAGCGGCAGGCCCGGCTTGCCCGTCGCTCTGGCCAGGGCGGGACCGAGGGCGGCCATCATGGCGGTCAGGCCCGGCAGTGGCCGGATCCACATGGTGATCTCCTTGATCAGGCCCCGCTCGTCGAGGCGCAGCAGTGCCGACTCCTCGATCTCCTGGCGGCCGAGGCGGGCGGTGGCGGCGATCATCCGGGTCCGCTCGTCGCCCACGTCGGTGTGGTAGCGCAGGCCGCTCAGGGCGGCCATGGCCGCGGTGAACAGCTCGCGCACCTGCTCGTGCCCGTGGAAGCCCGCTGTGGCGCTGAGGGGGGAGTGGAAGACCACGTCCGGCGCCAGGGTGGACATGATCGCGTCGACGTTCTTGGCCTCGCCGGCTTCGCGGTAGGCGCGGGCGGGTGAGTCCTGAATGTGAACTGTCATGAGTTCACTTTATCAACCCACTATGCTGGGGTCGTGAACAGGTTCGGGGACATGCACTGCTCCATCGCCCAGGCCGTCGGCGTCGTCGGCGAGCCGTGGACGCCGCTGATCTTGCGGGATCTGTTCCTGGGGGTGCGCAGGTTCGACGACCTCGCGGAGGATCTGGGCATCTCGCGCAACCTGCTGACCCGGCGGCTGGAGCACCTGGTGGCGGCGGGAGTGGTGGAGCGGCTGCCCTACCAGGAGCGGCCGGTGCGCTTCGAGTACGTGCTGAGCGAGGCGGGCCGCGACATCGTGCCCGCGCTGTTCACGCTGATGGCCTGGGGGGACCGGTGGGCGACCCCGCCCGGCGGGCCGCCCGCGCTGCTGGTGCACTCCTGCGGCGAGCAGTTCACGCCGGTCGTGACGTGCCCGCACTGCGGCGGCGAGGCCGACGCGGAGAGCGTGCGGGCCGTGCGCGGCCCCGGCGCCGCCCAGGGCCCGGGCACGATGGTCCTCGCCGCCGGGGCATGACCCTCCTGGAGGATCAGATCCGGGCCGGCACCTCGTTGCCCGCGTCGCGGATGGCCTTGGGCAGGTTGACCATGGCCAGCAGGACGAAGCCCACGATGAAGAAGACGACCATCGAGATGATGGCCATCCGATAGCTGTTGGTGAGCTGGACCGCGATCGTCACCGTCAGCGCGCCGATGAACGCCGACCCCTTGTCGCTGATCTGCAGCAGGCTGAAGTATTCGGCCTCCCGCCCCTTCGGGATCACCAGCGAGAACAGCGAGCGCGACAGCGCCTGGGTGCCGCCCAGCACGATCGAGATGGCGAAGGCCAGCAGATAGAACTGCAGGGCGGCCTTCTCCTGCAGGAAGTAGGCGATGATCACGATCACCGTCCACACGACCAGACTGCCCAGCACGGTGTTCTTGGTGCCGAACCGGCGGGCCAGCCGGCCCATCAGCAGTGCCCCGAAGAACGCCACGAACTGCACCATGAGGATGGCGCTGATCTGCGTGTCCTTGCTCAGCTTGAGCGCCTCGGAGGCGAAGGCCGAGCTGTTGCCGATGACGGTCTGCACGCCGTCGTTGTAGACGAGGTAGGCCACCAGGAACAACAGCGTCAGCGGATAGCGCCGCAGCTCGCTGAGCGTCCGGCCGAGCTGCTTGAAGCTGCCGCCGACCGAGCGCAGCGCCGTGCTCTCGTGGACCGGGACCGGCCGGTTGCGCAGCCGCAGGAGCGGGACGATCGTGAAGATGGCCCACCACAGGCCGGCCGAGGTCATGCTGATCCGCACCGACATGCCCTCGGTCAGCCCGAGGCTCTCGTGCTGGAGATAGAGCACCAGGTTGAGCGCCAGCAGCAGGCCGCCGCCCAGGTAGCCGATCGCCCAGCCGCGGGAGGAGACGCGGTCGCGTTCCTCGGCGGTGGAGATCTGCGGCAGGAAGGAGTCGTAGACCACGACGGACGAGCCGTAGGCCAGGTTGGCCAGGATGAACAGCACCCCGCCCAGCACGTAGCGGTCGCCTTCGAGGAAGTACAGGCCCGCGGTGGCCAGTGCGCCCAGGTAGGCGAAGGTGGCGAGCATCTCCTTCTTGCGGCCGGTGTGGTCGGCCAGCGCGCCCACGATCGGCAGGCAGACGATCTGCAGCAGCACCGACACGGTCAGCATCAGCCCGAAGAACGCGGCCGGCCTGATGTCGGCGCCGAGCACGTCGACGTAGCCGAGGCCGGGATGGGCCTCGGCCAGCTTGTCGAAGTCGGCCGAGCAGGTGGCGGCCGCGACCGAGGGGAAGTCCTTGGCGCAGGCCGCGGTCTTGGCGACCGAGATGAGGTACGGGCTGAGGAAGACCGAGATGATCGTGGTGTAGAAGGCGGAGTTGGCCCAGTCGTAGATGTACCAGCCGCGCTGTTCGCGCCTGCGTGCGGCGGGAGAGTCGGCGGTGTCGTCGGGAGCCGCGGGGGGTGCGGGTACGGGCATGTGTCGTGTCGCTCCTATGCGGCCATGCGGCCGGGATGCCACAGGCCGCGACGCTCCAGCACGTCGCGAAGGCCGGTGACGTTGTCGGTCATGATGCCGTCGACGCCGAGGTCGAGCAGGTGTTCCATGCGGACGGGGTCGTTGATCGTCCACACGTGCACCTGCATGCCGATGGCGTGCGCCGTACGGATGAGGCTTTGGGTGGTGACCTTCAGGCCGCGGAAGCCCACCGGCACCTGCGCGCAGGGCACACCCGCGCGCTTCAGCCGGGCCAGCAGCCGGCCGTAGCCGGAGGTGGCCGCGGCGGCGCGCAGCGCGGCGACGCCACGCGGGCCGAGCGCCGAGCAGACCTCTCCGCCGAGCGCGGCCCTGGCCAGCACCAGGCGTTCGTCGGAGAAGGAGGTCAGGCAGATCCGGTCGTAGGCCGCCGTGCGCCGGACCGCCTCGGCCAGCGGCGCGATCGCGGCGGCTTCCTTCACGTCGATGTTGAAGCGGATCTCCGGATAGCCGCCGAGCAGGTCCTCCAGCAGCGGGATCTCGTGCACGCCGTCGATGCGCGCCTGCCTGACCGCGCTGTAGGGCAGCTCCGAGATGCGGCCGCGCCGGTCGGTGACCCGGTCGAGCGTGTGGTCGTGGAAGGCGAGCAGCACTCCGTCGGCGGTGGCGTGCGCGTCGGTCTCCAGGTAGCGATAGCCCAGCCGCACGGCCTGCTCGAAGGCGGCGGCGGAGTTTTCAGCGCCCTCGGCGGCGCCTCCGCGGTGCGCGAAGGCCAGCGGGCCCGGGTGATCGAGAAACGCGAAGCGGCGGCTGAGCACGTCCTGAAGTATGCCTTCCGTGGATGAACAATAAGGTTACGAATCAGCGAGATTCTGCCATTCCTGACGCCGGGCCTCGGCCAGCGCGATGGCGGCGGCCACCGAGACGTTGAACGAGCCGACCCGCCCCACCTGCGGGATGTAGCAGACCCCGTCGACGGAGTCGAGCAGGGCGGGCGAGCAGCCGTGGTCCTCGCTGCCGACCACCAGGCACACGTCTCGGCCCAGGTCGGCCCGGTGCAGGGGCACGGCTTCGGCGGTCAGCTCGATGGCCAGCACGGTGTAGCCGTCCTCGCGGGCGGCCTTCACGGCGTCGACGGCGGGCACCGGCTCGTGCCAGGTGACCAGCCGCTCGGTGCCGAGCGCGGTCTTGCCCGCCTTGGGGTTGGTCGGCGGGGTGGCGTTGCCCGCCAGCCAGATCTGCTCGACGCCGAACGCGGCGGCGCTGCGGAAGATCGAGCCGACGTTGAACGGGCCGGTGACCGACTCGAGGATCAGCGACAGCCGGTTCGAGGTGTTTCTGCGCCAGGTGCGGTTGAGCCGCTTGACGTCGGTGGGGCGCAGCTGCCTTCTCATCGGGTTACCTTCAGGATTCGGTAGGCGGCGCGGGAGGCCGCGCGGGTGGCCTGCCAGCCCTGCTCGCCGAGCCAGCGCTGCAGGGAGTCGGAGCCGAGGTGCTTCTGTACGACCAGGTAGGCGACGCCGTCGGGCGTCAGCCGGGACAGCCAGCGGGTGAGCATCTCGTGCAGGGCGGGCTTGCCAATGCGGATTGCGGGATTAGACCAGATAGCCTGAAATTTCACGTCTTCGGGTACCTCGTCGATATGCAGCGACCTTACTTTGTCAAGGCGGGCGCCCTGCGCGTTGCGCGCGGTGAGCTCCACGCTGCGCCGGTTCACGTCGACCGCCCAGACGGTCGCCCCGGGTGCCCGGGAGGCCATGGTCAGCGCGATCGGTCCGTAGCCGCAGCCCAGGTCGAGCAGGTCGCCCTCCTGAGGCGGCGGCGGAACGCTCTCCAGCAACACGCGGGTGCCGAGATCGACCCGCTCGGGGGAGAACACCCCCCGGTCGGTCTCCAGCCGCAGGTGCAGGTCGGGCAGCACCAGGTCGACGGAGCCCGGCCGGCTCGCGGTCCCCGGCTGCTCGGAGAAGTAGTGGGCCACGTGGCAAAACGTTACGGGATCCGGGCACCGAACAGGACCGCGGCACCCGC
Organism: Nonomuraea guangzhouensis; assembly: GCF_019396345.1. Classification (GTDB taxonomy): domain Bacteria; phylum Actinomycetota; class Actinomycetes; order Streptosporangiales; family Streptosporangiaceae; genus Nonomuraea; species Nonomuraea guangzhouensis. The sequence continues at coordinate 271,905 of NZ_JAHKRM010000004.1, read as the reverse complement.
CACCAGCAGCCCGGCCACGATGGCGGCCACGATGAACCACTGGGTGACCTCCTGGTCCACCAGCTTGAAGCCGAGCGAGGTGCCGATCTGCTCGTAGACGTCACGCAGCTCGCTGCCCGACTCCGCCGTGTAGGCCCGGCCGCTGGTGCCGTCGGACAGCGACTGGAGGGTCTGCTTGTTGACCGGCACGTTCACCGGCCGGCCGTCGATGGAGACCGTGCCCTCCTGCGTGCCGTACGCGATCGTGGAGACCGGCACGCGCGCCTGCTGGGCGGCGTCGATGGCCTCGTTGACCCCTCTGCCCGAGGTGTTGTCGCCGTCGGACAGCAGCACGATCGCGGCCGGCGGCGGGTCGGTGGCGGCCTGCTGGTCGAAGGAGCGTACGGAGTCGAGCGAGTTGAAGACCGCCTCGCCGATCGCGGTGCCCGGCCGGGTGGACAGGTTGCCGATCGCGGTCACGACGGCCTGGTGGTCGGTGGTGGGGGCGATGACCACGTTGGCCGAGCGGGCGAAGGAGACCACGCCGACGTTGAACCTGTCGGGCAGCTCCCTGGCGAACGCCTGGGCGGCGGCCTTGGCGGCGCTGATCCTGTTGGGCTGGACGTCGTCGGCGTCCATCGACAGCGACACGTCCAGCGCGATCATGATCGTGGCGCGGTCGCGCGGCACCTTCACCTGGTCGGCCGGTTTGGCCGCGCCGATGACCAGGAGCGACATCATGGCCAGGAACAGCAGCGGCGCCACGTGCCGCCGCCAGCCGGGGCCGGCGGGCGCGACCAGGTCGAGCAGCGCGAGGTTGGTGAAGCGCACGGTGTAGCGGCGCCTGGCGAACTGCGCCGCCACGTAGCCGACCACGACCAGCGCCACCACCGCGAACAACCACAACCACGCCGGCGACAGAAAGGTCACCATGCCTCCTTCATCGGCATAGCACCATTGTCGCCCGGTTCGATTACTCCCTGACTACGCACGTGCCCTCCGATGGGCCAGGTGGGCCATGCGCCGTTGACGCAGGACGAACTGCGCCACGTCGAACACCCAGTCCCGGTCGGTCCGCAGCACCAGGTGCGCCACTCCGGCGCGGCGCAGCGCGGCCTTGGTGCCTTCGCGTTGCAGCGCCGCCGCTTCTGCGTAGTCTCGGCGTACTTTGGGGGAAAGGTGCACTTCGCGTACGTGCCCGCTCTCGGGGTCGGCGAACGCGACCCGGCCCACATCGGGCAGTTCGAGCTCGCGCGGGTCGATGACCTCCACCGCCAGCACCTGGTGGCGGGCCGACAGCCGCCTGATCGGCCGTTCCCACGCCCGCTCGGCCTCGGGGTCGAGCTCGGGCCGGGCGTCGAGGAAGTCCGACACGATCAGCCGCATGCCGCGCCGCCTGCGGGTGGCGGCCAGCACGTCGATGCCCTCCGCCAGGTCGGGCGCGTCGGGGACGGCCTGCCCGCGCGGCGCGTCCATGAGCGAGTGCAGCAGCCCGTACAGCGCGGGCCGCCCGGTGCGGGCCGGCATCCGGTGCACGAACTCGTCGTGCAGCACCAGCGCCCCGAACCGGTCGCCCATCCGGCTGGACAGGAACCCGATCGCCCCGACCGCGGCCACCACCAGGTCGCGCTTGTCGGTGTCGGCGGTGCCGAAGTCCATGCTGGGCGACAGGTCGGCCAGCGCCCACGTCTCCAGCTCCCGGTCCGCGATCAGGTCGCGGACGTGCGGCACGGTCGTGCGGGCGGTGACCGCCCAGTCCATCCGCCGCACGTCGTCCTCGCCGGGCACGTAGACGCGGCTGTCGCCGGCCTCGCTGCCCGTCCCCGGCAGCAGCCCCAGGTGGGCGCCGTGCAGCAGCCCGTCGAGCCGCCGGGTCACCGTCAGCTCCAGGCGCCGCAGCGCCTGCTCGGCTGTGTTCACCGGCCGCTCATCGGTTCTGGTTCCAGACGACGAGGGGCGGTGGTACGGCGTGCAGGATCTGCCTGACGACCTGTTCGGGATCGACGCCGTCGGCCAGCGCGTCGAAGGTGAGCATCAGCCGGTGCGCCATCACGTCGACGGCCACGTCGCGTACGTCGTCGGGCAGCAGGTAGTCGCGCCCGCGCAGCAGGGCCAGGGCGCGTCCGGCGGCGACCAGGCCGAGCGTGGCGCGCGGGCTGACGCCGACCTCGATGGTGTCGGCCAGCTCGCCGAGCCCGTACTCGGCGGGCGAGCGGGTGGACATGACCAGCCGTACGACATAGTCGGCGACGAGCTGGTGGACCGAGACCTGCTCGGCCGCCTCCTGCAGCGCCATCAGCCGGTCGGGGTCCAGCACGCGGTCGGGCGCCGGCGGGGTGACGCTCATGCGGTGCAGGATCTCCAGCTCCTCGTGGGCGCTGGGGTGCGGGACCCGCACGCGGAACAGGAACCGGTCGCGCTGCACCTCGGGCAGCGGATAGACGCCTTCGGACTCGATCGGGTTCTGGGTGGCCAGCACGATGAACGGCTTGGGCAGTGGGTGCGTGACCCCGGCCAGGGTGACCTGGCGTTCGGCCATCACCTCCAGCAGCGCCGACTGGACCTTGGCGGGGGCGCGGTTGATCTCGTCGGCGAGCAGGAAGTTGACGAACACCGGCCCCAGCTCGACGTCGAACTTCTCATTGGACGGATGGAAGACCCGGGTGCCGACGATGTCGCTCGGCACCAGGTCGGGCGTGAACTGGATCCGGGCGAACGTGCCGCCCACCACGGTGGCCAAGGTGGCGGCGGCGAGGGTCTTGGCGACGCCTGGCACTCCTTCCAGCAGGCAGTGACCACGGGCCAGCAGGGCGACGACCAACCTCTCGACCATGTGATCCTGGCCCACGATGACCCGCCGGACCTCGTCAAGGGTCTGACGCAGCACGGCCGCATCGGTTTCGTCTGGCACATCTTCGGCGACGCTCATGACGCCATTCCACCAAACGTCCCGCAAACGTGCACGGTGCCGGTCTGTGCTTTCATGGCAAACGTGGCCAGTCCGCTGCAGTACGGAGATCCGCCCAAGCTGGGGCCGTTCGTGGTGCAGGCCCGCCTGCACTCCGCGCCGGCCGGTTTCGTCTACCTCGGCCAGGGGCCGGACGGTCGCGCCGTCTCGCTCGCCCTCCTGACCCGCGGCGCCGCCTTCGACGCCGCCGCCCGCGAACGGTTCGTGACGGCGGTGCGCGAGGCCGCGCCCGCGCGCGGCTGGCTCGGCCGGGCCGCCAAGACGCGCGCCGCGGTGCTGGACGGCGTGCCGGAGGTGCTGTCGATGGAGACCGGCACGGCGCCCTGGGTGGCCGTGCCGTACGTGCCGGGCCGGCCGGGGGCCGAGTGGTTCCTGGAGCCGGTGATGGTCGGGGGCACGTTCATCGGGCAGGCGCACGGCCCGGACTTCGTGCCGTACTGGCTGACCGACCGCGCGCCCGCCCTGCCGGGCGCGCCGACCGGGCGCCGGCCGCTCACGGAGACGCGCCGCCGGGTGCTGCTGGCCGCCATGGCGCTGGCCGTGCTGTTGCTGCTCGGTACGGTGATCGCGCTGCTGCTGATCATGGGCAGGGAGGACGACGAGCCGCTGCCCAGGCCGCTGCCGCCGACGAACTTCCAGCCGACCGCGCCCCCGACGCCGGCCACGCCGGAGCCGCAGCAGCCCTCGCCCAGCCAGACGCCGTCGCCGAGCAGGAGCGGGCAGCTCACGCCGGGGCCGTCGCCCGGTGAGGACTCGGGAGACGGCTCACCGCTCTGATTTCTCCGTTTTTCGGCTTGAGTCTCACGTCGCGTGAGGTTCTAGCGTCCGGGGACATGGAGTTCATCGTTCACGACACGCTCACGGCCATGGCCGAGCTGCTGGAGCAGCCGTTGGAGCGGCGTCCCGATCTGCTGCGCGAGCTGCTCGCGCCCATCCGCCCGGCCATCCCGATGCCGGGCGACATCGTCGACATCCACCATCAGGGGCCCGGTTTCCGGGTGGACGCCGAGGATCCGCGTTACCTGCCCGCGATCCGCGCCATGATCGAGGCGGACGTGCTGGGGCAGGTCGAGCGGGAGCTGTACCGGGCCGCCGACCGGCTGGCCGGCCTCAAGCTGCCCGACTCGCTGCAGGTGGTGTTCGTGCTGGGGAATCCCGACGACGAGCATCTGATGAAGGTCACGGGCGGCTACTACGGGATGGGAGGTTCGCCCGGCCTGCTGTACCTGCTGGGCTGGCCGACGGAGGAGACGATCGGCAGGATCGCGCACTGCGCCGTCCACGAGTTCCACCACCAGGCGCGCTACACCAACGTGCCGTGGCGTCCAACCGTGGGGGAGCACGTGGTCTCCGAGGGGCTGGCGGAGGCGTTCGTACGGGAGCTGTCGGGGGTCGGGGCCATGGGGCCGTGGTCGTCGATGGTCACCGGTGCGGAGCTGGACCGGGCCCACGCGAAGATCATGGCGGACTTCGATCTGGAGGGCATGCACCTCACGTCCGCGTACGTGCTGGGGGACAGCACGGTGGCGCGGTACGGGCAGGAGCCTCGCGGCATTCCCGACATGGCGGGATATGCGGTGGGGTTGCGGCTGGTGGACGAGCACCTGGCCGCCACCGGCATGACGGTCGCCGAGAGCACGACGTTGCCGGTGTCGCAGATCGTCGTGCATCAGCGGGGTGAGACGAAGCCCGACTCGTAGGCGGCGATCACGGCCTGGGTGCGGTCGCGCGCGCCCAGCTTGGTCAGCACGTTGCCGACGTGCGTCTTGACGGTCTCCTGGCTGACGACCAGTTCGGCGGCGATCTCGCCGTTGGACAGCCCCCTGGTCATCAGCCGCAGCACGTCGCCCTCACGGCCCGTCAGCCGGCCGATGCCGGGCATCTCCGAGAGCGGGGAATCGGGCGACCTGCGCCCGGCCAGCGTCCGGATCGCCGCCGGGAACAGCAGCGACTCCCCGGCCGCCACCAGCTTGATCGCGTGGACCAGCTCGTCGGGCCGGGTCCGCTTGAGCAGGAACCCGCTGGCGCCCGCCCGCAGCGCCTCGTAGACGTAGTCGTCGTTCTCGAACGTGGTGACCACCAGCACCTTGGGCGGCTCGTCCATGGCCACCAGCCGCCGGGTGGCCTGGATGCCGTCCACGGCGGGCATGCGTACGTCCATCAGCACCACATCGGGCCGCTCCCGGCGCACCACGGGCACCACCTCGGCGCCGTCGGCGGCCTCACCGACCACGCTCAGCCCCGGCTCGGCGTCGATGATGACGCGCAGACCGGCCCGGATGAGGGCCTCGTCGTCGGCGATCACGACCTTGAGCGTCATGGGCGCGGCCGGGGGAGCGTGATGAGAGCGACCGTAGGGGATGTCATGGGATCGACCGTAGCGGTGCCATGGGACCGACCGGAGCGGTGATCCCGTGACACCGCTACGCCGGGCACTCTCGACCACCGCTTGCCACGGGGCCGCCTGACGCGGGGCTGCTTGTCACGGGGCCGTCTGACGCGGGGCCGCCTGTCATGGGACCGACCGGAGAGGCAGCCGGACGGACACGCGCCAGCCGTCCTCCACCGGGCCCGCCTCCAGCTCGCCGCGGAGCAGGCGAACGCGCTCCCGCATACCGGTCACTCCCCTTCCGCCTACCCGGTCGCTCGGCCCCGCGTCCATCGAGTCGCCCGGTCCCGCGTCCATCGGATCGCCCGGCCCCGGGCTCGGCCGGTTGTCCCGTGCGTCCGATCGGCTGGGCGGTGCGTCCGACCGGGTGCTCGGCTGTGGGCCGTTCGTGCCGGTCTCGTTGGTGATCTCCAGTCTCAGGTCGTCGTCCTGTACGGCGACGGCCAGCCGTACCGGCCCCTGACCGTGTTTGAGCGCATTGGTCAGTGCCTCCTGCACGATCCGGTAGGCCTCCCTGGAGACCACGGCGGGCACGCCGGTCAGGTCGCCCACCTCGCGCCGCACCTCGGCGCCCGAGGCGGCGGCCAGGTCGCCGAGATCGGCCAGCGTCGCCTGCGGCGGGCCGGCCTCAGGGGGCGGGTCGCCGTCGCGCAGGACGCCGAGGACGTGGTCGAGGTCGTCGAGGGCGGCGCGGGCCGACTGCTCGATGGCCGCCAGAGCGGTCCTGGCCGTCTCGGGGTCGCGGTCGAGCACCCGCCCGGCCGCGGCGGCCTGCAGGGTGACGACGCTCAGCGCGTGGCCGACGGAGTCGTGCAGCTCGCGGGCCAGCCGGTTGCGCTCGGCCAGCGTACGGGCGTGACGCTCGGCCGCGGTCAGTCGTTCGCCGGGGGTGGGGCCGAGCAGCACGGGGGCGAGCCGGGCCAGCAGCGCGCCCGCGCCGGCCGCGAACAGCACCACCGCCCCCAGCACGCCCAGCCCGATCAACGGCCAGCGCAGCGCCGCCCAGCCCGGTTCGACCGCGATCCCCAGCATGCGCTCGGGCCCGCCGACGAACGGCACCGCGAACGTGAAGACCGTGAACGGAATCCCGGCCAGCGTGCACCCGCTCACCAGGCCGCCGATGCCCAGGTGGAGGGTGTACCAGGCGGCCGTGCGCCACCGTTCCTGCCATGACCGGCGCGCCTGCCTGGGGGGAGTCTCCACGCGCGCGCCGAGCAGCCCCTGGGCGGCGTTCACCTCCAGCGCCCGTACCGGCAGGAACAGCCCGGTCACCGCCACCACCGGCAGCACCGCCACGAACACCCCGAGCTGAAGGGGCAGCAAGAAATCGGCCGACTGGCCCTGGAGCAGGCCCGATGTCAGAACCCCGGTCATCATGTACGGCATCAGCAGCGCGCCGCCGAGGATCAGGCATGCCCATCGGCGGGGCAGGTTCCATCTCACATTCGTGATTGTATGTCGACGGTTATTCGCTCTCGGTGGAATGCGCTTTTAGAGAAATGCGCCCCCAGCGAAAAGGAGCTGGAATTCGTGCGGCCCGGGTCTAGCGTCGGTGAATAGCTCGAGAGAAAGGCGATTCCATGACGGAGACCCTGCGCACCTCCTGGCCTGACCAGCTCAGCCAGCGGCTGTTGAAGGAGCGCATACTTGTTCTCGGCCAGGAGGTCGACGACGAGATATGCAATCGGTTGTGCGGTGAGCTGCTTTTGCTGGCGGCCGAGGATCCGCACCGGGACATAACGCTTTACATCAATTCGCCCGGCGGGTCGGTGACCGCGGGGATGGCTCTGTACGACATGATGCAGTTCGTCCCGTGCGACGTGGCGACGGTGGCGATGGGCTTCGCCGCCTCCATGGGGCAACTGCTGCTGTGCGCGGGCACCCCCGGCAAGCGCTATGCGCTGCCCAACGCGCGGATCGTCATGCACCAGCCGCTCGGCGGCATCGGCGGCTCGGCCAGCGAGATCCAGATCCAGGCGGAGAATCTGCTCTACACCAAGCGCAGGCTGGCCGAGATCACCGCCCAGCACACCGGCCGGCCGCTGGAGCAGATCCAGGCCGACTCCGACCGCGACCGCTGGTTCACCGCGCAGGAGGCGCTCGACTACGGATTCGTCGACCACATGGCCGAGGGGATGAACTGATATGAGCGGACGTTACGTGCTGCCCTCGTTCACCGAGCGCACCTCTTACGGCATGAAGGAGATGAACCCGTACAACAAGCTGTTCGAGGACCGGGTCATCTTCCTGGGCACGCCGATCGACGACACGAGCGCCAACGATGTGATGGCGCAGTTGCTGACGCTGGAGTCGCTCGACCCCGACCAGGACATCAACATGTACATCAACTCGCCGGGCGGCTCGTTCACCGCGATGACGGCGATCTACGACACGATGCAGTTCGTCCGGCCGGAGATCCACACCGTCTGCATCGGCGAGGCGTCCTCGGCCGCCGCGGTCCTGCTGGCGGCGGGCACGCCGGGCAAGCGCGCCGCCCTGCCGCACGCCCGCGTCCTGCTGCACGAGCCCGCCACCGAGGGCGGCCGAGGCCAGTCGAGCGACATGGAGATCCACGCCAGGGAGATCCTGCGGATGCGCGGCCAGCAGGAGTTCATGCTGGCCAGGCACACGGGCAAGACGGAGCTGGAGATCAGGAAGGACATCGAGCGGGACCGGATCTTCACGGCCGAGCAGGCGCGCTCCTACAACCTGATCGACGACATCTACGCCTCCAGGAAGCGGACGCTGACCACCGCCCGCTAGACCCGGGCGGCGACCTGCGGGGGCGGCCGCGCCATGTCGGCCGCCTCCGGCAAACCAGCGCAGCGCGGCCAGTGGGCTGGAACTTCGGAGGTCCGGCACAGAGCGGCGGGGGCCAGACGCGGCGCGACCCGCAACTGGGGCTCGAAGGTGCGGCGCGGGGCAGCGCGGCCCGCGGGATCGCGACCCCGGGGGTTGGTGGCGGCACAGCGCGGCCGGCGGCCCGGCGCGCCACAGCGTGGCCGGTGGGTTGGTGGTAAGGGGCATCCCTCCTGTTTGGTTGTGATAGCGGGACATATACGCTCTTTGCGGTTCTCGGGGGAAATCGGGGGAGTGGCGTGCCGCTGGAGCATGTGGTGCTGGTGTTGGCGGCTGCCCTCTGTGCGGGCTGGGTCGATGCCGTCGTGGGTGGTGGCGGGCTGGTGCAGTTGCCCGCGGTGATGGTGACGGGCATCCCGCCCGTGCAGGCGATGGCCACCAACAAGCTCTCCTCCGTCTTCGGCACCGCCTCGGCCGCCGTGACCTACACGCGTACCACCAAGGTGGACCGGGCGGTCGCGCTGCCCGGTGTGGGGCTGGCCGTGGTCAGTGCCGGGCTGGGGGCGTTGGCCGCGGCGGCGATCTCGGCCGATGTGCTGCGACCGGCCGTGATGGCGGTGCTGGTGGGCGTGGCCGCGTTCGTGACGCTGCGCCCGCAGATGGGCTCGGTGCCGCAGCCCCACCTGCGGACGAACGGCCGCGTCGTGGCGGCCGTGACGATCGCGGGCGTGGGCGTCGCCTTCTACGACGGGATCATGGGGCCGGGGACGGGTACGTTCCTGATCATCGCGTTCACCACGATCCTCGGGCTGGACTTCGTGTCCGCCTCCGCCTCGGCGAAGATCATCAACACCGGGACCAATCTGGGCGCGCTGTTCGTGTTCGCCTGGCAGGGGCATGTGCTGTGGGGGCTGGGTCTCGGGATGGCCGTCTGCAACGTGGCGGGCGCGCAGGTGGGCGCCCGGATGGCGCTCAAGCGCGGCACGGGCTTCGTCCGCGTCGTGCTGCTGTGTGTGGTGGTGGCCATGGTGATCAGGCTGGGCTGGCAGCAGTTCGGCTAGGTGCCGAGGCGCTGCGCCGACTTCGCCGTCGGCGTCGTGAGCGCTAGGACCTGACCGGCTCGGTCGTACGGGGACGCAGCGCGGTGGCGGCCAGTGCCACGAAGGCGGCCAGCAGCGCCGGTACGCCCAGCGCCCGCGGCAGCCCGGACAGCTCGGCGAGACCCCCGATGAGCACCGGCCCGGACAGGAACCCCAGATAGCCGATGCTCGCCACCCGCGCCAGAGCCCGCCCCGCGAAAGCCGGGTCACGATGCCCGGCGGCGGAGAACACCTGCGGCACGATGCACGACAACCCCGCCCCGAAGCACCCGAACCCGGCCACCCCCGCCACCGGATGCCCGACCGTCAGCGCCAGCCCCAGCCCGGCGGCGGCCAGCAGCCCGCACCCGCGCACCAGCGCCACCGGCCCGAAGCGGACCGCCAGCCGGTCCCCGGCCAGGCGCCCGGCCGTCATCATGATGGAGAACGCGGCATAGCCCGCCGCCGCGAACCCCGCGGACGCGGCCAGGTCCTCCCGCAGGTAGACCGAGCTCCAGTCGGCCGCCGCCCCCTCGCCCACCAGGCAGCAGAACGCCAGCACGCCGAGGAAGAGGATCCCCTTGGGCAGCCTCGGCCGTACCTCGGAATCCGAGGTCACCGGCGAGGGCCGGGAGCGCAGCGCCCAGGCCGCCGCCCACGCGGCCAGCAGCGCGATCACCACCGCGACCGACAGGAACGTGGCGGCGGGCGAGAGCGCCAGGTGCGCGAACAGCCCTCCGGCGGCGGCGCCCGCGAACCCGCCGATGCTGAACACCGCGTGGAACGACGACATGATCGGCCGCCCCCACGCCCGCTCCACCTCCACCGCGTTGGCGTTCATCGAGACGTCCAGCACCCCGTGGACCACGCCGAACCCGAACAGCGCGGCGGCCAGCGTGCCCAGGTTCACGGCGTAGGCGGGCAGGACGAGCACCACCCCCTGCAGCAGCGCGGCGGGGATCATGACGCGGCTGCTGCCGTAGCGGTCCACCAGGCGGCCGACCGCCTGCATGCCCGCCATCGCCCCGGCGGCGATGGCCAGCAGGGCCAGGCTCAGCCGCCCGTCGCTCAGCCCGAGGTCCTGTTTGATGGCCGGTATCCGGGCCGTCCAGGTGCCGATGGCGGCCCCGGCGAGCAGGAACAGCAGGTAGACGGCCACCCGGGCGCGGTTCACCGGGCTTCCTGGACGAGACGGACGGTGACCCCGGCGGCGAGCAGGGCGTCGTGCTGTTCGCGTGGGATGCCGGCGTCGGTCACCACCACGTCGAGCCGCGAGATCGGGCAGACTGCGCCGAACGCCGTCCTGGCGAACTTGCCCGAGTCGCACGCCACGATCACCCGCCTGGCCGCGGCGATGGCGGCCTGCTTGACGGCCACCTCCGGCAGGTCGTGGGCGGTCAGCCCCTGCTCGGCGGACAGGCCGCAGCAGCCGATCACCGCCGTGTCGAAGCGCAGCGCCTTGATCGAGGTCTCGGTCAGGGGGCCCATGAAGTTCAGCTCGCCCTGCCGTACCTCTCCGCCGGGCAGCACCAGCCGAACGCGCGGCGCCGCGGCCAGCAGTGACACCGACTGCAGCGCGAGCGGGAGCACGGTCACCCGGCGGTCCAGCAGGGCGCGGGCCACTTCCAGCGCGGTGGTGCCGCCGTCGAGCAGCACCGCCTCGCCGTCGGCGATCAGCCCGGCCACCTCGGCGCCGATCCGCTGCTTGGCGTCGACCGCCTCGTGCTCCCGTACGCCGAACGGCGGCTCCTCGCCGCGCAGCAGCAGCGACAGCGCGCCGCCCCTGACCCTGCGCACCACCCCCTGCTGGGCCAGTTCGTCCAGGTCGCGGCGGATGGTCATCTCCGACACGCCATGCTCGGCGGCCAGCTCGGCGACCGAGACGCTGTCGTGGATGCGAAGGGTGTTCATGATGGACAGCACACGTTCCATGTGTTCATACAAACATGACATATGTGCGCAATACAATGGTGGGCATGCGCGCCAGCCGTCTGCTCTCCCTTCTGCTGCTTCTGCAGGCGCGCGGCCGGATGACCGCCACCGACCTGGCCGCGGAGCTGGAGGTGTCGGTCAGGACCGTCTATCGCGACGTCGAGGCGCTGTCGGCCGCCGGGGTGCCGGTCTACGCCGATCGCGGTCCGGCGGGCGGCTACCAGCTGCTCGACGGCTACCGCACCCGGCTGACGGGGCTGACGGCCGAGGAGGCGTCGTCGCTGTTCCTGGCCGGGCTGCCGGGGCCCGCGGCCGAGCTGGGGCTGTCGGAGGTGGTGGCGAGCGCGGAGCTGAAGCTGCTGGCCGCGCTGCCGCCCGAGCCGCGCTCGCACGCCTCGCGGATGCGCGAGCGCTTCCTGCTGGACGTGCCCGGCTGGTACCGCGACGCCGACGACGTGCCGCACCTCAACGAGGTGGCCGAGGCGGTGTGGGCGCAGCGGCGGCTGCGGATGACCTACCGGCGCTGGGGCCAGCAGGAGGTCGAGCGGGTGGTGGACCCGTACGGGCTCGTGCTCAAAGGCGGCTCGTGGTACATGGTGGCCGCGCCCGCCGGGGCGACGCCGCGTACGTACCGGGTCGCGCGCATCCTAGCGCTGGAGACGCTGCCGGGCGGTTTCGACCGGCCCGAGGGTTTCGACCTCGGCGACTTCTGGCGCGATTATTCACGCGAGTTCCGCGAGCGCATGTACACCGCCGAGGCCGTGATCAAGATCGCCCCCGGACTGGACAGCCTGCTCGCCTACACGATGGGCAACGACGTCGTCGCCGCCGCGCTGGCCGAGGGCGCCGAGCCCGACGCCGAGGGCTGGCGCACGCTCACGGTTCCGATCGAGTCGATCAGGCACGCCCGGTGGCTGCTGCTGCGGCTCGGGGCGAGCGTCGAGGTGCTGGGACCGCCCGAGCTGCGCGCGCTGATGGTCGAGGCCGTCGCGGAGCTCGGAAAAATCTACGGCTAAAAACGGGCGGTTCTGCCACTATGCCCCACATGTATCTCATCGCATTCATTGGCGCGTGCATCCTGGTGGCGATGGTTCCCGGAGTCAGCACCGCGATCATCCTCAGACAGACGCTGCGGGCCGGGCGCGGCTCCGGCCTGGCCGCCACCCTGGGCAACGAGACCGGCATCCTGATCTGGGGGCTGGCCGCCGCGTTCGGCCTGTCGGCGCTGGTGCTGGCCTCGCAGGTGGCCTATGACGTGATGCGCGTCGCGGGCGCGGTCCTGCTGGTCGTCATGGGGGCGCAGTCGCTCTGGCAGGCCCGCAAGGGTTCGCCGCCGGTCGAGGGGGTCGCGGTCAGTGGACGGCGCCGGTCGTACCTGGCCGGGTTCGGGACCTGCCTGGCCAACCCGAAGGCGGCGGTGTTCGCGATGTCGTTCCTGCCGCAGTTCGTGCCGCAAGGGCAGAACGTCCCGCTCACCCTCGTCACGCTCGCCGTCGTCTGGGTGCTCGTGGACCTGCTCTGGTACGGCCTGCTCATCTGGACCGTCGCCAAGGCCAAGGCGTTCCTCGGCCGCCCGGTCGTCAAGCGGCGGCTGGAGCAGATCTCCGGTGTCGTCCTCATCGGGCTCGGCCTGAGGCTCGTCCTGGACTCGCGATGAGCGGCCGCTGGACTACGTTGGGGGGATGACGAACGACCTGGCGACGCTGATGCGGCAGGCGCAGGACGAGGATCCGCTGCGAGCCCTGCAGGCGACCACCGCGTTGCGGCACGAGATCGAACGCATGGAGGCGGTCCAGGTACGCCGGGCCAGGGTGGCCGGGTTGCCGTGGGCGCAGATCGCTCATGCGATCGGGGTGAGCAAACAGGCCGTGCACAAGAAGTACGGCAGGGGCTAGCGCCCGTGCTCGGCTGTCAGCGCTCGCGCCACTCGGCGAGCAGCCGGGGCAGCCCGCGCTCCACGAACGCGAAGTAGTCGCGCATCCTGGCCAGGTTCGCGCCGGCGGTGGTGTCGTCGCCGCCGACCGCCTCGACCGCGGCCGTCGCCTCGTCGGTGATCTGCCGGAAGATCGGCATCTTGGCCAGCGTGAGCTCGTACCAGGCGTCGTCGGGCAGGCGGTAGACATCACGGCGGGAGCCGGGCACCGGCTCCCGCACCACCAGGTGCATCTGCGTGAGCAGGCGCACCGCGCCGGAGATGGCGGCCGGGCTGACGCCGAGCCGGTCGCCGAGCTCGGCGGCGGTCAGCGTCCGCTCCTCGGCCGCCATCATCGTGAACAGCACGCGCGCGGCCATGGGCGGCAGCCCCCAGTCGGAGAAGATCCGCGCCATCCGCTCGACCGCGTGGCGCACGGCCTCTTCGTCACGAGTCACAGGCGGGATTCTACGGGCTTCACAAACGCGCGAAACTCTCGGCGAACCAGCTCAGCGCGATCTGCCAGGAGTAGCCCCGGCGGATGCGCCCGGCCACGTCCGGCGGGAGCGTGTCGAGGCCGCGGTGCTCCAGCAGCACCTCGGTGCCGCCGTCGACCGGCGTGAACGCCACCTCGATCTCCATCGCACCCTGGTCGTTGATCAGGTCGGCCCAGACCAGGCGGCGTGGCGGCTCCCAGGTGAGGATCCGGCCGGTGTCGACGTGGCCGCCGTCGGACCACAGCTCGCGCAGGTAGCCCTCCTCGAACCGGATGCCGACCGCGCGTGACGGGTCGACCCAGCTGTGGGGGCCGCGCACGTACCAGCTGTCGATCTCGTCGGTGAAGACGCGGAACGCGGTGGCCTGGTCGACGGGGACGATGACGGCGGCCTGGACGGAGTTCATGGGGTGGTGCGCTCCACGTGGTCCTTGAACGAGCCGAGCTGCTCGGCCCAGAACGCCTGCACCTGGTCGAGCCACGCCTGAAGGGCGGTGAACGGCTCCTGGCGCAGCGTGTAGAGGCGCAGCCGGGCATCCTCGCCGCCCGCCTCCGCCTGGACCAGCCCGCCGGCCCGCAGCACGCGCAGATGCCTGCTCAGCGCGGGCGCGCTCATCTGGACGGCCTGCGCCAGCTCCCCGGCGGGGCGGGGGCCGGCGCGCAGCAGGTCGATCACCTTGCGCCGGGTGGGGTCGGCGAGGGCGGCCAGTGTGGCATCCAGATCGTTGCCGTTTGCGTTAATAGTTGCTCACTTCCGTTATGTGGTAATACTTAACGATAGCGGCAATTATTACGGAGGACTGCGCATGGCTGTGGAGCTGGGTTACTACACGCTGTCCGTCGAGGACCTGGATCGGGCCGCCGCCTTCTACGGGGCGCTGTTCGGGTGGGAGTTCCGGCGCGAGCACGAGACGTACCTGCACGTGACGAACACGGCGGTGCCGATGGGCCTCACCGCCTCCGGCCCCTCGTCACAGCCGAACCTGTATTACAGCGTCGACGACGTCGACGCCGCGATCAAGCGGGTGCGTGAGCTCGGCGGCACGACGGGGGAGATCATCGAGAGCAAGTCGGGGCGGGGCTGCGCCTGCACCGACGACCAGGGCACGGAGATCAGCCTCTGGCAGCCCGCGCCCGGCTACTGACCGGTCCGCGCGTGCCGGCCGGTCGAGGTCGGGGCGGCCGGTGGATCAGTCGGGTGCCTTCACCGTGGCGATGCCGAGCGTGCTGGTCATCGGGAGGATTCCCGCCTCGAAGACGGCGCCCAGGACCGGCTGGACGAGCTGGGCCAGCCGGTCGGCGCGCTGCTCGCCCAGCTGCCGCCACGGCTCGGCGGCCAGTGCGTCGGTCATCCGCTCGACCTGGTCGCGCAGCGCCCGGCCCGCGTCGGTGGCCTGGCCTGCGGCGTCGACCAGGCCGCGCCCGGCGAGTCGATCCTGCGCGGCGGCCCAGTCGTCCTCGCTCCAGCCCCGCCCGGCGAAGTTGGCCTCCGGGGCGGCGCCGATCGCGGCGAAGGAGACCAGCGATTCGCACGGGTCCAGCTCCGCCGCCTGGAGCGCCACCAGGTGGCCGTCGCCGCGGTGCTCACGTAGCACGGTGGCGGCGTGCCAGAGCACCAGGTGCGGCTCGTCCGGCCAGGGCAGGTCCAGGTTGGCGGCGGCGAGCGGCCGTCCGGCCACCGTCACGCTCTCGGCCGTCCGCCTGGCCAGCTCCGCGGCCTCGGCGAGCTGCCCCGCCCGGTCACCGAGCAGCGCCCGATAGGTGCGGTCGACGGCCCGGACGCGGGTCTGGAGCACCTGCTCGGGGGTGGCGGTGTCCCAGACGGCCGGAACGTGTTCGGCGATCGTCTGAGGGCTGAAGCTGTAGTAGGTGGCGAAGGCCAGGTTCGTGCCCGCGTGGCCCAGTGGTGCGGTGCGGTAGGCGAAGTAGCTCGGCCACCGCGACTCCACGTCGTAGCCGATCGCGGCGGCTTCCTCGAAGGCCTGGGGGGAGAAGTACAGCGCCGCGTGGATCGGCTCCAGCTGGTGCCACATGCGGCGGGCGACTCTGCCATCGATGGACATGCCAATTCCTCACTGTCTAGATAAGCTATGCCAGTGACGATAGACTCCTGGCGCATCACTGGTCAATCCCAAATAGACAGTTATGTTGGCCGGTGGGTGGAGCTCGCCGTCCTCCTGGTGAACGAACTGGCCGTGGGCGAGGTACGCGGGCGCGACCTCGCGCCGCCGGCCGACGGGGCCGCGCGCCGCGCCGCCGTACTGGCCGCCACGGCCCGCCTCGACCGGCCGCCCGCCGGATCCCCGACCGCCGCCGACGCCGACCGCCTGGCGGAGGTGGCCGCCGAGCTGCGGCCCGTGTTCGGCGGCGGCCCCGATTCCGTCGCGTCGCTCAACGCGCTGCTGGTACGGCACTCGGCCGTCGCCAACCTGCACGGGGAGCCGCCCATCCTGGCCTTCCACCAGCCGGACGCCTCGCTGGTCGACGCCTGGGCCGCCGACGCCGGCACCGCGCTGGCCATGGTGATCGGGGTGGGGCAGGGGGTTCGGCTCCGGTCATGTGAGGCGGACGGGTGCGCGCTGGTCTTCTTCGACGTGACGCGGAACACCTCGCGGCGCTTCTGCGGGCTGTCGTGCCAGAACCGCGCCAAGGCCAGCGCGTACCGTGCCCGGCGGCGAGCCTGAGGTCGGCGCCATGGCTGTTCTGCCGGCGCTGTTTCTATCGGCGGCCGAGGGCGATGGGCAGCACGATGTGGTCCACGAGCCGCCGGGCCAGTTCGTGGTCGACGGGCTCACCGCTGACCAGCGCCCGGAAGAACAGCACCGCCGGGCCCACCTGCCACAGCAGGTCGGTGTCGGCGCTGCGCGACAGCTCGCCCCTGGCCCAAGCCCGCTCGAACACCTCCAGCGTCAACCGGCGGCGGCTGGCGACGTAGTTCTGCTGCACCGCGCGGGCGAGGTCGGCGTTGTGCAGGATCTCGCCGATCAGCCCGGCGATCACCTCACCCAGCCGGGCCAGCTCGCCCACCAGCGACTCCATCAGCGCGAGCAGATCACCCCGCAGCTCACCCGTGTCGGGGACCACCGGCCTGTCGGACACGGCATTGACGAACGCCGCCACCACCAGCTCCGCCTTGGACGGCCAGCGCCGGTAGACGGTGTGCTTGCCCGCCTTCGCGCGTGCGGCCACCGCGTCGATGGTCAGCCGGTCGTACCCGGTTTCGCGCAGCACATCGAGCACGACGCCGAGTAACTCGGCCTCGCGCGCCGGCCCGCCCCGTAAGGGCGTAACGGACATGACTCCCAGAGTAGGCGTCAGCGCTGCCAGACTGTCAGGTCCATGGTGATGTAGTCACTGGCCCCTTCGGATACCTTCGTCACCTTGACGAGACCGATCGTGTTCTCGGCGAAGACGCACACCAGCCGGCCCTTGGCCTGGTCGGCGGCGTAGCTCCCCATGTACCGGGTGTTGTCGACGCACGCCTGGTAGGTGCCGGTCTGTCCGGGTTCGAGCACGGCCATCTTCTCCGCCTGGAGGCCGATGGCGCCGTAGCTGACGTCCTCGTCGTTGCCCTCTTTGGGGTGGGTGGGGTCGTCGGTGAAGTTGACCGAGTAATAGATGGTCACGTCGATGCCCTTGTACGTGCCGAGCAGCGTGCCCGCCTTCGCCCCGGCCACCGAGCCCTCGGTCGCCGTGCCCGCGGGGCTCGGCGTGGTCTCCTCGGTCGCATCGGTGGTAGGCCTGCTCGCGGGCGCCTGTTCGGTGACCGTGACGGTCGCGGCGGGTCCGGCGAGCGGGGTGCCGACGGCCGGGCCCTGGTTGAGCAGCACGGCCGTGGCCGCGCCCGCGATCAGCGCCGCGCCCGCGGCGGCGCCCGCCACGACACCGAACCCGAACGTCCTGCGTGAGCGCGCCGGGGGCGGAGAGGGCGAGGCCGCGTAGCCGGGCAGGGAGCGCGTGAGCTCCGGGGGCAGCCACTCCGGCCCCGTCTGCGCGTACCGTTCGAGCTCGGTCACCAGCGCGCGCGGCGTCGGCCGATGCGCCGGGTCCTTGGCCAGGCAGCGGGCGATCACGTCGCGCAACTCCGGCGGGCAGCCGTCGAGCTGAGGCTCGTCATGCACCACGCGGTAGAGCACCGCCGGGTCGGGGCCCTCGCCGAACGGTGTGCGGCCGGTCGCCGCGAACAGCGCCAGCCCGCCGAGCGCGAACACGTCGACCGGCGGCGCGGCCGGGTGCCCGAGCGCCTGCTCGGGAGCCATGAACAGCGGCGTGCCGACGCGGATGCCGGTCCCGGTCAGCGGGGTCGCGTCGACGGCCTTGGCGATGCCGAAGTCGATGACGCGGGGGCCGTCGGGGGACAGCAGCACGTTCGACGGTTTGAGGTCGCGGTGGACCACCTGGACGGCATGGATGGCCTGGAGCGCCTCGGCCACCCCGCAGACCATGGTCAGCACCGTGCGGGGAGGCAGCGGACCATGACGGGCGACGGCCTTGTCGAGCGAGGGCCCGGGTACGTAGGCGGTGGCCAGCCAGGGCGTCCTGGACTGGGGATCGGCGTCGACGACGGGCGCGGTGTAGAGACTCTGCACCCGCTCGACCGCGGCGACCTCCTGCTGGAACCGCCGCCGGAACTCCGGATCCCCGGTGAACTCGGCGCGGATCACCTTGATGGCCAGGCGCCTGCCGCTCTGGGTGCGGGCGAGGTAGACCTGCCCCATTCCGCCCGCCCCCAGCCGCGCCACCAGGCGATAGCCGCCGATCTCGGGAGGGTCGTCAGGGGCGAGGGGCGTGAAGGGGGGATTCACAAACGCACTTTAGCGCAAACGGCGGATTGCCAACATCTCTTCGCGAAGAACCCTTTGCGAAGAGATGTTGGCAATCTATGGTTGGGGTCATGACCTCAGTCGTCGTTCTCGATGCCAAGGGCCTGCGCGCCCTCGCCCATCCGGTGCGGGTGGAGCTCGTCCAACTCCTGCGCAAGTACGGTCCCTCGACGGCCACCCGCCTGGCCGAACGCCTCGGCGTCAACTCCGGCACGGCCAGCTACCACCTGCGCAGGCTGGCTGCGGCGGGCTTCGTCGAGGAGGACACCGAACGCGGGAACGCGCGCGAGCGGTGGTGGCGTTCGGTGCACCAGGTGACCCGGCTCGCCGACAGCGAACTGGCCAGGCAGGAGCCCGAGGCCGTGCTGACGTACCTGCGGTCTGTGGCGGCCGCGCACAGCCTGCTGACCCAGCGCGCGCTGAACGAACTGCAGACCATGCCCCGGCCCTGGTGCGACGCGCTGGACATCAGCCACTGGGCGCTGCACCTCACCCTGGAGGAGGCCGAGCGGCTGCACGAAGAACTGCTGGCCGTGGTCGCCCGCTACGTGCGCGACGTCCCCGAGGACGCGGTCGTCGAGGGGGCCGAGCGGGTGTCGCTGGTCATGCACCTGCTGCCGGAGCCGGACGTGTCGGAGCCGGACGTGTCGGAGCCGGACGTGTCGGAGCCGGACGTGTCGGAATCGGACCTGTCATGACCCGCCGTCCTGTGACCGAGCCTCCTGCGAACGAGCGTCCCGTGATCGGGCGGTCCTTACGCCCGCTGGCCGGGGTGCTGGCGGCCCTGGCCATGTCGTTGACCGGCACTCGGGTGTCGGCCATCGCGTTGCCGTGGTTCGTGCTCGTCACGACCGGCAGCGCCACCATGACCGGGCTCGTGGCCTTCTGCGAGATGGCGCCGTATGTCCTGGTCAAGCTCTTCGTGGGGCCGCTGGTCGACCACCTGGGGCCGCGCCGGGTCTCGTGGGTCGCCGACGTGGCGAGCGCCGCCGGAGCCGGGGCCGTGGCTCTGCTGCACGTTCTCGGTCTGCTGGCCTTCCCGGTGTTGCTCGGGCTGGTGGCGCTGATCGGCGCGGCTCGCGGGCCCGGGGACCTGGCCAAGGAGATCATGGTGCCGGAGGCGGCCGAGCATGGCCGGATCCCGCTGGAGCGGGCCGCGGCACTGTCAGGCGTGACGGAACGCCTGGCCGCCACCGTCGGTCCGGCCACGGGCGGGGCGCTGGTAGCACTGGCCGGCCCACTGATCGGCCTGGCAGCCAGCGGGGCCTGCTTCGCGCTCGGCTCCGTCGTCATCGTGTGGGCACTGCCACGCGCCCAGGCACCAGACGCAGGCGACCCGGCCCACGTCCGGGCATCGGCCGAGGGCGAGGTCCCCGTCCAGGTGTCAGCAGAGGGCGCGGTCCCTCCCCAAATGTCGGACCACGGCTCGGGTCGCGATTCCGAGGGCGGGGCGGGGGAGACGGAGGGCTACTGGCGGCGTTTCGCCGAGGGGGTCGCCTTTCTGCGGGGTGAGCCGATACTGCTGGCCCTCGCGCTCATGGTCGCCGTGACGAACCTGCTGGACGCGGCGTTCACCCAGGTGCTGGTGCCGGTGTGGGCCAGGGAGTCCGGCCATGGCCCGGCCGTGATCGGGCTGAACAGCAGCGTGATGGGGCTGGCGGCGGTCGGCGGGAGCCTGGTGGCCGCCGCGGTGGCGCATCGGATGCCGCGGCGGGCGGTGTTCTTCGTGGCCTTTCTGCTCGCCGGCCCGCCGCGGTTCCTGGTCCTGGCGATGGACGCGCCGGTGTGGGCGATCGTGGTGGTGTTCGCGCTGAGCGGGCTCAGCGGGGGCCTCATCAACCCGATTCTGGGCGCGATCTACTTCGAACGGGTGCCGCGACGGCTGCTCGGCCGGGTCAACGCGCTGGGGGACTCGCTGGCGTGGGGCGGGATTCCGCTGGGCGGGCTCATCGCCGGTGCGGCGGTGGCCGCCGCCGGGTTGTCGCCGGTGCTGGTCGCGTGCGGAGCGGCCTACTTCCTCACCGTAGGCCTGACCGGGCTGCGCCGGGAATGGCGGGAAATGGACCGGTCACGCGGCGCGGGGCGCCCCGCACCGGTGAGCGCGGCCGGCCCCTCAGGCGGCGCGGCGGCCGGGCGCTCGGGTGGCGCCGCGGGCGGATGCTCGGGTGGCGCTGCGGGCGACCGCTCAGGTGGTGCTGCGGGCGGGGAGCATGGCGGCGATCTCGCCGGCCAGGGTCGGATCGGCCGCGAACGCCTCGAGGATGGCCAGCCGTAACGCCAGATCGTCGCCGGAGTGGGCCGCCATCTGCTCGATCGCCCTCCTGGAGCCGGCGTCACCCCGTCCGAAGATCCGCTGCAGGATGCGGGTCCCGCGGGCGATGTTCGACCCGGCGGCGAGCTCGTGGGTCTTGGCGAGTACGGCACCGCCATAGGCGCCGATCGCCTCGGTGACGTAGGGCATGACGTCGTCCGTGATATCCACGGATACCTCCATGGGACCTGCCGGGGGATGAAGGCGATGCTAGTCCCGAGAGCCGGTCCGGCGAGCACTAATCTGTGGACGTGTCCTCCTATCTCACCCTGAGCGCCGCCATCGAGCACGAGACGGAGGCCCGCCGCTCCCGCTTCGTCTGCGCGGTCGCCCCGGCGAGGACGCCCGCGGAAGCCTCGGCCTTCATCGCCGAACGCCGCCACCTGCACCCGAACGCCTCCCACAACTGCACGGCCTACGTCATCGGCGACGACCGCAAGGGCGACGACGACGGCGAACCAGGCGGTACGGCGGGCACCCCCATGCTGCAAGCCCTGACGGGCAGGGGTTTCAACGACGTGGTGGCGGTGGTGACCCGCTATTTCGGCGGCACCCTCCTGGGCGCCGGCGGTCTGGTCCGCGCCTACAGCTCAGCGGTCACGGAAACCCTGGACCAGGCACAACCAACCAGGATGATCCCGGCAACCCTCATCCACGTAACAGTCGCCCACGACCAGGCAGGCCGCATAGAGAACGACCTGAGGGCATCGAAACACCCGATAAAGGACGTGTCCTACGGCAGCAAGGTCGTCTTCACGGTTGCGGTGTCCGACGACGAGACGGCGACCTTCACCGACTGGCTGGCAACCCTCACCGCAGGCCGAGCCCAGGTGACTCCGGGCAACAGAATCCACCTAGAAGGCTAAGAACCCGGCCGTAACGGCGCCCGACCCCGTGCGGGCTCAGCGGCCGTGTCCCTGGAGGCCCTCAGCCACGTACGGCGACTGGGCCCTCCCAGGCTGTGCCGTCACCTAAAAAATCATCCCTCCAGCGCATACTGCATGACGCGAAACTTGGCTTGCGCCTCGGCGAGTTCGGAGGCCGGGTCGGAGTCGCCCATGATGCCGCCGCCGGCGAACAGCCGGGCCCGGCGGCCGCGGACGATCCCCGAGCGCAGCGCGATCCCCCACTCGCCGTCCCCGTGAGCGTCGATCCACCCGACGGGCCCCGCGTACCCCGCGCGATCCATCCCCTCCAGCTCCCGGATCACCTTGATCGCGGTGTCGGTGGGTGTGCCGCCCACCGCCGCCGTCGGGTGCATGGCGGCGACCACGTCGAGCACCGACGCGCCGTCGGCCAGGCGGCCCGTGACGTGGCTGGCCAGATGCTGGACGTTGGGCAGCATGAGCAGTTCGGGTTCGTCGGGGGTCTGCAGCGACGAGCACAGCGGGGCGAGCGTCTCGCGTACGGACGCGATGGCGCACTCGTGCTCGTGCCGGTCCTTGGCCGAGGCGAACAGCGCGGCGCCGCGCGCCACGTCGTCTTCGGGGCCGCTGCCGCGCGGTGTGGTGCCGGCCAGGACGAGCGACTCGATCTCCTGGCCGGTGCGCCGGATGAGCAGCTCGGGCGTGGCGCCGACGAAGCCGGCGACGGAGAAGGTGTAGCACTCGGGATAGCGCTGCGCCAGGCGGCTGAGCAGCAGGCGTACGTCGATGGGACGCTCGGCCGTGGCGAGCAGGTCCCGGGCCAGGACGACCTTCTCCAGCTCGCCGTCGCGGATGCGCCGGGCGGCTTGGGCGACGACGTGCTCCCATTCGGGGGCGGACAGGCTGCCGTCGCCGTAGCTGATGCGGCCCGGGTCGCGGATCGGGGTGAGGGGTTCGAGGCGCGCGTCGCCGATGGTGGTGAGCCAGGCGTGGCCGCTGCGCCGGGCGAGTACGGCCTGCGGGACGACGAGGACGGAGCCGGCGGCGTTCTCGTCGAAGGTGAAGGAGCCGAAGGCGACCGGCCCGACACCGGGCGTGCCGGCGGGCCCGTCGAGATAGGTGTCCATGCGGGCGTCGCCGAAGAGGTCGCCGAGCCACCGCCGGGCCCAGGCGAACCGGCCGGGACCTGCGGGAACGTTCACACGGGCGGCCTCACCCCAGCCCACGAGTCCTTCGCCATGCCTGATCCAGGCATAAGGGGCGGGGGTCCGGGGCAGGGAGGCCAGCAAGTTACCGGGGTCACCTATGGGGGTGGTGCGAACCGGTAGCGGGCGGGTGGTTCCGAGCGCGACACTCACCCAAGACACTCTATGCGGGAACTGAACACGTTCGACTGGGACCCCCGTGAATGACCGGTTACGGTCAACGAACCCAGAAAAAGTGGGAACTCGCATGATATTCGGTCGGGGCCGCATCGGATCCGGCCTGTCAAGCGGCGATATGAACACGGTCCTGAGATGGCAGATGTTGCCTTAACGACATAGTCGGCCCCCTCGCCCATCCCTACGTTGGGCCGCATGATCACTCGTCTCGCGCCCGTCTGCGTCGCGGCGCTCGTTCTTCTCGGCTCCGGCACGGCCCAGGCCGCCACGGCGGAGCCCGTCCCAGAGGTCATGGCGGCGTTGGGCGATTCGGTCTCGGCCGGGTTCAACGCGTGCGGCTGGTACGTCTCCTGCACCTCCCGCTCCTGGTCGGCGGGTGACAACGCCCAGGTGAGCAGCCACTACCTGCGGCTGGCCGGGCTGAGCAGGTCGATCTTGGGGCACAACCGCAACTTCGCGGTGCCCGGGTCGACGAGCGCGGACCTGCTGGGGCAGGTGAGGCAGGCGGTGGCGGCGAAAGCGAGTTATGTCACAATCCTCATCGGCGCCCAGGACGCCTGCAAGCCGGCAGAGAAGGACATGACGCCCGTGCAGGTCTACCGGCAGCGGTTCGACGCGGCTCTGGCGGAGTTGCGGGCCGGGATGCCGGGCGTCCGGGTGTTCATCGCCAGCGTTCCGGACCTGCGCCGGTTGTGGCAGGTCGGCAAGGGCAACGCGCTGGCGCGCTCGTTCTGGACACTCGGCCATATCTGCCCCACGATGCTCGCCTCCCCGTCCTCGATGAAGGCCGCCGACGTGGCGCGGCGGGCCCGGGTGCGGGCGCGGGTGATGGCTTACAACCACGAGGCCGCCGAGGCGTGCGCGACGCTGGGTCCCGCCTGCCGTACGGACGGGGGCGCGGTGTTCGGCTACCCGTTCACGCTCGACCACATCAGCAAGTGGGACTACTTCCACCCGAACGCCGACGGGCAGCGGGCCCTGGCCGCGCTGACGTTCAAGAACGGTTTCGAGTGGATGGACGTGCGCTGAGCTGGATGGGCGTGCGCTGAGTTGGATGGGCATGCGCTGAGTTGGAGGGACGTGCGCTGAGCGGCGGCGGTCAGCGGCACTGGGCGAGCATGGTGTTCTTGTCCTCGCGGGTGACGGGCAGGTCGTACTTGCGCGCGACCTGGGCGAAGCGGGTGACGTAGGCGCAGCGGATGCGGTGTTGCGGCGGCAGCCAGCCGGCCGGCCCCGAGCCGTCCTTCTGCTCGTTGGCGGCGCCGTCGACGGGCAGCAGGTTGAGCGGGTCGTTGGCGAAGTCGACGCGCTTGGCCATCGACCAGCGCGGCGCGCCCATCCGCCAGCCGTAGGCGAGCGGGATGACATGGTCGACCTGGATCTCGTCGGCGTGCTCCTTGCGCCAGTCGATGGTCCTGCCGGTATAGGGGTCGGTCAGCCGCAGGGAGACGACCTCGCAGCGGGAGCCCTGGCGATACTTGACGTCATGGCCGTCACGGGCGAGCAGGTCGTCGCGGGTACGGCAGCCGTTGCGGGCGTACGGGACGTCGGTGGCGGTGTCGGCCCAGTTGTCGCCGTATCTGGTGCGCTCGTAGCCCGTCTTGGGGCCGCGGTCCTTCACCCGGAGTTCCTTGATGAGGGCGCGGGCGCTGGCTTTGTCGGTGTCTTTGGTGATGGGGGCGAGTCCTGGCAGGGTTCCGCTGGTGTTGCTCAGGGGGCTGGCCGCGGTGGCCGGGCTGCTCTTGGTGCCGCCGATGAGGGAGACGACCAGTACACCCCCGGCCAGGAGGGCGACCGTATCCTTTGTGCTCAAGTACGCCTCCGAGATCTTGGGCACAGGTTCTCTAGAGATCAATTCCCGACATTGTGGTGTTTGACACGGTGAGAGGTTTGAGACGGCAGAGGGAGGGATCTATGACGCACGGTGCTGTTGATCCGGATGTGGATCTCCACGTTCCCGGCCAGCGGGCGGAGCTGTCCTGGAGCGTGCTCGTGGTCATCGCGGCCGGGGGCGCGCTGGGAGCGCTGGCCCGCTACGGGGCGCAGAGCGCGCTGCCCGCCTCTCCTGCCGGGTTCCCGTGGGCGACGTTCTGGGTGAACGTCTCCGGATGCCTGCTGATCGGGGTGCTCATGGTGGTGATCACCGAGGTACGGCAGGCGCATCGGCTGGTACGGCCGTTCCTCGGGGTCGGGATCCTGGGCGGGTTCACCACGTTCTCCACGTACGTGGTGGATGTGCAGCGATTGGTGGCGTGGGGCGCGCCGGTCGCCGGGCTGGTCTATCTGGCGGCGACGATGGTCGCGGCCGTGGTGGCGGTGTGGTGCGGGATGCGGGTGACGCGGCGGCTGGCGCGGGTGGCGGCCCGATGACGATCGTCCTGATCGTGGTGGGCGCGGCGCTGGGCGCCCCGCTGCGGTATCTGGCGGACCGGGCGGTGCAGGCCGGGCACGACACGGTGTTCCCCTGGGGGACGCTGGCGGTGAACGTGGCCGGGTCGGCGGTGCTGGGGTTCCTGGCGGCGCTGCCTGCCGGGAGCGGGGTGATGGCGTTCGCGGGCACCGGGTTCTGCGGGGCGCTGACCACGTATTCGACCCTGGGGTACGAGACCGTGCGGCTGGCCGAGGAGGGCGCCCGCTTCCACGCGGTGGCCAACGCGGCGGCGAGCATCGTGGCCGGGCTCGGGGCGGGCTACTGCGGCGCGGCCCTGGCGCAGGCGGTGAGCTGAAAAAGCTGTGCCGTTTTCTCGGTTACGGAGTAATGATGTAAGCATGGATGATTACTCCCGTGTCGTCTCATCGGTGGCGGCCGAGCTGCTGCCGAAGGTGGCCAGCGTGCGGGCGGACCGGGGCAGCGGGTCGGCGGTGGTCTTCACGGCCGACGGGTTCCTGCTGACGAACGCGCACGTGGTGGGCTCGTCGAGGGCGGGCACGGTGGCGTTCTCCGACGGATCGTCGGGTGAGTTCCTGGTGGTGGGGCGGGATCCGCTGTCGGATCTGGCGGTGATCAGGGCGCAGGTGCCCACGCCCGGGCCCGTCGTCCTGGGCGACAGCGACGAACTGGTGGTGGGGCAGCTCGTGGTGGCGGTCGGCAGCCCGCTGGGGCTGGCCGGTTCGGTGACGGCCGGCGTGGTGTCCGGGCTGGGACGGTCGTTACCGGCCCGCAGCGGTCAGGCCGTACGCCTCATCGAGGACGTGATCCAGACGGACGCGGCGCTGAACCCCGGCAACTCGGGCGGCGCGCTGGCCGACTCGCAAGGGCGGGTGGTGGGCGTCAACACCGCCGTGGCCGGTGTCGGAGTGGGGCTGGCCGTGCCGGTCAACAGCACGACGCGGGCGATCATCGCCACCCTGATCAAGGACGGCCGGGTACGACGCGCGTACCTGGGGCTGGTCACCTCGCCGGCGCCGCTGGCCGAGCCGCTACGGCGGCGGACCGGCCAGGACACCGCGCTGCGGGTGGTGGAGGTGATGCCCGGGTCGCCCGCCGACCGGGCCGGCCTGCGGGCGGGGGATCTGGTGCTGAGCGCCGACCGCCATCCGGTGGGGGACGCGCAGAGCCTGCAGCGGTTGATGTTCGCCGACGCGATCGGGCGGCCGCTGCCCATCACGGTGCACCGCAACGGGGCCCTGGTGGACGTCATCGCGGAGCCGGTCGAGCTGACGAGCCGTACCTGACCGTCAGGCGGGCGGCGGGGCCTGCGCGGGGTCGGCCGGTGCGGGCTCGATCTGGGCCGGTGCCGGCGCGGGCGGGGTCGGACGGACGTAGGTGCCGTTGCGGCGGGCCAGGAGCTCCTCGAAGAGGGCGTCCCACTGGGCGCCGATGGCGTCGACGTCGTACGTACGCGCGGTCTCCAGCGCCCCGGCCGCCAGGTGGCGGCGCAGGTGCTCGTCCTCGATGACGCGCAGGAGCGAGGTGGCGAGGTTGGCGTTGGTACGCGGCTTGACCAGCAGCCCGTCGACCTCGTCGGTGATCATCTCTTTCGGCCCGTGCGGGCTGTTGAAGCTGACGATGGCCAGTCCCTTGGCCATGGCCTCCAGGATGGTCATCGGGAAGCCCTCGTGGCGCGAGCTGAGCACGAAGACGGATGCCTTCTCCAGCTCGGCGCCGACGTCGGTGGTGGCCCCGGGCAGTTCGACCTTGCCTTCGAGACCGGCGTCGATCACCTGCTGGCGCAGGTTCTCCTCCTGGGGACCGGCGCCGAAGATACGCAGCGTCCAGTCGGGGTGGGTCTTGGCGACCTCTTCCCAGGCGACGATGAGCCGGTGGAAGCCCTTGAGACGGGTCAGCCGGCCGACGGCGATGACGACCTTGGCGTCGAGCTTGGCCACGTCGCCGGTCATGGGCGGCACGGCGTTGGGGATGCGGATCAGCCGCTTCGGCTTCTTGGGCAGGGCGGCGCGATAGTCGCGCAGGTCCGCCTTGGTGAGCGTGGCGAGCGCGTCGAAGCGCCGGTAGCGCCACTTGATCAGCTCCTGCACCGCCTCCGGCTGGGTACGCAGGGCGACGTGCTCCTGGCCGATGGTGATGAGGCTGGGCAGCGCTAACTGGGCCATCGCCAGGTTGAGGCCGGGCCTGGTGGAGATGAGGATCCCGGTGTCGAGCGAACGGATGTAACGGGCCAGCTTGAGGTCGGTCCAGAGGTTGAAGCGGTGGTAGGCCGACTCCTCCGCCGGGATGAGCTTGCTCGGCATCTTCGACAGCATCGCGCGCACCGGGTCCGGGCTGGGGTGCAGCCGGTCGTCCAGGAAACGGAACTTGACCCGCGGGTCGATGGGGAAGAAGGGCTCCTCGGCCTCTTTCAGAATGCTGACGATCTCGACGTCGTGGTGCTTGGCCAGATAACTGGCCAGGTTGAACACCGTCCTGATCGTGCCGCCCATGCCGTACGCGTGCAGGATCAGAATCCTGACCTTGTCCGTCGACGGCGGCGGCGCCTTGCGCACCTTGCGGCGGTTGTAGCCCCTGTACAGCCGGACCATCGCCGACTTGCCCTTGCGTGCCAGTGCGCGCACTTGAGAAGTCCCCCTTGGACTGAGAGTGTCACTACACAAGTGGCCGATAGCGATACGTACCCGTTCGCCACCGGCTTATTGTCCCGCTTCTGCGGAGTGTCCCGACCATCCCCGAGGACCAACCCCACACATGATCTATAGACGCCGTAAATCGTCTTATGGTTGCATCCGTGGCCGATGTGCTGGATCCGGGGTGTGCGGGGGGTGTTCGGCCAGCAGGTCGAGTATCACGTCGATGGCCTTCTCGAGCTGGGTGTCCGTGCCCGCCGCGTAGTCCTGCGGGGTGATGTCGATCTCCAGGTCGGGGTCCGTGCCGTAGTTCTCGACCCGCCAGCCCACGTCGTCGAAGGCGAAGGAGAACTCTGGCTGGGTGGTAAGGGTGCCGTCGGCCAGTCGGTGCCGTGGCCAGATGCCGATGACGCCGCCCCAGGTTCGCTTGCCGATGAGGGGGCCGAGGCCCAGCAGTTTGAAGGTGTGGCTGAAGATGTCGCCGTCGGAGCCGGTCCACTCGTTGGTGAGGGCGACCAGCGGGCCGCGCGGCGACTCCGGCGGGTAGGGCGCGGGATCGCCCCAGCGGGGGTAGTCGTAGCCGAGGCGGCGGCGGGCCAGCTTCTCCAGCAGCAGCGCCGAGACGTTGCCGCCGCCGTTGAAGCGGACGTCGACGATGAGGGCGTCGCGGTCGTACTCGGCCAGGAAACCCCGGTGGAACTCGGCGAACCCCTCCGTGCCCATGTCGGGAACGTGCAGGTAGCCGACGCGGCCGTCCGAACGCTGATGGCACCGGGCGCGGTTGAGGTCGACCCAGTCGCGGTAGCGGGCGGGCCGTTCGTCGGCGATGGCGCGGACCGTGGCGGTGAACAGGCGCTCGCCGCGGCGCAGAGTGAGCTCGACCTCCTCGTCGGCCAGGTTGACCAGGCGTTCGTTCGGGGTGGCGGTCTCGCCGATGGGAGCGCCGTTGATGGCCAGGACCGCGTCGCCCGGCCGTACGTCGAGGCCGAGCCGGTTGAGCGGTGAGGTGGCCTCGGGGTCCCACAGGTCGCCGGTGACGATCGCGCCGATGTGGTAGACGCCGTCGCGGTGGTCCCAGTCGACACCGAGCTTGCCCTGCGTGTATTCGGGGCCCGGCCGATACTCCCCGCCGCTCTCGAAGGCGTGGCTGGTGGCCAGCTCGCCGTGGAGCTCCCACAGCAGGTCGGAGAACTCGCCCCGGGTGCTGACGCGCTCCACGAGCGGCAGGTAGCGCTCGTACACCTCGGCCCAGTCGACGCCGGCCATGTCCTCGGTCCAGAAGTTCTCGCGCTGCAGGCGCCACGCCTCGCGGAACATCTGCCGCCACTCCGCGGCCGGGCAGACCGACACCTTGATCCGCGACAGGTCGATCCACCCGCTCTCACGGCCCGGGGTGTCGTCGTCGTTGTCGGGTGTCTCGGTGGCCTTCAGCACGCGCAGCCGGTCGCCCGCCCGGTACAGGAGCGTCTTGTGGTCGCGGCCCAGCTCGAAGTCGGTGACGCCGCGGGCGAACGTCTCGCTCTCTCCCTTGGCGAAGTCGTACAGGTCCAGGACACCCTCACCCTGCAGCGGGCTGCTGAGGATGAGGGCCTTGCCGGGCAGCCCGGCGATGCGCTCGTAGCGGCCTTCCGGCAGCGGGAACGCGGTGACGCGGCGGACCAGCCCGTCGAGGTCCACGCGCAGCGGCTCGGGCTCCTCCTCTTCCTCGTCGTCCTCGTCCTTGGCCCCCAGGGGGCGCGGCTGCGGGACGAACGGGTCGGGGACGTCCCGGCGCAGCGCGATGGCGTAGGGGCGGGTGCCGAGGGGGAAGCCGAGGCCGAACTGGAGCTGGTCGTAGACGGGGGAGAAGACGCGCTGGCCGATGAAGTACAGGTAGCGGCCGCGCGGGTCGAAGGCGGGACGGGAGTCTTCGAGGAGCGGTTCGGTGGCGGGCACGGTCTGGCCGGTCGCGGGGTGGTGCAGCATGATCGCGGAGGTGTGGGCGGTCAGCGGGCTGGCGTACGCGAGCCACTGGCCGTCGTGCGACCAGGCGGGGTCCGCGGGCGGCCCGTGCGGGTTGGCCTCGACGAGAACGGCCTGCCCGGTGGCCAGCTCGACGAGGTACAGCTCGTCGCGGTGGTTGGTGACGGCGACGCGGTCATGGACGGGGTCGGGCGCCAGCGCGGTGATCCGCCCGAGCCGGGCGATGCTCAGGACGCTCGCCTCACCGAGGATGACCAGCTGCTCCTCGTCACTGTCGTCACTGGCGGCGGCGATGAGGCGGCGGCCGTCGTTGAGACAGGTCAGGAAGCGGTAGCGGACACCGTCGGGTTCGCCGTGCTGCCGGACCGGCCCCTCCCAACCGGCCATGGCGTACGCCTTGCCGCGCGCGGTGACGGCCAGGGCGCTGCCGCCGGGACTGAGCGTGGCGCTGTCGAGGTAGTCGTCGGCGTCCACGAACCTGCGGTTGCGCTGGGTCCTGGAGCTGGCCAGCCGCACGTCGATCCGGTGGGGCGCGTCCCCGGGATCGAGCAGGTAGAGGTCGGCGCCCGCGTGGTAGACGAGGCGGTGGCCGTCGCCGGACAGGTTGCGGGCGTAGTAGTCCTCGTGATGCGTGTGCTTGCGCAGGTCGTCGCCGTCGGGAGTGCAGGAGTACACGTTGCCGACGCCTTCGTGGTCGGACAGGAAGCAGACGCGGTCGCCGCTCCAGCAGGGGGAGGCCAGATTGCCGGGCAGGCGGATGAGCCGGCGGAAGTGGCCTTCGCCTTCGGGATCGATCCACAGGTCGCCGACGGTGCCGCCCCGGTACCGCTTCCAGCGCGCCGGGTCGGCGGTGTTGCGGCCCAGGACGATCATGCCGTCCGGGCCGTGGGCGATGGAGTTCGCGGGGCCGTACGGCAGGCGTTGCGGCACGCCGCCCGGCGCGACGCGGTGCAGCCACTTGCGGCCCTCGAAGGGCTGGCACTCGTCGCTGGCGTACAGGATGCGGCCCTCGGGGTCCCAGCCGGTGACGGCGCAGCGGGCCCCGTGATAGGTGACCCGCCGGGCCGCGCCCCCGTCGGCGGGCATGACGTACACCTCTTCCTGGCCTTCCTCGCGTCCGACGAAGGCGAGCTGGTCGCCGCGCGGAGAGATGCGCGGGTATCCGGCCTCGGCGACCCCGGCGGTCAGGCGGAAGGCGCGCCCGCCGAGGGCGGAGACCATCCACAGGTCGTCCTCGGCGGCGAAGACGACGACGTCCTGGAAGACGGCGGGGAAGCGGAGGTAGGCCGTCATGTGTCGCTCCCGTGGTCAGGCAGCCGGGACTCCGGCCGCGGCTGCCTGATCATTTCACCGGGTCACGCCACGTCGGGCTTCTTGGGCTCCTTCTTGGCGTCCTTGGACTCCTTGACCTGGCGGCTGGACTTGATCGCCTGTTTTTTGGCTTTGCCGGTCTTGGCGGCCGGCTTCTTGTTCACCATGGTTCCCCCCGAACGGATGATGTTGGATCGGTACATCCACGCATTTAGTACCCATTTCAGACATGACGGTCACTATGGGCGGGTTAATGGTGACATATCGTTACCTGCGAGCAGGGCGGTCGCCGAAAGGCTGCGACCACCACACGCCTTCGCCGTGCGACAGCCCGGGCAGCGCCAGCTCGAACTCACGCACCGCCACGGCCGGGATCTCGCCGCTGACCAGCCACACCGCCTCCCGCTGTACGGCATCGGCCACCACGGCACCCAGCCCGGCCAGCCGTACGGTCACCGCGCTCAGCGACTCCGGCGGCACCTCCAGCTCGAAGCGGTGGCACGGCTCGTACACCCGTGTGCCCGCCCGGCGCAGCGCCCGCCGCAGCACGATCGCGGTCCGCCCGCGGAAGTCGGCCGCCGTACTGACCGGGCTGTCGTAACCGGTCCTGGTCAGCGTGACCAGGCAGTCGGTGACCGGCCGGCCGTGCGGTCCCTCGGCCAGCGTGTCGCGCACGGTGTCCTCGATGGCCCGATGGAAGGCCAGCGGCAGCGACCCCAGATCCACGCCCAGCCGGTATCCGACCCCGGACCCGATGGCGGCGGGCTCCACCCGCAGGCCGACGGTGGCGACGAAGTCGTTACGACCGTGACGCGTGATCTCCTCGACGGCCTCCGCCCGGCGCACGGGGCGTTCGAGATAGACGGGCCTGGTCGGCTCGAACACCGCCGCCACCCCGAAGTCGGCGGCCAGCGTCTCGGCGATGACCTCCTTCTGCACCTCCCCGTAGAGGAGTACCGACGTCTGACCGCCGGGCAGGGCGCGGGTGCCGATCAGCGGATCCTGCTCGGCCAGGGCGGCCAGCGCGGCATGCAGCCGTCCCTCCTGACCCGGCACCCGCGGCCTGACCACCGTCTCCAGGCTGGGCGGCAGGAAATACCCGGCCCGGCCGCTGCCCCGGGCGTCCGCTTCCGGTGGGACGCCGAGGTGGTCGCCGACCCGGATCTCGGGTACGCCCCGCACCGTCACGATGTCCCCGGCCACCGCCTCCGTCCCGGCGGACCCGGCCACCCGCACCGCGGTCGGCCGCCCACCGTACTCCTCGACCGTCCCGTCCCGGCCGAGGCGGAACAGGGACACCCGCTGCCGCGCCCGCAGCACACCGGAACGCATCCGCAGATAGGCGATCTTCTCCCCGGCGGCACCACGCTCGATCCCGAACACCGTCGCCCTGGCCGCCCCGCCATCCGATGCGACGGTGGCCGGGAGCAGGTGGAACGCGTCGAGCAGCTCATCCACCCCCTGCCCGGTCATCGCCGACCCGAACAGCACCGGATGCAGCACCCCGTCGGCACACTGCCGGGCCATCGCCGCCCACAGCTCCTTGCCGGTCGGCACCTGCCCCTCGACGAGCGACTCCAGGATGCCGTCGTCATGCTCGGCCAGCACCTCGGCGTCCGGGCCGGGAGTGCGTACCGTGTGGGCGTCCGGGCCGCCGAGCCGCCGGACGGTGTTCAGGGCGGCGCAGTGCGGCGTGAGCCACCGCCGGATGTCGTCCAGCAGCTCCCGTTCCCGGGCCCCGGCCCGGTCGATCTTGTTGACGAAGATCAGCGTGGGCACCCGCAGCCTGCGCAGCGTCTTCATCAGGGCGCGCGAGTGCGGCTGAACCCCTTCGACGGCCGACAGCACCAGCACGGCGCCGTCGAGCACACCGAGCGCCCGTTCGACCTCCGCCACGAAGTCGGCGTGGCCGGGCGTGTCGATGAGGTTGACCCGCAGGTCGCCCACGGTGAAGGAGGCGACGGCGGTACGGATGGTGATGCCGCGGCGCCGTTCGATGGCGCCGCTGTCGGTCTGGGTGCTGCCGTCGTCGACGCTGCCCAGCCGATCGATCACGCCGGTCTGGAACAGCAGCCGCTCGGTCAGGCTGGTCTTACCCGCGTCTACATGCGCGAGGATGCCGATGTTGAGGATGTGCATGCTTGGTCGAAGCCTCGAGAACTCTCGTGCCAATAGGGCGCTGGGAGACTCGAAGGCACCGCATCACACGCTCCTGCCGGTAGACGTCAAAGACGGCCATATGGTGTCACCGGCTCCGGCGGCGGCGCCAGCGGTTATTCATTCGCGAGCCCGGACAGACCGGGGAGGCTGAGCTGCCGCGCGGCCTCAGAACAGAAGATCGTCAGTACCTCACCTCGCTGTGTCCTTGGGCCTCGGCGCCTCCTCCCACTCCTCCACCTCACCGTCCAGCCACTCAAAACACAGGCGCGAGGGCCCGTGGAACTTCTGGCCCCGGTACGCCGCCTTCTTCACCACGATCTTCCGGATCGCCAACCGCAAGAGATCACGCCTCAGCGGCTCGTCCGCCGACCTCCACGCTTTGTCCTGCTCCTCGTAGTCGAGCAGGAAGCCGATGTCCAGGTTCCGCGTGCCCTGCGCTTCCTTGACCCGGGCCTGTGCGTCGACTACCGCCGCGTTGGCGTCCCGCAGTGCGGGGGCGAAGAACCCTTCAGAGGGCCCGTCGTAGAGCCCCGCGCGCCGATCGCTCCACAGGCGGGACAGGGCCGTCTCAGCCTCTGCCAAGGCCGCCCGTGCGTCTGCCTCGTCCGCCGATGCCTCCGGGTCCTGCCGCGCCGACCAGCGTTCAGCCACGATGCGCAAGAGCGGGTCCGTCTCCTCTGCCGCGTGGAGCCGGGTGGACCAGCGGGCATGCACCCACTCTTCCGCGCTTTTCACGGCGACGAAGGCGGGGGAGAGGCACACGCTCCCGGCCCCTGGGCGCCAACATGAGTACCCGGTCCCGCGCCACGTCATCCCGTACCCGCAGCCTGCGCACTGCAACAGGTCGGTGAGGAGATGCCGGGCCTTCCAGTTGTCGGAGCCCAGAGGAGGGCCCACGCCCCGGGACACCCGGTTCGCCTCGTCCCACTCCTCTTGCGTGAGCAAGGACGGGCCCACCATGACACTGACCCTCTCGCCGTCCTCGTTGCGGTACACGAGACGTCGGCTCTTGCCGTCCGAGCGTCCGGCCACCTGCCACCCGGCGTACACAGGGCTCCCGATCATGCTGTGGATTTGGGCGACGGCCCATTGCCCGCCCGTGGGGGAGGCAATGCCCCGCTCGTTCATCAAGAGGGCGATCTTCCGCTTCGCCACGCCCTGCAACGGCAGCGTGTACGTGATCTCGCGGGCAAGGTCCGCCTTGGTGACCTCGGGGCGATCCGGCCATAGGGCGGATGTCTCAGTGTCTCGGGACAACTTCCGCTCTTCGACCTCTTCCCCGTCCTCGCCCTCCACCACAACCGTGACGATGCGCAGGCCGTACGGGGCGACGCCGTTCAGCCACTCGCCGTTGTCCCGCTGGAAGGTCTTTGTGTTCCGGATGCGCTGAGACAGCACCTCTGTCTCTTCGCGGGCGTCCTCAGCACGGCGGATCAGTTCCGAGCGGTCCCGGGGGTTGGCACTGTCCAGTGCGATGCCAGGGTTGTCGGGGTCGTTGTTGTCGACCAGAAGACGACGGGGGCGGCCGTCGCGCGGCTCCACGATGGCAAGGACCGCGCCGGCCCCGCGTCGGGTCCACCGGTCGAGCCGGAACACCCACAGGGCGCCGATCTCTCCGTCTTCAAGGGCCCTCAGTGCTAGGTCTTGCTGTGGGGTCTTCTTCGACGTGCGGAAGCGGGAGGCGCTGCCGACCTCACGCCAGACGTGCCGAACGGTCAGCCCCAGCTCTGCGGCCGTCCGGCGACCCCGGCTCTCCTGTGCGCTAACCGAGATCTCCCGCCGACCCGTCTTGCTCTTGACGGCCCGTGACTTCCGGCAGACGAGGTCAATCAGGGTTGTCGGGTCCTGCTCCGTTGGAGTAGACATGGCGGCATTATCGCACGTCAGAGGCTACAACTTACAGTGTTCACCCGGCTCGGCTCGCTGATAGCAGTTGACGTTCGTGCCCATGGCGATGGGGTGGCGCGGCCAGCTCCTTGCGGACCAGCTCGGCGGCGTTGACCTTGACCGCGATCTTCGAGTCGAAGTCGGCGCCCGCATCGAGGTCGAGATATTCGTGCGTCTTGCGGGCAAAGCAGTAGACGCAGCGGTGGCCACAGCCCCGATAGGGGTTGATGGTGTGCTCGAACGGGACCCGGCTGGCCGCCGGCACCCGGTTGATGATCGAACGGGCGTGGATCTCGTAGAAGGTCATCCCCTTGAACTCGGGAGTGTCGAACGTGCGGGTGACCGCGCCGCGGGCGAACAGCGGCGCGGCCGGATCGTCCCGGCCGGAGTCGGCCAGGCGCAGGTTGTCCCAGCGCATCCCATGATTAGAACAAAGGTTCGATGAAGATCGCAAATGGAAAGAGGTGGCAATTACCTGCTTGGGCGGGGGCTAATGATCTTCATGGTTGGGCAGAAACCCGGCACAGAGCTTGCGTTCCGGAGGTGCAGCCATGGCCTGGTCGCAGGACGAGGAGCGGATGCTGGCACAGATCGAGCAGCACCTCGTCGATGACGATCCGCGACTTGTGGCGCGGCTGGAGTCATTCAACGAGCGGGCCCGGCGCAGCGAGGAGAAGGCTGACGGGGGGTCCGGCGGGCGGCGTAAGCCGCGCCGTTCGACGGTCATCATCCTGATCAGCTGGCTGCTGATCGCCACCCTGGTCGCCACGCTGCTCATCATGGTCCTGCGCCACGAGGCCGCCGCGGCCCTCGCGCTGGCCGCCTCGCTCTGACGCCATTCCCGATATTTCCGGCTTTTTTGGGTCGGCCGCGGGCGTGACACGAGAAGATTCCGGGCGGCTTTGATCTGTCCGGCCCCGGTCGTCTGATCGCCTCGTGCCGCCGGGCGGGTGTTGACCAAAACCAGGGCCAGTGGCTCCCCGGTCAGGGGTACGTGCTAATGAATGAGATCCCTGATCGCTATGAAGGGCATTGGCAATGACATTTCCCCTGGTCGCCCGGACCGCGCACCGCCATATCGAAGTCGACGGCGTCCGGGTCTTCTACCGTGAGTCGCTGCCCGACCGGCCCGACGCGCCCGTGCTGCTGCTCCTGCACGGCTTCCCCTCGGCCTCCCACCAGTTCCGCCGCCTGATCGACGTCCTGGGCGGCCGCTACCGGCTGATCGCCCCCGACTACCCCGGCTTCGGGCACACCGAGACCCCCGAAGGTTTCGACTACTCCTTCGACCGGCTGGCCGACATCACCGAGGGCTTCGTCGAGGGGCTCGGTCTGACCCGCTTCGTGATGTACGTCTTCGACTACGGCGCGCCGGTCGGCTTCCGGCTGGCGACGCGCCACCCCGAGTGGATCGCGGGGTTGATCGTGCAGAACGGCAACGCCTACGTGGAAGGGCTCTCACCGCTCGCCCGCGACCTCCTCGGGCTGCGGCCGGAGATCGAAGGTGCCGAGGAGCGGATCCGCGAGGTGCTCACCCTGGCCGGCACCCGCGGCCAGTACGAGAGCGGCACCGGCGACCCCGAGCTGGTGTCACCGGACGGCTGGACGCTCGACCAGCACTTCCTCGACCTCCCGGGCCGCAAGGAGGCCCAGATCGCCCTCACCTTCGACTACCACTCCAACGTCGAACACTACGACGCCTGGCAGGCCTGGCTGCGCGCTCACACCCCGCCCACGCTCATCGTCTGGGGCGCCAACGACCCGTTCTTCCCCGAACCCGGCGCCCGCGCCTACCTGCGCGACCTGCCCAACGCCGAACTCCATCTCTTCGACACCGGCCACTTCGCCCTCGAAGAGAACCTCCCTGAAATCGCCCCGCTCATCGCCGCCTTCCTCGACCGCGCCATCACCTGACGGATCGCTCGCACGCGCTCACCGCACCGTCGGCGCCGCACCCAGGAGCCTTCCTGATCAGGCACCTTCCCGACAGCCTGAAACCTCGGCGGTCCGGCTGTGGGCGCGGAGGGCGGCGATCAGCCACTGGAGGGCGGGCACTGCGGGAGGCGCGGTCTCCCGGCCGTTGAGCGTGGCGATCAACTCCCAGTAGCGTTCGACCCGGGCGTCGGCGACGGTCTCCAGCCAGGCGAGCAGCTCAGGCCCTCGCTGTGGGCCGTCGACGATCCGGTCGAGGATCCGCAGGCCCTCGGCCGACTCCGGTGCCACCTCGTCGGCCAGCGCCGGCCGTACGTGCTCCAGGGCCGCCGCCCGTAGATCGCGGCCCGGCGTGGGCTGCGGGGCGGCCAGCGCGATGTCCCTCAGCCGGCGGCGGAAGGCGGTGTCGGTGGTCAGCCCGGCGAGCTCCACCCAGGCGCCCACCTGGCCGGGCGCGGGCTCATCCGGCAGTTCCCGCATCCACTCCGCCACGATCCCGGCGTCGCCGTCCAGATCGAGCCCCGCGAACGTGCCCTCGACGAACTCGTCGACGATCTGCTGCCGCTGCGCGGCGGACAGCCTGGTCAGTTCGTGCATCATCAGTGTCTCCTCGGTCGTGTCACCCTGTTCGGCGATCACGCTCAGTACGGCCCGGCGCATCCGCAGCGCCCGGATCTCGGCGTCGACGGCCCCGCAGGTGCACCCGCGCCAACTCGGCCACCGTGACCTGCCGGGACAGGACGTCTTGAACGGCCGCCAGCCCGATGCCGAGGTCGCGCAGCATGCGGACCAGTTCGAGGCGGGCCGCCGCGGCCTCGTCGTACAGGCGGTAGCCGCCCGCCGTGCGGCCGGTGGGCGGCAGGATGCCGCTGTCGGACCAGAACCGGATCGTCCGCACCGGCAGCCCCGTGCGGTGGGCCAGTTCGCCGATCGTGTACAGCTCCACGTGATCGCTCACGGCACCAACCTGCACCCTCCACCCGCTGGAGAGGCAAGCGGTATTGCCACAGGAATACTCGTGCCCGTATATTCGTCCGCGAATATTCGTCGACAAGGACGGTGTGGGTGGCGCAACGACGCAGAGTGGCCAACCTGTTGGCCCTCTCCGTGCTCACGGTGGTCGCGGAACGGCCGATGCATCCGTACGAGATGGCATCCGTCCTTCGGGCCCGTGGCAAGGATCGGGAGATGCCCATCAAGTGGGGTTCCTTCTACACAGTGGTACGCAATCTGGAGAAGCACGGTTTGATCCGAGCCACGGAGAGCGCCCGCCAAGGGGGCCGGCCCGAGCGGACGGTCTACCGCATCACGGAAGACGGCCGCGAGGAGGCCGAGGACTGGACGCGCGAGTTGCTGGGGACGCCCGAGCGGGAGCACACCGGGTTCGAGGCCGGGTTGTCGGTGATGGGCGGACTCGACCCCGACGAGGTCACCGCGTTGCTCCGGCGGCGGCTCGCCCTGCTCCGTGACCGGATCGCCGTCCAGCGCTCGAACCTTGAGGTCGAGCGTGGCGAGATCCCGCGGTTGTTCCTCATCGAGTCCGAATACGCCCTGGCCATGAGCATGGCGGAGGAGGCGTGGACCGGGGCGCTGCTGGCGGAGTTGACGATCGGCACGTTCCCCGGGCTCGCCCAATGGCAGGGCTACCACCAGCCGAACCAGCCCCCGCCGACCACAGCGGACCCGCCGGCAAGAGACCTCACGGCAAGAGCCCTCACGACAGGCTTCTCGACAGGAGACTTCGCGACAGGAGATTTCGCGCCGCCGGAGAGTGGCCGCCCAGACGGAGGCGGCATGGGGGAGCGGAGTGGCCTGGCGGGCCGACCCCAGTGACGGCTTTCCGGGGACGGCCCGCCGTGGAGCCCACGGTGACCAGGTCGAGCCCACGGACGCCGCAGACGCCCGGGTCTCAGAGTCGCTCAAGGTAGCCCGTCAGCGCGGCCGGGGAGTCGGCCATGAGCCCGACATAGCCGTCGGGCCGGATCAGCACGGTCGTGCCCTTGCGCCCGCCGTACACGCGGTGCAGGTGCCCGGTCGTGTCGGCCAGTCCGGCCCGGCCCGGGCGGACGACGGTGTAGGCGCGGACCCGGGGATCGGCGAGGTCCGGGGCGACGCCGAAGACCAGGGCGGTGAAGTGCGGTCCGCGGAGCAGCTCGGACAGGCGGTGTTCGCCCCCGTCGAGCCGGACGGGGGCGTCAGGGGCCACGTCTCCGGCCCGGACCCGGCCGCGCCGGCCGGTGAGGTGCCGGGTCAGCGGGCCGGTGCGGTAGACGGGATGGTCGTGGCGCGTACGGCGCTGCTGCCGAGCCATGACGGACTTCAGGATCAGCCGCACCAGCGGGCGGACGACGCGCGGCGGGACCATGCCCTTCAACCGGCGGTCGCTGTCGGCCAGGATCTCCCGGGCGACCGGCAGCCGCTCGGCCTCGTAGCTGTCCAGCAGCTCGGCCCTGGCCGCGCCCTGGATGACCAGGGCGAGCTTCCAGCCCAGGTTGTAGGCGTCCTGGATGCCGGTGTTCATGCCGTGGCCGCCGAACGGGCTGTGCACATGGGCGGCGTCTCCGGCCAGCAGCACCCGGCCCACCCGATAACGTTCGACCATCCGCAGGTTGTAGCGCCAGGTCGACAGCCAGGCCGGGTCGGACGCCTGAATGTCGGCACGGCCGGTCCTGGTCGTGAGCGCGTGGCGCAGGGTGTCGAGGTCGCCCTCGTCGCCGGGCTCCAGCGAGGTGACCACCTGCCAGGTGCCGGCGTGGGGGATGGGGCGGGCGGCCAGCATGTGGCCGTCGGCGGACACCCATAGGTGTGTGCCGTTGTCGCGGTCCAGGCCGTCGATGCGCACGTCGGCGATGAGCGCGCGCGTGTCCTCGGTCGTGGAGCCGGAGAAGGGCAGGCCGAGGGTACGCCGGACCAGGCTGCGACCGCCGTCGGCGGCGACCAGGTAGCGCGCCCGGACCCGCTCGCCGTCCTCCAGCGTCGCGGTCACGTTCTCGCCGTCCTCCGGCGTCGCGGTCAAGCCCTCGTCGCCGGCGTCGAACCCGGTCAGCCGCCGCCCGAACTCCACCTTCCCGCCGAGCTCGGCGAGCCGGTCGCGCAGGATCGACTCCGTGCGCCACTGGGGCAGCGCCACGGTGTTCGGGTACGGGCGCGTGGGGTCGGCGGGGGCGGGTGGCAGGCGCAGGTCGAAGAGAGGTTCGGTGCCGAGGTGGAAGCGGAGCCAGCCGCGGAGGTCTCCTGCCGCCAGGACGCGGTCGGCGACGCCGAGATCGTCCAGCGCCTCCAGGGAACGCGGCTTGAGCGTGAAGCCGCGTGAGCCGGCCGCGGGTGCGGTGGCCTGCTCGATGATGCGGCAGGCGACCCCTCGGCGGGTCAGGTCACAGGCGAGGGTCAGGCCGGTCGGTCCGGCGCCCACGATCAGTACATCGGTCACGACCTCCACATTAGGACCTGTCCATTTGTATATGTCAAGACAGGAGCATGCCAAGATAGGGACATGTCACTGCGTTACGCCTTGCTCGGCTTGCTGGAGGACGGGCCCGCCAGCGGCTACGCC
Source organism: Nonomuraea guangzhouensis (assembly GCF_019396345.1). Taxonomy (GTDB): domain Bacteria; phylum Actinomycetota; class Actinomycetes; order Streptosporangiales; family Streptosporangiaceae; genus Nonomuraea; species Nonomuraea guangzhouensis. Next base: position 231,142 of record NZ_JAHKRM010000004.1, on the reverse strand, counting down.
CTCAACGTCCGTTTCGAGCGCTCGCTGCAGCGCTACACCTGGACGGCGCGGCAGAGCCACATCTACCCCGAGCTCAAACGCCTGGCGGACGAGGGCCTCGTCGTCATCGCCGAGGAGGGGGCCCGCGGCAGCCGCAGCTATGCGATCACCGACGCGGGCCGCGAGGAGCTGCGTGCCTGGCTGCTGTCACCGCCCAAGCCGCGCGCCGTCCGCGACGAGCACGGCCTGCGCATGTGCCTGCTGTCCGCCCTGGACCCACCGGAGGCGAGCAAGCTCGTACGGGGCCATCTGGAGACGGCCGAGCAGATGGTGGCCGAGCTCACGGCCATCGCCGAGGCCGCCGACGCCGGCGAGCACCCGCGCGGCGGCCTGCGCTTCGGCCGGCTCGCGCTGCAGTACGGGATCTCCCAGTACGAGGCGCAGCGCGAGTGGGCCAGATGGGCTCTGCGGCAGTTGGAAAGCTGAGTTCACAGATGGCGCAGGAACGTGGCCGCCACTGGGGCGGCGACCTTGCCTCCCATGCCGCCTCCCTCCACCACCACGGCGAAGGCCACATCTTCCTTGAACCCCATGAACCAGGCATGGGTCTGCAGCTTGTCACCGGTGCCGTACTCGGCGGTGCCCGTCTTGCCGCTCGTGCCCGCGGGCAGTCCGGACGCCTTGGCGGTGCCCTTGGTGACGACGGCCGCCATCATGGCGTGCAGGTTGGTCTTGACGCCCTCGGGCAGCGGCTGCTCGCTCGCCTTCTGCTTCAGGTCGGGCACCAGCGTGGGCGGCCGCCAGGTGCCGTCGGCGATGGCCGCGGCGACCGAGGCCATCGACAGCGGGCTGGCGGTGATCCGGGCCTGCCCGAACGCCTCGGCGGCCAGCTCGGCGTCCGACTGCGCCCTGGGGAAGCTGGCCTTGGTGGCCGGCACCCCGATGTTCAGCGGCTGGTTGAACCCGACCTCCTCGGCCGTCTTCAGCAGCTTGTCGGCGCCCAGCCGCTTCTCGGCCAGCGGCGCGAACGTGGTGTTGCACGAGTGGGCGAAGGAGTCGAGGAACGACAGCGACCCGAACTCCTCCTTATCCGAGTTGCGGATATCCTGCCCGCCCACGTTCGCGTACTTCGGGCAGGTCACCTTCTCCTCCGGCGTCATACCGGTCGCCAGCAGCCCGATCGCGGTGACGGCCTTGAACGTCGAGCCCGGCGGGTAGCGGCCGTCGAGCGCCCGGTTGAAGCCGCCCTGGTTGTTGACAACGGCCAGGATCTCGCCCGTGCTCGGCTTGATCGCGACCATCGAGGTGGGCTTCTTCATGTCCTTGACCGCCGCCACCGCGGCGGCCTGCGCGCGCGGGTCGAGGGTCGTCTTCAGACCCTCGCCCTCCTTGCCCTCGATCGTCTGCAGCGTCTTGTCGCCGACCTTGATCTCGGTCGCCGGGGTGCCGGCCAGCTGCTTCTGGAACGTCTCCTGCAGCCCGCCGCCCTTGCCGACGGTCTGGCCGACCTGGTAGGCGGAGCCGAGCTTGGCCACGTCCTTCTTGGTCGCCTTGTCGAGGTAGCCGACGAGCTGCTGCACCGACCCGCCGACGTCGCCGGTGTCGATGCGGCCGCCGTCGGCGTCGGTGATCTCGGCCCGGTCGGGCCAGCGCGTCTTCAGCGCGAACGTGGCGCCGGTGGTGAACGACGGATGGAGGGTCTTGGGCGTCCAGTCGACCTTCCAGTGGCGATCGGCCACTTTCAAGTCGATCTGTCCCTGGTAGGTCCAGTCGCCGATGTTCTTCAGCGTCAAGGTCGTGGTGTACGGCACCTTGGCCCGGTCGTCGCCGGCTTCGGTGACGGTGCCGAGCTTGACCGAGGTGGCCTCGACCGCCAGGCCGGTGCGCATCTGGTCGTACGGCGTCAGCTGCTGCGGCGTGGCCAGCACGGCGCTCATGGCCGCCTTGTCACCCGACTGCCAGGCTGCGGCGAAGAGCCGCGCCGCCTCGGCGGGTGTGCCTCTGGTATGGAGCACGTAGTATGCGCCACCTGCTGCGGCCCCCACCGCGAGCACGGTGACACAGGACACGATCGCGATGGTGCGGCCACGCGCCACTGGTCAGCCCCCTGATCATCGACGGATTGCCGAGCTTAACGACAAATTAGGACATACCGCTGGCAGCTTTGAAACTTGACGCATAGGTCGGCACGTATTCCTGGCCGGACAGTTCCCGGATCGCGGCCATGATCTCGTCGGTCACCCGGCGGCGGTCGCGGGCCTTGGTGTGGTCGCCCTCGAACCGCATCGGCGCGCCGATCGTGATGCCGATCTTGGCCGGGCGCGGCACCTTGGAGCCGACCGGCAGCACGCGTTCGGTGCCGCTGAGCGCCACCGGCAGCACGGGCGCCCCCGTCTTGAGCGCCAGCCAGGCCACGCCGATCTTGCCGCGGTAGAGGCGGCCGTCGGGGGAGCGGGTGCCCTCGGGGTGGATGCCGAACAGCTCACCGCGCTCCAGCAGGTCGGCGGCGGCGTCGAGCATCTCCTGCGCGGCGTGCGCGCTGTCGCGGTCGGTGGGCAGGCTGCCGCCCAGGCGCATGAACCAGCCGGAGACCGGATTGCCGGAGAAGTACTCCTTCTTGGCGGCGAACGTCACGTGCCGCGGCAGCAGCGCGGGCAGCAGATAGGAGTCGAGCACCGACAAGTGGTTGGCGGCCAGAATCGCCGGTCCCGTCCTCGGCACGTGTATCGCGCCGGAGATGTGCGGGCGGCACATCGCATGGGCGATCGGCGCAGCGGCGAACTTGACCACTTCATATAGCAACGGGCTCTCCTGGATGATCGGCGGTCCGGGCCACCCCACCCTAGAGCAGGCGCCCCGGCCGGGACCGGGGCGCCTGAAAAGCCTAAGGCCGATGTGGCGGTCGCCTCCTCGGCGAGATGCACAACACGGCTCCAGCCGAACGGTATTCCGTGAAGGCGGTAATTTGCGGCCCGGGGGACACAGACCACATCGGCCATTCGATGCTAACGGACATCCGGCGGCACGTATTCCACCAGCCCAAAAGAATCGGTCAGGTTCTGGTCCAGTGTGGTTGGGCGACGTCGAAGACCCGCAGCTCACGACCACGCAGGGCCACCTCCGCGAACTGCCACAAAATCGCCCCGGTCGGCGCGTGGACCACGATCGAGGGCCCCAGCGGCATCTGCAGCAGCCCGCCGTGCCAGCGCGGCACCTCCGGCGCCAGGAACCGCTCCAGCGGCACCGCGTGCACCGAGGCCACCTCGTGCCCGTCGGCGACCGGCTGCTGCCCGTCGCCGAAGGCCACCACCGGTGTGATGACGAACCCCGAGTCGGTGACGAAGTCGTCGAGCAGCCCCGCCACCACGACGCCCGTGACGGCCGTCTCCTCGGCCAGCTCCCGCAGCGCCGCCTCGACCGGCTGCTCGCCGTCGTCGAGCCGCCCGCCCGGCAGCGCCCACTGTCCGGGATTGCGCCCGCGCGGGGCTCGCCTGATGAGGATCGTGTACGGCAGGCCGGCGGTGTCCCTGAGCACGCACACCGTCACGGCGGCCCGGCGCACCCCCTCGGCAGGCGGCGCCTCCCGGCGGTCGAAGGCGGTCAGGCGGGTGGTGACCAGCTCACGGAGCTCATCGATCGGAGGAAGCACCAGCCCAGGATCTCACGCCCGCCATATGCGCATTTATCAGTCGAGTCCACGCTTGCCGGGTGTCCAGAAGGGCTTCGTCCGGACGTCCCCGCGCTGCCAGCCCCGCTCGCGCACCAGATGCGCGCGGACGGCCTGGATCGTCCTGGCCTCCCCCGCCAGGTAGGCCACGCCGGGCTCGTCCGGCAGGGCGAGCTTCCTGACGGCCTCCACCAGCAGCTCCGAGCTCGCGGCGGAGGCTCCCTCGCGGCAGACCCGGGTGAGGTCGCGCGGCAGGTCCAGGTGGTCGCCGGGCCCGTCGGCCTCCACGGCCCCGAACACCACCTCGCCCTCGGGCAGCGCGCGCAGCATCGCGCCGAACGCGACCGACGCCGTCTCCTCGCCGGCGAACAGATGGTAGGGGGCGGGCCGTACGACGAGACTGCCTTCCGGCTTGGTGAAGGCGATCTCCTGGCCGGGCCGGGCGTTCCTGATCCAGCTCGTGCCGGGGCCGTCGCCGCCGTGGTCGAAGCCGATCAGCTCGATGGTGTGCCAGGTGGGGTCGTGGTGCCAGATCGAGTACGTACGCAGGGCGTTGGCGATCTCACCCCGTAACCACGCACGCGCCGTGAAGATGTCCTTGACCGCCAGCCGGACGTGCTGCCCCGGCGTCCATTTCAGTCCCGCCAGTGCCTCGCCGCCGATTCTGATCTTCCGCATGCGCGGCGTCACCTGTTCGGTCTCCAAGACCTCCCCGACGACGAACAGCCGGTCACGCAGTGCGTGGGTGATGGTCGTCCTCACGTCAACAGCGCTCCTCACATGTGTGTAGGCGGTCAGTGGCGGCGGGGGTCCAGCTGCTCGATCCTGCGACGGGCCTCGATGAAGATCGTTTGGATCTCGTCGACGACCCGGGGGTCTCCGTGCGCGTGGGCGAGTGTCTTGACCGCGGCCTTGACCAGGCGCAGAGCGGGGCCGATGATCTCGGCCGCCTCGGGCTCGCGGAACATCCCCCACTCACTGCGGCTGGCCGCCCGCGCCCAGAGCCGGTCGATCTCCTCGGCCTGCTCGCCGACCACGCCCAGGCCCGCCTCGGTGATGTGGTGCACCTTGCGGCCCTCGTCCGCCTCGATCCGGACGAGGCCCTCGTCCTCCAGCAACTGCAGCGTCGGGTAGATGGAGCCCGCGCTGGGCTCGTACGTCCCGTTGAACCGGTCGGCGAGGCGGTTCATCACCTGGTAGCCGTGGCCGGGCTGCTCGGCGAGCAGGGCGAGGATGGCCAGGCGCAGCTCACCCGGCCCGAAGAAGCGCCCGGTGGGCCCGACACCGCCTCCGCCGGGCGCGCGGCGTGCGTTCATCATGGCTCGGATGCTATATCGAACGATATAGCGAAGTAAACATCAGCTCCCGACGGTGAAGACCAGCCCGTGCCCGTCGTGGCGGGCGGTGAGGGTGATGCCGCTGCGCTCGCAGTGGACCGCCTGCAGCAGGGGAGTGTTGGACAGCACGGTGACGCCGGGATCCGCCCAGCGCGCGTCCGTGGCCGCCGCGTCGGCTCCGGGCAGGACCAGGCACGCGTACGTGGCGCCGTCCGGCCGCGGGCCGTGGTCGAAGCCGACGGCGAACACCCTGGCGGTCAGCGGCTCGGTGGACCCGGTCGCGGTGATGTCCGACCAGCTACCGGTGCGGCGCTCCACCCGCGTCCACAGCTCCGAAGCCGGGCGGCCGGCCGCCTGACCCGTCGGCTCCCGATCGGACAGCGGCACGTAACCGATCCGCCCATGATGCGCATAGCGGCCCGTCGTCACCGGGCCGGCCGCCAGGCGCTGGTCGATCGTCGTCACCACCGGGTGCGCCGCCGACGGGGCGGTGATCCCGGCGCCGAGCGCGACGAACACGTCGTCGAAGCAGAACCACGCCTTCCACCCGTCCGCGATCCGGTCGGTCCCCGCCAGCCGCATCACGGCGATGCCGTGGCGGCCGTCCGTCCAGCCGCCCACGTCCGGTGAGGCGCCGTGCCGGTCGTTGGGGCGGGGGAGGAGCGCGGCCGGGCCGGGCGGCTGCTCGGCGGTCACCCCCGGCAGCCGGGCCCAGTCCCACAGCGGGATGACCGCCCGGTAGCCGTCCTGCGGCCCGTCGCCGATCCGGATGGGGGCGACGCCGTCGCCGAGGTGGCGGCCACGCAGGTTCTCGCCGTTCATGCTCTCGGTGGGCGCGGTACGGCTCGACGACATGCGCACCGACACCGACCAGCCGGGCCGCCGATGCACGAGATAGTCCGAACGCGGGTAATAGCGACAGCCGACGGGTCCGGCGGCGGCCCGCCCGGCTTCGGCCTCGGCCAGGTGCCGTTCGAAGGCCGCCAGTTCGTCCTGCCGAGGCGCGCCGGCCGCGCGCAGGCGGCGGATCGCGGTCCGCAGGTCTGCGGTGGGCCGGTGGGCGTCCGCGCGGGTGATGTTGCGGCCCATGGTGGTGAAGTCGAAGACGCCTCCGTGCATCGCCCATTGCAGGCCGTCCAGCAGGAAATCGGTGAAGAAGCCCACCTCGGCCCTACCGAACGCCCACGGCGTGCCGTACACGACATAGATCCACAGGCCCAGGTCGGCGGCCAGCGCGAAGCCGTAGCCGCCGGAGTAGAGCTGGGCGCCGTGCTGGTGGAAGCTGAAGTCGTCCTGTATCCCCTCGCCGCGGGTCGCCCGCAGGGTCGTCGACATCCGCGCCACCGCCGAGGCGACCAGGCCGGCGTCGTTCACCAGCAGGCCGTGGCGGAGCACGACCGCCTGGGTCCAGACGAGGTTCTGGCCGGTCATCTCGCCGGGGCCCGCGCAGCCGGCGAGCCAGGCGCCCCAGGCCGCCCGTTCGGCCGGGCCGAGCCGGTCGGCGAGCAGCAGGAGGGCGTCGCCGGCCAGTTGCGGCGCGGCGATCTCGTTGTACCACCAGTTGGCGCTGCGCGGGGCGTGGCGGCGCCAGGCGTCGAGGGCGGGGAGCGCGGTGGGCCGGTGCGGTTCGGAGAGCGCCAGGGTGAGGGTTCTGGACAGGTGTTCCAGCGGTGCCCAGTTCCGGCCGTCGCCCCGGTCGGCGTAGTCGAGGTCCGGCCACGTGCCGTCGGCGCCGGGCCCGTCCGCCAGGGGGCTGGGCCCGGCCAGGCCGGAGGCCGCGCCGATGGCGGTGGTGCCGGAGGCGGAGTCCAGCAGCTCGTGCAGCAGCCGGGCCCTGGCCGTCGCGAGAGCCGTTTCGAGGGCCGGTTCGGGATTGGGCATGTCGCTCCTCAGAGGTGTGGCATGTCGCTTCTCAATCGTGGCGCAGCAGGGCGAAGGCGCGGTCGGCGCGGCGTACGGCCGCCGGCTCGACCTCCGCCAGCGTGCGCCCGTCGGCCAGGGCCTGCCAGTTGTGCTTGGCCAGCACCCGGTGCGCGGCCAGCACCTGCGCCGCCAGCAGCGAGGCGGTGAGGGCGTCGGGGATCTCCGGGGCCTCGGCGAGCGCGGCGGTCAGGGCGTCCTCGTCCATCGCCATGAAGTGCAGCAGGCGGGCGGCCACGCTGGGCGTGTCGAACGCCAGGCGGCGGAAGGCCAGCACCTCCGGCTGGTCGTTCAGCCCGGTGACCGGGTCGTGCCGGGCCAGGGCGTCGAGAAAGTGCCGGTGCAGCGCCGTCAGCGGGTGCTCGCCCGCGGCGCGCTGCCGCACCACCCGCGCGAACTCGCCCTGGTGGTCGCTGATGCGGTGCAGGACGAGGTCCTCCTTGGCCGGGAAGTACTTGAACAGCGTCGGCTTCGACACCCGCGCGGCGGCGGCGATCTCGGTGACCGGAACCTCGTCGAAACCACGCGCCAGGAAGAGCGAGATGGCCGCTGCGGAGATGGCGTCGCGCACCTGTTCCCTGTGCAACTGCCGGAGTCCTGTCATGAGCCCACTCTAACAAAGTGTTAACCTGGTTAAAGTATTAACCGAGTTAACTGGAGGTCGGATGGCCACGCTCGACGAGGAGAGACGATACGTCGAACAGTGCGGAGCCGGGCTGCGCAGGATGCTCGACGCGGCCCGGGACAACGTGATCGTCGGCGAGAGCGTGGCGGGCGACCGCTACAGCGCCGAACGGCTCGGCCGCCATCTCAAGAGCCTGGCCAAGGAGCTGAGCGAGGAGCCGGAAGGGCCGCCGTTCTTCGGCCGGCTCGACTTCGGCGGCGACTCCGCCGAACACCAGGGGCGCAGCTACCACATCGGCCGGCGGCACATCACGGGTGAGCACGGCGGCCCGCCGGTCGTCATCGACTGGCGGGCGCCCGTCTCGCGGGCCTTCTACCGGGCCAGCGCCCGCGACCCCCTGGGCGTCGAGGTGCGTCGCCGGTTCGGCTGGGCCGGCACCACACTCACCTCCTTCGAGGACGAACGGCTCGCCCAAGGCGAGCAGACCGAGAGCCGGATCCTGGCCGCCGAGATCGAACGGCCCCGCGTCGGCCCGATGCGCGACATCGTCGCCACCATCCAGCCCGAGCAGGACGACCTGGTCCGTGCCGGGCTGGAGGAGTCGATCTGCGTGCAGGGCGCGCCCGGCACCGGCAAGACGGCCGTCGGCCTGCACCGGGCGGCGTTTCTGCTGTACGCGCACCGGCAGCGGCTGGAGCGCTCGGGGGTGCTGGTGCTGGGCCCCAACCGGGCCTTCCTCGGCTACATCTCGGCCGTGCTGCCCGCGCTGGGCGAGGTCGACGTCGAGCAGACCACGCTGGAGCGGCTGCTGGGCACGGTCGCGGTCACGGCCACGGACAGCCCGGCCGCCGCGCTGGTCAAGCACGACGCGCGGATGGCCGAGGTGCTGCGCAAGATCCTCTACGGGCGCATAAGCAAGCCGGTCGAGCCCGTCTCCGTTGCCGACGGCTCCTATCGGTGGCGGGTCGGTGAGGACGAGCTGCGCCGCATCGTCGACGACACCCGGCGCGACGGCATGCCGTACGCGATCGGGCGTGAACGGGTGCGCGCCAGGATCACCGAGCTGATGCGGCGCCAGGCCGAGCTGCGCGGCCGGACCGGCAACGCCGTCTGGACCCGCAAGATCGGCAAGGCGCTCACGCCGTTCCTGGACGAGATCTGGCCGGCCGTCCACCCGGAGGAGCTCCTGTGCGCCCTGCTGAGCGACCCGGGACCGGCCGCCCCGATCCTGACGGCCGACGAGCGGGCGGCCATCACCTGGGCCCGGCCGCCGCGCGGCTACAGGAGCGCCAAGTGGTCCGAGGCCGACCTGGTGCTGCTCGACGAGATCGCCGGGCTGCTGGAACGGCCGCGCGGCTACGGCCACGTCATCGTGGACGAGGCGCAGGACCTGTCGCCGATGCAGTGCAGGGCGGTGGCCAGGCGCAGCGAGCACGGCTCGATCACCGTGCTCGGCGATCTGGCTCAGGGCACCACGCCGTGGGCGGCCGCGTCCTGGCCGCGGCACCTGGAACTGCTCGGCAAGCCGGCGGCCGGGGTCGTCGCGCTGACGACGGGGTTCAGGGTGCCCGCCGTGGTGGTCGGGCCGGCCAACCGGCTGCTGGCGGCGCTCGACGTGGACGTGCCCGCCACCAGGTCGTACCGCAATGACGGCAGGCTGCTCGTCACCCGGGTGACCGAGCTGGAGAAGGGGGTCGTCGCGGTCACCCGTGAGGCGCTGACCTTCGAGGGGTCGATCGGCGTGATCGCGGCCGACGCCGACGCCGGCCCGCTGACCGACGCCCTGTGGAACGGCGGCCTCGACCTCGGCGAGCGGCTGAGCGTGGTGCCCGCCTCGATGGCCAAGGGCCTGGAGTACGACCATGTGGTGCTGGCCGAGCCCGCCGCCATCGTCGAGGCCGAGGCCCGGGGACTCAACCGCCTGTACGTCGCGCTCACCCGCGCGGTCTCCCGGCTGGACGTGGTGCACTCCCGGCCGCTGCCGCTCGATGTCTTCACCGCAGGGTCAGGCGAGCGGACGGGCGGCCGGTAGGCGGATGCGGTCGACGGCCTCGCGGCGGGTCTTCTCCGGGCGGCGGTCATAGCGGGCCGTGGTCGCCGGAGACGAGTGGCCGACCAGGGCCTGGGCGGTGGCCAGGTCGACGCCCGCGTCCAGCAGCTCGCCGATGAAGGTGCGGCGGAAGTCGTGCGCCGTACGCCGGGACGCCCCGGCCTCACCCAGCCGCCTGGCCAGGATGTCGGCGATGCCCTGCCCGGTCAGTCCGACCGGCCGGCCGTCGCGCAGGCGTACCCGGCCCATCCTGCTGATCGGGCTGAACAGCGCGCCCGCCCCGCCGCCGCGCACCGCCAGCCACCGCTCGACCAGCCCGATAGCGTCGGTGGTCAGGTAGACCAGCCGCTCCTTGTCGCGCTTGCCGCGGACCCGGAGGGAGCGGGCGCCCGGGTCGTAGTCGGACAGCGACAGCCCGCCGATCTCGGCGCGGCGGCAGCCGGTGGAGTAGAGCACCGCGATCAGCGCCGCGTCGCGGATCCCGGCGGGCGAGTCGTCGCAGGCCGACAGGGCCGCTCCCACGACCTCCGGCGGCACGTGGTGGCCGGTGGGCAGGCGGCTCTGGCGTACCGGGGCCAGGTCGGAGGCGCGCGCGTAGTCCTCCGCGCTGCTCTGCCCGAGCCGCCACGCCTCCTTCAGCACCCGGCGCAGCGCGACCAGGTGCTTGTTGACGTAGGCCGCCGACCAGCCCTGATCGGTCAGCAGGGTGCGGATGCGCACCGTGTGCTCGTAGCGCAGCAGATGCCACGGCTGTCCCGCGCCGCTGGCCGTCTCGTCGCCGGTGAGCAGCCGGGCCAGCCGATCGAGGCAGCCGCGCATCGTACGGCGTGACTCGGGGCTGGTCAGCGAGTCGAGGTAGACGTGGTAGGGGTCGCGGGCCGGCTCGACGAGCGTGGTCGGCAGGCCCGGCACGGCGGGCAGGCTCACCCGGCGATCTTAGCCTCCGAGGTCACGCCTGGAGGCGGGCCACTCCCTGCAGCAGCCGGTCGACGTCCGAAGAGTCGTTGTAGTGCACCAGCCCGGCGCGCACCGCGCTGCCGGAGTCGCGGATGCCCAGCGCGCCGGTGAGCTCCCAGGCGTAGCTGTGGCCGTTCCACACGTTCACGCCGCGCGCGGCCAGCGCCTCCGCCACCTGGCGAGGGGTATGCCCGGCGACGGTGAAGTAGGCGGTCGCGGTGCGCCGGGCGGGCTTGCCGTACAGGGTGACGTGCGGCATCGACTCCAGGCCCTCGAGCAGCACGGCGAACAGCTCCAGCTCGTACGACTCCGCGGCCGACAACGAGGTCATCAGCCGTTCCCTGCGGGTGCCCGTGCCCGGGACCATCTTGGCCAGGTGGTTCACGGCGGCCGTCACCCCGGCCAGATCGGCGAAGGCGGACGTGCCCGTCTCGAACCGCTCGGGCACCGTGTCGAGGGAGGAGGCCAGCTTGTCCGGTCTGATCGTCTCCAGCAGCGCCGGGTCGGCGACGACCGCGCCGATGTGCGGGCCCGCCCACTTGTAGGCGCTGGTGGCGTAGAAGTCGGCGCCCAGCGCCACCATGTCCATGGGGCCGTGCGCGCTGGCGTGCACCCCGTCCACGTAGGTCAGCGCCCCCGCCTCGTGCGCCAGCGCGGTGATCGCGGTCACGTCCGGCCGGGTGCCCAGCACGTTGCTGGCGGCGCTCACCGCCACCAGCCGGGTGCGCTCGCCGATCAGGTCCGCGTACTGCTCCACCGGCAGTTCCCCGGTCGCCGGGTCCACCTCGGCCCAGCGGACCGTCGCCCCGGCCCGCGCCGCGACCTGCGTCCAAGGCCGGACGTTGGCGTCATGGTCCAGCCGCGACACCACCACCTCGTCGCCGGGACCCCAATCCTTGGCGATCGCCCCGGCCAAGCGGTAGGTGAGCGTGGTCATGTTCGGCCCCAGGATCACCCCGTCCGGACGCCCGCCGACCAGGTCGGCCACGGCCGCGCGACAGGCCGCCACGATCTCGTCGGAGCGATGGCTGGCCTCGAAGGCGCCGCCCACGTTGCCGATGCCCGTGCGGTAGGCGGCCACGATGGCGTCGATGACCGACTGGGGTGTCTGGGTGCCCGCCGCGCCGTCGAGGTAGGCATGACCGTCGTCCAGCGCGGGGTAGGTCGCCCGCACTGATTGAACCGGAAATTTAGTAGCAAAGGGCATGATGTGTTCATGCTCACCCTGAGGGAACTCAACCGGGCCACCCTGGCCCGGCAGCATCTTTTGCGGCGCCACCAGGGCGGCGTGACCAGCGTTGTGCATCGCCTCGCCGGCCTCCAGGCGCAGGAGCCCCGCCCCCCGTACCTCGGAATGTGGACCCGGCTGGACGGGTTCGCCCGCGATGACCTGCACGCGGCGCTGCGCGCGCGCACGCTGGTACGCGCCACCATGATGCGGGCCACCCTGCACCTGGTGACCGCGGTGGACTTCGCCGCGTTCCGTCCCCTCTTGCACCCCCTGCTCGCCGGCGCGGCACGCCGCTTCCCCGAGGTCGACTTCGACGCCGTCGCGGCGGTGGCGGAGCGGCTGCTGGCCGAGGGGCCGCACACCTTCAACGAGCTGCGGCCACGGCTGGAGAACGAGTTCCCCGGCGCCTACGACCGGGCGCTCGGCTACGCGGTGCGCATGCTCGTCCCGCTGATCATGGTGCCGACCGAGGACCCGTGGAGCTTCCCGCGCGAGTCCGCCTTCGCCCTGCCGGGCATCGAGCTCGCCGCCGATCCGGACCTCGGGACGTTCGTCGAGCGGTACCTGGCCGCGTTCGGGCCGGCCACCGCCGCCGACATGCAGACGTGGTCGGGGCTGACCGGGCTCAAGAGCGTACTGAACGGCATGCGCGACCGGCTGGAGGTGCTGGTGGACGAGCACGGCAAGGAGCTGTTCGACCTGCCCGAGGCCCCCAGGCCGGAGGGGGACATGCCGGCGCCGGTCAGGTTCCTGCCCGACTTCGACAACCTGATGCTCGGCCACGCCGACCGCACCCGCGTGCTGCCCGAGGCGTACCGCGGCCAGGTCGTCACCAAGAACCTGCGCGTCCGCGCCACCTACCTGGTCGACGGCTTCGTGGCCGGAACCTGGCAGATCAAGCGCACGGGCAGGAAGGCCAAACTGCTCATCACGCCCTTCACCCCGGTCTCACCCGAGGTGCTGGAGGAGGAGGGGATGGCCCTGCTGGCCTTCGCCGAGCCCGGCGCGGAGGCGCGCTCACTTGAAGTAATGACCTGATTCTGGTTGGTTCGGGGCGGAGGTGTGAGCCATGCCGCAGTTGACCGCCCTGGACGCCCAGTTCCTCCACTTCGAGACGGCCACGAACATCGCCAACATCGCCGGACTGGCCATCCTGGACGGCGACCTCAACCGCGCCGACCTCCAGGCCCTGCTGGAACGGCGGCTGCCGTACGTGCCCGCGTTGCGCCGCAAGCTGGCGCACGTGCCCCTCGGACTGGATCACCCCTACTGGGAGCAGGAGGACGACCTCGACCTCGACTATCACGTACGGGAGATCGGGTTACCGCCGCCCGGCGACGACAGGCAGCTGGCCGACCAGGTGTCCCGGCTGCACGCCCGCCGCCTGGACCGCCGCCGGCCCCTGTGGGAGATCTACCTGATCCACGGCCTGTCCGGTGGCCGCATGGGGCTCTACACCAAGATCCATCACGCGGCCGTGGACGGCATCGGCGGCGCCGACGTGCTGGCCGCGCTCCTCGACCTGGGTCCCGTACCCGCGCCGACGCCCGCGGTCGCGCCCGAGCGCGACTCGCCGCCGCCGGGATCGGCCGAGATGATTCTGCGCGGGCTCGCCAGGCTGGCGGGCAACCCGGCGCAGGCGGTACGGTTCGCCGCCCGGGCGATGCCGCACCTGGACGAGATCCCCGTCGTGTCGTCGCTTCCGGGCAGCCGGCTGATGTCCGGACTGGCCCGCAAGATCGCCGGCTCCGGGCAGGCCCCCGAGCTGCCGGCGCTGCCCGCGCCCAAGACGCCGTTCAGCGGGCCGGTCTCCGAGCACCGGCGCTTCGCGTTCGTCTCGCTGCCGCTGGAGGAGATCAAGCAGGTACGCAAGGCGTTCGGGGTGACGGTGAACGACGTGGTGATGGCCGTGTGCGCGGGCGCGCTGCGCCGGTGGCTGGCCGCGCACGGCGGCATACCGCGCCAGCCGCTGGTGGCCGGGGTGCCGTTCTCGCTGCGGGAGCCGGGGGAGGGGGGCAACCAGGTGACGTTCATGACGGCGCCGCTGGCCGTCCACCTCGACGACCCCGTCGCGCGGCTGCGGCAGGTGCGGCTGGCCATGCAGCGGATCAAGGACAGGTTCTCGCTAGCGCCCGCGCGGTGGCTGCGCGAGCTGAGCGAGTCGATGCCCGCCGCCCTCATGGGGCTGGCGTCCAGATCGGCGTTCGGCCTGGTCGGACAGACCGTCCCACCTATTAACGTGGCCATCTCGAACGTACCGGGCCCGCAGTTCCCCCTGTACGTGTGCGGGGCGCGGCTGCTCACCCACTACCCGGTCTCGGTGATCACCGACGTGAGCGGCGGGGTGAACATCACCGCCTTCTCCTACGACGGCTCGCTGGACATCGGGGTGATCACCGACAGGGAGATGGTGCCCGACGCCTGGGAGCTCGCCGACGACCTGCGGGCGGCACTCGACGAGCTGCTCAACGCGGAAAGGAACTTGCCGCAATAGCGCGATCTGCCGGACGCGCTGCTCGACGGTCTTTTCCCGGAGGCCTTCTCTCGGAACTGTCGGTGGCATGTGGGAGCTTGGGTGCCGAGGACGGGAGCATCGCATGGCAGCGTGCCTTTGCCGACGGCTGAGCCGGGCCGAGCATGGCCGGGCAGCGGGTAGCTTGGATATCGATGGCGGGATCGCACAGGCCGGACACGCGTCTCGTCGCCCTTTCCACAACGGCGGCGAGCTCGGTCCAGCCTTGCCCCGCACCACCACCGCGAACCTCTTACGACGGACAGGTGCTGAATCCCCCGCACGCGGGAAGTAACCGATGATGGCCGTCTTCGCCCCCCGGGCCGCGGTCGTTCAGCCGGACCCGCGCATCAGGAGCAGATGGGCAGCGTGGTCCGCGACGACCTGCCCGGTCTCCCGCTCCCTTACCCCCGAGGGACTTCCAGGTCCGACATCGATATTCGCCAGTCGAACGACCCGAGCGAGGAGAGTGTCTTGTCCCAGGCAGCAGAGGTTCTCGAGCTAGACGAAAACATCGCCGACGGCGCCGCCGTCGTCGGCGCTGACTCGGTCAAGGCGTACCTGAAGGAGATCGGGCGGGTGCCGCTGCTGACCGCCGAGCAGGAGATCGACCTCGCCAAGCGGATCGAGGCGGGCCTGTTCGCCACAGAGCGCCTCAGCACCGAGACCGACCTGCCCAGTCAGCTGCGCGCCGACCTCGAATGGATCGCCGACGACGGCACGCGGGCCAAGGAACGCATGCTGGAGGCCAACCTGCGCCTGGTGGTGTCGATCGCCAAGCGCTACACCGGCCGCGGCATGCTCTTCCTCGACCTGATCCAGGAGGGCAACCTGGGGCTGATCCGGACGATCGAGAAGTTCGACTACCGGCTCGGCTTCAAGTTCTCCACCTATGCCACGTGGTGGATCAAGCAGGCCATCACCCGGGCGATGGCCGACCAGGCGCGGACGATCCGCATCCCGGTCCACATGGTCGAGATGATCAACAAGGTGGCGCGGACGCAGCGGCGGCTGGCCGGCGAGCTCGGCCGCGAGCCCACCCCCGAGGAGATCGCCGCCGAGACCGAGCTGCCCATCGACCGGGTCGCCGAGGTGCAGGGCTACGGCCGTGAGCCGATCTCCCTGCACACGCCGCTCGGTGAGGAGGGCGACAGCGAGTTCGGCGACCTCATCGAGGACACCGAGGCCGTCTCCCCGGCCGACGCGGTCTCGTTCACCCTGCTCCAGCAGCAACTGCGGGCCCTGCTCGACGAGCTGTCCGAGCGGGAGGCGGGCGTCATCACCATGCGCTACGGCCTCACCGACGGCAAGCCGATGACCCTCGACGAGATCGGCAGGATCTACGGGGTGACGCGCGAGCGGATCCGGCAGATCGAGGCCAAGACCATGTCCAAGCTCCGCCACCCGTCCAGAGCCCTGGCACTGCGCGAATACCTCAGCTAAGAGCTATCGCGAAAGTCGGGATAGTCCGGGTTGCGGGTACATCTGTCCGGCGTGGTCCCCGGGCGGGGGGTCGGCGTCCCGTAGTCTCCGGCACTTCGCCGCGTAGAGGCCACCGGGGTGGTGGCTGCCGCATGGTCCGTTCCCGCCGTTGAGGCGGGCGGGGGCGGTCGGCTAGGTCCGGTCGGGGGTTATGACGGGCGGTCGGCCGCGTTCGGTCGGGGGTTACGACGGGCGGTCGGCCGCGTTCTGTCAGGGGCTGGGACGGGCGGCCAGCCACGTCCGGTCGGGGGTCAGGAAGCGGTCCACGACCAGCCCGGCGCCGGCCAGAGCGGCGGTGAGCTGGTCGTCGCTCAGCGGACGCTCGACGATCGACTGCGTCCAGCGGCGGCCGTCGGTCTCATACCTCAGGGTGAGGTCCACCAGCTCCGGCCCCGACGGGGCGAACTCGGTGATCGTGGTGGTGAACCCGGACCGCGCGAAGGTCGTGCCCACCGACCAGGTGGCGCGCACGTCCAGCGGAATCCACTGGATCACCACCACGCCGTCGTCGCGCACATGGCGGCGGCAGCAGTCGAGGAAGCGCTGCCTGGTCGACACCTCCGGCACGTGCACCAGCAGCGAGGCCAGCAGCACGGCATCGAAGCGGCGATCGAGCGCGAGGTCCTCGATCCGCGCGTGGACCCGCTCCGCGCCCTCGACCCTGGCCAGCATCTCGGCCGACTCGTCGACGGCCACGACGCCGTAGCCGAACGCGGCCAGGGCGCGCGTCACCCGGCCCGCGCCCGACCCCAGTTCGAGAATCGACCCTCCGGCCGGCACCGCCCGCTGGATGATCTCCGGTTCGCCCGCGGCGGCGATCGCCGCGTAGAACTCCACCGGTGAGCCGTCGGAGGTGAACACCCCCGGTCCAGTGCCCGTGTTCATAACTTTCACAGTAGATCGAAAAGGTGCCGTGCCGGGGTAATTCCCATTTCCGCTTTCCCGTGGAATTCGAGTGAACCCGGTGACGCCGGGTGCAATTGACGAACAACTTCGGTTGGTTCATGCTGGTCGTTGTTGGCGGCCCCTGGGTCCCGGGGTTTCACGGTCGACCAGCCGAACCGTGACGAAGATGCCACGCCCACCTCATTCTGCGGCTACCTGCCGTGCCGTTCTCTTTACCATGCGCTTTGTCCGGAGGTGTAATGGAAATCGAGGGCACCATAAAGAAGATTCTGGCGACCGAATTGTTCGTGGAGACGCCGGCCGAGGAAATCAGCGACCACGAGAGCCTGCGCGACATCTACGGGCTCGATTCTCTGGGATTCACCGAACTACGGGTGCAATGTGAGGACATCTTCGACGTCCGCATCGCCGACGAGGACTTCGTACCCGAGAACTTCCGTACCATCGCCGCCCTGACCGCGCTCATCCGGCGTCTGCAGGGCAGCGGGACGTGAGCCACGCGGGACCGACCGCCACGTCGCCGTCCCACGGCCTCGACGGAGCTCTGCACCTGGACCACTACGGCGGCGGCAGGCTGCCGTTCGTCTCGCTCGGCGGCAGGGGCGTGCGGCTGCGGCTGGCCGAGCGCGGCGCCGCCACGGGCGAGCCGTTCGAGGTCATCGACGCTTCCGGTGGCTACGCCAGCGCCTGCCTCGGGGCCGGTCACCCGGCCGTGCTGCGCGCCCTGACCCGCGCGGTGGCGGATCTCGGGTACGCCACCGACGAGATCGAGTCCGCGGAGCGCACCCGCCTCCTCGCCGGGACGATCGGTTCCGGCGGGCTGTGGTGCGACCACTTCCCGCCGGGTGACTACCACGCGGCCGGCCGCAACTCCGGCTCCGAGGGCATGGAACTGGCCTTGCGGCTGGTCCTGGAGTCCAGGTACGACCACCGCCGGCTCCGGCCCGACCCCGAGCGGGGCGGCCGCGATCTCGTCCTCGCCTTCCAGGGCGCGTGGCACGGCTGGACGGGCGCGCTCACGCCGCTGCTCAACCGGCGCCACTTCCGCGTCGGGCTTCCCCAGGTCGCCGCCGACGGCCCTTATGGGCTGGCGGTGAAGCACCTTCCGTTCGGTGCCCTGGAGCCGTTGCTGGAGTTCTTCGCCCGCGACGGCGAGCGGCTGCTGGCCGTCGTCGTCGAGCCGATCCAGGGCGATGCGGGCCTGCTGGTCCCACCGGCCGGTTACCTGCGGACGCTGGCGGCGCTCGCCGCCGAGCACGGGGCGTTGCTGGTGGCCGATGAGGTTCTCACGTTCGCCAAGACCGGGCGGTTCTTCGCCATGGCGGACGAGCATGGTCCGATCCCCACGGACGTCACCGTCATCGGCAAGAGCCTGGGCATGGGCGTGCTGTCCACCTCGATGGTGATCGCCAGGCGGTCGCTGAACGTGCGGCCGTCCGGGGCCGTGGCCACCTCCGACCTGCGCCCGCTGACCTGCGCGGTGATCCACGACGGGCTGCGGCTGATCGAGGAGGAGAAGCTGCTCGAACGGTCGGCCGAGCTCGGCGCCCAGTTGACCGAGCTTCTCGGCAGGGAGGTGCTCGACCGGTTCCCCGGCACCTATCGCGGGCTGCGCGGCACGGGGCTGCTCCAAGGGCTGGAACTCACGGAGGACGCCGCGGACCGGCTGCGCGACCTGCGGTCGCACATCATCAGGGCGGGCTGCTACGTCGAGTTCATGGCCGGCGCCGGCCGCCGCTCCCACGGCCTGCCGTACGTCTTCCCCACCATGCGCGTGGCCCCGCCCCTCGTCACCAGCCCCGCTGACCTGGAGGAACTGGTCGCCGCGATCCAGCGGGGGACCGCGCGGTTCCTCTGGGACGGCCGGTGAGCGGGCCGCGGCCGCTGCGCCGCCGGGTCGAGCACGTGGACACCGACGCCGCAGGGGTGGTCCACTTCACCCGCTACGCCTCCCTCATCGAGACCGCGCTCCTGGAGGACCTGGAGGCGATGGGCGTCGGCACCCGGCTGATGAGCGAGCACAAGCTGCTGCCGGCCGTGACCGAGCTGCGCATGCGGTACGGGGCGGCCGCCCGTTTCCCCGACCGGATCGAGGTACGCGCCGGCATCGACCACGTGGGCGGCGCTTCCTGGCGGGTCTCCGGCACCGTGCGCCGCCTGCCCGATCACGCGGATACCGGGGCCGATGCTGCGGGCATGTGGCCTGATGCCGCGGACGTCTGGCGCGATGATGCGAGCGTCTTGCGCGATCGCGCGGACGTCCTGCGTGATCGCGCGAACGCCGGGTCCGATCGCGCGAACGCCGGGTCCGATCGTGCGGACTTCGGACCCGATCGTGTGGAGGTCGGGCGCGATCGTGGGGGCCTTGGACCTGATCGTGCGGGCCTCGGACCTGATCGTGCGGGCCCCGGGGTCGAGCGTGCGGGGGTCAGGGTCGAGCGTCCGGGCGCCCGGACCGGGACGCTGCTCGCCACGGGCACGCTCGTGATGTGCCTGGTCAACGCGGCCGACGGCACTCCGGCCCCGCTGCCCGCCGCCTTGCGCGCCGCGCTGCGCGCCCAGCTGAGCGGAGAGAGGAACGATGGCCGAGACCGGTGAGTCGACCCTGGGGTTCACAGAGATCAAGCAGTGGCTGCGGCACCGGCATCCCATGATCTACATCGACCGGGTGCTCGACTACGTGCCGGGAGAGTACCTGCGCAGCATGCTGTCGGTGTCCGGCACCATGGACGCCATCGCCGGGCACTTCCCCGAGCGGGCCATCTTCCCCGGCAGCCATCTGGTCCAGGCCATCGCCCAGTCGGGCATCATCCTCTACCAGATGAGTACGTCGAAGCTGGCCGACGACGAGATCACGCTCATCGGCTCGGCGCACAGCCGGTTCCATCGCATCGTGGTGGTCGGCGACCAGGTGATCTTCGACGTGCGCAGCGACCGGATCATCGGCAACACCTTCCACTTCTCCTGCCGGGCGACGGTGGAGGGCGAACGGGCGGCGGCCTTCCGCGGCTCCCTCATCCGGGTCCCGGTCGAGCAGCTCGGGCGGCGGCTGTGGTGAACGTCTGGGTCACCGGGATGGCCTGGTCCACGGCGCTGGGCGACGGCCTGGCCGAGGTGTGGCGGCGGCTGCTCGACGGGGACGACGGGTTCCGGGAGGTGCCGTCGGAGCATCGCCTGCGCAACCTGCTCGCCGCGACCCTGCCCGACCCGCCGCCGGAGCTGAAACCGTCGGCCCGACAGCGGGCCCTGGCGGAGGGCGTCCTGTCCCGCGCCCTCGCCGACGCCGGACTCACCCCCGGACGGGCGCGCGAGTCCTGGGATGGAGGCAGATCGCCTGGCGGGGCGCGCGGGTCTTGGGGTGGAGACGGATCGTCTGGGCCAGCCTCTGGCGAGGCGCGCGGGTCTGGGGGAGATGACGGGCCGTCCGGGCTCGCCCCTGGCCGGGCGCCCGACGCGCTGGAGTGGCCGTCCGGGGTCGCGTCTGGTGCGGAGGTGGAGCCGTACCCTGTGCTGGGTACCAGCTTCGGGGCGCAGTTGGACGATGAGGACGCGGACCTGTACCAGTGGGCGGCAGACGTCGCCGCCGGTGTGGGGCTGCGGTTGCCGCCCGTCGCCGTCAGTACGGCGTGCTCGTCCGGGTCCGACGCGCTCGCGGTCGGTGCCGAGGTGATCCGGTCGGGAGTCGCCGAGGTGAGCGTGTGCGGTGCGGCCGACGTGGTCACCCCCGCCAAGCGGCTGGCGCACACCGTGCTGGGCACGATGTCGCCCACCAGGCTGCGCGCGTTCGACCGCCGGGCCGATGGCACGCTCCTGGGCGAGGCCGCGGGTTTCGTCGTGCTCGAACGCGAGGAGTCGGCCCGCGCCCGCGGGGCCGAACCCTACGCGGTCCTGGCCGGAACGGGGGCGGCCAACGACGGGGCGGGCATGACGGCGCCCGACCCGGCCGGGACCGGCGTCGACCTCTCGGTACGGCGCTGCCTGGCCGCCTCCGGGCTCGGCCTGGACGACATCGCCGTGATCAACGCCCACGGCTCCGGTACGCCCGTCAACGACGCCGCCGAGTCGGGCGCTCTGAGCAGGCTGTTCGCGGGGTGCGCCGCGCCGCCCGTGGTGTTCGCCACCAAGGGCGCGCTGGGGCACACCCTCGGCGCCACCGGGGTGCTGGAGGCCATCGCCGTCGTGCTGGCGCTGCACTACGGCACGGTGCCGCCGGTCGTGGGGCTGGAGGACGTGCCGGCGGGCTTCCCCCTTCCGGTCCCCGCTGGGCGGCCGAGCGGACTGCGGCCGGGCGCGGGGCTCAGCCTGACGCTGGGCTTCGGGGGGTTCATCACGAGCCTGGCCTTCACTCCGGGAGTGCGGCATGTACGGTGAGCGCCCTGGTCTGTCCACCTTGGCTCGCGGGCTCCGCGAGACCGGCGACCTGGTGGCGGAGGGACGCCGGACCGCCTCCTTCTACGCCGACCCGGCGGCCTGGCTCGTGGTGTCCGCGGTGGAGGCGGCGCTGGCCGAGGCGCCGGAGGCGGTGCGATGGGAGACGGCCGAGATCGGCGCGCTGGCCGTCAGCGACCATGGCACCCGCCACACCATGCGCTCGGTCGCCGACTCGGCCGCCCGCGGCCGCGTCTCCCCGCTCCGCTTCGCCGGCGCCAACCCCGGCTCGCTCGCCGGCCTGCTCTGCATCACGCTCGGCTTCCGCGGCCCCAGCCTGCTGGTGTGCATGCCACCGGACCGCGCGGCGCGGGTCGTGGCGCTGATCGCGGCCGGCTGGCTGGCTACCGGCGAGTGCCGGTACGTCGCCGTCGCCGAGCACACCGTGAACGGCACCCACCACACCGCCGTCGGCCGAATCCTGGGCCCAAGCCCCGGCCACCACGCCACTGTCGGCCAGGACTCACTGCCAGGTCACCACGCCACTACCGGCCAGGATCCACTGCCGGGCCGCCGCATCGCCACTGACCGGATGCCTGGCCCATTGCCCGGTCGCCCCATCACCGGCGGGGTATCGGATCCAACCCCTGGCCACCACGCCGCCGACGGCCGGACAGCGGGTCCGGACGATGAGCGCTGAGGACATCGGCCCGCCGGTCGACGAGGTGGAGACCTACCTTCGCGAGCGGGCCGTCGACGTCGACGGCGACGCGGAGCCCGGCCCGCCGGTGTCTGTCGCGGCCGTCGCGGACCTGTTCGCCGGGCTGGCCGATGGGCTGGGGAACGTGGTGGTGCTCGCCCTGCCGAGCGGGACGGCGCTGCTGCGGTACCTGTTCGGCGCGCTGCACGGCGGGGCGGTGCCCGTCGCCGTCCCACCCGCCATGCCCGCGAGCCGCCTCAGGGAGGTCGCCCGCCGGCTCGGCGCCCGCCTGCTGGTCACCCCGTACGGCAGGATCGTCCCCGAGACGACCGTCCGGCGCTTCGACCGCGTCGCCGTCGCGACGTTGCCCGGGCCCTGGCAGCAGCACGGCCCCGGCCACGTGGTCATCCTGACCTCAGGGACCTCCGGCATCTTCAGCGGCTGTCTGCACCGGGCCTCGTCCCTGTTCCGCAACGCCGCCAGGCATGCCGGGGCGGTCGGGTTGCGGGCCGACGACACCATGCTCGTCACGCTGCCGCTGAACTTCTCCTACGCCCTGGTGGCCCAGGCGCTGGCGGGCCTGGTCACCGGCGCCCGCCTGGTGGTCACCGGCCCGCCGTTCAGCCCGCGGGGCTACGCCGACGCCGTGCGCCGCCACGGCGTGACGAGTTCCTCGCTGACGCCCTTCCTCCTGCGCGGCCTGGTGCCGGATGAGCCGCCCAAGGGCCTGCGCATGCTCACCGTGGGCGGCGACGCCCTGCCGTCACGGGAGGTGACCGCGCTGCTGCGGGGGCGCGACGACCTGGAGGTGTACATCACGTACGGCCTGACGGAGGCGGGGCCGCGGGTCAGCACCCTGGCCGCGCACCGCGAACCCGTCCACCGGCACGGATCGGTCGGCCGCCCGCTGCCCGGGGTCGGCGTGTCGCTGCGTGACGTGCGCGACGGCGTGGGAGAGCTGCTCGTGACCTCCGACACCGTGCTCGTACGGCGGGTCGGCGCTCCCGAGGGCCGCGCTCCCGAGGGCCGCGCCACCGACGGCCGCTCCACCGACCGCCGCGCCGCCCCGGGGCAGATCGCCACCGGGGACCTGTTCCGCATCGACGCGGACGGCTATCTCCACTTCGCCGGGCGCATGGGGGACTCCTGCGTCGTGGACGGGGTCAAGGTGTCGCTGCCGTCGGTACGTCGCCTGGCCGAGGCGCTTCCCGGAGTCGTGGCCGCGGCCACCCGCCCGTGTCCCGGCGATGACGGGCGCGGAACGTACGACGACGAGCATGTCGAGCACGCTGGGCAGCGGTTCGTCCTGGAGCTGTACATGCGCGACGTCACCGACGACGCGGTGCGGCGCGCCCGGGCGGAGCTGCACCGCTTCCTGCTCCGCGCCGAACGCCCCTGCCGGATCCGCGGCATCCCGGCCCAGGAGACCGCCTACAAGTGAGACAGTTCCTCGTCGATGTAGCCGGCCAGCTCGCGCACGGTGGGATGCTCGAAGACGGCCCGGACGGGGATCTCCACCCCGAACTCCTCGATCACCGCCGCCGCGATGCGCACGGCCATGAGGGAGTGCCCCTTCAGCTCGAAGAAGTCGTCGTCGGCGCCCAGTTCCTGGCGGTCGAGGACCTCGCGCCAGATCGCGGCCAGTCGCCGCTCGGTCCCGGTCTTGAACGCACCCCGGGCGCCGGTTCCTGACGTGAGCGTGTTCGGATCCGGCAGCCCCTTCCGGTCGATCTTCCCGGTCGCGGTGAGGGGCAGCTTGTCGAGCAGGACGTACGCGGCGGGCACCATGTAGGCGGGCAGCACGCCCGCCACGCGGCGGTGCAGGACCCGCACGTCCACCTTCGCCGCCGCGACCGGCTCCAGGTAGGCGGCGGGATGGACGGTGCCGTGCTCGTCGGTGAAGACGCCGACGGCGGCCTGCGCCACTCCCGGCTCGGCCCGCAGCACCGCCTCGATCTCGGCCAGCTCGACGCGGGCGCCCCGGATCTTGACCTGGTGGTCGCGCCGGCCCAGGAACACCAGAGCGCCGTCGGGCCGCCTGCGCGCCAGGTCCCCGGTCCGGTACGTACGCAGGCCGGATTCGTCCTTCTCCGAGAAGACCGCGGCGGTCTCCGCCGGCCGCCCCAGGTAGCCGCGGGCCAGGAACCGGGTCCTGATCCAGACCTCGCCCTCGTCGTCCGCCGCGCTCTCGCCCCCGCGCAGCAGGGTCTCGATCCCCGGGATGTCCCGGCCGATGGGGATGTCCCCGGCGGAGCCCGGCTCGACCAGGTGGAACGTCGCGACGGTCGTCTCCGCCGGACCGTACATGTTGTAGACCGCCGCCCGCGGGAAGTGGGCGCGCACCTGGTCCACGGTCGTGCTGTGCAGGGGCTCGCCGTACAGGCTGACCGCCCGCATGCCCGGGTCGGGCGGCTCGCCCGCGCCCTCCCGGGCCAGCAGCAGCCGGCGGATGAGCGTGGGCACGCAGAACACGTGCGTCACCTCCCGGCCGTCCAGCCACGGGAGGAGTTCGGCGCCGTCGGGCTTCACCGTGGGCGGCGGGATGACGATCGCGGCGCCGGCCTCCAGGGCGCTGAGGATCTCCAAGTAGGCGGCGTCGTAGCTGAGGCGGGCCAGCTGCAGCATGTGCGATCCGCGGCGCAGGCCGGTTTCCGCGGCGAGCCAGCGCGCGAAGTGCAGGAGGTTCCCGCTGCGCTGGACGATGCCCTTCGGCCTGCCGGTGGAGCCCGAGGTGTAGACCAGGCAGCTCGTGTCCCGCGGCACCGTCTCCGCGCGCGGCCCGGACGGCGCGGCCGAGACCACCGTCGCCTCGTCGCCCTGGACGGTCACCACCGCGGGGCAACCCGCCGACCTGGCCGCCTCCTCCGCGCCGTTCGGCGTCGCCACCACACCCGTCGGGCCGCAGTCCTCCAGGATCGCGCGGTGCCGCGCGGCGGGCTGGTCCTCGTCGAGCCAGACGAAAGCCGTACCGGCGGTGAACGCGGCCAGCATCGCGGCGATGCCGACCGAGCCGTCGGGCAGCGCCATCGCGACCACGTCCCCCGCGCGCAGTCCCGCCGCCGCCAGCGCCTCACGGAAGCGTTCCGCCCGCGCAGCCAGGTCCCGGTAGGTCAGGACGCCCTCGGCGGACACGACGGCCGGACTGTCGGGGGCCTGGGCGGCGTGCTCTGCTACCCGCCGGCCGATCTCCGAGTCGAACATCCTTCTCCCTCGGTCGTGACCCCCGCGGTGGCGACGCGGGTGATCTCCTGAACGACGAAAGCCTCTCCTTGCCGTACGACGAAGTGGCCCGTGGGAACCGACGCGACCGAGCAGGGCCCGGTTGTGCAGCGGCTCCAGCCGGCGACGTCGTCCGGCGACAGCGCCGGGTCATCGGCGCCGACCAGGACGCGGACCGGACAGGTGAGCCGCGGCTCCACGGAGGCGGCGTACCCCTGCAAAAGCCGTAGATCTGCCCGCAGGTCGCGGAGCACGAGCGCCCCTACCGCCGGATCGTCCAGCGCCGCGCCCATCGTCGCGTCGCCGTCACGGAGATAGGACAGCAGCGCTCGCTCCGCGTCGTCCGCCGCGTAGAGGTCGAGCGTTCGCGCCCAGCGATGTGGGGGCGCCGACGAGATGAACAGGCATGCCGTGGGGGGCGTACCCGGTGCCGCTCTGGCCGCCTCGAAGGCGATCAGGGCGCCCAGGCTCTGGCCCACCACCATGTACGGCGGTGCCAGGTCCGCGAGCGCGCGGGCGATCCGCCCGGTGAACGTGGCGAGATCAGGTGCCGGCTCGGCCCGCCGGTCTCCGGGACGGGGCATCCGCAGGGCCAGCACCTCGATGTCGTCGGGCAGCGCGCGGGAGAGGGAGGCGTAGGACAGCGCGTCACCGCCGGCGTGCGGGAAGCAGACCGCGCGCAGTGCCGCCCCGGGCCTGCGGCGCGGCGTCCAGAAGCACGACTCCGCCGCCGACGTGCTCACGAAGCCTCTCCCGGCGGTTCGGTGACCACGAAGAAGACCATCGGCTCGTCCAGCCCCGCCGCGTCGCGCTCCGGCCGGCCAGGCTCCGGCCGGTCCAGGTCCAGGTCCAGGTCCAGGTCCGGGTCCGGGTTCGGTTGGTCGGGGTCGTGCAGGTCCGATGCGGTCAGGACCAGCGCGTGCGGGATCGGTGGCTCGGGGGAGGGCTCGTCGTTCCAGACGAAGGAGCCGGGCACCAGGAAGCCCGGCAGCCGGCGGCGGAGCCGGGCGCGTAGTTCGCCCCGGGTCGGCCGGGACTCGCCGGGCACGGCGGTGAGGCGGGCCGTGAGCTCGCCGTCGTCGCCTGCCGACACCTCGGCCGCCGCGATCGACGGGTCCTCCAGCAGCGCCCGCTCGATCGGCTCGGCCGGCACCCGGCAGCCGCGGACCACGAGTTCGGCGTCCGTACGGCCCAGGACCTCGAACGTGCCGCCGAACCGCATACGGCCGAGCAGTCGCGTGGGCGTCCCATCGAGCCAGACCTCGCCCGGCACCCCGTACGGCACCAAGACCCCCTGCTCGTCGCGGATCGACACCCACACCTGCCTCTCACCACCGCCGAGCTGCGCGTACGCCTCCGACACGGGCCGATCGGGGTCGCGGCACAGGGCCCGCAGCAGCCGCATGTAGTCGCCGGCCAGTCCCGCGACCGTCTTCTCGTCGAACAGGTCGGCGTTGAAGCAGACCTCCATGACCATGTCGTCCTCGGCCTGGTCCAGCAGGTGCACCTCCAGGTCGAAGCGGGTGGCGGGCTGCGTGACGTCCCTGCCCCAGAGGCGGGCGCCGAGGTCGCCCCAGCGCGTCTCGCTGCCGTACGCCCGCGTGACCAGCATCTGGAAGATCACCTGGACCAGCGGGGTGTAGGAGGGATCCCGCCGCAGGGCCAGCCGGTCGACCAGGACGTCGAAGGGCAGCAGGTCGTTGTCGTAGGCGTCGAACAGCTCCTCGCGGGCCGCGGCGAGCACCGCGGCGAAGCTCGGATCGCCGGACAGGTCCATGCGGACCGGCAGCGTACCGACGAAGAAGCCCACCGTCCCGGCGAACTCCGGCCGCGAACGGCCCGCCACCACCACGCCGATCACCAGATCGGTCGCGCGGGCGACACGGGCGAGCAGCACGGCGAAGGCGGCGTAGGCGACGGTGTACGGCGTGACGCGGTGCGCCGCGGCGAAGGACCTCAGCGTGGCGGTCACCTCCGTCGGCAAGGTCCTGGCGAGCTGCCCGCCGCGGAAGTCCTGGATCCTCGGACGCTGCCGATCGGCGGGCAGCGTGACGAGTTCGGGCGCGCCGGCCAGCCGTCGCCGCCAGTACGCGAGCACCCGCTCGGCCGAGGGGGAGCCGGCCAGCTCCCACTGCCACCGGGCGTAGTCGAGATAGTCGGCCGACTGCTCCACGAGGGGCCGGCCCTCGTAGAGCCGGCCGAGCTCCTCGTCGATGATCGGCACCGACCAGCCGTCGATCACGATGTGATGGACGCACAGCAGGAGTACGTGCAGCTCGGGCGTGACGCGCAGCAGGTGGGCCCGGATCAGGTCGTCCCGCGCGAGGTCGAACGGCTGTGACGACCACAGCCGGGCGAACTCCGTCGCCGCCGACTCCCAGCCGGACTCTCCCGCGAGATCGGTGATGGGCAGCTCGACCTCGAACGGGCAGCCGCTCACCACCGCGCGGGCGACCCCGCCGTCGGCGGGGAACCTCATGCGTAACGCGACGTGCCGCTCGGCCAGCGCGCCGAGGGCCCGGCGCAGCGCCGCCACGTCCAGTCGTCCGCGCAGCTCGTAGCCCCGGAAGACGTTGTACTGCGGCGAATCCGGCGCGAGCTGCTGGAGAAACCACAACCGCTGCTGCGCCGGCGACGGCATCGGCTCGTGCTCTTCCGGCATCGTCTCATCACCCGTAAGAGAGGCGAAGTGGCTGGTGAACCGGAGATCTCTGCAAGGAGGCTCTATCAGCCCTCCGAGCTTGTCAAGCGGCCGGTCGGCGCAGGCCCTCCAGACAGACCTGGATGATCGGCTCGGCCAGCTCCGTCGCGGGCAGGCCGGGATCCACCAGGCACTGCAGCAGGCAGCCCTCGAGGGCGCCCACGATGACGGCCGCGTGGTGCTCGCTCACGCCCGCGCGCAGCACGCCTTCCTTGTCGGCCTGGCGCAGGAGCTCGGCGATCGCCGCCCGCGAGTCGCCGTAGACGGCCGCCATGTCCACCGGCGACTTCTCCGCATCCCGGGACGCCGCCCACAGGTCGACCATGATCCGGGCCGGTTCGCGCCGCGCGGCCAGCACGTCGAGCACCGCGTGCACCAGCCCGGCCAGCCGCTCCAGCGCGGGGCCGGGGCCGTTGACCGCCCGGTCGAAGATGTCGGCCGACATGGCTCTGTAGGCTTCGAACGCGGCTTCCAGCAGCGCGTCCCTGCTGTCGTAATAGAGGTAGACGCTGCCCTTGGCCATGCCCGCCTCGGCGGCGATGTCGTCGATGCGGGTGGCGGCGAACCCCTTGCGGGCGAACACCTTCACCGCCGCGGTGAGGATCTCTTTGCGTCGCGCGGCCTTGTCGACCTTCCGGGGGGACATGCGGGCCATTATGACTGACCGGTCAGTCACGAGCAAAACCGGGATGCGGGCCGTACGGGCTGGTGGCTAGGGTGCTGACAGTGAGAGACGTACGGCTGCTGCCCAAAGCCCACCTGCACGTTCACCTGGAGAGCACGGTCCGGCCCGAGACCTCGCGCGAGTTCGGTGGCCCGGGGGGCCGGGGCGGGCCGTTCGCCACGTTCCGCGAGTTCGCCGACCACCGGGCGCTGACCCGCGAGCGGCTGCGCACGGCCGAGCACTTCCGGCGGGTGGCGCTGGAGTTCTGCGAGGACGAGGCCGCTCAGGGCACCCGCTACGCGGAGGTGTCGTTCACCGCGGCCTCGCACGGCGAGCGGCTCGGCGCGCCGGAGATGCCGCTGGAGGCGGTGCTCGACGGGCTGGCCGAGGGGTCGCGCCGCTACGGGATCGAGTGCCGGGTGCTGCTCGACCACTCGCGGCGGCGGTCCGTCGAACGGTTCTGGCGGACGCTGAAGCTCGCCACCCGTTACGAGGCGGTCATCGGCATCGGGCTGGCGGGTGACGAGAGCCATCCGGTGGCGCCGTTCGCGGAGGTGCTCGACGCGGCCAGGGACGCCGGGGTGCACCTGGTGCACCATGCGGGGGAGTTCGGCGGGCCGGAGAGCATCCGGGAGGTGCTCGTGGCCGGGCACGCCGAGCGGATCGGGCACGGCGTCCGCGTTCTGGAGGACGACGCGCTGGTCGCCGAGGTGGGTGAGCGCGGGGTTCCGCTGGAGGTCTGCCCGACCTCGAACGTCCTGCTCGGTGTCGTGCCCAGCCTGGCCGAGCATCCGCTGCGGCGGCTGCGCGAGGCGGGGCTGGCGGTCACGCTCAACACCGACGGCGAGACCGACCTCGCGGAGGAGTACGTACGGGCGCGGGAGGTCTTCGGGTACGACGACGCGGAGCTGGCCGGATTCGCCCGGGCCTCGATCGACGCGTCGTTCGCCGAGGAGGAGCTCAAGGTGGGGATGCGGGCGGGGGTGGACGCCTGGCTGGCGGGCACGGGTCGCTGATAGGGTGCGCTGACCGTCGGGGGCGCGGCCAGCGCTCGCTCGCGGTCCCCGATCAGTCCCCTTCTCCGGCCTTGGTGACCGTGCCGTCGGTGGCGTCAACGGTCATGTTCTGCTTCTTCCCGTCGGAAGTGACCACGTCCACCTCCCAGACGATCTTGTCCCGGTGGCCGTCCAGGGTCAGCTCGGTGATGCGGCCGCCCGGCGCGGCCGTGGCGATCTTGCCCGCGGCCTGCTGGTAGTCGAGCTTGGCGGCCTTGATCCGGTCGAGATACGCGGCCTTGTCGGCGGCGTCGTCATCCTCCGCCGACGGGCCGCTGACGACCTCGGCGGAGCCGGACCCGACGTCCATCTGGTGTTGGGTGCCTTCGGCGTCGACCACCTGCACCTCCCAGAGGCTGCCGTTCTCCTCGGCCTCCATCGAGACGAGCGTCGAACCGGGCACGGCCTTCAACGCGGCCTGCCCCACCTGCTCCAGCTTCTTCACCCCCGAGTGCTTCTGCGAGCCGGCCTCCAGGTCGGCGGTGGCGGCGATGTAGGGCGTGGGAGTATCGGCGCTCTGCTCGGACATCTGACGGGCGTCGGCCCCGCAGGCGGCCGCCGCGAGCAGCACCGCACCCGCCAGACCGCCCCCGATGATCGTTTTATTCATGTGGCGACACTTATCATTTCCGCAGGTCGTACGGTGTGAACGACATGAGTGACGCCGCATACCCGCCGCGCCCGACAGCGGCGGCATGGCTCCTGCCTTACGCGTCGCCGGCGCCGGTGGCTCCTTCGACCGGACGTTCGCCACTGCCCGGCTCGCGAACCGGCTCGGCACGCTGGGCGGCGATCTGGTCACCGACGTACAGCAGGGCATGGACGACCGCGGGGATCTGGTCGGCGATGAGCTCGACCATGGCGTTGGGAGTATCGCTTCTGCCGTCGTAGATACCGCGCGCGGTGGCGAGCGTGTCGAGCGCTTCCTGCTTGTGATCCACGGGTCCTGGGCTGTCGCTCATGATCACTGCTCTCTATCGCAGGAGAGTTGCCATGATCAGCCTATCAAGGTGATCTATGGACATGACCTGCGGCGTGGCCAGCTCTTAATGATCATGCATTTCTTCGGTGTGATCGTCGAGGACCGCAGCCGGCGAAATCCACCCGCGGTGATGCCGGCGCGGGGGACGTCAAGCCGGATGGTCAGGGGTCGTGGCGCAGGCGATGATCGTAGAGGTCAGATCGCGCAGCGGGGTCAGCAGACGCGGATAGTCGGCCGCGTTGAGCGCGTACAGGCGTTGCGCGCCGTTGCGGCGCACGGTGAGCAGCCCCGCGTCACGCAAAATCTTCAGATGGTGCGACACGGCGGGCTGGGACAGCCCCAGGTGGTCGGCGATGTCGCCGACGCTGCGCGATGCGCCGGATTCGAGCAGGAAGACGATGATCTCCTGCCTGCGTTCGTCGCCCAGCGCGGTGAACAGCGGCCGGGTCGTGGCGAACAGGGCCAGGACGTCCTGTGCGGCGGCATGGCCGGTCATGCGGACGCCTCGGCACGCAGCTCCGTGAGGTGGGTGACGGGCAGGCCACGGGCCGCCCCTTCGGCGATCCAGCCGTCCAGCATCAGGCGCGTCTGCGCGCTCACCTTCGTGAAGTGCGCCTCAAGGTAGCGCGGCAGGTCGAAGGGTACGAGCAGCGGCAGCGCGCGCAGGGCCAAGTGCGCGGCCCAGGCCGGGACCGCGAGCGGGGCCCGCCTTCCGTGCGATGCCGCGGCGATCGCGACGGCCTCCCGGCTCGCCCGTGCCGCGCGCCCGTACCGGGTGGCCGAGATCGACCAGCCTGCGTTCTCCAGCGCCGCGATGTAAGGCATCATCCGGGCGGCGGTGATGTCACTCGCCCCCGCCCGCCGGGTGCGTCTGGCACGCGCGCCGCCCGCCCGGAGCGCGGCGACCACCTGCCGGGCGCGCGGTTCCGCGCCGAAGACGCCGAGCGCTGCCCCGGGCGGCGCCCAGTAGGCGATGCCGGGTTCGCACACCTGCCCGGGCAACGGCGCCTGGTAGGCGAGAAGGGACGGCACCACCTGGACGAGCTGCTCCGCCGGCCAGGTCCGGGTGAGGACCGCGTGGTCCTGTGGTGCCTGGCTGATGGTGACCACGGTCGCGCCGCCGGTCGCGGCGTGCAGGTCTCCCGTCCAGGAGCCGGGCAGCGCGGTGGAGTCCACGCACAGCCACACCATGTCCCACTCTCCGGCCACCGGCTCGGTGATCACCTGGTGCGGCGTCAGTCGCTGCTCGACGGGCCGTCCTCGACGGCGCAGCCGGTACAGCAGCGCGCCGTCTCCGTCCGCCCAGTGCTCC
Source organism: Nonomuraea guangzhouensis (assembly GCF_019396345.1). GTDB lineage: Bacteria > Actinomycetota > Actinomycetes > Streptosporangiales > Streptosporangiaceae > Nonomuraea > Nonomuraea guangzhouensis. Next base: position 199,475 of record NZ_JAHKRM010000004.1, on the reverse strand, counting down.
CTGCCGGGCCTGACCAGATAGCTGACCTGGGCGCCGCCGAGCGACAGCCACATCCCGAACACCTGCCCCAGTGCGCCCGCGCCCACCACCAGTACCTTCACCCGTGCTCCATCCTTAGGAATATTTAAATCTTTCGATGGATAGGGTAGCGCGAAGTATGGCCGGAAGCACACCGAAGGTGACTGTCACGCGCTCTCCAGCGGTCCCGGCCAGCGGTATCCGTGGTCGGTCTCCTCGCTGAGCCATAGCCGAGGTTCGGACAGTCGGGTCGACCGCCGTATCGATCCCGGATTTCGTGATCTTCATGATCCGTACAGGCTACGGATTACCGATCCATGGCTCCGGGGCGAGCGGTCCTGGCAGGTCATCGAAGTCGACGACTTCGTGCGCCGGTGGCGCCACGATCTTCACCTTCGCGCCCCAGCCGGTGTAGCGGGTGTCCACGATGGAGTGCACAGTGCGCTTGACCCACTTGTTGTCCTCGTTGGGGAAGGTCTCCTTCTCCTGATGCTCAGTGATGAGGCGGACGGGCAACTGGTCCCGGTCGACGAAGAGCCGGAAAGAGACCTTGTTCACCTCGGAGATGCCAGAATCGCGGTACAGATCCTTGGCGGCCAGGATGCCCCGGTATTCACCCGGTTTCGCGATGGTGGCCTTGGCCAGCATCTTCTTGAGTATGGCCGGGTTGAAGACATCGACGAGCTGATAGCCCCGCTGACCCACCTCGCCCCACGAGCTGTTGTCCTTGCCGAAACGGACCCACTTCGCCCCGGCCGGCATCTCCCCCCACTCGAAGCCGGACACGTACGTGAAACGGCCCACCTTGATCGCCCGGGTGGGAGCCGTGTACACGGGTTCGGTCATGTCGGGCTGGGGCTTCCATTTTGTGGTGAGGTCGTGGTTCGCCGTCCCGGACCTGACGAAGCCGATCGTGCCGGTGGTTCTGGCCACGGCGACGCCCTTGGTTCCGCTGATGGTGCTTCTGGTCGTCTCGGAGACCAGTACGCCACGCCCGGCCACGAACTGCTTCTTCATGCTCGTGACCGGGTCAGGGGCGGTGGCGGCCTGGGCGTGGCCGCCTCCGGTGGATAAGACGGCGGTTGCCGCCAGGGTGGCGGCGACTGCGAGACGCTTCACTGGATCCTCCCGTTGAAAACCGATAGGTGCGACAGGGGATCCTGCCGTCGCGGCGTCACGAGATGATCTCGTCCATGCGGTCAAGGGTGCGCAGATGGATCGCGAGGAGGGTCAGCCACCCCCAGCCGGCGGCGATGGTCAGTCGTTGCAGCAGTCCACCGAGCCCGTCGACCTGTGAAAAGGCCTGCCCGGACAGGAAGAAGCCGATCACGACCAGTACGCCGGTGACGGCCGAGTAGACGGCCCAGCCGCGTTCGCCCCAACCGGCGAAGCGCCGGGCGAAGACGAAGCACGCGGCGGCCAGTGCGGCGAAGACGAGCAGCGAGAAGGGGAAGTCGTGGAGGTCGCCGTGCCAGGTGTGCACCCCCTGGACGGGCGTGCCGGGCGGGTAGCCGCCAACGGGATCGGTCACGAAGACGCCGGCGCCGATCAGTCCGATCGCGTATGTCCCGACCAGCAGTGGTCCCCAGGTCGAACGTCGTCCAGCGGCGTGCAGAGCCCGGCGCTGGCCGTGGGCGAAAAGGAGCATCAGCAGGCCCGTGACGACGAAGTTGGCGATCTGCGTCCACCCGTACGGGCCCAGGGCCAGTGAACTGACCGGATGCCGGAGCGGATCGTAGCCGGCGCGGGTGGCCCCCTCGATGAGGAAGGCGATGACGAACAGGGGTCCGCCGATCATCCCGCAGAGCAGGTATAAGGAGCTCGCGCCTGGCAGCTTCGGGGCGCGCGTCATTTGTCGTTGTCCGGGAGTGTGTCCAGGATGCGTACCATCAGCTCGGCCTGGTCGACGCCGGCCAGGGCCAGCGCGCGTGGCACGGTGCCGACCTGAGCTCGCACGATCCCGAGCAGCAGGTGCGCCGGCCGCAGATCCTTCTTGCGGGAGACGGACGCGAAGCCCCGTTCGAGCGCGAGCTTGGCCGAGGCGCCCATCTGAGTGGGCCGTTCGGCGGCACCGCTCGGCCGCGGCAGGTCGAAGGCGGCGAGAGACACCCCCGCCGCGGCCAGGCTGTGCTCGAACTCCCTGTCCAGCGCGTCGCGGATCGCTTGGTGATCGAGCCCGACCGAGGTCAGGACCTGATGGGTGCCGGTCTCCTGCTCGGCGGCGATCGCCAGCAGGAGATGGTGCGCCTCGACGCTCGCCGAGCCGTCCTGCTGGGCTTCGCGTCCGCCCTGGTCGATGATCGTGTTGAGGTAGTGGTCGATGGCGGCCATCGTCAGCGTCTCCTCAGTGTGACGCCGGCGGCGATGAGCCGCTTGGCGTGCTTCTTGTGAACGGCTTGGCGCGTCACGCCGAGCGCCTCGGCGACCTGCGGCCAGCTCCAGCCCGCCCGCATCGCCTGCTCGACGGCGTCGTCCTCCAGCTGGTCGGCCAGGCGCCGCAACGCCGCCACGGCCGCCAGCCGGTCGGCGGGTTCTTGGGTAACGGGGATCTCAGCAGAGGGCACGTTAGCAACCTTAGTTGACTAATCCCGCGTTGGTCAACGTCAGGCGTGGCCGCCCACGGTGATCGGGCCCAGTGTCAGCCGCGGCTCGCCCTCCAGGATCTGTCCGGCGAGCGCGACCTGCTCGTCGAGTTCGCGTAGCTGGGCGGGGGTGAGCTCGCGCAGCGTCTCCACCGTTACGGCCAGCCGGCGGCCGGACCGCCGCTGGTGCCAGACGCCCGCCACCTGCCCGTCCACGAGCAGCACCGGGAAGTTGCCCGCCTGGCCGCCGTTCAGCGCCCGCGCGGCGGCCGCGCCCGGGTACAGCAGTTCGCGCGGCCGACCGGCCACGACATAGGCATCGAAGTACGGCAGTAGCCGTACGCCCCTCGGCGGCTCGTCCGGCACCTCGGTGTCACCGGCCGCCACCCAGGCCGGGACGCCCTCGAACAGCACCTGCTCCGGCCCGGCCGCCGCGAAGGCCGCGGCCGCCCACGTGACCGGCGCGCCGATCCACTTGGCGAACTGCTCGGGCGTGGCGGGACCGTACGCCCGCAGATAGGCGTCCACCAGCTCGACACACCCGTCAGCCGGCCGGAAACCCGCCGGTGGGGCGGTATAGGTGACCTTGCGGCCCCTCGCCGGCCCGAACACGAACGCGCCCCGGTGCGCCGCCGTCGCCATGGCCTGCCGCCAGCGCGGCCACATCGTCTGGAAGGCCGGCATGACGAGGTCTCCCGCCCACGGTCCCGTGGCGGCGACGACCGCGTCGCTCAGCTCGTCGATCGTCAGGGCGGCTCCGGTCAGCACCTCGCGGATCGCCGCCACGACCTGGTCGGTCTGGGCGGGGGTCAGGCGTATGCCCGGGGCGTGAGCGGCGTACGAGGAGGGCAGCGACGACAGGGCGCCGATCCACATCGGCAGGTCGCGGGCGGGCAGCAGGTGGACGGTGCCGCGCGGGCCGTGCGTCTTGACCAGGCTGCGCTCGTCCCACAGCGCCTCCCGGACGCCGGTGCGGCTGACGCCGTCGAGGCGGAGGCCGACCGACAGCTCGGCCGCCGACATCACCTGAGCGTGGGCGCCGCACATGGCGGCGACGACGTCCGCCGGGGTGGCGTCCTTGGCGGGGGCGGTCAGGCCCTGCCGTTCCAAACGCCTGGCGCTGACCTGGGACCACGACATGTCCATCATGAGACCCACCGTAGGAGGTAATGCGGAAGGATTCGTTCCGCGTTAGACGTGGTGGGCGCGGATGATGAGATCGGCGGCCTCGGCGGCGATGGCGTGCCGCCGTTCGGGGGACAAGGGCAGCATGCCGTACGCCGTGTCGACCCGCGCCTCGGTGATCACCAGGTGCGAGAACTGGCGGGCCGCCCTGACCGGGTCCGGCACCCGCAGCCTGCCGTCGCGGTCGCACGCGCGCAGGTAGTCCGCCACGCCGCCGTCCAGCGACGAGGAGCTCGCCCGCCAGGTGCGCTGGAGCTCCGGATGGTGGCCCACCTCCGCGATGGTCAGCCGGTGCAGCGCCGCCACCCGCGGCGACAGCGCGATGTCCAGCGTCCGCTCACCGAGCGCGGTCAGGTCCTCGCGCGGATCACCCGTGACGACGATGCCCGCCCCCGCGGTCCCCCCGCGCCCCGCGGGACCGCCCTCCGCCGACGCGCCGCGGCCCGCCGAGCCTCCTGCCGCCGACGTGCCGCGGCCCGCCGGGCTTCCTGCCGCCGGCGCGCTCCGAGCCGGCGCGCCCGCGACCGCCGACCTGGCTTCCTGGATCGCGGCGAGGAAGAGCTGCTCCTTGTCGCCGAAGTGGCCGTAGACGGTCTGTTTGCCGACCCCCGCCTGCGCGGCGATCGTGTCGACGCTCGCGCGGGCGTAGCCCAGGTCGGTGAAGACCTGGATGGCGGCGTCGAGGATGGCCCGGCGCTTGGCCGGTGAGCGTCGCGGGCCGTGGTCGGCCATGGTCTGTACCCACTCTCTCCGAATAGGGTCTAGTGTACGAGACTAGACCGTCTAGTCTAGTTTGGAGGGCGCATGAACGCCGATGTCGTGGTGGTCGGGGCCGGACCTGTGGGTTTGCTGCTCGCCGCCGAATTACGGCTGGCCGGGGCCACGCCGCTGGTCCTGGACCGGCTCGCCCAGCCGACGAGCGAGCCGAAGGCGCGCGGGATCGGGCCGCTGGCCGCGGAGGCGCTGCGCCGCCGCGGGCTGGGGGAGGCCCTGGCGAAGTTCCACGAACAGGGGCTCGCCGACAAAGCACGCGACCACGGAAGCGAGAAGGGGCACTTCGCCCAGATCCACAAGATCGACCCCGACCTCCAGGAGGAACCCGAGCGGACCGGCGCGCTGATCTGGCAGCCGGACCTGGAACGGATCCTCGCCGAGCACCTGGCCTCCCTCGGCGTCCCGATCTGGCGCGAACACGAGGTGACGGCCCTGACCCAGGACGACTCCGGTGCCACCGTGACCGTGCGAACCCCGGCGGGGGAGCGGCACATCTCCGCCGGGTACGTGGCCGGCTGCGACGGCGGCCGATCGACGGTGCGGAAGCTGGCCGGGTTCGACTTTCCCGGCACCGCCCCCACGAGTGTCGTCCGGCGGCTGAGGGGCGACATCTCCGGGATGGAGCGGCTGCCCGAGCCCGGCTGGCTGCCGAAGGGGATGCTGATGTGCGCTCCCGGCATGGTGGCGACGGTCGAGTTCGACGGCTTCCCCGAGGACCGTGCCGCGCCGCTGACCGGGGAGGAGATGCGGGACAGCCTGTACCGGGTGACGGGCGTCGAGGTCGAGGTGGCGGCGGTCCACGACACGCTGCGTTTCACCGACGTCGCCCGCCAGGCGGCCACCTACCGGCTCGGCCGGGTCCTGCTCGCGGGCGACGCCGCCCACGTCCACTCGCCCAACGGCGGCCAGGGGCTGAACCTGGGGCTGATGGACGCCGTCAACCTGGGCTGGAAGCTCGCGGCCACGGTCGCCGGGCACGCACCGGACGGCCTGCTCGACACCTACACCGCCGAACGCCATCCTGTGGGCGCCGCCGTCCTGCACAACACCCGCGCCCAGTCGGCGCTGCTGCGACCCGGCGCGCACGCGGCGGCCATGCGCGACATCGTGTCGGACCTGCTCGACCTGCCGGAGGCCAACCGCTACTTCGGCCGGCTGCTGAACGGGCTCGGCACCCGCTACGACCTCCCCTACCCCGCCACCCACCTCCTGGCCGGCCGCCCCTGCCCCGACCTGCGGCTCACGCTGGCTTCCGGGGAGACACGGACCCTCGCGGACCTCGCCGCGTCCGGCCGGCCGCTGCTCGTCCACGCCCCCTCACAGCCCGAGGTGGCGCGGGCGGCGGCGGCTTGGCGGGGCTCGCTGGACGTCGCCGAGGCGACCGTCGAGGACCATGACGGCCTGTCGGCCGCCTTGATCCGCCCTGACGGCACGGTCGCCTGGGCCTCCGCCCCGGGCCCGGCCGACACCACCACCCTGACGGCGGCCCTCCACGCGTGGCTGTCACCCGCATGACGCCTTAGGAGCACTGGGACAATCGGGCGATGATCAGCTCTCGTCAGCTCGAATATTTCCAGGCCGTGGCCCGGGAGCTCCATTTCACCCGGGCCGCGGAGGCGTTGCGCATCGCCCAGCCGGCGCTGTCCCAGCAGATACGCAAGCTCGAACGCCAACTCGGCCTGACCCTGTTCGAGCGGAACCGGCACCGCGTCGGGCTCACCCCGGCCGGCCGCGCGCTGCTGGAGCACGCCGACCGCGTCCTGTCGGACCTGGCGGCGGTGGAGGAGGAGATGCTCGGCTGGGCCGAGGGGACCCGCGGCCGGATCCGGCTGGGCACCGCCCGAGGGCTGGCCACCCAGGTCGCGCGGGTGCTGGCGGCCTTCTCCGCCGCCTACCCGGCGGTCACGGTGGAGCTGAAGGAGCAGACCACCCAGGACATGCTCGACGGCCTGGACGCGGGCCGCCTCGACGCCGCGACCCTGGCCACCCGGCCCGGGTCCGGTGACACGCGGCTGGCCTGGCACCCGCTCGGCGCCGAGCCGCTGGTGCTCATCACCGGCGCCGGTACGCCCTTCGCCGGGCGGGACCGCCTGCCGGTGGCGGAGCTGGACGGGGCCGACCTGGTGCTGTATCCGCCGGGGTCGACGGTGCGCGAGATCGTCCTGTCCGCGCTGGTGGCGGCGGGTGCCAAGGCGCGGGTCAGGTTCGAGACCCGCGACTACCGCACGGCCCGCGCGCTGGCGAGTGTCGGGCTCGCCGCCGCGGTGCTGCCGCGTTCGGTGGCCGAGGAGCCCGGGATGCCGGTGGCCATCGTCCGGCTCGACCCCGAACCGTCCTGGACGCCGTCACTGGCCTGGTCCGCGGCCCGCGGTCCGGGCGCGGCGCTGGCGGCGTTCATCGCCTTCGTGGCCGCGCATCCCGAGCTCGCCGCGCTCGGTGGTGATATATCCGATGTATAACCATAAGGCGGATCATGTCTTGGACATATCGCCGCAGCTCCCGCAGGCTTTGATCATAAGAAAGCGCTGAGAAGGAGTGTGTGGCATGAACGGTCGCAGGGAGTTCCAAGGTTTGATGGGGTCCGATCCCGAGGAGACGCTGGGGGAGGTGCGGCTGAGATCGCCGCACATGTACGACGCCCTGGTCGAGGGGGCGTTCGGCGGCACGCTCGCTCGCCCCGAGCTGGGCCGCGCCGCCCGCGAGACGGCGACCGTGGCGATCCTGGCCGCCATCGGCGGGGCGGAGGCGCAACTCGCCACCCACGCCCGCGCCGCCCTGCACAACGGCATCGCGCCCGACGAACTACGCGCCCTGGCCCAGCACGTGTCCCTGTACGCGGGCTTCCCCCGGGCGCTGAACGCCCTCACCGTCATCGACGAGGTCCTGGCCGAAGCCGCGGTCCCGCGCCCGGCCACGTTGCGTGAGGTGCGGCTGGCCGATCACGAGACGGTGGTCGCCCGGCGTGGCGAGAGCGGACCGCCCGTGGTGCTGCTCCACGGGCTCGGCCTGGACTGGCGGATGTGGGAGCCGGTCATGACCCGGCTGCCGGCGGGACGCCGTGTGTACGCGTACGACATCAGGGGCCACGGGGCGGGGGCCGGGTCGCCGTCACCGTTCACGATGGCGGACACGGTCCGGGACCTCATCGGCGTGCTCGACGCGCTCGGGCTCGAAAGCGCGCACGTCGTCGGCCTGTCCTACGGCGGCGGGATCGCGCAGGCCGCCGCGATCGCCCACCCGGAGCGGTTCGCCTCGCTGTCGCTGCTGGCCACCACCGACTTCCCGTTCGGCGCGTTCGAGGACAGGGCGCGGTCGGCCGAGGCCGACGGCATGCGGGCGCAGATCGTGCCGTCGCTCACCCGGTGGTTCACCCCCGCCGCGCTCGCCACCGACGAGTGGGGTGTCCGGTACGCCCGGGAGCGCGTGCTGCGTGGCGACCCGGTCGACTGGGCCGCCGCGTGGCGCGCCTTCAAGGGGCTGGACGTGCAGGGCGGGCTCGCGAAGTTCGAGGCGCCCGTCCTGGTGCTCGCGGGGGAGCTCGACGCCTCCACGACGCCGGAGATCATGACCGCCCTCGCCGGCCGCATCCCGGGCGCCGTCTACCAGGAACTACCCGGCACCCCGCACATGCAGACCCTGGAGCGCCCTGAGCTGGTCGCCGCCGCCCTGGACGCCTTCCTGCCGCTGGAGGACCGAGCAGCTCACCTTTCTTGACAGTAACTTTTTTCGGTGCGATCGTTTTATCCATGTACGAAGTGGCGGTGATCGAAGACCCGGCGGCGGCCGAGGCGTCGCTCGACCCGATGCGGTCGAAGCTGCTGGCCGAGCTGGTCGAGCCCGGCTCGGCCACGTCGCTGGCGGCCAGGGTCGGCCTGGCCCGGCAGAAGGTCAACTACCATCTGCGCACGCTGGAGCGGCACGGGCTGGTCGAGCTCGTGGAGGAACGCAAGAAGGGCAACGTCACCGAGCGGGTGATGCAGGCCACGGCCGCGTCCTTCGTGATCTCCCCGATCGCGCTGGCCGCGGTGCAGCCCGACCCGGGCAAGTCGCCCGACCGCCTGTCGGCCCGCTGGCTGCTCGCCGTCGCCGCCCAGCTCGTCCGCGACGTCGGGGCGCTGATCACCGGCGCCACCGAGGCCCGCAAGCGGGTGGCGACGTTCGCGATCGACGGCGAGGTGCGGTTCGCCTCGGCGGCCGACCGCGCGGCCTTCGCCGAGGAGCTGACCGACGCCGTGACCGCGCTGGTGAGCAAGTACCACGACGAGACGGCGGCGGGCGGTCGCGACCACCGGCTGGTCGTCGCGGTGCACCCGTCGCTGAAGGAGCGCTGAGGTGGGAGAGTCCTTCGAGCTCCCCCAGGAGGCCACGGTCGGGGCGAGTCCCGAGGAGGTGTGGGCGGCCATCGCGACCGGTCCGGGCATCGACTCGTGGTTCATGGGCCGCAACGAGGTGGCCGACGGCGTGGTACGCACCGTCTTCGGCCAGTACACCCCCGAATCCACCGTGACCACCTCGGAGCCGCCCGCCCGGTTCGCGCACACCAGCCCGACCGCCGAGGACGGCCGGTTCGTCGCCTTCGAGTTCCTCGTCGAGGGCCGCGACCAGGGCAGCACCACGCTGCGCATGGTCGCCAGCGGCTTCCTGCCCGGTGACGACTGGGAGACCGAGTTCGAGGCCATGTCCCTGGGCCTGGAGATGTTCTTCGCCACCCTGGTCGCCTACCTGACGCACTTCAGCGGCCGGACCGCGACGCCCGTCACGGAGTTCGGGCCGCCCGTCGCCGCCGACTGGCCGCGCGCCTGGGCGGTCCTTTACGGCGAGCTCGGCATCGCGGACCACCCTAAGGCAGGCGATCCCGTACGGTTCACGCCCGCCGGACTCGCCCCGATCGACGGCGTCGTCTACTTCGCCAACGCCCAGACGCTGGGCGTACGGACCCCGGACGCGATCTACCGCTTCCTGCAGGGCATCGGCGGCTCGATGGTCGCCGCGCACCACCTCTACACCGGCACCGGCGACCAGGGGCCGGCCTGGCACGCCTGGCTCGACCGCCTCTTCTCGGCGTGATGACCATGGACAGGTGATCGGCCGGGACGGCCGGCAGGGGTCCAGTCGTCCCGGCCGCGCGGCGTTCCATCCGTTCCGGTCGCCGGGATTCCGGCGACCGGAGTGGATGCCGCTGCCGGCACCGCGTACACCGTCACGATCAGGCCGGCACGAACCGCCGCCAACGAGTCGTGCCGCTGTTCCTTCCCGTGCCGGTGTACGGCCCGCCAGGTATTCGCCCGCCGGCCGCCGTTGGATGTCCCTAATGTGTGGCGATGTGGTCGGTGATCGCGGTCGCCAGGGTCCGCTCGCAGGTGGCGGCGTCGTCGGCGGCCCAGCACACGTAGCCGTCGGGGCGCAGGAGCACGGCCGCCGCGCCCAGGTCGGCCGGGCCCTTGGCCCGTACGAGATCCACCCGGGCGGGCAGCCGGAGCTCGGCCGGGACGATCCCGGCCAGGTCGAGCAGGACCGCGTGCCCCGCCCCGAACAGCGCCGACAGCCGGACCGGCTCCGCGCCGACGAGCAGGTCGGCGTCCGGCACCCGCTGCCCCACCAGAGGATGCTCGCCGCCGAGGTCGTAGCTCAGGGACAGGCCGGACATCAGGCCCGCCATGTGGCGGTTGGCGTCCGGCAGTCGCAGCAGATCGGTGAAGATGTCGCGCAGCGCGAGCACGTCCTGGGTCGGTCGCGGCATGCCCAGCAACCGCTGCGCGGCCGTGTGGTGCAGGACTCCGGCGGCCACCGGATGCCGTTCGGCCTGGTAGCGGTCCAGGAGGCCGTCGGGCGCCCGGCCCTGGACGGTGGCGGCCAGCCGCCAGCCGAGGTTGATCGCGTCCTGCACGCCGATGTTCAGGCCCTGGCCGCCGAACGGCGGGTGGATGTGCGCGGCGTCGCCCGCGAACAGCACGCGGCCCGCCCGGTAGTCCGCCAGTTGCCGGGTCGCGTCGGTGAAGCGCGAGGAGTTGTCCACCGCGCGCAGCACGATCTCCTCGCCGTAGACGGCCCGTAGCGCGGTGGTGATCTCCTCCTCCGTGACCGGCGCGTCGCGGTCGGCCCCCTGGTCCTCGCTGCCGAACGTGAGCCGGTAGCGCTCGCCCCCGATCGGAACCAGCATGGCCCAGTAGCCGCCGCCCTCGCGGACCATCTCGCTCATGTGGCCTATCGTCTGGGGGACCGACGCCGACGTGGCCGACAGCCGGACGTCGGCCAGCACCGCCACGAACGTTCCGTCCCTGCCGGGGAACGGCAGCCCGAGCAGCTTGCGAACGGTGCTGCGGCCACCGTCGCAGCCGACCAGATAATCGGCCCGGAACCGCTGCCCGCCGGCGCTCACCGTCACCCCGTCGTCGTCCTGCTCGACCGCCGTGACCGCGGTGTCGCGCAGGACCCGCGCGCCGAGGGCGGTCGCGGCCTCCTCCAGGACCTCCTCGATCTCCCACTGCGGGATCGCGATCGGGTACGGATGCCGCGTACGCCACGGCTCGCAGTCCAGCGGCACCGGCAGGAACGCGAAATGGCCGCCCCCCGGCGCTCGTTCCATGGCCCGGCTCCGCAGCGGCTCCAGCAGCCCGCGCAGTTCCAGCAGCTCGGACGTACGGGGCTGGATGGCGCCGCCCTTCGTCTGCTCGATGCGCTCGGGCAGCCGCTCCAGCACCAGCGTGCCGACCCCGGCCAGCGCCAGCTCGTACGCCAGCGTCAGGCCGGTCGGCCCGGCACCCGCGATGATCACCTCGGTGTCCTTCATGGCCCCTCCTCTTTCCGTCGCCTGAGTGCGAATGTATACCCAGTGCAGAAAAAGTCCAAGTGCAGATTTCTGGTAGGCTCGCGCATGTGACCAGTGAGCCCGGGCTGCGCGAGCGCAAGAAGCAGCGGACGCACACGGCGATCTCCGAGGCGGCGGTCGAGCTGTTCCTGCGGCATGGGTTCGACCAGGTGTCCGTGGCCCAGGTCGCGGAGGCGGCCGAGGTGTCCAGGCGCACGTTGTTCGCCTACTTCCCGGCCAAGGAAGACCTCGTGGTGCACCGGTTCGCCGATCACGAGGCGGAGCTCGGCCAGGTGGTCCGGGCCCGGCCGGCGGGCATGGCGCCGCTGGAGGCGCTGCGGGTGCGCTACCTCGACGCGCTGGCCAGGCGGGACCCGATCACCGGCCTCAATGACCTGCCGCCGATCGTGGCGCTCTACCGGATGGTCCTGGAGACGCCGGCGCTGGTGGCCCGGATGTACCGGTTTCAGGCGGGGGCCGAGCGGGCGCTCGCCGACGCGCTGCGCGAGACGGCGGCCGTCGGTGAGTTCGCCGCGCGCCTGGCGGCCGTCCAGATCGTGGCGGTCCACTGGATGCTGATGCTGGACAACGCCAGACTGCTGGCGGCCGGCGAGGCCGCGGACGAGCGCTACGCGGGCGCGGCGAACGAGGCCGAGCAGGCGTTCGCCCTGCTGGCCAACGGCGTGGGCCGGTTGGGCGCACCGGGCGTGGCCTGAGCCGTCAGCCGCTCACAAGACCTGGGGCGCCAGCCGCTCGCAAGGCCTGAGCCGTCAGCGGTCGCAGGACCAGGGCCGTCAGCCGCTCGCAGCTGGGTGGGTGGCTGCCGTCCGAAGAAACGGCAGCCACCGTTGTCGGGCTACGCCGCGAGGGCGTTCTCCAGGAGTGGCCGGTGGCGCAGCATCCAGGCCGCCGCCCGCGCCTGCCAGGCCAGGGCCCACAGCGGGCCCGGGTCCCTGGTCTCGGGCGTGATCCGCGACCTGACCGCCACGGACGCGCAGTCACGGATGGCGAACTCGATCATCCGCGTGACGAAGCCGTCGCGTTCGGCTGCGGTGAGCCCGTAGCCGTCGAGGAAGCGGCGCAGCTGACCCGCGCGTGCCTCCGCGCCGGGCAGGTTCTGCCGTTCGGCGACGTCGTCGTCGTGCAACTGGGCGTTCCACCACGCGGCACCCGCCACGTCGTCCAGCCGATCGATCGGACCGGCGCTGGTCCAGTCGATGTAGGCGACCGGCAGGCCGTCGCGGGCCACGGTGTGCCACGGTCCCGTGTCGCGATGGCTGATGATCGCATCGGACGCGGAACTCTCGAACGGCCACGGCTGCCACACCGCGTCCGGCGGCGGCCGGAATCCGGCCGTCGCGTCGTGGAGCGCGCGCAGCAGGCGGCCCGCCTGCCACACGCCCTCGTCGGACCAGGCGTGCGGATGGACGAAGTCGCCGTCGATGTAGCTGACGGCGTCACGTCCCTCCTCGTCGTAACCGTCGCCGACCAGGCGCGGGCTCCCGGTGAAGCCCACGTTCTCCAGATGCAGCAGCAGCGCGTGAACGCTGTCCGTCCACGGCCCGGCCGGGCGCAGCACGACGTCGCCGTGCCGGACCACCGGCGTGGGATTGCCCTCGGCCCCCAGCAGGGGTTCGAAGGATGATGGGGAAGTCACTCTTGCTCCTCGTGATCGTGATGGAAGATCACTCCAACGCGAGGAGCCCGGTACGCGTCAGGCGACCACTCGCGTCGAAGTGTGAGCCGAGACTTCGCCGAGGACCTTGGTGGCCATGTGCCACACCTCCTGATGGATCGCGGGAGACCGTCCCGGCCGACGCTGCCACAGAGGGGGGCGGCCGCTCAACGCGTTTTCCGCCGACGGCGACCCGGAGGTCAGCCTGCCGGGTTGACGCCCGCGCGGTCGATGGCCGCCTCGATCCCGTCGAGCACGACGGTGAGCCCGGCGGCGAAGGCCGGTCTCGCCTTGTCCTCCAGGTAGGTCGTGGCCTGGCCGGACCGCGCGGCCTCACTCGAGCGGGGAGGCGGGTCGTCGGTCTCGATCCAGACGACCATCGGGAAACGCTCGGCGAACCCAGGTGCGACCTCTTCCAGCAGCGCCGATCGGGCGTGCCACCACTCCTCGTCGGACACCCCGGTCACCGCCGGCGCCTGGCGGGACTCCGCGACCGTCCTGGCCGCGCCCCGGATGAAGTCGGTCAGCAGCGAGACGATGCCCCGGAGCCGCCCGCCGCGCAGTCCGGTGGCGCGGAGCAGGCCCACCAGCGTCTCCAGCATCACGAACTCGTGGGGCCCCAGCACCGGCCGGGCCTGCGACACCTGCAGCACCCACGGATGGCGGACGTAGAACGCCCAGATGTCCCCGGCCCACGACGTCACGGCTGTCCGCCAGCCGTCTTCCAGGTCGTAGCCGGTGGGCAGCTCGGCCAGGGCGTGGTCGTACATCAGGTCGATCAGTTCGCTCTTGCTGGGCACGTACGTGTAGAGGGCCATCGCCGTGCGGCCGAGGCGTTCGCCCACCGCGCGCATGGACAGGGCCGCCATGCCCTGCTCGTCGGCGACCGCGATCGCGGCGTCCACGATCATGTCCACGTTCAGCCCCGGTTTGGGGCCCGGGCCGGTGCGGGGCTCCTCCGGCGCCGTCGCGCGCCACAGCAGGCCCATCGAGCGGCGCGCGTCTCCCTGGCCGGCGAAGACCACCACCTGACGACTCCTCACGGACGCGGTAATTCCTTACGCCATAAGGCTATCAGCGGTGATCACCGGAGCGCCGAACGGTGCACGGGTGGCCGCTGGGGCAGGCTGATCAGGCGCAGGCCGGCTGACACCAGCGTCCAGCCGAGCGCCGTCACACCGGCCGCCCACCGGGGCGGCAGCTCGCGCCGGCAGTCTCGGTGCAGGCGCCACCTGGTCACCTCGGCCCGTAATTCGGTGGCTCTGTGTTGTTCGGTGTAGAGATGCATGTCGGGGTGCATGTGCCGACCTCCTGGTAAGTCTCAAGCGCGGAACGGGAATCCGAAGAACTGCAAGGCGACGTGCTCGCGGGCTTCGGTGTCGCCCGCCTCCTGGGCGGCCCTGCCGTGCGCCCACCACCGCTCGACGACCGCGTCGATCTCCTGGCCGAGCAGTCGCAGCTCCTCGCTGGTGAGCGTGGTCAGGTATTCGGAGTTGAACGTCGCGCCGCGCCACTCCGCCGGCCAGGCGAGCTGCTCGTCGAGATAGCGCTCATACAGCTCGCCCTGCACCCGGTACGCCACGCGGGTCAGCGCGGTGCGGGCGGCGGTGGTCTCCGGGGGGTCGTCCGGGTCCTGGGACATGACGCTGAGGTGCTGGGAGACGACCTGCCACCAGCGCTCCCTGCCGTCGCCGCTCTGCGGCTCGGCCTCCTCGATGAGGCCGAGCGCGGCCAGCTTGCGCAGGTGATAGCTGATCAGGGAGACGGCTTCGTCGACCTGGTCGGCCAACTGGGAGGCGGTGGCCGTGCCGGCCACGAGAAGGGCTCGGTAGAGCTTCAGGCGCAGCGGGTGGGTGAACGCCTTGAGCTCGTCGAGATCGCTGATGCGGCGGGTCTCATGCTGGGCCATGACTCCACTTTAGAAGCGAAAGAAAATTTGCGCAAATAAAGTTGCACATCTCGCCGGTGTACGAGATCGCACCCGGAGGGGGAGATTTCCCCCCGAGGTGGCGGCGGGAAGGATAGGCAACACTAAGCTGTGAAGCCGAATGCCGCTCCAGACCCTGGTGGCCCCTTGTTCCACGTCTTCAGACGAGGAGAGGACCGGGATGGACGACCGACGAGTCCGCCGCGCCTTGCTCGAGCTCGCGGACACGCTGCGCCCCGGCTTCGATCTCCAGGACCACCTGCGCGCACTGGCCCGGTACGGCGCCGAACTGCTCCAGGTCAGCGCCGCCGGAGTGCTGCTGCTCGACCTTCCCGGGGCCGAGCTGGCGGCCGCATCGGACGACGCGGCGTACGAGCTCCAGCTCCTGCAGCTCCGTCATGCGGAAGGGCCGGGGCTGGACTCCTACCACGGCGCCCGGCCGGTGTTCTGCCCCGACGTGGCCGGTGAGCGCGGAGGCTGGCCCCGGTGGGCGCCCGCCGCCCGCGCCGCCGGGTACGCCGCGGTCCACACGCTGCCGATCCGCCTGCGCGACCAGCGGCTCGGCTCGATGAGCCTCTTCCGCGCCACCACCGGAGACCTGGACCCCGCGCTCGCCGAGCTCGGCCAGGCGATGGCGGAGGTGGCCGCCATCGGCATCCTCCAGCAGCGGACCGTACG
This sequence comes from Nonomuraea guangzhouensis, assembly GCF_019396345.1. Taxonomy (GTDB): domain Bacteria; phylum Actinomycetota; class Actinomycetes; order Streptosporangiales; family Streptosporangiaceae; genus Nonomuraea; species Nonomuraea guangzhouensis. Next base: position 183,828 of record NZ_JAHKRM010000004.1, on the reverse strand, counting down.
CCGGCAGGAGCTCGTGGCCGAGCAGCTCCAGAACGCCCTGGACAGCCGCGTCCTCATCGAGCAGGCGAAGGGCATGCTGGCCGCGCGCCTGGGCGTCGGCATCGAGGACGCCTTCGGCGTGCTGCGCGAGCACGCCCGCGCCCGCAACCGCAAGCTCCTGGACGTCGCCCAGGAGGTGACCGACGGGGGCCTGTGGATCGCGCCGCATGGTTAGTACGCACGGTCCAAATAGGATCGACCCCATGAACGGCGAGCCGGAGGAGCAGGCCCCCGACCAGTCGCGGGACGCTGTCGACGCGATAGTGGAGCAGTGGCGCCGCGAGCGGCCCGACCTGGATCTGTCGGCCATGGCGGTGTTCGGCCGGATCGCCATGGTGTCGCGGGTCGTGGAGGCGGCGGTCGAGCAGGTGTTCGCGCGGCACGGGCTGCGTCAGGGTGAGTTCGACGTGCTGTCCGCGCTGCGCAGGCGCGGGTCTCCGTACACGCTGATCCCGTCGGAGCTGTCGGCGACGCTGATGATGTCGCGGGCCGGCATGACCAACCGCCTCGACCGGCTGGAGGCGGCGGGGCTGGTCGAGCGGAGTCTCGACCGGGCCGACCGCCGCAGCTTCCGCATCGCGCTCACCGAGGAGGGTCTGCGGGTCATCGACGCCGCGCTCACCGAGCACGCCGCCAACCTGACCCGGCTGGCCGCCGGCCTGTCGCCGGACGACGCGGCCGTGCTCGCCCGCGTCCTGCGCGGCCTGCTGACCACGCCCGATTCGCCGTAGCGGGACGCGGGGTCACAGGCTCGACAGCAGCCGCTCCAGCCCCCAGCGGAACTGTTCCGTCGAGATGTAGGCGGCGATGGCGTCGGCCGCGGCGTGCGTGCGCGGGAAGAGCGCCGGGTCGACGGCGAAGGCGGCCTGGCGGGCGGCGATCCGCTCCTCCTCCGGCGGCACGGGGCCGGTGCCTTCGAGTTCCGCTGCCTCCAGCGCGATGGCGCCGAGCACGTACACCATGACCGTGTAGCTCGCGCGCGGGTCGGGCAGTGCCTGGCCGTACGGGAAGGAGGGCGCAACTCCGTGGGGGCATTGACATAAAAACCCTATTTTCCTACTGTTTGTGTAGGCATTTAGGAGGAGGCGCGATGCCCGATTTCGCCGACGCACCAGCCCACACGAACCCCTTCGACCAGTGACGCGCAAGCAGATCCACCTCGCGGCCCACTTCCCCGGCGTGAACAACACCACGGTCTGGGCCGACCCCCGCTCCGGCAGTCAGATCGACTTCGCCTCGTTCGTCCACCTGGCCAGGACGGCCGAGCGGGGCAGGTTCGACTTCTTCTTCCTGGCCGAGGGGCTGCGGCTGCGCGAGCTCAAAGGCCGCATCCACGACCTCGACGTGGTCGGCCGCCCCGAGGCGCTCACCGTGCTGAGCGCACTCGCCGCCGTCACCGAGCGCCTCGGCCTGGCAGGCACCGTCAACGCCACCTTCAACGAGCCGTACGAACTGGCCAGGCGCCTGTCCACGCTGGACCACCTCAGCGACGGCCGGGCGGCCTGGAACGTGGTGACCACCTCCGACGCCTTCACCGGCGAGAACTTCCGGCGCGGCGGCTACCTCGACCGCGCCGACCGTTACACGCGCGCCGCCGAGTTCGTCCGCCTCTCGCGGGAGCTCTGGGACTCCTGGCAGCCGGGCGCGCACCTCGCCGACAAGGACCACGCCCAGTTCGTACGCCCCGGCGCCATCGGGACCGTTCATCACGAGGGCCCGCATTTCACCGTCGAAGGACAGTTCACCCTGCCGCGCAGCCCTCAGGGGCATCCCGTCATCATCCAGGCGGGGGACTCCGACGAGGGCAGGGAGTTCGCCGCGGCCACGGCCGACGTCATCTTCAGCCGCCACGGCACGCTGGAGGACGGCCGGGCCTTCTACGCCGACGTCAAGCGCCGCCTGGCCCGCTATCAGCGCGAGCCGGACCAGTTGAAGATCATGCCCGCGGCCACGTACGCGCTGGGCGACACCGAGGAGGAGGCCGCCGAGAACGCGGCCGCCATCCGCCGCCAGCAGGTCGGCCCGCAGACCGCGACCGCCTTCATCGAGCAGGTGTGGGGCCGGGACATGTCGGCCTACGACCCCGACGGGCCGCTGCCGGAGGTCGAGCCCGACCTGTCGGAAGGCGTCTCGCAGGGGCGGGTGCAGATCGGCGACCGGGCGGCGGTGGCCGCCAAATGGCGGGCGCTGGCCGAGGAGAAGAAGCTGACGATCCGCGAGTTGGTGATCGAGGTGACCGGACGGCAGACGTTCGTCGGGACGCCGGCGGGCGTGGCCCGGCAGATCGACGAGCACGTGCAGCTTGATGCGGCCGACGGGTTCATCCTGGTGCCGCATCTGACGCCCGGCGGGCTCGACGAGTTCGTGGACCGCGTGGTGCCGCTGCTGCAGGAACGCGGCGCCTTCCGTACCGACTACGCCGGGACCACCCTCCGCGAGCACCTGGAGCTGTCATGACCCTGCACCTCGCCGTCGCGCTGGACGGCGCCGGCTGGCATCCGGCTGCCTGGCGCGAGTCGTCCGCGCGGCCGGAGAGCATCTTCTCGGCCCGCTACTGGGCGGCGCTCGTGGCCGAGGCCGAGCGGGGGCTGCTCGACTTCGTCACGATCGAGGACTCGCTCGGCCTGCAGTCCACGCTGTGGGACGGGGCCGACTCGCGGGCCGACCAGGTGCGCGGGCGGTTCGACGCCGTGTTGCTGGCCGCCCGGCTGGCACCGCTCACCAGCCGGATCGGGCTGGTGCCGACGGCCACCACCACGCACACCGAACCGTTCCACGTGGCGATCGGCATCGCCGCGCTCGACCACATCAGCGGCGGCCGGGCCGGCTGGCGACCGCAGATCTCCGCCAGAAGCACCGAGGCGGCCCATTTCGGCCGCCGCCAGTTCCCGCCCCTGGACGGCACAGGTCCTCGGGAGGGCACGGGTCTCCTGAGGGGAGCGGGTCCTCCGGACGGCGCAGGTCCTCTGGAGGGCGCGGCCCCCCAGGAGGGCACAGGCCTTCTGGAGGGGGCGGGGCTTTCTGGTGGTGAGGGGTCTCTGGGGCGGTCCTTTCAGGTCGATGGTGAGCACGTGCGGGCGCTTTTCGAGGAGGCCGGCGACGCGGTCGAGGTTGTGCGGCGGCTCTGGGACTCCTGGGAGGACGACGCGGAGATTCGCGACCTGTCCAGCGGGCGGTTCATCGACCGGGACAAGCTTCACTACATCGACTTCGCCGGGAGGTTCTTCTCGGTGAAGGGGCCGTCGATCACGCCCCGGTCGCCGCAGGGCCAGCCGGTGGTCACGGCGCTGGCCCACGCCCGGCTGCCGTACGAGTTCGCCGCGGGCGGCGCCGACGTCGTGTACGTCACGCCGCACTCCGCCGACCACGCGCGCGCCATCGTCGAGGAGGTCAGGGAGCTGTCGGCGGAGCTGACCGTCTTCGCCGACCTGGTGGTGTTCCTGGGCGCTGACGCCGCCGAGCGGAAGGCCCGCCTCGACGGGCTCGACGGGGCCGAGCTGCGTTCCGATGCCGCGATCTTCACCGGCACGCCCGAGGAGCTGGCCGACCTGCTGCTCCAGTGGCGGCGGGCCGGGATCCAGGGGTTCCGGCTGCGCCCCGGCGCGCTGCCGTACGACCTGGAGGCGATCACCAGGGGACTGACGGCGGAGCTGCGCGGGCGCGGGGCGTTCAGGCGATCGTACGAGGCCACGACGCTGCGCGGGCTGCTCGGCCTGCCGCGCCCGGCCAGCCGCTATGCGGAGGTGTCATGAAATTTCTGGCTATCACGTTGATCGTCCATAACGACGAGAGGTCGCACACCGAGCGGTTCCGCGAGGTCGTCGAGAACGCGGTCCTGGCCGAGGAGCTCGGCTTCGACGGGTTCGGGGTGGGGGAGCGGCACGAGCGGCCGTTCATCTCCTCCTCGCCGCCGGTGGTGCTGAGCCACATCGCGGCGAAGACGTCCAGGATCCGGCTGTTCACCGCGGTCACGACCCTGAGCCTGCTCGATCCCGTACGGGCCTATGAGGACTACGCCACGCTCGACCACCTCTCGGACGGCAGGCTGGAGCTGATCATCGGCAAGGGGAACGGCGCCGCGCAGGCGCAGCTCTTCCACGTCACCGCCGAGGACCAGTGGGACCGCAACCGCGAGGGGTACGAGCTGTTCCGCCGCCTCTGGCGGGAGGACAAGGTCACCTGGGAGGGCCGCTTCCGCCCCTCGCTGACCGAGGCCGAGACCTGGCCCCGGCCGCTCCAGCGGCCGATCAGGGTGTGGCACGGCAGCGCCACCAGCAAGGAGTCGGTGGACCTGGCCGCGCGCTACGGCGACCCGCTGTTCTCCGCGAACGTCACCAACCCCATCGAGCCGTACGCCGAGCTGATCGACTACTACCGGGAGCGGTGGGCCCACTACGGGCACGACCCGGCGGAGGCGCTGATCGGGGCTGGGACGGCGGGCTACTACGCGGCCCGTACCTCCCAGGAGGCGATCGAGACCTACCGGCCGATCTTCGACGCCCGGCTGGCGCTGTTCGCCAAGCTCGGGCTCAAGCCGGTGTTCAGCACGCTGGAGGACGCCATCGAACGCAGTTCGATCCTGGTCGGCAGCCCGCAGCAGATCATCGACAAGGTGTCGCGCTATCACAAGCGGTTCGGGCACGAGGTCATGCACCTGCACGCCGACGCCGACGGGCTCACGCCCGAGCAACACAGGGGCGCGCTGGAGCTGTTCCAGGCCGAGATCGCGCCCGTACTGCGCCGGGAGATCCCCAGCAGGCCGTTTCCCGAGAGGACGCCATGACGCTTTCCATCCTCGACCTCGCCCCCATAACCTCCGGCGGCACCGCGCGTGCCGCGTTGCTCAACACGCTCGACCTGGCCCGGCGGGCCGAGGCGTTCGGTTATCACCGCTACTGGCTGGCCGAACACCACTTCGCCGCCGGCGTGGCCAGCTCGGCCCCGGCCGTGCTCATCGGGCTGGTGGCGGCGGCCACCAGCCGGATCAGGGTCGGGTCCGGGGCCGTGCAGCTCGGGCACCAGACGCCGCTGTCGGTGGTCGAGCAGTTCGGGCTGATCGACGCGCTGTATCCGGGCCGGATAGACCTCGGCATCGGCCGCTCCGGCCAACGCCGCACCGAACTCGCCGCCAAGGCCCCGCCACCGGAGGCGGGGCGGGTCGTCGGTGGGCTGCTCATACCGCCGCCGTTCGACTGGTCCAGGCTCGCCAAGCATCCGCACCTGGCCTTCCACGCCTCGCTGCTCCAGCAGCCCGGCGCCCGGACGCCCGATTTCGCCGAGCAGATCGACGACGTCATCGCGTTCCTGACCGGCACACACGAGGCGCACGCCGTCCCCGGCGAGGGGGCGGAGGTGGAGCTGTGGATCCTCGGCAGCAGCGGCGGCCAGAGCGCCCAGGTGGCGGGTGAACGCGGCCTGCCGTTCGCGGCGAACTACCACGTCAGCCCGTCCTCAGTGCTCGACGCCGTCGAGGCCTACCGCGAGGCGTTCAAGCCGTCGAAGGCGCTGGCCGAGCCCTACGTGATCGTGTCGGCCGACGTCGTCGTGGCGGCGGACGACGCGACCGCGCGGGAGCTGGCCAAACCGTACGGACTGTGGGTACGCAGCATCAGGACCGGCGAGGGCGCCAGGACGTACCCGACGCCCGAGGAAGCCGACGCGCACGTCTGGAGCGCCGGGGACCTGGCGCTGGTGAAGGACCGGATCGACACGCGGTTCGTCGGCACGCCCGACGCCGTCGCCGAACGGCTGCACGTGCTGCGGAAGGTGACGGGCGCCGACGAGCTGCTGGTCACGACCATCACGCACGACCACGCCGACCGCGTACGCAGCTACGAGCTGCTGGCCGGCGCCTGGGACGGCCGCTCATGAAGCGGATCCTCGTCGTTCTCGTGCTCACCCTGGCCGCCTGCGGTTCCCAGTCGTCCGCCCAGCAAGCCCAGGCCGCCACCCTGACCTGGGCGATCGAGACGCAGCCCATCACCCTGAACCCACAGCAGTGGGCGCAGAACAAGGTCCGGCTGCTCGTGTTCAACCAGTTCGACGCGCTGCTCTCCCGAGGCCGCGACGGCACCTTCGAGCCATGGCTGGCGAAGTCATGGAAGGTGTCGGACGACGGGCTGACCTACACCTTCGAGCTGCGCGACGACGTGACCTTCCACGACGGCACGAAGTTCGACGCCGCGGCGGTCAAGGCCAATCTGGATCAGTTCCTGGTGCCGGGCTACAACGCGGCCGTGGCGGCGATCCAGCTCGCGGCCTTCGACAAGGCCGAGGTGGTCTCGCCCACCACGGTGAAGGTCACGCTCAAGAAGCCCGACGGGCTGTTCCTCGACTTCCTGGCCTCACCGTACGGCGGGCAGGTCTCGCCCAAGTCGCTGAAGAGCGCCAAGAACCTCAAGTTCGGCGGCCTCGACCTGGTCGGCACCGGGCCGTTCATCCTCGACCGGTATGTACAGGGCCAGGAGCTCCACTACCACCGCAACCCCGCCTACAAGTGGGCGCCGCCGAGCGCCGGCCACCAGGGGCCCGCGTACCTCTCGGAGCTCACCTACCGCTTCCTGCCCGAGGCCGCGGTCCGCGTCGGCGCGCTCACCTCCGGCCAGGTACAGGTCATCGAGGGCGTCCCCGCGACCGAGGTGAACCTGATCAAGAAGGACCACGCCTTCCAGACCGCCCTCAACTCGGGCACCTCCTTCTCCTACTACTTCAACACCTCCCACGCCCCCTTCGACGACCAGCGCGTACGGCAGGCCTTCCGCGAGGCCGTGAACGTCGACGCCGTCCTCGCCTCCGTCTACCAGGGCACCGCCACCAGGGCGTGGAGCGTCGTCGGCAAGGCGAGCCCGTTCTACGACCCGTCCCTTGAGCACACGTTCGGCGGCGATCCGGCCAAGGCCAACGCGCTGCTCGACGAGGCCGGCTGGACGAAGCGCGACAGTGAGGGCTTCCGGGTCAAGGACGGCGTACGGCTCACCGTACGCAGCGTCTCCTCGGCGCCGTTCGTCAGGGACCGCCGCGACATCCTCGCCCAGGCCGTCCAGGCCCAGGTCAAGCAGAGCGCGGGCATCGACTTCCAGGTGAAGATCGTCGACCAGGGCACGGCGCAGAAGGCCCTGGACGAGAACCAGTACGAGATCTTCGAGAACTCCCGCGGCGACTCCGACGTCGGCGCCGCGCTCAACCTCATCCTGCCGACCAAGGGGGCCATCAACCGCAGCCACTTCTCCGACCCGCGGGTGGACAAGTGGCTGGCCCAGGCGTCCGCCACCGCCGACCAGGCACTACGCAAGGAGATCTACGCCAAGGTGCAGCGGGCCGTGGTGACCGAGAAGGCCATCGTGTTCCCGATCTATGTGCCCGCCGACCAGCTGGCCGCCCAGAAGAGCGTGCGCGGCCTCGGCTTCGACCCCGGCTCGGGAACGCCGCGCAACGCCTACGACGTCCAGGCCGGCACATGATCAAACGCTTGGGCACCGGGCTGGCCGTGCTCTGGGCCGCCGCCACCTCGTCGTACGTCGCGCTGCTGCTCGCCCCGGGCGACACCATCGACATCCTGATCGGCGACGGCGCCGACACGCCGGAGATCCGGGCCAAGATCATCGCGGAGTGGGGGCTCGACCGTCCCGCGGTGGTCCAGTACCTGTCGTACCTGTGGCGGCTGCTGCACGGCGACCTCGGCCGCTCGTACCAGCTCCAGCGCGGCGTCGGCGAGATCCTCGCCACCCAGGTCGGCCCGACGCTCCAGCTCACCCTCGCCGCCGCGGCGACCGGGGTGTCGCTGGCCGTGATCATCGCGCTCGCCACCGCGGGGCGGGGCCGCTGGCTGCGCGGTACCGCCTCGGCCGCCGAGCTGGTGTCGGTCTCGGTGCCGCCGTTCCTCATCGGGATCGTGCTGCTGTCGGTGTTCTCGTTCACGTTCGGCTGGTTCCCGGTGTCCGGCGCGTCGGGGCCGCAGGCGCTCGTGCTGCCCGCGCTCGCCCTGGGCCTGCCGATCGCGGGCGTGCTCGGGCAGGTGCTGCGCGGTGGGCTGGAACGCGCGCTGGAGCAGCCGTTCGCGGTCACGGCCAGAGCGCGCGGGCTGACCGAGCGGGCCCTGGTCGCCAGGCACGCGCTCCGGCACGCGCTGATCCCGGCCGTGACGCTGGCCGGGTGGTTCACCGGCACGCTGCTCGGCGGGACGGTGATCACCGAGGTGCTGTTCGGCCGGCCGGGGCTCGGGCAGGTGGCGATGCAGGCCGTCACGGGCCGGGACATGCCGGTCGTGATGGCCGTGGTGCTGCTGTCGGCGGTCGTCTACGTGGCCATCAGTACGCTGCTCGACCTGGCCTACCGCGCCATCGACCCCAGGATCGGGGGCTGAGCGTGCCGGCGCGCATCCTCGTACCCGCCGCCTTCCTGACCCTGCTGGCGCTGGCCGTTGCCGTACCCGGCCTGCTCACCGGCGTGGACCCGCTGTCGGCCGACCCGCTGCGCGCGCTGACCCCGCCCGGCGGCGCGCACTGGTTCGGCAGCGACCACCTCGGCAGGGACGTGCTGTCCAGGGTGGTGTACGGCGCCCGGCACTCGCTCACCATCGGCGTCTCGGCCACCGCCGTGGCCGTGACCTCGGGCATCCTGCTCGGCCTGGCCGCCGGGCTGTCGCCGAAGTGGCTGGACGAGGCGCTGGCGCGCTCGTTCGACGTGCTGTCGACCCTGCCGGAGCTGCTGCTGGCGCTGCTCGTCATCGCGATCACCGGCCCCGGCACCATGAACGTGATCTTCGCGATCGCCGTCGCGCAGATCCCCAACTACGCGCGGGTGATCCGGGCCCAGACCTTCGTGGTCCGCCACGCCGGGTACGTCGAACAGGCCGTCACCTTCGGCCGTTCCCGGGCGGTCATCACCGCCCAGCATGTCCTGCCCAACGTGCTGGGCCCGATCCCGGTGCTGGCCACCATCGGGCTCGGCCAGGCCGTCATCGGCGCGTCGGGGCTCAGCTTCCTCGGCATGGGGCCTCAGCCGCCGGCCGCGGAGTGGGGCGCCATGCTCGCCGAGGCCCGCAACTACCTGCGGGTCGCCTGGTGGGAGGCGCTGTTCCCGGGGGTCGCGATCACCTTGACCGTCGTCTGCCTGACCGTGATCGGGCGGCGTCTGCAGCACCGCTTCGAGGGGAGGACGCCGTGACCACGTTCCGAGAGGAGCACACCGGGACCGGCCTCAGTGAGCGTGACGCCGAGACCGGCCTTGGCGGGCGTGACGCCCGGACCGGTCTTGGCGGGCGTGACGCCGGGAGCGTTCGCGCGGTTGCCTCGGATGCCGGTGCCTCTGACACCGCGCTGGTCTCCGTGGCGGACCTGAGGGTGAGTTTCGGCGGGACCGAGGTCGTGCGCGGCGTCTCGCTGTCGGTCGCGGCGGGGGAGTGCGTGGCGATCGTCGGCGAGTCCGGCTCCGGCAAGAGCGTCACCGCCCGGTCGCTGCTCGGCCTGGCCGGGCCGGGCTCCCGGGTCGAAGCCGGGTCGTTCGACCTGTCCGGCAGGGACGTTCGCGGCTTCCGCCCGGCCGACTGGCGGCGGTTGCGCGGCCGGTTCGCCGGCTTGGTGCTGCAGGACGCGCTGGTCTCGCTCGATCCGCTGCGTACCGTGGCCGCCGAGATCGGTGAGGTGCTGGCCGTACACCAGGTCGTCCCCCGTGCGCGGCGGCCGGAACGGGTGCTGGAGCTGCTCGACGCGGTCGGCGTCCCGGACCCGGCCGCCCGCGCCCGCCAGCACCCGCACCAGCTCTCCGGCGGGCTGCGACAGCGGGTGCTGATCGCCTCGGCCATCGCCGCCGAGCCCGAGCTGATCATCGCGGACGAGCCCACCACCGCGCTCGACGTCACCGTGCAGGCCCAGATCCTGCGGCTGCTCGCCGAACGCAAGGCCGCGGGGACGGCGCTGCTGCTGATCAGCCACGATCTCGCCGTGGTCGCGTCGATCGCCGACCGCATCCTGGTCATGAAGGACGGCCGCGTCGTCGAGGAGGGGCCCGCCCGGAGCGTGCTGGCTTCGCCCGCGCACGAGTACACGCGCTCGCTGCTCTCCGCCGTCCCCTCCGCCGCCTCCAGAGGCACCCGCCTGTCGGACGGCACACCACTCCCACGCCGCGCCTCGACCCCTTCCGAGCCGAGCCTGTCCGCGCAGGTGCTCGCCGCCACCGGCCTGTCCATGTCGTACGGTCCGCGCCGCGTCGTGGACGACGTCTCTTTCACCCTGCACGAGGGCGAGACGCTCGGCATCGTCGGCGAGTCCGGCTCGGGCAAGACCACGGTCGCCAGGCTCGTTCTCGGCCTGCTCGAACCCGAGACCGGACAGGTGAGCCTGCACCAGCGGCAGTGGAGCGGCCTGCCCGAACGCGAGCGCCGCCCGATGCGGCGGAACGTCCAGCTCATCTCGCAGAACCCGCTCGACTCCTTCGACCCCCGCCACACCGTCGGCCGCCTGGTCGCCGAGCCACTCGCCCTGCCTCGCCGGGAACGCCGGGCGCGGGCACTGGACCTGCTGGAGCGTGTCGGCCTGCCCGCCGCGTACGCCGCCCGCCACCCCAGAGAGCTGTCCGGCGGCCAGCGGCAGCGGGTCGCCATCGCCAGAGCCCTCGGCCCCCGCCCCGGCGTGCTCATCTGTGACGAGCCCGTCTCGGCGCTCGACGTCTCGATCCAGGCCCAGGTGCTCGACCTGCTCGCCGAGATCCAGGCCGAGTACGGGACCGCCATGCTGTTCATCTCCCACGACCTGGGCGTCGTCCACCACGTCAGCGACCGGGTGCTCGTCATGAAGGACGGCCGGGTGGTGGAGGAAGGCGAGGTCGAGCAGGTGTTCCAGCAACCCCGCCATCCGTACACCCGCGCCCTGGTGGACGCGGTTCCCCGCCTCGACTAGCCACGCTTTCCCCACGCACCGCTCCGTCACCGGCACCGCGATCGACCGCCCGGCTCCCGCTCTTCAGAGGGAGCCGGGCGGTCGCCGTTCCCGTTCCTCAGAGGGACCCGAGCGATCGTCGCTCCCGCTCTTCAGAGGGACCCGAGCGATCGTCGCTCCCCGCTCCTCAGAAGGACCCCAGCCGAAGTACGGCGGGAGGGTGCGGAAGGTGGAGTGTGCTGTAGTGCGCAGCACGTCCGTGATTGAGGACACTTGGGGCGTGCGAAAGCTACTACGAGGGACCCGATACCTCCTGGCCGGCCTGCCGTCCGCCATTGCCACGCTATTGGCCCCACCGCTACTGGCAGCGGTGGCGCTGTCGTCCGGCCTCGCCGGGCTCGGGCTGTTCGCGTTCCCCCGGGCGACGGTCGTGCTGCGACGCTGGGCCGAATGGCACCGCCGCCGCGCCGCCGCGTACCTCGGCGTCACCATCACCCCGCGCGACCTGGTGCTCGGCAAGGGGCTGCGCGCCCAGTGGCGGCAGGTGCTCGACGATCCCGAGGTCAGGCGCGACGCCCGCTGGACGCTGCGCCAGATCGCCACCGGTATCCCGGCCGGGCTGGCCGCGCTGGCCCTCGTCGGCACCCCGGTGCTCACCGTGGTGGCGGCTCCGCTGTGGTGGCTCTTCCCCGCCGACGAGCCGCTGCGGCTGCTGGCCGGGATCCCGGTGACCGGGTGGGGGAGCGCGCTGGGGCTGGCCGCCGGGTCGGTCGCGGGCTTCGGGGCGCTGTCGTGGTGGGCGGTGCCGCGGCTGGCGGGGTTCCACGCGCGCGGGTGTGTCGCCGCGCTGGAGCCCACGGCCGAGGAACTGCTGACCGAACGCGTCGGCGAGCTGACCGAGAGCCGGGCGGGCGTGCTCGACGCCCACGGCGCGGAGCTGCGCCGCATCGAACGGGATCTGCACGACGGCACGCAGGCCAGGCTGGTGGCGATCGCCATGCGGCTGGGCGTGGCCAGGGAGTCGCTGCCCGACGACGCCGGCGCCCTCGCCAAGCTGCTCCAGGAGGCGCACGAAGGAGCCGAGGAGGCCATGACCGAGCTGCGTGAGGTGATCAGGACGATGTACCCGCCGATCCTGGCCGACCGCGGACTCGACGGGGCGCTGGCCGCCCTGACGGCCGGGGCGGGCGTCCCGGCCGAGGTCGAGCTCCAGGACCTGAGCGCCGGAGCGGCCCGGGCCGGCGAGCTGGGCAAGCTGCCCGCCTCCGTGGAGGCCGCCGCCTACTTCATCGTGGCCGAGACGCTCACCAACGCCGCCAAGCACAGCGGCGCCACCCGGGTCCTGGTCCGGTTGACCCGCGACGGCGGCCGGTTGCTGGTCGAGGTGACCGACGACGGGATCGGCGGCGTGAACGAGGCGCTCGGCACCGGCGTCGTCGGCATCCGCCGCCGGGTGGCCGCGCTCGACGGCACCGTGCTCGTCTCCAGCCCGGCCGGCGGCCCCACCGCCATCACCGTGGAGCTGCCGTGCGCGTCGTGATCGCCGAGGACAACGTCCTGCTCTCCGCCGGCCTGGAACTGCTGCTGGGCAGCAAGGGGATCGAGGTCGCCGCCATCGTCACCGACGAGCCGGGCCTGGTGGCGGCCGTGGACGAGCACCGGCCCGACGCCGTCATCGCCGACGTACGGCTGCCCCCGTCGTTCCGCGACGAGGGCATCCGCGCCGCGCTGGAGATCCGGCGCGCGCACCCCGGCCTGCCGGTGCTGGTCCTGTCGCAGTACGTGGAGAAGGTGTACGCCAGAGAGTTGCTCTCCGACGGCCGTGGCGGCCTCGGCTACCTGCTGAAGGACCGGGTGAGCCGGGTCAGCGAGTTCGTCGGCGACCTGCGCCGGGTCGCCGACGGCGGCACCGTCATGGACCCGGAGGTCATCGCCCAGCTCATGGCGGGGAGTACGATCGACGCCCTCACCAACCGCGAACGCGAAGTGCTCACCCTCATGGCCCAGGGGCTCGGCAACACCGAGATCGGCAAGCGGCTGTTCGTCACCGACAACGCCGTGCACAAGCACATCGGCAACATCTTCGCCAAGCTCGGCCTGCCTCCGGCCGATGGCGGACATCGCCGGGTCCTGGCCGTACTCGCCTATCTGAACAGTTCGTGAGGTCAGTCCTGCTGGATCACCGACAGCCAGTTGCCCGCCGGGTCCTTGAACCAGGCGATCAGCGGGCCGCTCACGCGGTTGACGCCCTTCTCGTCCGTGCCCGCAAGACGCTCGAAGACGACCCCGCGCGCCACCAGTTCGTCCACCGCCTGGTCGATGTCGCTGACGGGGAAGTTCAATATGGTGAACGTCGCCGGCGTGTGGTCCTGCTTCGGGTAGACGATCGTGTCGCGGTCGCCCGCGATGTGCAGCGTGAGGATCCCGTGGTTCTCGGAGACGCGCAGGCCGAGCGTCTCGCCGTAGAACCGCTTGGCGGCCGGGATGTCGTCGGTGGAGAAGCCGCTGAAGGCTCTGGTGTTCTCGAACATGATGGTTTCCTTCCGTCATCGGGGAGGTAGAAGCCGGTCGGCCGGATTCGACACGTTTTCAAGGGCGAATCTTGGAAGGGGCGGTGCTCAGCCGTCGAGGTGGCGCAGGATCGCCAGCACCCGTCTGCTGTAGGTGGGGGTCGCGGGCAGGCCGAGTTTGTCGAAGATGGCGTTGACGTGCTTCTCCACCGTGCTCAGGGAGATGTGGAGGTTCGTGGCGATCGCGGTGTTGGTGTAGCCCTGGGCGAGTTGCCGGAGGACCTCCGACTCGCGTTCGCTGAGCGTACGCAGCGGGTCCACGTGGGTGGTGCGGGCGAGGAGCTGCTTGACCACTTCCGGGTCGATGACGGTCCCGCCCTCGCGGATCCGCTCCAGCGACCCCAGGAAGTCCGCCACCTCCGACACCCGGTCCTTCAGCAGATAGCCCATGCCCTCGGTGGCTCCGGAGAGCAGTTTGGCCGCGTACGTCTTCTCCACGTACTGCGACAGGACCAGCACGCCCACCGCGGGCCAGCGTTCGCGGATCTCCAGTGCCGCGCGGAGCCCCTCGTTGGAGTGGGTGGGCGGCATCCGGACGTCCACCACCGCGATCTCCGGCTGGTGTTCGGCCACCGCCGCGATCAAGGACTCCGCGTCGCCGGTCGCGGCCACGACCTCGTGCCCGGCGTCCTCCAGCAGCCTGATCAGGCCCTCACGCAGCAGCACGGCGTCGTCGGCGAGAATCAGCCGCACTGTCCCTCCTTCGGGAGGGTCGCGCAGATCCTGGTGCCGCCGCCGGGCGGGCTGTCGACCTCGAACCGGCCGTCGAGCGCCAGCACCCGCCGGGCCAGCCCCGACAGCCCGCCGCCCGCCGGGTCGGCGCCGCCCCGCCCGTCGTCGGAGACCACCAGGCGTACCGCCCGCTCGTCCTCGCTCAACACGACCAGGATGTCGCTCGCCCGCGCGTGCTTGACCGCGTTGGTGATCGCCTCCCTGGCCACGAAGTACAGTGCGGTCTCCACCTCGGAGACGGGCCGCCCGGCCAGCCCGTATTCGACGGTCACCGGCACGCACGACCGTTCGGCGACACCGGCCAGCGCCGTCCGCAGGCCCAGCTCGTCGAGCGCCGTCGGGTAGATCCGCCACGCCACGCTACGCAGCTCGTCGAGCAGCTGCCGCGACTCGGCGTAGGCCTGGTCCACGAGCTTGGCGGCCCCGGCGGGGCTGTGCCGGGCCCGCCCGAGCAGCATGGCCAGCGCCACGCCGCGCTGCTGCACGCCGTCGTGCAGGTCGCGCTCGATCCTGCGCCGCTCGTCGTCGACCACCCGCACGATGCCGTAACGGGTGACGGTCAGCTCGGCGATGCGCCGTCGCATCAGCTCCTGTGGCCCGGGGCCGAGGAAGCGTACGGCCAGCCGCCGCTCGGTCGCCACCAGCAGGCGGCACCAGAACGCGCCCAGGGCCAGCATCAGCACCCCGCAGGCCAGGCCGACCGCCCAGCTGTGCATCGACAGCCTGATGCCGGGCAGGTCCAGCGCCACCGGGGCGTACTCGCCGGAGAACACCACCCACATGCTGCCGCCCAGGAACAGCAGGGCGAGGAACAGCAGCGCCAGCGCGAGGTAACCCCCGAACACCCCGACCAGCGCACGCAGCGCCAGGTATCCGTGACCCGAGGCGGCCCCGTCGGTCTCCTGGCCGAACCAGGCGGCCAGCCGGGCCCGTTCCAGCTCCACCATCCGCGGCGCCCACCTGCTCCGGTACGGCCAGGCGAAGGCCAGCAGGGCGAGGGCCGCGGCTCCGGTGACCAGCCCGGCCAGCACTCCGGTGAGCTGCCTGAAAACAATGCCTGCCACGCTCGCGAAGTCTAGGCGCCGTCGCGGCGCGGCGGTGGCTCCAATCACACGGTGCGGGCCGTGCGGTGGGCGGCGAACGACTGGCGGTCGCCCGACCAGGCCGACCGGGGTACGGCCGCCTCCAGCCGGTCGAGGTCGGCGGGAGACAGGACGATCTCGGCACTGGCGGCGTTCTCCGCCAGACGCGCGGCGCGCCGGGTCCCGGGGATGGGGACGACGTCCTCGCCCTGGGCCAGCAGCCAGGCGAGCGCGAGCTGGGCCGGGGTCACCTCGCGCTCGGCGGCCAGCCGTCGCACCTCGGTGGCGAGCGCCTGGTTGCGCTCCAGGCTCTCGTCCTGGAAGCGCGGATCGCCGAGACGGAAGTCGTCGGCCCCGAGGGCGTCCGTGGAGACGGCGCCGGCCAGGAAGCCGCGGCCGAGCGGACTGTAGGGGACCAGCCCGATGCCCAGCCGGCGGGCCGTGGGCAGCACGTCGTCCTCGATGTCACGCCACCACAGCGACCATTCGTACTGCGCCGCGCTGATCGGATGGGTGGCGGCCGCCCGCTCGAGCTCGCCGGGGCTCGCCTCCGACAGCCCGAGGTGGCGGACCTTGCCCTCGGCGACCAGCTCCGCCATGGCGCCGACGGTCTCCTCGATCGGCACCTGCGGGTCGACGCGGTGCTGGTAGTACAGGTCGATATGGCCGACGCCCAGCCGGGCCAGTGACGCCTCGCAGTAGGCGCGGACGTTCTCGGGCCGGCCGTCGACCCGTCGTGCGCCGTCGTCGCCGCGGATGATGCCGAACTTGGTGGCCAGGACCACCTCATCCCGGCGCCCGGCCAGCGCCCGGCCGAGCAACTGCTCGTTGTGGCCACGGCCGTAGCTCATGGCGGTGTCCCAGAAGGTGACGCCGAGGTCGATGGCCCGGTGCAGGGTGGCGATCGACTCGGCGTCGTCGGCCGGCCCGTAGCCCTGCGACATGCCCATGCAGCCGAAGCCGACTGCCGAGACGGTGAGACCTTCCGGCCCTAGGGTTCGAACGTTCATGGCCTTCACCGTAACCGCGACCTATCCTGGTAACCACAGCACGCTGTTTCTAGTAATGGAAGTACCAGGATGTCGCGATCCGTGAGCTCCGTGAGCTCCGTGAGCTCCGTGAGCTCCGCGAGCTCGGCGATCCGGGCGAGAGAGCTGGGAGACCTGCTCCGCTCCCGCCGCGAGCGCCTTCAGCCCGCCGACGTCGGCCTGCCCGCGGGGACCCGACGGCGGACCCGCGGACTGCGCCGAGAGGAGGTGGCCCAGCTCGCGGCCATCTCCTCGACCTACTACACCTACCTGGAGCAGGGCCGTGAGGTGCGTCCGTCGCACCAGGTGCTCGACGCGCTCGCGGCGGCGCTGCGCCTCGACGCCGCCGAACGCGGCCACGTCCACGAGCTCATCCACGGCGCCCCGCCCGCCGAGACGCCGGCCGCCGCCGAATCGCTCTCACCTGTCGTCGTCTCACTCGTCGACCGGCTCGACCCGTGCCCGACCTATGTCACCGGCCGGTGCTTCGACGTCCTGGCCGCCAACCGGGCCGCCCGGGCATTGTGGACCGACTGGCCGGCCCGGCCGCCGGAAGCTCGCAACATGCTCTGGTGGATGTTCACGGATCCCGAGGCCCGGCAGGTCATGGTCGACTGGCCGGGCGAGGCCTCCGCGCTGCTCGGCCGCTTCCGCACGGCCGCGGCCCGGCACCCCGGCGACCCGGCCTTCAGCGCGTTGCTCGACCGCCTGCGCGCGGCGAGCCCCGAGGTGCGGGAGTGGTGGCCGCAGCACAAGGTCGTCCCTCTGGCCTCCGGCACCAAGCGGCTGCGCCATCCGGTGCTCGGCGAGCTCGAGTTGCACCACGTCGTCCTCCAGCTCGCCGACGAACCCGAGCACAAGCTCGTCACCTTCACCCCCACCGAACGTGACCAGGCGCGGATCTCCGAGCTGCTGCGGTTGCGGCTATAGGCGGTTCACAAACGGGGTCAGCTGGTGGATGTCGTGGCGGGCCCGTAGTGCCGCGATCGCCTCCTGATCGGGTGGCCGGCCGGTGGCTATCAGATCGGCGAGTTCGCGGAGATAGTGCTCGTGGCCGGACGGGGAGACGAGGAAGAGCATCCGCGCGGGCTCGGGTCCGGGATTGAAGAAGGCGTGCGGGCAGCCCGCGGGCACGAACATGACGCTCCCCGGACCGCCTTTGAACACCGGCGTGCCGGTGTCCGACTCCCACGTCCGCCAGTCGCCACCGGCCTTATCACGTGGGTGGAAGGCGAGCAGTTCGAGCTCCCCGTCGAGGACGTAGAACACCTCCTCGACGTTATGGTGCAGGTGCGCCCCGACGTCGAATCCCGGTGCGACGTCGGCCTCGAACACGGACCAGCTCGCCGACCGCTCCGCACCCACCTTGAGCGTGATGCCGGCGGTCTGGATCCGGGATCCGGCGCCGGGTGGGAGCAGCAGTCCGTCGGTCATGGCTTCCATCCGGTCGTGTCGAGCCAGGTCTCCAGCGTCATCAGGTCCGGGTGGGCGGCCCGCAGCGCCGGGAAGTCGGGTTCGTCGTCGTCGCGTTCGCCGAGCCAGGCGAACATCCGGGCCACCTGCTCGTCGAAGGCCCGTACCTGCTCGATGGGCACCTGGTGGAAGCGGGCGGGCAGGCCACCGGCCCGGCCGAAGGCCTCGGCGATCGCCTGCGCGGAGAGGCAGTCTCCGGCGATCTCGAGCGTTCGGCCGATGAACGCGCCGGGCTGGTCGAACGCGACCGCGACGAACGCCCCGATGTCCCGCATCGCGATCAGCCGTACCCGCGTCTCCGGTCGTACGGCGAGGTTGACCACCAGCTCGTCGCCGTCCACGACCGGGCGGGTGAGGGAGGTGAAGTTCTCCATGAACATGACGGGCCGCAGGACGGTGGCCGACAGCCCGAGCGAGCCGATGCGCTCCTCGATGCGGGCCTTGCTGTCGTAGTACGGGATGTCGCTCACCAGGCCCGCGCCGCTGATCGAGCTGTAGACGAGGTGCTCGACGCCGGACTTCTCGGCGAGCTCGGCCACCGTCGTGCCGCGCCGTTCCTCGGCCGCCACCCCTTCAGGGGTTACCTTGGCGCCGGTGAGCATGGTCAGCACCAGGAAGACGCCGTACGCGCCGTCCATCGCCGCCCGGAGCGACGCCGGGTCGTCCAGGTCGCCGGTGACGAGGGTGGCCCCCGCCGCCCGCAGCGATGCGGCGCCCGGCGAACCGGCATCCCGTACCAGGGCGCGAACCTCCCACCCACGATCGAGTAACTGGCGCGCGGCCGCGCCGCCCTGCTGGCCGGTGGCCCCGATCACCAGCACCTCTCGCTGTGTCATGTGCTCTCCTTCGCCCGGCGGTGACAATGATCAGGCTAGCCACGGAGAAGCGGTCGATCCTGGTACAGATACTGCTAACCTGCCGGTCGGTTCACCGTCCACGGGAGCGCTGTGGGAAGCGGCCACGACAGCGGACAGCCGGCGCGACGCGCCGAGCTGGGCGCCTTCCTGCGCGCGCGCCGGGCCCGGCTGCGGCCGGCCGACGTGGGGCTGCCGGAAGACGGCATACCGGGGCGACGCCGGACCGCCGGGCTCCGGCGCGAGGAGGTCGCCGAGCTGTCCGGCGTCGGCGTCACCTGGTACACCTGGCTGGAGCAGGGCCGGAACATCTCCGCGTCGGCCCAGGTGATCGACGCGCTGGCCCGCGCGCTGCTTCTCGGCCCGGACCAGCACCGCCACCTCCGCGACCTCGCCGGCCTCGCCGCCCCGGACCGGGAAACCTCCACCGATGACGTACGTCCGCGACTGCGCCGCCTGGTCGACGCCGCGGCGCCGAACATCGCCTCGATCTATGACGGCCATTTCGACTACCTGGCATGGAACCGTCCGTACGCGCTGATCCGCCACGATCCGGAAAGCTTTCCGCCCGACCGGCGCAACCTGGTGTGGATGATGTTCACCGACGAGGAGAACCGGGCCCGCATGACCCGATGGGAGCCGGCGGCGCGGGCCGTTCTCAGCCAGTTCCGGGCCATGGCCGGGCAGCGACCGAACGATCCGCGGTTCGCGGACATCGTCGCCGGGCTGACGGCGGCGAGTCCGGAGTTCCGGGAGTGGTGGAAGGAGTATCCGATCCGCTCCTTCAGGCCGGCGACGGTCGAACTCGATCACCCTGAGGCCGGGCGGGTCGAGCTGGAGATGTTCCAGCTCCGCCTGGTCGAGCGCCCTGACCTGGTGATGGTCGTACAGGTGCCGGTCAGCGACGCGATCCGCCGGCGGATCACCGCCATGCTCGAAACCACGTGATCGGGTTGCTGGGCCCCGGCGGAGTTCGCTGACAGGGCCGCCGCCCCGCTCAGCACGAGCGGCCGCGGGAGGCGCGCCGACGCTGGACGATGCCCGGGCTTACTGCTCCCAGTTCTCGTATACGAGCCCGTCGGTGGTTCGCACGAAAGCATTGGGCAGTGGAGGCCCTCCAGGCGAGGGATAGGTGGTGTTGCAGATGCCAATGCCCGCGTCGATGGTACGGCCGGTTGGATTCCCGTGGTCCTCCCAGACCGCCTTGACGCCGTCCCACCGGCAGGCCCAGACGGAGTTGTTGCCGTCGGTCACGAAGACCAGCGCGTATTGGGAGTCGTTGGTGCTGTCCGGGACGCTGATCGCACCCAAGCTGGCAAGGGCGTAATGGTCACTCAGCGGGGCACCCACATCGAGCCAGGAGTCGTCCTGACAGACCCAGACGTTGCTGGTCCCTCCGCTCAGGACGAAGCAGCAGGCTTGCGAGAGCTGCCCGGGGCCGCGCTTGATGATCGCCGCACCGGCCGGTCCACCGATAATCGAAGGGTATGGGGGCGAGCCAAGAGCAGTCCACCGTGAGTACACCGTGTCCGTGACGCCGAGCCACAACTGCCCGTCGCTGCCCCACACGTACACCTGCAGGCTCTGCTCGCCGGTCCTCTCGTCCGTGACGGCGAGGACTCCCATCGAGGAGCCGATCCCGACAACGCCGGGCGTACCCATGCTGTGCCAGAGCCAGGACGACCCGTTCCACCAGTTCACCCACGCATTGCCGTCGCTGCCGATGACGACGGCGAAGGGCGCGGGACTCATCGACGGCTTCAGCGCGACCGTCACCGCGCCGAGGCCTCGGAAAAGGTTGACGCCCGGCGGCTGCCCCTGGTCGGACCAGAGCCACGTTGTACCGTTCCACCACCTCACCCAGAGATGTTGGTCTCGTATGACGAACGCGTAAGGTCGATTTCCCTCCGGCCTGTCGTCGAGAGCGATGACGCCGACCGGCCGGTCGACCTTTCCTCCTTGGTCGACCCATTCGAAGATGCCATCTGGCCTCTGCCAGAGAATCCACAGATGACTGTCCTCCGCCCGTACGAATACGAAGGGGCGGGAGGCCGGCGAGACATTCCTGTCGACGACCGCCACCGCACCGATCCCGTACGTCACCCCAGGGCCGGGGTTGCCGCGACCAGCCCAGTGCCATGACGGCGGGATGGGCGCGCCGGCCCAGGGCAGCGAGCTCAGCGCCATGGCTCCGAGGCTGGTCCCCAGAAAGGCCCGGCGGGAGAGCTCCGGTATGACGACGTCCGCCGGGGATCGTCTGCCTTCGTTGCCGTCGTCGGATAACGCGGGCTGGTCGTCGGGTCGTTGTTCGCTTGATAACATGACTATTTCCTCTCGCTGCTTGAGCGCGAATGTTGCGGAGATTCAATAGCCAGTGGCTCGATAAACGATTAGTAGCGGGTTGCAGCCCAATGCCGTCCAGTTTCACGGATCCCGCGAATCGCTCCACGGCGGTCGCCGAAGGAGTGATCATCATGCGGCATCTCGGCATTCTCGCCCACAGCACCGAAGGCGCGGCCCTGTGTTTCCTGGCCTACTGCCAGGAGGGTTTCCGCCGGGTGGGCCGGCACGAGTATCCCGACGTGACCCTCGACTACATCGCCTTCGGCTACAGCATGCCCGCCTGGGACGCGGGTGACCACGACTCGATCAGGGCCACACTGGCCGTCAGCGTCGAGCGCCTCGCGCGCGCCGGGGCCGACTTCTTCGCCTGCCCGGACAACACCGCCCATCTGGCGCTCGAACGGCCCGGCGAGGATCTCGCCCTGCCGGGCCTGCACATCGCCGAGGTGGTCGCCGACCAGGCAGTTCGCGACGGGCGGACGAAGATCGCTGTGCTCGGTACGTCGTACACGATGGGCAGCGGGCTTTATCCGCGGGCGCTAGCCGCGCGCGGGATCGCGGCCGAGGTGCCGGAGGCGGACGACCGGCGGATCATCAACAAGATCATCTTCGATGAGCTGGTGAACGGCGTGTTCACCGAGGAGTCGCGGCAGGAGTACGTCCGTGTCATCGCGCGGCTGGCGGACAGGGGCTGTGACGCCGTCGCGCTCGTCTGCACCGAGATCCCGCTCCTGGTGACCCCCGAGGTGTCGCCGCTGCCGACGCTCGACTCGACCCGCCTCATGGCCGTCGCCGCCTACGAGGTCGCCACCGGCCACCGGCCTCTGCCCACCTGGCGCGGAGGGGGTGGCTGAGGCCCTGGATGCTCCCCCGGGCGGCGGATTCCAGGGCCTTTCGTATGCGCTAGTACCTGACGCAGTCCTGCTTGGCCAGAACCAGGCTCATCCCCGCGACCTTGTTGTTGCTGTTCGACACATAGAACATGTAGTACGCCTTCTTGCCCGGCACGTCGGCGGTGGGGTAACCACCCGGACCGCGCCGCAGATTGGGGTAGGCGGCCTTCAGCTGCGCCCTGCTGGAGCCGAGGCCGATGCCCTGAGGCGTCTTGAGGCCAGTGGGCGCGACGATCATGGCCACGCCGTGCTTCTTGGAGATGTACATCCCCACCCGGTATTCGCCGTACGGGCTCTCCTTGAGGTCCCAGCCCGTGCACCTGGCGTTGTCTCCGACTGACTTGCGGACGATTCGCCCGGTCGCCTTGGCCTTCGTGGCGGTCATGCCGAGCTTCAGGTTGCCGTACCCGTACGGCCCCAGCGTCGCCTTCTGGGCGGCGAACGCGGCGGGCGCGACGGCGACCGGCACGACACCTCCCGCCAGCGCCACCACAAGCGCTGAACGGCCGATCCGCAGGGCGGTCGTCTGCTTCATGGTGTTTCCTCCTTGATCTTTGACTTGATCACTTTAGTGATAGTTCGGACTGGTTGTGGAGGAATCACGGAGTTGCGGGCAAGCGCCGTGCGGCCCTCGCTCTGCAGGGGGTTGACTGGCGCGACCTAGCCGGTGCGGCCGAACACCCGGCCGTCGATCCGCCACCCCTAACAATCGGGATGGGTGGAGAGATTCGCTCGGACCAATATGTGGATTACGTCATTCGACTCCCATCGGTCCGTTCAAAGGAAATGGCATGAAGCTGACAACTCGTGTATTCAGCACAACGCTGGCGCTGCTCATCGCCGGTAGCGGTACGGCGTTGGCACAGCCTGCGAAGCCCGCTGCCGCCAAGTCGGCGCTGTCGGTGCGGCACTTCCATAACGTGCGTTTCCAGCGGTGCCTGGACGCGGACACGAACACCGGCGGCAATGGCGGCAAGGTCCAGCTGTGGGACTGCGGTCCCTGGAACCAGCAGGACTGGGACGTCCGGGCGGACGGCTCCATCTACAACATGCGTTTCCAGCGGTGTCTGGACGCGGACACGAACACCGGCGGTAACGGCGGCAAGGTCCAGCTGTGGGACTGCGGTCCCTGGAACCAGCAGCAGTGGGTTCTCCGTGACGATGGCTCCGTGTACAACGTGCGTTTCCAGCGGTGTCTGGACGCGGACACGAACACCGGCGGTAACGGCGGCAAGGTCCAGTTGTGGGACTGCGGCCCCTGGAACCAGCAGTGGTGGCGGTAACGGGGGCTGAGAAACACCTATGCAAGATCATGCGGCCGCGTCCTCACGTCCTCACTCGAACGCAAAGAATCGGCAACCTCGGGCGCGCGTCCCTACCCGAAACGAGAGGAAGAACAATGTTCCGCAACGTGAAATTCATCAGCATCACTTCAATCGCACTCATCGGCCTTTCTGTCGGCCCTGCCATGGCAGACGCAAAATCTAGCGCCGCCGATGCGTGCCCGAGGTCCAGGCTGTGCTTCTACAGCGACACCGACTTCGAAGGGCGTTCGCTGTTCGTCGCATCGGCGCCGACCGGTACCTGCTGGAACACAAGTGGCGACGGTTTTCCCTACAGGTCGATAATCAACAACACGAATTATCGGCACCGGGCATGGAGAGGTGGCAGCTGCGACGGAGAAAGCTGGATCATCGGCCCACACGACAGTGTCGATGACCTTGGATTCGACGCCCACAGCACATCGAGAGACTGACCAGTCGGGCGTTCCCTCCGAGGGAGCGGCGAGGCCATTCGCCGGGCTCGTCAGTGTGATGCGATGAAGACCGCACATCATCGAACGCCCCTTCTCGCGCGAAGCGAGAAGGGGCGTTCGACGCTTGACGACTTTTTCGGTCACCGTATCCATCAGGCCGCCGAGCGGATCGATCCGGACTCTGTCGGCGATGGCCTTGCCGATTTCCGTGTTCGCGCTGATCCCGCTGGTCACGGCCACTTCGTGTGGGTGTCCCATTGGACGATCTTCTTGAGTTGGGCGGTGGGCGGCAGTCCTGTGGCGCCGGTGAGGTCAGCGCGCCTGAAGTCGGCGTCCTTCAAGGTGGCGCCCTTCAGGTCGGCGCCCCTCAGGTTCGTGACGAAAAAGATGGTGCCGGTCAGGTCGGCGTCCTCCATGCGGGCCTTGGACAGGTCGGCGAGATTGAAATTGGTGCGCGCGAGGTTCGCCTTCGTCAGGAAAGCTTCGGAGAGGTCGGCGAAGGGCATGAGGCTGTCGGACAGGTCTGCTTCGATGAGATTGGCTTCGGCAAGAACCGTGCCGAACATCCTGTTGCGCGGCAGGTAGGCGCCTTGCAGGGTGGCGCCACCGAGCCGGGCATGTGACAAGTCGATCCAGCCGTCCTTCGCACCGACCGGCCGGACCCGGCCCAGCACAGTGAGCATGGTCTGAACATCTCTCGCTTGCCCGAACTGCTTCTTCGTCGACGTACGGCCGTTCCCCACGACATAGGAGGCGAGCACGTCGACGGTGGTCTGCCGGTAGGCGGGGACGTCTCTGCCGATGCCGTCCAGGGCGTAGACACCGCCGATCCGCACGTCCATGCTCTTGCCGCCGAGTTGTTCGACGGCCTTGCTGAATCGGTCGGTGACCTGGCCCTTCTGGGCGACCTCGAGGCCCTTCCTGGCGATCAGCAGCTCCTCGCGGGAGGCGTCGATCGATTTCGCGGTCTGAGCCAGTCCCTGCGCGGTCAGCAGCAGTCCGCCCAGCACACCGATGGTCGTGGCGACCTGCAGCAGGGTGGCGACGAACTGGCGTCGGCTGTTTCGGGCCACGCTGTGCAGCTCAGCGCGTTCCTTGGGCGGAAGCGTGTCGAATTCCGCCCGGGACAGGGGAGCGGTCGCCCGTTCATCGCGTCTCCACCGGAACCACGTCATGGACAGATGGTCTGATCAGCCGGGCGTCTTGGCCAGAGCAAACCCCAACTCAAATGCCGCCTCTCCGGGTGCGACATCTATCGTGGGCGATTGTTGTGGCATCCCTCCATGCGTGCCCTGCGACGTTGTGGTGTGAGATCGGATCCGCGCACCTACAAGAGTGGAGGAGGCGACATGTCCAAGTTCAACCTGGGGAACGGGTTCCCCACCGGCGACATCGCCCGGATCGCCGTCTTCGCGGCGCTGATCGCCGCGCTCGGCCTGCCGGGCAGCCTGAACGTCTTCGGCAACACGGTCCCGATCACGCTGCAGACGTTCGGCGTCATGCTGGCGGGCACGATCCTGGGGTCGTGGCGGGCCGCCGTGGCCGTCGCCGTCCTGCTCGTGCTGGTGGCCGCGGGCCTGCCGCTGCTGGCCGGCGGGCGTGGGGGGCTGGGCGTGTTCGTGGGGCCGTCGGCCGGCTTCCTGCTCGGCTGGCTGCCCGGCGCGGCCGTGACCGGCTGGATCGTCGAACGCGGCGGTCATCACCCGAGCGTCGTACGGCTGGTGGTGGCCTGTGCGGTCGGCGGCATCGGGGTGGTCTACCTGGCCGGTATCCCGGTGCAGGCGCTGGTCACCGGGGTCTCGCTGGGCAAGGCGGCGGTGTTCAGTCTCCAGTTCCTGCCCGGTGACCTGATCAAGGCGGTGCTGGCGTCGATTGTGACGAGGGGGACTCAACGGGCATACCCTGACGCCGTCCCGGCCGTACATCGCGAACGGCTCCGCGCCGGCAAGGAGGGCTGACCAGGTCATGCCGGTCGCCGTACAGGTATTGCGACACGCTTACGACCACCCGCACCGCCTCGCGGTGTGCGGTCCGGCGGGCGAGCTGAGTTACGCGGAGCTCGCCCGACGGATCCGCGGCACGGCGACGCACCTGGCCGCGCTGGGGATGGGCCGCGGCGCACTGGTCGCGATCAGCCTGGCCGACCCGGCGGACCAGCTCACCGCCGCGCTGGCGACGGATCTGGCGGGGGGTACGCCGCTGCTGTGCGATCCGGCGTGGGACGAGCGCGTACGGGCTGCGATCCCAGCAGATCTCCACCTGGACGGCCTGGACCACCTGGACGGTTTCGACCACCCGGACCACTCCGACCGTCCCGACCGCTCCGACCGTCCCGACCGCTCCGACCGTCCCGACCGCTCCGACCGTCCCGACCGCTCCGACCGTCCCGACCGCTCCGACCGTCCCGACCGCTCCGACCGTCCCGACCGCTCCGGTCACCTCGGCCGCCCGGGTCAGCCCGGGCACCTCGAGCGCCCGGATCAGCCCGGCCACCTTGACCGCCCAGGTCAGCCCGGCCACCTTGAGCGCCCGGGTCAGCCCGATCACCTCGACCGCCCCGGTCACCTCGGGGGCCTCGATGGCCGCCCTTCCAGCGAGAGGGATGCTGCTCTTGGGGTGGATGGCCTTGTGTCACCCGCTGAGGGAGGTGTACGGCCGTCCGCGCCAGCGGTGTGGCCGCGGCCGGAGGCCGGGGATCGGGCCTGGGCGTGCTTCAGCTCCGGGAGCACCGGCCGGCCGCGGGCCGTGGTCCGCACCCGCGCGTCCTGGACCGCGTCGTTCCCGCAGATGAGCGAGCTCGCCGGGATCGGGCCCGGCGACGTCGTCCTGGTGCCCGGGCCCTTGAGCTCGTCCCTGTACGGTTTCGCGGCCGTGCACGCGCTGGCCGTTGGTGCCACAGCCTTGGTGCCGGGCCGCTGGTTGCCCGGGTCCCTGGGCGCGCAGCTCGGCCAGGCGACCGTGGCGCACCTGGTGCCGCACTGCCTGCCGACCGTACTCGACGCCCTGCCGGAGGGCGCTCCGCTGCGGACCGTCGTGATCGGCGGGGCGGCACTGCCCGCAGAGCTGCGGGAGCGGGCGGTGGGCGCCGGGATACGGGTGGTGTCCTACTATGGCGCGACCGAGCTGTCCTTCGTGGCCGTCGACGTGGACGGCGCGGGGCTGCGCCCTTTTCCAGGTGCCGAACTACAGGTCAGGACGCCCCCTGGCCAGTCGCTCGGCGAGGTGTGGGTGCGCTCGCCCTGGCTGGCCGAGGGCTACCTGGCGGGAGCGTCGGGCCCGCTGCGGGTGGACGGCGACGGGTGGATGAGCGTCGGCGACGTGGCGGAGCCGTACCTGCCAGGTGAGGTTCTGCGGTTGCGCGGCCGGGGAGACGGCGCGATCCAGACCGGCGGAGCCACGGTCGTGCCGGAGGACGTCGAGGAGGTGCTCAGGAGCGTGCGCGGAGTGGGCGACGTCGTGGTGGTCGGCTCACCGCACCCGGACCTGGGCGCGGTGGTCACGGCCATCGTCGAGGTGGGCGCCGGGCCGCCGCCGCCGCGAGCCACGCTCGAGGCCGTGGCACGCGGCGGCCTGGCCGCCGCGCAACGGCCCCGCCGCTGGTACGCGATGGGCACCCTGCCCCGCACCTCGGCAGGCAAGCCGGCCCGCGGCCTCCTCACCGCCCGCTTGGCGGACGGTGATGCTGCCCGCTTGGCGGACGGTGACATCGCCCGGGGGACGGACAACGATGCCGTCCGGTTGACGGGCGCCGACGCCGCCGGCTCGATAGACAGTGGTATCGCCCGCTTGGCGGACGCCGACCCCGCCCGCTTGGCAGACGGTGACGCCGTCCGCCAGGCCGACAGCGACCCGTACCTCTGGCGGCTCCCCTGATGCGACCGCTCCCACCCGAGGCCCTGCCGGTCATCGTGGCCGCACGCCGTACGGCGATCGGGACCGCCGGGCACGCCTTCAAGGAGGTGACGGCCGACAGGCTGGCCGCGCCGGTCATCCAGGTGGTGGCCCGTGACGTCGCCTGCCTCGGTGTGCCGATCGACGACGTGGTGCTCGGCAACTGCATGGGTCCCGGCGGGAACCTGGCGCGGGTCTCGGCGTTGGGCGCGGGGCTCGGCGAGGCGGTTCCCGGTGCCACGGTGGATCGGCAGTGCGGCAGCGGGCTGGCGGCGATCCTGATGGCCGGTCAGGCCGTGGCCAGCGAGGAGATGGAGCTGGTCATCGCCGGTGGAGCCGAGAGCGCCTCCACCGCGCCGTTGCGGGCGCACCGGGAGAGCCCCGACACGCCGTACGAACGGGCGCCCTTCACCCCGGCGGGCCATCCGGACCCGGACATGGGGGCCGCCGCCGAGGCGCTCGCCGCGGCGCGCGGCGTGGAGCGGGAACGCCAGGACGACTACGCCGGCGCGAGCAACGCCAAGGCGGTGGCCGCGCGGGAGGCGGGGCGGTTCGCGGCGGAGATCGTCGAGGTCGGCGGCCGGACGGAGGACCAGCGTCCCCGGCTGATGCGGCCGGCGTCGCTGTCGCGGTTGCCGGCGGCGTTCGTCCCGGGTGGGTCGGTGACGGCCGGGAACTCCTCGCCGGTCAGTGACGGGGCGGCGGTGGTCGCCCTCACCTCGGAACGACTGCGGGCCGGAGCCGGGCTGCCCGGACTCCGGCTGCGGGGCGGAGCGGTCGTCGGCTGCGATCCCGCCCTGCCCGGCTGGGGTCCGGTGCCCGCGGTACGGCGGCTGCTCGGCCGTACCGGAGTGAGCATGGAACAGATCGCGGCGGTGGAGATCGTGGAGGCGTTCGCGGCCCAGACGCTGGCCGTCACCGACGCGCTCGGGCTCGATCCACTCGGCGCCGACAGGGAGCGGGTCTGCGCGGACGGCGGCGCGCTGGCGCTCGGCCATCCGTGGGGGGCGACCGGAGCGGTCGTGGTCACGCGGCTGTTCACGCGGCTCGTGCGGTCGGGCGCGCCGCCGGGGACGCTCGGGTTGGCGACGGCGGCGGTCGGCGGCGGCCTCGGAGTCGCCGCCCTGTTCGAGGTGGTATGAGCGGTGCGTGGGATCCATGGGTGGTGTGCGTGATCGAGCTGGACGACGTGCGGGTCCGGCTCGGGCAGCGTGAGGTGCTGTGCGGTGTCACGGCCGCGCTGCCCGAGCGGCGGGTGGGCGTGATCGGAGCCAACGGTTCGGGCAAGAGCACCCTGGCCCGGCTCCTGAACGGCCTGGTCCTGCCGACCTCGGGCACCGTCACCGTCCTCGGTGACGACACCCGCCGCCACGCGGCCAGGATCAGGCGGCGTGTCGGGTTCCTGTTCACCGACCCCGACGCGCAGATCGTCATGCCGACCGTGGCCGAGGACGTCGCGTTCTCCCTGCGCCGGCGGAAGCTGCCGCGCGAGGAGGTCGAGCGCAGGGTCGCCGACGTCCTGGAGAGGTACGGCCTGGCAGGCCACGCCGACCACCCCGCCCACCAGCTGTCCGGCGGTCAGAAACAGCTGCTCGCCCTCTGCTCGGTCCTGGTGCTCGAACCCGAGATCCTCGTCATGGACGAACCCACGACCCTGCTGGACCTGCGCCACTCCCGGCTGGTCGCCGACGTGCTGCGTGAGCTGCCGCAGCAGGTGGTCGTGGTCAGCCACGATCTCGCCCTGCTGGAGGACTTCGACCGTCTGCTGGTGCTGGACGAGGGGCGGATCGTGGCCGACGCCGCGCCGCGGGCGGCCATCGGCCACTACCGGAAGCTCATGTCGTGAACGCGCTCACCGGCGCCTACGTCCCCGGGGACTCACCGCTGCACCGCCTCCCCGCGGGGGCCAAGCTCGCGGCTCTGGCCGCCTTGTGCACGGTGCTCGTCCTCCTGCGCGCGCCGATGGCGATGGCGGTCGCCGCGCTGGTGGTGGGCGTGCTGTTCGCCGTCTCGGGGGTGGGCGCGGCGGCGGCCTGGGCGCAGGTACGTCCGGTGCGCTGGTTCGCCGTCGCGCTGTTCGCCATGCAGATGGTGTTCGCGGACCTGCCGTCGGCGATCACTTCGGTGTCGCGGGTCGTCCTGGCCGTCGCCCTGGCCGGGCTGGTCACCCTGACGACGCGGACGGCCGCCATGATGGCGTTCCTCGAACGCTGCCTGTCACCCGCGCGGTTCGTGGGGCTGGACCCGTTCCGGCTGTCGTTGCTGCTGTCCCTCACGATCCGCAGCGTGCCGGTCATGGCCGACCTGGCCACCCGGGTGCGGGAGGCTCAGCGTGCCAGGGGAGTGGAGTGGAGCATGCGCGCCTTCGCCGTACCGCTGGTGGTGAGCGCGTTGCGGCACGCCGACGCACTGGGCGAGGCCCTCAGCGCCCGCGGCCTGGACGACTGACAGCGCTGCTGACGGCGCTCACGTGTCGGCTGACGGCTGTCATGTGTCGACAGGCAGGCGGCGGGCGGCCACGCCTGCCCAGCCGAGGCCGAGTGCGGTGATCAGGAGTACGCCCGCGGCCCCCGCACCCGCCGCCACCAGGCCGGCCGCGCCCGGGATGAGGATCTGGCCGGTACGGTTGCCCACCAGTCGCAGCGACATCGCCCGCCCCCGAAGACCGGCGGGTGCCGACTCCGCGAGCCACGACATGGTCATCGGCTGCCCCACCCCGAGCCCGAAGCCCATGACCAGCAGCACACAGGCCAGCAGCCACAGCGGCATGGGCAGCGGTGTGACCACCATGGCCAGGGCCGCCGCGACGGTGCTGGCCACCAGGAGGCGCCGTCTGCCGAAGGTGCGTGAGAGGCGGCCCAGGAAGAACCTCGACCCCATCGACGCCACGCCACGGATCGCCAGTAGGGCGCCGACCACGCCTGAGGCGAGTCCTTGTTCGGTGCCCAGTGCCGGGAGGTAGACGAGGGTGATGTCGACCGCGGCCAGCACCACGCAGCTCGTCACGAGTGCGTGCGCGAGACCTGGCAGCCGCAGCAGCGACCGCACCCCGGCGGCGTCGCCCTTGACCTGCGCGGTGGTCCGTGGGCTGCCGGTCAGGAGCGTCGACAGTACGACGAGTACGGCGGCGAGGCCGCAGGTCCACAGGTAGATCCGGCCGGTGTCGGGAATGGCCAGCGCGCCGCCGAACACGGTGATCAGGACCGGACCGGCGGCCTGGCCCAGCGAGGCGGCGAACGTGTAGTGGCCGAAGGCCGTGTCGTACCGGCCGGGCGCGGTCACGTTGGCCACCAGCGCCTGCTGGGCGATGACGCAGCCGAGATGCCCCGTGCCGAGCAGGACGCCGCCCGCGATCAGCCCGGGGATCGTGTGGCCGAACGCCAGGAACGCGGCACAGGCGGCCGTGAGCAGGATCGCCCCCGCCACGGCCATGCGCCGCTCGCCGTACCGGTCGGCGGCCTGACCGGCGGGGATGGCCAGGAGGAGCGGCGCGATGGCGAAGCTGGCGCCCAGCACGCCCAGCCACGCCGCCGGGACATGCAGCTCGATAGCCCCGTACGACATGGTCGGCCGCAGCACGAACGTGACCACCTGCGTCCCCATGGAGTGCGCCAGCAGCAGAGCCGTCCGATGGCGCCGATGCCAGCCGTCAGACATCGATCCCGTCCCATTCAGACCCGGCCCGCTCAGATCCAGCCTGGTCAGATCCAGCCTGGTCGAGCGCAATACGGTCGGAGTCGGCTCGGGCGCGCAGCCGCCGGGCCGCCTGCGCGCCCAGGCTGGTGTCGATGTGCTCGCGCATGACGGCCGCCGCCCCCTCGGCGTCTCCGGCGATCACGTACTCCAGCAGGGCCTCGTGCTCGGCCGCCTTGCGGTCGCGGGCGGCCTGGCCGCGTTCGACCTCCAGGGCCAGGCGGCGGAAGCGGTCGGACTTGTCCCACAGGCCGTCGAGCGTGCTGATGAGCAGGTCGTTGTGCGAGGCGCCGTAGAGGGCGGCGTGGAAGCGGCGATGGGCGACGAGCTGCTCGTACGCGGGATCGCCGGGCAGCGGGCTGAGCCCCTCGGCGGCCGCGCGCATGCCCGCGATGTCGGCCCTGGTCCTGCGCTCGGCGGCCAGGGCGACGGCCAAGGGATCGAGGGAGCGCCGCAGCTCCAGCAGGTCGCGCGCCTCCTCCGCGGACAGCGGGGCCACCCGGGCGTCGCGGTGGGCGTCCAGCGCCACCAGGCCCTCACTCTTCAGCCGGCGCAGCGCCTCGCGGAGCGGCGTGGTGCTGATGCCGATGTCGCGCGCCAGCGTGACCTGCGCGATCACCGAGCCGGGCGGCAGGACTCCGGACAGGATCAGCTCCTTCACCCGCAGGTACGCATGGTCGGCCTTCGTGGGGGAGAGCTCGGCCGGCGTCCCGTTCGTCACGGCTATAACGTACCGCACCACGTTAAGACGCGAAATTTCGGGCTAAATGGTCATAGGTTATAACGGGACTCCCGGCAGCCCTCCGGTGTGGGAGCATTTGGGCACCATGCGAGCCATGCTGCCGTTGCGATTAGCGCGGTCGGCCCTCTTCGCGGCCGTCTGCGTGACGCTGGCCGCCCTGGCCCACTGGTTCGCGGGTGGCACACTGCCGGGCGTCGGCCAGGTCGCGCTCGGAGCCGGGGTCGTGACGGCCATCACGGTCGTGGCGGCCGGCCGCGAGCGCGAACCAGCCCCGATCGCCCTCCTGCTCGGCTCGGCGCAACTCCTCCTGCACGGCCTCTTCTCCTGGCATGCGCCCATGACGCCCGGTCACGGGCTGGCCTCCGACGTCGAGATGGAGCTCTGCCACCTCACCGCCACGCTGATGACCGGATGGTGGGTGGCCAGGGGCGAGACCGCCCTGTGGTCGGTGCTGCGGCGCCTGGCCGTACGCGTGCTGCTGATCCTGGCGCCGTGCCCCGTACGCCCGCCGACTCCGCCGGCGCCCGCCTACCGCGCACCCGGCATTCCCTACGAAAGCGTCCTACGTCACGCGGTCGTCCGGCGTGGACCCCCGCTCCCGGCTGCTCGCTGAAAACTCCCATCCCGCAGCCACGTGGAGAACACCATGACGTCTACCCCCGCATGCCGTCGACCGCTGCCCGCCCGCACCTGAGCAGCCGTGTCCATTTCCCGAGGCGGGCCGTCGACGGCCCGCCGTTACGCCGTTGTCGCCGTGGCCGCCGGACTCCTGGTGCTGGTCGCGGCCCTGCTGTTCGGCGGAAGCCTGCCGGTGCGGGCGATCCCGGGCCTGCCCAAGGCCGGACCGATCACCGATTGGGGCCTGCCCCTGGCCCGGTTCGTCTATGACCTGTGCGCCTTCGCCACCGTGGGAACGCTCGTCGCCGCCGTGCTCCTGGCCCCGCGCGGCACGCCGGAGGCCGCCGCCTGCCTGCGCGCCGCCGGCCGGTGGGCGCTGGGCTGGGCCGTCGCCGCGGCCGCGATGTACCTGCTGACGATCTCGGAGGTCACCGGCCTGCCGCTCGCCGACCTGATGGAGGACCCGTCGATCCTGACGTTCGGCACCACCGTCCCGCAGACCCAGGCGCTGTTCATCGTGGCCGCGGCGGCGGCGGTGGTCGCGATCGGCGCCGGCTTCGGGCCTTCGCCCTGGTGGAACGGCCTCCTGCTGGCGGTCGCCGCCTTCGCGGTGCTGCCGCCCGCCTACGTCGGTCACGCGGCCTCGGCGGGCGACCACGACATCGCGATCTCCGCCCTGATGGCGCACCTGGTGACGGTGGCGGTGTGGGTGGGCGGCCTGGCCGCCGTGCTGGTCCACTTCCGGCGGTCGGACCGGCTGGCGGAGGTGGTGCCCAGGTTCAGCACGCTGGCGCTGGCCTGCTTCGCCGCGGTGGCCGTGTCCGGTGTGGCCAGCGCCTGGGTACGGCTGGACACCGTCCCCCAGCTCTGGCAGACCCGTTACGGCCTGCTCATCCTGGCCAAGACGGCCGCGCTGGTGGCCTTGGGCGCCTTCGGCCGGCACCATCGCCGCCGCACGGTCGCGGGCCTGGCCGAACGTCCGGTGCGGCACACCTTCGTCCGGCTGGCCACCGGTGAGGCGATCGTCATGGTGGCGGCCGTCGGGCTGGCCGTGGGTCTGTCGCGCACCCCGCCGCCGCCCTCGGAGGGCGGGGGAGGTGGTCACGACCACCTCCTGCTGGAGTACGACCTGCCGCCCTTCTCGATCGGCAACCTGGTCACCGAGATCCGGCTGGACCCGCTGATCCTGCTCCTGCTGGCCCTGCCCGCGATCGGCTACCTCATCGGGCTGCGCCGCCTGGCCCGCGACGGGGTGCCGTGGCCGCCCGGCCGTACCGCCGCGTGGCTGGCCGGGCTCGCGGTGCTGGCGTTCGCCCTGCTCAGTGGCGTGGGCGGGTACGCCCGCGCGATGCTGTCCGCGCAGGCGCTGCAGTACGGCCTGGTCGCCCTCGTGGCGCCGCTGCTGCTGGCGCTCGGCGCGCCGCTGACGCTCGCCGCCCAGACCACCACCGACCGCTCGCAGTACGGCGACGTGACCCGCGCGATCCTGGACAGCGGCCTCGCCGCGCGCCTCACCCACCCCGTGACCGTCGCGGTGCTGCAGGTCGTGCCCGTGGCCCTGCTGTACGGGACCGGCTGGCTCGGACAGTCGTTGTACAGCTACGCGGCGCACCTGCTCACCCTGGCCGTGCTGTTCTGCACCGGGATGGTGTGCTTCTGGGTGCTGACCGGAGTGGATCCGCTGCCGCGCCCGGTCACCTGGGTGACGCGGGCGCGGCTGCTCGCGGTGGTCGCCGTCGTGCCGCTCGCGCTCGGGCTGGCCCTGCTGTTCGGGCCGGGGGTGGGCCTGGACTGGTTCACGCTGGTGTCGCCGCCGGAGGTGTCGGACCTGTCCGCCGATCAACGGGCCGCCGGGCTGACGGTGCTGATCGCCGCGATCCTGGTGCTCGGGGCGTCGGCGGTACGGCTGGTGTCATGGCGGCGGGCCGCTCAACGGAGGAGGACACCTGTCTGAGAGTGACTCGGCTTCCGCACGTCGATCGTGGTCAGCCGCCGTTCGGCGCCGGTGATCTCGTACACCGGACCGGTCAGCGTCACGGACCGCTCGGCGACGACCTCGGTGACGGAGCGGCGGACGGTCACCGTCACTTCGCCGGGCTCGACGACGCGCCGGCCGTCGCGCCCGGTGAAGGCCAGCAGCCGCGTCGGCACCTCGAAATCGACCGACGCGCGCTCACCGGGGTCGAGCTCGACGCGCGCGTACCCGACCAGCTGGGCGACCGGCCGGGTGACCGAGGCGACCACGTCCGAGGCGTACACCTGCACGATCTCCGCGCCCGCCCGGTCGCCGGCGTTGCGCACGACGACCGAGCAGCGGATCGACCCGTCCGCCGCCGGGACCGTCCCGGCCACGGCCACGTCTTCGTAGGCGAACCTCGTGTAGCTCAGCCCGTGGCCGAAACCCAGCTCCGGAGCGGGGTCGACGTTGCTCACCGAGCTGGCCGCGCCGAGCCGGGGATGGAGATAGCTGTACGGCTGGCCGGCCACCGAACCGGGCATGCTCATCGGCAGCCGGCCCGAGGGGTTCACGGCGCCGCTGAGCACCCGGGCGATGGCTCCCGCGCCCTCCTCGCCGGGGAAGAACGCCTGCACCACGGCGGCGGCCTCGCGCAGGATGCCCGGTACGGCGTAGGCGCGGCCGGTCATCAGGACCACCACGACCGGCGTGCCCGTGGCGATGACCGCGTCGGCCAGCTCCCGCTGGGCCCCGGGCAGGTCGAGGGTGTCCACGTCGCAGCCCTCGCCGGAGGTGCCCCGGCCGAACAGGCCCGAGCGGTCGCCGAGCACGAGGATCACCACATCGGAGTCGGCCGCCAGGCGGGCCGCGCCGGCGATGCCCGTGCGGTCGCCGTCATCGACTCCCGTGCCGGGCTCGACCTGGAGCACCGCGTCCGGAAACTCCGTACGCAGCGCGTCGAGCAGCGTGGGCGACGCGATGCCGGGCTCCACGTCCGGGAAGTGCGGCAGGACGTGATTGACGAAGGAATAGCAGCCGAACAGCGCGGTGACGCTGTCCGCGTTCGGGCCGATGACGGCGACGCGTCGGCCCGTGCCGTCACCGAGCGGGAGCACGCCGTTGTTGGTGAGCAGCACGATGGACTCTTCCGCCAGCCGCCGGGCCAGCGCCCGGGATTCGGCGCCGTCCAGGTCGACCGGCCCCGAAGCAGTCGGCTCGTAGTCGTCGTCGAGCAGCCCGAGCTCCGCCTTCTGCAGCAGGACGCGGCGCAGGGCCCGGTCGATCAGCGATTCGGCGATCCGCCCGCTCGACACGGCCTGCTTCAACGGCTCCAGATAGGCCACCCCGGTGGGCAGCTCGACATCGATTCCCGCCGTGAGCGCCTGCACGGCCGCGTCCTCGGCGTCGGAGGCGACGGCGTGCAACGTGTGCAGGAAGGCGACCGCGAAGTAGTCCGCGACGACGGTGCCCTCGAACCCCCACTCGTCGCGCAGGATCGTGGTGAGGTAGTGGGCGTCCGCGGCCACCGGAATCCCGTCGATCTCCGCGTAGGAGTTCATCACCGAGCCCGCCCCCGCGTCCCGGACCGCCACCTCGAAGGGGAACAGCAGCACGTCGGCCACTTCACGCGGCCCCGCGTGGACCGGGGCCAGGTTCCGGCCGGCCCGGGAGTTCGAATAGCCGACGAAATGCTTCAACGTCGCGATGACGCCCGCGGACTGGAGTCCCCGCACGTATGCCGCCCCGATCGTCGCGACCTCGTACGGATCCTCGGAAACGCACTCCTCGATCCGGCCCCACCGCTGGTCGCGCATCACATCGAGCACGGGAGCCAGCCCCTGGTGAATGCCGAGCGCGGCCATGCTCGCCCCGATCTGCCGGCCCATCCGCTCGACCAGCGCGGCGTCGAACGACGCCCCCCACGCCGGCGGGACCGGATAGGTCGTGGCCCGCCACGCCGCCAGACCCGTCAGGCATTCCTCGTGCGCCAGCGCCGGCACGCCGAGGCGGGTGTGGTCGAGCAGCCATCGCTGCCGCGCGGCCAGCAGACCACTGGCCCATTCCGGATCGACGGGCCGGGTCCCGTAGTGGCGGGTGATGTGCCCGAGGCCGTGGCGGGCGAACTCCTCGAAGGCGACGTCCTCGCCCTGCATCGCATCCTGCAGTGGCGCGACGACCCCCTCTTCGCGGTTGACGTTCAGCCACACGCCCACGAGCTGCGCGAGCTTCTCGTCGAGTGACATGCCGGCCAGCAGGTCACCGACGCGTCGCGCCCGGCGCTCATCGATCGTCATGCACGCACCTTCACTCACCCGATGTGGTTATTGCTGCGGAAAATTTTCGGCTGAGTTTCGGAGAAATTACCGTGACATTGCCGTGCGATCACGCTAGGCTGCGGCCTGTGGCCGTGTCAACAGGTGCCACGCGCGCCTCAACGGACCAGGTCAGTCGGCAACCGCGGATGCCGATGGATTTTCGGAAAGTTTCACCACGGGAGGTCCTGTGCCCCGACCCACCCTCTCCGACGTCGCGGTGGCGGCCGGAGTGTCGGTGCCGACGGTCTCGAAGGTGCTCAGCGGCAAGAAGCACGTCTCCGCCGCCACCCGCGACAAGGTCCTCGAAGCGGTCCGGGCCTCTGGATACGAGGCGCTCCGCCCGCTCAGCACACCCCGGGTCGGCCTCATCGACCTGCTCATCGACGGGCTCGGCTCGCCCTGGGCGGAGGTGCTCGTCAAGGGCGCGGAGCAGGCGGCCGCGCGCTGGGGGTTCTCGCTCGTCGTGACCTCGTCCGCGCGGCCCGACTTCGACCTGCGGCGCTGGATCGGGATCGTGCGGAAGCGGAGCACCGACGGCATCGTCTTCGTGCTCTCCCGCGCCAACCAGGAGGAGTTCGCGGCGGTCGAGGAGCTGCTGCGGGTCCCGCTGGTGCTCCTCGACCCGGTCGGCAAGCGTGACCCCCGCCTCTCGACCGTCGGCGCCACGAACTGGTCGGGCGGGGTCATGGCAACGACCCATCTCCTTGAGCTGGGACACGAGCGGATCGGCTTCATCGGCGGGCCGCTCGACACGCAGTGCAGCCTCGACCGCCATGAGGGCTACCTCGCCGCGCACCGCACATTCGGCGTCGAGCCGAGGCCGGGCCTCACCCGTTTCGGCGACTTCCTGGTCTCCGGCGGCAAGACGTTCGGCGCCGAGCTGCTCGACCACCCCGACGGCCCCACCGCCATCTTCGCGGGCTCCGACCTGCAGGCCGCCGGCGTCTACCATGCCGCGGCCGAGCGCGGCATCCGGATCCCCGACGAGGTGTCCGTCGTCGGCTTCGACGACTCTCCGGTGTGCGAGATGATGTCGCCGCCGCTCACCACGGTCCGCCAGCCGCTCGACGACATGGCCAACGAGGCGGTCCGGTTGATCACCGAAGAGCTGACCCACCGCAAGGGCTCGGCCGGCACCCGGATCGAGCTCGCCACATCCCTCATCGTCAGAGGCAGCACCGCGCGCCCCGCGCACTGACGCCAGTCATACGGAGGAGAGCCATGACCTTTCCCGGAGGCACGTCGGTCACCCGGCTGTCGGTCTACTCGGGCGTATGCCCCGACGGCCTCGAAGGCGGCACGCCGCACCTGCACACCGCCTCCACCGAGGCGTACGTGGTCATCGGCGGCAGTGGCGCGTTGCAGACGCTGGACGTGCACGGTTTCCGGGAGACGCCGTTGAGTGCCGGTTCGACGGTGTGGTTCACGCCGGGGACGATCCACCGGGCGATCAACCGGGGCGGCCTGGAGGTGGTCGTGGTCATGCAGAACGCCGGGCTGCCCGAGGCCGGTGACGCGGTCATGACGTTCCCGCCGGAGGTCGTGGCCGACGCGGCCCGCTACCGGGAGGCGGCCACCCTGCCGGTCGGCGACGGGGTCGAGGCGGCAGTCCAGCGCCGTCGTGACCTCGCCGTGGAGGGGTTCCTGCGCCTGGCCGAGAGCCTGGCCGACGGCGACCCGGGACCGCTGCGGGCGTTCTACGACAGCGCGGTCGCGCTGGTGCGCCCCGCCGTCGCCGGCTGGCGGAAGACCTGGGAGGACACCGTCGCCCGGGAGACCCGGCACACCGCCGAGGTGCTCGACGCGCTGGAGCGCGGCGACGGGACGCACCTCCAGAGCGCCACCCTCCTCGAAGCCCCACCCGAAGCCCGCTGGGGCATGTGCGGCCGGCTCCGCACCCACGACGTCGCCCACCCCCGCGTCCTGTCCGAGTGAAGCGGGGGATCACCAGGTCGGCACCAGGCCGCCGTCCACGGTGACGTCGGCGCCCGTGACGTTCCCCGTACGGTCGCTCGCCAGGAGCAGCACCAGGTCCGCGACCTCCTCCGGACGCGAGAACCGGCCGCTGACCGAGCCGTGCGCGGCCTTGGCGACGATGTCCCCGGCCTCCGACCCAGTTCGTCCAGCTCAGCGGACGACTTGCGAGCCCCGGCGATCACCCGCACGCCCTCGCCGACCAGCGCGCGCACAACCGCCAGTCCGATGCCCCTGCCAGCTCTGGTGACGACGGCCATCCTGCCCTGTAGTCCGAGATCCATCGCGGTTCTGCCTCTCACTTTCGGGTGGTGATCGCTAACAGGACTCTAGGTGGGGAGCGACGTCGCGGCCTTGAATCATGTGACTGAAGCGTTGCCCTGGAGCCCACGTCGGCCAGGACCGGATCGAAGCGTCCGGAATCACGGATCAGTTCGCGGCCACAGCCGTACGTCCAGCGGTGCGTAAGGCGCCCTTCTGCGGCTCGCAGTAAGGTCGCAGGCGGGCGCACCGGGCGAGCGAGGAGTGCACGTGGCTGGCACGTCCCAGGCAGACGTACGGGGTAACCGAGCCCGTCTTCTGGCCGCGGCCCGCGGCGCGTTCGCCACCGACGGAACCGAGGCGTCCCTGCACGACGTCGCGCGACGGGCGGGAGTCGGGATCGGCACGCCCTACCGGCACTTCCCCACGCGCGAGGACGCGCTGCTGACGTGGCTGAACGACCTGGCCGCCGGCACGCGCACATTATCAGGGGCTACCGCAATCGATCATGGCGGCACTGGCGAGGAGAGCTCTGAACTGCACGTCTCGTGCGCCGCCAGGCGGGCCTCCGGTGCACGGCTGCTGGAACGTGCGCAGGTACGCGCCGACGTCACGGTCCATGAGGTGATCGCGCTAGCCATCGGCCTAGCCCGGGCGGCGCAGTAGCCGAGCGGCCCGTCCGATCTGATGGCGCGCTTGCTCTCCACGGCGATGTACGGATTGGCGCCGCACGGGTAACGATGGCAGCCCTTGACCGGGCATTGCGGAAGTCACCGGGGCACGCGAGGCATGCGCGCCATTGACTGGGGGATCAAGGGGTCGCAGGTTCAAATCCTGACGTCCCGACCAGATATTCGCTGGTCGATGAGGGTGTCATCCGGAAGGATGGCACTTTGTCCGCACTCCTGAGTGACCAACTGCGTGACTATCGGGTGAAGAGCTCTTCCATCACCTCCGCTCCGCCGAGCAGGACGGGGCGGATCTGGTTGGGGTAGACCGCCTCGGTGCGGCCGTCCCTCTGTGGCCGACGAGCCGGGCGATCTCCTCCAGCGGGACGCCGGAGTCCGAGAGCAGCGAGACGAAGCTGTGCCGCATCTCGCGTGGTGTCCAGTAGTAGGCGCGCAGACCCGCGTCCTTGGGGATCTTCCGGAACGCCCGCCGCACGTTGTGCGCGTCGAGCGGAGTGCCGACGAGCGACGCGAAGACGAGATCGTGATCTTTCCACTTCTTGCCAGCCTCCGCCTTGTCCTGCCGTTGCAGTTCCCGGTGCGCCTTGAGCCCCTCCTCGTACCGCCTAGGTAGCGCCAGAGATCGTCGCGACCGCCGGGTCTTGGTGTCACCCCCGGCGCGCACCGACCACCATACGGCGATCCACGGCGGGACGTCCTTGTCCGGATCTCCGACGAGATCCACCTCCTTCCAGACCAGTGCACGCAGCTCCTCCGTGCGAGCGCGGCCGTCGCGGTGAGAGTGCACGGGCCCGAAGGAGGGGGCGGCCAGGGTGACGAACGCCCGGGGGTGGGCGCTCACGGTCTCGGGACGCCTTTGCTGCCGGACAGGCCCGCGCGGATGAGGTGGAAGGTGCCGGCCTGGTAGCTGGGGAGCAGGCCGGGCAGACGAAGGAGCGGCGGTTGCCGCAGGCGGCCTGGGGGCCGGTCGCGGCCAACGCTGCCCCGCGGATCCAACCCTCAAAGCAGAGCCTTGAATGACTACTTATAGCCGGGCTTGTCGTCCTCCGGCTTGGTGCCCTCAAGCGTATTCTCGGTGGAATCTAGCCATTCCTCCTCGAGGCTCGGGGGCGTGGTAAACGTGTACGAATCTAGTTCCTTATTTCTTTCACTAACTTCTATAAATGACGGGCCGGCCTCGTCGTACCACGCCCAGTCCCATTGCTCAACAAAACCAGCCTTAGGCTGACCGGAGGTACGGAAATAATGTTTCCGATCTGCGGGAAATCGAATGATCTTATTCTTGCCATTAATCAGGCATTCCACTTTCAGGTGCCACTCGCATAGGAATTTCTCAGTCTTGGCCACTATGCAGATATCAAATATCTCTTTTGCTTCTAGGTTGATCGTATGCTTAGCAAAGTAGGGATCGCTTCCGACGGTCTCGTGGGCCATCTCCTCGAATGCCCAAAGTTTCGGTAGCGCCTCATCTAGATCGACTGTAAGCACAAGAGTTTCGTTTGAGCCCGCGCTAGGACAGGTGACAAGAGCACCTCTTGCCGGTGGGTGGCGCTTATGAACAGTCACCTTAATATTTGTAATGCAGATCGGTTCGTCAACATTATTTTGCAATAGACATCGCAGCCGCGTCATTCGATAATCAATGCCCCCTACTGACCGCGTCCATTGATGGACTATTTCGGGAAGCGAAGAGGATCCGTATGCAATATTTAGCGGGACAAGTGATTTTGCTTTACCGAAACTGGGGCGCCCGGCCTCTGGCAGGGTGCGCGAGAGTGACATTTGCCAGGCTTCGGGAGTGCGGGCAAGCTCGACGATTTCGATTGGCCGTCTTCCTTTTAGTAGCCTTCCTAGCTGCTTTCTAAATATGAACCAGAGCCCTCCAGCGATA
The DNA here is from genome assembly GCF_019396345.1 of Nonomuraea guangzhouensis. Lineage (GTDB taxonomy): Bacteria > Actinomycetota > Actinomycetes > Streptosporangiales > Streptosporangiaceae > Nonomuraea > Nonomuraea guangzhouensis. The sequence goes on along the minus strand of NZ_JAHKRM010000004.1, from coordinate 142,153 downwards.
GCGACTATGAGGCCTCCAACCACTTCCTCAAGCATAATTCTCTCCCTTGCGCCCTGGGTGTTTGGTTTGAATGGGACCGGTCATCCTACCTGCAGTGCTCAGCTTCCGCACAGGTCTCGCAGGTTTGCGAGCTGAGGCCCGCGCCCCCGATACCGCATTGTTTGTGTCCCTCGGTCGGCGTCAACTCCGTCCGTGCAGTATGGACGGGCGGCGTGGAAGCCGCAGGGCAATGAGACCAGAAGGCAGATTTGGCACCTCGGTCGGGTTACCGCCTCCGCTCCTCGCGGAGTGACGATTCGGCGGACAGATCCGCATTCAAGTAGCTCCATGCCGTCTGCGGCTGAGTGGTTCCCATGAGCACCCGCATGAGAGGAGCCCCTAGATCAAACGAAGATCGCCATTGGGAGGATTTGAACGGCAGGAGCGGCGACTATTGGATCAGAACCCCCAAAGTCGAGCCCAGTTTCGCTCATACTCATAACAATACCCCTGGCCTCTTCGGCGCCTGCAACACCCATAACGGTTCGTCGCGTGAGGTTGATCGTATCGTCACCCTGTAGAATTCGCGTGACTTTCCCTAGAACCGTGAATTCGCCCGCGCGGAGATGCTCATTGGTTGTGGCATTGAAGTAAAGTGAAGACACTGTCAGTACGGCCTTGATTCCAGACAAGGTCTCGAGCACAACGTCATGTACGGGAGACTTTTCTAGGTCCTCTTTCATTTTGAGGATTAGTCTTTTTGTCCACTCTTCTTGCGTTGCCTGCGCATCCTCCGCTGCTCCCGCGACTTCGGCAGCCTGGGTCGCCTTCGCGCGTCGAGCCGGGTTGCCGGACCTTTTCCTTTCCCTCTTCGCCGGATTAGACATTTCATCAAGATATGGGAGCACCTGCGCCACAAAGGCCAGTATATCTTCGAGCGGATTGCCGACATAGCGACCAGATATTTCCACTAGCTGCCTGGCCCTCAAGGCTCCTATTTGATCAGGATTATTTATGGCCACGACCTTGTTGTCCTCATGGAGATATGAATAGAGGAAGTTAAATAGGCTAGCATTCGTGTGCTGCCTAGCAGCCTTGTATTCGGAAGAATCTTCGGAGCGCCCACTTGCAAGCAGGTTGGCGTTTACTTCCCCCCCAAAGAAGGAGCTGATAGAGGGCAGCTTAAACTTTGCACCGCCTTCTCCTTTGAGTTCGCGACCCTTAGTGGTACGATCCACAGCCTCCGTTTCGTAGGCCACTCCACCGTCCAGGAAGGCAAGAAAGCTGATCATCATTTCGGTGTCGAGATACAGAGGGTGCGCGAGGTCATAGTTGGACATGCGGCGTTTATAGCATGACCGCTAGGACACTCTGACCATAACTGGAGAACTAGGGCGATTTGTTCCAATTTTCCTATTACGACATGTTCTCGGGAACGCTCCCCCTGGGATGTTGTCGTGCAGAATGCGGGCTGAGGTCCGTACCCCCGCCCCCGACACCGCATTGTTCGTGTCCCTCGGTCGGCGCCAACTCCATCTGTGCGGCATGGGTGTGGGCCGCATGAAAGCCGCCGGGCAGCGGTATCCGAAGAGGGAGTGGACACCTCGGTCGGGCCACACAATCTCAGCTTGGTCACCGAAGCGGCGAGGATGCGACGCCAGGTGATCGCCGAGGCACGCGAGTCCGGCATGAGCCTGGAAGAGATCGCCGGGCGCTTGGGCGTATCTCCCGGCCGCATCTCGCAGGTGAGGAGAGGGCCAGCGGCCCGCGCACCAGAAGGGCCAGCGTCTCCGGCATCCAGGGTGCTGGTCCAGCGCGCCTTGCCAATCGAGCCAGCGGTACGGGGCGCCAAGTCACTTTCCTCGCGGAGCGGCAGCGGCTCAAGGCCGACCGGCGGATGCTGTACGTCGGACTGGAGCCTGCCAGTGATCACGTGGCGGCCTGCCTCCGTGTCGGGCCAGGCGCGGAGATCGTCGCCAGGCGCAAGATGATGGTGGCCAACGACGTGCCGGTGAGGATCGTGACCAGCTACTTTTGCGCCGATCTGTTCGGCGATACCAGGCTGGCTGAGCCCGAGTTTATGCAGCCGTCATTCCAGTCCGCCTTGACCGCCCTGGGCTACACGTTCGGTCACGCGGAAGAGAACCTGACCGCCAGGCCGCCGACACCCTTCGAGCGGGAGACGTTGGAGCTGGAGCCCAGCGAGTGGATCGTTCAGGTCCTCCGGGCGAGCTACTCCACCGAGGGCACGCCCATTCACGTCCTTGAGACGATCTGTGCCGCCAACCGGCACATTTTCCCGATCGGACAGGTCTCCGGCTGCGACGAATTCTGAGTGACCAACTGAGTGACAATCGCTCCGAACAGCCCTGGACTCCGAGGGACCGTCGTGGACTGTACGCCCAGGTGGGAGCTGGAATCAGCCATGATCCCGCTCCCTACTCATGTGCCTGGGGGCGATCGACGGTCCAGAGCTTTGTTCCTCAGCCCTGGACCACCGGGCTACCGGGGCACCTCGGTGAGGTCATCCCAGTGCATCATCCAGCGTCGCATCCCGTTGGGCAGATCCTGCTGCGGCCCGTCGAGCTTGACGAAGGCGAGGCGACCATGGCGCATGACGGAGACCACTTCGCCGGTGCGGCCGGTGATCAAGGATCCGAAGGCCCGTGTTGTCATTGGGCTGTGCTCCATGCTGGAGATCACAACACGGCATCCCGGCTGCTGCCACGACTTCCCGACGCTCATGCCGTTTCCTGTGGTGCTTCAACGATCAGTGCCGAAGGTGGGTGGGAGATCCGCAGTTGCGCATAGCGCAGTGCGATTCGGTGGGCGGCCCGAGCAGGTTCGATGGAGGGATGCCAGGCGTAGATGACTCGCTGTCGCTTTTCATCCCACCCTGCACGCCACCAGTACCGCCCACCGTGGCACCAGACGACCAGCCCGACCCAGACGGACACCAGTGCCAGGCCATAGCCGTCGTGCACGTCCGCGGAGACGCCTTGAGCGGCGAGGGCATCGGCCAGGGCAACGGCGGCGTGCGTCTCCGATCGGGACGAAGACGGGCTCACAGCGCCTGCTCCGCCGCGTCCTGATCCTTCAACTGCTCGGCGAGTTGGGCGACGTCATCCGCATCGATTGTCTGGCAGAGTCCATGATCTACCTCTCGCCGAGAAAGGTGCCGGCCGTTTCGAGTCGCCCAGAGACGCCCCGCAGAACTACGCCAAATGCACCAACCAGGAAAGGCCGCCTGGAGGTCTTCGAGAATTACCGGTGTGGACATGGGAACAGCGTGCTTACCCAAGCGTTACGAACCCACCGCGTTATAAAGACGTCCAGGACGTTATGGAGTTACGCTCGAAACGTCCCTGACGTCCTCCGCTTCGAGGTGTACCGTGGCCAACGTCCCCCTACGCAGCGCGATGCTGAACGCCCAGGTCACGAACCAGAACTTGGCCGACCGATGCGGCGTGGACGTCAAGACGGTGGAACGCTGGTTGCAGGACGAAATGCGTATTCCGCACACGCGACACCAATGGGCCGCCGCAGAGGCACTAGGAGTTGAGACAGCCGTGCTATGGCCAGACGCAATTCGCAATACGGTGAAAACGGGACCGGACAAGGAGGTCTTGACCGTTTATCCATATCGCTCCGCATGTCCGAAATCAATCTGGCGCAATCTCATCAACTCGGCACGAAACGAGATCGTGTTCGCCGGTTACACGAACTACTTCCTGTGGCTGGAACACCCGAACCTGGCGAAGGTACTCAAGCGGAAGGCCCAGCAGGGCTGCAAGATCCGGTTCCTCGTCGGCGACCCGGAGACCGAGGTCACCCGCCGCCGTGAAGAGGTGGAGAACGTCCCGCTGACCGTCTCCACGCGCATCCGGATCACGCTGTCGGAGATCGAGCAGCTACGAGACGTCCCCGGCATCGAGGCCCGGTTTGGTGACGAGCACATCGCCATGAGCGTGTTCCGGTTCGACGCGGAGATGCTCGTCACCCCCCACCTGGCCAAGCTCGTCGGGCACGACTCGCCGATGCTCCATCTGCGGCGGTACCAGGACGACGGGTTGTTCGACCGGTTCGCCTACCATGCCTCTGAGCTGTGGAGCAACGGTCGTGACGTGTGGCAGCAACCCCAGCCCACGGGCCAGATTCCGAGTGACTGACTGGGTGACGATCGACCCGCACGACCCTGGCCGCAGGGGATCGTACGGGACCATAAGCCCAGGTGGGGTGGGTATCTGTCTTCCTGGCATCGAGACTCGGTGCGGGTGCCGCCCCAAGAACCCAGGCGCGGACCCCATGTCCCGACGCTGCGCCCGTCGTGATCCCTGAGTCACAGAATGTCGCGCCTGCCGGATGGGAAAGGGCCTTCTTGCCGCCATTTCATAGCTCTCCGTCGCCATAGTGTTACGTTTTGTTACGGCATGAATGGCTCATCCCATCGACAGGAGAGCGAGACGTTGTGAGGAACCTGTTCCGCCGTATGTCACTGACCGCGGCAATCGCGACGGCCGCGGCCAGTCTGGCGCTGCCCGCATCCGCCGCCCACGCCGATGACCCACTGCCGTGCCCCAGGATTTACGGAGTGTGTGCCTGGACGGAACCGTCCGGCAAGGGTGAGCTCAAGCTGCTCTTCGGCGACGATCCATACCTGGAACCGCCCGTGCGCGCCGTACAGAACCAGACCGGCGGCCTCTGGTGCTTCTACGCTTACCCGTACTTCCAAGGTGAGCGCTGGCAGATCGCCGGCGGGGAGACGGTCCGCGACCTCGGCTTGGACTCCCGTTCTGCCAGGCGGGGCACCTGCGGCTGACGCAGCGGGGTCTCGGGGGCAGCAGCCCGAGACCCCACCTCGCCAGGGCGACCTGGCTGGTCGGTGGCGGGTCAGGGCGTCGAGGTGCCGGCGGAAAAGGGCGGGAAGTGCTCGTCGGGCAGGGGCCGGCCGGGGGTGAGGCCGAGGGGGTCGGTCAGCACGTGCGCCGGTTCGGCGGCGAAGACCGCGTCGGCGTCCATGTAGATGACCACGTGCGCGATGCGCGGGTCGTCGGTGAAGTTGGGCGTGGCGGTGTGCGCCAGGTACGAGTTGTGGAAGGTGCAGTCTCCCGCCTTCAACGGGACGGTCACCCGCTGCCGCCACCGCAGCTCGGGCGCCACCCGGAAGAGATCATGCTCGTCCTCCAGGTCCTGGGCGCGCAGGTCCTGGAGGTCGTGCGAGCCGGGCAGGAACGTCATGCAGCCCCGCTCGACAGGCACGTCGACCAGCGCGATCCAGGCCGACAGGGCGTGCCGCGAGCCGGTGTGCGGCCAGTACGGCTGGTCCTGGTGGAACTCGGTGGCCGCGCCGTTGTGCGGCTGCTTGATCAGCAACTGGTCGTGCCAGAGCCGCAACGGCACGCCCGCCAGGCGGGTCGCGATCGCGGCGAGCCCCGGATGCAGGGTGAGCTCGCGGAGCGTCTCGTCCTGCTGCCAGAGCTGGAGCAACTGGACGAAGACGGCGCCGCCCTCGCGGTTGTCCCGCACGGTCTCCCGCGCGGCCAGCGCCGCCTTGGCGTACCGCTCCGCCTCCGGCCGCGAGATCACCTGCGGCACGTGGATGAAACCGTCACGCCGGTAGGCGGCCACCTGAGCGTCGTCGAGCATGTCCTTCTCCCTTGTCGATGCCTGTCGATGTGCCTCTACTCTTGCCGGGCGACCAGGGGGCAGGCTAGGACGGGGATGCTCGGGCATAGCACAATCCTGATGTGCACCGCGTACGACGAGATGACGTCTTCACCCCCGACCGGCCCGCCGTGGTGGCCGAGCGGCACGAGCTGGCGGCCGACAACGGCGCGCACAGCCACGACTTCCTGGAGCTGGCCGTGGTCGTCAGCGGCACGGCCACGCACGTCTCGGTCACCGGGGAGCAGGAGCTGAGCCGCGGCTCGGTCGCGCTGCTGCGGCCCGGCGACTGGCACGGCTACCGCGAGTGCCGTGAGCTGGTGGTGCACAACGTGTACGTCGGTCCGGAGATGTTCCAGCGGGAGCTGGCCTGGCTGCGGGCCGAACCGCACATCGGCCGGCTGCTGCACACCTCGGGACACGTCTCGCGGCTGGACGGCGGGGCGCTCGCGGTGGTGGAGGCCGCGCTTCCTGCGGCGGTGGGCGGGCACATCACGCAGGTGGGAGCCCTGCTGTGCCTGCTGGGCGGCGCCGCGGCCTCGCTCGGCGAACCCGCCGCCCGCGGCGCGGGGACGCACCCCGCCGTGCTGCTGGCCGTGCGGGAGCTGGAGGGCGACCCGCGGCGGAGCTGGTCGGTGGACGACCTGGCGGCGCTCGCGCACGTCTCGTCCGCGCACCTGGCCAGGACGTTCACCGCCCAGCTCGGGATCTCGCCGATGGCCTACCTGAACCGGCTGCGCGCCGAACGGGCGGCGGCGTTGCTCATCGAGACGGACCTGCCGGTCGCGGCGATCGGCAGGCAGGTGGGGTGGAGCGACCCCAACTACGCCAGCCGCCGCTTCCGGCAGTCCTTCGCGATGAGCCCGTCCGACTACCGGGCCAGGTTCAGCGCACCAGCTCCAGCTCGATGACCAGCGCGGTGGCGGGCTTCAACGCCGGGGACGGCAGCCCGAGCCCGGCCAGGACCGAGCCCTGCAGGCGTACCGGGGCGGCCGTCCACTCCGGCAGCGCGACACCTGAGGGCAGGCGGCCCGCCACCCGCACCTCGTAGACAGCCTCGGGATCGAGTCCGGGCAGGCGCAGCGGGGCCGGGCCCGTGGCCACGCGGGAGGCGAGCTGGACGCAGGCGAACACCGCGTGCCCGCCCTGGACGACGCCGTGAAGCAGCACCGCCGGGTCGGGATGGTCGGCACGGACAACGGTCCCGCCGTGCAGCGTCGGCCGCAGCCGCTTGTGCAGGGCGATCCACTCGGCCAGCTCCTCGCGTTCGGCGTCGCTCGCCGACGTCAGGTCCCACTCGACGCCCATGTGACCGAACAGCGCGGTGGCGCACCGGAACGACAGCGGCAGCGACCGGCCGGTGACGTGGTCGCGGGGCGCGCCGACATGGCTGCCCATCAGCTCCGGCGGCACGAGCAGGCCGGTCCAGCGCTGGATGGCCTGCCGGTCGAGCGCGTCGTTGCTGTCGGAGGTCCAGACCCGGTCGGTACGGGCCAGGATGCCGTAGTCGACGCGCGCGCCGCCGGACGAGCACGACTCGATCTCCAGCCCGGGATGGCGCCGGCGCAGCTCGTCGATCAGCCGGTAGGCCGCCAGGGTCTGCGCGTGCACGCCCGCCACGCCGTCGTGGACGGGCTCGGCGATATCGCGGTTGTGGTCCCACTTGATGTAGTCCAGCGCGTACTCGCCGACCAGCGTGTCGATCCGTTCCAGCAGGTAGTCGAAGACCTCCGCCCGGGCCAGGTCGAGCACGTGCTGGTTGCGCTGCGGCGGCGGGAGCCGGTCGGCGCGGCCGAGCACCCATTCGGGGTGCTCGCGGGCGAGGTCGGAGTCGAGATTGATCATCTCCGGCTCGAACCAGAGCCCGAACTGCATGCCGTGCTTGCGTACGTGCGCGGCCAGCGGGTGCAGCCCGTCGGGCCACACCTGCTCGTCCACGTACCAGTCGCCGAGCCCGGCCCGGTCGTCGCGACGGTGGCGGAACCAGCCGTCGTCGAGGACGAACCGCTCGATCCCCACCTCCGCGGCCCGGTCGGCCAGCGCCAGCAGCCGGTCGAGGCCGTGGTCGAAGTAGGTGGCCTCCCAGTTGTTCAGGGTGACCGGGCGGGCCGGGCGCGGGCCACGCGCGCGCAGGTGGCCGTGCAGCCGCCCGCCGGCCTCGTCGAGCCCGGCGTCCGACCAGGTGAAATAGACCAGCGGGGTCTCGTACGTCTCGCCCTCGCCCAGGGTGATCTCGCCGGGCGCGAGCAGTTCGCCCGCGGCCAGCAGCGTCACGCCCTCCTGCAGCCGTTCGACGTAGTGGACGTGGTCGCCGCTCCACCCGGCGTGCGCCGCCCACACCTCGCCGTGCCGGAACCCGAACCCGCCGGTCCCCGCCACCAGCAGGCCCGTGCTGTCGTGGCCGGTGCGGCCGCGCCGGTTCTCCCGCGACCAGACGCCGTAGGCCAGCGGCCTGCGCTGCGGCACCTTCTCCAGCGCCCACCGCCCGGTGAAGTCGAGCAGCTCATCCGCCCGCGCGGGCAGCGGCAACGCGCAGGTCAACCCGTCCACGCGGTACGGGTCGGCGGCGGTGTTGGTCAGCGCGTGCCGCATCGTGACCACACCTTGGGCGTCCATGGCCAGCTCGCTCACCAGCCGGAGCCCGGCCCGCTCGTCGGACGCGGTCACGGTCACGCTGCCGCCCGAACCAGGCACGGCCCGGGTCTCCACTGGGCCTTCAAGGCTCCACCTGACCGGCCAATTCCCGGACGTACGGGCTCCGGCCAGGCCCGGCCTGCCGTACCAGCTGTCGCCCTGGACCGGCACCAGCGGCGGCGCGGGCGTCAGCGACGCCAGCGCGGGCAGGAGATGCGGCTCGGCGACCGCGCCGAGGTCGGCACCGAAATGGCGCACCCGCGGCAGGCCGGAGCCCGCGACGTCAAGGACGAGACAGGCGCCTGCGGCGGAGAGAATCACGGGGGACACGTTGGGGGGACTCCTCACACTCGGACGGGCACCGGGCCCGCCGCTTCCGTGTAAGAGGTTCGCACGAGGCGCTCGCCGACCGGCGAGCAGGTGCCGCCGTTGGCGGGTGCACGAACACGCTCAACCGTCAGGCGGGTTGGCCGGCCACCGCGCGCGCCGCCATCCGCCGTTCGAACCACAGTGAGGTGAACGGCGGCACCGCGCACGCCAGGCCCAGCACCACCGCGCCTCGGCTCCAGCCCGCCTCTCGCGCCGAGAGCAACACTCCGACCACGTACAGCACGAACAGCGCCCCGTGGATCGGCCCGAACACCTTGACCCCGAGCTCGCCGGTCGCGGCCACGTACTTGAAGAACATCCCGACCAGCAGCCCCGCCCACGAGCAAGCCTCGGCCACCGCCACGACCCGGAACCAGCGCAGCATGCCCCACCCTTCGCCCAAATATCGCAATATCGCGCATACTCTACAGGCTGTAGAGGAAGGGCAGGTGCCGGCTAGGTTCCCTTGTTCGCAGGCACGCAGGACGAGCCCAGCGTGTCCAGCCGACTGGATTGCTTGATGCTCCGACGTGGCGAGCGCGTGGTGGTAGGCGTACTGGAAGGAGAAGGGGCGGCGGCTTCGGCGCGGGCAGTCTGGCTCGAGCCGCGGGAGCGCGCGATGGCGGTCTTCACTGACTTGAGGATGAGCGGATAATTCGGGTACGCCGGGTTGTAGGTGGGCGGAACGAAGTTCAGCTTGGACACCCGGGCGCTCTTGACCCGCTGGGCGAGAGGGACCAGTTCCTGCAGCAGGCCACGCGGGATGTCGGTGCGGAAGGTCTCCTTGGCCGCCTTGGCCAGGGCGTTGAACTTCAGCAGCACGTTGCTCGGGTTGAGCTGGTTGAGCATGGCACTCATCACGCACTGCTGGCGGCGCATCCGGGTGCGGTTGTCGCCGCCCGCGCAGGTGCTGCCCGGATGGTCGCGGGCCCGGCCGTACCAGAGGGCCTGGGTGCCGTTGAGGGTGCGGTTGCCGGCCTTGACCACGCCGCCGTCGGCGCGGCCCACGCCGTAGCAGATGTCCTGCTCGACGTTGATGGTGACGCCGCCGAGAGCGTCGATCAGGCGCGCCACGCCCCACATGTTGACCAGCATGTAGTAGTCGATCTTGATGCCGAGGATCTGGCCGAGCGCGTTCTTGGTCGCCTCCGGGGCGCGGTCGGGGGAGCGGCCGGTGACCTCGGGGTGCATGTCGGCGTAGGCCCATACGCCGTTGAGCAGGTCGGCGGAGCCGCGGCCCTGACCCGGTGGCAGCCAGAAGTTCTTCGGCGGCGGGAAACGCCTGGCCAGTGCGGAGCCTGGCGTGAACGGCGCGTTCTCCATCTCCCGCGGTAGCGCGAAGATCACTGAGTCGCCGGTGCGGACATCGATACTGACCACGTTCATGCTGTCGGTGCGGATGCTCACTCCCTTGCGTGAGCTCGCGCCGTCGCCGCCCAGCAGCGCGATGTTGACCCGATCACGTCCTCGCCACGGATCCTTGTGATCGATCGGCTGAGACGGTGAGTTCTTGAAGATGGAGTCGATCGCGTCGTCGGAGGTGCGGACAGTGGTGGCGACCAGTCCGAACGGCAGTGCCACGGCCACCGCGAGCAGGCCCGCGACCGCGCCCGTACCGAGTTGACCCCGGCTACCGAGCTTGCTGGGACGCAGCACGATGTAGGAACTGATCACGACCGCGGCCCATGCCAGCCCGCCCACCACGCACAGGCCGGTGATCACGGTCAGCCAGGTCGGGTCGAGGAGCAGGCCGGCCAGTGCCTTGGCGTTGATCAGCACGATCACGGCACCGATCAGCAGGACGCCGAAGATCCCCATCATGATCAGACCGGTGCGTTTGCGTCCGGCACGCACGTGCGCGGCCCCCGGCACAACGATCGACGCGATTGTCCAGCCGATCACGGATGGAGCAGCCCACCTGCGCATCAAATCTCCCCCTTGGCGGCATCTGCCCCATTGCGCAAGCAATTTAGCAAATGGCACCAGGTAACCCGGCCTGAATCGAAGTCTCATCAGGTCTGGCTAGGTTGCGGCAGCTTGCCCGGGTTTCGGGGCGTCGGTGCGCACAGCCAGGTCGAGGACGTGCCGGGCCGTGGCGTCCAGGAGCTCGGGAGCGGGCGGGGCGTCGTGGACGAGCGCCTGGTAGTAGAGCGGCCCGAGCAGCACGCTCAGCAGCGTGTCCACGGTCGGCTCGGGCACCGGGCGGCCGGTGTGGCGTTCGAGCACGGCGCGCAGTCCCAGCAGGTCGCGCTCACGCTGCTCGCGCAGGAACCCCTCACGCAGCGCCCGCGCGGTCGCCTGGTCGGTCTGGGCATGGCCGAGCAGCGCCCGCAGGACCTGGCCCGCCGGCTGCTGAAAGAACCCCGCGATCCGGCGGAGCTGCGCTTTCAGCTCCGCCTCCGCGTCTTCTCCGCCACCTCGCCAGGCCAGCGCGTCGCGGGCGTCGTCGGCGAGCGTGTCGAGGAGGATGTCGACCTTGGACTTCCACCAGCGGTACACGGTCTGCTTGGCGACACCGGCCCGGGCCGCGATGCCCTCGATGGTCACCCCGTTGAACCCCCGCTCGACCAGGAGATCATCGGCGGCGTGCAGCACCGCGAGCCGGATGCTCTCGCTACGCTTGGGGCCCGTCCGGCTCACCACGGCCGTCCGGCTCGCGGCGGGCTCGGCGTTTCGGTCGGCGGGGATGGCAATCGTCCTTTCATGGGCGTTCCGGCAGGTCGATTCTGGCATGCCGGTCTGTGGAACAGGATGGAACGCCCTTCGGAGAAAGACCGCTACTCACCTCGGGGAGTGGATCCATGCAGGACGGCCCACCGTACGGCTATCTCGTGCCGGAGCTGATCGCGGGACGCTGGCGGCGGCTGTTCGCCGGTATCTACGATGTCGTCCTCGTGGGTGTGCTCACCTGGCCTCTCCTGGCGCGGTCCGGAATCTTCGAGCCGAGGGAGTTCGCCGACTACGTCGTCAACCTGGACTGGCGCCGGCTGATCGCCGGGACGCTGGTGTGGTACGCCTACCACTGGCTGCTGACCGGCTACTGCAACGGACGGACCGTCGGCAAGAAGGCGTTCGCCATCCGTGTGGTGCGGCAGAACGGCGCCAGGCTCACCCCCGCCATGGCGGCGGGGCGCGCGCTGATGTCCGGCTGCTTCGTCGCGGTGGGCATGACCGTGATCGATCTCGTCTGGATCGTGTTCACCAGCCGCAAGCAGGCGCTGCACGACCTGGCCGCCAACACGGTGGTCATGATCGACTGATCAGCGGCCGGCCAGGAAGTCGAGGACCAAGGGGCCCGCGACCTGGCGGAACTCCTCGAAGTAGGCGTGTCTGGCGCCGGGGATGAGCCGCATCTCCGCCCCGGGGATGCGGCCCGCGAGCAGGGGCGCGTTGGCCGCCGGGTTGAAGACGTCGTCGGTGCCGTGGACGATCAGCGTGGGCGCGGTGATGCAGGGCAGCGCGTCCCAGGCGTCGTGCCCGGCGCTGGCGGCCAGGTGCCGCCGCCGGGCGAAGGCGGGCATGCCGGGATCGCCGAGGGTGGTGTACGGGCCGGGGTGCGTAGCCAGCCAGGCCGGGGTGTACATCAGCTCCAGCAGCGCCTGCCGGGCCGCCCGCTTGTCGGGCTGGGCCAGCGACCTCTTCACCGTGTTGTCCCGTTCGAAGCCGTGCGCGCCGCCGGGCGAGGTGCACCCGAGGATCAGCGACCCCACCCGGCGCGGATGGTCGGCCGCCAGCCACTGGGCCACGCGGCCGCCCATCGAGGTGCCGTACACATGGGCCCGGTCGGCGCCCAGGTCGTCGAGGACGGCGATCATGTCGGAGGCGAAGCCGCGGGTGGTGTAGGGGACGTCGGGCTTGTCGCTGTCGCCGGTGCCGCGGTAGTCGAGGGTGATGGTGGTGTGGCGGTCCTCGAAGTCGTCCCTGACGTCGTCCCACCAGTGGTGGTCGTTGGCCTGCCCGGCCAGCAGGACGAGGGGCTCGCCCCGGCCGCGGATCTGGTAGGAGACGGCGACGCCGTCCCCGGTGACGGTTACCGGCATGATCGTGTGTCGAAGCGGCGGGCCAGGTCCAGCAGGAACCCGGCGCCGACGAGCAGCCCGACGGAGACGGTGATCACGCTCGACCAGCCGCCCGTCTCCCACCGGTAGGCGGCCAGTGAGCCGAAGACCGAGCTGCCCGCGTAGTAGGCCAGCAGGTACAGTCCCGCTGCCTGGCCCACGCCGACGCCGACCCGGTGGGCGCGGTCGGAGACCCAGCCGCTGACCAGGGAGTGCGTACCGAGGAAGGCGAAGGTCACCAAGGCCAGTCCGATCACGATGGCGGGCAGTTGGGGCGCGGCGGTGAGCAGCGTACCGGTCACCAGGAGGGCGACACCGAGCAGGGCGGCCAGGCCGAGCCCGCGCCGCAGCGCCAGCCGCCCGGCGGCCAGCGGCCCCGGAACGCCCACCGGATAGGCCAGGAACACCAGCGCGCCCGCGCCGCCCAGCAGATAGGGCGCCGCCTCCAGGCGGAAGGTCAGCGCGTTGCACAGCCCGACGAACGCCCCCATCGTGGCCGCGCCGACCAGGCACAGCGCCACCAGGGACGGGTCCCGCAGCGTGAGCGCGGTGTTGCGCAGCAGGTCGCCCAGCCGCGGGCTGGACCGCTCGAAGTGCCGCGACGGCGGAAGCAGGACCCACAGGCCGATGGCGCAGAGCAGCGTGACGACCCCCACGACGGCGCTGGCGCCGCTCCAGCCCCACGCCGCCTGGACCGGGCCGGGCAGCAGCCGCCCTGCCGCCCCGCCGAGGGCCGTGCCGGTGATGTAGGTGGCATTGGCCCGTACGTGGGATCCGTCGGGCATCTCCTCACGCAGGTAGGCGAGCGCCACGGCGGGCAGCCCGGCCAGTGCGACGCCCTGCAGCCCGCGCAGGACCAGCAGCGAGTGCCAGGTGGGCGCGAACGCGGTGGCAATGCCCAGGACCGCGCAGCCGGTCAGTGACCACCGCATGATCACCACTCGGCCCACCAGGTCGGAGATCGGGCCGACGAACAGCAGCGCGACCGCCATCGTGATCGTGGCCAGCGACAGCACCGCCGTCGACTCCGAGGCGGAGACCCCGAAGTGGTCGGCGACGCCGGGCAGCAACGGCTGGACGTAGTAGAGCGCCAGGAAGTTGGCCAGGCCGCCGAACATCAGCCCGTACCTGATCCGGAGGGAGGCGCGATCCCCTGACACGCGAGTCGAGAGCACCCGTCGAGCGTGCCCGCTCAGCGCTGATGCGCAAAATGCAGAATTTGCCGGAGCTGATGCGAAAAGGGCATCATCGCAGGATGGAGCTGCAAACCCTGCGTTGGTTTCTGACGCTGTGTGACACGGAGAACATGCGCGACACCGCCGCGATGGAGGGCATCAACCAGTCCACTCTGTCGCGGGCGCTCGCCCGGCTGGAGGCCGACCTAGGCGTCGAGCTGTTCCACCGGCACGGGCGCCGGCTCGCGCTCAACCGGTTCGGCCTGCTGTTCCGCGAGCACGCCGGCCGCGCCGTGGACGAGCTGCAGGGTGCGCGCCGGCGCATCGACGCGCTGGCCAACCCGGACACCGGACTGATCCGGCTGGGCTTTCTGCACTCGGTGGGCCGCTGGCTGGTGCCGGAGATCCTGCGCGACCTGCGGGCCGTCACGCCCGGCATCCGCTTCGAGCTGCACCAGGGCTTCGCCAGGGAGCTGTTCACCCGGCTGGCCCAGGGCGACATCGACGCCGCCCTGGTCACCCCGCCACCGGACGGCAACCCCGCGCGCTGGCACCCGCTACGCGAGCAGCGGCTCTGCCTCGCCCTGCCGGTCGAGCACCCGCTCGCCGCCGCGCCGGGGCTGACGCTCGCCGACGTACGCGACGAGCCGTTCGTCGCCTTCGCCCCGACCACGGACCTGCGCCGGGTCATCGACCGGCTGTGCGAGGAGGCGGGGTTCGAGCCGGTCATCGCCTTCGAGAGCGAGGAGATCGCCACCGTACGCGGCCTCATCGGCGCCGGGCTCGGCGTGGGCGTCCTGCCGCTCCCCGCCTCGCTGGAGCACGATGACCCCGCCTACCTCCCGCTCGTCCCGGCCCAGCACCGCCCGATCGGCCTGGCCTGGGACCCGCTGCCCACCCCCACGGCGGCCGCGGCGCTGTTCGTCGAGCACCTCACAGGGGGCCGCTGAGCCTCAGCCCTCCGGCGGCGGAGGATGGCGGAAGGCGGCCTGGACGCCGGCCTGGAAGCGGGTGTGGGCGCCCAGCCGGCTCATGAGGTCGGCGATGCGCCGCTCGGCCGTGCGGTAGCCGACGCCGAGCTGCCGGGCGATGGCCTCGTCGGTCAGGCCGGCCACCAGCAGCGCGATCAACCGCTCGTCGTCGTGCGCGGAGGCACGCGCTCGCGCCTGCGGTGCGGAGCCGGGCGCCGGAGGCCGCAGGCGCAGCGGCAGCGCCCGCTGCCACAGCCCTTCGAAGAGCCTGCTCAGCGCCTCCAGCAGCCCGGACGGATGGACCACCAGCGCGGCGTCGGCGTCGGGGTCGTCCGGGTGATGGCGCAGCAGCAGCAGGGCGAACCGGTCGTCCATGAGGTAGAGCTTCATGGGCAGGCTGGGCAGCACCCGCGCCTGCTGGCCCGCCCCGACCATCGTCTCGATCAGCCGCAGCGCCCCGATCCGGTCGACGAACTCCCGCTCGTAGATCATGCGGCTCGTGACGCCCCGGTCGAGCAGCTCGCGCTGCGCCGTCACGCTGCCCGGCGGGTCGAAGTACGGCGGCTTGGAGAAGCAGCGCATCTGATGCCAGGCGGCCCGCTGGATCTGGGCGTGCCGCTGCTGGACCGCCCGCTGCCCGGTCACCACCTCGACGACCGCCGGCGGCGTCTCCCCGGTCGCCCGGCGGCGCTGGAAGGCCTGGTCGAGCTCGCCCGCGCGCTCGCGGGCCCGCAGCAGTTGCCGTTCGGCGGTGACCAGGAGCACGTCGAGGGCGGCCTCCGGGGCGACGGCGGCGTAGCGGGCCGGCCCGTCGGAGCGGGTGACCAGCCCCTTGGCCTCCAGCGAGGCGAGCAGGGCGGGCAGCTGGTCGGCGCGCAGGCCGATCGCCGCGCCCAGCGACGCGATCCGGGCGGCGGTGGCCGGCGAGCCGTCGATGAGCAGCTCGTACACCGCCTCCTCGTCCGGGGTCAGACCGGCCGCGCCGAGCGATCCCGCGTGGTTCCCGTCACTCCGGGTCATCGTGTACGCCCTTTTCGTCGGCCAGCCAGCCGCGCAGGACGGCCTGGTAACCGGCCTGGAAGCGGGTCTGGGCGTCCAGCTGGATCATCATGGCGTGCACGTGACGCCGTACCGTGCGATCGCTCCAGCCGAGGTGGGCCGCGATGGCCTTGTCCGTCTGGCCGGCCACCAGCCGGGCCAGCAGGTCACGCTGCGCGTCGGTCGGGCTCCTGTTCTCCGGCAGGCGGGCGCGCCCGTGGCTGACGTGCAGTGGCACGGCGCGTTCCCAGTACATCTCGAACAGCGCGGCCAGCGCGTCGAGCAGCGTCGAGTCGTACACGACCAGCGCCGACTCGACCATCTGCAGGTCGTGACGGAGCGGCACGAGGGCCATGGGGTAGTCGCTGAGCACCAGCTTCATCGGGACGTCGCCGACGCGCACCTGCTCGCCCGCGGCGATGTAGTCCACGATGGTCTTCAGCGTGCCGCGCATCTCGATGGCCCGCCTGTCGTACACCACCCGGTAGTCCACGCCGCGGTTCAGCAGGTCGAACTCCTGCGTGTTGCCGCCCACGACGCCCGCGTACGGTGGCGCGTCGAACATCCGGATCTCGCGCCGGGTGCCGCGCTGGAGCTGTTCGAAGCGGCGCAGCACCGCCTCCCGCCCGATCACCACCTCCACCAGCCCGGCCGACTCCTGGTCGGAGGTGGTGAGGTGATAGCGCGTGGACAGCTGGGCCACCCGCAGCCTGGCCTCGGCCAGCGCGCGGGTCCGCTCGCGGATCAGCGCGTCCAGTCCCATCTCCGGCGGTACGACGATGAAGCGGGGCGGATCCTCGGGCAGGCGGGCGATCAGCCCCAGCTCCTCCAGGCCGACGGCCAGTCCCGGGGTGCCGCCGAGCCGCTCCAGCTCGTCGAGGGTGACGGGGGAGTGCTCGACCAGAGCCTCGTAGAGGGCCTGCTCCGCCGCTGACAGGCCGAGGATGCGCAGCATCCCACCATGATCACCCACAACCCGGCGCTCTCGCCGTCCTTTTCCCGTCATTGGCGGGAATAGGACGACGAGTCATCTTTTCAGGATATTTCTTGACATGTCATGGTTCGGGAGAGTCGATCATGCCTGCTATCCCGCGAGGAGAACCATGACTCGTCAACGATGGCGAAGCCCGTCCATCGGGCTTTTAGCGATGGGGCTGGTGCTGTCGACCGGCATGGCCGTACAGCCATCGCCCTCGGCCACCCCCGCACCCGCCCTTTCCGGCCAGACCGCCGCCGCCGTCGAGTCGTCCGGAACACCGGCCGCGGACGCGGCGAAGATCACCCTGATCACCGGCGACGTGGTCGCCTACGACACCGGTCCCGGCGGCAGCCCCCGCCACCAGGTCACCCCCGCCCGGCGTCCCAACGGCGCCCCGGTGACCTTCATCTCCGTGCGTGATCGGAACTCCTACTACGTCTATCCCTCCGACGTGATGGGCCTGGTGTCCTCGGGCCGCCTGGACAAGGCCTTGTTCGACGTCGCCTACCTGGCCGCGAACGGCTACACCGACAAGGAGAGCGCCACCCTGCCGCTGATCGTCCAGTACGGTCAGGCCAAGCAGGCGGCGAAGACGCTGTCGGAGCAGGCCGACGCGCTGCCCGCCACCGCCGAGCCGCTCGGCCTGCCCAGCGTGGGCGGCGCCGCGGTGCGGGTGGACAAGAAGGCGGTCGGGCAGTTCTGGACCGCCGTCGACCGCCCGGCGACGGACAAGGGCGTCGCGGCCTCGCTCGACCGAGGGCTGTCGGCCATCTGGCTCGACCGCAAGGTGAAGGCAGTGCTCGACAAGAGCGTGCCGCAGATCGGCGCCCCTGAGGTGTGGGCCGCCGGCCTGAAGGGCGAGGGCGTCAAGGTCGCGGTCCTCGACACCGGCGTCGACACCACCCACCCCGACCTCGCCGACCGCATCACGGCGACCGCGAACTTCACCGAAGAGGCGGACGTCAAGGACGGTCACGGGCACGGCACCCACGTCGCCTCCACGATTGCGGGCACCGGGGCCGCCTCCGACGGCAAGTACACCGGCGTCGCGCCGAAGGCGTCCCTGCTCGTCGGCAAGGTGCTCAACAAGGCCGGCAGCGGTGACTCGTCCGGCATCATCGCCGGCATGGAGTGGGCGGTCGCCCAGCAGGCCCGGGTGATCAGCATCAGCGCCGGCGCCTGCTGCTACGCCGGGCCCGACCCGCTGAGCGAGGCGGTCGACAACCTCAGCGCGCAGTCGACGTCGCTGTTCGTCATCGCGGCGGGCAACGACTACGACAACCGGAAGATCGCGACACCGGGCTCGGCCGCGTCGGCGCTCACCGTCGGCGCGGTCGACGGGTCGGAGAAGCTCGCCCCGTTCTCCAGCAAGGGCCCGGTGCTGCGCGACTACAGCCTCAAGCCTGACCTCGTCGCCCCGGGCGTCGACATCGTGGCCGCCAGGGCCGCGGGCACGTCGATGGGCTCGGTGGTGAACGACAAGTACACCGGCGCGTCGGGCACGTCCATGGCCACGCCGCACGTGTCCGGCGCCGCGGTGCTCCTGGCCCAGAAGCACCCGGACTGGACCGGCGCCCAGCTGAAGGCCGCGCTCGTCAGCACCACCCATGACGACGGCTTCGGCGCGTACGAGCAGGGCTCTGGACGCGTGGACGTGGCGCGGGCCGTACGGCAGACGGTCGGCGCGTCCGGCAACCTCGACTTCGGCGCCCTGGCCTACCCCCACAAGGACCGCGTCACCAAGACGATCACCTACACCAACGGCGGCGACCAGCCGGTGACGCTGACCCTGAAGTCCGGCGTCACGGCCCACAAGGGCGGCGACGCGCCCGAGCGCACGCTCACCCTGGACCACGACACGGTCACCGTCCCGGCGCACGGCACCGCGCCCGTCGCCGTCACCTTCGACCCGTCGGGCCCGGCCACCTGGTACGAGGGGTTCGTGCACGCCGCCGACGCGAGCGGCGCCGTGACGGTGAACACCGCGGTGGGCGCGTTCGTGGAGCCGGCGAAGGTCACCATCAAGACCAAGATGGTGCTGCCCGACGGCGCGACCGACGTGCAGCCGATCCCGTGGGCGGTCCTGCGCACCGACGACCGCGACGACCTCGACTTCGTCTACTACCCCGACAGCGGCCCCGAGTCCCAGACGCAGGTCTACACCGGCACCTTCAGCGTGACCTCCGGCGTGAGCTGGCGCGGAACCGACGGCCAGTGGAACATCGGCATGCTGACGGAGCCGGAGTTCGCGGCCACCAAGGACACCACGATCACCCTCGACCTGCGCAAGGCCCGCCAGGTCACCCAGAGCACCCCGAAACCGACCGAGGTCTACAACTCCCAGTACTTCTCCGTGCGCAACGCGGCCAACGGCCTCGAGTCCGTCGCGTTCGAGACCACCCCCGCCTACGGGCTGCACAACTACTGGTTGCTGCCCACCCGCCCGGTCACCCAGGGCACCTTCGACGTCTCGGGACAGATCCTGCGCGGCGCGCCCGTGATCAGCATGAAGACCGACCGGCTCACCCTGCATCCCCGCTACCAGAACCTGGACCCTGTGGTTCCCAAGCTGAACGGCCGTAGCACGCTCACCCTGGTGTCCGGGGGGCGCGGCCAGGCCGCCGAACTCGCCGGCGCCGGCGTACGCGGCAAGCTCGTCCTGCTCGACCTCTCGGACCTGTGCCCGGACAACGCCTGCACGGGTAACGCGCTCGACCGGGTCAAGGCCGCGGCCGACGCCGGCGCGGCCGGGGTGCTCGGCTACGGGGCGGTCAACCGGGCCTTCCTCGAACTGACGAAGTCCTGGCCGATCTACCCGATCCCGACGATGAGCCTGACCGCCGACGAGGGCCGCGCCCTGGCCGCCCAGCTCACCAAGCGGCCGGTGAGCGTCCAGGCCGAGGGCATCACCGCCACCCCGTACATCTACTCACTGATGCTCCGCGAGCGCGTCCGCGTCCCGGCCAAGCTCGACTACGAGCTCGGCAAGCGGAACCTCTACGAGATCGAGAACCGCCTGCACTCCGACCGGCCCGCCACCGCCTCCATGTTCTGGGGGGCGACCGTGCTGACCCGCCCCGGCTATCTGCACGGTTCCCGGCTCGGCTACTCCTGGCCCGCGCGGACCGCCGTGACCGAGTACGTCGGGCCGGTCTCGCCGGACGTGTCGTGGACGCGCGAGACCCAGCTGGCCTACCCCGACGGCGACGACTCCGGCCGGACCTTCGGAATGTGGGCCACCGCCGTGGACGTCTACCCGTCGGCCGGTACGAAGACCGAGGAGTGGGGCGCCCAGCCGCGCGTGCCCGGCACTCCGGTGTTCACCGACCAGACCCGCGCCACCGGGACCACGATGTGCTTCCCCTGCCGTACCGGCGACATGTTCGTGGCCGCCCTGCCGATCCTCGGCCCGGGGCCGAACCACCAGGAGGCGTTCACCTGGAACGCGCGGTTCGACGAGACGCGCGGCGGCAAGGACGAGCTGCACCTCTACCGTGACGGCCAGGAGATCCCCATGGACGAATCGGGGACCAGCGGCCCGGTCCTGATCCAGATGCCGAAGTTCAACCTGCCGGAGGGCGAGTCCCGCTATCGCCTCACCGACAAGTTCCACACTCCGCAGCCGGCGCAGCAGTACGCGACCGACGTGGCGACGGAGTGGACGTTCCGCTCGAAGCGCCCGACCGGTGGGATGCAGACGCTCAACGACGGCCTGTGCGTCGGCTGGTTCTTCACCAGCACCCTCACCCCGTGCGAGCCGGTCCGCAAGCTCAACCTCCGCTACGACCTGGACCTGGACCTCGACAACAAGACCGCGGCGGCCAGACCGCACAAGATCACGGTCACCGGTTACCAGGGCTCCTACGACGTGCCCGACGCGCGCCTCGGCAGCCTGAAGCTCTCGGTCACCTACGACGACGGCGCCCACTGGAAGGCCGTCACCACCTCCAAGAAGAACGCCACCTCCTACACCGCGACCATCGCCCACCCCGCCCTGTCCGCCACCAACGGCACCGTGGGCATCCGCGCCCAGGGCGTGGACGCCGAGGGCAACACCATCGACCAGACGATCACCCGGGCCTACGGCCTGAAGTAGCCCCGCAAACAGATCGGCACGCCGTCCTCGTGACGGCGTGCCGATCGTCGTTTCCGGACTACTTACTGGGCCTGCTGGTCGTACAGGCCGTCCATCATCCGCAGGAGCGGCGCGGGGTAGGAGCCCGAACCCTCGTCGCTCAGCTGCCCGCCCCATGACGCCTGCCACGCGCCGGTCGAGGTCGTCCGCATGGCGGTGTGGCTCAGCGTCCCGCCGTCCGCGTTCTTGTCATAAAGCGCCCAATGATGGGCAGTGCGCTTGTTGGTCGCCGAGTCCGCGCTGACCGTGTCGTCGTGGCTCGAGGCGAGGAAGGTGTAGTCCGTACCCATTTGGGAGAGTGGTTGTTTCCCCAGCCAGCTGATGAAGCCGCTGCCCGGGCGCATGTCGCTGCACTGCTCGTGGGTGAGGGCGCAGGCGGTCACCAGCGCGCTGCCGATGCCCTGGTGCGGCGTCGCGAGCGTGACCATGTCCTCGATGTACAGGTAAGGAGGCCAGGCGATGGGCCACACGGTCGCCCCGATGTTGTTCTTGTCGACCGTCAGTCCGCTCAGGTCGGGCGGCGTCTTGCCCACGCCGTACCTGTTGACGCCTTCGATGGCCGCCTTCGCGACCAGGCCGCCCATGGAGTGCGTCACGACGTCGACGGCGACGTCATGGCTGGAGTACAGGTAGTAGACGGTCCACGCGAACTGGCGGCCGACCTCCTGGATGCGCGTGTCGGTGGTGCCCTGGAGCCGGAGGTCGCAGTTGGTGGCCTTGTTGTAGTAGCCGAAGGTGACGACGTCGCCCCAGCCGTTGGCGTTCAGGAGGTTCTTGGCGTCTTTCCAGGAGCTGGCGCAGTTGGTGTCGGCCTCGCGGTCGAACCCGTGGACCATGAGGGTGACCCGGTGCCCGTCACTCCGCGCGGGCGCGGCGGCGGAGGCGGCCGGTGCGGTGGCGATCAGGGCGGCTGCGATCATCGCCCCGACCAACGGCAGGGCTAAACCGGATCTGAGTGATCTGTGCATCCACGCTCTCCGTTTCCGTGAGGTCGGAAGCACGGTAAAGCGCGGACGATCATCTGCGAATCGGTCGGCCGGTGGCACATATCCGGTCATGCCGGACATATGACTAAGTAGCGGTGGTCACCTGCTTAGGTCGAGCCCGGTGAGCTGGGCGCGGGAGGCCACGCCGAGCTTGGGAAACGCTTTGTACAGATGATGTCCCACCGTACGCGGGCTGAGGAACAGCCGCGCGCCGATCTGCCGATTGGACAGCCCCGCCGCCGCGAGCCGTACCACCTGACGCTCCTGCGGCGTCAGCCGGTCGAGCAGACCGCCACTCGCGGACACCGCGGCCGCCTCACCGGCCGCCTCCAACTCGCCATGGGCCCGCCGGGCCCACGGCACCGCGCCGAGCGCGTCGAACCCCTCAAAGGCCGCGCGCAGCCGCAGCCGCGCGTCCGAACGCCGATGCGCCCGCCGGAGCCACTCGCCGTACAGCAGCTCGTTGCGCGCCTGCTGGAACGGCTGGTCAGCGGGTACGGCCACAGCCCGCGCGAAGTGCTCGCCCGCCTCGTCGCCCTGGGCCAGCAGCCCCCTGAGCCGGGCGGCGACGGCGGTCGCCCACGGGCGGTCCACGACCACCGCCCACCCCTCGAACCCGGCCGCCGCCCGCACCGCCAGATCGTCCCGCCCGGCGCGCACCGCCGCCTCGACCAGGTCGGGCGCCGCGTAGAGCGCGACCACGGGGTGGCGCTGACCCGCCGTCTGGAGGTGGTCGAGAGCGGCCCCGGCCCGGCCCCAGCCCAACTGCGACAGCCCGAGCGCCCAGGCGGCGAGCGCCCGGGTGGCCTCGACGTCGCCGTCCGCCCGCGCGGCCAGCTCCCGGCAGCGTTCCTCCTCCCCGCCGACCGCGGCCATCCAGGCGAGCAGGCCGTGCACGTGTCCGGCCCGATGGGCCTGGTGGATGTCGGAGGCGACGCTCAGCGCCTCCGACGCGGCGGCCGTCGCCTCGCGGTGCCTGCCGCGCAGCAGCTGCGCCTGCGCTAGCAGCGCGAGCGCCTGGGGGAGCACGCCGATCAGGCCGTGCTCTCGACACCGCGCGACCAGCGACCCGGCCAGCTGGTGGGCCGTCACTTCATCGCCCGAGATGATGCTCAGGGAGGTGGCGAGCGGCAACAGCTCGCCGAACTCGCCCGCCAGTGCGGCGACCGCCCGGATGGGGGAGACGTCCGTCACTGGCTGCCCCGCCACGAGCCGCGCCACGACCGCCATCCCGGCGGCGAGCTCGGCCGCTGTGCGGATGGGGGAGACGTCCTCTGCGGGCCGGCCATCCTCCACCACCATTCCCGCGGTGAGCGGTCCTCTGGGTAGGGGGAGTGCGCTGAGCCGCAGGTCGGCGTCGTGGGCGAGCTTCGGGTCGGCCGCGAAGGAGGCGTAGTGGATCGCCTCGGCCAGCATGCGGGCCGCCAGGGCGGGGTCGGCCGTCAGTACGTACTCCGCGCCCTCGGTGAGCAGCCGCCCCGCCGCGCTCGGCGAGCCTTGTTCCACCTCCACGCAAGCCCGTACCCGGGCGAGGCCGGCGTGCTCGGCCGGGGTCGTGGCGAACGGCGCCGCCCGGTCGGCCAGCCCGATGGCGCGCTTCAGCTGCCCGGCCTGAACCGCCAGCTCCGCCGCCGCGATCAGCCGGCGCGCCGTGTGGACGGTGTCGGCGGTGAGGTCGGCAGCCCGCTCGTACGCCACGGACGCGGCAGCCGACCCTTGCCGATCGCGCGCCCGTACGGCCGCGCGCTCCAGATCCCCGGCGACCTCCTCGTCCGGACCGGTAGCGGCGGCGGCCCGATGCCAGGCCCGCCGATCGGCCCGCGCCTGACCACCCAGAGACTCGACCGCCTGACCGTTCAGGGGCGGTGCCGCCTGACCGTTCAGGGGCGGTTCCGTCCTGTCGTGGAGGGCTGTGGCCGTCCGGGCTTTCAGGTGCCTGGTCACTTGGCCGGTCAGAGACATGGCTGTCTGGTCGCCCAGGCACCCCGCCGGCTGGGCGCTCAGCGACTCCGCCAGTGCCAGGTGGGCGGCGACCCGGCGGAAGTACGGCGCGCCGCGATAGGCCGCGCTCCTGATCAGCGGATGCCGGAACGACAGCCCGGCCGCCGAGAGCTGGATCAGCTCCTCACGTTCGGCGAGCGCCAGGTCCGCGACCGTCGCGCCGAGACGGGCGGCGGCCCGCAGCACCAGATCCAGATCCCCGGTGTCATCGGCCGCGGCGACGAGCAGCGCCGTCCTGGCCGGCTCGGGAAACCGGTCGATATGGGCCTCGAACGTGTTCCGCACCCGCTGCGACAGCGGCCCCGACTCACCCGCGAACGGCAGCGGGCTCAACCGGCCCGCCCGCTGCTCGGGGGTCAGCACGGCGGCGAACTCGATCAGCGCCAGCGGATTGCCCGCCGCCTCGTCGAGGACCCGACGCCGCACCTGCGGCGCCAGATCATCGGCCCGCTCGCTCAGAAACGCCTCAGCCGCCGCCGCCTCCAACCGCCCCAGCCGCAGCTCGGCCACCCCGGTCGAGGCCAGCGCCTCCATCCGCGGCCGGGTATCTCCGGGCGCGGCCATCGGTTCCACGCGCGGCGGCGCCACCGTGGGTACGGCGAGCGCCCCCATCCACGGCGAAGTCTCTCCCGGCGTGGTCATCGCGTCGGGCCGTGGGGTGGCCGCGCCGTCCCTGGACGCGAACAGCATGACCACCCCCTCGGCGTTCAGCCGCCTGGCCGCGAACAGCAGTGCGTCGGCAGAGGCGTCGTCGAGCCACTGCGCGTCGTCGATCAGGCACAGGATCGGCCCGTCTCCGGCCAGGTCCGACAGCAGCGTGAGCGCCGCCAGCCCGACGAGGAACCGGTCGGCCACCCCGGCCGGCGCCGCCCCGATCGCACCGCGCAGCGCCGCCGCCTGACCGGACGGCAACCGCTCGACGTGCCCGAGCACCGGCCGCAGGAGCAGGTGGAGGGCGGCGAACGGCAGTTCGGTCTCCGACTCCACACCCAGCGTCCGCAGCATCGGCCAACCGGCGGCCCGCTCGGCGGCGTAGTCGAGGAGCGCCGACTTGCCGATGCCGGTCTCGCCCTTGACGATGACCGCGCCACTGCGTCCGGCCCGGGCGGCTTCGAGCAGCGCGTCGACCTCGGCCTGCTCGGCCCCGCGTCCGTGTAACATCCGGCCTCCCGACGATCAAGTCAAGGAGTCAGTATGGAACCTCGACAAGGCTCCGGTAAGACGAACGCTTCTCGCAAAATCTCGGCAGGCGGAGCAAGGCCACCGTGCAGTGGTCACGCGGTCGGTGGTGTCGGCGGCTGGTATCGACTCAGGAGTGGGTGAGGGTGACGCTGGCCGGGCGGTGGTCGGTTGCCCGCTGGTCCCGTGCGGATCCGTCGCCGGCGATCTGGGCGGCCCAGGCTTGATGTTCGACGAGACCGGATCCTGGCACCTTGGTCAGTGGTGAGCCGCCATTCGTCAGGGCGGGCGAGAGGAGGATGTGGTCCAGCAGCACGCGCCGGTGCGCCTCCTCGGTGACGAAATCGTCGAACTCGGCACTGAAACGCTGGTTCTCAGGGACATCGGCCTGGGCGTGGCCGAAGAGTCGCTCGGGCCGGTACGGCGAGCCGACGAGGATGTCGGTGACGTTGTGCGCGAGGTACAACTCCTCGAAGAAGTCCTGGCCGGGGCCGTCGTTCAGGTCTCCGAGCACGATGATCGCCGAGCTCGGATCGGCGTCCATGCGCTGCTCCGTGGCCCTGCGGATGCGCATCGCCTCGGTGGCGATCCGCCGCCGGTTCCGCAACGCGGCCCGGATGAACTCCGGTCGCCGCGCGGGGTCATGCCACATCTCGCTGCCCTGGTTGATGAAGTTCGACTTCAGATGTGCGACCACCACCTGCAACGTGATCCCGTCGACATCGATGGTGCAGCACAGCGGGTTTCTGGTGAACGCGTACTCGTCGAGAACCGCGTCACCGTCGACGTCGGCCAGCCACGGCTCGATGAACAGCTCCACCTCGTCCGAAGGAGTGAGGGCGCCCGCGACACGGTCGGGTTTGAACAACAGGGCCAGCTTCTGGCTCCCACCGGAATCGCCCTGCACGAAGTCATACGTGGCGGTGCCGTCGACGGTCAGATACTCCTCGATGAACAAGGCCAGCTCCGCCGGGCGGCTCGGCGCCTCCACCAAGGCGACGATGTCCGCGTCGATGGCGGAGATCAGTCCGGCCAGGCGGCCGGCGGCCTGCGCGGTTACTCCTTGGTCTCCATCTCGGGAGAATGTCGGCTTGAAGGCCGCCGGCTGAGCGTCGAGGGTGAACCAGTCGTTCATCCACTCGCCGTTGACCGTCGTGACCTTGAGTGTCGTCATAGTTCCGTCTCCGTCCGTCCCTTTATGGCGCCGCCGGGTTTCATACCGGGGTCGGTGAGGTGAGTGAGGCTCCGATCGCCTGGGCGACCTCCGGGTGAGCGAGGTACTCCTCGATGTCGTGGGCATGGCCCGCCGGGTTGGCGACGGGGGTTTCGACCAGTTCCCCCTGCCAGTGGTCACTCAGCGGGCAGCCGATGGAGACCGGATCGCTGGGGCACCAGGCGTTGAACCAGTGGGCCACCCGGTCTGGACGCTGGGGCCCGCCGGCGAGCAGGCGCTCAAAGACGCTGTCCAGCCCGAGCGGGCTGCCGGCGGTGACGAGGAGTTCGACTTCGATCCTCGGGTCGATCCGGGTGAGCAGGTCCATGGCGACCACCGTGCCCAGGCTGTGGCTGACCAGGACCAATTGGCCGGTTCGCGGCATCGTCTGGAGCACGCAGTCCAGAACGGTATCCCGGATCCGCTGGTTGTCGAGGTAGGCGGCCACATCGGCGAAGATCGCGGCTATGAGCAGCTGATCCAGGTTGGTGGTGTCGGCCAGCCAGCTCAACCCCTGGTGTACGGCATCGCTCAGCCCTTCCTCCCTGGCCGGGTGTTTGGCGGGCCGGCCTGCTTGGGCCGCCGCCTCGATGATCATCTGCTCGTACAGCCGCCGAGTGCTGCCGGATCCCGGTGCGGCCGCCTCGACGGGATCGCCGGCGGCCTCCCATGGCGAGTGGGGGATGCCTTCGCGGGTCTGCATGGCCTGGACGAGCTGGGACCCGTAGAAGGGGAACCAGACGTCGGCCGGTGCGATCGTGGGCAGACACGCGCGGGTGAGTCCGCCGTTCAACGCGGCGGTCCAGTACCGGCGCAGTTGCTCGGGGTCGTGTCCCTGCTGGCCGCGGCCGTGCAGGAAGACCAGGTGCCTGGACCCGCCGAACGCGGTCGGGCCGGCGGCCAGACCGATGCGGGCCGCGGCGGTCCGTACGTGCGTGGCATCCACTCGTACGTCTGTCTCGACGGACAGCCCGTCAACCGAAGGGGCGGGAGGCGGGATCAATCCGGTGACAACCGGCCGAGCGGCGGTGCCGTCCTGGAGCCCCGACTCTGACCCCATCTCGGCCAGGAACGCCAGGCGGGCGTCGTCGAGCGGCAGCGTGGCCAGCTGCTTGAGTATGACGCTGATGCGCACGCCCTCGTTGGAGATCCAGTCGATGGCGTCGTCGCCGTCTCCCTCTTGCCAGATCTGCCCGTCGCGCCGCAGAACTCGTCCCTGGTCGTCGGTCCTGGGCACGCCACTGTGGTGGAGTGCCGTCACTTCCCATTGGTCGTTGAACACCGGGGAGCCGGAACTGCCGGGCTCGGTGTCGGTCTGGTACTGGATGAAGCGGTCCAGCCGTGCCTCCAGCCGGTTTTCGCGGATGGAGATCTCTTTGAGCCGGCCGCTGGGATGACCGACGATGTTCACCGGCTCTCCGATGACCAGCTTGCCCGTCTGAACACTGAGCCTGTTCCAGCCGAACGTCTCCCCTGGGGGCCGGCCGTCGGAATCGGGGCTCACCAGGACCAGGGCGAAGTCGAGATCGTAGTCGGCGATGAAGAGGGTGTCCGGGGCGAGGGCGAACCGCTTGGACACGTCAGGGGCGTTGTCGATGGTGACCTGGGCGTCGAACTCCACGAAGGCCGACCGTGCCGCCGTGGCGTCGGGGAACACGTGGTGATTGGTCAGCAGCAGCCTCGGTGAGACCAGGAAGCCGGTGCCGAGCGGGATCTCGCGGCCGTTCTCGCTGACCGAGATCCGTGCGACGGTCCGTGCGGCCCGTGCGCCACGGGGCAGGAAGCTCCACGCCTGCAGGTCTTTGGCCACTCCGAGGATGCGCTCGTACATCTTCGGCTGGTCCAAGCTGTCGGCACGGATGGCCTCCATCGCCGCGTCGGCCGGGATCCCGTTGCGCTGGATGAGGCGGGCGGCGCGGGCCGCGAGCATCTCTGGCGAGTCGGGGAACGCCTCCCCCCGCTCCTGCCTCCGCCAGGCGTCATAACGGTCGGCCCCGCTCCAGCGGTACCGCTCGGCGGCCGCCTGCGTCCGCGCCAGCTTATTTTCCCGGACTTTTGTTGATATATCCATAGCGACCCGCCACTCCACTAAAACGGGCATATCACAATAAATATGCGCGTTGCGACGAGCTGGCGTCCAGGGAGCGATGGGCGAATTGACTCGCCGCAAGTACGCCTTTGCTCCCGCGTGACCCGATGCGAAAGCGCCCTAATCTGTGGTTAAGTTAAGCCCCTATATGCGTAAATATGTCATTAAATGACTTATGTTCATTTCTGTGGTATTTGTCGAGGGGATGGCGAAGGGGGAGCCTCATGGGAAATGTCGTGGATTATGTGCCGGTCGAGTCGTTGGACAGGTCCACTCAGCAGCTGACCCCGGCCGAACTCGACCGCCTGGAGGAACTGTCATCCGCGATGCCCGGCGATGGCGAGCAGTAGGCCATATCGGGATCCGGAATCTTGCGCCCTGCCGCGCGGCGCGGAGACGGTGAACCGGGCGTTCTGCGAGGTGGAGCGGGCGGTGCCGTTGGGCGAGGCCAGAAGGCGAGTGGAGGTGGCGCTGGCCGCGCTGGGCCTGCGGGCGGAGCTCATGGACGCGGGAGAGGGCCGCGATCCGACCGCCTGGTGGTGCGGGCTGCTCGGCGGCGCGGGGGAGCAATCCCCGATCGCGTGCGGGATGGGTAAGGGGCGCCCGGAAGAGGCCCGCGTGGGTGCGCTGTTCGAGGCCGTCGAGCATTTCCTTACCGGCCCCGCGGGGTTCGACCCCATCGGCGTTGAACCTGCCGCGCCGGCCGAGCTCGCCACTGGACCGCTGCGTGGGGACATCTGCGCACTGCTGCTGGCCCGGATGCCCGGCAGGCGAATGGCCTGCCTGCGTTATCGAGCCCTCGGCGGGGGTCGGGAGGCGCTGGTGCCGCTGTTCCTGTTCGCCCCCTGGTACGTCGAGACCGGCGCCGCGCGACTGCGCCGGCTGGCCGGGGACGACTGCGACTACACCCACCTGATGCGCTACAGCTGCAACAGCGGCTCCGCCGTCGGCGTCACCACCGCCGAGGCACTGCTGCACGCCCTCAACGAGGCGATCGAGCGGGACGCGCTGTCCCTGCTCCTGGCGCGGGCCTTCCTGGGCGGGGATGGTCTCCGGCTCCGGCTGATCGATCCGGACACGCTGCCGAACGGGCTCGCGCGAGCGTACGCCACGGCGGGAGAGCTGATCGGCTCACCGGTGCACCTGCTGGACATCACCAGTGACGTCGGAGTGCCGACCATGCTGGCGTACACGGCCCCCACCGCCCTCCATCCGCACCGGCGCGGTGCCGGGACCTCGCTGAGCCCGGCCTACGCCGCCTGGCGCGCCCTCACCGAGCTGATCCAGACCACCCTCGGCGAGAGGCTGTCGAGCACCCCCACGCAGTGCGATCTGGCCGGCTTGGCGGCGCACCCGAAACTGCACGCGTGCGGGCGGTTCGACCTCACCGATCTCCTGCGTGAGGCGCGTGTGGTCCCCTTCCCGCAGGTCGTCGAAGTGGTTGCGACTCCCGGCGGCCAGTCGCGGAAGGTGGCCGCGATGCTGGCCGCGCGGGGTCACCTGGCCTACCACCGTACGGTGTGCGTTCTCCCCGGCGGGGTCACCGCCGTGCACGTGATCGTGCCGGCTCTGGAGCGGTTCATGCTGGTCACCAACGGCAACCTCGTCATCCCCGGCCGCCGGGGGCAGGCCGCCGCGACGGGCGGGGCAGGTGCCTTTCACCTGCCTGGGGAAATTTCCGAATCGATGCCACCCGATTGACGATGCCATCAATGAGGCAGCCGGTTTTTCCGTTTTACCGACCTTGCGTGTGGAGTTTGCGGGCCTGTTTTCATATGAAATATGCCCACAATGGATTATGTCTTCACAATACTGGCGGCAGAATCGCAAAGCCATATGGTGGATGGTGTTGGGCGTTTTGCTCCTAGCTCTGGCCATCGCGCTCATGATCGTGGCTCAGCTGTTGCCGCAGGGCCCGGGGACACGGGTCGGAGTCCTCCAGATCATCGCGGCGGCGGGCAGTGTGATGACGCTGGGCAACGGTCTGGTGCCGTACCTGTTCTGGTGGCGTAAACGCGGCGAGCCCGTGCCCGTGCCGACGTCCGCCGACATCGGCAAGGCGAAGGACGTCCTGGCCGGCCTGGTGACTCAGCAGTGGCGCGACGAGACGGTCCTGCGCTCTCTGGGCGATCCCGAGCCCATGCCGCTGGCCTGGCGCTCGACCGAACGCCGCGAACTGGCCGACCATCCTGAGATCATCGCCAAGGGCGCTGTGGCCTTCCCCGGCGTGGACGTGCACATGGCGGACATGGTGCGCAACTTCCGTGCGCTGCGCTGCCGCCGGTTGATCATTCTGGGCGGTCCTGGCACCGGGAAGACGACCCTGGCCGTGCAGCTGGTGCTCGAACTGCTGCGCACGCGGCAGCCAGGGGAGCCCGTCCCGGTGCTGCTGTCGGCCGCGCGCTGGAACGACCGCGTACATCCGCAACTGCGGGATTGGCTGGTCGCGAGCCTGGCGGCGGACTATCACGCGCTGCGCGCCGAGGGCCTCGGCCCCGACATCCCGGAGACGCTCGTGGCCCGCAGTGAGGTGCTGCCTGTCATCGATGGGCTGGACGAGTTGCCGGAGGCCGCCCGCGCGGCCATGCTCACCGCGCTCAACCGCGGGATGTACGAGACCGACCAGCTCATCCTCACCTGCCGCACGACGCAGTTCGCCCAGGCCGTGGCGGAGATAGGCGACGTCATCACAGCGACGGCGGTCATCGAGCCGCAGCCGATGTCCCCCGCCGCCGCGACCGACTACCTGCGGGCGTGCCTTCCCCCCGTGCCCCACCCCATCTGGCTCGAGATCCTGGAGGCGCTGCGCACGGGCGCCGCCCCAGCCCTGTCCAAGGTCGCCTCGGCCTCCCTGGGGCTCTGGCTGGTCCGTGCCACCTACATCGCACCGCGGGTGGATCCGACGCCGCTGCTGGAACTCGGGCGCGGCAGTGCGGCCGAACTGCACGACCATCTGTGCGATCAGCTCATCCCCGCCCTGGTGAGCACGCGGCCGCCCGTTCCCGGCCCACCTCGGCCCTTCCGGCCGCGGTACGCATGGACCTCGGATCAGGTCAGCCGCTGGCTCACGTACCTGTCCCGACAGGTCACGCTCAAGGGGGAGGACTCGCTCGACATGGCGTGGTGGCACCTGGCTCGCCACACGCCCAGCCGTCCGGTCCGGGTGTGGGCCGGCATGGTGATCGGAGTCGTGGTCGGTTTGGCCTTCACCCTGCTGACCCGGCTCCCCGTCGCCGGCGTGGTCATCGGCCTGCTGTCCGCGCTGGTAGTCATGATCATGATCGGATCCTGGTTCACCGAGTCGCCGGGCCATGCCGACTTCCAGCTCCGCGGCCGGCTCTCCGAGGTCCTCCGCGTCCTCAGGGATGGGCTTCTCGTCGGAGCTCTGGGGGCTCTCGTCGGCTGGCTCATGGGCGGTTCGGTGGGCGGAGTGAAGGCCGGTCTGGCGGGAGTCGTGCAGGGGGGCTTGGCGGGCGTGAGGGACATCGGCCTGCTGTCCGGCGTCGGGTTCGTCGTCGTGCTCGGCCTGATCCGCTGGGTCGAGCGCCCCGCCACCACCGCGACCGCGAGATCCCCTCGCTCGACCTGGCAGGCCGACCGGAAATTGACCGTCATCCGGATCATCAGCGGGCTCGTGGTCGGGCTCATGGCCGGGGCCATCGGGGTGCGGGCACACCTGCCCACAAGCGTGGCGATCGTGGGCGGGCTGTTGCTGGGGCTGCTGTCCGGGCTCATGCTGGGCAGCCACCACGCCTGGCTGGCCTACAACCTGACGGTGCCCCGCCTGGCCACCAAGGGGATGCTGCCCCTGCGGGCCATGAACTTCCTGGACGACGCGCACCGCCTGGGCCTGCTGCGTGCGGAGGGGCCTTACTACCAGTTCCGGCACATCGAGCTGCAGCGGCATCTCGCGCGCGGGCAGCATGCGACACCCGGGGAGCAGCCGCAGCAGCCGTCACCGCTGCCGTGACTCACGACCTGCTCCAGCGGGACAGTGCTGATCAGGCAGAGATCCGCGCTGCCGGGCACGGCACGCGCGGCCTTCGGCTCGAATTCGTGGCCCGCCTCGTGCAGATTGATCTTTGAACGGCCGAACGCGAGCGCCCGGCGTCCCTCGAAGGTGACCGGCTCCATGCCGAGAACGCGGCTGTAGAAGTCGACCGTCGCCTCCAGATCGGCGACGGTCAGCACCAGGTGGTCGAGGCGGTCGATACGCATCAGGGGTCCCCTCATCGCTCTGGCCGGTACAGGAGGCGGCCATAGTGACACGTCGGTCAGGGGATGAAAAGTCGTGAGGTGCCCTGTCCCCCGGGTGTGGCCGCCGCCCAGAACCGTGCGGCGGTTACGCGGTCGGCTGAGCCCGGTCGGTCGACAGGCGGTACCGCGTGGGCGTGACGCCGTACGAGCGGGTGAACCAGCGGGTGAGATGGGCCTGGTCGGTGAATCCGGTCTCGCCGGCGACGCGGGCCGCGGGATGCCCCTGGCCGAGCAGGCGACGGGCGGCGCGCAGTCGCAGTTGGCGCTGGTACTCGCTCGGCGTCAGCCCGTAGGCGGCGCGGAAGGCCCGGTAGACCGCGTACCTGCTGGCATCGGTCCAGGCAGCGAGGTCGTCGGCGCTGATCGGCTCGGCGTAGCGGTCGTGGACGAGCTCGCGCGCCTTCGCCGCCAGCCGCGCCATGGCGGGCGAGTGGAGCGGGGCGGGCGGCGGGGGCGGTGTTCGCGCCGCGCCGTGGACGAACGCGGTGATCACAGAGGAGAGGAGTTCGTCGCGCTCAAGCGGGGTGGCGCCCCGCAGCAGGGCGGTGTGCAGCTCGCGCAGCCGCGCCGCCAGGACCGGCGTGTCCAGGACCGGTGCGGCGAACAGCGGCAGCCCGGCCGGACGCCCGGTCACGTCCGCGAGCACGTCGGCGATCAGTTCATGGCCGATGTGCACGATCCGGTACATGAAGCCCAGCTCGTGGGCCGCGTGCCCGTCGTGGACCTCGTCGGGGTTGAAGACCATCACCATGCCGGCCGAGCTCGTGTGCCCGGCGCCACGGCAGGTGAAGGTCTGCGCGCCGTGCTCGGTGACGCCGAAGGAGTAGGTCTCGTGGCTGTGCCGGTGGTAGCGATGGCGTAGGAAATGCGCGTACATGGCCTCCAGCGGCTTCTCGGGCGAACGCCAGTACCGGGTCCATTCGCCGGCCTCGCCGCTCAACCCGTCGTCACCCCTTCCCGCTCCGCACTGAGTGCACGAGCGTACAAGACCGGCATACCGGCTTCGGCGCAGGCTGGTCACTGCCGCCGAGGGCGGCGGCAACTGTGACGGAGGTGACTTCATGGTGAGCACGGCGACGAGTGACCCCGTACGGACCAGGCCGTACCTACTGCTGGGAACGACGATGTTGCTGTGGGGGAGCGGCTTCGGCAGCTCCAAGGTGATCGTCGATTACCTGCCGCACCCCGTGGTGGCGGCGCTGCGGTTCGGCGGTGGGGCCGTGGCTCTGCTGATCGCCCTGCGACTCTTCCGGCGGGGCGGCGACGCCCGGCGGGCGTCCTGGCGGGACCGGGCGCGGGCGGCCGGCGCGGGTGTGCTCGGTGTCTTCGTGTACAACGTGCTGTTCTTCTGGGGGTTGTCACTCGCGCCGGCGATCGACGGGAGCACCATCGTGCCGGTCATGAGCCCCGTGCTGACGACGTCCTTCCTGTTGCTGGCGGGGAAGGAGAAGGCGTCCCCGGCGCGCGTGGCGGGTCTGGCCGTCGGCGCTGCCGGTGCGCTGATCTTCTTCGCGGGTTCGGGCGGCGCGGCGGGCGGTGGACAGGGCCGGCTCGCCGGGGACCTGCTCTTCCTGCTCAGCGCCTGCTGCTGGGCGGCGTTCACGCTGGCGGGGCGCCGCGTGCTCGCGGGGATCGAACCGCTGGAGGCGACGACGTACGCGACGCTGAGCGGGGCGGTGCTGCTGGCGGTGTACAGCGTGCCATCGGCCGTCGAGGTCGCCTGGCAGAGCGTGCCCGCCCACGTCTGGCTGAACGTCGTTTTCGTCGCGCTCGGCCCGACCGCGGTGGCCAATCTGCTCTATTACCGGGGCATCCACGCCGTCGGCCCCGCCTCCGCGTCGATCATGATGTTCCTCGTGCCCGTGGTCGGGACCACCTGCTCGGCCCTGTTCCTGGGGGAGTCGTTCGGCACGGTGCAGGCGGTGGGGGCGGCGGTGCTCCTCGTCGGCGCCGTCCTCGCCGTCACCCAGGGCCGGCTCGGCAGCCGCTGACCAGCACCCGCGAGCGTGCGAGCAGGCCCCGAGCACGCTCGCACGCTCGCGGGCCGTCAGGCGACGACGAGGGACTCGGCCCTGAACTCCCGACCGGCGACGATCTCGGACACGAAGCCGTCGGGACCCACAGGCCGGTCACCGATCAGGGTGACCCGGTGGAGGGTGCGCTGGACGTCCAGGTGGTCGAGGTCGGACGGAGCGAGGTGGGCGGTGGCCCGGTTGTCCCAGAAGGCCAGACTGCCCGGCTGCCAGCGGAACCGGACGGTGTACTCGGGACGGGTGATCTGCTCGTACAGCAGGTCCAGCACGCGGCGGCTCTCCACGGCGGACAGGCCGATGATGTGATCGGTGAAGCCGGGGTTGACGAACAGCGCCCGTTCGCCGGTCTCGGGATGCACCCGCACCACCGGATGTACGGAGACCAGCAGGTTGTCGTTGATCCGCTTGACGAGCTTGCCGTCGTCCTCGGCCGGCCGGTATCCGGCGAGGAAGCGGTGCTCGGCGCGCAGACCGTCCACGAACGCCCGCAGCGGCGCGGACAGGCCCTCGTACGCGGCGACCAGGTTGGTCCACTGGGTGTCGCCGCCGAACTCCGGCACGGTCTCGGCCCGCAGGATCGAGGCGGCCGGCGGGTTGACGGCGGCGGTGACGTCGGTGTGCCAGCCGGAGTTGTAGGAGTAGCGCCGCTTGCGGTTCAGCTCGCGGTAGTCGGGGCCGTACCTCTCCTCGTAGCGGCGCGGGTCGATGGTGAGGATCTGCGGGTGGTCCTCCGGCCGGGTGTCCTCGTGCGGGTGGGCGTGGGTCAGCTCGCCGAACTGGCGGGCGAAGGCGATCTGGTCGGCGTGGTCGAGGGTCTGGCCACGGAAGAAGACCACCTTGTGGGCGAACAGGGCCTGGCGGATCTCCTCGACGGTGGAGGGGTCCAGGGGGTGGGCGAGATCGATGCCGGTGATCTCGGCACCGATGTGCCCGGCCACGCGATTGACGGTCAGAATGCTGGTCGTGGGCATGCTGAAGCGCTCCTGAGATGGTGGAGTGTGAAAAGGGAAGACGGGGAGCGGGACCCGGAGGTCACCGCATGGCACAGAGCGCGCTCGCCTGCCGTCTGAGATCGACGTGGAGGCGAGCCACCAGAAGCTCGCTGCTCTTCACAGTCCAGATCCTGCGCTAAATTCCCCACAAAAGCAATAGGAAATTAGGGGAATTCTCAAAGGCGGCCGCTCTCGATCGCCTCCTTCAGCGCCACCTGGGTCTGCTGGTGGGAGGAGACGCCGTTCGTCACGGTGAAGTCGATGAGCAGGACGTTCGCCTCGAACGTGAGGTGCTCGGTCACCCGGGTGTGGCCGCCGCCCAGATCGGTGAAGACGATCACCTGGTGGGTGACGACGTTGGGCATGGTCCAGGTGTCGGTCTCGTAGAAGTGGTCGGCGGCGTGGATGCGCTGCTGGGCGTGCGTGTTGACGGTGACGGGCACCCCGTCGGCGACCGGGACGTCCTCGACGGCCGTGAAGTTGACGTGGCGCAGGCCGTCCTGGAGGTAGTCGGCGTGGGTGGCGACGCGCTTCAGGAACGGGTGCAGGCCGATGTGGTGGTTGATGTCGGAGTACGCCGCGAAGACGTGGTCGATGGGGGCGTCGATGTCGATCGAGAGGTCACGGGTGGCCGCGGTCCGGCCGTCCACGGGGAGGGGCCCGGTCAGGTGCTCGTAGAACCGGTAGGTGTCCCAGGCGAGCTGCCACTGGGTGGCCAGCGCCGGGTCGGTGTCGGCGTGGGCGGGAGCGCCGGTCAGGACGAGGGTCGCGGTGAGCAGTGGGGCGGTCAACAGGCGCAGAAGTCTCCTCACGAGTACCTTCTATCGCAAAGATCGCCGGTTAGCGATCGCCCGGCGCGAGGGGTCCCGCGATCCCGCCCAGCAGGGCGATCACCGAGAGGGTGACCAGCGACAGGACGCTGGAGACCAGGATGGTGTCGCGGGGCAACTCGGTGGGCCGCCCGTACTCGGCGGCGTAGACGTAGGTGTTCTGCGCGGTGGGCAACCCGGCGAACAGGACGGCCGCGAACAGCGCGTGGCCCTCGAGCTGCAGCAGGAAGCGCCCCGCCAGGAAGGCGATCAGCGGCTGGACCAGCAGCTTGAGCGTCACCACCGGGGCGACTCGGCGCCAGGCGACGGCCGAGCCGTTCAGCGACATGCCCAGCGCGAACAGCGCCAAGGGCACCGCCGCGCCGCCGAGCAGGTCCAGCGGTCTCATCACGGGTTCGGGCAGCCGCCAGCCGAGGGCGGACATGGCCAGGCCGAGTACCGAGGCCACCACGATCGGCATCCGCAGCGGGGCCAGCAGGGACGAGCGTTCGACGCCCAGGCCCAGGAAGATCAGCGGAGACATCACCAGCACCTGGAAGATCAGGACCGACACCACGAAGGTCGCGTCGTGCAGGACGTACAGGCCGATGGGGATGCCGAGGTTGCCCGCGTTGACGTAGGCCGACGACATCGCGCCGATCACCCGGTCGGGCAGCTTGCCCCGGAGCGTCACCAGCGCGAGCAGGCCGACCAGGACGGTGCTGATCGCGAAGGCGAGCAGCGGTCGCGGCTGGATCTGGCTCAGCGGCGTCCGGCTGAGCGTGGTGAACAGCACGGCGGGCATGGCGATGGTGAAGGTGAACCCCGTGAGCGCCTGCTGGAACTGCCCGCTCGCCACCCGGAAACGCCCGGTCAGCCAGCCGAGGGCGCCGATGATCCAGATGGGGGTGAACGCCGTGACAACCGTAAGCATCCGACACACCGTATCCAGCGGCCAGCACGTGCGCCGAGGCCGGGTCGCCCCCTCAGCGGCGATCTTGGCGACCTCCTCCGAGATGCAGAGGTTCCGTTCGGTGAGCTGGTCGGCGGCCCACTCGCGGGCGCAGACGGGCAGGATCTCGGCCTCGATGTCCCGGGCGAGCAGGGAGTACTGCCGATCGGCTGCGACTGAAGGTGATCGGACGGTAATGTTGAGTAACAGCCGGGTGTCTGACTGTGCGCTCGGTCCCCGCCCCCGTCGGTGTTCGCATTGATGGGACAGCGTCCGGCGGGGCGGTGGCCCAAGAGCCGCACTCCCCTCAGGAATGCGGAGTCAGGCCCCGACAACGCGGCTCTCAACCACGGTCCGCCCGGCTCGCCGGACGGACGCGGCATCGGCTTCCACCAGATCGCTACCCGACCACGGCCGGCATGCGACGAGGCTACGCTGATGTCCGTTTACTCAGGTAACACAGAGAGCCGAAGACGCTGATGAAGGGCGTGCCGCACAAGGGTTGGCCGGAACGCACATCGCGGGCCGGCCATGATCGGCCGGCCCGCGCGATGTCCGGGTATGGGTCAGGGGAGTAAGGTCCTACCAGCCGCCACCGTGGAGCTGGCCGCGCACCGCGCCGCCGGGGAACTCACCGGTGTGCAGGTTGACGTACCAGTTCTTCGGGTTGTGCTTGATCCCGCCGGCGACCTTGGCGGAGGTGCTCGCCGAGCCGGCGATGCCGTTGATCCCGGCGGGCAGGCCCTTGGCGGCGCTGAAGAAGTCCACGACCACGGGGCCGTTCTTGCCCTTCTTGCCGCGGTGGATGTGCCCGTTCGTCGGCGCGGCGATCTTCTTCCACGCGGTGGCGAAGTGCACCTGGGTGCCCTTCACCCAGACGAGCCACGCGGCCCGGCCATCCTTGTCGCCGACCTTCGTCCCGGGCGCCGGAACCTCCTGGCGGCCGTCGGCCGATGCGGTGAGCGTGGAGTGCGAGCTGTTCGCCAGCACCGACTCGAGCGCCACCGGGCGGATCCGGTAGAGCTGGGCGCGCACGGCGCCGCCGGTGAACTCGCTGGTGTGCAGGTTGGCGTACCACTTCTTGGGGCTGCTGGTGATCCGGTTGAGCAGGCCGGAGTCGCTGACCTTGACGGTGCCCTTCACGGCGCTGAGGCTGCCGGGCAGCGCCTCGCCGAAGAACGGGATTTTGACGTCGCCGTTCTTGCCCGCTTTGCCCTGGTGGATGTGGAACGCGGTCGGGGCGGCGACGTTCTGCCAGCGGATGGCGTAATCGACCTGGTTGCCGTGGATATGGAATACGGCGATCGCGCTGCCGTTCTTGTCGCCGACTTTCTGGCCCGCCGCGGGCACTTCGTTCTTGCCCAGCAGCGAGGCGGCCAGGTAGACATCGGAGCTCGTGCTCGCCTGTGCGGCGGTGGGCGCCAGGGCGCCGGCGACCAGGACGGTACCGAGAACGAGGCCGGGGACGGTGAGGGTGCGCTTCGTCATGATGACCCTTTCAGGTGCCTCGAGGGTGAGGCTCTTCAGCTGTTGACGCACGGTTGTACGGGGTGCGGCAGAGCCTGGGTTCAACGAAGAAATGTGGATAAATACCCATAAGAAAGACTGGCGAAAGGTCTTGATTTACTTTGTAAAGGCATATGCCCGAGTTTAGGGATCTTGTTTGGCAAAGATCCGATCTGCTAGCGGACCGGCTTTTGGCGTACCGCTGCCGCCAGAGCTGCGACCCCGTCGGTGATCTGGCTGTCGTTCAGGCTGGTGTAGCCGAGGATGAGGCCTTGGCGGCCCGGTGTGGTCAGCCGGTAGGGAGCGACGCCGGCGACGCGGACGCCTTGGGCGGCGGCCGCCGTCACTACGTCGTCCTCCTGGAGGTCGTCCGGGAGCCAGACGACGACGTGCAGGCCTGCCGCGATCCCGGTGGGTTCGAAGTCGGGCAGTTGCTGGGCCAGCCGGGCGAGGAGGAGGTCGCGGCGGTGCCGGTAGAGGGGGCGCATGCGGCGCAGGTGCCGGTCGAACTCGCCCCGCAGCAGGAAGTCGGCGAAGGCGAGCTGCTCGATGGCCGGTGAGCCGCGGTCGGCCAGGAGCTTGGCCTCGGCGACGGCGTCGGCCAGGTGCGGGGGTAACACGAGCCAGCCGAGGCGGAGGCCTGGGGCGAGGGTCTTGCTGGCCGAGCCGGCGTACATGACCACGTCGGGGGCGAGGCCCTGCATGGCGCCGATGGGGGCGCGGTCGTAGCGGTACTCGGCGTCGTAGTCGTCCTCCAGGATGAGGGCGCCACGGTCGCGGGCCCACTGAACCGCCTGCATGCGGGTACGGGCGGGCAGGACGCCGCCGAGCGGCCACTGGTGCGACGGGGTGAGGACGACCAGGTCGGCGTCACTGCGTTCGAGGGCGTCCAGATCGATGCCGTGCTCGGCGACCGGCAGGCCGAAAAGGTCGAGGTTGTGCGTGCGCGCGTGCTGCCGTACGTCGTCGTGGGCGGAGGGGTCCTCCACAGCGACCCGGCGCGCCCCGCGCCGGGCCAGCACGCCGGTGACCAGCTGGGCGGCCTGCGCGAAGCCGCTGGTGATGAGCACCTGCGCGGGGTCTGCGCTGGTGCCGCGGGAGCGGTTGAGGTAGTCGGCCAGGGCGGTGCGCAGTTCGGGCAGGCCGTAGCCGTCGGTGTAGTCGAGCCGGTCGTGCGGGGCGTCGGTGAGGACCCGCCGCAGTGAGCGGAGCCAGGCGGCGCGGGGGAAGCTGGCAGGGTCCGCGCGGCCGTACCCGAAGTCGAAGAGCGGGCCGCGGGACCGCGGCGGGTCGGGAGTGGGGGTGGTCTGCCTGGGTACGGCGGCCACGCGGGTGTAGGAGCCGGGCGTGCTGGTGAGGTAGCCCTCGGCGACGAGCTGGTCGTAGGCCCCGACCACGACACCCCGCGAGACCCCGAGCTCGGTGGCCAGGCGGCGGGAGGCCGGCAGAGAGGCCCCATGACGCAGCCGGCCCGCGCGGATGGCGTTGCGCAGAGCCGCCTCGATCTGGCGGTGCAACGGGGTGGTGCCGGTCCGGTCGAGGTCCACCAGCAGGTCGTGTACCAGGCTCGAGTTCACCGTACTCACCGTCGCAGGGTAGTAGCGGTCGGCAGGGCCCGCTCATCCGGCGGCGAAGGCGCCGACCGAGACCGCGCACAGGAGCAGTCCGACGGCGTGCACCAGGTTGGTGCGCTCGCGCAGGACGACGGCGGCCAGTGCGACGGTGAAGGCCGGGTAGAGCGAGGTGATGACGGCCGAGACGGAGAGTGTCCCCTGGCTGGTGGCCAGGAAGTACAGGAGTGTGGCGCCGACCCCCAGCACTCCCGTCCAGAGCGCGGCCCACGGCGGTCTCCGGGTGAACACGTTGTCGGCCCCGGACCGCCTGCCCGCCAGCGCGAACACCGCCAGAGCCGCGGCCAGGACGACGACGGCGCTCAGCTGACTCGCCGCCACCGGCCACAGGCCCGCTTCGTCGCCGGCCCGGTCGAGGCAGATGAACAGCGCCGCGAAGCCCAGCCCGGCGAGCAGCCCCGGGCCGACGCCGCCGGAGCCTTGCCCGCCCGACTGCGTGGAGACCAGCCAGATCCCCGGGATGGCCAGGCCGAGGCCGAGGAGGGCGAGCGGCGTGAACTCGTGGCCGGACAGCAGGTCGACGGGAATGGGCAGGCCCGCCGCGCCGACGGCCGACAGCGGCCCGGCCACGTTCATCTGTCCCCGTGACAGGCCGCGATAGAGCGCCAGCGTGCCGATCGCGCCGCCGATCCCGGCGGCCATCCCCCACGCGATCGCGCTCGGGGTGGCGTGCGTGCCGACGGCGAGCGCGGCGGTCAGACCGCCGGCCGCGGCGGCGCATTGTCCGATGAGCCCGACCAGCCCGTAGTGGGCTCGGCGCGACAGGAGCCCGCCGAGGAAGTCAGAAGCGCCGTACAAGGCCGCGGCGGCCAGCGCGAACAGGATTGCCATCGGCATGGCCGGTCACCGGCCCACGCGGTAGGCGAGGTGGGAGACGTCGGGGCAGGTCGCGCCGTCCGGGGATGGGCTGGTGATCATGATGGTCTGTCCACTCTTTCGCAGCGGTGTATGGGTGAGTCCTATGCTGCCGATGGATTGGATGTCTAGACAGTACCGATTTGTGGCCAGTATTCAGGTCCGATTCTCGCCGCGCGGGCGCGGCGAGAATCAGGCGGTCGTGGCCTCGCGGGCCGCGGCCAGGTCGAGAGCGATGTCGGTGATCATGTCCTCCTGGCCGCCGACCATCTTGCGCCGTCCGACCTCCACCAGAACGGCCCGCGTGTCGAGGCCGTAGCGGGCCGCGGCGGCCTCGGCGTGGCGCAGGAAGCTGGAGTACACCCCGGCGTAGCCGAGTGTGAGGGTCTCCCTGTCCACCCGCACGTCCCGATCCTGCAGGGGCCGGACCACGTCGTCGGCCGCGTCCATCAGCTCGAACAGATCGCACCCGTGTTTCCAGCCCATGAGGTCGGCGACCGCGACGAACGCCTCCAGCGGGCAGTTGCCGGCGCCGGCGCCCTGCCCGGCCAGCGACGCGTCGACGCGCCTGGCGCCGTTCTCGACGGCGACCACGGTGTTGGCGACGCCCAGGGCGAGGTTGTGGTGGGCGTGGATGCCCACCTCGGTGCGGTCGTCGAGCACGTCACGGTAGGCGCGGAACCGGTCGCGCACTCCGTCCATCGTCAGCCGGCCGCCGGAGTCGGTCACGTACACGCAGGCGGCGCCGTACGACTCCATGAGCTTCGCCTGCCGGGCGAGCTCGGCCGGTTCGGCCATGTGGGACATCATGAGGAAACCGGCGACGTCCATACCCAGGTCGCGGGCGGCCGCGATGTGCTGCGCGGAGATGTCGGCCTCGGTGCAGTGGGTGGCGACGCGCACTGAGCGGATGCCGAGCGCGTGCGCCTGCTTCAGATCGTGCACGGTGCCGATGCCCGGCAGCAGCAGCGTGGTCGGCACGGCGTCGCGGACGACGTCGCAGACGGCCTCGATCCACTCCCAGTCGGTGTGCGCGCCGACGCCGTAGGTGATGCTGGAGCCGGACAGGCCGTCGCCGTGGGCGATCTCGATCGCGGCGACCCCGGCGGAGTCCAGGGCGGCGGCGATGGTCCGGGCCTGCTCCACGGTGTAGCGGTGGCGGACGGCGTGCATGCCGTCCCTGAGGGTCACGTCCTGGACGTACAGGTCAGCGGTCATCGGGAGATCACCTCCGTGAAGCGGTGCGCGGCGATGCGTTCCGCGGTACGCAGCGCCGCCGAGGTCATGATGTCGAGGTTGCCGGCGTACGCGGGCAGGTAGTGGGCGGCCCCCTCGACCTCGAGGAACACCGACACCTTCGCCGCCTCGCCGGACCGGGTGCCGGCCGGCAGCAGCGCGCGCAGCGGGTCGTCGGCGGCGACGCGGTCGAACTGCACCTTCTGCTTGAGACGGTAGCCCGGCACGTACGTCTGCACGCGGGCGACCATCTCCTCCACCGAGGCGGTCACCGCGCCGTCGTCGCACTCGCCGACCAGGCAGTGCACGGTGTCCCGCATGATCAGCGGGGGCTCGGCGGGGTTGAGGACGATGATCGCCTTGCCCCGGGCCGCACCGCCGACCTTCTCGATGGCCGCGGCGGTGGTCTCGGTGAACTCGTCGATGTTGGCGCGGGTTCCGGGGCCGGCCGAGCGCGACGAGATCGAGGCCACGATCTCCCCGTAGTGCACCGGGGTCACGGCGGCGACGGCGGCGACGACGGGAATGGTGGCCTGGCCGCCGCAGGTGACCATGTTGACGTTGTCGGCGTCCAGGTGCGCGTCCAGGTTGACCGGGGGGACGACGTACGGGCCGATGGCGGCCGGCGTCAGGTCGATCACCGTACGACCGGCGGCGCGCAGTACCTGGTCGTTGCGGCGATGGGCGCCCGCCGAGGTGGCGTCGAAGACGATGCGGACGTCGGCGAACTCGTCCAGGGCCAGCAGACCGTCCACACCCTCGTGGGTGGTGGCGACCTTCATGCGGCGCGCGCGGGCCAGGCCGTCGGAGTCCAGATCGATGCCGACCATCGCCCCCATCTCCAGGGACCCGGACAGCCGCAGGATCTTGATCATCAGGTCGGTGCCGATGTTGCCCGAGCCGATGACCGCGACCTTGGTCCGCTCGGTGGCGGTCTTCATGCCTTCACTCCTTCCGGGGCCGCGAAGCCGACCCCGACCGTGCCGAGGCCCTCGATCCGGGCCACGAATTCGTCTCCCGGCGCGGCGACCGCCATCGGCCCCAGGGCACCGGTGAGGACGATGTCGCCGGCCCGCAGCGGGTCGCCCAGGCCGGCCAGCGTGGCGGCCAGCCACAGGGCTGCGTTGAGGGGGCCGCCCAGGCAGTCGGCGCCGGTCCCTTCCGAGATGGTCTGACCGTTCTTGGCCATGCTCATCCGTACGCCGCGCAGGTCGACCCGGTTCAGCGGCACGGGGGTGCCGCCCAGGACGAACAGGCCGCTGGAGGCGTTGTCGGCGACGGTGTCGACGATGGTGATGTCCCAGTTCGCGATGCGGCTGTCGACGATCTCCAGCGCGGGCAGCGCGAACGCCGTGGCCCGCAGCAGGTCGGCGACGGTGGGGTCACGGTGCGGCAGGTCCTCGCTCAGCACCAGGGCCACCTCCGCCTCGACCTTCGGCTGCAGGAGCCGGCCGGCGGCGATCTGGCCGCTCTCCGCCACGG
Source organism: Nonomuraea guangzhouensis (assembly GCF_019396345.1). Classification (GTDB taxonomy): domain Bacteria; phylum Actinomycetota; class Actinomycetes; order Streptosporangiales; family Streptosporangiaceae; genus Nonomuraea; species Nonomuraea guangzhouensis. Next base: position 97,930 of record NZ_JAHKRM010000004.1, on the reverse strand, counting down.
CCATGTCGGCGAACAGCACACCGAAGTCCGGCTGCCCCACTCCGAGCTGGCGCTGCACGGCGGGGGAGGTGAGGCCGATCTTGCGGCCGACCGGCCGCCGGCCCGCGGCCAGGCCGCGCTCGACGTTCAGCCGCTGCACGGCGTAGGCGGCCTCGATGTCCGCCTCCGGCAACAGGTCGCGGACCGGGGGGTGGGCCAGACCGGTGCGGGCGGCCTCCGCCAGGAGGGTCGCCACCTTGGCCACGGCATCGGGCAGACTCATGACTGCGGGTACCTCCAGAATCGGGTGCCCCCAGATATAGGCGACCGGTCAGCGGGGCGGCAAAATATGTTCCGTGACACGGAACACAGCCTCGGGGAACATGCTCGACAAGGCGGCAGCGATCCTGGACTGCTACCGGCCGGACGGCGGCGCGTTCCGCTTGACAGAACTATCCGCTCGTACGTCACTGCCCAAGACGACGGTGTTCCGGCTCTGCGCGGATCTGGTCCGCCTGGGCCTGCTGGAACGGGAGGCGGACACCTACCGGCTCGGCGGCAAACTGTTCGAACTGGGTTCGCTGGTGCCGCGCCGCCATGATCTGCGCGAGGCGGCGCTGCCGTTCCTGCAGGATCTGTTCGAGGCCACCCGCGAGACCGTGCACCTGGGGGTCCGGGAGGGGCACGAGGTGGTGTACGTCGAGCGGATCCATGGCCACGACGTCCTGCCGCTGCCCTCCCGCATCGGCGGCCGGCTCCCTCTTACCTGTACCGGGGTCGGAAAGGCCCTGCTGGCCTTCTCGGATGCCGAGCTGACCGAGCAGGTGCTCGCCGGGCCGCTGGCCCGTCTCACCCCTCACTCGATCACCGACCCGGTGCGCCTGCGCACGGCCATCGAACAGGCCCAGGTGTCGGGCCTGGCCTACGAGGAGCAGGAAGCGGCGATGGGCGTCAGTTGCATCGCCGCGCCGGTCTTCGACGGACAGGTGGCGGTGGCGGCCCTGTCGGTGGCCGTGCCGCGCGTGCGGTTCCGGCCGGCTCAGCTCGCTCCCGCCGTACGCACCGCGGCTCTGGGCTTGTCGCGCCTGCTGCGTTCGGGGCGGCCTCAGTAGTTCTTGAGGGTGATGGCGTTCGCGGCGGCGTTGAGCGGCTTCAGGATCGGCCGCAGGGCCAGGTCCTTCCAGGGCAGGTGGCTGACCAGCCGCATCATGGTGGTCTGCATCCGGATCTGGCGGGTGCTGCCGGCCACCATCTGCTTGGCGTTGCTCTCGCCGAGGCTGAGGTTCACGTCGACATATCCCCGCATCTCCTCCTGGTAGCGGGCGAACGCCACCCGGTGGTCGCCACCGGCGGCCTTCAGCTCGCCGGCCAGCACGTACGCGCCGACGAGGGCGAGGCTGGTGCCCTGCCCGGACAGCGGGGACGGGCTGTGCGCGGCGTCACCGACCAGCGCGACCCGCCCGGCCGACCAGCGATCCAGGTGGACCTGGCTCGCAGAGTCGAAGTAGAAGTCGGGGGAGTGCGGCATGGCGGCCAGCAGGGTGGCACTCTCCCACCCGGCGCCGGCGAAGGTCTCGGCGACCAGGCGCTGCTGTGCCACGACGTCGCGACGGTCGGGCAGCACGGCGGGGCTCGGGAAGATGAACTGGGCCTTGGCGGCGGACTGGCGGGTGCTGTAGAGGTTCACGACCCTGCTCGGGGTCGGGTAGATCAGCTCCCAGCGGTCGAGGCCGAGATGGTTGGGCACGGTGAACACGCACGCGTGCATGCCGAGCGGGCGCACGAACTTCGCCTCGTCGCCGAAGACCCGGGCCCGCAGGTTCGAGTGCAGCCCGTCGGCGCCGATCACGAGGTCGAACATCCGCGGCGCGGAGCGCTCGAAGGTGACCATGACGCCGTCGTGGCTCTGGGTGAGGCCGGTGATGGAGTCACCGAACAGGTACTCGACGCCCTGCTTGGTCGCGTCGTACACGATGCGGGCCAGGTCGCCGCGCAGCACCTCGTCGTCGCCGGGGGAGCGCAGGCCGATGAGGTCGGGGCCGAGCGTCGCGAGCGGTTTGCCGGTCTCGTCCACCCATGCCCCGCCACGCATCTGGGTGCTGTGCCGGGTGATGGCCGGGGTGAGGCCCATCCGGTCGACGACATCCATCGCCACGCCGCGCAGGTCGACCTTGTAGCCGCCTTCGCGCAGCGCCGGGGCCAGCTCCACGACGGTGGGGGTGAAGCCGTACCGGTGTAGCCAGTACGCGAGGGCGGGACCGGCGACGCTGGCGCCGGAGATGAGGACCGTCTTGTTCGCGAGGTGCTGTGTCATGGCAGTAGCGTCGCCGGGCCCCCTTACCGAGGACTCACCACGCGCTCACCGTCACTCACCGGCCAGCCCGAGCACCTCCTCGGTGGTCATCCCGCGACCCCGCTGACGCGCCTCGGCATACCGATCGGGCCCGAGCACACGCGCGGCCTCGGCCGCCACCGCAGCCACTCCGCCCACCTCGGCCGCCTCTGCCGCTCCGGCCGCCTCCGCCACCTCGGCCGCTCCAGCTACTGCGGTCACCTCCGCCACCGCGGCCGCCTCGTGGTCGGCGCCCAGTTCCACTCCGCGCAGTGACGCCGCGGCGCCCATGAGGGTCGCGGCCCGTTCCGCGTCGTCGGCCAGCAGTGCGGCCCCGGCCAGACCGTCCACCGCGTCTGCGGAAGCCGGTAGGTTCCCGCCGCGGACAGCCGTCTCGAGGGCGGCACGGTGGTGGGCGCGGGCCCGCGCGGCATCCCGGTCCATGGCGGCCGTCCAGCCGAGCCCGGTGAGGATACGGGCCCGAACGCGCTGCCCGGTGATCGAGGCATCCCCGCAGCCGGCCAGCGCCGCCTCGTACAACTGCCGCGCCGTGCCCGGTTCGCCGGTTCGCCGGGCGAGGTCGGCGAGGCCACGGCGGGCGTCGGCGAGCAGGTCCGGCGCGCCGACCGCGCGGGCGAACTCGACGGCCCGCTCGTAGCCGGCTCGGGCAGCCGCGAGGTCGCCGTCCTCGGCCAGGAGATCGGCGCGGCGCGTGAGCAGGTCCGCGGTGTCCTCCGTACGACCCAGCTCCTCGATGAGCGTGATGGCCTCATCCATCCACGCCACCGAGCGCGCCCGTTCACCCCGCGACGCCGCGATCCCGGCGAGTTTGTCCAGCGCGTTCGCGATTCCCCAGCGATCACCTGCCGACCGGAAACCGGCCAGCGCGATCGTGAGCTCGGCCTCGGCCGCCGAGGTCTGCCCGCCGAGCAGCAGCCGCAGGCCGTCGCCCATGCGCAGGAACGCCTGCGACCACGGGTCGGTGCCGAACAGCCGATGCTGCCGCGCGGGGGCGACATCGACCAGGCGCCCGGCCATGGCCAGCAGGAACACGACGTGAGGCCGCCGCAGCGGCCGGTCGTACGCGGCGAGGCCGGCGGCGGCACGGTCCAGGTGGCCGCGCAAGCCGACGTCGCTCCCGTTACCGGTCGCGGCGGCGGTCACCACGCTGCACGCATATTCCTCGGCCCCCTCGGCAGGGGATCCATCACCCAGCTCGTCGAGCAGCCGGGCGGCGAGCGGGGCGGCCTCGCCGCGCAGGCCGCGCAGCCACCAGAACCACGACAGGGCCGCGATCAGCCGCGACGCCAGCGGCGGGTCGGCGGTGACGGCCCAGCCGAGTGCGGCCAGCAGGTTGCCGTGCTCCGCGCCCAGCCGGGCGAGCCAGTTCAGCTGGTCGGGCCCTCGCAGGTGGTGGTCGGCGGCTTCGGCCAGCGTGGTGAAGCACTCCGCGTGCGCCCGCAGGCATTCCGCCCGCTCACCGGTCTCGGCGAGCCGCTCCGCGCAGTACTCGCGTACCGTCTCCAGCATCCGGTACCGGCCGTCGTGCTCCTCGACCAGCGACTTGTCGACCAGGCCGGCCAGCACACCCGCCACATCGTCGTACCCGACCGGCCCGTCCAGACCGCAGATCTGCTCCGCGTCCGTCAGGGTGGCGCCGCCGGCGAACACGGTGAGCCGGCGCGCGAGCGCCTGTTCATGCGCGTCGAGCAACCCCCAGCTCCAGTCGACCACCGCGCGCAGCGTCTGATGCCGGGGCGCCGCGGTGCGCTCGCCGCGGGACAGTAGCCGGAACCGGTCGGCCAGCCGCGCGTCCACCTCGTCCAGGGTGAACGAGCGCAGCCGGGCCGCCGCCAGCTCGATGGCCAGCGGAAGCCCGTCCAGGGCGGCGCAGATCCGCCGCACCGCGCCGATCGTGGCGGCGTCCACGACGAACCCGTGCCGTACGGCGGCGGCCCGGTCGGCGAACAGCCGCACCGCCGGACCGGCCAGCGCTTCGGCGAGCGTGGCGCCGGGGTCAGGCACGGCCAGCTGCCCGACCGGGAACAGGACCTCGCCGGTGATGCCGAGCGCCTCCCGGCTGGTGGCCAGGACCCGCAGCGCGGGGCAGGCGGCCAGCAGCCGGTGCGCGAGCCCGGCCGCGCCCGCGACGACGTGCTCGCAGTTGTCCAGAATCACCAGCACCGGCCGGTCGGCCAGCGCCGCGACGAGCCGATCCTCCGGCGGCCCCGACTCGCGGAGACCCAGCGCGGCGGCCACGGCCGGCGCCACCTGGGCCCCGTCGCTCAACGGGGACAGGTCGACGAAGCACACCTCTCCGGGCATTCGGCCGCTCGCCTCCACCGCCAGCCGGGTCTTGCCGGTGCCACCCGGGCCGGTCAGCGTGACCAGCCGCGACCCGGCCAGCAGCGTCGCGAGCCGGCGGAGCTCCTCCGCCCTTCCGACGAAGCTGGTGAGCTGGGCCGGCACCCGCCGGAGCGCCGGGGTGGCCGCCGGTTCCGCGCGCAGGATGGACAGGTGCGCCTCGGCCAGCTCGGCGGACGGGTCGACGCCCAGCTCGTCGCCCAGGAACCGGCGGGCCTCCTCGAACACGGTGAGCGCTTCCGCCTGCCGGCCACCGGCGTAGAGGGCTCGCATCAGCAGCGCCCGTGCCCGCTCCCGCAAGGGGTGTGCCTCGACCAGTTCCGCCAGTTCGGCGGCCACCGCGTGGTGCTCGCCCAGGGACAGCGCGGCCTCGGCCCGGTCCTCCGTCGCGGCCAGTCGTTCCTCCAGCAGCCGGGCGGCTGCCGCCTCGGCGAACGGCGCGTCCAGCACGTCCGCGAGCGCCGGCCCGCGCCACAGGTCCAACGCCTCACCCAGCAGCATCGCGGCACCCGCCGGGTCCCCGCCGGCCAGCGCCTGCCTGCCCTGCCCGGCGAGCCGGGCGAACCGGTGCGCGTCCACCGCGTCGAGGTCGACCGCGAGCCGGTAGCCCGCCGACCCGAACTCCACGGCGGCTCCGTCCCGCAGCCCCCGCCGGAGCCGGGAGACCTGCGACTGCAGCGCGTGCTCGGCGTGCGCGTCCTCGCCGTACAGCCCGGCGACCAGCCGGCCGACGCTCACCGCCCGGCCGGCCTCCAGCAACAGCATCGCCAGCAGCGACCGCACCTGCGGACCGCCCACCGCCACCGGGTCTCCATCGGGCAGACGCGCCTCAACAGGTCCCAACACGCCGAACCGCATTAACAGCCCCCGGCTTCGCACATGCCGACAATTATGCCCACCAGCGCTTATGCCACGGGCCTTCTGGCGCGTCTCGTGCTAGGTTTTCTATGTCTTCCTAGTAGGGAAAGTGGGAATTATGTACAAGCCGGAGGAGTGCGCCGAGCTGGCCCGCCGGGCCGCGGAGTCCGTCGACCTCGGCGAGCTGCCGCGGAGCGGACCCGGGGGCTATGTGCTGCTGTGGTCGGACGAGCACTCCATCGCCTGGCTCAACACCTGGTGGGAGGCCCGCGACACCGGCTTCCACGACCACGACGGATCGGCGGTCGGCGTGTACGTCCTGGCCGGCAGGGTGTCCAACGAAGGGCTCCCGATCGAAGGCACGCGGCGGGTCGGGTGGTACGGAGCGGGCGAGTCGTTCTCCTTCCCCGGCACCGGCATCCACCGGATGGATCACGAGGCGGGCGCGATCACGATCCACGTCTACTCGCCACCGCTGCGCGGCATCGGACACTACGAGGTGGTGGACGGGTTCCTGCGGCGCACGCCCGGCTCCCCCGACGAGGCCTCGCCGCCGAGCCCGGCACTACGCGAGGCGCTCGGCGTCGGCTGACACCTCTCACTACTAGGACACCGCGGTTCCCGGTGTGAGGTTCGCGCGGTACCAGTCAAGGGTGGCGGCGATGGCGTCGGCATGCGGTGTCGCGACGAACGGGCCGAACGTACGGGTGAACTTCGAGGCGTCGGCCACGAAGGGCCGATCGCGCTGGTACCAGGACTCGCCGAGGGCGCGAACGGTGGGATTCATCAGGCCGATGAGGCGTTGCATGGGGCGACCGAGGGCTGCCGTTCTGCCGGGTCGGCCCAGTTCGGCGAAGACCAGGTCGAGGAACTGCTGGCCGGTCAGGGGCGGTGCCGCCGGCAGGTGCCAGGCCTGGCCGTCGGCCCGCCCGTCGGTGCCGAGCACCACGAGCCCTTTGGCGATGTCGGGCAGGTAGCTGAGCGTGTGGGGCTGGTCCAGCCGCCCGGACCAGCGGGCGACCTTCCCGTCGAGCGCGGCGGCGAAAACTGTCGTACCGACGCTGGTGTTGACGCCGCCGGGGCCGTAGTAGTCGGAGGCCCTGCCGATGGCGACCCGCAGGGAGCCGGAGAGGTGTGCCGCCAGGAGCGCCTCGGCCATCTCGGCGCGGACACGGCCCATGGGATTGCGGGCGGCATACGGCATGTCCTCGGTCATGGGGCCGGCGACGGGGCCGTACATGTAGAGGTTGTCGGCAAAGACCAGCTTGGCTCCCGCGGCGGCCGCTCCCTGGCAAACCGCGTCGGTCAGGCTGGGGAACTCCTGCACCCACCGGTGGTAGGCGGGGGCGGCGCAGTGGTAGACGACCTGGGCGCCGTCACAGGCGGCCTTGGCGCCGGCGGATGTGGTGATGTCGCCTCGGTGGACCTCGACACCGGGCAGCGCCGGGACCCGGCCGCTGCGGTTGACCGCGCGGACGCGATGTCCCTGGGAGGCGAGCACACGGACCACGGAGCTGCCTACGGCGCCGCTGGCGCCAAGGACGACATGCAGGTCGGATACAGCGGGCACAGCGGCCTCCTCAAGTGGTTCTCCCCAGGGCCGGTGATCGGCCGCCGGAGAGCGGAGCAATTCCGTAATGCTGTTATGAAACAGCGTTACGCTATGCTTGTCAAATGGCCCGCCCACGCACACGCGACTACGACGAATTGCGCCGAGACCTCCTGGACGCAGCCGGCCGGCTGCTCGCCCAGGAAGGCCCGCAGGCGCTGAGCACCCGACGAGTGGCCCAGGAAGTCGGTACGTCCACCACGGCCGTGTACAACCTCTTCGGCGACAAGGCCGGCCTGCTGCGTGCGATGTTTCTGGAAGGGTTCGCCCGACTCGCCCAGGAGTTCGCCATGGTGCCGCGCGATGGCGACCCAGAGGACGATCTGATGGCCCTCGGATACGCCTACAGGGCCGCCGCCCTGGCCAACCCGCACCTGTACGAGCTGATGTTCGGACGGCCCATCGCGGACTTCCGGCCCGACGGGGCGGCGCTGGCTCAGATCCAGGAGACGTTCGACACCCTGGTGCGCGCCGTCGCGCGGTGCATCGATACGGGGCGGTTCGCCCCATCGGATCCTTACGAGGTCGCCGTCCACCTCAACGCCCTGGTGCACGGACTGGCGAGCCTGGAACTACAGGGCGCCTTGGCCGACCGCGATCAGGCCGACCGCCACTGGCGCATCGCCCTGGAGGCGACCTTCCGCGGCCACCGCGCCACCATGCCGTGACGTCGACGCGGCACCGCGTACGGTCGGTGGCTGGTCAAGGAGCTCGCCAAGGCGATCGAAACCACTCGGCAAGCCGAGGTGGCACAGCTGCAGAAGGTCGTCGACCGCCTCTGATCGAGGGATCCAGCGAGCTGCTCAGGTGTCACGAGCGCCTGGGCAGCAGGAACGGGGTCAAGCGTTGATACGTCTGATCAGGACAGTCGTCATGCAGTGAATGCCCGCAGCCGGTCAGGACGTGGACCTCGGCCGCGGGCAGCCGGTCGGCGAACCGATGGAGGAGCTCGACAGGCAGGAAGCGGTCCTGATCGCCCCACAGGAGGAGCACCGGTGCCTTCACCAGGTGCAGGTCCCGCTCGGTGGTCGTCCATCGTACGGATCGCTCGACCCTCAGCAGGGTCGCCCGGTTGCGCGGTGATCTCATCTCCGTGGCCGCCTCGCGCGCCAGGGCATAGGGGATGCGATCACGGTGGACGAAGGATTTACGCAGCAGGTGCCGTACCGACCACAGGGGCATGAGCCGTACGGCGAGTTCGCCGATGAGCGGCAGCCGCATGAGCCGGAACTCCCACACGTCGCGGACGTCGAGCCCGCCGGGAGCCAGCAGCGCCAGGCGGCTGACTCTGGCCGGGAACAGCTCCGCGAAACGCAGGGCGAACCCGCCGCCCCAGGAGTGGCCGACGATGGCGATCTCCGGCAGGTCCAGGGCGTTCAGGAATGCCGCGACGGAGTGAGCGATCGCGTCCACGTCATGCCCGAACGCCGGGTCGAGAACCACCGTGCGTCCCTGGCCGGGAGGGTCGAGGGCGTACACGGTGTGGTGCTCGGCGAGCACCTCGATCATCGCGTGGAACGAGAGCCGCCAGCCTCCGCTGCCGGGTAGCAGCAGCACGGGAGGACCGGATCCGGCCTTGCGGTAGCGGAACCGGGCGATGGGGGTGTCCACGTAAAGGTCGTCCATAGCTCACATCAGCTTGTCCGGAGTGATGGGAAGATCGCGCAGCCGCTTGCCGGTGGCGTGGTAGACGGCGTTGGCGATCGCCGCGGCCACCCCGACGATGCCGAGTTCGCCGATCCCTTTGGCGCCGAGCGGGGTCTGCGGGTCGGGCCGGTCGACGAAGCGCACGTCGATGTCGGGGACGTCGGCGTGGGTCGGCACGTGGTATTCGGCCAGGCCCGGGTTGGCGATCCGGCCGGTGCGCTCGTCGAACAGGGTCTCCTCGGTCAGCGCCATGCCGATGCCCATGATGATCCCGCCCGCCATCTGGCTGGTGGCCTGTTTCGGGCTGACGACGCGGCCGCCGTCGAACGCGCCGACCCAGCGGACCACGCGCACCTCGCCGGTGTCCTCGTCCACCCGCACCTCGCAGAAGTGCGCTCCATAGGTGTTGGTGGCGCGTTTGATCGTCTGGTACGGCAGCGCGGACGAGCCGGTCACCTCGAGCGACTCCCGGCCAGCGGCGGCGAGGATCCGCTGGTAGGTCATGCCACGGCCGTCCGGCAGGAACACGCCCTCGTCGCGCGTCTCCACCTCCTCGGGCCCCAGCCCAGCCAGCGGGGAGCCGGTGCCCTTGGTCAGCGCCAGCAACTCGCGTACCAGGGTGTCGCGGGCGGACCAGATGGCCGAGGCGATGGTGGTGGTGGCGGCCGAGGCGCCCGGGATGCGGGTCTTGGCCACGTTCGAGTCGCCGTGCAGGAAATGGATCTTGTCCATCGGCAGGCCCAGGCGCTGGGCGGCGTGCTGGGTCTGCGCGGTCGAGGTGCCGGCGCCCAGTTCGTTCGTGCTGCTGTGGATGGTGACGGTTCCGTCGGCGTCGAGCCGGAGTCTGACGGCCGCGACGAGTATGGCGTCGGGGTTGATCGCCGCCGCCATGCCGTACCCGATGAGGTGGTGCCCGTCGCGCATGGCGCGCGTCGCGGGCGGGCGGGCGCGCCAGCCGAACGCCTCCGCGCCGATCGCGTACGCCTCGCGCAGGTGACGGCTGGTGAAGCGGTTGCCGGAGACCGGGTCGCGGTCGGGCTCGTTGCGCAGGCGCAGGTCGAGCGGGTCCATGTCGAGCCGCCAGGCGAGCTCGTCCATCGCCGACTCCATCGCGAACGAGCCGGGCGCCACGCCGGGCCCGCGGAAGAACGCGTTCTGGATGCGGTCCACCCGCACCACCCGCTGGTGGGCGCCGATGTTGGGGCAGGCGTACAGGTGGCGGGAGGCGGCGATGGCGGCCTCGGCGAACTCGTCCGTCGTGCAGGTGGACAGCGCGTCATGCGTGATCGCGGTGAGCCGTCCTTGGGCGTCGGCGCCCAGCGCGATCCGGCTCCGGGTGGGCGCGCGCCCGCCGGTCATGTGGAAGGTCTGTGCCCGGGACAGGACGAGCTTGACGGGACGGCCGGCGAGTTTCGCGGCCGCCACCGCCAGCGACACGTGCGGCCAGGCCGTGGTCTTGCCGCCGAAGCCCCCTCCGATGTACGGCGCGAGCACGCGGACTCGCCCTTTCGGTAGCCCGAACTTCTTGGCGAGCATCTCCTTGACGCCATAGGGGTACTGCGAGGCGTCATAGACGGTGAGGTCGTCGCCGTCCCAGTGCGCCAGCGTCGCGTGGGGTTCCATGGCGTTGTGGTGTTCCAGCGGTGTGGTGTAGACGTGCTCCACCTTGACCTGCGCGTTCGCCAGGCCCGCGCGGGGATCGCCGACGAGGGTCCTGGCCTCCTCCAGCACCGCGTGGGCCGGGGTGAAGGCCGCCTCGGGGGTCATCGACAGCACGGCCGGTTCCTGCGCGTACCGTACGTCGATGAGCCTGGCCGCGTGCTCGGCCTGCTCGCGCGTCTCGGCCACGACGACCGCGACCGGCTGGCCGTTCCAGAAGATCTCATCGGTGTTGAGGATCGGCAGGCTCATGGCGGCCGCGGCGACCATTCCCTTGAGCGTGGCGTACGCCGCGGTCGGCTTCATCCTCGGCGCGTTCTGGTGCGTCATCACCAGGACGACGCTCGGGGCCGCGGCCGCTCTGGAGGAGTCGATGGCGAGGATGCGGCCCTTGGGGATCGTGCTGCCGACCGCGACCGCGTGGGCGAGCCCGGGGAGGTCGTGCTCGGCGGTGTAGCGGATGGCGCCGCTGACCTTGGCGCGTCCGTCGACCCTGTCGACCATCCGGCCGATCTCGCCCTTCTCCGTCGACAGCGGGTCGTGACGGCCATCCGGAAGCAGCCTGGCGATCTTGCCCACGGCTCTCATGCCGAGGCCGACTCCACGTGAGGTGAGGCTCATGACAGACCTGCCAGTTCGGTGAGCGTGCGACGGATCAGGCGTTCGGCCAGCTGCACCTTGAAGCCGTTGTGCCGCCGGGGGCGCGCCTCGGCGACCGCCTCCTCGGCGGCCAGACGGAACGCCGGCTCGTCCGCCACCGCGCCCGTCAGCATCTCCTCGGCCGAGTACGCCCGCCACGGCTTGTGCGCCACCCCGCCCAGCGCGATGCGTACCGCCGCCGTCCTGCCCCGCTCGACCCGCAGGAGTACGGCGACGCTCACGAGCGCGAACGCGTAGCTGGCACGGTCGCGGACCTTCACATAGGCCGCCTGCCCCGGCAGATCGGGCGGCAGGTCGACGCTCGTGATCAGCTCGCCGTCCCGCAACTCCGTCTCGACGTCCGGAGTGCGGCCAGGCAGCCGGTGGAAATCGGTGAACGGTACGGCTCGTCGCACCCCGCCGGGCCCCTGCACGTTGACGACGGCGTCGAGGGCGGCCAGCGCGACGCACATGTCGGACGGGTGCACCGCGATGCAGCTCTCGCTCGACCCCAGGACGGCGTGTGTGCGGTTGAATCCGTCGAGAGCGTCGCAGCCGGTGCGCGGCGCGCGTTTGTTACAGGCCGCCGCGGCGTCGTAGAAGTATCCACACCGGGTCCGCTGGAGCAGGTTCCCGCCGACCGTCGCCTTGTTGCGGAGCTGGGGCGAGGCGCCGTTCAGTATCGCCTTCGCGAGCAACGGGTAACGGTGACGGACCCGCTCGTCATGGGCCACCTGCGAGTTGCGGGCCAGCGCCCCCAGCCGCAGGCCACCGCCTGGCTGGTCCTCGATGCCGGCGAGCGGGAGCCGGGTGATGTCCACGAGCCGCTCCGGGCGCTCCACCTCCTCCCGCATGAGGTCGATCAGGTTCGTGCCACCGGCGAGATACCTGGCCGACCCTGCCGCCTGGTCGATCGCGTCGGAGACGGTCGCGGCCCGGACATAGGCAAACTCCTTCATGACCGCGCCACCTCGCGGATGGCGGCCACGATGCCGTTGTAGGCGCCGCAACGGCACAGGTTCCCCGCCATCCGCTCCCTGATCTCGGCGTCGGTGAGTGCTGCAGGGCTGGCTTCGGGTGACACAGCGCTCGGCATCCCGGCACGGTGCTCCGCGAGCATGGCGACGGTCGAGCAGATCTGCCCCGACGTGCAGTATCCGCACTGAAATCCGTCATGGGCCAGGAAGGCGTCCTGCACCCGGCCGCCCACCTCGTGAGCGGCCATGGCCTCGATCGTGGTGATCTCCATGTCCTCGCACTGCACGGCCGGCGCCAGGCAGGAGTTGATCCGCTGACTGTCGGCCAGCACCGTGCAGGCACCGCAGGCGCCCTGGTCGCAACCCTTCTTCGTGCCCGTCAGGCCGAGGTGCTCGCGCAGGCAGTCGAGCAGGCTCACCCGGGGATCCAGCTCCAGCTCGTACGACATGCCATTGACTCTCAACTGGACAGAAACGTTCATGACCGTCCCTCCCTTCAGTGGGCGTGTACGCCGGCGGGGAGCTGGGCCTTGCCCCTGGGCACCAGCGCCAGCGCGATGATCGCGGCCGCCCCGGCGCCGACGGCGCAGGCCGTGTAGGCGGCGGCGAATCCGGCCGTCGAAGCCTGCTCGATGCCGACGGCGGCGATCGTGGACAGGACCGCCGTGCCGATGGACCCGCCGACCTCGTGGAAGGTGTTGACCACGCCGGACGCCAGCCCGGCCTCGTGGTGCGCGACGAACCCGAGCGCCGTGGTGGTGGCGGCCACGAACACCGGCACCACGCCGGCGGCGCCGATGGTCAGCCCGATCACGATGCCCGCCGTACCCTCCGACAGCGCCAGCACCACGGCGCCGCCCCCGGCGAGGACGAGCCCGCCGACCGCGGCCACGCGGGCGCCGAGCCGCCCGATGAGGCGGCCCGCCAGATGCCCGGCGACGGCGGTCGCCACCGCGACCGGCAGGAACAGGAACCCGGCGGTGAGCGCGGACAGCCCCTGCACGCGCTGCAGGTACAGCGAACCGAGGAAGACGAAGCCCAGCAGCAGAGCGGTGCCGATCAGCATGAGGAACGCACCGGTGGCGACGGGACGGCGGCCCAGAACCCGCACGTCCATCAGCGGCTCCTGGACAGCCCGCTCCACCAGCGCGAACACGGCATAGCCGACCACGGCCCCGGCCAGCGCGACCAGCGTGGCGATGCTTGCCCAGCCCGCTTCTCCGGCGTTGACCAGGCCGAAGATGAGCGCCGCCGTCGCCCCCGTGACCAGCACGGCACCAGGCAGGTCCACCCGCCGCCGCACCTGAGGCCGGTCGGCGGGGACCAGGCGGGGCAGCAGGGCCAGTACGGCCAGCCCGACAGGCACGTTGATGAAGAACACCCACCGCCAGCCCGGCCCGGCCGCCAGCACGCCGCCGAGAATCGCGCCAACGGCGAACCCCACACCGCCCAGAGCAGCCCAGATGCCCAGCGCCTTGTTCCGCTCGGCTCCGTGGAAGGTCCGCGTGAGCGTGGCCAGCGCCGAGGGCGACAGCAGTGCGGCGCCGACGCCCTGGGCGAGCCTGCCGCCGATCAGCATGGGGCCACCGGTGGCCAAGCCGGTCACCAGCGAGGCGAGGACGAAGACGATCAGGCCGGTCAGCAGGACGCGACGGGCCCCGAAGGTGTCGCCGAGCCGCCCGCCCAGCAGCATGAGCCCGCCGAAGCACAGCGTGTACGAGGTGACCGCCCAGGTGAGCGGGACCCGGTCGAGACGCAGGTCGGCACCGATGCTGGGCAGCGCCACGTTGATCACGGTGACGTCAAGGATCAGCATGAACTGCGCCACGCACAGCAGGACCAGAGCCGTCCAGCGCCGCGGGTCCGTCGCCTCCGCCTGGTCCGGCGAGTGCGCGAAATGATGGCCGTGAGCCACAAGATCTCCCTAATATGAACAGCGATGTACGAGTTATCGTAGACGAATCTCCGAGTAACTTGAACATGCATGTTCAACTTAAGACGCCTATGGCGAGGGGCATTGGTGCGGGCGGTCAGAGTTCGTCGAGAACCTCGATGTCCTCGGCGGTGACCTCGCGGGCCACCGCGAACGCCTCGGTGGCCGCGGTGGTGCCGGGCAGCGTCTGGCGGGCCGCCCGCAGGCTGGCGGCCGAGTCCCAGCGCCAGACGCCGACCCAGGCGGGGTCGCCGCCCTGTGGTCGCAGGACGTCGATCCGCGGTACGTCGTCCAGCAAGGGGCGGCCAAGGCGCTGGTCGGCAAGCCGGGCGCACGCGCGGAGACGCCGGGGGAGGAGGTCGCCGATCTGCTGTACGGCCTGCTGTATCTCCTGTTCGTGAAGGAGCGGGGGCGGCCGCGTGGGCGCTGGGAGCGATGGGCCTTCGAGACCCTGCGTAACCAGCTCTGCTCGGATCAGCCGTGCAGGCCGTCGGGGTCGCAGTAGTCGACCTGGTTCGTCGGCTTGAAGTTGGACACGACGATCTCGCGTTTGAACGGGCCGCCGCGTGGCACGTCCTCGGCCGACACCTCATAGGTGAACTGCTGCATCGTCCGAAGCCGGGTGCCACCGATGACGACCGGGCGCCGGACCAGGTAGATGGCGGCCCACGGGCAGCAGTAGTAGCTGCCGTACGCGTTGCCCCCGGCATCGGTGGCGTAAGTTATGGCGCCACCGGTGAACGCGGCGTCGATCTCGGCCTGGATGCGCAGGGTGCGGGCCGGATCGGGGTCGTACTCCCACATCTCCTTGATCGCCTGCCGGGCGCGGGGATCCGACTGCCAGATGCCGCGCTTCTGCGGGTCGGTCAGGCACCAGGGATCGAAATTGCGCGCGTTCACCGGCGGCACCGCGACGGGAGGCACGGCCCGTCGCGCGTCCACCCCTTTGTAGCCGGCGATGAGTTGCGGCATCGCGGTCAACTGGCCGAGGTGGTAGTAGATCTCCAGCGCCCGCTGCAGCCGCTGCTCGATCGCCTCGTGCATGCGCGGGTTCGGGTTGGTGTGCAGCAGCCCTTCGGCGTAGTCGGCGGCGGTCGCGGCCTCGGCGACGAGTTGCCTGAGCCGCCGTAACGCGTTCAGGTGCCGGTCGGCGTCGGCGACCGTCTGCTCGAAGACGCCGAGCGCGACCTCGGCGTGCTGGCGGATCGCGCGGGACGCGGCGAGCATGCCGTGCAGGTGCGGCAGCGGACATGGGCTGGCCTCGGCCCACTCCGGCAGGTCGGCCGGGAGGAGTAGTTCCTGCTCCACCAGGTAGCCGGGATTGCCCGCCGCCTGCCGCGCCCGCGACACCCAGCCTTCGACCTGCGCGAAGCACGCCTCCACCTGCTGGGCGGTCACCGGCGGCACGAATCCGGAGGTACGGGGGTCGGCCGCGTAGTCGGCGTCCAGCAGGTGCTCGCCGATGGCCTGGAGGACGAACGCGTTCCACACGCACAGCAGTTGCCCGGCCGCCCCCTGCGGACCGTGCCACAGGTTCACCCCGTCCTGGGCCAACCGGCGCCGGAGGCTTTCCGCCTGCTCCAGCTCGGTGTACACGATCCCGCCCGCCCGCCGGTACGCTTCGAGCTCGTCGGCCCGGACCTCGCCCTTGAAGGCGGCGGCCATCCGCTTCATCATCCCCATGCGATCCCCTCACCCCGTACGTCGTCCGTCGTAGCGTAAGTCGGGATATGGGCGGCGATCTCCGACATACCTCAACGGTTTGATCACGGGTCGACAGGCAGATCCTTCGGCTGTGGCACCGAGGTTCCCTTGTGCGAGGGGCCGTGCGAGTCGGCGCAGTGCGCGTCCGCCTCGCCGATGGTCAGCAGCTCGGGCGGGGCGTGGTCGACCTGCAGGGTGGTGTGTTCGATGGCGTAGGTGTCGTGCAGCAGCCGCTCGGCGGCCACGCGTACGCCGTGGCAGTCGGCGCCCGGCGTGACCAGGATGTGCGCCGACAGGGCGGCGTAGCCGGAGGTGACCTCCCAGACGTGCAGGTCGTGGACCTCGACGACGTGGTCCAGGGCGGCCGCCCGCTGGCCGATCTCGGCGGGGTTCATGCCCACGGGCGCGGCCTCCATGAACACCCGGCCGGCGTCGCGCACCAGCCCCCAGCCCGCCTTGAGCATCAGCCCCGCCACCACCAGGGCGGCGATCGCGTCGGCCTGCGCCCAGCCGGTCAGCCACACCACCGCGCCCGCCACCGTGGTGGCGATGAAGGCGAACAGGTCGTTGAGGATGTGCTGGTAGGCGCCCTCGACGTTCAGGCTGGAACGGTTGGCGCGCGACAGCAGCCAGGTGGCCGCCAGGTTGACGGCGATCCCGGCCAGCCCGGTCACCACCACGTACAGGCCCTCCACCTGGGAGGGCTCGAGGATCCGGCGGATGCCTTCGTAGATGAAGTAGGCACTCAACAGCAGCAGCGTGATGCCATTGACCTGGGCCGAGATGATCTCGGCCCGCTTCAGCCCGTAGGTGAAGCCACCCTGCGGGGGCCGGGCGGCGATGCGCATCGCGATCAGGGCGAAGACGATGGCCACCGCGTCGGTCAGCATGTGCCCGGCGTCGGAGATCAGCGCCAGTGACTGCGCCACCAGGCCGATGACGACCTCGATCGCCATGAAGCCGACGATCAGCGCCAGGGCGCCGCCCAGGTAACGGCGATCGGCGTCCACGCTGACGGCGTGCCCGTGCCCGTGCCCGTGCCCGTGGCCACCGTGGTGATGCTCTTCCGCCATGATGTCCTCTCAAACTAATACATGAACAGATGCTCAGATGTGAGGGTCGCAGGACTGCCGTCGATCTGTCAATCGTCCTCCTACGCCTCTCGTTCGGGGTGGATCGCCTGCGTGTGGGCCGTGTGGGCGGCGGCCAGGTCCAGCAGCATGCGGACGTGCGCGTCGTCGAGCCGGTAGTAGGCCATCCGGCCGGCCCGCCGTACCGAGACCACGCGATGCGCCCGGAGCAGGCGCAGGGCGTGGGAGGTGGCGGACTCGCTCAACCCGCTCACCACCGCTAGGTCGCACACGCAGAGCTCTCCCTCGAGCAGCGCCATGAGCAGCCGCAACCGGCCGGGGTCGGAGAGCAACCCGAAGACGTCGGCGGTGTCGGTCAGGTCGGTCTCCGCCGGCATGCGCGCGTGCACGGCCGCGACCCGCTCCGCGTCGACCACCCTGGTGCTGCAGCTGTCGACGTCCGTCACTTGATTAGCTGAAGATGCGTTCATGCGTCAACCATAGGGCGCGAGGTGGCGAGGTCGCGCAGTGCCAGGGCGAGCCGGTCGACGTCGTCCGCAGAGGTGAACAGGGCGGGAGTCACCCGGACGCAGTCGCCCGCGCTGACGCCGCCGCGGCGGACGGTGAAGATGCGGTGGCGGCTCATCAGGTGGTCGGTGATGGCGAGGTTGTCGGCCTCGCTGGTACGCCCGCTCACCCGGAACGCGGTGATGGCGCCGTACATGGCGGGATCCTCGGGCGTGAGGATCTCCACGCCGGGGACGTCACGCACCTGGTGGACCCACCGGTCGCGCAGGTAGCGCAGGCGTGCCTGCTTGCGCGCCGCGCCGAGAGCGTCATGGAAGTCCAGGGCCGCGCCGACGGTGAGGATCGGGGCGACGTCCATGGTGCCGGAGTGGACCCGGGAGCGGATGTCCTGCGGGGGATAGGTCTCATCGGCGAAGACGCGGTCGACGTCGGCCAGGCGGTCCTGGCGAATGTAAAGGAACCCGGATCCCAAGGGCGCGCCCATCCACTTGTGCAGCGAGAACGCGGCGAACTCCGCGTCGAGGTCGGCGATGGTGAAGTCCAGTTGACCCCAGGAATGGGCGGCATCGACGATGACGTCGACGCCGTGGGCGCGGGCCAGCGCGGTGATCTGCTTGACCGGCAGCACCAGACCGGTGCGGTTGTTCATGTGCGACAGCAGGAGCAGCTTGACTCCCGGGCGCTCGCGCAGGGCTTGGGCGTAGGTGTCCAGCACCGCTCGCCGGGTCGCCGGTTCCGGGATGACGAGCCGCTCGACCCGTACGGTGCGGCGGTCGCGCAGCCAGTTCATCGCGTACTGGGCGCTGTGATAGTCCAGGTCGGCGTACATGACCGCGTCGCCGGGGCGGAGCCCGCGGTAGCCCGCGATCAGATTCTGCAGGGCCTCGGTGCCCCCGCGGGTCAGCGCGATCTCCTCCATCGCGACGCCCAGCAGGGCGGCGATGCGCTGCCGGACCTGGTCGGCCTGGGCCTTGTACGTGGTGCGCAGCAGGTAGGAGCTGACCTCGTTGAGGTGGTCGACGTTGCGGTGATAGGCCCGCCGTACGGGCTCGGGCATGATGCCGTAGTAGCCGTTCTCCAGGTTGACGAACTCCGCGCTCACCCGGAACTGCCGTGCGACGGCGGCCCAGAAGGGCTCATCGCGGGCCAGCCGCTCGGGCGCGACGCCCGGGGGAACGATCAGTGGATCGGCGAGGACGGGGCCGGCGGCCAGTGCGCCGAGCCCGGCCACCATCCTGCGTCGAGACAGGCTCATAGCACGGCAGGATAACCATTCTGGCGAAATGTATTTCGTTGAAATATGGCATGTCGCGAACAGGGAACCCTGCTTTACGGAAACCTTTGTCTTCGCTGGGCGCGTTCTGCCGCGCGCCGGGCATCATTGCCAGTGATGCTCGCGACCCGATCAATTCGTTCTCGCCGTCCGGCCCCATGGAGTGCCGGCCGGCTGCTCGCGAACGCCCTGGTCGTCCTCGTCATGATCATTGGTGTGGTGTTCGCCCATGGCGGCGGGTGCGCGGCCGTGATGCTGTCGGAAGCGGGCGCGCACGCCGGGCACAGCGTCCGGTTCACCCCGATCACGTCGGTGAGCTCGCCGGATGTGCGGTGTCTGCATCGCGAGCTGCCGGTCGGTCATCATCACGGGACGGAAGAGGACTGCTCGGCCGGCGTGTCGGTGTCCTTCGACCTGCCGGCGGGCTCCTGCGCTTCCTCGGCGCAGGTCGCCGGGAGACCTCCGGTGGTCTCGGGGGACAGGTCGCCACCGGCTTTGCCCGGTTTCGCGGAATTCTGCGCCCTGCGTATATAGGACGTCGACCCTTTTATCATCGTCGTCCATTTCCGTCAGCCCGGCGGTTATTCCGTCTTGCCCGGAGAGAATCATTCGCATCGGGGAACAACCACATGCCATCAACATCCGTACGCGTTCAGCGCGCAGGCTACCCATCACTCTCCCTCGCGGTCGGGAACACCCCGCTGACGTTCATCACCGACCCCCGCGTGCCGGAAGGCGGCGGGTTCTGGGCCAAGCTGGAGGGCTTCAACCCGGGCGGGATCAAGGACCGGCCCGCCCTGCACATGGTCCGCCAGGCGCGCGCCAGAGGAGACCTCAAACCCGGCGCGACCATCATCGAGTCCACCAGCGGCACGCTCGGGCTGGGCCTGGCGCTGGCGGGCATCGTCTTCGGCCACCCGGTCGTGCTGGTGGGCGACCCGGGCATGGAGCCGCTCATGCGGCGGCTGCTCACCTCCTACGGCGTCCGCCTGGAGATCGTGGCCCAGCCGCATGCCGTCGGTGGCTGGCAGCAGGCCCGCCGGGAGTACGTACAGCGCCTGCTGACGGAGATCCCCGATTCCTACTGCCCGGACCAGTACAACAATCCCGACAACGTCGACGCCTACGCCGGGCTGGCACACGAGTTGCTGGCCCGGCTGCCCCACATCGACGTCCTGGTCTGCTCGGTCGGCACCGGCGGGCACAGCGCCGGCATCTTCAACGTGCTGCACCGCCACTTCCCCGACCTCAAGCTCGTCGGCGTCGACACGGTCGGGTCCAAGATCTTCGGCCAGCCCGGCAGGCCACGGCTGATGCGCGGGCTGGGCAGCAGCATCCATCCCCGCAACGTCGCCTACGACTCCTTCAGCGAGGTGCACTGGGTCAGCCCGGCCGAGGCGGTGTGGGCCTGCCGTACCCTCGCCGCACGGCACTACATCTCCGGCGGATGGAGCACCGGCGCGGTCACGCTGGTGGCCGGCTGGCTCGCCCGCACCACCGCCGGTCAGACCATCGTCGCCGTCTTCCCCGACGGCCCCTGGCGCTACTGGGACACCATTTACGACGACGACTACTGCCACGCTAACGCCCTGCTCGGCACCGTTCCGAACGACGAACCGGACCTGCTGGCGGCCCCCACCGACCGCGAGGTGCACCGGTGGACCCGCTGCGCCGACGTCAGCGACCCGCTGGGGAGCACGCGGTGATCGGCGCGCTGCGGCAGTTCCGCTCCTTCGACCGCCCGATCCAGCTCCTGCAGGTCAACCAGGTCGGCATCAACCTCGGCTTCTACATGCTCATGCCCTACCTCGCCCATCACCTGGCCACCGGCGCGGGGCTGGCGGCCTGGGCGATCGGGCTGATCCTGGGACTGCGGAACATGAGCCAGCAGGGCATGTTCCTGGTCGGCGGCAGCCTGGCGGACCGGCTCGGTTACAAACCGATGATCATGATGGGGTGCGCGCTGCGTACCGTCGGGTTCGCCCTGTTCGGGCTGACCACCTCGCTCCCGCTGCTGGCTCTGGCCGCGCTGCTGACCGGTTTCGCCGGGGCGCTGTTCAACCCGGCGGCGCGCGCCTACCTCGCCTGTGAGGCGGGGGAGCGCAAGGTCGAGGCGTTCGCCGTGTTCAACGTGTTCTACCAGGGCGGCATCCTGCTCGGCCCGCTCGTCGGCGTGGCCCTGCTGAGTGTCGGCTTCACCGCCGTGTGCCTGTCAGCGGCGGCGATCTTCGCGGCGCTGACGGTCCTGCAGGGGAGGTACCTGCCCAAGCGTCGCGTCATGGACAGAGATGAGCGCCAGCCCGTACTGCGTGACTGGAAGCGGGCGTTCGGCGATCGGGCCTTCCTGTCCTTCGCCACGGCGATGATCGCCTCCTACGGGCTGTCCTACCAGATGTACCTCGGAGTGCCGCTGGAGGTGCAGCGCACCGGCGGCGGCGACGGGGGAGTCACGGCGCTGTACGCGCTGTCGGCCCTGCTCGGCATCGCCGGACAGGTGCGCCTGACCGCCTGGTGCGCCGCGCGCTGGACCCGGGGCCAGGCGATCACCCGCGGGCTGGCACTGATGGGACTGGCCTTCACGCCGATGGCGGTGGCGGTCTCTCCGCCGTGGTCCATGCTGCCCGCGGTCGCCTGCTCGATCCTGCTCACCCTCGGCACCATGATCGCCTTTCCCTTCGAGATGGCGACCATCGCCGACATGGCGGGAGACCGGCTGATCGGCACCTACTACGGGGTGTACAACCTGCTGTCCGGCGTCGGCATCCTGGCCGGCAACCTGCTGGCCGGCGCCCTGGTCGACGTGGCCCGCTCGTCAGGCTGGGCGAACCTGCCCTGGCTGCTCCTGGCCGCCGCCGGCCTGGCCTCCGCGGCGGCCGTCAGCCGTCTGGAGCGCCGCAACCGGCTGACGGCCTTTTGCACGTCTCACTGACTGTCGTACTCGTCGTGGCGGCACCACCAGAAGCCGTTCTCGTTGCGGCCGAGCGGCGCGCGGTCGAGCCACTGGTACATGCCCCAGAGGCCGTCCAGCCCGCGCTCGTACGCCGAGTAGGTGTGGTACACGACGCCGTCCTCGAGCGCGAACGCGCTGACGCCGGGCCCTTCTCGCCGGTACGTCACCCAGTCCGTTCCGACGATGCTCGACGCGAACTCGTCGAGACCGGCACCCTCCTGACCGGTCGGCCGGAAGTCGCTCTTCCGGAAGTTGTACTCGACGGCTCCCGACCGCCACTCCTCCTCGGTGTGCGCCGCATGGAAGTCGTAGTTGAAGTCGCTGCCGTACGACGAGGCCCAGGGAAAGCTCCAGCCCATCCGCCGCTTGTACGCCCGCAGCTTGGCGAGCGGAGCCCGCGACACCGCGCAGAGCGTGACGTCGTGGTTGGCGAGGTGGACGACGGAGCCGTCGAAGCCGTCCGCGATCGCCGAGCAGGACGGACACCCCGCAGCGTAGTCGGGCCCGAACATGAAGTGGTAGACGAGCAACTGCGAGCGCCCTCGGAAGAGATCGGCGAGGGACGCCGGGCCCTCGTCGGTCTCGAAGTGATACTCCTTGTCGACGCGGACCCAGGGCAGCTCCTGGCGCCACCGCGCCAGCTCGTCACCGCGCCGCGTCAGGGCCTTCTCGGCTTCGAGCAGCTCCAGGCGGGCCGCGAGCCACTCTTCACGTGTTCCGGTCTTGTGATCGGTCATTGTTCTTCTCCCTACGTGAGTCCGGGAACCGACGCGGGCGATGATGATCAGGAGGCCAAGCCTGGTGATCGCCAGTGCCGAAGCCGCATCGTTTCCCGTCCTTCACTCATGACAAGCCTTTCCCCACCGTGTCGGTGGCATGCCGGCCCGTCCGGCTGCCCCTCACGACTCCAGCCGGCGTCTGAGGGCGTCGAGGCTGGAGTCCCAGTCACGGGCCAACACGGCGAGAAACTGCTGCGCGACCTGGATGGGGGCCGACTGGAGCCGGTAGCGGACACGGCGCCGCTCGCCGGGCTCGGCGATGACCAGCCCAGCCTCGGTGAGCAGGCCGAGGTGCTTGGCGATCGCCTGCCGGGTGATCGGCAGGACGGCCGCCAGATCCGTCGCCGTGGCCGGCCCGCCGGACGCGAGCGCGGCCAGGATGCTCCGCCTGCTGGGATCGGCCAGCGCGGCGAAGACCTCTTCCGCGACGGCCTCCGGGTCACGCCCGGGCATCGAGGTATTCGACGAGCTCGCCCAGCTCCTTCTGCCAGCCCTCGACGTTGCCGCCGTACGCGCCGGAGTAAAGGTCGTCGGGCAGCTGCGCGAAGCCGGTCTCGACCACGGTGAGCCGGGTCCCTTCGGCCACCGGCTCAAGGGTGAACTCGACATAGGTACGGCGCGGATCGTCGGCCGGCAGGCCATAGATGCCCCAGGTGTAGCCGAACACGCGCGGCGGCTCCAGGCGCTCGATGCGCAGGTCGGCGCGGTGGCCGCCCTCGAAGGTCAGCTGGGCGAGGCCGCCGACGCGCAGGTCGACGGTCGCCTTGTGGCCGAACCACGTGCCCAATCCCTCAGCCGTCGTGATCGCTTCCCACACCGTCGCCGGCGGTTGGGCGACGCTGATGCTGCGCTCGATCCGATCGGGAAAACCCATGACGCACCTCCATCTATGGCAACCATTCGGTTGCTATAAATCTATGGCAACCATCTGGTTGCGTCAAGTCGGTCGGTGCGCGCGTCGCGGGTGCGGGCCGCTCGGCCTGGGCGGTCTCGGAGATCGACCGTGGAGGCCCAGTGGACCGCCCGCGAGCGCAGCCGGGAACGGTTCACCTGCGAGCAGCCGCCGTACAGCATGCTCATGCGCGTGATGACAGCACGGAGCGGCCGCCCTCGGCGGTGCCCGCTGTCCACACGTTGGCCGGTGAGGAGGCCTCGATGCGGGAGAGTTCGCGGAGCGGGAATCCTTGGGGGCCGGACGGGGCCGGGCGCATCTCGGTCCAGACCTGGCCGTTCCACCTCATGCTCAGGGGAGCGGTGAAGGACGAGCCGGTACGCGGATCCCGCCGCTTGGTGCTGCGCGCGCCCGCGGCCCATGCGTCGCTCGGTCCAGTGGCGGCGAGGTCGTTGACGGCGGTGCCTGGGCCGGAGCGGTAGCCGCTGTGTCAAGGAATGACCCACTCCCAGAATGCAATATATTGCATATAGGAAGGAGTGTCATGGATACCAGCCCAACTACGGAGATCATCGGCATCCTGGGCGGCATGGGCCCGGCAGCCACCGCCGACTTCTACGCCAAACTGGTGTCGATGACACCGGGCTCCAGCGACCAGGACCACCTCCGGACGGTCATCTGGTCCGACCCCACCATCCCCGACCGCACCGAGGCCCTGCTGGGCGACGGCCCCGATCCCACGCCCTGGCTCCTCGACGGCAGCCGCGTCCTGCGCGAGGCCGGCGCCACCCTCATCGCCATCCCCTGCAACACCGCCCACGCCTTCGTCCCGCGCATCGCCGACCACGTCGGCCTGCCCATCGTCCACATGATCGGCGAAGTCGCCCGGCATCTCACCACGCTCAGCCCCCGCATCCACACCGCCGGGCTGCTCGCCACCACCGGCACCGTACGCGTCGGCCTGTACCAGGAGTGGCTGGACCGCTTCGGCATCGGCCTCGTCCTGCCCGACGCCGCCAGCCAGGATCACGAGGTCATGACCGCCATCCGCGCGGTGAAGGCCGGCGCGCGTGACGTCACGGTCACCGAGCCGCTGGCGCGGGCCGCGCGCAGGCTCACGGCTCAGGGTGCACAGGTGATCATCGCGGGCTGCACGGAGATCCCCCTCGGGCTATGCGCCGAAGCGGTCGATGTCCCCCTCGTCGACCCGGCGCTCGTCCTGGCTCAGGCCCTGGTCCGCCGGGCCGGAACCAAGCCTGCACAGTAAGTGCGATGTACTGTATGCAATATGTCGCTCGACATCCCCGTCTCCCGCCGCCTCCTCAGTGAGGAGGTCTTCCACCGCCTGCGCGACTCCATCGTGCGCGGCGAACTCGTTCCCGGGGAGAAGGTCAAGGACGGTGAGCTCGCTGAGCGCCTCGGCCTCAGCCGCACCCCGGTGCGCGAGGCGCTCGCCCGGCTCTCCGACATCGGCCTGGTCGAAGCCAAGCCCGGCGTCTACACGCGCATCACGACTCTCAACCGCCGCGACGTTGAAAAGACCCTTGCCGTCCTGCGCTCCCTCGACCAACTCGCCATCGAGACGGCCGTTCCTGTCATGACCGAGCAGGACCTGCGCCGCATGCGAGCGGCCAACCGCGACTTCGAACGGGCCGTCGCCGCCGACGACACCACCGCCGCGCTCGCCGCCGACGACGCCTTCCACGCCGTCCCCATCACGGCCGCCGACAACCCGGTCCTCAGCCGGATCGTCGAACAGCTCCACCCCCAGATCCACCGCATCCTCTACCGCAAGTTCTCCACCCTGTTGGGCGGCCGCAACACCATCGAACACCACGACGAACTCGTCGACGTCTGCGCCGGCGGCGACGCCCGCGCCGCCGCGGAACTCTCCGGACAGCACTGGTCCGAACTCGGCGGCCACATCAACCAGCTCTTCGAGACCAACCAGTTCACGGAACCCGCGATCGCCTGAGGGCCTTCATGTCCCGCCAGATTCAGCCCTTCACGGTGAACACCACACATTGGTACGACGTGAGTGCTGGCGAGCCGTTGTCCGTTGTCTGCAGGATCAGGTGAATCGTCTGGCCGGGCACCGCGTCCTGGGGCACGCGGAAGGTCGCGATGCGGTGGCGCGCTTGCGAGGTCTGGGTGAGCGCGACGGTGCCGGGGTAGGTGTCGGCATCGCCGTACTGCCACCAGGTGCTGGTCAACCGGTCGCCGTCCGGGTCACGGGTGAGGCCGTGGAGAACGACCGGCTGGCCGCGGGCGGCTCGCGGCATAGGTCGCGGACGACTGGCCGCTCGGGTTGGTGTCGGGCCCGTTGCGTCCGCCCCAGCCGCCGTAACTCGGATCGAGGTATCCGCGCAGACCGTTGTCGAGCAGGTTCATGAAGATCGAGGTGTCACCCTCGGAGATCCACGAGCCTTTCTCCTGAGGAGCCGTCCAGACCACGTAGCCCATGCCCTTGAGTTGTTCGGTGGTCAGGCCGGAAAAGCCGAAGTAGTCGAAGATGTCATGGGGCACCATCTGCTTTCCATCGCCCCAGACCCGATAGAACTCGCCGAACAGGCCGACGCCGGACACGTTGGCCTTCGTCCACTCGGCGGACAGGTACCTGGCGTCCTGCGGGAGCACCGAGCTCCGGGCACCGTACAGAGGGATGATCGTTCAGCACGCGAGACACCGTTACGTGCGACACGCCGGCCTCGCGTGCCACATCCGCCGCGCGTTCCCGCCAGAGCGGCGCTGGGGCCACGGACTCATCGCGACAGGTGCTTTCGGAGGAAGTTCAGGGTGGACCGATGTAGCCGGGTGCGGTGCGGGACCGTGGCCCAGGCGTGGTCGGCGCCCGGGACCACTTCCAGTTCCGCGTTGCCGTTGTAGTGGTCGAGGTAGCGGCGTGCGTAGGAGAGCGGGGCGATGTCGTCCTTGTCGCCATGGATGATGTGGACCGGGCCGGTGTAGGGGCGGGCGCGGCCGTACACGTCGAGGTGGGTGATGTCCTCGACGAGCGCCGGGCTCATGCGATGGCTGTCGGCGTCGAAGTACCCCTGCTCCGCGATTTCGGCGGCGATATCGCGTCCTTTGAGAAAGCCGCCGCCGACTTCGAAAGGCGCGACGGCGGCGGGCGACCACAGGCACAGCGCCCGGATGCCGGGCTCCTCGGCTGCCACGATGCTCGCGACGACGCCGCCCATGCTCATCCCGATCAGGCCGATCCGATCGGGGTCGGCGAAGTCGAGCGTCCGTACGTCCTGGATGACCGAACGCACCTCGGCTATCTCGCCGGTGATGGTGACGTCGAAGAAGTCGCCGTCGCTTTCTCCATGGCCCGAGAGATCGACCCGTACGGACGCGATGCCCGCCCCCTCAAGCAGCCGGGAGATGTGGACGAAGGACGCGGCCTCCAGCCGATTGGCGCTGAAGCCGTGCACCAGCACCACGGTCGGCTGGCGCGTGGACCCCTGGGGGAGGTGCACGGTGGAGCGCAGGGTCAGTCCCTGGTGATGGAAGTCGTGGTTGAGGATCAAGACCAGGAGCTCCTTCGGATCAGCCCTTGACGGCGCCGGCGGTCATCCCGGCGACGATCTTGCGGTTGAAGAAGACGAAGGCCAGCAGCGGTGGGATCGTGATCAGCACGATGTCCATGAACAGCAGGTTCCACTGCGTGCTGTACTGGCTCTGGAAGTTGTAGAGGGTGACCTGCACGGTGGCGTTCTCGTCGCCCGGCGTGAAGTACAGCGGGTTGACGAAGTCGTTGAAGACGGCCACCGAGCCGGTGAGGATCACCGTTATGGTGACCGGCCGCAGCAACGGGAAGATCACCCGGAAGAACAGGGCGAGCCCGGTGCAGCCGTCGATCATGGCGGCCTCGTCCAGTTCGCGCGGGATAGCCGCGATGAACGCGCGAAACAGCAGCACCGCGTACGGCAGCCCGAACGCGACCTCCACCAGGACCAGCCCCGGCAGGGTCTTGAACAGGCCGAGCGCCTGCAGCAGCCAGATGGTGGGCACGATCGCGGGCGGGATGATCAGCCCGGACAGCACCAGGGAGCCGGCCACCGAGCCGAGCTTGCCGGAGCGGCGCTGCAGCACGAAGCCGGCCATCGCCGCGAAGATCACAATGAACGCGACCGAGGCGACCGTCAGGATGGTGCTGTTGACGTAGGCGCGCAGCAGCACGTAGTCGCGCGCCTCGATGACCGCCGTCAGATTCTGCACGATCCGCCAGTCGGCCGGCCAGGAGAAGTCGAGGTCGGCGGCCTGTGCCTGGTCCTTCACGGCGGTGAGCAGCATGAGCGTGAACGGGATCAGGAAGATCACGGTGGCCAGGACCAGCGCGATCGCTTCCGCGCTGAGCCTTTTGACTGCTCTCATAGGGCGACCTGCCTTCTGCTCAGGAAGTGGTTGAGCGGGAGTACGAGGGCGGTCACGAGAACGAACAGGATGACGTTGCCCGCGGTGGACAGGCCGAAGAAGCCGGCCTGGTACTGCTTGTAGATGATCGAGGCGACGGTGTCGCTGGTGAATCCGGGCCCGCCGCGGGTCATCGTCCAGATCAGGTCGAACGAGCGCAGCCCGCCGATGAACGACAGGATGATCACCGAGAAGGTAGCCGGCCGGCTCAGCGGCAGCGTGACGTGCCGGAAGCGATGCCAGGCGCCACCACCGTCCACAGCCACCGCCTGGTAGTAGTCACGCGGGATGGACAGGATGCCGGCGATGTAGATCACGGTGGCCAGGCCGACGCCCTTCCACACGTCCACCAGCGCGACCGACAGCAGCGCGGTGTTCGCATCGCCCAGCCAGTCGGGGCCCTCGACGCCGATCAGGGCGAGGGTCCGGTTCACCAGCCCGGTGTCTGGCTTGAGCAGCACGCTGAAGGTGATGCCGACCGCCACCGTGGAGACCAGCACCGGGAAGAACACCACCGAACGCAGGAAGCCGCGCGTCCGCAGCCTGCTGGTCAGCACCACGCCCAGCAGCAGCCCGAGCACCACCTTCAGCCCGCTCGTCAGCACCGCGTAGATGACGGTGTTGGCGAAGCCGATGCGCAGGTTCTGCTCGGCGAAGAAGTCCCGGAAGTTCTGCAGCCCCACGAAGGTGCTGTCGAACAGCGTCCAGCGGGTCAGCGCGAAGTAGAACGCCATCACCGTCGGCACCAGGAAGATCACCAGGTAGACGACGGCGGCCGGCAGGTACAGCCAGTACGGGTAGGCCGAGCGCTGCCGGTTGTGGGAGGCGCGGGCATGGCGCTGGTCGGGTACTCCGTCGGACCCCGCGCGGGGTCCGACGGCCTGCTTGGTCACCACCCCGTGAGGCCCAACTGCTTGGCCTGCTTCTCCACGTCCTTGTCGTACTGGGCGGCGCCCTCGGCCGGCGAGGTCAGCCCGGAGCCGACCGCGACGGTGATCTGCTCCAGCGACGGGCCTTTCACCGGGGACAGGAACTCCAGCGCGGGCGCGGTGGCGCCCTTGTCGATGTACGCCTGCACGTCCTTGGCCACCTGCAGGGCGTTGTCCGGCAGCTTGGCGCCCTTGACCCGGTACGGCCCCGTCGGCTGCACCACTGTGTTGATCGCGTCGGCGGCGGCCGGCGAGGCGACGAAGGCCACGAACTTCTTGGCCGCGTCCAGATGCTTGGTCGTCTTGGGGACGTAGATCGCGGGTGGCTCCCAGACGCTGGCGCCGTTCTTGGCGGCGTCGGTGCCCGGGACGCCGAAGAAGCCGATGTCGGTGGCCGCCTGTGGGCTTGTCGCCAGTACGGGCGGCAAGATCGCGGTGAGCATCGGGTAGTGCGCGCCTTTGCCGTCGGCGAGCAACTTCAGCCCTTGATCGAGGGTCGCCGAGCCGAAACCTTTGTTGAGGTAGCCCTTGGCGTGCACTTCGGCCAGATGCTGGAAGCCTGCCTGCGCTGCCGGGGTGGTGGCGAACTTGGCCTTGCCCGCGGTGTAGTCCTGCGCGAAGGCCGGCACGGCGGCCTGGACGTTGTAGTAGTCGGCCAGCACGAACAGCTGCGAGGTCCAGGTGTCCTTGAACGTCGAGATCACCGGCGTGATCCCGGCCGCCTTGATCTTCTCGTTGTTGGCCATGAACTCGTCCCAGGTCTTGGGCACCTGCAGCTTCAGCTGCTCGTAGACCTTGCGGTTGTAGAGGATGCCGCCGCCGGACGCGGCGCTGGCCGGGACGCCGTACACGTGGTCGCCCTGGGTCACCACCGGCAGGTAGTCCGGCTGGACGTTGGCCAGCACGGGGTCGCCGGTGAGGTCGACGAGGGTCTGGGCCGGATTGAGCGCCTGCAGCAGTGACCCGGAGTTGTACCAGAACACATCCGTCATCTCGCCGGTCGAGAGCCTGGTCTTGACGATGTTGTCGCCCTCGCTGCCGCCGGGCTGCGTCTCGATCGCGATCTTGATCTTGGGGTTGGCCCGCATGAAGGCGTCGGCGAGAGCCTTCGTGGTGTCCACGGTCGACTGGTCGCTGCCCGTCATGAAGGACAGGGTGACGCTGCCGTCGGCGGCTGGCTGCGAGCCGGAGCCGCAGGAGGTCAGGGCCGCTGTCGTGAGTACGGCCAAGGCCGCCGCCCACGTGCGGTGAGAGGTCTGCACAACACCCTCCAGATTCGTTGAATCGTTTTAACGGCCCCCGATGCGACTTAACGTAAGCGTTACGTCGCCGAAGCGTCAAGGCTCGTTTTGGGTAACGTTTTCCACGTGTTTCCCTGCTCGAAGCTGTGGATCTCTCTGGTCGAAATAGATAACGTTTCCCAAGTGACCAGTGCCGGAGCCCGTACAATCGGATCCCGCCTTGTGAAGGGAGCTCGATGGTCACGCCCAATCGACGGCGACGGGTGACGATCGCCGACGTGGCCAGTCACGCCCAGGTCTCCATCACCGCGGTGTCCAAGGTGATACGCAACGCCTACGGCGTGAGCCCGGCCATGAAAGACCGGGTCAAGACGGCCATCGAGGAGTTGGGCTATCGCCCGCAGGCGGCGGCGCGGGCGATGCGCGGGCGCACCTTCACGATCGGCGTGGTGCTGCCGCACATCAGAAACCCGTTCTTCGCCGACATCCTCGACGGGCTCACCGAGCAACTGGAGGGGACCGACTACCAGGCGATCATGATCCAGGGAGGCGTCACCCGTCAGGCCGAGAAGCGAGCGGTCGACGCACTGATGGATCGGCAGGTCGACGGCATCCTCATGGTCGGCCCCCTCGCCGCCAAGACACGACTGGAGGAGGTGGGGCGGGACATGCCCACCGTGGTGCTCGGACGTCACGAGCGCTCAGCCGTCTACGACTCGGTGGTCGACGATGACGACGCCGGCTCCGAACTCGTGGTCAAGCACCTGATCTCGCTCGGACACCGGCGGATCGTGCACATCACGCACCAGGACAACAGCAGCGCGCGGCCTGCCGACCTGTTGCACATCATCCGGGCCGAAGCCTACAAACGGGTCATGCACGAGCACGGTCTTCAGGACGAGATAGCCATCGCGAAGGCCTACTACAACGAGGAAGGCGGCTATCAGGGCGCCCGCGAGCTGCTGGGCCGTTCGCCTCGCCCGACGGCGATCTTCGCGGGAGCCGACCAGGCGGCCTTCGGCGCGCTCGCCGCAGTGCACGAGGCCGGCCTGTCGGTCCCGGCGGACATCTCGGTCGCCGGCTATGACAACACCAAGCTGGCCGACCTGCCCAACATCTCGCTGACCAGCGTCGACCAGGACGGCGCCGTCATGGGCAGCACCGCCGCACGGCTCCTGCTCGAACGCGTCGAAGGCCGTACGTCGGCGGTGCGCTTCTCCGTGAACCCACGGCTGGTCATCCGCCACTCCACCGCTCCTCCAGACGGCTCACCGCAGACCACGACATGACGGATATATCGGCTTTCGTGAGTTGGCTTGACTGTTGATCACAGGTGCACGAGATTGTTCGCGTCTTTCCGGACCATCCAAGGAATCCAATGAAGCGAACCATCGTCGGCTTCGCCGTGGTCGCGGGCCTGATGCAGCTCACCGCCGCCCCGGCGCAGGCAGCACCCAGGGTCGACCCGATCAAGGCGCTCAAGGCCGAGCTGACGCGCGGCAAGGCCGTCAACGTCGTGTCCACCGTGAAGGTGAACTACGGTCGCGGCCTGTCCATCAGCGTCGACATGGACGGCACGATCGGGTTCGGCCCCCAGGGCGAGATCGCCTCCGACCTGTCCCAGACCATGCAGTACAGCAAGAAACTGATGAGCATCGCGAAAGAGGACGGTACGGAGGACGACGCCGTCCTGTGGCAGACGCCCCTCAGAATGATCTCTTCGGGCTACGACGACTACGTCTCAGGCCCCCTGGTGGATGAGGCGTTGCCCCAGGGGACGAGCTGGGTGCGTTACCGGAATACGGATCTGCCGGCCAGCGACCTGGTGCTCGAGGTCCTGGAGCCCGCCACGCTCAAGGCCCTCCTGGCCCACCGCACGTACTGGCGGGACGGGGTGCTGAAAGGGACGATCAAGACCGACAAGCTGGCCAAGGTGTCCCCCTCCTTCGTCTCGCACTTCGGATCTCGCTCGAAGAGCGGGCGCGTCGGCAAGGTCTCCTACACCATCCGGCTGAGCTCGACCGGCCTGGTGGAGCGGCTGTCGGCCACCGCCGTCCTGCCCTTCTACGACGGCTCCCTGCGGATCGAGTCGGACACCCGCTACTCCGCGTGGGGGCGTCAGGTGACCGTACTCCTGCCCCTGAACGGCGATGTGATCGACAGACAGGAGCTCGGGGAGAAGCTGCCGGACCAGGTGCCCGGCATCTGGCGCTGACCGGTTTCCCGCGCACCGAAAGAATCGTCGCCCAGGCGGTGGACCGCCTGGGCGAACTGCGGACGGTTCCGGTCAGGGGATGATGACGTGGAAGCCGGTGTCGCGGGCGCCGGCGGCGGTACCGGTGCCGACGAACACGTCGCGGGAGTCCCCGCAGGGGACACTGCCGTCAGGGCGGACGAAGATACTGGAGTCCCAGGGCGCGCCCGTCCACTGGCTGGTGGCGACCGGGACGGTGTTCATGGCGTTGATATCGGCGTCGAGCCGGATGCAGTACTGGCCGACGGCGATCCTGCGGACGGCGGTGACACCCTTGGAGCGGACGACGGAGCCGTTGGCGTTGACGACGGCGGCTGCGCGGACACCCGGGCCGGAAGCGCCGCCGAGGTCGGCCAGCGCCGGGAGGGCGAAGGCGCCGAGCGCGCCGGCGCAGGTGGTCAGGGTCACGGCCATGGCCATGGTGGTCTTCTTGACGCGAGGCATGCTGGCTCTCTTTCGAGCAAGGGACTGTACGGGACAGGCTTCTCATCGGGCCGGGCGATGAGCTGCCGACCGTTCCGAAGCCAGCACTCACTGTAGTTTTTCGGTCGCAATAAGTGGCTGCGGCGACACGGTAAAGATCAAGTCTTCTGGCATTCTCGCCGATGGAACCACGCGGGGATCGGCTGGATCCCGGGCCGCCTGATCAGCCAGGCACAGCTGCCAGATTGAGCACCACCAGTTCGGGGGCCTTTCCCTGTCGGCAGGGGTTCGCGCAGGGCGGCGCGTCCCAGCTGATCACCAGGCTGGATGAGAAACCCATACTTATCGTCACCACACCTTCCGCGGCCTTCGGCCCGATCTCGGCGCCCTGCCCGGTCGTGAGGTCGTACACGTCCAGGCCGGTGGTGTTCACGAACCGATCCCTTCGGATCTGCGAGAACATCGCGTTGAGGGCGCCGCGCAAGGGCTGCGGGCGGCCGCCGTCGCGGCGCCATGCCATCGCGTGCTCGCCCTGCATGCCCACGCACCAGGTCGGGGCGCAGCGCATTTGCTTGACTCCCTGCGGCGCGCGCAGAGGGGTGCGCTTGCCGGTCTCCAGGTTGACCAGCACGCGCTGGTTCGCCTGGCGATCGACGGCCTGCCCTGTGTCGTCCGCCCAGGGCCAGGACACCAGGTGCAGGCCATCGGTGCCGGGCATGGCCCGCGCCGGGCCGCCGCTGATCGGGACCGAGTACAGCCCGCCCTTCTTGACCGACCAGACGACGCGGTCACCCGAGACCCCGATGCGGTCGATCGACGTCGGTGGCACGCTGATCCGGGCCACTTTGGCCGCCGTTCCGCCCGTGCGGGGCAGCACCCACAGATCGACAGCGTCATGCGCGTTCAGAGCCGTGGCCCACCAAAGGATGTACGTGGGACCGAGCTCGATGCCCTGCGGAAAGGAGTAGGCCCGCACATCAGGAATCTTGCCCAGGACCGTGGCCTTTCGACGCGCTGTGTCGTACACCTCCAGCCTGAGCCCTTCCAGGGGGGACTTGTCCGCCCGAAGTAACAGCTCGGTGGCGCTCATCGCGGTGACGGGCCGGTACGTCGAGCCGTCCGCCGCCTTGGCGGGGATGGTGGTGACAGCGGACGGCCAGACCTCGGCGGCGGGCCGGAGCGCATCGGTGCGCGTGGGTGAAGGGCTGGTGGCCACGTCCTGCCGGCCCGGCGCGGTCAGCGACCCGGTCGCCAGCACCAGCGCGGTGGCGGCCGCGGCGCCGACCGGCATCAGGATCGCCAGCGCCCGGCGGCGGTGGCGCAGCCTGCGTCCCGCCTGGATGGCTACCTTCACGTCCACCCGTGAGGGTGGCTGCTCCTCCGGCACCAGCGTGTCGAACAGTGGCTTGAGCTCCATCAGCGATCCTCCTTGGTTGCCACCACGTCCAGCAGCACGCGCAGGGCGGCCAGTCCGCGGGCGGTCTGGGTCTTGACGGTTCCGGTGGAGCAGCCGAGCACCGCGGCGGTCTGCTCCACGCTCAGATCGCAGTGGAAGCGCAGCACCAAGGTGGCCCGCTGCCGCGGTGACACCCGGTCCAGCGCGCGGTGCAGATCCATGGCGAGGTCCGCGTCCTCCGCGCGGGCCGCTGCCTCGGGCGGGGCCGCGCTCAGCCTGGTACGGGAGAACCAGCCGGCCCGCTGCTCCTTCAGGAAGATCCGGACCAGGATCACCCGTACGTACGCGTCCAGGTCGGCGGCCTCGCGGGCGTGGCGCCACTTGACGTACAGCCGCGTGATCGTCGTCTGCACCAGGTCGTCGGCCCGATGCCAGTCCCAGCACAGCGCGTACGCGATCCGGCGTAACCAGAGCAGGCGTCCGCTGACGTACGCGGTGTACTCCTCGTCGGTGTTCACGCCTGGTGGATGCCTCCGGTGGCCGGCCAGGTTGACGGCTGGGCCGAATCTATTTCACCGTCATCAGAAGACGAGCTGTCTGTCAGCGGGGCTTGGTGAGCGACCACAAGGATGCCGCCATGAGGAGAGCGGTCAGCCCGCCGCAGATCATCACGGTGGAGACCGTGAAGGCGTCGACGCCGCCGCCGCCGACGAGCGCGCCGAGGGCGAAGGTCGCCTGGAACGAGGAGGTGAAGAGGATCGTGGCGCCTTCCGGCGCTTGGGGAGCGGAGTTGAGGAACCACGCTTGGGAACAGAGGGGCACGCCCCCATAGGCCAGACCCCACAGCACCAGCAGCACGACAGCGCCGACGGCTGTGGTGCCGACCACGGGCAGCATCAGGGTGGTGAGCGCGATCAAGCAGCCGGTGGCCACAAAAGCGCCGCGCAGGCTCATGGCGATGGCTTTGCCCGCCAGGAAGTTGCCGGCGATTCCGGCGACGCCGTACGCCAGGAGCGCCGCGCTGATGGCCGTGGGGGACAGGTGGGTGATGTGCTGGAGGAAGGGCGTGATGTAGGTGTAGGTGCCGAAGTGCGCAAGGACGATGAGGAACGTGGCCAGCAAGGCGATCTTCGTACCTCGTTCGCGCAGCAGGTCGAGCAGGACGCGGGGGCTGGTGACCTGGTGGGCGGGCAGCGGTGGCAGCAGCGCCAGCAGGGCGATCAGGACGAGGATCGCCAGCGCGGCCAGGGTGAGGAAGGCGGTTCGCCAGCCGGCGAGGTGGCCGATGAAGGTTCCGGCCGGCACACCGAGTACGGAGCCCAGCGGCACGGCGGAGAAGATCAGGGCGGTGGCGGTGCCGACTGACGGCGGCGGCACCAGGCGGGCGGCCAGCCCGGCCCCGATCGACCAGAAGCCGCCGATGGTGAGGCCGACGAGCGCCCTGGAGATCAGCATGATCCAGTAGGAGCCGGCCACGGCCGCCAGCACGTCGGCTGTGGCGAGTACCGCCATGAGAACACACAGCATGACCCGCCGGTCCAGACGGGCGGTGGCCAGCGTGACGGCGGGCGCGGCTATCGCGGCGACGATGCCGGGCAGGGTCATGGTCAGCCCGGCGATGCCGTCGGAGAGGCCGAAGTCGGCGCCGATGGTGGTCAACAGGCCGATGGGCAGGATCTCACTGGTGACGATCGCGAAAATGCCCAGGGTGAGCGAGGTGACCGCCAGCCAGTCGACGAGTGGTGAGCGTGGTCGGATGGATGTGATCGTGGACATGGTTCCCGTTCAGGCTGGAGTGCGTGGAGTAGGGCAACCAGCCAAGCAGTGACCAAGCTGCAGGCACCGGCATGTTTCGGACCACACCATCGCTGGGCGACGTGCGCGGGCGCTCTCAGCGGGCGACCGGATCGGCGGTGATCGTCGTACGGTGGTCATCCGGCGCGGCCCTGCGGACCAGGAGCAGGACAACGGCCGCGGTGATCAGCGCGCCGACTCCGCTGAGCAGGAAGATCTGGTCGAGGCCGGAGACGAAGGCGGATCGCGCGGTACGGCCGGCCGCGTCGGTCAGGCCGGCCAGGACGGTGTCCGCCTGGCCACCGATGACCGCGGCGGTCGCCGAGTCCAGATCGGGGAAGTAACCGCTGTCGGCCAGCACCGGCCGGACCGCACCGGCCATCGCGGTGGTCATGATCGGGATGCCCAGCGCGAAGCCGAGCTGGCGCAGGGTGTTCACCGCGGCGCCCGCCATGCCGGCCTTGCCGGGCGGGACGGCAGCGGCCGCGGCGGCGGCCAGTGTCGGCGAGGAGATTCCGACCCCGGCCCCGGTCACGAGCAGTCCGGGCAGCAGCGCCGTCCACTCCGAATCGCCGGACACGAGCATGTCCAACAGCCCACCGGCGCCGATGAGCAGCAACCCGATCCCGATGGGCCACTGAGGGGCGACGCCGCTCATGAATCGCCCGGCGAAGCCGGACACCACGAACGCCATGGCGCCCAGAGGCGTCAGCACCAGCCCGGCCGCGACCGGGTCGAAGCGCAGCACCGACTGCGCCCAGATCGACACGAAGACGAGATTGGCGAACGCGGACGCGCTGAGGATCAACGCGCCCAGCATGAGAGCGGCGAACGACGGGGTACGGACCAGCGCCAGGTCCAGCATGGGATCGCGCCGGCGCCGCTCGACGAGCACGAACGCCACCAGCGCGGCGGCGGTCGCCGCGAAGAGCGCGACGGGGACCGGGGCCGTCCAGCCGTCGTCGCCGACCCGGATCAGCCCGAAGATCAACAGCGTGGCGGCGAGGGTGAACGTGATGGTGCCGGGGACGTCGACGCGTCCGCCGGCCGGGTTCTTCGACTCGGCCACATGACGCCGGGCGATCACCCAGGCGAGCGCCGCGATGGGCAGATTGACCAGGAAGATGGACCGCCACCCGATGTGCTGGGTGAGCAGCCCGCCCAGGATCGGCCCGGCGGCGGCCGAGATGCCGTTGACCGCTCCCCAGATGCCGAACGCCACGCTTCTGTCCCGGCCGCTGTAGGTTCCGGCGAGCAGCGCGATGTTGGTCGAGAGCATCGCGGCGGCGCCGAGCCCCTGAACGCCGCGGGCGGCGACGAGGAGACCGCTGGTGGGCGCCAGGCCGCAGGCGAGCGACGCCCCGGCGAAGACGACCAGGCCGACGAGGTAGACCCGGCGCCTGCCGACGAGGTCGGAGGCGGACCCGGCCGCCATCAGCAGGGCCGCCAGCACCAGAACGTACAGATCGACCGTCCACTGCAGGGCCGAAAGCGATGAGTGCAAGCTGGTCGTCATGGCCGGTACGGCCACGCTGACGATGGTGATGTCGACCAGCAACATGAGCGTGGCCAGACAGACGGTCAGGAGAGGAAACCATTTCCGCATCGATAGCTCCGAATGATGGAAGACAAGTCCCGGAACGGTTCGCGGGCTGTGCGGACGAGGCTTCCCGATGCCGATCGCCATCGACGCAGAATCCGCGGTATGCGGCGTTTTCTGACAGGCGGCTAGCATTCCGTGGTGGATCCACTCACCCTTGACGATCTCGACCGGCAGCTGGTGCACGCTCTGCAGATCGACGGCCGCGCCCCGTTCAGCCGGATCGCCGCCGTGCTGGGCACATCCGATCGAACCCTCGCCCGCCGTTATCGCCGGCTTCGGTCAGCGGGGCTGCTCCGTGTGGTCGGTCTGCCGCATGTTCGGCCGTTGGGGCATGTCGACTGGTTCGTACGCATCCGGTGCACGCCCGATGCCGTCACCACGGTCGCGGCGGCGCTGGCCCGCCGCGAGGACACCTCCTGGGTCACGCTCACCTCCGGCGCCACCGAGGTCACCTGCATCATCCGCGCCCACATCCGGTCCGATCAGGACAACGTGCTGTTGCCGAAGCTGCCACGTACGGCCCGGATCACCTCGGTCACCGCGCACTGCCTGCTGCGCGCGGTCGCCGGCACGAACGGCTGGCCAGGCCGTACCAGCGCCCTGAACCCCCAGCAGATCGAGACCCTCAGCCCTCGGCCACCCGCTCTGAACGGCCACATGGAGCTGACCGAGGCCGACCAGCGGCTCCTGCCCGTGCTGGCCGCGGACGGGCGCGCCGGCTACCCGAGCCTGGCCGCCGCGACCGGATGGTCCGAGTCCACCGTCCGCCGCCGCCTGGACGAACTGCGCCGCAACGACGTGCTCTACTTCGAGGTCGAGATCGACCCCATGCTGTTCGGGTACGCCACCGAGGCCGTGCTGTGGCTGACCGTCGCCCCGTCCGCGCTGACCGGGGTGGCCCAGGCGCTGGCCGGCCACCCCGAGATCGCCTTCGCCGCGGCCACCACCGGCGATCCCAACATGATCGCCTTCACGGTGTGCGCCGACCCCGGTGCCCTGTACGACTACCTCGCCACCCGGATCGGCGCCCTGTCCGGAGTGCTGAAGGTGGAGACCGCCCTGATCGCCCGCCACGTCAAACGCGCCGGCGCCCGCCTGCTGCCGATGTCCCGCTGACCGCCGCTCGCGGCCATCGTTTCGTTCGTCCGCGACCGCTGCGGCTCGCCGAGTTTCGCGTCGCGTCGCCGGCCGAGGCATCCCTCCAGATCGAGCTCACCTCGGGCTTCCCGCTCAACCCGAGCGGTCCACTGCTGCGCGACCACTGCCCCGACTGCCGTCAGTGCTTCCGATCCGATTAATTGCCTGATAATAGTTGTTGCATAACTCTTGCAACTACTAATCAATCGCATGGGAGATAGTGATGGGCCAGTACGCCCTTCCGGACATGCCGTACGACTACGCGGCGCTGGAGCCGGCCATCACCGGGGAGATCCTGGAGCTGCACCACGCCAAGCACCACGCCGCTTACGTCAAGGGTGCCAACGACACCCTGGAGAAGCTGGCCGATGCCCGCGACAAGGGCGAGTTCGGCGGCCTCGTCGGGCTGGAGAAGACGTTCGCCTTCAACCTGTCCGGCCACGTGCTGCACACGATCTTCTGGCAGAACCTGTCCCCGGACGGCGGTGACCGCCCCGACGGCGAGCTGGGTGAGGCGATCAACGAGCACTTCGGCTCCTTCGACGCCTTCGCCAAACAGCTCACCACGGCCACCGCGACCGTGCAGGGGTCGGGCTGGGGCGTGCTGGCATGGGAGCCGCTGGGCCGCCGCCTGGTGATCGAGCAGATCTACGACCACCACGGCAACGTCGGCATGAACACCACTCCGCTGCTCGTCTTCGATGCCTGGGAGCACGCCTACTATCTGCAGTACCGCAACGTCCGGCCCGACTACGTCGAGAAGCTCTGGGGCCTGATCAACTGGAACGACGTCATCGCCCGCTTCGAAGCGGCCAAGGGCGTCTGACCCCTCATGACCGCGGTGCCCGTCCACCAGCCCATGCTTGGTCCGCCGGGCCGGGCGGGCGCCGCCTGGCCCGAGATCCGCCTGTTTCAGGGCGGTGAGGCGCACCGGCTCCTGGCGGCCAGGTCTTCACCCGCCCGCCCTGGGCCGAGCCGTCCAGCTTGCGCAACTTGCGGTCGATCCGGCCCGCGCAGGCCGCGCAGGTCATGCCGCCGATGGAGAGTTCCGTCGTCACGGCAGGTGGAGATCGGGAGCATCGGGGGTGAGGTAGACCTCCGGGCAGCCGCAGCCGCAGCCGTTGCCGCAGTCACGGCACAGGATGGCGAGCGGGCTGAGTTCGCAGTTCATGATTACCTCTCTTGGTCGGTCATGCTCGGTGAAGCGACGGCGATGTGTGGTCGTCCGGTGATGGGATGCGGTCCGACGTGCGCTCGGACGCCGAAGACCTCCTCGATGAAGGCAGGCGTCAGCACCTCCAGCGGAGGGCCGTGCCCGGCGACGTGGCCGTCGCGGAGTACGACGATCTGGTCGGCGTACGCGGCGGCCTGGTCGAGGTCGTGCAGAGCGGCCAGCAGGGTCAGACCCAGGGAGCGGATGAGATCCAGCAGGAGCAGCTGGGATCCCACGTCCAGGTGATTGGTCGGTTCGTCGAGTACCAGCAGCGGCGCCTCCTGCGCCAGCGCGCGGGCGAGCAGGACGCGTTGCCGCTCTCCGCCCGACAGGGTGGTCATCAGCCGGTCGGCGGCCCAGTCCATGCCGACCCGTTCCAGCGCGGTGATGACCACCGCGCGATC
Organism: Nonomuraea guangzhouensis; assembly: GCF_019396345.1. Taxonomy (GTDB): domain Bacteria; phylum Actinomycetota; class Actinomycetes; order Streptosporangiales; family Streptosporangiaceae; genus Nonomuraea; species Nonomuraea guangzhouensis. The sequence goes on along the minus strand of NZ_JAHKRM010000004.1, from coordinate 57,924 downwards.
GGCCGAGGTCTCCCGGTCGAGCAGCCGTTTGTGGCTGTGGCGACCGGCCGCGACGACCTCGGCGACGGAGAATCCCTCGCCGACCTGGCTGTGCTGGGGAAGGACGGCGCGGTGGCGGGCGGCCTGGCGAGGCCGCATCCGCCACAGGTCCTGCCCGTCCAGCCGGACGACGCCGCCCGAGGGACGCAGTGCTCGGTAGACGGTACGCAGCAGCGTGGACTTGCCGCTGCCGTTGGGCCCGACCAGCGCGACGAACTCGCCCGGCCCGGCGGTCAGGTCGACACCGTGCACGATGGGGCGCGCGTCGATATGGGCACTGACACCGGCGAGGTCAAGCCGCATCGGCGCCTCCGCTCGCACGGCGGCGCAGCAGCCACAGGAAGAACGGTACGCCGAGCCCGGTGGTGAAGATCCCGACCGGCAGCTCGTTGGGCCGGTCGGCGGTCCGGGCGGCCAGGTCGACCAGCACCAGGAACAGCGCGCCGGACAGCAGGGATACCGGCAGCACGCGGCGGTGGTCGGCGCCGACGACGAACCGGACCATGTGCGGGATCATCAGCCCGATGAAGCCGATGCCGCCGACGACGCTGACCACGGTGGCCGTGAGCAGTGACCCGATCACCAGCAGCCCGATCCGCAGGGTGGCCACCGGCACGCCGATGGCGATGGCGGCTTCCTCGCCGGCCAGCAACGCGTTGAGCGCGCGGGCCTGCAGCGACAACCACGCCATGCAGGAGACGATGAGCAACGCGGGCACGCCCAGGTCGGTCCAGGCCGCGCCGGCGACGCTGCCCATGAGCCAGAACATCATGCCCTGCAGCTCCGTCGGGTTGAGCTGGAGCTGCACGAAGGTGGTGGCCGCGGTGCACAGGTAGCCGATGGCCACGCCGGTCAGCACCAGCCAGGAGTCCAGCAACCGCCCGGCGCGCTGGGCCAGGACGTAGACCAGCAGCGCCGACAGCATCGCGGCGGCGAAGGCGGCACCGGTGACGCCGAGCGCGCCGGTCAGACCGGCCAGTGCGGTGCCGCCGAGCGCGGGCACCAGCACGGCTCCGAGCGAGGCCGCCGAGGACACGCCGAGGACATAGGGGTCGGCGAGCGGGTTGCGAACCAGGGCCTGCAGGGCGACCCCGGCCACCGAGAGGGCGGCTCCGGCGAGCGCGGCCAGCAGGGCCCGGGGCGTACGGATCTCCCAGACGACCTGGCTGAGCAGCGGGTCGGCCTGCGCGCCCCGTCCGGTCAGGTGCGCCCAGACCACCCCCCAGACCTGGCCGAGGGGCAGGTTGACCGAGCCGATGGAGATGCCGGCCACCAGGCCCGCGACCAGCGCGACGGCCAGGGCGGCCAGCAGCATTCCGGTCGCGGGCCCGGACACCAGGTGCGGGCGCCGGGAGCTGCCTGGCGCGGATACGGCTTGCGGTGTGGAGGTCAGGGTGTCAGTCACCGGGGTGGACCACCTTGGAGATCTTCTCCACGGCCCCGGCGTTGAGCGGGCCGAGGTAGACGCCGTCGGAGACCACCGTGTAGGTCTTGGACTTGGCCGCGGCCCAGTTCGGGTAGGCGGCGAACAGCTTGGCCGCCTCCGCGTCCCCCTTCTCCTGCGGCGTGAACAGCCCGACCACCAGCACGTCCACCTCGGCGGTCGCGAGCTGTTCCTTGTTGAGGGTGCGGGTCGCGTCCGCGGTCTGGCCGGCGAAGGCATTGACCCCGCCGGCGGCCTTGATCACGTCGTCGTAGATGCCGCCGGTCATGACGGCCGGCAGGCCGTTGGCGTTCATCATCGCCATGCCGGGGTAGGCGATGAGCACCTTCTTGGCAGGCAGGTTCGACACGCGCGTGCGTACGGCCTCGACGCGGGCGCGCAGCTCGCCGATGAGATCGAGCGCGCGTCGCTGGACGTCGAACACCCGCCCGAGCAGGCCGATGAACTCCAGCGACGAGTTGATCGACTGGTTGCGGTAGGCGACCTTCTCCTGCTCGGTCGCCTCCGGCTTGCCCATCGCGCAGTTGACCGGGTTGACCAGCGAGGTGATCCCGGCCGCGGCGAGCTGCTCGCGGGTGGCGAAACCGGTCTTGGCGTCGAACCCGCCGGACCAGGTGGACACCACCAGGTCGGGCTTGAGCTTGAGGACCTGCTCGGCGGGGACGTCGAAGTTCTTGTTCATCGTGAGCCCGCCGGTCGGCAGCGCCTTGATCTTGCCGATCATGGATGGGTCGTCGGAAACGCCGTAGCTCTGGGCGTTGGCCAGGATGTTCTGCTCCAGGCCGAGCATGATGAAGCTCTCCACCTCGCCCACGCTGGTGCCGTTGAGGATCAGCACCCGCTGGGGCGGCTTCTGGAAGGTGACCTTCATGCCGCAGTTGTCGAAGGACAGGGGATAGCTGGTCGAGCCGGCAGGAGCGGCGGCCGCGGTGGCGACAACGGCGGCTTCGCCGGAGCCACCGCAACCGGTGGCGCTCAAGGCGACGAGCGCGGACACCGCGAGGGCCAGAGGACGGCGCGAACGACAAGGGTTCATGGGTACGTGTGCTCTCTTTGGGTTGATTCCGAAGGTGCGCACGCCTCAGCCGACCATGGTGGTGACTGATGTGGCGGCGACCGGCTTGCCGTCGGAGGAACCGCAGGTGGTGCCGATAGTCATGGCGAGGACCGCCGGCAAAGGAGCCGTACGGCGCGCGCCAGGGCAGAAGTCCGGCCCCTGGACAGGCGAAACAGCGCCAAGTCCAGGAAGCACGTGGAGAAGCGCGGTCCTTACCGCACGCTTGAGGGCTGCCCCTGAGAAGCCGGCGCGGACGACCGGCACATGATCATCGGATCACAGGACCACTGCGGGTCCGGCCTGCCCTTCAGGGGGTCCCCGGAGCACGAGGGCGTATCTCAGGAACAGCCGGATGCGCGCGGTCTCGTCCTCGCGCGCATGCACGATCGCTCGCGGTCCGGCGAAGATCCACCCGGCCACCATGAAGAACAAGACCAGGAGCGGGCGCAGCACCCGTCCGGCCAACTGCCGGACCAGGGCGCAAAGGCCCGCTTCCACCCACCGCAGCCAGACGGAGGTGAGCAGCACACTCGCCGCGTGCACGAGGAGCATCCCCACACCCGAGGAATCGGTCTGCAGATGGCTCATCTCACCCATGCCCGGGGCGGCCGAAAGAGGTGCCGCCGCATGACGGCCGCAGCTCTGGGTGAGCAGGACATGCAAGATGACCTGCGACGAACCGGTCGCGGGCAGGATGGAGGCCAGAGTGCGTTCGCGTCCGCTGAGTGCCAGAGCCGGCAGCAGGATGAGCAGGAATCCGCTCAGCGTCGCCAGCGGGTCGAAGCAGCCGCCACCGGCCAGGTGCCCGAGCGTGGCCAAGGCGGCGCACGTAGCGGCGAAGCTCGCCGCGCGCACCCACCGCACCACAGAGAACGGACCCATCGTGGCCAGATCCTCCCACACCGCTGTCGACGTCTATGGATCAGGTGACTCTCGCCAGGTTGAAACGGCTCGGTGCGTGCATGGCCGTCTGTAGAGAGGGATACGCGGCCGGTGGTCGCCTGGTTCAGCCTGTGGTGACTGCCTTCAGGCCAAGGTGCTCGCGGGCCGGAGCCGAGTTCGGCGTATGGCACTATTGCCGGGTGCATGTCGGCCGACCTCTCCTGCGCGCCTTGCGGGCCGCCGTGTTCGCGGCGGCTTGCGTGCTGGTCTCGGCGGCCCTGCACGTGCTGGCCGGAGGCACGGTCGTGCGGCTGACGGCCATAGGGGGCGCCCTGGCTCTGGCATGGTCGGGCGCGTACGTGCTCGGCGGACGCCAGCGTGGCATGAACGTGCTCCTGGGCGCCTGCTTCGCCGCCCAGTACGGCATGCACCACCTCTTCGGCGCCACCGTGCCGGACCTGCCCTCCGTGACGTCGCAGAGCCCGCACGAGCACGGTGGCGGGCTCGGGATGCTGGTGGTCCACGCGGTGGCGGCGTTCGGATCAGCCTGGTGGCTCGCCCGGGGTGACGCCGCTCTGGCGACTCTGCTGCGTCTGGCCGTCACGTCCGTCAGCGGCTTCTGTTCCGCGCTGTTCGCGCTGGCGGGTGCGCTGATCGAGATCGTCCTGCCCGGCCGAGCCCGGTCCTGGGACGACGCCGCGCCGCGCCGCTCGTCACCGTTCGCCGCGACGGTCTCCAGCCGCGGTCCTCCGATCTCCTTCTCCGTTCTCTGACCAGGCTCTGACGCCTGACCCCAAGCCGCGGCACGTCCCGCGGCCATTCCCGCGTGGCCGCCGAGGCGGCCCGCACGCGAACTGTCTCGCGAGATGCCGCATATCTGGTTGGTGCGCGCGTGCTCGCAGAACGGAGAAACACCCCATGACCTCCTCTGTCGACGTCCCATCCACGCCGGTCAAAGAGCCGGACCCGCAGCGTGGCGCGAACTGGGCGGCGCTGCGTCCGCTGGTGCTGCGGCTGCACTTCTACGCGGGGCTCCTCATCGCCCCCTTCCTCCTGGTTGCCGCGATCACCGGCCTGCTGTACGCCGCCTCGTTCCAGATCGAGAAGGTCGTCTACCAGCACGAGTTGACCGCACCGGTCGGCCAGTCCCGGCTGCCGCTGGCCCAGCAGGTCGCCGCCGCCCGTGCCGTACAGCCCCAGGCGAAGGTCAGCTCGGTTCAGCCGGCCGTGGAGGCCGACCGGACCACCAGGGTGCTGCTCGACGTGCCGGGGCTGGCGGAGAGCACCAAGCTGGCCGTCTTCGTCGATCCCTACACCGCCCAGGTACGCGGTTCGCTGGAGAGCTACGGCAGCTCCGGCGCGCTGCCCGTCCGCGCCTGGATCTCCCACCTCCACCGCCAGCTCCACCTGGGCGAGCCCGGGCGCCTCTACAGCGAGCTGGCGGCGAGCTGGTTGTGGGCGGTGGCCCTCGGCGGTCTGCTGCTGTGGGTCACCCGACGCCGCCGCGAACGCCGCCGGTTGATCCTGCCCGAGCGTGAGCTCGCGGGTTCGCGACGCATCCTCTCCTGGCACGGCTCCGTCGGCCTGTGGGTGGTACTGGGCCTGATCTTCCTGTCCGCGACCGGCCTGACCTGGTCGAAGTACGCCGGAGCGAACGTCGATGAACTGCGCTCCGCCCTCGGCTGGACGACCCCGGCGATCGCCACCTCGGGCGGAGACCACGCCGCCCACACGTCGGGCGGCCACCAGCACGGCACCACCGCCGCCATCAGCGCCGACCAGGTCGCCCAGGCGGCGGCGAGCAAGGGCCTGTCCGGCCCGCTGGAGATCGTCTGGCCGACGGAGGCCGGCGGTCCCTACCTGGTGAAGGAGATCGACAAGCAGTGGCCCGTGCGCCTGGACCAGATGGCCGTCAACGCCACCACCGGCCAGGTGAGCGGGGAACTACGCTTCGCCGACTACCCGCTGGCCGCCAAGCTGACCCGCTGGGGCATCGACGCCCACATGGGCCTGCTGTTCGGCCTGGTGAACCAGATCCTGCTCATGGGGGTGGCCGCCGGGCTCATCACGCTGATCGTGCTGGGCTATCGCATGTGGTGGCGGCGCCGCCCCACCCGCGGTCTCGCCGTACCGCCCGCACGCGGCGCCTGGCGGCACGTGAACCGGGTGATGCTGGGCGCCTTGGCGCTGGTCGCCGCGGGCGTAGGCGTCTTCCTGCCGCTGATGGGCGTCTCCCTGATCGCGTTTCTCGTGCTCGATGTCCTTCTGGGACGGCGCTCCCAGGTCATGAGGTCACGTTAGCGGTCACGACATTTCCGCGAATATATTGCTATTGCAAGTATTGTGCAGGAAGCTGGCGTGGTCCTTACGTTCGCGGGACGCGGAGCTCCTCAATGCCTCACCTGATGTCGGATGCCGGACCACAGCGGGTCCTGGCCGCCGCCAACTTCGTCTACACCCTTGGCAGCGGCCTCTACCTGACCGCCGGGGTCCTGTATTTCACCGAGGGAGTCCACCTTCAGGCCGGCCAGGTGGGTCTGGGGCTCGGCATCGCCGGTCTCGTCTCGCTGGCCTTGGGCATCGCCATAGGTCATCTCGCGGACAAGTACGGGGCGCGCGGTGTGTACGCGATCACGCTCGTCGTCCAGGCCCTGGCGACGGCCGGTTTCCTGCTGGCTGACAGCTTCTGGCCGTTCCTCCTTGCCGTGTGCACGGCCACCGGTGCGAAGGCGGCCGGGCTGGCCGCACGTAGTCCGCTCATCCGGCACTACGGTGGCGACCGGCCCCAGGAGTTCCGCGCGTACCTCCGCGCCGTCACCAACGTCGGTGTCTCCTTCGGTGCCCTGCTGGCCGGTTGGGCCGTCCAGGCGGACACTCTCATGGCGTACCGGTTGCTCGTGGTGGGCAATGCCGTCGCCTTCGCCGCTTCCGCGGTGATCCTGGTGCGCCTGCCACCGGTCCCGCCCGGGCCCGTCGTCCGGGGGCCACGCTGGATCGCCCTGCGGGATCGGCCCTACCTGCTGCTCACCGGGCTCGACGGCATCATGGCCGTCCAGTTCAAGGTGCTGACCGTGGCCATACCCCTTTGGCTGGTGGGAGCCACCGCCGCACCGCGCTGGCTCGTGTCGGGGACCATGCTGATCAGCACCGTCATGGTGGTCGCGCTCCAGGTACGAGCCAGCCGCGGCATCGATTCCCCGCTGGCCGGCGGGGGCGCCTATCGCCGGGCAGGCGTGGCCTTCCTCATCTCCTGCTCGCTGATCCCGTTGTCCGCCGGAATCCCGGGATGGGCCGCGGCGGCGCTGCTCATCGTCGCCGTGGTGATCCATACGATCGGCGAGCTGTGGCACTCCGCCGCGGGCTTCGAGGTGTCCTTCGCCCTCGCGCCGGCGCACGCCACCGGCCAGTACCTGGGCGTGTTCGGCCTGGGCGCCGGGCTGGCCGAAGGTCTCGGCCCCGCCCTGCTCATCGCGCTCTGCATCACGTGGGGTGCCCCTGGCTGGTACGTCGTCGGCGGGCTGTTCGCCCTGACCGGCCTGGCGGCACCACTCGCCGTCCGCTGGGCGGAGCGACAGCGGCATAGCCGCCGTCCACCTGCTCGTGATGTGCCAGGACGGGTAAGGGGACCAGCATGACGACCACGCCTCCGGTCAACCCCGAGACCGTCTTCACCTACGGCGCGCCCCAGCTGAAGTTCGGCAACGGCGCCGCCGGCGAGATCGGCTTCGACCTCAGCGGGTACGACGGCGTCCGGCGCGTCCTGATCGTCACCGATCACGGCGTCGCCGCCACCGGCACCCCGCAGCGAATCGCCGATCAGATCCGCGGCCACGGCATCGCCGCCCAGGTCTACGACGAGGTCCACGTCGAACCGACCGACGCCAGCCTCGACGCCGCCATCGCGCAGGCCCGCGCCACCGGCCCCTGGGACGCGATCGTCGGCGTCGGCGGCGGGTCCAGCATCGACACCGCCAAGGCGATCAACCTGATGCTCACCAACCCCGGCGAGCTGATGGACTACGTCAACGCCCCGGTCGGGCTGGGCAGCGCCCCGGTCAATCCGCTCAAACCGCTCATCGCCGTACCCACGACCACCGGAACCGGCGCCGAGAGCACCACCATCTGCGTGCTCGACGTGCTGACACTCAAGGTCAAGACCGGCATCAGCCACGCCAGGCTGCGCCCCACGCTCGCCGTCGTGGACCCCGACCTGACGCTGACCCAGCCCGCGCAGGTGACCGCCTCAGCCGGCATGGACATCCTCTGCCACGCGGTCGAGAGCTACACCGCCCGCTGGTACACCGGCGGCGAGCGTAAACGCCCCGAGCAGCGCGTGCCCTACTGCGGCGCGAACCCGATCTCCGACATGTGGGCAGAGCAGGCCATGCGGCTGCTGTCCCGGTCGTTCCGGCGCGCCGTGCGGCACGGCGACGACGAGGCGGCCCGCGGCGAGATGGCCCTGGCCGCGACGTTCGCCGGGATGGGCTTCGGCAACGCCGGCGTGCACATCCCGCACGCCAACGCCTACCCCATCGCCGGACAGGTACGCGACTTCCACCCGAAGGGGTATCCCGGGCACGAGCCGATGGTCCCGCACGGGATGTCGGTCGCGCTCACGGCGCCGGAGGCGTTCAGGTTCACCTTCCAGGCGGCGCCGGAACGCCACCTGCGCGCCGCACGGCTGCTCGCCCCGGACCGGCGGGAACCGGCTGCGGCGGCCGAGTTCCTGCCGTCCGTCCTCATCGACCTCATGCGCGACATCGGCCTGCCCAACGGGATCGGCGCCGTCGGGTACGGCACGGGCGACATAGACGCACTCGTCGAAGGGACGATGAGACAGCAGCGCCTGCTCGCGACCGCTCCGCTGCCGGTGACCGAGGATGACGTGGCAGGCATCTTCGCCCGCTCGATCGAACTGTGGTGACTGTGGCTCACGCGGACATGATCATGTCGTCTCGTTCCTTCCTCGAATACCGGGCCATGTTCGCGCTCGACGACCGTGACCTGGACGGCGTCAGCCTCGACTGCGCCGGGGGCGCCTCCGGCTTCGTCGCCGAGGCCGGAGCGATGGGCGTCCGGGCGCTGGCGGCCGACCCGCTTTACGCGCATGGCGCCGCCGTGCTCGCCGAGCGTCTGTCGGGCGACCTGGAGCAGGGCAACGCCATGATCAGCGCGAACGCCGACCGGTTCGTCTGGGGATGGTACGGCTCGGCCGAACGCCGCCGGGAGATGCGGCTGCGCGCCAGGAGCGCGTTCGTCGCCGACATCCACCGGCGGCCCGGCGCGTACCTCGCCGCCCGCCTGCCCCACCTCCCGCTGGCCGATGGCAGCGTGGACCTGGTGCTCTGCTCACACCTGCTGTTCACCTGGGCCGACCGGCTGGATCAGGAATGGCACCGGGCGGCGATCATGGAGATGAGCCGGGTCAGCCGGCGCGAGGTGCGGATCTTCCCGCTGGTCCGCATGGGCGACGGCGAGCCGGTCCCGTTTCTCGACGCGCTCCGAGCGGACTTGCGGGCCGAAGGGCTGAGGTGCGCGGTCCGCGAGGTCCCGTACGAGTTCCAGCGCGGCGCCCGCCACATGCTGACCGTCGCCAAGCGCCACTGACCTTGCCCCAGCCTGGGGAACAACCTCACGAGCGCTGCCTGGACTCCGCGGCGGCCCAGGCGAAGATGCCCTTCGCCATGAGGGACAGCTCGCCGGCCGCCCTGGCGGAGAAGACCTCCGCGCGTACGCGATGCACCCCCGCGTCGTCCGGCGCCGCCAGGGCGGCCATTTCCGCCAGGTGCCCGGCCAGTCGCTCGTCGCCTTCGGAAAGGGCCTTGAGCGCCGCGTCCGCGAGGGCTCGCGCCCCGCCCGCGAGTTCCGCCACCGATTTCGCCAGCACCGCCTCGGGGGCGGGCTTCAGCTGGGCCGGGTTGCCGTCGTACCAGCCACCGTAGAGGCGCCACAGATTGCGTACGACGAATTCCGGCTCGTCGTACCGTGCCCGCAGATAGGGCCGGTCGGCGAGATGCCCCGGCGCCTTCACGGAGTGGACGATCTCGTCGAGCCGCGCGCCCGCGTTGAGCAGTTCCAGGGTCTGCGTGATGAGCGACTCCAGCCATTCGGCCGTTTCCAGCAACGCCTGCTGGATGCGGTCGCGGCCGAAGATCGGGGCGCCGTGACCGGGAAGCATGATGTCGGCGTCCATGGCGGCCATCCGGCGCAACGCGTGCACCCATTCCCGGGGATAGCGCTGCGCCTTCTGCGGGTTGCCGCAGTTGGGCGTCACCCAGATGAACAGGTCCCCGGGCAGCAGCAGTTTGTGCTCGCGTACGTAGCCGATGGTCCCGTCGTCGGTCTCGCCCTTGGCGTGCACGAGGTCGAACGTGAGCCCGCCACGCCGCACGGTCAGCGCGTCTGTGTAGGTCACGTCCGGACGGCGGTAGTCGGTGGGCCAGCGGAGCCCGGGGGCCTGGAACTGCCGCTGGTTGATCACCGAGTTGTAGCCATTCGTCAAGACGTAACGCTCGAACCGATCGACCACCGCTTGATGGGCGTAAATCGTGGCCGACGGCCCCGATTCCTCGAACGGCCCCGTCCCGAAGACGTGATCGATGTGCCCGTGCGAGTAGAACGCGGCGGTCAGCGGAGCCCGGGTCCAGGCCCGGACGTCCTCGTGTAATTGCGCCGCCGAGAACGAGCCGCCGGTGTCGAACAGCACCAACTCGCCCTCGGTCTCGAACGCGGTCACGTTGCCGAACCCCGGCCACCAGCCGAGACCCTCGGTGATCGGCTGTACGCCCTTGCCCTGCATGCCCGCGTCCACGACGCTGTCGTCCGATTCGCCGCGCCACACGCGTTCGGCGTACTCGATAATCATGGGGCAACCCTGCTTCTAGAACCCGATTCTAGGCAAGGGCGAATTTCAACGGTTGCTTAAAGTAGTCGTATAGGTACTGTAGGTAGCGACAGTGCTGGCAGGCGTTCAGGAGGCAGCTGTGTCCCAGGAACTGGTCGAGGCCAACATCGCCGGCGTCTTCGCGGTCTTCGACAGCGACGGCGACGGCCACATCAGCGAGTCGGACTTCACCGCGCGGGCCGGGCATCTCTGCGCCGCCCTGGCGCCAGAGGCCGGCTCCCCCCACCACGACGCCCTTCGGTCCGCCTTCGCCGCCTGGTGGGAGCAGATCCGCGACGACATCGACAGCGACGGCGACGGCAGGGTGAGCAGGGAGGAGTTCGTCGCGGCGATGCTCTCGGGCGCGGGCCGCGATCCACGCTTCCTCGCGGTGACCGACCGGGCGACCGCTGCCGTCTTCGACGCCGCCGACAGCGACGGGGACGGCACCATCTCACGCGCGGAGTTCGCCCGCTTCTACCACGCTGTGGAGATCCCCGACGAAGCCATCTCGATCGCCTTCGACAAGCTGGACACCGACGGCGATGGCACGATCTCCCGCCAGGAGCTCATCGAGGGCACGCAGGCGCTGCTGACCAGTTCGGATCCGGCCGAGCCGGGGACCTGGTTGGTGGGTAAGACGCCGGCGCACTGATCGGCGCGACCTCCCGCCGGCTCGCCCGTCCTCGGTTACGGGCGAGCCGCTACCTCAGGGAGGCGAGCCAGTCGCTGAGGATCTCGTTGACCTCCTCGGGGCGCTCCTGCTGAATCCAGTGACCGCAGCCGTCGAGGATGTGCGAGGAGACCAGGCCCGGCAGGGTGACGGGATACGCCTTGATGGCGTCGGCCAGCCACGTGGTGGAGGCGTCCAGCGCCCCGCCGATGAACAGGGACGGCTGGGTGATGGGGGAGCCGTCGAAACCGGCGAGGTCTTCCCAGTCCCGGTCCATGTTCCGATAGCGGTTGAGCGCCCCGCTCATGCCGGTCCGCTCGAACTCCGCGGCATAGACATCGAGGTCGTCCTCACTGAGCCACGCGGGCAGCCGGTCGATGGGGAAGCGGTCGCGCAGCGTCCCGCCCGGGGACACGAAGGCGGCCAGCACCGGCAACTGGTGGCGCCAGGAGTACCAGGACTCGGGGAACCCATGGACCAAGAGCACCAGCGGCCCGGAGCCCTGCTCCACCAGGTGGATGCGGCCGGTGCCGGACAAGACCAGACGATGTGTCGTCTCCGCGACCGGATCATGCCGTGCCATCAATCCTCCAAAGCTCCGGGGGTGCCGACGGCACCCCCGCCAAGCATCCGGCGGACGGTGGGAGCATCACGAATCGCGTTGCCGTATCGGCAAACCCGGTCACACCGGGGCGGCCGCGGCGCGCTCGCGCTGGAAGACGCGCACGCCGGCCACCCCGAGGGGCAGGTACAGCGCGGCGAACGCGGTGCCGATCACATACGTCAGGTCGACCGGGATGAACATCATCGCGACGAAGGCGCCGAGATAGACCGCGGTCAGCCACCAGCCCACGACACCCGCCCGGGCGAGCCCGGCGCACAGGGCGAGCAGGCCCAGGAAGGCGAACATCTCGGTCCCGCTCCACAGGGGCATGAACGCCGACCCGTCCACGGTGTCGGAGATCCGCACCGCGACGTCCATCGGGAGCTGCTGCCCGGTGACCATCCGCCACCAGTCGTCGCGCACCGCCCCGGACACGTTCAGCAGTCCAAGTGCGGTGGCCAGCACGCCGAACGCCACCGGCCACCGGCCCTTACGGCCGCGGACCAGCCCGGGCACCGCCAGCGCGCCGAGGGCGCCGACGATCAGGCCGTAGTGCAGCAGGATCGCCGACAGCTCCGTCAGGAACGAGTCGCGGGCCAGCGAGGTGACGTAGTCGATCGTCGAGTCCGAGTCCTGGGGCGGGCACGCCATCATGCCGGCGAACATCAGCAGCGGGCTGCCGATCAGGGCGGTGCCGCCGGCGCGCCGCAGGAACCGGCTCGTCCGGTCGGCGCCCTCGGGGAGCACATCAGGGGCGGTGTGGGTGAGGGGGGCCATGTCGTACCTCCGGGTCGCTGGGGTGGATCGTTGCGGTGAGAACTCTTCCGCCGCGGCACCCTGTGGCGCGTCAGCCATCGCGCACCGTGCTCGATCCCCGATCCGGCGGACGGCAGTCCGGCCGGGTCCGCCGAACGGTGGACCCCGCGGCCTGCGGTGGTCCGCCATCCGGGGGAGTCGGCCGACGGCGCGCCTGGTTACGATCGGTGGCCATGACGATGACCCGGCTGAGGGACGTCCGCCTCATCCCCCTGGTCGCCGGCCCGCTGATCGGTTTCCTGGCCGTGATGGAGACACGGCTCGACGACTTCTTCGGCGCCGGCGCCACCGCCACCTGGATCTGGGGCGTCCTGCTGGGGGCCGGGGTGGTGGTCGCGTCCTGGTACCCGCTGGCCGGTACGGTCATCGCGGCCGCCTGCCTGCCGATCCCCGTGGTCGCGTTCGACGCGCCGGGAGTCGGTGGCGCGGCGATGATCGGGCTGATCGGGGTGGTGGCGTGGGCCGGCTGGCGCGAGCCGCCCCGGCGCTCGGCCCTGGCGTTCTGCGCGGCGGCCCTGTCCTTCGCGAGCGCCCAGATGGTCGCCGGCCTGTCGCTGTGGGAGCTGTTCTTCATCCCGGCGATCCTGCTGCCCGGCCTGGGCATGGGGCTGCTCGCCCGCCGCAGCGGCGAGCGGGCGGCCAAGCTCGTCGAACTGGCCGCCGCTCTCGACGCGGAACGCGAGGCGAACGCCCAGGCCGCGGTCGCGCAGGAGCGTACGCGCATCGCACGGGAGGTGCACGACGCGGTCGCGCACTCGGTCAGCGTGATGACCCTGCAACTGGGCGGCCTGCGCCGGGTGCTCGACGGACGCCCGGCCGAGCAGGAGATCGTGGCCGGGCTGGAGCGTCTCGGCCGGCAGACGGTGGAGGAGATGCGCGGTCTGGTCGGCATCCTGCGTGAGCACGTCGACGGCGAACGGCCGGCCCCGGCGCCATCACTGGCCCGCGTCGGCGAGCTGATCGCGGATGTCCGCGCCGCCGGCCTGAAGGTGACCCTGGATTCCCCCGCCGAGCCGCCCCGGCTGCCGCCGGTCCTGGATCTCACCGCGTACCGGGTGCTTCAGGAAGCTCTGACGAACGTGCTGCGCCACGCCGGAGAGGTGCCGACCGCGGTCACCATCGGCTACACCGACCAGGCCCTCACCCTTGAGGTACGCAACGAGCCCGGACCAGCGGCGCGTCGAGTCCCTGGGCGTGGCGGCCACGGGCTGGTCGGCATGCGTGAACGGCTGGCGATGGTGCAGGGAAACCTGCACGCCGCTGCGGAGCCGGACGGCGGGTTCGCGGTCCGCGCCCGGTTCCCCATTCCTCGCACATGGTAGGAAAAGCGGCATGACAATCTCGGTGGCGCTCGTCGACGACGAGGCGATGATCCGCGTGGGCCTGCGGCTGGTGCTCAGCAGCGAATCGGACATCGAGGTCGTCGGCGAGGCGTCCGACGGCGTCGAGGCGCTCGACCTGGTCGCGCGTACGCGGCCCGACGTCGTGCTGATCGACGTGCGGATGCCGAAGATGGACGGGCTGGAGGCGTCGCGGCGGCTCGTACGCGACCACCCCGAGAGCAAGGTCGTCGTGCTGACCACCTTCGACGAGGACGCCCACGTCGCCGCCGCACTGCACGCGGGCGTCAGCGGCTTCCTGCTGAAGGTCGCCCCGCCCGAGCATCTGGTCGAGGCGGTCAGGACGGTGGCGGCCGGCGGCGGGCTGCTCGACCCGGCGGTGACCCTGCGGGTGATCGCCGCGTTCGCCGGCCAGCCGGATCCCTCCCGCGCCACGAGCCGGGCAGCCGAGCTGGACGCGCTCACCGGCCGGGAGACGGACGTGCTGAAGCTGCTGGCCCAGGGCCTGACGAACACCCAGATCGCCGCCCGGCTCTTCCTGGGTGAGGCGACGGTCAAGACCCACCTGTCCCGGGTCCTGATGAAGCTCAACCTGACCACACGCGTTCAGGCGGTCGTCTTCGCCTACGAGAGCGGCCTCGTCCGCCCTGGAGAGCAGGACCGCCACAGATAAACCATTTGAACGAGTGAGTACTCGCTCAGTATGCTCGCCCCGTGACAAAGAGGCGCAGGGTGCCGGCTATGGCGCCAGAAGACCGCCGGGCCGCGCTCATCGCCGCCACGGTTCCCCTGTTGCGTGAACACGGCACCGCCTTGAGCACCCGGCAGATCGCCGAGGCCGCGGGCGTGGCCGAGGGCACGATCTTCGGCGTCTTCCCCGACAAGGCCTCGCTGCTGCGGGCGGCGCTGATGAAGGCGTTCGACGCGCAGCCAGCGGTGGACGCGCTGGCGGCCATCGGCACGCGGACCGAGCTCCGGGCCCGGCTGCGCGAGGCCGTCGCGATGCTGCGGGCGGGCATGATCTCCAACGCCAAGCTCTCCGCCGCGCCCGGGGACCCGCTGGTCGACGACCCCGAGTTCCGCAAGCGGATGCTGGACAACCGGCGCCGGATCGGGTCGGCGCTCGCCGCCCTGGTCGCGCCCGACCGCGACCGGCTGCGCCGATCTCCCGAGGGCGCGGCGCACCTGCTCCTCATGCTGATCGCGGTGAGCGTCTACCGCGGTTTCGGCCTGGACGGCGAGTTCGGCGACATGGACGACGCGGAGATCGTCTCCGTCCTGCTCGACGGGCTGCTCATCCGGCCGTCCTCCACTCCTCCTCCTACAGAAAGCCCTACGTGATGCTGCTCCGTCTTCTGCGGGTCCAGCTCAGGCCGTACGGGAAAGAGATCACGCTCGTCGTCCTCTTCCAGTTCGTGCAGACGCTGGCCACGCTCTATCTCCCCACCCTCAACGCCGACATCATCGACAACGGCGTCGTCAAGGGCGACACCGGATACATCGCCCGCATCGGGCTGGTGATGCTCGGTGTGACGCTCATCCAGATCACCTGCTCGATCGTGGCCGTGTACTACGGCGCCCGGACCTCGATGGCCCTGGGCCGGGATCTGCGGGCCGCGATCTTCCACCGGGTGCAGGACTTCTCCGCCCAGGAGGTCAACCGGTTCGGACCGCCGTCCCTGATCACCCGGACCACCAACGACGTGCAGCAGATCCAGTTGCTCGTGCTGATGACGTTCACGATGATGGTGGCCGCGCCGATCATGTGCGTCGGCGGCATCGTGCTGGCGCTGCGCATCGACGCGACGCTGTCGTCGCTGCTGCTGGTCGTGCTGCCCGTGATGATCGTCATCGTGGGCCTGATCGTGATGCGGATGCGGCCGCTGTTCCGGTCGATGCAGGAGCGCATCGACCGGATCAACCAGGTGCTGCGCGAGCAGATCACCGGCATCCGGGTCATCAGGGCCTTCGTCCGCGACAGGCACGAGCGCGAGCGCTTCGGCGTGGCCAACGACCAGCTGACCGATGTGTCGCTGCGGGTCGGGCGGCTGATGGCGCTGATGTTCCCCTCGGTCATGCTGGTGGTGAACCTGTCCAGCGTCGCCGTGGTGTGGTTCGGCGGTCACCGCATCGCCGACGGGAGCATGCAGGTGGGCGCGCTGACCGCGGTCATCTCCTACCTGATGCAGATCCTCATGTCGGTGATGATGGCGATGTTCATGTTCATGATGATCCCGCGGGCCGAGGTCTGCGCCGAGCGCATCGACGAGGTGCTCGACACCGAGCCGACCGTCCACCCGCCGGCCACCCCCATCACCCCGGAAAGACACCTCGGCGAGCTGGAGCTGCGCTCGGTGGACTTCCGCTATCCGGGCGCCGAGGAGCCGGTGCTGTGCGACGTGAGCTTCACGGCGCGGCCGGGCCGTACCACCGCGATCATCGGCAGTACGGGCAGCGGTAAGACGACGCTGCTCAACCTCATCCCCCGCCTGTTCGACGCGACCGCCGGCGAGGTGCTGGTCGATGGCGTCGACGTACGCGACCTCGATCCGGCCGCGCTCGCCCGGGCGGTCGGCCTGGTCCCGCAGTCGCCCTACCTCTTCTCCGGCACCGTCGCCTCCAACTTGAGGTACGGCAAGCCGGACGCGACCGACGAGGAGCTGTGGCAGGCCCTTGACGTGGCCCAGGCCCGCGAGTTCGTCGAGGCGATGCCCGGCGGCCTGGACGAGCCGATCTCCCAAGGCGGCACGAACGTCTCCGGCGGCCAGCGCCAGCGCCTGGCCATCGCCAGGACGCTGGTGCACCGGCCCGAGATCTACCTGTTCGACGACTCCTTCTCCGCCCTCGACTACGCCACCGACGCTCGGCTGCGCGCCACGCTGGCCGAGAAGATCACCGATGCCACGATCGTCATCGTGGCCCAGCGGGTGAACACGATCCGCGACGCCGACCGCATCCTCGTCCTCGACGACGGCCGTGTGGTCGGCAGCGGCACCCACACCGAGCTCATGACCAGCTGCCCGACATATCGGGAGATCGTGCTGTCCCAGCTCACTGAACAGGAGGCAGCATGACAACCGAGGCGCCCCCGCGCCGTCCTCAGCCCAGTTTCGGCCCAGGCAGGATGATGTCCGGGCCCGCTGAGAAGGCGCTCGATTTCGGCGGTTCGCTCCGCCGGTTGCTGCGGTTACTGCGTCCCGAACGCGCGCTGCTGGGGATCGTCCTGGCCCTCGGGGCGGCCAGCGTCGCGCTGAGCGTGACGGGTCCCAAGATCCTCGGCCACGCCACGGACCTGATCTTCTCCGGCATCATCGGGGCCCGGCTGCCCGCGGGGATCACCAAGGAGCAGGCCGTGGCGGGGCTGCGCGCCAAGGGCCAGGGCACGTTCGCCGACATGGTGTCGTCGATGAGCGTGGTGCCCGGTCACGGTGTCGACTTCACCGCGCTGGCCCAGGTGCTGGGCTGGGTGCTGGCGATCTACCTGCTGGCGTCGCTGCTCGGGGTCGCGCAGTTCCGGCTGACCACGACCATCGTGCAGCGGGCGGCGTCCCGGCTGCGTGAGCGGATCGAGGCCAAGCTGGCGCGGCTGCCGCTGAGCTACTTCGACGGCCAGCCGCGCGGCGAGACCCTCAGCCGCGCCACCAACGACACCGACAACATCGCGCAGACGCTGCAGCAGACGATGAGCCAGCTCATCACGTCGGTGCTGACCGTCGTGGGGGTGCTGGTGGTGATGTTCTGGATCTCGCCGATCCTGGCGCTCATCGCGCTGGTCTCGGTGCCGCTGTCCATCTACGTCACCACGGTCATCGGCAAGCGGTCGCAGCCGCAGTTCATCAAGCAGTGGTCCTCGACGGGCAAGCTCAACGGCCACATCGAGGAGATGTACGGCGGGCACACGCTGGTCAAGGTGTTCGGCAGGCAGAAGGAGGCCGCCGAGATCTTCGCCGAGCACAACCAGGCCCTGTTCACCTCCAGCTTCCGCGCCCAGTTCATCTCCGGGATGATCCAGCCGGCGATGATGTTCATCGGCAACCTCAACTACGTGCTGGTCGCCGTGGTGGGCGGGCTCAAGGTGGCCTCGGGCTCGATCTCGCTGGGCGACGTGCAGGCCTTCATCCAGTACTCGCGGCAGTTCAGCCAGCCGCTGACCCAGGTGGCCGGCATGGCGAACCTCGTGCAGTCGGGCGTCGCCTCGGCCGAACGGGTCTTCGAGCTGCTGGAGGCGCCCGAGCAGTCCGAGGAGCCCGCCAAGCCCGCACGGCCCGCGCAGGTCAGGGGCCGCGTGGCGTTCGAGAACGTGTCCTTCCGCTACTCGCCGGACCGGCCACTGATCGAGAACCTGTCGTTGACCGTGGAACCCGGCCAGACCGTGGCCATCGTCGGCCCCACGGGAGCGGGCAAGACGACGCTGGTCAACCTCATCATGCGCTTCTACGAGGTGACCGGCGGCCGTATCACGCTCGACGGCGTCGACATCGCCGAGATGTCCAGGGAGGAGCTACGCGACAACATGGGCATGGTGCTGCAGGACACCTGGCTGTTCGCGGGCACGATCGCGGAGAACATCGGCTACGGGGCTGAAGGCGCCACGCCCGAACGGATCGAGGCCGCCGCGGAGGCCGCCCACGTGGACCGCATCGCGCACACGCTGCCCGACGGCTACGACACGGTGATCGACGAGGAGGGCGGCGCGACGGTCAGCGCGGGGGAGAAGCAGCTGATCACGATCGCCCGGGCGTTCCTGTCCGAGCCGGCGATCCTGATCCTGGACGAGGCGACCAGCTCGGTCGACACCCGGACCGAGGTGCTCATCCAGCGGGCGATGAGCACGCTGCGCGGGGGACGCACGAGCTTCGTGATCGCCCACCGGCTGTCCACGATCCGCGACGCCAACCTGATCCTGGTCATGGAGAACGGGCGGATCGTCGAGCAGGGCACGCACGAGTCGCTGCTGGCCGCGGACGGCGCCTACGCCCGGCTGTACTCGGCCCAGTTCGCCCAGGCGGTCGCGGAGGTGGATTAGCTCCGCACACGCATCGGTGCCCGGTGAGATCTCACCGGGCACCGATGCCTTTCTACTGGGTCACGATCAGCACACGATGAAGATGCTCTGCCAGCCGACAGGCGTCCGCTGCTCGGCGTTGCGGTTGGAAGGCAGCTCGAAGTGCATCACACCCTGCGCGTTGGGCTGGTTGTACATGCGCCCCGACTGGCCGTCGCCGTACCACTTGTAGGAGCCGTGGAAGGGGATGTTGGACGGCCCGCACGCGTCGATGACGACGGACCTGCCGGTGAAGCCCCGGCCTTCGTAGGCGACGTACTGCGAGGCGTAGGCGGCACTGGCGGTGAGCGCGATGATTCCGGCTGTCAGGGCGGGGACGAGAAGGATTCTCTTCACGATGCTCCTTGAGTGCAGTTCTGCTCGGCCGTCCCCCATCATGTACGGAAAGTAATTGAGGCGACACTTACTGTGACGGAAGGCTGTGCTCGCCTCAGCGATACCACGCGGCGCGGAGGGCCTGGATCTCGTCGGGGGTGCTCTCCCGGGCGATGTACGGGATGTCGAGGATGTGGCGGCTGCCGGGCAACTTGGCGCGGACCACACCGGCGTCCTGGAGGATCTGCGCGTAGACGGAGGCCCCGTCCATGCAGAACACGTCGATGACCGCCACCCGCCCATCGAGGGCCCGCCGCAGGTTGCCGGGATTCAGGTCGATGCCGTCCCACCAGGGCGTCCTGGCCCGGAACTCGGCGTCGACCGCGGCGGCGGCCTGCCGTACGTCGGCCAGGGCCGCATCGCCCTCGCCCGCGCGCCACTGGCGGGCGACCTCCTCGGCCCGCACCGTCTCCAGCGGTGCCAGGAATTCCAGCACAGCCAGCGTGCCGCCGCCGTCCAGCGGGCTGTCGACGGCGACCCGCGGCAGGTAGGGGTTACCGCGCCGGCGACGACACAGCTCGAGGAAGGCGGCGTAGGCCGGATCGAACGGACACACCCTGGCCGCCCAGAGCCCGTCGGGAGAGCGCAGGCCGATCGCCCAGTCGCCGACGCCGCACGGCGTCCAGCCCGCCAGCACCAGCTCGGCCGTGGCCTCGCGGTGCGTCATCGAAGGCCACGGGGCGTCGGGGAGCACGGGCGCAGCCTACGAGATCCGCCCGAGCGGACGCACCCGGGTTTCGGCTCGGCCCCACCGCTACACCCACGACCGGTCAGCCCGTCCGACCAGCCCCTTGACGACTCGGAACCTGACGCCGCCGTCCACACCATGAAGATCATCGATGGCGTCCGTCTGGTGCAGCAGCGCCGAGACATGGTCGCGGACCAGATCATGGAACCGGTACCGGCAGGGGGCGGACTCCCGCAGGAGATGGACGTCCAGCAGCCGCTCCAGCAGCCGTCTCGCCCGCGTCACGGTCGTGCCCAGCGCGGCGGCGGCCTCGGCGGCGCCGAACTCGGTGCCGACGTGCGAGCCCAGCAGCCGATACACCCGCCGCTGCTCCTCGGAAAGCCGCTGATAGGACAGGTCCAGGGCGGCGGTGACACTGTGCGGCCCGGCCGTCAACTCGGCCAGCCGATCATCCGTCAACCGGTTCAGCAGATGTCCGGCGCTCCAGGTCGCACGCGCCTGAAGCTGGACGGCGGCGATGCGGATGGCGAGCGGGAGCAGCCCGCACCGCTCCACGATCTCCACCAGAACGGTCGCCGGCGCATCCGCCACCTGCTCCTTCCCGGCCGTGCGGGTGAACAGGGCGACCGCCTCCCTCGGCGGCAGGACATCAAGCGACAGGGTCCGGGTGCCGTCCAGGGCGATCAGCCGGCGCCGGCTGGTGATGATCAGCCCGCAGCCCGGGCCGGCCGGAAGCAGCGGGCGGACCTGGTCTTCATCGGCGGCATTGTCCAGCACGATCAGGATTTTGCGATCGGCCAGCACACTGCGATACAGCGCGGCGCGGTCATCGATGTGCTCAGGGATGTGTTCGTCGACGACGCCGAGTGTGCGCAGGACGCGGGCGAGCGCGTCACCTGGATCGACGGGTGACATTTCCTCGGTATGGCCGTGGAGGTTGACGAACAACTGCCCGTCGGGAAAGCGAGAGGTAAGACGATGGGCGGCATGAACGGCCAGTGCCGTCTTACCGACTCCGGCCATGCCGTCAATGGCGACGACCGTCATCGTGCTCGCATTCTCGTGGTAATCCGCCAATGCCATCAGTTCACGCCGCCGGCCGACAAATGCCGCCACGCCGGCCGGTAGCTGCCGCGGAATGGGTGGCCGGCCGGACCCTGCCGGATCATCGTGTTCAGCGGAGGCCGACGGACCGCGAGCCACGGTGACCAGCGTCGCGCGCTCTGCGCCGTCCAGCCTCAACGCCTCCGCCAGCAGCAGAATCGACCTGATACGAGGCTGCTGGAGCCCGTCGTGTTCCAACCGGCGAACGGTCCGGACGTTCAGGCCGGCCCGTTCGGCCAGCTGCTCCTGCGTCAGCAACGCCCGCTTCCGCCACGTGCGCAGCAGCGTTCCCAAAGAAGAATCGGCGTCGGGTGGCCGTATGACGTCCACCTGCCGGGAAGCGGTGGAGATGGTCACGGCGACTCCGAGCTCATCAGGTTGGATAAGGTCGTCCTTACGTCCGCACGCCTTTGGAGATCTGTGTCTGATACTCATGGCCGGTCGACACCCCCGTTCTTGTCGCCGGACCTGGCCGGTGAGATCCGCAGATACATCAAAAGCGCGTTCGGGCTGTTCGAACCACTGGTCAGACGAAAGCGAACGGAATCAGACGGCCTGCGGAGGCCGGCTCATCGCGTTTCGATGCGTTTGATCGGCCTCGGCGCGATTAGCAAGAATGAAGGCCATGGGTGAGGGTGACGAGGATGGGGCGCGGTGCTGAGAAGCCACGGTGCCCTGTTGTCGCCGGAGGTGTGCCCCTACCAAGGCTTGGCGCCGTTCGAGAGCGAGAAGAGCGAGTTCTTCTTCGGACGGGCCCGGGCGACCCACAGCCTTCTTGAGCGCCTGGCACCACGCCTGGACGAGCACGGGTCCATCCTGCTGATCTCGGGTGCCTCGGGTGTGGGCAAGTCGTCGCTGTTACGGGCGGGGCTGATGCCCGCGCTGGCGAAGGGGATGTTTCCGGTCGCCGGATCGCACCGTTGGCCGCGGCTGCTCCTCACGCCGACCTCAAGGCCGTTGCGGGCGCTCGCCGAAGGGTGGGCGGAGGAGTTCGGCGGGCGCGTCGAGACGGTGCACGAGCACCTGCGGGACGATCCACGGCGGACGCTGTCGGAAGCTCTCTTACCGGACGGTCGTCTCCTCCTGGTGGTCGATCAGTTCGAGGAACTGTTCGTCCTGGTGACCGACGAGCAGGAGCGCCAGGCGTTCGTGCGGGTTCTGGACGTCCTGGCCGAAGGCCCGCGGGGCGCCGGAGTGATCATCGGGGTGCGCGCGGACTACTGGGACCGTTGCGCGGCCTACCCGCAGTTCGCCGGGGCCATCCAGGACGGCCAGGTCATCGTCGAGCCGATGGCGGAGGCGGATCTGCGGCTGGCCATCACCGGCCCCGCGGCCGCGGTGGGCCTGGAGATCGAGCCCGGTCTGGTGGAGACCATCCTGGGGGAGCTGACCGCCGGCGATCGTTACGAGGCCGGGGCCCTGCCGTTGCTGTCGCAGGCTCTGCGCAACACCTGGGAGAGACGTGAGGACGGCCGGCTGACCGTCCGGGGCTATGAGGAGTCCGGCCGGGTACGCGATTCCGTGCGGCGTACGGCCGACGAGGTCCTCGGGCGGCTGCCGGCGGAGGACCGTAAGGCCGCGCTCCGGATCTTCCGGCGCATGACCTTGATCACCGCGGGCGGGCGGGTGGCGCGGCGCAGAGCGACGCTGACCGAGATCCACGCCGCCGCGTCGGCGGACTCGGCGGAGCGGCGAGACCGGGCGGAGGCGCTGCTCTCCGCGTTCGCCGACCAGCGCCTGCTCACCCTGGACGAGGACAGCGTCGAGATCGCCCATGACGCGCTCCTGATCGCCTGGCCGACGCTTCGCCAATGGCTCGAACCCGACCTCACCGCGCAGACGGTGTACGACCAGCTCATCGACGACGCCGCCCAATGGGCCGAGAACCACCGCGACCCCGCCTTCCTCTACCGGGGTGCCCGGCTGCTGGCGGTCCAGGACACCCGGCCCCGCTGGGACCGCGACCCCGACAGCTTCCCACCGCCCGGCCCCACAGTGGAGCGCTTCATCACGGCGTCGACGGGGGCGGCACGGCGGGCCGGCCGCCGCCGGCGCCTCGTCATGGCCGGTCTCGCGGTGCTGTCGGTGCTCGCCCTTATCGCGGCCGGCGCCGCCGTCAACGCGGCGAACGAGGCCGATCAGCAACGCAGACAGGCGCTCTCGCGCCTGTTGGCGGCGCAGAGCGAGGGCGCCGGCGACCCGGTCATCGCCGCACTGCTGGCTGTGGCCGCCTGGCGGATCGCCCACACCTCCGAGGCCCGTTACAGCCTGCTCGACGCGGCGACACAGCCGGGCCGGGCGGTCCTGCCCGGCCACAAAAGCCCCGTATCCGGATACAACAGCCCCATAAGGGAACTGGCCTTCAGCCGCGATGGCTCGATCATCGCCACCGTGACGGACTACGATGACGCCGTGCGGCTGTGGGACACCGCGTCGCGCCGGCAGCTCGGCGCCCCGATCGTCCATTTACAACTGGCGTGTGGCGCGGGCGCCCACGTGGCCATCAGTCCCGATGGAAAGATGTTGGCCACGGCATGCGGCGGGTTCATCCTGTTCTGGGATATATCCGCGCACCGGCAGCTGGGTGTCCCGCTGGAGAACAGGGCGTCCGCGCAGGCGCTGGATTCCGTACAGGCGTTGGCGTTCAGCCCGGATGGAGGGACCCTCGCGGCCGCGACCTACGAGGGCACCATCCGGCTGTGGGATGTGGCCACCCGCCGCCAGATCGGGGACACCATGGGACGTCCCGGCCAGCCGACGGGCAAGAAGGCGATCAATGCGGTGGCCTTCACCCCAGACGGGAAACGCCTGGTCACTGGCGGAGCCGACAACACCGCGCGGCTGTGGGACCTCGCCACACACTGTCAGATCGGGGGCACGTTCCGGCACGCCGACGACGTTCATGACGTCTCCATCAGCCCGGACGGAACGACTCTCGCGACAGCGAGCAAGGACGGGACCGCCCGCCTGTGGAACCTTGCCACCCATCACCAGATCGGCAGTGCTCTGCGAGAGCGAGACGGTTTCTACGGGATAGCGTTCAGCCCGGACGGAAAGAGGGTCGTCACCGCCGGAGCCGACGGCTTCACCCGGCTATGGGACACCGCCGGCCATCAACGGGTGGGCCCCGCGCTCGCCGACAAGCGGCAACCTGCCAAAACAGTGGCGTTCAGCCCTGACGGGAGGATTGTGGCGGCCGCCGGTGATGACGGCGTGGTGTGGTTGTGGGATCCGGTGGCGCATCGACAGGTCGGTGCGGCAATGCCCGCGATATCCGAGGTCGCCTTCAGCCCCGACGGGAAGACACTGGCCGCCCCCGGCCCCGGTGTCAGCCCACGCGACAGGGATGCTGATTTCGCGGTCCGGCAATGGGATGTGGCGACCCAACGTGAAATCAGTCGTCGCGTCCAAATCGAAGATGGCCGGCCGTCCGGTATCCACAAAATCAGATTCAGTCCCGATGGCAGGAAGCTCACCATAGCGAGCGTCCTCGGCGACATACGGTTGTGGGACACCGCCACTCTTCGTCAGATCGGCCCGCTCGTCTATTCGGACCGGAATAACTGGCCCCAACGAGAGATCAGCCCCGACAGCAGGGTCGTCGCCATGCGGAACGATGGTTTCATCAGTTTCTGGGACGTTGCCGGCCGCCGTGAGATCTGGCCGCGCATCACCGTCAGCGACGACAACTACGCCGTCACGGCCATGGCATTCAGCCCGGATGGCGGCATGTTGGCTGTCGCGGGCGGTGACCGTACCGTGCGGCTTTTCGACGTGGTCACTCACCGCCAGATCGGGGCCCCGTTGCCGGCCGCCACCGAGGGCAGATCAACCGATGCCCTCGCATTCAGCCATGACGGCAAGACCCTGGCCACCACGCCTGGCAACGGCACCGTACGACTGTGGGACGTGGCAGGTCATCGTCCGACCGGGGCCGTTCTGACCGGCCACACCGACTACGTCGGCGCCGTCGCGTTCAGCCCCAAGGGCAATACTCTTGTCACAGGCTCCGCGGACCACACCATCCGGCTGTGGGATCTGCAGACCAACCGTCAGATCGGGGCCCCGCTGACCGGTCATACGAGCGTCGTGAGCAAGGTCGTGTACAGCCCGGACGGCACCACCGTCGCCTCTGCGAGCTACGACAAGACCGCGCGGTTATGGAACGTCGCGATACCCGCCGATCCCGCCGCCACGGTATGCGCCAACGTGGGCCGCTCCTTCACCCGGGCCGAGTGGGAGCGCTATATACAGGGAGAGAAATTCCAGCAGATATGCACCTGACCATCCCCGTTAACGGACGGACCAAGGATGTTTCTTAGGGGTTTCCGGCGACGGACCGGCAAGCCCGTCCCGGAACTGGCCGCGTTGTTCCGCTCGATCGTCGCGGACGGCCGGAAGGTCCACCCGATGGCGTCGGATTTCCTGGAACACTTCATGGACGGCGTCGGTGCCTCCAGGACGATGTCACTGCGCTGGCTCCGCTCGTTCAAAGTGATCAAGAAAGCCGAGCGCAAGAACCAGCGCCGTTTCGAACGGCAGCTCACGCGAGAGGCGGGCCTGCTTCGGGACGGCGCCTCCACCTGGTTACACGACTATTGGGACGCGCGGGTCAACGCGTTCATCGGCACGGAGCTCTTCTACGTCAGCAGGATGAGTCTGCTGCGCTCGCAGGGCTCGTTCGTCCTGACCCGGACCGGACCCGAGGTGCGAGCGTCCGGTACGGTGCGCCACCACTGGTTCGATCCCTATGACTGGGACCGCGGCCGATGGGTCTACATTCCCCGGCACGGGTTCGTGCCCATCGCGGTCGGCCGGGAGCTGGTGGAGTCCGATGAGGCGCGCAATTTCCTGATGGAATCACGTCATGTCCAGACACTGGTAGGCACGTGCAGGGATGGCCGGTGGCCCCGGCACGGGAAGGCGGTGTTCGAGTGGTCGCTGGTGAGGACGACGCGCTGATGACCGCGGATCAGCCCCGTCCACCCGATCCCACCGAGGCCGGCAACGCCGCGGACTTCGTCCGGTCGCTGGTCCGGCTCAAACAGTGGGCCGGCGAGCCATCCTTGAGCAGGCTGCGCTCTCTCGGCGGCCAGACGGTGACCTCGGACGGCGTCAAGATCGACGCGTTGCCCAAAAGCACGACCTCGCAGGTGCTGCGGCAGACCGACAGGCTGCCGCGGTGGGATTTCGTGCAGGCCTTCGTCACCGCCTGCCTGCGTTACCGCGACTATCCGAGTGAGCTGATCCCCGCTGAGCTCGAACGCTGGCGGGTGGCCAGGGCCGCCTTGACCGAACCGGTCACCCACACGGAGACCCCGGCGGAGACGGTCACGGAGGGTGACGCGGTGGAGATCGAGGCGGCTCCCACCGGCCGGGACCATGCCGTCGAACTCCTGGCGCGGCGCGTAGCCCGGGAGGAGGACAGAGCGCGTAAAGGGCTGCTCGGCGGCTACAGCATCGCGCCGGTCTCGTTCGCACCGTACGCGGACCCGATCCACGACGACGCCACCGGCGAGGGGAAGGACGACCTGCACTCGATCGGGACGTTCTTCAGCGGGCTGCGCCCACAGCGCCTGCTGGTCGTGGGCGAGTCGGGAGCGGGCAAGACGGTGCTCGCCATCGAACTCGTGCTGCAACTGCTGGAGCCCCTCCTGACCACCGGTGGCCGACCCGGTCAGCGGCAGATGGTGCCGGTACGCCTGAACGCCGCACGATGGACCTTGGGCAGCCCGTTCGAACCATGGCTGGCCGAACAGCTCGTGCGCGACTTCGGACTCGCGGCCAAGGACGCGGAGCGGCTGGTGCGGGACCGCCAGGTGCTGCCGGTGCTGGACGGACTGGACGAACTGGACCCCGAGCCGTCCATGGGCCCGCCCCGCCGGGCGATCGGCCTGCTGGCCGCGCTCAACCGGTACAGCGACCTTTCCGGACGGCGACCGGGGGCGGTCGTCGTGACCTGCCGCGCCGACCGCTACGCCGAGCTGTCCGAAGCCCGCGCCGGACTCGACGACGCCACCCGGATCCATCTGCGTGACCTGACCATCGAACAGATCAACGCGTACCTGCGCACCCGCTGGCCGGACGGCCATCCCTGCGACACCTACCGCGACGGCATCCACGCGGCACTCTCCGGACCGTCGGGGACGGCCATCCGCACCGCCCTGGCCACGCCGTGGCGGCTGTTGCTGACCGTGACCGCCGTGGAGTCCGGCGCCGATCCGGCCGAGCTGCTCCGCGCCGGCCCGGACCCCGACCCACGGGTGGCGGCGGCGCGGATCGCCCGGGGGCTGCTCGACGCGTACGTCCCGGCGGCGACCGGCCTGACCCCGCGCGCCGCCCACGGCACCCCCTACCGTCCTGAACAGGTGCGGTCCTGGCTGGAGAACCTGGCCTCGCACCTGCGATGGCAGGCCGCCTACACCGCCGGGACGGATCGGCCGCCGCCCGGTCTGACGCCGATCGACATCGTTCCGCACCTGCTGTGGCCGATCGGTGGCCGGCGGCTGGTCCGGGCGCTGCACTGTCTGTGCTGCGTGATCTTCGCCGTCATCGCCATGCTGGCGTTCTGGGCGGGGTCGGGGGCCGAGCGTCCCGGTGACCCGCGCGACTGGCTCGACGCGGGGGAGGGGCTCACCTTGGCGCTCATGGCGGGCTGGGTGGGCATCGCCACCGGCCTGTCGCTGTCGCCGTGGCCGGCCGCCGCCGGGGGGCGGGCCAACGTCCCGCACCGGCGGCGCATGATCGGCGGTCTGCTCGGCGCCCTGGTGGGCGGCCCGGTCGGCGTGCTCTGCGGCCTGGCCGGGTTCGTACTGACCGGCGGCAAGGTCTTCGACCCCGGGTTCGCCGTCGCCGCGGGGGCGGCCGGGGGCGGGGTGTT
The DNA here is from genome assembly GCF_019396345.1 of Nonomuraea guangzhouensis. Taxonomy (GTDB): domain Bacteria; phylum Actinomycetota; class Actinomycetes; order Streptosporangiales; family Streptosporangiaceae; genus Nonomuraea; species Nonomuraea guangzhouensis. The sequence goes on along the minus strand of NZ_JAHKRM010000004.1, from coordinate 30,074 downwards.
CGGGGCGGTCATCGGATTGACCGCCGCCGCGCGGCCGGGAGCCGAGCGCATGTCCATACCCGAGGCGGTCCGCGCCGAGCCGGCCATCCTGCTGGGCTTCGGACTGTGCGGCGCCCTCACCGGACTGCCGCCGCTGCGCCTGGCCGACGCCGGCCCGCTCCCCCTGGCCGCGGAGATCATGGGGGCCTTCGCCTCGGCCTTCGCGCTCGGGGTCGTCTTCAAGATCGCCACGGGTGGCTGGAGCAAGGACGCCGAGCTGGCCCACCCGCGAGAGGCCCTGCGCCGCAACCCGATGATCGGCGTGGCCTTCGGCCTCACCGGCGGTGTCGCCGCCTTCCTCGTGTTCGTCATGAACCGGGGAGTCGTCGAGTCGCTGGCGTGCGCGCTCATCGGCGGTGTGACCTTCGGCCTCGCCTTCGGCGCGATCGCCTGGTCCCGCACCATGATCGGCCTGATCGTCTCGGCCGCTCGCGGTGTGCTTCCGCTACGGCTGTGGACCTTTCTCGACTGGGCCTGCGAGGCCCGGCTGCTGCGCGTCAGCGGCGCCACCTACCAGTTCCGGCACCGCGAACTCCAGGACTTCCTGACCCCGCCGGAGGACGACTGAGCTTTCAGCGCAGGTAAGAGGCGCCGTTGAGGTCGAGCACCGTGCCGCTGACGAACTCCGCCTCGGCCGAGGCGAGATACCGCACGGCCGCCGCCACCTCCTCCGGCTGGGCGATCCGGCCGAACGGGCTCTGCGCCTCGACGCCGGGCCGGTTCTCCTCGGTCAGGAGGGAGGCCACCATGTCGGTCTCGACGAACCCCGGCGCCACCGAGGAGACCGCGATGCGATGCGGGGCGAGCGCGATGGCCAGCGACTGCCCCATCGCGGTCAGGCCGGCCTTGGCGGCGGCGTATCCCGGTGCCTGCGGCTCGCCCCGGTAGGCGCCACGGGAGGCGACGTTGACGATGCGCCCGCCACGGCCGCGCTCCACCATGTGCCGGGCCACGCACCAGGAGACGTTCGCGGCGCCGATCAGGTCCACCTCGACGGTCCTGCGCCAGGTTCGCTGCCAGGAGGCGTAGTCCACGGTCAGCGGATCGTGGAAGAGGTAGACGGCGGCGTTGTTCACGAGCACGTCGATGCCGTCGAGGGCGTCGATCGCCGCCGAGACGAACGCGGCGACGGCGTCCGGATCGGCTATGTCTCCCTGGACGACGGCGTGGCCGTCGCCGTCGAGCGCCGATCTGGTCTCCTCCGCCTCGCCGGGGGAGTCCCGGTGGTGGACCGCGACCCGGTCGCCTCCGGCGGCGAAGATCTTGGCGATCTCGCGGCCGATCCCGCGCGACGATCCGGTCACGAGTACGCCTCGGCTGTTCACAATTGACCTCTTTCACCCACAGGCTGCCGTCTGCCATGCAGATTAGAGGGGCATATTTCGCACTCCTTCGCGGGGGTCCCGAAGATCGGCACAACGCCCCCGCTTCCTCGGAGGCGTTGTGCCGTGGCAGGCCGGAGGTCAGCAGGTGGCGAGCATGCTGCTCAGCGCCGTCTTCTCCGCGCTGTCGAGGGTCAGGCTGTAGTACCACTTGACCTGGATCCAGGATCGGGCGTAGCGGCAGCGCTCGGCGGTGCGCGGCGGCTGCCATTCGGCCGGGTCCTGGTCGCTCTTGGACTGGTTGACGTTGTCCGTCACGGCCCACAGCTCGGGGCCGCCCAGGTCGTTGGCGTACGTCTGGCGCTGGGCGGTCGTCCACGCCCATGCCCCCGAGGCCCATGCCTCGGCCAGGGGGACCATGTGGTCGATGTCCACGTCGGAGGCGGCGGTCCAGGTCGCGCCGTCGTAGGGGCTGTACCAGGAGCCGGAGACGGCCGCGCAGGCGGAGTTGGTCACCACGTTGGTGCCGTCGCGCTTGAGGACCTCTTCGCGGGTGTTGCAGGTCCCGCTCTGGGTGATCCAGTGCGGGAACAGGTCGCGGTCGTAGGTGCTGCTGTGGGATTCGGCGGCCACGGTCAGGGCCGCGAGCCGGGTGGCCGCGGTGGCGGCGGACGGGATGTTCGGCGGGATGGCCGCGGCCGGTTGCGTGGTGATGGCCAGGGTCAGAGTGGTCGCGCAGGTGACGCTGAAGGCAGCCGATAACGCACGCTTGAGGTGCATGGGGGGTGGCCCTTCTGCCGCCGTCCTCGGACGGGAGCAACTGCCTCGTCGGGGGCGAGGAGGGCGGGCACCTTGACGGTGACAGCGTCCGGTTGGTCCATAAATGGCCAGGTTTGCCGAGCGACAAAGTGGGCGTTGGTCTATTCCTGACACTGGCCGTCATGGCCCCGCCGACAGGCCGGTCAATGAGCGTGATGGCTTGCGTCGGACTTCCGGTTTCTGCCTGAAAGTTTTCGCTGAAGTATTGCAAGTGCTCGAAACGCGGATGTAACGTCACGCGGCAACAGGCCAAACCTCCTCATCCCCCCAGGAGTTCCTCCATGGCCCACCTCGACCGACGCCGATTCCTCCAGCTCAGTGCCCTGGCCGCCGGTGGGGCCGCGATGTCCGCCTGCGGTGGCGGCGGCGCCGCCCCGGCGGCCGCTCCGGCGGGCCCGACCGGCACGGCCGCCAAGGGCAACATCACCGTCTGGAGCTGGCAGGGCCCGGCCGCGATGATGAAGGAGCTCGTACCCGGCTTCCAGAAGCAGTTCCCCGGCATCAAGGTCGATGTCCAGGACATCGGCAATCCGGCCATCTGGGACAAGATCACCGCCGGGATGGCCGCGGGCGGTCAGGGACTCGGCGACGTCCTGCACATCGGCATCGACTACCTGCCTGCCTACATCGAGAAGTTCCCCGGCGGCCTGGCCGACCTCGTGCCGCTCGGCGCCGACCGGCACAAGGCGGAGTTCGCCCAGGGGATGTGGGAGACCGTCAGCCGCGACGGCAAGGTCTACGCGCTGCCGTGGGAGGCCAACTCGGCCGGTTTCTACTACCGGGCCGACCTGTTCGAGAAGGCCGGGATCGACGCGGAGGCACTGAAGACCTGGGACGAGGTCATCGAGGCCGGGATCGAGCTCAAGAAGAAGACCGGCGTCCAGCTGCTCGGCATCGACAAGCCCGCCTCCCAGGCCGACTCCGCCAACTTCTTCCAGATGCTGCTCCAGCTCCAGGACACCTTCTACTTCGACATGCAGGGCAACGTCACGCTCGACTCGCCACAGGCGGTCACCGCGATGACGATCATCAAGAAGCTCAACGACGCCGGCCTGGTCGCCGACATGTCGGGCGGCTGGAACACGATGATCAGCCAGCTCAAGAGCGGCAAGGTCGCGGTCCAGTCCATGCCCACCTGGTTCGGCGGGGTCGTCGAGGAGAACGTGCCCGAGCAGAAGGGCAAGTGGAAGGTCCGCCTCCCGCCCGCCGTCACGGCCGGCGGCAAGGTGTCGGCGACGGTCAACTCCACGCACCTGGCCGTCGCGGGCACCAGCAAGGTCAGGGAGGCCGCGTACGCGTTCGCCGAGTTCGTGCTCACCCGGCCGGAGAGCCAGGTCACGATCTATCGCGGCAAAGGCATCGCGCCCGCCCTCATGTCGGCGTACGACGACCCGATCTTCCACGAGACGTCCGCGTTCTTCAGCGGCCAGAAGAAGGGCGAGGTCTTCCTCGACGCGCTCAAGCGGCCCTCCTACGTGACCAACTACTCCGCCGACTACCCCCGCGCGCTCAAGGCCGTCACGGACGCCCAGACCAAGGTGCTGCTCAAGGGCGCCGACCCGGCCACCGTGCTCAAGGAGGCCGCCGACCTGATCGCCCAGCAGACCGGGCGCAAGGTGTTGCGATGACCGCCGTCACCGAGCGGGTGGCCACCGTTCCGCCGGACCATCGCGTGCCCGCCCGCGGGTGGCAGGGCAGGAGGCTCGCGCCGTACCTGTTCGTGCTGCCCGCGCTGGCCCTGTTCGCGGCGTTCAAGCTGTACCCGATCGTGTGGTCGTTCTGGCTGAGCCTGTTCAGGACGGACGGCGCGCTGCAGACCTTCGCGGGAGCGGCGAACTACGAGCGGCTGGTCGCCGACCCGCTGTTCTGGACCGCGCTGCGCAACACCGCGGTCATCCTGCTCGTCCAGGTGCCGATCATGCTGGCGCTGGCGATCGGGCTGGCGGTGGCGCTCAACTCGCGGCTGCTGAGGTTGCGAGGGTTCATCAGGCTCGGGTTCTTCATGCCGATGGTCACCGGTCTGGTCGCGTACGGGCTGCTCTTCGCGGTGCTGCTGAACCCGCAGTTCGGCCTGGTCAACTGGGTGCTCGGGCTGGTCGGCGTCGGTCCGGTCCCGTGGCTGACGGACACGCTGTGGGCCCGCATCGCCATCGGCCTCGCGCTGACCTGGCACTACACGGGCTACAACGCGGTGATCTACCTGTCCAGGCTGCAGTCGCTGCCGCAGGACCACTACGACGCGGCGGCCGTGGACGGAGCCGGCGCCTGGAACCGTTTCCGGCACGTCACGCTGCCGGGACTGCGCCCGGTCATCCTGCTCACGCTCATCCTGTCCACGATCGGCACGCTCCAGCTCTTCGACGAGCCGTACATCATGACCAACGGCGGCCCCGACAACAGCACGCTGACCGTGGGCCTGTACCTGTACAACAACGGCTTCAAGTACTTCGACTTCGGCTACGCCTCGGCCATCGCCTACGCGCTCGCCGTGATCATCGGGCTGCTCGGCCTCGCGCAGTTCCGCTTCCTGGGAGACCGGACGTGACCCGCCGGGTGATGCTCACCTCGTCGCTGCTGATCACGGTCACCGTGGTCCTCGCGCCGTTCTACTGGCTGGTCGTCGCCAGTACGCACAGCACGGCCGAGGTGTTCGGCAACCCGCCGCCGCTGCTGCCCGGCGGGCACGTGCTGGACAACCTGGCCACGCTGGAGTCGACCATCGGCTTCAGCCGGGTCGTGCTCAACTCCACCCTGATCGCCACCGTCTACACCCTGCTCGCGGGGCTGGTGTGCACCATGGCCGGGTACGGCTTCGCGAAATACCGCTTCCGCGGCCGGGAGCCGATGTTCGGGCTGCTCATGCTGGGCCTGGTCATCCCCAGCCAGGTGACGCTGGTGCCGCTGTTCAAGATGATGCTGGCGCTCGACTGGCTCAACACCTACCAGGCGATCATCCTGCCCAACCTGGCCCTGCCGTTCGGGATCTTCCTGATGCGGCAGTCGATGTCGGCGCTGCCCGACGAACTGCTCGCGGCCGGGCGCGTCGACGGCTGCGGCGAGCTACGGCTGTTCTGGCGGGTGGTGCTGCCGCCGATGCGGCCCGCGCTCGCGGCGCTCGGCATCTACCTCTTCCTCTACCAGTGGAACGACTTCGTCTGGCCGCTCATCGCGCTGCGCACGCGTGACGCCTACACGATCCCGCTGGCCATCGCGTCCATGCAGGGCGCCAACGACACCGACTACGGCGCGATCCTCGCGGGCACCGCCGTCGCCGCGATCCCGATGGCGGTCCTGTTCCTGCTGCTGCAACGCCATTTCATCTCCGGACTTCTCGCGGGAGCTGTGAAAGAGTGAGCGTCACGACCGCCGGGCTCGCGCCCGCGCCCACCGAGCCCCTGCTCGACGACGTACGGCTGGCCGTCCTGACGCACACCCCGGGCGCCACGGTCCGCCACGAACTGGCCGCCCGGCCCGACGGCACCGAGCTGCTGGAGATCCACTCCGACGGGGAGCTGGAGATCAGGCTGTCGGTCCCGCTCGGCGACGCGGCCGGCTTCTGGCACCCCGACGCCCAGTGGAACCGCACGATCGTCGCCGACTGGGCGGGGCTCACGCGGGTCTCGCTGGTGCGCGGCGCCGTGGCCGGCTGCCTGTACGACAGCGGCGGCACGTCCATGCTGGCCTTCGCCGCCCTGGACCCGGTGCCCGAGACCACCATGCGCTACGGGGTGTCCGAGGAGAACAAGACGTTCGTGGTCCACCTGCGCGTGCCCGCGGGACGCTCGCCGTACCGGATGGCCTTCGCCCGCAGCTCGCCGACGGTCGCGACCGCCCTGCGCAAGGTGCGCGGCGCGCTGGGGGCGGGACCGGCCGCGGTGCCGGAGGGGGCGCGGGTGCCGGTCTACTCGACCTGGTACGGCTTCACCCAGGCGGTCGAGGCGTCCGCCGTGGAGGCGGAGGCGCGGCTGGCGGCCGAGCTGGGGTGCGGGACGATCATCCTGGACGACGGGTGGCAGGAGCTGGGCAACCGGCGCGGGTACCACGGCGTGGGTGACTGGCGCCCCGATCTAACGAAATTTCCGGACTTCGCGGGGCATGTGGGCCGGGTCCGTGAGATGGGGCTGAACTACGTCGCCTGGGTGGCCCCGCTGCTGCTCGGCCTGGAGGCCGAGTGCTTCCCCGCGCTCGCCGCCCACGCCCCCGAGACCGGGGGAGTGCCCGGCGCGCACGTGCTCGACCCGCGCATCCCCGAGGTACGCGAGCACGTCGTGCGGACCTGCGTCAGGCTCGTCCGGGACTACGGGCTGGACGGGCTCAAGATCGACTTCCTGGACAGGGCGATGACCTACGCGGGCACGCCCTCGCCCGGCGACATCGCCGACGTGGGCACCGCCATGCGGGACCTGCTGGCCGAGGTGGTCGCGGAGGTCGAGGCGGTGCGGCCCGGCGCGCTGATCGAGCTCCGCCAGCCGTACGTGGGGCCGGGCATGACGCCGTTCGGCAACATGCTCCGCGCCAACGACTGCCCGGCCGACGCGGTCGCCAACCGGGTGCGGACCATCGACATCGGGCTCCTGACCGGGTCCGGCGCCGTACACGCGGACATGCTCATGTGGGACCCCGCCGCCCCCGCGCGGGCCGCCGCCCGCCAGCTGATCGGCGCGCTGCACTCGGTGCCGCAGATCTCGGCGCGGCTCGGCGAGCTGAGCGGCGAGCACCGCCGGATGGTGGCGTTCTGGTTGCGGCGCTGGCGGGAGCTGCGGCCGGTGCTGCTGGACGGGGAGGTCGAGCCCGGCCGCCCGGACGAGCTCTACCCGGTCGTCCGCGCCTCGCTCGGCGACCGGTGCGTGATCAGCGTGACCGCCGACCGGGTGGTCACGGTCGACGCCGCCCGGCACGCCAAGATCACCGTGGTCAACGGCACCGCCTCGGATCGGCTCGTGCTCGAGGTCGGCGGTGGCACCCTCGACGTGGCCGCGATCTTCCATGCCGACTGCTCCAGGGTGGACGTGGACGGCTCTAGGATCGAGCCGTCGGACCGGCGGCTGGGGCCGGGCCTGTGCGTGCTCGCCGTTCCGCCCTCGGGGCAGGCTGATCTGGAGGTGACGCGGTGAAGATCGGCATCACCGAGGTGGCGGCCATGGCCGAGGTGAGCGAGGCCACGGTCAGCCGGGTCGTCAACCGGCGCGCCGGGGTGTCGGCGAAGACCCGCGAGGCGGTCGAGCGGGCCATGGCCGAGCTGGGCTACGAGCGCTCCACCCGCGGCCAGCTCGTCGCGGTGATCACGCCGGGGCTGTCCAGCCCGTTCTTCACCGATGTGGCCGAGCTCATCGAGGCCGCGCTGGCGCCGCACGGGCTCAAGGGAGTGATCTGCCCGGCCATGCCCGGCGGCGTCCAGGAGCGCGAGTTCGTCTCCGCGCTGGCCGAGCACGGCGTGGCCGCGGTGGTGTTCCTGTCGGCCAGCAACACCCTCGACGACGCCGATCCCGGGACCTGTGACGTGCTGGCCGCGCGGCGGATCCCGTTCGTCGGGGTCAACGGCGGTTTCGACGGGCACGACATGCCGGTGCTGTCGACCGACGACCAGCTGTCGGCCGAGCTGGCCGTCGACCACCTCTGGTCGCTGGGCCACCGCAGTATCGGGCTGGCCTCGGGCCCCGCCGGCAACCGGCCGGCCGACCGGCGGGTGGCCGGGTTCCGGGCCGCGCTGGAGCGCCGGGGCGTCGAGGACACCGAATCGCTGGTGGTCAGGCAGCACTACACGGTCGAGGGCGGCCAGTCGGCGACGGCCGAGCTGCTCGGGCGCGGCGTGACGGCGGTCGTGGCGGCCAGCGACTTCATGGCGCTCGGCGCGATCAGGGCGGTGCGCAGGGAGGGACTCCGGGTGCCCGGCGACGTGTCCATCGTGGGGCACGACGGGTCGATGATCATGGAGTTCGTGGATCCGCCGCTGACCACCGTGCGCCAGCCGATCGACCGGCTGGCCAAGGAGGTGGCGCGGAGCGTCATCGCGCTGGTGGGCAACCGCGAGGTGCCCAAGGGCGAGCTGCTGTTCACTCCGGAGCTGGTGGTGCGGGGCTCCACCGCCCCGCCGCCTCGTTGAAGGAGAATCCCATGAAGTGGAAGGCCTTATCCGTCGCCATCGGCTGCTCGCTGCTCGCCTCCGCGGCCCAGACCCCCGCGCGAGCCGCGGTCCTCGCCGGAGGCCCGCTGATCGTCGTGAACCCCGGCTTCGAGCACGACGCCGAGGGCTGGACGTTCACTGAAGGCACCGGCGTGGCCACCAATCGGCCGCACGGCGGCGCCAAGCTCGTCTACCTCGACTCCGGCGCCGGCAAGAGCATCAGCCAGACCGTGATCGCGCCCGCGACGGGCAGCTACTCGATCTCGGCCTGGATCGCCACCGGCGGCGCGGCGGGCACGTTCACCGTCAGGCGCAACGGCGCCGACGCGGGCACCGTCACCCTGCCCAGCCGCTCGATGTACACCCGCTACACGATCTCCGACGTTCCGGCCGCCGCGGGCGACCGTATCGAGATCGTCTTCGGGTCCGGCTCGGGCTGGGTGAACGCCGACGACGTCATGGTCTCGCCGGGAGCCACCACCGACCCGCGTGTCACCTCCTCCAACGCCAAGATCATCGAACTGTTCGCGTGGGCCAAGGCCAAGGCCGGGAGCTGGGCGCACCAGGACGGCGTCCCCGGCCTGCTCAACGTGGACGAGCGCGTGCCCGGCGGCACCGGCGAGGGCGTCTACGCCGCCACCTACTGGGCCGGATACGCCCATCGCACCGGCTACTACTCGCGCGACTTCGCCCACCAGCTCGCCGGGGCCCACATCCTGGGCCTGGACCAGGAGAACAAGAACATGCTCCGGTCCTTCGCCGCCTCGGCGACGGAGGAGCACAAGTACTACCCGGTCTGGGCGCTGAACTTCGACGCCAAGACCTACCTGGCCATCGACTACCGCTCGCCGACCAACTTCGTCCGCGAGGTGCCCGCCACGTTCGAGCTGGTGGAGAAGGCCAACCAGGCGTTCAGGTGGACCGGCGACCGCGCCTACCTCGACGACCCGGTGTTCTGGTCCTACTACCAGCGCGCGACCGACGATTTCGTCAGCCTGCACGACGGCCAGCTGCCCAACGGTCCGGTCAAGGTCGCCGAAGGCACGGGCAAGGGCATCTTCCAGGGCGCGGCCAGCTACAACGAGGTCAGCGGCGAGCCACTGGCCGAGGCCGGCGACGCGATCGGCGCCCAGTACCAGGCCTACCGGGCCCTGGCCGAGCTCGCCCTCGACAGACTCGACCTCAAGACCTCGCTCAAGGCGGCCAAGCAGGCCCGCGACCTCAAGGCGTACTTCAACCAGACCTGGAGTGTGAAGCCGGGTTCCGCTGAGTTCGTCCGCGCGTACACGGTCGACGGGACCCCGCTGACCGGCTTCGGCAAGGAGAACAGCTGGTTCATGCCGATGAAGGGCATCATCGACGCCGGGCCGCGCAACGACGCCTACCTCGACTTCATCGACGCCGAGGCGAGCGGCGCGGGCCGGCCGCGCAACATCGAGGCGATCACGTACCTGCCCGACACGTTCTTCAGGCACAACCGCGACGAGACCGCCTGGAAGTGGATGAGGTACGTCTACGAGCAGCGCGAGACCAGGCACGCCAACAGCCGCCAGGGGCTGAACGGCGACTACCCGGAGGTGCCGTTCACCCTGGTCAGCCAGACCGTCGAAGGACTCATGGGCATCCAGCCGGACGCGCCGCGGCACACCGTCGCCACGCAGTCGCGGCTGCCCGCCGACATCGGCTGGCTCCAGGTGGCCGGGGTGCCTGTGGGCGACGGCACGGTGACCGTACGGCACGACGGGCACACGTCCACGACGTTCACCAACGGCTCGCGGACGCCGCGCATCTGGGAGGCCCGCTTCGCGGGCAGGCGTCCGTGGCTGGAGGTCAACGGCCACCGCGTCCCGGGTTTGCCCAAGGTGATCGACGGCGTCAGCTACACCGTCGCCCTGGTGCCGGTGCCCGGCGGCCACACCGTCACCGTCAAGGTCGCGGGCTGACCCGGTCTCAGAGTGCCGTCGCCGTCGACCCCCGTACGATCAGCTCGGTGGCCAGTTCGACGTGGTGAGAGTCGACCTTCTCCCCGGCCGCCAGGCGCAGCGCCGTACGTACGGCGACGCCGCCCATCTCGCGGAGCGGCTGGCGGACGGTGGTCAGCGGGGGTGAGGCCATCCGGGCGAGCTGGGTGTCGTCGAAGCCCACGATGCTGAGCTCCTCCGGGATGCGCAGGCCCCGCGCCCGGGCGGCCTCCATGACGCCGAGGGCCGTCTCGTCGCTGCCCCCGAAGATCGCCGTCGGCGTCTGGGCCAGGTCGAGCAGGGCCGCGCCGTTGACCACGCCGTCCTGGTAGCGGAAGTGCCCTGTCCGGACGTAGCCGGGCGGCACGGGCACCCCCGCGGCCTCCATGGCGGCGCGGTAGCCGTGCATACGCGCCTGGTTGCAGGCCGCGGTCGCCGGGCCGCCGACGTAGGCGATGCGCCGGTGCCCCAGGGAGAGCAGGTGCTGGGTCGCGGCCAGGCCGCCGGCGAAGTTGGTGGAGCCGATGCTGGTCACGCGGGTGCGCGGCAGGTTCAGCGGGTCGATCAGGACCAGCGGCAGGCGCGCCCGGGACAGGGCGGCCAGCTGCGGGGAGGTCAGTTGGCTGGTCACGGCGATCAGCGCACGGCGCCCAGCGGCGATGAGGTCGCGCGCCCACGCGGCGGTACGGTCCTCACCCCGCCGGATGCTGAGGACGACCCCGACGCCGAGCTCGGCCCCGGCTTCGACCGCGCCTTGGATGATCTCGGTGGAGTAGGCGGTGAAGTCCGCGTCGAACTGCACCTCGATCGTGGCGCCGCCGGTGGCTTCGACCCGGCGCGGTGCCGGGGCGACGTAGGCGTGCTGCTGCAGCAGCGACTGCACCAGGGAGCGGGTCGCCGGCGCGACGTCGCTGCGGCCGTTGAGCACCTTGGAGACGGTCGCGACGGACACGCCGGCCGAGGCCGCGACGGTGGCCAGCGTGGCCCGCCTAGGACTGTCCGGCATCTCGGCCCTCCTGTTCGCCCATGGCAGGGCTCACCTCCACGGGCGTGACGAGCCGCCGGCCCCGCCCGACGACCCGCAGCGGGCCGGTCAGCCGGACGACGGCGCGGCACGGCAGGTCGGCCGCCGACGTGCCGACGAGCACCTCGACGTCTCCGGGCTCGACGATCCGCCGCAGGTCACGGCCGGTGAAGGCGGTCCGATCCGCGTGTACGCGGAACCGCACCTCCGTGCTCGTACCAGGCTCCAGCCGCACCCGCGCGAACCCGGCCAGCTGCCGTACGGGCCGGGTGACCTGGGCGAGAACGTCGTGCAGGTACAGCTGGACGACCTCCTCACCCGCCCTGCCGCCGGTGTTGCGGACACGGACCGACACGGTGAACTCGCCGTCGGTGGGCACCTCGGCGTCGCTGACCCGCAGGTCGCCGACCTCGAAGGAGGTGTAGGAGGTGCCGTATCCGAACGGGAACAGCGGCGTCGGGTCGAGGTTGCTGATGCCGTGGCTGTTCGCGCCCAGTGGCGGCTGCAGGTAGGTGCCCGGCTGCCCGCCCGGCCCGCGGGGGATCTGCACGGGCAGCTTGCCGCCGGGCTGGACCCGGCCGGAGAGCACGCCGGCGATCGCCGCCGCGCCTTCCTCGCCGGGCATGAACGCCTGTACGAGCGCCGCGGCACCGGCGTGCACCTCGCCCAGCGCGTACGGGCGGCCCGAGACGACCACCACCACGACCGGTGTCCCCGTGGCGGCGAGGCCGGCCAGCAGGTCCTCCTGCACCCCGGGCAGCCGGAGATCCTCGGCGTCGCAGCCCTCGCCCGAGGTCCCGTGCCCGAACAGGCCCGCCAGGTCGCCCACGACGGCGATGCACAGGTCCGCCTCGCGGGCCGCGGCCGTCGCGGCGGCGAAGCCCGAGCGGTCCTCGCCCCGCACGTCGCAGCCGCGTTCGTGGACGATCTCGCTGTGCGGCAGCTCGGTCCGCAGGGCGTCGAGCAGGCTGGGCGCGTCGACGCCGAGCCCGAGGCCGGGGTAGCGGGGCAGGACGTGGTTGGGGAAGGCGTAGCACCCCATGAAGGCACGCGGCTCGGCGGCGGAGGGTCCGACGACCGCTATGCGGCGTGGCTCCGCCGCGTCCAGGGGCAGCGTGGTGCCGCCGTCGAGCAGGACGATGGACCGCTCGGCCAGCTCGCGGGCCAGCGCCCGGTTGGCCGGCGAGTCCAGGTCCACGGCGGCCGCCGCCGACACCGAGCCCTCGGGCGTCCAGTCCTGGTCGAGCAGCCCCAGCTCCACCTTCTGGGTGAGCAGCCGGCGCGCCGCCCGGTCCACCAGGGACTCCGGCAGCTCGCCCCGCCGCACCCGCTCGACCAGGTGCCCGCCGAAGCCGAGGGTGTCGGGGAGTTCGACGTCGATGCCCGCGGTGAGCGCCAGGACGCCGGCCTCGTCGGTGTCGGCGGCGACCTCGTGCATGGTCGCCAGGAACGGGACGGCCCAGTAGTCCGAGACGACGGTCCCGGTGAATCCCCACTCCTCGCGCAGCAGGTCGGTCAGCAGCCAGGAGTCGGCCGCGGCCGGGACGCCGTCGACGTCGGAGTAGGAGTTCATCACCGAGCGCGCGCCGCCCAGAACGATGGCCGTCTCGAACGTGGGCAGGATCATGTCCATCAGCTCGCGGCGGCCCATCGGGACGGGACCATGGTTGCGGGCCGCGCGCGAGGCCGAGTATCCGGCGAAGTGCTTGAGGGTGGCGATGATCCCGGAGCTCTCCAGACCGCGGACATAGGCGGCGCCGAGCATCGAGACGAGATAGGGATCCTCGCCCATCGTCTCCTCGACCCGGCCCCAGCGGTAGTCACGCACGACGTCCAGCACGGGGGACAAGCCCTGGTGCACGCCCACGGCCCGCATGTCCCGCCCGATGGCGGCGGCCATCCGCTGCACGAGCTCGGGGTCGAACGTCGCGCCCCACGCGATGGCCGCGGGATAGACGGTCGCGCCGTAGGTCGTGAATCCGGTGAGGCACTCCTCATGGACCAGCGCCGGAACGCCGAGTCGGGAACGTTCGACGACCACGTGCTGCAGCCGGACGACCTCCGCGGCGCCGTCCGCCGCGGTCACCGGTCCGCTGCCGAAGACGCGGGTCAGGTGACCGAGGCCGTGACGGCTCGCCTCCTCAAGGGAGATGGTCCCGGACGCGGCGAACACGTCCTGCATGGGCGCCACATTGATGCTCGCCTCAGGGTCGGGATCAGGCTGGTCGGTGACCCGCATGTCATTGCCGACCCACCGGCTGCCGAGCTGGCCGACCTTCTCCTCCAGGGTCAGCTCCGCAAGGAGGGCCTCGACGCGCTCGGCCACCGGGAGCGTCCGGTCCTGCCACGGGCGCAGGATCCGGTCCGCCGCGGGGGTCCGATCTACAGCTGTCATCTGGCGCTCTCCTTAGTCCCGCAATTGTTTCGCAATGTTTCGACGCCGTCGAATGATCTTTACGCGTAGGGGTCGCCGCTGGATTACTGGGTCTTGACACGTGAACAGCCGAAATCTAGATTGACGGCCGCGCGGTCATTTCGCAAATGTTTCGAGAACCTACTTATGGGCGGATTTGGGGGAGAGGCATCCGGGGGTGCTGATCCACTGACCGCCGGCCACCGCATCCGATGATCAACGAGCCGCGGCGCAGCCCCCGGCCTTCGAGTACGGAGATCAGCGTGGAGTCCAGGAACACCTCTCGCCGCACCTTCCTCAGCCTCTCGATGGGCCTGCCCCTGGGCGCCGCGCTCGCCGCCTGCGGCAGCTCCGGCCCGACCCGCCCCGGTGGTGGGGGCGCCAGTGGTGGTGGCACCAAGGCCACTTATTGGTATCTCTCCACGCAGCCGCAGGAAGGCATCCGCACCGCCGCCATGGAGCGGTTCAACAAGGCCAACCCCAACGGCCAGATCACCGGGACGACCTTCCAGAACGACGCCTTCAAGACGAAGATCAAGACGGCGATCGGCGCCGGCCAGGCGCCCACCATCATCTGGGGCTGGGGCGGCGGCGGTCTGCGCAGCTACGTACAGGCCGGCCAGGTCGAGGACCTCACCTCATGGTTCGGGCAGAACGCCGCGGTCAAGGACCGGCTGTTCCCGTCCTCGTTCGGGGCCGCGACGGTGGACGGCAAGATCTACGCGATGCCGTGCGAGACCGTGCAGCCGATCGTCCTGTACTACAACAAGAAGCTCTTCGAGCAGATCGGCGCCCAGCCGCCCCAGTCCTGGGGCGACATCATGGACCTGGTGCCCAAGTTCAACGCCAAGGGCATCGCGCCGTTCTCCCTGGGCGGGCAGTCCCGCTGGACGAACATGATGTGGCTGGAGTTCCTCTTCGACCGCATCGGCGGCTCCGAGGTGTTCCAGAACGTGTTCGACGGTCAGAAGGACGCCTGGTCCAACCCGGCCGCCATCGACGCCCTGACCAAGATGCAGGCCCTGATCAAGGCCAACGGGTTCATCAAGGGCTTCTCCTCGATCACCGCGGACTCCAACGCCGACCAGGCGCTGCTGTACACCGGTAAGGCCGCGATGATGCTCCACGGCGGCTGGACGTACGGGAGCATGTCCGCCGACGGCGGCGACTTCGTCTCCGGCGGCAGCCTCGGCTACATGAACTTCCCGCCGGTCGACGGCGGTAAGGGCGACCCCAGCGACACGGTCGGCAACCCCGGCCAGTACATGTCGATCTCCGCCAAGGCGAGCCCGGAGCAGAAGGAGATCGCCAAGAAGTTCTTCGCCTCGGTGCTCTCGGACGAGGAGGTCAAGGCGTGGGTCGGCGTCGGCTCGGTGCCGATCGTCAAGGGCGCCGACAGCGCGTTCACCACCTCCAAGGACGCGGAGTGGCTGAAGTTCGTCTACGGCATCGCCAGCAACGCCAAGACGTTCGCCCAGTCCTGGGACCAGGCGCTCAGCCCCACGGCGGCCGAGGTGCTGCTCGACAACATCGCCAAGCTGTTCCAGCTGTCGATCTCACCGCAGCAGTTCACGACGAACATGAACGCGGTCATCGGCAAGTGACCGCGCTCCCGACCTCCCACGGGCGGGGGGCGCCGCAGGCCGACACGCGAGGGCCCAGCAACGGGTCCCTCGCGTGGCTGACCGTGCCGGCCTTGGTGTTCTTCGTCGGTTTCGGGGTCATCCCGCTGATCGGGGTCCTCGCGCTCAGCTTCACCACCTGGGACGGGATCGGCGACATCCACTTCTCGGGCTTCACCAGCTGGCAGGCCGTCCTCGCCGACCCCGGCCTGCCGCACGCGCTGTTCGTGACGTTCCTGATCATGGCCCTGTCCTGGTTGGTGCAGACACCGGCGAGCATCCTGCTCGGGGTGTTCCTGGCCGGCGCCCAGCGCTACCGCGCGCTGCTGTCGGTGCTGTACTTCATCCCGCTCCTGCTCAGCTCGGCGGCCATCGCGATCACGTACAAGGCGCTGCTCGACCCGAACTTCGGACTCGGCGCCGGCCTGAAGTTCGGGCTGCTCACCCAGGACTGGCTCGGCAGGCCCGGCCTCGCCGTCGGCGTGGTGGTCTTCGTGGTGTCCTGGCAGTTCATCCCGTTCCACTCGCTGATCTATCAGGGCGGCGTACGGCAGATCCCGCGCTCGATGTACGAGGCCGCGGAGCTGGACGGCGCAGGGCGGATCCGCAAGTTCTTCAGCATCACCCTGCCGCAGCTGAAGTACACGATGATCACGTCCTCGACCCTCGTGGTCGTCGGCTCGCTGACCTTCTTCGACCTGATCTTCGTGCTGACCGCGGGCGGTCCGGGCGACGCCACCCGGGTGCTCGCCCTGGACATGTACAAACGGGGCTTCCAGGCCAACCTCATGGGCCCGGCCAGCGCGATCGCCCTCATCCTCGTCTTCGTGGGCCTCGTCCTCTCGCTGTTGCTCCGCCGGATCGGCGGCGGCAGGTCCGACACCAGCCAGTTGGAAGGGGCCTGACATGGGGACGACCCTGACAACTCGCTCTGCGCGGACCCGCGCCCAGCAGCCCCGGAACGAACGCCGCACGGTCGCCCGTCACTGGAACTGGCTGGGCGGCCTGACCGGGTGGCTCTGGCTGGTGATCGTGGTGGTGCCCATCTACTGGATCGTCATCACCAGCTTCAAGACCCAGAGCAACTACTACGCGACCAACCCGCTGGCGCCGCCGGCGGAGCCGACGCTGGCCAGCTACCGGATGGTCATCGAGGCCGACTTCGTGCAGTACTTCGTCAACAGCCTCGTCGTCACCATCGGCGCGGTGGTCCCCGCGGTCACCGTCTCCTTCATGGCGGCCTTCGCGATCGTGCGGGGCGGCTCCGGCCGGTATCTGCGGTCGGTGAACTCCCTGTTCCTCATGGGCCTGGCCATCCCCCTGCAGGCGACGGTCATCCCGATCTATCTGATCATCATCCGGCTGCACCTCTATGACACGCTGCTGGCGATGATCCTGCCGTCGATCGCCTTCGCGATCCCGCTGTCGGTGCTGGTCCTGTCCAACTTCATCCGGGACGTCCCCAAGGAGTTGTTCGAGTCGATGCGGCTGGACGGTGCCACCGAGTGGGGGACACTCTGGCGCCTGGCGTTCCCGCTGTCCCGCCCGGCCGTGGTGACGGTGACGATCTACAACGCACTGACGATCTGGAACAACTTCCTGCTGCCGCTGATCCTCACGCAGAGCCCGGACAAGCGGACCCTGCCGCTGGCCCTCTGGTCCTTCCAGGGCCAGTACAGCATCAACGTGCCGGCGGTGCTCGCCTCGGTCGTCCTCACCACCCTGCCGATCCTGACCCTGTACGTGGTGGGCCGCCGCCAGCTCCTCAGCGGCCTGATGGCCGGGTTCGGCAAGTGACCTTCAGCCGGCGCGCGGCGCGTCCAGGAACGCCACGATCCGCGCCGCGCCGGTGCGGGCGAGCCAGGTGCGGAAGTCCATCAGCCCGGGGTGCAGCCGGCGGGCGAGGGAGACGTCGGCTCGGTAGCCGCGTTCGTTGAGCCACTCGTAGGCGTACGCGAAATCCTCGCCGGCCTGCCTGATCACCTCGATCGGGAGCTGGACGTTCGGCAGGGGCCGCCCGATCGCCTCGGCGATGGCCGCGGCGATCTCGATCGGGGTCAGTTCGTCGCCGGCCAGGTCGATCGTGCGGCCGAGCCACTCCCGCGGCCCAGCGAAGGCCCGCGCGGTGAACAGGCCGAGGTCGTCCACGGCGATGACCTGCTGCCTGACGCCGGGGTCGAACGCGGTCGCCAAGGTGCCGTCGCGCAGGTGGTATCCGCCGGTGTAGTTCTCCATGAAGGAGACCGGCCGCAGGATCGTCGCGGGCAGGCCGAGCTTGGTGATGTGCTGTTCGATCCGCCATTTGCTCGCCACGTTCAGCGGCAGTACCTCGCTGTCGTGCCGGCCCGCGCCGGCGACCGAGGTGAAGACGAAGTGCCGGACGCCGGCCGCGTGCGCGGCTTCGGCGACGTTGACGCCCCAGCGGACCTCGTCATCCGCGGCGAAGCCCGGCGCGGTGCCGGGGGAGCCGACGGTGGGCTGGACGCTGAACACGCCGTAGGCGCCCTCGGCCGCCGCGATCAAGGTGGCGACGTCCTCCATGTCGCCGAACACGGTCCGCGCGCCGGCCGCCTCCAGGGCCCGCGCCGGTGCGGCGTCCGGGTCTCGGGTCAGCGCCCGGACCCGCCAGCCGTCGGCGAGCAGCCGCTTCGTCACCGCGCGGCCCTGCAGGCCGGTCGCCCCCACCACCAGGATGGACTTGTTCACAATCTCTCCTCACCTTGAAGCGGGGTGGGCCCCCGCTTCTGCGGCGTTACAATATGGAGGACCACCCCATTTGGCAACCCGCTGGAGGAACCCGTGTCCCACCCCGGCACCGGGCGGTCGCCCCGCGCTGACGCGCGCCGCAACCACGACCGGATCCTCGCCGCGGCCGAAACCGCCATCGCCGAGTACGGGGCCGAGGCCTCCCTGGAGGAGATCGCCCGGCGCGCCGGGGTCGGCTCGGCCACCTTGCACCGGCACTTCCCGTCGCGTCAGGCGCTGTTGGAGGCCGTCTTCCGGGACCGGGTGGCCGGCCTCTGCGCGAAGGCGCGCGACCTGGCCACCGACCTCGACCCCGGGCCCGCGCTGGTCGCCTGGCTCCGTGCCGTCGCCGCGCACGCCACCGGCAACCGTGGGCTGGCGGCGTCACTGATCCGCGGCGCCGGCGAGGGCGACCCGGCCTGGGGTGCCACCTGTCACACCATGATCGTGACCGCCGGCGACGAACTTCTGGTGAGCGCGCGCCGGGCGGGCGCCGTACGCCCCGACGTCGCCATCGCCGATCTGCTCAAACTCGTCAACGCCATCTCCCTGGCCGTCGAACAGGAATCCGACGGCACGGCCGAGGCGGACCGGCTGCTCACCCTGGCCATTGATGGCCTGCATTTCCGGAAAGGTGAGGATTTCTGAGGCATCTCATTCCGGATACCTGACTCGAAGCGCGGTAAAATCGCCTGGGGGAATACCATGACCATCACCCACGCCATCCCGCTTCCCAGGGTCGGCGGAACATCAGCCCGGACCACGGTCCACCTGGCCGGCGAGATCGACATCTTCACCAGCAACGCGCTGCGCCAAGGCCTGATGGCCGCCCTGCTGACGAGCACCAGCACGCTCGTCATCGACCTGTCGGGAGTCTCGTTCTGCGACACCGTCGGCCTGGGCATCCTGGTCGGCATCCAGCACCGCGCCCGGGCGCAGGGCGTCACGCTCGTCCTGGCCGGTCCCCGCCCGCACATGATCAGCCTCCTGCACGTTTCCGGCCTGGACCGGAGCCTGCCGATCGCCCTGTGACCCCCCGAGGTCGAAGGGCGTCAGTCGGCGAGGTAGCTGATCGACTGGACGTCGTACCCCCGGTTGACCGAGCCCTTGAGGTGCATCAGCAGGGCGCCGCCGTCGTAGGAATAGGCGCAGGAATAGCCCTTCGTCTCCTTCGTGCAGCCCTGGAAGTAGTACGTCACGCCCTTGGGGTCGTACTTGGTGCGGAAGAGCCTGGCGACCACCTTCTGGGTGGCGACCTCGAGGCCGAGGTTGCGGTCGCCCTTCTGCCACGCCGTGAGCAGGTGCTTGGCGGCCACCGCCGGCTTGGTCACGAGGCGCGACTGGTAGACCGTGGTCACCTTCGACCCGGAGACGATCATGAGCAGGCCGTTGAGCCCGCCCGGCACCCGGACGCTGGTGTGGATGAACCGGCAGGCGTTGCCCGAACAGCCGGCGAACTCGTCGGGTGCGCGGTAGACGTACGAGAAGATCGACTTGACCGCCGAAGGCGTGGCCACCTTCGCGGCCGCCGCGCGGTCGCGCCGCAGCCATGCGTGGAACAACGCGTTGGACACCTTCGCCGGACTGGCCGCCGGGGCTGTCGCGTTCGTGTTCGCGCTCGCCGGAGAGGATGTGACCAGCAGTGCGGCGACCGCGGTCGCCGCGCCCGCACCGAAAAACCATCGTCGTGACATACCCGGACGTTAACGACACCCGCTTGCACAGAGGTTGACGCCTACTTGGTGTCTTCGCCGGTCGGTTGCGGAGCGAGCCAGTGGCGGGTGAGGTCGCGGATGGCTTGGCGCCATGGTTGGGGTTGATCGCCGGCGGAGATCGCGTCGCCGGCACTGTGCAGGATGGCGAACAGGAAGGTGGCCGCGATCTTGGCGGATACGGGGCGGAAGACGCCCTCTGCCATGCCGCGGTCCAGCGCCCTCGCTATGGCGGTGATGATGTCGAGGCGGTCGTCGACGGGAGGGCCGACGGCCGCGTGAAAGACGGCCTGGTGCAGGCCGCCGGGCTGGGCGATGGAGTCGAGGGCGGCATCGCATTCGGCGTCGACGGTGGCCCACCAGTCGATCGGGTCGGTGCTTTCGGCGATGTGGTGGAACCGGTCCACGTAGTCGCGCAGGACCCGGTCCCGGACGGCGACCAGCATCTCTTCCCAGGAGGCGAAGTAGACGTAGAAGGTGCCCTTGGCCGAGCCTGCTTCAGCCGTCACGGCCTGGACCCAGTTGGTCACTTCCTGGCCGGACTCCAGGAGCCGGACGGCGGCGTCGATCAGCTCACCGCGTCTGGCCTCGGGGGAAAGCCGCCGGCGACTCCTGGAAGTGACCACGGCGACAGGCTAACGGAACGTGCGAGTCACGTGCGCGATGGGGAGTTCGCTGACTCCGCGCAGGTTGAGGTGTTCGCGGTACGGCGGTGGGTCGGCGATGAGCCGGGGGTTCTGGACGCGTCGGGCGAATCCGGCCATGGCCAGGCGGCCTTCGAGCCTGGCCAGCGGCGCGCCGAGGCAGAAGTGCGGGCCGAAACCGAAGGCCAGGTTACGCGCCTGGGTGCGGTGCGGGTCGAAGCTGTCCGGGTCTGGATTCGCCTCCGGGTCCCGTTGGGCCGAGGCCAGCAGGAGGATGATCATGCTGAGTTTGGGGACGTCCACCTCTCCGATGCGCATGTCCTCGGCGGCTATCCGGGCGGTGAGCTGGACGGGTGGGTCATAGCGCAGAATCTCCTCGACGACCGCGGGCGCCAGGTCCGGATCGGCGCTGAGCGCGGTGAGGTGGCGGGGGTGCCGTAGGAGGGCCAGCACGCCGTTGGCGATGAGGTTGACCGTCGTTTCGTGGCCGGCCACCAGCAGCAGCACGATGGTGGAGACGAGTTCGTCGTGGCTGAGCGCGTCCCCGCCGTCCTTGGCCGCGATGAGGTCGGAGATCAGGTCGTCCTTGCGGGGGCTTGTGCGCCTTTCGGCGATGAGCTCGTTGACGTACCTGTGCATGTCGGTCATTCCTGGTTCCCACTCCGGCGTCTCGCCGTCGGTGGTGGCGTTCGACAGGCCGTCCACCAGGCGGGTGAGCTGGGCGGACCACCCCTGGAACAGCGGCTCGTCCGCCACCGGGACGCCCAGCATGCGGCAGATCACCGCCACCGGCAGCGGGTAGGCGAAGTCGTGGAGCACGTCGAACGTGTCACGTTCTGACGCCCGGTCGAGGAGATCGTCCACCAACTGGGTGATGTACGGCTCCATCCGGGCGATGGTGCGGGCGGTGAACGCGCTGCTGACCAGCCGCCGCAACCGCGTATGGTCCGGTGCGTCCTGGGAGAGGAACCAGGGCTGGTGCACCGAGGACGGCGCGTCGGGGGGATAGAGGCGGTCCGCCTGATCGCCGCCACGCCGCCAGCGCTCCGCGCTGAGCCGCGGGTCCCGCAGCAAGGTCTCGCACTCGCCGTATCGGGCCACCACCAAGGTCGTCATCTCCTCGATCCACACCGGTCCGCCGAGGTCGCGGAGCTCGGCGTAGATCGGGTACGGGTCGGCTCTCGACGCCTGGTCGAGCAGCTTGCCGATCAGCTGAGAGCCGGACACTTCTCTGTCGTGCGCCTCTGACATCTACGCTCCCTGGGTGCGTGGTTATTGACCTCAGGTCATTAGTAAATGACCTGAGGTCAATATGTCAAGGCGGTGCGATCGAGCCCCGGCTGAGCGAGGAGCCCGCACGGCTCCCCGCTCAGGATCAGGGGGTCAGCGGACGGAGACGTCGTTGAAGACGTTGATGGCGCCGTCACCGTGGTTCGCCGACTTCGCGACGATGTCGGTGGGGGCGTTGTTGGCGAAGGCGCGGTGGCTGTAGGCGCCGATGATGTAGCCCCAGCCCCGGCTCAGCTGCAGGTCCTGCAGCCAGGGGCCGCCGCTGGCGCCGTGGTGCATGTCGCAGTTGATCTGGATCAGGTCGTCGAAGGTGCCGACGCGGCTGGTGTTGCCGAAGCAGTACCACAGGTCGTTGCCGGAGAAGTCGGTGCGCTGGTAGCCGTCCTGCGGGAAACCGAAGGTGTTGACGCCGGTCCACGCCTGGCCCTGGTTGAACTTGTAGCCCTGCGAGCCCGTCCAGTCCTGCAGGTTGCCGTGGGCGGCCTGCGAGTTGAACGCGATGGCGGCGACGTCGTAGTGCAGGTTGCCGCTGTTCTGCCAGCCGACGGTGGTGTTGGCGTACTTCCAGGTCCACCGGCCCCACGGCTCGAGGTTGTTGTCGGCGTCGGGGACGAAGATGAAGTTGCTGAAGTAGTTGCCGGAGCCGCCGCCGCCGGCGTGGATGCAGTGGCCCGCCGTCCACACCGTGCTCCTGTTGCTGGCGTTGATGACGCTGCCGGAGCAGTAGCCGCCGGTGCCGTTGTTGCGCGTGTAGTAGATCTTGCCGATCGTGATGGCCGGCATGCTGTACTGCCGCCCCCAGCGTTCGGCGCGCTGGCCGGCCAGCAGGCCCGTCTTCGGGCTGGCCGGTGGGCTGAGCTTCCTCGTGGGCAGCGAGCCCTCGGAGGCCTTGCCCGGCAGGACGTTCTCGACCTGCTCCTGCACCTGCTTGGCGTCCATCACCGGAACCGGCTCCGGCGTGGCCGCCTTCATGCGTTCCTCGGTCCAGAAGTCGAGCAGGCTCTGGGCGCGGGCCTTGTTCGCCACCCCCGTCGCCGGGGCGGAGGGCTTCTCCGCCGCGGCGGACGCCTGTGTGGAGGCGGTCGCGCTCATCCCCGAGACGGCCAGCAACGTGGCTAAGACGATTGCGGCGTGCCTTGAGCGTGGCTGCATGATCTTCCTTTCTGAAAGCGAATTCGACGAACTTTTACATATTGAGTACGGATTCGCCGGTTGGGAAGAGTAATGTCCTTGATTTTTGCGGGCGAATGCGCCCTTTGCGCGCCACGTGATAGGGAAAGGCGATCGGCGGGGATTGTCCAAGCTTGTCAAGTGAATTTCTGCCGCTTCAGCATTACGGCTGAGCTCTATAGCGGGTGCTCGTCAGGCGGCCCGGAAAGGGGCATTTTCCTGGTCGGAGAGGGTGCCCGTCGGCGGGTTACGGGTGCGAGCGCGGTGGGATAAGTCCGGCGCGATTATGCGCTCGGCGGCGTCTCGGGCGCTGCCATATGGGGGATAAGAGCCAGCCGGTTATCCCGTAATTCGCGCCGCGGGCGTCAGGAATGGACGGCGCGGATCTCCGTGACGGTGAACTCGTCGACGATGTGCTGGTTCTGCAGCAGGAACCCGACCAGGCCCGCCACCGCCTCCGAACCCAGACCGGCTCGTATCTGTCCGCTCAGGAGGTAGACCAGGGGAGTCGACGGCTGGTCGAGCGCGAAGCGGCGGCCATGGCGGTGCACGTCGTGCAGCGCCCTGATCGGGATGGCCCGCGCCGAGGTGAACCACACGGCGACCTCCCAGAGCGGCAACGCCGGATCGGCGTCGGCCGAGAGCTCGTAGCATGTGACGCACCCGTGCCCGGCGTGCTGCCCGTGCGGGCAGGTCCACTGGGCGATGTCGGCCCGGCTCTGATCGTGGCTGCTCAGGATCGCCGACTCGGTCACGCGACGGCGCGCCGATCGCGGCTGGTCCCCGGGTGAGGGGAAGTAGTCGTTGGCGATGATCGGGTCCCTTCGCTGCCGCATTCCGATCTGTCGAGACTAGCTCCCACGCGACCACCCCACCGCACAGCGACGCCCGCGGGCGCGACCAGGTCGAAACCCTGCTCGCCGCCTGCCCGCGGGCGTGACCGGCCTTCACCGCATCGGCATGTCAGTCCGCCGGGAGGGGGCGCCGGCTCTCCAGGTCGGGCAGGAGCACCGTGCTCTCCTGCTCGCGCGGGTCGGTGCGGGCGAGGACCACTTCGGCCGGCTGACTGTCACTGAGGTTCACGGGCATGTGCGGGGTGCTGGCGGGGATGTAGATGAACTCCCCCTGGCGTGCTTCGAGGTAGTGCTGCAGGTCGTCGCCGTACCAGGCGCCGACGGCGCCCTTGATGACGTAGATGGCGGTCTCGTGGTGGTCGTGCTTGTGGGCTCGGCCGCTGCCGGCGGGCGGGATGGTCTGCAGGTGCATGCAGATGTTGCGCGCGCCCACGGTCTCGGCGGCGATGCCGGCGAAGAACTGGAGGTGCTGTTTGCCCTCGTACATCAGGGCGGAACGGATGACTCGGCAGTGGCCGTCGGGCTGCGGGGGGTGCTCCACGTCTTCTCCTCAGAGTCGGCCGAAGATCAGGTTGCCGGGGGCGTCCGGGTCGGTGCTGTGGTAGAAGTCGCGCTGTGCGGCGTGGATCTCGCTGATGTCGAGCTGCCCGCTGCCGTCGGTGTCGAGCCGGTCGAACACCGCGCGGCGCTCGGCCTCGGGCAGGGAGGAGATGCCGGGAATGGCGGCGAACTCCTGGAAGGAGATCTGGCCGTCGCCGTCGGTGTCGCAGACGATGAGGACGGACTCGGCGATCCGACCGGCGGTCGCCGCGTAGCCGCTCGTGCGGAACTCCTCGCCGGCGAGGTAGGCGGTGAACTCCGCGCGCGTGAGCTGCCCGTCGCTGTCGTCGTCGGCGCTGTGGATGAGGGCGTTCCACATGCTCGCGTAGGCGGCCAGCACGTCCCGGCCCTTGGGGGAGTCGGCCGGTACGCCGAACGCCGCCAAGAATCTCGTGGCCGCGGTCTGGAAGTCGTCCTTGGTGAGCACATCGTCGGCGTCGGCGTCGAACAAGGTGAATCTCTTGTCGAATTTCCGGGCGAG
Organism: Nonomuraea guangzhouensis; assembly: GCF_019396345.1. Lineage (GTDB taxonomy): Bacteria > Actinomycetota > Actinomycetes > Streptosporangiales > Streptosporangiaceae > Nonomuraea > Nonomuraea guangzhouensis. Next base: position 5,254 of record NZ_JAHKRM010000004.1, on the reverse strand, counting down.
AACGTCGGGTACGGCGAAGGACACGGCTCTCCTCCATCGGATGGGTGGAATGGGCACCCGCACATTAACACTACTTAAAGTTATCAACAATCACCCTTTGTGATTGACCCTGCGCTCCCGCTCACCCGTGCCGATCCGGCACATCTCGCTTGGTTGGGTGGCATGATCATGCTTGGCGTGTCGGTTTCAAGGAGGTTGCCTTAATAAGGCAGGCGACTTAGGGTGAGTCGGGTCAAGTTCCCGAGCTGGAGGACACGATGACTGCTGAGGCGACCCCTGATTTCCCGTTCGGTCGGGCCACGGCCCTGGAGCCTCCGTCGGAGCTGGCCGAGCTCCGTGAGCAGTGCCCGGTGGCGCACGTCCGGCTGCCCAGTGGGGACACCGCCGCCCTGGTGACCCGCTACGACGACGCCAGGTCGGTGATGGCGGACCCGCGCTTCAGTCGCAACCTTCGCAGAGAGGGCGCCGCCCGGCTGTCCACCACGAAGGACGGCGGCCTGTTCAGCCGGCGCAGGATGGGCAGCGAGGACATCAGCGACGGGCCGGGGCACCTGCGGTGGCGGCGGCTGCTCAGCCGCTCGTTCACGGTCCGGCGGATGGAGGTGTGGCGTCCCAGGATCCAGGCGATGACCGACGAACTGCTGGACTCCCTCGTGGCCAAGGGGTCTCCGGGGAACCTGTCGGCCGGGCTGGGGCTGCCGCTGCCGGTGCGCGTCATCTGCGCGCTGGTCGGGGCGCCCAGTGAGGATCAGGACAAGTTCGCTCACTGGTCGCGCACCATGCTGACTCTGACGCGTAACACCCAGGAGGAGGTCGACGAGGCGTACGAGGGCTTCAACGAGTACGTCTCCGACCTGGTCGACCGGAACCGGGCGAACCCGGGAGACGACCTGCTCAGCGAGCTGACGCAGATCTCCGACGCCGAGGACGGCCGGCTCAGCCATGCCGAGCTCATCGCCACCGTACGCGGGCTGCTGCTCGCCGGGCATGAGACGACCTCCAACATGATCGCGATCATGGTGGCGATGCTGCTCTCCGAGCGCGAGCGCTTCGAGGCGGTCATCGACGACCCCGAGCTGATCCCGGGCACGGTCGAGGAGGTTCTCCGCCTGGACAGCACGCTGTCCGCGATCGGCGGGGTGCCCCGGTTCATCACCGAGGACGTGAACGTGAGCGGAGTGGAGGTGCCCGCGGGGACGACCGTGATCCCCAACACGCCCTCCGCCAACCGGGACCCGCGCAAGTTCCCCGAGCCCGAGCGGTTCGACCCGCGCCGGGAGAACAACCAGCACCTCACCTTCGGCGCCGGACCGCACTTCTGCCTCGGCCAGCCCCTGGCCAGGATGGAACTCCAGGTCGTGCTGGGCACCCTGGCCCGGCGGCTGCCGGGCCTGCAGCTCCGGGACGCCCCCGAGGACCTTCAGCTGCGTACCGGCGGGATCTCCGGCGGACTGCAGGACGTCTGGGTCACGTGGTGACCATGAAGGTCAGCGCCGACCAGGACCTGTGCTGCGCCAGCGGGTTGTGCGTGATGAAGGCCGACAAGGTCTTCGACCAGCGCGAGGAGGACGGCGTCGTCATCGTGCTGGACGAGGCGCCACCGCTGGAACAGCACGAGGCGGTACGCGCCGCCGCCGCGGCCTGCCCCACCTTGGCCATCCAGCTGTCGGAGTGACGTCAGGGCGACCCCGGCGCGCTGACCGGGGCCAGCCACAGCCCGGTCACCGCGTCGATCAGCCCGGTCGCGGCGGCGTCCCACGTCGGGTGCGGGGTGGGCGTGCCCTCGTGCAGCGCGCGTTCGCGCTCGGCGCACATGTGCACCAGCAGGTGCCGCATCATGTCGCCGCGCTCGCGTCGTACCTGCTCGGGCAGGGCGGGGACGAGCAGGAAGATCCCCTCGAGGGTCTGCCGCAGCGACGGCGAGGCGGTCGTCTCGTCGGTGACGAGCTGGCGGAGGGCGGGGTCGGTGGTGATCTGGGCGGCGAACCGGGCGTACCAGGTCGGATTGCCCAGGTCGGCGAGGTGGCCGGTGACGGGGCGTACGAGGCAGGCGATCCATTCGTGCAGGCCGGACGCCTCGGTGAGCGTCGCGAGCATCTCGGCGCGGCGCCGCTCCATCGGCGCGGAGTGCCGGCGGACGATCGCGAGCACGACATCGGTCTTCGTGCCGATGTGGTATCCGACCGCGGAGTTGTTGGCCTGCCCCGCCGCCTCGCTGATCTGCCGGCTGGACACGGCCGCCACGCCGTGCTCGGCGAACAGCCGCTCGGCGGTCGTCAGGAGCAGCTCGCGGGTCTCGCCGCCGCGCTCGGGCCTGGTCGTGGTCACCATCACCTTCCCACGGTAGTGGCAGCACCGTAGAGTGACCGCCTCGATTAAGTCAACTGCTTGACTCGATTGAGGCGGTCACCTTACGGTTATCCTGGCCGCCGCATGATTCCGCAGATCACCGCGTGAGTACGGCGAGCAAGGGGGAGTGGTCATTGAGGGCACCCCATACCGCAACGATCGAGACAGGACGTCGATGACGACGGTGGTCCCCGGGACCCAGAAACAGGCGCCGAGCAGCGGCCTGACAGTGGCGGTGCTGGCGTTCGCCGGCATCGTGGTCGCGCTCATGCAGACCCTGGTCATACCGCTGATCCCGCAGCTCCCCACGCTGCTGCACGCCTCCCCGTCGAACACCTCGTGGGCCATCACCGCCACCCTGCTGGCCGGCGCCGTGGCCACCCCGGTGTTCGGGGGGCTGGGTGACATGTTCGGCAAGCGGCGCATCCTGGTGCTCTGCCTGGGGCTGCTGGTGGTCGGGTCGGTCGTCTGCGCGCTCAGTGACTCGCTGACCCCGATGATCGTGGGCCGGGCCCTGCAGGGCGCGGCGGCCGGTGTCATCCCGCTGGGCATCAGCATCATGCGTGACGAACTACCCGCCGAGAAGCTCGGCTCGGCGATCGGGCTGATGAGCTCCTCGCTGGGCGTGGGCGGCGCGCTGGGTCTGCCCAGTGCCGCGCTGCTCGCGGAGCACATCGGCTGGCACGTGCTGTTCTGGGTCTCGGCGGGGCTCGGTGCCGTGGTCGCCGTTCTGGTGGTGGCCGTGGTGCCGGAGTCGCCGCTGCGCTCCGGCGGCCGGTTCGACGTGCTCGGCGCGGTCGGGTTGTCGGCCGGACTGGTGTGCCTGCTGCTGCCGATCTCCAAGGGCGGCGACTGGGGGTGGACGAGCGGCACCGTTCTGGGGCTGTTCGCCGCCGCCGTGGTCATCCTGCTGCTGTGGGGCCGGTGGGAGCTGCGGTCGCCGCGACCGCTGGTGGACCTGCGGATCACCGTCGGCCGCCGGGTGCTGCTGACGAACCTCGCCTCCGTCATGGCCGGCTTCTCGATGTTCGCGATGTCGCTGGTGCTGCCGCAGGTGCTCGGGATGCCGAAGGCCACGGGCTACGGTCTCGGCCAGTCGTTGCTGGTGATCGGTCTGTGCATGGCGCCGGGCGGGCTGGTGATGATGGCCATCTCGCCGTTCGCGGCGCGCCTGTCGGCCGCGCGGGGCCCGAAGGTGTCGCTGATGGCGGGCGCGTTGGTGATCGCCATCGGGTACGGCCTGGGCGTCGTGCTCATCGGCGCGGTCTGGCAGATCATCGTGTTCACCTGCGTCATCAGCGCCGGGGTCGGCATCGCGTACGCCGCCATGCCCGCGCTGATCATGTCGGCGGTGCCCGCGTCGGAGACCGGCGCCGCCAACGGGCTGAACGCCCTCATGCGGTCGATCGGCACCTCCACCTCCAGCGCGGTGATCTCGGTCGTGCTGGCCGACATGGTCACCCGCTTCGGCCCCGTCGAGCTGCCGTCGCTCAGCGGCTTCCGGGTCGCCATGCTCATCGGCTGCGGCGCCGCGCTGGCCGCGTTCCTGATCGCCGCGTTCATCCCTGGTCGGCGCGATGCGGGTAACCTGGCCCCGGTGGCGGCTGATGCCGCCGCCAGAGCGCGGTGAACTAGAACGAGGTCAGGAACGGTCATGAAGGTCAGTGCTGGATGACACTCTCCGAGACGGCCGCCACGATCTCCCCCCGCTCCGCGCTCGCCAGGGACAAGCTGATGCACACCGCGGAGCGGCTCTACGCGGAGCACGGGTTCGCGAACGTGTCGATCAGGAGGATCGGCGAGGAGGCGGGCCAGCGCAACAAGTCGGTGGTGCAGTATCACTTCAGCACCCGCGACGATCTCATCCACGCGATCCTGGACCGCCACATGGCCGCCATCGAGAAGCACCGCATCTCGATGGTGGCCGCGCTCGGCGAGCCGGGCGCGCTGTCCCTCCGGGACTGGATCACCTGCGTCGTCCAGCCGAGCATCGAACATCACATCGACCTGGGCACACCGTCCTGGTACGGCCGCTTCCTCGCGCAGACCGTGGTGGAGCCCACCCTGCGCGAGTACACGATCCAGGCGCACCTGAAGATGCCCTCGTTCCGCCGCATCGAAGAGCTCGGTTACCCGTACGGGCCTGACCTGGATCGCGAGCTGGTCGTCCAGCAGGGTGCGATGATCCGGCAGCTCATCGTCCACATGAGCGCCGAGCTGGAAGCCGACCTGGCCAGCGGCCGAGCCGACCACGCGGCCGCGGAGCGGTCCTGGCGCCGGCTGGGGGACAACCTGATCACGGCCATCTACGGGCTCAGCTCCTCCTTGCTGGGAGAACGCCGCTAGAGGTCACGGCTATCGGTGGTTCCAGCCGGCCATCCGTCTGGTCAGCGCCACCCGGGAACGCACGTCGAACTTGCTGAAAATGCGCGCCACATGGGTCTCCACCGTCTTCTGGCTGAGATGGAGACGCTCGGCCACTTCCCGGTTGGTCAACCCCTGGCTGACGAGTTCAGCGACCTGGCGCTCGCGCGCGGTCAGCGCCGGCGGGCCGACGGCCTTCCGCGCCGTGTGCCGGGGGCCGCGCGCGGCGAGCTGCCGCTCCACCCGAGCCAGCTGACCGGCGAGCCAGTCGGCGCCCGACTCCCGGTAGGCGGCCTTGGCCCAGCCGATCTCCGCGCGGGACGACACCACGTCTCCCATGCGGCCGAAGATGGTGGCGAGCTGCTGATGAGCCAGGCCGCGTTCGCCGACGGCGCCGCTCTCGGCGAACCGCTCGGTGGCGATCCGGGCGGCCGCCGCGGCTCCGGCCAGGTCGTCGCGGCCGCACAACGCGCGGGCGCGGGCGTCGTACGCGATCCCGAGACGGTACGCGGGACCGTCGGCGGCGGCGGCGACCGCGGCC
>NZ_JAHKRM010000039.1:65981-126960 GCF_019396345.1 Nonomuraea guangzhouensis | reverse complement strand
TGGGGTATGGCATGCGCTCGCCCATAACTGTCAGTTGAGCGCACTCACACTGAACGTCAACCTATTTGCCGAAAATCCCTATCGAAACGCAGGGATTAAAGGCCCATACCGTTGCAGAACGTCCTCTGAGAAGCATGTCAGGTATGGCCCGCCACCAGTAGGCGGCACGGCAGCAGGGGGCCGCAGCCGGGAACAGGCCGGTCTTCGATCACGTACATGCCCGTCGTCTGGTCCAGAAGATGCCAGCCGCTGGCCTCACAGCGCCGCCACCAGCGACGCCGAGGCGCCGGTGGGTGTATGTCGGCGTAGACGAACACCCCTCCCGCGGCCAGGACACGGGTGATCTCCGCCAGACCGGTGCGGACATCGTGCCAGTGTCGGCAGGTCAGGGTCGCGGTGATGAGATCGAGGCTGGCGTCTGGAAACGGCAATTGCTCGGCACGGGCCCGCACCAGCGCGGGACTGCCCTGAGCTCGGGTGGTGCGGTGAGCGACGGTGAGCATGGCGTGGGCGGCATCCATCCCGATCAGGTGCGTCGTGGGGAAGCGGTCGGCCGCCCTGCGGAGTAGGCGGCCCGTGCCGCAGCCGAGGTCGAGCAGGTGGCGGGGGCGGGGCAGGTGATGATGGGCGGCGGTCAGGACTGCGGCATGCACCGGATCGGCCAGGGCGGCGATCAGGCTCTGGTCGTAGGTGGCCGCCCATCGCTCGAACAGGTGCGCCGAAGCTGCCATAATCCATGGTCGGCTGAGGCCGGTCGCGAGCGCAGGCTCGGTTCGGTATCGGTTCGGGTGCATCGGCGTTCACGGGTCGGCTCGGGCCGCGGGTGGGGTCCGGGTCAGGTTCTTGGCCGGTTGCCTGGCTTGCCCGGGCGCCTGGCCAGGCGCCCGGCCGGTGAGTTCGGCCAGGCGTTGTTCCACGGCGGCGAGCCGGTCGGCAAGGGGCCGACTGTGCAGCAGTTCGGCCAGGTGGTCGGCTTCTTCTTCGTCGAGCTCTACCGTGTGCGCCGCAGTGTCGGGGTCGGCTCGGTCGTAGACCATGAGGATCCGCCGTCCTGTGTCGGTGACGATGACGCCGAGGTGGTCTCCTTGCCGGGTGTCGCCGTGGTGGACGGTGCCGGTGCCGGGGATGGTGGTGTGCGTGATGTCCACGGCTTGGTGTCTCCTTTCGCGGTGGTGTGGCTGGGGTGCGGGTCGGGGTCGCCGTGTTCGCCGTACCAGTGGGCCAGGCGGCCGCGGCGGCCGACGGCGCGCAGGCGTCGTTCGACGCGTTCGCGGGTGGCGGGTGTGGTGACGATGAGCACATCATCGCCTTCGCGCAACTGGGTGTCGGGTTCAGGGACGATGGGGTCGCCGTCACGGATGATGAGGGTGGCGATCGACGGCTTGGCGAGCCGTAGTTCGAAGATCTCCACGCCGTGCAGGCGGGAGCCGGGCGAGACGGTGGGGGTAAGCAGATCGGCGTCCAGGGCGTCCAGCGGGGCCGATTCGATGTCCACGTCCCTGGTCTGGCCCGGCTGGGTGACACCGAGCAGCCGGGCGATCGCCGGCAGGCCGGTCCCTGGATGAGGGTGAAGAGGACGACCAGGACGAAGACGATGTTCAGCAGCTGCCGACTGCCGGGGATTGCTGCCACGATGGGGAAGATGGCCAAGACGATGGGCACGGCGCCGCGCAGCCCGGCCCAGGAGATGAAGGCCTGCTCTCGCCAACTGGTGCGGAAGCCGATCAGGCTGGCGATCACGGAGGCGGGCCGAGCCAGCAGGAGCAGTACCAGGCCGACGATGGTGGCGGGGATCAGCGCGGCGGGCAGTTCGCCGGGGCTGACGAGCAGGCCGAGCATGACGAACAGGCCGATCTGGGCCAGCCAGCCGATGCCTTCGGCAAACGAGCGGGTGGCGGCACGGTGTGGCAGGACGGCGTTGCCGAGCACGATGCCGGCCAGGTAGGCGGCCAGGAAGCCGGAGGCGTTCGCGGCGCCGGCGGCAGCGAAGGCGATGATGCCCAGGCCGACGGTGGCCAGCGGATACAGGCCGGTGGCGGGCAGGGCGACGTAGCGCAGCGCGGCAGTGCCGGCCCAGCCGATCAGTAGCCCGATCGCGGCCCCGGCCGCGAGCTGGTAGGTGACCTGTCCGGCGACGGCGGCGGGGCCGGACAGATCGGCGGTGCTGAACACCAGCACCAGGATGACGGTGGGGGCGTTGTTGAAGCCGGACTCGGCCTCGACCATCGCGGCGATGCGGCGGGGCAGCGGCAGTGCCCGCAGGACGGAGAAAACGGCGGCGGCGTCGGTGGAGGAGACGATCGCGCCCAGCAGCAGGGCCAGCTGCCAGTTCATGCCCAGCAGCAGGTGCGCTGCGGCGGCGGTGAGAGCGACGCTGACCGCGACGCCGACGGTGGCCAGCAGGGAGGAGGGCAGCAGGAGCCGGCGGATGTCGGTCCATCGGGTGCTCAGGCCGCCCTCGATGAGGATGATGGCCAGCGCCGTGCTGCCCAGCGTCTGGGCCAGCTGGGCATCGTCGAAGTCGATGCCGAGAACGTCTTTGCCGAGCAGCACGCCGAGGGCGAGGAACAGCAGCAGGCCGGGCAGGCCGAGCCGGCGGGCGGTGCGGGCCGCGGCGATGCCGGCCGGCAGCACGATCGCGCCGGCCAGGAGTACCGCGTACAGCTGCTGCAGGCTCATCGCGACACCTCGGTGACCTCGATAACTCGGTGAACACGTCTCCTATCCACGCGGATACCTCTCCCGCTGCATGCCTGCCTGGGCTTGGGCCCAGGCCAGCAGCTCCCCCCGGAGCGGGACGTGGATGTCGGTGATGTCGAGGAGGGCGACCTGGACGCCCCACCGGCCGGTCATGTCGCTGATCCGATCCGCCATCTCGGCGCAGCCGTGAGTGATCATGGTGGGGAGGTCGGCCAGCTCCCGCTCGGCGATCTGTCGGCGCAGCACGCCTTCGGCCACGAGCGCGGTGGCCGTCATCGGCCCCTCCGTCGTCATCACGAAGCGGACGGGATCGGTTGTGGCGGCCACCGCGGTGGCCTTGATGCGCACGCTCACGCCATCGCGGGTGACCGCCTCAGGGCAGAACAGGTCCAGGCACACCAGCCGCAGCGACACCCGCACCTCGCGCTCCAGGCCGGGCCACAGGAGGACCAGCCCGGGACCGCGCACCCTGGCCACGCGGCCCAGCCTGCACACGACCAGCCGCTCGTCCTCGCCGACGACGCGAAGCGCCCGCGAGATGATCACGAGAAGGGGCACGGTGCCCAGCAGTACCCACACTGCGGGCTCCACCACGGCGGGCGCCTGGAGGGCGGAGATGGCGTGAGCGCTCAGTGCGAGCATGGATCCTGCCTTTCTCCCCTTGCAGCCTTGCCTGCGTGAGCCTCCTCATCGCCCCGGGGCGGGCGTCCGGCTCCCCGTGAGGCCAGTCTGGTCCGGTGGCCGGGCGCGGCGCCATCGGGTGCAACACCCATTCCCGCGGGTGGGCGCCATGTAGATTGCCGCAGGTCAGATCACCACCGTGGGGAGTGTGATGGGGCGCGCCACCCATGGACAAACACCTGTCGCGGTGGGGAGGCTGGAGGTATGACCGTGCTGGCCGGCAAGCATCCCCAGGGATCACCACGCGCGCGCCGGGGGGCTCGTTCCCCGGCTTCGGCGCTGTTCTGGCGGCTGTTCCTGATCAACGGGCTGGTCTTCGCCGCGGGGCTGACCGTGCTGGCGTTGTCGCCGGCCACGGTGTCCTCGCCGGTTCTGCTGACGGAGCTGCCGATCCTGGCGGTGGGGCTGGCGGTGATGCTCGGCGCGAACGCGGTGCTGCTGCGTACCAGCCTGGCGCCGCTCGGTGCGCTGACCGCGCTCATGGAGCGGGTCGACCTGCTGCATTCCCGCGACCGCATCGCGCACAGCGGCAACGGCGACCTGGGGACGCTGATCGCGACGTTCAATGCCATGCTGGACCGGCTGGAGGCCGAGCGCAGCGCCAGCACCGCGCACGCCCTGGCCGCCCAGGAGGGCGAGCGGCAGCGCATCGCACGCGAGCTGCACGATGAGATCGGCCAGAGCCTGACGGTGGTGCTGCTCGGCCTCAAACGCGCTACCGACCGTGCCCCGCAGGAGCTGCGCGAGGACCTGCACACCGTCACCGAGACCGTGCGCGCCAGCTTGGACGAGGTGCGGCAGGTGGCCCGCCGGTTGCGGCCCGGCGTGCTGGAGGATCTGGGTCTGATCGCCGCGATGAACGCCCTGGCCAGCGACTTCTCGCACGTCAGCGGCGTGCCGGTCACCAGGGTGCTGGACTCGCCGCTGCCCGAGCTGAGCGGCGAGACCGAACTGGTGATCTACCGCATCGCGCAAGAGGGCCTGACCAACATCACCCGGCACGCCCACGCCTGCCAGGTGGAGCTGTCGCTGCGCGCGCGTGAGGAGGCCGTGGAGTTGAGCATTGCCGACGACGGCACCGGCGGGCCGATCCGCGAGGGCGCCGGCATCCGCGGCATGCGCGAACGCGCCCTGCTCATCGGTGCTCGCCTTGACATCGACAGCATGCCGTCGGCGGGCACCCAGGTGCGCCTCAAGGTCCCCGTCGCCCACGGAGAAAAGTGATCATCATGGATCAGCCGCCCACCCGGATCCTGATCGCCGACGATCACGCGTTGGTGCGCCACGGATTGCGGATGATCCTGGAGACCGAGCCTGATCTGACGGTGGTGGCGGAGGCGGGTGACGGCGCCGAGGCGATCGAGGTGGCTACCCGCTCCGGCATCGATGTCGATCTGGCCATCTTGGACATCGCCATGCCGCGGATGACGGGCCTCCAGGCGGCCCGGGAGATCTCCCGGCGCGCGCCCGGCATCCGGCTGCTGATGCTGTCGATGTACGACAACGAGCAGTACCTGTTCGAAGCGCTGAAGGCGGGCGCCTGCGGGTACGTGCTCAAATCCGTCGCCGACCGGGACCTGCTGGAGGCATGCCGGGCGGCGATGCGCGGCGAGCCGTTCCTCTACCCTGGGGCGATCACCTGCCTCATCCGCGACTACCTGCAACGCCACCAGCACGGCGAACCGATTCCGGACACCGTCCTGACCCCGCGAGAGGAGGAGATCGTCAAACTCATCGCCGAAGGCCACTCCTCCAAACAGATCGCCGACCTGCTCGTCATCAGCGTCAAGACCGTGGAACGGCACCGCGCCAACATCCTGGCCAAACTCGGCCTGCGCGATCGGCTGGAGTTGACCCGCCACGCCATCCGCGCCGGCCTGATCGAACCATGACCCGGTTGCGACCCGCAGAGGCCCTGCCGCCGGCCCATGCCGCCGGTCTCAACGAGTGCAGTTCCCAGACCACACAGCAGCAAGGCGCAGGAGGGGAGCGCCGAAATGGACCTCAAGCCATTCGCCGGCCGGCCGGACCTTCGGCGGGTGCTCCGCAGGCGCGTCAAATGAAATAGCGCAACCAGATGTACACCCAGGCCATGAGCGTGCTCAGCACGGTGACGAGGATGCCGTACTTGGTGAACTGCCAGAAGCTGATGTTGTGGCCGGTGCGCGCGGCGATGCCGATGGCGACCACGTTGGCGCTGGCCGCCACCGCGGTGCCGTTGCCGCCGAAGTCGGCGCCCAGGGCGAAGGCCCACCACAGGGCCTGCCCGGTCTGCGGATCCGGGGTTTGGGCGACCACGCCCTCCACGATAGGCGCCATCGTGGCGACGTAGGGGATGTTGTCGAAGAAGGCGCCCAGCGTACTGGAGCCGAACAGCAGCGTTGTGGCCGCGAGGAAGTGGTTGTCGCCGAACGCGGCCACCGTCCAGGCTCCGATCGCCGAGATGACGCCAGTGTGCACCAGGCCTGCGACCATGACGAACAGGCCCATGAAGAAGACCAGGGTGGGCCACTCGACCTCGCGCAAGACGTCGGAGACCTCTGAGCGGGACACCAGCAGCATCACCCCGGCGCCCACCAGGGCGATGATCGACGGTTCGATGGGCATCACGGCATGCAGCCCGAAGGCGGCGATGACGCCGCCGAGCACGATCAGGCACCGCGCCAGCAGCCGAGAGTCGGTGATGGCCCGCCGTTCCTGCAGCGCCATCACCGCGGCTACGTGCTCCTCGTTGTACACGAACGCGTTGCGGAACAGCACCCGGGTGAACAGCACGAAAGCGATGAAGACGACCACCACGATGGGTGCCATGTGCAGGAGGAAGTCGTTGAAGGTCAGCCCGGCGCGGCTACCGATGATGATGTTGGGCGGGTCGCCGATGAGCGTCGCCGCGCCGCCGATGTTGGAGGCGAGGACTTCGGCGATGAGGTACGGCTGCGCGGGAATGCGCAGCCGGTTGCAGACCACCACAGTGACGGGGGCGACGAGCATGATCGTGGTGACGTTGTCGAGGAACGGTGAGGCGATGGCGGTGATGGCCATCAGCATCACCATGAGCCGGTACGGCTCGCCCTTCGACCTCTTGGCCGCCCAGATCGCCAGGTAGTCGAAGACCCCCGTCTGCTTGATGACACCGACGATGATCATCATGCCGAACAGCAGGCAGATGACGTTCCAGTCGATGCCAGCGTGCTCGGAGAAGAACACCCGGGAACCGGGGATCAAGCCCAGGACGGCCATCGCCCCTGCGGCGATGAGTACCACCTTGACCTTGTTCGCCGTCTCGGTGGCGATGAGGAGGAACCCCACCGAGAAGATCGTGAGGGCGATGGCCGGGCTCATCGGTCCTGCCCCGGCGGACCGGCCCGGACCAGGGCAGCGGCCAGAGCGGCGGCCAGGGCGAGGCTCACGGCCGACGGGGTGGTGCTCGGCGGCGGGACACGTCCTGACGGTGTCGATACGCAAAAGCGGTACACGGAAACGACCTCCGAACGATGGGCACCTGATGAGCAACTGCGGCGTCACGCACGGGGGAAAACTGATCGGCGGAGCATGCCCGGTGAGTGCCGGGCAGCCGACGATGCGATGGAGCCGGTACCGCTCGCCGGGCCTGGTCAGTCGTCGAGGCCGGACAGCGCCAGGTTGGTGAGCAGCCGCTCCAGGGTGATCGCGCCGACCAGCGCGCCGTCGCGGTCGACGACCGCCACCAGCGGGCTGCGGAGCCTGGCCATGAGAGCGGCCACCTCGAGCAGGGTCGCGTCGAGGGCCACCGTCACCGGCCTGGCCGGCTGGCGCGGCAGACAGTCGCCCACTGTCAGATCGCCCAACTCCTCCCAGAACAGGTCGGCGTGCGCCTCGTCGATCGTCCGGGCGAGCGCCGGGTCCTCCCGATAGGCCCCCGGGACCGCCAGGCGCAGCACCTGAGTGCCCGGAAGTACCGTCCAGGGACGCGCCTGGTCGTCCACCACGATCAGGCCGGGCAGCCGGCCCAGCGCCATGACCCGTACGGCCTTCGCGACCGGGTCGCCGACGCTCACCGTCGGCAGCGTCACGGCGATATCGCGCGCTTGCATGGCACCATCCCGTTCAGGGGGGCGATGAGTCGTCCTCTGTCCGGTCACGGCGCATGCCCGGTGATCTGAGCCAAGCGGCACTCCAGGACGGCACGCCGATCAGCAGTGGACCGGCTGCGCCGGATCCCGCGAACCTGGCCGGATTCATCCTGCTCCACAGGGGAACTCCGCAGCGGCACATCGAGGCCGGCCGGGCCGTGGACCAGGCGCCGACGGCGACCGGCATCGCCCATCAGCATGCCGACACCCTGCCCGCCCCAGGAGAGGCTGTGATGCGCCGTGCCGGGCACGGCGGCATGGGTGATGTTCACGTTCGGAGCCTCCAATCCTCAGACCGCGGCGAACCGGTAACACGAGCCGCGCTCTCGGTGTCGACCGCCGTGTCCGCTCGCCGAGGCGCCCGCACGGCCATGACCAGCCCTGCCGCGACGACCCGGAAAAGGGACATCGTGGCGGCCGGCGCTACCTGCGACCGCAGGTAGCGCCGACGGGTCAGCGGCGATCACGACCATCACGTCCTTCCTGTCTACAGCGCCTGTAGCCCCAGTCTCGACGGCGCCGCCGACCTGCCACCATCGGGTCCAACACCCATTTATGGATGGGGACAACGTGTAGGTCGCAGGCCCCACATGAGGGGTGGCACCCCAGGTGAACCTCTCGCTCCGGGCCCAGCCTGCCCAAATGCCACGCGGCGACGGATCAGACGACGGCTTGTCCGGCCAAGAATTCGCCGGTCACGACGGGCGGCCTTCGTCACTCATCGCGCCGACCGCCCTCGACCGCTGGCTGCCCGCCTGCCAAGCGCCGAAGGCAGGCCGACAGCAGCCGATACGACGAAGCCACGTCGAACGCGTGAGAACGCATGGAACGACCGCGCTCACGCAGAGCCTTCTTTGGAGCTCATCGCACGGGCCGGGTGGAAGGCCTTGCCGGGGGCGACGGCTGACCGGGCGGCGGCCTCAGCGGCGGCGCTGGCGCAGCAACTCCCCGCCCATGTCGACGTACCCCTCGAACAGGCCGATCACGTCCTCCAGGCGGTCCCGGGCCGGACCGGGACCCACCAGAATCTCGCCGTCGCGCAGAGCGGCGATCAGCATCCTGGCCCGGGCGTGGCTCGCCTCCAGCAGTGTCTCCAGCCCGCCCGCCGCCTCCACCAGCAGCCGGCGGCTGCCGGGCTGTGGGATCACCCTGGCCAGCCCCCAGGAGCCGAGCTGCCGAACCGCGGTGCTCACCGCCCCCTTGCTCAGCCCCAGCTCGGCGGCGATCTCGTCGAGGGTGACCGGCCGTTCGGTGATCAGCAGCAGTCCGTAGACGCGGCCGGTGGCGTGCGGCAGGTGCCACGAGGCGAGCAGATCACCCACCGAGGTGACGAACGCGGCCCGTCGCTCCGCGTTCACGCCGTCCCCCTCGTACGGAGGAACGTCTCGATCGCGGCGTTGACCGCCTCCGGCGCATCCTGATTGGCGATGTGCCCGGCGCCGGGCACCACGATCTCCTCGACACCCTCGGCCGCGGCCCACCTCGGCATAGCCGTGGCGATGTTCCCGGTGCGGTCCTGCTCCCCGCGGATCAGGCAGAGCGGCACGGGGGTGCGATAGCCGGGAGCCGGGTCGAGCAAGCTCACGGTCGCCCGCCACACCTCCACGAACTCCCTCTTCGTGAGCTGCGAGAACGCCCTGCGCACATCGGCCCTGGCCGCCGGAGTCACCGCGCAGTCGTCGGCCATCAGTTCGGGGAGCCGCCCGGCCGGGATCATCGACAGGGAGGGCGCCGCGACCTTCAGCAGCAGGTGGTCCCTGGCGGACAGGCGCGCGGTGTTCCAGGTCGAGCCGATGACCACCAGCGCCCGGCACAGCTCGGGATGGCGCCGGACCAACGCCTGGCTCAGATTGCCGCCCAGCGACTGGCCCACCAGCACCGGCCGGTCGAGCCGCAGGTGTCCGATGAGCGCGCGCAGGTCCGCGATCGCCCGCTCGGCGGTGAACGGCGCACCGGCCGGGCGAGAGAGCCCGTGACCGCGCAGATCCCAGGTCACGGCCCGGTAGCCGAGCGCCCGCAGGTGGTCCCGCTGGGCGTCGAACATCACGTGATCGGCACCGGCACCGTGCGAGAACACCACCGGAACACCGTCGCCGCCGCTGTCGGCGTATCGAAGCTCGCAACCGTCTAAGCTGAGAAACAAATTTAACATTTACTAAATATAGCGAATTTGACAGGCGCTCGGCGGGGCACCAGACGGTCAGGGACGGCCTGGACCAGAGCTACGCCTTCACCGCCCCGGGAACAGGGGATCCTGACCGGCGAGGCGGCCACGGCGCCGGTCAACCAGGAGTCGTTCCTGCCCTACTTCGCTCGACGTCACCGGCCGCTTTCCTCCACCAGGCGCGCCGCCCCTCCACCGCCGAAGGGAAGGCCGCTCTCCTCGGCAGACTCCGGCGAGCCATCCTGATCCGGGCACGATCCCGTGGCCAGTGCACCTGCCCTGGGCGAGAACGCTCAGCGCTGCCTGCGCCGCCACCAACTCCAGCGGCGCCGCCGCCGGGCCTGCAACTGCTCCACCCGGGCGTCCAAGGAGTCCAGGCGCGCCTGCATCGTCGTCTGGGCCAGCCCGCGCGCATCACCCAACGTCACGGTGAGTCGCCGTACCAGGAAGCGGCGGGCGGCCCAGGAGGAGTTGCCTGCGGCTGAACGTCCAGCCGCCGACGCAGCCGTCGCACCTTGCCGGCCACGCCCGTCGCCGGCCTCCTGCACGACAGTGGCCGCATCGATGAAACACACCAGATCATCCAGCCACTGCATCGTCTCGGCCAGCACCCGGCCGGGCACGGCGACGAGGTCGGCGGCATCGTGCTCAGGACGGTGTGTCATCGCGTCGACTCAGCTTCGGTCGCCCGAGGCACGGCCGATCGGAACGGGCCAACCCCGAGATCGTGGCACGGAAGTGCTGGCGTTGCCGGGGCGAACCAGCCAGGCCGGTCGCTGCCGCCCTCCTGGCCGTCGGCGTGCCGCTCGGAAACCCCGGGCGACGCTGCACTCCGGCTCAGCACCGCCCGGGGGAGGTCATGCGCGTTTGGCGATGGCGGTGATGAACGGTTGGACCAGGCGGGCGGCCAGCGGCCCGAACGCGGCCAGAATCAGCACATAGGCGGCGGCCAGGGGGCCGAGGTCGGGGTGGGCGCCGGCGGCTACCGCCAGCCCGGCGATGACGATGTTGAACTCACCACGCGGGATCAGCGCGATGCCCGCCCGGGCCCGGCCCGCTTGCGCGATCCCGGCCCGGCGCGCGGCATAGTAACCGGTCAGCAGCTTGGTGATCATGCTGACCAGCGCGAGCAGCGCCGCCAGCCCGGCCACCGGACCGATCTTCGTCGGGTCGGTCTGCAGACCGAAGAAGACGAAGAACACTGCCGCGAACAGATCCCGCAGCGGAGCCAGCAACGCCTGGGCGTCGTGGGCGAGCTCACCCGACAGGGCGATGCCGACCAGGAACGCTCCCACCGCCGCCGACACCTGCAACTGCTGGGCCAGCCCGGCCACCACCAACGCCAGCCCGACCACCTTCAACAACAGCACTTCATTGTTGGGACTGCGGACGAACGCCTCTATAACGCGGCCGAACCGCAACGCCACCAACAGCACCACACTCACGGTGGCCAGCGCGATGCCCACCGTGATCGCGCCGCCGACGAAGCTCAACCCGGCCAGCAGCGCGGTCAGCAGCGGCAGGTAGATCGCCATGGTCAGATCTTCGAACACCAGCAGCGACAGCACCACCGGCGTCTCGCGGTTACCGATCCAGCCCAGATCTGAGAGCACCTTGGCGGTGATGCCGGAGGAGGTGGCGTAGGTGACCCCGGCCATCGCCACCGCCGCTACCGGCCCCCACCCCAAAAGCAGCGCCAAGATGGCGCCGGGCGCCGCGTTCAACACCAGATCGACGAGTCCGGCCCGGGCATTGCCGCGCAGGCTGGTTGCCAGCTCATCGGCGTTGTACTCCAGGCCGAGGGTGAGCAGTAGTAAGACGACGCCGATCTCGGCGCCGACCGCGACGAACTCCTCGCTGGTGGCCAGCGGCAGGATGCCGCCGGTGCCGAAGGCCAGCCCGGCGATCAGGTACAGCGGGATCGGCGAGATGCCCACCCGCAGCGCCAAAGCGCCGAGCAGGCCCAGACCGAGGATGATCGCGCCGAATTCGAGGAACAGCACAGCCGTGTGGTGCACCTGCGGCCTACCCGTGAGCCAGGATGTCGGCGACGGCGTTGACACTGTCCGCGTTGCCCACCACGACCACCAGGTCGCTGGCGGTCAGCGCGAAGTCCGGGGCCGGGCTGGTGTAGACCTGCCCGTCACGGACGACGGCCACGATCGAGGCGCCGGTGCGGGTGCGCACCCGTGCATCCCCCATCGGCCGGCCCGCGTACGGCGAGTCGTCGCCGATCGGCAGCTTCTCGCTGACCAGCCCCTCGACCTCGCGGTGCAGATCATTCAGGCGCTGCACCACGCGCGGCGCGCCGAGCAGTTCGGCCAGCGCGTCGGCCTCCTCATCGTTGAGCTTGACGGTCTCACACGCGCGATCGGGGTCGTCTGGGTCGTAGATCACCAGATCCCGGCGGCCGGTGCGGTGGGAGACGATCCCGATGCGCCGCCCGGATCGCGTGGTGAACTCATGCCGCAACCCGATGCCCGGCAACGCCGTCTGCTCGATCTCCACCATCAGCGCCATCTACTCCCAGCCAGGCATAGCCGCCCATACCGTCCCATTCGGGTTTTGCCTGCCGATCGCGGCCCACCTGCCCGGCGTCGTACGCCTCGAGCCGGGCGCCATCGCCGGCCTCACCGAAACTTCCGAGAACAACGTATCCCCAGGAGGGACTTCCGAGAACCCGGCCCACGGCGGATCACAACCCCCGGAAACAGCTTCCGAAAACACGGACAGGTCCACGGGGAGAAGCACGGAGAGCGTGGAGCCGAAGCGGCGCGGCGCCTGCCCCACCCCGCTGCCCGCCGCCTACGAACACCTGTCGCCGACTACGCCGCAGCCCTCGAAGGAGCTGCGCTGTCGGCCGAGACCCGCCACACCTACACCTCCCGCGTGCGGATATACCTGGCCTGGCTGGACGCAACGCTTCCCGCCGGCGGCGCTCCTGCCGCCGGCCGCGCTCGCCTCCTGCGGCAGGGCGAGCCGCGATTATCTTTGATCTTGCTCCGGGAATGGGTTTCGTTTAGGAGAGCGGCGCTGGCGGCCAGTCGCCCGCCGGCGGGTCCGCTGCGGGCGGCTGGCAGTTGTTGATGGTGCGCAGGTGTTGCCGGACTTGGCCAGGGGTGCGCTCGTCGAGGTAGTCGCGCAGCCCGGCCCGGGCCAGGATGCGCAGCAGCGAGCCGTGCAGGCCAGTGACGAAGACGCGGGCGATGCGGTTGGTGCGCTGGTGGCGCAGTAGGACGGCGAAGCATTGGGCGGCGTGCTGGGTGGCGTAGGTGACGGCGGTGACGTCGAGCAGCAGGCACGGCGGCCGCCGCGCGGCACCGATCAGCCGGTCGATCTGCAGCTCTAGGCGGGGCGCGGTGACGTCGTCGAACGGTCCGCTAAGCGTGAGCGTGATGAGGCGCGGGCGATTCGTCCCTTCGGCGCCGATGTCCACCTGCACAGTCAGTTCTCCCTGTCGTGATCGTTGGTCGGGTGCTGAATCCGTTTGGTGTCGCGTCGCATGGCGGGCGCGTACGGGGGGCGCCGGTCTGTGCTCAGCCGGAGCGCGCGGCGATGGCGGTGAGCGCGGCCTGCAGGGCCTGCTCGACGGTGGCGTCGGTCGGCACGCGGTCGCTGACGCCAGTGATTTGCAGGATGCGGGATGGACCGGTTGCGGCCGCCGCCACGTACACGCCGCCGTGCGGGGCGGCGGTGGTGTAGGTGTCGAGCAGGGCCCACAGGCCGCAGCTGTCCAGGTGCGACAGCGTGGACATGTCGAAAACCACATGGTCATCCGGCTGTGACTGCTCGATATTGCCGCGCAGTTGCTCATCGTTGCTGGCGTCGAGGTCGCCGTCGACGACGATGACGGCGATCCTGGGCAGGCGCCAGCACGACAGCCGCAGCGTCGTCATCAGTTGCGCCCCTTCCGCTGGCGCGATCACCACAATGAGCGCGCAAACAGTGACTCTCTGCTATACGACCAATTCTAAGACGAAGTTGCGAAACTGCGCAATTACTAAGAACATAAGGGGTGTATGCCCGACAGTAGTGTGGAGGTGGTTTCGTGAGCGGAGCATTTGCCGAAGCAGTCCGGGAACGAGCGCGGCTGGCTCAGGTGGCGTTGCGCGCCGCCGATCGCGACCAGGATCTGAACGAGGCTCTCGTGGCCGAGGCGGAGTGGGAGCACATCACGCGTGTAGCCCGCACGCACGGCGTCCGCCTGGCCGAGGATGTCTCGATTGGCCTGAACGCCGACACGGACGGCGCGGACGACAGCCTGCCGGGTGATTGGGAGCAGGGGGCGCAGCGCTGATGTCGGTGCCGCTGTATGAGGCCAAGGCGGAGTTGTTTCGGTTGCTGGGCCATCCGGTGCGGATCCGGGTGCTGGAGCTGCTGCAGGATGGGCCGATGCAGGTGCGTGATTTGCTGGCCGCGATCGAGGTGGAGGCGACCGGGTTGTCGCAGCATCTGGCGGTGCTGCGATGTTCCGACCTGGTGATCGCGCATCGTGAGGGCAGCACCGTGGTGTACGCGCTGTCCTGCGGGGACGTGGCCGAACTGCTGCGCGCGGCCCGACAGCTACTGACGGCCAAGCTCAGCGCCAAACTATCCGGCGAGCGTGAGCTGCTCAGCGAGTTGGTGCAGGCCGAGGCCGGTCGCCAGTGAACCATCTGTGACGACGGACCTTGCCCCGTCTGCGCCTGGTGCGCGACTTGGGGCATCGTCGCCGGGCCCGGGTGACTCGCAGGCTGCACAGATCCGCGGCATCGCCACGCGATCGGCATCACCGAGACAACCGTCCAGCGCATCGTGGAGGATTTGTGCGTAGCCGGTTACGTGCGGGGCGCCGGGCAAGGCGGCAGTCACTACGAGATCGTCCCCGGTGGACGACTGCGGCATCCCAGCCAGGACGATATTCCTGCCCAGATCCTTATTGACATGCTCACCCTCGGCCTGCCCGTCGGCAAGCCGGGCGATGCCCAAGACGCCGCCGACGTCGAGCGGCTGCATGACTCCCGGGACGGGACGGGACGGAACGCGCTACCGGACCCGACGAGTCTGAGCACCGGCTCTGAGTAACGTGCTGGCCGGGAGCCGGCGCGTCAACACCGGATCTCGCGCCCGATCACTCCGAGACCTCAGGCCCGGCCACGGCGGCCCCCTGCTGCAGGGCTTGCCGGTGACAGGTGCGCAACACGGGTCAGCGTGCGATCCGGATCGCTCACCGTCTGCTGTTTCCTCACGAGGAGGTAATCCCCCCTTCGGTCCCGGTGCTGGTGGCGAACGGCCTGTGCCACGGACACAGAGAGGTCAGATGGCGCAGTACCCGGCCGATCTGAGCGCGAGGCGGCAGCGGTCAGCCTGGATTCGCACGGTGTTGCAGAAGAAGGAGCGCGATGTCGTCGGCGCGCTGGGTGGTGTGTGGGGCGTGGTCGAGAAGCGTGCCGCTGACTTGGTCGAGGTGTTCGAAGGAGGCGTGGGTCAAGTGGCCGGCGAGGTTGGCGATCGCGTGGTCCAGATCGGTGCGGGGGGTTTCGACGAGGCCGTCGGTGTAGAGGGCCAGGACGGCGCCAGGTGGGAACGGGGCTTGGAGGGTGGGGTATTGAGCATCGGGGTCGATGCCGAGCAGGAGACCGGCCGGGACCTCGATGATCTCGGCGGGCATGTTCGGCGGGCGCAGCAGCGGCGGAGGGTGTCCCGCATTGGCCGCGCAGAGGGTGCGTAGTTGCAGGTCGAGGTGGATGAGCAGGCAACTGGTGAACAGATCGGTGTCCAGGTCGATGAGAAGGCGGTTGGTGTGCTTGAGCACATCGCCGGGACTGGCGCCGGCCGCCGCGTGGGCGTGGATGGCGGTACGCACCTGTCCCATGAGCGCGGCGGCTGTCATGTTGTGCCCTTGGACATCCCCGATGACCGCTGCGGCCGAGGTGGCGTTCAAGCGGATCAGGTCGTAGAAGTCGCCGCCGATGTCCACACCACGGGTGGCGGGCATATAGCGGGCGACCACCTCCAAGCCCGGGATCTCGGGCAGGCGGTGAGGGAGCAGAGTGGTCTGAAGGCTATGGGCGAGGCGTTCCTTGGTGTCATAGAGACGGGCGCGGTCAAGGGCTTGGGCCATCAATCCGGCCAGGGTGGTGAGGGTGGCGCGCTCCTGGGCGGTGAACGGGTGGGGCTGGTCGAAGGCGAGCACGCAGGTGCCGACAATGTCATCAAAGACCGTCAGCGGCAGGAACGCCCAGGCTGCCATCTGGTCATAATGCACGGCTGCCGGATATATCTGGCGTAGTTCGCTCCAGTTGGCGAAGAACATGGGCTCGCCGGTTCGCAGGACGTGCTCGGCGGGAGTGAGCGAGGTCAGGGCCAGGCCATCGAGTGGAGCAAGGACTTCGGGGTCGTAGCCGTGGGAGCCGATGATCCTCATCCTGCCGCCCTCGGCTACCAGGATCGCCATGGCTTGGGCCTTGAACACGGGCATGACGTGGTCGGCGGCCAGTTCGATGACCTCCCGCACGTTAAGCGCCCGGGTCAGAGCCGCCGCCATATGAAGAAAGTTGTAGAAGGCGTCTGCTCGCGGCAGCCCACCGAAGCCGGCGGCAGGCTCATGGGTGGGTTGTTGTGCGGGATGGTCCATCACGACAGGCGTGATTCGCAGGCTGATGCCGGACGGGTCCGGATACAGCTGGAATTGCAAGGTACGGCCATCAGGGTGTCGGGCTCTGCAGGACGTGATCTGCTGGCCGACCACCGCAGCTCGGCAGCGATCTTCGAATACCGGGTCCCGCAGCCATGCCGCCGCTTCCCACAGCGGCTTTCCCTGCAAGTCGGCCACGCTGGTGCCGAGAAGGTCGGCTGCCGTAGCGCTGACAAAAGTGATGAGACCTTCCAGGTCCAGCGCGACGCAGCCTTCGCGGAGCCGGTTGAGGTAGCCGGATGCGGCAAAGGCATGCTGCGGATCCGGCACCTGAGTCGGTGCCAGGGTCAGGACGCGCGGCTCACCTGCGGCTCGCAGCGGCTGCCCGCCGTCGGCTGCCTGCTGCAGCAGGGCGCTCAGCTCGTGGCAGGCGCGGCTGATGACGTCCAGCTCATCGGGGGCGAGCTCGTACGCGTGCGACGCCGGCCACAGCAGCACCCACGAGCCCCATAGGCGGGATCCGGTGTGAAGAGGAGCGGCAGCGGCGGCGAACGGATACGGCAAAGCGAGCGCCGCCCCAGGAAAGCGGCAGGCCATCTCCTGATGACTCTGTACCCATATCAGCTGGCGCTGGCGGACGGCAGCGGCCACCGGAACGCCGGCGCTCACCCTGACCCTGGTCCACGGCTTGACGATCTGGGCCGGAAGCCCGATCTCCGTGTCCATCAGCAGGAGGTCCCCCTCATCGGCCAGGAGATAAATCGCGCCGATGTGTGCTCCCGTGCTACGAGCAGCTTGGGTCAGCACCTCGTCCAACTCGGATGCATACCCGCAGCCAGCGCGACCGGGCACGATCTACCCCGCTCCGCCCTGCACCGACATTGGTACCGCACCTTCAGGCCCAGTCACGTCTCAACGGTAAGTGCCCACATCTGAGGCATTAGCCCGCATTGCTCAATTCTGATGACAAAGTTGCAGGAGCATGGGGATTTCCCGGCGACGTCTTCCTCACGCGCGGCGATAGCGGGCGCGCAGCAGGGCTTTGACGAGTTCGCCGACCACAGAATCGTCGACCCGACCGCCAGACAGGCCAGCCACTGCTGGGCGGTGAGGTCGGTGGTGGTGAAGAAGCCGTGCAGGCCGTCCGACTCGACGATGAGCAGCAGCAGGATGAAGACCGCAAGCGTTGCGATCAAGGGGCTGGCATGGTGCAGAGTTTCGCGACTGAACAGGGTGCGGGTGGGGTGTCGTACGTTCAGGAGGTTGAATGCCTGGAAGAATACGAAGGTGGCCAGAGCCATCGTGCCCGCTACGCTGGCGTGCCCCGGTCGCGGCTCCGGCCCGGGAGCCAAGGCCAGGACTGCGACGGTGCCCGCAGCCATGACTGCGCTGGCCAGCAGGATCCGGATCAGGCGCTGCCGGGTGAGGATGGGTTCGCGGACCGGCCGCGGCGGGCGGTTCATGGCGTCCGGGCTGGCCGGGTTGACGCCGAGTGACATTGCCTGCGGCCCGTCCATGACCAAGTTGACGAAGAGGATCTGCAATGCGGTGAACGGGGCTCCGCCGGCGATGCCGGTCAGCGAGGTGACAAGGAACGTCAGGACGAAGCCCAAGGCGGTCGAGACCTGGAAGCGGGCGAATTTCACGATGTTGTCGTAGATGCCGCGGCCTTCTCGGACGCGTTGACGATCGTGGCGAAGTTGTCGTCGGTGAGCACCATCGTCGCCACCTCCTTGGTCACCTCCGTTCCGGTGAGTCCCATGGCGATGCCGATGTCGGCCTTGCGGAGTGCCGGCGCATCGTTGACCCCAACAACTGGCACATCCTGGCCAAAGCCCGCATGAACCCGGGGATCAGACAGGACTAAAGGCCCACTGACGGTCGCGGAGATCGCGTTTCAACGACCCGACCGGCAGTAGTCCACGACGACAAGTGCCATTCGCTGTTCAAATTGCCGACCTATTTCGAACAGGCGCTCACTGGTGAAGTCGCCGCCCTCAAGCACCAGCGCCGTGGTTGTATGCGCATGGCCGGTCCAGTACACAACGTCGAGTTCCGCCGCACGTTGAGTGAACTCATCCGCTGCAGCTGGCTCACCTTTCCGGTGCACCACCACCATCAGCGGCGTTTCCCAGCGGCCAGGTGCCCATTTTAGGAGAAATGCACCCATGGTTACCAACTGTCGCCAAAACCACTCATATGTTGCAGTCCTGGCGCGGGACACTTCCACCGAAAGAACGTGCCTGCCGAGGACGAATCCCAGCCGCTCAACGAAGCGGACGTATGAGTCGCCGAACGCCAGCGCACGGTGAGTCGCCGGGGCGGTCGCCAGGACGCGTATCGCGAAGCACAACTGCGTTACGTTCTTGCCTGCCAGCTCGTCCAACTCGGCGGCCCACTCATAGGCGTAACGGTCGCGATCTGCAGCAGGCATCAGTTGAGCGGCGGCCTGCACAACCCGATAGGCAATATGCGGCGCCTGTTCTTTGACAAGCTCGACGGCTAAAGGCATAAGCATCGCGTTCACGACCACTACAACAAGGCCGACGAGCAAGTTGCTCATCAATTCCCCCTCGCCATGTTGTGGTGATGCGAACTCGCAGCGGCTTCGCCACCGGCACCAGCGAATGCCTGCGCAGCCGACGCCAAAGCCTCCTCCGCGCGCAGTGCACCCTGAGTGGTCAGATGGTAGTAACGGCGGCGGCGGCGCCCCTCGGCAGATTCATCGATATTCTCCCAATCGCTGATAACCCATCCGGCGCGCTCCAATCGAGCCAGGATCGGGTAGATGCTGCCGTTCGGCAGCCCAGTCTTCGCGGCGATCTCCAGGCCATAGTGATCTTCATCTCGATCGTCTAGCAGCACACGCAGGACCAAAAGCGTCTGCAAGGTTAGACGGAACGGGTACACCCCCATACTTGCAACTCTAGATAGGGGGGCCAGGGAAGTAAAGCACATGGGTTGGTGACCAGTCTGAAAAACCATTTGACGGGATTCGAGACACACCTCTGAAGGGCGATTGGGGCTGGCTGGCCCTCCGCTGGAGATCTCGCGAGCTCTCAGCGCTGTTTCGATGTCTCATGAGACATGCAGATCGTGGAGAACACATGATCGCCGATCTGGAAGCCCGGCTCACCGAGCCGGCCACGAGCTGATCAGGGCGGCCTTCGCGTCGTGGCCCGGAGTGGAAACACCCGGTCCGGTTCGCGACGCCTGATACTGGCAGGCTCCTCCTGCAGGTCACGGGTCACGGCGGAAGCTTTTCCCGTCAGTGCTGTCACTTGACCCAGCGTCGGAACCCGCCCTCGGAGTTGATCACCTGTCCAGTGATCCAGGCGGGCTCGTCCGAGGCAAGCCAGCGGACCAGACGAGCGACCTCCTCTGATCGGCCCCACCGGCCCGCGGGCAGCGCGTTCAGGGCAATAAGCGTGACCCCAGCTCATTGCGACGACGGCCTCTGCCTGCACCTTGAGCAACCCGCCATCAAGCATCTCCTGCTTCTACCGTGCCGGGGTCTCCCAGGCAGTCGCTGATCGTTGCCTCCCAGACCTGGCCAAGAGCACGTGACCTACCGGTGCTGTGAGGTTGCACTCCACTCGAACAGATCTCGGGTGGGCACGCGGAGCGCGTCGGCGATCTGGAACACCTTGTCCAGGTGCGGACTGTACATACCGTTCTCGATCCGGTTGATCGTCTTACGGTCGACGTCGGCCATCTCGCCCAGCTGCTCCTGGGTGAGCCCGTGCCCTTCGCGGAGTTCACGCAGCCGAAGGCCGAACTGTCTGCGCAGCTCAGCCAGGCGGGGCGTGATCGGGTCGGGCACTCACCAACGGTGGCGTGCATGATCACCAAAGGTCTGTACCAACGTTGGTACAAATGATGGTGGTGAACCCCAGTCGTGCCGTGGTGACGTGCAAACATGCAGCCGACCACCGCACACGCAGTCGTTGTCACCGCCCCTAAAAGAAGGACGCATGACCCGTTCACGGCAGGCCCGCCCCTACCCCACCCGCACCATCACCCCGCCCCGCCGCACCCGCGATGGCGGCATCTCCCCCGCCTGGCTGCTCATGCAAGCCGCCCAGCTGTCGTGGGAGATCCGCAACATCCTGCTGCTGATCAACGGCATGCGGCTCAACCTCAGCGAAGAGCTCCACATCCACAGCGAATCCAGCGACATGCTGATCAACGCCGCACACGCCACCGCCATCATGGAAGCCCGGCTACCGCTGGCCCCCGCCTGGGGCAACGGACGGCCCCGCAGCCGCTCCATCTTCGCCCAGGCACGCGAAGCCGGCACCGACCCCGCCGACGTACGCCCAGACCTGGCCATGGTGCACCCACCCATCGACCCCCAATTCATCCACGACGTGGACGCCGCCCTACGCGACGACCCCGACCCCAACGCCCAATGCGCCGGCACCACCCTCAAAAAGGAACGCTGCGCCAAAACCATCGTCACCGGCATCGGCTCGGCACACTGCAGCGCCCACCTCACCCCCGCCGAACGACAGCGCCGCGACACCCTACGCGCAGCGCAAGACCGGCAGATGCAAGCCATCCACGACGCCCTCGAAGACCAGCGCACGGCCCTGGCCGTGAACTGGATCGACCGCTATGGCCGCCGCCCCCACCGGCTGGAGCTGCCCAGCCCACCGAGCCGCCCGCGCCAGGTCTTCCCGTTCGACGACGACGCCGGACTGACACTCGGTGAGGACGACCAGGCGATGCTCGCCCTGTATGACACCGGCTGGCCGGCGCTGTGCCCACGCTCGGCGGAGATCATTGGCGCCCTCCTGGACTGCCCCCGTGGCACGACCGCCGACCTCGCCGAAATCGCCGCCATCCAGACACCGGAGCGCTGGTCCAGCGGCGAGCAGTGGCTCGAGTCCAGCGTTTGGGACGGCATCCGTCCCCCGGAACTCCCCCTGCCTGCCGCCGGTGAAGCCCCAGAACTGGATGAGCACCCCTCCATCCAGGTGCTGCGCCGCCACCTCCACGATGACCACCATGCCTGGGAGCGCTGGAACACCGGCTTCGCTACCCTGGTCGAGGCCTGCGACGACCCGCCCGTGGACACTATGGCCGAGTTGCTGGCCTTCTGGCAGGACATCGGCATCCTGGCCTCACACGACAGCACGGCCGATGAACCCCTCTGGGCGCTGCAGCCATCGCTGCCCTCTCCATGGCGGGTGATGTACGCCAGGGGCCGCCACGTCCAGCCGCACGTGCTGGCCGGCGCACTCGACCACCTGCTCGCCAACGACGTGCCCTTGGACCCCGACCTTCCCCCACGCGAGGTCTTCAACCTGATCATCGCCCCGAAGGGAGAAAGCGCCCACGGCACCGACCTGGCGACCAGAGATACCGTCAGCGTCTCGAGTTGAAAGCCCCTCGGCAATCGATACCAGTGAAGGAAGACACCTCCCGCGGACGATCGACCTGGTGACGCACCCACGCCAGGAATGCTGAGGATGCGGCCCGTTTCGCGACTTACGCGGCGCCGCTGAGGGCTTCTGCTCGATGGTCTGGCTGAACTGAGCTGTGATCTTTCTGGCCCTTCCAGCGGGACGGCCTGTGCCATCCACTGTTGTAGCAGCCGTGTGTAGCCTCTCCGCCCGTCCGGCGGTGAGGCTTGGCTACCATCCCGGTCCTGACGGGCGCCACGGGCACAAATTCGCGTACATCGCGGTGTGCATGGGCGCCTTCGCGCGCTTCGGCGAGCTTGCCCGCCTTGACTGGGTTGTCCAACGCTTTCTGCTTGCACGACAGCCGCATGTTGTAGACGTCGCGGCTGCCTGATCGCCAGCGCAGGACCCGGGCGACTCGATCTTGATCCCGTCCGAGGCGATGGCGAGGTAGCCGGGTCCCAGATCGACCCTCCCAGCAAATCCAGAATGGGAAACCTGCTCAGTCTGCGGGACGACGAGCGCTTCCGATCGATCGGTTGCGGTCAATCGTGGTTGATGCGTCGACTACGAGATCACTCCATCGAGAAAGGTGACCGTTCCCACGAACGCGCCGGCGCCTACGAGTATGGCGGTGGGCCAGGCTTTCCCCTCCTTGAGCACCAAAGCCACAGCTAGCGCGGCCGCACAGGCTGCCAGGCCAAAGACGACGGCTGCGCGCATTGTCAGCAGATACAAGGTGCTCTCCTTGCCTGAAGCGCCCGCTGGGGATCCTGACGGTTCCTATCCATCGATGGATAGGCCCAGTCGAGGCATACTCATTTCAAGGAAGGTAACATGGATGGATAGGTTACGATGGATCCTATCCAGCAGCGGGTTGTCGTCATGGAGGACGTGGACATGAGGAAGGACGAGATCGAGATCATCCCCGGCGTGATCGGGCCTCGGGAATGCCACGTGAACAACTGGATCATGCCGCACGGCCCTGGAGGCAACCCGGTGGCTGTCCGGCTCCGCTTCGACGAGGAACGCCGTCGCTATGTCTGTGACGAGATCACGGTCAGCCGGGCTGGGCAGCCGCATGCCGGGCCGATCACCTCGGACGTGTTGCGCTCCATCGCGGTCAACGATCTGATATCCATGATCATAACGTCGACTTTGCTCATCCACAGCGACACAGGGATGCATCTGCGTGACCTGCCCAATCCTGATGGGTGTGAGCCTTGGGGGCGGGTGCTTCCCAACGACGTAGCCCAGCAGGGGCCGACCGACCGCGCTCTGCAGTGGGTGGCACACATGTACCGGCTCGCCGTGGCAATAGAGATGGCTCCCACCAAGACGATTCAGGAAGAGTTCGGCCTGTCCCGCAGCACCGCCATTCGCTGGGTTATGTCGGCTCGCGCCAAGGGCTTCCTCGGTGAGGCGAGCATGGGCAAGGCGGGCGAGAAGGGATAGCTCCCCCTTCTGCAGATGCCGTCACCACGGCAAGCCGACCATGCCGGGGTCGCCGCGGACCGGCTTCACAAAGCGAAAGCCAGCCCCGTGCTCCTCCTCGCTGAGTACGGAACTGACCCTCGCACGCTACGCCACCGGGAACACTCAACCCACACGGCTTGGGTGCGTACAGGAAATCTCAGACAGTTCCTCCAGCGTCTGGAGCTGACGGATGGATCGTCACGATGCCGAAGCCGCAAGATCGTTGAGAGTGGCGTTGACCACGGGCCAGCACATGTCGACGGTGTCCCTGTCGGGCGGCTCGCCCATGCGTACCTGTGCGTGGGGATGAACCAGATTCCGGTAGTCGCGCAAGGTGTGGCAGAACTTCTGCACGTCCAGGCCGATGAAGCGGTGCCGGCGGGCCAGATTGATGAGGTCATGCATGGTGTGTTGCTGCGGCGGGGATGAGGGCTGTCCCAGCCGGGTGTGGATGGCGTCGAGGAGGACTCCTTCCAGGAGGCTTCCCAGCATGATGATCGCGGCCACGTGGCAGCCGTTGTCGGTGCAGGTGCGAGCCTCGTCCAGGCGGCCCTGGAGGACCTTCGCGAACGTTGGGTCGTGGACGACTTGGGACATCGTCACCTTGAGGGTGACCGGTGCGAGGGAGCCTGGTGATGCCGACCCGGGTTCGCATTCGACGATGCATGGTCGTCCCGCTGGGCGTTCGACTTTGTAACCCTCGTGAACGAGGAACTCGTTGACCACTTTGGTGATCTGGGCTGCGGTGTCGGGCGGTTCGCCCATGTATTCCCTTTGGTCGCACAGCCGGAGGATGACGCGTTCGATGTCGTCGACGTGATCACGTCGCTCACGAAGCCGCTGCGTGATCCATTCGAGGCGAGGGCCGTCTTCATAGTCGGGAACCTCTGTCCAGTCGGCGTCTTTGAGGAACTTGGGCAGTTCGTAGCTCCGTCGCGCGTACGGCATGTCATCGCCGCAGATGACGCGACCGAGCTGGCGCAGGGAGTTGTCGTCAAGGCGTTCCATCGCGGTTCCTCTCTTCGCCGTCGTGCAGGGTGATGGGCTGCCAGGGCGAGGGTCTTGCCGGCTTTCGGGTCTGGATGGCTCCGGGTCTGATATCGCGCCTGTCGAGTTCGCGCCACAGGGGCTCCAGGGCGCGGTCGGGGTCGAGGTAGAAGTCGCTTTCTCGAAGCCGCCACAACTCCCAGCGCGCGCGCCGGAGCTCCTGCTCCCTGCGGATGTCGTGGCGTACTTGGTCGGGGGTGGTGTGCCAGAAGCGGCCGTCGCATTCGACGCCGAGCCTGCCTTTCGAGCCGACCACCACCAGGTCGATGTGCTTGCCGCCGGCGGGTACCTGCGGCACGACGCGGTAGCCGCGCTCGCGGATACGGAGATAGACGCGTTGCTCGAAGAGCGATTCGAAGGGCCGCTGAAGGCTGTCAGGGGAGACATCAGCCGGTTCTTGTTGACCGAACTCGTTGAGCGCCGGGTCGGACATCCACGTCAGCAGCGAATACCGCAGATCGTCGTGCTTGAGACGGTGGGCCGGGATTGAGGTGAACAGCCACATCTGGTCGCGTGCTCGGCTCGCCGCCACGTTGAACCGCTGCTGCTGGACTGTGCTGCTGGCGATCTTGGGAGGGTCCGTGACGACCATCGACAGGAGGATCACATCACGCTGGTCGCCCTGGAAGTCCGGCGGTTGTCCCCAGCGCAGGTCGTGACGCTCGATGTCGGCGGCGTCAATGTGCTCGTTGATAAGGCGTTCCAGGAGGCGGACCTGGCCGTCTCCCTGGAGCACGATGACGCCGAAGGTCTTGTTGGAGTAGTGAGGATCGGCAAAAAGCCTGCCCAGCGTGTCCACGATCTGCTTAGCCTCGGGCTCATTCCTGATCCGATGCTCGACGCCTTCGACGTGGCCGCCTTCGACGTTCACGACCTGGAGCGGGTCGAGTCGTTCGGCGCCGAATTGGCGCAGCGGAACGAGGTTGTCACGGTAGAACTGCTTGGAGGACCAGCCGATGATCTCGGGCATGCACCGGTAGTGATCGGTGAGCAGGACGACGTCGGGAAAGCGTGCTCGAAGCAGCGCGTACAGGTTCGAGGTGGGGGCGAAGTCGTCGAGGAAGGCCGGCCGCAGATCCGGCAGGTGCTGGTCGATCCGGTCGTGGATGGGCTTCAGCTCACCGTAGGAGATCATCGAGGGAGTGCACTGCTGGTCGTCGCCGACGACGATGACATGTGGCGCGAGCCAGAGCAGGAAGGCGGAATCGACCCGCATCTGGCTGGCCTCGTCGACGATGACGACGTCGAAGCAGTCGGGGTCGGGCTGGATGGTCTCCACGACCAGCGGCAGCGGCATGATCCATGCCGGAACCGCCTCCCGGGCGATGGCCATGGCATCGCGCACGCCTTGGCGATACCGCTCGGCGTAGCGTTTGCTCGTGCCCTTGCCCAGCTCGTTCACCCGGTTTTTGTAGGCCTGCAGGCCTTGTCGTTGCTGCTGTGTCATGCGCGTCAGGCAGCGCAGCCAGGCTTCTTGCGCGGCCAGCTCGGCGGTGATGTCGCCGACGGCTTGTTCGGCTTCCTCCAGCGCGGAGGTGAGTTTCCGGTCCAGGTCGGGATCGCTGAACCGGCGGCAGTACGCAGCGGCCCTGCCCCAGTGCCATGCAGCCGCGAAGGTGGCCAGCCGGTCGGTCCAGCTTGGAGCGGTGGGTGAGGCGGCGATGGCTGCGGCTGCCCGCGGGTGCGCCGCCCGGAGTTGGTCCAGCAGCCCGTCGCAGCGTCGCTGCTCATCCTTCCTGATGATGGCGGCCGAGAGCGCATCGGCCCCGTGCTCATATGCATGTGTGTCCCGATCGTGGACAGCGCGCTGCAGGGTCTGCGTCACGGCCGCTGCGGTCTCGTTCGGTCGCGGTGTGAGTTTGGCGGCGATGAGGTCCAGCTCTGTGGTGGCATGCCTGGCTATGATCTGGCGTCGGCTCCACGCGATGTTCTCGAGCAGTTCGTCCCATCCGTCAGCTGCCTGGATGAGGTGGCGCAGGCGGTTGTATCGCAATGTGGCGCCAATATGTTGGATGGCGCCGACGAATGACATTATCGCGGTCAAGTCGCTGGCTCGATCGCACAGGTCGGACAACCGCGCGATCAGCGGACCTGGTCTGGGGATAACACCGGCGTGCTGCCAGTACTCATCCAAGAGGGCGACGAGAGCCTCGGCTTCGAGATGTATCAGCAAGGCTTCGACACTCTTGTAGCTCTGTGGTGGCTGGCCGTCGACGCTGCATCCGGCCAGGAGCCGTTCGGCGCTCCGGACCGCCTTGGGTCTGATTAGGCCACGTTGAGCCCTGTTGGCCAGGTATTGGCTCAGGTCGTGTGCCGCGCTGACTCTCGCGCGTTTGACGTCGAGTTCAGCGGGAGCGAGGACGACATGGCGAGGCCCGAGGCCGGTGAGTTCTCGCTGCTGGCCTACGGCCTTGTGTGTCATCTGCTCCAGGGTCCGCCACAGCGATTGGTCTCGTTGTGACAGGCCGCACCTCAATGCGGTGGTGCGCCAATCGGTGTCGTCCCACCGAGCAGCGCGGTCGGGCATGCCGAGCCGGTGCAAAGCGTCCAGCGCCATGTTGCAGTGCACATCGATGGCCTCGACTTGATCGGCCGGAAGCGCTGCCAGTTGCTCGCCGAGCGGAGTCGGTCCGGGTTCGTGCTCACTTGCCGTCGCCGCGACGAAGGCGCGGAATTCGGCTGGCGACAGCAGATCGCTCTCGGCGGGCAGAAATTCGCGCGACAACCGGAGTCGATCCGGATCCGCTCCGCCCAGCAGATTGGCGAGTTCCCGTGCTTCCGTCTCCCTCAGGGGCGGATCCGGCGGCGCCGGATCCGGAAGTGGATCGATCCAGCCGAACACGGAGGCCTGCTGTCGCACGGCTTCGACGATGTCGGCTCGCGTGCCCTCATACCCTGGAGATGGGCTGAACGTGAGCGTTTCGCTCTCACGAAGTTGGAAGACCTGCTCTTGGAGATGGGCACGCTGGTGGAGTGTCTGGGCCCGCTGATCATGCAGCGTGGCGATGATGTGGCGGATCTCTGTCGCATCACTGCTCGCCACCCGGTCCGACAAGGCCGAAATGGTACGTACCAGCACGTCGGAGCCCTTGGCGTAACGGTGGGAGAACTGCACGCACAGGTCCTGAAGAGCAGACGGGAGCTGGTCGCGCACGACCTTCAATGCCTGGTCCTTCGCGCTGGTGACCAGGACGCGTTTGCCGCGTGCCAGCAAGGCGGCCATGAGGTTGGCGATGGTGTGCGTCTTACCGGTTCCGGGAGGTCCTTGGACGACGACAGCGGTGTCGTGCTGCAGCCGTTGCAGCACTGAACGCTGGGCTGCGTTGGTGGGCAGCGGGAACAGCGGATCATCGCCGAGAAGGAGATCGGCCTGCTGGCCAGAGCTGGTGCGCCATGCGATGCGCTCGTCCTTCTCCAGATCGAAGACCAGCTGGGCGAGCCCGAGGGGAGCGGGAATGTCAGGTTTTTCCAGTGTTTCGAGGATGTGCTGGTAGCACTCGACGAGGAGATCGCTGTCGCGCTCACGGATGATCAGCGCGGGCGCGACGGCGGTGATGGGGGTCTCATCTTCCGGATCCGGCTTGCTCCAGGTCCGGTCGAACTGTGCTGAATAGCCGAATGCCCGGGAATGCCATTCTTCGAGCAAGTCGCATATATCATCGGAGAGCGGGTGATGCCCTCTTTTCTGAAGCGCCTTCCACAACGGTTCGACTCGATCGGCAGCGAAACCGTCCTCCGCTTCGAGAAACTGCCGGTCCTCAAACCGCGGTATCGCTTCTTGAGCGAGTTTCACGGTGATGGTGGTCGTTTCGCGGTTGATGAGAAGTTCGACCCTGACGGTGATCAGATGGCGGTGGACTTTCTTCCTATCCTGCGGTGCCGCGCGTAGCAGCCCGACTCCGAGTACGGCTTCGAGAGTGTCGTCGTGCTGATCGATCTGACGGGCCGCAGACAGGAGTTCCTGATAGAGGTCACGACGCGGCTGCGCGCGCCGCTCGGCTTCAGCCCATCGATGCCAGGCATCCAGCCAGGCCTTACCTGCGGCCGCGCCGGGCTCACTGCCGGGCTCACTGCCGGGCTCACTGCCGGGCGCGGGGATCGCAGGTGTGCCGCTTGCAGGGACAGGCTCTCGCTGCGGAGGCGGATCACGAAAAGCCGGCGCACTGCCCCATGGATTGGCAAGCTGGCGAGGGTCGACACGGCCATCGAGGGCAGGCGGCGGATCGGGCGGAGGCAAGTGAGGCTCGTACGCCAATTCCAGAAGAATCTCATCGCTGTGGTCGCGATGAACAGGTGTGTCCTCGGGCAACTCGGCGAGCCACCAGACGTTCGGGTAATCACGGCAGTCGCGAATCGGTTTCTTTCCGGCACGAGCGAGATCACGTAGGTAACTGACGAGGTGTATGGTGGTCTCGAGGACTTTGGGGTCTTGGGCAGTTCTCGCGGTTGATGACTGCATAACGAAAGGTCACCCTTCTGACAGCCCAGCCCTTCAGAATGCATGATCAGCAACAACTGCTCAAGTATCGCAGCCAAAGTGGCCGTAAGGGATGCCCGCACGCATCTAATAGCGGCCCTCCTAATTTCGGTGCTCCCGGCCATCAACAGGTCGAAGGGAGCCAGGTGATCTCTTCAAAAATATGGATTTCGAAATCAATAGCGAATTTTCCCTCATGAGACATCGCATCAGTAATCTTAAGATGCGACGATTGCCTCCACGAGGAGAAAGCTTCTCGGCGGCACGCCAGGCACGGACGTCCGTGCCATGTTCTTCTGGTCAGGCCGCGCCGTCTGCGGCGGCCCGGCCGGCTGGAGGAGCACGAGAATCGCGCCGCTGGAGATGGCGAAGCTCGGGGCCGGAGTGGTGCTGCGTGTTGACGTTCTGGATCGTGGCTGGAGGTCCTGGTGGCGCTTTCCCTGTGGGGATCGGCGAGTCGGCGGTGTTGTGATCGTCGAGTTCGGTTGTGGTGTCGCTCGGTGCGGGATCGGGGTCGAAGCCCTTCAGCCGGCCGTTAAGCCCTTCAGGCTTTCTCTAGTTGATCGTTTGTTTGGGGCGGTGATCTGCGCCGTCTCATCATGGGCATCGTCTGCAACGAGACGGCGCAGCAGATTACTCAAAGCATTGATCAGCTGAACGATGCGCCATCAGGATGGTGTTGAGACCGAAGCAGAACCGTGCCCGGCTATGCCGAGCCCGCACGGGAGCCGATCGGAGGAGCCGTTATGTCGTGGGCCAGCGATGAGTACGCTCACCCCCTCGCTGCTGTGAGCGCGCCCCCGGTGACGGTTCTGCTGGATCCGCAGGATGAACGCGCTGTCATCGATGCGGCGCTGGCGGCGCACGCGCCCGACCACGGCTGTGTGGCGGTGCATCCGACGCCTGCGGCCAGTGGGGATCAGGTCCTGGCCCAGGATCTGCTGTTAGCCCTGGGCAAGCGAGCGATTCGGCTGACCGTCGAGCAGTTACCGGACTCCGCCTCGGCTTGGGCGGCCGTGGCCACCTGGATGCGAATCGCGCATATCACGACGTTGGTCGTGCTGCGTGCTCATCTGCTGACCGCTCGGCGCTGGCGACTGCTGCTCGAGCTGCGCTCGGCGAGCGGCGTGCACCTGGTCTTGGTGCATCATCGCCGTCACATCGCGGCGTCGCTACGCGGCCAGCTGACAGGTGTTGACTACCGCATCAGCTTCGATCCCCACAGCGAGTTTCCGGCCGCGCCCGCTGTCGAGCCTGCGACTGGGCTCACCACCGCGCACAGCAGCGCGGAGGTGAGCGGTGCTATCGGTCAGCGCGATGAACGCGCCGAAGACTTTCCGCACACGGTAGCGGCATCACTGCCCTGGTATCGCGCCGATGCCTACCGGCGATTGAGTAGTGCCGAGTTCGCCCGGGTCGATGCCGAGTATCGGCACGGCCTTCAGGCCGCCTGCCGATGGCTGCGCCATCACACTCCCGCGCCCCAGCCGCGCCTTCTTCCTGCCAGTACCACCATCGGCCTGTTCGACGGGCTCACTCTGACCGACCAGCTCTTGGGACGGCTGCCGAGGATAACGCTGCCGAGGTTGGGCGGCCCTCCTGACCGCTACCCTCTCCTGTGGCATGACATCGGACTGCAAGCGTTCTTGTCCGGGTTGGTGGCCGACGCGCCCACCGCCGGCCACGCTGTGGCCCGCATCCGCGGCGCCCAGGCAGCATTTCTCCGCCATGGGTTGCTGTTGAGCCCGCCCGAAGATCTGAGCACAGCACACGGTCCTGGCTTTGGCCCGCAAGGGTTCACCCCCGTGGTGGCCGGCCGGATCCGTAACCAGATAGCTCACCCCTGGGTAGCCGCCGCGCTGAGCATGGCCGTGATCACAGGCGAGCCCGCGAGCGTTGTGGCGCAACTGAGAGTCGAGGCGATCGACGACGAAGCCGGCTTCGTAACGATGGGTCACGATCGCTTCGGCATCCCCCGGCATGGGCGCGATCTAGTGGTGGCCGCCAAAGTCTTCGGCTGCCTGGCGCCTGTGCGAGCCGGTCAGCGCCTGGCAAAGGTCATCGGCCGCAATGGAGAGCGACTGGAGTCGGCTGCCGAGGTGTGCGGTGTGCTGCTGGCAGCCGACGCCTTCGCCGGTCGGCCTGTCCACCGTTCCTGGCACGCTCTCGCCGGCTGCTGGCAGGTCGGCCGATCGCTTCACGAGCGGGACGGCGACAGCGGACAGTGCCTTTCGGCAGATCAAGGAGGGTACCCATGACCTCTCCCACCGTCTACACGCTCGACCTCGCGCTCATCGAGTCGCGCGCTGCCGAGCTTGGCTGGGACGACGCCGTCTTCGTCGCCGAAATCGGCATCCATCTCCGTGACTTGCACCGTGTGCTGCGCCCCGATCGGGTCACGCTCGCGTGGCTGTGCGAGATTGCCGAATCTCTCGGGCTGCATCCCGCCGACCTCATCGTCGCTGTCCCCAATGCGCTGAGCGAACACCCTGCAGATGCCGACGTTCTCGAGGCGTTACTCGCCCCGCGTTCCCGGCCCCGCCCGGTGTCGGTCGAGACGCTGTCGATCGTGCTGCGCTGGCCCGTCGACCGGGTCGTGACCGCTGTGGATACGCTCACCCGGCGCCTGCAGAAGACCCCCTTCGCGTTGCTGCGTGAGCAGGACGGTTATCTCATCGCCAGCCGCTTTCCCAGCCCGTACGCGACCAGTGCCCTATCGGCTGTCCGTGCGCGAGCCAACCCACTTACCGTCGAAGATTGTGTGCCCCTGTTGACACTCCTGCACCAGGTGAGCATGTCGATGCCGCATGATGATCAACCGCCGGCGGCCCCCGCTGTCGATCCGGCCATCTCCTGCTCCCTACACCCCGATTTGTTATTCGCGCTGCTGCTCACCGATGCGCCCGCGCCTTGCGGCCCGCCGGAACCGGGCCCGGCAACAGCGACGGCGGAGCTGCCTGAAGGGTCGCAACATGGCCGTGCCGGGCGCCCTCTATGAGGTTGTGCTGCGTGACCGACAGCCGTTCCAGCCGCAGACGCCTACGATATGACCGGACCCGCGATGGGCTGATCACCACGATGGCTTTTGATCGTCAAGGCGCCCCAGCGTAGCGGAGCACCGCTCGGCTCCCCGTCAGCGTCTCCGGGAGCATGTATCGTGCGGGGCGCGGGCCGGTGGTCCGCGTCGGTGTGCCCGGTCGGGCAGGGCGTGAGGCCAGCTCGGGGAGGCAGGCCGCACTCCGGGGCGAACCGCGCCAGGATGTTGATCACCTCCATGTCCGTCAGGCGTTGGTCGGGCGTTCGCTGGAGCGGCGCGGTGGCCAGGAGCGGGCCGAGCAACTGCTCAAGGGGCAGCCGCTGGCGGGCCGCGCGACGCGTGAGGTAGCGCACCAGCAGGCGGGCCGGCTGACCGGCCAGCGGCACCCGGTCACGTTCGTGATCGCCATGCCAGGCCGCGCCTCGCTCTGGTGCGTGTGTGGTTCCCGGCTTCCATTGCAGTTCAGCCAGGTCCAGGTCCAGCAGCGCCGGTGGTGCGATGGCGGTGTGGAACCAGATGGCTATCAGCGCTGCGTCACGCCAGTTCGTCTCGTTCCATTCCGTTTCATCGCCGCACGCCACGGCGTGGCCCTCGGCATAGTCGACCAGGGTTGCGCTGGCGGAGACGCCGTGGGTGCCTGACGGCTCGTGGGCGGCTACGGTGGGAGCGCGGCACAGGTCAGCGGCGGGATGGCTAGCGCAGATGCCGCGGTGGTGCAGTTGGGAGTACCACGAGCGTAGCGAGGCCAGAGCGCTGGGCACGGCTGTGGGCGTCCGGCCGGGCGCCAGCGAGTCCAGCCATCGGATCACGTCCCACACCTGGGCGCGCAGTGGATGCACGTGTTCACGTTCACAGTGGCGCAGCCAGGAGCGTAGCTGTCCCAACTGGTCCGCGCGGATGTCGGGGTCCTTGTTCGCCAGCCATGCTGCGGTGGCGACCAAGGTCTCATCCAGAGCTGGGCCGCTGTGCGGGTCGCGTTGCAGCAGACGGGCGCGGAGTCGGCCGGCCGGCGCGATCGTGCTCAGACTCGTGCTGAGCTCTTCTACCTCGTCCAAGGCGGCGGCGTCGGATTGGTTCGATCGCTTGGGGGGTTGCGGTGTCATGACCGCTCCCCTGAGGGCTGACCGGGTGCTGCGCTGGGCCGAAGGTCGGGCATCGGCCTCTCGTCCAGGTCGAAGGCGAAGACGACATCGGGGTGCAGGGTGAGCCTGACGCGTTGCTCCTCATCCTGGTGCGGGTTGGTGTCGCCCGCGTCGGCATCGGCGGTGGCGATGCCGCGCTGCGCGAGCAGTGCGTGGCAGGCAGGAGAGAGAGTCACTGGGCGCCGGGAGGACGGACGCTGGCGCCGCCGCACGGCGGCGATGAGTATCCCTGCCTCGCGCGTCGACACGTCGCCGCGAAGGTCCACTTGCCGGGCGGCCAGGCGACGCGCCACCTGCCCGGGCAGCACGTGCTGCTCCGGTTGCAGCATCACCAGGTCTCCGGCGCGCACCAGGTGGTGGCCGCTGCCGATCAAGAGGCGGTGCAGCGTCTGCTCGGCGGCGTGATATTGGTGGGCGTCCCAGCCGAAGGCGTCCCTGATGTCCCCGTCGGTCAGCGGGCCGAACGCGGTCAGAGCCACGTGCAGCGCTCGCGCGTCGGCGTAGGGCTGTTGCAGCGCGGCGGGAATGAAGTGGCCGTTGTTGTAATTGGCTACGCATGTCCACGCTGGTAGATCCAGCATGATCTGCAAGGAGATCATCTGTGCGGCGGTCAGCGTGTCAGCATCGATGGGAGCGGCGGCCTCGGATTCCGGAGGCGGGCCGATGATGGCCGCCACCGCCGCAGCGAAATCACCGTCGCCGAGTTCGTGGGCGCGTTGCCAGAGTCGGCTGGCGTCGATGTTCATGACTGCTTCCGGGGACGGGCGCGGCGCGGGCGTTTGCCGGGCCGGCGTGGGTGAGCCGCTTCAGCGGCCCAGAAGCAGCGGGCTTGCAGAGGCCAGCCCATGCCGGGCTCGACCGGTAGGGGCCGGTTCAGATGGAGGTCGCACCGGTGTGCGTTGAATTCCAGAAGCTGTGCGCGTGGGCCGATGCCTGCGGCGAGGAAACGTGTATCCGAGCCGCCACCTTGCACCGTCGCGAGCGCACGGGCGGCGACGAGCAGATCTCTGGCGTACACCGGGATGGGATAGTGCACCGTGATCTCCCCTTGCTGACGCAGGGTTGATCCGTCCGGGGACAGGTCACCTGTTTGGGCCACGCTCAATTCCCACGCGGTCAGGCCGGTGGCCAGGTACGCCGCCAGGGCTCCGGCATGGGCGGGGTTGTTGAGGTGGGTGCGGATCTGCGCCGCTGCTGCGGGTGTCAACGGTGGTTGCCGCGTCCCCGGCCCGCCGGTCCTGTCTACGTCGGGAGGCAGACGCAGGTGCAGGCCATGCAGCAGCAGGCCAGCTTGGGCGCCGCGCAGCAGCGTGATGGTGTGCTCATCGGAGCCGGCCTCGGCGATGAGGTCGAGGATGAAGCTGACGATCGCGCCCTGATCCTGCCATGGGCGCGGCAGGTCGGGAGCCGTCGCGGGAAGCACGCCGATGGCCGCTTCCTCATCGTCACCTTCGAGGGGTTCTGCAGAACCGACGGGACGGGCGGGAGAGCCTGAAACGGTGTGGCCGCCACGCTCACCGATCTCGGCGTTGGTGGTGCCGGATTGCTCATCTTGATCAGGTGCCTCAAAGGGCTGCCTGGCCGTGACTTTCGCCTGCGTGCCGGAAGGCGGGCCAAGGGTCGAGCCAGCGATGCTGAAGGCGGGGTGAGCGGACAAGAACGCGCAGGCGGAGTCCATGGCCGAGGCATACAGCAGATCGACGCGGGCGAAGGCTTCACGACTGAGCTCCCGCCGGGCATCGGCGCGAAAGCGGAGCAGGCCGCTTCGGGGTACCCGCGGCAACGGCTGGTCCATGAGGCGATGCATGTCGCGACGCTGCCAGTCGGGCACGATCGCACTGCACTGCATCGCCGGGGTGGCCTCGGGCGCGCCGGGCACAGGGCCGGGTGCGAGGGCCTCCTCCAGCGATGGACTCTGCTCCAGTACCCGCAGCGTGGCCTGCGGGATCAGCCGGTCCCAGCTCTCAGGTGGGCTGTGGTGCCAGACCAGCGTCAACGCCGCTCCCGACTCGGTGGCCAGGTGTGTCAGCCGCGCCACCACAGCTCTGGGCAAGAGGTGAGTCCGCAGCACCACGAGCCGGCGAATCCGTGCCGCGATCACCCAGGCAGTGGCGGTGTGCCAGGCCGCGGCTGCCGCAGACCGCCCTTCGGACACCACCGTGGTGCTCTTGCCCAACGCGACCAGGATGTCCTGTGCGAGCCCGACAAAGCGGTTGTCGCCCACCGTCGGATGGACGATCAGCACGCCGTGTGCCGGGTCGTGAGCGGCGAGGACTGCGTGCGTGAGATGGTAGTCATCGTGCGGATCCAGCAGGATCGTCACCGACGCGGTGTGGGCGAGCGGCTCCTGAACACAAGCGGTCGCGGAGCTCATGCGGCGTCCTGGCCGCCGAGCTTGTCCAACACCCAGGCCAGCACCTCTTCATCGACCGTGGTGCGCTGGAGGTGTTTCAGCGCCCGCACCGCCAAGACGGTGACGCGTGCCCAGGCGCGGAAGTTGCCGTGCCCAGCGTGCCTGTTGGCCTGCAAGAGGATCTCCAGGTCCGCCTCGGCCCAAATCGGGTGGTAGACCGGCATCACCGTCATCACCTCGGCGGGCGTCAGCCGTTCGAACTTCTGCCACAGCAGCACGCGTGAGGCCAGCATGGGCTCGCGCTGCAGCACCTTGTAGCAGTTGGCGCCCCCGACGAAGATGATGGCGATGTCGGTGTCGGGGTCGTCCCACAGGTGCCGCCACAGTTCGAAGCACTCGGTGGACAGCCACTGTGCTTCGTCGCAGACCAGCACACGAAAGCGTTCCGACAGCGTCTTTTTGAGCAGGGTGTCGAATTCTAGGGGGTGGCTGGGTTTGAGACCCGGCAGCTCGAGCGCGTCGAACAGGACACCGCGGATGTCGCGAGGGTAGGGGTGGGAGCGGAACTGCACGCGGATGGTGTCGGCCGGCGCCAGTTCGCGCAGCGAGGCGTTCACCGACAGCGTCTTGCCCAGACCGGCACCGCCGTGCATGCAGGCCATGGCGCGCTCTTCGATGGCGATGGCCAGGTTGTCCTGGGTC
Organism: Nonomuraea guangzhouensis; assembly: GCF_019396345.1. GTDB lineage: Bacteria > Actinomycetota > Actinomycetes > Streptosporangiales > Streptosporangiaceae > Nonomuraea > Nonomuraea guangzhouensis. Next base: position 91,045 of record NZ_JAHKRM010000039.1, on the reverse strand, counting down.
CGTTGGAGCGCGTCGGTGACCACGACGCTGGCGCCCTTCAGCCGCAGGAAGTGATCACGGCTCTCGCCCAAGGGATCCACAAAACCCGCGCTCACGAGGCATCGCCCTGCTCGGCACTGGCGCTCCGCTCGATGCTGTGGCCTGGGGCGGCTGCTGGAGCAGCCTCCCATGCAGCACGCGAGGCGGTGATCGACAGCGTCTTGCCGATTCCGGCCTCTCCGTGCATCCACGCGCTGCCGTTACCGTCGCCTGGGAAGAACCCCGAAACTGCGCTCATGACTGATCGTCCTGTTCTGGTGCGGGAGTCTGCTGTGGTGGTCTGGGAAGGACCCAGCCCGCGGCGGGCGGCCTCAGCGGGATGAGATCGGGGTTGACGGGCAGGGGCCGCTCGCCCTGCTCGGCCTGCTGCAACTCGGCGCTGGCCTCCTCGGAGGTCAGCGCGCCCAGAACGCGTGGCGGCTCGGCCTGGGTGACGGCCGCATAACGCACCCGGCGCTTTTTCGCGGCGGCTTTGAGGATCTGTTTGACGCGCTTGCTCGCGGTGCGGCGCGACGCCAGTACCGCGGCGACCTGCTGCTTGGAGGCCTGATCAGACAGATCGGCGGGGCCGAGATGGCGGCCGGTGACCGCGTCGAACACCTCGATTTCGTGGTCATGGTGCGGCATGTACCGCAGGCGTACCTTCCTCCCGGCGTTGCCCTTGCCGGTCATCCAGGGGCCCACGTACATGCGGCTCCGCCATGAGATCCCGTCGCCGGTGATCGTGCGTACGCGGCCGTCGTCCTCCAGCATGAACAGGCGCAGGTCCTTGGCCGGGATGTCGTCGACGGGCCAGGCGTCGTCTTGCCAGGCCTGCAACGGGGTGCGGCCCGCCAGGGCGGGTTTGGGCAGGTCGACATTCCATTCCCGCACCCAGTCCAGCAACAGCTCGACGAAGTCCTCGAACAGCAGCGCGGGTGCATCGGGATCGATGGGCGCCCCGTTGAGCTCGGTGGCCTGGCCGGTGTAGTGCGGCAGCGACTTGCAGTGCATCGTCTGTACCGCGCCGTTCAGCGCCTCCACCCGGCCTTTTAGATGGGGGTGGTAGCCGGGTAGCTCGCCCACGAGCACGGCGAAGCGGCCCAGAGCCGCTCCCACCGTGGTGCTCAGGAAGTCCCGGCCTCGATCGATCCGCACGGCCGCCGGCACGCCCCCGAACGGCCCGTACCGGTCATCACGCATGATCGAAGCACGCAGGGCGGCCAAGACGCTGGCCCGGTTGGGGTAGGTGGGAGTGATGGCCAGCCCGCAGACGGCATCGGTGGCGCAGTCGATGAACCAGGTCACCCATGGCTTGCGCAGGTGGCCATCGACGTCCACCTTTACCGGCATCTCGACATGATCGCCTTCCCAGATCGCGTTACGATGATGGCCCTCACCGTCCGTCGGCCGCCGCAGGTGGACATCGAAACGGCGGCGTGCCCGCTCGCCCTTGCGGATGCCGGCCTTTTCCCCAGGGGTCAGCGCGCGATTGACCGCCCGGTACAGGGTGCGTCGGCTGGGCGCTGCAGACCCGCCCGCACGTTCTTGCGCGACCAACTCGCGGTGCAGGCGGGCGCAGTTTCCGCCCAGCAGCGCCAGGTGCGCCAGCAGGTCGTCGGTCAAGGTGAACGCCTTGCGCGGCTGGCGCTCGGAGTGCCCGTCGGCCCGAGCTCGCGCGAGCCAGCGCCACACGGTCCGCTCTGAGGCGGCCAGGCACGAGGCCACCAGCCGCACATGCCCGGTCGTCAGTTCGCCGCGCGCATCCAGGCTGATCAACCGGCGGGTTGCCGGCCCGCGCAGCTCATGTAGTGATGGAGGTTTCGGATCTACTGCCGACTGGCGATCCGGCGGGTCGTCGAAAGTGCCGAACCCTGAGTCAGGTTCGAAAGGGAGACATCGGTGTGGCCTCCGATCCGGCGGACTGCGCTACTGAGCGTTGGGCAGCCCGTCTGAGCGTCCATAGCCGTCCGGGGCGCCCGGCACTACAGTGGCTCGGAAGGGCCGCGACCTCCTGCTGACAATGTGATCTACGTCACTATGTAGCCGCATCGTAGCCCCAGAAAATACCTGGTGCTATGGAGTAACCAAGATGGGGCCCCAAGAATCCTCCACGGACTTCCCCGACCCGATCCCCGCCTCACAACCCCTGCACCTGCCGGCTGCGGCTTCAGCGGCCTTCGAGTTGCTCACCAGGCGCTGGGTTCCTCAGCTTCTGTATCTGCTGTGTCAGCGCCAAGCCCGCTTCGGCGAACTCGCCCAGGCCGTACCTGACATGTCCCGCCGCGTCTTGATGGAACGTCTGCGGCAGTTGGACGAGGAGGGGCTGGTCCATCGTCTGGTCGAACCAGGCCCACCCACACGCATCATCTATCAGGTCACCGACCTGGGTCGCGGGCTGTGCGCGACGCTCCAGCAGGTCAGCGCCTGGGGAGAGCGCTACCTCGACGTCAGCTCATCCAGGTGAGGTCAGCATGTTCCCAGGTTGCGCGCCTGATCGACTCTCCCGACCCCTCCCCTGGCTGCGCACACGGTCCCGGCTTGGCGCAACGAGCCAGACGCGCTCGCTCGCGGTCAGGGCTCGGTGCGCAACGGCCTGACGAAGGGCCTGGAAGAGGGTCGTGCCCGGTGTTGCCCCTGCAGCCGTCCCCGACGAAGTCTTGGGCATGACGGGGAACCTAGCGGTGAGGGGCGCCGACCTCCAGCTGCGGCCGGTCATCCCTCAACCGGCCCGAGACCCTAAGCGGCCCCCGAAGTCCACGACTGCACTTCCGCTGTCGTGAAGAGCGCGAGTTTCGATCTGCTTGTGCAGTTGGTGGTGCTCATGACGGCCCCGGCTTGGGTGTGAGGTGATCCCGGAGCGTCCTGATCAGCTTTCGTCGATGACCTTGGCGAGCGTGGGTGCCAGGAGCAGGCCGTTGGCCATCGGGATGAGCAGGCCGTCGCGATGAAGGATGTCGAAGGCTTGGCGGATGTCGTCGGTCTGGGCGAAGGTGAGGATGATCTGTGTGTCATCGGTGAAGTCGAAGTTGCCGGCCATGACGTGGGGGAAGGCTACGGCAGCGAGGTCCATGACCGCCTGGTCAGCGGGGATCTCGTCACCGTAGCGGTCCAGGATGCGCTCATATTCGTCGATCATCAGCGGGTCGGGCTCGCTGTCCCCCTCGGCCAGCCAGGGGTGAGCGCTGAGCTGCTCTGGGCTCCAGGTCAGGCTGGTGGCCGGGTGGAGACCGCTTCGCAGATCCCACTGGAACCGGCAGGCGTCAAGCAGTGTGTCCAGGGTGGGAACTTCGTCCGCGGGCAGCGGGTCGAGCCGGAACCGCGTATAGAGGTGGCTGGCGGTGGGCCAGCGACGTACGTGCGGCGGCGCGGGCGGCACCCGCTGCAGGAGGAGGCCGGGGGCGTCGAGGAACCCATCGGCCATGGGGGTGATCCAGCCGCCGCGGTGCAGGATACCGAGGGCTTCGCGCAGGCCAGAAGTCTGAGCGAGAGCTGTGACGTGCTCAGATCGGGCTTCGATGCCACAGTCGTTCCAGGTCGTGACGCCGAGGAATGAGCGGGCGCTGAAGTCCAGCAGCGCGAGATCGGCGGGGATCTTTTCGCCATAGCGGGCCAGGATCTCATCGCGGGCCTGATCAGCCTCGTCATCGCAGAGCTCGTCGATCCACTCCAGAGCGAGGAACTCCTCGGGAGTCCACCACTGGCCGTTGACGCAGACGTGGTCTTCGCCGCTGATCCTGTGCCGGAGCGCCAGCTGCTCCAGTGTTCGTGGCGTTTCGAGCGGAACCAGCCGGCTCACCGGGCGTTGCCAGCCGAGATCCGCCAAAGTGGGCCCGGGCGACGACAGCGGCGGAAAATGGCCCTTCAGTCCGTTCCGTGATTCCTCCGCGTTCGTCTGGCGGCCGGCGAGCCGTTGCCTGCGACGTGCCGCCTTCTTCGCGCGACGCTGCTGCGGGTTGGGCTTTCCCATGGGTGCTCTCTCCTCTCGCGGATGACCACCGAAATCCTAGGGACGGCATCCACACCGACAGCGGGTGCCGCGCCGTGCGATGCTCGGCGCTCTGCTCCCACCTGCTGATCGGCGGGCGCGACAGCGTCCGGTACGGCACCGGCAGACCGGCGCGGTGGACGGGCTGGTACATCACTTCGACATTGGCGGCGATGAAAGGTTCGCGCAAGGGGCCGTCGTTAGCCTCTGCCGGGTACGCGTCGCGCGTTCCTGGAGACGATGGTGACACGATTCAGCTTGGTCGACGCCACCGTGATGATCACGTCTGTGGCACACCTGTGCGCTGTTGCGATGGTGGCCTACCGCCTGCGTGAGGGGCGGGTACCTGGCGCGGTGGGGCGTGCCGCCGGGCCGGCCTTCTGCTATGCGCCGACGACCGTGGCCGGTCTGGCTCTCGGGATCAATCCGTGGGACACGTTGCTGGTCGCCGCTCTGGGGTGGCTGGCTTGCGCGGGGGTGGCCACGCGGGCAAGCGGGATGCGCCCGGCTGGAGCGACCGCCCTGACAACGCTGGTGATCGCATCCGCCGCGGGCGCTGTGTCGGCCGCAACCCATTTGGCCGGGTTCGCCATCGGTCCTGTCACGGTGACGCTCATGACGCTGGTATGGGTTGTCGCCGTGGTCCGGATGCCCACGAACCTCATGCAAACGTACGAGAGCTGGGAGACGGCGCCGCGCTGGAGGTGGCGGCGAGCCGCCTCACCGATGACCCGCTGGACACCCCAGCAGGCGGAGCACCGTTCGTCACCATCATGGTGCCGGCGTACGCGGAGCCGCCCGCGCTGGTGATCGGCACGCTGAATGCGCTGGCCCGCCTCGACTACCCGGTTTTCGAGGTGCTAGTGATCAACAACATCACCACGGACGAGACGGTGTGGCGGCCGGTGGAAGAGCACTGCCGCAGGCTTGGGTCGCGGTTCCGTTTCTTGCACGTCGAGGGGATCACCGGCGCGAAGGCCGGCGCCCTCAACTGGGCCCGTCCTCAGGTGCACCCCGACACCGAGCTTGTCGCACTGCTCGATGCGGACTACCAGGTGGATCCCAAATGGCTGGCGCACACAGTCGGCCACTTCGATGATCCGCGACTCGGTTTCGTCCAGTGCCCGCACGGATATCGGAACTTCGACGACTCGCTCTACGGCCGAATGGCCAACGCTGCGTACGCGCTGCCGCATGAGACTGACACGGTCGCCCGAGACGAGCACACCGTGGGCAACGCCCTGGGCACCATGACGGTCATCCGCCTCGCCGCTCTGGACGCGGCCGGCGGCTGGGCCGAGTGGTGCTTGACCGAGGATTCCGAGTTCTCCGTGCGGTTGCACGCCGCCGGGTACAGCTCCGTTTTCCTGCGTCGGCGGTACGGCTGGGGCGTCATCCCCGATACCTTCACGGCGCTGAAGAAACAGCGCTTCCGCTGGACGTACGGACCGGGGCAGGAGGTAAAGGCCCACTGGCGGCGCTACCTGCCGGGTCCATGGCGGATCCCGTCGGCGCTCACCCTGGAGCAGCGGATCCGGCACTGCCACTACGGTCTGGTCATCCTGCTCAACAGTCTGGAAACTCTGCTCCTGCCGGTCTCCGGAGCGTTGCTGCTGTCGATTCTCGCCCAGCGTGAGCAGTTGATGGTGGATGCACGGTTGTCGCTCGCGGTAGCCGCTCTCGTCGTGGCTCGCTGGATCATGCGGTGGTCGCTGTACCGATGGGTTGTCGGCGCTTCGATCGCCGAGACCCTCGGGGGCAGTATCGTTCTGCTCGCGCTGCGTCCGACCGTCTCCAAGGCAGCGTTGCGCGTCCTGCTCGGCGGATCGGCCCGCTGGGAGCGCACGAACAAGTTCCGGCCCCCGTTACGCCGGGGTCGAGTGCTGCGCAGCACCTGGGTGGAAACGACCTGTGCGGTGGCCTGCCTGGCCGCTGCGACGGCCGCTTTTTTCGCTGTGCGGGACGTCGTCGCGGCAGCCTTGCTGGCGCTCGGGTTCACTTGGCAGGCGGTGGTACACGCCAGCGGGTTCGCCGTCGCCATGGCGTTCGAGCACGCACTCCGCTCGCGCAGTCTCCGAGCGCGAACTACACTCAACGCAGCAGAACCGCTAGGTCCCAGACACGAATGACGTCGTCCTCACCCCCGCTGAGGACGACGTGGCGGCCGCGGAGAGTGGTGGTTTCCACGGCCTTTACGCTGCCTCGATGGCCGACCAATGGCGCACCGACTCCTGTGCCATCGGCCAAGTCCCAGATTCGCAGGGTCTCATCGCGACCTCCGGTCACCGCGAGGGGCCGATCACCCACCACGGCAGTGTCCAGGGCCAAAATGTGGCCCTCATGCCTGGTCAACGGACTGCGGATCGGCTCATCACTGTCATCCCCGAACAGCTCCCACACGTACACCGCACCTGCGTCAGTGCCCGTGACTATGATTGGGCGGTCATCGATCCGGGAAACAGCGACGGCACTGGCGCCCAGTCCACCAGCGCCGTCAAGCGACGTCAACTGCTCGCCGCCCGCCAGATCCCACACGCCGGCATTGACAGACACAATCAGCGAGCGACCGTCTATCCGGGCGGCGGCAAGCCCACCGCCCACGTCAGGTAGCACCACCGGAGCCGCATCGGCGGGCAATCCCAACACCTCGATATCGACGTCAGTTTCGATCGCGAACCGTGGTGGGTTCTCGCCCTTCACCGTGGCTATGGAGTAAACGTACGGCTCAACATACGTCGTCGCGCGGAGCAACTCGCCACTGTCCAAGTCCCAGATGGCCGCCGGCTGTTCATAGCCACCGGCAGCCAGCACGAGCCGCCCATCGAAGACGGCCACAGCGACTGAGTGGATTTCGTTCCCGGCATCCGGGTACGCGGCGGCGGCCGGATCCTCGGCGAAGGCGCACGTCAACGACGGTTTGCTCCACACATCCCGCAGCGGATCCCAGGTCCACACGGTCCCTGCCCAGTCGGCGCAGACCACCTGCGGTGCATCACCCACTTCCACCACCGCAAGGTCTTCGATCCGATGTGAGGAAGGTATTTCACTGCTCAGAAGCAGCGGTGCATCAGACATGGGACAGAAGCTATCCGACACGGCAAAAGGCCGTCCTCACCGTCGGCTGGACGGTTCTGCGGCTTTGGAAGGACGAACTCCTGGAGGCATCCGAGATAGGCCTTGTCCGGCATCGGCTCGCGATCGAGCGCCCAGGCCGGCATCTGCAGCGCACGCGGGTCACCCGCCCCGCTGAGCGCCCGCAGCGCCGGCGAGACAGTGGGGAATCCGACCCGTGGATCCGTATGCGTCCGGCCACCTGTACGAGTGCGGCCGCCCGTCACCTTCTCGCGTTTCCGAGCACGGCCGCCTACCGGCCGCACCCTCTGGAGCAAAACCCTCGGCAACACCTGCATGCTCATGGTTGGCGTCATCCAGGAGGGCGGCAGGCGCAGAGGTATCGGCGAGACCACGATCCCCTGTGGCCTCAAGAACTTCTCCTGGTCCGTGACCACCGCCACGGTGACGATCGCGCCGCCGCGGCGCTGGGACGTCCTCACCAAGGTCTCCGTCCGGGTCCGGCAGAGCGGCGAACTCGGCGGCGTGTTCACCGTCGCCAGAACGGGCGCGAACCTGACCGCCGCCTGCGGCAGATGAGCGGAGACCGCAGGGCCCGCATCGGGGCCCGGCGCGCCGGCCGTCGCCGAGCCCCGCATGTTCGTCGTTTCGGTGTCCTTCCCGAATCCGGCTGCCAAAATGACGGCATGATCGCTCGGCTCCGAGCTGCCGCATTGTGGATGGCGGGCATTCTCATCCCGGTCGCCCTCAGCGCGGCGGTCAATCTCTGGACCAACGACGGTGTGTGGAACCCGCCGTGGATCGCGTTCGCGGTGGTGCTGGCCTTGGCGGGATGGTACGTCACCTTCCTGGCCGGCCGTGACTCGGCGCCGGCCGCCGCCGATCTGCCTCAGGTCAAGGCGCGGCTGGCGGAGTTGGTGGGTGGTTTCTGGCGGAGCGAGATGACGAAGCGTTCTCTCGGCGACCCGCCGATCCCCGTCACCTGGCATGTCACCACCCGGCCCAACCTCATGGACCATCCCCACCTGATCGCCGAGGGCGAGCTCTCCTTCATTGGACGGTCCGATGAGATCACCGTCCTGGCCTCGTTCTTCCGCCGGCTGCGCCGGCATCGGCTGGTCGTCACGGGCGGGGCGGGAACGGGAAAGACCACGCTGGCCGTTCAACTCCTCCTCAAACTGATCGAGACGCGGGAGGCGGACGAGCCGGTGCCGGTGTTGCTGCAGATCGCCGACTGGGACACCGAGCTCTATCCGAACGTGCACGACTGGCTCGTGGTCCGCCTGCGGAATGACTTCCTGGTTCCGAAAATGCCCGACCAAGGCCGCGACTCCGCGCGGATCCTGGTGTCGGGCCGCCATGTCCTGCCCATTTTGGACGGGCTGGACGAGCTTCCAGAACCGGCTCGGGCAAAAGTCATCAACCGGTTGAGCCAAACCCTGGACAAGCACGATCGGTTGATCATCACCTCGCGCACCTCCGAATTCGCCGGAGCCGTCAAGAACGCGCGCCGAGCCGTCAGGGCCGCCGCGGTCGTGGCTCCGATGGCGTTGACCGCGCCGACCGTGGTGCAGTACCTCGCCACGTGCCTGCCTCCGCGCCGCCCCCAACCCTGGGACACGCTGTTGTCCGCGCTGGCCGCGGGCAATGCGCGGGCCCTGGAGACTGTGTCCTCGACCGCATGGGGGCTGTGGCTGATCCGGTCGGTGTACATCGACCGCGATCGCGATCCGACGCCGCTGCTGACCGTTTACCGGGACGATGTCGCCGCGCTCCGCAAGCACCTGATGGACAACCTGGTCGAGGCGTTGCTGCACGCCCAGAAGCTCGCGGGGACGGCGGTCCGCCGGGTTCCGTCATCCTGGGACGCCAAGCGGGTACGGCGGTGGCTGGGACGCCTCGCCGCGCGTGCTTCGGCGTCCGGAGCGCGGGACGTGGCCTGGTGGCGGATCGTCCAGCCGGTGCCGGACCACTCGGGGCGGACTGTGCCGAGCACGCCTCCCCGGTGGTTTGTCTTTCTGCTTGCCGGGCTCGTCTACGGCCTGCCCGTCACCGTGGGCGCCGCCCCGAGCGGCCACCTCGTGCTCGGTCCGGCCGCGGGTCTTTTCTTTGGCTTCGCGACTATGGTCAACGCCTCCGAGACGCCCGATTTCGCGCGCCTTCGGCTCGGCCGGCGTATCACCACGACGCTGCGCGAACACAGCGCCTACGTCATGCCCGTCGCGCTCGCGATGAGCCTGCCGCTCGCGGCGGCGGTCACCATTATGCAGGGCCTCGCCGGAGGCCTTTTCGTGGGCATCACCATGACGCTCATCACCTGGTTCGCCTTCGTGCAGGGCAAGCATCCGCCGCTAACCGAGGGGAAGGCGACGGAGGAGCGACTTCCCCAGTTCGCCGACGCTCTCACCCCACTGTCGGCGTGGCGGGACAACCGGTCCCTGCTCTGGCTTCACCTGATCGGCGCACTGGCCTTGGGCGCCCTGCTGGGTGTCTCCGTGGACTTCGTGGCGCCCTTCTTCCCTGGGCCGTGGGACTGGTTGAGCGACCTCGGACTCGGGCTGATCGTCGGTGGTCTGGCCGGGACGGCACAGCGGCCGCGGCAGGCCTGGCTGACCTCCAGGATCACGTTCCTGTTCCTGGCCCTGTCGGGCGACTACCCGGTTCGCGTGATGAGGTTCTACGACGAGATGCACCGGCTGGGCGTGCTGCGCGCGGTCGGCCCGTTCTACGAGTTCCGGCATGACGCGCTCCACGACCACTTCACTACTTCGGCGAATTGAGGAGAACGCACCGCTTTGACAGCGGCCCGCCAGGAGCATCAGGCGTCCGGCTCGGGGTAGGGGCAGCGGGCCGGTGGGGTCGCGCAGCGCGCGCACCGGAGAAGGCCCTCGCCTATGGATGGGGAACCCGACTCGTCCGGAATGCCGCTCTCCGGGGTGACATCAAACTCGGTACGCCTGAACTTCCGCATCGTGCTTATGGCATCGTCAATCGTCAAACCAACATCCGAGGTCATAAGTCGGTGCCCACGGTCGGCGTTGGCGTGCCCAACTACCAATGCGCCGATTCGACCAATCGCTTTCGCAGGCACTTTCGTGACATGCTCCACTGATATCGGATATCGAGAGTGCATGTAGAGACACAAAGCACACGTCAGTCGGTGGCATTCCGCCATATCGGCCCGTCATGCCACGTGACTGACCGCTCACCGCAAGGCTGACAACGTTCCGTGAGGGTAGGCGAGGAGGTGAGTACTGCTACTCCAGAGCGACATTGGGTGCCCGCCTCGGGCTCGGCGGGTGGCCTGCTGCCCGCGACCGCCCTACCCGAGGGCCTGCCCGCTGCTGTAGACGGCACGGCGGACGGCGCCGACCAGCACCATAACCCCTATCTCGCTTACCTCGACCAGCTCGACAGCGCCGAGTCGAAGGCGACTATGAGAGGTTGCCTGGACCGGATCGCCCGCATCCAGGCCGGCGACAACATCTACGGAATCGACCCGGCGACCGGGAAGAAGAATCCTTCCGCGCGAACCGGGCGGGACTTTCCCTGCACGTGCTGCGGGCCGAGCACACCGTTTATGTCCGCGCCCGCCTGGACGAGCAGGTCGTTATTGACCCCAGGAGCGGCGAGCACCGCCCGTGGTCACCTACCTACCGCAACAAGCACCTGACCGCGCTGCGCCAGGTGATCAAGATCGCGTGGCGGCTGGGCCGGGTCACGGCCGAGGAATGCGACCGTGCCGCGGGCGTCCGACCGTTCAAGGGGGTCCCTCTCTCGGCCGGCGAGCAGCTCACCCCGGCTCGGGTCGGCGCTCTCCTTGTTATCTAGTGTGCTGGAAACGCGTCAAGCATGTGAGGCATGTGGACTCTCGACGAACGTGCCTGACACGTTATCTGGGGTTGTCAGGCACGTTCGTTACCTGCGGAACCCCGACGGATCTCTCGGCGGCTCCTCCCACGGGCCCTAGGGATTTCCCTGGCCTGCGCCGGGCGCGGTTGACGCCTTCAGAGGGAGTGGGCCAAGGTTCCTGTGTAGCCGTTGTCGCCTGGGGTGGGAGGCGTCGGATGGCCGGACCTCGCCGGGGCAGGCGCCCCGCCAACGACGTTCGCCAGGATGGTGAGCCGGCACCCGAGGAGCGGGCCGGGTGGTGGAAGGGGCCCCGCGCGTGGCTGGCGGGTGTCCTGAGCGCGGTGCTCATCGCCGCGGCCGGCGTCGTCTTCACCGATTGGTACAACGCGCGCGGCTCGGACACCATCGGTCGTATCGCGGGTCAGGGTCCGCTGACGATCGGGTACGTGGCGGTGGACACCGGCCTGCGCCACCTCGCTCTGCGCGAGCCCGTGACCGATCCGCAGGAACGGGCGGTGCTGCAGGCCGGCGCCGCGGACGCTGAGCGCGAGGTGGTGCTGGCCCGCCACCGGGTCGCTCCGGTCGGTGGTGTGGACCTCACCGTCGTGCTGGTCGGCAACCGCAGCAGCGTGCGCATCGTCGACATTGAGCCGCGGGTGCTGACCCGGGAGCCGGTGTCGCGGGGCGCGCTGCTGATGCCTGCGAGCGCTGGTGAGGCCGGCACCATCCAGGTCTCGGCCAACCTCGACGATCGGGCTCCCAGCTTCCGGATGGCCGGGGATCCGAAGGTGGCCTACTTCCGGAGCAAGCAGATTGATCTGAAACGGGACGAGCGGGTCACCTTAAGCATGGCGATTGAGGGTGACAAGGCCTTCTACGAGTTCGACCTGCTGGCGACCGTGCTGGCCGAGGCGCGCACCGAGCAGGTCGTCGTGAAGGGGCCCGACGGGCGACCCATTAGGATCACCGGGTCCGCGAAGACCTATCGCTCCTCATACCACGAGTCTCCGCTGGGCGGCTGGCAGCCGGTCCGGCACAAGCAGGTGTGCGCGGATCGCCCAGCGGCGGAGAGGTGCTGAGCGATGCGGGGCGCCGTGATCGGGGTGGCCCTGCTGCTGGCCGTGTGTGCCGTGGCCGTGGCCGATGCCCCCGCGCCGCCGGACCTGGTCTGGCGCCGGGCATGGACGTTGCCCGCTGCTGTTCCCGCCGAATCAGCCGGGCTCTGGACGCCGACCATGGCGGTCTCCGACGTGGCACTCGCCCTGCCGGGCGAGCGGGGAACGGTGAGCCTCCTGGACCCGCGTACCGGCATGCTGCGCCGCTCCGTCGCGACCGATCCGGCGTCTCCCACACCCGTCACGGGGCTGTGGGTGGCGTCAGGGACGCTGGTGGTGGCCCGCGGCTCGGACGAGGCTCCCGTCCAGGCGCTGTCCGCCTACGACGTGGCCACCGGCGCCCGTCTGTGGCGACGGACGGTGATCGTGGCGCAGCAGCCGGAGACCAGAGTCTACCGCGGGCCGCGGATCATGGTGACCGGGAACAGCGTCGTGATCGTCGGGACCGAGGCCGAGCCTGTCATCGTGTTCGCTGTCGATCTGCGGTCGGGGACCACCACGGCCCAGGCGTCGGCCGAACGCGGCTGCGTCACGCAGGGCGCGGCCACCGCGTGGTCGATGCTGCTGCTCAGCCACTGCCTGGCGGGGGGCCACGTCGCCCTGTCGGCGGTGGATCCGCGTACGCTCCGGCGCGTGTGGACGCGCTCGCTGCCGTCCCATGACACTCCTGGCGACGTGCCTCTCGACCTCACCGCCGGTACGGATGGGTATGCGCACGTCACTGTCGGCAACGACAACGCCTTCACCGACGCGGACGGCCGTATCCTGCCCGTCCCCGGCGCGGCGACCGGCTGGAGCCGCCCGCTGTATGTCGGCTCGTACCCTGCCACCGGCCCGAACGGCGAGCTCGAGCTGCACAGCGGGTGGCCGCTGCCTGCCTTCCTCATCGCCGTGGACCTCCGGGCCGGCCGCCTGGCTGGGCTGCCGCTCGACGTGCCGGCCCAGGAGGCGTACCTCATTGGCGTCACCCGCGACATGGCCTTCGTCCACAGCACCCTGGAGGGGGCCGAGGTGATCATCGCCTACCGGCGGCACCCTGGCCGGCTGACACCCGCCGCCGTGCTGGGCGGGGTGGCGCCTGGCGCCTGGCCGGACGCCTGCTCGCTGCTGAGCGGAGACGACCTGCGGATCCTCGGCGCTGGCTACCGCGCCGTCCCGTCCGCACGAGCACTGGGCCCGGCGAAGCTGCCACGACCCGCTGCGTGTGACTGGGTCTCCACCGCAGGCGACGGCCCCGCCGTCTCGCTCTCCCTCGACTGGGTGTCGGCGACGAACACCGAGGCCCGCGCCCTGTTCGCCGCCGAGGTCGCCCAGGAGAAGAGCCGCAGCTCGTTCGACCCGGGAACCGACAGCGCGCAAGTGTTCTCCTTCGTCACATCGCACCCGGCGGGCATCGTGGGGATGACGCTCGTCGTCGTGGGCCCCGTCGTCGTCCGGCTGACATCCGTCTCCCGCCAGGCGCTGCACCTGCTCGCGCCCGTCCTGCGGGACAACCTGCGGGCCCGCTACCGCCAGCCCCTCGCCCCATCCCCTCTCCTGTCGGCTGGCTGGAACCGTCCGACCTACGCCGTTCTTCCCATCGAACTGGTTGTGTCCAGAGGTACTGTCTACGCCGGCGCCGACGACATGATCCACGCGCTGGAGGCAGCCTCCGGCAGGCCGCGGTGGAGCTACCAGCTCGGGTCCGACGTGGCGGCCGCGCCGGTGGTGAGCGGCGGGGTGGTCTACGTCGCGGTGTCCGACGGCCGGGTGGTCGCCCTCGACGCCAGCACCGGCCGGGCCCGGTGGAGCCGCCGGCTCGGCGCTCAGGGAGAACTCATGGTGGCGGCGGGACGCGTGCACGTGAACGACGGTAACTCCGCGATCGCCGCCCTGGACGCTGCCGATGGCCGGACGCTGTGGCGGTTCCAGGCCGGCGGCGCCTTGCGCGCCACCACGTCCATCTCCGCGGGCGTCGTCTACAGCGGCAGCGACCACGGCACGGTCTACGCCGTGGACGCGCGCACAGGCCGCGCGCGATGGCGGTCGCGGATCGCCGGCCGATCGGACCCGATGACGGTGGTCGCGGCCGGTGGGCTCGTCCACGCAGGCACCGAGTCCGGAGTGGTGCACGCGCTCGACGCGGCCACCGGCGCGCCTCGCTGGCGGGCCCGGCTCGGCTCTCTCGCCTTCGGTCCGCTCGTCATCCACGGCACTATCTACGCCGGCGGCCTCGGCACGACCTACGCGCTCGACGCGTCTACCGGCCGCCGGTTGTGGACCTTCAGCGCACCGGGCGACCGGCTCTACAACGTCACGGCCCCCACGGTGGCACGCGGCTTGGCCTACCTCGGCGGCCCCGACGGCAAGCTGCACGCCCTGGACGCCACCAGCGGCCGGGAACGGTGGAGCCGCAGCGCCGAAGCCGGTAACGGGATCACGGTCGCAGGCGGCACCGTGTACACCGGCGGCGACGGTGACAGCCTGCTCGCGCTGGACGCCGCCACCGGGGCGATCCGCTGGAGAGCACCGATCGGCGGCGAGATCGGGCGCGAGCCGGTCGTGTCCGGCGGCCTGGTGTACGTCGGCAGCTCCAACGGCATCGTGTACGCGATACCCCTTCGGCCGTGAGCAGCGCGGCTTCGCCACCGTGTCAACCATCGCCATCGCGGTCCAGACGCACAAAAGGGCGGCCGAGACCGAGGTGACGAGACAGGGGATCTCGGGCGTGGTCTTGGGGGACGCCGGACGCGAAACTCCCGGCCATCAGCGGGTGTCGGGCTCACCTCAGGCCGACGCCACGTCGTGCACACCCATGTGATCCGACGGCAATGCGATCACAAGGTCACGTACGACGGTACATTACGATCCGACACACGCCAGACGCACCCGCCAGCACTTGAGCAAGTAGGCGACCCCGGGCATCACCATGATCGGAACGCCCAGACAGACGTTCGCCGCAACGTGCCGTGCACGCCAGCGCATATGCCTTACGTGCCTGACAAGATCGCATCTCCCTGACCTGTGAGAAGACCCAAGAACCCAAGATAACTGCCGACGCCTGCGACGCCGACCTCGACGTACCCGCCCCGGACGAGGCCCGGTACGCCGAGGTGCGCCTGCTCGCCCTGCGCGACGCCGCGATGATCGAGGTCCTCTACTCCACCGGGCCTGCGCCGGGCCGAGCTGGCCCGGCTCGCCCTTGACGACTACGATGCCGCCCGGTCCTCGCCGCGCGTGCGCGGCAAGGGCAACAAGGAACGGGCCGTTTTCCTGACCCCGAGCGCAGCCTGCGCCGTCCGTCTCGTCCACGTAGGCCACCATCGTCGTTCCTTCGCCGTAACGCGCCAGTGCTCGGGCCGACCCGGGCACGAGACGCCACATCTTCCCACCCGATCCACGCCACCGCGCATTCCCCGCGTACGGTCGCTGCTGAGCTCCGCCAGCGCAGCATGAGCGAATTGGGCACACAGTACGGGCCTCTGGAAGCGGGCCAACATGACCAGGCGCTGAGCAGAACGTCGTGGGCGAGTTCAATGGAGTCGACCGCCGCCTGATCCGCGAGCCTCGCAGGAGGGTCTACCGTCGCCGGGGAAGACGCGCTGCTGCCCATCGTGGTCGAGTCGGATGCGCCCGGTGCGCTGACGCGTGCGTTGGCGGAGGCGGGTGATGTGGAACCGGTCACCATTAGCCGGGCCTATGTGAAGGCCATCACGACGTGGCGGGCCACCTCGGACTCGGCTGGCTCGCAGCGGGCGGTCAGCACACGGATGCTCGCGCGCTGCCGCACGCACTGCCCGTCGGCACCGATGAGGGTCAGCGCCAGCAAACCCCGTTGGACGGCTTCCCGCTGTCGGGCCCAACTTGCGGTTGTAGACGTCCTCGACGGCGGAGGCGACGCCGCCGGAGCGGTCGTAGCCGGGCAGGGTCAAACGCCTGTCGTGGCGGTGCTGCCAGGTGCGCACCATCGCCACCGACAGTAGCGGCAGCACCCACACCACCGAACCGTCGCCCAGCGCCCCATCCGTCATGGCCCGGGGTGTGGGCGATCAGGTCGCGCATCACCGGCTCGGCCAGGCCGTCCTGAACCCGCAGCCCGGCCGTCGCGGCCGGCCCGGTGATCCCGCGGCGCGCTGCGGCCGGCGCCCGCGCCACTCGGAAATTCTCCTCTACCGCGAGCGCCAACTCTGGCCGCCTCGCCTTCACCCTCGCAGCAAGACGAACGACCAGGACGATAGACCATCAGAATCCCCGACATCTCTTACAGCACCCGAAGAAACCGGAGCGCCAACAGATAGCCCCAGGCCCTGGGGCTAGAGAGCCTGAAGAACCCCGAAGGGACTCGAGGGCGACTAGATCTAGCCAGAAACAAGCAGCGGATGGTGTACGTACCCGACGACACCGCTGCACGGGCTCGGCGGCCTGCCAGAGGGTCCGCCACCTCAGGCCGATTTTCGGAGATTACGACGGCTCATCACTCCTTGGCCCTGCTCTACGGGATGCCGCTTGGCTGGCGGAAAACGTGAACAGCCTGTCGTGGAACCGGCACCTGCATCCTCTGGATTCGCCCGTGACGGGCCACGCTCCCGGCCTGGCTGGTAACACCCGCCGCGCAGGTACGCTGGCCCCAGCCAGATCGCGAAACGCTGCGTTCGGGCCTACACGGAATACCGGTCGCGGCTGGACAGCGCCACAGGACGTCCTGACATGGCGGCAAGTAAAGCGAGAACGTGAACCAGTGATAGGTGGGCGATGACACCTTTGGATTTGATGCTGGCGGATTTCAAAGAGAAGTACGCCGCTCACAACCCGTCGGGGGCCTTCACTCGCCTGTACGACGACCCCGAACTAGGATCCATGTTCGCATACTTCCACGAACAGTTAACCGAGCACTTCGAGAGCATTAACGGCAGGATCCGCAGTACCCGGCACTACTGGGCGGATAACAGCCGACAGCTGATCGCACTGGCCGACGACCTGAGCCAGGTCCTTCTGACGTTGAAGGCCTCCGGTATCGATGTGCGATTCGACGATCGGTACCAGCAGGCCGTCGACCGGTGCCTGCCGTGGCTGTCGATGAGTGGCGGCAGTACCATCCCGGATGACTTCGAGCCGATTGTGCTGGTGCGATACGAGCCCGTGTTCGTCCGGACAGCGATGACGACCGTGCTGAAGAAAGACCGAAGGCCGGTGAACCTGAAGATGGAAGGAGAAGGATCGTACGCAATCGTGTATTCGTACATCGACCCGGACTACGGCATCAAGTTCGCGATCAAGCGCGCGAAGAAGGAAATCAGCAACCGCGACCTGACCCGTTTCAAGAACGAGTTCGAGACAATGAAACGTCTGAGTTACCCCTACATCCTCGAGGTGTACCAGTACGACGACGCCCGCAACGAGTACCGGATGGAGTTCTGCGACGCCACTCTGAGATCGTTCATTGCGCGGCGCAACCAGAACTTGCCCTTCGCGTCGCGTAAGCGGATTGCGCTGCAGTTCCTGTATGCCATCAGCTATCTGCACAGCAAGCCTCTGCTGCACCGCGACATCAGTCTTCAGAACGTGCTACTGAAGGTGTACAGGAGCGGCGCTGTCCTGGTTAAGCTATCGGACTTCGGCCTGGTCAAGGATCCGTCGTCAACGTTCACCCGAACCCAGACGGAGATGCGTGGCACCATCCGCGACCCGCTTCTGCACGACTTTCGGCAGTACGGAGTCCTCAACGAGATGTACGCCGTTGGCTGGGTGTTGTCGTACATCTTCACCGGCCGCGAATCGTTGTCGACGACTGGCGACGCGGTGAGCCGCATCGTGCAGAAGTGCACAGCGCACGACCTCGCGAGCCGATACCAGACGGTCCGTGACCTGATCGCTGACGTCGAGCAACTCAGCGCGCCGTCGGTGGACACATCCGCTTGAGGGTGAGTACCGGTGAGGACGGGACAACCCGTCATCTCAATCCAGCGCCAGTTCCCGCTCGCTTTGCTGCTCACCCGGCTCTCGTGCCGGCGCCGCGGGCCCAGCGGTGGGTATGTTACCCAGTTGTCGAGTGTGGTGTCATGGATGCCCAGTTCCTTGGCCGCATGCGCCACCATCACCGTAGGGCCCACGTTCATCGGCCGTAGCGGTTGGCCTGCAAGACCGCAGCCGAACTATTCTCTTGAACGTTCCGTAAGCGATGAATTACTACAGCAACCATCGAGACGATCGTTCTCTAGGGTTGTTAGAGCCTTCTCGCAGGTCAAAGCCATGTAACCTTGTCAGGCACGTAAGGCACATTGGCCGGTGCTCGCCAGCAGTTTGCCGTTCGGGCTGAAGGCCACGCTCCAGGCAATAACGATCGGGACGATATGACGACGATCGTTATCGTCGGCCTAGCGCTCGGCGCGCAGCTCGAGTTCGTACTCGGCCGCGGCGGCCAAGACTCAAGCAGGCGTAGGTTGCCGCATCGCGCTCAGCGATCTCCGGCCTTACCGTTTAATCCCGCGCGGATCCTCCCCAACCCCGGTGTCGCTGTCACCGTCATGAAGCTCTTCGGGGAAAATACGGCACAGATACCAACCATTGGCGCCGCCGAGCACCAACTGGTTGCTGGACGTTCCGAACGAGCACGAGGTCAGGTGTCCATCCACTGCCAAGCGGCATCGGCGGTGTCCGCTGGCCGCCTCCCAAAGGACAGCAGAACCCTCGGCGGTCACGCCGACGATGTAGTGCCCGTCAGGGGAGAACTCCGCCTGTTGGAACGATGATGTATCCCCTTCCTTTTTGAACAACAGGCGGCCGTCGGTTTCCCAGCATGCGATGACGCCCGCTGATCCGGTGGTGATTATCCGGTTCCCGTTAGGTGACCACGCAATGGAGTTGATCTCTCCTATGTCTGCCTCCCATCGGACATCGGGCGGGTTGCCGCTTAGATCTACGATGGCGAGCCCCGAGCCGTTGAGAGCCATCGCCATTCGCTTCCCGGCGGGGTCGAAAGCGAGTGATCGGACCCTGTCGCCTTCCTCGCGTTTGGTAGCGCTCCAATTCTCCGGGTTGCACAGCAGAACGTCTTCGCCGACGCCGACCGCGACTTGTGCGCCGTCGTTGCGCCATGCGATCGGGCCGGTCGCGGGCACTTTGAGGTTGCCGACCGGAGTGCGCGTTCGCATGTCCCACAGGACGACGCGCCCGTCGTGGCTGAGGGAAAGCATTTGTTGTCCGTCTGGTGAGAAGGTCAGCGTCCGCAGCTCATCTGAGTGAGCGGGTGAGTGGTCGCCGTTTGCCTCCGAAACCGGTGAGCCGGCCGCCATGGGATTGTTCGGGAGGTCGATGAAGAGCACGTCGCCGTTGGCGGTGCCTGCGGCGATGAGGTTCCCGGCGGGCGACCAGCGGACCGCGTTGACGTAGACGCGGTGCGGCTGGATCAGGCGTTTGCCGAGGTCCCACACGCGGACCACACCGGCGGCGCCGACAGCCAGGAGGGGCTGGTGCGGGTGGGCCGCTATCGACTCAACTTGTACCTCGTTGATGGTGATCCTGTCGAGGAGGGTGAAGGGTTCGTCCGGTGGTGCTTGAGGGGCGTGCCAGATCAGCAGTTCGCCGAAGGCTGTGCCGGCAAGATAAGCCCCGTCGTGGGTCCAGGCTACGGCGTCGACCGATTCGGAGTCGGCCAGGATTTGTTTCGTGCCGTCCGGATCGATGATCGCTACCTTCGCCCCGGCTGCGGCGATCAGCTGTCGGTGCGGATGCCACGCGATCGAGACGACGAAGCTGAGGCTGGTGTCGATGGTTCTTGGGTATTCGGGTGAAGAGTCCCACAGCAGCAGGTGGCCGTCTGGTCCGCTTGCGGCCAGCCCGTGCCGGGACCAGGCGAGGGTGCTGCAGGCAGTGCTCGCGAGTGGCCGCGTCACATTGCTCGTCGTGTCCCACACCTCGATACCGTGATCGGTGCCGATGGCAAGGTTTCCACCTTCGGGCGCCCAGGCTAGCCAGGCGCGTTCCGCGTTGCCGGGTCGTTCAGCCTGGACCGTGCCGTCCTGCGGGTCGAGCACCATCAGGCGCCCATCGGCGGTCGCCGCGGCCAGGGTGAGCAGGTCAGGGCTCCAGGCCAGGTGGTGTACGGCCTCTCTGAGGAGGGCTAACTCCTGGGCAGGTTCGTCAGTGTCGGGTCGGTGCACAAGGATCTGGGCGTCGATGCCGCCGCTGGCGAGTTGGCCGCCGTCCGGCCGCCAGGCCAGGGCGGTGACGCCTGTGGTGTGACCGGTGATCACGCGTCGCATCCGGGGATCGGGCAGATCGGGGAAGGGTACTGCTGCGGCGAGGAGACCAGCGAGCGTGGCGTCGCAGTGGTGCAGCTGGCCGGCGACGGCAGGACGGGCTAGCGCCTGGCTGTACAGGGTTGCAGCAAGGTCGGTAAGCCGAGCGTGTCCGACCAGCAGGTGTGCCTCGTTGCGCACCAACTCGGCTAGCTCGCGGCCGTACTGATCGTCCGGGCCCCGGCGGCGGCAGTCGGTGACTAGTGCGGCTGGGCCAGACCGGCGGGTCCGTTCGGCCAGGAATCGTAGGTCGGCGGTGATCCCGTACAGTTCCTCGGGCAGCTCCGCGCCTTCGAGGTGGTAGGTCAAGTCGTCGAGGAAGCGTGCGTCGTCGCCGGTGAGCGTATGCCAGCCTGTCGACCCGCGGACGGTGCGGTACTGCTCGACGAGATGGCGATGCGCGTCGCGGAGCTGCGGGTGGTACTGCGCCACCAGGAAGTCGCGGATGACGTCGTGCAGCGTGACACCGTCGCTGGTCAGCGAGCCGAGCAGCGATTGGGCTGCGAAGCGTGAGCATTGCGTACGTGCCACGATCGCAGTGCAGTCCCATAGCCGTGTTAGCTGGTGAATATCGATGCGGGTGTCCGGCGGGAATGCACCGAGCATGACGAAGCGGCGTACTGCCTCAGCACCGTCGCGCGGGTCGCGGCCAGGGTGGACACGGCGAAGGTAGTCGATGCTTAGACCTATCGAGGCTGCGGCGTCATGCTCGCGGTCACCTGCGGCCTTGATCAGCTGTTCCAGCCCGCCGCGGCGGTCGAGTTCCGCCGCGATCTCGGCGACGGCGTCGCGCACCGTCATACCGTGGTCACGGACTGAGCTGCCTAAAACCTTGTTGAGCAGCGCGATCACGAGGGGCCATCGGCCGCAGCGCTCATGCAGCGGCAGCAGGTCGGCGTTGGGTGCTTCCGGCAGACCGGACCGAAGCAGGTTCATCGCCTCCAGTGCCGACATGCGACCGATCACCACGGTTCTGACCGAGTCCTGCTCGACATCGCCCTGTCGAGTGGTGATGAGCCGGACGCAGCGCGGGCCCCCGCGGGAGAACAGCTCCTTGTCGTGGCGGTTCCACACGTCGTCCACCACGATCAACGCCCGCCGATCAGCTAAAGCCTCGACGAGCCGCTGCGACGCTGCCGCAACTGTGGCGTCGACCGTTGCCGTGTCGACCCTCATCTGGGCCAGCGCGTGCCGGATCAGAGCAATAAGCTTCTGCTCGTCTGGGTCCTGCCCGACTTCGATCCACACCACACCGTCGGGGAACGCCGCTTGGATCCGGTCCTGCCGGCACGCCCAGGCCGCCAAAGTGGTCTTGCCGAACCCGCCGGTTCCTCGCACTGCGGTCGAGGCCAGGGCGACTGATCCGCCGTTCACGTTGAGCAGGCGGTCCAGCAGCGCCTGGCCCTCGACTGCCCGGGGTACGAAGCCCTCAGGTAACCGCGGCACGTGGTCGAGGTTGAAGGCGCTAGGGCTGGCGCTGCGGGCGGGTCTGGCAGGCCCGGGAGCAGGGCTGCTGCTTGTGGCGTGCTGTCGAACCCGGCGCAGAACGGGGAGCAGCACCCGCCGAACCTCGTCCTCATCCGGGAGCCGTTCGAGACGATCCAAGATCGTCAGACCGTCCGCGTCTTCGCGAGTCGTGTCGGGCAGAGTCCCGCCCTTCCTCCACTCGGAAAGAGTCGACTTCTTCACCCCGAGGTCCTCGCACAACGCTCGGTCTTGGTGACCGTGGCTGCCCAGCAGGAGAAGCGCGTCCCTGAGTGCGCGACGGGGGTCCTCGGTATCCGTGCTCACTGCATCACGTCCGTCCGTCCGGGACACCGCTCGGGCACATTCCGAGAGTGGAGGGTCCCTCCCTCATGACCAGTGCACATTCTCGCAAGGGACAGGCGCAAGCCGGCCCTGGTACGGCGACTCACAGTGCTTCCGGAGCTGGGCGATCCGCAGATTGGCGGGTGAGTTGGGTGCCGGCGAGCGATCGCTGCTCTTCCCGAGCAAGCAACCGAATGTGATACTGATTTGAAACATTCTGTGTCCAGCCGACCACCGCGAGGTCCCGGTGAACGCGTCCCAGGTCAGCGTCACAGCAGCGACAACATTGATCGCCGTCGTGCTCGGCGGCTGGCTGGCGATACGAGGTCAGGACCGGCTGTGGCGGCGTGATCACCAGCGCCAATGGCGCGACATCCGGCTGGCCGCGTACACCAGCTTTCTTAACGCGTTCCGCGAGTACGTCGCCTATGTCTTGCAGCCGACCGTGCAGATCACCGCGGTGCCCCGTCCTGGGCCGCCGAACGATCTCATGCCGTTCTTTGACGAGAGAGGCAGCGCGTACAAGGAACGGCTGGAGGCTACGAAGACAGCATTGCGGCTCATCTCGGGACGACTCGAGGTGGTGCAGGCGTCCAACGCGATGATCCGTCACGCCCGGCTGCTTGCCGCCGACCGTGCGACGCACCAGGCCGACGACATCCCGCCGACGCGGTTCGAGCGGTTGTGGTCCGCCGAGCGCGAGTTCGTGCTCGCCGCTCGGGAAGAGCTGGGCCTGGCCAGCGATTTCGAGATCGGCGGCCGACCAGCGCTCGGCGGTGGGTCCGGCGATACCTGCGTTTCGCCCCTGGCGGCATGGATTTCGACCCCTCAGTAGCCCTCATCCAGAAGCCTGATGATCTGCGGGGTGAACGCCTCCCGACGGACGTGGGCGAAGCTGGGACGCAGCATCACGTACGGGCGCCGCCCGGCCTCGTAACGCACGCGCTCAGTGAGCTTGGCGCGGAACCCGTTCAAAGCTGGTTGAACACCGAGGTTGTCCCATGCCACGCTCGGTTGCGGAATGAGCATCATCTGGTAGAAGCCTGGGCAGTAGGCATCGAACTGGTCGATGTGGTACACCCTCGGCGACCGCAAGCAGCCACCCTCGACGGGGACGGTGTCCAGATTCAGGTAGTAGCTTTGCCCCGCGAACGTGCGCACGTGGTCCTGCTGGGCCCGCGGCGCCTCCCGGTAATCCCGAACGGTCCGACGGGCGCCCACCGTGTCTTTCGCCAGCCGAGGTGTCGAAGCCACGAGCACATGCTCCAGCACGGACGGGGTCATGAAGTGAAGGCTGAGCAGGTAGTCGGATGGTGCGACCGCAGGCGGCAGCGTTGGGTCCGAGGCGCCGTCGGACCACAATGCGATCTTTTGGCTGAACACGGTCCTTCCGTCATCCAGGTGGTCGGCGAAGATGTGGGCGCGGCGAGCGAGATGATCGACGTCTCGCGCCGAGAGGCGGGACAGATCCGCCAGCGCGTTAACGACCGTGCCGAGGACTTCTGACCGCTCGATGGCGATGATGAAATCCAGGTCTGATGCGGGTGCCCCGTGGCGGTTGCCGCGGACGTTGCAAAAGGGGGCGTAGCTCGTGGAGCCGATGAGCAGGCCAGACGTCCGGGTGTCGACAAGAGCCTCACGCAGGGCCCGCGCGTCGCGCAGCCGGCGGCAGGTCTCCACGATCGACTCGTAAAGCGACGGTTGCCGCCGACAGGTCCCGTCGAATCTTGAGGCCGAGATCCCGCGGTCGTCGTTGTAGTGCGCACGGAACAGGCCAAGGTCGAGGATCTCTTGGTGGGTGACGTCGGCGAGGACGGCAAGCAGGTGCTCGCACATCTGCTCCTCCCGCCCGGTATAGCTCCACGAGATCTGCAGAACCGCGTCGGCGAAGGCCTCTCCAAGCACGTCCGGGACGTGTCCGGATCGGCTGTCGAGGATCCGGGCGCGCTGGTCGTAGAGGGCCCGTACTCGGTTCCAGTTGGCGCAGTGGTCAACCTCCGGCAGTATGTCGGCGACCAACCGACGCCGGCCCTTGCCAGGATGTGACGTGGTCATGGCAACGACCCTCCGCCTTCTGGACCTGTCCGGGCAGGGGGTCCGGACGGACGGACGCCGGACGGACGGACGCCGGTGAGCATGGAGACAGACGACGTCAGTCGCGCGCTCGTGAACGCGCCGATCGTCCTCATCGACCAGGACACGCACGACAAGGACCACGAAAAGCTGAGCCGCTTGGCAGCCGTCACCCCGCACCAACCCAAACGGCCGCTCCATTGGCAGGACACCTACACCAACCGGCAAGGGGGCGGTCCGCTACCTGGACGAGACGACCGCGCTGGCCGCGTGCATCGTCCAGCAGGCAGGCGGCTTCAAAGCAATTGACCTCACCCGCAATACCCCGAAGACGCGTGCCGATCGGTTTCCTGGAGGGGCGTTCGCTTCGCCCTTGACGCTTCTGACTTCTCGAGAATCGATGATCACCTAAACGACGCCGCTGCTGACACATTCGTGGCACGGCTCTCTGACATCAGATGGCAAAACGACATGTCAGAGCATAAGTACCACGTGTCAGTAGATGGCAAATCTCGCCGCAAATGACAGCAACGGGACGTCTCAAAACCTCTACCGTAAACGAACGACTTCGAAAGGTGTGAGAATGCCCGATGAATCGAACGTCTGGCGATCGTCTCCCGACAGGAAGCCCGCGCTACCGCGATGAACTTCGTGAACCGACAACGCGCTGACCAGCCTACTGACACTTCGTGGCAATCCGGCACTGGCAGTTTCGTGGCAATTCGCAGTTCGTCATCACCTGTCACCGGTTTGGTCGCTTCTTGTCACGCGGGCACGGCCACTCGTGTACATGTGTGAAGCGCGCGCGGGCTGTCGAGCTTGCCGAGAGTGTCCTCGTCCTGCTGCATGAGCAGCAGGACG
>NZ_JAHKRM010000039.1:0-65971 GCF_019396345.1 Nonomuraea guangzhouensis | reverse complement strand
TCGCGGCGGAGGATCGGCTGATGGACAGCACGATCTCCGAATCCGAAGGCACCTCCGTTAAACGTTGTCACTGAGCTGCACGTGTTCGGATCTTTTGCTCGCGGCGCCCCCGAGGTCGGAGACCTTGATCTGAATGTCGAGGTTGATGCTCCCTCGCCGAGGTGGACCGCGCTGGTGGAGAGTCTTCCTCTGATGGTCTTCCCGGAGACTTTGATCACGCGGGAACTGCGGCAGCGGCGGCGCTCGATCCAGGTGCTCACCCGCCGCAAGGACGATCCCAGCTTTGACATGACGCTGCTGTGGCACCGCGGCGACGACCTGCAGACGGCCCTGGCCCGTCTGCACGCGATCAAGGAAGATCCGGACGCCGGCAGAGCCCCGCGCGATCACATGCTGCCCGAGTTCGAAGGGCTCGACGGCCGGATCAACCAGGCCCGGCGGCAGCTCATCCGGGAAGCGGTGGAGGCGGGCGCCCTGGCGATCGAGCGCTTCGACCTCGCCGATCGTCAGCCGAGCTCCGCTACCGCACGCCGGCATCTGGCCCGGCGCTGGAAGCCGAGCAGCCCGCTGTATCGGGCCGGCGCGGCGGTGCTGGCGCACCTCGAGGACGAAGGGGTCGACGCCGACGAGGTGCATCTGCACGGCCAGGATCTCCTCTACCGGGCCGACACCGCGTACTACGCCGGGTTCGACCTGAAGTATCTGCGCGCTCTTCCCCGCTGGATCGCGAAGTACGGCTGCACGCAGCACCTGGAAGTCGTGCACCCCACGAAGACGGGCCCGTTGACCTGCCTGCGGCTGTCCACGCTACGGCCCGACTACTTCGATCGCCAGAAGCAGATCCGCTGGGCGGAATGGGCGTGACCAATGATCTTGTGGCGGCCGAGACATTGCTCGCGAGTGTGTGCCGGTAAGGGGATCCGCACGGGCCATGACCAGGACTTCCGGCCCGTCCGCGTTCGACCATGGTCTCGAAGCACCGGCGCGCGGTCCCGCCTCCGTCTGGATGAGCACTCGTCTAGGACGGCTCGAACCTGGGCGATCTCGTTGCTCAACCGGTCGCGCCCGAAGATCTGCCAGGCCAGGGTGAGGCGTTGGAAGCTGCCGAGGCGGTCGAAGCCGGTGAACGAGCCCAGCAGGTAGGCGTAAGCCGCCAGGTAGGGGCGGACCTCGTCACCGGCTCAAGCGGGAGCGACGCGATGAAAGTCGGTCTGGTCACGGCCGAGCAGGTGGACCAATTCTTGCTCGGTCCAGCCCCAGAAGGTCCGTCCTCCCTCGGCTCAGGAGCAGGAGCGCGACGACATCCAGCATGGCACGCTGCCGATGCGGCGTAACCGGGCCGTCCAGCCCGGCGTTGACAACCTCCAGCGGACGCAGGAGCCGTCCGATCGTCGTCCAGATGGGCGCGGACCGGTCGTGATACTGCAGCCGCCGCAGGTTACCAACACCGAGTTTGGGCGACGGTTCGGCGGCTCCGATACAGATGCCCGCGTTCCAAAAGCAGCTGGCCGAAGCCGCCAGCAGGGCTGGGAGCGGCGGCATCGGTCAGTGAGGCACCGCACCGCTTCTGGCGGTGGCTCGTAACAGCGATCGCGTATACCTCCATCGTGAGCGCGAGAACCTCGCCGATCCCCATGCCATCGGCGTGCAACTGCCGGCAGATCGGTTACCTCGCCCGTGAGATCGCCTACGTGCTCGCACCGCTGCTCGACCTTGAAGAGGGTCCGTCAGTTTACGCGGTCCTCGAGTCGCTCCCACGCCAGCGCACTCCCACCGCCCTGGCACGCCGGGATGTGGTGCGCGTGCGGATTGAGCTGACCCGAGCCTCACCAGGTCAGCCCGCCGCAGCAACGTGAACGCTAGCGTTGCGCCTCTCGTGCATCTCAGTTCTCTCAAATGCTCGGCTCGCGCTCTCGGCGTTTTGGAAATCACAACTCGGGCAGCAACCCCAGGTCCGACCCTCAGCTTCCGTCGAGATGCGACTCAATGTCAGTGGCAGCGCAGATCAATGACACCTCTCACTAAATAACGCAGAACAATGTCAGCAACTGTGCGGAGAGCCTCTCAGCCGAGATAGGCATATATGCCCAGTTCAGGTGAGCCTTGAAGGATGCCCGCTGCCATAGCTCTGCGTCGTGTTGCCATTTTTTCTGCGCGTCACAGTCTGGAAGAGGTAGGTACGTGACGAGGCGTCGCAGGCAGTTCTCGCCGGAGTTCAAGGAAGAAGCCATCCGCATGGTGCTGGAGGGCGATCGGACGGTCGCGTCGGTGGCGCGCGAGTTCGACATCAACGCCAGCACCCTGGGCAGCTGGGTGAACCGGCGCACTAGGCGGCGGTAGCGGACCAGCCAGGCGAACGTCCGCTCCACCACCCACCTGCGGGGCAGCACGACGAAGCCGCGCAGGTCGTCGCTGCGCCGGACGATCGTGACGGCCAGACCCAGGACCTTCCCGGCCCAGGTGACCAGCCGACCGGTATAGCCGCCATCGGCCCAGACCAGAGTGATGGTCGAGAACTTCTCCCGCAGCAGCGCCAGCACCGGATACGCGCCGTCACGGTCTTGCACCGACGCGGCGGTGACGATCACGCACAACAGCAGCCCGAGCGTGTCGACCACGACATACCGCTTCTGCCCCTTCAGTTTCTTGCCCGCGTCGTAACCGCAGGCCGCCGCTCCGACGGTCTCGGCCGCCCTGACCGTCTGGGAATCCACGCACCCGGCCGTCGGAAGCTCACCCCGTCCGGCCAGTACGCGCAGCTGGCCGCGGAGCCGCCCGGCAGCCGTTCGGGCAGGCCGCGCCGGGACCAGCGCACGAAGAACGCATACACCGCCGCGTGCGGCGGGAAGTCGACCGGCAACGCCCGCCACTCGATCCCGTACCGGGTCACATAGCCGATCGCGTCCAGCATCGCGCGCAGGTCATGCACCATCGGCCGGCCCGTGGCCGCGACCGGCTCGGCCATCATCGCCCGCGCCTCGGGCTCCAGCACCGACCATTCGGCATCAGCCAGATCCGACGGGTATGCCGGTTTCCGGTCTCGACATGCGCATCCCAGTGAGGCGCAACCGCTGGCGTTCACGGCCGCAGGCGTGTAGACAGACAACCACGGGCTCCTGGCCGCTGAGCTGCTTAGACAACACCTCAGCTACCGGGAGCCCGCTCCTGTTCACTGGAAATCAGCCCAACCATGACCACACCCCGGCGATCTACTGACCCCAGCCCCGACACCAAATCCCTTCGTCAGCAGGCTCTAAAACGCAAGTGATCAACTCCACGAGGAGTCGAACAATTGACCAAGCACGATGGCTTATCGCAGTTCGCCGCCGACCATGCGGAGTGGTTCGCCCGATCGGCCTACCTCCTGACAGGAGACCCGGAACGCGCCAGGGACCTGGCCATCCAGGCCCTGGTGACGACGGGCCGCCGCTGGTCCGTGCACCGGTGGAACAGACCGGTCGAGGCAGTGCTCAGCACGCTCTACCGGGCATACCTCGTCGGCCCCGCGGAGCCGCCCGCGGGCTTCCCGCTGGCCGGGATGTCCCCGCTCGGGCGGGTGGCCGTGGTCGCCCAGTTCCATGACGGCCTGGACCCGCACCGCGCCGCCCAGTTGGTCGGCACCTGGATGCCCGGCGCGCTCCAGGAGGAGACGGAACGCGTCCGAGCCACCCACCCGCACCTCCTCGACCTCGGCGATGAAGCCGCCACGGAGCCCCGGCCCCATGAGGCCATCGAAGCGCTCGGGGACAGCCCGTGGGCGGCACCCTGGCAGGCCGACGACCTCGCGGCGCCCCCGAGCCCCTGGACGGCCCCGCCCTCACCGGCTCCGCTCGCTCCGTCGCCCGCCCTGGTACGGCTGGCGGCCGAGTTGCCCGTCGCGGTGCCCATGGACGTTGCCCAGACCGCGCCCCGCCTGGTCCTCAGGCGGCGCCTCGTGATGCGGAGCGTGTTCACCACCCTGAGCTTCGCGGGCGCCGGCGCGTTCGTGGCGCTCACCATAGTCGCGCTGAGCGCCCTGGCGAACAGCGCGGAAAGGGCCGCCCAGCGGGCCGACGCCCCGATCTCCGAGCCCGACCTCACACCCACAGAGCTCGACCCCACGCCCACCGCCGAGGAGCCGCAGCCCGACCCGTTGCCGGAGCGCCTGGACGAGCCGATCAGCCGTGCCTATCAAGGCTTCTGCAACAGCGACGCCCCCTACGACACGCGCAAGCCCCCGGAGTGCGCCCAGTGGCGGCTGGTGGGCAAGTCGGGCACTGAGTGGCGGCTGGACGCCTCCCAGGCCGCCAAGCAGACCACGACGGTGCCGGACGTGGCCGTCAGCCAGGACGGCCGGCGCGTCGCCTACCTGGACACCCAGAACGACTACGTGGTCCGCGACCTGGCCACCGGCAAGTACAAGACGTTCGCGATCCGGCTGCACGGCTCCGATCCCGAGTTCGTCTCCTCGCGCAACGGCCGCTACTTCGCGGTCAACTTCCTCCAGAGCGGCGCCGACAGCCCGATGCTTGACTTCACCAAGGGCAGGACGACCTACGGCGCCTGGACCATGGCCATCACGGACGACGGCAAGCGCGTGATCGACGAGTCCATGGCGAGCGAGGCCTCGTCGGACACGAAGATCAAGCTGGCCGGACGCCGCTTCCGCGTCGACGCCGAGGTGGGCATCAGCGGCGCGGCGCTTTCACCCGACGGCCGGACGCTCGCCGTGGCCGACGACGACGAGCGCGTGATCACGCTGGATACGCGCACCGGACATGTCACCAAACTACGGCGCCTGGTGGACGAGGACGGTGCCCAAGAGATCGACACCGTGGAGCGCTGGCTCAACGCCAACGAGGTGATGGTGCGCCTCTCGGACGAGGACGACGAGGTCTACCTGGCTGCCGTGGACGTGCACACCGGGAAGACCCGTGACCTGGACGCGGGCGACCTCGAGTACGGCGACGTCCTGGGCGCCTTCACGGCCCGGAACTCCTAAAGCTACGGCGAGCCGCAAAGTAGCGGTGAGCTATCTTTCGGGTTCGTCGCGTAGTGGTTGCAAGTAGGTCAATCCCGGTGAAATGGGCGACCTTTTCCTTGATCGTGAGCCATGTCCTGGTGGTGGTCTCGGTCTGGGAGTGGTGGGGATGCGCGCGGAGTGGGAACCGGATGAGCTGATCGGTTCGTGGACGCTGGTCGAGGGTGATTGGAAGCTGATCCGTAACAAGTCGGGCGCGACGCGGTTGGGGTTCGCGTTGTTGCTGAAGTTCTATGAGCTTGAGGGCCGGTTCCCGGACGGTCCGCAGGAGGTTCCCCTGGTCGCGGTCGACTATGTGGCGTCACTGGTGAAGGTCGACGCCGGGGAGTTCGCGAAGTACCGGTGGACGGGGCGGACGATCGAGTATCACCGCAAGCAGATCAGGGAGGCGTTCGGGACGCGGCCGGCGACGGAGGAGGATGAGGACCGGTGGGCACGGTGGCTGGCGGAGGAGATGTGCCCGACGGAGACGAGTCGCCGGCGGCTTGCTGAGGCGCTGCGCCGCAGATGCCGGAGCGAGGATGTGGAGCCGCCGACGCCCGGCCAGGTGGAGCGGGTGGTGGGGTCGGGCCTTTCCAAGTTCGAGGTGGCGTTCTCGGAGGGCGTGGTGGGCACACTGGGGTCGGTGGTGTGCGGCAGGTTGCAGGATCTGCTGGACCGTCCGCATGTGCTGGCGGAGTTGAAGTCCGACCCGGGTCCGCTGGGGTTGGACACGTTGCTGGCGGAGATCGGGAAGCTGGCGACGGCTCGGTCGCTGGGGCTGCCGGACGGGGTCTTCTCCGGGGTGTCGGATCGGATCGTGGCGGCGTGGCGGCGTGGCGGACGCGGGCGATGCGGATGTACCCCTCGGACTTCGAGGACAGCTCCGAGCCGGTGCGGTACACGCTGCTGGCGGCATTGTGCTGGACGCGGCAAGCCGAGCTGGTCGACGGGCTGGTCGGGCTGCTGATCGACCTGATTCACCGGATCAACGCGCGGGCCGAGCGGCGGGTGGAGCGGGAGCTGGTCGGCGAGTTGACGAAGGTACGGGGCAAGCGCGGCATCTACGTCAAAATGATCAAAGCCGCGATCGAGCGCCCCGACGACACGGTGCGGGAGGCGGTGTATCCGGCGGTGCCGGGTGGGGTGGGAACGCTGAAGTCGCTGGCGCGGGAGCTGATGGCCACCGAGCGGGCTGTCTCCGAGCGGATCCGCTACCAGCTGCGCGGCTCCTACTCCCACCACTACCGGCGGATGCTCGGGCCGATCCTGGCGGCGTTGGAGTTCAAGTGCAACAACACCGCCTACCGACCGGTGATGGATGCGATCGACTTGCTGTCTCGGTACGCGGGGGTCGCGGCGACCGAGCGGTACTACGCCGAGACCGAGCGGGTGCCGATCGAGGGCGTGGTGCAGTGGGCGTGGCGGGACGCGGTGGTGGACGCCGAGTCCGGGCGGGTCGAGCGAATCCCGTACGAGCTGTGCGTGCTGATCGCGTTGCGGGAGGCGCTGCGGCGCCGTGAGGTGTACGTGCAGGGCGCTGGCCGGTGGCGCGATCCGGACAAGGACCTGCCCGGCGACTTCGAGACCAACCGCGACGTCCACTACGCCGCCCTGTCCCAGCCCCTGGATGCCACCGAGTTCATAGCCGACCTCAAAAGCCGCCTGACCGCGGGCCTGGACCGGCTGAACACCGGCCTCGTCGAGGGCACCACAGGAGGCGTGAAGATCACCACCCGGAAGGGCAAGCCGTGGGTGTCGGTCCCGAAGCTCGACAAGCTGCCCGAGCCGAAGAACCTCACCGCTCTGAAGGCCGAGGTGCAGCGCCGCTGGGGCACCATCGACCTGCTGGACATCCTGAAGAACACCGCGTTCATCACCGACTTCCCCGACCTGTTCACCTCGGTCGCGACCCGCGAGGTCCTGTCCAAGGAGACCTTGAGTAAGCGGCTTCTGCTCGTGTTGTTCGCGCTCGGCACCAACATGGGGATCCGACAGATGTCAGCGACCGGTGAGCACGGCCACACCGAGGCCGAGCTACGGCACGTCCGCCAGACCTTCATCACTCGGGAGAACCTGCGTGCCGCGATCGTGTCCGTGGTGAATGCGACCCTGGAGGCCCGGGATCCGAAGTGGTGGGGGAAGGCGACGTCGACGGCATCGGACTCAAAGCGGTTCGCCTCCTGGGACTCCAACCTGATGACCGAGTTCCACGCCCGGTACGGCGGCTACGGCGTCATGATCTACTGGCATGTCGACAAGGGTCGGCTGTGCGTCTACTCACAGCTGAAGTCGTGTTCCTCCTCGGAGGTTGCGGCGATGATCGAGGGGCTGCTGCGGCACGGCACCGACGCCGACATAGAGGCGAACTACACCGACACCCATGGAGCTTCGCTGGTGGGGTTTTGCCTTCACCGAGGTCCTGGGGTTCAAGCTGCTGCCCCGGCTGAAGAACATCGGCGCGATCCAGCTGTACGCGCCGACCGCGAACCAGGCCGCGTGGCCGAAGCTGGCGAAGGTCCTGAAGCAGCGGCCGATCGACTGGGATCTGATCGCCCGCAACTACGATCAGATCATCAAGTACGCGACCGCGCTCCGCCTTCGCACTAACGAGGCCGAGCAGGTGCTGCGCCGGTTTATGAAGTCCAAGAGTGGGGGCCCCAAGCAGCCGGTCTACCTCGCCCTGGAAGAACTCGGCCGGGTCGTGCGCACCATCTTCGCCTGCGACTACCTCGCCGACGAGGAACTCCGCCGTGAGATCAACAATGGGCTGCAGGTCGTGGAGAACTGGAACGGCGCCAACGACAAGATCTTCTACGGTCGCGAGGGCACCCTCACCGGTTCCGATCGCGAGCACGCCGAGGTGTCCATGCTCGCACTGCACCTACTCCAGTCCTCGCTGGTGTTCATCAACACCCAGCTCCTCCAAGCCGTGCTACGAGATCCGAAGTGGGCGCGGAAGCTCACCGACGAGGACCACCGGGCGCTCTCACCCCTATTCTGGGTCCACATCAACCCCTACGGCCGGTTCCGCCTCGACATGAACACCCGCCTCGATCTCAGCCTGGCCGCCTGAGGACGAGTTCATGCCGATCCCCGATCGTTCCGGGCGCGCGGATCGGATGTCCCAGGTCGGCTCGTGGAGCTGATCGTTGTACACGATGATGTCAGCGTGATCGGTCGGGCGGGCTGTCGCGAAGTAGAGCTGCTGGGACGGGATGTAGCGGTGGCGCCAGGACCGTTCGATCTCGGCGGCATCGGCGGATCCGGCCATCGCCATGCCGCGGGTCAGGGCGCGATCTATGGTCTGCTCGAAGTCGACGGACACGAAGATCCGCAGATCGATCTAGCTGGGCCCGATAGTCCTATGACGTCGGCGCGGCCCCGCCAACCCCGGAGACTCTGATGTGCTGATGTCCTACCCGGCGGGCAGGATGGGCGCGGGAGGTACAGATGAGCGACATCGCGGACGTTCCACCCGCCGTTGTGGGCCGGCTCCGGGTGATCTGCGGGGAGCTGCCCGAGGCGTACGAGGAGCCGGCGTGGATCGGCTTGCGGTGGCGGATTCGCCGGCGGACGTTCCTGCACGTCTACACCACCGACGTGAGGGGGTCGGCGTACATCGATATGGACGATCCGGCCATCCTGATGACCTTCCGGGCGCCGCCCGGGGAGTTGGCCGCGCTGGCGCATGCCGGCCCTCCGTTCTTCCGGGCCGACTGGGGTGTGAATGTCGTGGGAATGGTGCTGGACGACGAGACGGACTGGGTCGAGGTTGCCGAGCTGGTGACGGACAGCTATCGCGTGCAGGCGCCCCGCCGCCTCGCGTTCCGGCTGAAGGCAGGGGGATGAACCGCCGGCTACCTTCCCACGTTGCCGCTTATCCAGGTTCGGTGCTGAGAAACATTCCTATTCACGGTGGGATAGGTCGGGTTGCCGCACTGGCCAGAGATATTTCAGGAGTCGATTCCGATGACGACATCACCCAGTGCCGCATGCTCGGGCCGTCTGGCCGGATTTGCGGGTGCAGTTCATTCCGGGCGTGATCGGCTTCACGAACTGGTGGATGCCTTCGCAGGTCCACCGCGGCGTGACATCGAGGAAGACCTCGCGTCGTTCGTTGGGGAAGCCCGCATTGCTGGTCTTTCCGTAGCCGGTCGTGACTACCTCGCCGGTCGGCACCGCGCCCTGGCTGGGCAGCGCGGGTGCGATGAGGGGCTCCGACAGCAAGATGGGCTGGTCAAGCGCAGGATCGCGAGATCGCCGTCCATTGCCGGGACGCGCCTTCACTCGGTTCGGGCACCGGCCTCGAGCACGGTGAGGTCGCGGACCGCATACCGGTGATGCTCGGCCTCTTCCTTGCACACCACCGTGAGGCAGCGGCGCACGACGTACTCCCGGTCCGGATATGGGTCCGCCGGCTTGCGACCACACACCCGATCGAGCTCGGCCTCGGTGAGCTCGTCGACGATCCGGCGCATCGTGGCCATGCGGGCCAGCCGCGGCGCGAGTACCTCGTCGAACGTCGGGGTGGCATCGAGGGTGAGCCCGAGCTTCGCCGATGCTTCGGCCGGCATCCCGCCGGCAGGAAGGCCCAACGGGTGGTACGGCGCGTCCTCCTCGAGCACGGCGTTGCCGATCCAGGCATCGCTGGCCATCAGCAGATGCCGCTGCGTCTCGACGAACGACCACTCGCCGTCGACCTGCTCGTGCAGCTTCGCCTCGGGTAGGCGCCTGGCGCGGTCGAGCGTCTCCTCCCATTGCTTCTCGATGGCATCCCAAGCGGCCCGGTATTCGGCGGCGGACGTGGCCTCACGGGCCAGCACCCGGTTGGGATGCAGCCGGTCGAGCTCGGCCTCGACGTAGGCGGTCACGTCGACGTCGTTGACAACGACACGCTCGAAGCCGCCACCGAGGGAGACGTTGCCCCCATAGCAGTCCACGATCTTCAGGCCGGTGACGTCGCAATCGCGAATCTCGAGGCCGGAGAGGTCGCTCAGGTGGATGCGGGCACCACGGAACTGGTAACTTTGGGTGTACTCAGCAGGCATTGGGACAGTTTCCCGTATCCGTCCCGCCCGTGCCAGTGAATGGCACAACGTGAGGGTTGCGTGTTGCGTCCGGGTGGGGGAGTGCGGGATCGAGCATCTTGGCGAGCGCTCGACGATCGATCTTGCCCGCGCGGTTGAGAGGCATCTCGTCCAGCCAGACGTAGACGCGTGGAATCATCGGCGCGGGTAGCCAACTACCCAGTTGGCTCGTGAGCAGCTCGTCGGGTCGCCGTTCGCCGACCAGATAGGCGACGATGGCCGCGCCGCCCGGGGTGTCCTCGCGCAACAGTGCCGCCGCGTCGACCACGCCTCGGCATGCGCGCAGGTTGTGCTCCACCTCGCCGATCTCGACCCGGTACCCACTGATCTTGATCTGGTCGTCGATTCGGCCGACGTACACGTAGTTCCCGTCCGGCTGAAGCCGAACGTTGTCCCCGGTGGCGTACATGCGCTCGCCGGGCCTCTCGGCGAACGGGTCCGGGAGGAACGAGGCCGCCGTGCGGCCGGGATGGCCGAGATAGCCTCTGGCAAGACCGGCGCGCCCTGATCGAAGGGGCCGCGTCCGCATCAATTTTTCGGACGGAGTTTTCTGGACGGCATCGTGGCTGGTCGCTATCGTGTCCAGAAACGTAAACGTTCTTGGACTCGCGAAGGGTGGCGGCGATGACCGTCTGGGCGTACGCGCGGGTCTCCACACGTGATCAGAACCCGCAGCTCCAACTCGATGCCCTGGCGGTCAGTGGCTACGACGAGCTGGTCATGGAAAAGGAGTCCGGCAAGCGCGGCGTGGCCCGACCGGCGTGGGAGGCACTGCTGGCACGGCCGCAGTCCGGCGACACGCTGAAGTTCTGGAAGTCCGACCGATGGGGCCGCTCGGCCGGGCACGTCCTGACCACGATCAACGAGCTCCGCGACCGCAGCATCATGGTGGTGTCCCTGACGGAGAACTTCGATTTGGATACCAAGGAAGGCCGCTTCATGTTCGCGGTCTTGGCCGCGGCCGCCGAGTACGAACTGGAGCTGCGCGCCGAACGCCAAGCCGAAGGCATCGCCTCGGCCCTGCGCCGCCAGGCCGAGGGCCGGATGCTGCCTGGCAAACAGCACATCGGCCGCCCACGCGTCGTCGGCCCGGCAGAACTGCAGACGTTGCGCCGGCTGGTAGATGACGGCACCTCGGTGACCGAGGCGGCCCGCACGCTGAAGATCTCACGGTCGACGGCATACGCCGCGCTCACCCAGCACGCCCCATAGCGCCGCAAGAATCACAAGCCAGACACCGAGCACGTCGCACCCGGCAGCGTCCGGCGAGCGAGGTTTCCAGGACCAAGGGGGCGATCGGTGTGGGGCAGGACAGCGAGCGCTTTTACAGGTGGTTGCGGGCATCGCGACTGCGGTGGTGGCGGGCGTCGCGGTCAACCAGGTCCTGCAAGACGGTCAGTGGAACTGGCCAGCTCTCGGTATTGCGATCCTCGGCGTGACGATATCTGTGCTGCTCACGATATGGATTGGCCTCCCACCTCCTCAACCTCTAGAACCGCCCGCTCCTGAGGCGCCCTCCAAGCGCATCCCGTTGATCCTTCAGCCAGACCCTGTCCCGAAGAACCACTTCCCGATCTGTTCGGACCCGACAAAGGCGTGTCTCCAGGTCCAGAATCTGAGCCGTCAGACCGTCGAGGTCATCCTCGACGCAGAGTGGCCACGCCTCGGCGAGATCGGTCCAGGCGGCACCTGCACGTTCTACGTCGAGCCAGGTGCCCACAACGTGCACGTGGAGTCCGGCGAGAACCGCAGCTCCCCTCACCAGTTCAATGCCCGGCAAGGGTCCACCGAGGCGCTCACATTCCACATCTCCGCCCCTGGACACTTTCGGCGACGATGGCAGAGAGCTAAGCAACTCTGACCAGCGGCTATCTAGTACTGCGGCCCGTTTCTGCCGTATTCCGGTGGCACCCGTGTTACGGATCAGCTTCCAATCACCCTCGACCAGCGTCCACGAACCGATCAGCTCATCCGGTTCCCACTCCGCGCGCATCCCCACCACTCCCAGAACGAGACCACCACCAGGACATGGCTCACGATCAAGGAAAAGGTCGCCCATTTCACCGGGATTGACCTACTTGCAACCACTACGCGACGAACCCGAAAGATAGCTCACCGCTACTTTGCGGCTCGCCGTAGCTTTAGGAGTTCCGGGCCTACTCACACCACCGGACATGCGGGCCCGCATCCGGCGGTTCGTCAGGTCGTGGTTTTGAGCCTGTGCCAGGTCGGATACAGACCCTTCAGGCCAAGATCGGCCCAGTGGATGTTGGGCAGCGCCCGCGCCAGAATGGGCGAGCCCGCGATGCGCCAATACCCCTTGCCGCTCGATGCCCATTCCCTGGCCTTATGGTCAGGAATGCCGAGCGTGCGCAGATTACGGCGTCGGGTCTTGGGCCTCTTCCATGTCTGGGTGACCGATCCGGACTTCGGGCACGTCCTGCTGGTCAGGCACCGGGTGCGGGGCTGGGTGCCTCCCGGCGGCAAGGTCGAGCGGGAGAGACACCCCGCGCCGCCGCAGCACGCGAATTGGTCGAGGAGACCGGGCTGCACACGGAACTGCTGGATGTGCCGGCCGCGGTCTGCGTGCGTTCCTACCGCTCGGACTGGTCGCCGACGCTTGGCCTGTCGTACGCCGCGATAGGCGATCTCGATGTGCCGCTGGGTGGGGAGAGCGGGCAGCCGCCGCGCTGGTTCGCCCTCGATGAGGAGTGGGACTCGGTGTTTCCCGAGGATCGCGCCCGAATCCGGGCACACGATCGCGGCTGGTGGCCGCCCGCGCTGTCGAGGCGCGCAGACCATCGGCTGCGGCGTGACGGCTGCGTGATGTGCCGCCGCGCGGGCCCCACGCGCACGCCCGCCCGCTGCGTGACCGGGCCATCGTCTACCTGCTGTTCGGCACTGAGCTGCGGCGCGCGGGCGCTGGTCGGCCT
Organism: Nonomuraea guangzhouensis; assembly: GCF_019396345.1. Classification (GTDB taxonomy): domain Bacteria; phylum Actinomycetota; class Actinomycetes; order Streptosporangiales; family Streptosporangiaceae; genus Nonomuraea; species Nonomuraea guangzhouensis. Next base: position 52,949 of record NZ_JAHKRM010000039.1, on the reverse strand, counting down.
GGACCTGGACCAGCTGGAGCCGGCCGATTCTGAGCGTTTGCGCCAGGCCAAGAAGGCGCGCCTCGTCGGCGTACGCGGCAAGGGCCGCACCGTGTTCCATCGTCGAACTCGGGCTGAAAGGGTGCGACCATCGAGGTGACGGTCAACTGAGGTCGGCGAAGGCCCGCGCGCGGCGCGCCCTGACGGTCACAGCCGCACGAGGAACCCGTCCACGACGAGCGTACGGGCCAGCTCGATCTGCTGCGCCTCGGACAGCTCCGGCAGGTCGCGCACCTCGAACGGCTCGGTGTTCCCCGACAGGAACAACATCGCGGCCCGATGATCGGCGTCGGCGCTCACCAGCGACTGCGCGAACTGCAGCGCGACCCCGTCCGCCATCGTCAGCACACGCGAGTAGAGCGGCTGATACTTGACCACGCGGGTCCGCCCGTCGATCCGGGGCGCCTCGACGGCGTTGGGGACCAGCTGTCCGACGGGCCGGCATCGGCCACGCCGGACCAAGGCGTCCGCCAGGGCCCCGAAACCCTCCGCCAGGACGGCCGGGTCCTCGATGGCCTTGACCATGTCGCACAGGAGGCCGTCGAGGCTCGCGCGGACGCCCACGTCGTCGAGGTGCCGGGGCGGCAACTGGGCGAGGACGCGGTCGTCCTGGTAGCTCAGCGACTCGAGCGCCTCGATGATGAGCTTCAGCACGGTCGGCGCGTGGATCCCGACGGTCAGGTGGATGGACGGCTCGGCGTTGGCCGTGGCGGCGTGGACGCGGCCGCGTGGGACGTACAGCACATCTCCCGCGTTCAGCCGCAGGACGGCCGGCGCCGGGAGGCCGGACGCGACGACCTTCTCCCGGCGTCGCATCTTGTGCGGCGGCACGTCGTCGTGGACGTGCCAGGTCTTGGATCCCCGGACCTGGAGGACCAGCACGTCGTGGTCGTCGTAATGAGGGAGGAAGCCCTGCGAGCCGGGTGGCGTGATGTAGGCGTTGACCTGTGTCTCGAAGTTCAGCTCGACCTCGAGGCCGTGGGCCAGCGAGGCGATGGCGGGCACGTAACGCTCGACGCCGTTGAGGACGATCGTGTGGCCGTCCGCGAAGTCGTTGCGGATCCGGACGAGGTCGATGCTGCCGTCGGCGAACCGGTAGGAGCCGGGGCTCCTGTGGTCGTCCTCCCGTACGACCACCACCCCCGACGGCTCCGGACGGACGATCTCCAGGACGTCCTCGACGGCGGCCGGGCCGAACAGGCCGGCGAAGTAGTCTTCGCGACCGCGTTCGACGTGATAGTGCGTGACGCCCCACACCTTCTGTAGGAAGGTCTCCACCGTGAGCGGCTGGAGCAACTGGGCCAGTGTGAATTCGACGGTCATGCGTTCCCAAACTTTGCCGTGATCAGTTCACCGGGGTAGCCGTTGCGTACCAGCTCGTCGCAGACGTACTGGTACATCACCTTGTAGGCGTCGCAGTACACCGACCGGTTGTCGAACCCGTTCCGCTTCGAGAAGCGGTTCTCCAGATCGCCACCGCGGCAAACCTGCCGCCACCGGCACCCGGCGCATTCTCCGGGCAGGGTGTTGAAGGTCTCCTCGATCTCCAGGAAGACCGGTTCGGCGAGGAAGTCGCGCAGGCTGGTGTCGCCGGTGGAGCACACCGGCGTCCCGGTGTACCAGCCCAGTGCGGGGATGAACGTATCGTCGATCGCGACGGTGCCGTCGCTGCGCGCGATGACGACCTGGTTCTCCTTACGCGGCCGCCGGAACGCCTGGCCGGGGGCCACGTCCGGCCGGAAGTGGTCGAGCAACTGGTCGACGAAGCGCAGGTGCACGTCCGTGTCGTCTTCGCTGAACCATTCGTGGAAGAGATCTGAGAGGCACGACCCGTACTGCTTCGCCGCGCCCGAGGAGATGAACTCGACGTCGTCGGCGTTCCTGTCGGGAAGCAGGAAGGTCATGTTCCGCACGCCCAGCGCCCGCAAGTAGCGGTAGACCTCGCGATAGTCGTTCCCGCTGTGCATGACGCTGACGGTCGACGGCAGCGGATTCCCGGGCCCATGCGCCTCGACGAGCCGCCGGATCGCATCCTCCGTCCGGCTGAAGCTCGAACGACCGTGCAGGTCTAGGCGGAAGCGGTCGTTGGCCGCCTGCGGCCCGTCGATGCTGACGCCCACGGCGACGCCGTGCTCGGCGAAGGCCGCTATCCACTGGTCATCGAGCAGCGTGCCGTTCGTCTGGATGCTCAGCAGGACGGTCGCGACCGGCTCGATGATCTCCCGGAGGCGGCGGCACGCCTCACCGAACCTTCTGACCCCGATGAGGGTCGGCTCGCCGCCATGGAAGGCGATCTTCGCGTACGGGATACGCAATTCTTCACAGCCTTGGGCGATCCAGTGGGCCAGCGCCTCCGTGACGTCAGCGGAGGCGAGTGAAGGCCTGTCGAACGCCGTCTCCTCGCCCATGTTGAAGTAGTAGCAGTACGTGCAGTTGATGTTGCATCGTTCGGCCACCTTGTAGACGACCTGGAGCCCCTCGATCGACCCCGGCTCCGCCGGGTTCCACGCCGGCCGGACCGCTGTGTCCGCCACTTCGCGGGCCTATCTCAGCGGGGCCTGGTCGTAATTCCCGCCGCCGCCCTGGTGATAATTGCCCCCGCCCCGCTGCACGTAATTGCCGCCGGACTGGTTGTAGTCGAGAGAACCCGCGATTACCTCGCCCGGCCCGATGATTCCGTTCAGGATGCTTTCCCCGAGGATCTTACGACCCTCGACGGACAGCGTCGCCCGGCCTTTCGATACTTTCTCGTCATTCGCCTCTGGCATGACGAAATCTCCTTTCGTGTCAGTCTGTGCCTGGATCGGCCGTTCTCACGTTTCTTACGATCAGGGGGCATACCGCACAGGCACTCGGCCCGGCCTGTGCGAACCAGCGACATGTTCTCCGGATCGAACAGGCCGGCAGGGATTCGGTGGCGACCCCGAATTCCAGGGCGTCGTCGATCACCGAGCACCGCTCGCCGGTCCAGTTCCTGCAGCCGCTCTCGACGCAGGGCTGGGCGAACCGGAAACGCTCCTCCGGGGTCCGCCCTTCGGCGGTGCCGGCCACGAAGTCGTCATCGATCCTGAGAGCTGGACGTATGTATCCCAGCCGACCGGTGGCATCAAAGACCCCCAGGAGGATCGCGTCCTTCTCGCACCGGGCGCTCGGGCAGAGGATCTCCGCCGCGTTCTCCCCGTGGGGGCTCACCGGGTCAGCTCCCGAAGTCCGGCTTCGCGAGCCCGGCGGCCGCGATCTGCTCGTCGGAGATCTCGACCAGCCAGGCTCCCCGCGGCCTCCCGTCGTCGCCGTCTCCATGCCCTGCGCCCAGGATGGGATTGTTGATCCATGCCCTGTCGCTGAGATCGACGTTCGCGAGCTCGACGGTCACCGCTTTCTGCACGGCTTTGTTGATCCTGTTGACCACGCTCTCGTCGAGCTCGAAATCGAGCACCACACGAAATTCATGTCGCGCCACGGCCGCCTCCCTCACACTGTTTCCCGGGCGTCTATTCCACGGCAACCCCGGCCACAATCATGAGGAAAACCGAACCGTTACCTTCTTTGTTCGATCGATGACGTCGCCGGGCGCGGATGTTCTGGCCGGCATACGACCACGCCATGCTGTCGGCTGTGACGAGGTAGCGGCCATAGCTGCGCAGGCCGGCGAGCTTGACGCCGACCCCGTGCAGCGGGAGGTCGAGCTGGTCGAGGGTGCAGAAGATGTAGCCGATCTCGGCACTGGCCTGGCGGCGGCAGCGGGAGCCGACGCTGACGATCTCGTAGCCCTCGGCCAGGCGGACGCCGTGCTCTTCGTACAGGGCGGCGTAGGCGATCGCTTCGGTCCGGCGTTGGCCCGCCAGCGTACTTGCGCCGTCGAGACCGCGTCCTGTCCCGGTCATCCGCAGCGTGGGTGCCGGTCAACGTGCCTTACGTGCCAGACAAGATCATCTCGCTCTGACCTGCGAGAAGGTATCAATAACCCAAGATAACGATCGAGGTGATTCGCCCATGTTCGAGCCACGCGTGCTGCCTCACCGGTATGTGGGGTGGAACGACCCGGCCGATCCGGCCGCGCAGGAGGAATGTCGCGTCTGCGGCGGGCCGGGAGATCCGCAGCGGCCTGGGCTGCACAAGGGCGCGATCGCGCCCGAGCAGGCGCGGCGTACGGCCGGGCCGCCATCCGCGCGGCGGCGGCGTGCACCTGCGGCGTGCCGACGATGCTGATCTGCCCCTGCTGGAGTTCCTCATCCGGCTGGTGCGTACCGAGCTGGCCGACACACCGGTGCCGCTCCTCGACTCCCAGCTTGACATCCTGGCACGCCGCGCCGCGCATGCGCTGTATCTGCGCGGCGCGATCAAAACCCGCCGCTCAGACTGGCGACCACCGACCAGGCACGCCGCATGACCTCAGTCCCGCGTCATGGTGTGGGCTCGGATGCGGCTGGCCCTGCCAACTGCGAAGAGTTGGTGAAGGCGCCCAGGGGCCGCCGTCGCCGTTGGCTCCCGGCAGAGACAAGCGCGTCTTACGGGCGCGTCCCTATGACCCGAGCCTCGGTCCGTCGAGGATGCCGTCCGCCCCGCCGACGGCGGTGATCACGTTGATGATGACGGCGATGGTGGCGTCGCCTGCGGCGAGGTCGTGGAAGTTCGACAGCGGTCCGGACAGGACGCGCAGGGCGACGCCGCGGGCTTGGCACCAGTTGCGGACGGCGTGGATGTCGAGCAGGTCGCGGCAGAGCCGGAACAGCTCCGAGACCGTCAGGGTGTCGCCGGGCTGCGCCTTGGCGGCGATCTTGCCGAACGCGGGCCGGTCGAGGGCGGGGATCTTGGAGGTGGTGGCGGGGTCCTCGAAGAGAAGGACGCCGTTGGCCGGCCGGAATCCCTCGGCGACGCCTTCGGTGCGCACGAGAAGGCCGGCCTCGGTGAGGATGTGGCGCTGCCGCAGCAGGGACTGGGTCGCGGTGGAGACGCGGGAGTAGACGATCTGCACCGGGTTCTCCTCGAGAAGGGGTGGAGCCCGATTTTCCTGTCGTTAATTCGTGTGCGGAACTGGCCATCTGACGTTATGGTTCATCACTCGATGTCTGGTTTTCGAGAGGGCTTGCGGGGCCCAATCCGAGGGTGTCGTTAAATCGTCTAATCCCGACAGGCCGGCCTGCCGGGTCAGCCCTCAGGGGCGAGGCGGGCGATGTTGTGGTCGGAATCGGCGGCCACCTCATATCCGGCGGCGGTGAGGACCTGCAGCTCCTCCACCCGCCTCTGCCCGGTCAGCCGCTCGGCGGCGCGTAACCTGACCGCCGGGGTGGCGCGCCGCTCGTGGCGATGACCTGGCCAGGTCGAGCGGGGTGCGGCGCTGTGCCGCACCCCGTGGGTAGAACTATTGCTCGTCCTCAGAGGGAGATCACTCCTCGCTCCCGGGCTGGTGGTAGTCCTCGTCGCCGGAGTCGTCCCCGTCGTCGATGATCTCGTCGGGCTCCTCGAACTCCTCCTTCTTGGGCTTGACCTGCTCCGAGTCCGGCTTGACCTTCTTGCCCTGGACTGGCGTCGGTCCGGAATCGGAGGCCTTGCGTTTGGGGGGTTCCGTCGGGTGCTTCGTGAACTTGAGGTCCGTCTCGTCCTCGCTGGAGTAGTAGATCGTCTTCTGCGCCGCCCCCTGCTCGGGGAAGATGTTGATCGCCTTGACCACCATCGGCGCGGTCACCGGGTTCTCGATCAAGCGGGTGAGGTCCTCGTCCTGCTCGGAGTCGGTCACGCCCAGGATCGCCTTGAGCACCTGCGGGGAGGAGCCGAGGGCGAAGGGCATGGTCCACTTGCCGTAGGACTTGCCGTGGGTGCCCGACCCCTCCAGATTGACCCCTTCCTCTCGGGCCGCCAGGAGCGTGATCCAGCACTTGAAGCACGACAGCTTGGAGATGCCGATCGCCATCGTCATCTCCTGCAGCATCACCGTGATGCCGGTGGCCTCCTCGAGCTCCTCCAGGTCGGCCTTGAGCTTGTCGCGGCTGTGCTTGGCCTCATCGCTCGCCTGGGTCTCAGTGTGGACGCGCTCCTCCCCCGTGCCCTCGTAGGCGGTGGTGCGCGCGCTCAGGCGCACCTTCATACGCACCTTCGCCCACTCGTCCAGCAGGCCGCCCAGGAACCTGAGGGTCTTGAGCAGCCGGCGCTCGGCGTCGTGCCACTCCTTTTCATCGGGCTTCCCTGAGCGCTTGTCCAGCGAGGAGTTGTGCAGATCCCTCCAGAGGGAGTCGAGCTGCTGCTGCAGCTGCTCGGTGCCGGCCGTCGCCGCGGCGAAGAGCCGCTCCAGGTCGGTCCGCATACTGTCGTCGGGCACGTTCGCCCACACCCGCATGTTGTTCTTCGACAGGGCGACGGAGACGCACTGGCGGGCGTCCTGCAGGTGGGTCAGCACCCAGGACAGCCGGTCCAGCGCCCGCTGCTCGGGCGCGGTGGCGTCGGTCCGCTGCTGGCGGCGCTGCGTCGACCCCTTCCCGGCCACCTGCGTTTTGATGGTGTTGAACCTCGTCCTGAGCCGGTCGTGGACGAGGTCCCTGATGGCCTGCTCGTCCGTGCCGGTGACTCCTGCGGTGGTGACGGCCATGGTTTCCGGCGGATCGGTGGCCGTCATGAGACGGAGCGGGTCCACCTTCGCGGCGACCCCGACGTAGCCCTCCTTCAGGGCACGCTTCTCCTCCTCCGTCGGCAGGAGGTCCGTGAGCGCCTCGAGAACCCTGACGTCGCCGAACTCGCCGCGCAGGATGGCCAGCTCGCCCAGGATCTCCGACCAGTGGGTGAAGTCGCTGTCCACCAGCTTGCCGACAAAGCTCCACACCCTCTCGTCATACGGCTGGCGGTTGATCTGCCGGACCATCTCCAGAACGGTGATGGGCGAGTCGCCGAACTGCGGCTTGGCGCAGTGCTTCAGCCAGAAGCCCGTGGCGGCGGCCGACAATGTGGTGTTGCGCGACTGCTGCACCACGCTGCTCATCCACCTGCGCATGGCCGGGTTGATCGCGAGCAGGTTCATCAGGGATGCGAACGGGAGGAACCTCACGATGTACCGGCCGATATCGGGAGGCAGTAGCGTGAACACGGTGAGGTCCGGGCCGGGCGGGGCCGGGGAGGTCACCTGCTTGGTCTTGACCAGCGGCTCGGCGCCGACCGGCGGCCCGGCCGGCTCCTTCTGCGGGGACTTCTCGTCGCTCTGGGACTGCTCGCCGCTGCCGGGCTCCTCGTCCTGCGCGGGTTTCTCGCCGCCCTCGGAGCCGCCGCCCTGCTCGACCTCCGTGTTCTGCTGCTCGTTGCTCCCCGGCTGCTTCTTGCGCTTGTTCCTTTTGATTTTGCCCATGGCTGATCTCCTCCTCAGCGGACGTTCGACTTGTACGTCAGCACCAGGCCGACGTTCCGCAGCCCCGAGGCGTCACCGTCCACCTCCAGGACCCAATCGCCGGCGGTGAGCCCCGGCGTGGTCACGTACGTGCCGTCGCGCAGGGCGAAGGCGCGGTTCCCGGCGGCGAGCGTCACGTGGATCGCGCCCTGGCCCTCGTAGGCCGGCCGGACGCCGGTGATCTGGCCGCCGTTCATGCCGGGGAACAGCGAGGCGTCCACCGGGAGCGCCAGCTGCCCGCCGGTGGCCTGGAACTCCTCCCACTGCTCGGGGAAGTCCCTGGCCACGTCGATGAAGCGGGCCGCGGCGAACGGCTTGAGCATGCCCTTGACGGCGCTTGCGAACGGGTCCCCGCCGTGCCTGGCGGCGTACTTGACGGTGATGACGACCTCGCGCAGGTCGGCGGGCGGCCTGCCGGACAGCTCCAGCCGCCAGGTGGAGACCGCGCCGGTGCCCTCGAAGGGCAGGTAGCGGTCGTCGTCGTAGCGCACTTCGAACAGGCCGCTGCCGTCCTCGCCCTCCTCGACGTGCGACAGCGCGATGCGCTGGCCGGCCCGCCAGTCGGCGCGGACCGTGCCGGGCGCGGCGCCCTTGGGTTCGAGCAGGTGCTTGATGGCCTTGGCGTCGGCCGCCAGCACGGTCTTGTGCCCGAGCTGGGTGAGCGTGGCGTTGGGGGTGAGCCGGCCGTCCGGGCCTTCGAAGGCGAGGAAGACGGTCTTGATCTGGCGGCGGTAGTGGCCGGGGAAGTCCCGGTCGAACACCGCCTCGGTCAGCGCGAAGTCGCACGTGCCGGTGTACTTGAGCGTCAGCAGCGCCACCGGGTCCAGCCCGGTCAGCGGCACCTGCTTGACGATCTCCAGGTCGCGGCCGTCGGCCTCGACGTAGGCCTGGGCCAGCCGCTCCAGGTCCATGCCGAGGCTCTCTCCCGCCAGCAGCCCGGCGCGCCTGCTGTCCCAGTACGCGGGCCGGATGAAGGAGGTCTGCTCGGCGCCGCGCTCGAATTGGTAGGCCCGCTCGGCGGCCCTGGCCATGTCGTGGGCCAGCCCGTACGCCTGGAAGTACAGCCCGGCCAGCCGGTCCGACAGCCACGAGTACAGGTCGGCACCGCCGAACTTGCCGCGAACGAAGGCCGCGACCGCCTGCTGGTGGGCGATCTCCTGGTCGTGCACCTCCAGCTCGCGCCGGGCCAGGGCCAGCCCGTGCTCGGCGCCGGCCACCTGCTGATCGGCCTGGAGCAGGTCGTGCCGGGCGGTGTCGAGCTGGAAGCGCCAGTCCTGGGCGGAGCGCTCGTTCTCGGCGCGGATGCCGGTCAGCTCGCCCAGCATGCTGAGGCCCTCGCCGAGTGACTCCGAGATCTCCGCCCCCTTGTCCAGCGCGGCGCCGATCTGGTCGCCGCCGAACTCGGTGCCCATGATGAACGGGCCGGCCAGGATCTGCGGCGCGGCGTAGGCGATGGCCGCGCCGATCTTCAGCCCGGCCGCGGCCAGGTGGGAGTTGGCGGCGTCCTGCATCAGCCGGAGCTGGTCGAGCTGGAGCGCCGACAGGCCGTCGGCGATCAGCTGCTCGTAGTGCTGGGCTCGCGTGCTCACGGCCTCGCGGCCGGCCTGCGCCTCGTGCAGGTTCGCGGTGGCCGCGCGGACCTGCGCCTCCCTGACGCCGCGGGTCATGGCCAGGATCACGCCCTCCTGCCTGGCCTGCAGCAGCGCCAGTTCCTCGGCGTCGCGCCGCTCCAGCGCGCCGAGCAGGTCGCCGGCGAACTGGCGGAGCTTGTCCACCAGGTCCTGCGCCCGGCGGAACAGGAACCAGAAGCGGTGCTGCGGCACCACGACGGCCTGCGTCGCGGCCACCGCCTCGACGCCGGTGCCGGAGGCCGCGCCTCGCACCAGCTCCATGGGGTCGATCGGCGGCTCGAACAGCGGCACCGGCCGGCTGACGCCCAGGATGGTGAGCGACTGCCTGATCTTGCGGAGCCGGTCCTCGACGCGGTTCCAATAGCCGGTGAACAGCGCGTTGTCGGGGATGTGGAAGTACGGGTCCGCCACCCCTTCGTGCACGGCGCCCTTCCCGGTCAGGAGCTGTCCGCCGCCGGTCACCGCGTCCACCCGGTTGATCCCGGCGTACCCGCGGGCCTCCGGCAGCGGGCGCAGGCCCAGACCTTCGGGCCGCGCGCCCAGCAGGTCGTAGGCGTGGATGTAGACCATCCGGGCCTCGTCGATGCTCTCCGCCGTGTACTGGCGGAACAGCAGGTCGCCCCAGTCGAGCAGGTTGTCGATGTAGGCCATGACGACGGCGCGGCGGTAGGCGGCCGGGCGCAGCTCGGCGATGGCGTGCGGGTCGAACGGGTCGTCGCGGTAGGCGTCGAGCTGCCGGCCGTGGTCGCCCATCAGGTCGTACTGCCTCCGCAGCCCACCGATCATGGCGGCCCGCTCGCGCAGTCCCCGCAGCACCGCGGCGGCCTCGGGGTTGCCGGCGCCGGTCACGGCGTCGAACGCGGGCGCGAGGTCCGCCGCCGCCATGCCGGCGAGGTCGCTCAGGTCCTCGCCGGTCAGCGTGCGGTTCTGGAAGGCCGCGGCCAGCTCGGTCAGCCGCTCCAGCATGGGTTGGAGCAGGTCCGCCAGGTCCGTCAGACCGACGCCCAGGCGGCGCAGCCCGGCCAGGTCGGCCGCGCAGTTGGCGGCCAGGGCGCGCACGTCGAGCGTGAGGAAGGGCAGGAACCGCCAGTAGGCGACCGGCTCGGCGGGGTCGAAGACGTACTCATACCAGGCCCTGGCGTCCTTGAAGCGCTGGGCGCCGTTGAGCGCCTGGGCGATGAGCAGCGGCGCGTGGAAGAAGATCTCCCAGTAGTAGCCACCGTTGGCGCTCGGGAAGTCCAGGTGCGAGCTGGTCGGCATCGCGGTCACCTCGTACCGGGATCCGACCTTGATGGTCGTGGTGTTGGACACGGTCCTGCTGAAGGCGGGCAGCTCGTCGGTTTCCTGCGTCTGGGGGGCGAGCAGCGCGGCGACGCCGCCGGTCAGCAGCTTCTCGTTGAGCCGGTAGGCGGTGCTGGAGGTCAGCCGGACGATCTCGTACGGCAGTCCGGCGTACTCGAACGGCCGCTGGACGGCCGCGTCGGAGGGGTAGGTGGCGTAGTGGCGGTTCAGGAACACGTACAGGTTGTCGCCGGCGTCCAGCACGCCGGTGAAGTCGCGGGCGAACCAGGACGTCAGGCCGCCCCAGTTGCCGGCGATCGGCTTCCACGTCAGCACGGGACTGGTGGCCAGGCCGGCCGCCAGTTCCTTGCCCTCCGGCAGGATCGTGTAGTCGGCGCCGCTGAAGACGTAGCGCCGGCCGCCCCGCCTGAACACGGCCTTGACCTTGTGTTCCAGCTTCAGCGGGTAGCCGTCGTCGAGGTAGCGGCCGGGCAGCCCGTCCCGCAGGGTGTAGCGGTACAGCTCCTGCTCGCGGGTCAGGTAGAGCTTGTCCCCTTCCACGTACGCGGCGTCCACGCCCTCGTCGGTGACCATGACGGTGCGGACGAGGCCCAGCTCCTTGGAGTCGCGGGTCTGCGGGGGCGCCTCCCCCTTGAGGTAGGTGCAGGTGGCCGAGGTGTTGTCGAAGAAGTAGTGGCCGCTGTCGTAGGCGAGCACCGCGTTCACGGGGCCCTGCTTCGGCATGCCCGCCACGTCCCCCAGGGTGTGCTCTGCCGGGTCGCCGGTGCCGAGCAGGTAGTACTTGTTCCCGGAGAAGAGCAGGACGTCGTCGCCGAAGGCGGCGATCCCGTCCGGCAGCACGCCCGCGGGCAGCTTCCAGCGGCCGGCCAGGTCGTGCTCGGTGAGGTCGGGCAGCTCGACGTACGTGCCTCGGGCCAGGGAGATGAGCACGTTCTTGCCCCTGTGGGTGAAGGCCGCGTCCACCTTCGTCCAGGCGGGCAGGTCGTCGCCGTTGGCCGCGATCTGCCGGGGGTAGCCGCTGTCGAGCTTGCCCAGCACGTTGTCGGCGCGGGTGTAGCGGTAGTACTCCGTGCCGGAGAAGACGTAGGTGACGACCCTGTTGCTGGTGCGCAGCGTGAAGGTCGCGTCCACGGCGCCCTTGTCCAGCAGGCCGGTGCGGACGATGCCCCAGCGGTTCCCGATCGGCTCCGCCGGATCCTCGACCGGGTCCTGCTCGGCGGGGGCCGAGACGAATCCCGTGCCGGAGAAGTAGTACCGGAGCCGGTCCTTGGTGGGCAGCTCGACGGCGGCGTCGATGCGCGCCCACGACTTCGGCAGGTGCGCCTTGCCGTCGACGCGGCGGATCGGCACCTCGAGGCTGTCGTCCGGAGTGACCCGCCGGCACAGGAAGCTGCCGCCCTTGTGGTCCACGCTCAGCCAGGGCCCGTCGGTGGTGCCCGCGGGCATGTTGAAGGGGACGGCGGCGCTCTCGTCCACCGGCTCCTGGAAGATCGTGTCCAGCCTGGCGGTGGAGGCCGGCTTGCGCACGCCGGTGGCCTCGACCACGTACAGCTCGGGGGTGAGCGCGTACGCCGGGGGTTCGGGGTCGTCCGGCTTGTACGTGCACGTCACGACGATCGAGTCGTGCGCGTCCTGCGTCCCGCCGGGCACGATTCGCGAGGCCTGCACGTACAGCTCGGCGTTCGTGATGGGCTCGCTCTGCTCGGGGGTGGTGGCCAGCAGCTGGGCCGGGCTCCATTCGCCGTTCAGGTTGAGGAAGGAGTAGAGGATCCTGACCCGGTGGTCCGGCGGCGTGGCCGAGACGGTCTGGCTGCCGGCGGCGGTGCCGGGCTTCGTTGTGATCGTCGTGCCGGTGGCGTCGGCGGGCGCGGCCTTCTCCACGACCGCCCAGAACACGAAGACCCGGCCGAAGGCGTGCACGGGATGCACCCGCTCGGCGTCGATCTGGGTGTCCACCTTGAGCCAGGGCCCCCAGGTGGCTGATAGCCCGTCACCGTCCCTGAACTCGGCGCGGCGGTAGTAGTGGCGGCGCGGCTCCGTCCTGGTCCTGCCGAACAGCACCAGCCGCCGGGTGTCCTTCTCCTCCTCGTCGGGCCGGTAGACGTAGCCACCGGCGATGGCCAGCCGGGACACCTCGGTATATTCGTCCAGGTAGCGCTTGTAGGCGCGCTGCACGACGTCCGGGGTGATCTCGCCGCGCAGCAGGTCGGCCTCCAGCTCGCGGAAGGCCGGGGTCTTGGTGTCGCGCAGCTCGGGCCGCACGTAGTTCTCCGGGTAGAGGAAGATCTTCCGGTTGGCCTCCCAGATGCGGTAGGCGGACATCCACTCCCACCAGGCGCGCAGCCGTTCCCTGACGGCCTCGTCGGTCAGGCCCTCGCGCGGCGCGGCCGCCTCGGCGCCGAGGAGGTAGCGGTGCAGGAAGAGCTGGACGGCGGCGATGGCCTCGCGCACGCGTGAGGACGTGCCCTGCCCGCCCATGTCCACGTCGATGAACAGGTGCTCGTACAGCTCGCGCGAGGTGGGCAGCTCCGGCCGCCCGGCCAGCACGGCGGAGACCAGCGCGTCGCGCTTGGCCGTGTTGAGCCGGTCGTGCAGGCGGCGCTCCAGCGCCGGCCAGTCCTGCGGGCCGGTGCGGCGCGCGAGCAGGGCGTGCAGCGTGTCGCTGACCGCGGGGGCGACCGTCTCCGGGCTCGGGTCGTGCAGTGGCGCCCAGATCGAGCCGTACGCGAGCGACGGCACGGTGCCCATCCTGCCGGTCACCGCGAACAGGCCGGCCAGGCGGAGCAGGAACTCGATCTCGAAGCGGTCGCTGGGCGGCCCCTCGTGCCGCCTGACCCACCTGACCTCCTCGGGGTCCCAGCCGAACAGCTCGTGCAGCCGCCGGTACGGGTCCGCCACCACCTCCGTCAAGAACCCGCCCGTCCCGCCGGGCGCGGAGCGGACCAGCAGGGCGAGGCGGCCGATGGCGGCCATGTCGTCGAGCCGGTAGTCGGCGGCCCCCGACCAGCGCGGCCTGAACGGCTGCGCGGCGGCGCCCTCGCGCACGTACCGGTCGCCCTTGGCCAGGTAGGTGCGGCCCTCGAAGACGAACGCGCCGTCGATGCCCTCCTCGAAGCCGCTGGGCAGGTCGCCCCACGCGTCCTTGATCGAGCGGGGGTAGCCCTCCTCGACGTACTCCAGCGCGCCCGGCCGGTAGCGGACGTACTGGCCGCCGGTGAAGGCGTACAGCTCGCCGGTGGGGGCGGTGAAGGCGGCGTCCACGCGCGGGCGGGCGGGGTCGAAGGCGTTGTCCACGACGCCCCAGGTGCCGGGCACCGGACGCGGCACGCCCTCGTCGGCGCGCAGCCACTGGCGGTTCCTGAACAGGTAGACGTGGCCGTCCGGGCCGCGGAAGGCGGCGTCGATGCCGTCCTGGAAGTCCTCCGGCAGGGGCAGGGCTGGCCTGCCGAGCTCGGCGGGCAGCCCGGCGGCGATCGTGCGCGGATACCCCTCGTCGGCGAGGTCCTGGCCGGGGCCGGAGTAGCGCACGTACTGGTCGCCGGCGAACAGGAACGTGGCGGTGTCGGTGACCAGGGTGGCGTCCACCCTGCCCGCGGCCACCGCGTTGCGGACCCGGCCGGCGACGCCGGCCAGCTCGTAGGTGGTGGCGGCGGTCCTGGACACGGCGTGGCAGCCGCCGCCGGCGAGCAGGAACACGGTGCGCCGGTCGGCGAGCGCGGCCTGGATCCGGCGGCCGGTCCCGTCGAGGATCACGTCGTCGAAGGTCTCGCCGAGGTTCGCGAACGCCTCCTCCTTGCGCAGCTCGGCGGCGATCGGCCGGGGGTAGCCGGGGTCGGCGTAGCGGTACTCGGAGCCGGTGTAGCGCACGTACCGGTCGCCGCAGAACAGGAACGTGTGCTCGCCGGTGACCACCGCCGCGTCCACCCGGTCGATGCCGTGCGAGCCGGTCCACTGCCTGACCGGCGCCATCGGGGTGAACGTCCCGTCGAAGTAGCGGGTGAACTGGTGGCTGAAGAAGAAGTACGTGGCGCCGTCGGTCGCGGTGAAGGCGGTCTTGAACACCTCGCCCGGCGCCCGGTCATGGCCGAGTCCCGGCCACAGCCGCTCGGCCGGGCGCGGCGGCGACCACTGCCGCGTCGCCTCGGTGTACTGCAGACACCGCTCGCCGTGCAGCAGCACCATGGCGCCGCCCGCGAACAGCACGGCATCCGGCACACCGAACCCCTCGTCCCGGTAGACCTGCGGGATCCCCCAGAACCCGGCGTCGGCCGTCCCCGTCTCGGCCGGGGCGGCATAGTCCGCGCCGGAGTAGACCAGGTAGCGCATGCGGCCGTCCGGTCCCGGCTTCTCGAACACGTAGGTCCCGCCGTCACGCACGTAGGCCAGCGCCACCGAGGTCAGGCCCGCCCAGTGCGCGGCGATCGGCCGGGGCACCCCGTCGAGCTGCCCCGGCGCGGTGTGGGCGACGAACTGGTCGCCGCTGAACAGGTACGTCTTGCCGTCGCGGCCGACGAACGCGGCGTCCACCGTGTTGCCGTGGTGGATGGTGTCGTGCGGCCGGCCCCACTCCTCGGCCAGCGGGTACTCGCGGCCGAGCGTGACGTTGTAGCAGGACGCGCCCTTGAACAGGTACGTGTTCCCGTCCGCGCCCTTCAGCACGGCGTCGAGCTGGTCGTGGAACGCGGCGGGCACCTGCCGCAGCGTGCGGGGCCGGACCGGCGTCTGGCCGGGGGCCAGGCCCTCCAGCGCGCCGTGCCGCCACCAGCCGTCCTCCCGCTGCACGAGCACCGACCCGTCCTCGACGAACGCGCACGTCACCCCGGCCAGGTCGAGGTGGGTGTAGTGGCGGTAGAGCGTGTCGGACACGACGTGGCAGCGCCCGCCCTCGAACAGGAACACGTTGCGCCGGTCGGCGCAGACCGCGTCGATGGGGCCGTCCAGGGTGAGGTGCAGGTTGCGCAGCCGGGGCTCCTGAGCCAGCGCGGAGACCGCGCGCGGGTAGCCGTCCTGGACGCGGGTGTAGTCGTGGCCCTCGTAGCGGACGTACTGGCCGCCGGAGAACAGGTACGTGTGCGTGCGCGTCACCTCGACGCCGTTCACGGTCTCGGTCGAGTCGGCGACCAGCGCCGCGTCCACCTTGCCGGTGCGGGCGATGGCATTGGCCACGTTGCCCCAGAACGGTTTGACCGGCGCCGGGTAGCGGTCGTCCACCCGGCTGTAGTCGGCGGTGGAGTAGCGCACGTAGCTGCCGTCGCCGAAGACGTACGTCTTGCCGTCCTTGCCGACGAACGCGGCGTCCACCTGGCCGAACGGGAGGCTGCCCCACAGGCCGCGCAATGGCCGCGGCTCGGTCCACCAGCGGCGGCGGTCGTCGGAGGCCACGTAGTGGCTGCCGCTGAACACGTACGTGCGCCCGTCCCGCCCGGTGAAGACCGCGTCCACCGTGGTGAAGCCGTCCTCGGCGGGCAGGTTCCACCAGCCGTCGCCCACCGGCCTCGGGAAGCCGGGGTCGGGCGTGGTGTAGTCGGCGGTGGAGTAGCGGGCGTAGAACGGGGCCTGTTCCGCGGGGTCGCACCGCACGGTCAGCAGGCCGGCCTCGTACACGATGACGAGCCTGACGCCCTGCTCGGTGGCGAGCCGCCACTGCGGGGCGGCGCCTTCGATGCGGGCCTCCTCGGCGACGGGCAGGCCGTGCTCCAGCAGGCGGCGGCGCAGCACGGCCGTCACCTGCCCGGCCTCCAGGTCGGCGAGGTGCTCGACGGGCAGGTCGAGCAGCTTGCCGCCGGTCCCGAACAGGTACGTCTGCCGGTCCATGACGAACGCGGCGTCCACCCGGCGCAGCCCGCCCCAGTCGTCCTCGACCCGGCGCGGGTAGCCGGAGTCGGCCACGGAGTAGTCGGCGGTGGAGTACCGCAAGTACCTTTCGCCGCCGAACAGGTAGGTGCGGCCGTCCATGCCGACGAACGCGGCGTCCACGGCCCCGCCGGGCAGCACCTCCTCGACGATCCCCCACCGCCGCAGGGTCGGCACGGCGCCGGCGGCGTCCCCCACGGCGACGGTCCTGCCGTCCTTGAACAGGTGGACCACGCCGTCGCCGTCGGCGAAGGCCGCCTCGACGCCCGACTCGAACTCCACCGGCAGGCCGGGGAAGCGCGTCCCGATCCGCTTGGGGTACTCGTCGTCGGCGTTGACGCCCTCGCCCTCCAGGCCGTCGGTGTAGGCCATGACCTGGTCGCGGGAGAACAGGTACGTGCCCGACGTGTCGGCGTAGGCGGCGTCCACCCGGCCCCCATCGGCCAGCTCGTTGCGGATTCGCCCCCAGGTCCCGGCGATGGGGCGGTCGGCGGTGTCGCCGACGGTGAAGGCGCGGTCGCCGCTGAACAGGTGGATGCGGCCATCCCGGTCCTGGAACCCGGCGTCGACGACGGTGCGGAAGGGTTCGGGCAGCGGGGTGCGGCCCTCGCCCTCCCACCACCGGCCGATGGCGCGCGGGTAGCCCTCGTCCACGGTCGCGTAGCCGGGGCCGGAGTAGCGGACGTACTGGTCGCCGCAGAACAGGTACGTCCTGCCGTCGGCGTCCACGAACGCGCCGTCGATGCGCACGGGGTCGGTGAACATGCTGCGCACCTTGCCCCAGACCTGTTCCTTCGGCACCCAGCGCAGGCTGCCGGGCGTCCGGGTGAACGCGCGTGACAGGCCGTCGCGGTCGCGGCCGATGATCCACTCGAGGCCGTCGGAGGCGGTGAAGGCGGCGTCCACACCGCTCAGCTGCTCGAACCTGGGCGACAGTTCCTTGAGCGGCTTGCCCTTCTGGTCGGCCAGGACGTAGGCGTCAGCCGAGTAGGTCCAGTAGTGCTGCTCGCGGAACAGGTACACGTGGCCGTCGGCCGACTCCAGCAGCGCGTCGAACCGGTCGAGGCCCGGCGGCAGGGCCAGCGGCTCGGGGAACCCGCCCGCCAGGTCCTGGTCGCGGAAGGCCGCCTCGACCTCGGCCGCGTCCAGGCCCAGCCGGGCCGCCAGCGCGGCGAACGCCCGCACGCGCCGGTGGGCGTGGCGGAAGCGCGGGTCGGCGGGCGCGGCGAGGTCCTCGCCGGTCTCGTCGGCGAGGTCGGCGGCGGCCAGCGCGGGCACCACGAACGTCTCCAGCGCGCCCGTCGGGGTGCTGGTCGGGGTGCCCGTCACGCCCGCGCAGATGGCCAGCGCCGTATCGGCGGGCACGCCGAGGGCGTCCTCCAGCACGGCCGCCAGCTCGCCGGACTGGCGCTCGGCCAGCCCGGACAGGGTCTCCACGATCTCGGCGATGCCCGCCGCCAGCTCCACGGCAACCCTGTGCAGCAGGAAGAACACGTCCTTGGCGTAGTCCTCCAGCCCGGGCAGGGCGTACCCGAGCGTGTTGCCCGGGTTGCCGAAGAAGGCCAGCCGCCCGGCGGGTACGGCCAGCGTCCCGTCCAGATCGCCGGCGGCGACGAGCCGCTCGACCAGGCGGACGCTCTCGCCCGGGTCGAAGCCGAGCTCCGCCACCGCCTCCAGGTCCAGCCGGTACGGCTTCGCCTCCCGCACCACCGCCGCCACTCGGGCGGCGACGATCTCCTGCTCGGCCGCCGTGAACCCGTCCCCCAGCGGCGCCTCTCCCGCCAGGTGCCGGACGGCGTCGCCGGGCAACCGGCCGTCCTCGGCGCACAGGTCCGCCAGCCGGTCCAGCACGCGCCGGCCGGCCACCGCCTCGGCGAGGTCCTCGAAGTCCTCGGCCGAGAACGCGAACAGCTCCGATCGGAACTCCTCGATCTGCGCCTTCATGGCGTCCAGCACGCCCTGCCGGTACGGGTGGAACTCCGGCGGCAGGGCCAGGTCATCGGCCTTCAGCCCGGCCAGTGCCGCCTTGTCGGCGTAGTCGCCGTCGGCGTCCAGCCAGCCGTTGAAGCGCAGCCCCTCCACCAGTGTCTCCACCTGGTCCGGCGTGAGCGGCAGGGCGGCGAAGACGTCCGGGTCGAGCGTGAGCCGGTCCTGCCGGAAGCGGCGCACCCGCTCGTGCAGCGCCTCGAACGCGGCGGGCGCGGCGCCGCCCAGGTCGGCGTTGACGGCCAGGGCCGCCTCGTCGCCGGTGAACAGGATCTGGCCGTCCTCGTCGAGGCAGCCGTTATAGATCAGGTTGTCGTACAGCTCGGTCTGCTCCGCCGCGGTCATGGTGGTGCCGAGCGAGGCCAGGTCGGACGGGTACAGGGCGGGCGGGCCGGCGGCGTCCTGGCGCAGGCGGGTGATGAGCGTGTACAGGGCGGGGCGGTGCGGGGTGAAGTCGCCCGCCAGGCGCAGCCCGGCGGCCTCCTGCGGCAGCGCGGTCGTCTCCATCGTCCCGTCGGGGCGTAAGTAGCCGGCGGTGACGAGGTTGGCGTGGATCTTCGCGGCGAGCCGCTCGCCCAGGCCGAGTCCCGCGAAGTCCTCCTCGGTCACCACGGCCAGGTCGGTGAGCGCGTCGTGGGCCGCCGCCTTAGCGATGGAACGCTCCAAGCGCAGCACGCGATCGTCCTGCGGGCAGACCACGCCGTCGTAGGCGGTCAGCACGTCGTACACGACCTCGGCGGCGCGCTCGCCGAACCGGTCGGAGGCGAGCACCTCGGGCCCGAACGGCTCCAGGCGGGAGCTGAGGTCGCCGGCCAGGGCGGTGGCGTGCTCGCCCGCGTCCTCGCCCGGCGTGCCGCCCAGCATCTCGCGCAGCGACATGGGGCCGAGCCCGGTGGCGCGCAGCCACTCGGCCACGGCGGCCAGCGTCTGCGCCAGCCACAGGCTCGCGGCCGGATCGCCGCCCGCCAGGGTGCGGTAGCAGTCCCGGGTGCCCGCGCCGGTGTCCACCGGCGGCGGGAAGGAGCCGTACGGGCGCGGCGCCGGATCGGCGTCCAGCACGTCCAGCACGTCGAACAGCTCAGCCGCCGACATCCCCAGCGCCGAGGTGAGCACGCCGACGCGGTGCAGCAGCGACAGCTCCGCCAGCCCGACGGCGGGCCCGTCGAACGGCGCCGTCTCGTGCGGCGTGGCGGCGTACTTGGCGCGGAAGCGGGTGACGATCTCGGCGACGTCGGGCTCGGCCAGCGCGTGCGCGACCCGGCGGCGGTACTCGGCGTTGCGCGCGGCCAGAATGTCGCCGCGGCAGGCCAGAACTTCCCGCCCGGCTGGCAGCTGATCGGGCCACGGCCAGATCAGCGCCCGCTCATAGGGGTCGCCGAACGTCCTGCCGAACAGGCCGACCGGGTCGGCGCCGCCGCGAACGCCCACGGTGTCCATCGGCGCGGCCAGCGCGCATACGACGTCGACGGGCAGGTCCCAGGTCCTGCGCAGGTGGACGACGGCCGCCAGGACGCGCAGCGCGGGCAGGTCGATGCGGTTGCCGCAGCAGGAGCGCAGCACGAGGTCCAGGTCGGTGAAGGACAGGCTGGACTTGCGGGCCAGGTGCACGAAGCGGTGCGCCCGCTCGTACCAGGCGAGCGGGACGGGCTCGCCGTCGCCCCACACGAGCGTGTCCTCCTCCTCGTCCACGCCGGCCGGGCCCTCGCCCTGGTTGACGTAGAAGGCTCTGGCCTCGGCCGGGCCCGGCCGAGGGGCCGGGGTGAGGTTTTGCAGCAGCAGCTCGCGCAGCTCGTCCGCGGTGAGGGTGGCCGCGCGGCGGAAGCGGGCGAGGTCCCGCAGGGCCGTCAGTTCCTCCTCCTGCAGCCCGTAGCGGGCCCGCAGCTCCGCCTCGGTCACCGGCGTCGTCACCAGGCGTACCTCGTGCGGGGTCAGCCCCAGCATCAGCCGCGCCACCACATCGGGGTGGGCGGCGCCGGCGAAGAGCCGGTACAGCTCCGCCGGGGTGACGCCGAGCTCCTCCAGGTAGGCCTTGAGCCGCTCGTCCTGCAGGGAGAACGGCTTGTCGAAGGGATGCTCCATCTTGCGCAACCGCCCGTACGGGTCGTCGCCGACGACCTTCTCCAGGACCTCGACGACAATATCGAGGTAGGGGATCTCGGTGTAGGTGTTGTCGGCGTCCAAGACGACGTCCTTCAATCCCGGCCGCCGTTCCAGCAGCGACGGGCGCTCGAAGCTGTCCTCCAGCAGGCGCAGCAGGTCGGCGAGATAGGCGGCCGGCGAGTGCACCGACCGGGCCTCGTCTCCTTCGCGGAACTCCAGCTCGCCGAAGAGCCGTTCGTAGGTAGGCAGGGATCCGTTCGCGGACAAGAGATCCTCCCGGGTGTCCGGCGGAGGCGCGGCACGTCGATGCACGGGCCGCGCGGCGCCGGGCCGCTCCCCCGGCCCGACACCGGTCGTAGCATTGGTACTCCGGCTCAACATCCGATTGCCGCCGGATTACAGTGAGTGATCACTGTCGCGCCATTCCGCTCCCACCTGCGGTGACGCCGGATCCTTTACGATACGTTCTGCTCATTTAGCGCATTCTGCTCAGCGTCGGGGTGGCGGCCGCTGCTCATCAGACAAAAACTCTGCAGGCATGACCGACGACCGTAGGCATGCCTCCTAGCGCCCGGTAACAACCGGAAACACACCACAAGTCCAGATCTTGAATGGAAATGATCAACCGCAGGACGGCCTGCCGAAGCGTCCAGCTAAGTTACTCGCGGGTACCGCCAACGGCTGTCCGCCAGTCCCAAGCCCAAGAACCTACTTTGGGGCTGGGGGCACCTTCGGGAGCGGAGGGCCGTATCGTGCATTTCGATTCCCCTACCTGCTTCGGTGGGTAGGTGCGGGCCTCGCCTACCGGCGGGGCCTTTGCGTTGTCACCACCTCGCTGGTCAGCGCCTTTTCCTGCTGGTCCGGACCGGCCTGGGGTGCGTTGAAGTCCGACGTTGCGCATGGCGTTGTCTCGCCAGCAATCCACGGCGCGGATGTACCGCAGCACGACGGGTGAGGCGGGCGCCCAGCGGCCGTGTTTGGCGATGACGGCGACTGGGACGCCGGCGGCGTAGGCGACGGTGGCGCCGCCGGCGCGCAGGCTGTGCGCGGTGACGGTCTCGGCGTATGGCACGCGGGTGCGCACGGCCAGGTCGCGGACGACGACGTTGACCGCGTCCGCGCCGAGCGAGGGGCCGACGGTGCCGTGCCGGTTGACCCGCCGCAGCAGCCGCCCGCCTACCTGTCCGGCCTGATCGAGAACCTCCAGCCAGTCGCGCCAGGCGGCGACCGGGTCGGTCAACGGGTGGCTGCCGCGCGGGATGGCGACCGCCGAGCAGGAGCGCGCCCAGGCCCGTGGCACCGCCGCGGCGCACGCCGAGGAGGCCGACCGGCTACGTCAGGCGCTGGCCGCCGAACAACAGCGGCGCGAACAAGCCGTCACCGCCGTCGCGGTGGCGCAGGCCTTGCTGACCAAGCAGGACAGCGCTGAACAGCCCGGCCACCCTGAGTCGGCCGCCTCGTCCGTGCACGATGCCCAGCCAACGAACAATGGACAGCAGCCACGTGCGGCACTGTAGGTCGTTTCACTGAGCCCGGGATATTCGCGGAACGATGTAGTGGGATTCGCCTTCGCGTGGCTACTCAATTTCAGCTAGGCGATGGTTAGCGATGTCTGGCCACTACCGCTTAGACGGTCAGCTGTGTCTCAGCACTATGCGGGCAAGGGCGGGAGCGGCCAGGACCTGGATGTTCATGCCGTGTTACTTGTGTTTGCCTGAGTAGTTAGGGCGGTCGGCCGAGCAATCGTCAAGACCTGTGGATCACGAGTTGCCTACGAGATTCCTGACGATCTGATCGCTGCCCGGCGCGCCTCTTGATCAGGGGATATACACCTCGTAGTAGAAGCCCGGCATATAAGGGCCGCCCCCGCGGAACCAGTGACAGCCGACGAGCCCGGTGTACAGGCCGCTCTGCGCAGCGTCCTCGTAGGCGACGTCGCAGTCGGCCAGGGTCTGGTAGGGACCCTGCATGTACCAGTCCGGTGTCGGCCAACCCCCGGCGGCCACGGCCACGCTGGTCTGGGTGGCGGCGAAGGCGGGTGCGGTACTAGCCAGGACACTGGCGCCCAGCGCCACGGCGAGTACAGCGGAATGTAATCGGCGGATCTTCATTGTGGGTGACTCCTCACATTCGGGAAGAAGAACACCTTTAGATGAGCACCGGCCACGAGCAATCGTCAAGACTTGGATCAACGCAGCATCTCCCGCCGCTGGTCATAGCGGAGCGATTGTCAAATCATGTGTATCGATGAGTGCGGTCGGACTTCCCAGGTCGGCCGTTGGAGCTGATCGTTGTACACGATGATGTCGGAGTGGTCGGTGGGGCGGACTGTGGCGAAGTGGAGCCGATGGGAGGGGATATAGCGGCTGTCATCCCCTGAAAACGTGGAGGCGGTTCTATGCCACAGCGGTCCTCAGTAGGGCCGATGAGGCTTTCCTCTTCTCGATCATGTGACGTTCGAATGTGATGGGCGCCAAGCCGTCGTTTGCGCTGTGCCGCCGGATGGTGTTGTAGACGTCCGCGATCGGTGGCGATCTTCAGGCGGGTCTCGGCCCGGGTGCGGAACCGATGGCGGCGGACGACGGCTCGATCGAGTCCGCCGAGCTGAGCCCCGACGGCCGCTGGGCGGTCACGCTCGACCCGCCGGTCGACCAGGCCGCCGCGCGGATCGCGAGGTTGTGGGACACATCGACCGGCCAGAAGGTGGCGACGTTCGACACGGACCACGCGTCGTCTTCAGCCCGGACGGCAACCTGGTCGCCGGCACCTACTTCGACGGCAAGCGCGAAGTCACCACGGTGGATGGCGAGTCGATGGGTGTCCTCTCGGGTGGCACGATGACCGTCTCGCTGCGTAACACCAGCAGTGGCGACGTCATGGCCTCGTTCACCGGCCATCGGGGGTCCGCGGCCGTGGCGTTCAGCCCGGACAGCAAGACCGTCGCCACGGGCAGCACGCTCGTCGCCGAGTCCTTTGACGCGCCGATCCGCTTGTGGGACCCCTCGACGGGCAAGCTGCTGACCACGTTGACCGGCCACCGTAACGGGATCCAGAGCATGGGGTTCAGCCAGGATGGGAAGGTGCTGGTCACGGGTGCCGCCGGCGGGGTGACGAAGGTGTGGGACGTGGTCGGCGGCAAAGCCACGGCGACGCTTGGTTCCCGGTGTGGATCAGCCCCGACGGCAAGACGCTCGCCGACACGCTGCCGGGCGGCAAGGACGGATTCGAGCTGAGGCGCGTGCCCGACGGGAAACGGCTGGCTTCGGTCGCCAAGGCCGGGCGCTTCGCCGGCTTCACGCCCGGCTCCAAGGCGTACGCGACCGACAAGGACGGGGGCGTCCGCCTCTTCGACCTCGCGACGGGGAAGGTTCGCGCGACTCTGACCGCGACGGTGCGGGGCGATCTGGCGTTCAGCCCGGACGGCAAGCTCATCGCCGCCGTGACGAAGGAGGGCGAACCGGCTCTGTTCGATGCCGCGACCGGTCAGGGGCTCACGCCGCTGACCGGCCACACCGGCAAGGTCACCGACCTCACGTTCACGGCGGACGGACAGGCGCTCTTCACCACCGGGACGGACAAAACGGTGCGAAAGTGGAACGTCAAGCGCTGATCATGGCCAGGGGTCGGCCGGGTCGGTCAGTGCTTGTACGCGGCGACGACCTCCACCTCGACGAGCCAGCCCGCGACCGGGAGGTTGGCGATCTCGATCGTCACGCGGGCCGGGCGGGCGGGGTTGACCTCCATGGGCAGGGCGGGCGATGCTGTGCCGAGCGGGACGGGTACGGCCTGGCCGGTGGTCAGGTCCGTGTTGGCGAAGAACTGACGGTAGGCGCGGTTCCAGCCGGTGAAGTCTGCCGCCTCGGCTCCCGGAGGCTTCTCCAGGTAGGCGCGCATGGAGACGACGTCGGCGAGGCCCAGCCCGGCCGCGGCGAGGTTGGCCTTGATGCGCTTGAGCACGTTGAGTGCCTGGGCCTCGGTGACGGTGACGCCCGGGGGCAGGGTTCCGCCGGCGAGGTCGACGTAGCGTTCGGGAGCGTCGGCGGGGGCCGCGGGGTTGGCCGCGGCCGGCCCGAGGCCGCTGGCGGTGTACGAGGCCACCTGCTTTCCGAGCGCCACTCCGTCGGCGATCGCGGGGTTGGTGTTGCCCGCGGGGAGGAACGGCTTGACCTCCTGCGGCCGGGGCGACCAGGTGGGGGTGGCGGCAGCCGTGCTCGTGCCGAAGACGAGGACGACGGCCGCGGAGAGAGCGATAGTGCGGATCTTCATGCGGTGGTGTCCTCTCAGGAGGCGCTCAGGACGCGCTGGTGCAGCTCGGTGACGACCTTGCGGGCGGACTCCAGGGCTCCCGCCTGCCAGGCGATCATGTAGCTCAGCCAGTCCCCCGCGAAGTACACGTGCCCGGCGGGTTTGCCGAGGAGCTGGTACGCGCCCTGCCGGGACGGCCAACCCACCCACGCGCCCTCGATGTGCGGCTGAAGTTTCCAGGCGATGGACACCGACGACGCCAGTTCGTCGCGGTATTTCGCGCCATGAATCTTCATGCCCTGCTCGATCGCGCGGCGCTCGCGCTCGGCGGGCTTCAGCGCGGCGTACGCGTCGGCCTGGGCGCCGAAGTTGTAGTAGCCGACGACCATGCCGCGCGCCGTCCCGTACCCGTAGGAGGGGTACCAGATCGTGCCCAGATCGAGGTCTGTGGCGGTGACGCCGCCGTAGATGTCCTCGTCGGTCTCCCACCAGCGGCGGCGGTACTCCAGACCGATCTTGCCGGCGTTCGCGACGGTTGGGGTGGCGAGGGCGGCCTGGACCTCCGTACCGAGGTTGTGCGCGGTCTTGGCGAGGATGTGCGGGGGCATCGCCGCGACGCACAGGTCCGCCTTGATCTTCTGGGTACGGCCGTGGCGGTCCTGGTACTCCACCTCCACGCCGTCCTGCAGATTGGTGATCTTGGAGACCTTGGCCCGCAGCCGGATCCGCTGCCGCCCGATCTTGTTGGCGAAGGCCCGTGGGATCGCGTCCATGCCGCCCACCGGCTGGAACATCAGCATCGCCTGTTCGTAGCCGAACTCGAACGCGAACCGCTGCCCGACGCCGCTCGCCAGCACCTCCGACAGCGACGGCACCGGCCCGAGAACCGTACCCTCCTGCTCGCCCGCCCCCGGGTTCACGCTGTGGCCGCGCCGGGAGGTTGCGGAGTACCTGAATCCGCTCGCCTTGTCGCCCACCGCCCCGAAGCTCGACAGAAAGGCGATCAGCCGCTCTTTGTCCTGCGCGGTGAGGGCGGCGTCCAGCGCCCCCGCGTCGGTCGCCCGCGACAGCAGCTCCGAGACGTACCCGTACACGTCGGCCTTGGCGGTACGCCAGCGGACGGGGGCCGACATGCTCTGGTGGTAGATGTACGCCTGGGCGTTGGAGTTGGTGAAGACCTCCAGGTCCACGCCGAGCTCGCGACAGTAGTCCATGGTGACCATCCACTGCGCCAGCCGGGCCGGGCCCGCATTGAGGTAGAGGCCGTCACTGAACTGCGCGACCTGCGTGGAGCCGTCGAGCTCGGTCACACGGTCGCCGCCACGGACGGTCCAGTTCCGGCCGCCGACCCGGTCCAGCGCCTCCAGGATCGTGCAGTCGTAGCCCGCCTTGCCCAGCTCGTACGCCGTGGTGAGGCCGGCTATCCCCGCGCCGAGGATCACCACCTTCTTCGCGGACCGCCCGGTGAGCGAGAAGTCGGACGGCTGCGGCGGGCCGAAGGTTCCCTTCGTGGCCGCCTCGGCGGAGGGCGCAAGCCCGAGCGCGCCCATAGTCGCGAAGAGCGCGCCCGCCCCGCCGGAAACACCGACGGCGGACAGGAAATCGCGTCTGCTGTACCCCAACACTTACCTCCAAGGTTTCGCTGGAGGTAAGTGTTGGGAGGCTTTGTTGCTGATCACCCGCTCTTGTGTTGTTTGTGAGTTTCAAGCGGATCATCGTGTTTGTGGTGAAAAGTTAGCTTAAAGCGTCTTCTGTGCCCCGCTGGATTCCCGGGGTGCGCTCGTCGTGGTTGGGCCATGAGGAGTCAGGCTCGATCGACTGACCAGTGGGCTCCTGCCTGGACAGGGCTGGGGCGGTTGGCACCGCCTGGAGAGATGAACGACGTCGAGCGGCAGTTCTTGTCGAGCCAGCACCGGCGCACGGCACACGACCGAGAGTTATCGACCGGAGTTGTCGTATCCGGGCCACGTTGTTCGTAGCCAGGATGAGAGGCTGCCCGCCAGGGGCGCTGCCACGACCACAGGAGATGACCACCGATGCCGCACCCACAGGCCAAGATCCACCGCATGTTCGAACTCGTCGAGCCGATCGCCACCGTCACCTTCTCCGAGGTGCCCAACGAGGCGTTCCTGGCCCTCGGCATGCGCAACTACTGGGACGGATACTTCGCGGGCCGGGCCGCGCCGCTGGGCCTGGCACCGGCCGAGGTGGTGCACGCGGTCTTCTACAACTTCGCCGACGGCGAAGTGGCGCGCCACATCCCCTGGGTGTGGGGGAAGATCAGCCCGCAGGAGGCGATCGCCGTGCGCGAACGGGGCAGCGCCGCTGCCCTGCGGCAGATGATCGGGGAACTCGCCGACTCCCCCGCTCTGGTACGGGCCGCCGACCTCGCCACCCGAGCAGCGCTCAGCGCGCCGGCCGAGGGCCGAGTGCTGTACGCCGGGCTGCGGGCGCTCGACGTGCCCGAGGAGCCGGTGGCCAGGCTCTGGCACGCGGCGACGCTGCTGCGCGAGCACCGCGGGGACGGCCACAACGCCGCCCTTCTCGCTCATGGCATCGGCGGCACCGAGTCCCACGTTCTCATGGCTGTTTCCCTTGGGATGAGGGCGGAGGAGTTCGGCCGGATCCACCACCTGCCCAAGGCGCAGCTAGCCGCGGTCGTCGACGGGCTGCGCGACCGCGGTCTCGTGGACGCCGCCGGTGGGTTCACCCCCGCCGGCCGGGAGACCAGGCAGCGGATCGAGGCGCTCACCGACGAGCTGGCGGCCCCGACGTACGACGTGCTCAGCGCGGACGAGCTCGACGAGCTGGTCGCGGGGCTGGAGCCGATCGCCGCCGGGGTACGGGCCGTCGACGACTGAGCGGGCCCTGCGCCGATGAGGACCATCCACCACGGCATGACCTTCAGGCGACGCGGCCGTGCCTCTGCCTCATGATGGTGGAGTCGATGCAGCTTCACTTCCCTTGTCACCTCAGAGGCCTCAGAAGCCGACGCGGGCGATGATCTCCAGCACGAACGGCGCGGCGACGACGAGGACGGCGATGACGATCAGCAGTGCGATCACGTTGCCGACGAAGCTCGACCGGCCGGAGCGGCGCGCCAGCCGCGCCGAGTCCTGAGTGGATTGGCGCGCCCACTCGGCCGCCCTGGCCGCGTTCTGGTTGGCGTTCTGCTGGCTCTGCCACGAGGAGAAGTTCGGGTTGGTCATGACGATCTTTCCTTTCGTACCGTATGGAGCAGGTCGTTCATGGGGGCGAGTCCCCGGCCGGGCCGTCCTGCGGCCTCCGTGCCGGGATGCGTGTTCGGATCGCGCCGGCGAGCAGAGCGGCGCCGAGGGGCCCAGCACCCAGGAGGTAGGGGGCTCCCGGATCGCCGGTGAGCGGGCCGAGCAGAGCGGCGGACGCGATGACCGCTCCAGCCGCCGGCCGGACCAGTCCGGCGCGGGCGAGCCCGTAGGCCAGCAGCGCGATGCCGACGGCGGCGGCGTAGGCCAAGGCGAGCCGCGGGACGGACTGCGCCGCGACCCATCGCCCGCCGGTGACCCGCAGGGTCGCCTCGACCATCCAGGCTGAGGCGACCACCCCGAGCAGGGCCAGTGTGACGGCGGCCCGCCCCCGTCCTGCGTGCCGCGCGACGTCGCGGTACACCGTAGCGGTCGCCGCCACCCCGGCCCATGCGCCGGCCCCCCACATCACCTCGGCGGATGCGGTCAGGGTCCCGGCGAGGCAGAGCATCGCCGAGGCCAGCAGCCCCAGCCCGCCGAGCGCCCGCGCTCTCATGTCCGTCGTCAGGGCCGGCGGTCCGGGCTCAGCAGTGGCTGCTCAGTGCCATGTACTCGATGGCCGGGAACAGGCGGGGGTCGAACTCCGCGTCGGGGTAGTCGATCGTCCACCGGTACGAGTCGTTGTGGCTGGGCATGTTCATCACGAACTTGGTCCTGTTCGTGGGGTTGGCGTGGGAGTTCTTCAGCCAGCCGAGCACGGCGCCGTCCCCGTCCTTGAGCTTGGCCCACATCAGCCAGGCGTCGTTGTCGTCACTGCTGGTGACCCTGCCGGCGAACTTGGCCTTGCCGTCGGCGCGCAAGATCCATTTGGCGCCCGAGAACATCGTGCAGTCGCCCGCCCGCCCCGTTGAGAAGGTGAAGGTCTTGGTGGGCAGGTCGGCGGCGCCCTGTGCGTGGGCGGTTCCGGTGGTGGCGAAGGTCAGCCCCGCGATCAGGGCCGCAGTGGTCGATATGGCGCCCAGCATCCTTCGGGTCCCGCGCATGGGATTGTCCTTTCCTGAAGGTGGTGACTCGTCGATCGGTCACCCTCAGGGTGGGCGGTACCGTGTCCCATCGTCATGGGTCGCGTGTCCCAGTCGATCCGGGAGGTTGGCCCGGGCGCGCTAGGAGGATTCGGGCGGACCGCCGAGCCCGGCCTCGCGGGCCCGTACGATCGCCGCAGGCCGGTCGGCCAGCTGCAGCTTGGTCAGTATGTTCGAGACGTGGTTGCGCACGGTCTTGCCGCTCACGTCGAGGCGCCGCGCGATCGCTGTGTTGTCCAGGCCCCGCGCGACCAGCCCGAGCACCTCATGTTCGCGCTCGGTGAGTTGCGGGAACGGGGAAGCCGCGACGGCCTTGGAGAAGTGCGCGAGCAGCCGCGTCGCCACGCCGGCGCCGAAGACCGCCTCGCCGCGGGCGACCGCGCGGACCGTGGCCGTGATCTCCTCGGGGCCGGCGCCTTTGAGCGCGTAGCCGTGGGCGCCGGCCCGCAGGGCGGCCAGGACGTTCTCGTCGTCGTCGTACATCGTCAGGATCAGCGCACGTGTGGGCAGACCGGCGGCTCGCATCCGGGAGGTGACCGTGAGCCCGTCGCCGCCGGGCATGTTGACGTCGAGTACCGCGACGTCGGGCCGGCGCTCGATCGCCGAGCGCAGCGCTTGCTCGCCGGTCACGGCGACGGCGAGCACCGTCATGTCCTCCTCGGCGTCGAGCAGGGCCCGCAGGCCCGACGCGAACACGGGGTGGTCGTCGGCAAGGATCAGCCGGATCATCGTGCCCTCCCAGACTCGCCCAGCTCCGCCGGCAGGAAGGCGCGCACACAGGTGCCGCCTTCGGGCATGGAGCATATCGACCATTGCCCGCCGACCTCGGCGGCCCGCTCCCGCATGGAACGCAGCCCCACCCCGGGCGCCCGCTCAGGATCGAGCCCGCGGCCGTCGTCGCGTACCGTCACCTCGACGCCGCCGGCCGCCAGCGCGATCTCGGCGGTGCAGCCGGTCGCGCCGCTGTGCCGGACCGCGTTGGTGATCGCCTCGACGGCGATCCGGTAGGCCGCCGTCTCGACCGCGGCGGGCAGCGGCGGCAAGTCTTCCTCGCCGATGACCTCGATCGGCATCGCTCCCGCCAGGGTCGCCGCTCGGGAGCGTACCGCCGCGACGATGCCCAGCTCGTCGAGCGCGGGTGGGCGCAGTGCCTCGACCAGGCGCCGGATGTCGGTCAGCGACGCGCTCGCCTCCGCGGAGATCTCGCCGAGCAGGGAACGCGCCGCCGAGTCACCCGGTACGGCGCGGGCCGCCAGCGCGGCCTTGAGCCCGATCGCGGCCAGCGTCGGTCCCAGCCCGTCGTGCAGGTCACGGCGGAGCCGGCGGCGTTCGTCCTCCCGCGAGGCCACCACTTCGGCGCGGGAGCGGGCCAGGTCGTCGTGCAGTCGTACCGCCTGCACCGCGCTTCCCACCTGCTGCGCCAGCGAGGCGATCAGGCTGAGGTCGATGGGATCGAGCGGGTCGTCCGAGTCGCGCGCCGAGACCAGCAGGAGCCCGACGAGCGACCCGTGGTAGCGCAGCGGCTCGGCGTGCACCTCGCCCGCCGCGATGCCGTGCCGGGCCGCCGAGTGGCGCTCGCCCGCGCCGTCCACCAGGTCGATCGCCACGTACGGCACGCGTAACGACCGGGCCACGGTCTCCACGATCGCCGGTAGCATCTCGGCGGGCAGCAGCACCGCCTGCAGCCGTGCCCCGAGGCGCATCAGCGCTCCCTCCGGGTCGTGGCGGTCGCCGTACATCACGCGGTTGACGGTGCTCTGCGCCGCGTTGCGCAGCGGCGCCAGCGCGAGCGCCGCACTGGCCGCGGCGAGCGCGGCGGCCACGGTGCCCGACAGCCGCAGCACGCTGACCAGGAGCGCGACCACGGCCGCGTACCCGGCGACCAGGAGCGCGACCACAGTGGCGTACACCAGCGAGCGGTTGGCCAGTCTCTCGACGTTGAACAGGCGGTGGCGGCGCAGCGCGACCCCGATCCCGGCCACGAACGGCAGTCCCGTCAGGCCGAGCGCGCCCCACGGCAGCGGCTGCGTTCCGGTGATCAGTTCCGGGAGGTGCCAACCCGCGATGCCGAGGACGGCCGCGGCCGCGCCGCCGCCCAGCAGCCAGCGCGTCCGCCCGCGCATCAGCGGATCCGGGTTGGCGCGATAGCTGATCGCGCCCCAGACCGTCCCGGCCACCAGTACCAGCGCCACCACCGCCGTCTGACCGCTGTGCAGCAGGCCGAGCCACCGCAGCGCGTCAGGCGCCATCAGCGCCGCGACCCCGCTCCACGCCGCCATCGCGGCCAGGGGCGCGGCGTAGGCGATGGCGATCGTCTTGCGGGTACGGGGCGACAGAGGCTGGCGAGCCGTGAACGCGAGCACGAAGGCCAGGAACGCTCCCCAGCCGATGGAGTACGACACGATCGCGTTGATGTGGAACAGCCAGAGCTGAGGGCCGCCGGTGGCCAGCGCGAGTACGGGCAGCCCGACGGCGACGGTGAGCGTGCTGCCCAGCAGCCCGGCCGCGAGCACGAGCAGCGGGGCCGTCGCGGGCGCCTCGGGCCGCCGCAGGTACAGCGCGGCCGCCAGCCCCGCCAGCGCGAGGACGAACACGAGATTGCCCCAGCCCTGCACGAGCAGCGGGTACGGATCGGGCCGATCGACGCGCACCGCCACGACCGCGTCCTCGCCGGCCACGCCGTAGGAGACGCTCGCGCCCAGGCCGGGACGAGAGACGGCGCCGAGCCCGTCGGCCAGGCGCCTGCCCGCGACGGCGATCACCAGGTCCCCGCTCCGCAGCCCAGGCCCCGAGGGCGCGGCCGGCACGTCCACCACGACGCCCTCGAGACGCCACGTCGACCAGCCCAGCCGCACGATGCTGCCGTCGGACGGCGCGTCCAGCGAGACGGCGGTCGCGACGACGCCCAGCACCACCAGGACGATCGCGACCCCGGCCGGAACCCTGCGCGACCGTCGCACCGAAGCCAGCCAGGACAGCCGCGCGGACACACCCCCATCCTCACCGACAACCGGCCGCGAAACCAGCAGCGTTGACGTCGCCCAAGACCTGACCTTGCAGACGCAAATCCCGTGCACTGCGTGGGGCCGGTCTGACGAACACCTCGGCCTGGGACTGCCATCATGAGGAGCCGGAGCGGCCGACAGCTGCCCGCCGAGGTCCGTTGGGAAGGGCGACGCCATGTCCGACCAGTCCGTTCGGCTCAAAGGCGACCGTCTCAGCAGGACCGAGAGGATCATCGCCGGTACGGCAGGGGCCATCGTCACCGTCGACAACGACCTGGCCACATTCGCTGCCATCCTCGCGGCCATTGGGGCGGCCGCAGCCCTGATCGCGGTGCTCGGTATCCGGTTCAACACGGTCAAGGCGGCCGGTGCGGAGCTGGCCCGCACGGACACCGAGGGCTTGGCGCCTATGCCCCGCCGCCTGATGCGGGCGTGACCGATGACCGACCGCGTCAAATCTCGCCGAACCAGGAGCTGACGGATCAGCCGATTAGTGCGGAGGTGCGCCACGGCCTCGGCACCACGCTCGGCGTGGCCCCGGTTGCGGTCACTCACCTCACCGAACTGATGCCTTCGGTGGACCCGCTAATTCTGCGAGACTGCCGATCGGCGCGCAAGGTGAGCCAGCACGGGCACTTTCTACTCCGTCGCGATCCGGGTAACCCCTGACAAAAGCGCCACCGAGAAGGTGCGGTCCGCGTCGTTCTTCTTCGGCAAGCGCTGGGGAAACAAGGTCTTCGCAGGCCGGCGTGGAGCGGACGGGCGAGTCGGCATCGTCACCGAAGCCTACGGGGCGTTCCTCGTGCTGTGCGAGGTCGAGTTCGAGAGCGGCCGCCGCATCCTGCTGGACCATTACTGCGATTTCGACATGGGTGCGCTGCTCCAGGCATGATCTACGAGGACGTCCAGGGTGAAGCCCTGGGTGACGGCTGCTGGATCGGCATCTCGTCCCCCGGCTGCTCGCACGCCCGATACTCGCTCGACCAGCATCACGTTCCACAGAGTCGCCTTGAGACTGACGCGTTCTGCAGGGATGTGCATGAGCTTCGGCTGATCAACTGCTGAATGCCGAAGTACCTGCTGATCAAGCGGGGCACCGATGACTCGAACGCGGCCCTGACGGCCGGGTTCGAGGAGTTGGCGGCCACGATGTACTGCTACATCGAGGAGCTGGTCAAGGTCGGCGCGTTCGTCGCGGCCGAGGTCTGCCCGGTAGCCGCCGTGCGCACCTGAGGGCACCACGATGGCCATGACGGCGTCCCCGATCGCGAACGGGCGGTCGATGGCGGGGCCGATTTCGGTGATCACGCCGGCGACACTGCGCGCCCGGACCCCGTGATGCAGGATGAGCGGGAATGTGACCGGAGCCCATCCTGCGTCGGCGTAGCCGTCAGGCCGCCGGTCCGGCGTCCAGCCTGGTACCGCGCTGTACAGCGTCCGGGGACAGCTCCAGCCGCCGACGCAGGCAGCGCATCGGGTGCCGCCACCGGCCGCGCTCGCGAGCGACGCCGACCAGCACCTCGACCACCAGCTCCGGCACGACCCGCCTGTAGGTCACGGGGTTGCCTTTGCCATGCGGGCCGCTCGCCCACCCGGCGGGCAGCTGCTCGGGCCACGGATGCTCAGCCGCGGCGGCCGGGCGAAGATACGCGGCCGCCTCGGCGGCCAGGTCGTGGCCCAGCCGGGTAGTCCGGCCGGCGACCCGCAGCTGTCCTCCGTTGGGGGGATAGCGGCCCAGCACAAGCCCTGAGGGCCGGGTCAGACTGCCGATCACCCCTGCGATGATCGCGTGGCGGCCGCCACTGGGTTGCGATCCCGAGCTGGTCCAGTTGTGGGAGGCGCAGCGGCGCCGTCGAAGGCACCGTGAACATACAAGTTACGTGGAATCAGACCGTTGGGGTGATCATGTCCTCTTCGGTTCTCGTCACGTACTTGAGGGGCAGTGTTGGGCACGTTGGTGTTGGAGGAGAAGTGGCCCGTCCTGGGGAGGTACGACAAGGCGGCCGAGTGGCTGGGCATCTGGGTTGATCTGGGTCGGGCGCCGCGGACGATCGATGCCTACGCGCGTGGGATCACGGAGTACCTGGAGGTGTGCGAGCGGGACGGCGTCGACCCGGTCACCGCGAACAAGGCAAACGTCGCGGTGTTCGTGCGGGAGCTGGCGACCCGGCCGAACCGGCACGGCGCGAACGTGGTGTCCCTGGACTCGGGGACCGGGTTGTCGAACGCGACGATCCAGCAGCGGCTGGTGCCGGTCAGGCTGTTCTACGACTTCCTGATCGAGGAAGGCCTGCGGGAGAGCAACCCGGTCGGGCGCGGGAAGTACACACCCGGCCGACGCTTCGGCGGTCAGCAGCGCGGGTTGGTACCGCGATTGTCGAAGTTGCCGTGGATCCCGGACGAGCAGCAGTGGATGCGGGTTCTGCAGGCGGCTCGTGGCGAGGGCATCCGGAACCGGCTGATGCTGGCGCTGGCCTATGACGCGGCACTGCGTCGGGAGGAGCTGTGCTCGCTGCGGACCGATGATCTGGATCCGGCGCATCGGACGTTGCGGGTCCGGGCAGAGACGACGAAGAACCAGCTGGAACGGGTGGTGCCGTACTCGACGGCGACCGGGGCGCTCATGATGTCCTACCTGGCGCACCGGGCCACGATCAGCCGGGCACGCGGTCCGTTGTTCTTGTCGGAGTCGCGTCGCAACCACGCCCAGCCGCTGAGCTTGTGGACCTGGTCGAAGGTCGTTCGCGGGCTCGCTCTGGAGGCCGGAGTGCCGCAGTTCTCCACGCATACAACACGGCACCTGTGCTTGACGGACCTGGCGCGCATGGGCTGGGAGCTGCACGCGATCGCGACGTTCGCCGGCCACAGGTCGACCGAGTCGACCTTGGCTTTCATCCATCTGTCGGGTCGTGACCTGGCGCAGAAGCTGGCCAGCGGGATGGACCACATCCACGCCTGGAGGGTCCAGATGCTCACCGGCACCACCGCGCAGGCGGCGCGGTGACGGCGGCACTGACCACGGCCGCCAGCGAACTCGCTGAAGGACGCTGGTCCTGGCCGATCTCCGCGGATCTCCACGACGCCGACGTTGTCCTCCGCGAGGCCGAGATCACCGCGATCAGCGAACTCGGCCTGGAGAACCTGCGGCGGTTGAAGCGACACGATCCTCAGGCCCCGGGCTGGGCGGCGATCAGACCGCTGCTGCGCCCCTTGGAGCTGGCTGACGGGAGCCTGGACTCTCCGCCGACCAGCCACCGCCGCCGAGCCATGGCCGATGCGACAGCGCTACTCCTGTTGCGCTGCGCGCAGACCAGACGGGCGTTTTGGGGCTGGACGGCCGCCGAATGGGTGGACGTACTCGGCGCCGACCAGACCGGATTCCGGCAATCGGCACCCGCCTGGGCAGACGATGCGGTCCGCTCCTACGTGGCCAACCACGCCTACCTGCTCGGCGGGTTCAACGAGTTCCATCGACTGGGCAGCTTCCAACGTCTCCCGCTGGCCTGGCGGATCTTCGGACGGACCCGCGTGGACGAAGAGATCAAGAAGGTCAGGGCTGTGCTGGCCGGATGGGGCTACCGGCTCGGCCAGGACGACGACAAGCTCCTACCGATGGTGATCTGCCAGCTGTTCCTGCTCAACCGCAGCCCGCACCTCGAAGATCTGGCCACCGATCTGTTCGACCGCGTCCGGACCGAACGGCTCTTCGGCAACGGAGCACGTCTCAACACCCTGCACGCCGTTCAACGCGCGGTCGCCGACCTCGGATTCTGCCGGTCGCCCGTCCTGACCACCGGCGGCGCCACCGCGAAGGCCGGCGGAGCACCGCAGGTCTGGACGCGGTGGGTCGAACGCTGGCACGCCACCTCGACGTTGACCCCCAACACCAGGAACGGAACCCGCTCGATCCTGCTCAAGATCGGCAGGTGGGCTGCTGCGGAGCAGCCCCAGGCCACCGATCCGGCCGCGTGGACCCGGCAGACCTGCGCGGCACTGGCCGCCGCCCTGGATCGGATGAACGTCGGGGACTTCGCCGAACGCACCGTCGGCCTCAAGGAACGGATGGGCAAACCGCTGGAGGCCTCGAGCAAGGCCAGCCAACTCGCTGCGGTCAGGACGTTCTTCCGGGACTGCCAGGAGTGGGAATGGCTGCCCCGCCGGTTCGACCCGCAACGAGCCCTGGCCACCCCACGCAGTATCGCCGCGCTGCTCGGCCCCAACCCGCGCGTGATCGCCGACGACATCTGGGCCAAGCTCCTTTGGGCCGGCCTCAACCTCACCGCCGACGACCTGCCCGTCACCCAGGCCGGCCTCTTCTACCCTCTCGAGCTGGTCCGCGCGGTGACACTGACCTGGCTGTTCAGCGGCCAGCGCAGCGATGAGATCGCCCGCCTGCGGGTAGGCTGCATCCGCTGGCAGCACGACGGGCAGACCATTCGTGGTGACGCCACCGACGTGCTCGCCCAAGACGCGGTCTGTCTGCTCGACGTGCCCACCCATAAGACCGGGACCGCGTTCACCAAACCGATCGACCCGCTCATGGGCGAGGCCATCGAGGCCTGGCAGGCTATCCGACCGGCCCAGCCCACGATGGTCGACCGCCGCACCGGCGAGCACGCGGACTTCCTGTTCGCCTTCCGCGCCCGCCGCGTCCCATCGACCTACATCAACAGCACCATCATCCCGCTGCTCTGCCGCAAAGCAGGCGTCCCGACAGCAGACGTCCGTGGCAACATCACCAGCCACCGGGCCCGCTCCACCATCGCCTCACAGCTCTACAACGCCAAAGAACCCATGACCCTATTCGAGCTGCAGGCCTGGCTTGGCCACCGCTCCCCGCAGTCCACCCAGTTCTACGCCAAGATCACCCCGACCACGCTGACGAAGGCCTACGACGACGCGGGCTACTTCCAACGCAACGTCCGCACCATCGAGGTCCTTATCGACCGGGCCGCGGTCGAGAGCGGAGCCGCGGCCGCCGGCGAGCCGTGGCAGTACTACGACCTGGGGCACGGATTCTGCAACTACAGCTTCTTTGAACAGTGCCCGCACCGGATGGCCTGCGCCAAGTGCGACTTCTACACCCCCAAGGACTCCTCCAAAGCGCTGCTGCTGGAAGCCAAGGACAACCTGCAGCGCATGCTTGCCGACGTCCCGCTCACCGACGACGAGCGCGCCGCGGTCGACGACGGCCAGGCTGCCTTGGATCGGCTGCTCGGCCAGCTCGCCGACGTCCCCACTCCCGCCGGACTTACCCCCCGGCAGATCAGCACGCCAGCCGCGGCGACCCTGCTGCCGGTCATCGAGATCAACCGGAGGCCCACCTAGTACTACAGCCTGATTTCGTGATGTTTGAGCCAACGCCTCCAGTAGTGGCTGGCTCGTGCGCGCGTCTGGTGGTGTCGTCGACGTTGGGACCAGTCGAGGGCGTGACTGAGCGGGCGGGTGATCGTGGCGGTCAGACGTGCCAGGAGATGGCGGATTTCTGCTGGTGTGAGGCGGACCAGGCCGCTTGGGCTTTTGGGGCATGGGCGGCGGTGACGGCAAGGTAGGCGTGGGCGAGCATCGCGAGGGTGATGTGCCGGTGCCAGGCGTCATAGCGTCGGACCTGGTACTGGTCCAGGCCGGTCTCGTTCTTGGCGCTCTGGAAGCATTCCTCGATGGCCCAGCGGGCGCCGGCGACGGCGATGAGGTCCTCCAAGCTGGTGTCGACCGGGGCATGGCACAGGTAGTAGGCCAGTTCGAGTTCGCCCTTGGTGTTGGGGGTCAGGCTGCGGCGGACCAGCAGCCAGCGCTGGTAGCCGGGTTCGGTCTCGAAGTGCACGGTGGCCAGGGCCCAGTCGTACAGGCGCGGTCCTTTGGCGCCGTTGCCGCAGGAGCGGCGTTTCCATGCCTCGGGCGGGGCCTGGGCGGTCGCGGTGTCGGCGTTGATCTGCCCGCCCCACGCCTTGCCGATCCATTGGTTCTTGGGCACCGCGACCACGTAGCTGAGGTGGTGTTCTTCCAGGAAGCGCCGGAACTTGAAGTCCATGCCGTATGCCTCATCGGCCGTGACCCACGAGGCCGGTACGCCCGCCTCCAGAGCACGGGTGAGCAACGTCCGGGCCAGTACGGGCTTGGTGGCGAACTGCACATCTTCGCCGATGCCTGCCTGGGCGCATCGAGCTCGATCATCGGTCCAGGACTTCGGCAGATACAGTTCGGCGTCGATCAGCGCCCGGCCTGACGGGGAGGCGTAGGCGAGGAAGACGCCCAGCTGGCAGTTCTCCACCCGGCCCGCGGTGCCGGAGTACTGACGCTGCACCCCGGCCGACTTGTCGCCCTTCTTCAGGAATCCGGTCTCATCCACGATCAGCACGCCGTCGCGGTGACCGAGGTTGTCCATCACGTAATCGCGCAGGTCAACTCGCACCTCGCGAGGGTTCCAGCGGGCGCTGTTCAACAAGCGCTGCATGCGATCAGGAGCCGCGTCCCCGGCCGCCTCGGCCAACTGCCAGCCGTTCTTCCGCTCGATCGGAGCCAGCAACCCCAGTAGGTATGCCCGCGCCTGACGGCGCGGCTCCACCCGCCCGAACCGGCCGGCCACCCGCCCGAACAGCACATCCAGCCCCGAGACCCACTCCTGGAGATCATCGGACGTTAACTCACCAACCATGCGTTCAGCCTACAGGTCACAAAGCCTGGCTGTAGTACTAGTCAGGCCGCGTGCCACAGCTCAGTGGGTGCCGCACGAAGTCTGGATGAGCGTCGCCGAGATCAATGCTGTTCTCATCAAGACCGTTGGCGATGTGGAAACGGCCTGCGTCGAAGACGAATTCCACTGCGATGGTGCCGTCCGCCAGGTCATAACTCGAAGGACGCCACTCGAGGAGAGCAACTTCGCGCAGTTCCTGGCCGACGAACGGTTCAAGCCGTTCGTCGGCGCTGGACCAGGCCGGAGTTAGCTCGAACCACTCCCAGTCACTGATCTCAGTCGCCGTGTCGATGCTGTTCCAGCCGATCGACAGCTCATCGAGCTTCCAGTGGCAGACCTCTACCCGGACCCCGTCGAAGTCCAAGACGATGGGGCAGTCAGCAAACCAGTCCCCGTCCTCGACGAAACGCACGATCGCGAACCCCGTCAGACGCCGGCCACCAAGCGCGGCCAGGCCCGGTCCGTGTTCCTCGCGGACGGCTTCAAGCCCGACGAGAAAGGTCGGCTCGAACCCGGAAATCCCCATCACGCTAGGCGATTCTCCAGGTTCTTCGCGGAACCGGCCAGCTGATATCCACCAGCAAGCCGATGGCCCCGCTTGACAGATCAGATTCCACATAATGATCTTGTTCACGGTGCCCTCGACAGCTCCGCTGCTGTGCTCCAGAGTCAGCCCGGCTTGCACGGCGTCGTGGTCACGGCGCAGACCGGTGGCGAAGGCAGCCAGATGAGTCGGCTCTCCTGCTTCGGCAGCGGTGATCCAGTCGTCGAGCAGGTGGCCATTCCGGGCGGTCATCATCGCGGCGAAGCCGCGGACGTGGCCGGCGGCGTCGGCGAGTTCGGGACAGCGAGCCAGGACCTGCTCCAGGCGGGGCTTGTTGCCTGGGTCCAGCCGGTGACGCGGCGGGGTTTGGGCGGCGGGCAGGGCTCTTGCCGCACTTTCTGGTGCCCGCGTAGCGGCTGGAGCCAGCCCTGGACGGCGCGTCGGCTGCCGGTGAAACCGTCGGCCTTGATCTCGGTGTGGAGCTGGGCGGCGTTGGTGCAGCCCTGGTTCCACCGGCGGGTGAGGTAGGGCTTGAACCCGTCCAGCTTGCTGGAGCGGCCAGGATCGGGGCCAGAAGTTCGTCCACGCTGGTGGCGGTGGCGTACTTGCGGGCGGTGCGGGAGGCCAGGCCGAGCTCGCGGCTGATGGCATTCAGGGACGCCCCGTTGTTCTTCAGCGCCTGTACCTGGGCGTAGCGTTCCTGGGTCCGCGCCACCATGGGCCGTTCGTTTCGGTAGGAGTCCACGGTCCTGGGACGCTCGGCGGGTTCGGCCTCACCGCCGGTCTCTTCCTGCATCGCAGTGTTCGGGTCGGGCGCTTCCTGCAGGCAGGAGCGGTGAGCGCGGACCGTCTTCTCCAACGCCTGGGCAAGGTTCTGCCACAGGTGGAATCGATCAGCGAAAATCTTCCGCCCGCAGGCGGCCTCACCGCAGCGGAATCGGCGTACGTCCAGCTCGATCACCAGCGGCCGTCCGCACGCCGCCAGGTCCCGCAAGGTCCGCCGGTACCGGCTGTGCATCCGGGCTGATGAGACCCCGCACTCCGGGCACGAGGCCTCGACCGTCGAGGCGCACGCCGCGATCCGTACGACATCGCCCTGGTCCTCGACATCCTGGACGTGCACATCCTTGAGGGTGGGGCACAGCAGATGAAGGCAGCAGGCGTCGTCGCCCGCCGGGGAGTGCAGCACAATTGACCCCACGGCCGCTCGTTGGTGATCAGGTTCTCGACAAACCAGATCGTTGACGAGCGGCCGCTTCGGTGCGCAGCCCGTTACGCAATCGCGATCAGCCGCACCATACCGGCCCAGGCTTCCCAGAGCTCACCCTGAGTCACCGTTCATCGAGAGTGGGCCAGAGCCACATTTCCTGCGCGTCACACTGACACCACCACCAAGCGCTCCAGCAGGGCCTCCGTTCCCGTCCCGGGCGCGGGGGTGTGCAGCGACAGGCGGTGGCCGGGCAGTTCGGGCAGCGGCAGGGTGGTGGTCTCGAAGGTCAGCGTCCCCAGGCCGGGAATCTCCAGGGCCTTGGTGCCGTGAGTGGGGCCGCCCACGGGGAGTTCCGCCCAGATCTCGGCGAAGGCGGGGCTCGCGGCGCACATGTCCGCGGACAGGCGGCCGAATTCGGGATCGTCCGGGTAGCGGGCGGCGTCCGCCCGGAACAGGCCGATCATCGCTCGCGCCGCGTCGTGCCAGTCCACGACTGCCGCACGGTAGCGGGCGTTGGTGAAGAAGCTGACCAGGCAGTTGTGGTCGTACTCGGCCCTCCGCTCCCGAACGTGTCCCCCAGCCGCCAGGTAGCTGAGTGAAAGATCACGGTTGCGGTTCGTGATCATCGCGAGTCGGCTGTACCGGTCGTAGTGCCGGCTCGACTGGTTTCAGGAGTGAAAAGCGGCTGTCGAAGCAGCAGTTGCCGTATCGCTGTCGTGGAGGCTTTCCGGCCCGGCGGTGGGTGGGCACGGCCATGATGAGGTTGTGCGTGTGCCGGGTCTGGAGGTAATCGGCCTCGGCACGGGCCCCGTAGGGGTAGAAGCGATTCTCTGGTGAGTAGGGGCCTGAAGTGCGGTCTGCGGTCCCGGCGGCCTCGCCGGGACCGCAGACCGAGGTGGGTCAGGGGGCGATAGTCAGTGGTTCGCCAGGGTTGATGACTTTGACCGGGACGTCGGGGACGAGGCGACGGACCGCGTCGACGAAGAGGGCGGGGTTCTTGTCGCTCTTGAGGAAAAGCGCGTCCCCTATCGTGCCGCCGGTGAAGGCGTAGTGCTGCGGGATCGCGAGCTTGGGTCGAAGGGTGGCGGTGAGCTCGGCGGCCTCTTCGGCGTTCATGACGACCTGTTTGGTTCGCGGTATCCGGATGTGCAGGCCGTTGACGGGGAGCAGTGCCACATCGAGCGGGCCGTAGCGGTCTGTGAGGGTGTGCAACTCCGGGATGAGCAGCGTGTCCCCGGCGAAGTAGACGCTGCGCCCACCGCCGCTGATCACGTAGGTGACCTCGTATACGCCGTGCTTGCCCGGCGCTGCGGAGATGGTCAGATCGCCGACCCGCGCGGACTGCCAGGGCTCGAGCGCGCGGACGTCGCTGAATCCTGCCTTGCGGGCTTTCTCGACGACCGGGCCGGCGACCAGCAGGGGCACGTCCTTGCTGGGATAGCGGCTGAAGGCGTCAAGGTCGCAGTGGTCGTAGTGCTCGTGGCTGA
This sequence comes from Nonomuraea guangzhouensis, assembly GCF_019396345.1. Lineage (GTDB taxonomy): Bacteria > Actinomycetota > Actinomycetes > Streptosporangiales > Streptosporangiaceae > Nonomuraea > Nonomuraea guangzhouensis. The sequence continues at coordinate 11,178 of NZ_JAHKRM010000039.1, read as the reverse complement.
TCACGACCGCGTCGAGATGCGGCAGCGTCTCCGGCTGCAGGGCGATCGGTTCGCCCGGGTGGTAGAAGGTGCGTTGAGAGAACCAGGGATCGGTCAGCACGGTCAGGCCGCCGATCTGGACCAGGTGGCAGCTGTGGGTGATCCGGGTGACGACGAGCGGCTCGGTCATGGCGTTTCTCCCATCGGGCGGGTGGTGGACATCGAGGAATCACGTTGGTCGCGGCGACGTGCGAGGGTGCGCTCCACGGCTAGCGCTCGCCCGTGTGCGTCAGGTGGAGGCCGCCGAGCGGCGTGCGCTGCGCCAGGATGACTCGCCGGCTGATCCGCCAGGTGCTGTCCTCGCTTCGCAGGGTGTCGAGGTGCGTCACGCTTGCGACGGACCCGTCGGCCATGATGATGAGACCCTTGGACTGCGCGGTGACCAGGTCGTCCTCCTGGCCGGTGATCACGATGTTCGTGACGTGATGCGCGATGGGGTTGCCCGCGCCGAGCTTCAGGGCGCCGTTCCTGATCGCCTCGACGCCCTCGAACGTCCCCGCTCCCACGTCGCTGAGGTCGTAGACGACCTTGGGCGTGAAGATCTCCTCGAGCCGGTTTAGCTCGCCTCGGTCGAAGATGTGTCCGGTCAGGGCCAGGGTCCGGCCGATCGCCTGGCGGTCTTCCATGGACAGTTCGCGTGCCATTCGGATCTCCGTTCGTTTTGGTACGGCGTACCAGAACGTACTCGATTCCTTGTGGGACGGCAACCGGCCACGGTATGCTTGCGGGCATGACCTCCTCCCGGCCCCTCGTCGAACGCAAGCAGCGCCAGGCGCGCCAGCGCATCATCGAGGCTGCTCAGGAGCTGTTCCAAGAGCACGGCTTCGACCGCGTTTCGGTCGGCGACATTGCCGAACGCGCCGAAGTCGGACGCACCACGTTCTTCCGCCACTTCCGCGACAAACAGGAGGTCGTGTTCGCCAGGGAGCAGGAGCTGCTCGACATGGTCGCCGCGGCTGGCCAAGCAGACGACGCCCTTCCCCCGCGCAGCGTGACCGAGGGCGTCGCACAGCTCAGCCCGGTTCTGCTCGCCCTGTGCGCCCAGGCGACCGCCGACCCCGCGGGCTATACGCGCCATTTCGCGTTGATCGAGCAGCACCCGGAACTGCGCGACCGCGACGCCGTGAAGATGCAGCAGTTCGGGGACAAGCTGAGCGAACTGCTCATCCGACGCGGATCCGACGAAGCCACCGCCGTCCTCGCCGGCCAGATCGCCCTGGCCTGCTTCCAGACCGCCAAGCGCCTCGGCAACAACCCGCTCACCCTGGTGGACGACACCCGCGCCGCAGTCAACCGAGCCCTAACGCTCGGGGTCGGCGCCACCGATACAGCGACCCTTTGAACCCGGCTTGACTCTCGGGTGGTGCGCTAGCCTCCGTCTTTGATCAGGCGTGTGAGTTCGCAGTCTGAGTCTGCTGGTCGGTGGCCGGTTGGTGTGCCCGGTTCGAGGTCGTGCCGGAGTGCCGAACAGATCCGCCGGCAGGCCGAGCGCCTTGGCCCGCCGCAGCTTGACGATCTCCTCCAGCAGCGTCTCCAACCCCAGCTGGCCCGGATCGGACTTCAGCTCCTGCAAGAACCCGTCCTCACCCGTGGCCAGCTCCCACAACGCCCGCGCCGAGTCCGCCGACAACCGGTCCAACACCTGCAGGCAGAACTCCCGCTCGAACCGGGCTCGGCACGCGCCCATGATTCGCTCAACCCTGCCCGGCGGCTCAATCCTCAACTTCCGGCACCGCGACAGCAACGCAGCCCGCAGTCCCTCGTGGTCAGCACCATCGGACAGGTCTCCGTGGCCAGCCACTCGATCAGCGCGTCCTCATCCGCCCGAGTCGACTCGCGAAACCCCAGAGCCTCCCGGATCTGCGCCCGGTGCCATTCGATCGACCGGCCCGACCAGTTGTAGTCGACCAGTAGCGCCGGATCGACCTTCACCTGACCGGCCACGTAGTCCACCGCAGCCTTGGGCAACTCGCCCATATGCCGAGGGAACCGGGCCCCTGCTCGAAGAACTTCAAGATCAGACTGAAGCCCAGCCGCGTCGCGCCGGTCTTGTTACCCACCAACTCCCACTCGCCGTCCAGCAACGTCCATGCGGCGATCAGTTCTTCCGGCTGGATCAGGCCGCGCTGGAGCAAGTGGGTGAGCGTCGGAGCCCGGCGACTGCACAGCCACGGCACGGCCTACCCTCACGTCGTCCTGTGTGGAAGGGTGCGTTCTAGATCACCAGTGGGTGTGGGAGGGCGTGCGGGTGTCCAGCGAGAAACTGAAGCCGCTTGAGGCGGGCGACCCGAAGGAGGTCGGTGGGTACCGGCTGCTGGCGCGGCTGGGGGCGGGCGGGATGGGTCGCGTCTACCTGGGCCGCTCGAAGGGCGGCCGGCCGGTCGCGGTCAAGGTGATCCACCCATACCTGGCGGAGGACGCGCAGTTCCGGCGGCGGTTCGAGGCGAAGGTCGCCGCGGTGCGGCGGGTCGGGGGCATCCACACCGTGCAGGTGGTGGACGCCCGCGCCGACGCCGATCCGCCCTGGCTCGTGGCCGAGTACATCGCGGGGCCGTCGCTGCACGAGGCCGTCGGCGAGCACGGCGCGTTCTCCGCGGCGGCGGTCGCGGGGCTCGGCGCGGGCCTGGCCGAAGGGCTGATGGCGATCCACGAGCGGGGCGTCGTCCACCGGGACCTCAAGCCCGGCAACGTGCTGCTCGCCCAGGACGGGCCCCGCATCATCGACTTCGGCATCGCCCGCGCGCTCGACGCCACCTCGCAGACCACCCGCACCAGCGTGGTCGGCACGCCCGGGTTCATGTCGCCCGAGCAGCTTCGGGGCCGCGAGGTCGGGCCGGCCAGTGACGTGTTCTGCCTGGCTGCCGTGCTGGCCTTCGCCGCCACCGGCCGGCGGCCCTTCGGCGAGGGCCCGATCGAGGCCCTCGGCTACCGCGTCATCAACGAGGAACCCGACCTGACCGGCGTGCCGGAGCCGCTGCTCCCGCTGATCGCGTCCGGCCTGGAGAAGGATCCGGAAGACCGGCCCGGCCTCGACGCGTTCCTCGAACGTTGCTCCGCACTCGCCGAGGGCGGGGACGCTCCGCTGCCGGAGCCCGTCAGCACCATGATCGCCACGCTGGTGGCGGAGACCGAGGTGCTGGCGCCCCCGCCGCAGGACGCGCCGGGGAACGGCCGGCGGTTTCCGCCGCTCGGACGAATGAAGCTCCCGGTGGCCGCGATCATGGGCGTCCTGCTGGTCGCCTTCGCCGCCTGGGCCATCGGGGACGACGGAAACGCACCGGCCACCTTCAAGGCCACCTCCAAGGCCATCGCCACTCCCCAGCAGACCCCGACTCCCCCGACACCCGCGCCTCAGCCGTCCGAGACCGCGAGCGCCACCGACAGTGCCACCCCCACCCCCACATCCGATCCCACCCGCAAGGCGTTCGAGAAGATCTCGGCGGGCGACTGCCTGGACGCCTACGAGCGTCCGTCCGGCGAGTGGAGCAGGAGCAAGCCGCGCGCGGTCGGCTGCGGCCGCTCCGACGCCTACCTGAAGGTGCGCAAGGTGGTCGGCGGCTCCTCCGAGTGCATCAGGCACGGCGCCGATCTGGACGGGGAACTGTGGTGGAGCTACGGCGAGGACGCGAACGAGATCGCCCTCTGCGTGCAGCGGCAGTTCCGCACGGGTGACTGTTTCCTGGCCACAAAGGGGGAGAACGAGAACTCGGTCACCATCAACAACTCGGATCTGATGACGTCGTGGCCGTGCGGGGCCGGCTCCGCTCCAGGGGAGTACGACTTCGTCCTCCGTATCACCGCGTTCACCAGCGGTGCCTGCCCGCCGGGCGGCAGAAGGGTCCACTGGGAGATCCGAGGCCGCACCCTCTGCACCCGCATAGTCTGACCACATCCGCCACCCCGGCACCGGCACCAAAACCTGGAACGGATCCTGCTGGCCGCGCGGGACCTGGTCATCGAGCGCGGCCCCGCCGTGCCGCTGGACGGCATTGCGCGCCCGGCGGGCGTCGGCAGCGGTACCCCTCACGGTGCGCCTCTGGTGATGCCCTCGGCATAGGCGCCGGCTCGATCGCGGCAGACGATTTCGACTCCAGGATGGGCTCGCAGCCAGGCCGCAAGGGTGTCGGCCGTCCGGCCGGCCAGCACATCGACCACGGTGCTGGTGGAGATGTCGATCAGGATCGTTCCGTAGGAGTGGCCGCGTCGTAGGGCGAAGTCGTCCACGCCGAGCACCCGTGGGCCCGCCGCGAGGCCCAGGTCGGGCAGGGCACGAATCAGCCTGATCAGCGTCATCCGGCTCACCGAGGCCGCCAGCCGATCGGCGAGCCGGGCACCGGCACGACCGCCCAACGCCAGCGCGACGGCCTGCAACGCTGGTGCCGCTCGGGTGCTGCGGCGGCCGTATCGGACGGTCAGCCCCGGGATCTGCTCAGCAAACGTCGTCTTCGCGCAGGTGTCAGCGCGGCAGAAGAATCGGTGCACCCGCAGGTGAATGAGCAGTTCTTGGCCCCCGACCGCGGTATCGGACAACCGCCGTTCATAGTGGCTGTGCACCCGATGCGACGGCGTTCCACAGTCCGGGCAGAGTCGCCAGTGCCCGAACAGGCGGGGAGATCGCCGAGCGATCTCGGCCAGCCAGGCCATCGCGCGCCGTTCCCAGCGGTTGAGCCGGCTTGTATGTCCGGCACGCCGAGCCCACCAGGAGCGTGTTGAGGTGCCGGCGTTGCGCGCCACATGCGCGATGACGTGGGCGCGCATCCAGCCAGGCAGGAGGCTGGTCGTGGAAATCGTCGTCGGTCAGCTTCTCGACCAGGGTGAGGAGGCGGTCGCTGCCCTGGCGCATCCAGGGGAGCGCGGTGCTCAGGTCGTTCATGCGTCCGTCCGGGCCGCCAGGCGGGCGGCGATGTCCGCGCGCAGGGCCTTTTTGTCGATCTTCCCGACCTTGGTGGAGATCAACTCGTCCACGACCACCAGGTGTTCGGGGATCTTGAAACGGGCGACGCCGCTGCGCTCCATGGTCGCGCGGATCTCGTCCAGGGTGACGGTGCCGCCGGGGCGGGGCACGACGTACACGCACACGCGTTCGCCGAGGACGCTGTCGGGCATGGCCACAGCGGCGACCTGGCTGACCGTGGGGAGCTGGTAGACGAGGTTCTCGACCTCCTCGGCGGAGATCTTCTCGCCGCCGCGGTTGATCATGTCCTTGTCGCGTCCCTCGACGATCAGGTTGCCATCGGGGGTGCGACGGCAGATGTCGCCGGAGCGGTACCAGCCGTCGGCGGTGAAGGCGCGCGCGTTCTGTTCTGCGGCCTTGTAGTAGCCGCGCGGGGTGTAGGGGCCGCGGGTGAGCAGCGAGCCGGGTTCGCCTTCGGGGACGTCGTTGTCGTACTCGTCGACCAGGCGCACCTCATCGGCCGGGGACAGGGAGCGGCCCTGGGTGGTGCAGATGACGTCGTCGGGGTCGTCGAGGCGGGTGTAGTTGAGCAGTCCTTCGGCCATGCCGAACACCTGCTGCAGCGTGGCGCCGAGTATGGGCCTGACCTTGCGGGCCAGTTCGTCGGCGATGCGGGCGCCGCCGACCTGCAGGACGCGCAGGCTGCGGACGTCGCCGGCGCCGTGCTTGGCGGCGTGTTCCAGCCATCGGACGGCGATGGCGGGGACCGCGGCGGTGTGGGTGACACCTTCGGCGGCGATGGTGGCGAAGGCGCGGGTGGGCTCGGGGGAAGGCAGGGTGACGACCCGGCCGCCTTTGAGTAGCGTGCCGAGCAGGCCAGGGCAGGCGAGCGGGAAGTTGTGGCCGGCGGGCAGGGTCACCAGGTAGACGGTATCTGTTCCCATCGCGGCGATGTCGGCGCTGGCGCGGGCGTTGTAGGCGTAGTCGTCGTGGGTGCGGGCGATGAGTTTCGGCAGGCCGGTCGTGCCGCCGGACAGCAGGAAGACGGCCACGTCGCGGCTGGTGGGCGCACTTTCGTCCATGCGGGCGCGGTCGGTCTTGGGGCCGGCGGACGGTGCGCACAGCGCGCGCAGGTCGGCGCTGCCGGGGGCGAGGTCGTCGCCGGTGACGAGGACGTGCCACCCGGCGCCGGTGACCGCCGTGACGTCGGCGGCCAGCTCGTGTCCCAGCGCCTGGTGGTCGAAGTCGCGCATGCGGTCCGGGACGGCGATCGCGACCGCCTCGGCGTGGGTGGCGAGGTAGGTCAGTTCGCTGCGCCGGTGCCCGGGCAGAGCCATCACCGGGACGATGCCCGCGCGCAGGCAGGCGAGGGTGAGGACGACGAACTCCCATCCGTTGCCGAGCTGCACCACGATGCGGTCGCCGCGGCCGATGCCCAGATCCAGCAGGCGCACGGCTGCCGCGTCGGCGCGTTCGGCCAGCTCGGCGTGCGTGAGCCGGAGCCCGGCGACGGGATCGGCGAGTGCGGGCGCGTCGGGGGTGCGGTCGGCGACCTCCCGCAGCAGTTGCCCGAGCGGTACTCCGGCCCAGTAATCTTCCGCGGCGAAGCGTTGGGCTTCGGCGTCCGGCCAGGGCACGACGTGGTCAGAGATGGGGCTGGGCATCGTCGGCCTCCCTGGGGATGATCACGGCGTCGAGGGCGACGAGACCGTCGGCGGTGAGCCTCAGCGGGTTGATCTCAATCTCGTCGATCAGCGGGTTGGCGGAGAGCAGGTCGCCGAGCGCGGAGACGATCCTGCTCAGCTCGCCGGGGTCGAGGACGGGCCCGGACCGCCATCCGGTGAGCAGGGCGTGTCCAGTCAGCTCCGAGGGCATGGAGACTGCTTCGGCGGGGCTGAGCGGGGCGAGCCGGACGGTCACGTCCGCCAATGCCTCCGCCACCGTCCCGCCCAGGCCGACGAGGACGACGGGGCCGAAGACCTGGTCGCGGCGGGCGCCAACGATGAGGTCGACCCCGGCGGGGGCCATCTTCTCCACCAGGTAGCGGCGGGCGCCGGCGGCGTCGAGCCGGACCAGCGCCGCCTCCAGGTCGTCGCTGGTGGCGATGTTCAGGTACACGCCGCCGAGTTCTGTCTTGTGCAGTACGTCGGCGTCGAGCAGTTTGACCGCAACGGGGCCGCTGAACTCGGCCAGGGCAGCACGGGCGCCGGCGCGGTCGTCGCAGGCGCGGCGCGGCATGGTGCGCACCCCCATCCGGGCCAGGAGATTCTTGGCCTGGTGCTCGTCGTGGCGGCCACGGACATCCGCCGGCACCCGGCCGCCAGGAGAAGGGGCAGCGGTGTGCGCGCGAGCGCGGGCGTCGGTGAGAAGGGCGGCGGTCGCGGCGGCGACACCGCGCGGGTCCGTCGTGACGGCTACCCCGGCCTCCAGCAGCTCACGCCGTTTCCGGGCGACCTCCTCGCCGGTCCCGCCGAGCCCCAGCACCATCGGAGTGCCGTGGGAGCGGCCCTCCTCGACGGCGGCGGCGATGTCGACGGCGTCGGGCTCGTGCAGCGTGTACGCGGCGATCACGTCCACGCCCGGATCCGCGCCGACCGCGGCGAGGACGCGTCCGAGCTCCGGACCGGGACGCCCGGTGTCGACCGGGTTGGCCTGGTAGGTCAGCGGCGGCAGCAGCTCGGCCAGAGCGTCCCGCGTGGCCGTGGTGAGCTCGGGGACGTTCGCCCGGCGGCCGCGCAGGTCGTCCAGGAGCAGCAGGCCAGGGCCGGCTTGCGCGGTCACCACGCCGACCCCCGCGGTCCTGCGGGGCCGCAGGCGGGTGACGGCGAGGGCGCCGACGGCGTCGACCAGCTCGCGCTCGTCATCCACCAGTACGGCGCCCGCCTGGGCGAGGGCGGCCCTGGTGATGCGCCACGACGTCGCCAGCGCGCCGGTGTGGGAGGCGGCGAAGGCGCCGATGTCGTTGCGGCCGACGACGAGAGCGACGACGGGGCGGCGTTCGGCGAGCCGGCGCACGCTGTCGACCAGGCGGGGGCCGTCGGCCACCGATTCGAGGTGCAGCGCGACGGCGGCGGTGGCGGGGTCGTCGGCGAGATGGCCGAGGACGTCGGGGGCGCCGAGGTCGACAGCGTTGCCCAGCCCCACGGCGAGGCTGACGCCGTGCCCGGCCTCGGTCAGCAGGAACGCCAGGGCGTGGTTGACGCCGCCGCTGGCGGCGACGACGGCCACCTTGCCCGGCCGCACCTGGGCGGCGCCGGGCACGAAGGTGGCGGTGAGACCGCAGTGCGGGGCCAGGAAGCCGCTCGTGTTGGGGCCCAGCAGCCGGATGCCGGTCCGGGAGACGATGTCGGCGAGAGCCCGCTGGTGGGCCGCACCGGCCTCTCCGGTCTCGGCGAATCCGCCCGAGTAGATCACGGCGGCGCGGGCTCCCGCGGCGGCGGCCTCGGCCAGGGCACCGGGGCATGCGGGGGCGGGCACACAGATCATCGCCACGTCGATCGGGCCGTCGGCGGCGGCTTGGGCGATCGAGCCGTACATGCCGTCATCGCGGCCGTTCACCAGTGCCAGGTGTCCCCCGACGGCGGCGAAGCCGGACAGCGAGCGCGCCAGCGTCGCTCCGAGCTTGTGTGGATGGCGGGATGCTCCGATGACGGCGATGCCGCGGGGCGCGAACAGTGCTGACAGATCCCCCGAGATCGCTGTGGTGGCGGTGTCGCTCACGCAGCCACCCCCACCAGGTCGGAGCGGCCGGACAGCACGATCGTGTGGGCGCGGTCGTGGTCGAGTGCCGGTTCGATCAACAGCGTGGGAAGTCGGTGCCGCAGGCGGGCCTGCTCGCACACCAGGGTGCGGGTCAGCGGCGTGCCGCCGGCCACGGCGACCAGTACCGGCCGTTCGCCGGTTGCCACGAGCTCGGCGAGGCGCGCGTAAACCTCCGGTAGCTCTGCCTCGGAGTCCGGCGCGTCCAGGAGTAGACCCCACTCCCCCTGCGCCGGAGTGGCCGACAGCGGCAGGTCGTCTACTGCTGCTGGCGTGCCGTCAGCATCGGTGACGACATCGACGAGCCGACTCGCGGCCTGCCAGCCGCCGCTCTCAAAAGGCGTGCGCAGCGGCTCGGTGCCGTGGATCTCAACCCACCTGTGCAGGCTGGCCTGGGTGAACTCGGGGGCGCGGCGGGCCAGCCGCGCGTCGGTGATGCTGCGTGACAGGAAGTGGTAGGCGAACTGCCAGGGCTCGAAGGCGTCGTAGTAGTGGCCGAAGTGCTCCCACCATGACAAGCTCGGCCGCGCGGCGTCCTGGACCTGCCGGACGGACGGCTGGGCCGCCGACTCGTAGGCCGCGAGCGCGGCGGGCAGATCGCCGCCGTGCTCAGACAGCGCACGTGCCAGCGCCACCGCGTCCTCCATGGCCATCTTCGTCCCCGAACCGACCGAGAAGTGCGCGGTGTGCGCGGCGTCGCCGAGCAGCACGACCGGTCGTGGCGTCAGGGTATGCCAGCGTTTGGTGCGACGAGTGCGGAAGTTCCCCCAGCGCGAGTTGTTGGTGAGCAGCCGCTTCCCGGCGATCTGGCCGGCGAACAGCTCCTCCAGGTACGCCTTGGAGAGCAGGTCACTGGGGCCGGGCGGCTGCGTGACGTCGAACGCGTCGAGCCCTGCCCGCCGCCACGAAGCCTCGTCGGTCTCCACAATGAACGTGGACAGGTCCGCCGAGATCGGGTAGCCGTGTACGGCGAAGACGCCGTGCGGGCCGCGCTCGTGCAGGAAGGTGAGCCCGTCGAAGAGGTAGTCCGTGCCGAACCAGATGAACTTCGCGCCGGCGGTCTCGACCCCGCTGCCGAAGCCGAGCCGGTCCCGAATCTGCGAGCCGGTGCCGTCGGCGGCCACGACCAGGTCGTAACCGGTCAGATCGTCGAGCGTCACCTCGGTGGAGAAGCGCAGGTCGGCGCCGAGCCCGCGGGCGCGGTCCTGCAACAGCGCGAGCAGCGTGCGCCGGACGATGGCGGCCATGCCGTTCCCGCCGCAGCGGACACGCTCTCCCTTGAGCCGGACCTCGATGTCGTCCCAGTGCCGGCCGTGCTCGTCGAGCGCCTCCCGCAGCACCGGGTCGGCCTCGTGGATCCCGGCCAGCGTACGGTCGGAGAAGACGACGCCGAAGCCGAAGGTGTCGTCTGCGCGGTTGCGCTCGAACACGGTGACCTCGGCCGCCGGGTCGAGCCGCCTGATCATGGTGGCGAAGAACAGCCCTCCCGGGCCGCCCCCCGCGACAGCGATGCGCATCAGCTCCCCCTGACGATCGTGTTGCACAGCTCGCCGACGCCCTCGACGTCGGTCCACACGCCCTCGCCGTCGACCACGAACCGGAACGCGGTCTGGGTGTGGCGGTGCGCGGGCGCCTCCTCGCGCGGGCCGAGGTACTGGATCGCCGCCGTGGCATACGGGGTGCCGGGCAGGCCGGGGTTGGCCAGCGCGATTGCGCGGCGCGCGCCGCCCCGCCCCACGGGGACGAGCTCACTGGCCCGCTCGGCCAAGGGCAGCTGGGTTTGCTCCTCCGCCGTGATCTCAGGGAGGTGAGTGTTCATGCGATGGTCCTCCCGATCGTCCGGCACCCGCGGTCCGGCTCTGCCCGCGGCGGTGGTGTGAGCAATGATCCGCCACACTACATATCGCCACACTACAACAAATTGCGAACGACCGTCTATGAAATGAAATATATAAATGGGGAATGCCATCCGATGACGGCTCACACTGTCTCTGGCCGATCGACGCCGGCCGCTTTCCTGGCGGCGCGCACCCGCGGCACGGCCGCGATGAAGATCGCGCCCAGCAACGCCGGCAGCACGAACGCGTAGAAGTTCCATTCCGTGCCGAGACCAGACCCCAGGATCCAGCCACCGAGCAGCGGGCCGAGGATCGCCCCCAGTCTTCCGACGCCGAGCGACCAGCCGAGGGCCGTCGCGCGTGCGGACGACGGGTAGTGCGTGGCGACGTAGCCGTTGACGAGGATCTGCGTGCCGACGCTGCCCAGCCCGGCCACCGCGACGCACACCATGAGGACGGCCGTGTCCAGGTGGAGGCTCAGCAGATACAGGCACAAGGTCGCGGCGAGGAAAGCGCAGGCAGTGACGATCTTCGAGCCGAAACGGTCGGCGAGGAAGGACACCATGATGGTGCCGACGATCGCGCCCAGGTTGAGCACGAGGAGGAACTGCAGTGAGGAGCCGAGCGGGTAGCCGGCCTGGCGCATGA
>NZ_JAHKRM010000038.1 GCF_019396345.1 Nonomuraea guangzhouensis | reverse complement strand
GCGGCTGCATCGACATCAGTCCACCATCCTCTCACCGCTCGCAGACGAGGAACCGCGCGGCAGATCATCCTGATTCAGGACATCATCGGCTTCCCAGAAGACACGCCGAATTGGGCAACGGAGTCCTTCAGGCCGGGGATGAATGCGGTCCTCCTTTGGAGGGTGGCCTGCCGTAGTCGGGTCATCCCGGAGCGTGGAGCTGGAACCTCAGGTGGGGTGGCGCTGTTGTTCGATGTAGGCCTTGATGATCGATGGTGGGGCTCCGCCGCAGGAGGCGGCGAGGTAGCTGGGTGACCAGAAGGGGCCGTGCATGGTGGCGGGGTTGTCCGGGCTGGTGAATTCCTTGCGGAGGTAGTGCGAGGAGACGCCTTTCAACGAGTTGACGAGTTTGCTGATCGCGACCTTGGGCGGGTAGTGGATGAGCAGGTGGACGTGGTCGTGTTCGCCGTTGAACTCGCGGAGTTCGGCCTCGAAGCTGTCGCACACCTCGATCATGATGTCTTCGCAGCGGCGTAGCATCGCGTCGTTGAACACGTTTGTGCGATATTTGGTGACAAAGACCAGATGGACGTGCATCGCGGTAACCACGTGCCTGCCTCGCCGGTATTTCACTTCCTGGCTCATAGACCAGATGATAATGTGTTCGAGTCGGTGAGATGCAAGCGTCCCGTGGGGCAGGGGGTGTTGCGCATGTTGGCGGGCCGGAAGTACCGCCTGGAGTTCGACTTCGGGCAGCGGGCGTTCGCCGAAAGGCTGGGCGGGATCTGCCGGGCCGTATGGAACACCGGACTCGAACAACGGCGGGAGTACCGGCGGCGCAGCCAGTGGATCAACTATGAGCAGCAGTGCAAGCAACTCGCCGAGGCGAAGAAGGACCCGTACTGCGACTGGCTCGCGGACGCCCCCGCCCAGGTCATCCAGCAGACCCTCAAGGACCTGGACCAGGCGTGCCGCAAGCATGGCACGTGGAAGGTGCGCTGGAAGTCGCGGACGAAGTGGAAGCCGTCGTTTCGGTTCCCCACCGCCAAACACCTGCCCGTCGAGCGGATCAACCGCAGGTGGGGGCGGGTGTTCCTGCCGAAGTTCGGGTGGGCGCGGTTTCGGATGTCGCGCCCGCTCGGGGGAAGCGTCAAGTCCGCGACCGTGTCCCGGGACAGCAAGCACTGGTTCATCAGCTTCCTGCTCGACGATGGGACCGCCGAGCGTGTGGATCACGTGTGCCCTCAATGGGTGGGCGTGGACCGAGGGGTGGTCACGGCCGCCGTGACCTCGGATGGGGAGTTCTTCGACCGCCGCCACGCCGGAACCGACGGTGTTTCTTCGAGGGAGCTCCCACGGGAGAGGAAAGAGGGCCGAGAGGGAAGGGAGGGTCGGGGCCTCGGGTATCTCACGCCCGGCGAAGCGGAACGGTATCTGCGGCTGCAACGCCAACTTGCCCGCACGAAGAAGGGGTCGAAGCGGCGCAAGAGGGTCGTGGCGGCGATGAGTGAGATCATGCGGCGGGTGCGGTGGCGGCGCGCTGACTTCAACGCCCAAGCCGCGCACCGACTCACCCGCAGGTACGGGCACGTGGTCATCGAAGACCTGAACACCAAGGGCATGAGCGCGGCCGTCAAGCCCAAGCCCGACCCCGACCGGCCGGGCAGGTTCCTGCGCAACGGCGCGGCCGCGAAATCCGGGCTCAGCAAGGCGATTCTCGGCAAGGGCTGGTACGGCCTGGAAGTCGCCCTCCGCTCCAAGGCCCGCTACACCGGCAGCGTCATCCATAAGATCAACCCCGCGTACACGTCTCAGACGTGCCCGGAACCTGCGTGCGGGAAGGTGGAGGAGAAGAGCCGCAAGAGCCAAGCGGTCTTCTCCTGCACGTCTTGCGGGCACACCGAGCACGCCGACATCGTCGCGGCGAGGAACATCAAGGCCAAAGGACAGGCGGCCGGGCTGGTCGTCTCAGGGCGTGGAGACCCACCCGGGTCCGAGAAACGTCAAGCACCCCGTCCCACAGCACGAGCCGCGCAACCGGCACGAGCTGCCGCATAGCGGCACGGGAACCCCCGTCCCTTTAGAGCGGGGAGCATGTCAAGATCTAAGCCATGAGCGGAGCGCTGCTGGTCGCCGGCACCACATCTGACGCGGGCAAGAGCGTCGTCACCGCCGGGATCTGCCGCTGGCTGGCCCGCAAGGGGGTCCGCGTCGCGCCGTTCAAGGCCCAGAACATGTCCCTGAACTCGTACGTCACCGCCGACGGCGCCGAGATCGGCCGCGCCCAGGCCGTTCAGGCGCGGGCCGCCGGCCTCGAACCCGTCGCCGACATGAACCCGATCCTGCTCAAGCCCGGCAGCGACCGCCGCAGCCAGGTGGTCCTGATGGGACAGCCGGTGGCCGACGTCGACGCGATGGAGTACGGCCGGCTCAAGGACCTGCTCCGCGAGAGCGCGCTGGCCTCGCTCGACCGGCTGCGGAGCTCGTACGACGTCGTCATCTGCGAGGGCGCCGGCAGCCCCGCGGAGATCAACCTGCGCCGGGGCGACATCGCCAACATGGGTCTGGCCAGGGCGGCGAACCTGCCGGTGATCGTGGTGGGCGACATCGACCGCGGCGGCGTGTTCGCCGCGTTCTACGGCACGGTCGGCCTGCTGGACGCGGCCGACCAAGCGCATATTTCCGGATTTGTCGTGAACAAGTTCCGCGGCGCGGCCGAGCTGCTCGAACCCGGCCTGGACATGCTCCGCGACCTCACCGGCCGCCGGGTGTACGGTGTGCTGCCCTGGCTGGACGGGCTCTGGCTGGACGTCGAGGACTCACTCGCCCTCGGCAGCCGCTCGATCGCCCCGCAACGGCCCCACGGCGACCAGACGCTCCGCGTGGCGGTGGTCAAGCTGCCGAGGATCTCCAACTTCACCGACCTCGACGCCCTGGCCGCTGAGCCGGGGGTGCTGGTCCGCTTCGTGACCGATCCGGCGGAGCTGGACGACGCCGACCTGGTGGTGCTGCCCGGCTCCCGAGCGACGGTCAGCGACCTGGCCTGGCTCCGTGACACCGGCCTGGCCGATGCCGTCCGGCGGCGTACCGGACCGATCCTCGGCATCTGCGGCGGCTACCAGATGCTCGCCCGCGAGATCCACGACGACGTCGAGTCGGGCGCCGGTCGGGTCGACGGTCTGGGCCTGCTTCCGGTTCGGGTCCGGTTCGCCGCGGGCAAGACGCTCGGCCGCCCGGCCGGTCACGCGTACGGGCATCCGGTCAGCGCGTACGAGATCCACCACGGCGTCGCGACCGTCGAAGGCGGCGAACCGTTCCTCGACGGCTGCCGCGTGGGCGACGTGTGGGGCACCACCTGGCACGGCGCGCTGGAGAACGACGGCTTCCGCCGCGCCTTCCTCACCGACGTGGCCGAGCGGGCCGGGCGTGCCTTCGTCCCGGCGCCGGACACGGACTTCGCCCTGCTGCGCGAGAGCCGCCTGGACGCCCTCGGCGATCTGGTCGAACAGCACCTCGACACGGACGCCCTGCTCGACCTCATCGAGCACGGCCCGCCCGCCGTCCCGCTCCTTCCACCGGGAGCTAGTGCAGGGTGAGCCGCTGAGCGCTGATCCAGTCGTCGATGAGCTCCCACTGGTCGTACAGCCAGCGGATCCGCGCTTCGCGGTCCTCAGGGATACGTGAGGCGGGCACTCGCCACCACTTCGCGGTGATGTGCGCGCTGAGCGGGAGTTTGCGCCACACGTCGCCCACCGTGATGAGGTCGTCCAGGCCGGTGTGCGCGACGAAGACGACGTCGGCCGACGGGCAGGACTCGATGGCCGCGATGGCGCCGCCGGGGCGGGGCGGCAGCAGGTGATCCATGCCGCGGGCCCGTGACGCCTCCTCGTCCAGCCCCTTCTCCTCCAGCCGCCTGATCGCCAGCCGGCGGCGGCGCGGGGTGAAGTTGCCGCCCTCCGGGAAGATCACCAGCGCGTCGTCCTCGTCCATGGTCGAGGACAGCCGCCTGATCTCGTCGATGATGCCGCTCTCGGCGGTACGGCGGGGCACGAAGGCGTTCGGCAGCCGGTTGACCACCACGTCCAGCGACGGGTCGAACTGCAGCGCCGCCTTCATCACGATCCGGGGCCGCCGGTCGTACAGGGAGAGAAGGTGATAGATCAGCAGGAAGGAGTCGCCGGGACCCGCGTGGCGGGCCAGGACGATCACCGGGCGGGTGAGGCGGGCGGCCTGTTCCTCTTCGGTGAGCGGCGGTTCGTGGATGTCGACGGTGAGGCGGAAGATCTGTACGGCGGCGCCGTACACCTTGGTCAGGAACCATGTGATCAGCGCGTAGTGCCGCTCCTGTTGCCGGTCCCGGCCGAACGCGCCGGCCACCCAGAGCACGAGGCAGGCGACGAGCACCGCCGACTCCAGCGTCAGCCACGCCACCCCGAACCAGGCGAACCGCAGCCCACGGCGTTGCGGAGGCGGGAGGCGCAGCGACGCGGCGAACGTCACCACGACCCACACCGGCAGCGTGACGAGCACGAACACGGTCACCACGATGACGAGTGGAGCGAGGATGAGGCGCCGCAGGATGCGTGGTGGCAGCAACATCGGCCTCCAGGTGGTCAGATCTTCATCGTCCTCCTGTCTGGAGATATCGGGAAGACGCGTGGTAGGCGCGTTCGATGTAGTGGGAGATCTGTGACAGGTCGCGGTAGCGGAGGTTCGACATCGGCTGCGTGGCCCCGGCCGGCAGCACGTGCACCTCGACGTCGGGCGGCAGCGTGGCCATCTCCTCGGCGAACCGGTGCCGGCGCGCGATCTCGAACGCCACCATGCCCACCTCCCAGGGCCGCCGCGGCACGCTGAGCGGGCGCTCGATCCGCCCGACGTGCAGGACGTAGACGCGCTTGGCCCCCAGTTGCACGGCCCGGCCGACGGGGATGCTGTGCACCAGGCCGCCGTCGAAGAAGTGCTCGCCGCCGATGGACACGGGCGGCAGCAGCCCGGGCACCGCGCACGAGGCCAGTACGGCGTCGACCAGCGGCCCCTGGTCGAACCAGTGGGCGGTGGCCCGCTCCACCGAGGCGGCCACGCACTGGAACGGCACGGCCAGCTCCTCGACCCGCGAAACCGGCACCATCTCGCTCAACAACGCTCGAAGCGGCCCGATCGGGTGCAGATGAGTGCCGGTCCTCGCCAAGGTGGACAGCCGGGTGACCCAGGAACCGGCGAACGCCGTACGGACCACATCGGAACGCCACAACGACGACAGCCGCTCCACGGCGCGGACGGGGTCGGCGGCCAGCAGCACCCCGTTCAGCGCGCCGACGGACGTGCCGACCACGAGGTCGGGCACGATGCCCTCCTCGTCGAGCGCCTGGAGCATGCCCACCTCGTGCGCGCCAAGGACCCCGCCACCACCGAGCACGAACGCCGTCTGCACAGCAGCACGTTACCGGGCGTCTAGTTGTCCAAGGCCAGACGGATGCCGAAAGCGACGATCACGATGCCCGTCACGCGGTCCAGCAGCCGCCTGACGGCCGGGGTACGCAGGGCGCCGCTCATGAGGGCCGCGCAGCCGACCAGCATGGCACTCCACAGCAGGCCCTCGCCCACGTGGACCCCCGCCAGGAGCAGGCCCATGGCCGCGTGCGGGGCGTCCGCCGGGATGAACTGCGGCAGCATCGCCACGTAGAAGGCGCCGACCTTGGGGTTCAGCAGGTTGGTGATCAGGCCGCGCCGGAAGCCGGTGCCGAAGCCGGTCTCCGCCGGGCCCTCCTGCGGCTTCGTCCTGGTCATGAGCATGCGGATGCCCATCCAGACCAGGTACGCGGCGCCGGTCCAGCGCAGGATGTCGTAGGCGAGCTGGGAGGCGGCCAGGAGCGTGGACAGGCCCACCGCGGTCAGCAGGCCCCAGGCGAGCGTGCCCAGCTGGATGCCCAGAACGACGCCCCAGGCGGGCCGCCTGCCGGACAGCAGGGACGTACGCAGGATGAGTGCCGTGTCGAGGCCGGGGGTGATGGTCAGGAGGGCGACCACTGCGGCGAATGACCACAAAGAGGGGGCTATGTCCACGTTTGGGAGCGTAGTTCATGGGAGGCGGCCGTACCCGCACCGCCTCCCGAAGGGTGCTCAGGGGACCAGGAGCAGCTTGCCCGTCGTACGGCGAGCGGCGAGGTCCTCGTGCGCACGGGCCGCCTCGGCCATCGGGTACCGGTGCGAGATGTCGATCTTCAGCTGCCCGGCGGCGATCCACCCGAACACGTCGGAGGCCCGCCACAGCAGCTCCTCCCGCTCGGCGATGTAGTGGACCAGCGTTGGCCTGGTCAAGAAGAGCGAGCCCTCCTTGTTGAGCCGCTGTGGATCGAACGGCGGCACGGGGCCGCTGGCCGCCCCGTAGAGCGCCATGACCCCGCGAAGACGCAGCGCCTCCAGCCCGCCGTCGAACGTGGTCGCCCCCACGCCGTCGTAGACCACGTCGATCTGCCCGCGCAGCACGTCGGCGAAGTCGTCGTAGTGCAGCACCTCGTCGGCTCCGGCCGCGCGGGCCACCTTCTCCTTCTCCTCGCTGGAGACGGTGGTGTGCACGGTCGCGCCCTTGAGCTTGGCGAGCTGGATCAGCAGCTGGCCCATGCCGCCGGCGCCCGCGTGCACGAGGACGCTGTCGCCCGGCTTCACCTCGTACGTGGAGTGCGTGAGGTAGTGGGCGGTCATGCCCTGCAGCATCGCCGCGGCGGCCAGCTCGGGGGAGACGGAGGCGGGCACCGGAACCACCCGGGCGGCCGGGACCACCGCCTTCTCGGCGTAGCTGCCGAGCACGTTGGCCCACGCCACGGTGTCGCCGACGGACACGTCCGTGACCTCGGAGCCCACGGCGGAGACCACGCCGGCCCCTTCCGAGCCGAGCGGGCTGGGCAGGGTGAGCGGATATGCCCCGGAGCGGTGGTAGATGTCGATGAAGTTGACGCCGCTGGCGGCGACGTCGATCACGACGTCCAGGTCACCCGGCTCCGGGTCGGGACGCTCTACGTACTCGAGGACCTCTGGGCCGCCCTGGGCGGTGATGACTATGGCACGCATACCCCTAGTCAACTCCCCTTCGCGACCCGTCGATTCCACCTTCCGCCAATCGTCGGTCGATCCTGGCGAGCGCGCCCGCCTCCAGGGCGACCCAGATCGCGCCGTCGGGGCCCACTGTGAGGCCGTGTGGCTCGGCCGGGACGTCGCACGGCGGCAGCTCGTACTCCTCGATGACGCCCTCGGTCGTGATGCGGCCCACGCGGTTGGCGCCCCACTCGGTGAACCAGAGGGCGCCGTCGGCCCCGGTGACGATGGCGTGCGGCCGGGAGGCCCGGTCCGGTAGCGGATATTCGGTGATTTTTCCGGAACGATCCACGCGGCCGATCTGACCCGCGCCGATCTCCACGAACCACAGCGCCCCATCCGGGCCCGAGGTGATGCCCACCGGCGCGGCCCCCTCCGTCGGCAGCTCATGGATCGTCACGGCGCCCGACAGCGCGATGCGGCCGATGGCGTTGCCCTGGTTGAGCGCGAACCAGAGGGCGTCGTCGGGCCCCGCCGTAATGCCCGCGGGCATCCCGCCCATCACCGGGATCTCGAACTCCGTCCGCGCCCCGTCCGCCGCGATCCGCCCGATCTTGTCGGCCCGCATCCGGGTGAACCACATGGCCCCGTCCGGCCCGGCGGTGATCCCGTACGGAGCCTCCGCCTCGAACGCGGTCACCTGACCCGCCTCGGTGATCCGCCCCACCCGGCCGCCCTGGAACTCGGTGAACCACATGGCCCCGTCAGCCCCGGGCGCGATCACCGTCGGCCCGCCGTCCGCCGGGTCGAGCTGGTGGATCACGGGCTCCGCACCGGGCACCAGCCTGCCGACCCGGCCCTGGTGCACGAGCGTGAACCAGAGCGCGCCGTCGGGGCCGGTGGCGATGCCGTACGGAGCTCCGTCAGAGATCTCGATCAGCATGTGTGGTCAGGGTTCCTTTCTCCCGCGTAGCTCGAAGTCGTCGAAGGTGGTCTTGAGCACCGACCGCTCGGCCTTGGACGTGCGCGCGAACAGGCCGACGTAGCCGTTGCCGAGGCCGTTCGGGTCGTCGACCTGGTGGACCCGCTCGCCGTTCACCCACATGGTCAGCCGTACGGTGGCGCCGTCCTGCTCGCAGGAGGCCTCGATCCTGACGGCCTTGTCCCCCAGCCCGTCCACCTGGACCGGCTGGGCCAGCGTCCCGCCCGAGCCGTCGGAGATGCGCCGGATGCGTGCCATGCCGGAGGTGTCGAGGGCGAACTCGTAATAGGTGCCGTTGTCGGTGTTGTGGCAGTAGACGCCGTACTCGCCGGTGCCCACGGCCCGCTTCACCTGGGCGGTCACGCCGACCACCACCGTCTGGGGCAGCATCGGCGTGGGCGTCGACGACGGGCTGGGCGTGGTCGTCGGCTTGGCGACGAGGAACGGCGCCGGGGCCTTCTCCAGGCGCTCCACGTAGTCCGCTTCCACGTCGAGCCCGTACGTGCCGTCGGTCCGGTAACCGTAGCTGACCGCTTCCGTCGGATCGTAGGTGCCGGTCCAGCCGCCGCTGGTCTGCGTGAAGTCCTCCTGGTACAGAACCGGGAGCTCGGGCGGCCCGCTGTCCCGGAGCGTCGCCCAGGCCGTGATGCTCCCGGTGACCAGCACCGCCACCGCCACGGCGATGCCCGCGATGATCCGGCCCCTTTTGACCGGTCGCTGCTCAGGGAACGCCGCGGTCGCGCGCTGCCAGGCCACCTGCGCGGTCTGAGCGGCCTGCTCGGGGTGTACCACCGGAGCGGTCTGCGTCGGGTGCATCGCCTGGGCGGCCTGCTCCGGCGCGACCGAGGAGCGGCCGCCCACGAGATGATCGAGCAGTTGCTGGGCGGTCGGCCGCGCGGCCGGATCCTTACGCAGCGCCGCCCTGACCAGCTCCCGCAGCCCCGGCTCGACCGCGTCGAGCACCGGCTCGGTGTTGAGCACCTGGTAGACGGTCGCGGGCAGCGTGTCGCCACCGAACGCCGCCTTCCCGCTGGCCGCGTACACGATCAGCGAGCCCCACGAGAACACGTCACACGCGGGCGATACCGGATCGCCACGCAGCACCTCGGGCGCCATGTACCGGGGCGTCCCGATGAGCTCGCCGGTCCCGGTGACCCCGCCCAGCGTGTCGAGCGCCCGCGCGATCCCGAAGTCGATCACCCGCGGCCCGACGGGGGACAGCAGCACGTTCGACGGCTTGAGATCCCGGTGCACGACCCCCGCCCCGTGGATCGCGGTGAGCGCGGTGGCCACACTGACCGCCAGCGCATCGAGACTCGACCCCTTGAGCGGCCCCGACTGCCGGACGGCCTCCTCCAGATTGGGCCCCGGCACGTACTCGGTGACAACGTAGAGCTGATCGCCCTCGAGCGCCGCTTCGAGCACCGCCGCCGTACAGAACCGGCGCACCCGCTGAGCGGCATCGGCCTCCCGGCGGAACCGCATGCGAAACTGCTCGTGCTGGCTGAACTCCGGATTGATCACCTTGATGGCGACCCGCTGCCCAGCGGCATCCTCGGCAAGGTGGACAGTACCCATCCCGCCTCGGCCCAGCACGCTCAGCAACCTGTAGCGCCCGATCTGGGAGGATTCACCACTCACGGCGGGCTAGCTTACCGACATCTGCCTGACTGGCGGATGACCTCGGCGCTTGTGCTTGATCGACTCGGAGCGGCAGACGGCGGCGCATCCCTCGAGGGCGTGCCGCGATCAGAGCTTGGTCGAGCGTCTTGTGGTCTGTGATCGGCCCTATCGCCGGCGCTCGGCCATCCTGCTGATTGGTGGCGACAAGTCCGGCGACTGGTCAGGCTGGTATTACCGGGCCATCTCCTGCGCGGAAGAGCTGTACGCGGAGTACCTGGCAGAACGAGAGGCGGAGGAGAAGGACCAATGACGAACTTTCCCAAGTGGAGTGACATCCGCGCCGACATCGTCGCCGACTCCGGCGGCGAGGAAGCCGTGGCTGAAGCGCGACAGCACAATCAGGCCTACATCGACGGCTACCGGCTGGCCGAGCGTCGCAAGGCACAGGGTCTGACCCAGACCGACGTGGCCGAACGCATGAGCGTGACCTCCTCTCTCCCCGCTCAACGCGTCAAGGCTTGAAAGCGCGTAGTGAGTGCAAGCTGGGCAGCCCTCGCCCGGTGTCGATCGCCATGACGCGGCAGCCGGCGGCGGTGGCGGCGGCGATTCCGGTGGGGCTGTCCTCGATGGCGACGCAGCGCCGAGGGTCCACGCCGAGCCGGTTCGCGGCCTTCAGGTACGGGTCCGGGTGCGGCTTGCCGCGGGGGGTGTCATCGGCCGTCACGATCAGGGCGAAGTGGTGGTCGAGGCGGGGGAGTACGAGCTGGACGATGCTCCGCGGTGAGGCGCTGACCAGGGCGGTCGGGATGCCTTCCAGGTGGAGTTCGCCGAGGAGGTCCAGGGCGCCGGGGATCAGCGGTACGCCGCCGGGCTGCTCGGTGATGCGGGCGGCGAAGGCGTCGATGAGCTGCCGGGCAGTGTCGGGGAGGGTGGCGGCGGGGGGCTCGGCGGTGGACAGCAGGTGGGCCGCCACATCCTCGGCCGCGCGGCCGAGGACGTCCGGGGTGTCGGCGGGGCTCAGCTCGACGCCGAGACTCCGCGCCACCGAGGTCGCGGCCTCCCACCAGAACCCCTCGGTATCCACCAGCGTGCCGTCCATGTCGAACAGAACGGCCTGCAGCGCCTCCCGTGACGACGCCCCCAAAGACGTCTCAGACGGCATCGGCCGGTTCCGTGGAGAGGGCAGGGGAGGGGGCCGTGACCGTTCTTTCGGCCACCAGTACGGGCCGCTCCACCAGGCGGACCGTTACGCGGGTGCCGGGTGCCAGCAGTGCCGCCTCGTGACCGGGTACGTCGGCCACCACCTCACCCCCCGACAGGGCGACCCGGAGCCGGACGGAGGCGCCGCGGAAGGAGGCGGCGATCACTTCCGCCTGGCCCTCCGGCGCCGGGGTCACCCGCACGGCCTCGGGGCGGATCAGCACGTCCACCTCCAGGGTGCCGGGGGTCGCGCCGTCGACGGGCAGGAGCTGGCCCAGCACCGTCACCTGGTCGCCGGAGACGTGCCCGGCCAGGTGGTTCATGGTGCCGACGAACTCGGCCACGAACGGGGTGGCCGGACGGTCATAGACCTCGGCGGGCGGGCCGCACTGTTCCAGGCGGCCGTTGCGCAGGACGGCGACCCGGTCGGCGATCGACAGCGCCTCCTCCTGGTCGTGGGTGACGAAGATGGTGGTGATGCCGAGGTCGAGCTGGAGGCGGCGGATCTCCTCGCGCAGCGACACCCGTACCTTGGCGTCGAGCGCCGACAGCGGCTCGTCGAGCAGCAGCACCCGGGGCTCCAGCGCGAGCGCGCGGGCCAGGGCGACGCGCTGCTGCTGGCCCCCGGAGAGCTGGTGCGGGAAGCGGTCGGCGTGGGCGGGGAGGCCGACGAGTTCGAGGAGTTCGTCCGCCTTGGCGCGTCTGGTGGCCACGGGGACCTTGCGTACGCGCAGGCCGAAGGCGACGTTGTCGCGGGCGTTCAGGTTCGGGAAGAGGGAGTAGGACTGGAAGACCATGCCCGCGTCGCGCTTGTTGGCGGGCATGTCGGTGATGTCCGAGCCGTCGATGAGCACGGCGCCGGAGTCCGGCCGCTCGAACCCGGCCACGCACCGCAGCGCCGTCGTCTTGCCGCAGCCGGAGGGTCCCAGCAGCGCGACGAACTCGCCCGGCGCGATCGTCAGGTCGAAGCCGTCCAGCGCCGTCGTCTTGCCGAACACCCGCCTCAGCCCCCGGAACTCCACCTGAGCCGTCATTTCCGAACCTTTCCCGAGAACGCGGTGGACACCGCGAGCAGCAGCAGCCAGATGAGCAGCAGGCTGAGGATCGACACCGCGACCGACAGCTGCCCCTTGGACCCGGAGATCGTCACGATCCACACCGCGAACGGCTGGTAGCCCAGCAGCCTGGCCACGGTGAACTCGCCCAGCACCAGCGCGAGCGTCAGGAACGACGCGCTGGCCAGCGCCGAGCGCAGATTGGGGATGATCACCCTGAACAGCACGTGCGGCCACGACGCGCCCAGGTTCCGGGCCGCCTCGACGAGCGTGCGCACGTCCATGGTGCGCAGCCCGGCGTCGAGCGAGCGGTAGACGAACGGCAGCACCAGCACCACGTACGCGAACACGAGCACGATGGGGAACGCCGGGTTCTGCACCGCGATCAACGTCGCCCAGAACGGCGTCGGGGCCAGCACGTCCGTCCCGACGCGCAACGAGGTGGTGAGCCCCGCCACGAACGTGATCGGCGGCACCACCAGCGGCAGCGTGCAGAGCACCTCCATCACGGGCCGCAGCCGCGGCGCGCCGAGCCGTACGGCCAGCATCGCCGGCAGCGTGAGCAGCAGGACCAGCACGATCGTCGCGATGGCCAGCGACATGGACAGCAGCAACGACGACCCGAACCCCTCGGCCGTCAGGAGCTCGCCGTAGGCCGCGAAGGACACTCCGGTCGTGGGCGTGTAGATCGTGTACCAGAGCGAGGCCCCGAGCGGGATCAGGAAGTACGCGGCGGCCAGCAGGAACACCACCCCGCGCCACACCCGGGGCCGGGTAGGCGCCGGCGCGGGAGCGGTCACCGGCTCCAGTCCGGTCAGCGCAGCCATCGAGTGCTCCTCTTCTGCAGCGGCAGGTAGATCAGCATGACCAGCCCGGCCACCACGATCATGTCGAGGCTGAGCGCGAGCGCGATGTTCTCGTAGCCGATCAGCACGTCACCCGTGAGCGCGCTGGCGATCTTCAAGGTCACCAGCGGCACCACGGTCCCGACCATGGCGTTGGCCGTCGCGAAGGCCGCGAACGCGCTGCCGAACAGCAGCACCACCCCGCCGAGCATGGAGGGCGTGAGCACCGGCAGCCCGACGAAGCGCCAGAACTGCCAGGCCGTCGCGCCGTTGTTGGCCGCCGCCTCGCGCCACTGCGGCCGCAGCCCGTCCAGCGCGGGCGCCATGACCAGCACCATCAGCGGGATCGAGAAGTACAGGTAGACGATCGCCAGCCCCCAGAACGTGTACAGCGCGCCCGTCGGCAGCCCGATCAGGCCGCTGATCACGCCGGAGTTGCCGAGCGTGGCGATCCAGAAGAAGGCCAGCGGCACGCCGCCGAAGTTGGCCAGCACGCCGGAGGCCGTCAGCACCGCCTCGCGCAGCAGGGCGAACCGGGAGGTCACCACCGCCTGGGCGAGGAACGTGCCGAGCACGGCCCCGAGCAGCGCCACCACGGCCGAGAGCTTGACGCTGCCGGCCATCGCGGTGAGGTAGCCGCCCTGGAGGCTCTGCCCGAGGTTGGCCAGGCTCGGCTCGCCGTTCGCGGTGAACGCCCCCGCCACCAGCGCGATGGCGGGGATGCCGAAGACCAGCGCGAGGAAGACCAGCAGGGGCAGCGCGCCGAGCCACCCCTTGGTGCGGGTCATCCCGAGATCGCCGCGTCCCAGCCGCTGGCCAGCTTGGCCTTGGCCGCGTCCACCTGCTCGGGGCTGGGGAACGTGGGCGTGCCCTCGACCTTGGGCAGCGCGTCGGCGGCGGCCTTGTCGACCGAGCCGTCGGTGGTCATGACCGGCAGGAGCACGGGCCTGGCGAAGCCCTTGAGGTAGAGGTTCTGGCCCTCGGCGCTGTAGAGGTACTCCTGCCAGAGGCGGGCGGCGGCCGGGTGGGGGGCGTCCTTGTTGACGGCCTGGGCGTACAGCTGGAAGTACTTGCCGTCAGCGGGCACGTTCACCTTCCAGTCGATGCCCTTGGCCGACATCTCGGACACATAGGCGGAGTTGTTGTAGTCCCAGTCGATGCTGATCTGGGTCTCGCCCTTCTCGATCGTCGCCGGCGTGGTCTCGACCGGGTTGTAGTTGCCTGCGGCCTTCAGCTTCTTGAAGAACTCGATGCCCGGCTGGATGTCGTCGAACGAGCCGCCGCTCGCGATCGACGCGGCGTAGACGCCGGCGAAGGCCGAGCCGGACTTGGTCGGGTTGCCGTTCATCGCGACCTTGCCCTTGTACTCGGGCTTGAGCAGGTCGGCGAAGCTGGTCGGGCAGGTGCTGATCTTCTTGGCGTCGCAGCCGATCGAGACGTAGCCGCCGTAGTCGTTCGTCCAGAGCCCGGTCGGCTCCTTCTGCCCCTCGGGAACCTTGTCGAACGCCTGCACCTTGTAGGGCGCGAACAGGCCCTCCTTGGCGCCGCTGATCGCGAACGACTGGCCGAGGTCGAGCACGTCGGGCGCGCGGTCCTGGCCCTTGCGGGTCTTCACCGCGGTGATCTCGTCGGCGCTGGCCGCGTCGGGGTCCTCGCTCTCGATCTTGATCCCGTACTTGGCGGTGAACCCCTTGATGATCTCGCCGTAGTTGGCCCAGTCGGGCGGCAGCGCGATGACGTGGAGGTTGCCCTCCTTCTTCGCCGCCTCGACGAGTTTGTCCAGGCCACCGAACTCTGCGGCGGAGGTGGCGGTCTTCGCGTTCACCCCGCCCTCTGACGCCTTGGTCTGCTGAGTTCCTGGGGCGGCGCCGCACGCCGCCGTGGCTACGGTAAGGGCAGCGATGACGCCTGCCACACGGGCGTGAGATGCGAACACGTCGCCTCCACTCTCCTGGGGTGTTACAAGAACTTATGAGAACTTGTCCATACAAGCCAGCACAAGTAGGACGCATCAACATTGCTCTTTTATGAACACGAAGGGTCGCGGATGGTTGCGCGTTATGAACGGATCGCCGATGAGCTGCGTGACGACATCCTCACCGGCGTCCATCCGGTCGGCTCGCAGCTCCCCACGGAGGCGGAGCTGGCCGCGCGCTACCTCGCCGCCCGCGGCACGGTACGGCAGGCCATCGCGATGCTGGTCACCGAGGGTCTGGTCGGTTCCCGGCAGGGGGCCAGGCGCATCGTGCTGGGCAGGGCGCGCAGCCAGAGCTTCGCCGAACTGCACAGTTTCGCCCAGTGGGCACGCGCCAACGGCTACCGCTACGGCGGCCAGGTGATCACCCAGCGCCGCAGGGCGGCGAGCTCCGTCGAGGTCGCCAGGCTCGGCACCGACGAGGTGCTCGACGTGCTCCGGCTGCGCACACTCGAGGGCGAGCCCGTCCTGTTAGAGCGCACGGTCTACGCGAGCTGGGTGGCCGCCGCCGTCGAAGAGCTCGCGCCCGACTGTGAGTCGGTCACCGAGGCGCTGTACGACTCGATCGGGCTGGTCTTCGCCTATGGCGAGCACCTCATCGACGCCGTCTCCGCGGGCGCCCGGGACGCCCGTCTCCTGGGGGTACGGCGCGGCAGCCCGCTGCTGCGCCAGCGCCGCATCACCACCACGCACGAGGGCCGACCGGTGGAGTGGTCGGACGACCGCTACCGCGCGGGCAGCGTGGTCTTCAGCATCCGCAACTCGATCGACGCCAACCCTCTCGTACGGCAGGCGGGCGACTTGCGTTTCGGGGCCTAAGAACATATGTTCGAGTCATAAGCGCCCGCCTTCCCCCGGGTGGCTCAGCATAGGCACGAGAGCCGCGGGGAGAAGCGACTTGAGCAGACTCTATGGCGATCCGATAGAGGTGTGGACGAGGGACGGGGAGCCGACCCAGTTCGTCTGGCGCGATCGTCTCTATCTCGTCCGCCGGGTCCTCGACCACTGGGTGGTGGCCCGGGAGTGGTGGAAGACCGACGAGAACGACCCCGGTGAGCGGCAGTTCTGGCGGGTGGAGGCCAGTCCCGGGCGTGAGGTCGGTTCCTACGAGCTGCGGTTCGACACCGCCAGTGGCGGGTGGCTGCTCCTGCGGGCGTGGGACTGATGGCCCCGCCGTTCCCGCACCTGAACGTGAGCTCCGCGTACTCCATGCGCTACGGCACCGCCTTCCCCAAAGCGCTGGTGCACCGGGCGGCCGAGGACGGGATGGACATTCTCGCGCTGACCGACCGCGACGGGCTCTACGGCGCGATCAAGCACGCCCAGGCGTGCGCGGAGGCCCGGATCGCCTCGGTGTTCGGGGTCAACTTCGCGCTCGCGGGCTCCGGGTCGCGCCCGAAGACCGGGCCGGGAGCCTGGGACCAGAGCGGGCCGGGCGTTCGGAGCCGGGCCAAGGCCGGGCCGGGGGCCCAGGATCGGGTCACGGTGCTGGCCAGGGCGGGCGGCTGGGCCCAGTTGGTGCGCCTGGTCACGGCCGCCCACTACGCGGGCGAGCGCGGCGCGCCCGAGGTGACGCGTGAGCTGATCGGCTCCCTGGACGCGGGCGGGCTGTCGGTGCTGCTCGGGCCCCGTTCCGACGTGGGCCGCGCGGTGGCCGAGCGGCGTGACGAGCACGCCCGGGTGCTGCTCGACCTGTGGCTGGCCACCGTGCCCGGCGTGGTGATCGAGCTGGTCGACCAGTACGGCTTCCGCGACGCCACCACCGCCGTACGGATGCTCGCCCTGGCCGAGTCCCGGGGCGTGCCGGCCGTGCTCACCAATGCCGTCAGATACCTGGATCCCGCCGACCACCAGGTCGGCGACGTGCTCGACGCGGCGCGGCAGCTCGTCCCGCTGCACCCCCGCCACCTGGAGCGCACCACCTCGCACGCCTACCTCAAGGGCACCAAGGAGATGTGGCAGGTGGCGGCCAAGATCTGCGGGACCGACCTCGACCGCGTCGGCCGCCTCCTGCACGCCACCCGCACGCTGGCCGAGGCGTGCGCGATCGACCCGGTCGAGCTGCTCGCGCTGAAGCACGACCCACCGAACCTGCACCTGCCCGAGATCGGCCGCGACCCGGTGCCGCTGCTGCGCCACCGCGTCGAGGACGGGCTGATCTCGCGCGGGCTGGATCGCGCCGACGGCGCCAAGGAGCGCCTGCGGGCCGAGATGGACATCATCGAGCGGAAACGCCTGTCCGGATATTTCATAGCCGTGGCTGGCATCACCGACATGATCCGCGGCATGGGCATCCGCTGCGCGATCCGCGGCTCGGGGGCGGGCAGCCTGGTCAACTACCTCATCGGCATCGGCGAGGTGAACCCCCTCGAACACGGCCTGCTCATGGAGCGCTTCCTGTCGGACGGACGCGTCGGGCTGCCCGACATCGACGTGGACGTGGAGTCCGCGCGCCGGCTCGACTGCTACCGGGCCATCTTCGACAGGTACGGCGAGTCGCGGGTGGCCTGCGTCTCGATGATGGAGACCTACCGGGCACGCAGCGCGATCCGGGACGTGGCGGGGGCCATGGGGCTGCCGCCGCACGAGATCGACGCGATCGCCAAGGCGTTCCCGCACATCAGGGCCAAGCAGATCACCGCGTCGCTGAACGACCTGCCCGAGCTGCGCGACAGCCGGCTCGGCGAGGCCGGGCTGGAGCGGGTGTTCCGGCTGGCGGAGAAGCTCGACGGGCTGCCCAGGCACATCGCGCTGCACCCGTGCGGGGTCCTCATCGGCAACGCGGAGCTGCGCGACAGGACGCCGGTGGAGCGGAGCCTGCTGGAGTTCCCGATGTCGCAGTTCGACAAGGACGACGTGGAGGAGTCCGGGCTGCTCAAGCTCGACGTGCTGGGCGTGCGGATGCAGTCGGCGATGGCCTACACGCTGAGCGAGATCGAGCGGGTGGACGACGTCGTGGTCGCGCTCGACGAGCAGCACGGATCGGAGCCCGGCGTCGAGTACGTGCCCCACGACGACCAGGCCACCTACGACATGATCTGCGCCAGCCGTACGCTCGGCTGCTTCCAGATCGAGTCGCCCGGCCAGCGCGAGCTGGTCGCCAAGCTGGAGCCGCGCAAGATGCACGACCTGATCGTGGACATCTCGCTGTTCCGGCCGGGACCGGTGAACTCCGACATGGTCACCCCCTACCTGGAGGCCAGGCACGGGTGGCGCCAGCCGTACTATCCGCACGAGCGGCTGCGCGGCGCGCTGAAGGAGACGCACGGCGTCGTGGTCTTCCACGAGCAGGTGCTCAGGATCATCGAGGTGATGACGGGCCGCGACCTGTCGCACGCCGAGACGCTGCGCCGCACGCTGGCCTCGCCGGAGGGGCGCGAGCGGGTGCGCAAGCACTTCGTGCCGCTGGCCAAGTCGAACGGGTTCGGCGACGCGGCCGTGGACAAGGCGTGGAAGGTGCTCGACGCGTTCGGCGCGTTCGGGTTCTGCAAGGCGCACGCGGCGGCGTTCGCGCTGCCCACGTACCAGTCGGCCTGGCTCAAGCGGCACCACGCGGCCGCGTTCTTCGCCGGGGTGCTCACGCACGAGCCCGGCATGTACCCGCAACGCGTGATCATCGACGAGGCACGGCAGTGCGGGGTGGAGATCCTGCCGCTCGACGTGAACAGATCGGGCAAGGACTGGCGCGTGGAGCGGCTCGGCCCGCGGGTGCGGCTCAGGATCGATCCCGGCCGCTTCCAAGCTGGGGAGATCGGGAAGGGGTACGCGTTGCGCGTGCCGTTCTCCGCGATCAAGGGGGTGAGTGAGGCGGAGGTGGGGCGCATGGTGGCGGGCCAGCCGTACACCTCGCTCGCGGACTTCTGGGACCGGGCCCGGCCGTCGCGGCCCGTCATCGAGCGGATCGTCCAGGTGGGCGGCCTCGACGACCTGCACGACCTGCACCCGGGCGGGGCCCGCTGGCGTCCGGGGCGGCTGACCCGCCGCGATCTGATCGCCCAGGTCGGCGTCCTCGACCGGACCTCCGTGTCGGGCGTCAAACCGGCCACCACGAAGTCCAGGCGCTACACCCCGGCGCGTCTGGACGCCGTGCCCGCGGCGCGGACCGAGGAAGCGGCCGTGCAGCTCCCGCTGGGTTTCACCGAGCACATCGCGCCCGGCGAGCTGCCCGAGATGACCGAGACCGAGATGGTGGAGGCCGAGCTGGAGATCCTGGGCATCGACATCAGCCGCCACGTCATCAGCTTCCACGACGAGCTGCTCGACGCGATCGGGGTGGTGCGCTCGGCGGAGCTGCTGTCCCTGCGCAACGGGGCCGAGGTGCTGGTCGCGGGGGTCAAGGTGGCCACCCAGACGCCGGCCGTACGGTCGGGGCAGCGCGTCATCTTCACCACGCTGGACGACTCGACGGGGCCGATCGACCTGACGTTCTTCGAGTCGGTGCAGGGGCGGTGCGCGGCGACGGTGTTCGGGTCGTGGCTCATGGTGGCGAGGGGGGTGGTCCGGCGCACCGGGCGCCGGGCGATCTCGATGCGCGCGGTGGACTGCTGGAACCTGGTCGATCTCGACGCTCTGTGGCGATCGAGCGGGATCGAGGCGGTCAGAGAGGTTATTGCGCGAACTCCCGAGGAGTCGGCAGGGGTCGGCGGGCGGCGCATCGAATACGCCAACGGCTACAGCCTCTCTCCGTACGCGGACCTGGGGCCGGTGGTCGCGCCTCCCACCCGCCGCCTCTGGCACGCCAGCCAGGGGAGTTCGGGGCCTAGTGCGGCGTGATTTTTTCCGCTTTTACGGCACAGCCGCCCCCACCGCCACCCGCCGACCGTGGCCAGGGGTCTCCAGGAAGACGCCCGCTGACCGGCACGTGGCCGGCCGCCGTTACGGCGTTCTCCTGGCCATCTCCGGGGTCATCAACCCGTCTGCTCAAGCGGAGCGGGCTCCGTGGGTGGTGGGGTGGGGAGTTGGGTCACCGTGCCCGCGGTGCGGAGGCGGGCACGGCCCCGGCTGCGGGAAGTGGAGCACTGGATGCTGGTGATGTCGCGGACCGTGGCCGCGCACAGCAGGGCGGAGACCATCGCGCAGGTGAGCTCCGGGAGGCCGATGCCGGTCAGGCCGTCCGAGTGGCCCAGGGGGAGGCGGGTGGTCACCAGGGCGAGGGTGGCGAGCCAGGTCAGCCACCAGGCGGTCAGCAGGGTGAGCCAGCGGCGCCGGTCCTGCGGCGGGCCGGCGCCGCGCCAGACCTCGTCCACCAGGAGGAGGGGCGCGATCAGGTTGACGCCGGGGATCAGCCAGGCGGCGGCCACCGGGCCCGCGGGGGCCGAGCGGTCGTTGGCCTGCCTGGCACGGACGAGCCAGGTGACGTAGGCCGCGGCGGCGGCCATCGCCGTGCCCGCGACCAGCATCATCAGCACGGCGAACACCGTCACGGCCCCGACCACCGCGTCGGCGTCGGCGCCGTGGGGACGGCCGCCGAACGCCGCCAGCTGGGTGGCGAGGCGGCGGCCACGGCTGTGCTCGAAGATCACGAGAGCGCCCAGGGAGAGGACCTGTGCGGCAAGTGTTACGTAGACGACAGAAGCTGCCCTAGTGGGCGGTGCCTGGGCGTAGCGCACGTTGTTCTCCCCCCGGGCCATGCGCTGAGGTTCTGCTTCACTTCTATCCCGCCAGGTCACTTGTTAATCAGCTCACGACACCGGATTCCCACGCCCAAGCTGCGATTTCCACCCGATTGCGGACACGGAGCTTCCCCTGGATGCTCCCCAAATGGGTCTTTACCGTCGAAAGTGAGACAAATAGCTCGCCGGCCACTTCCTGGTTCGTCCGGCCCCTCGCCACCAGGCGTACGACGTCCAGTTCGCGATCGGTCAGCGGGTCGTTCAGCGGCGTGGCGACGCGGCGCTTGGGCTGGGCCAGGTGCTGGAGCAGTCGCACCGTCACCGAGGGCGACACCAGCGAGTCGCCGCCCGCCGCCGCCTTGACCGCCTCGATCAGCAGCGTGGGCCCGCTGTCCTTGAGCAGGAAGCCGAGGGCCCCCGCGCGCAGCGCTCCGTAGACGTACTCGTCCAGGTCGAAGGTGGTGACGATGACGACGCGCATGGGGTTCTCGACGCCGGGGCCGGCCAGGGCGCGGGTCACCTCGATGCCGTCCAGCTTGGGCATGCGGATGTCGAGCAGGCACACGTCCGGCCGGAGCCGCCTGGCCTCGGACACCGCCTCCGCGCCGTCGGCGACCGCCGCCACAACCTCCATGTCCGGTTGCGCATCTAAAATCATCTGAAATCCGGTACGGACAAGTTGCTGATCGTCGGCGATGAGTACGCGAATAGTCACGGCGACAACTCTAGGATCAGCCGTTCGGCCGAGGGGGACGGGACGTCCGGCCGATCCGCCCGATCCCTGTCCGGCGAGAGGCTCGACGGCATGAACGATGTGCTTGTTGGACGGGCCCTGGCCAAGCGGTTCGGGCAGACGGTCGCCCTGGGCGGAGTGGACCTCGCGGTCCGGGCCGGGGAGGCCGTGGCGATCATGGGCCCGAGCGGCTCCGGCAAATCAACCCTGCTGCACTGCCTGGCCGGCATCATGAAGCCCGACTCGGGCGAGGTGCACCTGCTCGGCCAGCGCATCGACAACCTGCGCGAGCGCGACCGCAGCGCGCTGCGCCGCACCCGCTTCGGCTTCGTCTTCCAGTTCGGCCAGCTCCTGCCCGAACTGCCCGCCGAGGAGAACGTGGCCCTCCCGCTGATGCTCGGCGACGTGCCGAGGGAGCGGGCCGTACGGCAGGCTCGTGACTGGTTCGGCCCCCTGGGCCTGCACGGCATGGAGACCCGGCGGCCCGGCGAGCTGTCCGGCGGCCAGGCGCAGCGCGTCGCCATCGCCAGAGCGCTGGTCAGCAAGCCCGCGGTGGTCTTCGCCGACGAGCCGACCGGCGCGCTCGACCAGACGACCGGCCAGGAGACGATGCGGCTGCTGGTCGAGGCGACCAAGCACAACGGCGCCTGCCTGATCGTGGTGACCCACGACCCCAACGTGGCCGGCTGGTGCGACCGCACGGTCGAGGTCCGCGACGGCCACCTGCTCGCCGGCGGGGTGCGCGCGTGAACCTCGACCTGACCTGGCGGCTGCTCAAGGGCGCCGGCCGCAAGGGCCTGCTGGGCACGTGGCTGACCCTGGGCGCCGTCGCCGTGTCCACGGCGCTGCTGCTGTTCGCGGTGGCCGCCAACTTCGCCTTCGAGGCCAGGGCCGACCGGAGCGCCTGGCGCAACCCGGTCGCGGCCAAGGGTGAGGCCGTGGCGATCGAGGCGGCCCGGCATGACTACGTACGTGATAAGGAGATCACCGTCATCGACCTGGCGGCGCTCGGCGCGGACGCGCCCGCGCCGCCCGGCATGGCCCGCTTCCCCGCGCCCGGCGAGGTCTGGCTCTCCCCGGCGTTGAAGGAGCTGGCCGGGCAGTTGCCCGCCGAACAGCTCGCCGGCCGCTTCCCGAGCCCCAAGGGCGTGCTCGGCGAGGAGGCGCTGCTCTACCCGGGCGAGCTCGTCGCGGTCGTCGGCCACAAGCCGGACGCGCCCGAGCTGACCAGGCCGAGGAGCGACGACTGGATCGTCGGCTACAGCCCGGTGAAGGTGGCGAGCCTGGCGGGGGAGCCGATGGACGACGCCGAGGCCTACCAGGTGCTGGCGCTCATCGCCAGTGTGCTCATGGTCGTGCCGCTGCTCGTGTTCGGGGGCGCGGCGGCCCGGCTCACCGTGGCCAGGAGGGATCAGCGCCTGGCCACGCTCAGGCTGGTCGGTGCGACGCCCGGCCAGGTGGTCGGGATGACCGTGGCCGAGGCGGTGATCGTGGCCTTCGCGGGGGCGATCACGGGCACGCTCGCCTACGCCCTGGCCGCGCCGCTGCTGGCCGGGATCCAGATCGGCGGCGGGGCGTGGTTCGTCTCCGACCTGTGGCCGAGCCCGCTGGTCCTGGGCGGGCTGCTGGTCGCGGTCCCGCTGCTGGTGGGGCTGTCGGCCGTGGTGGGGCTGCGGCGGGTCGTCGTCAGCCCGCTCGGGGTGGCCAAGCGGGAGACGCCGCCCGCCATGCGGTTCATCAGGGTCGTCGTCCTGCTCGCGGTGCTCGCCGCCGTTCCGTTCCTGAGCCGTGGCAGCGCCGTGGGCCCCATCGCGGTGGTGATCGGCCTGGCGTTCCTCTGCGTCAATCTGGTCGGCCCGTGGGTGGTCGGCATCATCGGGCGCGTCACGGCCAAGCAGGCGCGGCGGCCCGCGCGGCTGCTGGCGGGCCGCCGGCTGGTGGACGATCCGCGTTCCGCGTGGCGCACGGTGAGCGGGGTGGCCATGACCGGCTTCGTCGCCGGGTTCCTCTGCCTGCTCAGCCCGGGCGCCCTCAGTGGCTCCGCCAACGCCGGCCAGCTTCAGGTGGCCGTCCCGGCGGATCAGACGGCCACCGTGGCCGAGCAGGCGCGCACCCGGCTGAAGGCGGCGGGGATCACGGCCACGGTGAAGCCGGCGAAGAAGCTCGTCGCCGTCGCGCTCGGCACCTCGGCCGACCCCGCGACCCTCGACCGGGCCCGTACGGCCCTCGCCGGGCTCGTTCCCGGGCACACGCCCACCACGGAGGTCGACGACGAGCACTTCGGCGTCCAGATCCTGGCCGATGTCCGCGCGGGCACGGTGGTCGTGCTGTCGGTGTCGTTCCTGGTGGCCATCGCCAGTGCCGGGATCACGGCCGCCTCGTCGATCCTCGACCGCCGCCAGACGTACGGGCTGCTGCGCCTGGCGGGCACGCCGCTGGAGGTGCTCGACAAGGCGCGCAGGGCCGAGACGCTCATCCCGCTCACCGTGATGGGTGGTGGCGCGATCCTGGTCGGCGCGTTCTGCGCGGCGCCGTTCATGATCGGTGCGGTGAACGCGACCGGGGTGATCACGCTGGTGCTCTGCGTCGGGCTCGGGTTCGCCGGGGTGATCGCGGCCGGGGCGCTGAGCAGGCCGCTGCTCCAATCGGTCACCACCGACCCGGCCCCACGCCCCGACTAGCCACCTTTCCGCCCGTACCACTCCATCACCGCCACCGCGATCGCTCGCCGCCCCCGCCCCCCGGAAGGCCCCGCGCGCTCGCCGCTCCCGCTCCTCAGAGGGACCTGAGCGCTCTCGTTCCCCAGGGGGATCTCAGCGCTCCCGCCTCCCAGGGGGACCCGAGCGGTCCCGCCCCCCAGAAGGACCCCAGCGCTCCCCCTCCCCAGAAGGACCCCAGCCGAAGTACGGCGGGGAGTGCGGAAACACGGCCGTGATGACGTGCGGATCAGTTCAGTACAAGGTCACGGATGATCGTCAGCGACTTCTCGTCACGGGGCCCCATCACGAGCAGGCTGGTGACCGGGCTCTGCCGCCAGAGTTCGAGGCGTTCCTTGATCCGTCCGGGCGGCCCGACGAGCGAGATGCCGTCGGCCAGCTCGTCCGGGATCGCCCGGAACGCCTCGTCCTTCTTCCCGGCCAGGTAGAGCGCCTGGATCCGCTCGGCGGCCTCGGCGAAGCCCATCCGGCCGATGATGTCGGCGTGGAAGTTGCGGTGCCTGGCGCCCATGCCGCCGATGTAGAGCGTGAGCATCATCTTCACGCCGTCGAGCGCTGCCTGGACATCGTCGGAGATCATCACCATGACCATGGCCGCGACGTCGAAGCCGGGCGCGGCGCCCGACAGCGCCTCGCCGTACATCTCCTCGATCTTGGACGGGAAGGCGAACAGCGGGAGCCAGCCCTGACCGAGCTCGGCGGCCAGGGCCACGTTCTTGGGCCCCTCCGCGCCGAGATAGAGGGGGATGTCGGGCCGCAGCGGGTGGGTGATGAGCTTGAGCGGCTTGCCGAGGCCGTCCGGCAGGGGGAGCGGGTAGTGGGCTCCGTCGCTGGTCACCGGCTCCTCGCGGCGCCACACCTGGCGCATGATGTCGACGTACTCGCGGGTCCTGGTCAGCGGCTTGGCGAACGGCTGGCCGTACCAGCCCTCGACCACCTGGGGGCCCGAGGCGCCGATGCCGAGCAGCAGCCGTCCGCCCGTGAGATGGTCGAGCGTCATCGCGGTCATCGCCGTGGTGACCGGCGGCCGGGCCG
Source organism: Nonomuraea guangzhouensis (assembly GCF_019396345.1). Classification (GTDB taxonomy): domain Bacteria; phylum Actinomycetota; class Actinomycetes; order Streptosporangiales; family Streptosporangiaceae; genus Nonomuraea; species Nonomuraea guangzhouensis. Next base: position 102,835 of record NZ_JAHKRM010000038.1, on the reverse strand, counting down.
ACATCTGGGCGATCGACGTGCCGAGCTTGATGCGCGAGGTACGCGCTCCGTACCAGGCCAGGGGGGTGAAGACGTCGCTGCCGTACGCCTCCGCGGTCCATATCGAGTCGTAGCCGAGCCGTTCGGCCGTCAGGACCGTTTCGGTCGCGTCGTCCGCGTTGCGCTGCCAGTAGCCGAGCTGCAAGCCGAGCTTCATGTGACACCTCCGGAATTAAGTTCTATTACGGCTGTCGAGGTGCCGGGTGTCAATGCATGATCTTTCGGGGAAATTAGCTTCGTGGTTAACGTGCTGTGTCGTCTCGCTTGCGTTCTGCTGCTGCTGTCAGCGGCGGTGGCGCCGATGATGCGGCCGACGGTGGCCTCCGGGGCTGCCCGGCCGAACATCGTCTTCGTGGTGGCGGACGACCTGGAGAACGGGACTCTCCCGTACTTTCCCGCGATAACCCAGCAGTTGGTGCAGCAGGGCGCCTCGTTCGAGCGGTTCTTCGTGACGAACTCCTGGTGCTGCCCGTCGCGTACGTCAATCCTGCGCTCCCAGTACGTCCACAGTCATGGGGTGTGGACCAACACCGCGCCCGAAGGCGGCTTCGACCGCTTCCACACCCTGGGTCTGGAACGTTCCACGATCGGGGCCTGGATGCAGCAGGCCGGCTACCGCACGGGGCTGATGGGCAAGTTCCTCAACCACTATCCGGGCGACACCGCCGCCGAGACGTACGTGCCGCCCGGCTGGCACGAGTGGGACGTGCCCGTACGCAACCTGTACCAGGAGTACGGCTACCGACTCAACGAGAACGGGCAGCTGGTGGACCACGGCTGGGGCGAGGAGGACTACCTGGAGGACGTGCTGGCGGGCAAGGCCCGTGACTTCATCACCGCCGCCCAGCAGCCGTTCTTCCTGTACCTCGCCCCCATCGCGCCGCACAACCCGGCCAACCCCGCCATCCGGCACGTCGACGCGTTCCCCGACGCGCAGGCGCCGCGCACGCCGTCGTTCAACCAGCCGGACGTGTCGGAGGAGCCGGAGTGGCTGCGCTCGAGGCCGCCGCTCTCACGCAAGACCATCGAGGAGATCGACGAGCGCTACCGCAGGAGGCTGCGGGCCATGCTCGGCGTCGACGACCTCGTCAACTCGGTGATCGCCACCCTGCGGGCCACCGGCAAGCTCGACAACACCTACATCTTCTTCACCTCCGACAACGGCTTCCATCTCGGGACTCATCGCCTCCCGCAGGGCAAGACCACCCCGTTCGAGGAGTCCATCCACGTCCCGCTGGTGGTGCGCGGGCCGGGCATCGCGCCGGGCTCGACGATCAAGGAGCTGACGGCGACGGTGGACCTGGCGACCACCTTCGCCGCGCTCGGCGGGGCCACGGTGCCGCCGTTCGTCGAAGGGCGGTCGCTGGTGCCGCTGTTGCAGGGGCAGCACCCGTCGCCGTGGCGGCGGAACGTCCTGGTCGAGTTCAGCAGGCCGGCCGACGTGTCGTCGGCGGCGCAGACGCCGGTGCCCGGCTACGAGGCGTTGCGGACAGATACCTACACGTATGTGAGGTACGCCACCGGCGAGCTCCAGCTGTACGACCTCACCCGAGATCCGTACGAGCTGCACAACCTCGCGCGGCTCGCGGATCCGCAGCTCCTGCTGGGGCTCCAGGAACGGCTGTCGAGGATGCACGCCTGCTCGGGCGCCACCTGCCTGCAAGCCGACTCAGCCGACTGAGCAGGCGCTGGGGACGGGCAGCCGGCCCGCACGGTAGGCGTTCGGCGGCACCCCCATCACCTCACGGAACTCCGCCGTCATGTGCGACTGGTCGTAGTAGCCCGCGTCGGCGGCCAGTGACGCCGCCCCCTCGCGGAACACCCTGGACAGCACGCCACGGACCCGGTTGATGCGGGCGAACCGCTTGGGCGGGACGCCCACACCACCCGTGAACAGGTTGCGCAGGTGCCGCTCGCTCACCCCCAGCTCCCTGGCCACCTCGGTCACCGGGGGCCGGGCCGCTCCGGCCGAGAGCAGCGCCGCCGCCGCGCCCACCAGGCCGGCCCGGTCCAGGTCGGCGGACGACTGCGCGGCGAGCCGGTCGCGGAAGGCCGCCTCCAGCCGCGCCATCACCCGCTCCGCCCAGTCACCTCCCGTCACCAGGCCCGCCAGCTCGTCCGCCAGCCGGTCCGCGCGCGTCCCCCAAAGGTCCCGGAGGGGGATGATCTCGTCCACGAGCTCGCTCATCGGCGCTCCGAGCAGAGGCCGCGCGATCTCCGGGCGCAGCCGTACCGTGACACAGTGCGGCACGTCCTTGGGCGCCAGGTACGACGCCCGCGTGCGCGGCCCCATTACGTACAGGCGCCCATCCGCGTCCACCGTGCGGAAGGCCACCATCGGCGCGGTGTCGGGCTCCCGGACGTGGATCCGTCCGGCTCTCGGAAGTGCGGTGCTCATGGTGCCGATTCTTCCTATAACCGAGGGGAGGTGCGCTGTCAGCCTCGATGCATGATCCTGATCACCGGTGCCACGGGCACCATAGGCAGTCTGACCGCCCGCCTCCTCATCGAGCGCGGTGAAGCCGTTCGCTCCATGACCCGGGACCTCTCCCGCGCGCCCGGCGGCGAAGCCGTCCAGGCCGACTTCGAAGACCCGCGATCGCTGCGGCAGGCGTTCGAGGGCGTGTCGGCCGCCCTCCTGCTGACCGGATTCGGCCAGAAGCTGAAGGAACACGACCAGGCCATGATCGAGGCGGCCAGGGCGGCGGGCGTCAAGAAGGTGGTGAAGCTCTCGGCCGTCGGCACGGGCGACACCGACGACCCCGGCGACGTCAGATCGTGGCACGTGCCGGGCGAGGAGGCCATCAAGGCGAGCGGCATGTCGTGGACCATGCTCCGCCCGGCCGGCTTCGCCTCCAACTCGCTGGGCTGGGCGGAAGCCGTCAAGGCGGGCGGCCCGATCCCCAACTTCACCGGCGACGGCGCGCAGCCCATCATCGATCCGCGCGACATCGCGGCCGTGGCGGCGGCCGTTCTCACCACGAGCACGCACGACTCGCGGACCTACGAGCTCACGGGCCCGGAACTGCTCAGCGTCCCCGCCCAGGTGGCGATCCTGGCCGAGGTGCTCGGCCGCCCGCTTGCGACCGTCGAGATCCCCATCGAGACGGCCAAGGAGCAGATGCTCGCCTCGGGCGCCGACCCCACCCTGGCCGAAGTCGCGGCCACGGGCTGGACCATGCTCAAGGAGGTGGGCTGGCCGCGGGTCTCGGACGACGTCCGGTCGGTGCTGGGCCGCCCGGCCGCCTCCTACGAGTCCTGGGTCCGGGACCACCGGGCCGCTTTCAGCTGAGCGACGGGTAGGCGTGGGCCAGATGCTCGGCGACCGCGGTCGCGGCCTCGTCGGCATCGCCCGCCCGTACGGCCGCGAGGATGCGCTCGTGGTCGGCCCGCAGCACGGACGTGTCGCCGAGCCGCGTCACCGCCTCCACCGCGTAGCGCCTCATCGAGTCGCGCAGCGACCGCATGATGGCCGAGATCAGCCGGTTCCCCGACGCGTCCGCCAGCGCGCAGTGGAAGGCGGTGTCGTGCTCGACGAACTCCTCCGCCGACCGCGCCGCGTCCATGCCCGCCAGGGCGGCGACGAGGCCGGAGGTGTCGGACCCGGCCGTGGCCGCACGGGTGGCCGCCCAGCGTTCGATCATCAGCCGGGTGTCGATCACCTCGCGCAGCTCCAGGCTGGCCAGCCCCAGATGCAGCCGGAGCAGGTCGGTGAGCGCCGTGTCGGGGCGGGACGTCAGCACCGCCCCGGCGTCCGGCCCCCGCCCCACCTGCGACGACACCACGCCGAGCGTCTCCAGCACACGCATGGCCTCCCGCACCGACGAGCGGCTGACCCCCAGTTGCTCGGCCAGGCTGCGCTCGGCGGGCAGCCGGTCGCCGACGGTGAGACCGTCCTCGGCGATGCGCCGTTCGATCTGCGCGAGTACGTCCTCGAAGGTGCGGGTCCGCCGGACGGGACGCCAGTCGGTCACCGCTGTCCTCCTGGGTGTGGATTCGATATGGTCTGACCATACTGTGGTCAGACCATACATCGGAAGGAGAGTTGTGCGAGTCGCCCTGTTCATCACGTGCGTGAACGACACGCTCTTCCCCGGCACCGGCAAGGCCGTCGTGTCGCTCCTGCGCAGGCTCGGCTGCGAGGTGGACTTCCCCACCGCCCAGACGTGCTGCGGCCAGATGCACGTCAACACGGGCTACCGCGAGGAGGGCGTACGACTGGCGCGCCGCTTCACCGAGGTGTTCGCCGGATACGACGCGGTCGTCGCGCCGTCCGGATCGTGCGCCGCCATGGTGCGCGAGCAGTACCCCAAGCTGGTCCGGCCGGGCAGCAGGGGAGCGGCGGCGGTCGCCGAGGTCGCGCCCAAGGTCTACGAGCTCTCCGAGTTCCTGCTGGACGTCCTGAAAGTCGACGACGTTGGCGCATATTTCCCGCATCGGGTGACCTATCACCCGACGTGCCACTCGCTGCGCGGCCTGCACCTCGGCGACCGCCCGACCAGGCTCCTGCAGAACGTCCGGGGCCTGGAGCTGGTCCCGCTCCCGGCGGCCGACGAGTGCTGCGGCTTCGGCGGCACGTTCTCCGTCAAGAACCCGGCCGTCTCCGCCGCCATGGGCGCCGACAAGGCACGCAGCGTGCTCGACACGGGCGCCGAGGTGCTGTGCGCGGCCGACAACTCGTGCCTGATGCACATCGGCGGCACGCTCGGCCGCCAGCGGACCGGGGTCCGGGTCATGCACCTCGCCGAGATCCTCGCCTCGACCGAAGCTTCCACCAAAGGCGGCGAAGCCCAATGAGCGCGACATTCATCGGCATGCCAGGAAATTTCCCGAAGAATGCGGCGCAGGCCGTACAGAACTCTCAGCTCCGCTACAACCTCCGCAAGGCCACGCACACCATCCGGGGCAAGCGCGCGAACGTCGTCAACGAGCTCCCCGACTGGCAGGAGCTCCGCGCGGCCGGTAAGGCGATCAAGGACGACACCCTGCGCCACCTCGACCGCTACCTCGTCCAGCTGGAGGAGGCCGTGACCAGGGCGGGCGGCCACGTCCACTGGGCCCGCGACGCCGACGAGGCCAACCGCATCGTCACCCGGCTCGTCCAGGCCACCGGCGAGACCGAGGTGGTCAAGGTCAAGTCGATGGCCACCCAGGAGATCGGCCTCAACGAGGCGCTGGCCGCGCAGGGCATCACCGCCTACGAGACCGACCTGGCAGAGCTGATCGTCCAGCTCGGCGACGACTTCCCGAGCCACATCCTGGTCCCCGCGATCCACCGCAACCGGGCCGAGATCCGCGAGATCTTCCTCGACAAGATGCGCCCGGTCCCGGAGGACCTCACCGACGAGCCGCGCGCGCTGGCCGAGGCCGCCCGGCTGCACCTGCGCGAACGCTTCCTCAAGAGCAAGGTCGCCGTCTCGGGCGCCAACTTCATGATCGCCGAGACCGGCACGCTGGTGGTGCTGGAGTCCGAGGGCAACGGCCGGATGTGCCTCACGCTGCCGGAGACCCTGATCAGCGTGGTCGGCATCGAGAAGCTGCTGCCCTCCTGGCGCGACCTGGAGGTCTTCCTGCAGCTGCTGCCACGCAGCTCCACCGGCGAGCGCATGAACCCCTACACCAGCATGTGGACCGGCTCGACCGAGGGCCAGGACTTCCATCTGGTGCTGCTCGACAACGGCCGCACGGACGTGCTCGCCGACGAGGTGGGCCGCCAGGCGCTGCGCTGCATCCGCTGCTCGGCCTGCCTGAACGTCTGCCCGGTCTACGAACGCGCGGGCGGCCACGCCTACGGCTCGGTCTACCCGGGCCCGATCGGCGCGATCCTCACCCCGCAGCTCAGGGGCATGTCGTCAGAGCTCGACGCCTCGCTGCCGTACGCCTCCAGCCTCTGCGGCGCCTGCTACGAGGTGTGCCCGGTCGCGATCGACATCCCCGAGGTGCTCGTGGACCTGCGCGCCAAGGTCCGCCACGCGCCGGCCGAGCGCGCGGGCATGCGCGTGGCGGGCTGGATACTCAACGACGAGGTACGCCTGACGAAGGCGCAACGCCTGGCCACCCGCTTCCGCAAGGTGGTGCCGAAACGCCTGCCGGGCCCGCTGTCGGCCTGGACCGACACCCGGGACCTGCCGGAGATCCCGGAAGAATCGTTCAGAGACTGGTGGGAGCGTAATGAGCGCGCGTGACGAGATCCTGGCCAGGGTCCGCCGGGCCGTGGAAGGCGCGCCCGAGGTGGCGATCCCCCGCGGCTACCGCACGGCGGCGCCGGTGGAGGACCTGGTGGGGCTGTTCGCCGAGCGGGTGGACGACTACCGCGCGGTCGTGCACGTGCTGTCTTCGGCCGAGGTGCCCGGCGAGATAGCCGAGCTGGTGGCCGGCCGCCGGATGGTCGTGCCGGACGGGCTGCCGCCGGAGTGGCGGGTGCCCGGCGGCGTCGCGGGCGGCACGGTGGCCGAGCTGGACGGCGCCGACGGGGTGGTCACCGGCTGCGCGGTGGCGATCGCCGAGACCGGCACGATCGTCCTCGACGCCGGCCCCGGCCAGGGCCGCAGGGCGCAGACCCTGGTGCCCGACTATCACCTGTGCGTGGTCCGCGCGGACCAGATCGTGGCCGGCGTCCCCGAAGCGGTGGCCAGGCTCGACCCGGTCCGCCCGCTGACCTGGATCAGCGGGCCGTCGGCCACCAGCGACATCGAGCTCAACCGGGTGGAGGGCGTGCACGGGCCCAGGACGCTGGAAGTGATCATAAGTACCTGATGACCGCCGCCACGTCCGCGACCTCCGGCGTGAACCACAGCTCGGCGTCCGTCATGGTCGCGGCCCTGGCCAGCGCGGAGTCCGCGCGCTCCGGCCGCGGCTCGTCGACCCCCCAGCGGCGTAGCTCCCCGGCGTCGGGGGCCAGTTGCGTGCCGCCGCCGCCGATCCACATGGGCTGCGGCAGCTCGCCCGGCATGAGCACCGCGTGCACCCTGCCCTCCCGCAGGGCGTGCGCGACGTCGGCCCGTCCGGTGGGGCCGCCGGTCTCGCGGTGCCGGTCGAGCAGCTCCGTCCGCCGGCGCTCGAGGTAGGCGTCGAGCGCGGTCTCGGCGTCGCGGACGAACTGCCGGTGGTCGGCCCGGTTGCCGTGCTCGACCATCATCACGCGGTCCGCGGACTTGGTGCCGAGATGGTTGCAGAGCAGCGAGCGTGACTTCGGCTCGCCGGCCAGCACGATCAGTTCGACGCCGAGCCGCCGGACCTGCTCGTCGATCTCGTGCGCGACGGCCACCGCGTGCTGCTCCGGCGCCTCTTCCACGGCGCGCTCGTACCGTCTCTGCGACCAGCCGCCCTGCGCGGTCTTCGGCAGCGGCCACGAGGTGGCCTTGACAGTGGATCGGCGTGGCGAGCCGCCGTCGAAGGCGGTCAGCTCGGTCCCCGCCTGGTCGGCGATGACCCGCAGATGCGGCACGTTCTCCCCGCGCAGCATCAGCATGGGCGTGACCAGCGGCAACGGCGAGTACGCTGCCAGCGCGGCCGGCTCCTCGGCGAACGTCTCCGCCAGCACCACGTCGCCGTGGGTGGCGAACATCGCCCGCCCGGCCGCCGCTTCGATCGTCTCGGCCTCCAGGGCGTCGAGCGTTGCCGGGTCCGCCTCGCCACGGAGCCGTTGGCGCAGTCCCTGCCAGTGCCGCTCGCGGTCGCGCTGGGTGAGCCCGGCCAGATAGACCGACGCGTACGGCCCGCGGCGCTCAAAGAGCGGCCGGATGAAGTCGAGCCGCACCGCTCACCACCTCCACTTCTCCGACATCACTCCTCTCTCTTGCGCCCTACCCCCGCTTTCATGAGCAAACATCGCGAGTGTGTACCCTGCCGAGGGTGTTCGATCCCGGCGTGAGAATCATCACCGCGCGGCTCGTGCTCCGGCCTTTCAGCAGCGGGGACGCCGACCGGATCCGCTCGATCGTGCAGTCCGGTGTCCGGTTCCTGCCGCCCGGCACGCCCGCCAAGGTGTCGGGCATCGCGCAGTGGCTCAAGACCGGCGTGCACGAGCTGTACCGCTCCGGGCGGGGCGTGCACCTGGCGATGGCCGACGCCGACGACCGCGTTATCGGCGCCATCAGCCTGTTCAAGACCTCGTGGGGCGCGGGCACGACCGAGGTCGGCTACGGTGTGCACCCCCTCTACCGGGGCCGCGGCTTCGCGCCCGAAGCCGTGCGCGGGCTGGTCGACTGGGTGTTCGCCACCACCGAGCTGCGCAGGGTCGACCTGACGGCCAACCTCGACAACCTGGCCTCGCTGCGCGTCGCGCAGAAAGCGGGCTTCACCTGGGAAGGCGTGCTCCGTGACGCGGCCGTGGAGGACGACGGGCCGCACGATCTGGTGATCTTCGGCCTGCTGCGCGGCGACAGCCGTGTCCCCTTCGAAACGCTGCCCCGGACCGAGCTGCGTACCCAGCGGCTGCTGCTCAGACCGCTGGCCGAGGCGGACGTGACGGACCTGGCGGCCACGGGCGCCGACCCGCTCACCCAGGCCGAGACCGGGCTGCCGCGCGGCTACACCGCGGCGGACGCCCGCGCGTTCATCGGCGCCGCCGAGCGGTCGCGGACCAGGGGACACGGGATCGCCTTCGCCGTGGCGGAGCTGGCCGGCGGCCGTTTCGCGGCGAACGTGGACCTCAGGGACGCCGACTGGATCAACAGGACGGTGGAGGTCGGCTACATGACCGCGCCCTGGGCCCGCGGCAAGGGGTACGCGGGGGAGGCGGTGCTGGCGGTGGCCCGCTGGCTGTTCGTCACGCAGGGTTTCGGGCGGCTGCAACTGCGCGCCGCGGTCTCCAACGTGGCCTCGCAGCGCGTCGCGGAGAAGGCGGGCTTCGTCCGCGAGGGCGTCGTACGCAACGCGCTCCACGGCCGGGACCTGGTCGTCTACAGCCTCATCCCGGCCGATCTGAGCTGAGGGCTGTTTCGTGCGGACAGGCAGGCCGGACTGGCCTTCCTGCCCCTTTGTGAAAGTCCTCGGCAACAGTCACCCTTAGTGGTGAGGTGGTGAGGCGCATGATCACAGTGGTCGGGTGGGACGGATCAGAGCTGTCGGCCAGGGCGGTCGAGCGGCTGCGCGGAGCGACGCTCGTGGTGGGGCCCGACGCCATCATCGGGCAGCTCAAGCTGACCGCGCCGGTCGTGGCCGACGGATCGCTGCTCCAGACCCTCGACAGCCACTTCGAGCAGGGCGAGGGCGCCGCCGTGGTCGTCGCCGAGGGTGACCCCGGCTTCTTCGGCGTCGTACGCAGGCTGCGTGCCCACGGGCTCAAGCCCGACGTGCTCCCCGCCACCTCGCTGGTCACCCGCGCCTTCGCCCGCGCCGGGCTCAACTGGGAGGACGCCCTGGTCGTCGCCCCGGCCGGTCCGCACCAGCTCAACCGCGTGGTCAACGCCTGCAGGGCGCACCCCAAGGTGGCCCTGCTGGTCGCGCCCGGCGTCGGGCCCGGTGACATCGCCCGTGAGCTGGCGCCCACCACCCCGCGCGAGCTCATCGTCTGCGAGGACATCGGCGGGCCCGACGAGCGGATCACGCACAGCCGCATGGGTGAGGCCACCACCCGGCCGTGGAAGGACCCCGACGTGGTGCTCGTCATCGACCCCCTCCACCAGGCCAGAGAGCCCGGCTGGGTGGCGGGTGCGCAGCCGGGGCCGGCCGAGTGGGCGCTGCCGTTCGCGACCGCGATCCCGGCCGAGGTCAGGGCGTACATCCTGGCCAAGCTCGGCCCCAGGCTCGGCGACCTGGTGTGGGACGTGGGCGCCGGCTCCGGTGAGATCGCCGTCGAGTGCGCCAGGCTCGGCGCGGCCGTCGTGGCCGTCGAGCGTGACGACGCGGCCTGCGCCCGGCTGCGCGCCGCGGTGCTCGAACACGGCGTCAAGGTGGCGCTGGCCAGGGGCCAGGCGCCACCCGCGCTCGAACCGCTGCCCGATCCCGACGCGGTGTTCGTCGGCGGGGGCGGGGCCGACGTCATCGTCGCCTGCGCCGCCCGCCACCCCCGTACGCTGGTCTGCGCGCTCAAGTCGGTCGAACGGGTCGCCGCGGTGCTCGACCGGCTCCGCGAGCACGGCTATCGTGCCGAGGGCACGCAGATAATCGCCTCAAAGCTCACCATTCAGCCGGACGGATCGCATAGCCTGACCGCGGCCGACCCAGTCTTCGTCGTGCACGCGACCCCCTCGCGTGTGGCGTGACCTGTCCCAACCGGCACGCATCGGTTATCCTCGCGTGTCTTGCCTACGCACCGGAGAATCCCTCAATGAAGCCCCCGCTCCTGCTCATCGGGCAGGGCTCGAACGATGACGCCGACTCCGCAGAGTTCGGCAGGTTCGTCCACAGGCTCCGATGCCGTCTGGACCAGCGGGCCGCCGACGTCTCCGGCGGCTATCTCGAGCGCGCCACGCCACGGGTGAGCGAGTCCGTCGCCTCCCTGGTCGCCCGGGGACACCACCGCCTGGTGGCGTTGCCGCTGAGCCTCAACCGGGTGGGCACGGAGTTCCCCGCCGAGATGGCGCGGGTGCAGGAACGCCACCCGACGCTGATGTGCGACTACGGCCGCCCGCTCGGGCCCGACCCGCGCGTGCTCGCGCTGCTGGCCGAGCGGCTCAACGACGCCGCCACCGAGATGCCCAAACTGCGCCCGCTGGAGCTGGTCGGCGGCCGGCCGCGGCTGCGGTCCGTCGACTCGGCGGCCATCGAGCTGCCCGCCCACATCGAGCCGGGAGAGACCGCGGTCGTCCTGGTCGGCGAGGGTTCCACCGACCCGGCGGGCAACGCCGAGATCCACCGCGTCTCGCGGCTGTTCTGGGAGACGCACGCCTATGACTTCATGACGGTCGAGACCGCCTTCGTCTCGGTCACGCCGCCCGGGGTCCCCGGCGGGCTCGAACGCTGCCGCCGCCTGGGTGCCAAGCGCGTGATCGTCGTGCCGTACCTGCTGTTCGCGGGCGGGATGCTGGAGCGCGTGTGGGCGCAGGCGCTGGCCTATGGCGCCGGCCACCCCGAGCTCGACATCCGCTGCGCCGAGGTGATCGGTGACTGCGAGACCCTGGCCGATGTCGTCATCGACCGTTACGAGGAAGCGCTCCAACTGGTCCCCTGACCCCTACCCGGAGGTAAGCCGTGCTCGCTGAGACGCTCGCCGCGATTCGCCCCGCCGACCCGCGCGCCATCGCCGACGCCCGGGCCTACCAGGACCGTCTCACCAAGCCGCGCGGCTCGCTCGGCGCGCTGGAAGAGGTCGCGGTACGTCTGTCGGGCGCCGCGGGCGCCACCCCGCCGCCCATCCCGGAGCCGGCGGCCCTGGCCATCTTCGCCGCCGACCACGGCGTCCACGCCCGGAACGTCACCCCGTGGCCGCAGGAGGTCACGGTCCAGATGGTGGCCAACTTCCTGGCGGGCGGCGCGGTGGCCAACGCCTTCGCCAAGCAGGTGGGCGCGACGGTGACCGTGGTCGACATCGGTGTCGCGGCGGACCTGCCCGACGCGCCGGGCCTGGTCAAGCGCAAGATCGGCTACGGCACCGACGATCTGTCCGTGGGTCCGGCCATGACGGTGGATCAGGCCGTACAAGCTTTGGAAGCCGGCATCTCGGTGGCCCGCGAGCTGGTGGCGGGCGGCGCCCGCTGCCTGATCACCGGCGACATGGGCATCGCCAACACCACCGCCTCCGCCGCGCTGATCTCCGCCTTCACCGGCCGGGACCCCGTCGAGGTCACGGGCCGGGGCACCGGGATCGACGACGAGACCCACGCCCGCAAGGTGGAGGTGATCCGCGAGGCGCTCCGGGTGAACGGCGTCAACTCCGTCATGACCCTGCCCACCGACGCCCTGCGGGCGCTGGCCGCCGTGGGCGGCTTCGAACACGCGGCGCTGGTGGGCTTCATCCTCGGCGGCGCCGCGGCCCGCGTGCCGCTGATCCTCGACGGGGTCATCGCCGGGGCGGCCGCCCTCGTCGCGGCGGCGCTCGACCCCGCCGCCCTGGACCACTGCGTCGCCGGGCACCGCTCGGCCGAGGTCGGCCACACCGCCGCCCTCGAACACCTCGGCCTGCGCCCCCTGGTGGACCTGGAGCTACGGCTCGGGGAGGGCACCGGCGGGCTGCTGGCCTACCCGATCGTCTGCGCCGCCGTACGCGTCATGCACGAGGTCGCCACCTTCGACTCGGCGGGAGTGACGGAAAAACCCGTGTGATGATGGGGCTATGTCGAGATACGGCCCCATGTACGGGCCCGATATCACCTTCCTTGGCGTCGATCGGTGCGACGTCGGCGATCCGGCGACCTACGCGGGCGCCGACGTAGTGATCATCGGGGCTCCGTTCGACGGTGGGACCTCCAACCGTCCCGGGGCCAGGTTCGGCCCGATGGCCCTGCGGCAGGCCTGCTACCTGCCGCACGACGGCTCCAGGCCCAGCCTGGCGCTGCGCGTGGACGCGCTCAAGGACCTGCGCGTGCTCGACGCGGGCGACGTCGAGTGCTACTCCGGCGACGTCGAGTCCTCACTGGCCGCCATCGAGGACGCGGTCCACCGCGTCGCCGCCTCCGGTGCCGTGCCGCTCGTCCTGGGCGGCGACCACACGGTCGCGCTGCCCGACGCCAGGGGCACCTCCAGGGCGTACGAGCCGGGCCGCACCTCGATGATCCACTTCGACGCGCACGCCGACACGGGCAACATCGCCTTCGGCCACCTGTACGGCCACGGCCAGCCGATGCGCCGGCTGATCGAGTCCGGTGCCATCCGCGGTGACCGGTTCCTGCAGATCGGCCTGCGCGGCTACTGGCCAGAGCCCGAGACGCTCGGCTGGATGGCCGAGCAGCACATGCGCTCGTACGAGATGACCGAGATCGTCGCCCGGGGGCTGGAGGAGTGCCTGACCGAGGCGTTCGGCATCGCGCTCGACGAGTGCGACCAGATCTTCCTGTCCGTCGACATCGACGTCTGCGACCCCGGGCACGCGCCCGGCACCGGCACACCGGAGCCGGGCGGGCTGTCGGCCAGGCAGCTCCTCGACTCGGTCCGGCGGATCTGTTACGAACTGCCGGTGGCCGGCATGGAGGTGGTCGAGGTGGCTCCGCCGTACGATCATGCGGACATCACCGCGTTCCTCGGGAACCGGGTTATCCTTGAGGCGCTGTCAGCGATGGCCAGACGCCGGAAAGACGATAATGGCGGGCCCCGCTGGGATCCTCACCAGCCGCTTCTTGACGGCCGATAAATCTCTCGGTAAGACCCGGTAGGTTTACCTCTTAACACACCAAGCTTCGCGAACGGGAGATTCCCCAGCATGGGCCCCTACCTCCTTGGCCTGCGGCTTTCCGGGCGCCGGGTCCTCGTCGTGGGCGGCGGGCGTGTCGCCCAGCGAAGAGTTCCGGCACTGTTGGAGGCCGGTGCCGAGGTCACCGTGGTGTCCACGAGCGTCACGCCGGCTCTCGACGACCTGATCGCCACCGGCCGGATCACCTGGCACGCCCGGCCCTACGAGGTCGGCGACTGCGACGGAGCCTGGCTCGTCCAGGCCTGCACCGACGACAGGTCCGTCAACACCGCCGTCGCCGCCGAGGCCGAGGCCAAGCGGATCTGGTGCGTGCGCGCCGACGACAAGGACGCCTCCGCCGCCTGGACTCCCGCCTCCGGGCGGGTCGACGAGATCACGGTGGCGGTGACCGCCGGCGGCGACCCGCGCCGGGCGGCCGGCATCAGGGACGCGGTCGTGGGCGCGCTGCGCGACGGCACGGTCGACGCCCGCCGCAGCCGCACCAAACCCGTCGGCGTGGCCCTGGTCGGCGGCGGCCCCGGCGATCCCGGCCTGATCACCGTGCGGGGGCGGCAGCTCCTCGCGCAGGCCGACGTGGTGGTCGCCGACCGGCTCGCGCCCCGGGCCCTCCTCGACGAGCTCGCGCCCGACGTCGAGCTCATCGACGCGGCCAAGGTGCCCTATGGCAGGTCGCTCTCGCAGGAGTCCATCAACGAGTTGCTCATCGACCGGGCCAGACAGGGCAAGTTCGTGGTCCGGCTCAAGGGCGGCGACCCGTTCGTGTTCGGGCGCGGCGGCGAAGAGATGATCGCCTGTGCCCGCGCGGGCATCCCGGTCCTCGTGGTTCCCGGCATCACCAGCGCCGTGGCGGTGCCCGCCGCGGCCGGGGTTCCGGTGACGCATCGCGGGGTCAGCCAGGAGTTTCACGTGATCTCCGTGCACGTCGCGCCGGACGACCCCCAGTCGACCGTCGACTGGCCGGGGCTGGCCCGCTCGCGGGGCACGCTGGTGCTGATGATGGCCGTCGAGAGGCTGGCGAAGGTGGCCGAGGCACTCCTGAGAGATGGACGCCCTCCGGAGACTCCCGTAATGGTGGTACAGGACGGTACTCTTCCGACCCAGCGGGCGGTTGTGGCTCCACTTTCCACCGTGGCCGACCGCGTGTCCGCGGCTGGTATACGGCCGCCGGCGATCGTCATCGTCGGCGACGTCGTAAGGGTCGGCCAGGAGGTCGAGATGGTTCGAGCGGGGCGTCTGCCGTGAGCGCGGCCATGGATGACGGGCGCCAGGAGTCGCCTGGGGAGCAGACGTTGAGCTTCCGCGCCATCACGGACGAGTCCGCGGCGCCACGATCGGCCACTGCGGCCGATGATGAGCCACGATCGGCCACTGCGGCCGATGATGAGCCACGATCGGCCACTGCGGCCGATGATGAGTCCGCGCTGCCACGATCGGCCGCTGCGGCCGAAGCTGAGTCTGCGGCGTCACCATCGGTCTCTGCTGCCGAAGACGAGTCCGCGGTGCCACCGCCGGCCGCCGAGGACGAGGACGAAGACGAGTCTGCGGTGCCGCCAGCGGCCGCTGCGGCCGAGGACGAGTCTGCGGCGTCATCGTCGGACTCTGCGGCCGAGGGGGAGGCCCCGGCTTCGGCCGGAGAGTCTCCCGGCGAACCGGCGGAGCTTGAGGCGTCGTCCGAGGAGCCGTCTGACGGGCCTGAAACGTCGTCTGATGTCGGCGATGCGGACGATGCCGGAGCGTCGGACTCCGAAGAGCCGGAGGAGCTTGACGTGTCGTCCGGCGAGTCGGCGGAGCTTGAGGCATCGTCCGAAGATCCCTCTGACGGGCCTGAGGCGTCGTCTGATGTCGGCGCATCGGACCCCGAAGAGCCGGAGGCATGGGCCGAGTTGGACGATCCGGCTGACGAGGAGCCTGACGTGCGGGCGGAGCTGGAGGAGCCCGAGGCTCCGTCTGACGAGGAGCCTGCGGAATCGGCCGAGCCTGCGGAATCGGCCGAGTTGGTGGAACCGGCCGAGCCTGCGGAGTCGGCCGAGTTCGTGGAACCGGCCGAGCTCGCGGAGCTCGACGAGCCCGCGGAGCCGGCCTGGCTCAGGGAGCTCGACGAGGCGGAGGCGCGGGCGAAGCTCGCGGAGCAGCAGGCGCGGGCGGCGCTTGCGGAGGCCGACGAGCCTCAGCAACCGGCCGGGTTCCTGACACTCGATGAGCCCCAGGCGCGGGTCGAGCCCGCCGAGACCGACGAGTCCGCCGAGGACGAGCCCGAGGGATCGGCGGACGCCGCCCCGGAGCCGTCCGCCTGGCACTTCCCGGACCCGCAGCAAGACTCGGGCCCGCAGGCCGTACCTGACGCGGGGGCCGTACCCGATGAGGCTGCGGAGGCGGGAAAGCCCGCTGGTGGGAGGCCCCCCGCACCGCGGATCGAGCCGCTACCTCCCGAGATGGTCGCGGCGCTGACGGCGGCGCTCAACGCGCTTCGCGAGAGCGTGTCCGACCTGCGGTTCGGCCTGGACCTGCCGGGCGCGGCCGAGGCCAGGCAGGCCCGCGCCGACCTGCTCGCCCAGCTCCAGGACTACGTGCTCCCGAGAGTACGGACGAACACCGCGCCCGCCCTCATAGTGGTCGCGGGCTCGACCGGCGCGGGCAAGTCCACCCTGGTCAACTCCCTCGCCGAGAAGAACATCTCCCGCACCGGCGTACGGCGGCCCACCACCGGCATCCCCGTGCTGGTCTGCCACCCGGACGACCGGCAGTGGTTCACCAAGGGTGATGTGCTCGGCGGTCTGCGGCGGATCGACAAGCCGTCGCCCGAAGCCGGTCTCGGCAGCCTGGTCGTGGTCGCGACCGAGAAGCTGCCGCAGGGCGTCGCGCTGCTCGACACCCCCGACATCGACTCGGTCGTCGAGGAGCACCACGAGATCGCGCACCGCATGCTCGACGCCGCGGACCTGTGGATCTTCGTCACCACCGCCGCCCGCTACGCCGACGCCCCCGCCTGGAACCTCCTTCGCCTGGCCAAGGAACGCGGCGCCCGGCTGGCCATCGTGCTCTCGCGCGTCCAGCCCAAGGCACGTGAGGTCGTGCTGAAGCACTTCGTCCGGATGCTCACCGAATACGGCTTGGGCGAGGTCGACAGGTTCGTCATCGGCGAGGCGAAGGTGGTCGACGGCAGGCTGCCCGACCACGAGATGACCGATCTGCGCCTCTGGCTGGCCGAGCTCTCCGTCGACGAGGACCGCCGCGCGCAGGCCGTACACGAGACGCTCAACGGTGTGCTCGACAGCTTCCGCACCCGCGTCCCCGCGCTGGCCAGGCACCTGGAGGGGCAGGTCGCGTTCCGTACGGAGCTCCGCGCGGACGTGGAAGCCGCCTACATGAGCGCGCTCGCCGAGATCGACAAGGCGACCAGAAACGGCATGCTGGTCCACGGTGAGGTGCTGGCTCGCTGGCAGGACTTCGCCGGGTCCGGCGACCTCATGCGCACCATCCAGTTCCGCAAGCGGGGCAGGTCGGGCAGGCAGGCGCCCGAGCGCGTCACGGCGTTCCGAACGGCGCTGCGTGCCGGCCTGGAGTCGTTGATCGTCGCCGCCGCCAACCGCGCCGCCGAGGAGGTGGTCGCCCGCTGGCGGCACCGCTCGGAGCTGGGCGGCACGATCGGCGCCGGCCTCGACGGCCCTTCCGACGAGCTCGTACGTCATGCCGCCAGGGCCATCGCCGCCTGGCAGGAGCACGTCACGGAGCTCGTACGTACGGAGGGCGTGGCCAAGCGATCGGTGTCCAAATTCGTATCGTTTGACGCCGACTCGCTATCGTTGATCTTCATGGTCGCGATGTTCAGCGGCGGCACCGTCGAGGGCGTCCCGCACCGGCTGGTCAACGCGCTGCTCGGTGCCGAGTCGTTGCGCGGCATCGGCGCCAAGGCGCTCAGTGACCTTCGAGCCAGGATCGGCATGCTGTTCGACGAGGAATCCATGCGTTACGTGCAAGCGCTCGATTCGGCCGGGATACCGGACGAATCCATCGCGACCCGCCTCTACCAGGCGACGTACAACCTCGAGGTCGCTCGATGACCGCCGTCACCACCAGGCCGGGCCTGGCTCCGCGGCTGACCGCGCTGACCAAGATCGTCGAGCTCGGGCCCGGGCGGCTCGACCAGAAGCTGCTCTCCGAGGCGAGCACGTTGCTGACGCGGGCCGGCGACCGGCTCAAGCTGTCGTCGGAGCACACCGTCGTCGCCCTTGCCGGGGGCACCGGCAGCGGCAAGTCGTCGCTGTTCAACGCGATCTCCGGGCTGGAGCTGTCGCCCACGGGCGTGCGCCGGCCCACCACCGCCCGTACCCACGCCTGCGTGTGGGGCCTGGAGGGTGCCGCGCCGCTGCTCGACTGGCTGCAGATCCAGTGGCGCCACCGCTTCGCCCGCGCCAGCGCGCTGGACAAGGGCGAGAGCCAGCTCCACGGGCTGATCCTGCTCGACCTGCCCGACCACGACTCGATCAGGGCACTCACCGACACCGAGGCCGACCGGCTCATCGGCCTGG
This sequence comes from Nonomuraea guangzhouensis, assembly GCF_019396345.1. GTDB lineage: Bacteria > Actinomycetota > Actinomycetes > Streptosporangiales > Streptosporangiaceae > Nonomuraea > Nonomuraea guangzhouensis. The sequence continues at coordinate 84,976 of NZ_JAHKRM010000038.1, read as the reverse complement.
CCGACCTCGTGGTGTGGGTGCTCGACCCGCAGAAATACGCCGACGCCTCCACGCACCGGCGCTACGTCGCCGAACTGGCCGGGCACGAGGCGGTGACCGTGTTCGCGCTCAACCAGGCCGACCGGCTCAGCCCCGAAGAGCTCGCCGAGCTGGTCATCGACCTCAACGACCTGCTCCGCCGCGAAGGCGTCGAACATCCCAGCGTGGTGCCCACCTCAGCGGTCAGCGGCCGGGGCGTCGACAGCCTCAAGAGCGTCATCTCGAGCGCGGTCAGCCGGCGGCGGGCGGCCATCCACAAGATCGAAGCCGACCTGCGCCGACTGGAGCAGCGCCTGTCCCAGACCATGCCGGTCGGCCAGGCGCTCTCCGCGCCGGCGACGGTCGACGAGGCCCGCAGGCTCGGCCTGACGGACGCGCTCTGCGACGCCGTGGGTGTTCCGGCCGTGGGCGAGGCCATGGAGAACGTCTACGCCGAACGGTCGAGCCGCTGGGTGGGCTGGCCGTACCCGCGCTGGCTGGCCAAGTTCCGTCCGGATCCGCTCAAATCGCTACGCCTGGACGATGTCAGCGACGAGATCCGCGGCATCACCACCGGGTCGGTGAGCGCGCAGGCCGCCGAGGTGTCCAACGCCGTGCAGGCGCTGGCCGACGGGCTGACGGCCGGGATGCACCCGGTGTGGCGCACTGCCGTGCACCGCGCGGCCCGCTCCCGTTCCAGCCAGCTGCCCAAGGCGCTGACCGAGGACCTCACGGAGGTCGCGCCCGAGCTCGACCGGGTTCCTGGCTGGTGGCGGCTGCTGAAGATCTGGCAGTACTTCCTGGTCGGAGCCTTCGTCGGCGGAGTGGCCTGGCTGGCGGTGGGGCTGACCGTCCCCGGCCAGCTGCCTGCGGCTCTCCAACTGCTCGGCGACAGCGCCGCGCTGCCCTGGGTGGGGCTGATGATGGCCTCCGTACTGGGGCTGGGGGCGTTGTCAGGCATCGCGTCGCGCAACTTCGTCGTGCTCGGAGCGTCGAGGGAACGCGAACGGCTGGAGCGGGAGATGCGCCGCCGGGTGGCCGCGGTGTCGGAGAACATGGTGGTGGAGCCGGTCGAACGCGAACTCGGCCGCCACCACGCCTTCTACAGCGCCATGCGCGGCTTGTCCGGCTGACTTCGCTGCTTGTTCTGTATGTAGTCGGTTCTGTATGGAGTCGGTTCGCTGTGTGTGGTCGGCTTCTTCTCCGTAAGGGGTCGGCTTCCGCGGTGCTGTACGCGGTCGATCCGGGCGCCACCGTCCACAGGCCACCGCCCCAGCGGCGGCCTTATCCACAGAACCCCGTTCGCCTCCTCCCGCTCATGCCCTCCTGAGGCACCGTATTCCCAGGTCGCGGGCACTCCGCCCGCCACAGGGGAGGCAACGGGATGAACGACATCTACATCACGCTCACCGGCAACGTCGCAGCAGAGCCACGGCAATACAGCTTCGACGACGGGGCCAGGGTGACCTCGCTCCGCGTGCTCACCACCCACCGTTATTTCGACAAGAAGACCGGGCAGTGGGCCGACGGGGAGCGGGTGTGCTTCGCGGTCCGCTGCTGGCGCGCGCTCGGCGACAATGTCGCCAAATCTGTGCAGGTAGGGCAGCCTGTGGTCGTCTCCGGCAAGCTCCGCATCAGGGAGTTCGGCCCCGAGGGCGACCGGCGCTTCATGCCCGAGGTGGAGGCCAGCGCGGTGGGCCACGACCTGCGCTGGGGCACGGGCGTCTTCGCCAAGCCGGAGCGCGGCGGCGGCACCGTCTCGGTGAGCAAGGAGATGCGCGACCGCCTGGACGAGGAAACCCAGGACTGGGCCCTGGGCGCCAAACCCACCCCCGACCGCCACGCGGCAACCCGGCTGGACACTCGATCGGATGCCAGGGCGGATGCTCAGGCCGTTACTCAGGTGGATGCGCGGATGGATGGGCGGGCCGACGAGCGGGCGGATGCTCAGGCCGTCATTAGGGCGGACGTGCGGGCGGACGCGCGGATGGATGAAGGTGCCGTAGTTCGCGTCGCAGAGGAGCAGAAGCGCGCGCCCGACCACCTGGCGGAGACGCGAGCTCTCGCGGACGGGGTCGCGGCCTCGCCGGACCGCCCGATCTCGCAGCAGGATCGCTCGACTTCACAGACGCACACGTTCGGGGAGAGCGGCCCGGTCGGAGAAGGGCGTGCACTGGCCGGCAGCGCCAAGGAGCAGACATCCGCCAGCGTGCTCGGCACCGGCTCCCGCCGCAGCCGCACCCTCGAAGGCACCAGCGCCACCAAGCAGAGCGGCGGCACCTCAGCCACCAAGCAGCCCAGCACCAAGCGATCCGCCTCGCCGGCAACGGGTGCCGCGTCAACCGGCCCTTCGCCGACGGATGCTTCGCCAACCGGTGCCGCGCCCACCGGTCCTACGCCAATCGGTGCCGCGCCAACCAATCCTGCGCCAACCGCCTATACGCCTACGGGTGCTTCATCTACCGGTGGTCTGTCAGCCGGTCGTTCGTCGGCCGGTGGTTCGTCACAGGGGTCTCCGTCCGCAGCCACTCTCACCCACACAGACAGGAGCAGCAGCGCAACCGTACGGATCTTGGGCGCTGACGACAACGAGGCCGAGGCAGAGGACGCCGGTTGGCCGACGGAGGAGCGGGCGGCAGCGTAGCGGGCTCTGTGGCACGACGGCTCACGCATGAGCGGAGCATCGGTCGATCAAGCCGGTGCCCGCTCATGCGCCCGCAAGGAGAGAGAGCGGGAGGGAGGGGTGCACCGGCCGTACGCGGTGATGCCATGGAGCCCCGAAGGACCTGGCACCGAAACTCGGCCGATGGCGTTGCCGGTTTCAGATGACTAGAGCGTCATTCAGGTCCAGGTCACGCCCTGCACCATGGCTGCTCCTTTCCGAGCACGGTCCGCTCGCGGAGTGAGCGGTGTCATTCGCCGACTACAGCACGTATGTGGTCACAACGTCAAACGTAGTGGGTTCCCATCGCGCAACGCACACTCCGCAATTAATGTGTTACACATCGTTAGTCAGGGAGGGGACGAGATGGCGGCGACCAGTCACACCTCGGTCAAGCCTCGCAACGGTGTGTCAACACTGGCCGACCGCTGGCCGCTGCTCGGACAGCGCCGCACGCTTCTGTACTACCTGGGCGGAATTGTCATCCTCAATCTCGCCGCGACCGTCTATTTCATGACGACAACCGTGCTTCGATGGCCGGAACTACTGACGTTCGCCGCCCTCATGGGGTGCGGGGCAGTCTGCATCGAGGCCACCAGACGCCTGGGCATGCCCGCCGGTGTGTCCCGTGACCTGCTGTCAGCGTGGTGGTTGCCGGTGGCGTTGCTGCTGCCGCCGGTCTACTCCCTGTTCGCCCCGATCGTGCTCCAGGTCCTGCTGCAATGGCGGGTCCGTGCGACGGTCCTCTATCGCCGGGTGTGCAGCGCGGCGGTCATCGGGCTGGCGGCCTGCACGGCGTCCATGACGTTCCACTGGCTCGTGCCCAACTCGGCGGTGCTCTCGCGGGGCAGCGGCCCCCCGATCGCCTTCGCGGTCGCCGCCGCCACGATCTTCGCCCTGCTCAACACCATCCTCATCGCGATCGCCGCGCATACCGCCAACCCCGACATCTCCTGGCGCGAGGTGCTCTGGGACAGGGAGAGCGTGCTCCTCGACGTCGTGGAGCTCTGCCTCGGAGTCACGGTCGCGATCGCCTGCGGGCTCAACCTCGCCCTGCTGATCCTCGCCCTGCCGCCGGTCGTCCTCCTCCAGCGCAGCCTCCTGCACGCCCAGCTTCAGGCGGCGGCCCGCACCGACTCCAAGACCGGCCTGCTGAACGCCGCCGCCTGGCAGCGGGAGGCCGACACCGAGATCGTCCGCGCCCGCCGCACCGGCGAGACGCTCGCCCTCCTGATCATCGACATCGACCACTTCAAACAAGTCAACGACAAGCACGGCCACCTCGCCGGAGACCAGGTTCTCGTCGGCGTCGCGGCCACCCTCCGCAGCCAACTGCGTGACTACGACGTGGTGGGCCGCTTCGGCGGGGAGGAGTTCGTGGTCCTCCTGCCACGCGCCGACGTCCACGAGGCCCGCCGAGTGGCCGAACGCCTCCGCTACTGCATCGGCCGCATGGCCGTCCCGGCCGATGACGCGATGATCAGCGTCACCGTCTCGGCGGGCGTGGCCCTGATGAGCGTCCACGGCGACGACCTGATCGAACTCCTGGCCGCCGCCGACCTGGCCCTGTACCGGGCGAAAGAACTCGGCCGCGACCGCGTCTGCATCCCCGCCGTCCAACCATCCCCACCCGCCCTCCCCGAAGACCCCGCCGCCTGACGCCGCATCCGATTTCCTCGCTCTTGTAGAGCTTCGGCGGCCTGTGGCCGTACTTGGTTTCCGCGTCCTTGCGGAGGCTCGGCGGCCTGAGGGTGTGCCTGGTTTCCTCGTGCTCCCCGAAGACCCCGCCGCCTGATGTCGCACCCGATTTCCTCGTGTTCCCCGATGTTCGGCTGCCTGGGGTTGGCCGTACCTGGTTTTCCTGTATCTAAGGGAGGGTCGATCGTCTGGCGCCGTTCCTGATTTCGGCGTGCTCGCCGATGTTCGGCCGTCTGGGGTCCGCCGTACCTGGTTTCCCAGAACTCAACGCCGCCTTGGCCACGTCAACGACCGCTGCCAACGCCTGTACGCCAACCCACCCGACGACAGCCCTGCCGACTACGTCGAAGAACTATGAGCACGAGGCAGACGAGCGGGTCGAGAGAGGGCGCGAACCCGGCAACGGCCCTTCGACCACAGGGGCTCCAGCCGTCAGGACCGGCAACGACGAATAACGATCCCCATTCACGTCATCAAGCGGTCCACGTCACCGGAGAGGTGGCCGCCCGACGAGCCGCAGCGGGATCGTCCCACGCGACGAGACCTCCACCACCATGCCCATGCGCATCACCGTCCCCCCGCAAGACGCGCCTGTCCGGCCGGTTATATCGCAGTTGGGCGGTGGAGCGGCGGAAGCCCGGGTCGAGAGCCCCTAAGCTAGATGCCATGCCGGAGTACATCTATACGCTGCAGCGCGTGCGCAAGGCGCACGGCGACAAGGTTGTCCTTGACGACGTCACGCTGTCGTTCCTGCCGGGAGCCAAGATCGGCGTCCTCGGCCCGAACGGCACCGGAAAGTCGACGCTGCTCCGGATGATGGCCGGCCTGGAGCAGCCGTCCAATGGCGAGGCCAAGCTCATGCCGGGTTTCACCGTGGGCATGCTCCAGCAGGAGCCCCCGCTCAATGAGGAGAAGACCGTCCTCGGCAACGTGCAGGAGGGGGTCGCCGAGACGCTGGCGATGCTCGAGCGCTACAACGCGATCGCCGAGGAGATGGCCACCGACTACAGTGACGAGCTCCTCGCCGAGATGGGCAAGCTGCAGGACCAGCTTGAGCACCGTAACGCGTGGGACGTCGACAGCCAGCTCGAACAGGCCATGGACGCCCTGCGCTGCCCGCCCCCGGACGCCGACGTGACCACGCTGTCCGGTGGCGAGCGCCGCCGCGTCGCCCTGTGCAAGCTGCTGCTGGAGGCCCCCGACCTCCTGCTGCTCGACGAGCCCACCAACCACCTCGACGCCGAGAGTGTGCAGTGGCTGGAGCAGCACCTGGAGAAGTACGCGGGCACCGTTCTGGCCGTCACCCACGACCGCTACTTCCTCGACAACGTCGCCGGGTGGATCCTCGAGCTCGACCGCGGCCGCGCCTACGCCTACGAGGGCAACTACTCCACCTACCTCGAGGCCAAGACGCAGCGCCTCAAGGTCGAGGGCCAGAAGGACGTCAAGCGCAAGAAGCGCCTCGAAGACGAGCTGGAGTGGGTTCGCTCCAACCCGAAGGCCCGCCAGACCAAGAGCAAGGCGCGTCTGCAGCGCTACGAGGAGATGGCGGCCGAGGCCGACAAGCACCGCAAGCTCGACTTCGACGAGATCCAGATCCCGCCGGGCCCCCGTCTGGGCACCACGGTGATCAGGTCCGAAGACCTCACCAAGGGCTTCGAGGACCGGCTGCTCATGGAGAAGCTGACGTTCGACCTGCCGCGCAACGGCATCGTCGGCGTCATCGGCCCCAACGGCGTCGGCAAGACCACGCTGTTCCGCATGATCACCGGCGGTGAGACGCCCGACAGCGGTTCGATCACCGTCGGCGACACCGTCAAGATCTCCTACGCCGACCAGAGCCGCGGCGGCATCGACTCCAACAAGAACGTCTGGGAGGTCGTCTCCGACGGGCTCGACCACATCAAGGTCGGCAACGTCGAGATGCCGTCCCGCGCCTACATCGCGGCGTTCGGCTTCAGAGGGCCCGACCAGCAGAAGAAGGCCGGCGTCCTGTCGGGCGGCGAGCGTAACCGCCTCAACCTGGCGCTCACCCTCAAGCAGGGCGGCAACGTCCTCCTGCTCGACGAGCCCACCAACGACCTCGACACCGAGACGCTCTCCTCGCTGGAGAACGCGCTGCTCGACTTCCCGGGCTGCGCGGTCATCACCTCCCACGACCGGTGGTTCCTCGACCGCATCGCCACGCACATCCTGGCGTGGGAGGAAGGGTCGAACTGGTTCTGGTTCGAGGGCAACTTCGCCGACTACGAGAAGAACAAGATCGAGCGCCTGGGCGCGGATGCCGCTCGCCCCCACCGCATCACCTACCGCAAGCTCCACCGCGACTGATCTCCCTCGGTGGAGGCGGTTGGGCGTTTCATGTCCGTGTACGGTCGGCCGCCCTCCGTACGACAGACACCGTTGGCGAGATAGTTGAAAGCAGCGGCCCCGTGATCACGGGGCCGCTGTCGTTGTTCTTGGGAGTCGTGGGTGTCGCCGCGTTCAACAGGCTCAGACCAGATTCGGGCAGCCACCCTGGCGGTGGCTCGTCCCGAGAGGGTGGTTCGTCCCGAGGGGGTGGCTCGCCCCAAGGGGATGGCTCGCCCGGAGGGGGTGGCTCGTCCCGAGGGGATCGGCTCGCCTAAAGAGGGTGGCTCCCCCTGGGGGTGACTCCTCCCCCTGGGGGTGACTCCTCCCCCTGGGGGTAACTCCTCCCTCAGGGGGTGGCGATCTGGGCTTGGCGGTGCCTCGCCGCAAACTCAAAGAGGCAAGATCAAGGCCCTGTGAGGGTGGTCTCCCGGGTACCGGTGTAGGAGACGCGTCGATACCACTCGTTCGCCAGCATCTGGGCGCGGGCCTGCTCCGGCAGTGAAGTGAGCAAGGTCATCGACGCGCCACGTCCGACCTCGGACTCGTGCGCGTGCATGGCCGCCCACTTGCGCTCAGCCCACCGTTCGACGTCGAGGTGGGTGGTGACCTGCTCATCGGAGACGCCCGGCAGTGTCTGGCCCGCCTCTGGAGGCGTTCCGAACACCGCCTGCCAGTGTGAGATCACGACCGATCGCGGAATGGTCGCCAGATAGAGGGCACGCGGTCGCCAGGGATCGCCCGCGTCCGGGTAGAGCTGGTCGTAGCCGGCCGCTTCGACCGCGGCCATGGTCACCCGATGCACATGCACGTGGTCGGGATGTCCGGAAGACCCGTACCCATCGAAGGTGAGCACGACGTCGGGCCTGAACTCCCTGATGTGCTCGACCACCCGTCCCACCGCCTCGTCGAGGGGCACGTCCACGAAGCGGGGGCTGCCTGGCGCGGACTCGGCCTTGCCCGCGTCGGCGTAGCCGAGCAGCCGTGGTTCGCCCGCGCCGAGGATGTCCAGAGAACGCGCCAGTTCACCGGCCCGTTGGGTGCCCGCTGCCCAGGTGCAGGTGACGACGGCGGTTCTCGCCCCCTCGTCGGCGTATTTGGCCAGGGTCCCACCCGTCCAGATCGCCTCGTCGTCCGGATGCGCATGTACGCCCAGCACCCCGAAATCCACTGACATGCCCTCCTGGATGAGCTGATCAATTGGCCGCCCATCGTAGCGCCGAGCAGTGTTTCGTTGTGGCAGAGTCTCGCGAGCCGACCACCTCCGTGGAGATGGTCGGCAGCCGTGACCTGCGCATAGTTGCCCGTCTGGATGCTCAGCCCGCCATCCGGCGCGACCGGCGTATCAACGGCAGACCCTCGCGGGCACGCGCCGGTGGACGACGTCTGGGACGAAGGCGAGCATGTCGTCGATGTCGAGATGCTCCGACGCCGCGACGGAGCATCTCGACATCGACATGCTCCGACGCCGCGACGGCGGGCAGCTCGGTCACCCTTCGGCCTCCCCGAGGGCGACGGTGACAGGGGTGCGGGCGGTGCGCCGCCACGGCCCGTTGAACATGACGATCGCCGGGATGAACAGGATCAGACAGCCGAGCGCGATGAACAGCCAGGTCTGCCAGTTCGTGGCCTTGACCACGTACGGGATGACGAGCAGGCCGATCACCGCGATGCCCTTGGTGAGGAACCCGAACAGCCCCCAGGCCGTACCCTGCAGGCGCGGGTCGGCGTCCTCCGCGTCCTCGGAGTAGTTGGCCATCCAGGGCGCGTACGCCACGCCCAGCGAGCCGCCGAGCAGGGCGCCCACCAGCATGAGCGTGCCCGTCGAGACGCCTTCCTGGCCGAGCGCGACGGCGAGGTAGGCGGTGACGAGCACCGCGGCGATCGTGCCGCCCAGCGAGAACGGCTTGCGCAGTTGCGTACGGTCCGAGAGGCGCCCGGTGATGATCAGCGTGATCAGGTTCAGGCTCCAGAACGCCGCCATGATGGTGGACGCCTGGGCGGTGCTGATGCCGAGTGACTGGACGAGCATCGTCGGCCCGAACAGCGACAGCGTGAGGTAGAGCACCAGCCAGAGCGAGATGCCCACCACGTGCGCCCAGATGTTGCGCCTGGCGAACAGCGACCGGAGGCGGGCCGGCTCGCTCAGATCGACGACCTGGGTGGCGGCCTGTTCGGTGTGCTGGATCCTGGCTCGCAGTTCGGGGGAGAGGTCGGCGATGTTGACGGCGATGACGAGCGAGATCACCAGCGAGAAGCAGCCCATGATGACGAACTGCGAGCGCCACGAGTCGTTGAAGATCGGCAGTGTCCAGCCCGCGATGGCCGCGGCGAGGAAGTTGGCGCCGACCGGCCCCCAGGTCCAGAAGCCGAACGCCTGCGCCCGGCCCAGCCGCGGCGAGAAGTCGCGGACCAGGGGCGCGGTGCTGGCCATGGCGACGCCGTCCACGAACGCCAGCAGGATGCGGGCGAGCAGCAGGTCGCGCGAGCTGTGCACGAGCGTCATGGCGAAGCAGCACACGGCGGTCAGCATCATCAGGGGCACCAGCAGCCGCACCCGGCCGAGCCGGTCGGTGAGCCGGCCGCCCAGGATGGAGGCGATCGCCCCGGCGACGGCTGCGGCGCCCGACACGGCGCCGTAGGCGGCCAGCGTCATGTGCAGGTCCTTGAGCAGCAGCGGGACCACGGGGGCGATCTGCCCCTCGTACGAACCGATGAGGATGGCGAGCACGGCCATCGCGAGGATCTTCATGCGTCGGGCGCCGGTGGGGTACTCGTCGAGTTCGCGAACGTAGGACAGCCTCATGACTCGCCTTTCTCGTCGTGCAGGCCCCTCGCCACGAGTTCTAGAAGTTAGCTCTAGAATCCGTTTCCGAAATGCTGCGCCTCACAACGCCCCACGTCAAGAGTGCGGTGCGCTCCGCTAAGATTTAGAATCAGATTCTAGGAAGGGAGTCGGGTATGGACCTGGAACTGGACGGGCTAGAGGTGACCTTCGACCACACAGCCGTGGCGGCGCCCCGTATCCGGGACCTGCTGCCGCTCTATCGCGACCTGCTCGGGGGTCGGCATCTCGGCGGAGGTGGCGACAACCGGCGGAGTGGCTACCGCACCCTGCAGCTCACGTACGAGGGCGGCGGCAAGGTCGAGTTGATGGAGCCGCTGGCCGGGTCGGACTTCTTCGACAGCTTCTTCGAGCTGACCCGCGGCAGGGGCGGCGTCCACCACCTCAACTTCCACGTCAACGACCTCGACGCCGCCGTGGCCAGGCTGACCGGGCGCGGCTACCGGCTCCACGGCCTGAACGTCCGCGACCAGCGCTGGCGTGAGGTGTTCCTGCACCCCAAGGAGGCGCACGGCGTACTGATCCAGCTCGCCCAGGTGGGTCCCCGAGGCGCGGAGCCCCGGCCGTCGCTGGACGACGTGCTCGCCGGTCGCGGCCGCAACGGCAACGGAGTCCCCAGCCCCTAGGCGCGCCGACCAACACCGACTCTTCGGGCGCGGGCTGAGATTCCCCACCCGCGCCGACCAAGGCCGACCCTTCGGGCGGGCCGGGGCCGACTCGCCGCTTGCGCCGGTCGAGGCCGGCTTATTAGGCGCGCCGACCAAGATCGACTCTTCGGGCGCGGGCTGAGGAGAGGCGGGCGCCGACCGAGCCAGCGGACAGCTCCTGTCAGCCCCCCACCCGCGCCGGTCGAGGCAGGCTATCCGGGCGGCTCGGCCGACGGTGCCTCGTCAGGTGCGGCCGGCAAGGCACCAGAGGCGCGCGCCTCCAGGTCGGCGAGAGCGCGAGCGCGCGAACTCGGCCGGATCCCTGATCGTCTCCAGGGACAGCGCGATCACCTTCGTGGCGGGGTCGATGACGAGATGGTCGACCACGTCGGTGACGGTCACGACCGCCTCGTTGCCCATCGAGGTCAGCAGGCTGATGCCGACGTTGCGGGCCTGCGCGAAGCCGAGCACGGAGCCGGCCGGCGCCCCGCTCTGCAGCACGACCCCCACCGATCCGCGCAGCAGGGACTGGGGGATGGGCAGCACGTACGGAGTGATGCCGGCGGCGGCGTTGATGTAGCGTCCGCCGTGAGGATCACGTAACTCCGGATCCCCAGCTTGGCCCCCTCCCGCAGCACCCCCAGCACCGCGGACGTCGGCACCATGACGTAGGCCAGATCGACCGGCCCGGGAACGGCGGCCAGACTCCGATGGGCAGGCGAGCCGTGCACGGTCCCGCCGCGCGGGTTGACCAGGTGAACGGGCCCCGCGAAACCGGCAGGTTGACCAGCGTGCTGATCGACCACCCCGACTGGTCCAGCGCGATGGACCCCGGGTTGAACAGTGCCTCGACCGACACGTCACTCCCCGATGGTGCCCAGACGGGCGTGGCCCTTGATCAGGTTGCGGGCGATCGTGCGGCGCTGGATCTCGTCGGTGCCCTCGAAGATGCGCAGCAGGCGCAGCTCGCGATACCAGCGTTCGATCGGCAACTCCTTGGTGTAGCCCATGCCGCCGTGGATCTGCAGCACCCGGTCCACGACCTGGTTGGCCATGATCGCGCCGTTGAGCTTGGCGATCGACGCGGCGTGCCGGGCGTCCAGGCCCTCCTGCACCCGCCAGGCCGCGTACAGCGTCAGCCACTTGGCCGCCTCGATCTCCACCTGCGAGTCGGCGATCATCCACTGGATCGCCTGGTACTCGGAGATCGTCTGCCCCATCGACTTGCGGATCTTGGCGTAGTCGATGGCCATCCCCAGCATGCGCTCGGCCGAGCCGATGGCCCGCGCCGGGATCATGTAGCGACCCTGGCCGATCCACTGCATGGCCAGCTCGAAGCCCTTGCCCAACTCGCCGAGGATGTTCGCCTCCGGGACCCGGACGTTCTGGAACACCAGCGACGCCGGACCCCATTCGCCCATGGTCATGATCGGCTCGGATGTCCAGCCCATGTCGCGGTCGACGAGGAAGCAGGTCACGCCGTACGGCTCGGCCACGGCGAACACCATGACGAAGTCGGCCTCGCTGCCGCCGGTGATGAACGTCTTCTCCCCGTTGATGATCCACTCGGCGCCGTCACGTACCGCGCGGGTGCGGATGTTACGCGCGTCGGAGCCCGCGCCCGGCTCGGTGATCGCGAAGCAGGAGCGGCGCTCGCCCTCGATCGTCGGGAGCAGGTATCGCGCCTGCTGCTCGGCGGTGCCCGCGTAGAGGATGTTGTCGGCGCTGCCGCCGAACATGAACGGGACGAAACTCCTGCCCAGCTCCATGACGATGATCGCGGACATGACCGGGCCCAGCGCGGCTCCGCCGTACTCCTCGGGGGTGTTGATGCCCCAGAAGCCCATCTTCCGCGCCCTGTCCCGCAGGTCGCGGAGGACCTCCGGGGCGAGCGCCGGGCGGCCCTCGCGCTCGTTGCGCAGGACCTCGGGCTCCAGCGGCATGATCTCCTTCTGGACGAAGGAGCGGACGGTGTCGCGGATCTGACGTTCCTCGGCGCTGAGCGAGAAGTCCATGACCGCCTCCCCAATTTCTAGAACGTTCCTCTAGGAAGCCAGTCGGGGCGCGCTCTGTCAAGAATCAAATTCTAGAATTGATCCCGCTACGATGGGACGCATGGCAAGGAAGTCGTCGTGGGAGTGGAGCCGTACGGCTCAGACCCGCCAGAGCATGCTGATGGCGGCCCGCGAGGTCTTCGGCGAGCACGGTTTCGCCGAGGCCAACGTCTCCGAGGTCGTGGCCCGCGCCGGCTCCAGCGTCGGCAGCCTCTACCACCACTTCGGCGGCAAGACCGAGCTGTTCCTCGCCCTCTACGAGGACCACCAGGCGGCCCACGAGGAGGCTGCGGCCGCCAGCGTGTCGCGGGCCAAGCAGGCGGGCGTCGGCGACCCCGTCGAGCTGCTCATCGCCGGGGCGCGGGCCTACCTCGCGGGCGCGTGGGAGCGGCGCGACCTGGTCAGGCTGTTCATCGACGGCGATGGGCCGCCGGGGTTCGAGCTGGTCCGCCGCACCCGGGGCCGGGAGTGGGTACGCCAGAACGCCGTGCTGCTCGGCGCCGGCGCCGACCCCCTCGACCGGTTCACCGTCGCCGCGCTGACCAGCATCATCGGCGAGGCGGCCCGCGAGGTCGCCACCAGCGACACCGAGAACGACGCCCATGAGGTGATCGAGGCGGCGATGACGCTGATCCGCCGCCTCGACCCCCTCAGGGTGCTGGCCGAGGGCTGATCACCGCCCGACCCCTTGTCGATCACCACGGTCACCCTCGCCTTCGCGTTGGTCTGTACGCCATCCGACGCCGAGGGCTCCCGGTGCAACTCGAAAGCGTCTTCGGCTCTCTGTGTTTACCTGAGTAAAACGGACATCGGCGTAGCCTCATCGCCTGCCGACCGTGGTTGGGTGGCGATCTGGTGGAAGCCGATGCCGCGTCCGTCCGGCGAGCCGGGCGGACCGTGGTTGAGAACCGCGTTGTCGGGGCCTGACTCCGCATTCCTGGAGGGAGTGCGGCTCTTGGGCCACCGCCCCGCCGGACGCTGTCCCGTCGGTGTGGACACCAGTGGGGGCGGGGACCGAGCGCGCAGTCAGGCACCCGGCTATTACCGAACATTACCGTCTGATCACTGTAAGTCGCAGTCGATCAGCCCAGAGAAACCACGGTTCTTTGGGCAACCACAGGTTCGCACGGCGAGCGCCGGCAACAGTTCATACCCTGCTCGGCGTGGACCAGCAGGGCGGGGTCGAAGTCGCCGAGCCGCCGCCCGGACGGCGCCTGCGCGGCCAGCACCGCGAACGTCGGCAGCACCCGCTGCCCCTTCTCCGTGGTGAAGGCCAGTTCCGACACTCCCGCGCCCACGCCGAGCGCGTACAGCATGGTGTCCTTGGCCGACCACACGCGGTCGTATGGCGGGCTCTCGACGCCGATCAGGTCGTGGTCGAGCGCCATGTCAGTCCTCCTGTCCGGGGCCCAGGTCGTGGTCGAGCGCCATGTCAGTCCTCCTGTCCGGGGATCCGGCCGTTGGTCAGCGCGTTGGGCGCGGCCTTGTCGACCAGGGCCGGGATGACCGCGCCCAGCTCGGCCGGGTCCCACCGGCCGGCCTTGTCGACGCCGGGACCGGCGTGCCAGCCCTCGGCCACGCTGATCACCCCCGCTCGCACGTTGAACACCCGCCCGGTGATGCCCCTGGCCTCGGCGCTGGACAGCCAGACCACCAGCGGGGCGATGTCGTCGGGATCGGCGCCGGTGCCGCCCGGGGCGAGGTTCTCGGTCATCCGGGTGAGCGCGGCGGGGGCGATCGCGTTCACGGTCACGCCGTACCGCTCCAGCTCCTTGGCCGCGATGACCGTCAGACCCGCGATGCCGGCCTTCGCGGCGCCGTAGTTGCCCTGGCCCGGGTTGCCGTAGATGCCGGAGGAGGAGGTGGTGTTGATGATCCGCGCGTCCACCGGCTCGCCGGCCTTGGACCTGGCCCGCCAGTAGGCCGCCGCGTGGCGCAGCGGCGCGAACGTGCCGCGCAGGTGCACCCTGATGACCGCGTCCCACTCGTCGGCCGTCATGTTGACCAGCATCCGGTCGCGCAGGATGCCCGCGTTGTTGACCAGCACGTGCAGGTCGCCGAAGCGGTCGACGGCCGCCTGGACCAGCCGGGCCGCCCCGTCGAAGTCGGAGACGTCCTCGCCGTTGACGATCGCCTCTCCGCCCAGCGCCTCGATCTCCTCGACCACCGCGGCCGCCGCGTCGGACGAGCCCGTGCCGTCGACCGCGGCGCCCAGGTCGTTGACCACGACCTTCGCACCTTGCCGGGCGAACTCGAGCGCGTGGCCGCGCCCGATGCCCCTGGCCGCGCCCGTGACGATCACCACGCGACCCTCGACGATCCCGCTCATGTGGCACCTCGCTCCTCGACTGCCCTGACGATGCGAAGCGAATTCTAGTATCGAAATCTAGAAATGACAGGCCCCGACGGCCCGGAGCGAGGCCATCTGACCGGGACGGGTACGGTGGCCACCGTGGTTGAACATTCCCTGGCCCAGCGGCACATCTTCCCCCGAATGGTGAGATTTGCGGACATCGATTCTCTCGGGCATGTGAACAACGTCCGCTTCTTCGACTATCTGGAGGACGCCCGCCTGGGGATGCTCCACATCGATCCGTACAAGGCCGGTGACGCCCCCTTCAAAGGGCTCGTCGTCTCCCGTCACGAGATCGACTACCTGCGCCCGCTGGGCTTCCGCGCCGAGCCGGTCCGGGTGGAGACCTGGGTGACGGACCTCCGAGCGGTCCGGTTCACGCTGGAGCACGAGATCCGCGACGACGACGAGCTGTTCGTCCGGGCCACCTCGGTGATCGTCGCCTACGACGTGGAACGTGCCGGGCCGCGCCGCCTCGCCTCCGATGAACGCGCCTACCTACGGCGGTTCATGACGGTATGAAGCGCTGGGTGATGCTCGCTCTGGGGGTCAACGCGCACGCCAGCGTCACGCTGGGACTGTTCGGGCTGCCGCTCGTCATGCCGGACATCCAGCGCTACTTCGAGGTCTCGCTGCCCGTCGCCGGGATCATCGGCAACGCCCCCGGCATCGGCCTCCTGTTCTCCCTGGTCGCCTGGGGCATGCTGGCCGACCGGCGGGGCGAGCGGCTGGTGCTCGGCATCGGCGTCGGGCTGGCCGCCGCGCTGCTGGCCGCCGCGGCCTTCGTGACCGAGATCTGGGCGATGATCCCGCTGCTCGCCCTGGCCGGGGCCATGGGGTCCGCGGCCATGGTCGGCGGCGGCCGGATCGTGCTGCGCTGGTTTGAGCCGCCGGAGCGCGGCGTCGCGATGGGCCTGCGCCAGGTCTCCTACACGCTCGGCATGGCGGTCGCGGCGTTCGTCCTGCCGCCGATCGCGCGGGCCCACGGCATCTCGGGCGTGTTCTTCGTCTGCGCCGGTGTCAGCCTGCTCGCCGCCGTGCTGGCCGCCCTCTTCCTGGCCGAGCCGCCACACGCGCTCTCAGGCCCGCGGACGGCGCCCGCCGCCTCGCCGTACCGGCAGCCCGCGCTGTGGCGGGTGCACGCGACCAGCGCGCTGCACGTGGTGCCTCAGGTCGTCGTCAGCACGTACGGGGTGGCTTGTCTGGTCGGCGTCTACGGCTGGGACGGCGTACGGGCGGGACAGCTGTTCGGCGTGGCGGCGATCGGTGGCGCGGTGGTGCGCATCGCGGCCGGACGCTGGTCCGACAGGACCGGCCTGCGCATGGCGCCGCTGCGGCTGCTGACGCTCGGCTCGCTGGCCGTGCTGGCCCTGCTGGTGCTGGGCACGGTCACCGAATCCTGGCTCGGCCCGGTCATGCTGGCGCTGGCCGCGGTGATCACCGTGGCGGGCAACGGCCTCGCCTACCTCTCGGCGGGCGAGCTGGCCGGTCCCGCTTCGGCTGGGCGCGTACTCGGCACCCACAACACCATCCAGAACATCGTGTCCCTCGGCGTCACGCCGCTGGCCGGGGTGCTGATCACGGCCACCGGCTACTGGGCCGGGTTCGCGGCGGGGCTGGCGTGCGCGCTGATCTCG
Source organism: Nonomuraea guangzhouensis (assembly GCF_019396345.1). GTDB lineage: Bacteria > Actinomycetota > Actinomycetes > Streptosporangiales > Streptosporangiaceae > Nonomuraea > Nonomuraea guangzhouensis. The sequence goes on along the minus strand of NZ_JAHKRM010000038.1, from coordinate 68,713 downwards.
CTGCCCGTCATCCCCGCCCGCGGCGAGCGGCACGCCACCGAGGAACAAGGCGCGCCTCAAGGGGAGGACGCGTCAGCGTAGCCAGACGGCGGTGTCAGGCGGCAGCAGGTCTCCGTCGAGCGCCCCGCTGGCCAGCAGGACGCCGTCGTGCGGCGGCAGCCGCACCGGCTCGGTGCCGCAGTTGACGGCGCAGATCAGCGACCCACGGGTGAAGAAGAGCGCGCCTTCGGGGGAGTCCAGCCATTCCAGCGTGTACGGGATCGAGCGCACCAACTCTCGACGGCAGGCCAGGGCCCGGCGGTAGAAGGCCAGTGTCGAGGCGGAGTCGGCGCTCTGGGCCGCCACGCTGAGTGCCGAGAAGCCGGCCGGCTGCGGCAGCCACGGCGCCACCCCATCGGGGGAGAACCCGAGCGACCCGCCGTCGGCCGACCACGGCAGCGGCACCCGGCAGCCGTCACGGCCGGCCAGCTCGCCCTTCGACTGGATGAAGACCGGGTCCTGCCGCGCCTCCGGGGGAAGATCCTTCACCTCGGGGAGGCCAAGTTCCTCCCCCTGGTAGAGATATGCCGACCCGGGGAGCGCCAGCATCGTCAGCAGCGCCGCCTTGGCCCTCATCAGTCCCGTGCCCGGGTCGGCGGTCTCGTAGCGGGTGCGGTGCCGTACGACATCGTGGTTGGACAGCACCCAGGTGGCGAACGGCACCGCGGCCAGCGTGTCGTCGATGACCTTCTTGAACGCGGTCGGCGACCAGGGCGCCTGCAGCCAGGCGAAGTTGAAGCTCTGGTGCAGCTCGTCGGGGCGCACGTAGAGCGCCAGGTCCTCGGAGCTGTCCGTCCACACCTCGCCCACGGCCATCCGCTCGCCGGGGTAGCCGTCGAGCAGCTTGCGCCAGTCCCGGTAGACCTCGTGCACTTCGGGCTGGCCCCATACCGGGGAGACCGCCTTGAACGACTGGTCCTTGACGTCGGGCAGCCCCTTCGCCTTGTAGAGGCCCATCGCCACGTCGATGCGGAACCCGTCGACACCCCGGTCGAGCCAGAACCGCAGGACGTCGAGGAACTCCCGGTGGATCTCGGGGTTGCGCCAGTTGAAGTCGGGCTGGCCGGGGGCGAACAGATGCAGGTAGTACTGGCCGTCCGGCAGCTTCGTCCAGGCCGGCCCGCTGAAGGTGGACTGCCAGTTGTTCGGCCGGTCGCGGAAGATGTAGCGGTCGCGGTGCTCGCCGCGTAGTGCGGCCTGGAACCAGGGATGCTCGGACGAGCTGTGGTTCGGCACCACGTCGACGAGGACCTTCAGCCCGAGCTCGTGCGCCTCCGAGACCAGCGACTCGAAGTCGCCCAACGTCCCGAACAGCGGATCGACACCGCGGTAGTGGGCCACGTCGTAGCCGCCGTCGGCCATCGGGGAGGGATAGAAGGGGGTCAGCCAGATCGCGTCGACGCCGAGCTCCGCCAGGTACGGCAGGCGCTCGCGTACTCCCGCGAGATCGCCGACGCCGTCTCCCGAGGCGTCGGCGAAGCTGCGAACATAGATCTCGTAGACGACGGCGTCACGCCACCAGGGGATGTCCATGGGGCCGTCATGCCCGCTATGTCGGGGAGTTCACCATGCTGTGGGCCGCGTAGACCAGGTAGTCCCAGAGCTTGGTCTCCAGCTCCTGCGGCAACTCCAGCGACTCGACGGCCTCGTGCATGTGCCGCAGCCAGGCGTCGCGCTCGGCCTCGCCGATGACGAACGGGTTGTGCCGCATCCGCAGCCGCGGATGGCCACGCTCCTGGCTGTAGGTGGTGGGGCCGCCCCAGTATTGGATGAGGAACCCCCGCAACCGGTCTTCGGCCCCGGTGAGGTCTTCCTCCGGGTAGAGCGGGAGCAGCAGCGGATCCTGCTTGATCCCCTCATAGAAGCGGTGGACGAGTCGCCGGAAGGTCTCCTCGCCCCCGACAGCCTCGTAAAAGGAGGTTTCAGTCACCGTACAAGCCTATGCGGTGGCGACCATGGGAATGCCCGCGCTGTCGAGCGCGGTCTTGACCCGGAGCCTGAGCTCCCGCGCGACCTGCGCCTGCTTGGCCGGGAGCGTCTTGGCGGAGATCCGGAACACCAGCGAGCTGTCGGAGAGCTGCTCCACGCCGAACACGTCGGGCTCCTGCACGATGAGTGTCTCGCGGAAGTCGGCGTCGGCCCAGATCTCCTCGGCCACGTGCTCCAGGATGGCCCGGACGGTGGTGACGTCGGTGTTCCAGGCGACCGGGACGTCGAGGTAGGCCCGTGACCAGCCCTGCGACTCGTTGCCGACCCTGGTGATGGTGCCGTTGCGGACGTACCAGACGCGGCCGTCGGCGTCACGCAGCCTGGTGACCCGCAGGGTGACCGCCTCGACGGTGCCGACCGCGGCGCCCGCGTCGATCACGTCGCCCACGCCGTACTGGTCCTCCAGCAGCATGAACATGCCCGCGATGAAGTCCTTGACCAGCTCCTGCGCGCCGAAGCCGATCGCCACGCCGAGGATGCCGACGCTGGTGAGCAGGGGAGCGATGGGGATCGTCAGCCGGTCGAGCACGGTCAGCACGGCGGTGCCCATGATGACGACCGAGGAGATGTGCTTGAGCACCGACCCCATGGTCTCGGCGCGCTGCTTGCGGCGCTCGTTGAGGAGGGCGTCGATGCCCTCGGTCGCGGCGCCGGACCTGCGGAACCGGCCGGTGATCGAGCTGCCGGTCGAAGCGCTGCTGACCACTCGGGTGATCAGGCGCTTGGCGATGTTCCGCACGATGAGGGCGATGACCAGGATCAGGGCGACCGTGATGATCGTTGCGATGATCGGTGCGAACGCACCCACGGGTAGCCAGTCCTGCAGGAACCCACAGAGGAATGTGTCATTCTCGCAGGCCTTGCTCACCTGATTGGCGAGCTGCGTAGGGTCGAACGGACCCGACGTAAGGACAGGCGTTGCCAGCAGGAGCACTGGTTGGATCCCCTTCCGGAAGCAGTTCGGTCGGCGGTCTTTTCGAGCGGATCGCTCCAAAAGATACCGCCGACCGAACCGGCCGCAGTCACATCACGCCGGGGAAGACGGGGTCATCAGGCCCCCTGGGCCGCGGAGGGCGGGGCCTGACGCTCCGGTGACGTACGGCTCGGCTGGGACACACACCCGGAAGCATGTCCCGCGCCGTTTCCGGGAGGGGTCCCCCGAACACCCTCCAGGCGGACCTGGAGGGCATCTCCTGTGTACGGCTGGCTGGCCGTACAAGCACGAGTCCCGCAAGAAGCGGAACCGGCGGGATGGCCAGAGCCCCTGCGGTCTAGGCAGGAGACCCTCCGCACCGACCACCCCGCCGGCCCCGAGGAGCCGCCGTGGGTGCGGTGAGCCGTGGTGGCTGCGCTCCACCCGGATCACCGCTGGATCACTCGCCCACAGCGGCGAGTACGCGTGCGACCTTGGTCGCCGCACCAGCCGGGTCATCGGCCGTGTGCATTCGCTCGCCCCAGGACCAGCAGTACCACCAGTCCGGAAGCTCGGCGACCGCAGTAGGCCGGCAGGTGACGTTCTCGGTAAGGCTTGTCGCGTTCGGGTTGATTACCCGGACGAACACCCGCCCGCTTTGGGTTCGAACCACTCGTGCGAGCAACCCCCGAGCGTCGAGTTCCGACACTAAACGCTCCAGGTGCCCAAAGTTGTCGTCCCCCACCTTTCGTCCCTCCCTTGAATCGTTGCTGGTGGGCCAAAGATGACTCAAGTCGGCGGAGCGCGCAACGACGCGTTTCCGTTCACGGGGAGCCGCTTCTACCTCGTGGGTTGTAAGAAACAGTCCGCCGGAGGACGATCCTTAACCACAACCTCCAAGAAGGCGTTTCCAAGCCGTCAGCAATGGTCCATAGTCATTGGTAGGCACAGCGCGACCTGAAGGCTACGCTCGGTTAGCAGTTGCGGACCGACGGGACATGCGTGAGAGGGGCCGGGATGTCCGGCAGGCAGCACAGAGAGACGGAGATGGCGCGGCGCATCCGGGCCAAAGGGCTCGCCGCCGGGCGCACCTCCGCTCAGATCGCTGAGGAGATCCACGAAAACTGTGGGCCCCAGTTCGGCACCACCAAGATCAAAGGGCATCGTCTCGCGCACGGCATCGCGCTGGCTGACGTCATCGAGCAGGTCAGAGCCCTGTTCGATCGGGACGCCAAGGCCCCGCCCGGCATCGGCGAGACCCTGCTGTCCGCCTACGAGAGCGGGCTGAAACGGCCGGGTCCCGAATATCTCCACTACCTCTGCTCGGTCTACCGGGTCGAGCCGGGCGCCCTCGGCTATGACGGTCCGTGCATCTGCGGCCATGGCCACCGGATGCCCGGGGTGCTCGGAGCCGATGCCAAGGAGCGCGCCCACATCGGGAGCAGTTCTCCGCGCGAGCTGCTGGTCCACCAGCAACCGGAGACGATCCCGACCCCCTCCGACGAGGAGGACGAGAACATCCTGCGCCGCACGCTGCTGAAACTGCTGTCCAACAGCACCCAGACCGCCAAGTTCGACGGCGAGGTGCTGGGCGCCGCCGAGGGCATCAGGCGGCGGATGGACAACATCCTCGTGTCGGCCACCGTCTCTCCCGCCATGCTCGACCAGTGGGAGGAGGCGACCGTCGCCTTCGGCCGGCAATACACCACCACCGCGCCGCTGCGGCTGCTGTGCGACGTGCTGCTCGAACTCAGCGCCGTGCGCAGCGCCATGTCCTTCCGCCAGCCCATCGACCTGCAGGAGCGCCTGTGCCGCATGGCCGCGCAGCTCGCCGGGCTGAGCGGCATGATCATGATCAACCTCGGCGACCACCGGCTGGCCCGCGCGTTCTTCCGTACCGGCCGCACCGCGGCCGACGAGACCGGCGACCGCGCGCTGCGCGCCTGGGTGACGGCCCGCGAGGCGCTCGTCCCGCTCTACTACGGCGACGCCCGCGAGGCGCTCAACCTGGCCAAGAAGAGCCGCGACCTGGCCGGCCAGACACCGTGCGCCGCGCAGGCCATGGCCCCGGTCGTCGAGGCCCGCGCGCTGGCCATGATCTCGGGCACCGACAGCAAGAAAGAGGTCGTCGACCAGGCCAAACGCGCGCTGGCGCGGGCCCGCAACGCTTTCTCGCACATGAAGTCACACGAACGCGAGGACATGGCCTTCGGCTACACCGAACGCCAGCTGTACTTCTACCAGGGCGACGTGCTCACGAAGCTCGGCCAGACCCTGGAGGCCGAGGTCGTACTCGATCAGGCCCTCGACAAATACCAGGATCACATCATCGACCAGACGCTGATCAGGCTCGACCGCGCGCAATGCCGCCTGATCGAAGGGGAGGTCGGGGAGGCGATCCGGATGGGCATCGAGGCGATGAAGCTCCTCGGTCCCGAATACCGCACCGATTTCATCATGCGCCCGGCTGTCGCGCTCGAACAGTCGATCAAGGCGCGGGACGCGAATCATCCCGACCTGGCAGCGTTCCAGGAGGAACTGCGTCCTTCTGAGCTGGCCATCGGGGAAGGGAATGGCGGTGCATGAAGCTGAAGATCCGGCGCTATCGCTGGTCTGACCTTGACACCATCCTCGCCCTGCATCAGATCTGCCTCGCTGAGGTGGGACTGGCGCCGGGCGACGGTGTTTACTACGACGACGACTTCCCCCGCATCCAGGAGCTCTACCTGGCGTGCGGTGGCGACTTCCTCGTCGGCGAGCTCCGCTCGCGGGTCGTGGCCATGGGCGGCCTGAGACCCATCGACTCGGAGACGGCCGAGGTGTGCCGGCTGCGGGTCCATCCAGGTTTCCAGAGGCGCGGTTTCGGCGCCACCATGCTGCTGGCTCTGGAGGAACGAGCGGTGGAGCTGGGATTCCACCGTGTACGCGGCGACACCACGCTCAACCAGGAAGCCGCCCTGGCACTGTACGAGCGGCACGGTTGGCGGGAGATCTCCCGGCGGCAGGTCGGAGACCTGGTCGTCGTCTATGGCGAGAAACGCCTCCGGCCGGGCGGTGACCGGCTGGCCGTCGAGTCGGCGGACGCGCTGGAGTCGTAGCGCCGCACTCGCCCCCTCCTCGCTCTCTCATTTTCGGACGTGCCCTTACCCGGACGCGCCTGCCCGTGCCTATGCACGGGCGGGCACGCTCCGTAGTCATGCCGTGGGGGCAGGTGAGCGGATGTGGCGGAAATAGTGCACTGAACACTCCTGCGGATACGGATGTACGCAACTGCGGGTGAGGCTCGTTCCTCTCGGTGGTAGAGGAACATCACCGGCTGCTGCCTGTACACCGACGGCTGCTGATTGTAGTGAGATGCTTTTTGACATGGCAGTCGTGCCCGCTCCCCGACCCCTCACGGGAGCCGTGCTTCTGTTGTTCGTCAGCGCCGCATGGGGGTCGGCGTTCCCGCTGATGAAAGATCTCATCCTGCGGTTACCCGTCGAGGACCTGCTCGCCGAGCGATACGTCCTCGCGGCGTTGACGCTCTTTCTGATCCGGCCGCGCAGCGTGTGGCGCCTGTCGCGGGACACCTGGATCAACGGGGTCATCCTGGGCATCATGTTCGGGGTCGGACAGTGTGCTCAGGCCATCGCGCTCGACAGCCTCCCCTCGGCCGTATCCGGATTCGCCGTCGGCTGCAACGTGGTCATCACCCCGATCCTGGCCCTGGTGATGTTTCGCGCCAAGGTGCCCCGCCGGGTCTGGGCGGGGGTGGGGCTGGCCCTGGCCGGCATGACCGTTTTCACGCTGATGCGCGGCACGGAGGGCCGGGAGATCTCCGTGCTCGCGCTCGGGGTGACGCTCGCCGCCGCCGCGCTCTACTCCGGCCACACGCTGATGCTCGCGCGGCTCTCGCGGGCCGAGAAGGCATTCGACGCGTACGCGCTCACCGTCATCCAGCTCGCCACCATCGGCGCCATGAGCGGCGTGCTGGCCGTGCGCGGCGGGTTCGCCGTGCCGGCCACCCTGCCCGACTGGGGGATACTCGCCCACCTCTCCGTCGTCTCGTGCGCTCTGGGCTTCCTGGCCCGCTCGTACGGCCAGGCGCACGTCCCGGCCGTCCCCAGCGCCGTGCTGATGTCGTCGCAGCCACTCTGGGTGACGGCGATCGCGGTGATCTGGTTCCACGAGCAGGTGGGGCCGAGCATGATCGTGGGCGGCGGGCTGATGGCGGTCGCGATGCTCCTGGCGGTGCCCGGCAGGGGCTCGCCCGGAGGCGGGCCCGACCGGTCGCTGGTCATGGCCAGCCGGAAGGCCAGGAGGGTGCTGGCCGACCTGAAGGTCAAGCGGGACGACCCGCTGAAGTTAGAGCGGTCCGCGGTGTCGTACCCCACGAAGAGCGCATGTGTACGCCCTGAGGCGTGCCCGTGGAACGCGCATTCGCACAAGGGGACAAGGGAGCCCAGTCTCGATCGGTTGATCGAACAGGCCATCAACATCGTCAAAGCGAAGAATCTCTCTCACGAAGGCTGCCAGTCGATCGACCTCTCCGGCCGTTGTCTGTGCGCGTTGGTCGAAGAATCTGGACACAAGAGGACGATGTCAATCTCCCGCTGGTTTCGGTCCCAATAGGCCACTAATTGCAGTCAAAAAACAAGAGGTTCTTATTGATGCACCGACCACTTATTCGCCATAAATCTTGATATTCGCTGGAGTGTCCGATAGTGGTGAATATCAACCCACAGTGGAAGGTGCATCATGAAGCGCATAGCCGTCCGCAAGCCGGGCACCGCGAGGCTCGCTGGGACCTCCAGCGTCATCCATAAGGGGTGATCGAGCATCTCAGGGCTCGGGGGGCGCCGCCCGCCCAATGGGAGGCCGTAGAGCTGCTGGTGCCGGTGATCAACGGGCACAGACGACCGCTCGGTCCCTACACCGTCGGATCCGCGCTGCTGCACCACCTGGTCCCGGCCGCCTTGGACAGCTCCAAGGATCTCGTGGCGGCCCATGACATCGAGATCCGCGCGGCGGCACCCGGTCTACGCGACCGGGTGCCGGCTCGCAGGATGTCTTTGGACGCGGACCTGGCCGATGACGAGCGCATCCTGGTGCCCGCGCCGCGCCGGTCGCTGCGGCTGGCCAACGGGATCGCGGAGTTCGTCCGCGCGGTGGTGCCGCCCGGCAGCGCGCTGGCGGTGAGCAACGCCGCCGAGGCCGACCCCACCGACACCGAACTGCTCGACGTGATGATGCGCCGGATCCCGCCGGACATCCTGATGATCATGGTCTACTCCGACGGCCCGGAGCCTCCTGAGGATTCACGTGACGCCGATGAACTGCGCGAACTCGTCGACCACTGCACGCGGGAGGGCTTCCTGCACGCGCTGGCCGAGCTGGGGCAGCGCGGGCTCGCACTCACCGAGCCCGGCAGCGAGCGTTGGTGGTTCTTCGCGCAGCGCACCGCGACCGCGCTCGGCGCGCTCGGCCAGACCCTCGAGGCCCGCATCCTGTGGGAGGCCGCCCGCCGGTCGAGCCAGGATCCCGCCGTCCACTCGGCCAGCGCGTACGGCACCGCCATGCTCGACGCCCGCCACCCCGACGCCGCCCAGCGCGACCTGGGCCGGGCCGCGGGCTGGATGAACCAGGCGATCGCCATCTCCAGCCTGCTGCACGACCCCGTGGAACGCGCCTTCAAACTCGGCTTCGACCGCAACGGGCTCGCCCTGATCGAGCTGCGGCGCGGCCGGCCCGACGCGGCGCTCGCCCTGGTGGAGTCGGCCCTCCACCTGGCCGGCGAGCTGGGGGAACGGCATCCGGTGCACCGGATGGTGCTGCTGGCCAACCGCGCCCAGCTGCTGGCCACGCTCGGGCGGGACAAGGAGGCGCTGGACGAGTACGGCGCGGCCATCGCGATCGACCCGGGGTTCCCCGACTACTACCTCGACCGCGGCAACCTGCTCTACCGGCTCGGGCGGCACGGGGAGGCGCTGGCCGACTACGAGCGGGCCATCCTGACCGGACCGCCGCTGCCCGAGGCGTACTACAACCGGGCCGAGCTGCGCATCGTGCGCGAGGACTTCACCGGTGCCCTCACGGACCTCGGCCGGGTGATCGAGCTGGACCCGGCCTACCTCGACGCCTACATCAACCGGGCGGGCCTGCTGGCCATGCTGAAGCGGGACGAGGAGGCCAGGGCCGACGTGACGATCGGGCTGGACCAGTCGCCCGGCAATCCGTACCTGCTGGTCGTGCTGGGCCAGGTGGAGACCGCGGCCGGACGGCTGAGCGAGGCGCGCCGGGCGCTGGACCTGGCCGTCGGGGCGGCTCCCGAGCTGGCGGCGGCCTGGGGCAACCGGGGCGTCCTGCGCTACGAGGCGGGAGACTGGGCGGGTGCGCTGTCCGACCTGACGCGGGCCATCGCGCTGGAACCCGGCCAGCCCGCCCTCTACGAGAACCGCGCCGTCGTCCATCGCGCCCTCGGCCACCCGGCCAAAGCGGCGACCGACGACGAGCAGGCGGCCCGTCTCCGGTCGACCAGTATGTAGGCATGCCGAAGCAACGGGCGGCGGCACCCTCCTGGTGATCACCGTGGGCACGTTCGCCTTGTCGGTCGTGGCGCTCGATCGGGTGGAGGTACGGGTGGCCTGGGTGACGGCGGCGGTGGCGCGGCCCTTGACATGGTGACCGGCCTGAGAGAGCGTCGTTCCATATACGGAACAGTGGAGGTGTGTCATGCGACCGAACTCCCGCTTCGCCCAGGTCCAGCCCATCGGCCTCGACGAGGTCGCCGCCGCGGCCGGGACAGATCCCGACGTACTCCGCCTGGAGAACCTCGACACCGACGTCCCACCCCCACCCGTCGCCGTGGCCGCGACCACGCGGGCGCTCGCGGAGGGGACGGGCAACAGCTGGCTGCCGCTCACCGGCCTGCCCGTGCTGTGCGAGGCGGTGGCGGCCGAGCTGCACCGGCGCACCGGCCTCGAGCACGACCCGCTGAGCCAGGTGGTCATCACCTCCGGCGGCACGTCGGCGGTCATGCCGACGCTGCTGGCCACGACGGAGCCGGGCGACCCCGTCGTCCTCACCGACCCCACCTACGCCGGCCTGTTCCAGCGCGTACGGCTGTCCGGCGCGCGCCCGCGCCTCGTCCCCCTGACGGTCGACGGCGGCCGCTGGCGGCTCGACAGGGACGCACTCGGCCAGGTACGCGAGGCGGCGGCGCTGCTGCTGATGAGCCCTTCGATGCCGTCCGGCGTGATCTTCTCCCTGGAGGACTGGCAGGCGATCGCGGAGACCTGCGCCCGCACCGGGGCGTACCTCATCTACGACGCGGCCATGGAGCGGATCGTCTTCGACGGGCAGCCCCGGATCAACCCGTGCCAGGTGGACGGCCTGGCGGAGCGGACGATCACGATCGGGTCGGTGTCGAAGGAATACCGCATGATCGGCTGGCGGATCGGCTGGATCGCCGGCCCGGCCGACATCATGGCCCGCATCAGGGTGGCGGCCATCTACAACACGACGGTGGCGGGCGGCTACGCGCAGCTCGGCGCGGCGGCGGCGCTCGCCGACCCGGCCGGAGCGGGCGTCGACGAGGCGGTGGCCGAATACCAGGCCCGCCACGACACCGTGCTCGCCCAGCTGTCCGGCCTGCCCGTGGTGCGGGCCGGTGGCGGCTGGTCGTGCCTGTTCGACGCGGCGGCCGTGGGCCTGACGGCGCCGGAGCTGTCCGCCCGGCTGCTGGAGAAGGGCCGGATCGCCGCAACGCCGATGACCGCGTGGGGCGAGGCGGTGGCGGGCCGGCACGTCCGGCTCGTCTTCAGCGCCGAGCCGGTCAAACGCCTGTCCGACCTCCGCGCCCGCTTCGACGCCGCACTGGAGGGTTAGACACCGAGCGCCCTGCGACCCGCCGGACACGGAGTGGTACGAAAGGGCGCTGGGAGGTCACCCACTACGACTACGGTTGAACCTGTGTCCTTCGACGAGCTGTTGCGTGACCTCCAAGAAGGAGCCAGCGCCCAGGCGGCGGGCATCAGGCGTGGCTACGGCGGCCCGCCCGCCCGCGCCGTGAGCGTCCGCTCCGGCCTGGCCCGGCTGCGCTGCGCCTCGCTGCTCAAGCCGCTATACGCGTGGGTGACGGCCGCGCACTACCCCGACTACGAACGCTGGCGCCGCCACGCCGAGCCGGCCGTGGTCGTCTCCTCCAACGCCGACACACTCAACCTCTGGCTCGCGGTCGGGCCCGGGGTCATCCTGGACGACATCTACCGGCGCACGGGCGTCGGCTGGGCGCTGCCCAACGGGGACCTGTCGAGGTTCGGCTCGGTGGAGGTGGCCGCCGACGAGGTCGCCACCGCCTACGCCGCGCTCGCCCAGACCGCCGCCGCCGGCGACCCGGTGGCGGGCACGATCCTCGGGTGGATGCGCGAGGTGACGGGCGAGCAGCAGTTCGGCGCGCGTGAGGCGCTCCGCTCGTCGGAGGCCGGGATCAAGTGCGGCTGGTACGGCGCCCCGGACGAGGCCGTCCTGCGCACGCATGCCGTGGCCGTGCTGCCCAGGGGCGGCACCCGGGTGACGGTCGTGGTGGGGATGACGGCGCAGCCCTACACCGACCCGCGCGAGCGGGAGATCTACCGGGCCCGGGTGACGGAGGGGCTGCCGGTGGAGGGCGAACACGAGAAGGTGGCGGGCGGCCTGCTGCGCGGGCTGATGCTGAACACGCTGACGGAGCTGGGCCACCGCCGCGCGTCCTGAAACCGCTATGTTTCCTGACCATGGTGAGAATCACGGTGCTTGGCGGCTGCGGAGCGTGGCCCGCGGCCGGGCAGGCGTGCAGCGGCTACCTGGTCGAGCATGAGGGGTTCCGGGTGCTCATCGACCCCGGTTACGCCACGCTGCCCAGGCTGCTGGCCTCGACGGCCGCCGAGGAGATCGACGCGGTGCTGGTCACGCACGGCCACCCCGACCACTGCGCCGACCTCAACCCGCTGCTCCGGGCCCGCGCCCTGGGCGACGCGCCGCCGGCCGCCCTGCCGGTGTACGCGCCGCCTGACGCTCTCACCGCCGTGCTCGCGCTGGACAAGGCTCGCATGCTGGCCAGTAGTTTCCGCCTGTACGACTTGGCTCCCGGCAGGCCGTACGAGATCGGGCCCTTCCGTCTGGACACCTGGTCGCTTCCGCATCATGTGCCCAACGCGGGACTCCGGCTGACCGGCGGCGGCCGGGTGGTCGCGTACACGGGCGACACCGGGCCCGCCCCCGAGCTGGCCGAGCTGGCGCGGGACGCCGACGTGCTGCTGGCCGAGGCGACCTATCCGGAACGGGTGCCCGACGAGGACGCGCCCTATCTGTCGAGCGCCCTCGACGCGGGCCGTACGGCGGCTCGTGCCGGTGTGGCCCGGCTGGTGCTCACCCACCTGTGGCCGGACACCCTGCCCGAGCCCGCGCTGGCTGCGGCCGCCAAGACGTATGACGGCGAACTCGCCGTGGCGACGGGCGGCCTCACCCTGGAACTGTGACCGCCTCAGGCCGGGGCGGTGAGCTCGGCGATCACCTCGGCCAGTTCGGGCGGCTCGACGCCGTGCGGCAGCTCGTCGGTGGCGAACCACCGGTAGCCGAGGTAGGCCCGCGCCTCCTCCTCGGTGAGCTCACCTGGATCCACCTCGGGGGTTCGCCTGGTGAAACAGGCCAGGTAGAACGGCTCGGTCTTCACGTACCGGACGCCGAGCCAGGTGAAGTCCCGACGGACGGGCACCCACCGATCGGACACCGCCGCCCCCGGCAGGCCGGTCTCCTCGGTCAGCTCCCGGGCGGCCGCTTCCAAGGGCGTCTCGCCGGGGTCGATCCCGCCACCCGGCGGCTCCCAGATCGCCTCGCCACTGACGTGGTCACGCCACCGCAGGAGCAGTATCCGGCCGTCGGCGTCCACGCAGACCACCCGCGCGGCGGGACGGTCACTGTTGGTCTGGGCCTCCACGTGTCCTCCTGTCCAGGGGTCAGCGTTTCATGGCGCCGTCCGCGATGGCGTCGGCGGCCTCGCCGATGGCCATGCCGACGATCTCCAGGCGGCGCACCAGCTCGCGTTCCTTCATCGCGTTCGCCGTCAGCTCGCCCGAGAAGATGCGGGCGATCTCGTACTGGTACATGCGCCTGATGGAGCCACCCGTCTTCTTCGCCGCCAGCGCGTCGTGGACCACGGCGGAGGGGTGGGAGGTGAGGACGCGTACGGCGTTCTCCAGGGCGTCGATGCCCTCGATGACCTGGTCGAGGAGCGGTGTGAAGCGGATCTGGTCCGGCACCCGATACAGGTAGGACTCCCGGACGAAGTCGCGCAGCGAGTCCAGCACGTCGTCGATCGAGCGGGACAGGCGGAACAGGTCCTCCCGGTCGATCGGCGTGACCAGGGCCGACTTGAGCTCCTCCACCAGGTGGCGCCGCTCCTCGTCGCCGAGGTGCTCGATCACGCGCATCTTCTCGTGCGCGCCCGTCCGGCCCACCTCTCCGCCGATCATGGCCATCGCCAGCCAGGCGCCCTCCTTGGTCGCCGCCAGCTGGCCGAGCAGGGCCTCGCTCAGCGCGCTGTCCATGTGTCCCGACATCAGCGCCCGGATCCGCCGCAACCGCTTCACGCCCAGCCCCCTCTCTGGCTCACGCCGTCACCGCCCGCACCACGTACGCCGCGACCCCGGCCAGCAGCGCGCTCGCCGGTAGCGTCAGCAGCCAGGCAATGACGATCTTGACGGCCGCGTACCAGCGGACCCGGCCGGCGCCCTGCGCCACGCCGGCACCGATCAGGCCGCCGGCGATGGCCTGGGTCATGCTCACCGGCATACCCAGTGCCGAGCAGGCGATCACCGCGCTGCCCGAGGCCAGTTCGGCCGTCACGCCGTGCAGGGGCCGGGAGACGATGATCTCCCGGCTGAGCGTGCGTCCCGCCCGGGGCAGGCCGTACACGGTGCCGAGCCCGAACAGCAGCGCCCCCAGCGAGGTGTAGGTGAGTGGCGCGTTCGAGAAGCCGATCGCGATCATGAAGATGGCGAGCATCTTCTGGCCGTCGTTGGTGGCGTAGGCGATGGTCTGCAGCAGGAAGCCCGCCCAGTGCCAGCGCGGCAGCCCGCCGCTGGTCGTCACCTTGACCAGCAGCTTGATCACCCCCCAGGCCAGCAGGCCGCCCACGACGGGCGCGGCCAGGCCGAAGGCCAGCACCAGGCAGACCGACCCGGCCGAGACCGGCAGCCCCCAGCCCAGGCCGGCCCCGGTGAGGCCGCCGACGATGGCCAGGGTGAGGCTGGTCGGGCGGCCTTTCGCGCTGAGCGTCATGACCACGATCAGCGCGGCGACCACCGCGACCGACATCGCGATCTTCGCCCCCGCCCCCTGGAACGTGGCCAGCCGATTCACGAACGTCAGCGCCACCCGATGGGTGACCAGCGGCACCAACGCCACCAGCACGACCAGGGTGAGGATGCCGATCACGGGACGGATCGCCGGCAGCTTCAGCCCGGTCGCGAGCAGAGCGCCGCCGTCGTTCATCCCGGACACGAACGCGAACAGGCACGCGATCGCGATCAGTACGGCGGATTCCAACGTCGGTCGCTCCATGGGTAGGCCGGCGAGAGGTACTCTGCCCAGGTCAGCCAGTAGCCACCCCACGATCCCCTGCCCGCGAGAGTGAAATCATGACCTCTGCCGAGTACACCCTGACCCTGTCCTGCCCCGACCGCCCCGGTGTGGTGGCCGCCGTCTCCGGCCTGCTGGCCGGGCGTGGCTGCAACATCATCGAGAGCCAGCAGTTCGGGGATCAGCGGGCGCAGCGGTTCTTCATGCGGGTCCAGTTCGCGGGGCCGCTGCCGGCGGACGACCTGCGTACGGCCTTCGCCGCCCTGGCGCCGGAGTTCGGCATGGAGGTCAAGCTGCGTGAGGTGGCCAGGAAGCCGCGCGTGCTCATCATGGTCAGCAAGTTCGACCACTGCCTGAACGATCTGCTCTACCGCGTGCGCGCCAAGTCCCTGGACATCGAGATCGTCGCCGTCGCGTCCAACCATCCCGACCTCCGCCCCCTGACCCAGTCGTACGGCATCGACTACCACCACCTGCCCGTCACGCCCGAGACCAAGGCCAGGCAGGAGGCGGAGGTGCTGGCGCTGGTCGAGCACTATCAGGTGGACCTGGTGGTGCTGGCGCGATACATGCAGGTGCTGTCGGAGGATCTCTGCGAGAAGCTGGCGGGCCGGGCCATCAACATCCACCACTCGTTCCTGCCGTCGTTCAAGGGCGCCAGGCCGTACCACCAGGCGCATGACCGGGGCGTCAAGCTGATCGGCGCGACCGCGCACTATGTCACGTCGGACCTGGACGAAGGCCCGATCATCGAGCAGGAGGTGGCGCGCGTGAACCACAGCCACTCCCCGCAGGACCTGGTGGCGATGGGCCGGGACGTGGAGTGCGTCGCGCTCGCGCGGGCCGTGAAGTGGCACGCCGAGCAGCGGGTGCTGCTCGACGGCCACAAGACGGTCATCTTCCCCCGCTGACCCTGCGGCCTTATGGCCACATGACGACGAGCTTGCCGATCGTGTGGCTGTTCGCGAGGTCTGCATAGGCTCGCGTGGCTTCTGCTGGTTGGTAGCGGTGGGTGATGGTGTTCGGCAGGGTTCCGCGTACGGCGAGCGCGGCCAGTTCGTCCAGGTCGCCGGGGGCGGCCCGGGTGTAGACGGTGTCCACCCGAACGCCGGCGAAGGCCGCGGGGTCGGGGCTGGGGAAAGCGATGTTCAGCAGCCGCCCGCCCGGCCGGATGGCGCGGGCCGTGCCGACCAGGGCGGGGCCCGACTGGGCCAGGTTGACCAGGGTGTCCACGCCGTCCGGGTGGCGGCGCAGGGTTGCCGCGCCCGGATCGGCCGAACGGTAGTCGATCACCTCGGCGGCTCCCAGCGCGCGAACGTACTGCTCGTCGTCGGGTATCGCGGTGGCGATCACATGGACGCCGCGCGCGGCCAGCAGTGGGACCACCACGCCGCCGACCCCGCCGGCCGCGCCGATCACGAGCGCCTTCGTGCCGCGCGTGAACGTTCCGGCGCGCAGCAGGGGCAGAGCCGTCAGGCCGGCGATCGGGAGAGTGGCGGCGTGGTCGGCGGGCAGGTCCGGCGGGCGGTGGGCCAGGGCCGGCGTGTCGGCGTCGAAGAGCGCGTATTCGGCCATGGTGCCCGTGGTCAGGGAAGGCGGTGTGGCGGCGAGGTCCGCCATGGCCTTGGCCGCGTAGGGGAGGCCGAAGCCGAATATTTCATCCTTCGGGGTGAATCGGGTGACTCCTTCGCCGACGCCGGTGACCGTACCGGCGAAGTCGCTGCCCGGAACGTGCGGGAACACCAGTGGAGCCGACTCTCGCATCACCCCGCTCAGAGTGCGGAGATCGGCCGGGTTCAGTCCCGCGGCGGTGATGCGCACCCTTACCTGGCCGGGGCCCGGCTCCGGTGCCGGGATGTCTTCGATCTCCAGTACGTCCGCCGAGCCGTACTGCCTTGCCACCAATGCCCGCATGGGTGCCTCCTTCGCGTAACCGGACCGGTTGGTCATGTTATGGGCGTCAGCATAATATGACCGGGCGGTCCGGTTGGGATAGGGTTGGCTTGTGGGGACGATGCGAGCCGATGCCATGCGTAACAGGCGGTTGCTGCTCGACGCGGCTGCCGCGGAGTTCGCGGAGCATGGGATGGACGTTTCGGTGGCGCAGATCGCGGTACGGGCCGGGATCGGCAAGGGGACCGTGTTCCGCCACTTCGCCACCAAGGATCAGCTCATCACGGCGATCTTCGCCGACCAACTCGACGACCTCGCCACCACGGGCGAGGCGCTCCTGCGGGGGACCGCAGTGGCGGTGGGTGTGGATACGGGCGCTGGTATCGATGCGGGCGCGGGCGCGGGTGTTGGTGGGGGGCCCGCGGTGGCGCATGGCGCGGACGCGTTGCTGGCGTTCATGAGCGCGGGCGTGGCGGCGCAGGTCAGCGATCGGGCCTTCTGCCAGGCGGCGGGGGCGATCGCGCGGGCCGATCCGCAGGTGCGGCGGGCCAGTCAGCGGCTGGCGGCCGTCGCGGAGGCGCTCACGGCCGAGGCCCGGTGCGACGGATCCGTGCGCGACGACGTCACCGGGCACGACATCGTGCTGCTGATCAACGCCGCCTCGCAGGCCACCGCGCCACTCGGTGACACGGTGCCGGGGCTCTGGCGGCGCTATCTCAGCATGATGTTCGATGGGCTGCGTCCCGAGGCCGCCCACCCGCTGCCGATCCCCGCTCCCGAGGAGACGCACTTCACGGCGGCTGCGCACCGCGCCTGAGCGACCGTTGAGGACGCGTCGGGTGTTGAGGGCGCGGTCCGGCGTACGCGGTCGCTCAGAGCGCATTGGGCGTGGGTGGAGGGCTCTTGCGCCGTCAGACGTCGCGGGCGGAGAGGGCGTACGTGTCGCCGTCGAGGCCCCAGGTCAGGACGCGTCGCGGTCGGATGCCGATCCACGCGGCGTCGAACGGGAACCCCGCTCCCAGCCGCTCACCCAGCTTCTCGCCGCCGTCGAGGTGCGTCTCCGCGAGGCCGCGGATCTCGATGCCCCGAGGCGTCCACGGATCGACGGACGCCAGGTCGTCGACCACGAGCGCCACGTCCGGCCGAGCCCTGGCATCGCGGAACTTCTTGCTCGCCACCATGTCCGCGACACTGCCGATCACGATGACCTCGGTCTCGGGATCGTAGAAGACACCCACCGGCGTCACGTGCGGCCCACCCCCGGCACCGACCGTGGCGAAGCGGCCCAACGGCTGGCTGGTCAGATACGAGATCTCCGCCTCGGTGAACGCGGTCACGCCCCCTCCCGAGATCCGCGAGAGCCGGTGCGGGCGGCGGCAGACGACGTGCCGGCTGACCGCCGCAGAGCAGCTAGCAGGGTGGCGGTGTCGGGCGAGCCGCTGAGCGGCTCGGCGCCGGGGAAGACGAAGGTCGGCACCGCCGTGATCCCGGCCGCCCGCGCCGCGGCGACCTGCTCGCGTACCTCGGTGACGCCTTCCGCCGAGGCGAGGATCTCCCCGGCCCCCTGTACGCCGGCCCGCGCCGCCGCCTCGCTCAGCACGGCGTGGTCGCCGAGATCGCCGCCGTCACGGAAGTACGACTCGTACGGCGCCGTGGCGAGCCTCGCCTGAGCCCCCGCGCCGTACTCCCGCAGCGTGAACCAGAGCAGCCGATGCGCGGCGAACGTGTTGACCGCCACCGCCCGATCGAAGCGATACTCCACCCCCTCACCCGCCCCCAACTCGGTCATGCCCGAGGTCATCAAGGCCGCCTGCTCACGGCCGAACATCTCGGCCATCGCCTCCATCAGCGGCCGAGCCTCCTGTGGCGCGTCGGCGGCGAGCTGGTACGGCAGGTGGACGAGCTCGGCGGCACCACCGAACGCCTCCACCGCACGGTGGAAGCGGTGCGTGCCCAGTCGGCACCAGGGGCACGCCAGGTCGGCGTACACCTCAACCCGTATGGGTGTTGTTTCACTGGTCATACGCCCAACCTGCCGGTCCCGGCGCGGGTGAGGAAGGCCGCGTGAAGACGGGCACCGGCAGGGCCACCCAAAGGGCTTAGGGGCGGTAAGTCCCGAAGTACCAGACGTTCCCCTCGGGATCCTGGCAGGCGTACTCGCGCGACCCGTAAGGCTGATCGGTGAGCTCCATCGTGATCGTGGCCCCGGCGGCCTGGGCGCGGGCCAGGTGCGTGTCGGGGTCGTCGACGGCGATGTACATGCCGGGACCGCCCGGACTGCCCTCCCCGAGCATGATCAGATCGTCCTCGACGAGGAGTTCGGCGTGGGTGACCACGCCCTGGTCGTTCTTGGACGCCTCGTGCACCCGGAATCCGAAGGCGGCGGTCAGGAAGTCGATGGCCGTCGCGCAGTTCTGATAGCGGGCCAGGGCGTAAACGGTTCGTGTCATGCGGTCAGTATCAGACGGGGGCAGCCGCCGGTCTTGGACGAATCTGACCGGGCGTCGTGTCGCCCAGCACCCTGAACTCGCGGTTCATGTGCGCCTGGTCGTAGAAGCCGCAGTCGGCGGCGACGCCGGCGATCGCCCGGCCGGAGTGGAGCAGGCGCAGCGCGGACTGGAAGCGGATCACCCGGGCGGCCGTCTTCGGCGTTAGGCCGACCTGGTCGTGGAAGCGGGCGACGAGATGGCGGTGGCTCCAGCCGAGCGACGAGGCCAGCCACGATGGCCCCACGCCACCGCCCGAGGCGAGAAGCCGCGCCCACGCCCACGGCACCTCCGGGCCGAGCTCCGGCCCGGCCAGGATGCGCTCCGTCAGCAGCCGGTCGGTCAGGGCCAGCCGCTCGGGCCAGGACGCCGTCTCGCCCAGCCGCTCGACGGCCGTGCGGGCCCAGGCGCCGAGCAGGTCCTCGATCGGGACCACGAGGTTCGTCAGCTCCCGCATCGGCACCCCGAACAGCCGCCGCGCCCCGAACGGGGTGAGGGATACCTGTACGCCCTCGGCCGGGCCGAGCGTGCGGGTCACGGTGAAGCGGTCACTGAGCCCGCCGGTGAACGACGTGACGCGCGCCTCGCCCACCCCCATCGCCGCGCCGAACCCGAGGATCAGCACCGCACCCGGCATCGCCGCCTCGGACCGCGTCAACGGCGCGGCGTAGTGCTCCCGGTACGCGGTCAGCCGCGTCACGTACGGCCGCAGCGCACTGCTGGGGACGGCCCCCACCATGGCCAGCCCCAGCATGCTCATATTTCCGACTATAGGCCGGTGTGCCGGGCCAGGAACGTCAGCGTGTCAGCCGACAACTCGACCGACCGGCTGACCGAACGGGCGCCATGGCCCACCTCGGTCTCGTTGCGCAGCACGATCGGCCCCGCACCCGTGGACGCGTGCTGGAGCGCCGCGCACATCTTCCACGCGTGCAGCGGATGCACCCGCGTGTCCGACTGGAAGACCGTGAACAGCGTCGCGGGGTACGCCACACCCTCGCGAACATGGTGATACGGCGAGTATCCCAGCAACCAGCCGAACCCTTCGGGATCGGCGGCGGAACCGTACTCGACGTTCCAGGTCGCCCCGAGCCCGAACTGCTCGTAACGGATCATGTCGAGCAGCGGAGCGGAGCAGGAGACGGCCGCGTACAGCTCGGGACGCTGCGTCAGCGCCGCGCCCACCAGCAGCCCGCCGTTGGAGCCGCCGGAGATCGCCAGCTGCTCGGGCGTCGTCACTCCGGTCGCGATGAGGTGCTCGGCCGCGGCGTGGAAGTCGTCGAAGACGTTCTGCTTGTTGCCGAGCATGCCGGCGCGGTGCCAGTCCTCGCCTTCCTCGCCGCCGCCGCGCAGGTTGGCGATCGCGTAGACGCCGCCCGCCTCCACCCAGGCGAGCACCGAGGCGGAGTAGCCGGGGGTCATCGACAGCCCGAAGCCGCCGTAGCCGTACAGGATGGTCGGACGCGGCCCGTCGCCGTCGACCGGCGAGATGACCAGCATGCGGACGTCGGTGCCGTCCTTCGACCGGTAGACGACCTGGGACGTGCGCACCGGCGGCACGTCCACCGCGCCCGGTGAGGCGGCCCAGAGCGTGGTCTCGCCGGTCCTGGCGTCATAGCGCTGGATGGTCGGCGGCGTGGTGTTGTCGGTGTAGCCGAACCACGCCTCGTAGCCGCCTTCAGGACGTTCGGCGATGCCGCCGATCGAGCCGAGGCCGGGCGCGGGCACCTCGCCGATCCGTTCGCCGGTGGCCAGGTCGTGCACGGTGATCTCGCTGATCGCGTGGCGCGTCCAGCCCACCAGCATGACCGGGCGGTCGAGGTCGTCGAGGATCGCGAAGTCGGACAGCACCGCCTCGGCGTCCTCGGGGATCAGGTCGCGCCAGGCCTCGGCACCGGGCGTCGCCGGGTCGGTGACGCAGATCCGGGCGCGCGGCGCGTCGCGGTCGGTGTGGACGTACAGCTTGCCGTCGCGGCCGAACGAGAGCCCCGTCTGGGCGTCCACGCCCTCCTGCACGACCTGGAGATCGGGCCGGTCGGGCGGGGAGGCGGTCAGGTCGGCCACCCACAGGTCGTTGCGCGGCGCCGTGCCCTCGCTGGCGGAGATCTGCAGCCAGTGGCCGTCACGCGAGACCGAGACGCCGTAGTAGTTGGTCATCTTCAGGCCTTCACCGAAGATCATCACATCGTCCTCGGTGGACGTGCCGACGCGGTGCAGGTAGACGCGGCGGTGGAACTGCGACTCGCCCTCCGGCAGCTCCGTGCTCGGCAGCCGGCGCACGTAGTAGAACGCCTCGCCGCCGGGCAGCCAGGCGATGGGGGAGTAGCGGCACCGGTCGATCGGGCCCTCCACCTGGGCGCCGGTTGCCACGTCCATGACGTAGAGGACCGACTCCTCGTTGCCGCCCACCGAGATCTGGTAGGCGAGCAGGCGGCCCTCCTTGTCGGGTTGCACGGCGTCGAGCGTGGTCAGGCCCGACGGGTCGAGCGCCATGGGGTCGATCAGCGCCCGCTCCGTGCCGCCGGCTCCGTCGTCGGCGACGTAGTAGACCGCGTGCTCCTGGTCCGGCGTGCGGCGGCTGAAGAAGTGACGCGTGCCGCGCCACGCGGGCACCCCCACGGAACCCGACCTGAGCAGCTCGGCGATGCGGTCCCTGAACCGCTGCGGCTCGCTCTGCCGCTTGAACAGGTCGGCCTGCCCGAGCAGCCATCCCTGTGTCTCCGGGCTGTCGGGATCCTCAAGCCAGCGATAGGGGTCCGCGACGGGAGTGTCGTGCAAAATCTCGTCGCTTTCCGCGCGGCGTGCTGTGGGGTAGGGCTCTCGCGTCATGCCCGAACCCTACTGCCATGCAGCGTGCGTAAAGCCCTGGTGAAGTGGGCATAAAACGTACCGTGCGTCCCTCTGGTCATTCCGGCTGGGGGTTATGGGGTGGCGGGGAGCATGCGGTAAACGTCAGACTTGGTGATAGGACGGTGCCGTGGTGACCATCCGCTGGACCGTCCGGCGGAGGTCCACGTGACGGAAGCACCAGTGCCCCAGGAGGGGCCGACAGCCGGGACATGCCATGGCATGTCCCCCTTGATACCCATGCAGCAGGGAGAGGCCCGATGACGCGCCAAGTCCTGCTGCTCAACGCCACTTACGAGCCACTCACCACCCTCTCGCTGCATCGGGCCATCGTGCTGGTGCTGCGGGACAAGGCCGACATCGTCCATCGTGACGGCCGGGGCGCGGTCCTGCGCTCCGCGACCTGCACGCTGGAAGTCCCGTCGGTGATCCGGCTCCGCAGATACGTCCGTATTCCCTACCGGTCTCGCATCCCCCTGACCAGGGCCGCGCTCATGCGGCGCGACGACTACCGCTGCGCCTACTGCGGCATGCGGGCCGAGACCATCGACCACGTCGTCCCCCGGTCCAGGGGCGGCCCCCACACCTGGGAGAACTGCGTCGCCTCGTGCACGCCGTGCAACCACCGGAAAGCCGACAAGTTCCTGGAGGAGCTGGGGTGGACGCTACGCGTCGCCCCGGCGGTGCCACGGGGCGCTCACTGGCGGCTCATCGGCGCTTCGCTCGTCGGCGACCCCCAATGGGCGCCCTACCTGGAAGCGGCTGCCTGACCTTCGGGCCCGGATCCCTCGGATCCGGGCCTGAAATGTCTTTGTCCGGCTCCGCAGCTCCTGGCAGGATCCCAGGACATGTGGACCTTCACCACCGACGTCGAGGAGTACGCGGCCGTCGCCGAGGCGTTCCTGCTCGCCGACCCCGTGGGCAACACGGTGCCGCTGACCGTGCTGGCGAGCATCCGCGCCGGAATGCCGGTCGACGACGCCTACTTCGGCTGGTGGACCAGCGACGGCGAGGTACGCGGGGCGGCGTTCCGCACCCCGCCGCATCCGGTCGGGCTGGCCCGCATGCCGGTCGAGTCCATCGCGCCGCTGGTCGAAGCCTTGAAGGGCGAGATCCCCGAGGTCATGGGCCCGCTGGAGCTGACCGAAGCGCTCGTCGAGGCGCTCGGCGAACCCAGCTCCGTGCTGTCGGAGCGCCTCTACCGCCTCGGCACCCTGACCATCCCCTCCGACACGGCAGGCCATGGCCGTCTGGCGGGGGTCGCCGACTTTCCCCTGCTGGTCGCCTGGTTCCTGGCGTTCGGCGACGAGGCGGGGCTGGGCATCGGCCGGGATCCCGCTCGGGACGTCCAGCACCGGCTGGCCGGCCGGCAGCTCTTCCTGTGGGAGGCGGACGGGGCCCCGGTGTCGCTGGCCGCCCTGTCGCCCGCCGCGGGCGGGGTCTGCCGCATCGGGCCGGTGTACACGCCGCCGACATGTCGCAGGCGTGGGTACGGTGCCGCGGTCACCGCGTTCGCCAGCCAGGTCGCGCTGGAGACGCGCTGCGAGCAGGTGGTGCTCTTCACCGACCTGGCCAACCCGACGAGCAACAGCGTCTACCGGTCGATCGGCTACGAACCCGTCTCCGACTACGCCCAGGTGAGCTTCGGATCTTTGCCGTAGTCTTTGGGCATGCCGCGCTATGACTTCCGCTGCCGGGCCTGCGGGTCGACCTTCGAGGTGACCCGCCCGATGTCCGCCTCCGACGAGGCGGCCGCGTGCCCCGAGGGGCACGACGACACCGTCAGGTTGCTCTCCACGGTCGCCATGACCGGCGGCGCCGCAGCCCCGCCCTCGGGCGGCTGCTGTGGTGGGGGGTGCTGTAGTTAATCAGAGGCTCTTTTTTTTACGGCCGGCCCGGTGAGCCCCACCCGCCGCACAGGGCTGGGCTCTGTCCAGGGGCACGCTCCTCCGGTTCACCGGCCGAGCGCCGTGACGTGCGCACGTGCACCGGTGAATCCCTTGACCGCCAGGCCGGCCACGCGTTCGACTGTCGCGATACCCGTGGGCATGTCCGGGCTCCGTTCCGACAGGACGGCGATCAGAAGTTCGTGGTCCGCCACGAGCACACGGCCCACACTGTTGATCGTCCACAGGCCGCCGTGCGCCTCGGCGGGCAGCCAGCCGTTCTTCAGGGCCACCTTGCCGCCCGCGGCGCTGACACCCCAAACCTGGCCCGGGGTCACGGACGACATCAGGCCGAGCGCGTAACGGCGGTTGACCGCCGAGACCGGACCGGTGGGGTCGGTGAGCAGGTCGAGCACCTTCACCTGATCTGACGGGTTGCTGCGCGTCGCGCCCCAGAACCGTCCGCCGCCGGGATACGTGTCGCGCACGCCGAGCCGGTGGAGGGTTCTGGTGAGGCCCGCCTGGCGGCCGATCGCCACGTAGAGGTCGTGCGCGCTGTCGTTGTCGCTGTAGCGGATCATGCGGTCGGCCAGCGCGCGCTGGTGGGCGTTCAGTTGCCGGTGCTCGCGCTGCGCCTGCAGCAGCAGTGCCAGCAGGATGTCGACCTTGGCCACGCTGGCCAGCATGAACGGCTGCCCCTCGTGGAAGGCGTATTGGACGCCGGTGGTCCTGTCCTGCACCGAGACCGCCGTCCGGCCCGGCCGCCCCCGCAGGTAGCGATCCAGCGCCAGATCGAGCTCCTGCCGCGCGGCCTTCGGCAACTGGGCGGCGTTGGACACCTGGATGGCCGCGGCACCCGACGCTCCATCCCCGGGCAGCCGCTCAGGAGCGGCCGCCAAGGCGGGAGGGGCGGCGGCCATCGCGGGAGGAGCGCCGGCCGCGCCGCCATTGCCGCAGCCGGACACCCCGGCCACCAGAGCCAGCAGGATCCCTCGAAGAAGCATGAGCGGGAGCCTGCCACCCGCCGCGCCAACGGCTGGGGCGCGGAGGGTCAAGGCTCGCCCAGTTTCCCGGCAGGGAGCTTCTTAGGCGGCGCGAGCCCGCTTGCGCCGCTGGAACGGCAGGAACCGGTCGGCCAGGTGCGGCCGCGAAGGAGTCAGCGTCGGCTCGACCGCGAGGATCCGATCGAACCGGAACGCCCGGATGGCCCGCCGCATCCGGCAGACCCCGACGAGATACCAGTATTCGCGATGCACCAGACACGTCACGGGCTCCACATCCCGAGCCGTGACATGTCCGGAGGCATCCTGATAGTGCAGGCGAACCATCAGGCGGCTGGTGATGGCATCCGCGATGAGCCTGGCCCGCGACGCGACGTCCACGGGCAACGGTTCGGTGAGCGTCGTGAGCGTGGTGGCGATGACGTCGTCGTCGAGCTCCAGATGCTCGAACGCGTGTTGCAGACCGCGCCTGGCGGTGACGGCCTGCGGACCGGATCCCAGATGAGCGAGGGACAGGGCGAGGGCAGCGATCTCGGCGGTGGTCAGCGGGCGAGTGTGAGAGTTCACGCCTGTAGCCATACCCCCACAATAGAGACGACCACCGACAGTTTTCGAAAGCCTGTACGCCTGGTAAGCACCCTGTATCGCCCGGATAAGGGCTGAAAAGCCGCCTGCCACCACGGCCCGCCGTCACCCGGCATCACGGACAGGTCCGACTGGCGCCACCAGTATGACCATACGGAAGCCATGGCCAAGAAGACGCACGTCACGGCGCCCCGCCCGCTCCACCGGAGGAGCGTGGCCCTGGACAGGCACCAGCCCCGCACGGTGGGTGGGGCCCACCGTGCTTGGCCGTAAAGAAGACTTATCTCGACAGCTGGGTGAGGTCGCGCGACGCGCCCGTGGAGGCCGACGTGGTCATGGCCGCGTACGCCTGGAGTGCGGCGCTGACGGGGCGGTTGCGGTCGCGGGGACGGTAGCCGCCCAGGTCGGCGAGGAGGCGCTCGCGGCGGGCCGCCAGCTCGGCCTCGGGGACGCGGAGCTCCAGCGACCGGTTGGGGATGTCGATCTCGATCGTGTCGCCGTCCTCGACCAGCGCGATCGCGCCGCCCTCGGCCGCCTCCGGAGAGGCGTGCCCGATCGACAGCCCGGACGTGCCGCCGGAGAAGCGGCCGTCGGTGACCAGCGCGCAGGCCTTGCCCAGGCCCCTGCCCTTGAGGAACGACGTCGGGTAGAGCATCTCCTGCATGCCCGGCCCGCCCTTCGGCCCCTCGTAGCGGATGACGACCACGTCGCCCTCCTTCACCTGGCCGCCCAGGATGCCCTCGACCGCCTGCTCCTGCGACTCGAACACCACCGCCGGCCCGCTGAACTTCCAGATCGACTCGTCGACCCCGGCCGTCTTCACCACGGCGCCGTCACGCGAGATGTTGCCGTAGAGGACCGCGAGCCCGCCGTCCACGGAGTAGGCGTGCTCCAGGTCGCGCACGCAGCCCTCGGCCCGGTCGAGGTCGAGGGTGTCCCAGCGGTTGTCCTGGGCGTAGGGCTTGACCGTGCGGACGTTGCCGGGCGCCGCGTGCCACAGCGCGACGGCCTCGGGCCGCACCGTGGGCGACTGGGGGTCCCAGGCGGCGATCGTCTCGCCGAGCGTGCCGCCGTTGACCGTCGGCACGTCGCGGTGGAGCAGCCCGGCGCGGTCGAGCTCGCCCAGGATGGCCGGGATGCCGCCCGCGCGGTGCACGTCCTCGACGTGGTACTTGTTCGTCGCCGGAGCCACCTTGCACAGGCACGGCACCCGCAGGGAGATCTCGTTGATCTCCTTGAGCCCGAAGTCGACCTCGGCCTCGCGGGCCGCGGCCAGGATGTGCAGGATCGTGTTGGTCGAGCCGCCCATCGCCACGTCCAGCGTCATCGCGTTCTCGAACGCGTCGCTGGTGGCGATCGAGCGCGGCAGCACCGACTCGTCGTCCTCTTCGTAGTAGCGGCGGGTGATCTCCACGAGCTGGCGGCCGGCGTCCTCGAACAGCTTCTTGCGGTCCTTGTGCGTGGCCAGGATCGTGCCGTTGCCCGGCAGCGCGAGGCCGAGCGCCTCGGTCAGGCAGTTCATGGAGTTGGCGGTGAACATGCCCGAGCACGACCCGCAGGTCGGGCAGGCGTTCTCCTCCATCTCCAGCAGATCTGCGTCGGAGACGCTGCTGTCGGCGGCGGCGACCATCGGGTCGACCAGGTCCAGCTTGCGGCCCGGCGTCTTGCCGGCCTCCATCGGCCCACCGGAGACGAAGATCGTCGGGATGTTCAGCCGGAAGGCGGCCAGCAGCATGCCCGGCGTGATCTTGTCGCAGTTGGAGACGCAGATCATCGCGTCGGCGCAGTGGGCCTGGACCATGTACTCGACGGCGTCGGCGATCAGCTCGCGCGACGGCAGCGAGTAGAGCATGCCGCCGTGGCCCATCGCGATGCCGTCGTCGACCGCGATTGTGTTGAACTCACGCGGGATCGCCCCCGCCTCGCGGATCGCGGCGGACACCACGTCGCCGACGTCACGCAGATGAACATGGCCGGGGACGAACTGCGTGAAGCTGTTGGCCACGGCGATGATGGGCTTGCCGAAATCGCTCCCGGCTACGCCGGTCGCCCGGAGGAGGGCGCGGGCGCCGACCATGTTCCTGCCGTGGGTGACCGTACGTGACCTGAGGGCGGGCATTGGACTTCTCCCATCGTTGCGAGTCTTCACATGGTACGACCATTGCCCGGGTGTTGAGACAACTGTCCATCGATCGGAACGCGTACGGTGACGAACCGCGTGGACCTGGCCACGAGTCGGCCCTTATCGTCCCAGGCGCCGGCCGTCTCGTCGATGCGGTCGCCGCCCACCTTCCAGGGCCGCAGCCGGACCCGGGCCGGACGTGGCGCGGGCCCAGGCTCGGGCGGTCCGATCACGTCGGCGGTGCCAGGCTCGGGCGGCCTGATCACGTCGGCCGTGCCCGGCTCAGGCGGCCCGATCACGTCCGCTGGGCCCCGCTCGGGCGGCTCGACCACGTCCGGCGGGCCCGGGCTCGGGGCGCCCGATCGTGTCGGCCCGGCTCGGCTGGCTCAACCACGTCGGCCCGGCTTGGGCGGCTTGACGAACGCGCTGCTGGCGGCGGTCACGTGTGGATGGCCGACCTACGCGCCTTTGGCGCGGCAGGCACTCGCGCCCTTGGCGCGGCACGCCTTCGCGGCGCGTCGTCAGGAAGAGCACGCCTTCAGTGCCGCCGGCGGATCGCCCGACCCTCGCCGCCCGACCGCCGCTGGCCGACCGCCCGGCGTTGGCCGGGGCAGGTCGGAGTGCAAGCGGCGGGCGCTGGTCAAGTGCTGGCGGCGGGCGCGCGGCAGCGAGGCCGGGCCTCGCCGGTGACGTGCTTTCCCGCTCAGTCCTCGCCGTATCGGGCGGGCAGGACCTGGGCCGCGATCTCGTGCAGGCGATCGATCTCGGCCTTGGTCAGCGCCCGCTCCCGCTTGGTGATCCACTTGCGGGCACGGCCGCCCTCATAGACGTCCACACCGCGGATCGTCATGATCTTCCACGGCACCGGTGGCCCGTAGATGGCCAGCGAGGGCACGACCGAGATCTCCTTGCCGTAGGCCTCGCTGATCAGCTCGCTGGCCCGCGACGCCTCCCACTTGGCCTCGGTGAGACGCGGCTTCATGTCGAACGGCCCGTGGAAGAGCTTCTTGCCCATCTGGACGCGTACGGGCAGCCGCTTGTCCCACTTCTCGGAGTCGACCGCGTACACGCCTGTCGGGCCCACCACGAGGTGGTCGATCTGGGCCTCGCTGTCCGGGATCGCCCTGGCGTGCAGCGTGCGGTAGCCGTTGCGTTCGAGCTTGCGCAGCTGGGCCTCGGTACGGCGCTCCGCGATGGAGGAACGGCGCCAGGCCGGCACGGTCGACTTGGACCGCGCTCGGTAGACGGTGTCGAGGATGGCCGCGAGCACGCCTGCGGTCACGCCTACCCGCCAGTCGCCCACGAGGAAGCCCACGACCAGGCCGACCGGGATCGCCAGCAGCGCGCGATTGCGCAGGCGGCGGACACGCGGTTGCTGGAGCAGACTGCCCAGGGACGCGCGCTCTACAGGCGCGTAGGTTGACGTGGGCGCCGAGTGCTTGGCGGGGGTTGGCTCGCCTTCGGGTCGGTCACTCACCCAGATGGGTGACGAGGTGTGACCGTCTTCTCGCTGATGATCGGAGTCCACGTAACTCACCGTAGCCCGAGGGTCTTGTCGTTTCCTAGTGTTGCCTTGTCCATAGTTTTATGGCCCAGCTCACCGTGTTCTACGCCCGTTTTCCGGGTATCTATTACGTTCTTCTCTAGAGAAGCCTAGTGTGCGGTAGCGTGCGAGAACTTCACGAGCTGTCGGCGCTCGAGCAGGCGCAAGCCATCCGTGACCAGGAGATTTCGCCGGTCGAACTCACTCAGCACTACCTCGATCGGATCGAGCGCATCGACCCGCGAGTGGGCGCGTATGTGACCGTGACCGCGGAGAGAGCACTCGAACAGGCGCGTCGACTGGCGGAGGAGCTGCCAGACGGACCGCTCGCCGGAGTGCCGATCCCTGTGAAGGATCTTAACCTGGTGAAGGACGTCCCGATCATGTTCGGGTCCTCGACATACCAGGGATTCGTCGCACCCGTGGACGACACGGTGGTCGAGCGCCTGCGTGACGCGGGCACGGTGATGCTGGGGAAGACCGCGACGCCGGAGTTCGGGCTGCCCTGCTACACGGAGACCTACCTCTCGCCGCCCGCCCGCTCGCCATGGGATCTGAACACCTCCGCGGGCGGGTCCAGCGGTGGCGCCGCCGCGGCCGTGGCCGCCGGGCTGGCCCCGGCCGCGCAGGGCAGCGACGGGGCGGGTTCGATCCGTATCCCGGCGTCGGTGTGCGGACTGTTCGGCATCAAGCCGACCCGCGGCCGGATCAGCTTCGCGCCGATCATCCCCGACCTCGCGGGCCTGTCGACGAACGGCCCCCTCGCCCGCAACGTCGCCGACGCCGCGGCGCTGCTCGACGTGATGGCGCACAACAGCCCCGGCGACCTCTACCTCGCACCGCCGCACGAGGGCACGTTCCTGGAGTGCGCCACGCGCGAGCCAGGACGCCTGCGCATCGCCCGCTATGCCCAGCCGGTCGTGCCCGGCGCCGACGTCGCTCCGGAGGTGCTGGCCGCCTACGAGGCCGCCGCCGCGACGCTGGCCGCGCTCGGCCACGAGGTCGTCGAGATAGACCCGCCGTTCAGGGCCGAGACCGTGTCGGAGTTCACCGTCATGTGGTACGCCTTCGCCTGCATGCACCCCGTGGCCGACGACCAGGTCGAGCTGCTCCGGCCACTCACCAGGCGGCTGCGCGAGCACGGCTTCGCCACCTCCGCCCCGGCGTTCCTGCAGGCCCAGGCCGCCCTGCAACTGGCCACCAGGGCGGCGCTCGCGGTGACCAACGCCTATGACGCGGTGCTCACGCCGACCGTCACCCAGCCGCCGCGGCCGGTGGGCTGGTTCGAGGACGTGGACGACGTCGAGGAGACGTTCGAGCGGATGAAGCGGTTCGCCGCCTTCCCCGCGATCTACAACGTCACCGGCCAGCCCGCCGTGAACCTGCCCCTGCACTGGACCGAAGACGGGCTGCCGATCGGCGTCATGCTGGCGGGCCGCCTGGGCGGCGAAGGCACGCTGATCTCGCTGTCGGCCCAGGTCGAGTCGGCCAGAGGTGGCTTCTGGGGCGACCGGCGACCACCCGTCTGGTAGCCCCTGGAACCTTATAGCTGGTGGGATTGCCGACAAAGGCGTACAACCATCCGCATGCGTACCGTACTCATCCAGACCGACACGGCCGTGGCGGCCGACCTCAAGCCAGGCGAGACCGCCACGTTCGGTCGCGGCGCCGACGATGTCCCGGTCGACATCGTGGTGGCCGACCGGGCCGTGTCGCGGCTGGCGGGGCGGATCCAGGCGGTCGAGGACTACTGGCTCATCAGCAACCTCAGCGCCGAACGTACCTATGTGGTGGAGAACCCGGAGGGCGGCGGCGAGTTCGTCAAGGTGCCGCCGCTGCGGATGGGGATGCCGGTGCCGTTCGAGTTCTCGCGGGTGATCCTGCCGGCCGAGCACGGTACGACCGGCTTCCTGGTGTTCGCGCCCGAGCACGTGTACGGCATGTCGGCGGTGGTTCCCGGCACGGGCGCGACGACGAGGGGCGTCTTCCCGCTGGACCGGACGGCCAAGTACTTCCTCATCCTGGTCGCGCTCTGCGAGGCACGGCTGCACGACCCGTCGAGCACGGTCGTCCCGACGGTGCCGCAGCTGATCGAGCGGCTGGCGGGACACGAACTGACCAGGAGCGGAGTGAACTTCCACATCGACTACCTGGCCGGGACCAAACTCAGGGTCAAGCACCCGGACGAGGGCGGCAAGGCCGACTGGCAGCGGGCCGCGCTGATCAACCTGGCCCTCCGGTTCGACCTGGTCACGGACGCGGACCTGCGACTGCTGCCGTGACTACCTGTTGTCAGGACTGATACTGGTCCCGATATTTCAGGACCTGCTGCACG
Organism: Nonomuraea guangzhouensis; assembly: GCF_019396345.1. GTDB lineage: Bacteria > Actinomycetota > Actinomycetes > Streptosporangiales > Streptosporangiaceae > Nonomuraea > Nonomuraea guangzhouensis. Next base: position 37,473 of record NZ_JAHKRM010000038.1, on the reverse strand, counting down.
TGCGTCTTCCACTTGGCCGGTACGCCCTGATCCCGCCGCACCGGCACCACGCCGGAGACGTAGAGCGCGGCCAGCTTGGCGGCCGGATCCGCCGGCACATTGGCCACCTGAGGGCCGAGCCCGCAGAAGAAGCGGCCTATGGCGGGAATGGACAACTCGGGGGAGAAGGGCGGCTTGGGCATCGGGTCGTTGCTGCCGTTGGGCTGCCAGTACTGGAGGACTCTGGGGGTCCATCTGGCGATGCCGTACTCGTCGGCGGTGGGGTCGCTCAGGTCGGGGTCGAAGTCGCTGGCCATCTTGAGCACGCCGGCGACCAGCGCCGGCGACAGCCCCTCGACGTCGTCGCACCAGGTGCCCGCCTGGATGATCAGCTTCCGGTACTTCTGAGGGATGTCCGAGTCGGCTCGCAACCCCATACCCGCCCGCAGAACCCCTTTCCCGGTCGGCTGCCCCGTCCCGGCCGGCGCCGCGGATCCGGTCGGTCCTGCGGATCCGGTCGGTCGTACGGGGCCGGTTGTTCCTGCTGTCCCGGACGAGCCTGGCGATCCGGACGGTGAGCCGAGCGCCGTGGACGGCTGGTCGACAGGACGCAGCGTGAGCACCGCGACGACCAGCGCCAGAGCAAGACCCACAGCTCCCACCCCGGCCACCACCCCCTTGGCCCGCCCCGCGCCCGCGTCCGGACCCGTGCCCGCGTCCGCGTCCGGACCCGTGCCCGCGTCCGCACCTGCGTCGGCGACAGCACCCGCACCGGCGCCAGCTTGCGCGCTTGCGTCTGCGCCCGCGTTCGCTCCTGGGCCCGCGCTGACACCCGCGTCCGCGACTTCCGCCGCTCCTGGGCCAGCTTGCGCGCCTGCGCCGATACCCGCGCCTGCGTCTGCCTCGGCATCCGCGCCTGCGCCGACACCCGCGTCATCGCTCACCACGATGCCTGCACCGGCGCGGTCGCTTCTGTGGACCGTCGCCCCGTCGTCCGTGGGGTCGGCGTCCGCGGCCATCGGTTGCCGCTCGGAGTCCGGCTCCGGGAGCCCGTCGGCAGGGGACGAAAGGGCGGTGGCGAAGGCGGCGATGTTCTGCCAGCGGCGGTCCGGGTCCGGGTCGATGGCCTTCATGACGGCCGCCCCCACCCGTACCGGCACCTCCGGCCGCAGCCGGTGCGGTGCCAGGCGTACCGGGCCCGAGGCGGGCAGTTGGCCGGTGAGCAGGTGGTAGGCCATGGCGCCCAGCCCGTGCACGTCGGCCCGCTCGTCCGGTGCGCCGTCGAGGCGCATCTGTTCCGGCGCCATGTAGCCGGGCGAGCCCGCCGCGATGGTGTGGCTGGTGGCGTCGGCCAGCGATCGGGCGACGCCGAGGTCGGCCACCATGAGGCGCTCGCCACCGCCCGGAAGCGAGCGGAACAGCACGTTCGACGGCTTGAGGTCGCGGTGCACGATGCCGAGCCGGTGCAGCACCGCCACGCCCTCGGCGATCTCGCCGAGGATGCGGAGCGCCTCGGGAACCGGCAGCGGGCCGTCGAGGACACGCCCCGCCAACGACCCCATGTCGGCATAAGTCATGACGAAGTATGGGCGGCTGTCCGGGAGTTCGCCGATGTCGTAGACCTGGACGATGCGCGGCGAGTCGGCCTGCCGCAGCAGCCGGGCCTCCTTGACGAACCGCTCGCGCACGGCCGGTTCGGCGGACCAATTGTCGGCCAGCACCTTGATCGCCACATAGGAGTCGAGCCGGTCGTCACGGCCGAGCCACACCGACGCGAACGCGCCCGAGCCGAGAACGCGCTCGACGGGATACCTTCCGATCGCATCCACAGTTAAGTTGACCTCGTCTGGGGGATCTTGAGTCAGACTCTCTCACGACCGGGTCTGGCCGGACAGCCGAACCGGGATTACGTTCGTGGTGTGGACAGCGCGCTGGAGATTCTGGCTTTTCTCTTGGGGGTTTCGCTCGGTCTGTTCGTGCTGATCAGCCTGGTCGTCATGGTGCCCGGGCGGGGTTCGACACGCAGGACGGAGACGGGCCCGGTGTGGCTGGGCGGTCCGTCCGGCAGCGAGCACGGCGTGAGCACCTCGGGCCTGGTGCTGGCCGACCAGGTCCCGCGGTGGGCGCCGGTGCCCGAGTCCGACTGGGTCGCGATGGCGGCGACGGCCGAGCCCGGCAGGCGCGTCGGCGGCGCCTCGGCGGGGTGGTGATGGCGATGCGTGGACTGACCTCGGCGCAGGCCGACGACATCAGGCAGGCGCTCGCCCTGGCCGAGCGGCGCAGCGGCCTGCGTTTCGGCGCCTTCCTCGGCGCGCCGGTCGGCGGTCGGCGGCACTTCGCCGAGCGGCTGCACGCCGCGCTCGGCGACGAGGCCGACAAGGCGGTGGTGATCTTCGTGGACGTCGCCGGCCGGGCGCTGGAGATCGTGACCGGCGAGAGCGCCCGGCGCAGGCTGCCCGACAGCGCGTGCCGGATGACCGCGATGTCCATGGCCACCGCGTTCAGCGTCGGCGACCTGGTGGGCGGGCTGTTGTACGGCATCGGCACGCTGGGCGAGCAGGCCATCGCCCGGCGGTAGAGCGGGCCACCGTCCGAGCAATCGCCCGGCGATAGAGCGGGCCACCGTCCGGGCCGTTGCCGGGCGATAGAGCGGGCGTCGCCTGCGCCCCCGCGGTAGGCGACGCCCACCCCGCCTTTCTAAGCGAGGCGGGCGGCGCGGTCAGCCTGGAGGCTTCCAGGGTGTCAGCGGAGCAGCAGGCCGGCGACGTGCTCGCTGACGCCGGCCAGCAGCGTGGCGGGCGCGATCGGGGCCCGGGCGACGGCCGAGAACAGCGCGGGCAGGCCGGGCAGCGGAAACCCGTCGTCCTCCAGCGCGGCCGAGCCGATCTCGTTCTTGTCGAGCACGGACCGGCTGCGCTCCCAGGCGTCGAGCACCTCTTCCGGCGAGGGGACGCCGAAGCCGTGGCCGACGGGCGCCGCGTGCCGCAGGCGTACGAGCGGGGTCTCCGCGAACGCCAGCGCGGTGCGGGCCCGCACGTGCAGGTCGGCGCGCTCCTCCGGCTCGATCCAGTCCATCGCCGTGCACGGGTTGCGGCAGGTCGCGATGCAGACGGCCAGCGCGCCCGCCACCTGGCTGTGCTGCCGGTCGAAGTACGCGCGCCAGCCCTCGGGTGGTTCGCTCGCCACCCGCAGGGTCCGGTTGGTGGCCGACTGCTCGGACTTGGTGTGGTCGCACTCGCGGTCGCCGATCACGCCGAACCTGCTGCCCGGCGCGCTCAGCCCCGCGGGCCAGCGCGCCGGGTCGCCCGCGTGGCCGAGGTGGGGCTCGTAGGCCAGCAGCGGCAGGTATTCGCTGGCGATGTGGACGGCGGCGATCATCGGGCTCAGCTCGCGGCGGTGCCAGCGGATGGCGATGACCTCCAGCAGCAGCCCGTAGGCGGGCCGCAGCGACTCCAGGGCGCCGCGTGGCTGCTCACGCGCGGTCTGCGGCATGTGGCAGGCCCGTGCCCGCCGCCGCAGCTCCGCGGGCACGGCCTTCGCCTCGGCCGCGAAGTCCTCCGCGTCCAGCGAGAGCAACCGCTGACCGAACTCGCACACGCCGGCGATCTCTTCGGACGGGGCCAGCGCCCCGAGGTCGGCGAAGGCGTAGCGACGGGCCAGCGCTACGAGCAGATCGCGAGTCGTATCCACCCGATTACCTTCTCATGACCGAAAGACCGCCTGGCCGGAAGGCTAGCTGGGGCAGGGCGCCTTGATGCACTGGATGTCGCTCGGCGGCTCGCTGACCGGGGGCTCGATCGTGGGCTCCGTCGGCTGGGGCGTGGTGGGCTTGTCGGTCGGCTCGGGGTCGTCGGGGGTCGGGGTGGTCGTCGGTTTGGTCGCGGTCGGGCGGGGCGTGGACGTCGTCGCGGTGGCGGTCGGCGTCTGGGAGACGATCGGCCGGACGGTGGGGGAGTGCTTGGACGGAGGCGCCAGCGGCTTCTTGCTCGGCGTGGCGGAGGTCGGGTGGGTGCTCGAGGCGGGCGTGACGGGGGGCAGGACGCTGCCGCTCTGCTCGGTCGCCTGATCGCTGCGGATCCAGACCGACCCGGCGACCGCCAGGGTCACCATGACCGCGACGGCCACGGCCAGTGCGGCGGCCAGCGCGCGGCGGCCACGTGGCGTGGGCGGCGAATCCACTAAATCCGGCGAGTCCGGCAAGTCTGGCGTGGGTGGCAGGTCCGGTGAGTCCGCCGAGCCCAGCGTGCCCAGCGACGCCAGCGAGCTCAGCGAGGCTCGCGAGCCCAATGAGCCCAGTGAGTCAGGCGAGGCCAGCGAGCCCAGTGAGTCAGGCGCGTCGAAGGCCTTCCGCGCCGCCTCGGCCATCACCGCGGCCGTCGGCCAGCGCCGCTCCGGCGCCTTCTCCAGCGCCCTCGTCACGATCTGGCGCGGCCCCGGCGGCACGTCGGCGGGCAGGTCCGGGACGGGGGCGTGCAGGTGCTTGTAGATGATCTGGACCGGGGTGTCGCCGTCGAACGGCAGGTGCCCGGTCAGGCACTGGTAGGCGACCACGCCGAGCGCGTAGACGTCGACGGCCGGGGTGACGTCGCTGGCCGTGGCCATCTCGGGGGCGCAGTAGCCGGCCGAGCAGAGCATGGCGCCCGTGGCCGTGAGCTGGACCGCGGAGACCGAGTGGGCGATGCCGAAGTCGGTGAGCGCGACGCTGCCGTCCGGACGGACCATCAGGTTGGCCGGTTTGACGTCGCGGTGCACGATGCCCTGCGCGTGGGCGGCGGCCAGCGCGTCACCGACCTCGGCGATCAGCCGCATGGTGGTCGCCGGGTCGAGCGCCTCGCGGCGCAGCACGCGGTCGAGCGACTCGCCCTCGACGAACTGCATCACCAGGAAGCTCACCCGGCGCCCGTCGACCTCGCAGGTGCCGTAGTCGTAGACGTCGACCACGCCGGGATGGTGCAGCGTGGCCATCGCCCTGGCCTCGTTCTGGAAGCGCTGGGCGAATTTCGGATCCTCGGTCAGCGCGGGAATCAGCACCTTGACCGCCACGGTCCGGCCGAGCACCGTGTCGGAGGCCCGCCAGACCTCGCCCATGCCACCGCCGCCCACGCGGCTGACCAGCGTGTAGCGATCGTTGAGTGTGGTCCCGGATCCGAGCACGTCTTCGAGGCTAACATCGCGACCTCGATGGACGCGCCGGATCCGGCGCTCAGAAGGCCCCTGTGGTAGTGCCTCCGGTTCCCGTGGCGGGGCTGGTGAAGGTGTTGTTGGCGCCGGGCTGCCACTGATCGGCGGTGTCGGGGAAGTTCGCCTCCTGGCGCTTGACGCACTTCCACTCGACGGGGGTGTTCGGCGGCAGCTTGGCGATCGTTCCCGTCCAGGTCGGGTACGCGGTCGGCGACAGCTTGACCGCGCTCGCCACCGACCAGTCGCCGAGCTGCGGGACGCTGCCCACGGCGTAGACGGACTGGCCCGCGGTGGTCGTGCCGTTGTCGCACCTGAACGTCATCGACGCCGGCGCCTGCCCGAGCGTGAACACGAACGTCTTGGCCGTCGTGACGCCCGTGCTCGCCGACTTGGCGACGATCAGGTTGCCACCGGCGTTGTACCAGCCGCTGGTGGCGGCGTCGAAGGCCGCTTTGGTGGCGTGCTGGGTGAGCGCGGTGCCGTTGAGCGTGACGGCGGACGCCTGGGTGCCCGAGACCAGCTCGACCACGTTCGTCCGGCTCGCGGGCGCGCCGGTGTAGGTGCCGCTGGACGCGGCCACCGTGACGGTCGCCGTGCTGCCGCTGAGCTGCTGGCTCAGCTGTGTCGTCCGTACGGCCCCGCTCTGGTAGCCGGTCGTGGCGCCGTCGTCCTCGTACAGGGTGAAGGTCGAGGCCGTCGTGTCGGCGTAGACCCGGGCCACCAGCTCGTTCCTGGTGGTGGCGTCGGTCCGTTTGCCCACCACGTTCATCGTCTTGTCGTCCACGTACATCTTCGGGATGATCGCCCCTGCCCTGGCGAACGCCGGCAGCCGGAACGCGCCGCCGACCCAGAGCGGCCGGTCGGTGAACCATTGGCCGGTGCTGGTGAGTTTCTCGCCCGTGGCGTAGTCGAACCAGGAGCCCGCGGGCAGGTACACGTCCCGCTTGCGCTCGTTCGCGCCCGCGACGACGCCTACGAGCAGGTCGCGGCCGATGAGCTTCTCATGTCCCATCTCGCGGACGTTCGCGTCGTTCTGGTACTGGTACACCAGCGGTGGCACCACCGGCTCGCCGTACAGGTAGGCCCGGTGGGCCAGGGAGTAGTAGTACGGCGCGAGCTCGTACCGCTGCCGGAGGTTGGCCAGGTTGCTGGCCGTGTGGCCGATCGAGTCCGGAGAGGTCTGCGCGCAGTTGCACAGGTTCTCGGTGTGCGGCCTGATCGGCACCTCGAACCAGGCGCCGTCGGCGAACCACTGCGTGTAGAGCTCGTTCAGGTCCGAGTCGAGCATCTCGCGGCGGAAGCCGCCGATGTCGGAGCCGTAGTAGTCGATGCCCGACATCGACATGTGCAGTTGCGCGTTCTGCTGCTGGGCGAGCGCGGTCAGCTTGGAGCCGATGTCGGCCGACCACATGGCCACGCCGTACCGCTGCATCCCGGCGGCGCCTGAGCGGGCCAGGACGAACGGCCGCTTGGTGCTCGAGGCGTAGCCCCTGGCGATGCTCTCGGCCCACTTGAGGTTGTAGACGTTGTGGTAGTCGGCGTGGGCGTGCTTGCCGGGCAGGACGCCGGACGTCCAGTCGGCGGCGTCGTACATCTCCGGCTCGCCGAGGTCCAGCCAGTGGCCCATGACGCCCTGGTCGATGAGCGGCTGGCGCTTGGTCGTCTGCCAGTAGTCGGCCGCGGCGTCCTGCGTCCAGTCGATCATGCCGCCGCGGCCCCACCAGTCGTTGGCGGTGAGGTAGACGGGCGAGCAGGTCGCGCAGCCGGCCCTGACGAGGTAGCCGCGGGTGGCGAGGTCGGCGTGCTCGGGGAGGTTCTTGCCGACGTACGACTCCTCGATGGTCATCAGCCCGATGCCCTTTGTCGCCTGATAGTCGGAAATAGTGGTTGTTGGGTTGGGGAAGTTGGTCGTGTCCCAGGAAAGCGTGCCCATGCGGGTGTTGTCGGACCCGGCCGTCACGCCGCCGAACCAGGGCAGGTCCAGCACGAACCCGTCCACGGGGAACTTCGCCGCCCGCAGCCCGTTCAGCCGGCTGTCGATCTCGGCCCAGTTGTCGTAGCCGAACTCCGACACCCACATGCCGAACGCCTTCTTCGGCGGCACCGGCGGCCGGCCGGTCAGCTCCATGTAGTCCTTGCGCAGATCGGGCAGGTCCGGCCCGGTCATCGTGTACCACCTGAGCTGGTCGCCCCAGGTGTCGACGGTCCACGGGTCGCCGGTCAGGTTCCACTCCTGCTTGTAGACCTGGTCGAGCAGCAGCCCGTAGTTCAGGTTCGACGCGCCGACCCCGAACAGCACGGGGATCTGCGCGTTGCCCACCGGCCCGTTGTCGGTGTCGTAGGCCATCGCGTTGCCGTACGTGCCTCCGGGGGTACGGCTGCGCCCGACCCAGTCGCCGTCGGAGCTGCCGCCCATGAAGAACTGCTCGCCCAGCCCGTACGCGTTCTGGATCGAGCCCTTGGTGATCGTCAGCCCCTTCCACGCCTGGGTCAGGTTGCGCGGGCACGCCTCGTACAGCAGCCTGGCCGGGTCCGAGACCCGTACGCACAGCGTGCCTGACGTGACCTCGACCTTCATCGAGGCCGTGGTCATGGTGTTGCCGTTCTGACTGAAGGTGGACGGTCCGGTGTAGTCCTTCTTCGCCACCTGCGGCGTGGTGAACAGCGCCGATCCGGTGCCGGGGCCGGTCCCCGCGGCCAGCTCGAAGTGGACGAGGTCGTCGTCGAGGAACTCGACGATCAGGTACGTCGATCCGCTGGTGAACTGCACCCGCTGGACGGCCGCCTGTGCCTCGCCCGCGACGAGGAAGGTGCCGAGCAGGACCGCGAGCATGACCAATGCGCGTTTCATGGCCTTGCCACCACCAGGTTGTCGAGGTTGATGCCGCCGGTGTCGCCCCCGTCATAGGCGATCTTGACGGTGTGCGCGCCCGCAGTGAGGGTCGTGGTGAGTGTGGCGGTGGCCCAGGTATCCCAGTTCGCCTGGGCGGGCAACGTGAGCGTGCCCGCCGAGACGCCGTCGACGTAGACGGTCCTGGTGCTCGCGACCGTGGTCGAGTAGCGGAACTTGAGCTGGTGGCTGCCCGCCGCGTCCGCCTTGACCTGGAAACTCACCGCGTCGCCCGAGCTTGCGAAGCCGTCCGCGAAGCCGGTGCCGGTGAACCCGGCGTGGTCGGTGTTGGTCGTCGTGCCGGTGCCCGTGCCGAACTCCGCCTCGTACGCCGCCTTGTCCACGCCGTTGAGCGTGACGGTCCTGCTCGACGCACTGCCGGCCAGCTTGACGTAGGTGAGCTGCCGCACCGGGTCCCACCACCAGCCCTCGGCCGCCGCCTGGAGCGCCGCCAGCGTGGCCCGCGCGGTCGCGCCGGTCACCGAGGTGGGCTTCGTGCTCGCCACCTGCAGCGTGCTGGTCGTGGTGAGGGCGGGCACGGTCACGGCCACCTGGTGCCCGGCCCAGTTCTCGGCTGAGCTGATCGTCCGGTTCGTGTTCGCCGAGTCCTCGAAGTAGGAGTACGAGGAGCTGCCCGACGGGTAGATCCGGAAGACCAGGTTCGGATAGCTGGTGACGCTGTTGCCGATCTCGCCGCCGAGCTCGTAGTTCGTGTTGAGGTTGAGCGGGATGATCGCGCCCGGCTTGGCGTAGACCGGGATCGTGTCGAGGGCCGTGGCGTAGGACTTGGTGCCGGGGCCGGTGAAGCGGCCGCCGTTCCACAGGTCGTACCACTCGCCGGCGGGCAGGTAGACGTTCCTCGACGTCGCGCCCTGCGTGGTGACCGGCGCGACGAGCAGTTGCGAGCCGAACAGATACTGCTGGTCCTGCGCCGCGGCCGTTGCGTCGCCGGGGAAGGCGAAGCTCATCGCCCGCATCATCGGCGCCCCGGTGGTCGAGCTGGCCTTGGCCTCGGTGTAGAGGTAGGGGATCAGGTTCATCCGGACGTCGGCGAACTTGCGGAAGGTCGGCACGACCGTCGTGTCGCCGCTGCGCGCCTGCACGTTCCACGGCGTGCGGGCCTCGGACGTGCCCGGGTTCGACTTCTCGGAGTGATACTGCATGACCGGCGAGAACGTCGCCTGCGCCGCCGCCCGCAGGTAGAGCTCGGCGCTGGGGAAGTCACCGGTGAAGCCCGCCAGGTCCCAGGCCGTGTACGGCACCCCGGACTGCCCGGCGCTGAGCTGGGCCCTGACCGCCTCCTGGAAGGCTGAGAAGCTGGAGTTCTGGTCGCCGGCCCAGAAGATCGAGTTCTGCTGGCCGCCGGACGTGGCCGCCCTGCTGAAGATGACGTTGTCCGCGTTCTCGGCCTTGACGTAGTCGCGGTACGCCTTGGTGTAGCTGTTCGGATAGGCGTTGTGCATCGCGTCGCCCTTGCGGCCGTCGGCGAACGCGACGCCCCTGCCGAAGATCGCCTCGCTGCCGTCGGTCTTGAAGCCGTCGATGCCGACGTCGTTCATCAGATAGTCGCGCTTGCTCATCCACCAGCTCGTCGCCGCCGCGCTGGTGAAGTCGGGGACCATGCTGTCGCCGAACCATTGCCCGGTCGGAATCCGATACGGCGCGTTGGACGGATTTTTCGCGACATATCCCTGTGCCTGGGCGTAGCTCTTGTCGTTGAGATGCTGCTGCGGCGCGGTCGGGGGATTGGTGTCGAAGTTCTCCTTGAACACCGGGATCTGCCAGAGGATCATCTTGATCCCCTTACTGTGGGCGTTGGCGACCATGGCCCTCGGGTCCTGCCACTCGCCGCCCGCCGGGAACGTCAGGTCGCTGTAGGCGAGTTTCCCGCTGCCGGCGCTGGGCGTGTACGTGGCGCCGTGCCACAGGTAGAACGTGGCCTCGTCGCTCCACTGCTCCAGCACCATCGCCGTGTGCGGGATCCTGTTCGTGCCGACCTTGTCCAGCTCGCTCTCCACCTCGGCCTGGGTGTTCCACTCGTTGGCCGACATCCACACGCCGAACGCCCACTTGGGCGGCAGCTCCGGCCGGCCGCTGACCGCGGTGTAGTCGTCCACGATCTCCGCGGGCGTGCCGGCGAAGAAGTGGTAGTCCAGCGTCGAGTCGAGCGCGCCGCCCGTGTCGACGGTGAAGCCCGCCAGGTCGCTGAGGTGGGTGTTGAGGTTGAAGATGGCGTACCGGGTGCTGGGGATGTAGACCCCGTAACCTGCCGAATTCAGGAAGAACGGCACGCTCAGGTAGGTGCGCCGGGTGCTGCCCTGGTCGCGGTACTGGTTGTAGACGTAGTTGTGCACGTCGGTGCCGCGCTGGTCGAGGCGGTCGTAGCGCTCGCCGAAGCCCTCGAACCGCTCGCCCGACGGCGACATGAAGTGGTCCTCGATCTTGGTGACCGTGGTGGCGCCGTCGCTGGCCCAGCCGATGTTCCTGAAGGTGGCCGGGTCGTACTGGCGGGTGATCAGCGTCGTCCCGTCGCCCTTGTAGACCGACAGCCGGTAGGGCGACTTCTGGATCTTCAACACCAGGCTCGTGGTCGAGAGGGTGAGGGTGCTCGCCGAATCCGTCACCGTGTAGCCGGTCACACCGGAAATATTCAGACCCTGCCCGCTGGGGGCGATCTGCGTGCGGAAGCGGTCGAGTGCCGGGAAGGCGAAGCGGATCTTCGGCGTGAAGCTCCCCGCGCTGTCGCCGGTCGTGACATCTACTGACGTGCTGTTGTTCGTGTAGCCGGTCACGTTCGTCACCGTGCTCCATGAGGTGACCGTGAACGCGAACGGGCCCGTGCTCTTCTGCCCGCCCCCGTTCACGTCCGCGTTGACCGTGTAGGAGATCTTGTCACCCCGGGCGAAGGAGCCCAGGTTGATCTTCCAGTAGCTGTTGTTGCCGCTGTTGTGGTCCCAGGCGGCGCCGATCGGGGTCTGGGCCGTTCCGTTCTTGGTCCAGGTCACCCAGACGGTCTGGCCGGTCTCGATGGGCCAGGTGGTGGCGTTGATCTGGACCGCGTCCCCGGCCATCGGGTCCCGGGGCGCGCGTTCCGTCGGCTCGCTGGAGTAGAGGTCGTCGATTCCGGTCGGGTTGTGGAAGATGCCGTCGAGCGCGTACGCGGGGACGGTCACGAGGGAGGCCAGCAGGGCGATCACCGCGACGATGACGCCCGACCGTAACCGGATCACGGGGGAGCTCCTATCAGGTCGTGAACACGGGGGAGAGGTGTGGCCAGTGCTCCGCCGTACAGAGGACCGGCGGATGGTCGAGCGGCGCGGGCAGCGTGACCTCGCGCCCGCCGCGATGGTTGTGGCCGGTCCAGACGTCGACCCATTCGCCCCGTGGCAGGTAGACCGGCAGTTCCGTGACGCCGGGCGCCGTCACTGGCGCCACCAGCAGCGCGTCGCCCAGCTTGTACTGCAGCGGGCGTTCCCACACCCGCGGGTCGTCCGGGTGGTCGAAGAACAGCCCGCGCATCAGCGGCGCCCCGCCGCCGACCGCCTGGCGGGCCTGTCCCGTCAGATACGGCACGAGCCGCTCGCGTACCTTGGCCAGCCGCCGGAAGAGCGGCAGCACCCGGTCGTCGCCGGTCTGCTCGGCCACGTTCCACGGGGTGCGGTCCCTGATGGGCGCGCGGTGGTGGTTGAACTCCGAGTGGTACTGCATGATCGGCATGAACGCCGACGCCCCGGCCGCCCGCAGGTAGAGCTCGGCGTCGGGCAGGTCACCGGAGAACCCGGCCAGGTCCCAGCCCCAGTAGACGATCCCGCAGGCCGAGGCGGTGATCCCGGCCCTCACCGACGAACGGAACGCCTCCCACGTCGAGTCCTCGTCCCCCGCCCAGAACGCGCCGTGCGGCTGGGATCCGGCGAAGCCGGCCCGGCTGAACGTCACGGGCGCCTTGCCGTAGCGCTCCAGCAACTCGCCGAACGCCCGCGCGTAGTGCACGGGGAAGAGGCCGTTGCCGTCGTCGCCCCTGCGCCCGTCGGCGTAACGCAGGTCGTGGCCCCACGCGTGCTCGCCGCCGTCGGTCTTGAACCCGTCCACGCCCACCTCGTCCACCAGGTAGGCCCGCTTGGCCGTCCACCAGTCGCGGACCTCGGGCGACGACAGGTCGGGCATGAGCGCCAGCGGGAACCACCAGCCCCGGTTCCGGTACGGCCGGCCGTCGGCCTGTCTGACCCCGTAGCCGTTCTCGACGAGCTGCCGGGCGTCCACGGCGGCCTGGTGCCGCGGGTGCGGGCGCATCTTCTGCAGCGGGATCTGCCAGAGCAGCACCTTGATGTCCCGCTGGTGCAGCTCGTCCACCATGCCCTTGGGGTCCGGCCACGGCCCGTCCGGCGGGAAGGCGTAGTCCGCCAGCCGGTGCGGCTCCTCCGACGGCTCGTACGCGGCCCCGCGGAAGGCGGTGAACGTCGTCTCGTCGCTCCACGCCTCGATGACCAGCGCGCCCACCGGGATGTCGTGCTCGCGGTGCCGGTCCATCTCGGCCAGCACGCGCTCCTGCGTGTTCCACTCGTTGCCGCTGGCCCACAGCCGGAACACCCACGAGGGCAGCTCCGTCGGCCGCCCCACCTCGTCCAGGAAGTCCCGCAGCACGCCGGCCGGGGTCTCGCCGTCGTACAGCCGCACCGAGGGCTCGCCGTCCGGCCCCACCTCGGCCTCCACGACCAGCCGGTCCGGCCGGGACGCGCCGACGTCGTACCAGGTCCGCCGGGACGTCTCGACGTGGAACCCCCAGCTCGCCGCCCCGCCGACCACGAGCGCGAACGGCATCGGCAGGTACGTCCTGCCGTGCGCCCCCTGCGCCTTGTACTGCTCGAACACCACCGCGTCCAGCCGCCGCCCGCGCTGGTCCACCGCGTCGAACCGCTCGCCGAACCCCACCACGTGCTCACCCTCGGCCAGCGCCAGCTCGAACCGCACCCGCCGCGCGCCGTCCCCGCCGACCAGCCACCGCACGCTCCCCGGCACCACCCGGTCGGCACCGCGCACGACGAGCTTCCCGCCCGCCGGGCCCCACGCCGCCGCCGTCACCTCGAACCACCGGCTGGTACGGCTCGCACCGCCGTCCATCGCGGCCCGGAACCGGTAGGCGTACCGCTGCCCGGCGCGCAGCACGGGCGAGCACGTCACCCACGACCCGGCGGCGGCCCGCGCGGCCCTGGCCTGCGCCGCGGCCAGATGCCCGCCGTCAACGGTCTCCGCCGCTTCCTCCGCCTCCGCTGTTTCCGCCGCGTCCGGCTCCGGTGCGGCACCCGCCCTGGTCAGCGGCAGTTCGACGGGCGCCGCCCCGTCGGCGGCCCACTCGCACACCAACGAGACGACCTTCGCCGAAGCCCGCACCCGCAGCTCCACCGCCTCGCCGTCCACCGGCCAGGCCGGTACGCGCTGGTCCTCGCTCGTGGCGTACGGATGCCCGGACCCGTACGGCCGATGCCGGATCATGCCCGCACCCCCAGCTCGTCGGCGAGAATCAGGTACATCCCGTGCGACCACAGCAGCGGCGTGGCCACGGTGCCCCACCGGTCCAGCCACTCCTGGAGTCGTTCGGGCGCCAGCAGCCGGTCGGACACCTGCTCGGGCAGGTCACCTTCGGCGGTCGCCTGGGCCGCCATCCAGTCCAGGTACCTCAGGGCCTCCTCGCGCCGCCCGGCCCGCGCGTGGTTCCAGCCGAGGAAACCGGCCAGCAGCACCCACCGCCCGCCGCCGTAGAAGGTGTCGGCCAGGTACCGGTACACCCCGCCGTCCACGGCCAGTTGCCGCTCCACCTCGGCCACCGTCGCCGCGCCGACCGGATGATCGGCCGCGTAGAGCCCGAACGGCTCGACGCAGGCGAGCAGGCTGGCATCCACGGCGTCACTGCCCAGCCACTTCGTGAGACGCCCGCCGACCAGCCCCTCGGCGGCCACGAGGGCGGCGATGCCCTCCACCGCGCGCCCGGCCGCCGCCGACTCCGGCCCGCTCAGCACGCCCAGCGCGATGGCCGCCCGCAACCCCGCGTGCACCGCCCCCAGCGTCGCCACGTGCCGCTGCTCGACGTGCTCCTCCCACCAGTCGTAACACGGCATCTCCCAGAACGAGGTGAGATACCGGGCCGCCGTCCGCACCCCCTTCTCCACCCCCGGAACCGCACGGCCCTGCCGGAAGGAGTGCTCTCGCAGCGCCCACAGCCACGTGCCGTAGCCGTCGAGCTGGAAGTCCCACCAGTCGACGTCCCCGTCCACGCCGTCGAGCGTGAACCGGGTCGGCAGCATCTCGGCGGGCGAGACCGGCTCACCGCGCCCCGCCCGCGAGACGAGCGAGTCGACCTGCCCCGCCCGGTCGCCGATCACCCGGGCGCACCAGGTGTGGAAGGCGTCCGCACCGGCGGCGTCGCCGTGCCTGCTCACCCCCTCGGCGATGAACGCCCCGTCACGCAGCCACGAGTAGCCGCGGTAGGCGGAGAAGGTGGGCGACGCCGGATAGGCGCCGGTGGGGGACTGGAGCCTCTGGATCACATCGAGGCTGTGCGACACGAGGGACAACGAATCTCCTAAGACAGCAGGGCGTCTACGTCGGCGGCGGCGGTCTTGAGCGCCTCCTCCACCGGCTTGCGCCCGGCGGCGGCCTCGGTGAGCTGCTTGGTCACGGCGTCCTGCATCTCCTGCTGGCGCTTGATGACCGGCGGCAGCGCGATCGACTTCAGCGAGTCGAACACCGCCTGGCGATTGGCGGGCTTGGGGTCCTTGAGGTAGCCGGACAGCACCGCCTGGTCGGCGACCGGCGGCAGCTCCCAGGACGACTCGACGCGGGTGGTCGCCGCGGTGTTCGACGACGACAGGAACCGGGCCCAGGCCCACGCCTCCTTGCCGTGCTTGGTGCCCGAGGAGGCGGCGACGGCGTTGTGGAAGACGGCGCTGGCCTTGGCGGCGTCACCGGGCTCGACGACCACGTCCCAGGTGAACGGCGCGTCCTTCAGCCCGGCGAACTGCCAGATGCCGTTGTGCCACATGGCGAGCTTGCCGGACTTGAAGAGGTTCGTGTCGTAGTCGGCGGTGCCGCCGATCTCCGCCTCGGTCGGCATCGTCTTACCCACCTTGGAAACCAGCCACTGCGCCGCCTTGACCCCGGCCGGACTGTTGAAGGCCGACTTCTTGCCGTCGGCCGACAGGAACTCGCCGCCCGCCTGCTTGAGCGTCTTGTAGAACTCGAAGAACTGCACCGGCTGGAAGTCGCCGAAGACGCCCTTCTTCTTGTCGGTCAGCTTCGCGGCGGCGGCCTGCTCGTCGGCCCAGGTCCACTCGGCCGTCGGCGGGGCCACTCCGGCCTTGTCGAACAGGTCCTTGTTGTAGAAGAGCACGACCGTGGAGAACGACGCGGGCAGCGCGTACTGCTTGCCGTCGCGCTGGAAGGCGTCGAGCGACTCCTTGGCGTACACCGACGGGTCGCCGTCGCCCTTCACCGTGTCGAGGTCGAGCAGCGAGCCCGCGCTGGCGTAGGTGACGAAGTTCTCGTAGTTGAGCTCGAAGGTGTCAGGTGCGGTGCCGCCCGCGATGCTGGTCTGGAGCTTGGTGAAGTACTCGTCGAAGGGCGCGGTCTCCACGACCACGTCGATCTTCGGGTTCTCCTTCTCGAAGGCTTTCTCGATCTTGTCCAGGTCCTTCACGTGGTCGGGCGCGGCCGAGAACGTGAAGTACCGCAGCGTCACCTTGCCGCCCTCACCGGACGGGGCCTTCGTCGCCGAGCCCTGGGAGCAGGCGGTGGCGAGCAGCGCGGCGGCCGCCAGGGAAGCGGCGACCCTGATTCTCTGTGACATGGTGGTTCCTTTACTTGAGCCCGCTCTGCGCGACGCTGGCGATGACGTGCTTCTGCGCGAAGACGTACAGGATGAGGATCGGCACCACGCTGATCACCGAGCCCGCCATGACCACGTCCCACTCGGTGGTGAACTGGCCGTGCAGCGTGGCCAGGCCCAGCGGCAGTGTCATGAACTCGGGCGACTTGATGATGATCAGCGGCCAGAGGTAGCTGTTCCAGCTGGCCATGAAGCCGAAGATGGCGAACGTCGCCAGCGCCGGCCTGATCAGCGGCAGCACCACATACAGAAAAATGCGGAAATGTCCGGCGCCGTCCAGCACGGCCGCCTCGTCGAACTCCTTCGGCACCTGGTTGATGGCCTGCCGCAGCAGGAACACCCCGAACGCCGACGCGATGGTCGGCGCCAGCAGCGCGAAGTAGGTGTCGACCAGGTTGAACGTCCGCATCTCGATGAACAGCGGCACGACCAGCACGGGCAGCGGCATCATCAGCGTCGCCAGGTAGACGGAGAACAGCGCCCCCCGGCCCGGGAACGGCAGCCTGGCGAACGCGTAGGCGGCCATCGCGCTGGTGACGAGCTGCAGCATGGTGGAGGCCGCCCCGATCCAGGCGCTGTTCGCCACGATCCGCCAGAAGGGCAGCGTGTCGAGCAGCTTGCCGTACGCGTCGAGGCTCGCGTCGTCCGGCGTGAAGTCCGGTGGCACGGCCAGCACCGCGTCGCCCGGTGTGATCGACGTGATCACCGCCCAGGCGAACGGGAACAGCATGACCACCGCGCCGAGGCCCACCAGCAGGTAGCGGAGTGCCTTACCCATAGGTCACCCACCGCCTCTGCCCCCGGATCTGCACGATCGTCACGAGCAGCACCAGGGCGAACAGCAGCCACGACAGCGCCGAGGCCGCGCCCGCCCGGCCGTACCTGAAGGTGAGGTCGTAGATCTGCGACACGACGACCTGCGTCGCGCCGCCGGGCCCGCCACCCGTCATGATCTTCACCTGGTCGAAGACCTGGAAGCCGTTGATCAGCGAGATCACCACCACGAAGAACGACGACGGCGACAGCAGCGGCAGCGTGATGTGCCGGAACCGGCGGAAGGGCGTCGCCCCGTCGACCATGGCGGCCTCCTGGAACTCCTTCGGGATCGCCTGCAGCCCCGCCAGCAGGATGATCATCACGAAGCCCAGGTCCTTCCAGGCCGAGGCGAAGATGATCGACGGCATCGCCCAGTCGGGATCGGTCCACCAGCCGGGCCCGCTGACGCCCAACAGCCCCAGCGCCCAGTTGACCACCCCGCTGGCCGGGTTGAGCAGCCACTTCCACATCAGCGCCACGACGACCCAGCTGGTGATGACGGGCAGGAAGTAGACGCCGCGCAGCAGCCCGCGCCCCGGCATCGCCCGGTTCAGCAGCAGCGCCAGCCCCAGCCCGCCCAGGTAGACGAGCGGCAGGTAACCGGCGATGAAGTACAGCGTGTGCAGGAACGCGGCCCGGGTCCCGGCGTCGCCGAGCAGTTCGAGGTAGTTGCCGAGGCCGACCCAGCGCATCTCGGTGATGAGGTCCCATTCGTGGAGGCTCGTCCAGAACGAGGCGACCATCGGGATCAGCGTGTACAGGGTCAGCGGGATCAGGCTGGGCAGCAGGAACACGGCCACGGTCCCGGCGTACCGCCACCGTCGCCGCGGCGCGGCCATTGCGTGTGTACGGAGGGCGTGCCGGGAGTCCGTGCGGGCGTCCGTGCGGCTGGCGGTCATGGCGTCGTCCCGATCAGACGGGCCCGCACCAGGCGGCCCTGCTCCCCGGCGGCCCCGGCGGCGTCGAAGGGCGTGGCCAGCACGAGGGCCGCCGCGCCCTGGGCCCAGCTGGTGTCGTCCCAGCTCTCCACCTCGATCGAGATGTCCCGCCGCCCCGGGTACAACTGCGCCCTGAGGGCCGGATCGAACCCGGCCCGCCACAGCGGCCAGTCGGCCGTACCCTCGCCGAGCACCACCACGACCTCCGGATCCACCACGTTGATCAGCCCCGCCGCGGCCCGCCCGAGCACGGCCCCCGCCTCGGCGAACACCTCCTGGGCCACCGGATCGCCCGCCACCAGCCTCGCCGTGCCGCCGCTCTTGGCGCGGGCTGCGGCCAGCAGGCCCGCCGAGCCGACGTACGCCTCCAGGCATCCGCGCGCCCCGCACCCGCACACCGGCCCCGCCGGATCGACGGGCACGTGCCCGAACTCCCCGGCCCCGCCCCTGGCACCCCGGTACACCCGCCCGTCGGCCACGATCGCCGCGCCGACGCCGCGCCCGATGGTCAGCACCAGGAAGTCCCGATGGGTCCGCCCTCTGCCGTACAGCCGCTCGGCCGCCGCCAGGGCGTTGACGTCGTTCTCCACCAGCACGGGCAGCTTGAGCCGCCGCCGCAGCCGCTCGCCCACCGGCATGGCCTGCCACCCCAGGGTCGGCGCGTTGACCGTGCCGACCGCCTGGTCCTCCACGCTGCCGGGCACCCCGACCCCGATCCCGAGCAGCGGCGGCACCTGCCCGTCGCCGGTCGAGGCGGGCGTACGCGCCGTCAGCCCGTGCCCGGTGCCCGAGACCACCGACTCGACGGCGTCGGCCAGCCGGTCCAGCGCCTCGGGGGACGACGGGTCGAACGGGCACTCCCAGGCCCCGAGCACCTCGCCGTCGAGCCGCACGTCGACCAGCACCAGATGGTCGGCCGTCACCTTCACGCCGAGCGCCCGGCCCGCGCTGCCCACCAGCCCGAGCCGCTGGGCGGGCCGCCCGCCGCGCGACGGCTTGAGGTCGAGCTCCTCGAGCATGCCGTAGCCCATGAGCTCGCGGGTGAGCTGCGTGACGCTCGCCGGGCTCAGATCCAGCTCGCGCGCTATCTCGGTACGGCTCAGCGGCCCGACGGTGCCGAGCAGCGCGAGGATCGCCGTCCTCGTGAGATCACCGCGATCAGTACCTGCCATGTGATGAGAACGACTTTCTTTAGAAATAAAGTTAGTGGTGAAAATATGAAGCCATGGCAGGCCCGTGTCAAGAGTCCGGGAACACGAAAAGGGGGCCTCCGTCACCGGAGACCCCCTTCTCAAGAGCTACGCGCTAGGACGCGTCCTTCGCGCGGTTGCGCAGCGCCCGGCTGACGCCGTCGGCGCCCTCCAGGATCATCCGGCGCAGCGCCTGCGGCGGCTGCTCCTTGGCCAGGTAGTCCTCCGCCG
This sequence comes from Nonomuraea guangzhouensis, assembly GCF_019396345.1. GTDB lineage: Bacteria > Actinomycetota > Actinomycetes > Streptosporangiales > Streptosporangiaceae > Nonomuraea > Nonomuraea guangzhouensis. The sequence goes on along the minus strand of NZ_JAHKRM010000038.1, from coordinate 18,369 downwards.
CCCGCACGGTCTCGGGCTCGATGAGCAGCGCGGGGAAGCAGCCGACCGTGAACGTCTGCGCCTGGTCGAACGTCCACTCCCGGTAGATCCGGCCGATCTCCGCGAAGTACTTCTCCCGGTAGGGGGCCAGCAGCTCCGGGTGGTGCGGATCCTGGAAGCCGTTGACCGTCGTACGGGCGATGTGGTTGGCCAGCTTGCCCCCCACGATCGCGGCCCACGCGGCGGCCTTGCCCTCGGCCGTCGGGATGGCCGCCCGGCACAGCGCGGCGGACCGCTCGCCGGTGGCGGTGGCGTCGCGCGCCAGCTCGGCGTCGATGTCGGCACCGCTCAGCTTGCCGCCGACGACCAGCGCCTGGATGAGCGTCCAGCGCAGGTCGGCGTCGACGGTCAGCCCCTCGGGCACGGCCGAGCCGTCGAGGATGCCCGACAGGATCGCCAGATCGGCGTCGGACGTGGCCGTGGGCGCGAACGCCTGCAGGAAGGCGAGCTGCGGGTCGGAGCCCGGCGCCGCCGTGGCGAGCAGCGAGCGCAGCTCGGCGGCCAGCAGCGACAGGCCCTCGGCCCGCCACGCCGGGTCGGCGTACTGCTGCACGGCCATCCGCGCCTGCCGGAGCACGGTCTGGAGGACCGTGATGTCCTTGACCGTGCCGATGCCGGAGATGACCAGCTTGACGTAGTCGCGGGTGGACATCTCGCCGTCGCGGGTCATGTCCCACGCGGCCGACCAGCACAGAGCCCGGGGCAGCGACTCGGTGAAGGCGGCGATGCCGCCGTCGACCAGCGTCCGCAGCGACCGCTCGTCCAGGCGGATCTTGGCGTAGGTCAGGTCGTCGTCGTTGACCAGGACCAGGTCGGGCTGCTCCTCCCCGACCAGCTCCGCGACGCTCGTCTTGGCGCCCACCACGTCCAGCTCGACCCGCTTGGTCCGCGTCAGCACGCCGTCGGCCAGCGAGTACAGGCCGATCGCGACGCGGTGCGAGCGCAGCGTCGGGTAGTCGGCGGGCGCCTCCTGCAGCACCTCGAAGGTCTCGAAGCGGCCGTCGGCGACCGTGAACGACGGACGCAGCGTGTTGACCCAGGAGGTCTCCAGCCACTCCTTCGACCACGACGACAGGTCGCGCCCCGAGGTCCGCTCCAGTGCGCCGAGCAGGTCCTTCAGCTCGGTGTTGCCCCAGGCGTGCTCGCCGAAGTAGTCGCGCACCCCGGCCAGGAAGTTGTCCAGCCCGACGTAGGCGACCAGCTGCTTGAGCACCGAGGCGCCCTTGGCGTACGTGATGCCGTCGAAGTTGACCTCGACCGCCTGCATGTCGGGGATGTCCGCGGCGATCGGGTGCGTGGACGGCAGCTGGTCCTGGCGGTAGGCCCAGGACTTCTCCACGTTCGCGAACGTCGTCCAGGCGCCCTTGCCCCACCGGGTCGCCTCGGCCTGGGCGAGCACCGACATGTAGGTGGCGAACGACTCGTTCAGCCACAGGTCGTCCCACCAGCGCATGGTCACGAGGTCGCCGAACCACATGTGCGCCATCTCGTGCAGGATCGTCTCCGCGCGCCGCTCGACGACGGCGTCGGTGACCCTGGACCGGAAGACGTAGTCCTCCAGGAAGGTCACGCAGCCCGCGTTCTCCATCGCGCCGGCGTTGAACTCGGGCACGAACAGCTGGTCGTACTTGCCGAACGGGTAGCGGACGCCGAACACCTCGTGGAAGAAGTCGAAGCCCTGCCGGGTGACCTCCAGGATGTTGTCGGCGTCCAGGTGCTCGGCGAGCGAGGCGCGGCAGTAGATGCCCAGCGGGATGCCGTCGTGCTCGGAGGTCACCTTGTGGTACGGGCCGGCCACCAGCGCCGTGATGTAGGTCGACATGACCGCGGTGGCCGGGAACAGCCAGCGCTTGGCCGCCGGCACCGCGCCGTGCTTGCCGACCTGCTCGGGCAGCCGCTCGACCGAGGTGGCCGCCGCGTTGGAGACGACCTCCCAGTCGGCCGGGGCCAGCACGGTGAGCTGGAAGGTGGCCTTGAGGTCGGGCTGGTCGAAACAGGCGTACATGCGGTGCGCGTCGGCCGTCTCGAACTGGCTGTGCAGATAGATCTTCTGGTCCACCGGGTCGACGAAGCGGTGCAGCCCCTCGCCGCTGCGCATGTAGACGCAGTCGGCGTCGACGCGCAGCTCGTTCGACTCGGCCAGGGAGGGGAGCGGGAAGCGCCCCTTCTCGGCGTCGTAGGTGGAGACGTCGAGATCGTCACCGTTGAACGTGACCTTGCGGACGTGCGCGCCGTGGAGATCGATGAACGTGGCCGACCCCGGCTGGGTGCTGCTGAACCGGACGGTCGTGACACTCTCGAAGCGCTCGTCTCCCTCGGTCAGGTCGAGTGCGACCTCATACGACTCGACCTTCAACAGCCGGGCGCGCTCGCGAGCCTCGTCCCGGGTCAGGTTGCCTGCCAAGTTCCACTCCTTTTCGCAACTTCGTCATATTTTGTCGGTATCCTGCCACGCAAGGAATAGGACATCGATACCCCAGGTTATGGCCCCCGTGACAGACACGACCCCCGTAGAGCTTTGGTTCGATCCTTTCTGCCCATTTGCCTGGGTAACGTCACGATGGCTACTCGAAGTCGAGAAGGTCCGTCCGATTGATCCACGTTGGCGCATTATGAGTCTGTTCGTTCTCAACGAGGATAAGGACGTCTCCGACGAGTACCGGGCGTCGAGCGCCAGGGGCCTCAAGCTCGTCCGCGTCATCGCGGCCGCCGCCGACCGGCACGGCGAGGAGTACATCGGCCGCCTGTACACCGAGTTCGGCACCCGCCTGCACAACGAGGGCCGCGACCGCGAGCTCGACACCCTGCGCGCCATCGCCGAGGAGTCCCTCGAGGCCGTGGGCCTCGACAAGGGCCTCGCGGCCGAGGCCATGGACTCGACGGAGTACGACGAGGCCATCCGCAAGTCGCACAACGAGGGCATCACCCTGGTCGGCCAGGAGGTCGGCACCCCTGTCATCCGCGTCGGCGCCAACGCCTTCTTCGGGCCGGTGGTCACCACCATCCCGCGGGGCGAGGACGCGGGCCGGCTCTGGGACGGCGTGCTGCTGGTCACCGAGTTCGACGACTTCTTCGAGCTCAAGCGTTCGCGCACCCGGCGGCCGAGCTTCGACTGACTTTTCAGCTCGTGGTGGCTGAACTGTAGCGGCGCAATCCGCATCCATCCTTGGCGCCCGGCCGTACTCTCCTTTGGAGGAGCCGCACGAGGCGCCACGCCCTCGCTTTGCGACGGCGGGCGCGCAAGGATGGGGGCTATGCGTCAGCTGTACATCGGCGGTGCCTGGACCGCTTCGGTCTCCGGCGAGCCCATCGAGGTCGTCAACCCGGCCACGGAGCAGATCATCGACCGGGTGCCGGCCGGCGCCCCCGAGGACGTGGAGGCGGCCGTACGCGCCGCGCGTGGCGCTTTCCCCTCGTGGTCGGCCACGCCCGCCGCCGAGCGCGGCAAGCTGCTGGCCGCCGTCGCCGAGCTGCTGACCGAGCGGGCCGGTGACATCGCCAAGACCATCGCGACCGACATGGGCTCACCCCTGGGCTTCGCGCTCAAGGTGCAGACGCTGATGCCCGCGGGCGTGCTGTCCGCCTACGCCCGGCTGGCCGAGAGCCATCCGCGCGAGTCGCGCGTCGGCAACTCGCTGGTGGTCAAGGAGCCGGTCGGCGTGGTCGCCGCGATCACCCCGTGGAACTACCCGCTGCACCAGATCATCTGCAAGGTCGCCCCGGCTCTGGCCGCCGGCTGTACGGTCGTGCTCAAGCCGTCGGAGGTGGCGCCGCTGGCGGCGTACGCGCTGACCGAGATCTTCCACGAGGTGGGCCTGCCTGCCGGCGTGTTCAACCTGGTCAGCGGGCGCGGCCCGGTGGTGGGCGAGGCCATGGCCGCGCACCCGGAGGTCGACATGATCTCCTTCACCGGCTCGACGGCCGCCGGGCGCCGGGTGGCTTCACTGGCGGCCGAGTCGGTCAAGCGGGTGGCGCTGGAGCTCGGCGGCAAGTCCGCCAACCTGATCCTGCCCGACGCCGACCTGGGCGCCGCGGTCAAGGTCGGCGTGGCCAACTGCTTCGTCAACGCCGGCCAGACCTGCTCGGCCTGGACCCGCATGATCGTCCACCGCGACCAGTACGACGACGCGGTCCACCTGGCCGTCGACACGGCGCGCCGCTACACCGTGGGCGACCCGTTCGACGAGACCAGCCGGATCGGCCCGCTCGTCTCCGCGGCCCAGCGCGACCGCGTGGTTCGCTACATCAACCGCGGCGAGGAAGAGGGCGCCAGGCTGGTGACCGGTGGCACCGAGGCCCCGCACCCGCACGGCTTCTACGTCGAGCCGACCGTCTTCGCCGCGGTCGAGCCGGGCATGACGATCGAGCAGGAGGAGATCTTCGGCCCGGTCTTGACGATCATCCCGTACACCAGCGAGGAGCAGGCCGTACGCATCGCCAACGACACTCCCTACGGCCTGGCCGGCGCGGTGTGGGCGGGCACCCAGGAACGCGCGGTCGCGGTGGCCCGCAGGCTGCGCACCGGGCAGGTGGCGATCAACGGGGGCGCCTTCAACCCGCTCGCCCCGTTCGGCGGCTACAAGCAGTCGGGCATCGGCCGCGAACTGGGCGAACACGGGCTGGAGGAGTTCCTCGAGGTCAAATCCTTGCAGCTCTAGATGAGCATCCCGCCGGTCGCCAGCAGGTTCTGGCCGGTGATCCACCGTCCGTCGGGTCCGGCCAGGAACGCGACCACGGCCGCGATGTCGTCGGGCTGCCCCAGCCGCTGCAACGCGGTGAACCCGGGCATCTGCTGCAGCGCCTCGGGCGGGTTGCTGCCGCGCAGCATGTCGGTGTCGGTCGCGCCGGGCGAGACGATGTTGGCCGTGATGCCGCGCCCGCCCAGCTCGCGCGCCGCGACCTTGGTGAACTGCTCGATCGCCGCCTTGCTCGCCGCGTAGAGGGAGATCCCCGGGCCGGGCACCTGGGTGTTGAGCGTCGAGAGGTTGATGATCCGCCCCCCGTCGCGCATCACCCGCCCCGCCCACTGGATGGCCAGGAACGTCGAGCGCGTGTTGACCGCGAACAGCCGCTCGTAGGTCTCGTCCGTGATATCGGCGATGAGCCCCTGGCCGGTCTGCGCCGCGTTGCAGACCAGGATGTCGAGCCCGGGCAACCGCTCCTCCGCCTCGGCGAACAGCCGGTCCAGATCGGCCCTGTTCCCCTGGTCGGCCTGTACGGCATGCGCCCCGGTCGCCGCGGCCACCTGCTTGGCCGCCTCGGAGTCGCTGCGATAGGTGAAGATCACCTCGGCCCCGTCACCGGCCAGCCGTTCGACGATGGCCCGGCCGATGCCCCGGGAGCCCCCTGTTACCAGTGCGCCCTTGCCCGAAAAATCGCTCATGCCGTCAACCTACGTCCTGATCATGATCTTGCGGGACTCCGTTTTCGGCAGCCGGTCGACGTACAGCTTCCCGTCGAGGTGATCGCTCTCGTGCTGGAAGCAGCGGGCCAGTGAGCCACGCGCCTTGACCCGCTGCGGGCGGCCGAGCCGGTCGAACCCCTCGACGGTCACGCCCGAGGCCCGCGCCACCGGGGCGTAGATCGGCGTGCCCGTCTGCCGGTCGGGCACCGACAGGCAGCCCTCCTCGTCCAGCGCCTCCTCCGGATCGTCCACGGTCAGGATGGGATTGACCATGTGCCCCTTGCGTCCGCTGATGTCATAGACGAACAGCCGCCGCGACACCCCGATCTGCGGTCCGGCCAGGCCGACGCCGTCCACCGCGTACATCGCCTGGAACATCTCGTCGATGAGGCGGCGCAGCTCGCGGTCGAAGCCCTCGACGGGCTCGGCGGGCGTGCGCAGCACAGGATCGCCGACGACGCGGATCTCGCGCATGATGGTCTGCTTCCGTAAGGACTGGATTACCGATGGGTCCTTACTCTAGCCAGCGGACGCGCTGGTGCGAGGGACGCGGTCGGCGCTGTGGAAGACTGTTCGCGTGCGTGTCTACATCGGTGCCGACCATGCCGGCTATGAGCTCAAGAACCATCTCGTGTCCTGGCTCAAGGACCACGGCCACGAGGTGACCGACTGCGGTCCGTTCGTCTATGACGCCGAGGACGACTATCCGGCGTTCTGCCTGCGGGCCGCCGAGGGCGTCGCCGGCGATCCCGGCAGCCTGGGCATCGTCATCGGGGGGTCGGGCAACGGCGAGCAGATGGCCGCCAACAAGGTGCGGGGCATCCGGGCCGCCCTGGCCTGGAGCGAGGAGACGGCCAGCCTCGCCCGCGAGCACAACAACGCCAACGTGATCTCCCTCGGCGCGCGCATGCACTCCGCCGACGAGGCGACGGGCTTCGTGGAGACCTTCCTCGCCACGCAGTTCTCCGGCTCGGAGCGGCACGCCCGCCGCATCGCGCAGGTGGCCACCTACGAGACGATCGGCCAGCTGCCCTCTCTGCCCTAAGCCCGCCGCTTGGGTTCGCGCTTGGGCATCTCGTCACGCAGGGGCCGCCGGTCGGCGGCCTCCTGCTGCTCCTTGGAGGGCCGCGACACGTCGCGGGCCCGCATCGCGGTGATCGCGGTGATCTGCAAGCTCTGCAGCGCCATGCCCGCGAGCCTACGTCAGAAGCGCTGACGTCAGAAGCGCTGACGTCAGAAGCGCTGACGTCAGAAGCGCTGACGTCAGAAGCGCTGACGTCAGAAGGTCAGTCCCGCCCACGGCTTCGGGCTCCACGCCATAGCCGCGTCGAGCCTGCGCACCGAGCCCGCCGAGTGCTCGCGCAGCAGCCCCGCGTCGAGCTGGGCCGCGAGCAGGCCGTCGCCCATGTACGCCGAGCCGAGCGAGGAGACCGGCAGCGACATGTCGGGCTCGTCCTCCACCGGCTTGCACTCGGCGCCGGAGGCGTCGGCGCTGAGCCGCCAGCGGCGGGCGTTCCACGGGCACACGTCGTCCTCGACCTCGATCACCACGTCGACGGCCGACGCGTACGCCCGCGAGGTCAGCGCCTTGTCCACCTCCACGAGGCGTACCCACAGCTCGTCCGCGCAGCTCGCCCGGAGCTGCCGCGGGTCGGCGAGCAGCGCGATGAGCGCGTCGTCCACCGGCCTGGCGCCCTCCACCCGGGAGATCAGGTCGCGGTCTAGCACGCTGCGCCACAGCAGCGCGCGGGCGGCGGGGTCGGCCGCCTCCAGCTCCTGCAGCTTCAGCAGTCCGTTGGGCACGCCGTCGTCGTCCCAGTTCGCCTTGATCCTGAACAGCGCGTAACCGCGTACGCCCCGGTCATCCTCGGCGATCACCGAGCGGAGCGTCCCGTTGCCGTGGCGGTCGAACTCCTCGTCGGCCAGTACGGCGCCCCAGAACTGCTCGTTACGGAGATAACGCCCGGGGCGCGCGGACACGACGGAGGCGAACAGCCGCTCGAACTCGACTCGGGCCTCGGCCGGCTTGGCCACCCTGATGCGGAGTGAAGGGTCCGTGGGGGCGTTCGCGACGAAGGCCGAGCCGTGCTTGGCGAGGCTGAACCCCATCTCGCTCGACGCTCTGCCGTAGCCGAACCTGCCGTAGATGGCGGACTCGGAGGCGTACAGGGCGGCGACGGACTCGCCGCGCTCGCGCACGTCCGACAGCTGCCTGCGCATCAGGCTCGACAGCACGCCGCGACGGCGATGGGAGGGGAGCACGCTGACGGCCGTCACGCCCGCGACCGGGATCTGCGCGCCAGGGACTGTCATGGTGAAGGAGAAGACGGCGGTGACCCCCGCCATGACGTCGCCGTCGAACGCGGCGAGCGTCCGATCGAACTCGGTCTGCGCCTTGAATCGTTCTGATTCCTGAGGATGCGGCGTCCAGCCGAACCCCTCGGAGAGCACATCGGCGAACGCCGGCCACTCGGCCTCATTCACCGGACGGATCGGATACGTCATCCGTCCAAGGTAGGAGCGGGCAAAGGGGGAGGGCCACCCAATATACGTCCTTAATGATCAAGGCCTTGGTCAAGTGGGCTGCCCAAAGGGAGGCCAGACCGATACAGTCAGGCGCATCATGAGTTCCCGTCCGGCGCCGCTGATTCCGCCACGGCTCCGCGCAATCCTTGTGCGGGTGCCGTTTCTGGTGTCCGCGGTCCGGTTCATCAGAAGAGGCTCCTTGGCCCGAGACCGCAACCTGATGGTCACGTTGACGATGCTGACGCTCGTCATCGGACTGCTGGCTGCGCAGATCTCGACCGAGTGGTTCTCGCCCTCGCTGCTCATCCTCATCCTCCTCGTGGGCGGGTTGCAGCTCCGGCTGGCCAGTCTGGTCAAGCTGCTCGTCGCGGTGGTCATCTCGCTCGGCTACATCGCCGGGACGCTCGGGATCGGCCGGATCGGCATGGGGCTCATGGTGACGATCGGCTTCACCACGGTGCTGGCGGTGCTGATGGCCCGCACCCGCGGCAAGCTCGGCGTGCAGGGGCTGCGCGGCGACGCCATGCTGCTGGAGCTGCGCGACCGGCTCAAGAGCCAGGGCGAGCTGCCCCCGCTGCCCAAGGACTGGGGCGGCAAGGTCGTGCTCAAACAGGCGGGCGGCTCCTCCTTCGGCGGCGACTTCCTGGTCTCCATGCGCGACGGGGACAAGGTGGAGATCGCGCTCGTCGACGTGTCGGGCAAGGGCGTCGACGCGGGCACCAGGGCGCTGCTGCTGTCCGGCACGTTCGGCGGGCTGCTCGGCTCAGGCGTCGACTTCCTGCCGGCCTGCAACACCTACCTGCACCGCCAGCGCGGTGACGAGGGCTTCGTGACGGCCGTGCACGTACGCCTCGACCTGGCGACGGGCGACTACACGATCACCTCGGCCGGCCACCCGCCGGTGGTCAAGTTCGACGCGGGCGCCGGCACCTGGCAGGTCGCCACGGCCAAGGGCGTCGTCCTCGGTGTGGTCCCCGACCTGCACTGCGAGCCCGACAGCGGCACCCTGCGCAAGGGTGAGGCGCTGCTGCTCTACACCGACGGGCTGATCGAGCAGCCGGGACGCGACATCGACGCCGGGCTCGACAAGCTGCTCGGGGAAGCCGAGCGGCTGCTCACCTCGGGATTCCGCGACGGCGCTCGCGCCCTGGTCAACGCCATGGCCTCGGGCCACAACGACGACTGCGCGCTGGTCCTCATCTGGCGCCCGTGACGAATCACACGGGTCAAGCGATGAACGCGGTCACTGGCAGCGCCTGATCGATCTTGAGATCCTCGAAGGGTTCACCGCTCCGGGTCCCGGTGGAGCGGCGCGGCTTCACCGGGACCCGGTCTCCACAGCCGGTGGGTCCTCACAGCCAGCCAGAGTCGCTCGCGATGCGTACGGCGTCGATGCGATTGCGGGCCCCGGTCTTGCACATGATCCGCGACAGGTGGTTGCGTACGGTGCCGACCGACAGGAAGAGCTGATCGGCGATCTCCGTCGAACGGGCCCCGCCCGCCGCGATCCGCAGCACGTCGAGCTCGCGCCTGGTCAGCGGGTTGGTGGCCGACTGGAGCGCGGCGATCGCCAGGTCGGAGTCGACGGCGCGGCGCCCGGCGGCGACCAGCCGCAGGCTCGCGGCGAGCTGCTCGGGCGCGACGTCGAGGCTCATGAAGCCGAGCGCGTGCGTGGCGAGCGCCCTGCGCACCTGACCGGGCTTGGCCTGCGCCGACAGGATGAGCACGTGGCATCCCTGCTCGCGCAGCCGGGCCGCGGGAAACAGGCCGCCCCCGCCGGGCAGGTCCAGATCGATGACCGCGGTGTGGGGCGCGCACGCCGCCGCCGCGGGCAGGACGCCTTCCGCGTCCGCCACCTCGGCGACCACCTTCAGGTCGGGCTCCGCGTCGAGCGAAGCGACCAGTCCGCGCCGGACCAGCGGCAGATGCTCGGCGACCAGAATCCGGATCAAGGCTCCACCTCCGTCATCTCCCAGAGTGATCGCTTGATCGCGTACTGTCAACGTAATCTGCCGGGTCCGCAAAGGGTGCGCAAGCCATCGAGGTGTGAGGACTTCGACTACTCTGGGGCTGTCGAGACCTTCCGTCTGCCCTGGAGCGGGACTAGATGAACTGGCTTTACCTCGCGGGGATCATCGTCTTCCTGATCGGGCTGATGGCGTCCGTCGGGTTGCACGAGCTCGGCCACCTGGTGCCTGCCAAGATCTTCGGCGTCAGGGTGCCCCAGTACATGGTCGGCTTCGGCACGACCGCCTGGTCCATCCGGCGGGGCGAGACCGAGTACGGCATCAAGTGGATCCCGCTGGGCGGCTACATCCGCATGATCGGCATGCTCCCGCCACGGCCCGGCGACGATCCGACCAGACTGAGGAGCAGCTCCACGGGCCCGTTCCAGGGTCTGATCGAGAGCGCCCGCGACGTGGCGCAGGAAGAGGTGCGACCGGGCGACGAGGACCGGGTGTTCTACCGGAAGAAGTGGTGGCAGAAGGTCATCATCATGTCCGGCGGCCCGTTCATGAACTTCGTGCTGTCGTTCATCCTCTTCTCCATCCTGCTCGTCGGCATCGGCATCCCCGCGCTGACCCCCGTGGTGTCGCCGAAGACCAACACCTGCGTGATCCCGATCAGCGAGCAGCGGACCGACTGCCGTGCCACCGACCAGCCGACTCCCGCCGTCAAGGCGGGCATGAAGCCCGGGGACCGGATCGTCTCCTTCGGCGGCCAGAAGATCAACTCCTGGGACGACGCCACCCGCCTGATCCGCTCGCACGGCGCCGGCCCCGTCGCCGTCGGCATCGTCCGCGACGGCAAGCCGATGACGCTCAACGTCACGCTCATCGCCCAGGACCGGCCGTCGACCACCGACCCGAAGAAGATCGACAAGGGCGTCGGCTTCCTCGGCGTCATGCCCACCGAGGTCATGCAGCAGCAGAGCCTCGGCGTCGTCGTCGGTTACATGGGCCAGCTCACCGGCCGGGTCGCCGAATCACTGCTGAACCTGCCGCAGAAGATGGTCGGCGTGTGGCACGCCGCGTTCTCCGGCGACAAGCGCGACCCCGAGGGCCCGGTCGGCGTCGTGGGCGCCGGGCGCATGGGCGGTGAGATCCTCTCCTCCGACCTGTCGGGCAAGCAGAAGGTCGCCTTCCTGGTGAACCTGCTGGCCGGGTTCAACCTGGCGATCGGCATGTTCAACCTCATCCCGCTGCTGCCGCTCGACGGCGGCCACATCGCGGGCGGCCTCTGGGAGGGCCTCAAGCGCGCTTACGCCCGCGTCAGGCGCCGCCCCGAGCCCGGCTACGTGGACATCGCCAAGGTGCTCCCGCTCACCTACGCCCTGGCCTTCGTCATGATCATCATGGCCGGCCTGCTCGTCTACGCCGACCTGATCAACCCGCTCACCCTCACCGGCTGACCCGCCTTCCGGCAGGTACGGCGTACCCGCGAAGGCGAGGTTCCTGGTGGACGTGCTGATATCGGTGGACTTGGAAGGCGTGGCGGGCATCGCCACGAAGCAGCAGATCCACCCAGGCGGACACGATTACCCGATCGCGCGGGCACTGATGACCGCGGAGGCGAACGCCGCGGTGGCCGGCGCCTTCGACGGCGGCGCCACGTCGGTGGTGGTCAACGACAGCCACGGTCCCGCCGACAACCTGCTCGGCGAGCAGCTCGACTCAACGGCCGCTCCATCGGCGAAGCCGAACTCAATGCCCTGGTGACCGCGGCCGTGGGCGTCCCGGGGCCGTCTCGGGCGCCATTCGGCCGGTGGCCATCCCCGGCGAGTTGGCCATCGAGGCCGAACTACGGCCCAATGGCGCCGCGGAGCTGGCCGCCCTGGTCCCGGGGACCGAGCGGACCGGCGCGCGTACGGTCCGCTGTCAGGCGGCCAGTCCCAGGGCGGCGTTGGACGTGCTCATCGTCTGGTCCGCGCTGACCAGCCACTATCTCAGCCGCTGAATCACCGCCTCAGGCGCCGGCCGGCGCCAGGGGCTGTATGGGGATCGGCAGCGCTGAATGAGGCTTGTGCATCAGGTCCTCGTCAAGGCGAACACCGCTCTCCAGCTCCACCACGGCCAGGCAGGCCGCCGTGATGTCCACTGATGCCTCCGCGCCCTCGCTGTCATAACCGCCGGCGAGGACCTTGGTGAAGGGCATCAGCGGGCCGAGGAGGTCGGTCCATGGCGTGGAGGGCAAGGAGGCCGGCTCGGGATGGTCGAGGTATCCCTCGGCGATCCCGTACCGGACGTACATGCTGGTGCTGCCGTGGATGTCGAAGGACACGTACCAGTGCCGGAAGCCGTCGCCGGCGAGCCGCTGGATCATCTGCTCACGGTCACCGAGGTTGACCCAGTCCAGGGTGACGACCCCGGGACCGACCTGATAGAGGTGCAGGGCGCCCCTGCGGTGTGGCTCATTGGGGGGCTGGTCGAGGTGGAGCCGCCGCACGGCATCCTCGACGGACAGAACTCCCGAGTCGGGGACCGTCACCGTGTACGCGAAGGTGTCGAGTCCGAGGTAATCCAGCATGTTGTGGTAACGAGCGACGATGTCATCGAACATGAGGTGATCAACCTTTCTCGGCCGCGGATCCCCTTGTCAGAACATCGAGATGTGTACATGGTCGAAGTGGTTCTCGGTGATGCTGCCGCGGTCGGACATCGGGCTCCAGCCCGATCCCTGATTGATCCGCTGCTTCCAGATGACGTACTTGACCCCGAGCTTGTCCTTGTTCTCGATCGCCCAGGCCGCGATGCGGTTGCCGAGTGCCTGGTTGGCCTCGCTGGGCATGGTGCCGCCGGTGCTCATCATGAAGTCGCACGCGCGCCCCAGCGGGTGCTCGCCGCCGCCGCCCGAGCGGAAGCAGCCGACCTCGAACGGCAGTGAGAAGTCCTTCTGGATCAGCCCGCGGATCACCCGCATGCGGGCGGTGATGTTGTCGGTGCCGGACGGGAGTTCGGGCGCCCAGCTGCCGTCCGAGCGGCGGCCGGGGCCGAACGGGATGAGGCCCTTCAGCTTCTTCTGGATGTCCTTGATGAGGTCCTGCGCGTCGTCGCGCTGCTTGGCCACGTTGGCCGCGTCATCGCGGATCTTCGACTCCAGGGCGGTCGCCTGGTCCGAGGCCGCCTTCTTCAGGTTCCTCAGGGTGGCCACGCTCTGCACGATCGCCTGCTGCGAGGCCGTGAGCTGCTCCAGCACCGCCGCGCTGGAGCTGTCGCTCGGGAACGTGAGGTTCGGCAGCGAGCCGGTGCCGTTCTGGTACTGCAGCTGCGCGAGCTCGGCGACGCGCTTCTGGGCGGTGACGAGGCTGGCATTCGCCGCTGCGAGCCGCTTCTTGGTGGTTTTCGAGTCCTCTTTCGCCTTGGCGAGTTCGACGCGCTTGAGGTTGTAGGTCTCGATGAGCTTGTCGACCTTCTGGTCGAGCTCCTTCAGCTCCGCGCGGAGCTTGGCTTCGCTGGGCTTGGGCGCGGCCGGCGCGGCCGAAGCCGGTACGGCCGTGAAGGCTCCGAAGGTCACACAGGTGGCGGTGATGAGACCGATGGCAAGACCCGTGGGGGACGCAGTCGCCACGTGAGGGGGTTCCTCTCCCTGACTGCCGACCGGGTTAGCTGACGGGTTCGGGCAGGGAGATGCCGCCTTACCACCGAAGTGGATTCACCCCAAGTGCGATGGGTCCCCGGTTCCCAGGTCACGCACCCGGGATTAGGCCAACACCGACCATTTCGGTCGGCGCTTCAGGGGATATTAGTGGTAAACCCAAGGTCATGGCGACTTCAAGCAGAAATCAATTAGAGATCTACCTGTGATCGGAGCATGCGCGCGGCCTCCTCCGGCAGGACATCGTTGACGAACGCGCCCATGGCCGACTCCGAGCCCGCCAGATACTTGAGTTTCCCGGGCGCCCGCCTGATGCTGAACAGCTCCAGGTGCAGATAGGCCAGGTCACGGTCCTGCCGCACCGGCGCCTGGTGCCAGGCCGAGATGTACGGCATGGCGACCCCGAACAGCCCGTCGAGCGCCCGCAGCACGGAGGTGTAGAGCGGCGCGAAGGCGGCGCGTTCCTCCTCCGTCAGCGCGGCCAGGTCCGGCGTCTGCCTGTGCGGATACACGTGCACCTCGAACGGCCAGCGGGCGGCGGCCGGTACGAACGCCGTCCACAGCTCGTTGGCCGCCACCACGCGCACCCCGGCGGCCCGCTCGGCCGCCAGCACGTCGGCGAACAGGTTGCCGCCCCGGTGCCGTGACGCCGCACCGAGCTGGAGCTTGGTCCGCGGGGTCACGTACGGGTAGGCGTAGATCTGCCCGTGCGGGTGCGGCAGCGTGATGCCGATCTCCTCGCCCCGGTTCTCGAAGCAGAACACCTGCTCCACGCCCTCGATCGCCGACAGTTCGGCCGTACGGTCGGCCCACGCCTCCATGACCAGGCCCACCTGCTCGTCGGAGAGCCGCGAGAACGACGACGAGTGCTCGGAGGTGAAGCACACCACCTCGCACCTCCCCACGCCCGGCCGGACCTCACTGAGCCCCCCAGCTTCCCCGTAAGTCCCGAAATTTCCGGAAAAAGAGGGGAAGCGGTTCTCGAAGACCACCACGTCATAGTCGGGTGCCGGGATCTCCGAAGACCGGGTCTCAGTCGACGGGCACAGCGGGCACTCGTCGGCCGGAGGCAGGAACGTACGCGTCTGGCGGTGTCCCGCCATCGCGATCCACTCCTCGGTGAGCGGGTCGTAGCGCAGCTCCGACGCCACCGGCCTGGGGTCGAGCGCCCGCCGGTCGATCGCGCTCCGGTCGGCGTCGTCGCGCCGGTCGAAGTAGATCAGCTCTCGGCCGTCGGCCAGGTGGGTGATGGTGCGTTTCACTGCGAGTCCTCCGCGATGATCAGTTCGCCGGCGCGTTCGCCCAGCTCCATGCGTGCTTCCTCGGGCAGCCCCGAGTCGCTGATGACCACGTCGGCCTCCGTCAGCTCGGCGATCGTGCTGATGCCGACGGTGTTCCACTTGGTGTGGTCGGCGGGGATGACCAGCCGGTGCGCCGCGGTCACCAGCTCCCGGTCGGTCTCCGACTCCAGCAGGTTGGGCGTGGTGAACCCGGCCCGTACGCTCATCCCGTGCACCCCGAGGAACAACGTGTCCACGTGCAGCCGGCGGATCGCGGCCACCGCGACCGGGCCGACGAGGGCGTCGGACGGGGTGCGTACGCCGCCGGTCAGCACGACCGTGCGGTCGGCGCGCGGGCTGCGGTGGAAGACGTCGGCCACGGGGATCGAATTGGTGATGACGGTGAGCTCGGGCACCGAGACGAGGTGGTGGGCCAGGGCCCAGGTCGTGGTCCCGGCAGAGAGCGCCACCGCGGTGCCGGGCCGTACGAGCTGGGCGGCGCGGCGCGCGATGGCCTCCTTCTCCTGCTGCTGGCGGGCGGACTTGGCGGTGAAGCCCGGCTCCTCGGTCGAGCCGGGACCCAGCGCGGTCGCGCCGCCGTGCACCTTCTCCAGCAGCCCGCGCTCGGCGAGCACTTCGAGGTCGCGACGGACCGTCATGTCAGAGACGCCGAGCTCGCGAACGAGGTCGGCCACCCGAACGCCGCCGCTGCTGCGCACGCGTTCGAGGATCGCCTGCTGGCGCTGCTGTGCGAGCACGCCCCCGCTCCTTCCAACAGATTCCACCAAATTATGACACGGATATGTTGGGGAATGTTAGGTCGCACGGGTTGTGCGGTAGACCGTGGCACGAGAGGTTGAGAACGCGGACCCGATCATTGGAGGCATCCATGGCCAAGCGATCTCGCAAGACCAAGGCACGCAAGAAGAAGAAGGCCAACCACGGCAAGCGCCCCAACGCGAACTGACGGCGGACCGGCCGCGGTGAGCTCCCTTCACCCCGGCCGGTGCAGCGGTCTAGCCGGGCAGGTCGTGCAGGGCCTCATCGATGCGCTCCTGTGGGAGGGCGTAGTCCCGCATGCGCCCGGACAGGTAACGATCATAGGCGGCCAGGTCGAAGTGGCCGTGCCCGCACAGCGCGGTCAGGATCACCTTCTCCTCGCCGCTCTCCCTGCACCGCAGCGCCTCGGCGATGGTCTCGGCCAGCGCGTGCGTCGGCTCGGGCGCCGGGACGATGCCCTCGGTACGCGCGAAGCGCACACCTGCCTCGAAGCACTCGGTCTGTGACTTGGTCACCGCCTCGAACAGCCCCAGTTCGTACATGTGCGACAGCAACGGCGACATGCCGTGATAGCGCAGCCCGCCCGCGTGGATCGGATCGGGCACGAACCCGTGGCCCAGCGTGTGCATCTTGAGCAGCGGCGTGAAGCCCGCCGTGTCGCCGAAGTCGTAGGCGTAGACGCCCCGCGTGAACGACGGGCAGGCCTCGGGCTCGACGGCGCGCAGCGTCACGTCGAGGTTCCCGGCCAGCTTCTCGCGCAGGAACGGGAAGGTGAGCCCGGCGAAGTTCGAGCCGCCACCGGTGCAGCCGATGATCAGATCGGGCATCTCCTCCAGTTGGGCCAGCGCCTCCTCACCGATCACGGTCTGGTGCATGAGCACGTGATTCAGCACCGAACCGAGTGCGTAGCGGGCGTCGGGGTTCGCGCCCGCCACCTCGACCGCCTCACTGATCGCGATGCCGAGGCTGCCCGGTGAGTCGGGGTCGTCCGCCAGTATCTTGCTGCCCGCCCCGGTCACGGTCGACGGGCTGGCGTGCACCGTCGCGCCGTACACCTGCATGAGCGAGCGCCGGTAGGGCTTCTGATCATAGGAAGCGCGGACCATCCAGATCCGACACTCCAGATCGAACTGCGCGCAGGCGAAGGCCAGCGCCGAGCCCCACTGTCCCGCGCCGGTCTCCGTGGTGAGCAGCCGTACGCCTTCGCGGGCGTTGTAGTAGGCCTGCGGGACGGCGGTGTTCGGCTTGTGCGACCCGGCGGGGGAGACGCCCTCGTACTTGTAGTAGATCCGGGCGGGCGTGCCGAGCGCCTTCTCCAGCCGGCGCGCCCGGAGCAGCGGGGTCGGCCGCCAGAGCCGGTAGACGTCGAGCACCTCCCGCGGGATGGCGACATACCGCTCGGTGCTCACCTCCTGGCCGATCAGCTCCATCGGGAACAGCGGCGCCAGATCGTCGGGTCCCACCGGCTGCCGCGTGCCCGGATGCAGCGGCGGAGGCGGCGGCACGGGCAGATCGGGAACGATGTTGTACCAGTTGCTGGGAGTCACCGACTCAGTGTGCGCCGGTTACCGCGCTCCCTCAATCAGCACCGCCATACGCGCGGGATGATCAGCGCGCACCGCCACGTCGGCGCTCCGCAGCGGATCGCCCTCCCGTTCGTAGCGCGCGTAGGCAGGCAGCCGCCACCGCTCGTCCTCCCCGGTCATCCGCCCCAGCGCCCCCTCGGACAGCCACAGATGCACGCTCACCTCGAACGGCAGCCCCCGGCCCAGCAGCAGCGTCCCGTCGAGCAGCAGCACAGCCCCTTCAGGCAGCGTCTGGTACGGCAGGCGGTACGCGCGGTCGGCCCGGCTGTCCCAGAGCGCCGGCAGCACCTTGCCGGACCCCCGGGGGCCTAGCGGCCCGAGCACCTCCCGGGTCAGCGCTCCCGTGTCGAGCCAGTCGTCGTAGAAGGCGTCGGGGTTCGTCCGGCCGTACTCGAGCCTGAGGGACGCGGGCCGCAGGAAATCGGCGGCCGACACCCGCAACACGGCCCTGCCACGCATCCTGAGCGGCGCGACCAGCTCGTCCGCCAGCCGTTCGGGGTGAGCGGGCGGCGCCCCGTCGACGGCGACCCGCGCGTAGGACCCGCGCGGCAGACCCGCGATCCGCTCGGCCAGCTCCTCGACCAGGGCTTCTCGGGAGATCGCTCGCGCACGCATCGATCCGAGCCTACGCGGTCATACCGCGGCTCAGCGCGGCTCAGCGCGGTCGATCAGGCGGTGCCGCGCGGCCACGTGGACCCGTCGTCCTGCCTGGCCCGCTCGGCCCTGCGCACACAGTCGGGGCAGACGGGTACGTGCCTCGACCGGGCCAGCGCCTCCGGCGTGGGTTCGCGCGTTGTGCCCTGCGGGGTCATGTTCGGCGGAAGCGCGGTATCGGGGTCGACCAGGAACATGGTCACGCGTTCCGGGTCGTAGCCGAAGGTACGTTTGCAGCCGTAGCACCGGCCGATCGTCGTGATCCCTTTGTCCGCCATACGGCCTCCCTATCGGGCACGCCCCGTTTTCCGAGATCATGAGCGTAACCGAGCTGGGCTCACGAGGCGCGAAAACAGGCGAAAACGACAGCGATGACGCCTAAGAGGTCCTAACAGAAAGATCAGCGGACGAGGCGGCGCCAGCAGATGATCGCGGCGGCGAGGGTCATGAACGCTTCGTGGATGTCGTCGCGGATCTCCCAGCGGATGCGCAGGCGGCGGAACCA
>NZ_JAHKRM010000037.1 GCF_019396345.1 Nonomuraea guangzhouensis | reverse complement strand
GCAGGTGGCGATCGTGGACGACGACCCCAACGCGCTGGCGGCCCGGCTGGCCGCGCGACGCATCGTGACCGCGCCGCGCGGCCGCCTGCTGCGCATGTCCTTCCACTACTACAACGACCGCTCCGACGTGGCGGCGGTCGCGGACGCCATCGCCCTCTGCCGGAAGTCCTGAGACTCCGCTCACACCGACTCGGCGACGCCCGCCGGAGCCCGGCACGGCGGAGCCGGGTGGGCTCCGCCATGCCGGGTGGATGGGTCAGTCGTCGTGGCCCCAGCCCCACTCTCGGTAGGACTGCTGGGTCTGGACGTTCAGCTGGTCGGCGTGTACGCGGTCGGCGCCGTTGGTGAGCCGGTCGTTGATCTTGATGACCTCCAGGCCCTGGTGGAAGTCGGAGGCGTAGATGTAGCCGTTGTAGTAGTACGCGGACCACACGCCGCCGCCGCTGTTGTCGGCGCGGGGGCCGCGCTCGAAGTAGCCGATCTCCCTGGGCGCGGCCGAGTTGGTGAAGTCCCAGATCGAGACCCCGCCCATGTACCAGGCCTGGACCATGATGTCCTTGCCCTTGACCGGGATCAGCGAGCCGTTGTGCGCCACGCAGTTCTCGCTGTCTGCCTGGTAGCGCGGGATCTTGAAGTAGCTCTTGAACACAAGCTTGCCGCGCGAGATGTCGTAGATCGCGTCCGCGCCGCGGTTCGGCCCGGTGGCCTCGTTGCAGGTGGCCGCGCCGCCGCCGCCGAGCTCGTCGGTGAAGATGACCTTCCTGGCGTCGTTGCTGAACGTCGCCGAGTGCCAGAAGGCGAAGTTCGGGTCGGTGGTCCTGGCCGTGACCTTCGGGTTCAGCCGGTCGGAGATGTCGAACAGCACGCCGTCACCCATGCAGGCGCCGGCCGCGATGTCCTTCTCGGCGTACACCGTGATGTCGTGGCAGCCGCTGGTCGGGAGGAGCAGCCCGGGCTGGGTCTCGTTGCCGCCGTCGGGGAAGACGACCGGGGTGGCCGCGACGGCCGCGGCGGTCGGGTCCTTGAGCGGGACCTTGACGATCGAGAGCTTGTCGTGCGGCGGCTGGCAGTCGGGGAAGGTGGCGTTCGGGTTGTACGACTGGACGTAGATGTAGACGTTCTTCTTCTTGTCCCAGCCCTTGCCCGGCACCAGCGTCAGCGTGTGCGAGCCACAGTTGGTCTCGACGGACTTGATGTACTTGGGCGCGGCCTTGTCACTGATGTCGAAGATCCGGATGCCTTCCCAGGCCTCCTTGTGGTCCGCCGACAGGGCCGTGCTGTTGCAGGAGTCGTCGCTGCGTGAGGAGTCGACGGCGCTGAAGAGCAGGTTGCCGTAGACGGTGACATCCATCTGGCTTCCGGGACAGACCACCGAACTGACCGGCGTGGCCTTCTTCGGATTCCGGATGTCATAGATCGAGAAGCCGCCATAGTTGCCCACGTAAGCGTAGTCACCCTGGAAGGCCATGTCGGTGTTGATGGTGGCGGCGATGGGCGCCGGCTTGGGAATGTTCAGTACATGCGTCACGTTCGGGCTGGTCACCACGGTGTCAGGCGGCGGAATGTCGGCGGCCACGGCCGGCATCGTCGTCAGTCCTAACGCCACAGCGGCTCCGGCCGCGAACAGGGTCCTGCGAAGGTTCAGCACCCTCGGGCTCCTTCCAGGTCATAAGGCACACATAAATGACAAAATTCTGACCCGGACCTGTCAGCCCTGCCTAGCGAGCACTGTGTCAAGAAATTTGCTGACTTGCCGTATTTCCCGGGGGTTGATGGGGCGTCTATAGTGCGACGTCGCGACTCCCCGCGGTCAAGGAGGTCAGGTGCGCAACGCACTAACCGTCGGCACCTGCGCGATCCTGCTCGTCACCGGCTGCTCCGGGGGCACCTCGGCGGCGCCACCCGCCCCGACCGCCGCTGGTACGGCGCCCGTCATCGCTCCCGGACGGCCCGGCGAGCAGGCCAGGACGCTGAACCCGAGCGAGGCCGCCACCGCCGTACCACCCGAGAAGGCCAACGCGGCCGACATCCGCTACATGCAGAACATGATCATCCACCACCGTCAGGCGCTCGACATGAGCCTGCTGGCGGGCTCTCGGGCGTCGAACGACGGCGTCAAGCGCCTGGCATCGAGGATCAACCAGGTGCAGGGCCCGGAGATCGCCATGATGACGGACTGGCTGAAAGCCCAGGGCCAGCAGGTGCCCGACCATCACGCCGGCCATGAGGGCATGCCGGGCATGGCCACGCCGGAGCAGCTGGCGAGCCTCGAAGCGGCCAAGGGGGCGGCGTTCGACCGCCTGTTCGTCCAGCTGATGACCGCCCATCACCAGGGCGCGATCACCATGTCGACCGAGGTCATCACCAAGGGCTCGCACATACGGGTTCAGGAGATCGCCGAGGACATCTCGGTGAGCCAGGCGGTGGAGATCCGCCGCATGGGAAAGTTGCTCTAGGAGCCGACGCGCCAGGAGTGCAGGTAGTCCTCCTGCTCACCGGTCAGCGTGTCGATCCCGATCCCGGCGGCGGCCAGCTTGAGCCTGGCCACCTCCTGGTCGATCTCCTCGGGCACGTCGTAGACGCCCGGCACCAGCCGCGCCCGCTCCTCGGCCAGCCAGGCGACGGCCAGCGCCTGGGCCGAGAAGGACATGTCCATCACCGCGGCCGGATGCCCCTCGGCGGCGGTCAGATTGACCAGCCGCCCTTCGGCCAGCAACAGCAGCCGCCGCCCGTCCGCCAGCACATATTCATCGGTATTGGGCCGCACGCCGTGATGGATTTCCGCGGCCAGTTCGTCAAGCGCCCGTACGTCGATTTCGATATCGAAGTGCCCGGCGTTGGCGAGAATGGCGCCGTCCTTCATGGCGGCCAAATGCTCACCCCGGATGACGTCCCGATTCCCGGTGACGGTGATGAACAGGTCTCCGGTGATGACGGCCTCCGCCATGGGCCGCACCTCATAGCCCTGAAGCGTGGCGTCGAGCGCCTTGACGGCGTCGATCTCGGTGACGACCACCCGTGCCCCCAGCCCCTTGGCCCGCTCGGCGACCCCCCGGCCGCAGAAGCCGAACCCGGCCACCACGACCGTCCGCCCGGCGAGCATGGTGTTGGTGGCCCGCATGATCCCGTCGAGCGTGGACTGCCCGGTGCCATAGCGGTTGTCGAACATCCGCTTGGTCCGGGTGTCGTTCACGGCCACGACCGGAAACCGCAACGCGCTCTCGGCGGCCATCTGCCGCAACCGGATGATCCCGGTCGTGGTCTCCTCACAACCTCCGGAGACCCCGTCCAGGAGATCGGTCCGCTCGGTGTGCAGAATGTTGACCAGATCACACCCGTCATCCAGTACCAGATCAGGCCCCAGATCAAGCGCCTGATGAATATGCCGGTAATAGGTCGCCCGATCAACTCCAGCCCGCGCATGGACAGCGATCCCATAGTCACGCAACGCCTGAGCGACATCATCCTGAGTGGACAAGGGATTCGAAGCGGCAAGAGCGATCTCAGCTCCCCCAGCCTTCAACGCCCCCATCAGCACAGCCGTCTCAGCGGTGACATGCAGACAAGCAGCGATCTTCAACCCATCAAGCGGCCGAGAATCAGAAAACCGCTCCCCAATAGCAGTCAGAACAGGCATGGACCGAGCAGCCCAATCGATATGCCGCTCTCCACTCTCGGAAAGATCCACGCCTGCCCCACCCCACATTTCCCCGAAGAAGACGGTCAACAAGACGCACGTAACGGCGCCCAGCCCCGCATCACCGGAGGAGCGTTCCCCTGGACAGGCGCCAACCCCGTGCGGGGGTTGGCGCCCACCGTGCTCTGCCGTAAGAAAGAAAATTTAGTATCGGTAGTGGTCGGACTTGAAGGGGCCCTCGACGGGGACGCCGATGTACTCGGCCTGGACCTTGGTCAGCTCGGTGAGCTTCACGCCCAGCGCGTCGAGGTGCAGGCGGGCGACCTTCTCGTCCAGGTGCTTGGGCAGCACGTAGACGCCGGTCGGGTACTCGTCCGTCTTCGCGAACAGCTCGATCTGCGCGATCACCTGGTTGGTGAACGAGTTGGACATCACGAAGCTCGGGTGGCCGGTGGCGCAGCCCAGGTTCATCAGCCGGCCCTCGGCCAGGACGATGATCGAGTGGCCGTCGGCGAACACCCACTCGTCCACCTGCGGCTTGATGTTGCGCTTCTCGACGCCGGGCAGCTTGGCCAGGCCGGCCATGTCGATCTCGTTGTCGAAGTGCCCGATGTTGGAGACGATCGCCTGGTGCTTCATCTTCGCCATGTGCGCGGCGGTGATGATGTCGAAGTTGCCGGTCGCGGTGACGAAGATGTCGGCCAGGCCGACGACCTCGTCCAGCGTGGTGACCTGGAAGCCGTCCATGGCCGCCTGGAGCGCGCAGATCGGGTCGATCTCGGTCACGATGACGCGGGCGCCCTGGCCGCGCAGCGCGTCGGCACAGCCCTTGCCGACGTCGCCGTAGCCGCAGACCACGGCCACCTTGCCGCCGATCAGCACGTCGGTGGCGCGGTTGAGGCCGTCGATCACCGAGTGGCGGCAGCCGTACTTGTTGTCGAACTTGGACTTGGTCACCGAGTCGTTGACGTTGATCGCCGGGAACAGCAGCGAGCCGGTCTTGTGCATCTCGTAGAGGCGGTGCACGCCGGTCGTGGTCTCCTCGGTCACGCCCTTGATGCTCTCGGCGATCGCGGTCCACCGCTTGTCGTCGCCGACCGTGCGCTGGAGCAGGTCGATGATGACGTGCCACTCCTCCGGGTCGTCGTCCGTGGCGGACGGGACGGCCCCGGCCTTCTCATACTCGGCGCCCTTGTGGACGAGGAGCGTGGCGTCGCCACCGTCGTCGAGGATCATGTTGGGGGTCTGGCCGCCCGGCCAGGTGAGCGCCTGCTCGGTGCACCACCAGTACTCCTCCAGCGTCTCGCCCTTCCAGGCGAAGACCGGGACGCCCTTGGGGTCGTCGACGGTGCCCTGGGGGCCGACGACGACCGCGGCGGCGGCGTGGTCCTGGGTGGAGAAGATGTTGCAGCTGACCCAGCGGACCTCGGCGCCGAGCGCGACCAGCGTCTCGATGAGGACGGCGGTCTGGATCGTCATGTGCAGGGAGCCCATGATCCGCGCACCGGACAGGGGTCGCGCACTTGCGTATTCACGGCGGATCGCCATGAGGCCGGGCATCTCATGCTCGGCGAGCCGGATCTCCTTGCGGCCGAAGTCGGCAAGTGAAAGGTCGGCGACCTTGAAGTCCATCGGGTTTTCCCCTCGCGTCCACGGAGTTGTCGCGGACGAGTTTAGGCGCCGTTTGGGCAAGGTCGCACCCTGAGGACCCGGAAACTGACGTAAGAATGTAAGAATGCGCATCACTGAAGCGGCCAGGCGGCTCGGCATGTCCCCTCGAATGCTCCGATACCGGGAGGCACTGGGCCTTCTGCCGCCCGTCCGGGAGCAGGGCGCGCACCGGCGGTTCGGCCCGGACGAGCTCGCGGCCGTGGCTCAGGGGATCGAGCTGGAGAAGCGGTTCGACATCTCGCCCGCCGAGTTGGCGTTCGCGTTGCGCGTGCTCAGTGATCCCGCCGTGGCCGGTGCCGTACGCGATCTCGGCGTACGGATCGGCCGCATCCAGGCGCCGCGCCGGGCCCTGGACTTCGAGAAGGAGAAGGCGCTGCGGCTGCTGCGAACTTCCACCCCTGGCCAGACGTCCAAATGGTCATGATGGAGCTGCTGATGGCCACCGTACTCGCCCTGTCTCCGGTGCAGATGGGCGGCGAGGTGAAGGTGTACTTCTCCAAGGGAGACGGCATTCCCGGCAAGGTGGTCGCGGTTACCCGGAAGGCCCCCGATCGGGGCGTCGCCCGGTTCGCGATCGGGCAACTGATCGCGGGCCCGACCAAGGCCGAGCACGGGAAGGGCCTGCACTCCGAGCTGACCGGACGGCTCCGCGGCCCGTCCGACTGCGGCGCCGACTTCAAGCTGAAGATCAAGGACGGCACCGCCACGCTGCGCTTCTGCCGGACGGTGTGGGGCGGCGGCGTCGGCAGCGACGCGCGGGCGCTGCACACGATCTCCGCCACGTTGAAGCAGTTCAGGTCCGTCAAGAAGGTGATCTCGCTCAACAAGGACGGCCGCTGCCTGTTCGACGAGACGGACGCGGGCACGTCCTGCCTGACGGGCCACGAATAACCGGCCACCCACTCCGGCGGACAGGTGATCGACTGCGGGTTACGATCTCCGGCAAAAGCGGCTTCCGTGGAGGTTCGGGTGACCAAAGAGATCGAGCACCGCATCGACACGTCCGTGCCCCACCCAGCCCGCGTCTACGACTACTGGCTCGGTGGCAAGGACAACTTCGAGGCCGACCGGGTGGTGGCCGAGATGGTCCTGAAAACCGAGCCGGGGATGATCGAGGCGGTCAGGGAGAACCGCGCCTTCCTCGGCCGGGTGGTGCGCTACCTGGCCGAAGCGGGCATCAGCCAGTTCCTCGACATCGGCACCGGCATCCCCACCCAGGGCAACACGCACGAGGTGGCCCAGTCGGTGAACCCCGCCGCCCGCATCGTCTACGTCGACAACGATCCGATCGTCATGAATCACGCCCGAGCCCTGTTACGCGGCTCCGAGGAGGGGCGCACCACCTACATCGAGGCGGACCTGCTGGAGCCCGAGACGATCCTCGGCGACCGGAGCGTGCGCGACACACTCGACTTCGGCAAGCCGATAGCCGTGATCATCATCGGCACGCTCATGCACATCAGGAACGAGCTCGACCCATGGAGCGCGGTCAAGGCCTTCTCCGCCGCCGTCTGCCCCGGCAGCTTCCTGGCACTCTCCCACACGACCGCGGACTTCGAGCCCGAGGCGATGGCGGCCATGGCCGAGATCTACCGCGACACCCCGACCGGGATGACGCACCGCAGCGGGCCCGAGATCGCGCGCTTCTTCGACGGCTACGCGCTCGTCGAGCCGGGGCTGGTCGTCGGCCACCAGTGGCGCCCCGAGGGCGGCGTGCCGAAGAAGGTCTTCGCGGGCGGGTACGGCGTCGTCGGCCGGAAGCTCTGAGCTCGGCGGCCCAGCGGCGTGCCGCCGCGGCGACGGACGCTGGGCGGCGGCGGACGCTACACGGCGGCGGGCGCGTGGAGCTGCTGGGCGAGCCACGGCAGAGCCTGTGGCAGCTCCCTGTTCCAGGTGTTGAAGTTGTGCCCGCCACTGGGCAGGATCAGCGACGACGCCTGCATCGGCGGCTTCACCGCGGCCAGGAACCGCTGCGTCGACTGGTAGTTGCCCTCCCCCTTCTTGCTGGTGGTGACCAGTACGTTGACCGGCGGCGCGGGCAGGCCGGCCAGCCGCCACATGAGGTCGTTGCGCTGCTCGACCGTCTTGTCCCCGGCGAACAGGTCTCCCGTGGTGCCGTCGATGATCGTCTTGTAGTAGCCCGAGAGCGACACGGCAGCCGAGAACCTGTCCGGATGGGTCATGGCGAGCTTCAGCGCGCAGTAGCCGCCGGTCGAGCCACCCAGTAATCCCCAGTACTCCCGGCCGCTCCCCACCCGGTACGAGTCGATCATGTCCTGCCGCACGTCAGTGGCGAAGTACGCCTGCGACTGCGGCCCGCGCGGCACGTCCACGCACTCGGTGTCACGCGGCAGCACCACGCTGGGCCGCATCATCACCAGGATCGTCGGCTTGACCTGGTGCTCGGCGATCGCCTTGGCCATCCGGCCCGGCAGGTCGAGCCGGGTCATGAGGTTGCGCGGGTCGCCCGGATAGCCGGTCAGCGACAGGATCGCGGGGAAGCGCTGGTGCTTGTCCGTGAAGTAGGCCGTGGGCAGGAAGATGTACGCCTCCTCGCTGAGGTGCGTGGTCCGCCCCGGCATGATCACCTGCTCGATCCGGCCACCCCGTACGGCATGCTGGGCCAGCACCCGGATGCCCGCGCCGACGCCCGCGACCGTGATGGGCGCCGTGGCCGTGTCGGTGCCGAGCAGGTCGGGCCACGAGCTGTAGAAGCCGAAGTACGAGTTCCCGATCAGGCCGAGCGCCGTCAGCGTGAGCACCTGGTCGCCCACGAGCACACCCACCCTGCCCAGCACGGCCGGCCAGCGGCGGCTGCTCAGCCGCGGCCACAGCCAGACGGTCGCGACCAGCGCCGCCACCGCGAGCCCGGCCACCAGGAGTTGCAGTTTTACCGAGGTCAGTTCCATCTCGCCTCCACGACAGGGATACTCCGCGAGGCGTAAGAAGCGGGTTAACGCATGCCACGCGAGCCGCTCACGACTTAACGCGGGCGTTATAGAGGGCTGCGTTTAATATCGAACTGTGAAGAGGATCGCGCGCCCGTGGGTGCCGGCCGTCACAGGCTACGCCTCACTGATGATCGGCCTGCTCGACATCATCAAGGTCGTGTCGCCGGGGTTCGGTCAGACGCGGATGGGCCAGTGGTCCGACCTGCTGCCCGGCATCGTCACCACGGTCGCGCGGGCGTCGTCGCTGGTCGTCGGCATCCTGCTGGTGATGCTGGCGCACGGCCTGCGCCGCAGGAAGGCGCGGGCCTGGCGGGCGATGGTGGTGCTGCTACCGGTGAGCGCGGCCGTGGAGCTCATCCATCTGCGTCACCTGGTCACGGCCGGGCTGAGTCTGGCCGTCTGCGTGGCACTGCTGGTGAACAAGCGCGAGTTCGCCGCCCTGTCCGACCCCCGCACCCGCTGGCGCGCGCTGTGGAACCTGCTCGGCCTCGGCACCCTCGACCTGGTCCTCGGCTTCCTGCTGGTCAGCACCCACCCGATGGCCATCGTCGGCAACCCGAGCATGCTCGACAAGCTGGAGCACGTGCTGCTCGGCCTCGTCGGCATCGAGGGGCCGGTCACCTACTCCGTCGAGCGCATCTCGGACCTGGTCTACTTCTCGCTGCTCGCGCTCGGCACGCTGACCGTGGTCAGCACCCTGTACCTCCTGCTGCGCCCGGAACGCCCGGTCGCCGAGCTCACCGCCGACGACGAGCGGCGGCTGCGCGAGCTGCTCGACCGGCACGGACGGCGCGACTCACTCGGCTACTTCGCGCTCCGCCGCGACAAGAGCGTGCTCTTCTCCCCCTCGGGCAAGGCCGCGATCGCCTACCGGGTCGTCTCGGGCGTCATGCTGGCGAGCGGCGACCCGATCGGCGACCGCGAGGCGTGGCCGGCGGCGATCGACGGCTTCATGACCGAGGCCAGACGGCACGCCTGGGTCCCCGCGGTCATCGGCTGCGGCGAGACCGGCGGCGAGGTGTGGACCCGCAGGACCGGGATGTCGGCGCTGGAGCTCGGCGACGAGGCGGTGGTCGAGGTCGCCGACTTCACGCTGGAGGGCCGGGCCATGCGCAACGTCCGCCAGATGGCCAACAGGGTCGAGCGCGCGGGCTACACCTGCCGCGTACGGCGGGTCGCCGACCTGCCCGAGACCGAGAAGGAACGGATCAAGCAGGCCGCCGTCTCCTGGCGTGGCACCGAGACCGAACGCGGCTTCTCCATGGCGCTCGGCCGCTTCGGCGACCCCGCCGACGCCGAGTGCGTGGTGGCCACCGCGCACAAGGAGGGCGAGATCAGGGCCGTGCTGCACTTCGTGCCGTGGGGGCCGCACGGCATCTCACTCGACCTGATGCGCAGGGACCGCGACGCCGAACCGGGGCTGAACGAGCTGCTGATCGTCAAGACCCTCCAGGCCGCGCCCGCGATGCGGATCGAGCAGGTCTCGCTGAACTTCGCGATGTTCCGGGCGGTGCTGGCCAGGGGCGAGCGGCTCGGCGCCGGGCCGGTGCTGCGGGCGTGGCGTGGGCTGCTGGTGTTCCTGTCGCACTGGTTCCAGATCGAGTCGTTGTACCGGTTCAACGCCAAGTTCCGGCCGATCTGGGAGCCGCGGTTCGTGGTCTATCCCAACGCCCGTGATCTGCCGCGGATCGGGGTGTCGGCGTTGCAGGCCGAGGCGTTCATCAAGCTCGGCCTGCCCACCCCAGGTCGCCGCGCCTTCCGCCTCATCCGGCGCGACGCGGCCCACCTCGTCTCGTAAGAGCCCGGCTCCTCAGGCGGTCGGCGTGTGCGAGCGGTCCAGGTCCGGCTCCAGGTAGATGACCCGGGCGATAGGTACGGCCTCGCGGATCCGCCGCTCGGCCTCGTCGATGCCCCTGGCGACCTCGGAGGCCGAGTCGTCGTGCGAGACCGCGATCTTGGCCGCCACCAGCAGCTCTTCCGGCCCGAGGTGCATCGTGCGCATGTGGATCACCCGGTCGACCTCCGGCGTGCTCTCCAGCGCGGCCCGGATCTGCTGCTCCATCTCGGACGAGGCACCCTCACCCATCAGCAGCGACTTGGTCTCGATGGCCAGCACGACCGCGATCACGGCCAGCAGCACGCCGATCATCAGCGTGCCGATGCCGTCCCACACGCCGTCGCCCGTGATGACCGCCATAGTCACGCCGAACAGCGCGAAGATCAGACCGAGCAGCGCGCCGAGGTCCTCCAGCAGGATGACCGGCAGCTCGGGCGACTTGGACCGGCGGATGAAGGTGACCCACGACTGCTTGCCACGCAGCGGGTTGGACTCCATGATCGCCGTACGGAACGAGAACCCCTCCGCGATGATCGCGAAGATCAGCACCGCGAACGCCCAGATCGGCGACTCCACGTCGTGCGGATGCACGATCTTGGTGACGCCCTCGTAGAGCGAGAACGCCGCGCCGATCGTGAACAGCACCACGGCCACCACGAACGCGTAGAAATAGCGCTCGCGCCCATAGCCGAACGGATGCGACTTGTCCCGCTCCCGCTGCGCCCGCTTGCCGCCGATCAGCAGCAGCAGCTGGTTGCCCGAGTCGGCGACGGAGTGAATGCCTTCGGCGAGCATCGAGGACGACCCGGTGAAGAAGGCGGCCACGAACTTCGACACGGCGATCGCCAGATTGGCGGTCAACGCCGCAATGATCGCCTTGTTACCACCACTCGCGCTCACCGAAAAACTCCACTCATTATGATCATGCAGTCAAAGGCCCGAAAACGGATCCTATTGCGAAATTCTGGCCTTAAGCTCCGTGATCGCCGACACAGGGGTCGGATCGCCTCCATACCCGAGAGCCAGATAGGTGGTCGCATAGTCACCCAAACCGATCAGCGAGGCGACCCGCTCCAGCGGGTGCGAGCCCTCCGCGGACAGCTCGGTGACGGGTACGTCACGGTCGTGCGCCAGCCGCACGGACGCCTCGCGGCGACGTGCCACCCGCGGGTCCTCTTCGACGTCGCGCAGCATCACCAGCCTGAGCGTGTGCCCGGCGGCGTCGGCGAAGATGTCGCGCTTGGCCAGCGGCCCGTCGAAGGCGGCCACCTGGTTGTGGCCGGCCTCGGGCAGCTCACCCAGGATCGCCGGGTATTTGGCGTTCGCATTGAGCTGGCAGGCCAGCCGATAGCCGGCGACCGCGGTGACGGGGGACGAGCCCCAGATCATCGGCACACTCTCGGCCAGCTCCGTGGCCAGCGTCTTGCCCGGGTTGACGAACGACTCGCTGGACGGCCGGCACCGGTGCGCGACGTCCTCCAGCGTCGCGGCCACCCGTTCGTACAGCTCCTCGTCGGCCTTGGTCAGGCCGAGCGCCGCGGCGGACACGATCAGCGGGATGGTCAGCAGCCAGACGTTGGCGCGGGGCTGCCCGGTCGCGGGCACCGCCACGTAGACGGCGGACGCCTGCCTGGCGATCGACTCCAGGGGCGAGTCGGCCCGGCCGACCGCGATCAGCGAGCAGCCGCGCCGCACGGCCTCCAAGGCCGCCGACAGCGTCTCCTCGGTATGGCCCGAGCACGACACCGCGATGACCAGATCGGTCGCGCCCACCCAGCCGGGCAGCTGATGGGAGCGCACGGTCACGACGGGCAGCGGGGCGCCGTTGCCGCAGACCGCGGCGAGGACGTCGCCCGCGATGCCGGAGGCCCCCATGCCCACGACCACGACCGCGCGCGGCCGGACCCGGGAGGTCAGCCGGTCGACGCCCGCCTCGACCGAGGCCCGGTAGGCGATGCGTACCTGGGCGGCCGAGGCCGCCACCGCGACCAGCATGCCGCCCGGATCACCCTCGGTGAGATGCTCCTGGTCATCGAGCCGCTCGGGCTCCCAGGTCACGGCTTCCTGGCCTCGTCGACGAGCAGGACGGGGATGTCATCCCTGACCGGGTAGATCAGGCCGCAACCCGTACAGACCAGCTCCTCGGTCTCGCTCTCCGCGCGCAGCGGTGACTTGCACGCCGGGCAGGCCAGGATCTCCAGCAGCCAGTCGTCGATCTTCACACTGACACCCCTCTTACCATGGCGAGGACCTCGTCCCGTATCGCCGTCATCTTGCTCTCGTCAGCCGCCTCGGCGTTGAGCCGCAGCAGCGGCTCGGTGTTGGAGGCGCGCAGGTTGAACCACCAGCCGGAGCCGGTCACGGTCAGGCCGTCGAGCTCGTCGACGGTGCCCCTGGGGCCGAACTCCCGGCGTACCCGCTGAAGGGCCGCGTCCTGGTCGGCGACCGTGCTGTTGATCTCGCCCGAGGCGTGGTAGCGCGCGTAGGCGCCGATCAGCTCCGACAGCGGGCGGTCCTGCTCGCCGAGGGCGGCCAGCACGTGCATCGCGGCGAGCATGCCGGAGTCGGCGTACCAGAAGTCGCGGAAGTAGTAGTGGGCCGAGTGCTCGCCGCCGAACACCGCGCCGGTGCGGGCCATCTCGGCCTTGATGAAGGAGTGGCCGACGCGGGTGCGCACCGGCGCGCCGCCGTGCTCGCGGACGATCTCCGGCACTCCGGCCGACGTGATCAGGTTGTGGATGATCGTCGCGCCTGGATATTTGCCCAGCTCGCGTACGGCCACCAGCGCGGTGACGGCCGACGGCGAGACGGACTCGCCACGCTCGTCGATCACCCAGCACCGGTCGGCGTCGCCGTCGAAGGCCAGCCCGATGTCGGCGCCCGTCTCGCGGACGGCGCGCTGCAGATCGAGCAGGTTGGCCGGCTCCAGCGGGTTGGCCTCGTGGTTGGGGAAGGAGCCGTCGAGCTCGAAGTAGAGCGGGACCAGCTCGATCGGCAGGCCCGCGAAGACGGCGGGGACGGTGTGACCGCCCATGCCGTTGCCCGCGTCGGCGACGACCTTCAACGGCCGCACGCCCGACAGGTCGACCAGCGTGCGCAGGTGGTCGGCGTAGCCCTGCAGCAGGTCCTTCTCGATCAGCGACCCGGTCGGCGGGGCCGTGCTGCCGACCAGCTCGGCCGCGCGGTCGCGAATCTCGGCGAGACCGCTGTCGCCGCCGATCGGCACCGCGCCCGCGCGGCACATCTTCATGCCGTTGTATCGGGCCGGGTTGTGGCTGGCGGTGAACATCACGCCGGGCAGCCCGAGGCTGCCGCTGGCGTAGTAGAGCAGATCGGTGGAGCCCAGCCCGGCGTGCACCACGTCGGCGCCGCGCGAGCGCGCGCCGCGCACGAACGCGGCGGACAGAGGCACGGAGGACTCCCGCATGTCATGCGCGACCACGGCCGATCGGGCCCCGGTCACCTCGACGAAGGCCGCCCCCACGGCCTCGGCGGTCTGCTCGTCCAGCTCGTCAGGCACTACACCGCGAACGTCGTACGCCTTGAAGATCTTGGCGAGGTCGCCCACTCTCCAGCTCCGCCCCTAGGTCGTCACGTGTACGAACGAGCCTACCGGTCGCGATGTTGCTGGGCGGACCGCAGAACGCGCAGGTGTCCCCTACGCCCGACTTCGACCCCTTGGCCGACCGGCTCGCCGCCGCCGGACGGCGCGGGCCTGGCGGCCTCCCTGACGGCGTTGGCGAGCGCCTCGAGGTCGTCCGAGCTGGGCGACGTGCCGTCCGTGGGCAACCGCACCACCTCCCAGCCGCGGGGAGCGGTCAGCCGCTCGGCGTGTTCGGCGCACAGGTCGTAACAGTGTGGCTCGGCGTACGTCGCCAGAGGGCCCAGAACTGCGGTCGAGTCGGCGTATACGTACGTGAGCGTGAAGACTGCAGGCTGGCTGCAAGCGGTGCGGGAACAGCGGCGGACGGGGCTCACGGAGGGACCGTATCTGGTAAGAGTGCGAGGCGCCACTATCTGAGCGCTCTTAACGAGCGTGTCGCCACAATTCGGACACCTGTCGCAGCCTTTCTCCCCACATGCCCCGAAGCCGCCTCCCCGTACACTTGCCGTGTGAACCAACGGCGTGGCCCCAGACGGCGTGACCGGCACGGTCGCGGCATGCGCGGCCCCCTCGCCCCTTCCCATGTGCCGATCGCCAGATCGCGTAGCGAACGGTTCGACGACCTCGTCCTCGACGCGGTCGACCGGCTCCGGCCGCAGTGGGGCAAGCAGCTGGCGGCGGTGGAGTTCGCGGTCGAGGAGGTGCCGCCGCTGAGTGAGCTCGGCGACGGCCCCAGCACCGGCTCCGAGCCGATCCCGTTCGGGCGCGCCGACGTCGCGCGCGGCCAGGACCCGGCCGCGGTCGTCGTCTACCGGCGGCCGCTCGAGGCCCGTGCCCGCGACCGCGACACGCTGGGGGCACTGGTGCACGACACGGTGGTCGAGCAGGTGGCCACACTCCTCGGCCTGTCACCGGAGACCGTCGATCCGGGCTACGACGACCGCCGCTGACCACGAAGATCGGCTTGTCGGGCGAAAGCTTGGCACTCGCTTGCCTGGTTGCAGAGAGTAGCCATACGATTACCGTGAGTGTTCATTCGATGTGAAGGAGAACATCCATGGGCAGACACGAGAAGCCCGACAGCCCCAAGGACGAGGCCTTCGATCCGAAGTCCGCCGCGGGCCGGGCACCCGAATCCAACAAGGACCAGAACAAGACCTCCACCGGCTCGCACAGCGCCGACTCGAAGGGCGGCAAGAAGTAGTGGACGACACGGCGCAGCGAGCCGAGCGCCTGATCGAGCACCTCGACGAGTTCGACGACATCGGGCCACGCGTCAAAGAGGCGATCCGCGCGGTGCCCCGCCACCTGTTCATCCCTTCGGTCGGACTCCCCGTACCGACTACCCCCGACAGTGCCTACATCATCGACCGCGATGCCAACCCAGACGCCTGGTGGGACGCGATCTACTCGCCCCACTCCATCGTCACCCAGCTTGACGACGGGACCACCGACATCAGAGAGAAGGAGGGCGATTACACCTCCTCGGCCTCGGCTCCCAGCACCGTTGCCGACCTGCTCCAACTCCTGGACACCGTGCCAGGGCGCCGAGTGCTGGAGATCGGCACGGGCACCGGCTGGACCGCCGCCTTGCTCGCCCATCTGGTCGGCGAGGAGAACGTGACCTCGATCGAAGTCGATCCCCAGGTGGCGGAGCGGGCCGCCAAGAACCTGAGCGAGGCCGGGGTGCACCCGCACCTGATCGTCGGCGACGGCGCGGCCGGCTGCCCGGAGCGGGCGCCGTTCGATCGAGTTCACGTCACCTGCGGCATCCGCACCGTGCCATACGCGTGGGTGGAGCAGTGCCGCCCTGGTGGGGAGATCGTGCTGCCCTACTGCCCAGGATTCGGCGACAATAGCTCCCTGCGGCTCGTCGTAGCCCCGGACGGCATCGCGTACGGCCGCTTCCTCGGCTTCGCCTCGTACATGATGATGCGCTCCCAACGTCCCGTCGCACCCCGCCTGGCGCGCGGCCCAGAGGACAAACATCACTTCACCACGCGCGTGGACCCCCGCACGGTCGCCTACGCTCCGCCTGGGGCGGATCTCGCCATTTCGGCGCTGACCGGCTTGGCCTCGAACGGCAGTGCGGAACCCGACGAGGACGGCGAGCTCTACCGGATGTGGGTGTCCGACCCCGACGACCCATACTCCCGAGCGATGGTTGAGTGGCGGCCCAACACCGCAGAGTATGAGGTCTACCAGGTCGGCCAACGGCCTCTGTGGGAGGAGGTCACCGACGCCTACTTCCGCTGGGTGAGCTGGGGCGAGCCCGACCGCGACCGCTTCGGCATGAGGGTCACCCCTGACGGCCAGCAGATATGCCTGGACGGCACGCCTATCGGGGAACCACAACGGTCGATGTGTCCGTCAGCTTAGGGAGCAGAGTCCAGGTCCGGGCGGGTGCCAACGGTTGGTCGGTGATCAGCAGCCCGCTCTTCAGCCGCTCCTCCGTCACCCGCCCCCCGTACACCTCCCCCGAGACCGGGGTGACCACCACCCCGAACTCCCCCTTGCCCTTGAGCGGCACGTTCCTGGTCCGCCCGGCGGGCACGTCCACCACGAACGACTGCCCGGCCGGCACGATCCGCACGCTGACCCGGCCCGCCGCCCCCGGCGCCGTGAGGACCAGCCGGGACCCCGCGCCGTTGGCCGCCACCGCACTGCCCAGGTCGAGCGGCGGGGTCCCGGCCGTGAACGCCACATCCGGTTTGTCGCCCGTGCCCGTGACGACGACGCCGGCCACGACGGGCGTCCGCGACGTCAGCACGAGCGCCGCTGCCTCCCCGCCGATGCCGGTGGTCACGTCGAGCGCGGCCACGCTGCCGGCGGGGACGTCGATGGACTCGCGGCCCTTCATCGCGTACGCGGCGTCCTCGGTCACCGCCTGGATGGCCACGGTCGCGTCGGCGTCGCCCGGGGCGGCGACCAGCAGCTTCCGCGTGCCACCTCCGCCCGGTATGCCGGGGACCACGACGCGGGTCGACGGAGGTTCGGCGGCGGGGAGCCAGTCGACGCCGTTCCCGCCGAGCGCGGCCTCCGCGGCGACCGCGAGCCGGCCGGTGACGACGGTGACGCCGACGGCCATCACGTTCGCCGAGGGTGCGAGCGTCTTGAGGTCGATCGCGCTGTGGCCGCCCGGCGGGATCTCCAGGCCCTGCCCCTGGTCCGCGGAGACCGCGCCCTCCGCCGCGTAGATCTGGACGTCGGCCAGGGCGGGCGCCCGGTCGGCGTTCATGAGGTGCAGCGTGACGTCGGCCTCCGTGGGGCCCGGGCCGACAAGCCAGGTCGTGGCTCCCGGCACGGCGCAGCGCACCCCGGCGAGCCCGCGCCGGGTGCCCTTGGCGACCCGCGTGGTGTATCCGGCCTCCAGCCCGCCCGAGCCGTTCACCACGTACGGCTTGGCGTCCTTCATCGGCTCGTGGGACAGGGTGCCTGGCAGGTAGACACTCACCCGCTCACCCTTGGTCGCCGGGCAGACGGCGGTCACCGACTCCACGGCCACCTTGCGCGGTCCTTCGGCCTTGGGCGGCGCCGGGGCCGGCCGGGTCACGTACGCGACGCCGTACAGTGCGCCGAGAGCGACGACGACCAGCAGGAACAGCCCGAACCTGTTCTCCACGAACGCCTTCATCAGACACTCACCAGGGCGGCCGGGGCGGGCGACTCGACGCGTTCGGCGGTGGGCTCGCGTCTGCCCGGAGCGGCCAGCACCGCCACGAGCAGCACCAGCGCGGCCTGCGTCCAGAGCCAGGGGCGGTGCAGGGCGCTCTCCGGTTGCGCGGGCACGTGGCCGAGCGGCTCCAGGAGCCGCCACAGCCCGCCCGCGTCCGACAGGTTCAGGCGTTCCAGCGACGGTTCCGAGTCGAGGGCCTTGACCAGTTCGGGCGCGACGGGCGGGGCCACCGCGACCATCGCCACTCCGTAGCGCGCGAGCGTGGCCGCGTCCTTGCCGCCGCGCCCGCCGGCCAGGCCTTCGGCCGCGGTGGCCACCAGGGCGCGGGTCTTCGACGCGACGGGCAGCTCCGCCTCGCCGATCAACGGGGTACGCCCGTGCAGCACGGTGAAGCCGGAGCCCCTGATCACCAGGGTGCGCTCGCCGTGCTGGGACTTGAGCGCGGCCAGGGCGGGCATGACATCGGCCGCGCTGCCCTGAAGCGGCCCCGGCACCCCCTGGGCGACCCAGAACCCGGCGGCGAGCACCGGCGTGCTGAACGCGACCGCCACGACCAGCGTGGCGCCCAGCCTGCGCGGCCCGCCGGCGGCGCGCGACTCGGCCAGCCGGTGCGCGGTCAGCCCCACGAGCACGAGCAGCCCGGTGGCGGCGAACGCCAGCGGCACACCCGGCCAGGCCCGTGCCCCCTCGACGGTGACGCGGCTGGCCAGGATCGCGACCAGCACCCCGTACACCGCGACGCCCCACCCGATCGCGACGATCATCCGCTGCGCCCGCATGAGCAGCGCGGCCAGCGCGGCGATGACCAGCCCGCCGGTCACCCAGAACGGCGGCAGCCCGGGACCTCCGGGGCTGAAGGCCAGCAGCGACTCGGGAGCCAGTTGCTGGTCGGACAGCGCGGCGTCGTGCAGCCCGGCTTCGAGCAGCAGCCGGCCCGGGTCGAGCACCAGACCGGCCAGCCACGGGAACAGCAGGGCCACGGGGACGGTCAGGGCGATGGCCATCGAGGTCACCACGTCCCGCCGTACTCCGCCATAGGCCACGGCGGCGAGCACGCCGAGCACCGCGAACAGCGGGTAGACCAGCGGCACGAACGCCGTGCCCACCGCGAGCAGCAGGCCGAGGCCCCAGCCCGCGCGGCGGGCGCGGCGGCGCTCGCCGGACAGGAGGTTCGTGGCGAGCGCGGCGTAGACCGGCAGCAGCACGAAGACCACCGCCGTGCCGAGCCGGCCGGCCGCGATCGCGCCCGTCGCGACCGGCAGCAGCGCGTACGTGGCGGCCAGCCAGACCCGGGCGGGCACCTCGGGGATGATGCGGCGGGTCGCCAGGTAGGCGGAGGCCCCGGCCAGCGGCACCGAGCCGAGCAGCAGCACCGAGACGGCCAGCCAGGTCTTGCCGAACGCCAGCGTGGACAGGGCGGCGACCACCGCGACGTACGGCGGCGCCCAGTCCGTCGAACCGAGGCCGATGTCGTGGAAGCCCTCGGTGTAGAAGCGCCACAGGTCGGCCGCGTCGCCGGTGACGGGGACCAGCGCGCCGCCGCCGAGCCGGTCGCCGCCCAGCAGGGAGCGTTCGGCCACCAGCGTGACGAGGGTGAGCGCGGCGACGAGCAGCACGCCCGGGCGGCCGACGAACCGCCTGACGGCGCCGGTGTCGGACGGCATCACCTCGGCGTCCTCGTCGGCGGCGGCGTAGTGGTGGCGTCCTTCCGAGCCGACGGGCCCCTCTCCGGCGAGGAAGCTCTGGACCATGTCGACCAGCCGCCGGTAGGCCGCGCCTCGCGGCGTCAGCAACCGCTTAATACGGATATATCCCTTTTTGCGGCCATGGCGGCGGGCGCGGCGGGCCTTGAGCAGCCGGGTCGGGTGGATCAGGATCGAGCCGAGCGCGACCATCTCGTCCAGCGCGTTGGCGGGCTGCTTGCCGACGACATAGAGCAGCGTGCGGAGGCACGAGCCGAAGACGTTCCGGATCAGCGCGCCCAGCAGCGCGCGGAACGGCAGGTTCGCCATGACGACGAAGATCGCGTTACGCCGGTCGAGCCTGCGCGGATGGTCGCCGCTGACCGTGATGGGCCGCCGCCTGCGGGTCGCCGCCTCGGCGTGCCAGGCGATCGCCGTGGTGACGACCAGCACCCGGTGCCCGGCGTTGCGCACCCGCCAGCAGAGGTCGAGGTCGTCGCGGAAGAGGGGGAAGAACGGGTCCAGGCCGCCGACCTCGTCCCACACCTCGCGGCGGATCAACATGCCCGCAGTGGAGACCGAGAGCGCCTCGCGGGTGCCGTCGTGCTGCCCCTGGTCGAACTCCCGGGGCTCCAGGCCGGTGTCCCTGCGCCCGGTGCGGTCGACGGTCACGCCGACTTCGAGCAGTCGCCTGCGGTCCAGCCAGTCGCGGAGTTTCGGACCGAGCACCGCCGCTTTTGGGCTGTGCTGGGCTTCGTGCAGCAGCATTTCGAGTGCGCGGTGGTCGGGGGCGCAGTCGTCGTGGAGCAGCCAGATCCACTCGTCCTGGCCGCTGCCGGGCAACTTGCCGAGCACCTCGGCGACCGCCTCGCCGAACCCGGTGGAGCGGGGCAGTTTCAGCACGTTGCCGGAGCCGAGCGCCTTGGCCAGCACGTCGGCCGAGCCGTCCCTGCTGCCGTTGTCGGCGCCGACCAGCCGATCCGGCCTGCGGCTCTGGCCCAGCACCGCCTGCAGGGTCTCCCCGAGCCAGCGCCCGCCGTCGTGGGCGACGACGATCGCGGTGACGAAGTAACGACGCATCGGACGCGACTCCTGGGGAGTGGATCAGGCGCGCCCACCATACATGCGAAAAAGGGTCACACGGCAGACCGCGTGACCCCTTCTCTTATATCCCTAAACGGCCTCTCGCTTGATCCTTCTGCGCTCCCGCTCGGACAGCCCACCCCAGATGCCGAACCGCTCATCGTGTTCGAGTGCGTACTCAAGGCACTCCGCACGTACTTCGCACGATCGGCAGACCTTCTTGGCCTCTCGGGTGGAGCCGCCTTTCTCCGGGAAGAACGCCTCCGGATCCGTCTGAGCGCACAACGCACGCTCCTGCCAGCCGAGTTCTTCAGCGTCAAGCTCATCTTGTGCGATGACCAGATCGGTCACTGCACACCTCCCTGCCGCCCGCCCGCAATGGAGCCCCCCATGGAACGCCTTCCTTACTACCCACCCACAGGAAGGCGTAACAACATGGTTGTAATTACACGCGTGTGCCGTACGTGGAGTCAAGCGGCATGCCGGTATCCGGGGAAAGACCAGATCTCGCCCCGGTGTGCATGGCATGTGATGTTCGCACCCCGGCCTACGCCCTCGATCCGTGGCTCTGGCCTGGTGTATTGGAACGTCTGTCAGCGGTCCGAACCGTACCAGGGCAGGAAAGACACCCGCCCGTGGCCCACCTTCTCTCTAGCCGTGCTTTAACGGACTCTTACCTGCGTGGCTCGTTAGGGGCGTATATGGCCGTGGGGTCGATCGGGTCGTCTCCCTGCCCGGGCGCACCGCCCAGCGCGTCGCCCTGGAACATCGACTGGTCGAGCCGGACCGTCGCCTCGGTCGGGGGCTCGTTCCACCGCGCCGCCTGGTGGTGCGGCTGGTAGGGCTGCGGCTCGTACTGGGCCGGTTGGGGCTCGTACTGGGCCTGGTGGGCCGGGGGTTGGGCCTGGTGGGCGGGGGGTTGCGGCGGGTAGCCCGGCTGCTGGAGCTGCTGCGGGTGGCCGAAGGGGTCGTCGTACGGACTGGCCTGCTGCTGGCTCGCGTAGTCGGGGACGCGGAGGTCGGGGGCGCCGCTGTTCGCCGAGTGCTGGTACGTCTCGGCCTGCTGGTAGGCGTCCAGGAGTTGCTGGGAACGCGGGTCCACCGGCGGGTCGGGCTCCTGGTAGGCGGCCGGGGTGGCGTACTCCTGGCCCGAGAAGCCGGTGAAGGGCTGGCCCTGCGGCTGGTCGAAGGCGTTGGGAACGTAGGGCTGCTGGCCGAACAGGGGCTGCTGCTGCGACGCGGGTGGGGGCTGGTCGGTCGGCGCCCATGGGTTCGGCTGGTTGTCGATGGGGGCGAAGGGGTTGGGCGGGTTCGCTGCCGGGGCGTACGCGTTGGGCTGGCTGTCGACGGTCTGGTAGCCGTCGGCCGGGGCGTAGGTGTTCGGTGGGGTCGCCGCCGGGGCGTACGCGTTGGGCTGACTGTCCGCGGTCTGGTAGCCGTTCGCCGGGCTGTCGGCCGGAGCGTAGGCGTTCGGCTGGCTGTCGGCCGGGGCGTAGGCATTCGGCTGGCTGTCCGCGGGGACGTACGGGACCGCCTGGTTGTCCGGTGTGTTGTACGGCTGCGCGAAGGCGTTCGGCTCGCTGTCCGCGGGGACGTAGGGGGCGGGCTGGTACTCGGGCTTCGGCTGGGAGAAGCTCGGATCCGTCTGGCCGAAGCCGGGCTGGGGCTGGGGGAAGCCCTGGTCCGGCTGGCCCTGGTTCTGGTCGGCTGTGGCGGGGAACGCGGCGGTGGCCGGCTGGGGCGTCGAGGCCGGCTGGCCGTAACCGGGCTGCTCAGACTGGCCACCGTAGCTGGGCGGCTGCGGGACATAGCCAGGCTGCTCCACCGGACCGCCATAGCTCGGCGGCTGCGGGACGTAACCCGGCTGCCCCACCGGAGCGCCCTGGCCGTCCGGCTGACCGCCAACGCTGGGCGGCTGCTGGCCATAAGCAGGCTGCTCCACCGGACCGCCGTAGCTGGGCGGCTGCGGGACGTAGCCGGGCTGCTCGGGCGCGCCACCATAGCTCGGCGGCTGCTGGCCGTAGCTCTGCTGCTCCGCCGGACCCCCGGCGAAAGGCGGTTGCTCGCCGTACGGCTGCTGCAAGGGGGGTTGCTGACCGTAGGGGGCGTTGGGGAACTGCTGGCCGTACCCCTGCTGGGGCTGGACGGCAGGGCGGTCGGGGAGGACCAGGGGAAGCAGGTAGACCAGCGCGATGCCCGTCAGGGCGAGCACCGGCACGCCCCTGAGCCCGAACTCCGCCGTCAACCGCGCCCCGTTGCCCGCGAAGAGCCCGAGCACCAACGTGATCGCACCGAACAGCGTGGCGATGCCGAGCATGGCCGCCGCGCCGAACGCGACCGGCTTGGCCTGGGGCGACGGTGGGCCGACCTTGGTGAGCAGCAGCACCGAGCCGAGGAGCAGCGCGGTCGTGACGGGGCTGGTGAAGTTCCCGAAGTTGCTGAAGGCGCGGTCGGCGAAGGAGAGGGCGAGTTCGCCGGACAGCGAGGCCGAGGAGCTGACGAGCACCTTGCCGATGGCCACGAGGATGTTCAGCCCGCCGCCGGCGAGCATGAGCCAGGCGGCCGGCTCCCTCAACCGGGTGACGTCAAGTTTGCTCACAAGTACCCCCATCGGACCCTTTAGCCCGAAGGGAGTGTGCCACATCGCCGCCTTTGACGGCGGAGGTCCCAGCAACCTCTTACGTGCTAGACGTCCCAGTTAGGCCCTATTTGCTGGGTTTTTCGGAGACCGAAGCGTTGTAAAGCTGGCTCCCGCGACAGGCGTGTCGGAGGCCCCTGCAAGACTGGTCCGCATGCACATCGTGTCCCTCGCCGGCGGCATCGGCGGCGCCCGCTTCCTGCGTGGCCTGCGGGCGACGGCCCCCGACGCCCAGATCACCGTCATCGGCAACACGGGTGACGACATCACCCTGTTCGGCCTGCGCGTCTGCCCCGACCTCGACACCGTCATGTACACCCTGGGCGGCGGCATCGACGAGGAGCAGGGCTGGGGCCGCGCCAAGGAGTCCCACGCCGTCAAGGAGGAGCTGGCGGCCTACGGGGTCGAGCCGCAGTGGTTCGGGCTGGGCGACCGCGACTTCGCCACGCACATCGTCCGGTCCCAGATGCTGGAGGCCGGCTACTCCCTCTCCCAGATCACCGAGGCGCTCTGCGCGCGCTGGCAGCCGGGCGTGCGGCTGCTGCCGATGAGCGACGAGCGCTGCGAGACGCACGTGGTCATCTCCGACGAGCGCGGGCGGCGGGCGATCCACTTCCAGGAGTGGTGGGTACGACTGCGCGCCTCCATCCCCGCCGAGTCGATCGCGCTGGTCGGGGTCGAGACCGCCAAGCCCGCCCCGGGCGTGCTGGAGGCCATCGCCGAGGCCGACGTGGTGATCCTGCCGCCGTCCAACCCGGTGGTGAGCATCGGCACGATCCTGCAGGTGCCGGGCATCCGCGACGCGCTGCTGGCCAAGACCGTGGTGGGCGTCTCCCCCATCATCGGCGGGGCGCCGGTGCGCGGCATGGCCGACGCCTGCCTCACCGCGATCGGCGTCGAGACGAGCGCCCAGGCGGTGCTCGACCTGTACGGCGCGGAGCTGATCGACGGCTGGCTGGTCGCCGAGGAGGACTCCGGCGTCACCCTCGACGGGGTCACGGTGGCGGCCCGGCCACTGATCATGCATGACGCCGACGCGACGGCCGACATCGCACGCGCCGCCCTCGACCTGGCCCTGGAGCTCGCCCGATGACCCTGACAAACACTGGGCGGGTCGAGGTCTTCGGAGTTCAGGGGATCGGCGAGGTGCGGCCCGGTGACGACATCGCGGCCCTTCTCGGCGGTGCCGACCTGCGCGACGGCGACATCCTCGTCATCACCTCCAAGATCGTGAGCAAGGCCGAGGGCCGCGTCCGGCAGGCCCCCGACCGCGCGGCCGCCATCGCCGACGAGACCGAGCGCGTCGTGGCCAGGCGCGGCGACACCGTCATCTCGCAGACCCGCCACGGCTTCGTCATGGCCGCAGCCGGGGT
Organism: Nonomuraea guangzhouensis; assembly: GCF_019396345.1. GTDB lineage: Bacteria > Actinomycetota > Actinomycetes > Streptosporangiales > Streptosporangiaceae > Nonomuraea > Nonomuraea guangzhouensis. The sequence goes on along the minus strand of NZ_JAHKRM010000037.1, from coordinate 107,230 downwards.
CGACGCCTCCAACACCGCCCCCGGCACGGTCCTGCTGCTCCCCGAGGACTCCGACGCCTCCGCCCGCCGCGTCAGGGCGGCTCTGGCGGCTCGCGCGCGGGTGGGCGTGATCGTCTCCGACACGTTCGGCCGCCCATGGCGCCACGGCCTGACCGACGTGGCCATCGGCGCCGCGGGCGTGACCCCGCTCGAAGACCTGCGCGGCGGCACCGACACTCACGGCAACCCGCTCAACGCCACCGTCACCGCCCTGATCGACGAGATCGCCGCCGCCGCCGAGCTGGTCAAGGGCAAGCTCGCCGGCGTGCCCGTGGCCGTCGTACGCGGCCTGTCCCACCTGGTGACCGAGGAGGACGGGCCGGGTGTCCGGGCGCTGGTCCGCCCGGCCGACGAGGACCTGTTCCGCTACGGCTCGCGGGACGTGGTGTTCGCCCGCCGTACGATCAGGGAGTTCTCCGCCGACCCCGTGGACCCCGACGCGGTACGCCGGGCGGTGGCGGCGGGCATCGCCGCCCCGGCGCCGCATCACACGACCCCTTGGCGGTTCGTGCTCGTCGAGTCGGCGGAGACGAAGGTGAAGCTGCTCGACGCGATGCGCGACGCCTGGATCGCCGACCTGCGGGCCGACGGGTTCACCGAGCAGTCGATCACCAAGCGGATCAGGCGCGGCGACGTGCTGCGCAACGCCCCCTATCTGGTCGTGCCGTGCCTGGTGATGGAGGGCTCCCACACCTACCGTGACGACCGGCGCAACGCCTCCGAGCGTGAGATGTTCATCGTGGCGACGGGCGCGGGCGTCGAGAACTTCCTCATCCAGCTCGCCGTGGAGGGGCTCGGCTCGGCGTGGGTGTCGTCCACGATGTTCTGCCGCCCGGTGGTGCGCGAGGTGCTCGACCTGCCGGAGTCGTGGGACCCGATGGGCTGCGTCGCGGTGGGCCACGCCGCGGCACCGCCCCGTGACCGCCCGCCCCGCGATCCGCAGGACTTCATCCTGACGCGCTGACAGGCAGTCAATGGCCATTTACCGTTAATAAAGTTTCCTTTACATTCGGAGCATCCCCCCATGTAAAGGAGCAATCCATGCGAAGGATGCTCACGTTACTCACCGTGGCGGTGATCTCGATCGCCGCCACGGTCTTCGTCGCCCAGCCGGCCCTGGCGCACGGCTACATCAACTCACCGCCCAGCCGCCAGGCGTTCTGCGCGCAGGGCAAGGTGCCCGACTGCGGCGAGATCATCTACGAGCCGCAGAGCGTGGAAGGACCGAAGGGGCTGCGTAACTGCCACGGCAATGTCGCCCGGTTCGCCCAGCTCAGCGACGAGAGCAAGCCCTGGCCCGTCACGTCGGTCAGCAACACGGTGACCTTCAACTGGACGCTCACCGCCAGGCACGCCACCAGCACCTGGGAGTACTACATCGGCAACACCAAGGTCGCCTCGTTCAACCAGGGAGGCGCCCAGCCACCGGCGACGCTCTCCCACACCGTGAACTTCGCCGGCTACACCGGCCGGCAGAAGGTCCTGGCGATCTGGAACGTCGCCGACACGCCCAACGCCTTCTACGCCTGCGTCGACCTGAAGTTCGGCGGAGGAGGCGGGACCCCGACCCCCACACCGACGCCGACCCCCACGCCGACTCCCACGCCGACCCCGACCCCGACCGTGCCGAGCGGCACCTGGGCGCCGAATGTCGCGTACTCGGTGGGCGCGGTGGTCACCTACGCCGGGCTGTCGTACAAGTGCATCCAGGCGCACACCTCGCTCCCCGGCTGGGAGCCGCCGAACGTGCCCGCGCTCTGGCAGCGCCTCTAGCCCACCGACGAGGGGGCGCCGGGGTCCCGGCGCCCCCTCGTCACGTGCTTGGCTTGCAGGTGGGGTGGCACAAGCGGCGGGCCAGCGCGGCGAGGAAGACGTCGATGATCTCGTCGGGCTGCTGGGCGACGTGCAGGGAGCCGTTCGTGGCGGCCGTGATGCCGGACAGGCTGGCCCGGTCCACATTGCCGAAGGCGATGATGACGATCTGGATGGGCTTGTTGGGGTTCCACTCCTGGTGGAGCTTGTCGAGAAGCTGCGGCAGCCTGGTGCCGCGGCCGTCGTCCTTGCCCGCGGTGATCACCAGGAGCGTGTTGTTCATCTCCTCGCGATAGTGGGCGGCGACCTCGTGGAAGCCGCCGAGTATCGCGTCATAGAGCGAGCTGTCGCGGTCGGGATGCGCGGTGATCGTGGTGGTGAGCTCGTCGAGCACGCTCCTGCGGACCAGCTGGCCGGTCTCGGGGCGGTTGATCGGCCCGAGCCCGACGCGCGGCTGGTAGCCCTTGGCCTGCCCGAGCCCGTCGGCGAACTCCCACAACCCCATGTGCGTGGAGTCGGGGAAGAGCCGTAACCCGGTCTTGGCCGCGGCCAGCGCGACGCCCAGCCGAGTGGTGTTCTTCAGCTTCTCGGCCATGTGCTTGGAGGTGTCGGCCAGCACCAGGATGTTCGTCGGCGGCGCCAGCCTGCTCCATGCCTGCAGGGCCTCGTCGATGTCCTCGGGCGAGACCGAGGGCCTGGTCTTCGGGGTGCCCGTCGGGATCTCCGGCCCCGGCGAGACCGGGCCCAGCGTGCCGTCGCCCGAGTGGAACCCGGCCCGCCGTACGAGATCCTGGGCCTCGGAGCCGCGCAGCCAGTCGGCGAAGAGGGTCGAGGCCTCGGCGACCGTGGGGTCGGTGGCGGTGACGACGTACGGGTAGTCGAGGTTGATCGTGCCCTCGCGCGGGCGCAGCGCGACGACCGGGTCGGCCGAGGCCTGCCGGTTGTGCGTCCACACCGACTGCTCGGGCACGATGACCACCGGCCGCTTCCAGAACGTGTGGTCGTCCACGGCGGCCAGCATCGAGCGGTAGTCGGGCGCCGAGCCCGCCTGCGCCCAGCGGACGAACGCGGTCAGCGCCTTGTCGGCCTCGGGCCCGTTGCCCACGACGTCCCTGGCGGCGGCGACCGTGGCGATGCCCGCGCCGGCCAGCGACGGGTCGGGCACCCGCACGATGTCGGGCTCGTTCGCGTTGGGCGTGAGCCGCCCCCGTACGGTCGAGGGGAAGACCATCCGCCAGTTCATCTCGGTCTTGCCGACGGAGAAGCGCTGCGCCAGCGAGGACCGCGTGGCGAACACCAGCGGCGACGTCGCCACCACGCTCTCACCCGCCGGTAACGCGCTCGCGCCCTGCTTGCGGGCCAGCCGGATCCAGGCGGAGGAGTCGGCGATCCAGCCGTCCGGCCGCTCGCGCAGCACACCCGCCCGGTCGCCGATCAGCGTGCGCAGCACGGTGGCCGGGGGCTGCTCGGTGACCTGGACGAGCACGCACCGGCTGCCGACCGTGTTCTTCTCGTCGTTGAACCGTCCGGCCGCCTCCATGGCCGCCGGAGCCACGTCCACCGCGGCGGCCACGCTGACCAGAACAGGCTCTCGTGTCGAGCACAGCGCGCCACCCCCGCCGAAGATCACGACCACGGTGGCGGTGACGATGGCCAGCGCCGCCGCCCCCGCCAGCAGGCCGCGTTGCAGTGCCTTCCTGCGGCGCTGCTCGGCTGGCAGCGCTGCGCGGTGTCGACCCAGCCGCACGGTGCACCTCTCTCCGGGGACTGCCGATTCTCCCAGCGCCGCCCACGACTGGCGCAAGAGTCGGTAGAACTTGTTATATCTAAGCCATTGGGAGTACCCGCCTGACGCTCTGGCAGACACCGTCGCTCGCCGCCGACGCGGCCAGCCGCTCGCCGTCCGGGTGGCCGTACTCCGTCGTCCGCTGCCTGACCGGCCGGCCGGTGACCTCGACCATCGCGCGCAGCTCGCTGATCGTCTTGTACGAGCCGTTCTCCGACCCGGCCATGCGGCTGATGGTCTCCTCCATCAGCGTGCCGCCGAGGTCGTTCACCCCGCCCTGGAGCACCTGGTGGCACAGGTCGTCCTGGAGCTTGACCCAGGAGCACTGGATGTTCGCGATGGCGCCGTGCAGCAGGATTCTGGCCAGCGCGTGCACGGCCCGGTTCTCCTGCGCGGTCGGCCCCGGCCGGGCGACGCCCGCCAGGTAGATCGGCGAGCTGGTGTGCACGAACGGCAGCAGCACGAACTCCGAGAATCCGCCGGTCTCCTCCTGCAGCCGCCTGATCAGCTTGATGTGCCTGACCCAGTGGACGTGGGTGTCCACGTGGCCGTACATCATCGTGGACGTGGTCGGGATGCCCACCCGGTGCGCGGTGGTGATGACGTCGATCCACTCCCTGGTGGGCAGCTTGCCCTTGGTGAGCACCCAGCGGACGTCGTCGTCGAGGATCTCCGCCGCCGTGCCCGGCAGCGAGTCGACGCCCGCCTCCTTGGCGGCGTGCAGCCAGTCCTCGATGGAGAGGTTCGTCCGGCTGGCGCCGTTGATGACCTCCATCGGGGAGAACGCGTGCACATGCATGCCCGGCGTCCTGGCCTTGACCGCCTTGGCGAGGTCGAAGTAGGCGGTGCCCGGAAGGTCGGGGTGGATGCCGCCCTGCATGCACACCTCGGTCGCCCCGGCCCGCCACGCCTCCTCGGCGCGGTCGGCCACCTGGTCGAGGCTCAGCGTGTAGGCGTCGGCATCGGTCCTGCGCTGGGCGAACGCGCAGAAGCGGCAGCCGGTGTAGCAGACGTTGGTGAAGTTGATGTTCCTGTTGACGACGTACGTCACCTCGTCGCCGACCGCTTGCCGGCGCAGGTCGTCGGCGATACGGGCCAGCTCGTCGAGCGCGCCGCCGTCGGCCGACAGCAACGCCACGGCCTCGGCCTCACTCAACCCGGCCGGATCCGCCTCCGCCCGCCGCAACGCCGCCCGCACTTCAGACGGCGTGTGCCCGCCGGTCGCCCGCGCGGCGTGCTCCCCCTGCCCGGGAGCGGGTACGGCCTGCTCTCCCTGATCCGGTACGGCGGCCCGCTCTCCCGGCGCCGGTGCGGCGAGGAGGTGGTCGGCGGTGGGCGGCGCAATGCGTGCGGCGGGATCCAGGCGTTCGCGCAGTGCCTCCCAGTCGCCGTAGACGTTGTCGAAGTCGTCCCGCCGATCATTGGTCCGGCCCAAGGTGTCCACTTCGACGTGCAGGTCCACCCGCCCCGAAGCCGCGAATCCCCCATCGGGCTCCTGCCAGGGAAGCCCCCGCAACACCGCGTCCTCCCGAGCCAGCCCGGTGACCGGATCCGCCAACGCCGCCACATGCCCGAACAGCCGAGGATCCAGCCAAGGCTCCCCCGCCAACACATATTCCGGATAAATCGTCAGCCGCTCCCGCAGCACGAACCCCGCCTCCCTGGTCCGCGCCGCCAGGTCGTCGATCTGCGGCCATGGCCGTTCCGGGTTGACGTGGTCGGGCGTCAGCGGAGACACCCCGCCCCAGTCGTCGATCCCCGCCCGGATCATCAGCTCGTACTCCGCGTCGACCAGATTGGGCGGCGCCTGCAGCCGCACCCGGGGCCCCAGCACGAGCCGGGCGACCGCGATCGTGGCGGCCAGTTCCTGCAGGTCGGCGTCGGGCAGGCCGCGCATGGCGGTGTGGGGCTTGGCGCGGAAGTTCTGCACGATGACCTCCTGGACACCGCCGTACTCGCGCGCCACCCGCCGGATCGCGAAGATCGACTCGGCCCGGTCCTCGATGGTCTCGCCGATGCCGATCAGGATCCCGGTGGTGAACGGCACGTTCGAGCGGCCCGCGTCCTCCAGCACGCGCAGGCGTACCGCCGGGTCCTTGTCGGGAGAGCCGTAGTGGGCGGCCCCCTTCTCCTCGAACAGCCGCCGCGAGGTCGTCTCCAGCATCATGCCCATCGACGGCGCGACCGGCTTGAGCCGCTGCAGGTCGCGCCAGCTCAGCACGCCGGGGTTCAGGTGCGGGAGCAGCCCTGTCTCCTCGAGCACCCTGATCGACATCGCGCGTACGTACGACAGCGTGTCGTCGTAACCGTGCGCGTCGAGCCACTCGCGGGCCTGGTGCCAGCGGTCCTCGGGCCGGTCCCCCAGCGTGAACAGCGCCTCCTTGCACCCCATCGCCGCACCCTGCCTGGCGATCTCCAGCACCTCGTCGGGGCTCAGGAACGGCGCGGGCAACTTGTTCGGCGCGGTCGCGAACGTGCAGTAACCACAACGGTCCCGGCAAAGCCTGGTCAGCGGGATGAACACCTTCCTGCTGTAGGTGATGACCCCCTCCCGACCGATCGCCGTCAACCCGGCATCACGGACTCGCGAGGCGTGTTCGAGCAGCGTGTCAAGGTGTTCATCGCGGGCGTGGAGCAGCACGGCGGCCTCGGCGACGTCGAGGGTCTTGCCATCGCGGGCCCGGGCGAGAGCACGGCGAAGTGCGGATTCACTGACGAGACTCATAACGGGCACACTACGTGGGCTGAGTTCGCGGCCCGCACCTAGGGCAGGTCAGAAGGCCCGGTAGTCGCGGACTGGCATGCGCGGACCACGCGCGGGCGGGCGCAGCCCGGTGAGGTAGATCAGGACGGTCGCCCGGTGCCGGTGCCCCTTGTACGGCTCCAGCAGCCGCAGCATGCCCGGATCGTCGGTCTTCTCGCCGGTCAGCGCGTAGCCCACCAGCTTGGCCAGGTGGAAGTCGCCCACGCTCACGGCGTCGGGATCACCGAAGGCCCGCTGACGCACCTCCGCCGACGTCCACACCCCGATCCCCGGCAGGGCCCGCAGCAGTCGGTCGAGCTCCTCACTGGTGGCGGCGGCCTCCAGCTTGGCGGCGTGCCAGGCGGCGGTGGCGATGGTCCTGGCGCGTACGGCCTCGGCGCCGGCCTTGTGCCAGTGCCAGGAGGGCACCGCCCGCCACACACTCGCCTCGGGCACGACCCGCATCCCTTCGGGCGCGGGTCCCGGGGCGGGCTCCCCGTAGTGGTTCAGCAACCACCGCCAGGCCCGCCAGGCCTCACGCCCGACGACCTTCTGTTCGAGCACGGCAGGCACCAGCGCCTCCATGACCCGGCCGGTCCTGCCGATCCGCAGCCCCGCGTGCTTCCTGGCCACGTCCTCCAGCACAGCGTGCCGGACGCTGAACCCCGACGCGTCGTCCTCGGCCCCGAGCAGCGCGGGCAGCTCCTCAAGCAGCCACTCGGCGCCCGGCCCCCATGCCTGTCCGCACACACTGCCCGTCCGCACGCTCACCCGCAGCGTGCCGGGCCCATCGGGGGTACGGGAGGTGCGCCAGACGGCACCGTCATGCGTGGCCCGCCAGGTCGGGTCACCGGTGCCACGCCGGTGCGGCCCCAACACGAGACCCACATCCAGCGCCCCCTCAGGCACCCACCAACGCTCCATCACCCGACCAGTCTGCCGCCCGATTCCACCTCCGGGTGCCCGGGCCCGTCATGAGGCGCCGCCCGAGCCCGCCTCGGGGCGCCAGGGGCCCGTCCGCCTCGGGGTGCCGGGGGTCCCTGTCACGGGCGCGCGTATCGGCGCCCGGCCGCGTGCGGGCTCAGCGGCCGTATTCCTGGAGGCCCCCAGCCCTGTACGGCGGGTGGCGGGTGCCCACCGCTTGCCGTACAGGAAAAAAATTGGGTTAGACGTCGCTCGAATAACGGACAGCACGCTCAGGCAGCTCGATGCCCGGCCAGATCCGCACCCCCGCCTGGAGCTCGTTGCCCGCGCCCACCACCGCGCCGTCACCGATCACCGCGTCGCACACCACCGCCCCCGCGCACACCCGCGCCCCCCGGCCCACCACCGAGTCCGTGACGGTCGCGCCCGAGTGGATCACGCAGTCGTCGCTCAGCACGCTGCCCATCACCGAGGCCCCCGCCTCGACCACGGCCCGCGCGCCCACCGTGGAGCCGCCCTGCACCTTGGCCTCCGGCGAGACCACCGCGCCGTCGAGCACCAGGTATTCGCCCGTCGGGCCGGGCAGGGCAGGCGAGGCCAGCCGGCCGAGCACCAGGTCGCGTGAGCCGCGGACGAAGGCGGCGGGCGTGCCGACGTCGAGCCAGTAGGTGCGGTCGGCGTAGCCCAGCACGAGCTCGCCCGACTCAATGAGCCCCGGGAAGGTCTGCCGCTCGACCGACACGACCTCGCCCCGGGGGATCTGGTCGATGACCGAGCGGGTGAACACGTAGCAGCCCGCGTTGATGCGGTTGGTCACCGGGTTGGGCGTCTTCTCCAGGAAGGCCGTCACCCGCCCGTCGTCGTCGGTGGGCACGCAGCCGAACCGGGTCGGGTCGTCGACCTCTGTCAAATGGAGCGTTACAGCGGCAGATCGCCGCAGGTGAGTGCGTATCTGGTCACCGATGTCATGACCCGACAGAATGTCGCCGTTGAGGATGAGCACGGGGTCGTCGGGACCCGAGCCGAGCGCCTCGGCGGCATTGCGGATCGCCCCGCCGGTGCCGAGCGGCGTCTCCTCCGTCATGTATTCGATCGAGAGCCCGAACGCGGACCCGTCGCCGAAGACCGGCTCGAACATCGATGCTTTGTACGAGGTCGCGAAGACGATCCGGCGAACCCCGAAGGATCGGGCCCGGGCCAGCTGGTGTGCCAGGAACGGCACTCCGGCGGTGGGCAACAGCGGCTTGGGCGTGCCCAGTGTCAGCGGACGCAGGCGCGTGCCCTGCCCCCCGACCAGGAGGATCGCCTCGAGGTCCGGCAAAGAGCTCTCCATCACTCGGTGAGGTTATCTGACTATTCAATTGCGCGTTGATAAGAACTGAGATGCGCCTCCACGGACGCCTGCCAGGTGAATTCGCGGGCCCTGGCCAGACCGGCCTCGCGGAGCTGCCGCCGCCGTTCGGGGGAGGCGAGCAGCCGGCCCAGCTCACTGGCGATGCTGTCGGCGTCGGGCTCGGTGTAGGCAACGGCGTCGCCGCCCACCTCGGGCAGCGAGGTGCGGTGCGTGGTGAGCACCGGCGCGCCGCAGGCCATCGCCTCCAGCACGGGCAGCCCGAAGCCCTCGCCGCGCGACGGGAACGCCACCACGGCCGCCCCGCCGAGGAACCCCGGCAGGTCAGGAACGCGCAGGTAACCCGGCCGCACCACCTTGACCGTGGCCTCGACCTCCCGGCAGGCGGCGTCGACGTCATCCTCGTGGACCCCGCCGCCGAGCACCAGCGCGGGCGGCTTGTCGAGGCTCTTGACGGCCATGGCGAAGCCGCGGATGAGGTTTGGCACGTTCTTGCGCGGGTCGAGCGTGCCCAGGAAGGCCACGTACGACTGACCGTGCAGGCCGCACCTGGTGGCCGCGCGGAGCATCTCGATCTCGTCCGGCGGGTGGAAGAGCTGCTGGTCGACACCGTGGTAGGCGACGTCGATGCGGGTCGGATCAGCGGCGAGCACCCGGACCAGCTCGTCCCTCGTCGCCTTGGACGGCACGATCACGCGGGTGGCGTGACGTACGGAGGTGCGGGTGGCGGACCGGAAGAACGACGCCCGGACCGCGCTGTGCTGGTCGGGCTCGGTGAACCAGGTGACGTCGTGCACGGTCACCACAGTGGGCAGGCCCGCGCGGATCGGCATCGAGTAGTAGGGGGCGTGGATGACCTGCGCCCCCGCCTGGCGGGCGAGCAGCGGCACTCCGGTCTGCTCCCAGGCGAGCCTGGCGGCCCGGTTGGTGATGGCGACCGGGCCCGGCATGATCCGCGCCGAGGGCGCAAGCCGCCCATAACGGTCGGCGTCCGCCCGCTGGCAGACCACGGCGAGGTCGGCACCGGCCCGGTCGAGCCCGGCGACGAGCCCGTCCACATATCTGATCAACGCACCGCGGTCTGCGGGGACCGCCGCGGCATCGACGAGCACTCGAGGCATTACGAAGATCTTCTCCCCTCAAGATCAACGTGGGACTTTGTCATCCCCCTCTAGGTTCAGCTTATGACCAGCCTCCCCCAATTCGTGGCCTAAATCACACCGAGTCGCGCCGAGCCGCGATTCCCGCCATACCCGCGCAGATCAGGTCACCAATGACGATGACGATTCGCGATGAAAGAGCCACGGCGATGGCCTGACCCGAGGGCATCACCGGGGACAGCACGCCCACGATGACCACTTCCCGAACACCGGCCCCGGCGGGCACGACGACCGACATGATGCCCAGGCACCACGACAGCGCGAAGGCGCCGATGGCGAAGAGCAGGCCGGCCTGCGGCACGATGAAGTACAGGTGCAGGCCGTAGCAGACCCAGCCGGCCAGGGCCCAGCCGAGCGCGGTGAGCATGCCGCGCCGGGTGAGCGGGTGTTCGAGCGGCTCGCGCTTGAGCCGGCGCAGGCCGAACCCGATCAGCCCGTTGATCACCTTGGGCTCCAGCAGCACCAGCAGCACGGGGACGAGCAGCAGCAGCCAGCCGAACCGGTCCCAGCCGAGCGTGACCAGCGTGACGAGCAGGCCGGTGGCCAGCTGGATCGGCATCGTCAGGAAGAACGCCGCCGCGCTGCGCGGGCGTGGCACACCGAGGTCGCGGCCCATCTCCATCTGGGCGAGCACGGGCCAGACGGCGCCGGGGATGTACTTGCCGAGCTGGCCGACGAAGAACACCTTGGCGGCGGAGCGAAGGGGCAGCGGCGAGCCCAGGTCGGCCAGCAGCGTGCGCCAGGTCATCATGGCGCCCAGCAGCGCGCCCACGACGCCGGCCAGCGAGGCGGCGAGCAGCGGCCAGCTCAGCCGGGCGAACCCGGCGACCACGGCGTCCCACTGCGACGCCACGGCCCACACACCGAACCCGAGTGCGACCAGCAGGAACCCGAACCGCACGACCTTCCGCACAACGGGTGCCTTGCCTGACGTACCGGGTGTGATGGTGCTCACAGCGGGCGGACCCGCTCGGGCGGCTGCGGAAGATCGGCACCGGCCGGGCGCCGGGGCGTCTTCGTCGCCACCCACAGGTAGGTAGGCACGATCGGCAGGAGCAGCCGCAGCACCGCGCGCGGCGTGCGTGCGAGCACGGCCTGCACCAGGCGCCCGAGCGCGCCCGGGAACAGCTCGGACCCGGCGAACCGGGTCGGCGTCGCCAGCACCGGGAAGGTGTAGTCCCACACGTGGAAGGCCCGCAGCATCCTGCGCAGCCCACGCCGGGTGCGGAAGCGCTCGTAGTAGTTGTCGGCGCGACCGGAGGCGCGCACGTAGCGGTCGGCGAGCGCGGGCGGCAGGTACGACAGGAACGGCAGCTTGTAGTGCGGCTCGATGATGCCGAGCCGGTTGCCCAGCCCCAGGTAGAGCACGCCGTCGTCGGACAGCACGCGGTGCATCTCGGCCACCACGGCGTCGGGGTCGACCACGTGCTCGTAGATGTGGTTGAACACCAGCACGTCGACCGAGCCGTCAGGGAACGGCAGCCCGGTGCCGTCGCCGCAGACGAACGCCACCCGCTCGCCGAACCGGTCGGCCGCCTTGCTCAGCCCGGGGACGTCGATGTCGATGCCCAGCGTGTGCTTGGCCCCCGCCCCGGCCAGCTCGTCGGCGATGAACCCGGCCGAGCAGCCGACGTCGCCGACGGTCAGCCCGCCGAGCGAGCCGTGGAAGTGCTCCACCACCGCGATGATCTTCGCGGCCTTGCGCCGGCGCTTCTCCTCGTCGAGCATCGCCGATTGGAACTCGGAGTACTCCAACTGTGCGACCCGTTCCTTACCCACGCCGCCCAACAGTACCCGCGTGTGAGAGGCGGCGCCGTCGTCTGGTGTGCGCAGTCGACCGCGGTTAACCTTGGCCAATGCTCCGCCGCCTGCTGCGCGTCTTCCTCGCGCTGGTCGCGCTCGGTTTCCTCGGGTACGGACTGGCCAGGAACTGGGATGAGACCATCGCGGCCGTGACCGCGCTGTCGCCCTGGGCGGTGCTCGGGGCGTTCGCCGCGGTGCTGGCCGGGCAGTTCTGCATGCTGCTGGCCTGGCGGAAGGTGCTGGCCGGGCTCGGGTCGCCGCTGCCGCTGCGGGTGACCGGGCGGATCATGTTCGTGGGCCAGCTCGGCAAGTACATCCCCGGCTCGGTCTGGGCGTACGCGGCGATGATGGACCTCGGCCGTGACCACGGCAGCCCGCCGCGCCGGACGTTCGCCTGCATCTCGCTGTCCCTGGTGATCAACCTGGGGGTCGCGCTCTCGATCGCGGCCGCGACGCTGGCGACGCAGCAGGCCGTGCGCCAGGCGTGGTACCTGCTGCTGATCGTCCCCGTGATCATCGTCTGCCTGCATCCCAAGGTGCTCACCTGGGGTCTCAATCTGGCCCTGCGCCTGGCGCGCAAGGAACCGCTCGAAAGCGTGCTGCCCGGCCGTACCGTGCTGGTCGCGGTGGCCTGGACCGCGCTCGGCTGGTTCGTGTACGGCCTGCACACCTGGCTGCTGTCCGGTAGGTGGGACCTCTACGTGGTCGCGACCGGGGCCTACGCGTTCGCCTGGGCCACCGGGCTGCTGACGTTCGTGGTGCCCGCCGGGGTCGGGGTGCGCGAGGGCGCCATGATCCTCGTGCTCCGGCCGCTGATCGGCGACGGCCCGTCCTACGCGGTCGCGGTGGTGTCGCGGCTGGCGTTCACCCTGGGCGACGCCGTCGCCGCGGGCATCGCGTTCCTGCTGGGCCGTCAGGCGTCGAGGAGCACCGCCGAATACGCCGACCAGAACGGCTCCGGATCGACCGCCTTGACGCCCGACCGCAACCGTTCGGGCTCACCCGGCGCGTAGAACCGCTTGATCGCCCGGTTGAGCACCTCGACGTCGTCCGGCTCGACCAGCAGCCCGTCGACGCCGTCCGTCACGTGGTCGGCGAGCGCGCCGACGCGGGTCGCGATCACCGGCACGCCGTGCTCGTGGGCCAGCCAGACGTTCTGGCTGGCGGTCGCGCTACGGTACGGCAGGACGAGCGCGTCGGCGGCGGCGAACAACTTCGGCACGTCCTCGGCGGCCACGTAACCGGGCCGCAGCTCCACCCGGTCCGCGATGCCCAGCTCATCGATCAATGCCCGGGTGCCGTCGAGCCCACCCCAGAACTCCCCCGCCACGGTCAGCCCGACCCCCTCCGGCAGGGCACGCATCAGCAGGTCGAGCCCCTTGTACGGCCGGACCATGCCGAAGAACAGCAGCCGCCCGTGCACCTCGGCGGAGCGCTCCCCGGTCGTGGACGGCAGGTGCGGCGGCAGCCCGGCCACACTCACCGGCCGGTCACTCAGGGAGGCCGCCAGCGCCGCCTGCTCGTCGGAGTGGGTCAGCACCGCGTCGACCCGGTTGAGCAGCGTCTTCATCAACGGCCTGTCGTACGGCTTGCGCTCATGCGGCAGCACGTTGTGGCACAGGGCGACCGTCTTGGCCTTCCTGCCCAGGCCGTACAGGATGCCGAGATAGGCCGGGACCTGCACCGGGCTCAGGACGGCCAGGATCACCAGGTCGGCCGAGCGCAGCCGGCGTCCGCACGCCACCCAGCCGCCGGGGTTGCGCCAGTCGAGCCGGCGCAGCGTCTTGGGGTAGGGGGTGCCCTCGGGTGCGGAGATCGTCTGCTGGCCCGGGTAGAGGAACGCCGGGTATTGGGCCCGCCACGACTCGATCACCACGTCGTGGCCGAGCGCCGTCAGCCGGTGTGCCAGCTCGGTGGTGTGCTGCGCCCCGCCCCCCTTGTACGGGTAGGTGGGGCCGATGATGGCGATGCGCACGCTATTCGCCCCGCGAGCGCACGATCAGGTCGGCCAGCAGTGCCACGGATCCGATGAGCAGCCCCGACAGGAAGATCATGACGGTGTTGGCCGGGAAGTAGAACGGGTGCTGGATCATGTCCCAGATCCCCTTGACGAACCCGATCCCCACCAGCCACAACGCGGGCGGCATGAGCACCTTGAGCGGGTTGAAGTACATGATCATCCGCAGCACCTGCAGGATGTAGCGGTAGGCGTCGGACACGAAGCTGAACTTCGACTTGCCCGCCCGCTTGGCGTAGCCGATCGGCAGGTAGTAGACGTCGTGCTGGTTCGACAGGAACGACAGCGTGATCGTCGTGACGCAGGAGAACCCGGGCGGCAGCAGCCGCAGGTAGGGCTTGGCCACCGTCCTGCGGAACGCGCGCAACCCGGAGTTGAGGTCGGGGATCTTCTGCCCGGCGAGCTGCTCCGCCACCTTGCGGATCACCCACTTGGCCGGGACGCGCAGCAGCTTGTGCGACCCCTCCTCGGACGTGCGGGCGCCGACGACCATGTCGACGGTCGCGTCCTTCTCCAGGATCTGGACCAGCTCGGGGATCCGCTCGTTGGGGTAGGTCATGTCGGCGTCGGTCCAGACGACGATCTCGCCTCTGGCCTCCTGCGAGCCGATGCGGCGCACGGTGCCCGCCCCGCCGTTGCGATGGAACGCGCGGATCCGCAGATTGTCGAACCGGGGCGCGGCCTCATGCAGCCTGGCCAGCGTCTCGTCGGTGGAACAGTCGTCGACCGCCACCAGCTCATAGGTATAGCCGCTGGAGTCCATCGCCTTGGTGATCCGCTCGACCTCGTCGATGACGTGGTCCTGCTCGTTGTAGCAGGGCAGGACGATCGTGACGTATGGCGCTTCTTCCACGGCGTATCCACTCTGGGGGGTCTCAGGCGTGCTCACGTGCGTCGAGGGTACTCTGCCCAGCCGGGAACCGAGTCCACCTGCCGTCGGCGACGCGGTCAGCCGACGGCCATCCACACGTTGATCCGGAGCGACCAGGTGCCGTTCGGCGCGTCGACGAGGGACCGCTCGTCCTGCCGGGTCACCAGGGCCATGACCTGCGTCTTCGGGCCGTACGCGGCCACCTGCCCCTCCTCGGCGGCCAGCACGACCGGAACGCGGCCGGCGGCGCGAACCCGAGCGATCATGCGGCGCACGTCGGCTTCGTCCGCCGTATCCGGATTGGACACGGCGCGGACCTGCGCCGCCGGTCGGCCGCACATGCCGCGGACGAGCTGGGTGAACCGGTTGCCCGTCACCCGCTCGACGATCAGCACCGAGGCGTTCGGCGGGATCTTCGCGCACATCGCCTCGACCGCCGCCCGCTCGCCCCGCCCCACCGGGGTGAACGCGATCCCGATCGACGTGATGACCGGGGGCACCAGGATGAGCACGGTGCCCACGGCGGTGATCCATCGGCCGTACTTGCGGAGGATGGCCTGGTTGCGCACCCACTCCAGGCCCCAGACCGCCAGCAGGATCAGCCCCGGGATCACCACCGGGACCAGGCGGCGGGCGGCCCACGGCTGGTCGGGGGTGATCTCCGGGCGCAGCAGCGTGGTCACCGTGGTCCAGCCGATGACGGCCAGCGGCAGCAGCCATTCGGCCGGGGAACCGTTCCTGAGCAGCCCCCGCACCAGCACCGCCGCCGCGATCGTGGCGAGGACGATCACGGGGAGGCCGACGTACCAGCTCACCCAGTGCAGGGACAGCTCCGTGTAGAGCCGGGTCCCGTCGACGGGCATGCCGTTGGCTTTCTGCGTCTGTTCGATGAACTTGGCGGTGAGCACGTCCTCCGACGTCGTGGCCACCCGTCGCACGGTCTGCAGCCACGGCCGCACGGCCAGGCCGACCATGACCAGCACCACCAGCCCGGCCCCCACGTCCGGAAGCCACCTGGGTATCCGGATCCGGGCCAGCCGGGGGGCGGCGAGCGTACCGGCCAGGGTGAGGAGGAGAACGGCGGCGCAGATGAGCAGCAGCGGATTGACCGACCTGGACAGATAGGACAGATACGGCCGCGCAAGTACGTACGCCGCCAGCAGCCCCAACCCGGCGCCGACCGCGAGCCCGAGCAGGAGCGGCGGCCCGAGCGCCCCCTGGGGGCTGCCGAGGCGCCGCCAGGCGATCAGCGCCCCGGCGAAGGCCAGGACCGGCAGCACGTCACGCAGCCCATCGATCCTGACCAGCACGGCCAGCCCGAACACCAGCCCGGCCAGCGCCCCCTCCCAGCGCTGGACGCTCCCGCGGGAGAGGGCGTCGTGGACCAGGGCCAGGCCGCCGAACAGCAGGATCAGCGAGGGGATCTCGCTGAAGGTGGTCCGTGAGGTGTAGAGGATCGGCAGGCTCACCGCGAAGGCCAGCGCCGCCACCGGCGCCCAGCGCCCGCCGACCAGCCGGCCCACCACCCCCGCCAGCGTGAGCACGGCCAGCACCCCGAGCACGGCCGGTGTCAGCAGCAGCCCGCCGAGCCAGTCACCCACGGCGAACAGCAGCGGCGGTCCCGGCATGAACTGCGGCACCACCGACCCGTCGACGTCGTAGAACCCGACGCTCTCGAACATGAGCGCCGGATCGGCCCCGCCGAACGCCTCCGCCTGCGCGGGGATCGGCAGCGAGCCGTGTCCGGCCAGCCAGGTGGCGTACTGGGCGTACGTGGCGGGGTCACGCCTGACGATCAGCTGCTCGCTGTGCATGATCGCGTTGAACACACCGGACCCGACCGCGACGGCGACGACCGCGCCGACCTGCCGCCCGGTCGCCCCTTCGACCACCTTGAGCGACCGGCGGAGAGCGAACCAGCAGAGCCCCCCGATCACCACCGCCCCGAGCACCAGCGCCGGCATCGGCCGATACCACCCGGCCAGCAGCAGCGGCAGCGCGGCGAGCAGCCAACCGGCCACGACCAGGGCAGGCAGCACCGAGACCACGGCGAGCACCCGACCCGCCGACGGCCTACGCGTCCGGTCCAGCCAGGCGATTCCCATCGGTGATCGCGAGCGTATCCAACCCACGGACAGCGCGACGATCCCACAGCACCTTCGGCCCGAAACGGCGCGATGCCCCCAAGGGCCCTCAGCCCGGCCGGCGCGACGACCCCGAAGCGGCCCAGGGCAGGCAACGCAGTGATCCTGCGGGCCCACAGCCCGGGCAGCGCGCTCCGGGTCGGCGGTTACGCGGGATCACGCGAAACGCGGGTAGCGTACGCGACGTGCCGGTGAAGCGGGAGGACGCACGAGTGGAGGAGACGACGCTCGTCGGCGAGCCCGAGCCCAGACCCAGGCCCAGCCCTGCCCGGGCGGCCGCACTGGCGCGGCGGCACGGCTGGTTCCTGGCGGTCCTGACCCTGGGCGCCGCGCTGCGGGTCGTCACGATGCTCGGCTACCGCCCGGCCCTGTGGTTCCCCGACTCCTACACCTACGTCGTCACCGTCTTCCACCCCCGCCCCGACCTGGTGCGCCCCGCCGGCTACTCGGCCTTCATGAAGGCGCTCGAACCGTTCCACTCCTTCGGCGCGATCACCGCCGCACAGCACCTGCTCGGCCTGGCCACCGGCGTGCTGGTCTACTGGTGCGCACGCCGCGCGCCCAGATGGGCGGCGACGCTGGCCACGGTGCCGGTGCTGCTGGACGCCTACCAGATCGAGCTGGAGCACCTGCTCGTCTCGGACGCGCTCTTCATGTTCCTGGTCGTCGCCGCGATCGCGCTCACCCTGGCCGACCGGCCCGTGGTGATCGCCGTCGGGCTGCTGCTGGCCGCCGCCACGCTCACCAGGACCGTCGGCCAGCCGCTGATCGTGGTCGCGGCGGCCTGGTTCCTGCTGCGCAGGCGGGTGGGGCTCGCCGGGCTCGTGGTGGTGGCCGCGCTGGCGCCGGTCATCGCGTACGGGGGCTGGTTCTACGCCACCTACCACCGCGTCGGCATCGTCGGGGCGAACGGCGCGTTCCTCTACGCCCGCACGATGTCGTTCGCCGACTGCGCGAAGATGGAGCCCCCGCCGGACCTCAAGGTGCTCTGCGACCCCCGGCCGCCCGAGCGGCGTCCGCCCTCGCAGGAGTACATCTGGGCCAAGGACTCCCCGCTCGTCGCGCTACCCGACATCACGTTCACCGAGGAGAACGACGAGCTGGCGGGCCGGTTCGCCTCGCTGGCCATCCGGAAGCAGCCGCTCGACTACGCCGCCTCCGTGCTGTCGGAGCTGGGCCGTTCGTTCGTCTGGGGCCGCCCGGTCTACCCCGACCACGAGATCTACGACTACTACGAGTTCCCCGCGGTCTCGCCGCAGCCTCCGGGCCGGTGGGCCGCGCAGCTCGGCGTCGACCTGGGCAAGCGTTACGAGCAGGGACCGATCGGCACCGAGGTCGTCGAGCCGTACGCCGGCTGGATGCGCGCCTACCAGGATGTCGGGCGTCTGCCGGGCACCGTGCTGCTGGCCGTCCTGCTCGTCCCGCCCGCTCTGGCGATCAGGCGGCGGCTGTCCGGCGGGCGCCGGCTCGCGGTCCTGACCGACGAGCCGCCCCCGTGGTTGCTGCCCTGGTCAACGGCGGTGCTGCTGCTGGTCGTACCGCCGGCCGTGGCGGAGTTCGACTACCGGTACGTCCTGCCGGCCGTGCCCCTGGCCTGCCTGGCAGCGGCTCTGGCCACCCGCGTCGGCCCGCGCTCTCCGTAAAGAGTTTGACGATGAATATTCCGCTAAATGTCCAGGTCTGAGTATGCTTTTGCGCGGTAACATCACGTCCGGGTCACGGTCGATTCTCTTCGTCATGGCTGCGGGTACGCCGTCCGTGACCTAGTCTCGTGGCGCAGAATGACCGAGCCAACCGGACCAGGCGAGGGGGCGCATGAGTGACCAGTGGAGCGTGTCCGTGCAGGACCGCAGGGTCGCCTCGACACAGCCCGGCAGCCGGATGTCGCGCCGGGCGGCGGCATCCTCTCCCCCTCCCCCGCCCCCCGAAGACCTGCCACCCCGCGGCCATCGCGGCGGCGGTGACGGTGGTGGCAACAAGATGCGCGTGCTGGCCTGGATCAGCATCGCGACCACCTCGCTCATGGTCGCCGGCGCGCTGACCGGCTACACGCTCTACCGCGACGCCTTCAGCAACATCAACCAGAGGCCCGTCGACAAGGACATCATCAACCCCCGGCCGCCGGAGACCGGCGCGCTCAACGTGCTGCTGGTCGGCTCCGACACCCGAGCGGGCAAGGGCAACGCCCAATACGGCCAGAAGCTCGCCAGGACGGCCGACGCGGGCGGCAAGCGCACCGACACGATCATCCTGATGCACATCTCGCCCAACCGGGACCAGGCGCGGCTCATCAGCTTCCCCCGTGACTCGATGGTGCAGATCCCCAAGTGCAAGAACGAGACCACCAAGCAGGAGATGCCGCCGCGCCGCGACATGATCAACTCGGCGTACAGCTCGGGCGGCGTCGCCTGCACGATGTCCACGCTGGAGACACTCACCGGCATCCGGGTCGACCACTTCGTCGAGGTCGACTTCAGCGGCTTCAAGAACATCGTCGACGCGCTCGGCGGCATCCAGATCTGCCTGGCGAACGGCGTGAACGACAAGAACTCCCACCTGACGCTACCCAAGGGCAAGAGCCTCCTGAACGGCGAGCAGGCGCTGGGCTACGTCCGGCTGCGCCACTACGGTGACGGCAGCGACATCCAGCGGATCAAGCGCCAGCAGATCTTCCTGAGCAAGGTCGTGCAGAAGGCCACCAGCAGCCAGCTGCTCACCGATGTCGGGAAGCTCAGGGACTTCATCAAGGCCACCGCCAAGTCGGTGACGATGGACCCGGACCTGGCCAACGACACCACCCAGCTCATCGAGATCGCCACCAGCGCGCAGAAGATGACGGCGGGCGGGGTCAAGTTCACCACGATCCCGTGGCAGCCGGACCCGGAGGACACCAACCGGGTGATCTGGAAGCAGCCCGACGCCAACGATCTGTTCAACGCGATCAAGAGCGACGTCGACCTGCCCGAACCCGCGGCGTCGGCGTCGACCGCCGCCTCCACGCCCAAGATCAACGTCAAGCCGGAGCAGGTCCAGGTCCAGGTGCTCAACGGCACGACGACGCAGGGCAAGGCCAAAGAGGTCGCCGACCTGCTGAGCAAGGAAGGCTTCAAGGTCACGGGCGTGGGCAACTACCTGGCCACCGACGGCAAGAGCCAGCCGACCACCCAGGTCCGCTACGCCAAGAAGGCCACCGACGGCGCCGCGTACAGCGACGTGCTGGTCAAGGCCATGCAGCCCAAGCCGGCTCCGACGGCGGGCAAGCTCAAGCCGACGACCACCTCCACCTACACCTCTCCGGTGCCGGTGCCCTCGACGACCCCCGCGACGGCGAACCCGCCCGTGATCCAGCTGATCATCGGCGAGGACTTCAAGTCGGTCAAGGTCACCAAGTTGCCCGACAGCGTCACCAACAGCACGATCTCGGCGGACAAGCAGAAGAACGTCTGCACCTGACCTCCAAGTTCCCTGTGTAACCGGGTGTTCTCACACCGCAAGTGAGACAGGAGCCTCGTAGCCGGGCTAGTGTGTAGCGGGTCGGCGACGCGGCTCGTCTCACTCGTCAAGGACGCGTGCATGCGGGCTGCCTGTCGCGTTCCCCCGACCCCGAGTGAAGCTGAGCGACTCCGTAGTGTCTGACACCAAGCACTCCCCACCGGTCACGACGCCCCCCGACACGGGTGACGCCGATGAGGCCACCGGCCCCGCGAGCACAGGAGCTCAGTGGCCACTGCCGGAGGAGGCTTTCTGGAGTGAGAAGACGGATCCGCACGGCGTCGGCCCGTCCAAGACGGACCAGGAGCAGGACGAGGACCAGGAGCGACCGGAGCCAGAGCCGGCCCCCGAGCCCCAGCCCGAGGCCCCCAAGCGCAAGCGCGATCCCTACCTGGACAACGTCAAGTTCGTCCTGATCGCGTTCGTGATCGTCGGCCACTCGTTAGTGCCGACGCTGTCCACCGACTCGGCCAGGTCGCTCTACATCTTCATCTACACCTTCCACATGCCGCTGTTCGTGCTCATCAGCGGCTATCTGTCCAGAAATTTCTGGAACTCCAACGCCAAGACGAACAAGCTGGTCGACACCTTCGTCGTGCCGTACGTCATCGTGGAGGTCGGCTACGCGCTCGTCCGGCTCGGCCTGGGCGAAAAGTGGAGCCTCACGATCATCGATCCCGCGTGGATCAACTGGTACCTGCTGGCGCTGCTGTTCTGGCGCCTGTCCACCCCCGTGTGGAAGCGGATGAAACACCCGATCCCGGTGGCGATCGCGATCTACCTGTTCGCCGGGTTCTCGCAGATCTCCGGTGACTTCAGCATGGACCGCTTCTTCGGTCTGATGCCGTTCTTCGTCATCGGGCTCGTGATGCAGCCCGAGCACTTCGACCTGCTCGACCGCCGGTGGATCAAGATCGTCTCGGTGTTCGTGGTGCTCGGCGCCGCCGCGGTGTCGATCTTCATCGCGCCCAAGGCGCCGCTGAAGCCCTTCTACTACAAGCACAGCTTCCAGGACCTGGACCTGTCCTGGTGGATGGGCCTCGGTGTACGCACCGGGCTGCTGATCTGCGGGCTGGCCATGTCCTACGCCGTCCTGGCGCTGGTGCCCAGGCGCGAGACCTGGTTCACCGATCTCGGCACCCGCACCCTCTACTGCTACCTGCTCCACGGCATCCCCGTCCTCATCGCCAAGGACCAGGGGTGGCTGGAGCTGCCCTGGCTGCACGGCCCGCTCGGAGTGCTGGCGATCAGTACGAGCTGTTTCGCCCTGGCGATCGTGCTGTGCCTGCCCGAGACGCGCACCGTGTTCAAGTGGGTGCTCGAACCTCGGCTGACGTGGCTCTACCGCCGCCCGTCAGGAAGTTAAGCGGCAATTCCCCCAGCATTTACGCCATTGACCGGGTAGCGGCGCAGCATCGACCGCATGCGTGTATGCGTAGCCACCACCGTCCACCATCCCGAGGACGCCCGGATCATGCATCGGCAGATCCGGGCGCTGCTCGACGCGGGCCACGAGGTGACCTACGTCGCGCCCTTCACCTACTACAACGTGACCCCCGCGATGGGCGTCGCCGCGATCGACGTATCACGCAACGCCGGCTACGGCCGGGCGCGGGCGGCGCTCAAGCGCGGCCTGAGGGGCGCCGACCTGCTGGTGCTGCACGACCACCGTCTGCTGCACACCCTGCCCTTCCACCACCCGCCGATCGTCTGGGACGTACGGGAGCAGGTCACCGCCAGGCAGCTGTCCCGGGCCGAGCGGCGCCACCACGTGGTCACCTCCGCGGTGGTGCCGGAGGCCACGCTGGTGTCGGCGGCGCCGCCCCCGCCCGGCGACACCAGGGTGGTGCACATCGGGCGGCTCTCCGCCGAGCGCGGCGTCTCCGAGCTCATCGGGCTGGCCGAGCGGCTCGTCCCGCACGGCATCCGGATGGACCTGCTCGGCGCCGCCGACCGTGAGGTCCGGCCGCTGCTGCGGGACGCGCAGCGGGTCGGGCTGCTCGACTGGTTCGGGTACGTCCCGAACCGCCACGCCCTGCGGATGGCCGAGGGCGCCCTGGCCGGCCTGTCCCTGTCGGCGGAGACCGGCACGAGGACGCCGACCAAGATCCTCGACTACATGGGCCGGGGGCTCCCGGTGATCACCACACCGCACGGCTCGATGGCGGAGCGGGTCGGGTGCGGGGTCGTGGTGCCGCTCGACGTGGACGCGCTGGTGAACGCCGTACTCGATCTCAAGGAGGACCCCGAGCGGCGGGCCGCCCTGGGGGCACGCGGCCACGCCGAGGCCCGGCTGCGTCATCACTGGCCCGACCACGCGGCGGAGTTCGTGGCCAAAATGGAGAGGTGGGCGGGGGTTCAGGTGCGCGCCCACTCTCTGGCGGTCTAGGGCCGTTCGAGGTCGTAGGTGGTGTCCGCCACCCGAACCGTCTGAACCAGCGGGTCCTCGATGATCTTCCGCAGGTCGCCGATCTTGGCCTCAATGTCCACGTAGGCATACGCCAAGCCGTCGTTCGCGGCCTTGCGCAGCCGGGCCAGGCTCAGGTCGAAGTCGTGCAGGTTGTCGTCGTCGTAGTCCTTGAGGATGCCCACCCAGCGGCGGAAGCTCTCGAGGTCCAGCCTGATCGCCTGATCGGGCTCGATCGAGTGGTCATCTTCGGGCATCGGGGCTCGGTCCCAGAACGTCATTCCTCCCCACGTGATGGGGATCGACCTGGGGCGCCGCTCGTATACCACCTTCTCGGCGGATGAGTTGTACCTGGCAGTGAAGGCGCCCAGTTCCTGGGTGGTGAGCGGCCTGGCGAACTCGATCACCGACAGCGCGTTGAGGTCCTCCGGGAGCCTGGCCAGGACCTTGCGAGTGTCCTTCTTAGGCTGGTTGCCGGTGCTCACGTTGGCCAGCGCCCTGCTCAGCGTGGTCTTGGCGTCGTTGCCAAGCGGCAACCTGCCCACGTGACCGAAGAAGTCCTGGGTGATGACATGTTCCGCGCCTCCGTAACCAGCGACGAAGCCCCCGTAGGCCCGCATCGGGCGGGCGTTCACGGTGAACGACATCGACAGCGGCGTGGTGGCACCCCAATCCTGGACCTGGATGTCGTAGGCGGGGTTGTAAATCTTGAAGGCAGTGCCGAGCACGTCCGTCATGCGCGTTTCCCGGTCACCACGCTGCTGGATCATGCTGGAGCCGACCGTCGCCACCAGGACGAGGACGATCAACGCCGCCAGCACGGTTATCGCGGTGCGGATGAGACCTCGCCGGACGGACCGGCGGGTCGCCTTGGGGTCGAAGTCGGGCATGGGCAGAAGGTCGTCTTCAGTCATGGGGGACTCCATAGATGTCGGCGAAGGCGGCTCTGGCCCGCCACACGGCGGTCTTGATCGTGGCGTGCTTCTTGCCGGTCATCGCGGCCACCTCGACCATTGAGAAGCCCTCGAAGTAGACCAGGGCGAGCAGTCTGCGGTGCTGGTCGGGCAGCCGGTCCAGGGCGTCGCGGACGGCCAGCGACTCGACGTGCAGCGCGGGCACACCGAGCTCGTCGGGGTCGGGCAGGGCCAGCTCGCGGCGGTGGCGCCGGACGTGGTCGACCAGAACGTTGCGGGCGATGGACAGCAGCCACGCGGCCGCGTTCTCGCCGCGCCAGCCGAGCAGCGCCCTGGTGGCCTTGACGAACGTCTCCTGGGCCAGGTCTTCGGCGAGATGGGGGTCGCGGGTGCGGCGTAACAGGAACCCGCACACGAGCGCCCAGTGCTCGCGGTACAGCTCCTCGATGATGATGCCCTCCGCGTTCTTACGAATGTCACAACAGACCAGACGGGATCCGAGGAGGAATGGTCACACGGCTTTCCGGTTGATGTACTGGAGTCATGTCTTCGCATCTGATCCAGGGCCGCACGGTGAGCATGCCCGTCCAGGTGAGAGACGCCACGGTCTGCAGTGTCATGTATCCCGTCCGGGCCGACGCCGCCAGGGCGGTGATCGCCTACTCGGGCCTGGACGCGGCCGAGGTGTTCCCCGGTAAGGCGATCTGCGTGCTGGTGTTCGTCGACTACCGCGAGGGAGACCTGGACGCCTACCACGAGTTCGGCGTGGCGTTCCTGGTGCGCCCGCCGGGTGTGGCGCAGTCGGTCGGGCTGGGCGATCTGCGGCGGGCCGGGGTCTTCATCCACTGGTTGCCGGTCGATCAGGGGTTCACCTTGGAGGCGGGCCGCCGCATCTGGGGCTTTCCGAAGGAGCTCGCCGACATCGACCTGCGGCTCGACTCGCCGTACAAGCGCTGCGTCCTGCGCAAGGACGGGCGGCTGGTGCTCGACCTGCTGCTCAAACCGGGCATGCCCGCGCCGAGCGCGGGCGCGCTGGTCCCGCTGGACGCCTTCACCCATCGGGAGGGCGTGACGCGCCGCGTCCCGTGGTCGGTGGAGACCCGTGGCGTCCGCATACGGCCCGGCGGCGCGCTGATCCGGCTGGGCAACCACCCGATAGCCAAGGAGCTGAGCGAACTGGGCCTGCCGAAGCGCCCCTTACTCACCACCACGGTCGCCCGCGCGGCCATGACCTTCGGCGACGCGGCGGCCATCTAGGCCCGAGCGCTCCACCGTCCGTCGACGCGGCTGATCCGCACCGGGTGGTCGAAGCACTTGCTCACCAGGTCGGTGGTCAGCACCTCGTCCACCGGACCCGACGCCATGCACTCCCCCTCCCGCAACAGCAGCGCGTGCGTGGTGCTGGCGGGCAGCTCTTCCAGATGATGGGTCACCAGTACGGTGGCCAGCGCGGGGTGCTCCTTGCGCAGCACGTCCAGGCTGGCGAGCAACTGCTCCCGGGCGGCCAGGTCCAGCCCGGTGGCGGGCTCGTCGAGCAGCAGCAGCCGCGGCCGCGGCATGAGGGCCCGCGCGATCAGCGCCCGTCCCCGCTCTCCCTGGGACAGGTGGGGCCAGCGCGCCTCGGCCTTGCGGGCCATCCCCATCACCCCGATCAGCCGCAGGGCCTGCTCCTCCTGCTCCGCGGTGGGCGCCCAGCGAGGGACGAGCTCGATGGTGTTGGTGGCCCCGGTCAGCACCAGGTCGCGGACCCGGAGGCTGGACTCCAGGGAGTGCCGCGGATTGACGTGCCCCAGAAACGAGCGGAGCTCCCGCATGTCGACCCGGCCGAGCCGATGGCCCAGAACCTCGACGACCCCGCGCGTGGGATGCTTCACAGCCCCGAGGAGGTCCAGCAGCGTGCTCTTCCCGGCCCCGTTGGGGCCCAGCAGCGCCCAGTGCTCCCCCGGCGCGACGGTCATAGAGATCGACCGCAGCAGGGAAGCCCCGTCACGCACGACGTCGACCTCGACAGCGCGGAGCACAGCCCCACCCGTAACAGGATCCATCGGGGCAGGCTATCAAGAGTCATCAGATGTCTGAGGACTGGCTCACACGATGGGCGGACGACCCAGCTTCATCATGCGCCAGGCGGTGCGCCAGGCCATCGGGCGGCGCTCGCCGGCCGGTGTCCGCAGTCCTTCGAAGAACCCGGTGAACCACGCCTTGATCGCCACCCCGGACCGGCGCTCCCGGATGAGCGTCAGCACCACCCAGTCGAGCAGGTAGATGACCGCCAGGGGCCACGGCAGGTTGCGCCGCGCCAGCCACACCCGGTTGCGGGCGTTCATCCGGTAGAACTCGGCGTGCCGGGTCGGCGGGACCTGCGGGTGGTACATGACCGTCTCGGCGTCGTACTCGATCCGGTAGCCCTCGCCCAGCAGCCGCCACGCCAGGTCGGTCTCCTCGTGAGCGTAGAAGAACCGCTCCGGCAGGCCGCCCACCTGGAGGAAGGCCGAGCGGCGGATGGCTGAGGCGCCGCCGAGAAAGGTGGTGACGGGTGAGGAGCGTTCGGGGTCGCCCGCGCGCAGGCGCGGCACGTGGCGCCGCTGGCCGATGCCGCCGTCGGGGTCCATCACCCGGAAGGAGATGACCGCGAGGTCGGGCTCGGTGGCGAAGCGGTCGCGGACGTGGGACACGACCTTCTGGTTGGCGTACCAGCCGTCGTCGTCGAGGAACAGCACGACATCACCGGAGCACTCCTCGACGCCGCGGTTGCGGCCGGCCGGGATGCCGGTGTTGCGTTCGAGCCGGACCGTCTTCACGGTCGCGGACGAGCCCACGGGTGGCGTCGCCGTCACCTCGGGCACGTCGGCACCGTTGCCGACGATCACCACTTCGACGTCGCCGTCGATCTGGTTGAGCGCGGACTCGACCGCCCGGGTCAGCTCCGCGACCCGGTTGCCCATGGTGAGGATGACGCACGAGATCTTCAACGGGTCATCGTCCTGACGCGTCGAGAACACGGGCGGAGCATTCTTTCATGATCACCGAGTCTGCTGGTATGCATATTTCCTGATATTGGTGGAGCTAAGGGTATCGGAACCGTACGTGAACCCCCACCGAACGGCGGACATCCGATCAATACGACGAGCGGGAGGCCCCGCCGGTTCCGATGTGCGTTCACACAAGCCGCCTCGATGCCAGGATGCTGACCAGATGAAGGACGGTCTGCAGCGCGGCGGCCGCGAAACAGACCACCACGAGCACCCGCGAGGCCATGAGATCGCCGGTGACCACGTCGATGACGGCGGTCACGACCGCGAGGAGCGAGAGCTCGATCGGCTGCATGATCCGGTGGAACTTCGTCGCCCCCACCACTCGCCTGGCCAGCCCCAGCAGCCCCGATCGGAACTGCCCCACGGACGCCTCGGTGGCTGACGACAGGCCCCCCTTGGCCCTGGCCACATCCACGAGGTCGGTCTCGACCTTGATGAGGATCGCGCCGAGCGCGGCGGCGACGCCCAGCACGGTGTACCAGTCAGGCAGGACGGCCGACGCCCGCCAGCCCAGCCCGACGAGCACCGCGGCCTCGGTGAAGTAGGCGCCGACGCGGTCGAGGTAGACGCCGACCAGCGACGTCTGCCCGGTCCAGCGGGCCAGCTCGCCGTCGGAACAGTCCAGCAGCAGATAGACCTGTACGAGCAGGGCGGCGGCCACCGCGGCCCACAGCCCCGGCAGGGCCAGCACGACCCCGGCCAGGATCCCCGCCACCGTCATCACCCAGGTGAGCTGGTTGGGCGTGACGGACGTCTTGGTCATCAACCAGGTGACGTAGATGGACAGCCGGCGCATGTAGAGCACGCCCGCCCAGTGCTCACCGTTTCTGCGCTCAAGGTGTCCGGCGGGCTGGGCGACCCGCCGGAGCTCAGCTACCGAAGGCCCGGACATAGTCCCCCACCCGATCGCGGACCTCGGACTCCGGCATACGCAGGTGCTCCAGGATCGTGTAACGGCCGGGACGGGTGGCCGGCGCCAGCGTGACGGCTTCGGCGAACTGCTCGCTGGTCAAGCCGATGTCGGCCGGGACGACGGGCAGCTCGTGCTGTCGCAGGCAGTCGGTGACCTGCTTGAGCCGGGCGGCGTCCTCCCTGAGGAAGAAGCAGAAGGCGGCACCGATCCCGGCGAGTTCGCCGTGATTGGAGGTGCCGGGGAAGAGCTGATCCACGGCATGAAGGATCTCATGGTCTCCACCGCTCGCGGGCCGAGACGAGCCAGCGATCACCATCGACATGCCTGACATGATCAGCGATTCCGCCAGAATCGTGAGGAAGGCATCCGACTCGATGGAGTCGACCCGGCCGATCAGCGCCTCGGCCGCGATGCGGGCCATCGAGCAGGCCAGCCCGTCGATGGGCTCGCCGCGCTCCACGTTGCCGAGCTGCCAGTCCTCGATGGCCGACAGGTTGCTGACCACGTCGCCGACTCCCGACCGGACGAGCGACTCGGGCGCGCTGTGCACGAAGTCGAGGTCGACCAGGACCGCCAGCGGCATCGGCACGCCGAACGTGCCCTTGCCGCCGTCGTACACCAGCGAGGCCGTGGGCGAGCAGATGCCGTCGTGGGAGAGGTTCGTGGCCACGGCGACCATCGGGATGCCCGCCAGCGAGGCGGCGTACTTGGTCGCGTCGATGGTCCGGCCGCCGCCGACGCCGACGACCACCTCGTAGGCGCCCTTACGCAGGTCGGCGCCGAGCGAGACGGCCGCGTCGACCGAGCCGTCGGCGACCCTGAACACCTCGGCCTCGTCGAGCGTGGGCGCGATCAGGCCCTCGATGTGGTCGCCCTGCCCGGGACCCACGGCCACGGCCACCCGGCCGGAGGTCGCCACCCGGGTGTCGGCCAGCAGCGCGCCGAGCTCCGCGACCGCGCCGCGCCTGACCATGATGGCCAGCGGCGCGGGCAGCATCCGCGCTAGAAGCGGCATACCCGCCTCCTCAGTAACGAACGGCTATGGTGCGAGCCTTCGCCAGGTCGTCGTGGTTGTCCACCTCGACCCAGTCGACCTCCCCGATAGGCGCGACGTGGATGCGCTCGCCGCGCGCGACCATCTCCTGGTAGCCGTCCTCGTAGTAGAGCTGCGGATCGCGCTCGAAGGTGGCCTGCAGCGCGTCGGCCAGGCGCCCGGCGGCGCCGGGGCGGATGAGCGTGGCGCCGATGTACTCGCCGTAGGCGGTGGCCGGGTCCATCAGCTTGGTGATCCGCTTCAGGTCGGGGCCGTCGAGCGTGACCTTCATCTCCTCGTCGGCCAGCCGCTTCACGTTGTCGACCGCGAGCAGGATGTCGCTGGTCTCGGGGGCCGACAGCAGCGTCTTCTCGATCGAGACGGGGTGCACGGTGTCGCCGTTGACCAGCAGCGCGCCCTGCGCGAAGTAGTCGCGCGCGCACCACAGGGAGTAGGCGTTGTTCCACTCCTCGGCCTTGTCGTTGTGCACGAGAGTGAGCTTGACGCCGTGCCGCTTCTCCAGCGCGTCCTTCCGCTCGTGTACGGCCTGCGCCGCGTAACCGACGACGACCACGACCTCGCGCAGGTCCACCTCGGCGAGGTTGCGCAGGGAGATGTCCATGATCGTGGTCTCACCGTCGACCGGCACCAGTGCCTTCGGCAGCGTGTCGGTGTACGGTCGCAGGCGTCGTCCGGCTCCAGCGGCCAGCACCATTCCCAGCAACGTCCACTCCTCTGTCGGGCATGACTACTTAGGACCCAAAGGTTAGTTGCCTTTAGGCCCTCCCTGGGTAATCGGCCGTTAGTCTCGCGTTTCCGTCTCGGCCGCGGCCACTCTGGAGGGAGCCGTGGCGAGCCAGCAGGTGAGGCTCTCCCACCCGAACAGGGCCCACAGATACAGGGCGAGCAGTACGAAAGCGCCAGTGACGAAACCCACGAGCGCCGCCAGCGAGACCACGATCATCCGCCCGTCCCAGCCCAGCCCGAACGTGCTGAGCCACGGCGGCGGATAGACGCGCTGGCGCAGCCGGTAGATCAGGTCGTAGTGGTGGAAGGCCAGCGCGCCGAGCAGCGCGAAGATCAGCACCGGCGGCACGTCGTGGGCGAACCCGATGGCCGCGATGAAGGTGTACTCGATCAGTCGCAGGACCGGCGGCACCAGCCAGTCGAGCCGGCCGTCATGCGGATGGGAGCTGCCCGGCCCGGCCAGCAGCAGCGTCACGGCGGGCGCGAAGACCGCCAGCCCGTCGGACCCGGCCACCCCGATCAGCAGCAGCACGCCGGTCACGAACGCCCCGGCGATCAGCGGGGGCAGCGGCGGGAGCTGCCCCGACACGAGCGCTCCCATGCCGCGCGACAGCGGCCCGTCGTCCCGATAGGCCACGACGGTGCTGCGCGGCACGGGTGTCATGTGGACAGAGTTCATCGCGCCGACCTCGCGATCCGGCCGGCGAGCAGGTAGAGAGTCGCCACCCCGCCCCAGCCGAGCAGCGCGATGAACGTGACCCGGGCGTTGTACACGCCGGCGGTGATCGCGATCAGCGCCATTCGCTCCCCAATCGGCAACACGATCATCTTCTTCAGCCACCACAGGACCTTCTCGCGCTCCATGCGCCGCGCCAGGCGGAGCACCCCCTGTGGGGGTACGGCGTAGCGCCCGCCGTCGGCCGACTCGTGCAGCGGAGTCGCCGGTTTGCCCCCCGGGACGCCGATACGGCCCGCGTCCTTGGCCGCGGCCCCGAAGGCGTAGTTGATCGAATGCCGTACCGTCTGGAGGATCATCGCGGCGACGGCGAGATACCAGATGCCGTCGGGCCCGCCCTCGCTCAACGGCAGCCCGGCGGCGTAGCCGAAGGCCAGCCCCACGTAGACGACGTACTCCTTCAGCCGGTCGGCCATGGAGTCGATCCAGGCGCCGAGCGGCGAGAACATGCGGGTGTAGCGGGCCAGCTGGCCGTCCAGGCAGTCGAGGCAGAACGACAGGTAGAGCAGCACGGCCCCGGCGAGCTGCGCCGGACGGTTGCCCGCCGCGAACCAGATCGACGACAGCACGGCCAGGCCGATCGAGATGCCGGTGACGGCGTTGGGCGTGAGCTTCAGCGCGGCCGCGGGCCGGATGAGGTAACGCGTCCAGGACGAGACGAAGTAGGTGCTGAAGAAGCCGTCGCTCGACTTGACCGCGGAGTCCAGGCGTACCCGGGACTCGTCCACGTCGGCGAGCCTGCCCAGCGCGTTGTCGGCCGAGACCTGGCCGGTCACCCGGTCGCAGTGGAGCTGCCCGATCGAGGCGGCGCGTACGACCACACCCGACCTGACCAGGCCCACCAGCAGCAGATCGACCGCCTCGACGGTGGTGACGGGGCCCAGCTTGCCCATCTCGGCGAGCTCGGCCAGCTCCTCGGCGACGTCGGCCAGCGCGGTCAGGTCGGTCTCACGCGCCTGGAGCACGCCGCGGAAGGTGGCGTTGGCCTCGGGGACGAGGTGGAAGGAGCTGCCGGCCGCGACGACCTTGCCGCTCTCGACACGTACGGGCGGCCGCATCGGCGCCGCGGTGGCGTCGTAGGAGACCAGGGCGCTCGTGTCGCGCGCGGGATGCTCCAGGAGCAGCGCGAGCGCGTCGGTGTGGGCGACGAGGTCGGCGGGCAGCACGACCACCGGGCCCGGCGCGACCCGCGCGATCTTGGCGATGCCGCGCAGATCGGCGCTCAGCCCGCCGAGCCCGTCGCTCGGGGACACCACCTGGACGTCAAGGACGGACAGCTCGGCGAGCTGGCCGTTGAGCCGGTCGAGCAGCGTGCCGTCGGCGCAGGAGAGCCTGCAGGCCGGTGTCGTGGCGAGCAGCACCACCGAGGTCGTGCTCTCGCGGGTGAGTGAAACAGGCTTCAGTGAATCGGTCACAGCGCAGGACTCCTCCCGTTCGTGAGGGAGAGCGTGGACACAGCGTAGCGACAGGGCAACGCGATATCACGGAACCGGACCGTTACCCTCGCCGTATGGAATCTCGGCTGCGCACCGTAGGGGTCGTCCTGGCAGGGGGTGTGGGCCGGCGTGTCGGGCTCGACACGCCGAAGCAGCTCATCAAGATCGCCGGCCGGACGATCCTTGAGCACACTCTCGCCCTGTTCAACGGCTCATCCGAGATCGACGAGATCGTGGTGCTGATGGCCCCGGGCTTCACCGGCACGGTCAGGGAGATCGTGGAGAAGGGTGGGTTCGACAAGGTCGGCCAGATCGTCGAGGGCGGCGCGAGCCGTACGGAGAGCACGTGGCGCGCGCTCAACGCGCTGGGCCCGCAGGAGTGCAACGTGCTCCTGCACGACGCTGTACGGCCCCTCCTGGAGCCCCGGATCATCACGGAGTGTGTCAGGGCGCTGCGGACGTATTCGGCCGTGGAGGTGGCGATCCCGAGCTCTGACACCATCCTGGTGGCCGCTCCCGGACCAGGCGGCGACATCATCCGCGACATTCCCGACAGGTCATGGCTGCGGCGCGCCCAGACACCACAGTGCTTCCGCCTGTCGCTGATCCGCGAGGCGTACGAGCGGGCCTTCGCCGACCCCGACTTCGATCAGCGGCCGGCCACCGACGACTGCGGCGTGCTGCTGCGCTACCTGCCCGACGTCCCGATCTACATCGTGCCGGGCAGCGAACGGAACATGAAGATCACGCACCCGGTGGACGTGTACATCGCCGAGAAGCTCCTCCAGTTCGCCGGCGCCGACGCGCCCCGCCCGAGCGCGCGGGACTATCGCGAGGCACTCGACGGCCGGACCATGGTGGTCTTCGACGGCGGCGCCGACCTGGCGGAGCTCGCCGCCGGCTATGGCGCCCGCGTGCACTCCTTCTCGCGTGCCCAGAACGGGGTGCGGGTGGAGGACTACGACTCGGTGGCCAAGGCGCTGGCGCAAGTGGGCCGGATCGACTTCGTGGTCGGCAACGCGGGCGCGCCGCACGTGGGCAAGCTCACCGAGCTCACCCACGAGACCCTCGCCGAGATCGTGGCCGTCGACTACCTGGGCCCGGTCAACGTGGCCCGCGCCGCCTACCCGCACCTACGCGAGAGCGCGGGCCACCTGCTGCTCCGCACCGGGGGCGGGGCCGGCCACAGCCTCAGCTCCTCGACGAGGGCCGCCGTCGTCGACCTCACGCGGGCGCTCGCCGAGGAGTGGGCCGGCGACGGCATCCGGGTCAACTGCGTCGAGTTGGGTGAGGAGCCTGGGCGCGCGGTCGCCCAGGCCTCACTCGACGTTCTCATCTCCGACCTGACCGGGCAGGTGATAGACGTACCTGTTCGATCAGCTTGAGCGCGGGGGTCGAGCGAGTCTGCGCGGGCTCGTGAGGAACCCCCAGCCCCAGGACATGTGCATCGCGGCGTACACGATCGGCAGCCTGGTCTTGGCCGCTGCCGGCAGTCCGCTGCCCGTCAGCGCCGACCCGGCCACGATGGCGAGGGCGTAGCCGCCGGGCACGATCAGCGCGAGCGGGAAGAACGGCGAGACGAGCAGGCCGAGCAGGATCGCCAGCACCGCGGCGGGCGGCGCCAGGTAGCGCAGGTTGATCGTGCCCTCGTGGGTGCGCGAGACCACCCGGCGCCAGCGCCCGTAGTGGAAGTACTGTCTGGCCAGCGCCTTCACGTTGGGACGCGGACGATAGGAGACCCGCATGCGCGGCTGGAACCAGACCAGTCCGCCGGTCTGGCGGATCCGGTGGTTCATCTCCCAGTCCTGGGCCCGCTGGAAGTGCTCGTCATAACCGCCGACCCGGTCGAGCGCGGCGCGCCTGAACACCCCCAGGTAGACGGTGTCGGCGGGACCCGCCGTGCCGCCCACGTGGAAGGCGGCCGCGCCCACGCCGATCTTGGAGGTCATCGCGCACGCGACGGCCTTCTCGAACGGCGTGATGCCCTCGGCCGCCATGACGCCGCCGACGTTGTCGGCGCCGGTCTCCCTCAGCGTCTCCACGGCGACGCGCAGGTAGTCGGAGGGCAGCATGGCGTGCCCGTCGACCCTGGCGATGATGCCGTTGCGGGAGGCGTTGATGGCGGCGTTGAGCGCATTGGGCGTGCGGCCCGTGGGGTTGGGCACCACGGTCACGCGCCGATCGGCCGCCGCGATGGCGTCGGCGACCTCTTGGGTACGGTCATGTGAGGGCCCCACGGCGAGAACGACTTCGATCTCACCTGGGTAGCTCTGGGCGAGGACCATGTCTACGGCCTCGCGTAGATGCCGCTCCTCATTGAGGACCGGCATGACGACGGAGATGGGCGGCCAGCCGTGCGTCTCCGCTGGCGCGTGCGGCGAGTCGGGGAACTGCTTCATGGCGGGGCTCACGCTACTGTACGAGCAGGGGAACACGGCAATCCCGCGGTGGCACGAGGGGAGCAGGGCATGCGCGACCCGGGCGAGCAGGACGCTGGGGTGCACGTGGGCGGCGACGCGTACGGCGGCGTCAGGCTCGTGGGCGGGCGCACGCGCAGGCCGCTGAAGAGCGCCAAACGCCGGCGCCGCCACCTGATCCTCTCGGGAGTGCTGTCCGTGGGCGTCCTGGCCGGCACCGGCGTGGTGTGGGCGACGCCGAAGCGGATCGGCACGGTCGACGCGGGCGTCACCGAAGCGGCCCCCCGCGGCGCCATGAACATCCTGCTCGTCGGCGTCGACAAGCGCGACGACCTCACCCGCAAGCAGCAGAACGAGCTCAAGCTGGGCCGCGAGGCCGGCCAGCGCACCGACACCATGATGGTGATCCACCTGTCGGAGGACCACACCAAGGTCACGGTCGTGAGCCTGCCCCGCGACACCTGGCTGACCATCCCCGGCAAGGGCGATCACAAGATCAACTCGGCGTACCAGTTCGGCGGCCCCAAGCTCGCCCGCCAGACCGTCGAGCAGGCCACCGGGCTGCAGATCAACCGCTACATCGAGGTCAACGTCCTCGGCTTCATCAACGTCGTCGACTCCCTCGGCGGCGTCACCGTCTGCACGCCCGTGGCGATCAACGACCCCAAGTCCGGGCTCAACCTCACGGCCGGCACCCACGAGCTGAAGGGCGCCCAGGCGCTCGGCTACGCCCGCACCCGGGCCACCGCCCGCTCCGACCTCGACCGGATCGGCCGGCAGCAGCAGGTCATCTCGGCACTGCTGAACCGCGCGCTCAGCGCCGACACGCTGGCCAACCCGGCCCGGCTCACCTCGTTCGTCAACTCCACGCTGAGCACGATCAAGGTCGACCCCGACGACGACCTGATCGGCCTGGCCACCCAGCTCAGAGACGTCTCGCTGGACAACGTGAAGTTCGCCGACGTGCCGCTGTCCAACGTCGACTTCAAGGCGCCGACCGGCGAGTCCGCGGTGCTCTGGGACAAGCAGGCGGCCCGCGACATGTTCGCCAAGATCAAGGCCGACCAGGACCTGGCCAAGCCGAGCCCCAAGCCCAGCTCGTCCACGTCGGCCTCCGCCAAGCCGACCATCCCGCCGGAGCGGATCTCGCTCAAGGTGAGCAACGGCACGCTCATCACCGGTCTCGGCGCGCGCACCAAGACGGCGCTGGTCGCCGCCGGGTTCCACGTGCCCGGCACGCCGGGCAACACCAAGAAGAAGGACTACAAGAAGACGGTCGTCCGCTACGGTCCCGGCCGCGAGGACTCGGCCCGCACGGTCGCCGCCGCCATTCCCGGGGCCGAGCTCCGCCAGAGCGACGCCGACGGCATCGAGGTCATCGTCGGCAGCGACCAGCCGAAGATCGGTAAAGTGAAGACCGCGACCACGCCAAGCGCTCAGCCCACCGCGACCCCCACAACCAAAACCGCGACCCAGAACATCTGTAAAAAATAGGCATATCTCTCTGCTGTTCGGGCACGTGACAGCCATGGTGGTCAGGTCGTGGCGAGACGAACCGCTTACCGTATTGCACGCCGTCGGAGACCTTGACGTGGCAGGCGCTCCACGCCTCCAAGCCGCACTCGATCAGGTGCTGGCCTCCGTGGATCCGCCGAAACTCGTGCTGGACCTCACCGACGTGCCCTTCTGCGACTCCGTGGGACTGGGTGTGCTCGTGGCCACCCTCAACCACGTACAGCACGCGCACGGCAGATTCATCCTGGTCCTCGCGCCCGGCATGATCAGCCATCTGCTGACGATCACGAACCTCGACCGGCACTTCGAGACGAGTTCGTCGTTGCTGGACGCGCGGACGGCTCTCGGGACGGCTGCCTGAGATCGAGCAATCGCCGGAGGTGTGCTAAACGATGTCCATGACATCGGTGGCGCGCCTTACGGCAGTCTCGTAGGCAAGCGCGCTTCGTTCCCGCTTCGTTCCCGCTTCGTTCGTCCGCGGAGGCATTCCACGTTGTTCGATCAGTTCCCCGAACCTGCTCGATCCCAGCTGGCCGGCGCCTTCGACGAGGGCAAGACGCGGCCGGAGTGGTGTTTCACCGAAGGCCAGGCCCGGCTCGCGTTCTGGGCGCCCTTCCGCGGCGCGGACCCGGTCATCACCTGGCAGTTCGAGCCCGGCCCCGACCCCGCGCTCGCCGCCGGCCTGCTGCGCCGTGCCCTGTCGGAGATGGGCCTGGACAAGATGATCCACGACATCTCCCTCAAACCCGGCCTCACCCCGGTCGTCGACCGAGCCGTCGAACACCAGGCCCTGCTCGGCGCCGGGTTCGCGATGGAGGTCGAGCGGCTCCTGCTCGAATGGCCGGCCGGGAGCGACGTCCCGGTCGATCCGGGCCGGCTGACCTACCGCCCCGCCCGCGGCCTCGACGCCGACTCCGTACTCGAGCTGCTGGTACGCATCTCGGAGGGCTCGCTCGACTACGACACGCAGGTGGAGGTGGCCACGGCCGGCGCCGAGCACGAGGCGCGGTGGATGTACGACGACCTGATCAACCGCAAGGGGAAGCCCGACTGGTTCGTCGTCGGTTACCTGGGCGATTCGCCCGTGGGGCTGGTGGCGCCGGATGATCATTCCATCGCGTACATCGGCGTGGTGCCCGAGCACCGGGGCCACGGCTACGTCAACGATCTGCTGGCCAAGGGCACCGCGACGCTGGCCGAGACGGGGGTCGAACGGATCGTGGCGGCCACGGACGTCGGCAACGCGCCCACGGCGAACGCGTTCCGGCGGGCGGGCTACTCGGAGGTCGGGCGGCTTTTCCGCTATTACTGGAGGGCAGTCTGAGGCTTTATTGGAGGACATCATGAGACTTGGCGTCATGTTCGACCGCGACCTGCCGCCCGAGCAGCTGGTCCCCTTCGCCAGGGAGCTGGACGGCACGGCGGTGGACGACCTGTGGGTGGTGGAGGACCTGGGCTGGACGGGCGCCATCTCCTCGGCCGCCACAGCGCTGGCTGCCACCTCCCATCTGCGGGTGGGCCTCGGCATCACCCCCGCTCCCCTGCGTAACCCGATGCTCCTGGCCATGGAGCTGGCCAATCTGGCCCGCCTCCACCCGGGCCGCCTCGCGGCCGGCATCGGCCACGGCGTCCAGGACTGGATGCGTCAGGTAGGCGCCGCGGTCCCGTCGCCGCTCGCGCTCCTGGAAGAGACGATCACCGCTGTCCGCGGCCTGCTCCGCGGCGAGACGGTGACGCTGCACGGGCGCTCCGTACACCTGGACGGCGTTTCCCTGGTACACCCGCCCGCCGAGCCGCCCCCCGTACTGGCGGGAGTCCTCAACCCCCGCTCCCTCGCCCTGTCGGGCCGGGTGGCCCAGGGCACGATCCTTCCGGAAGGCTTCGCCCCCGAGCGGTTCCCCGAGCTCCTGGGCCACATCGGAGCGCCGGCCGATCATGAAGTGGTGGCGTTCATCCACCTGTACATCGGTGCCGACGCCCGTGAGGCGACCTGGGACATCGCCGTCGAACACGCCAAGTTCCTCAAGGTGCGGCCCGAGGAGGTCGTCATGGCGACGGGCTCGGCCGAGGAGGCCGCCGAGCGGGTGCGGGAGCTGGGGGCGGCCGGGGTGCACACGGTGGCGGTACGCCCTGTCGGCGCGGAACCGCTTTCCCATGTGACGAAGCTCTTGGCGGCCTTGTAGGACTTTCCAGCGGCTTCGAAGACAACCGAATGGCGGATGTCCAATCGGTCGAATGGCCGATGGCGACACCCCCGCGCCGGGCCACGATCGTGACATGAGGCGAATCACGGCAACAACCACGGCCTTAGCGCTGGCGGGACTGATCGGGCTGACCGGATGCGCGCTGAAGCTGGACGCCAAGGACGTACACACCGCCCAGTCCTTCCCCTACACCGGCCCTCAGCTCGCCATCAAATCCTCAATGGGCGGCCTCCGCATCATGCCCGGCACCGGCACGACCGTGCAGGTGGAACGCTGGCTCCGCGGCAAGGCAGCCGATGACGGCAACGCATCATGGTCGCTGAGGGACGGCACCCTCCGCCTGAGCGCCAACTGCACCGTGGTCTTCGGCGACTGCGGCGCCCGCTACCACGTCAAGGTCCCGCCGGGGATCCGCCTCACGGTCGACGGCGGGGACGACGGCGTCATCCTCCAGAACCTCACCCAGGACGTGGACGTCTCGAACGGCGGCTCCATCAAGGCGTACGACATGGCCGGCAAGCTCCGCCTCCTGAGCGACGACGCCACCATCACCGGCGAACGCCTCAAATCCCCCTCGGTCCGCGTCCGCTCGAACACCGGCGCCATCAACCTGTCCTTCGCCGTCCCCCCGTCCAACCTGGACCTCCTGTCCAAGGACGGCCAGGTGACGGCGACCGTGCCCGCCGGCGCCTACCGGGTCACGGCGCGGAGCAAGGACGGAGCCGAACAATCGGAGATCAAGAGCACGGAGAGCGACCGAACGATCGTGGCGAAGAGCAACACGGGGGATGTACGGATCATCGCCAGGTAGGCCGTGTGCCGCGTAGGGTCAGGCCTGGTAGAGGCGCTCCAGCCCGACGAGCATGGTCCGGGAGTCGTCATCGGCGTACGCCGTCAACTCCTCCGTGAAGCCACATCCCCCATAACAGGCCAGAATCGTGTCACGGGTGTCATAACCCTTCTGCTCGAGCAGCGTACGAGCCCTGGCCAGGCGTTCCAGGTGATGATGGCTCATTACCTCACCCCATTTGACCTCACCGAGCGACAGGATTCTCCGAGGCTGCCCAGGTTCTTGCGCGGCGAGAACCGCCACGTCGATCTCGATCTGGGTCCGTTTCGCGGGATCGCCCACCACTCCTGACCCGATCTCAGCCGGAAAACCGCCATACAGCGTTTCCCCCGCGTCCAGCGCGAAGTCCCGGCAAAGGGATTCGAAGTGGGGACCCACGACCTGGGCGAGGAATGTCTGCCGCACGGATCCCCACACATTCTCCGCCCGGTGGATCTCCAGTTCCGGCCAGCGCCGCCGCATGATGGCCTCATAGAACGTGATCAGCGGCTCCACGATGCGATAGCGGGACCGCCGGGACCTGAACAGGTCGGGCTCGCGCGCGACCAGCGCGCAATCCTCCAGGACGTTCAGGGGGTGGGTGATCTGATCAGACTTGCGTCCGACGTAATTGGCGATCCCACCGTTCGTGGTGTTGCCACTGGCGATGGCGGCCAGCACCGAGTGATACAGAGCGGGGTCGCGGATATCCGATTCCTCCGCCAGCAGGTAACGCGCCTCGCGAAAGAGCGGCGTCTGCGGATTGAGAACCGTCCGGACGACCCAGTCATCGAAATCCGCCAGGCTCGCCGGTACATCTCCCTGAGTGAACTCGTACCGGTACGCCGGCGTCCCGCCCAGAATCGCGTGCACGAGCACGGCCAGCCGCGGGTCCGAGATTCCCCAGAACTCCGCGGCGTCCCGATAGCGAAAGGGGTGGATGACGAGTTCGAGCCCAGCTCTTCCGCGCAACGGCGCCTGCCCCGCCAGCAAGCCGCCCATCACGGACATCGCCGACCCGCAGAGCACCAATCGCGCCGCACTGTCGCGCCCGCTACCTCCGGGCCCGAGCTCCCGCTGGATGATCGACGGCAACGCCGGTGAAGTCCTGGACAGGAACGGGAACTCATCGATGACCACCGGCACCGGCCGGTCACCGAAGCTCCGGAACAGGTGAGCGATCGCGTCATTCCAATCCCGGAAGGGAGCATCGGGGATCTCGCGGGTGTGGCGCACCAGCGCATCGGCGAACAACCGGAGGGATTCGGCTTCGGTCGCCTCGGTTGCGGCGAAGTACATCCCTCCCGTCGCCTCGGCCAAGGCTTGCAGCAGGAAGCTCTTCCCCTGCCGCCGACGCCCGCTGACCACACCGAGGGCAGCACCGGCCAACGGCGTGGCCCTATCTCCACCGGACACGAACCGGACGAGCCCTTGCCACTCTCTCTCCCGGCCGAAGACCCGCTCTGGCTTTCCGATCACCGAGTCTCTCCAAACTTACAGAAACACACTTCCCGGAAGTGTACTTCTGCATCTCCTCCGAACGGCGCTGAGACGCGACGTGAAATCCGAGCCGAACGTCTTCGTAACGAACGCTATCGTAACGAACATGTTCGTGCTACGTTGACACTCATGAGCTCGACCGATCGCGCTCAGACTCCCTGGCCACCGTCGCCTCAGCGGTCGACGTGGCAGCCGACTTTTCCGCGCTGGGCGCGCAGCGCATAGGAGCCCACCATGTCCCCACGTTCCATCGCCATCGTCGGCGCCGGCCTCAGCGGCCTGGTCCTGGCGCGCGTACTGCAGATGCACGGCATCGAGTCCACCGTGTACGAGGGCGAGGCGTCCGCCGACGCCCGCGGGCAGGGCGGCGCCCTCGACATGCACGAGGAGTCCGGACAGTACGCGCTGCGCGAGGCCGACCTCTACGAGCAGTTTCGCCGGCTCACCCAGCCACAGGGCGAGACCATGCGAGTCCTGGACAAGGCGGGCACGGTCTTCATTGACCACGAGCCCGAGGGCGGCTACGGCGGCCGCCCCGAAATCGAGCGGACCGCACTGCGCAACCTGCTCATCAGGTCACTCGACCCCGGCCGCATCGTCTGGAACCACAAGGTCACCACGGCACGCACCCTCGACGACGGTCGGCACGAGCTGACCTTCGCCGACGGCGGCAGCACCACCGCGGACCTCCTGGTCGGTGCGGACGGCACCTGGTCCAAGGTGCGCCCCCTGGTCTCGGCGGCCACCCCGCGATACGGCGGGATCTCCTATCTGGAGCTGCATCTGTCCGACGTCGAGGTGCGCCACCCTGACCTGGCCGCCCTCGTGGGCCCCGGCAGCATGTTCGCCCTGTCCGACAACAAGGCCCTGATGGGCCACGGCGGCACCGACATCCACCTGGGCGCCTCGCTACGGGTGCCGCAGGACTGGGCGGCCACCCGCGGCGTCGACTGGACCGACACGACCGCCGCCCGCGAGGCCCTGCTCAAGGAGTTCGCCGACTGGAGCCCCGACCTGACCGACCTCATCCGCAAATGTGATGACACGATCATCCTGCGACTCATCTACACCCTGCCGACCGGCCACTCCTGGCCCCGCATCCCCGGCGTGACCCTGGTCGGCGACGCCGCGCACGTGATGTCGCCGTTCGCCGGTGAGGGAGCCAACCTCGCCCTGCTCGACGGAACGGAGCTGGCGCTGGCGATCGTCGCGCACGAGGACGACGTGGAGGCCGCCCTGGCGCAGTACGAGACGGCCATGTTCCCCCGCGCTGCGGCCGCGGCTGAAATGTCGGCCCAAGGGCTGGACATGTGCTTCGCCCCGGACTCGCCACGCGCCGTGGTCGACTTCTTCTCCGGCCTCGGCGTACCCGTGGTTTGACATGATCGCGACGCGAGCGATAGATGCGTCGCTGGTGTCGTCGAAATCCTCCGTGCCTGCCTTATGCACTGTCGCGATCCTGATGCCGCTGGCTCCCGCCGTCATCGCGCGCGGGGTCCTCGGAAGAGGCGGGCAGTCCGGTCACGCTCATGTGGGTGGCGTACACGCTCCTTCCCGTCGTCCTGATCGTGCTGGCGGTACGGGTGCGCCGAGCCTTCGCCACCGAGGAGAACCGCACCTCCGAACCGCTGGCGTGATCCGGACTACTGCAGATCCTGGGCGCCTTCGAGAGTCTCCGGCGTGATCAGCTCTACCTCGTTCTCCTTCAGCGCGTCCAGAAGATCAGCCGGCGGAGTGGCGTCTGTGACGAAGTAGTCGGCGACCCCGAGCTCGGACACCTGGGCGAAGAGCCGGCGGCCGAACTTGGACGAATCGGCCAGGATCGCCACGCGCCCCGCCCGGGAGATCATCTCTCGCATCATCGCCGCCTCGGCGAGGTTGCTCGTCGTGTACCCGGCGGCCGCCGAAACGGCGCCGACGCCGATCAACGCCAGGTCGCAGCTGATGTCCAGGTCGCTTCCGTCGGACCCCCGGAAGCTGACGGGACCGACAGTAGCCAGCGTGAGAGTGCGGACCGCGCCCCCGAAGAGGTACACGTCGCGGACGGCCGAGGGCGGCAGCGCCGGGGGCACGAGCAGACTGTTCGTCACCACGGTCAAATCCCGGTGGTTACGCAGGTTCCGGGCCACGGCAAGGGTGGTCGTACCGCCGTTGATCATGACGATTGACCCATCGTCCACCAGCGACGCGGCAAGCGCCGCGATCTTCTCCTTCTCCCGTTCTTCCATCTTGAGCCGCACGTCCACGGCCCGGTCGACCCGGGAGAGAGTCGACTGACTGACCGCTCCGCCATAGGTGCGGACCAGGACGCCGTCGGCGCTGAGCTGGTCCAGGTCCCGCCGGATCGTGTCGATGGAGACGCCGAAGCGCTCTGCGAGTGCGGTGACCGTGACCTGCCCAGCCTCTGCGACATATGCCGCCAGTTGGGCTTTACGACCCGCAGGTAGACGCCGCTGCCGGTCCTCTTCGTCAAGGGTCACTGACCCTCCCATCTCTGCGGTAGTCGCGCTACGGATCAGCGCAACTGAGGAGTGATACAGGCCTAGAACTGCAGACTACCGCATACTGCTGCGTGTTTCGGGCAAAGTGCCGCCCTCCTCGGTGACACCTGGGACGAGAAGCCCCCAGCTCCAGCGCACTCCTTCCGTCCGGATGCCGAAGTATGCGGTTTCTAGCAGGGTTTTGCATTACTAACCCTTGTGATGTGGCGTCATGCGTTGTTAATGTGGCGGAAACCAGCAAAGAGCGGTAACACCTGTACAGCAAGGAGGTCGCGATGACCGGAGGCAGCACCCGGTTGCAGGGCCGGACGAGGCGACTACTCGGGGTGATGGCGGTGGCGGTGCTCAGCGCCACCGCCGTGGGGTGTGGGTCCAACTCGGGATCAAGCGCGGGAACGAGCGCGGACGGCACCGTCACGCTGGAGTTCGCGCAGTGGTGGGCGCCGGAGCTGCCGGCGGGATCGTTCGACAAGCTCATGACGGAGTTCACGGCGCAGTACCCGAAAATCAAGGTCAAGCTGCTGAGCGCTCCGTACGCGTCCACGAAGCAGCAGTTGGTCTCCGGAGCGGCGTCGAGGACCCTGCCTGATGTCGTGGGCCTC
This sequence comes from Nonomuraea guangzhouensis, assembly GCF_019396345.1. Classification (GTDB taxonomy): domain Bacteria; phylum Actinomycetota; class Actinomycetes; order Streptosporangiales; family Streptosporangiaceae; genus Nonomuraea; species Nonomuraea guangzhouensis. Next base: position 64,299 of record NZ_JAHKRM010000037.1, on the reverse strand, counting down.
GACGGCGCTTGGGTGAGCGACTTCGCCAAGCAGGGTGCCATCGCGGACCTGTCCGAGCTCATGGCGAGCGCGAAGTACGACTCGAGCCAGCTCGCGAGCCAGATCCAGATCAAGGGGAAGACCTACATGATCCCCGTGGTCAACTTCGTCTATCCCCTGTTCGTCAACAACGATCTGCTCTCGAAGGCGGGGGTCAAGAAGCCGCCGAGCACCCGCACGGAGTTCTTGGACGCGGCCAAGAAGATCAGCGCGCTCGGCGGCAACGTCAAGGGCTGGGCCCTGCCACTCGACTCCGCCGTTCCCAACGGCGTCCAGAATGACGTGATGTCCTGGCTGTGGGCATCGGGCGGCAGCATGCTCACCCAGGACGGGAAGCCCGACCTGACCGGCCCTGGCGTCAAGAGCACCGTCAACTTCGTCAAGAGCCTGAACGACGCGGGCGTCATCGCGCCCGGATATCTCACCATGAAAGAGCAGGACAAGGTCGAGAAGTTCTCCACCGGTCAGGTCGGCATGATGATCGACTCCTTGGCCCACATCACGCTGATCAAGAAGAACGATCCGAAGCTGGACTTCTCGGTGGTGCCGATCCCGGCCGAGGACGGCTACACCGGCAAGCGCGGCATCCCGTACGCGTCCTGGGGCATCGGCGTCGCCGAGTCCTCGGAGCACAAGGCCGAGGCGTTCAAGCTGGTCCAGTTCTTGATGGACAAGAAGGCGAACTCTGAGCTGAGCACGCTGGCGAACGGCTTCCCCGGCAACAAGACGGCCGAGCCGGACTTCAGCAAGAGTGACCCGTTGTTCAAGACGGCCTTCGACATCTACAAGGCGGGATATCCCGCCAACCAGTTCGTGGGGTTGCCGAAGTCCGAAGATCTGATGCGCAGCTTCGATGAGCAGTTGCAGCTCGCGCTCACCGGCAAGCAGAGCGTCGACGACGCCCTCAACAAGGCACAACAGGCCTGGATGCCGGTGCTCTGACCTGCCGTCCTTCGCGGGCCGCGCCGACCGTGCGGCGCGGCCCCGAACCAAGGAGACATCGATGAAAACCGCGAAACTCGATCCCGCGGCCGCTCCGGAAACCGCAGAATCGGCATCGAAATCCGCTGCGGACCGAAGGAGAAGGACGCGGCCTTTCCCCGTACAGCGGGTCGTCCCGTACGGCTATCTCTCGCCGACGCTGATATTGATCTTTGTGCTGATGATCATCCCCATCGCGATGGTGGTCAGTTATTCGTTCAAGGACAATGTGATCGTCGAGCAGAATCCGGTCTTCGCCGGCCTCGCCAACTACACCACGGTGCTCACCGATCCCGACTTCCTGGCAGCCCTGAAGAACACGTTCATCTTCATCACCCTGAGCACTCTCGCTCATCTCGGCCTCGGACTGGCCTTCGCGACGATGCTCAACACGCCGTTGCTGGGCGGAGTGACGAAAGCCATCTTCCGCATTGTCTACATTCTGCCCTGGCTGTTCACGGTCGCCGTGATCGCGGTCATCTGGCGGCTCATGCTGGACCCGTCCGGGGTGGTCAATTACGTCCTGACCACGATCGGCGTGATACGCGGGGAAGTGAGCTGGCTCTCCGACCCGAACAAGGCGCTCTGGGCGTTGACATTCATCAACATCTGGGCCGGCTTCCCGTTCTTCATGATCAGCATCCTGGCCGCGTTGCAGGGAATCTCCCCCGTTCTGTACGAGGCGGCCTCCGTGGACGGCGCAACCGCTTTCCGCCAGTTTCGCAATGTGACGATTCCCCAGCTGAAACCGGTGCTTCTCAGCATGGCCGTGCTCGATCTCATCTGGACGTCCCAGCAGTTCGCGCTCATCTGGATGACCACCGGTGGTGGCCCGCTGAATGTCACCGAGATGCTCAGCACGTACACCTACAAGCAAGCCTTCAGCAGTTACGAGTTCGCCACCGCGTCCGCCGCCGCTGTCATAGTCCTGCTGCTCACGATGATTCTGGCCTTCTTCTACGTTCGCCTGCAAAAGGAGAGGTGATCACCCGTGCTCACCCGCAAAAGGCGGCGCCTCTACGCGAAGATCGCCGTGCTCGCAGGCTTGTGCGCCGGCGCGGCCTTCGCCGGCCTGCCGGTCCTGTGGATGCTGTCGACGTCGTTCAAGACCAATGGAGAGGTCTTCCAGGTTCCGCCGCGACTGGTCACCGACAGCTTCTCGTTCGACGCCTACGCGAAGATCCTGGGCGACGAGGCCCAGTTGAGGTTTTTCATCAACAGTTACATCGTCGCGCTGTCGGTGACCGTACTGACATTGTTCGTGGCGATCCTCGCGGCGTATGGATTCAGTCGCTACAACTTCCCGTTGAAGCGATCCATCAATGCGGTGATCGTCACCGTTCAGGCTGTGCCGCCCATCACACTCGTCATTCCGTACTTCGGTCTCGTGGTGGGATTGGGCCTGTATAATACTTATGCGGGGTTGATTCTCACGCACATGGTGTTCACCTTGCCCTATGCGATCATCATGATGACCGCATACTTCAATACCCTGCCCCGGGAATTGGATGAGTCCGTCAAGGTGGACGGGGCGTCGAGCTGGACGGCTCTCTGGCGTATTCTGGTGCCCATTTCGGTTCCTGGGCTGGTCGCCGTCGGCGTCTACACTTTCATGATCTCGTGGAACGAATACCTGTTCGCGCTGACCCTCACCCGTACCGATGACATGCGCACCGTGCCCATCGGCATCCAGCTCCTGATGGGCCAGCATTCCTACGAGTGGAACCAGATGATGGCCATGAGCATCCTGGGGTCCATCCCGGTGCTCGTGTTGTTCCTCCTCTTCCAGCGGCGATTCATCGGCGGCCTCACCTCCGGTGCGGTCAAGGCCTGACACATTTACTGATCAGAAGGAGAAATAAAGTAATGCTGACGACCGGCAAGGTGCTCCTGGCCGTGGCGAACGAAAAATACTTCGCCGTGCCCGCCTTCAACATCAGCGACTACGCCATGTTCAACGGCATCGTGGACATCAGCGAAGAGAAGAACGCGCCGCTCATCATCGGGATCCACCCCGACGAGGTACGGCACCTCGGACCGGACGTGATCGTCGCGATGCACCAGCGGGCCCACCGCTCGTCCGTGCCGATCGCGATTCACTGGGACCACGGCGCGACCTACGAGGAGATGCTGACCGCGATCAAGACCGGCTTCACCTCGGTGATGATCGACGCCTCGATGAAGTCCTTCGAGGACAACATCGCGCTCTCCAAGAAGGTCACCGAGACCGCGCACGCGGTCGGCCTGTCGGTCGAGGCGGAGCTGGGGACGATCGGCAAGACCGACAACGAGGCCGAAGACGGCAGCGACGCGATCATCTACACCGACCCGGCCGACGCCGTGACCTTCGTGAAGTCAACGGGGGTGGACAGCCTCGCCGTGGCCATCGGCACCTATCACGGCATCTACCCGAAGCACCTGAAGCCGGAGCTCAAGCTCGACCTGCTGAAGGAGATCAAGGATCGGGTCAAGATCCCCCTCGTGCTCCACGGCGGCTCGGGCAACCCGGACGACGAGATCGCGGAGTCGGTCAAGCTCGGCATCAACAAGATCAACATCTCCAGCGACATCAAGCTCGCCTACCACACGAAGATGCGCGAAGTCCTGGCCGACGAGAGCCTGCGTGAGCCCAACTCCATCCAGCCGCCGTGCATCGATGCGATGAAGGTGGTGGCCGCGCAGAAGATCGACCTCTTCGAAGCGACCGGCAAGGCATCTCTCTACTGACATGACCAGTCCTGTAGTCCTGGGCTTGGGGGGATGCGTCGACTACGAGCTCAAGCTCTCCTCGTCGATCTTGGAGCAGCTTGTCGGCGAGTATCAGATCCACGAGGCCGAGCTGACTTCATCGGTCACTGTTACCGATGAGCGCGAGCTGGTCATCTCCATTCTCACCTACCTCAGAAAGGGGGGAGGAGGCGAGCATTTCGTCGCCTCCTCCGAATGCCTGAGCGCATTCGCAGGGCGGTTCCCCACCCGAACAACTCTGGGCGGAACCTCCGTTCGAGCGGCCATGGAGATGAGCCGGCTCGGCGTACCCTCCACCCTGCACCTGGTCAGCCTCAACGACATCGTCCGCCGCCTGCTGCCGGCAAGCTGCGACTACATCTGCAGTGGCGACCAGGACACCCTCTATCCGCACCTGATCGTGCAGTACGACCAGGACATGCGGGTTCGAGCAGGTGACATCGACATCCGCGCGCCATTCCCGAACAGATTGATCTACGTCAACGACCCGGCGAACGAGTCGATGCTGCTGAGCGACGAACTCGGCTCATTGCTGCACGACGCACGGGTCTTTCTGATCTCGGGATTCAACGCGGTACGCGACCAGCGAACCCTGGACCTGCGCCTGTCCACGCTGAGAAGCCACATGCGGCAACTGCCGGCCGAGGCGATCGTCTATTACGAGGATGCCGGATTCCACGAGCCGGGCCTCAGTCAGCGGGTCCACGACGCGCTTCTGGAAGTCATCGACGTTTACGGACTGAACGAAGACGAGCTGCAGTCGCACCTGGGCGACGCCGTCAACCTGCTCTCCGTGACGGAGGTGGCCCGCGCCCTCGCATCGCTGCGGGCTCTCATCCCCGTGAAGACCCTGGTCGTGCATACCAAGTACTGGTCGGCGGCCTTCGGCGAGAGAGCCGGCGAGTACGCGGACCCCCTGAACGAGGGCATCCTGATCGCCAGCACCCGCTACTGCCACGGCGATGGCTACACGGACCACGACTACGAACGCATGCGGAACCGGCCGAGGCGAACGGAGGCGGTGGAGTTCGCCGCAGCTCTGGAAGGCCACATGGGCGGGGTTGTCCGTTGCCTGCCCGGCTTCGACCTCGACGTCGCCGCGCCCACGACCATCGGGCTGGGCGACGCGTTCGTCGGCGGTTTCCTCGCCGCGGTCTCCCGGAGTTCGTGATCAGGATGGTGTGAGACACCGCCCGGCGGCCTACTTGAGCAGCTGCCGGGCCATCACCATGCGCTGGATCTGGTTGGTGCCCTCGTAGATCTAGCGGGTGCTACTTCTCGTAGTGGTATCGACAGGCGGCGACCATGATGGTGTCGTCGTTGACGCGGTAGACGAGCCGGTGCTCTGAGGTGATGCGCCGGGACCAATAGCCGGACCATTCGTACTTCAGCGGCTCTGGTTTGCCGATGCCTTCGTTCTCGTTACGGGCTATGTCGGCGATCAGCTGGTTGATCCTTTTGAGAATGCGTCGATCTTCGCGCTGCCAGAAGCAGTAGTCCTCCCAGGCAAGTTCGTCGAAAAGGATCTTCACGAGGTGGCGTCCTCGTCAGCCAGGTCGCGGACGGTGCCGCCTCCAGCCTCCAGACGGGCGACCGCCTCTGACAGCCGCCTGCGGTTGACGGGAGAGGCCATCAAGTAGAGCGTCTCGCGCATCGATTCGTATTCGCGCTGCGACACCATGACGACGCCTTCTCCGCCGGCGCGGGTGATGAGGACTTCTTCCTGGTCGTCGATGACGGCGTCGAGGGTGGCGGCGTAGTTGGCCCGCGATTCGGACATGGTCATCACCTTCATGGCATCAGTGTACATGATGATGTACATCAAGGGCGTGGAAGTGGATCCGCACACAGCCGGTCCGCCTCCCCCGCCCATGTCGTCGATAGCCCATGGGTGAGCGTCGGCCAAGCCGAGACGCCTTGGTGCCAGATTCATGCGCGGTGAGCTGTTTGGCCGTGAGCGCGCGACGGAACACGACCCACTGCACGGGGCTCGGGCATCGCGCGAAACCCGGCAGCGCGCGCCCTCACATGCCGGGTCTCCGCACGTCAACCGGCTACTTCAGAAGCTGCCGGGCCATCACCATGCGCTGGATCTGGTTGGTGCCCTCGTAGATCTGGGTGATCTTGGCGTCGCGCATCATCCGTTCCACCGGGAAGTCCCGCGTGTACCCGTACCCGCCCAGCAACTGCACCGCATCCGTGGTGATCTCCATCGCCGCGTCCGACGCGGCGCACTTCGCGGCGCTGGACAGGAACGTGAGGTCCCTCTGCGGCTGCCCGTGCATGGCCAGCTCCGACTTGGCCGCCGCGTGGTACGTCAGCTGCCGAGCCGCCTCCAGTTTCATCGCCATGTCCGCGACCATGAACTGCAGCCCCTGGAAGTCCGCGATCGGCCGCCCGAACTGCTTGCGCTCCTTGACGTACCCGATGGCGTAGTCCAGCGCTCCCTGGGCGATGCCGAGGGCCTGGGCGGCGATGGTGATGCGGGTGTGGTCGAGCGTCGCCAGGGCGGTCTTGAAGCCGGTGCCCGGGTCGCCGATCATGCGAGAGGCGGGGATGCGGACGTTCTCCAGGATCACCTGGCGGGTGGGCGAGCCCTTGATCCCGAGCTTCCGCTCCTTCGGCCCGAAAGAGACGCCTTCATCGGCTTTTTCCACGACGAAAGCGGAGATGCCGCGGGCGCCGGCCGATGGGTCCGTCACCGCCATCAGCGTGTAGTACTCCGACACACCCGCGTTGGTGATCCACATTTTTGTGCCGTTGAGCACATAGTGGTCGCCGTCCAGCACGGCCCGGGTCCGCATGGCCGCGGCGTCCGAGCCGGCCTCACCCTCCGACAGCGCGTACGAGAACATCGCGTCCCCACGAGCCACCGGCGCCAGATAGCGAGCCTTGAGGTCGGCCGACGCCGACAGCAGCAGGGGCACCGTGCCGAGCTTGTTCACCGCCGGGATGAGCGAGGACGACGCGCAGGCGCGGGCCACCTCCTCGATCACGATCACCGTGGCCAGCGCGTCGGCCCCGGCGCCCCCGTACTCCTCCGGCACGTGAACGGCGTGCAGGTCAGCCGCCACGAGCGCCTTGTAGACGTCCCAGGGGAACTCCTCGGTCTCGTCCGTCTCCGCGGCGCGCGGGGCGATCTTCTCGTCGGCAAGGGCTCGAATCGTCTCCCGGAGCATGTCGTGCTCTTCGGCGGGCGCGTAGAGAGGGAAGTCCATGAGGGAAATACTAGGACGTCCGACCATCTTGTTACCAGTCGGTACAGTTTGGCGAAATGCCCAGGTGGCACAGAAGGAGTTAGCGAGGGCCGGTAGCATGCCTGGCACTCGAAAGGAGCTCTCTCGTGCCATATCGCCTCACGGTGATCGGGACCGGATACCTGGGCATCACGCATGCGTCCTGCATGGCGGATCTCGGATTCGACGTCCTGGGCCTCGACATAGACGCCGACAAAGTTCGCCGGCTCAACAGCGGTGAGCTCCCGATCCACGAACCGGGGCTCGAACCCGTACTCCGCCGCGGACTCGACTCGGGCCGCCTTCGCTTCACCACGTCGTACGAGGAGGCGGCGGCCTTCGGCGACGTGCACTTCGTCTGCGTGGGCACGCCGCAGAAGCGCGGCGAGTACGCCGCCGACGTCTCCTACATGGACAGCGCCATCGAGTCGCTGGCCCCGCACCTCGACCGCGAGTGCCTGGTGGTCGGCAAGTCGACGGTGCCGGTGGGCACCGCGGAGCGGCTCGCCGACCTGCTGGCCCGGCTCGCCCCGGCCGGCGTCGAGGTCGAGCTCGCCTGGAACCCCGAGTTCCTGCGCGAGGGCTACGCCGTGGAGGACACCCTCAAGCCGGACCGCATCGTGATCGGCGTGCGTTCCGAGCGGGCGGAGAAGATGCTGCGCGAGGTGTACCAGCCGCTCGGGGACATCCCGATGGTGGTCACCGACTTCGCGACGTCCGAGCTGGTCAAGACGGCCGCCAACGCGTTCCTCGCCACCAAGATCTCCTTCATCAACGCGATGGCCGAGGTCTGCGAGGCCGCCCACGCCGACGTCACACAGCTGTCGAAGGCGCTGTCGTACGACGACCGCATCGGCGGCCGGTTCCTCAACGCCGGGCTCGGGTTCGGCGGCGGCTGCCTGCCCAAGGACATCCGCGCGTTCATGGCGCGCGCCGGCGAGCTGGGGGCCGACCAGGCGCTGACGTTCCTGCGCGAGGTCGACGCGATCAACATGCGCCGCCGCGCCCGCATGGTCGACCTGGCCCGCGAGCTGGCGGGCGGTTCGTTCCACGGCTGTACGGTCGGCGTGCTCGGCGCCGCCTTCAAGCCGAACTCCGACGACATCCGCGACTCCCCCGCACTCGACGTGGCGGTCACCATTGGCGCCCAGGGCGGCCAGGTGACCGTGTACGACCCGATCGCCTTGGGCAACGCCCGGAAGGCACACCCCGAGCTGCACTACGGCGAGTCGGCGCTTGAGGCCGTCCGAGGGGCACATGTGGTGCTGCTGCTGACCGAATGGCCGGAGTTCGTCGACCTGGACCCGGAGGAGCTCGGCAAGGTGGTCGCGGCCCGCCGCATCGTCGACGGCCGCAACGCCCTGAACACCGAGACCTGGCGCTCCGCGGGCTGGCACTACCGCGCGCTGGGCCGCCCCTGAAAAACCACCCGCCGTCAGTCGTCGAGGGCGGTCAGGTCCAGTTGGTGCAGGCGTTCGGGGTCGGACAGCACCTCGATGGAGACGATCTTCCCGCCGGTGACGGTGAAGGCCATGACCGAGAGCGGCCGCCCGTGCATCGCGACGACGACCCCCGCGGCCCCGTTGATCAGCACCGGGCGGGCGAACGGGGAGAGGCGGCTGAACGTGAGCGCCTGTCCGGCCACGGACTGCGCGCCGGTGATCACGACGGTCTGGCGGGCACGCGTCACGCCACCGTCGGACCGCAGGACGACCTCGGGGTCGAGTACGGCGACCAGCGCCTGGAAGTCGCCGTCGCGCGCGGCGGCGAAGAACGCGTTGACGACGTCCCGCTGACGGGTGAGGTCGGGGTCGGGCGCCGGGGCCTGACCCTGGACCCGGCGGCGGGCACGGCTCGCGAGCTGCCGCGCCGCCGCCGGGGATCGCTCGATCATCGGCGCGATCTCCTCGAACGGCACGGCGAACATGTCGTGCAGGACGAACGCGAGCCGCTCGGCCGGCGACAGCGTCTCGAGCACCACCAGCAGCGCCAACCCCACCGAGTCGGCGAGCACCGCCTGGTGCTCGGGGTCGGCCCCGGACTCGGGGCTGATGATCGGGTCGGGCACACGTACGTCAAGCGGGTCCTCGCGCCGTCGCTCACGCGAACGCAGCGTGTTCAGGCACACGCGCGCCACCACCGTGGTCAGCCACGCGCCCATGTTCGCCACGTCGCCGGTGTCGGCGCGGTTGAGTCGCAGCCAGGCATCCTGTACGGCGTCGTCGGCCTCGCTCACCGAGCCGAGCATCCGGTAGGCCACCGACCGCAGATGACCCCGATGCTCCTCGAACTGCTCCGTCAGCCACTCGCGCTCGTCCACCGTGTCACGTTCCTTCCTCGCGGTCTGTCACAGAAGTAGACCCGCGAGATCCGGCTGATGTGACACCGAGACGGACTACGTGATCTAGCGGAGCAGGTTGGCCGCTTCGGCGCGCAGGCGTTCGCCCTTGGCGTGCGCCTGTTCCTTCAGCTCGCCCTGGAACTCCTCCATGCGCCACCGCAGCTCAGGGTCGGAAACGCCAAGAATGCGGACCGCCAGCAGCCCGGCGTTGCGCGCCCCGCCGACGGCCACGGTGGCCACGGGCACCCCGGCCGGCATCTGGACGATCGACAGCAGCGAGTCCATGCCGTCCAGGTATTTCAGGGGCACCGGCACCCCGATCACCGGCAGCGGTGTCACCGAGGCCAGCATTCCTGGCAGGTGGGCCGCGCCGCCGGCTCCGGCGATGATGACCTTGACGCCGCGGGACGCGGCATTCCGGCCGTACTCGATCATCTCGGTCGGCATCCGGTGCGCGGAGACCACGTCGGCCTCGAACGGGACGCCGAACTCCGCCACCGCCTCCGCCGCGGCCTTCATCACCGGCCAGTCGGAGTCGCTGCCCATCACGATGCCGATCGTCATGTGTACTCCCCAGTGGTCAGGTAGACGGCGGCGTGCCGGGCGCGGGCGCGTACGGTGTCGAGGTCGTCACCGACGGCGGTCACGTGGCCGATCTTACGGCCGGGCCGGACCTCTTTGCCGTAGAAGTGCAGTTTGATGCCGGGATCGTGGGCCATGACGTGCTCGTACCGCTTGAACAGGTCAGGGTCGTCGCCGCCGAGCAGGTTGGCCATGACGACGACGGGCGCGCTCATCGACGGCGAGCCGAGGGGCAGGTCGAGCACGGCCCGCAGGTGCTGCTCGAACTGCGACGTACGCGAGCCGTCGATCGTCCAGTGGCCGCTGTTGTGCGGCCGCATGGCCAGCTCGTTGACCACCAGCCCGCCGCTCGTCTGGAACATCTCCACGGCCAGCAGTCCGGTCACGCCGAGCTCGTGCGCGATCTGCAGCGCGACGCGCTGGGCCTCGGCGGCGTCCTCCGGGTCGAGGCCGGGGGCGGGCGCGAGCACCTCGACACAGATCCCGTCCTGCTGCACGGTCTCCACGACCGGGTAGCTGACGCCCTGGCCGTGGGGCGAGCGGGCGACGAGTACGGCCAGCTCCCGCTCGAACGGCACGAACGCCTCGACCATCAGCGGCACGCCGGTCTGGAGCGCCTCCTCGACCTCCGAGGGGGTCCGGCAGACCCACACCCCGCGGCCGTCGTAGCCACCCCTGATCGCCTTCAGCACGACCGGCCAGCCGTGCTCGTCGGCGAACGCCGACACCTCCGCAACCGCCGACACGCGGGCCCACGCGGGACACGGCGCGCCGAACGAGGTCAGCCGCTCGCGCATGACGGCCTTGTCCTGGGCGTGCACCAGCGCGTCGGCCCCCGGACGCACCGCGAACCCGTCGGCGGCCAGCGCCCTGATGTGCTCGGTCGGCACGTGCTCGTGGTCGAACGTGATCGCGTGACAGCCTCCGGCGAACTCGCGCAGGTCGGCCAGCTCGCGATAGTCGCCGAGCCGCGTGTCGACGATGACCCTGGCGGCGCTCTCGTCAGGCGTGTTGGCCAGCACCCGCAACTCCACGCCGAGCGCGATGGCGGACTGCTGCGTCATCCTGGCCAACTGGCCCGCGCCGACCATGCCGACGACCGGCCCGATGGGACTGTATGCACTCACGGCAGGTGAGCTTACCCAACGCGCTCAGGCTGGTCCGCGCCGCACGCCCACCGTGGTCAGGCCCTTCGCCGCGCTGATCACCGTGGCCAGCACGACGATCTCGGCGTCCTTCTTCAGCGGATGCGTAAGAGATGACTTGCCCGCCTTCGGGCGTTGCCGGTAGACGATGCGCAGCGCGTCGAAGGCGAGCATGGTGTCGGCCGACAGCACGAGCGCCATCGTGGGCTGTTCGGGCAGCTCGACGTCGATGTCGAGCCGGTCCGGCCGGACCTGCTCGGGCAGGCCGTCGAGCTCGTCCCGCAGGCCGCGTACCGGGTCTCCTGGCGGGAAGCGCACGCCGGCCACCCCGGCGGGGTCGGTGAGGTAGGTGAGGTGACGCTGAGCGACCACCCGGGCCTGACCGCCCAGCCCGGCATCGGGGGTGACGGTGGTCGACGTCTCCGGCGCCGCCCCGCGCGCGGGGATGGGTCCCGCGCCGAGCCGCCAGCGCCCGCCCTCGCGCAGGAACACGAAGTACGCCGGCGACGGCTTGCGCGCCAGGGCGGCGAACCAGTCGCCCTCGCCGGGCAGGAAGAAGGTGGGATCGCTGTAGAGGGCTGGGCGGCCGTTCCGGGTCGCCTCACAGGCACGACCGCCCAGCGTCTTCTCCGCCCACGTGGTCAGGTCGGCGACAGCGGCGCAGTCCCGCCGCTTCCAGGCCTGGTCAAGCCCGCCGAGCAGCTTGAACACCTGTTCGGCCGTCGCCGTGTCGACGCTGTGGGCGGACGCCGGAGCGGAGGTCGGATCCTCGGGTGGCGCCACCGTGGCGACGCCCGCGGTGCCGCAACCGGCCGCCACGACAGACAGGCCGACGAGGAGGCCGACGAGGAGGCCGAGCAGTCGAAGCGGCACAGGAGAACCCCGAGGGTCGTGGCCGTCTGCTGACGGCGGTCCGTCTGAGCCCATCGCCGGCACGTACCGGCGATCTGCCACCGCAGCGTAACGCCCTCTATTCGTAATTGTCGGTCATAACACGATATTTATTGGGTTGTTGATAGGCATGGGATGTCACTGGCTGTGGCCTGCCATCGGCCTGACGACCGGTACGCTGAAGTGGTCATGACCTGATTTGCGCCACGACCGGAAGGGCCGAGTAGCAGACGTGGACTTCGCCAAGCGGCTCTACCAGCGGTTCTCGGCTCTCCTGCATGAGCTGACGAAGTTCGGCACGATCGGCGCCATCGCCTTTCTGATCGACACCGGCATGCTCAACCTCTTCGCGGGCGTCTTCGGCATGGGTCCGCTGACCTCCAAGGTGCTGGCCACGCTCATCTCCGCGACGGCCGCTTACCTGGGCAACCGGTTCTGGACCTTCCGGCACCGCGAGCAGAGCGGCCTGGGCCGCGAATACTTCCTGTTCTTCCTGCTCAACGGCATCGCCCTGCTGTTCGGGCTGCTGGTGATCGGTTTCACCAAGTACACCCTGCACCTGCACGACCTGCTCAGCCTGAACATCGCGAACATCGTGGGCGTCGGCCTCGGCACGCTGTTCCGCTACTGGTCGTATAAGAAGTGGGTGTTCCTGGAGGCCACCGAGCCCATCCCCACCGAGCTGCCCGGGGTCAAGCAGGACCGCTGACCACGCGGGTCCGGTCGTTGTCCTCGGCGTGCCGCAGGAAGATGGCGAACGTCGCCGGACGCCGGCGCACCAGCTCCAGCCGGCCACCGTCGGCGGCGGCCAGCGCGCGGGCCAGGGTCAGCCCCAGGCCGGTGCCTCCGGCTCCGCTGACGTTGCGTTCGAAGACCTTGGGGGCGATGTCGTCGGCGATGCCGGGACCCTCGTCGGACACCTCGGTCACCACGTAGTTGTCGCCGCTGGTCGTGGTGACGGTGACGGTGCCGCCACCGTGCCGCAGGGAGTTCTCCAGCAGGGAGGCGATGACCTGGCCGAAGCCGCCGGTGGTGGCCAGCGCCCTGAGCCCGCGCGAGCCTTCGAGCAGCAGCGAGCGGCCCTCGCCGCGGAAGACCGGCTCCCATTCGGTGACCTGCTGGACCAGGACCTCGTCGATCCCGACCGGCTTGGCCTGGGCGTGGCGCTGGCGGCGGGCCGCGGCCAGCAGCTCGTCGATCACGGCGGTGAGCCGCTCGGCCTGCACGATGGCCGCCTCGCCCTCCTCGCGCACGACCTCCGGGTGCTCGCTGGCCGCGACGATCTCCTCCAGGCGCATGGTGAGGCCGGTCAGCGGGGTGCGGAGCTGGTGGGAGGCGTCGGTGGCGAACTCGCGTTCGCGGGTGAGCAGGTCGGAGATGCGGGTGGCGCTACGGTCGAGCACCTGAGCCACCCGGTCGAGCTCCGGAATGCCGTAACGATGTTTGCTGGGCCGGGCGTCGCCGGAGCCGAGCCGGTCGGCGATCTTCGCCAGGTCCTGCAGGGGCAGCGTCAGACGGCGTGACTGGACGATGGCAAGGCCGACCGCCACCGCCAGAGCCGCGACGGCCAGGGCCACGATCAGCAGCAGGCGTGCTCGCACGTCCTGCTCGACCTGGTCCCTGTCGCGGCTCACCCGGACGTAGATACCGTTCTCGGACTGGGCGTCCTCGGTCATCTGGTGACCGGACGGCGGCGGAACGCCGACGATGGTCGCCTTGGGCTGGGTGGCACGCTCGTAGATCTGGATGTAGCGGTCGGGATACTTCTGCTTGAGTTGCTGGGGATCGAGAGGCGTGTCCTGGATGCGGGCATACTCGACCTCCCCCACCAGGCGCGTGGCCTCCGCCCTGAGCTCCTGGGCCGCCTCGTCGACGATCAGGCGGCTGACCACGATGCCCAGGGGGACCCCCAGCAGCAGCACCGCGATGACCGCGACGACCAGGGTGGATGTGAGCAGGCGGCGGCGCATCCCTACTCGCGTTCGAAGCGGAAGCCGACTCCTCGGACGGTGGTGATGTAGCGAGGCTTCGCCGCGTCGTCGCCCAGCTTGCGGCGCAGCCAGGAAATATGCATGTCGAGTGTCTTGGTGGAACCCCACCAGTTGGTGTCCCACACCTCGCGCATGATCTGTTCGCGGGTGACGACCTTGCCCGCGTCGCGGACCAGCACGCGGAGCAGGTCGAACTCCTTGGTCGTAAGGTGCAGCTCTTTCTCTCCCATCCAGGCCCGGCGGGAGTCGGCGTCGATGCGGACGCCTTGGACCACCGGTGTCTCCGAGGTGCCCCGGCGCAGCAGCGCACGCACCCTGGCGAGCAGCTCGGCCAGCCGGAACGGCTTGGTGACGTAGTCGTCGGCGCCGGCGTCGAGGCCGACGACCGTGTCGACTTCGTCGACCCGAGCGGTAAGTATCAGGACCGGAGTGCCGTGCCCTTCGGCGCGGATCCGGCGCGCAACCTCCAGCCCGTCCATTTCTGGCAGGCCGAGGTCAAGAACGATGAGGTCGATGCCACCCGACAGAGCCCTTTCCAGGGCCTGCGGGCCGTCGGGGCTCACCTCAACCTGATAGCCCTCACGGCGCAACGCGCGCGCGAGTGGCTCGGAAATCGAGGTGTCATCCTCGGCGAGAAGTACGCAGGTCATGAAGCGATCGTAGGACCTTAGGCGATCGTTTCCCGGTCACAGCGCGCGGTTTGACTCGTCGTTGACCTATCCATTGACCTGGGCAAACTCAGATAAATGTCGGTTGATCCCGCTTAAATTACCGCATTCGCGGGGGACAAAAGCGGTGGCTGATCTTCCGGAATCGCAAAACCTTCTGTGCCGTCCGGCGTGTCGCGGAATGGCGCGCGCCCGCCGGGAGTACCGGCGGGCGCGTCGAATCCGGGGCTCAGCCCTCGGAGGGCGGCTCGGCGTAGCGGGCGAGATAGAGCTGCTCGCCCAGGCTCCGCATGAGCGCCAGCTCGGTCTCCAGGTAGTCGATGTGGTGCTCCTCGTCCTCGAGGATGTCCTCGAAGATCCGTGCGGAGGTCACATCGCCTTTCTCTCGCATGAGCTTGATGCCCGGCCGCAGCCGGGCCACGACGGACACCTCCACCTCCAGGTCGGCCCGGAGCTGCTCCTCGACCGTCTGCCCGATGTGCAGCGTGCCAAGGCGCTGGTAATTGGGCAGTCCTTCGAGGAAGAGGATGCGATCGGTGAGACGCTCGGCGTGGCGCATCTCGTCGATCGATTCGGCGCGGGTGTGCTCGGCGAGTTTGGTGTAGCCCCAGTTCTGCTGCATCTTGGCGTGCAGGAAGTATTGGTTGATCGCGGTCAGCTCAGCGGTGAGCTGTTCGTTGAGCAGCTCAATGATCTGGATGTCGCCCTGCATGAACGGGCCCCTCGTGCTATGCGGTCGTGAGTTCCTCAGACCTCTTCAGGATCGCACATATCTTTCTGACACAAGTCGCGCAGTCTCCCCCGGCACCCGTGGTGTCGCGGATCTGCTTAGCGCTCCTGGCACCCGCGGCAATGCAGTCGTGGACCTCGTTCTCGGTCACAGCACGACAGACACATACGTACATGCGGGGACAAGCCTTTCACGAAGGGAGCCAAGGTTAGGCACACCTAAAGTAGCTCACTTCGGTAAGGCTTGCCTATGTTAGGTCGGACACAGATCACTGTCCCCGGGCGATCCACTCCTCCAGGTGCGGCGCCTCGGCCCCGATCGACGTCGAGTCGCCGTGGCCGGTGTGCACGACCGTCTCGCCGGGCAGGGTCAGCAGCCGCCGGCTGATCGAGTCGATGATCGTGTCGAACGACGAGAAGGACCGCCCGGTCGCGCCGGGGCCGCCCTTGAACAGCGTGTCGCCGCTGAACAGCACGCCGAGGTCGGGCGCGTGCAGGCAGACCGCGCCCGGCGCGTGGCCCGGGGTGTGGAGCACCTCCAGCGCGACCCCGCCGACCTCGATCTTCTCGCCGTCGGCCAGCGGATGGTACGCCACCGCCTGGCCGTAGACCTGGTCCCAGAGGACCTGGTCGGCGGGGTGCAGCCGGATCGGCGCCCCGGTCAGCTCGGCGAGCTCCCCGGCGGCGTTGATGTGGTCGTTGTGCGCGTGCGTGCAGACGATGGCCTTGACCGTACGCTCGCCGACGCGGTCCTTGATGGCGCGCGCGTCGTGCGCCGCGTCGATGACGACCACCTCGCGGGCGTCGCCGACCAGCCAGACGTTGTTGTCGACGTCCCAGGTGCCGCCGTCGAGCGAGAACGTCCCCGAGGTGATGACCCTGTCGATCATTAGAGGACCACCACCGAACGCAGCACCTCGCCGCGGTGCATCTTGGCGAACGCCTCCTCGACCCCGTCGAGCCCGATGGTCTCCGACACGAACTTGTCGAGCGGGAGCCGCCCCTGCCGGAACAGGTCGATCAGCATGGGGAAGTCGCGCGAGGGCAGGCAGTCGCCGTACCAGGAGGACTTGAGGGACCCACCGCGCCCGAACACGTCGAGCAGCGGCAGCTCCAGCTGCATCTCGGGCGTCGGCACGCCGACGAGCACGACGGTGCCGGCCAGGTCACGGGCGTAGAAGGCCTGTTTGTACGTCTCTGGGCGGCCGACAGCCTCGATGACCACGTCGGCGCCGAAACCGCCGGTGAGGTCGCGAATCGCCTCGACGGGGTCGTTCGCCCGGGAGTTGACCGTATCGGTGGCACCGAAGCCGCGGGCCCATTCGAGCTTGCGGTCGTCCACGTCCACCGCGATGATCTTCGTGGCGCCGGCGATCGACGCGCCGAGGATCGCGGCGTCACCGACGCCGCCGCAGCCGATGACGGCGACCGAGTCGCCCCTGGTGACGTTGCCCGTGTTGAGCGCGGCGCCGAGGCCGGCCATGACGCCGCAGCCGAGCAGCCCGGCCACCTCGGCGGGCGCGTCGGCGGAGACCTTGGTGCACTGTCCCGCGGCGACCAGCGTCTTGCCCAGGAACGCGCCGATGCCCAGCGCGGGCGACAGCTCGGTGCCGTCGGCCAGCGTCATCTTCTGCGTGGCGTTGTGGGTGTTGAAGCAGTACCACGGCCGCCCGCGCAGGCAGGCGCGGCACTGGCCGCACACGGCCCGCCAGTTGAGGATCACGTAGTCGCCGGGCTCCACCCCGGTGACGCCCTCACCCACCGCCTCGACCACACCCGCGGCCTCGTGCCCGAGCAAGAACGGGAAGTCGTCGTTGATGCCGCCCTCCCGGTAGTGCAGGTCGGTATGGCAGACCCCACAGGCCCTGACCGCCACCACCGCCTCACCCGGTCCGGGGTCGGGGACGATCACTGTCTCGACCGATACTTCCTGGCCTTTACCTCGGGCGATGACACCCTGCACTTCGTACGGCATGGCAGCCATCTTGGGTCAGGAGGATGATCGCCGCAAGGCGTAGGGCTGCACCATCCCGAGTCCACGGGCTGGTCGGCGCCGGATCCGGCGTACCTCGAACCCCGGTCCGTCGTCGAGTCCCTCGGCCAGTTCGGCGTCGACGAGGATCGTGCCGGGCCGGGCGATGGCGGTGAGCCGGGCGGCCAGGTTGACGGTGGTGCCGTAGACGTCGCCCATGATGGGCAGCACCGGCCCGTAGGCCAGACCGATGCGCAGGTCGGCCGCCTCCACCAGGTCGAGCGCGATCGCCGCCGCGTCCTCCGGGTTGTGGGCGGTGAACAGCACCTCGTCGCCGAGCGTCTTGACCAGCCGGCCGCCGTGCGCGGCCACCACGTCGGAGGCCCGCGCCTCGAAGCCCTCCACCAGCGCGGCCAGCTCCCGCTCGTCGAGCTCGCGGGCCCGCCGGGTGAACGAGACGAGGTCCGCGAAACCCACCGCGATCGACACGCGGGCGGGGATGTTCGCCTCGTCGAGGTCGGCGACGGACAGCAGCCGGGTGCCCGCGGCGGCCAGCTGGGCCCGCCAGACGTGGATCAGCACCTGCTCGAAGTCGGGCAGCAGCAGCCGGGCCGTGTCGAGCACCCGGGCCAGGTCGTCGTCGGAAGGCCGCTCGCCCGGCGGCAGCATCGCGCCGATCATGATCTCGGCCTGCCACTGGGCCAGCTTGGCGGTGGTCTGGCCGAGCGCGCGGGCCATCCGGATGACGGTCTGCTCGTCGAGCAGGCCGCTGTCGAGCATCCTGCTCACTCGCCGCAGCGCGTCGACGTCACCGTCGGAGAAGGCGACCGCGTCGTCGGCGAGCGAGGCGAAGCCCAGCGCCCGCCAGATGCGCTCCGCCAGCTCCGGCGAGACGCCCGCCTCCGCCGACACCCCCGCCTTGGTGTGGCGGGCGGGCATGCCGACGAGCAGCCGGTCGATCTCCTCAGCGGTGGGTCTGTTCAATGGCCGTCGATATCTCCGTCGGAGGCGTCCTCCAGCAGGCGGAACAGGTCGGTCCTGACGTCCTGGATGTGGGGGATGTCGCGCAGGGCGATCTGCCCCCGGTCACCCGCCGACTCGACGGTGAGCGTGCCGCAGCCGAGGATGCGCTCGAAGAAGGTCTGGTCGGAGCTGACCGTGTTGACCTTGGCCATCGGGATCTCGTCCGTCGACTTGTTGAGCACGCCCGTGCTGATCGTGAAGCGGTGGGTGGTGAGCACGTAGCCGGTGTTCTTCCACTGCAGGTAGGGCACGAACGACCAGATCGTCAGCAGCAGCACGGCGACGACGCCGACGGCGAGCCTGGCGTAGTTGGCGTACTCGAAGGTGCCGGGGATGAGGAAGAGCGCCACGCCCGAGGCGGCGACGATCAGCACGAGCGCGATGAAGGGCACCACGAGCCGCTTCCAGTGCGGGTGGAACGACCTGATGCGCCGTTCACCCTGCGTCAAGTGGTGGTCAGGGAGGGTCATGGGCAAATGGTGCCACCTCCGCGCGTTCGCGGCTACGAGGACGCGCGGACGTGGACGACGTCACCCGCGCTCAGCGCGTGCGTCCTGCCGTCCGCGATCATCTGGAGGTGTCCGGCCTGGTCGATGCCGGTCGCCTGGCCGACCAGCACCCGGTCGCCGGGCAGCTCGACCCTGACCTGCCGCCCGATCGTGGCGCTCGACGCCTGGTAGGCGGCGCGCAGCCCGCACGCGTCGGCGTCGCCGCCCGCCTCGGACCAGTCGCGGTAGTGCCGCTCGACCTCCCTGAGCACGGCCCTGAGCAGCGGATCCCGGTCCACGCACGCCGCCTGCTCGATGGCCAGGGAGGTCGCCGTCTCCACGGGGAGCTCGGCCGGCTTGAGCGACACGTTCAGGCCCATCCCGATGACGACGGCGTCCTCGGCCCGCTCGGCCAAGATCCCGGCCAGCTTGTGCTCGCCGATCAGCAGGTCGTTCGGCCATTTGAGCCGTACGTCCACCTCCGCCAGCCGGCGGACGGCCGAGGCCGCCGCCACGCCGAACAGCAGCGCAAGCCACCCCTGCCTGGCGATGGGCACCTCCGGCCTGAGCAGGACGGAGACGGTCAGGCCTGAGCGCGGCGGCGCGGTCCAGGTGCGGGTCAGCCTGCCTCGGCCGGCGAGCTGCGACTCGGCCACCAGGACCAGGCCTTCCTCCGCGCCCTCCTTCGCGGCTTGGGCGAGGTCGGCGTTGGTCGAGCCGGTGCTCTCGACGACGCGTACGCCGGTCCACAGGCTGCCGGGGCGGATGAGGGCGCGGTTGAGCGCCGCCTCGGACAGGGGCGGGCGGTCGAGATCGGAGTAGCGCGAGTCGGGCATTCCCCCATCTTCGCCGAACCTCCGCTGTCCTCTGACGCCGCCCGCGGGGAAGATGGGGAGATGAGCAGACGTCTGGACCCGCGCAACTGGGCCTCGTGGCGGCCGTTCGGCCTCGGCCTGCGCAAGCCGAACAACTACTTGGAGCTGCTGAAGGCGTTTCGATCGGTCAAGGGCAACAGGCGTTACGCCTGGCGGATACTCACGCAGGGCACGTGCGACGGGTGCGCGCTGGGCACGCGGGGCATGCGCGACTGGACGATGGACGAGGTCCACCTGTGCAACATCCGGCTGCGGCTGCTGCCGCTGAACACGATGCCGGCGCTGGACGTCTCGCTGCTGGGCGACGTCTCCGGGCTGGCCGGCAAGAAGAGCGCCGAGCTGCGGGAGCTGGGGCGGCTGCCGTACCCGATGCTGCGGCGGGCGGGCGAGCCGGGCTTCAGCCGGGTCTCGTGGGACGAGGCGCTGCAGGTGGCCGCCGACGGGCTGCGTGACGCGCGCTTCGGCGCCTACCTGACCAGCCGCGGCATGCCGAACGAGAACTACTACGCGGCGCAGAAGGCGGTCCGCGCGCTGGGCACGAACAGCGTCGACAACGCGGCGCGCATCTGCCACTCGCCCTCGACCGTCGCGCTCAAGCAGACGATCGGCGCGGCGGCCACCACCTGCTCCTACACGGACTGGATCGGCTCCGACCTGATCGTCTTCATCGGGTCGAACCCGTCCAACAACCAGCCTGTGGCGATGAAGTACCTCTACCACGCCAAGAAGGCCGGCACCCGGGTGGCCATGATCAACGCCTACCGCGAGCCCGGCATGGACCGTTACTGGGTGCCGTCCAACGCCGAGTCCGCGGTGTTCGGGACGAAGATCACCGACGAGTTCTTCGGCGTGAACGTGGGCGGCGACATCGGCTTCCTCAACGGCGTGCTCAAGCACCTGATCGAGAACGACTGGGTGGACAAGACGTTCGTCGACCAGCGGACCTCCGGCTTCGAGGAGGTCCGGCGGGCGCTGGCGGAGCAGTCGTGGGAGGAACTGGAGGCGCTGTCGGGGGCGACCCGCGACGAGATGCTCCGGCTGGCCAGGCTGCTCGGCGAGGCGAAGTCGGCGGTGCTGGTCTGGTCGATGGGCATCACGCAGCACGCCTTCGGCGAGGACAACGTCCGGTCGATCGTGAACCTGGCCCTGGCGCGCGGCTTCCTGGGCCGCGACAACTGCGGGCTGATGCCGATCCGCGGGCACAGCGGGGTGCAGGGCGGGGCCGAGATGGGCGCGTACGCGACCGGCCTGCCTGGCGGCCTGCCGATCACGCCAGAAAATGCCGCGAAATTTACTGATATTTGGGGATTTGAGGTGCCGACGGCGCCCGGCCTGACCGCGACCGACATGATCGACGCGGCCCACGCGGGCGACCTCGACGCGCTCATCTCCTCGGGCGGCAACTTCCTGGAGGTGCTGCCCGACCCCGGCTACTGCCGGGAGGCGCTGGCCCGGCTCAAGCTCCGCGTGCACATCGACATCGTGCTGTCCTCGCAGATGCTGGTGCCGTCCGAGGGCGACGTGCTGCTGCTGCCCGCGCAGACCCGCTACGAGATGACCGGCGGGGTGACCGAGACGTCCACCGAGCGCCGGATCATCTTCTCGCCCGAGATCGAGGGGCCGCGGATCGGCGAGGCCTGGCCGGAGTGGAAGATCTTCGGCGAGCTGGCCGCGCAAACGAATCCCGAAATTTCGGCAAAAGTTCGGTTCACCGGGACCTCGCGGATCCGCGAGGAGATCGAGCAGGCAGTGCCGTTCTACCAGGGCATATCGGGCCTCAAGGGGTTCGGGGACAACGTCCAGTACGGCGGACGCCACCTGTTCGCCGACGGCCGCTTCAACACCCCCGACGGGCGCGGCGTGTTCTCCGCCGTCGAGCCGCCCGCGCTGGAACGCCCCGACGGCACGTTCATGGTGGCCACCCGGCGCGGCAAGCAGTTCAACAGCATGGTCCACGAGCGCCGCGACGGCTTCAACGGCGCGATGCGCGAGGCCGTGCTGATGAGCCCCTACGACGCCGACCGCCTCGGCCTGCCCGACGGCACGCCGGTCGAGCTGAGCGCGGGCGAGCGGTCGTACCAGGGCAAGGTCCTGCGGGCGCCGCTGATGCCGGGCAACCTGCAGATCCACTGGCCGGAGGGGAACATCCTGCTCGACGAGACCCGGCGCTCACCCCAGGCCAGGATCCCCGACTACAACGCGCTCGTCACCGTGCGGCGGCTATGAGCGACCGGCTGACCCGCGTGGGTCCCACCACCCGCATCCGCGTCCGCGAGCTGTCCGGCTCCACGGTCCGCGACCGGCGCGACGACCTCGCCACCGAGGAGCCACTGGAGATCCGCCTCGCCGCACTGGACGGGACCCGCAAGACCGTCGCCATCACCATGCGCACCCCCGGCCACGACTTCGAACTGGCGACCGGGTTCCTGCACGGCGAGGGCCTGGTCCGGCCCGGCGGCATCGCGGCCATCGCCTACTGCACCGACGAGGACCTCCCGCCCGAGGCCCGCTACAACACGGTCACCGTACGCCTGCACGGCCCGATCCCCGACCTGCCCACACTGGACCGCCACTTCCTCACCTCCAGCGCCTGCGGCGTCTGCGGCTCGGCCAGCCTCGACGACCTGCACGACCGCTGCGCGCCGCTCCCCCGCGGCACGCTCCAACTCACCCCCGAGATCCTGTACGGCCTGCCGGACGCGCTCCGTGCCGGCCAGGGCGTCTTCGGCAAGACCGGCGGCCTGCACGCGGCCGGGCTGTTCCGCCCCGACGGCACGCTGGTGGCGCTCAGGGAGGACGTGGGCCGCCACAACGCGGTGGACAAGCTGGTCGGCTGGGCCTCACTCGGCGAACGGCTCCCGCTGGCCGAGCACGTGCTGATGGTCAGCGGCCGGGCCAGCTACGAGATCATGCAGAAGGCGCTGGTCGCGGGCGTGCCGGCGGTGTGCGCGGTCTCCGCCCCCTCGTCGCTGGCCGTGGACCTGGCCAGGGAGTTCGGCATGACGCTCGTCGGGTTCCTGCGGGGGCAGCGGTGCAACGTGTACTCGGGACAGGAGCGGATTTCAGTGGAATAAAGCATTCCGTTCTGCTATCGTTGGAACAGAACAACCCGTTCCGACGAGGAGCCCGCGATGAGCGTTCACCCCTTCCGTATCGAGATCCCCCAGGCCGACCTCGACGACCTGCGGACCCGCCTCGCCATGACCCGCTTCACCGACGAGATCGCGGACGCCGACCAGGGCGTGCCCGTCGAGCGGGTCCGGCGGCTGGTCGGCCGCTGGCTCGACGGCTTCGACTGGCGGGCGCAGGAGGCCAGGCTCAACGCCTACCCGCAGTTCACCACCGAGATCGACGGGCAGAACATCCACTTCATCCACGTCCGCTCGGCGAACCCCGACGCCCTGCCCCTGATCCTGACCCACGGCTGGCCGGGCTCGATCGTCGAGTACCTGGACGCCATCGAGCCGCTGTCCCGGCACTTCCACCTCGTCGTGCCGTCGCTGCCCGGCTACGGCTTCTCGGGGCCGACCACCGAGCTGGGCTGGGACAACCAGCGCATCGCCAGGGCGTGGGCCGAGCTGATGGCCCGCCTCGGCTACGAGCGTTTCGGCGCGGTGGGCAACGACGCCGGCTCGATGATCTCGCCGGAGATCGGCCGGCTCGCGCCCGAGCGCGTCGTCGGCGTCCACGTGACGCAGGTGTTCTCCTTCCCCTCCGGCGAC
The DNA here is from genome assembly GCF_019396345.1 of Nonomuraea guangzhouensis. GTDB lineage: Bacteria > Actinomycetota > Actinomycetes > Streptosporangiales > Streptosporangiaceae > Nonomuraea > Nonomuraea guangzhouensis. The sequence continues at coordinate 40,868 of NZ_JAHKRM010000037.1, read as the reverse complement.
CCGGCCGAGTTCGCGAACCTGAGCGAGGAGGACCAGGCCGGGCTGGCCGTACTCGACTGGTTCTGGAAGGAGAAGGGCGCCTTCAACGTCCTGCAGTCCCAGCAGCCGCAGACGCTCGCCCACGCGATCACCGACTCACCCGCCGGGCTGGTCGGCTGGCTCGCCCAGCTCTTCGACGAGGACCTCGACGACGACTTCGTGCTGACCAACGCGGCGATCCACTGGTTCACCGGCACGGCCGGCTCGGCCCTGCGCCTGTACTGGGAGAACGCCCGCGCCGAGCACCCCAAGGAGCACACCACCGTACCGACCGCGCTGGCCATGTCGGAGGGCGACTTCAAGTCCATCCGGGCCTTCGCCGAGCGCGACCACACCGGCATCGTCTCCTGGAAGACCCTCCCCGCCCCGGCGCATGGCCACTACACGGCCCACACCGCCACCGAGGCCCTCACCGCGGACATCCGCGCCTTTTTCGAGAGCCTCGGCTGATCTCAGCCGGTGTTCTGCAGGCCGGCCGCCACCCCGTTGACCGAGAGCAGGAGCAGCGTCGACAGGCGCTCGCGCTCCCGGTCGGACGGGGTGCCGGTGCGCATGGCCGTCAGGGCGCGGAGTTGCAGGTGGGACAGGGCGTCCACGTACGGGTCGCGGAGCTGGACGGCGCGGGACAGGACCTTGCGGTTCTCCAGCAGCCGGGTGTGGCCCGTGACCTGCAGCACCAGGGTGCGGGTCCGGTCGTACTCCTCCAGGACCTGGCGGGCGAAGTCGTCCCGGCCGCCGAGCGCCAGGTAGCGTTCGGCGATCGATCTGTCGGTCTTGGCCAGCGACATCTCCGCGTTGTCGAGCAGGGCGTTGAACAGCGGCCATTCGGCGTAGGCGGCCTTCAGCTCGTCGAGCGAGGCCACGGAGGCCAGGCCGCTGCCCAGTCCGTACCAGCCGGGCAGGTTGACCCGGGTCTGGGCCCAGGCGAAGACCCAGGGGATGGCGCGCAGGTCGTCGAGCGAGCGGGGAGCGCCGAGGCCGCGGCGGGCGGGGCGGGAGCCGAGGCGCAGGGAGCCGATCTCCTCCAGCGGGCTGACCAGGGCGAACCATTCGGGGAAGCCGGGGTCCTCGGTGAGCGAGCGGTACGCCTGCTCCGAGGCCGTGGCCACCTTCTCGGCGAGCGGGCGGAAGCGGTCGGCCGCGGCGGCGGTGCGGGAGCCGATCGACGGCGAGGAGGCCATCAGCACCGCGTTCGTGACCTGCTCCAGGTGCCGGCGGGCGATGGCGATGTGGCCGTAGCGGGCGAAGATGACCTCGCCCTGCTCGGTGACCTTGAAGCGGCCGGCGACCGAGCCGGGCGCCTGGGCGAGCACCGCGCGGTTGGCCGGGCCGCCCCCACGGCCGAGGGCGCCGCCCCGGCCGTGGAACATGCGCAGCTTGACGTCGTGCTCCACCGCCCAGGCGGTCAGCTGCTCCTGCGCCTCGTACAGGCGGAGCGTCGCGGCGGCCGGGCCGAGCTCCTTGGCCGAGTCGGAGTAGCCGAGCATGATCTCCATGCGCCTGCCGGTGGCGGCCAGCCGCTCGCGCATCTGGGGCAGCTCCAGCATGCCGGACAGCACGGCCGGGGAGTTGGCCAGGTCCTGGCCCGACTCGAACAGCGGCACCACGTCGAGCACGGGCGCGCGCCGGCCGAGCGCGTGCTCGGCCAGCTCGTAGACCGCGGCGATGTCGGCGGCGGAGCGGGTGAAGGAGACGACGTAGCGGGAGCAGGCCGTGACGCCGAACCGCTCCTGGATCCAGGCGATGACCCGGATCGTGGCCAGCACCTCCTCGGTGCGCTCCGACAGCTCGCCGCCCGCCCTGATCTCCGCCAGCGCCGCCGCGTGCACCTCGGAGTGCTGGCGTACCTCCAGCTCGGCCAGGTGGAAGCCGAACGTCTCGACCTGCCAGATGAGGTGCTGCAGCTCGCCGTACGCCTGCCGGGCGGCGTGCTCGGCGAGCGAGTCCTGGACCAGGCGCAGGTCGGCGAGCAGCTCGGCCGGTGCGCGGTAGGCGAGGTCGAGGTCGCGGCGGAGGGTGGCGGCGATGCGGGCGGCCACGAACAGCAGCCACTGCCGGTGCGGCTCGCTCGGCGAGCGGGTGGCCATCACCGAGACCACCTCGGGGTGGGCGTCGACGGCCGCGGCCAGCGCCGTCCTGAGCTCCGGCGACGGCGGCGCGAACTGTTCGGCCGGGGTGAGCGTGCGGGCGATGCGCGTGCAGGCCGTCTCCAGCGCGGTCAGCACGTGGTCGGACTGGATCTGGACGGTCTCGCGGGTGACCTTGGCGGTCACGTTGGGGTTGCCGTCGCGGTCGCCGCCGATCCAGCTGCCGTAGCGGATGAAGGGCCTGGCCAGCGGCGGCCGGGTGCCGGTGCCCTCGCCGAGCGCCGCGTCAAGGGAGCGGTAGACCTGCGGCACCATGCGGAACAGCGTCTCGTCGAAGGCGGCCATGGCCGTCCGTACCTCGTCGAGCGGGTCGAGCTTGGTGGAGCGCAGCTGGGCCGTACGCCACAGCAGGTCGATCTCCTCCAGCATCCGGCGCCGGCTCTCGGCGCGTTCGGAGGCGCCGCGACCGGCCGCGTTGTACTCGGTGAGCTGGCCGCTGACCCGCTGGATCGCGGTGACGACCGCGCGCCTGCGCGCCTCCGTGGGGTGCGCGGTCAGGACCGGGTGCAGCTCCAGCCCCTTGACCAGCTCGGTGACGCGCTCGTCGCCCAGCTCTTGTACGGCCTGCGCCAGCGACTCCCGCTCGACCCGGCCCTCGGCGTCACGCTCGCGCAGGATGCGGATGCGGTAGTGCTCCTCGGCCAGGTTGGCCAGATGGAAGTAACAGGTGAACGCGCGGGCGATCTGCACGGCCCGGTCGATCTCCCACTCGGCGACCATGGCCGTGATCTCGTCGCCGGTGACCTCGCCCCTGCGTGCGGCGATCACGGCCTTACGCAAGCGTTCGACGTCGGCCAGCAGATCCTCGCCACCCTGCTCGGCGATCACCTGCCCGAGCAGCTTGCCGAGCAATCGCACGTCCTGACGCAGCTCATCGGGCATTTCGGTGACCGCGGCACTGCGACGCTCAATCCCCTGGTCAATCATGCTTCAAAGGTATCCACAAGCCCCGAAAGACCGTAAGGCGGTCTCACGTATTGGACTAGACCATTGATCAGGTGGCCTGGGACACCGCGGCGAGCAGCTCAGGGAGCCGGGCGTAACCGATCTTCGCGCCGAGCCGCCGCCCCAGCGCCTCGGCCAGCAGCCCGTAGAACGGCGCGAGCACGGACACCCAGTAGAGCCCGAAAAACAGCGGCACCACGAACGGCAGCGACAGGGCGCTGACGCCCAGCAGCGCGCCCATGCCGGAGACGAACGCCTGCCCGCCCTGGCCCGGCGCGGCCCCGGTGAAGGCGTTCATCCGGTCGGGCACGGTGTAGGGGATGACGACGCTGGTCACGGAGCCGACGCCGTACCCTATGCCGAGCGCCCCCAGGCCGGTGAGCACCGCCGGGGCGATCCCCTCCGGGTGGCCGGCGAGCAGTCCGGCGACGGTGGCGATCAGGATGAGCAGCGGCGTCGCGATCATCGCGCCGGCCAGGTGGCGCCCGGCCAGATCGGTGCTGAGGCCGCGCTCGGAGCCGGTGGCGACGGCGTTCATCCAGAGCGAGCGGCCGTCGATGCCGAACGAGTTGGCCGACTGCAGGGCGATCATCATCCCGGCCGACGCGGTGAGCAGGATCGGCAGCCACGTCCCGGTCTCCAGGGAACGGGTGACCGAGAAGCCCAGCACGACGGCCACCACGACGGAGGAGAACCAGCCGACCCGGGAGCGGGGCTCGCGCCGGATGTACTTCAGCTCCTTGGTGACCACTGCGGCCAGCGGCCCGTCCGGCAGGAACCGGTCGATCAGCCCGCTTTCCCGGCGTACGGAGACGGCGCGGGTGGAGGCGTCGGGCGTGACCAGGGCCCGGCTCAGCGCCTTGATCCACAGCCAGCCGGCCACGACCACCACGAGGGCCACCCCGACGAGCTCGGCCAGGCCGGTCAGGCCGCCGTCGGCCATCGCGTGGGCGGCCATGCCCGAGGGCGTCCATCGGAGGACCGCCGCCGCCCCGCGCAGCATCGCCGCCGGGTCGCCGATGTTGCCGTTGAGCACGAGGTTCGGCAGTTGCGCGAGCAGGACGACGAAGATCGCGGCCACGGCCAGCACGTCCCGGCCGCGCCGGGTGCGCAGCGCGCTGGACAGTGCGGTGGTGACCAGCCTGGAGGCGACCAGGCAGAGCGCGAACTGCAGGAGCACGGCGACGATCCCGAGCAGCACGCCGCCGACTCCGGTGGCGAGCCCCACCAGGGCGCCAGTCGTGACGATCAGCGTGGCCAGCGGCCAGACGCCGGTGGCGGAGGCGGTGAACATGCCGACCGCGAGCCGGTGGGTGGGCAGCGGGAACAGCGACAGCCGCGCCGGGTCGAGCGTGTCGTCCAGGCCGAACGCCAGCAGCGGCACGATCATCCAGCCGATGAGCATGAGCGAGAACACCACGACGACGATCGACGCGGCCGCGTCGGGCGAGGCCAGCCGGAGCAGGCTCATGAGCAGGAAGCCGATGACGCTCACGAACACCGACATGATGAGCGTGAAGATGAAGCCGAGCTTGCGCTGTGTGTCGCCGCGCAGGTTGCCGATCAGCAACCGGAGCTTGAGCTGGGCGAAGAGCGCGACCGTGCTCACGCCGGCTCCTCCTTGCCCCGGCCGAGCCAGGACAGGCCCGAGTCGCCGTTGTCGCGCGAGCCGCCGACCAGCTCCAGGAAGGCCTGGTTGAGGCTGCGCCCCTCACGTACCAGCTCCAGGGGGCCCTGGGCCACGATGTGCCCGGCGCTCATCACCGACACCCAGTCGCAGAGCCGTTCGACGAGATCCATCACGTGGCTGGAGAAGATGACGGTCGAGCCCGACGCGGTGAAGCGCCGGAGCACCTCGGTGAGGGTGTTGGCGCTGACGGGATCGACGCCCTCGAACGGCTCGTCGAGGAAGAGCACGGACGGGTTGTGCAGCAGCGCCGCCGCCAGGCCGATCTTCTTGCGCATGCCGGTGGAGTAGTCGACGACGAGCTTGTCGGCGGCCTCGGCCAGGTCCATCACGTGCAGCAGCTCTTCGGCGCGCTGCGCGACGTCGGCCTTGGAGATGCCGCGCAGCCTGCCGTTGTACAGGAGCAGCTCGCGGCCCGACAGCCGCTCGAACAGCCGCAGCCCTTCGGGCAGCACGCCGATGCGGGCCTTGACCGCGACGGGATCGCGCCACACGTCGAAGCCGTCGATCTCGACCTGGCCGCCGTCGGGGCGGAGCAGACCGGTGATCATGCTGAGAGAGGTCGTCTTGCCGGCGCCGTTGGGGCCGACGAGCCCGGCGAAGCTGCCTGCCGGGACCACCAGGTCGATGCCGGCCACCGCGATCTGGGGGCCGAATCTCTTGAAAAGGCCGTGCGTGTGAACCGCCTCCGTCATGGATCCACTCTAGGAGGCGGGTTAATCTTGCGCGCATGAGCGCTGCCGAGGCCATCCCGGACCCACCGGACATCCACACCACCGCAGGCAAGATCGCCGACCTGGAACGCCGACTTGACGAGGCCGTGCACGCCGGCTCCACGGCGGCCGTGGACAAACAGCACGCCAAAGGCAAGATGACGGCGCGGGAGCGGGTGCTGGCGCTGCTCGACGAGGACTCGTTCGTGGAGTTCGACGAGTTCGCCAGGCACCGGTCCACGATGTTCGGGCTGGAGAGCAGGCGGCCCTACGGCGATGGCGTAATCACCGGCCACGGCACGATCGACGGGCGCCAAGTGTGCGTGTTCTCGCAGGACGTGACCGTGTTCGGCGGCTCGCTCGGCGAGGTCTACGGCGAGAAGATCGTCAAGGTGCTCGACCTGGCGCTGCGGACCGGCAGCCCGATCATCGGCATCAACGAGGGCGGCGGCGCCCGCATCCAGGAGGGCGTGGTCGCGCTCGGGCTCTACGCGGAGATCTTCAAGCGGAACGTGCACGCCTCGGGCGTGATCCCGCAGATCTCGCTCATCATGGGCGCGGCGGCCGGCGGCCACGTCTACTCCCCCGCGCTGACCGACTTCGTGGTGATGGTCGACCAGACGTCGCAGATGTTCATCACCGGCCCGGACGTGATCAAGACCGTGACCGGCGAGGAGGTCACGTTCGAGGAGCTCGGCGGCGCGCACACGCACAACACCAAGTCCGGCGTGGCCCACTACCAGGCCACGGACGAGAACGACGCGCTCGACTACGTCAAGGCGCTGCTGTCCTACCTGCCCTCCAACAACCTGGACGAGGCGCCGGTCTTCGAGAGCGCCGCGGACCTGGCACCGGATCCCGAGCTGGACGAGCTGATCCCGGACTCGGCGAACCAGCCCTACGACATGCACCGGGTCATCGAGCGCGTGCTGGACGACGGTGAGTTCCTGGAGGTCCACGCGCTGTTCGCGCCGAACGTGGTGGTCGGCTACGGCCGGGTGGACGGGCAGTCGGTGGGCGTCGTGGCCAACCAGCCGATGCATTTCGCCGGGTGTCTGGATATCAACGCCTCCGAGAAGGCAGCCAGATTTATTCGAACATGTGATGCTTTTAATATTCCTATCCTGACTTTTGTCGATGTACCGGGATTCCTCCCAGGGACCGATCAGGAATGGAACGGAATCATCCGCCGCGGCGCCAAGCTCCTCTACGCCTACGCCGAGGCCACCGTGCCGCTCGTCACGGTGATCACCCGCAAGGCGTACGGCGGGGCGTACGACGTCATGGGCTCCAAGCACCTGGGCGCGGACGTCAACCTGGCCTGGCCCACGGCGCAGATCGCGGTCATGGGCGCGCAGGGCGCCGTCAACATCCTCTACCGGCGCGAACTGGCCGCGGCGGGCGAGGACGCCGACGCCGAGCGGGCCAGGCTGGTGACGGAGTATGAGGACACGCTGGCCAACCCGTACATCGCGGCCGAACGCGGCTATGTCGACGCGGTGATCAGGCCCGCCGAGACGCGCGCCCAGGTCGTCAAGGCGCTGCGCGCGCTGCGGAACAAGCGGGCCTCGCTGCCGCCGAAGAAGCATGGGAACATCCCGCTATGAGCGCGCATTTGAGGATCGTGCGTGGTGACGCCACGCCGGAGGAGATCGCCGCTCTTGTGGCTGTTCTCGCCACCCGGCAGTCCGCGCCGGAGCCGCCGGCCGCACCGAGAAGTCAAACATGGCGAAACCCTGCGAGAGCGATGCGTAAGCCAGTCGTACCGGGGAAGTCGGCTTGGCGGATGAGCGCCCTACCCTAGATAGATCCCGGGAATCGGGTGTCAAGTTCTCGAGGAGTTGGGACTATCTAGAGAAAGTAGGCGTATATAGTCAGCCGATCAACTAACCGCGGCCTGGAGGACACATGGCCATCCCAGACCTCATGCCGCATGCTGTGGCAGCGAAGTACGCCGTCCTGGTGGACGTCGGTTATCTCTATGCTGCCGCAGGCGAAGTGCTGCTGGGCGCCAAGGAGCGCAAAGAATATCGCGTTGCCGCCGATGAGCTGATCCAGAGTCTACAGAAACATGCGCTGGAACGTATATCTGGCGAACTTCTGCGGATCTATTGGTATGACGCCGCTCGTGACCGTGTGCCCACCGTCGATCAGCGGGTCATCGCCCAGTTGCCCTGGGTCAAGGTGCGGCTTGGCAACCTGAACGCCCGTGGCCAGCAGAAAGGCGTGGACGCGCAGATCAGGAGTGACCTGGAGGCGCTGGCCAGGCACCATGCGGTAACCGACACGATCTTGCTCGCCGGAGACGAGGACATGGTGCCCGCGGTCGAGGCGGCGCAGGCGTACGGAGTGCGCATCCACTTGTGGGGCGTCGAGCCTCCTTACGGCACCAACCAGGCCGAGCGCCTGGTGTGGGAGTCCGACACCGTGGAAGTGATCACTGCTGATTTCCTGAGGCCCTTTTTCAGCCGTGCTCCGCAGCCCGTTCCGGTCGCCCCGCCGGTCACCGCTCCGTCGCCCGCGCAGGTGTTCGCCGGGCGCGCGCCGGTCAAACCGCACGTCAAGCCCGGCCAGGTGGCCAAGCTCGGGCCCAACAGGCCACGGGTCGAGGACGTGGGCGAGCACGTGGCACAGAAGTGGATCCTCACGCGTGGCCGCGACAACATCCGCGACCTGCTGCCGGGGCCGATCCTGCCGACGGTCATCGACACGGAGCTGCTCATCGAGGCGGAGAAGGAGCTCGGCCACTCGTTGCGGCCGTTCCCCGAGGCGCGGGTGTGGCTGCGTGACGGGTTCTGGGCGCGCGTGTACCGGGAGTTCGACCTGGGTGTGGGCGTTTCGTCGAAGTGAGGTCTGATTTCCGCTGGTCAGCGGCTTTGACCTGCTGACCAGCATTTTTACGGTCAGGTCTGATTTCCGCCAGTCGGGGGGCTGGGCGAACGCATACGCTCGTTGTCATGTCACCACTTGAGCTCGATTTCGACTCCTGCTACCGGGCGGTCTCAGCCCGGGACGCCCGATTCGACGGGCGCTTCTACACGGCGGTGACGTCGACGCGGATCTACTGCCGGCCGATCTGCCCGGCCCGCACGCCGGCCTCGCGCAACGTGCGGTTCTACCGGCACGCGGCGTCGGCGGAGGCGGCGGGCTTCCGCCCGTGCAAGCGCTGCCGCCCGGAGCTCTCCCCCGGCGATCCAGGGTGGGACCTGCGCGGCGACCTCATCGGGCGGGCGCTGCGGCTGATCGACGACGGGGCCGCCGACGAGCAGGGCGTGGCGGGGCTGGCCAGGCGGCTGCACATCACCGAGCGGCACCTGCACCGGCTGTTCGTGGCCGAGCTCGGCGTGGGGCCGCTGGCGGTGGCCCGGACCAAGCGGCTGCTGCTCGCCAAGCAGTTGCTGACGGAGACGCGGCTCCCGGTCACCGAGGTGGCGTTCGCGGCCGGGTTCGGGAGCGTGCGGCAGTTCAACGCGACGATGCGGGAGACGTACGGGTTCACGCCCAGCGAGCTCCGCGCGACGGCGGGCGGCCTGTCCGCCTCGGCGCCACCGGCGGTCGAGGTCGTGGCGGGGCCCGCGCGGCTCCGGTTGCGCCTGCACCGGCGGGAGCCGTACGACAAGGACGGCGTGTTCTCGTTCTTGGCCTCGCGCGCGATCCCCGGCCTTGAGGTGGCGAGCGCGACGTCCTACAGCCGGGCGGTGCCCGGCGGGACGATCACGCTCACCCCCGAGACCGGCCACATCGCGCTCGACGTCGCCGTGGCCGACACCCGGCAGCTGGCCCGCATCGTGGCCCGCTGCCGCCGCCTGCTCGATCTCGACGCCGACCCCGACGCCATCGCGACCGCGCTGGCCGAGACCTCGCTGAGCCGGCTCGTCGAGTCCCGGCCCGGGCTGCGGGTGCCGGGCGCGTTCGACGGGTTCGAGCTGGCCGTACGCGCGGTCGTGGGCCAGCAGATCTCCGTCGCGGGGGCCCGCACCCTGCTCGGCCGGATCGTCGAGCGGGCCGGCCGGCCCGTCGAGGGCCCGGCACCTGGGCTGACCCACCTGTTCCCCACCGCCACGGAGTTGCTCGCGGCGGACCTCTCGGAGCTGGGGCTCACCAACCGCTGCGTCTCGACGCTCAAGGAGCTGGCCATCGCCGTCTCCGAGGGCCGGATCGACCTGGACGGCGGTCAGGATCCGGCCGAGGCCGTGGCGGAGCTGCTCGACGTCCCCGGCATCGGCCCCTGGACCGCCAGCTATGTGGCGCTGCGCGCGCTGCGCGACCCCGACGCCTGGCCCATCGGCGACCTGGTGCTCAACAAGCGCATGGCCTGCCTGGGCATTCCCGAAGACCACATCGAGCGGTGGCGGCCCTGGCGGGCCTACGCCGCCCTGCATCTCTGGAGTTCCTCATGATCGACGCCCAGGTCCTGCCGACGCCCGCCGGCCCGCTGTCCCTGCTGTGCCGCGACGGCGTGCTGGTCGCGGCCGGCTTCACCGCCGACCCCTCGGACATGTTCGTCCGGCTGTCACCCGCGTTGCAGGCCGAGGGCCTGGACGTGGTCGACGACCTCGGCCCCGCCGCGCAGGCCGTACGCGACTATCTGGCCGGCGACCTCCTGGCGCTGGACGCCGTTCCGGTCGAGCAGCCGGGCACGCCCACCCGCAAGCGCCTCCACGAGGCGCTGCGCGAGGTCAAGCCGGGCACCACGGTCTCGTACGCCGAGCTGGCCGAACGTGCCGGCCTGCCCAGGACGGCGGCCCGCGCGGCCGGGTCGGCCTGCTCCCAGAACCTGATCGCCCCCTTCGTCCCCTGCCACCGCGTGCTGCCCGGCTCGGGCGGCTACGGCGGCTACTACTACGGCGTGCCGGTCAAGGAGTGGCTGCTCGCCCACGAATCCGGCCGGGTCTAGCAACTCCCCGTCATGGAGCGGCAGCGCTCTGTACGATTTGGTCGGTGGCCGGAGCACACGAATACAGGGGCGGGCCGGACAGGACGCCGGCCCAGCTCATCTTGGGATTCCTTGACGCACGTCACATCGCGATCCCCGAGGAGGCTCGGGTCCGCATCCAGGCGTGCACGGACCAGAGCCTGCTTGACCGCTGGACCGTCAGGGCGGTGACCGCGCAGAGCGCGGACGAGTTGTTCGGCTGAGCTCGGGGGCCGGCGCGATGCGCGCAGGCCCCCGAGCGGGGTCGTCAGGCGGCCGGGACGAGATGGCGGCGGGCCTGCAGGCCGGCGAGTCCCGCCACCGCGAGCCCGGTCAGGCCGAGCAGCGCGGCGGTCCAGGCCGGAGCCGTGTAACCGAAGCCCGCGTCGATCGTCAGCCCCGCCACGAACGACCCGATCGCGTTGCCCAGGTTGAAGGCGCCGATGTTGGCCGCGGAGGCCAGCGTCGGAGCACCCGCGGCGGCGTCCAGGACCCGGGTCTGCAGCGGCGGCACGGTCGCGAAGGCGGCCACCCCGAACAGGATGATCGTGACGATGAACGCGGCCTGGTTCCCCGCCACCAGCGCGAGCACCACACCCAGCAGCGTGAGCAGGGCCACCGAGCCGTAGATGCTCGGCATGACGGCCCGGTCGGCGAGCCGGCCGCCGATCAGGTTGCCGACCACGAGACCCACCCCGAACAGCGCCATCACGACCGGCACCGCACGGGGGGAGAACCCGCCGACGCTCGTCATGATCGGCGAGATGAAGGTGATCACCGCGAACACGGGCGCGAACCCGAACACGGTCATGGCCAGCGCCAGCCAGACCCCACCCTTGCGGAAGGTCACCAGTTCACGCAGCACGCCACCGCCCTCGGGACGCGGCTGGGCGGGCACCAGGGCGAGCACGCCGACCAGGCCGGCGACACCGATGACCACCACGACCCAGAACGTCGCCCGCCAGCCGAACGCCTGCCCGATCCAGGTGCCGAGCGGCACCCCGAGGACGTTCGCCAGGGTCAGCCCGGTGAACATGAGTGCGATGGCACTGGCCCGCTTCTGCGGCGCGACGAGGTCGGCGGCCACCACGGATCCGACGCCGAAGTAGGCGCCGTGCGCGAACGCCGACAGGAACCGGCCGACCATGAGCACGCCGTACGAGGGCGCGAGCGCGGAGAGCAGGTTACCCACGATGAACAGCACCATCAGCGACAGCAGCATGGTCTTGCGGGACAACCGGCCACCGAGCATGGTCAGCGGCGGCCCGCCGATGGCCACGCCCAGGGCGTAGCCGGACACGAGCAGACCGGCCGCCGGGATAGTGACGGCGAAGTCCGCGGCCAGGTCCGGCAGCAGCCCGTTGATGATGAACTCGGTGGTGCCGATGCCGAAGGCGCTGATCGCCAGGGCGAACAGGGCGAGTGGCATAGAATACTCCTCAGACGACGTTAGTCAGCGTAGACATTATTTGCACGCGCCGACTAACTGACCATACAAGCTTGTCTGGAAGGTGTCACATGCCGCTCGCCGATGACGCCGTCGAGGCGCGCGCCCAGGGCTGGCGCACGCTCGCCGCGCTGCACGCCAGGATCGAGGACCGGCTGGAGAGGGCGCTGCAGAAGGGGCACGAGTTGAGCGTGAGCGAGTACACCGTGCTCGACGTGCTGGGGCGCCAGGACGGCTGGCACATGCGCATGCAGCAGCTCGCCCGCGCGGTCGTGCTGAGCCAGAGCGCCACCACGCGGCTGGTGACCCGGCTGGAGAACCGCGGACTGCTGTCCCGCTACCTGTGCGAGGACGACCGCAGGGGCATCTACACCGAGGTCACCCCGGCGGGGCGTGAGCTGCTCGCCCAGGCGAGCCCCACGCACGACACCGTGCTCAAGGAGGTGCTGGCGGAGGCGGCGGAGCTGCCGGAGCTCGCCCCGCTCGCCGCCGTCATCGCCTGAGGGCCTAGCTATGGCCTGACGTTGCTCTGCACCTCACCCACCGGCACGTCGCGGGTCGCCCCCACCTCGACCGGCGCGAACTGGACCGGCACTCCGCCCGCCACCGTCACCGGCCACACGGTCGTCACGGTCAGCTGGTACACCTGCCGCGGCTGGTCGATCGACGAGCGCAGATACTGCACGCCACAGGTGAACTGGGCCCCCTTGGCGTACGGCTTGCCGGTGGCGCCGCACTGTTCGCGCACCTCGGCCCGGTCCTTGCCCGTGCCCGCGTCGATCTTGATGTTCTGGAGCGTGGCGACCACGGTCGCGCTCATGACGCCGGGCAGCGTCGCCGTCGCCGTACGCCGCGGCCGGCCGATGCCTTCGAGCCACACGAACGTCGGCAGGTTGACGAAGCTCTTGGCGTCCGGACTCAGCTTGATCGTCGGCTGGGGCACGGTGATCGCCGCCCGCGCGATCTCGGCCAGCTGCTCGAACGTGATGCCGGAGGGCGGCGTGTCGTTCGGCGGCACGAAGATGAACAGTTCGAGCCCGGCCCAGCAGGTGGCGCCGTTGGGGTCGGAGGCGTCGTAGGCCGGCGTCCACCAGCGCCCCGGCTGCCCCTTCTTGTCCTTGAACTGCTGGACGAACTTATTGAAACTGTCCTCGTCGGCCTTCACCCTGGCGAACTGGGTCTTCGAGTTCGTCTGGAACTTGAGCATCTCGTCAGCGGACAGCCCCGGCTCGTACCAGCAGGGGCGCTTGATCCGGTATCCGTCGCTCTTGCCGCCCTTGCCCACGTCGCCGCTGACCGTGATGGTGGAGTGTTCGAGGATGAGGGTCCTCGTTCTGCCTTGCTCGGTCGTCCTGGCCCCCGTGGTGGGTTGGGGAGTGGGCGCGGACAGCAGCAACAGCCCAGTGACGAGCGCCGGGATCAGGGGATTCATCAGGTGCACCCTTCTTTGTCCTGGCGGAATTCCCTGATCCGCCACACACCGTCGTCGCCGCGATGCGCGAGCACGGCTTGGAGGTAAGGAGCGCGCACCCAGTCGGGCTGGGGCGCGACCGCCTTGCCGGTGGGCGTGGAGACGAGGCGTACGCCCCGCTCGTCCACGCACGTGTCGACCTGGGCTCCCTTGCCCATGACCGACGTGATCCGCAGCCGGTAGAGCCGCGCGACACCGCGCGCCGACTCCTTCCGGTCGGCGAACCCGCGCACCCACTCGCCCGCCTGCGGTATCAGCGGCGGCTCCAGGTGGCGCTGGTACTGGTTGTCGCCGGTCTGGACCGCCTTCCATCGCTCGACGTAGTAGTCGGCGAAGAGCCGTTGCAGCGCGTTGGCCGTCGTCCCCTTCTCCACCTTGACCTTCAGCTCGTCGCCGACCTCGACCGTCTTGCTCTGGGAGGAGGTGGGGGCGGGCCGGGTGGCGGTGCCGCCGGTGGCGGAGGCCTGCACGCCTCCGGGGACGTACGGGCGGTCGGGCGGGGCGCAGCCCGCCGCGAGCAGGAGCGCCAGCATTACCGTCATCCGCCTCATGCCGACGACTCCCTCACTATGTGGATGCGCCACGACGGCAGTAGTTCGTCGATCAGGGCTTCGGTCTCGGGTGCCATCCCGCCGCCGTAGGGGTGGGAGGACGCGCGCCGGGTCAGCCCCTCGACGACCGTGCGCAGCCGTACCACGTCCTCGGTGGCGTGCGTGGCGCGCAGCAGGTCACGCCAGAGCCCCTCGTCGTCGGTGGCGAGCAGCAGCGCCGCGCGTACGGCCGCGACCGCCGCGTCCGGATCGCCGTGCGCCAGCCGGATCTCGCACAGCCGGTGGGCGGCGTCGGCGACCTCGGCCGCGACGTCGTACTCGAGCTCGTCACCCGCCAGCCAGGCGTATCTGCCGAGCGGCCGCCCACTCAGCAGCGGCCCTCTGACCAGGCCCAGCGCCTTCTCCAGGAGCATGGACCGCGCCGCCGGATCGCCGTGCGAGCGGCGGACCAGCTCGCGGAAGAGCGCCCAGTCGGTGCGTACGCCGGGCCCCAGGCGCAGTCGGCCCGCCTCGTCGGTGCGCAGGTGTTCGTGGCCCACCCAGTCGACGACCCGGTCGATCGTGGCGTCCCTGACCATGGGCTGCACACCGCGCGGCCACAGGACGCCGCCGAGGACGACGGGGTGCACGCCGCCGGGATGCGTGGCCAGGTAGACCAGCAGCTCGGTGGCCAGCGCCATCCGGCCCTCTTCGAGCGGGCCGCGGCCAAGGATCTCGATCGGGCCGAGCATCCTGACCTCCACCGCGGGTGGCGCCAGCTCTTCCAGCGGCTCCGCCTCGGGCAGCACCTCGCCGTCGAGCTGCTCGGCCGTACGGAAGAGATCGATCAGCGCCTGGTAATGGCGGCGCGGCAGCAGCTGGGCGGTCACCTCGAAGCCCAGCTCCGCGATCTTCGCCTTGCCGTCGTCTGTGATCTCCAGGGTCCAGGTGGCGTGCGGCACGTCGCCCGTCACCACGTATCCGGCGGTGTCCTTGCGGGCGAGCAGCGCCAGGCGGCGCGCCTCCTCATGGGTGGGGGCCACGGCGGACAGCAGGTAGTGGGCGGCGCGCGGGCTGCCGGTGATGCGCCCGGTGAGCACCTCCTGGCGCGGGGCGGCGGTGGCCTCCAGCTCGGGCAGCGCCTCGGCCAGGCTGCCCACGGCCCTGATCCGGTCGGGCGCGATCGCGGTCAGCTCGTCGCCGAAGCCGACGAGCGTGATGCGCATCCGGTCGGACCAGCGGTTGGTGGCCAGCTCCACGGCCAGCGCCGCGAGCGCCGCGGTGGTCTGCGGGCCGCGGATGTTGATCAGGCCCTGCGCCGCCTCCAGGTCGATCAGTACCCGGCCGCTCTCGTCGGCGCCGATCGAGACCAGCCCCGGGTATGGCGCACCGCCGGGCTGCTCCTCCAGCAGGCGGCCCTCGTGCGCGGCCAGCCGCCACACCTGGCCGCCGTCCTGGGCCATCCACGGCTCGGGCGCGTCGCCGTCCGGCGGGTGGATCCACAGGTCGAGGTTGCGCGGCGACAGATGGGCGGCGTAGACGGTCGGCGGGGTGCGGCCCTGCGTGGCCAGTTCGGCGCCGAGCAGCCTTAGCCCGATGTCGAGGATGCGGGTACCCGGCGCGTCGGCGCCCAGCCGGAGCGCGACCTCGGCCTTGGCGGCGTCGTCGCGCGGCCTGGTGATGCGGCGGCCGAACGCCCGCCGCCAGAGCTGCTCACGGCGCCGCCTGGCCAGCACGATCAGCAGGCCGGCCGCGGCCAGCGACGCGGTGGCCAGGTAGTCGGCCAGGTCGACACCGGAGCTCTCCGCCGCCGACTCGGCTCTGGTGCCCTGGGTGTCCCGTCGTTCGTGCGCCGGTCCCTGTTTCACGCTGGAGGTCTGGCGTACCTCGTCGGTGACCTGCCGGTGTCCGCTGTGCGAGCCCGCCGGGTGCTGCTTCAGCGTCTGGGCCCGCGCCTGGTTCACCGGTACGACGTGGGCGTGGCGCGCGTCCTCGGGCATGTCGAGCACCCAGCCCGGCCTGATCAGGTCGGCCATGCGCAGCCGGGTGCCGTCGGGCTGCTCTTTGTGCTGGTTGAGCCGGTAGATCTCGGGGTATCGGCGCCCGTCGCCCAGGCACTTCTCGGCGATCTCCCACAGGCTCTCGTGGTGTCGGCCGTGGGGCGGCTGCACCACGTACACCTTCTTGGTCTGCCGCGTCTCCTGCGGCTGCTCCACGATCGGCGCGGAGTAGGCGACCGTCGTCATGGGCGGCGCGGTGGGCGGCGGCGTCGCCAGCTTCGCGATGGGCACCACCATGGCGCCGGCGGTGAACAGCACCAGCACGGCCGAGACCAGCTTGTTGGCCAGCGCCTGGGACCCGCCGGAGAGCGGCACCCTGGCGGGCATGCCCACCTTGCGCACGCCCGCGTACACCTCGACGACAACGCACGCGAAGAACTGCAGCCAGGCCAGCCAGACGAACAGCACCAGCACGGCCATGATCGTGCTCGGCCCCACGCGACTGGTGAGCAGGTCGAGATCGAGCAGTTCGGGAGAGATCGGTGGCCCGGCGAACGTGAGCAGCGCGTACGGCACGCCGCCGACGATCGCCACGAGCACCAGGAGCGCGCCGAGGCCGCCCAGCACGTCGCCCACGCTCCGCCTGGCCGGGATGCGCACGGGCGCCTGCCCCGGCCCGTGCGGCCGGCCCGCGGGACGCGCGGGTTCTCGCGTCGGCATCGCCTCTCCCTTCTCGTGTTCAGGGTCCTGCGTGGTCCTGCTCTGATCCATCGAGTGAGCGGAATCGGTCTGGCTCACCTGGCCTGTGGCCCGGCCGTGGCCTCGGCCTCCATCTCGGTGCCGGGGAAGCCGATGGCCTGCAGGAAGAAGGCCGTCCAGCGCACCTTCACCGACACGGTCACACCGTCCTGGCCCGGCTCGACGGCGCACGTGCCCCTGGTCACGTCGCCGCTGGCCACCGCCGTGATCACCTCGTCGGCCCGGTCGCACACCTGGCCGTCGCCGAGCAGCCGGACCTCGCCCGTCTCGTGAAGGTGGTCGACGTCGACCTGGTCGGCGCCCGCCCGCGCGGCCTGCTCGGCGACGTCGGCGGCCCGCAGCCGGGCGTTGATCGCCGAGCCGCCGTCCACCAGCAGCCCCGCCAGCAGGAACACCGCCACGGAGAAGAGCACGGTGAAGACCGACATCGTCCCGCGGTCGCGGCGGCTCATTCGGTCCTCCTCAACTGCTCCAGGGGCACCACCGAGATGCCGGTCATCCGCTTGGTGCCGGGGAACCCCAGGAAACCCAGGTCCAGCTCGCAGGTGACCTCGGCCTGTACCTGGCCGCCCTCCTCGAACTTGGAGCCGTCGAGGGACACGGCCGGACTCTGGCACCGCCCGTCGAGCGCGGCCTTGACGCTCCGGTCCGCCGCGTCGCCGGCGGCGTCGAACGAGCGCCGCACCGACGCGGCCCGAGCCGCGTCCCGCGCCGCGCCGTTGACCTCGCCCTGCGCCTCGACCAGCCGGCCGGCTCCGGCCAGGAACATCAGGAACAGCAGGAAGACGGGCGCCAGCATGACCGTCTCCACGGCCATCGAGCCGCGCTCACGCCGCCGGTTCTGGCTCATTCGCAGTCGTCACTCCCGTCGTCCGGGCGGAAGCACTCGACGGGACCGCCCGAGGTGGCCGTGATCGTGAACGTGAGCTCCGGCAGGAGCGGGATGACCTGTACGGCGCTGCCGGTCACGGTGACGAAGCGCTCGTCGGGGTCCTTCTCCGCGGTCGTGGCCGTCGCGTTGGAGAGCAGGCGGGGACCGATGGCGCGGACGATGTCGGTGGCCTTGGTGGTGGCCGCGCCCTCCCAGTCGCCCGAGTCGAAGGGGGCCGACCTGGCCACCCTGGCGCCTTCCCGGGCGGCCGCCTCGGCCACCTGGCGGCCGTGGAACCAGAGCGCCACCTGCACGATGAGCAGCACGACCGCCAGGATGACCGGCATCAGCAGGGCGAGCTCGATCACCGAGGCGCCGCGGTCGCGCCTAGAGTTCTTCAGCCCGTCCGACGTTCGGCGGGCAGGTGTCACGTGCGCCCGCCGGTCCCGAAGCTGGTCTGGATCTCGCCCTGCTTCTGCTCGACCAGCGTCTTGATCAGGGTGGCCAGCCCGAGGGCGACCCCGGCGATGATCGCCGTGATGATCACCCACTCGACCGCCGAGGCGCCCCGGCTGGGGGCGGTGCGGGCGCGGTGGATACGTACGCCGAGATAGGCCTGCAGGTAGGTAACCCAGGGATGGTTCATCAGGACCCCAACATCTTCATAGCGGCGGGAAAACTCAGAAAGATCACGAAGCCCGCGCAGAGCAGGAGCTGGGCGACGAGCATGGACTGGGAGCGCTCACCGGCGCGGCCTTCGATCTCGGCCAGCTCGCGCCGGCGCAGCGTGGCGGCCCGCGCGGTGAGGGAGGCGCGCACCTTGGCGCCGTCGTCGGCGACCAGGCCGAGCGCGGCGGACAGGTCGCGCAGCTCGTCGACGTTGATCTCCTCGCCGAGCTGGCCGAGCGCCTGCCACGGGGTGATGCCGACGATCCGGGCGCCGCTCAGCGCATCGCGGATGCGCGACATCGCCCAGTTGGGCTGGTCGCCGCTGATCGAGACCGCCATCATCAGCGCCTCGGGCACGCCGCGCCCGCCCGCCAGGTTCATCGAGACCAGGTCGAGGAAGGCGCCGACGACGTGCCTGAAGTCGCGCCTCCTCGCCGTCGCGTCGCGCCGTATCTGCGCGTCGGGCAGGAAGAAGAAGACCAGCGACATGATCAGGGCGGACCAGAACGGGATGGTCAGGGACGTGCCCCAGCCCATCAGTGCCAGCCAGCCGAGCAGCACCGGGAAGGCCAGCAGCCCGGCCGACGCGAGCAGCGCCTTGGTGGCCAGGTAGCCCTCGAACGACCGTCCGACCAGCGCCAGGTCGGCCTTGACCGACCGGACCTCCCAGCCGCGCGCGTGGTAGAAGCGGGCCAGCCGTACGCCCAGGCCGCGGCGGAAGGCGGAGACCTCCTCGTCGGGCAGCACGAGCTGGATGCGCGGCGCGTCGGCGTCCTCGCGGACGGCCTCGATCGCCAGCAGCCGCGCCACCAGGCCCGGGCGGGCCGGGAACAGCGCCCGGAGCAGCAGGAACAGGCCGAGGCCCAGCACGGAGCCGGCCAGCACGCCCTCAACCATGGCTGCCTCCTGCGAGCAGGCGGGTGGGCTTGTCGAAGCGGGCCAGGCGTCGCATCCAGGCGAACCCGGCCCCGAACAGCGCCGCCACGACGACCAGCACGGCCTGACCGAGCACGCCGCGGTATTCGCTGACATAGGAGGGGTTGAAGACGACGAGCAGCCCGGCGAAGACCAGCGCGGTGACCACCACGATCTGGACGCTGCGCCTGGTCGAGCGGCGTTCGGCCTCGACGCGGCGGCGCATGTCGAGCTCTTCGCGAGCGGACACGGCCAGCGCCCCGAGCACGTCGCGCAGCCCGGGGCCGCGCAGCTTGGAGTTGAGTATCAGCGCGGCCACCACCAGGTCGGCCGAGGGGTCGTCGAGCTCGTCGGCGAAGAACGCGAGCGCCTCCGGCAGCGCCATGCGGGTGCGCAGGCGGTCGACCAGCGCGCGCAGGTGCGGTTTGAGCGTGGGCGCGGCGGCCCTGATCGACGACGGGATGGCCTGCTCCAGCCCGGCCGCGCCGGCGATCGTGTCGCGCAGCGACTCCGTCCAGGCGGCCAGCCCTTCGAGGCGGCGCATCGCGGCTCGTTCCTCGGCGGCGCCGCCGGACAGGCCGCGCCACGCGAACACCAGCAGCACCGTGCCCACCGCCATGACCGGCCAGCCGGTCACGACCAGCACCAGGGTCGCGGACACCGCGGCGATCGCGGTGCGGGTGGTGAGCGTCTTGACGAGTTCGCGCTTGGGCCGGGCAGGGCGGACGCGCATGCCGTACAGGGAGAGGAAGAACAGGAACAGCCCGCCGCCGACGAGGGCGCCGGCGAGCAGGGCGAGCGGATCGAGGTTGATCACAGCCAGCCTCCGGGGTTGTATCCGTGGGCGGCGAGCTCTTCCAGGCAGGAGACGGGGGCGTGCGGCGTGGCGGAGCCGTCGGCGCCCGGGATGAACACCTCGCTCGACAGGACGCGGCCGTCGCAGCCGTTGACCTCGCGGATGCTGGAGACGTAGCGGCGCAGGGTGCCGCCGCGGCTGTAGTCGTTGCGCTTCTCCACGAAGACCACGAAGTCGATGGCACCCGCGATGAGCATGTGGGTGGCGTCGATCGGCAGCCGCTCGCCGGCTTGCAGAGCATAGGTGGAGATGCGGTTGAACACCTCCATGCTGGAGTTGGCGTGGATGGTGGACAAGGAGCCGTCGTTGCCCTGGGTCATCGCGTTGAGCATGGTGACGATCTCGTCGCCGAGCACCTCACCGACGATCACCCGGCTGGGGTTCATCCGGAGCGACCTCCTGACCAGCTCGGCCATGGTGATCTCGCCCTGGCCCTCGGAGTTGGGCAGGCGCTGCTCGAAGGCGACGACGTTGGGGTGGAGCTCGGGGAACTGGTCGAGGCCGAGCTCCAGCGCGCGTTCGACCGTGATCAGGCGCTCGTACGGCGGGATCTCGTTGGCCAGGGCCCTGAGCAGGGTGGTCTTACCGGCGTTCGTGGACCCGGCGATCATGATGTTCTTGCGGGCGCCGACCACCGCGCTGAGGAACCTGCCCACCTCCGGGCTCAACGTGCCGTTGCCCACGAGGTCCGACATGAACACCTTGCCGAGCCGGGAGCGGCGGATCGAGACGGCCGGCCTGAGCGTGACGTCCATGACCGCGCTCAGCCGCGACCCGTCGGGCAGGCGCAGGTCGAGCTGGGGGTTGGCGGTGTCGAACGGCCTGCTCGACAGGCCCGAGTAGGCCGCCAGTATCTGGATCAGCTCGATGAGCTCGTCGTCGGACTCGGCGACCGGCTCCCGCATGAGCTCCTGACCGTCGGCGTAGCTGACGAAGACGCGGTCGCAGCCGTTGATGTCGATGTTCTCGACCTCGGGGTCGTCGAGCAGCGGCTGGAGGCGGCCCACACCGAACAGCGCCGCGTGGATCCCGGCCGCGAGCGCCTCCTCCTCCTCGACGGTGGGAGGAGTGCGGCCCAGACCGATCTCGCTGCGCGCGTGCTCTTCCAGGACCTGGGAGATCAGCGCCCTGGCGAACTGGCGCTCGTCCTCGCCGGTCATCGACGCCAGACCGTTGACCTGGTCGAGCCGGCGCTGGTGGGCCAGGCGGTCGCCGACCTCCTGGCGGAAGCGCTTGACTAGGGAGTGGTCGATCACTGGCTGCTCACTCTCGCGAGGAGGCGGGTCCGGGGGGTTGTACGTGCCGGTGGCCTCGCGAGGTTGAATGCCATACCGAAATGCGTAGGTGTCGTTGGGGTCATAGGTGACTCACTCATGGGTGACCCGCTCATAGGCGACCCGCTCATAGGCGACCCGCTCATAGGTGACTCACCAGTCGGCCCGCGAGGTCGCGCGCCGTGCGGATGAGCAGGCACCGGTCGAGACGCCCGCCCCACTGGCCGCGCAGCAGCTCGGCGCCCTTGGGATCGTGCGCGAGGCCGTGGACGAACTTGACGCTCGGGCCGACGATCCTGCGTACGTCGTCGATCGAGGAGCGGTAGTTGCGTGGGTCGGCGATCACGGCGACACCGTGGGCCTTAGTGATGGACAGGCGTTCGCGCAGGTGGGCGACGTGGTCGAGGGTGGCCCTGGTGAGCAGCACCACCTGCTCGGCCTGCGCCATCAGGTCTCCCAGCTGCGGGTGGGCGCCCAGGCGGCCGCAGTCGGCGATCACGTCGGCGTTGGGGATCGCGGCGAGCGCCCTGCCCAGCGGCCCCCACAGCCAGGTGAGCCCGGACGCCTGCTCGCCGTGGGTGAGGCCGACCAGCACGTCGAGACCGCCGACGATCTTCTGGGTGTGCTGGTGGATCTGCGCGGGCTCCAGGCCGCGCCGGGCGGTCGCGGCCAGCGTGAGCAGGCCCTTGCCCGGGTTGAGCACGCCGCCGTCGGCCGCGGGCAGCCGGTAGGCGACGTCACCGCCCGCGGGGTCGCACTCGGCGAGGAGTACGGGGCGCGGCCAGACCGCCGCGAGTGCCGTCGCGGCGGTAGTCACGCCCGGCGCGCCCTTGTCGGCGGCCAGTACGATCAGCGCCACGTCAACTTACTCCGGGCAGGTCGGCCACGGCGATCTCACCGCTGGAGGCGTATTGGACTATGGTCTTCGCCGCCGCGGCGTCGACGATCACGGTGAGCAGGACTGATCCGCCGGTTCTGCCGCTGTCACTGACGCTCTGGACGAGCGCGCTCTGTGCGAGTACGCGGCTTTCCGCCTGTTCGGTACGGGCTGGGACGTACACCACCTGGACCCGATGGCTTGCGATGATGCCGGACGGGAACTGCCCAGGTTTCAGGGCCAGGCCCACCTTGGCCTTCCCGGGCACCAGCTCGCTGCTGGCCTTGACGCCCATGTTGTGGGTCAGCAGGGTGCCGGGCACGATCGTGACGGCCGCGAAGCTCTTCGTCACCTCGCCCCTCTGTGACCAGGAGACGAAGTCGAGACCGGTATTGGCGATCTGCACCTCTTCGAGCGCCTCGATGGTGAACTGCTGCCCAGCGCCGATCTGCTGGGTGACCCGGATCGCGGAGATCCGGTCGCCGCTGCGCAGCACGAGCAGCGTCGTGGCGAGCGCTCCGCCGAGGATCAGGAGTACGGCGAGAGCGGCCAGGGCGGGCTTGCGTTCGCGGGGCGGCACGGGGAGCTTGCGCGAGGCAGGGCCGGACAACCCCGCCGTGTTGACGGCAGGCTTTTCACTGGTCCTCATGGGTGGGGGGCTCCCATTGTGAATTGTCGAATTCACGCCATTATGTGCACCCGCTTGTGGGAGCGGGGCTGGAATGCGAGGAACCATGCTCGTTTCGCAGGTGGCGCGGTGTCAACAAGAAATAATCAATGCCTATTGTTTCTACCAAGTTGACGGGGGTGGTTTTTTCGGGATATGCGCGGCGATGGCGGGATGGAGTGGGGCGATTTTCGAGCCCTCCCAGGCTCGGACCTTGCATCGTCCCTGCTGGCGTAAGGGGTAGACATCTGCGCCTCTCTTTTCACACCATTCCCTCCATTAACATGCGTTAGCCCGCCACCCCTAAATGGACAACCAAATCGTCGACTTTCCACAGGCCATAATTACCGTCGCCGGTTATCCACAACCCGGCCCTTTCATGCCATTGCCGCCAACCGCGGGACCTACCCTTTCTTCGGGCGCTACCTTTGCGCCGAGGCCTGATCAAGGAGACGGCACATGCGGATCATGCTCACCGTGCTCGGCGAGCAAGGCGATCGTGACGTTGTGATCGAGGGCGACAACGGCGCCACGGTGGCAAGGGTGAGCGAGGCACTGAGCGGCCAGGCACCGCTGGCCGAGGTCGTCCGCCTTCCCAGAGCCCGAGCTCCCTACGGCATGTCGGTGACCGACCCCGGCGGCCGCCCATCGAGGCGGCCCACCCGCGCCGGCGGATCGCCTGGCGCCCCCACCCCTGAGCCGAAGGACGTCCTCGGTGACCCACGCAACCCCCTCGGGGCACCCATCCGGGACCGGACCGAGGGATCCGACCGGAGCTGGGCTGAGGGGCCCGGCCAGGGAGGGGCGAACGGACCTGCCCGGCGCCGGACCGAGGGGTCCGACCGGGGCCCGGTTGAGGGGTCTGCCCGGAGCTGGGCTGAGGGATCCGACCGAGGCCCGACTGACGGGCCTGCCCGGCGCCGGACTGAGGGGTTCGACCGGGGCCGGGCTGACGGGCCTGGCTGGCACGGTGCCGTGATCTGGCGCAACGGCCGGCCGCTCGACCCGCGCGCCCTGGCGGGGGCTGTGCTGCGCGACGGCGACAAGGTCACTCTCGACCCTCACCTCGCCCGCTCCACGATCATCCAGGAGCCCGGCGGCGTGGCCGAGGTGCGGGTGGTCGGCGGCCCGGCCGCGGGCGCCGTTCACCGTCTGGGCCTGGGCGTGCACGTCATCGGGTCCGACCCGATGTGCGCGCTGACCGTCGCCGACCCGTCCCTCGCCCCCGAGGCCGCCACATTGCGCGTGACCCCAGACGCGATCACGGTCGAGCCGGTCCGCCACCGGGTGCCCCAGCGGGCGCAGCTCAAGCTCAAGGGCCGGTGGGCCGACGAGGTCGCCGAGCTCACCGCCCGAGTCGCCGAACGCGAGGCGGCGGAGCTGATGCCCGTCCACTACGAGCCGCCGACGCTGGCCGCCCAACCGCTCACCGAACCCGTCGACTGGCCCGAGCACACGCTGCTGACCTGCGGCTCCTCGGTGTTCACCCTGACCGCGATCGAGCCGCAGGACGCGCACCTGGCGCCCCTCCCGGAGGGCGGCGTCGCCTACAACCGCCCGCCACGGCTACGCAGGCCCGAGCCCGAGCGCACCTTCGAACGCCCCCAGGAGCCCAGCCGCACCGAGGGGATGCGCCTGCAGCTGCTGGCCGCGCTTCTGCCCGCGGTGATGGGCGTCACGCTGGCCTTCGTCCTACGACAGCCGTACTACCTGCTCATCGCCCTGATGAGCCCCCTCATCATGATCGGCCAGTGGTGGAGCGACCGCCGCCACGGCAAGAAACAGCACAGAAAGGCCGCCAAGCAGCACAAGGAACGCCTGGAGGCGTACGAACTGGCGGTCGAGCAGGCCAGGGCCGAGGACGAGCTGATCCGCCGATCCGACGCGCCCGACCCGGCGCAGGTGCTGCTCACCGCCACCGGTCCACGCAGGCGGCTGTGGGAGCGGCGCATCCACGATCCCGACGCGCTGCGGCTCAGGGTCGGGCTGGCCGACCTCCCGGCCAACCTGGAGCTCTCCGAGGAGAGGGGCGGTGCGATCTCCCCGCCGATCTGCCGGTCCGTACCGGTGGCCCTGGCCATGCGCAGGCTCGGCGTGGCGGGAGTCACCGGCCCGCGCGACACCGCGACCGGTCTGACCGGCTGGCTGATCGGCCAGGCGGCGACGCTCCACAGCCCGCGCGACCTGGCCGTCGTAGTCCTGTCCGCGCACGCCGACGGCGAGCGCCGCTGGGGCTGGGTCCGCTGGCTGCCGCACTGCGCCCCACGCGGCGGCGAGGACTGCGTGACCCTGGTCGGCACCGATCCGGAGTCCGCCGCCCACCGCGTCGCCGAACTGGCCGCCCTCATCGACGAACGCCAGAACACCGCCATTCCCGAGCTCGGCAAGATCCCCACCGGCTGGGACGACCTGGGCGGCCCGGAGACACCGGCTCTGACCTCCTACGACGTACGCCCCTATGACGTGCTCGTCGTGCTCGACGGCGCCCAGGTCCTGCGCGGCCTGCCCGGCATGCCGCAGATCCTGCGCCAGGGCCCGCGTTCGGGTGTCTTCACCCTCGCCCTCGACGAGGACCAGAGTCTGCTCCCCGAGGAGTGCGCCACCGTCGCCGCGTGCGCCGCGGACGGTCAGGTACGCCTGCTCGGCGGCGGCCTGGAGGTCATCGGCCCGGTCCTGGCCGACCTGGTGTCACCGTCGTGGTGCGACCGCGTGGCCAGGGCGCTCGCCCCGATCCGCGACGTGAGCAGAGACGACCCGGCCGGTCACCTCCCCGAGGCGACCCGCCTGCTCGACCTGCTGGGCATGCCCGCCCCGTCCGGCCACGACCTCGCCATCCGCTGGCACGGCCACGGCTCGACGAAGGCGGTCATCGGCATCGGCCCCGACGGCCCGTTCTCCGTCGACCTGAGAGTGGACGGTCCGCACGGCCTGATCGCCGGCACCACGGGCGCGGGCAAGTCGGAGCTGCTGCAGACGCTCATCTGCTCGCTCGCGGTGGCCAACCGGCCGGATCAGCTCACGTTCGTGCTGGTCGACTACAAGGGCGGTGCCGCGTTCAAGGAGTGCGTACGCCTGCCGCACACGGTCGGCATGGTCAGCGACCTGGACGGCCACCTGACGCAGCGGGCCCTCGACTCCCTGGCCGCCGAGATCCGGCGCCGCGAACGCCTGCTGCTCGCGGCCGGCGCCAAGGACATCGACGACTACACCGGCGAGCCGCTGCCCAGACTCGTGTTGATCATCGACGAGTTCGCCGCCCTGGTGGCCGAGCTGCCCGACTTCGTCAACGGCCTGGTCGACATCGCCCGCAGGGGCCGTTCGCTCGGCATCCACCTGATCCTGGCCACCCAGCGCCCGGCGGGCGTGGTCACGGCCGACATCCAGGCCAACACGTCCCTGCGGATCGCGCTCCGGGTCACCGAACCCGCCGAGTCCTCCGACGTCATCGACCTGCCGGACGCGGCGCACATCTCCAAGTCGACGCCTGGCCGGTGTTACGTGAAGTCCGGCGTGGGGGCGGCTGTGGCCGTACAGACCGCACGAGTGGGCGGCCGGAGCCCGATCGCAAGCACGTCCCTCAGAGCCGACCGATCGGGCACGATCGGACCGGTCGGGACGGGCGGGCCGCTGAGCACGGGCAGCCTTGGGGGCCCTGGCGGCCTTGCGGGTCCTGGCGGGCTTGTAGGCGCGGGCGGCCTTGTGGATCAGGACGGGCTTGTGGGTCCGGGCGGGCTTGCGGGTCCGGGCGGGCTTGCGGGTCCGGGCGGCATCGCCAGCCCAGGCGGCATGGCGGGCGCGGGCGGTCAGCTGCGAGTGATCGATGTGGAGTGGCGTTCCCTGGGGAGGGCACTCCCCCCGCTCCCGGAGCCGCCCGAGGGGTCGACGATCACCGACCTCACCATCCTCGCGGACGCGCTCATCGAGGCCGCCCGCCTCACCGGCGTACCAGAGCAACCGAGCCCTTGGCTGGAGCCGCTGCCCTCGACCGTGACCCTCGACGAGATCATCCCTTCCTTGGCGGCCGGGACGCTTTCCCTGGCAGCCGGAGCGCTTTCCAGCTCCGGAACATCGTCCAGATCGGCAGCATCTACCACATCGCAAACATCCACCCCGTTCACCGGCTCAGGGAGGGGCACCGGCCCAGAGACGGACACCGGCGCGGGGACGTTCGCCGAAGTGCGCCCGTTGGCCTTCGGGATAATCGATCGGCCCTGGGCGCAGGACCGACGGCCGCTCGCGCTGGACCTGGCCCAGGGTGGCCACCTGCTCATCGCGGGAGCAGCCCGCAGCGGCAGATCCACCGCACTACGGACGATCGCCGGTGCCATCGCCGCGCAAGCGTCCCCGGCCGACGTCCACCTGCACGCCATCGACTGCGGATCGGGCGCGCTGCTCCCGCTGGTGGCCATGCCGCACTGTGGCGCGGTCGTGACCCGCGACCAGATCGACCGCGTCGAACGCCTGCTGGCCCGCCTCCGCGCCGAGGTAGGCCGCCGCCAGCAACTACTCGCCGAAGCCGGACACGCCTCACTGGCCGAATACCGCCAAGCAGGCCACCGCCTCCCCTGGCTGGTCCTCATGGTCGACCGCTGGGAGGGCTACGTGGCGGCTTTCGAGGGCTACGACTACGGCCGCCTCACGGAGTCCCTCCTCCAGCTGCTCAGAGAGGGTCCGGCGGTGGGACTTCGGGCGGTGGTGACCGGTGACCGTTCGTGCCTGCTCGGCCAGATCTCCACGGTGTTCGACGACCGCCTCCTCCTCCGCCTCGCGGACCCGGCCGACTACGGCCTGGCGGGCATGCCGATGAAGGGACTCCCCACGTCGATGCCCTCCGGCCGAGCCCTCTCGATGGGCGAACACGGCATCGTCGAAAGCCAGATCGCCCTCCTCACCCGAGACCCCTCGGGCCCCGCCCAGGTAGCGGCCCTACAGTCCCTCGCCCGCGCGGCGGCCCCTCTCCGCAGCATCCCGACGTACGCATCGATAGCGTCCTCGAAGGGCCCCACCCACCTCAGCACCACCGAGCCCGAAACGAACCTCAGAGCGGGCGTACCGGACAGCACGTCAAGCGACACCTCGGGCGGCGCTTCACGTGGCGATGTCCCGGCTGGCACGTCAGTCGGCGATGGGACGTCAGGCAGCGCGGTCACGTCAGGCGATGGCGTCCCAGGCAACGTGTCGCTGAGCACCCCAGGTGGCAGGTCAGGTGGCGACGTCCCTGGCGACACGCCAAGCAGTGTGTCAGCCGGCGTAGGGGCATCAGATGCCAGCATCCTAGACAGCATGTCGGGAAATGCCACAGGCGGCGATGCTCCGGACAGCACGGGTACGTCGGTCAGCGCAGGCGCGTCAGGCGATGTATCCGGAAGCACCGCAGGTAGAACGTCAAGCGGCACCTCAGGCGACGACGCCCGAGGCAGGACATCAGGCGGCACCCCAGGAGACGGCATATCCGGAAGCGCCGCAGGTGGCGACTCCCCAGGCGGGACGTCAGGCGACAACGTCCCGGACGGCACGTCGGGCAACGCGGGGGCGTCGGGCGGCATTGCTCGAGCGGGTCGGTCGGCTCGTGTGGGACGTGGCGCGTGGCTTTGGGAGGGAGAGCCGCCGCTTCGCGTCGACGCGCTTCCCATGCGCATCACCGCTGGCCAGGCCATGGACCTGGAACCGAACTTCGCCCGGCCTTCTCCCCTGTGGGCGCTGGTCGGCGCAGGTGGTGACGCCCTCGCCCCGATGGGTCTGGATCTGCTCGCGCACGGCCCCGGTGCCGTCGTCGCCGGGCCGGCTCGCTCGGGCCGCTCCTCGGTGCTGGTGACGGCCGCCAGGTCGCTCATCTCGTACGGCACTCCGGTCGTCGCCATCGCCCCCCGGCGTAGCCCGCTGCGTACGCTGGACGGGGTTCTCGCCACACTCGATGGTGACGGGGCGGGGCTACAGGAGCTGCTCGCGGACCGCGACCGCTACGTGGTGATCGTGGACGACGCCGAGCTGATCAACCCGGACTCCCCTCTCGGTACGGCCCTGGAAGAGGTCCTTCGATCAGGCCGGGACGGAGATCACGGCCTCATCATCGCGGGCGCGACAGGCGACCTTGCGACGGCCTACCGCGGCTTCGTGGCGGAAACCCGCAAGTCGCGCACCGGCGTACTCCTGTCGGTACAGAGTCCGGCCGATGGCGACCTGTTCACGGTCCGTCTACCGCGCGGCTCCGTCGGCGGCCCACCGGGACGCGGCCTGCTGGTCACCATGGGCAACACAACGCCCATCCAAGCCGCTATCTCGGACCCCGGACCGCCGTAGAACCGGGATAACCACACACCCGCCTTTGCACCGGGCCTGCCCAGGCTTCCTGGTGGAAGCGTTCGGGTTCTCCGCGCATCCGGCTCTGAACACGCGGGTGCTCACGGTGGGCAAGGACGCTTCGACGCTGGACGCCGCCACGAACTTCGCGGCGTTCAACGTTGGGATCACCACCGTCGGGCCATGGGTGGGCGGGCCGGCGATCGGAGCCGCAGCCGGCGGGGCCGGATCAAGCCCGCCGAGGTGGGGCTGGCGCCCGGCCCGCGCCGACAGAGCGGCTCTCGGGTATCCGGTGGCGGCCCGGGATCGGGGCCGGGCTCGGGTATCCGGTGGCGGCCCGGGATCGGGGCCGGATTCAGGTATCCGGTGGCGGCCCGGGATCGGGGCCGGATTCAGGTATCCGGTGGCGGCCCGGGATCGGGGCCGGATTCAGGTATCCGGTGGCGGCCCAGATCAGGGCCGGGCTGGGAGTCGTCGCGCTCGGGACCGTGAGGCTGGCCGCCCTACGGGACAAGCGCGTGCATACGGATTGATCCGGCCCCGCGTGCACACGTGTGAACGGACAGGGACAGTCAGCCGATTCGGTCGGTGACCACGCCCTCGGTTTCGCCGCCCCACACGTCGTCGTCCTCGGTCAGCCAGGTGCCGCCCTCATTGGTTCGCTCCTCGGCGCCGGCGCCCGCGCCGCCCATGGGCATGAACGGCATGCCCGTCCCGGTCCCGGTGCCTGCCTTGGGGATGCCTGTGGTGTTCGACAGGCCCGAGAGCATGCCGCCGTCGCCTCGGGCGCTCGTGAGGGGTCCGGTGGCGGGTGAGGAGGAGTTCGGGAAGGAGGAGTTCGGGGAGTTCGGGGAGTTGAAGTTGGGGTTGGTGTTCGTGGAGGTGGGGGTGGAGGTGTGGGGGTTGGCGGCGTTCCAGTCGGCGGGGGGCTGGAAGTCCTCCAGTTTGGTGGAGGTGGGGCTCCCCTTGGTGGGGTCGGTGAGGCCCGACGTGGGGTCCGTCATGCCCTTCGTCGGGTCGGTCAGGCCGCCCTTGGTGGGATCCGTGACGCCGTTCGTGGGGTCCTTTATGCCCTTTGTCGGGTCTGTCGCGCCGTTGGTGGGGTCTGTCGCGCCCTTTGTCGGGTCCGTTGCGCCATTCGTGGGGTCCGTCGCGCCCTTGGTCGGGTCCGTGGTGCCGTTGGAGGAAGGGTCGGGGAACTGCGTGCCGTTCGGAGGCGTCACGCCCCCGCTCTTGTCCGAGCCGTCAGAGGAGCCGTCGTTGAAGCCCGCGCCGTTGTAGCCGCCGTTCCCCAATCCGTTCGTGCCGCCGGGATTGGAGAAGTCGGTGTTCAAGGGCGTGACGGGAGGGGGCGCGCTGGCAGGGTCCTTGATGTCCGGGATCTCTTTGTGGAAGGAGTCCGGCAGGTTCTGGTAGGTCTGCGTGAGGTCGTCGTTCAGCAGGCGCAGGTGCTTGCCGGCGAGTTCGTCCTGGGAGCCCCATTCGATGCCCTTGTCCATGGTGCGATACCAGCCGACCATGGAGTCGTCCCAGGTGTAGGTGTTGTCGGCCCAGGACAAGCCTCCCTTGTCCATGAACTCCTTATGCTCCTGGATCCTGTCACCGAGTGACTGCAGAGGGCGGCCCATCCAGTTGAGCTTGCCCGACAGCTCGCGCACCGTCGCGTGCAACACCCTGAGGGCTTCCTGCGCCTCGACCGACGCCTTGCCACCCCAGCACTTCGCCATCTCGACGTTGATGTCCTCGATGACGCGCTGGGCACCGGCCAGCGTCGAGCATGCGTCGAGGTAGGCGTTGCCCGCCTGCTTGACGGCATCCGCGTCCAGCGACTGGACGAAGGTCTTGACCTCGGCGACGCTCCTGCCGTCGTCGTCCACCCCAAAGGTCGGGCAGTACGTCTTGATCATGTGCGTCTGCTTCTTGGTCTTGAGCTTCTTGTCTTCGGCCACGGGAGCTCCTACGCCTCCTTGTTACCGAGGTTGGCGAGATCGACGCGCTCGTAGTTGCCCGCACCCGCGTTGATCAGCTCGATGGCGATCCGCGTCTTCTCGACGACCTCGCGGTAGACCTCGGTGAACTCCTTGTGCCCGCGCTGGACCGTTTCGACGAAGGCCTGCCCGCCGTCCCATCGCTTGACCTGGTCGACGGTCGCCTTCAGGCCGATGAGGTTGGCCTTCATGTCCAGGTCGTTGACGGACCCGGGCTTCTCCCCTGAGAACTTGGCGAATTCGTCCGTAAGCTGCTCAGCGAGCTTCTTGAGCTTGCTGGCGCTGTACGTGACATCGTCACGCTGAGGATCCAGCCCCGCCCAGTCCGACTCCAGATGCCACCCCTGGGCCGGCGGCGGGCTCAACTTATCGGGATCTGACACAGCAACCTCCCCGGGCACCACTGACCACAAACTTTACTCATATATCACGATCTAGTGCCCCCATTTGCGACATAACACCCACTGTCCTCATAGGCAACACTCCTATGCTGTCCTCAGGCTGGACCGGAACGGAGTGGCATGCAGACCCGCAAGGATCTCTACCAGGCACATCGGCTCATGACCCAGCGCCTGGGTATGGCCCTGTTGCAGGGCGAACCCGACCTACCCGAGTCGCCGATGCGGCGGCACAACGTGGCGACGTTCGCCGGCGTCATGATCGGCGTCCTCATCATCGCCGGGTTCGGCATCTGGGGCATGCTCAAGCCGGGCGGCGCGACCAATCTGCGGGACGCCGGTCAGCTCATCGTGGAGGAGGAGACGGGCGCCTCCTACGTCTACAGCCAGCAGACCGGCCAGTTGCTGCCCGTGGCCAACTACGTCTCCGCCCGGCTCCTCCTGGACAGCGACGCCATCAAGGTCAAGACGGTGTCCACGGAATCGCTGGCCGGCTTCTCGCGCGGCGGGCAGGTGGGCATCGCGGGCGCTCCCGACTCGCTGCCCAAGCCCGAGCGGCTCATCAAGTCGCCCTGGTCCGCCTGCGTGGTGGACGCGACCGACGCCGCCGGGGGGCGCAAGTCGTACGTGACGCTCGTGGGCGGGACCGACGTCGGCGGCACGCCGGCCGGAAGCGACGCGCTGATCGTCAGTGATGGGCGGCAGAACTGGGCGCTCTGGGGCAACCAGCGCATGGTGGTGAAGAACGTGGACCGGCTCACCGACCAGACCCCCCGGCGGGTGCCGAGCTCGTGGATCAACGCCATCGCCGAGGGTTCGGACTTCGCCGCGCCGCAGATCCCCCAGCGCGGCCGCAACATCCCCGGGCCCGGCGGCTCGACGTTCAAGGTCGGGCAGATCTTCAAGGTCGCGCCCGTCGCCGGTGCCCCCGCGCGCTGGTACGTCATGCTCGCTGACGGCCTCGCGCCGATCACCCAGACGCAGGCGACGCTGCTGGTCCAGGATCCGGCCAGCCAGGCGGCGTACGGGCGGAACCACGTGCGGGAGATCCCCATCGACGCGGCGGCCGCCAACGCGACGAAGGTGTCGGCCCAGCGGATCACGGGCGGCGGCATGCCGGCCACGATGCCGCGCTTCCAGGTGCCCGCCAGCTCGGCCCCGCTGTGCATGGTCTACGCCAACACCGTGAAGGGGTCCGTGAAGGGCACGCTGACCGTGGGGAGCCGGATGGGCATCCCGACGCCGGCGTCGAACGGCAACCCGGAGAAATTCGACCAGGTGCTGCTGCCGCCGGGCTCGGCGGCGCTGGCGGGGCTGCTGCCCGCCGAGAATCAGCTCTCTTCGGTGCAGCAGTTCTACCTGGTCACCGACCAGGGGAAGAAGTACCGGCTGGCCACGCCCGACGTCCTGACCAAGCTGGGCTACGACGCCTCGAACGTGGCCCCGATGCCCGCCCACCTTCTGCACCTGATCCCTGAGGGGCCGACGCTGGACCCGGCGGCCGCCAGGACGCCGGTCTCCGACACTCCGGCAATGCGCTCAGGCGGCTCGTAAACAGCCCAGGTGGCCCGTAAACAGCTCAAGTGGTTCGTAAACAGCAGGTTTCCTGGACGACAAATAGCCGTAAACATTACTATCAATGGGACATATGTGGCTTTGTGATGCGTGGGGGACCGATGGGGGACAAGATCGATGGGTATGAGGTCATACCGCCGGATCTGAAAAAGGCCATGGAGACCTGTGCCGAGCAGGCCCCTATCGTCCGCAACTGCATGATCGCCTTTGCGCCCGCCAAGCTGAGCACGAGCGACTTTGGTCTCGCGCCAGGAGCCGACGAGTTGGGCGCGGCGTACGTCGACGGCACCGCGGAGAACGACCACCGGGACAAGCGGTACGAGTCGGTCTACGGCTACCTCGGCGACCTGGCCGATGCCCTGGAGTTCATCACCACGGCCCTGGAAGTCTCCGCGTACAACTACCAGGCCGGCCACCAGGCCAGCCAGGTCGGAGGCACCAGATGAGCCACGAGGGCAGCATGAACCCGCTCCAGTGGCACTGGGCGGACTGGCACTTCGAGATCAAGTGGGGCTCGCTGCTCGACCCCACCCCGCTGCTCAACACGATCACGTCCATGTGGCGCGCGCTCCCCACGCTCATCGGCGGCGATGAGACCGAAGGGCGGCTCAAGGCCGCCGCCGCGGCGCACGACGGGCTGGCCGTCAGCCTCGACAAGGTCTTCGACGCTCTCGACGGGCGCGCCCAGGGCCAGCACGCCGGCTACCTCGACAAGATCGTGAAGGAGTGGAAGGGCAAGGCCGCCGACGACTTCAGGAAGGTCTGGGGCCTGGTCCTCCGGCAGGACAACCGCGTCGCGCTGAAGAAGAGCTGCACGGAGATCGCCGACCTGCTCAGGATGGTGGCGGAGTCGGCCGCCCACACCAGGCAGGCCATCATCGAGCTGCTCAAGACCGCGATCATCTGGTACGCGGCCTTCATAGCCCTCAGATGGGCCGCCGGCGTATGGGGTGGATGGCTGGCCGCGGGAGCCGCCTACATGCGGACGACGAAGATCGTCCTTCTGGTGGCCCAGGTCCTCACCAGGTTCGCGTCCCTGCTGAGGATCTGTGCCGGTGCGCTCAAGATCCTGCCCGTGGTCGGCCGGCTGAAGTGGGTGGCCAAGCTCGGCACCGCGACACGCACCGCCACGGCCATGACGAAGACGGAGTTGGCGGTCGCGAAGTTCAAGAAGTACTCGGCCTTCGCCGACAAGTTCGCCGCGTCGAGCTTCAACGCGTACGCCAAGACCTCCGGCAGCGTGTACGCGGGCGTCATCGGCACGCAGATGGTCGCCCAGGGCATCAGCGGCCACAGCCTCTTCAACCTCGCCCCCCTGACCTTCACCCAGGCGGCCCGCATCACCACGGGCGCCATGGTGGTGGCCACCTTCGCCCCCATGGGCGGATTCTTCGGCAAGGGGATCCTCCAGGGCGGCACCGCGGCGAGCTGGGCGGCCACCCTGACCAAGACGGGCGCCGCCGTCGGCGAGTCCGGCATGGCCTTCGGCGGCTTCGTCGGGATGCGCAACTGGGCGTACGAGCAGGTCAAGCTCAAGCTGCCCGGAGCCAGGGTCGCCGGGAAGCCGGGCAACTTTCACAAGCAGTTCTGGGGTGGCATCCCGACGTCCCTCTTCCGGGTGTGGCGGCCCCTGCAGACCAACCACGACTTCGGCGAGCTGCCCCAGTCGGATGTGCCCGTCGCCAGCGGTCATGCGACTCCGCCGTCACGGGTCGGCACGGAGAAGGTCGGCTACTGGCCCGTCAACAACGGGTCGCTGTACGACATCGCCGAGAAGGTGTACGGCGACCCCAACCGGTGGCGCGAGATCTACAACGCCAACCGGGACATCATCGGGGACGACCCGCGCAGCCTGGTGCCCGGCCAGGTGCTGCGGATCCCGCTGGACGAGTGAGGCTCAGACCGAGGCGATGTCGCCGGGCAGCTTGCCCAGCGAATCGTCCATCTTCACGCTGAGGCCGCCCATCTTCTCGTCGTACTGCATGCCCGCGTCGGAGAACGGGGGCATGCCGCCCGACTTCATCGCGGTCATCTCGGTGGGGATGGCGGCCTCAAGCCCGGGGAAGAGCTTTCCGGTCATCTCGGTCTGCTGGACGGCCATGTAGAGGACCGTGGAGAGGCCTCCGATGATCATGCCGTGCCGGACGAGCAGCTTCTTGACCGCCTGCAGGGTGATGGAGCCCCGCACCGCCGACAGCCCTTCGGAGGCGATCATGGTCCACGGGGTGGCGCGCATGGCCAGCTTCCACAGGCCCAGGATGAGCATGCTGCTGCCCACCGCCACGGCCACGAGGGCGCCGTAGTGGTAGGCCTTGGCCGCCACGTCGACGGCCTGCCCGGTGTCGTTGCGGGTGTCCTTGAGTGACTTGACCCCGTTCTTGAAGGACTTGTGGATGCCCTCGAAGGTGTCGAAGGCCGCGCCCGCCCACTTGCCCGACGACTTCAGCTGCTTCTTGAGGTGGTCCAGCCCCTGGTCCAGGTCGTCCAGCTCGGACATCAGACCGTCGTGGTCGAGACTCCGCCAGGCTTTGGCGCTCCTCGACATCGCCCCGGGGTCCGAGACCATCACGCCAAGGGCGGCGGCGACGTAGAAGGCCCAGGGCTGCAGGATCATCACGGCCCCGGCGGCCGCCCCGCTCGCCGCCAGCTTGTAGAGCGCCCCGTCGGACTCGTAGCTCACCTGGAATCCCGTCCGATCACTTCGGGAGCGATCTCATCGTCGCCGCCCCAAACGCCCTCGTCCTCGCCGAGCAGGGCGTTCTCGCGCTCCTTTTCCTTGTCGCCACCGGCCCCGGCGCCACTCATCGGCATCATGGGCATCATCGGCATGCCGCTCGAACCGTTGATCCCCTTCAGTCCGGCCGGGACGGCGCCCGCACTCCCACCGCTGCCGAGCGCGGTGCCTATGCCCGTACCGAAGCCAGTGCCGGTACCGCTGCCCGTGCCGGTACCGGTGCCCGTGCCAGGGCCGATCCTGGTGCCGGTCGAGTCCGGCGACAAGGCGCTCAGGTCGGGGTTCTTGACCTGCGGGGTGTTCAGCGAATTGGGGTCGAGTTGGGACAGCGACGTCGTGTCGGGGACCTTGCCGTCGACGCCGGGCAGCTTCTGATCGGGCATCTTCGGCTGGCCGTTGAGCGCCGAGTCGATGTCCGGCACCTTCATGTCGGGCTGGTTGATCTGGCTCCCGTCAGGAGCCGACGGCAGGTCCGTCTTGGGGAGGTCCGTCGAAGGCAGGTCGGTCTTCGGCAGATCCGTTGAGGGAAGATCCGTCGAGGGAAGGCCGCCGTTGGGCAGACCGCCGTTGGGCAGTTTCGTGTCGCTCCCCGGCGGGTTGCCCACGCCGGACAGGTCGGGCATGCCGCCGGTGTTCGGCATGCCGGAGCCGCCGGGATTGCCGAGGCCGCCGAGGTCCGGTCCGCCGCCGAGGCTGTTCGGGTCGAAGCCAACGTTCTTGAACTGGTCGCCGCTGGCGTCGTCCGCCGCCCGGTAGTTGGAGGAGGCCTGCCTGAGCGCGGTCTTCCAGCTCTGCAGCGCCTTGCGGCCCTTCTCGAGCGCGTCCTTCTGCTGTTCGACCGCCTTGTCGTGGACGCTGTTGACGCCGATGCCGATCACGCCGAAATGCGGCCACTGTACGGGGAGGGTGTTGGTCTTGGCCTCCAGCGAGGAGATGACCCCGGCGTGTTCGTCTATCGCCTCGCTGTTGGTGTCGAGCGCGCTGGTCTTGAAGGAGACGCCCGACGCCATCGACGGCAACTGCCCGCCGTTCTGCAGCTGCGCGAGTTGAGCCGCCTGGCTGGAGTCCTGCGTTGAGTTGCCCATACCACTCCCCGTAGCGCGATCAGCAGATGACCGGGTCGGTCACGTCGTGCGCGGAGTTCCAATCGTCCTGGTCTGCAGGGAGATAGGTCATTCTCTCGAAGTCTCCCTGGTCCGTGCCCGCGCCGGCACCGCCCATCGGCATGAACGGCATACCGCCGGACATGCCGTTCCCCGACGTCCGCATCGCCGCCGCGAGTCCTTGGCCGCCCGCGCCCATGCCACCGTTCGGCGAGCCGAGCACCGAGGGAACGCTGGGCGTTCCGGTGGGTGAGAGGACGCCCACCGGATTGGGGGCGATGGTGCTCACCGGATTGCCGAACGGGCTGATGGCGGTCGTGGTCGGCGTAGTGACCGGCGTGGTCGGCGAGTAAGAGGACACTTCGGTCCCGTTCGGGTCCGTGCCCTTGAAGTTGTCGCTGCTGGTCTTGTCGTCCTGGCCGAGCACGGGCGGGACCGTCTGGTCCTGCGTGTCGGAACCGCCGGTCTTGGACGGATCCTGGCTGCCGTTGCCGTCACTCGACGAATCACCCTGACCGCCGGGGTCGGAGCCGTTCTGGTCGCCGCGGCCGGAGTCCGAGCCCGACTGGTCGCCGGAGCCGTTCTGGTCGCCGCGGCCGGAGTCCGAGCCCGACTGGTCACCCGAGCCGGAGCCCGAGGAGTCTCCCGAACCGCCGCCGCGTGAGCCGTCGGAGCCCGTGCCGCGCCCCGTGGAGCCCGTGGAACCCGAGCCACCGGAACCGGAACCGTCGTCGAACCCGCCGGAGTCACCCGACGACCCGCTTCCGCTGGAGCCGGCGTTGATCCCCACGCGGTCCGGATATCCGGGGTCGCGGTACGAGCCCGTACCGCCCGGGATCGAGACGCCGGGCAGCTCGTAGGAGACGTCGTGCGGAACCTGAACGTTGTAAAGATCGACGATCTTCTTGTTCAGCTCCTGCATGGCCTTCTGGGCCTCGCG
The DNA here is from genome assembly GCF_019396345.1 of Nonomuraea guangzhouensis. Classification (GTDB taxonomy): domain Bacteria; phylum Actinomycetota; class Actinomycetes; order Streptosporangiales; family Streptosporangiaceae; genus Nonomuraea; species Nonomuraea guangzhouensis. Next base: position 3,048 of record NZ_JAHKRM010000037.1, on the reverse strand, counting down.
GTCCGCGGCGGCCTTCGCGGCCTTCTGGTTGGCGGCGTCGTCCACCATGATCTCGGAGCTGGGGACGTCACCATCGGAGCTGGACTTCGTCGAGATGCCCTCGACCTTCGCGATCGTCTCAGGGAGGTAGCTCGCGTACTGGCGCAGGGCGGAGCTCATCATCTCCAGCTTGGTGGACAGCTCGCCGCCTGAGGCATGCAGCATCTGCAGCGCGTGGCGCGCCTTGCTGGCGTCAGGGCCCTTCCACACTTTGATGATCTTGCCGGCGTGCTCTTCGAGCGCGTTGACGGCACTCTCGATCGCGCTCGACGCCTTGTCGTACGCGAACCCGGCATCCTCGATCTGGCTGGGCTGGGTGCTCTTCAGCATCGTCAGGATCTCGTCCCTGGACGCCTTGACCTCACCGCCCTCTGGCATCTTGTCGAACGACAGGATGACGACGACATGCCTGCCGCCTTTGCCCTCGGCCATCAGCCCTTGCCCTCATTGGCCTTGTCACCGGCGCTGTGGTTGGCGGCGCTCGCCTCGACGGCGGCGATCACGTCCTTGTAGGCGTCGATGAATTCCTGATAAACCTGCGCGAACTTCTTGCCGCCGCTGTTGGCGCCGACAGTCCTGCTGAAAGCACTGGCGTCGTGCCACGTGCCGATCTGCGCCTCGGACAGCTGACAGTGGTCCAGGATGCCGTTGACGGAACCGTTGGTGTAGCCCTCCGCCGAGCCGGGTCCCGTCATACCGCCGAGGTACGACTTGAGCTCTTCCGCGATCGCTCGCATCTGGGTGGGGGAATGCTCCCGCCCCGGTCCCGAGTCGAACAGATCAGGATCGATGTACAGAGGGTCCTGGTCGCCCTCCATTGCATCCTTCTGAGTCATCCCCAACCCCCATAGACAAAGGAACCCGGCCGGCGCGTCACGGCACCGGCCGAGGGAGACACGATCGGCGCGACCGACTGCTTAGTCGGTCCAGATGTTGATGTTGCGTCGCTCAGCGGTCTCGTAGTTGCCCTTGGCGATGTTGACTGCCTTGGCCGCCTCGAACAGCTGCTTGCCCATCTCAACCTCGAGGTTGTCCCACTGGGCCTTCTTGCCGTCGAAGAACGTCTTCGCCTCACCCTCCCAGTCCGTGCCGAGAGTGGTCCTGACGTCGTTGTAGAGATCGTCCGTCACCCGGTCCAGCTCGGTGACGATCGACTTGAGCTGCTCGAACGCCGCTTCCATGTTGGGGAAGTGGGCGTAGGTGTAGTCCTCAGGAGTGAAGGTGTCGGCCATGAGTGTCTCCGTCCTAGGTACTGGGGGGCTTAGTTCGACGCGTTGATGAGCGAGTCGATACGGCCGGCGCTGCCGGCGCTGTTGAGCCCGCTGGAGATGTCCATGTTCTGCTGCGCGGCGTCGGCGTACACACCGGCGTTGATGTTCAGCTTGTCGTAGATGTCCTCAAGGATCTTGATCACCTGACGGAAGTCGACATCCCAGGCGTCGAGCGCCTTGCCGAACTGCTGGGAGGCACCGCCCTTCCAGCCGGCGGCCAACAGGTCACCCTTGATGGTCTGCACCCTCTGGCGCATGCCCTCGATGTACTGGGCGGTGGTTTCGCACTGGCCGGCAGCCTTGATGAGCTTCGTGGGCGCCGTACCCATAAGTGTGGCCATTGGACCTCCAGGTCAACAAGGTCTGGTTCTGTACGGCGGTGCCGTAGGTCCGGTCAACCCGGGTACCCCCGCAAACAACATCAAATGGCATGCTAGCCCCCATCTGCCCCAGAAATAACAGATACTTAACATAACGGCTAGGTCACCGTTGGGCGACTTCTCGGTAAACAAGCAGGTAGACGAGCCGCCGATTTCTGACTGGCCTCGCCGATGGGTAGTCGCTACTTGTCGTAAAAGCTCACAACCTGTACGGCCCAGCAGCCTCACGGATACGCTTTTGCCGCTTCTGTGTTGATTGCTGGGAGGGGCGACAGGTGGCCGAATTCGGGACTGTGGGGCGATCGAGCATCGACAGCCTGCTCAACTGGAGCTCTCCCCCGCCACCGGACGGCCCGGGCGAGGTCCAGGTGGGCACCGCGCCCCCGGGCTCGGTCGACGGTGGGACGACCGTCATTGTCGCGGGTGGCGCGAACGGGGCCGCTGCACCGGTGAGCACCCAGAACGGCGACACGTCGGGAGACCCCGGGAGACTCGTCGAGGCCGGCTCGTCCGGCGATCAGACAGCCCAGACGGGCACCGTCGACGACCAGGCGATCCCGCCGGACCAGGCGGGGCCCGCCGTCGACCAGATCCCGCCGGACCAGGCCGGACCCGCCGTCGACCAGATCCCGCCCGATCAGGCGGGCCCGGCCGACGGCCAGGGGGACCCCACGGTGATCGAGTCCGATCAACTGAGCGTCGGGCCCGAGACGGTGGACGACGTGATCGACGGCGAGCCCGGCTCGGTCGATCCCCAGGCCGCCGAAGGTGACCCCGCATGGGAGCCCTCAGACGCCGACCAGAGCACGGATCCGGACGGAACCGACGCGACCCAGGACCCGAACGACCCGCAGAACCAGGACGACACCGGAAACCAGGACGACCAGAACGGCACGGACACCGGCGACCAGTCGGACACGGGCGACCAGGGCGGCACGTCGGACCAGCAGACCGACCCCGGTAGCGCCGATGGCCAGGGAGACGCCTCCCAGACCGACCCCGCGGACTCCCAGACGGACCCAGGCGGCCAGACCGACCCCAACGCGCCCGACGGCCAGGGCGACACGACCGTTCCCGAGATTCCCTCGGACGCCGGTGGCGGCGGCACCGGAGACCCCGGCTCCGGCACCCCGGAAACGCCGACCACGGAAACCCCCACCCCGGAAACACCCAGCGCGGAGACTCCTGCCGCGGACCTGCCGACCGCGGAGACTCCCGCCGTGGAGACGCCGTCGGCGGACACACCCAGCGCCGAGACTCCCGCTGCGGACATGCCCAGCGCGGACATGCCCAGCGCGAACACCCCGTCCGCCGAAACCCCCGGCTCCACCGGAGGCGGCGGGGGCGGGGATGGGGGT
>NZ_JAHKRM010000036.1 GCF_019396345.1 Nonomuraea guangzhouensis | reverse complement strand
ACGCCGAAGGGCACTTTCATCATCAACGGCACCGAGCGTGTCGTGGTCTCGCAGCTCGTCCGGTCGCCCGGCGTCTACTTCGAACGCAACGTCGACAAGACGTCGGACAAGGACCTGTACGGCTGCAGGGTCATCCCGTCTCGGGGTGCCTGGCTCGAGTTCGAGATCGACAAGCGTGACAGCGTCGGTGTGCGTATCGACCGTAAGCGCAAGCAGGCCGTCACCGTGCTTCTCAAGGCACTGGGATGGACCAACGAGGCGATCCTCGAGCGTTTCGGCCAGTACGAGTCGATGCGCGCCACCCTGGAGAAGGACCACACGGCCGGCCAGGACGACGCGCTGCTCGACATCTACCGCAAGCTGCGTCCGGGCGAGCCGCCCACCAAGGAATCCGCGCAGACCCTGCTGGAGAACCTGTACTTCAACCCCAAGCGTTACGACCTCGCCAAAGTCGGCCGATACAAGATCAACAAAAAGCTCGGGGTCGATTCCGAGATCACTCAGGGCACGCTGACCGAAGAGGACATCGTCTCCGCGATCGAGTACATCGTCCGTCTCCACGCGGGCGAGGAGTCGATGTCGGGCGCCGGCGACCGAGAGGTCATCGTCGAGGTCGACGACATCGACCACTTCGGCAACCGCCGCCTGCGCAGCGTCGGCGAGCTCATCCAGAACCAGGTCCGCCTGGGTCTGGCCCGCATGGAGCGCGTCGTGCGCGAGCGGATGACCACGCAGGACGTCGAGGCGATCACGCCGCAGACCCTGATCAACATCCGCCCGGTCGTGGCGTCCATGAAGGAGTTCTTCGGCACCTCGCAGCTGTCGCAGTTCATGAACCAGACCAACCCGCTCGACGGCCTGACGCACAAGAGGCGTCTGTCCGCGCTGGGGCCCGGTGGTCTGTCCCGTGAGCGGGCCGGCTTCGAGGTCCGTGACGTGCACCCGTCCCACTACGGCCGGATGTGCCCGATCGAGACCCCGGAAGGCCCCAACATCGGCCTGATCGGCTCGCTGGCCTCCTACGGCCGGATCAACGCCTTCGGTTTCATCGAGACGCCTTACCGCAAGGTCGTCGACGGCAAGGTGACCGAGCAGATCGACTACCTGACCGCCGACGAGGAAGACCGCTTCGTCAAGGCGCAGGCCAATACCGCGATCAATCCCGACGGTTCGTTCGCCGAGGCTCGCGTCCTGGTCCGCACCAAGGGCGGCGAAACGGAGCTGGCGCGGGCCGACGAGGTCGACTACATCGACGTCTCACCGCGCCAGATGGTGTCGGTGGCCACCGCGATGATCCCGTTCCTGGAGCACGACGACGCCAACCGCGCGCTCATGGGCTCCAACATGATGCGCCAGTCGGTGCCGCTGCTCAAGAGCGAGGCGCCGCTGGTCGGCACCGGCATGGAATACCGGGCCGCCACTGACACGGGCGACATGATCAGCGCCGAGAAGGCGGGCGTGGTCGAGGAGGTCTCCGCCGACTACATCACGGTCATGAACGACGACGGCACGCGGACGACATACCGGGTGGCGAAGTTCAAGCGGTCCAACCAGGGCACCTCGTTCAACCAGAAGCCCATCGTCGCCGAAGGTGACCGGGTGGAGGCCGGGGAAGTGATCGCGGACGGTCCGTGCACCGACCGTGGCGAGATGGCGCTGGGCAAGAACCTGCTGGTGGCGTTCATGCCGTGGGAGGGCCACAACTACGAAGACGCGATCATCCTGTCCCAGCGGCTGGTGCAGGACGACGTCCTGTCCTCGATCCACATCGAGGAGCACGAGGTCGACGCCCGCGACACCAAGCTGGGCCCCGAGGAGATCACCCGGGACATCCCCAACGTCTCCGAGGAGATCCTGGCCGACCTCGACGAGCGCGGCATCATCCGCATCGGCGCGGACGTGGTGAACGGCGACATCCTGGTCGGCAAGGTCACCCCGAAGGGCGAGACCGAGCTGACCCCGGAGGAGCGGCTGCTGCGCGCGATCTTCGGTGAGAAGGCCCGTGAGGTGCGGGACACCTCGCTGAAGGTGCCGCACGGTGAGCGGGGCAAGGTCATCGGGGTCCGGGTGTTCTCCCGCGAGGAGGGCGACGAACTGCCGCCCGGTGTCAACGAGCTGGTCCGCGTCTACGTGGCCCAGAAGCGTAAGATCACCGACGGCGACAAGCTGGCCGGCCGGCACGGCAACAAGGGTGTCATCTCCAAGATCCTGCCGGTCGAGGACATGCCGTTCCTGGAGGACGGCACCCCGGTCGACATCATCCTCAACCCCCTGGGCGTGCCCGGCCGAATGAACGTCGGCCAGGTCCTCGAGAACCACATGGGCTGGATCGCCGCCCGCGGCTGGGACATCTCCGGCGTCCAGGAGGCGTGGGCCGAGCGGCTGCGTGACAAGGGCTTCGAGCAGGTCGCCCCGCGCACCAACATGGCCACGCCGGTCTTCGACGGTGCCCATCAGGAAGAGATCGTCGGGCTGCTCGACAGCACCATCCCCAACCGCGACGGGGATCGTCTGGTGCAGCAGAGCGGCAAGGCCCGGTTGTTCGACGGTCGCTCGGGCGAGCCGTTCCCCTATCCGATCGCGGTCGGCTATATGTACATCCTGAAGCTGCTCCACCTGGTCGACGACAAGATCCACGCCCGGTCGACCGGCCCCTACTCCATGATCACCCAGCAGCCGCTCGGCGGTAAGGCCCAGTTCGGTGGCCAGCGCTTCGGTGAGATGGAGGTCTGGGCTCTGGAGGCGTACGGCGCCGCCTACGCCCTCCAGGAGCTGCTGACGATCAAGTCCGACGACGTCCTGGGCCGCGTGAAGGTCTACGAGGCAATCGTCAAGGGCGAGAACATCCCCGAGCCGGGCATCCCGGAGTCCTTCAAGGTCCTCATCAAGGAAATGCAGTCGCTGTGCCTCAACGTCGAGGTGCTCTCCAGCGACGGCATGTCCATCGAGATGCGTGACACCGACGAGGACGTCTTCCGCGCGGCGGAGGAGCTCGGTATCGATCTGTCCCGGCGTGAGCCGAGCAGCGTGGAAGAGATCTGACGGTTCCCATGCGCGACCAGCGGATGGCGGCCCGCGAGGACCGTCTGCTCAGGTGTCGCCGACCGGCGGGGACGTGACGAAGGCGCCGGCGGACGCGGCGAGGACGGCCGTCCTCGCCGCATGGCCGGGAAGGTCCGGGTCGGGCGCAGGGGACGGCGTTATTTCGTTGCGCCCGTGAAGCCGGGCATGCCTGTGTCGAAGCCGCTGGACGGTCATGACGATGACGATAGCTTTGGCGATGACGTGCACCCGCTCGGGCTCATCGCCTGGGGGATGACGGGGGCGGCCGTGGCGCTGATCCCGTTCGCGCGGCCCTGGGACCTGCCGTGGAAGGCGTTCACGGTGTCCGTCATGCCGGCAGCGGGTGCTCAGAGGTTGCCTGTGCTGGTGGCGTACCTGTGGATGGTGGTGGTCGCGACCGTGGTGGCGTACATCCTGGGGGTGAACGCCGTCCGGCGGCTGTCGGCGGCCGTGGGCGCCACCGTGGCGTCGCTGGAGGTCATCGGCGGCGCGCTCGTGGCCCGGTGCGCAGCCGTCACCGGCGCCCGACCTGGTGGAAGGGCCGGTCGATGCCTTGGCGGAGGACTCCCCGGGGCCGCACCACCGCGCCACTGGCTAGCCTTCGACGAACGTGACCGTTTCGTGGAGGGGCGCCCGGCCCGTACGGATGTAGTCCATCGTGACGTCCTCGAACCCGATCGACATGCCGCAGAAGAGGATGAGCCCATCCGGAGGTGACACGACCTCGGCGACGGTCTTGCGATACACCGACCACGCCATCTGCGGGCAGCTGTGCAGCCCTTCGGCGCGGAGCAGCAGCATGACGGTCTGCAGGTACATGCCGAGGTCGGACCATTGGGGCAGGCCCAGGTCGCGGTCGATGTAGCAGAACAGGGCGGCGGGCGCGCCGAAACAGTCCCAGTTCGCGGAAGCGGCCCGCTGGCGCGCCTCCCAGTCCTCGCGCGAAATGCCGAGTGCGCCGTAGCGCTCCTGGCCGAAGGCGGATCGGCGCTCGTGGTACGGGGACTTCAGTACGGACGGGTACATGTCGTACTCCCGCTCGTCCCAGGTGTCGCCCGTGGCCACGCGCTTGCCGGCGCGTTTCTTGAGCTCGGCCAGCGGCTCACCGGTCAGCACGTAGGCGTGCCATGGTTGCAGGTTCGAGCCGGACGGCGACCATGCCGCGGCGGACAGTACGCGCTCCAGCACCTCCCTCGGGACAAGCTTGTCGGTGAATCCGCGCACCGCCCGTCGGCTCGTCACCGCCTCATAGACGTCCAAGATCGACACCCCCCTGTCTTTTCAACATGTCTACCTATGGACTGTTGGGGGTTGAAAATGTGACATCTTGTCACTTGCTCGCGACGCCCCGGATCGGCGTGGCCGACGTGGTCGCGGCCATCACGACCGGCTGCGTTCTGCCCCCCACCGATGCATCGTCGCAGGTCAGCGAGTACGGTCAGAGCAAGAGCCTGATCGCTGTCCCCAGCATCGTCCGCAGACTGAAAAGAATTTAGCAGCCCGCTGTCACAAGCCCGGAGGCTGTCCGGTCTTAGTTGGCGACCGGTTGGCAGCGGATGCCCCGGCGGACGGAAAGGAGCTGCCATGAAGATCGTGGTAATCGGCGGAACCGGCCTGATCGGGTCGAAGCTTGTGCAGAAGCTGGGCGAGCACGGTCACGAGGCCGTGGCGGCGTCGCCGAATACCGGCGTCAACACGCTCACCGGTGAAGGCCTGGCCGAAGTGCTGGCGGGCGCGTCGGTGGTGATCGACGTGTCGAACTCCCCATCGTTCGAGGAGAAGGCGGTGCTGGAGTTCTTCGAGACCTCCACCCGCAACCTGCTGGCGGCCGAGGCCGCGGCCGGCGTCGGACACCACGTCGCGCTGTCGGTGGTGGGAACGGAGCGTCCGCCCGGGAACGCCTACTTCCGGGCGAAGATCGCCCAGGAGCAGCTGATCGAGAAATCGCCGATCCCGTTCTCGCTCGTGCACGCCACCCAGTTCTTCGAGTTCGTCCGGCGCATCGCCGACGAGGCCACGGACGGCGACAAGGTACGGATGCCGCACGTCCTCTTCCAGCCCATGGCCGGCGACGACGTCGCGCAGGCGATCGGCAGGGTCGCGGTGGGCGCGCCGCTGAACGGCAGGGTCGAGGTCGGCGGGCCCGAGCAGTTCCGGATGGACGAGTTCTTCCGTGAGGCGCTGGCCTCCTGGGGCGATCCGCGTGAGGTGGTCACCGACCCGCACGCGCAGTACTTCGGACAGGAACTGCTCGAGCGGTCGCTGGTGCCGGATGACGGCGCCCCCCTCGGCCAGATCCGCTATCGCGACTGGCCCGGCCGGAACGACAAGTAGTCCGTTCTCTCGCAGGTGATTCCCATGTCCGACAGCACCTGGCGACCACTGAACCCAAGCCGTGATCGACCGCGTGGCAGACCGCGCTGACCATGCCGCAGGAGGTCGAACCGCCGTTCATCCCGCAGGGCCGGAGCGCGTCGTACAGGCCGGGGAGACGTTCTGGGAGGCGGCGGCGTAACCGGTCAGCCGGACATCCACTCAAGCCACTCATGGAGGAAAGATGAGCGCTCCGAACCCCGAGAACGACGTCCTGTACGAGCTCAAGGCCGAGGTCGAGATCGAACTGACAGAGGTTGTGGCGAGCCGTCCGGAAGAGGAGATGGAACTGCCGATCACCGACTGGCTGTTCGACCCGACGGACGCCGAGCGTGCGGAGATCGGCGAGCGAGGTCTGCTCGACGCCGTCGAGGTGCTGGAGGAGGACGGCACCCCGCCGGGGCCGAGCACCGAGGCGTGACACCCCCGCGTCGTCCGGCTGAATCGATGTGGAAAAGTTGACGGCAGCGCAGCGAAGGCGGGGGGCCATCATGCGTTCAGAATCGCTGGAAGACCTCGAAGAGGCCGCTTCCGCCTTCGTCGTGCTGCGCCCGCGTCTGTTCGGCATCGCCTATCGGATGCTCGGCAGCGCGGCGGAAGCCGAGGACATCGTGCAGGAAACCTGGTTGCGCTGGCAGAACACCGACCGCTCGACCATCGAGAACCCCTCGGCCTTCCTGGCGCTGATCACCACCCGCCTGGCCATCAACGTCGCGCAGTCCGCCCGAGCGCGACGCGAGGCCTACATCGGGCCCTGGCTCCCCGAACCCGTCGACACCAGCTCCGACCCCACGATCGGCGCCGAACGCGGCGAAGCGCTCGAACTCGCCTTCCTGCTGCTGCTCGAAAGACTCACCCCCACCGAACGGGCCGCCTATGTCCTGCGCGAGGCCTTCGTCTACCCGTACCCGCAAATAGCGGACATCCTCCAGCTCAGCCCGGCCAACGTCCGCCAGCTCGTGAGCCGGGCCCGCAAGCACGTGTCCGCCGCACGACGCGAGCCCATCGACAAGATCGAACACCGACGTCTCCTGACGGCCTTCCTCACCGCCGCCCAGACCGGAAACGTCGCCGCCCTCGAGAACCTGTTCGCCGCGGACGTCGTCAGCTCTTCCGACGGCGACGGCATCAGAGGGGCGGCGCGGATTCCGCTGGTGGGCGGTCCCCGCGTGGCGAAGTACATCGCCGCGTTCGCGCCACGGTTCTGGCCGGGCTCCGACTTCACGTGGGTCGAAGCGAACGGGAATCCCGGTGTACTGGTCCCCGGCGGTCGCACCGGTGTCGCGCTGCTCAGCATCGAGGCTTCGCCGCAGGGCATCCATCACCTCATGTGGATCGTGAATCCGGCCAAACTCGACGCGTTCGCACGATCACGTTCGCGGGGCGGCCCCACCCCCAAGAGGGTCTAGCCGCTGGAAGGCTCCCAAGACGGCCGCGTCACAACAGGACCGGCTATCTGGTCTTAGCTGTCGAGACCGACAGAACAGAGGACATCGTGTGGACGACGCCGCGCCGGTCGCAGGCGTACTCCCCCGGCTACCAGGGCGGCAGGAGATGACCGAGGTGAGCGCCGGAACGCTGGCGGAGATGCTCGACGAACGGCAGCACCTGCTGGAGATCGCCTTGTGGATGTTCGGCTCGGAGATCACGGCCGACCGGATCGTGCAAGAGACCTACCGCCGCTGGTACGCCCTCGGCGACGCGGAGCGCGCCCGGATCGCGGTGCCGCGCGCCTGGCTGACGCGCGTCGCCGGCGGCGTCTGCCTGGAGTTGCTCACCGCTGCCACCTCGATGCACGCACCTGCCGGCGTACCGCAACCGGCCCCGGCCGCGGCGCCTGTAACCGGCCGGCCCGAGCCTCTCACCAGCCTGGTGACGGGCCGGGCCGATGACAGGCTCGGGCCGCCACAGCGCCAGGCCAGGTCGCACCAGGCGATGCTGGTCAGACATGATCATGTCGCGCGCCGGTTCGCCGCGGCCTGTGAGACGGGGGACGCCGCGGCGCTGCGGGCGGTCCTGGCCACGGATGCGATGGTCGTGAGCGATGCCGGCGGCAAACTGCGCGCCGCCATCCACCCGACCCACGGCGCGGACGCGGTCGCCCGGTTCGTCACGGCCTTGCTGACCGGCCAGCCCGGCACCGAGGTGGCCGTCGCGTCTGTGAACGGCCGGACGGGTCTGGTGCTGCGCCGGGCGGGCCAGGCCGTGGCGGTGGTCGGCGTGAGCGTCGCCGGAGCGGAGGTCACCGCGGTGTGGATCATGTTGAACCCTGACAAATTGCGGCGCTGGCACCGCTCGTGACCGGCCTGAAAGGCGTACCGGTGAACGATCCGAGATTGTCCACGGCTGCTTCCACGGTGCCCTCAGCCTGCTGGCCCGCCGGCACCTCCTCGACCCCGCACCGATCACCGTGGCGGCGACCGTCGCCATCAGCCTCGCCCCCTGACGACTCCGCCGCGCGCCTTTACACTGTAGATCACTGAGGCCGGACATTGTGGTTGCCGGCGAACAGATTGCCGGGGTCGTACTGACGCTTGACCGCCGCGAGCCGCTCATAGGTCTCCGTCGGATAGATCGCGGCGACATCCTCCTCGGTGGCAGCGGCGAGGAAGTTCGCGTAGGCGCCGTTGACGTGCGGCGCGAGTCTCCCCCAGATCGCTTCCAGAGCAGGACGAGCGGCCTCGACGACCGGCGCCGGACCCGCGACGGTGGTCACGAACATCAACTCCGCCCGGCGGTGCGCGTAGGCGGTGGCGTCGTCGGGCACTCGGGACACGGCACCGCCGACGCTGCGCACGGCGATGAACGGCGACCCCGCCGATGCCCCGGCCTCAGTGAGGATCCGCAGGGCCTCGGACACCGACTCCTTGTCGACGAACGCGCTCCGGGTGACCAGTTGGATGCCAGGCGGCGGGGTGGCGCCATCCACGAGCGTGTCCGCATAGGGCTTCAGCGCGACGTCGTCGTCGATCACCGTGCCGAGCCGGCGGATCGGGCCGATCGCCTCGGCCGCGAGCTCCGAGTCATCGCCGTCGAAGGCGATCTGGATCTCGACCGGCGCTTCGGGTCCGCCGGCGAAGGGATTGGCGAAGCTCGCGATGGAGGTGAGCTCTTCGGGGGCGGTACGGAGGTAGTCCGCCCAACCCTGGAGCACGGTGGCCGCCTCCGCTGCCGGAAACGCGATCTTGCCGTAGAAGACGTCTGTCGTCGGGTGTGCGGCGAACTCGAAGGCGGTCACGATCCCGAAATTCCCGCCACCGCCGCGAATCGCCCAGAACAGCTCCGGGTTCTCCCTCGCGCTCGCCCGTACGACCTCCGCGTCGGCCGTGACCAGCTCCGCGGCGACCACGCTGTCCAGGGCCAGGCCGTACTTCCTGACCTTCCAGCCGATGCCACCGGTCAACGTCAGCCCGCCGACACCGACGCTCCTGGTGTCGCCCGAGGAGATCGCCAGGCTGTGCGGGGCCAGGGCGGCCGCGACCTGGCCCCAGGTGGCGCCGCCGCCGATCCGTACGAGATGACGCTCCTTGTCGAGGATCTCCACGTTCGCGAGCCCGCTGAGGTCGATCACGACGCCGCCGTCGTTGGTGCCGAAGCCCGCAAAGCTGTGGCCGCCGCCTCGCACGGACAGCGGAAGTCCTGTGCCGGCCGCGAATCTGACACCTGTTCGCACGTCCGCGACGTTCTTGGGCCGCAGAATGTAGGCCGGGCTGCCCGAAGCCAAGATCGAGCGGCTGGCTGTTTCGTACTCCGCTCCGCCCGGTTCGATGATGTCGCCACCGAAGTCACGGCGAAGGGATTCAAGCGCTGAACTCATGACGTTCCTTCCGTTGCAGTGAACGAACACAAGATGCCGACGGCCCGAGCCTTGTGACAGCGCGGCCATGTGACGTGCGCCACAGCGAAAAACCACCGGATCGGTGTCACAAAACGGCAGTGGCCGGCATCTGGTGGGTGACACAGTCGAGAGCGAACAGGAGTCATCCATGGCCGGCACGTCGCAGACCCCGCCCGGGGACCTGGGTCGGGGTGATCGCCCGGATCCCGCCACGGAGGCGTTCGTCGCGCACCGCAATCTGTTGTTCACCGTCGCCTACGAGATGCTGGGTTCGGCCGCCGACGCCGAGGACGTGCTGCAGGAGACGTGGTTGCGGTGGGCGGGGGTCGATCTGGGTGAGGTGCGGGATCAGCGGGCGTATCTGGTCCGGATCACCACGCGGCAGGCGCTCGGCCGGTTGCGTGCGCTGGGCCGGCGTAGGGAGTCCTATGTCGGGCCGTGGTTGCCGGAGCCGTTGCTGACCGCGCCTGATGTGGCCGAGGACGTCGAGCTGGCCGAGAGTGTGTCGATGGCGATGTTGCTGGTGCTGGAGACGCTGCAGCCGACGGAGCGGGCGGTGTTCGTGCTGCGTGAGGTGTTCGATCTGGCCTATGACGAGATCGCCGAGGCGGTCGGCAAGAGTCCGGCGGCGGTCCGTCAGATCGCGCACCGGGCGCGGGCGCATGTGGCGGCGCGTCGTCCGCGCGGGGTCGTGTCCCCGGCCGAGACCCGGGGTGCGCTGGAGGCGTTCCAGCGGGCGGTCGAGACGGGCGATCTGCAACGCCTGTTCGACCTGCTCGCGCCGGATGTCGTCCTTCTGGGCGACGGTGGCGGCGTCGTGCGGGCCGCGCTGGAGCCTCTCGTGGGGGCCGAGCAGGTGGCCCACGTGCTGGGCAGGATCTCCGCCGCGACGTCCCTGCAGCCGGCCCAGATCAACGGCCACCCGGCGCTGATTCTCCGGCTCGACGGCGAGGTCGACACCGTCATGGCGGTACGCATCGACGACGGCCTCATCACCGGCCTCTACGCCGTACGCAACCCCGAGAAACTGTCACGGATCGAAACGGAGACCACCCTGCGCCGCTGAGCCCGACGACGATGCCGAGCCATCGACCGCCCTCAGGCGCGAGCCTGGAGGCGGTCGATGTGCGAGGGTCAGAAGCGGCCTGCCGACTCGTTCATTTCGCTGCCGGCGCCATGGAAATCTCCCAGAAAGCGGCGTAGCGGCCGCCGCGGCGCAGCAGCTCGTCGTGGCCGCCTTCCTCGACGATCCGGCCCCCGTCCAGAAAGACGACCCGATCGGCGCGTTGGACGGTCCGCATCCGGTGCGCCACCATCACCACCGTCCGGCCCGCCATCAGGCGCTCGATTCCTTCGTGGACCGCCGCCTCGTTCACCGGGTCCAGCGCGGAGGTCACCTCGTCCAGCAGGACGACGGGCGCGTCCTTCAGCAGCGCTCGCGCGATCGAGACACGCTGGCGCTCACCACCCGACAGCAGCGCGCCGCCCTCACCGACGTTCGCCGCCCATCCGCCGGGCAGTCGCTCGATCACCTCGTCCAGCCGCGCCGCGGTCGCCGCCGCCCGCACCTCGGCCTCGCCGGCGTCGGGGCGGCCGAGCCGCACGTTCTCCTCGATCGTGCCGTCGAAGAGATAGACGTCCTGGAAGACGATGGCGAGCCGCGCCATCAACGCCTCGGTGCTGATCGCGCGTACGTCCACACCCCCCAGACGCACCGCGCCCGCGTCCACGTCGTAGAACCGCGCGAGCAACTGCAGCAAGGTGCTCTTTCCGGCACCCGACGGTCCGACGACGGCGAGCCGCTGTCCCGCCGGCACGGACAACGACACGTCGCGCATCACCGTGCGGTCGCCGTGCTGGAAGGCCACGGACTCGAACTCCACGTCATGGCGTACCGGCTGGATCGGTTCGCGAGGTTCCGGCAGCGGGTCGGTGCGCAACACCGTGTCGAGCCTGGCCAGCTCCGAACGCGCGCCGCGCAGTTTGCCACCCATCTCCGCCAGCGACAGCAGCGGATCGGCGCAGCGGGCGGCCAGCACCAGGATCGCCAGCACCTCCGCCGCGCCGAGGCTCCCGCCGAGCGCGAGGTAGGCGCCCAGGACCAGCAGCACGGTGAACATCGCCTGCACCGTGAGCGTCAAGCCCACGACGCCGGGCAGCACCGACAGCGTGGAACGGCGGGAGGCGCGCTGGACCTCACGCAGCGAGTCGTCGAGCAACCCGAAGCGTTCCACGCTCCGGCCGCCGGCGCGCAGCACGGGCTGGGCCTGGAGATATTCGATGACCCGCCCGGTGGCCTCCCGGCCGCGTTCGGCGCTCTCCGCGTCGACGGCGGCCGTCGAGCGTCCCGTCCAGATCTGGATCGCCGCCACGATCGGGGCGGCGACCAACGCGGCCAGCCCCAACCGCCCATCGAAGGCGAGCATCACGGCAACGATCGTCAGCGGCGTCACGCAAGCGGAGATGAACGGTGCCAGCAGGTGCGCGATCACGCTCATCGCCTGCAGGAGACCACGACCGGCCATGACGGACACCTCGCCGACGCGACCGGCGCTGTACCAGCCGATCGGCAATCGGGCCAGGTGATCGCCGAGCCGGTGATACATACCGCGCAACAGCGTGGTCCCGACGCGGAAACCCGACAGATCGCTGACGTAGCGCAGCACCGCGTAGACCGCGACCGCGGCCCCGAACGCGATCAACCAGGGCCGCGCGTCCCCGGGACTGCTCCCGAACAGTGCCCGCAGCACGGGAACCAGCAGTGCGTAGGACAAGCCCTCGACCACCGCGGTCGCCGTCATCAGGGCCACGGTGCGACGCACCGGCTGGGCGTACTGGTGTCCCAGCACGCGCAGCAGCATTCGAATCATCGGGCTTCGTCTCCTTGCGGTACGCCACCATGGGTGTCGATCTCGTCAGCGATCGCCGATCGGTGGGATCGCCAGAACGCGGCGAACCTTCCGTCCCGTGCCAGCAGCTCGGCGGGCCTGCCACGCTCCACGATCGACCCGTTCTCCAGCACCACGACGGTGTCGGCGTCGGCGACCGTCTCCAGGCGATGGGCGATGACCAGAATCGTGCGCTCGCTGCCCAGCGTCGCCAGGGCCCGGCGCACCGCCTGTTCGGTCTGCGGGTCGGCGAAGGAGGTCGCCTCGTCGAGCACCAGTACGGGCGTGGCGGCGAGCAGTGCGCGGGCCAGCGAGATCCGTTGCGCCTCGCCACCCGACAGTCCGGCGTCTTCACCGATCACCGAGTCGTATCCGCGCGGCAGCTCGAGAATTCGATCATGAATATTGGCCAGCCGGGCGGCGCGCACCACGTCATCGAAGTCGGCCTTCGGTACCGCCAGCGCGATGTTGTCCGCGACCGACGCGCGCAGCAGGCGAACGTCCTGGAGCATGAAGGACACGTTCCGGTAGAGCTCCCGGCTGCCGATCTGGCGTAGATCGACACCGCCCAGGACGACCGAACCGTGGGTCGGGTCGAAGAATCGCGGCAACAGCTGAACCAGCGTGGACTTCCCGCTTCCCGACGGCCCGACGATCGCGGTGACCGTCCCCGGTTCGAGCACCAGGTCGATCCCACGCAGCACCTCGTGATCGCCTTCGTAACCGAACCGAACGTCACGCAGTTCCACCCGGTGTCCGTTCGGCGCGACCGGGTGGGCGGGCTCCGGCAGCGGAGGTACGTCGAGCACGTCCCGGATCCGTCCGACCGCGCGCCCGGCGGCCTGCATGTCGTCGAACCCGTGGCCGAGTGCCGCCACCGGAGCGGTCAGGCCCAGCCCCAGCAGCAGGAAGGGCAGCAGGTCGGCCGGGGCCATGGCACCGGCCGTGATCAGTGCCGCGCCGCCGATCAGCACGACCAGCAGCACGAACGGCGGCGACAGCACCAGCTGCATCCCAGCGGCGATCCCGGAGATGCCACGCACCCACCGGTAGAAGATGCCGACGAAATCATCCGCGGCCGTGCGGAACTTACGATGGGCGCGCCCGGATCCGCCGAACGCCTTGACCACCGAGATACCCTGCACGAACTCGACGACGGAGCTCGAAATCCGGCCCATGGCCGCGTCGAACTCCTCCTGCTCGCGCAGCCGGGCCGGCGTCATCATCAGGGGGACCAGCCCCACGGCCAGCGCCACCGGTATCAGGGTGATCAGCGTGAGCCGCCAGTCGACGGTGAACAGGTAGACCAGCGACACCAGCGGCACCACGAACGCGGCGGCGAGGTCGCCGGGGGTGTGGGCGATGAACGGATGCACGGCGCTCACGTCCTCCCCCACCACCTTCGCCAGCTCACCGGTCCGGCGCAGGGAGAACCAGCCGATCGGTACGCGCCCCAGCCGCGCGGCCAGTCGCCGGCGGAACGACAGTTGCACCTGACCGTCGAGCAGGTGTCCGATCCCGGACGACGCGGCCGTGAACAGCAGCCGGACGAACAACCCGGCCGCCCCCGCGATCACGACGAACCAGACATGGTCCTGATCGATCGGGCCGGGCGACAACAGCGCCCGACCTAGTTCGACGACTGCCAGCAGCGGCGCCAGACCCGCGACGGCGCCGATGACCTGCAGGATCATGACGGCGGCGAAGCTCCCGAGATGGGGGCGCAGCAGCCCTGCCATGCTCTGTCCCGCCGTAGACGGGGTGGACGGTCCCCTCAGGTCAGTGGTTGTCATCGCTTTCCCGTCGTCGTCGATCTCGTCCCGGCCGGCCTCGATCGCCTCATTCGCCTCATTCGGCCAGGGCACGGCGCAGGGCTCCGGTGAGTTCGGCGAGCTGCCGCTGTGACACCTCGGCGGACAGGATCGCCTGCGACCCGTGGAAGGTGCCCGGCCATTGGTGCAGCTCGACCGACACACCCGCCTCCAGCAGGCGCATCGCGTAGCCCATGCCTTCGTCGCGGAGCGGGTCGAGCTCCGCGGTGGCGATGTAGGCGGGCGGCAGGCCGGACAGGTCGGTGGCCCGTGCCGGGGCGGCGTACTGCGTGGCAGGCGTGGAGCCCAGATAGTGCCGCCATGTCGCGGCCAGCTTGTCGCGGGTCATCCAGGGCGTGTCGGTGAAGTTCCGTGCCGACCAGGTGTCCTGGCGGTCGTCGAGCTCGGGCTGGTTGAGCAGCTGGAAGCGGATCGGCGGGCCCTGCTCATCGCGCGCCCGCAGCGCCATCGCGGCCGCGAGCCCCGCGCCCGCGCTGTGACCGCCGACCGCGATGCGGGCCGGGTCGATGCCGAGCTCGGCGGCGTACTCGGCCGTCCAGGTCAGTACGGCGTAGGCGTCGTCCAAGGCCGCCGGGAACCGATGCTCGGGAGCCTGGCGGTAGCCCACCGAGATCACCACCGCGCCGGAGCCGTCCGCGAGCCGGGACGCCCACGGGTGCTCGGTGTCCAGGTCGCCCATGACGAATCCGCCGCCGCGCAGCCAGACGATGGCGCCCTGGGCCTGGCGCGGGCGATAGATCCGCACCGCCACGTCCGGATCGGCGGGCACCAACCGGTCCTCGATCTCCATTCCCGCCGTGTCCGCCGCCGGTGCCGCGCCGGCCAGTTCGGCGAGGTTCTTGCGCGCGGCGGCCGGGTCGGTCAGGTCGGCCCGGGGGAACAACGGGAGGAAGGCTTCCAGTTCTGGATCCATGGCGCCCATCCTCACGGTCGGCGCCCCTCCCGATCATCCGCCATCCGTCGTGTGTTCCATCGAAATGGCGCACCGATCGGCGCATGAGACATCACGCCGCCACGCCGAAGAGCGCGTGCTCGACGTGGTCGAGCGCCAGTCGCACGGCACCGAGCGCCACTGACCGGCTGTGGCGGCCGAACCTGACCGTCCGGCAGGTCTGCCCGGCCGTCGGTGGTCACCCACTGTTCGTCCCTAATAACTGGACCGATAACCAAATTTCGGGCATGCTTGTCGAGATCTTTGGTCAAGAGCTACGAAAGGACGATCAGGTGCGAATGCCGGCAAAGGCAGTCCTCCTCACGGCGACACTCTGTCTCAGCGGTGTCGTCGCGATCCCCGCGAACGCCGCCGCGGCGGCGAGCCCGGAGAGCATCTGCGGCTCCGGTTACGCGCGCATCACCGGCGGCACGCAGCCGGTGAAGACCTCGAGCGGCCGCAAGTACGGCACGGTCTACCTGCTCTACAACCGCAGCAACGGTTACAACTGCGTGGTCACGATCAAGTCGAGCTTCGTCGGCACGAGGACGCCCGTCAGCGCCGAGCTCACCATCATGGCCAAGCCGATCAAGGACACGAAGCAGGACCCGATCGTGCGCAGGGAGAAGGGCAACTTCAAGTCCTACGCCGGCCCGGTGAAGTACTGGGCCCAGGGCAGGTGCGTGAAGTTCTGGGGCACGATCAAGCCGCTCGGTCACGACCCGGCCGTCGCCAGTGGTGGCCGTCAGAAGTGGGACAACTGCGGCTGACCCCCCGCCCGGCGAGTACGAGCGCGCGCGGGTTGGTCCACGGGGTGGTCACCAGTCCGCCGTGCGCTTGGCGATCTCCTCGCGCATGAAGACGCTCGACTCGCGGGCGCGTTCCTCCCAGGCGAAGACGCAGACGGTCATGATCGCGTCGGGGACGCGGGCGAAGTCCATGGCGCCGAGGGTGTCGAAGAACTCGTCCCAGTTCACCTCGCCCTGGCCGATGTCGAGGTGCTGGTGGACCCGGGCGGGGTTGCCGGGCGGGTTGGTGATGTAGCGCAGGCCGCTGGAGCCGGTGTGGTCGTAGGAGTCGGCGACGTGCAGGTGGGTGAGCTTGTCGCCGGCGTACCGCATGATCCCGGCGATGTCGCCGCCCATGTGGAAGGTGTGCGGGGCGCAGTACAGGTACGACACGAGCGGCGAGTTGATGCCGCGGACCATGTCGGCGGCGATCTTGCCGTCCTCGACGAAGTCGTCCGGGTGCGGTTCGAGGCGGAGCCGCACGCCCTCGCGCTCGAAGATCGGCAGCAGTTCGTCCATGGACCGCCAGAACTTCGCCTCCGACAGGCTCGCCTGCTCGGGCCGGCCGTTGAACTCGCTGTTCATGACGGTGCAGCCCAGGTCGACGGTGATCTGGATGGCGCGTTTCCAGTAGCGGACGGCGGCCTCGCGCTCGTCCTCGTCGGGGCCGGACCACCGGTAGAGCGGCAGCGTCGAGGCGACCTGCACGCCGGCGGCGTCGAGGGCCCGCTTGAAGGCCCGGACTTTCGCGTCGTCCGCCCGGGGGTGCAGGAAGAACGGCAGGAAATCGTCCCGTGGCGACAGCTCGATGTACGCGTAGCCGAGATCGGCCACGACGCCGGGGAGTTCCAGCAGCGGGACGGACCGCAGCATGTACGGGTCGAGGGCGAGTCTCATGTCAGCTCCCCGCCGATGCTTCCAGCTCGGCGAGTTCGGCCTCGAGGTCCGCCATGGCCTCGCCGCCCGCCATCAGATCCGTGATCTGTTCGCGGGTCCGTTCGCCCTTGTGGAAGTCGTCCGCCTTGCGGCCGTGGATCAGGACCGCGAAGTGGTCGCCGACCATCATGGCGTGCAGGACGTTGTGGGTGACGAAGATGACCGCGACGCCCTTCGCGCGGGCCTGCATGATGATCCTCAGGACGTGCGTGGCCTCCTTGACGCCGAGCGCGGCGGTCGGCTCGTCGAGGATGAGGATGTTCGCGCCGAAGTAGACGGCCCGGGCGATGGCCAGGGCCTGGCGCTCGCCGCCGGAAAGGCTGCCGACGAGCCGTTTGCCGTCGGTCACCCGGGTGATGCCGAGGGACTGCATCTCCCGGACGGCGATCTCACCGGCCAGGCGCTTGTCGAAGCGTTTGAAGGGGCCCCAGCCCTTGGTGGGCTCGACGCCCACGAAGAAGGACCGGCCGACGCTCATGAGCTGGAAGGTGCCGCCGAACTGGTGGACCGTGGCGATCCCGTACGCGCTCACGTCGCGCGGGCTCTTGAAGACGACGGGCTGCCCGTCCACCTCGATGGTGCCGCACGTGGGGGCGTGGAAGCCGGACAGGATCTTGATCAGCGTGGACTTGCCGGCGCCGTTGTCGCCGAGCAGGCACAGCACCTGTCCCGCGTGCACCTCCAGGGAGATGTCCGCCAGCGCGTTCGTGCCGACGAACGACTTGCCCACGTCGGTGAGGCGAAGGAGTGGCTGGGTCATGATCAGGCCTTCTTTCCGGTACGCGGCGCGTACGACAGCGCCAGCCGGCGGAACGTGTTGTTCATGAGAACGGCGGAGAGGATGAGGACGCCGAGGATGAAGCTCGCCCAGTCGGAGTTCCATCCGGTGTAGTAGATGCCCTGGTTGACGATCGCGAAGGTGAGTGTGCCGAAGACGACCCCGACGACGGATCCGTAGCCGCCGGTCAACAGGACGCCCCCGACGACCACCGCGATGATGGAGTTGAAGACGAACGACTGCCCGTTGGCGACCTGGGCGCCGTTGTAGAGGATGGTCTGGATCACGCCGACCAGGGCGGCGCCGAACCCGCTCCCGGTGTACAGCGCGATCTTGAGCCGGTTGGTCGGGATGCCGGCCGCGCGGGCGCTCTCCTTGTCGCCGCCCACGGCGAGGATCCAGTTGCCGTACTTGGTCATCTGGAGCATCCACCCGACGCCGAGCGCGACCACGATCCACCACAGGATCGCCACCTCGAACTGGCCCGCGATGAGGGTGCCGAAGACCGCCTTCGACGCTGGGTCCGGGTTGAGGGCGACGCTGGTCGTACCGGTGATCACGCGGGACAGTCCGAGGGTCAGCCCGGCCATCCCGAACAGGGTCGCCAGGGTGACGACGAACGACGGCACGTTGGTCCGCGTCACGATGAGCCCGTTGAGCGCGCCTGCCGTCACCCCGACGCCGAGGGCGAGCGCGATGCCGACGATCATCGGGGCGCCCCAGTAGCCCGAGACGATGGCCAGGGTCATCGAGCTCGCCGCGAGCACGGAGCCGACCGACAGGTCGAGCTCGCCGGCGATCATGAGCAGGCCGACCGGGAGGGCGATGATGCCGAGTTCGGCGGCGACGTTGAGCCAGGCCGCGGTGCCGGCGGCGGCGAGGAAGTGGGCGCCGCCGAAGATGGCGAAGAAGACGAAGACGCCCAAGGTTCCGATGAGGGCGCCGGCCTCCGGCCGGTACGTCAGATTGCGCAGGGAACGTCCCGACGACGTCCCGGCCGCTGCCGGGCGGGCCGTGCCGGAGATCTGGACGGTCATTGCTCTTTCACCTCAAAGATCAGCGGACGCCGGCTTGGACACCGGAGATCGCGGCGTCGACGTTGGCGGCGTTGATGATGGCGGGTCCGGTCAGCAGCGTGTTCTGCGCGACGAGCAGCCCGTAGGCGTTGTAGGCGTAGGCCTGTGACACGGCGAGGTAGCCCTGCAGGTAGGGCTGCTGGTCGATGCAGAAGAGCTGCTTGCCGGCCTTGATCCGGTTGAGCTGGGCCTCGTTCATGTCGAACGTGCCGAGCTTGATCTTGGCTCCGGCGCCCGCCTGCTCGATGGCGGCGGCCGAGCTGTCGGCGTCCCCGGTGCTGATGGTGACCACGCCGTCGATGGAGTCGTCCTTGAGCAGGGCCGACTTGATCGCCTGGGTCACGGCCGTCGGGTTGCCGAAGTTGGACGAGGGCAGCGGCAACTGGGTGGACTTGCCGCCGCCGCCGCTCATGCCCTCGGCGACGCCCTTGCACCGGGCCTCGGTGTTCACGGCGCCGGGAAGGGTGTTGACGCACAGGACGTTCTTGGCGCCGTTCTTGGCGAAGAACTCGCCGCCGGCCTTGCCGGCCAGTTGCTCTTCGGAGCCGGTGTAGGTCAGCGCGCCGACGTTCTTCGCCTGCTCGGCGCCACCGGCGTTGAACAGGAAGACCGGGACGCCGCCGCTGGAGGCGGCCTTGAAGGCCTCGTTCTGCGCCTCGGGGACCCAGTCGGCGCCGACGATGGCGGTGGCGCCCTGGCTCTTCGCGCTGAGGATGAGCTTGGCGGCGTCCGGGCCGAGGTTGTCGTAGTTCTGCGGGCCGAGCCAGGTCACGTTGCCGCCGTTGGCCTTGACGACCTTGGCGGCGTCGTCGGCGCCGCGCTTGACCGCGGACCAGAACGGGTCGTCGGACTTGCCGCCGATGACGAAGAGGGACACCTTCCCGCCACCGGATCCGGCGGTGTTCGCGGCGGCGCTGGACGCGCCGGCGGCGGGCTGGCTCGTGGCGCCGGTGGTGGCTTTGCCGCTGGCGCAGGCGGTCAGGACCAGGGCGGCGGCAAGGCCGATCGCCGTCAGCGGGAGGCGGCTGTGGCTCTTGGGGCGGCCGGCGAGACCGGGGAAGCCGGGTGGACGCCGCCTGATGCGGGTGCCTTCCATGGTTGCGGTACTCCTTCGTGTGATGCGCCGGCGTGACAGATGTCTCGGTCGGAGCGCGCGGTATGTCGGGGGGGTATGTCGGATGGCCGATCGCGGGCCTGGGTGCGCGCTCACGCGTTCACAGCGGGTCGCGCCGATTCACGCGAAGCGGTCGGGGACGTGGCCCTGGTGGTGCCGACGCGGATCGCTCGGCGTTCCACGGTCTATCGGCCTGCGGCCTCGAGCAGGGTCTTGGCCGCGGCGGCCAGGCCTTCGAGCTGGTCGAGCTCCTGGTCCTCGTGCTCGATGTTCACGGCCATGTCCGGGTCCACCTTCTCCAGTGCCCCCAGGAACGCGTTCCACCAGGTGACGTCGTGGCCGCGGCCGACGGCGACGAAGTCCCAGGAGGAGTTCTCCGGCCAGCGGGACAGGGTGTACGGCCCGCCGAGGCCGACGGCGCCGGGCTCGTCCGGGTGGACCCGGCCGAATCGGTCGTCGAGGACGCCGTTCACCCGAGCCGCCGGGTTGATCCTGGTGTCCTTGGCCGCGGCGTTGTACACCAGCGAGCCGAGGTGGCCGACCGCCTCCACGGGGTCGATGCCCTGCCAGAACAGGTGGCTGGGGTCCATCTCGGCGCCGACGTGGGTCGCGTCGATCGCCTCGGCGAGCCGCTCCAGCGTCGCCGGGTTGTAGACGACGTTGTGCGGGTGCATCTCGATCGCCACCTTGACGTCGAAGTGGGCCGCCCGCCACTGGACCGTCTTCCAGAACGGGATGGCGACCTCGTTCCACTGGTAGTCCCGTACGTCGAGGTAGGCGCTGTCCCAGGGCAGGACGTTCCAGGCCGGGTTGGTCCCGGTGGCGCTGGCGGCCGGCGTGCCCGACATGGCGACCACGCGCTTGACGCCCAGGAGGGCGGCCAGTTCCAGCGACCGCAGGAGGTCGTTCGCGTGCTTGTCCCGTACGACGGGGTTCGGGTGCAGGGGGTTGCCGTTGCAGTTGAGCGCGGTGAGCGTGATCCCCTGCTCGGCGAAGAGCCCGAGGTAGTCCTGGCGGGCCTGTTCGCTGTCGAAGAGCTCGTCGATCGGAAGGTGCGGCTCCGGGATGAACCCGCCGGAGTTGATCTCCGCGCTGTCCAGGCCCATCCCCTTGAGGATGGCCAGGGCCTCGGGCAGCGGTTTGTCGTGCAGGCAGGCGGTGTAGGCGCCGAGCTTCATCGGTTCTCTTCCTGTGAGATCTTGACTTCGGCGCCGCCGTTGCGGGCCGACTCGGTGATGGCGGCGAGGAGCCGGAGGTTGTGCAGCCCGTGCTCGAAGGAGGGCACCCTGGGCAGCCGGTCGAGCCCGGCCACCTGCTCCAGGAACGCCCGGGCCTGGAAGACGAACAGATCGTTCTGCCCGTATCCGACCCCGGGGAAGTCCATGGGCAGGCCGCCGGTGAGGTAGGGATGGTCCGGGCCGACGGCCACCTGCCGGTAGCCCTTGGTGGGCCCCTCCACCGCGCGGTCCATGTAGCCGAACTCGCCGGCCCGCAGCAGGTCGAAGGTCGCCGCGGCGTTCTCGGCGAACAGCTCGAAGCCGAGGGAGTTGGCCAGGCCGAGCGCGACGCGGGAGGCGGACATGGTCGCCGTGGCCCCTGATTCGAAGGTCGCGGTGAAGGTGACCAGGTCCTCGTTCTCGACCGGCTCGCGCTCGTCGCTCAAGGTCGCCGCGGCGTGCCCGACCGCGGCGCCCAGCGGCAGCGCGCGCTCGGTGACGAACGTCGACAGCGTCGTCCCCCGGACGGACCGGATCGGGCCGCAGAGGAACTCGGCGAGGTCCACGAGGTGGCTGCCGATGTCGGCGAGCGCGCCCGAGCCAGGACCGCCCTTGTACCGCCAGCTCATCGGTCCCGAGGGGTCGGCGCCGTAGTCACACCAGTAGTGGCCGTTGAAGTGGATCGGCCGCCCCGTCGACCCGTCGTCGACCAGCCGCTTGACCGCCGCGATCGCGGGCGAACGGCGGAAGGTGAAGCCGACTCCCGCCTGCGCCTCCGGCCGGGCCCGGGCCGCGGCGACCATGGCCTCGGCGTCCTCGACGGTCGGCGCGAAAGGCTTCTCGCACAGGACGTGCTTGCCCGCCGCCAGGAGTCCCTCGACGACCTCCCGGTGCAGATGATTGGCGACCACCACGCTCACGACATCGATGTCGGGGGCTTCGGCGACGGCCTGCCAGGACGTCTCCGCCCGTGTGTACCCGAACCGGCGCGCGGTCTCCTCCGCGAAGTGCTCGTTCACGTCGGCGATCGCCACCAGCCGCACGTCGGGCAGACCCGGGTCGTACGTCGTCGTGGCGCCGCGATAGCCGGCGGCGTGCGATCTGCCGGCCATCCCGGCACCGATGACGGCGACGCCGATGTGGTCGTTGGGCATGCCAGCTCCTTGGATCATGGGCGTAACTGAATAAGGGCGTCCGCGTCGCGTAAACCGCCCGGCAGCCGGTCTTGGAAACCGGTTTAAAGGAATGCGCCGAGCATGCGACTTGTTACAGGCATATGTCAAGGGTTTGTGCTGACAAACCCTCCGGCATTATGGTGACCGCATGGCCGACCCCACTGCTCCGGCACCGCGCCGCCGGCCCACGATTCTCGATGTCGCCGCCGCCGCGGGCGTCTCCAAAGGCCTGGTCTCCAAGGTGCTCAGCGGCTCGGCGGGACCGAGCGCCGCCACGACCAAGCGCGTCCTGGCCGTCGCCGAGCGCCTGGGATATCGCAAGGACCGGAACGCCACGCTCCTCGCCAAAAAGCGGACGCGGCTCATCGGCGTGACCATCCAGCCCAGCAACGTCTACCAGGGGGAGCTCGCCGAGGAGATCCAGTCGACGGTCGACGCCGCGGGCTACGAGACCGTGCTGGGGGCCATGACCGCCACCCACGACGAGCGGCGCGCCATCGAGACGCTCATCGACTTCCGGTGCGAGGCGCTCCTGCTGCTGGGGCCGACGATGCCCGAGGCCGAGCTGGCCGCGCTCGTCGAGGACGTCCCGACGGTCTGCGTGGGGCGCCCGCTCAACCTGCCGGGCGTGGACGTGGTCCGCGCCGACGACCAGCAGGGCATCTCCGACGTGGTCGATCACCTGGTCGCGCTCGGCCACCGCCGCATCGCGCACGTCGACGGCGGTCCTGGGCCCATCTCCGCCGTCCGGCGGGAGGCCTACCAGGCGGCCGTGCTACGCCACGGGCTCGAGGCCGTCGTCCTGCCCGGAGGGCTCACCGAGCGCCACGGGGCGGAGGCGCTGCGGCACCTCGACTCCGGCGCGGGAGTCACCGCCGTCGTCGCGTTCAACGACCGCACGGCACTGGGGCTGATCGAGGCCCTGGAGAGCGGTGGCCTCAGGGTGCCGGCCGACATGTCGGTGACCGGCTTCGACGACAGCCTCATGGCGCGGCACCCCCGCATGGCCCTCACGACCGTGAGCCAGTTAACGCTGGAGCAGGCCCGGCTCGCCGTCCAGGCGGCCACGGACCGGCTGGACGGCGTACATCAGGAACGCCGCGAGATCCTGCTTCCCACACGTCTCATCGTCCGCGGCAGCACCGGCCTTTCACCGCGATAATCCGCGAATTCGAATTTACCATTTAATGACTTTTCGCAAGGAGCCGATCAGTCGTTCTGCGGGAAACCGAGATTGAGGCCGCCGTGCGAAGGGTCGAGCCAGCGGGAGGTGACGACCTTGCCACGGGTGAAGAAATGCACGCCTTCCGTGCCGTGCGCGTGCGTGTCCCCGAACAGGCTGTTCTTCCAGCCGCCGAAGGAGTAGTGCGACACCGGCACCGGGATCGGCACGTTGATGCCCACCATGCCGACCTCCACCTCGTTCTGGAAGCGCCGGGCCGCCCCGCCGTCGTTGGTGAAGATGGCCGTGCCGTTGCCGTACGGGTTGGCGTTGATGAGGGCCAGGCCCTCGTCGTAGGACTTCACCCGGACGACGGACAGCACCGGGCCGAAGATCTCGTCGCGGTAGATGGACATGCCGGGGGTGACGTCGTCGAACAGGGTGGGCCCGAGCCAGAAGCCGTCCTCGTCGCCGTCGAAGTCGCCGTCCCGGCCGTCGACGACCAGGCTCGCCCCCTCCGCGAGCCCGGCCTCGACGTACCCGGCCACCTTGTCGCGGTGCTGGCCGGTGACCAGCGGGCCCATGTCGCAGCCCCGGGTGCCATCGCCGGTGCGTAGCTTGCGCATCCGGTCCTTGATCTTCTCGACGAGCGCGTCGGCGATGGTGTCGACCGCGACGAGCGCCGAGATCGCCATGCAGCGTTCGCCGGCCGATCCGAAGCCGGCGTTGACGGCGGCGTCGGCGGTGAGATCGAGGTCGGCGTCGGGCAGGACGAGCATGTGGTTCTTGGCGCCGCCGAGGGCCTGCACCCGCTTGCCGTGCGCGGTGCCGGTCTCGTAGACGTACCGGGCGATCGGGGTGGAGCCGACGAACGAGACGGCCCGTACGTCGGGATGGGTGAGCAGCGCGTCCACGGCCTCCTTGTCGCCGTGCACGACGTTCATGACCCCGTCGGGCAAGCCGGCCTCGGTCCACAGGCGGGCCATGGCGACCGCCGCCGAGGGGTCCTTTTCGGAGGGCTTGAGTATCACCGCGTTGCCGCAGGCGATGGCGATCGGGACGAACCACAGCGGCACCATCGCGGGGAAGTTGAACGGCGAGATCACGGCCACGACACCGACCGGCTGCCGGATGGAGTAGACGTCGACCCGGGTGGAGACGTTCTCGCTGAACCCGCCCTTGAGCAGGTGCGGGATGCCGCACGCGAACTCGGCGACCTCCAGCCCCCGGGTGACCTCGCCGAGCGCGTCGTCGAGCACCTTGCCGTGCTCGGCGGTGATCAGCGCGGCGATCTCGTGCTTGCGCGCGTTCAGCAGCTCGCGGAAGGCGAACAGCACCTGGGCGCGCCTGGCCAGCGAGGTGCCGGCCCAGCCGGTCCAGGCCGCCTTGGCCGTGGCGACGGCCTGGCCGACGAGATCGGCGGAGGCCAGGTCGACGCGGCCGGTGCGGGCGCCGGTCGCGGGGTTGTGCACGTCGCCGGCGCGCTCGGAGGTGCCCTCCCAGGGACGGCCGCCTATGAGGTGGGTGATGCGGGTGGTCAACGTCCTGGTCCTTCCGGGTCGCGGGGTGTCGGGGCCACGTGGGGGCCCATGAACGGGCGCTGCGCGGCCTTGTGCGTCGTGTAGCGCTCGTAGGCGCGGCGGGTGGTGCCGAGCTCGCTGACCTGGCTGACCGGGACGTCCCACCAGGACGCGCTGTCCGGGGCGTGCACCATCGGGTCGGTCTCGACGTGGATGACGACGGGGCCGCCGTCCGCCGGGGCTGCCTTGGCGTCCTTGATCGCCTGTTCGAGCTCCTGCCGGTCGCGTACCTCGATGACGGTGGCACCGAAGCTGCGGGCGCTGGCAGCCAGGTCGACCGGCAGCCGGTCGCCCGCCAGCCGGCCGGTGACCGCGTCGCGGAAGCGGTAGCTGGTGCCGAAGCGCTGCGAGCCGAGCTCCTCCGACAGCGAGCCGATGGAGTGGAAGCCGTGGTTCTGGACCAGGACGACGATGATCTTGATGCGTTCCTGGACGGCGGTGACGAGCTCGGTCGGCATCATCAGGTACGAGCCATCGCCGACCATGACGAAGACGTCCCGGCCGGGGTCCGCCAGCCGGACGCCGAGGCCGCCCGGGATCTCGTAGCCCATGCAGGAGTAGCCGTACTCGACGTGGTAGGCCTTGCGGTCGCGTACCCGCCACAGTTTGTGCAGGTCGCCGGGCATGGAGCCGGCCGCGCACACCACCACGTCCGCGGGGTCGGACAGCTCGTTGACGCGGCCGAGCACGGTGCCCTGGGTGAGCACGCCGTCGGCGAGCGCGCCGGTGACCTCCGGGGGCGGGTTGTAGGCCGCCTCCACCTTGGCGTCCCACTCGCGCCACAGCCGGGCCTGCCGTTCCCGGTAGGCCGGGTCCACCTGGTGGCCGGCCAGCGCCCGGGTGAGCGCGGTCAGGGCCTCGCGGGCGTCGGCCACGACCGACAGGCCGGCCAGCTTGCCGGCATCGAAGCGCGCGACGTTGAGGTTGACGAAGCGCACGCCCGGATCCTGGAAGGCGGTGCGGGAGGCGGTGGTGAAATCGCTGTAGCGGGTGCCGATCCCGATCACCAGGTCGGCCTCCCCCGCCAGCGCGTTGGCGGCGGTGGTGCCCGTCGAGCCGACGGCGCCCATCGCCTGCGGGTGGCCGTGCGGCAGCGCGCCCTTGCCGGCCTGACTCTCGCCCACCGGGATGCCGGTCGCCTCGCAGAACGCGCGCAGGGCCTCCTCGGCGCCGGAGTAGTGCACCCCGCCGCCCGCCACGACGAACGGCCGCCGGGCCGCCGAGATCAGCGCCGCGGCCTCGGCGATGTCGGCGGCCTCCGGCAGCGGCCGGCCCACCCGCCAGACCCGGGGGGCGAAGAGCTCCACCGGCCAGTCGAACGCCTCCGCCTGCACGTCCTGCGGCAGCACGATCGTCACCGCCCCCGTCTCCACCGGGTCGGTCAGCACCCGCATGGCGCCGAGCAGCGCCGAGGGCAGTTGCTCGGGCCGGTTGACCCGGTCGAAGAAGCGCGACAGCGGGCGGAAGGCGTCGTTGACGGTGACGTCCGCCGCGTACGGCGCCTCCAGCTCCTGCAGCACCGGCCCCGCCACCCGCGTCGCGAACGTGCCCGAGGGCAGCAGCAGCACCGGCAGCCGGTTGATGGTGGCCAGCGCCGCCCCGGTGAGCATGTTGGTCGAGCCGGGGCCGACGGACGCCGTGCAGACCCAGGTCTGGAGGCGATCCTTCTGGCGGGCGTAGGCCACGGCCGTGTGCACCATCGCCTGCTCGTTGCGGGCCAGCACGTACGGCAGGCGGTCCGGGTGGTCGCCGGCGAGGCGGTCCGGGTCATCGTCGGCGAGGCGGCTCGTGGGGTCGTCGGCGAGCTCGTCCTGCAGCAGCGCCTGGCCGAGCCCGGCGACGTTGCCGTGGCCGAAGATGCCGAAGCACCCGGCGAACAGCTTCTGCCGCCGCCCGTCGCGCTCGCTCCACTGGACGGCCAGGAAGCGCACGACGGCCTGGCTGACGGTCAGGCGGATCGTGCCGGTCATCGGAGTCCTCCTCGGATCCAGGCGTGGGCGGGGTCGTCGCAGATGAGCCAGGCCCGGGTGGCGCCGGGGCCGGCCATCACGTTGAGGTAGTACAGGTCGTAGCCGGGCGGGGCCATCGCGGGGCCGTGCCATCCGTACGGGACGAGGACGACGTCGCCGGTACGGACCTCGGCCAGGACGTCGATGGGGCGTTCGGCGGTGCCGTACACGCGCTGGTAGCCGACGGGGTCCGCGCCGCCGGGGGCGTCCGGCCGGGCCTGGACCTCGAAGTAGTAGATCTCCTCCAGCTCGGTCTCCAGGCCGGCGCGCTCCTCGTCGTGCTTGTGCGGCGGGTAGGAGCTCCAGTTGCCGGCGGGCGTGATCACCTCGCAGGCGATGATCGAGTCGGCGTCGAGCACCTGCGGGATCCCGAAGTTACGCACCTGGCGCGCGGCCGGGCCGGCGCCGCGGTGCTCGACGGGGACGTCGGCCGCGGCCAGGTGCCGGAACGGCAGCGGTTCGGTCAGTTTGGCGGCCTTCGCCCCGCAGAGCGCGATCTTCGCCGGACGCTCGCCGGCGGTCACCGTGAGGGCGGCGCCTCTGGGAACGTAGGCGACGTCGGTGGGCCCGGCGAACACGCTCTCGCGTCCGGCCAGCGGGGCCTTGTGGTGCTGTCCCGCGTGGTCGGCGACCGTGACGTCAACGCCGCCCCGCAAGGGCACCACGATGACCTCGCTGTCCCCGGTGTCCAGCTCCACCCGCTCGAACGGCGCCAGTGCGGCCACGCGCAGGCTCGTGTGGGCCCATCCGGGCACGGCGTCGGTGATCGACACCTGGAAGGGCCCGTCGGCGGCCGTGCCGTACGTCCGGACCCAGCGTTCGTTGTCGTTCATGACCCGTCTCCGTGTACGAGCCCCGCGGCGAGGTCCACCGCCGCGGCCACGTCACCGTCGGGCGGGAACAGCAGCGCCCTTCCCACGACCAGTCCCCGCACGGCGGGCAGCCGCAGGGCTCTCCCCCACCGGGCGTAGGTCTCGTCGGGGTGGCCACCGGGGTCGCCGCCCAGCAGCAGGGTCGGCAGGGTCGTGGCGTCCATGACCCGCTCCAGCTCCTCGACCACGGGCAGCTTCAGCCAGGTGTGCCGGCTGGTGGCGCCGAGCCCGGCGGCGATGTGGACGGAGGTGATGGTCGAGTCGGGGTCGAGCAGGTTGTGCACCCTGCCCTCGCGGCGGACCGACAGGAACGGCTCCACCATTGCCATGACGCCGTGCGCGCCCAGCGCGGTGACCGCCCGGCCACTGGCCTCCAGCGTGGCGGCCGTGCCGGGGTCGTCGAGGCAGATCCGGGTGAGCATCTTGCCGCCTTCCAGGCCGCGGGCGACGATCTCCCCCGCGGTGTAGGCGGTGAAGCGGTCGTCCAGCTCGAAGACCGCGCCCTGCAGGCCGCCCCGGTTCATCGAGCCGATCGCGACCTTGTCCTCCAGCGCCCCCAGCAGCAGCAGGTCGTCCAGGATGTCGGGGGTGCCGAGCACGCCGTCGACACCGGGGCGCGCCAGCGCCGTCGTCAGGCGTTCCAGCAGGTCGCTGCGCGAGGCCATCGCCCTGGCGTCCCCGCGTACGCCGAGCGCGCCGCGGGCCGGGTGGTCGGCGGCCACGATGAGCAGCCTGCCGTCCGCGCCCACCAGGTCGCGCCGCCGGCGGGCGGCCCAGCCGGCGGCGATCCGGTGCGGCTCGCGTACCCGGATCTCGGTCAGGTCGGCGATGCCGGGGCGACTCGGCGTCCGGGTCGTCATCGTGCGTCCTCTCCACTGTTCGGCATGGCGCCCTTGAGCAGTACCGTCTCGACCTCGGCCGCCGTCGGCATCGCGTCGGCGCATTCAAGCCGGCCGGCGACGATGGCGCCTGCCACGTTCGCGAAGCGCAGGATGCGGGTCAGGTCCCAGCCGGACAGCAGGCCGTGGACGAGCGCGCCGCCGAAAGCGTCGCCGGCGCCGAGCCCGTTGACGACCGTCACCGGGAACGGCGGCACCTCGACGCGCTCGTCCGCGGTCGCGGCGAGCACCCCCTTGGGTCCCTGCTTCACGATCGCCA
This sequence comes from Nonomuraea guangzhouensis, assembly GCF_019396345.1. Classification (GTDB taxonomy): domain Bacteria; phylum Actinomycetota; class Actinomycetes; order Streptosporangiales; family Streptosporangiaceae; genus Nonomuraea; species Nonomuraea guangzhouensis. The sequence goes on along the minus strand of NZ_JAHKRM010000036.1, from coordinate 104,574 downwards.
GCTCCACGCCCCGCTCCAGCAGGGCGTCCGCCGCCCGCCGCGGGTCGGCCTCCCCGACCGCGACCTCGCACTCCTCCCGGTTGCCGACCGCCACCGTGACGTGCTCCAGGGCCTGGCTCACCTGCGCGCTCGCCTCACCCGGGTCCGGCCAGAACATCGGCCGGTAGTCGAGATCGAGCACGGTGTGCGCGCGGCGGCCACGGGCCCGCCAGGCGGCGAAGTGCGCCGAGCGCGACGGCTCCTGCGACAGCCCCGTGATGGTGGCCCAGAAGACCCCGGCCTCGCGTACGGCGTCGAACGGAACCTCCTCCGGCTCGATCAGCAGGTCGGGCGCGATCGGATAGCGGTAGAAGTACAGCGGGAAATGGTCCGGGGGGAAGATCTCGCAGAACGTCACCGGGGTCGGCGGCCCGTCGACCTCACCGGCGAAGGCGTCGTCGACGCCGAAGCCGCGCAGCGCCCGCCGGACGAAGCGGCCGAACGGGTCGCGCCCGGTCCGCGTGACGATCGCCGCGCGGCGCCCGTGCCGGGCCGCGGCCACCGCGACGTTGGTCGCGCTGCCGCCGAGGAACTTGGCGAACCGCTCCACGTCCTCCAGGCCGACGCCGTGGTCGAGCGGGTAGATGTCCACCCCGCACCGGCCCATGGACACCAGGTCGTATGACTGCGCCATCGCTGCTGCTCGATCCCTTCGATCTCGGAAAGCGGTACGGGCCTCAACGGATCGCCCGGCTCCGCCCCAGGTCAAGATGGTCGGCGATGATATGCAGCCTGCCTTGCCGATGCAGCCGACGTCAAGACTTTGTCCTGACATCTTAGCGTAACGTCATATTTATGGGAGGAAGGCCGCGGCGTGGTCGCGGGCGAAGTCGGCGAGGTCGCGCGGGGGGTGGCCGAGAAGGTCGGCGACCGTGTCGGTGGTGAGGTCGCCCCAGCCGGAGGCGTACGCCCGCGCGTACTCCTCGAGCATGTCGGCGATCCAGGCCGGGACGCCGTGGCCGAGCAGCGTCTCGCGCTTGGCGTCATCACTGACCGGCAGGTACGTGATGGATCTGCCGAGAGCCAGACTCAGCTGGCGGGCGACCTCGTCGAAGGTCAGCGAGCGAGGCCCGGTGAGGGTGTACGTCCGGCCGTGGTGGCGGTCCGGGTCGTCGAGGAGCACGCGGGCGGCGCACTCGGCGATGTCGCGGACGTCGATCATGCCGATCCGCGCCGCGGCCAGGTTGAGCGAGAACGTGCCGGTGGTGGCGATGTCGCCCGCCTCGTTCAGCAGGTTCTGCATGAACCAGTGGGGGCGCAGGATCGTCCAGCGCATGCCGCACCGTTCGGTCTCCCGGTCGGACAGCGCGTGCAGTCTGCCGCTGCGGTTCGGCGCGTCGTGTGCCGCGCCGACGACGGACAGGCGCACGATGCGCTCCACACCGGCCTGCCGTGCGGCCCATACGGCGTTCATGTTGTGCTCCGGAGCGCGCGGGCCGTTCGGGGTGAGCAGCCACACGTCCCGCACCCCCTTGAAGGCGGGCGGCAGCGACCGGGCGTCATCGAGGTCACCGACGAAGACCTCGGCGCGGAGGCCGTCCGCTCTGGACTCTTCGCGAACGAGAGCGCGGAGGTCCACGTCGGCTCCGTCCAGAGCCTTCATCAGTGCGGTGGACACGGTTCCGGTGGCTCCGGTGATCAGCACGGTGCGTGACATGCTCATTCTCCTTTGGTGGTGGTGACGGGGATGCGGACCAGGGGCTGCCGTTCCGCCCGGTTGACGGTGACGCGCTCCAGGCCCCAGAGTGCGACGGTCCCGGCCGAGAGGGTGGCGCCCAGGACGCACACGCCGGTCCAGCCGCCGTTGACCCAGATCACCGAGGTCAGCGCGGAGCCCACCGCGCCGCCCAGGAACAGGGAGGTCATGAAGGCGGAGTTGATCCGGTTGCGGGCCTCGGGCCGGAGCGCGTAGAGGACGTTCTGGCTGCTGTTGAGCACCGCCTGATGCGCCAGGTCCAGCACGATCACGCCGGCGAGCAGCCAGACCAGCGAGCGTGCCCCCGCCGCGAGCGCCGCCCAGGACGCCAGCAGCAGGACCGTCCCGCCGCCGGTCACGATCTGGACGTGCCCGCGGTCGGCCAGCCGCCCCGCCACCGTGGCGGTCAGCGCGCCCACGACACCGACCAGGCCGAACAGGCCGATGGCCGGCTCCGGCCAGCCGTACGGCGATCCCGCCAGCAGGAAGGTCAGCGCCGTCCACAGCACGCTGAACGAAGCCAGGCTCAACGCGCCGATGCCTGACCGCCATCGCAGCAGCGGCTCATGCCGGAACATCGCGACCGTCGAGCGCAGCAGCCCCAGGTAGGACAGGTGCCGGTCGTCGCCGCCGAGCCGGGGCAGGAAGACCCGCAGCAGGACGGCCATCAGCGCCATCAGGACCGCGTGCACCCAGTAGACCGTCCGCCAGCCGCCCAGCTCCGACAGGGCTCCGGACGCGGTCCGCGCCAGCAACAGGCCGAGCATCAGCCCGGTCATCACCGTGCCGACCACCCGGCCGCGCTCGGCCGGGTCGGCCAGCGTCGCCGCGAACGGCACCACCACCTGCGCTCCCACCGAGGTCAGCGCGGTCAGCGCCGTACTGGCCAGGAGCACCATGCCGTTGGCGGCGGTGGCCGACACCAGCAGCAGGACGGCGGTCGCCGCGTAGAGCGCCACCGCCAGCCGCCGCCGCTCCACCAGGTCGCCGAGCGGCACCAGCAGGATCAGCCCCAGCGCGTATCCGCTCTGCGCGGCCGTCACCACCAGCGCCGCCAGCGAGGGCCCGACCCTCAGCTCCCGGCCGATCAGGTCGAGCAGCGGCTGGGCGAAGTAGTTGCCCGCGACCGCCAGCCCGGTCGCCGTCGACATGAGCAGGAGCAGCCCGCCGTTCATGTGAGGTCTCATGCGCCTAGCCTCGGCGACGGGCGATCAATGAGTCCAACACATGTTTGTCATCGACAACGATCGTGCATCACGATTGATCCATGGAGCTTCAGCAGATGCGCTACGTCGTCGCGGTCGCGGAGACGAGCAACTTCACCCGTGCCGCCGAGCAGTGCCTGGTCGTCCAGTCCGCGCTGAGCCACCAGATCGCCCGCCTGGAACGTGAGCTGGGCGCCAAGCTGTTCGACCGCACCAGCCGCCGCGTCCGGCTGACCCCCGCGGGCGAGGCGTTCCTGCCCGCCGCCCGCCAGGCCCTCGACGCCGCCGAACGCGCCCGCGCCGAGGTGGCCGCCGTCGCCGGCGAGATCCGCGGCCGGCTCGCCATCGGCGCCATCCCCACCGTCGCGGCGATCGATCTCCCGACCACGCTGAAGCACTTCCATCTGCGGCATCGGCAGGTACGCATCAGCCTCCGCTCCGGCGCCAGCGAAGAGCTGATCGAACGGGTCCGGCAGGGCACCCTGGACATCGCCTTCCTGGGGCTGCCCGTGGGCGTACGACCCAAGGGCGTCCGCGGCCGCGAACTGGCCCGCGGCGACCTCGTCGCCGTGGTCGCGCCTGGTCACCCGCTGGTGGACGAGGACCGCGTGGACCTGCACCAGCTGTCGGACGAACCGTTCGTCGACTTCCCGCCGGGCAGCGCCGCACGGGCCCAGTCGGACGAGGCGTTCGCGGCAGCCGCGGTCCGGCGCGAGGTCGCCTTCGAGGTGACGACCGTGGACTTCATGGCTCGCCTGATCCGGCAGGGCCTGGGCATCGGGCTGCTGCCCGCCGCCTTCGTGTCCGAGCTCCCCGACCTGCCCGTCCTCCAGATACGCGACGCCCCCGCCCGCATGGAGCACCTCATCTGGAGCCGCTTCCCTCCCTCCCCTGCCGCCGCGGCGTTCCTGTCCGCCCTCGGCATCTCGTCAGAGCCGTCAGGGGGTCAGTAGCGGAAGGGCCTCGAAGACGTGCTCCTGCCACAGGCGGCGTGAGGTCTCCTCGGGGTACGCGGTGACCGCCCCGGGCGTGTCGAAGATCCGGGTCTGGCGCTGCCGGGAGTCGTACGCGGGCCAGCCGGGGGTGCCCGAGGTGACGAAGGAGGTCCAGGCTGTGCGGATCTGGGTCGTCAGGTCGCGGGCCTCGGCGGTGCCCTCGGGGCCGATGGCCACCGGGCCCAGGTGGGCGTCGTAGGTGCCGAACAGCAGCGGGCCGTCCAGGCCGTGGCAGGCGCGCATCACTCCGCCGCTGCCCGGGGACTGCCAGGTCAGCTCGTACAGGTACGCCTGCCCGCCCCCGGCGGTGTGCGCCTCGGCCAGGTGCAGCGTCGGCATGCGGAACAGCCAGTCGTTCTGGACGAGTTCGTACAGTTCCTCGGCGGAGGCGTCCGGGAACGCCGCGCGGTAGGCCCGTTCGCCGTCCTCGCCGGGGCCGAACAGGCGCAGCGCCTCCGTCGCCTGCTCCTCGGTGATGTTGCCGAGCTGTCCGGCGAACAAGAGGAACGTGCGGCACTCGTCGCGGGTGTGACCGATGATCAGCTCCACGTCCCGTCCCGCGCCACCGGCCAGCGCCTGCCAGGGCGCGGCGGGGAGCACCTCGCCGTCGACGACCGGGGAGAAGAGCGAGAGTGTGTGCGCGAATGTGCCCCAGCGGTCCTCGTACTGCCGCATCTTCGGCTCCAGCGTCTGCCCGAGCTTCGGCAGTTGCCGTGGATCCACACCGGCCAGCTCTCCGGCCGTCGGGCGCAGGCCCGCCTCGGCGGCGATGGCCGTCGCGACGTCCCGGGCCAGGGCGTCGGAGAAGAACGTGCCCGGTACGCTCTGCGCGACGGCCCGCCGGAACAGCCCCGCCGCGCTCGGCATGGCCATCAGCGCGACGATGGACCCGGCACCGGCCGAGTCACCGGCCACGGTCACCTGGCCGGGATCGCCGCCGAACGCCGTGATGTTCTCCCGCACCCACTCCAGGGCGGCAACCTGGTCGAGCAGGCCCCGGTTGGCGGGCGCGCCGTCGATGCGGGCGAAGCCCTCGATGCCGAGGCGGTAGTTCAGCGACACGAACACCACGTCGCCGTCGCGGGCGATGTGCTGGGCGTCGTAGCCGGGGCTGCCGGAGAAGCCGAGCTTGTAGGCGCCGCCGTGGATCCACACCAGCACCGGGCGGCGGGCGGCCGGATCGGGGTCGGGCGTCCAGACGTTGACCGTCAGCCAGTCGTCGCCCGTGTCCATGAGGAACTCGCCGCCGCCGCGGCCCGCCATGTTCACGTCCTGCGGGGCCGGTGGACCGAAGGCGTCCGCCTCCCGTACGCCGTCCCAGCCGCGCACGGGCCGCGGCGCCTGGAAGCGGGCCTCCCCGATCGGGGGTTCGGCGAACGGTATGCCGCGGAAGACGACCAGGCCGTCCTCCGTACGGCCGCGCACCACACCGGCGGTGGTACGGACTTCGGGCTCGAGTGCGGACATGGGCGACTCCTTGCCTTCGACAGGTAAAGCGACTGATTTAACAGTTGTCTATTTTTTTAACACATGTCTAGTGTCGAGGGCATGCAGGATCGACAAGACCGCCGGGTGCTGCGCTCCCGCGCCGCCCTCATGGCCGCCGCTGTACACCTGGTCTCCGAGCGTGGCACCACCGCCCTGCCCATCACGGACCTGGCCGACGCCGCGAACGTCAGCCGGCAGCTGGTCTACCTGCAGTTCGGCGACCGTGACGCGCTCCTCGTGGCGGCCGCGGCGGACCTGGTCGAACGGGAGCTCATGCCCGAGGTCGGGGACGGCGGCGCACCGCGGCGCGCGCGCATGCTGGCGATGGCCCGGCACTTCGCCCGGCACCGATCCTTCTACCGCGCGATGCTCACCGGATCGTGCGCCTTCCTCATGACCCGCGCCCTGAACCGGCTGTTCGGCTCGCTCATCACCACAGCGGGCGTGCGGGAGCTGCTCGGCGACCTCGACGACGCCACGGTGCGGGACTTCGCGACGCTGATCACGGGCGGGACCGGCGCGATCGTCAACGACTGGCTGATCGACGCCGCCGACCCCCTCGACCCGGAGGAACTGGCGGACCGCCTGCTGCGCCTCTCGACGGTGTTCGTCCACGCCGAACAGCGGCTGTGATCAGGTGGCCACCCGCTCCGGGACTCCCGTCTCCGTGCGAGCGGCCTCCGCTACCGCCGTGGCCGTGCGAGCGGCCTCCGCGACCGCCGTGGCCGTGCGGACGAAGGCGGCGACGGCCGCCGAGCGCGCGTCCTGCGGCCAGGCGACGGCCAGCGTGATCGGCTCGAGGTCGTCGACGGTGCGGTAGGCGATCTCGGGCCGTGGGTAGATGCGGGCGATCGAGGCGGGGAGGAAGCAGACGAAGCTCCCCAGCTCGACCAGCTTCAAGATCTGCGTCATGTCCGTGGCGCTCTGCCCGGACGCGGTCACGAGACCGCGCTGCGTCGTCTGCGGGCGCTCACCATCGCTCTGGGTGAGGACGGCGTACGGCGGCTCACTGACGCACTTGGCGATGGCGACATACGGCCGGTCACTGTCGCTCAGTGCCGTGGCGGCGTATGGCCGCTCACCATCGCCCTGGGCCAAGGCGGCGTGCGGCCGATCATCGTCGCACTTGGCGATGGCTGTGTGCGGAGGCGGGAAGCCGCCCTGGTCGGCGGGGGCTCCGCTGGGGAGCCTGCGGCCGGTGAGGTCGGCCAGGCGCAGGTGTGATCGGGCAGCCAGCGGATCGGCCGCCGCCAGGGCGACCAGGCGCGGCTCGGTCAGCAGCGGCTGGTGGTCCAGGCCGCGACCGTCGAAGGGCCCGGTGACCAGCGCGACGTCGGCCCGGCCGTCGCGCAGGGCCGAGGTCTGCTCTCCTCGCCCGCCCAGCACCAGTTCCACCCCGAGCGCCGCTTCCGCACCGCGGTAGGCGGAGAGGATCCGCGGCAGCAGCCCGGCGTCATGGTCGGCCTTGAGCGCGAGTCGCAACCGCGGCTCGGCCTGGCCCGCGTGCCGGGCGCGCCGGCCGGCCGCGGTGACCGCGTCGAGGGCGGTCCGCGCGTCCCGCAGGAAGACCTCTCCCGCCGTGGTGAGTGCGACGTGACGAGTGGTGCGTTCGAGCAGCCGCACGCCCACTCGGCGCTCCAGCGTCCGGATCGCCCGGGACAGCGGGGGCTGCGCCATGCCCAGCCGCTCGGCCGCCCGCCCGAAGTGCAACTCCTCCGCGACCGCCACGAAGTACCGGAGCTGCCGCACCTCCAGATCATTCATATCCGCGAGGGTATCAATGGTGATCCGATCGGTCCTTCAGGTTCACCGCCGGGCCGGGTTGACTGAGCCGTGCGGTCCCGCCGGCGACCAGCTCGCATCTGGGCCGCATTCCCCTGCCTCGAATCCCTTTGTCATGGAGATTTCATGATTGTCATTGCGGCTCCCGCTTGCCCGATCGGCAGGCAGATTCACGGAACCACCGAGAAGGCGGGGCGATCGTGACGAGAGAGCCCACCGGACGATGGCAGGTGCACGCGGCGATCCTGGCGTTCGGGACCTTCGCCGTGGGCACGGACGCCTTCGTCATCGCCGGCATCCTCCCCGAGATCGCCCGGTCGCTGCACGTCAGCGTCGCTGCGGCAGGGCAGCTCGTCACGGTCTTCTCCATCGCCTACGCCGTGCTGGCCCCGGTGCTGGCCACGCTGACCACGGGCTGGTCGCGGCGGGTCGTGCTGCCCGCCGGGCTGGCGCTGTTCGCCGTGGGCAACGTGATCACCGCGCTGGCACCCTCGTACGGCCTGGTGCTGGTGGCCCGGGTGGTCGCCGCGGGCGGCGCGTCGCTCTACGCGGCGACCGCCAGCGCGACCGCGGCGGCGCTCGCCGGGGACGAGCGCCGCGGCCGGGCCATCGCGATCGTCATGCTCGGACTCACGTCGTCGCTGGCGCTCGGCGCCCCGCTGGGCACCGCGGTGGGCGCGGCGCTCGGCTGGCGGGCCACGATGTGGCTGGTCACGGCGTTGGCCGTGGTCGTGGTCCCGGTCATCGCCGGCCGCCTGCCCGATGTCGGCCACGGCCCGGCCGGCGGGTGGCGGCAGCGGCTCGCCCCGCTCGCCGACCGGCGGGTGCTCGGCGTGCTCACCACCACGGTCGTGGCGTTCACCGGGATCTACGTCCCCTACACCTACCTCAGTGCCGTGTACGAGCCGGCCACCGGCGGTCAGGGCGGCCGGGTGGCGGTGTTGCTGCTGGTGTTCGGAGTGGCCGGCACGGTGGGGAACCTGGCGGCCGGGCACTTCACCGACCGTCGCGGGCCCCGCCGCGTCGTGATCGCCGGCACGCTGCTCCTCGCCGTCGTCTTCCTCTTGGTGCCGGCGCTGCGCGGCTCGTACGCGACGGCGCTGCCGGCGGTCGCCGCCTGCGGCGTGTTCTCCTTCACCGTCACGACGCCGCAGCAGCACCTGATCATGAGCTACGCCCCGGCGGGCACGCAGCCGATGGTCGCCTCGCTGAACCAGTCCGCGGTGTACCTGGCGGTCTCGTTGTCCGGCGCGGTCGGCGGGCTCGCCCTCGACGCCGCCGGCGCCACACTGCTCCCGCCACTGGCGGCTGTGCTCGCCGCAGCCGCGGCCGCCCTCACCTGGTGGTACGGCCGCGCCTCCCGCATCGTTCAGGGCCAAGCCCCTGACAGTCATCGGGCGGGGAAGTACGCATAGGCGTCCACGGAGACGGTTACCTGCGAGGTGCCCTCGTTCTTCAGCACGACCGTTCCGTCCTTCCGCAGCGCCGCCGTCGTGAAGCCGGTCGTGTCCTTGCCCGCCGCGTACGCCACCACCCGGGCGGTGCTCGGCCCGCTTGGCGGAACCACCGACACGACCCCGGCCGTGGTCGCCTTGGCGGCGATGGTCAGGCCCACGGCGGAGACGCCGGATGCGGGGATGTCCGGCACGCCGGCGAAGGTCAGCACGCGGGTGCCGCCCGCGGTGATGGTGACGGCTTTGGCCACCGACGCCGGACGGATCGCCTTGACGGTCGATCCCCGCTGGGCGGCGGTGTAATAGCCGCTCACGTCGACGGAGATCTCCACGGTGTTGGCGCCGAGGTTGTGGAGGTTGATCTTTCCGTCGGAGCCGGGCTTGACGATGGTGAAGAACTGCGCCGCGACGTTGGCCGGGTAGTCGATGTTGGCGTCGACGGGATAGACGTCACCGGCGGCGTAGGCGCGGATCGTCCCGGTGGCGGAGCTCTTCACCATCACCGTGAGCGCGACCGTGTCCACGCCGGAGGTGGGGAGGCCGGTCATGGCGGAGGTCGTCAGCTGAACGTTTCCCCATGCCGGGATGACGGTCCGGTCCGCGACCCGTACCGGGGAGATCGGCAGGTAGGTACCGCCCACGGTGGTGGCGGCCTGGGCGCGGGTGTGGCCGTGGACGTCCAGCGTCACGCGGGCCGGGGCGGCGCTCCGGTTCACCAGCTTGATCTTCCCGTCCGTGCCGACCTTCGCGATGACCATGGTGGAGGCCCAGCGGTTGGGGTCGTAGAAGAGGGTGTTGCCCTCCGGCTCCTGCTGGTCGGAGGCGTACACCGCCACGGAGCCCGAGTTGAACCAGTCGCCCTTGGCGGCGATGTTGAGCGCGACCGCGCGGATCCCCTCCGCGGGCAGCCCGGCGACCCCGGTGACCTGCACCGCCATGGTGGAGTTCGCGCTGATCTGGACGTTGTCGAGGATCCGGCCGCGCGAGTGGAAGTACTGGTCGGGCCCCGGTCTCGGGTTCGCGTCCAGGGCGGCGTCGTCGAGCTGGATCCGTGGAGTCGTCGCGATGGGGTAGCTGATGCTCCTGCCGTTCTCCTTGAGCATCGAGACCAGCTCGGCCACACCCGCGTTGGGGAAGGCCTGGCGTAACACCGCCAGCGCGCCGGCGACGTGCGGGGCGGCCATGGACGTCCCGCTCATGGAGCGCCATTCGTCACCGGGCACCGAGGAGATGATGTCGGATCCCGGAGCGAAGAGGTCCAGGAGCGGGCCGCGGTTGCTGAAGGAGGAGACCGCGTCCTCATTGGTGCTGCTGCCCACGGCAACGGCCGAGGAGACGCAGGCCGGGGCGCTGATCGCGTCCGGGTAGCCGTTGTTGCCCGCGGCGATCACCGTGGCCACCCCGGCGGCCAGGAGGTTGTCGATGGCGGGCTTGCGCGGGTCGGTGTCGCAGGCCGCGGTGTATCTGCCGCCGCCCAGGCTCAGGTTGGCCGCGACGATGGGGAGCTCGCCTTTCAGCTCCAGGACGTTCTCCAGCCCGGCCAGCTGGGCGCTGGTGAAGCTGAGCACGCACGGCGTCCCGCCCACCCCGCAGAAGTCCTCGGTGTCGAACTTGCTGAAGACCTGGATGGCGGCGATGTCAGCCCCCGGCGCGACGCCGCTGCCGTCGTCGCCGTCCAGTCCCTCGCCGTCACCCGCGACGATGCCGGCCACGTGTGTTCCGTGGTCGCAGTCCAGGTCGACGGCCGCGCACGGGCCGCTTTCCGAGTCCGCCGAGCCGGGCCCGTCCTGCTGGGCCGTACCGTCCGGGCACAGGCTGGTGGCCGAGTAGTCGGGATCGATGGGCGAGAAGCACGCCTCGGCCACGACCCGGCCGCCCAGGAAGGGATGGTTGACCGCCACGCCCGTGTCCAGCACCGCCACCACACTGCCCTCGCCCGTCAGACCTGCCGCACGCGTACGGTCGGCGCCGATGAGCGCGGTGCTCGGACCGAGCGCCGGCGGCACCGGCCGGTCCTCCGACACGCTGACCACGCCGGGCTGGGCGGCCAGCCGCTCCAATGCCGCCTGGTCCGCGCGCAGCGTGACCACGGGTAAGACGGACAACGTCTGGAGCACCTGCCCGGCGCTCGCCGCGGCCGGCAGGTCCGCGCGGGCCTTCGTCACCACGTTCACCCTGGTACGGGCGCCGCCCGCCAGTTTCTGCGCCAGCCCGGGCTCCACCCACGGGCTCTGCGCCGAGGCGGAGACGTCGGCGCTGACCGCCATCGAGGAGAACAGGATCGCCGCCACAGCGATGATGCGGCGAATAAGACGTCGGTTCATCACGGTCTCCGCTCAGGGCCACGAAGGAGTTGCACAACATCCACGCCTGCATCACGGCACCCGCGGACGCCACCACAAGCGGCGTCCGCGGGCCCGGGTCACTAGTCCTTGGTCGCGTTCGCGCCGTTCCTGGGGTTGCCCTTCTTGCGCACGGCCTGTAGGTAGGTCCACGCGATGCTCTTGCAGAGCGGCCGCACCCACTTGTTGTACGCGGTGCACGTCCAGTCGCGCAGGGTGGTGTAGAAGAGGACGTCCACGTCGTTCTTACGGCTCCAGTCGAGGTAGTACGGGTAGTACCACCGCTTCAGGTTGTTCCCGATCAGTCCGTAGCCGTAGTCGTGCATGTCGCAGGCGGCGCGGAAGTTGAATCCCGACGGAGCATCCGGTGAATTGGTGCAGTGGTCATGGAGGATGCCGACCACCCAGCGCTTGGTGGGCAGCTGCCTCCAGTACGGCGCGTGCCAGCCGTAGTGCGCTGCCCAGGCCGCGCAGTTGCGGCTGTGGTACAGCCAGTGCACGGCCGCCCAGCAGGAGGCCGGGTACGACATCGGGCCCGCGACGCCGCCACTGGGGACGCTGCCGGGAGCGGCCGGGTCGAGCGCCGGTGGCTCGGTGGCGGAGGCGTCCGGCCATCTGGTGGTGGAGGTGGCGGTCGCGGCGGGCAGCGCCGAGTCGCCGCTGTAGGCCAGCGCCCAGGCGCCCGACAGGCGCGAGTCGACCGTGGTCAGCCGCCCGGTCGCGTCGTAGCCATAGGTCGCCGGCGGGATGCTGGTCTCGCGCGGGTCGGCCATGCTGCGCAGCAGGCCGGCGGTGTCGTATCCGTACGCGGCCACGGTCTCCGGCGTTCCCGAGCCGGCCGTCTGGGTGATCTGCTTGAGCCGGCCCGCGTAGTCGCCCAAGGCCGTGCCCGTGGCCGTGGTGGACGTCGCGTAGGTGAAGGCCAGCGTGCTCTCGGGCTCCTCGCCGGCGGCGGGCTCGGTGACGGTGGCGACCCGGCCCTGCGTGTCGTACCGCACGGTCGAGGTGCCGAAGGCGTTCGTGCCGACGCGCGTCACCCTCCAGGTGTCGCCCTGGGAGACGCCCGTCTGCTGCCAGGTGTAGACCTGGTTGAGGTTGGCCGAGCTGATCGGGTTGCCAGTGTCGTCGGTGAACCCGTCGTCGCCCGCTTCCGTCGTGCCGAGGTTGGTGGCCATCGTCTCGCTGATGGTGGTGCTCATCGCGCCGGCCGTCGTGTCCCACCGGGTGGTCTCGGTGAGCTTGGAGCCGTTCTCGGCCTCATAGCGCCGCACCTCGCCGCCGTCGGGGAAGGAGGCGCTGCTCTTGAACGCGTACTGGACCTTCTCCCCCGAGTCGAGCTCGGTGACCTGGACGGCGTTGCTGAGGATCTCGAGTTTCCGGCCGGTCGTCCCGCCGAGGAATTCGGCCTGCCAGCCCGGCCCGAACACCGACAGGTCGGCGCGGGAGGCCGGCACCGCCTTCGGCTGGGCCAGGCTGCCGTCGACGGCGGCCACGCCGTGCTTGCGGCCGATCGCACCCGCCGAGGCGTCGATCTCGTTGAGCTCGAAGGTCTTGCTGTCGGAGAAGTACTGGCCGGGGCCGACGGGCTGGTCGCCGTCCGCCGCCGTCGTGGCGACGGCCGCTTGCCCGGGAAGGACGGCCAGCAGGGGCAGGATCACCGCGGTGACCGCCGTGACGATGGTTAATCGCCTCATGAAGCTCTCCTCAGGTACTCCCCCGTATGAGGCGGGGAACGGTGCCCAAAATGTATGGAGAGATCGGCGGCCAGTCTTCAACCCCCGGTTGGACGAGGCGGTCTACCATCCGCGGTAGCCGCTGCTACCTCGTTCGCTTACACCGGGGGGCGATCTACCTCAGAAGTCGCAGAAAGGGGCACTACCGATGAAACTCCTCAGTCATGTCCTGCAGCGTTTACTGAAGCTGGACCCGCCGCTCACGCGGGACATCGCGGTCCACCACGATCTGCGGGTTCCCATGCCCGATGGGGTCGAGTTGCTGGCCGACCGCTGGGCGCCGCGCACCGGGGGTGACGGGTTGCCGACCGTGTTGCTGCGCAGCCCGTACGGACGCAGCGGACCGCTTTTCGGCGCCGCGATGGCGCTGCCCTGGGCCGAACGCGGGTTCCAGGCGGTGGTCCAGAGCACCCGGGGCACGTTCGGCTCCGGCGGGGTCTTCGACCCGATGCGGCAGGAGCGCGAGGACGGCCTGGCGACGCTGGAGTGGGTGGGGAAGCAGCCGTGGTTCGGCGGGTCCATCGTCCTGGCCGGCGCCAGCTACCTCGGTTACGTCCAGTGGGCCGTCGCGGACAGCCTGCCGCCGACGGTCAAGGCCATGGTCGCGCAGGTCACCGAGTCGGCGCTGACGCTGGAATTCCTGCGCGCGGACGGCCTGTCCCTGGAGACGCCGTTCGGGTGGGGCGTCCAGGTGGACGGCCAGGAACGCCGCTTCGCGTTGCTGCGGCAGCTCACCCAGGGTCGCAAGAGGAGCCGGGCGCTGTTCGCCCTGCCGCTCGGCGGGGCCGACGTCGCCGCCACCGGCCACCGCGTCGACTACATCCAGGACGTCCTGGCCCACGACGCGGAGTCGCCGCGCTGGGCCGGGCTCGACCATCGGGACCGGGTGGCGCGGGTCAGCGTTCCGGTCCACTCGATCGGTGGCTGGTACGACATCTTCCTGCCCGGCCAGCTCCGCGACTTCCAGGCCCTGCAGGAGGCGGGGCGCCCCGCGCGACTGACGGTCGGGCCGTGGACGCACGTCGGTATGAGCAGCACGGTGATGCGGGAGAACATCGCGTTCGGGCTCGCCCACGCTCGCGGGCAGCAGCCACCGGAGCGCGCGCCGGTACGCCTGTACGTGATGGGGCAGGAAGCCTGGCGCGACTTCGACTCCTGGCCACCGGAAGGTCATGCGCCGCGGCGCTACCACCTCCAGCCCGGCGGCGACCTGGCCGACCAGCCGCCCGGCGAGTCACCGCCCGACCGCTACCGCTACGACCCGGCCGACCCCACACCCGCGGTCGGCGGGGTGCGCATGGTCCGCGGCGCCGGCCGGGCCGACAACACCACGCTGGAGAGTCGTCCGGACGTGCGCACCTACACCACCGCCGTGCTCGACCAGGACGTCGAGGTCGTCGGCGAGGTCAGCGCCGAGATCTGGTTCCGCTCCAGCCTGCCGTACGCGGATGTGTTCGTCCGGCTCTGCGATGTCGATCCGCGCGGCCGCTCGTACAACGTCTGTGACGGTTTGGTGAGCCTGACCGGCGCGGACGAGATCAGCCTCGCCAAGGTGACGCTGTGGCCGACCGCGTACCGCTTCAAGCGCGGCCACCGCATCCGCGTCCAGGTCTCCAGCGGCGCTTTCCCCCGCTACGCCCGCAACCCGGGAACCGGCGAACCCCACGCCACCGCCACCACGCTCCGGCCCGCCGACCAGGAGGTCCACCACGATCTCCAGCATCCGTCGGCCGTGATCCTGCCGGTCCGGCACTGAAAGCGGGGGCGGAGCGATCCCGCCCCCGCTTTTCGCGGTCAGTTGCCTCGCAGGACGGTCGTGGCCTTGTTGCCGGCGTAGTCCTCCAGGATGGCGACCACCTTGCTGGTGGCACTGGACATGGTCACCGTTTCGGCGGCGCGGGTGGTGCGGCCGCGGATGATGTACGGCTTGGCGCCCGAGCTGTAGGTCGTCGCGAACGACTTCGGCTGGCCGTCCTCAAGGATGGTCAACGTGTGCCAGTCCGGAAGGGCCGGCCGGGAGAAGGTGAACGTGTTCCCGTTGATCGCCACCGCCGCGGCCGGATAGGGGCTGATCTCGGTGTCGGCGAACGTCCCGCGTGCCCCGGTGATCGTTCCGGTTCCCGCCCGCAGGCTGAGGAGGTAGTCGCCGCCGTCGACGGGTACGCCGGTCAGCGTCGTGCCCGTGCTCGTCGCGGAGAGTTCGACCTCCTTGGTGTACGGGTGGGCGGTGTCGAGGCTCTGGACCTTCAGGGTGATGGGCCCGCCGCTCCCCCGGACCGGGGACGTCCAGGTGGCCGTCAGCGTGCCGTCCGGCTTGGCCGACGTCTTCACCCCGCCGGGCGCCGTGGCCAGGTCGAACGACGTGGTAGCCGCCGGGCTCTGCGAACCGTCCGGGCCGACCGCCACCAGCTTGATCGTTCCCGACGTGGCCGTGAAGCGCTTGACGTAGTAGACGTCGTCGTAGACTCCGCCGAGGTAGGTGTCGTCGAGGTAGACGTCGTAGCGGCGTACCTTGTCGTACCCGGAGCGCTTCCAGGACAGGAACAGTTCGCCGGTCTCGGGGAGCAGCTCGGTGATGCGCAGGTCCTGCGGCGCGGCGGGGGTGTTGGCCTGGCCGTCGCGCAGGGCCAGGGCGCCGAGGTTGACCTGATATCCCGGGATGGGGCGGGCGCCGGCCGCGACGACCAGGCCGAGCGCGGCGACACGCTGACCGGCGTACGCCGACAGGTCCACCGACCCGGTGGTCCACCCCGTGGTGTGCCGGCCCGAGCCGGTCAACGGGAGCTGGATCACCTTGGCCGGGTTGGCGGCAAGGACGAGGCCGAGCCGGAGTTCGGAGTCGTCGCTGGCCGAGGGCTTGTTGTAGGTCAGCTCAAGGGTCGAGCGCTTCGTGAGCTGAAGGTCCGTCTTGTAGAGCCGCGCGGTGTTGTCGCTGTCGAGGGTGCCGCTGAGGACGAGGGAGCTGCCGCCGTTGTAGGCGCCGATCTTCTGGTACGAGAACCGGCTCGCCGGCGTGTACGCGGGGCCGTAGTCGAAGTCGGCTTTGAGGGGCGTCCCGGCCGAGTCGATCCACCACTGCCAGGTCACCGGGAGGTCCTGGAGGTTGACGTTCCCCCACTCCTTCGGGTTGGACAGCCGGCCCTTGGTCCAGGTGGACAGGCCGTGGCCGGTGTTGAAGGAGGTGGCGAACGTGGTGCCGCTGATGACGGAGCGTTCGGCGATGTACTTCGAGATTCCCTTCCAGGTGCCCTCCGGCGTGGTGGCGCCCTGGGAGGAGCCGGTCCACCAGCGGCGTTCCCGGTCGAAGACGTCTCGCTGGGCGGCGTCGTCGGTCTTGGCGGCGTAGTCGGAGGAGACGAAGTCGGCGCCGAGGGTGGCGATGGCGTTCATCGGAGCGCCGCTCGCGTCGAGGTTGTCGTCGAGGTTGTAGGGCTGGTCGAACTGGTACTGCCCGGCCTCGACACCGGCGAAGACGCTCTTGCGGGCGTTCAGGCCGAGGCCGGCGGCGTAGCTCTTGGAGTTGGTGAGCTTGGTCCTGTTCCACCAGTAGTTGAGGAAGATGGAGTCGGACACGTCGCCTTGAGCGTCGCGGACGAACGGGCCGTTCACCGCGTTGAACTCGTTCTGGTACGAAATGGCGCCGGTGGAGCTGTTGATGGAGTCGTACCACTGCACGTAGATGCCGCCCGCGCGCAGTTGCCGCAGGAACTGCTTGTACGCCGGGATGTCGGCCGGCGCGACCTTCGCCTCCTGGTTGATGAAGTAGCCGTCGAAGCCGTAGAACTTGGCGAGCTGGACGAGCTTGGCGGCGACGGGGAAGGTGCCGTCGGCGTCACGGACCAGGAGCTCCGCGTAGGTCTGGTCGCCGCGGTCGTTGTCGGAGAAGAAGACGCACCCCAGCGAGCGCACCCCGTTCGCGTGGGCCGCGTTGGTGTAGCCGGGGTTGGGCAGGTTGAGCATCCCGAACTCGAACCACTTCTCCCGCCAGTCCTTGGTCGGGTCGTAGTAGCTCACCGGCACCCCCTCGGTGGGCATGCCGTGCCAGGAGGCGTAGAAGTCGGCGTACTGCCAGTAGTTGAAGAGGTACTGGCTGAACTCGTTGGTGTAAGGGTGACTTTCGAAGAAGGCGTTGCCGTAGTCGCCGGCCAGGGTCAGCAGCTGCGTGTCGGCGGGCAGGGCGGGGGTGCGCTGCGTGGCGGCGTTGGCGGCGTTGCGCTTCTGGAGCGGCACCTTGGCGCGTAACAGCTCGGCGTGGGCGTCGTCGGCGGGGTTCCAGCGCAGCAGGTCGGTGACGGAGTAGCCGTGCTGGTAGGGCTGGTGGGCGCCGGCCGCGCTGTCGCCCGTCCAGGGCAGCGTGTCGCTGGCCGCGGCGCCGCCGGCGGCGAGCACGACGGTGAGCATCGCGGCCAGGGCGGCGGTGCCCGCGCGGGTCGTCACCCGTCTGCCGGTGCGAGGTGATCGGGCCATCACAACTCCTCACTGTTGGGAATGAGCTCGGCCGCTGACGGCCGGATGGTTTCGTGGAGGTCTTCGACGTACAGGTCGGTGACGGCCCGGTCCGCCGCGCCCTCGGCGAAGCAGCGCGCCGCAGGCAGGTCCCAGACGACGGTGGTGCGGGCGCCCGGCGGGACGGTGACCCTGCGGAACGCCAGCAGTTCGCGTACGCGAGGCAGCACGACCCCTCCGGACCGGTGCCCGAACAGCGGCACGACGACCTCGGCAGCGGCGTCGGCGGGGTTGACGACCTCGACGCTCACCCGCACCGTGGCCGCGTACGCCGATGCGGTCAGGCGGTCGAACAGCACGGGCCGGTAGCGCAGGCCGGCGCCGAAGGGGAAGAGCACCGGGTCCGGCGCGTCCTGGTAGACACCGTTTGCCGGGTGCCGGTCGTTGTGGCGCACCGGCACGGCCCCCGGATGGCGTGGCGCGGTGAACGGCAGGCGGCCGACCGGCTCGTGGCCGCCGAGCAGCGCGTCGACGATCGCGTGGCCTCCGTGCGGGCCGGGGTAGCCGGCCCACAGCAGGGCGTCGGTGTGGGCGAGCACCTCGGTGAGCACATGCGGCCGGCCGGCGATGACGACGGCCACCACAGGGCAGTGGGACCGCGCGCGGACCGCCTCGACCAGCTCGTCCTGGCCGCCGGGTAGGGAGAGGTCGGCCAGGTCGACGCCTTCACCGGCGGTCGCGACGGTCGCCGGGCCGGCGATCGCCCCGTTGGCGGCGAAGTCCTCCGCGTACGTGCGGTGGCTCGTCCCGCCGAGTGCCAGGATCACGACGTCGGCGCCTTTTAGATCGGCCGCCGTCGGCACGCCGGACACGCACCTCACCTCGGCGCCACTCAGGTCGGCCGCCGTCGGCGCTCCGGACACGCACCTCACCTCGGCGTCGGGTAGCGCCTGCCGCAGGGCGAGGTCCAGGCCGGCGGCCGACCCCTCGGGCAAGGGCGGCACGTAGTCGCCCAGCAGGGCGGTGACATCGCAGGCGTTCGGACCGGCGAGGACCACCTTGGTCAGCGCCCGCCGGTCCAGGGGCAGGAGCCCACCGTCGTTGTGGAGCAGCACCAGCGACTGCCGGGCCAGCCGACGTGACAGGCCGTCGGCGGTGCGACCGGCCAGGGCGAGCGTTTCGCGGCGGATCAGCGTGCCCCGCTCCCGCGCCTCATTCGCGGGCGCGGTGGCCATTGCGAGCAGGCCGACCCGCTGTTTGAGTGTGAGCACCCGGCGGCAAGCGGCGTCGACCAGGTCGGCCACCCGTGGGTCCTCGGTGGCGGCCTGTTCCAGCAGGCCGAAGGAGTCGTCCCAGAGCGACAGGTCCACGCCGGCCTCGAGCGCCGCCACGGCGGCGGCCGTCGGGTCGCCCGTCATCGCGGTGAGCCGGTCGACGGCCAGGCCGTCGGCCATGACGATTCCGTCGAAGCCGCATTCGTCCCGCAGGTAGCCGGTGAGCAGGTCGCGGTTGGCGCAGCACGGCACCCCGTCGATGTCGTTGTACGCCGCCATGAACCCCAGCGCCCCGGCCTCCACAGCGGCCCGGACAGCAGGGAGGTGCAGCTCGCGCAGGTCGCGGGGGCCGATGACGGCGGACTGGCCGTTGCGCCCGCCGACGGCCTCGCCTTGGGCGGCCAGGTGCTTGAGCACGATCGCGACTCCGCCGCCGCCCACCGCGCCGCGATCGCCGCCCTGCATGCCGATCACCAGCGCTCTGGTGAGCTCGGCTGCCAGCAGCGGATCCTCGCCGAAGCACTCCTCCGCCCGGCCCCAGCGGGGGTCGCGCAGCAGGTCGAGCGCGGACACCAGAGCCAGATGCACCCCGCTGGCCGCGAGCTCGGCCGCGACGGCGGCCGCGGCCTCGGTCAGCAGCGCCGGATCCCACCCCGCGGCCACCGCGAGGTTGGTGGGCAGCAGCGTCCCGCCCAGCGCCTGGTGCCCGTGCGGGGCCTCCTCGGACAGCAGCACCCCGACGCGGTGCCCACCGGCCCGCGACACCTCGTCCTGGACGAGAGCGGCGACCTCGGCCCGTTCCTCCGGCCGGATCCCGTCGGCCCACGAGCGGCCCGACCAGGCGTCGGCGCGGAAGACCCCGTACAGCGCACCGAGCCCGCCCCACCGGTCGAGCTCGGCGCGCGCGAGGTCGGTGAGCCGGAACCCGCCCCGAGGAGCCCGCTCGACGGCCTGCCAGCCGTACAGGCGCTGGTTGAGCTGACCGACCTTCTCCCGCAGGGAAAGCTCGGCGAGCAGCGGCTCCACGACGCCGATCCCCGGCTCACCACCACCGCTGCCGCTGCCGGGCTCAACGTTCGGCATGCGCGGCCATCCGCTCGAGCACCTCGGCATCGGCGACCGAGCTGTAGAAGGTGCGACCCGTCGGCTCGGCGTGGACGAGCCGTTCGATGCCGCGGGCACGCAGCGCCGACGGGTCGCCCGCGACCGTGGCGGTGACTACAGCGGGCCGGGCTCCGGCGCGGGCACGGCTCATCCAGGTCTCGAACACCCCGCCACCGGGAGAGAGCTCCGCCCGGGACACGGGGACGTCCTCGGCGTCGACCGGGACGACGACCGCCTCCCGCCGTGGGGACGGACGCGGCCGGTGCCGCAGTTCGGCGGCCAGTTCGGCGAAGCGCCTGCCGATCGGCTTGACGGTGGCGTCGGCGCCGATCAGGCCCAGGCTGTACTCCAGGTCGGGGAAGTCGGCCAGCCCGCGTTCCACGTCGTGCGAGCACCACCACGTGACGCCCCACAGGGCGTCGCTGTCGGCCGCGGCCCGCACGGTGCCCTCGCAGAAGTCCGGCGCCTGGTCCTCGGTGAGGTGGTTGAGCGGCGCGCCGACCTCCTGCAGCCACACCGGGCGGGCCGGGTCGAGGGCGAAGGCGCGCGACAGTTCGATGAGGTACGCGGCGTGGCTGACGCTCTCGTGTGACATCGCCCCGTACCCCTGAGCCGTGCCGTTGAAGATCCACGAGTGGATCACGCTCATCTGGCCGTGCCGGGCGGAGTGCGCGGGGGTGAAGGCGTGACCGTCGGCGTACCAGACGGCGTCGTATTCGGCGTTGAGCCGGAAGTGGCGCCGGTCGCGCGGACCCTCGCCGTGCAGTGCCCGGAGCCAGGCCGTGACCTGCTCGGCGGTGGCCGGCATCGGGCTCGGGTGCAGGGCGGAGGTGAACTGGTTGACCTCGTTGCCCAGGGTCAGGCCGAGGAAGTTGGGCAGGTCGTGCAGGTGCTCGTCGAGGGCCTCGACCAGGTGGGCCTGCGCGGCGATCGCGTCGGGGTCGGTGAACATGCTGCGCCGGTGCCAGTCCGTCAGCCAGGCCGGCACGAAGTCGAAGCCCGACAGGTGTCCCTGCAGGACGTCGACGCTGGCGTCGAGACCGGCCTCGCCGGCGATCTCCACGACGTGCCGCACGTCGTCGAGGGCGCGGCGGCGGATCAGCGTCCGGTTCGGCTGCAGGACGGGCCACAGCGGCATGACGCGGACGTGGTCCAGGCCGAGCCCGGCCAGGGCCTTCATGTCGCGCCGGGTGACCGCCCGGTCCGGATCCAGCCAGGAGTAGAACCAGTCCCGGGAGGGCGTGTAGTTGACCCCGAATCTCAGCATTTCACCCTTTCAAGCCTCCCGCTTCGAGCCCGCGGAAGAAGTAGCGCTGCAACACGGCGAAGAAAGTGACGATGGGCACCAAGGCGATGATCGTCCCGGCCGCGATGAGGCGGGGATCGTCGTAGAAGGTGCCGCGCAGACGGTTCAGTCCGACGGTGAGGGTGTAGTTGTCCTCGTCGGACAGGACGATGAGGGGCCACAGGAAGTCGTTCCACGAGCCGACGAAGGCGAAGATCGCCACGACGGTGATGATGCCCTTGACCTGGGGGACGGAGACGCGGATGAACCGCTGCCAGGCGTTGGCGCCGTCGATGACGGCCGCCTCGTCGAACTCGGCGGGCAGGTTGCGGAACGCGTTGCGCATGAGCAGCACGTTCAGCGCGGCCACGATCGTCGGCAGGACGACGCCGATCAGGGTGTTGGCCAGACCGGCCGCCCTGACCAGCAGGAACTGGGAGATGAGGACCGTCTCGGCCGGGACGAGCAGGGCCGCGACGCAGATGCCGGTCGCCACCCCGCGACCGCGGAAGCGCAGCCTGCCCAGCGCGTAACCGGCGCAGGTGGCGCCCACCACGTTGCCGGCGACGGCCATCGCGGCCACGATCAGCGAGTTGAGCAGGTAGTGCGGCACCGGGATGCGATCGAGCACCGTCGAGAAGTTGCCCAGCGTGGGATGGCCGGGGATCAGCTCGGGCGGCCGCGTGTACAGCGCGTCGCCGGCGCCCTTGAGCGACAGCGAGAGCTGCCAGAGCAGGGGGCCGGCCAGCAGCACGACCATCAGGACCAGGATCAGGTAGCGCACGGCCGACCCCGGCGAGAAGCGACGTCGGGTGGACATCAGAAGGACCTCTGCTTGCGTTGCATGACGAGTTGCGCGATCAGCAGCGCGCCGAGGATGACGGACATGACCAGGCTGATCGCGCCCGCGTATCCGGTACGCGCCTGCAGGCCGGTGCCCTCACGCTGGATGAGCATGGTCATCGTGAGATCGCCGCCGCCCACCCCTCCGGTGCCGTCCGTGAGCACGTAGATCTCGCCGAAGACCCGGAAGGCCGCCACGGAGGACAGGACGCCGATGAGCGCCATCGTCGAGCGCACGCCCGGAACGGTGACGTTCAGGAACGTGCGCACCGGGCCGGCGCCGTCCATCGCCGCCGCGTCGTACAGGCTCGGGTCGATGTTCGCCAGCGCGGCCAGGTAGATGACCATGTAGTAGCCCAGGCCCGTCCACACGGTGACGAACATCGCGCTGAACAGCAGCAGCCAGCGGTCGGTGAGGAACGGCACCGGCTGGGCGACGAGCTTGAGCGTGCCGAGCAGCTCGTTCACCAGGCCGCGTTTGTCGAGCAGGTTCGTCCAGATCAGGCCGACGATCACCGGTGACATGATCACCGGCAGGTACATGGTGGTGCGGAAGAACCCCATGAGCCGCCCCGCCCCGCTGAGCAGCGAGGCGAGGACCAGGGGCAGCACCACCATGAACGGCACGACGCACACCACGTACAGGCTGGAGTTCAGCAGCGCGGTGCCGAACCGCTCGTCGGCGAACATCCGCCGGAAGTTGTCCAGCCCGACGAAGTCCCCGGGCCGCAGCAGCATGGAGTCCGTGAACGCCAGCCGCAGCGTGTTCAGGAACGGCACGAGGACCAGGAGCACGACGACGGCCAGGCCCGGCACCAGGAACAACCAGGGGGTCACGCGCCACTTGTGGGTAGCCGGGGTGGAGTCGGTCATCCGTGTGAGGCCAGCCGGTCGTTGGAGTACTTGACCGACTCGTCCAGCGCCTGCTGCACGGTCTTCTTACCGAGCAGGGCCTGGGCGATCTGCTCGCGGAGCGTGTCGGCGTCGGCCGAGCCGGAGAAGGCCGGGGGCCACCACACGACCGCCTTCTTGACCTGGGCGGCGCTCTCCAGCCGCGTCTTCGTGGCGGGGTCGCCGTCGTCCTTGGTGAAGTACTCGTCGTCCATGGACCCGGCCGACGAGGGGAACACCGAGGCCTTCTTGGCGAAGGCGAGCTGGTTGGCGGGGTTGGTCACGTATTTGGCGAAGGCCGTGGCCAGCGGCTGGTTCTTGCCGGTGGCGTTCACGACGAGCGACTCGATGTACATGTTGGGGGCGGCGGTGCTGATCCGCGGCCCGATTCCGAGCACCTTGTAGATGTCGGGCGCGGTCTCCTTCAGGTCGTTGAGGGTGTAGGAGCTGCCCGACAGGTACGCCAGCCGGCCGGCCTTGAACTCCTCCACCTCCTTGGTCTGGAGGTTGTTCAGCGACTCCTGGGTCAGGCCCTTGCCGGCGTACAGCTTCCTGAAGCGCTCGACCAGCTCCACGCCCTTGGGGTCGTTGTAGGTGAACTTCTTGCCCGTGGCGTCCATGAGGGGCACGCCGGCCTCACCGAACATCTCGATGACCGGCATCCGGGCGATCATCGACACGTCCGAGCACTTCTTGGCCATGGTCTCGGCCTGGCTGAAGAGATCGTCATAGGTGGCGGGCAGCTTGGCCGGGTCCAGACCGCACTTCTTGAACAGCGCCGTGTTGAAGAACGACGGCCCGGTGTTCAGGTACCACGGGTAGCCGTAGGTTCCGCCGCCGAGCCCGCTGAAGGTCATCGCCTCCCACGCCTTGTCCAGGTACAGGCTCTTGGCCTGGGGGTCGGCCTTGCTGAGGTCGAGCAGGACCCCGGCCTGGGCCAGGGTGTAGGCGGCCTCGGGGCCCATGTCCACGACGTCGGGCAGCGCCCCCGCCGCGGCGTCGGCCGACAGCTTGTCCTGGTAGCCCTCGGCGG
The DNA here is from genome assembly GCF_019396345.1 of Nonomuraea guangzhouensis. Lineage (GTDB taxonomy): Bacteria > Actinomycetota > Actinomycetes > Streptosporangiales > Streptosporangiaceae > Nonomuraea > Nonomuraea guangzhouensis. Next base: position 80,964 of record NZ_JAHKRM010000036.1, on the reverse strand, counting down.
GCTGGTCCACCCAGGTGATCTTCGTGCCGGCGTGTTCCTTCTCGAAAGCCGCGATCAGCTCGGTGAAGTAGGGCGTGAACTTGTCGTTCTTCAGGTTCCAGGTCTGGAACTTGATCGTGCCCGACAGCGCCCCGCCAGAGGCCTGCGGCGACGGGTCGCCGCCGCCGCACCCGGACAGCAGTAGCGATCCCAGGGCGAGTGCCGCGACACCGGTCCATTTTTTCATTTGATGTCCTCCTTGGGGGATGCTTGGGCGGCGATCCGCAGGGTCGCCACCTGGAAAGGGCCCAGATCCAGACGGACGTCGCTCACGGAACGACGTGTCGGCCCCACAGCCAGGGGAAGGTCCTCCTCGCCGGTGAGCTCCCGTTCGAGCAGGTCGGTCTCCCACAGGACGGCTTCCGCGCCGAGTTCCTCGTGGCAGTGCATCCGCGCGCTCGCCCTTCCTCCCTGGGTCTCGTACACACGGACGATGAGGTCTCCGGAGCCGTCGTCGGCCTGCTTCACCCAGTCGATGAGCGCGTGCCCGGACAGGAGCTCCAGGCGGACCAACGGCGGCAGCAGGGCGATGTCGGGCGCGTTGAACGCGTAGGCGGCCTCGACTGCGGCGGGCACGTCCGCACCGGGCAGCACCGCCCAGCGGAAGACATGGGTGCCCTGGTCGGCGTGGGGGTCGGGGAAGCGCGCGCTCCGCAGCAGGGACAGCCGGACGACGGTGGAGTCGCCGTCGGCGCGGGCGTCGGCTCCGTACATCGTGTCGTTGACGATCGCGAGGCCGTAGTCGCCGTCGGCCACCTGCACGTAGCGGTGCATCGCGGCCTCGAACATCGCCTCCTCGGAGGCGGTGTTCGACAGCAGCGGGCGTTCGACGTACCCGTACTGGGTCTCGAACCGCGCGGTCCGCGCGCTGACCCGCGCCGGGATGGCCACCTTGAGCAGGCGTTCGCGCTCCTGCCAGTCGACGGTGCACGCGGTCTCGAACCGCCCGGTGCCGGCCCGCAACCACATGGTCAGCGTGATCGTGGACGCGCCGGTCCGCCGGACCACCTCCACGCCGGCGTCGGGCCCGTCGTGGATCACTTTCCGGCTGGTGACCTCGTCGAGCACCTGGGGGTGGCGCAGTACGTGCCGGTCCACGTCCCAGGCGTCCCAGCGCACCGGCTCGTCGCGGAAGAGCTGCAGCTCGTTGAGTCGCCGTCCGGGCGGGACGACCTCCCGGCCGCTGCGCTGGTCGAGGAGGGAGACGACGTGGCCGCCGCCGTCCACCACGACCCGCAGCAGACCGTCATCCAGTACGGTGCCGCCGTCCTCGCCGTCGGTGACCTCGACGGCGGCCGCACCCGGTTCCGTCACGGCCAGGTCGGCGCGCAGTGCCGCCGTGGCCTGCTTGATCAGATCGTGCAGCCGTTCCTCGAGCGCCCGGTAGGTGTCGCGGGCCTCGCGGTGCACCCAGGCGATCGAGGTTCCGGGGAGGATGTCGTGGAACTGGTGCAGCAGCACGGTGCGCCAGATCTCGTCGAGGTCCGCGTGCGGGTAGGGCGAGTCGCGCAGCGCGCTCGCCGCCGCGCTGAGATATTCGGCCGCGCGCAGCAGCGACTCGCAGCGCCGGTTGCCCTGTTTCATGGCCGTCTGCGAGGTCAGGGTGCCCCGGTGCAGCTCCAGATAGAGCTCGCCACGGTAGACCGGCTCCAGGGATCCGGCGTCCCGCAGCTCGGCCTCGGCCTCCTGGAAGAACTCCGCCGGCGACCTGGAGGTCACCCGTGGGGCGCCTTCCAGGTCGGCGAAGCGGTGCAGCCGCTCGGCCATCTCCCTGGTGGGTCCGCCGCCTCCGTCGCCGTACCCGTAGGGCAGCAGCGAATGGGAGGCGATCGCCTTGTCCTTGAAGGTGGTGACCGCGTGACGGAGCTCGCGGGCGGTCACCTCGGCGGCGTACGTCTCCGCGGGCGGGAAGTGGGTGAAGATCCGGGTGCCGTCGATGCCCTCCCACCAGAAGGTGTGGTGCGGGAAGACCGTGGTGTCGTTCCAGGAGATCTTCTGGGTCAGGAACCAGCGGGACCCGGCCCGGCGGGCCAGCTGCGGCAGGGCGCCCGAGTAGCCGAACGAGTCGGGCAGCCACATCTCCCGTGGTTCGCGGCCGAATCGGCTGATGAAGTAGCGCTTGCCGTAGGTCAGCTGGCGCACCATCGATTCGCCGGTGGGGATGACGCCGTCCGCCTCGACCCACATGCCGCCGACCGGTACGAACCGGCCCTGCTCGACGTGCTGCCGCACCCGGTCGAACAGCTCCGGGTAGTGCTCTTCGAGCCAGCTGAAGTGCTGGGCCGCCGACATCGTGTACACCAGCTCGGGGTCGGCGTCGAGCAGGGCGAGCGCGTTGGAGACCGTACGGGCGAGCTTGCGTACCGTCTCGCGCAGCGGCCACAGCCACGCCGTGTCCATGTGCGCGTGCCCGACGGCGGTGATCCGGTGGGCGCTGGCGTGCGCGGGCGCGGCCAGGACGGGAGCCAGGATCGCCCGCGCCCGCCGGGCGCCGGCCTCGGCGTCCGCCTCGTCGTAGACGTCCAGGGCCTCCTCTATCGCGCGCAGCAGCCGCCAGTGCCGCGGCTCGTCCGCGCTCAGCTCGGCGGCCAGCCCGCCGGCGACGTCCAGGTCGCAGGCCAGGGCGTGGATCTCCGGCGAGAACGCGGCGATCTCCGCGCGGCGCAGCCTGAACTGCTCGAACGGCTCCTCCGCCCCCTTCTCACCGTGATCGGTGACGACGAACGGCGGCAACCCGAGCAGCAGCGGATTCGCCGCCGCCTCGACGTAGAGCAGGAAAGCGCCGTCGGCATCGAGCAGCCCGGGAACGGCTCCGTCGCCCCGTAACCGGATCGCGGACTGCCGGGGGTGCAGGCCTTTGACGATGGTGCCGTCCGGGGTGAAGACCAGGCCCTCGCAGTGGCCGCCCACGGAGTGGTCGAACCAGCCCAGGTCGAGGACAAGGTCGAGGGGACCGTCCTGCTGCCCGGCCGTGCCGCGGATCCGGAACCAGGTCGTGGCCCAGGCCTGTCCCCAGGCGGCGCCCAGCGGGAAGGGGCGGTAGCCGGGCGCCGTACGGCCGGGGTCGCCGGCGAGCCCGAGGGCGTGCCGGGCGCTCACCGGCTCCCCGTCGTCCGCGACGGTCCATGCCTCGACCTCGACGCCTGCCGACCGGGTGTGAATCCGGGGCAGGATCCGGTCTCGCCGCACGCGGTCGAGCCGCTCGAGCGTGCGGCTGAGGTGGTTGTGCATCGTGTACCTCTCCGTAGCGGAGGTGTGACAATATGCCTGAAACGTTTTAGTTGTGGCAAGTGACCGAAGACTAATACGGTTTAGTTCTCATGGTCACGCGGGAGGATCATCTCGTTTGCGTAACGACGATGGAGGAGCGATGCCGCCGAACGACGAGGTTCCGTCTGTTTCATCCGGCTCCCCCGAGCCCTCGGCGCCCGCCCCACCGGCCCGCCTGAAGAGCACCGACATCGCGCGCCTGGCGGGCGTCTCCGTCTCGGCGGTGTCACTGGCGTTCAACGCCCGCCCCGGCATCAGCGACGCGACGCGCAAGCGCATCCTCCAGGTCGCCGAGGAGCTCAACTGGCGCCCGCACCGGGCCGCGCGCTCCCTCAAGGGGGCCAGCAACGACGCGGTCGGCATCGTCCTCGCCCGTCCGGCCCGCACGCTGGGCGTCGAGCCGTTCTTCGCGCATGTCCTGTCGGGCCTGCAGTCCCGCCTGTCCAACGAGGGCATCGCCACCCAGCTCCTCATCGTCGAGGACCCTCAGGCGGAGGTGGCGGTCTACCGCCGCTGGGCCGCCGAGAACCGGGTCGACGGGCTGGTGCTCTTCGACCTCACGGTCGACGACGCCCGGCCGGAGCTCATCGCCGGCCTCGGCATTCCCGCCGTCATCCTGGGCGGCCACGGGGCGCCCCTGCCGCTGACCAGCGTCTGGGTCGACGACCACGCGGCGATGACCCGTGTCCTCGCCTACCTCGCCGCGCTCGGCCACCGCTTCCTCGGCCACGTCAGCGGCATCCCCTCCTACCAGCACACCCGGCGCCGCCTCCAGGCCGTCGCCGACGCGCGCGAAACGCTCGGCGTCGACATCGTGAGCGTGGCGACCGACTACTCCGACACGCAGGGAGCGTCGGCCACGCGCCAGTTGCTGGAGGCGAGCCCCCGGTGCACGGCGATCATCTATGACAGCGACGTCATGGCGGCGGCGGGACTGGGCGTGGCCACCGAGAGGTCCGTACGGGTCCCCGGCGACGTCTCCATCGTGTCCTTCGACGACTCCATCCTCACCCAGTTGCCGCATCCCCCGATCACCGCGCTGACCCGCGACACCTACGCGCTCGGCACGCTCACCGCGACCGAACTGCTCCACGTGATGGCCGAGCGTCCGGAACCCCGCGCGGTGCAGGCTCCCACCCCCGACCTCGTCCTACGTGCCAGCACCGCACCTCCAGCCGACATAGACGAATGGAGAGTCTCGTGACAAGACGAACCCCCGCAGCAGCGCTCGCACTGGCCGCGACCCTGTGCGCCGGAGCGCTCCTGCCCATCCCCGCCGCCCATGCCGCTCCCCCCTTACCCTCGGTGTCGCCGACTCCGCAGTCGCTGAGCGGCATCGGCGCGGACGCCGTGGTCACCAGCCGGGTGCTGGTGATCGCCGACGACCAGACCGACCCCGCCGCCCGCGACCGCCTCGTACGGGAACTCAAGGCACACGGCGCGGCCCGGGTGGACATCATCACCCCCGACCGGACCCCCGCCGCCGGCCTGCTCGCGGTGCGGCTCGGCCCCGGGACCCGCCCGGACATCGCGCGGGCGCTCGGCGACGTGTCCGTGCCCGACAAGGCCGAGGGGTACGCGTTACGGGTCTCGGGCGGCCGGTCGCGCGAGATCGCTCTCGGCGGCAAGGACGCCGGGGGCCAGTTCTATGCCGTGCAGACGCTGCGCCAGTTGTTCGCCCGCTCGGGTGACGGCTGGAAGGTGGCGGGGGTTCAGGTCAGCGACTTCCCGTCGATGCCGCTACGCGGCACCATCGAGGGCTTCTACGGCTCGCCGTGGACACACGCCGAACGCCTCGACCAGATGGACTTCTACGGCGACGTCAAGGCCAACACCTACATCTACGCTCCCAAGGACGATCCCTACCATCGCGACAAGTGGCGCGACCCCTACCCGGCGGCCAAGCTCGCCGAGCTGGGCGAGCTGGTGACCCGGGCCGGCGCGAACCATGTCCGCTTCACCTTCGCGCTCTCCCCGGGCGTGTCGATCTGCTACTCCGACCCCGCGGACCGCGACACCCTCAAGCGGAAGCTGCAGGCGCTCTACGACCTGGGCGCCCGGGCGTTCTCCATCCCGCTGGACGACATCAGCTACACCCGCTGGAACTGCGCGGCCGATGAAGCCGCCTACGGCGCGGCCGGACGCACCGCCGCGGCGAAAGCCCAGGTCGACCTGCTCAACGACGTGCAGCGCACCTTCATCGCCGGCCACGACGGCGCCCAGCGGCTGCAGATGGTGCCCACCGAGTACGGCGATCTGACCGACACCACGTACAAGCAGACCCTGCGGGAATCCCTCGACCCCGCGATCGAGGTGATGTGGACCGGCACCGACACGGTGCCGCCGGAGATCACCAACGCGCAGGCCGAGAAGGCGGCGGAGCTGTTCGGGCGCAAGGTCTTCGTCTGGGACAACTACCCGGTCAACGACTACGGCAACACCAGCGGCCGGCTGCTCCTGGCGCCCTACGACAAGCGTGAGGGCGGCCTGGCCGCGCACCTGTCCGGCATCGTGGCCAACCCGATGAACCAGCCGTACGCGAGCAAGGTCGCGGTCTTCGGCGCCGCGGACTTCACCTGGAACGACACGGCGTACGACGCGAGGAAGAGCTGGCCGCGGGCGATGGCCTATCTCGCCGGCGGCGACAAGGCGGCCACCGAGGCCCTGCTGGTCTTCGGCGACCTGGAGCACATGGCTCCCACCTTCGGCGGCACCCCCTGGCAGCCTCAGGCACCCGAGTTGGCCGGGCGCGTGGCCGGGTTCTGGCGGACGTGGGACGGCGGGCGGCCCGCCGACGCGATCGCCGCGCTGCGTCCGTACGCGAAGGCCATCGCCACGGCGCCGGCCACCATCCGCGGCGGAAAGGTGCAGAAGGGCTTCACCGACGACGCCGCGTCCTGGCTGGACGCCACCGCGCTGTGGGGCAGGGCGATGGTGACCATGCTCGACGCGCTCCAGGCCAAGCAGGCCGGGGACGCGACCAAGGCCGCCGCGTTGCTCGCCGAGTCGCGTGAGCTGCAGCGGCAGGCCCGCGCCGTCCGGGTCAGCCCGCCGCGCAACCGCTGGGGCGCGGCCCAGCCGCAGGTCGGCGACGGGGTGCTCGATGTCTTCCTGGCCGACGCCGACGCCCGGCTCCAGGGGTGAGGCGGGTCAGCCGAACTCCTCGACGTACTCCTCCGGAGGTCCCAGCTCGGGGCGGTCCCGCAGCTCCAGGATTCCGCCGAGCCGTTCCAGCTCGAGGACCGTCACGCTGTTCTCGCCCGCGCGTAGGAGCGGTGCCGGGCAGTACAGCGTGACCTGCGGCCCGATCTCCCAGTAGCGGCCGAGCAGGAAGCCGTTGACCCAGACCAGTCCACGGCTCGACCCCGGCAGCGCGAGGAAGGTGTCCGCGGGCGCGTCGACGCGCACCGCCGCGACGGCGAACCCGACGTCCGCGGACACGGCGCCGCCCCGCGCAGACTCCGGGGCGGCGGTGACCGCGTGGGTCAGCTCCGTGGTGGACCACTCCTGGAGGGCGATCGGGGTGCTGTCCCAGCCCTGCACGATGCGCCGGTCGACGAGGACCGGACCGAGCAGGCCCTTGTGGCGGCCGATGCCCGGCCCGTAGTTCACCCGGCCGAGGTTCTCCACCAAGACCTCCAGGCGTACGACGGCGCCGGTTCCGTGGATCGGCAGCTCCGGGTGATCGGCGTCGGCGACGCCGAGGAAGGCGCCGTCACCGAAGACCAGGGCCCGGTCGCGTACGTCGGTGAGGACGAGCCGATGCTCGCCCGCCGGAATGCGCGGCCGCGCGGTGTGCAGGACCATTCCCGCGTCGAGCCCGAGCCGCTCGAACGAGGCCGGGCGCGGGCCCGTCATGACGGGCGCGGGCACGGCGCGGAGCCCGGCGAGCAGGCCGGCGCGGTGGACCAGCGGCACGCGCGCCGCCGGCAGCGTCGGGATCGTCGTCGGCATCCGTACGGGTCCGCGCGCCCCGAGCACCTCCCGTACGGCGAAGAACTTGGCGGTGAGCGTGCCGTCCTCGGCGACCGGCGCGTCGGAGTCGTAGCTGGTCACGGTGGGCCGCAACCGGCCCTCGTGCTCGTTGGCGCCCGCCCAGAGCCCGAAGTTGCTCCCCCCGTGCGCCATGTAGATGCTCACGCTGCCGCCGTCGGCGACGATCCCCTCAAGGGCGGGCACCACGCTGCCGGCGCCGCGGACGTGGTGCCGCTCGCCCCAGTGGTCGAACCAGCCGTTCCAGAACTCGGCGACGACGAACGGTTCGTCCGGCCGCCGCGCGGACAGGAGCCGCCGGGCGGCGTCGGGATGGGAGCCCAGGGTGACGGCTGTCAGCGTGCCCGGCAGGGCGCCGCCGTCCAGCATCAGTTCGGTGGGCCCGTCCGCGGTGAACAGGAGCTCCCGGATGCCGCGGCTGGTCAGCGCCGCGCGGTTCCAGCCCAGGTAGGCCTGGTCGTCGCCGTAGCTGCCGAACTCGTTCTCCACCTGCACCGCCACGACCGGTCCGCCCTCGGCGGCCTGGAGCGCGGCGATGCGCGGGACCAGCTCGTCGAACCAGCGGCCGACCGCGACGGTGAAGGCGGGGTCGGAGCTGCGGATCGCCACGTCGCGGCCGGTGAGCCAGCTCGGCAGGCCGCCGTTCGACCACTCGGCGCAGATGTACGGGCCGGGCCGGACGACGACGTCGAGACCCTCCTCCCCCACCATGCCGATGAACCGCTCCACGTCCCGCCAGCCGTCGAAGCGTGGCGCCTCGTCCTCGCGGGGCTGATGGAAGTTCCACGCGACATAGGTGTCGACCGTGTTGAGCCCGAGGTCGGCGAGCCGGCGGATCCGGTCCCGCCAGAGATCGGGGTGGACGCGGAAGTAGTGCAGCCCCCCGGACAGGATGCTGTGCGGGACACCGTGCCGGTACAGGCGGCGCCCGCGCCAGGTGAGCGCCGCTCCCTCGGAAGTGGTCGTCGGGGCCGGAGAGGTGCCGGGCAGCTCGATCACGGTGGCAGCCTATGTTATCGATGCCATACGTAACATAGGCACTATGATTCGACGGAGGAAGGCGACGGCGGGAGAAGCGCGATGACCGAGGCCACCGAGCGGCCCACGAGGCAGCCGAGCATGGCTGACGTGGCCAGGGCCGCCGGGGTGTCGGCGCAGACCGTCTCGCGTACGCTCCGCGACTCGCCGAACGTCAACCCGGAGACCAGGAAGCGCGTGCTGGCCGCCGTGGGGCAGCTCGGCTACCGCTTCAACCACGCCGCCCGGGTGCTCTCCTCCGGGCGCAGCCACACCATCGGGCTCGTGCTGCTGCAGTCCGGTGGCTACTACTCGCGCTCGGCGGTGACCGCCGGCGTCGAGGCGGCCGCGGGCGAGGCCGGCTACGCGGTGAGCATCGCGACGATCGCCGGGCTCGACACCGGCCTGATGGAGCGTTCCCTGTCCAAGCTCGCCGACCAGGGCGTGGACGGCATCGTCATCGCCGTGCCGCTCATCTCGGTGACGCAGAAGATGGAGGACATCACCCAGGAGATCCCCACCGTCACGCTCGACGGCTCCCGCACCGCGAGCGCCCGGGTGCTCGGGATCGACCAGCGGGAGGCCGGCCGCATCGCCACGCAGCACCTGCTCGACCTCGGGCATCGCCAGGTGTGGCACGTCTCGGGCCCGGACGAGTGGATCGAGGCGCGCCAGCGGCGGCAGGGCTGGCAGGAGTGCCTGGCCGCGGCCGGGATCCAGGCGCCGCCCCCGCTGGAAGGGGATTGGTCGCCCGATTCGGGGCACCGGCAGGGGCAGGTCCTCGCGATGATCCCGGACGTGACCGCCGTCTTCGCGGCCAGCGACGAGATGGCCTTCGGAGTGATCCGCGCCCTGCGTGAGCGTGGCCGGTCGGTGCCCGGCGACGTGTCCATCGTGAGCGTCGACGACATCGCCCTGGCGGCCTACTGCCACCCGCCGCTGACCACCGTGCGCCAGGACTTCTACCGCTCCGGCTCGGCCGCCGTCGCCCTGCTGCTGGGCGGGGGCGGCGCCGACGCCGCCGAGTCGGCCGTGTCACTGACGGTCCGCGACTCCACGGCACCGCCGCGTCGCCACTGAACCCCGCGCCGGCTGTGCGTGAAGTGCCTCTTGCGCAGCCATGTTATCGATGCCACTGTAACAACGTCCGGACCCTGCTGCGCCATCCACGGGAAGGACCCCGGAACCATGAGGAGATCACTCGTCCTCGCGAGCGCCGCCGTCACGGTGCTCGGACTGCTCGCCGGCTGCTCGGCGGGCGGGGGCGGCTCGGACTCCGGTAAGACGACCCTGAGCGTCGCCGCTCTCGAAGGCGGCTACGGCCGGGACATGTACGCCCAGGTCGTTCAGGCGTACAAGGCCTCGCATCCCAACGTCGACGTGCGCTTACAGATCTCGAAGAGCATCGAGGACGAGATCTCCCCCAACATGAAGGCCGGCAAGTTCCCGGACGTCGTGGTGCTCGGCCAGGGCCGCAAGGCCGCGCTCACCGAGACGCTCATCAAGGACAAGGCCCTCGAAGACCTCACGCCCGTGCTGAAGGCGAAGGTCCCCGGCGAGGACAAGACCGTGGGCGACAAGCTCATCGAGGGCATCGTCGGAAACCTCAACACCAACCCCTACGGCACCGACCAGACGTACACGATGCCGATGTACTACGCGCCGAGCGGGCTCTTCTACAACAAGGGGCTGTTCGCCCAGAAGGGCTGGAAGGTCCCGGCCACCTGGGAGGAGATGTTCGCGCTCGGCGAGTCGGTCAAGAAGCAGGGGTTCTCGCTGTTCACCTACCCGACCGCCGGATACCTCGACGCGTACTTCTTCGCGCTGCTCGCCGACGTCGGCGGCGAGCAGTTCTACACCGACGTCATGACGTACAAGCAGGGCGTGTGGAAGACACCGCAGGCGCGGCAGGCGCTCGACATCACCACCCGGCTGCTGAAGTACGCCGCGCCGACGACGGTCGGGTACGCCAACGAGCAGGACTTCACCAAGAACCAGCAGTCGATCCTCGACAACAAGACGCTGTTCATCCCGAACGGGACCTGGGTCGTCGGCGAGATGAAGGACGCCCCGCGCGCCAAGGGCTTCCAGTGGGGCCTGACGCCGCTGCCGCCGGTGACCGCAGGCGGCAAGCGCTACATCACGACGTCGGTCGAGTCGGTCTGGATCCCCGGCGCCGCCAAGAACAAGGACGCGGCGAAGGAGTTCGTCGCCTACCTGTACTCCGACGAGGCGGCGAAGGTCTTCGCCAGGTCGAACGCGATCCAGCCGATCAAGGGCATCGCGAGCAGTCTGACCGGGGAGAACGCCGAGTTCTACAAGATCTACGACGAAACGGCGGTCGAGGCGCTGGTCGGCGGGTTCGCGAGCACCGCGCCCGTCGAGGGCGTCGACATCAAGGCCACCCTCTTCGACACCGCCAACAGCATCATCAGCGGCGACAAGACCGAGGACCAGTGGCAGGCCGCGCTAGACGACGCGAGCGAGAAACTGCGCCAGGCGGGTGGCTGACGTGCCCGGCGGCCGTCCCTTGAGCACGGGGGCGCGCCGGCGCGGCAACGGCGTCTTCGTACTCGCCTGCCTCCTGCCCGCGCTCGTGCTCTTCGCGGTGTTCATGGTCGTCCCGACCGTGAACGTGTTCCGGATGTCGTTCTACACCTGGAGCGGTTTCTCGCCGGACATGCGATTCGTCGGGCTGGACAACTTCGGCCGGCTCCTCGAGGACGCGCAGTTCGTCCGCGCGTTCCAGAACACGGTCGCGCTGCTGGTCGTCGTGACGGTCGTGACGATGGGTATGGGCCTGTTCCTCGCCGCGATCATGACCCGGCAACGGCTGCGGGGGCGGGTCCTCTACCGGTTCGTCCTCTACGTCCCGAGCGTGCTGTCCGTGGTGGTGATCGCGGCGATCTTCTCCGCCGTCTTCGACCAGGAGAACGGCCTGCTCAACGGCACCCTGCGGCTGCTGTCGCTCGACACCCTGCGGCGGGTCTGGCTCGGCGACCAGGACCTCGTGCTCTGGTCCGTCGCGATCGCGATGGTCTGGCAGTCGCTCGGCTACTACATGGTCCTCTACATGTCCGGAATGTCGAGCATCCCGGAGGAGCTGTACGAGGCCTCGGCGCTCGACGGCGCGTCCGCCGGCCGCCAGTTCTTCGCGATCACGCTGCCGCTCATCTGGCAGAACCTCCGCACGACGCTGACGTTCTTCGTCATGAGCGCGGTCAACCTCAGTTTCGTCCTCGTCCGCGCGATGACCGGCGGCGGGCCCGACGGCTCGTCGGAGGTCCTGCTGAGTTACATGTACCGGCAGGCGTACACGAACTCGTCGTACGGCTACGGCATGGCCATCGGCGTCGTCATCTTCGCGTTCTCCTTCCTCGTCTCGCTCCTGGTGAGCCGGGCGACCCGGCGCGAGCCCCTTCAGTTCTGAGGACGGTCACCATGCCCACGATCAAGGCGCGCCGGGCACTGACCTACGTCCTCGTCACCGCGATCGCCCTGGCCATCGCGGTGCCGGTCGGCTGGGTGCTGCTCGCCTCGCTCAAGGGGAAGAGCGAGTTCTACGGCAGCCCCTGGACCCTGCCGGAGGGCCTGCACCTGCGCAACTACGTCGACGCGTTCGTCACCGCGCGCATGGGCCAGTACTTCTTCACCTCGGTGTTCGTCACGCTGCTCGGGCTGGTGTTCGTCGTGGCGGTCTCCGTGCCGGCGGCCTACGTCATCGCCCGGTACGACTTCCGCGGCCGCGGTCTCGTGGAGGTCGCGCTGCTGGGCGGGTTGTTCGTCAACGTCAACTACATCGTCGTGCCGATCTTCCTCATGCTCGTCGGCTGGGACCGTGCGCTGGTCGACGTGCTGCCCGGCGGCTTCTTCATCGACAACCCCGCGGTCCTCTCGCTCGTCTACGCGGCCACGTCGATCCCGTTCACCATCTATCTGCTCACCGCGTACTTCCGGTCGATACCGGCGGACTTCGAGGAGGCCGCGGCCCTGGACGGGGCCTCCCGCTTCCAGGTCATGGTCAGGGTCATGCTGCCGATGGCGCGACCGGCGCTCACGACCGTGGTCCTGTTCAATTTCCTGGCCTACTGGAACGACTTCATCATCGCGCTCACCCTGCTGCCAGGCGAGGGCAAGACGCTGCAGGTGGGCCTGCTCAACCTGATGACCGCGCAGAAGGCGGCGGCCGACTACGGGCGGCTGTACGCCGGCATGGTCATCGTGATCGTTCCGGTGCTCATCTTGTACGCGTTCATCCAGCGCCGGCTCATCGAAGGCATGGCGTCCGGCGGCGTGAAGGGCTGAAGCTCATGAAGGAATCGACCCGCGGCGTCCTGGTCGTCACCGCGCGGACGCTCGTCGCGGCCGGCTGCGTCGCCGTCGTCGTCACCGCGCGCACCACGGTCGGGTGGGGCAGCCTCGCGATCATGCTCGCCGGGCTCGCCGGGCTGCTGGCCGTACTCGCCTCGTACAACCGGCGGTTCCGGTGACCGGCAATGGGCAGGCGCTCGCCGCGGTCCGGCCGAGCGGGCGTCAGCTCGCGTGGCAGGCGATGGAGTTCTACGGGTTCATCCACTTCGGCATGAACACGATGACGGACCGGGAGTGGGGCGAGGGGCACGACGACCCGGCCGCCTTCGACCCGGCCGGACTCGACGCCGACCAGTGGATCACGGCGCTCAAGGCCGCCGGGATGACCGGCGTGATCCTCACCTGCAAGCACCACGACGGGTTCTGCCTCTGGCCGAGCGACGTCACCACGTACACGGTCGCCTCCTCGCCCTGGCGCGACGGCCGGGGCGACGTGGTCGCGGAGGTCGCCGGCGCGGCCCGGCGGCACGGCCTGCGGTTCGGGATCTACCTGTCGCCGTGGGATCGCACGGAGGCGTCCTACGGCGCCGGGGCCGCGTACGACGACTTCTACATCGCCCAGCTCACCGAGCTGCTCACCCGGTACGGGCCGGTGTTCGCGGTGTGGCTGGACGGCGCGAACGGCGAGGGCCCGAACGGCAGGCGCCAGGTCTACGACTGGGAGCGGTACTACGCGGTGGCCCGCGAGCTGCAACCGGACGCGGTCATCAGCGTGTGCGGACCGGATGTCCGCTGGTGCGGCAACGAGGCCGGGGACACCCGGCCCGACGAGTGGAGCGTGGTGCCGCGCGCCCTGCGCGACGCCGAGCGGATCGCGGACCGCTCGCAGCGGGCGGACGACGGCGCCTTCGCCCGGCTGGTCCGCAGCGACGACCGCGACCTCGGCAGCCGCGCCGCGCTGGCGGGGCACGAGGACGACCTGGTCTGGTACCCGGCCGAGGTGAACACCTCGATCCGTCCCGGCTGGTTCCACCACCCGGCCGAGGACGCCTCGGTCCGCTCCGCGGACGAGCTGTTCGGCGTCTACCTGCGCGCGGTCGGCGGCAACTCCTGTTTCCTGCTCAACGTCCCGCCGGCCCGTGACGGGCGGCTGCGGGACACCGACGTGGCGGTGCTGGAACAGCTCGGTCGGCGCATCGAGGACTTCCGGGCACGGCGCGTCGAGGCGACCGCGACGGTGTCGTCCGGGGCTCCGGGTGACGTCGCGACCGCGTGGCCCGGCAGGGGGCGTACGCCGTGGCGGCCGGACGACGCGCTGCCCAGCGTCCGGCTCGCGTTCGCGGGCCCCCGCCCGATCGAGGCGGTCGTCGTGGGCGAGGACATCACTCAGGGGCAGCGCATCGAACACGTCGTCGTCCGGGGTCGCCGGGACGGCCGGTGGACGACGCTCGCGCGGGCGAACGCGGTGGGCTACCAGCGCATCCTGACGTTCCCGCCGGTCGAGGTCGACGCCGTACTGGTCGAGGTGCCCGAGGCCCGGGACAGGCCCGTCGTCAGCTGTGTGGCGGCGATCGGGGCGAGCTCATGAAGCGCATCCTGCTCTTGACCGTCCTCGCCGCCCTGCTGGTCGGCGGCGTGGTTCTCGCCCTGCGCACCGATGAGGTCGCCTCCGTCAGCGGTCACGCCGTGACCCGCGACGAGCTGCTCTTCCACATGCGGCGGCTCGCACCCCAGGTGGAGAACGAGTTACGCAACCAGTACCACCTCCAGGACGCGATCGACTGGACCGCGAGGACCGGCGACAGGACCGCGCTCCAGCGGCTCGCGGCCCGCGCGCTCGACGAGATCCGGCGGGACAAGACCACGCTCGTCCTCGCGCAGGAGGAGGGGCTGATCGCCTCCCCCGACCACGCGGACTTCCTCGCCGAGCTGGCCGAGGAGAACGAGCGGCGGGCCGCCGACATTGCCAGGGGTGCGGTCGTCTACGGCCTGGCGCGGTTCTCCCCGGAGGAGTACTACTCGCACCGGCTCACCCAGCTCACCACGGCACTGACGCGGCGGCTCAGCGGAAAGGGCACGATCCAGGTCACCGACGCCGACGTCCGGCGGGCGTTCGACGCCGACCGGGACGCCTGGAGCGCCAACGCGACCACGTACACGTACGCGAAGCTCGTCGTGCCGGTGCCGGACAGCACCTCCGCGGCCGCACTCCAGTGGCGGGTGACCGCGGCGGGCCGGCTGGCGAAGGTCGCGGGCCGGGAGCCCGGCGCCCGCCTCACGACCGCCACGCACCACGGCGGCGGCTCGACCGCCCAGGACCAGGACCTCATGGCGGTGCTCGGCAAGCTCGCGGCGGGCCAGATCTCCGCCCCGGTCCCGGGCACCGGCCAGATCACCTACTACGAACTCACCGGCAAGACCGTCGACGAGAGCGCGGCGTTCGCCGAGTACTCCCGGCGGATCCGGCAGTCGCTCATCGAGGAGAAGTTCCGCCAGTTCCTCCAGCGCCGGGTGGACGGCAGCGACATCGAGGTCGACACCGCGGCGGTGGACGCCATCAACGCAGAGGCCATCAACGCAGAGGATGGACAACAGTGAAACCTGTCAGAACGTGGGCGCGAGCGCCGCGCATGGGGCTCACCGTCCTGCTCGCCGCGCTCCTCGCGGGCTCGCTCGCGCCCGCCGCCGCGGCCTCGGACCACTCCCCCGCCGCCGTCAAGGCCGACCTGCCGGGCAACACGCCGAACCCGACGGGCGGCAAGGACTACTTCTTCGACGCCACGAACGGTCGCGACAGCGCGGCCGGGACCTCACCGCAGACCGCCTGGCGCACCCTGGCCAAGGCGAACGCGACGACGTTCCGGCCGGGCGACCGCGTCCTGCTCAAGGCCGGCCAGCAGTGGAACAACGAGCAGCTGTGGCCGAAGGGCTCGGGCAGCGCGGGCAGGCCGATCACCATCTCGGCCTATGGCGACGCGCGCGCCCGCCGCCCGTACATCGCGACGAACGGCAACGTGCCGAGCCCCTTCCGGGCGGACGGCACGAAGAACCCCGACACGGTCGGCCGGACCGGGGCCATCGTGCTGCGCAACCAGCAGTACTTCGAGATCAACAACGTCGAGCTGTCCAACGACGACAACTTCGCCACCGACATCACGACCGGGTCCTACGTCCGCGACGGCATCATGGTCTCCATCAACGCCGACCTCCTGGCGGCCGGCGCGGACAGCATCATGGACCACTTCCGCGTCTCGAACGTGTACGTCCACGATCTCGACGGCCCGAGCAGCTGGCAGAAGATCCACTACGGCGGCGTCAACTTCCAGGTCTTCGGCAGCCGTAGCTACAAGTCGTACGGGACCGGCGGCTATTACTTCAAGGACGTCCGGATCGAGAACAACACCTTCGCGAAGGTCGAGCTGCACGCCGTGCAGTTCGCGTTCAACTGGTTCGCCGCCGACGGGGCGGACGCCGGCCAGTACGACGAGAACGGGAAGTTCCACGAGGGCTGGGAACAGCTCTGGGTACGCACCCGCGACCTGTACAGCCGTGACGTCTACATCGGCCACAACTACGCCGAGAGCGTCGGCCAGGGCGCCGTCCAGCTCGCCGACACCAAGAACATGACGGTCGAGTACAACGAGGTCAACGGCTACCTCAAGCGGTACAACGCGGTCTCCGTCGCGCTCTATCTGTGGGCGGGCGCCGACTCCGTCATGCAGTACAACGAGGTCTACGACGGCCCGGACAACGAGTTCGACGGCACTCCGTGGGATCTGGAATACACCAACTTCAACGTCACCTACCAGTTCAACTACTCGCACGACAACGCGGCGGGCTGGATGTCGTACATGGGCAACAGCTCCAACTCGGTCGCCCGCTACAACCTGAGCGTCAACGACAACGGCGTGCTCGTGAAGAACATGCTGTCGACGAATTACTCGCCGACGTACTTCGCCAACAACACCTTCGTGTACGACGGCGCGGAGCTCGGCTACGTCCATGACGAGACGTTCCTGAGCAGGGTCTACTTCCTGAACAACATCTTCTACAACTCCTCCGCCACGAGATCGACGCCGTGGTACCGCCGGACCGGCGCCCTGCGCCAAGCGGTGTTCTCCAACAACGACTACTACGAGGCGAGCGGCGTCCACTCCAGCCAGGAACCGGCCGACGCGGCCGGGTCGCGGGCCCACCCGAAGTTCGTCGGCGATCCGGCGAAGTACATCACCGGCGTGGGCGTGAACCAGATCCGGACGGCCGCGGCGCACTTCAAGCTGCGCGACGACTCACCGCTCATCGACGCCGGCCGGTACAACCCGCACCTGGGCACCGAGGACTTCCTCGGCACGCACATCTACTACGGGGACGCGCCGGACGTCGGCATGGCGGAGAGCCCGATCGGCACGAAGGTCACCAACCCGGTGGACGACGACCCCATCGAGAACGGGCCGGATGACCGGATTAACCTCGCGCTCGGCAAACCGGTCACCGCGAGCTCGACCCACCCCGGCGCGGGCGGCACACTCGGCGCGGAGAAGCTGACCGACGGCGACCCGGCGACCCGCTGGGCGGCGGCCGACGACGCGACCTACCCGATCACACTCGACATCGCCTTCGGCGCGGACACCACCTTCGACGAGGTGTACCTCGACGAGTACACCGACTCCGGCACCAACCCGCGCGTCCAGTCGTTCGCACTGCAGCGATGGGACGCCGGGACCGGCGCCTGGGTCACCTTCGCCAGCCGCGCCAACGGCATAGGGCACGATTTGACGGTGACCGGTTTCGGCAGCGTCACCACCTCCCGGCTCCGGGTGGCGCTCACCGGGAAGGTGCCGACCGAGGTGTACACGCCGACGATGACCGAGATCGCCGTTTACCGCGCCGGCCAGTAGGCCACCGGCGGGTGGTCGGTTGCGTGACGTTCATGCCGGAGTGTCGAATAGAAGGACGTCGGGCGACCCTTGGGAGAGGCAATGAGGCCGTTAGCCATCGCATTGGTAGCGGTCCTGATGGCCGTGGGTTGCTCGACGTCGAGGAGGGACAAGATCACGGTCGCGTGCGGCGCGAGCGAGCGATGGTGCGCGATGATGGTCAAGAGGTTCTCCGATGCCACCGGCGTGGAGGCCGAGTTCGTCCGGCTGTCGAGTGGCGAGGCGCTGGAGCGGATCAAGGCGGCCAGGGCACGGCAGGAGTTCGACGTCTGGCACGGCGGTCCGGCCGACGCCTACGTGGCCGCCAAGAGTCAGGGCCTGCTTGAGCCGTACAAATCCGAAAAATCCGCTGAAATCCGGCAGGGGTGGGCCGATCCGGAGAACGCCTGGAGCGGGATCTACGCCGGCGTGCTGGCCTTCTGCAACAACACCAAGAAGCTGGCCGAACGCGGCCTGAAGCCGATCAGCTCCTGGCAGGATCTGCTGGACGAACGGCTGCGCGGCAGCGTCGCCATCGCCCACCCGGCCACCTCGGGCACCGCCTACACCGCCCTGTGGACGCAGGTGCAGCTCAATGGCGGCGACCAGGACGCGGCGCTCGGCTATATGCGCAAACTCCACCCGAATGTGCTCAGATACAACTCCTCCGGCAGCGCGGCCGCCCTGCAGGCGGCCAAGGGGGAGGCGGCGGTCGGCGTCGTCTTCTCCCATGACTGCGTCGCCGCCCAGGAGCAGGGCTATCCGCACCTGAAGGTGACCTTCCCCGCCGAGGGCACCGGTTACGAGCTCGGTGGTGTGGCGGTGCTGGCCGGAGCCCACAACCCCGACAGCGCGCGCAAGTACGTCGACTGGGCGCTGAGTGGAGCGTCCCAGCGGCTGGGGCCGCTGGCGAAGTTCTACGCCCTGCCCACCAACACCAAGGTGCCCGCGCACTCCAAGGCGGCCGACCCCGCGACGGTCAAGCTGGTCTCCTACGACGTGGGCGTCGCCGGGCGCGCCAAGCAGACGCTCGTCGACAGGTTCAGCGCGGAGATCGCCCGGCCGCCCGCCTAGGAGCAGCCCTCGAACTGCGGAACCGCCACCACCGACAGGTCGATGCCGGACTTGCCGAACCACTTGTCCAGCAGCATGTTCGCCGTGCCGTCCTGGTACATCTCGGTGATGGCCCGGTTGAGCTCCTCACAACCGTCGACGTCGCCCTTGCGCACGCCGATCGACGTGCGCTGCTCGTTGAAGGTCGCGCCGACCAGGTGCAGGTCGACGCCCGGCTTGGTGAGCAGCCCGGCCAGGATCTGGCTGTTGGTGGAGATGGCGTCGATCCTGCCGTCCTTGATCATCTCCAGGCAGACGTTGTAGTCGGGTGCCGGGACGACGATCGCCTTGACCCGGCGCTCGTCGACGATCCGCTGGGCGATGTTGGTGCCGCGCACCCAGCAGATCTTGCGGCCCTCCAGGTCGCGGACGTCGCGGATGACGCCCTTGTCGGCCGGCCGTACCGCGATGTCCTGGAAGTCGACGTGGTACGGTCCGGCGAAGTCGATCACCTTCTTCCGCTCCGGGGTGACCGACATGTGGGCGAAGACCAGGTCGGCCCGCCCGTCCGTGAGCACGGTGAGCTGGTCGCCGGCCTTGATCTCCAGCCAGCGGATCCGCTTGCCCAGCCGGGAGACGAGATCCTCGGCCACGTCGATGTTGAAGCCGTCGTACGAGCCGTCCGCCCCCTTGAAACTGATCAGCGGGACGTCGGAGCGGATGGCGACGATCACCTCGTCGTGGTCCATGAGGGAGGCCGGCCGAGCGGCGCCGCAGGCGCTGACCAGCAGGATCAGGCAGATCAGCAGTTTTCTCACCGGTACTCCCTGAGTCGTGGCCAGACGCCGGCCAGGATGAGCAGGGCGCCGGCCGCCAGCCCGGCGGGGATCGACCGCAACAGCGTCTCCAGGGCTCCGTCGCCGTTGTCGATGGCGCGCTCGAAGTCGGACTCGTGCCGCCGGACCAGGTCCTCCAGCACCTTGTCGTAGCTCTCGTAGATCTGGGTGAGCTCGCCGTCCCAGAACTTGATCGCCGCCTCGGCCTGCATGGTCCGCATCCGCCCGTCGGCCTGCTGGAACCTCTGGTAGACGGCGAAGAGTCGCTGCCGGTCCTGGCCCGTCAGGCTGCCGAGCAGTCCTTGGAAGTTCGCGTGCAGCTTGCTCTGGTAGTCGGGCAGGCTGGTCGACTCGACGGCCGCGATCGTCTGGGACTTGTCCAGGAAGTTGTGTTCGTAGGTGTCCTTGCGGAAGCGGTCGAGCAGATAGCGGCTCTGGTCCCCGTACATGCTCTTGCTGATCGCCCGTGCTCTGGTCAGGGTGAGCACCGAGTCGAACCCGCCGCGCTTGGCCTCCTCCAGCGCCTGGCCCTGCCGGTTGAGCAGGGCCGTACCGGTCACCAGACCGGCCGCGGTGAGCACGGTGGCGACCACCAGGGCCGGTGCGAAGACCCGCCGGAACCTGCGGGTCAGATAGGCCTGCAGGCCCAGCAGGCAGGCCAGCGCGAGCAGCCCGGTGACGATGACGGCGAAGCGGGCCAGCGAGGTGGACGTGCGCTCGGCGGCGTGCGCGCGCCTGACGATCGTCCCGGTCTCCAGGGTCAGGTTGTAGGCCTGCGGGAGCAGTTCGCGGTGCATGAGGTCGGTGGCCCGCTGATAGGCCTTGACCACGTTGTCGGGCGGCTGTCCCGCGGTGTGCCCGGACTGCGTGTCCAGCAGCCGGGACTGGGCCGCCAGCCGTTCGTAGCGGCCGAGCCCCTCGATCAGCGACTCGACCGTGCGCTGCTCGGCGGGGTTGTCCAGGGCCAGCCGGTAGGCCCTGAGCAGGCTCTCGGAGATCTCCAGCCGCCGCTGGTCATAGCTGGTCAGGTCGGCCTGCTGCTGCGGGCCGTACTCCCTGCCCAGCAGCAGGGTCTCGGCCACCAGCGCGTCCATCTCCGACAACTGCCGGTACAGGCCCGCGGTGGCGAGCACCTGCGGCCCGGCGTCGTGCCCGGTGGTGCGCAGGCTGGAGCCCGTACTCGCCGCGCCGGCCAGGATCGCGGCCAGCAGCAGGGCCAGCGTCAGCAGGGACAGCCCGGCCAGCGTACGCACCCGCCCGGAGACCGACTCCCTGCGCCGGACCGGAGGCGTCGCCGTCACCGTCATGTGCACCGCGCCCCCCGAGATCGACTCGTACTGGGAAATCGAGCATGGCCGCGAGCGCGGCAGATCCGCAAGAGGGGACTCAACACCGACTCAACACATGCTCAACATCGCGCTGCCTACCTTCTTCCCAACCGATCGAGGGAGTCGAGATGAAGGCAGTGAGAACGGCCGGTATCGCCATCGGTGCCGGTGCGATAATCGTCAGCGGATTCGCCGCACCCCCGGCCCAAGCCCAAGCGGCCCGGATCGACACCTACCTGGCCGCGATTCCCGGCGGAACGAAGCTGAGCGCCAACGAGATCTCCTGGGAGGACGGCACGGTCCGCCTGGTCCTGTCGGCGACCCAGGCATCCTGCGGGGCGGGCTGGTACTGCGTGTACGAGCACAGCAACTTTCGCGGGGCGATGACGAAGTGGCGCGCATCCCCCGCGAAGTGCAAGAAATTCAACTTCACCCGCTACTGGCGGGACAAGATCTCGTCGTTCTGGGCGCGCGGTAAATGCCCCAGCGCCAACTACTTCCTCAAGGACAAGAAGGTCGCCCGGCCTGACCCCTTCGAGCCTTTCGAGGGCAAGAAGGCATACGTGCGCTTCAACGACCGCTACGACTACGCGGCCCGCGGCTACACGAGTTGAACGCGTACGTAGGGTCGGTCATCAGAGCGAGCTCAGCGCCGCCGAGAACGCCTCGACGGTGGCGGCGACGTCCGCCTCGGTGTGCGCGGTCGACAGGAACCACAGGCCGCGCGGCACCATGTTGACCCCCTGGTCGAGCAGCGCGGCGTGCAGGCGGCCCATCATGGCCCGGTCCGTCGCCGCGAAGTCGCGGTAGTTCCGCACGGCGGGCGCCTCGGTGAAGTAGATCTGGAAGACCGGCCCCGGCCCGTCCACCAGCATCGGGACCCCCGCCTTGGCCGCCGCCTCCGCCAGGCCGCGCATCAGCTCCCGGCCGCGGGCGTACAGCGTGCCGTACACCTCGTCCCGCTGTTCGTCGAGGATGCGCAGGGTCGCCTCGGCGGCGGCGATGCCGATGGGCTGGGAGTTGAACGTGCCGGCGTGCGCGACCTTGCCGGAGGAGATGGCGTCCATCACGCGGGCGCGTCCGGCGAGCGCTGACACCTGCATCCCGCCCGCCATCGCCTTGCCGAACACCGACAGGTCCGGGGAGACGCCGAGGTACTCCTGCGCGCCGCCGGGAGCGAGCCGGAAACCGGTGATGATCTCGTCGAAGATGAGCAGGCTGCCGTGACTGTCGCACAGTTCGCGGACCCCCTGGAGGTAGCCGGGGTCGGGCTCGATGGCGCCGGTGTTGCAGAGCACCGGTTCGGTGACCACGGCGGCGATCTGCCCCGCGTGCTCGTCCATCAGCCGGGACAGGGCGCCGAGGTCGTTCCACGGGCAGACCACCAGGTCGGCGGCCTCGGGCTGGCCCGCCGTGCCGGGGACGGCGGCGGGGCGGTCGGCGGGCCCGGCGGCCTCCAGGGGCGGGTGCACGCTGTAGAGGACCGGGTCCAGCCAGCCGTGGTAGTGCCCCTCGAACTTGAGGATCTTGGGCCGGCCGGTGAAGCCGCGGGCCAGCCGCCAGGCGGCGTGCACAGCCTCCGAGCCCACCGTGTTGAACCGGACGCGCTCGGCCGAGGGCACCATGGCGCAGAGCCGTTCGGCCACGCGGGCCTCCGCCGCGTGCTGGGCGGAGTAGACGATGCCGCGGGCCACCTGCGCGGTGACCGCCTCGACCACCGGGGCCGGGCAGTGGCCGAGCAGCGCCGGTCCCTGGCCGAGCACGTAGTCGAGGTAGGTGTTGCCGTCGGCGTCCCAGAGCCGCGCGCCCGCCGCCCGGTCCACGTAGAGCGGAACGCCCGCCATGCGGCGGGCGTCGCTGGAGACGCCGCCGGCGATGTAACGCTGGGCGGTGGTGTACAGGTCGCGGCTGACGTCCAGTGTCCGGGTCATGTCGGCCATCAAACGGTGAAATGTCGCCTGGCCACAAGAAAGAGGGCAAGAAGCGGGTTGTCAGCGCAAATTTCGGTGCTTGTGGTGGTCGCGGGCCCTTGATGGGGTTGCGGGCATGTTCCTTGGACGTATTCGGCGTACCCCATCCGACCCCGTCGAGCTGGTGGCCCTGCACCCGGACGGCGGTGGCCTGCTCAGCCTGGCCGACCTCGGCGACGACCCGGTGGCCGCCCTGGCCGTACACGGGCTCGACCGGCTCACCGAGCTGGTGGCCGAGCGGTCGGCGGGACCCCTGCTGGACCAGAGCGCGGTGCTCTTCGAACCGCCGGTGGCCACCTGTACGAAGATCTGCTGTCTGGCCCTGAACTACCGGGCGCACGCGGAGGAGAGCGGCATGGAGGTGCCGCCCGAGCCGGTGCTGTTCTTCAAGCCGCCGTCCGCGCTCACCGGCCACAACCGGCCGGTGGTGGCGCCGGCCCGTACCCGCCACCTGGAGCATGAGGTGGAGCTGGCGGTCGTCATCGGCAAGGTCACCAGGGACCTGCCCGCCGAACGGTGGCAGGAGGCCGTGGCCGGCTACACCGTGATCAACGACATGACGGCCCGCGACCTGCAACTCGCGAACATCGCCAGGAACGTCCCCTGGGACCAGTCGAAGGGGTTCGACACCTTCGCCCCGGTCGGCCCGTTTCTGGCGACGGTGGACGAGGTGCCGGATCCGCAGGCGCTGGAGCTGGTCCTGGAGGTCGACGGCGAGGTCAGGCAGCGGGCGAACACCAAGCAGATGGTCTTCGGCCTCCCCCGGCTGATCGAGGACCTGTCCGACGGGATGACGCTGCTGCCCGGAGACCTGATCGCGACCGGCACCGTGGCCGGAATCGCGCCGCTCAAGGACGGCGACACCATGCGGGCGACGGTGGCAGGAGTCGGCACGCTGGTAAATACGGTCAAATTTCGGTCCGCCTAAAGTAGGGGGATGGACTACGCTGTGGCCGCACTGGTGGACATCGACGACTACATGGCGTCCGAGCAGGCTCGGGGAAGGTCGTGGGCGCGCCGCCAGCTCCGGCACGCCGACCAGGTGGTACGGGCGGCCACTCACGGCCGCCCCGGGGCCACCTGCCGCCCGCAGCCGCCCGAGGAGTGGCTCGTCCTGCTGACCGGAACCGACCCCGACGCCCTGATGAGCGACGCGGCGGCGCTGGCGGAGGAGGTGCGCGCGCACATGGTGCGCGAGACGGCCTGGACCGCCACCGTCAGTCTCGGCTCGCCGAGCCCCGACGGCCGCGGGGCGGCCGAGCGCGACGCCCGGCTGGCCAACGACTACAAGCTCGTGCTCGGCGGCGACCGGGTGATCGCCCCGCCGCCGCCCGCGCGGGTGCCGCTCGCGCCGCCCGTACGCATCGAGCAGGAGCTCTCCCGGCGGGTACGGGCCGGCGACCGCAACGGCGCGGCCGGGCTGCTGGCGGGATGGGTGGACCGGTGCGCCCGCGAGCGGGACGTGGACCCCCGGACGCTGCGCAACTGGCTCATCGGGCAGCTGCTGTTCGTGGTGGACGTGGCCAATCGGTCCAGGCTGGCCGACGGCTCGACCGACTGGGTGGAGGCGTGCGCCCGGCTGCCGATCGAGGACATCGTCTCGGTCGGCGACATCCACGAGCGCTCCTACCTGCACATCTGGCTGCGCGAGGCGCTCGGCCGGCTGATGCCACCGCCGCCGCGCCGGGACGTGCTCACGCTGGCCGAGGCGTACCTGGCCGAGCACTACACCGATCCCGGGCTGCGCCTGACGACGGTGGCGGAGGCGGTGAACGCGAGCCCGTTCTACATCTCGCACCTGTTCGCCGAGGAGCGCCGCACCACCTTCCTGCGCCACCTCACCGGCCTGCGGTTACGGCACGCGCGCCGCCTGCTGACCACCTCGCCGCTGCCCGTCGACGTGATCGCCGCCCGTACTGGCTACCTGAGCGCGAAGGCGCTGCGGGGCGCGTTCCGGCGGCATGTCGGGTGTTCCCCGACCGAATACCGAAGGGCCGGGCTCCGGCCCGGCTCGTGATGCTCTTGTTGGAGGGCGTATGGACCTGGCGATCGACGGCGGCCAGACGGGCCTGCGCCTCGGCTTCGCGACCGGCGGCCGGATCCGGGAGGTGTACGAGCGGCCCGGCCTGTCCTATGCCGAGGGCTCGCCGGTGGAGGCGGTGCTGTCACGGATCGGCGACGGCTGGGGCGACCTCGACACCGTCTGCCTCGGCCTCACCACCCTCCTCGACGCCCCGGAAGAACTGGCCACCCGGCTGCTCGGGACGGCCCGCCGGGTGATGATCACCACGGATGTCGTCACCTCGCACGCGGGCGCGTTCTCGGGCGGGCCGGGCGTCGTGCTGGCGGCGGGCACGGGCGCGATCGCCCTGGGCGTGAGCACCGCCGGCGGTTCCGGTGCCCGCCCGGCCGTCGTCCGGCAGGTGGACGGGTGGGGTTTCCTGTACGGCGACGCGGGCGGCGGCTACTGGATCGGGCGGCGCGGGCTGGAGGCGGCCGCCCGGGGCTTCGACGGCCGATCCCCGAGCGGCCCGCTCACCCAGCGGGCCCGCGACGTGTTCGGGGACCTGGCCGGGTTGCCTGCCCGGCTCTACCTGGCACCGGATGGCGTGGCGCAGGTGGCGGGGTTCGCGGTACACGTACTCGAACTGGCGCGTGGCGACATGGTCCGCGACCTGGCCTGTGACGAACTGGCGTGTGACGAACTGGCGTGTGACCTGACCCATGGCGACACGGCCCATGGCGACACAGCCCGCGATGACACGGCGCGCGCCATCGTCGACGAGGCGGCCCGCGAGCTGGCGGCCACGGCGGCGGCGGCCGCCCGTGCCTTCGCCGGCGATGCGGCGGTTCCCGTGGCGTGGACCGGCCGGTTGCTACGCGACCCGGCGCTGCGGGCCGGATTCGAGGCGGAACTGACCGGCCTCCTACCCCGGGCCCGCCTCCAGCCACCCGCCGGCGACAGCCTCGCGGGCGCCGCCCTGCTGGCCGCCACCGAAGAACCGGGACCCTACGGAACGATGATCAGAACGGTGCGGCGATGAGAGTAGGCCACGGCAGTGCGAACCTCCCCGTTCCCGACGGCACCCCCATGGGCGGCTACCTCGACCGCCCCGGCCCGTCAGCGGGTTTGCTGGACCCGCTGTCGGTGAACGCGATCACCTGGTTCGACGGCGAACGCCGCTTCGCGCTGGCAATCGCCGACGTCATCTGCGTGAACGAGGACCTGGCCCACCGAGTCAGATCGGACGCCCGCTCGCTCGGCTGCGAGCTGTGGCTGGCGGCCAGCCACACCCACTCGGGACCGGAGACCGGCTGTGTACCTGGCGGAGGACCGACACCCGCCCCATGGCTCGACCGCCTCACCGAGGCGGTGGCCGCGGCCATACAGCAGGCGATCGAGTGCGAGCGCCCGTGCGACGGGGAGGCACACCACGGCGAGCTGCACGGCGTCGGCGCGGACCGCAGCCGACCGTCCGCACCGGCAGTGGTCCCGCTCACCGTGATCGCCGTCCGCCACAGCGCTGATGAGGAGGGGCAGCTCACCGACCGCAATGCCGCGAACGAGGATGGACAGCTCGCCGGTGTGCTGGTGGTGCTGCCCGTTCATCCCACGGTGCTGCCCGCCGCCAGCCGTCTGGTCAGCGCCGACCTGGTCGGTGCCGTACGACGGGCGCTGAGCGCGAGGCTCGGTCCGGACGTGTGGACATTGGTCGCCACCGGCGCGGCGGGCGACATCAGCACCCGCCACACCCGCCGCGGCCAGGACGCGGCCGAACTGGACCGCCTCGCCGCGATAGTCGCCGACCGCTGCCTGGAACTGCTGCGAGAGCCCCCGACCCGCGCCTGGTCAGCGGACTCCGAAATCACGTGGGCGGCACGGCGACTGGAGCTCGCCCCGGTACGGCTCGACGAGAGCCGCGACTCCGTGCCCGTGGATCGGGCCATGGATCCGGCCGCGCTGGCCGCTGATCTACGCGCGGCCGAAGCCAGTGGCGATCCGGTCGCTGTCCGGCTTGCCCGCAGCAGGCTGGAGGGGGTTCAGGCGCGGCCGGACCGCAGCGGGCGGGAAGGCCCGATCGGTGTGCGGGTGCACGCCGCCCGGCTCGGGGAGTTGTCCGTGGTGGGGCTGCCCGGCGAGCCGTTCCTCGCCGTGGCGGAGAGCATCGTCCCAGGGGGACCGGTCATGGTGCTGGGATACGTCAACGGGTATCCCGGCTATCTGCCGACCGCTGAGGCGTACGAACGGGCTGAGTACGAAGTGCTGGTGAGCCAGGTGGCTCCGGGCAGCGCCGAGGCGCTGGCCGGGGTCGCGCGCCAACTGCTGGAGGACATGTGATCGAACTGCGGGAGGACATGTGATCGGCCAGAGCGGGTACGCGGACGTCGCCAGGGCGGCCGTCGAGCGGGTGCTCGACGGGGAGCGGGAGGCGATCGGGCGGGCCGGGCGCCTGGTCTACGACGGGTTGCGGGCTGGCGGGGTGGTGCAGGCGTTCGGCACGGGGCACTCCAGGGCGGTCGCGCTGGAGCTGGTCGGGCGGGCCGGTGGGCTGGTGCCCGCGAACCAACTGGGCATCCGCGACCTCGCCTACTACGGCGACGCCTCGCCGCAGGACATCCTCGACCCGAAGATCGAACGGGAACCGGGACTGGCCCTGCGCATCTGGGAGCTGGCCGACATCGGGCCCAACGACGTCTTCGTGATCATCTCGAACTCCGGCGGCAACGCGACGATCGTCGAGATGGCCCGTCTGGCGAGCGAACGCGGGCACCCGCTGATCGCGATCACCTCAAGGGCACACACAGCCGAGGCGGCCACGCGTGAGCGGCTCGATGCCGGTGCCGGACGCGTCCCCCGTGGGCGGGAGCGGCTGGCCGGGCTGGCCGATGTGGTCATCGACAATGGCGCACCGTACGGGGACGCGGCCCTTCCGTTGCCCGGTGGCGGCGCCATCTGTCCCGTGTCGAACTTGACCGGCGTCCTGATCGCCCAGCTCCTGGTCGCCGACGTGGTGGGCCGGTTCCTGGCCGCCGGGCAGGCGCCGCCCGTCTACAAGTCCGCCAACACCCCCGGGGGCGACGCACACAACGACACCCTGCTGTCCGCGTACGGCGGCCGAGTGCGCCTGGGAGATGCCTGACCTCGCCGCCTGAGCCCGCACGAACCGGCCTCGGCCACCAACCGCGCTCCTATCGCCGACTACCGCACGCACCGGGCGCTGCCCGCTACGGGCACGCCCGCGCTCACCCGGCTGGGCCGCAACTACCGGCTGCCTGATCTGTCGGCCGCGCTCGCCCACCCCACCCTGCCCGCGTCCAACGCTGCGCTCGCCCGCCACACCCTGCCCGCTCCAACGCTGCGCTCGCCACAACCTGCCCGCGTTCAACGCCGCGCTCGCCCACCGTCGCACCCAAGCCGCGCTCCTGGCAGGCCTCCGTGGCGAAACGCCCGGCCTGCTCCGTATCGTCCCGGCCGACGGCGACGAACCCAACGGCCACAG
Organism: Nonomuraea guangzhouensis; assembly: GCF_019396345.1. Classification (GTDB taxonomy): domain Bacteria; phylum Actinomycetota; class Actinomycetes; order Streptosporangiales; family Streptosporangiaceae; genus Nonomuraea; species Nonomuraea guangzhouensis. The sequence continues at coordinate 52,730 of NZ_JAHKRM010000036.1, read as the reverse complement.
CACCATCTGGCAGAGCACGTTGCCCGAACCCCAGGCATTCGCCACCCACCTGCACCAAGCTGGGATGCCACAACAGCGTCGGCACCTTCGGGCCACGCCCGGCCTGCCAGGAGATGAGGCCGGTCCGCGTGTCCACCGCCGAGCATGCCGGCCGTACCGCTGCCGCACCGACACCGAAACAGGACCTGCGCGCCCGCGCCGAGATCATCCATCGAGAGGCGACCACATGGAACCCACCGGGCAGCCACCCCACGCAGCCTCACCCGCCGGCGAACTCCTCGACGACCCCGATGTGTCCAGACACACCTATGTCGTAATCGACTTCGAGGCACTGACCCCGGCCGGCCGGCCCGCCGTCCCGGTCGAAGTGGCCGCGCTGGCGCTCACCGTCAAGAACGGCGACCTGGCGGAGCTCTGGCGATTCGAGGCCCTGATGGCACCGCCGCCCGACGTGCCCGTCACCGCCTTCGACACCCGCCAGACCGGACTGACCCTTCACCTACTGGCCGGCGCCGACCAGCCCGACGAGGTCATGGCCCGGCTGGACACGCTCTTGGACGCGCCACCGTATCGGCTCGTCGCTCAGCACGCGCCCACCGAAGCAGGGCTGATCGCCCGCCAGCGACCCCACTGCCCCGTCCTGGCCGCGACCCCGCTGCTGGACACCGTACGGCTGGCACGCGCCCTCTATCCGGAGCTGAGCTCGCACAACCTCGACACGCTGCTGCGGTACCTGCACATCCCGCGGCCGATCAACCGGCATCGCGCGATGCCCGACGTGGAAGCGACCGCGCAGCTGTTTCGCCGTCTCCTGGCCGACGGCCGGCAAGCCGGATGGCGAACTCTGCACCGTCTGGAGGCCACCGCCGGTCTCCCGCCCAAGAAGCCGCCCACGCCGACAGGTGACCAGGAGGAGCTGTTCTGACGTCCACAGCCCGCCATTCTCAGGCCGGCGAACAGGTCCAGGTTCTCACCCGTACTGCTGCCTCATGGAGCTGTCGTAATCGGCGTGCGGTCCCAGCCCAGCCCCGGCGCGGCGCTCGTCAAGCCGCTCACGATCTTCGATCGGCCGCGGCTGGAAAACGCCGTCAGGGGCGTGGTACTGCGTGCCGTACACCTGCGGCCGTTCCTCGTTGACCCGAACACGATCGACCAGGTACGCGAGGTCACCCGGCGCCGCTTGGCCCCGGTCCACGGCGTCCCGCAGGAGCGCCAAACACCGCCGCTGGAAGTCCGGGTCGTGATCGGCATGCTGCGCCAGGAGCCAGGCTGCGTGCGCGCCTTCCTCTCCGACCAGGTCATGACCCGGCCAGCCGTACTCGTCGACCACCTGCTTGAGGTACGTCGTGTTGTCGTCGTCCACGCTCCGCCATTTCTCCATCAGGTCATCCGGCACGGGTCCGTCCTTGGGCAGGCTCAGGCGTACCTCCTGGTCACTTTGCATGCGTCGCAGCAGTTCATCGTGAAGGCCGGCATCGAACACGATGTGTGTTTCCCTTCCGGCTGATCGCCTCCGCGGGCGGTGGTTCGACGGCCACGGATCATCGTGTGCTGCCGAAGCGGCGCAGGACGTAGTTGCCGCTCCCCCAGAGGCTGTGCGGCTGGTGGTCGCTCGGGCAGACGTTGTTCGTGTACAGGCTGTTATTGACGGCGTCCCAGAGCCCGTTGCATTTGCCGCAGAAGCGCCAGCCGGAGAAACCGCCGGGCCGGTCTCTGTTGGTGAGGTCCTCCAGGACGTAGTGCGCCGACGATGTTCCCGGCTGGCCCGCCACCGGACGCGTGAAGGGGAGATGTCCGGGGTTGCCGCCGTAAGCGGAGGGGCACGCGCCCGGATCGCCACCGTTGCCCTCGAACCAGAGCGCCTGACAGAGCCCGCACCACCGCCAGCCGGGTTGCCCGGCTCCGCCGTCTTCGACGGTCTTCACCATCCAGTCGAGCCCGAGGTAGTGGTGTCCGCCGTCGAGGATGTCGCCCGCCGGGCAGCCGCCCCGGGTGCCGTTCCCGGTGAACCAGAGGATCCTGCACCGCGTACAGGTTCCCCACAGGTGTTGCAGGGCTTGGGCGGGTTGCGCGGTGATGGCGAGCCCGCCGAGCGCGGCGAGCGATGCCCCTGTGACCAGCCGCAGTGCTGTGCGACGCCGGATGTTCGCCACTCGGATTCCCCCTTTGCTTCTTCGCTTGGTGACAGTCAGGCTCTCCTCGCTCACGGAAAGTTGCCATCGTTTGCCATCCAGATGCGGACACGGCGCGAGTGAGTGCTGATCAGTCTCCCCACCCCTCGGTCTCACGGGGTTTTGTTACGTTCATTCCCTCTCTTTGCTGTTGTTTTGATCCGCAAGAAAGGTTCCCGATAAATGCCGCTGATTTCTTTGATATGGGGCCAGCGAAAGAGTGGGTGAATACTTGCCCTGTCGCCGGCAATTTGAATGTTCGCAACCATGGGAAATGGGAATGGTTTTGCCGGGGAGCGGCCGGCCCGGCTGTCCGCCGATGTTCGCCTTTGCCGCATGCCTTCGCTCCTCGCCCTGCGCCGGCTCGGCGACCTCAGAGGCTGACGCGCGGCGCCAGGCACCGCCTGGACACGGGTCGCCGCCGGTGGTGGAGGTTTCATGAACGCATTGCAGCTGCTGTTCAACGCGATCACCGTGATCTTCATCGCGGCCACCATGTTCGCCGCCGGTCTCGGCACCACGCTGCCGGCGCTGCGTGCCGTCTTCACCGACCTGCCGCTGCTCCTGCTGACGGTGCTGGCCAATCTGGTGGTCGTCCCGCTGCTCGGCTGGGGCATCGCCGCGCTGTTCGGCCTGCCCGCCGCGGGTTTCATCGCCCTGGTCCTGGTCGCCTCCTCACCGGGTGGGCCGTTCGGGGCGAAGCTGAGCATGGTGCAGAAGGGGGATGTGGCCGCCGGTACGGCGATGCAGGTGCTGCTGGCCGCCGTGGCCAGCCTCACCTTCGGCCCGATGAGCAGCGGCATCCTCATCACGGCCGAGGTCGGCGCCGGAATCTCCCTCGACGTCGCCGCCCTGGTACAGACCATGGCCATCCTGCAGCTCGCGCCGTTCGCCATCGGGCTGATGGTGCGCCACTACGCACGGCATTCGGCACTCTCATGGCATCCGGCCGCCGCCACGGTGTCGAACGTGACGTTCATGATGGTGCTGACGGGCATGCTGCTGGGCAGCTGGCGCGACGTCGTCACACTGCTCGGCTCGCGTACGCTGCTCGCGGGGTTCGTCCTGTCCGTCGTCGCGTTCGCCGTCGGCACGCTGCTGGCCACCGGATCGCGCACGCGCCGTACCACCATGGGAGGCATAGCGGCGGTACGCAACGTGGGACCCCCGCTGGCCGCCATCGGCATCGCGTTCGGCGCTGAGCAGGCCGTTCTGGGGGCGCTCGCCGCGGTGCTGGTCAGCGGCCTGGCGGCGGCCCTGCCGATCGCCGCGGTGCTCGGCCACAACCGCCACGACAGCACCGCCTGAGCCATCGGTTCTGTCTGGACGGTGTCAGATCAGGCGTTCCAGGAAGACCATCACCGACATGACCGTGATTCCGGCGACGATCAGGTCGACGACCCAGCGTAGGCTGCGGTGTTTGGCGCGCGCGATCCGGGCGACCCGGAGAGCGTCGGTGGCCAGGTACAGCTCGTAGTCCTCTGTCTCGGCGTTCATCCGGGCGATCAGTGCTTGAGGTGTGGGCTCATCGGCGTAGGTGAGGATTCTCATGCCGCCGTGTTCGGGGGACAGCGGGCGGATGGTGATAAGGATCAGCAGGACCGCCGCGGACAGCAGGATCAGCGCCAGGATGACGCCGAAGCGAGCGAGTCCCGGGAAGCGGGCCGGACCGGTGAGGATGAGGGTTACTGTCGCGCCGTAGGCGACGCCCGCCCAGGACAGCAGCAGGCCGGCTCTCTTCTCGATGGCGCTGATCAGCTCGGCGCGGGCCGCGGTGGCGGCGGCGTCGAGCCGGTCCCTGAGGAGCGGAGACATGGACTGACGCCGTGCGCCGTCGTCGTCTCCGGAGTGGCCGCTGGGTGTGTCCGGTTCGTGGTTCATGGTGGCGGGTCCTTTCCGCCGGGGCCGTGGCCGATGGAACCGACCGGCGGCCGGGTGGGTATACGAGACGGCCGACGCTTCAGACGTGGGCCGGTGTGCGTTCGATTACCTTCGACTAAAGGCGTGTACCCAGAATGGACCGTCGATGCAGGTTTCTGTGCGGGGAGCCTGCGATGCCCAGATGGCGCGGACGCTCACCGGGATAGTCATCCTCCTGGTCTGTTGTCCTGGCACCACGCCCCGCTCCGACACTGCCACGGTGGGCCTGCCGACCAGCCTTCCCCTTCACTGCGGCACACGCCGTCACCGCAGGTCAGCGGCTAGTTGATCTGGTCTGCAAGAAGAGGCCAACAACCCCGGCCAACGATGGTGCCCACAGCGCTCTGCATCCCCAATCAAGGTAACCGCCGGCCAGAGGCAGGTTCGTCGTTGGATTGCCACGATTGCTGGAAGTGACCCTCTCAGCGAGGCACCTACACCACGCGGTGGTTCTGCCGTACTGCCAGTGCCGTTGGCCCACTACTCGGTGCTACTGTATAGTGGTACTCGGTACTACGAAGTACCGGGAGACCGAAGAGGACCCACGATGGACGACCTGACGGAGATGTTGAAGGGCACGCTTGAGGGCTGCGTGCTTGAAATCATCGGCAGCGAGGAGATCTACGGGTACGCCATCACGCGTCGGCTGAACGAACTCGGCTTCGCCGACGTCGTCGAGGGGACGGTTTACACCATCCTGATGCGACTGGAGAAGAACGGGCTCGTCCAGGTGACGAAACGACCGTCCGGGCAGGGCCCGCCGCGCAAGTTCTATGCGCTCAACGAGGCGGGGCGCGAAGAACTCGCGAGGTTCTGGGCGAAATGGCAGTACATCACATCACGGATCGACAAGCTCAAGGAGGGCGGGAGATGAACTTCTGGGAGAGCATCACAGGCAGCGACCTCACCAGGGAATGGAAGGCGTTCGAAGCTCGGGCCGAGGCATTGCCGGCCGACTACCGGGCGGCGTGGGAAGAGATCAAGGGTCATCTTTCTCCCAACGCGGACTTCACAGGTCGAAACCTGGTGCCGATTCTCGACGGTGCTCTGGGGCTGCTCGAAGAAACAGCGGCCGATGGGCGCAGTGTTGACGAGGTGCTGGGTGAGGACATCGCGGGCTTCTGTGCGGCGCTGGCCGGCGGACAAGGGGCTCGCAGCTATCGCGACCGGTGGCGCGAGCAGTTGAACAGGAACGTCGCAAGGAAATTGGGCCGGCTAGGAGGCTGACGTGGGCATCCAGGACATCATCGAGGGCAAGAAGCAGTGGCGGGCGCACATGGCGCGCATCAAGGCGCTCCCGCCGGACTACCAGATCGTCTACAAGGAGATTCAGAGGTACTTCTTCAAGGTCGGGCCGGTCGGGCTGGCTGACGAGCCCCTGCTCTCAGAGATCGTCGATTTCTTCGAGGAGGGCGTCGCGGCCGACAAGGGAGTCCTGGAACTCATCGGCAACGACGTCGCTGCCTTCGCCGACGACCTGATCAAGGACTCACGCACCTACGCGGACATCTATCAGGAGTCCATCAGCGGCGAACCTGGCACGGCCGGGAAGTAGCACCCGCCGACGGGCCTGATACCGCTTGATCAGCGCCGGCGCATGCATGGTGTGGGTCGACCCGAACTCCAGCGCCTCGATGATCTCAATCAAGCCCGTGCGGTTGGTGAAGAAGGCCTGAACATGTGCTGCTCGTGCTGCCGGTACGAAGATCCTTTGGCCTTGTACGCGTGCGGCAGCATCACCGGAGTCTTGTGGCCGCCGGGCACCGCGAGATAGACGGCGTCCTCGACCGTCTCGGTTGCTGCCGCCTGCCCAGCCGCTGACCGATTCGCGGATACCCCGAATCGGGGAGGCCACCGGTGACGTGCCGGGTGGACTCGCCCAGCGGCGACATCGCCGTCGATCGTGCGCACGGCGCGCTCACCACGAAGGCCGCCTCGGACACCGTCCCCAGAGAGGCGCTCCACACCTGCGCCGCAAGCCGCGAGGTCGGTATCCGCGAGAGCACCGCCGGCCGGCTCGACGTGAACGTCATGTGAAAAGCAACGGCTGGCAACGCTCGCAACGAGCTGGGCAGCGCCGACGGTCCCGACAAAAAAAGGCCGAGCAGATCGTCAAGGCGCGCACACCTCCACCGGTGACATGGCGGTGGAGGTCTCCACCGGCGATTCCGGCGGCTCGGCGGTTTCGACGACTCCAACGAACCCACAAGAAAGCGAAGACAGAAACGAGGAATCATGACCACTGCGAAGTGGACCGGCATGCTGCCGGTCGACGATAGCGCCCTGGCCGTCACCGACACCGGCGGTCCCGGCATCACCGTGCTCTACCTCAACGGCCACGTCGCCACGCAGGGGTACTGGAGGCACGTCATCGCCGAGTTAGGGACGGGGTGGCGGCACATCACCTACGACATGCGGGCCCGCGGCAAATCGAAGCGTTCGGCGGACTACTCGTTCGAGACGAACGTCCGCGATGTCGATGCCGTTCTGGCGGCCAGGGGCGTGGAGCGGGCGCTGGTGGTGGGCTGGTCCTATGGAGCGTTCGTCGCGGCGCACTGGGCCAGCCGCAATCCCGCCCGTACCGTAGGCGCGATCCTGGTTGAGGGCGCGCAACCGTACGACTGGCTCGACGAGGCCATGGAGCAGCACATCCGGAAGCTGTTTCGGCGGATGAGTCCACTCCTGCCGCTGCTGCGCCCGACGGGCCTGACCCCGCGGATGAGCGCCGAACAGATCGCGAACAGCAACATCGAGGTCGGCGTGCTCGCCCGCGAGCGCGAGCTGGGCCCCGTGCTGGACAACATCACCGTCCCGGCGCGGTATGTGGTCGCGTCGGGGTCGTCCTTCGGATCCAAGGGTGATGGGCAGGAACGCATTCGCGCCAGCCTCAATCAGGTGGTCGAGCGCAACCCGAACATCAAGATCAGCGCGAAGGTCCCCAGCAACCACGGCTCGATCCTGAAAAAGGACTTCCGCGCCATCGCCGACGCGGTCCGCGAGGTCGCCACCCTCGACCGGGGTGGTCCTCGCTGAGCAACCGAGCTTGAGGTCGACGGGCTGAGCAGGTGGCAGGAACACCAGCCCGCGCCCCCACATCACGAGCTTCGAGGACAGTCGAACCCCGCCAGGCGGCCAACCCTGCCCGCTCCCCCTGGCCGACGCCCGCTCCCGGGCATCGCGCCGTGATCAAACCCGCACCTGCCCGCCGCACTCGCGCCCGCACCAAAGCCGGTCGCGCCACCACCATTCGCCCGCGCCACGACGAGCTTGCCGCCGCCCCGGTCGGCGCACTCGCCACCATCACCGCCAGCAGCCGCCGATCCCGCCGATCTGGCGAGCAGGTCCGCACTGACAAGCAAAAACACAGCTCGGTGCCACCGTCGCCTTGGAATGGCACCGTATCGGCATCCAAGGGTGCCGTTGACGGTAACAACCCACCCACGAAGGAATGCACATGTCGAACTCGCGACGGCGAGAGTTCCTCGCCGCAGTCACACTCACGACCGCGCTGGTGGTCGCCGGCGCTCCCGCCGCATCCGCGACGGCGAAGCCGAAGATCAAAGTCTCCGGCGGGCTCACGCAGCCCGTCTTCTCCTACGAGAACGCCATCCGTGAGCACGTCCAGGTGCAGTCGTCGATCGACAGCGACGGCGATGGCAAGAAGGATCTGGTCCGGGTGGACATCATCCGGCCGAAGGAGTCCGGTTCTGGGCTCAAGGTCCCGGTGATCATGCAGGAAAGCCCGTATTACGACAACCCCGGCGTCGGCTTCGAAGTTGAACACAAGAAGTACGACGCGAATGGGAACGTGACGAAGTTCCCGATGTATTACGACAACTACTTCGTACCCCGCGGGTACGCGTTCGTGTCCGTCGACATGATCGGCACCAGATTGTCCGACGGCTGCCCGGCCTCCTACGGCACCTCTGACGTGCTGGGCGGCAAGGCGGTCGTCGACTGGCTGAACGGCCGGGCGACCGCCTACGACGACAAGGGCGACCCGGTCAAGGCATCCTGGACCACCGGACACACCGCGATGATCGGCCACTCGTATGAGGGAGGACTCGCCGCCGGCGTCGCCGGCACCGGCGTGGAAGGGCTGAAGACGATCGTGCCACTCGCCGCCTACACCAGCGGATACGAGAACGGGCACGTCAACGGCGTCCTGACCTGGTTCAAGGGCGGGGCGAGGTGGCAGTCCGAGCATGTCGACAAGGATCCGGCGGAGAAGTGTGAGGCGGTGCGCCAGCGGATGGACGCCGAATCCGACGATGAGACCGGCAACTACAACGCCTACTGGGACGAACGCAACTACCGGACCGGGCCGATCTCGAAGGCGCGCAACATCCGCGCCAGCGTCTTCTCGGTGATGGGCATGCAGGACCGCAACGTGGTGGGCAGCCAGTTCTCTCAGTGGTGGGCCAAGCTGCCCCGCACGGTGCAGCGCAAGGCGTGGGTGACGCAGTACGGGCACCTCGACCCGTTCTGGGCCCGCCGCGATGTGTGGCTCAACACTCTCAACAAGTGGTTCGATCACGAACTGATGGACGTGGCCAACGACATCATGCGCCAGCCCCGCGTCGACGTGCAGCTCGGCCCGAACCGCTGGATCACCCAGACCGACTGGCCGGCGCGCGCGGCGCGAACGACGACCTTCAGGCCGCAGCAGGACGGCTCCCTGGGCCGCACGCCCTCGAGTGGCACCAGCAGCTACCTCGACACCGCCGAGACCGAGATCGCGATGGCCGCCGACCCCGCCACCAGCAACCCCCACCGGTTGGCCTTCCTGACCTCACCGCTGAAGAGCACGACGCGGCTGTCCGGAACACCGTCGGTGAGCCTGAAGATCAAGCTGGACAAGCCGGCCGCCAACCTGGGCGTCCTGCTCGTCGACTACGGCACCGACACCCGCATCAACTACCGCGAGACCACCGCGACGGCCTCGCAGGGCCTCAAGCTCCTCGGCGGCGAAGACTGCGTCGGCCCCAGCACGGCCGATGACGACGGCTGCTACCTCAGGGGTGGCGACAACACGGCGATCTCCGGCTTCAACGTGGTCACCCGTGGAATCCTGGACGCGCAGAACCGCAAGTCGCTCAGCCGTCAGGCCCCGCTGACCCCGGGCAAGTCGTACCAGATCACCTGGTCGATGCTGCCGCAGGATTACGAGTTCAAGGCCGGGCACCGGCTGGGCCTGGTGCTGACCGGAACGAACGACGACTTCAACCTCGACGAGACCGGCAACGGCACCGGGACCGACGTCGAACCCGGCACCGGGGCGAGGGTCACCGTCGACCTGGCCGGCACGTCGATTTCGCTGCCACTGGTCAACGGCACGTCCATCAAGTAACAGCAAGATCGACATTCGTGTACGGTCGCGGCCGGCGTGGTCGCGACCGTACATGTGACGTCCCGAGCACGGCACCGTTCCCCATGCCCTCGCCGACGCCGATCGCCCCACCCTCGACCTGACCAGCCGTGCCCTGAAGCTCAGCCAACATGCCTCACCTCATCACCAAGCCGGGGCAATGGCCGGTGGAGGCAGGCTCGCACCATCTGCACAATGGTCGCCATGGACGAGAACGTAGCGGACGAAGCGTGGTGGAGGCGGCAAGCCGCCGCACAAGGGGAATGGTGGAAGAAACGGGCTGCAGGACAACAGGAGGAGACCCTCCGGCAGAACAACCTGATGTACGGCGGCTTGATCGCTATCGGAGTCGTCTTGGTGCAGCCGTTCCTGACCCCGGGAGGCGCTGCCCTTGATCTGTCCGCCCAGATCTGCGTGATCGCTTTCTCCTTGGCCATCCCGCTCTTGTCCGCTCTCATCATGTTGAACCGGCACGAAACCTATCGTCGGCGCATGACGAGTTCCGTTGTCGTGCTGGTGGCGCAGCAGGCTGCGCTCGGACTCGGGTACGCCGGGGTGGTCGCCGGTTTCTGGCACATCATGACGATCGCCGGGATCGCGATCCTGGTTGCCACGATCTTGGGTCTGGCCGTTCATTCCGCGGGTTATGTGCGAGTGGAGGAAGAAGACGCCCAAGCCACACCAGGCGCGGAGCAACCACCCCAACTATAAATCTGCTGGCCTGAGGAAATCGCTGTGCTCCCGCCGCGTCTGCGGCGGCGAAGCCCGCAGCCCAAATCTTCGGTGGGCTTATCCAGCCCGTCTTCTCTCTGAGGAGGTGGTGGCGGGCTCTCACGAGCAGTGATCAGGTCGAGCGACGCTGCCGTGGAGCAGTTGTCCTGATCAGCTGCCGAGTAGGTCTTGGATCGCTTGGAGAACGGCGTCGGGACGCCGGAATATGACGGAGACGTGTCCGGCGTCGTCGATGACGCGGTTCTCGCCGTGCGCAACCGATTCGGCCAGCGCGGTGTAGAGCCGCGTTTTCGCTTCGGCCTCCTCCTGGAGGAGCGATGTGGGTATGCCCTGGGTGACCGCTTCTTTGAAGGGGTCGATCGCCGTGGCGGTGAGCACGATCAGCGGGACGTCGGGCATCGGTCCCGCGTTGCGTACCTCGTCATGGAGTTGGTTCCGGTTGGCCGCCTCTTGGCCGCCGATCTTCAGCCACTCCAGGCTGACGTGCCGTTCGATCAGCGGCTCGCGGATCTCTTCCGGCCAGTCGGCCATCTCCCGGGCGAACAGGGTGCGGTAGAACTGGATGATTTCGTCGGGCAACTCGTCAGGCACCGCCTCGCCGGGGTCCCATGCCTGATACAGCTCGTTCAGTTCCTTGGGCATGTAGGAGTCGTAGTCCTCGTGTTCGGGCTCCACCAGGACCAACCCCGCCACCTCGTCAGGGAAACGCTGCGCATAGTGGCGTGCGTAGAGGCCGCCGAGAGAATGACCGACCAGCAGGTAGGGAGCGGGCACGCCGACGACCCGCAGCAGCTCGCGCAGTTCGTCGGTGACCTGGGTGGAGGTGCGTGGCAGCTCGGCCCGGTCGCTCCACCCCGTTCCGGCCCGGTCGTAGAGCACGCTCGTGGTGAGTTCGGCGGCCCGTTGTTGAACGATGAAACCGTCCATGCCGGATGAGCCGGCCCCGGGTAGGAACACCACCGCCGGGCTCCCGCTGCCCGAGCGGTGGAGGAACAGTCTCCGATCCCTGACCTGGTAGTGCCGTCCAACTGGCGGCGTTGCCTCGGCCGCTTGATGTTGCATCGCTGACTCCCTCACTGTCGGCACCGACTTGGCGGAGACGAGAGTGCGCCTTTGGGGGCCGTCACCCATCGCCCCTGCATTTCCAATTTTAAGAACGGTACCAGATATGGGATCGTAGGAGCGTGGACACCCTTGATCTGCTCCTGCACCCGGTCCGGCTGCGCATCGTGCACGCCATGTCCGGCGGTCACATCCGCACCACATCCGACCTGTGCACCGGCCTGCCCGACGTCCCCAAGACCACGGTGTACCGGCACGTCGGCCTGTTGGCCGAGGCGGGAGTGCTGGAAGTCGTCGACGAGCAGCGCGTGCACGGCGCCGTCGAACGCCACTACCGGCTGCGCCGCGAGCACGCGAGCATCGACGCTGACATGGCCGCGTCGATGTCCCTGGACGAGCACCGTCACGGGTTCGCCGCAGCCATGGCCGCCCTGCACGCCGAGTTCAACGCCTACCTCGACCGGGACGGAGCCGACCCGACAGCCGACTTCGTGGGCTACCGGCAGGGCACCGTCTGGCTCACCCCGGACGAGCTCGCCGAGATGATCGACGAGCTACGCGACGTCCTCGCCTCCAGGGCGGGCAACAAACCCGCGGCCGGCCGCAGCCCCCACCTCCTGAGCATGATCTTGTTCCCGACGGAGGCCGCCGCAGCGCCTGATGCAGATGCATGAGCGTAGGCACCCGGCCCGCGCCGAGCTCAGCGATCTCGGCCACCCGGCGCAGCGGCCATCACTCGGCCCGCCGATCCGGAAATCGCGAAGGCGCTTCCGCGGGCAGCCAGACGCCAAAGGGTGCGTAGAAATCATCGGGGCTGCTCGGAAGGCTCCTGGCGCCCTTTCTAACGCGCTTGATACCGGACGTCTCCTGCACGCGCATGCAACAACCGTCCCCGCAGCATGGGAGCCCGACGGGCATCTGTCCGCGCCCGCATCAGACGGCGACGTCGGCGACTCGAGCGCCGGACATGAAGTACATGCCCGTAGGCGCAGCCCGCGAGCGCCGCGGCAGCCAGCGCCGCCAGCCTGACGAGGTCGCCCGGCCCGAACGCCAGCTCCCCTTCGGCGTGCACCAGGAAGCCCGTCACGAAGCACCAGGCCATCGCTCCCGTCGCGAGCGCGGCGAAGTAGTGCCTTGCCCAGATCGCGAACAGGCCGACGGTCACCGCCACCAGAATGACGCGTGCCGTGGTCTGGGAGACGGTCATCGCGGCCAGCACACAACCGCCGACCGCGCATACGAATCCGGCCGGAATCAGCACTTCCAAAAGACGCCCGCGCATCGACCATCCTTTCCGGCGGGAACGATTTCATGTAACACGACCTGGCGCCCGGGAGCGCCGTTCCCTACGGCATTCCTACGCGTTCGCTACGGCCACTTACGCGTTATTTACGCGCGCTGAGCACGTCAAAGCCATTGCCTGGAGAGTCGGGAGATGAACACCCTCCTGCCCGGTCGATGGCCTATGGCCTGAGCGCGTACACGCTCTACGAGACATCGGGCGATGTCGCGCTCGCGGCGCCCCGCGACGGCGGTGTTCAAGGTCTTCCCGCTTACGCGCAGTGCTGGGGCGGGCGCCGGAACAGGCTCTGATCTACTCGCCGACCCACGTGGCACCTGCCGGAGCCCTCGGTACGCGCCGTAGGGAAAGCGTAGTTAAAGCGTAAATATCGCAACAATGCCCGCCATTTCCGGTTCTTTGGCGAACAGGATTCTCCTCATAGCAGCGGGAGGAGTGGGCGTCATGTCGTGCGCGCGCGCCGGATGCGTCGGCACCATTGAGGACGGTTACTGCGACGTCTGCGGCCTGGCCGCGCCCGGCGAAGTCTCTGTCTCGGGGCGTTCCGGGAGCGGCCGGACGACTTCCAGCCGCACCTGCGGCACCGGCTCGTCCAGGCGCGGGATGCTGGGCGCCGGGCTGGTCGAGGTGCCCGCAGTGCCATACCGGGATCCGGCGACCGCGGTCCTGGCCGATCCGCAGGTGGCCGAGCACAGGCGGTTCTGCGGCAACTGCGGCGAACCGGTCGGCCGGGGCAAGAACGGGGCGCCGGGCCGTACCGAAGGGTTCTGCAGCAAGTGCCGCGCACGCTTCTCCTTCACCCCCAAGCTGGTCGCGGGAGATCTGGTCGGCGGGCAGTACGAAGTGCTCGGCTGCCTGGCGCACGGCGGGCTCGGCTGGATCTACCTGGCTCGCGACAAGAACGTCAGCGACCGCTGGGTGGTGCTCAAGGGCCTGCTCGACACCGGTGACGCCGATGCGATGGCCGCCGCGCTGGCCGAGCGCCGTTTCCTCGCCGCCGTCGAGCACCCCAACGTCATCAAGATCTACAACTTCGTCCAGCACGCCACCGGCGGCTACATCGTCATGGAGTACGTCGGCGGTCAGTCGCTCAGACAGCTCAGAGAGGCCGGTCCGCTGCCGTTGCCGCAGGTCATCGCGTACGGGCTGGAGATCTTACGTGCGCTGGGGTACCTGCACGACCAGGGGCTGATCAACTGCGACCTGAAGCCGGACAACGTGCTGCAGAGCGAGGAACAACTCAAGCTCATCGACCTGGGCGGCGTTCGCAGGGCCGACGATGAGGACAGCGCGATCTACGGCACGATCGGCTACCAGGCACCGGAGATCGCCGCGATGGGGCCCAGCGTGGCCTCCGACCTCTACACCGTGGGCCGCACACTGGCGGTCCTGTCCTTCGACTTCCGCGGCAACGCCTCGGTCATGAAGCACGCGCTGCCGGATGTGCTGCCGCTGCCGGAGTCGTTCGGCCTGCTGCTGCGGCGGGCCACCGACCCGGACCCCGAGCTGCGGTTCTGGTCGGCCGCCGACATGGCCGAGCAACTCACCGCCGTGCTGCGCGAGGTGGTCGCCGCGCAGGACGACCGGCCGCGACCCGCCGCCTCCACCCTGTTCGGCCCGGAGATCCGCACGGCCAGGAGCCCGCGGGCGGCCGTCGAATTGGCTGGCGGTGGCCACGGTCATCGCCTTCGCGCTCACCGTCGTCGGAGCCGGGCTCCTGCTCACCGAGGCGGCGCACCTGCGGGGCGCCAAGAAGGACGCGTTCGACTCGGTGATGGCGCTGACCAGGGCGCGGGCCGTCAGCTACGACGCCAACGCCGACGAGAGCCGCTTCCTGGTCGATCCGTCGCGGGCGGACCGATATCAGCGAGCGTTTCTGGAAAAATCTCAGCAACTGGCCGGCCTCACCGGGGCGAGCCTGCAGACCTACGACAACAAGCTGGCCTCCGCGCTCGACGCGTACTCGGCCGATCGGCGCGACGTTCAGTTCACGGGATTCTTCGGCACCGCCTTCGGCAACATCACCTTCCCCGGCGAGCGGGAACTGGCTGAGCAGACCATCACCGCCTACCGCGATTACCAGCGCGACGACAGGAAGATGCGCGCCCTGCGTCGCAGCGGAGACCTGCGCGCGACGGTGGCCTTCAACACCAGCTACGTCCCGGGCAACTCCAATTACCACTTCGACCGGTACGACAAGGCCCTGGAGCGGTTCATCGCGCTGAACCACAGCCATTTCGAGGGGTCGATCCGCGACGGCGAGGCGGCCCTCGGCGGCTGGTCCTTCATCCCGGCCATCGGCGCGCTGCTGGCTACCGCCCTGACCCTGATGGGCATCAGGCCACGGCTCAACGAGTACCGGTAACGCGCCAACGTGCTCGGTCGATCGCCCGCGGCTGGGTAGAGATAGGGCGTTGACCTCGACAGATGTGACGTTAGGGCGGAAGGTGCGATGGCAATGCCTCGCTATCTGAACAGGGATCGCATCGCAGTCGTGGCCGCGCTGGTGGTCCCGCCGGCCGTCGCGGTGATCCTTCTGCCGTTTCGTGCTGGCCTGCCGAATGCGAGTGTGGCTCTTGTTCTGGTCGTGATCGTTGTCGCGGTCGCCGCCAACGGGAACCGTCCCGCCGGAGCGCTCGCGGCGATCTCGGCGGCGCTGTGGTTCGACTTCTTTTTCACCCAGCCCTACGAACGCTTCGCCATCACCAAGTCCGTAGACATCCAGACCGCGATCCTGCTGCTCGTCGTGGGGCTGGCGGTCTCACAACTGGCCGCTCGCGCTCGGCGGCTGGAAGTGATCACCATCACCGATGCCGGCTACCTGGCCCAGATCCATGACACCGCCGAGCTGGCCCAGTCGGCGAAGTCGCCTGACACGGTGGTCGATCACGTCACCGTCCAGCTCACCAAGCTGCTTCACCTTCGTGGGTGCCGCTTCGAGTACGGGACCCTGATCGGTCACCCGCCACGTCTTGAGCAGGACGGCACCGTGGTCTGGGGCCGCAGACACTGGGACGTCGATCGACTGGGCCTGCCCGATGAGGAGGTTGAGCTGCGGACGTTCGGCAATGGCCGCTTCTACGGTCGCTTCATGCTCGACCCCACACCTGGGACCATCCCGCCCCTGCAGGCACGCCTGGTCGCGGTGACCCTCGCCGATCAGGTGGGAGCCGCTCTTGATACCGCGTCGATGTAGGGCGAAGCGTCAAGACCGCGAGGGGGCGCGTCGAGTTCGCGTAGGCGTTCCGTCAGAACGTACGCGATCCGAGTCGCTCCAAGCCACGCTGGAAAGATCACAAGCACCAACGAAAGCGACCCATGCCGATAAATCCCAATCCATGGCTCCCTGCGGAGCCGGCCAGCCCGCGTGAGGTGGAGGTCGAGCGGGCTCGGCTGCGAGAGCTCAGGTCCAGGCTGCCCGAGGCCGCCAGGCCACTCGACAACGTATTGCCCAAGCTGGTCGCGCTCACTGTGGCGGAATCCGCCTTCACCTCGTTCACCTACTCGCTGGCGCTGGCGTACAACGAGGTCGAAGCGTTCACCATGACGGAAGTGCGGCACCGGGTGGAGGACACCGTCCGGATTCAGGACGGCGTGACCGCCTCCTTGACGACCTGGCAGGACGCGGAGCACGTGAGCTCCGTGAGATCGATATGAACCTCGCCGAACTGGCCCGGCGGAGCCTGGAACTGGGCACGGGCGCGGCATTGACGCTGTCGGTGCTGGGTGTCCCGGCGGGATGGCCGTTCGTCGGCAAGATGTACATCCACCAGTACCATCCGCAGGCGTTGTTCGACGGGGCGGGCACCTGGCTGGCGGTGCACGACGACGTGGTGGCCGCCCGGCTGAACGTCGAGGCCCTCGTCGGCGAGGTGGCCGTGACGGGCTGGCGTAGCGAGGACGGCCGGGCCTTCCAGCGCCGCATGGACGCCTACCTGGCCGACCTGCGCAGCATCGAGATCCGTGCCGTGGTCACGGCCATCGTCCTGTACACGGCCGGAGCGGCGCTGGCGGCGATGATCCTGTTCCAGTTCCTGGTCGCGGCGGCCATGGCCGCGGTGGCGCTGTGGGTGCTGATCGCGGCCGTCACCCCGCTCAGCCTCGCCATGGCCCGGCTGACCGCCACGCAGTCCCTGATCAAGCTCTTCGAGGGCTATCAGGCGGTGGAGGCGCCGCTGGACACGCTCCTGCACGGGTGCGCCACCGCGCTGAGCGCGACCGCGGTCGTGGACGTGGCCCACGAGGCCGCCCACAGCGACCACAGCGACCACAGCGGCCTGAACGACCTGGCCGCGGCCACCTTCGCCCAGGGCCCCATGCTGGTCTGGGGCACGGCCAACCGAGTCGAGCGCGACCTGACCGCCCACGGCCTCAGCGGCCGCTGCCCAGGCGGCACGAGCTCGCGGGCAGGCGCGCCCCTGCCGAACGGCCTGCCCCAGTTGGCAGGTGCCAAGGCGGTCAACGACATCACGACCGGCAGCCAGACGATAACCGGCCGGTACGTGCCGGAGCAGGCCAGCGACGGTTCCTACTCGTTCCCTTCGGAGTGACCATGGACTTCAAGCACGAGCTCGGCGTGGACCCCGAGCAGCTCGCGGACGACGCCGACCGCCTCTTCGACCGGATGCGCCGCCTGCACAGCGGCACTGAAGCCACCGCGCGGGCCGGGTCCGGGAACGGCTGGGTGAGCGTCGAGTACGGCAGCTCCTCAGGCGTTCAAGGGCTGCGCCTCGACCCCCGCGCCATGCGGATGGACTCGGCCCAGCTCGCCGAGACCATCCTCGACCTGATCCACCAGGCCAAAGAGCAGGCCGAAGCCGAGGAACGCGAGAGAGCCGAAGCCCTCCTGGACAGCGGCCTCCTCACCGACCGGGGACTCGTCACCGAGCAGCTCCGCCAGGCCACCGGCACCCTCCGGGAGAACCTGGAACGCGCCAGCGCGACCATCGACCGGGTACGCGCCCTGCTACGACCTTGATCGGCGGTGGTCACTCTCCGATGGGTGTCAAGAGACGCGGAAACGCATCCGGCACACCACCGCGTCGGTACGGCGGCGCAGCGCCCTGGCCAGCACGGCGCCACGCTGGTTCTGGAGCATTCGCTGCCAGGCGTGCTCGGGCTCGACCTCGGCGATGAGCACGAACACGTGCGGCTCGGGCACCTGGGCGAGGTAGTCGAGCAACGGCTGGTCCAGGCGCCGGTGAGCGTCGAAGAGCTGCACCAGCTCCACACCCGGATCCCAGCGGTCCCAGTCCTCGGCAAACGTCCGGGCCTGCCGCTCGTCCTCCGGATGGGTGATGTTGACGGCCACCACCCGATCGCCCAGTGACAGTGCCGCGGCGAGCGCGTCGCGGGTCAGCCGGGTGACGGCGTGCACCGGCACCACCACGAGCGAGCGACGCGGCCGGGGCGGAGCGGGGGTCTTGCCGAGTTCGAGCCGCGTGCCGATCCGCTGGTAGGAGCGGTTGACCCACTCCATGCCCGCCACCATCAGCGGTAGCGCCACCACGATCAGCCAGCCGCCCTCGGCGAACTTCGACACTGTCACCACGATGGCGGCGGCGAAGGTGAGCAGCGCGCCGAAGCCGTTGAGCAGAGCCCGCCACCGCCACCCGGCCGGCCGGTCGATCACCCAGTGCCGGACCATGCCCGCCTGCGACAGCGTGAACCCGACGAACACCCCGATCGCGAACAGCGGCACCAGCACGTTCATCGCGCCACCGGCCACGACCAGCAGCAGAGCGCTGGTGACGGTCAGGAAGGCGATGCCGTAGCGATGCACCTGCCGGTCGGCGCGCAGCGCGAAGAAGTGCGGCAGGTTGTTGTCGCCGGCCAGCAACTGGGCCAGCACCGGCAGCCCGCCGAAGGAGGTGTTGGCGGCCAGTGCCAGCAGCACCACCGTGGAGAACTGCACCAGATAGAACAGCGGCCCATCCCCCAGCGCGGCCTGCGTGACCTGCGCGAGCACGGTCACCCCGTCGGCGGGGGCGATGGCGAACTTCTCGATCAACGCGGCGATGCCCAGCAACATGACCGCCAGCAGCGCGCCCAAGGCGACCTCGGCGCGCTGCGCCCGCCGTACCCGGGGCTGCTTGAAGGACGGGACGGCGTTGGCGATCGCCTCCACGCCGGTCAGCGAGGCGCAGCCGTTGGCGAACGCCTTGAGCAGGAGCAGGACGCCGACCGTCTGCAGGCTGCTCATCTGGTGCGAGACGTCGACGGCGGGCGCGCTCCTGACCAGCCCGGCGACGATGACCAGCACGATCGCGCCGACGTATATGGCGGTCGGCGCGATGAACGCGCGGGCGCTGTGCGCGATCCCCTTGAGGTTGATCGCGGTCACCAGCGCCAGCACGGCCAGGCAGATCCACACCGTGTACGGCAGCAACTCGGGAAAAGCCGAGGTGAGCGCCGCGACCCCGGCGGCCACCGACACCGACACGTTGAGCACGTAGTCGACGATCAGCGAAGCGCCGGCGACCAGCCCGGACCGGCGGCCCAGGTAGGTCTTGGCCACCCCGTAGGAGCCGCCGCCTTGCGGGAAGGCGGCGATGACCTGCCGGTAGGAGAGCGTCAGCACCGCCAGCAGGGCCGCGATGGTCAGTGTGACGGGAATGGTGAAGCCGAGCCCCGCGCCACCCGCGAGGGCCAGCACCAGCACGATCGCCTCGGGCCCATAAGCCACCGAGGTCATCGCGTCCAGCGACAGCGCGGCCAGACCGCCGATCACGGACAGCCGATGCCGATCTCCGGTATCAGCGGGCTCCTTGACAGGAGGGGAAGTTTTCACAGCGGACATTGCAGAATGCTCCTGAACGGGGGATTTGATCCTCATGGTGGCCCCGCGAGCGACCGCGCATGCCTGTCTATATGCATCCCTGACACCGAGAGGGCAAATACCTACGCGAAAAGTACGGCAGCCAATTCCGTGGTCATGGTTTGAAGCGGTAGCCCATGCCGGGTTCGGTGATCAGGTGAACGGGGTTGGCCGGGTCGCGTTCGAGTTTGCGGCGGAGCTGGGCCATGTACTGGCGCAGGTAGTGGGTTTCCTTGACGAAGCGGGCGCCCCACACCTCGGTGAGAAGGTGCCGCTGGCTGATCAGCTTGCCGGGGTGGCGGAGCAGCATCTCCAGGATCTGCCACTCGATCGGGGTGAGGCGCACATTGCTGGAGATCGTCTTGCTGGTCAGGTCGATCACGTGGTCGCCGAGCTGGACGCGGGCCAGCTCGGCTTCCTGGGTGGCGGTGCGCCGGGTGACGGCTCGCACTCTGGCCAGCAGTTCGTCGATGCCGAACGGCTTGGTCACGTAGTCGTCCGCGCCGGCGTCCAGGGCCTCGATCTTGTCCTGGTTCCCGGCCCGGCCGGACAGCACGATGATCGGGATGGTGGTCCAGCCGCGCAGGCCGTGGATGACGTCGATCCCGTCCAGGTCGGGCAGCCCCAGATCGAGGATGACCAGGTCCGGGGAGCTGTCGACGGCCGCGCGCAAGGCCGCGGCGCCGTCGGCGGCGATGTCCACCTCATAGTGGCGGGCGGCCAGGTTGATGCGTAGCGCGCGGAGGATCTGCGGTTCGTCGTCGACGACGAGGATGCGGGTCATGCTGGCACCGACCTGCTGGAAACAGGCAGTGTGACGGTCATGGTGAGGCCTCCCCCTGGTGTCTCCTCGGGTACGAGGGTGCCGCCCATGGCCTCGGTCAGGCCGCGTGAGAGGGCCAGGCCGAGGCCGACGCCGGAGTGGTTGTCGCGGTCGCCGAGCCGCTGGAACGGCTGGAAGACGTGGTCGTGCGCCTCAGGTGGCAGGCCCGGGCCGCGATCGATGACGTGGATCCGCACGTGGTCGCCGTGCCGGCTCGCGGTGATCAGTACGGTCTTGTCCGGCGGGAGCCCGAAGACCACGAAGATCGCGATCGTCAGGGCGACGAAGATGACGTCTGCCATCCCCAACTCCTCAACTTTGGAACACCCGCCTACCGCCCGGGATGAGCGGTTCATGGCCCAGCAAACCCCCGAAATAGGCCTGCTTTGCCGTTCTTGACGTCATCCATACGGCCGTCGCGCGATTCTTGACGCGATCAGTACGCGGCACGCCGCCAAGAAGGCGTCCGTCAGCCGACGTGGACGTGTGGCCTGCGTTCGAGGTCGGGCTCGGCCTTGCGGAGGACCTCGCGGGTCAGCGGCGGTACGTCGCCGCCGCCGAAGACGAGATAGCGCAGCATCGCCACGACCGGATTGCCCTCGGTCCAGTGGAAATAGATGTGCGGGGCCCTACCGGTGCGATCGCGCAGGTGGAGCAGGAGCGCGGCCAGGGAGTTGGGCACGGCCGAGCTGTCGATGGTGAGGATCTTGTGGCCGTAGCGTTCCTCGCCCTTGACGTGCAGCTCGGTCTCGAACTCCGAGGCGTCGGGCACCGACACCTCGACGAACATGACCGGCTCGGCGCTCCGCAGCCGGTGGTTGGTCCACTGCTCACGCAGCTTGTCGTGGTACTCGTTCTGGTCGCGCTGGTGCGGCTCGTTCGCGATCAGGTGGATGTCACCGCTCGCCTCGTTGAGAAACTTCTCCGCCAACCCATCCAGGTGCACCTCCGTCACGCGCAGCTCCGTGGAGCGGGTCGCCCGCGAGATCAGCGACGTCACGATGATGGCGGCGATGAAGAACGAGGCGATCTTCACGCCATCCGGCCGCTCGATGACGTTGTCGACCAGCGTGTACGCCAGCACGGCGGTGATGAGGCCGAACCCGACCATGGCCGTGCGCTGGCCCTTCGCCCTGGCCGACAGCGTCACCGCGACCGCCGCCGACAGCATGAGCACCAGCACACCGGTGGCGTACGCACCACCCTGGGCGTCGACGTCGGCGTCGAAGATGATCGTGATGGCGAACCCGATGACCGAGAAGACCAGCACCAGCGGCCGGACCGCGCCCGTCCACTCCGGCGCCATCCCATAGCGGGGCAGATAACGCGGCACCAGATTGATCAGACCGGCCATCGCCGAAGCCCCGGCGAACCACAAGATCGCGATCGTGCTCACGTCGTAGGCGGTGCCGAACCAGTCACCGAGGTACTGGTGAGCGAGGTAGGCCAGCGCGCGCCCGGCCGCCTTGCCGCCCTCTTCGAACTCCCGGTGCGGGATGAGCACGGTGGTCACGAAACTGGAGAAGATCAGGAACACGCTCATGATGAGAGCGGCGACAGTCAGCATCCGTTGGGTGCTCTTGATCCGCTGCGGTATGTCCCCCTTGACCACCGGCATCACGGCGACACCGGTCTCGAACCCGGACAGGCCCAGCGCCAGCTTCGGCATCACCAGCAGCGACAGGCCCACCATGGCCAGGGGGCTGCTGAAGTCCGTGCTCAACGCGTGCTCCCAGTCCACAACCACTTGTGGCGCCCCCAGGACGTGCACGAGCGCGGTCGAGATCACGACCGCGTTGAGTGCCAGGTAGGCGAAGACGAGCAGGACGGCGAGGCCGATGGCCTCGCTGAACCCCATCAGGAACACCCCGCCGAGCAGCGCCAGCAGCACCAGGGTGACGATCACCCGTTGTCCGGCCAGGAAGTCGGGCACGAACGGGTTCTCCAGGATGTGCGCGGTGGCGTCGGCCGCCGACAGCGTCATCGTGATCACGAAGTCGGTCGCCGCGAACCCGAGCAGAGCCAGCACGAAGAACTTGCCCCACCACTGCGGCGCCAGCTTCTCCAGCATCGCGATCGAGCCCTGCCCATGCGGGCTCTCCTCGGCCACCCGCCGATAGACCGGCAACGCGCCCAGCAACGTCAGGGCCACCAGGGACAGCGTGGCCAGCGGCGACAGCAGCCCGGCAGCCAACGCGGCGATGCCCGGCTGGTAGCCCAGCGTGGAGAAGTAATCCACGCCCGTCAGGCACATCACGCGCCACCATGGATGCTTCACATGGGGACCATGCTCGATTTGCTTGCGGTCGGTCTGCAGGCCCTGGAGCAGCCAAGAACGCAGCGTCCCCTCCGTCTCGGCCGGCCGTTTCGCCAGCACCATCCCCGTCACCCCTCCGTCAAGACCGCATAAATACGCATTGCACCCTACTGACGGCCAGGGGCTTCCTGACCTGGTGAGGGCGTCAAGAAAACGTATGGATGCGTCTCAACGGGATGTCAGCGGAGGCGGGCGACTCCTACGACATGGTCGAAGCCGCGACCGGCCACCTGTTCGAGCGCTGATGCTGGTAGAAGCGCAGCTCACCGCCCGGCCGCACCACGGGCGGATTTCCCGGAACGTCTCGGCAACTCGGAGGAACAGCACGCTGCGCAGTTGGGTGCAGGTGGCTTCTATCTCCGAGGCCGACCGGCCGTGGATGGTGGAATTGCTCCATCCCCATTCCTACGGCCCGCCTCCCGATGTTCGCCATACCTGGCGTTGCGAGATCATTGGAGGGTGGGAGTACGAGTGGGCGGCTCTCGGTGGACCGGCTGCCCACGAGAAATCGCCCGAGGGGTGACCCCAAATGGATATTCGGCTGATCAACGATGAGGGCGTTGAAGATCGTCCCGTTGAAGAACTGAAGACGCTGCTCGACGACGAAGACCGTCTGGTCTGGGTCGACATCTCCAGCTGTGACAAGGAGGCCGCGCGTGTGCTGGCGGAGGTTTTCGGCTTCCATTCGATGGCGGTCCGCGACTGCGTCGAACGTAACCGTGTGCCCAAGGTGCACGCCTACCCAGACCACGTGTTCGTCGTCCTGCACGCCCCCGAACGAGGGAAGCGCGGCCACGTACACTACATCGAGCTCGACCAGTTCATCGGCCGGAACTACTTGGTGACCGTCCACGGACCGATCAACCCGGTGGTCGACCCGGCCGCGGCGCTGCGCGAGACCCGCGAGGTGCTCACCCGGATCGTGGCGGGCCGTCTGCACCCCGCCACACCGTTCGAACTGTCATATGCGATCGTCTCCGCCCTGACCCGCAATCAGGAAAACTACGTGGAGACGATGACCAGCGACGTGTGGCAACTGGAGCAGCGGGTCACGGGCGGAAATGTCGGCGATCCCGAGGAGTTTCTCAACGAACTGTTCCGTGCCCGCCACGGGCTGCTCGCCGTGCGCACCATGGGCGCGCTGAGCGGCGCGATCTACGGGAGGATGACCAATCTCACCCGTATCTCGGCCGAAGGGCAACGGCTGGTGGCCGACATGGCCGACCAGTTCGACCGAGTCCGCGCTGTGGCCGACGGAGAAAGGGAATATCTCCAAGGGGTGATCGAGTTCTACCAGACCACCCTCACCATCAAGGCCACGCTGGTCGGCCAGGCGCACACCGCGGAAGTCAATCGTCTGACCGAGGCCAGCTACGCCCAGAACGAAGAGATCAAGAAGATCTCCGCGTGGGCAGCCATCTTCTTCGCTCCCACGCTCGTCGGCACCGTGTACGGCATGAACTTCACCCACATGCCGGAACTGCAGTGGGCCTTCGGCTACCCGTCGGCTCTGGTCCTGATGGTGCTGGCGTCCGCTGTGCTCTTCATGGTGTTCAAGCGGTGGGGATGGCTGTGACGTACGGTAGAGCGCACCGCGACAGCGCCTCACTCGCCGTCCGCTGATTGCTCGCCCCCGGCAGACTGTGAGAGTCGGCTCGCAAGGGAGCGCCTGACGACCTCCTCCATGGCGGCGAGGAGAGCATCAACCTATTGATATCTGGCTGAAAGGCGCCATCAGCTATGAGCGCCGTCGATGCCGGCGCCGCTTTCGATTTCCGCCTGCTTCTGCTCCACTACGGTTTTGATCAGGGTGGCCAGCCCCAGAGCAACGCCGGCGATGATGGCCGTGATGATCACCCATTCGATGGCCGAGGCGCCGCGAGTGGGCGCGATACGCGCACGATGAACACGCACGGACAGATATGCCCGTAGATAGATGATCCAGGGATGGTTCACGAATCCCAACAATCTCGCGAATTAACAGGAGGGCTCATGAGATATCCAAACCGCGCATTCCTCACGAGTTACCATCACAAGTGTTCGACACGACAGATGGTAGTGCGCATGCATATTGTGATCGCCCTTGACTTGAAGCGTAGGTAGAACTGACTTGGAATCTGGGACTCCAGCCGAAGTGACGTATCAGCCCAGGAGTACGCCAGAGGTTTGATCGAGACAGCTACGGTGATCGTGATGAGTGCTGTTCTATCGGCAGACATTCCAGGTAGGCCGGATAGCCCTTCTTGGGCTGCGGTTAGCGCAGAAGGCCGACTCCACCGCTTCGTCTCAAGAGCCGCATCTTCAACCATGACCCGATAACGGCGACAATTTCCACCGCAAACTTCGGCTTGAATCCCGGTATCGTGCTTCCATTGCGGCGGCCCTCACCTCACGCCGGTACCAACACGAGAAAATGCTGATCGGATGCCGAACAGCCCGGTAGCGTGACCGAGTGCAAATCGGCTCACCTGACTCCAGGCTGATCGTCCTCCGAGGCAACTCAGGGTCGGGCAAGTCAAGCGTGGCGCGAGCCGTGCGCGACGCCCACGGTCGCCGCGGGCTGGCGCTGGTCAGCCAGGACGTGATCCGCCGCGACATCCTCATGCTGCAGAAGCTACGCCGCGACCACCTGGGCACCAGCTCCTTCTTCTACCTGGATATCTCGTACGAAGAGACGCTGCGTCGGCACGGCACCCGTCCCCAGCGCAACCAGTTCAGCGCTGAAGACATGCGGAAGTGGTACCTCGAACGCGACGTGCTGCCGGACGGCTGCGAGACGCTGATTGGGCAGGACAGTTCCCTGGAAGAGACCGTGAGAAGGATCATGCGCGAAGCTGGGCTGACGACGCACCATCCGACCAGCATCCCGAGTGCATGACTGCCGACGTCGTCACACCTTCGCCCACGACCGGGTAGTGCTTGCTGGCCCCGCGGCGCTCTCCTCAGAACCGTCTTGGCAGTCGGCACGCACGGGCGCTGCGCGTTCATGAGGCACGCGTAGTCACCCGACAGGCGCAGCACATGCTCACGCGCCTGCCCTGGCCTGTACGGACGGCGCATTCCTGTCAGGGGACGGAACGGCACGATCTTCCAGATTTCCGCGTCAGTAAGGGTGATGAGGGTTTGGCAGCCTTGGCGGAGGCCGAGGAATCCGGCTCGCAGACGCTCGGTGCGCGTCGGGCCCAGAAGCTGCTCCGCTTCGGCAGGGTGAGCCCAGCCGTGTTCGGCGATGTCGGGATCGTGGGTGGTGAGCCGGGCCCCGGTTGATCGAGGCCGGTTTCCTCACGCGGTTCGCGGCCGGTCGCATCCTCGGGAGTCTCGTGAGCGTCGACCTCGCCGCCGGGAGTTGAAAGCGGGAGCTTCGATGTGGGCGTACCTTCACCGGGGCAACGGGGCAGTCCGCAGCATCAGCCTGTCCACTTCATCGTGCAGGGCCTGGATCAGCAGGAACTCTAAGGTGCATGTCCTTCTCAAAACTGTCCAGGTTTTGGGGTCAGCACTGGCTACTGGCAGAGACTTGGCACGGAATCCGCCGTAAGCGCGGTTCTCGCTGATCCGTTGGCGAAGTCAGGCCTGACGGAAGGCACTGTTGTGGTGGTGCTGCCAGCGTTCGAGCAGGGTGGGAATCTCGCCCAGCATGAACTGGTAGAAGTCGCGCATCTGGGTCAGCCGCCGGTGGGCCGGGTCGTCGGCCGTGGTGGTGTCGATGCCGGCCTGCGCGGCCTGCAGCATGACCTGGATGACGGTGTTCTGGCTGGTGAACAAGACGGCCCAGGCGTCGTCACGCAGACGGTAATGCTCACGGCGGCTGCCGGGAGCGGGCAGGCGTTCGATCAGCCCGACCGACAGCAGCGACTTGATCGCGGCGGAGACCGAGCCCGCGCTGGCCTCGAGCCGTTCGGCGATCTCGCCCGCCGTGACGCTGTCCTGGTCGGTGAAGAGGAACACGGCCAGGGTGCGCGCGGCCATGCGCTGCAGTCCTCCTTCGGTCAAGGTCAGGGCCAGTTGTTCGGCCGCCCGCCACTGTTCCTGCCTGTCGTTCATGGAGCACAGAATAGCGATCGCCACTAGACTTCAGAAATTACTGAAGATTCGGTATATTGCGCATATCGGGCTCCGCCGCTTGGAGAGCCGATGGTGTGCCGGGAAGTCTGGTCGGCGATGTGACATCCAGCGTCGACGAGGAGACAACCCCGATGACCTTGCTCAGTCGCCTGTTCGGCGTGCGTCCCGCCATCCGGCACCCGGTGCGCGTGCGGCGAGACGTCGAGATCCCGGCCACTGACGGCTTGCGGCTGCTGGCCACCCACTACTACCCGGCCGATGTGGACCGCCCGCCGCTGGTGCTGCTCCGCAGCCCGTACGGCCGAGGCAACGCGCTGGATCAGTTGCCGAAACTCCTGGCTGAGCGCGGCTATCAGGTGCTGTATCAGAGCCTGCGCGGCACAGCCGGCTCCGGCGGTCGTTTCGACGGCTTCGTCATCGATGCGGCCGACGCCGACGGCACGCTGAGCTGGCTGCGCGCCCAGCCGTGGTTCGGCGGCATGCTGGCCACGTGGGGAGCCAGCTACCTGGGGTTCGTGCAGTGGGAGCTGGCCGCCCGGTATATCCCGGAGTGGAAGATCGCGGTGATCCAGGACGCGCCGTCGGCCTTCGCCGAGCACTTCATGTACCCGGGCGGCGCCTTCGCGCTGGGCAACGCACTGGGCTGGGTACAGCTCGTGGACACCATGTTCAGCGGCAACTACTCTCTCACCCCGCAGCTGCTGGCCACCTTCACCGCGGAACGCAAACTGCGCCGCGCCACCCTCACCCTCCCGCTGCAGGAAGCCGATCGGGCGCTCACCAGGCACCAGGTGAGCTGGTTTCAGGACTGGATCGCGCACGGCCCGCAGCAGGAGTATTGGAAGCGCATGGACCACCGCGCCAACGTCGAGCGGATGCCACCCCGGGTGCACCTGCAGGGCGGCTGGCACGACTTCTTCCTGCCAAGCATGCTGGACGATCACGCGCGCCTGCTGGCCGCCGGACGCGAGGTCCGGCTGCTGGTCGGGCCTTGGGGGCACGGGCGCGGCCTGTACACCCGCGACGGCATGCGGGACGCGCTGGCCGCCCTGGACGCCGCCCTGCTCGGCAAGGACGCCCCGTCAGGCGTGCGGGTGTTCGTCACCGGCGCGAACCGCTGGCTGGACCTGCCAGGCTGGCCGCCCGCCCACCGGCCCACGCCGTGGCATCTGCACCCCGGCGGGCGACTGAGCCGCGACGACCCCGCGCCTGAGGCAAGCCCCAGCCGCTACCGCTACGACCCCGGCGACCCGACCCCCACGGTGGGTGGGACGGCAGTGAGGTCCGCGGGCCCGAAAGACAACCGTGCCATCGAGGCCAGAGCGGACGTGCTCACCTTCACCACCGCGCCGTTGACCGAGGACGTCGAGGTGATCGGCCCGGTACGAGTCCGCTTGCACGCCCACTCGTCCCATCCGCACGTCGACTACTTCGCCCGCCTGTGCTACGTGACCCCGCACGGCCGCTCGCTCAACTTGTGCGACGGCATCGTCCGGCTGAACCAGCCCGGCGCCCTACGAGCCGTCGACATCGAGCTGTGGCCGCTGGCCCACCGCTTCCTCCGCGGTCACCGGATCCGGCTGCAGGTTTCCAGCGGCGCCCACCCGCGCTATGGCCGCAATCCGGGCACAGGTCAGCCCTTGGCCACAGCGCGCGAGCTACGCGCATCAGAGCACGCGATCTTCCACGACCTCGACCACCCGTCAGCCCTCTGGCTTCCCCTGGCTCCTGGAGCGTCATGAAACTGCTCGTGCTCGGCGGCACCCATCATGTGGGCCGCGCCATGGTGGAGACCGCCCTGGAACGCGGCGATGAAGTGACCACGCTTAACCGCGGCCTCAGCCGCCCACCGGCCCCCGGCGTCCGGGCGCTCATCGCCGACCGCACCGACGCCGCGGCGGCCACGGCGGCGCTCGCCGGTCGGGAATGGGACGCCGTCATCGACACGTGGGCCTGGGCGCCACGTGTCGTGCGCGACAGTGCCCGCCTGCTGGACGGCCGTACCGGACACTACGGCTACGTCTCCAGCCGCGGCGTGCACCGCTGGCCGTGGCCGGCGTGCGCGGACGAGAGTGCCCCGCTCGTCGACGGCGACCCCGGCAGCGACGACAGTGCCGACTACGCCGCCGCCAAGCGCGGTGGCGAACTGGCCGTCATTGACACCTATGGCGAGCAGGCGCTGCTGGCCAGGGCCGGGATGGTCCTCGGGCCGTACGAGGACGTCGGCCGCGTCCCGTGGTGGCTGCGCCGCCTGGAGAAAGGCGACCGGGTCCTCGCCCCGGGCCCGGCGGATGCGTTCGTGCAGTACATCGACGTCCGCGACATGGCCGCCTGGATGCTGCAGTGCGCCGAACGCGGCACCGGCGGCACCTATACGGTGACCGGCCGCCCCGGCGTGGTGACGATCGGGCAGTTTCTGGAGACGGCGCTGGAGGTGACCGGCTTCGACGCCGAACTGGTGTGGGCAGCTGAGGACCTGCTGGACCGGGAAGGGGTGTGGCTGGGCATGGAGTTCGGGCTGCGCTTCCCCCACGAACCAGCCCCTACCGGCATGCACGACGCCGACGTGCATGCCGTCTTCGCCGCCGGGATGACCACTCGCCCGCTGCGCGACACGCTCGCCGCCACCTGGGCCTGGCTGCAGGCCGAAGGCGACCCCGCCCCTCGTCCCGACGCCCCCTCCCCTGATACCTGGCTCGACCCCGCCGCCGAGCGGCGCGTCCTCGACCAGCTCTGACCCTCGCGACCAGCTTCAAGCAAGGAACCATCTATGCGCGCCATCATCATCGGAGCAGGCATCGCCGGTCTGGCCGCCGCCCTGAGGCTGTCCCAGATCGGCTGGGACAGCCTCATCATCGAACGCGCCCCGACACGGCGCAGTGGCGGCTACGGCGTCACCTTCGGCGGCATCGGCTATGACGCCGCCGAACGCATGGGCATCCTGCCCGCCCTGCTCCAGCGGGCCTTCATCACCGAAGAGCTCGTCTACCACAAACCCAACGGCGAGCGGCGCTTCTCCCTGAGTCGCGAGAGCATCGCCGCGACCATGGGTCCCCGCTCGATGAACATCCTGCGCGGCGATATCGAGAGCGTCCTGTACGAGCGGGTCCGCGACACCGCCGAGATCCGCTTCGGCACCACCATCACCGCCGTCGACCAGGACGACCGCGCCGTACGCGTCACTCTCAGCGACGGCGGCATCGAACACGCGGACCTGCTGGTCGGCGCTGACGGCCTGCACTCGACCACTCGCGCCCTGGTCTTCGGTCCCGAGGAGGACTACCTACTCGACCTTGAGCACATGGTCGCCGTCTACATGCTCGACCAGCGCCCGGACGCGATCGCGCCCGGCACCACTGGCACCCTGTCATCCCGCGGCCGCACCGTCGCGGTCATCAGCGTCGGCGACGACCGCAACGTCGCCTTCTTCGGCTACCGCACCAAAGCCGGCACGGGCATCCGCGCCGGCGGACCCGAAAAGGTGCTCCCGCAGGTCTACGGCGACCTCGGCTGGGTCATCCCCGAAACGCTCGCCGGTATGGCAAGGGCCGACTCCGTCTACTTCGACACCATCAGCCAGGTCGTGGCCCCCACCTGGAGCCGCGGCCGCGTCGTGCTGCTCGGCGACGCCGCCTGGTGCGTCACCCTGTTCGCCGGCTACGGCTCCGCGCTGGCTGTCAGCGGCGCCGACCGGCTCAGCACCGAACTGGAGCGCCACGGCGGCGACATCGGCTCCGCCCTGGCCGCCTGGGAGACAGCGCTACGGCCGGAAGTGGACAAGAAGCAGAAACTCGGCCGCCGGGTCAAAGGCGTCTACGCACCCGCCAACCCGCTGCTGCTGTGGCTGACCCAACTCCCGCTGCGCCTGGCCGGACTGCCGCCGGTGCGCCGGTACATGACCCGCCGCTTCATCAAAGGCTGATTGAACCCCCCGTGCCAGTCAGTCTCGCTCGGCGGTGTAGCGCACTCGCCACCTGTCGATGAGCGGGATCATCTCGCCCCTGCGATGGAGCTGGCTGTCTGGAGCCGCGAGTGGCTCGGCTGGTGGTGCCGCAAGCGCATCAGCGCGTGCTGCGCTGGCTGATCGCCGCCGGGCTGGCCGGATTCGGCTTCATCGCCTGGGGACTGGCCGCGCTCAGCATCTGGCCGCTCGTCTTCGGCACCACGCTGCTGGTGCTGGCGCAGCTGTGGCGGATCGACCGCTACGGGCTGCTGTTCGAGCAGCACCAGAGCGACGGCGCTCAGCAGAACTGACCGGCAGGACGGGACGGTCGGGCCGACGGTCTCGCCGGCCGGACCGTTCCCTGGTAACCGCAAAGAAGGCATATGCACACCCCCGGTACCTCGCACCCTCGTCGCTGGTGGATCCTCGGCGCGCTCTGTTTGAGCGTGCTGGTCTTGGTGATCGACAACACGGTCCTCAACCTGGCCCGCGAACGCGAGCAGCAGAACGCCCATCAGGCAGCCCTCTCCTCTGAATCGCCCTCTGAGGAGCCGATGAACCTCGGCGCCGAAAGATCGATCGCCTCGGCGCGCAGACACTCCGCCACCCACATGCGCAGCCCGGCCACCGTGGACCAGGCCAGTGCGCCGCCCTCGCCAGCAAAGGTGATCACGTGAGGTAGCGCAGCCACAGGTACGGCGTCACCAGCGCCACGGTGACGACCGTGACGATGAGGCCGTATTTAGGGTCCGCAGATTATTAACACGCAGGTTTGATCTTATTGGCGGCCTTGGTGTCTTCGGCGAGGACGCGTGCGTGCAGGATGCGTAAGAGACCTGGCGGGGTGGGAGCGGGGGCGATCTGGCTGCCGTCCTGGTCGAGTAGCTCGCCGATGCTGCGGATGGCGCGGTATGCGGTGGTCCGGCTGGTGGCGAACAGGACCGCCAGGGGTTCGAAGGCCAGGCCCAGCCGCTGGTGTAGCACAGTGAGCAGGACCTGGTCGGAGAATGTGACGGTGGATGGGCGGCCTGGTTTGATCCGCGGACGCTGCTGGTCCAGGGCGTGCAGGTCGGCGGTCAGGCGGTCCAGCGCCGGTCGGGGCATCCCGGTCAGAGCGGGATCGGACAGGATCTGCGGGTGCCATCGCTCGGGCGGTTGATCCTCCTCGGTGGAGTCCGGGTCACCGTCCAGGGCGGGGTGCAGGGTGTAGTTCCAGTCGCCGTGGAAGACGTGCCGGGTCAGGGGCAGTGCGGCCAGATCGGCGTCACTGACACGAGCGCCAAGCGGATAGGTGCCGGTGTCGAGCGCGGCCTGCACCCGCAGCCCGGAGCTCGTGGTGGTGGCGGCGATGCTGTTAATGACCACCTCGTGGCTGGTCAGCGGCCTTCCTCGCCAGTTCATCGTGATGTGGGCGAACAAGCGATGCTCCACCTTGTTCCATTTCGAGGTGCCCGGCGGTAGGTGGCAGACGGTGATGGCCAGACCGGTCTCGGCTGCCAGCCTCGCCAGCTCACCCTTCCAAGACCGCGTGCGATAGCTGTTGGCGCCGCCGGCATCAGCAGTGATCAGCAGCCGCGTGGCCTGCGGATAGGTGCCTCTGCCCTGGGCGTGCCACCAACGGCGGATCGAGGCGACCGCGAACGTGGCGGTGTCGTGATCGGTGCCGACATTCACCCACCCGGTGTTGGCCGCGATGTCGTAGATGCCGTACGGGATCGCCTTGCCCGCGGCCGACGCGGCAAAGTCGTAGACGTTGACCGGCACCGGCTCGCCGGCCGGCCGCCATTGCCGCCCGGCGTTCTTGAATTCTCCGATCAGCTCCTTCTTCTTGGTATCCACACTGATCACCGGCTGCCCGGTATCGCGATGCGCGCGGACCTGCTCATTCAGGTAGCGGAACTGCGCATCGCGATCCGGGTGCTGGGCACCCTCCAGCGTCTTGGCGTTGGCCTGCAGACTGAACCCCTCGCCGCGCAGAATATCCGCGACGGTGTCGGCCGACACCTTATGTCCCCGTTCAGTGAGCTCACCGGCCAGCTTGCGCGTGGACTTGGTCGTCCAGCGAAGCGGCGAGGCCGGATCCCCGCGCTCGTCCGGCTCAACCAGCCTCAACAGCGCCGCCCGTAACTCTGGATCGGTCTCGACCAGCCGTTTTCGACCTCCGCCCGGGCGGCGCGCCCGTCCCAGCGGCTCAGCCCCAGCATCCAGCTCATCGACGCCCCGCGACACCGTCGCCTCACGCACGCCTGCGGCCTTGGCCACCGCCCGAATACCGCCATGGCCCAACCCACGAGCCTCAGCACCGAGCAGCAACCGGCGTTGCCGCTCGTCCAGATGCGGCAAGATCGCCTCAAGCTTCGCCGTCAACATCTGCACGGTCTCTGCCGACACGCTCATACCAGACCATCGACCACAGATCCGGAACGCTACGGATTATTTCTCTGCAAGCCCTTAGTGAACTGCCAGAAGCTGATCGGGTGCCCGTTGCGGGCGGCGATGCCGATCACGACGACGTTGGCGGCGGCACCGACGGCGGTGGCGTTGCCGCCGAGGTCGGCGCCGAAGGCCAGCGCCCACCAGAGCACCTGCCCGGGGCCGTGCCCGCCGTTGGCCTGCACCAGGTCGGCGACGATGGGGCTCATCGTGGCGACGTAGGGGATGTTGTCCACGATCGCCGACAGGCCGGTCGAGGCCCACAGCAGCGCCATCGTGGTCAGCCCGAGCTGCCCTGAGGTGGCCTCGACGGCGAGCTGGGAGACCTGACCGATCACCCCGGTCCGCACCAACGCGCCGACCATGACGAACAGGCCCATGAAGAACACCAGGGTGGGCCATTCGACCTCGGCGATGGCCTGCTCGGTGGCCACCTTGGTGGCCGCCACCAAGAGGCCGGCGCCCAAGATGGCCACGACCGACGGCTCGTAGTGCAACACCGGATGCAGTACGAAGGCCGCCATCACCAGTGCCAGCACCGTCAGGCTCTGCCATAGCAACCTGCGGTCGGCGATCGCCTCCCGCTCGTCCAGCGCCATGACCTCGTCGGCCCGTTCGGGATCGTAGGCGAACGCCTTGCGGAACATGACCCAGCACAGACCGAGGAACACGGCCACCAAGACGATGATCATCGGCGCCATGTGAACGAGGAAGTCGTTGAAGCTCAGCCCGCCCCGGCTGGCGATGATGATGTTCGGTGGGTCGCCGACCAGGGTGGCCGCGCCGCCGATGTTGGAGGCCATCGCCTCGGCGATCAGGAACGGCACGACCGGCAGCGCCAGCCGTTCACACACCAGGAACGTGACCGGCGCGATCAGCAGCACCGTGGTGACGTTGTCCAGCAGCGCCGAGGCCAGCGCGGTGATGACGACCAGCAACACCATCAGCCGGTACGGCCGGCCGCGGGCGCGTTTGGCGGCCCAGATGGCCAGGTACTCGAACACGCCGGTCTGCTTCAGCACGCCGACGATCACCATCATGCCCAGCAGCAGGAAGATGACGTTCCAGTCGACGCCGCTGCGTTCGGAGAAGAACGCGGCACGAGCGTTGGTGGCGTGGATGGCCAGCATGATCCCGGCGCCGCCCAGCGCGGCGGCCACCCGGTGGATCTTCTCCGAGGCGATCAGCGCGTAGGCGCCTAGGAAGACCGCGACCGACAGCCAGGCCAGAGCCGTCACGAGGGCACCACCCGGTCCATCAGCGCCTGCAGGGTGACCGCACCCAGCAGGCGGCCCTGCTCCACCACCGCCACCAGCGGCGTACGCGTGCGTGCCATCAGCGCGGCCAGCTCCAGCACGGTGGCATCCGGGTCGGTGACCGGCAACTCGCGCGGCCTGGGCGGCACGGCCTGGCGCACCGTCCGACCGGCCAGCGACGACAGGAACGCATCAGCGTGTTTCTCATCCACCACCCGGGCCAGCGCCGGATCGTCCTGACAGTAGCGGGGCACGGCCAAGGCCAGGACCTGGGTGCCCGCCAGGATGCTGACGGGCAGCCCGTCATCATCGACCACGATCAGACCGGGCAGATCCTGTTCGGCCAGCAGCCGGGCGGCCTCGATCACCGGAGCGTCAGCGGTGACGGTGGGAAAGGCGGCGAGCAGATCGCGAGCGCGCATGGCGAGCCTTTCAAGATCGGCAATGAGACTGCCGACCAGACTTCCCGGCGCACCTGTAGAGAACTTATCAATAAGCGTCAAGATCAGGTTCGCCCACTGCGCTACCCGGATCGCGCTGAAATCACTTCACAAGAGGTGGCTAGCCTGTCCGAGTGCCTCAATTCAGCCGACGACAACCCCAAGTGGATCGAGCGCTACCTCGACCTGGTGGTGCGCGGCATCCGCTCAGCGAAAGTCACCGGCAAGATCGACCGGCGCTTGGAGCGACTCCTGAAGTGAATCACCAGCGAGTTGGGCCACGAACGTCAACCGCCTGCCACCGTAGTCGATCAACACCGCGGGATCCGGCGGTCGAGGGGTAGGGAATTGTGTTCCCACCGACGGATGAAGCCGTTGTACGGTGGACGCGGTGCGCCGGGAAGTCTGGTCGGCAAAGGTCTGACACGACGATCAGCCCCGGAGGCGCACATGACCGGTTTCCCGCGACAGCACCGTGCAGACGCTACTGCAACGGACACGGGCAGGTCTTCATCTCCACGTCGGTCCAGCCCCGCGGAAGAGCGGGATCTGATCCTGGCCTGTGTAGGCGCGAAACCGTTGGAATACCGGATACACGGCGACGGCCCCGGCACGATCCTGATCTTCCACGGCGGTCACGTGCGGGCGGAGCTGGCCTTGGGCGAGGACGTCTTCACCGACGCGGGATTCAGGGTGCTCATCCCCTCGCGTCCCGGCTACGGACGTACCCCATTGACCGCGGGCGCCACGGTGGCGGACTTCACCGATGCCATCGCGGCCCTGTGCCGGGATCTGGGAGTCGATCAGGTCGCCGCGGTGGTCGGCATCTCCGCCGGCGGACGTACCGCGCTGACCATGGCGGCCCGCCATCCAGACCTCGTACAGCGGGTGATTCTGGAAAGCTCAGTCGGTTTCCTGCCCTGGCCCGACCGGCGCACCCGCATCGGCGGACGGATCGTGTTCCATCCCAGGGTCGAAGCCGTCACCTGGGCACTCGTGCGCAGGGCCATCCGCTTCGCGCCGGGGCCAGCCTTGCGGCTGCTCACGCGCGACCTGTCCCTGCTTCCCGTCAACCAGGTGCTGGCGCAGCTGAGCACCGCCGACCACGCCACGCTGACCGACCTGTACGCCTCCATGCGCTCGGGCCGCGGCTTCGTCGCCGACATGCTCCCGGTGGCCGACTGCACCGCCCGCATCGGCCAGCCCACCCTGGTCATCGCCACCCGCAACGACCGCTCCGTGCCCTTCGCCCACGCCCAATCCCTGGCCGCGGCGATATCACGCGCCGAACTGGTGGAAAGCCGCGCCGACAGCCACATGATCTGGTTCAGCTCCGACTATCCCGCCATCGCCGCCCAGATACGCGCGTTCCTCCTCGCCGATCACAACACCGCTAGCGAGCACGTGAACGCGTAGCGTGACGCGGCAGTTGACCGGCGACAACAATCGCCGACCAGGCTTCCCCACACACCCGCAGGAACCATCCACGAACGTCAAGATCGGAGACGGTGGAGCGATGCCGGTCATCGAGGTCGACGGGGGCGTCAAGCGCTACCGCGACGTGACCGCGGTCGACGACGTCAGCCTGCAGGTACAACCGGGACAGGTCTACGCCCTGCTCCGCCTCAAGGCCGTGATGGCGAGGACCGCGTCGCGGAACGCGACGTAGTTGTACGGAACTGCCTGGGTCTCGAGGATAACGAGCGGATCGATCGTTATCCGGGGTGGCCAGGGGTTGCTCATCGTGCCACCGCCTTCATGGCATAGCCCAGGTGGACAGTGCCGCGCATCAGCGCGGATCGATGAAAGGACTTCTTGGCACGCTTGCCGTCCGAGAGCCCCGCCGCCGACTTCGGGTCGTGAGGTATCCACGCCAGCACCGGCAGGTCGAAGAGCGCTCTGCTGATCTCCTTGAGGGTGTACGGCCGTCACCGACGACGCGGAGCCCGACAGCGAGATCGGCACCGACCGGGCGTCCCAGTGTGTCGAGACGGGGGCGCGCCTGAGCGACATGTCGCAGTGTCGGACACCAGCATGACCGCCATGTCAGAGGCCGAGATCAGGTTGGCCGGGGTGTCGGATCCACCAAACACGGCCTGCCTTGGAGCGATGCGTTGGCGAACCTCGACCGGGCTCAGTTTCCAATGTTCGGCCATCTGATCCCATATGGTGACACGATCTTCAATCATCGGCAGATCGATACCCCGCTGGACGAACTACCACGACTCCCCGCAGGGCTGATCACCGACGCCTTCGCCGAAGCGCTCCGCGAGCTGTGCAGCTTCGCCCAAGAGGCACCACACCGCTATCTGTGGTTCGTCAGAGACTGACACGCCCCCACCGGAGCTGCGTGAACAGTCCGAATCCCACCAGCGCGGAGCGAAGTCTGGTTCCTCTGGGCTCGCGAAATGAAACGGGATATCGAACCGTTCCGCCAGTCTTCGCCCGATAGTGATGGCTTCCCGAGCCTCTGGCCACGGAGGGACCTCGCCGTTGAATAGACGAAGGCAGGAGGCCGAAAACAGCACCAACACGCCCACCCTGCTGGCCAGTCCCGACGCGCCCCAGCACCCCGACGCTACGATCTCCCGCAACCGGCGGGCGGTCAACGGGAGCGATCGACCCGTTCGCGCTCAAGATTGCTCATATAGCGGCACCGCTGCCTGATGAGCTGGGCAGCAGCCTCTTGCCCACAAACACACCGACCAAATCAAAACGCATTCTTTAGGCGCTCAATGAACGTCTGCACGTACTTTGAGCCGCATGGGCTGGATCGAACGCTTGTCAGACTTCTCGTTCGGCAACCGGGAACGCTGTGGCAGGACCGCAGGGTAGCCGCTCGATCCCGGGCGCGGCGGTGGACTCGTCTCGCCTGGACGATCTGCTGATTGAAGCCGTGTTCAGCGCCGGGGCCCATTTCGGCATCGTGTATGTCCTGGACCCAAGCCGTCAGCTCCTGCAGATGGAGACGACGATAGGGCTTCCTGCCGCTATCACCCGAACCTGGTCCAGAATCAGGACAAATGATTGCGTGCCCGTTGCGGTCTCGGTGCGTGAACGGCGGCTGACCTGGCTCAGCGACCGGGTGGACCTGGCCCGCGAGTTCCCGGCGGCGGCACTGTCATTGCCGTACCACTTCGCGATGGCCGCATCCCCGGTCTGCTCCGGTGGTGCCATCTGGGGCGGGTTCGTCCTGGGGTGGCCTACAGGAGGCGAGTCCGGGCTCACCCGGTGTCAGCTCGACGTCATCGACGACACCTGCGCCACAATGGGCGACCTGCTTCGCCGGGCGAGTGAGCGAGGCCGGCCGATCATCCCCAAGCCCTCGCCCCGGATCTTGGACCCCATCCAGGCTCACCAGCCGTGGCCGTACGCCGGACTGACAGCGCTGGCGTGTCTCAACTGCCTGCCCGAGGGCTACTGTCACCTGGACACGCACGAGCGCGTGACCCTTGTCACGGCGCCGGCCGCGGAGTTGCTGGCTGCGAAGGCGTCCGAGATGGTCGGCCAACGCCTGGGCGCGGCGCTGCCCTGGCTGGACGATCCCATCTATGAAGACCACTACCGGACCGCGATCGTCAGCCACCGGGCCACCCAGTTCGCGGCCCGCCGCCCCGACGGGCGGCGGCTGTTGTTCCAGTGCTATCCGAGCCTGCCCGGTATCACCCTGCGGATCACGCCCACCACCACGTCCGAGGCTCCCGTTGAGGATGACGACCGGCGTCCGCGGGTGATCGGGCTACACGGCATGCTGCACCTGGCGGTCTCCCTGGCACGGGCGATGACCGCGCAGGATGTGGTGGACCTGGTGGCCGACCACGTCATGCCGGTGTGCGACGCCCAGGCGATGGCCATCCTCACCTGGGACAGCGGCCGGATGCGCGTGGTCGCCTCACGCGGCTACAGCAGGCAGGGCCTGGAGGGGTTCAACGGCCGCCCGGTGGTTCATCCGGTCCGCTGGGCGCGCGGCTATGACGAGGGCAGAGCGGCGTTCTACGCCAGCTGGGAGGAGTTCCGCCAGACCTACCCCGACGCCATACGCATCGACAACATGGGCGCCTGGGCGCTGCTGCCGCTGGTCGCTCAGGGGCGGTCCATCGGCACATGCGTTATCGCCTACGACCGTCCCCATCAGTTCAGCGACAGCGAGCAGGCCATGTTGACCGCGCTCGGCGGGCTGATCATCCAGGCGTTCGAGCGTGCCTGGCTCTACGACAACAAGCACCAGTTCGCCGAGTGCCTGCAGGCAAGCCTGTTGCCGCACGCGTTGCCCCGGATCCCCGGCCTGGACGTGGCCGCCCGGTATGTGGCCGCCACCCCAG
This sequence comes from Nonomuraea guangzhouensis, assembly GCF_019396345.1. Taxonomy (GTDB): domain Bacteria; phylum Actinomycetota; class Actinomycetes; order Streptosporangiales; family Streptosporangiaceae; genus Nonomuraea; species Nonomuraea guangzhouensis. The sequence continues at coordinate 13,761 of NZ_JAHKRM010000036.1, read as the reverse complement.
GCATGGACATCGGCGGAGACTTCTACGACCTGATCCGCCTCAGCGACAGTACGGCCGCGGCCGTCATCGGCGACGTGCAGGGCCACGACATGACCGCCGCCGCGCTCATGGGCCAGGTACGCACCGCCATCCGCGCCCACGCCACCGCCGGCGCCGACCCGGGCGAGGTGCTCGCGCACACCAACCGGCTGCTCACTGAGCTGGCCACCGACCGCTTCACCAGCTGCCTGTACGTCAGCTTCGACCCGCGTCGGCGCGCTGTCGGCCTGGCCAGCGCGGGGCACCCGCCGCCGGTGCTCGGCCTGCTCGGCGCCCCGGCCGAGGTCATCGACACCTCCCCCGGCCTGCTGCTCGGCATCGACCCCGACGCCGAATACGTCACCACGGACCTGAACATGCCACCCGGCGCGGTCCTGGTCCTCTACACCGACGGCCTCATCGAACAACCCGGCCGCGACCTCGGCGAGTCCATCGCCGAGCTGGCCGCCCGTTTCACTCCCGCCCCCGGCCAGGCCCTGAATGACCTGGCGGAGTCGCTCATCGGTCCGATCACGAACGAGCAGCGTACTGACGACACCGCTCTTCTCCTCCTGCGGAACACCCCGACACCCCGATGACCGTCGGCGGGGATATCCCTCCAGGGTGTGAAAACGCTCTCGTACCGCGCGGAGGGTCGAGTCAAAGGTGCGCTTCAGTTCAGCGTGGCGTCGTCGTACCCGTGGCCAGGCACATGGGGGCGGGGCCTGCGCGGCGGTCTGGCGGGCGGCCTCTTCCAGCGTCGGCGTGTCGCCCGGGCCGCCGGGACCCGTGGTCGCAGCCGCCTTCGAACCGTGACCTTGTGGCGCTTTCCGGGAGCCGTAACCGGAATAGGCTCGGCCTGTGCCCACTTACGTCGCCGTGGACCTCGGGGCCGAGAGCGGCCGGGTGCTCGCGGGCGAGTTCGACGGCGAGCGTCTCGTGGTGAGCGAGGCCCACCGCTTTCCCAACGTGCCGGTCCGCATTCTCGGCGGGCTCCACTGGGACGTTCAGCGCCTGCTGGCGGAGGCGCGTGCCGGAATCGGGCGCGTCGTCGGCGAGCACCGGGTCGTCAGCGTGGGCGTGGACGCATGGGGCAACGACTTCGGGCTGCTTGACCGCGACCAGCGGCTCGTGGCCAACCCCCGCCACCATCGCGACCCGTACACCGCCGACCTGACCGCCCTGGTCTCCTCTCAAGAGCACTACGAGGTGACGGGTGTGCAGCCGTTGCCCATCAACACCTCGTGCCAGCTGCTCGCGCACGCCGGGTCGCCGCTGCTGGACGCCGCCGATCGGCTGGTGATGTTACCGGACCTGTTCACCCTCTGGCTGAGCGGCGAGACGCTCAGCGAGCGGACGATCGCGAGCACCAGCCAGCTCCTGGACGCCCGGACCGGCCGCTGGGCCGACGACCTCATCGCCCGGCTCGGGCTGCCGTCGCGTCTGTTCCGTGGGGAAATCGTCGAGCCCGGCACGGTCGCCGGGCCGCTGCGGGACGAATCCGGCCGGCCAGGCAAGGCCGTCGTGGTCGCCGTGGCCGGTCATGACACCGCGTCGGCGGTTGCGGCGCTCCCCGTCGTCTCCGGTCCGAGCGGTTCCTCTGGCGTGGTCGCGTACGTCTCCTGCGGCACGTGGTCGCTCGTCGGTGTGGAGACGGCCGGGCCCATCACCACCCCGGAGTCCCGGCTCGCCGGGTTCACCAACGAGGGTGGCGTGCTCGGCACCGTGCGGTTCCTGCGCAATCTCAACGGCCTGTGGCTGCTCCAGGAGTGCCGCCGGGCCTGGGGGACCCGCGCTACGTATGCGGACCTGGTCGCCGAGGCCGCGACCGCGCCCGCCTTCGGCCCGCTGATCGACCCCGCTCACTTGGGTTTCCTCAAGCCGGAGGACATGCCGGGCCGGGTCGCGGCGTTCTGCCGCGCGACGGGCCAGCCGGTGCCCGGGGGCCGGGCCGCGACGGTGCGGTGCATCCTGGAGAGCCTGGCGTGCTCCTACCGCCTGGTTCTGGAGCAGGCCGAGAAGCTGACGGGCCGCCGGGTCGAGGTCGTGCATCTCGTCGGTGGCGGCGCCGCCAGCGACACACTCTGCCGGCTCACCGCGGACATCGGCGGGCGGCCCGTGCTCGCGGGGCCGGTCGAGGCGACCGGCATCGGCAATCTTCTCGTCCAGGTCATGGCCCACGAGGGCATCGGTTCCCTTGGAGAGCTGCGCGAGGTGGTCCGCCGGTCGTTCCCGCCCCGGGTGTACATGCCGGCCGACGAGCGTGAGCCGTACGATGCGGCGTACGCCCGATTTCAGCGATTGACCGCTGTTGACAACTTCTGGAGTAAAGTAGCATCCCAGAGGAGCCCTACCAGAGATGGGTGAGCCCGGTCCCATGCTGATCGCAGAGCGGCGACGCCGCATCCTGGAGCACGTGCACGAGCACGGATACGCCTCATTCCAGGAGCTGGCCGGCGCGCTCGGCACGTCGGAGTCCACTGTCCGGCGTGACCTGCGGTCGCTGGTGGGCGAGGGCCTGCTGCATGCCACCCGGGGCGGCGTGACGCAGCCCGTCCTGTCCGCGGCGTCGCGCCCGGCTCTCCCGGACGTGGTGGCGGCCGAGCGCGAGGCCATCGCCGACCACGCCGCCACGCTCGTGGAGCCCGGCACCGCCGTCCTGCTCGGTCCCGGGCGGACCACCGCGGCGCTGGCCCGCCGGCTCGCCAAGCTGCCGTCCCTCACCGTCGTCACCAACTCCACCCTGGTGGTCGAGGCGCTCATGGACGCGCCCCACGTCGAAGTCGTCGCGGTGGGCGGCACGCTGCGCCGATCCATCCACGCCTTCGTAGGGCCGATCACCGAGCAGCACCTGGCGGGCCTGCGCGGCGCGCAGACCTTCCTGTCAGGCGACGGCGTCACCCCCGAGAGGGGACTGACCACGCCCAACGTCTTCGCCGCCGCCACCGACCAGGCTTTCGCCGCGGCGGGCCGCGAGGTCGTCGTCCTCGCCGACCACTCCAAGATCGGTCATGACACGATGTGCCAGACCGTGGCCACCGCGCGCATGAAGGTCCTGGTCACGGACTCGAAGACCGATCCCGTCATGGTTGACCGGCTCGTCCAGGCACAGGTCGACGTGCACATCGCTGACATGAACCGATGAATCTTGACCTGAATTGACAGGTCTCACTGGCGCATAGCCCGCCGAATATAGCCACCTCCCCACCGCTGCGGCATATGGCCAGGTCGCGCGCGCGAGGTCACGCGACATCACATGACATTCGCCGACGCATATTGACACACCCGCGTCCGCCGTGACTATGATCCCTCCAAGTTCCTGTCAAAAGTAGGCAAATCTTGGCAGTGGATGGGTTCGTTCCCTCGGAAGGAGGGGTTACGTGATGCCCTGCAGAGCAATGGCCACAGCCGTCGTGGGCCTGCTGGCGCTCACGCTGAGCGCCTGCACCAAGTCGGTCGGCGACGGCCCCGCGGACGTCGGCGCGTCCGCGCAGCAGCAGGTGGAGGCGACCTCTGGAGGTGCGTCGCTGTGCGCTCCAGAGCGATACAACGGCGGTGTGCCCAAGCTCGATCTGAAGAACGTCACCGTGGGGTTCGCGCAGTCGGAGAAGGAGGCGAACCCGTTCCGGATCACCGAGACGCAGTCGATCAAGGACGAGGCCGCGCGGCGAGGCATCAAGCTGATCACGACGAACGCGCAGTCGGACCTCAACAAGGAGATCGCCGACATCCAGGGCATGATCGCCCAGGGCGCCAAGGTCCTGATCATCTCCCCGCTCAACTCCGAAGGGCTCGACCCCGCGCTCAAGGCGGCCCAGGATGCCAAAGTCCCGATCATGACGATCGACCGGCTGCTCACCACCAAAAAGGCCTGCGTCGACTACGTCGGCTGGATCGGCTCCGACTTCGTCAAGCAGGGTGCCCGAGCCGCCGATGCGATGATCACCGCGACGGGAGACAAGGGAGAGGTCGCGATCCTGCTCGGAGCCTCAGGGGTGAACGTCACCGTCGACCGGACCAAAGGGTTCAAGGATCAGCTCGCCGCGAAGGGCTCGGCGCTGAAGGTCGTGGCCGAGCAGACCGGCGACTTCACCCGTGAGAAGGGCCGCGCGGTCACCGAGCAGCTCATCTCCGCCAACCCCGGCATCAGCGCCATCTACGCGGAGAACGACGAGATGGCCCTCGGCGCCGTCGCCGCGCTCAAGGCGGCGGGCAAGAAGCCGGGAGACGTGAAGATCGTCACGATCGACGGCACTCGCGGCGCGGTCCAGGGCATCGTCGACGGCTGGATCGCCGCGGTCATCGAGTCGAACCCACGATTCGGGCCGCTGGCCTTCCAGGCGCTCGAGGACTTCTACGCCGGCAAGGGCGTACCGGCGAAGACGATCATCTCCGACAAGGAATACACCCCCGGAAATGCCAAGGTCGAGCTGCCCAACGCCTACTGAGCCCGGGGGCGGCCCGGACTGCCGCCCTCACGACGTCCGGGAGCGGGCACATGAATGAAGTGGTGTGCGAGGCGCATGCCATCTCCAAGCGGTTCGGCGGGACCCTCGCCCTCGACCGCGTCTCGTTGCGGCTCGACGCCGGTGAGGCCCACGCGCTGGTGGGGGAGAACGGGGCGGGGAAGTCCACGTTGATCAAGGTGCTCACCGGGGTGCACAGGCCTGACGGTGGCACGATCCGCCACCTCGGCCGTCCGGTGTCCTTCTCCGGGCCCGCCGGCGCTCAGGACGCCGGGATCAGCACCATCTACCAGGAGGTGGAGCTCGCCCCGCTGCTGAGTGTGGCCGACAACCTCTTCCTCGGCAGGGAGCCGATCACTCGCTTGGGGCTGCTCGACCGGTCGCGGCTGCGGAGGGAAGCCACCGAGGTCCTCGCCCGGTACGGCGTCGCCGTGGACGTCCGCCGGCCACTCGGCCAGTTCGGTCTCGGCATCCGGCAGATGGTGGCGATCGCCCGTGCGGTCAGTGCCCGCGCCCGGTTGGTGATCATGGATGAGCCGACCTCCTCACTGGCCCCACGTGAGGTGGACCGGCTCGCGCATGTCATCGAGGTGCTGCGTGAGCAGGGCATCGCGATCCTCTACGTCACGCACAAGCTGGATGAGGTCTTCCGCGTCTGCCAGCGGGTGAGCGTCCTGCGTGACGGCCGTCTGGTCCGCACCGGTCTCGTCCGGGAGACCTCCCGCATCGGACTGGTCGCCGCGATGCTCGGCCGGCCGGTGGCCGAGGTGCGCCGCCACGGCGTGACGAGCTTCGGAGAGGCCCACGAGGTGGGCCGCGCCGCGCCGGTTCTGCGGGCCGAGTCGCTGGTGCGCGAGCACGCTCTGCACGGCGTCTCCGTCGAGGTACGCCCGGGTGAGGTGGTGGGACTCGCGGGCTTGCTCGGCTCCGGCCGGTCGGAAACGGTGAGAGCGGTGTTCGGCGCCGACCCCCTCGACGCCGGATGGGTGGAGGTGGCGGGGCGCGCCCGCCGGCGCTGGAACCCTGCCATCGCGATCCGCTCGGGTGTCTGCATGGTGCCGGAGGACCGCAAGGCCGAAGGGATCGTGCCGGGGCTGTCGGTCCGTGACAACATCACGCTGGCGGCGCTGCCCCGCCTCACCCGGGGCGGGCTGGTGTCCCGCCGGGCGCGGGACCGCATCGTCGACGCATTCGTCCGCCGCCTCGGGATCAAGGTGTCCTCGCCCGACCAGAAGGTGGGCGAGCTGTCCGGAGGCAACCAGCAGAAGGTGCTGCTCGCCCGCATGCTCTGTCTCCATCCCGTGGTGCTGATCCTCGACGAGCCGACACGGGGCATCGACATCGGCGCCAAGGCGGAGATTCAGGCGCTCATCGACGAGCTTGCTCATGAGGGCCTCGGCGTGCTGCTGGTTGCGGAGTTGGAGGAGATCGCGGAGGGTGCCGACACCGTCGTGGTCCTGCGGGACGGGACCGCGGCCGGTGTGCTGCGCGGCGCGGAGATCGGCGAGCGGCCGATCATGGAGCTGATCGCCGCGGCCGACTCGGATGGATCTGCCGGCGGGCGGTTCGATGACTGAGCCGCTCAGCGGGACTCCCGCGCCCACCCCCACTCGCATGGCCGGCCGCACGGGCGCGGCGGGGCGGGTGACCTGGTTGTCCGATTACGGGGTTTACCTCGCCCTCGGCGTCCTGCTGTCGTTCAACCTGGTGTTCACGCCGAACTTCGCCACGGTCGCGAACCTACGGCTCCAGCTCGTCCAGGTTGCCCCTGTGGCCATCGTCGCCCTCGGCATGGCACTGGTGATCGGCACCGGAGGCATCGACCTGTCGGTCGGCTCCACGATGGCCATCGCGGCGGCGTTGCTGCCGCTCTACCTCGGCTACGGGCCCTGGCCCGCCATCGCCGTCGCAGTGCTCGCCGGTGCGGCCGTGGGACTCGTGAACGGCGGGCTGGTCGCCTACGGCATCCAGCCGATCGTCGCCACTCTCGGGCTGCTCGTAGCCGGACGGGGGGTGGCGCTCGTGCTCGCGGACGGCCGACTCGTCGAGATCTTCGACCCCACGCTGGCCGCCATCGGCGGCGGGCAGGTGCTGGGGGTCCCACTGGCCGTGCTCATGGCTCTGACGGTCGCCGCCGCCGCCGGGTTCGTCCTGCGCCGCGCCGCGTTCGGCCGCAGGCTGCTGGCCGTGGGAGGCAACCGGCCCGCGGCGCTCCTGGCCGGCCTGCCCGTACGGCGGACACTGGTCACCGTCTATGTGATCAGTGGGGTGCTCGCAGCCATGGCCGGAGTGCTGACGACCGGGCGGCAGAGCGCGAGCGACCCCTCGTTCACCGGGCTGCTGATCGAGCTGAGCGCCATCACCGCCGTGGTCGTGGGGGGCACGCCCCTTGCCGGAGGCCGCGTCCGGATCCTCGGCACGCTGATGGGGGCGCTGCTGATGCAGCTCATCATCGCCACGGTCATCCAGCACGACCTGCACGACTCGACCGCCCGGATGATCCAGGCGGCGATCATCGTGGCCGCTGTGTACGCGCAGCGGGACAGGAGCGGGACGTGACGACCGGACAGGCCGAGCGCGCCGCACCCCTCTCGCCGGCCGCCGGCACCGGGCGGACGTGGGTGGCGGCACTCGCCCGGCGGCACGGGGCCACCCTGGTGCTCGGCCTCGTGATCCTCCTCGGGTCGCTGACCTTCGGTTCGAGCTTCACCGGCCCGGGGAACCTCGGCGCCATCGCGCTGGACGCCTCCTACCTGCTGCTGGCCGCGACAGGCATGACGTTCGTGATCCTCTCCGGCGGGATCGACCTGTCCGTCGGGTCCGTTCTCGCATTGTCCGGTGTCCTGGCAGCGTACGGCTCCCGCTGGGGGACGGCGGGCGCGGTCCTGCTGCCCCTGGCGGTCTGCGGGCTGATCGGCCTGGTGAACGGGCTGCTGGTCGGGCGGGCCCGGCTCGCGCCGTTCGTCGTCACCCTGGCGACGCTGCTGTTCGCCCGAGGGCTGGCCTTCGCGGTCTCACAGGAGGGCAACCAGGTCTACATCATCCCCGCCGACCTGGCCCTTACCCGGATCGGGCAGGCCACTGTTCTCGGCGTCGGCGTCCCGGTGCTCATCGCCCTCGCGGTCTTCGCCGTGGCCGGCGTGGTGCTCAACCGCACCCGGTTCGGCCTGCGGGTCTTCGCCGCCGGGAACGGGGACGGGCACGCCGCCGAGCTCATGGGACTCCCCGTGGCCCGCATCCGGGTCCGCGTCTACGTACTGAGTTCCCTGCTGGCCGGCCTCGCCGGAGTCCTCATCGCCGCACAGACCGCCTCCGGGCTGCCCACCCTCGGCGAAGGCAGGGAACTGGAGGCCATCGCGGCCGTCGTGATCGGCGGCACGCTGCTCACCGGCGGCGCCGGATCGCTCGGGGGGACCCTCGCGGGCGTGCTGCTGCTCAAGGTGATCCAGAACCTGATCAACCAGGTGGGCACGCTCAGCTCCGCCTACCAGCAGGTGGTCAGCGGCACCTTCCTCGTCCTGGTCGTACTCGTCCAGGCCGCCCTGGCAAGGAGGAGACGACAGTGAACGTCAAGCGGACCAGGGTCGCCGTGGTCGGCACCGGCGACTGGTGGGGCTTCCACCACGCACGCGTGTTCTCCGGCCGCGAGGACGCCGAGCTGCGCGCCATCGTGGGGCGGACCGAGAAGCGCACCGTTGAGCGCGCCCGACGGTTCGGCGTGCGCCCCTATCTCGACGTGGAGGAGATGATCGCCCGGGAGCGGCCCGACCTGATCTCCGTGTGCCTGCCGAACGAAGGCCATTTCGCCACCACCCGCCTGCTGGTCGAGGCAGGGATTCCGCTGCTGGTCGAGAAGCCGCTGGTCTTCTCGCTCGACGAGGCGGACGTCCTGATCGCCGAGGCCGAGTCCCGCCGGCTCTTCTTCGCCATCAACTTCAACCACCGCTACGCCCGTCCCGTGCGACTGGCGGCGGCGGCGATCGAGCGCGGCGAGCTGGGCCGGCTCATCTTCGCGACCTGGCGATTCGGCGGAGAGGCGGGCACCAGCCAGCACCCCCACGCCAACCTCATCGAGACCCAGTGCCACGGTTTCGACATGGTCGAGCACCTGTGCGGCCCCATCGCGTCCGTGACGGCCCAGATGACCGGCGGGCCGCCGTACACGACGATGGCGATCGCTGTACGGTTCGCGAGCGGGGCGGTGGGGACGCTTCTCGGCACGTACGACTCGTCGTACACCTATCCGGGGACCCACCTGCTGGAGATCAACGGCACCGGCGGCCGGATCCTCGTCGAGGACACCGTCCGCCGCTACACCTACACGCCGGCCGGGGACGAGACGAGCCGGGTGTGGCAGGCGGGCTACTTCAACGACGCCGACCGGGGCTTCCACGCCACCTTCGACCGGCACGTCGACGAGGTTCTCGCCGCCCTGCGCGCCGGCGACCCGCCGCCCGTCCACGCGCGCGCCGGTCGTCGCGCGCTCGCGCTCGCCCACGCCGTGATCCGCTCGTACGAGTCAGGGACGCGGGTGGAGACCGCCCCCAGCGAATCCCTGTCGGCCGGGAGCCTGGACGTATCCCCGGACACCCCATCCGGCCGGGTGCGGACCCCTTTGCCGGCCACTCACGACGACCCGTCCGGAGCGGTGACGTGACCGCCGAGGCCGGGGCCCTGCGCCGCCTGGGCAGCGATCCACTGCGGCTCACGCTGCTGGCCATCCGGCTCGGCCCGGCGCTGATCCTGCTGTTCCTCGTCGTGATCATGAGCATGTTGTCACCCGCGTTCCTCACCGTGCTCAACCTGGGCAACGTGCTGGCGCAGAGCGCGGTGATCGCGGTGCTCGCCATCGGGCAACTCCTGGTGATCCTCACCAGGGGGATCGACCTGTCCGTGGGATCGACGCTGGCGCTCGCCTCCGTGACCGGGGCCCTTGTCTACTCCGCCGCACCGTCCGGACCGGTTGTCGTCCTCGCCATGCTGGCCACCGGCATGGCGGTCGGCGCGATCAACGGCATGGGTTACGTCCTGGGCCGGCTGCCCCACCCCTTCATCATCACGCTCGCCACCCTGAGCGCGGGGCGGGGCCTCGCCCTGTGGCTGTCGGGCGGGCAACCGCAGCAGGGCATGCCCGAGATCGTCCAGGCGATGGGCGGCGGCTCGGCAGGCTGGCTGCCGTATTCGGCCTTCCTGGTCGCCGCAGTGGCGCTGGCCGTCGTCCTGCTCACCAAGCGGATGGTGTGGGGGCGCTGGATCTACGCCGTCGGCGGGAACCCGGAGGCAGCCCGGCGGGCGGCGATCCCCGTCGACCGGGTGGTGATCTCGGTGTACGTCCTGAGCGGCCTGGCCGCCGGGATCGCCGCGATCGTCACCTCCGGCCGACTCAACGCCGGCTCCCCGACCTTCGGCGACCTGGCCGAGCTCGACTCGATCGCCGCCGTGGTCATAGGGGGTGCGAGCTTCCTCGGCGGCCGGGGCGGCGTAGGCAACGCTCTCGTGGGGGCACTCATGATCGGAATCATCCGGAACGGCATGAACCTGCTCGACGTCGACGCTTTTCTGCAGCCGATCGTCATCGGCGTCGTCATCGTCATGGCCGTCGAGTCCGACGTCGTCCGCGGGCGGCTGGAAAACCGCTTCCGCATCGCGCGGGCGGCGCGGTCATGACGCCCGTCCTGGCCGTTCGCGGCGCCACCAAGCGCTTCGGCGCCGTTCTCGCCCTCGACGGCGTGGATCTGGAGGTGTTCCCCGGCGAGGTGCTCGCCCTCCTCGGCGACAACGGGGCGGGAAAGTCCACGCTGATCAAGTGCATCAGCGGCGTGCACCGGCTGGACGCGGGATCCATCGAGATGGACGGGGTCGCGGTGACGATGGGCTCGCCCGCCGCCGCCCGAGCCCTCGGGGTCGAGACCGTCTACCAGGACCTCGCGCTGTTCGACAATCTGGATCCCGCCGCGAACTTCTACGCCGGGCGGGAGTCCTCCGGGCCACGCTGGCTTCCCCATGGCTTGCGGCTGCTGCGCCGACGCGACATGTCCCGGGCCACGGCCGAGTTGCTGGAACGCCTCCAGGTGGGGATCGCCGACCTCCATGCCACGGTCGGTCTGATGTCCGGAGGCCAGCGGCAAGCCATCGCCGTGGCCAGGGCCGCGGCGTTCGCGTCGAAGGTCGTGATCCTCGACGAGCCGACGGCAGCGCTCGGGCTGCGCGAGTCGCGGCGGGTGCTCGACCTCATCCTGCGCCTACGCGAGGAGGGCCACGCCGTCATTGTCATCTCCCATGCCATGGATCACGTGATCGAGATCGCCGACCGAGCCGCGGTGCTGCGGCGCGGTCGCAAAGTCGGCGAGATGAGGCCTACGCCGGACAACCAGCAGGCGCTCGTCTCGCTCATCGTCGGAGGCGAGTCGTGACCTCCCTCCGGCGTTCCGCACCACCGCTCTCCAGAAAGAGATGAGAACGATGGCACCACACCTTCGGTCAGCCTCGCTGGTCCTCGCGCTGGCGCTCTGTCTCGGCGCCTGCTCCCCCGGCTCCGGTACGTCCACGACCGGGGCGTCTCCCGGCACCACCGAACCGATCAAGGTTGGATTTATCACGAAGTTCCCGGTCGACTTCTACGACACCATGGTCGACGCGGTGAAGACCTGGCACCGCGACCACCCAGACGTCGAGGTCCTCTTCGGCCAGGGCAAGAGCGGCACGGACGACGAAGGCGAGACGGCCCAGATCGAGTCGATGCTCGCCAAGGGGGTCAAGGCCATCGCGATCACGCCGACCAGCCCCAACCTCCAGAACGTTCTGCAGAAGGCCGTGGCTGCCGGGGTCAAGGTCGTCCTGGTGGACAACGACATCCCCGGCTGGGCAGGTAAGTCGTCGGTGGTGGCGACCGACAATCTCGCGGGCGGCAAGCTGGCGGGCGCCTGGCTCGCCAAGCACGTCAAGCCCGGCTCCACGATCGCCGTACTGCAGGGGCGGCTTGGCAACCCCTCGCTCGACGACCGCGTCACCGGCATGCTGGCCACGCTCGGTGACGGCGTCGCCGTGGTCGCCAAACCCGCCACCGACTGCGACCAGACCAAGGGGCTCAACGCCGCCCAGGACATCCTGGCCGCTCATCCCGGCATCGCCGCCATCTATGGGGCCTGCGGGCCGCCGATCCTCGGCGCCCTCCAGGCTGTCAAGTCCGCCGGCAAGAAGCCGGGCGAGCTCGTACTGGTGGGCTTCGACGCCTCACCGGGCGAGCTGAAGGCCATCGTCGCAGGCGAGGTCGCGGCGTCGGTCGCCCAGTTCCCCGCCAAGATGGGCTCGGTCGGTATCGAGACCGCGGTCGCCGCGGCTCGGGGCCAGAATGTCCCGGCGATCATCGACACCGGCACCGAGATGGTGACGAACGAGAACGTGGCGGGCTTCCAGTGACGCGGCTGGAGGCCGACGACATCGCGATCACTGCCCGCTGAACTGCTGCCCGCACCAGGTGGAACCCGCGCCATTTCCGAGTAGGACCAGCCCCGGTGCCTGCACCGGGCAGAAAGGCACCGCAGCGTTGGCGGGCAGCGCCTGCCGCACCCGGGAGCGGCAGGCCGCGCAGCGAGTACGGTGAACGTCACCCCAGAGGGGTCGTGGGTTCCTTGAAGTTCGCCGGTGAGGAGTTCCAGGCCGACGTCCCGGCGGCCGTGAGGGAGTCGAGCTGGGTATCCAGCGGCTGCCGCACCGTTGAGGCGCGGGCGTAATCGAATCGCCCTTCATGATGATCTGTCCGGCCGGATCGGCTTGACGGAGCCCCGCCCCCGGTGGAGGCGCCGGGAATCGGGGCTTTCGTCGTCAGGAACGCCTCCAGGGCTGGCCGATGTCGCGGTACTCCTCCACGGGGATGGGCGTGACGCCCTCGCGCATGCGGCTGGTGTGCAGGCTGTCGTGCAGGTGACATCGTCGTGGGCGACCTCCGTGCCCCTCCGCAGGACGGTCCTGTGGAAAGGCGCGGTGATGCCGTTCAGTCGTGGGTGCCGGAAATGAAAGCCGAGTCGATGCTGCCATCGGTCAGCAGCTGTTGCAGCGCGCGCCGCATGGTCTCGGAGTCGTTGAGGTGCGGGAACGGCTCGCCGGCGGGGGCGTTGACACCCAGGAACCGGCAGAGCGGCTCCCAGCCCTCGCGGACGTCGAACACCAGGAGACGATCCGCGGGCAGGCTCTTCTGGACTACGGCCACGTAACGGTGATAAGCCGCTGTCGCGATCTCTTCGTCGGGCATGCCCCGCTGGAAGTCCCAGGTGTCGCCGAAGATGGACTCTCCGATGCGATCGAGAACCGGGAGGAGCCTCTCCATGGTCCTGAGCAGCGCCGCCGCCGCTTCAGGCAGATCTGGCGGCACGTCCCGGCGGGTGGCGATCAGAGTCTGCATGCTGACATACCAGCGATGCGGATCGCGGACGGTCAGGATGACCTTCGCGTCCGGGTAGAGCTCCGCCTGCTCGCGCCAGAAGAAACTGGCCGGCCAGTCCTGGGTGGATCGGTAGCCGTCGAGCACGCTGTCCCAGTCCAGCGGCAGGCCGGAGGCGGCGGGTAGCCACCGGTCGACGTGGTCGGGATTGCTCCCGATTTCGGCCATGTGGTAGCAGGGACCGAATCCCAGCCTTTCCAACGCGGCCTTCATCGATCTGGTTCCGGTACGCGGCAATCCCGCGCCGATCACGTGTAACACGTCAGCCTCCTGCTGCTGCGGCCGCGGCGTTCACCTTTCGGCAGACGTTGACCACGGCCTTGGCGTAGATGTCGGTTTGGTAGGACAGCCGCGCTTGATGATGTGTGGAGCTGCCTGCCTGTACGAACAAGATCACGAGAAGTGGCGGCCGTTCGATGATCGAGGCGTGTACGGTCATCAGGGCCTCGATCTCGCGCTTGTATCAGCCGCTCAGCTCGGTGCGGCGGGAGCGGGCCAGGGCCAGCCCGCCGATGACCACGCCGGTCAGCCCGAGCAGCGCGGCCACCAGGGACCACAGACGCCCGGTGGTCAGGGTGTAGGCGCTGACAGGGTCCGGCTGGGTCAAGACGTGCGCGGCCGCCGGTGTGGCAAGCGCGGCGATTGCCGGCGGGACGCTTACCGCTGCGGTAAGCAGGTGACGTACGGACATGTGGTGCTCCTTCCTTCCTGCGACTGGATGTCGTCTGAGCATGTCCGCTGGACCCGCCGCGGGTCGTCCCGCGTACGAGGGCAATGTGTGCTGCCGCCGATACGGCAGCCTGCTGCCGCATCGGCGGGAGGGGGGGGGGGGGGAAC
>NZ_JAHKRM010000035.1 GCF_019396345.1 Nonomuraea guangzhouensis | reverse complement strand
CGCCCCGCCGGCGCGGCGCCTTCGGCCGCGCCGGCGGCCGGCCATCAGTCCCGCGCCTCGCTTCCGAAAGCACGGGAGATGCCCGCCGCGGTCGCGAGCAGTTCAGGCAGCAACAGCCTGGTCTCCAGGCGGGCCACCGGCGCGGTGGCCGACACCGACGCGACGACCGTGCCATCGGCGCCCGAGACGGGCACCGACACGCTGCCGAACCCCAGCAAGATCTCCTCCCGCTCGACCGCGTAGCCACGTTCCCGGACGAGTACGAGCTGCCGTCGCAGCTCTTCGACGGACCCGACCGTCCGTGGGGTCAGGCTCGGCAGGCCGGTCAGCGCGAGGCGGCGGAGCCGTTCCTCCAGGTCGGAGCGGGTCGCGAGCAGGACCTTGCCCGTCGCCGTGCACGTCGCGGGCAACCGCCCACCGACCTGGGAGTGCGTATGGATGTTCGCCTCCCCCGCGACCTTCTCCACATACAGCACATGGCCGCCGTCGAGCACCGCCAGATGGATGGCCGCCCTGGTGGCGGCGAACAGGTCGGTGAGGAGGGGCCGCGCCACGCGACGCAGCATCGCCGACACCGGGACCCGCTGGCCCAGCTCGAACACACGCATGCCGAGCTGGTAGGAATCTCCCCTGCGTTCGAGCAGCCCCCATTGCACCAGCTCCTGCGCGAGCCGGTACGCCGACGCCTTCGGCACCCCCGAGCGCCGGCTGAGCTCGGCGAGCCGGAGGTGGAAGGCCCCCGACTCGAACGCGCCGAGCAGGAGCTGGGCCTTGCCGAGGACCGAGTTGGGATAGGTCTCTTCATCGCTGGAGTCGGCGAACGCCGCCATGGCCATCTGGACTCCTTCGCGCCGGTCCGGTCACCGGTCCCCTCCCGTAGCGATCACGAATGGGCCCGGCGAAACTCCGGAAGGGGGAAAGCCACCTTACCTCCGACACCTCCGACCTGCAGAAGAGGATCTTTTGCGCATCTCGCCGCCACTCCGATTCGGGTACGCCGACTCGCCGTTCGGCCAGCTTCACTACGCCGAGCAGGGCACCGGCCGCCCCTTACTGCTCCTGCACCAGACCCCCCGTTCTTGGGACGAGTTCCGGGAGCTGATCCCCCTCCTGGCGCCGCACCGGCGGGTCATCGCCATGGACATGCTCGGTTTCGGGGCCAGCGCGAAAGCCCCGGCGCCCCACACGATCGAACTGTTCGCGACCGGTGCTCTGGCGCTGCTGGACGCCCTGGGCATCGAGCGCGCCGACCTCCTGGGTCATCACACCGGCGGCGCGGTGGCCGTCGAGGTGGCGGCGTCCGCGCCCGAGCGGATCGGCCGGCTGATCTTGTCGTCGGCTCCGTGGATCGACGTCCGATACCGCGAGTCCCATGCGAACGGCCCGGGAGTGGACGAGGCCGTGCCCTCCCCCGACGGCGACCATCTGCGCAGGCTGTGGCGGCTTCGGCAGCCTTACTATCCCGAACCGGGCACGTACCTCCTCGACCGGTTCGTCCACGACGCTCTAACCCCCGGTGTCGATCCCGCAGAAGGGCATCGGGCGTGCGCGCGTTACTACATGGAGGACAAGATCGGGCTGGTCAAGACGTCCGTGCTGCTGCTGGGCGCCGCCGAGGACCCGTTCGCGCTGCCGTCCATGGCTCCCCTCCGGGATAACCTCACCGGGGCGGAGAGCGTGACGTCGGTGGTCATCGAGGGCGGCACGATCCCCCTCATGGAGCACAAGGCCCGGGAGGTGGCCGAGGCTGTGACGGCCTTTCTCGCGGGGCGTTAGCTTCTGCCGCCGTCGGCGGCCATGATGGACTTCGTGATGCGCCTGCTCACCATGGTCAGCAGGCCCACATACTTGTTGACGTCGGCTCGGAAGGTCGGTGCCGTCACCGACAGCGCCGCGACCATCGTTCCGGTGGCACCGGTGAGCGGGATGGCCACGCTGAGATAGCCGGTGCGGGTCTGCTCCTGCTCGATCGCGTACCCGACCTTGCGCGCCTGCTGGATCTCCTGGGCGAGCAGTCTGGGCACGGTGATCGTCCGTGGCGTGACGCGGGCCAGCGGTTCGGCGACGACGTCGCCGAACAGGGCGCCCGGACCGAAGGCGAGCAGGGCCTTGCCGGTCGCCGTGCAGTGCAGCGGCATGCGGCCGGCGATGCGCGACGGTCTGGACACCTGGCCGTGACCGGACACCTTCTCCAGGTAGATCACTTCCAGTCCGTCCAGCACCGCCAGATGGATGGTCTCGCCGGTCGCCTGGTAGAGATCCTCCATGAAGGGCCGCGCCGCCTCGCGCAGGATCCGCTGGCGCGGCACGCGCTGCCCGATCTCGAACAGGCGCATGCCCAGCCAGTACTCGGATCCGCGCCGCTCCAGCAGCCCCCACTGCAGCAGTTCCTGAGCCAGCCGGTGCACCGACGCCTTGGCCACGCCGGTGCGGCGGACGATCTCGGACAGGCCGAGGCTCTCGTCGTCCGGGCCGAACGCCTCAAGGATCAGCCGTACCTTGCCCAGCACGCTGTTCGCCGCGCCCTCGGACTCGGGCGGGAAGGCGATCGTGGGTTCACGGTCGACATGTGCCGGCTGCGGGGAGATTAGCGTCATTGACCGATAATCGAGCTTATGTCCGGTTCGATCAACGGGCCTGTTCCGGTGAGCGAGACGGCCGTCAGTGATTATTTCTCAATGGATCGTTTCCCAGGTGGACGACCGCGCGTCCGCGTACTCTGCCGTCGCGCAGCAGTTCGAGGGCCTTGGCGATCTCCGACAGGTCGAACCGCTCGACCTCCAGGGTGAGCTCGCCCGTGGCCAGGCGGTCGATCAGCGCCGGGGCCACCTCGCGGGCCCGCCGCTCCTGCCGGACCATGTTCACCGGAAGCAGCGCCACGTCGTCGAGCAGCCAGGACGGCAGATCGACCGTGACGGACGTCCCCAGCACATAGCCGATCACCACGGCCCGGCCGCCGGGACGGACCCACCGCGAGCGTTCGACCAGCGCGTTCCCGCCGAGCGTGTCGACCAGCAGGGACGCCGAGCGGGCCGAGGCCAGCTCGGCGACCGCCTCGGCGTCGTCGGCGACCACCCCGCGGATCCCCTCGGGCACCTGACCGAGCTGGTCGGCCCGGCCGACCACCCCGGTCACCGTGGCTCCGGCCAGCCGCGCCTGCTGGGCCACCATCGCGCCGACCGCGCCGGCGGCACCGGTCACGATGACCTCCTCGCCCGGCTCCAGGCGGGCGACGTCGTGCAGGGCGACGTACGCCGTGGTGGTCGGCAGGAAGAACGACGCCGCGACCTCCGGGGGAAGCGGCGAGGCCAGCGGGGTGACGGCCTTGGGGGTGACGCTGACGCGTTCGCGCCAGCAACCGTCGCGCAGCAGGCCGAGCCCGCCACCGCGGAGCAGTACCTGCGTGCCCGGCGCCAAGGTGTCGGAGGCGAGGACCACGCCGCTGGCCTCGACACCGCCGACGTAGGGCAGCGGCGGCTTCAGGCCGAAAGACCCGCCGGCGACGGTCAGGTCCAGATGCCCCAGCGCCGCCGCCTGCACCTCGACGAGCACCTCCCCGGGCTTGTGCTCCGGCTCGGGCACCTCCTCCACGACCGGCGCGGCGCCCCAGTCGTGGAACCGGGCCGCGCGCATCAGCCCCGCCCCTTGCCGGCGAAGCCGGCCGCCGAACTCTTGTCCAGGAAGGCCAGGCTGAGCGGGTTGTACCGGTCGGCCTGCTCGTGCTGGGGCCAGTGGCCGCATTCCTCGAACAGTTCGAGCTGCGAGCCCGCGATGGCCTCGTGCATGGCGGTCGCCTCCGGCACGTCGCCGAACGGGTTCTTGCGGCCCCAGACGATCAGCGTGGGCTGGGAGATCCTGGCCAGATCGTCTGGCTGAAGGATGTTACGCAGGCGGGTCTCCATATCCTGCAGGCATAGCAGATTGTCGACGTTGGCCACGAAGTCGGGCTGGTGGTAGATGGCGTGGCGCACCTCCACCAGCTCCTCGGTGGCGTCGGCCGGATCGGCCATCAGCAGCCGCAGCCGCTTGCGGGTGAGCTCCACGTCATCGCTGAGCACGGCCTCGCGGGTGCTCGTCCGGATGCGCTTCATGACCTCGGGATTGGCCACGGTCCCGCCCGCGCAGAGCAGCTGCAGGCTGGCCACCCGGTCGGGATGGTCGATCGCGACGCGCCCGCCGACCCAGCCGCCCAGCGACTCCCCCACGATGTGGGCCCGCTCGATGCCCACCGCGTCGAAGTAGGCCAGCAGGTGGTCGGCGTAGCGCGGGATCTCGTAGGGGTAGTCGGGCTTGCCGGTGTAGCCATGGCCCAGCATGTCGATGGCGTGGCACTCGTAACGTGCCGCGTGCGCGGACATGTTCCGGGTGAACGCTTCCAGGTGGCCGCTGGTCCCGTGCAGGAACACCACGGGCTCGCCCGACCCGGCCCGCAGGCTGCGGGTCCGCACCCCTGCCGCGTCCACGTACGAGACGCTCACGTCCAGTGGGCTCAATTCGGTCCAGATACTCATCGTCACGTCACCTTCAGCGGTCGAGAGCGGGCTTGTCTTGGTTGATGCGGTGTACCTGGGTGTTGCTGCGGGCCGCGAGCAGCCGGCCGAGGATCACGGCCAGCGCGATGACGGGCGCGGCGATCAGCAGCTTCCTGGTCCTGGACATGCTCATCTCTCCGTTCCGGCGCCGGGCGAGTTCAGGAATCCGGTGACCACGGCGTGGTACGCCTCCGGCCGTTCCTCCTGAAGGTGGTGCGAGGCGTGGTCCATGACGTGCAGGTTCCCGCTGGGCACCATGCGCGCGAGCATCAGCGGATAATCAGGGGTGAGGAAGGCGTCCTGCATGCCCCAGATGAAGAGCGCGGGGGCCTGGACCTCGGCCAGTTCGGCGGTGAGGTCCTGCCATTCGCCACGGGGTGAGTCCGACATGGCGGCCAGCTCCCGCTCCCCGGGGTCCAGGCTCTGCTCGTAGCGCAGGTCCAGGGTGGACTCGGGCAACCGGTCCCCGTCGTACCACTCCAGCCGGGTGATGAGGTCGCGCATCTTCTGCCGGGTGGGCCCCTCGCCGCCGTAGTAGGCGTCCCGGGCGGCGCGACCGCGGCGACCGCCTTCGGGCAAAGGCGCCAGCGGGCCGTAGAACACCGGCATGCTGCCGGTGATGACCAGCGAACGGACCCGGTCCGGGTACCGTGCGGCCAGGCACAGCGCGATGGTGCCGCCCCAGGAGTTGCAGATGAAGTCGGCCCGCTCCACACCCAGCGTGTCCATGAGCGCCACGGTCTTGGCCGCGTGGAAGTCCCACATCGGGCCGGTGATCAGGCACTTCTCCGACTTGCCGTACTGCAGGATGTCGACGATCAGGCAGCGCCGGTCGGCGGCGAAGAGCGGCGCCACCGGGCCGAAGTCGCTCCAGCCGGTGCAGCCGGGGCCGCCGCCGTGCAGGAAGATCGTGTCCGTCCCCGAGCCCAGGTCGAGGTAGTGGTATTTGACGCCGTCGGCGTCGGCGTACGAACCGGTGGGGGGTTCCATGTCGCCTCCTTTAGTCGTTGATCTCGGCGCGGGTCCGCGTGGTGGTGTCGACGGCCACCCGTACGAGCAGTTCGCACAGGCGGCGCATGGCTCTGACGTCGACGGTGTTCATCCCGCGGGCGAAGTCGACGTCGAACTCGGTGGAGACGACTTTCGGCATGCCCACCCGGGCGGTCGGGATCCCCCTCGCCCGCAGGATGTTGGCGTCGGTGGCGCCGCTGTTGCCGTCGATGGGCTCGTGCGGGCGTCCGGACACGCTCTCCCAGGCCCGTACTGTGCTGCGCACGACCCAGTCCTCCGGCGGCGTGCGCGTGCCCGGGATGGCCAGCATCAGCTCGACCGTCAGCTCGACGCCCAGCTCCGCCGACAGCCGCCGGACGTACTCGGCCAGCTCGCGCTTGGCCGCCAGCGGCGTCGTGCCGGGCGTGATCCGCAGGTCGAGGCGGATGCGGCAGGCCGCGGACGTGACGGACGGCATGCGTTCCCAGCCGCCGGCGACCGAGCCGATGATCCCCTGAGGCGCGGCCGTCTCGGTGCGGTGCCGCTCGGGGTAGTCCGCCAGCCACCGTTCCAGCCGCGTCACCACCTCGGCGGCCGTCACGATCGGGTTCTGGTACGGCAGCCGGTGCCGGCTGCCGGAGTAGGTGTGGATGCCGGGGACCACGATCTCGAACCAGCACAGACCGACTTCTTCGTGCGCGACGAAGTCCCCCGGCTTGGCGATCACGGCGTAGTCGGGGTGCCAGCCGCGTTCGAGCAGGAACGAGCAGCCGACGCCGTGCCCGGTGTTCAGCCGGCCGGTTCCGCCGACGGAGCTGGTCGGTCTGCCGCCGACAGCGCTGGTCGGTCTGCCGTCGATGGCGTTGGTCGGCATGCCGCCCGCCCCGAAGGCGATCAGCAGGTCTCCGGCGAGCCGCGGCCGCATCCCGGCCAGGGCCTCGCCCACGACGAGGACGCAGGCCGCGTGGCCCTTGGGGTTGCTCGCACCGAGGCCGCTGACGTAGGGGCCTTCGCAACGTGCCTCGGCCAGCATGTCGGGGCGCAGTCCGGGGCCGATCCACGGCACGTCCAGGTCCGGGTCGCCGGTGGTCAGGGTGTCGATCGGGGCGTACAGCATGAGGTCGGCGCCCGTACCGTCGCCTCTGAGCCGGCCGACCGCGTTGGCCTGGCCGTCGTCGATGCGCTGCAGGTGCGCGTCCAGGCCCGCGGCGGCGAGCCGCCCGGTCAGCCATCGGGCCAGCGGCGCCTCCCCGCCGGTGGGGCTGGCGATGGAGGTGACCCCCACCGCCGCCTCACGCAGGCGGTCCTCGGTGATCGACGCGAGCGCCTCCGTCACGATCCGCTCGCGCTCAGCCTCGTTCATGCTGATCGGGCAGGGTCGATAACCGCGACCCCCATGCCGGTCAGCCACTCCGGCATCGGCGCGTACGCCAGCGCGCGGCCGGGGGCGAAGCCCAGTGCCGCGGCCATCATCAGCCAGGTCCGCAGTTCCTGGCCACCGTTGCCGGCCACGGCCTCGATCTCCTCGGTGGACAGGTTCGCGTAGCGCGACAGCTCGCCCTTCTCCAGCGCGGCGAGGAACTCCTCGTCGAACTCGGGGAAGATGGTCGGCCGCGCGGCGGTGATGATCTGCCGCCGGCGCGCGTCGTAGCGCTGCCAGTCGCCCCGGCCTTCGCGCCAGGCCTCCACCAGGAACTCCTCGTCCTCCCCCTCGGGGTCCTGCCAGCGGCTCGGCCACGGGAGCCGGTGCGACAGGCCGCCTGACGCGATGACGGCCACGCGCAGCTCGTCCGGCAGCGCGGCCACCGCGGCGGCGAGGTTGCGCCCCAGCTCGACGCAGCGCCGCATGAGCGGCAGCGGCGTG
This sequence comes from Nonomuraea guangzhouensis, assembly GCF_019396345.1. Taxonomy (GTDB): domain Bacteria; phylum Actinomycetota; class Actinomycetes; order Streptosporangiales; family Streptosporangiaceae; genus Nonomuraea; species Nonomuraea guangzhouensis. Next base: position 128,377 of record NZ_JAHKRM010000035.1, on the reverse strand, counting down.
GCGAACACGTTCACCACCAGCGGGATCACCGGCACGTCGAGGTCACGCAGGAGGTACTGGATCGCGTGGCTCTGACCGTGGTCGATCTGCAGCTTCGCCGAGATCGCCACCTCGGTGCCCGCGGCCACCAGGGATTCGGCGACGGCCTGGGCGACGGCGGGATTGGTGCGTTGCGGTCCCGACGGCGTTTTCGCCTCTCCCGAGGAGATGACCTCGTCCACCCCGAGGGTGAAGGCGGGGATCAGGTCCAGCCAGAAGCCGCGGAAGTGGTTCGAGCCGATGATGATCGCCACGTCCGGACGGGCCGCGGCGAGGGCGTCGCGGGCCGTGCCGAGCGCGTCGCGGAAGCGTTCGGCGTCGTCTTTGTGCTCGACCTGCTCCCAGTGGGTGTTCATCAGCGTCGAATGGGACGCCCCCACACCCAGGACGATCCTGCCCATCAGCCGGCCTGCTTCGAGGGGTTCTCGACGACCAGTCCGGAGGCGTGCAGCCGCTCGATGCGCTCCTCGGTGACGTCCTCGGCGAGCTTGCGCCACTGCAGGAGCGAGTCGTCGGGGCGGTAGAGCCGCTCCGGCGGCGCGTCGGTCACCTCGACCATCCATTTGTCCTGGCCGGAGAACTGGCCGTGGAACAGCCAGCGGACGGCGCCGAGATACTTGGCGTAGAAGGGCAGCGTCCTGATGCCCTTCTCGAAGTTGGCCATCACACCGACATAGAGGTGGTTGTCCGCGTCGACCGGCACGTAGAACTCGTAGTGGATGAAGGTCGGGTAGACGATGCGCAGGACGCCCGGCATGCTGACCGAGGCGAAACCGGGGAAGTCCTCGGCGGCGATGGCCGGGTTCACCTTGCGGTGGCTGCCCGTGTTGCCGATGTTGGCGATCTGCTTCGGCGGCTTGAGCTTGAACCACGCCTGGTTGTTCCACCGGCCGAGGCCCGGGAAGTCGGCGTCCCAGTGCTGGGCCTCCTGCACCCGGTAGATCCAGCGGCCACGGCGTTCGATCCGGGTCTCGTTCCACACCGGCATGGCCTTGAACAGCCGCCACAGCGCCGTACGGTGCAGGTACTTGGCGTGCCCCTCGTCATAGCCGTTCTCGCAGGCGAAGCGCCAGTTCCCCTCGCGCGACTGGATGCGCGCGCCGATCACGGCCGGGTTGTCGCGCAGCTCCTCGGGGAGCTGGTCGTCGATGGGCGGCGCGTCCTCGCCGTCACCCACGAAGATCCACACCATGCCGAGACGTTCCTCGACATCGTAGGTGGGCTGGGTCACCTTTCCGCAGATCGGTGACTGCGGGCCGTCGGTGATCGCCGCCTTGAGATCGCCGGTCTCCAGGTCGAACGTCCAGCCGTGGTACGCGCACGAGATGGTGCCGGGGAACTGCTGGTTGCCGTAGCTCAGCGGCACACCCCGGTGCGGGCACCGGTCCTTGAGTGCGTACGCCTTGCCGCCGTCGCGGATGACGACGATCCGCTCGCCGAGCAGGGTGATCGCCTTGGGCTTGCCGGTGATGTGCGAGGAGAACGCCACCGGATACCAGTAGCCGCGGAACCCGCTGCCCGCGCCCTGGTAGTGGGGCCAGCTCGACCAGTCCTGGCGGCCCGGCAGCTTGCCCCGCCGTGATGGCCGGCGCCTGGCAGCGCCTCCGGCCGCAGTCGGCGCATCCGCCTCTGCACTCATTCTCGCCTCCGCTTCCCATGGCTGTGCTCGCGGCGCCCCGATGCGGCCGCCGACCACGACACGCAGTTCACCATCGGCCCGGCCGGGCGCCCAGCGGTTCATCCCGCCCAGCGGACCGTGTCCCACTGAGCGAGCCGCGTTCCGGTCAGCGGTCCGCGACCTGCGGGATCCCGCTGCCGGGGTGTGTAGCTTCCGTGGCCTGACAGGCGACTACCGGGAGACCTAGGTGGAACCAGCGTGATCGAGACCGACATCGTGATCATCGGAGCGGGGCCGACCGGCCTCTACGGCGCCTACTGCGCGGGCTTCCGCGGCTTGCGGTCCGTGGTCGTGGACGCGCTGCCTCAGGTCGGCGGGCAGATTTCGGCGCTGTACCCGGAGAAGGAAGTACGGGACGTGGCCGGCATCCCCGGGCTGACCGGACGTTCGCTGGTGGACGCGCTCTCGGCCCAGGCGGCGGCCTACAGCCCGGTCTACCTGCTCGGCAGGCAGGCCGTCGAGCTGCGCCGCGACGAGGACGAGCGGCCCGTCGTGGTGCTGTCCGACGGCACGGCCGTCCAGGCGCAGGCCGTCATCCTCACCTCGGGCATCGGGACGTTCACCCCGCGCCCGCTGCCGGCCGGTGAGGAATGGCTTGGCCGGGGGCTTTCGTACTTCGTGCCGGACCTGTCCGAACACACCGGCCGCGACGTCGTCGTCGTGGGTGGCGGGGACAGCGCGGTCGACTGGTCGCTGGCGCTGGCGCCGCTGGCCAGGTCGGTCACCCTGGTGCATCGCCGGGCCGCGTTCCGCGCGCACGCCGCCGGGGTCGAGGCCGCCCGGGTGGCCGGGGTCCGCATCGTCGTCGACAGCCAGGTGGTCTCGCTGTCCGGTGGCGAGCGGGTGGAGAAGGCGCATCTTCGTACGCGCGGCGAAGCGGACCGGGCGCTGCCCGCGGAGTCCGTCATCGCGGCCCTCGGCTTCATCAGCGACCTCGGCCCGCTCGCGGACTGGGGCCTGGAACTGCGCGGCAGGTCCGTCCTGGTGAACCGGCGCATGCGCACCAACCTGCCCCGCGTGTACGCGGCGGGCGACCTCGCCGACCACGAGGGCAAGGTCCGCCTGATGTCGGTGGGGTTCGGCGAGGTGGCGACCGCCGTGAACAACGCCGCCGTCGAACTGGACCCCGAACTGGCCCTCTTCCCCGGGCACTCCACGGACACCGCCTGACCCCGTACCCCAGCTGACAGGAGAAGATCCATGAGCTACGTCATCGGCCCCGCCTGCATCGACGTCAACGATCGCGCGTGCGTGGACGTATGTCCCGTCGACTGCATCTACGTCGGCGACCGCAAGAGCTACATCAACACCGCCGAGTGCATCGACTGCGGGGCCTGCGAACCGGAGTGCCCGGTCGAGGCGATCTTCGTCGATCGGACGGCGCGCGGCGACGAGACGCGCACGCTCTTCCTCCAGGACTCCAAGGCCTTCTTCACCGAGGTGCTGGCCGGACGTGACGAGCCGCTGGGCAACCCGGGAGGCGCCCGCAAGGTGGGCGACCTCAACGCCGACACCTCGCTGGTCACTGGCTACAGCGGCTGAGGTCCGGCGGAGGTCCGGCTGTCCGCCGGACCTCCATTGTTCTCCGTTGTTCTCAGCTGTCCTCAGCGGTTCTCAGCGGCCGGTGAATCGTGGCTCGCGCTTGTCCAGGAACGCCTGGAGCCCTTCGGCGGCGTCGTCGGTGTGGATCAGCTCCATGACGGCCTGGCGCTCCATTTCCAGCGCCTCTTCGATCGGCAGGCCGTACCCGGCGTCCACGATCTGCTTGAGCAGGCCGATGGTCCCGGTCGGCTTGGCCGCCAGGCTCTCGGCGTGCTTGGCCACCACGCGGTCGAAGTCCTCATCGTCCGCCACCACGTCGACCAGCCCCAGATCGAGCGCTTCGGTCGCCGTCAGGCGGGCGCCGTCGATCATCAGGCGCTTGGCGCGGTGCGGGCCGAGCAGGCGCGGCAGTCGCTGGCTGCCGCCCGCTCCCGGGAACAGGCCCAGGTTCATCTCGGGGAAGCCGATCGTCGCCGAGGCCGCCAGGATGCGCAGGTCACAGGCCAGGGACAGCTCGGCGCCGCCACCCAGGGCGTGACCGTTCATCGCCGCGATCACCGGCTTGGGCGCCAGTTCGAGCAGCCGCTGTACGTCGATCCAGCGGCGCATCTTCACGTGGTTGGCGGTCGAAAGGTCACGCATCACAGCGATGTCCGCCCCCGCCACGAAGAAGCGGCCGGTTCCACGGATGACCAGGCAGCGGACCGTGACGTCCTTGGCCAGCTCGGGGAGCAGCGCCAGGAACTCCTCGATCATCGCGGGGTCGACCGCGTTGGCGGGCGGGCGGTTGATGACGATCGTCGCCGTGCCCCCGTCGCGCCGCACGTCCAGCACGTTCATCTGCACTCCCTATTCCAGAACCCCGGCCTCGCGTAGCCGGGAGAGCTCGTCGTCGTCCATGCCGAGCAGACCCTTCAGCACCGCGTCGGTGTGCTCGCCGAGCAGGGGGGCCGGTGCCGTGAGCGCTCCGGGGGTGGCGGACATGCGGACCACGATGCCCTCGTGCCGGACCGGCCCCGCGATCGGGTGCTCCAGCACCGGGTAGAAGTCGCGCGCGGCCAGGTGTTCGTCGGCGTCCACCAGGTCCCGGCCGGTGGCGACGACGGCGGCGGCTATGCCCAGCCCTTGCAGCTCGGCCGCCAGAGACTCACCGTCGCGCTCCGCGCACCAGGCCGCCAGGGCGGCGTCGATCGCGTCCTCGTGCCTGCGCCGCTCCTCCAGCCCAGCGGACGCCGACACCGGTAGACCGGCAGACGCCGACTCCGGCAGACCGGCGGAGACCGACTCCTCCAGCCCGGCGGACGCCGACACCGGCAGTCCAGCGGAGGTCGGCTCCCGCAGCCCGGCGTGCTCGGTGAGGCGCCGCCATTCCGCGTCCCCCTGTACGGCCAGCGCGATCCAGCGATCGTCGCCTCTGGTCGGGTACACACCGTGCGGAACCATCCGCGGGTGCCGGTTGGGCTGGGCCGCCGTACGGGAGTCCGTACGGCGGTCGCCGAGCTCAGCTTCGAGCACGGCCGGCCCCATCGACGCGGCCATCGACTCCAGCTGGGACAGGTCCACGTGCCCCCCGCGACCGGCCGCGATCATGTCCAGGACGGCCAGGACGGCCGAGTTGGCGGCCACCATGTCGCCCAGCCCGAAGGTCAGCCCCTGCGGTTCCTCGCCGGGATCGGCGGTCTCGCTGGTGAGCCCGGACATGGCGGCGAGCGTGTCGGCGAAGGTCACCGCGTCCCGCCAGGGCCCGCTCTGCCCCACGCCGGCCATCGACACCAGGATGACACCGGGGTTCAGCTCCGCCATCCGGTCGTAGGACAGTCCCCACCTGTCGAGCACGCCGGGACTGAAGTTCTCGATAACCACGTCGCATTCGGCGACGAGCCGCCGCAGCGCCTCACGACCGGGCTCGGTACGCAGGTTGAGCGCCACGCCGCGCTTTCCGCGGTTGAAGTTGATGAAGTAGCCGCTGTCGTCGAACCCCGCTTCGGGGCGCAGCCGCATCGACGGGGCGAAGCGCGTGGGATCCTGCCGATGCCGGGATTCGATCTTGATGATGTCCGCGCCGTGCTCGGCCAGCGTCTTGGTCGCGTACGGGCCCGCGAGCACCCAGGTCAGGTCCAGGACCCGAATCCCGGCAAGCGAACGTCCGCCGGCCCTGTCGCTGGCCCCCTCCCGGATCCCGGCGAGCGAGCGCCCACCAGACCCATCACTGATCCCCTCCTGGCGCCCTCGGGGGCGGGAGGTCTGCCAGGGAGCCTCGGCATCGGCGGGAAGCGGCTCGTTGAGGCGTACCGGACGGGGCAGGTCCGGGGCGGCGAACGGGAAGCCCACGTCCATGACGCCGTCGCGCGGCAGCCCTTCGCCCAGGATGCGGGTGAAGAAGGCACGCTCGGTGAGCTGGGGATTGGCGGGCAGGCGGTCGGCCGTGGCGACCTCCGCCCAGGGCAGCGCCCGGGCGCGTCCTTCCGCGGCGATGAACGCGGCGGAGCGTTTCGCGGCGAACCTGGCCACGATCTCGTCCACGTGGGCCCGGCCCCGCCAGCGGAAGACGGGGTCGGACCACTTCTCCTCCGTCAGGTCCTCGGCCTCGCCTGACTCCGCCATCCAGGCGAGCAGATCAGTCCACATACGGTCACTACCGGAGTAACCGCCCGCGACGTGGCCGTCCGCGGCACGGAAGACGCGGTGCGCCACGTGCTCGTACACCCCGCCATTACGGGACGGGTACCGGCCGGCGTGGATCCAGGAGATGGCGGCCGTCTCCAGCGTGGCGGCCACCGCTTCCTGAACGGAGATGTCGATGAGCTGCCCCCGCCCGGTGCGGTCACGGGCGATGACGCCGAGCAGCGCCGCGATGGCCGCGTGCGCCCCCGCGAGCTGGGTGGCCTGCTCGCGGGGCGGCGGCTTGGGCGGCTGGCCGGGCTGCCCGCCCAGCCAGGCCATGCCACCGGCGGCCGCGGCCACAAGATCGTCGGCTCGCCACGCGCGCCGAGGGCCGGTCGTGCCGAACGGGGTGACCACGACGTGCACAACCCCAGGCCAGCGCGACGACACCGCACCGCCTTCCACGCTGGATGCCGCGCCGTCTCCCGCGCCGCCTCCGCCGCTGTTTCGCGCGCTGTTTCCCGCGCTGTTTCCCGCGCCGTCCTTCGTGCTGGATGCCGTGCTGTCTCCTGCGCCGCTTCCGCCGCCGCCTCCCCCGCTGTTTCCCGCGCGGTCTCCCGCGCCGTCCTTCGTGCTGGATGCCGCGTCGGCTTCTGCGCGTACGCCGAGGAGTTGGTCGAGGGAGCCGCTCTCGATGACCACATCCGCCTGTTCGACGAGCCGGTCGAGCGCGGCGGGGCTCTCCGGGACGCCTACGATCCGTTTTCCCGCATGCCAGTGCAGCGTCTCCGCGCGTGACAGTGCCGGGGCGGGCGAGCGTTCGACGCGTACGACATCCGCCCCGAGGCCCACCAGCAGCCGCGCCCCGTGGAAGGCCAGCTCATCGGTGAGGTCGAGAATCCGCAACCTGTCCGGCATGGCGGTCTCCTCCCATGTGCAGAAGGCTCGAACGTAGAGCGCGGGATCGCCGAGGCGCGACCATCCCGGTCTGTCCAGCGGTCCACGTGGTCAGGCTCGGGCGTCCCAGGCGTCCGATGGGACTCCGGTACCGCGCAGCTCCCCCTTGATCACCTTGGCGTTGGCGTTGCGCGGCAGGTCGTCGAGCACGCGCACGTAGCGGGGTACGGCGTGACGCGGGAGCCGATCCAAACACCAGGCGTGCACCTGCGGCGCGCGTAGTACGGCACCCGGCGCCGCGGTCACCGCCACCAGCACCTCCTCCTCGGTCAACTCCGAGGGCACCCCCACTGCGGCCACCTCCAGGACGCCGGGCATCGCGGCCACCACCTGCTCCACGTCCCAGGTCGCGATGTTCTCGCCGCGCCGCCTGATGACATCCGCGCGGCGACCGGCGAAATACAGGAACCCGTCCTCGTCGAGCCAGCCGCGATCTCCTGTCCAGAACCAGCCGTCACGCAGAACCTTCGCGGTGGCCTCGTCATCACCGGCATACCCGGTGAAGACGATCGACCGTGCCCTGGGCCGGGCGGTGATCTGCCCGATCTGTCCCGCCGGCAGAGGACGTCCGTCCTCGTCACTGATCACCACCTCGTACTCCGGTACGGGCCGCCCGGCCCCACCCGGCCGCCGGACGCCGGGCGTGCTCGCCGCCACGTCACCGAGCTCGGTACACGCGTACGCCTCCAGCAGCAGCACACCGAACCGATCCAGAAAACGCCTCGACAGGGCCTCGGGCGCCGGTCCCCCATAGGCGCGGCGTACCTGATGGCGATCATCGTCGCCGGTCGCGGGAGCCCGTTCCAAGATGGCCACCAGCGCGCCCATGAAGTTGAACGCGGTCACCCCCTCGCGCCGGCAGGTCTCCCAGAACCGGGAAGCGGAGAAACGCGCGTGCGCCACCAGCGTGGCGCCGCTGATCAACGCGGGCAGCAGACCCGCGTGCCGGACGTTGATGTGGTTCCAGGGAAAGACGTTGAACAACACGTCGTCCGCGCCGTAATCCATCGTGCGGGCCACCCGCCGGGCATGCCGGACCCCGGCGAAATGCGGCAACAGCGCCGCCTTGGCCCGGCCGGTGGTGCCCGACGTCGCCATCACCACGGCCGGATCCGCCGGCCCCGGACGCCACGACGCAAGCCGGCCCGGCGAAGCCAGCAACTCCCCAAGATCGACCGAACGTCGGCCCAGCGAAGCGACCAACCTCTCCAGATCGACCGGACGCCGGCCCAGCGAAACGGCCAACCTCTCCAGATCGACCGGACGCCGGCCCGGCGCGGCGAGCAACTCCTCCAGATCGACCGGTCCCGGCACCCCCGCCTGCTCCCCCTCCCTCACCAGCACCACGCGGTACATCTCCGCGGCCAACGCGAGCAGATCGGGGTTGGCGCGCACGGCGTCCGTCCCGACGATGAGCACCCGCGCCCCCGTCACCCCGGCGAGCCGCCGGGCCGCCGCCGGCCGTACATCCAAAGCCAGTGGCACCTCCACCGCGCCGAGCCTGGCCAGAGCGAAGACCACCTCGATCAACCGCCGCCCGGGACGCAGACACGTGGCCACCCGATCGCCGGGCGCCACCAGACCCGCCAGCCCCCGCGCCACAGCGAACGCACCCTCGCGGCACTCCCCGACACGCAGCGACGTCCCGTCCTCGAACCGCACCAGCTCCGCCTCCGGCGTGCTGGCCGCGCGGCGTTCCAGCACGTCAAGCATCGTCTCGGGCAAGGCCGTGACATCGTCCGCACCACGATCACCCATGTTCTCCCCCTGATCGAGACGGTTCGCCCACCGGGCTCCAGCTGGAGGGCCCGCACCATATGAGGATGTCTTATACCTCATCGCATAGAACGCAGAGGTTCGTCAGCTGATGGGCTGCATCGTCCATATTCGCGGAGCCTGGCGCGAGGCCGAGAACAGGCTCACCGTCTGCTCCGACATCTCCGTCACGGTGGACGTCCTGGGCCGACTTCACCCACGATGACAGGCGCGTCCTGCGCAGGCCGGCGTTCTATGACGCACCGGCAGCACCGGGCGGATCAGATTCAGCTCTCCCATGGCACATGGCATGTGGCGCTGGAGCACCCACGCGTCGATTGACGATCGGGGCTGCGCGCCATCGACGGCGTGATCGAAGTCGGGGCGAGTTGTCGAGCCCAGGCGAGGTCGCGGAGGCTGGCGCGAACGTGGACGTGGACGCTGGCGTGGACGCGGACGCGATCTCCTACGTCGAGTGCCCTGGGGGATGCTTCCGGAGTCAGGCGCGTCTGATCACGATGTCGCCGTCGTGGCTGCGGGCGTGCACTTCGACGACCTCGTCGGACCCCTCCGCGTTGTCTTGCGGATCGAGGGAGTTACGCAAGCTGCCGTTGGCCGTGCTGACATCGAGCCACGCGGCGGTGCCCCGCGTGATGCCGACTTCGACGTCGCCGGACTCGCTGGCCAGGACGACCGACCCGCGGGTGACCTCGCCGATCCGCACGCTGCCGTCCACGGACTTGGCCTCGACCGCGCCGTGAGCGCGGTCGACGGTCATGTCGCCGCTGTCGCTGATCAGCCGGAGGTCGCCGGTGATGTCGCGGATGTGGCTCTCGCCATCGTCGTTCCTGATCGACGCGGTGCCGTCGATCTCGTGGACCGTGATCTCGCCCGACGCGCTGGCGATCTCGGCGTGGCCGGTAACCCGGGCCACGGAGATCTCGCCGCTGTCGCTGGTCAGGTCCACCGGACCGGCCTGGTCCAGCCGGATGTCGCCGTAGTCGGTACGGAGCCGGACCTCTCCGAGCCTGCCCGAGCAGTCGAAGCCGCCCCCGTCCGTCTGGCCGTGCACGTCCGAACCCGCCGGCAGCTCGATCGTGACCTGCACCGATGCGCAGCCGCCGGTCAGCATGCTCCGGCTCAGCTGTTTCACCGCCTCGACGATCAGGTTGCCACCGCGATGGCGGGGCGGCTCCGAGCTTTGACGGCTCGCGCTCGTGACGACCAGGTTGCCGCCTACGTATTCGACCTGGACCGCGGCCTCCTCGCCATCGTCATCGCCGTGCCGCACCTCGACGACCGTTTCGGTGCGGTCGCTCGCGATGATCCGCACGTCGCCGCCGGGCAGGTCGATCCTGACCGAGATCGGCTCAGGGGTGTCGAACGTGGGATGAAGTTCCATGACGCCATTCTGGCGCTATTTCGACGCCATGACAAGTCGTCGCGTCATCGGTGATGTCATATTGGCGTCATCGCGTGGCAGTCGAGCGGGTCACTCAGCGGTGCGGTACGACAACCTGCGCATCAGCACCTCTGCCGGGCCACGATAGCCCGCGACGCGCATCCACTCGGCGAGCAGGATCGACACCAGCCAGATCCCGATAGCGATGGCGAAGGTGGCGGCGCAGCCCATGTCGTCGCGCAGGTTCAGGGTGAACGGATAGAACAGCACCACCCACACCACGGACTGGAACAGGTAGAAGGTCAGCGACCGCTGCCCCAGCGCCGACAGGGCCGTCGTCAGCCGGCCACGCCGGGCCCTGATCGCGACGAGTCCGACGGCGGCGGCCATGCCGATGCCGCCCGTGTAGCCGGTCAGGTCGTGCGCGATGGCGACCGTCCAGCTGATCGGGGCCGAGGAGGGCGTCCACGCGCCGACCGCCAGCAGGGCCGCGGGCAGCCGGCCGATGACGGACCCGCCGATGAAGATCACGGCGATGCGGCGGAGCAACGGCGTGTGGCGCTCGGGCTCGTCGAGAATCCGGCGCCGGGCGGCCAGGATTCCCACCAGCATGCCGGGCACCACCATGATGGTGGAGATGGCGGTCTCCACCGGCCAGGTCGGAATGCTCGCGACGAGGTGGGCGCCGAAGGTGGGTTCCATGTACTCCGCCATGGTGACGGGCTTCGCCTGTGCGACCACGCTCTGCCAGGCCAGCAGGAGGGTCGCGGGGATGAGTGTCAGGCCGCTGGTCCACCACAGCACCGATTCGCGAGCTCGTACGAGTGGCGCCAACACCAGCAGGGTCAGCCCGTACACCGCGATGATGTCGATCGGCACGAGCAGGACCGTGTTCGCGAAGCCGATGACGATCAGCCAGAAGGCCCTGCGCCGGAGCAGTTTCCGAATCGAGGTCCAGTCGCCGCCCCGGACCTGCTGACGGTGGGCCAGCTGCCCGAGACCGTAGCCGAACAGGAACACGAACATACTGCGGGCTTGGTTGTCGGCCAGCAGGGACTTGACGAACTTCGCGGCCGTGTTGAGCGCGGCCGGCCCGAGATCCCAGTCGCTGACGAACGCCGGCGCGTGCGCCAGGGCGATCAGCAGCAGCATGAAGCCGCGCGCCAAATCGGGCGCCAGCGATCTCGCGGTAAGGCTGGTGGGCGCCGTGATGGTCATGTCACTTCCTTTGCGATAGTACGCGTTCAGCGCACGGCAAAAGCTACTTTGCCTTCACTGCATAGTCAACACAGATGATGCAGTCTAAGGACATTTATGCAGATGAAAGCGCCATATGTTGCAATGAACATGAGATCGAATGCAACATCCGCCCTCCGCATGTTGCAATGAAGTGCTCGCGAACGCAATACTGTTCATCGCACTGGGGATGATGCGGCAACAGGAGGCGACACCAATGCCGGGAGGCAGGCTCACCCATCAGGACCGCCGGCACATCGCCGAAGGGCTGGCCGAAGGACTCACCTACACCGAGATCGCCAGGCGCCTGGAACGGCCGACCTCGACCATCACCCGGGAGGTGATCCGCAACGGTGGCGCCGGCGGCTACCGGCCCGACCAGGCACACCAGGCGACAGAAGGCCGTGCCCGCCGGCGCAGGCCGACCCCGGCCCCGGCACCACCGGTCGCCGGCGAGACACCCGGGCGAGACCCGGAAGCGGTCCACGAACTGGAGGAACAGTTCACCGCGGTGATGACCCAGACAGGGCTGCCGCGCATGACCGCCCGGGTGCTCACCTGCCTGTACACCACCGACAGCGGCAGCCTCACCGCCGCCGAACTCGTCCAGCGTCTCCAGGTCAGCCCGGCATCCATCTCCAAGGCCGTCGGCGAACTCGAACAGCAGGAGCTGATCCGGCGCGAACGCGACCCGCGCCGGCGACGCGACCGGTACGTCATCGACTCCGAGGTCTGGTTCCGAGCCTGGCTGGTCAGTGCCCGGCAGAACGCCAGGCTCGCCGAGTTCGCCCGCGAAGGAGCCGAGGTCCTCGGCGCCGGCACACCCGCCGGCGCCCGGCTACAGGACGCGGGCCAGTTCTTCGAGCACGTCGGTCGCGACATGATCCAGGCAGCCGAGCGCTGGCGGCAGCTCTTCTCCAGCAGCCGGACGACAGACCGCACATAATGCGTGAGGTCAAGATTGGGTGGCGAACGCCCTCCTGGCCGGGCGGCGTGTGGAGCGGACTTTCAGGCGGCCGTAGCCGAGCTTCCCGGTGATCTGCACGTGCAGACTCCCTGGACGCGGGCGACCCGCCGTCTTGCAGATCACCCGGCCCCATTCGGTCTGCATCCCGTCGACGTTCGCCGTCGCGCCGGGGGGCAGGACGATCGTGGCGGAGCCGTACGCGAGCTGGAGGTCGATCTCGATCTCGGAGTGCGCGATGACGGCCTGCGACAGGTCGAGGATCGCGCCGCCGTACTCGGACTCGATCTGGAGCACGCGCGGGACCTGCCAGTCGCCCGTCCGCCTGACGCGCCCGTTGGCGGACCTCAGCCGGACCACCTCGTCAGGGGGCTCGGGCAGGTCGGCGACCGCCCACGCCAGCTCGGCCTGGGTCACGGCGGTGAGAGCCCGTTCGAGCCGCTCTTCCATCTCGGCGAAGCCGAGGCGGCCGTCGGCGTACGCCCGCTGGACGCGCGCGACGACCGGTTCGCGATCGACGTCGTGGAGCCGTCTTGCGGGGTGGGTCATCGGCTGACCGCTCACTTCCACCGCCGCGTGTCCAGCGGACGAGCGCGCGATGCGGGGGAGGTGCTCGACGTGCGGCACGGAATCCATGACACAACTATGGCGCCACAATGGCGCCATCGCAAGGGCCTTATGTGACACCAAGCAGGCCTCAAGTGGCATTCGGAACATAGTTCCGCCTAGTGCGCCCGGCGCAGGCCCGCTATGAGGAGTTCGACCAACCGGCGGGCGTCATAACGGGGATCGCTGTCCGCGCCGATGCAGAGGTTTCCGACGCCGCGCATGAGCTCGTAGGCATCGAGGTCGGAGCGGATCTCGCCGGCGGCGGCCGCGGCGTCGAGCAGTTGGGCGCACACGGGCACGAGCCGGTCGAGGAAGTACGCGTGCAGCGTGTCGAAGCCGGCGCTGTCGGACTGCAGCACGGCGGCGAGTCCGTGCTTGGTGACCAGGAAGTCGACGAAGAGGTTGATCCATCGCCCCAGCGCGGCGTGCGGGGTCGCGGCGCTCGCCAGCAGGGTCGGACCGGCCTCGGCACAGGCCTCGACCTGGTGCCGGTAGACGGCGATGATGAGATCCGCTCGGGTCGGGAAGTGGCGGTAGATCGTGGCCAGCCCGACCCCCGCCCTGGCCGCGATGTCGCGTACCGGCGCTTCGACGCCTGAGGTCACGAAGACCGCCGCGGCGGCGTCGAGCAGCGTCCGCTCGTTGCGCCGCGCGTCGGCCCGCTTGCGCGGGGCCGCGCCCCCCGCACTCCCGTCGCTGTCGATCACCGCACCGTTCCTTCCGTTGCCGAACTTGCCGAGCTTGTCAAACGGAACAACGTTCCTTATCGTAATCGGAACAAGGTTCCCTTTGCTTATGATGCCAGAGGACGCATAGCCCCATGCCCAAAACTCCCCGGACTCGCTTCGGGATCATGACCGCCCCGTCACAGGTCGACTACCAGGACATCGTGCGGGTCTGGCGCGAGGCCGACACGATCCCGGAGATCGAGCACGCGTGGCTGTTCGATCACCTCATGCCGATCTTCGGCGACCCGAACGGACCGACCTACGAAGGCTGGACGCTGCTCTCGGCCCTCGCCCCGCAGACCCGGCGACTGCGGATCGGCGTGCTCGTGACCAGCAACCGCTTCCGACCGCCCGCGATGCTGGCCAAGATCGCCGCGACCGTCGACATCGTCTCCGGCGGACGGCTCGACTTCGGTATCGGCGTCGGCTCACGACCCGGCCACCCGCTGGCCCGGCGTGAGTACGAAGCCCACGGCCTGCCCTTCCACGACACCGCCCACGCCGTGGGAAGCCTCACCGAAGCGTGCACCGTGATCCGGCGGCTGTGGACCGAGACCGAGCCGTTCGACTTCCACGGCACCCACGTCCAGCTCACCGGAGCGTTCTGCAGCCCCAAACCCGTCCAGCGCCCCCATCCGCCGATCATCATCGGCGGGCGCTCGGCCGCGACCCTGCGCGTGGTCGCCGAGCACGCCGACCTCTGGAACATCCCCGGCGGCGACATCGACGACGTCGTCCGCCGCAGCGCACTGCTGGACCGCTACTGCGCCGAGATCGGCCGGGACCCCGCCTCGATCATCCGCTCGATCCATCTGCCGGTCTCCTACGACCAGCCCGGCATCACCCGGGACGCGATCGGCGAAGCGATCGACGCCGGCTTCCGGCACATCGTCCTCGGGCTGACGGCGCCCTACCCCGACGACGTCGCACGGTGGGTCACCGACGAGCTCATCACCACCTCGGCCCAGCGATGACGCCACGGAGCACGACAGCGGCCCGCATCCACGTCAACCGCCACATAGCTGGAAGGAAGACCTTTCAATGAGCGAATCAATCAGTGCGCCCACTCCGGTCATCTCCGTGAAGCCGGTAGTGCTGTCAGCCCCAGGCCGTGGCGAGGATCTGCGGGTACGCGTGTCCGCACCCACGATCGGCGACGAACTGCCGATCATCGTCCTCTCGCACGGCTTCGGCGAGTCGTTGAACGGCTACGGCCCGTTGGTCGACTTCTGGGCCGCGCACGGCTTCGTGGTCATTCAACCCACCCATCTCGACTCAAGGACGTTGAGCCTTCCTCCTGACGATCCCCGTACTCCACAGATCTGGCGTTTCCGAGTCGAGGACCTGAAGCGCGTCCTCGACCAGCTCGATCTCCTTGAGGCTTCCGTTCCCGGCCTCAGCGGGCGCCTCGATCGAAGCCGCATCGCCGTGGCCGGACACTCATGGGGCGGCCAGACGGCGAGCATGCTGCTGGGCGCGCGAGTCCTCGATCCAGAGGGCAAAGCGGGAGAGGACCTGTCCGACTCACGGATCACCGCGGGTGTGCTGCTCGCCGCGCCCGGCCAGGGTGGAGCTGACCTGACTCCGTTCGCGGCCGAGCACTTCCCCTTCATGAACCCGAGCTTCGCGGACATGACCACGCCGACCCTGGTGATCGCGGGGGATCGAGACCAGTCGGCCCTGTCCGTTCGCGGGCCGGACTGGTTTACCGATCCGTACTTCCTGAGTCCCGGCGGGAAGTCCCTGCTGACGCTGTTCGGGGCAGAACACTCACTAGGCGGAATTTCCGGATACAACGTCACAGAGACGACGGATGAGAACCCCGAGCGAGTCGCCCTGATCCAGCAGCTCACCTGGGCTTACCTGCGCCATGCTTTCTATCCCGAAGACCTGAGCTGGCAGGCGGCGCGCTCCGCGTTGACGGAAGCGCCTGATCCGCTGGGGCGGGTTGAGTGCGACTGATGCCCTGACGACCGCATCGACCTGTCACCCGGTCAGTTCTCGCTTGCGGCGCAGCAGGGCGGCGCGCCGGGCATGGGCCCGCACCGCGAGCACGGCGGCCGCGGCCATGAAAACGGCCCCGACCACGACTGCTGGAAGCAGACCGGATCCGCGTTGGGCGGCGATGGTCGCGGTTAGGGCGGTCGTGGCGATCGAAGCGGCCAGGGCGAGCCAGGCGGCGATCACCCGGTCCAGGGCGAACAGCGCGGCCCGTCGCGTGATCGCCCAGCTTCCGTATCCGGCCCACGCCAGGCAGAACAGCGTGAACATGGCGAAAGCGAGCTGGGTACGGCCCGGCAACGGATCAGGTTCGGTGGCCCAGAGCAGGACGACGAAGACAGCCCCGGCCAGCCCGGCCAGCAGGGCCGCGACACCGCGGAGGCGCCGCCACGGGGACAGCGCCCCCGACAGCCGCTCGATCATCTGCTCCGCCGACAGGCGTGGCTCGTCGTCGTTCATCGCTGGAATCCCTTCTCGATCAGGTGCTCACGCAGCAGGCGACGGGCCCGGTTGAGCCGGGACTTGACCGTGCCGACCGGGACGGCGCAGATGTCGGCGCAGTCCTCGAGCGAGAGATCCTCCAGGTAGAACAGCACCAGGATCTCCCGTTCGAGGGCCGGCAGCCCGGACAGTCCGGCGACCAGCTCGGCATGGTCCACCAGCGCGGTGATCGAGTCCTCGGCGATCGGCTCCTGCGGGGCCGGCGTCTCGGCCTCGCCGTACTGTTCGCGCAGCCGGTTGGTCACCGCCCGCCTGGCGATCGTGAACAGCCAAGGGGTGAACCGGCCAGGGTCCTTCAGCCGGGGCAGCCCGCGGATCACGGCCAGCCAGATCTCCTGGGTCACGTCGTCGGCCCTGTCGGCATCCAGCATGCGCCGCACATAACTCCATACCGGCACATGCCAGGCAGCTACCAGCTCGGTGAACGCCGCACGTTCGCCGAGCTGGCAGCGGACCACCAGTAACTCGTCGGTCATCTCGTTCTCCTGTCGCCCGTCACCAAGCACAGTCGGTGAGCGGGGCCGCCAGGTTCACTCATCCGCACCGAGATGCCGCCATCACGCTTACAGGCCGGCCTCCGCGTACTGCGCCACGCCGTTGCCGAACGACCAGTCGAGCGGCTCGTTCTCGGTGATCGTGACGAATACGTTCCGCGGCTCGGTGCCCGCGTACTCCTCGGCGAGATCGGCGATCCTGCGGTAGAGAGCCTGCTTCTGAGCCGCGGTGCGTCCGGAGCGCATGGTGATGGCGACGAACACGAGGTCGTCGTCCCGGTGTACACCGAGGTAGTGGCCGTCATAGCGGAACAGGCGCTGCGTGCCGTCCTGGCTGGTGAGCACCTGGAACAGGTCGTCTTTCGGGATGCCGATGGCGTCGACCAGGGCATCGTGCACGGCCCGGCCCAGGGCCTCCAGCCGCTTCTCGTCTGCGCGGAGCGCGTCAATGCGTACAAAGGGCATCGTTTTTATCCTTTCAGCTCAGTGGGCGTGTCCGGCGAGCAGGCCGAGCGCGCCGTCAACGGCCTGCGCGTACACCTCCGCGTCGCCGGCGGCGCGGGCCAGCACGTATCCCCCCTGCAGCACCGCGACGAGCGCGGTGGCGGTGGCCGCCGGGTCGAGCGCGGTGTCGAGGTCGCCGTCCGCCCGCGCTTCGGTGAGAACCCCGGCGAGCCGGGTGCGCAGCCAGGCGAAGGTGTCCTCGACCGGGCGGCGCAACGTGGGATCGGCCATCACGTCCCGGTCCTGGGTCAGCCGGCCGACCGGGCAGCCGCGGAGAGCCTCCCGCTCCCGGCGCAGGTAAGCGGTGATCCGCTGGAGCGGAGCTCCGGGGCCGGAGAACTCCGCCTCCGCGCGATCGCGCAGCTCCTCGGCGCTGCGGATGATCGCGGCCAGCGCCAGGTCGGGCTTGCCGCGGAAGTGGTGGTACATGCTGCCTTGGCCCGCCCCGGCTCGCTGCTGGATCGCCTTGGGCGAGGTGCCCACGTATCCGTACTCCCACAGCAGCTCGCGGGTGCTCTCGATCAGCCGTTCCCTGGTGTCCACGCCGCTGATCGTACATACTAGTAGGTACAGAACGCAACCCAGCCGCGATCCACCGAAAGCCGTTTCACGAGCGCAGCGACGAGAGGCACCCAAACGCTTGGTCGATCCGGTAGTACAGCCGGGGCGGGATGCGGGAGAGCAGCCGGGAATGCCGCTGGCCGAGCAGCGCGACCACCTGCGACGGCGGCAGATCGATGTAGCGCGAGAGGTTCTCGTACCACTGGGAGCTGTAGCGGGCCGATCTCTGGGTGGGGCGGATCGCGGCCTTGCGCTGCCGCTCGTAGCGGGCGAGGGCGGGCTGGAGGGGCGTGCCCCCGTGCAGCGCGCCGACCAGGAAGGCGGCGTCCCCCAGCGCGAGGGCGGTGCCCGTGCCGATGGAGTAGTGCGTGGTGTGCGCGGCGTCCCCGAGCAGGACGAGGTTGTCGTGGTACCACTTCCGGTTGGTCAGGGTGCGGAAGTTCAGCCAGTGCGCGCTGCCGTCAGGGTGCGCCCGGCCGATCAGCGGGTGCCCGTCCAGCATGTCGACGAAGAGCTTCTCCAGCAGGGACAGGCCGTCGGCCTCGTTCGCCTCGTGGAGCCCGAGCCCCCGCCAGGTCTCGGGGGAGCACTCGATGACGCAGGTGCTGTGGTGCTCGCCGAATCCGTAGCCGTAACACCAGATCCAGCCGTGGGCGGTCTCCACGAAGGCGAAGCTGAAATGGTCGAAGATCTTGGTGGTGCCGAGCCAGGTGTAGACGTTCCGCCCGACCGCGATCTCCGTGCCGAAGTGGTCGGCGTGGCGCTCGCGCAGCGCGCTGTTGACACCGTCGCCGGCGACGACGAGGTCGGCATCGGCCAGCTCGTCCTCGTCGGCGATCTCGTGCTCGAACTCGATGCGCGCGCCAAGGGAGCGGGCCCGCTGGGTGAGGATGCCGAGCAGCTCGTGCCGGCCGATGCCGAAGCCCTCGTCCCCGCTCTCCACCGTCACCGTCGCGCGGTCGCCGACGTGGGCGACCCAGCTGTCCCAGCGGACCGAGCTCTCGAGGATGGCGCGCGCGGATTCGGGGTCGGCGGCGTGCAGGTCATGGAGTAGTTCGTCCCAGTAGGTCACGCCCCAGCCGTACGTCGATCCGGCCGGGTTGCGCTCGTAAACGGTGATGTCATGGGACGGATCCACCAGCTTCATCAGGATCGAGAAGTACAGGCTGGCGGGTCCGCCGCCGACGCAGGCGACTTTCACACGAGCTCCCATTGATGACTTAAGGTAGTCAATACGTCACATAGAGTAGCAGACGTGCGTACGGCGGGACTATCTCCTCCTGCTCCACCACCGGTCACGAGATACCCAAGCCTGCGGACTTGACCCTGTCACCGGCGTCAACGTTTACCCTCGGTCCCCGACCACCGACGAACGGACGCCCATGACCACGGACCGCGCCACCCTCCTCGAGCACGACCAGAGCTTCTTCGACGCCTTGGTTGCGGGCGACCTCGACCGCCTGAAGGAGCTGCTGGCCGACGACTTCATCCTGGTGGGAATCGAGGACGGGGCGGTCGCCGACAAGGGGATCGTGCTCGACCTGGTGGCGTCCGGGTCGCTTCAGTTTCCGCGGATCGATTCATTCCCCGACGAGGCGATTGTCCGGGTCATCGGGAAGGTGGGCATCGTCGTCGGCCGTACCGGGATGAACTTCACGAACCCCGACGGCACCACGTTCAGCGCCGGGAGCCGCTACACCCACGTGTACGCCGCCGATGCCCACGACTCCTGGCACCTCACCTCCGCTCAGGGCACCACGATCAAACCGTCGGAATGAACAGCGCCTCGTACGGCGGGGCGCCGACCCCGGCCGTGACGTGTCCCGTCCCCGTCGTGTCGGCGGCGAGCACCAGATCGCCGGGACCGAAGCGGCGGCGGGTGCCGTCGGTGACCGCCACCTCGATCGTCCCGCGCAGCATCACCACCCACTGCTCCCGCGGCGCCGTGTGCGGGGCGCTGTCGAACTCGGCGCTACGCAGGAACAGCACCCCGCCCGTTGACGGCACACCGCCCACCGCCATGGCCGGCACTCCGTCGGCGACCCGCTGACCGGCGAGCACGATCTCGCCGTCCTCGAACGCCGACCCGCCGTCGTCGGTCCGCGTGATCCTGGTGAAACGCACGCTCTCCCCCATCAGCTCGCCTCGATGAACTGATGGTCGGTACGGATCCTGCCATCGCCGTCCAGGGCCAGGACGTCCAGGCCCCCGCCGACGGCCTCGGCGCCGCGGGCCGACACCATCGACCACCGGACCCCGACCACGTTGGGCAGCAGGAGGAACGCGTCCCCGTGAGCCTGGAAGACGTACTCTCCTGGCGCGACGAACATCTCGTAGGCACGGGTCACCCGGGCGTCCAAGGCGTCGACGCCACGGACTTCCAGGGGCGGCACCGGAAAGGCGAGCTGCTCGGCGGCTTCGCGGATCTCCTGGGGCGGGTCGACCAGGACCTGGATCCCGTCGTGCGCCCATAGCTCGCGGATGAGCGCGCTTCGAGCCGCCGGATCGGGCTCGTTCCACTGGGCGACATAGCGGTCGGCCAGCACTTTCACATCGAGTTCTTTCACATGAAGTTCGTTGCTCATGCGCAGCAGTGTGCTGGCCCGGCCCGCGCCTTGGCGATTCCCCGCAGGGAATCGCGGGGCCAACGCACAATTAACTTCGTCAAGAATTGAATTCCAGCAGGCGCGCATTTACGCTCCAGAGGTCCGATGTCTCCGCATCCCCCGGTGGTGACCATGCCCTCTCGACGATCTCTACTGAAGGCCGGCGGCGTTCTCGCCGCCGCCACACTGGCCCCCGGAACCGTGGGAACCGCGTCGGCGCAGGCCGAGGAACGATCAGCTGACCCGTGGCGCAAGGTGCCGGACATCCTGCGTAAGATCCGACCTCCTCGCTTCCCCCGTCGAAGGTGGGAGATCACCGCCTTCGGTGCCGTAGGTGACGGCACGACCGACTGCACGGCCGCGTTCAAGGCGGCGATCGCCGAATGCCATCGCGCGGGCGGCGGCCGGGTGGTGGTCCCGCCGGGCCGCTTCCTCACCGGCGCCGTCCACCTGCTCAGCAACGTCGAGCTGCACGTGTCCGAGGGCGGCGTGATCGCCTTCAGCACCGATCCGAACGCGTACCTGCCGGTCGTCTTCACCCGGTGGGAGGGTACGGAGTGCTACAACTACAGCCCCTTCATCTACGCCCACGGCCAGCGGAACATCGCGGTCACGGGCAAGGGCACACTCGACGGCCAGGCCAGGCAGGGCCCGTGGGAGAGCTGGTACGCCAACAGCGGCCCCCAGGGCGCCGACCAGCGCGCGCTGCGCAAGATGGGTGACGACGGCGTACCGGTCGAGGAGCGCGTGTTCGGGGCGGGGCACTACCTGCGCCCCGCCATGGTCCAGTTCGTGAAATGTCAGAACATCCTGGTCAGCGACCTCACCATCCTCGAGCCGGCCATGTGGACCGTTAACCCGGTCCTGTCCACGAACGTCACCGTGCGCGGCATCACCGTCGTCAGCACGCTGTACAACACCGACGGCTGCGACCCCGAGGCGTCGTCGTACGTCCACATCCACGACTGCCGGTTCAACACCAACGACGACTGCGTGGCGGTCAAGTCGGGACGTGACGCCGACGGCCGCAGGGTGGGCGTGCCCAGCGAGAACATCGTCGTCCAGGACTGCTCCTTCTCCGGCCGCTGGGGCGGCATCACCGTCGGCAGCGAGATGTCGGGCGGCGTCCGGAACGTCTTCGCCGAGCGGTGCGTGATCAACTCGCCGGACTTCCCCGGCAACTACCCGGTGAAATATCCCGTCTACATCAAGGCCAGCAAGAAACGCGGCGCCTACGTCGAAGGCGTCTACGTACGCGGCTTCACCGGCCAGAACGTGGACCGCGAGGTGATGTTCGTCAACATGGCCTACCAGAGCGGCGAGCAGGGCACGGAGCCGGTGTCCGTACGTGACATCCGCATGGAGCGGACCAGGCTCGACGGCGCCGACGCCGTGCTCAACCTGGTCGGCCTGGAGACCGACCACCTGTCCGGAGTGCGCCTGGAGCACTGCGTGTTCACGAACGTCACCGGCCCGAACACGATCACCTTCACCGACGACCTGACGCTACGGAAGGTGTTCGTGAACGGGGTGGAGCAATAAGGCGGCCCCGCTCCCCAGATCGCGGGGCCGCACGGGAAAGTGGCCACTGCTTCAGGCAGCGGCGCGTCCTACTCAGGCTTCGGAGTCTCCCCCGTTCACGCCGAATCGTAGCGGTTCAACTACTGAGAGTTTCTCTGTTTCGGCCTATACGAGGCCGCGGCGGCTGGCCTGGGCGCCCGCCTGGAAGCGGGTCTCGGCGTTCAGCTGGTCCAGGAGGTGACGCAGGCGGCGGCGGAGACTGCGCGGGCTGGTGCCGAGCTGGCGGGCGATGGCGTCGTCCTTGAGCCCGGCCGCCAGCAGCGTCAGGAGCCGGCGATCCTCGGGGCCGAGCTCCGCCAGGTCCAGCTCCTCGTCGGCGGGCTCCGGCGCCGAGGGCGGCTCCTGCCACAGCTCGGGGCGCACCGGCAACGCCTCCCGCCACAGGCGCTCGAACAGCTCCACCAGGGCCACCACCATGGTGGATCCGCTGATCAGCACGCCACGCGTCAGCGGCGGATCCATGTGCAGCGGCATGACCGCGCGCCACCGATCGACGATCGCCATCTTGAACGGCAGCCGGGGCAGGACCCGCGCCTCCTCTCCCGCCTTGATCAGGCTGCCCACCTCGTCGAGCGCCCCCGCGTGATCGAAGGCCTCCGGCACGTAGATGGTCCGGTAGCGGACGCCGCTGCGTAGCAGGCCGGTCTGCAGCGGGTTGTGGTAGTCCAGCACGTACGGGGGCCGGTCGAAGGTCAGCACCTCCTCCTTGGCCTCCTGCTGCAGCCGGACGTACCACCGGGCCTGCTCCTCAGGGCCCGCCAGTACCTCGAGCTGCCCGCCCTCCTCCGAGTCCTGGCCGACGGTACGGAAGGCCGCCTCCAGTTCGTCGGCCGTGTCGGTGAGCCGGTCCAGCTCGCTCTGCAGGTTGCGTACCAGGGAGCGGATCGAGGTCCCCGGGTTCGTCACCGTCCACCGGGGCGAGCGCCCCCACAGGCGGCTGACCAGGCCCTTGGCGCGGAGCCTGCTCAGCGACGTCTGGATGCGGGCCGCGCTCTCCCCGCTCCTCATGACGAGCTCCTGCACCGTGATGCCGGGGCAGGCCAGCACCCCGCGGTAGACCCGCTCGTCGAACGCGCTGACTCCCACGACCTCCAGCGCCCGGCCGTCCTCAAGCATGCCTATGATCGTGGCCACTTCCGGCAGTTGCCGCAATAGGCCACACCAATCACCTTGTCGCCAAAAGTCACAAACAACTAGAAAGCGGTTGTGCTTCAGAGAACCGCCCTCCTGGGCGTCGCGATAACGGCCCTGTTAGCGGCCGCCACTCCGGCCCAGGCAGCACCGACTCCCGCCCCGTCGGCCCAGTCCGCCACCTCCGTGGAACAGCCCAAGACCATCACCCTCATCAGCGGGGACAAGGTCACCCTCCGCCCGCTTCCCGACAAGCAGACCCAGCTCGACGTCAAGCCCGGCCCCGGCAGGGAGAAGATCACCTTCGTGCACCGCCGGGCCAAGGACGGGCTCAGCATCGTCCCCGTCGACGCGATGCCCCTGCTGGCCGCGGGCCGGTTGGACCCCCGGCTGTTCAACGTCACCCGGCTCGCCGCCCTCGGCTACGACGACGCCACCAGCTCGGCGCTCCCGCTGATCGTGACGTACCCGGACCAGACCGCCGCCGCCACGCTGCGCGTCGCGGGCGGGCGCCCGCTGCCCGCGATCAACGGGATGGCCCAGAGCGAGCCCCGCGCCGCCGCCGGCACGCTCTGGAAGTCCCTGACCGGGCAGGCCAGAGCGGCGGCCGCGCCCGCGAAGATCTGGCTGGACGGCAAGGCCAAGCTCTCCCTCGACGTCAGCGTCCCGCACATCGGCGCCCCCAAGGCCTGGGCGGCCGGCCAGACCGGCAAGGACGTCACGGTCGCGGTGATCGACACCGGCTACGACCCCGACCACCCCGACCTCCAGGGGCTGGTCGCCAAGACCCAGAACTTCACCTCCGAGCCCGACGTCCGCGACCTCAATGGCCACGGCACCCACGTCGCGTCGACGATCGCCGGATCCGGCGCCGCCTCGGGCGGCCGGTACAAGGGCGTCGCCCCGGGCGCCAAGCTGCTGATCGGCAAGGTCTGCCTGCAGAGCGGGGACTGCCCGGACTCGGGCATCATCGAGGCCATGACCTGGGCGGCGGAGAACGGCGCCCGCGTCGCCAACCTCAGCCTCGGGGAGGCCGACACCCCCGGCGACGACCCGGTGGAGCAGGCCGTCAACAGCCTGTCGGAGAAGTACGGCACGCTGTTCGTGATCGCGTCGGGCAACGACGGCCCGCAGTCGGTCGGCTCGCCGAGCACCGCGGACCGCGCGCTGTCGGTCGGCGCCTCCTTCCGCGACGACGACACGGTCGCGCAGTTCAGCAGCACGGGCCCGCGCGCGATTGACGCCGCGGTCAAGCCCGACCTGATCGCGCCCGGCGTGCAGATCGTCGCCGCGCGGGCCGCGGGCACCGCCGCCGGCTCCCCGGTCGACGACTCCTACACGGCGCTGAGCGGCACGTCCATGGCGACGCCGCACGTCGCCGGAGCGGCCGCGATCGTCGCAGGCCAGCACCCGGACTGGAAGGCCGGCCAGATCAAGGCCGCGCTGATGGCCGCCACCGCGCCCGGCGACGAGCTGGGCGCCTACGTCCAGGGCTCCGGCCGCGTGGACGTCGCCCGCGCCGTCACCCAGCAGGTCACGGCCGAGCCCGCCTCGCTGAGCATGGGCGACATCGAGCTGCCCAGCCCCACGCCCAAGGAGCAGACGCTCACCTACCGCAACGACGGCGCCGCCGCCGTCCGGCTGGACCTGAGCGTGATCGCCAAGGATGGCAAGGGCGCGACGGTGACGCCGTTCAAGCTCGGCGCCACCACGGTGGAGGTGCCCGCGCACGGCACCGCCCAGGTCAAGGTGACCGCGCAGCCGGGCCTGACCGGCCTGTTCAGCGGCACGGTCATCGCCAGGAACGCCGACGTCTCCGTACGCACCGGCATCGGCATGCGGGTCGAGCCGGAGAAGCGCGGGCTCAAGCTGCGCTTCACCGGCACGGACGGGCAACCCGCCCAGGCCGCGTTCGCCGGGCTGATCGACCTCGACACCGAGGAGCAGCGCAACTACGACATCTCCGGCGGCGCGCTGGACCTCAGGCTGGAGAAGGGCCACCGCTTCACCGTCGTCAGCCTCATGCGCGACCATGACGGCACCCTGGTGATGGCCTCCGATCCGGAGTTCACCCTCGACGCCGACCGTACCGTCACCGCCGACGCCCGCAAGGCCAAGGCGGTGGACGTACGCACGGAGGAGCCGACCGCCCGGCTGGCCATCGGCATGCTCGGCATGCTCCAGCTCATCGACGGCGGGCAGCCGCTCGGCGTGGACGTTGACCTGGGCGGCATGTGGGGCGCCGACCGCGTCGAGGGCATCAAGGCCATCCCGACGACCCGTACGGCGAGCAAGAAGTTCGCGTTCTACCGCTGGACCCAGTGGGCCAAGCCGAAGGCCGACGGGAGCTACGACGACAGCCCGTACTTCTACCACCTGATGAAGGCCGAGCCGCGCATCCCCGCCGACCCCGGCTACCGCCCGCGCCGTCGCGACCTCGCCGAGGTCAGCTCCACCTATGCCACGCAGAACGACGTCAAGTTCGGTGAGCACTTCGCCCTGCCCGTGCTGTACGGGACGGAGCTGGCCTGGATGCCGTACGGCCAGGTGTCGCGCTTCGCGCTCCCGTTCCACCGGACGGAGTACTACACCCCCGGCGACACCGGCTGGTACCCGTCCTTCATCCAGTACCGGACCCCGCCGGACGGCTGGAACGACACCGACCAGTTCTTCTTCGGCAAGACCACCGTCTACCGCGCCGGCCAGAAGACCGACGACCGGTGGAACACCGGCGTCTTCGCGGCCGCGCTCAACCCCGGCGGCGACTACAGCTGGCGGGAGGAGAACCTGCTGCAGTTCGCGACCGCCCTGTTCGAGGACGGCACGCCCGACCGCGTCTCCTACGGCGAGTACGTCGCCCCGCAGGCCAGGCTCTACCGGGACGGCAAGGAGATCTACGCCGCCGACTACCTGCCCGGCACGATCGAGGTGCCCGCGGAGAAGAAGGAGAGCGAGTACCGGTTCACCATGACGGCCGACCGCGTGCCGGCCCAGACCAAGGTGTCCACCCGGGTCAGCGCCGAGTGGCGGTTCAGGTCGAAGACGCCCGAACCGGGTCGGCGGCAGGTGCTGCCGCTGCTGGCCGTCAAGATCAATCCGGAGCTGGACGACCGCAACCGGGCCGCGGTGGGTCTCATGCGGATCCCGCTGCGCGTCCAGCGTCAGAACGGCTCGCCCGCGCT
The DNA here is from genome assembly GCF_019396345.1 of Nonomuraea guangzhouensis. Lineage (GTDB taxonomy): Bacteria > Actinomycetota > Actinomycetes > Streptosporangiales > Streptosporangiaceae > Nonomuraea > Nonomuraea guangzhouensis. Next base: position 102,302 of record NZ_JAHKRM010000035.1, on the reverse strand, counting down.
GAAGCTGCGGACGCTCACCGTGGAGATCTCCTACGACGACGGCCGTACCTGGCTGCCCACGCTGGTGCACCCGTCGGGCCAGGACGCCTGGGCCGCCGAGGCCTGGAACCCGGTCAGCGCGCGCGGCAAGTTCGCCTCGCTACGTGTCAAGGCCACCGACAGCGGCGGCAACGGCTTCGCCGAGACCGTCACCAGGGCCTACCAGGTCAAGTGAGGAAGCGCCCCGCCGTGCTCGACCAGGCGCGGCGGGGCGCTTCCACCAGCGTCAGGGTGGCGCCTGGAACCAGGCCTTGACCGTGTTGTACGCCGCTCCGGAGACGGAGTCGTCCGGCAGGTAGATGCGCAGCTGGCCGCGGCCTCCCAGGTGGCCGAACTCGTCGGAGACCGCGCGCATGTGGCCTTCCGGCGTGACCTGGATCGCCGAATCGGCGGCGATGACGACATGGCCGGTGAGCTTGGCGACCATCGCGGGGTGCTTGCCGTCTCCGATGTGGCAGTTGGCCAGCAGGATGATATCGGTCGGCTTCAGCTTCGGCATGTTCAGAAGGAGAGCCGCCATCTGCTTCGCGTCCAGGTCCTGGCCGCCGATCGAGTTACCCCTCTTCGAGCCGTGCCCATCCACGTAGAGGGCGCCGTCGATGCGCCGCACCTTGCGGGCGGAGGCGACCAGGGCCATGTCGTGCTGGTTATTGAGGTCACGCAGCCAGACACCCGCGTCCGTCTCCTCGACGTGCTGGTCGAGGTGGTGGGCCAGCTCGGGGGTGAGTGGGGGCTTCATCCGCGGCACTCGCAGCGCCGTCGAGTCGGCGCTGTGGCCCTGCGGCACCTGGATGGCGAACACGTGCCGCTCACCGTACGACTCCTGCACGGCCAGCACCTTCAGCCTGACCCCGGATCTGAACAGCGCGTGGGCGGGCTTGCCCGACAGGTCCCCGACGTCGGCGTACTCGCTCGCCCTGATCGTCAGCCGTACGCTGTCGGGCTGGTCGGCCAGCTTCGCGGGGTCGTCGACGCCGTCCAGGATCCCGTGGAAGACGACCTCGTCTCCGGGCCGGACGGCGCTCGGCAACCAGTCGTTGGGGACGCGGGCGGAGACGTGGCCCGACGTGGTCGGCCTGGCGGCGAGTTCGGCGTCCGCCCTGTCGAGGGTCGTCTCGGCCCAGGGAACGAGCGAGGGGTCGTCCGCGCGCCCGACGGCCAGTTCGTTGACCTGGCGCAGGTTGACGCCTTCGAGGAGGTGCGGCAAGGCCGGCACCTGGTTGCCGGGCGGCCGCCACGGCGCCTCCCGGAAGTCGGGGACCAGCGGGGAGGGGTCGTGCAGCGGGCCGAGATCGAGCGGGGCGTGCAGGCCCACGCTGTTGATCACGTCGAGGTGGTCGTAGTAGGCGTTCATGAGGCCGTACCTCTCGAACTCCGGCCGCAGCGCCTCGTACCTGGCGCGCAGCGCGGCGCTGTCGGCGTCCGTGAGCAGCGGCTTGTCCACCCCTCCGAGGTGCTCCATCCGCGGGTTCTCCGACCGCAGCGTTGACGCGCCGTTCTGGATGAGCGAGGCGTACAGCGCGCGCTTGTCCAGTTCGTGCCGGAGCGACGCCGGAACGGCGCGCTCCTCGTCGCTCCAGTGCCATGGGTTGATGCGGTGTTCGTACACGACGGTGGGCGAGGCCCGGTAGTGGCCCTGCACACCGTCCCTGACGGCGTGCGCCGCATGAGCGGTTGCCTCGAACTTGTCCGCCCCGGCGACGAACTCGAACTCGTGGCGCAGCGCCGTGGTTCCGTCGTTGAACGTCACCACCTCCGTGATAGCCCCGGTCAACGACACCATGGTGGTCTCGCGGACGCCGGTGGCGAGGGCGGCGCGGAGCTGTTCACTGCCGTACGTCTGGTAGACGGTGCCATTGTCGGCCCAGTGCACCGCGGGGCCGTCCAGGCCGAGCGCGCGCCGGGCCAGCGCCCCTGCCAACGCGTCGGCGGCGTCCCAGTGGGTCAGCGCCAGCGCCTGCGATCCGTCGCCGAATGTGACGACGCGCCCCAGGTCGGTCTCGCGCGAGGCCACGATGTCATCGAGGTTGTCCACCAGCCGCTGTACGGGATCCACGAGGGGGCGTCCCGCGCCCGGCGGGGTGGTGTCCCTGAGGCCGGCGGCCAGGTCGGCGAGCTGCTCGGCCTGGTCGTTGAGCCGCTGCGTGGTGATCTCGGGCAGCGTCTCGTCGAGACGGGCATCGAAGATGGAGTCGACGCCGACCGCGTTCTCCGCGATCTCCCGCAGGGAGTCGGTGATCCTCTGGTGCGACTCCGCCATGCCCATGCGGACGAAGTCGGCCTTGAGGTCCCGCACGATGATCTGAACCCTGGCGATGTCCTTCGGCGAGAGCGGATTGGCCGCCCATCCCTCCGGGTGGGTGCCCACCTCGCGGAAGAACAACCGGCTCATCAGCTTGGCCACATGAGGCTGGGGCATGAGGGCGGCCTCGCCGGACAGCGCGTCGAGCAAGAGGGGATCATCCCTGAACAGGGCGCCGAGCAGACCGGCCAGGACGCCCTCGCGCGTGGCCACCGTGCCCGGCAGGTTCCAGGCCTGGCCGCTCCAGCTCATGTTGTCCGGATCGCCGTACACCCATTCGAGCATCAGCCCCGTGTCCTGGACCGGATGCGTGGAGGGCATCTTGAGTCCGAGCTCGTCCCCGATCTGGGCGACGAGCATCTTGGCGTCCCTGGCCTGCTTGGTGGGGAAATCGGACAGCATGGCGTACGAGCCGTCGGCGAGCGTGACCCTGGCGCTGTCCGCCCCGGCGGCCTCCCATCCGCCCTTCATTCCTTGCTCGGCCAACTTGCTGAAGTGGTACAGGGATTGCGGCGGGTTGCCCGCCGCCCGGGTCTGGCCCCAGTTGAGCATGCTGTCGATCCGGCTGCGGGGCTCTGAACTCGGTGCGTCGGCGGGCTCGAAGCGCTGCCAGTGGCCCTCCAGCGGGCCGCGATATCCCTGCGCGGAGCCGAACGGCATGCCGTTGTCGGCGGCGAGCACGACCCGGCCGGTACGGTCGGCCAGGTCCTGCAGTAACGCGGCGTCATGACGGGCGTGCGGCCCGAACACCCGCAGCGCGGCGTCCGGCTGGGCCATCAGCCGCCGGTCCTCGCGCAGCACGCCCGCCAGGTCGGCGGCGTCGATGCGAATGTCGCGGCCCGGTACGAGGTCGTGCATGCCTGGAGGCAGGTCGGCGGGCAGCCGGCGGAAGCCACCGACCAGGAAGCCGTCCGAGGTGGCGCGGATGCCCACGTCCACGTGACCGGGCAGCGGCGGGCGGCGGCGCATGTCGCCCGTGACGCTCATGTCGGTGCTTTCCGGGTTGCGGAACCACAGGCCGGACCAGGTCTCCTCCCGGAGATGGCGGGCGACGAACTGCTGACGCTGCGCGGCTGCCTCTCCAGGGCGGAGCACCGGGTCGTGAGCCGAGTCGGCCCCGTGACGCAACCCGGCCAGGTCGGTCGCGTCCCGCCTGCCTGTGTGGAAGGGCTCGGGATCAGGGCTTCGCGGGTCTGGCGGCTGTCGCGGATCCGGCGGCGGGGTGTCAGGGCCACCGCGAGGGTCAGGTTCGGGGCGCGGTGCGCCGTCGCCGTCCGCCCTGCCGAAGTGCGGGTTCCAGCCGGCCCAGTGCGCGTCCGCAGCGCCTACGGCGCCTGAGGTGAAGCCCTTGAGCAGGCGTTCCAGATCGAACGGTTGCCCCTCGAACGCCTGCATGGTCGCGTCGGTCATGCCACCCGCCGTGCCGGAGGCGAGCATGAAGCCCAGCAGCGACCGCGGCGGCGCCAGCCACGTCGCGCCGGTCAGGAACACACCGTTCAGCGCGCCGGTGCCCAGCGAGGCCAGCGCCTGACCCCAGTCGATTCTGTCGCGCCGGCTCTGGCCGGCCTGCACGCCCAGGTCCATCGCGAGCATCAGGCCGCCGAACAGCGCGATGTTGAACAGCAGCCGCCTGGCCAACTGCCTGATGATCACCTTGGTGAAGCGGGCGCGCAACCCCACGACCGCCATTCCGGCGCTCGCCGTGGCCGGGTTCAGGATGACCGGCACCAATGTCCACAGCTGGAAGATCAGGAACCCGATCGACAGCTTGATCAGCCGCTTGGTGTACTGGATCTGCACGCCGAGGTCGTTCAGCGCCACCGCCGTTCGAGCGAGGCGGTTCAGCAGGTCGGCCTCGCTGCCGCTGACCCTGGGCCGGGCATGGCTGACGAAGGTCTGGAGCGCCTCGCCGTCCCAGGTGTCCCGATCGGGAACGGGGAGGCCGATGCCGTCCGCGACGCGGTAGGCCGCGGCCGCCAGCACGTCGGCCAGCGTGAACAGCTTGGACTCATCGCCCTGCGGCCAGTCCATGCCGACGGCCCAGCCGATCCACGGCCGCATCCAGCCAGGTATGTCCCCGTCGAGCAGCACCGCCCGTCAGGTCCCGGGATGCTCTGCGGCCCGGTAGTTGACGGCCGTCGCGCCCGTCCCGTCGCCGACGCCTTCCAACTGCTCGATGTAGTCGTTGAAGGCGTTGATGATGCCGTCGCGCATGCTGGGGAAGTCCTTCTCCATCTGGGCGCCGTACTGGTCGTGCCCCATCGGCCGCCCCGCCGCCACGAACGCCTCACGCACGTCGTGCAAGATGCCCCGGACGCGGTCGGCCTCCTCGGCGGAGGCCTTCCCGTAACGGAGGATTCCCTGCGGCTCCGCCCTGTATCCGGGCACCGTCATGCCTCTTCGCCCCCACGAATCACCTCAGAATCGTACAACTCACCTCTGCTTCTTGGCCGCCGCCCGCCTGAGTTCGTCGAGGATCTCGAACTCCTCGGCGGTGAGGTCGGCCGCCACGCTCAGGGTGCCGTCCGAGGTGTGCAAGGTGAGCGGCTCAGGCCGCTCGTCCTGGTCCGGGAGGACCTCGAAAAGCGGAGGCCGCCGGTCGTCCGCGCTCATGCCTCGAACCTACAGGGCGCGGGCGAAAAGCGTCACGAACATGTTCGTGCTAGGTTGCCCGCATGACCTCCAGCGACCCCGCCCGGACACCCGTCAGCCGCCGGGAGCGGCCGGCGAAGCCCGCGCTGACCAGGCAGGGGATCATCGACGCCGCACTGACGATCCTGCGTGAGGAGGGTCTGGGCAAGGTGACGATGCGGCGCATCGCGACGGCGCTGGACACCGGGCCGGCCTCGTTGTACGTCTATGTCCGCGACACCGAAGATCTGCACGCGCAGATCCTCGACGCGCTGCTGGCGCCGGTCACGGCGGCCTCGCCCGGAGCCGGCTTGTGGCGGGACCGGTTGAAGGCGCTGCTGACCAGCTACCGCGACGTCCTGTTCGCTCATCCGGAGATCGCCCGGATGGCCCTGTCCACGCAGCCCAGCGGCCCCAACTACCTGGCCCTGTGCGACGCGATCGCCGGGCTGCTCAACGAGGGCGGCGTGCCGGACCGGGCGGCGGCGTGGGGCCTGGACCTGCTGTTGCTCTACCCCACCGCGATCGCCGTCGAGCAGAGCAGTCAGAAGTGGGCCACCCTGAAGCTCGATGACCTGACGGCCCTGGCCGCACGGATCACCACCGTGGACGCGGAGCGCTATCCCCATCTCGCCCGGCTCGGCGACGACCTCGTGTCCGGCGAGGGCCCCGACCGAGCCGACTGGGCGCTCGACGTCCTCCTCGACGGCATGCTTACCGCTAGTTCACGCAGTCCTGGGTCTTGAGGCCGAGGGCGAGCTGCTCGACCTTGTTCCGCTGGTTGACGCCGAAGTAGTAGTACGCCTTGGAGTTGCCCGGCACGGTGGCGTACCAGCCGCTCTCCTGCTCCTTGACGTTCGGGTAGGCCTTCTTGACCTGGCTGAGGGTGGAGCCGACGCCGATGTTCTTGGGAGTACGCACCCCACCCTGCCCGAAGATGACGGCGACGCCGCGCTTCTTGGAGATGTAGAGCCCGATCTCGTCCTTGGGGTTGCGGTGGGCCTTGTAGTCCCAGCCGGAGCAGTAGCCGCTCATCTTGAGCACGATCTTGCCGGTGGCCTTGGCCTGCTTGGCCGTCATCCCCAGCTTGACGCCACCGTAGCCGGACGGGCCGAAGGTGCCAGGCGCGGCGGCGGTGGCCCCCGCCGGGCTCGCGATCACCAGCGCCGCGCCCGTGGCCGCCAGCGCCGCCGTCACCAGTCGAGTCATGCGCATCCCCATCGCCCCATTCCGTGAAAAGCTGTTGTTATCCCCCTCTCTGATGTCGCTCGCCGATGAAAAGTTCAGTTTCCGGCCGGCACTTCTACGGGGTCCGCGTTCACGGGCTGGCAGGGCGCGACCGGGCTGCCCGCCTTGGCCAGGTAGGGGAGGAACGCCCAGTCCGTTCCTGGCTGGTTACCCAGTCGGAACTCCAGGACCAGCGTCTCCTCCGGTCGCATGAAACGCGGGGAGATCACGAAGGTGTCCTTGCTGATCGGCGCGGCGACGTCTCGGGAGCGCCAGTTGTCCGGCTTGTCGAACTCCTTGCGCTGCTGTTCGGTCATGTTCTGGGTGTTCGGTGGGTCGTAGGCCAGGTCCGCGCCGACGAAACGGCCACGGGCGCACTGCTTGCCCGCCTCGGTGAACGTCACGTCGGCGGTGATTCCCACGGCCTTGAGCTTGGCCTCCAGTCCGTCGGGGTCCTGCAACTCCTTGATGATCACCTGAATGGTGCCGTCGGAGTTCTTCGTGACCGCGTACGCCGCGTTCGACGGCCCTGAGACCATCGGCGCGGCCACCACCGCGGCCGCCGCGAGACCCGCGACCGCCACCCCCGCCAGCAGGGGGCGACGCAGCGGTGAACGGCCGCGGCGCGGCGCGGGCGGGGTCGCCACGATCTCCGCGAGGAGATCATGGACGCCCTGGCCCATGGCGGGCTCGGCGTAGGCCGCGGCCGGATCGATGGCGGACACCATACGGTCGAGCTTGTTCATCGTGCCTCTCCTCTCAGCGCGGTCATCACAGTGACCTCATCCGTCGTGTCGAGCAGCCGGGCCAGTCGTTTGCGGGCCCGATACAGCCGGAGCCGGGCGGCGGTGCTGCTGCAGCCCAGCACCGTGGCGATCTGCGGGCCGGTCAGCTCCTCCCAGGAGGCCAGCGCGAGCACGTCGCGGTCGGCCTGGTCCAGGGCGGCGAAGGCGGTGCGGACGGCCTCGGTCCGCGGATCGGTGGGTGCCTCGTCCTGGCTGATGGCCAGTTCACCGCGGAGCCGCGAGGCCAGCGCGCTCCTGCGCGACTCGCCGCGCCGGTGATTGGCCAGGACTCGGCGGGCCGCGCCGTACAGCCACAGCACGGTGGCGTCCCCGTCGGGAACGTCGTCCAGCCGCCGCCACGCGGCGAGGAAGGTCTCCGCGATCACGTCGGCGACGTCGTCGACCGAATCGGTACGGCGCAGCGCGTAGCGATAGACGGCCGGATAACAATCGAGGTAGAGCCGCTCGAAACGATCTCGCGTGTCGGGGGGCACGCGTGGATCCTGCACAGGTGTCTCCTTACCGAAGAATGCCGGAACACCTCACTAGGTGTCCGGCATCTCCGCAAGTGTTTCCCGCCCAGGTCCAGCCTGTGACGCGTCAGGGGTGGGGGCGTTCGTCCACCACCTGCAGCACCTTCCCGGTACGAGGATGCAGCACCAGCTCCGACGGCCGCACCCATTCGATCGCCAGCGGATGGACGAGCCCCTCCTCCACGGACTGGGGATACAGCGGCTTGGCCGCGTACACGGCGTCGATGAGCCGCTGGGTCAGCTCCGGCGGCGGCTCCTCGGCGCAGGCCAGCCGGAGCAGCAGGCCGTCCTTGCTGTTCCAGCGGCGCTGCACCATCTGCATGCCCGACATGGCCCGGTCCGGGTCCGCCTCGGCGAGGACCGCGCGGATGGCCTCCGTCGACATCGCCACCGTCTCCACCCTGGCGCCCTCGTCCGACCTGCCGACCAGCCGGAATGCCCGGCAGTCCGTGTCGGTCCACTCCCCCAGGTCGCCGACCGGGTAGCGGATGATCGGCATCAGCGTCCTGAACAGGTTGGTGACGACCACCCGGCCGCGTACGCCGGGCACGGTGATCGGTTCACCGGTGGTGTCGTCGATCAGCTCCACCAGGGTCCGGTCGGGAAACGCCTCGTGCACCCGCACGTCGTCGCCCGGCACCGGGCCGCCGACCAGCCCGGCGTCAACCGACGCGTAGCCGAGTGAGGCGATCCCGGCCCCGGGGAACGCCTTGGCCAGCTGGGGACGCAGGTCGTCGAAGAGCAGGTCGCCGGCGAACAGCAGCAGCTCCACCGAGTCGGCCACCTGCCCGCGGGCGGTCACCGCCGCGGCCACGCTCGCGAGCTTCATCGGCGGGCCCGCCAGCACGTCGACGCCGAAGTAGGCGATCAGGTCGGCGACGGAGTCGTCCGAGGCGTGGCAGGCGATGGGCAGCCGGACGTTCTCCACCGGGGCGTTGTGCAGGGCGTGCTCGATGTAGAGGAAGCCCCCGTACATCTCGCCGGCCGAGAACAGGTTCGCCACCCGGTGCCCCGGCTTCAGCCCGGCCCGGACCATGCCCGCGCCGAACGCGGTCACCGAGTCGGCGTGCTCGGTGCGGGTCCACGGGGAGAACTTCGGCGCGCCGGTGGTGCCGCCGGAGGTGTACACGCCGGCGTCGGTCAGCGGTCCGGTCAGCAGCCGGTTGTCCGGATAGACGTTCGCGGCCCAGAACGCCTTCTGGTCGACGATCGGCAGCAGGGTGAGGTCGCTGACGCCGTCGGGCAGGTCGCGGTACGCCTCCGCGTAGAACGGCGAGTGGCGGCGGGCGAACTCGATCAGGTCACGCAGGGATTTCGCGGGCATGTGTCGCTCCTAGATTCGGCTGTGGGCCAGATTGGGCACCCGGGCCAGCACCCGGCGGCGGTAGAACCACCAGTTGGTCGCCAGGAACACGGCGTAGCCGCCGATGAACACGTACAACGCCAGGTCGATGGACCCGGTCTGCCCGAGTGACATGGCGAAACCGCGCGGGATGAGGAACCCGCCGAACGCGCCGATCGACGAGGCGATGCCGATGGCCGCCGCGGCCTCCCGCCGGGCGCGCAGTCGCGCGTCGGGCGCGCCGTGCTCCGCCTGGGCGGTGAAGATCGCCGGAATCATCCGGTACGTGGACCCGTTGCCGATCCCCGAGGCGGTGAACAGCAGCATGAACGCGCCCAGGAAGAGCGGGAACCCGTGCTGCCTGAGCCCGGCGAGCGCGCCGATGACGCCCACCGCCATGGCCATGAAGGACCACGCGGTGACCCTGGCCCCGCCGTACCTGTCGGCCAGCCACCCGCCGACCGGCCGCGACAGCGAGCCGACCAGGGGACCGAGGAAGGCGAAGTACGGCGACGCGGAGTCGGCGAACGTCGCCTTGACGACCAGCGGGAACGCCGCCGAGTAGCCGATGAAGGAGCCGAAGGTGCCGATGTAGAGGAAGGACATGACCCAGGTGTGCGTGCGCAGGAACGCCTTCCCCTGGGTGCCGAAGTCGGTCTTCGCCACGGCCAGGTTGTCCATGAAGAAGTACGCGCACAACGCGGCGGCCGCGATCGGCACCACCCACACCAGCCCGGCATACACCAGTCCGGCCGTCGCCACGAGCGGGATCAGCAACTGCACGACGGCCACCCCGAGGTTGCCGCCGGCCGCGTTCACGCCCAGCGCGAACCCCTTGCGCCGCTCGGGGTAGAAGTAGGAGACGTTGGCCATGGAGGAGGCGAAGTTCCCGCCGCCGAACCCGGCCGCCGCGGCGGCGACCAGGAACATCCAGTACGGGTGCGCCGTGTCCGTGACCAGCCAGGCGAGCAGCCCCACCGGCAGCAGGAGCAGCAGCGCGCTGGCCACGTTCCAGTTGCGGCCGCCGAAGGCCGAGACCGCGAACGTGTACGGCAGCCGCAGCGTGGACCCGACCAGGTTCGGCACCGCCACCAGCCAGAAGAGCTGGTCGACGGTGAAGGCGAACCCCGCCTTGGGGAGCAGGACGACGATCGCGCTCCAGAGCAGCCAGATCGCGAAGCCGAGATGCTCCACGAAGATGGAGAAGACCAGGTTCCTGGTGGCGACGCGGCGCCCGGTGGCCGCCCAGAAGCCGGGGTCCTCCGGCTCCCAGTGATCGATCCAGCGCCCGGTCCGCCGCTTCTCGCTCATCAGTGCTTCCCTTCGCTGTCGGGCCGGCCGGAGACCATCACGCTCTGGCCGCGGAACTCCGCGACGATCTCGCCCGCCGGGCGGCGTACGGTCACGTCGTAGACACCGTTCCTGCCGTACCTGACGCGCTCCGTGGCCTCGGCCACCAGCTCGTCGCCGGCCGCGGCCGGGCGCAGGAACGTCACCTGCGCGCTGTGCGCCAGCGTGACGCGGCCGTAGGTGTTGCAGGCGTACGCGAACGCGGCGTCGGCCAGCAGGAACAGGTAGCCGCCGTGGGCGATGCCGTGGCCGTTCACCATCTCCTCGGTGATCCGCATCCGCAGCCGCGCCCGGCCGGTGGCCACCTCCTCCAGCGCGATGCCGAGCGAGCGGCAGGCCGGGTCCTCGGTGTTCATGGTCATACCGCGGCTCCGATCCAGGTCCTGGCCAGGGCCTGCACGGCCGAGCCGTCCGGGTCGGCGAGCTTGCCCGCCAGGTACTCGGTCACCCAGGCGCTGGTGGGGACGCGGAACGGCGGCTCGTCCTCGCTCAGCGCGCGCACCACCACCTCGGCCACCTCCCACTTGGACTGGCCGGCGCCCTCCCAGCCCGCGCCGCCCACCCAGTCGAGGTAGCCGTCGAACGTCCCCGCGTACGGCCCCGAGGCCGCCCGGATGGTCTTCCGATTGATGTCCGGAAAAATGCCGAACTCGGTGTCCGGGACGAAGCCGGGCACGACCACGCTGACCCGCACCCCGTGCGCGGCCGCGACCGGCGCCAGGCTCTCCATGAACCCCTCGACGGCGGCCTTCGCCGCCGCGTACGCCTCGTTGAACGGCTGGCCGACGACGCCGTGCACGCTGCCGATGGTCAGCAGGCGGCCACCGGCGGCGCGCAGCAGCGGCATCGCGACCCGGCTCACTGCTACGACACCGAAGAAGTTCACCTCCAGGTTGGCCCGCAGGGCCTCCATGGTGGACATCTCCATCGTCGGGTCGAAGTTGGACACCCCGGCGTTGTTGACCAGCGCGTCCAGCCGCCCGTACGCCTCCCGCACGTCCTGGAGGCACGAGGCGATGGACGCGCCGTCGGTGACGTCGAGGCGGCGGACATCCAGCGTGACCCCGGCGCGGTCAGCCGCCTCGCGCAGCGCGCCGTCCTTGCCCGGGTCGCGCATCGTCGCCACCACGGTGCACCCGGCCTGGGCTGCGGTGACCGCGGTCGCCAGGCCGATGCCGGACGACGTACCGGTGATCAGCACGATCATGCCGGGCTCCCCTCGAACTGCTTGGCGCGGTCCAGCAGCCGCTGGATCCCCACCGCGGGCAGGAACGAGAACGCGGCCAGCAGCGTGCCGCCGACCATGACCGCCCTGGCCGCGTCGAGCACGCCCAGGCTGCCGGTCAGCAGGGTGACCGCCGACCCTCCGGCGAGTGCGGCCAGCGGGATCACTCCCCACGTCGCGGTACGGAACGCCGCGTGCATCACGCCCTGGTTCTCGGCCGTCATCCGCGACTGGCGGATCGGGGCGCTGCAGACGTTGATGCACGACATGAAGAAGCCGTAGCAGCCGAACGTCACGCCGATCACGGGTGCGGCGGGCAGCGCGGGCGCGGCGAGGATGCCCAGCCCGACCAGGCAGTGCAGCAGCAGCCCCCAGGCCATGGTCCGGCCGAGGCCCAGCCGGTCGCTGATCTTGGGCGCGGCGAGCGCGCCGAGCACCGCGCCGCCCGCCCCCGCCGACATCGCCGCCCCGAACACGCCCACCGAGATGCCCAGCCCCTGGTACGCCAGCACCGGCAGCACCGTGACGAAGATCGGGCCGCCCGAGTTCAGGGTCACGGCGGCGATGACCACCCGGCGCAGCACCGGATCGGCCCAGTTCAGCCGGAACCCCAGCACCAGCCGCGACCACACCGAGCCCTGCTGGACGGCCTTGGTCCCCCAGGGCCGCATGGCGCGGAAGCACGCCGCAGAGACCAGATAGCTGGCCGCGTCGACGAGCAGCGCGGCCACCCCGAACACGTGGTAGAGACCCGCGGCGATCGACGGCCCGGCCACCTCGGACACCGTGCTGCTGCCCTCAAGGCGCGAGTACGCCCGCACCAGCTTGTCCTCCGGCACCGTGGTGGGCACGGCGACGAGGTAGCCGACGTTGAAGAAGATCGTCGCCCCGCTGATCAGCGCCACGCAGACGAACAGCACCGGCGTCGACAGCACGCCGAACCAGTACGTCACGGGCACGGCCGTCACCGCCACCAGCCGCACGACGTCGCACATCAGCATGGTCAGGCGCTTGTCCCACCGGTCGACCAGCACCCCGGCGACCGGCCCCAGCAGCGGGATGCCGAGGTACTGGGCCATGGCCACGATCCCCACCTCAAGCGCGGAGGCGTGCAGCACGAAGATCATCAGGGTCGGGACCACGAACACCGTGACCCGGTCGCCGACGAGACTCACCGTCTGGCCGCCCCAGTACAGGTTGAACTGCCTGCCCAGGGATCCCGGGAATCTCACGGCTCCTCCCGTACGACGAAGCCGGAGGTCTTGCCGGTGCGCTCGTTGCTGATCAGCGCGTCCACGACCTTGACCTGGAACGCGTGCGGGTCGTGCTGGAAGGCCGTGCTGATCGTGAACGTCGCGGCCATGAGCTCCCCGCGCAGCCGTTCGGACAGGTCCGGCGGCGCGTCCCGGTCGGTCAGCAGCAGCACGTCCACCGCGGACACCCGGCCCCGCTGCTCGGTGATGAGGATCTGCGCCCGGGTGACGCCCGGCTCGCGCTCCGCCTGGGCGACGATGTCGTCCACGTGCAGCCCCAGGCCGCGTACCTGCACCACCGAGTCCCGGCGGCCCAGTACCCGCAGCGCCCTGTCCTCCCGGCCGCACGCGCACGTCACGAACCGGCCGGCGTCGCCGGTCCGGTAGCGCAGCACCGGGTTGAGCATGTCCGGGTCGAGTGTGGTGAAGTCCAGCAGCTCGTCGGCGTCCGCGTGGACGAGTTGCGCGGGGAGCGGGTGGAAGACGTCCGCCGGGCACTCCGGGGTGTTGGTGCCGACGACCCAGGTCTCCGTGCTGCCGAACATGCCCCAGCGGCGCGCGTCCGGCGCCACCACGGCCATGTCCTCGTCGAGCTGGGGGTGCCACGCCTCCCCGAGCCAGAGCACCTTGCGCAGCGCGGGCAGGCGCACGCCGGTGGCCCGCGCGTGCGCGAACCACAGCCGCAGCACGCTGGGGGTGCCGCCGAACGCGGTCACGCCCTGGGTGACGAGGAACGACAGCCAGTCGCCGTACTCCTCCTTCGTCACCGAACCCAGCGCGATGACCCGGCAGCCGGACAGGTCGGCGAAGGCGGCGGCCAGGAAGTGGGCGCCCCACATGCGGCCGGCGCCCCAGCCGTTGACGAAGACGTCGTCGGGCTCCAGGGGCCGCCACTGCTCGTACACGCCGGCCATGTAGAACCCGGTGGGGGCGTAGCCGACCTTGGGCGCGCCGGTGCTGCCGCCGCTCTGGAAGAGCCAGGTGGCGCCCCGCTCGGCCTTGGGCGTCAGGTGCGCCAGCGCCACGTTCAGGTCGTCCTTCACCAGCGGGGGAAGCGCGGCGAGGTCCTCCAGCGTGAGCACCTTCTCGCAGCCGGCGTAGCGCGGCGCGAGCGCGGGCACGCTCCTGAGCCGCTCCAGGGCTCGCCGCGGGACGCGTAGGTGCGGCTCGGCCGCCTCGGGCGACAGCGAGAACGATTCGTTCATTTCATCACCGGACTTTCGGTCAGCCAGCGGGTGTGGGCGTCGCGGTAAGCGGTCCAGCGGGCCCGGGTGACGTCGCGCTGGAGGGTGCGGTGCGGGTCGCCGTAGTCCGGCGCGATCACACCGTCGGGTTCGAGCTCGGAGAACCAGTACCGCTCGCCGTCGAACAGGAAGTCGACGCAGAAGAAGGGAATGGGCAGCTTCTCGTAGAAGTACGCCGTCGCCTCGACCAGCTCGGGCGGGACGGGCGGGAACTCCATCGCGCCGCCCCGGCTGGCGTTGGCCACCGGCGAGCCGGGCTCGGGGATCCGCTTCATCACGGCGTACGGCTCGCCGTCGACGACGTAGACCCGGTAGTCGACCGTGCCGTCGCCCAGGTAGGGCTGGATCACGAGCGTGGTGTCGCCGCCCTGCGCGAGGCTGGCCAGACCACGGATCTCCTCGGCGTCGCGGGCCAGGTTCACCCCGCCGCCGCCGCACCAGCCGGACGGCTTGACGATGGCCGGGTAGGTCAGGTTCTCCAGCGCCACCTCGTACAGGTGCTTGCTGGTGTCCCGGCCGGTGCCGATGCGGAGCGTGGGCACCGACGGGATCGGCGAATCGTGCAGGTAGAGGACCGTGGCCAGCTTGTCGTTGGCGATGGGCGACAGGCCCGGCGGGAACGACAGGTAGAAGCCGGCCTGCTCCAGCACGGCGTACAGGGCGTACTGGTTGAACACGTCCATGGACTGGTAGGGCAGCGAGTACAGCGCGGTGATGAAGAGCGTGTCCTCCGGGGTGACGGGTTCGTCGTCCACGTAGACGCGCGGCTTGCCGGGCTCCAGGCCGTCGACCGTCACCGCGTCGGGCGAATGCCGGCTCCAGCGGAGGCCGAGCTCCGCGGCCACCTCGGCGTAGAGGTCCCAGAAGAAGGGGTGCCACATCGCGGTGCCCCGGGTGGACTCGCGATCGGGGAAGATCCAGCACATGCGGCGCAGCGTGCTCTGGGTCATGGTCGTCCCTCTCCGTCGGCCCACCAGCGGCGGCCCGGCTCGGGCAAGGTGTCGATCGGGTCGTAGAAGGGGAAGCGGCGGTCCTGGTCGGCCGGCTGGAGTCCGATCCCGTGGTTCTGGCTCCAGTAGGAGATGCCGCGTTCCCGGTCGTACTCCGCCACCTGGTGCACCCAGCGCTTGCCGACGTAGGGCACGTCGCACACGAGCCGCGGCGTCGCGTAGCCGGGGAGGTAGCCCATGATGGCTTCCTGCAGCCGCTGCGCCTGGTGGACCGGGATCCGCCAGTGCTCCGCGTTGGGGATCAGGTCGCAGAGGTAGAAGTAGTAGGGCAGGATCCCGGCCTCGCCCTGGAGCGCGAAACAGAGGTCCAGGAGGTCGCCCGGGGTCGTGTTCACGCCGCGCAGGAGCACGCCCTGGTTGCGCACGTCCCGTACGCCCGCGTCCAGCATGGCCCGGGCCGCCTCGGCGACCAGCGGCGTCACCGATCGCACGTGGTTGGCGTGGGTGTGTATGGCCAGGTTCACCCCACGGGCGCGGGCGACGGCGGCCACCCGGCCCATCCCCTCGACCACGCCGGGCTGGAGCCAGTGCTGCGGCAGTCCGATCAGCGCCTTGGTGGCCAGGCGGATGTCGCGTACGGACTCCAGTTCGAGCAGCCGCAGCAGGAACGTCTCCAGCCGCGGCCACGGCAGGTTGGCCACGTCGCCGCCGGAGACCACCACGTCGCGTACGCCGGGCGTGCGCTTGAGGTAGTCCAGCATCAGCTCCTGCCGGTCCACGGGTTTGAGCGCGAGCCGGGCCTTGACGACCTGCGGGGTCGAGGTGCCGACCAGGTCCATCCGGGTGCAGTGGCCGCAGTACTGCGGGCAGGTGGACAGCAGTTCGGCCAGCACCTTGGTCGGATAGCGGTGGGTCAGCCCCTCCACCACCCACATCTCGGCCTCGTGCAGCGAGTCGCGGCGCGCGCGTGGATGGCTGGGCCAGACCGGATGCCGGTCGGAGCCGACCGGCAGCAGGTAGCGGCGGACCGGGTCCGCCAGGAACGCCCGTGTGAAGGCGGCCGGGTCGCTCGCGGCGTCCGGCGCCATCACGTTGAGCAACTGGGGCGTGATCAGCATGGACATGGTCGCGAACCGGGCCCGGTCGGCCGCCAGGTCGGCGTAGAAGGACTCCTGGAGCAGGTCGCCGACCACCGCGCGTAACTGCCCGGCGTGCTGCACGCAGTGGGCGCGCTGCCATTGGGCATCGCGCCACTGCGCGTCGGTGACGCCGCGCCAGCCCGGCAGCCGTCGCCAGTCCGGCTCGACGAGCGGACGGCGCACATAGGTGTACGGGTGGCGGGCGGCGTTCATCTGATGGTTCATCCGGTGAACAGCACCGAGTGGCGAGTGCGGAGCTCGCGCTTGAGCACCTTGCCCGTGGGGCCAAGCGGATAGTCCTCGTCGGTCCGCGCGATGACGACCGCGGCGAGTGTGGCCAGACCGGCGTCGGCGAGGGCCTTGTTCGCCTTCTCCCGCACCTCGTCGGCCGTGACGTCGACGGCGTCGGCCTGCGGCCGCACCACGGCGATCGGCCGCTGCCCCTCCCCTGCCCCGCCGGGCACGCCGACGACCGAGCAGTCCTGGACGAGGTCGGCGCAGTCGGCGATGAGGATCTCCTCGATGGGCAGGCTGTAGACCGGCCCGGTCGCGGTGTCGATGACGTCCACGGTGCGGTCGAGGTGGTAGAAGTTGCCCTCGCTGTCCCTGCGTGCCACGTCGCCGGTCAGCCAGAAGCCGTTGAGCTCGAAGCTGCGGGTCAGCCGCGAGTCGTTCCAGTAGCCCGGCGTGCGCGAGGGAGTGATCACGCCCAGCAGGCCGACGGTCCCGTCGGGCAACTCCGCACCGTTCTCGTCCAGCACCGCGGCCTTGATCACCGCGTCCTGCGCCTTGCCCACGCACCGGTCGTCGCGCGGCGTCTCCGGCGCGGTCACCTGGCCGAACAGCGCCATTCCCATCTCCGAGGAGCCGAGCCCGTCGACGAACTGGGAGCCGGGCAGCGGTTCGCCGGCGGCGGCGCCCTCCGGGAGCAGCCACGACTTGATCAGCCCGGCGGGCCGCTCGCCGAGCTGGACCAGCCGCCTGATGTGCCCGTAGTGGGCGCTGTCTCCGGTGTTGAACCAGGAGTGGACCTTCGCCGCGCCCTTGATCGGGAGCTCGCCGGTGGCCAGCTCCACGAACGTCCTCGGGAACGAGGCCACCATGGTCGGCTGGAACGCCTCCATCACCGGCTCCACGACCGTGCGCCGCCAGTCCGCCATGACCACGGTCGGCAGTCCGAGCAGCACCGCCGTGAGGAAGTAGCTGAGCCCGCCGGCGTGGGTGTGCGGCATGAGCGACATCAGCCGGTCGTACGGCTCTGCGGGGAAGCGCACCATCCGCGCCTGCTTGCCGTCCCAGAAGCTGCGGTGCCCGAGGGTCGTCGACTTCGGGGTGCCGGTGGTGCCGGAGGAGTGGATCAACGCCACGATGTCGTCCGGAGCGTGCCGGTAGGGGTACTCTTCCGGCAGCCGGCCGGACTCGGCGTCGTGGGCGCGCACCTCGGCGGCCAGGGCGATGAACCTGGGCCTGGTCTGCGGGGCGTTGCGGTAGGCCAGTAACAGCCTGGTCGTGTCGTCGGCGACGATGCCGACGACGCCCACGTGGTCGAGGTAGCGGACCATGACGTCGGCCCGCATCGCGTCGTTGATCATCGTCGGGATGGCGCCGAGCGCCGTGAGCGCCAGGAAGTGGAGCAGCGGCTCAAGCCCTTCCGCCACCACGATCCCCACGGGCTCTCCGGGCCGCACTCCGTTGGCCCAGTACCACTTGGCGTACCGGTCGCGCAGCGCCGCGAGGTCGACCAGGCTGTGGCCGCGCAGCACCACCCGGCCGCGGTGGTCGTTGTGGTGGCTGTAGACGAACGGGACCGTCCGGTTCGGGTTGGCCGCCAGAGCGTGGTCGAGGAAGTTGCCGGCGCCCAGTTCGGGCTCGGTCATGAATCCCTGCCGTACGGCCAGGGGGGCGATGGACGTGCTGTCAGTCATGGGTGTCCCTCCATCGGTACATCGCGTTGATCTCGGCGGCCACCCGGTGTCCCGATCGGATGGCGCCTTCCATCAGGCCGAAGAACTCCGTGCTCGTCTCGGTGCCGGCCCAGTGCACCCGTTGGTGGGGAACCGCCAGTCGCGGGCCGAGCCGGGACCAGTCCCCCGGCCCGAACAGCGCCGCGTAGCAGCCCCGGCTGTACTCCTCGTGGACCCAGTCGGTGACGTGGCAGCCGATCGGCTCGGGCAGCCCGGGGAACAGCCGCGCGGCCTGGGCGAACGCCTGCTCGCGCTGCTCGGCGGCGGGCAGTGCCGCGTACCTGTGCGCCTCCCTGCCGGTCACGAACCCGGTCAGCACGCCCACCCCGCCGTCCACAGGCGAGTCGTCCACGGTGGACAGCAAGGGGCCCCGCGCGTTGACCGACCAGCCGGACAACCCCCGCTCCCGCCAGTCCGGCGCCGGGTACACCAGGTGGACCTTCACCGCGCAGCCGGGCACCGTGCGCTCCCCTGAGCGGGGCGCCGGCAGGCCTGGCCGGTAGTCGATCGTGTCGGCGAGCGGCGGCGGCACCGCGACGACCGCGGCGCGGGCGCGTACCGATCCGGTCGCGGCGACGACCGTCACGCCGTCGCCGTCCTGATGGATCGCACGCACCGGCTCGCCGAGCCGCACCCGGTCGCCCAGCCCGGCGGCCAGCCGCCCGCACACCTGGTGCGCGCCGCCGTCGATCCTGCTCTCCTGCGCGCCGCCCGCGAAGGCGTTCAGGTAGCGGACGCCACCGCCCGAGCGGAGGTAGAACGCCATGTGCAGGACGGACACGTCCGCCGGGTCCGCGGCCATCATCTCGCCGAGGAACAGCGGGAAGAACAGCCGCGCGTCCGGGTGGCGCAGGTGCTCGCGCGCCCACTCCGCCGCGGTCAGCCGGTCCAGCCGGGCGGCGTGCGCGGACAGCCAGGGGGCGTCGGCGCGTACGCCACGGTCGAGCTCGTCCAGCGCGTCGAACAGCTCACCGAGCGCGACCGCGGACAGCGGCGGGAACCGGCCGGCCCGGGTCCGGCCGCCGCCCCCCAGCGTGAACCGGCTGGCGCCGGTCATGGTGGTCGGGGTGGTCTTCAGGTCCAGCTCGGCCAGCAGGGCGGTCAGCGCGGTGTGCCGGTCTCCCAGGTACGCGGCGCCGGCGTCCACCCAGGCTCCCGGGGCGACCTCGATGCCGTGCGTACGGCCGCCGACCCGTTCGCGTGCCTCAAGGACGGTGACCTCGACGCCGCGGGCCACGAGGTCGGCGGCGGCGGTGAGCCCGGCCAGGCCGGCGCCCACGACGACGACGCTCATGCCTGGCTCGCTATCTTCTTGACCAGGGCGCTCGGCGTCGGCGCGTCGAGGAAGTCGTCGAAATCCAGTTCAACGCCGCTGGTACGGGCGATTGCGCTCAGGACGCGGGTGGCGAGCAGCGAATCCCCGCCCATTACGAAAAAGTCTGAGTCCGCGCTGACTTCCGGGTTTTCCAGGACCCGCCGAAATACATCCGAGACGGCATTGACATTCACGGAATGGTCTCCCTCAAACGGTGGCGGACGCGTATCTCCGATGCGAACCGGCCCGGTCGACTTTTCCGCTCGCCGTGTAGACGAGTTCGGGCACGACGGTGATCCGGCTGGGCACCAGATGGCACGGGACGCGGTCCCGCAGGTAGTCGCGGACGTCGGTGGCCAGTGTCGGGTCGTCGGCGGCGGGCGGGCCGGGGACGATGTAGGCCGCGAGCGTCGTGTGGTCGGCGACGGTGACGCCCGCCACGGCCACGGCGCCCACCCTCGGGTGACCGGAGATCTGCGCCTCGACCTCGCCCGGATCGACCCGGATGCCGCGGATCTTGAGCTCGTGGTCGAGCCGGCCTTCGTACGCGAGCACGCCGTCGACCGCCTGGCTGACCCGGTCGCCGGTGCGGAAGTACCGCTCGCCGCCGAGCTCGACGAACCGCTCCGCCGTCGCCTCCGGCAGGCCCCGGTAGCCCAGCGCCAGGGACGGCCCGCCGACCAGCAGCTCGCCTTCCTCGCCGAGGTGCTGCCGGACGTGCGGCAGGGGGCGCCCGATCGGCACCCGCTCCCCCACTCCCCCGGCCGCCAGCGGGCCGTGCAGGTCTATGGCGTGGGTGATGAGCGTGGTCTCCGTACACCCGTAGGTGTTGACCAGGCGGATCCCGTCGCTGCCGAGCGCGCGCCAGTCGGCCAGCCGCGCCGGGCTCACGGCCTCCCCGCCGATGACGACCAGCCGGACGCACGCCGGCAGCGTGGCCCGCTCGTCCACCAGGTGGCGCACCAGCTCGTGCCAGAACGCCGACGGTAGGTCCAGCACGGTGATCCGCTCGGCGCCGATCATGCGCAGCACGCGGTGGAACGATCCCGAATGGGCGTGGTCGTGGAAGACCAGCGTCGCGCCCGTGGTGAGCGTGGGCAGGATCTCCTCGAAGCAGGTGTCCCAGTTCAGCGACGCGAACTGGAGGACACGGTCGGCGGGGGTGAGGTCGAACAGGTCTCGCAGCGCGCGGGTCGCGGTGGTGATGGCCCGCCTCGGGGTCACCACGGGCTTGGGCGCGCCGGTGGAACCGGACGTGAACAGGATGTAGGCCGGATCGTCCCCGGCGACGACCGCGTCCGTCTCCGGTGTGTCGGCGGCTTCGTCAAGGTTGGGGAGGTTCGGGAGATCGACCAGGCGCACGCCCGGCTCGGCGGGCTGAGTGGACTCTGCGGACTTCCCGGGCCTTGCGGTCGCGGCGGGCTCGGTCGCGATCACTGTCGTGCAGCCGCTCGCCGCCATCAGCGCCCGTCGCCTCGGCCACGGGTGCGCCGGATTGATGGGCACGTACGTTCCGCCTGCCGCCAGCGTGCCGAGCAGGCCGGCCACCGTCGCCGGCGACCGTGACGCCATCACCCCGACCACCCCGGGACGCGGTCCCAGCCGCCGGGCGATCGTGCGCGTCCACGCGTGGAGTTCGGTGTACGTAATGGTCCGGCCGTTGTGCGTGATCGCCGGCCGGTCTGGATAACGACTGACCGCGTCGGCGAAGTCCTTCATCAGGTCGTGCGGATAAGACAAGGTTGCCTCTTTCCGAGATGCTCCGGCGAGCACCGCGTACTTTCATCCCATGGTCATTCGAGTGCGAATGAACCCCCGAGAACGCGTTCAGAGTTCCGCACTGCACTGCACGGGGGCTTGATTTCGTCAGGATTTCTACTGGACTGCGTCTCGTGTCTTTCGTATGGCGGTGTGTAACCACGAGTGCCAGACCGGGAGCGATATGCCAGACGGATTAGAATTGCCGGCCCTCGACCACGTACTGAAGATCGGGCTGCTCGGAGCGGTGCGGGCGTGGCGTGAACACCAGGAGATCCCCCTTGGACCGCCGCGGCAGCGGGCGGTGCTGGCGCTGCTGGCGCTGGAGGCGGGCCGGGCCGTGTCGATGGAACGGTTGATCGAGGGGCTGTGGGGCGAGCGGGCCCCGGCGGGCGCGCGGGGCATGGTGCAGGGGTACGTCTCGCGATTACGGCCCGCCCTGGCCAGGGCCGGCGTCACGATCGCGTACTACCCGAGGGGTTACCTGCTCGTGCTCGCCGCCGAGCAGGTGGACGTACACGAGTTCAGGATCGCGGTCGCCAGGGCGCGGACCATGGAGAGCGACGAGGCGCAGGCCGCCGGGCTGAGACGGGCCCTGGCGTTGTGGCGGGGCGAGCCGCTGACGGGCGTGTCCGGCGGCGGGCTGCTGGATCGGCTGCGCGACGCCCTCGGCGAGGAACGGCTGGCGATCACCGAGGAATGCCTGAACGTCGAGACGCGGGCGGGCCGGCACGCCGGCCTGGTCCCCGAGCTGACCGGCCTCGTCGCCGAGCATCCCTTCCGGGAGGGCCTGGTCGGGCTGCTCATGCTGGCGTTATGCCGGGCGGGCCGCCGGGTGGACGCGCTGGAGCAGTACGAACGCACCCGACGCCGCCTCATCGACGAGCTGGGCCTGGACCCCGGCCCCGAACTCCTGCACCTTCGCCAGCGGATCCTCCGGGGGAACGTCTTCACCGTCAGGTCACCCGGTCTCTCCGCCCCGGCCGAGACGGAGGCGGAGGTTTTCGCGGAGGTGTCGGCGGTGCCGGCGCAACTGCCGCCGAAGCCGGGGCAGTTCACCGGCCGGTCGGCCGAGCTCGGTCTGCTGGACTCGGTCGCGACCGGCGGCGACACGGTGGGGCTCGCCATGATCACGGGCGCGGGCGGGGTCGGGAAGACGGCGCTGGCCCTCCATTGGGGGCACCGGATCCGCTCCCGGTTCCCGGACGGCCAGCTCTACGTCAACCTGCACGGCCACTCGCCGGAGCGGCCACTGCGCCCGATCGAGGCGCTCGGGCAGTTCCTGCGTGGCCTCGGGGTGCCCGCGGAGCGCGTGCCGGTCGCGGAGGAGGAGGCCAGCGCCGTCTACCGCAGCCTGCTCGCCGACCGGCGGATCCTGGTGATCCTGGACGACGCCGGCAGCGAGGAGCAGATCCGTCCGCTCCTGCCGGGCGGCCGGCGCTGCGCCGCCGTGATCACCAGCAGGGACCGCCTGGCCGGCCTCGTCGCCCGGGACGGCGCGGTCCCCGTTCCCCTCGGCATGCTGGCCCCGGACGAGGCGGGCACCCTGTTCGGCCGGCTCCTCGGCGTCGAGCGCCTGGCGGCCGAACGGGACGCCGCCCGCGAACTGGCCAGGGCCTGCGGCTACCTCCCGCTGGCGCTGCGCATCGCGGCGGCCGGCATCCTCGGCCGCCCCGGCGCCGGCATCGCCGGCCAGGTCCGCCGGCTCACCATGACCCGGCTGTCCTCGCTGGCGCTGGGCGAAGATCCGTACGCGGCGGTACGAGGTGCGTTCGACCTGTCCTATCACCGCCTGGACCCGCCGTCACGGCGGCTGTTCCGGCTGCTCGGCCTCATCCCCGGGCCCACGTTCACCGCCGAGGCCGCCGCCGCGCTCTCCAGTGCGCCCCTGGCCGAGACCGATCACCTGTTGTGCCGGCTCGCCGCCGCGCACCTCATCGAGGAGGGCGAGCCGGGCCGCTACACCTTCCACAACCTGATGCGGGAGTACGCCCGCGAGCGCGCCCGGGCCGAGGAGAGCGAACCCGACCGTACCCGCGCGCTGGACGCGCTGATGGACTGGTACCTGCGCGTTCTGCGAGAGGCCGGGAACCTCGCCTACCCGCTCACGCTGCGCACATCCGCATCCACCCCGATACCCGTACTCGCGCCCACCTCCGCGACCGCCGATGGCGACCGCGACCGCCCGCCCGGCTTCATGGACAGGCCCACCGCGCTGGCCTGGCTGAACGCCGAACGCGCCAACCTCATCGCGGCGGTGAAGAGCGCCACCCAGCGGCCGCACGGCTGGCGGCTCATGGACGCGATGAACGGCTTCCCCGAGCTGACCGGAGGGCCGCCGGACTGGCCGGGCGTTCTGCTGGACGCGCCGCCCAATGATCCGCGCCGTGCTGCAACAGACTCGGAGAGCCTGCGAATAGAAGAGGTATTTGAGAACGCAGGGCGTGGTGTGACTGCCGCGCATAATGCGAGCACCACTCCATGTCTGACTGATGACGCTTTCGGGTAGAAGTTCTCCAGAGAGGTCGGGGTCTCGTGATCTTCCCAAAGGTGGCGCCATGGGGCGGTGGCTCATTCGGGCGAAGGAACAGGCCGACACCGCGCTCGCGCTTGCTTTGGCAGTTGTTTTCAGTGTTCTCGGAGTGCTGGAAACCGTCTCGATCGACGTGGTGAGCAATGCGATTCTGGTGACGCTGGCCGTGCTGGCCTTCTCGCTGCTCAGGGATCGCTGGCGCAAACAGGACACGGGCGAATCGGTGCTGCGCAGATTCTCCCACCTCGTCAACGAGCTCGACGCGACGCTCGGCAAGCACCGGGAGGTGCAGGATCTCACCGGAGAGCTGGCGCCGGTGCGCGGACTTCTCAAGGGACTGGCGGAAGTCGAGGTCCTGGCCGGTCCGGCGATCAGCCGGGCCTTCGCGGACGCCCGCCAGGCCTGCGCGTTCTGGGAATTCAAGGGCGGTACGGGCACCTATCTACGGG
This sequence comes from Nonomuraea guangzhouensis, assembly GCF_019396345.1. Taxonomy (GTDB): domain Bacteria; phylum Actinomycetota; class Actinomycetes; order Streptosporangiales; family Streptosporangiaceae; genus Nonomuraea; species Nonomuraea guangzhouensis. The sequence continues at coordinate 78,263 of NZ_JAHKRM010000035.1, read as the reverse complement.
CCAAAACCCTGCCCGAGCTCGCCCGGCTGTCGCGAATACGCAGCAGACCCATTCGCGTCCGCATTGAAATCCTTGATCCAGGCGATTTACCGCTGTGCGACGCCTATGCCAGATACCAGCAGCAGATAACTCGCGAATTATGGCCGCAGAACAACGGCGAGGGCACCGGTAAGAATGTTCAGCTGTCCTGCCTCGCCACCATTCTCGCGGCTTTCCAGTACGATCAGAGCTCACTCCTGGACATAGAGTTGTCGCTGTCCTCGGTCTGGTCGAACCAACGCTTCGACCGCTGCGACGACTATCTCCTGATGACCGTCCGCGACAAAGGGTGGCCCGCGTACCGGATCCGGAGCTACACGAAGCTCTACGCGGACTATTTGACGCACCTGTCGATCAGCTTCCGGCAGGGCCGGCCGGTGAGCTTCAGCGCCGCCGCTGACACCATGCTTGCCGAAACACCCACCATGGCGGAAATCAGACAGCTTTTCGACCAGCTCGATCTTCCCCTGGGGTCCCACACAGACCATGACGTGGCGTACATCATCCAGCAGGCGTCAGCCCCGTCGAACCCCTACGGCGACTGACCGTTGGCGTGTCCCCGACCTGCGAACTGCCGCATCCCCTAAGGTAGCCTGCGTCTCGCGATCTTCGGATGCGTGGATGCGCAGCTATCGGTGCGACGTCTTGGGGAGATCCGTGTCCCGTTTGGCTGACAGATTTAACTTCACGGAGCTTGCCGACCTCCTTCAGACGCGCGATCTTCAGCCTCTCGAGAAGGCGTGCGCTGCATTGATCGACGACCTCGCCGAGGATTGTCACGACGTGGAGCCGTTGCTGCATCCTCTCGGCTTCATCTACGCGCCGCTCGCCCGGTGGGGACACGCCACACTTCGCCTGCATCTGTGGCCCCCGGTCGCCCGGCGTCGACGCCTGACGGCCGACGAGGTGTCCCCGATGCACGATCACACGTGGGACCTCATCAGTTACATCGCCTACGGTTCCCTCGACAACATCGAGGTCGGCGTCGTCGAAGTGGCGGAGCCGTCCAGCGCAGATTTCCGAATTTTCAACATCTGTGGCGAGGGCCCCGTCGACCGGGTGACCCGCACCGATGCCCTGGCCAGGATCGCGCACGAGCGCACCACACATCACGTGGCCGGGAGCATCTACACGCAGCCGGCAGAGGTGGTCCACAGGACCGAAGCCGGGGCTGAACCCACGGTCACCCTCGTCCTCGCCTTGCGTACGGGAAGGCAGGTGGAACGCGCACTCGGCGCCCTGGACCTGCCCTCCTACACCAGCCGACGGCAGGCATTCCCCCAGACCTCATTCGGCGAAGCCCTCCGAGACGTGCTGGCCGATCGCCGGAACTGAGTAGATCCGGCGCGCTTCGAGCTCCCAGCGCGGCCGGTAGTGCCGTCGACGACGAGTTCGGCCTGGAAGACCTGTAGGCCTCCAGGGAGTCTTGGCCGGAGACTTCGATCGGTTAGGCCGGCACGGACTCCAGTTGCGCCAGGAGCCGCGGCTTGCCCGATCGCTCCAGCCAGGTGCCGAAGTCCATGAGAGCGGCATGAGCCTTCCGCAAGGGCGCCAGGTCAGTGTCGTAGTAGGTCTCGTTCGCCCAGGTGAAGACCTTCGCGACCTCGGGGTTGTGCTCCCAGAGGACCTCGATCGGAATCTGGGTGTGCGGAACCTGGCGACCGGCCGCCGTGCTCAGCGCGTCGGCGATCTGCGGCGCGGTCAGCCTGTCGCCGGTGATCTCCATGGCCTTGCCCAGGTAGACCTCTGGTTCGGCGAAGGCCAGCGCGGCGAACGCCCCGATGTCATCGATGGCGACGAGCTGCATGACCAGGTCGTCGTGCCAGGGCACGTTGAGCGAGCCGTTCTGGAAGAACCGCGCCGGGCTGGTGAAGTCCTCCATGAACCCGGCGGGCCGCAGGATCGTCGCGGGCACACCCAGACCGCGGAGGTGCTCCTCGATCTGCCACTTGTCGATGGGCCCCCAGCCGTGCTCCACATAGAACCGGTTCTGGCTCTCGACGCCGCCGACCGACGAGTACACCAGGTGCCGCACATCCGCGGCCTTGGCGGCGTCCGCGACGTTCTTGCCCTGGGCGATCTCGTTGTCGTTGGCGGACTGGACGCTGTAGACGCCGTACGCGCCACGGATCGCCGCGTCGAGGGAGGCGCGGTCGTCCAGGTCACCGCGGACGAGCTCGGCACCGGCGGCGGCGAGCGCGGCAGCCGCCGGCGCGCTGTCGTCTCGGACCAGGGCGCGAACGTGCCAGCCGTCGGCGAGCAGGTGCCGGGCGACGGCGCCGCCCTGATTCCCGGTGGCGCCGGTGACGAGGACGGTCTTGCCGTGATTGTCCGTGGGGTTGTTCATGACTCGCTCCTGTCGCAGGTGATGCCGCTGCTTCGACGACGTGACCATATGACGAAATTTGAAAGTTAGTCAACTGCAAGCTGAGAGTTGACCAAATCTCGCATCTGGTCATACGGTCCCTGCGTGAGCACCAGCACCGAACGACTCCGAGACCCGCGGCAGCGAGCCGAACGAGCCACCCGGATCCTCGACGTGGCGGCGGACCTACTGCTGCGCCACGGCTACCGACGGGTGACCATCGACGACGTGGCCGCCGGAGCCGACATCGGCAAGGGCACCGTCTACCTGCACTGGAAGACCCGCGAGCAACTGTTCAGCGCGGTCTTCGCGCGCGAGGTGCTGTACGCGATGGACGAGCTACGGCAGGCGCTGCGGCAGGACGCGCGCACATGCCTGCTACGCAACTTCGCCCGCGCCTACTTCCTGGCCATCATCAACCGACCTCTGCTGCACGGATTCCTCTTGCAGGACCCCCACCTGCTCGGCAAGCTGACCAGTTCCCCCGACACCGCCCGCGACGACCGGCACGGCACCATGGCACGCGACTATTTCGACCTGCTCGCCGAGCACGGCCTGCTCCGCGACGACATGCAACCCGACGAGCTCGGCTACGCCTACCAGGCCACCTTCGAGGGCTTCCTACGCGCCGAAGGCACGGGCGGCCCGAAGCAGCGGGCGGACCTGCTCGCGCGTACCGTCCAACGCGCATTCGGGCGCGAGCCGACAATCCCCGACACCACGCTGCAGGACCTCGCCGCCACGGTCGTCACCTTGCTCAGCGACCTGATCGACGCCGACCGCACCGACTCCGGCATCCCCGAGGCCTGACGACCTAGGGCAGATCGCGGCGGCTCCGGCAGAGGGAATGACTGGTTTTGTCACCGTCGCTAACTGTCCGTGGATAAGCTTCTTCTCGATCTTCCCGAGCAGGGCTTGTCCGGCCTCACTCGTCCTGGCCGAAAGGATGCGGATGAAACCGCTGGAGGCGTCGGATCCGGCTGCCGTCGGGCCGTACCGGGTCCTGGCTGAGCTGGGTCGGGGTGGCATGGGACGGGTGTTTCTCGGCAGCGGCTCGGACGGGCGGCTGGTCGCGGTGAAGCAGGTGCACCCGCAGTTCGTGGAGGACGAGGGGTTTCGGGCGCGCTTTCGGCGGGAGGTGAACGCCTCGCGGCGGGTGTCGGGGGCGTACACGGCCGCGGTGATAGACGCGGACGAGCACGCGCCCCTGCCGTGGTTGGCGTCGGTGTTCGTGCCCGGGCCTTCGCTGCGTCATACCGTCGACGTCGCGGGGGTGCTCGAGGAGGAGCCGGTACGGCGGTTGGCGGCGGGGCTGGCGGTCGCCCTGGTGGAGATCCACCGCGCCAAGTTGATCCACCGGGATCTGAAGCCGTCCAACGTTCTGTTGGCCGCCGACGGGCCGCGACTGATCGACTTCGGGATCGCGCGGGCCACGGACAGCCAAGGGGGCAGCGAGATCACCCGCACGGGGTGGCTGGTCGGGTCGCCCGACTTCATGTCTCCCGAGCAGGCCGACGGGCGGCCGCTGACCTCGGCCAGTGATGTGTTCTCGCTCGGTACGGTGCTCGTCATGGCGTGCACCGGCGTCAGCCCGTTCGCCGGGTCTTCGATGCCGCAAACGCTCTACAACGTGGTGCACAAGGAAGCCGACCTCGCCGCGGTTCCGGAAACCTTGCGGGAGATCATCGAGCCGTGCCTGGCCAAGGACCCGGCTCACCGGCCGAGCCCGGCCCAGCTCCTGGAATCTGTAGGTCAGCTCGCCCCGTCGGCGCGGGTCTGGCCGGCCCCTGTGCACGACCTCATCGCGAGCCAGCAGGACGAGGTCGCCCAGCTCCTCGGGGTACCGCCCGAACAGCACGCACCGCCCGAACAGCACGTACCGCCGGAACAGCCCACCCCACCGCACGACCCGACCCTCGCCTACACCCAGCAGAACCCCAGCTCGCCTCCCGCCGTTCCGGATGCGCGGATTCGACGGCGAGGCCCGCTCCTCGCGGTGCTCGGCGCGGTCGTCGGAGTGGCGGTGCTGGCCGGCGGTGTGATCTGGGCGCTGCTGCCGCCACCCCCGGGCCGCGCGGGGGCTCTCGTCGGCGTCACCATGCCGACCAAGTCGTCCGATCGCTGGACGCGCGACGGCGACCTCGTCAAATCGCGCCTGGAGAAGCTCGGCTACCGGGTCGACCTGAAGTACGCCGAGCAAGACGCCCCGACCCAGGCCGGCGAGATCGAGAACCAGATCGACAAGGGCGCCAAGCTCCTGATCGTCGCCGCGGTCGACGGCACCGCGCTGACCTCCCAGCTCCAGCGGGCCGCCGACAAGAAGATCCCGGTCATCGCCTACGACCTGCCGATCCGCGACAGCCCGAACGTCGCCTACTACACCTCCTTCGACAGCTTCAAGGTCGGCGTGCAGCAGGCCACCTCCCTCCTGGCCGGGCTGGGCGTCGACAAGGGTGAGAAGGGTCCGTTCAACGTCGAACTGTTCGGCGGGTCCCCTGCCGACAGCAGCGCCACGATCTTCTGGAACGGCGCGATGTCGGTACTCAAGCCGAAGATCGACAGCGGGACGCTGAAGGTCCCCAGTGGCCAGACCGACTTCAGGCAGGCCGCCACCCCGCAGTGGAACTCCGACATCGCGCAGCAACGGATGCGCGACATCCTCACCAAGACCTACGCCAACAGCCAGAAAGTGGACGGCGTGCTGTCGCCGTACGACGGACTGTCCATCGGCATCCTGTCGGCGCTCAAGAGCAACGGCTACGGGACCTCCGGCCGGCCGTACCCGATCGTGACCGGTCAGGACGCCGAGCTGGCGTCGGTGAAGTCGATCGTCGCGGGTGAGCAGTACTCCACGATCTTCAAGGACACCCGCAAGCTGGCCGAGGCCACGGTGGCGATGGCCGACGCCGTGCTCAAGGGCGGCAAGCCCGTGGTGAACGACACCAAGGACCACGGCGTCCCGTCCTACCTGCTCAACCCGCTCATCGTCGACAAGTCCAACTACGAGCAGATCATCATCGGCGGCGACTACTACACGGCCGACCAGTTGGAGTGACCTGTAAGTGCGGCAAAACAGCGCCATAATGCCTGCCGCCCGGAAGCGGACTCACGTCCTGGCCAGGCTGAGTTTCAGCCGTCGAAAGTTCGTGATCCAGGGCATTCGACCGGACATTTCGCGGACATGGCGCTGTCACGGCACGCTGTCGGCGCCTTCCTCCCGCACGTGGGTCGCGTCGGTGTGGAGAGTCCCCAAGTGTCCGGTCTTTTACCTGGTCAGCTCCCTGAGGCCGGTCAAGAATGCACAGGTGTCGCGGCTGCAAGGGGAGGCGCCAGATGGACGTGGTGACGGCGTACGTGGCCAAGGGCTTCGAGCCGGTGCGTGCGACTTTCGCCGACCACACGGCCGAACTGGGTGACGGCGGCGGGGCATTCTGCGCGTACGTCGACGGCGAACCGGTCGTGGACGTCTGGGGCGGCCAGATCCGGCCGGGCCGGCCGTGGCGGGCCGGCAACCGGGCCGTGCTGATGTCGCTGACCAAGGGGCTGGCGACACTGTGCGTCCAGGTCCTGGTCGATCGGGGCTGGGTGGACGTGGACGCGCCCGTGAGCACGTACTGGCCGGCGTTCGCGGCGGCGGGCAAAGCGGAGGTACTGGTCCGGCACGTTCTCACCCACACCGCCGGTGTGCTCGGCTTTCCCGGCCAGCGCGAGCTGCTCCAGCTGGACGGCACCGGCTGGGACGACTACGAGGCGATCGCCGACGGCCTCGCCGCGGCCACGCTCTCCTGGACGCCGGGGACGAGTCACGGCTACCACGCGCTGACCTACGGCTGGCTCCTCAGCGAGCTCGTGTACCGCGTCACCGGCCAGCGGGCCGGAGGCTTCTTCCACGAGGAGATCGCCGTCCCCCTCGGGCTGGACACCAGGATCGGCACGCCACCGGCCGAACAACCGCTGGTCGCGCCGGTCCTGCCGTTCTCGTTCGCGGGCCTTCCGCCGGAGTTCGAACGGCTCTACGAGGCGCGGCAGGCGCGTACCCGCGATCCCGGCACGCTGGCCGGCCAGGCGTTCGCCGCGAGGGACGGCGCCACGTTCCTCGACCGGGTCGACACGTTCTTCGCCGGCCCCGGCGTGCTGGCCGCCGAGATCCCCTCCGTCAACGGCACCTCCACCGCCCGCGGCATCGCCCGGCTCTTCGCGCTGCTGGCGATGGGCGGCGAGCTGGACGGCGTGCGGTTGCTGTCACCGGAGACCGTGGCGGCCTTCAGCACGGTCCGGGTGAAGAGCCCTGACGCGCTCAGCGATGACGGCCCGGGCGCGCTTCTCGTCCCGAGGACTCTCGGCTATATCGGCAACTTCGCGGCGCCCGGTCAATCGCCGCGTTACGGTCCCACCCCTGAGGCGTACGGGGCCGAGGGAGGTGGCGGCGAGATAGGTATCTGCGACCCGGTGAACCGCGTCTCCATCGGCTTCGTCCGCAGCCACCTGGCCATGTCAGGGGCGTTCTCCGCCAGACTTATCGACACCCTCTACCGATGCCTGGCCGAACGGAGCTGAGGCGGCCCGCGTCACGCGGGACGAGCAAGGCACTCCTGCGCCGTCGTGGCCGAACCGTCCTTGATCGACCGTCCGGCGATGGCCAGCCCGGCCAGCGCCATGACCAGCGTGGCCGCGAACACCACCCAGTAACCCGACCCCGAGGCGGTGAACAGCGCGGCGGTGACCGCCACCGCCACCACCGAGAACACCGACTCACCCACCTGCAGCGCCGAGCTGTTCTCGCCCTGCTCCCCCGGCGCCGACAGCTCCAGCGTGAGCACCGACAGCGTCGGGTACACCAGCCCGATCCCGAACCCGGTGATGATCCACCCCGGATACGCCAGCGCCACCGGGACCGAGGTGAACGCCACCGTACCCGTGACCAGGATGCCGAGCGCCATCATGGCCGAGCCGAGCCGCAGGTTCGTCTTCTGGCCGAAGAACTCGCGCCCCTGCACCCAGGAGGCGAACGACCAGGTCAGCGACCCTCCCATGAGCGCGAGCCCGGACGCCCACGTGGGCAGGTGGCGGTGGTCGACCAGCATGAGCGACACCATCACCTCGGCCGCGAAGAACGCCCCGGCCGACAGACCGCGCAGCCCCACCACGGCGGGCAGCCCGCGGGCGGCGCGGAGCGTGCCGCGGGGAAGGAGCCTCGGGAGCGCCACGGCCAGCACCACCATGCCGGCGATCAGCAGGGGCAGCCGCCCGCTACTGCCGTACTGCATGAGCCCCGCGCCGACGGCGGTCACGGCCGCCCAGCCGACCTTGCCGAGCAGGCCGGGGGCGGGCTCGCTCTGCCCGCCGCTCACGGGCTGCCCGGCCAGCCCGCGCAGCAGCACCAGGCCGGCGACCACGGTCAGGATCGGCACCAGCAGGAACACCCAGCGCCAGCCGAGCGTGTCGGTCACCACGCCCACGATCGCCGGCCCCACCATCGAGGGCACCACCCACGCGGTCGCGAACAACGAGAAGATCTTGGGGTGCCGGCTCTCGGGGTAGGCCCTGGCCACCACCACGTACAACGCCACGCTGACCAGCGCCCCGCTGAAGCCCTGCAGGAACCGGCCCGCGATCAGCACTTCCATGGTCGGCGCCAGCCCGGCGACCGTCAGCCCCGCGGCGAACCCCGCCGCCCCGGTCCACAGCGGAGCCTGGGGACCGCGCACGTCCGCCCACCGGCCGCCGAGCACCGTGCCGATCACGCTCGCGGCCATCGCGCCGCTGAACGCCAGCCCGTACAGCTCCAGCCCGCCGAGTTCCTTGGCCACGACGGGCATGGCGATGGCGACCGCCATGTACTCGAAGGCCACCAGCGACACCATCGCCACCAGGCCCGCCGTCAACGCGTTCCTCGTCATACCAACGAACCTACGTTGATCTGCTGCTCCGCACCTCCGGCGGGGGTCCTGGACCCGCACCGGGCAATTGGTCCTAGGACCCCCGAAGGTGCCGCCGCGTCAGCGGAAGTCGGTGAGGCGGAAGACGGACATCATGTCCTTCGTCCTGGGCCCGCCGGGGTAGAAGGACGCCTCCGCGCCGACCCAGCCGCGGAAGGCCCCGCTGTCGTCGATGATCTGCATCAGCGGTTTCATGTGGGAGTTGCCCGAGTAGCAGAACGTCTTGCGCTCCATGGCCAGGCAGGTGCACCAGTGCCACATGGTGTCGCGGCGGTCGGTGTTGGAGATCTTGGTGAGGTAGTACTGGATGGAGCTGACGTTCGCCTTGGTGCCGCCGCCGTAGTTGGGGCAGCCGCCGGACTTCTGGCAGGCGCCCTTGGAGGCCGGCTGCAGGTAGGTCAGGCACCAGGTGGTGGTGGCGCAGCCGCGGAAGGAGGACTGGCTGAAGGGCTGGTTGGCCGAGTTCACGATGTGGTTGCCGGACCAGGAGGTCAGGTCCTGCCGGAGCGCTCCGGGGAAGGCCCGCACGGAGCTCATCGCGCGGCGCGTGGAGAGCGAGGCGTTGCTTCCGTAGCCGTATCCGTGGGTGGCCAGGGTGCTCTTCGCGAACTGCAGCTGGGCGAGCTTGCCGTCAGGCGACATCCGTACGCGCCACTGCTCGGTCCAGGTCTGGTTGATCTTCCATCGGATACTCACCACGCCGCCGGCCACGGTGTAGGTCCCGGTACGGGATTCGTCCGGGGCACCGGTGTAACCGGGGGCGGTCAGGACGTCGCAGGCGCGTACGCGGGTGCTCTTGCCGCCTGCCTTGGTCGCGCAGCTCGAATCCGGGACTACACCGGTGGCCTGCCTGCCCTCGGGATTGCGCTGCCACCACAGGTAGCCGTTCGCACTGACAGTGCCGTTGGTCTTGAACTGGTACGTACCCAGACGCACCCAGTTCTGGGTGGACGCGGCGCGCAGGAAGCCCTGCGACACCACGAAGTTGGCCTTTCCACCGGGCAAGGCCGACAGGGATGCTGCGGCACTGGCCGGACTGACTCCGGTGGCCAACAGGGTGAACGTCGCGAGCACGGCGGCAAGAACTGCGCGCACGGGAAAACCTCCTCGATTACGGTCTCCACCGATTCTTGCCTAGTTTGCCGTTTGATGCCTCCCTGTTGACTTATGTTCACAGCCGGTATTCACGATGGCCAGCCGCCGGCCCAGTTGGGCCGAGCCGGCGGCGGGCCGGGCGTCAGCCGCAGTCGGGGATGACCGCGCCGCTGTTGTCGCGGGCCTCGTCGTTGCCCCACCGGCTCAGGTAGTAGGCCGAGACGTAGGACCGTCCGCTCGCGCCGGAGTTCACCGAGTCCAGGTCGGTCAGCAGCCACCAGTGATTGTGATCACCGGAGGAGTCCCGGACCTCCTTGCCCCACGTCTTGCAGAAGACGTAGTTCGTCGCCTTCCAGAGCGTGCCCTGCGCCGTCGCGCCGTTCAACGGACCGGAGTACCCCGTGGCGTTGGCGAAGGTGTCCACCCAGTACTTGCCGGCGCTCTTCCCCGTGCAGTCGGGGATGACCGTGCCGTTGTTGTCGCGGGCCTCGTCGTTGCCCCACCGGCTCAGGTAGTACGCGGACACATAGGCCCGCTCGCTCCCACCGGCCCGCATCGAGTCCAGATCGGTCAACAGCCACCAACGGTTGTAGTTACCGGCCGAGTCCCTGACCTCATCGCCCCATTTCTTGCAGAACACGTAGTTGGTCGCCTCCCAGAGCTGCCCCTGGGACGGACACTTCCCGACGCAGTACGTCCACGGATACCCCTGAGCGTTGGCGAAGGTGTCCACCCAGTACTTCCCGTCAGGCGGGGGCGTCGGAGTCGGCGTCGGGGTGGGCGTGGGCGAAGGGGAAGGAGTCGTCCCCATGGCCGCGTCGTAGACATTGATCCGCGGCGTGGTGGCCCCCGAATAGCCGATCGCCTTGCCGTACGACTTCAGTCTCGCCTCCAGATCGCCGATGCTCGCGGACGGCAGCGCCTGCCGCAGCACCGCGAACGCCCCCGCGACGTGCGGCGCCGCCATCGACGTCCCGCTCATCGACGCCCACCGCCCACCAGGCACCGAGGAGACGATGCCGGTGCCCGGCGCGAGCAGGTCCAGCAACGGACCCCGGTTGGTGAACGTGGACAGCTCATCGGTGTCGGTCGTGCTCCCGACAGTGATCGCCGTGGACACGCACGCCGGCGCGCTGACGGCGTCGCCGTACCCGTCGTTGCCCGCGGCCACCACGGTGGCCACCCCACTCGCCCACAGCCGGTCGATCACCGCCTTGCGCGGGTCGGCGTCACAGGCGGAGGTGTACCGCCCGGAGCCGAGGCTGAGGTTGGCCGCAACGATCGGCACCCCCGACTCGCGCAGCGTGTACACCTTCTCCAACGCGGCGAGCTGGGCACTGGTGAAGCTCAGCACACAGGGCGCGCCGCCAGGACCGCAGAAGTCCTCCGAGCCGAACCGGCTGAAGATCTGCATCGCCACGATGCCGGCCGCGGGCGCCACGCCCGGTCCGTCGGAGCCGCTCACGCCGACACCGCCGGCCACGATCCCGGCCACATGTGTGCCGTGCGCGCAGTCGAGCGAGGCGCACGGCCCCTGATCGGAGTCGGCCGTTCCCGGCCCCTCGGCCGTTTCGGCGCCGTTCGGGCAGAGGCTGGTGGCGCCGTAGTCGGCATCGACGGGAGAGAAGCACGCCTCCGCGATCACCCGGCCGCCCAGGAACGGGTGCCGTACCGCGACCCCGGTGTCCAGTACGGCCACCGCGGTGCCGGTGCCGGTCAGCCCCGCCGCCCGGGTCTTGTCCCCACCGATGAGCGGCACGCTCGTGCCGAGCACCGGCGGCACGGGCCGATCCTCGACCACGCTCACGACCTCGGGCTGCTGGGTCAACCGGGCCAGCCCCGCCCTGTCCACCCGCAACGCCACCATCGGCAGCTTGGTGTAGCGCCGCAGCACCGGATCGGCGCCGGTCGCGGCGATCAGGTCGGCTCTGGTCCTGGCGGTCACGATCACTCGGGCCGTTCCACCGGCGGACAGCTGCTTGGCCAACCCCGTCTCAATCTTCGGATCATCCGATACGGCTCGCGCCGCCACCCCGTAGACCATCGTCGCGGCGATCGAGGCTAAGACCGCCAGTACCGCAGGCCATTTCTTCACGTGTGTTTCCTGTCAGTCGAGCTGCTTCCCGCAGAAAGAAGGGGGCAGGCCCGCGGCGGGCCTGCCCCGACGAGTCAGGTCGCGTTCGCGCCGTTCCGCGGGTTGCCCGCGCGGACACCCAGGCGGTAGATCCAGGCCCAGGCTCGGCAGTTACCCTGCTTCTTGTACGCGGAGCAGGTGTAGATCCGCAGGGTGGTGTAGAAGACGTCATCCACGTCGGTCTTCCGCCCCCTGTCCAGGTAATAGCGGTAGCCCTTGTAGGTGTTGCCGATCAGCCCGTACCCGTAGTCGTGCATGTCGCAGGCCGCACGGAAGTCGAATCCGCCGGGGAAACTGCCGACGGGGGAAGTGCAGTGGTCGTAGAGGATGCCGACGACCCACCGGCGGGAGGGGAGCTGACGCCAGAAGGGCTTGTGCCAGCCGTAGTGCGCTACCCACGCCGAGCAGCCGTTGCGCGTGTACCAGAGCCAGGCCGTGGCGAACCAGCATTGCCGGGGATATGCCTGGGTGCCGTCAATGCCGCCGGGCGGGAACTCAGCGGTGGGCGGACCGGTGGCGGACGGGTCGGTGAGGCTCGGGGCCCCGGGCGGCGGCTGCGTGCTGCTCGCCGAGTCGGGGGCGTCGGGAAGGCCGTCGGGACCTGTGGAGGTGGCGGCGGGCGCTGCCGAGCTACCCGCGTAGCTCAGTTGCCAGGCGCCCTTCTCCTCCGAGGACAGGACGGACACCCGCCCGGAGGCGTCGTAGGCGTAACCGGCCTGCTCGCCCACGCCCGGGTCGGTCACCGTGCGGAGGTAACCGGCGGTGTCGAAGCGGTACCTGGCCACGACCTGCGCCGCGGCCGAGCCGGTTGCCAGCGAGACCTCCTTGACGCGGCCGGCGAAGTCACCGAACGTTCCGGAGGTGGCGGTCGTCGCCGTGGCGTAGGCGAAGGTCAGCACGCTCTGGGGGCTCTCACCGGCAGCCGGTTCCGTCACCGAGGCCACGCGGCCCTGCGGGTCGTAGCTGACGGATGAGGTGCCGTACGCGGTGTCGCCCACGCTCGTCACCCGCCAGGACGCCGGGTCGGCGGCGTTCACCTGGGCCCAGGTATAGGTGAGGGCGTAGTCGGCCGAGCTGGTGGCGGTGCCGTCGGCGGGCGGGCCGAGGTCCAGGGCGGGCGTCTCGGCGACCGTGCTACGCAGCGCACCGGCCGTCGAGTCCCAGCGGGTCGTCTCGCTGAGCTTGGAACCGTCGGCCGCCTCGAACTTACGGACGCCCCCGCCGGCCGGGAACGAGACGCTGCTCTTGAGGTCGTACTGGATGGAGCCGGGCAGACCCTGCTCAGAGACCGTGATCGTGTCGCCCTGGACGTTCAGTGAGCGGCTGGTGGTCCCGCCGAGGAACTCGGCCTGCCAGCCGGGCCCGAACACCGCCAGGTCAGTGCGGTTGACGGCCTCCGGACGGGCCAGGCCACCGTCCACGGCGGCCACCCGGTGCCTGCGGCCGATCGCTCCGGCCGCCACGTCGGTCTCGCTCACTTCGAAGGTCTTGCTCTCCGGAAAATACTGGCCCGGGCCGATCTGTTGAACGCCACTTTCCGGCTCGGCGACCTCGGCGGCGGCGGGCACGGCGGCGAGGATCGGGAGGATCGTGGCCGCCACGGCTAAACCAATGGATAACTTACGCAAGCGTGAAGTGGACATGCGCGCACTTGCTCCTTCATCGGTTGAGGTGATCGATTACCTGGATCAATGCATGCGGCGATTTCCAGGCGGGGGTGCATCAGACATCGCGCGGACGCGTTTCGTCGCGCTTTCCGCGCTGACCAGCGAGGTCATGCCGACAGGTGAATGCGCCGCAGATTCCGGCGCATTGCTCGCCGGCCCGAACTCATGCCTGCGAGCGAGAACACAGCTCCCCGAAGTGGCCCTTTTACCGGGCACCTCACGCTCTCATGCGGCGAGTGCGAGAAACAGGACAGCGACCGGACATTTACCGGTCCTTCGCACCGCTGGATCACGCATCTGAGTAATCGTCAAGAGTCGACTCCGTAGTCGGCGACAGACCGCCTTTCCGGAACAGGGCGACAACCCGACCGAAATTCCAGGTACGCATCCCGAGCGCTATTCACGACGAATGGAACTCGATGGACGCCTCTCAAGGCGGGCAACGAAAGGAGTAACTCGAGCATGAGGAGATGCAGGTGCATCACGACTCGGGGTCGGTCACAGCGCGCGTTCGGGCCGTCGGCGATTCGCCGGAGCAATCCGACGAGCACATCGCGGCGCTACTCGGTGGCATCGTCGACACGGACACTCTGCGGCTGCTCTGGGACGCCTCCCAGGGCGACCGCACCCTGGCCGGCGAACTGGTGAGAATCGGACGCGGGCTGGGAGTCCTCGTCTGTCGCGAGGGTGTGTGGCACTGGACGCCGACACCCAACTCTCCCGCCGTCCAGTTGGCGGAGCTGATCGAGGCGAGGGCCGAAGGTCTCGAAAGCCCGCAACTGGACGCGCTGGAGAAACTGACGGGTCCGCTCACCGAGCCGCATGCCGCGATCGCGCGGGTACGGCGAGAACGGGCGGCTCAGGCCAGACTGACGCCCCGTGAGCAGGACGTACTGCGGCTGCTCTGCGAGGGGCTCAGCCCGACCGCGATCGCCAGGCGCCTGGGCTTGTCGCCGCGCACGGTGACCAAGCACCAGGAGCGGCTATACCGCAAGCTGGGCATCAGCGACCGGGTCAACGCCGTGCTCCTCGCACAGCGGTTCGGCCTCGTCCCCGAACCCCCCTGACGCGTCGTCCCCGAACCCTCGTGAAGCCGCGTCCCCGCATCCCCCAGGCGCGCCCTTCGTGATTCCCGACTCGGTGTCCGTCACGAGCCCCCATGGGGCGCCGAGTCCGTGGAAGTCGCGCTGGTGATACAGCAGCGGAGAACCGCCGTAGACGGCCACTCGCCGCACCAGGCCGATGACGATCGTGTGGTCGCCGCCCGCCACCAGCGCGTGCACGGAGCACGACAGATGGGCCAGCGCTCCGGGCACCACGGGCAGTTCGTCCATCAGCGCGTACGGCACGGCCGTACGCGCCTGGCGTGGACCCGCGCAGCGGCGGGCCACGTCCGCCTGGTCCTCGGCCAGCACGGTGACCGCGAAACGCGCCGCCGAGCAGAACACCGCGTGCGACCCCGCGTCCTTGGCCAGGCAGAACAGCACGAGCGGAGGGTCGAGCGAGAGCGAGCAGAGCGACCCGATGGTCACCATGCGCGGGCGGCCGCCCTCGTCGAACGTCGCGGCCACTGACACGGCCGTGGCGACGGTGGCCAGCGCATCGCGGAAGCGGTCTCGCGGAACGAGCGCCTCACGAAGGTGATGAGCCTCGCCGTTCACGCGCCGGCCGTGCGGCTCGAAGGCAGGGGGCATCGGTCACACCCCGGCCAGGAGTCTGCCGCAGCGTTCGCGGGCGGGCTCCAGCTCCGCCGTGTCGGCGCCGGGCAGGGACATGGCCGCGTCGAAGTCGTCCACCGCCTGCCGGGGCCGGCCCGCCGCCTCATGCGCGAGGCCGCGGTTCAGCAGCAGATCCGGATCGTCCCCGAGCAGTTCCAGCGCCCGCGTCAGGTCGTCGACGGCCCCGTCGGGACGGCCGAGCCTGAACCTGGCCACCGCCCGGTTGACCAGCGCCGCCGCGTAGTCGGGCGCGGCCACGAGCGCCGCGTCCAGCCGATCCGCCGCCCGCTCCGTCTCATCGCGTTCCAGCGCGATCATCCCCTGCAGGCACAGCAGTTCGGCGTCGCCGGGCCGTACCGCCAGCCCGGCCGTCACATCGGCCTCGGCCGCCGTCAGATCGCCAGCGTCGAACAGCAGCTCCGCGCGCCGGAACAGGGTGGGCACGTCATCGGGCTCCATCTCCAGCACGTAGCCGAAGTCCGCCAGCGCTTCGGAGACGTCCCCCGCCTCAGCCCGGCACGTCCCCCGGTTGTAATGGAGCTCGGGGTACGGCGGCGCCAGGGCGACCGCGCGGTCGTAATCGTCCAGCGCGGCTGCCAGGTCGCCGCGGCGGCGGGAGATCCTGGCGCGCTCGCTGAGGTAGTCGGTGTAGTACGGGTCCATCTCGATCAGCTTCGTGAAGCCCTCGTAGGCCTCCTCGTGCCGCCCGAGCGCGGCCAGCAGCCGGGTCTTGTTGTAGAGGAGCTGGGAGCGGTGCACCACCCAGTCGTCGGGCGTCAGCTCCTGGTCCAGCCGGGCGATGCCCGCCTCGATCAGGTCCAGCCCGCGGTCGAGGTTGCCGCGGTGCATCTCGATCAGCGCGAGCGCGTTGTCGTTGAACACCTGGCGCGTGGTGCGCTCCCCGGGGTCGGGCAGCAGGGCGGAGATCGCGACCGCGTTGTTCTGCCAGGCGAGTGCCGTCTCGTGGTCGCGGGGCGTGAAGAACCTCGTGTACAGCATGGCGATGCCGTAACTGGTGATCATGTGGGCCCGCGCGTCGGTGTAGCGGGTGCGCAGATCCATGTACAGCGCGTACGCCTCGTCGGGACGGTGCAGGGGCACCAGCGCGTTCGCCGCCAGCGAGGTGAACAGCCGGAAGTCGTCCGGGCAGGCGTCCGGGTCGGTCACCTCCCTGCCGCGCAGGCCGAAGTCGACGGTCGCGGCCGAGAACCCGATCTCGGCGCTGAGCTTCAGCGCGTCGCACAGCGCCTCCCGTCCGCGCCCGCCGGGGTCGCCGCCGCGTTCGAGGTGATAGGGGATCGCCCCCATTCTGAGCCCGGAGCCGGCGCCCGGGACCAGCTCGGCGGCCCGCCGGTCGTGCAGCTCACGCCGCAGCCCCGCGTCCGCGGCGTCATACGCGGCGATCTCCGCCGGGTCGTCGCTGACCCCGTCGGCCGCCACGAACGCCCGAACCAGCTCGTTATCAGCCGGTTTCCCCGCTGAAGCAGGCGAGGGCGTGGCGGCGACCATGTCGGCGTGACGGGTCAGCGCCGCCGAAAGCTGATCGCCGAGACCGTCGCGCCGGCCGCCGGCCACCACGCGCAGCGCCGCCGGATCCGCCCGCCGCAGCAGCAACGCGACCAGCTCCTGCGTCGTCTCCTCGGCCGCGTGCAGGTCGTCGAAGACCACCACCAGAGGTGTTCGCGCCAGCCGTGCGTACTCGGTCAGGAACGTCACGATCCCCTGATTCATGCACCGGATCATCTGCGCCCCGTAGAACCGGGTCCGCTGCTCGAACGGCCCGGTGAACGCCAGCTGCCTCGGCCCCGCCCCGATCACCTCGGCCAGCTCGGGAATGCCGTACAGCAACGCGATCCGATGCCGCTCGACCAGCTCCGGCCACCGCGCGAACGCCTCGGGGAGCACCGCGTGCAGCACCGTGTCGACCCCGGTGTAGGGACCACGCAGCCGCCGATGGCACCCGGCGACGATCCCGGGTCCGTACTCGGCGGCGGCGCGCAGCCGGTCGGCCCGGCGGTCGCCGACGATCCACAGGTGACGCATGTCAGCTCACTTCCTCGGTGGTGACGGAGGCCGGGCGCCTGCGCTTGCGCCGGGCCAGGCAGGCCGGAAGGACGAACGCGATGGCCACGAGTGCCAGCCCCAGCACCCCGTCCCAGAACGCCGGATGCAGCGGCCCCTGCCGCATGCCGTGCGCCGCGGTCTGGACGTACTGCACGACGACGGGCACGGAGCCGAGCACGGCGATCAGCAGCATGACGGTGACGCCGAGCACGATGAAGGGCCCGTACCAGCGGCCCACGCGACGGTCGTGCTCGGTCCACTGCTGCTCGTCGACGAGCCGCCGGGTCCGGCCGAGCAGCCGCCAGATGCGGTTGCGCAGCAACGCCGTGCTGGCCTCGTGCAGGTCGTGGCAGTTGAGCGCGGTGGCGAAGACGTAGTAGAGGTCGGTGCGCATGTAGAGCTGGAACTGCCAGGCGAAGCGCATCACCACGGTGTACGCGAACGCCAGCGCGATCCGGCCGATCAGCGAGAAATCGCCGTCCGGTTGCCGGGTGGCGTCCGCGACCAGTTCGAGAATCGCGAACACCACCACGTCGCACGCCATCCCGGCCAGGAACGGCAAATATCTTTTCGCCCGCGGAACGCTCAGCAGCCCGTTCATACGCGTTTCGAAAACAATGTACAGATATCTGTTGCTGACACCGAGCCGGCTGTGCAGCCCGAGCCGCCGGCCGGCAAGTGTGTGAAATGCTTCGTGCAAAAATATCAACGGCAGCTGCCCGAACGTTATCCCGAGCTGCACGACGAGCAGCGAATCGGTGAAGAAAATGTGCCCGGGACTCGGCGCGAGCGCCGGATCGCCGACGACGGCCAGCACCGCGAGGGCGAACACCGCGGCGTAGCCGATCCAGGCGAGCGGGGAGAACACCGCCCGGCCGAGCCCGCGCAGCGGGAGACGTCCCGTCCCGGCCTGCTCCGGCGCGACCGAGGTACGCACGAACCCCAGCTCATGCAGGGTCTCCAGGAACTCCTCGATGTCGACGGGCTCGCCGTAGGTGTCCTCGTACCAGCGCGCGGCGCGTTCGGGGGGCACGCCTCTGGTCATCTCGCGCAGCAGGGCGGCGCCGTCGGCGGGCAGGACCGCGTACGAATCGGCATCGACCCTGCCGACCACCACCTCGTCCCCCTCGGGGACGAAACTCAACTCGTGAAAAGCAACCGCGACGTCACCCATGGACATTCTCCGTAGGGAAAGACGGGGCCGTGCACCGGAGCGCACGGCCCCCCGTTATCCGCTATTCGCGCGTCAGTTGCTGGCCGGGTAAGGGCAGGAGCAGGCGGCGCTCGTGAGACGCACGTCGCCGGTACGGCGGACGGAGATCTTCTTGATCCGGCTGGTCGACTTCATGGAATCCTCCTGGGGTGTATATCGCCGATTTCGGCGACAGCCCCAAGAATGCATGCCGACGGAGTTTCCGCCCATTCGCAAAATTGCGTACGCCCGGATCGCCACCCGATGCGCCATCATGGACCGCATGGCGATTCAGGACACGACCGGCGCCCATCCGACCACCGTCACGCCCCCGGCCAGAACGTGCTCGCCACTTAACGCCCATGCTCGAACGCGTCGAGCAGGCAGCCGGTGAGGTTGCGCCGCGCTTCGCCACCGGGGTCGAGCGTGGGGTTGTAGATCGTGACGTCGAGGGCCGCGACCCGCCCATCGGCCAGCAGCGTCCCCGCCAGCACAGCGAACTCCCGCCTGCCCAACCCGTCCGGCAGGCGATAATCCACCGCCGGCATGAGGGCGTCGTCGAGCACGTCGGCATCGACGTGCAGGAGGAACCTTTCCACGCCCGCGCCATCCAGGTGGGCCAGCGCCCGCCTTGCCGTGGCTTCCGCCCCCGCCTCGCGCATCTCCCTGAGGGAGACGACCAGGGCGTCGGTGGCGCTCAGCGCGGCGCCGGTCTCCCGCTGCTCGTCGGGGTCGCGCCGGCCGATCAGCGCCGCGGCGCGGGCGGCGACCAGCGGCTTCGAGCCGTCCAGGTCGGCGATGAGGTCGGTGCCGTGCCCGAAGGCGAGGTACAGCTCGGAGTCCGACGCTTCACCGGTCGGGGAGTCCTCGGGCGGGTAGAAGTCGGTGTGCGCGTCGAGGAACACCAGGCCATGGGCGCCTCTGCGGCGCAGCGCCAGCAGGCTGCCGAAGATGACGCTGTCGTCCCCACCGAGCACGAGGGGAAAGCGGCCCGCGTCGAGCGCGTTTCCCACCGCGACCGCCTGGCGCAGTGCGACCTCGGCCATGGCCTCGGCGTTGAGCAGCCGACTCGGATGAGTGCGATCCCGCGAGTACGGGGGCGCCTCCACCACCGGCCCGACGGTCGCGTCAAGCGCCTTGGCCAGGCCTTCGTCAAGCAGCGCGCCACCAAGTCGCTCGACGCCGGGCACCAGGCCGAGGTTGGTACGCACCTGGATGATCTCCACCTGACCACGACGCCACATCCCGGCTCCTTCCCCTCGGCTCTCCTACCCCGCCGGCTCCAGCAAGCACTTTTCGGTTGCGGTGATTCGGCGGCGTAGACGAGACTCATCGGCAGTCGTGAGGTTGGGCGGAGGGGACGATGAGCACCGCTGACAGAGGCAACGCCTATCTGGAACAGGTGGTCGCACAGCAGGCGGTGCTCGAGGACGATCTGAGGGCTCGCCGCGGCTCCGCCCCCGGTGAGCCGGCGCCCGTGGCGGGCCCGCTGGCCAAGCGCGACCGGGCTCTGGGCTCGGCACCGGACAGGCTGACACCGGGTCCGGTGGATGTCCGGATCACCGGCTTCTGGCGCTGGAAGAACGTCCTCGTCCCGCCGAACGCCTTCGTCGTACACACTCGCCGCGGCCGCGAAGAGCCCCTGCACATCGGATTAGGCGTCTCATTCCGCTTCAACCCGGCCACGGACTCTTTCCTGGTAGTTCCGGGCGCCACCCAGACCATCCTGATCAACGCGTACTGCATCTGCCGCGAACTCCAGGGCGTCTTGGTGCAGGGGTACGTTCAGTGGATCATCCACACCTTCCCCATCGCCTACCGCAAACTGGACTTCGGCGACTCCGAGGACCCGATGCGGCTGGTCAACCTCCAACTGCGCGAACAGGCGGAGGCGGCCATCAAGGACAAGGTCGCGACCATGGGCGTCCGCGACGTGCTCAGCGACAAGCAGCCCATCATCGAGGAGCTGACTGCCCGGCTACGCGCGGTGGCCGAGGGCGAGGCCGACAGCGACCAGGGGCTCGGCCTGCGCATCGTCACCGTCCAGATCAAGGAAGCCGTCGTCAGCTCGTCGCGGCTCTGGGAGAACCTGCAGAAGCCGTACCGGGCCGAACAGGGGCAGATCGCCCGGCTGGCCGAACTGCAGTCCGAGGAGGCCGTCGCCCAGCGCGAGATGGCGACCGAGCGGCTCAAGGAGACCCAGCGCCTGGAGTACGAGCGAGAGCTCGCCGAACTGCGGGCCCGCAACGAGGCGTGGCAGTTCGACACCGAGGTGGCCGAGCGGCTGCGCCGTACCCAGCGAAAGCACGACGACTCCAGGGCGGTCGCCGAACTGGAGACCGAGACCACCCGGCACGCCCTGCGGATGGAACGCGAACGTCACGCCGAGGAGGCCGAGACCGGCCGACTCCGGGTCGAGCGGGAGCAGGAGCTGAAGCGCCTTGAGCTCGACGGCGAGCTGGATCTGGCCCGCTCCCGGACACAGTCCGACCACGAGCGGGCCCTGCTCGACGTGGAGCGCACGCGACTGCGGGCCGACATCGACAACCAGCAGACCCCGGCCAGCCTGCAGGCCCAGCTGATCGGCCTGCTGCCCGAGATCATGGCGAAGCTCCCCAAACCGGAGGAACTGCGCATGGTGTCGATCAACGGCGGCGACCGCACCACTGTGTCCGGGCTGCTGTCCGAGCTCGCCATCGTGGTCGGCGTGCTGCGTTCCGCACTCGACGGGGACCGGCCGGCCTCCTGATCACCGCGCTAGAGCGCGCCCGCCGCCGCCTCCTCGTTCCTGCACACCACGCAGAAGAGCCAGAGCTGAACTGCGACGACGCTGCTTCCGTCGCGGACGTTCTTGCAGTAGGCGCGGTAGTTTCCGGTCGCCTCGTAGACCTCTCCTGAGGCTCGGCACTTCAGGCAGGCGTTGGGCTGGGAGTAGGTGGCTTCCAGGAAGGAGCCCCCAGGGGCGGCCGAGTTCGAGCAGCTCACGGCGAGCGCCAAGTCGGCCGTGGACTCAGCCGACGCCGGAGCCGTGCTCGCGATCCCGCCCGCCATCAGCGCGAACGCCGTGCACAGCCCGGCGGCCATTTTCTTGATGTGCAGGGTCATGACGCCTTTCCTTTCCGTTCCGGAGTGGTGCGCGAATACGCCGGCGCCGTGGCCACGGATCGCAGGTCTCTTGGGGCCACTCTTTACGTCCGCGCGCGGCAAGACCAGGTCACCAACCGGCCATTCACCGGACATCGGTGACAGCCGTTCCCCCATCGTGTGATGAAACGATGACAACGCGGCCGGCCGGTGGATTCGCCTGTTTTCCTGATGGCCATGCAACCGACGAACCTCTCCCCTATAGCCGCAGCCGTCGCGATCGCGGCCACGCTCGCGGGATGCGGCGCATCCAATGGACAGGCCGCAACCGGCGTCAGGGTGTTGTGGATGGGTGACTCCATCGCAGGCGCGCAGGCCCCGGCCCTGGAGGCGGCGCTGAAGGCCGGCGGCGTGGCGTTCAGGAACGCCACCTCCGACGGCGGCGGCAACATCGTCGCCGGTGACAACAAGGTGACGGCCATGACGGCCGCGGACACCTGGAAGACGCTGAAGGAGAACCTCGCCTCCTACCGGCCAACGGTGATCGCCTACCAGATCACCACCTACGACTGGGGCACCGCCCGCCAACAACTGGCGGCCTACCAGAAGCTCTCCCAAGCGGCCAAGGACGCCGGCGCCCGGCTCGTGCTGGTGTCCGCCCCGCCGTTCAAGATCGACGAATTCTTCAAGCCGCACGAGAACGCGATCAAGAGCGCGCCCGCGATGGCGGCCAAGGCCGCTCACGCGGTCTACCTGGATGCCGCCGAACTGTGGGGGAACGACCACGCCGCCGCCAAGGCCCAGCGTGCCAAGGACGGCATCCACTCCTGCCAGCAGGGGTCGGCGGCCTTCGCCACCTGGTTCGTCAAGCGGCTCGGCGAGCTGGGCGGCTTCACCCCGGCCGCACCCAGTGTCTGGGCCACCGGGCCGTGGACCGGCGACGAGCGCTTCGCCAAACTCGGCTGCGGCTGATGGCTCCAGCCTCTCGCCGTGCGCACATCGGCGCGCTTGACGGGCTGCGCGGGCTCGCCGTCACCGCGGTCCTGCTGTTTCACGCCGGGTACATGAGCGGCGGCTTCCTGGGCGTCGACCTGTTCTTCGTCCTGTCCGGTTTCCTGATCACCGGTCTGCTGCTGGAGGAACTCGGCAGCCGCGGACGACTCGATCTGGTGGCGTTCTGGGGGCGCAGGGCCCGCCGTCTGTTGCCCGCGCTGACCGTCATGGTCACCTCGACGCTGCTGCTGGCCTGGGCGTACGCCAGGCCGGACATGCTGAGGTCCGCCCTCCAGGACGCGCCATGGGTGGCTGCCCAGAGCGTGAACTGGCACTTCATCGGCGAGCGGATCGGATACTGGAACGCCGCCGGCACCCGCCTGTTCGCCCACCTGTGGAGCATCGGCGTCGAATGGCAGTTCTACCTGGCCTGGCCCCTGCTGGTGACGTTGGCCGGAAGGGGGCCCGGCGGGCAACGGCGGGTCGCGCTCGTCGCGGTAGCCGGCGCGCTCGTCTCGCTCCTGCTCATGATCAAGCTCGGGGCGGCCGTGGACACCACCCGCGCCTACGAGGGCACCGACACCCGGGCCTTCTCCCTGCTCCTCGGCGCGGCCGCCACCACGGCGCCCGTCCGAGACGCCGTGGCCGGCCTGTCGCGTACGGCAGTGGATGTGATCTGCGTTCCGCTGCTGTGCGGGCTGGCCGCCTCATGGCTGCTGACCAGCGGCGAAAAGGCCCCCGGCTTGTTCCAGGGCGGGATGTTCGCGCACTCCCTGGGCAGCGCCGCACTGATCGCGCTCCTGGCCAACAAGCCGGACGGTCTGGTGGGCCGGGTGATCGGCAGTGTCGTACCGCGTCGGCTGGGTGAGCTGTCCTACAGCCTGTACCTGTGGCACTGGCCGGTCTATCTGCTGCTGCCCCGGCCGGTGGCCGGGCTCGACGGCTGGGGCTGGACGATCATCGCCGCCGGGCTGTCGCTGCTGGCTGCCATAATCTCGAAGGTCGCCGTCGAGGATCCCGTACGGCTGCGCGCCCGATGGACCACCGGACGGCGCGGCTGGGCGGCGCTGACCGTCGCGGGGATGATGACGGCGGGGCTGTGGTCGGCGATACCACGGCCGGAGCCCGGCGCCGGGACGGTCGACGTGAGCAGGCTCGACCAGCTGTAGCCGGAGAGAGCACGCCGAAGTACGAGGGAGCGAACATGCCTGGGGTGCTGGGCCGCGTGGCGACCGTCCTGTTCGCGGCGGCGACGCTGACGGGCTGCGGGATCACCGACACCGACGCGCGCCCCGCCGGGCCGCCGGCCCAGGGCGGCCTGACCGAGAGCAGCAGCCGTCTGCTGCGGCTGTACTTCGTCACGCCCCAGGGCACCTGGCCGGTGTCCCGGCCGGCACCCGCCGGAGACCGGTTGCAACAGGCGATGAACGCGCTGCTGGACGGCCCCACAGCGGCCGAGCGGGCCCGGGGGCTCATCACGCAACTGCCCTCCACGACCCGACCGGTCCGGGCCAAGGTGACCGAGGGCCGGGTCGAGCTGCGTCTGCCATGGCTGATCCGCGACCTGCCGCACCTGGCGGTGAGCCAGCTCGTGTGTACGGCCGCCACGGCCCAGGCCCTCGGCGGCAACCCCGTCATCGACGTGTTCGAGCCCGGCATGGCGGGCGATCCCTGGCCGGTCAGGTGCGATGACAGCGGGTCGGCCGTCCCGACCGGACAGAAAGGCTTCTCGTGACTCGTGTGCTGCTGATAGAAGACGACCCGGCCGTACGCAGGGGCGTGAGCATCGGCCTGCGCCACAGGGGCCACGAAACCCTGCTCGTCGCGACCGGCGAGGACGGGCTTGCCGAACTCATCGCGAGCGCGCCGGACCTCGTGCTGCTGGACCTGATGCTTCCTGGCATGAGCGGTCTGGAGACATGCCGCCGCATCCGTGCCTTCAGCCAGGTGCCCATCGTGATCCTGTCCGCGCGCGACGATGACGTGGACGTCGTCGTGGGGCTGGAGGCCGGCGCCGACGACTACGTGATCAAGCCGGCCAGCAGCGAGGTCATCGAAGCCCGCATGCGCGCGGTGCTGCGCCGTACCACCCAGCCCACCACCGCCGACCAGGCCCGCACCACCCACGGCGACCTGCTCATCGACCGGGTCGCCCTGCGCGTGCTCAAACACGGCGCGCAAGTGGCGATGGCGCCGACAGAGCTGAAGCTGCTGCTGTTCCTGTCAGCCGCGCCCGAACAGACCTTCAGCCGCCAGCAACTCCTGGAACAGGTGTGGGAACACGCCTACCACGGCGACTACCGGCTGGTCGACGCGTGCGTGATGCGGCTGCGGGCCAAGATCGAGGACACCCCGCGCGACCCGCGCTACATCCAGACCGTGCGCGGCTTCGGCTACCGCTTCGGGCCCCTGTGATCCGCGGCCTGCGGGCACAGCTCGTCCTGGTGTTCCTCCTGGTCTCGGCGCTCAGCGCGCTGACCGCCACCGCGTTCACCTTCCGCCAGGGCCGTACCGCGATCGTGGACCGCGCCCAGGCCGACGCCGTGCAGGAACTGCGCTCCCACATCACCTCCCGGGCGGCCGACCTGCCCGCGGACCCCGCCGAGGCGGACCTGCGTACGCTGGCGCTGCAACTGGACCGCGCGTCAGGCACGCGCGGCTGGCGCACCGCCCTGTCGTATCGCGGCGGCCCGCTCATCACCGCCGACGCGCGGACGCCACCGCTGCCCGCGCAGTTGCGGGCCCAAGCGGCCTCGGCGACCACCGCGCTGGCCCAGCGCTTCCACCACGCCCAGACGCCCTGGCTGGCCGTGGCCCTTCCCGTCACCGCCACCGCCCGCCCGCACAGCCCCCCACCGCTCATCGTCTACGCCTCCTTCTCCCTGGCCTCCCAGGAGCAGGACGTGGACACCCTGGCGGCCGCCGCCCGCGCCGGAGCCCTGCCCGTCGCCCTGGCCTCCATCGTCCCCGCGCTGCTGGCCGCGCGCAGACTGCTGCGCCCGGTCCGGCGGCTGCGTACGGCCGCCGAGCAGATGGCGGGAGGCGGTCTGGACACCCGGGTGCGCGTCACCGGCGATGACGAACTCGCCGACCTCGGCCGTACCTTCAACACCATGGCGGCCACGCTCCAGGCCGACGCGGCCACGCTGCGGGACATGGAGGCGCGGGCGCGCCGGTTCGCCGCCGACGTCTCCCACGAGTTGCGCACGCCGCTGGCGGCCATGTCCGCCGTGACCGAAGTCCTCGACGCCGACGCCGCCGCCGGCCACCTCGCACCACTCACCGCCGAGGCGCTGCACCTGGTCTCCGACGAGACCCGCAAGCTCACCCGCCTGGTGGAGGATCTGATCGAGGTGTCCCGCTTCGACGCCGGTGCCGCCGTACTGAACCTCGACGAGGTCGACCTGGGCGAGCTCATCGCCAAGACGCTCGCCCTGCGGCACTGGCGCGACCAGGTCCGCACCGACGTTCCCCCAGGACTGCGGGCCCGCCTCGACCCGCGCCGCGTCGATGTCATCCTCGCCAACCTCGTCGGCAACGCGCTGCGGCACGGCGGCACGACGGTGCTCATCCGAGTCAGCACCGGTACCGACCAGATCACCCTCACCGTCTCCGACGACGGGCCCGGCATCCCCGCCGACCTGCTGCCCCACGTCTTCGACCGCTTCACCAAGGCCGACGCCGCCCGCCCCCGAACCGACGGCAGCGGACTTGGCCTGGCCATCGCCACCGAGAACGCGCACCTGCACGGCGGCACCCTCACCGCGGCCAACGCCCCCCACGGGGGAGCCGTTCTGACCCTTACCCTGCCTCAAGTAACCCCGTCATAGAACCAGAC
Source organism: Nonomuraea guangzhouensis (assembly GCF_019396345.1). Classification (GTDB taxonomy): domain Bacteria; phylum Actinomycetota; class Actinomycetes; order Streptosporangiales; family Streptosporangiaceae; genus Nonomuraea; species Nonomuraea guangzhouensis. The sequence continues at coordinate 52,135 of NZ_JAHKRM010000035.1, read as the reverse complement.
CGGACAGTTACCGAACAGGCAATTGACCGGACATTCACCGGACATTTCATCGAATATTTTGGACGCCTTTCCTATTCCGCAACATCACACCTATGCTCAGCTCTTATGAAGGGCACGGAGAAAGAGACGGTCTTAAGCCTTCAGCAGCAATTCGACGCAGCTGAGCTGGCCGCGGACGCCGAACGCCTGCGCGAACTACTGACCGACGACTTCCAGTCGATCGGCCCCAAGGGTTACGTACTCGACAAGGACCAATGGATCGGCCGCCACGCCCAATTCCAGTACCACGCCCTGGACACCAGCCAGATCGACGTCCGGCTGTACGGCGACACGGCGATCGTCCGCAACGTGCAGAGCAACAAGGCGACCTCACACGGCCGGGCGGTGGCGCTGCGGGTGCGGGTGTCGCAGGTCTGGGTGAAGCAGGAGGGGGCGTGGAGACTGGCCGGCATCCAGTTCAGCCCGATGGCCGATGACGCCTGACCCGGGTGCCCCGGATATCCCGAGAGCGGTGTTGCGGCACTGGCCGGTCCTGGTCGGGGTGGGGGTGGCCGCGCTCGTGATCCTCGACATGGCCGAAGGAGTCGAGCTGGCGAAGCTGCTGGCCGCCTCTGCGGTGGTGTACCTGGGGGCGGCCGCCGTGGGAAAACAGTCCGCGACCTGGCCCGTGTTCTTCGCGACCCTCGCCGTCATCTTGGCCGCGGACATCATCGACGAGGACTTCGAGGCGACCTGGGCGGTGCTGGGCCTGGGTGTGCTGCTGGGCGGCTACGGCCTCGTACGACGACTGCGCGCCGGCACGCGATCCGACCCGGCGGGGCTGCCGTCACAGTCGCTCGCCATGCTCGTTTTCGGCGCCGCGGCCACGCTCGCGCTGTTCGTCAATGCGACGGTCGGCAGTTTCCTGGTGGCGCTGGGCCTCCTCGGCCACGCCGCATGGGACGTTTACCACTACAGGACGAACAAGGTCGTGACCCGTTCGCTCGCCGAATTCTGCTTGATACTCGACACGGCTGTAGCCGCGGCGATCATCCTCCTGACAATCGGATGAAGCGACGCATGTGAACTCGTCGTGGAACGGCGATGGAACGCCTTCAGAGGAGAACCATCACCGTCCAAAAGGAGAACACGTGCGCCACCAGATCGGCTTCCAGCGCCGCGTGTTAACGGTCCTGGTCATGTTCGCCATGGCCCTCGGTTTCCCTGCCGTCGCCCAAGCGAAGTCGCTTTCCTCCACCGCTCTACGCAGCAACGCCGGTGTCTCCAAGTGCATCGGTCTGGCCAACAACGGCAGCACCGCCAACGGCACCCCACTCGTGATCTGGGACTGTCATTTCCATGCCGACCAGATCTGGCAGGGCAACAACGACCGTTCCATCCGTACTCTCGCCGGCAGTGGCAAATGTGTCGGCCTGGCCAACAACGGCAGCACCGCCAACGGGACCCCGCTCGTGATCTGGGACTGCCATCTCCACCCCGATCAGCAATGGCGGTTCGCGGCCTTGGGCGCCAACCTCTATTCGATCCGCAGCTTCGCCGCCGGCACCGCCAAGTGTGTCGGTCTGGCCAACAACGGCAGCACCGCCAACGGCACCCCCCTCGTGATCTGGGACTGCCACCTCCACCCCGACCAGCAATGGGGCCTGCCTGACGCTCCTGCGGCCTTCGGATTCGCTTCCTGACCGAGGCTCCGCTGTTCTCGGAAGCTCCCCACCCGGGGGCTTCCGAGAACAGCGGGAACCGGAACGGAAGAAGAACGGAAGATCGGTCTCCTAACATCCTCAGGCGTCGGCCATGACCAGGTAGGGGAAGCGTTGACCAAGCGCCCGTGCCTGGTGAGGGGGGCCGACGGCAAGGGTCAGACCAGCTCATGGAGGCTCCGTGCTCAGTAGACGTCAACTCATGCGTACGGTCGCGGTCGGCCTGCCGGCCGCCGCGCTGGGCGGGGCGCTTGCGCAAGCGCCCGCCGCGCAAGCGCGATCAAGGACGAGATCCATCACACAGGAGTGCGATCCAGGCAAGGGCCAGATCCTCCAATGGGGTCCGAACAGCGCCCCGGCAGTGCCGGAGGCCGGGTGGTCGGGAGTGACCGCCATCTCCACCGGGGCATGCGCGAACATGTACAACCTGATGCTCAAGAACGGACGGGTGACCACCTGGGGAAACTTCAACCTCAATGACGTCAACCAGCAAAGGCTGTCCCGAGTACCTGTCGCGGCGACCAGAGACGTCACGGCGATCGCGACGGCCGGCAGGTATGCCTTCGCGCTCAGAGACGGTGGCGTAATCGTCTGGGGCGGGACCTACGACGGCCAGTTAACCCTCCCTGAAGCGGCGAAATCCGGTGTCACCGCTATCACCGGCGCGAATGGCGGAAGCTCGTACGGCCTCTTTCTCAAGAACGGCGGCGTCATCCAATGGAATGGATACGTCCCCGTTCCTGATGAAGCGAAGGAGGGCATCGTCGCGATTTCCGCCAGGCAACATGCTCTTGCGCTGCGGGAGGACGGCCGCGTCATCACCTGGGGAGAAAACCTTCCCGCGAACCTGACGGTGCCCGCCGAAGCACAGTCCGGTGTCACCGCCATCTCCGCGGGCGGCGGTTTCACCCTCGCCCTCAAAAATGGTGCCGTGCTCGCATGGGGCAACAACGACTACGGACAACTGGAAGTCCCGTACGAGGCACAGGCCGATGTCGTCGCGATCTCCGCGGGAAACTTGGCCAGCATGGCGTTGACCGCCACCGGAAAAATCATCACGTGGGCCTCCAACTACTACGGGCAACTCGACATCCCCGCTGAGGCGCAGTGCGGGGCGAGCGCCATCTCATGCGGATACGTCTGCATGGTGGTGCTGTGACGGAGCTCTGGGACTGAGCCGTCCCAGCCGCGACTGAGGCCGGTGAGACCGATCCAGGTGGCCGGAAAACCAGTCGCCTCCACGTACCCCCTGCGGCAGCATGGTCACGGGCGGTTGCCGGGGTTCGGGAGGGGCGAATGGCTGTGCTCGGATCACTTCAGGGCACCGAAGGCGCTTCATCCGTACGAAAGTCGGCGGTCCTGCTCGCGCTGCGTCACTACTCCGGTGAGCTGGTGCGTCAGTGGCGCGTCTCGGCGCTCGCGCTGACGATGCCCGCGCTCGGCAACATCTGCCTGTTCTACCTGGCGCCGCTGGCGGTGGCCGGCATCGTGGGGCAGCTGTCCGCCGGCGGCGACGGCTCCGTCGGCGCGCTCCTGCCGTACGTGCTCGGCTTCGCCGGGTTGCTGCTGGCCGGTGAGGTGTTGTGGCGGATCGGACTGCATTTCCTGAACCGTACGGACGCCCGCGGCATCGAGCACCTCGGCGTGGTGGGCATGGACGAGTTGCTGACCAAGGACACCGCGTTCTTCCACAACAACTTCGCCGGGTCGCTGACCAAACGGGTGCTGGGGTTCGCCTCGCGGTTCGAGGACTTCGTCGACACGCTGACCTTCTCCATCATGGCCAAGGTGGTGCCGATCGCCTTCGCCTCGGTGGTGCTGTGGGCTTATCACCCGCTGCTGGTCTTCGTTCTGGTGGGCCTCATCATCGTCACGGGCTGCGTCGTCGCGCCGCTCATCCGCCGCCGCCAGGCGCTGGTCGACCAGCGTGAGGCCGCCAAGGTGCGGGTCTCCGGCCACGTCGCCGACGTCCTGGCGAACATGGACACCGTACGCGCGTTCGCCGCCGAGGACCGCGAGGCCGCCGAGCATCGCGTCAGGGTCGCCGAGCAGCGGAAACTGTCGCTGCACTCCTGGGACTACGGCAACCTGCGCGTGGACACCGTGGTCGCCCCCATTTCGATCCTCACCAGCGCCCTCGGCCTGCTGCTCGCCGTCGCGCTCCGGGGCGGTCTGGGCGTGGAGGCCGTCGTGGTGACGTTCACTTACTACTCCAACACGATCAGCGTCATGTTCGAGTTCAACCAGATATACCGGCGGCTCGAGAGCGTGCTCACCGAAGCCGCCCAGTTCACCGAGCTGCTGCTCGTGCCGTCGGGTGTGGTCGATCCGGCCGACCCGCAGCCGCTGCGCCCGGCGGACGGGAGCATCCGCTTCGACCGGGTGAAGTTCGCGCACGCCGGCGGTCCGCCCCTGTTCGACCGCCTGGACCTGGACATCTCCAGCGGCGCCAAGATCGGACTGGTCGGCCAGTCCGGCGGCGGCAAGACCACGCTCACCCGGCTGTTGCTGCGCCTCATGGACGTCGACGGTGGCCGGATCCTGATCGGCGGCCAGGACATCGCCCGCCTGCGGCAGGCCGACCTGCGCAGCCTCATCGCGTACGTGCCCCAGGAGCCGGCCATGTTCCACCGGACGGTGCGGGACAACATCGCCTTCGCCCGGCCGGGCGCCACCGAGGCGGAGATCATGCGGGCCGCGCGGGCGGCGCACGTCACGGAGTTCGTCGAGTCGCTGCCGAAGGGATTCGACACCCTGGTCGGCGAGCGTGGCGTCAAGCTCTCCGGCGGCCAGCGGCAACGGGTCGCCCTCGCCCGCGCCATCCTGCGCGACGCCCCGATCCTGCTGCTGGACGAGGCGACCAGCGCCCTGGACTCGGAGAGCGAGATCCTCGTCCAGGAAGCGCTGTGGGAGCTGATGCAGGACCGCACCGCACTCGTGGTCGCGCACCGCCTGAGCACCGTCGTCCGCATGGACCGGCTCGTCGTCCTGAACCGGGGCGAGGTCGTGGAACAGGGCACTCACGGTGAGCTGCTCGAATCCGAGGGCTCCTACGCCCGGCTCTGGCATCACCAGTCCGGCGGCTTCCTGGTGGAGGACGACACTCCGGACGCCCTCCACCGATGAAGTGACCTCTAGCAGCCGGCTGGGCGGGCAGGTTCCCCGGCCATCACGGTGAAGGTGAACCCGGCGCTCGTCGGACGGCGCAGCGGAATGTCGCACTTGATCCGGCGCAGCACCTCGTTCCTGCTGAGGCCGAGCCCCTGCGCGACGAGCCGCTCCGGGCGTACCGGCACCGGATCCTCGAAGACGACCTCCAGCTGGACCGGCCACCCCTCGTCGAGCCACGCCGACGGGGTGTCCAGCCGCCAGGCCCCCTTCCAGTCCAGGGTGAAGCGGTTGCGCCGGGCGAGCAGCGGGTCCAGCAGCCTGGACGCCACCAGCTCCGGATCGTTGGCGTGGTAACCATCGAGCTCGGCCGGATCGAAGCACCTGACCGGCGCTCGCTCGTGCACGGTGAGCTTGCTCGTCCGATCGCAGGACACGCAGCGGACCAGCAGCCACACGTCCAGCAGCTTGCCGTTGGCGTTGACGCGGAACCTGCCCTCGCCGGCGGTGGCCGACTCCGACCGGCAGTCCACGCACCGCAGCGACAGCAGCGGCAGCCTGGTCCGACGGACGACCCAGGGCAGCACAGTATGAGGTTGTGAAGACATGATCTCTCTAGACCTGACACAAGGCCGATTACGCGCGGCCTCAAACGCTGAATGACCGGGCGCACGCGGGCAGCCCGGCAGAGCCGACGTCAGAGTCGGCTTGAAAGTGAGCGGAAGGTGTCAGGTCTAAAGAGCAGGCGGGGTCACGCGGTCTTGTCCTCTGTCCTCACTACGACGGGCCGCGGGCAACCTACAGGAGCGCGGCAGGAGGACTCAAACGGTTTTTCGGCCGCGGTCAGCCGATGTCGACCACCCGTGCCCATGAAGGCGGCGTGTCCGGCACGTACTCGGGATCGTCCTCGTACGACCGCTTGAGCCGGGAGAACAGCCCCACCACCATGCGGGACGCCGGCCGTTCCCGCGGCCACGGCGTCTGCCCGTCGGTCAGCACCACGATGACGTCCGGCCGCGAACTCGCCCGCGACGCCTTGGCGATGCCCGCACGCAGGTCCGTGCCGCCGCCGCCCACCAGCGTCAACCCCTCGGCCCGGCACAGCGGTTCCGCGACCCGGGCCGCCGCGTCGCAGGACAGAACGCTGACCAGGTCGCGCCGGCCGCCCACGGCGCGGACGATCGCGGCGACCTCCAGCAACGCGCTGCCCAGTTCGGCGTCGCTGACCGACGCGGAGGTGTCGATGACCACGCTGATCCGCGGCGGCCTGCGCCGCAGGCTCGGCAGGACGACACCGGGCAGGCCGGCGGAGCGCCGCGGCGGCCTGCCGTAGGTGTAGTCCTCGCCAACGCCGGGTCCTGACACCGCCGAGCGGATGGCCGTGCCGAGCAGTTCCCGCCACGGCTGTGGCGGGTGGAAGGCCTCCTCCGCCCACCGCCGCCATCCCTTCGGCACGCTCCCCGGATGGGCGTTGATGCCCTGCGCCACCCGGAACCGGACCGCCTCCCGCTCGTGGTCGCTGAGCCCGTTCGCGCCCTCCGGCCCGAGGTCCCACTCCCGGTCGAGTCCGTCGGCGCCGCTGCCGCAGTCCAGCCAGACCAGACCCTGCGTGTGCGGCCCGAGCCGGAACTGGCGCAGATAGTCCTCCATGAGCTCGCCTTCGGGCAACCCCAGCAGCTTCGGTTGGACGGCGTCCTCGGGCCAGGCCAGCCCGTCACCGTACACGTCGTCGTTGATCTCTAGGTCGGCGGCGATGTTCATCCGCAGCCGCTCTCCCCGTCCCGTCAGCTCCCGCTCCTGGGCCACCCGGTCGCCGCGGCCGTGATGGTCGCGCAGCAGGTGGGAGAGCTCGTGCACCCACACGCTGGCCAGTTCCTCGACGGGGGTCCGCGCGACGAAGGCCGGTGAGACGTAACACCGCCAGTGCCGATCCACGGCCATCGTGGGCACGGACCGCGACTCCACCGGGTGCAGCGCGAACAGCGCCGTCGCCAGATAGGGCCGGGCCCGCGCGGCGTACAACCGGGCGGTGAAGAGCTTCTCCAGGTCCATCAGCCCGTCACCCGCGCCGCGACCTCATCCGCCTTCCTGCTCAGGGAGACCACCCCGGCGAGCCGCTCTATCGAGGCCGGGACCTGCCAGTCCGCGCGGCGCAGCGCGGCGAGCGTGGAGGCGGGCACGACCACCAGGTCCGGGGCGCCGGTCTCCAGCGCGCGCACCAGCAGCGCCCATGCCGCTTTCCACCGGTCCTTCTCCGGCCGCTTCCGCACGGCCGCGACCACACCGTCGAGTACGGCCTGGCGCAGGTCACCCCGCTGGGGCAGCTCGGCCGTCGCCGGATCGGCCAGCAGCGCCTCGGGGTCGGGGAGGTCCATCCGATCCATGGCGGCGAGCAGTTCCAGCCCAGGCCCGTCTCCCACCGTGCCCCTGACCAGCATGGACAGCACGTCCTTGGACGCGTCCGCCGCGGTGGCGAAAGCGGTCAGGCACAACGCCATCTCCCAGCTGCGAGGTGATGGCCACGGGCCACCTCGGTGCGCCTCGTTGTTCGGCAACCGGTGCACGAGATCGGGGCGGGCGGTGAGCAGCCCGCACACCGCTCGCCGGGCGAACACCACCGCCTCGGACAACCGCTCCGGGTGGAGCCACGGCAGGCTCGCACGCGGCCAGGTCCCGCCGAGACCGCGTACGACGACGTCGTGATCGTGACGCCATTGCAGGTGGACGAACCGGTTCGCGAGCGGCGGGCTCAGCTCCCAGCCGTCAGCGGCGGAGGAACGCGGGTTGGCGGCCGCCACGATCCGGACACCAGCCGGGAGCCGCAGGGCCCCGACCCGCCGTTCCAGAACCAGACGGAGCAGGGCGGCCTGTACGGCGGGCGGTGCCGTGGACAGCTCGTCCAGGAAGAGCAGTCCCCGGCCCGCACGAGCCAGACTTACCGCCCAATCCGGCGGCGCCATCGGGACGCCCTGCACGGCGGGATCGTCACCGACCACCGGCAGGCCGGAGAAGTCGGACGGCTCGTGCACGCTGGCGATCACCGTCGTGAGCGGCAGGTCGAGCGCCTCGGCGAGTTGGTGCAGCGCCGCGGTCTTGCCGATCCCCGGCTCCCCCCACAGCAGGACGGGCAGATCGGCCGCCACGGCCAGGGTCAGGGCCTCCAGCTGTGTGTCGGTACGTGGCTCCGTGGTGGTGTCGCGGAGCAGGGACAGCAGGTCGCCGGCGACTTCGAGGCGCGCGGCATGAACAGACGAAAGCATGATGAATCACCTTTGAGGGTTGGGAAAGCGTCAGCTGGATGTGGCGTGGCGCGGGCGTGCCCGGCCCTTGCGGGAAGGTCGCTCGGCCGGTCCCGGCCCTGACCCGAGCCCGGCACGGAACAGCCCGTGGTCGATCCGCCGCCGCGCCGCCTTCTCCAGCACGTCGGACAGCGGGCCGTCGGGCAGCCGCGTACCAGGTCCGAGGAGACCGTCGACGGTGGCCTGAGCACCGGCGGCGTCGCCGTGCTCCAGCCGCGCGCGGACGTCGAGGAGGCACTCCGGGGAGCGGTGGGTCTCCTCGATCAGCCGCAAACAGGGCAGCAGGGTGCCGGTCAACTCGGCCAGCAGTTTCTCGCGCCGGATCTCGGTCGCGTCGTGATCCAGGGCGACCAGCACGCCGTTCACGAGCCCGATCCGGTGCTGGGCGCCGCGGCACTCGACCGTTCGCGGCCCGTTCTCGCTCTGATGGCCAGGTGGCCTGGCGTCCGGCGAACGGCCGGGTACGAGCGCCGCGGCGACGAGCGGGTGCAGCCGGTCGGCCTCGATCAGCCCGGCACGCAGCAACGCCAGGTCGGGCAGCACCCAGGTCGCCGCATCAGGCAAGACGCGCTCCGGGACGGTGTCGCTGACCCGGGACGCGTCCACATCCAGGATCACCTGACGCCGCCCGCCGACCCGGACGGCGACCGTACCCCCGTCCTGCCCCTCGGCATCGAGCAGCAACCGGGCCTCGGCCGGCCATCGATCGACGGCCCAGCCCCGTGCGTGCGGCGCCGTTTCGGCACGTGCACGCAGCTCACCGGCCTTGCGCGCATCCCACAAGTGGCGATGCAGGTCCAGGCGGAAGCGTCGATTCGGATGAGGGTGCGGATACGGATTCGGTCCGGACCGGGAACCGTCCCAGAGCGCCAAGCTGATCCGCTGACCGGCATCCGCCCAGGCCGGCGGGGTCCTGACCACGAGGTGAACCTCGTGGTACCGAGCCAGCGAGAAGGTCAGGCCCGGACGTATCAGGCCATTGGGGGCGATCCTCGGCATGTGCCAGCGCAGCAGGTCAGGTGCCAGGTGGCGGAGGTCGGTCCGGAGGTGGGTGGCCAGTTCCCGGCCGTGGAGGCGCGCTATGTGGCGCAGGTTGAGATCGACGTCCACGTGTGCCGCCGCGCACGCCGCTGCCCAGTCTCCGGAGGTACGGCGGGCGGTCGCTGACTCGATCATGGAGGGCGGCACGGCGAATTCACGTACGCGCAGCCAGAGAGTTAGGCGGGAATCCTCGTTCGAGGTCGAGTGCGTCATCAGCACTCACCTTGCGTGAACGGGGCCCCCAATCTGATGCAGGAGGTATTCATCGTGATCAGCGTAGCGGCTTCCGGTCCGCGCGAAAAGAGCGGCGCCGCCCCGACGGAAGCGGTCAGGGCGGCGGCGCGTGGCCGCCGACGGCACGGACTATCTGTTCAACCTCACGCGGGACTCCCGCGAGCAGGCCGACCTCGCCGCCGACCGGCCGGGACTGCTCGCGGAGCTGAAAGCGGCCTGGGAGAAGACCGACACGAGCCTGCTGCCCTACCCAACTGCCGACTGACCGGCCGAGCAGTTCGGCGACGAAGGCCGGCAACGCCGTGGCAGGCCGCGGCTCTCAGCCGACGCACTCCATCCGGTCGGTCTGAACGGCGCCAGAGCACCCCTCGGGAAGCCGGGCGGGGGTGTTGGTCCAGGCGGCTCGCTGGTAGACGAGTGCGTCGTAGACGGTTCCCGCGGGCAGGCCCGCGGCCCCTTCGCTGCCCGCCGGGTCCCGCGACCAGGGCTTCACGACGACGCTCTGCAACGCGAGCAGCCGGCCGCTGGATTCCTCCACGATGAGTTGCTGCTCGCTCTGTCCGTCCCCCACAGCCTGGGTCCATCCGATGCCGATCCCAAGGCGTCCCTCGGCGTCGGCGATCTGGCCGAGGGCGCGGGTGCCCGGCAGGTTCGCCACCATCCGGTAGAGGGCCCCGCGGGTGCCCGCTGAGATCGGGGCGTGCTGGAGCAGGTCCAGGGAGATGCCGCGGAGCCAGGAGTCCTTCGTGGGCAGCGAGCTCCCCGGGGGCGGTGACGGCCAGTCCTTCATGGACTCGCTGTAGGCGGGCCAGAACGCCAGCAGGCGTTCGCGCAGCGCGTCCGGTTCCTGAGGCAGATCGAGCAGCTCAGCGGCGGGAAGTGTGAGCCCTTGATCTCCGTAGGGCCAGGTGCCGGGCATGAACATGAACCTCGTGCGTCCGAGCGGAGCCGTGTCGTTCTTGCAGTCGGTGTCGTTGCCGCACAGCTTGGGCTTCCCTGCTCGCCGCCACGCCTGCTCCTCTTGTCCGGACGCCGGCACGGTGGGCAGGCCGCGTTCGGTGAACACGGTCCGCGTCGCCGGGTCGCGCGGGACCCAGCGGCCGGTCTGGACCCGGGTCTTGATCCGGTACCGGTTGTCCGGTGCACCGATGACCTCCTCACCCAGGATCAGGCCCTCGGTGTGCCAGAACCGCCCGGGCGTCTGCCGCTGCGCGGCCGCGTTCCGGGCCGCCGTGTCCAGCGCGTTCCCGGCGGAATGGGTAGCCATGTGCCCCGTGGATACACCGGGATCGAGCAGGCGGGGGAGGGCCAGCGCCCCGATCACGGAGGCCGTGGCCAGCGACGCGGCGACCGCCCCGACCCACCGAGCGCGGCCCCGTCGCACCGGCGTGGGCAGCTCCTCCATCGTCTGGGGCGACCCCGGCAGGTCGAGGTCGGCGGGCCGGGCCGCCGCCAGCAGATCGAGCGCGTTCTTCCGCTTCACTTCTCCTCCTCCGGGATGAATGCGGGCCGGGGGCCGGCCGCCGTCACGTTGTTCATGGCGGCCTCCAGCCGCCGACGGGCCCGATGCAACCGGACGAAGAACGCCGATCGCGAACTTCCCACCACCTCGGCCGCCTGCGCCGAGGTCAGCCCGTGCCAGGCGACCAAGGTCAGCACCTCTTTGTCCGCGTCGCTCAACGTGGACAGGGCTTTCATCGCGGTGGCCCGCTCGGCCACCTGGTCGGCCACGTCTCCCTCCAGTTCCTCGGTCCAGACGCGCAGCGCCTCGTCCAGCGCCGCCCGCCGGAGCTCGTCGCGATAGAGCTCGCGGATCACGTTGTGCGCCACACCCAGCAGCCAGGGCAAAGGCGCCTTGGCCGGGATGACGTCCCGCCGTCGCCACACGACCACGAACGTCTCGCTGACCACCTCCTCGGCCAGCCGGCGACCACATCTGCTCACCGCGTACGCGTACACCCGGGGGCGGTACGCATCGAACAGAGCGGCGAACTCCTCGTCATTCAGCACACAGGCTCCTTCTTTGGCCCTTACATCAGGTAATGGCCAAAGGCGGGTCAGTCTTACAGTCGATCGAGACGATCACGCTGGCCGAGAAGATAGCCGGTTCTTCTGGCATAGGTAGACGATCAGTATATATTGATCACATGAGGCAGATGCAGGAACCCAGCTTCCTGATCCTGACCGCGCTAGCTGCCGGTCCACAGCATGGGTACGGCGTCATCACCGACGTAGCACGTATCTCCGACGGCCAGGTCCGCCTACGCGCCGGCACCCTGTACGCCGCTTTCGACCGCCTCCAGGCGGAAGGGCTCATCGCCGAGGACCGGGAGGAGATCGTGGACGGCAGGATCCGGCGCTACTACCGGCTGACCGGCGACGGCACGGCCAGGCTGGCGGCGGAGGCCGAGCGGATGAGCCGGCACGCGCGAGCGGCCACCGCGCGCCTGCGTGCCGCCGGCTCGGGAGGCATGGCATGAGCCCGCTCGAAGCCCGCTACCGCCGCCTCCTGGCCTGCTACCCGCGCGACCACCGGGCACGGCACGAGGAAGAGATGATCAGCGTGTTACTGGCCGGGGCACAGCCCGGCCAGACCCGTCCATACCCGGCAGACGCGGCCGACCTGCTGTGGGGCGCGCTACGCGTACACGGCCGGCGGACCTTCGGCCCGGTCTCCGCACCCGCTTGGCGTGACGGGCTGGCCCTCGCCGTCGCGCTGTGGCCGTTCCTGATGCTGACCGGCGCGCTGGCGCTCCGTCTGCTGCAGGCCGCCGAGACCTTGAACAACGGCTACGGCACCGCTTGGGAGCGACTGACCTGGACGCTGCTCCCGACCGAGCCTGTCGTCGTCGCGGCCTTGCCTGTGCTGGCCCTGCTGCTCCGCCGCCGGTGGATCGCCGTGCTCGGCACGGTCGCGTTCGTGCTGTTCCAGGCCGGCCACCCGCGCCTGCTGGATCTGGACACGCTGCTGTTCCCGAATCACGGCCCCGTCCTGCTGGCCGAGGTGACCGCGATCATCATCGCTTTCGCCCCCTCGGCGCACCGTGCGATCACGCTCATCCCCTGGCGTGCCTTCCTGCTGTGGGGTCCGCTCGCGCTGATAGGACTGACCGCCAGCAAGGCCATAGTGCGCTGGGTGGATGTGATCGCCTACCACGACATCGTGATCTGGAAGCCAGTGCCATGGCTCGTCGTGGTGGCGCTGGCGGCCGGGTACGCGTGCCGATCCGCCGTGGGGCGACGAGCCGCGCTGCTGCTGTTCCTGCCCGCGGCGGCCCTCGGCGACCTCGGAGACCTGCCTTTCGTGCCCACCCCCACAGCCCTCGCCCAGATCGGCTGCGCGGCCCTGGCCTTCGCGCTCGGCTGGGGCGCCACCTTCGTCATCAACCCCTCCATCCCGCCTGCCTTCGACCTGAAGTAGCGCTCGAGCCGACCAGCGCTATGCAGAACGGTTGTGGCCATTGAGTGCTTCGCGGCGGTATTTGCGCCCGGTGGACTCGTGCACCCCGAGCGCTCGGGCGAGCGCGGTCCCGGTCATCTTCGGATCCTGAGCGAGCAGGGCCGCCACCTGGGCTCGCCGGTCGCTGTCCTCCCGAGCCTCGCCCGTCTCTTGGCCTGCCTCTGTAACCGCCGGTTCGGGCTCGGCGGACGCCGACCGGCGCTCACCGGTTTCCCGCGTCAGCTCACCTTGGACGACCGGCGGCGTGGCGTGCACCGCCGGCTCCTGCTGCACTTGGTCTGAGGCGAGGCTCGGGTCCGCGGGCTCGGCGAGCGCTCGCTCCGGCTGCCCTGAGTCGTGCGCGCGATCGGCGATCTCGCGACCCGACCGGACCACCCACATGATCAACTCGTAGGAGATCACCAACGCGATCGCCGGCCACGCGGCCAGCGCCGCGGCCACGGGTCCCCGCTCGACCCCATGCAAGATGTTCGCCGCCAGCGTCGCGGCGACTCCCAGCGCCAGCGCCCAGCGGGCCAGTGCCGGCACAGCCAGGCGGTAGCGGGCACACCACAGCAGCACCATCGAGGAGGCGTAGATCATTCCGTCGACCGTCGCCGGGACCAGATGCGCCGACAAGTCGTCCTCGGCGCCGTACCTCTCGATCACCGCCACCGCATGCCAGTACGACACCCACGCGGCCACCGCCGCGACCGCCAGCACCACAATCGTCATCGACGCACGGATCAGCCGATCCCCACCCCGAGGCACCTGCTTGACCTCATTCACTCCAGAAATGGTGCCATGCCCAATGTCTCACTTTGTTCCCATCAGTCACTTCTGTCGTAGGCGGGAGTCGATTGCGTTTGATCAGCTTCGCGGCAATTGACCAGAATGACAGCCATGGGTCAGGGAGACGGCCGCCGACGGCCGCACGCACAGGCGCCGATGGGCCTCCCGCTCAGTGTCCCGCCATCTCCGTCCGACGCGTGCCCGTACCAAGGCCTCGCACCGTTCGACACGGACAGAACCGAGCTCTTCTTCGGGCGGGCGCGGGCGACGCGCAACCTTCTTGATCGCCTGGGGCGGCGTCTGGCCGAGCAGGGGGACGTTCTGCTGGTATCGGGCGCCTCGGGGGTGGGCAAGTCGTCGCTGCTGCGGGCGGGGCTGCTGCCGGCGCTGGCGGAGGGGAGGCTGCCGGTCGCCGGATCGAAGCACTGGCCGTGTCTGCTCATCACACCGACCGCGACGCCCCTTCGAGCACTTGCCGAAGCATGGACGCAGACGTTCGGCGGCTCTGTCGAGACGGTGTACGAGCGGCTGCGGGACGATCCGCGGGCGGCGATGTCGCGGGAGCTGCCGTCGGACGGGCGTCTTGTCCTGGTCGTCGATCAGTTCGAGGATCTGTTCACGCTGGTGTCCGAGGAGCAGGAGCGTCAGGCGTTCGTGAACGTGCTGCACGCCTTGACCGCCGGGCCACGGGGCGCCGGTGTGATTCTCGGTGTACGTGCGGATTACTGGGATCGGTGTGCGGCCTATCCGCAGTTCGCCGGGGCCATCCAGGATGGTCAGGTGATCGTCGAGCCGATGACGGAGTCGGATCTGCGGCTGGCCATCACCGGCCCCGCCGCCGCGGTCGGCCTGGAGATCGAGCCCGGTCTGGTGGAGACCATCCTGGGCGAGCTGCTCACCGACCGGGCCGATCGCTACGAGGTCGCGGCCCTGCCCCTTCTGTCGCAGGCTCTGCTCAACACCTGGGAGCGACGTGAGAGGGGCCGATTAACCGTCCGGGGTTACGAGCAGTCCGGCCGGGTCCGCGACTCCGTACAGCGCACAGCCGATGAGGCTCTCGGACGGTTGTCAGCGGAGGATCGTAAGGCAGCGCTGAGGGTGTTTCGGCGGATGACGTTGATCACCGCGGGTGGGCTGCTGGCGCGGCGGCGAGTGAGCCTGGCCGAGGTTCACGCGGCGGCGTCGGCGCAATCGGCGCAGCGGCGGGGTCAGGTGGAGGCGTTGGTGTCGGCGTTCGCCGATCGGCGGCTGCTCACCCTGTACGAGGACAGCGTTGAGATCGCCCACGACGCGCTGCTGACCGCGTGGCCGACGCTGCGCCAATGGCTCGAACCCGACATGGCCGCACAAGCGGTATACGACCAGCTCGTCGAGGATGCCGCGCAGTGGGTCGAGCACCACCGCGACCAAGCCTTCCTGTACCGGGGCGCCCGGCTGCTGGCGGTCGAGGACAGCAGGCCGCGCTGGGACCGCGATGCCGACAGCTTCCCGCCGCCGGGTCCCACCGTGGCGGGCTTCCTCGCGGTGTCCACGCGGGAGGCGCGGCGGGCGAGCCGCCGTCGCCGCCTGGTCACGGCCGGCCTCGCGGTGCTGTCGGTGCTCGCCCTCATCGGGGCCGGCGCCGCCGTCAACGCGGCGAACGAAGCCGATGAGAAACGCAGACTGGCGAGCTCCCGGCAGCTGTCGGCGCAGAGCCAGGTCTCCGGCAACAGCTCCCTGGCCTCGATGCTGGCCGTGGCGGCCTGGCGGATCGCGCCCACCGACGAGGCCCGCAACCGCGTGCTGTCCGCGGCGACCCGCACCGGCCGGGGGAACGTCAGCGGGGACAAGAAAAGCCTCGACGCGGTGGTGTTCAGCCCTGATGGCTCGATCATCGCGACGGGAAGCGACGACGGCACGGCGCGGCTGTGGGACACGGCGTCGCGGCACCAGCTCGGCGCCCCGATCACCCGTCCGCAGTACGAGTGCTCCACCGTGAACCTGGCTTTCAGCCCCGACGGCCGTACGCTGGCCACGGCGTGCTCCGACACCGTCCGGTTCTACGACGTGACCACCCATCGCGAGGTGAGTGCGCCCCTGAAGCACACGGCGGTCGTGTCGGCGTTCGCGTACAGCCCGGACGGGAAGACCATCGCGACGGGAGACCTCAAAGGCGTCGTGCGGCAGTGGGACGCGACCACGCACCTTCCGCGCGGCGCTCCCATGGGCCGCCCGGACGATGGACCGGATCCGCAGAGCAGTATCTACGCGGTGACGTACACCCGGGACGGGAAGACCCTGGCCACCGCCGGCAAGGACAAGACCGCGCGGCTCTGGGACGCCGCCACGTCCCGCCAGATCGGCGCCCCCTTCACCGGACACACCGAACCCGTCGGCGATGTCGCCATCAGCCCGGACGGCACCACCCTCGCGACAGTGAGCGGGGACCGTACCGGCCGCCTCTGGGACGTGGCCACGCACAAGCAGAAGGGCAGGCTCATCGACCGCCGTGCCGGCTACGAGTCGATCGCCTTCAGCCCCGACGGCACCCGCATCCTCACCGGCGGAGACAGCGGTCGCACCGTCCTGTGGGACACGATCAGCCGGCGACAGCTCACCTTGCTCGCCGACAGTGTCGGCAGCGTCGCGAGCGTGGCGTTCAGCCCGGACGGCAAACTGATCGCCGCCGCCTGCCAGGACGGCGTGGCACGGCTGGCCGACCCACAGACCCACCTGCAGGTCGGGACCTCCATGCCCGCGCTGGGGGCCGTCGCGCTGAGCTCTGACGGACGGATCCTGGCCGCCGGTGCGCCCGACTACGAGGACCCCTCGATCCGGCTATGGGACGTGGCCACCCAGCGCCCCCTCGGACCCCCGCTGAGATCCAAGACCGCTCGCCGTGGGGTGGATCGGCTCGCCTTCGCCCCGGACGGGCGGACGCTCCTGTCGGAAGGCCTTGACGGCCTGCGGTTCTGGGACGTCGCGAGCCGCCGCGAGATCGCCCATGAAATGAAGCTGCGGAACGCCGCCATCAGCGCTGACGGCAGGCTCCTCGCCGCCGCGCAGGACAAGTCCATCGTGTTCTGGGACATGGCGCGCCGTCAGGAGATCGGGCCACGCATCACCGTCCCTGGCCACACCGACGTCATCACGGCGTTGGCGCTCAGCCCCGACGGCAGGACCGTGGCGACCTCGGGTTCCGACAACCGGGTACGCCTCTTCGACGTGGCCACCCGCCGCGAGATCCCGGGCCCGTCCGACACGTCCCCGCTCGGGTTGGTCACCGTCCTGGCGTTCAGCCCCAACGGGCAGCGGCTGGCCTTCACAGCCGCCAACGACAACATCAAGTTGTGGGACGTACCGGGCCGCCGCGCGGTCGGCGTCGCCCTGATCCCGGGCAGTGGGACGGATGCGCTCGCGTTCGGCCCGGACGGCCAGACCCTCGTCACCGGCCACAGCTACGGCGAAGTGCAACTGTGGGACCTGCGGACCTACCGCCCGCTCGGCTCCCCGATGACCGGTCACACCGAGTACATCGGCGCGCTCGCCTACAGCCGCGACGGGACGCTCGTCGCCTCGGTGGCGGGCGACAAGACCGCGCGGCTGTGGAACGTCCGCACGCCGCCCGACCCGGTGGCCGCAGCGTGCGCCAACGCCGGCCGCTCCCTCACCCGTGTCGAGTGGGAGAATGTGGTGCCGCAGGAGGAGTACCGCGAGATATGCCCGTGACCCTGCTGATCCCTCAGGCTGGTCCATGAGCCGAACTGGTCGCGGCGGTGTTCAGATACGCGTTTTGGACCCGCTGTCGTTTCCGTTCAAGACAGCTGCCGCGGCCGTGATCTAACTTGGACCCGGCAGCTCGTCCGAGCATGAGGAGACGGCACAGTGCGTAACTTGGTCTACACCGGTTTCATGTCGCTCGACGGCATCGTGGACTCGCCTGGCGGCGGGCCGGGGGAAGAACACCGCAGCGGCGGGTGGGTGGTCAAGGACCTCGAGTTCGTCCCCGAAGCCTGGTCGCTCAAGGGTGAGGAGCTCACCGACACGACGGCGCTGATGTTCGGCCGTCGCAGTTACGAGGCGTTCGCGGCGAGCTGGCCCGGCTCGGAGGACCACGCCGACTACAAGGAACTGCCCAAGTATGTGGTGTCGACCACGCTGTCCGACGACGCCATCGTCGACGGATGGGGGCCGACCACGATCCTGCGCTCGACCGAGGACGTCGCGGCGCTCAAGGAGGGTGAGGGCGGTGCGATCTTCATCCACGGGAGCGCGGAGCTGGCCCGGCGGCTGTCGGACGCGGGGCTGATCGACCAGTACAACCTGCTTGTCTTTCCCGTGCTGCTCGGTGCCGGGAAGAGCCTGTTCGGCCGGGCCGACCGGGACAAGCACATGCTGACCCTGCGGGAATCGGAGAGCTACTCGAACGGGATCCTGAAGCTGGTCTACGACGTCAGGCGCTGATCCAGGTCGAGGGCGATCGCGCCGCCGGCGCCCTCGCGCAGCTGCCCAACGGTGCGTCCGACGTAGGAGCGCAAGGCGCGGGCCAGGTGCGGCTCGTCGCAGTAGCCGAGCTTGGCGACGACGTCGGTGGCCGGGTCGCCGGCAGCCAGCAGCTGCGCCGCCCTGCGGGCGCGCTCGATCTGCCGGACGGTGCCCTGCGTCAGTCCGGTCGCGGCGCGGAACCGGCGTTCGACCGTACGCCCCGAGACGGATGGGCGGTGACCCCGCAGTACCTCGACGCAGAGCAGGTCACGGACCACGATCCCGGCCCGGACGAGACGTTCGACCAGAGCCTCGGCGTCGTCGGGGCCGGGCGTCTCCCAGCGCGTGCCGTCCAGCCGGAACGTCCGGCGCGTGGTGCCGGGCAGCCCGATGCCGCCGTCGACCAGCGCCGGCGTGGGCACGGCCCGCAACGAGGTGCCCACAGCGAACTCGATGCCGGTAAAGGTCGCGCCCTCCGGCACCGGCGCCGTGCCGGTCCGGGTCTCGGGACCGGTGATGCCCGTGTACGCCCGGCCGGCGTGTTCCCAGAACACCAGGCCCCAACGCACCCCTGCGACGGACGTCATCGCAGTGACCTGCTCACTCGTGCATGTCCACACGGTGTCGACCCACGTCGAGTCCGACTCGCGCGTCTTGAACCGCAGTCCCACAGGCGAAGGATACGTCGCTTCGCGTTCTCGGTGGCTTGCCCGGCTATGCGGCTTTGCGCTACGGCGAGACGGCACCCGCGCACCTTGCCTATGGCTCAGGCGTAAGCATTCATCAGGGCTCAAGATCGGGCCCGGCCTGAGCGTCGCGCTGCTCGTGGGATGATCTTTCGGTGCAGGCTGGGGATGGGTGTCCGTCGTATGACGAGCCTGCCGCCCTGGTCGTGGAGCAGACGCGGGTCATCGCTGCGTTACGGGCCGACTCGCTGCCCCCGTATGACGGCTACCCCGATGCCCGCCATCAGTTGTGCGAGGCGCACCTGGCCCGCGAGGTGATTCCACGTGCCCCGGGCCGCAACCTGCTGGAGCGCGGCCTGAACGCCCTGGACGCGATCCGCCGAGCCTTCACCGGCCACCTCTGGACGCCCCCGATCGCCCTGCCCGACTGACCAGCCAGCATCACTGAGCTGATGAATGCTTACGCATCAACTGGGAGGACCGAGAGAATTGACTGACCTGTCTGCTTTCCCACTGCCCTTTCTTGCCGCCCGCACAATATCGTTCGCGAAGCCCCGAACATTGCGGGAACTCCAGATGATGCAGTGCAGCGCCCACATTCGGGCGAAGCCAGCGTGGTTCGTCAAGATGAACGACGCCGGAATCATCGCCAAGTGGACGCGAGAAGCGGCTGCAGAGGGCCTGACCGAAGCGCAGATTCGTTATGTGCTTGCCGAACTCGCGTACTACGCCGAGCTGCGGGACGAGCGAACCGGCATCGAGGTGTCCGCCGTCGATGGGGTGTGGCAGTCGGACACACTGGTCGACGACGAGCTCAGGTCCCGGCTGCGCGAGGCGGTTCGGGTCTTGGAACAGGTCCCCGAAGCGGAACAGGATTGGCATCCGGGATCCGATGGACAGGTACTGGATCTGGTTCATCCCTCACTGTTCTGCCTGGTACGTCAGGTGAGCGGCGCACCCGAGCGGGTATGGCAGATCCCGGCAGCCGGCAGTTCGCGGTACGAATTCTCGGAGAAATTCCAGTGGCTGCCCACGGATGTCGAGGTCGGCGACGACGGCGATGTCGTCTTCCGGTCGTACGTCAACAATGTCCACCCCGTGGCTCATCGCGAACTCGCCTCCGTCCTGCCGGTCCTGTTCGCGCGCCTGCGCCCGCTGCTGGAGAACGTGCTCACCGATCTGCGCCATCCGCGGCCCCTGCGGATCGAGGCCGATCCTTACACGTGGTACGACCAGGCCCCGGACGAGCCGGCCGAACCCTCCGACGACGACGCCTACGATGCAGGCGGACCGATCGTCCCGGACGCCCCGGTCTTCATCTCGCCCGCGTTGCCCGATGACTCCGCTCGAGTCGACCTGCGCGGCCGTCGTCTCCAGGTCATCGTCAAGCTCGCCACTATTCACCTCACCCCGGACAAGCCCGAGTACCCCGGCGGTTCCTGGCATGTCGAGGGGATGATGAACGAGCGGATCGTCTCGACCGGCATTTACTACTGGGACAGCGAGAACATCACAGAAAGTCGGCTGAGTTTCCGCGCGGCGGTCGACGACCCGGACTACGAACAGAATGATGACATCGGCGTGAGTGAGGTCTATGGCCTGAACAACGAAGACCCACTGAATCAGGTGCTGGGATCGGCATCGACCCCAGCGGGCCGCTGCCTGGCGTTCCCGAACATCCTGCAACACCGCGTCGGCTCGTTTCGCCTCACGGACCCCACCCGGCCGGGATACCGCAAAATCCTGGCGTTCTTCCTGGTCGACCCTTCGATAACGATCGTGTCGACAGCTGATGTCCCGCCGCAACAGCCATGGTCCGCCACATCGACCATGACGCTGGAGCAGGCCAAGAGCTACCGCGAACAACTCATGCAGGAACGCAAATTCTTCGTCGACGAACACAACGAGCAGCTCTACGAGCGAGAGTTCTCCCTGTGCGAGCACTGAACCATCGCCATCGCTCCTCCCTGTCGCCAGCTCCGGCCGCCACGATCGCGCCGAGCACGGATGCTCCGCCCATGACAAAGAGCCGGGCCCAGAACCGCTCACGTATCGCACGCAGGCTCCCTAGGGTCATCCCGCCGTTCGTTCGGGCCGTCCACCAGCGGGCCAGGTCGTCCTGATCACCAGCTCGGCCACCAGCAGGTTGATCATCCATGACAGCCATGCGCCCCACACGTACGCGTCGTCGAACGGGACCCCGGACATGCGCAGCACGATGAGCCAGAGCCGGAAGGTGACCGCGGCGAAGATGAGCGCGTACGACCTGGTGATCCAGATCCGGTGCCGGTCCACCTGGCGACGCCGGATGGAGACGAAGGCGGCCACGGCTGTCAGCAGCATGAGCACCGCCAGCGTGCCGAACCCCAGGGCGGCCACCGGCCCGGTGTAGCTGGTCGGCGCCAGCAGCAGCCCGCCGACCCCGGCCGCCAGCGCGCCCGTGAGATAGACGCGGCCGGTGAAGCGGTGCACGGCGGGGAAACGCCGTCTCAGCCGGCTCACGAACTGCGCCGGCCCCAGCGCCAGCGCCACCACCCCGCCGGCCACGTGGAGGAAGAGGGAGCCTTGGCGGGCGAGGTACACCGCCTTCTGCGGCTCCAGGAAGACGTCCGGATCGAGCGTGAGATACGGGGACGTCAGGACGACGACGGCGGCGGCCAGGACGGTCATCGCCGCCCAACCGGCGCGGCGGGCCGGCGACCCGGCGGGAGCGTTGAGGGATTCCTTCATGGCCGCTGACGCTACGGACGGGCCGCCCGCGCAGCGTCCCCCCGCCGGGGTGAGCACCCGTACCCCCGAGGGGGTACGCGACCCCGGACGCGCGTCGGGGGCACGTGCCCGCGCTCAGGAACGGCCCTCGCCCATGTGACCGCTCTGGTAGGCGATGACGACCGCCTGCGCGCGATCACGGGCGCCGATCTTGGCGAGAATGCGCTTCACGTGGGTCTTGGCCGTCGACTCGGCGATCGCGAGCAGGTCTGCGATCTCCTCGTTGGAGTAGCCCTCCGCGATGAGGCGCAGCACCTGCCGTTCGCGCTCGGTGAGCTGGGCGAGCCGTGACCAGTGGGGCGCCGGCGCGGCGGGCGCGTCCGGCGATATCGCCACGAACCGGCCGATGAGGTCACGGGTGACCGCGGGGTCCAGCAGCGCGTCGCCCGCGGCCAGGGTGCGCACGGCGTCGATCAGCCGCTCGGGTGAGGCGCGTTTGAGCAGGAAGCCGCTGGCACCCGCGCGCAGCGCGCCCCATACGTACTCGTCGTACTGGAACGTGGTGAGCACGAGCACGCGGGCCGGCAGCCCCGCCGCGACGATGCGCCGGGTCGCCTCGATGCCGTCCAGGCCGGGCATCCGCACGTCCATCACGACGACGTCCGGCGCGAGGGACCGGCACAGGGCCACGGCCCGCAGGCCGTCGGCGGCCTCGCCGACCACCTCGATCCCGTCGGCGGTGGCGAGCACGACCGCCACCCCCGCCCGGAGCAGCGCGTCGTCGTCGGCGAGCAGCACACGGACGGTCATGTCACCGGTCCTTCCCGCTCGGCGGAGGGGCCGTCACCGGACGACGGGCCGCCTCCCTCGGATGAGGCGGCGACGCCCCCGGGTGAAAGAGCGGAGCTCGTGGGCAACGGGAGCACGGCGCGCAGCCGGAAGCCGCCCGCGCCGGCCGGGCCGTGCCACAGGGTGCCGCCGAACAGGGCGACCCGCTCGCCGATGCCGAGCAGGCCGCGTCCCGGCTGGTAGCCGGGAGGCGACCCGCGTCCGTCATCACGCACGTCGATGTCGAGCGAACCGCCGTCGTGGCGGACGGTGACGGTCGCGGAGGTCGCGTCGCCGTGCTTGAGCGCGTTCGTGAGGGCCTCCTGGACGATCCGGTACGCCGAGAGGTCCAGGCTATGGGGCAGTTCCGGCGGTTTTGGGTCGATCTGGACCCGGACCTCGATCCCGGCCTCCGTCATGCGCCCGGCCAACTCGGGCAGGCCGGCGAGCCCGGGCTGGCCGGTCTCGCCGTCGTCTCCCGGGCTGTCGCGGCGCAGCACACCGAGGACGCGGTCGAGTTCGGCGAGTGCGGCGCGGCCGGTCTGCTCGAGGCCGAGGAGGAGTTCGCGGGCCTTGGCGGGGTCGCGGTCGAGCACCCTCCGCCCTGCCCCGGCCTGCACCAGCATGAGGCTGACCGTGTGTCCGACCAGGTCGTGCAGTTCGCGGGCGATGCGCGCCCGCTCCTCGGTGACGGCCTGGCGCCGCATCAGCCGCCGGGCGACGAGTTGCTCCTCGCGCCGCCGCGCCGTGCCGTACCCGACCAGCCAGGTCAGCAGCCACACGAACACCACACCGCCGATGGACGCGGGCCGGGGCGTGGGCCGGACGGCCACGAAGTAGGCGGCTATGTAGATGATCGTGAGGACCAGCCCCCAGCGAGCCCATCGCCGCGTCGCGTGCAGCCCGACGGAGTACACGCCGATCTGGTTCGCGTACGGCGCGAGCACGCTGGGGGCGGCGACGATTACGCCGGCGACGAGGGCCGTCGCGCCGAGGACGAAGGCCGGGAGGGGTGTACGGCGCCGCAGAGCCAGGCCGGCCGCGATGCCGAGCCCGCAGGCCAGGGCGGCCGGGAGGCTCGCGCTCGGCAGGGGGGCCACCACGAGCCGTTCGGCCAGGTACAGGGCCAGGAAGAGCGCGCCCAGAGCGCTGTCGGCGATCAGTGCCGTGGCGCCGCGCGGGGCGGCCGTGCGTAATCGGTTCCAGACATCCGCGACCATGCCGCCGGACGCTACCGCACCGCGAGGGCCCCCTCGGGCCGCCTTGCACACATCGAAATGGGGGCGGCGGCAGAGAAGTCCACTGCCGCCCGCCCTTGCGTCAGAAGCGCTTCGTGTAGCGGGTGCCCCGGTAGTAGATCTTCACGCCGTCGGGCTCGGAGGCACTGTGCCCGAAGGAGTACTTGCCAATGTTACGAGAGCTGGTCTTACCGGGGGCGACCGCCACATAGTCGAAGTCGGACTGCCGGTCGCGCACAATCGAGTACTTGGTCCTGCTGGCGCAGTTGTTGGCCACCCGGACCTGCCACTTGGGATCGGACCAACCGCTGTTGTTCAGCTTGGTGCGGGTGGCTTTCACACAGGAGGGCCAGGCGGCGGTCACGCGCTGGGCACTCGAACTCGCGACCGGGGTCAGGCCTGCGGCCGAGCCGGTGGCGGCCTGCGCGGTCAGTGGGGCGGCGAAGAAAGCGGTGCCCGCAACCAGGAGAGCAAGGACTCGCATCGGGTTCCTTCCGGAGTAATGAGTTTCGCCGGGATGCGGCATATGCATTGTGGATACATCTCATCTGGGTCGTCCGGCCGGCGCAGGGCCACCGGCGACGGCCTGGGACTCGGCCTGTCACTCGTCGCCGCCACCGTCCAGGTCCACCACGGCGTCCCGGTCGTCATGCTGGCACGCGGCTTTCCGCTCGGCCAAGGGATCTTTGTCCAGAGGTCGTCCAAAGTGGCGCTCGCCCCGTTGGACAAATGAAACCGCAGGTCAGAGCGCATCCACTTGGACATCGAGAAAACACCGCGCGCTTGTCCTGAACAGCACCTGGCCCTCGGCGTCTGTCCGCAGGCAACAACGACAACCACTTCTGGTCGCTCGCAGCCGTCTGAAGTCGCCCACCGCGAGGGGCGGGCACATGCGCCCAGCGCTCGCGGAAGGTCAGCCCAGCTTCACGGCTCCCCGGACGGGCCGCCGATCCCGCCGTCGCCGACGCCGGCTTCCCGGGCAACCCGACCTCTGTTGTGGCGCTCGACGCCTCTCACTCGCCGTGCAGCCGGCTCGGCGGTCGTCACGGTGCTGTTGGCCCCCGTCCTTCCGTACTGGCCGACCGCCTTGCCGACGCCGAAAGTGGTGGCAAGATCTCGCTTGAGACGGCGTTTCGGTGGTGATCGGTTCACGAAAGCCAGGATTTGCGCCAGCATGATCGCATCGTTAAGGCAGGGGAGGGTGCTTGGTCGTTTTCGCCTGTACGGGGTGCGGCGCTGTATTGACTGCCCGGGTATCGCAGGTCGCGCTTCCCGACCATGCTGGCCAGAAGTACGGACATGACCTGCTGCCTGCGCTTCTGGAGCCCGGGACCTACGCGGTGGACCCCGGAGACGGACATCCGTGGCAGCCTTGGGAGGTTGAGGCGGAAGGCCGTGGCGTGTTCCGGCAGATGTACACCCTGTCGGGGGCCCCGGGAAGGATCGGGGTCGCGCCGGGCGATGTCCGGAGGACAATGTTCATTCCGGAGCGGTACGGCGGCTGCTGCTGTGGCTGGGACGGCCGGTACGGCCCCAACCTGGCGTGCGCCGCGTGCGAGTGTCCGGTGGCGACCCGCGTTGACGACTGCGGGTTCTGGCAGGTGGTGTGGCTTGACCCGGGCGCCGTGCGTCCGGTCGCCGTCGATGGCCCCGCTTGTCGGGTGGTCGGCTGGGAGGAGCTGCGGGAGGTCCATCCGGGCATACCGCCCATTGAACAGCCAGGATGGTGGAGCCTGGAGTGGATGGCCGCGATCGCGGTGGCGCTGGCTCACTTGCTGGCGGTGTCGGGCGGCAAGCGCGTGATCGTCCCTGACGGGCTTGTCGCCGAGGTGCTTCGCCGGGCGCTCGATACCTTGCTCCCTCCAGGACCGCCCGAACAGCGCCTTGCCTTGACCGGGCCCGGCCTGTCCGCCGAGATCACCAACATCGCCATGGTGCCGCGACATCCGCAGACCGGCGAAGTATGGCCGTGCAGCGGAGAAGCGGTAGTCCCGCTGGCCGCCGACGTATGGACCTACCTGGCCTTCAACGACGATCGGCAGCTCGCGCAGGCGGCAGCCCGGATGCCCGCAGATGTGCGCCGCGATGATTCGCCGCCGCTGCTGCCGAACAGTCTTTTCCGGCCTGATTGGAAGGTGTTCCTCAGGACGTTGGAGCGGCTGCCGCTGGTTGGTCAGCCGTGGTTACGTGAGATCTACGATCGTGTGAAAGACCGCCGGTACACCGGCTCGTTCTTGTAACCAATACGCGCGGCGTGCGCATCCTGCAAGCCGCGCTCGTAGCGTCTGCCACCGGGCGGCGGCGAGGGTGCCGCCCAGCGGCGCGAACCGGAGCAGCCCAAATTCCGCGGGCTCTTCCGATGAGGGCGGGCCGGTGCGACCTGCGCGTCCAGCACACTGTGGACGTTTCGTAGCAACGCCGCGCCGGGCGCCACGGCGTCGCCGACCATGCGTGTAAATAAACTTTGACACGATGTCCAGAGCGCTTTACATTGGTTGATGTCAGCTTTGTTTACGTGAGGAGCGGGCATGGCCTTCGAGGAAAAGCGCGCCTGGTTGATGATCTTAGTCTCCGTCGCCGCGTACACGATCTACGTGGCGACCGTCCTGAGCCGGGCCGGCGACGGCCCGCTCACCGACGTCGCCTACGCGGGAACTCTGCTGTGGACCATCGGTGGCGCCATCGTCGCCGCGATCGTGGCCAACATCGCGATGGCCATCGCGGGCGGCCACGGCAGCGACCGCACTGACGAGCGCGACCGTGAGATCAACCAGGTCAGTGAGCGCATCGGGCAGTCGATCGTCATCATCGGCGCGCTCGCCGCACTGGTCATGGCCATCGCCGAGCTGCGCCACTTCTGGATCGCCAACGCCGTCTACCTGGCGTTCGTGCTGTCCTCGGTGCTCAGCTCGTTTGCCAAGATCATGGCGTACCGCAAGGGCGGCTTCCAGACGTGGTGAAGCCGACGCAGGTCACCAACACGATCCGGGCCCTGCGGTTCGCGCACGACGAGATGACCCAGGCCGAGCTGGCCGACCGAGTCGGCGTCACCCGCCAGACCATCATCGCGATCGAACAGGGTCGCTACTCCCCCTCGCTGGAGATGGCATTCCGCATCGCCCGGGTGTTCCGGTCCGGACTCGACGACGTCTTCCAGTACCCCGACACCGAAGGAGACCCCTCATGAGGGCCGCCGGGGTGAGGTTCAGCCGGTCAGGCCGGCGTCGTGGGCGAGCAGGGCGATCTGGGTGCGGTTGTTGAGGTCGAGCTTGTCGAGAATGCGCGAGATGTGGGCCTTCACGGTCGCGATGCTCATGAACAACTCGCCGCTGATCTCGGCGTTGGACCTGCCCCGGCCCACGGCGACGGCCACCTCCCGTTCCCGTTCGCTGAGCAGGCTCAGCACGCGTACGGCGTGCTGCCGCCGGGCGGCGGCGCCGGTGTCGGCGACGTGGGCGATCAACTGGCGGGTCACCGTCGGCGACAAGATGGGCTCCCCGGCCGAAACCCGTACGATCGCGCGCAGGATCTCGGCAGGCGGCGTGTGCTTGAGCAGGAAGCCGCTGGCCCCGGCGCGCAGGGCGCGCAGCACGTACTCGTCGGCGTCGAAGGTCGTCAGCACGACGACCTCGGGCGGGTCGGGCCGGGCACGCAGCAGCTCGGTGGCGGCCAGGCCGTCCAGCACGGGCATGCGGATGTCCATCAGCACCACGTCCGGGGCGTAGGCCTCCACCGCGGCGGGCACCTCGGCTCCGCAGGCCGCCTCGCCCACCACGCTCAGCTCGGGCGAACCGCCGATGATCATCGCCAGGCCAGCCCGTACCAGCGGGTCGTCATCCACGATGAGAACCCGGATCGCGGCGTTCACCTCGGCCACGGCAGCCATGCCCACAGCCGGAACTCACCCGCGGCGGTCGGGCCGTACTCCAGCCGTCCACCGGCCAGGCCGGCCCGCTCGGCCAGGCCGATCAGGCCGCTGCCGCCGCCCGGGATCCCGGCGGCGGCGGTGGCGCCGGCCGGGTTGCGCACCTCGACCGTCAGCCCCTCCCCCGCCGCCCCACCGACGGCCACCGACACCTGGCCGTCGCGGCCGTGCTTGCGGGCATTGGTCAGCCCTTCTTGCACGATCCGGTACACGCCGCGCCCGATCACCGCGGGCGCGGCCGCCGGTTCCCCCACCCGGCAGTCGAGCAGCACCCGCATGCCCGCGCGCTGTGACTGATCGACCAGGTCGGGAAGATCGGCCAGGGTGGGCTGGGGCCGCTCCGGCCCCTCCCCGGAACGGTCGAGGCCGGCGCGGAGCATGCCGATGACCTCGCGCAGATCCTCCAGCGCCCGGTGCGCGCTGTCGCGGATCACCCCGGCGGCCCGGGCGACCTCCTCGGGCGCGGCGTCGGGACGAAGCTCCAGCGCCCCGGCGTGCAGGCTGAGCAGGGACAGGCGGTGGGCGAGCACATCGTGCATCTCCCGGGCGATCCGGTCGCGTTCGGACTGGCGGACCCGGGCGAGGCGCAGTTCCCGCTCGGATTCGACCCGCCGGGCCCGTTCACGCAGGGACTGCCGCCGGGCTCGTACGAACATCCCCCAGGCGAGCACCGCGGCGATGCAGGCGAAGCCCAGCAGGGCCTGCCACCAGGGCGGCACCGGGACGTCCGGCCGGACCAGCGGCGTCAGGAACGGCACCAGCACGCACCCGGCCACGATCGGGCCGACCACCGCCACGCGCCGGTGCGCCGCGACGGTGCACAGGGCGATCAGCGCCACCCCCGCGGCCGACATCGAATAGACGCTGAACGCCACCGCGACCGCCGCGAAGCCGACCGGCCAGCGCCGACGCAGCCACACCCCCAGGCAGCTCAGCCCGCCGAGGGCGGCGTCCACCGCGAACGGCACCGGTGCGGGATGCTGGCCGAGGCCGTCCACCACGCCGAGCGCCGTAAGGCCGATGGCCAGCAGGAACAACGCCACATCGGCCGCCCAGTCGCGCCTGGTGCGTCCGGGCGGGCGCGCCGGGGCGGACTCGGGGCCGCTGAGCGCGTTGGCGGGGAGCAGGATCCGATGGTCCAGGCCTGCCGGGGTCGTCACGACCAAAGCGTACGGCCGCCCCCGATCCAGCGGAATCCGACCAAAGTAGATCCCGTACCGCCAACCTTCGGCCATCCGGGCGCCGACCTGCGGCCGTAGCGATGCGCCCGCCCGTCGCGCCAGCCTGTCCCCATGACCGGTACGGGCAGCTTCCGTCATCGCCGGCAACCGCGCGGAACCGGCCGGGAATCCCCTGGCCCCCGTCCAACGACCCAGAAAGGCGCCGAGGCCGAAATGAGTGACGTGCGAGCAACACTCTCCACCCTGTGGATCGTCGTGATGTTCACCATGCTCTACGCGGATGTCCTCAGTTTCATGAACGCCGAATTTCTGCGGGGGCTCATGGCGGGGCATGCCGAGGGCGTTCCCGTCACCCCGCTGCTTCTGGTGGGATCCGCGGTCATGGTCGAGATCCCGATCGTGATGGTGGTGTTGTCGCGTGTGTTGAAACCGGCGGTGACCCGGCGGGTCACCTTGGTGGCGGTCCCGCTGACCGCGGCGTTCATCATCGGCGGCGGATCGGCGAAACCCCACTACCTGGTCCTGGCCGCCGTGGAAGTGGTGTGCCTGGCCGTCATCCTGCGGCAGGCCTGGCGCATGAACACCTCACCCGCCGTGAGCCGTCCTGCGGGATGAGGCGTCGCCGATAAAAGCTCGATCATGGTCCACAACTGGTCCACAACCAGCGAGCTTCAGCGAGAACGGGCGGGACTCCGTGAGACTGGAGGCCCGCCCGTTCGTACGCTATTCGCCCTGCTCAGCGGCCAAACCCGCCGGTCAAGATCGTGTGCCCCTTGTAGGATTCGAACCTACGCACCCGACTCCGGAGAGCATTGCAGGTTTGCTTGTGGGCATGCCCTTGGCCAGGGGCGAAGCACGAATGTCACGCGATCAAGGTCATGGATGGCCCACACGTGGCCCACGATCATGCCGAGAGCCTCCTGTTGACGTGGTGTACAGCGGGCGCGAAGCGCATCACGGGCTTCAACCCAGGGCGGTCGTGGAATGCTCTGCGTTGTGATCGCCCCCCGGCCAGGAGGTTCCTCGTGTTCCACAAGATCGCGCGAGCCCTCACCCAAGCCGCTCCAGACCAACGGCAGGCAGCCGAGGACGATGCGTGCGCCTACGGAACACAGTTGCTCAGAGAAGCCCGCGAGGAGCTCAACAAGGCGGACACCAAGGCCCAGGTCCTTCTCGGCATCGTTGGCATCGGCCTTGGCGCCGTCACTGGCGGCCTCCTCGCGGGAAGCTGGTCACCTTTCGCGTTATCGAACGCCGTCGAGTGGTTGTGGTGGGTTGGGGCGGCGGCAGCTCTGGCGTCTGCGGTGGTGCTCGCCAGCGCGGTCTATCCGCGGTTGGATCGGCGAAAAATTCACGGTGCCGCCATGTACTACGCCGACATCCTTCACCTCGACTCCCCGGCGACCGTCGCCGGCGCTCTCATGCGGTCCTCGACACTGAACCTGGAGCGGGTCGCTGATCAGCTGTACCGGGTCAGCCACATCGTCGGGCAGAAATATCGCCTTATCCGCTGGGGGTTCTGGCTGCTCCTGGGTGGAATGGCGGCCACGGTGAGCGCGGCGCTCATCAACGTCGTGCTCACCGGATCTTCGCCGTGACCGCGCGGTCGCTGGATGGCGCTGCTCCGGCGAGCACCTCACGCTTGGCCTACCAGCAGCGTGTCGTCCTCCAGCGGCGGAATGGGCAGGCCGAGGAGTTCCAGGGTTCTGCGGAGTACAGTTTCGTTGCTGACGACGAAGTTGAGCATGTCCACCGTCTCGTAGCGTTGCATGATCGAGTCGACGGTGCCGAGCAGTTGTTGCGCTCCCTGCTGCCGCTGCTCGACGAGCTCCGCGATGATCTGCGGTAGTTGCTCCGGGGAGACAGCCAATTTGATCGCGTGCTCCACCTGGGCGCTTCCCACCACGGTGGTGAGAAAGTCCTGCCACTCCCGCCGGACCTCGTCGGTGCTCTTGATCCGGAGCAGCGCGGCGTCGGCGTCGGCTCTGATGTCATGCTGTCTTTTGTGGGCAGCCCGGTTGAGCTGGCGTATCTCCTCGGGAACGTTGACCTCGCCTCTGACCGCCCACCGGTAGACACCTGTCATTGAGCCTGAGATCGCCTGGAGTCTCTCGTTCGTGGCCTGCTCCGCCGCACCCGGCACGGTGATCTCGAATCGCCGGGTGGTCGAACGTACCTCCTGACACGCGCGCTGGAGGACCGCCTCCGCCTCGGGCACTTCATCACTGAACAGAGCTGAGGTCCGTTTCCCGCCCGAGGTCGCGGTACGGAACAGGGTGACGGAGAAGTCGTAAGCGTCGCCCTTGGCGGGCGAGGACAGCACGAACGGCTCGATGTCGATGGGCGGTTCGGCCTCGGGCTGGTTCTGCTGGATGCGGTAGAGCATGGGTGCCAGCCATTTGCGCATGAGATCAGCTCCTGTGAATGAGTTGACGCAGGTGATGGTGAAGTTCGGCGGAGATCTCGCCGTGGTGCCGCCAGAGCCGGAGGTAGAGCAGTGCTCGCTCGGCGTTCCGCACATCGGTCAGGCTGAAGATCTGGTCCGTGATCTCCCGTACGGTCGGCCGCTCGCCGTAATGGCGCAGCCATTCGTTCAGCAGCAGGTCCCAGGACTCGGGCACGACCAGGCGCCCCTCTTCCTCGTAGCTGAGCGCGTTGCGCCAGAGCATCACCAGGGAGGGATGGGGATCGAGGTCACTGGGATGCGGCCGCTCGGGGCTTGAGACGGGCAGTGCGGCCAGTCGTCCGAAGGCGAGGGCGGCGCCGCGACGACCGACCGCTCCTCCGTCACGGACCCAGTCAGCGAGATGGTTCATGATGGTGGGCGCGGTGTTCCTGCGATAGAGGTAGGCGATGGACTGGGCCACGTCGTGGTGAAACTTGACGCCCCTGCTCAGGACCAGAGTCCTGAACGCGGCGAGGGCTTGGTCAGGTGCGGAGAGGCCGACGGACGAAGCGTAGGCGCGGATCGCGATCGCCTTCTTCGCGTCGTTGCCATGGATCATCGAATCGAGATGGAGGTGGACGCGGCGGGTCATCGATGGGTTCTCGGCGGCGGCTTCCAGTGCCAGGGCGGCGAGTTGATGGTCCCGGGATCGGCGGGAGCGGCTCCACACCTCCAGGAACCGTTCGTTGACGAGGGAGAAGTCGAAGGTCGCGAGCTTTCCGACCGCGTGCCCGACCTTGATCCTCGTATGCCAGGATCCCTCGCCGCCGAGCCAGATCAGCCAGTCGACCAGCGAGTCGCGGATGGTCGGCTGGTCCTCCCAGATCACGCGCAGCATGACGGCCGCCAGTTCGGGGCGTCTCAGCCTGATGCTTCGCCCGCCGCCGGGCCCGGTGGGTGTGGCCTCGGCATCCACGTACTTCAGCCAGGCCGGCAGGTTCTCCCAAAGCTGGACCGATTTCGGCGAATGATCACGACGCCACTTCTCGTCGAGCCGTTCGGCCAGGGCCAGGGCCGCGCCGGAGATTTCCGCCTCGGGCAGCCCGTGAAGTACGGCGATGCTGGTCATGAAGCACCGGCCCAGAGTTGGCCTGCGCTTTTCGAGGTTCTCGCCCACCTTCGCGCGCATTCGATGGAATCGCCGGTTCAGCATGGTCTCGATGGGGCTGCCGGACTCCATCGTGGCGGCCACCTGCCTGACCAGTTCGACCACCTGCCAGGGCGCGGAGAGGGCGCGGAGCTCCTCGTCCAGAATCTGCTGATCGTCTGCGGCAAGCCGTGCGCCCGATGCTTGAACGGACAGATGCTGGGTGAAGATCCGGCGGTTCGGCGGTGGGTCGTGTTCGATCACGGGCGCGATGGAGGACTGAATGTGCTCCGGCACCAGGACGATCATCCTGTAGTCCGCGTTGACACCGGCACGCTTGAGACTCGTGGTCACCCTGTCGACGGCATTGGGCGTATCGACCAGGTCCAGCAAATAGCCGTGCCCCGATTCAAGTTTCCAGTCGCGGGGGTTCGGCATGCTCGCTCCGTGCGGCATGATCCAGCTCACCCTGCCACCCCAGTCGAGCAGCGCCGCCAGGGCCGTGGTCGCCTTTCCCGTCTCGGCCGCTCCACCGAGCAGGATCAGGCGCCGGCTGTCGAGCAGCCTGCGTATTTCGGTTTGTGACTGGGTCGGTACCAGCGTTCGCCGTAGGTCCGCGATCTCGGTTTCCGTCAGTTCGTTGATCGTCGCTGTCGGTTGTGGCCGCCCTTGGCCTACGTGGATGTCGCCCTGGGCGAACCAGAGATTTCCCTTCTTGACGCGGTTGCTCACGCGGCCGCTCAGGTCCCGGGTGCCGGGGCTGGACAGTTCGTCGGCGTACAGGTCGTCCAAGCTCTGTCGGCGTTCCTGCCACTCCTGCCGGGAGGTGGCCATTTCATAACGGATTGGTTGGTTATCGGGTTCCTGAAATGTCTCGTCCTCCTCCTCGGGTGAGGCGTCCTCGACCAGCGGTTCTTCCGGCTGCGGGACTTCAGGGCCCGATTCCTCAGGCGGGGAGTCGCTCATTTCTTCCTCCGCTTCGAGTCACGAGTGACGTTGATGTCCCCTTGCGCGAAGAGAATGTCGCCTCTCTTGGCCTTGTTCGTGATCGACCCGCTCCTCGGCGAAGATGGTGACAGATCGTTCTTTCTGGACGGCGGGGGCTCCGGAATTTCCATGTCGTGGACATCGAAGTGCGGCACGTACAGGTAGGCCGGATATTCCTGTTTCTTCTCCGCTACCGCGACCTCCAGGAACTCCGATGGTCTCGGCCGTCCCGGTCCCTGTGACACGTAGTCGCGGAACACCTCCCGCGAGATGATCAGCGCCAGGTCGGCGTCGCGGAAGGTGTCGAGCGCGGCCCGTATCGGTGCCGAATCACGCATTCTCGCGGGCTGCACGGCATGTTGCCCGGGCCACCCGGCCGCGCCGTCCAGCTGCAGCGGTCCAACGTGGATGGCCAGCCGAATGCGCATCCGCGCCCAGGTGGGGTCGTCGCGCCGGCTGTTGCGCGCTGCGATGGCCATGTCTAGCTCGGTCAGGAACTGGTCGAGGAGAAGGGGAATCGTGACGAGAGGGCCCGGTTCGGCGGGAAGTACGGCGGTCAGCGAATCACCTCCCACCTGGCGCGACCATGACTCCCGGTTTAGATGAACGCGGTCCGCCGCCGTCTCGATGGCGCCGATCAGACCGGACTGGAGGGTGCGGTGCTGGGCGTCGGTGCGGTCGCCGTAGTTCTCGATGTCGGCTGTGAGCAGAACGCGGTAATCGTGCATGACCATGGCATCTCCAATGAACGGGTGGGCTCTACCGTGAGGCACCATCCGGCGGGAGAAGCCTTAGAAATATGGCTTAGCGAGGAACGGGAGGTCGGCAAGCGCAGTCAGTCCTGCCAGGTCCTTCACTACCACGTCGCGGTGCCCTCGCCGGATGACCCCCTCCGCGGCCAGTTCGCGCAGCGCCTTCTGCGTCGTGATCTCCTTGGCGCCCACCAGCATGCCCAATTCGGCTCTAGTGAGCGGGATGCCGATGCTCACGCCGTCATCCGTGGTGCGGCCGTGCCGCGAGATCAGCGCGATCAGCACGCGTGCCAGGCAGATCTTCGTCTCATATCCGGCGAAGTCGAGGCGCCGTTGATTGGCCCAACGTAGCCGCTCGGCCACGACCTGCGTCAGCGCCAGCGCCGCGGCCGGGCGCCGGGCCACGAAAGAGCGGAACACCGGGCCTTTGACCTGTTGGCAAACAGCGCGCCCGCAGGTGGTCACAGTCGCCGACCGCGGCGACCCATCCATAGCGGCCATATCACCCACGATGTCACCCGACACCCGAATCGCCAGGGTCGCCTCCACGCCGTTCTCAACGCCTCCGGTCACCTTGACCAGCGCGTCCAACAGGATCCAAACCGAGGTGCTGCGATCTCCCTGGCTGATCAGCACGTGCCCGGGTGGGAACGAGCGCAAAGTCCCGAGCCCCAGGAGCTCCGAGCGCAGCTCGTCCGTCAAACGGTGCATGAAGGTGCCGGTCGGCCATCGGTTGGGTGCCAAAGTTTCCTCCAGCAGGCGATGTCTCACCCATATGCCAGCCGGGTTGGCTCGGCAAGGGAGTAATACGTTCGCGGATCGGTGGAGCCTTTGCACGGGAATCCACCTGCGAGCGTCAGCGACAGGCGGGACTCCGGGAAAGGCCCGCCCCTTTGTACGGTGTTCGTCTTGGTCGGCGACTAGAACCGCTGTCAATGGTCAGGTGCGTGTCGCGGCTGGTGGCCGGATTAAGGTCCCCGCTCTTTCGTAGTTGACTACTTCTTGGTGAGGCGTGCTGGTGTCCTGGTTCGTCCCTGTTTCATGCGGAAGGACTCGCCCTCGGTGACCACGACGATGCTGTGGTGCAGGAGTCGGTCCAGCAGACTGACGGCGGTGGTGTGCTCGGGCAGGAAGCGTCCCCATTGGTCGAAGGGCCAGTGTGAGCCGATCCCGATTCTTGTGGGCAAGTGCGACACGACTCGGGTGCGAGCGTCAGTTCATGCGCGTAAAGCCCGCAACCAGAAGCATTCCGTCGCCGCCTGGAACAGGTCGGAGATGTTGAAGCCCTCCGCCCGGTTCCGGAGAACCGGGTCGCGAGCCGAGATCAGGCGCCCTCCCCGGCGGATAGCTTGTCGGAGACTGAGGCACGACCCATCTTGCCGCTGTAGACCAGTGCGAACCGGTCGGCCGGTACCACGATGTCTGCCGTCTCTACCTGCGTCTCCCCGGCGTAGTACGTACGTTGAATCGTCACCATGATCGAGCCGGGCGGGTGCTGCAGACGCTCGCACTCCTCGGCCGTCCCGAGCCGTGCCGCGACCTCTTCCACCCAGTCGTCAATGGGCATGCCGATGCTCAGCATGCGCTCGGCCACTCCGCGACCGGCCAACATCCCGTCCTCCGGCAACACGATCGGCGTCCCACGGGTAACTCCGAGCGGTTCCCAACTGGTCGAGAGCATGACCGGCTCCCCATCGGCCAAGAAGACATAGTCAGTTCGCACCACGTCTTCCACGTCTCCCCCGTGCTCATCAAGGCCCAGACGGTCGCGAATCTCTGGTGGGGCCTGGATCGTCTGTGACTTGTAGGTCCAGCCGGCCTCACGGCCCTGCCGCTCCATGTCCTGCCTGAACGGCGAGCCGTACGGGGTCGCACGATGCCACGCGCGGATCATCCGTTGCGGCTCCCGGGGCAGACGGACATAAGTGCCCGAGCCGGATCGAGCAACGGCGAGGCCTTCGGAGATGAGCACCTTCAGCGCCTCAGCAGCCGTCGAGCGCGAGATGCCCAAATCGGTCGCCAGGCTCGGCACAGACGGAAGGCGATCGCCTTCCTGAAATTCCCCTGACGCGATCCTCCTGCGCAACGTGTCTGCTACGCGGAGATACATGGGGCGATCAGCATCTCGATCCACGCCGGTAGCGTGACAGCCTTACCAGCAAGCTTCAAGCTTACGGACAGATACCGAACCTACACAGAAGGTTGCGTGGTGTACCGGCTGTCTCTATCCCCCGCCGACACGTGCATCGAGAGTGTCGGCCACTGGGCACGCGCTGTCGCCCAGACTGAACACCCGGATCTCGCAAGCGACGCCGAGCAAGCCACCCGCGCTCTGGTGTCTGCTGCCATCCGGCGCACCAAGCGAAACGAACTCATCCACACACAGATCGACGTGACTCCCGACAGCCTGCGCATCGAGGTCCACGATCCGGGCGGTTTCGACGACACCGGGGGCTTCGAGACAGCCGAACTATCCAGCGCCGCCATATCCTTCGGCGCGTCCGGCGACCACAGCGGGCATCGGACATGGGTCATCCTGCGCAAGCGTAGTGAGGCGCGCCATGACCCCCCGGCAATGACCACGGGGGCAAGGCAAGCCGGGAGCTAAGAACAGACGCCGGCTTGAACAGGCGCTCGCGGGCGAACGAACAGGCGACGACCGCCATTCGTGGCCTGGCAGAACCACGAAACGCCCACGACAGGGCTACACACCTCGCTGACGACATGTCCACGATGGCCCACTCAGCTGTGCCTGACCCGGACCTGCTGGACGCGTTCAGACGCTTCTACGTCTGGCGTGACCCTCTCGGCGATTGGCGTGCAAGGCCGCTGCCCAAACTGGCCACCGAGGAGATCGCCTGTGGCCTTCAGCAGAAGTTGGTGGCCCACACGTCCCTGGAACTCGCCTTTGCCTGCACGTGGCAGCGGAGTCGCCGGAGCGTCTACCGCTACCTGCAGGCGTACGCCGTCGAAGCGACGTGTCGTGGTCCAGCTTCCTGATCTGCCTGCACCACGGTGGGAGTCCCTGCTTCGGCCAAGGGACCGCATTCGGATCACGGAGACCTCATGCTGTGGGGCGTACGAGTGGGCCTGCCAGGGAGGCGAGTTCCTGATCCTCCGGGCCAAGCGGCCGGAGGGCTACGGGGAGATGGGAAGAGGGCTCTATCAGCAGGCGCGTTCCATCTGGGTAGCTCTCCTCGCCGAGCACGAGAAGGAACACCTTATAGACCAAACCCGTGCCGCCGCTAAATTCAGGCGCCGCAACCGAAGAGCACGCAAAGAGCCCACAGCGTTATCGCGGCTACGCGTCTCCTGAAGGCGCGGCGGGTGGCGGAACAACCCACGCCTCGTGTTTGGCCGCAGTCAACGTCAACCCAGACGCGGTGTGCAACTGGCATCTCAACGTAAAGGCCCGGATGGAGAAGCTGGCTGTGGCCCACAACTGGCCCAAGGCCAGCGAGCGTCAAGCGCTTCGCGGCTGGAAGGACCAGACGAGCATCCATGACACCCGGCGTGCCGCGGGCAGGCGTCAGGCGTCCGGCACGGTGCACGACGCGCCCAACCCGAACCGGTACCGGATACCGTCCCACGGAGGTGGTGCGCGCCATCTTGGCGACCTGCCCCCGGTACAAAGATCAAGACGACACCGTCTTCGCGCGAAAACCACGACGACCACGCCACCATCACAATCGAGGTGCCCTCTGCAGATGCCGCAACGACTAAGGCATTCCTCGTCGAGCAGCTGATTTCGCAGAGGTTCGTGAAGATGTAGCCTCCGCCCGCGAGCTGCGCCCGGCCGAGGGTACCGGGTGAGGGACGGCGAGCGGGACCGACGGGCGGCAATGGCCTGTCGTCGCCGCTCGGCAGGATCGGTGCGGAGGAGGGGCAGCGTCCGGCTCGCCAATGGGTGCTCAAGGCCCGCCCAAGCTGAGCCCTGGTGGACCGCGCTCGCCCGAGCGCTCGGGCGAGCGCGGTCCCGGTCACTTTCGAATCCTGAGCGAGCAGGGCTGCCACCTGGGCTCGCCGGTCGTGACTTATTCGCCTATAGGGCTTTTCTAAGGTTCGCCGACGGATCGGTGAAGGTGGCCCGAGTTGGCTGGCAGCAGCAGCCGGAGGCGCCGGCCGCTCGGGAGGAGGAGCGACATGGACCGACGAAAGGCAGGGCTGGCCGCCGGGATGGTCGCGGTGCTGGTGCTCGGCGGATCGGGGGCGCTGGCCGCCTCACCCCAGCCGAGCCCCACCGGTGAACCGTGCGCCCAGACCGTGACGTGCTCACCCGCCGACCTGGCGAAGCTGAAGGAGCAGGCGGCCAAGGATGACGCGATCAAGTCGGACCGGGCCAAGGCGGACGACCCCGGCAAGGACGCGGTCGATTGCACGACCGGCATGAGAGAGCCCGGGTCCGTCGATCCGCAGAAGCGGGCCGACGACAAGCAGCCCTCGCCCATCGACTCGAAAAAGCTGACCCAGGCGCTGGCTGACGCGCTGGGAGTCGGCCTCGATCGGGCGGCCACCGCTGCGGACGGGCTGATTCGGCTCGGCGAACAGGGCGGGATAAGGCCGGACTCGCCGGAGTTCGCCGCGGTGGCCGAGCGCCTCGGCGTGTCGACGAATCGGCTGAAAGAGGCGCTGACCGCGTTCAAGCTGGGGCACGCACCGAAGGACCTCACGCCGAGCCCCGCCACGAAGCCGGGCTCCTGATCCTCCGGCGGGTGGGCGGCGGCGAGGTTCATCTAGGAGAGTGTCATCATGCACGTCCTTGTGGCCGATGACGACGAGGCGGTGCGCCGCTCGCTCACGCGGGCACTCGCCCGCGAGGGATATCACGTGACCACCGCCGCCGACGGCCTCCGCGCTCTGGAGGTCGCCGGCGGCGGGCGGCAGGACGCGGTGGTGCTGGACATCATGATGCCCGTACTGGACGGCCTGGAGGTGTGCCGCCGGCTCCGGGCGGGCGGCGACCGTACGCCGATCCTGATGCTCACAGCTCGCGACCTGGTCACCGACCGGGTGGCCGGGCTGGACGCCGGGGCCGACGACTACCTGGTCAAGCCATTCGCGCTGGAGGAACTGCGGGCCCGGTTGCGCGCCTTGCTGCGGCGCAGCGGCGCGGTGGACGAGGTGTTGCACTTCGCCGACCTGAAACTGGACACCCAGGCCTGCCGGGCCTCCCGCGGTGCGCGGGTGCTCGACCTGACCAGGACCGAGTACACCCTGCTCAAGATGTTCCTGCGCAACCCGAACCGGGTGCTGAGCCGCGAGGTGATCTTCGACGCGGTCTGGGGGTACGACTTCGGCCAGTCCTCCAACGCGCTGTGGGTCTACATCAGCTATCTGCGGGCCAAGCTGGAGGCCGGGGACGAGCCGCGGTTGATCCAGACGGTGCGCGGGCTCGGTTACGTCCTGCGGGAGGAGCCGTGAAGCTGCGTACCAGGGTCGCACTGGCGGGGGCGGCCGTGGTGGCGGCCGCGCTGCTGGCGGCCTCGCTGGTGCTGTATCCGTCGACGGCGGCCGGCCTGGCCGGCCAGCACGACGGAGAGCTGATACTGGCCGCGGTCCAGGTGCCCCGACTGCTGAAGACGTTGAAGGTCACGTCCGCGCCGCTGCCCACGAGCCCGGTCACCGCAGGCAACACGCTGCTGCAGTTCGTCCCGCCTCCGGTGGAGCCGGGGGCGTTGGGTGGCTTCGTCCCGCTCACCGTCAGGGACGCCGAGGTCGCGGCGGGCAGGAGTTCCCCGTACTTCCAGGACACGAGCTACCTTGGGGTGCGCTACCGCCTCTACACGGCTCCGCTGGACGAGATCGACCAGGCGCTGGTACGCACCGCGTTTCCGCTGGATCGGGACGACGCGACCCTGAACCGGTTGAAGCTGCTGCTGGCGGCGCTGACGCTGGGCGGCGCGCTGATCGCAGGGATAGGCGCGCGGCTGCTGGCGGGGCGGGTACTGCGCCCCATCGGCCGCCTGACCGACGTGGTCGAGCGCGTCACCGCCACCCGTACGCTCACCGCCGGCGGCCTGGACGGCAGCGGGCGCGACGAGGTCGCCCGGCTGGCCCGCTCCTTCACCACGATGACGGGCGCGCTGAACGAGTCGCTGCTGGCCCAGCGGCGCCTGGTCGCCGACGCGTCGCACGAGCTACGTACCCCGCTGACCAGCCTCATCACCAATCTGGAATTGCTGGGCGAAGGGCGCGGCACCGCCGACCCGCAGGCGCCGGCCCTGGTACGGGAGGCCCGCGCGCAGACCGGGGAGCTGCGGGTATTGGTTAACGATCTGGTTGAACTGGCGAGGTACGGCGACGTCCAGATCCACATCGAGGACGTCCGCCTGGACCTGGTGGCCGAGCGCGTGCTGGAGAGGGCGCGAGCGCGGGTGCGGAACGTGCGGCTGCTGGGCGAACTCGACGAGTGCCTGGTGTCCGCGGACCCGGACGCCGTCGAACGCGCCGCCGCCAACCTGGTCGACAACGCGATCAAGTGGAGCCCGCCGGGTGGCGAGGTGCTGGTGCGGGTGGATCCGGCCGGCACGCTGTCGGTCGCCGACCAGGGGCCCGGCATCGCGCCGGAGGACCTGCCCTTCGTCTTCGACCGTTTCTACCGTGCCGATGCGGCCCGGTCGCTGCCCGGCTCGGGGCTCGGCCTGGCCATCGTGCGGCAGATCGCCGAGGCGCACGATGGCACGGTGCGGGCCGAGCCGCTCCAGCGAGGGGTCCGACTGGTCTTGTCACTGCCTATCGCGACCTGAGCCCTGCCGCCTACTTCGACTCTCCAGGAGGCCCGGAGCGGACTCGGTCAGGATCGCAGAGGCGCGTAATCTGTCGCCTCGATGGTGTGCCACAGCACCTGAGGGCTGACGGGCCGTGGCGGATCCTGGTGTGCTGATCGTCGGTGCGGAGTCTCAACGGTCGGAGCCATGAACAACTGAGCGGCGGTACGCCAGTTGGATCAAGGTCCCACAGATGGTCCACAACCAGAGACCGTCAACGAGAACGGGCGGGACTCCGTGAGAGTGGAGGCCCGCCCGTACCTGCGATGTTTGCCCTGCTCAGCGGCCAAAACCGCCGGTCAAGATCGTGTGCCCCCTGTAGGATTCGAACTTACGCACCCGGCTCCGGAGAGGGTTGCACATCCCATTTCCAAGCCTCGTCTGACCTGTAGAAACGCTGCTGGACACCTTCCTGATGACGTTGCTGGTCCACAACAGGTCCACGGTGAAGATGAGGGACTTCTCGCCCGCTCGATCCCCGGATCGGCCGGCCATCGAGTGGTACGAGGAAACGACCGCCGCCTGGAAGGGTAGCCGAGGTCGGTGATAAACCACAGCAGTGAAGCCGGGCGCCTGCTTCGGCCTTGAAGACAAGGTGGGCCGAAGGGGCTGAGGCCACTGAAGGACATACCTGGGCACCGCACGGAACTCGGCCTGCGGTGCGTGACAAAGGTGCCGCGCACGTCAACATGGCCTTTGTCCGCTACGGGGTCGGAGAGTGCTCGCACCTGTTCCGCCAGCCTGTCATCGACTGCGGCTCCCAGGGGCGAGCCCAAGGCCATGTCCTGGTACGACTACCCGAGCCCTGAACACGGCTACCCGCACCACATGGGCGCACCCTTGGCGTGGTTGTAGGACAAACCCATTGGGCGTCTGGCCAGCCAGCTGTCCAACTTCGCCCGCCGAACACGCCGACTGGATATGCACCGTCCAGCTTTCCGCCCATGCTCCCGACCTGAATCGCGCCGAACATCGCCGTCACCGACCTGATCCGACTCGTCCGGATCCAAAGCGCAAGCGAAGAAGATCCAAACCGGCCCCGCCTACTCACCGGCTTCCTGACTCAGACCAGACTCGCCCTCGGCACCCCGCCATACACATGACTGACCTTCCGGATTCAACCTGTGTATCACATACGGATCGACTAGGCTCATAGTGAGAGTCAACTTACGATAGCCCCATCCAATAAGTGCAGCCTTTCATTGGAAATAGACAGCTAAGAAGAGCGGTTATCTAGCAATTCAACCTCTTAGCCGAGGGGGGGAAGCGTGGCGCAAGAGAAAGACAACCGCAATGTGGTTGAGAATTGTACCGTAGAAGGATCGGTCGTTCAGGTTGGAACAGCAGCACAACTTTCGGTCTATTTCAGCGGATCAAATCCCGACTCTGGAGCAGAGACACGGGACAGTTGGATATCTCTGGTACTGGAGTCGGATGTCTGGCAGCATGTCAGCAGCGGACGTGACGCAACCCATCACAGACAACAAGTAGTTGAAATTGTGTCGAGCCTAGTGCATTTGCGTGACAAAGCAGAGCGTCAGCTAATCTCCGACCAATGGCAGGACCCTGGCATTGTACCGCGGTTTCTCGAACGTATAGAATGGCTGCTAGATGAGCCCGACCGAGGCTCATCGGTAGACTTCTACCCAGCTGAAGCGGCGCTTCTAGTTATCTTGCCTTGTTTGTATCGAGTGCAATCTCTACGACTTGCGGCGCGCTACTCTAAAATCGATCCATCCAAGCTCAATCGGATGCCCGAGGCAAGCATTGAAAGACAAGACTTCGAAACTTTTGTCGAAGGGTACGATCTACTAGTTCAAC
Organism: Nonomuraea guangzhouensis; assembly: GCF_019396345.1. Lineage (GTDB taxonomy): Bacteria > Actinomycetota > Actinomycetes > Streptosporangiales > Streptosporangiaceae > Nonomuraea > Nonomuraea guangzhouensis. The sequence goes on along the minus strand of NZ_JAHKRM010000035.1, from coordinate 9,631 downwards.
GAGCGCTGCGGCGCCCAAAGGTCGAAGAGACAGTCGGCTGGTGGCTATTTCATCGCTGGCTTATAGGGCTCGAAGAATCCTCTTATCAGACCTCGGTTCAAGAGCTATACGACGTGCTTCAAATTGGCAATGCACTGAAAGAAATCGTCAAGCCCGATACTCTGAGTAAACTGCTTCATGGCCTGCGACGCGGTCCCGACGTTTGCAATCCAGAGTATCTGAGCACACTTCAGTCGGATGAGCGACTTCGAGGAAACCAAAGAATCCGAGAGCAACGACTTGCCCTGATAATCGCGTTGGCGTATGGCACCACTATTGAAATGGCCTCCTTGCCTGAGGTGGTGGTGGAGCACCTCGGCATCCCGTATTCAGTAGACTTGGCGCAGCTTCGTCACACTGTAGAGCAGGCTAATTGGGGTGGATCTCGTGACCTACCCGTGCTGCGTGCCGAATGTCACCACGAGGCCGTTATAGAAGCACTCAATGAGTACACGGTGCGGGTGGACGAGCTTCTCCATGCAGTCCACCGCACGGTGCGAGAACGAATCAATCAGCCCATGCCAGCATTGCCGACTCGCCTTTCATCTCACGGTGTTGTTCCCGCTGAAGGCGTGTTCGATGGATGGGCAAGCTTCCGTCTAGACGAGCGGCGGATTCGTGATGTCCTAATGGGGGTGGAGCTCTATAAAGACTCTGATATGGCAGTTCGGGAGTTGTATCAGAATGCTCTTGACGCCTGTCGTTACCGTCGCGCAAGAACTGAATACCTAGACCGGACGGAAGACGCTTCTTACGCCTATACGGGCCAGATCGTATTCAGGCAAGGATTAGATGAGGACGGTAGGCATTTTTTGGAGTGTTGCGATAACGGGATCGGTATGGGGGACGCGGAGCTTCGCGGCGTCTTCTCTAGTGCGGGTGCTCGTTTTGCCGAGCAACCAGACTTCAAACTTGAGGTCTCCAGGTGGAATCGACTGGAACCGCCCGTAGCCCTATTTCCGAACAGCCGGTTCGGAATCGGAGTTCTAAGCTATTTCATGCTTGCTGATGAGATACGCGTAACTACGTGCCGAATGAGTCCGGCCGGCACGCTCGGCCCTCTACTGCGGGTATCCATCTTTGGCCCCGGAAACCTTTTCAGAATCGGCACATTGACAGAGAAGGGATCCGAATCTGGAACAAAGGTGCGATTGTATCTAAAGAACCTACCAGACAACGATACCGACTGGTCTTGTGTGGACGTACTTAAGAGGCTACTTGGCATAGCAGAATTTTCCACCATTGTGCAACATGGGGACCGGCAAGAGAGCTGGGAACCTGGTCAGCTGTATCTACGAAAGCAGCCGTCCAAAGAACGGTTCGGTTTGAATACTTATGGTAGACAAACCGTATGGACGGGAGCCCCACCGGGAACACAAGTAATCTGGTGCGAAGAAGGTGGGGCAATCCTAGTAGACGGATTGGTGGTGCAGCCTGCGATTCGCCGTGGCGTGTTGTCGTCGACCCAGTCAGGGTTAACGGGAGCTGTGGTTAACCTTTCTTGCGCATATGCACCTGAAAGGCTTTCGGCCGACCGGTCTCAGATACTAAATGATATCTCAGGCCAAGTACGTGGGCTACTGGCAGAGGCAACACAAGCTCTACTTGTTGACTCGCCTTTGGACTTTGAATGGATTTCGCGGATAGCCGAAGGCAGTGTGCAACTATCCGATATTATTACGAACGCAGCTATAAAGAAGGGTCACTGTATAAAGTTCAGAGATCGGGAGATCGATATAAGGATAGCGGGATGCCTGCCAGGGGATGCGTCAATTGTGCCACCGAGCAACAATAAAGGGCGAACTAATAAAGGGCAACCTTCATGGGCGTCCATCATTGGCAACGTACCTGATTATATTCTTCTCTGGAGACTTCTAGCGCATCGACCAAATAGGACTCTTTCTGTCCTGGCCGAGATTTGCCCAACAATCAACAATGTCGGTTGCACACTTGCCGCGATTCCCTCTGATCAATTGCTGCTTGCCAGTAGAAGCGAAGACTCGAAGTATTGGCATTGGCACAGAGGCTTGGCCTCATCAATAACCGATGGGCTCGCCGAGGTTGCGGAACGATTGGAAGTATCATTGCAGAGCTCGGCAGAACGAGCAGCTGCACTTGGCCTGCATCCGTTCCATCCGACAGGATTCTCTGATTCGTGCACTATATCTCGTGCTGACCTTGAGATCCTGCAAGGCAGCGGGGGCAGGTTTGTAGGTGAAGGCGAATCACCTACCGTGCAGGACTTGCTGCTGGCAGAATCCCGGACGAGCCTCGATATACAAGAGATTGTGCCTCGATGGCGATCCCTTGGAATCGATGTACCCGAGAGCATTGTTACCGTTGCTATCAATGCGGATGATGTGCTGCTAATGCGGAACCTTGGAGAAGGTCATTCGACATGGCTGGATCCCACCGAGGTTGTCCCACCTGGGCATATCGCGCAGAGTGCCCTAAAGCTGGGACTTCCCGTTGATGAAGTATGCAGCAGGCTAGTGCGTTATGGGTTGCGTATTTCCTCTGAGCAAGCTTTAGCTAGTTCATTGTCTGACGCAACTTTAAAGCTGCTCAGCAGAGGACTAGACGGTTGCTGGCCATGGCTGAGTCCCGAGGACCAGGTTCCTCCAGGATTCATACTGGCTGCGGCGCAGGAGTTAGGGCTAACGCCGGGTGCGATTCTGGATGAACTTCATATGTTCGGCTTCTCTGCGCCTGCGGCTCTTCCTGCCGAGTTGCGGTTCGACGACCTTCCACTTCTCCAGGACGGAGATGAGGAGTTTCTTCAGCCTCCCGGGCCGATTAGCTACATGCACCTACTAAAAAAGTCGGCTGATCTCAATTTGCCTCTATGTGAGTTTGTTGATCGGTTGAGGGAGTACGGTTTTGAGATACTGCCGCATTTTCCGAGTGAGCTTACCGCGCTTGATGAGGAACTGTTGGACGTAGATGGTCCTTGTGACTGGTGGTCGCTCTCGACCGCAGATATTATGCCTTTTGCTCGTCTGGTAATAGCCGCTCGATCACTTCACCGAAGCCCGGAAGAATTGGCCTCTCGATTGATGTCTTTTGGAATCGACACGTCATGCAATAAGCTTCCAGAGAACCTATCGTTCAGGGATTCCGTCGAGCTTCTTATTGATAATGAAGCGGGCGAAGAAGCATTCCTCTATTATAGGGATAAGTTTTCAATTCAGGAGCTACTTGAGCTCTCTCGAAAAATGCGTACGACGATTCCCCAGGTAACTATCTGGTTGCGCGAGCTCGGTGTACGGGTGCCTGATGTTGAAGAGACCATACGAGCTGCACTAGCCCGCGTTCCTCTTGCTCCTCTGCCGGAAAGCGATTGATACGGTTCTGGGTCATGTCGGCGAGGAATGCGTGGGGCCGCGATCAGAGTCCTTGTGTCGCAATATCACTTGCGATTTACGGAACGTCTGGCCCTTGTGATCTCCCAGCCTCGCCCGCGGCCGATGGACTTTCTAAGCTAATACGTCCGGAGAAACTATTGCCTTGAAATATCTGTCCCTGGATGATGCTTTGATTGACCTGGTTAACAGTGCGTGCTGGTGGCGTTTCATCTGAGCTTGGTTGGCCTGTCGCTTCTGGCTGTTGAGAGTTCTCCATGCCCCTGCTGCTCGCTACGCCATAAAACGCGACAGCCAGGCCCGCCAAGCCAACGAAAAGGCCTATCGTACTGGCTACTTTGTCAGCTTTTTCGAGACCTATCGATGCCAAATACGCTGCCAAGCTAAGCGTGGCCACGGTCGTAGTCGCCACGCCGATCCATCTCAGCTTATGTTTCCACACCCTGACATCATCATCTAAGACGTCGGTCTTGTGAAGCCCAAGGTCGGTTCTGCCGAGTTGCCAGAGACTGCAATCGTGCTCCACGCGCAGTTCGACTTTGTGGATCAGTTCAGTTTGGGTTGCCAGGCAGGAATCATTCCTTGAGAGATGTATCGTTCACGATTAGTTCTACGCGGTCGCCGCGTAGCACCTTTCGATGCTTACGCGGCCCGGGGGCGATCTCGAAGACCGGCACACCCTCAGGCATCCCGCCAAACTCACGCAGCTCCCCTGCCGTCGCAAGATCTCGCCGTTCATCGGGTGTTGGCATGCGCGCGATCACGCGTGTTCCGTACAGAACGTAGTGCGGCTCTCGTGTCGGCTCAATGGCCACCATTGACCCCCGCTTGCGAACAGTGGTGATCCTTCCCTCAGCTCGCAGGTAAGCCAGGGCCTCGCGAACGGTGTCGCGGCCTACTTCGTACATCTGGGCCAGTTGAGCCTCTGAGGGCAGCCACGCTCCTGGGCGGTAGCGGCCGGCGGTGATGTCGTCGCGGATCGCGTTGGCGACCTGGCGATACACCGGCACCCCAGAGCTGTAGTCGATCACAGCACACAAGTGTCACGTGGCTATGTTGCCATGAGCCTTGTGGCCATGAGGCCCTAGAGTTAACGTGGGCAAACGTCAGTCAGCGAGGATTTTTGGCTGACTTCCCTGTCCAACGCAACACGGGGAGATCAATCCCGCATGACTTCCATACTCGGTGTCTCGCCTCACGACCTGCGCGGCGCATTCAGACGCTTCTACGTGTGGCGCGACCAGCACGGCGTCTGGCGAGCGAGGCCGCTGCCCAAACTTGCCGCCGACGAGATCGCCTATGGCATCAAGCCGCAGCTCGAAGCCGACACGCTCCTAGAGCTCGCCTTCGCCTGCGCATGGCAGCGGTGCCGCCGCAACGTCTTCCGCTACCTGCAGGAGTACGCCGCAGAAGTGCCGAGCGGCCGTGTCGGCTCCTAACGTGCCCGTGCTGCGCTGGGAACCCTATCTGCGTCCTCGGACGGACCACATTCGGATCACTGAGACATCATGCTGTGGAGTGTTCGAGTGGGCGAGCCAGGGTGGCCAGTTCCTCGTTCTCCGTGCTGCGTATCCGGAGGGCCACGAGGAGGCTGGCAGGGGACGCTACGAGCATGCGCGCGAGGTCTGGATGATGCTCATCGCCGAGTTCGAGAGGGAGCACGAATGTAGAGACCCGGACGATGTCGCCATCGAAGCCGGGTGGTGCGGCCACACAAAACCCGCCAGGCGTCCGAGGCCTAAACGGTCGCGTACATCTACCGTAGGCGCTGCTCCAGGGGATGCGTAGAGCGTCGCAGTCCCTCATGCTCCGCGCTCAGAGACCTCGACTGAGACATGTTGACCAACCTGGCGCCATATCGCGTCCTTGGTCCAACGAGGGGAAGACTCTAGAGGAGGCGTGGAGCCGCGATACTCCGCAGGTCCTGGCCTGTCCGCCCTACCCTAGAGACGATATGCCTCGGCGAGGGAGCGCGATGAGCAAGGCGAAGGATGGCCCCACCTACGTTCGGATAGCCGAGGATATCCATCGCCGCATTCGCGAGGGAGATCCACCTGCTGGCGGCATGCTGCCCTCCGAGGCGATCCTTGCCCGCACGTACGGCGTGGCACGAGGAACCGTACGCCAGGCCGTCGCCGAGCTGGAGCGTACGGGACTGGTAGCCGGCGAGGCAGGCCGCGGACGTCGCGTGGTGGGAGAAGTGCCGTCAGGCGGCCGCCGTGCGGCCTCGACCCAGTACGAAGCAATCGCCGAGGCGATGCGCAAGCGCATCGAGAGCGGCGAACTCGCGGCCGGCCAACAGCTACCGGGTGAGGCAGCCACCGCGAACGAGTATGGCGTCTCGAAGGGGACTGTCCGGCAGGCGTTCCAGTTGCTTGCCTCTGAGCAGCTGATCGCCTCTGTCCATGGGAAGGGGTGGTTCGTTGGCGGGCCCGATCATGCGCATACGCGGGCTGACGATGTTGCTGCTTCCCTACGACAGGACATAGCGGGCGGTCAGTTCGCCATAGGTGCCGTGCTCCCCGGAGAGAATGCACTGGCCCAAGAGCGAGGCGTTGGTCGTATCACTGTCAGGCGAGCATTCGCGCTGCTAGAAGCAGAGGGGATAGTCGAGAAGCGCGCCGGAAGAGGTCGCGTGGTCAAGACGCAACCAAAGGGCTCCTAGTGACCGTGTTCCGGTCAGCCGCAGTCCCCTTCACATCTCAGGAAGCACATACGACCCTTCGTGATGCCTGTCGGGTCGCCGCCCTCGCGAGCGACGACGCGCGGTTGATCCGCCTTGGGGAGAACGCCCTGTTCGTTCTGGCCGCCGAACACGTCGTTGTGCGAATCGCCCGGAGCGTGGACGTTCTTGATGATGCCCGCAAGGAGGTAGCCGTGTCGGCCTGGCTCCACGAGGCGGGGCTGCCAGCGGCACGGACGACTCACCACGCCCAGCCACTCATCATCAGAGACAGGCCCGTAACTTTCTGGGACTTCATCGAGAACGGTGGCGGTCCCCCGGCTTTGATCGACCTAGCCGAGGTCTTGCGCGTTCTCCATCAGATGTCCGTTCCTGCAAATCTGGCCCTCCCGCAGCTCGACATCCTTGGGCGCGTGGCAGAGCGTATCTCCTCGACGATGTCCTCTCGGATGAGGAACGCCAGTTCCTGTCGAGGAAGGAGCAGGAGTTGCGGGCAGCGTACGAAACCCTGAGCCTTCCCCTCGCTGCCGGTGCTGTCCACGATGACGCTCACTCCGACAACCTCATCAAGGCCACCGACGGCACCGTGGTGCTGATCGACCTTGAGCGTTTCGCGTTCGGCCCTCCCGAGACCGATCTTGCCGTCATAGCCATCGAACACAGCCTGGGATGGGGCACCCGTGCTGAATACAATCAGTTCGCTGAGCGGTACGGATTCGACGTCCTGACGTGGGAGGGCTATCCCGTGCTCAGGGACATCAACGAGTTGAAGATGACGACCTGGCTGATGCAGAACGTCAGCGAAGACAAGGCCATCGCACGCGAGTTCCGTAACCGTCTCTTCTGCCTCCAGAACCCGGACGCGCCTCGGCGGTGGCGAGCCTTCTAAACGCTTCGGATGCAGGCGTGCAGGTGCATGTCGTGTCGGCCGTCGTCATGCACGGCGGCGTTCCGCTTGGTGCCTTCCAGGAGGTAGCCGCACTTCGTGGCAACCCTGCAGGAGGCCATGTTGTGCGTCGAGTGGTCCAACTCCAGGCGGTGGAAGCCAATCTCGTCCAGGGCCCAGGTGGTGAGCGCCGTGAGGGCGCGGGAGGCCACGCCGGTGCCGCGAGCGGCTGGGAGCACCCAGTATGCGACTCCTGCTATGCCGTCGTCGAAGTACAGGCCGCGGAGTGCGATCCGGCCAAGCACCTCGCCGCCGTCGCGGGTGATCGCCCAGTGGCCACCCTTCTCTCGTTCTCAGTCCTGGTGATAGGTGTCGAACCAGCTTCCCGCCGTTTGGATCAGTTCACGTCGGCTCTGATGCGATGTCGACGCAGGCACCCGAGTCCAGATCTGTTCAGGCCTGTTCACCTGGCATGGCTCCCGCTTTGGCTCCCCTTTGGGGACTCGGCTAATCACGGCCCTGGCACAGGACTAACCCGCCCACGTGACGAGTCGACCTGTAGGCCGGGTCTTGTGCCTGCCCCGCTTTGAACTGGGCTGATGTACTGGACATACCGCTTGACCTGCTGCTGAGATCTCGCCAGTTCTCAGCGCTTCTGAGCAGCTCTCGCGCTGATGTGCCCCCGATGTGCCCTGATAGTTCCGCCATCGACAATTAGGCGTCAGAGGCCCTGCTCTTCAGTCTGAGGATTAAGTGTCAATCTCGACCACATCTAGCCGTCCGCAAGCCATCGGCGGCGGCGTAGCGAAGTCTCTTTGGATACAAGTACAGGATCAGACACGTCTATGGCGTCCCGGATTCTCGCCAGCGATGACTTGTTGGACAGGCCGACCTTTTTGAAGGAGATGCGTATCTCCCATTCAGAAGCATCCAAATTTTCGCCTGCGACAGTTAGCTCGATCCGAAACGCCCCCTCCCCCAAATAATCGCGCCCATCATAACGCTGAGGCCACCCAGCCAAACCCATGCCAAGATCCGGCCAAGGAGTGACCAAATTCCTCTTTGCCGCTCGCTTCTTTTCAACATGAGCGACGTCTATTCGACGCTGCATCCCAGCCGGAAGATCAAGTTCTCCCGTCCTGACCTCCGACCATGAGAGTTCCCGAAGGGCAAGTGTGTTCTCAGGTAATACGGATCCCTCCTCAGGCTCCACTTTGGAGACAATCACACGAACTTTTCTTGCCGTCTCTCGCCCTGGCCTGTTAGTAGCTCGGAGTCTTATCCAGACGCTACCCCAAGGGGGGCTCTCGTGAACGGCGATGTCCTCAGACGTTCGATCGAATTCAAGAGTCACTATCGGACGTAGCTTTGCCCGCTGCCATCCGGGGAGGAAAAGTGCTACTACCACCGCCGCGACAGTGCCGACAGCACTGAGCAGGGCCGAAATTGTGTCAATGCTCATTTTTCCTCCGGTTGAGCACACATCGTAGTCGTTGGACTACTGTATACACGCTCAAACGAAGACACATAGGCATAATTAATCTCAGACGTCATCCCGTCTGCCGTCGACCCGTCGCGAGATAGAGCGGGCCGGTGACGGAGGTGCAAGCCCGGCTTGACGCGTGCCGAGCGTGTGCACAGACCTGCACGGCCGGGCTTGCGGCGGAGGAGGCGGTCTGCTGGGCTCGCCTGGGTCGACAGCAGACGGGATGGACAAGCCCAGCCACCCCACCGCCCGCGCGTTTCGCCAGCGTCCATCCCGGAGCCGGAGTGCCCCCGCCGGAGGCGTTCACCACGTGTGGCCGCGCGGCGCCTGGCCCAGATCAGCCCGACACTTTCCTCCGTGTGCTGTCGCCTGGCGGCCCCTATTCGCTGTCCGCGCCAGACGACCGGGCTACCCAGCCCGTCCCGGAGCGGGAGCGCCAGCGGGAGCGAAGGGCGGGCGCCCGAGTCGTCGGCGCGTGCGGCCCGCGTGCGGGCCGCCTTGAGTATGAGAAGAAAGTTCTCACAGGGAATTGGATCGCCGGATGCGACAGCCGGAGCGGAGGGATCGCAGCAGTTCGCAAAACTCTTCGGTCTCAGGTTCGTCCGGGAAGCGCTGCTCAAGTACAGCATCTAGTTCCCCGGCGACCATGAGAAGAGAAGGAATGGATTTCCTGCCGGACTCCGTTGCTTCCCGCCCCAGCGAGATGGCTTCTTCGAGGTTCCCGTCTCGCGCAGCCGCTACACCTAGAGTGAGTTTGGCTTCAGCCATACGCATTGGAGCGCGGATGGTTCCGTCTGGTGCTACTGAGCTTGCCAGTACTTCATTCGCATGCATGACGGCAAGAGAGTCTTCGCCTGCGAGCCGATAAGCATCCATGGCGTAGAAGTCCCACTTGGCGGGATCTACAATGACCCCTTTTCATCCTCGCGCGACCTCGTAGTTCTGTAGGACGGCGATGGCCTTGCAGAGATGTCCGGCCTTGTGAGGGCAGCTACGTAGCTTGCGGAGGATGCGCCAGCTCTTCAGCTGGGCATTCGCGCGTTCGCCTGGGCCGCGAAGTCGAGCGTGTGAGCGGTTGGCCAGTTTCTGCGACTCGGGCTTGTTCTTGCCCTTGTAGGGCGTGATGACCGGGCCTTCTGCGCCCTGGTAGGCCTTGTCGGCGAGAGTGAGGATCC
>NZ_JAHKRM010000034.1 GCF_019396345.1 Nonomuraea guangzhouensis | reverse complement strand
TCTCGTAACTCTTGAAGCCCTTCAGATACAGATAAAGCGTGTAGAACAGCGTCGAGTCGACCGGGCCACCCGTGCCGCTGCTGACGATGAACGACTGGGTGAACGACTGGAACGACTTGATCACCTCGAGCACGAGATTGAAGAAGATGATCGGCGTCAGCAGCGGCAGCGTGATCGAGCGGAACTGCCGCAGCCTGCCCGCCCCGTCCACCTGGGCCGCCTCGTAGTAGCTCTGCGGGATCTGCCGCAACCCGGCCAGGAAGATCACCATGGGCGCGCCAAACGTCCACACGTGCAGCAAGATCAGCGTGCCCAGCGCCGTGTCCGGATCCGACACCCAGCCGGCGCCCTGGATACCGAACACCTCCAGCACCGCGTTGACCAGGCCGTCGGAGCCGAAGATCTTCCGCCACAAGATCGCGACCGCCACACTGCCGCCGAGCAGCGACGGCAGATAGTAGATCGACCGGTAGAACGACAACCCGCGCAGACCCCGATCCAGCGCCAACGCCAGCACCAGCGCGAACGCCAGCTGCAACGGCACCGACACCACCACATAGATCGTGGTCACCTTCAACGAGGCCAGGAACCGCGTGTCGACGGTGAACAACTTCGTGTAGTTGTCCCACCCGACCCACTTGGCCGCTTCCAGCAGGTTGTAATCGGTGAACGACAGATACAGCGACGCCAGGATCGGACCAATCGTGATCACGAACAGACCGATGAACCAGGGCGCGAGGAAGACGTAAGCCGTACGCGCCTCACGCCGTCTGTGGGCGTTCATCCGCTTGGCATGCCTCCGTCCCGACAGGTTGACGCGGGGTACCGGGATTGAATCGGTCATGGGCGCATGTATCCCTCATTCCAGGCCGCCCGGGCACGGCGGGATCGGATAGCGCTTTCCTATAGGTGCACCAAAAGTTTCGTCAACCCTTTGCAGGCGTTACATAGACGTTACCGATATATCGTGATCTATGTTTCAGCAGCTCACATGCCCATCAGACCAACCTGGCACCCAGCTAAAATTTTCGCGGTACTACAACCGGTTGCACTGTCCGGGCCCCAGGACGAACGTTCGCGGCTGGCGGTGCGCGTCACAGCCGCTCTACGATGGTCATTAGTAGTGGCGGTCGGATTCCACCAGAACGGCACCGCGGCCTTCCGCCCGGCCGTACGATGTGCCACGAATGATGAAATCACGAAACGATCACGAAAAGACCGCCCCGCCGGTAACGAGCGGCCGGCGGCGCACCATGGCCTCTCGGCGGGGCCGGGTCGCCGGCATTGTGGCGGCCGTGGTCGCCGTCCCGGTGCTGGCCTATGCCGTGCCCGCGATCGCCCTTGCCGGTGACGTGCCGCGCGGCACGCGCGTCGATGGCGTCGACATCGGCGGTCTGCCGGTGGCCGACGCACGCGCCAAGCTGGAGCGAGGGCTGAGTCAACGGGCCGCACGCCCGCTGGCACTGTCGGTGGCAGGTAAGACGGTCCGGCTGGCGCCGTCCGACCTGGGACTGACCTTCGATACCCAGGCGACGGTCGAGGCCGCGCTCAACGGCGCGAGCACGCCGTCGGCAATCGCGCGCTCGCTGTTCGGCGGCACCCGTGACCTGCGGCCACAGGTCGCGGTCGATGAGCGTCGCCTTACCGCCAAGCTCGCCGACCTGGCCCGGCGCGTCGACGCCAAGCCCCGCGAGGGGAGCATTCGCTACCGCGGGCTCGAACCGCAGGTGATCCTGCCCAAGCCAGGCCGCGCCCTCGATCGCGCCGGCGCGGCGGGAGCCGTACGCGAGGCGTATCTGAATGATCGCGGGTCGGTGGCGCTGAAGGTCCGTACGAGCCCGCCCGCGGGCTCGGCGTCCGAGGTGAAGCGGGTCGCCGACGCCCTGGCCCGTACCGCTGTGGCCGCACCGTTGACGCTGGTCAACGGCAGCAAGAAAGCGGAGCTGCCCACGGCGGGACTGGCCACGGGGCTGCGCTTCGTCGCCGACGGCCAAGGGCGGATGACACCCTTGTTCGACGCGAGGGGCGTCCTGGCCGGCCTGGACGACAAGCTCGTCGCCGCCGGTCAGCGTCCGAAGGACGCCTCGTTCAAGATCGTGAACGGCAAGCCTCAGGTCACGTCGGCGCGCGTGGGCCGCGGCATCGACGCCAAGGCGCTCAACAAGGCCGTCTCCGCCGCGCTCGCGGCCGGTCAGCGCAGCGTGCGCGTGCCGGTGACCGAGACGCAGCCCCGGGTGAGCACCGCCCAGGCCAAGAAGCTCGGCATCAAGGAGAAGGTCAGCTCCTTCACCACTCGCCACCCCTGCTGCGCGCCCAGGGTGACCAACATCCACCGCATCGCCGACATCGTGGACGGCTACGTCGTCAGGCCCGGCGAGACGTTCTCCCTCAACGGCATCGTCGGCAAGCGGGACAAGGCACGCGGATTCGTCGAGGCGCCGATGATCCTGAACAACCGGTTCGTCAACGACGTCGGCGGCGGGGTGTCACAGTTCGCCACCACCATGTTCAACGCCGTGTTCTTCGGTGGTTTCGAGGACGTGCAGCACATGGCGCACCAGTACTACATCTCCCGCTATCCGGCCGGCCGGGAATCCACGGTCTCCTTCCCGCAACCGGACTTCAGATGGCGCAACGACTCCCCCTACGGCGTACTGATCAAGGCCTCCTACACCAGCACCTCGATCACCGTCCAGTTCTGGAGCACCAAGCGCTTCGACATCGACTCGCAGAGCTCTGCCCGCTATGACGTCAAGCCCATCACCACCCTCACCGAATCCGGCCCTGAGTGCATCGCGATGGGCGGGGCGGAGGGCTTCACCATCGACGTCTGGCGCATCTTCAAGCAGGACGGCAAGGTGCAGCGCAAGCAGAAGTTCCGCACCGTCTACGCAGCCGAGCCACGTCTGACGTGTAAGTGACCGGCTACTACGGACCGTAGTTGGTTGCGACGAGCCGGATCGCCATGTACTGGCGCGCCGGCAGCGGAATCCGGAAGCTGCCCGAGTATGTGCCGGGCAGCCGTTCGACGGCCATGTTCCACGTGTCGATCACGTCGACCGTCCAGACCGTGCCGGGCTCCAGCGTGAGGTCGCGATATGACGGCCGGTTGAAGCCGAAGTAGGCGATCAGATAACGCCCTGCCACGCCGCCCCAGGGGGTGTCCCAGTCACTGGGCAGCGGGTCGAGCACACCGGTCGGTGATTCCCCGGTGATCTGTCTGAGGAAGGCGATCCGATCCGGGCTCGAGCCGATGAGCTCGCCGCCTTTCGACCACCACAGCTCTTCGCGATCGTTGAGGTAGGTCTCCCCATGCCCCACATAGCCGCCGCGCACCGCGCCTTCCCAGAACCGCCGGGTCATCTCCTCACCTGTGATGTTGCCCCACCCTTGGTCGATGTCGCCTTCGTAGGCGCACTCGTCGATGACGATGGGTTTGCCCCACTGCTCACGCCACTGGTCGGTGTTCTCGGCGGTGCGGTACACGTCGATGCGCTGCACACTCGCGTGGGTGATCCACGGCCGGCCGTAGTCGTAGAAGCCGAAGCAGTTGTGGATCGAGAGCAGATGCCCGACCGGGTCCTCCTCGACCACGATCGCGGCCAGCCGCTCCCAGTCGTCGACGGTCTTCGAGAACAACAGGTCGTACTCGTTCGCGAGCGACCACCAGACATTCGGCAACGCCGACAGCCGCCGGACCAGATACCGAACGTAGCGGTCGTCCGCGGCGGTGCCCATGTCCGAGAAGCCCCAGCGGTCGTAGGCGTGGAACAGGATGACATCGGCTTCGACGCCGATCGCGGCGAGCTCCGTGATCCGGCGCTCGAAAACGCGGAAGTAGGCGGGGTCGAAGCGGGTGAAGTCCCACCCACCGTCGCTGTCCCGCTCGAACGGATAGAGCGGCGGCTCGTTGGCATTGAAGAGATACGACTTGGGGAAGGCCCCCATCCGGATCTTGGTGAAGGGCGAGCCGGCGAGTGTACGCAGGGTCTGTTCCTGCAGCGCTTCGCTCTGGTGGGTCCAGGCGTACGCGGTCGTGCCGAGCGGCAGATGACGGGTGCCGTCCGCGTACGAGAAGTGATACTGGTCCGCCACCCGCACCGGCCCTCGACCGGCGCCGGACGCCGCGGTGAGCTCGACGGTGACGCCGTCGAGGGAGGGTGTGCTCGCTTCCGTCGTGACGACCCAGCGTCCGGCCTGGTCGGGCAGCAGCCGGACGCGCCAGATCCCGTCGCCGTCGTAGAAGCCGCCGAGCCGGCGGGTCGAACCGTCGGGGGCGGTCGCGCGCGCGGACAACTCGACGTCGACGAACGGATTGCCATGGCTCGGCCCGGCGAGTACGAGCTCCCAGGTCGCCCATACTTCGCCCGTGGCGGGTGCGGAGACCACCTCGGCCGAGCCGCGAGGCGTGCCGGCCTGCTCGTACTGGGCATCCGGCGTGATCGCCGGCGGATCAGAGCGCACGCCCGGGTCGCCGGCATCGAGTAGGGCAAGCTCGCGCCACAGGTCATCGAGCTGCGCGGGGGTGAGCCGGGCGTACGGACCGGCGGCCGTGAGGTCGCCGACGGCGCGTCGGCGCAGCTGTACCAGCAGCGGCGAGTTCACGACCCCGGGCAGCGAACGCCGGATGATGCCGCGGGCCTCGGGGTGGTCCAGGATGTCGGCGAGCAGGCTGTGCGGCCCGAATCCACGGTCGCTCATGCCGTGCCGCCCGGGGGAACGCTCGGGTCCTCAGACAGGTCCCGAGCCGGTGCCGTACCGAGCAACGACCACAGGTAGTCGAGATGCGCTGCCATGTCGAGCGAGCGGTCGTACTGCCACTGCTGCTGGAGACCGTCCGCGACCGCGATCAGGACGCGGGACAGCATCTCGGCGTCGAGGCCGGGCCGCAGCTCGCCCGTGTCAGCGGCGTGTCTGATGTCGGCGACCACGTTCCCGGCGACCCGGCGGAAGCGCTCCCTGAAGTAGTCGTGCGCGGGGTGCTCCGCGTCGACTCCTTCCTGGATCAGCGCCGAGTACAGCTCCACGAGGCCGGGCACCTCGCTGTTGTGCCGGACGATGCGGGTGATGCGCGGTCCGGCGGCGTCGCTGTCGCTGAAGGAGGCGGTGTCGCGTTCGTCGCGGCGGCGGAGTACCTCGGTCAGGAGGTTCTCCTTCGAGCCGAAGTGGTGGAGCAGCCCTGCCTTGGTGATGTTCACGGCGTCGGCGATCTGCTGCAGGCTCATGTTGCCGTAGCCCTTCGCGGCGATCAGTTCGAGTGCGGCGTCGAGGATCTCCCGGCGCTTCGCCCGTCCCTTCTCATAAGGGCCCGGGCTGTCATAAGGGCCGGGACGCGAGGGTGTGGGGGATTCCCTGTCGGGCAACGGTGTTCCCTTCATCTCAGGTTCTTGGCAGCGTATCCGGCACGGAACAACGCGTCGGCGGTGTCCCCGGGTACGTCGGAAAAGCTCGTCTCGACCGCGGCCATCGAGCGTGGCAGGTCGAACGGCAACCGTCCCTCCGGCTCCGCCCCGCCGAGGACGACGTCGAGCACCGCGCGGTCGGAGGCGCCGAACTCGGCCAGCAGGGTGATCCCGCTGTCGAGGAACGGGGTGAGGATCGCGGGCCGATCCAGGCCCACCACGAGAGCGGTCGGCGCCACCGCCACGAGGCCGAGGATCCGGGCGACGTCGGCTTCGGCGAAGTCGAGGCTGCCCGCGTGGAAGCCGCTCTCCAGCATGTACGTGTCACGGGCTTCCCACGGCGCCGCGATCCGGACCACGATCAGGTCGGCGTCGCCCGGGTCGTCGACGATCTCGGCGGCCCCGGCCACCGCCGCCGGGTCGAGTCCGTCGAGGTGGAGCCGCGCGGGCCGTACCGGCAACGCGTCGAGCGGGGTGAGCGCGACCATCGCGCGGACCTGGGCGGCCAGCCCTTCGGCGACGAACCGGGGCGCGCCGACGACGGCGACGGCCTCGTCCTCGGAGACGAACGGATCGTCGAACAGTCCGAGATCGAACTTCACCGCGAGCAGCCGGCGCGCGGACTCGTCGATCCGCGACTCCGGAATGTCGCCGCTTTCGACGAGGTCGATGAGGATTTCGACGCACTCCTCGCCGCCGAGCTGGTCACAGCCCGCCTCCACGATGCGGCGTACCCGCTCGTGCCGTGTGAGCTCTTCGGCGCCCCAGGCCCGCGCGGGCAGGCCGCGGCTCCCGTCGGGCGACAGCGCGTCGGTGACGGGTCCCCAGTCACTGCACACCACGCCGTCGTAGCCGAGCCGCTCGCGCAGGAGGCCGGTGATGATCTGCCTGTTGAAGCCGAAGCCGATCTCCTCGATCGGCTCACCTTCCAGCTCAAGGGCCATCGGTATCCCGTAGTACGGCATGAGGCCGGCGGTGCCGGCGGCGATCGCGGCGCGGAAGGGCGCGAGGTGCTCATCGAAGCGGCCGCCCGGGTATATCTGCTCGCGCCCGTAAGGAAAGTGCGGGTCCTCGCCGTCGAGCTGCGGCCCGCCGCCGGGAAAGTGCTTGGTGATGCAGGCGACGCTACCGGGACCGAGGCGCGCACCCTGAAAACCCTCCAGGTACGCGACGACGAGGCGGCCGGCGAGCTCGCCGTCCTGGCCGAAGGTCGTGTACTGGCGGGCCCAGCGCGGCTCGGTCGCGAGGTCGACGGAGGGGTGCAGCGCCGCCCGGATGCCAAGGGCGAGGTACTCGCGCCGTGCGACGTCGCCGAACCGGCGGACCAGATCGGGGTCGCCGATCGCGGCCAGGCCGATCTGGTCGGGCCAGGCGGAGAGGTCGCGCGCCGCGAAGGAGGCGGCCGCGTTGTGCCCGAAACCGTGTCGCGGGTCGGTCGAAAGAGTGACCGGGATGCCGTGCGGGCTCCGTGCGGCGAGCTCCTGCACCGCGTTCTGCCAGCGCGCCATCTCCCGCGGTCCGGGCATTTCGGTGACGTTGAGGTGCGTGATGAGCTTGCCGCCGACGAGATCGGCGGCGCCCACGCGGCCCGGTCGAATCGGCGCGTTCGACACCTTGCCGTCAGCGGTCGCGACCACCTGGGTGTGGAACATGAGCCCGGCCTTCTCGGCGAGCGAGAGGCGGGTCATGAGGTCAGCGACCCGCTCGGCGGTGGAGAGTCGCGGGTCCTCGTACGGCTCCATCGTGCCGTTGCCGTTCAGATCCCTGAAGCGCGTGCCGTTCCGCGCGGTCAGCGTGTCAGCGGCGGCCGCCGGCGAGGTGGGTGGCATGTGCGACTCCAGCTTCCTTGATCAAAGCGCAGGTCCGGCGTATCAGCATCATTGACATACCTACCACCGGTCAGTGTTTAATCTTCCATAACTGTTGTTCACACGCCACTGTGACAACGTAGGGAGCCATCGCATGACCACCCCCACGACGAGCTTCGACGGATATGTCGCCGCCCCGTTCCGCCCGCTCATCGACGGGATCGCCGAGCGAGGGGAGTTCCGCGACGACGACATCCAGATCGCCGCCTACGCGGGCACGGAGCTGGTGCTGGACATCGCGATCGGCCCCGAGATCACCCGGGAGAGCCTGCTCATCCCCTACTCCGTGTCGAAGAACACGATCGCCGTGAGCATCGGCCTCCTCCTCGAACGCGGCCTGCTCGACCTCGACGTCCCGGTGGCGCACTACTGGCCCGAGTTCGCCGCCGCCGGCAAAGCCGCGATCACCGTCCGCCAACTGCTGTCCCACCAGGCCGGCCTGCCGCAGACCGCGCCCAGGCTGATGACCCGTGACGAGCTCGCCGACACCGTACGCGGTGCCGAACTGCTCGCCGCGCAGCGGCCGCTCTGGCATCCCGGCTCGGCCTTCGGCTACCACGCCGTGACCATCGGCATCCTCGGCTCCGAGATCGTACGCCGCATCACCGGGCGGACCCTCGCCGAGTTCTACGAGCAGGAGATCCGCGGGCCGCGTGGCCTCGAGTTCTATCTGGGACTTCCCGAGGAGCTCGAACCGCGCGCCGTCGACCTGCTGCCGATGCGCCCGGTCAGCGGCTCCGCCGCCCCGCCCTTTGCCCGCACGCCCGGCCAACTCGGCGGGTACGTGATGGCGGGCGGCGCGCCCCCCATGGATGAGGACGAGCGTCGTCGTCAGGCCCGGCGCGACCGCGCCATCGGCATGCCGGCCGCCGGCGCGACCACGTCCGCGCGCGGCATCGCGGCCCTGTTCGCGGAGAGCACTGTGGGCCTCACCAGCGCGCCCCTGCTCTCCGCCGACACCATCGCACAGCTGGCCCAACCCCAGGTGGCCGGCATCGACGAGGTGATCGGGATCGAGCGGCGCTACGGCGTCGTCTTCCAGAAGCCCGTCCCGGGGCTCCTCTTCGGCGGGTTCCGGGCTTTCGGCCACGACGGCATGGGCGGCGCGCTCGGCTTCCATGATCCGGAGACCGGCATCAGCTTCGGGTACGTCGTCCGCCGGATGCCACCGCCCGGCGGCTGTGACGCCCGGGCGCTCCGCATCGCCCAGGCAATGCGGTCGACCATCCTCCACGCCTGATCGCTCAGGTGCTTAGCAAGACCCGCCACGCCGTCGCCGCCGCGCCACGGCCTGAAGTGGCATACAAGGGAGTATTCATGCAAATCCGCACCGTCGTCGCAGCCGCCCTCGCTGTCGGCGTCACCGTGGGTGTCGGCGCCTGCTCCGGCACCCAGCCGCAGAACGCCGGCGGCGCCGCCACCAGCACGCTGACCCTCGGCAGCACCATCGCCCCGCAGACGTTCGATCCCGCCGGGGCCGGCGACGCCAACTTCGTCCCCTATGCCCAGGCCGCCTACGACTCTCTGATCCTGCGCAAGCCGGACGGCACCTTCGCCCCCATGCTGGCGACCGACTGGAAGCTCTCCGAGGACAACAAGTCGATCACGCTCAACCTGCGCCCCAAGGTCACCTTCAGTGACGGCACTCCCTTCGACGCCGAGGCGGCGAAGGCGAGCCTCGAACACTTCCACGACGGCACCGGCCCGCTCTCGCGTGAGCTCGCCTCCCTCGATTCGGTCAAGGTCGTCGACCCGGACACGGTCACGCTGACCTACACCAAGCCCGATCCCGACATCCTCTACAACCTCTCGGACGCGGCCGGCCGCATGGCCAGCCCGGCCGCGCTCAAGAACCCGAAGAGCCTGGCCACGACCCCGGTCGGCTCCGGCCCCTATGTGCTCAACACCGCCGCGACGGTTCAGGGCTCGACCTACACCTTCACCGCGCGTAAGGGGTACTGGAACCCCGAGCTGCAGAAGTTCGCCAAGGTCGTGTTCAAGATCTTCCCCGACGAGGTGTCGCTGGTGAACGCGCTCCAGGGCCGTCAGGTGGACGCCGCCAACCTCACCGGCGCCGACAACCGCAAGGCCGCCACGGCCGCGGGCATCAAACACCTGACGCCGGACGACAGCATCTCGTGGATGGGCACGATCTTCTTCGACCGCACCGGCAAGATCGTCCCGGCCCTCGGGGACAAGAGGGTCCGCCGCGCGATAGCGATGTCGTTCAACGTGCCGCAGATCCGCAAGGCCCTGATGGCGGACACCGGTGTGCCGAACACGCAGGTCTTCCGGCAGTCCTCCCCCGGATACGACGAATCGCTCAACAACGCGTACGCCTACGACGTCGCCGGCGCCAAGAAGCTCATGGCGGAGGCGGGCTACGCCAACGGCTTCGACCTGACCCTGCCGATCAACGCGAACACCACGCCCGCCGCGATCGAGAACTACAAGAACAGCCTCGGCGCCCTCGGCATCCGGGTCAAATTCGAGAACCTCGGCACGATCCCGCAGTACTTCGCGGGCCTGCAGAGCGGCAAGTACGCGATGTCCCCCGCGATCTTCGGCGCGGGCCCGACCGACTGGATCGTGATCAACAACTATCTCGTCGAGAAGGCCACCTGGAACCCCCTGCACACGACCGACCCCACGTTGTCCAAGCTGATCGAGTCCTACCCGGCCGCGGCCGAGAAGGACCACGCCAAGATCATCGGCGAGATCAACAAGTTCCTCGTCGACAACGTCTGGTTCGATCCGTGGCTGTTCATCGAGGAGCAGTACTTCGTGGCCGGCCCCGTCAACGTGACGCTGCAGAAGAGCCAGAACATCCCGTCGATCTACAACTACGCGCCCGCCGGCAAGTAGGAAGCAGGCAGTCAAGGTGTTGGCGTTCCTCACGAAGAGAATCGGCGCGGGTCTGTCAGTGCTGCTGGTGGTCCCCTCCCTCACGTTCCTGCTCATGTTCGGCAACGCGGCGAACGCCGCGCGGCAGATCCTGGGTGAGACCGCGACGCCCGAGCAGGTCGCCGCCAAGTCGGCCGAGCTCGGTGTGAACAGGCCGCTGTACGTCCAGTTCTTCGACTATGTCGAGCATCTCTTCGTGGGGGACCTCGGCCGCTCCTGGTTCACGGCGGAGCCCATCGGCTCCCTGGTCACCAGCCGGGCCACCGTCACCCTCACCGTCGTGATCGGCTCGATCCTGGTCTCGACGCTGCTGGCCTTCGCCCTGGGCATCGCCGCCGCGCTCCGCCGGGGTGCCCTCGACATCGCGCTTCAGGTGCTCGCCATCGTCGGCTTCGCGGTGCCGGGTTTCTGGCTCGCGCTGCTGCTGGTGTCGAACCTCGCGCTGCAACTGCGGCTCTTTCCCGCGACGGGATTCGTCGCCTTCACCGCCTCGCCCAGCCAGTGGCTGGCCTCGATCACACTGCCCGTCGTCGCGCTCATGGTCGGCGCGGTCGCCGGTGTGGCGCAGCAGGTGCGCGGGTCCGTGATCGACGTCCTCGAACAGGACTACGTACGGACGCTCCGTGCGCGCGGCCTGCCGTCCTGGCGGGTCGTCGCGCACGTCCTGCGCAACGCGAGCGCGCCGGCGCTGACGGTCGTCGCGCTCACCTTCATCGGCACGCTCAGCGGCGCCGTCTTCGTCGAGCGCATCTTCGCGCTCCCCGGACTCGGCCTCGCCGCCACGAACGCGGCGGTCAACGGCGACGTCCCGGTCATCATGGGCGTGGTCCTGGTGATGACCACCATCGTCGTGCTGGTCAACCTCGTGGTCGACCTCGCCATCGGCCTGCTCAACCCGAAGGTGCGTCTTTCATGAGTCAGCTGGTCTCGATCCCCGCCCCCACAGCGGTGCCGGCCCGGCGTGGCGTCATCAGCAAGGTGCTGCACGACCCGCTCGGGGTCATCTCGCTGGTGGTCCTGGTGCTCATCCTGCTCGCCACCGTGCTGGCGGCCGTGCTCGCCCCGCAGGACCCGGCCCGGTCGTCGCTCGACGACATCTTCGCCCCGATCTCCGCCGCGCATCCGCTCGGCGGCGACAGCGCCGGGCGCGACCTGCTCTCCCGGCTCCTGTACGGCGCCCAGGTCAGCCTGCTCGGCGCGACCATCGCCCTGCTCACCTCGCTCGTCATCGGCCTGCCCGCGGGGCTCATCGCGGGCTACTACGGCCGGACCTTCGACTCGGTCAGCTCGTGGACCTCCAACCTGCTCCAGGCGCTGCCCGCGATCATCGTCCTGCTGGCGCTGCGCACGGTGTTCGGCCCCTCCATCTGGACGTCGATGGTCATCTTCGGCGTCATCCTCTCGCCCGGCGCCTTCCGCCTGGTGCGCGCCACGGTGAGCGGGGTACGCAACGAGCTCTACATCGACGCCGCCCTGGTTTCCGGCCTGAGTGATACCCGGATCATCGCCCGGCACATGCTCCGCGTCGTACGCGGGCCGCTCATCATGCACAGCGCGATGGTGCTGGCGATCTGCATCAACATCCAGGCCGGACTGGAGTTCCTCGGCTTCGGCGACCCTCAGACCGCCAGCTGGGGCTCCATGCTCAACGAGGGCTTCCTCAACATCTTCCAGGCTCCGCAGATGCTGTTCTGGCCCGGTCTCGCCCTCTTCCTGACCTCGGCCGCCCTCGCGCTGGTCGCGAGCAGTCTGCGAGACGCCCTGCAGGCCGGCGCCGTGAAGCCGGTCCGCCGCCGCGGCAGCGTCAAAGTCGCTCCGGCCGGGGACGGGGCGGCACCGTCGGACGCGCTGCTCTCGGTCCGCGATCTGCGGGTCGCCTACAGCGGCGGCTCCGTCGAGGTCGTACACGGGGTCTCGCTCGATGTCGCGCACGGCGAGGTCGTCGGTCTGGTCGGCGAGTCCGGATCGGGCAAGACCCAGGTCGCGCTCTCGGTGCTCGGCCTGCTGCCGACCGGGGGTGAGGTCACCTCCGGGGCGGTCGCGCTGGCCGGCGAGCGGCTGCTCGGCCGCTCGGCATCCTTCCTGCGTACCGTACGCGGGCGCCGGATCGGCTACATCCCGCAGGAGCCGTTGAGCAACCTCGACCCGTCGTTCCGGATCGGCAACCAGCTGAGCGAGGTCGTCCGCGTGCACCTCGGCCTTTCCCGCGCGGCTGCTCGGGACCGTGTGCTCGACCTGCTCGCCCGGGTGGGCATACCTGACCCGGCGCGTACGTACCGCGCCTTCCCGCACGAGATCTCCGGCGGTATGGCGCAACGAGTCCTCATCGCCGGTGCCGTGTCCTGCGACCCCGAGCTGCTCATCGCCGACGAGCCGACCACGGCACTCGACGTCACGGTGCAGGCCGACATCCTCGACCTGCTCCGTGACCTGCAGCAGGAGAAGGGGCTCGGCGTGCTGTTCGTGACGCACGACTTCGGTGTCGTGGCCGACATCTGCGATCGCGTCCTCGTCATGAGGCAGGGCGAGATCGTCGAGAACGGGCCCGCTCAGGCGATCTTCGACACGCCGCGGCACGACTACACGCGGTCGCTGCTCGGCTCGATGCTCGACGGGCGGCCCGCGCGGCTCGCCCGGGTGAAGGTTACGGGGGACGGTCGTGCTTGAGGTTCAAGATCTCGTTGTCGAGTACCCGGCCAAGGGTTTCCGGTCGCCGCCGTTCCGTGCCCTTCACGGAGTCTCGATCAACGTACGGCCCGGCGAGACCGTCGGTCTGGTCGGCGAGTCGGGCTCGGGCAAGACCACGCTCGGGCGCGCCATTCTCGGCCTCGCCCCGGTGACCGGCGGCTCGATCCGGTTCGGGGGCCGGGAGATCGGGCACGCCTCGCGCCGTGAGCGTCGCGGGCTCGCGCGTGAGCTGCAGGTGGTCTTCCAGGATCCCTACACCTCGCTCAACCCGAGCATGACGGTCGGCGACATCCTCACCGAGCCACTCTCGATCACGGGCGTCAAGCGTCATGCCGCCCAGGCGCAGGTACGCGAACTCCTCGACAAGGTGCGACTGCCGAAAGACGCCGTGGACCGCTATGCGCGGGAGTTCAGCGGCGGCCAGCGCCAGCGGGTCGCCATCGCCCGGGCACTGGCGCTGCGACCGAAGCTCGTCGTCTGTGACGAGCCGGTGTCGGCACTCGACCTGTCGACCCAGGCGACCGTGCTCGACCTGCTGATCGAGCTGCAGGAGTCGCTGGGTGTGGCCTACCTGTTCGTGTCGCACGACCTGGGCGTCGTGCGTTACATCAGCCATCGGGTGGCGGTGATGTATCGAGGGGAGCTGGTCGAGGACGGGGACGGGGATGTCGTGACCTCGAACCCCGAGCATCCGTACACCCAGCGCCTCCTGCTCGCGGCGCCCATCCCGGATCCGCGCCGGCAGAAGGTCAACCGGGCCAACCGCCACCGCCTGCTCGCCGAACAGGCCGAGCAGGCGGGGCTTTAAGGCGATTGGGAGGTCAGTCGCTGTCGCCCGAGGACAGCCAGTCGTCGATCATCTGCTGGATGTCGGCCGGGTCGATCTTCTCCTTCTTCTGGCAGGGGTCGGATTTCACGGTCCGCATGAACTGGACCCAGGTGAGATCCATGGGCTCCCTCAGGCCACCGCCGCTCAGCCTGGAGGTCGTGACCGTCACCTGTAACCCGGGCTCCGCGGTCTTGATCTCGCAGGGGTCCGACGTGGGTGTGTTGTCGAACGGGATGCCGCCCGGCGGCAGGCCGGACGGCGCGCTGCTGTAGGTGGCCGGGATCCAGGTCGACGGTGACGGGCCGCCGGGGCTACCGCCCCCTGGGCCACCGACTATGGGTGCTCCGGGGATCGGCTGGAGCGGGATCGGATTGTGGACCACTTCGATCGGGATCGCTATCTCACCGTCGGTGTTGATGAAGTGGCAGATGCTGTCGATGTCGGTCTCCTCGCAGACCTCATCCGGGTGAGCCATCGCCCATTCCTCGAACTGCTGGTCGGCGTCCGGATCCTCGGCGGCGGCCTGCGCGTCCACGTGGACGCGGTTGAAGTCGGGCCCGTTCGGGAACCAGGCGGGGAACTCCTGGGCCATCCAGGTCGCCAGCCCCTGTCCGAGCGCCACCGCGCCCGGCTCGTTGGGGTGGAAGCTCTCCTGGTACGCCTTGAAGAACCGGCCCTGCCCGAAGATGTTGCCCCGGTAGCGCACCCCGTTGAAGTACGAGTCCGGCTGGCCGAGCTCGTGACCGGCCACCAGACTGGTGCCGTTCGGCCCCGCCGTGTTCGGGTCGAACACGTGCACCTTGACGTTCGGGAACCTGGCACGGAACCGGTCGACCGCGTCCTTGATCGCCTGGTTCACCGCGACGGCGAACGGATACATCAGGTCCAGCGCCGCGCCGGAGATCTGCTTGATGTCAGAGTTGCCGGACTGTTTGACGGCCAACGGATAGAGCGCGACGATGATGTCCGCCTTGTCGGCGGCCTTGTTCACGTCCACCAGGCCCTGTTCGACGTTCGCCGAGACCTGTGGCATCTGCCCGATCAGCCGGTTGACCTCCATCTGAACGGCGCGGATCTGCCGGGAAACCCAGTTCGCCCTGGTCCATCGCCAGAAGTACACCTCGAACGCGGTCGACATCAGCGATCCGAAGCCGGCGTCGTTGCCGCCGAGCCCGAAGTAGACGAGGTTGGTGTTCGAGGGGACGCCCTGGAGCTGGGGCGCGTTCCTGATGGCGGTGCACTTCTTGCACTCGGTCTGCGGCTGGGTGAGGTGTTTGGTCTCGGCCCCCGACGACGCGTTGAAGATCATCTGGTCGTTGCCCCACGCGGTGGGGATCTCCGTGGGGGAGACCGTGTAGCCGCCGAGCTGGTAGCGGTTCGCCTCCAGGTAGTTGAACGCCAGAAGGAACGGCGCGAGCCCGCTCTGGTGCCGCCAGTCCTCGTCGCCGTTCTGCTTCCGCTTGTAGACGTGGTTCCGGCTCGCGCCTTCACCGCTCGTGTAACTGTCACCGAACCCCGCCCAGATGAGCGGCACCGGCGTCGGCGGCACGGTCGGCAGGACGGTGGGCGGAGGGACCGGCGTGAGCGTCGGCACGGTCGGCTGCGTGGTCGGCTGGAAGGTCGGCGGACCCGCGTTGGCCGGAACGGTGCTCAGCATGGTCGTGGCGAGTGTGGCCACGAGCCCGATCAGGCCCAGCCGCCGTAACACGGGGCTCCGCCATAACCGGCGTGGTGGGTGCATGGGCATGCCTTTCCTGTTCGGAGGAGCGAAACGGGTGGCATTGCTGCACGCATCATCCGCCGCTGGGCCGCCCTTAACATCAGGTGCTCTCCGCCCGACCACCCTGAGCCTCAAGGCGTCGGTGTGCGATACAAAGCAGAATGTGACCTCGTTTCTGACCGGGTATCAGCGCGCATGGCTGCGCGGTGATCTGCTGGCCGGGCTCACCGTGGCCGCCTACCTGGTCCCCCAGGTCATGGCGTACGCCACGGTCGCCGGGCTGCCTCCCGTGGCCGGGCTGTGGGCCGCCCTGGCCCCGCTGGCGCTGTACGCGTTCCTCGGCTCCTCCCGGCAGCTGTCGATCGGCCCCGAGTCGACGACCGCGCTCATGACGGCCGCCGCCATCGGCCCACTGGCCGCGGGCGATCCTGGCACGTACGCATCGCTCGCGGCCGGTCTGGCCGTCGTCGTCGGGCTGCTCGCGCTGGTCTGCTGGTTGCTGCGGCTCGGGTTCGTCGCCGACCTGCTGTCCAAGCCCATCCTGGTCGGCTACCTGGCCGGCGTGGCGGTCATCATGATCGTCAGCCAGCTGGGCAAGCTCACCAGGACCTCGGTGTCCGGCGACACCTTCCGCGACCAGCTGGTCTCCTTCGCCGGCGGGTTGCCGAACCTGCATCCGTGGACCCTGCTGCTGGCCGCGACCGTCCTGGCCTTCCTGTTCCTGTTGCAGTGGCGCTGGCCACGGGCACCCGCGCCGCTCCTCGCCGTGCTGCTGGCCACCGGCTGCGTCACGGTCTTCGGGCTGGAGCGCTACGGGATCAAGGTGGTCGGCACGATCCCCTCCGGGTTGCCGACGCCGGCCATGCCCGCTCTCGGCGAGTTCAGCGAGCTGGTGCTGCCCGCTCTCGGCGTGCTCCTGGTGGGCTACAGCGACAACATGCTGACCGCGCGCTCCTTCTCCGCCCGGCACAACCAGGAGATCAACGCCAACCAGGAGCTGCTCGCCTTCGGCGTGGCCAACGTGGGCGCCGGGGTGCTGCGCGGCTTCCCGGTCAGCAGCAGCGGCAGCCGTACCGCACTTGGCGACGCGGCGGGCAGCCGCACCCAGCTGTACTCCCTGGTGGCCCTGGCGGGAGTGGTCGCGGTGCTGTTGTTCGCCGGGCCGTTGCTGACCCACTTCCCGGCCGCCGCGCTCGGCGCCATCGTCGTCTACGCGGCTTTCCGGCTGATCGACCTGGCGGAGTTCCGCAGGCTGGCCACCTTCAGACGCAGCGAGCTGCTGCTCGCTCTCGGCGCGTTCGCCGGGGTGCTGGTCTTCGACATCCTGTACGGGGTGCTGCTCGCGGTCGCCTTGTCCGTGGCCGAAATGCTGGCCCGCGTGGCCCGTCCCCACGACGCGATCCTGGGCCTCGTGCCGGGGCTGGCCGGAATGCACGACGTCGACGATTATCCCGAGGCGCGTACGGTGCCCGGCCTGATCGTTTACCGCTACGATTCCCCGCTCTTCTTCGCCAACGCCCAGGACTTCAGGCGTCGCGCTCTGGCCGCCGTCGACCAGCATGAGGGCGCGGTCTCCTGGTTCGTTCTCAACGTCGAGGCCAACGTCGAGGTGGATATCACCGCCTTGGACGCGGTCGAGGCGCTGCGCGCCGAACTGGTCCGCCGGGGCATCGTGTTCGCGATGGCCCGGGTCAAGCAGGATCTGCGTACCTCACTCGATGCCTACGGGCTTACTGCCGCCATCGGTCCTGAGCACCTGTTTCCCACGCTGCCGACCGCTGTGGCTGCCTTTGAGCAGTCAATTTGATTTATAACGGTCCTTATTACGCCATTCCGGCGCCCTTTCAGATTCGGCGGCTATTGACGCGAAGAATCGCTTGACTATCGTTGAACGGGTTAAGCCCATGACTGTCGGCAGATTCCCACGAGGAGGAACCGTGGCCGCGGTGAAACCCGAAATGCTCATCGACGACGAATTCACCGAGCTGGACCAGCTCGAGGTGATCGAATCAAGCGAACTCAAGCTCAGCGGGTCGTACCACTCCTACACCTACAAGGCGGCCGAGGACACCGGCGACCTGCCTGCCAGGGCCTGACGAGACTCCCGTCCGGGCAGATCGTGCCGTCTGGGCAGGAGGCAGGCGGCGAGGGTGTCGACGTCCTGCTCATTTTTCCGCCGCAGACCGAGGCCAGGTTCTTTCCCTATCTGAGCCTGCCCTACCTCAGCGGTCATCTACGGCGGCGAGGGCGGCGCGTCCACCAAGCCGACCTGAACATCGCCCTGCTGCACGACCTGCTACGGCATCCGGAGCTGCTGGGCGACGTGGTGCGCGACCAGCCGGACACCGGCGCGGGCACCTGGTACCGACGGGCGATGGCCGACGTCGTCGCCGGACACATCGACGAGCTCCGGGCCCACGTCCTGCGGAAGGAACCGCCAGGCGCACTGGGCCCGGCCCGTGCGGTCCGCCTCGCCCACCACGCGATCGAGCTGCTCGTGCGCGACACCTTCCTCGTCCGGACATGGCGGGATCTGGCCCAGCTCGACGGTGCGGCACGGCAGGCCGCACTGCTGCCGCCCGCCGCGTCGGGGCTGCCGATCGAGCGGCTGTACGACATGGTCGAGGCGCTGCTGACCCGGCATAGCCCGCGCGTGGTCGGCCTGTCCGTGGCGTTCTTCAGCCAGCTCGCGCCCGCGCTGCTCATCGCCGCCTGGGTCAGGCGGCTGCGGCCGGACGCCAAGATCTGCCTCGGCGGCCAGCAGGTGATGATCCGGCACGAGGAGCTCGCGCCGCTGCCCGGCGTCCGGGCCGCGGTGGACGCGCTGTGCTGGACCGCCGGCGAGCAGCCGCTCGAACGCTGGCTGGACACGCTGGACGGCGATGCCCCGCAGGACGCGGTCCCCGGCATGATCTGGCTGCCCCGCGCCGCGCCCGCCCGCCGGTCCGAGCAGCCGGTGACGCTGCGCTTCCACGACCTCGGGCCGCCCGACTTCGCCGGGCTGCCGGTCCGGTCCTACCTCAACGAGACCATGGAGGTCGCGCTCATCTCGTGCGTCGGCTGCTACTGGGGCCGGTGCGCGTTCTGCTCGTACGGCAACCGGTCTCTCGCGCCGGGCGCCTACCAGCAGGGGACGGTGCGCCAGATCGCCGACGCCGTACAGACGGTGGTCCGCGACACGGGCGCGGAGTTCGTGTCGATCTCCGATGAGAACACCAACCTGCGGCTGATCGTGAAGGCGATGCGCGAGGTACGCGAGCGCGGCGTCAAGGTGGGGTTCGGCGTACGCAGCAGGCTGGACGCGACCCTGGCCGATCCGGCGTTCTGCCGGAGCCTCGCCGAGGTCGGCTGCGAGCTGATGTCGGTGGGCTACGAGGGGACCTCCCAGCGGCTGCTCGACCTGATGGACCGGGGCGTGCGGGCGGCCGACTACCAGCGGATCGTGGAGAACGTCGCGTCGGCGGGCATCGTCCTGCGGTTCTCCGTGATGGGCTACGTCTTCGACGAGACGGACGCCGAGTTCGAGGAGTCCTTGCGGTTCCTCGCGGCGAACCAGGAGCGGATCGGCATCGACGCGCTGGAACTCATGGTGTCCGAGCCCGGCAGCAGGCTCGCGCGGGACCCGGACGGCTTCGGCCTCTCGCTGGACACCTCTGGTGCTTTGGCCGGGAATCCCGAGCTCAGTTATCTTTCCGGGCGGGTCGGTCATCCGCTGACCGTGCTCGACGGCCCGACCCGGGCTGAGGCGCTCGACCGTCTGGTACGGGTCTTTCACACGGTCCGGCCGGGTAAGGCGAGCGCGATCCTGCCGCGGCGGCCCGCGTCCGGCGCCGCGTCTCGGGCGGCTGTCGTCCGCGCGGGCGTCGCGGCCGTCAGGCCGTATCCGTGGGTACGGATCGTGCCGGCGGGCGTCGACGTGGCCGGGGTTCCGGACGCGAGCGGGGACCGGGACGGTCGGATCGTGGTTGCCGACCTGGTCTGGGAGCGGTTCTACGCGCTGCCTCGGCGTGACGTCGAGCAGCGGGCCGACGGCCTGCTCGGGGCGCGCACCGCCCACGGGCGCCGGCTGCTGGCCGGCCTGGTCGAGGTGACGGCGGGCACAGACCAGACGGGCGCGGACCAGGCGGGCGCGGGCCGGTCGGGTGCGGTGCGTTGGGAGGCGCCCACCGTCGCAGGTGGGGAAGCCGTCAGGAGGCCGATATGACGACCGACATCACGACAGGGACCAGGCAGGCGGTCGCGACGGGCAGGCTGGGGTTCGGTCTCCTCATGGACATGCCGTGGGGCGGAGGGGCGCTGGGGCGGCGAGGCGTCGGGTTCGTGGAGGCGGACGACGGCGGGGACATCACCCCACGGGTACGCGCCTTCGCCCAGCGCCACGGCGCCGACTTCGCGTACGCGGCCTTCGCCTACCAGCCACGCTCACGCGCGACCCCCCGGGTGGCCGACTACGTACGCGCCTACGACCGCTTCTTCGAGGCGCTGCCCGCCGGGCTCGACCGGGCCTTCCACCAGACCGAGTTCAACATGGGCACACCCGAGCGTTACGACCGGCGGCCCGCGGCCGAGTACACCAACGAGCTCGCCGCCCGCTACGGATTCCGCTGGGTGGTCGAGGACCTCGGCATCTGGAACCTGCGCGGCTACCCGCTGCCGTACCCGCTGCCGCCGCCGCTGACCGAACCGGGCCTGGAGATCGCCACGCGGAACGTGGCCGAGACCGCCGGCCTCCTGGACCTGCCGCTGCACGTCGAGTTCCCCGGCTTCACCGAGGGCGGGTCGTTCGTCCTGGGGCACCTCGACGCGTTCGCGTACTTCACCCGGCTTGCCGATGACGCCGACGTGCAGGTGACGCTCGATGTGGGTCACCTGCTCAGTTATCAGTGGCTGCGCGGGCGTACCGGCCGCCACATGGTCGACGACATCGAGGCGCTGCCGCTCGGGCGCTGCCGCGAGCTGCATCTGTCCGGCTGCCAGATCGTGAAGGGCAAGTTCCGCGACCTGCACCACGGAGTGCTGCTGGACGAGCAGCTCGAACTCACCGAGTACCTGCTGCCGCGCTGCCCGAACCTGCTCGGCGTGACCTACGAGGACCCGATGTTCCGCGACGACGGCCGGCTCGTCGAGAAGTCACGGCGGAACTACGGCCGCCTGAAGAGGCTGGTCGGTGCGTGGCGGGACGGGGCGCCGCAGCAGGACAGGACGGCGCCGTGAGCACCCCGGGTGTGCGGTCTCTCGACGGTGAGCGGCTCGCCGAGCTGATCATGCGGTTGCTGCTCGACGGCCGGCTGCGGGAGCGGCTCGCCGCCGAAGGCGCCGCGGGTGTGGCCGCGGACGCCGGTGAGCTGGAGTGCCTGGAGACGATCGACCTGGACGAGCTCGACGCCGCCGCGCGCCGGTTCCGCTCGAACATCTGGCGGCTCGGCACCGGGGGCAGCCTCGCGGCCACGTTCCCGCGCAGCGTGGCGCTGTTCGCGGCGGCCGGCGTCGGTGAGGCGGAGTTGCTCGACGGCTTCCTCTTGTCGCCGAGTTTCGCCAGGTTCCGGCTGATTCCGTACGCGGGGCCTGGGGTGTCGGTGGAGGAGGCGTTCGCGGCGTACCTGCGCGGCTTGGGCGAGACGCGGCCCGACGCCGCGATCCTGCGGGAGACCATCGACCACGAGCTGATGATCGCCCTGTTCACGGCGCTGGCCTGCGAGCAGCCGCTGTCGTTCGTCATCGAGAGCGAGGGGATCGTCGAGACGGATCGCGGTCACGCCGCCCTCCGCCGGTACGCGCCGGCCGCCCTCGCTTCCTGGGACGAGGCCGGGGCGGGCGACGGCGCCGTGCCGTACGCGTACTTCGCCACGCCCGCCGGGGTCACCCGCGGCGTGGTCTCCGAGCGTGTGGCCGCGGCGTTCGCGGCCACCCCGACTGCCGAGAGCGACGCGGCGCGGCGCGCGCTGTCCCGGCGTGGCCTGTGGTGACCCGGTACGACCTGGAGATGAGGGGCAAGACCCATGCACATCGTGTTGGTGGACATGCCGTGGTCGTCGATCGACGCACCGTCGCTCTCGCTCGGCGTGCTGAAGCGCCGGGTCCTCGACGTGTTCCCCGATGACGAGGTCGATGTCATACACGCCAACCTCGACTACATCGACTGGGTGCACGCCCACGTCGGGTTCACGTTCGAGGAGTACGACACCTTCGTGAGCTCCTACTTCTCCGGCCACAGCGAGTGGATCTTCTCGGCGGCGCTGAACGAGCGGCCCCGGTGGAAGGTGGCGGAGTACGCCGAGTTCCTCGGCGGCAGCGTGCCGGAGCGGATGCTCGCCAAGGCGACGGAACTCCACGAGCTCGCGCCGCTGTTCATCGAGGAGACCGCCGATCGGATCGCGGCCATGAAGCCGGACGTGGTCGGGTTCACCGCCACCTTCGCCCAGAACGCCGCGGCCCTCGCGGCGGCGCGGGAGGTCAAGAAACGGGCGCCGGACTCCGTCACGGTGTTCGGCGGGCCGAACTGCGAAGGACCGCAGGGCGCGGCGATGCACCGGAACTTCCCGTACGTCGACTTCATCGTGCGTGGCGAGGGCGAGCTGGTCTTCCCGCAGTTGCTCACCGCGATCCGCGCCAGGGCCGGCACGGGCACCGGCACCGGGGCTGCGGGCGATGTCAGTGGGATCGCCGGTCTGTGCTGGCGCGGGCCGGACGGCGAGTCCGTCACGAACCGGGTGGAAGCCCGGCCGCTGCCGCCGGAGGCACTGGTCCCGCCCGACTTCGGTGACTACTTCGAGCAGCACGCGAGGTCCGTCGCGGGCACCTGGGTGGAACCGCGGCTCACCGTGGAGGGGTCGCGCGGCTGCTGGTGGGGCGAGAAGCACCACTGTACGTTCTGCGGGCTGAACGGCTCGCTCATGCAGTTCCGCAGCAAGGACCCCGGCCGGTTCGTCGACGAGATCCTCACCCTCGTCGAACGGCACCGGGTCCTCGACGTGTGGGTGACCGACAACATCCTCGACATGACCTACCTGTCCTCGATGGCCCCGCGCCTCCAGGAATCCGGCTACGACCTGCGGATCGGCTACGAGATCAAGTCGAACCTGCGCCGGGACCAGTTGGAGACCCTGCGCGCGGCCGGGATCGACTACGTGCAGCCAGGGGTGGAGAACCTCAGCAGCCGGGTGCTCACCCTGATGGACAAGGGCGTGAGCGGCTGCCTGAACGTCCGGCTGCTGCGCGACTCGGAGACCGTCGGCATCAACCTGAACTGGAACTACCTCTACGGCTTCCCGGGCGAGTCCGAGGCCGACTACGACAGCGTGATCGACCAGGTGCCCGCCCTGCATCACCTCATGCCGCCGTCGAACGCCACCCGGCTGAAGGTCGAGCGCTTCAGCCCGTACTTCGACCGGCCCGAGCTGGGTTTCGGTGAGCTCCGTCCGGCCGCGCAGTACCGGCACATCTACGATCTGCCCGAATCCGAGCTCGCCGACCTCGTCTACGTCTTCGACTCACCGCGCCGCGGCATTGACGCGGGCTGCCTCGACCGCCTGCGCGAGGCCGTCGCCGACTGGAAGGACGCCTACTCGCGCAGCCGCCTGACCCACTGCGATCTGGGCGACCACATCGTCCTTGTGGACACCCGGCCCGGCTTCTCCTGGCACCTGCTCGACCTCACCGAACCGCTGGAGGTGACGGTGTTCCGCCTGCTCGACACGCCGCACAGCCCGGCGGGGCTCACGCGCAAGGCCGCGGCCCGGCACGACGGTGTGACCGAGGGCGTGATCGACGAGTTGCTCGCCCGCTGGCGCACGCTCGGCCTGATCTTCTGCGACGCGGGCCAGGCGGTCCATGTCGCGCCGGCCGTCGCCAACCAGGACCTGATGCGTCTCGACGGCGAGAATCTCAGCCGTGGCGAGCCGCTCGTACCGGCGCTCGCGGCGATGCCGGCCTCGGCGGCGGCGGTTCCGGTCTCGGCGGCGGTTTCGGTGGGGACGTCCCGATGAGCGGGCCGCCGGCGTGCGTCCCGCTGACGCTGTGGAAGGACCGCGACCCGGCGGCCATGCGGGTCCCGGGCATGTACGCGGGCCGAGTGGAGGCCACCGGTGATCCCGTCGCGACCGTGTCGCGGGTGGCGGAAGACGGCGTCCAGCTCGCCCGACTGGAGGACACGGTCGATCTGGAGGACGCGGACGGTGCCGCGGCGGTGGCCGCGCTCACCGTCATCCGTGAGCTGACCAGCCACGGCATTGCGGTCGACTGGACCATCCACATGCCGGCCGGCACGGCGGGCTGGCGGCCGCTCAGCCACCTCCATCCGCCGACGGCCGTGTACGCGGACTCCACCGAGGACGACGTCGTGGGCTCCGCCGCGGATGGCGTCGTGGGGTCCGCCGCGGGCGGCGTCGTGGGGTCCGCCGTGGGCGGCCTCGTAGGCTCGGTCGGGGACGGTATCGCGGCGGCGTGGCGGGAGTCCTTTCACATCGCGAAGTGCGGCTATCGGCTCGGGCCCGGCTTCATCGAGATCCGCGACCGCCGGACGGGCTCGTTCAAGCGCCTGGTCATTCGCAACCCGCACCGCGAGGAGGCGATCGCACCGCTGCTGCGCGGCGTGCGGGTGACGGCCCTCTCGCCGGCGGTGACGGAGCGCTACCTGCGGGCGGACCTGCTGCATCGGGTGGGCGGGTTCGTGTGGTGGACGCCGTACCGGATAAGGCGCTGGCCGCTCAGCTCGACGATTCCTTAACGATCGCCGCGCCGTCTCCATATCGGGCGCTGTCCCGCTCGAACATCTCCAGCCACCGTTCGGTGATCTCGCCCGACTGGCGTTTGATACCGGGTTCTGGCAGGGAATCGGGCGGGTCGACGCCCAGGTGTCGCAGGCAGCCGAGGACGGTTTTCGGATAGTCGGCCAGCATGTCCTCGTAGAAGACGACGTGCGGGACGAGGTCGTGGCGGTCGAAATACTGCTGCCACACCCTCGTCTCGCCGTCGAGGTGTTGCAGGTGGCGGCGGATCTCGGCGTAGTCGTACTGGGGCTCGGAAAGTGCCCGGCTGGTGGACAGATAGATTCCGTCCACGATCCAGACGCCGGTCTGCCTCGCCAGGACGTACGAGATGGCCTGCCGGAGCCGGTCCCTGCGCCGCAGCCAGATGTAGTGGGGCGACATGAGGAGTTCGTCCAGGTCGACTTCGAGTCCCTGTAGGTGCTCGCCGTGTACCTTGATGCCGAAAACTCCGTTCGGACTGGTCCGGCAGGTCATTAATTTAGCGATATAGCCTTTCACCAGGTCGGCCGGATCGGCGGTGTCGAATCCCCAGCGCTCGAAGTAGTCGAGGACATGGGTGTCGGTGAGATATCCGTCGGCGAAACCGGCCCGCCTGGTGTGCCAGAGTGCGCGGACGAGCATATTGCTGCCGGAGCGCGGTGCCGCGGCCAGGACGTAGCGAATCGGCGGCAGCCCGGCGAACGGCGGAAAGTCGAATTCCCGGCTGTTGGTCCGAAAGAAAGGCGCCACCACCCATACCTACCACCGCGCCACGCGATCACACAGAACACGTCAAGCGTTGTCGCCCGGTGCGGCGCCGTCGCCCGGTGCGGCGCCTTCGCCCAGTGCGGCGTCGTGACGAGCGGCGTCGTGACGAGCGGCGTCGTGACGAGCGGTGAAGGCCAGCGCGACGGCGCGGGCCAGCTTGCGGCATCCGCGTTCAGCCTCGCGGTCGATTCCGAGCGCCCGTAAGTGGTGCATGTGCATGAAGGACTCCATCACCGCCAATTCGCTCAGCTGTGGGGCGTCGGCGGCGAGCCGGTCCATATAGGCGGCCACGGCTCGCCGCCGGTCCTGCCATGCGGCGACGATCCGCGAGCCGCCCGGGATGGCCCGTAACGCCGCCCGGTCCTCGCTCAGGCCCGCCAAGCCGACCGCCTGGCGAACGACCGCGCGGTCGCTCGCGGGAACGGGCCCGCGCGGGGGGTGCTCGATCTGCCAGCGCACCCCCGCTGCCTGGTCTTTCGCCATGGCGGCCGTGAGATCGAGCAGGCTCGCGGCGGTGAGCGCGTGCGGGTGTACCTGACGAGCCGCGGACAGGGCCGCGAGCTGGGCGACCACGGCGGCGGAGTCGGCCGCGAAGGCGGCCTCCGCGGCGGCCAGCACCTGTCCCGAGCCGTACCGGGCGGTCTCCGGGTGGTACGTGTCCAGGACCAGGTCCCCGACGAGACCCCGGCCGCGAAGATCGGCGACCCACGCCCCGACGCGGGCGGAGGCCGGACCGTAGTCATGATCGCCGGCGAGGTGCAGGCGCAGCCGTAGATGCGGGCGAGGGTCGCGGTAACGCACGAACCACCACATCGGCGGCTCGTCCCACGTCTCCAGCAGGTCGGACAGGTGCTTGGTGAGGATCGTGTCGACCACGCCGGGATGCCCGTACAGCTTGGCGAACAGGACCCCCGCTCCCGGCAGGATCCCGTCCTCGCGCCCGACCAGCGACAGCGGCCCCGGCCTGGTCACGGCGGCGGGTGCGCGGGCGGACGGCGTGGTGGCGGCCAGCGAGATGACGATCTCGTGCGCGCGGCGGCCGAACCAGCCGTGGTCGGCGGGTCCCGCCGCCTCCGACACGACGGCGGCCTCACCGGCGCCGTCCAGGTGGGCGCGGAGCAGCGCCAGGCTCATGGGCTCGTCCAGATCCAGCCGCAGGCGGCGATCCTCCGTACCCACGGACACAGTGGCGGGCAGCCCCAGGCGGACACGCAGGTCTGTCATGGCCCGCACCCAATCCGGCCACGCGGTGTCCGGCCCGGGCAGGGCGTCGGCGGGGATGAGCCACCGCGCGGGAGCGAGCACGCTACGGCCGTAGCGGACCCGCGGCAGGAACGGCAGACCCGCCGCCGCGCCCCAGGAGAACGGCGACACCACAGCACCCCGAGCACGCGGGATCTCGAACAGCAGGCGCGCGATCGGCGGCATGGCCCGCCGGGCGACCGCGCTGGTCAGCACCGGCTCCACCACCTGCCGCCGAGACCGCGACAGCAGGTACATCCGGTCGTTGTCCGCGGTGACCGCCAGATCCCGCCAGGGGATCCGCCCGGGTGAGCCGGTCCGGTGCTCGGCCAGAGTGATCAGCTCCGGCAGCAGGAGCGGGGTGCGGGCGACCTCCTGGGTACGCGCGTTCCGGGCCGGGAACGACAACTGCGCCGGCACGGCACCCTCCACCGAAACCGGCAGCCGATCGTACAGACCGGCCATCCGCCGCCGGTCACCGTCCGGCAGCAGATCGACGAACCGACCGCTCAGGCAGGCCGCCGTGCCGTCGACGGCCAGCACCGTCAGGGTGAAGGCGTCGGCGGCCAGCGCGTCGACGGTGGGTGCGCAGACCTCGGCCACCAGTTCCATGTACGGGAGCGGTCGCGCGCGGCCCCTACCGTCCGTGGCCTGGCGCTCGATCGGAGCACGGTCCCTACCGTCCACCGCCAGGTCCTCGATCGCGGCGTCGTTCGTACTGTCCGCGGCCAGGCGCTCGATGGCGGCGTCGTCCAGTACGATCTCCCGCGCGCCGTCCAGGGCCGCCTGCTGCGCCAGCGCCAGTAGCCGCCGGTCCCTGCGGGACAGGGGCTCGGCCGGCTGCCGTGGTTCCCCGTAGTGTGCGGGGAAGCCCAGCCCCGCCGTGTCGTCGACGAGCTGCTCGATCGGGACGACGGCGCCGGCTCCGTACCGCTCCAGGAACCTGACGTGGTACTCCCGCCAAGCCGGGTGCCCCGCCGGGTGCGGCGTCAGCCGCAGGAGCGCCCCGGCGGCGGCCTCCGCCTCGGCCGCCACCTCTGGCGGCAGTACCACGGTGCCGTCCAGCCGCAGGTCCACCTTGAGCGGCTGGACGACCTCGACCGGCAGCGCGGCCCGCATCCGACCGGCGACCGCTCGCCTGGCCCGCCGGGCGGCCTCGCCGGTCGCCTGGTCCGTTGCTCGCAGCTCCTCGTGGATCGCGTACAGCTCCTGGACCAGTGGGGTGACCTCGCCGAGCGCGTCCGCTGCCACGGCTCGCAGCTGGTCCAGTACGTACGCGAGCCCGTCGACGCTGGTCGAGGGGGGACGCAGAGTGGTGATCAGCACCCCGCACGTGACCAGCTCCGCGACCATCGCCTCGATCGCCGGGACCCTGGCGCCGGGGAACGTGGCCGCCAGCCCGTCGATCAGGTCGCCGATCTGAACGGGCGCCCGGGCCAGGTCCATGACCGTCCGGACGGCCGGGCCGTGCCGGACCGACACCTCCGACAGCTCGCTGCGGGCCGGGTCGCCGGCGTGCGGCTGCCAGGGCACCACCAGCCGTTCCCCGCGTACGAACGCGAGATCGTTCACCACGACGGGGAGACGACGCCGCAGCTCCGGAGCCGATTCCAGCCGGGCGATCACCGCGGCCAGCCACACGCCGTCCGCCGTCGTCCTCGTGCACAGCGCCCCGGGCCGGCCCGCCGACGCCGCGCCAGAGGGTGGGACGTCGGTCCAGCCCGTTGGTGTTGTGTCGAAGCGGAGTGGGGCCACGCCGGCGAATGTTCCGAAAGGTGTGGCACGGCCGCGCATCCGTACCAGATACCGGGCCAGTGACAGCGCCATGCGCCGGAGGCGGGCGGCGCGGGGGCGGCGGCCCGCGCACACCGCCTCGATCTGGGCCGCCAGGACCGGACTTGCCATGGAGACGGCCGCCGCCACGGAATCTCGTGCCCAGACCTGGACGAGCCACTCGCGCCATCGTTCGGCGCCGACCTCGCCGTCCGGTCCGGCGCCGACCTCGCCGTCCGGTTCTGCACCGGCCGCACTGTCGGGTTCGGCGCCCGACTCGGCGGCCGGTTCGGCGCCGGAGCCACTGTCCGGGTCGGCGTCGGTCTCGCCGCCCGGGTTGGCGCCGGGCTCGGCGGGCGGTTCGGGCCACGGCGGGAGATCCGGTTCGATCGTGTGCGCGGTGGCGCGGATCAGTGCCGCGTCCAGGTGCCGGTACGGCTGCGAACGCTGCGCATTCACCCTGATGCCTCCCACCCACGGCGGCGTCCGGGGCGGCTCGGGAGGGCCGCCATCCTGAGTGTCGCACATGACCAGTTTTGTCCCAGCAAGATGATCGCCACCCGCACGAGATGCCAGGCAAAGCGCCCGGTTGGCTACGCGGCGAGGTCGTCTTCGTCATGCTCCGCGCAGGGCCACGACGCGCGACCCTGGAGACCCGCCCACGCAGGGCCACGACGCGCAACCCTGGAGACCCGCCCTCGCGGGCAAGAGCCCCGGCCTGGATCATCGGCGCGTGGCCCCCGTTGTCTACGTCGCCACTCAGATTTCCTTGAAAAAGACGATGGCGTCGATCTGGTCGGTGGTGGCCGGGTCGAGGGCGAAGTAGGTGTGGTCGGCCGGGACGCGAGGCGTCAGCTTCCGGTCGAGGCAGCTGGGATCGAGTACGGCGCGGGCGGCGGGGAGGGTCGACAGGAGCCCTTCGAGGGTGTCGGGATGGGGGATGTCGGAGCCGCGGGTGCCGAAGGTGGTGGCGGCGAAGGCGTACTGGTCGCCGAGGTGGGTGCCGATGATGGCGCCGGCGCTCCACCACTCCAGCGTCCGGCCCGCCAGGGGGCCCCAGCCATCCGGCAGCAGCCAGCGGCTCTTGTCTTTCTGCAGGTGGCGGTTGTGGGCGAAGGCGAGGGTCGGGCCGCGACGGGCTTCGCGGCGGACGATGGCGTCGAGGTTGTCGGCCATCATCGCATCGCGCAGGCACATGAGCGTGCCGACGCGGGTGGGCGTGGTGTCGGCCATGCCGGCGTGGTAGCGCAGGAGCCCAGCGGCGGAACGGGCGTGCAGGTCGGCGCGCCACCAGTCGTCGGGGGAAGTGGCGGCCGTCAGGTGGGGGGCGTGCGCGGTGAGCAGTGCGCGCACGTCGTCGGCGATCAGGCGCAGTTCGTTGGCCTCAGGGGTACGGCCGACGGACTGGGTGGGGTCCGTCGTGGCGGCCGGGTTGGTCCAGCGCTCGTCGGGGCCGAGCAGTTCGTCGAGGGTCTCGCGGTTCCAGGGCAGGTCGAGGTGGGCGGCGAGGTAGTCGTGCAGTGCGGTCAGGGCCGGGCGCGGGCTGCCGGGGCCGGTGATCTCCAGGGGACCGTCGAAGCCGTAGAAGCGGAGCCGCTCGTACGGGGGACGCTGCTCGTTGTGGGCCCGCATCCAGCGCAGGAGCTCGCGGTTGGCGGGTGAGGCGCCGAGACCGTGGCTGAAGCCGTTGCCCATCGCGTCCTCGAGGGTCCCGATGCCGTCGGTGACGTACGCGTCGGCGGTCAGGGCCGCCAGGCAGTGGCTCTCCAGGGTGATCGAGCGGTAGCCCTCGTGTTCGACGAGGTGGCGGAAGAGCTCGTTGCGCAGTTCGGGGAAGGCTTCGACGCCGTGGGTGGGCTCGCCGAGGCCGAGCAGGCGGGTGGCGGGGGAAAGGAGCGCGGTGAGGGCGCGGGGGGTGAAGGGATGGGCGGCGTCCTGGATCGAGGTCGTCATACCTTCAACGGTATCGTTGAACCTTTTGTGTAAGCTTTGGCGGTGTTTCCGGCCGTTGACGAGGATGTACCTTCAAAATGCGACCCATAGATCTGGCGCGCGAGCACGGACTGTCCACGCAGGCGGTACGCAACTACGAGGAGGCGGGGTTCCTGCCGCCTGCCGAGCGGTCGCCGCACGGCTACCGCGCCTACGCGCCGCGCCATGCGGTGGCGTTGCGGGCGTTCCTGGCGTTGATCCCCGCGCACGGCCACGCGACCGCGGGGGCGATCATGCGGGCCGTGAACGGCGGCGCGGTCGAGGAGGCGCTGCGGCTGATCGACGAGAGCCACGCGCAACTGGCCGGCGACCGGCACACGCTGGAGGCCGTGGAACGGGCCCTACGCGACCTGGCA
This sequence comes from Nonomuraea guangzhouensis, assembly GCF_019396345.1. GTDB lineage: Bacteria > Actinomycetota > Actinomycetes > Streptosporangiales > Streptosporangiaceae > Nonomuraea > Nonomuraea guangzhouensis. The sequence continues at coordinate 125,671 of NZ_JAHKRM010000034.1, read as the reverse complement.
CCACCGCGCGAGCCGGAATCGCCACATGGGCCGGAGTCGCGCGAGCGGACATCGCCGCGCGACCTGGCGCCACAGCGTGAGCCGGCAGCGGGTGTGACGTTCATCGGGCCGCTGGCGCGCAGGCTCGGCATCCGGCCGGCGACGTTGCGCAAATGGGAGCGGGCCGGACTGATCGTGCCCCGGCGCGACCCGCGCACCGGCTACCGCGTCTACACCTCCGCCGACGAACGCGACGTACTGCTGGCCCACCAGCTGCGGCGGGGCGGGCACGGGCTGGAGCAGATCGCGCGGGTTCTGGAGCGGGTGCGGGCGGCGGGCGGACCGGAGCCGCTGCAGGCGACGATGCGGGAGTGGCGCGACCGGCTGACGGCGCGGGGCCTGGCGATGCTGGCGGGCGCGGCCGCGCTCGACACCTATCTGCGGACGCCGTGAGCACTCATCGGAGCAGGCGCTGGAGGTAGCCGGTGATGTGGTCGCGAGCGGCGGTGACGGCGCGGGCGGCGAGGCTGTCGATGTCCTCGGGTGGGCGGCGGGTGACCTTCATGAGCAGGGTGGCGTAGCCGTGTGTGGTGGACAGGTGGACGTACACGAAGTCGGCGGTGTCGGCCCAGGACGTGTCGGCGGGCAGGACGGCTGAGGCCAGGTCCATGAGCGTGCCCGTGAGGTGGCGGCTCTGCTCCTGGATGGTCGGGTGGTGGGGGCCGCTGAAGTCGTACGAGTAGATGAGATCGATTCCGGCGCGATGCTCCAGGACATAGCGCGTGTAGGCGCCCGCGGTGGCGGCGAACCGGTCGAGCGGGTCGGGTCCCGCCTGCTCTGCCGCCGCGGCGAGCAGGTCGGTGATCTCGGCGAGGATGGCGGCCGCGCAGGCGGCCAGGAGAGCCTCGCGATCGGGAAAGTGGCGGTACGGGGCGGCCGAGGACACGCCCGCGCGGACGGCGACCTTGGCCACCGAGAAACCCGCGACGCCCGTCTCGCCCAGGAGGGCGATGCCCTCGCGGATCAACCCGGCACGCAGGTCGCCGTGATGGTAGCCGCGTCGCGGTGTCGTGGGACTGCTCACGGCGAACGATTCTCCCCCTTTCTCGATGTTAGAGTACTCTTACTTCATGTAAGTACACTCTAACATTCGGAGAAAGCGCAGGTCGGACAGCATGCAGCAGCGAAATCTCGGACAGCAGGGCCTGACCGCGTCGGCGCTGGGATACGGCGCGATGGGCATCTCCATGGCGTACGGGCCCTCGGGCAAGCAGGAGGGCGCCGCGACGATCCGCCGGGCGCACGAGCTCGGCGTGACGTTCTTCGACACGGCCGAGCTGTACGGGCAGGGGGAGAACGAGCGGATCGTCGGGGCCGCGCTCGCACCGGTACGGGACGAGGTGGTCATCGCGACCAAGTTCGGGTTCGACTTCACCGGCACCCGGCAGGGCGGTGTCGACAGCCGTCCCGAGCACATCCGCGAGGTTGTCGACAACAGCCTGCGCTACCTCGGCGTCGACGTCATCGACGTGCTCTACCAGCACCGCGTCGACCCCGCCGTGCCGATCGAGGACGTGGCCGGGACGGTCAAGGAGTTCGTCGACGCCGGCAAGGTCCGCTACTTCGGCCTGAGCGAGGCGGGCGAGAACACCATCCGCCGCGCGCACGCCGTACACCCCGTGTCGGTCCTGCAGACGGAGTTCAGCCTGTTCGAGCGGGAGGTCGAGGTCCTCTTCCCCGTCCTGCGCGAGCTCGGGATCGGGTTCGTCCCCTACTCGCCGCTCGGCCGGGGCTTCCTCACCGACCAGGCCAAGCCCGGCGCCGAGTACGACCCCACCGACATGCGCTCCTGGGACGCCCGCTTCCAGCCCGGCAACTACGAGAAGAACCTGGCGGCCACCCGCCTGCTCGCCGACCTGGCCGCCACCAAGGACGCCACCGTCGCCCAGCTCGCCCTGGCCTGGCTCCTCGCCCAGGGCGACGACATCGTCCCCATCCCCGGCACCCGCGACCCCAAGCGCCTGGAAGAGAACGTCGGCGCCGCCGGCCTCACCCTCGACGACGCCGATCTGAAGCGCATCGCCGACATCCTCCCGGCCGGTGGCTTCGGCGCCCGCTACCCCGCGGAGTACCTCCCGACCTGGGACTGACCGCCCACGATTCACTTCACCGGAACGGGTGCCCCTGGGCAGGAGCGCCCGTTCCACGGCTCACTTCTGCGTTGCGCGGGCGAGTGCGGTGCTCGCGCGCCGGGCGGCCGCGATGACATCGTCCGGGCCGGCCTCCGTGCCCCGCGCCGACAGGAGCGCGGCGCCGGCCGTGTCGAAGACCATGCGCGTGAAGAGGCGGTCCTCCATGCTCGCCCCTTCGCCGACGAGCAGGTCGATGACGCGGTCGAAGTCCGAACGGATGTCTCCGCCGCCTTCCGCCAGCCGCCTCATGACCGGCTGGTTGGCCTGCGCGAAACGCATGACCTGCAGGTTTTCCGGCGTGGTGCCCCCCACCCAGCGCAGCGCCGCCTTCTCCAGCCGATCAGGCGCAGGCGGCTGCGCGGCGAGCCACTCGATGAAGTCGTCGAGCTCGTGCCGGCGCGCTTCCACGAGGCTCGCCACGATCTCCTCTTTGTTCTTGAAGTGGTAGTACAGCGAGGATTTCGTCATCCCGAGCGCGCTGGAGATGTCGCGGGTCGAGGTGCCCTCGTACCCCTTCTCCGTGAACAGCCGCAGCGCGACGCGGAGGATCTCCGCGCGGGTCTCGGAGCCCGTACGCCGGTCGCTTCCCGTGTTCGTCGACATGACCTCATTCTACTTGCTCAACGAACGCCCGTTCAGCTACTGTCGAGCTAGCTGAACGAACGCCCGTTAAGCGAGGAGCTCAAACCATGCCCGTACGTATCGCCATCGTCGGCGCCGGCCCCGGCGGCCTCATGTGCGCCCGCGTCCTGCAAGGACACGGCATCGACGTCACCGTGTACGACGCCGACGCCTCTGTCGAAGCCCGCGACGCCGGCGGCACCCTGGACCTGCACGCCGACACCGGACAGATCGCCCTGGAGGACGCCGGCCTGTTCGAGGAGTTCATGAAGCTCGCCCGGCTCGAAGGGCAGGCCAAGAGCCGGCTCGACCAGCACGGCACCGTGCTCGACGCGTTCGTCCCCGACCAGGACGACACAGCCGCCCCGGAGATCGATCGCGGGCAGCTCCGCGCCATGCTCGCCGAGCACGTACGGCCCGGCACCGTGCGGTGGGGGCACAAGCTGGTCACCGCGACCCCGCTCGGCGACGGCGGGCACTGCCTCGAGTTCGGCAACGGCGTCACCGCCGAGGTGGATCTGGTGATCGGCGCCGATGGCGCGTGGTCTCGGGTCCGGCCGCTTCTGAGCGACGCCACGCCTGACTATACCGGCGTCTCGTTCCTCGACGTCCGGTTCGAGGACGTGGAAGAGCGTCATCCCCAGATCGCGAAACTCGTCGGGGACGGCCACATGTTCGCCATGGACGGCGACGGCCGGGCCATCATCGGCCAGCGCAACAGCAACGGCCAGATCCGCGCCTACCTGGCCATGCGGACCAGCCTCGACTGGCATGGCGAGGCCGGCGTCGACCTGGACGACCCGGACGCCGTACGACGGTTCCTGCTCAAGGAGTTCAGCGGCTGGGCCGAGGAGATGCTGCCCTTCCTCACGGACGCCGACGGCGGCTACCTCAACCGCCCGATCTATGCCCTTCCCGCCCCGCTCACCTGGGCGCGTACGCCCGGCGCGACGCTGCTCGGCGACGCGGCGCACCTGATGGCGCCCCTCGGGGGGTACGGGGTCAATCTCGCCATGCTCGACGGAGCCGAGCTCGCCCACGCCATCGCCGAGGAGGCCACCCTCGACGAGGCGCTCACCCGATACGAGGCCATCATGCTGCCCCGCTCGGGACAGCACGCCGTCGCCGCCAACGGCGGACTCGACGGGTTCTTCGCCACGGACGACTTCCCTGACCACGAGGCGGAACACCAGATGTACCGGGAGACCGCCGCCGACTACCGCCGCGGGCAGTCGCGTACCACGCCGGCGACATGATGCAGAAGATGTTCGAGCTCGTCAGTGTCCTGCTTTCCACCCTGGTCGTCGGGGTTTTCTGGGGGCCGTGGCTGGCGCTGAGCAGATCCATGGCGTCTTTCGAGGCGGCGGCGTTCCTGGCTATCGCCCATCGGATGAACCGGAACCTGGCCACCCCCATGACCGTTCTGATGCCCCTTGCGCTGGCCTCGATCGTTCCGGTGCTGTTCCTGTCGTACGGCAAGCAGGGCTTCTATCTGGCCTTGGTGGCGCTCGCCTTGCTTGTCGTCGCGCTGCTCGTGACCGTGGCGGTCGAGGTCCCCATCGTGAAGCAGATCGCGACCTGGACCGTCGGCACCCTGCCGGACGACTGGCAGCGACTCCGTGATCGCTGGGTGTCCTTCCATATCGTCCGGGTGGTCGCGGGCATCGCGGGACTCGCCTTCCTCGTGGCCGCAGCGATCTTCTGACAGCGCCCAGCGTGTTATGACAAGGCGTGCATACTCGGACACTTACAGTAAGAGTCGTGGACGCCTTGGATCTTGCGCGCTGGCAGTTCGGGGTTACTACGGTGTACCACTTCCTGTTTGTGCCGGTCACGATAGGGATGTCGCTGTTGGTGGCGATCCTGAACACAGCATGGGTGCGCACCGGCAACGTCGCCTACCTACGCGCCACCAAGTTCTTCGGCACGCTCTTCCTGATCAACTTTGCCATGGGTGTGGTGACGGGGATCGTGCAGGAGTTTCAGTTCGGGATGAACTGGAGCGCCTATTCCAGGTTCGTCGGCGATATCTTCGGCGCGCCGCTCGCGTTGGAGGCGTTGCTGGCGTTCTTTCTGGAGTCGACGTTTCTGGGGCTGTGGCTCTTCGGCTGGGGGCGGCTGCCGAAAAAGGTGCATCTCGCGTGCATCTGGATCGTCGCGTTCGGGACGATGGTGTCCGCCTACTTCATTCTGGCCGCCAACTCGTTCATGCAGTGGCCCGTGGGTTTCAAGATCAATGGGCGGGCCGAGCTGGTCGACTTCGGAGCCGTGCTGACCAACAAGGTGGTGCTGGCCACCTTTCCGCACACCATCTTCGGGTGCTGGCTGGCCGGTGGGGTGATCCTGATGGCCGTTTCCGCTTGGCATCTGGCTAGAAAGCGGGATCTGGAGGTGTTCCGTCCGTCGCTGCGGCTCGGTATCGCCGCGGTGCTGGTGGGGGCTCTGGGCACTCTTGTCTCCGGCGACATCCTTGGCAAGATCATGACGCAGACCCAGCCGATGAAGATGGCCGCCGCCGAGGCGCTCTACGAGACGCGGCAGCCCGCGCCGTTCTCCCTGTTCACCATCGGGACGCTGGACGGCACCAAGCCGATCTACCAGCTGGAGATCCCGAACCTGCTGTCACAGCTGGCCACAGGCTCGTTCGACGGCAAGGTCGAGGGCATCAACGACCTCCAGGCGGCGTACGAGCGGAAGTTCGGGCCGGGCGACTACCGCCCCTACATCCCGGTCGCCTACTGGGGTTTCCGGTTGATGATCGGGTTCGGCATGCTGTCCGCGCTGGTGGCGCTCGTCCTGCTCTGGCTGACCCGTGGGCGGCAGGTCCGGGGCGCGGGCTGGGTCTGGCGGGTCGCCGTCTGGTCGGTCGTACTGCCCTTCCTCGCGCACAGCTTCGGGTGGATCTTCACCGAGATGGCCCGGCAACCGTGGATCGTGTTCACCCAGATGAAGACCGCCCAGGGCGTCTCGCCCAGCGTCGGCGCAGGTACGGTGCTCACCTCGCTGATCGTCTTCACCCTCCTGTACGGCGGGCTGGCCCTGGTGGAGGTCGGCCTCATGATCAAGTACGGCAGAGCGACCCCACCGTCCGCCGACGACGCCGAGCCGCATGACGGCGGCGAGCCGTCGTTCGCCTACTAGCGAAGGAGGCTCGCCAAGTGGCGCTCACCGAGGTCTGGTTCGTGGCGATCACCGTCCTGTGGGTCGGGTACTTCGTCCTGGAGGGGTTTGACTTCGGCGTCGGCCTGCTGCTGCCGGTCGTGGCCCGGAACGAGACGGAACGCCGGGTGATGATCGACACGATCGGCCCCGTCTGGGACGGCAACGAGGTGTGGCTGATCACCGCCGGAGGCGCCACGTTCGCCGCGTTCCCCGAGTGGTACGCCTCGCTGTTCAGCGGGTTCTACCTGCCGCTGCTGCTGATCCTGGTGGCGCTGATCGTCCGCGGCGTGGGTTTCGAGTATCGCGGCAAACGGGACTCCGTGGCCTGGCGGCGGCGGTGGGACGCGGGCATCGTCGCCGGCTCGTTCGTGCCCGCGCTGCTGTGGGGGATCGCGTTCGCGAACATCGTGCGGGGCGTGCGACTCGACGCCGATCACGAGTACGCCGGTACGTTCTGGGACCTGCTCAACCCCTACGCGCTGCTCGGCGGGCTGACCACGCTGACCCTGTTCGCCGCGCACGGAGCCGTCTTCCTGGCGTTGAAGACCCGTGGGGAGATCAGCCGGCGCGCGGCCGGGGTGGCGCTCAGGACGGGTGTGGTGGCGGCCGTGCTCGCGGTGGTCTTCCTGGCTTGGACGCAGCTCTACGGCGGCGCGGTCGGCACGGTGATCCTGGCCGTCTTCGCCGTCGTCGCCTTCGCCTCCGCACTGGTCGCCATCGCCAGGGGCCGTCAGGGGTGGGCGTTCCTGCTGTCGGCGGTCGCCATCGGGGTGAGCGTGATCAGCCTGTTCGTGGTCCTCCACCCCAATGTCCTGCCCTCGACGATCAACCCGGCCTACAGCCTGACCGTCGAGAACGCGGCCGCGACGCCGAAGACGCTCGGCATCATGACCGGGGTCGCGGCGATCTTCCTGCCGCTGGTGGTGCTCTATCAGAGCTGGACCTACTGGGTCTTCCGCCACCGAGTCGGCTCCGCTTAGGACTTCGCTATTCGTTAACGGTCCCATGGGATTGCCAGCATTTAGGCCCGGGCAGAGCGCTCGAGAGCGCGGAAAGGACCGTCCATGACACTCGTTCTCGGCACGTCTCTCCAGGAACGAGACGCGGCGGGCCTCGCGCTGGCGGAGGATGCCGAGCGAATCGCCCGCGCGTGCCAGGACGTGGCCCGGCGATTCCAGCGGGGAGGCAGGCTGCTGAGTTTCGGCACCGGCCAGTCGGCGGCCGACGCGGCGCATCTCGCGGTGGAGTTCGTTCATCCGGTGATCGTGGGGAAGCGGGCGCTGCCGGCTGTCTCGCTGGCCAACGACGCGTCGGCGCTGAGCGGGCTCGCCCATGCGGGAGTCTTCGCGAGCCAGTTGCGGCTGCTCGGGCGGGCCGGGGACATCGCGGTGGGCATCACGATCGACGAGGCCTGCGGCGAGGTGGCGGCGGGGCTCGCGGCGGCGCGCGACCTGGGCATGATGACGCTCGCGCTGACGAAGCCCGGCGTCGAGCTGCCGGTGGTCGATCACCTTCTCGTGGCGCGCAGCGGCGATCCGCGGGTCGCCCGGGAGATCCATATGACGACATATCACGTCCTCTGGGAGTTGGTGCACGTGTTCCTGAACGACCCCCGGCTGGCGGAGGAGTGCCACGACGACGAGGTATGCGTGACCTGCTCGGACGCGGCCGTACCCGTCCGGATCACCGCCCTGCGGCCCGGACACCTCGCGCTGGCCGACACGCCCGGCGGCGAAGAGGAGATCAGCGTGCGCCTGGTCGACGCGCGAGCGGGCGACGTGGTCCTGGTGCACGCGAAAGAAGCCATCGCGGTAGTGGAGAGAAGGCCGTGACCGACGCGCTCTATCCCTTCCTGTCCCCAGCCGAGAGCGGCGACGCCGAGCCGCTGCTGTCCACGGTGGCCCGGTCCACGGTGGAGAAGGCCCGGGAGATCGTCGCGCTGCGGCGTGAGGTGCTCACCCTGCTCGGGCCGCGGATCGTCGCGTGCGGTGCGGCCCTCGCCGAGGCGTTCGCCGCCGGGGGCCGCCTGTTCACCTTCGGCAACGGCGGCAGCAGCACCGACGCCCAGGCGGTGGCCCATCTGTTCTTCGCGCCGGAACGCGGACCGGAACACGGACCAGGACACGGGCTGACGCGCAGGCCGGGAGCCAGGCGGCACGGGCTGCCGGCCATGTCGCTGACCGCCGACGTCGCGCTGCTGACCGCGCTCACCAACGACATCGGCTTCGAGGCGGTCTTCGCCCGGCAGCTCGCCGCCCTGGGCACCGCCGCGGACATCGCGATGGGCATCTCGACGAGCGGCGGCTCGCTGAACGTGGTGCGCGGACTCCAGGAGGCCAAGCGCCTCGGCATGGTGACGGTCGGGCTCGCCGGTTCGGGCGGCGGTCAAATGGCCGAGTGCGGTGCCGTCGACCACCTGCTGGTCATCCCGTCCCCGTCCGTCCATCGGATTCAGGAGGCGCAGGCCACCGTGTGCCATGTGCTGTGGGAGTCGGTCCGGCGGGCGCTGGACGAGACGGCCTGAGCGTTGGACCGGATCGTACGCTCCCGGATCCGGGTCGAGGGCATCGTCCAGGGCGTGGGGTTCCGGCCGTTCGTCCACGGCGTGGCCATCCGGCACGGCCTGTCGGGCACGGTCGCCAACGACGGATCCGGGGTGTTCATCGAGGTCGAAGGCCCTCCGGAGGCGGTGACCGCGCTGATCGAGGCGGTCCGCCGCAACCCGCCCGAGCTGGCGGTCGTGGACCGGGTGAGCGTGGAACCGGTGTCGCCCACCGGCGCCGGCGACTTCCGCATCGTCCAGAGCGTGACCTGCGGCTCCCGCCGCGCGCAGGTGTCACCGGACGCGGCGACCTGCGACGACTGCCTGGCCGAGCTGTTCGATCCGGCCGACCGCCGCTATCGGTACCCCTTCGTCAACTGCACCAACTGCGGCCCCAGGTTCACGATCATCACGTCGGTGCCGTACGACCGCGCCGCCACCACCATGCGGGCCTTCGCCATGTGTACGGCCTGCGAGGCCGAATACCGGGATCCCGGTGATCGCCGCTTCCACGCCCAGCCGGTGTGCTGCCCCGGCTGCGGTCCCAAGCTCACGCTGCACACGTCCGACGGCACGGTGCTCGCGGGCGATCCGGTGGCCGAGGCGGCGGCGCTGCTCGGCAGCGGATCCGTCCTCGCGGTGAAAGGGCTCGGGGGTCACCACCTCGCGGTGGACGCCGCCGACGAGAAGGCGGTCGCGGCCCTGCGGGCCCGCAAGCACCGCGGGGACAAGGCGTTCGCCGTGATGGCGCCGGACCTGGCCGCCGTACGAGAGCTGTGTGAGCTGGACGGTGCGGCGAGCGGGGTGGTGGCCGCCCTCACCGGCCCGCGCCGCCCGATCGTGCTGCTGCCGCGGCGCCCCGGCTGTCCCATCGCCGCCTCGGTGGCGCCCGGCAACCGTGACCTCGGCGTGCTGTTGCCGTACACGCCGCTGCACCATCTACTGGCCAGGGAGCTGGGCCGCCCTTATGTACTGACCAGCGGAAACCTGTCCGGCGAGCCGATCGCGCACCGCGACGAGGACGCGCGGCGGCTGGCCGCCGACGCCTTCCTCACCCACGATCGGCCGATCCACACGGGGCTCGACGACTCGGTGGTCCGGATCTTCCGCGACACGGAGGTGCCGGTACGGCGAGCCCGTGGGCACGCGCCCGCGCCGATCGCGCTGCCCTGGGCGTTCCCCCGGCCGGTGCTCGCCTGCGGAGCGCAGCTCAAGAGCACGTTCTGCCTGGCCAAGGGCAGCCACGCGGTCGTCTCCCAGCATCTGGGCGACCTGGAGAACTACGCGACGATGCAGGCGTTCGCCGGCGGGGTCGTCCACTTCCGGCGGCTGTTCGGCATCGAGCCGGAGGTGGTGGTCCACGACCTCCACCCGGAATACCTGTCCACCAAGTACGCCCTCACCCTCGATGGCCTTCAGCCGCTCGGCGTGCAGCACCACCACGCCCACATCGCGTCCTGCCTGGCCGACAACGGCGAGAGCGGCCCGGTCGTCGGCATCGCCCTCGACGGCACGGGCTACGGCACGGACGGCACCATCTGGGGCGGCGAGCTGCTCGTGGCCGACCTGGCGGGCTTCGAGCGGGCCGGGTATCTGGAGCCGGTGCCGATGCCCGGCGGCGTCACGGCGATCCGGCAGCCCTGGCGGATGGCCGCAGCCTTCCTGCACCGCGCCTTCGGGCCCGGCTCCTTCGACGATCTCGGGGTGGTCCGCCGCAACCAGGACCGGTGGCCGGCGGTGGCGGCCCTCCTGGTGAACGGACCGGCAGGGCCGGTGACGTCGAGCGCGGGGCGGCTGTTCGACGCGGTGGCCGCGCTCCTCGGGGTCAGGGACACCGTCACCTACGACGGACAGGCGGCGGTGGAGCTGGAGCAGCGGGCGGACCCGGGTGTCCGCGGCGGATATCCGGTCACCGTCGCCGGAACGGTCGTCCGCACCACCGAGCTGATCCGCGCGGTCGTCGGCGACCTGCGCCGGGGCGAGGCGCCGGAGGCGATCGCGGCGAGGTTCCACCACGGGCTGGCCGCGGCGGTGGTGACGGCGGCGGCCCGGGTCGCGGCCGCCACCGGTCTGGAGGTGGCCGCGCTGTCCGGCGGGGTGTTCTGCAACACCCTCCTGCTCGGCGCCGTGGTCGACGGGCTGCGCCGGCACGGCCTGCGCGTCCTGCTGCACCGGCGGGTCCCCTGCAACGACGGCGGTATCAGTCTCGGGCAGGCCGCGGTGGCGGGGGCTCGGGACCGAGCATCAGCGTAAGCTTCAGCAGATGCGTGGCAGCGGGTCGCCGACCAGCATGTCCACGATGCGGGTGCCGCCGAAGGCGGTTCTCAGCAGCACCAGGCCGGGCGGGTCCTCCCCCACCCAGCCGATGATCGCGGCTTCGGCGCCGGCCGGATGGCTCCGCATGATGTCGACCGCCCGCTCGGCGTGCTCGCCGTCGACGACGGCGACCAGCCGGCCCTCGCAGGCGACGTACAGCGGGTCGATCCCGAGTAGCTCGCAGACCCCGGTGACCTCCGGCCGGACCGGTACGGACTCCTCGTCCATCACCACGGTCACGCCCGAGGCGGTCGCCACCTCGTTCAGCACCGTGGCCACGCCGCCGCGGGTGGCGTCCCGCAACGTCCGCACCTGGGTGGGAAGGGTGTCCAGGAGGTCGGCCACCAGGCCGTTCAGCGGGGCGGTGTCCGAGAGCGTGTCCGCCTCGATGCCGAGCTCGCCGCGGGCCAGCATGATGGCCACGCCGTGCTCACCGATCGGACCGGACACGATGACCGCGTCGCCGGGCTGGGCCGCGGAGATGGACAACGTCGCCGGACGGTCGACGACGCCGACCCCCGCGGTGGTGACATAACAACCGTCGGCCTTGCCCCGCTGGACCACCTTGGTGTCGCCGGTGACGATCGAGACGCCCGCCATCTCGGCCGCGGCGGCCATCGAGGCGACGATCCGCCGCAGGTCGCCGATCGGGAACCCCTCTTCGAGGATGAACCCGGCGGACAGGTACAGCGGACGGGCGCCGCATACCGCGAGGTCGTTGACGGTGCCGTTGACCGCCAGGTCACCGATGTCGCCACCGGGGAAGAACAGCGGCGAGACCACGAACGCGTCCGTGGTGAACACCGCCCGCGAACTGCCGAGCGCCAGCGTGGCCCCGTCCTCCAGCGGGGCGAGCAGCGGATTGCGGAACGCCTCCAGGAAGATCGCGTCGATCAGGTTCCGGGTCGCCTTGCCGCCGGAGCCGTGCGCCAGCGTGATCCGTTCCTCCCGCACCACCGGGCGGCGGCGCCTGATGCGCTCGATCCGGTCGAGAACCTGCTTCTCCGTGGTCATGCCCGGGTCGCCTCCCGCACTCGTTCCCGGCTGAACCGGCCGAAGTTGTAGTACGCCGCGCACGCCCCCTCCGACGAGACCATGCAGGTCCCGATCGGCGTCTCAGGGGTGCACGCGGTGCCGAACACCTTGCACTCCCACGGTTTGAGCACACCCTTGAGCACTTCGCCGCACTGGCACGCCTTGGGGTCGGCGATGCGCGTACCGGGGATGTCGAAGATCCGCTCCGCGTCGAAGGCGGCGTACTCCTCGGCCATGCCCAGCGCCGAGTGGGAGATGAAACCGAGCCCGCGCCATTCGAAGTGCGGTCGTACCCGCATCACCGTCCCGATCGCCTCCATGGCGATCCGGTTGCCGTCCCACGGCACCACCCGCGCGTACTGGTTCTCCACCTCGCCGCGGCCCTCGGCGAGCTGGCCGAGGAGCATGTGGACCGAGTGGAGGATGTCGAGCGGCTCGAACCCGGCGACCACGAACGGCTGTCCGTAGTCGCGCGCGATGAACTCGTACGGCCGGCAGCCGATGATCGTCGAGACGTGGCCGGGCCCGATGAAGCCGTCCAGCCGCAGGTCGGGCGAGTCGAGTATCGCCTTGATGGCCGGGATGATCAGGACGTGGTTGCAGAAGACGGAGAAGTTCTCGATGCCTTCCTCGGCCGCCCGCAGCACGGTCACCGCCGTCGACGGCGCCGTGGTCTCGAAGCCGATCGCCATGAACACGACCCGCCGGTCCGGATTCGTCCGGGCGATCTTGAGGGCGTCGAGCGGCGAGTAGACCATCCGGATGTCCGCACCCTCGGCCTTGGCGTCGAGGAACGTGGACTCGCCCCCGGGCACCCGCATCATGTCGCCGAACGACGTCATGATCACATCGGGCTGACGCGCGATGTGGATGGCGTCGTCCACCCGTCCCATGGGGATGACGCAGACGGGACAGCCCGGCCCGTGCACGAGCGTCACGGCCTCCGGCAGGTAGTCCTCGATGCCGTGTTTGTAGATGGTGTGCGTGTGTCCGCCGCACACCTCCATGAACTTGTACCGGCGTCCCGGCTCGCACCGGGCCGATATCCCCGCCGCCAGCGCCCTGGCTGTGTCGGCGTCGCGGAACTCATCGACGAATCTCATGAGATGTCCGATTCCTTGAGCGCGTCGATCTCGTCGGTGTACGCCTGCCCGATCCCGTGCAGCATGTCCATCACGGCCTTGGCCTCGGACTCCGAGATCTTCGACAGGGCGAATCCCACGTGGACCAGCACCCAGTCGCCGGGCTTGAGGTCGTCGTCGGCGAGCAGCCCCATGTTGATGCGGCGGCGGACCCCGCTGACGTCCACCATGGCGAGATCGGTGTGCTCCTCGACGATCCCCACGAGCTCACCGGGGATCCCGAGGCACATCGGCTTCCCCCTCGAAGGTTTCTCCCTCGAACTGGACCGATTCCAGGACCAGTTCGTCGCCGCCGTGCACGTCCACGTCGTCGTCGCCGCACCGCGGGCAGACGGCGAGCACGTCGGTGGACTCCGAGGTGTGGCCGCAGGTGCCGCAGTCCACGGTGACGGGCGTGACGACCAGGTCGAGGGCGGCGCCCTCGGCCGCGCTGCCCAGGGCGGCGAACGCGAAGGCCTGGTCGAACGCCTCACCGACGACGGCGTGGCGGACACCGATCCGAACCCGCACGCCGGCCACCCGCCGGCCGTCCGCGTGCTGACGGACCAGGTCGACCAGTCCCTCGCACATTCCTATCTCATGCATGAACTGCCCTACATCCTTGTCATGTTCAGGTAGCGCTTGATCTCCGGCCATTGCACGGCGATCACGGCGGCAACCGCGCACAGCACCACCAGCCCCACCAGAGGCCTCTTCCTCATCCGTTTCCACCTCCTCGGTTTTCCGGAACCCCGATCCGTCGATTACTTCGATCAAGTCTCGACAAGGGACCGGACCGTCTCCAGGGCCGGGCCGAGGGCCGCGCGTACCGGCTCGCTCAGTTCGACCCGCACATCCTCGTCCGGCGCCCCGGTCATCACCGTCGCCGGTTCGCAGGCGACGACGAGCACCCGTGGCGGTATCCGGCCCAGCTCGGCGGCCAGCCGGAGCACGCGTACCGGGTCCATGCCGTGGGTCTCCATGGGCACGCCCGCCTCCGGCTCCGCCGGTTCGAGCACGGTCAGCGTGCCGGGAGCGTGGCCGCGGGGCGCGGCGTCCACGAAGATCACCAGGTCGTAGTCGCGTTGCAGGGCGTAGGCCAGGTCCATGCCGCGGATCCCGAAGTCCACCACGTCCACCCCGGGAGGCAGCGGCTCGGCCGACAGCCGCCGCGCCACCTCGACGCCGAAGCCGTCGTCGCCGAGGAAGATGTTGCCGATGCCGGCGACCAGGACGCGTGCGGTCCGGCTGTCGGCCACGATCGGCTCCACCTCCTCGGCGGAGTAGAAGAACCGGTGTCCGGGCAGCTTCGCCTCTCCCAGGTCGCGGCCCGGATCGTCCTCAAGGACGACGGCCAGATGGATGCCGCCCGCCTCGTCCTGCTCGACGCTCTCGACGACGGCGACCCGGCCGTCCAGGGCGAGGTCGAAGACGTCCGCCCGCGATCGCGGGCGCAGGCGCACCCGGCTGCCCGCGCCGAGCGTCGTGCCGTCCACGATCACGGTGTCCGGTCCCCGTCGTTCCATCCGGGCCCAGAAGTCATCCGTCGCCGTCATGACCTTCCTTCCGTAGGGTGCCGTGCAGCCGCATGAGCCGATCGGGTGAGAGCGAGACGCAGCGGTCGAGGATCTCCCGCGCCCGAGGATCGCCGTCGCGGATCTCCCGCTGCTCCTCCTCGGTCAGGGCGAGCACGCTCAGGGTCAGCAACTGGTCGATCTCGGTGGCGTCGAAGAGGTCGCCCGGACTCTCCGGGGAGATCCGGGGGTAGTCGTAGAGGATGATCGGCGCCGCGAGCATCGTGTGCCGCTCGCCCTCCTCGCCCACCATGACCGGCCAGGCGCCGGCGTTCTCGCAGCCGTCCGCCAGGGGCCGCAGTTCCTCCGGCGGGTCCGTCAGGGAGACGAACCGCCCGCGCGGCGCGTGCAGGACCAGGTGCGCGGACAGGAAGGTGTGTTTCAGCGCCTCGGTACGGCTCCCGCCCGCCCAGCCGGTCGTGTTGCCGACCTCGACGGTGATCCGGAAGACGCCGGGCCGCGGGCGTTCTGCCCTGATCTCGATCCGCCCGCGCAACGCCTGCCAGCTACGCGAAAGCGCGCCGACGCGCCGGCCGTCGGGGCCGAGCAGCCATTCGACGTCCGAGCCCTCGGCTATGTCGATGTCCACCAGGGCCGGCTGCTGGACGAGCCCCGCGAGGTCGAGCCCGAACGCGGCGACCTCCCGCTCGGCCGCCTCCTCCCTGGCCACGTGGCGCTCACCCCCGGCCACCAGCTCCGGGACCGGAACGAGGTCCGCGCCGGCCACCTCGCGGGTGACCGCGTGCAGGAAGCACACCCGGACGTCGACGGTGTCGACCGGGTCCGCCTCGATCAGGACCTGCGTACGCATCAGCGAGGGGTCGCCCGTCTCGCCGCACCGCTCCGGGTAGACGCCGCCCAGGGTCCAGCGCTGCGCGTTCTTGAGCGCCGAGCGGCGGTACGGCCACAGCAGGTAGCCCTCGTACAGCACCGCGCGCGCGATCTGTGTCACCGGGTCCATCCGTCAGCCACCGCCCGGTTCGCTCGCCAGCAGTTTCCCCACGACGTCTTCCCAGGTCGTCAACGTGTGCTGGATCTTGTAGTCGTACAGCCGGTCGAACGCCTCGCGGTCCAGCCGGAGCCAGGCGCTGCGCGGGAAGTAGTGGTCCATGACGTCCTTCCAGACCTGGACCGGCATCCGGAACGCGGCGTCGGTGTCCCAGGGGATCCGGGCCACCCGGAGCAGGCCGGCGTCGGCGTAGAAGATCGTCCCGCTGAACAGGAAGTCCAGCGGGACCTCGCCGTCCGGCAGGGTGTGGAAGTACTTGGCGACCGCCACCTCGAAGTCATAGGTGCAGCTCACGTCGATGCTCGTGATCGTGCCCCCGTCGAACCCGGGTACTTGCGTCACCACCCGCGCCCACAGCAGGCTCCTCGACGCCCGCCCCCACTCCTCGGGCGCGCCGAACAGCTCGGTGAGCCGCCGCCGGGTCGGCGGGTCGTGGCGGCGCCGCGCGTCGGCGATGCGGATCTGGGTGTCCAGCGCGAGGCTCCGGACCGGCGGCGCGCCGGTGCCGTCGATCCGCAGCGTGAACCGCACCATGGGCACGGCGGCGAAGTCCACCGCCTCGGCCTTCTCGACCGCGAACCTCAGCTCCGGCGGCTTCATGAAGCTCCCCTGCTGCCCGGTCCCGGCCTCATGCCGGGGAGAGGTTGGGCATGGCCGGGTCGATCGGGTCGCGGTCCCGCGGGTTGATGCCGGTGGATCGCGCCGCCGTCGAGAAGCCTCCGGGCAGGTGGCCCGGTTGCCGTTCGTAGTTGCCGAGCGCGTTCCCCTCGTGGACGCCCTTCAGGTGCGCGGGCGCGTCGGGCCGCACTTGGGGGCGGCCCACCTTGATGTCGCCGGTCATCGTGGAACTCCTTTCGACAGGTCCGCGGGCACGGGCTTGGCCCGGCTCCGCAGTTCGGTGAAGAAGGCGCCGACCCCGTTCCAGACGTCCTGGCCGCCGGCCAGGCCCTTCCACCGGGACCTGAGCACGGCGACGAGGGCGAAGCAGTCGTCGATCGGCACGAGCCAGTGGTCTCGCGCGCCGCCGGTCCGGTTGACCAGGAGCGCCTCCACGTCGGGGGCCAGCTGCCGCAGCACGGGGTTGGCCGCTTCCACCGAGGCCCAGGCGGCCGGGGCGGTCGCAGCCTCGACCGCTCCGGCCGGGCCGGGGTACCGGATCACGGTCCGCCCTTCGGACGTGTCGCGGCAGGCGAACGCCATCTGTACGGGGATCTCCAGGGCCTGCCAGGTGGTGTCGTCGAGGGCGAAGTCCGGCAGGTACCACCGGCGGTCGGGCACCAGGCGGTAGTGGTCGTCCTGCGCCGGTGGGTGGTCGAAGAGCAGGGCACACGGCCGGCAGGCACAACGTGGTTCGCGGACCGCCAGTTCGAGCAGGTGCCGGTGCTCGGCCGGGATGGGCGCGGCGCACAGCTCGCACCGGCACGAACCGTCGTCCCGGTCCGACCGTTCGGCCGCTCGGTCGGCGTCGCCCCGGTCCCCCGGAGACTGCTCGGCCGCTCGGTCGGCGTCGTCCCGGGCCGATCGGTCGAGGAAGCCGCGCAGGCCCCCTCGCGCCATGCCGCGCTCCCTCACGACGTCCGTGCGCCCGGGCGGCGCAGGGCGTCGATGGTGATCAGGACCGGGGGCGGGCCGAGCTCCTCGATCTCCACCCGGTCGAGCTCCGGGGCGGCGTTCCGGATCGCCTCCTCCAGCAGGGCCGACGGATCGGCCGCGCCACCGCAGCCACCGCGACCGCGCCGGAGCCGCACCCTCGCCACACCGTCCGCCACGGTCACCGCCTCGACGGCCGAGCCACCGAGCCGGGACCGTACGCGGCTCACCGCCTGCTCGACCCGGACGGACACCTCCAGCGGATGCAGGCCGTGCAGCAACAGCAGGTAGGCGACCAGTTCGTCCTCGACCAGCGCGGGCCCCAGCGCGTCCCCGCCGATCGCGAGGATCCGGGCGAGAGCCTCGCCGTACAGGTCGAGCATCGCCTGGAGCGCATCGACGGTGAGCCCGGGATCGGGCAGCGACTCGACGCTGTCCAGCAGGGCGTCGACCCGGGCCACCCGCTCGGCGGCCGCGCGGTCGGTCAGTGACATCGCCCGCCCCTATCCGGAGACGCTCGTGCCCAGCGTCGGGGAGTGCACCTGCTTGAGCACCTTCCCGTCGCCGAGGTACATGTGGACACCGCACGGGAGGCAGGGGTCGAAGCTGCGTACCGTACGCATGATGTCGATGCCCTTGAAGTTCTCCGGGCCGTTCTCCTCGAAGATGTGCATCCCCTGCACGGCGTCCTCGTACGGGCCGGGAGTGCCGTAGGTGTCGCGCGGGCTCGCGTTCCACGGCGTGGGCGGGTACGGGTGGTAGTTGGCGATCTTGCCGTCGCGGATCACCATGTGGTGGGACAGGACCCCGCGCACCGCCTCGTGGAAGCCGCAGCCGATCGCCTCATCGGGCACGTCGAAGTCGGTGAAGACCTTCGTCCGGCCGGCCCGTACCTCGGCCATCGCCTTGTCCAGGAAGTGGAAGGCCATCGCGGCGGAGTAGGCGATGAAGTAGATGCGGGCCCGGTTGCGCTCGATGGTGTTGGACCACTGGGGCACCTTCCACTCGAACCTCATCTCCGGCAGCAGCGTGCTCTTGGGCAGGTTGATCTCCACGCTGTGACCGGTCGCCTTGACGAATCCGGTGTCGACGATGCCGGCCAGCGCCGTCGTCCAGAGCCGGGCGAGCGCGCCGCCGCCGGTGTCCAGCGCGAGGTGATCGCCGGTGCGGTCGTCGTACCAGCGGGGGCTCATGACCCAGCTGTAGTTGCCGTCCGTCAGGTTCCGCTTCTGCGGTTTCGGCAGCGTCGTCTGGTTCCACGGATGACGCCGGTCCACCGGGTTGCCGAGCGGGTCGTGGGTGACGAACATCTCCTCGTTCTGCCAGTCGTCGTAGAACGAGCTGCCCAGCAGGATCCGGAGGCCGAGGTTGATGTCCACCAGGCTCGTGGTACGCAGTTCGCCGTCCAGGACGATGCCCGGGGTGACGAACATGCCCCGGCCCCACTCGCCCATCGTCCGGTAGTCGTAGTCGACGACGGCCGGGTCCTGGAAGGAACCCCAGCAGCCCAGCATGATCCGCCGCCGGCCGACCTCCTCGTACCCGGGCAGCGCCTCGTAGAAGAAGTCGAACAGGTCGTCGTTGACCGGCACGACCTTCTTGATGAAGTCAAGGACCCTGAGCAGCCGGGACAGGTAGTCGGTGAACAGCTGGGGTGTCGCCACCGTGCCCACGCCACCCGGATAGATCGTCGAGGGATGTACGTGCCGCCCCTCCATCAGGCAGAACATCTCCCTGGTGACCCGGCTCACCTGCAACGCCTCGCGGTACATCGCGCCGGTGAACGGGTTGAACGCCCGCATGATGTCGGCGATCGTCCGGTATCCGTGGACGTCGGCGTGCGGCGCCTCCGTGGTCTCCGCCCTGCGCAGCAGGCTGGGGTTGGTCTCCTTGACGATCTGCTCGCAGTAGTCGACGAACACCAGGTTGTCCTGGAACAGCGTGTGGTCGAACATGTACTCGGCCGCCTCGCCGAGATTGATGATCCACTCGCCCAGAGGTGGGGTCTTGATGCCGTACGCCATGTTCTGCGCGTAGACCGAGCAGGTCGCGTGGTTGTCGCCGCAGATGCCGCAGATACGGCTGGTGATGAAGTGCGAGTCCCGCGGGTCCTTGCCGCGCATGAACACGCTGTAGCCCCGGAACAACGAAGAGGTGCTCTTACACTCGACGACCTCGTTGTTATTGAAGTCGATCTTCGTGTAGATCCCCAGGTTGCCGATGATGCGGGTGATGGGGTCCCAGGACATCTCGACCAGTTGCCGAGTCTCCTGAGCCTCCTTGGATCGGATGGTCACCGCGTCGTTCCCTCTCGCCTAGCGCCGTTCCGGCTGTAGCCACTCGTCAACTCAGGCTCGTTGTGCCGCCACTTCGGCTCCTTGTTGACCGTCCTGTTGGTGATGCCGCGCAGTTTGCGGATGAGCGATCCGTACGCGCCGGTGGCGGTGGAGGAGACGAGCGCACCGGGTGGCTGGTCCATGAACGGCATGAACTTGTCGGGGAACCCGGGCATCGTGCAGCCGATGCAGATGCCGCCCACGTTGGGGCAGCCGCCGATCCCACCCATCCAGCCGCGCTTGGGGACGTTGCAGTTGACCACCGGACCCCAGCAGCCGATCTTGACCTGGCACTTGGGCGAGTTGTAGTCCTGGGCGAAGTCGCCCTGCTCGTAGTAGCCGGCGCGGTCGCACCCCTCGTGCACCGTCTTGCCGAACAACCAGGTCGGCCGCAGCTGCTTGTCGAGGGGGATCATGGGCGCCAGCCCCGCGGCCTGATACAGCAGCCAGGTCAGGGTCTCCATGAAGTTGTCGGGCTGCACCGGGCAGCCCGGCACGTTGATGATGGGCAGCCCACCGGCCGAGCGGAAGTCGTGGCCCAGGTAGTCGCCGAGTCCCATGCTGCCCGTCGGGTTCCCGGCCATGGCGTGGATGCCGCCGTACGTCGCGCAGGTGCCTATCGCGACCACCGCCCACGCCTGCGGCGCGAGCCGGTCGATCCACTGGTTGACGGTGATCGGCTGCCCGGTCACCGGGTCGTTCCCCATCGACGTCCAGTAACCCTCGCCGTTGATCTTCTCGTTGGGGATCGACCCCTCGACGACGAAGACGAACGGGCGCAGGCCGCCCTCCGCGGCCTGGTGGAAGGCGGCCATGAAGTCGCTGCCCGTCTCCGCCGCCAGCACCTTGTTGTGCAACGTCACCTTCGGCAGTCCGGGCACCAGGCCGAGCAGCACCTCTTCAAGGCTCGGCTGGGAAGCCGCCGTGATCGAGACCGTGTCGCCGTCGCAGCTCATGCCCTCCGAGGTCCACAGAATGTGCACCTCGTCCACAGCGGCGTCCGTCGTGGTTTCGCTCATGTCCACGGCCCCCGTCTCGGCAGTTGGGCGTAATGCGTTAGGTATCGCCGTCAATGACACGGAGTAAGCGCCCAATGCACATAGTGACCACGTCGATGGAGGAATGCGGACGACCAGGTCACTTCCCTTGCCGATTCATGGGGACCCGCGTTCCGCTCGCGGGGCCGTGTAGTATTCAGACCATTTAGGTAGGAATAAGGGAATGCAAAGGGAAGGTGTGCATCCGTGTCCAGCTCCACGCCGTGGCCTAGCCTCGACTCCATGCCGACCGACATGGACGTTCACGCAGCCCTGCTCCCCGACCCTGACCGCGCGACGGTCGCGGTCCTGCCACCGATCGCGGGCGAGGGGCACTGGGCCGGCGGGCCCAGCGCGGTCGCGGCCGACGGGCTGATCTATCTCGCCTATCGGCTGCGTCGCCCGGTCGGACAGGGACGCGGCTACGCGGTGGTGGTCGCCCGTTCGGTCGACGGTGAGCGGTTCGAGACCCTGACGACCATCACCCGCGAGGAGATGGCCGCCGAGTCCCTGGAACGGCCGACCCTGGTGCGTACGGACGAGGGCCGCTGGCGGCTCTACCTGAGCTGCGCCACCCCTGGGACCAAGCACTGGCGGGTGGAGGTGCTGGAGAGCGACGACCCCGCCGGGTTCGACCCGCGCTCACGCGACACCGTCCTGCCCGGCGACCCCAAGACCGGCGTGAAGGACCCGGTGATCGTACGGCGGGACGGGAAGTGGCATCTGTGGGCCTCCTGCCATCCGCTGGCCGACGCCGACGAGGCCGACCGGATGGTGACCGACTACGCCACCAGCACCGACGGCCTGGAGTGGACCTGGCAGGGCACGGCGTTGAGCGGGCGGCCGGGGCTGTGGGACGGGCGTGGCGTACGGATCAGCTCGGTGCGTTTCGCCGGCGACCGGGTGCTGGCCTTCTACGACGGCCGGGCCAGCGCGGCCGAGAACTACGAGGAGCGCACCGGGATCGCCGAGGGCTCTGACCCCGGCGACCTGACCCCGCTGGGGACCGCCCCGGCGGCCATGTCGCCGCACCGGGGCGGCGGACTGCGTTACCTCGACATCGTCGACCTGCCGGACGGCCGGATCCGGCTCTACTACGAGTACACCCGCGCCGACGGGGCCCACGAGCTGCGCACCGAGCTGCGCTGATCAGGGCGGGCTGAGCTGCTCAGGGCTGGCCTGCTCAGGTCTTGGCTGGTCAGGTCTCGGCTGGTCAGGGCGGGCTGGGCGGCCGTTCCTGGACTGCCGCTGGCCGGGCGGCCGCGCGCCGACCAGGCCGCCCGAACGCTCCCGGGGCCGGAGCCAGTCGCCGAAGTCCTCGCCGGTGACCCGCTGCAGGAGCCGGATGTCCTCGGTGAAGTACGGAATGAGCTGACTCCGCTGCTCCCAGGTCAGGGGGCGGCGAGGGGCGGCCCGCCGCTGGAGCAGCTGCTCGACGGGATCGGCCAGGGCCCCGGGCAGGAGCCGCCGGGCCGTGGACAGCAGCGCGTGCCGCGGGCTGGCGTCGGGATGCGCCGTGACGTTCTCCCTCGGCGTCTCGGTCAGCAGCCCCTGCTCCACCCCGAGGAACCCGCAGATCCGGTCGAGCGTTTCGGCCGGCCGGTCGACGAGGTCCCGGTAGCGGAAGACCAGCACCTGCTCGCGCGGGAACAGCTCGTACAGGTCGGCGAGCTGCTCGCCGTACCGGCCGAGTGCCACGTAGTGCCAGAAGTGCGCCCACCCGGCGGCGATCCGCCGGCCCTCCTCCTCGCAGGCACGCACCACGTCGCCGATCGGTTCGAGCCCGGCCGACCACAGGTGGGTCCAGTTGGAGTGAGCGCGCTCGACCGGGTCACGCACGATCACGATGAGCCTGGCGTCGGGGATGGCCGCCTTGATGCGGCGTTGCGCGTCGCGGTCGTACAGGTAGAAGGGTGTGCACTCGCCGGTCAGACTGCCCGCGGGCGCCGGGGCGAACAGCGCCTCGTAGTCCGCGCGGCGCCAGACGTGCTCGCGGTACGTCTTCAGGTCGCCCGGCCCGCCTCTGGTGGGTGGCGGGCCGTCGGTGAGGAAGTACTTGGGCTCCTTGACCTGAGGCAGGTAGAGCTGTGGATGCCGCTGGAGCGCGGCGTGCAGGGCTGTCGTTCCCGCCTTGGGGACGCCTACGACCAGGAAGTTCGGCATGTGCACGGTCATCCCTCCAAATCCCTACTCCTAACTTCTAATTTCCTACCAATTATGTAGGACGTTACAAGTAGGCGTTCGGCCAGGGGATGCTCACCGTGTACGGACGCACGAATCGGCAGCCGCGACGCCAGGTGCGCGGCTGCCGATCCGGTCAGGTCAGGGGGTGACGATGGCGAGCTGGTCGACGAAGTCCTCGGTGATCCAGAGGTTGTCGTCGGATCCGACGGTGATCTGCATGGGACCGGCGTAGTCGGTCGGAAGGGCGTCTTCGCTGATGGTGCCGCCTGTGGTGATGCTGCCGACCATGTTGCTGCTCTGTTCGACGAACCAGATGTTGTCGTCCAGGCCGAGGGTCATGCCCCAGGGGAAGCTGTTGGGATCGCTGAGGGCGTAGTCGGTGAAGCTACCGCCTGTGGTGGACTTACCGATCCTTCCCTGGGCATCGGTGTACCACAGGTTGCCGTCGGCCCCGGTGGTGATCCCGATGGGCAACGCGCCGCTGGGACCGGCGTACTCGGTGACGGTTCCGCTGGTGGTGATCTTCGCGAGGCTGCCCAGGAGGGGCTCGGTGAACCACACGTTGTCGTCAGGGCCGGTGGTGATGAACATGGGGTAGGCGCCGCTGGTCGGCAGGCTGTATTCGGTGACCGTCCCGGACGTGGTGATCTTTCCGACCTTGTCGACGTTGGTCTCGCTGAACCACAGGTTGTCGTCCGGGCCGACGGTGATGCCCCATGGGTAGGCACCGCTGGTCGGCAGGCTGTATTCGGTGATCGTCCCGGAGGTGGTGATGCGTCCGATCTTGTTGTTGGTCGCTTCGGTGAACCACAGAGCACCGTCGGGGCCGGTGGTGATGTGCCCGGGCTGGGAGTCCGCGGTGGGCAGGCTGTATTCGGTGAACACGCCGCCAGGGGTGACTTTCCCGATCTTGTTGCCGTAGTTCTCGGTGAACCAGATGTTGCCGTCCGGCCCGGAGGTGATGCCGACGGGAACAGCCCCGTAGGTCGGTATGGCGATCTCGTTGATCGTCGGTGTGCGCAGGGAGTCGGCTATGCGCAGGGGGCCGCGTCCGTGCGGGTTGGTGGGCGGGATGGTGCACCGGATGTGCTTGTGGGCCGGCTGCTGCTTGAGCTTGAGGCAGAGCTTGACCCAGGGGCGTGGGGGCATGGGGGGATAGGGTGGCTTGGCATCGGATGCGGCGGCCGGTATGTGGGCCGCCAGGAGCAGGGCCATGACGGCGAGTGGATATCCGAGGATTCTGGCGCGTCGACGCATGACATTCCCTTTCAGGTAGAACGGCAAGAAATCGGACGGACGAGCAACGGACTCCGGGCGGGTGTTGTCGGCCCAGCGTCCGGAATGCTCGAATATCCGCCGCGAATTCCGCCGAATACTTGATGCACCGGACATTCCTCACCTCTGTCCGGCCCAGCCGTCCCAATATCTCCCGGCGCCGCCGTTCCGCCTCGGCAGTCTTTGTTTGTGGCCGGTCATGAGTCCGCCAATTCACCGGCCAAGCCAGTGGGAAATGTCAGCTTCGCCGCATACCGAGAATCGCGTCCGCGGAAAGCGGGCGATCAGGTGACCGTATGGGTGATGACGCCGGTGTAGCGGCCCAAGACGGCCGCGATCGGGACACTGACCACGAGTGTCGGCTGCCAACTGGTGACGGTGGCGAGCGGCGCCTTGGTCCCCCTGAACGCGGTCACAGGCGAGGACAGCGGAACCTTGTCCGCTGGGGTGAGCTGCCCCGGGAAGCGTGAGCCACCGCCCGATGAGAAGGTGGTCGGGCCGGACCAGTACGAGACGTTGCCTTTGGTGATCGTCTCGCCGGCGCTCCCGCCGCCGGTGGTGAAGTTGGTGGACGTCACCGTCGCCGTCCAGGTCATGGACCCGTTACGGCCATCCTCCACGGTGATCGTGCCCAGGATGGCGCTGAGCGAGTTGCCATGAGTGCCGTTTCCCAGGTTGCTCGAGGCGGGCACGGTGATCGTGAGGGTGTTGGCGTGCAAGGCGAACGTGGAGTTCGTCGCGGCACCGATGGCACCGGCGGCGGCCGCGGGGGCCGCAGGAGCGGCGAGCCCGAGGCTTACGACGATCGACGCCATCAGCGAGGCGAATGTCCGCACGTATCTCCTCGATTCCGATGAACCTGCATGAACTGGACCGCACGCTTCGACAAGCGAAAAGTCGTCGGCAGTTTAAGCGGCGGATGGCGGGCCGCGTTCATAGGGCAATCCTCGTGGCCGGTAAATTCGTCACCAACACTTATGCAGAATTTTGATAGGGAGCTCATGGGCCGGGGTGCTGCGACCGGTCAATGACGGTATTCGAAGGCTTGGCGTTTTTTGGTGGGGCGATTGACCGTATCGGCGGAGGAGTCGCTTTCGCTCCGTGTTAATGTCCCCACATCCTGGGCCGGAAGCGGGCCGGGATTTTCGATGTCGACGTTCCATGCGAGTTCAAGGGGAATTCACCAGCATGAAAGCGCTTTTGAGGACCGGCCTGGTGGGATTGGCGGGGGTGATGACGCTGGGGGCGCTGACCGGGATACCGGCCGAGGCCGGCACCTGTGCCAACAACACGGCGTGCAACACCACGACCACCTTCGATGTGACCGTGGGTGCGCTGGAGATCACCGTGCCCAACAGCACGGTCGACCTGACCAACGACGCGGCGCCGGGCGGCAACGCCTACGGCCAGCTGGGATCGGTCACCGTGAACGACGCGCGCGCCTCGGCCACCCCCACCTGGACGGCGTCCGTGACCTCGTCGTCCTTCACCACCGGCGGCGGTGACGACCCCGGGGAGACCATCACCAACGCCAGCGTGTCCTACTGCTCGGGAACCGCCAGCGCCACGACCGGCAACGGCACCTTCACCGCCGGCCAGACCGGGTGTGCCAACCCACCTCCCGCGACGGGACAGGCCTTGAGCGCCTCGCGCACCGCCTACAGCCATTCGGGCGGCACCGGCAGCAACTCGGCGACGTGGAACCCGCTGATCACCATCGCGGTCGCCCTGAGCAACGTGGGAGGCCAGTACACCGGCACGATCACGCACACGGTGACCTGACCACAGTGGCCGTGCGTATCATGCTGCTCTCCTCGATGGGGGCGCTGACGCTGCTGATCAGCGCGATCAGCGCCCCCGCCCTCGCACAAGGCGGATCGGGCGGCCCGGACCCGTCCCACCGCGACTCACGCGGCGTCATCGGCATCAAGCTGCTGGAGGCCTCCGCCAACCGCCGCGACGACCCTCGCGCCTACCTGTACATCGTCGACCACATCAACCCCGGCACCAAGATCTCCCGGCGCTTCGAGATCGAGAACACCTCCAACAGCCCCCAGCACATCTCGGTCTATCCCGGTGCGGCGGAGATCCGCGATCACAAGTTCCTGCCGACGCCGGACCGCGACGCCAACGAGCTGAGTTCGTGGGTGTCCGTCAACCGCACCGAGCTGGTCGTGCCGCCGCACAGCAACGTCCCGCTCAAGGCGACGATCACCATTCCCGAGTCCGCCACCAAGGGGGAACGGTACGGCGCCATCTTCGCCGAGGCGACCTCCCCATCCGTGTCCGGCTCCGCCCGCAGCGTCCAGATGGTCAACCGGGTCGGGATCAGGATCTATCTCGACGTCGGCCCCGGGGGCGACCCGCCATCGGACTTCCGCATCGACCGGCTGACCCCCGGCCGCACCGCCGACGGCATGCCCGTGGTCCAGGCCACGGTACACAACACCGGCCAGCGCGCCCTGGACATCAGCGGGAAGATGCGGCTGAGCGAGGGGCCTGGCGGACTCGGCGCCGGACCGTTCCCAGCCCAGCTGGGCACCACGCTGGAGGTCAACGCGAGTGCGCCGGTCGCCGTCGTGCTCGACGAACGATTGCCCGACGGCCCGTGGAAGGTCGAGCTCCTGCTGGAAAGCGGACGGGTCCACCACACCGTCACCGCGACCCTGCTCTTCCCCGGCAAGCCGGCCAGCTGGGGCATCCCCGCACTGATCGACTCGCCCTGGCCGTGGGTCCTCATCACCGGCCTCGCCGCGACGGCCGTCGCCATTCTGGTCCTCGCCCTGCGCCTGTCCCGGCGCCGTCGAAGCCGCCTGGCCAGGTAGCCCCCTAGACGGCGCCGCGCACGGGGAGCCCCGCCTTGCGGTAGATGTCGTCGATGATCGTCATGTTGGCGACGGAGTCGGCCGGTGGGGTCAGCGGCGGGGTGCCCTGGCCTACCGCTGCCGCGAAGGCGCGGAGCTGGCAGGTGTACGTCGCGTCGCCCGCGACCCGCTCGCGGCGCCGCACGCCGTCGACGGTCACGGTCATCCGGTGGAAGAACTGCGGGGCGACGAAGTTCGTGATGTGCAGCGACCCGCGTTCGCCTTCGACCCGCGCGGCGATCTTGAGTAACTGTCCCGACCACATGGAGGCGTGCAGCCGCCCGGTCGCACCGCCGGGGAAGCGCAGGTCGGCGGCCATCGCACGATCGACCCCCGGAGACTTGGTGAGCGCCGCCGCGGCCACGACCGAGGGCTCGCCGGGCCCGAGCGTCCGCAGGCAGTGCACCGCGTAGCAGCCCGCGTCCATGAGCGCGCCCCCGCCGAGCTTCAGCGAGTAGCGGATGTCGGAGAACCTGGGCAGCGGAAAGCACATCCAGGTCTCGACATGCCGGACCTCGCCGAGTTGGGTGCCGACGATCTCGAGAGCCCGTTCCATCAGCGGGTGGTAGCGGTAGTGGAAGGCCTCCATCACCACCACGCCGGACCGCGCCGCGGCGTCCGCGACGGTCCGCGCCTCGGCGGCGTTGGAGGTGAACGGCTTCTCGCAGAGCACGTGCTTGCCGGCTTCGATCGCCTTGAGAGTCCATTCGGCGTGCAGCGCGTTCGGCAGCGGGTTGTAGACGGCGGTCAGCGAGGGGTCGGCGACCAGGTCCTCGTAGGACCCGTGAACATGCGGGATGCCGTGCTTGGCGGCGAACTCCGCGGCCCGCGACCGGTCCCGGGCGGCGACCGCGGCCACCTCCACCTCGGGTACGGCACGGGCCGGCTTGATGAGCGCGGTGGGGGTGATCCGAGCTGCGCCGAGCGTCCCGATTCGCATGATCGCATGATGCCAGATCCCCTTCCGGCGTGTCGCTTTGCCGGAGTTTGGCAGCCGATCTGTTGGAGTGGGAGGGGAGCCGACCACGCGTACCGGGGCTCGAATCGCGTGTTCCAGAGAGGAGGGGCGTGGAAAGGATCATCTCGGCCGCGTCGCGACTGTTCGCGGCCCTCGGATACGACGCGACGACGCTGGTCCAGATCGCCGAGGCCGCCGAGCTGGACATCGACACCGTCATGGAGCTCGCGGGGTCCAAACGGGAGCTCTATCTGGCGGTGATGGGGCACGGTTACACGGAGCAGAAGGCGCTCTTCGAGCGTTCCCTGGCTCGCATCGACGAGTCGGGAGCGCCGCAGGCGGCGGCGAGCATCCACGCGCTCGTCGACGACTATCTGGACTTCTGCCTGAACAACCCCGACATCTCCGCCCTGCTGATGCACCGCTGGCTGGGGGATGCCGCCGATCTGCGCGACCTGGAGCAGATCTACAACGAGCCGCTGGTCAACAGCGTCTTCACCGTGTTCAACAGAATGGCCGAGGCGGGCCTGATCGCTCCCGACGCCGATGTGGAACTCTGCGTGCGAACGATCGCCTGGACCGTCATCATTTTCGTGCGCTATGCCACGATGAGCTCACCCCCCGCCGGCTTCTCCCAGGGCGATAGGACCGTGGCGCGCTTCCGTGTCCACCTGCATCGGGTCGCCACCGGAATACTCGGCCTGGCACCGACGAGCCCCCCGGAGACATCTCCCTGACGTCCCGCCTGGCTGTTCAGCTTGTTGCCAGGGGGCATGGGAGATCGCCCCGCGCGGGCGGGCCACGCGGAGCGACTGTTGTGCGCTGATGGTGATGGCTGAGGCTAGCTCATGTGGCCGTGGTCGTCGTCGTGGTCCCAGCTCTTGCACCACTGACGTTCCCAGTGACCGTGCCGCCAGCAGAACTTGCACCACTTGTGGTGCCACCAGCGCCACTCGCACTTCCTGTCCGCGCTCTGCGGCATGGCGGTGACGTGCTGGGCGCTGGGCGGGCATACGCTCGCGGCGCTGACGGGCTGTGTTGTGGCCGTTCCGGTGACGATGAGGGTGGATGCCGCCAAGGAGGCGGTGAGAAGCAGACGCTTGAGCATCAGAGATCACTCCCTGAAACGGATTTGGATGAGAGCGCCGGTTTCGGGTTCCCCGGGATACGCCGATACGGCGGAACATATTCCACGATAATCCCGTCGACCGGCCCGGTCTCCCGACGATAGGCAAAACCTCATTTCACAACATGTCCGCACATAATACGAATACGTCGGATTTGTCGGGGAATGCGGCCTTGTACGAGGAGAGCGGCCCCAGGATGTCGGGCGGCGAATTTATCGGCGTCACCGGAGAGGCGAGCGGGACTTCCCCCGGCTTTCCAATGACACGCCAGGAATATGGTAAATGACGGAAAAGTAGCCGACGGTGCCGTCCACTCGCCGCGCCGGACCCTGATCGAGGAGTACGCGCGGCTCCCGCCGGCGGGGGATGGGGACGGCCGCGTACCTGTACGACGGGTCCTCATCATAAGGTGGGCTTTTACTGCGAAATCGGGCCGGTCGGAGTGGTGGTGAGCGGCGAGGGTTGGCTTCGGGTACCGATCGGCCCCGGGTCTCGCCGTTGGCGCACGGTCGGCACCAGCCGGAACATCCTCGCGGTGGCGCGCACGGTGACCTCGGCGAGCCGGCTGCTGGACGTGCTGCCGCTGTTCCGTTCGGATCCCCGGGTCCAGGTGCTGTTCACCGTCGCGGCGGGTTCGGCGTTCGACGACGGGGTCGGCGACTATCTGCGCGATGTCGAGGCACGCGTCGTCTCCTGGGCGCAGGCCGTGGAGACACCGTTCGACCTGGCCGTCTCCGCCAGCGCCAACGGCGAGTTGCACCGGCTGAAGGCGCCGCTGCTGCTGGTGCCGCACGGCGCCGGCCACAACCGGCTGCTCGCCGCCACGAGCGACCTCCCGGGCGACCTCCCGGGCGACCTCCCAGGCGGCCTTTCGGGTGGCGTCTCGGGCCTTGCCCGCAGCCAGCTGATGCACGACGGCCGGATCGTGCCGGCGGCCATCGCCCTGTCGCACCACGAGCAGCTGACCCGGTTGGCGGGCGAATGTCCGGAGGCGGTGCCGCTGGCCGTGGTGACCGGCGATCCGTGCTTCGACCGGATCCTGGCGAACGCGGCGCGGCGCGACCGCTACCGGCGCTCCCTCGGCACCGGTGATCGCAGACTGGTGCTGATCAGCTCCACCTGGGGCCCGAACTCCCTGCTCGGCGCCAACACCGACCTGGTCGCGCGCCTGACGGCCGAGCTGCCGTTCGACGAGTACCAGGTGGTCCTGGCCGCCCATCCGAACATCCGCTACGGCCACGGCGGCCTCCAGCTCCGGCTGTGGCTGGCGGACGCCCTCGACGCGGGCCTGGTGCTGCTTCCTCCTCAGCGGGGCTGGCAGGCCGCGCTCCTGGCGGCGGACGTGGTGGTGGGCGATCACGGGTCGGTCACCTTCTACGGTGCCGCGCTGGGCCGCCCCACTGTCCTGGCCTCGTCCGGGCGCGAGGCGGAGGAGCTCGACCCGGCCTCCCCCACGGCCGCGCTGTCCCGGGCGCTGCCCCGTCTCGACCCGCGCCGGGGCCTGCTGGGCCAGATCGAGGCGATCGTGGACGCGTACCGGCCGGGCGCCTATGACGAGGTGACCGGGCGCACGCTCGGCATGTCCGGCCAGGCGGGCACGTTGTTACGGCGCCTCGCGTACCGGCTGATGGACCTCGAACCCGGACCCGACCCTGCCGCGACCGCCCTGCCCGATCCCCTGGGGGAGCGCGGCGAGGTGCTCTCGTTCCTGGTGGAGACCGAGGTCCGGGACGGCACCGTGGCCCTGCGCCGCTTCCCCGCCGCCGGCGAGCCGGGAGCGCGGGTACGGGACCCGCATCTGGTCGTCGACGCCGAGGAGCTGGACCGGCGGCTGCTGGAGAGCGCGGCGATCATCGTCCGCGGAGACGCGGCCGGCGGCTGGGCGGAGGAGACCCTGCGACGCTACCCCGGCTGCTTCATGGCCGCCGAGGTGGTCGGTGCGCGGCGGGTCCGGCTGGCGCTGCGGGACGGCCGGCGGTTCGAGGTGACCGCGGCCGCCGGCGATCCCGACCCCCGGTGCCTGCCGTCCGCGGTGTACGGCTGGCTGGCGCACGGCAACGGCCCCTTGACCACCGTCCGAATAGGCGAACGAGAAACAACGGTCCGCCTCGCTTAGTCGCGCAGGCGGGCGCGCAGTTCCTCGGCCTTGGGCAGGTTGCCTGAGGAGAGGCAGACCGCGAGGGCCTGCCGCACGTACGCCTCGGCGCTTTCCCGGTCGTCCGCGAGGTCGGCCAGCAGCTCCAGGGCTCGCGTCTCCTTGGCCGGTATGCGGCGCTCGCGCATGATGTCCGCGGCGGTCCGCGCCGACCGCAGCGCCTGCGGGCGGTGGCCGAGCTCGCGGTGGGCCTCGCCCAGGACGAGGTGGATCTTGCCCTGGCTGAGCTCGTCACCGACGTCGGTCATGAGAGCCAGCGCCCGGTCGAAGGCCGCGATCGCCGCGTCGTAGCGGCCCGCGCGGCTGTGGGCCAGCCCGAGGTGGTAGCTCTGCATGCCGACCCCGCGCGGGTTGCCCAGCCCTTCGTGAACGGCCAGCGCCGCGGCGAAGTGGGTGATGGCGTCGTCCGGCAGCTCCCGCGCCAGGGCGACCTGGCCGAGCGACTCCAGGACCACCGCCTCCATTCTCGGCTCCCCCGCCTCGCGGGCCGCCTGGTGAGCGCGGACCAGCTCGGCCCGCGCCTGGTCGGTCTCGCCGAGCTCCAGTTGGGCGCGGGCCACCTGGTTCCGCATCCTGGCCTCGACCGCGCGATCGCCGCACCGAAGCGCCGCCGCCACGCCCAGCCGGTTGGTCTCGATCCAGTCGGCGTAGTGCTTACGCGCGTGGTACAGCGGCCACAGGGCCTCGGCCAGCTGCCAGACGAGCTCATCCCATTCGAGCGCCGCCGCCGCCCGCAGCAGCGCGAGCACGTTGGCCCGCTCCTTCTCCAGCCAGTCGAGGGCGGCGCCGGGCGTGGCGAACGGCCGGTCGGTGGCCGGCAGGCGGTGATCGGCCAGGCGCAGGCGCGGCCCCATGGCGGCGTCGGCGGCGGCGACCTGCCGCAGGTACCACTCCGCCACCCGGCGCAGCGCCGCCTCCCGCGCCTCGGGCGGGTCCACCCGCCGCGCGCATCGGGCCGCGTGCAGCCGGACCAGGTCGTGGAAGCGGTACGTGTCGCCGTCGAGCTCCTCGACGAGGCTCGCGTCGAGCAGCAGGTCCAAGGCCCGCTCCGGATCGCCGTCGAGGACGGCCCGCGCCACGCCGGGTGAGAAGCCGGGGCCGGGCAGCGTGCCCAGCAGGCGGTAGAGGCGGGCCGCCTGCTCCGGCAGCCCGGTGTACGCGGAGTCGAAGACCGCTTCGACGATCGCTCTGCCCTCCGTCATCAGCTGATCCAGCCGTCGTTCGGCGTCCGCCAGCTCGCCGACCAGCCGATCGACCGTCCAGGTGGGCCGTTGGACCAGCCGTGCTCCGGCCACGCGCAGGGCGATCGGCAGGCCGCCGCACAGTCGTACGAGCTCGCTCACCCGCTCGCGTTCGGCGGCGACGCGGTCCTCGCCGAGCATGCCGGCGAGCAGCCGGACACCCTCCTCGTCCTGGAGCGGCGCGATCCTGACCGGCCGCGCGCCCGCGACGAGCAGCTCGCCGAGCTGGCGGTGGCTGGTCACGACGACCGCGCTGGCGGCGGAGGCGGGGAACAGCGGCGTCACCTCGGCGGCGTGCTCGGCGTCGTCCAGCAGCACGAGCAGCCGCAGGTCGGCCGTCATGGAGCGGAACATCGCCGCCCGTTCGGGCAGCTCCGCCGGGATCCACTCCTCGTGGACGCCGAACGCGCGCAGGAATCCGCCGAGGACATCGCTGACCTCGGTCCCGCCCCGGTGGCGCAGGGCGCCGAAGTCGGCGTACAGCTGGCCGTCGCTGAACCGTTCGTGGACCTGGTGCGCCCAGCGGCGGCTGACCGCGCTCTTGCCGACTCCCTTGAGGCCGCTGACCACCGCGATCGCGGGTCCCCCTTCGAGGAGGCGGTCGAGCAGGGCCAGCTCGGTGGTCCTGTTGACGAAGCCGGGCGGCATCGCGGGCAGTTGCCGGGGGATCCGCACGGGCGGCGGGGGCACGGCGCCTATGGTCACGGACCCTATGTCGCGGGCCTGCACCACCCCGCCGGACACCTGTCCGGACACCTCGTTGCGTATATCAGCGTCATTTCCACCGCTCTCCGGCCCAGCCACGTTTCAGTAGTGTTCCCGCCGGGCCGGATCGTGGCAAGCCGCGCGCTAGTCTGGGAGAACGTCCTTGACGAAAAGAGGCGCGATGGATCCGAGCGTCATTCCCGCACTCACGGCGGTCATCTCCGCGATAGTCGGCGGCGCCGCGGGCGAAGTCGGCAAGAATGCCTGGACCTCTTTGACGGGCCTCGTCCGCCGCCGTTTCGGTGACGACGCCGTGGCCGCCATCGAAACGGCACAGACTCCAGAGCAGACCGCCCAAAGCCTGGTCGAGCGCGCTCAGGCGGACCCCGGATTCGCGGAGACGCTGACATCGTGGACGGCGGAGACGGCCCGCCTCGTCCAGATCAAGCACGACGTGACCAACACGATCAGCGGTGACGCGCGCATCACCGGCCCGGTGCTCCAAGCCGGTGACGTCTTCGGCTCGATCAATTTCGGAAAATCCAGCTGACCTCGGACAACTTTTCGGTCCGACAAGTCAACCTATTTTAGACATGCCATCGTTTGGGCGATTTTTGACGCACGATTTGTACGACTATTTCGTTTCTTGTCGATAGACCAGCCCTCCGCACACAGATACGTTTGCACATACCGTTCCCATGCCTTTTGGGAGGACTCATGTGCGGAATCGCCGGATGGGTGGACTTCGAGCGCGACCTGACCCATGAACGCGCCACAGGCCAGGCCATGACCGAGACGATGTGCTGCCGCGGCCCAGACGATGAGGGACTGTGGCAGTCGCCACACGCCATGCTCGGCAACCGGCGGCTCGCGGTCATCGACGTCGAGGGCGGCCACATGCCCATGACGGCCGAGGGCCCGGTGGTCATCACCTACAGCGGAGAGGTCTACAACTTCGTCGAACTGCGGGCCGAGCTGGCGGCCAAGGGGCACCGCTTCCGCACCAGGAGCGACACCGAGGTCGTGCTCCACGGTTACCTCGAGTGGGGTGAGGGCGTGGCCGACCGGCTCAACGGCATGTACGCCCTCGCCATCTGGGACGACCGCAGCCAGGAGCTCCTGCTGGTGCGCGACCGCATGGGCATCAAGCCGCTCTACTACTACCCGCTGCGCGACGGCGTGCTGTTCGGCTCCGAACCGAAGGCGATCCTCGCCAACCCGCTGGCCGAGCCGGTGGTGGACGCCGACGGCCTGCGCGAGCTGCTCTCCATGGGCAGGAGCCCGGAACAGGCCATCTTCAAGGGCATGCGTGAGCTGCGCCCCGGCCACCTGCTGCGGGTACGCCGAGAGGGGCGCTCCCTCCGCCGCTACTGGGCACTGGAGCCGCGCGAGCACACCGACGACCTCGACGTCACGGTCCGCACGATCCGCGGCCTGCTCGAAGACATCGTGGGCCGCCAACTCGTCTCGGACGTGCCCCTGTGCAGCCTGCTGTCGGGCGGGCTGGACTCCAGCACCATCACCGCGCTGGCCAAGAAGCGCGGGCAGATCCGGTCGTTCGCGGTGGACTTCGCCGGCTACGCGGAGAACTTCCAGCCCGACGACCTGCGCGGGGACCCGGACAGGCCGTTCGTGAAGGAGCTCGCCGAGTACGTCGGCTCCGACCACACCGACATCACGCTCGACACCGCGGAGCTGACCGATCCGCGCCTGCGGTCGGCGGTGGTGCGCGCCTATGACATCCCCAACTTCCTCGGCGACATGAACAGCTCCCTGTACATGCTGTTCAGGGCGATCCGCGAGCACTCCACGGTGGCCCTGTCCGGTGAGTCGGCCGACGAGCTGTTCGGCGGGTACGCCTGGTTCCACCTGCCGCAGGCGGTCGAGGCCGACACCTTCCCCTGGCTCGCGATGGTCATGCGCGACCACAACCCGGGCGATCTGCTCGACCAGGGGCTGTTCGAGCGGCTCGACATACCGTCGTTCGTCGCCGACAGCTACCGGACCGCGCTGGCCGAGGTGCCGTACCTGCCCGGCCAGAACGGCCACGAACGGCGGATGCGCGAGGTCTGCTACCTGCACCTGACCCGGTTCCTGCCGGTGCTGCTGGACCGCAAGGACCGGCTGAGCATGGCCGTCGGCCTGGAGGTCCGCGTGCCGTTCTGCGACCACCGGCTGGTCGAGTACGTCTTCAACACGCCGTGGGCGATGAAGAACTTCGACGGCAGGGAGAAGAGCCTGCTCCGCGCCGCCGTCGTCGACCTGGTGCCCGAGTCGATCCTGCGACGGGTCAAGAGCCCCTACCCGGCCACCCAGGACGTCGCCTACGAGCAGGGGCTCCGCGACACGCTGCGCGACCTTGTCCACACCGGGAAGGCACCGGTCCTGGACCTGCTCGACGCGGCGGCCGTCAGGGAGATCATCGCGGCCCCGGTCGGCAAGACGACCACGACGATGTCCCGGTTCAGCCTGGAGCTGGCCCTGGACCTGAACGTCTGGCTCGAGTCCTACGGCATCCGCCTGGATCTGTAGGACTCGAGCGCTAGCCCAGTCGTACGGTGATCGTCTTGGAGCTGCCGCCCCGGTCCGACAGCCGTCCCCACCTGAGCGTGAGCTTCGCGCCGGTCGTGGCGCCGACCAGGAGCGGATGGCCGCGGAGCACCCGGGACACCGGCCGGTCCCAGGTCACGGTCAGCTCGCTCAGGTCACGCCGGGGATCCGACACGGTCACCGTGGCCGTGCCGTCGCCGCGCTCCCTGACGAGCACCGCGCAGGGAGCGGACGCGGTCAGGCCGCCGGCGGCTCCGGCGTTCCAGAAGTTGACGGCGGTCAGGCCGAGCGACGGCACCTGGACCCCCTGCTGCCGTGCGGTGTTGACGAGCACCCGCAGCCAGGCCGGGTCCGTGGCGCGGGCCCGGGTCTTGGCCGGGGTCGCGCCCGGAAGGAGCGAATAGACGTAACCTGCCGCGTCCGGGTCGACCCCGTGGTCGAGCCAGAGGGTGACGTAGCTCCGGGTCACCGAGCCGGCGGTGCGGCTCTCGCGCGACGTGCGCAGGAGGCCGTGGAAGACGTAGCCGCCGTGGCCGGCCAGGTGCGCCCAGCCCGCCTTCTGATCGAGTGTGAGCAGCGCGCCGGTCCTGCGGTTGTCCACGATGGTCTCCACCGGCACACCGTCCCGCCCGGTGATCCCGGCACCCAGGCAGACCACGGCGTCGTCGAGGAAGAACCACGACTTGAACGCCTCCATCGTGCTCTCGAAGCCGTTCAGGTGCTGGCCGACCGCCGCGTACGTGCCGTCCGTGGCCCCGCCCACCCAGCGGCCCGGCGGGCAGGTGTCGCCCCATCCCCCGCCGGCGCCGTCGGCCAGCCGCTTGGTGGAGACGGTCGTGCCCGGCAGCCGGTACGGGTCGACGGTCGGCCAGAACGAGTCGGAGTACTGGTCGCCGTGGCCCTTGGCCCACCAGTAGAGCATTCCCGAGCCGGTATGCCAGCCGCGCGTGTTCTCGCCGTTGCCGTGCTCGTAGTGGCCGATCCGGGAGGAGGCCATGCTGAGGCCCGCGCACCAGCCCGGCCCGCGATGGACGGCGCGGGCGCTCATGGGCAGGAGCCGGTGCCCGGCCGGTTCCGGCGCGGCGGGGATCGCGTCGTCGTCCAGGACGGCGGCGAGACGGGCGTGGAACCCGAGGTGGTCGGCCTCGTCGAGCATGGGCTTGACCGTGTCACGTACCGCCCAGCCCTTGACCAGGCCCTGCCAGCGGGTCCGCGCCGCGGCGGGCGCCGCGTCTCCCAGCAGCAGGATCGCCGAGGCGATCATCCGTCCCCTCTTGTGGTCACCGTACGGATCCCGGCCGATCCCGCGCCCGCTGACGAGGTCCATGCAGAAGCCGTCGTGGACGAACGGCGCGAACGACCGCTCGACCATGTCGAAGATGTTCGGGGCGGTGATCTCCCACGGCGTGCCGCGCAGCACCGCGAACAGCGTCGCGAGGCCGGACAGCATCACGGCTCCGTACCCGCCCTGGTAGGGGACGGACGTGTGCTGGATGAACGAGCCGTCCCGGTAGAAGCCGTCGCCCTCGGTGACGTACGGGAAGACCGGGGACAGCGCCGAGACGGCCAGCGCGGCCTTGTCCGGGTCGGCTCTGAGGATGGCGCGCAGCAGCGTCACCGTGCACAGGTCCACCCGGTTGGCCCCGGTGCTGTTGCCGCTGTAGTCCGCCAGGCGCCAGGCGGGGACGAAGTGGTCCACGGCCTCGCTCAGTGCCCTGCTCTGCCGGTCCGTCAGGTGCGGGCCGATCAGCAGGGCCACGTCGAGGAGCCGCTTCGGCACGCCGATCTGCCAGGGCCACCAGTTGCCGGCCGGGCGCGCGCCGGCCGCGTACACCTGCCGCCGGTAGTGGTCGAGGCCGGTGGCGACGGCCGCTCCCAGGCTAGCGTCGCCGGTCAGGCCGGTCCCGGGCAGCGCGTACGCGCGGGCCATGGCCTGCAGCCGCACCGTGTTCTCGGCGAAGGACGGGAACACCAGGCCGGGCCAGAGCGACGTGCCGGCCGGCGCCATGGTGTCCCGGTAGCCGGCCGCCGTCCTGCCCAACCGCATCAGCCTGGTCCGGTACGGCTCGACAGCCGGGTCGAACCCCGCTCCCGCCGTCACGTCCTGCCACCGGCGGCGCAGGAGGGCGAAGTCCGCCGCGTGGGCGGCCCCCGCGGTGGGGATCAGCCCTCCGGCCACGGCCGCACCGCCGAGCCGGAGGAATAATCGCCGGGAATATCCGTGCACGCAGGGATTATCGCGGATCAGCCCTTCGCGATGATCCCGATGAGCTCGATGGCGGCGGAGAAGTCGGGGGTCAGCCGGTTCTTGGTCACCGCGAACGCGATGCCACTGGCCGTGTCCCCGTACGCGAAGCTTCCGCCCGCCCCGCCCATCCCGAACGCGCTCGTGACCGGCTCGGCGACACCCGGCAGGCCGATGGCGAACCCCAGCCCCCACGTGGCCGGATTGCCGAAGACCTGGTCGACGCCCTCGGCGGTGACGGCCGTGACCTCGCGCAGCCGCTCCGGCGAGATCAGGCGCACCCCGGGGACGTCGCCCATGAGCGCGGCGTACATGCGCGCGATGGCGCGGGCCGAGGTCTTGCCGCCCGCCGGGATGTCGGCCTCCAGGACGTCCGCCCGGTTGCCGAGCGCGGCCGACGGGAACGTCACCGGCGGCCCCGCCCGGAACATCGGCGAGTCCGCGGGTATGCCCGCCATCATCTCCGCCGCCCCCTCCGGGTCCTCCAGCCGGGCCAACCGGCCGTGCTCGGCGGCCGGCATGCCGAAGTAGAGCTCGTCGGCCACGCCCAGCGGCCCGGTCACCTCCTCGCGCAGCACCTGAGAGATGGGCTTGCCGATCGCCCTGCGGACGATCTCACCGAGGATGTAGCCGAAGGTGTAGGCGTGATAGCCGACCGCGGCGCCCGGCTCCCACCACGGCTCGGCGTCGGCGATCGCCGCGCACATCTTGTCCCAGTCGCACAGGTCCGCCACGGTGGTGTCCGCCGGCACGCCCGGCACGCCGGCCGCGTGGGTCAGCACGTGCCGGAGGGTCGCCGCGCCCTTCCCGTGCGCGGCGAACTCCGGCCACACCTCCGTCACGCGCGTGTCGTACGAGAAGGCGCCGCGCTCGGCGAGCACGTGCACCACCGTCGCGGTCGCCGCCTTCCCGATCGAGTAGTTGTAGAACACGCTGCCCGGCGTCACCGGCCGCCCGGTCGCCGGATCCGCGACCCCGGCGACCGCGTCCACCAGTTGCTCGCCGTGCAGGAAGACGGCGACCTGCACGCCACGCTCCGCGCCCGACTCGACCATCCGGTCGATGGCCCGCTGAACCCACTGCTGG
Organism: Nonomuraea guangzhouensis; assembly: GCF_019396345.1. Classification (GTDB taxonomy): domain Bacteria; phylum Actinomycetota; class Actinomycetes; order Streptosporangiales; family Streptosporangiaceae; genus Nonomuraea; species Nonomuraea guangzhouensis. The sequence goes on along the minus strand of NZ_JAHKRM010000034.1, from coordinate 86,767 downwards.
ATGTCGCTCATCCCCGCTCCCTCCGCCTGCTGCTACCGCTGTCACAGGTACGGACAGGTCAGCCACCGGAAACTCATCGGAAGCGGGGCTGAACGGTTGTCGCTGACGCGCTCGACGCCCGCCCTGTGGCCCGAGGCGGGCACGCCAGGCGGCCGGTCAAGTGCGGCCCGAGGGTGACGCGCTAAGCGGCCGTCGAGCGCCGTCTGAAGCCGACCAGCCCGATGCCGCCGCCCACGAGGCCGACGATGATGCCGGCCACGCCCATGATCCGGGCGGTGCCGTCGGACGTCGACGACGAGGCGGCCTGCTTCATCATGGCGACGCTCTGGGCGGACTGCGCGGAGGGCGGAGCCGCCGCGGGCATGGCCATCCCGGCGTGCTCGTCGCCGGAGGCCGCCGCCACCAGCTTCAGCGTGGGCGTCGGGTGCTCCGCCTCGGTGCCGTCGGCCTTGGGCTCATCCGCCCACTTGACGACCTCGCCACCGGAGTAGGTCTGCTCGGTGGGGAAGGCGATCTCATCCACGTCCTTGGGCAGCGGCCCGACCGACACCTCGAACTCCTGGAACTGTCCCGGCTCGATCTTGCCGCCGGTCCAGGTGATCTTCAGGACGGATTCGGTGACCTTGTCCCCATCGTCGGCGACGATGGGCTCGGGCAGCTTGCCCTCGGTCAGCTCGGCCTTCCAACCGGGCACGGGCTTGACCGAGACGAAGGGCAGGGGGTGATCGGTGGGGAAGGTGACCACGAGCTTGGTGGTCGAGGCGTCGTCACGCTCGTTGGGCACCCGGAAGGCGAGCTTGGTCCAGCCGCCCTTCTCCGCGGTGCCGGGGTTGATAGAGACATGTGCGAGGGCGGGCAGGGAGAGGCCGACTGTGAGGGCCAGGGCTGCCGCGGCGATGGTGCCGATTCGGCGGTAAAGCATGGGGGCTCCACTTCGTTTCCAGAAATGCCGGACAGGACGCTGAAGCAGATTGCTCGCGTCGTGGTGAGTCAGGCAGGACGAAATGGAGGTCCGCGCCGTACGACCGCGTACCGCAACATGTGCTCGCGCGGCCGGTCGGGAACGAGGTCCGCGGCCACGGGAGCGGCGAGCGGCCACATGGGGTCGTTGACGGGCGGGAGGATCCGTACGGCGCGCGCGGCGAGACGGCGCAGCAGCGACCAGAGCGCGGCCTCGCCACCGGCCAGCCACCACGCGGTCAGCAGCGTGGCGACGGCATGGCACAGGAACATACCGGGCCAGGTGCTCTGACCGTGCACCCCGGCCAGATGCGGGGTCTCCCCCTGCGAGGCGAACAGCACGTGCAGGCCCACCTGCGCCGTGCCGAGCAGCCCGACGATCAGCGGCCGGGATCGCTCCCTGCCGGCCATCGCGGTGGCCGCGACCAGTACGACGGCACCCGCGCCCGCGACCATGGCCGGTCCGGGTGCGGTGCCACCCGCCAGCCAGTGCCCGATGGCGGACAGGGCCACGCAGACGACCGTGAACGAGGCCGACCGCGCGAGGCGCAACGGCATCCGGGCGCGCGTCGCGCCCACCTGCCGCCACGAATCCTGGGTACTGGTCACGGTCAGGCCAGCTGCTCCTTGATCTCCGCGATCTCGGCGGTCTGCTCAGTGACGAGCCGGGTCGCCATCTCGATCGTAGGGCCGTGCTTCCCGCCGGTCTGGGCGGCCGAGGCCATCATGACACCGTGGTCGAGGTGCGCCGAGATCAGCGCCAGCCAGAGCTTGTCGAAGGCCTTGCCGGACTTCGGGGTCAGCTGGGCGACCTGCTTGGCGACGCCCTTGGCGTCCTCGACCGGAACGGCCACCTGCCAGGACTTCAGCCACGACGACATCTTCTCGATGTCGGCCTTCTCACTGGCCTCCAGCTTCTGGCTCAGCTCGCGTACGTACGGCGTGGTGGTACGTTGCGCGACCAGCTGGGTCAGCTGGATGGTCTGGCGATGGTGGGTGATCATTTCCTGGCTGAACTGGACGTCTTCCTGGTCGTAGGCGGCCATGGTGGCGGGCGTTCCCGCCGCTGATGAGGCACAGCCGCCGGCCAGCGCTACGCACAACAGCGCGCCGGCAATCGTGGTCCAACGCATGCTTCCCCTTGCTGGGGTGGGGATGGGTCACGTGGAGATACGTGGCGCGCCGGATTACAGTTCAACAACAGCCCGGTCGGCGCGCCACTCACGAGATGGCCAAGGGTGACGCGCTCGCCGGTGCGGCTGCACCAGGTATTCGTCGCGGCCCCCCGGACGGATGACCGATGTTCCGGAACGGGGCGATCCCGGACCGGCTGACCGGTCGACGCCGACTGACCAACCGGACCCGACTGACCGACCGCAGTCGACTGACCGACCGCAGTCGGGTGACCGACCGGACCCGGGTGACCGATCGGACCCGACTGACCGATCGGAGTCGGGTGACCGGCCAGAGTCGAGTGACCCACCGGACCCGGGCGACCGACCGGACCCGGATGACCGACCTGGGTCAGGAGCCGTCACCCGGTCAGGCGGTGGGCAGGTTCACCAGGAACAGTGGCTTGGTGGTCGGCTGCGCGGAGCCGCCGGCCGGTTCGACGGTCACGCCGATCTTGGCCACCCCAGGTCCCGGTGCGGTGATCACTGGCACGGTGTGGCCCGCGGCGTCGGCGGTGAGCAGTCCGGCCGAGCTGATCTGCCCAGGGGCCAGTTGCCAGAGCTGGTACACGCTGCCTTCCGGAAGGTCGGCCAGCCCCGCCGCCAGGAAGACCATCTTGCCCTGCGAGCGTGACACGACCACCGTGCCGCGACCGCCCTGCCGGGCCGAGGCCGTGGCGGTGCGGGAGTCCGGCGCCGTCAGCACGGCGGCGACCGCACGTTCCGTCCGCCGTACCTGCTCCAGCTCGCCGCGAGCCTGCAAGGCGACCGCACCGACCACGGCGACCGCCGCCAGACAGGCGGCAACCCCCACGGCCGCCGCCAGCGGCCGCCACCGTGACCGCCGCCGCGCCCGCCCCTCTGGCCGCCGCTGTAGCCCTCGCTGTGTCCGTCGCTCGGCCCACTCCGACCGCCCCGCCGGCCGCCCACCTGACCACTCGTCCGACCGATCCGCCGGCCGTCCCTCTGCCCACCCCTCTGGCCGCCGCTCGGGCTGCCACTGGGATTGGTCTCCGTAGGCGGGGTCGGCGACGGTCGGCGGGGCCTGCCGGACCTGGTCGATCTGGGCGAAGACCCGCTCCTTCAGGCTGGGCGGCGGCTCGATGGCCACAGCGGAACCCAGCCGCGCCGCCGTCTCGGCGAACCCCGCGATCTCCAAGGCGCAGTCAGGGCACCCGGCCAGATGGTCCTCGAAGCGGTGCCGCTCGACCTCGTCGTCAATGGCGTCCAGCGCGTACGCGCCCACCAGCGTGTGCGGATCGGACCCGCCGGTCGTGCCCCTCATCGTTCCACCCCCAGGCAGTCGCGCAGCCGGATCAGCCCGTCGCGCATCCTGGTCTTCACCGTCGCGAGCGGGACTTTGACCAGCTCAGCAACCTCACGATAGGAGTATCCGCCGTAATAGGCGATGGTGACCGACTCTCGCTGCAGCGCGGTCAGGCCCTGGAGGCAGCGGCGCAGGCGGTCGCGTTCCAGCCTGCCCTCGACGGATTCGACCACCTCGTCGAAGGGCCGGTACACCTCCATCCGGGCCGCCCGCTCCTCGCGGTCCATGCTCGCCTGAGACGAGCGGACCCGGTCGATGGCGCGGCGGTGCGCGATCGTCAGCACCCACGCCAGCCCCGAGCCCCGCCCCGACTGGAAGCGGGCGGCGTTGCGCCACACCTCCACGAGCACCTCCTGAGCGACCTCCTCGCTCTGGGCCCGGTCCCGAAGCACCCGCAGCACCAGCCCGAACACCCGCGGCGCCACCGCCTCGTACAGCCGCTCGAACGCCGCCCGGTCACCCCGCGCGGTGGCCTCCAGCAACTCCTCGACCCCCGGCGGCTGCCCACCTCCGCGGCCCGGCTCCCGTCCCACCTCGAAACGACCAGACTCACGCCCCGCCTCGAAACGACCAGGCTCATGTCCCGCCGCGAAGCGACCCGACTCGTGTCCCGCCTCGAAGCGGTTCGGCTCGATGCGGTTCGGCTCGCGTCCCGCTGCGATGCGGCCCGGTTCGCGTCCCGCTTCCATGCACCCTCCAACGGTGGTCGACGCGGCGCCGACCATAGGTGGTTCGGATCAGAGAGCGCAATGGATGTCCGGAAACCCGTACGGCTTGAGCGCGATGCCTCAACCGGCCACCCCGATGGACGTCCAGCGGTCGCTACGGCTTACGCGCGACGCCGCACACCGCGCTCACCAGCTTGGCCGGCTCATCCCACGCATCGACCGGCCGCCGCCACTCAGGAGTGGGGACGACGCCGGGCTCGACGAGGTCGAGGCCCTCGAAGAAGGTGCCGATCTGGGCGGGAGCGCGCAGGTGATAGGAGTTGGCGGCGGCCTTGTTGTAGGCGCTGACGGCCTCCATCAAGGCCGGGTTGGTGTTGGTGCCGTCGCTGAGCACCAGGTAGCTGCCCGACGGTAACGCGGCCATCAGCCGGCCGACGATCCCCCACGGGTCGTCCTCGTCGGGCAGCTGCCCGGCGATGCTCAGCATCACCAGGGCGATCGGCTGGCTGAAGTCGAGCGTCTTGGCCGCGCCTTCGAGGATCACGTCGGGGTCGCGCACGTCGGCGTCGATGTACGCCGTGACGCCCGGATGGGTGCTGGTCAGCAGGGCACGGGCGTGGACCAGCACGATGGGGTCGTTGTCGACGTAGACCACCCGGGTCTCGGGCGCGATGCGCTGGGCGACCTCGTGGATGTTGTTGGCCGTCGGCAAGCCGGTCCCGATGTCCAGAAATTGCCGGACACCGGTCTCCTCCACCAGGTACGTCACCGCACGGATGAGGAACTCACGTTGCAGCCGGGCAACCTCGGCGAAGTCAGGAAATGTCCGGAGCAGCAGCTCGCCGGCCTCACGGTCGGGCGCGAAGTTGTCCTTGCCGCCCAGCAGATAGTTCCACACGCGGGCCGAATGAGGGATGGTCGTGTCAATGCGGTCCCAGGCGGACTGGCCAGCAGGGCTGTCATCGCTCATGACACTCCATTCCAGAGGGTGACCGTGGCCCCTGGCCACACTCGTCCAAGGGCTACTTTAGTGGCCTATTTCGGGACGTTATCTCACCCGGCGGCGACGGCCTCGATCTCCAGAAGCCATGCGCTGTCGAAGATCTCGGCGATGATCACCGTCAGTGCCGGGGTGTGCGCACCGAGCACCTCGCGGCGTATCGCGCCGTTGGCCTCCGCGTATCGGCGATCGGACAGGAACGTCGTCACCTTGACCAGGCTCGACACCTCCAGACCCGCCTCGCGCACGGCGGCGAGGAGGTTGGACCACACGAGCCTGCACTGCGCTTCGAAGCCCTCGGGAACCGTGCCCTCCCGGGTCTGCGGGATCTGACCGCTGATGAACAGGAGCCTGGACGCCCCCTCGACCGCCAGCGCCTGCGTGTAGCCGCCGAGGGCTTCGGGAGCGCTGTCGGCGTTGATGGGGATGAGTTTGATCACACCGCATTATCTCCACCGCGGCGGGTCTGGAGGTGCGCGGTCGCGGTGGCCACGGCCACGGTCTTGCCGTCGGGCGCGACGAGCTCGCCGGCCAGGAAGCACACCTCCCTGCCGCGCCGCACCACCCGCCCCCTGCCGGTGAGCCGACCCGGCCGCGCCGGGCGGAGGTATTGGACGTGCAGGTCGAGGGTGACCGCGAACTGGTCCTCCGGCAGCGTCGCGACCAGCGCGGGACCCAGCGTGTCGTCGAGCATTGCGGCGAGGAAGCCGCCCTGGATCACCCCGATCGGATTGACGAACCGCTCGCTCGCCTTGAACGCCACCTCGATGGTGCCCTGGTCGGGATCCACCTCGATCAGCTCCCAGCCCAGGGTCTCGGCCGCGGCGGGCGGCGGGACCCGCCCGGCCATCGTGTCCCAGAACGGCCCACGCCTCTGCGGTTCGGTGTCCATGCGCCCGTATTCAACAGGCCCACGCCGACAATTCCGCCGCCGGCGACCCGGAGGCGGCGCGGACGCGGCCCGGAGACGCCCGGAGACGGCCCGGACGCGGCCCGGAGACGGCCCAGAGACGGCCCAGAGACGGCCCAGAGACGGCCCAGAGGAGACCTGGCCGAGACCCGGAGGCGGACCGGCGGAGACCTGCCGAGACCCGGAGGCGGTCCGGGCGCACCACGGCAAACACGACGCGGGGAAACGGCCCTTTTCCCGGTGGATCGGGAAGCTGACGAAGTTTGCCGGATTTAGCGACGCAGGGGGCTAGCGCTTGGGGCGGAGTTTGTTGAGGTTTTGGGTGATTAGCGGCTCCCGGGTGGCGAGCGCGCGTGCCACATCCCACAACTGCCCGGCCCGATGCACCTGGGCCCGCCAGTCCGTGCCGGTGGCCCGATGGGTCATCTCCACCTCGACCTCCTCCACCCGGTAGCCCTTACGCAGCAGGTCGATCGTCAGCGCCGTCTCCACGCCGAACCCGTGCGCCAGCGGCCGGGCGGCCTCGAAGGCGTCTCTGGTGATGCACCGCTGACCGTTGAGCGGCTGGGCGGCGTCGAAGCCGGTGGCCCTGCGGATGCCGTCCCTGGACAGGCGGACGACCAGGCCGTGGCCGCCCAGCCTGACGCGGGTGACGAAGACCGCGATGGTCATGTCGGCCGTGCCGGCACGCACCGGCTCGATGAGCGGAGCCGCGGCCCGCGCGGTCTCGCCCAGATCGGCGTCCAGGAAGAGTAAGTGGTGCGGCGTCTCACCGTCGAGCAGGCGCACGGCTTCGGCACCGGACTCCATGGCCGCCGCCTTGCCGCGGTTGCGGCTGTGGCGGACCACCCTGGCTCCCGCCGCCCGCGCCACCCGGCCCGTCCGGTCGGTCGAACCGTCGTCGACGACCACGACCAGGTCGACGCCCGGCAGGGCGAGCGCCGCGGTGACCGTGGCACCGATGCGGTCGGCCTCGTCCTTGGCCGGGATGATGACCGCCGTGTCCGTCATGAGCCCTCGGTGATGAGGAACTCCTGCGGCACCTCGTCATGCACGGTGAAGACCGAATCGAGGCCGGTGACCTGCAGAATCTTACGCACGGCCGGCCTGGGGGCGGCGACGTCGAGCGCCCCGCCCTGCTCCTTGACGCGTTTGAGCGCGGACAGCAGCACGTTCATCCCCGTGGAATCGCAGAAATCCACGCCGGACATGTCGATGACCACGCGGCTGGGCCCGTCCTGCAGCAGCCGAGCGAACTCCGCCTGCAGGTGGGGTGCCGTATAGAGGTCGATTTCACCGGTGATGGCGACTAGCGCATGGCCGGCATGTGATCGAGTCGAGACCTTGAGCTCCACATGGGCAGGCTAGCGGCGCGGAGCCTTCCGGTCACGTTGTCACGCCGATAGGGGAAGCACAGGTTTTTGTCCTCCGTTTGGGCTCCATGAAAACAGAGAGTACGCGAAGCTTGACTGTGTGACACCGGCATGGCCGGAGAGGGGGGCGGCCCGGCACCTCGCTTCTGGTCACTACTTCACTGAGAAGGAGGGGCCGGGCGACCACGGGCCCGAGCATTCATGAGAACAGACAGATCCGAAGATCCGCACCGACAGCGACTCCGCGAACGACTGGAAGCCATCCTCATTCGCACCGAGAAGGCCACCTCGTGGCATGACAAAGTGGGACGCCTGCGTAGCCTCGTCAACCACGAAGGCTTCGTCCCCGTACACACGAAACTCGCCGGCGAGGACCTCGACTTCCTCGCCGACGCCCGCGACGACCTGCTCAGATTCTCCGAGCTCGGGCTGCGGCTGTTCGACCTCCACCAGCCGCGCGACGCGGGAGGCATCACCAGTGACTCCGCCAATCCCATCCTGCGATGCCGGAGTTGCATGTGGCGCTGGCCGTGCCCGACGTTCCGCGCGATGTCGGAGTCGTTCGGCGGCGGCCACGACAGCACCCTCCCGGAGTCCGGTTGACGTCACGACCTGACGGACGCCTTATCCCGGGACCAGCGGCAGCCGGATCTCGAAACGGCAGCCCGGCCCGTCGTTGACCACGCCGATCACCCCGTCGTGCGCCTCCACGATGCCCTGAGCGATCGCCAGGCCGAGCCCGGCCCCGCCGTCTTTGGTCGGGGTCCGGGCCGCTTCGCCCCTGAAGGCCACCTCGAACACCCGGTTCAGGTCCTCGTCGGGGATGCCCCCGCAGCAGTCGCTGACCGACAGGCACGCCATGCCCGAGTCGACGGCCGCCCGCAACACGACCGTGCGGTCCGACGGCGTGTGCCTGATCGCGTTGACGACCAGATTTCCCAGCGCCCGGCTCAGGGCGTTCGCGTCCGCCCGCACGGGCACCGCCTCGGCGGCCTCGACGGTCAGCCGCACCCCTTTGGCGCGGGCCAGCGGCTCGGCCCCCGCGAGCGTGTCGGCGACCAGGTCGGCCAGCCCGATCCGGACAGGAGAGAGCCGCAGCGCCCCGGCGTGGATCCGGGACAGCTCGAACAGGTCGTCGACCATCGCCGACAGCCGTTCCACCTCCAGCTTGATCTGGTGGTGATAGCGGGCGACGGTCACAGAGTCGGACACCACCCCGTCTTCGAGCGCCTCGGCCATCGCCCGCATCCCGGCGAGCGGGGTACGCAGGTCGTGGCTCACCCAGGCGACGAGCTCGCGCCGTGCCCCTTCCAGGGCGCGCTCCCGCTCGTACGCCTCCTCCAGCGTGTTCGCGATCGTCTGCAGCTCAGACGGCAACCCCTTGGGCGCGGTGAACGGCAGGTCGCGGACGGCCGCCACCAGCCGCCTGCTCTCGCCCACGACCCGCCTGGCCAGCACGAACGCCACTCCCAGCCCGACCAGCCCGCCGACGGCCACCACGCTGAGCACGATGTCCTTGACCGGGCCCGCGATGATCATCTTGAGCGTGATCGCCACCACGCCGGCCAGCGTCGCCGCGATCGCGACCACCATGACGACGGCCAGCATGACCCCGATCGAGCGGGCACGCAGCCACCACATCACGGACACGCCCAGGACGCCCACCAGCAGCCCCAGCCCCGCCGTGACCGCCACGATCATGCTCAGGTCGCTCACCATCGCGGGGTTGGGGCTCATGGCTGGCCTTCGAGCGGTTCGTACCGGTATCCCACACCCCAGACGGTGACGATCCGCCGCGGCGCGGTCGGGTCCGGCTCGATCTTCTCCCGCAGCCGCCTGACGTGCACGGTCACCGTGGACGAGTCGCCGAACGACCATCCCCACACCTGATTCAGCAGCGCCGACCGGCTGAACGCCTGCCGCGGGTTACGCATCAGGTAGGCCAGCAGGTCGAACTCGCGGGCGGTGAGCATCACCTCGGCGCCGCCCAGCCCCACCTCGTGCGCCCCGACGTCGACCACCAGGTCGCCGTCACGCAGCACGCCCGTGCCGCCCGTGACCGAGGCCCCGCGGGCGCGGCGCAGCACCGACTGGACGCGAAGCGCCAGCTCGCGCGGGCTGAACGGCTTGGTCACATAGTCGTCGGCGCCGGTTTCGAGGCCGACCACACGGTCGATCTCCTCACCGAGCGCGGTCAGCATGATCACCGGGACCGGCCAGCGCTCCCTGAGCTTCTTGCACACCTGCAGCCCATCCATCTTGGGCAGCATCAGGTCGAGCACCATCAGATCGGGCGGACTGGCGAGCGCCCGGCGCAGCGCCTCCGCGCCGTCACCCACGCATTCGACCTCGTGCCCGTCGCGCTCCAGATAACGCGCCACCACCTCGGCCACGGTCGGGTCGTCGTCGACCACCAGGATGCGCGTGTTCACACTTTCACCGTACGGCGGGGGACCCCGAATCGACACTTACGTCATTGGTTCGTAAGCCTCGCGGATCATGCCCGCAGGACGTACGGTGGGCGCATGAGTCGAGTCGTCATGCTCGTACTGGGCGCCCTTCTGGGGCTCTTCGTACTTTTCAACTTCGTGCTGCCCATGATCATGGGGCTGCTCAAGGTCGCGCTCATCATCGGAGTCGTCGCCCTGCTGGTGTTCATCGCCGTCACGCTGGTCGGGAAGTCGTCCTCGTCGCGGTGACGCTCTTCCTGTTCGATCCTTGGCTCATCGGCGTGACCATGGTGGCGATCCTGCTGCTCGCCACCTGGGCCGCCCGGCTGCTGCCCGCCATCGGCGGCGACGCGCCGGGCTTCCCGCTGAGCTATGCCCGGCGCACGGCCTTCCAGCGCCTGCGCCACCCCGCCGCCGCCGGTCGGCCGCGGCCACGAGCTCCGTCATCGCGCCCCGCTTCCGGTTAAGCGGGGCTCTCTCTTCAGCGAGCCCTGATCCATCTTTCTTGATTGAAGGGGCTCATGTTCGACTCTCTCATCTCGTTCCTGCTGACCGTCTCCGGCGACAACGCCGCGGTCGCCATCATGCTGTTCACCGTGGCCGTACGCCTTCTGCTGCTGCCGCTCGGCATCCGCCAGGCCCGCGCCACCCAGATCCAGAAGCGGCTGGCGCCCAAGCTGCGCGAGTTGCAGAAGCGGTGGTCGCGCAACCCCGAGCGGCTGGCCAAGGAGACCACCAAGCTGTACGCGAAGGAAGGCACCTCGCCGCTGGCCACGATCCTGCCGGGATTGGGGCAGCTTCCGTTCATGTGGGTGATGTATCGGGTCGCCACGCACCCGACCGCCTTCCTCGGCCACGACCTGCTGGGCGCCCCACTGGGTCAGCACGTCGCCGGAATTGTCACCAATTACGGTCTGGTCAGCGTGCCATTTTTGGTCTTTGCCGTGGTCATCGCGCTGATCGCGGTCGTGGCCTGGATTTCGGCCCGGAAGGTGAGCGCCACACTGCCGGCGGAGCAGCCCGCGATGATCCGCAGGCTCATGCCGCTGCTGCCGTTCGGCTCGGTGCTGGCCGCCGCGGTGCTGCCGCTGGCGGCGGGACTCTATCTGCTGATCTCCACGGCGTGGGTCGCGGGTGAGCGCGCGATCCTGGCCGCCCGGGCTGTCTGAGCGAGCGGCTATCCGGCCTCTTTGAGTGCGTGGACCTGCCCGTTCATCGATCCGTTGGGGGCGAGCAGGATCGCCCACACCGTCGTGATGTCACCGTCGTGGCGGACTCCCCAGCTCTCCGCGACGTACTCGACGATGCCGAGCCCCCTGCCCCCGAGCGACGACATGGTCGGCCGGCCGGCGCGGGGCTCGGTCGAGGCACCCCCATCGCTGACCGCCACCTCGATGTGCTCGTCGCTCTTCAGCCAGGCCACCCTGACCATGCCCGACGGCAGCGGATGCGCATGCCGTAGCGCGTTGCTCAGCAGCTCGCTCACCACGAGGACGGCATCGTCGATCGCGGTGGAGAAGACACCGCAATCCTGCAGGTCAGTGGATATACGCTGGCGGGCGACGGCGACGCTGGACGGCGCGTACGGCAGTAGCACCACGCTTGACACACCCACCTCCCCGCTCCCAGTGCCCCCCACGGGAACACTTCCCCGGTACGACCGAAATGCCCCGTTACTCGATCCCAGAAACCGCATCTCGATCACAGCTTGTACACATTGGACGATAGATCAGCTCAACTGTGACCACGTCGTTACCGCATCGGTGTGTCGGATCGGATAAGAGAAGCGTTGCCCAACACGAGGCGCATTCGAGTGCCTCCGCCGGGTCGCGGATGGGCGCTCACATCGCCGCCCTGAGCCCTGGCGAGACTGCGGACGATGTACAGCCCGAGGCCGACCCCGCCGAACCTGCGCCGGTCACCACTGTCGACCTGCACGAACCGTTCGAAGACCCGTTCGCGGTCCGGCGCGGCGATGCCGACTCCCTCGTCGTCCACGACCACGACCACGGCGTCCTCCTCGGGCCAGGCGCCGACGCTGATCAGGCCGCCCTTCGGCGAATACTTGAAGGCGTTCTCCAGCAGCTGGCCGAGGATGATGTCGGTGGCCAGCGCGTCGCCGCTGACCTGCGGCAGGGCGTCGGAGATGGCCACCTCGACCCGGTGCCTGTCGGACAGCACGGGCAGCCCGAGCGTGGCCGCGTGGATCCGCTCGGCCAGATCGAACGCCTCGATGCGTACCGGCGGCTCGTCGGCGCCCGCCCTGGCACCGAGCAGCAGGTGGTCCATGAGCTGCCCGAGCGACCTGGCCCGCTCGGCGATCGTGTGGACGGCGGCGCGGCGCTCGGTGTCGGTCAGCTTGTCCCAGCGCGAGTCGAGCGTGCTGGCGAACCCGCGCACGATCGTGATGGGCGTGCGCAACTCGTGGCTGGTCGTGGCCAGGAACAGGTCCTTGGCCTCCTCCAGCTCCTTGGCCGTGGTCACGTCGCGGAAGTCGATGACCACCTCTCCCGTCTCCTCGATCTCGGCGCTGACCACGTCCAGCCAGCGCCCGGTCTCCAGCTGGTAGGTGAGCTTCTCCCCGGGGCTGGGCAGCGGGAAGGGCAGTTGCCCGCCGAGGACGTCCTCGACCGGCATCGCGGTGAGCTCGGCCGCGGCCGGGTTCCACTGGCTGACCCGCCCCGCGCGGTCGAGCACGGCGATGCCGTCGGCGCTGGCGTCGAACACCGCCCGCTCATGTGCCCGCTGGCGTACCGCCTCCTGGTAGGCCACCGCGTTGCCGACCGCGATGCCGGCGTGCCCGGCGAGCAGTTCGAGGAGTTCGAGCTCCAGATGGCCGGGCTTGTGTTTGGCGAACAGCGCGTACAGCGCGCCATAGGGACGCCCGCCGACCGCGGCCAGCCCGAGCGCGATCGTGTGCAGCCCGTCGAGCTTGGTCCAGACCAGGTCGCCGAGGTCCTGCGACTCCAGCATCACCGTCTTGCCGGTGCGTAAGAGCTTGCCGACCAGGCTGGTACGCAGCTCGGCCGTCACGCCCTTGAGCGAGTCGGGCAGCTGGTGAGCGCTCACCAGCCGCAGCCGCTCGTCCTCGATGAGCACGAAGCCGCCCGCGTCGGCGCCGGTCAGCTCGGTCAGGCTGGCCGCGATGCGGTCGAGAACCGCGGGCAGCTCCAGCTCGGCGTTGATGTCACCGACCACGTCGGTGAGCCGGCGCACCAGCCTGGCCCGCCGCGCCATGCGGTTCCTGGCGGCCTCGTCGGCCTCGGTCAGATGGTGCACGAAGACATAGCCCGCCACGGCGCTGCCCGTGAGCAACGCGCTCGTGTCGACCCGTAGATCCAGCACGGTGCCGTCCCTGCGCAACCGCTTGGTACGCAGCGACACCTGGCCGCCCGTGCGCACCCGTTCGAGCACCGCGTTGTGCTCCGCTGTCAGCTCCCCCGGCACGATCGGCGCCCTGCGGCCCAGCATCTCCTCGGCCGACCAGCCGAAGAGCCGCTCCGCCGCGTGGTTCCAGACGAGTACGGTCTGATCCCGGTCGAGCGCGATCACGGCGTTGGGCGAGCTGGCGAGCACCGCGCAGGCGATCTCATCGTCACTGCTTGCTCTGTCGTCACCCACACCTCCATAGTGCCTGTGGCGTGCGGCGTTCGTCGGGCGATCCGTCCGATACGCTGCGGGCACGGCCTTTCCAGGCGGGGGAAGAGGGTGACGGGTATGTCGAGCAGCGATCTCGATGCCCTGCTGCGGGTGACCTCCGCCACCTACCGCGGCGAGGTGCCGCCCGATGTGGCGTTCGGCACCTATGACGGCGCGGTCGGCCGGCTGGTGCTGGCGGTGAGCGGCAAGGGCGTCGTGGCGTGCAGCTTCGAGGCCGAGGAGATCGTCTTCGAGCTGGTCGTCAGGCATGTCGGCGCGTTCGTCGGGCCCGACCCCGGGCGGCTCGACCCGGTGCGCAGGGAGCTCGACGCCTACTTCTCCGGCCGCCTGCGGGCCTTCGCCACGCCGGTCGACCTGTCCATCGCCACGACGTTCGCGCGCACGGTGCTGCAGAAGACGATGGCCGTGCCCTATGGGGAGACGGCGACCCTGGACGAGATCGGCGAGAGCATCGGCCGGCCGCGCGCGCTCCGCGCCGTCGGCAACGCGCTCAACGCCAACCCCGTCTGCGTGATCGTGCCCTGCCACCGGATCGTGCCGGGCGACGGCGAGCTGGGCGACTACGCGGGCGGCCAGGCGGCCAAACGCCACCTCCTCAACGTCGAACAGCGCTCGCGCGCCTGACGCCCGCAGGCGAAGCCTCACGCCCGTACACGGAGCCTGAGGCCCGTCCTCAGCGGCGGGCGGCCGACGCGCGCCTGGCCGCCGCCGCGCCGATCGCCAGCGTCACCAGCGCCGCCACGAGGGCCGCGCCCAGCGCGCCGTTCATCCACGGCTGCCGGGTGAACCCGATGGCCGCACGCACCGCCGCCCAGAGGCCGTCCCACGGCGCGACCGTGGGCGTGGAGGTGGTCAGCCAGTACGCCACGAAGCCGAGCGCCCAGGGCACCAGCATGGACCAGCGAGCGGGCGCGTTCTCCTCGGTGTTCCACCGCGCGTGCCCGCCGAGCAGGAAGTAGTCGACCGCCAGCACCGCGAACATCGGCACGAACACCGCCCCGATCACCCCCAGGAACGCCCCGTAGGAGTTCACGTCGACCACGAGCGCGATGCCGGTGGTCAGCACGCCGATGGCGATCGAGATGACCCGCCGGTCGACGCGCGGCATGAGGTTCTGCAGCGACATGGTCGTGGAGTAGACGTTCGCGAACGACTGGTCGGCCTCCCGCAGCACCAGGATCGCGAAGAACAGCGCCCCCAGCGGCGCCGCGACGAACGGCCCGAAAACGGCCGTGCCGTCGGCCTCCACCGCGGCGGACCCGGCGATCGCCACCGCGTACACGCCCAGCCCCAGGCAGGCGACCTGCGCGAGCGTGTAGCCGCCGACCACGCCGGTGAAGGCCGTCCGGCTCGACCTGGAGTGCCGGGCGAAGTCGGCCGCGATCGGCACCCACGAGACCGACAGCGCGATGACGTAGTCGACCGCGGGCGCGAACGCCGCCCACGACCCACCGCTCTGCGGCGGAGCCTTCGACAGGAACGCGACCGCGAACCAGATGAGCGAGATGATCACCCCGATGGTGACGTAACGCCGCAGCAGCCGGATCGACCCGAGCGGCCAGATGGTCAGCGACGTGGTCAGCACCCCCGCCACCACCACCCACGCCTGGTACGGCACGGCGTCGCCGAAGATGGCCATGGCGCCCTTGGAGATCACCCACAGCTCGAAGGCGCCCCACCCGATCATCTGGACGATGTTGAGCACGGTCGGGATGTACGACAGCCGCGCCCCGAACAACCCGCGCAGCAGCACCATGGCCGGCCGCCCGGTCTGCGTGCCCGGAATGGCCGCCAGCCCCACCATGGCGCTGCCGACCAGACTGCCGACGAGCGTGGCCACCAGGGCGGCGGCCAGCGTGAGCGGAGCGTCACCGAGCGGGTTGAGCAGGAGCAGCGCTCCACTGAACCCCAGCAGGCTCACGGCCAGGTTCGCCCACAGGGCACCCTGGTCGAGCAGCCCGAGCGTCTTGGGGGGAGTTCCCTCGAGGGTCAGCGGAACTTCGTCAACGACATGTGTCATCGCTCACTCCCTACGCCGGCATTACCCGGACAGGTTCAAGCGGTCGGCAGCGGCTCGCTACCCTCTCAGCCCGGTGCCCCGAGCTCCCGCGTCAGTTGTGCAGTTTGCGCCCTCATCTTGCCTCATCAGGAGGCGGCTGACCACAGGGGGGTCTCACACCCTCCGTCCGCGATCGTCCGAAAAGCCAAATAAGGGCGGCCGCTGGTCATCCGTCAGGCGACGAACGGCGGGTGCCCCGTCTCGCTGACCATCGGACGGCTCGCGCCCGCCCAAGACTGCATGCCGCCGTCGACGTTGACGGCCTCGCGCCCGAGCTGGTTGAGCCAGGCCGCGACCTGCAGCGACCGGCCGCCGACCCGGCAGACCACGTAGACGGTCCGGTCGCCCGGCACCTCCTCGACCCGCCCCTGGATCTGCGTCATCGGGATGTGCACTGCCTCGGGCGCGTGCCCGGCCACCCATTCGTCCTGCTCCCGCACGTCGAGCAGGTAACCGTCGGTGGGAACGTCGCTGGCCGGGATCTCTGGAACCGTCATGCCTCCATCATCTCGCGTCGCTCGTCGTAGGCGGCACGGGCCTGGGCGATCTCCTGCTGGTGCTCCTCGGTCCAGGTGACCAGGCTCTTGATCGTCTGGTGCAGGGTCCGGCCGAGCGGCGTGAGCGCGTAGTCGACCCGTGGGGGCACCACGGGATGGACCGTACGGCTGACCAGGCCGTCCCGCTCCAGGTGACGCAGGGTCACACTGAGCATCCGCTGGCTGACGCCGTCGATCTCGCGGCGCAACTGGGTGAAGCGCAGGCTCTGGCAGTCGAGCAGCGCGATGACCAGCAGCGACCACTTGTCGGCGACGCGGTCGAGTATCTGCCGGACCTCGCAGTCCTCCCTGGTGTCCCACTGCCGCACGTCGTAGTCGTCGTCCACGGTGCTCTCGCAGTAACCGGGTGACTTAGAAGTGCCGTCTTCCATGGGATCTCATGCTGCCGGATGATTTTCACGGTTACAAGAGATAACCGAGATGCCGATAAGTAACCGGGGGTTGATCATGTCCAAACGCGCTTGGGGCATGTTGATCGTGCTGTGCGGAGCCGTCTTCATCGAGGGCACCGACGTGGCCATGCTGAACGTGGCCCTGCCGTCGATCAGGGCGGATCTGGGGCTGTCCACGGGCATGCTGAGCGGGGTGGTGAGCGCCTACGTCCTGGGCTGTGGCGGTTTCATCCTGCTCGGCGGCCGGGCGGCCGACCTGCTGGGCAGGCGCAGGATGTTCCTGTTCTGGCTCGGCGTGTTCGTGGTGTTCTCCGGACTGGGCGGGTTCGCGACCGAGGGGTGGGTGCTGCTGGTCGCCAGGTTCCTCACCGGTGTCGCGGCCGCGTTCATGATGCCCGCTGGACTGTCGCTGATCACCACCAGCTTCCCCGAGGGCAGGCTGCGCAACCGCGCGCTGCTCGTGTACGCGGGGACGGCCGCGGCCGGATTCGCGCTCGGGCTGGTGATCGGTGGCCTGCTGGCCTCGATCGGCTGGCGCTGGGTCTTCTTCGCGCCCGTCATCCTGTCGTTGGCGATCCTGATCATCGCCGTCCCGGTGCTGAAGGAGCAGCGCGCGCCCCGGCCCGCCGGCGGCGTCGATCTGGCGGGCGCGGCGACCATCACCGGCGCGATGACGCTGCTGGTCTACGGCCTCGTACGGCTGGAGCACCCCGCCGATGGCCCTGGCTGGACCGTCGGCGCGTTCGCGGGCGGCGCGGCGCTGCTGGCGGCGTTCGTGGCGATCGAACGGCGGGCGGCCACGCCCCTCGTCCGCCTCGGCGTCCTGCGCTCCGCACCCCTGGTGCGCGCCAACCTGACGGCGCTGCTGCTCACGGCGTCGTTCTTCGGCTTCCAGTTCCTCATCACGCTGTACCTGCAGGAGCTGCGCGGCTGGTCCACCGTCCAGACCGGCCTGGCCCTGCTCGCCGCCGCCGCCGACGTGGTGCTCGCGCCCACCCTGACCCCCTGGCTGGTGCAGAGGTACGGCAACGCCCGGGTGATCTTCGGCGGCCTGCTGTCCGGACTGGCGGCTTACGGCCTGTTCGTGGGGGTCGGGATGGACTGGTCGTACGCGGCCATGCTGCCGTCGATGCTGATGATCGGGCTGATGTTCGCCTTCGTGTACGGCCCGCTCACGATCGTCGCGACGGAGGGCATCGCGGAGGACGAGCAGGGGCTGGCCGGCGGGTTGCTGAACACCGCCTTCCAGTTCGGCGCGGCGCTCGGGCTGTCGATGGTCACGGCCGTCAGCGTGGCGGCGCTCGGCGGCGCGACCTCCGCCGAGGCCGGGCTGTCGGCCATCAGGACGGCGTTGCTGGTGCCGGTGGCCGCCACAGCGGTCGCCGCGATCGTCATCGCCACCGGCCTCCGCCGCCGCCCGGCCGCCCCCACCGGCCAGCCAGGAGAGGCCGAGGAGCCCGTCGCCGTCAGGGCGTGAAGGCTTACTTCAGCAGGCGGGACAGGCGGCGGTCGGCGAGCGGCTTGCCGCCTGTCTGGCAGGTGGGGCAGTACTGGAGCGAGGAGTCCGCGAAGGACACCTCGCGGATCGTGTCGCCGCAGACGTCGCAGGGCTGGCCGGCGCGGTTGTGCACACGCAGGCCGGACTTCTTCTCCGCCTTGAGGTCCTTGGCGGCCAGGCCGTGCGCCCGCTCCATCGCCTCGCGCAGCGTGGTGACGATGGCCTCGTGCAGGTCGGCGATCTGGTCGTCGGTAAGCGTTGCGGCGATCTTGAACGGGGACATCTTGGCCGCGTGCAGCACTTCGTCGGAGTAGGCGTTGCCGATCCCCGCGATGACCTTCTGGTCGCGCAGCAAACCCTTCACCTGGGTGCGGCTGCCGCCCAGGATGGCCTTGAGCGCGGCCACGGTGAAGGCGTCGTCGAGGGGGTCGGGGCCGAGGGCGGCAACACCCGGCACGTCATCCGGATTTTTCGTGACATAGATGGCGAGGCGCTTCTGCGTTCCCGCCTCGGTCAGCTCGAACCCGGGCGCCAGCCCCTCGTCGTCGGGCGCCAACCGTACCCTTGCCGCGAGCGGGCCCTTGCCCGGCCTGACCGGCTTCGCGCCCGAGAGGTCCTCGCGCCAGCGCAGCCACCCCGCGCGGGCCAGGTGGATGACCAGGTGCAGCCCGTCGCAGTCGAGGTCGAGGAACTTGCCGTGCCGCGCCACGCCCGTGATGGTCAGCCCGCCGAGCGCGGTGACCGGCGGGTCGAAGGTCTTGAGCGCCGAGAAGGCGACCACGTCGACACCCAGGACCGTACGGCCGACCGCCCGCTCGCGCAGGAAACCGGCGAGCGATTCCACTTCGGGGAGTTCCGGCATGCCACCAGGGTACGTGCCGTCGTCGTCCACAGCCTGTGGACGACTACGGCACGTCCCAGAACGCCAGCTCGTGCGCCATGCCCTCGGCGAAGAGCGCCTCGGCGCGCGCGGGCTCTGGCCCGGCCTCGTCGATCATCTGGCCGATCCGCACGGTCAGCGCCGCGAAACCGGGATCGGCGTACGTCTCCACCCACCTGCGGTAGCGCGGCTCGGCGGGCAGATTCTCCGCCAGCAGCCGACCAAGCTCTGAATATCCCCACATACACGGATAAAGCGCCGCCAGTCCTTCGCCGTAATCGGCGGCCGACTCCAGCAGGAACGCCGTGTAGGCCGCGCACGCCGGCCCCTTCCGCGCGTTCTCGAGGTCCGCCCCGAACGGCGCCGACAGCTCCCGGTGCAGGCTCAGCTCGTCGTGGAAGGTGGTGTGCGCCAGGTCCACGAGGTCGCCCAGATGCGCGGCCGGCGCCTGCCAGGCCAACCGCGCGAACACCCGCACGTAGTCCAGCAGGAACAGATAGTCCTGCTCCAGCCACGACCGGAACACCGGCTCCGCCAGATCACCGCGCCCGATGCCCACCACGGTGGGATGCGCGAGCTGCGCGTCGAGGAGGGGACGCCCCACCGCGTGCAGCTTCTCCGAGATACCCATGAACGGCACGTTAGTGTCAAAGAATGAGTGTCACGATCGCGGAGGAACTGCTCTTACTCGCCTACAGCGAGGAGGAGGGCAAGCAGCTGATCAGCGCCACCCAGCTCGATCCGGCCCTTGGCGGCGCGATCCTGGCGGAGCTGGCGGTGAACGAACGGGTGGCCCTGTCCGGCAAGAAGGTGTCGGTCGTGAGCGCCACCCCGCTGGGCGACGACGAGCTCGACGCGACGCTGGCCCGCATCGCGGCGGAGGGCAAGGAGCGCAGGCCCGACTGGTGGGTCCAGAGGCTCCACTCCACCAAGCTGCGCAGGCGCCTGCTGACCCGGCTCGCCGAGTCGGGCGTGCTGACCGAGGAGCGCGGCAAGGTGCTCGGCGTCTTCCCCACCACCCGCTGGCCGGAGGCCGACGGCCGCGTCGAGGCGGAGGTCAGGCAGCGCGTGGGCGACGTGCTGGCGGGCGCGGAGCCCGACGCGCGCACCGCGGTGCTCATCGCCGTCATGTACGCGGCCAAGCTCGACCGCAAGGCGTTCCCCGGGGCGAGCAGGAAGCGCGTCAAGGAGATCGCCGAGGGCGAGTGGGCGGGCGACGCGGTGGCCAAGACGATCGCCGCGATCAACTCGGTCGTCGTCATCGCCGCCTCGACCGCCGCCATGGGCGCCATCTCCTCAGGTAACTGAAAGGTCCGGTACGTGGACGTACCGGACCTTTCACAGCGGCGGGGGTCAGCCGGCGTCGATGATGTTCTGCGGCACCGGCTTGTCCTCCTTGAGCGCGTTGAACAGGGCCAGGGCCTTCTCCTTGTCCCACTTGACCGCGCTGCCGCCGCCCGCGATCTCGTTGCCGCCGAACGGCACGACCGTGGTCACCGGGCTGTCGCCCATGGCCAGGCCCAGCGACAGCATGTCGAACGCGCCCGTGTCCTCGTCGACGGCGACCGCGTCGGTGGCGCTCATGGCCAGCGGGATCGAGGTGAACGGGTTGATCAGCACGCCGGGGCTGGCCGCCTTCTTGACGACCGCGCCGAGGAACTGGCGCTGGCGCTTGGTCCGCTCGAAGTCGGGCAGCGCGCCGCCCTTACGGGTACGGACGTAGCCGAGCGCCTGGCCGCCGGTCAGCGTCTGAACCCCCTTCTTGAGCTTCAACCCGGCCTTGGGGTCGTCGACCGCGGCCCGGACGTTGATCTCGACGCCGCCGACCGCGTCGACGATGTCCACGAACCCGGCGAAGCCGATCTCCATGTAGTGGTCGACGTGCACCCCGGTGACGGTCTCGACCGTCTGGGCCAGCAGCTTGGGGCCGCCGATGGCGTAGGCGGCGTTGAGCTTGTTGCGGCCCTTGCCGGGGATGGTGACCGCCGAGTCACGCGGCAGGCTGACCAGGGTCGGCTTGTCACTGCCCGCCGGGATGTGCAGCAGCATCATCGAGTCGGTCCGCTGGCCGGCCGCGCGGCCGGTGGCGAGCTTCTTGCGGTCGGCCGCCGACAGGCCCTTGCGGCTGTCGGAGCCGACGAGCAGCCAGTTGGTGCCCGGAGTGTCGGCGGGACGGCCCGTGTAGTCGTTGAGCACGCCGGGGATCCCGGTCAGCCGCGAGTCGATCCAGAAGAACATGCCGACGCCCGCCACGAGCAGCAGCGCCACCACGGCGGCGACGATCGTCAGTATGGTCCGGCCCTTGATCCGCCTGCGCGGCGGCTTGGGACCCGACGGGCCGGACGGGTCGGACGGGGTCGGCTCCGATTTGGGCTTGAACGGCTTGATCGGGCTGCCGCCTGAGCGCTGCCGGCCGTACACGCGCGAGCTGCCGGCCCGAGGCGCGTCGGAGACCGGCTCGGCGGGCAGATTCGCCGGCGGCGCCTGCTTAGCCGTCGGCGGAACCTGCTGCGCCGACGGGATCCGATGCGCGGGAGCACCACCTGAGCGCGCGCCGCCGTCGTTCCTGCCGGGCAGCGGGCGGCCATCGCCCGGCGAGCGCATGGCTCGCGTCCGGTCTTCCTCAGACACTTGACCTCTTTCCCCTTCGGTTGTCATAGACGCTACGTCCAACCCCCCACCAGTGAAGACGTCTCACCAAGGTTTTCCCACGGAAAAGTACGCAGAACTAGCGGAGCGTCACTTCGGAAACATTGCTGCCAACCCCATCGTTACGGTTTATGGACTTCCGCCATCGAAGGGATGATCGTGTCCGCCCCGGACCCATGGAATATTCGCCCGTGCACACGCACGGGATCCCCTGAGACCTCATTTTTTCGGAGCTCACCACGGTGAGCGCGTATCTCGGGCTGTTGGCCCTCTTCCTGCTCACTGCCGCGACCGGCTACTTCGTCGCGCAGGAGTTCGCCTTCGTGGCCGCCGACCGGGGCCTCCTGCGTGAGCAGGCCGCCGCCGGCGATCCGGCCGCGGAGAAGGCGCTCCAGGTAACCTCCCGCCTCTCCTTCATGCTCTCCGGCGCGCAGCTCGGCATCACCGTCACCGCGCTGCTGGTCGGGTTCCTGGCCGAGCCCGCCATCGCGACGATCGTCGGCCCATGGCTGACGGACACCGGTCTGCCCGAGGGGGTGGTCACCGGCCTGTCCGTGGCCATCGGGGTGTTCGTCGCGACCGTCGTACAGATGGTCTTCGGCGAGTTGGCGCCCAAGAATCTCGGCATCGCCCGTCCGGAGCCCGTCGCCAAGTTCCTCGCCGGATCGACGCTGGCCTACCTCGCCGTGGTCGGCCCGGTGGTCCGGCTGTTCGACTCGGCGGCCACGGGCCTGCTCAGGCGGGTCGGCATCGAGCCCGTCGAGGAGGTGGAGCACGGCGCGACCCCCGAGGAGCTCTCGCGGATCATCGCCGAGTCCACCCTCGCGGGCGAGCTGCCCCCGCGCCTGTCGGAGCTGCTGGAGCGGGCGCTGGAGTTCGGCGACCGCACCGCGGAGGAGATCATGGTCCCGCGCCCGCGCGTGGTCGTGGTCCGCGACTCGCAGCCGGTCTCCGACCTCGTGGAGGTCATCCGCGAGTGCGGCCACTCCCGCTACCCGGTGCTCGGCGCCGACGGCGACGTGGTGGGCGTGACGGGCGTGCGCGAGCTGATCACCTCCGGTCTCGACGACGGCCCGATCATCGGCATCACCCACCCCGCGGTGCTGGTGCCCGACTCGCTGCCGCTGCCCGCCGTACTGAACGAGATGCGCTCGTCCAAGGACGACCTCGTCTGCGTCATCGACGAGTACGGCGGCCTGGCCGGCGTCATCACCGTCGAGGACCTGGCGGAGGAGCTGGTCGGCGAGCTCATCGACGAGAACGACCCGGAGCCCGACGGCGCCGTCGAGCAGCCGGGCGGCATCTGGGAGGTGCCGGGCCGGCTCAGGCTCGACGAGGTCGAGCGGGCCACCGGCGTCTCACTGCCCGAGAGCGACGACTACGACACGCTCGCCGGCCTGGTCCTCGCCAAACTGGGCCGCATGCCCGACCTTGGCGACACCGTGACCGTGCCCGTCATTCCGGAAATGGACCCGTTCACCGAGGACGACCAGGAGGAGCACCTGGCCGAACTCACCGTCCTGTCACTCAACCGCCGCGTGCCCGAAAGAGTACGACTCGCACCGGTCCAGCACGCGGAGGCGACCCGATGACGATGATCCTGATCAGCCTGGTCCTCCTGCTACTGAACGCCCTGTTCGTGGCAGCGGAGTTCGCCTTCGTCTCCGCCAAGCGCCACCGCCTGGAGGAGATGGCCGCCAACGGCAACCGCCTGGTCCGCATCGCCGCGAAGTCAGCGGTAGGCGGCGGCCGACGCCTCTCCCTGATGCTGGCCGGCGCCCAACTGGGCATCACCCTCTGCACACTGGGCCTGGGCCAGGTAACAGAGCCGGCGATCGAACACTTCCTGGAACCGGTCTTCGCCGCGGTAGGCATCCCAGAGTCGATGCGCATGCCAATCGCCCTGACCATCGCCCTGGCCTTGGTCACCTTCCTCCACATGGTGGTAGGCGAAATGGCCCCCAAGTCCTGGGCACTGACTCACCCAGAACGAGCGGCCCTCCTCCTGACGCTGCCCTTCCGCAGCTTCACCTGGCTGATGCGCCCTCTGCTCTCGACCCTCAACGGCCTGACCAACGTGATCCTCCGCCTCTTCGGCGTAAGCCCAAGAGACGAACTGGCCACAACAAGAACCCCCCGCCAGCTAGCCATGCTGGTAGGCGAATCAGGCCGCATGGGCCTCCTGGACAGAGAAGAACACGACCTACTCACAAGAGCCCTACGCCTACAGGCAGAAGGCATAGAACGCCTCATGGTCCCGGTAGACCGTTTCGTCACCGTCCCACCATCGGCCAACGCCAAAGAGATCAGACAAGCAGCAGCGGAGAGCGGCCACCTAAGGCTCCTGGTAGGCGCTACAGACGACGTACAAGGCGTCCTCCACGCCCGAGACGCCCTGGTCCACCCCGACCGCACAGCGGCAGACCTGGCCCGCCCAGTCCCCAAGCTGCCCTGCGTAACCCAAGCCCCCGAAGCGGTAACAGCACTGCAGGAGGCCCACGCCCACCTAGCCCTGGTAACACAGGGAAGCAAGATCATCGGCATGGTAAGCCTGACCGACCTACTCAACGAGCTCCTAGACACCCGAGCAATAGCCGCCTAGCCCCACCAGTGTGGCCAAAAACACACACCCGGCCGGAAAGCAATCCGAAAGCGATCTGCAACCGGCCGGCCCTACTCTTCCCAAAATCAAGAAGCCCCGGCTCTTGCGAACCGGGGCACTCTTCGCCAGTGTAGGTCTGCCAAAGAAGCAAAGTCTCATAAGAAAGATCAACCCCCAGCGGGTCTAATGCTGGGGGTCCGGGGGTCATCCCCCGGTGTAAACGACGAGGGGACCGAGGGAAGCGATCCCGTGAGGGTCGCGACCATGGGTCCCCTGTCACCGAGTGGGCGAGGAGGGATTTGAACCCTCACGTCCTTTCGGACACACGGACCTGAACCGTGCGCGTCTGCCGTTCCGCCACCCGCCCTTGTGGGTGCGGAGAAACAGTAGCACGGAACAGCCGCTGGTACTGAACCCGGATACGATCGCATAAGACACGGGAGCGGAGGAGCTGGGCGCGACAGCTGACGAGCGCCGGGACCACCCGCGACGTGGGACGAGCGGAGGCCAGGCGCGGTGAGCGCGTCCGGTGGCCGCGATCATATGCACGGAGGAAGGGAGGTACCCGGTGGGAGTCCTTCAGCGCTTCGAGCGAAGGCTCGAAGGCTTGGTTGAGGGGGCCTTTGCGCGGGCGTTCAAATCTGACCTTCAGCCGGTCGAGGTCGCCAGCGCGGTTCAGCGGGAGATGGATGAGCGCGCGGCTATCGTCGCTCAAGGTCGGACGCTCGTGCCCAACGACTTCGTGGTTGAACTGTCCACGACCGACAGCGAGCGGCTTGAGGTCTATGCCGACAGCATCAGCCACGAGCTGGCCAACCTCGCCAGGGAGTACGCCAAAGAACAGGGCTACTCCTTCGTGGGACCGGTCCGGGTCCGTTTCGAGACCGCCGCCGACCTGGCAGTGGGGTTGTTCCGCATCAGGTCGGGGGTCATCCGCGGCGCCACTGTGGAGCAGGACGAGATTCGCCAGCCGGCGAGTGATCTGCCACCATCCAGGCCCAATGCCTTCAACGGGCGGCCCCGGCTGCTCGTGTCCACTCAGGACGATCCGCAGGGCGACCGCTCCTACGAGCTCACCACTCCGGTGACCTTGCTGGGCAGGGGCACCGACTGCGATCTTCGTCTTGTCGACCCCGGCGTCTCTCGCCACCACGCGGAGATCCGCGTCGAGGGTCAGCAAGTCGCCCTAGTCGATCTCGGATCGACGAACGGCACATTCGTCAATGGCCAGCCGGTACGCAGAGTCGAGCTCCAGAACGGCACGCGAGTGACCCTGGGGCGCACGACTCTGGTGTTCCGGCGCGATTAGGGGTAGACAAGCGGTCCATGTCCGAGCTCACGCTGCTGCTGATCCGGCTCGCCTTCCTGGCGGTGCTGTGGTTCTTCGTCATTGCCGCAGTCGGCGTGATCCGGACTGACTTGTTCGGATCACGTACGGCCCCCGCGGGTCCACGCAAGGGTGGCATCAAGCCCACCAAACCGGCGGCTAAGCCGAAGAATAAGAAGGGCGAGCCACGCCAGCTCGTTGTGACGGGTGGCCCGCTGCAAGGCACCACCATTAATCTCACGGAGACGCCCATCAGCATTGGCCGGGCCAACGACGCCACGCTGGTAGTCACAGACGACTACGCTTCCAGTCGGCATGCCCGGCTCTTCCCTCAGGACGGTCAGTGGATCGTGGAAGATCTCGGTTCGACCAACGGCACGTACCTCGACCGCTCAAAAGTCACCCGCCCGACCCCGGTGCCGCTCGGTGTTCCGATCCGCGTCGGCAAGACAGTCATTGAATTGCGCAAATGACCATCGCACTCCGCTACGCCGCCCGCTCGGACGTCGGCCTCCTCCGCGAAGGGAACGAGGACTCGGCGTACGCAAGCGGCCGCCTGCTAGCCGTCGCCGACGGTATGGGCGGACACGCACACGGTGAGGTGGCGAGTTCTGTCGCCATCGCCGCAATGGCCTCTCTCGAAGAGGCTCAACAGGGTGGTGACCTGCTCAACGCCATCGAGGCAGCGGTACGCGACGCCAACCGCAAGCTGCACGAGATGGTGGGGCGGGATCCCAGCCTCAAGGGCATGGGCACCACGCTGACCGCCATGTTCTGGCACGGCACCTCGGTGGCCCTGGTGCATGTCGGCGACTCGCGCGCCTACCTGCTCAGACGCGGGGAGCTCTACCAGATCACCCACGATCACACACTGGTGCAGCAGCTGGTCGACGACGGGCGCATCACACCGGAGGAGGCGGCGACGCACCCGCAGCGCTCGATCCTGCTGCGGGCGCTCGACGGGAGCGGCGAGGTCGATCCCGATCTCACGTTGCGCGAAGCGCAGGTGGGCGACCGCTATCTCCTCTGCTCCGACGGGCTGTCCGGAGTGGTGAGCGCGGAGACACTGCACGCCACTCTGACGAACATCGACGACCCGGAAGAGGTCGTGCGCCAGCTCATCGACCTGGCCAACAGAGGCGGCGGGCCCGACAACATCACCTGCGTGCTGGCAGACGTGGTGGAGCTCACCGACGGGCAGCAGGTGCCCGCCGAGGTGGCGATCGTCGGGGCGGCGGGCATGAACCGCCTGCGGCACGACGCTCCCGACACCTCGCCGGGACGGGCCGGTGCGGTGACCGCGCCCCAGCCGGTGCTGACCGACGACGACTTCGAGGATTCGGGCCCACAGTCGGCCCGGCGGCCGGTCAAACGACGCCGGGTGTGGCCCCTGCTGGTCTCGGTGCTGGGTGTGGCCGTCGTCGCCATCGGCGTCGGCGGCTATTTCGGCTGGCAGTGGACTCAGGACCAGTTCTTCGTCGGCGCCAAGGGCGACGAGGTGGTCGTGTTCCGGGGCATCCGCCAGGAGGTGGGGCCGTTCCAGTTCTTCTCGGTCGCGCAGCACACCGGCAAGCCGCTCTCCCAGCTCTCCGACCCCGACCAGGCGCTGGTCAAGGGCGGCATCGACGTCAAGACCGTGGCGGAGGGCGTGACCCGCATCAACGGTTTCAAGGCCACGGCCGAGCCGACGGAGCAGAAGGCCACCCCGAGCGCGAGCGCCTCAGCCACCCCGAGCACGACGAAGACGAAGGCGAAGCCGCAGTAGATGAGTGAAGTGGCGGAAGCACCTGTCCTGATGCCGGCCAAGCGGCGGGGCGCCCAGCTGGCGATGCTGGCGTTCGCGGTCGTGATCGTCATGGGCGCCTATGCCAACGTCGGGCTGGCTCTCGACGGCGCGATCCCCTCGGGCATGCTGACGTACGGCCTGGGGCTGGGCGGGTTCATGCTGGCCGCCTATCTGGTGCTCACCAAGTTCGCGCCGTGGGCCGACCCCTTGATCCTCCCGCTGGTCACGGTGGTCAACGGCATCGGCCTGGTGATGATCTACCGGATCGAGGCTTCTGGCGCGAGAGGCACCGGCGGCGCGTCCGCCACCAACCAGCTGATCATGACCGGCGCGGGAGTGGTCCTGTTCGCCATCACGCTGGTCGTGCTCCGCGACCACCGTACGCTGCAGCGCCTGACCTATACCGCGGGCTTCGCCGGGCTGTTCCTGCTGATCTCCCCGCTGATTCCCGGGCTGGGCAAGAGCGTCAACGGCGCCACCATCTGGATCGGCTTCGGCCCCGCCATCATCCAGCCCGCGGAGCTGGCCAAGATCGCTCTGGTCGTCTTCTTCGCCGGCTACCTCGTGGCCAAGCGCGACGTGCTGGCCCTGGCCGGCCGCCGGCTGCTCTTCATCGACCTGCCGCGCGCCCGCGACCTCGGACCGGTGCTCATCACCTGGGCGGTCAGCCTGGGCGTGCTCGTGCTGCAGAAGGACCTGGGCTCCTCCCTGCTGCTGTTCGGCACGTTCATCGTGATGCTGTACATCGCCACCCAGCGCACCTCCTGGGTGCTGATCGGCATCCTGCTGTTCGTCGGCGGCGCGTTCCTGGCCAGCCAGGTCTTCGACCACGTGCACGCCCGCATCGAGGTCTGGCTCGACCCCGGAAACGCCGAGTTCTTCAACCGCGAGCTCGGCGGCAGCGCGCAGCTCATGCAGGGCCTGTTCGCAATGGGCGCGGGCGGCATCCTCGGCACCGGCCTCGGCCAGGGCCACCCTTACCTCATCCCGCTGTCGTTCTCCGACTTCATCTTCACCGCGACCGGCGAGGAACTCGGTCTGACCGGCCTGATGGCGCTGCTCATGGTCTACGCGCTGATCGTGCAGCGGGGGCTGCGCACCGCGCTCGCGGCCCGCGACCCCTTCTCCAAGCTGCTGGCGGGCGGCCTGTCGTTCATCCTGGCCTGGCAGGTGTTCATCATCGTCGGCGGCGTGACGAACCTCATTCCCCTGACCGGCCTGGTCACCCCGTTCATGTCCCAGGGTGGCTCGGCATTGCTCGCTAACTGGATCCTTATCGCACTATTGGTACGCATGTCAGACTCGGCACGGCGACCTCCGCCCCAGGCGATCCAGAACGAGGGAATGACGCAGGTGTTCCAGCGATGAACGGCACTCTGAAGCGTGCGGCCGTGGCCTGCCTGGCCATGTTCGCGCTTCTGATGATCAACGTGAACTACGTGCAGGCCGTAAAAGCGGAGCAATACAGCGGAGACTCCCGCAACCAGCGCAACTACTACGCGCGCTACGCCGTGGAGCGCGGTCGCATCACCGCCGGCGGCAAGGTGATCCTGGCGCAGTCGGTGGAGAAGAAGGAAGGCGACTTCCGCTTCCTCAGGGAATATCCCGACGGCAAGCTCTACGCGCACGTCACCGGCTTCTTCTCGCCGGAGAGCGAGTCCAACATCGAGCGGTACGAGAACAAACTGCTCGACGGCTCCAGCTCCGACCTGCTGCTGCGCCGGAGCATCGACCTGTTCACCGGTGATCCCACCAGGGGCGCCAACGTCGACGTGACGATCAACCCCAAAGCCCAGAAGGCGGCCTACGACGCGCTGCGCGAGAGCGGCAAGCGCGGCGCGGCCGTCGCGCTCGACCCGAAGACCGGGGCGATCCTGGCAATGGTGTCGCTGCCCACCTACGACCCGGCCGAGCTGTCGAGCACCGACAAGGGCAAGGTGTTCCCCCGCTATGACGAGCTGGCCAAGGACAAGAATCAGCCGCTGCTCAACCGCAACATCGACCGCACCTACCCGCCCGGCTCCACCTTCAAAGTAGTGACCGCGGCGGCGTACCTGGAGGACGACTCCAGCCGCGGCGGACAGACGGTCGTGGACGCCCCGCAGCGCCTTCCG
This sequence comes from Nonomuraea guangzhouensis, assembly GCF_019396345.1. Lineage (GTDB taxonomy): Bacteria > Actinomycetota > Actinomycetes > Streptosporangiales > Streptosporangiaceae > Nonomuraea > Nonomuraea guangzhouensis. The sequence continues at coordinate 57,383 of NZ_JAHKRM010000034.1, read as the reverse complement.
CTGCCCGGCACCAACATCAGCCTGCCCAACTACGGCGGCGCGGCCTGCGGCGCCGGGCAGGTCCCGCTGGTCTACGCGCTGGAGAAGTCCTGCAACACGCCGTTCGCCAAGATCGCCATGGAGCTCGGCTACGACAAGATGAAGGAGCAGGCGGAGAAGTTCGGCATGGGGACGCAGATCGGCATCCCCATGTCGGTGGCGCAGAGCTCCTTCGGCAAGGAGGAGGACAAGGCGGCCCTCGCCATGGCCTCCATCGGCCAGCGCAGCAACCAGATGACGCCGCTGCAGATGGCCATGATCGCCGCGGGCATCGCCAACGACGGCAAGGTCATGAAGCCGTACCTGGTCAACAAGATCACTGACTCCAAGGGCGACTCGGTCGAGGACGCCAAGCCGGAGGAGTTGTCGGAGGCGGTCAGCTCCGAGACGGCGGGCAAGCTGCGCGAGATGATGGTCAGCGTCGTCAACAACGGCACCGCCAACCTGGCGCAGATCCCCGGCGTCGAGGTGGCGGGCAAGACCGGCACCGCGGAGACGGCCGACAAGCAGCCGCCGCACGCCTGGTTCATCAGCTTCGCGCCGGCCAATGACCCGAAGGTCGCGGTCGCGATCATCGTCGAGTCCGGTGCCGCCAACGTCGGCGCCGAGGCGACGGGCGGCCACACCGCCGCGCCGATCGGCAAAGCCATCATGGAGGCGGTGCTGAACAAGTGATGACCGCTACGCTGCTGGATCATGCGGCTCGGTAACCGCTACCTTCTGCTCTCCCGCATCGCCTCGGGCGGTATGGGGGACGTCTGGCGTGCCCGGGACGAGCTGCTCGGCCGCGAGGTCGCCGTCAAGGTGCTGCGCAGCCACATCCAGGCCGACCCCACCTTCCGCAGCCGCTTCCGCAACGAGGCCAGGATCACGGCCGCCCTGGGCGACTCCGGCATCGCGCAGATCTTCGACTACGGCGAGCAGAGCGACCTGGCCTACCTGGTGATGGAGCTGGTGCACGGCGAGCCGCTGTCCGCCATCCTGGCCCGCAACGGCGCGCTCGGCCCCGAAGTGGCGCTCGACGTGGTGCACCAGACGGCCAAGGCGCTGCACGCCGCCCACTCGGCGGGGGTCATCCACCGCGACATCAAGCCGGGCAACCTGCTCGTCACCTCCGAGGGCACCATCAAGGTGACCGACTTCGGCATCGCCCGCGCCGTGGAGGCGGCTCCGGTGACGCTGACGGGCACCGTGCTCGGCACCGCCCAATACGTCAGCCCGGAGCAGGCGCAGGGTCTGCCGCTCACCCCCTCGACCGACCTCTACTCGCTGGGCGTGGTGGCCTACGAGTGCCTGTCGGGGCGTACGCCGTTCCAGGCCGAGGGCCAGGTGGCGATCGCGCTCATGCACCTCAACGAGCCGCCGCCACCGCTCGGCGCCGACGTGCCCACGGCGGTGCGCGAGCTGGTCATGACGCTGCTGATCAAGGACCCGCGGCACCGGCCGGCCTCGGCGATGGACGTCGCCGACCGCGCCCACATGCTGCGCCAGTCGCTGGCCGGCCACAGATCGGCCACCGAGCTCAGCATGCTCACCGACCCGGCGGGCTTCCGGGTGCGGCAGCCGCAGACCGAACACACCACCGACAACTTCGGCGGCTCGGCGGGCGAGCCTTACGGCACGGCGTCCGCGCTGCCCGCCGACCACGCGGCGACGATGCACGCGCCGCCCCCCGGCTCGATCACCCGACCGCGCCGTCGCAGGGGCAGGCTGACGATGGCGCTGGTCGCCAGCGCGGGATGCGCCGCCGCCGTCGGGCTCGGCGCCTTGACGTTCATGGACCGCGACGCGGTGCCCGCCCCGCCCAGCGTGGCCGACCCGTCGGAGTCGGCGAGCCAGGCTCCGACCTCGAAGTCTCCGCGGGCCAGACCTCATACTCGACGACCGCCGGTGATTACGGTGAAGTCGAAGAGGCCGGTACCCTCACGGTCGGCTACGGTAAGCGTGTCGGCAAGTCCAACGAAGAAGCCAACCCCCAAGCCGACGCCGACCACCCGGACACCGACTCCCACACCAACCCCAACGCCCACCACGACACCGAAAAGTCCGACACCAAGCACTTCGCCTGACCCCGGGGTAACAAACCCGCCGAAGGAGAAGACGTGATGGGCCACGGGGTCGATGATGGACACCGGCGTCCCCCCCGAGCAGGCCGGTACCCAAGATGAACGGTAAGGGACAGTGCAGGAAATGACTCAGCCTCGGCGACTCGGAGGTCGCTACGAGCTCGACGGCGTCGTCGGGCGCGGCGGCATGGCCGAGGTCTATCGCGCCCGAGACATCCGGCTGGACCGCATAGTCGCGATCAAGACTCTCCGCTCGGATTTGGCGCGCGATCACACCTTCCAGGCCCGTTTCCGGCGTGAGGCGCAGTCCGCGGCTTCGCTGAACCACCCCGCCGTCGTCGCGGTCTACGACACCGGCGAGGACGTCAGCGAGGGCGCCCCCGTGCCCTACATCGTGATGGAGTACGTCGACGGCAGGACGCTGCGCGACCTGTTGAGGGCCGACCGCCGGCTGCTGCCGGAGCGGGCGGCCGAGCTCGTCGACGGCATCCTGCGGGCGCTCGACTACAGCCACCGCGGCGGCATCGTCCACCGCGACATCAAGCCCGCCAACGTCATGATCACCCGCAACGGCGACGTCAAGGTGATGGACTTCGGCATCGCCCGCGCGATGGCCGACTCGGCCGCGACGATGACGCAGACCGCGCAGGTGATAGGGACCGCCCAATACCTGTCGCCCGAGCAGGCCCGCGGCGAGCGGGTCGACGCCCGCAGCGACATCTACTCCACCGGTTGCGTGTTCTACGAACTGCTCACCGGTCAGCCGCCGTTCACCGGCGACTCCCCCGTGGCGATCGCCTACCAGCACGTGCGTGAGGAGCCGATCCCGCCGTCGCAGATCGACCCCGAGATCCCCGCGTGGTGCGACGCGATCGTGCTGAAGGCCATGGCCAAGGACCCCGCGCATCGCTATCAGAACGCGGGCGAGATGCGGGCCGACATCCAGCGGGCGATGTCCGGCCAGCCGGTCGACGCCCAGACGATGGCGATGACCAGCAACTACGGCGCGGGCACCCGCATGATGACGGCCACCCAGGCCGCCACCGGCCCGGCCACTCAGGGCACCCGCGCGGTCCCGCCGTACGAGTACGACGACGGGCACACCGGCCGTGGCGGCCGACGGCGGGCGTCCAACAGCGGCGGCAACCAGGCGCTCAAGACCGCGGCCTGGATCATCGTCCCGCTGCTGATCATCGGGGCGTTCATCGGCATCGGTTACGCGGTGTTCAGCAGCGGCGGCGACAAGCCCACCGGGGGGATCAAGATCCCCGCGCTCTCCACACAGAACTGGAAGGCCGCCCAGGCCCAGCTCACCGCTCTGGGCCTGACGCCCGAGGTGGTGCAGGAGGCCAACGCCGAATTCGACAAGGGCACGGTGATCAAGACTGATCCCGCCCAGGACACCGAGGTGGCGAAGGGCTCGACGGTCAAACTGATCGTGTCCAAGGGGCCGCCGAAGGTGAAGGTTCCCGAGGGGCTCGTCGGCGCCACGACCGAGGAAGCCACCAAGATCCTTGAGGAAGCCGGGCTGACCAGCTCGATCAAGACCAAGATCTCCAGCAAGCCGCAGGACAAGGTCATCGAGACCGACCCCAAGGCCGGCGAGGAGGTCGACAAGGACGGCACGGTCATCCTCTACGTGCCCAAGGCTCTTTCCGACATCCCCAGCGTGATCGGCCTGACCCAGCAGGAGGCCATCAAGACGCTCAAGGGAGCGGGCTTCAAGTGGAAGGTGGACCAGCAGTCGAGCGACCAGCCGCAGGGCACGGTCGTCCAGCAGAGCCCCGAAGCCGGCGCCAAGGTCAACCCCGGCACCACCGTGACGATCGTGGTGTCCACGGGTCCCGAGCAGCAGCCGACGGAGCAGCCACAGCCGACGGACCAGCCCACGGACGACCCGCAGCAGCCTACGGACGAGCCAACGGACGACACACAGCCGACCGACGACTCACCGATCGACGACGGCGACCTGGGCTGACCCCCTAGCCGCCCGCCAGGGCCGCCCTCCCGCACCGGGAGGGCGGCCCTGGCGTTTGTCAGGGGTGGGAACGTCAAAGAGCGCCCCCGCCGCTCGGGGGCAACGGCGGGGACGCTCATCTGTCTGTCGTACGGCGGCGGGCGAGTGTTACACGATCCCGCGCAGCCAGTTGCCGAGCAGTTGGTGGCCATGCTCCGACAGCACCGACTCGGGATGGAACTGCACACCCTCGATGGGCGCCGTACGGTGCCTCAGGCCCATGATGACGCCGTCGGCGGTGTGCGCGGTCACGTCGAGCTCGGCGGGCACCGTGTCGGGCCGTACGGCCAGCGAGTGGTAGCGGGTCATCCGCACCGGCGAGGGGAGCCCGGCGAACACCCCGAGCCCGTCGTGCGACACCGCGCTGGTCCGGCCGTGGACGAGCTCCGGCGCCCGCGACACGGTGGCACCGTAGGCCAGGCCGATCGCCTGGTGCCCGAGGCAGACCCCGAGCAGCGGCAGGCCACGCAGGGCCGCGTGACGCACCAGGGGGACGCTCACGCCCGCCGCCTCAGGCGTGCCGGGGCCCGGGCTCACCAGGACGCCGTCGAAGCCGTCGGCGTCGCCCACGCGGACGTCGTCGCGCGGGCGCACCTCGCACGTGGCGCCCAGCTCGCGCAGGTATTGGACGATGGTGTGGACGAAACTGTCATGGTTGTCCACGACCAGCACACGGGTCATTTCCGAACGGTCACCTCGTCGAGCGTCACCACGGGTTCGAGAAGCGGGAACACGGCATACCAGAGTACGGCCACCGCCGCGGCGACCAGCAGGGCGGCCGCCAGCAGCTTGGCACCCGTGCCGCCCGGCAGGCCGCGCCAGAGCCATCCGTACATGTCATTCCTTCCTGAGTTCGGTGTTCTTCAGCACGCCGGACACGATGAGCCGCTGGGCGGCGGAGTATTCGGGGTGGCAGGTCGACAGTGTGATGAAGGCTCTGGTGGGCCTGGCATCGGGCTTGCCGGGCACCGGGCTGAGCACGTCGACCTCGTCGGGTTCCACGATGTGCTGCGCGGTCACCCGGTAGGTGTAGCGGGCCTCAGCGGTGTCGATGATGATCTCGTCGTCGCGTTTGAGCTGGTCGATCCGGTTGAACGGCGCCAGATACGTGGTCCGATGCCCAGATACGACGAAATTTCCGATCTGTCCGGGGAGGGCGGTGCCGGGGTAGTGGCCCGGGCCCTTCTTCAGATGCTCGGTGTCCACGCCCTCCACCACGGCGTAGTGGTAGTCGCGCCCGAACCTCGGGATGCGCAGCATGGCCACGGCTTGGCCCAACTCGATCTTCGGGAGCACATGTCTCTCGCCCAGCTCCTGCTGCAACTGCACTTGCATGCGCTGGGTGTAGACGCCCGTCCCCCAGAGCAGGTAGGCGCAGAACAGCAACAGGATCAGGCCCGCGGTGATGGTCAGCTCCCCCGCGGCCCGCAGCACGGCCCTCACTCACTCAGCGTAAGCGCGCCCCAACCCGATGCCCGGGGATCGCCATCTCGTGCGCGTGGCGACTATCCTGGGCACGCTTCAACTACGCTCAACGAATAGCCTGCGGACAATCCGGATGCCCAGGCGCCCAGCAGGAGTTTCCAGTGCCCAAGTCCAAGGCTCGCAAGAAGGCGGTTTACACGCCGCCGCAGAAGTCCCAGCAGGTCACGGTCAGCCCCCGCTGGCTGGCGCCCACCATGGTGGTGTCGTGGATCATCGGCATCCTGTGGATAGCCGTCTACTACGTGGCTCCCGGGGCGCCCTTCATCGGCGATCTCCACAACTGGAATCTGCTGATCGGGTTTGTTTTCATCATCTTCGGGGTGGTGCTTTCCACCCGCTGGCGTTAGTTTTTTCCACAGTTTTTCCACACCCTGGGGAAGTCAGCCCGCGACGCCGCTCAGGATGGCCGAGGATCTGACGGCCACGAGCACGACGAGGATGGCCAGCGCTCCCACGACCGTCAGCACCTGCCAGAGGGTCCTGTTGCTCTTGGGAGCGTAGGCCAGGGCCCCGGCGAGGGCTGATCCGGTGATGAGTCCGCCGATGTGGCCGGTCCAGCTGATGCCTGGGACCACGAAAGTGATCACTAGGTTGATCACGATCAGCACGGCGATGCCGCGTACGTCCATGTTCAGCCTGCGCCCCAGGACGAACACGGCGCCGAACAGGCCGAAGATCGCCCCTGACGCGCCCACCGTGAAGTGGTTGAGCGGGTCCAGCCAGTAGCCGAGCACCGAGCCGCCCAGCGCGCTGATCAGGTAGATGCCCAGGTAGCGGGTGTGCCCGAAGGCCCGCTCCAGATAGGGGCCGACGACGTAGAGCGCCCAGCAGTTGAACAGGATGTGGAACACCCCGCCGTGCACGAACGCCGAGGTGATCAGCCGGTAATACTCCTCCTGCGCGACGACCTCGTACGGCCGCATGGCCAGCGCGCTGGTGACCGTCTCGCCCGTCAGGTATTGGGCGCCGAAGACGAGCACGTTGAGGGCCAGCAGCGCCCACGTCACGTATGGGGTGTCGACCACGCTGCCGCCGAAGGCCGACCGCGCCTGCCGTAGCCCTCGATTGCCCTCGGCCACGCACTCGGGGCACTGGAAGCCCACGGCGGCGTCGCGCATGCAGTCGGGGCAGATGGGGCGCTCACAGCGCTGGCAACGGACCCAGGTCTCTTTCCCCGGATGCCGGTAGCACGTCGGCACGGCCTCCGCGGGCTGCTCGGGCTGCGGGGGCGGGCTGGGCGGCTGGCTGGTCATGACCGCAGCCTACGGCCTGCGCGACACTGCCGCGCTAGCCCGTGCAGCCCGCCCCGTGCGCTCTGGTCAGCCCTGGACGCGGTCGATCGTGACCGACTCCAGGACCACCTCGTCGATCGGCTTGTCGCGCTGGCCGGTCGGCGTCTTGGCGATCGCGTCGACGATGTCCTGGCCCTCGATCACCTCGCCGAAGATGGTGTGCTTGCCGTTGAGATGCGGCGTGGGCACCACCGTGACGAAGAACTGCGAACCGTTGGTGCCCTTGCCGAACCGGATGCCGGCATTGGCCATGGCCAGCAGGTAAGGGCGGTTGAAGTAGAGATCCGGGTGGATCTCGTCGTCGAAGTCGTAGCCCGGGCCGCCGATGCCCTCACCCAGCGGGTCGCCGCCCTGGATCATGAAGCCGGGGATCACCCGGTGGAAGATCGTGCCGTCGTAGTAACGGCCGGTGCTCCTCTCGCCGGTGCCCGGGTGGGTCCACTCACGGCCGCCTTCGGCGAGCTCGACGAAGTTGCGGACCGTCTTGGGAGCCTGGTTCGGGAAGAGTTCTATCTTGATATTTCCGCGATTTGTCTGCAGGTTTGCGATCAGTTTCTCGGCCACGAGATAGCAGCCCCCCTCTATGCACAAGGTTGGTTTTGCGGTGATTCGATGACGACGGCCGTAGGCCTCGGGAGCCATCCTGCCATGGACGGCCATGATTGAGCCGCTCCGCTACGGGCAGGTCAGGCTCGGGGCCCCATCAAGCAGGGGAGGTTGTTGTGTCCCTGACACGGAGAAATCGCCGCGTGGTCATCGTAGTCCCACCCACGTGGATGGGCCGTATGAAGGCCCGGGCCGTGCGAACCGGCCGGCAAATGGCGCCGATGGCGGATCAGGCCAAGGTGGTCACCGCCCAGCGCATCGAGGATGCCCGCTACTGGGCGGCACCGAGGCTCGAGGAGGCCGCGCATCGGGTCGAGGATCAGCTCGCTCCCAAGGTCAGCGCCATGCTGGCCACCGCGGCCGACAAGATCGATCCCACGCCGCGCAGGTCGCGGCAGTGGCCGGTCATGATCCTGATGACGGGTCTCGCTGTGGGCACGATCGGTTATTTGTTCTACCGGCGTAACGCCCAGCAGTGGACCGAGCACATGAAGGACTCGGCCGCGGACGCGTCGCGCTGGGCCGGCGACACGGCGGACAAGGCCGCGGGCGCCACCGAAGGGATGGCGTCCACGGTGTCCGACAAGGCGGACGAGACATCGCGCAAGATGTCATGATCCGCACGAAGGCGCGCCCCTCGCTCGATCGAGCGGGGGGCGCACTTCGCGTTCCTTGTTGACTCCTATACCAAGCGCTTGCTACAACGAGCGGCATGGCGCTGTCCCCGCTCGACGACTACCCCATCCACCAGGCGGCCCAGGTCATGCGGCACGTGGCGACCTCCGACCGCAACTTCTACGACCGCTACTACTTCAACTGCCACGCGGGCACCGACGAGCTCATGCTGCTCGTCGGCGCCGGCCAGTACCCGAACCTGGGCGTCACCGACGCCTTCGCCTGCGTCCGCTACGGGAACCTGCACCGCGTCGTCCGGGCCTCGCGCGAACTCGGCGCCGACCGGATGAACACCGAGATCGGCCCGTTCCAGGTGAAGGTCATCGAAGGGCTCAAACGACTCCAGATCATCCTGGAGCCCAACGAGCATGGCCTGTCCTTCGATCTCACCTGGGAGGGCACGATCCCGGCGACGCTCGAGCCACGGCACTTCGTCCGCTGGCAGGAGCGGGTCATCTTCGACTCCATCCGGCTGGCGCAGACCGGGCTCTGGTCCGGCCACATCCGCATCGACGACGTGGACATACCGGTCACCCCGGACCGATGGCAGGGCGCCCGCGACCGGTCCTGGGGCATCAGGCCCGTCGGCGAGCCCGAGCCGCCGGGCATCCAGACGAAGAACGCGGGCACCTTCTACTGGCTGTACGCGCCCATGAGGTTCGACGACCATGCGATCCTCTGCATCGTCCAGGAGGACGAGAAGGGCCGCCGGGTGCTGGAGGAGGCCACCCGGGTCTGGTCCGACGGGCGCGAGGAGGAGTACCTGGGCCGGCCCGAGTACCACCCCGTCTACGCCCCCGGCACCCGTGACGTCGTCGAGGCCACGATCACGTTCTCACCGCCGGGCGGCAAGGCGTTCGACGTGCGCTGCACACCCGTGCTGCCGGTCCACCTCATGGTCGGCACCGGTTACGGCCTGGAGCCGGACTGGAAGCACGGGATGTACCAGGGTCCCGGGCCGGTCGTGCAGGGCGTCACGTACACGCTGCCTGACGACGCGGCCAAGATGTGGGGGATGGTCGACGCCGTGGGCCGTTTCGAGTACGACGGGCTCGTGGGGCACGGCCTGTTCGAGTACTGGGCGCTGGGGCCGCACCCGTCGTTCGCCGAGTGAGTGCGCGCCCGCCGTACACCCCCGGTGCTACGGCGGGCGCGGCCTCACCTACTTCGACTCACACTTGACGCTGAGCGTCTCGAGCGGTGTGCCGCTCTGGGTGGTGAGCCTCTCCAGCTTCACGGCGCCGCCGGTCGGCTCGGCGGCGGTGAACCCCTTATCGTCGGCGGGGGTGGCGGGCATGGCCGGGACCGCCTCCAAGACCTCCCCCTTCGTGAGCTCCTTGATCTCGATCTGGCCGTCGTCGGTGCGGGTGACCGCGATCCCCTCAGGCGCCGCCGCCTTCGACACCTCATCGGGCGCCGCCACGGCCTTCGCCCGCGCGAATTCGATGGATTTGCCGTCGCTCGTGGTACACGTCACCTTGGCGCCCGGGACCGTCGACGGAGCCTCGTCGGCCATCGCGGAGCCGCCCAGGGCCGTGAGCACGAGCACGCCCACCGCACCGAGTACCGCGAGACGTCGCTTGAACATGGAATCTCCTTGCTGGAAACGATCGGACGCCCCGAGCCTGGCCCGCCGTACCTGAAGTGATCCTGAAGACAGCCGAAACGATCTTCAGGTTGGCTTTAGGTGGCGTGCGGCACTCTGGCCGGTGTGCGAGTGCTACTGGTGGAGGACGAGCAGCGGCTGGCCGATCTGGTCAAGGGTGGCCTGGCCGGTGAGGGGTTCGCCGTCGACGTGGCCTATGACGGGCGCGACGGGCTCTGGATGGCCTCGGAGAACACGTACGACGTGATCGTGCTCGACGTGATGCTGCCCAGGCTGAACGGCTACACGGTGTGTTCCCGATTACGCGAGGCCGGCAACTGGACGCCGATCATGATGCTCACCGCCAAGGACGGCATCTACGACGAGGCCGAGGCGCTCGACACGGGCGCGGACGACTACCTGGCCAAGCCGTTCTCGTACGTGGTGCTGCTGGCCAGGCTGCGCGCACTGGTACGGAGGGGCGGACACGAGCGGCCGGTGACGATCACGGTCGGCGACCTGGTCGTCGATCCGGCCGGGTTACGCTGCCGCCGGGGAGAGGTGCAGATCGCGCTGACGCCGAAGGAGTTCGCGGTGCTTCATGGGCTGGCGCGGCGGGCCGGTGAGGTGGTGTCCAAGAGCGAACTGCTGGCGCAGGCGTGGGACTTCGCGTATGACGGCGATCCGAACATCGTGGAGGTGTACATCAGCGCGCTACGCCGGAAGATCGACCATCCGTTCGGCAGGACGACCTTGGTGACGGTGCGTGGCGCCGGGTATCGGCTGGAGGCGGCATGACCTCGTGGCTTTCGGGGCGGATCCGGCTTTCAAGGCTGGCTCGGCTGGCTTCAGGACGGGATCGCGGGGCTTCGCGGTGGAGGCGGCTGACGGGGCGGGTTGGTGAGCGGCTCGCGGGGCGGCTGCCGATGGGGCTGGCGTCGGTGCGGCTGCGCGCGACCGCGGCGGCGACGCTGGTGGTGGCCGTGGCGCTGGGGCTGGCGGCCCTCGTGCTGGTGATGGCGTTGCGGGGCAGCCTGCGGAGCAGCGCGGACGAGGAGGCGGCCAGGAAGGCCGTGGCCGCGGCGCCGTACGCGCAGACCATCGCACTGAGCACCGAACCGCGCCAGGGCGCGACCGGCCTGGCGCGCACGTCCGGCGAACTCACGACGACCGATTTCGTCCGCGCCTGCAGGGCACCCGCCACGACCCGCAAGGTCCGCCCGTCCAGCGACACCGCCACGACCGATCCAGTCCGCAAGCCCGGCGAACCCGCCACGACCGGCAAGGGCCCCACGCCCGATCCCGCCACGACCAGCAAGGTCCGCCCGTCCGGCGAACCCACTGCGACCAGCAAGGTCCATACGTCTGATGGGCCCACCGTGACCGGCCCGGCCCGCCCCTGCGGCGAACCCGCCACGGCCGGCAAGGTCCGCAGCTACAGCGACATGCTGACCGGGCGGACGGCAGACGCGGATGGTGTGGTGCGGATGGCCGATCTGGATGTCATGATCACGGCCACGCGGGCGGTGCCGGTGGGGAGCTGGGCGGAGGATGACGCGTTCGCCGTCGCCGGCATGCCCGTGTCGACGTCCACCGGGTCGGGGATGCTCTGGGCCAGGGCCTCGCTCGCCGGTGCCGACCAGGCGCTGGCGACGCTCAACGGTGCCCTCCTGCCCGGCGTGCCCGCGCTGCTGCTCGTGGTGGCGGGCATGACCTGGTTCTCGGTCGGCCGCACGCTCGCCCCGGTCGCGGCCATCAGGGCCAAGGTGGCCGACATCACGGCCCGCGACCTGCACCAGCGGGTGCCCGTACCCCGGTCGGGCGACGAGATCGCCGCCCTGGCGACCACCGTGAACGGTACGCTCGACCGGCTGGAGACGGCCGTCGAGACGCACAAGCGGTTCGTCGCCGACGCGGCGCACGAGCTGCGCAGCCCGATCGCCACGCTGCGGGCCCGACTGGAGCTGGCCGAACCGACCGAGCTGACCGCCGAGGCGCTCGCCGACGTGGACCGTCTCCAGTCGCTGGCCGCCGACCTGCTCCTGCTGGCCAAGCTCGACGCGGGTGAGCCGCTGCGTACGGGCGACCTCGATCTCGGCCAGGTCGCGGCGGAGGAGTCGCTGCGCATCAAGCGGCGGCCGGAGCTGCGGATGGAGCTGGACGTCGAGCCCGACGTGGTCTTCCAGGGGTCGCGCGCGCACCTGGCCCGCCTGGTGACCAACTTGGTGGACAACGCGGTACGGCACGCCGCGACATTCGTACGGGTGCGGGTGCACGGGGAGGACGGCCAGGCCGTGCTCCGCGTGCTCGACGACGGGCCGGGGATCCCGGAGGGGGAGCGGGAGGCGGTGTTCGACCGGTTCACCAGGCTGGACGAGGCGCGGGCCAGGGATGTCGGCGGCGCCGGGCTCGGACTGCCGATCGCGCGGGACATCGCATCGCTGCACGGCGGCACGCTCATAGCCGAAGAAGGCGGATTTATCGCAAGATTTCCTCTGAACCACTAGCCACATCTCAGCGTGTGGATAGTTGAAGGAGGCAATCATGCTCACACGTCGTGCACTGATCACCCGAGGTGGCGCCGCGGGCGCGGCAGGAGTCGTTTTCCTGTGGACACAGCCCGCCGAGGCGGAAGAGGAGGCCGCCGGTCCGGTTCTGGCCAGCGCCAAGAGCATCCCGGTCGGCAAGGGAAAGATCGTTAAGGGCAAGTACGTGATCACCCAACCGAAGAAGGGCGTCTTCAAGTGCTTCAGCGCCGTATGCACCCACCAGGGCTGCACGGTGGCCAGCGTCAGCGGCGGCAAGATCCATTGCCCGTGTCACGGTAGCCAGTTCAGCGCCACCACGGGCAAGGTGGTCCGTGGCCCGGCCAAGCGTGCGCTCGCCCCCAAGAAGATCAAGCTGGTGAAGGGCAAGATCACGCTGGCCTGATCGTCAGCGAGTACGCCGTAGCGCGCTGGTAGACCTCGAACCCGGCGCGGGTGTAGACGCCGACAGCTCCCGTGGGGTTGTCGGCGTCGACACTCAGGCCCGCCCGGTCGTACCCCTGCTCCTTGAACGCGGTGAGCGCGTGCGCGATCAGGCCGGCCGCCACACCCTTGCCGCGCCACTCCCGCAGCGTGCCGATGATGTCGATCCAGGCCGTACGCACGCCGGTCGCGGCCGTTGCCGCCTCATGGTGATGGGTCATCACGATGGCGACCGCCTCGTCCCCCGCGCGGGCCACGAAGGACGATTCGGGCTGGAAGCCGTGGCTGCCGGTGATGTTGTGCCGCCAGCTCTCCGCGGTGTGCGGCCCGCTGCCCCAGTGGTCGCGGAACGACTCGTTGCGCACCCGCCGGGCGTCCTCCTCCAATTCCGGCGTGTACGTGACGAAGTCAATCCCATCGGGCACCCGCACCTGGGGCGGCTCCCCCGACAGGTCACGACGCATCTGGGCGAACCAGCGCGTGGCGGCGAACCCCTTGCGTTCGAGCAGCGCCGCCGCCGCGGTGTTCTCCTGCAGGATGCCGGTCTGCAGCTCCAGCCCCTTGCCGGGGTGGGCCCGCTCATGCAGCTCCGGCGCCGCCTCGATCGCCCAGTCGAGAACCCGCCCACCATGTCCCCGCCCGCGGAAGGCGGGGTGGACTCCGGCGCGGAGGAACATCGCGTGCACGCCGTCCCGCACCCCCTTGACCGGCAGGTAACCGTAGGCGATCAGCCGCTGCCCGTCCCTGGCCGCGAGCGTGCCCTCGGCCAGGTCGAGCAGCGGGTTCGCCAGGTGTCCGATGACGTCTTCGAGGCTGAAGTGCTCGCTGGTCCGGTCCTCGGCCTCGATGGCGGCGGCCAGCTCGGCGAGGGGCCCGGCGTCGTCCTTGTTCAGGGGTGCCCATTCCAGGCTCATGGGCGGCAGCCTAAGCGAGGCGTATGGAGCAGCCCAAGTCCTTTCCTATCCGGGCGAGCCCCTTGGCGAAGCTCTCGCGAGTGGCGTCGTCGAAGCCGATGAAGAACCGGTTCGCCAGTGGTACGGCCCAGCGCATCCACTCCGCGACGTTGTAGACCTGGTGGACGACGAGGGTGCCCTGCGGGTGCCTTGAATGCCACCATTCGCCCCGATACCACCAGCCGCCCTGGTAGGCGATCGAGCGGTCGGTGACCTCGACGGTCGAGGTGTGGCCCGGCTGGTCCTCGACGGTGAACCGGCCCTCTCCAGGCACGCCGTGGGGTAGCAGGTTCTTGACCAGCGCCTCGCGCACCCGCTCGGGCGGCGCCTCGACCACCCCGGACGCCTCGGCCAGCAGTGCTCGCTTCATGGCCGGCCCACCCGGGTGTTCTGGAACGAGGCGAAGCGCCAGCCGCCGGGCGTGCTGACGGCGGTGAAGGTGACGATCGAATCGCGGCTCGGGTCGGGCCGCCCGTCGACGGTCGAGCCGCCACCGGAGATCACCAGCGCGGCTCCGTCCCCCAGCGGCTTGATGAACGGCTCGCCACCGCCTCCGGTCAGCTTGATGGGACTCTGGAACAGCTGCCGATGGGTGACCTCGATGGCCTCCCGGCCCTGGAGGTGCAGGCCGAAGAAGGTGATGTAGTCGGCGTCCTCGGTGAACAGCTCGGCATAGGCCGTGGCGTCGCCGGAGTTCCAGGCTTCGGCGAGCCTGGTGAGAAGGTCCTTGATCTCGGTGGACATGGCACAGCTCCTGTCGTCGCGGCGCCTATCCTGAGACTGCGAGTCCTGGACAGGGCAGGCGCCTTGTTCGGATTTCCGGCCGCTGGGGTGTTGGCGCACCCCGGCGGCCACTCAACTTTCCAGCACTTGACTTTCCAGCGCTTGCTCCATCAGCGACCGCCTGACCGTGCCCGTCCAGTCGAGCTCGCCCTTGTCCAGCCGGTCGAGCAGGTCGCGCAGCCAGGCCAGCTCGGCCTTGTAGAGAGCCTGCTCGCATTCCAGCTTGAGCATGAGCATCTCCGGCAGGCCGCTGTCGGCCATCGCCCGCCGGTGCGCGTCGATCCCGCTGATCGTCCCCTCGACGGAGGCCGTACGCGTGCGTAGCGCCCGCTTGGCGTCGGGCACCTCCAGCGCGCCGAGCAGGGACACGGCGGCCACCAGCGTGCGCCGGTCGGGGTCCGGCTGCTCCACCAGCCTGCACAGCCTCGTCGCCAGCTCCTGGCGGCCGTCGTCGGTGATCTCGTAGACCGTCCGCTCGGGCCGGCGGCCTTCGCGGTCGGTCTTCGCGGGCACGATCAGCTCGTCCTTGGCCAGGCGTTCGACCGCGTGGTAGAGGCTGCGCGGCAGCCCGGTCACGTAGTCCTTGTGCGTGTCGATGATGAAGCGGTGCAGCTCGTACGGGTGGCTGGCACGTACCGAGAGCATGGCGAGCACTGTCAGCCCCACCAGGTCATGGCGTCGTGCCATGATGCCTCCTTCTATAGTGCAATATGCAATATAGAAGGGGGCAGCACGGCTGTCCAGGCTTCGGCTACGCCAGCTGGCTGTCGAGCTGCAGGAAGGCCCGTTCGATGGCCTGCCTGGCGACGTCCTCCGGGTACGGGAAACGGGTGATGAGGTCGCGCAGGCCCTCCACGTGCGCCCGCGTGGCGAGCTCGGCCACGGCGACCAGCTCGGCCTGCTGGGCGAGGGCGAAGGCACGATCGACCACCGCGCCGTGCCCCGGCACGATCACCTGCTCGGGCAGCTCGGCCAGCATCGCGGCGACCGTGACGGGCCAGTCGAGTGGGTAGGAGTCACTGAAGGCCGGCGGCGCGCCCTCTTCGATCAGGTCACCGGCGAACACCACCCCGGCGTCGGGCACGTGCGCGACGATGTCGTTGCTGCTGTGGCCGAGACCGAAGTGGCGCAGGTGCACGGCCCGGCCGCCGATGTCGAGCGTGGCCGTGGAGGTGAACGTGTGGTCAGGCGCGACGATCTCCACCTCTTCCAGCTCCGCCCGCCGGTCCGCGGGCAGGAGCTCGATCCACGTCGCCCGCTGCTGCTCGCCGTGCAGCTCGATCTCCTCGGCACACCTGGAGTGACCCCAGATCTCGCCCGGCAGGAACATCGCGTTGCCGAAGTAGTGGTCGAAGTGGGAGTGGGTGTTGACGACCGTCCATGGGCTGGTGGTGATCCGCCTGATCGCCTCGATCAGGTCGGTGGCCTCGCGGTGGGAGACGCGCGTGTCGAGCACTAAGCAGTGGTCGTCTCCGACGATCAGGCCGACGTTCATGTCGAATGACTTGTGGCGCCGGACGTAGACCCGGTCGCCGATTTCCCGCCACTGCTCGTTCATCGCTCGATCCTGAATCTCATGTCGGGACGCTGCTAGAACTCTACTTAGGAACGCGACCTGGCATGGGGCTTTCAGGCCATGATCGACACCGAAGTGCCGTACGCGCTCGCGACGGACCGGTGAGGCGGTGGGCCGGTGCGCTTGACCGGGAGGTGGAAAGTCGCGGCCTGATCAGCCGCGCATAGACGAGCCCTGCGTCGCGCCCTGACCAGCCCCGCAGGGTCGCGGTCCGATCAGGTCCGCAGATACGCCAGTACGGCCAGCACCCGGCGGTGGTTGTCGGCCGCCGGTGGCAGGTCCAGCTTGGTGAAGATGCCCGCGATGTGCTTGGCCACGGCGGCCTCGGTGACGAACAGTTCCCGCGCGACCGAGGCGTTCGAGCGGCCCTCGGCGATCAGCGCGAGCACCTCCTGTTCCCGTGGGGTCAGTCGCTGGAGGGGATCGCGGCGGCGTCTCAGGAGTTGACGCACCACCTCGGGATCGACGACCGTGCCACCCGCCGCCACCCGATCGAGCGCGTCGACGAACTCGCGTACGTCACCGATCCGGTCTTTGAGCAGGTAGCCGACGCCGGCGCCGCCTTCCGAGTCGAGCAGCTCGGCCGCGTACGTCTGCTCGACGTACTGGCTGAGCACCAGCACCGCCAGCCCCGGGTCCTTCCCGCGCAGCTCCAGCGCGGCCCGCAGTCCCTCGTCCGCGAACCCGGGCGGCATCCGCACATCGGTCACCACCGCGTCGGGCCGGTGCTCGGTCACGGCCTCGACCAGCGCGGACGCGTCGCCTACCGCGGCGACGACGGTGTGGCCGAAACGTTCGAGCAGTCCGGCCAGGCCCTCGCGCAGGAGGACGGCGTCCTCGGCGATCACTACGCGCACGGGATCTCCACTCGCATCAGGGTCGGACCGCCCACCGGGCTGGACAGAGACAGTCTCCCGCCGACCACGGCGAGCCTGTCGGCCAGGCCGGTGAGCCCGGTCCCCCTGGCCGGGTCGGCGCCGCCGCATCCGTCGTCGTGGATCTCGACGACCAGCCGGTCTTTCTCCAGGTGACCGTTGATCGTGACCTTCGTGGCCTGGGCGTGCTTGGCGACGTTCGCGAGGGCCTCGGCGACCACGTAGTAGGCGGTGGCCTCGACGGCCGCAGGCAGCCTGACCGACGAATCGCCACCGACAGGGGCTTGCGAGTGGCCGGTCACGCCCTCGATCGAGGGGGAGCGGCGGGTCAGGTCGGTGTCCGGCTTCTCGGGCACCGCTTTCTGGAGTGCCGACTCCCTGGACACCGGCCCCTCGGACGCCGGTCCACCGAACGCCGCTCTCCAGGGCGCACGTTGCGCCGGTTCCTGACGTGCACGTGCGTGAGAGGTCAGGTCGATGCGCACGTTGACGGGAACGGGCGAACGGCCGGCCAGGTCGCGTACGGCCGCGGGCAGGCCGCGGTCCGTCAGCACCTGCGGGTGTACGCCCCTGATCAGCTCGCGCAGCTCGGCCAGCGCCTGTTTGGCCTGGTCGTGGGCCCGTTCGACCAGTTTTCCGACGGGGTCGTCGTCGGCGAGGTCCAGTCTGGCCAGGCCGAGGGTCATCGACAGGGCGACGAGCCGCTGCTGGGCGCCGTCGTGCAGGTCGCGTTCGATCCTTCGGCGCTCGGCCTCGAACGCGTCGACCAGCCGGGCGCGCGACCTGAGCACCTCGTTGAGCTCGGGCGGGGCCAGCATCGCCCGGACCATGCCACCTCGGGCGCCGGCCCAGGCGGTGAGCGTGTACGCGGCCACCGGCAGCAGCAGCACCCCAGCCAGCGCGGCCACCCCGGCGACGAGCCCGGTCGTGTCGGGCTGGACGACAGGAGACAGGATCAGGACAACCGGCCCGCCAGTGGTGAACCCGACCACCACCAGGTCGATCCACCACAGCCCGAACACCGTGACGAGCGTCAGCACCATCTCCCGCCGGCCCCGGTCGGGCGTCTCCGGCAATGGGGCGCCGTCCACCAACCGCAGGCGCAGCCGCTCGAAGCGGGCCACCAGGGATCTGCCCAGCACCACCACGGCCGGCACAACAGCGATCACCAGCAGAGGCAGGCGGAAGACCAGCCCGTTCGCCACGACGGCGAACACCACGAGGCCTGGAACCGCACCGGCCAGCAGGTACGCCAATGAGCGCCACGGCCAGGCGGACCGCAGGAAGACCGGCGGCCGCTGAGTCAGCGCTTCCAGCGCGGTCCTCGTCAACACGCGATCGACGGTATCCGCTGGTGGGCGGGCAGGCAGTAGTGCTGGGTCTACCTCTCAGGACGACATTCGAGCCACCGCCGGCGCGGGCGGGACGCCGCCGACCCGGGCCGTCCAGCCCGCGAACAGGGGATCGCCAAAGGGGGGAGGCGGCAGGCGTGGCGGACCGCTGAGCCGGGAAGGCTTCCGTTACGACAGGTACTCGTTCGCTCACGGAGGGCTACCATGGTCGAGATCCGGTGCGGGCCCGCAAGGCGCCCGATGCTGGAGGCCGCATACGCATCGATCGCGGTCCTGCCGGGATCGGGGCTCCATGTGGTCATCGACGAGCTGTCGCCCTCCCCGATCTCATCCACGTGTGGAGGTCGGCGCACGGCATCCCGTACAACCGCGCCGTCGACCCGGCCGACACCGCTCCGGAACGGCTGCGCGAAGCCGTGCTGGAGCGTCAGGAGCGCGTCGTGGGCGGGGGGCGCCTGACGGGACAACCCGGTGTCCCAATGCTCATCCTCCCGGCATCAACGAGTTGCCCTTTTCTCAACTTCGCGTCACACGTGGTTGTCAAGTTTGGATTTCCGGCTGCTTCCCCAAGCCCGAGGAGCCCCATGTTCCGTCCATTCGGAGCAATCGTCGTCATCTCCTTCGCCGCCCTCGCCGCCGTATCCCCCACAGCCTCCGCCGTATCGCCGTCGACGATCACCCCTCATCGCGAAGCCTCCGACGTCACCGCCATCGCGCATCGCGGAGCCTCCGCGTACGCGCCCGAGAACACCATCGCCGCCTTCCAACTGGCCGGAAAGCTGGGAGCCGACGGGTTCGAACTCGACGTGCAGGAGACCAAGGACCACGCCCTGGTCCTGATGCACGACACGACGCTCTCCCGCACCACGGACGTCGAGCGGATCTTCCCGGGCCGGGCGCCCTGGCGGGTCGGGGACTTCACGCTCGCGGAGATCCGCAAGCTGGACGCCGGGTCATGGTTCGCCGACAAGTACGACGGCGAGCCCGTGCCGACCCTCGAAGAGACGCTGCACGAGATGGACGGCAGCGGCCTCAGCCTGCTCCTGGAGATCAAGGAACCCGCGCTCTACCCGGGCATCGAAGGCCGCGTCGCCGACGAGTTGCGGCGCAACACCTCGTGGCTGAGCTCCGGCCGGCTCATCGTGCAGTCGTTCAGCTGGGCATCGATGCGGACATTCCACCGCGCCATGCCTGACGTGCCCATCGGCCTGCTCGGCACGCCGTCCGTCGCGGACCTGCCGAAGCTGGCGGCCTACGCCAGCCATATCAACCCACCGTATGGCAATCTCTCCACGCAGTACGTCCGGCGCGTCCACAGCCTGGGGATGGCGGTCTTCGCCTGGACGGTGGACAACCCCGACACCATACGCCGCCTCATCGCCTATGGGGTGGACGGCATCATCACCAACAAGCCTGACACTCTCGCGTCCTCGGCTCGATAGGGCGGCCCCTGGTTGCCCGTGGTCTGCTGACGACGGGCAACCAAGGGGTGGCCGGGGTCAAGGATGCGCACGTCACGGCGCCCAGCCCCGTGAGCCGGAGGAGCGTTCCCCTGGAGGGAGCCGGGCCATGTGCGGCGGGTGGGGCCGGCCCATGCTGGCCGTACGATATGTGGCTTTTTATGCGGTTTATCGGATCGCAATGCTTCGGTGAACCACAGGCTGGCGGCGCGGAGGGACCTCGACGGCGTCGGTACGGACCTGCGCTTCGACTGCGCCACTACGGACCTGCGCCTCGGCGATTCTGGCCAGCGTGGCGCGGGCCTCGTGGCGTCTTCCGGTGGGGGCGAGACGTACGGGAGCGAAGAGGGTCACCTCGGCGACCAGGCCCCGGGTCGCGGTCACCCGCAGGAGCGAGGCGAGCAGCGAGTCGTCTCCGACATAGCAGCCGCGGGTCGACGTCGACTCTCCCTCGCGGTAGCGCAGCGCCGCCGGGCGTACCGCGGCGCCCGCGTCGATCGCCGCCTGGAAGACGGCCGGGCGGAACTCCCCCATCCCACGCCCGCACCACGTCGTGCCCTCGGGGAACGCGACCACCGTGTCGCCCGCTCTGAGGGCGTTCGCGACCGTCGCGACGGCCGACGGGAGGGCGGAGAGTCGTTCCCTGTCGATGAACAGCGCGCCGGAGCCCGCCGCCAGCGTACGGATGAGCGGCCATTCGCCGATCTCCCGCTTGGCCAGCGGGCGCGACGGCACCGTGGCCGCCATGACCAGCGGGTCGAGCCAGGAGATGTGGTTGGCCACGAGGAGAGCTCCCTCTCCAGGGGCGGACGGCGCCGCCTGCGATTCCGCGAAGAACGCGTCGCCGGCCGTGGTCATGACTCTGATGCCGAGCGCGCGCAGCAGCAACCTCGCCCACGACTTCGTGATCTCCGCCCGCCAGGCCGTACTGGCTCGACAGGCGGCGAGGGAGATCGTGAGGCCCGCGAGCAGGACGAGGAACGTCGCGAGGAGCCGCGCCACCCGGTGGACGGGGCCGACGGCGGCGGCCGGGGCGTCCACGCAGGCAGCGGGGGAGCACGGCCCCATCCGGAGCCACGGGTTGATCTGTAGAGGGGTGAAGCTCACAGCGGCTCTCCCAGGAAGTACCGCAGGTAACGGGCGTTCACGTTGTCCATCGAGAGCAGGACGAAGAAGTCGGCGGTGCCGAAGTCGCGGTCATGCGCGGGCGCCCCGCACACCCAGGAGCCCAGCCGCAGGTAGCCGCGGAGCAGCGCGGGCGGCACGAACCTGTCCGAACCGACCGCGCCCCGGCCCCGCCGCCACGGGTCGCGCGGCGTCACGCGGTACTCCACCGGACCCAGCGGCACCCGGTCGACGACACCGGCCGCGAGCACGCCCCGGTCATCGAGGGGTACCGAGCAGCAACCGGCCAGCCACTTGTGACCGCCGTTCACCATGTAGCGCGCGATGCCCGCCCACATCAGGCCGACCACCGCGCCACCTCGGTGATCGGGATGCACGCAGGTGCGTCCTGCCTCGACCAGGTTCTTCCTGATGGGCGCGAGGTTGGCCAGGTCGAACTCGGCGTCGGCGTACAGCCGGTCCATCCGCCCTGGGGGGAGCAGCCGGTACGTACCGACCACTTCGTCGTCGTAGCGGACCAGGAGGTGGTCGCAGTACGCGTCGAACCTGTCCACGTCGAGGCCGGAGACCGGGCTGTCGAGCCGCGCCCCCATCTCCTCGCCGAAGACCTGGTGCCGGAGCCGTTGGGCGGCCTGTACGTCGGCGGCGCTCGTGGCCATGCCAACGGTGTAGCGGCCGGTGTCAAGAGCGATCGTCATGGGCGCGGGTCCTTCCCTGAAAGCGTCTCGCGACCATGTCGACATGCCGAAATGACGGTGGAGTCTCCCATCGGGGGCAGCCAGACGTCCGCATGGTGAACCTCGGGCGGTCACCCGGACCCCGCCAAAAGCAAAGCTTCGGTGTGAGCTGGGCGAATGCCCGCGCCGAAACTCCTGGGAGCCGGCGGCCCAACTTATGATCACTCCGTGCTGGATACGGCGATCCATCTCATCTTCGGCGGACTCTTTATCGGCTTCATCATTGTTTGGGTGGTGCAGCTGGTCAGGGTCCTGCGGCAACGACGCATACACAAGTACACGGATCCGATGCGGGCCATGGACATCACCGGTCGCGTTCGCCAGCTCAAGGTGCGCGGCGACGAAGATGAGGCCGTACGCCTGGTGCAGGACGAGCTGGCGATGCCCATCAACAAGGCTCGTTCGTGGGTGAAATCCATATAGCGCAGGGGAAAGCGGCGTTACCGCAGGCGGTTGACCAGTCGCAGAGTGCGATTATTGACGGCTCTTGTGAAAGGTTGATAACGTCCCGGTCACGCGTGGCCACTCCTGAGCCGCACGGGAGTCTTGACTACCTCGGAGCACGACATCAAGACATCATCTCGCGGAGCCTTATCCAAACTCCGCCGTTCTCCCCTCGTCCGCGCGACCGTCGCCGTCGCGGCCGCTTTCGCGCTGATGGCATCCGCCTCCACCGCCGGCGCCGAATCTCGCGCGTCCGTGCCGGTCAAGAGCGTCGCGGCCATCGACGCACGGCCCAATGACGGTTCCGGGTATTGGCCGGACTTCTCGAACACCGGCTATGCCAACACTCCGGCCAACGCCGGCGGACTGGGCCTGGGCGCGTACCCGGGCAAGCTCACCGACTATGCCGCGAACATGAGTGCCAGCAAGCCGTTGACGCTGCGCTATCCGGACAACAGCGTCATCTCCTTCACGCGTTTCCTGGCGTTGAAGGTGGTCATCTACGGCGATAATCTTACGTTCGTCGGCTGCTTGTTCGAGGGCACCGATCCGAATGACAATCTCATTCAGATCTACTCGGACACCAACGTCAAATTCCTGTATTCGACGCTCAAGCCCAGCTCCTATTCGATGCCTCCGGGCAACGACGGCACCGTCTCGTCATCCCATACCACGCCGGGCACGCCTTTCGACAAATCGTGGCAGTTGGCCACGACGATGAAGGAAGCCGTCGCGGTCATGGACCACAACGACATCTGGGGCAACGCGGGCCTGGAGATGGTGACGGGATTCCCGGGACGCCCGTCGACCTGGACGAACAATTACATTCATGACATGGCTGATACGTCGCATGACGTCTATCACCATGACGGCATCGGCCCGCAGAGTGAAGGCAATGGCGGTCCAATGATCGTCGACCACAACACCCTGGCCTCTTTGGGTAATACCAATGCTCTGGCCATGCAGGGCGATGGCGTCTACGACAACATCTCGGTCACGAACAACTATGTGTCCGGCTGGGGTTACGCCCTGCACATCGGCGACATCAACAACGCCACCAACATCACCGTCACCGGCAACGTCTTCTCGGCCGAACTCGATCAGTTGTACGGCTTCCTGTACGGCAATATCTGGGGCGGATCGGCTCGCGGCTCCACCTGGCGCAACAATCTCATCCAGGCGCGTACAGGGGACGACAACACCGCCTTCTCTACCGCCGACAACGGCAAGTACTTGTGGCCGACCACCGGCGACACCCACACCACCGACTACACCGGCTGAGCCACATCGCCGCGGTCCGGTCGACGGCCCGCGGCGATCACCGGCGCTCGGCGCAGCGCCGGTGTTCCCCGACACCCGGCTCATAAGCGCCCTTGGTGCCGGACATAGTAGTAGCCCGTCAGAAGAGGGTCAGTGGCTCGTTCGGCAGGGGCTCGGGCAGCGGCTCGAGCTCGGGCAGCCGGCTCCGCACCTCATCGTGGAACCGCCGGGCGAGCATGAGGGCGTCGGCGTTGTCCGGGGTATGCACGAACACGGTCGGCGAACGCCCTTCGCGCAGCCATTCGACGACCGTGCCGATCCATTCCTGCCAGCCCTCGACCGTACGAGCGGTGTCGTCCCTGCCGAGGTAGCGAACGATCGGACGGTCAGTGAGAGCGGCCGACCGGCGGGGCACGCGCGGCTTCTTCGTCCACGCGTCTCGTTCGGCGTCGCTGGTCGGCGGGCTCTGGAAGAGGGTGGTGGTGTCGAACGGGACCCATTCGGCCTCAGCGCGGGCGAGAACGCTTTCGAGCAGCCGTACGGATCGTGCGTCATCGAAGAACGCGCGGTGCCGAACTTCGACGGCGTACCTGTAGGAGCGGGGAAGCTGCCGGAGAAAGCCCGCCAGGGTGCCGAGCTCGGTCGGTCCGAACGACCCCGGCAATTGGACCCAGAGCGCGTGAGCTCGCGATTCGAGCGGCTCGATCGCCTCCAGGAACGACCGGAGCTCCTCATCAATAGCGGTAAGGCGACGCTCGTGCGTGATCGACTTGGGCAGCTTGACCACGAACCGGAAGTCGGGCGCGGTCTGCCGAGCCCACGACTCCACGGTGCTCCTGGCCGGTGTCGCGTAGAACGTCGTATTGCCCTCGACCGCGTTACACCAGCTCGCATAGGCACGCAGGCGTTCGGTGGGCGGAAGCGGACGAGGCAGAAAACGCCCCTGCCATGGCACGTGCGTCCACATCGCGCATCCCACATGAAGCCGCATGACCCCGACGCTACCTTGCGCGGCGTCCGAGCCTTACTCGATCCACCACCAGCCGTTACCGAGATCCCGAGTCGGGGCACCGAGATCGCCGGCCGCCGTCTGGAGCAGCCTTCGAGAATCCGCCGTGCCCGGTATGTACGCGAACCCGACGCCACTTTCAGCCCGCCAATCCACGAACACCTGGAAGTAGAGCCCGTTCTCTTGGGCTTGCACCTCTCCGTCTACGGCCAGAGACCTCATCCACGCGGGCACCGCGACAGGCTGACCCCTCTCATAGGCGGCGGCAACGTCGGCGAAGGCCCCTTGACGAAGCCAGATCATGCTCTTCACGCTGGCGATGGGCCAGTCGGTGCGCCACAGAAAGGTGCCGATGACAACCGCGAGAACCAACCCGGCGAAAGCTCGGCCGTACGACGTGATGGAGATGTACGCGATCACGGCGGTGAAGGTCCACAGGCCCGCCCACAGCCACCCGAACCCGATCAGCAACCAGATGTACAGCCAAATCTCGTGAAAGATCGGGATGAACAGGTAGTAGGTGGCGGCCAGGAACAGCCAGCCGGCAAATGCCATGAGGGCCGGCACCCTCCACCAACGAGGAGCCTTCGCCGCGGAGAACGCCATGACGTGCAGTGTGCTGGCGGAGCGAGCGGCCACACCACATCTTGATCGATAGCTTCACGCTATTTGCACCACATCCACACAGCTGACACAGCCAGCGCACGTGGTGGCACCGTTATAGATTCAAGGGGTGGACGCTTCTGAGCCCGACCACTCCCACGAGATCTCGCAAGGCGACCTGCTCCCTCTTCGCCGTCGGCGCCGGACCGTTTCGCGGGCCGAGTTCGCCGCCGCATCCCGCAGCATGCCGCGACTGGACGACCGGAAGTATCTCGAGGACATGGACCGCCATGTGGACGGTGATCTCTACGAACCCTACGACCGTACCTTCGGCTGAGCGGCGTGCTCTAACCAGCGCGTAGCGCGGCGGCCAGCACATGTCGATCACCGGGATCAGGGAGCTTCAAGCCCTCAACCAGCGGTTCATAACCCTCGACCAGGCAGTCCCGGACCGCCGAGTTCGTGAGGTTGCAAAGCTTGTTCAGCTTCTCTTGCGTGATGTCCGGCCGGTTTACTGCAAGATTACGCTGCACCTCGCCGAGAATCTCATTGGTCCATTTGGCCTGCACGCGACCCGTCATGGCGAGGCGGATGAGCAAGTCGCGCAGCGTGTTGCCATAGAGTGCATTGGCGTCATAGATCACCACGAAGGCCATGGTCAAATGCCCAGTTCTTGGCCCAGTGCGCCGAGTTCGTCGGCGGCGGTCCGGCGCCTGGCGTCATCGTGACGCTTGAAGTCTTGGAGGGCCTCGTAGGTAACGCGTCGGTGCTTGCCTACCAGCCGGAAGGGGATCTCCCCCGACTCCAGAAGCTTGATCAGGTAAGGACGCGAGACGTTCAGCATGTCCGCCGCCTGCTGGGTGGTCAACTCAGCGTTCGACGGTATGACAGTTACCCCTCGCCCCTCCGCTGCCTGGGCAAGGACGAAGACGAGCAGGCTCACGGCCTGACGAGGCAAGATCAACGCATCCTCTCCGCCATGCTCCCCTGCGACGGGGATAGCGGTCTGCTCGGGATGCCTCATGAGATAGTCCTTGATTCGGCGGACCGCCCGGCTGGCTACCTCTGCGTCGATGGTTCCGGGCTCGACACGCTTTGCCTGGATGTCTGCCACTGATTACACCCCCCTCATTCGCAGTATCCGCAATAAACGAAGCAAGCGCAACTGTCGCACGGCTGCTATTGAGGCGCGGGCAGGGCTGGGCCAAGGGTGGACTGGAGGTAGGTCATGGCCTCGGCGTGGTGGATCGCGCGGCCGTCCACATGGACCCGGCCGAGCTCTTCGGCGTCGAACGCGTCCTTGATGAAGTCAAGGAGGCCGGTGGTGTCCTCGGTGAATATCCAGGGTCTGAAGGTGCCGTTAAGGGCCGTTGACCTCTAGCGACCACCTGCTAGGTGAGGCGCTGCTGGGCTCGTCGCAGGTGGGTGAGCATCGCTGCCCGGGCGAGCTCGGCGTCGCCGGCCGCGATGGCGGCGGCGATGTCCTGGTGCTCGGCGATGGTGGCGGAGCCGAGTCGGGTGCTGTAGCGCTGGCGGAACAGGTGCAGGTGGCAGTGTGTCCGGACGAACGCCTGCAGGAGTTGGTCGTTGCCGGACAGTTCGGCGATCTGCCGGTGGAAGCGCTCGTCGTGGCCGGCCAGTTCGCGGTAGGCCTGGTAGGTGTCGCCGGTCGGAAGCGTGTCGACGGAGTCCACCTCGGCCTGGAGGCGGGCGAGACTCGCGGCGTCGCGTCGCTGGGCGGCTCGGGCCGCGGCCCAGGGCTCGATGACGGTACGGAACTCGAACAGCTCCTTGACCTCATCAGGCGTCAGGACCGGCGTGGTGGTGTAGCCGCGCAGCGCCTCCTTCCTGGCCAGGCCCTCCGACTCCAGGCGGATCAGGGCCTCGCGGATCGGCGTCGACGAAACGCGCAGGTCGCGGGCCAGCTGGTCGATGCTCAGCCGGGCTTGCGGGGCGATGACGTGATCCATGATCAGGGTCTTGATCGCCTCGTAGACGTCGTCGGTCAGGGACTGGCGGCTGGGCAGCGGGGCGATCATCGACTCCGCCGAGCTGCCGGCCGCGCCACCGGCTCGATCTCTGGCCATCACTGCTCCCCACGCCGCTGGACGTCATCCACTCCGCTGCAGCTTATCACGCACGATGTACGATTCCGGGCCCTCAAACGACCCCAGATACGCCCTTGACGGGGCCAATCACCTGTCGCTATACATCCATGAAATATCCTATAGGATCGATGATGTCCGAGAGGCGCGGTCATGACGCAAAGACCATTGACCAGGCTCGGCGGAGTGGCTGCCCTCCTGGCACTCGCCGTCGGCACCATGGCCGGTTGCACGAGGAAGAGCGACGACGCGGCGACCGGCGCGGGCGCGACGGCCCGGAAGCCCGACCAGGTCAAGATCGCCCTGGTCCCGGGCGGCGCGCACCCCTACTTCCAGCCCTGGAAGGCGACGGGCGCCAAGGTGAAGACCGACCTCGGGCTGGGCGACGTCACGTTCAACGAGACCTCCGACTGGGATCAGACCAAGCAGAACGACGTACTCAAGTCGCTCGCCGCCCAGGGCTACAACGCCTTCGGCGTCTTCGGGGTCTCCCCGGAGAACATCAACGCCACGTTCGAGGACCTCACGCGCCAGGGCTACCCGACCGCCTCCCTCGGCTCCTGCCCGGCCGGGGACGTCGACAAGGCCGGCTTCTGCCTGTCCACCGATGTCCAGCAGGCCGCGTACAAGGCCGCCCAGGCCGCGATCGAGGCCATGGGCGGCAAGGGCAACCTGGTGCACCTGACCGGCAACAAGGTCGACTCCAACACCCAGCGCCGCATCGCCGGCGTGCAGAAGGCAGTCGACGAGACCGGTGGCAAGGTCGAGCTCCTGCAGACGGTGACCGACGTCGACAAGGACCTGCAGAGCGCGCAGAAGGCCGTCGCCGACCTGCTCGCCGCCAAGGGCACCCAGACGCAGGGCATCGTCAACACGGCGTACAACCCGGCGGTCGCCTCCGCCGACGGCGTCAAGCAGGCCAAGCTGCCGATCAAGGTGATCGCGATCGACGACGACCAGACCATCCTGGCCGGCATCAAGGACGGCTCCGTCGCCGGCACGGTGCTGCAGAACCCGGTCGGCCAGGCGTCCGTCGGCTCGTACGCGCTGATGAAGCTGGCCGGCGGCTGCACGATGAGCAAGCCGGGAGTGGCCGTCGACTCCGGCTCCTTCGTCGTCACCAAGGCCAATGTCGACAGCTACGACGCCGAACGGCAGGCCAAGACCGAAGATCTGCGCAAGGCCTTCGACAGCCAGTATCTGACCTGCAAGAACTAGGAGCTTCGTTGCCCGCGATCAGTCACGTCGAGGCGTACCTTGTCGATCTGGAGGTCGAGACGGTACGCACCGACGCAGTCCAGTCGTTCCTCAAGCAGGAGACCGTCTTCGTCGAGATCGAGACCGATGACGGTGGCTCCGGGACCGGCTACTCGTACACGATCGGCACCGGCGGCACCGCCGTGCTCGCCCTGCTGCGCGACTACCTGCTGCCGCGGCTGGTCGGCGCGGACCCCGGCCGGGTGGAGGCGGTGTGGCGGGATCTGTTCGCCGCGACGCGGGCCACCACGGTCGGCGCGATCACCTCGCTGGCCCTGGCCGCCGTGGACACGGCGCTGTGGGACTGGCGCTGCCGCGACGCCGGCCGGCCGCTGTGGATGCTCGCGGGAGGCGCGAAGGATCGCATTCCGCTGTACGACACCGAGGGCGGCTGGCTGCACCTGAGCACCGAGGAGCTGATCACCGGCGCGAAGGCGAGTCAGGCCGCGGGCTGGCGCGGGGCGAAGCTGAAGATCGGCCGCTCGCCGGTGCAGGACGCCGAGCGGCTGGCCGCCGTACGCGCGGCCGTCGGCCCCCACTTCGACCTGATGCTCGACGCCAACCAGTCGCTCACGGCTGCCGAGGCCGTCCGGCGGGCCCGGCTCCTCGAACCGGCGGACCCGTACTGGTTCGAGGAGCCGCTGCCCGGTGACGACGTCGCGGGGCACGAGGCACTGGTCGCGGCGAGCTCGATCCCGGTCGCCGTCGGCGAGTCGCTGTATTCGGTGGCCCAGTTCCGCGAGTACCTGCACCGGCGGGCGGCCGGCATCGTCCAGGTCGACGTGGCCCGCATCGGCGGCATCACCCCCTGGCTGAAGGTCGCGCACCTGGCCGAGACGTACAACGTCCCGGTCTGCCCGCACTTCCTCATGGAGCTGCACGTCAGCCTCTGCTGCGCGGTGCCGAACAGCGGCTACCTGGAGCACATCCCGCAACTGCGGGCGATCACCCGGCACGAGATCGAGATCGTGGACGGGCACGCGCTGGCTCCGTCCACCCCCGGGCTCGGCATCGAGTGGGACCGCGACGCGATCGACGACCGGCGAGTCCGGTGAGCACACGGACCGCGGCTCCTCCGAAGCCGGCCGGACCGCGCATCCCGATCTGGGCCAATCCCCGCCTCGGCCTGGTCGTGCTGCTCATCGGCCTGGTCGCGCTCTTCACCACGTTACGGCCGGCGTTCCTGGACACCGGGCTCACGCTGGTGCCGTTGCAGTCGGACATCAGCGTGTACGCGGTCGTCGGGCTCGCCCAGCTCGCGGTCCTCTCGCTCGGGCACATGAACGTGGCCGTCGGCCGCATGGCGGCGATGAGCGCGTTCGCCATGGGGCTCGCCTACGACCGGCTCGGCGTGCCGTTGCCGGTCGGCCTGGTGATCGGGCTGGCCGTCGGTACGCTGCTCGGCGCGCTGGCCGGCCTGATCATCTCGCGTACCGGCGTCAACTCGTTCGTGGTCACGCTCGCGATGGACTTCGCCCTGGTGGGGCTCATCACGATCCTCTACACGAGGTTCACCGACGGGGTCGCCTTCAGCGGTCAGCCGGCGGGCATGACGGTGCTGCGCAACGACACGTTCGCCGACTACTGCGTGGGCGAGGTGTGCGGCCCGCGCGTTCCGCTGATCGTGCCACTGGCGCTGGTCGCGGCGCTCGCGGTCGGGTTGCTGTTCCGGTACACCCGGCTGGGCCGGGAGATCCTCATGACGGGCTCGAACGAGAAGGCCGCCGAGCTGTCCGGCATTCCCACGAAGAACCGTGTCGTGCAGGCGCACGCGCTCAGCGGGCTGCTCGCGGGGCTGGCCGGGTTCCTGCTCGCGGCGAACAACGGGGCGTTCTCGGCCGGTATCGGGGACCAGTTCCTCCTGCCGTCGTTCCTGGGGCCGGTGCTCGGTGGCACGCTGCTCGCCGGCGGCGCGGTCAGCATCCTCGGCACGGTCCTCGGCGCGACGCTCACCCAGGTCATCTACAAGGGACTGAACCTGCTGCAGTTCCAGCTCGACGAGCTCAAGCTCTACATCGGGCTGGTGCTGCTGGTCGCCCTCTCGCTGGACCGGGTGCGTCACGTGATCGCCGAGCGAAGGGGGGCGCGGGCATGAGCGCCAGCCGTACCAGCGTGATCGCCGGCCGCCCGGAGTTCACCCTCGCGCTGCTGGCGGCGGCCGGTTTCGTGGCCCTGTCCGTCGCCACCGGGGGCGGCATGCTCTCCAGCGGCACGCTGGGCGCGTTCTTCCGGTTCCTGGCCGTCCCGATCATCATCGGGCTGTCCCAGATGGTGGTGCTGGCGATCGGCCAGATGAACCTGTCGGTCGGCGCGCTCACCGGGCTCTGCTCGATGGTCGCGGCCTGGATGATGATCGACGCCGGACTGCCGGCGCCGATGGCCGTACTCGGCGCACTCGCCGTCGGCGGCGCTGCCGGCCTGGTCAACGGGCTGCTCGTCGTCTTCACCCGGATCAACGGCTTCATCGTCACGCTCGCCACCATGACCATCATCGAGGGACTCCGGTACGGGGTGAACGGCCCCGACACGTTCCAGGGCTATTCGCCCGGGTTGCGGGACATCGGCCGCGCCTCCGTGCTCGGGCTGCCAGTGGTCTTCCTCGTCGCGCTCGCGGTGGCCGCGCTCGTGGGCGTCTTCTTCGCGCGTACGGTCGCCGGCCGGCAACTGCTCGCCACCGGCGGGAGTCCGTTCGCCGCGCGGCTGTCCGGGGTCTCCAACGATCGGTCGATCATCGTGGCGCACGGGCTCAGCGGGCTGCTGGCCGGAGTCGCCGCGATCATCACAGTGGCTGCCTCCGGCTCGGTCAACTCCAGCATCGGCGACGACCTGCTGCTGCCGAGCTTCGCGGCGCCGATCATCGGCGGGGTCGCGCTCACCGGCGGCGTGGTCAGCGTCGTCGGGACCTGTCTCGCGGCGTTCCTGGTCCGGCTGGTGGACGTCATGCAGGCCCAGTTCGGCATCAACCCGCGCTGGATCGACCTGATCGTCGGCGCGGTCGTCCTTGGCGCGGTGCTGCTCGGCACCGTCCGGCAGAGACTGTTGCGGAGGTCGTCGTGATGCTCACGGCCGAGGGTCTGGTCAAGACATTCCCTGGGGTACGCGCGCTGGACGGCGCCACCCTGCGCCTGACCGCCGGCAGCGTGCACGCGCTGCTCGGCGAGAACGGCGCGGGCAAGAGCACGCTGATCAAGATCTTGACCGGGGTGTACCAGCCGGACGGCGGGCAGGTGCTACTCGGCGACACCGAGTTGCGCCTGGCCGGTCCGCTGGACGCCCAGCGGGCCGGGATCGGCGTGGTGCACCAGGAACGCAACCTGATCCCCCAGTTCTCCATAGCCGAGAACATCGTGCTGCACCACCTGCCACGGCGCTTCGGGCTGGTCGACCGCGCCCGGATGCGGGCCGAGGCCCGGCGCTGCCTGGACCTGCTCGACCTCGACCTCGATCCGGACACCCCGGTCTCCGGGCTCTCCGTCGCGCAGGCCGAACTCGTCGAGATCGCCAAGGCGCTCAGCATCGACAGCAAGGTGCTGCTGCTCGACGAGCCGACCGCGTCGCTCACCGGCGACGAGGCCGACCGGCTCTACGCGATCGTCCGCAAGCTGCGCGACAGCGGCCACGCCGTCGTGCTGGTCAGCCACAAGCTGGAGGAGGTCTTCGCCGTCGCCGACACGGTGACCGTGCTCCGTGACGGGCGTACCGTCGCCGAGGCCGAGCCGCTGGCGGACTACACGCAGGACCGGATCGTCGATCTGATGGTCGGGCGGGCGTACGCCTCGGTGCGCCTCCCCGAGCGGCAGGTCGACCCCGAGACGCCGGCGGCGCTGCGCCTGCGCGAGGTGAGCACCGCGCGGGGCCACCGCGACATCTCCCTGTCCGTACGTCCCGGCGAGATCCTCGGCCTGTACGGCCTGGTGGGCGCCGGCCGCAGCGAGCTGGCCAAGGCGCTGCTCGGGCTGGACCGGATCACGTCGGGCACGGTAGAGGTCCAGGGCCGGCCGGTGCGCATTCGCGACGTCGGCGAGGCGCTGCGGCGCTACCGGATCGGTTACGTGACGGAGAACCGGAAGGAAGAAGGGCTCTTCCTCGACCAGCCGATCACCCGCAACATCGGCGTGACCATCTGGCGCGGTCTCGCCCGCGCCGGGCTCGTGACCGACCGGGCGGAGCGGCGTCTGTCCGAGGAGTACGCCGACCGGCTCGGCATCCGGGCCTCCTCGGTACGCCAGCTCGCCGGCCAGCTCTCCGGGGGCAACCAGCAGAAGGTGAGCCTGGCGAAGTGGCTGGCCGCGCGCTGCGAGATCCTGATCGTGGACGAGCCGACCGTCGGCATCGACGTACGTACCAAGGCGGCCTTCCACGAGCTGATCGCCGAACTGGCCGGCTCCGGGCTGGGCCTGCTGCTGATCTCGTCGGACCTGCCGGAGATCGTCACCCTCGCCGACCGGATCACGGTGATGAGCGACTTCAGCCTCCGTGGCGATCTGGTCAACGACCATGACTACGCCCGGATGAGCCAGGCGATCATCCGGTTGATCCACGCCGGGTCCGGATAGGGGGCTGGTCGCGGCCTACTCGTGGTTCGCGAGGTGTTCGTCGAGGAAAGCGAAGGTGCGCTGCCACGCGTCGTCCGCCGCCGGCCCGACGAGGCCGTGCCGCAAGGGGAACAGTGCGAGTTTCGCGATCGGGTGATGACCGTCGGTCATGAAGGAATGCCCGGCAGCCGGATAGATCTCCACGTCGTGCTCGATGCCGAGCGCCCGCATGTGCTCCTGCAACCGCCTGCCGTGCGACCGGAAGCCTTGGTCGCGGCCGCCGTAGGAGCCCACGACCGGGCACACCGACCGCAGCTCTTCCTGGCGCCGGGGGACCACGCCGTAGTTCACCGATACGGCTCGTACGCCGGGCGGCTCGCTCGCCGCGTACGCGAGGGCGAATCCACCGCCCATGCAGAATCCGATCACCCCGAGCCGTCCACCGTCGACGTCCTCGCGGTCGGCCAGCCATTGCCGGGTCGCGTCGATGTCGGCGGCCGGGCGCCCCGGCTTTCCGGTCGCGAGTTGGTGCATGGCTCGGGTCAGGCAGCCGATCCTGGTGCCGTGGCTGTACAAATCAGGCAAGACGGCCGCGTAGCCATGTGCGGCGAATAGGTCTATTACATCAAGCATGTCCGGTTCGACGCCGTAGATTTCATGCACAACCACCATTCCCGGCCATCCAGTGGCGGGCGCGGTCCCTTTCGGTAGTGCAATCGTCGCCGTTAGTGAACTATCGTCCAGTAGCGGAATGCTTACTGATTGTCTCATCGGCGCTCCTTAATCTACGACCAAATCTATGATTTTGGGCATGCCAAAAGATATGCTCCTCCTGGCTTAGTCGAGGCGCCACCTGCAAAGCGCTCCCCTCGATATGCGGGGGATATGCGGGTGCTATGCGGGCCCTCGATTACCGTCTGCTCCCTGAGTCATCTGAAGAAGCTGAGCGCCTAACCGTATCCCCCCATACGCACCTGTTCAGAGAGGTGAGCATGCCCGCACCCAGCAGGCCGACCGTCAGATCCGCGATCACCGCCGCCCTCGCGGTCGCTTTCGCGGTTGCGCTGGTCCCCCAGGCCGCCTCAGCGCAGGCCGCCGGCGCACTGGCCGTGTCACACAAGAGCCCGTTCAACTGCGGGAAGACGTTCTACGCCAACAACTGGACGCCCACTCACAACCCGTCGGGCTCCATCGACTGGCAGAACTACGGCAGCGACGCCATCAACGGCGAGACCGTGCGCGCCACCGCCGCGGGCACCGCGACCTTCTACAACGCGGGAAGCACCAGCTACGGCCGGTGGGTGGAGATCCGCCACAGCGACGGCTCCCGAACCCGGTACGCGCACCTCGCGACCCAGGTGAAGTCGCCCGGCAGCTCCATGACCGTCAGCCAGGGCACCGTGATCGGGACCGTCGGCTCGACGGGCGGATCGAACGCTCCGCACCTGCACTACGAACAGCGCACCTCCAGCGGCGCGATGGACACCAGCCCGACCGTGGAGGGCACGACCGTGTCCCTGGGCACGAAGAAGGCCCTCAAGAGCACCAACGGCTGCGGCGGCGGCAGCCCCACCAACCCCAACACCCCGGAGAGCGTCTGCGGCGCCGGGTTCACGGTCATCGACCAAGCCGCCCTCACCGGTGGTCGCGCCTACCTGCTCTACAACTCGGGTAACAAGAACAACTGCGTCGTCACGCTGAAGACGACGAACCTCGGCACGGCGACGCAGGTGTCGGCGTTCCTGCAGCCGAAGGGCGAGAGCAAGGCGACCGACTCGGGCAAGTTCGACTACTACGCGGGGCCGGTCAAGCGCGACGCGGGCGGACAGTGCGTCGTGTGGGGCGGCTCGGTCGGCAGCAGCACCTACACCAGCCCTTCCGAGCACTGCGGATAGTTCTCTCAGCTCGGCGACACACGTCAAAGGCCACTACCCGATCAGGGAGTGGCCTTTCTCGTGTGGTTCTCGCGGTTGGGCGCCCATAGCCGGTCGGCGTCGCCGGCGGCGAGCCGGCCTCGGTAGACGTCGATCTTGTGGTCGATGAGCTTGAGGTTCTCCTGTATCTCGGCGAGCTTGGCGCTCACGTCGGCGCGGTGGGCCTCCATGAGGGCGAGTCGTTCCTGCTCGTTGCCGTGCCCGGCGGCGACGAGCTGGGCGTAGCGCCGGATGGTCTTGATGGGCATGCCGGTGGCCCGCAGCCTGGTGCAGACCTTGATCCAGTCCAGGTCCAGCTGCTGGTAGCGGCGCCGGCCGCCGGCGGTGCGGTCGACGGTGGTGACGACCAGGCCGGCGCGTTCGTAGTAGCGCAGGGTGTGCACGCTCACCCCGGTGCGGCGGGCGGCCTCGGCGATGCTCAGGCCGGTCTGGGGGTCGGAGTGAGCCGTTTGCGGCTTGACTTCGAGCACGCTCTAAATTCTAGCGTCGCGATCTCCGGGGCGATCGTGGGATCGGCCTTGGCCGGCGGCGGGACGGCGTACATCCGCGCTGAGCACGGCGTGTGGTGGCTGGTACTCGGGCTCGGCACCGGCATTCTGATCTTGGGACTGCTCAGCACGGGGCGCTGGGCCTCGGACACCGCCGGGCGGGCGGCGGCGCTGTTCGAGGCGGTGGACCGGGGCGCGGATCTTGGGGAACACCCGGCCGGCACCTAACTCGGCAACGGGACAAACGTTGCCAACGCGTCGCTAGACTTGCATAATTCGTTATCTTGTATCTTTCGTGTTTATGTGGGTAGGTTTGGCGCTATGACCGCATCCAGGACTCCGACCACCGCCGAGGAGCTGCGCGGTGCGGGCCTCCGGGTGACGGCCGCCCGCGTCGCACTGATCGAGACCGTCCGTGACGGTGACCACCTCGACGTCGAGGCGATCGCCGCCGGTGTACGCGATCGCGTAGGTCACATCTCCCTGCAAGCCGTGTACGAGGCCCTCAACGCGCTCACCGCAGTGGGCCTCGTACGCCGCATCGAACCGGCCGGCAGCCCGGCCCGGTTCGAAGGACGCGTCGGGGACAACCACCACCACGTCGTGTGCCGGTCGTGCGGTGTCGTCGCTGACGTCGACTGCGCGGTCGGCGAGGTGCCCTGCCTGACCGCGTCCGACGCCCACGGCTTCTTGATCGACGAGGCCGAGGTCATCTACTGGGGCCTGTGTCCCGCCTGTTCGACCGCCAGCAGTTCCTGAGCACCGTGATTCCATAGTCCGGAAGGATCCCCATGTCCGAGAACCATGACGCAATCGTCACCGACGCGAAGGCGGAGGGCGCAGGTGGCTGCCCGGTCGCGCACGAGCGCGCGCCGCACCCGACGCAGGGCGGCGGAAACCGCCAGTGGTGGCCGGAGCGGCTCAACCTGAAGATCCTCGCCAAGAACCCCGGCGTGGCCAACCCCCTCGGCGAGGAGTTCGACTACGCCGAAGCGTTCAAGACCCTCGACCTCGCGGCCGTGAAGCGGGACATCGCGGAGGTGCTGACGACCTCGCAGGACTGGTGGCCGGCCGACTTCGGCAACTACGGCCCGTTCATGATCCGGATGGCGTGGCACAGCGCGGGCACCTACCGGATCAGCGACGGCCGCGGCGGCGCCGGGGCCGGCCAGCAGCGCTTCGCCCCCCTCAACAGCTGGCCGGACAACGGCAACCTCGACAAGGCTCGCCGCCTGCTGTGGCCGGTCAAGAAGAAGTACGGCCAGAAGCTCTCCTGGGCCGACCTCATGATCCTCACCGGCAACGTCGCCCTGGAGTCGATGGGCTTCAAGACCTTCGGCTTCGGCGGCGGTCGTGCGGACGTCTGGGAGCCCGACGAGGACGTCTACTGGGGTCCCGAGACCACCTGGCTCGGCGACGAGCGCTACACCGGCGACCGGGAGCTCGAAAACCCCCTCGGCGCGGTCCAGATGGGCCTCATCTACGTCAACCCGGAGGGCCCGAACGGCAACCCGGACCCGCTCGCCGCGGCCCGCGACATCCGTGAGACCTTCCGCCGGATGGCGATGAACGACGAGGAGACGGTCGCCCTGGTCGCGGGCGGTCACACCTTCGGCAAGACGCACGGCGCCGGCCCGGCGGACCACGTCGGCGCCGACCCCGAGGCCGCCTCGATCGAGGAGCAGGGCTTCGGCTGGAAGAACAGCTTCGGCACCGGCAAGGGCGCCGACGCGATCACCAGCGGCCTTGAGGGCATCTGGACGAACACCCCCGTGACGTGGGACAACAGCTTCTTCGAGATCCTGTTCGGCTACGAGTGGGAGCTGTTCCAGAGCCCCGCCGGCGCCAACCAGTGGCGGCCGAAGGACGGCGCCGGGGCTGACACCGTCCCCGACGCCCACGACCCGTCGAAGCGCGTCGCACCGACGATGCTGACGACCGACCTCGCGCTCCGCATCGACCCGATCTACGAGCAGATCTCACGACGCTTCCTCGAGAACCCCGACGCGTTCGCGGACGCCTTCGCGCGGGCGTGGTTCAAGCTCACCCACCGCGACATGGGCCCGATCGTGCGCTACCTCGGCCCGGAGGTCCCGGCCGAGAGGCTGCTGTGGCAGGACCCCCTCCCCTCGGTGACCCATGAGCTCGTCGACGCCGCGGACATCGCCGCCCTCAAGGGCCAGGTCCTCGCCTCGGGCCTGTCGGTGTCCCAGCTCGTGTCCACCGCGTGGGCGTCGGCCTCGAGCTTCCGTGGCAGTGACAAGCGCGGCGGCGCCAACGGTGCGCGCATCCGCCTCGAGCCGCAGAGCGGATGGGAGGTCAACGACCCCGACCAGCTGGCGATCGTGCTGCGCACCCTGGAAGGGATCCAGCAGGCCTTCAACGCCGCCCAGACCGGCGGCAAGCAGGTCTCGATCGCCGACCTGATCGTGCTCGCCGGTGCCGCGGCCGTCGAGCAGGCGGCCAAGAACGCCGGCTTCGACGTCGAGGTCCCCTTCACGCCGGGTCGGGTGGACGCCTCGCTGGAGCAGACCGACGTGGAGTCGTTCGCCGCTCTCGAGCCGACCGCCGACGGGTTCCGCAACTACCTCGGGAAGGGCAACCGGCTGCCGGCCGAGTACCTGCTCATCGACCGGGCGAACCTGCTGACCCTGAGCGCCCCCGAGCTGACCGTCCTCGTCGGTGGCCTTCGCGTCCTGGGCGCGAACCACCAGCAGTCGCAGCTCGGCGTCTTCACCACGACCCCCGGGTCGCTGACCAACGACTTCTTCGCCAACCTGCTCGAGCTGGGCACGACGTGGCAGGCGACGTCCGAGGACGCGAACACCTTCGAGGGGCGCGACGCCGCCACGGGCGCGGTCAAGTGGACCGGCACTCGGGCGGACCTCGTCTTCGGGTCGAACTCCGAGCTGCGCGCGGTCGCGGAGGTCTACGCGAGCGACGACGCGAAGGAGAAGTTCGTGAAGGACTTCGTCGCGGCGTGGGACAAGGTGATGAACCTCGACCGGTTCGACCTCGTCTGACGCCATCAGCGTGCTGACCT
Organism: Nonomuraea guangzhouensis; assembly: GCF_019396345.1. GTDB lineage: Bacteria > Actinomycetota > Actinomycetes > Streptosporangiales > Streptosporangiaceae > Nonomuraea > Nonomuraea guangzhouensis. The sequence goes on along the minus strand of NZ_JAHKRM010000034.1, from coordinate 19,110 downwards.
GCTCCGATAGTGGCCGTGTAGCGATCGTGTAGTCCCCGCTACGAGAGTCGTTCCTGTCCCTCACAGGGGCAGGAACGAAAGGGGAAGATCATGATCAAGACGGCCCGGTTCTACGCGCGCTTCGTCGCCAGCGCCCTCTCCACCGCCGTGTTCGGCCTCAACGGCTGACGTTCGGTCCTACTTGACGGCCTCTGGGTACGGCCTCGTGCCGGCCCAGGGGCCGTCGTGTTCCAAGACCACGGCGCAAAGGATGGGACAGGATGTTCGGGACAGCCGCCCGGCAGATGGGTTACGCCTGGTCGATGCTGGCAGGCCGGCGATTCCGGGTGAAGGACGTGTCCGCGCTGGTGGACGACATGCGCGCGACCCTGGAGGAGTTCGGATCCCCCGGTGAGGGCGCGGGCGACATGCTGACCGCGCCCGATCCCGAGATGCAGCGCGAACTCGCCGCGCGCAGGCTCCGGCGGACGGTGCGCTTGACGGCCCGCGACACCCCTTACTACCGGCGGTGGTTCGAGCAGCACGGCATCGACCCGGGATCCATCACCCTGGACTCCCTGGCGTCGATCGAACCGACGACGAAGGCCGCGCTGCGCGACCTGCCTTCCGCGTTCGTCGCCGACGGGGCCCGCCCGGCCGTACTCGCCCAGACCACGGGCACGACGGGTGTGCCGACCATGGTCTGGTTCTCCCGGTACGAGATCGACCTGATGTCCGGCATGTCGGCCTTGGCGCTGATGCTGGCCGGTGGGCTCCGCCCTCAGCATGTCTGGGCCAACTGCATCACCTCGCGGTCCATCGCCCAGATCCTCGTCGAGAGGGCGGTGACCATGACCGGGGCGGCCTTCGCCCACGTCGGCCTCGTGGACCCCCGTGCGACGCTGGACCGGTTGGCGGTTCCGTTGCACGTCCCGGGCAAGCAGCCACAGGTGACCCACCTCAACACGACGGCCTCCTACCTCGCGGCACTGGTCCAGGAAGCCGAGCAGGGCGGATGGGACGCGAAGGACTTCGGTCTCGAAGAGATCCACTCCGGCGGCGAGGTCCTCACCGACGCGCTGAAGGAACGCGCGGAGGCGATGTTCGGGGCTCCCGTCCTGGACGGCTACTCGATGACGGAGATCTTCCCCGTGGCCGGCCAGGTCTGTGGGCAGGGACACCTGCACATCCCCACCGACCAGGGGCACGTCGAGGTGCTCGACCCCGAGACCTTCCAACCGGCGGCTCCGGGGGCCCACGGTGTGCTGGTGGTGACGCCCTACACCATGTACCGCGACACGACCCTGCTGCTCCGTTACGTCACCGGTGACATCGTCAAAGTGCTGCCCGAGAGCGAGACGCCGGCCTGCGAGCTCGCGGTCGTACCGGCGACCTCACGGATCCTCGGCCGGCTGTCACCCTCGTCCCTGACCACGCGCGACGTGCTGGACCTTCTCCAGTCGGAGCACGAGATCCCGCTCCCGACGCGATACGCGCTGGAGGAGACCGGGTCGGGACCGGTGTTGCACGCCGTGACCGGCAAAGTGACCGGCAAGGAGAGCCGCGCGCTGCTGTCCCGGCTGGAGGAGCGCGTGGCCGACCTGAAGCTTCCCCTGCGGGGCATCGAGCTCGTCGACGATCCGGCCGACCTGCCCGGCCCCTGCCGCGTACGCGCGGACCTGCGCGAACACACCTTCGAGCAGGTCACGGCCACCGCGTCCGCCCGGGTGGCCAAGCCGGCCCTGCGGGCCGCCGCGGAGTCGGCCGCGGAGGCCGTCGCCGAGATGGGAGTCCGATGAGCGCGCCGATGAGCGAGGCGGTCCTGCGCGGACTGGTCCTCTACCTGCTCGTCCTGCTGACCGTGGGTGCCGCGGCGGGCTACTTCGCCAAGGTGACGATGCCGCGCCCGCCGGTCGGCACGTTCGTCTGGACCGACATCTGCGTCATGGTCGTGATGCTCGTGGCCATGCCGTTCGCCTACATGCACATGCCGATCGCGCTCGTCGTCACGATCTTCGGCGTGGTGCTCTTCACCGTGTCGCAACTCGCCCTGTCGCCGATGCTGGGCGGCCGGAACGCCGCACTGGCGGCCGCCCTGCTCTGCGCGGCGGACGTGGCCGCGTACTTCGCGGGATGGCCGACGGCGGTGCTCGTCGTCAACGACCTCACGATGATCCTCCTCACGGTCGGGGTCGCCAACCTGTGGGCGCAGGCGGGGATGAAGGCCGCCCACGTGGCGGGCCTGGCCGCGGCGCTGACCGTCTATGACGCCCTCGCCACGGGCGTGAGCTCGCTGACGGCTGACTTCGTGTCCCGGGTCGAAGGGTTGCCGTTCGCCCCGATCCTCGCCACCGGCTACGGGGCCGACTCGAGCCTGGCCGGTCTCGGCGACTGCCTGATGCTGGCCGTGTGGCCTCTGGTGGCGGCCAAGGCGTACGGCAAGGCGGCCGGCTGGTGGGCCGCCGTGACCGAGGCGGCGTTGCTGCTGGGCCTGACCCTCGCCGTCCTGTTCGCCGAGCTGGAGCTCTTCCCGCTGCTGCTGCCGCTGGGGCCGCTGATCGTGGGACAGCACCTGTTCTGGCGGCGCCGCGACCGGGCTCGCGCCCTGCGGAGTGAACCGGATCGGGTGGAGCTCACCGCGGCGCTGGCCGATCTCCCCGCTGCCGAACGCTCCTGGGTCGCGCTGCACGGAGGTGCCGTCGTCGCGACGGGGACATCGCCGGGTACGGCCCGGCGGGCGGCACGTCAGGCAGGCGTCACAGCCGTACCGGTCGTACGGGGAACAGGTGGCTGAGTCACCCGGCGGGCATCTGGCGCAAGGTATCGAGAAAGGCACTCACCTCCGCCGCTTCCGCGGAGTCGAAGCTGTGGAAGATGGCGAGCGCCTCGTTCCAGGCCGCCGCTGCGGCGTCCGGGTCACCGAGATCGGCATGGACGCGGCCGATCTCGCGCAGGACCCGGGCGCGCCAGTGCTGCATCTCCTTGACTCCCAGCACGTCGAGCGCGTGCGTCAGGTGCCGCAGTGCCTCGGGCGAACGGCGGCGCCGGAAGGCGACCTCGCCGAGGGCGTACGCGGTGAGCGACTCACCGTACATGTCACCGAAACGGGCGAAGCTCCGCTGGCAGCGCGTGAGCGTCCGCACCGCCTCGTCGAACCGTCCCACCGCGCCCAGGGCTTCCCCCAGCCGGCGCTCCGTCATGGTGGTGATGATCGGATAGCCGTGCCGGCGGCTGAGTTCGAGACTCTCCTCATAGCGCCGGATCGCCTCCGGCACCTCGCCCTTGCTGTAGTGGGTGATGCCCAGGGCGCGGAGCAGGATCGCCCGGGGGTACGCGGTGCGGCACCCGCGCGCCAGCTCCAGTCCGCGATGGCAGACCTCGGCGGCCTGGTCGTGGTGGCCGAGCTCAAGGTGGATCGACGTCAGGTGGATCAAGGTACTGAGCAGCCCGCCGTGGTCGCCGAGCTCCTCGAACCGGTCGACGGCTTCCGTGGTGCGATCCAGCGCCTCCTCGAAGTCCGCGGACATATGCCGGCAGATGCCGAGGCCGCTGAGCGCGTACGCGGCGGAGTGCCGGTCTCCCCTGCGCTCGAACAGCTCGAGCAGTGACGCGAACTCCGGCAGCGCGTCGCCGAACATCCCCCGCTCCACCATGAGATCCGCCCGCATCAGCCGGGTGGTCAGTATCGAGGGGGTGTGCTCCAGCCGGGTCGCGGCGGCGATGACGGCATCGTGAATCCGGGTGGCCTGGTCGAAGAAGCCGTGAATCCGGAGGTAGGCCGTCAGATGGTAGGCCAGCTCGCAGGCGAGAGCGGGTCTGTCCAGCGCGGCCGCGAGCTCGACCACCGCCACCATGTTCCCGCGTTCCTCCATCAGCCACTCGGAGTCGCCTCGCCCTGCTGTCGGGCGGGACTCGCCGGCGCCCGGCGTGGGCGCGCAGGGCAGGGGGAGATCAGTGACGGCCGCCGCCACCCGGTCGAGACTCTCCCTGACGAGCCCGAGCAGAATCGCGCGCCGCCGTGCCTCGCTCTCCTCCGCCTCGGCCTGCTCCCGCGCGAACGCCCGGAGCAGATCGTGCAGCCGGTATCGCAGACCGCCCGCGGCGCAGGCTTCCGGCCCGTTCACCAGACCGGCGACGACCAGGGTCTCCAGGGCGCGATCCGTTACCTCCCGGGACTCTCCCAGCAGCGCCGCCGCGGCCCACTCGGGCACGCTTTCCAGCCCGCACAGGCCGAGCAGCCGGAACATCCGCCGCGCCACGTCGGTGAGGGCGTCGTAGCTCACAGCGAAGTTGGCGCGAACGGTCTGCTGGCCCAGAGCCAGCTCGTCGAGACGCCGGCGAGTGTCCTCCAGTCGGGCCGCGAGGTCGGACAACGGCCAGGCGGGCCGGGCCGACAGCCTCGCCCCCGCTATGCGGATCGCCAGCGGCAGGCGTCCGCAGGCGCGCAGAATCGAGGCCGCCGCCGTCGGCTCCGCGCGCACGCGGGCCTGTCCGGCCACCCGTTCGAGCAGCTCCACCGCATCGTCATCGTCGGGTACGTCCAGCAAGATCGCCTGAGCCCCGGGCAGGGCGAGCTGCGCACGGGAGGTCACCAGCACCGCGCCACGCGCTGTGCCCGGTAACAGGGGCGACACCTGCGCCTCCTCCGCCGCGTCGTCGAGGATGATGAGGATCTCGCGATCCGCGAGGCGCGACCGGTACAGAGTGGCGCGCTCTTCGAGCGTGTCGGGGATCGCGTTCCCGTCCACCCCGAGTGCTCTCAGCAACTCCCCGAGAATGCGCCAGGGATCGCGCGGCGCGGGCGAGGCCGCGCCGAGCCGTACGTAGAGCTGACCGTCGGGGAAGGCGGGCCGGAGCAGATGCGCCAGGTGGATCGCCAGGGTGCTCTTGCCGAGTCCGGGGGCGCCTGACAGGGCCACGATCACGGGTGCGGAGACCGCGGGGTCCCTGCCGCGCAGAACCGTGGTGATCGTTGTCAATTCTGCGCTTCTGCCGACGAAGTCGGCGAGGTCCGCGGGTAGCTGGCAGATGTGGTGCCACGTTGTCGTGGTGTCTGGTTCGGCGGGCTCGTGCTGCGCGGTAGCCGGTGCCGGAGCGCTGGGGGCTGACGGTTGATCCGCCAAGAGGTTCGCGTGGAGCCGGCGTAAATCCTCGCCCGGCTCGACGCCCAGCTCCTCCACCAGGACCGTCCGCACCCGGCGGTAGGCGTCCAACGCCTCGCCCCGCCGCCCGGCCCGGTGCAGGGCGAGCATGAGCTGACCCCAGAGACGCTCGCGCAGTGGATGCGCGTCCGCGATCTTCCGCAGCTCACCGATCAGCTGGTCATGCTGCCCGAGGGCCAGCCGGACGTCGATCCAGTCGGAACGCGCCTGGTACAGCTCCTCCTCCAGCTCGGCGATCCGGGGCGTCAACACCTCACCGAGCACGAGGTCCTCGGCGGGCCGGCCCCGCCAGAGCGCCACCGCCCGCCCGAACGCCCGCTCGGCGACCGTCAGCTCGCCCCGCTGGACGGCCAGCCGCCCCTCGCGCGCCACGTCACTGAAGATGAGTGCGTCCAGCTGATCGGGCTCGGCGCGCAGCAGATAGCCGGACCCTTCGGTCCGCACGATCTGGTCCCCACCGGGAATCGCCCGCCGTAGCTGCCAGACGTGGGTCTGGATGTTGGCCACCGCGGTGGTCGGAGGCTCGTCCCACAGCGCGGCCACCAGCCCGTCCCGGGAGATCACGGTGTTGGCGTTGAGGAGCAGAGTGGCCAGCACGGCTCGAGGTTTGCCCCGAAGATGGATCGGGGCGCCCTCAAGGAACACCTGAACGGAGCCCAGGACGGCGAAATTCACCCGCTGGTACGCCATGTAGTGGCCAATCCCTTGCGTTACAACACCGTACTCGTGAACTTTGGTGCGCCTACTGAGCGTTCGGCGGAGGATTGTTGTCGGGATGCGGTCGGCGAAGGTCAACTGCCGTATGACGCCGCCGAGAATACCGATCGCCGGCGATCTGTCCACCATGATCGCGGACGTTCTCGCCCCGGCGCCACCTCGGCCTGGCCTCGTTCCGTACGAGACCGTCCGTTAACCTGATCTTCGCTTGCCCGTCAACCAGGACTCCTAGCGTGGCGTTCCTTGATCACTAACAAGGAGTGAGCCATGCGCGAACCGCAGCCGACCGCCGAGGACGAATGGAGCGCGTGGGAGAACCTGCCCATTCGCGAGAACTACTGGCCGGGGCTCGCGCTCGAGCACAGCAGCGGGTACGAGGTCGACCACGGGCGGCTGCAGACGATCGGCAAACAGCTCATGACCCAGTTCGACGCGGTCTATCGCCTGCTGCACAGGCGGTTCGAGTCAGCCAAGATGACCGGCACCATCTTGAACTGGAAGGCCGCGATCACGGTGTCGGACGTCATCACCGGCTTCGAGCAGGCACTCTCCTGCCTGACCGGGGACGCGATGATGGAGTGCGCGATGGCGGCGGGTCTGGTCTCCACCAGCGGCCGTAGTTACAAGCTCGCCGACGTGGACAGCTGGCGCGCGAAGCCGGAGGCGTGGATCACGATACCGGAGACGAGTTGGAGCCCGAAGGGCGACTACCGGGTCAGCAACGCCTACCCGAACGGCTCCATCAGCCCGCGCATCCTCAAGGAGAACGACGGTGATCCGGTGACGGAGCTCATCACCGACGACACCTCGCACCACGGCCTGAACAGAGCCCAGATCAGGGAAATGCTGATGTCGTGGAAGCCGCAGGTGCTGACCGACTACGCCGCCGCCACGAACGCCATCGCCAACGGTCTCGTCGAGGTCGCGCACGGGATCGTGTTCCGCGCCCAGGAGATCCGTGACGCGCCCTGGCACGGCCCCGCGGCCGACAAGGCGCAGGAGGCGCTGAAGTCCATCTTCGAGACCGTTCGCGGGCTGGCGTCCGTCCACGGTGACATGGGACTGCGCACCACCGAATGCGCCGAGATACTGACCAGCGCCCAGCATCGTTTCGACGCGGTGGTCAACAAGGGCGGCTGGGAGTTGTCCGACCTCTGGAGCGGCGACGACAAGGACGCCGCCGAGTTCATGACCGGGGTCAACAGGCAGCTGGGTGACGTGATGCGGCGACTGCCGGGCGCTGCCCAGCTCGGCCTGCCGGGCCTCATCCCGGAGTCGGACCGGGCCATCTACAGCCTGGCCTGGTACTAGAGGAACCTTTGTCGAGCACGTCGGCCCGGTGGTTCGTCCGGCCGGCGAGCCGTCGCACTGCGAGGCGCACCTGACCGTTGCTGCGATCACGCTGATGAGCCGGAGACTCACCCGCTGACTGTCGGTGGCGTGTGGAAGTATTCGATCATGGGTTTAGACGTCTACGCGGTGCGTCCCGGAGATCCATCCGTCACCGGGCACGGCACACTGAGCAAGCCGATCACGTTCCAGTGGATGGTGCCCGAGGACATCGAGCCGTTTGAGAACATGCCGCGCGGTTTTCCCGCGGGCGTGTTCTGGCCGTCCGACAGCGACATCACCGGGTTTCGCGGCAAGGTCTACGAGGGCTGGGTCTCCAAGCACCTCGACACCAGCCTGTACGCGCTGCTCGATCCCGACGAAGTCCAGGTGCTCGCCGACGCGCTCGACCGCTGGCTGGCCGAGCACCCGGATACCGAGATCGACCTCGGCGACGGCCATCCACAGCCAAGGGCGGTCATCGAGTCCCTGGGCCATTTCTTCAAGGCGGCCGCGGCACAGCGGTTGTGGTTCTTCCCGGACTTCTGAGAACGCCCGAAACTTCGGAGAACGCCCGAAGGCGGCGGCCTCTGCTCGGGACTGCCGCCTCCGGGACCGCCGACAGGCTCCTGCACGGGTTACTGGCAGTTCAGGGGTTCGAAGACACCTTCTTTTTAGGCCGGCTTCTTGCAGAAGGTCGTTTCGAAGAGCTGGGTGAAGGTCTTCAGGAAGTCGTTCCAGTCGCCGTTGATGTTGCTGACCAGCGTGTGGGTGCCCCGGCGGTCGCCCATCGCGTACGACGTCGAGCCCTGGATGAAGCCGCCGCCGCCCCAGAGCGTGACCCCGCACGGGAGCGTCTGAGAGTAGACGCCGAGGCCGTACCTGGTGTTGGGCACCCAGTCCGCGCCCTCCGTCGAGACGGTGGTGAACATCTCCTTCTGCTGAGCGGGCGGAAGGAGGCGCCCGCCGAGCAGGGCGCCCAGGAACCGGTGCAGATCCGAGGTCGTCTAGTTGTTCTGTCCCGTGAGGTTGGGTACGCGGCTGGCGGGTGAAAGGCCGTTCAGTGCGGTGTGTCCGCGGTGGTGATTGTAGGTGTGCACCCAGGCCGGTAGGGCGGCGCGGCGTTCGGTTTCGGAACGGTAGGGCTGGGCGTAGGCCCATTCGTCGAGCAGGGTGCGGTTGTAGCGTTCGACTTTGCCGTTGGTCTGCGGGCGGTAGGGGCGGGTGCGTTTGTGGGTGATGCCCGCCGCGGTGAGGGTGTCGCGCCACAGGTGGGAGCGGTAGCAGCTGCCGTTGTCGGTCAGTACCCGGCGCACGGTGATCCCGGCGGTGGTGAAGAAGGCTTGGGCGCGTTGCCAGAAGGCGGCGGCGCTTTCCTTGGTCTCGTCGGGCAGGATCTCGGTGTAGGCCAGGCGGGAGTGGTCGTCGATGGCGTTGTGCAGGTAGCCGTAGCCGAGGTTGGGTCGGCCGTGGTGGGTGCGGGCCCGGTTGGGGTCGCGGTGGGCTGAGCTGTTGCGCCCGCCTGCGGCCCGGCCGTGCGCGCGGTGGCCGCCGCCGTCGGGGATGTTGCCGAGTTTCTTGATGTCGACGTGGATGAGGTCGCCGGGGGCGGGGTGTTCATAGCGGCGGATCGGCCGGCCGGTGGCGCGGTCCAGGTGGGTCAGGCGGGCGAGCCGGTAGCGGGTCAGGACCCGGTGGACGGTGGCCGGGTTGAGGCCGAGCAGGTAGGCGATGCGGGCCGGTCCCCACCGGCGTAGCAGCCGGACCTTGATGATGCGCCGCTCGATCCGGGTCGGGGTGCGGCGTGGGCTGTGGTGCGGGCGTGAGCTGCGATCGGTCATGCCCGCGCTGCCGTGCCGTCGGTAGCGGCCGGCCCAGCGCCGGGCAGCGGTCACGGCGACCTGGAAACGTTCGGCAGCGCGGCGCAGCGGCCAGCCGTCCTCGACCACGCAGCGGGCCAGGCGCAGACGCCCGAGTTCGGTCAGCGGCGCGTTACGGTGGGGCATGAGGGCCTTTCTGGTTCGGTGGTAGATGTCGCAATCCACACCAAACCGAAGGCCCTCACCCAATTACAAGATCATCGAAGCCATGTCGCCCCGTACTCAACCTCTGTGGTCAGTACATCTAGTCGGCGCTACGGCGCCGCCGGCAGCTGAGCGAGGTGCTCCGCGCCGACGAGGAATAGCCGCCGAACCGCATCGACCGCGCTGCCGGGTGTCTCGCTCGGAACCTCAGGCAATGGCAGCGATGTCACCGTCGTCGAAGTAGATCGACTGATGGAGCCGCCCACCGAGCGCAGTGGCATATCGAGCGAGAACCTCCTGCCCGGAGATCTTTCCTTGCTCGATCTGCGAGACGCGCCCCTTGGTAACCCCCATGCGCTGAGCAATGTCCTGCTGGGTCAGCCCGCGACTCCGGCGGATCTCGGCGAGCCGGTGTCCTTGCACCTTGGCGAGGAGTTCCTGTTTGCCCGCCTCTACGGCTTCCTCACCACCGGCACGTTCGATGTGCTCGGCACGGATGTCCTTCCAACGCACGTATCCCGTCACGATCTGCCCTCCTCCGCCTGCCGTTCCTTCAGATAGGTCTCATAGCGCTGCTCAGCTAGTGGGATGGCCTGCCGATACCAGGCGTTCCACTGCCCCGCTTTATCACCCGCGACCAACAGGATGCTCGATCGCCACGGATCGAAGGCGAACAGGATGCGCACAGTGCCCGGCCGGAGTTCCTTCAGGTTCTGGAGCCGCGACGCGGTGATCGTATCGACCAACGGCCGTCCCAAACCTGGCCCACCATCGGCGAGCGCGTCGATCGCTTGCACGACGCGCGTGTGTGTCGCGTCGTCGAGCCCATCGATCCATTCACGCACCTCATCGACGATGTAGACATCCCATTCATCATCGGCCACATGCTGCAGTATAGCGAATGGTATACACCCGCAAGCGTTCAACGTCGTAAACGATGTGCGGCATGATCTTCCCGTCGTCGCCCTGCCCGCCATGGCCGTGGGGCAGGGCGACAGTAGAGCTTCCATCGAGCAGAGCCAGCAGGCACCGTCCTGCGAATCTCATATAGACGGCCAGCTGGAAGGCGCAGGCGAAGCCTGCGCAGGGATATAAGGCGTCTGAGCGGAGCGAAGTCCTCCAGGGGTCGGGGCTGCGGCCCGACTGGAAGAAGCGCCTGAGTCCCCTAGCGCGAAGCGTCCCATTGCGAAGACCGTTGTGCGCCGGAGGCGCCTCAGGGAGAACAGCCCGAGCGACAGCGAGGACCGCTCGGGGCGGGCTGCCACGGTCAACCACCCAGACGGGCAAGGGGGTGGGTGGTGGCCGCCAACCGGCTTGCGTACGACCGTGCATTGTGAGTACAGTGTTCGCATCAAGCGCACAACGTACGCAACTCCGGAGGAGAGAGCTATGACGACCACCGCCAGCTGGGATATGCAGGGCAACTGGAGCATGCAGGAGAAGCGGGGCCTGTCGGAGGCAGGGGTGCGGCGGATGCGTGACGTGCTGGCCGGGCATGTCGAATCTGGTGCGATTCCTGGGTTGGTCGCCCTGGTCGGTCGCGGAGATGACACGCACGTCGAAGCGATGGGGACGCTGCACACCGACGGCGGCGCGCCGATGCGCAGGGACACGATCTTCCGGCTGGCGTCGCTGAGCAAGCCGATCACGGCCGCCGCGGTGATGATCCTGGTCGAGGAGTGCCGGCTGCGGCTGGACGACCCGATCGACGAGTGGCTGCCCGAGCTCGCCAACCGCCAGGTGCTGACGCGGATCGACGCCCCGCTGGAGGACACCGTGCCGGCGCTGCGGCCGATCACCGTACGCGATCTGCTGACGTTCACCTTCGGGTTCGGGGCGGTGCTGGCGGCGCCGGACACGTACCCCATCCAGGTCGCGATGCGCGAGCTGGGCCTCGACGGCTCCGCACCGGCGGAGGGGCCAGATGAATGGCTTGGCCGTCTGGGCAAGCTGCCGCTGATGTACCAGCCGGGACATCTGTGGCAGTACCACACCGGGTCCGACGTGCTCGGCGTCCTCGTCGGCAGGGTCGCGGGGCAGTCGTTCGAGGCGTTCCTGCGTGAGCGGCTCTTCGACCCGCTCGGGATGAGGGACTCTGGCTTCTCCGTGCCGGCGGACAAGATCGACCGGCTGCCGACCAGCTACGCCCACGATCCGCAGACTGGTGGGCTGGTCGTGTGGGACGAGGCTGCCGGTGGGAAGTACAGCTCGCCGCCGGCGTTCGAAGCGGGCGGCGACGGACTGGTGTCGACGGTGGACGACTACCACGCCTTCTACCGGATGCTGCTGAACAAGGGGGCTCATGGCAGCGAGCGCATCCTGTCCCGGGCGTCGGTCGAGCTGATGACCATGGACCATCTGACGCCGGAGCAGAAGGTCGAGAAGGACGCGTTCGGCGACCACTTCGGCAGGCACGGCGGTTACGGCTTCGGGATGGCCGTCCGCACCCACCGCCGCGACCTGGCGTCCGTGGGCCAGTTCGGGTGGGACGGCGGCCTGGGCACGACCGCGTACGCCGATCCGGCCACGGGGCTCACCGGGATCCTGTTCACCCAGACGGCGATGGACTCCCTGGACACCCCTCGGTTGCACCGCGACTTCTGGACCACGGCCTACCAGACGATCGACAACTGACCTGGATAGATATGGTGCGGCATGCCGGAACTGATCGCCCCCACCACACGTCTGCACGCCGCCTGGCTCGAGGCGCATGCCGAGTGGGGCCAGGCCTCCGCGAGGACGGTTTCGGGTTGCTGCCGTCCGATGAGGTCGAGTCGACGGCCGGGTTCGCGGCCTGGGTGGCGCGGCTGCCTGACGAGTCGGATCAGGAGAAGGCAGCGGCGCCGTGCACGTACCGGTGGATCGTCGATGGTGATCGTGCCCTACTGGACCAGCGCCGCCGCCGACGACACCACACCAACGGACCGCAACTACCGCGACCTGCTGCTCGCCCACGCCGCGGACCTCCAGGCCACGTCCACCGTCCTGGCTGAAGCACTGGCCGCGGTGTCGGACGACCTGGTCACCCACTCTCCCTTCGTCCGCGCGAGCCGAGCCTTCATCCCGATGGTCGCCAGGATGGCGCTCACCGACCAGAGCCAGGCCGGCGGCCCGGAGAACGAGCGGCCCGCCACGGTGGCCGAGGTGTTCTCGTGCCGGGACACGCTGCACAGCGTGCGGCTCCGGTTCGGGGGGATGCTGCTGCGGGCGCTTGAGGGCGAGCTCGCGGTGGGCAACGGCACGCCCGCCCTCCGGGCGCGGGCACTGTCGGAGACGTACGACGGGTGGTGTGCGGAGGCGGAAGCGGGCGCGTCCAGCCAGACGATCCCGATCCGCCACCTGGTCGCCATCCAGTACGGCGGGATTTTGGCAGGCGCCCACCACGCGGCGTCGTGACCGGCTCCTAGTCAGGAAGGGTGGGCCTGGTGTCCTTCCAGCCGGAGTCCACGGCCACCCAGGAGTCCAGCATCCTGCCGGGAACCTGCCATTTCTTGCTGTCGGGGCCGGGTTCGAGCTGGATGTCACGGCTGCCCAGGACATTGCCGGTCCGCTGGTCGAAGAACACATCCAGCTGGATTTTCCCACGGCCGTCGGCGCTCTCAAAGGGGGCCGCGAGGCCGACCGCGGTGCGGCCGAGCGGATCCGTGACGGTGCCCAGTTGTCGCACGCCGGGATAGTCGGTGACCAGGCGGATGAGACCGGCTCGCACCTTGGGCGGCACGGGCGTATCCAGGAGGACGAAGAAGACCTGGTCGAGCATGCCTTTGGGACCGTCGCAGCGTCTCGGCGCTCCAGACCGGCCTGCCGCCAGCTTGATCAAGCCCTCACACAAGAGCTTGCGCAGCTCTCCGGGGTCGGTAGGGAACTCTTGGAGCTCCTGGTAACTGAACTGGCCGACGCCGGCGATGTTGAATGTGCCGCCGCCCTGGTCGTCCGGATTGTCCACCTGCCAGGCACCCGACTTCGTCCTGACGGTCCTGCTCACGCCCGACGAACGCACCGTCCAGCTCGGCGGGGAACCCGCCGCACGCCAGGCGTCGGCGTCGGCGCGGGTCTGGGGCTTGCCCGCGAAGTCACGGCCGTAGAAGGACTCGCCGTCGCCGCGGGTTCTTCCTCTCCACTGGAAGTACTCGCTGCGCTCCTCCACGACGTACCCGCCGGTCCGGCCGAGCGCGAGCGCCGAGAAGCTAGTGCGCTGATGCGTGTACCAGTAGCGACCCTGCTGCTGCAGCTCCGCCTGGGAGGCGGCGGCCAGCATCATGCCGCGAGGCGACAGGGTATGAGGGGTGGCCTCCACTTCTATCTGCGGTCGACCGGCGTCGTGGGTGGTGAGCGCCACGCCCGCCACCACGGCTGCGGCCGTGGTGGCGGCCACCAGGCCGATGGGCAGGCGCCACGCACGGCGTGGGCGTGGCCGTACGGTGTCGGCCTGACTCAACATCCTGCGACGGGCGGCCGCCGCGGCCTCATCGGAGGGCGGAGGCGGGTCGTCGTACACCCCACGTACGAGATGCAGCTCGTTCATCAACGTGTCTCTTCCTCATCGAGCAGCGGATTCGTCCCGCCCAGTGCCTTGCGCAACTTCGTACGAGCCCGGTTGAGCCGCGAGGACACCGTGCCGAAAGGCACGTCCAGAGCCTGCGCCACCTCGTCGTAGCTCAGCCCTGAGAGCGCCACCAGTAACAGCACGTCACGCTGGGCCGCGGGCAGGGCGGCGATGGCCTTGGCCAGCGTGCCTTTGACGCCTTGCGCGCTCACCTTCGCCATCACCTCGTCCTCGTGGCCCCGGGCCGGCTCCGGTTCCGGATGCAGCCGGCCCACGGCACGAAGGAGGCGCACCTCATCGCGCCGGTATCGGCTGATGTGGTTGGTTGCGATGCCATAGAGCCAGGGGCGGGCGCTGCGGTGGCTCGTGTCGTACCGGCGACGCTGACGGAAGGCGAGCGCGAACGTCTCAGCGGAGACGTCGTCGGCGGCGTGTGGACCGAGTCGGCGGGAGACGTACCGGTGGATCTCCGCGTAGTGCGCGTCGAAGACGGCACCGAAACGCTCGGGTTCGTCCCAGGACCGCTCGATCACCACGGCGTCGTCCTGCGACGGTGGGGCGTCGCCCGGGGGATCGGCCAGGTGTGGCTCATTCATTCAACGGCCTTGTGGTCGGCGGGACATTGGTCATCTGTTGTTGTCCGCAGACCGCCCTCGCCTTCCCCTGAATTCTGGCGGGTGAGCAGTCATAGTGTGGCCCGGCCCGCAGGGCGCGGGGGGCCTGGGTCTGCGATCGGGAGTGTCTGTGCGGCCCGGCCGTCCACCGATCTTTGAAGTTCTCGGGTGAGCTGAGTTGCGGATCACAGAAGTCCACGGGCACGACACAAAGCGGGCGTGGGACCGATATTCCGGTCCCACGCCCGCTTTCGTGGCGCGGTGGTTCAGTTCTGATGGGTGACCTCCGGCGTGGGTTCCTCGACCGGTCGGTAACCGAGGCGGCCGCGGGTCGCGACGAGCACCACGATCGCTCCCGTGGTGCTCGCGAGCAGGGTGACGTGGGAGGCCTGCTCGGCGCTGGCGATCGACGGGAACATGTCCGCGTACGCGATCGACAGGAAGTTGTTGATGCTGACGTGCAGCAGCATGACCAGCGGCAGGCTCTGGCCGGTCCGGTTGAACACCCAGGTGAAGACCACACTGAGGACGCAGCAGGAGGCGACGAACTCGCCGATCCTCATCGGGGTGACGTCCGGCCACCCGCCCCACTCGCTCAGGAACAGCGGCAGGTGCCAGAGCCCCCACAGCGGGCCGAGGACGAGGGTGGCGACCAGCGGGCCGAACTTGCGCTGCAGGCGCGGCAGGGCGAAGTCACGCCAACCAGGCTCTTCCGCCAGACCGGTAGTGACCATCTGGAGCAGCAGGCCCGGCAGGTAAGCCACCAGCACGGCGACGGGCGGCATGTGGATGTCTCCGTCGGACACCGCGAGCCCGGTAATGATGATGGCGGCGGGAACGCCGACGGCGGTCGCGACGTACCAGACCCAGCTGACCCGCCATTTCGTCATCCGCCCGACCCACCGGCGAACGCCTTCCTTGCCGTCCGCGACCGCGGTCACGATGAACGCGGCGAGGATGGGCCCGAGATAGGCGCCGGGGAGAACACCGGCGAACTGCGTGCTACCGAGCAGCGAGGGGAACGTGAAATTCACGACCCCCAGACCGGTCGCCGAGAGAATGTATGGCGTCCAGGCGGCCCAGCTCAGCAGATTGGCCAGGACGAAGAAACTGATCAGCGGACGGCGACGGATGAAACCCCGCAGCCCGGTCTGACTCGGATGCTGCTCGATATCCGGCCGGCTGTTGACTGCCATTTCATTTGCTCCTGGGAGGGGGTGCTTGACTGACAGTGATCAGCACACCAGCCGGGGGCCTTCCCAGTCGTTCCCGCGTACGCCCCAACGGGGGTATAGCTAGGGGTACTACTGAGAGAATGCCCAGTTCAGAGCATTGGTTGGAGCAGGAAGGCCGTTATCGAGCCCACGTATTCGCCGTCGTCCATCACCGCGATCGGCGCCAGGTGAGTGAGCCTGCCTCACGGATCACGACCAGTAATAGACCAGGTTCACGGCAAGTGCGGCCACCGCGGTGGCGAAGAATCCGCCCCAATTCACGAGCTTGCGGGAACCCACTCGCAGGTGCGCAAGGAGCGCGCCGATGAAGTACAGCACGAGGCCGGCGGCAGCGAGTGTCCCCAGCATGGGAATGGCGAACCCACCCAACAGCCCCAAAGAGCCCGCCGCCAGCATCATGCCCAACACCGGCACCCACGACCGTGGCAAGCGCTTCATATCGGCCTGAGCCTTGGGAAATTCGTGGCCGATCAGGTAGACGACGGCGGCGCTGCCGTACAGCACCGAGGCGAAGATGGTGATCGTGGCATAAGTGGCGAACATGAGCCCTCCATTGTGGCTGTCTGCTTCAAGACTTCCGTTGAGAAAGCCGGCCAGTGCATCGTTGATCGCTGCCCGTCTTCGGTGGGCGGCGTGAGGTATGACGACCACCGCGAGGAGACGGCGTGCGCGTGGGCATGGCGAGGTCTCCCTTCTCGATCTCAGCGGTGCTTGGGCCTTACGACCTTGCGTCCCAGTAGTCCGACGAAACAACTGCTGAAGATGTCAGGCGACGCGCCACCCATGCCCTGTCTCGTCGAACTGGTGAGCCCGCTGGCAGTCGGAGACCGTGATCTGCGGCTGGTGACCTTCCAACGCGCAAAAGAGGATGAACCTCTCCATGTTCGGTGCAAAGCTGGGCTCGTGAGCGACACTCAAACCGTGGTCTTGGTCGAGGGAGCCAGTGACAAGTCGGCCATCGAAGCGTTGGCCGAGCGTCATGGCCGGAACCTGGCGGCCGAAGGCATCTCCCTTGTGGCGATGGGCGGTGCCACGAACATCGGGACGTATCTCGGCAGGTTCGGCCCTCGCGGTCGCAATCTCCGGCTGGCCGGTCTGTGCGACGCCGGAGAGGAAGGCGACTTCCAGCGGAGTCTCGAGCGCGCCGGCCTGGGATCCGATCTCAGCCGGAGCGATCTGGAGGCGCTCGGATTCTTCGTGTGCGTCGCTGACCTGGAAGACGAGCTGATCCGCGCCCTTGGCACCGCCACGGTTGAGCGCGTTGTCGATGCCGAGGGCGAGCTCAGTTCATTTCGTACTCTTCAGAAGCAACTCGCATGGCGCGGGAGCGCCACTCACGACCAGCTGCGCCGGTTCATGGGATCGGGCAGTGGCCGCAAGATCCGCTACTCTGGCGCGCTCGTCGCGGCACTCGATCTCGATCGCGTGCCGCGGCCGCTGGAGATGCTGCTGGCGCACCTGTCGGGGTAGTCGGAGACGAACCATTTGTGGTTGACGTTCTTCCGGCCGAGGTGCGACGCTCGGCTTGGCTCGGTCGTCGAGATGGCGGTGGAGCGCTGGGATGTGAGTCACCGGTCCAGGGCCGGTGGTTGACACCGCATCGTTGCGCCGCTCGACCGTTGCTGGGCCATGTCCGGATGGCTCTTCGCGAAAGGTCGGCAGGCGATGAAGATCGCTTTCTTAGGTGATGTCCATGGTTGTGTGCTGCACGCGCTGGGTGCGGCCGTGGTGCTGCAGAGGCGCCTGGGGGTTCGGCTCGACGCCGTGATACAGGTCGGCGATCTGGGCGCCTACCCGTCGTTCGATCGGTGGGACGAGTCGAGCCGTCGTTTCGCCCGGGACCATCCCGCTCAGGGGGACTTCTTTCGCCTGCTCGATCCGTCGCCGGCATTCGCCGAGGGGGTGCGCTCGGCTCTCGGGCGGGTTCCCTGTGTGCTGTTCGTCAGCGGCAACCATGAGGATCACGACTGGCTGGCCTCCTTGCACGACGCGTCGGCCACCGAGGTCGTGCCGGTGGACCCGCTCGGCGCTTACCGCCATGTCGCCTGCGGGAACGTGGTCGAGGTCGCCGGGCAGCGCGTGGCGTTCCTCGGGCTGATCGAGGTTCCGGGGAAGATGGACCTGGACGAGAGCGCGTACGCGCGGCTGATGGCGGTCGGACCGGGTGACGTGGACGTCCTGGTCACTCATGACGGCCCGTACGGGATGTCACGCGATCGGCGCGGGAACGTGCAGGGCTCGGCGAAGCTGACCGCGCTCATCGAGCACCTGCAACCACGCCTGCACGTCAGCGGCCACTACCACCACCTCAACGGCCCGCGCCACTATGGCCGCACGACCTCCTACGCGCTCGCCCAGTTGGTGCAGCCCAAGTTCACCCGGTGGGAGCCGGAGCCGATCAACCCCGAACAGCAGGTGACGGCCGGGAGCATCGGCCTGTTCGACACCGAAACCGGCAACTTCGAATACGTACAAGATGATTGGCTGGCCGGCATCAGAGGGGATGCGCTGGACCTCGCCGAACTCGTCGCGGCCCACTCCTGAAGCCGGCAGCACATCACGACACGCGACAGGGTTGCACACAGAGTAATTGATCAATAACTGTCGGCCATGGCATGGTGCTTGAGTCTTGATCAACTCTTCTGGGGGCCAATCATGCTTGCTCGCCGTCTGCTAGCCATCGCTGCCATCTCCATCGCGGCGGGTGCGGCAACCACCATGCCCGCCGCCGCCTCTACTCACCAGCCCGCCGGCCGCACCGCCCTGGGCTGGCCCGCAATGTGCGTCGATGTCAGCAACTACCGTGGCAACGGCACCCTGATGTACCAATGGCAGTGCGAGAGCAACAACACCAACCAGAAGTTCGTCATCGACAGCGGCCTCATCAAGGTGGAAGACACCGTCGGCCGGAGCCCGGTGATGTGCCTGGACTCCTCCAACGGCCGCACCAACGGCACCCGGGTCTACCAGTGGCAGTGCCTGAACAACGGCAACCAGTTCTGGGTCATCCAGAGAGACATGATCATCCTCAAATCCACCATCAACTCCGGCAACCCCCTGTGCCTGGACGCCACCAACGGCCGCGGCAACGGCATCCAGGTGTACCTGTGGCAGTGCGAGAGCAACAACACCAACCAGAAGTTCGTGATCAGCAATGGCCAGATCGCGATCAAGGACACCCTGTCCTGATCTCTGGTACGCCGTCCCTCTTTTAGCGCAGGGCATCCTCGGCAGGCAGGACAGCAACCCGGGCTCCCGGTGGACCGGGGCTGAGCAACGAAGCCCCGGACCGTCAGACACCAGCCGCCGTCAGCGGGAACGGAGATCATCAGTAGCGGCCGGTGCCGACCTTGTCGTGATCGATTGCCCATGCTTAAGGGCCTGTCCAGTAAACGGTGTAACTCGATCTTGAATTAGTTCTATGGGGTGGTCGGGTTCAGGCGGCCTTCGAAGGTGATGGCGAAGGCGTTGAGAGCGGCTTTCCAGCGGGTGATCCAGCGTTTG
>NZ_JAHKRM010000033.1 GCF_019396345.1 Nonomuraea guangzhouensis | reverse complement strand
AGAGCCAGCGGTGGTGGTCGGTGGGGGTGTAGTGGGTGTGGGACCAGGCGGTGTGGAGTGTGGTGAGGTTGTGGTGGGTGATGAGGGTGGCTTTGGGGCGTCCGGTGGTGCCGGAGGTGTAGATGACGGCACTGATCTGCTCGGGGTGAATCTGCGCTGAGGGGTAGGTCGTCGGGTTGGCGGCCAGAGTCATCTGGGTGGCTGGCTCGTCGAGGGTGAGGGTGGCGGTTGGGGTGGGCAATGCCGTGCGGGTGGTGGTTTGGTTGATGAGGAGTCCGGCTTGGCTGTCGGTGAGCATGTAGGTGAGCCGGTCGGTGGGGTAGTCGGGGTCGAGGGGTAGGTAGGCGGCGCCGGTCTTCCATGTGGCGAGGATGGCGATGATGACGTCTATGCCGCGTTCGAGGCAGAGGCCCACGATGGTTTCTGGGCCGGCTCCGAGGGCTTGCAGGTGGTGGGCGAGTTGGTTGGCGCGGGTTTCCAGCTCGGTGTAGGTGAGGGTGGCCTGGTCATGGACGATGGCTTCGGCTTCGGGGCGGGCGAGGGCTTGGGCGGTGATCAGTTCGATCAGTGACTGGTCGGTGGTGGGCTGGTGGGTGGCGTTCCAGTCGGTGATGAGCTGGTGTTCGGCGGGGGTGAGGATGGCCAGGTCGGACAGGTGCTGGTCGGGGTTTTCGGTGATGGCGGTGAGGAGTTCGGTGAGGTGGCTGACCATGCGGTGGATGGTGGCCGGGTCGAACAGGGTGGTGCTGTATTGGATGGAGCCGATGAGGGCGCCGTCGTGGTTGTGGCCTAGCAGGAGGCTCAGGTCGAACAGGACTTGTTCGGCTGATTCGCTGTCGTCGGGGTGTTCTTGGCTGGTGGTGGTGTAGTCGAAGAGGGTTTGCACCAGTGGCGTGTTGGAGCGGTCTCGGTCCACGGCCAGGTCGTCGATGAGCTGCTCGAAGGGCAGGTCTTGATGGGTGTAGGCGGCCAGCGCGGTGGCGCGGATCTGGGCCAGTAAATCGGTGAAGGTCGGATCGGCTCGCAGATCCGTGCGCAGGGCGAGGGTGTTGACGAAGAAGCCGATGAGATTCTCGGTTTCCGCGTGGTTGCGGTTGGCGACCGGGATCCCGACGATCAGGTCATCTTGGCCGGTGTACTTGTTCAGCAGGACGGCGTAGGCGGCCAGCAGCGTCATGAACATGGTGCTGGCGTTCTGGCGCGAGATTTCCTGCAGTCGCCGGGTGGTCTCGGCGTCGAGGTGGAAGGTGATCGCGGCGCCGTCGGTTGAGCGCACGGCCGGGCGCGGCCGGTCGGTCGGCAAGTCCAGGATCGGTGGATCGGCGAGCTGAGTGCGCCAATAGTCGAGCTGTTCCTCCAGCATCGACCCGGTGAGCCAGTCGCGTTGCCACACCGCGAAGTCCGCGTACTGGACGGTCAGGGGCGGCAGCGGGTTGGGTTGGCCTGTCGAGAAGGCCCGGTAGAGGGCATCGAGTTCGCGGCCGAGGATGTCGGCTGACCATTGGTCGGCGACGATGTGGTGCATGCACAGGGCGAGGATGTGCTCGTCGTCGCCCAGCCGCAGGAGGCTGCCGCGGATCAGGGGACCGGTGGCCAGGTCGAACGGTTTGGCCGTGTCCGAGGTCACCCAGGCGCGGGCTGCTTGGGAGGGGTCGGCTTGGCCGGTCAGGTCCACCAGGGGCAGGTCGAATCCGGTTGGTGGGTCGATGATCTGCCAGGGCACTCCGTCGGCGTCGGCCACCAGCCGGGTACGCAGCACCTCGTGCCGCTCAACGACGGTCTCCAGCGCCGCTTCGAGCGCGCTCAAGTGCAGTTCCCCGTCCAACGGCATGGGGAAGGGGACGTTGTATTCGACCGATCCCGGTTCGAGCTGGTTGAGGAACCAGAGTCGTTGCTGGGCGAAGGACAGCGGCAGCTTTTGGTCGCGCGGCACGGCGGCGATGGGCGGTGCCTGCTCGCCGGTCTTACCGGTGTCGATGAGGGTGGCCAGGTCGGCGATGGTGGGGTGGTCGAACAGGTCGGCCACGCTGAGATCCGTGCCGAAGGTGGCGCGGGTGCGGGTGACCGCCTGGGTGGCCAGGAGCGAGTGTCCACCGAGGTCGAAGAAGTTGTCCGCGATGCCCACAAGAGGCAGACCGAGCAGGTCGCCCCAGATTCCGGCCAGCAGTTCCTCGGTGAGGGTGGTGGGCGGCTGGTATGTGTCGGAGCGGTCGTTGCTGGGGGCGGGTAGCGCTGCGCGGTCGATCTTGCCGTTGGGGGTGAGGGGGAAGCTGGCGAGTTCGACGTAGATGGCGGGGATCATGTGGTCGGGCAGGGTGGTTCGCAGGTGGTCGCGTAGTTCGTTGACCGGCGGGAGTGGCTGCTGGTCTGTCAGGAGGTAGGCGACGAGGCGCTGCTGGTGGGCGATGACGTGTGCGGCGGCGATGGCCGGATGGCTGGTCAGCGCGTGTTCGATCTCGGCGGGTTCGATGCGGAAGCCGCGCAGCTTGATCTGCTGGTCGGTGCGGCCGAGGAAGTCGAGCTGGCCGTCCGCCCGCCACCGCACCAGGTCGCCCGTGCGATACAGCCGCGATCCGTCAGGACCGGCGATGAAGCGTTCGGCGGTGAGGGCGGGGCGGTTGTGGTAGCCGCGGCTGATGCCCGCGCCGCCGATGTAGAGCTCGCCGGGGACGCCGACCGGGACGGGCTGGAGGTGCGGGTCCAGGACGTGGGTGTGGGTGTTGACGATAGGGCACCCGATGGAAACAGCGTCCCCATCGTCGATGGCTTCCATCGTGGCGGTGGCGCAGATGGTGGCTTCAGTGGGGCCGTAGGCGTTGATGTGGCGGTGGTGGGTGGCCCAGATTTTGGCCATGTGTGGTGGGCAGGGTTCGCCGCCGGTGATGAGGGTGCGTAGGTGCGGGAGGGTGGTGGTGTCGAGGTGTTGCAGGAGGGTGGGGGTGGCTTGGGTGATGGTGACGTGTTGCGTGTGCATGAGGTGGTGCAGGTCGGGGGTGGATTGGCGGGCGGTGGTGTCGGCGATGATCAGGTGGGCGCCGGTGGTGAGGGTGGTGAAGATTTCGCTGGCTGCGACGTCGAAGCTGAAGGAGGTCAGCTGCAGGGCGGTGTCGTCAGGGGTGACGCCGAAGGCGGTGATCTGGGCGTCGATGATGGCGGCCAGGTTGCGGTGGCTGACGATCGTGCTCTTGGCTGTGCCGGTTGAGCCACTGGTGTAGATGAGGTAGGCGGCCTGGTCGGGGTGAATCACCGTGGCCGGGCTGTGGGAGGGGGCGGCGTCGATGGCCGGGTCGTCGAGATCGACTGTCGGGATGCCAGGGATGGCGGTGTGCCCGATGAGGAGACTGGCTCCGCTGTCGGTGAGCATGTAGGCGAGTCGGCCGGCCGGGTAGTCGGGGTCGAGGGGCAGGTAAGTGGCGCCGGCTTTCCAGACGGCGAGCATGGCGATGATCATGTCGGGGCTGCGGTCCAGGCTCAGGGCGATCACGCTCTCGGGCTGGACGCCCAGGGTGAGCAGGTGGTGGGCGAGCTGGTTGGCACGCGCCTCCAGCCGGCCATAGGTCAAAGCGGCGTCGTTGCAGGTCACTGCCACGCGGTCGGGGTGGAGGGCGGCGCGGGTGCTGATCTGGGCGGGGATCAGCTGGTCCGGAAGAGGACGGTGGGTGTTGTTCCAGCCGGTGATCTGCTCATGTTCGCCGGGCGTGAGGAGCGGCAGCCCGGACAGATGCTGGGCGGGGTCTGCGGTGATCGCGGTCAGCAGATGCTGGAGATGACCGATCAGCCGCTCGATCGTGGCGGCGTCGAACAACGCGGTGCTGTATTCCACGACACCGTTCAGACCATTCCCATCCTCAAGGAACGCGACCATGAGGTCGTGCTTGGCGGGAGGCTCGTCCATCCCGGCCGTCCAGTCGTCCTCGCCGCCTCCCGCGGCGTAGTTGAATCCGGCCTGAACGAGAGGGGTGCGGGAGCGGTCTCGAGGGATGGCCAGCTCGTCGATGAGCTGCTCGAAGGGCAGGTCCTGGTGGGTGTAGGCGGCCAGCGCGGTGGCACGGATCTGGGCCAGTAGATCGGTGAATGTCGGGTCGGCTCGCAGGTCCGCGCGCAGGGCGAGCGTGTTGACGAAGAACCCGATGAGCTGCTCGGTCTCGGGATGGTCGCGGTTGGCGACGGGCGCGCCGACGACCAGGTCGTCCTGGCCGGTGTACTTGCTCAGCAGGACCGTGTACGTGGCCAGCAGGGTCATGAACATCGTGGCACCGTGGCAGCGGGAGATCTCCTGCAGCTGCCGCGCAACCTGCGCGTCCACGCGGAAACGGATAGCCGCCCCGGCAGTGGAGCGCACGGCCGGGCGCGGCCGATCGGTCGGCAGATCGAGTACAGGTGGATCGGCGAGCTGGGTGCGCCAGTAACCCAGCTGCTCGTCGAGCACCGGCCCGGTGAGTCGGCCACGCTGCCACACCGCGAAGTCGGCGTACTGGACAGGAAGCGGCGGCAGTGGGCTGGGCCGGCCCGCCCGGAACGCCTCATACAGGGCCGTCAGCTCGCGGACCAGGATGTTCGCCGACCACTCGTCGGAGACGATGTGGTGCATGCACAGGGCGAGGACGTGCTCGTCCTTCGCCAGCCGCAGCAGGCTGCCGCGGATGAGCGGGCCGGTGGCCAGGTCGAACGGAGTGGACGCGTCCACAGCCAGCCAGGTTCGTGCCGCCCGCGCGTGGTCGGTCAGGTCCACCAGGGGCAGATCGAACCCGGAGGGCGGGTCGATGATCTGCCAGGGCACCCCGCCGGGGTCGGCGACGAGCCGGGTGCGCAGTACCTCGTGCCGCTCGACCACGGCGTTCAGCGCCGCCTGAAGGGCCGCCGGGTCCAGGTCCCCGTGCAGCGAGATCGGGCACGGAACGTTGTACTCGACCGACCCTGGCTCCAGCTGACTCAGGAACCACAGCCGCTGCTGGGCGAAGGACAGCGGGAGTGCCTCGTCGCGGGGGACGAGCGCGATCGGCGCCTGCGCGCTCACCGTACTGGCGTCGATGAGGGTGGCCAGGTCGGCGATGGTGGGGTGGTCGAACAGGTCGGCCACGCCGAGCTCGGTGCCGAACGTGGTGCGGGTGCGGGTGACGGCCTGGGTGGCGAGGAGCGAGTGTCCGCCGAGGTCGAAGAAGTTGTCCGAGATGCCCACAAGAGGCAGGCCGAGGAGGTCGCCCCAGATTCCGGCCAGCGCCTCCTCAACGGGGGTGGCGGGTGGCCGGTAGGCGCCCGCCAGGTCAGGACGGCTGCTGTCGGGCGCCGGCAGCGCGGCGCGGTCGATCTTGCCGTTGGGACTGAGCGGGAAGGCGGCCAGTTCGACGAACGCGGCCGGGACCATGTGGTCCGGCAACGTCTGGAGGAGAAATCGGCGGAGCTCCCCGACCGTGGGGATGCCGTGGTCGGCCGGCACCAGGTAGGCGACGAGCCGTTGGCCGGTGAGAACGACCAGAGCCGCGGTGACGGCGGGGTGGGTGATGAGAGTGCGTTCGATCTCGGCGGGTTCGATGCGATAGCCGCGGAGTTTGATCTGGTGGTCGGTGCGGCCGAGGAAGTCGAGCTGCCCGTCCGCCCGCCACCGGGCGAGATCCCCCGTACGGTACAGGCGCGATCCACCGAGGGTGGCGATGAAGCGTTCGGCGGTGAGGGCCGGACGGGAATGGTAGCCGCGGGCCAGGCCCTCGCCGCCGATGTAGAGCTCACCGGGCACACCGACCGGCACCGGGTTGAGGTGGCGGTCCAGTACGTAGACGTCGGCGTTCGGGATCGGCGGCCCGATGGGGGTGTCCTCGCCGGTGATGACGGCGTTGGTGGCGCAGACGGTCGCCTCGGTCGGCCCGTACGAGTTGATCATTCGGTGGTGTGGCGACCAGGCGCCGGCCAGCGCCGGGCGCAGCCGCTCGCCCGCGCTGATCAGGGTGGTGAGCGTCGGCAGGTCGCCAGGGGCCAGCATGCCCAGCAGGGATGGCGGCAACGTGGCCACGTCGACCTGCTCATCGCGAATGAGCGCGGCCACCAGTTCGGGCCTGCTCCGCTGTTCGGACGTGCAGATGACCAGCCGCGCGCCCGCCGCCAGCGTGACGATGATCTCCCACACGGCCGTGTCGAAACTGAACGAGGCGAACTGCAGCACCGCGCTCGTGTGATCGATGCCGAAGACCGGGCGCATGGTGGTGGCCAGGTTGGTCGCCCCGCGATGGACCACCCGCACCCCCTTGGGGCGGCCGGTGGAGCCTGAGGTGTAGATCAGGTACGCGGCCTGCGCGGGCAGCACCTCGACCGTGGGTGCGGTGCCGGGCTGGGAGTTCAGGACGGCTTCGGTGGCAGGGGCGTCCAAGGTCAGCGTGCGCACCTGGTCGGGCAGGTCCCCGAGCATGGATCTCGTGGCCGCGTGGGTCACCAGCAGCCGGGCGCCGCTGTCGGCGAGCATGTAGGACAGCCGGTCGGGGGGATAGCCCGGGTCCAGCGGCAGGTACGCGCCGCCCGTCTTCCACACGGCCAGGAGCGCGATGATGAAGTCGGCGTTGCGGTCCAGGCACAGGCCGACCACGCTCTCCCGCTGGACGCCCAGAGTGAGCAGATGGTGGGCGAGGCGGTTGGCGCGGTCATCGAGTTCGCCGTAGGTGAGGGCCCGGCCGTCGCAGGACACCGCGATCGCGTCGGGACGGGTGCCGGCGTGGGCGCTGACCAGCTCATGGACCCCGGACACGCTGGGGATCTCGGCCGTGGCGGAGTTCCAGTCGGTGATGAGTTGCCGGTGTTCGGCGGGGGTGAGGAGAGGCAGGGCGGTCAGGTGCCGGGCGGGGTCCTCGGCGATCACCGCGAGCAGCTGGGTCAGGTGATCGACCAGGCGGCGGACGGTGGCCGGGTCGAACAGGGCGGTGCTGTACTCCACGACGCCCTGGAGGGCGTCGCCGTCCTGGTTGAACGCGACGAGCAGGTCGTACTTGGCAGCCGGCTCCGTCAGCTCCGGGGCCTGACCGGTCCTGGTCGTGTAGTCGAAACCGGTCTGCACGAGCGGCGTGCGGGAGCGGTCGCGGGGGATGTTGAGGTCGTCGATGAGCTGCTCGAACGGCAGGTCCTGGTGGGTGTAGGCGGACAGGGCGGCGGTCCGGACGCGGGCCAGGAGTTCGGTGAAGGTGGGGTCGTCGCCGAGGTCCGCGCGCAGGGCGAGGGTGTTGACGAAGAAGCCGATGAGCGGTTCGGTTTCGGCGTGGTCGCGGTTGGCGACCGGGATCCCGACGACCAGGTCGTCCTGGCCGGTGTACTTGCCGAGCAGGACGGCGTAGGCGGCCAGCAGGGTCATGAACATGGTGCTGCCGTTGTGGCGGGCCACCTGCCGCAGCCGCTGCGTGACCTCGGCGTCCAGCTGGAATCGTACGGCCGCGCCGCTGGTCGAGCGGATGGCGGGGCGGGGGCGGTCGGTGGGCAGGTCCAGGACCGGCGGATCGGCCAGTTGGGTGCGCCAGTAATCCAGCTGCCGGTCCAGCACCGGCCCGGTGAGCCGGCCGCGCTGCCACACCGCGAAGTCGGCGTATTGGACGGTCAGAGGTGGCAGGGGGTTGGGCTGGCCTGTCGAGAAGGCTCGGTAGAGGGCGGTCAGTTCGTGGCTGAGGACGTCGGCTGACCAGCCGTCGAAGATGATGTGGTGCATGCACAGGGCGAGGAGGTGCTTGTCCTCGGCCAGGCGCAGGAGTTTGCCGCGGATCAGGGGACCGGTGGCCAGGTCGAAGGGGGTGGCCGCGTCGCCGGCGATCAGTGTTTGGGCGCGATCCGCCTGCCCGGTCAGGTCCACCAGCGGGAGCTCGAACGCCGAGGGCGGGTCGATGACCTGCCAGGGCACGCCGTCGGCGTCGGCGACGAGCCGGGTGCGGAGCACCTCGTGCCGCTCGACGATGGTGTCCAGAGCCGACCGCAGTGCGTGCGCATCCAGCTCTCCGTCCAGCGGCAGGAAGGAGGGGATGTTGTATTCGACCGATCCCGGTTCGAGCTGGTTGAGGAACCAGAGTCGTTGCTGGGCGAAGGACAGCGGCAGCGGCTGGTCGCGTGGGACGGCGGCGATGGGTGGTGCCTGTTGGCTGGTCGTCCCGGTGTCGATGAGGGTGGCCAGGTCGGCGATGGTGGGGTGGTCGAACAGGTCGGCCACGCTGAGATCCGTGCCGAACGCGATGCGGGTGCGGGTGACGGCCTGGGTGGCGAGGAGGGAGTGTCCGCCGAGGTCGAAGAAGTTGTCCGCGATGCCCACAAGGGGCAGGCCGAGGAGGTCGCCCCAGATCCCGGCTAGCAGTTCCTCGGTGAGGGTGGTGGGTGGCTGGTATGTGTCGGAGCGGTCGTTGCTGGGGGCGGGGAGTGCCGCGCGGTCGATCTTGCCGTTGGGGGTGAGGGGGAAGGCGGCGAGTTCGACGTAGATGGCGGGGATCATGTGGTCGGGCAGGCCGGCACGCAGGTGGTCGCGCAGCTCCGCGACCGGCGGCATGTGGATGTCGGCCGGGCTGAGGTAGGCGATGAGCCGCTGGTCGTGGAGGGTGACCACGGCGGCGGAGATGGCCGGGTGCGTGGTCAGCGCGTGTTCGATCTCGGCGGGTTCGATGCGGAAGCCGCGCAGCTTGATCTGCTGGTCGGTGCGGCCGAGGAAGTCGAGCTGGCCGTCCGCCCGCCACCGTACGAGGTCGCCCGTGCGATACAGCCGCGATCCGCCGGGGGCGGCGACGAAGCGTTCGGCGGTGAGAGCCGGGCGGCCGTGGTAGCCGCGGCTGACCCCGGAGCCGCCGATGTACAGCTCGCCGGGCACACCGACCGGAACGAGCTGGAGATGCCGGTCCATGACATGGGTGTTCGTGTTGGCCAGGGGAGCCCCGATCGGGATCGCGTTCCCGTCGTCCCGAGTGGTGCCCATGGTGGCGCAGATGCCGGCCTCGGTCGGGCCGTAGGCGTTGAAGTGCCGGTGATGGGCGGCCCAGAGCTCGGCGAGGTGCGGTGGGCACGGCTCGCCGCCGCTGACCAGCGTGCGCAGGTGGGGCAGGTCGGTGGTGTCCAGGTGCTGCAGCAGCGTGGGGGTGGCCTGCGTGATGGTGACCTGGTGATGGTGCATGAGATGCCGTAGGTGAGCGCTGTTGTGCCGCTCGTCGGCGATGACCAGGTGGGCGCCGTTGGTGAGGGTGGTGAAGATCTCGCTGGCGGCCACGTCGAAGCTGAAGGAGGTCAGCTGCAGTGCCGTGTCGTCAGGAGTGATGGCGAAGGCGGTGGACTGGGCGTCGATCGTGCTGCTCAGATTGCGGTGGCTGACGACCGTGCCCTTGGCCCTGCCGGTGGAACCCGAGGTGTAGATCAGGTACGCGGCCTGGTCGGGATGGATGACCATGCCCGGGGTGTGGGAGGGAGCGGCGTCGATGGCCGGGTCGTCGAGATCGACTGTCGGGATGCCAGGGACGGCGGTGTGGCTGATGAGGAGGTCGGCGTGGCTGTCGGCGAGCATGTAGGACAGCCGGTCGGCGGGGTAGCCGGGGTCCAGAGGCAAGTAGGCTCCGCCGGCCTTCCACACGGCCAGCATGCCGATGATCATGTCGGGGCTACGGTCCAGGCACAGGCCGACCACACTCTCGTGCCGCACGCCGAGGGCGAGGAGATGGTGGGCGAGCCGGTTGGCGCGGGCTTCCAGCTGGCCGTACGTCAGGACCGTGTCGGGGCCGGTGACGGCGATGCGGTCGGGGTGGGTGGCGGCGCGGGCGCTGATCTGGGCGGGGATCAGCTGGTCCGGGAGCGGACGGTGCGTGGTGTTCCACTCGGTGAGCTGCCGGTGTTCCCCGGGGGTCAGCAGGTTCAGTCCGGACAGGCGCTGACCGGGGTCGGCGGTGATGGCGGTCAGCAAGTGCTGGAAGTGGCCGATCAGGCGCTCGATGGTGGCGGCGTCGAACAGCGCGGTGCTGTATTCGACCATGCCGGCCAGACCGTCACCGTCTCGGTTGATCGCGACCATGAGATCGCACTTGGCCGGCGGCTCCGCGAGCTCGGCCGTCCACCCACTGTCCCCGGTGTAGTTGAAGAAGACCTGGGTGAGGGGGGTGCGAGAGCGGTCACGGGGGATGTCGAGCTCGTCGACGAGTTGCTCGAACGGCAGGTCCTGGTGGGTGTAGGCAGCCAGGGCGGTGGTACGGATCCGGGCCAGTAACTCGGTGAAGGTCGGGTCGGCGGCCAGGTTCGCGCGCAGGGCGAGGGTGTTGACGAAGAAGCCGATGAGGTTCTCGGTTTCGGCGTGGTTGCGGTTGGCGACCGGGGTGCCGACGACCAGGTCGTCCTGGCCGCTGTACGTGCCCAGCAGGACGGTGTAGGCGGCCAGCAGGGTCATGAACATCGTGGTCGAGCTCTGACGTGATATCTCCTGCAGCCGCCGGCTGACCTCGGCGTCCACGCGGAAGCGGACGGCCGCGCCAAGGGTCGAGCGGACGGCGGCGCGCGGCCGATCGGTGGGCAGGTCGAGCACGGGAGCACCGGCCAACTGGGTACGCCAGTAGCCGAGCTGCTCCGCCAGCACCGGTCCGGCGAGCCAGCCGCGCTGCCACACCGCGAAGTCCGCGTACTGGACCTTCAGCGGCGGCAGCGGGTCGGGCCGGCCGGCCTGGAGCGCCTCGTACAGGGCCGTCAGTTCGCGGACGAAGATGCTCGCCGACCACTCGTCGGAGACGAGGTGGTGCATGCACAGCGCGAGGATGTGCCGGTCCTTCGCCAGCCGCAGCAGGCCGGCCCGGACCAGCGGGCCGGTGGCCAGATCGAAGGGCGCGGTCACGTCAGCGGCCACCCACCCCCGGGCCGCCCGCGCGGGGTCGCTCTCGCCGGACAGATCCACCAGCGGCAGGTCGAACGCCGCCGGAGGGTCGATGACCTGCCATGGCACGCCCTCGGCGTCGGTCACCAGCCGGGTCCGCAGCACCTCGTGCCGAGCCACGAGCAGGTCCAGCGCCGCGCGCAGAGCGGCGACGTCCAGCTCCCTGTCCAGCGGGATCGGCGCCGGGACGTTGTACTCGACCGACCCCGGCTCCATCTGGTCGAGGAACCACAGCCGCTGCTGCGCGAACGACAGCGGCAACGGCCGGTCACGCGGCACGGCCACGATGGGCGGCGGCTGCTCACCGGCCGCACCGGCGTCGATGACGGCGGCCAGGTCGGCGACGGTGGGCTGGTCGAACAGGTCCGCCACGCCGATGTCAGTACCGAACGCGGCCCGCACCCGCGAGACGACCCGCGTCGCGAGCAGCGAGTGCCCGCCGAGCTCGAAGAAGTCGTCCGCGGCTCCTACCCGGTCGAGCCCGAGCAGGTCGGCCCAGATGCCGGCCAGCACCTCTTCCGTGGGCGTGGCCGGAGGCCGGTAGCCGCCGGTGAGGTCGGGACGGAGGTGGTCGGGCGCGGGCAGGGCGGCGCGGTCGAGCTTGCCGTTCGGCGTACGCGGGAGGGCGGTCAGCTCGATGAAGACCGCGGGCACCATGTAGTCGGGCAGCGTGGCCGCCAGATGGGCGCGCAGCTCATCCACTGGTGGAATCGGGCCCGCACCCGGCACGAGGTAGGCGATGAGGCGGTCGTGGTGGAGGGTGACCACGGCGGTGGCGATGGCCGGATGCGCGGTCAGGGTGTGTTCGATTTCGGCGGGTTCGATGCGGTGGCCGCGGAGTTTGATCTGGTGGTCGGTGCGGCCGAGGAAGTCGAGCTGCCCATCCGCGAGCCACCGCACGAGGTCGCCGGTGCGATAGAGCCGCGATCCGCCTGGAGCGGCGATGAAGCGATCGGCGGTGAGAGCCGGCCGGTGGTGGTAGCCGCGGGCGAGGCCGGCGCCGCCGATGTAGAGCTCACCGGGCACACCGACCGGCACCGGGTTGAGGTGTTGGTCGAGGACATGGAGGTGGGTGTTGGCGATGGGCCGGCCGAGAGTGATGTCCTGGCCCTGGCTGAGGTGCTGGCGGGTGGACCAGATGGTGGTTTCGGTGGGGCCGTAGAGGTTCCACAGTTCGGCGGTGCGTTCGTGCAGAACGCCGGCCAGGTCCGGAGGGAGGGCTTCGCCACCGCATAGGGCACGCAGGCGAAGGGGCCGGTCGTCCTGGGTGAGGAGTTGCCAGGTGGCGGGAGTGGCCTGCATGACGGTGGCGCCAGAGGCGGAGATCAAATGAGCCAAGGCGTCGGGAGTGCGGGTGGTGGCGGCGTCGGCGATGACGACCTGGGCGCCGGTGGTGAGGGGGAGGAAGAGTTCGAGTCCGGCGATGTCGAAGCCGGGGGTGGTGACCGCCAGCAGGATGTCGTCTTGAGTGAGGCCCGGGGTGTGGCCCATCGAGGCGAGGAAGTTGGCGAGGTTGGTGTGGCTGATGACGACGCCTTTGGGGCGGCCGGTGGAGCCACTGGTGTAGATCATGTAGGCGGCTTGCCCGGGCAGGGCCGGGGCGGCGAAGGGCTCGCCCTGGGGGAAAGCGTCGTCCAGATAAAGCGTGGCCGGGGCCTCGAGGCCGGTGGCGCGGTGGGTGATCAGCAAATGGGCGCGGCTGTCGGTGAGCATGTAGGACAGGCGTTCGGCGGGGAAGTCGGGGTCGAGGGGCAGATAGGCACCCCCTGCTTTCCAGACCGCCAGCATGGACACGAGCAGGTCCAGGCCGCGGGGCAGGCACAGCCCGACCACCGTTTCGCGCTGGACGCCGAGAGCCCGAAGGTGCCCGGCCAGGTGGGCGGCGCGGGCGTCGAGCTCGGCGTAGGTCAGGGTGGTGTCGCCGTACCGGACCGCGACCGCGTCCGGCCGTCCGGCGACCAGCTCGTGCACACCACCGGCAGGCACCGGAGCATGGGTGGCGTTCCACCCGGCGGCGGACCGCCGCTCGGCCTCCGACACCATCGGCAGGTCGCCGACGCGCTGCCCGCCGTCGGCCACCATCGCCTGGAGGATCTCCTGGAGATGCGTCAGCAGCCCCTCGATCGTGGCATGGCCGAACCGGGCGAGGTCGTACGCCATGCTGATCTCGATCTGCTCACCCGGATATACCGCTACCGTGAGCGGATAGTTGTTGTGCTCGCGGGCGAAGTTCTCCGACATGCGCAGCGCGTCCCCGCCCGAGGCGATGCCGGGGAAGTTCTCGAAGACGTACACACTGGTGAACAGCGGCTGCCCAGAAGGCACGGCGGTCCAGCTCTGAATGCTGGTCAGCGGCGTGTGCTCGAACCGCCGGGCCGCGGTCTGTTCCCGCTGAAGAGCGCGTAACCAGGCGACCAACGGATCCCCGCGCTCCACGCGGACCCGAGCCGGGATCGAGTTGAGCAACAGGCCGACCATGGACTCGGCGCCGTCGAGGTGGTCGCCGCGGCCGGAGGTGACGCTGCCGTACACGACGTCATCCGAGCCGCTGTACGCCGACATCAGCACCGACCAGGCGCCCTGCACCAGCGTGTTCACCGTGAGGCGATGCCGGCGGGCGAAGGCCGACAGTGACGAGGTGAACGCGCGGTCCAGCCGCGCCCGCCGGGTGTGGTTGCCTTGCCGCCCGGTGTCGCCCTCGACCTCCAGCGCGGTGGCGGACTCGACGCCGCGCAGGCGCTTGCGCCAGAACCGCTCCGCCGGTGCCGCGTCCTGGCCCAAGGCCCAGGCCACGTGGTCGCGGAAGGGCCGGCGGTGCGGGAGGCCGGGCGCCACGCCGGCCAGGACCGCGTGGTAGGCGTCGAGGAACTCGTTGAGCACGATCGGCGTGCTCCAGCCGTCGAGGGCCAGGTGGTGGCGGCTCCACACCATCTGGTGGCGGCGCTCGGCCAGCCGGAGGAGCGTGACGCGTACCATGGTCGGCTGCCCGGGCTCCGCGCCCCGGGCGAGGTCGGCGGCCAGGAAGTCGACCAGTGCCCGTTCCTGGCTCTCCTCGTCCAGGTCGGCCCAGTCCAGCGTGGTCAACGGGAGGGGCACCGAGCGGGACACCACCCACATGGGGTTGGGCAGGTCCTCCCACACCGCGGTCCCGCGCAGCGCCGCGTGCCGCTGGAACACCAGCGTCCAGGCTCGCTCGAACGCTTCGACGTCGAGGTCGCCCTCCAGCAGCAGACCGGTCTGCAGCCAGTACACCCCGGAGCCGGGCACCAGCAGCGTGTGCAGCAGCATGCCCTGCTGCATCGCGGTCAGCGGATAGATGTCCTCGATGGCGCGGTCCTGGGCGCCGGCCCCCAGCCGAGACGTCATCATGGTCGACCTCCGAAGCGGAACAATCAGTTACTGGACCAAACTCAGGCAGCAGACGCTCATCAGCTGGAGCCCCTGACATACGAATCCCGCAGGACACCGGTGCCGGTGCCCTGCGGGATCTTCACAGAGCGCCGGTATCCGGCATGTCCGGGACGACCGGCGGTCGCACCCGGTCCCCGACCAGGGCCACCCCATTGAGGCTGTCTTCGAGGAACCCGCTCGCCTGCATGGTGAACAGCTCGGCATAGAGCCCGTCGGCCGCCATCAGGGAGTCGTGGTCGCCGTGTTCGACGATCTGGCCGTCATGCAGCACGATGATCCGGTCCGCCGTACGTACCGTGGAGAAGCGGTGGGAGATGAGCAGGACCGTCCGGTTGGCGTACAGGTCGCGGACACTCTCGAAGAGCGCGCGCTCGGCTCGGGCGTCGAGGGAGGCGCTGGGCTCGTCGAGGATCACCAGCGGTGCGTCCCGGAAGAACGCCCGCGCGAGCGCGACCCGCTGCCACTGCCCGAGCGAGAGGTCCTGCCCCTCGCTGAACTGCGGCGACAGGATCGTCTCGTACGAGTTCGGGAGCTTGGCCAGGAATCCGTCCGCGCCCGCGGCCCGTGCGGCCGCCCGGACGTCGTCCATGCCGACCTGCTTCTCCGCCGACCCCAGGCGGATGTTCTCCTCGGCCGGCAGGGCATAGCGGATGAAGTTCTGGAAGAGCACGGCGACCGACTCGCGCCACGACTTCGCCTCGATGCCGCTCAGGGCGACGCCGTCGACCAGGATCGCGCCCTCGCTCGGCGGGTAGAGGCCGGCGAGGAGCTTGGCGAGCGTGGTCTTGCCCGAACCGTTCTCGCCGACGAGGGCGATGACCTCGCCCGCGTTGATCGTCAGCGACACCCCGTCCAGTGCCCGCCGGCGCGAGCCCCGGTAGGCGAACGCGACGTCGCGCACCTCGATCCGGTCGAACGAGCCCGCGTACGGCGTCCCGGTCACTTCCCTGGCCAGCGCCGGCTCCATGGCCAGGAAGTCCTTCAGATCCCGGATCAGCGGCGCGGACTCGAAGAACTCGTTGGTGCCCATCACGGTGTCCTGCAGCCGCTGGCTGAGCAGGAGCAGGATGCCCGCCACCGTCGCCGTCTCGGCCAAGGTGAGGACGCCCGACAGGTTCAGCATGATCAGGATGCCGGCCGTGAGCGCGACCACGGCGTTGCTGCCGATCGAGGCGATCAGCTGCGAACGGAACCGCTTGCTCAGCATCCTCAGCATGAGATTCAGGCGGTGGGACATGACGTCATGCCAGCGCGTGGTGAGATAGCGCGCGGTGTTGAACGCGCGGATCTCCTGGGCGGGCTCTCGGGCGGTCAGCAACTCGAACAGGTAGTTGCGGTTGCGGTCGGTGGGCGTGGTCTGCCGGATGAAGTCGAAGTGCTGCTCGCCGCCGCGCACGCCGCCGATCCAGATGGGCACCACGACCACCGCGGCGACCAGGGCGATCCACACGTTCACGGTCACCAGCGCCACCCAGCTACCGGCGACGGTGAACAGCGCCTGCCCGATCCTGATGAGGTTGTGCACCATCTGGGCGGGGCGCACGGCCGCGCTGGCGGAGGCCCGCTGCAGCCGGTCATGGAAGGTGGAGTCGTCGAAGTCGTCGAGCTCTGCCAGGGAGGCCACCTTGAGGATCTCGCCGCTCACGTACATGCTCGTACGCTCGCTCAGGATGATGCGGCGGTTGTTGATGAACGCCTGGCTGATGACGATGGCGACATTGGCGCACAGGAAGACCGTCACGGCGCCCAGGAGCCCGCTGGTGCCCGCTCCGTCGTTCGCCTTGATCAGGTTGGACAGCACCTGCTGCACCTGGATGAGCGCGGCGAAGACACCGATGCCCTGGATCACATCGGCGATCATCACGAAGGAGAAGTCACGCGGGCTCGCCTTCTTGACGATGCCCACCGCGCCCGCCACCAGCCGGATGGTGTCGCGGAACTTGGGCCGCTGCGGCTTGGGGGGTGGCGGGACGTCCGGCGGGGCGGTCATTTGCGCCCGGCCAGAGGATTAACCAAGATTCCAGTCGTGCAATGCATTGAATTCTCCGCATTGTGCGATAGTCGCTGGACATTGGCATGCATGTGATTTGATAAAGCCTAGACCTCGGCCCGAGAACAATGCAAACTCTAATCCCACGATAAATTCAGGAATATTATCGGCGGGTTGCTGGCGGACCGCTGGAGGATATGTGGAACGGCGCTAGCGCATTTCTGTGGGCAGGAAATCGCCGCACTGTATGCCGCTTTCGCTCCACTTGCTTCCTCCCTATGCTGGGCAAACGTGCTGCCCAGGCCGGGAGGTGGCCACGATCGACGCACGCCGGATAAACGGCCGACGGCATTCTGCGCAACCCTTTGGAGGAATGGAGATGTCCTTCGGGATCTCGGCCATCGGCCGCGCGCTGGGCAAACCGATCGCCGTCACCGACATACTGGCGGACGGCGCGGGCGACAAGGCGCGCAGGAACCTCCAGGCAAAGGGCTACCGCCGGCTTTATCGCGCGGACGACGGCGTCGGCGTCTGTGACCTGGCCGCCGACGCCGCCGAGAGCGCCCTTGCCAAGGCGGGGGTGCGCCCGGGGCACGTCGACCTGGTCGTGCTGGCGATCTCCGACCTCGCCGAGTACCTCTACTGGGACGCGGCCGCCGCCGTGCAGGCCGCGATCGGTGCCCGGCGCGCCGAGGCGGTGCTCATGAACCAGGCGTGCAGCGCCGGGATCCTCGCCTTCGACACCGTTGCGGGAAAGCTCGCCACCCACCCGGACTACGAGACGGCGGTCGTGGTGACCGCGAACCGGGTGTGCGAGCCGTACTGGGACCGGGCCAGGACCGGCACGTCCGTCAGCTCGGACGGCGCGGTGGCCGCCGTGCTGCGCCGCGGCCATCCGCACTGCCGATGGCTGGTCACGGAGGTCATCACCGACGGCCGGTACGTCGACTTCATGCGCATGGAGGTGGGCGGCCAGGCGCGGCCGTTCTCCCCGGCCGGGCCCAAGCCCGAGATCCGGTCGCTGGTCGATCGGATGGACGCCTTCTTCGAGGGCGACGGGCAGGCGGCCTACCGGTTCTCCACGACGATGAGGGCCCGCAACCGCCTGGTGCTGGAGCGCGCCTGCGAGCGTGCCGGCGTGCCGTCCGGGTCGCTCGCCAAGATCATCTATCTCAACGACTCCATCAGCGCCTTCGGCGGGCTGGCCAAGGAGCTGGGCATCCCTCTTGACCGCACCAACGCCGAACTGGCGATGGACCACGGCCACTTCGGCACCGCCGACCAGCTCCTGTGCCTGGAGCGATACCTCGCCGACGGCGAGCTCAGGACCGGGGACACGGTCGCCCTGCTGAGCATGGGCAGCGGCATGCACTGGAGTTGCACGCTGCTCGCCGTCTGAGCGCCACCAGTGTCGGCTCGAACGTCCCCGCTCGAACCTACCGGCTCGAAGGAGAAGCAGACGTGAACGACCTGCTCGCCCGCGTGCGGCGGCTCGCCCTGCCGGGCGCGGAACCCGACCCGGAGCTGCTGGAGCTGCTGAGCCGCACGCCGGACCTCGCCGCCGCCAGGGAGGCGGGCCGGCTGCTGGCGAAGGTGCGCGCCTGTCTCGTCACGCCGCCGGGGCGCGCGCCGGACCGGCTCCGCGTCGCCGTCGCCGCCTCCTTCACCTGCGACGCCGTGCCCCCGCTGCTGCGGATCGAGCTGCTGCGGGCGGGCATCGACGCCGAGCTGCACGTGACGGGGGCCGACGAGCTGCTGATCGAGCTCACCGACCCGGGCTCGGGCCTGGCGGCCTTCGCCCCGCAGATCACGCTGTGCCTGCTGGACGAGGGGATGTTCCTGCCGTACGACGCCGACCCGGCGGACCTGGCCGGGCTCAGGGAGCAGGTCCTGGAGCGGGCCGAGCTGTTCCGTACCGCCCTGCGTGGCTTCCGCGCGCGGTCGGGGGAGTCCGTGCTCATCCACACGGTCCCGCTGCCCGCCTCCCGGCTGCGCTCCGTCATCGCGTACCGCTCGCGGGCGGCGCTCGGCGGGATCTGGCGCGCGCTCAACACCCGGCTGCTCGACCTCGCCGAGGAGCTCGAATCCGTGCACGTCATGGACCTGGAGTCGCTCCTGACCGACCACCCCGACCGGCTCAGGGACGAACGCCTCCACCACTTCGCCAGGATGGCCTGGTCGCCCTCCGTGGAACGGCTCTACGCCCAGGAGGCCGCGGGCTTCTGCCGGGCGGTGGCCGGACGCTCGGCCAAGTGCCTGGTCCTCGACCTGGACAACACGCTGTGGGGCGGCGTGCTCGGCGACGACGGGCCGGAGAACATCGAGGCCGGCCCCCTGTATCCCGGCAACGCCTACCTCGAGACGCAGCGGACGGCGCTGGCCCTGCGCCGCCAGGGCGTGCTGCTGGCCATCAGCAGCAAGAACGACCAGGCGCTGGTCACCAAGGTCTTCGACGAGCACCCCGCCTTCGCGCTGCGCAACGGCGACTTCGCCGCCTCGGCGGTCAACTGGGCGGACAAGGCGGGCAACATCGCCGCCCTGGCCGCCGAGCTCAACATCGGCCTGGACAGCGTCGTCTTCGCCGACGACAGCAGGTTCGAATGCGAGCAGGTACGCCACGCGCTGCCCGAGGTGACCGTGGTCCACCTGTCGGGCGACCCGTCGGAGCACGCTCGTCAGTTGCTCGCCGAGGGCCACTTCGACGTGCCGGCCACCACGTCCGCCGACCGGCAACGCACCGCGCTGTATCAGGCGCAAGTCCAGCGGCGGCACTGGGAGGCGGAGACCGAGGGGTCCCTGCGGCGATACCTGCACGGGCTCGATCTGCGGGTGACCGTACGGGCCGCCGACGACTACATGCTCCCGCGCATCCACCAGCTCGGGCTCCGGACGAACCAGTTCACGCTGCTCGGGCGGTCACACCCGGAGGCCAGGACCCGCGAGATGGCGGGCTCGGACGCCTGCCGCGTGCTGGGCTTCGAGGTCGCCGACAGGTTCGGGCCCGAGGGAGTGGTCGGCGCCGTGTGGATCAGCCGGGCCGCCGACCACTGGCTGCTCGAGAACTACGTCATGAGCTGCCGCGTCTTCTCGCGCGGCATCGAGTTCGCCGTCCTGCAGTCCGTCGTCGACCAGGCGCGGGCGGCGGGGGTCGCGCGGATCGAGGCCGACCACCGGCCGACCGGCAGGAACGGCCCGGCCCGGCGCTTCCTGCTGGAGGCGGGCTTCACCGCGGACCGCGAGGCGGAGGGACTGACGCGGTACGTGCTCCCGCTCGACCCGCCGCCCGCGCTGCACCCCGACTGGATCACCCTGGAGAGCGAGGACCGCCATGCCGTCGCATGAACTTCCCGAGGACCTGGCACGCATCGTCGCCGACGTCACCGACCTGCCGGCCGAGGCGATCACTCCCGGCTCCTGCTTCCAGGACCTGGGCGAATGGAGCAGCCTGGCGGCGCTGCGGCTCCTCACCGCCGTCGAGGAGCACTTCGGGATCCGCCTCGAGCTCCGCCGCTACCTGGACACCGAGACCGTCGGCGAACTGTCCGACATGATCGCGGGGTCAGCGGAGGCGGACCGGTAGTCTCGTCAGGCCGCGCAGGATGCTGTCGCCGCTCCCACGCCACCCCAGCTCCGCCGGGTCGACGGCGAGCGTGATGTCCGGGAACCGGCGGAGCAGCGAGCCGAAGGCGATCTGCCCTTCGAGCCTGGCCAGCGGCACCCCCAGGCAGAAGTGGACGCCGTGCCCGAACGCGACGTGCCCCACCTCCCCGCCGCCCGCGAAGCGGGTGATGTCGAACCGGTCGGCGTCCGGGAACCGCGCGCTGTCGCGGTCGGCCGAGTTGATCGACACGTACACGACCGACCCGGCCGGAATGGTGACGCCGCTGAATTCCACGTCCTCGGTGGACACCCGGATCGTGCTCCGCTCGACCGGCCCGTCGTAGCGGAGCATCTCCTCGATCGCCGGTCCCAGCAGGGAGGGGTCGGACTTCAGCAGGGCCAGCTGTTCCGGATGGGTCAGCAGCGCCAGCATGCCGTTGCCGATCAGATTCACCGTGGTCTCGTGACCGGCGATGGTCAGCAGCAGGGTCATGCCGATGAGTTCGAGCTCGGACAGGCCGTCACCGGCGCCGGCCCCGGCGATCAGGCTGGCCAGGAGGCCGGGCTGCTGCTCCGGGGGCAGGCCGGGATCGACGGCGGCCCGGATCTCGGCCAGTTGCTCGGTCACGTACGCGCGGAACTCCGTCGCCGCCGTCTTCCTGGCCAGCACGTCGTCCTCGGTGAACGTGGGCCGTTCCAGGGCGTCGGTCCAGGCGTGCAGCCGGTCACGGTCGGTCTCGGGCAGCCCGAGAAGCTCGCAGATGACGGTGACGGGAAGCGGGACCGCGAAGGCGGAGACCAGGTCGGCCTCGTCGCCGGCCGCCATCGCGTCCAGCAGCGCGTCGGTGATCTGCTGGACGCGCGGCCGCAGCGCCTCCACCCGCCCCCGGGTGAACGCCTTGCTGACCAGGCGCCGCTGGCGGGTGTGGTCGGGTGGGTCGCTGCTCAGCATGTTCTTGCCGGAGGGGCCCTCGCCCTCGGAAGCCGCGCCGATCCGGCGCAGCCACTCGGGGGTGTGCCGGGGCTCCTTGGACAGCCGGGGGTCGGTGAGCGCTGCCCGGGCGTCCTCGTAGCGGGTGATCAGCCAGAAGTCCGCGCCCATCGGCCCCCGCACGCGGTGCACGGGGGCGAGTTCGCGCAGCCGGGAGTAGATCGGGTAGGGGTTGGTCTGGAACTCCTGGGTCCACAGATCCACCGTCGTCATTGCTGCTCCTGTCACGACAGGCCCGCCGGGCTCCGGGTCACCCGGGCACGATGAGGCGTTCCCTCTGCTTCTCTTGCGTGGTGATGGCGATGTGGCGCACGGCGTACCGCAGCATGGGCGGTGCCATCAGCGACGTCGCGAGGGCGGTGAGGATCACGATCGTGTACATCGCGGAGTTGAGCACCCCGAGCCGCAGCCCGGTCATCGCGATGATGACCTCGATCACGCCGCGGGCGTTGAGCCCGGCCCCCAGCGCCAGCGCGGTCCAGTGGTCCAGCCGGGCGATCCGCGAGGTGAGGTAGACCCCGGCGAACTTCCCCGCCACCGCGACGGCGACCACGCCGACGGCCGCGAGCAGGATCGACGGCTGGGCCAGCGCGGTCAGATCCATCCGCAGCCCGGCGGCGGCGAAGAAGATCGGGGCCAGCACGGAGACGACCAGCGTGCGCAGCGGCGCTATCCGCTCACGGTCCACCCAGCCCGAGGAGCCGATGAGGATGCCGGCGAACAGCGTGCCCGCGACCCCCTCCATGCCCAGGGCCTGCGTGCCGGCGGCCGACGCGATCAGTACGACGGACACGACCGCCACCGTCACACCGCGCTCGGGGGACCGCGCGGCCGCCCGCAGCGCCGAGTTCACCAGATATCGCCCGGCGGTGGCGGCGAACAGCACCGCCAGCAGCAGGTACGCCACCGCCAACGCCACGTTCCCCGTCCGCACCCCTGTCGTGGCCATGGCGGAGACCACGGCCAGCAGCAGCCAGCCGACGACGTCGTCCACGGCCGCCGCACTGATGATCAACTGGCCGACGTCGCGGTGCATGAGGCGCAGCTCCATCAACGTCTTGGCGATCACCGGAATGGCGCTCACGCACAGCGCGACCCCCAGGAACCAGGCGAAGACGGTACGGTCGGAGCCCTGGGCCACCAGCGCGGCCGGCAACGCGTACCCCGTCGCGATGCCCAGTCCGAGCGGCACCAGCAGGCCGCCGACGCTGACCCACGCGGCGGCGACGCCCTTCTTCCTGATCAGAGCGAGGTCGATGTTCATCCCGGCGATGCCGACCAGCAGCAGCACCCCGATCTGCCCCACGGCGTCGACCAGATGCGTCTGCTCGGGGACGGCGGGGAAGATCCAGCTCGCCGGGCCGGGCAGGGCCCAGCCGAGCACGGAGGGGCCGAGCAGCACGCCCGCGCACAGCTCGCCCGCGATCGCGGGCATGCGCAGGCGGATCGCGAGCCGCCCCAGCAGCAGCCCCGCCCCCAGGAGGAGGAAGATCTGGACCAGGAACACCAGCAGCTGATGCCCGGGGATCGGCGCCATCGGCCCGGCCAGGAGGGTCATGATCGGTTCACCGCCGCCAGGAGGCCAGCGCGCCGGCCAGCCGATCGAGTCCCTGGGCGAGCTGGTCGGTCGGCCCGCCGAAGCCGAGCCTGATGTGACCTGGGCAGTCGAAGCACGCCCCGGGGATGACCAGCACCCCATGACGCTGGAAGAGCTCCTGGCAGAAATCCCAGGTGTCGTCCAGCTCCAGCAGCCGCGGGAACGCCGCGACCCCGGCGGCGGGCAGCGACAGGGACAGCAGGTCCCCATGGCGCTCCGCCCACTGCTTGACCATCTCCCGGTTGATCGCGGCCTGCTTGAGCCGCGGCTCGACGAAGGCGTCGGCGTTGCGCAGCACGCGCAGCGCCAGCAACTCGACCAGCGGCGACACGTGCAGCGTCGAGTAGTCCCTGATCCGCACGCAGTCCTCCAGCACTTCCGGTGGCGCCAGACACCAGCCGAACCGCAGGCCGGGCAGGCCGAACGCCTTGGAGAACGTGCCGAAGCCGATGCCTCGCTCGTAGCGGGTCGAGATGTCGGGAAGCGGGTCGCCGTCGTAGACCAGGCGGGCGAAGGCGGCGTCCCACAGCACGTACGCCCCGACCCGGCCCGCCAGGGCGATCAGGGCGTCCATCTCGGCCCGGCCGATGGTGCTGCCTGTCGGGTTCTGCGGGAAGTTCACGATGATGGCGCGGGTCTGCGGGGTGACCAGGGCCGCCAGCTCGTCCAGCGACGCCTGCCAGCCCCGCTCCTCCGCCAGCCGCCAGACCTTGGTCGTGCAGCCCAGCGCGATGGCGTACTCGACCAGCAGGTGATAGCCCGGCGCGACCACGATCACCTCGTCGCCGGGCCGCAGCAGCGCCATCATCACCAGGGAGATGGCCTCGCCCGAGCCGTTGGTGGTCATCACCTTGCCCGGATCGGCGCCCGGCTCCAGCGCCGCGACGGCGGAGCGGACCTCCGGGGCGCCCAGCGAGTAGCCGTCGTCGAACACCAGGTCGTCGATCTCCTCGCGGCTTATCCCGGCGATCGCGCGTAACTCGCTCATGGAGTAGGGCTGCACGCCGCTGGAGCTGATGTCGATCTCGGCCTGGAAGTAATAGTCGCGCAGCCAGTCTTCTAGAGGTGCCGAGCGAAGTTTCATGGGTCGTCAATCCGTCCGCTTGAGGAATTCGAGGATCGCCGCGTTGACCTCGTCCGGGCGTTCCAGGTGGCCGAAGTGCCCCGCTTTGTCGATCTCCACCACGTCACAGTCCGGGATCGCCGCGGCGACCTCCCGCCCGAGGTGCGGCGGGGCGATCAGGTCGTCGGAGAACGCGACGACCCGGCAAGGGGCGCTCACCGAGCGCAGGGCCGCCCGCTGGTCGTCGGGGCTCTCGGCCCAGACCTGGCGGGCGGCGGTCACTCTGTCGCTCTGGCTGTGCCGGAAGAGGTCCAGCCAGGGGGAGACGGCCGCGTCGTCGTTCAGCGTCACCGGCGAGAGCATCTCGAAGGCCATGACGGCCGCCTCGAAATCCCTCGGCAACGCGACGCCGCTCGCCGCCAGCGCCTGCCAAGCACGGGTGTGCTGCTCCCTGGTGGCATCCGAGCGCGCCTTGGTCGCGATCAGTACGGCGCACCTGACCAGCTCCGGATGGTGAATGGCCAGTTCCTGGGCGATCAGCGCGCCCAGTGAGTAGCCCACGATCCGGCACGGGCCAGTGCCCAGGGCCTCGATCAGGCCCTTGGTGTCGGCCACCATGTCGGCCAGCGCGTACTTCCCAACCGGCGCGTCCGAGGGCGTCAGCCCGCGATGGTTGAACGTGATGGCCTGGTACCCGGCGTGGGTGATGGCCGGCGTCTGGTGGAGCGTCCACACCCGGCCGCCGGCCCCGGAACCCATGATCATGAGCACCCGCTCGCCCCGGCCCCAGCGGTCGTAGGCGAGACGGATGCCATTGGTGAAGACGTACGGCATGACGGGGTCGCTCGTCATTTACCGTCGAGGGCCAGGCGCAGGCTCTTGGGCCGCATGTCGGTCCAGTTGGCCTCGATGTAGGCGTCGCACTCCTCCTTGGGAGCCGGGTCGCCGACCTCGTCCCAGCCGCTGGGGACCGGGAGGTCGGCCGGCCACAGGGAGTACTGCTCCTCGTGGTTGATCAGCACCTTGAAGCGGGCCTCGGGGTTCTCGAAGTCGAAGCTGGTCGTACGCATGGTGATCTCCTTTGTCTCTTTCCTTGGGGGTGTGGGTGCTACCAGCGCCATTCCTGCTGCTCCAGCAGGTGTCCGGCCTTGACGTCCTTGCTCGCGCACCACGTCAGGAACTCCCGGACCTGCTGGAGCTGAATGGATTCGGGGTTGTAGCTGGTGGCCATGACGTGGCCGAGCCAGCTCTCCTCGCCCATGGCGTACACGTACGCCTCGCGCGCGCCCAGTTCGGTGACGATCGCCCCGGCCTGCGCGGCGTTCGAGCCCGACAGCTTGCGCGAGTTGCTCATCTTCTTCGTCACCGGCCTGGTCAGCAGTGCCTTGTAGAGCCAGGTCAGCGGGGCGCCGTCGCACTCCATGCCGAGGAAGGCCAGGTCGGCGCTGCCGAGATGGGCCCGGATGTAGCGGTAGAGCGCCGGCTCGATGCCCGACGAGTCGGCGCCGATGAAGATCGACTTCCCGGCCATCTCGACCCAGTACGTCGACTTGGCGCGGATGTCCAGGTCGGCGTGCTCGCCGAGGAACGGCGTGGCCGTGACCTTGCCGCCGGGGAAGGGCACCTCGTCGAAGTCGTCGACCTCCAGCACCGGCAGGCCCAGGTGCCGCAGATAGAGGCCGAGCGACGGGTCGCACAGGTTGCCGCGGGAGGAGCGCGGCACCACGACCGTGCCCACCCTGCCGCGCAGCTGCAGCAGCGTCTCCAGCACGATGTGGTCCTGGTGCCCGTGGGTGATCAGCACCAGGTCGAGGTGATCGGGCAGGTCCGCCAGCGTGTACCTGCCGGTCGCGTTGGTGTCGGCGCTGATGAACGGGTCGGTGACGATGGCGGCCTCCGGCGTCTGGAGCACCAGGCAGGCATGACCGAAGTAGCGGATGCGGCCGCCGGCCTCGATGTGGCGGTCGGGCGCCTGGCTGGGCCGGTCCGTCAGCAAGGTCGCCAGCTGAGCGGCCTGCGCGTCGTCCAGCTCCAGGGCCTCACGCAGTCTGCTCAGGCTGGTGGGCCGGATCCGGGCCCCGAACAGCTCCTCCAGGCCCGGATGCCGGAACGGGACGCGCAGGTCCAGCACGTCGGGC
This sequence comes from Nonomuraea guangzhouensis, assembly GCF_019396345.1. Taxonomy (GTDB): domain Bacteria; phylum Actinomycetota; class Actinomycetes; order Streptosporangiales; family Streptosporangiaceae; genus Nonomuraea; species Nonomuraea guangzhouensis. Next base: position 135,521 of record NZ_JAHKRM010000033.1, on the reverse strand, counting down.
GAGGCCAGCCGCGGCGTGCTCAGGATGAACGGCCGCTCGACACCCGGCTCGATCGACAGCTGCACCGACTGCCGGGCCTCGGTCCACGCCGCGCTCTCATAGACCAGCGGCTCCAGGAAGTGCAGCGACGGCTGGTTGCTGGTGTCGTAGGCGATCTCCACCAGGCCCGCGAGCTCGGGCGGCAGCTTCGGGTACAGGGGAGTCAGGTCGAACCCGGTGGCCCCCTGGCGGATCAGGTCCTCGGCCTTGGCGATGGCCTCGGCGAACCTGAGCAGGTCGGCCCGGTCCTTCTTGATCGAGTCGAGCAGCTCGCGGACCTCGGCCGCTCGCGCCTCCTCGATCCCGACGAAGTAGCCGCCCCGCATCTCGGGGTTCTGCGTCGCCGTCACATGCACGCGCGGCGACTGCAGGTAGGACTCCAGCAGGGGCACCTGCAGGAAGGCCAGGTTCATCGCGGCCTGCACCGGCGCCACGGTGAGCAGCCAGGCGTAGAAGCCGTCCACCAAGGGCTCAATGATGACATTTGGCCGTAGATAGTGCTGTTCGTCGCTCATAAGGGCTCCTTCCGGAGTTGAGGGATCATGTTCCGCTCCACATGGGTTCGCGTTTCTCGCTGAACGCCAGGGGGCCCTCGGTCGCGTCGCGGCTGCGCCTGCGCCGGGTCTCCCAGGGGTACGTGGTGTCGAAGGCCGCGTCGAGCGGCAGGTGGAGGGACCGGTGGACGGCCTCCTTGATGGCGCGCAGCGACAGCGGGGCGCAGCGCAGCAGGTCGTCGATCCACCCGGCGACGCACCGGTCCAGCTCCGCGGCCGGGACGACGTCATTGGCGAGCCCGTGCCGCAGAGCCAGATCGGCGGTCAGGTGGCGGCCGGTGAGCAGGTAGCCCATGGCCGTTTTGAGGGGGAGCTGCCTGGCCAGCCGGAACGCCCCGCCCGCGCCGGGGATCAGGCCCAGCCGCGCCTCGGGCAGCCCGAACACCGACCTGTCGGAGGCGACGATGATGTCGCAGGCCAGGGCGAGCTCGAAGCCGCCGCCCAGGGCGTACCCGTCGACCCGGGCGATCACCGGCGTGGTCAGGTCGAAGCGCTCGGTGAGCCGCGGCCAGCCGGGCTGTCCCCGGCTGCCGAACGTCGTCGCCGGGACTCCGGCCTGGTCCAGGCGCGCGCGTTCGCGCAGGTCCTGGCCGACCGAGAAGGCCCGCTCCCCGGCACCGGTGAGCACCGCCACCCGCACCGAGTCGTCGGCCTCGACGTCGTCCCAGATCTCGGCCAGTTCCTCGTGAGTGCGGGCGTCCATCGCGTTCAGCACGGCGGGCCGGTCGAGCGTGACCCAGGCCACCTGGTCCCGCTTCTCGTAGCGCACCCGCCTGTCGCGGCTGACCGGCGCGCGGCTCGTTGACCCGGTGCGCATTGGGTCGATGCTCGCCGGCTCGGTGCTCATCGGCTCGGTGTTCATCGGCCTGTGGCCCTCCCGGCGAAGCGGCCGGCCTTGCCCAGCACGTCATCGCTGTAGAGCCGGAGCGCCTGCTGCAGCGCGAACTCCGCCATGTAGTGGCGGAACCCCTCCTGCGGCTCCTCGGCCAGGTTCAGCATCCGCCGGTTGGGGATCACCGCGGGGCCCGCCAGCCGCGCGGCCGCCCGCGCCAGGACGGCGTCGAGGTCCGCGGGCTCCGCCACCTCGTCGACCAGCGCCCGCGCGTCGGGCTCGGTCGCCCACACCCGCCGTCCGCCCAGGATGACCTGCCGGGCCAGCCGGGGCCCGGCCACACGGGAAAGCCGGAGGTTGGCCGCCCCGGGCACGATCCCCTCCTGCGCCGCGGGCAGGCTGAGGTACGCGTCCGCCGCCGCGATGACGTGGTCGAAGACCAGCAGCAACTGCGCGCCGCCGCCTATGGCGAAGCCGTCGACCACGGCGATCCACGGCTTGCCCACGGTGGGGGAGTGCCACGACGTCTCGTGCTCCACCAGCACGCCGCGCGTCAGCTTGGCGATGTAACCGAGCTCTCTGCGCAGCAGGAAACCGACGAGCGAGATGTTCCCCGCGTGCAGGCTCTTGAGGTTGATGCCCGCGCTGAAGACCCGCCGGCCCCGGTAGCGGGGATGGGTCATCTCCCCGCCCCTGAGCACGCCGACCCGTACGGCCGGATCCAGCAGCGCCAGGTCGACGGCCGTCTCGATGTCGTCGACCTGCCGTTCGTCCTCGGCGTTGAGGCAGTCGTCCCGGCACATGGTCAGGTGGGCGACGCCATCGCGCCGCTCCATCCGCACGGAGCTCAGGTCGGCCGTCCCGGTCCGGGCGAATTCCGGCAGCAGGCCGAGTGCGCGCGGGGTCGGGCGGAGCATGGCGTCGAGCAGGTGCGAGCCCGCCTGGGCCGAACGCAGCACGGCACGCAGGAAGATGCCCTGATCGATTTCGTACCCCTCCTTGTCGGCCTGCCGCCTGTCCCGGTCCGCGTCCAGTTGCGCGGCGGTGGGCACCAGGCCGGGGAAGGCGGCCGCCGCGGCCTCGACCAGCTCCGGCAGGCGCAGGTCGAGGGTGCGGAAGGCGGTCAGCTCGTCGTAGACGGCCTCGGCGTGCGCGTCCATGAACGACGAGCGGGCCCGCCGGGCGGCGTTCTTCGCCTCGGCCGCGGACACCTGCTGCCCGGCCGAGCGGGCGGCGGGCTCCGGCAGCGCCCGCAGGATGTCGTCGGCCAGCCCGGCGGACTCGGCCAGCAGTTTGCGGGCGGCGGAGAGGTCCGGGGCCGTCATGTGTCCACCCGGGCGGTGGCCCGTCTGAGCGTGCGGTCGCAGGCGGCCAGGTGCACGCCGAGGGCGTCCTCGAAGCTGGTCATGGTGGCGTTGAGCATGAGCTGTCTGCGGATGGCCAGCTCGCTGCCGGTCACCGAGCCGGCCAGCTGGGCCACGCGGGCCCACACCTCCGCGGCGTCGTCCACCAGCTCGTCGACGAGGTGTAGGGACAGCGCCTCGGCCGCGGTGATCGGCTGCCCGAACAGCACGGTCCGGCGTGTCGGCGCGGCGCCCAGCTGCTGCGACAGCCGGTACGTCGCCATGCCCGGCCAGGTCGCCTCGGAGTCCACGGACAGCAGCAGCCGCGTGCCCGTGCCGGCCAGGCGGTAGTCGCTGGCCAGCAGCACGTCGAACGCGGCGCCGCCGCAGTCACCGGAGGCGACCGCGATGGTGGGGATGGGCAACCGCTCCAGCCGGCGCAGCGCCCGCTCCCACTTGTTGACCAGCGCGACTGTCAGGCCGTCGGTCCACGGGCCCCGCGGGGCGCCCGACACGTCGACGACGACGGCGCCCCGGCCTTCGTGGTCGTCGGCGCGGTCGCACAGCGCGGCCACCTCGCGTACCAGCTCGGCGGAGAGAGAACGGGTGCCGTCGACGCGCAGCAGGAGAGCGTCCCTGTAGGCGTCCGGAGTGAGGTCGGTGTTCACCATTGGATCAGCGCCGTCTCGATCGTCGAGCCCGGTCCCATGGTCATGAGGACGCCGTAGTCGCCCGTCTTGGTCACTAGCTCCTCCAGGAGCCGCTCGTAGGAGAACAGGAAGGATGCGCTCGACACGTTCCCGTAGTCGCGCAGCACCCCCGTGGTGTGGCGTACGTCGTGGCGGGTCAGACCCAGGTTGACGGTGACGGCGTCGATGACCTTCTTGCCGCCGGAGTGCACGAGCCAGTGCCGGACGTCGCTGCGGCGCAGGCCGGACTTGCCGAGCAGGCGGTCGACGACCTCCTCGGCGTGGGCACCTACGACATAGGGGATGTCCGGGTCGAGGAAGAAGCTGAACTTGCCCGCGGCGTCGTCCCAGTCGTAGCGCATGGCGTCCAGCGCGTCGGTGATGAGCGTGCTCTCGAAGGAGAGAATCCGCGGGCCGCGCGGCGCGGACAGCGCGTCCTCCCGCGGCCCGGCGACCAGGGCGAGCGCCGCCGCGCCGTCCCCGAACAGGCTGTTGACCACGGCCGTACGCATGGTCGAGTCGAAGACGTAGGCGGCCGAGCACGCCTCGGCGCACAGCACCACGGCCAGCTCGCCGGGATGGGCCACGCTCCAGCCGGCGGCGACGTTGAGCGCGTTGAGCCCCGCGTTGCAGCCCATGCCCACGATGTCGGAGCGGCTGCAGCCACGGTCTATCCCCAGCTCCCGGATGAGTAACGCGCTCAACCCAGGCGTCAGGAATCCCGTCGACGTGACGCAACACAGATGCCGGAGATCCGACAGCTCCGCTCCAGCGTCCTTCAAGCAGGCCGTCAGCGCGCGGCCACCCATGTCCACGGCCTGCGCCTTGTGTTTGTCCAGCAACTCTCCCTGGGACTCCATGACGCGCTTCCCGTCGGCGTCGATGGGGGGAAGGGTGAGGTGGCGCCGCTGGATGGCGCTGTTGAGGAACAGCGAGCGGATCCGGGCGTCGTCGATCGCGAACGTGTCCAGCACTTCCTGCTGGGAGTAGGAGTCGGGGGAGACGGCGGTGCCGACTCCGATCATCTGGGCCCTGTCCTGGGCCGGACTCGGGCGCTCGGCCGGAGTCGTGAGGACGTTCGCCGTGCGGATCATCGGTAGGTCCACCCCCACATGCGAGTCCTGCTGCGGGGCTTACGTCGCCCATTCATTGGTTCACCTTTCTGAGCAGCGTCGATATACTTTTCAATCGACCGGGAGGAATAAATAGAAGAATGCTCCGTCAACTGCGCGGAGTGAGTTTGCGGCGAGGCGGCTGACGCGGATCGCGTTATGTTTGCGGGAGGTCGCCGGCGCCGAGCGGTTGCGCCGGACTTAGTGAAGCGAACAACCGGGGAAAAGTCCATGCCACGGTTCTTGCGACTACCTGGACGATACGTGAACCTGGCTCACATCTGGTGGGCGGCCGTACCACAACCAGCCCTTCGCTTCCGATGGTGTTCAGTTGTTATGTGGAAATGAGACATTTCATGATTTTTTGTATTTTATTGACTTCTGATATTTGGCCACTCTAGAGTGCGAATCCGAGACCCACGGCCGGTCACGGGGGCCGGCGCGATGATCCACGTAGACGACGTGGGTGGGGGGACTCCAATGCAGAGTCCAAAAACGATCTTGACTGGGGGCAGTCATGAACTTCGCGATTCTCGGGGCGCTTGAGGTCAAGCATCCGGGTGGGAAGATCCACATCACCGCACCCAAACAGAAAAGCGTCCTCGCGACGCTCCTGCTCGACGCGGACCGTGAGGTCCCCGTCGAGCGCCTGGTGGACTACGTGTGGGACCGGCGGCCGCCGACCGCGGCCCAGACCACTCTGCAGTCCTACGTCTATCGCCTCCGGCAGCTGTTCGGTCCCATGCCGGACGTGCACCTGCAGTCGAGCGCTTCCGGGTACGCCATCGAAATCGGCTCCTGTGTGCTGGACTTGCGCTATTTCCAGGATCAGGTGACCGAGGCGCACGAGCAGATCAAAAACGGCAACAAGACCAATGCCGTGGCGGCCTTCAGAAGAGCATTGTCCGCGTGGCGGGGAAATGCGCTGGCCGGCGTTCCAGGAGATCTGATGCGTCAAGAAGCCTGTCTCCTGGACAATCAGCGCATCGCCGCGTACGAAGAATTGATGAATCTTGAACTGGATCTGGGCAACCATCGCAGGGTGATCCCCGAGCTGCACAAGGTTGTCGCTGAGTATCCATTTCACGAAGTATTCGTGGCGCAACTCGTTCTCGCGCTCTACCGGTCCGGCCGGCAGGCGGAGGCGCTGCAGAACTATGCGCTGGTCAGGCGCAGGCTCCGGGACCAGCTCGGGATAGAGCCCGGGGCGGAGCTCCAGCAGTTGCAGAAGGCGATTCTGGGACGGGTGCCGGCCTCGGAGATCACGCTCGTCTCCTGGCTTTGCTGATGATCCTGACCGGCTTGACTCTGGCCGGGGAGCTGAACGGAGCTCGCTCATCTCCCCGGCCTCCTGATCTCGGAGCGAACGAACTCGGCCAGCCGCGAGACGCCCGCCTCGATCTCGGCCGGGCTCAGATAGCTGGTCGACAGGCGGATGCCGTGGTCGTCGCCGCCCTGCGGGTAGAAGTAGCTCATCGGTGTCCAGATGACCCCGTACTCCTCGGCCGAGCGCGCCAGCGCCGCCTCGTCGGCGCGGAACGGGACCCGCAGCGTGAGGAAGAAGCCACCGCTTGGTACGTTCCAGCTGACCCCGAGCCGCTCCCGCACGTCCAAGGGGAACACGCGGTCCAGGCAGTCCAGAGTGGCGCGCATGGTGTCGGAGTAGTACGCCGCCGTCTTTTCGGTCAGGTCGGTGACCCGGCCCCCGGACTCCAGCAGCGCGCCCGCGATGGCGGCCTGGCTCAGCGACGGCGTGTTCACGGTCAGCATGCTCTTGATCTTCACCAGCTCGTCCGCGAGGAGCCCGGTACGCCCCCGCGCGTCGGTCACGACCTGGTCGGCGACGGCGAAGCCGACCCTGGCCCCGGGGAAGACCGTCTTGGAGAAGGACCCCAGGTGCACCACCCGGCGGTCCCGGTCGAGCGTCTTGATGGTCGGTAGCCGCCGGCCCGTGCTGACCAGCCGGTAAGGGCTGTCCTCGAGGATCAGCAGGTCGTGCCGCGCGGCCACCTCCAGCAGGTCCCGCCGGGCCCGCAGCGACATGGTGACCCCCGAGGGGTTGGCGTGGTCCGGGTTGACGTAGACCGCCCTGGGCCGGCGTCCCGCGGCCACCTGCTCCTGGACCGCCGCCGCGACGTCGTCGCCCGACAGGCCGTCCTCGCGCTCATGGACGGCCGCGATCTGGACGCCCAGCAGGTGCGCCGCGCCGGTGATCCCCACGTAACAGGGGCTCGGCAGGAGCAGGACGTCGTCGCGGCCGGCCATCAGCGCGCGGATCGCCAGGAACATGGCCTCCTGGCAGCCGAGGGTGACCACGATCGACTCGGCGGGCACGTCGATGTTCTCGTCCTCGCGGAGCGAGGCGGCGATCAGGTCGCGGATCTGCCCGCCGGTCGGACCGTACTGGAAGATGGCGTCCCTGATGTGCGCCGGCGAGTCTCCGCGCGCCGCCAGATGGTCCAGGTAGCGGCGGATGTAGGTGAAGATCTGCTCCACGTCGAAGAATCCGTCATAGGGCCGACCGGGGGCGAAGGAGATCGCTTCGCGATACCGGTGGGTGATCTCGTTGAGGAAGTTCATCGTGTCCATCACCGGCAGGGACACACTCGCGTGGAGGTCCTCCCGGTTGAGGTCCGCGGTCGGTGAGTTCATTTTCCCTCGGCTGCATTCCAAGACGGCGGAAAACGCCGTGCCGGCCATATGCATATTGGTGTTCTTCGCAATAGGTTCACATGGTCGGCCGAGGCTCGACAAGAGGCTTCAGTGGGCCTCCAACGAAACGCCATCGAGGCTACGGCAAATTTTCATCCGACCGCCATTGATTGCTTTTTGCGTCGCCATCATATGGGCGGTGAGCTGCGCAGACAGGTTGCTTTCAAGATATCTCTTGCGGTTTTCAGGTGCTTTATCTACAGTCACAGAGATCAGTCTGAAGTCAATCCGCTGTTTTCCGCCGAATCGTTGTTCATTCTTAAGTGAAGGGGACTCCACGATGGACCACCGGATCAGAAATGTCGTCATCCTCGGCGGTGGTACAGCGGGTTGGATGACCGCCGCGTACCTCGGCAAGGCGCTGGGCGCCGAGGTGAACGTCACCGTCCTCGAAGCCCCGTCCATCCCCCGCATCGGCGTGGGCGAGGCGACGGTGCCGAACCTGCAACGCGTGCTGTTCGACTTCCTCGGCCTGTCCGAGGAGGACTGGATGCGCGAGTGCAACGCCAGCTTCAAGATGGGCATCAAGTTCGTCAACTGGCGCACCGGCGGCCGCGGACAGGCCGGCCCCCGCCCGTTCAACGGCGGCAGCGACCACTACTACCACCTGTTCGGGCTGCTCCCGCAGCACGAACAGCTACCGCTCTCGCACTACTGGACCCTCAAGAAGCTGGCCGGCCAGACCGACGAGGAGTTCGCCTACGCCTGCTACCGCGAACCCCCGGTGCTGGACGCCAACCTCGCGCCCGCCTACCTCGACGGCGAGCGCTGGACGAACTACGCCTGGCACTTCGACGCCAACCTGGTGGCCGCGTTCCTGCGCCGCTTCTCCATCAAGGAGCAGGGCGTCAACCACGTCGAGGACGAGATGACCGAGGTGCTGTTCGACCAGCGCGGCTACATCAGCGCCTTACGCACCAAGGGCGGCCTGCTGCTCGAAGGCGACCTGTTCGTCGACTGCTCGGGGTTCCGCGGGCTGCTGATCAACCAGGCGATGCGCGAGCCGTTCCTCGACATGAGCGACTACCTGCTCAACGACCGGGCGGTCGCCACCCAGGTGCCCAACGACGACGAGGCGAACGGCGTGGAGCCGTACACCTCGGCCATCGCGATGTCGTCCGGCTGGACGTGGAAGATCCCGATGCTCGGCAGGTTCGGTGCCGGCTACGTCTACTCCAGCCGATTCGCCTCCCAGGACGAGGCGACCGAGGAGTTCTGCGGGCTGTGGGGCCTGGACCCGTCCGAGACCCCGCTGAACCACGTCCGCTTCCGCGTCGGCCGCAACCGCCGCGCCTGGGTGCGCAACTGCGTCAGCATCGGCCTGTCGTCCTGCTTCCTCGAACCGCTGGAGTCGACCGGGATCTACTTCATCACGGCGGCCATCTACCAGCTCGCCAAGCACTTCCCCGACAAGCGTTTCGATCCCATCCTGATCGACCGGTTCAACCGGGAGATCGAGGTGATGTTCGACGACTCGCGCGACTTCATCCAGGCGCACTTCTACTTCGCCCCCCGCGCGGACACCCCCTTCTGGAAGGCCAACAAGGAGCTGCAACTCGCTCCCGAGATCCAGGAGAAGATCGCGATGTACCGGGCTGGGCTGCCGGTCAACATGCCCGTGACCGACGAGAAGACCTACTACGCCAACTTCGACGCGGAGTTCCGCAACTTCTGGAACAACAGCAACTATTACTGCATCTTCGCGGGGCTCGGTTTCGTCCCCGACCACCCGATGCCCTCGCTCACTTATCAGCCCGACCTGATCAAGAGCGCGGAGCCCGTCTTCGACGGCATCAAGAAGCGTCAGCAGGAACTGCTCAGCACGCTGCCCACAACGTACGCGTACCTGCGGCAGTTGCACGGCAAGTGACCCGCCGAGCGCCCGCCGGCCGGAGAGCGGCGTCCTGTCTGCCGGACCTCTTCGCCGCCCAGGTGCGGCGCAGGCCCGACGCCACCGCGGTGGAGTCGGGAGACCTGCGGCTGTCCTACGCCCAGCTCGATGAGCGCGCCAACCGGCTCGCCCACCACCTGCTCGCCCGTGATGTGCGACCGGGGGACCTCGTCGGCCTCTGCCTCGCCAGGGGGCCGGACACGGTGGCGGGCCTGTTGGGGGTGCTGAAGGCGGGGGCGGCGTACATGCCGCTGGACCCGGCCTACCCGGCCGAGCGCCTGGCCTGGATGCTGGCCGACGCCCGCCCCCGGCTCGTGCTCACCGACCGCCGGTCGGCGCACCGGCTCCCCGGCGGTGACCGGCCGGTGCTCTCGGCGGACGAGCTCCTCGCCGACGGGCTCGCCACACCACCGCCGGTACGGATCCGGCCGGACGACCTCGCCTACCTGATCTACACCTCGGGCTCGACCGGCACCCCCAAGGGCGTGCTGGTCGAGCACCGCAGCCTCGCGCACGTCTGCGCGGCGTGGGAGGAGATGTACGGGCTGTCCGCCATGCGGCCGCGATGGGTGACCGTGAGCGGGTCGTCCGTCGACCTCTTCCTCGCCGACCTCATGCGCTCCACCCTCTTCGGCGGCACCCTCATCATCGCGCCCGACCCGGCCGTCACCGACCCGGCTCTGCTGCTCGACCTGATCGAGCGGACCGGGGCCACCGCTCTCGAAGCCATCCCCGCGCTCGCCGGCCTCCTGGCCCACGAGGCCGGCAGCCGCCCGGGCGGGCTGCTCGGGCTGGAGCTGCTCTCGGTCGGCTCGGAAGGCTGGCTGGCCGAGGACTGCCGGGCGCTGCTGGCGCGGGTGCGTCCGGCGACAACCGTGGTCAACGCTTACGGCGCCACGGAGACCACCATGGACTCGTGCGTGCACCGGCTGCCTGCGGGCGGCGTGCCTGATGTCGGTGGGTTCGCTGTGGGCGGCGTGCCGGGTGCCGGCGCGTTCGCCGCGATTGGGCGTCCGGTCGGTGCGACCACCGCGTACGTGCTCGACGGCCACCTGCGGCTCGTCGCGGACGGCGAGGTGGGCGAGCTGTTCATCGGCGGTCCCGGGGTGGCCAGGGGCTATCACGGGCGGTCGGCGCTCACCGCGCGCCGCTTCCTCGCCGACCCCTTCCGCGGCGACGGAGCCCGCATGTACCGTACGGGCGACCTGGGACGCCGCCGGGAGGACGGCGAGCTCGAATACCTCGGCCGGCTGGACGACCAGATCCAGGTCAACGGTTTCCGGGTCGAGCCAGGCGAGATCGAGAACGCACTCGTCCGCCATCCCGGCATCACCCGGGCCGTGGTGGCGGCCCGAGAGCCCGGACGACGGCTGGCGGCGTACGTCGTCCCCGCAGCCGACACGCCCCCGCCCGGCCGGCACGAACTCCGCGAGTTCCTCGCCGCCTGGCTCCCCGACCGGATGATCCCGGCCGAGTTCGTCGTCTTGGACCGACTCCCGCTCCTCCCCAACGGCAAGATCGACCGATCCGCACTGCCCGCCCCGACACGACCCGCCCGCACGAACCGCAAAGGTCCGCCCGCTGCGGCGGACCGTGCTGGGTCGCCCGCCACGGCGGACCGTGCCGGGCCGGGGGGCGCGTCGGTGCGAACGGAGATCGAGGCCGCTCTCTTGGGCATCTGGGCCGAGGTCTTCGGCGGAGATGACCTCGGCACCGAGGAGAGGTTCTTCGACGCCGGCGGCGACTCCATCCTGGCGATGAGGCTTCTTGCCCGAGTCCGTGCCGATCTCGGGGTCGCTCTGCCGTACCGGGCGATCTTCGATCACCCGTCGGTCGCCGAGCTCGCGCGGGAGATCTCGCGCGCGGCGCGCGGCGAGGACGAGATGCGCCTCCCCGAGCATGAGGACAGCGAGGACAGCGAGGACAGCGAGGACACAGCGCCCGTTCCCTTGTCACCGCCGCAGCGGCGGCTGTGGTTCCTGCACCGCTACCGGCCGGACGCCGGCTACACCGTGGGAAAGGTCCTGCGGCTGAGCGGACCGCTGGACGCGGCCGCCCTGGCCGCCGCGGCGACCGCGCTGGTCGCGCGGCACGAGGCGCTGCGCACGACGTTCGATCCGGCGGACGGCGAGGGCGCGCAGGTCGTGCACCCACCGAGGGAGGTACGCCCCGAAGTCACGGACCTGACCAGACTGCCCGCGCCGGAACGGGAACACGAGCTCGACCGTCTCCTCCGTACGGACCTGGGACGGGTCTTCGACCTCACAGCCGGACCACCGCTGCGCCTGCGGCTGATCCGGCTGGCTGACGACGACAACGTGCTGGCGATCACGATGCACCACATCGTCACCGACGACTGGTCGCAGGAGGTGCTCCTGGACGAACTCGGCGCCTGCTACGCGGCCGTCCTCCGGGGCACGCCGCCACGGCTGTCGCCGCTGCCCGCCCGCTACGCCGACTTCGCCCGATGGAGCCGGCGTCCGCGTGCCGTACACGACGATCAGCTGGCCTACTGGCGGCAGCGGCTCGCCGGGATGACGTCGACGGCGCTGCCCCATGACCGGCCCGTCCCGGCCGAGCCGAGCGGGGCGGGGGACGCGGTGCGGATCACGGTGCCGCCCGCCGTCGTCGAGCGCCTGCGGCGGCTCGGCAGGTCCCGCCGTACGACCCTGTCCACCACGCTGTTCGCGGCCTGCCACGCGCTGCTGGCCCGGTGGTCCGGCACGCCCGACGTGGTGACCGGCACGGTGGTGTCCGGCCGCGACCGGCCTGAGTGGGAGGACGTCGTCGGCTGCTTCGTCAACACCGTCGTGCTGCGCTGCCGCGTCGAGGAGACGGGGTCGTTCGCCGACTGCCTCGATGACATGCGCCGTACGGTGCTGGAGGCCGTCGCCAACTCCGGCGTCCCGTTCGAGCGCGTCGTCGACGACCTGCGGCCGCGGCGCGTGCCAGGACGGACCCCGCTGATCAACGCCCTGCTCGTGACGCAGAACGCGCCCGCGCGTGCGCGCCACTTCCCCGGCCTGCGGGTCGAGGACGTCGAGCCGGCCGAGGTGGTCTCACCCTTCGACCTCACGATCGAGTTCCGCGAGATCGAGGCGGGGATGCGCGTGGCGGTGGTCTACAGCAAGGACCTGTTCGAACGGGGCACGATCGAGCACCTCGCCACCGGCCTGTCGGCGCTGCTGGCCGCCGTCGCGTGTGACCCGGACCGGCCGCTGCGTGCCGTTCTGGACGACGAGGCCGAGATGCGCGGCCCGCGGCTCGGGCCCGGTGCGGTGGAGTCCGTGCTGGCCCGCCACCCTGCCCTGGCCGAGGCCCGGGTGGTGCCGAGCCCGGCTTCCGCGAGCGACCTGGTCGGCTACGTGGTGCCCAAGCCCGGCCTCGACGCGCCGGCTCCCATGGTCCTGTCCAGGTTCGTGGGTTCCGTCCTGCCGGAGCGGCTGGTGCCGTCGGCGTTCGTGGTCCTCGACGCCCTGCCGACCGACTTCGGCGAGCTGCCCCAGCCGAAGGAGCGGCCCGATGTCCGGTACGTCGCCCCTCGCACCCCGGTCGAGCGGGCGCTGGCCGCGGTCTGGGCCGAGACGCTGGGGCTGGCCCGGGTCGGGGTGGAGGACAACTTCTTCGAGCTGGGTGGCGACTCCATCACCGGTATCCAGCTCGTCACCAGCGCGGGTCGTGCGGGCTTGCGCTTCACGGCGAGGGATCTGTTCGAGCACCAGTCGATCCACCGCCTGGCCGAATCGGCCGTCACCTTCACCGACCCCGCCTGCGATATGCCGGCATCCGTGCCACCGCCGCCAACCGGTGCCGGTGCCGGCGTCGGCGTCGGCGCGCGGACTGCCGTGTCGCTTCCGGCCGCCGACGTCGAGGACGTGTTCCCGCTCACCCCCGTACAAGCCGGCCTCCTCTACCACTCCCTGGCCGACCGGGACTTCGACGTCTATGCCCGGCGGCTCACGGTGACGATCGAGGCGGACGGCGGGATCGACGTGCGGGCGCTCGGCCGGGCCTGGCAGCATGTCGTGGACCGTCACCCGGCCCTGCGCAGCACGGCCCACTGGGAGGGGTACGACGAGCCAGTTCAGGCGGTGCACCGGGCGTTCACCCTCCCCATCGCCTATCTCAACGGGGCGGGCGCGGCGATCGGCGGCGACCTGCGCGCTTCCCCGCGGACGCGGCTGGCCATGGAACGCCTGTCAGACCGTCGCGTCCGGGTGGTGTGGAGCACGCATCACCTCTTCGTCGACGGCTGGAGCCTGTCCCAGGTCCTGTCCGAGGTCCTGACCGCCTACGGCGCGATCTCCGCGGGCGGTCAGCCGGACGCCACGCCCGCTCCGGCCTTCCGTGCCTACGCCGACTGGCTGGGCGGCCACGACCAGAGCGGCGCGATGGAGTACTGGCGCGCCGTCATGGCGGGGTTCGACTCCCCGACGCCGCTGCCGTGCGACCGGCCGCCGGTCCCGGGGCGCACCGTGCGGTCGGTCAGGGACGTCACGGTCCGGCTGGGGGCGGATCGGTACGAGGAGGCGCGGGTCTTCGCGCGGCGGCACCGGCTGACCCTCAACACCATCGTCCGGGCCGCGTGGGCGCTGCTGCTGTCCCGTTACGGAGAAGGCGTCGACGACGTGGTCTTCGGAGCGACGGCGGCGGCCAGACCCGCCGAACTGCCGGGCGCCGACGCGATCGTGGGCCTCATGATCAACACTCTGCCCGTCAGGGTGCGCGTGGACGGCGGCGCTCCGGTGGCGGTGTGGCTGCGGTCGATCCAGGACCGGCAGACGGCGGCGGCCGCGTTCGGCCACCTTCCGCCGTCGTGGCACCAGGAGAACAGTGGACTGCCCCCGGGGGTCGCACTGTTCGACACGGCCGTCGCGTTCGACAACCTGCCCGCTGATCCGCTCGCGCTGAGCGGGGGCGGGCTCCGCGTCGTGCACGCCGACGCGGACAACACCACGAACTACCCGCTCGGCCTGGTGTGCCATACCGAGGGCGACCTGGTGATGCGGCTCTGCTACGACCCCTGCCTCTTCGACGACGGCACCGCGCGACGGCTGGCGGCGCATCTGCGCGCGCTGATCGGCGAGTTGATCGCGGATCCGGAGCGGCCCCTGTCCCTGGTGGACCTGCTGAACCCGGGGGAGCACCGGACCTTGACCGACACCTGGACCCGCCCGCGAGCCACGCCGGAGGCGCCGGTGTGCGCGACCGAGCTGTTCGCCAGGCAGGTGCGGAACGCGCCGGCAGCGGCGGCGGTGCTGTTCGAGGACCAGAGCCTGACCTACGCCGAGCTGGACCGGCGATCCGACAAGCTGGCGCACCACCTGGCCCGGCAGGGTGTGGGCCCGGAGGTGACCGTGGGCCTCGCGCTGCGACGCGGCGTGAACCTCGCCGTCGCCGTACTCGGCGTCCTGAAGGCGGGCGGCGCCTACCTCCCGCTGGACCTCGCCTACCCCGCCGAGCGGCTCCGCTGGATGCTCCGGGACTCCGGTGCGGCACTGCTGATCACCGACGCCGACTGTCTGGATCAGGTGGTCCCGGTGGTGTGCCTGGACCGGGACGGCCCGTTGATCGAACAGGCACCCGCCCACCCTCCGCGAACCCCGGTGCGCCCCGGCGGCGCGGCCTACGTGATCTACACCTCCGGCTCGACCGGGCGGCCGAAGGGCGTGGTCGTCACCCACGCCGGGATGGCCGGCCTGCTCGAAACCTACCAGGCCTTGGGCGCGGGCCCCGGCAGCCGTGTGCTGCAGTTCGCCTCGCCGAGCTTCGACGCCGCGTTCTGGGAGCTGAGCATGGCGCTCCTCACCGGAGCGACCCTGGTGATGGCCCCGCCCGAGCGGCTGCTGCCCGGCGCGCGGCTGTCGGAGCTGGTCGCCGACGCCGGGGTGACCCACCTGACCGTGCCGCCCGCCCTGCTGGCGCTGCTGCGGCCGGGCTGCCTGCCCCAGGACGTCCGGGTGGTCGTCGCGGGCGAGGCGTGCCCGCCGGAGCTGGCCGGAGAGTGGGCCACGCGCCACCGGATGGTCAACGCCTACGGGCCGACGGAGACGACCGTGTGCGCGACCATGAGCGAGCCGCTGTCCGGCCGCGGTCCGGTGCCCATCGGACGGGCGATCGCCGGTCGCCAGGTGTACGTGCTCGACCGTGAGCTGCGTCCGGCGCCCGTGGGGGTGCCGGGTGAGTTGTTCGTCTCCGGTCCCGGCCTGGCCAGGGGCTACCACGGCCGGTCCGCCCTGACCGCGGAGCGGTTCGTCGCCTGCCCGTTCGGCGAGCCGGGAGCGCGCATGTACCGGACGGGCGACCTGGTCCGCTGGTCGTCCGACGGCGAACTGCACTTCGTCGGCCGGGCCGACGACCAGGTCAAGGTGCGTGGTTTCCGCGTCGAACCAGGCGAGGTCGAGGGGGCACTGTCCCGGCACGCCGCGGTCGCCCAGGCCGTCGTGGCCGCGTACGGCGACGGCGCGGCCAGGCGGCTCATCGCGTACCTGGTGCCGGGACGGTCACCGGCCCCGGACGACGGTGAGCTGCGCGACCACCTTCGCGCCGGGCTGCCGGGTCAGCTGGTTCCGTCGCAGTTCGTGTGGCTCGATCGGCTGCCCCTGACCAGGAACGGCAAGATCGACCGCCGCGCGCTGCCCGAACCGGGGCTCGGCCCGGCCGAGCCCCGGGCGCTGCCCAGGACCGACGCCGAGCACGTGGTCGCCGGGCTCTGGACGGAGATCCTCGGCGGGGACGGGCGGCCGGACGTCCGCCGGAAGTTCTTCGAGTGCGGCGGCTCCTCCCTCACGCTCGTACGGCTCAGCGGCCGCCTGAGCGAAGTGGCGGGGACCGAGGTCCCGGTCTCGGACCTGCTGGAGCACTCCACCATCGAGGCCATGGCCAGGTTGATCGGAGGACGCCGTGCCGACCCGGCCGGGGACCACGAGCTTTGAGACGGGAGGCGCTATGGGACGGGAGCCTGTGGCCGTCATCGGGCTGGCGCTCGCCCTGCCCGGCGCGGACGACCTGCGATCCCTGCACGAGAACCTCTGGCACGGGCGGATCAATATCGGCCCGCCGGGACCCCTCCGGGTCCAGGCGACCGCGGACGGCCATCCCGACGGCGGTTACCTGGACCGCGTCGACCTGTTCGACCACGCCTTCTTCGGGATCTCGCTGGGCGAGGCCGAGGCGATGGACCCGGGCCAGCGGCTCGGCCTGCCCCTCGTCCACCGCGCGATCGAGAACGCCGGCTACGCGCCGGCGGCCTTACGCGGATCGAACACCGCGGTGATCGTCAGCGCGTCGAGCCGGGACTGCCCACCCCCCGACGACCCGCATGCGATCTTGGGAACGATGCCGGCGGCCGCGGCGGCACGCATCGCCTACGTGTTCGACCTCACGGGCCCGGCCCTGGTCGTGGACACCGCCTGCAGCGGCAGCCTGGCCGCGCTCGCGCTCGCCGTGGACAAGCTGCGTGACGGACGGGCCGATCTGGCCATCGCCGGAGGGATCGGCGTCCACCAGGCAGAGCCGGGTGACGCCCTGCGCGGGGTCGAGTCGCCCGACGGGGTGTGCCGCCCGTTCGACGCCACGGCCAACGGCACCGTGGGCGGCGAGGGAGGCGGGTTCGTCGTCCTGAAGCGCCTGAGCGACGCGCTGACCGACCGCGACGTCATCCACGCGGTGCTGCGCGGCGTCGCGGTGAACCAGAACGGCTCCCGCGCCACCAGCATGAGCGCCCCGAGCCGGCGGGCCCAGGCGGACGTGATCCGCGCCGCCTGGCGGGACTCGGGCATCGAACCGGCCACGATCGGCTTCGTCGAATGCCACGGCTCGGGGACGGAGCTGGGCGACCTGGTCGAGGTGGACGGGTTGCTGCGGACCTTCACCGGGGTGGCGCCGCTGGAGATCGGCACGGTGAAGGCCAACATCGGACACCTGGACCACGCCTCCGGCATCGCCGGCCTGTTCAAGGCGATCGCCGGTCTGCGGTACGGCGCGCTCTACCCCACCCCGCGCTTCGAGACCCCCAACGCGCTGCTCGCGGACACCGACACGGTACGGGTGAGCACCCGCGCGCGTCCCTGGCCGGGGCCGCGCCGGGCCGGGCTCAGCTCGTACGGGATCACCGGCACGAACGTGCACGCGGTCGTGGAGCAGCCGCCGGAGCCCGCCGCCCCGCCGCGGGAAGGCCCTGTTCACCTCGTCACCGTCTCGGCGGTGTCACGCGCCGCGCTCGAACGCCGCATCCAGCAGCTGACCGACTTCCTGCGGAAAACCGAGCACGGACTGCCCGAGGTGGCGCACGCGCTCAACCGGGGCCGCGACGACCACCCGTACCGCTGGGCGGGCACGGCACGCGACAAGGCGGGCCTGCTCGCGGCGCTGAGCACGGCGCGGCTCCCCGATCGGGCGGTGGCCAGGGACGTGCCGGTCGTCATGCTGTTCCCCGGTGATGGTCAGGTCGAGGACGCCGCCTGGGCCGGCCTGCGTACGGACTTCCCCGCCCTGCCCGCCGCGGCCGGCGAAGCGCCCGGCGGTCGCCTGTTCGCCCGGCAGCACGCCCTCTACCGGCTGCTTCGCTCGCTCGGTCTGACGGAATCCGGGCTGGCCGGCTCGGGGGTGGGCAACCTGGTCGTCCGCGTGGCGCGCGGTCGGCTCCCCGCGGCCGAGGCGATGCGCGAGGCGGCCGGTTCGCCGCTCACCGACGCGGTCGACGCGGCCGGGCTGGAGCGCGCCGTACGCGGCTTCACCAGGGACAACGCCGTGCTCCTCGCCATGGCGCCGGGCACGCTGACCCGGGAGATCTCGCGGCTGGCTCCGGAGCTGCCGATGGTCGATCCGCCGGCGGAGGGAGTGCTCGCCGCGCTCGGCAGGCTGTATGAGCTGGGAGCGGCCATCGACTGGGAGCGCCACTACGCGGACATGCGGATCCCCCGGGTCGAGGTGCCCACCTATCCGTTCGAGCCGGTGTCCTGCCGGACCCGGCCGCCCCGCACACCACCCCTGCTTCCGCCCGGAGACGACGTCGAGGAGCACGTGGCGGCCATCTGGGCCGAGGTGCTGAAGAGCGGTCCCCTCGGGCCCGCGGCGGACTACTTCCAGCTCGGCGGGACGTCGATCGCGGGCATCACCGTGCTGCGCGAGCTGGAGCGGCGCTTCGGCGTCCACCTCGGCTTCGCCGACCTGTACGAGCGCCGCACAGTGCGGGAGCTGGCCGCGGTCGTCCGGGATCGGCGCACGACCGCGCCCGGGGACGCCGGCTGGGCGATAGCCCGGGTGCCGCGCGGCGGGCGGCTGCCGCTCTCCTACAACCAGGAGCAGCTGTGGTACCTGGACCGGCTGAACCCCGGCGGCTCGCTGTACAGCATCCCCGGAGCGCTGCGCTACCACGGGCCGCTGGACCCGGCCGCCTTCGAGGGGGCGCTGCGCGACCTGGTCGACCGGCATGAAGTGTTGCGCGTCCGTGTACCGGACGACGACGGCGTGCCGTACGCGCTGGCCGACACCATGCCCCGGCTGAAGGTGATCGACCTGCGCCCGCTCCCGGCGGAGGAGCGCGAGCGCCAGGCGGCGGCGCTCATGCGCGAGGAAGCCGGCACGCCTTTCGACCTGGGACGGGGCCCGCTGTTCCGCGCGACCCTGGTCGAGCTGGCCGGTGACGACCACCTGCTCCTGTACACCTGGCATCACATCGTGTTCGACGGCTGGTCCCCGTCGGTGTTCTTCGCCGACCTGGCCGAGCTCTACGACGCCCGCCTGCACCGGCGGGCGCCGGACCTGGTCCCGCTGCCCGCCCAGTACGCCGACTTCGCCGCCTGGCAGCGATCCCGGTTGACGGGCGAGCGGCTGGTGCGGGGGCTGACGTACTGGCGTGCGCGGCTGGCGGACGCGCCGTTCCACGAGCTGCCCCTCGACCGGCCCCGCGGGCAGGTGGAGTCGCATGCCGGGGATCTCGTCGAGTTCACGCTGGACGCGCGGCTCACCGAGCAGCTGAGGACGTTCAGCAGGCGGGAGGGGGTGACGACGTTCGTCACCATGCTCGCCGTGCTCGACGTCGCGTTGTACCTGTGGACGGGACAGGAGGACGTGGTGGTGGGCGCCGCCACCTCCGGCCGGGTCAACCCCGCCACTCACGACATGATCGGCTACTTCAACAACGTGCTGCCGTTCCGCACCCGAGTGCGCGGTGACCTCGGCCTGCGCGACCTGGTCCGGCGGTGCGCGGACACCGTCGCGGGCGCCCTCGATCACGAGGAGGTCCCGCTCTCCAGGATCGTCGCCGAGCTCGCGCCGCGCCGGGATCCCGCCCGGCATCCTCTGTTCAGCGTGGGCTATTCGTACCAGAACGCCCCGGCGCACCCGGCCGCGCTCCCCGGCTTGGGGCCGCCGTCGAACGGGCAGTCGGCCACCGGCATCGCGCCGGGCACCAGCAAGGTGGACCTCACCTTCGGCGTCAGCGACGAGGAGCCGGACGCGATGACCGGCTACCTGGAGTACGCCGTCGACCTGTTCGATCGGGGCACGGCGCGGCGGCTGGCGGACCTCTTCCAGCAGGTGGCGACGGCCGCGGTGGCCGAGGGCGACAGGCGCGTGGACGAACTGGTCCCCGGGTGGCACAGGCCCGGCCCCGGCAACGGCGAGCGGTCCGCGCGCGAAGACGACCGGTCGGTGTGTGCGGCGGTCGAGGCGCACGCGGCGGAGCGTCCCGATCATCCCGCCGTGGTCACCGGCGCGGGTGGCCGGTCCTACCGCGAGGTCGACGAGCGGGCCGACCGGCTCGCTCGGCGGCTGGTCGCGGCCGGGGTGGGAGCGGGGAGCATCGTGCCGGTCATCGCGAGACGCGGCGCCGGGCTCGTGATCGGCTGGCTCGCCGTGCTCAAGGCGGGCGCCGCCTTCGCGCCGCTCGACCCGGCGGCGCCGGCCGCGCGTCTGGAGTCGATCCTGACCGAGCTCGACGCGCCGGTCCTGCTCACCGACGGCCACGCCGCACCCTGGTCCGCGCCGGGCAAGCGGCTGACGATCGAGGAGCCCGACGCCGGGTGCGCCGACGCCGCGCCCCCGGGAGCCCCCGCCGCGCCGGAGGCCCTCGCCTATGTCGCCTTCACCTCTGGATCAACCGGCCGCCCGCACGGCTGCGCGGTCGAGCATCGGGGGCTGCTCAACCTCCTCCGCTGGTACGGCGAGACGACCGGCCTGTCGCCGGCCGACCGCGTCGCCCAGCTGATCTCCCCGGGGTTCGACGCGGCGATCATGGAGATCCTCGCCGCTCTGTACCACGGAGCCACGATCCACGTCGGCGACCCGCTGCAGACGCCGGCGGCGGTGTCGCGCTGGATGGACGAGCGGCGGATCACGGTGGCGGGCATCCCCGCGCCGATGGCGGAGCTGGTCCTGGCCGAACCATCCGTTCCGGCGGAGACGAGCCTGCGGGTCCTGGTCACCGGCGGAGATCGGCTGCGCGTCCGCCCGTCCCGCGGGGTGCCGTTCCGTGTGCTCAACATGTACGGCCCCACGGAGTGCGCGGTGACCGCCACCTGCGAGGAGGTGGCCGCCACCGGAGACGCGCTGCCCGGCATCGGCACCCCGATCACCGGCACCACGGCGTACATCCTGAATCAGGCGGGCCACCCGGTGCGGGGGACAGAGGCGGGGGAGCTGTGCCTGGGCGGCGCGGGCGTCGGGCGCGGCTACCACGGCCGCCCCGCGCTCACCGCCTCCCGGTTCGTGCCGGACCCGTTCGCCGCGCGGCCAGGCGCCCGCATGTACCGCACCGGCGACCTGGCCCGCCCGCGCGGGGACGGGACGATCGAGTTCCTGGGGCGCGCCGACGACCAGGTCCAGATCCGCGGCCATCGCGTGGAACCGGCCGAGCTCGAACGGGTGCTGCTCGCCCACCCGCAGGTCTCCCAGGCGGCGGTGATCACCGAGGACGGGCCGGGCGGGCCCCGGCTGGTCGCCCACGTAGCGGGCGACAGGACGCCGACCGAGCCGGAGCTGCTCGCGTGGGCGGCGCGTGATCTCCCGGACCACCTGCTGCCCACGCGCGTGGCCGGCCACGAACGGCTGCCCACGACGGCGAACGGCAAGCTCGACCGCACCACGCTGAAGCGCACCACACTGAGGGGAACGGAGACACCGATGAGCACGGTCAGGACCGGGGCCACCAACGGGAAGGCCCGGGCCGGCGAGTCCGGCGAGGCCGAGCGCCTCCTCGGGAAGATCATGGCCGAGCTGCTCGGCCGCGAGCACATGCCGTCCGACGTGGGGTTCTTCACGCTCGGCGGCGACTCCGTGCTGAGCGTGGCCGTCGCCGCCCGCGCCGCCAGGGCGGGACTGGAGATCACTCCGCAGGACGTACTACTGCATCAGACTCCCAGGGCGCTCGCCACGGCGGCGATGGGAAACGCCGTGCCCGAATCCTACCCCGACGAGAAGATCCCCCTGACACCGCTCATCCACGGGATGCTGGACAGCACCGGCGGCGACGTGGCCGACTTCGTGTCGGCGGAGGTGCTGGAGATCGCGCCCGGCGTGCGGGCCGGGGCACTCCGTACGGCGCTGGAGCACCTCGTCGAGCTGCACGAGCCGCTGCGTTACCGCCTGCGCCGCAACAGTCTGGGCTGGTGGATGGAGTGCGCGGCGTCCGAGACCGCTCACCTCTTCGACACCAGGGTCCTGCCGCCGTCGGAGGGCGCGGAACCGGCCGTGCTGGAGGCCGACAAGGACGAGCTGATCGCCGGTCTCGACGTCGGCCGGGGTCCGCTGGTCAGGGCGCGCTTCTACGACCGCGGGCCGAGCCGGGCGGGCATCCTCGTGCTGGCGATCCACCATTTCGC
The DNA here is from genome assembly GCF_019396345.1 of Nonomuraea guangzhouensis. Taxonomy (GTDB): domain Bacteria; phylum Actinomycetota; class Actinomycetes; order Streptosporangiales; family Streptosporangiaceae; genus Nonomuraea; species Nonomuraea guangzhouensis. Next base: position 113,525 of record NZ_JAHKRM010000033.1, on the reverse strand, counting down.
CTTCGACCACGTCTCGGCCGTCCCCCTCCTGGAGGACTTGAACGCGGCCCTGGCCGACATCGCGGCGACCGGGCGCCCGCAGCCCGCCCAGCGACCGCCCGCCTGGCGCGACTGGGCCAAGCACCTGGTGGCCATGGCGCAGTCCGACGAACTCGCGGGCGAACTGGCGTACTGGACGGCCGTGCTGGCGGCCGGAGAGTCCCACGTGGCGCCCACCCAGGGGCTTGCCGCCGCGCAAGGCGAACGCCCGGAGCCAGGCGTGGTCACCCGCGTCATCAGCCAGGTCGCGCCGGTGCTCAGGGTGAGCGGGCCGGCCGGTCGGGCGGCGGCGCTGTGCGCGGTGGCCTGCGCGTGGGCCCGCTGGCGCGACGGCGAAGACGCCTACCTCATGACGGTCGGCCACGGTACGCCGAACGTGTTCCGGCCGGTGGACCGCTCACGCTCGCTCGGCTGGTTCACCAACGGCTATCCGCTGCTCCTTCCGGTGGGCGGGGGCACGGACGTACGCGGCGCGATGGGAGCCGTCACGGACACCCTCGACTCGGTGCCCAACGACGGCGTCGGATACGGGATCCTGCGGCACCTGAGCCCGCGCTCGCCCGCCGTGGCCGGACTCCGCGCCCTGCCCGAGCCGCAGGTGCTGGTCGAACACACCGCGAGCGGCGGCGACACCATCGACCTGGGTGGCGGTCCGGCGTCGATCCGCGCCACCCCTCTCATGGTCCGGCACCGCTCGCTCCTGGAACACGTGCCGATCGCCGTCTCCAGCGCCGTCAGGGGAGATTCGCTGTACGTCCACGTCGCCCACCACGGCGGCCTCGCCGGCGAGGACATGGAGTCGCTGGCCGGGCATCTGTCCGACACCTTCACCGAGCTGGGCAGGGGGCGCTGAGATGCCCGCGTCGATCGCCGTTCGCTCCGCCGCCTGGTACATGCCGGACAGCGTCATGGCCGTCAGCCGGCTGCCCGAGCTGGACAGCATGCCGGAGCCGGAGCGGGAGACCTGCCTGCGCCTCGGCATCGAGCAGATCCGTGCCGAGGGCGGGCTGAGCGAGCTCGACCTCATGGCGCGGGCCGCCCGCCGCGCACTGACCGATGCCGACCTGGAGCCGGGCGACCTCGGGGCGCTGGTCGTCGTCGAGTCCAGGGCTCCGGAGACGCTCATGTCCTCCGAGGCGACCAGGCTGCAGGCCGTGCTGGGCGCGCGGAACGCGGTGACGTTCTCGGTCGGCGGGCTGGGCTGCGTCTCGATCACTCCGGCGCTGCTCGCCGCCAGGGGGCTGCTGGCCGCCGACGAGGAGCTGGAGTACGTCCTGGTGGCCCACGGCAGCAAACCGATCACTCCGGGCCGCTACCGGCACCCGGTCACCGTCAGCGGCGACAGCGGCCAGGCCCTCGTGCTCTCCCGGCACGGCCGGGTCCGGGTGGTGGACATCCTCCAGGAGTCCAACGGCGACTATTGGGACCTGTTCCGGGTGGACTACCGCGAGCAGCCGCCCGGCCAGTGGCGCGAGGAGTGCGCCGACACCCACGCCTACTCCTTCAGCCTGGCCTTGGAGACGCGTAGCCGCCTGCGGGAGCTGAACCGGCGGCTGCTGGAGCGCAACGCCATCAAGCCAACCGACATATCCGGCTATTTCAGCCAGAACCTTTCCCTGGGGTCCTTCCGGTTCAGCGAGGAGTCGCTGGGCATCTCGATCGACCCCGCCTGCTTCGACAACCTGCGGCGCTACGGCCACCTCGGGCCCAACGACACCCTGCTCAACCTCTACACCGCGATCGAGCGGGGCGACCTGGCCGGCGGGCAGCGCGCCATCCTGCTCAACGTCAGCCCCGTCGCGGCGTGGAGCGCGCTGCTGGTGGAGAGCGACGGCGGCGACGGAGACGTCCATCACCTTTAGGCGGCGCGATGAGCACCTTGAGGAGGCGCAATGAGGCAAGCTGACGATGTCATCGGCGAGTTGGTGGCCTTCGTCTCCGCGGCTGTCGGGCGGCGGCTGGCGGAGGAGGACGACTACTTCGAGCTGGGACTGGCGGACTCGCTGTTCGCGCTCGAACTGGTCACCTTCATCGAGCACCGGTTCGGGTTCACGATCGAGGTGGAGGACCTCGATCTGGACAACTTCCGCACCGTGTCCCGGCTGTCGGGGTTCGTCGCCCGGAAGTGCGGGGCGCGATGACGCCCGACGCCACGGGCTTCGCCGACGCCGTCCGCGGGGAGGCCGCCGGCTGGGACCGGCGCGGGGAGCTGCCCGCCGAGGTCAGGCGGGCGGCGGGGGCGGCCGGGCTGCTGGGCGTCGATGTGCCTGCCCGGTATGGCGGGGCGGGCGGCACGCCGTACGAGCTGGGTGAGGTCTGCGCCACGCTCGGCGGGGTGTGCGGTGCGCTGCGCGGGCTGGTCACCGTGCAGGGCATGGTGGCGGCGGCGCTGCTGCGCTGGGGGAGCGCCGCGCAGCGCGGGCGGTGGCTGCCGGCGCTCGCGCGCGGTGAGTCGGTGGGGGCGTTCGCCGCGACCGAGCCGGGTGCCGGGACCGATCTGGCCGGGGTGGAGACGCGGGTCGACGGTGATGGCGAGGGGCCGGTGACCGTCAGCGGTGTCAAGCGCTGGGTCACCTTCGGGCAGGTGGCGAACGTGTTCCTGGTGCTGGGGACCGCCGCGGGCCGCCTGACGTGCGTCTTCGTCGAGTCGGACCGGCCGGGTGTCGCCGTCGAGCCCGTCACCGGACAGCTCGGCATGCGTGCCGCGCAGATCGCGCATGTGCGGTTCGACGCCGTACGGGTGCCGCGCGGCAACGTGGTGGCCTCGCCCGGGTTCGGGCTCTCCCACGTGGCGGGCACCGCCCTCGACCACGGCCGCTTCACGGTCGGCTGGGGATGCGTCGGCATGGCGGAGGCGTGCCTCGGCCTGGCCGCCCGGCATGCCGCCGACCGTACCCAGCGTGGCGTGCCGCTGGCCGAGCACCAGCTGGTCCGCTCGTCCCTGGCCCGCGCCGCGGTGGACACGGGTGCCGCCAGGGAGCTGTGTGCCCGCGCCGCCCGGCTGCGGCAGGACCGCGACCCCGTCGCGCTCACCGCGACCATGATCGCCAAGTACGCCGCCGCCCGGACCGCGGCCTCGGTGAGCCACAGCGCGGTGCAGATTCTCGGATCGGCGGGCTGCGAGCAGGACAACCCGGTCTCGCGGTTCTTCAGGGACGCCAAGGTCATGGAGATCATCGAAGGTTCCACGGAGGTCACCGAGATGCACATAGCCGCCCATGTCCTGCGCGACGTCGGGGCGCGGCCATGACGCCCACAGTGAAGTGCCTGGTCTGGGACCTCGACGACACCTTGTGGGACGGCGTCGTCCTGGAGCGCGACCGCCCCGTGCCGTTCCCCGCCGCGGTCAGCACACTGAACGCGCTGGACGAGCGGGGCATCCTGCACGCGGTGGCCGGCCGCGGCGAGCGCGGTGCGGCGCTCGCCCACCTCGCGGAGCACGGGCTGGACGACCTGTTCACGGTGATAGAGGTGAGCTGGGGCAGCAAGGCGGAGGCCATCCGCCGGGTCGCCCGGACCCTGAACATCGCTCTGGAGAGCATCGCCTTCATCGACAACGACGCGGCCGAGCGGGCGGCGATCGCCCACGAACTGCCCATGGTCCGCTGCCACCGGGCCGAGGACGCGGGCCGTCTGCCCGCTCTCGCCGGATTCACCCCCGACGTCGTCACCGAGGAGTCCCGCGACAGACGCCGGCTGTACCGGCTGGACCAGCGCAGGCAGGCCGCGGCGGCCGACCACCGGGGACCGCCCGCCGACTTCCTGGCCTGGCTCGACCTCACCATGACGCTACGGCCCTGCACCGAGACCGACCTGGAGCGGGCGCACGAGCTGACCGTACGCACGCACCAGCTCAACACCACGGGCAGGACGTTCGGCGTGGACGAGTTGCGCGACCTGTGCACCTCTCCCGAGCACGAGGTCCTCGTGGCGAGCCTGCGCGACCGGTTCGGCTCGTACGGCACGATCGGCCTGGCCGTCACCCGGATCAGCCAGGACGCCGCCGTCATCGAGCTGCTGCTGACGTCGTGCCGGGTGATGTCCAGGGGCGCGGGGCGGGCGCTGATCGACCAGCTCGTGGCCCGCGCCCTGGCCGCCGACCGTCGGCCCCTCGCGGAGTTCGTGCCGACGCCGGTCAATCGGATCATGCTGGTCACCCTGCGGTTCGCCGGCTTCCAGGTGATCGACCAGAGCGAGGGGCTGATCACCCTCGCCATCGATTCCGCCAAGCCCGTCCTGCCCATCGGCCACGTTCGGGGTATCAGCGCAGACAGGAGGGCTTGATGGCACACGTGGGCATCATCGGCGCGGGGACCATGGGCTGCGGCATCGCCCAATGTCTGGCCGCCAGTGGCCGCCAGGTGGTGGTCGTGGACCCGGAGGCGTCGGCGCTGGCCTCCGGACCCGACCGGCTGCGCCAGGGCGTACGCGCGGCCAGACTCCTGGGCCGCGGCGCGGGAGCCGTGCCTGAGGAGATCCTCTCCAGGGTGCGCTGGCGCGAGCGGATCGACGACCTGGACGGCGCCGGATTCGTGATCGAGTGCGCGCCGGAGCGCTCCGCCGTCAAGGGGCAGGTGTTCAGGGCCCTGGACGCGCACTGCCCGCCGGAGACCGTTCTCGCCTCCTGCACCTCGGCGATTCCGATCGGCTGGCTGGCCGCCCACACCGGACGGCCGGAACGCGTGCTCGGCCTGCACTTCATGAACCCGGCACCGCTCACCGCCGCCGTCGAGGTGGTGCGCGCGGCCGGCACCGGCGACGACGCCCTGCGGCTCGCCCGCGAACTGCTGGACGACATCGGCAAACGTGGCATCGTGGTCGGGGACGGGCCGGGGTTCGTCTCCAACCGGTTGCTGATGATGCTGGTCAACGAGGCCGCCGCGATGCTGGGAGCGGGAACGGCCGACGCGGCGACCGTGGACCGGATCTTCCAGGACTGCTTCGGCCACCCGATGGGCCCGCTCCGCACGGCCGACCTCATCGGGCTCGACATCGTCCGCGACACGCTGCTCGTCCTGGTCGAACACACGGGGGACGGCCGCTTCACCCCGTGCGAGCCGCTGACCCGCCTGGTGGAGGAAGGCCGCCTGGGCCGCAAGAGCGGCAGCGGCTTCCACGAATACCGGACGGCGGTGCGTCAGCGCTGATGCTGCTCCGGCAGGTGGCTCTCAGCATGGGCCCACACCAGCACGTTGGTCACGCCTTCCCGCTCGAAGAAGGCGAGCACCTCCTGATCCGAGTAGCGCAGGCTGAAGTGGGTGAGTACGAAGAGATTGTCCGGATGCGCCAGGACGAACGGCTTGAGCTCGCTCCACACCGTGTGGCCGACGCGCCGCGCCCGGTCGAGCTCGGCATCGTCCAGATACGTGCACTCGGTGATGATCACCGGATGGTCGAAGAGCCAGGGGGTGCGCCCGAGCGCGCTCGCGTGCGTGTCGCCGAGATAGGCGAACAACGGCCGCTGGACCTGCCGGTCGACCGCGATGCCCTGCTTGCGCTTGCCCGCGATGAGCCGGCCGAACTCGGCGGCGCCGAGCGTCGCCTTGAGCTCCTCGATCTCGGGCAGGAGGGCCCGCCGGTTCTCCGCGACGCCGTAACCGACGCTGGGCACCTTGTGCTTGGACGCGAGGACCCGGACCGTGTGAGAGCCGTGCTTGCCGAAGGAGAACTCCGCACCCGGCCGCACGCCGTGCACCCGGGCCCCTGCCGCGAGAGCCGGGTCGAAGGCGGCCACCTGGTTCAGCTCGGTCGTGGCGCGCAGATAGTCGCGTACGTACGGTAACGCCTGATCAGGCAGGTAGATGTCGACCCCGGTCGATCGTGTCGCCAGGAAGTCGAGGTCCTTGGAGTGGTCCAGATGCGTGTGCGTCAGCAGCACCGTGTCGACCTGACGGCCCTCGGCCAGCCCCGCGTCGAGGGCGAGCTTCAGCTCGGGGACGTGGAAGAACGTCTTGTCGTTGGCCCGCGAATAGCCGGTGAGGGTGAGCTGGGTCCCAGGCAGCCGCCACGTCTTCCACTGCCGGAACGGATGCCCGCGCTCCAGGCGCTCGGGATGCGTGATCATGGCGGGCAGAATATCGGCCGGTAGAAGGCGAGTTCGGCGGCATGACCACCGAACAAGCGGCGAAATGTCGGTCATTTCCACTACGGTCGATTGGCATGATCATCAGTGGCAGCCAGATCGTGCTGGCCGGACGCTTCACCCGGCTCTCGAAGGACGAGGCCAAGCGCGGCCTGGAGGCGTTGGGCGCGAAGGTGACCGCGTCGGTCTCGGCGAAGACGGACCTGGTCTTCGCCGGGGAGCGGTCGGGGGCCAAGGCGGGTCCGGCGGCGGTACGCGGCGTTCCGATCTACGACGAGGACGCGCTGGCGGCCGTGCTCGCCGGCCGGGAGCCCGGCACCGCGCCACCGTCCCCGCCGTTCATCGGCATCCCGGACGGGCGGATGGGCCCCGTCGAGGCGCTCGACACCCTCAAGAACGCCGACTGGTCCGCGTACTCCCCGGAGCGCGACACCGTGCCGCTGCGGGACGCCCTCCAGGCTCTGGAGCACGCCCACGGCGTCACCGGCGCGCATCGCCTCGCGACCGCCCGGCTCCGCGAAGCGGGCGCGCCGCTCCGCCACTCCGACGTGCACCACGGCCCGCTGACCGGCCACGCGCTCAGCCCGGACGGCCGCCACCTCGCGGTCGGCAGCGGGACCGGGGCCGACTACGACCGGGGCGGTGTCCTGCAGCTCTTCGAGGTCGCCACCGGCCGGTGCGTGCACGCGATCGACGGCATCATGGGCGGCATCGGCTTCCCGGACTACGCGCGCAGCCTGCAGTGGTCGGCGGACGGCAGGCGCATCGCGCTGGAGTACAACACCAACGCGACCGGCGTGTGGGACCCGTTCGGCACCGCCCGCGAGCCGATCGCCGACGCGTTCTTCCTCGCCTCCGGCCGGCCGTCGGGCATGGCGTTCGCCCCCGAGGGCAGGCGCGCGTTCGTCTACGGAGGAGAGTCGGACTTCCTGCTCAACGTGATCGTGGCGGCGCACGAGGGCTCGGTCACCGGGCCGCCGGACGCCCATTCGAAGGGGACAGCGCCGATCGAGTTCAGCGGACCAGCTGAGTCCGCGGAAACCGGGAGCGACGAGCCCGAGTTCATCCTCGGCCGGGCGTTCTGGTCGCGCGACGGCTCCCGGATCTACGGAGAGGTGGCGGACGAGTACGCGGCGATATCGCTCGACGTGCGGAAACGGCAGGTCACCTGGATTCTGGGCCTGGAGGAGGACCCGGATGCGCCTCCGCCCGAGTGGAGCCTGGACGAACGACTCCTGGCCCACCAGCGCGACGGAAAGCTCGTCATCGCCGACGCGCTGACGGGGGAGACGACGGCGGAGCTTCCCGGCTATCCGGGCGCCGACGTCCTGTGCTGGGGGCCGGGCGGTCGGCTGGCGGTGGTGGATCCGGCGGGCGGGACCGTCGGCATCATCGACGCGGCGCCCGGAACCGCGGGGATCATCGACACGACAGCCGGAACCACGGGGATCATCGACGCGACGGCCGCCGAGCACCGGTACGACCTGAACGTATCGGCGGCCCCCTCCAACCCGCGCGGCTGGGACGCCCGGCCGTGGGCCTGGTCGCCGGACGGCGAGCGGGCCGCCTGCGTCACCGCCGAGGGACGGATCGAGATCTGGTCGCTGGGTGAACACCCCGAACGGCTGCGCGTCCTGGACCTCGGCCAGGGGGACGGCTTCGGCCTCGAGTGGCCCGCCGATGACATGCTGATCGCGATCGGCTCGCACGCGGTGCGCTTCCTGCGCCCCGAGTCCGGTGAGATCGTGGCCGACCATCCCTTCCACCACGCCCCGGCCGCCCGTCGCCCGCTCTTGTTCACCGGCCGTGACCTCGGCGACCGGCTCCGGCTCAACCCGACGTTCGCGCTGGACGAGGACACCTGGGCGGTGGCGTTCGAGGACGGCACGGTCATCGCGCCGCCCGGCCGGGAGGACGATCTCGACGGCCGGCTCTGCTGGTCCGTCGCCCGCCGCTTCGCTTGGCCGTTCCGCTGGGGCGAGCAGAAGATCTTCCCCGACCCCGCCCACGCCGGAGTGGGGGCGGCCTCGCCGGAGACCGAGCGGCTGCTGGCGCCGTTCCGGGGACGTGGCAGCACGGCGGAGCCGACGGGGACGTGGCCGCCACCCGACACCGCCACCGTCTCCGATCTGATCACGGTGGTCCGGGGCACGCTCGTCGACCTGGCGCGGCCGGAGTCGTTCGTCTACGGCGAGTGGACCGTCGACACGCTCCAGCAGCTAGCGATGATCCACGTCCGGCGGGGCGAGGCCGCCGAAGCCCGCGATCTGGCCCTCGCGATCCCGGAGCATCGGCGACGTCCCGGACACCTCGCGCGGATCGCGCTCGCGCTCGGCGCGGCCGGTTTCGCGGCCGAAGCCGCCGCCGTCTTCCCCTACGCCGACGACGGACTCGCGGACGTGCACGACGCGGCGAACCTGTCGGTGGACGCGGCGGTGGAAATGGCGCCGGACCTGGCGGTGGATACGGCGGCGGACATGGCGGCGGACATGGCGGCGGTCGCCGGGGCCTGCGCGGTCCTGGGGCGGCATGAACGCGCCGAGCGGTGGTTCGCCTCCGTACGCGAGGCCGCCGACGCCGACCGTTCGAACTGGGACGTCCGCCTGCCGCTGGTCTGGGCGCTCACCGAGTGCGGCCGGGAGCCGGAGGCCCGCGTCGTGCTGGACGAGGGCGTGGGCACGCCGAGAGACCGGCACCACGGCGTGCCCTGGCTGGTCCGCCTCCTCAGGCGGGGCGAGACGGAGCTGGTGCGCGAGCTGATCGGGGAGCGCAGCGAGCCGAACGACCCGGAGAAGCGGCACGCCTTTGGCGTGCGCTGGTTCGACGACTGGGCGGCGGCCCGCGCGCTCACCGTCTACGGTCAGCCGGATCTGCTCCGGCTGTGGGGCGACGTCAACCGGTCCTGGGTGCGGGACGCCCTGCCCGTGGCCGAACGGATCGCGGCCGAGGGCAGGCCCACCGGCCCGACCGCCCACCAGCTGGCCGATCTCGCCGCCCAGCACGCCGGGCTCGCCAAACTCCCCAAGGCCACCAAGCGCCGCGAGTCCGCCCAGGTGGCCCGGAACGCGGCGGACTGCGGCCACGTCAGCGCCGTGCTCGACCTGCTGCCCGGGACGGAGGAAACCGGCGATTACGGGCTGGGTAGCAACGACCGCACCTGGGTCGCGCTCAGCGCCCTGCGGATCATCGCCATCGGCGTGGACGTCGACGTGTGGTGACGGCGGACCGCTTTCGAAGGCCGCCTCGCGATGTTTCCAGGCCCTTTGCAAGGATAGAGCTGCGACATCGCCCCATGGCTGCCTTGATGGGCGGGGATGAGTCCGCACCCCTTATGCTCCCGTTCTGGCCTGTCGTCGGTGGGGGAGGGGTTGGGGGGCGTCGAAGCCCTTCCAGGAGATGACCGGCGGTGGGGTGTCGAAGTGAATGTGGAAGTTCGTGAGGAGTCGGCGATGACCATGAACGCAACCGGCGGCGAGGCAACCTTCGCCGACCTGGGGCTCCGATCTGAGCTCCTGGATGTGCTGTCCGCTCTGGGGTACGAGGAGCCCACTCCGATCCAGGCGGAGGCGATCCCCCCGTTGGTGGAGGGGCGTGATCTGCTCGGGCAGGCGGCGACGGGCACGGGGAAGACCGCGGCGTTCGCGTTGCCCGTGCTTCAGCGCATGTCCCACCCCGGTGACAATGACGGGCCGGTGACGCTGGTGCTCGTGCCCACGCGGGAGCTGGCCGTTCAGGTCTCGGAGGCGTTCCATCGCTATGGCCGCACGCTCGGGACCCGCGTTCTGCCGGTCTACGGCGGTGCGCCCATCGTCCGGCAGTTGCAGGCGCTCAAGCGCGGGGTGGACATCGTGGTCGCCACACCGGGGCGGGCCCTCGACCTCATCGGCCGGGGAGCGCTCGACCTGGGGGGTCTGCGTACCGTCGTGCTGGACGAGGCGGACGAGATGCTCGACATGGGGTTCGCCGACGACATCGAGGCGATTCTCGCGGAGACGCCGGAGGACCGCCAGACCGTGCTGTTCTCGGCGACGCTTCCGCCGCGCATCGATGGGATCGCCCGGCGTCACCTGCAGGACCCGGTCCGGCTGGAAATGGGGCATGCGGCCACGGAGGGGCGTCAGACGACGCCGTTGGTGGAGCAGAGCGCGTACCTGGTCGCCAGGGCGCACAAACCGGCGGCGCTGGGGCGCCTGCTCGACATCGAGGCGCCGACGGCCGCGATCATTTTCTGCCGTACCCGTGACGAGGTCGACCAGCTCACCGAGACCATGAACGGGCGCGGACACCGGGCCGAGGCGCTGCACGGCGGGATGGAGCAGGAGCAACGCGATCGCGTCATGTCACGGCTGCGGGCCGGGACCGCCGACCTGCTCATCGCGACCGACGTGGCCGCGCGCGGCCTCGACGTCGAACAGCTCACGCACGTCGTCAACTACAACGTCCCGTCCGCGCCCGAGGCGTACGTCCACCGCATCGGCAGGGTGGGCCGCGCCGGCCGCGAGGGGGTGGCGCTGACCCTGGTGGAGCCACGCGAGCACCGCATGCTCAAGGCGATCGAGCGGGTGACCAAACAGCGGATCACGGTGGAGCGGCTGCCGACCGTCGCCGACCTGCAGGCGCGCCGGATGGAGCTGACCCGTTCCGCGCTGGAGGAAGCCCTGCTCCAGGACGACCTGGAGCCGTTCCACGTCGTGGTCGAGTCGCTCACCGACGAGTTCGACCTCATGGAGGTGGCGCTCGCCGCCGTCAAGCTGGCGCACCAGGCCAGCGGGGCCGCGCTGGACGAGCAGGAGATTCCCGAGGTGTCCCCGCGGACCGTGGAGAAGCGGCGCGACCATCGGGAGGGCGGCTCGGAGGGCGCGCGCTACGGCCGCGCTCCGTCGGGGGGAATGGTCCGGCTGTTCTTCAGCGTGGGGCGCAGCGCGGGCATCCGGCCGCAGGACCTGGTGGGCGCGATAGCCGGCGAGTCGAGCCTGAGCGGTCGCGACATCGGCGCCATCGAGATCGCCGACCGGTTCTCGCTGGTGGAGGTGCCGCAGGAGGCGGCCAACGAGGTGATCGCGGCCCTCCGTCAGGCCACGATCAAGGGGCGGAGACCGACCGTCCGCCGCGAGCGTGACACGCGCAGCAGGCCGACACGACGATGAGGACCTAGCCGCACGGCGGCGCCCGCGCTTCGGACGGCCGTCCGCCCGCCCGCGCTCGGAAGGACGGCCGGGCGGCGGGTGCTCACCACTGGAGCTGGAGCGCGAGCCCTGACTATGACCCGGCTTCCCGCTGATCCGGTCAGGGAAGCCCCCACGCGGGCGCGCTGCCGTTGGCCGGGACGTCTCGTGGCTTGGATGGGCGTCGACCCCGCCTGGTGATGATCGCCGTCGCCCCTCTGCGCAGCCGGAGCTCGATCGTGTCCGTCCCCCGGTAGGGGAGGCGGTCGCCGCGTTCGTCGCGTACCTCGAACGGGCCCGTGATGCCGTGCTGGAGCCGCAGCGGCTCGCCCGCCTCGCTGTGGACCCTGACCCAGTCCGTACGCCCCCCGGCGCGCGAGGCGTCCACCAGGAACGCGCCCTGCGTGCGCAGCCGTTCGATCGAGACGTCGGCCCAGGTGGCGGAGACCGCCGGGAACACCTTGACCACCCCGCCATGGCTCTGGACCAGCATGTCGAGCACCGACTGGGCGGCGGCCAGCGGGCTCTCGATGGCCAGGTTGCTGCCCTCCCGGTACATGGTGTTGGGGGTGATGGCGCAGTTGTCCACGATGTTGCCGTCGACGAAGAAACGCAGGTAGGACAGCGCCTCCTCCGGATTGCCGAACAGCGTCTCCATCGAGGAGGCCGCCGCGAAGCTGTAGCCGTGCCACCGCTCGCGCATGCTCGTCCAGTGGTCGAAGCTGAGCCTGTCGAGCGACTCCTGCAGCGGATACATCCAGAGCAGGTGCGAATAGTGCCGGTGCGAATCCGCCAGCGGCACGTCCGCCCCGATCATCACCCCTTGCTCGTTGCGGTGGTACGGCACCAGCCGCGCCAGGATCTCCTGCCACCGGGCCTTGCGCGGGTCGTCGAGGCGCAGCCGGTCGGCGCTGTCGAGGAGCGTGCGGCAGCCCCAGCGGATGAGCGAGAGGTCGTAGGTGGCGTCGGAGGCGTTCGCGTACTCGGGCGAGCGCGTCTCGGGCAGGTGCAGCTTGCCGTCCGAGCCTTCGACGAGGAAGCGGTCGTAGTAGGTGATCGCGCCGGTCAGGATCGGGTGCAGCACCTCGCGCAGCACGCGGTCGTCCATGGTGTGGCGGTAGGCGAGCCAGACGTTGTGCATGCCCCAGGTGAGGTTGCCGGTGTGGTCGTTCGGGCTGACGCCCGGCACGCCGACGTAGCGCGGCCCCGGTCTGAGCATGCGGTCGCCCGGGTGGCACAGCGCGTACGACTTCCCATCGCGATAACCCGGATTCACGTTGAGCTCCAGGTTTTCGTGATATTTCCGGAACGTCGTGGTCACCGCGTCCAGCTCCGGGTGGTTCGAGCCGTTGATCATGGGATAGGAGACCTGGACGTTGAGGTTCCACCAGATGTTGGTCCAGCTGTTGCCCACCTCGGGGAACCACGGCCCCCACTCGGTCACCACCGGCGCGTCGTCCCTGGTGGCCGAGGCTATCTTGTAGAGCTGGATCCAGTAGAACCGCTGCAGCAGCTTGTCCGGGACCGACACCAGGCTGCGCCGGTAGAACCGCTGCCACCAGAGCCGGTGCACCTTGACCTGCGCCTCAGGGTTCCCGTCGAGCACCCGGCGTACGGTCCGCACCGCCTCCTCCGCCCCGGTCGAGTCCGGGTAGCCGTAGGCGATGGTGGCCGCGAGCACCCGTTCGGTGCCGTTCCTGACCTCGCGCCAGGCCGTGGTGTAGCCGCCTCCGGCGTGCAGGGGCTGTTCGACGTGCCCGTCGGCGACCACCGGTTCGGGATTGCCGGTGTATTCGGGCGGGAGCCGGATCGTCCTGGTCGTGTGGGCGGGCAGCGGCGTGAATCCCCACGCCACCCCCTCCTCTCCGGCGCTGGGCTCCGTGGACACCAGCAGCACACTGCGATGGTTGAGCACGAGCGCGCTGAACCGGACGCCGCCCAGGGTGGTCGTCACGGTTCCGGTCAGCTCGGCCCGCTCCAGGTCCAGCCGCCAGTCGACCGCCGTGATGGTGCCGGCGAAGGTCAGCGTCAGGTAGCCGATGGGCAGCCGTGAGTACCCGATCGCCGCCTCCCACTGCCCTCGCTGGTCCTGTACGAGGGAGTGGTTCAGCATGAAGCGCAGGACGTTGCCCTCGCCGCCCTTGTTGTAGAGGTGCACGCCGAGAAACCCGTTGCCCAGGAACGGCCCGTTCTGCCAGCCGTTGGGCAGCCGCTTCCAGATCATGGCGGCGTCACGCAGGACGTCGCCGTACGCGTCGCTCGGCTCCGGCGCGGCCTGCGCCCACGCGGTGGGGGAGGTCGCGACCACAGCGGCGCCGCCTAAAGCAAGACCTCCGAGGAATGTGCGCCGTGTGGTGGGATTTTCCGGCATCGTGCCTCCTGGCGGGGGGCTCGCGGAGAGATTCATCTGATGAATGAGAAGATCTAATCTGATGACCGCCGCTGTCAACCCCCTTGACCGCGGTCGCGCCGACATCGGGCGAATTTAATTCTTGAAGAAGTTAATTACGGCTACAATCGGTTGCAACCCCCAGCCTTCGGGAGGCACCTGTTGAACTTGCTACTCACCGGCACGTTGCTGGCCGGACTACTGACAGCTCCCGCGACCCCCACTCCCACCGCCACCTGGACCGTCAAGGCCCCTGCGGGCGGCCCCGTCGCCACCGTCCACCTCGACTCGCAGGGCAGCCCCTCCGTGGCCGTGTCGCGGGGCGGAGCGAGTGTGCTGGCGCCGAGCCCGCTCGGCGTCACCACCGAACAGGCCGACCTCACCACCGGCCTGAGCCTGACCGGCCGCTCCAGCCGCGCGGTCGTCGAGAAGTACACCACCACGGCGGGCAAGCGCCTCGATCGCCTGTCCGTGATGAACGAGACCCGCTTCCGCTTCGCCCGCGGCGACGCCAAACTCGACCTGGTCGTCAGGGCCGCCCGCGACGGCGTCGCCTACCGCTACGAGCTGCCCGGCGCGGGCGCCGTCCTGGGGGAGGCCTCGGCGTTCACGGTTCCGGCCGGGTCCACCGCCTGGCTGGCCGGGCATCGCCGCGACTACGAGAACCCGTTCATCCAGTACGCCGACGTCCCCCCGGCCGAATACCAGATGCCCGCCCTGTTCGGGGTGGGCCAGAATTACCTCCTGCTGGCCGAGTCGGCGCTGAACGGCTCCTACACCGGTCCCCACCTGGTGAGCGACCAGGGCACCTACAAGATCGCCCTTTGGGACGCGCGGGTGCCCTACGACCACGGCCTGACCACGCCCTGGCGGGTCATGGTCACGGGCGACCTCGCGACCGTCACCGAGTCCACCCTCGTCGACGACCTCGCGCCCGGCTCCCAGCTCACCGACACCTCGTGGATCAAGCCGGGCAAGGTGCTGTGGAGCTGGCTGGCCGGTGGCCGGCCCGTGCAGCAGAGCCTGGAGAGCCAGAAGGAGTTCGTCGACTACGCCGCGCAGCACCGCTGGCCGTACGTGCTGGTCGACGCCGGCTGGTACGACGATCCGGTCACCGGCGAGCGGGCCTGGACGGATCGGACGGCCGAATTCACCTGGATACCCCAGCTCGTCGAGTACGGCAGGGCCCGCGGAGTCGGCATCATGGTGTGGCTGCGCTTCTCCGACTTCGACACCCACGACAAGCGCGTCCAGCGCTTCGGCCTGCTGCACCAGTGGGGTGTGAAGGGCGTCAAGCTGGACTTCATCGACTCCGAGGCGCAGGAGCGGCTGCAGTGGTACGACGGGACGCTGCGCGACCTGGCCGACAACCAGCTCATGGTCAACTTCCACGGCTCCACCGTGCCCAAGGGGATCAACCGGACTTGGCCCCAGGTGATGACCATGGAAGGGGTGCACGGTGCGGAGAAGTCGTCGAACCTGACCACCAGCCACCTGGCGGCCCTGCCGTACACCAGGAATGAGATCGGCTCGATGGACTACACGCCGATGGCCTTCCAGCGGCCCAGCCGGCCCACCTCCGACGCGCACGAGCTGGCGCTGTCGGTGGTGTTCGAGTCGGGCCTGACGAACCTGGCCGGGTCGCTTGAGGCCTACCGGGCGCGGCCCGAGGCCGAGCGCTTCCTCGACCAGGTGCCCACCGTGTGGGACGAGACGCGGCTGCTGTCCGGAAAGCCCGCCGACCACACGGTGATGGCCAGACGCAGCGGCGACCGCTGGTTCATCGGCGCCGGAGTCTCCGGGGCGGCCCGCACGCTCCAGGTGCCGACGGGCTTCCTGCGGGGGCGCTGGCTCGTCGAGGTGACCAGGGACGGCGCCGCCGGTCTCGTGCGCGAGCCGCACGTGGTGCAGGGCGGCGCACTGGCGGTTGACGTCCCGGCGGAAGGCGGTTTCGCGGCCATCGCCTGCCGCTGGCGGCCCGGCCTGACGACCTGCGCGCGTTGAGAACGCCGGCCTGATGACCTGCGCCCGCTGAGAAACGCCGGTGTGGCGGACCGCTTGGACGCGGTCCGCCACACCTGAGCCCTTACCTCAGCCCTTGAGGCCCGTGGTCGAGATGCCCTCGGTGATGCGACGCTGGAAGATCAGGAAGAAGCCCAGGATCGGCACGAGCGACAACACCGCCATCGCGAGCATCGGACCCCAGGAGGACCCGCCGCTGGAATCGAGGAACGCCCGGAGCGCGAGCGGCACCGTATAGGTCGACACATCGCTCAAATAGACGAGCTGGCTGAAGAAGTCATCCCACGTCCAGATGAAGGTGAAGATGGCGGTCGTGATCAGCGCCGGCCGCGACAGCGGCAGGATGATCCGCCAGTACACCAGGACGGGCCCGCACCCGTCGATGCGGGCCGCCTCGTCCAGCTCACGCGGCAGCGACCTGATGAACTGCACCATCAGGAAGATGAAGAACCCGTCCACGGCCAGGAACTTCGGCACGATCAGCGGCAGGAACGTGTCCACCCACCCGAGGTACTTGAACAGCGTGTACTGCGGCACGATCAGCACGTGGATCGGCAGCATGATCGACATCATCATGATCGCGAACCAGAGCTTCCTGAACCGGAAACTCAGCCGGGCGAAGGCATAGGCCGCCATCGAGCACGACATCACGTTCCCGACCACGGCCGCCGCGGCGATGAGGAACGAGTTGGCGAAGAACCCGCTGAAGGGCACGCCCAAGGCGGTCCACCCCGTGGCGTAGTTGTCCGCGACCACGGTCTGCGGCACCAGCCCGGGACTGCTGAAGATCTCGTCGTTGGGCTTGAACGAGGAGCTGATCAGCCAGAACAGCGGGTAGAGCATGACGAGCGCGCCCACCACGACCAGCAGGTGGACGGCCCAGCGACGGCTAGTCGGCATAGTGCACCCAGTACCTCGCGGAACGGAAGGCCAGTCCGGTGAAGGCCGCCGTCACCAGGAGCAGCACCCAGGCCAGCGCGGAGGCGTAGCCCATCCGGAAGTTCCCGAAGCCCTCCTGGTAGATGAACAGTGTGTAGAACAGCGTGGAGTCGGCTGGTCCGCCGGTGCCGCCGCTGATGATGAAGGCGGGGGTGAACGCCTTGAAGGAGTTCACCGTCTGCAGGACCAGGTTGAAGAAGATGATCGGGCTGAGCATGGGCAGCGTGATGCGGAAGAACGCGCGTACCCGCCCGGCGCCGTCCACCGCCGCGGCGTCGTAGAGCTCGGCGGGGATCTGCTTCAACCCGGCCAGGAAGATCAGCATGGGTGAGCCGAACTGCCAGACGTGCAGCACGATCAGCGTGTAGATCGCGTACTGGGGAGTGGAGATCCAGCTCGGCCCCACGATCCCGAAATAGCGCAGGCCATCGTTGATCAGGCCGTCCGCCCCGAAGATCTGCCGCCACAGGATCGCGACCGCGACACTGCCGCCCAGCAGCGACGGCAGGTAGTAGGCGGCGCGGTACACCCCGGTGGCCCGCATGGGCCGGTTCAGCAGCACCGCGACCAGCAGCGCGAACGCGCCGGTCAGCGGCACGGAGAAGACGACGTAGATCAGCGTGACCCGCACGGCGTTGACGAAGTGCGGATCGTCGGTGAGCATCCTGGCGTAGTTGTCCAGCCCCACGAAGGACGGAGGGGTGAGCAGGTCGAAGTCGGTGAACGACAGCGCCAGCGAGGCCAGGATGGGCCCGCCGGTCAGCAGCAGCAGACCGGCGAACCACGGCAGCAGGAACAGGTAGGCCGAACGTCCCTCTACTTGAGCACTCGTCCGGCTTCTTCGAAGAATCGGGACACCCCCTGATCGATCGTCAGCTTGCCGAAGCCGATCTGCTGGTTGATGTTCATCAGCACCTTGTTGTGCAGCTCACCGGCGCCGAGCGGCTGCGGCGGAGGAAGCGGACCGACCTTGTCCTTGATCGAGTCGATGTAGCCGTAGACCAGTTGCTCGGACGGCGAGGCCTTGGGCCGCAGCGCGGTGCGGATCGCGGTCGCGGGCGGGATGCCGCGCTCGGAGCCGAGCGGGGTGGCCACGTCCACGTCCGTGACCAGCGCGTTGACCAGCGCCACCGCGTCGTCCTTGGCCTTGCTCGCGGCGCTGACGGTCAAGAGCATGGAGGGCTTGTAGTACTGGCCGGGCTTGTCGCCCGTCGGGAAGGCGTGGATGCCGATCTCGTCCTTGGTGAGCGACATGTAGGCGCTGAGCTGGTTCGACCAGGCGAAGTCCATGACCGCCTTGCGGGTGGCGACCAAGCTGTTCTGCACGTCGCCCAGCGCGGTGGCCTGGACCTCCGGAGGCGTGGCCGCGCCGGCCTTGCGCAGACCGTCCCAGAAGGTGAACCACTCCTTCAGGTCGTTCTCGTCGTAGGCTAGCTTGCCGTCGGGGGTGAAGAACATCTTGCCTCGCTCCAGCAGCCAGTTCTCCAGCGCGCCGCCGTCCTGGGCGCCGTCCTCGGTGCCGAAGACGCCCTTGCCCGCCAGCTTCTTGGCCAGCTCGCCGTACTCGGGCCAGGTGAAGGTGTCGGGGATCTCCACCCCGCGTTCGGCCGCCAGGCTCTTGTTGACGATGAGGGCCATGGAGTTGATGCCGAAGTTCACGGCGTACTGCTTGCCGTTGATCTTTCCCGCGTTCACCACGTCGGGCTCGAAGCCGGCCAGGTCCAGGCCCTTGCCGACGTACGGGCCCAGGTCCAGCAGGCTGCCGCGCCTGGCGTATTCGCCGAGGTAGGAGTAGTCCATCTGGATCACGTCGGGGGCGTTGCCACCCGCGGTCTGCGTGGCCAGCTTCTCCCAGTACCCGTCCCAGCCGGAGAACTGGGTCTTGATCTGGACACCGGGTTTCTTCTTCTTGAAGGCGTCGAGGGCCTTCTGCGTCGCGGTATGGCGTGCCGTGCTGCCCCACCAGGCGAACTGGAGGCTGGCACCCGAGCTTCCCCCTCCGGCACAGCCGGCCAGCGCGAGAGTCGCGGCGGCGGCGCCGACTTGGAGGAATCCTCGTCTGCTGAGAGTACTCATGCGGGGGTGTCCGTCCATGAACCGGGCAAAATACTTAACTCAGGACGTTAATTGGGGCGTAACATTACGTCAACGCCCCTCGGCAAACGGTTGCAGCTTCGAGACCCTCGGATCTTTCGCCCTCTTGACCCCGATCGGGGGCAGAAATACCGTCATGGGTGCCTGACACATCCGATCTATCCACGATGAGGGGCACCCATGGCTGGAGGCGTTCTGTCCAGGCGCGCACTGCTCGGCTCCGCGCTGGCCGCCCCCGCGCTCGGCGCCCTGGGCGGTCCCTCTCTGCTCCGCGACGAGATCGACTGGAAGCGCTTCCTGGCCGACGCCGACCTGGTGTGGCAGCGGATGCCGCAGACCTGGTACGAGGGGCCGTTCCTGGGCAACGGTTTCCTCGGCTCCGGCATCTACGCGCAGCAGGACGCCAACGCCGTGCGCTTCAACGTGCAGCACAGCGAGGTTCAGGACCACCGTCCCGAGTACGGCGCGCTGTTCGGCCTGGCCCGCCTGCCCATCGGCCACCTCACCCTGGAGCCCGTCGGCGCGATCACCGGCGTCGACTGGCGGCTCGACCTGTGGAACGCCGAGCTGACCGGCACCATCACCACCGCCTCGGGCAGCCTGACGATCAGCGCGCTGATCCACAACGACCGCTCCGTGCTGGCCGTCGACGTCGTCCCCAGCGACGGCGAGCGGGACTTCCGCTGGACCTTCCACCCCGAGGAGGCCATCAGCCCCCGCGCCAATCCGATCTTCAACAAGCCGCCCCCGCCCGGCTACACCACCAACCCCGCTCCGGCCGTGACCCGCCACGCCGACCTGGAGCTGATCACCCAGCCGCTGGTGGCCGGCGGTGGGCACGCGACGGCCTGGCAGGAGGTACGGCGCGGCCGACGCCGTACGCTCTACGCCGCGGTCGCCTGGTCGTTCCCGGGCGACACGGCCGCCGACGAGGCGGTCAGATCGGTGCGCTCGGCCGCGCGGTCACCCATCGAGGCGCTGGCCGTCGACCACCGGCACTGGTGGCACCGCTACTACCGCAAGAGCTTCCTGTCGGTGCCGGACCAGCGGACGCAGAGCTTCTACTGGATCCAGCTCTACAAGGTGGCCGCCGCCGCGCGCCGGGACGCGCCGCCCATGGCGACCTCCGGGCCGTGGCTGGAACCGACGCCGTGGCCGGCGACCTGGTGGAACCTCAACGTGCAGCTCGAATACTGGCTGATCCACGGGTCGAACCACCTGGAGCTGGACGCGGTCACAAGGAGCCTGTCGCAGTACCGTCAGCACCTCATCGACCAGGTGACCTTCCCCGAGGACTCCGCGGGCATCCCGCGCACCACGGACATGGCCCTCGACAACGGCGCCGGAATCGGCAACAGCGGCTTCCCGGTAGGCATCCCCGGCCAGGCCACTCCCGTCCCCGAGGTCGGCAACCTGACCTGGGCGCTGCACAACGTCTGGCTGTCCTACCGGCACACGATGGATGTCCGGATCGTCCGGGACGTGCTGTTCCCGCTGCTGCGCCGGGCGATCAACTACTACCTGCGCTTCCTGGCCCCCGGCGCCGATGGCAAACTGCACCTGCCCGCCACGTTCTCTCCCGAGTACGGGGTCAACGCGCCGGACACGAACTACGACCTGGCGCTGATCCGCTGGGGCTGCCGGACGCTGGTCGAGTCCGCGCGCCTGCTGGGCGTGCGCGACCCGCTGCTGCCGAAGTGGCAGGACGTGCTGGCGAACCTGGCCGCCTATCCGGTCGACGAGAACGGTTTCATGATCGGAGCGGGCGCGCCGTTCGCCAAGTCGCATCGGCACTACTCCCACCTCCTGATGATCTACCCGCTGTACCTGCTCACCTGGGAGCAGCAGAACCAGCGCGAGCTGATCGAGAAGTCGCTCAAGCACTGGATCAGCTTCGAGGGCGCCCTGCAGGGCTACAGCTTCACCGGCGCGGCCTCGATCTCCGCGCAGCTGCTGCGCGGCGACGACGCCCGCTTCTACCTCGACGAGCTGCTGCGCCGTTTCGTCCAGCCCAACACGATGTACAAGGAGAGCGGCCCCGTCATCGAGACGCCGTTGTCCGCCGCCCAGTCCATGCACGACATGATCTGCCAGAGCTGGGACGGCGTGATCAGGGTCCTGCCCGCCGTACCGGGCGCCTGGCCCGACGTGACGGTGCACGACTTCCTGACGCAGGGCGCGTTCCTGCTCTCGGCCGCCCGGCGCGGCGGTCGTACCGATTTCGTCCGGCTGGTCTCGCTGGCGGGGGCGCCGTGCCGCGTCCGCACCGGCATCGACGGCCCGTTCACCGTACGCTCCAGCGGCAGGAAGGTGCCCTGGCGGACGCTGCCCGGCGGCGATCTCGAGTTCGATCTACGCCGCGGCGAAGAAGTGCTGATCCAGGCCCGGGGCGACGCGGTGATCCGGCCGGTGACGGCACCGGGTCAGCCCCGCTGGGGACTGCCTGCCTGACCTGACTGAGGGGTAGATCAACAAGGCCGCGCGTGCCGAGTTGACAGCATCTGGCGACCAGGTCATCCTGATCCGCGGCGTGCCCAAAAAGTACAAAAACCCCCTCAATTGGCAGGCGTGACAATGACGTCGGATGCGTTACCCCTGGCATCTGTTCTGCACCTATATCAAGATCGGCTGTACGCGGCCCCAGAAAGGGTCGCCGTTTCGGCTGGTCAAGATCAACTCACCTACCGGGAGCTGGATCGCCTCGCGAACGGCATCGCCGCTGAGCTGCGTCATCTCCCGATGACCGGGCAGCGCTGGGTGGCCGTGCTCGCGGGCCGCTCGATCCGGCTGGTCGCGGGCCAGCTCGGTGCCATGAAGGCGGGCCTCGCCTTCGGCCCGATCGACCCGGCCACGCCCGTGGAGCGGATCCACGCCATGCTGGCGGGGGCCGCGGCCGTCGTCACGGCGCCGGAGTGGAGAGCTCTGGTCCCCGACGGCATTCCGGTGATCGACACGCCCGCCGAGGCGGACGCGTCACCTCTGCCGCAGGTCGAGCCCGGCGAGCCCGCGTATGTCATCCACACCTCCGGCTCCACGGGGGCTCCCAAGGGCGTGCTCGTTCCGCACCGCGCGCTGACCAACCTGATTGGCTGGTCGCACGAGACCTTCGGGCTGGGCGGCCGTGCCCCGCTGCTCACCAGCCCCAACTTCGACCCGTCGGTGTGGGAGATCTGGACGTACCTGACCGCGGGCACCACGATGGTCATCCCCAGCGAGCGGACCAGGCTCTCCCTGCCCGCGTTACGCGACTGGATCGTGGAGCAGGAGCTGACCACCTGCTACGCGCCCACTCCCATCGCTGAGGGCCTGCTCGGCCTGTCCTGGCCGGCGCGGACCACGCTCGCGACGCTCAGCACCGGCGGCGACCGGCTCACCACCTACCCGAGACCCGAGCTGCCCTTCCGGCTGATCAACCTCTACGGCCCGGCGGAGTGCGCCGTCAACGCGATCGCCGGCGAGGTGCCGGTTTACGACGGCCAGAGCCGCCCGCCCGCGCTCGGCACGCCACTGCCCGGCGTCACCGTCCACCTCCTGGACGAGGCGATGCGGCCGGTCGAGGAGGGCGAGATCTACCTCGGCGGCGTGTGCGTCGGCCTGGGCTACCTCGACCGGCCCGACCTGACGGCGGAGCGCTTCGTCCGCGACCAGGACGGGCGGCTGCTCTACCGCACAGGTGACCTGGCCAGGCGGCGGTCCGACGGGCTCATCGAGTTCCTGGGGCGGCTCGACGACCAGGTCAAGATCCGCGGCAACCGGGTGGAGCTCGGCGAGATCGAGACCGTGCTCGGCCGTCACCCGCGGGTCCGGGCCGCCACCACCGCGCTGCGCGGCCACGAACTGGTCGCCTACATCGTGGGCACGGCGACCGAGCAGGAGGCGCACGCCCACCTTCGCAGGTTCCTGCCCGACTACATGATCCCCACCGCCTGGGTCTTCCTGGACGAGTTACCGCTGACCGGCAACGGCAAGGTGGATCGTGCCGCCCTGCCCGACCCGGTCCGCGAGCCCCGCTCGATCACGCCGCCGGGCACCGCAACCGAGCTGCTGCTCGCCGAGATCTGGCGGGACGTCCTCGATGCCGGGCCGATCGGCGCCGACGACGACTTCCTGGCACTGGGCGGCCAGTCGCTGCTGGCGATGCGCATCGCCGCCCGCGCCTGCGAAGGGCTGGGCAAGCCGGTCGAGCCCCGGATGCTGTTCGAACACCCCACGCTCGCCGCGCTCGCCCGTGCGATCGACGGCCTGCCGGACACGACGACCCCGGCCGAGGCCGACGGCCTGCCGGCGGCGACCCCGGTCGAGGGCGAGCTCACGCCCGCGCGGCGCCGGCTCTGGTTCATCGACCAGATGGCGCCCGGCGCGCAGTACAACGTGCCCATCCTGTACGCCCTGGACGGTCCCCTCGACGCCGGGCGGCTGGAGAACGCGATCAACGAGATCGTCCGCAGGCACCCGCCTCTGCGGACCCGCTACGAAGAGCACGACGGCGAGCCGGTGCCCGTGGTCGAGCCGGCGCGGCCCATACAGCTGAAGGTCGTGGACGCCACCCCGCGTGGCGCGGTCGCGCTGGCCAAGCACGCCGCCCGCGACCCCTTCGACCTGCGGAACGGCCCTGTGCTGCGGGCGCTGCTGCTCCGGCTCGCCGACGACCGGCACCGGCTGCTGGTGACCGTCCACCACATCGCCTTCGACGGCTGGTCGGCCGGGGTCTTCCTGGACGAGCTGGCACGGCTGTACGCGGGGGAGAGCCTGCCCTCGCCGGCCGGGCCGTACCAGCGCACACTGGCTCTCGACCATCTGCCTCACTGGAAGAAGGCCCTGGAGTCGCCGCCCGAACGGCTGGGGCTGCCCGCCGACCGCCCCGGATCGACGGGGCCGCTCCGGCGCGGCGCCCGGGTCCGGGCCACGCTGCCGGACGGGCTGCTCGCCGAGGTGGAGACGCTGGGCAGGCACGCTCAGGCGAGCCCGTTCATGGTGCTGTTCGCCGCCTTCCAGGCGCTGCTGCACCGCTACAGCGGCCAGGACGACATCGTGACGGGCGTGCCGTTCTCCGGCCGGGAGGCGCCGGGCGCCGACTCCATGATCGGCTTTTTCGTGGAGACGCTGCCGGTCAGGACCGGCCTGGCGGGCGATCCCTCCTTCGAGCGCCTGCTCTCGCAGGTGCGGGCGACGGTTCTGGCCACGCCTACGGACGTGCCGCTCGAGGAGATCGTGCGGGAGCTCTGTCCCGACGGCCGGTCGCCCTTCGACGTGATGTTCGCGATGCAGGAGCCGCTGGACGCCAGGCGGGCCGATGGCGTGACCTTCCGGATGCTCGAGGAGGTGGAGAACGGCGGCGCCAAGGCCGACCTGGTGCTCTACGCCGAAGGGCAGGAGATGAGCCTGGAGTTCGCGACCGACCTGTTCGAGCCCGCCACCGCGGAGCGCCTGCTGAGCCATTATGTGCGCGTCCTGGAACAGGTGACGGCCGACCCGGCCGCGCCGATCTCCACGCTGCTCGCCCGGCGGCACGAGCCCGCCGGTCACGGTCCCGACCAGTGCCTTCACCAGCTCTTCGAACAGCAGGCGGACAGAACGCCCGACGCGGTCGCCGTCGAGTGCGACGGCGCCGCCCTCACCTACGCCGAGCTCGACCGGCGGGCCAACCGGCTGGCTCACCTGCTGCGCGAGCTGGGGGTGGGCCCGGAGGTGCCGGTCGCCCTGCACGTGCGGCGCTCACTCGACCTGCCCGTGGCGCTGCTGGGGATCCTCAAGTCGGGCGGCGCCTACGTGCCGCTCGACCCCTCCTACCCCCAGGGACGCCTCACCCAGGTGCTCGGCCGGGTCGACACCCCGGTCCTGGTCACGCACCGGCCGCTGGCCGGCGGCCTGCCGCACGAGCGGCCCGTGTACGTCGACACCGACCTCGACGGCCGGCCGGAACACCGGCCGGACAGCGGCGTCACGGCCGACAACCTGGCCTACATCCTGTTCACCTCGGGCTCGACCGGCCGGCCCAAGGGCGTGGCGATGCCGCACCGCCCGGTCGCCAACCTCATCGCCTGGCACAGCGACGCCTACCGGAGCCTGCAGTTCACCGCGCTCGGCTTCGACGTCTCGGTGCAGGAGATCTTCAGCACCTGGGCGTACGGCGGGACGCTGGTCATGGTCGACGACGAGGTACGGCGCGACCCGGCCGCCCTGCTCGACCACATCGCCAGGAACCGGGTGGAGCGGATCTTCCTCCCCTTCGTGGCGCTGCAGTCGCTGGCCGGTGCCGGGCTCGAACCGCCCGCCACGCTGCGCGAGGTGATCACCGCGGGCGAGCAGCTCCAGGTCACCCCGCAGCTCGAACGGTTCATCAAACCGTGGATGACACTCCACAACCAGTACGGGCCGACCGAGGGCGCGATCATCGACCTCGCCCACACCCTCACCGGCCCGCCGGCGGACTGGCCGCGACTGCCACCCATCGGCAAGCCGGTCACCGGCGTCCAGACGCCGATACTCAACCGCCTGGGCCACGAGGCGCCCGACGGCGTCCCCGGCGAGCTGCATCTCGGCGGTGCCTGCCTGGCGAGGGGCTATTACGGCCAGCCCGAGCTGACGAGCGAGCGGTTCATCATCTGGCGGGACGGGCGCAGGCTCTACCGGACCGGGGATCTGGCCCGCCGCAACGAGGCGGGGGAGATCGAGTTCCTGGGCCGGGCGGACGACCAGGTCAAGATCCGCGGTTACCGGGTCGAGCCCGGCGAGATCGCCGCGGTGCTGTCCGGGCATCCCGCCGTGCGTGAGGCGTTCGTCATGGCCAGGGATGGCGAGCTGGTGGCCTACGTCGCCGCCGACGGCACAACTGACCACGCGACCGGCAGTGCGACCGGCAGTGCGACCGGCCGCGCGACCGGCGGTGCCACCGACTGGACCCCGGTTCTGCGCGCCTACCTGGCCGAGCGGCTGCCCGAGTACATGGTGCCGCGGACGTTCGTCGCGCTGGAGTCCTTGCCGGTGAACCCTTCGGGCAAGGTGGACCGGCACGCCCTGCCGGCCCCCGACCAGGTCGCGCGGACCATCACGGCCCCGGCCACCCCGGTGGAGCAGGCCATCGCCGCCGTCTGGCAGGAGGTGCTGGGCAGCCCGGTCGGGCGGCACGACGACCTCTTCGAGCTGGGTGGCAACTCGCTCAACGCGACCCAGATCGCCTCCCGGCTACGCGAGGCGCTGGAGGTGCCGGTGTCCCTGCGGACGCTCTTCGCCCACCCGACGGTCGCCGAGCTGGGCGAGCGGCTCACGTCACCGGACGTGGAGGCGGCCGCCGAGCTCTATCTCATGGTCGCGACATATTCCGACGAAGAGGCCGAGGCTCTGCTGCGGTCGATGGAAGGCGGCCAATGAGCCTGTCAGCCCAGCAACGCCAGCTCCTGGAGGCGTTACGCAAGAAGAAACAGCAGGCCGGGCGATCCAGGCCCGACCGGCTGCCGATGTCGTTCGCCCAGCTTCGCTCCTGGTATCTGGACAAGATCGCACCAGGCGCCGCGCACTACCTGATACCGCTCGCCTTCCGCATCGAGGGCCCGCTCGACCGCGAAGCGCTGCACCGTGCGCTGAACGCCCTGGTGGCCAGGCATGAGAGCCTGCGCACCACGTTCGCCATGGACGAGGACGGCCCGTACCAGATCGTGGCCGACACACTGACGCTCGACCTGGCGGACGCCGAGGACGGCGCGCCGATGGACCTGACCACCGGCCCGCTCATCCGCGCCCACCTGCTGCGCGAAGGCGCGGAGCGGCACGTCCTGCATCTCACGCTCCACCACATCGTCGCCGACGCCTGGTCGCTGGACGTGCTGCGCCGGGAACTGAGCGCGCTCTACCACGGCCAGGAGCTGCCGGCGCTGTCCCAGCAGTACCCCGACTACGCGATCTGGCAGCGGGAGAACGACTACGGCTCGGATCTGGGCTACTGGCGCGAGAGGCTGGCGGGGGCGCCGGCGTTCACCGAGCTGCCGACGGACCTGCCCCGGCCGGCCGTCCAGACGTACGCGGGCGCCGAGCTGCCCTTCACCCTCGGCCTCCAGCGGGAGGAGTTCCAGGCGTACTGCCGGAGCCTGGGCGCCACGCCGTACATGGTGCTGTTCGCGGCCTACCTGATGGTGCTCTCCCGGCGCTCCGGCCGGTCGGACCTGGTGGTGGGCACGCCGATCGCCAACCGGGACCGGATCGAGTTCGAGGGCCTGATCGGGTTCTTCACCAACACCCTGGCCATCCGCGCCGACCTGTCGGGCGAGCCGTCGTTGTCCGAGGTGGTCGAGCGGGTCAAGGAGGCGGTGCTCGACGCCCACGACCACCAGGGGATGCCCTTCGAACGGCTGGTGGAGGAGCTCAACCCGGAACGTCGCCTGGACCGTAGCCCGGTGTTCCAGACGATGTTCGCCATGCTGCCCTCGGCCACGGCGACGCTGGAGCTGGCCGGCCTGACGGTCACCCCCGTGGAGATCCCCGAGCGCACGGCCAAGTTCGACCTGACCGTGGGTGTCCGCGAGAGCCTGGACGGCCTCGTCGAGTACAACACGGACCTGTTTCACGTGGAGACGATCCGCGGCCTGGTGGCCGAGCTCCAACAGGTGCTGGCCGCGGCGGTCGGCGGGGACGAGGCGGCCGGGGAGCTGCCGCGCCACGAGATCTCCCAGATCGTCACCCGGGCCTGGCGCGAGGCCCTGGGCACCGGCGCCTTCGGCCCCGGCGACAACTTCTTCGAGGTCGGCGGCCACTCGCTGCTGGTCGTGCAGGTGCACGAGCGACTGCGCAAGCGGTTCAGCCTGACGGTCACCGACCTGTTCAGGTACCCGACGATCGCTTCGCTGACGGCCTTCCTCAGCTCCGACGGCCTCAGGTCTGACGCCCTCAGGTCCGACGGTCCGGCGCCGAAGGCGGTCTCGGCCACCGCGCCCGCCGCCGGTGGCGCGCTCGCCATCGTCGGCATGGCCTGCCGCTTCCCCGGCGCCACGGGGCCCGAGGAGTTCTGGGCGGCGATCCGCGACGGCGTGGAAGCCGTCCAGGACTTCACCGACGAGGAGCTGCTCGCCGACGGCGAGGACCCCGACCAGCTGGCCGACCCCGCCTACGTCAGGTCGGGGACGGTGCTGGACGGCATCGACCTGTTCGACGCCACGCTGTTCGAGTTCACCCCGCGCGAGGCCGAGGTCCTCGACCCGCAGCAGCGCCTGTTCCTGGAGACCGCCTGGGAGGCGCTGGAGGACGCGGGCTGCGACCCCGCCCGCCATCCGGGGCAGATCGGCGTCTTCGCCGGCTCGGCGATGAGCAGCTACCTCATCGAGAACCTGCTGGCCGCGCCCGACGTGCTCAAGGCGGTGGGCGAGTACCAGGTCATGCTCGGCAACGACAAGGACTCCCTGCCGACCCGGACCTCCTACAAGCTCGACCTGCGCGGGCCGAGCGTCAGCGTCAACACCGCCTGCTCCACCTCGCTGGTCGCGCTCCACGTGGCCAGGCAGAGCCTGCTCGCCGGCGACTGCGACCTCGCGCTGGCCGGGGCGGTGCGGGTCAACGCCTGGACCCGCCGCGGCTACCTCTACCAGAGCGGCGGCATCGGCTCGCCGGACGGTCATTGCCGTCCCTTCGACGCCGAGGCCCGGGGCACGATCGGCGCCAGCGGCGTCGGCGTCGTCGTGCTCAAGCGGCTGGAGGACGCCATCGCCGCGGGCGACACGATCCACGCCGTCGTACGCGGCTCCGCGGTCAACAACGACGGCACCAGGAAGGTCGGCTACACCGCGCCCGCCGTGGACGGCCAGGCCGAGGTCATCACCGCGGCCCTGGCCTCGGCCGGCGTCGACCCCGGCACGATCGGCTACATCGAGGCGCACGGCACGGGCACCGCGCTCGGCGATCCCATCGAGGTCGCGGCGCTCTCCCAGGTCTTCACCGGGGACCGGCGGATCGCGCTGGGCTCGGTCAAGTCCAACATCGGCCACGCCGACGCCGCCGCCGGGATGTCCGGGCTGATCAAGACCGTGCTGGCGCTCAAGCACCGCGCACTGCCGCCCACGGTCAACTTCACGACCCCCAACCCGCGCATCGACTTCAGCCCGTTCTACGTGCCCACGGCCGTCGCGGAATGGCCCCAGGGCGCGGAACCGAGAAGGGCGGGCGTCAGCGCCTTCGGGATGGGCGGCACCAACGCCCACGTCATCCTGGAGGAAGCCCCCGAACCACCCGCCGCCCCTCTCGCACCCGCCCAGCCCGCTGTCCCTCTGGCGCCCGGCCAGGTCCTCGGCTCTCCGGTGACCGGCCAGTCCGCCGCCCCACCGGCGACCGGCCCGCACCTGCTCATCCTGTCGGCCGCCAGTGAGCCAGCACTGGCGGACATGGCCGTCCGGCTCCGCGCTCATCTGCGGGCGCGTCCGGGCACGGACCTGGGCGACGTCGCCGCGACCCTCCGGCACGGCCGCCGCCAGTTGCGGCACCGCGGCATCCTGGTCGCCGAGGACAGCCGGTCGGCGCCGGACGCCGAGCTCATCACGGGCGACGAGTCACGTCCCCGCGAGGTCGCCTTCGTCTTCCCCGGCCAGGGCGCGCAACGCCGGGGGATGGGCGCGGGCCTGTACCGGTCGGAGGGCGTCTTCCGCGACGCCGTCGACGCATGCTCCACCATCCTCATGCCGTACCTCGACCTCGACCTGCGCCAAGCCCTGTACGGCGAGGACGGCGACCTCGACCAGACCTGGCTCACCCAGCCCGCGCTCTTCGTCACGGAGTACGCGCTCGCCCGCACGCTGATCGAGCGCGGGGTCCGCCCGGCGATGATGGCCGGGCACAGCATCGGCGAGTACGTCGCCGCCTGCCTGGCCGGAGTCCTCACCCTGGAGGACGCCCTGCGCCTGGTCGCCGCGCGCGGTCGCCTGGTGCAGAGCCTGCCCCCGGGTTCGATGCTGGCCGTGCAGCTCCCCGAGTCCGAGGTACGCGACCTGCTCGGCGAGGACGTCTCCCTGGCGGCGGTCAACACCCCCGAGCTGTGCGTCCTGTCCGGCCCGGAGCAGGCCATCGCCGAGGTGGAGCAGCGGCTGGTACGCCAGGGCGTGGCCTGCCGCACGCTGCGCACCTCCCACGCCTTCCACTCCGCCATGCTGGATCCGGTGCTCGACGCCTTCGCCGCCGAGGTCGCCTCGGTGCGGCTGGGCACCCCTGACCTGCCGTACCTCTCCAACGTCACGGGCGGCTGGGTGTCCGGCGCCGAGACCAAGGACCCCGACTACTGGGTACGCCATCTGCGGGAAACCGTACGGTTCGCCGACTGCGCCCACGCCTTGGTGACGGCCGACGCCGCGGTGGTGGAGGTGGGGCCGGGCCGGACGCTGACCACGCTGGTGCGCCGTCAGGGCGGCCAGGCGACGGTCGCCCCGCTCGCCGAGCCGGAGAGCGGACAGGCCGCCCTGCTGGAAGGCATCGGGCGGCTGTGGGCGGGCGGCGCCGTCGTCGACTGGACGGCGGTCGGCCCACCGGGCAGGCGGGTGTCCCTGCCCACGTATCCGTTCGAGCGGCGCCGCTACTGGATCGAGCCGCGCGCCCGGCGCTTCGAGCTCGCGCCGGGGGCTGTTCAGGCGGTCCACACGGCCGACACAGCTCAGGCGGTTCAGGCGACCGACGAGGTTCAGACGCTTGACGTGGTCGCCGCCGCCTGGCGGGATGTGCTCGGCATCACGCCCACCGGTCCGCGGGACGACTTCTTCGGCCTGGGCGGCGACTCGCTCGTGGCCACCCAGCTCGCCTCCCGCCTGGGCCTGCCGATCGAGGCGGTCTTCGACCACCCCACGCTGGCCGGACAGCAGGCGCTCGTCGCCTCGGCGGACCCTCACGAGGCGCTCCCACCCATCGCTTCGGCAGCTGCCCGCGAGGCGATCCCGCCCATCGCCTCGGCGGTCTCCGCGTCCATTGCCTCGGCGGTCTCCCCGGCCGTCACTTCGGCGGTCGCCCGTGAGGAGATCCCGGTCGTCGAGGAGCACGGTCCGGCTCCCGTCTCGTTCATCCAGCGGCGCATGTGGTTCATCGACCAGGTGCACGGCTCGGCCGCCTACGCCGTGGCCACGGCGTTGGACCTGCGGGGCGAACTGGACGTGGAGCGGCTGCACGGCGCCCTGCGCGAGCTGGTGCGCCGGCACGAGTCGCTGCGGACCGTCTTCCACGCCCCGGACGGCGAGCCGGTGCAGGTGGTGCTGCCCGCAGCAGAGACGCCGCTGCCGGTCGAGGACTGCGACGACGCCGAACGGGCGCTGAGCGAGGCCGCGGCCCAGCCGTTCGACCTGGCGCACGGCCCGCTGTTCCGAGCCAGGCTGCTGCGGCTCG
The DNA here is from genome assembly GCF_019396345.1 of Nonomuraea guangzhouensis. Taxonomy (GTDB): domain Bacteria; phylum Actinomycetota; class Actinomycetes; order Streptosporangiales; family Streptosporangiaceae; genus Nonomuraea; species Nonomuraea guangzhouensis. The sequence goes on along the minus strand of NZ_JAHKRM010000033.1, from coordinate 82,456 downwards.
CCCCGGACCACCACGTCCTGTCGCTCGCTTTCCACCACATCGTCGTGGACGGCTGGTCGATCACCTTGCTGCGGAGCGAGCTGGCCGCCCTGTACAACGGCGAGACGCTCCCCGAGCAGCGGGTCAGGTACCGCGACTACGCGCACTGGCAGCGGGAGCAGGCCGCCGATCTCGGTTTCTGGACGGAACGGCTGCGCGGCATCCCGCACAGCCTGGACCTGCCCACGGACCGGCCGCGCCCGCCGACGCAGACCTTCGAGGGCGCCGTCGCCACCCACGTGCTCCCCACGGAGCTGGCCTCCGGGGTGCGGAAGCTGAGCCAGGAGCGCGGCGCCACGCTCTACATGACCCTGCTGGCCGCGCTCCACACGCTGCTGTACCGCTACAGCGGTCAGGAGGACATCTGCGTCGGCTCGCCGGTGGCCGGGCGCACCCGCCCCGAGCTCGAAGGCATCGCGGGCTGTTTCATCAACACCCTGGTCATGCGGGCCACGATGGACGGCGCCCTGCCGTACACGGAGCTCCTGGCGCAGGTACGCGCGTACGCGCTCGGCGCGTACGCCCATCAGGACGTACCGTTCGAACGCCTGGTGGAGGAGCTCAACCCGCCTAGGGACCTGTCGCGCAATCCGCTCTTCCAGGTGCTGTTCAACCTGCTCAACCTGCCCAAGAGCGACCTGAACCTGACCGGCCTGGCCGTGACGGAACGGGCCGTGGAGACCGGCACCGCCCAGGTCGACCTGGTGCTCTACGTCGACGAGCAGGGCGACGAGCTGCTGTGCAGGCTGGAGTACAACACCGCGCTCTACGACGCCGGCACCGCCCGGCGGCTGCTCCGGCACTACGAGAGCCTGCTCTCCGCCATCGTCGCGGCACCCGAGACCCCGCTGTCCGACCTGGGCTTCCTCACCGGGGAGGAGCTGGCCGAGCAGCTGGAGAGCCAGGACGTCGAGGTGCCCGGCCTGTGCATCCACGAGCTCGTGGAAGCCCAGGTCGAACGGACGCCCGACGCCGTGGCCGTCACATTCGAGGACGTCTCGCTGACGTACCGGGAGCTGGACGAGCGGGCCGGCCGGGTCGCCCGGCGCCTGCGGGCGGCGGGAGTGGGGCCCGAGACGCTGGTGGGCGTCGCGATGGAGCGGTCGGCCACGATGCTGGTCACCCTGCTCGGCGTGCTGAAGGCGGGCGGCGCGTACGTGCCGCTCGACCCGATGTACCCGCAGGAGCGCCAGGACCACATCCTGGACGACTCCGGCCTCCGCGTCCTGGTCACCGAGCGCGAGCTGGCCGGGCGCTACACCGGCTACCAGGGCGAACTCATCCTCGCCGACGACGAGGCCGTACCGGTCGTACCAGAGGCGAGCGAGAGCCCCGAGCGGCCGTCCGCGCCGGAGAACCTCTGCTACGTCCTGTACACCTCCGGCTCCACCGGGCGGCCCAAGGGCGTGCGCGTCCAGCACTCCTCGGTGGTCAACTTCCTCACCTCGATGAGCCGCGAGCCCGGCCTGACCGGCCAGGACACGCTCCTGGCCGTCACCACGACCGCCTTCGACATCTCGGTGCTGGAGCTGTTCCTGCCGCTCACGGTCGGCGGCCACGTGCTGATCGCCAGCCGCGAGGCGGCCTACGATCCCGAACGGCTGGCCGCCCTGCTGGACGGCGCGACGGTCATGCAGGCCACTCCGGCGACCTGGCGGCTGCTGCTGTCGTCGGGATGGCCGGGCAAGCCGGGGCTGAAGGCGCTCTGCGGCGGCGAGGCGCTCCCCGCCGACCTGGCCACCGACCTGCGCGGCCGGGTGGCCGAACTGTGGAACCTGTACGGGCCGACCGAGACCACGATCTGGTCCACCCTCACCCGGGTCACCGACGGCCCGATCACGATCGGCCACCCGATCGCCAACACCCGGATCCACCTGCTCGATGCCACGATGCAGCTGGTTCCCACCGGCGTGGTCGGCGAGCTGTACATCGGCGGGGCCGGTCTGGCCCGCGACTACCTCGGCCGCCCCGAGCTGACGGCCGAGCGCTTCATCACCTGGCGGGACGGGCGCCGGCTGTACCGGACCGGTGACCTGGCCCGCCGCCGGGCCGACGGCTCGATCGAGTTCCTCGGCCGGGCCGACAAGCAGGTCAAGGTCCGCGGCTACCGGATCGAGCTGGGCGAGATCGAGTCGCTCCTGCTGGCGCATCCGGCGGTCCGCGAGGCGGCCGTGGTGGTGCGCGGCGCGGAGGAGGCCAAGAGCATCGCCGCCTACCTGGTCGCCGAATCCGGGCCCGACTGGCGCGAATACCTCAGACCCAAGCTGCCCGACTACATGATCCCCTCGGCGTTCGTGCCGATGGACGCGCTGCCGCTCACCCCCAACGGCAAGGTGGACCGCAAGGCGCTGCCCGAGCCGGTCGGCCAGGTACGCGCGGAGGGCACGGCACCGCGGACCCCGGCCGAGGTCAAGCTGGCCGAGCTCTGGTCGGCGATCCTGGGCGTGCGGGGGATCGGGATCGACGACGACTTCTTCGCACTGGGCGGCGACTCCTTTAAGGCCGTGCGTGCCGTTCGGGATTCGGGGATCCAGGCGACCGTGATGGACCTCTTCAAGAACCCGACGATCCGAGCATTCACCGCGCTCGACGGTTCATCCCGAAATTTCGGTCTCTTGCATGAGCTGACGCCGCCGCGCTCCGCGGCCTCGCTGACCGTGGTCTGCGTGCCGTTCGCGGGCGGCGGCGCGATCACGTACCAGCCGCTGGCCGCGGCCCTGCCCGAGCAGGTCACCATGCTCGCGCTGGAGCCGCCGGGCCACGAGACCGGCAACCCCGGCGAGCCCGTGCTGCCCTTCCACGAGCTCGTCGAAGGCTGCGTCAAGGAGATCAAGGAGAAGGTCGACGGGCCCCTCGCGCTCTACGGCCACTGCATGGGCGGCGCGCTCACCGTCCAGCTGGCGCGCAGGCTGGAGGAGGAAGGCGTCAGCCTGGAGAAGGTGGTCATCGGCGGGCACTTCCCGGCGCCCCGGCTGCCGGGCAAGGCCTTCGCCTGGATCCGCAAGACCTTCCCGATGGAGCGGTGGACCTCCAAGCGGCAGGCGCTGGAGTTCCTGCGGGCCATGGGCTTCTTCACCGAAGCGCTGGACCCTCGTGAGCGCGACTTCCTCATGGGCGTCTTCCTCCATGACACCCAGGAGGGCGAGGACTACTACACCGACCTCTACCAGGCGCCCATCAAGAAGCTGGCGGCGCCGCTGGTATGCGTGGTCGGCGAGAACGACCGCGCCACCGAGCTGCACGAGGAGCGCTTCCGCGAGTGGGAGGCCTTCTCCGACGCGGTGTCGCTGGAGGTCATCCCCAAGGCCGGGCACTACTTCCAGAAGCACCAGGCGCCCGAACTGGCCGAGATCCTCGGCGGTGGCGACCGGCCGGCGGCGCCGCTGCCGCCCCGCTACCAGCAGGCCAGCCTGAAGACGTTCCTCCTGGTGGCCCTCGGCCAGTTGGTGTCGTTGATCGGCACCGGGCTGACCACGTTCGGTCTGGGCCTGTGGGTCTACCAGCAGACGCGGTCGATCTCGATGTTCGCCATCGTCTCGGTCATGGCGCTGCTGCCCGCCGTCGTCCTGGCGCCGATCGCCGGAGTGGTGGCGGACCGCTGGAACCGCCGGCTCGTCATGATCACCGCCGACTCGGCGGCGGGTTTGGCCTCCGCCTCGTTGGCCACGCTGCTCTGGACGGGCGGGCTCCAGCTCTGGCACGTCTATGTCATCGTCGCCGTCGGCGCGGTGTCGACGGCCTTCCACCAGCCCGCCTACATGGCGGCCATCGCCCAGTTGGTGCCCAAACGCTATTACGGCAGAGCCGGCGGCCTGGCCCAGCTGGGGCCGGCGGCGGGGACCGTACTGGCGCCGCTGCTGGGCGGCGCGCTCGTGGCCGCCATCGGACTGCCCGGCATCATCGTGATCGACCTGACCACCTTCGCCTTCGCGGTCACCGTGACCTTGGCGGTCCGCTTCCCGGACACCCTGTTCAAGAAGCGGGAGGAGCCGTTCTGGCAGGAGGTGACCGGCGGCTGGCGCTACATCACCCGCAGGCACGGGCTGCTGGCGATCATCCTGTTCACCTCGTTCCTGAACCTCCCCTTCGCCATGGTCGAGGTCCTGGCCACACCGCTGCTGCTCAGCCTCACCGACAGCCGGGGCCTGGGCATAGCGCTCTCGATGTCCGGCATCGGACTCCTCGTCGGCAGCGTGATCATGACGGTCACCGGCGGCCTGGCGCGCCGCACCAACGGCATCCTCGGCTGCTTCATGGCACTGGGCGTCGCCTTCGCCGTCATCGGGATCGCCCCCCACCCGGCGCTGCCCGCCATCGGGCTGTTCTGCGTCGGGCTGCTCACCGCGCTGCTGAACGCGCACTGGTTCGCCATCGTGCAGCAGAAGGTCGGGCTAGACCTGCAGGGCCGGGTCATCGCCACCAACCTGATGCTCAGCTGGGCCCTGGTCCCGGTGGGCTTCCTGCTGGCCGGACCGCTGGTCGAGCAGGTCTTCAACCCCATCGCCGGCGCCGCGCAGGGCCGGGGGATCGCGCTGCTCACCCTCGTGGCGGGCGCGGTGACCGTGCTGATCGGCCTGGCGGCCTTCCGCTACCGGCCGGTCCGCTACCTGGAGGACGAGCTGCCCGACGCGATCCCCGACGCCGTGATCATCACCGACAAGGACCTGATCCAGCGGGAGGCCGACAAGCAGCTCGTCCCCTGATCAGCGTTCGACCTCGACGTGGTAGCGGCCGTCGGCATCGCGGTGCGCGCCATGGATGTCGGTGGCCAGGTCGGGGTAAGCGCGGTCGAAATCCTCCAAGGCGTACAGGTACGCCATCAGCGGGCCGTCGGCGGGCCCGGTCGCCTCTCCGGGCATCAGCATGGGGATGCCCGGCGGGGTGACGACGACGGTGGTGGCGGAGACGCGGCCGGGCAGGTCGGCGAGCGGGACGCGTTCCGTGCGCGAGCGGATCAGGGCCTGGTAGCTGTCGGCCGGGGTGCGGACGGGTTCGGGGAGCGTGGTGAAGATCTGGTCGAGGAGCTCGCCGAGCCCGAGAGCGCGGAGCTTGTCGTGTACGTCGGTGCAGAACCGGCGCAGCGTGGTGTCCGGCGGCCCGAAGCCCGGCAGCACCTCGGCCAGGCGCAGGTCGTCGTCGTAGGCGCGCTTGAAGTCGGTGAGCGCGTCGATCAGCGTGCCCCACTTGCCCTTGGTGATGCCCATGGAGAACAGCACCAGCAGCGTGTGGTCCCCGGTCTTCTCCACGACGATGCCGCGCTGCCGCAGATAGGTGGCGACGATCCGGGCGGGGATACCCCAGTCGAGCGTGCCTTCGGTGGCGTCGGCGCCCGGGCAGGTGATCGTCACCTTGATGGGGTCGAGCAGGCAGTAGCCGTCGGTCAGGCCCTGGAAGCCGTGCCAGCCGGCGCCGGGCTCCAGCGTCCAGCACTCCGGATGAGTGCTCAGCAGGACCGGGTCGGCCTCGGCGAAGGAGACGGGCAGGCCGGTGCCGGGGTCCGTGACCCGCGTGGGCTGCCAGACGCCGAAGTACCAGTCCGGCCGCCGGCCGTCCTCCCGGATGCGGGCGGCCAGCCGGACCATGGCCTGGCGGAACCGGACCGCCTCGATGACGGCCTCGCCCGTCAGGTGCGCTCCGGACGCGCCGTCCATCATCCCCGCCGCCACGTCCAGCGAGGCGATCATCGGGTAGAGCGGTGAGGTGGAGCAGTGCATCAGGTACGTCTCGTTGAGCCGCTCGTAGTCCACCGGAGCGCGCTCGGCCGACCGGACGTGCAGCATCGCCGACTGCGACAGGGCCGCCAGGAGCTTGTGCGTCGACTGGGTGGCGAACACGGTGGGACGCTCCGGCCCCGGCAGCGTCCGCTCGTCCACGGCCATGCCGTAGCGGCGGGCGTACAGCGGGTTGAAGCGGGCGTAGGCGAACCACGCCTCGTCGAAGTGCACGCGCGGAACACTCTCGCTCAGCAGCTCGGCGACCCGTACGGCGTCGTAGCAGAGCCCGTCGTAGGTGGAGTTGGTGATCACGGCGTAGGCCGGGTCGGTCCGCGCGAGAGGGTGGCCGGACAGGCGGGCGCGCAGGGTGTCGGCCCGCAGCTCGGCGGGCGGGATGGGGCCGGCCAGGCCGAGGCCGTTGCGTTCGGGCACCAGGTAGACGGGGCGGGCGCCGCTGATGGTCAGCGCGTGCTGGAGTGACTTGTGGCAGTTGCGATCCACCAGGGCGGTCTCGTCGCGGGCGATGGCGTGGTGGCCGACGATGCGGTTGGCGGTGGCGTTGCCGTTCATCACGAAGAAGGTGCGGTCGGCGCCGAAGACGCGGGCGGCGTTGCGCTCGGCGTCGCCGATCGGACCGGTGTGGTCCAGCGGCGAGCCCAGCTCGGGCACGGAGATGGACAGGTCGGTACGCAGCAGCCGTTCGCCGTAGAAGTCGAAGAACGCCCGCCCGACCGGCGACTTCAGGAACGCGACGCCGCCGGCGTGCGCCGGGGTGTGCCAGGAGTACTGGTGGTGGTCCTGCAGCTTGCGCAGCGCGCGGAAGAACGGCGGCAGGATCCGCTCGGTGTAGGCCTCGGTCGCGTGCGCGATGCGGCCGGCGATGAAGTCGGGGGTGTCCTCAAGGGGGAACACATAGCCCTGGATGACCTCGTACACCCACAGGGGGAGCTCCTGCTCGGCGGTCATGAGGAAGACCGGCAGGCCGTGGAAGCGCTGGGTGACCGCGCCCAGCACCTGATCGGCGCCCGGCGCGTCCCAGTCGGCCAGCATCCCGGCCAGTGAGGCGTCCGAGCCGATCACCGCCAGCGCGTCCTGCGTGCGGTGCGTCCAGCGCAGCTGGACGCCGAGGTCGTCCATGGCCGCGCTGACGCGGCGGATCTGCTCGGCGAGTGCCGTGTCGGCGTCGGGGCGTTCCGCGACTGCGGCGAGGACCGTTCGTTCCATGCGAACTCCAGGGCCGGGGGGACTGTTCGACCCGCCACTTACCCTGAGTCGTAGATCGTCACTCAGGGTGCGCCATGCCGGTGGCGGCGGGGCCGTTCGCCGGCTGATGATCGAGGAGGTGGCGGCGCAGGAAGGACAGTTCGGCGTCGACGGCCTGCTCGTGCCCGTCCAGGAAGGGCTCGTAGTGCCCGCCGGGCATCCGGACCAGCTCTCCGCGGGGCGCTCGATCCGCCGCCGCGGCGGCGGGCTCGGCCAGAGCGCTCTGATCCTGGTCGCACACGAGGACCAGCAGCGGGCGCCGGGTCCGGGAGGCGAAGCGGCCGGGCCGGTACATGGCGATCCCCAGCATGGAGCGGACGGCGATCGCCTGCTGCCAGCCGGGATACCGGTTGCCCGGGTTGAGCGCCCGGTCGCCGTCGACGGAGTCCGGCGTGGTGAGGAGCGCCAAGGTCCCCGGCGGGCCGGCGAGCGGCACCAGCAGGGGCCGGCGGCCGATCAAGGCGCCCATGGCGTCGAGGAGGCTCAGGGCGGTGAGACGCAGCAGCGTGAGCGGCCTCTGGTGGCCCGACGCGACCCGCGCGGCGGCCGGACCGTCGGCGTTCGGCGTCTGGGCGATCGCCGCCGCCAGGTGCGGGTTGCGCGCGGCGACGCGGAAGACGTGACCGCCGGACAGGGAGAAGCCCCAGATCGCGAGCCTGGCCGGGTCGACTCCCGGCAGGGTCGCGGCGAAGGCGATCGCGGCCTGCCAGTCGGCGAGTTGGCGGCCGACGGACACGATCTGGCGCGGCCGCCCGCCGCTCTCCCCGAGATGCCGGTAGTCGAAGGCGAGGACCGTGTAGCCGGCCTCGTGGAATCGCCTGGCGAACGGGTCGGTGCCCGGTTCCTTGGTCACCCCGCCGCCGCCGGCCATGATCACGCAGGCGCCGTTGGTGCCCGGATAGTGCCAGGCGACGCACTCGATGCCGCCGCTGGTGAAGCGGACCTTCTCCCGCTCCGTGGACATGCGCATGCCGACCTCCAGGTGGTTGACGTCCCTCTTCGAGGAAAGTGAACCACCTGGTTCGCAAATTGTCCACGCGGCTATGCGCCGGCGGCCTCCTCCCGATCCAGCGCGCGGATCAGGGCCTCCAGCCCCGCGGCGATCCCCGAGGTGTCCCCGCTGGTCGCCCACTCCACCAGGAAGCCCCGGAGCGTCGCGAGGATCATCTCGGCGACCTCGACCTTGCGCTGTTCCGGCCAGTCCGCCGGGCAGATGGACACCAGCGTGGGCAGGTACTGCCGCGAGGCCTCCCGGCCCAGCCAGCCGTAGCGGCCGGGGTCGTACATCGCCAGGCCGATGGCCTGATCGAGCACCCGCAGCCCCGACTCCGCCCGCATGAGGACGGGCCACACGGTGCGCACCCAAGCCCCCAGCGTCTGGCGGCCCGGTTCGCGGGTGGTCACGGCCAGCGCGTTGCCGATGCGTTGTTCGCGCAGTTGGACGATCGCCTGCCTGAGCAGGTCGTCGGCTCCGTCGAAGTGGTAGAGCAGCACCTTGTGCGTGGTCCCGGCCGCCCGCGCGGCGCGCCGCAGCGAGAAGTCCACGAGCCCGTTGATCGCCAGGTCGTCGGTGATGCGATCCAGGAGCTCCCGGCGCCTGGCCTCGCCGCGCGGCGACCCCGCCGAGCGCCGGTAGGCCGCCTGCCCCGTTGAGCCGTCGCCGGCGGAAGTGTTCACAGCGCCCCCTTGGGTCGCCCGTTCTCACACAGTGAATGCACGGGCCGACATTAACCCGCGGGCCCGTCGGCCGTTTCGTCATGGAGCCCGGCGGGCGGGGCTGAGCTGCGGCGTCGTATCGTGTGTGTCTCGGTGTAGATAGGGCAGATGCCACACCGGTAGGGCGGGCCGAGGGATCCGGGATACCCCGCAGTCTGTTGATCACTACTCTAAGTTCCGCAGCGATGCGGGCTCCGGGAGGTGGCCGCGATCGGGAAGGTGGCGTGGGTGACGATCGGTGCTGAAACGCAGATCACGGATCTGACGATCAACGATCATGCCTGCCTGACGTTCGGCGAGCATGAGGAGCTGCTCGATCTCACCACGGCCTTCGTACGAGATGGGCTGGCCGAGGGTCAGCGCGTCGTCTGGCTGGCGGAGGAGCCGGCGCGCGGCCTTGCGGAGCTGGGACGGCGCGGCGTGGTCGCGCAGGAGGCCACGGCGGCCGGGCGCATGAAGGTCATGGCCTGCCAGGACGGGCTGCTGGACGGGCAGGCGTTCACCGTGGAGCACGCCACGCGGTGGCTGCACGGTCAGATAGCACGCACGGCGCGCGAAGGCTATCCGGGACTACGCGTGGCGCTCGACATGAGTTGGGCATTACAGCCCGTGAGCGGCATCGAGCAGTTGCCGGCCTTCGAGGAGGAGATCGCGACCACACTGTCGGGTGGCAGCGCCGCGGTGCTGTGCCAGTATGACCGCGAACGCTTCGACCCGGTCACGCTCGCCTCGGTCTCCGGATATCACACCCGTACGGTCGCCGCGGCCACCTACCATCACGACGCGCTGCTGCGCATCTGCCGCCAGTACGCGCCGCCGGGGATCCGGCTGGCCGGGCAGATCGATCGCTCGGCCGAAAGCGCACTCAGGCTGGCCTTGAGCGAATCCATCCGGGTTGACGGGGACATCACCATTAACATGGCGGAATTGTCGTTCATCGACCTGTATTGCGCTCGCATGATCATAGATGCCGCCCGTAGCCTGCCCACACCTCGCAGAACCGTGCTGCGCTGCAGCCCCGCGACCCACACGCGATTCCTCCTGCTCGGTGCTTCCACGTTGCCCGGAATCAGCTTGGTGACCGCTCATGATGGCTAGCCGGCCACCCGGCCGTCCGCCGTCGCCCTCCGGCGGGCTGGACGGTCAGCGGGACATGAAGCGGCCTGTCGAGCCGGTGACCCTCGTGGAGCAGCCCTTCGACCGCGACTCGATGTACGCGCTGCGGGCCACGCTGGAGGCGCACGCGAGCCAGGCCGGCCTGCCCGAGGGCCGCACCGCGGACCTGGTGCTCATCGGGCACGAGCTGGCCAGCAACGTCATCCTCTACGGCTCCGGCAGGGGATGGGTGCGCCTGCTCGTCGTGGACGACATGCTGCAGTGCGAGGTCATCGACGGCGACGCCACATCCGCGGAGCAGGAGACTCCCGGCTGGACGTACGAGTTCGGGCACGGGCTGTGGATGGCCCGCTGCCTCAGCGACCGCCACGCCGTGAGCCGTGGCCCCGACGGCACCGTCGTCACCGCCGGCTTCGCCCTTCCCCATCCCGTCCCCACGACCTTCGAGCTGACCCGCGACGACCACGACGGCCGCACCACCCTGACTCTGGCGGGGAACCTCGACCAGCGGACCGCCTCCGACGTCATCGCCGCCGTCCAGGCCCTGATCTCGACCACGGCCTCCCTCCGGCTCGTCCTGGACCTGAGTGGCATGACGTTCTGGGACTCCACCGGCATCACCGCCCTGGTCACCTCGCAGGCGAACGTCGCCGCCACGCCGGGCGCGACCATGGTCCTGGCCGGGCTCTCCACCGAGTACAAGGGGCGTCTCGACTGCCTCAGCTTCGTCCCGTTCACCTACGAGACCGCCGGCGACTGACCCCGGCGGTGTCAGGCCGAGGTCATGTCGCTCCGGGCCAGGACGCGCAGGTGCTCCAGCATGTCGCCGGCGGTCTCGGCGAGCGGCTGGACGCAGACGTGGTCGGCGCCGGCGTCGAGGTGGGCGCGGACCCGCTCGATGATCGTCTCCGGGTCGCCCCACGCCACGATGGCGTCGACCAGCGCGTCGCTGCCGCCGTTGACGAAGTCCTTGTCGTCCCAGCCCAGATCGCGCAGGTTGTTCGTATAGTTCGGCAGAGCGAGGTAGAGGGACATGAAACGACGGGCGGTCCGCCGCGCCCGGTCCGGGTCGGTGTCGAGCACGACCGTCTGCTCCGGGGCCAGCACAGGATCGGGGCCGAGGACCGCGCGGGCGCGGGCGGTGTGCTCGGGGGTGACGAAATACGGGTGCGCGCCCTGGGTACGCGTCGCGGCCAGGTCCAGCATCTTGCCGCGAAGGGCGCCCAGCAGCCGCGGGACCGGGTCCGGCCGCGGGCCGTCGTACTCCGTCGCGTCCATGGCGTCGAGATAGGCACGCATCGCCGACACGGGTCTGCGGTAGTCGTGGCCCCTCGACGACACCAAGGGCGCGTGGCTCACGCCCAAGCCGAGCACGAAACGGCCGTCGAACGCCTCCCCGAGGGCGTTGGCCCCGTTCGAGGCGGCGGTGGCGTCGCGGACCCAGATGTTGGCGATCCCGGTGGCGACCAGCATCCGCTCCGTCGCGCCGAGCAGGATCGCCGCATGGGCCAGCGCCTCCTTACCCTTCGGGCTCTCTCCCACCCACAGCGTCCCGAAGCCCAGGCTCTCCAGCTCGGCGGCCGCCTCCCGCTCGAACGACGCCGGCTCGCCGCCGAGCGTGCTGTTCCAGACCCCTACTCGGCCCATGCGCCGCTTCAGCGCCGCGACATTGATCGTCATCTCGGGCATCACACCTCCACCAGTGTCCACTCGCGCATCTCACGATACGTAGCGCATCACCGGGGCCGGTTAATGCCCGATTCACGGGTTGATCTTGTCCCGGGGCCCTTCAGCCGAGCGGCGGGGTGCCGTGTGTGTGGAAGGACTCGATGGTCTTCAGCCCCCAGGCTTGTCCCTTGGCGCGTTCCGCCTCCGTCCAGGTGATCAGCGGCCAGTCGGGGGCGAGCACCAGGCGGGTGAGCGGGTTGCACAGCTCGACGCGGTTGCCGCCGGGCTCGTAGACGTACAGGAAGAACGTCTGCTGGATCGCGTGCTTGTGCGGTCCGGTCTCGATGTGGACGCCGTTGTCGAGGCACAGGTCGGCGGCGCGGAGGATGTCCTCGCGGCTGTCGGTGGCGAACGCGACGTGGTGCAGGCGTCCCCGCGTGCCCGACCAGTCCTCGGTGTAGACCACGTCGTACGACTTGTCGGTGAAGGTCAGCCACTGCGCGCTGAGCCTGCCGGTGTCGAGCACGATCTGCTCGGTGGGCCTGGCCCCGAGCAGCCGGTGCGTGAAGTCGGCGTTGGGCGCGACCTCGGCGGCCAGGAAGTTGACGTGGTCGAGCCGCCGCACGCCGACGCCCTGGCACGGCTTGGCCTGCGGCTGGTTCTTCAGCCCGGGGAGCAGCTCGGGCGGCGCCTGGTACCACTCGCTCTCCCAGTAGAGCGCGATCTCGTGCCCGTCGGGGTCGCGGGTGACGTACAGGGGCCCGATCCCGGGCTCGTCCTCCACCCACGCGCCGGTCAGGCCGGCGTTCTCCAGCGCCTTGACCCGCGCGTTCAGCGCCTCCTCGCTCGACGTCCGCAGCGCCGTACGGCGGATGCCGGACGTGGAGTGGGCGATGAGCGTGAGGCTGTGGTGCTCGTAGTCGTCCCAGGTACGCAGGTGGACCGCGTCGCCCGAGCGCCCGCTCTCGGTCATGCCGAGCATCCGCGTGAAGAACCACAGACTGCGGTCGGGGTCGGGGGTGAGGAGCTGGACATGGCCGAGATGGGCGATGTCCCCCAGAGGCGGGGCCATGAGGAGCCTTTCTAGGTGTCGGACGGGCGCGGGTGGACCGTGCCGTCGAAGATCTTGCGGGCGGTGCGGACGACGGCCGTACGGGCCGCATGAAGGGAGCCGGACGGCCCCTGCGCGACGTCCGTCTCGACGTCGAGGAACCCCGTCGGATGCTCGACCCGCAGCCGCTCCCCGGCATCGGGGAGCACGGCGAGCTCGCGGCCGGTGCCGCCGGGGACGAGCAGCCCGGCGGCGACGCTCGCCGCTCCCAGCACGCCGATGGAGGTGTGGCAGCGGATCGGGATGAACGTACGGGTGCAGACGGCGCCGCCGTCGCGGGGCGGCGCGAGCAGGGTCAGTTTGGGCACGGTCGTGTCCCGGACGTCGCCGAGGCCCATCAGCTTGCCCGCCGCGAGGCGGATCTCGCCCAGCCGGGCGGCGAGCGCGGTGTCGCCCTCCAACTCGGCTGGGCTCTCGTAGCCCGTGACACCGAGGTCGGCCGCCCGGATGAGGACCACCGGCATGCCGTTGTCCACGCACGTCACCTCGACGCCGGCCACGTCGTCGCGGGCGTTTCCGGTCGGCAGCAGCGGCTGCCGGTCCGCGCCGCCGGGGAACTCGATCACGATGGCGGCGGCGGTCCCCGGCACGCCGGAGATCTCCGTCTCACCGTCGTAACTCACCACCCGGCCGGGGCTCGGGAAGGTCGCCGTGGCCAGTTCGCCGGTGTTGAGCATCCGGATCCGCACGGTGGTCTCGCCGTCGGCGGCCGGGACCAGCCCGCGTTCGACGGCGAACGGGCCCACTCCGGCGAGGAGGTTGCCGCAGTTCTGCCGGTCGGAGACCTCGGCGGTCTCGACGCCCGTCTGCAGGAAGAGGTAGTCGACGTCCGCGGCGTCGTCGGCGGAGCGGGAGACGACGGCCACCTTGCTGGTCAGCGGGTGCGCACCGCCCAGGCCGTCGATCTGGCGCGGGTCGGGGCTGCCCATGACGCGCAGCAGCAGGTCGTCGCGTGCCGCCCGGTCCGCCGGCAGGTCCTCGGCGAGGAAATAGGCTCCCTTGGAGGTGCCACCACGCATCAGCATGCAGCGCACGCCACGCTCACCGGAGCTCACGTCACGGCCCTCTCGCAGTCGCACTTCGCGGTCGTCACAGCGCCGTCCCCTCGCGTTCGTACTCCTCCGCCGTCACGTAGCGCACGCCCAGCCGCGCCAGCGTCTCGCGCAGGCCGTAGCGGTCGAGGCCGAGCTCGCCGGCGGCGAACGCCGCTCGGGCGGCCTCCTCCTTGGCCGTCCTGGCCTCGGCCGCCTTCACGGCCGTGGCGACGAGGTCACGCGGGACGCACATCACCCCGTCGTCGTCGGCGAGCACCGCGTCGCCGGGCCTGATCACCTGCCCGCCGACCACCACGGGCACGTTGACCGAGCCCGCGGTCGCCTTGACCGTGCCCTGCGCGCACACGGCCGCCGACCAGACGGGGAACCCCATCGCACGCAACTCCGCCGTGTCCCGTACACCGGCGTCGATCACCAGCCCGCGCACGCCACGCCGCCCCAGCGCCGTGGCGAACAGCTCCCCGAACATCCCGTCCGTGGACGGCGAAGTGGTGGTGACGACCAGCACGTCCCCGTCGCGGCACTGCTCGACCGCCGCGTGAATCATGAGGTTGTCCCCGGGCCAGCACAGGACGGTGACCGCCGTGCCGCTGACACGCACGCCCTGCTGGATGGGCCGCAGCCCAGGACCGAGACTTCCCGTACGGCCCAGCGCCTCGTGCACGGTGGCCACCCCGAACCCCGCCAGCGCCGCCACCCCGGCGGCGTCGGCCCTGGGCGGGTCGGTGACGATCACTCCGGTCATGCCAGCACCGCCGTCACCTGCGGGTAAGGCCGCATGTACGCCTCGCCGTACGTCGTGTGGGGCAGCCCCAGATTCGGCCCGGCATTGCGCTTGAGCTGCACCCCGCGGCGCGTGGCCAGGTCGGTGTAGTAGTCCCACATGTGCCGCTGGGCGGGCAGGCACTCCATCGCCTTGCGCTTGGTGTCGAAGACCTCGGTGATGTCGAGCAGCACCTGCGGGGTGAAGCCGCACATCTCCGGCTGGTGCGGCTCGAAGAAGAACACCGGCGGCGCGCCGAGCGGCTCACCCGAGGCCGGGTAGCCGATCGCCTGAGCCAGGACGCGGGCCTGCAGCGCCATCCGGGCGGCCGCGGGGTGGTCGCCGTTGTACGGATCCTCCAGCGGATGCGTGAGCACCACGGTCGGCACCACCTCGCGGTAGACGCCTACGAGCTCGTCCGTGAGCTCCGGCGTCTCCCGCAGCGGGTAGTCACCGGCGTCCAGGAAGCGGATGCCGGCTCCCAGGGTCGCGGCGGCCTGCTCGGCCTCAGCCCGCCGCAGCTGTTTGATCTCGTCGAGGGATCTGCCTTCGCGCCAGGCCTTCGCGGACTCGCCGCGTTCGCCGAAGGACAGGCACACGATCGTCACCTTCTCGCCCCGCGCGGCGGCCAGGGCGATCGCCCCGCCCGCGCGCCAGACGAAGTCGCCGGCGTGCGCGCTGATGACCAGGGTGGACTGCGCGGGAGCTGCCGGCTTCCCGTCGTCGGTCATTGTCGTTCTCCTCGGTGTGTGGGGGTCGGGCCAGCTGTCGTCGGCTGGCGGTCGTCGGCTGGCGGGCGGCGCACGGCGAACGGCGCACGACGAACGGCGCACGGCGCACGGCGCACGGCGCACGGCGCACGGCGCACGGCGCACGACGCACGACGCACGACGCACGACGCACGGCGGACGGCGGACGGCGGACGGCGGACGGCGTCATTCGCGCAGGGCTTCGATGACGCTGGCCAGGTGGGCGTGCGCGGCCACCTGGGCCGCCGCCGGATCGTGGGCGCGGATCGCCTCGATCAGCGCCAGATGCTCGTTGAGGGACTTCTGCGGACGCCCGGGGCGCAGAGCGAGCTGGAAGCGGTGCCGGACCAGCTGGGCGTTGAGCCGTTGCAACAACTCGACCGCGACCTGCTGCCCGGAGATGTCGCGGATGTAGGCGTGCAGCTCGTGGTTGAGCGCCGAGTACGTCAGCGGCTCGCCGTCGGCGACCGCCTTGACCATCGCCTGGCCCAGGGCCGCGAGCTCGGACAGCTGCTCGTCGGTGGCCCGTGCCGCCGCCTTGGCCGCGCACAGCCCTTCGAGGACCATCCGGCACTCGGTGATGGCGACCGCCTCCTCGACCGAGACGACCCGCACCCGGGCGCCCCGGTTGTGAACGCGTTCCACCAGCCCTTCGGCGGTCAGGTCGATCAGCGCCGCCCGGATGCTCCCTCGGGTCACCCCGAACCGCTCCGCGAGCTCGCCTTCGACCAGGCGCTGGGCGGGCGCCATGTCGCCCCGCGTGATGGCCTCGCGCAGGCCGGTGAGCGCGTGCTGTTTCGCCTGTTCACCGCTGATCGGGCCGTCTTCGTACGGCATCGGCCGCCCTTCCTCTGTACATGCGTGTCGAGGCTAAATCTAGGGCAACAAAAATGTCAACAATCTTGTTTGCCATATTGCCAACAGGATTATGGCAAGTTACGGTCGGCGGCACCGGCCGGCCCGCCAGGAACCCCTTCCGAGAGGAATCAGGATGTCCTCCACACCACCCGCCGTCGCCTCGGGACGGCCCACCAGGCTCGTCGTCCTGGTGATCGCCTTGTGCTGGATGGTCGTGCTCTTCGACGGGCTCGACATGTTCATGTACGGAGCCGTACTGCCGAAGATGCTCGACGACCCCACCCTGGGCCTGACCGCCGCGAAGGGCGGCGAGATCGGGAGCTATGCCACCTTCGGCATGCTCGTCGGCGCGCTCGCCGCGGGCACCGTCACCGACTGGGCGGGCCGTAAGAAGGTCATCGCCGGATGCTGCGCGCTGTTCTCGATCGCCTCGGCCGTCTGCGCCGCCGCGCCGTCGCTCGGCGTGTTCGGCTTCGGCCGCCTCCTGGCCGGGCTCGGTCTCGGCGGCCTGCTGCCGATCGCGATCGCCATGGTCGTCGAGTACGCCCCGCGCGGCCGCGGCAACCTCATGATCGGCGTGCTCATGACCGCCCACCACGCGGGCGGCATCCTCGCCTCCGCGCTGAGCCTGTGGCTGGTGGCGCCCTTCGGGTGGCGCTCGCTGTACTGGGTGGGGGTCGTGCCGCTGATCATCGCGGTGCCGCTCGTCGCGCGGTTCCTCCCCGAGTCGCTGGGCTTCCTGGTGACCCGTGGCCGCCGCGACGAAGCCGAGGCGCTCGCCCGCAGGCACGGGGTTGATCTGGCCGAGTTCCCGGCCAGTCAGGACGCCTCGGCCACCCGCGCCGACCGCTGGGTCGGCCTGCGCGGCCTGTTCCAGAACTCGCTGTGGCTGCCCACCCTGCTGTTCTGGCTCGCCTCCTTCGGCGGCCTGCTGCTGGTCTACGGCGTGAACACCTGGCTGCCGACCATGATGCGCGCCAATGGCTACGAACTCGGCTCCGCACTCGGCTTCCTGCTCGTCATCAACCTCGGCGGCATCGTGGGCATGCTCGTCGCGGGCCGGATCGCCGACCGCTTCGGCGCCACCCGCGTCTCCGCGCTGTGGTTCGCGCTCACCGCCGTCGGCACCTTCCTGCTCGGCATCCGCATGCCGCTGCCGATCACCTACGTCGTCGTCTTCCTCACCGGCGTGTGGCTGTTCAGCGCCCAGACGATGGTGTACGCGGCGGTCGCCGGGCGGTTCCCCACCGAGAGCCGGGCCACCGCCCTGGGCTGGACCGCCGGTATGGGCCGCTTCGGCGCGGTCTTCGGCCCCTGGCTGGGCGGGGTCCTGCTGGCCAACCACGCGCAGAGCTGGGGCTTCACCGTGTTCGCCGTCACCGCGGTCTTCGGCTCGATCATGATCACGCTGAGCGGCCGCGGCAGAAAGCCGGCCGCGCCGTCCGTCCCTTCCGCGCGGCCCGGTGATGCCGTGGCCACCTGACGCGGTGGCGGGCGCGGCTTCGGGGAGCCGCGCCCGCCGATGGGTTACCGGTAGGTGATGTCCGAGCTGGAGTAGAAGCAGTTCACGCCGTCGGCGCCGCTGCCGATCTTGGTGGGTTCGCCGCTGGTCACGCCCTTGTACTTCTCGCAGATCACGATCTTCTTGCCGGAGTCGCCGACGATCGTGATGCCGGAGTACCTGGCGGTGTCGCCGTAGTTGGTGTTGATGCCGGCCAGCGTCTTGCCCGAGTACGTGGCGGTGACGTTGGAGATCACGACGTGCCGCGCGTACTGGCTGGAGCAGTTTCCGCAGGAACGGTAGAGCTTGCCGAAGGTCTGCACCTGGAAGTTCCTGATGTACATGGTGCCGGGGCCGTTGTGCTGGAAGACCTTGTCGCTGGCCGACCTGGCCCCGCCGCCGTTGATCGTCATCGTCTGGGACGACGAGGTTCCCTTGAAGGTGGCGGCGTCCTCGCCGACGTCCTCCCACCAGACGTTCTGGAGGGTGCAGGTGCCTGTGCAGTGGATGCCGTCGGCGGCCGGTGCGCCGATGATGACGTTCTTCAGCACCGCGCCGTTGGCGAGCTTGAAGATCGGGCTCTGGCCCTCTTCCTGCCCGCCGCTGCCCAGGGGTCCGGTGCCGTAGTAGCGGACCATGCCGCCGTCGCGCGTGCCCGACACGCTGATCGTCGCGCTGACGGGCTGCTGGCCGCTCGGCGTCGGCCAGGCGGCGGCGGATGCCACAGGCCCGCTTCCGACGGTGCAGGCCAGGGCCAGTGCGGCTGCTGCCATGGCCAGGATCGTGCTTCTCACAGTTGCCTCCCTGCGGATGCTCGTCCACGTGACCGTCAATGTAGGAAAGCGCTTTCCAGGCGTCAATGTGGACCTTGGAGCCGACGGTCAGCTGGAAGGCGTCGTGGCTGGCCAGGGCATGACAGAGCCTCTTACCAGGAGTGAAACTTTCAGGTCCGAGGGCTTCCGTGTGCGTCAAGTGGCCACTGCCGAATGAATAAGCGTAAGGTTCCGCCACGTGTCACGCTCGAAAGAAGGATGGCAGCCGTGGCCTTTGTGCCAGTTCATCCTAAAAATACACAGTAGATGCGACCTGAGGTGCGATTATTGTTATGTCTATGAAATGGCCGATCAAAGCTGGAAAGAGCAGCCGCGTCGGGTTTCAAAGGACGTCATCGCACACACCGCCTTCCGGATCGCGGAGCACGCTCACGCGCACGGGATGCCTTCCGTCCACCTGATCCTGCATGGCGGGGAGCCGCTCCTCGCCGGTGCCGACCACATCGCCCATACCGTCCGTGCTGTCCGGCAGGCCCTGGGGCCGGGCGTCCGGCTCGACGTCAGCCTGCAGACCAACGGGATGCGCCTCGACGAGACCTACCTGAAGCTGTTCGATGATCTCGGAATCCGCGTCGGCGTCAGCATGGACGGCGGCGCCGACGATCACGACCGGCACCGGCGGCGGCCCGACGGGAGCGGTAGCCACGCCACCGTCTCCGCCGCCCTCGACCTGCTCACCGAGCGCTATTTCCACCTGTACGGCGGACTCCTCTGCACCGTCGACCTCGACAACGATCCCCTCACCACCTATGAGGCGCTGCTCGCGTCCGGGCCGCCCCGGATCGACTTCCTGCTGCCGCACGGCAACTGGGCCGAGCCACCGCCCGGCCTGCCCGCCGAGGACGGCGCGACGCCGTACGCGGACTGGCTGATCCCGATCTTCGACCGGTGGTACGGCGCGGCCCACAGGGAGACCGAGGTGCGGCTGTTCGCCGACATCCTGCACCTCCTCATGGGCGGCACGTCGTCGAGCGAGACCCTGGGACTGGGGCCGGCCCGGATGGTGGTGATCGAGGCCGACGGCGGCATCCAGCAGTCCGACACCTTGAAGTCCGCCTATCCCGGCGCTCCGGTCACCGGATTCCACGTCGCCCGCGACACCTTCGACGCGGTGCTGCGGCACCCGGCCGTCATGACCCGCCAGCTCGGCGCCGAGACCCTCGCGAAGGAATGCCGGGACTGCCCGGTCCTGTCCGTCTGTGGCGGCGGCCTGTACGCGCACCGCTACGACCCGGACAACGGTTTCGGCAATCGCTCGGTCTACTGCGCCGACCTGTTCCGCCTGATCGACCACATCCGCGGCGAGGTCCAGCGCGACGTCGCCACCCTGCTGGAAGGGCGCCGATGAGCCTCAAGCACCACGTCATCCCGGACGAGCACTTCCAGGCGCTGGGCTCGGGCGCAGGGGGCGCGGAGGCGGCTCGCCTCCTGCTCGGCGCCCAGCACAGCAAGCACGTCCTGCTCCTGCACGGGGTGGGCCGCGCGGCCCCGGAGGCGTACCGGTTGCTGAGCGCGGCCCAGGGGCATCGGCCGCGCGTGGTGGACGCCGTGCTCCGCCATCCCGCCGTCGGTGCCTGGGCCTGGCGTACCTACCACGCGCTGGCGACCGGGGCCGGGGGACACTCGCCCGCCCGGCTCGCGGCCGTCGCCGCCGCGGCCGCCGTCCGTTCGGGCATGGACTTCGAGATCGAGGTGCCCGCCGACGAAGGCGGCATCACGCTGCCGTCGCTCGGCCGTGCCGTACTCGCCGGCCCGTCGGCGCTGGTCCGGCGCGCGGGCGGCCCGGTGGAGGTGATCGGTGACGAGACGGTACGCCTCCCCGACGACCCCCACCAGGACGCCCCCGGCTGGCAGGCGCTACGCCACCTGGAGGTCACGGCCCGGGGCAGGATCCTCACGCTCTGCGTCGACGACCTCGACCCGTACCGGATGCCCGGCGCCCGGCTGGCCGCGGACCGGCTGTCCGAGGACGAGCTGGCCGTCTGGCGGGAGGCGCTGCGGAGCGCGTGGGAGCTGCTGCTCGACCATCACCCGACCGTCGCCGAAGAGGTGTCCGTGGCCACGAGCGTGCTGACGCCCCTGACCGACGTCCCCGGTGACCAGATCAGCGGCAGCTCCCGCGAGGCGTTCGGCTGCGTCGCGCTGTCCACGCCGCCCGACGCGACGACGCTGGCGCTGACGTTCGCGCACGAGGTCCAGCACGGGAAACTGTCGGCGCTGCTCGACGTGCTCCCCTTGCTGCGGCCCTCGGGCGACCGGCGCTACTACGCGCCGTGGCGCAACGATCCTCGCCCGCTGGGCGGGCTGTTCCAGGGCGCGTACGCCTACGTCGGGGTCAGCGGGTTCTGGCGCAGGCAGCGGCACCACGAGCAGGGTGAGGCCGCGCTCGCCGCGAGCGCCGAGTTCTACCGGTGGTGGGAGGCCGCGGTGGGGGCGACCCAGGTGATCACCGAGAGCGGGTTCCTCACCCCGCCCGGCGAGCGCTTCGTCGCCCGGATGGCCGCGACCCTGCGGGCCTGGCGGGACGAGGAGGTCTCCGGCGCGGCCGTCGAGAAGGCGCATCGCGACGCCGCGGCCCACCGCGCGATGTGGGAGGAGCGCAACGGGGTCACGCCGTCGTCTCCAGGCGGCGGGACAATTCCTGGATGAAGTCGCGGGCGTCCCCCCAGAAGACGGCCGCGCGCATGTTCAGCCGGGCGATCCGGGCCAGGTGATATTTCCTGGCGGCCTCCTCCATCCCGCCGGGGCCCGGATCGTACAGCGCCATGATGTTCCTCCTGGGGGTGGAGACACCCGACAGGAGGGACATCAGCAGGTCGAACGACGACGACCGCGGGTTGTAGCCGATCATCAGGAACGGGTACGTCACCAGCGCCCCGACGATGTCCGCCGACCATCTGCGGTGCTCGACCCGCAGGCACCTCAGGCGGTCGCTCTCGGACAGCACCAGCGAGCCCGGCAGGTCGTACGAACCGGCCAGATGGCACACCAGGGGCCGTTCGGGAGTGGGCGCGACCACCGGCTCCGCCGCCGCGAGCTCCGGCCGCCACGGCAGCACCTTCATCACGGGCTCCCGGCCCGCGCGCAGCAGCGACTGCGTGAGCTGCCCGTGGTAGCTGGTGGTCAGGTAGGAGGTGGCGGGCACCTTCGCGAGGAAGGCGTGCGGGTCCTCCTCGTCCCGCTGCTCCCATTCCCGCCGCAGCCCCTCGAGGATCTCCTCGGCCATGGCCGACTGGTCGGGCAGCGTCACCGCGTAGTCCAGGACGGACTCGAAGTTCCACGGGTCCGCGAACGGGTAGCCGAGCCGGCCGGCCCACTCCCAGCTCATCGCCCGTACCCGGGCGGCCTTCTCCCTGGACAGGTCGCTGCCGACGATCGGGGTGCAGTCACCCGTGGTCACCTGGTAGATCAGCCGCGCCCAGTCGTCACCCTCCATCTCCCGCGCCATGAGCGCCCTGCGCGGCACGGCCGGCGCGGGCGAAGGACGGGGGACCGCGCTGTCGTACACGGCCGTGCGGGCCCCGGCCTCGGGCGCGACGCCGCTGTAGCGCTCGGCGCCCTCCCCGTCGTTGATCGCCCGGAAGTACGTGACCAGCCGGGCCACGAAGCCCCGCACGTCCTCGTCCGCGGAGTCGGCCAGGGACGACGCCTCGGCGTGGCCGGCCAGTTCGGCGTAGCGGGGGAAGTTCGCCCGGTCCTCCGGATCGCCGCAGTCGGATCCGGCCAGCAGCCGGTGGACGTCGCGCCGGGCCCGCTCCCGTTCCTCGCCGGTCATGCGTTCCTTGACCGTCGACTGGAGCAGCCGGTGCACCTGGACCGTGCCCCGGCCGGCCAGGCGGACGAACCCGTAACGGGTGAGCGCCCGGATCGCGTTGTCGGCCAGCACGGCATCCTGGAACACGGCGGCCGACTCGCCCGTCAGCGGCAGGCCGCCCTGGCGCAGCAGGCCGTGCGAGATCGACTCCGGCCGCAGGAACGCGCAGCGTTGCAGCAGGTACAAGGCCTCCGGGCAGGTCTGCTTGAGCGTCTCGAAGCCCAGGTCCCACGCCGATGCCAGGCCACTCCCGTAGTCGACCGGCGGATGCTTGTCCAGCATCCGGCCGGGCTGTTCGCGTAGTCGCGCGAGGTAGGCCGCGGGGGCCAGGCCGGAGCCCTTGATGTAGGCGACCGCCTGCACGACGCCGAGCGGCATGTCCTCCAGCTCCTCGGCCACCTGCCCGGCCTCCTCGACGGACATCCCGGGCACCCGCCGGGTGAGCAGCTCGACACTGTCCCCGCGCTCGAACGCGCCGACCTCGATGGGGACCGCGACCTCGTCCCACGCGGGTTCGCGGGAGGTGATGAGCACGTGCCCCGACCGGCCGCGCGGCAGGAACGCCCCCACATTCTCCGGCTGCCCGGCGTTGTCGAACACCATCAACCACGGCGCCCAGCGGGAGTCCTCCCGCAGCAGCTTCAGAGTCTCCGAGACGATCTCGGCCTCGCCGATGTCCGCGTTCAGCCGCCTGCCGAGCGAGGCCAGATCGGTCCGGATCAGGCTGGGCTGCTCGGCCCTGATCCACCAGACGGCCACGTACCTGGACGCATGCTGGCTGATGTACTCAGAGGCGAGCTGGGTCTTCCCGTGCCCGCCGGGTCCGACCAGGCACACCGGCCAGTCCGTCTGCGCGAGCATCGCGGCGTCGAGTTCGGCGAGCAGTTTCCGGCGGCCGGAGAAGTGGCCCCTGACCGGCGGCGTGCCGCCGCCCAGGATCCGCGGCAGGGAATCGTCCCGGTCCTCCGGCGCCGGCTCGGCCGCCTGGCTCATGATCGCGGAAACGCTCCGGTGCCGGTCCAGCCACCCGCGGACGTACGCCTCCTCGTCGTCCTCCAGGCGCAGCCCGTTCTCCCGCCCGAAGGCCAGGCAGGCGCGGACGTAGGCGTCGACGAGCGGCCATGAGGGTGGTCGCTTGCGGTCGCCCTCCAGCAGGCTCTGCACCGTGCTGGGAGCCAGGCGTTCGGGATTGAGCCGCCGTAGTTCGCGGTAGGAGGGGCCGCCGGCCCGCCCGCGTAGTTCGCTGAGGGCGGCGAGGAAAGCCTGGAGGGATTCTTCGGGCATCGTCCCTCCTGTCGGATTCCGTACGAAGTCATTCAGGATTATCCGCTTTATCGGAGCGTTCCACCAAGGAGATGTACCAGGTCGTCCGGACTCGACCAGGATCATTGCGGGACACTGCCACCCCCGGCTTCCCTGAATCCAGGACATATCGCAAGGGAGGCACAATGTGGCCCGAAACCATACTGCTTTTCTCGGCCGCCACTTTTCTGCTGGGCGCGCTGCGTTTCCTGATCCTGTTCCTGGGGCTTCGACTTACGCTGCGCAAGGCGCGCCAGAGCGATCACGTGGTCTTGTTTCACGACTTCGCCATGGCGATGCGAGGCGCCCATCCGGCGCCGGATCAGATGGGGGGCGGGTCGAAGTCGCAGTCCATGCGCGCGCCCTCGTCCAGGGCGAGGCGCGCGTCGGGATGATCGAGGCCCATGGCTCCGGCGTAACCGCGCTTGGCCTCGGCGTACAGCGCGTCGGCCTCCTCCCGCCGGCCGGACGCGCGGGTGTCGAGGACGAGGTTGGCCAGGCAGGCGAGCAGCAGCGGGTATTCGGCGCTGAAGATCCTGCGCAGCCGGTCGAGCGTCTCCCTGCCCAGCCGCATCGCCTCCACGTGGTCGTCCAGCGCGGCATGGTCGCTGGCGAGGTTGACGGCGCAGGTCAGGGCGTAGTGATGGTCGCGCCCCAGCCTGCCGTCGAGGCCGGTCAGCGCCCGCTCGTCGGTGTGCATGGCCGTCTCGGCGTCGCCGCGCAGTCGCTGGAGGACCGCCAGATTGGTCGCGCAGCCGTACACATAGGGGTGGGTGTCCCCGTAGATGGCTTGGTATCTCGCCACCGCCTGCTCGGCGATGTCGTAGGCGGCGTTGATGTCGCCGGTCGCGCGCAGGGCGTTGGACAGGTTGCTGGCCGCCGCGACCGTCTCGGGATGGTGGTCGCCCATGATGCGCTGCAGGCGCGCGTGCACGTCCTTGGCGAGCTCGAGCGAGCCGTCGAAGTCGCCCGCCCTGCGCTTGGCGATCGACAGGTCGCGGGCCGTCTTCAGGGTCCACAGGTGCTCGGCGCCGAGTTCCTGGACGCCGTAGGCGTAGGCGTCCTCACCGAGGTCGACCGCCTCCCGCGAGTCGCCGCTCAGCCGGACGGCCCTGGCCAGGCCGTTCCAGTTGTTGAGCACGTCGGCCTCGCCGATCCGCTCCGCGCTCTCGTTCTGCTTGCGGTGCACGACGTCGTGCAGGGCCCTGGCCGCCGGGTAGTCGCTGTTGAGGCCGTAGTCGACCGCCAGGTTGTTCATGATCTGCAGGGTCGCCGGCGCCTGCTCACCGAACACGGTCGTGTGCTGGGCCTGCAGCCTCTCGTCCAGTTCCCGGGCCGCCGACCAGTCGCCCGCGGCCCGGAGGTCGGCCGCGAACCCGCTGCTGAGCACCAGGGTCTCGGAGTCCTCCGGGCCCAGCACCTCGGTCATCTTGGCCAGCGTGGCGCTGTCGAGATCGTAGGCGGCCCGGTATTCGCCCAGCTCGCGGATGATGCCGCCGAGGTGGCGCTGGGCGATCAGCACGTCGGGATGCTCGGGCCCCGACCTTTCGGCCCACCGCTCCACGAACCGCTCCGCGAAGATCCGCGCGGACTGGTAGTTGCCCGATCGATAGAGGTAGTAGAGGACGTCGCGCACCATGGTGCGGACCGCCGGTTCGGCGCAGTCGGCCACCTGCGAGGGCAGGATGTGCGCGATCAGCTCGTTGTACCGCTGCCAGCTGGCCGTCTCGTCGGGCACCTTCGGCGCCGCGCCGGCCAGCAGGAGGTGCACCTCGTGCCGGAAGCGGCGGCGCTCGTCCTCGTCCAGCTCGTCCCGCAGCAGCGCCTGGACCAGCCGGTGCACCTGGATCGTGCGCGCCTGCGAGTCGATGGTCGCCAGCGCGAACCTGCCCAGCTCCCTGATCGCCCTGGTGAGCAGGATCGTGTCACCGAAGATGCTGCTCAGCCTGGCGTCGGACGCCTGATGGCCGGCCCGGCGGAAGACGTCGCGCGGAATCGGCTCCGGGCCGAAGAAGGCGCAGCAGCGCAGCACGTCGACGGCCTCGGGCAGCTTGCTGCGTAGTTGCGCGACCGACAGCGCCCAGGCGGCGGTCATGGGCATCGGGTATTCGGACGGCTTGCTCTCCGAGAGCAGCGCGCTGGTCTGCTCCTTCAGCAGCCGGAGGTAGTCGTCCACCGAGATGCCGGTCTCCACGTGCAGCGCGCCGGCCTGCTCCAGCGCCAGCGGGAGGTCACCGAGCTGCTCGGCGAGCCGGTCGGCGTCGGTGCTGGACAGTCCCGCGCGCCTGGAGAGGAACTCCACGCTCTCCTGACGGTCGAAGACGTCCACCGCGACGGTGTCGACGATGCCCTGCCAGCGGTGGTTGCGCGAGGTGACGATCACCTGCCCCGGCCCTTGAGGGATGAGCTCGCTGATCTCCTCCGGCTGGTCGGCGTTGTCGAAGACCAGCAGCCAGCGGTCGTACGGTTCGCCGCGGCGCAGGGCGTCGAGCACCGCGTCGGCCGCGTCCTCGGCCCCGCTCCGGGTGGCGGCCTGCAGGCCCAGATGCGGCGCCAGACCGGCCAGCGACGACTTGACCAGGACGGGTTGGTCGGCGGGGATCCACCACACCACGTCGTACTCGGACCTGAACCGGTGGGCGTACTCGACCGCGAGCTGGGTCTTGCCCACCCCGCCCAGGCCGTGCAGGGCGTGCGGGACGACTGCGGTCACCTCGGTGGACAGGCCCGCGTGCAAACGCTCCAGCAGGACGGACCGGCCGGTGAAGTTGACGTTGCGGGCGGGGACCTTGCCCCAGACTTCGGGAACCCGTCCCGACGTCCGGACGGACTCTGGCTGCGAACCTGTCACGTCACGCCTCCGGGGTCGCTGACGACCGCATTCGCCGTCATCTTAGAGGGTTTCGCGTCGCTCGAACATTTACGCCGCACTTACGGATAGGGTTGGCGTGATTTTTGTGTGCCGAGTTCCGGAACGTAGGAGCTTTAATGAGCGATGAGCTGGCCGAACCGCCCGCCCTTGTCGATGTGAGTGCCTTGTCGCTCGCCGACCTCGACAAGGTGGACGAGTCAGCACTCGCCCACGCCCTGCGCATGCTGCTCCGTGCGGGCGAAGACGCGATGGGACCGATCGCGGGGTTCAGCCAGAGCATCGACGGGCCCGCCGCCACCGGCTAAAAATAAGGACGTACCTCGTGCTCCACGCCCTCATCGTGCCAGGAGAGCAGGTCGTCCCGGATGAAGGACTCCGACTGGGCCCGGCTGATCGATCAGCTCCGTACCGGTGACTGCACACCGTTCATCGGTGCGGGGGCCAGCGACGGCAACCTCCCGTCCAGCGGGGAGTTGAGCCGCGAGTGGGCGGCTCGTTTCGACTATCCCTTCGCCGACGACGGTGATTTAGCCAGAGTTATGCAATATGTCCGAAGTGTCGTTGGCGATTCCGGGCTCAAGCACGAACTCAGCCGCCGCCTCTCGGCGATCGGGCCGCCCGACTTCACGGCGCCGGGCGAAATCCACTCGTCCATCGCCGGCTTTCCCATCCCGGTGTTCCTGACCACCAATTACGACGACTTCCTCGTACGGGCGCTCCGTGGTTCCGGCAAGGAACCCAGCGCGGCGATCTGCCCGTGGCACGAGGGCGTGCCGTATGACAGAAACCTGTTCGAGCGCGGCGCGGGAATACGCCCCGACGCCAACCGGCCGATGGTCTACCATCTCCACGGAAGCACGAGCCTCCCGTCCTCCATGGTGCTGACCGAAGACGACTACATCGACTTCCTGGTCCACCTGACGACCGCGCGAGCCCAGAACAACCGGCACGTGATTCCGCCGATCATTCTCGACGCCCTGGCGAACCGGCCCCTGCTCCTTCTCGGCTACACCCTTCAGGAATGGACATTTCGGGTGCTGTTCCATGGACTGATCAGACGGTACCCGGCCATTCGCCGCCGGCGTCATGTCAGCGTTCAGCTCACGCCCGAGAACGAGAACGTCAAACCCGGAGCGGCCCTGCGCGCCAAGGAGTATCTCGACCGGTACTTCGACGGATGGGAGGTCTCCATCTTCTGGGGCACCCCCCGCCAGTTCTGCGCGGAACTGGACGAGCGAATGGGGAAGCGGTCGTGATCGCCGAGCCGCCGACCGGCGCCTTCGAGGCCGAGCCGTACGTGGGCCTGCGTTCCTACACGAAGGACGACCAGGAGCGCTTCTTCGGGCGGGACGCCAAGGCGTACGAGATCTCCGTGATGTGGCAGGCGCACCGGCTCACGATGCTGCACGGGCCGTCCGGCGTGGGCAAGACGTCCGTGCTCGAGGCGGGGGTGCTGCCGGAGCTGGCGGACAAGCGGGTGGACGTGCTGCCGATCGGGCGGCTCTCCCACGGCTCCGCCTTCCCGATGGCCGCGCTGCCCGAGCGCAATCCGTTCACGGTGGCGCTGCTGTCGTCGTGGGCGCCGGGCGAGTCGCTCACGCGGCTGTCGGGGCTCACCGTCCAGCAGTTCCTGCGGCGGCGCGGGCCCAGGATCGACAAGTACGGCGACCCCATCCCCATCCTGGTGGCCATCGACCAGGCCGAAGAGCTCTTCTTCGACTTCCCGTACCGCCAGGGCTTCCGCGACCCGTTCATCGCCCAGCTCGCCGAGGCCCTGGACGACAACGAGGACCTGCGCCTGCTCCTGTCGATCAGGGAGGACTACCTGGCCAGGCTCATGGCCCACGGGGAGCCGCTGCGCAGCAGCGGGCCGTCGGCGTCCGTGGTGCTGACCCCGTTCCAGGAAGAGGAGGCACTGGCCGCGATCAAGGAGCCGCTCGCCGGAACAGAGCGCTCCTACGCCCCCCAAGCCGCCGAGACCCTGGTCAAGGAGCTGCGCACGGTGCGGCTGCACGGCACCGGCGCCCCCGAGTCCTACACCGTGGACACAGTCGAGCCGGTGCAGTTGCAGATCGTCTGCTCCGCGCTGTGGCACTCGTGCCCACCCGACCTGACGGTCATCACGCCGGAGTACGTGGAACGGCACGCGGACGTCGACCGCTCCCTCGGCGACTTCCTCGACCAGGCCCTCGCGGAGATCGCGCACGACCACGAGATCCCCGTCGAGCGGCTCAGCGCCTGGCTGCGGGAGACCTTCATCACCACGCTCGGCACCCGCGGCACCGCGTACGAGGGCGAGACCCAGACCGCCGGCATGCCCAACAGCGTGGTCAAGGCGCTGATCGACCGGCACGTGCTCAAGGCGGAGATGCGTTCGGGCTCGCGCTGGTGCGAACTCCAGCACGACCGGCTGCTCCAGCCGGTGCTGTACGCGCTCGGCGGCGCGCGCCCCCAACCCGGCTCCGGCCAGGCGCCGGTGAGCGCCGCCGAGCACCTGCGCGTGGCCGAGCAGGTGCTGGCGGACGGCGACCTCACGCTGGCCGAGACGCACGGCGAGAAGGCCAGGCGGAGCTGCGGCGAGGACGAGCTGCGCACCCGCGCGGAGATCGAGTCCTTTCTCGGCAACCTCGCGCACGCGCGCGGCGACTGGCCGGCCGCCGAGCGGTGCTACAAGCAGGCCAGCCAGGTGTACGAGCGGCTGCGGGACACCCCGGCCGTGGGCCGCTCGCTGGCCGCGGCCGGCCGGGTGATCCTGCATCAGGGCCGCGCCGACGAGGCCGTGGACGAACTGCGATCCGCCGTGAGCCGGGTGCCGAGCGACCTCACCGTCCAGGTCGAGCTGGCCATAACGGTGTGGCACACGGGCAATCCGAGCGCGGCGCTGCCCATCCTGCACGGCGTGCTGTCGGTGGACGGCGACACCCCCATCGCGCTGCGGGCGCGCGGCGAGATCCTGGCCGATCTGGGCAAGCCCGTACAGGCGTTACGCGACCTCGACCGGGTACGCGAGCCCGCCGAACCGGCCACCATCGCCGCCCGCGCCCTGGCACTGGCCGAGCTGGACCGCGTCGAGGAGGCGTCGGTCGAGGTGGAGGCGGCCCTGGTCGGCGGGCGTGATCACGGCCTGGTGGCGTACCTGTGCGCGCGGGCCCTGTCCCGGATGGGCGACCGCGCCCGCGCCGCCCAGATCGCCCGCGACGCCACCCGGCCGCCCCTTACCTCCTACCAGCGCAGGGTCCTGGCGGATCTGCTCTAGTGCAGAACATTATTCGGTATTGTGGTGATCTATGACGGACATCTTCGACGACCTCAAAGCCGAGTACGAGCAGTTGGACGCCGTCCTCACCGCCCTCACCCCCGCCCAGTGGTCCCACCCCTCGGCTGCGGAAGGCTGGACCGTCTCCGACGTGGTTCTCCACCTGACCCAGTCCGAGGAAGCCGTCGCCGCCTCGGTGGCGGGTCACGACGTCGCGGTCGGTGGCGAGGCCGTCGACGCCGTGGCGGACGCCCTGGTGGCCGCCCAGCGCGACACCACCCCCGCCGACCTGCTGGCCCGCTGGCGCGCGGCCGCCTTCGCCACCCCCGACGCCCTGCGCGCCCAGCCCAAGGGCACCCGTCTGTCCTGGGTGGCCATCCCGCTGTCCCCGGCGACCCTCGCCACCACCCGCCTGGCCGAGCACTGGGCCCACGCCTACGACATCACCGCCCCGCTCGGCATCCCCTATCCCGACACCGAGCGCCTGCGCCACATCGCCTGGCTCGGCCACCGCACCCTGCCGTACGCCTTCGACGTCGAGGGGGTCGAGGGCGGTCCCGTCTACTGTGAGCTCACCTCGCCCGACGGCGACCTCTGGCACTTCGGCGACCCCACGGCCCCCTCCACCGTCACGGGCCCGGCCGCCGACTTCTGCCGGGTCGGCGCCCACCGCCTGGCTGCCGCCGACTCGGCGCTGAAGGCAACGGGCCCGCACGGCCTCCAGGCGCTCGCGGTCCTCCGCAACTACGCCCTTTAGACCAAGGTGTTCTTGTAGATGACGGCGGCCTGGCGGGCGCCGGTCGCGCCGGTGGCGAAGCCGAAGCACAGGCGGGGTGCGGCGGCCGTGAGCTGGATCGCCATGCCTTCCGGCTCGCGGTAGGTCAGTGACTTCCACGCCTGGGAGAAGGACCGCTGGACCACTTTGCCGTTCGCCAGGTCCACGGAGGTGAGGTACGTGTTGCCGGGGGAGGGGTTGCCGGCGCTGTACGCGTCGCCGTCGAGCAGGTACAGATACTGCCCGTAAGCCGTGTAGCCCTGGAAGGTGCCCAGCCCGGCGGGCTGGGTGATGTCGTACAGGGGAGTGGGGTGGCCGCCCGCCTTGACCGCCGAGAGGGGGAAGGCGGCGAAGTGGCGCTGGCCGTTGAGGCGGTACCTCATGATGAGGCGGTTGGTGGAGGGGTCGATCGCGCAGGTCGTGCTGTCGGCGCCGGCGACCGGCGCGTACTTCGTCAGGGCGGTGGACGCGGTCGTGAGCGTCTGGCCGTTCACGAACTTGAACCGGGCCAGCTTGCTCCCCCAGGAGTTGGTTCCGTCGGCCACTCCGTCGGTCTCGGTCCAGAGGTAGGCCGACGTGCCGGACGGTTCCACCCCGATCTGGACGCCGTGCCCGAATCCCGTCAGGTACATGTGGCCGAGGATCGCACCGGCCAGGCTGAGCTTGGTGACGCACAGGTTTCCCGCGGCGGCGGAGCCGGAGCCGTTGCGTACCTGCACGGTGTAGAGGTGCTTGTTGACGTTGTCGAAGGCGAAGGACTGCAGCACCGTCTCGTCGTACAGCGCCTTTCCGGTCATCAGCGCCGCCGGGGAGGAGGTCAGCTCGAAGCGGCTCGCCGCGCGCGCGGCGGCGGTGGCCGGGGCGCCGCACAAGGCGGTGAGGCCGAGCACTCCCGCGCTGAGCAGGGTCCTGCGGGTGACCGCGGTCCCCGGAACGGTACGTAACACGCGTCAGCTCCAATCTGTCGGACGACACCACAAGATCGGGACATATCATGGCGACTTTCGCCACTCAGCGATGCCGATATGACGGAAATTTCCAGACATGTCCGCGTTCTCACCGAACCCTGGTGTCGTCCCGGCCCATAGACCCGGCAAGTCCGCGCATCGGCACCACGCCGGGCGGGTGCGCGTCGCCGGTGGGTGCCACCTGGCCGCGGCGGGCCGCCGAGATGGCCAGAACCGCCAGCAGCCCGGTCACGACCGCCGTCACCGCGAGCGCGGTCCATGTGGCCGCGTCGGGGTGGACCAGCGACTGCCCGCGCATCGCCTGCCACGCCGTGATGGCGAACAGCGCGGTGTACCCCAGGATGACGACCCCGGTCAGGTGGGCGCGCACGCGTTCGCCGCGCAGCCGGCTGATCCGGGCCGCGAGGGCGGTGAGGATCAGCACCGCGAGCACGAACACCTGGATGGAGTGCAGGCCGATGAAGTGCGGAGGGCGCAGGTCGCCACCCGTGGTGCTCCAGTTCGTGATCGGCATGCCGTAGCCGTCCGGCGCCCCCACCCCGTGCTGTCCCAGCAGGGAGACCGGGTTCCCGTAGGCGTCCTCGACCGTCCTGGGTCCGGTCGAGGCCCACCCGCGGATGAAGGACGCCAGCGCCATGCCGATGACCGACAGCCCGATCCCGGCGCGCAGCGCCCAGGTGAGTGCCGTGTCACCGACCCGCTGGAACAGCAGCATGACGGCGATGAGCAGGCTCGACCCGAACGCTACGCGCGCTCGACGGGCTCGGGCTGCCCATGGCGACCCGGATCCGAGAGGCGCTCACCCTGCACGCGCTGGTCGTCACCGTCGCCCTGTCCATGGCCGACGAACTCGAAGCCGAGCAGGAGACCGGTGTGACGCTCACCCGATGGCGGCTCGCCCAGCGGACGCGGGCCGACGAACTCCTCGGCAGCGGACGGTTCCCGCTGCTGGCCACGGTTTCCGAGGACGCGGTGTCGGACTTGGACGGCCTGTTCGAGTACAGCCTCGCCCGCCATCTCGACGGTTTCGCCGCCATGGTGGAACGCGGTGACAAGGCGTCTGGCTAGACCGCGGCCCAGCCGTTGTCGACGGGAAGGACGACCCCGTTGATGTTGCTGGCGGCGTCGGAGGCCAGGAACACGATGGCGGCGGCCTGCTCGTCCGCCTCGGCGGGGCGGCCGACGTTCTGCATGTACGCGCCGATGGTCTGCGGGCCATGCGCGGCGGGGTCGGCGTTGACGACGATGCCGGTCTTGGTGCCACCTGGGGCGATGGCGTTGGCGCGGATGCCGGCGTTGCGGTACATGACCGCGACCGACCGGGTGAGTCCGACGATGCCGTGCTTGGAGACCGTGTACGCGGTGCCGGCCGCGCTGCCGCGCAGGGCCGCCTCGGACGCGGTGTTGACGATCGCGCCCTTGCCCTTGGCGAGCATGTGCGGCAGCGCGGCACGGGTGAGCAGGAACGGCGCGGTCAGGTTGACCCGGATGACGCGTTCCCATTCGGCGTCGGAGACGTCGGCGGTGCCGGACATCTGGTCCATGATGCCGGCGTTGTTGACCAGGACGTCCAGGCCGCCGAAGGTGTCCACGGCGGTGGCGACGACCTGGTCGACCACCGCGGGGTCACTCAGGTCGCCGGTCACCACGACCGCGGTGCCGCCGGCCTCCTGAATCTCCGCGACGACGGCCTTGGCGGCCTCGCCGTTGAGATCGGCCACCACCACCTTGGCCCCCTCCTGGGCGAAAAGCAGAGCGGCGGCCCGCCCGATACCCGATCCGGCGCCGGTCACGATGACGCTGCTGTCTTCCAGGCCAGTGCTGCTCATGTTCCGCTCCTCGCGGTCGTACGTCATGGAGTTCTCCTCAGGCCCGCCGATAAGACCTGGTCAGGAGACCGTACGACTTTTTGTCGCTGAGCGCCAGATAGTCAGGAAGCGACAGAAAGTGGTAGCGTCCGCAGGGTCGTGCGCACGACGGGCCGGGGAGGTAGAGGTGTCTCACGACGCATGGGCGGAGGCCCCGAGTCGCTCCACCGCGCGGATGGGGCGCCCGCCCCTGACCGAACGGCGCAAGGCCGCGACCCGGCTGGAGATCGCCCGAGAGGCGGTCCGCCTGTTCACCACCAACGGCGTCGGCGGCACCTCCGCCGAGGAGATCGCCGCGGCGGCCGGAATCTCCGCTCGCACGCTGTGGCGCTACTTCCCGAGCAAGGAGAGCTGCGTCCTGCCCCTGCTGACCGGCGGGATCGAGGTCACCAGGCGCTGCCTGCGCTCATGGCGCCCCGACGAGGGAGTGGCGGAGCTGCTCGACGCCATGCGGGCCAGCGCCGGCGAGCTCGCCGCCGACAGAACGGCGCTGCTCAACCTGGTACGGCTGACCGGCGGCGAGCCGGGACTACGCGCGGTGTGGCTGGAGGCGCACCGGGAGGCCGAACCGGTTTTCGCGGCCGCGCTCGCCCAGCGCGCCGGGATGTCCAGCCCCGACCTGGCCATCACCGTACAGGCCGCCATGATCAACACCGCGCTGCGGACGGCGGTGGAGCACTACGCCTTCCACACCGACCCGGCCGCCGCGGAGGAGGCGGGCCTGCTGGAAGCGATGGTGAACCAGGCACTGCTGGCAGCGGCCCGCGGTTTCTCCCACTGAGCAGAGTTTCAGCGGCGCCGGCCGGATCAGCCGTACGCGGCCGAGAGCTCGTCGGCGAGCCGCTCGATCGTCTCCCGCCCCTCCAGCGGACGTGACCACTCGGCCGGGAACACGGCGGCGCCGTGCGCGGCACCCAGCAGGTTGCCGCAGACCGACCCCGTGGAGTCGCTGTCTCCCGAATGGTTGACCGACAGCAGCATCGCGCGTTCCACCGACGGCTCCACCAGCGCGCAGTAGACCCCGATCGCCAGCGCCTCCTCGGCGACCCATGCCCCGCCGAGCGACTCGACCGCCTCCGGCGTGTGCTCACCACTGCGGGCCAGCTCGGCCGCCGCGCGGAGCGCGCCGGCCGTCTCCTCGTGCCGCGGGTACGTAACCAGCAGATCCAGGCCATCCTGTACGGCCCGCGTCAGGGGCTTCCCCGCCACCAGGAGCGCGACGATCGCGGCGAACGCCCCGGCGGCCAGGGACCCGGTCGGATGCCCGTGGGTGATCTGCGCGCAGGCGGCGGACAGTTCGAAGGCGGCCCGCGGATCCCTGAGGGCCAGGCCGAACGGTGCCGAGCGCATGACCGTGCCGCATCCCTTGGAATCGGGGTTCACCGGGCCCGGCTCGCCGAGCGGGGCCGGGCCGGGGAAGTGCCGGTGCAGCCCCGACAGGCAGGCGTTGCCCGGTGCCCGCCGGGAGTACAGCCAGCCTTCCTCGCGCAGCCGGCCCGTACGATGCGGGCGGTCCGGTGGCGGAGGCGCCGGATGGTCCTGGGTGTCGAGCCAGCGCTGGTAGGCCTGCCGTACCGACTCCACGGCGCCGTCCACGGTCTCGGCGCGGATGAGGCCCTCCACCGTGAAGAGCGTCATCTGCGTGTCATCCGTGATCAACCCAGTCTTGCCCCGCCAATCGGTGACATATTCGGAAATGCCGTCATTGCCCCAGTGCTTGCGGATCTCCCTGAGCGACTGGAACTCGATCGGCGCCCCCAGCGCGTCGCCGATCGCCCCGCCGAGCAGGCAGCCTCGAACTCGATCCCGGACGTCCATGGGAAGATCCTGCCAGGTCCCCAAGGACGACTGAAAGACCGCGGGTCACCGATGGCCGCTCGCCGGCGGCGGCAGACAGGAGGAGCCAGTGATTCTCCCCATCGAGGACACCCCGCTGCACCGGCTGCCGAACCTGGCCAGGCACCTCGGCATGGACGCCGACCGGCTGTGGGTCAAGCGGGAGGACCTGACGGGCCTCGCCGGCGGCGGCAACAAGGCCCGCAAGCTGGCCGCGATCGTCGCGCACGCGCTGGCCCAGGGATGCGATCACCTGGTGACCGGCGGGGGCGCGCAGAGCAACCACGCCAGGATGACCGCCGCCGCGGCCAACATCGCCGGCCTCGACTGCGACCTGGTACTCACACCGAGCACGCCGGCCACGGCAGCCGCGCCGACCGCGGCAACTCCGCCGACCGTTCCAGGCGACGAGAGCGGCAATTTCCTGCTGGACCGGATACTCGGGGCGCACATTCACCGCCTCGACGCCGCGGCGATGCCGTACCACGAGCTCGAGGACGCCATCCAGGCGCGCGCCGACCGGCTCGCCGATCAGGGGCGCAGACCGTACGCCATCCCGATCGGCGGCTCGTCGGCGCTCGGCGCGGCCACGTACATCCCGGTGGCCCGCGAGCTGAGGCAGCGGCTGGACCCGGACCTGGTCGTGGTGGCCGCCGGTTCGGGCGGCACGCACGCCGGACTGGTCGCCGGCTTCGGCGACCACGGCAAGGTGCTCGGCGTCGACGTCGGCGCGCGACCCGGGCTGAGCGCGGCGGTGGAGGAGCTCGCCGCCCAGGCGGCGAGCCAGGCCGGGCTGCCCCGCCCCGTGGGCAGGTGCCGGATGGACACCGCGCAGATCGGGGCGGGGTACGGGGCGCCGACGGACGCGGCGCTGGCGGCGCTGCGGGTGGCGGCCAGGACCGACGCGTTGCTGCTCGATCCCGTCTACACGGCCAAGGCGATGGCGGGCCTGTTCGCCGCGGTGCGCGCCGCGCCGGGGATGCGGGTGGTGTTCCTGCATACCGGTGGTCTGCCGGGGTTGTTCGCCTCGCGGTACGCGGGGTGGCTCACCAGTTCGCCGCCAGCTTCCTCCGCAGCCGGGCCGGGAACAGCGGCGGAACCTTCCTGACCTCGCGGGCACCGATCACCTGGAACAACGCTCGCCTGTCGGTCATGTCGCCCTTGCCGCTCGGTTCCCTGCCGAACATCGCGACCAGGGCCGTCCTGGTGCCCGTCTTCTCGCTCCACTCCACCAGGGCGCGGCATTCGGCGGGATCCTCGCCGAAGAACTCGTCGAACAGCAGCAGGCAGCCATCGGACAGCAGCGGGGTCAACCAGGCCAGCGCGCGGGCTGTGGCGGATTCGAGGTCGGCGTCGAAATGGACCAGGCTGACCTGGTTCACCTCGGCGGCGAGCTCCGGCGTGAGGGAGTCCTCGAAGAACCCCTCCACGATCCGTACGCCCCTGAGCCGCGGCACCGGCGTCGCGAAGGTGCCCGCGCGCAGGTGCTCGTAGCTTTCCGGAAGACCTCGGAAGGAGTCGCAGGCGTAGATCCGCTTCCTGCGTTGCCGGCGATCCCAGAGGCCGCTACGCCACAGCTCATCCCTGATCACCCGGGTGGAATAGCCCTTCCAGACGCCGAACTCGATGATGTGGCCGGGCACGGCGCGGGCCAGCTGCACGGACAGTTCGATGACCTGGGCACGGGAGGGGAAGGTCACCTTGCCCCTGATCCCCGTCCAGTCCCCGCGAGCGCCCCGTAACCACATCTCGTCGAGCAGCCGGCTGTCGGCCATGAGAGATCCCTCCACTCGTCACGACTGAGCCCCCACTCATGGAAGCAGCGCCGGCGCGCGCGGACCATGCAGAATTACCTACCGCGACGGGAAGCTTCAGGTGGTGACGAAGTCCGCGATGACCACGGTCGCGTCGTCCTTCGGCTCCACGGCGGCCATCTCGTCGAACACCCTGTCCAGGCAGGCGGCGGGGGACGGCCCACCGGCGAACAGCTCCCTCATGCGGGGGACGCCGAGAGCGCGGATCGCGCCGTTCGTCACGATGACGACGCGGTCACCCGGACGGAGGGACACGGTGCCGACCTGCGGATCGGGGTCGGACGCCCGGCCGATGCCACGTGGCGGCGAGCCGTCCGCCAAGGAGTGCGGCGTGGTGATCTGCTGAGGCGGCTCGCTCCTCGCGCAGTGCCAGATCGCGCCGTCGCCGACGTGCGCGAAGCGCAGGCACGGGCCGTCCTCCGGGTCGAGGATGATCAGATCCAACGTGCTGACCAGGCCGGACGTGGCGGGGTCGCGCAGGTAGGCAGTCCGTACGGAGTGATGTACCGCCTGGGCCCAGCCGTCCATGTCCGCCTCCCGCGTCCCGGCGTAGTGGGGCCGGGCGGCGACCACGGCACCCAGGACCAAGGCGGCGGAGGCATGGCCGTCCGCTCCGCCGCCTGCTCTGGTGGCAGCGCCGTCGTCCGGGCCGTGGTCCGCGGGGTCGTCCACGTCTCCGTCCGCGTCGTCGTCCGCTCCGCTGGCCGCCGCGATCAGCCGTTCCTGGATGACGTACGCGTCGGACGGCCGGCGGTGCGAGCCCTCGTACGTACCGCCCACCGCCGACAGCCGCGGCCGCGCCACGGGCATGCCGGGCGGCCAGGTGCCGCGTTGACCACGAATCGCCATCACCGACAGGCAGGAGAGCAGAATCGTGATCACGATGAAGGTCATGAGGTCCCCTCTCGTCGCGGTCATCGCGACACGCGCCCAGTACACGCCCACGCGCGACGATGACGGCTGACGGCCGATCAGCCGTCATGCGGCCCGGCCGCCGCTGGTCCAGGGTGCGAAGACGCGGTGCATACCGCAGGAGAGCCGGCCCGAGGAAACAGCCATGCGACACCCCGCTCGTCCCTACCGGGTGCGTTATCGTGAGACCCGTTTTGTGCTCTCATCGCGAGCGGACGGCGCATGGCTCACCCCGGTTCCACGAGGTACGACTCGGCGGCCAGGCAATTGGAGAAGGCCGTCGCGCGGACGGCCGCAGGAGCGCGTGTCGCGGTGGGCCTGGTGGCGGTCATCACCGCGACGATCGGCGCCGTCCCGCCGGTCTCCGCCCGCTGGCTGGCGCCCATGCTGGTGGTCGAACTCGGGTGGACCCTGCTGTTCGCCCGCTTGGTGTGGCGCAGGGAGTTGCTGCCCACCTGGCTGGCGGCCGGTGATGTGGCCATCACCGTCGCGTTATGCCTCGCCCAGCGCGACCTCGTGGCGAGGGCGGCGCTGGAGGCCGGCGCGAGCTGGATCGCGGGGCTGGTCACGATGACCATCGTCGTCGCCGGGGTCGCCTGGCCGCCCAAGGTGGCCATCCCCACCGGCCTGGTCATCTCGGGGGCATATCTGGCCGGGGCGCGGCTCGCGTCCCCCTCCCCGGACGTGATCATCACGACGGGGACCCACTTCGTCCAGATTCTCTCGATCGTGGTGCTGATGATGCTGTTACGCCGCTCCTCGGCCTCGGCGGACGCCTTCCTGAAGGAGAGCGCGCGCGCCGAGATCGCGCTCATGGTGGAGCGGCTGCGGCGCGAGGACGAGCTGCGGCAGGTCGGCAGCATCCACGAGACGTCACTGCACACGCTGACGATGGTCGGGCTGGGCACCTACGACGGGCCCTCATCCACCCTGCGCGACCAGGCGGCGACCGACCTGGCGGCGCTGGAGAAACTCCGCGACACGCCGCGTGCCGGCTCCGCCGCCATCGCCCTGGACACCCTGCTGGACGAGGTGGCCGAGCGGATGACGGGCCTGGACGTCCACCGGAGCCTGGTGCCGGAGACCGTGCCCGGGGACGTCGCGGAGAGTTTCGCCCGCGCCGTCACCGAGGCCCTGGCGAACGTCGCGCTGCACGCCGGCGTCCGCGAGGCGGAGCTGCTGTCGAGCAGGCACGACGGCGAGATCCGGGTGGAGGTGGCCGACGAGGGCCGCGGGTTCGACCAGGACCGGCTGCCGCCCGACCGGTTCGGCGTGCGCGGCTCGATCCTCGACACGATGCGGTCCCTGCCGAACGGCGGCGCCGAGATCTCCTCCGGCGGCCAGGGCACCCGGGTGCGACTGTGGTGGCGGCCGTGACCGAGGAGATCGAGCAGGTCGCGCAGCGCTATGCCCGCTACACCGCGATCGGCGCGGTGATGATCGCCGTGCTCTGGCACACCGGCTACGACCTGACGGTCACGATCACCGGCTGGGACGACTTCCGCTGGCCGGTGGTGGCGGCGGTGTCCTGGATCGTCTACACCGTGATCGCGGTGGTGGCCGCGCTGGCGCTGCTGCGTACCTCCAGCGGGCCGCCCAGGGGGCGCGAGCTCGCCATCCCCGCGCTGGCCCTGGCCATCGCGGTGATCGTGGCCTGCTACCCGAAGGACCTGATCGCCCCCATCGACTGGGGCTGGGGCTCGGTCGGCTGGCTCGGCGTCCTGCTCCTGTGGAACCGGCCGCGCGGCCGGGGCGAGCTGCTCGCCTTCCTCACGGCCAACGCCGGCATCATGCTGGCGGCGATGGCCGTGACCGGGACGCTCGACCGCGTCTCCATCGCCAAGTACCTGATGGTCGAGGTCGGCAGCATCACCCTGCAGCTCGGTTACCTGGCGGGCTGCCACACCCTCCGCGTCCGCGCCGAGGACGCCGTGCTGCTGGCCCGCCGGCTCGCCGCCGACGACGCCTGGCGGGAGTCCGCCCGGCGCATCCACGCCGACCGGCTGCGCAGGTACGACGCCATCCGCGACGTGGCCGAGTCGCTGCTGAAGCAGCTGGCCGACGGCGCCGATCCCGGCGATCCCCGCGTACGCGCGGACTGCACGGCCGGGGCCATGCGGTTGCGCCGCCTCATCACCGAACGGGAGGACGTGCCCGACGAACTGGTGACGGCGCTGCGCGAACACATCGACGCGGCCGAGCGGCGCCAGGTCCTGGTGACGGCGCCGCCGTTCGGCGACAACCTGCCCGACCTGCCAGAGGGCGTACGAGAGGACCTGCTCAGAGCGCCGATCCTGGCCCTGGACGGCGCCAGGTCGCGGGCCAGGGTGACCGTGTCCGCGATGTCCACCATGATGAGTGTGGCCGTCGTGGCCGACAACGACGACCTGCCCATCAGCCCGACCCCGATCCGCGAGCCCAGCGGCGTCGTCGTCACCTATCAGCGGCAGGGAGGGGAGGTATGGGTCAACAGCATCTGGCAGGGCCCGTGACGGTCGCCTTGGTGGAGGACCACCAGGTCGTGGTGGACGGCGTCCGATCGTGGTTCGGCCCGCCGAGCCCGGTGGAGCTGGTCGCCCAGGGGTCCACCATCGAGTCCGTCCGCGGCACGGCCGCCGACGTGTTGATGCTCGATCTCAACCTCAACGGCACCCTGGTCATCGACCGGGTCGCCGAGCTGTGCGGGGGCGGGCAGCGGGTCATCGTCTTCTCCGAGCACGAGGAGCCGGAGACGGTACGCGCCGTGCTGGACGCGGGGGCATCGGCGTTCATCGGCAAGGGCCGGGCCACCCGGGAGTCCTGCCTGGAGACCATCCTGGAGGTGGCCGCCGACAAGCCGAGCATGACGCCGCCGATGGCGCAGGCGATCGCGACGGACGAGAGCCCGCACCGGCCGCAGCTGTCGGACAAGGAGCGGGCCGCGCTGCTGTTCTGGTTCCAGTCGATGTCGAAGGCGTCCGTGGCGGCCCGGATGGGCATCAAGGAGCGGACCGTACGCCAGTACATCGACCGGGCCCGGGTCAAGTACGCGGCGGCGGGACGGCCCGCGCCCACCAAGGAGAAGCTGCTCATCTGCGCCATCCAGGACGGCCTCATCCGTCCCGACGAGGTGACCGTCTACACCTCCCTGGCCGCGCGGCAGGAAAGGTGACCGGCCGAGACCCGGCACCCCTTCTCGATTGACTGATGCCGTTGCACCATCGTGGACATGCGTGCCCTCGTCCCTGGCGACCCGCGCCAGCTCGGTGAGTACTGGCTGGCGGGACGGCTGGGGGAGGGTGGGCAGGGTGTGGTCTACGAGGCGTACGACCCGGCCGGGCAGCGGGTGGCGATCAAGGTGCTGCATCCCGGGGCCGGGGCGGAGTTACGTCTCCGGTTCGCCAAGGAGGCCGCGGCGACGCGGCAGGTGTCGGCGTTCTGTACGGCCCGGGTGCTGTCGGTCCGGCTCGACGACCCCCGGCCGTACATCGTCAGCGAGTACGTCGGCGGTCCCAGCCTGCGCCGGGCCGTCGAGAGCGCCGGGCCGTACCGGCCGGACGACCTGCACCGGCTGGCCACCGGCATCGCCACCGCGCTGACCGCGATCCACGAGGCCGGGGTGATCCACCGCGACCTGAAGCCGGACAACGTGCTGATCGGCCCCGACGGGCCACGGGTGATCGACTTCGGGATCGCCAGGACGTCGGAGATGTCGCTCACCCCCACCGGGCAGAACGCCGGGACTCCGGCGTTCATGGCCCCCGAGAGCGTCATCGGCGAGCGCGCGGGCCCGGCCGTCGACATCTGGGCGTGGGGCGCGGTCGTCCTGTACGCGGCGACCGGCCGGGACCCGTTCACCGGCGAGAACCTGGCGGGCCTGCTGCACCAGATCCTCGCCGCCGTCCCCGACGTGTCCGGGCTGGCCGAGCCGCTGCGCACCCTGGTGACGGCGGCCCTGGCGAAGGACCCGGCCGACCGTCCCAGCTCACGCGGTCTGCTGCTGGCCCTGGTCGGCGGCCAGGACGTCACCCCGCGCGAAGACGGCGGCACCCGGGCGCTGCTGACCGAGGGCAGCCGGGCGGCCGAGGTGATCCGGCCGCCCGCCCGGCTCGCGCCGCCGCCCCTGGAACTGGTGGCCGAGCAGATCTACCGGCGGCTGC
Source organism: Nonomuraea guangzhouensis (assembly GCF_019396345.1). Classification (GTDB taxonomy): domain Bacteria; phylum Actinomycetota; class Actinomycetes; order Streptosporangiales; family Streptosporangiaceae; genus Nonomuraea; species Nonomuraea guangzhouensis. The sequence continues at coordinate 40,514 of NZ_JAHKRM010000033.1, read as the reverse complement.
GGGGCACCGACCAGGCGGTCGTGCCGCAGATCATGCTGCGCCTGGTGATGCCCGGCGAGGGCGCCGAGGACATGCTGCGCAAGGTGCCGGCCGGCGAACTCGACGACGGTGTCGTCGACCCGCCCATGCTGGACCGGGTGCTGCTCGGGTTCACCCGGGCCGAGCTGGTGGTCCGCGACGACGACACGGTGTCGCTGGCCAACGCGGCGCTGCTGCGCGCCTGGCCGCGGATGCGCGGATGGATCGACGCCGACCGGGCCGGGCTGCGGATCCACCGCAGGCTCGGCGAGGCCGCCCAGCGATGGGACGCGCACGGGCGCCGTCCCGGCGACCTCTACCAGGGCGGCTCCCTTGAAGCCGCGCTGAGCTGGGCCGCGACGGGCCGCCAGCACGTGACGCTGAACCTGGTCGAGAACGCCTTCCTGGAGGCGGGCCTGGCCCACAGCCGGGTCCGGGCCCGCCGCCGGCGGCAGGTCATGGCGGCGCTGGCCACCATGCTGGTCATCGCGCTGGCCGCCACGGGCGTGGCCGCCGGGCAGCGGGCGGCGGCCGTACGGGAACGGGACATCGCGGTGGCCCGCAAGACCGCGATGCTCGCCGAGACGCTCCAGACCTCCGACCCCGTCAGGGCCATGCTGCTGAGCGTGGCGGCCTGGCGGATCGCCCCGGTCCAGGAGGCGCGGGCCGTCCTGTACAGCGCTCTCGCGCAGCGCGAGCTGACCGTGCTGCCGCCGCCGGCCGCCGGGGCGGACGCCCGTTTCGACCTCAGCGCCGACGGCCGCGTGCTGGCCGTCGCCGACGCGGGCCAGGTGACGCTGCGAGAGACCGGCCGGCCGGTCCGTACGGTCGCCGGAGTGGGTACGGATGTGCGCGCGATCGCCCTGAGCGGCGACCAGGCGAAGGTCGTGGTCTGCGGCCCCGACACGGTACGCGTATGGGACGTGGCGACGGGCCGGCCCGGACCGCGGATCGCCGGAACCGCGCTCGGCGCGACGCTCAGCCGTGACGGCCGGCTGCTGGGCCTGGCGACGACCGACGGCAGGGGCGAGGTCAGGGACGTCCGTACCGGCGAACGGGTCATGGGCACGCGGGACGAGCGGATCGACCGGATCACGATCTCCGACGACGACCGGTACGCCGCCGCCACCTTCACCGACGGCCGCTACGAGCTGTGGGAGCTGGGCTCGCGGCGTCGGATCCGGGGATCGGGCAGCGCGGTCGCCTTCGGGCCCGGGACGGCCGCGATCGCCACGGGCGGCGAGATCCGGCTGTGGGACCTGGCCGCCGGGCGGTTCCGCCGGGAGTCGCTCGTCGACGGCATCACGGCGGCCTGGCTGTCCTTCAGTGCCGACGGGCGGCTGCTCATCTCCTACGACCGCGCGGCCATCGCCATCTGGGACGTCGCGACGGGCGAGCCGACGCTGCACTACCCGCTGACCGACACCTCCGGCATGCCCTCGGCCCGGCTCGACGCCGGGCACACGCGGCTCAGCTACCTGCTGGGCAGGGGCGCGGTGGCGGTGCTTGACCTCACCATGGGCGTCCACGTGGCCGCTTCGGCGAGCGCGGCGGCGTTCGACCGCGCGGGACGGTTCGCCGCGCTGCAGACCGAGCGTGGCCTGGTGCTGTGGGACGTCGCCGCCGGCCGATCGCTGGGCCCGCTCGACCACCGGGATTCCGCTGCCAGCACCGCCACCACCGACGCCGACGCCGACGGTGCGTACGCGCTGGCGTTCAGCCCCGACGGGCGGACGCTGGCGGCCGGATCGGACGGGACGACCACGGTCACCCTGTGGGACGTGGCGAGCCGGACCGAGACCGCGCGGCTGCCGATCGGCGGCCGGCAGTACATCGACGGCCTGGCCTTCAGCCCCGACGGCCGGACCCTGGTCGTGGCGCCCGCCAGAGGCCGGGCCGAACGGTGGGACGTACGCCGCGCTCAGCGGCTGCCCGACCTGCCCCGGGACGGGTTCGACGCGATGGCCGTCCGCCCCGACGGCAAGACCTTGGTGATCGGCGGCAGCGATGCCGCCCTCATCGACCTCGCCGCCGGGAACGTCATCCGCGACAGGCCCTTCGGCGGCAGCGTCGACGGGGTCCGCTCGCTGGCCTACTCCCCGGACGGTTCGACGATCGCGGTCGGCTTCCGGCAGCTCGGCGTCGACCTGTGGGACGGGCTCGGCCGCCGTCAGCTCGGACGGCTGGCGCCCGGACGCGGTGAGTTCGACACGGTCATGGCGATCGCCTTCCACCCGGCCGGCGCCATCCTGGCCACCGGTGGCAGCAGCGGCCGGGTCCAGCTGTGGGACGTGGCGGCCCGCACGGCCCTGGGGGACTCCTTCAAGGCGCACGCCGGCGGGGTGCTGACCCTGGGGTTCTCCGGCGACGGCCGGCGCCTGCTCAGCATCGGGGACGACGGCACGATTCACGATATCCCGGTCGATCCCGCCGCGGCCGTGGCCCGAATCTGCGCCCGCGCGGGCGTCGGCCTGGCCCAGGCCGACTGGGAGAGGTTCATTCCCGAGATCTCCTTCAGAGAGGTGTGCTGACCATGGCGACCCCGAGAACGACCCCGCGGACGATCCTGTGGAAGCTGCTGCGCGATGACGGCCTCATCGAGTCCGTCGACATCACGCCGGTCCCCGTGGTCTCCGGCGCGCCGCTGGCCGTCGAGGTCGCGACCTCCGGCGTACGCGACCTGCGAGGTGTCCTGCGCGGCCCCGGCGGAGAGCGGGAGAAGCTCTTGTTCGAACGCGTCGAGAGCGGCGAGTTCGGCGACCTGTGGCGGGCGGAGAGCGTGGTGAAGGCCACGGGAACCTGGCGGGTGCGCGTCGGCGCCCGCTGTGACGACGTCGAGGACACCTTCACCGTGGCGACCGAGTCCGAGGCGGGCATGGAGACGCAGATCGACGGGTTCGGCCTTTCCCCCGATCCGGTCCGCGAGGGCGACGAGCTGACCTTCACCGGTGTCCTGCGAGCCGACATCGGGGACATCAGCGGCCTGCCCATCCTGCTGGAGTTCCGCGAGGACGACGAGTTCGCGTGGACCGAGATCACCCGCACGTACACCGGGAGGGAAGGGGACTTCACCGCCGTCGTGATCGCGCGGAACTCCGGCTTCTGGCGGGCGGAGTTCCCCGGCTCCGACACGAGAGACACGGGGAGAGGGCAGTCCGCCGACGCCGAGGCACTGCGCGGCTCACGCAGCGTCCAGCGGCACTCGACGGTGGAGAAGGCGGGCCTGTACCAGGTGTCTCACACGGTCAACGACCAGTCGGTCTCGAAGAACACGAACGTCCGGCACACCGGGAAGGTACAGAAGCGCGACAACGTCAACGCGCCGTGGACCAAACTCAACAACGAGCGGGTCGAGCTGCTCTTCAACGGATCCGGCACCAACCGCAAGGACACCACCAAGGGCATGGGCAGATACCAGATCGACGCCAAGGCGGCGAACACCGGTACGTGGGGAGTGAAGATCACCAGCTCCGCCAACCAGTTCGCGGAGATCAGAGTGACCGTCAGCTGAGAGGCCCGGGATCGCCTGGAGAGCAGCGGCTTGCCATAAATCCCTATAAATTGGTAGGAAATACATGTGTACCGAAAATCCCCGGACAAGCCGCTGTCGCGCCGTCGGGCGGCCCCGCGGTTCGCGGTGCGTACGATCGCCGTCCTCGCCCTGCTCGGCCTGTGGCAGGCCGTCGCCATGGCGCTCGACAACCCGTCCTTCATCCCCGCCCCGAAAGCGGTATGGGACCGGCTCCTGCTGCTGTCCACGACGCACGACGGCATCCGCGGCTACAGCGGCAGCCTCCTGATCGAGCATCTGGGAGTGAGCCTGCGCCGCATCCTCATCGGCTCCGCGATCGGCGTGGCGGGCGGGCTCGTCCTGGGGGTCGTCCTCGGGACGGTGCCCTGGATCCGCATCGTGGCGGAACCGGTGGTCACCTTCGTGCGGGCACTGCCGCCGCTGGCGTACTTCAGCCTGCTCATCATCTGGTTCGGCATCGACGAGACGCCCAAGCTGTGGCTGCTGGCCATCGCGGCGCTGCCGCCGGTCGCGGTGGCCACCGCCGCCGCCGTCCACGGCGCGCCGACTGACCTGGTCGAAGCGGCCAAGGCGCTGGGCGCCTCGCGGCGGCACGTCATCCAGGACGTGGTGCTGCCCAGCGCGCTGCCGGAGATCTTCACCGGCGTCCGCCTGGCCGTCGGCATCGCGTACTCGTCCGTGGTCGCCGCGGAGACCGTCAACGGAGTGCCGGGCATCGGCGGCATGGTCAGGGACGCCCAGCGTTACCTGCAGACCGACGTCGTGGTCGTGGGGTTGTTCGCCATCGGCATCTCGGGCCTGCTCATCGACGGCCTCCTGCGCGTCGCCGAAAAGCGGCTCATCCCCTGGAGGGGTCGGTCTTGACCATCATCCACAGCCCCAAAAGGAAGCGCTTCATGTCACGACTCCTGCTCTCCCTCGTTCTGATCGCCGCTCTGGCCGGATGCGGCAACGGGACCGCGTCCGCGGGAGGCGGCGGCGGGGCGAAGGCCAAGACCATCCGCATCGCCTATCAGGCGTTCCCCAGCGGCGACCTCATCGTGAAGAACAAGAAGTGGCTGGAGCAGGCACTACCCGGCTACGCCATCCAGTGGACCAAGTTCGACTCCGGTGCCAGCATCAACACCGCCTTCGTCGCGAAGAGCGTGGACATCGCCGCCATCGGTTCGAGCCCGGTCGCGCGCGGGCTGTCGGCTCCGTTGAACATCCCGTACCAGGTGGCGTTCGTGCTGGATGTGGCCGGTGACAACGAGGCGCTGGTCGCCAGGAACGGCAGCGGCATCTCGTCGGTGAAGGACCTGCGCGGCAAGAAGGTCGCCACGCCCTTCGCCTCCACCGCCCACTACAGCCTGCTGGCCGCGCTGAGCCAGGCGGGCGTGCCCGAGTCGGCGGTGAACCTCATCGACCTCGAACCGCAGGACATCGTGGCCTCCTGGGCCCGCGGTGACATCGACGCCGCCTACACCTGGCTGCCGAGCCTGAAGGAGCTGAAGAAGACCGGCAAGACCCTGATCAGCAGCCGCGAACTGGCCACGGCCGGTAAGCCCACGCTGGACCTCGGCGTGGTGTCCACCGCGTTCGTCGAGGCGCACCCGGACGCGGTCGACGCCTGGCGCAAGGTCGAGGCCAAGGCCCTCCAGCTGATCGCCGACGACCCCGGCGCGGCGGCCCAGTCCGTGGCCGCCGAGCTGAACCTGGCAGCAGACGACGCCAAGGACCAGCTCAGCCAGGGAGTCTTCCTCAAGCCGGCCGACCTGGCGACCGCCGAATGGCTGGGCACGCCGGACAAGGTCGGCGGCCTGGCCCAGAACCTGGTCGGCGCCGCCCAGTTCCTCAAGGACCAGCAGAAGATCGACGCCGTCCCCGACCTGGCGACCGTGCAGCGGGCCATCTACAACAAGGGGCTTCCCGATGTCCTCGCCCCCTGACCTCGACCGCGCGACCGCCGTACACGCGCACGAAGTCGAGCACGTGTACGGCGGCGGCCGCGACGCCGTGACCGCCCTGGGGCCCCTCTCGCTCGACGTCCCGCAGGGCTCGTTCCTCGTGATCGTCGGCGCCTCGGGCTGCGGCAAGAGCACCCTGCTGCGGCTGATCGCCGGCTTCGAGCAGCCCACCTCCGGCACCGTACGGACCGGCGACGACCGGCCCGTGCCCGGAAGGGGCGCCGGCATCGTCTTCCAGCAACCCCGGCTGTTCCCCTGGAAGAGCGTGGGCGGCAACATCGAGCTGGCTCTGCGGTACGCGGGTGTGCCCCGCGAGGAGCGCGCCCGCCAGATACCGGAACTCCTGCGGCGAGTGGGTCTGCACGACGTCGCGCACCGCCGGATCTGGCAGATCTCCGGCGGCCAGCAGCAACGCGTCGCCATCGCCAGGGCACTGGCAGGCGACAACCCGCTCCTGCTGCTCGACGAGCCGTTCGCCGCGCTGGACGCGCTCACCCGCGAGCGGCTTCAGGAGGACCTGCGCCGGGTGAGCGCGGAGACCGGCCGCACCTCGGTGTTCGTCACGCACAGCGTCGAGGAGGCCGTGTTCCTGGGCAGCCGCGTCGTGGTGCTCACCAGGAGACCGGGCCGGATCGCGCTCGACCTCGACATCCCGCTGCCCCGTACCGGTCTGGAGCCCGACGAGCTCCGCGCCCTGCCCGAATACGCCGCTCTGCGCGCCACGGTCAGCCAGGCCGTACGCACCGCCGCCGCCCTCACAGGAGAGTGATCCACATGTCCACCCGAACCGCAGCCAAGCTCACCCTGAACCCGCTCGGACCCCACTTCGGCGCCCAGGTCGAAGGGCTCGACCTGGCCGACGCCCACGACGACGACCTGGTCGCCGTACGAGCCGCGCTCACCGAGAAGAAGGTGCTCTTCTTCCGCGGCCAGCACCTCGACGACGACGGCCAGGTGGCACTCGGCCGGCGCCTGGGTGAGCTGACCGCCTCCCACCCGGTCGTCGGCGGCGTGGACGAGGCGCATCCGGAGATCTACGCGCTCGACAGCGCCGACAACGGCTTCGCCGACATCTGGCACACCGACGTCACCTTCATGCCCCGCCCGCCGCTCGGCTCGATCCTGCGCGCCGTCATCCTGCCCCCGACCGGTGGCGACACGAGCTGGGCCGACAGCCAGCTCGCCTACGACTCCCTGTCCGCTCCGGTCCGCGAGCTGGCCGACCAGCTCACCGCCGTACACGACGGCAACCGGGAGTTCGGCTACTACCTGGCCCAGCGCCGCGGCGGCAAGGGCAGCGTCTGGGACGGCGACGTCGTCACCCGGCTGGACCCGGTGGAGCACCCCGTCGTCCGCGTACACCCGGAGACCGGCCGCAAGGGCATCTTCGTCAACCCGGGCTTCACCTCGCACATCGTCGGCGTCTCCGAGGCGGAGAGCCGTGGCATCCTGGACCTCCTCTACGCCCACCTCACCAAGCCCGAGCACATCGTTCGCCATCGCTGGAGCGCCGGCGACATCGCCATGTGGGACAACCGCAGCACCGCTCACTACGCCAACCGCGACTACGGCACCGCCCACCGCGTCATGCACCGCATCACCCTGGGCGGAGACATCCCCGTCGGCCCCGCCTGACCCGTGGCCGCTGGCACAATACGGACAATGAACTGCACTCAGTGCGATGGAACGGACCTCGAGCCGGGCTTCATCGAGGACAAAGGCGAAGGATCCCAGGGGTACGGGCGGTGGATCCAGGGTGCGCTGGAGCGCGGCCTGTTCGGCGGGGCCAAGCGCATGGGGAGAGCCGTCTGGATCATCGAAGCCTTCCGCTGCACCCGCTGCTCGCATCTCGAACTGTTCGTACGCCCCAGGGACTGACCCCGCGCCGCCACGGGACCCGCCGACCCCGTGGGTTCAGCCGCCGTAGGTCCTGACGTAGTCGAACCGGGCCACGGCGCCCGACCTGTTCATCGAGACCAGGCCGATCTTGAGCCGGTCCTTGGCAGGCAGGGTCCACACGCCGTTGTACACCCAGTGCGCGCCGTCTCTGCTGGTCGCGGCACGAACCTCGGTCTCGCCGTTGGCGGTGTCGGCGTGGTGGGACAGCCGCAGCCACATCGTGTCGGCGGTCGGCCCGCCGAACATCGGGCCGTTGAAGATCGCGGTCGGCGGGGTGGTCGTCGGCCGCTCCCCTTCCTTGGCGAACTCGCTGAGCTGGACCACCGCCCCGTTGCCCCGCTGCAGCGGGACCACCGAGTGCACCATCTTGAAGTAGCGGTCGTCATTCTCGTACAGCAGGATCCCGGCCTGCTGGGAGGACTGAGCAGGAGCGAAGTCGATCTTCGTCTCCACCGTGTAGTCGCCCTCCGGCGCGTCCCGCAGTAGCACCGAGGCGGTGTTGGTGCCCTGGAACAGCTCAGCGTTCTGGGTCGGCCAGGACAGCGCGCCGCCGGTCATGGTGACGCCGGCCGCCGGGCCGCGTACCCACTGCCAGGGCGAGCCGGGGACGGTGTCGCCGTCGAACTCGTCGCTGTAGGCGGGCAGCAGATCACCCGGCCGGGGGTCAGGCACCCGCTCGGTGACGGGGGTGTACAGCTTCGCGGCCCCGACGTTGTCGGCGTCGGCGCTGCCGCGCGCGACCGCGCCGACCGCGCCGTGGCGGGCCGCGGCCGCCGGCAGGCGGCGCGTCTGCTCGGCGACCGGGTCACCGAGCCGGTCGGCGCTCACCTGGACGGTCAGCTCGGTGCCGCGCAGCTCGGCCACCACGCTGTGCCAGGTGCCGAAGTCGAACCCGGCCGGCAGCGCCGTGACCGACCTGCCGCGGCTCCTGCCGCCGATGAGCACGTCGGTGACCAGCGCGCGGCGGTCCCGGTCCAGCCAGGCCACCACGTTGTTCTCGCGGTTGACGTGGGCGAAGGTGAGTCCGGCGGCGCCGGCGGTGACGCGTAGGTCCGCCTGCGCCCGTACGCCGGCGGTGGGTGCCTTCTCCGCGGTCACCAGGTACGCGGGCTCGGTGGTGCTTCCGGTGTGGCTCGCGTACCCGCCCGCGTCCTGGTCGGTTCGGACGGACCAGCCTCGCGCGGCCCGCCAGCCGGTCAGGGAACCGTTGTCGAACATGCCGCCGGTGTCGAAGGAGGTCACCGGCGCGGGCTGGTCGCCTTCGGAGGGTCCGGCTCCGGCGCGTACCACCGGCCAGCCGTCGATCCAGTCCAGCCGGTCGATCAGCAGCGGGCGCTTGCTCAGGCCCGCGAGCCGGCCGCCGCCGATCGGCGGGAAGTCGGGGTCGTCCTTCGAGATGCCGTGGTAGACGAGCCAGTCCTGACCGGACAGGTCGGTCTGGAAGCCGCTGTGGCCCGGCCCGGCCCAGCGGTTGCCGTTGGCGCCGACCACGATGGCGCCCTTGCTGGTCAGGCTCATCAGGTCGACGCCCTCGTCGTCCACGAACGGACCCCACGGGCTGGTGGAACGGCCGGCCTTGACCTGGTAGCCGCTGTAGGAGCCCTGGCAGCAGCCGGCGTCGGAGTAGAACAGGTAGTAGAAGGCTCCGTGCCGGACGACGTACGCGCCTTCCATCCGGCGCCCCCTGGCCACCTGGGTCGCCGCGCCCTCGATGCGGGTGGCGTCGGCGTTCATCTTCGCGACGCAGACGACGTCGTAGCTTCCCCAGTACATGTACGGGGTGCCGTCGATGTCGGTGAACTGCGCCTGGTCGATGTTGCCCGTGGGGCAGCCGGTCGAGGACGGCAGCACGTCGCCCGCGTCGGTCCACGGCCCGGTCGGCGTCGGTGCCGTCGCCAGGCCGAGGTCACCGCCGTTGGAGGACACCGAGTAGTAGAGGTAGTACTTGCCGTCGATGTACCTGATATCCGGCGCCCAGAGCCGTGCGGCGTTGTGCCAGGCGGGCTGGGTCTCCGGGGTGAAGACCTGCCCGGCGTACTCCCAGCGCACCATGTCCCGGGAGCGCAGGATCGGCAGAATCCGCTCGCCGTCCTCGCCCTTGCTGTTGAACACCGGGTTCTGGGTGCCGTAGGCGTTCCAGAACCCGTCCTTGCCGTGGATCATCGTCGGGTCGGGGAAGGTGTCGACCACCCCCGCCGACACCGGGTTGGCGTACGTGCTCGGCGCCCGCGCCGCCTCCGCCGGTGGGCCGATGACCAGCCCGGACAGCAGAGCGGTGACGCCGAGGACCCGGCTGAGCCGCGACAAAGGATCATGGATGAGGGGCATGCCGCAGAGTCTGTCGACGCCTAATTTTTCCGTCAATAATCCGTAAAAATGTCGTCTTTCCGGTCGGGCTCATGAAGGTGGGGCATTCCCCTGACCAGGAGGAGAGCGGGCGGTACGACGAGTACGATGCCCGCGGCCGTGGCGAGGACGGCCGCGGTGCTCGTCAGCTCCGCCAACGGCCCGGTCAGCGCCTGGCCGAAGGGCAGCAGCCCGAAGCCGCACAGCCAGGCGAACGAGGTCATCCGCCCGATGAGCTGGTCGGGGATGGCCCGCTGCAGGGCCACCTCCCAGTGGATGGCGTAGATCTCGACGCCCGCTCCGGCGATCACGTACGCGACCAGGATGGGGAGCGGAGAGGTGGCGAGCAGGAGCGAGAGCGGCGCCGCGGCGTACAACGCCATGCACACCATGGCCAGCACCCCGACGGCTCTGGGCCGCCACGCCATCGTGATCAGCCCGCCGATGAGGCCGCCGACGCCGTAACACGTGAGGGCGAGCCCGTACACGGCGGGCGACCCGAACCTCGTCGTGCTCACGACCGGCAGCAGGACCTGTGCGGGCGCCAGGACGAACATGAGGCTGACCGACGAGAAGATCAGGATGGCCAGCACCCAGGGACGCCGCCGCGCCTCGGCCACGCCGGTCCTGATGTCACCGGCGAACGAGGTGCGGGGCCCGGGAGTCCAGCGCGGCTCCCTGATCCGCCAGAACACCACGGCCGCCACCGCGAACACGGCCACGGTGATCCCGTAGGCGGCGCGCGTCCCGGTGGCGGCGACCAAGGCCACGCACAGGGCGGGCCCCACCATGATGCCGGTACGGATCGAGACCGCGATCAGGGACCGGCCGGACATCCGTTCGTCCTCCGCGAGGACGCCCCGGAGTATCGCGTTGAAGGCGGGCCGGATGAACGCCTCGGTGACTCCGGCGATGAAGATGACCACCGCGGCGCTCCAGATCGGCAGGCCGGGGGCCAGTGCCAGCGCGGCGACCACGACGGCCAGGACCCCGTACGCGGCCATCATGATCTGCCGTCGCGGCAGCCGGTCGGCCCACACGCCGCCGATCGGCAGGAAGATCACCAGGGCGACGCCGCGGACGGCGAGCACCAGCCCGAGCGACGAGGCGTCACCCCCGGCGCCGAGCACCGAAACGGTGATCGCGACGGCGAACATCTGCTCGCCCATCACCGAGGCCGTCTGGCTCAGCAGGAGCAGCCGGAACCGGGCGTTGGCCAGGGCCCTGACATCGATGAGAATCGTCTCTCCTGGGGGGTCGTGGAACGGTGACCGGCGGCCCCAGTGAGGCGGCCGGCACCCGTGCGGCCTTCGACGACATGGGGCAGGACAGCTCCACGGCGACCACCGAAGTCAACCGGTTCTGGGCGCGGCATTGGGGAGATTTCGTCAACGGCGGATATTCCCGTCCCAAGATCGTCGACGGTTACTCCCGTTCCGGCAAGCTCCCGCCCTGCTGCGGCGACCACGGCACTCCGGCGCAGCGGCTGTCGGCCTTCAACAGGGGCGCCGACGGCGGAGTGGACGGCTGCCTGATTGATCGATCGCTCAGGGCTCTATCTGGTCGGCCACGCAGGCCAGGTACAGGGCCAGGCGGGCCCGGTGATCGTCGGCCGGCCGGCCGGACAGCTGGGAGATCTTGTCCAGGCGGTAGAGCAGCGTGTTGCGGTGGATGTTCAGCGCGGCCGCGGCCCGGACGAGGTTGCAGCCGCTCTCGCAGTACGCGATGACGGTCTGGCGCAGCACCGGCCAGTCGGGACGGGCCCGCAGCCCGGCGATGGAGAGGCCGGCGAAGCGCGCGCGTGCCCTGCGCGGCGCCGCGGCCAGCAACTGGTGGACCCGCAGGTCGCCGATGGAGTGGACCGGCGCGTCGGACTGGACGCGCGGCCCGAGGCGCAGCGCGGTGGCCGCGTCCTGGTAGGAGTCGTGCAGCCCAGGGACCGAGTCGGCCGCGACGCCGAGGCCGATCGCGACCCGGAGCCCGATCCGCTGGCGGATGTGGTCGGCCAGCGGCAGGCAGAGGGATCGCAGATCGGTGCCGGCGGGCCGGCGGGGGAGCGCGGCGAACCGGCTGGAGGTCATCGCGGCCACGAGGTCCTGGGCACCGGAGAACGTCTCGCGGATGGCCCGGAGCAGCATCGACCGGGTGCCCGATCCGTCGGGGCTCGGCACGCCCTCGCCGAGCCCCGACGGCGCGCCCTCGCCGACGTCGATGATCACCGCGGTCCGCTCCGCCCGCAGGTTGTAGCCGAGCTCGCCGGCCCGCGCGACGAGATCTTCGGGATTGATCACGTCGGGGTCGAACTGCGCGATGTCGCGGAGCAGGTCCTCCACCGTCCGCTCCAGCACCAGCCGGGAGCGCAGCCGCATCGACTCCTGCAGCATGATCTCCGTCTGCCGCTTGACCACCAGCCCGAATCGCTGGACCCGGGCGGGGGAGCCGGTGATGCCGACCGTGCCCAGCGCCCGGCCGTCGATGATGATCGGCAACGTGATCCCGGGCCGCACCCCCCGCAGCCGGCGAGCCTGCTCCGCGGAGTGCGCCGCGGACTTCAGGGTGCGCATGACCTCCACCGACGCCTCGTGGAACGAGCCGATGCGGCGCGTGTCGCCGCTGCCGATGACCACGCCGTCCGGATCGGTGATCAGCACGTTGAAGCCGATGATGTCGCTGGTGTCACCGGCGATCCCCTGGGCGAGCGTGGGCGTGAGGACCGGTGGCCAGGGCTGAGACATACATCCACCTCTATCGTGCGGATCGTACGACAACACGCCGAGATATCCCGCTAACTATGAATTTATCGTCCAATGACGTGCGAGTGAAGCTCGTCTACGGTGGGCGCAATACGAGTTCTGGGGGATATATCGGAAAGAGGTCGCCATGAGGCGGAAAAGCGGCGTTATAGTCGCATTGATCACGATTACCGCCCTGGCAGGGTGTGGATCTGACAAACCTGTCGCAAACTCCTACAACACCATCGAACCGGGCGTGCTCAAGGTCGCCGTCCAGCCGTACATGCCCTACACAGCGGTCCGCGGCCAGGACCTCGTCGGCATCGACAGCGAGATCCTCCAGGCCGTCGCGAAGAAGCTCAACCTGAAGCTCGAACCCCAGGTCACCGACTTCAGCGGGATGCTCGGCAACGTGCAGGCCCGCCGGGTCGACATCTCCATCGGCGGCATCGCGTGGTCGAAGGAGCGGCAGGCGCAGGGCCTGTTCACCGACCCGCCCTACTACTCGCCGCCGGCGATGGCGGTGCACGGCGACAAGCAGTACGCCACGGTCGCCAACCTCGAAGGACTCCCGCTCGGCACCGTGACGGGCTACGTCTGGGTGAAGTCGATCGAGGCCATCCCCGGAGCCAAGCTGCACGCCTACCCCGACGCGCAGGGCGTCTTCAACGACCTGTCCGCCGGCCGCATCCAGGTGGGCTTCCTCGACCCGCTGCTGATCATCTACACCCAGCAGAAGCGCCCTGACATGCGGTTCAGCACCCGCTACCTCACCGCGCCGACCGATGACGAGGTCAAGAAGCAGGCGGCCTACGAATACCTGCGGCCGTACATGACCAGCTTCTACATCCCCAAGGAGGAGCCCAAGCTGGAGCAGGCCGTGTCCCAGGCGATCAGAGGCATGTACGCCAACGGCGAGATGGCCGCGCTGATCAAGAAGTACGGCGGCGACGCCCAGCAGTTCCTCAAGCCCTCACCCTGGATGGCCCAGCAGCGGCGCGGCGTCGATCGCCCGGCCGGCTGGCAGCCTCCCAGCCTGTAAGACGGAGGCGCGACGTGTTCAAGGTTCCCTGGTCCGACTACACCGACGCGCTCCTGCAGGGGCTGCTGCGCACCGTGGAGTACGCGGCACTGGGCTTCGCGGGAGCGGTCGTGCTCGGGCTGCTCCTCGCGCTCATGCGGCTGAGCAGGTCGCGCCTGGTGCGGCTGCCCGCCTCGATCTACACCGAGGTCTTCAAGAACATCCCGTTGCTGGCGATCATCTTCGTCACCTACTTCGGGCTGACCTCGATCGGCGTGCGGTTGGGCGCGATCGAGGCGGGCGCGCTCAGCCTGGTGGTCTTCTACGCCGCCTACCTGTCGGAGATCTTCCGCTCCGCGCTCGCCGGGGTGGACGGCGGCCAGCGGGAGAGCGCCCAGGCCCTGGGCATGAGCCCGCTCGGCACGTTCACCCACGTGATCTTCCCGCAGGCGCTCAGGCTCGCCCTGCCCGGCACCAACACGATGCTGGTGGACCTGCTGAAGTCCACCTCGCTGCTGGTGACGATCTCGGCGGCCGAGCTCATGACCCAGGCGCAGCTCATCACGTCGGACACCTTCAGGGCGCTGGAGGTCTACCTCGTCATCGCGGCGATCTACTTCGCGCTCTGCTATCCGCTGTCGCAGGCGCTGCTCTGGCTGGAACGGCGGGTCAGGGCGGGCTCGCCGCTGCTCATGGGCAGGCGTCGCCGCCTGCGCAAGGCCCGCGCGTTGCTGGGAGAGGCTTCATGACACCGCTGGTGAGAATCGACGGGCTGACCAAGTCCTTCGACGGCCGCCGGGTGCTCGACGATGTCGGCCTGGAGGTACGGCCGGGCGACATCGTGAGCATCCTGGGCCAGAGCGGCGGCGGCAAGAGCACGCTGCTGCGCTGCGTCAACCTGCTGGAACGACCGGACGCGGGCATCATCGAGCTGGCCGGCGAGCGGATCCACCCGGCGGCCGGCGACCTGGCCAGGCTGCGCCAGCGCGTCGGCATGGTCTTCCAGCGCTTCCATCTCTTCCCGCACCTGACGGCCGTGGAGAACGTGGTGCTCGCGCAGATGAAGGCGGCCGGCATCGGCGAGGACGAGGCGGTGGCGACGGCCGTACACCTGCTGCGCAGGGTGGGACTGGCGCACCGCGCGCTCGCCTTCCCCGGGCAGATGTCCGGCGGCGAGCAGCAGCGGGTCGCCATCGCCCGGGCGCTCGCGCTCAAGCCGGCGGTGCTGCTGTTCGACGAGCCCACCTCGGCCCTCGACCCCGAGTCGACCGGCGAGGTGCTGCGCGTCATGCGTACCCTCGCCGACGACGGCATGACCATGCTGATCGTCACGCACGAGGTTCCCTTCGCCAGGGAGGTCTCCGACTGGGTGGCCTTCCTCGACCGGGGCCGCATCGTGGAGGAGGGGCCGCCGCAGAAGGTGCTCGACGACCCTCGGGAGGCGCGGACGAGAGCCTTCCTCACCTCCTACGGGCCGGCACGGTGAGCGCGCCGCCCGTGGTCGTGATCGGCGGCGGCGCGGTCGGCCTCTGCACGGCCTTCTACCTGCGCCGGCAGGGCATGGAGGTGCACGTCGTCGACCGAGGTCCCGTCGGTGGCGGCTCCTCGCGCGGCAACGCGGGCTGGGTCTGCCTGAGCCACTCCGCGCCGGTGCCCGCGCCCGGCGTCGTCAGGTACGCCGTCAGCTCGCTCGGCCGTCCTGACTCTCCGTTGTACGTGCGGCCACAGGCGACGCTGGCGTTCGCCCGTTGGCTGCTGATGTTCCGGCGGAGCAGCACCAGACAGGCGTTCGAGCGGGGGTACGCCGCCGTCGCCCGCTTCGCCGAGCCCGCCTTCGACCGCTACGGCGAGCTGGCGGCGGCCGGGGTCGACACGACCCTGACCCGGCCCGGCCTGGTACACGCGTTCACCTCGATGGAGGAGGCCACGCGCTTCCACCGCACCCAGCGCGCCATGACGTGGGCCGGGTACGACGTGCCCGCCGACATCCTCACCGGCCGGGACCTGCTGGACCTCGATCCCGCGCTCGGCGGCAAGGTCACGGCGGGCTACCGGGTGCGCGGGGAGGGCGTGCTCGACCCGACGGCCTTCGTCGAGTCGCTCGCCGCCCACCTGCGCAAGGACGGGGTGGGCATCACCGAGCACGCGGCCGTGCGGGGGTTCCGCGTGCGCGGCGGTCAGGTGGCCGCGTTGCGGATGTCCGAAGGCGATCTCGACTGCTCCGCCGTGGTGGTGGCCGCCGGGTCCTGGTCGGCCGACCTGCTGCGCGGCCTGGGCATGCGGATGCCGCTGCAGGCGGGCAAGGGCTACAGCTTCTCGGTCGACCTCGACCCCGCCCCCGAGCACCCCCTGTACCTCGGGGACAAGCACGTCGCGGTCTCGCCCATCGCGGGCAGCACCCGCATCGCGGGGACGATGGAGCTCAGCGGCAACAACCGGCGCCTCGACTGGCGGCGCGTGGTGGCCATCGCCCGCGCCAGCCGCGACTACCTCGGCCCGTGGTACGACACGCCCGACGACCTGATGGCGCTCATCCGCGACCCCTGGGTGGGCGGGCGGCCCATGCTCCCCGACGGGCTGCCCGTGCTCGACCGGGTCCCCGGCACGCCCAACGCCTACGCGGCCACCGGGCACGGGATGCTCGGCATCACCCTCGCCCCGGCGAGCGGCCGGGCGATGGCCGACTACGTCGCCACCGGCCATCGCCCGGCCGAGCTCGAGCCCTTCCGCGCCGACCGGCCACCCCTCCGCACCACCCGTCGATAGCGAACGCCCCGCACCCCCGTGGACCGCACTCCCCGGGACCGTGGGACCACCCTCTCGGGACCGCCTTCCCGGGACCGCACCCCCCTGGGACACACCCCCCGGGACCGCACCCCCCTGGGACACGCCACCGGGACCGCACCTCCCGGGACCGCACCCCCTGGGACACGCCACCGGGACCGCACCTCCCGGGACCGCACCTCCCGGGACCGCGCCCCTTGGGACCGCACCCCCGGACTGCGGTCCGAAAGATCTCCCCCGGCATGAGGTTCGTGGGTCTCTGCCCGGAAAGCCATGCATTCAGGGGATATGAGATGTGGGAGCGCGAACGGGAATGGCGTCACGTCGACAGCCTGCTGCGCACGGTCGGAGGCGGCGCGGGCGGGACCCTGCTGGTGGACGGCGAGCCCGGAGCCGGCCGGACGCGCCTGCTCGCCGAAGCCGCCGACGCCGCGGCCGAACGCCACCTCACCGTGGTCCGCGGCAGCCCGGAGGACATGGGCGAGCTGATCCCGTGCGGCATGCTGTTCCAGGCTCTCGATCTGCGATTCGAGCCGGCGGCCGGCGATGATGCCGGCGCCTCGCGTACCCGGACCCTCGAACGGCTGAGGGCGGGCTTCGAGGAACGGGCCACCCGGCCGATGCTGGCCGTGCTCGACGATCTGCACGGGGCCGACCCGATGACGCTCATGGTGCTGCGCGCCCTCCACCACGTGCTCGCACCCCGGCCCATCGGCTGGCTGCTCAGCCGCTCGACAGTCCTGGAGCACGGCCGGGCCGCCTTCCTGTTCGACCTCCTGGAACGGGAAGGGGCCGCCAGGGTCGAACTCGAGCCGCTCTCCCCGCAGGCGGCCGCCGGGCTGATGACGGAGGCGCTCGGGGTGCCGCCCGACCCGGCGACGCTGGCCTGGGTGGTGGGCGCCGCCGGCGGCAACCCGCTGCTGATCAACGAACTGCTCGCAGGACTCCGGGACGAAGGGCTGCTGGGAGCCTTGATCGACGGTGCTGGCCTGCCGCACGCGCATGTTCCGCACCGGCTGCGGATGGTCGTGCGGCGCTGGATCGACACCCTCAGCACCGGTGCCAGGAACCTGGTGGAGACCGTCGCCGTACTCGGCCGCTCCTTCTCGCCCGAACAGGCCGCGTCCCTGCTGGGCATCACACCGGCCGCGCTGCTGCCCCTGGTCGAGGAGTCCATGGCGGCGGGCATCCTGACCGCCGACGCGCACGGCCTCACCTTCCGCCACGAGCTGGTCAGGCTCGTGGTCGCCACGCGGATCCCACGGCCGGTACGCCATGCGCTGCTGGACCAGTTCGGCGTCCGCGCGCGGTCCCTGCCGGTGAGCCGGCCACCGGCCGGCGCCGGCCTCGGCCACGTCGTGGCCCTCCTGGACACGGCGATCGCCGAGGGCCGGCTGCAGGAGGCCGAGCAACTGGTCAAGGAGAGCCTCGCCGACAGCGATTCGGTGAACGGCGTGGTGGAACTGCGTGGCGTTCTCGCCGACATCCTGTATCTGACCGGCCGGATCGAGGAGGCCCTGCGGGAGGCCGAGACGGTGCTGGCCGTACCCGACCTGCCCGGCCAGGTACGCGATCGGGCGATCCTGGTCCGGCTGTACGCCCTGGCACACCGGCCGGATTCCGGGAGCTCGGTGCGGGCGTACGCGCACGAGGTCATGGAAGGGGCCGCCCGGCACGGTCCGGGGGCCACGGTCGCGGCCCTGGTCGCGCTCGCGGTGACCGAGTGGGACGAGGGGCGGCTGTCCACCGCGCTGGCGTTCGCCGAGGACGCCCGCCGGCTGGCCGGCACGGGCGAGTCAGGAGTGCACCACTACGACGCGCTGCTCGTCTCCGCCGCGCTGCTCATGGACATTCACCGCCTCGATGAGGCGCTGGCGATCCTCCGGGAGGCCCGGGCGGACATGTCCGCCCACGGTCATCTGGCCTGGCTCGCGGACGTCTCCGCGCTGGAGGCGCGGGCCGAGCTGGCCGCGGGCCGGTTCGACAGCGCCGTCACCGAGGCGGAGCGGGCCCTTGACCTGGCCACCGCCTTGGGCACCCCGCTGTCCGTCATGGGGGCCAACGCGGTCCTCGCCACCGTCGCGCTGCGGCGCGGCGACCTGCGTGCGGCGACCCGGTACGTCATGGAGGGGGCCGGTGGCCCGCTCGACGGGCAGACGCGGCACGCCCTGCTGACGGCGCAGGTCGCGGAGGTGCGCGATGGCCCGCTGAGCGCGATGACGCTGCTCGCGGGACTTCCCGGCCCACGCGGGCGGCAGCGCTCGATGCTCACCATGGAGCCCTCGGCGGGCGCGTGGATGGTCCGCATCGCTCTGGCCACGGACGACCGCCCGGCGGCCGAGGCCGTCGTGGCCACCGCGGAGGCGCTCAGCCGGGCCAATCCGGAGTTCGCCACGCTGGTCGCCTCGGCCGCGCACGCCCGGGGCCTGCTCGACGGCGACCGCGACGCCCTCACCCGGGCCGCCGAGCAGACGGACGACCTATGGGCCCGGGCCTCGGCCGCGGAGGACCTCGGCGTGCTGCTCGTGGCGGCCGGGCGGCACGAGGACGCGGCCGGCCACCTGGATCGCGCGCTCGCGATCTACCAGGACATCGGATCCGCCAGGGACTCGGCGCGGGTACGCCGGAGGCTACGCGGCATGGGCGTACGCCACCGCCACTGGAGCTACGCCCAACGGCCGGTCACCGGCTGGGAGAGCCTCACCGAGACCGAGCGGAACATCTCGCTGCTCGTCGCCGACGGATGGACGAACCGGCAGATCGCCGAGCAGACCTTCATCAGCGTGCACACGGTGGCCTTCCACCTGCGGCACGTCTACCGCAAGCTGCAGATCAACTCCCGCATCGAGCTCGTCCGTCTCGTGGTGACACAGGGAAGGGCGGAGACCTGATGACTACACGTCTGGGGGATGTGGCGCGCGGACACCCGGTGAAGCCTCGGAAGCGTACGCAGAGGTATCGCGCCTGAACAAGGAGGAGCCGTGTCTCTAGCACCACATGGTCCCATCACGGCGAACCGGGTACCGGTCGCCAGCTACCCGACATATCAAGAGGCCGAGAAGGCCGTCGACTTCCTGTCCGACCATGGATTCCACGTACAGGGAACCCTGATCGTCGGCGTGGGCCTGCGCTCGGTGGAGCAAGTGGTCTCACGCATGACCTACCTGCGCGCGATCGGGCTGGGCGCCGCGTCCGGTGCCTGGTTCGGCGTGCTCATCGGCCTGTTCCTGGGGATCTTCTCGCCCCGGATGACCCTCGCCGTGGTGCTGTGGGGCCTGATCTGGGGATTGATCGCCGGAGCGATCTACGGCCTGATCGCGCACTCGGTGCACGGCGGACGCCGGGACTTCGTCTCGGAGAGCGGCCTGGTCGCCGACAAGTACGAGGTCCTCGTCGAGTCCGAACTCGTGCCCAGAGCCCAGGAACTACTCGGACAGATCGGAAAATCAACGGGCTAGGGGGAGCTCGCCATGGCGAAAGCAGTCGGCATCGACCTCGGTACGACCAACTCGGTGATCGCCGCCACGGAGGACGGTCAGCCCACGGTGATTCCCAACGCGGAGGGCTCCCGGACGACGCCGTCGGTGGTCGCGTTCACCGACCAGGGCGAGCGGCTGGTAGGCCAGCTGGCCCGCCGGCAGGCCATACTCAACCCGAAAGGGACGATCTACTCCGCCAAGCGCTTCATCGGCCGCCGTTACAACGAGGTCGAGAGCGAGCTCCACGCGGTCTCCTTCGACGTGGTGGAGGGGCCCGACGGAGCCGTACGCTTCCAGGTCGGCGACAAACAGTACGCTCCGGAGGAGGTCTCGGCCCTCGTGCTGAGGAAGCTCGCCGCAGACGCGGCGAAGTATCTCGGCGAGAAGGTGACCGAGGCCGTCATCACCGTCCCGGCCTACTTCAACGACGCCCAGCGTCAGGCGACCAAGGACGCGGGGCGCATCGCGGGGCTGGAGGTCCTGCGGATCATCAACGAGCCGACCGCCGCCGCGCTGGCCTACGGGCTGGACAAGAAGGCCAACGAGACCGTGCTGGTCTTCGACCTGGGCGGCGGCACCTTCGACGTCAGCGTCCTGGACATCGGTGACGGGGTCGTCGAGGTACGTTCGACCTCCGGCGACGGACACCTGGGCGGCGACGACTTCGACCGGCGCATCGTCGACTACCTGGCCGACGAGTTCCAGAAGGAGCAGGGCATCGACCTGCGCAAGGACCCGCAGGCCCTGCAGCGGCTGTTCGAAGCGGCGGAGAAGGCCAAGGTCGAGCTCTCCTCGGTGACCCAGACCACGATCAGCCTGCCGTTCATCACGGCGGACGCCTCGGGGCCGAAGCACCTCAACACCACGCTGATGCGCTCCACGTTCGACCAGATCACCGCCGACCTGGTCGAACGCTGCGTTCACCCGGTCGAGCAGGCGATGGAGGACGCCAAGCTCAGGCCCGCGGACATCGACGAGGTGATCCTCGTCGGCGGGTCGACCCGGATCCCCGCCGTACAGAGCCTGGTGCGCAGGCTCACCGGCGGCAAGGACCCCAACATGACGGTGAACCCGGACGAGGTCGTGGCCATCGGCGCGGCGATCCAGGCGGGCATCATCAAGGGTGAGGTCGAGGACGTCGTACTGCTCGACGTCACGCCTCTCTCGCTGGGCGTCGAGACGCTCGGCGGCGTCATGACCAAGGTCATCGAACGCAACACGACGATCCCGGCCCGCCGGGCCGAGACCTTCAGCACGGCCGACGACAACCAGGGCGCCGTCGACATCGTGATCCTGCAGGGGGAGCGGGAACGCGCGGCCGACAACCGGGTGCTCGGGCGCTTCCGGCTGGAGAACATCCGGCCCGCGCCCCGGGGGGAGCCGCAGGTCGAGGTCACCTTCGACATCGACGCCAACGGCATACTCAACGTCTCCGCCCGCGACAAGGACACCGGCGCCGAGCAGCGGATCACCATCAGCGAGAGCTCCAACCTGGACAAGCAGGAGATCGAGCGGATGGTCGCCGACGCCGAGCGCAACCGCGGCGAGGACGCCAGGATCCGGGAGACGATCGACGCCCGCAACGAGCTGGACTCGATCGCCTACCAGGTGGAACGCCGCCTGCAGGAGCTCGGCGACGCCGTCCCCGTACACGAGAAGGCACGTGGGGAGCAGCTCGTCCAGGAGGCCCGGCAGGCGATCAAGGAAGAGGTGCCGACCGACCGGTTGCGTGCGCTCAGCGGCGAACTCCAGCAGGTCTTCCACGGGCTCGCGGCCACCAGCCGGCAGGGCGTGCCACCACAGGGAAGGACGGAGACCGCGGCCGGTGGCGATGAGGACGTGATCGACGCCGAGTTCACCACGTCCGACTCGGAGTGACATGAACGACCGCGAAGACAGGACGGACGAGGCGCCGGGCGCGCCCGCGGTGTCGGACACGGTGGCTGACGCGGTGGCGGACGCGCCCGAGGAGACCGACGCCAAGCTCGCGGAGCTGGAGGACCGCTGGCTGCGTTCGGTCGCCGAGCTGGACAACGTGCGCAAACGCATCGCCCGGGACACCGAACGGCTGCGGGCCGAGGAGCGGGACAGGGTGGCGGGCGAGTGGCTGCCCGTCCTGGACAACCTGGAGCTCGCGCTGGGCCACGCGGCCGGTCAGGAAGGAGACGCGCACGCGATAGTCGAAGGCGTACGGGCCGTGCGCGACCAGGCTCTCGCGGTGCTGGCCCGGCTGGGCTACGCCCGCCATGACGAGACCGGCGTGCCGTTCGATCCCGTTCACCACGAGGCGGTGGCGACCGTCGAACGGGACGACGTCGCGCCGGGCACCGTCGTGCAGGTGGTCCGGCCGGGCTACGGCGACGATCTGCGGCAGCTCCGGCCCGCGGTCGTGGTCGTGGCGAAGAAGGCGGAGTGATGGCGGCCCGGCGGGACTTCTACGAGGTGCTCGGCGTCGACAGGAAGGCCGACCAGGACGAGATCCAGCGGGCCTATCGCAAACTCGTCCGCGCCCACCATCCCGACGTCAACAAGGATCCCGGCGCGGAGGACCGGTTCAAGGAGATCTCGGAGGCGTACTCCGTACTCTCCGACCCCGGCACGCGCCGCCGCTACGACGCGTTCGGGCATGATTTCCGCCAGGTGCCGCCCGATGTGGACCCCGCGCAGTGGGCGCGGGCCCGCGCGGGCCGGGGCGGCCAGCGGAGCTCGGCGGGGACCCAGGACTTCGGGTTCGGCACGGAGGGGTTCGGCACGGAGGAGGGCATCGACATCGAGGACCTGCTCGGTGGCATGTTCGGCGGTCGCGGCAGGCGGGGCTGGGGGCCCGTGCCCGGCGCCGACCAGGAGGCGGAGCTGACGCTCACCGTCGAGGAGGCCTACCAGGGCGGGCGGCGCAGCATCACGCTGCCCGGCGGCCGGCGGCTGGACGTCGCGATCCCCGCGGGCGTCACGAACGGGCAGCGCATCAGGCTCGCCGGCCAGGGCGGGCACGGAAGCGAGGAGGCCAAGCGCGGCGACCTCTACCTCATCGCGCGGATCGCCGAGCATCCCCGCTACCGCGTGGAGGGCCGCGACATCCACGCCGTCCTGCCGCTCGCCCCCTGGGAGGCCGCGCTGGGCGCCACGGTCGCCATCGACACGCCGGGCGGCGAGGCGAAGCTCAAGGTGCCGCCGGCCTCCTCGACCGGCCGCCGCCTGCGGCTGCGCGGGCGCGGCATGCCCAGCCCGCGCGGCGGCCCGGGCGACTTCTTCGCCGAGGTGCGGATCATGGTGCCGGCCCGGCTCAGCGAGGCGGAGCGGCGCCTGTTCGAGCAGCTCGCCGCCGTCTCGGCCTTCGACCCGAGGGGGCGTTCATGACGTACGCGCTCGTACGCCCGATCCTGCTGGACCTGAACTCCTTCGCGCACGCCACCGGCCTGCACCCGGAGGCAGTCCGCCGGCTCGTGGCGCTGGGCCTGCTCGAACCGGCCAGGGACGCCAAGGGCGACCTGTGCTTCCCGCCAGCCCAGGTGGCGTTGGCGGCCAGGATCCAGCGGCTGCACACCGGCCTGTCGCTCAACTACGCCGCCATCGGCCTGGTGATCGACCTGCTCGACCGGATCGAGGAACTGGAGACGACCCTGCGGAGCCTGTCCACACGACATTGAGGGGACGACATTGAGGAGAGTGGAGTGGACCCGAACCGGATGACCCAGAAATCGCAGGAGGCCCTGCACGACGCGCAGACCAAGGCCCTGCGTCACGGGCACACCGAGGTCGACGCCGAGCACCTCCTGCTGGCCCTGCTCGATCAACCGGAGGGGCTCGCGCCCCGGCTGGTGGAGATGGCCGGGGCCGACCCGAAGAGCGTGCGCGCCGACCTGGAGGCCGAACTCTCCCATCGCCCCAAGGTCAGCGGGCCGGGTGCCACACCCGGCCAGGTCTTCGTCACCCAGCGGCTGTCCCGGCTGCTCGACACCGCGGACCGGGAGGCGAAGCGGCTCAAGGACGAGTACGTCTCCGTCGAGCACCTGCTGCTGGCCCTGATCGAGGAAGGCAGCGCGACCCCGGCGGGCCGCCTGCTGCACAGCCAGGGACTCACCAGGGACCGCTTCCTCCAGGCGCTCACCGCCATCCGGGGCAACCAGCGGGTCACCTCCGCCATGCCCGAAGCGGCCTACGAGGCGCTGGAGAAGTACGGGCGCGACCTGGTGGCCGAAGCCCGCGCGGACAAACTCGACCCGGTGATCGGCCGCGACACCGAGATCCGCCGCGTGATCCAGATCCTCTCCCGCAAGACCAAGAACAACCCCGTCCTGATCGGTGACCCCGGTGTCGGCAAGACGGCCATCGTCGAAGGGCTCGCCCAGCGGATCGCCCACGGCGACGTCCCCGAGGGGCTGCGCGACAAGACCGTCTTCAGCCTGGACATGGGCGCACTCGTGGCCGGCGCCAAGTACCGGGGGGAGTTCGAGGAACGCCTCAAGGCGGTGCTGAACGAGGTGAAGAGCGCGGAGGGCCGGATCATCCTGTTCGTCGACGAGCTCCACACGGTGGTCGGCGCCGGGGCGGCCGAAGGCTCCATGGACGCCGGCAACATGCTCAAGCCGATGCTCGCGCGTGGCGAACTGCACATGATCGGCGCGACCACGATCGAGGAGTACCGCCAGCACATCGAGAAGGACGCGGCACTGGAGCGGCGCTTCCAGCCGGTGCTCGTCGAAGAGCCCTCCGTCGAGGACGCCATCTCGATCCTGCGCGGACTGCGCGAGCGGCTGGAGATCTTCCACGGCGTGAAGATCCAGGACAGCGCGCTCGTCGCCGCGGTGAAGCTGAGCCACCGCTACATCGCCGACCGGTTCCTGCCGGACAAGGCCATCGACCTGGTCGACGAGGCGTGCGCGATGCTCCGTACCGAGATCGACTCCATGCCCGCCGAGCTCGACGAGCTGACCCGGCGGGTGATGCGCCTGGAGATCGAGGAGGCCGCGCTGGCCAAGGAGGAGGACCCCGCGAGCCAGACCCGCCTCACCGATCTCCGCAAGGAGCTGGCCGACCTGCGCGCCCAGGCCGGCGCCACCCGGGCGCAGTGGGAGGCCGAGCGCTCGGCCCTGCGCAAGGTGCAGGCCCTGCGGCAGGAACTGGAGACCGTACGGCGGGAGGCGGAGCAGGCCGAACGCGACTACGACCTCAACCGCGCCGCCGAACTCCGCCACGGCAGGCTCCCCGAACTGGAACGCCGGCTCCGTGCCGAGGAGGAGCGGCTGGGCAGCCGGCAGAGCGGGCACCGGCTGCTGCGCGAGGTCGTGACCGAGGAGGAGATCGCCTCCATCGTCTCGCGCTGGACCGGCATCCCCGTGAGCCGGCTGCAGGAAGCCGAGCGCGACAAGCTGCTCAGGCTGGACGAGATCCTGCACGAACGGGTCATCGGCCAGGAGGAGGCCGTGCGGCTGGTCGCCGACGCCGTCATCCGCGCCCGATCCGGCATCAAGGACCCCCGGCGCCCCATCGGATCCTTCCTCTTCCTCGGGCCGACCGGAGTCGGCAAGACCGAGCTCGCCAAGTCGCTCGCGGCCGCGCTGTTCGACACCGAGGACAACATGATCCGCATCGACATGAGCGAGTACCAGGAGCGGCACACGGTCAGCCGCCTGGTCGGCGCGCCGCCCGGCTACATCGGCTACGAGGAGGGCGGCCAGCTGACCGAGGCGGTGCGCCGCAAGCCGTACTCGGTGGTGCTGTTCGACGAGATCGAGAAGGCGCACGCGGACGTGTTCAACACGCTGCTGCAGGTCCTCGACGACGGGCGGCTGACCGACGCGCAGGGCCGCACGGTCGACTTCCGCAACACCGTGATCATCATGACCTCCAACATCGGCTCGCAGTACCTGCTCGACGGGGTCACCTCCGACGGCGAGATCAAGCCCGAGGCGCGCGAGCGGGTGCTGGGAGAGCTGCGCCGGCACTTCCGTCCGGAGTTCCTCAACAGGGTCGACGACATCGTGCTGTTCAAGCCGCTGACCGAGGCCGAGATCGAACAGATCGTCGAGCTGATGTTCGACGACATCCGCCAGCGGCTGGCCGAGCGGCGTCTCACCCTGGAGGTCACCGCCGAGGCGCGGCGGCTCATCGCCAACCAGGGCTACGACCCGGTCTATGGCGCCCGGCCGCTGCGCCGCTTCATCGCCCGCGAGGTCGAGACCCGGATCGGGCGCGCCCTGCTCAGCGGCGACGTCCCCGAAGGCTCGACCATCACGGTCGACGTCGACAAGGGCGAGCTGAACGTCACCTTCCACGGAGCGGGGAGCTGAGTTGCCGTCATTCACGGTGAGCTGCGCGAACTGCGGCGGTCCTGGGATCTTCGCCGAAGACGCCTCAGGTTACGGATGCGTTGCGAACTCTTGACATGCGCCCTCCCGGCCTGCGTAGATGTGACTGCGCAGACATGACTGCGCAGTCACGCTGCTGACCTCGATAGATAAGGATCAGCTTCGGCAGGGAGGAAGAGGCCGTGACACGAGAAGTGAGGCGGGGCGGAAGCGCCTCCATGCCGCGAAGCGTCGACGTGGCGCGCCTGGCGGGCGTCTCGCAGAAGACCGTGTCCAGGGTCCTCAACAACGAGCAGTACGTCTCCACCGAGGTGCGCCAGCGCGTGCTCGCCGCCGCTGAACAACTCGGCTACCGGCTGAACAACGCCGCTCGTGCGCTCGCCTCCGGACGGAGTCGTTCCATCGGCGTGGTGTCGCTCGGGACGGCCTTGTACGGTCCCGCCTCGCTGCTCATGGGCATCGAGCGAGCCGTCCGGGACGCGGGTTACGCGCTGCGCGTGGTCAACACCGTGGAGGGCGACCCATCGGGCATCGCCGGTGCCGTGGAATCCCTCCTGGAGCAGGGAGTGGACGGCATCGTCATCTCCGAGCCGATAGACGAGGGAGCGGAGCCCGTCCGCGCCGACGTGCCCGTTCTGGTCTTAGGCGCTCCCCTGCCCTTCTCCGCCCCTCGCGTGGTGACCGCGGGTGTCGGCTCCGACGAACTGGCCCGGGCGGCCACCGAGCATCTGCTGGATCTGGGACACGCCACCGTCCATCACGTCGCCGGTCCGCAGCGCTGGTATGCCGCCAGGGAACGTCTCGGGGCGTGGCGAGGGGCGCTGACGGCCCGCGGTCTCGTCGGCCCGCCTGTCGTCGAGGGTGACTGGTCGGCCGCGTCCGGATACGCGGCAGGCCGCCGGCTGGCCTCCGACGACGATGTGACCGCGGTGTTCGCCGCGAACGACGACATGGCCATCGGCGTGATCCGCGCGCTGATGGAAGCCGGTCGCCGGGTGCCGGACGACGTCAGCGTCGCCGGTTTCGACGACATCCCCGTCGCCGCGTACGTGACCCCTCCTCTCACCACGGTGCGTCAGCCGTTCGACGCCGTGGCGACGGCGGGACTCCAGCTCCTCGTCCATGCCATCGAGCAGCCGCACGAAGATCTGCCGCCGGCGGCCGACCACCCGGTCGAGCTCGTCGTCCGCGCCTCGACCGCGCCCCCGCCTCGGACGACCCCGGGACGTGGGCGTGCGACCTCTCGCTGATCAGCGTCGATCAGCCCCCAGCCCGGCCGGCCACGTCCGCCTTCTCATCCCTTTCACCGCCTGTCGCCAGGCGCGCCGATCAGCCATCCCCATTGACGGGAGTTCCTCCATGCCTCCATCCAGTCACCCCCCGATCAGCCGTCGGCTCGTTCTCGCCACGGCCGGAGCGATGTCGCTGTGCGTGGCGCTGGCCGCGTGCGGCGGCGGCAGCGGCGCCGGTGGCGGCACTGCTTCGTCAGCCCCTTCCGCCGCCGCGGCCATGAGCCAGGCGGAGATCGACAAGGCGATGTCCACTCCGACCGAGCTGACGTTCTGGACCTGGGTCCCGGACATCCAGCAGGAGGTCGCGCTCTTCGAGAAGAAGTATCCGGCGATCCACGTGAAGGTGGTCAACGCCGGCCAGGGCGTGCCGCAGTACACCAAGCTCCGCACGGCACTCAAGGCGGGCACCGGCGCACCTGATGTCGTGCAGATGGAGTACCAGTACATCCCGACGTTCACGATCACCGACAGTCTGCTGGACCTGCGGCCGTACGGGGCGTCGGCGTTGCGGGACAAGTTCGTGGACTGGACGTGGGGGCAGGTCAGCGGCGCGGGTGGGGAGGTCTGGGCGATCCCGCAGGACACCGGCCCGATGGGCATGCTGTACCGGAAGGACGTCTTCGACAAGCACGGCATCGCGGTGCCGAAGACCTGGGACGAGTTCGCCGCCGCAGCGCGCAAGCTCCACGCGGCCGACCCGGACATCTACCTGACCGATCTCGCCTCGAACGAGGCCGCCGCGTGGCACGGCCTTCTCTGGCAGGCCGGGGCTCAGCCATATGTTAGCGCTAACAAGAGCGACATCTCGATCAAGGTCAACGACGAGACCGCCAAGAAGCTCGCCACGTACTGGGGCGGGCTCGCGAAGGACGGCGTCATCGGCGTCGAGCCGGACTTCACCGATGCCTGGTTCTCCGCGCTCAACAAGGGCAAGTACGCCACCTGGATCACCGCGGCCTGGGGACCGCTCTTCCTCTCCGGCGCGGCCAAGGCGACCGCGGGCAAGTGGCGGGCGGCCCCGCTGCCGCAGTGGGACCCGGCCAACCCGCTCTCCGGCAACTGGGGTGGCTCGACCAGCGCGGTCACCAAGACGACCAAGAACCCGATCGCGGCGGCGACGTTCGCCCAGTTCATCAACAGCGATCCCGAGAGCGCCAAGCTGTTCGCCACCAAGCAGTTCTTCTTCCCGGCGACGAAGGCGTTGCTCGCCGACCGGAGCTACGTCGGTGAGAAGCCTGCCTTCTACGGCGGTCAGCAGGTCAACCAGGTGTTCGCCGACATCAGCGGCACGGTCAAGCCCACCTTCCAGTGGCCGCCGTTCCTCGACCAGGTGGTGACGGACTGGACCGAGACCGTCGGCAAGTCCCTCGCCGGCAAGAGCGACGCCGCCGCCGCGCTTGACCAGTGGCAGACGCGGATCACCACGTTCGCCAAGAGCCAGGGCTTCACCGTCCAGGGCCAGTGACCGCCACCGGGTCCCGCGCGCCGGTGCGGGGCCCGTCACCACCGTAGAAAGGCCCGACGATGACTGCTATGACCGCGGCCTCCCGCGAGCACCCGCACCGAGCGGCGACGATGCGTCTCCGGCGCGGTCGTGCCCGGCGACGGGCGGCAGGACCGTTGTTCGTCGCCCCGTTTCTGGTGCTCTTCCTGGTGCTCTTCCTCACTCCGCTTGGCTACGCCGCCTATCTCAGCCTGTTCCAGGAGCGGCTCATCGGCGGGACGACGTTCGTGGGGCTCGCGAACTATGTGACCGCCGTCCAGGACCCGCACCTCATCCAGGGGATTCTCCGCGTCGCGGTGTTCTTCGTGATCCAGGTCCCCGTGATGCTGCTGCTGGCGCTGCTCTTCGCGCTCGCGCTCGACAGCGGGCTGCTGTGGCTCGCGCGAGTGGTGCGGCTCGGCATATTCGTCCCGTACGCCGTCCCCAGCGTCGTCGCCTCGCTCATGTGGGGCTACCTCTACGGGCCGGACTACGGCCCCTTCGCCCAGCTGAGCAAGGCGCTGAATCTGGCGGCGCCGCGCTTCCTCAGCGACGGCTGGATGCTCGGGAGCCTGGCGAACATCGTGACCTGGGAGTTCGTGGGCTACAACATGATCTTGCTGTACGCCGCCCTGCGGGCGATCCCCCAGGACCTCTACGAGGCGGCGGCGATGGACGGGGCCGGCGCGTGGCGGATCGCCTGGAGCGTCAAACTCCCCGCACTGCGGCCGGCACTCCTCCTGGCTCTGGTGTTCTCCGTGATCGGCAGCTTCCAGCTGTTCAACGAGCCGAATCTGCTGCAGCGCCTGGCCCCGGACGTCATCGACAGCGCCTACACCGCCAACCTCTACGCCTACTCCCTGGCCTTCACCAGCCAGCAGATCAACTACGCGGCCACGGTGTCGTTCCTCCTCGGGGTGGTCATCGTGATCGTCTCCTACGCCGTCCTGCTCACCGCCAACCGCTGGAGGACCTCATGACCTCAACAGCCTTGAGCGCCCCGGCGGGCCGGGCCCGGCGCCGGTCGCCGACCCGGCGGCGGCACAGCGCGCCGCTGACGATCGCCATGCTGGCCGCGCTGGCGTACTTCCTCCTGCCGCTGTTCTGGCTGGTCGTCGCCTCGACCAAGAGCACTCAGGACCTGTTCACGACGTTCGGGCTGTGGTTCTCGCGCACCCCGCAGCTGCTGGCCAACATCGGCTCGACCTTCGCCCACGACGACGGGATCTTCGCGCACTGGCTGCTCAACACCGTGGTGTACGCCGTCGTCAGCGCCTTCGGCGCCGCGCTCCTGGCGGCCGCCGGCGGGTACGGGTTCGCCAAGTTCCGCTTCCGTGGTGACCGCGCCGCCTTCAACCTGGTGCTCGGCGCCATCATGGTGCCGACCACCGCCCTGGCGATCCCGACGTACCTGCTGTTCGCGAAGGTGGAGTTGGTCAACACCCCATGGGCCGTCATCTTGCCCTCGCTCGTCAGTCCCTTCGGCCTCTACCTCATGCGCATCTACGCCCATGACGCCATCCCGGACAGCATTCTCGAGGCCGCCCGCATCGACGGAGCGGGCGAAGCCAAGATCTTCTTTCAGATCGCCATGAGGCTGCTTGCCCCGGGCCTGGTGACGGTCGTGCTCTTCACGCTCGTCACGACCTGGAACAACTATTTCCTTCCGCTCATCATGCTCAACGACCCGAATCTGTACCCCGTCACAGTCGGCCTCGCCTCCTGGGCATCTCAGGCCGTCGGAGGCGGGGCCGGCGCGAACAGCGACATGCTCGCGCTCGTCGTGACCGGATCCATGCTCTCGGTCATCCCCCTCGTCGTGGCCTTCCTGCTGCTGCAGCGGTACTGGCAGAGCGGGCTGACGACCGGCGGCGTCAAGCAATGACCCGTCCCACTCCCTCGGAGGTTCGCCCCATGGCAGTCTGGCCCACCCACGTCCTCTTCGGCG
Source organism: Nonomuraea guangzhouensis (assembly GCF_019396345.1). Lineage (GTDB taxonomy): Bacteria > Actinomycetota > Actinomycetes > Streptosporangiales > Streptosporangiaceae > Nonomuraea > Nonomuraea guangzhouensis. The sequence continues at coordinate 9,726 of NZ_JAHKRM010000033.1, read as the reverse complement.
CTGCCTACTATCACGAGTACCAGCCGTCCCTGGAACGACTCAAGATCGACCTCGACCTGATGGCCGACGCTCACTTCAACGTCATCCGGGTCGGGGAGTCGGTCTGGTCCACTTGGGAGCCGGAGAATGGAAGGTTCGATCTCGACTGGCTCCAGCCGGTCCTCGACGGTGCCCACGAACGCGGCATCTCGGTCATCCTCGGCACACCGACGTACGCGGTGCCTCCGTGGCTGGTCCGCCTCTACCCGGAGATCGCCGGCGAGCACGGTACCGGGCAGAGCATCGGCTGGGGCGCCCGGCAGGAGGCCGACTTCACCCATCCCGGTTTCCGGTTCCACGCCGAGCGGGTGATCCGCAAGATCGTCGGGCGGTACGCCGATCATCCGGCGGTCATCGGCTTCCAGGTGGACAACGAGCCAGGCTTGCACCTTCTGCACAACCACGGCGTCTTCCAGCGCTTCGTCGACTGGTTGCGCGAGCGATACGGCGATGTGGAGACCCTCAACCGGGAGTGGGGCCTGGTCTACTGGTCGCACCGCCTGTCGACGTGGGCCGACCTGTGGCGCCCGGACGGCAACCTCCAACCGCAGTACGACGTCGCCTGGCGGGAGTTCCAGGCCCTCCAGGTGAGCGAGTTCATCGGCTGGCAGGCCGAGCTCGTCCGCGAGTACGCCGCTCCTGGTCAGTTCGTCACGACGTGCATCTCCTACACCCGGCCCGGGGTCGAGGACGACGAGATGACCGACCACCTCGACATCGCCGCGGGCAATCCCTACTACGTCATGCAGGACGCCCTGGAACTCCCCGACCGCACCGGCGACGACGTCGAGCAACGGTGGGTGACCACCGGGGTGTGGTCGATGTACCAGACCGCGGACCGGATGTTCTCCTCTCGTCAGGAGCCGTTCCTGGTCACCGAGACCAACGCCCAGAGCATCGGCTTCCCGTGGGACAACCGCCCCGGCTACGACGGCCAGTGGCGGCAGGCCGCGTGGGCGCACATCGCGCGCGGCGCCCGGATGATCGAGTACTGGCAGTGGCACACACTGAACTTCGGCGCGGAGACATACTGGGGCGGGGTCCTGCCCCACAGCAATCTGCCAGGCCGTACATACGAGGAACTGTCACGCCTCGGGGCCGAGCTGGAAACCGCCGGTCCGCTCGTCGCCGGGCTCGAACCGGACGCCGACCTCACGATGGTCTACTCGCTGCCGAGCAAGTGGCTCATGCAGAAGTACCCGCCGCTGCCCACCGCCGACGGCGGCCCGGACGCCGCCGCCTACCACCGCATCTTCGACCCCTTCTACCGCGGCGCCTTCGACGCCGGCCGCCAGGTGCGGATCATCCACGCCAGGCAACTGCACGACCCCCGCAGTGAGCGGGCCCAGGCGACGCCCGAGGAGGCCGCCCGCCGTCACCCCGTCCTGGTCGTGCCGGCCCTGTACGTCGTCGACGACGCGACCATCGACTGGCTGGTAGCCTACGCCCGGGCCGGCGGCCACCTGGTCCTCGGCCCGCGCACCGGCTACGCCGACCACGAGGCCCGGGCGCGGCGGGAGCCCGCACCCGCACGTCTCGTCGGCGCCGCGGGCGTCCGCTACGACGAGTTCAGCAACCTCGTGCGCGACCTCCCCGTCCGCGCCGTGCCCGGCGGCCCGCTCGACCTGCCAGGGAACGCGACGGCGACGTACTGGGCCGACGGCCTCACCGTCGTCGATGCCGACGTGCTCGCCACCTACGACCACCCGCACTTCGGCCGCTGGCCGGCCGTAACGACTCACCGCCACGGCGCGGGCCGCGTCACCTACGTGGGCACGGTTCCAGGACGCGACCTCGCCCGGATGCTCGCCGTCTGGCTGGCGCCCGCCGCGGTCAGCGGCTGGCAGGGCCTGCCCGCGTCCGTCACCGCGACGACCGGGGCGTCCTCGGACGGGCGCCGCGTCCACGTGGTGCACAACTGGAGCTGGGACCCCGCCCGCGTGGAGGTCCCGGCCGACCTGTCCGACATCGTGGACGGCGCCTCCGTCCCCACAGGCACCGCGCTCGACCTCGGCGCCTGGGACGTGCGGGTGCTCGTCACGGCCCAGCCCTCTTCAGGAGTCTCGCTGTCGCGATCGAGTCGAGGAGAGATCATGTGAGGTGGTAACAGAGACCGTGGTCGGCACTGCTCGCCACCTATGGTCCCGTGGTGTGGTCCTCGTCGTAGATGTCGGAGGCCGACCTGACGATGAGCGGGTCCGGGGAGCCGACCACCTCGTGGTCCTTGTTGTCGTAGTCGAACAGGTTCAGCACGTGCCGCATCGCCTCCAGCCGGCCCCGCTTCTTGTCGTTGCTCTTGATGACCGTCCACGGCGCCTCGCGGATGTCGGTGTTGAGGAACATCTCCTCCTTGGCGCTGGTGTAGTCGTCCCACCGATCCAGCGAGGCCAGATCCATCGGCGACAGCTTCCACTGCCGCACCGGATCCACCTGCCGGATGATGAAGCGGGTGCGCTGCTCCGACCGCGTCACCGAGAACCAGAGCTTGACCAGGTGGATGCCGTCGCGGACCAGGGCCCGCTCGAACTGCGGCACCTGCACCATGAACTCCCGGCACTCGGCCTCGGTGCAGAACCCCATCACCCGCTCGACCCCGGCCCGGTTGTACCAGGACCGGTCGAACAGCACGATCTCCCCGGCGGAGGGCAGGTGGGCGATGTAGCGCTGGAGGTACCACTGGGTGCGTTCGCGCTCGGACGGCTTCTCCAGCGCGACCACGGTGGCCCCGCGGGGGTTGAGGTGCTCCATGAACCGCTTGATCGTGCCGCCCTTGCCCGCCGCGTCACGCCCCTCGAACAGGACCACCAGGCGCCGTCCGGTGTCCTTGACCCAGTACTGCAGTTTCAGCAGCTCGATCTGCAGCAGCCGCTTGTCGTGGTCGTAGTCCTCCCGCGGCAGCCGCTCGGGGTAGGGGTAGTGCTCGCGCCAGGTGTCGACCCGGCTGCCGTCCGGGCGCAGCAGCACCGGATCATCGTCGTCGCTGTCGTCCACCAGCAGCCCGGGGGTGGAGTCCAGCAGAGAAACCCGCTCCATGACACCCGACTTGCCCAAATTTCGCCAGGCGATGCCGTTTTCGAGTGACGTTCAGCTGGCGTTCAGAAGCGGGTCGTCACGGGTGTGGATCACGCTGGTCGATACGGCGGGCGGCCAGGCGGGCGGGGTCGGGCCAGCGCACGCCGAACGCCCAGCCCGCCAGCTCGAACCAGCGGATCAGCCGGGCGCTGGGGTCGAACTGGCCCCGCAGCACCCCGTGCCGGGCGCAGGCCGGCTCCATGTGGTGCCAGTTGTGCCAGCCCTCGCCGAGCGTCAGCATCGCCACCCACCGGACGTTCGACGAGCGGTCCCTGGTCCGGAACGGGCGATCGCCGAAGGTGTGCGCGATGGAGTTGACCGACCACGTGACGTGGTGGACCACGGCGTAGCGGACCAGCCCGCCCCAGAAGAAGGCGGTCCACGCGCCCGCCCACGACATCGACCACAGCCCGCCCACGGCGGTGGGCAGCGCGAACGACAACGCCGCGACCGCCGGATAGGCGGCGTCGAAGCGCCGCACGTCCGGATCGGCCAGCAGGTCCGGCACCCAGTGCCGGCGGCTGGAGCGCTGACGGGCGGTGTAGAACCAGCCGATGTGGGCGTGCGCCATGCCGCGCAGCAGGGCCAGGCCGTCGTCCCCGTAGCGCCACGGCGAGTGCGGGTCGCCGTCGCGGTCGGCGTACTTGTGGTGACGGCGGTGTTCGGCCGCCCACAGGGTGACCGGGCCCTCGACCGCCATGCCACCGGCCAGCATGAGGGCGACGCGCAGCGGCCGGTGGCACCTGAAGGCCCGATGGGTGAAGAGCCGGTGATAGCCGATGGCGATCCCGAAGATGCTGATCAGGTACATCACCACCGCGATGACCACGTCGCGCGGGCCGATGCCCCATCCCCAGGCGGCGGGCACGGCGAGCGCCGGGAGCAGCACGGGGAGCACCACGAGGACGATCAGGTAGACGGTCCGGCGGCCGGTGGTGGCCGTCACCGTCTCCGCCGTGCCCGAGTCCGGCTGCGGGATGGACGACGAGTTCACGCTATCTCCCGTGATCGGCGAAGACGATACGGCTCCTCATTCAACGGCCGCGTGCCCGGAGCACGGCAATGACCTGGAAGTGACGAACCCATCACCGAGGGGAATCAAAACACTCCATACGGTAGTCATCAAGAAATGGGTATCGGCTGCCTAGGTTGTGGCTACACAGCGTAATGATCTTTGCGCGCTCCGGCGTCGGACGGAAGGGCCTACGGCATGGGTGCTGTCGATCAGACGACCACGGGCGGCTATCTGGAGAGATACGACGAGGCGCTGGCCCGTGCTCCGATGTCCGCGTTCGGCCTGGTCCGGGAGTGGCTGCGGACCGACTGGCGGGACCTGTTCGCCGAGCTCCGCGAGCGGCGCCCCATCTTCGTCACGCCCGTCTTCACGATCGTGACCCGCTACGCCGACGTCACCGAGGTGCTCTCCCACGAGGAGGTCTTCTCGGTCCGCGCCTTCGGCCCACGCCTCGACGCCGCGCTGGGCGGGCCGTTCATGCTGGGCCGGGACGCCACCCCGATGAACTGGCGGGACAAAGGGCTGATGCGGGTCATGCTCGACCCGCGCGACGTGGCCGGGGTGCGCGAGCTGGCCGGGAGCATCGCCGACGAGCTGCTCGACGCCGCCCGGCCGCACGGCCGCATCGAAGCGGTCCACGGGTTGTTCCGCACCGTCGCCCTGGGCGTGTCCGCGAAGTACTTCGGCTTCCCCGGCCCCGACGCGCAGACCCTGTCGCGGTGGACGCGGGCCATCGTCACCGACGGCTTCGCCAACTTCCTGGGCGATCCGGAGATCCAGGCGGCGTCGGTCCGGGCCGGCTCGGAGATGGTCGCATACCTGCGTGACCGGCTCGCCGAACGCAGGGTCGCGCTGCGGGCGGGCCTGGAGCTGCCCGACGACGTCTTCACCCGGCTCGCCGGCACCACCCTGCCCGGCGGGATCGGCCTGGACGACGAGCGCATCCTGATCAACATGGCCGGCCTGCCCCTGGGGTTCGTGGAGAGCGGGCCCGGCGCCATGGTCGAGGCGGTCGAGCAGCTGCTGCTGCGCCCGCAGGTGCTGGCGCGGGCCGTCGAGGCCGCCGGCGACCCCGACCCGGCGCGCTTCGACCCTTATGTATGGGAGGCGCTGCGGTTCAATCCGTTCTTCAAGCTGCTGCCCCGGCTGTGCGAACGCGACCATGTGCTGGCCGCCGGCACGCCGCGCCGCACGGTGATCCCCGCGGGCACGTTCGTGCTCGCCGCGCCGGCCTCGGCCATGTTCGACGCGGACGTGGTGGCCGAGCCCGACGAGTTCCGCCTCGACCGGCCGGCCCACCATCAGCTGTTCTTCGGTTACGGTCACCACGCCTGCCTCGGCGTGCATCCCGCCAGGGCGATCATCTGCGAAGCCGTACGCCGCCTGCTGCTGCGCCCCTGCGTGCGCCTGCTCCCACCCCCGGAAGGGCGGATCGAACGCGCCGGCGGGATCTTCCCCGACCGGTTCGTCCTCGGGCTCGGCCCCGAAGACCAGGAGGGCTGACGATGGCGCACGGCAGAGCGACGGCGCGGACCATCGCCACCGACGGGGTGGCCAACCGGCTCAGGTTCCTGGCCCTGACCAACGGCCGGCCGTTCTGGGATCTCGTCCAGTCCATCCAGCCCGTACGGTGCCGCCTCAACGCCATGCTGATCGACCACGCGATCCGCGAGATGCCGCCACGGCCGGAGCCGCTGAGCACGATGGCCGACTACACCTCATGGGCCTCGCTGACCGACCGCACCTACAGCGGCCGGCACATGCCCCCCGTCGCGGCGGCCGAGGGCGCCCGGCCCACGCCCGAGCGGGCCGCCGACCTGTTCACCCGCGGCGAGACCATGATCGCCTGCCCGCGCTCCACGGTGCTGTTCGCCTACTTCGCCCAGTGGTTCACCGACGGCTTCCTGCGCGGCGACACCCACATCCCGCGTGACCCCCGCAAGAACAGCTCCAACCACCAGATCGACCTGAACCAGCTGTACGGCCTGCGCGAGGAGGCGACGGCCGCGCTGCGTACGTTCGACGGCGGGCTGCTCAAGAGCCAGTACATCAACGGCGGGGAGTTCCCGCCCTACCTGTGCGAGAACGGCAAGATCAAACCGGAGTTCGCCCCGCTGAGCGTCATCCGCTTCGCGGAGCTCACCGACGCGCAGCGCGACACGCTGTTCGCGACCGGGAGCGACCGGGGCAACATCCAGCTCGGCTTCACCATGCTCACGGTGCTGTTCCTGCGCGAGCACAACCGGGTGGCCCGCCTGCTCGGCCAGCTCTGCCCGCGCTGGGACGACGAGCGTCTGTTCCAGACGGCGCGCAACATCCTCATCGTGCTGCTGATCAAGCTGGTGGTCGAGGAGTACATCAACCACATCACGCCCTACCACTTCCGCTTCACCCTGGACTCGCGGCTGACGACGATGCTGGCCCGCGCGCCCTGGCACCGGGAGAACTGGGCCTCGGTGGAGTTCAACCTCGTCTACCGCTGGCACAGCCTGATCCCCTCCCGGCTGTCGGTCGGCGGAAGCGAGCTGCCGATGGCTCAGACCCTGCTCGGCGGCGCGCTGATCGCCGAGCACGGCCTCGGCCGGCTCTTCGAGGACGCCTCCCGCCAGCGCGCCGGCCGCATCGGGCTGTTCAACACCGACCCCGTCCTTCGGGAGGTCGACGTGGCCAGCATCACCGACTCGCGCACCCTCGGCCTGGCCCCCTACAACAGCTACCGCGAGCACTGCCGCTTCCCCCGGGTGCGCGGGTTCGAGCACGTCTCCGGCGACGAGCGGGTCAGCGGCGCGCTGCGGGAGCTCTACCGCAGCGTCGACGACCTCGACCTGTACGTCGGCCTGTTCGCCGAGGAGCCCGGCGCGCCCGACGCCATCCTGCCGCCGCTCCTCACGAAGATCATCGCCATCGACGCCTTCTCCCAGGCGCTGACCAACCCGCTGCTGGCCCCCCGGGTGTCCAACGCCGCGACCTTCACCCCGCACGGCATGCGGATCATCGCGAGCACGCGGACGCTGTCGGACGTACTGCACCGCAACATCCCGGAGGATCCGGGGCCCCGCTTCGTCAGCATGGCACGGAAGGGGCTCCGGTGAGCGGCGGGCCCGACCCGGCCGCACCGGACACCGGCTCTGTCGCACCGGAGCCCGACCCGGCCGCACGAGAGATCGGCTCTGTCGCGCCGGAGATCGGCCTGGCAGCCGGGTCGCTGCGGGACGCGGCGCGGGAACTGGTCGACATCGGGGTCACGATCCGGGAGGCGGAGGTCCACACCACGGCCGCGCTCACCGACGGCGCCCTGCTCCGTGCCCTGCCGCACGCCCCCTCACCGGGTTACCTGGCCCACCGCGCGCTGCTCCGCGCGATACTCAACCGCAAGGGCCTCGGGTACGCGGTCACCGGCGGCCGGCTGGGCACCCTGGCGGCCAAGCTCGGCGGCATGGCCGGCGCCGAGAGCCTGGCCGTACGCGTGCTGGCCACCTCGCTGCGGCTGCGGATCGCCGCCGTCGCCGTCGACCACCCCGAGCTGACCGGCGACTCCATGCTCACCCGGCTCATCGAGGCGGCCGCCGCCGACCGCGACCTGGAGGCCATCCGCGCGCTCCGCGCCCTGCTCAAGGACCGCGGGGCGGTACGCGCGCTCAGCGGGCTCGCCCCGATCTTCGGCGAGGTCCTCGCCCTGCGGGCGCTGCTCGACGAGAACCCGCTCAACGACGACACCGCCTGGCTGATCGCGACGGGAAAGGGCTACGCCACCGCCGACCCGATCACCGGTATGAGCAACAGAGCCGTCGCGGCCCTCGACACGGGGGAGGGGGCCGCGACCCGCGTCGACCTGCCCGCCGCCGAATCCGCCCGGCTGTGCGCGCAGGGGTCACTGCTCGACTTCCTGCGCAACATCAGCGTGGTCGGGACGACCGGCCGGATACTCATCCAGAGTGTCGAGGGCCCCGACGGGGTGGTCCGCCACATCGTCCAGGCGCCCGGCATGCGGGCGGGACGGCCGGACGGCGACTCACCCCAGGACCTGCTCGGCGCCTTCAGCAGCGCCGTGCTGGACAGCAGCCCCTACAGTCGCTCGCTGATCAAGGCCGTCGACGACTACGGCCTGCCCCAGGGTGCCGAGCTGGCGCTCATCGGGCACAGCGCAGGCGGCGCGGCCATCATGAACCTGGCGCAGGACGCGGACTTCTGCGCCCGCTACCAAGTCACCCACGCCGTCGCGGTCGGCTCGCCCGTCGACTTCAAGCACCCCGCCGACCCGCGCACCTGGGTCGCCAGCGTCACCAACCAGCACGACATCGTGCCCACCCTCGACGGCCAGGGCGCGGGCAACTGCTTCGACCTGCATCCCGACTGGTACGTGGTGGACTACTCCGACTCCACCCACCTGTTCCCGCTCTGCCACAGCATCGAGCACTACATCGCCAACATCGCCGACGATCTGCCCGACGCGCGGCACCGGATCGACGGGCGGCTCATGCTGTACCGGGGGCCGGTCGTGCGCTCGCAGGCGTACCTGCTGGCCGACCGCCCGGAGGGTTTTCCCTTCCTCGCCGTGCCCACCTACCCGGTGGACGGCCCGGAGGGGCCGGTCGAGCTGCCGATCAGGTGCCAGGACGGCGGCGCCCTCACGGCGTACTTCGCCGCGGACCCGGCGGTGGCGGCGACCCTGCTGGAGGGGACCGAGCTCGGGCCGGCCGTACGGGTCGCGGGGCGGGCCCTCGTGGCCGTGCACGCCTTCTCGAACCGGCGTACCAGCGTGGGCGGCTACCGCGAGGTCCATCTCGGGATCGTGGTGCCCGGCCCGTGGGGGTCGCGGTCGCTGTGCGTCTGGCCCGACCTGCTGCGGGGTGCCGACCGGCGGCGTTCTGGCAGCTTCCTGGCCGGCTCCGTGCTCGACGACGCCGCCGTCCACGCCGTGGCGCCGCGGTTGTGGGGCGGCGAGCCGTATCTGGCGCCCCTGGAGCTCGAGCTCACCACCAGGACCGCGCGCGTCGACGTCGGTCCGGCCGACGACCGGCTCCTCACGCTGCGCGGGCTCCTCGGCCCCTGGCTGCCCGTGAGTGACCGCGATCTGGTCGGCTACGCGCGAGGGGCGGCGGACACGATGCTGCGCTCATGTGTACGGACCCGCGGTCTGGGCCGCCTGCACCCCGTGCCCCGGGTGCGGCTCGCGGTCGGGCCGCGGTCGGCGCACCCGCTGGCGCGGCGGCTACGCGAGCTGGGTCTCGACGGCGCCCGCCCGCTGCTGTGCCTGTCGGCCCCCGCCCACCAGACGCTCCGGGACGCCGCCGTCCCGGTGCTGATCCCCTGATCGGGGTGCCGCCGTCCCGGTACTGCCTTCCTGACCGGGATGCCGCCGTCCCGATGCTGATCCCCTGACCGGAGGACCGATGTCAGCCGAACGCGCGGCGATCGCCGCCCACGCCGCGATCCTGCGGTCCGACATCCGCGCGCTCGCCGACTGCGCCGTACGCCTGCGCGAGCTCGAGGCCAGGCTGACGGCCGGCGGCGGCGCGCCGCCCTGGCTGCGCGACGCGCTGACCGCCCACCACGCCGCCTGCGTGACGGGCGCCGCCGATCTGACCACGGCGGGGGGG
>NZ_JAHKRM010000032.1 GCF_019396345.1 Nonomuraea guangzhouensis | reverse complement strand
ACCACCAAATCAAACTCCGCGGCCACCGCATCGAACCCGCCGAAATCGAACACACCCTCACCACCCACCCCACCATCACCAACGCCCTCATCACCCTCCACCACGACCGGCTCATCGCCTACCTCGTACCAACTGACCAGGACGACGGCATCCCAGCCAGCACCGAACTACGCGACCACCTACGCGCCACCCTGCCCGACCACATGATCCCCACCACCTACATCGAACTACCGGCCTTCCCCCGCACCCCCAACGGCAAAATCGACCGCCGCGCCCTGCCCGCACCCGACACCACCCGCCCCGACCTCACCGACACCTACCAGGCACCCACCACCCCCACCCAGCAACTCCTCGCCACCATCTGGACCGACCTCCTCAACCTCGACCAAATAGGCACCACCGACAACTTCTTCGACCTCGGCGGACACTCACTCCTCGCCACCCAAGCCATCACCCGCATCCGCACCAGCGGATACGAAGTCAGCCTCGGCGACCTCTTCGACCACCCCACCATCGCCGAGCTCGCCCAGCTCATGGTGATGACCTCGGCCAGCGATGTGATGCCCGATCACCGATCCATGGTCAGGATCCGCTGGGGAAGCACCAGCCCCGCGGTCTTCAGCGTCCACTCCGTCACGGGAGCGGCCGGCGACTTCACCGGCCTGGCCGGGCACCTGGGGCCGGAACAGCAGTGGTTCGCCCTGCAGGCGCGCGGCCTGGACGGCACGGAGACGCCGGTCGAGAGCGTCGAGCGGATGGCCGAGATGTACCTCGACGAGGTGCTGGCCGTGCAGGACACGGGGCCCTATCTGTTCGCCGCCTGGTCGATGGGCGGCTATGTCGCCGTCGAGATGGCGCGGCAGGCGGAGGCCAGGGGGCTGGACGTCGGCGGGGTGTTCCTTGTTGGGCCGCCGCTGCACCGGGTTCGCCGGGGCATCGACAAGGCCAGGGACACCAGGCAGCTACGCGCGCTGATGCGGCGCCTGGACGAGGTGATCGCGGGCGAGCCGGGCACGCTGCTCGCCCAGGCCGACGAAGAGCTGCTGCTGGAGCTGTGGCCGGCCCAGGGGGATCTGCTCGCCGACCTGCGCGCGGGTGAGAAACAGGCGTTGCGCGTCGCGCGAGTCGTGGCCGCCAACTCGCTGGCCGTGCTCCACCACCGGGGCCGCCGGGGGCTCAAGCCGTACGGCGGGCGCGTGGTCCTGTTCGTGCCCCAGGACGACCCGGAGGAGCTGCAGGTCAGGCTGCTCGAGCAGTGGCGGTCAACGCTGCGCGAGGAGCCGGAGATCGTGTACGTCCCCGGCACGCACGAGGCCGTCATCCGCGACGAGGGCGCCGCGCGCGTGGGTGCCCGGCTGCGTGCGGAAGTCGCCCGCCATGAGGAAACCGACCAGGAAGCAGACCAGGAAACCGAGCAGGAACCCGAGCAGGAGACCGAGCGGTAAGGAGCGTCCGACGACATGAAGATCAGCCTGTCTTACTTCGCGGCGACCGAGCGAGAGAAAGCCGGTTCGGCCTACCAGGTGTTGCTCGACAGCGCCCGGCTCGCAGACGAAGCGGGGCTGGAGGCGGTGTGGCTGCCTGAGCGGCACTTCGCCGAGTTCGGCGCCCCCTACCCGAACCCGTCCGTGGTGGGCGCGGCGGTGGCCGCGATCACACGAAGGATCGGTGTCAGGGCGGGCAGCGTGGTGCTGCCGCTGCACCATCCCGCACGGGTGGCCGAGGAGTGGGCGGTCGTGGATCAGCTGTCCGGCGGGCGGGCGGGGATCTCGTTCGCCTCTGGGTGGCACGCTCAGGATTTCGTGCTGTCCCGCTTCGACATGAACGACCGCCGGCGCGTCATGGCGGAGGGCATCGACGCCGTACGCGCTCTGTGGCGGGGTGAGTGGCGGCCGTTCACCGACGCGTCGGGGCAGGAGTTCGAGGTACGGACGATGCCCCAGCCCGTACAGCCGGAGCTGCCCACCTGGATCACCACCGGCGGTTCGCCGGAGACGTTCGAGCTGGCCGGAACGCTGGGCGCGGGCGTACTCACCCACCTCCTCGGGCAGGCGCCGGGGGACCTGGCCCGCAACATCGCGAACTACCGCAAGACCTGGACGGGCCCAGGCCGCGGCCACATCACGCTGATGCTGCACACCCACATCCTCGACGGCTCCAAGGCGTCGGCCGAGCGTGCCCGCGTGGAGCTGGCCCGCTACCTGGGCGTGTCGATGGATCTCATCCAGGCCAACGCCGCCGACGCGCAGGGATCGGCGACGCTCCGGTCGATGAGCGAGGCCGACCGTGAGGCGGTCGTACGGCAGGGCGTTGCCAGGTTCGGCCAGCTGGGGCTGGTCTGCACCGCCCACGAACTCCCCGAGCGGCTGGCGACCGTGAGCTCGTGGGACGTGGACGAGGTCGCCTGCCTGATCGACTTCGGATTCGACCACGAGTCGATCATGCGGAGCCTCGACGACCTGCTCACCACCTTGGCTTAAGGAGTAACGCGATGACGTTGGACGCGAAGCAGGAGTTGCTGAGGCGCCGCCTGCGCGGGGAGTCCGTGGCGGTGCGCAGGCCCGTCGTACGGCCCGAGGGCCCCGTGCCGTTGTCGTCGGCGCAGCGGCGGATGTGGTTCCTGGACCAGTTGGAGCCCGGCTCGATCGAGTACGCCATGCCCATGCCGATGCGGATCAGGGGTCCGCTCGACAAGGCGGCGCTCGGCGCGGCGCTGGACGCGCTGCTGGCCAGGCATGAGGTGTTGCGGACCCGGCTGGTGTCCATCGATGGCGTGCCCCAGCAGGTGATCGACCCGCCGGGCCCGTTCGCGCTTTCGCGGGTGGACGTGTCGGGCCTGCCGGACCCGTATCGGGCGGCTGTGGAGACGGCGGCGTCGGACCTGGCCGTACCGTTCGACCTGGCGGCCGGGCCGCTGATCCGCGGCACGCTGATCAGTTTGGCGCCCGACGACCATGTGCTGGCGCTCAACCTGCACCACGTGGTGTGCGACGACTGGTCGATCGGGATTCTCAAGCACGAGCTCACCACTGTCTACAACGCCTTCCGGGTGGGCGGACCGTCGTCGTTGAAGCCGCTGACGTCGCAGTACGCCGACTATGCGTTCTGGCAGAAGTCATGGCTGGACAGCGAGCGGGCGGCCGCCGACCTGGCCTGGTGGCGGGACCGGCTGGCAGGGGCGCCGGAGCTGGAGTTGCCCGCGGACCGGGCCCGCCCGGGGGTGCGTTCGGTGTCCGGGGGCGAGGTGAAGTTCACCGTGCCGCCCGCGACGGTGGAGCGGCTGCGGGCGATCGCGCGGGCGGGCGACTCGACGTTGTTCATGACGCTGTTCAGCGCGTACGCGGTGCTGCTGAGCCGTTACTCGGGCCAGGAGGACGTGGTGGTCGGCACGCCGGTCGCCAACCGGGACCGTGCGGAGACGCAGGATCTCATCGGTCTGTTCCTGAACATGCTGGTGTTCCGTGCCGACCTGTCGGGCGACCCGGACTTCACCGAGTTGGTGTCCAGGGTGCGGGCGATGGCGCTGGCGGCGTACGACCACCAGAACGTGCCGTTCGAGAACATCGTCGACGCTCTGGTGCCCACGCGGGACCGGTCGCGCACGCCGCTGTTCCAGGTGTTGTTCAGCTACACCATGAGCGACGCGGCCGAGGTGAACCTTGATGAGGTGAGCATCGGCGACTTCGAGCTGGATGACACGACGGCCAAGTTCGACCTGACGCTGATGTTCATCGAGGGCGAAGAGAGCCTGGTCGGCCGGTTCGAGTACAGCACGGAGCTGTTCGAGCACGACACCGTCGAGCGGATGGCCGGGCACCTGATGACCGTGCTGGAGGCGGTGGCGGAGTCGCCGGGCCGGCCGCTGTCGCAGGTGTCCATGATCACCGCGGACGAACGCGGAAAGCTGCTGGGTGGCGCCAGTGGCGAGGTGATGCCGGTGCCTGCCGGTGGTGTGCACGAGCTGGTCGCCGGACGGCCGGACGCGGTCGCGGTCCGGTACGGCGACACCGCCCTGACCTACGCCGAACTCGACACCCGCGCCGCCCACCTGGCCGGGCACCTCCGCACTCTCGGCGTCCAGCGCGAAACGGTGGTCGGGCTGTGCCTGCCCCGCGGCCTGGACCTGCTCGTCTCCATGCTCGCGGTCTGGAAAGCCGGCGGCGCCTACCTGCCGCTCGACCCCGACTTCCCCGCCGAACGACTCACCTACATGCTCACCGACAGCCAAGCCCACGTGCTCGTCACCGACCACGCCACCGGCCTCCACGCCCCCAACACCCTCTACCTCGACGACCCCCTCCCCCACACCGAGCCCTGCACCACTGCCGCCCTACCCGGCCAAGCCGCGTACATGATCTACACCAGTGGCTCCACCGGCCGCCCCAAGGGCGTCGTCATCAGCCACACCAACCTCGCCAACTTCCTCACCTCCATGGCCAACGCCCCCGGCCTCGCCAACACCGACACCCTCCTGTCCGTCACCACCCCCGGCTTCGACATCGCCGGACTCGAACTCTTCCTCCCCCTCACCACCGGCGCCCAGGTCGTCATCGCCGACGCCACCACCACCCGCACCCCCGACGCCCTCGCCCGACTCATCGACACCAGCGGCGCCACCGTCATGCAGGCCACCCCCGCCACCTGGCAACTCCTCACCCACAACCACTGGCCCGGCAACCGACGGCTGCGCGCCCTCTCCGGCGGCGAAGCCCTCCCTCCGGACCTGGCCGACGCCCTGCACGAACGCACCGCCGAACTGTGGAACCTCTACGGCCCCACCGAAACCACCATCTGGTCCACCCGCCAACACCACACCCCGAACACCGACATCACCCTCGGCCAACCCATCGCCAACACCGACCTCCACCTCCTCGACACCCACCTCAGCCCAGTACCGATCGGCGTCCCCGGCGAACTCCATATCGGCGGCGCCGGCCTCGCCCGCGGCTACCACCACCGACCCGCCCTCACCGCCGAACGCTTCATCGCCGCCCCAGACGGAACACGCCTCTACCGCACCGGCGACCAAGTGCGCCGGCGCGCGGACGGCCAACTCGACTTCCTCGGCCGCACCGACCACCAGATCAAACTCCGCGGCCACCGCATCGAACCCGCCGAAATCCAGCACACCCTCACCACCCACCCCGCGATCACCACCGCCGTCGTCACCCTCCACGAGCAGCGCCTCATCGCCTACCTCGTGCCCACCGACCAGGCGCGGGGCATTCCGGCGACCGCCGAATTACGGGAGTTCCTGCGCGGAAGCCTGCCCGACTACATGATCCCCGGGGTGTTCGTCGAACTGGCCGACCTCCCACGTACGCCGAACGGCAAGCTCGACCGCGCCGCCCTCCCCGCGCCCGACAGTCACCCGGCCGACCTCTACCAGCCTCCGGTCACGCCTGCCGAGGAGGTCGTGGCGGGGGTGTGGGCGCAGGTGCTCGGGCTGGCGCGGGTGGGGGTGACGACCAACTTCTTCGAGCTGGGCGGGCACTCGCTGGCCGCGGTGCAGGTGGTGTCGCGGCTGCGGGAGGCGTTCCAGTGCGAGCTGGAGCTGGCGGCGCTGTTCGACCATCCGACGGTTCGCGAGCTGAGCGTGCTGGTGGACGCCGCCGCCTCAGGGGTGATGGCGCCGCCGATCCGGCGGGCGGACCGGGACGGCGAGCTGCCGCTGTCGTTCGCGCAGCAGCGGCTGTGGTTCCTCGACCAGTTGGAGCCTGGCTCGGCCGAGTACAACGTCCCGGTCAGTTACGTTCTGCGCGGCGAGCTGGATGTGGCGGCGTTGCGGGCCACGCTCGACGCGCTGGTCGAGCGGCACGAGGTGTTGCGTACGCGGCTCGTCGCCGTGGCCGGTGCGGCCCGGCAGGTGGTGGATCCGCCGGCCCGCTTCGAGCTGCGTGCCGCTGACCTGTCAGGCGAGGCCGATCCGCTGGATCGGGCGCAGAAGCTGTTCACGATCGAGGCGGGGATGCCCTTCGATCTGGCCGCGGGGCCGCTGCTGCGGGCCAGGTTGTTCCGCTTGGGGAACGGTCTGCATCTGCTCAGCCTGGTGACCCATCACATCGTGTCCGACGACTGGTCGGCCGACATCTTCCACCACGAGCTGACCACCCTGTACTCCGCCTTCCTGGAGGACGGGCCGTCGCCGCTGCCCCCGTTGCCGGTGCAGTACGCCGACTATGCGGTGTGGCAGCGTACGTGGCTCACCAACGACGTGCTGAAACGTCAGCTGGACTACTGGCGGGACCGGCTGGCCGGGGCGCCCGTCCTCGACCTGCCCACCGACAGGCCGCGGCCGGCGGTGCGGTCGTCGGCGGGTGACCAGCTGGAGCTGCGGGTGCCGAAGTCGGTGCTCGAAGGGGTGCGCGGGGTCGCGCAGGCCAGCGGGGTCACGACGTTCATGACGCTGCTGAGCGCGGTGATGGTGCTGCTGGGCCGGTACGCGGCCCAGGACGACGTGGTCGTCGGCACCCCCATCGCCAACCGGGGCAGGTCGGAGACCGAGGGGCTCATCGGGTTCTTCCTCAACACGCTCGTGCTGCGTGCCGACCTGTCGGACGACCCCACGTTCCGCGGGCTGCTGAGCCAGGTGCGTGACACGGCCCTGGCCGCGTACGCGCATCAGGACCTGCCGTTCGAGCAGCTGGTGGACGAGCTTCAGCCGGTGCGCGACCGCAGCAGGCACCCGTTGTTCCAGGTGATGGTCAGTCACGGCAAGTCCGGGGCCGAGACGGGGTTCGCCGGGCTGGAGTCGGAACGGCTGATCACGCCGATGACCACGTCCAGGTTCGACCTCACGCTGGCCTTCTCGGAGGGCGATGACGACCTGACCTGCTTCCTCAACTACAGCACCGCCCTGTTCGACCGCGCCACGGTGCGTCGCCTGAGCGGGCACCTGCTGGAGTTGCTGACCGCGATCGCCGCCGATCCCGGGCGGCACCTGTCGCGGCTGCCCATCCTCACGGGTGAGGAGACCCACCGGCTCGCCGCCTGGAACGACACCGTCACGCCCGTCGCCGAGACGCCCGCCGCCGAGCTGATCGCGGCGCGGGCCGCCGCCCGGCCCGACACGATCGCGGTGGTCGACGGCGACCGCTGCTTGACCTTCGGCGAGCTGGACCGGCGCGCGAACAGGCTGGCGCACCACCTTCGCGCCATCGGCGTGGGCGCCGAGAGCGTCGTCGGCCTGCGTCTGGAGCGCGGGATCGGCATGGTCGTGTCCATGCTGGCCGTGTGGAAGGCCGGGGCGGCCTATCTGCCGCTCGACCCGGAATATCCGGCCGATCGGCTGGCGTACATGATCGACGACAGCCGGGCGGACGTCCTCATCACGGACGACGACCTGGGCGAGCACGCGGCGAAGCTGCTGCGGCTGGACGATCCGCTGATCGAACGCTGCCCCGACACGGCGCCGGAGGTCACGGTGCTGCCCGGCCAGACCGCCTACCTGATCTACACCTCCGGCTCGACCGGGCGGCCCAAAGGGGTGCAGGTCACCCAGCACGGGCTGACGAACCTCGTCACCACCATGGGTCCCGTTCTGCGCGTCAGCGAGGACTCGACGGTGCTGCAGTTCGCCTCCATCAGCTTCGACGCGGCCGTGTGGGAGATCGCCATCGCGCTCGTGGCGGGCGCACGGGTGGTGGTCACGGACGCGGAGCAGCGCGCCGAGCCCGAGCGGCTGGCGCGGCTGATGCGCGAGCAGGGGGTCAGCGTGGCCACGCTGCCGCCGTCCCTGCTGGCCGGCGTCGATCCCGATGACGTGCCCAGGCTGTCGACCCTGGTCAGCGCGGGCGAGCGGCTCGACCCGGAGGTGGCGCTCGCCTGGTCCGCGCGGCACGGCCTGGTCAACGCGTACGGGCCGACCGAGACCACGGTGTGCGCCACCATCACGCCCTTCGGCGGGGACCCGGCCGCCATCGGCTCCGCCATCCCGAACACCCGGGTCCACGTGCTGGACAGGCAGCTCAACCCGCTGCCCGTCGGTGTCCCCGGCGAGCTGTACGTCGGTGGCGAGCAGCTCGCCCGCGGCTACCTGAGGCGGCCGGCGCTGACCGCCGAACGCTTCGTCGCCGCCCCCGGCGGAGCCCGTACGTATCGCACGGGCGACCTGGTGCGGTGGCGTCCGGATGGGCAACTGGACTTCCTCGGCCGCACCGATCACCAGGTCAAGGTCCGCGGGCATCGCATCGAGCCCGCCGAGATCGAGCAAGCCCTGGTCCGGCACCCGGGGGTGAACGCCGCGCTGGTGTGCCCGTACGGCGAGGCCGGGGAGCGGCGGCTGGCCGCGTACCTCATCCCCGCCGACCTGGCCGAAGGCATCCCCACCCCCGCTGACCTGCGGGCCCATCTGCGGCTCACGCTGCCCGGCTACATGGTGCCCGCGGCGTTCGTGGAGCTGGCGGCCTTCCCGCTGACGCCCAACGGCAAGCTCGACCGGGCCGCGCTGCCCGCGCCCGACGCCACCCGCCCGGAACTCGACTACCGGCAGCCCTCCGGGCCGGTCGAGGGGGAGCTGGCCGGGATCTGGGCCGAGCTGCTCGGCCTCGACCGGGTGGGGGTCGCGGACAACTTCTTCGACCTCGGCGGAGACTCGATCGTCAGCATCCAGGCGGTGGCGCGGGCGCGGGCTCGGGGATTGCACTTCACGCCGGCGCAGCTGTTCGAGCACCAGACCATCGCATCGCTCGCGCCGCTGGTGACGCACCGCTCGGCGGCCGACGCCGACGACGGGCCGGTGCTCGGCGAGTTCCCGCTGACGCCGATCCAGCAGTGGTTCTTCGCCCAGGAACTGCCGGAGCCGGCGCTGTTCAGCCAGTCGGTGGTGCTCGAATCGCCCACCCCGATCGACGAGGACGCGCTGCGGACCGCGGTGGACGCGCTGATGCGACACCACGACGCGCTGCGTACCCGTTATGTCCGGTACGACGGGGGCTGGGTGGGGCGCAACGACGCCGCGGAACCGAAGACGCCACTCCTGGTCGTGCCGGTCGGCGATGACGTCGAGGAGCGGGCGCGCCAGGCGCAGACAGGTCTCGATCTGGAGAACGGGCCGCTGGCGAGTTTCGTCCTGTTCGAGCGGGAGGAAGGCGGGCCGCTGCTGCTCGTCGTCGTCCACCACCTGGCCTTCGACGGCGTGTCGTGGCCGATCCTGCTGGAGGACCTCAATCTCGCGTACGGGCAGGCCGAGCGCGGGGAGCCGGTCCAGCTCGCCCCGAAGACGACCTCGTTCAAGCGGTGGGCCGAGCGGCTGGCCGAGCTCGCGCGGTCGCCCGAGGTACTGGCCGAGATCGACTACTGGCGTACGGTCATGGCCGCTCCCCGGGCACTGCCCCGCGACCTGGACGGCGTCAACGCCTCCGACTCGGCCGCCCGGACGGCTGTCACGCTGGGCGCCGGACGTACCGCGCAACTGCTGTACGAGGTGCCGCCGGTGTACCGGACGCAGGTCAACGACGTGCTGCTCACCGCCCTGGGCGACGCGCTGACCACCTGGACCGGCAAGGCGTCGGTGCTGGTGGACCTGGAAGGGCACGGCCGCGAGGACGTCGGCGCCGACATCGACCTCTCGCGCACGGTCGGCTGGTTCACCTCCCTGTACCCGGTGGCGCTGAGCAGGACGGACGATCCGGGGGCGGCGTTGCGGCGCACCAAGGAGCAGCTGCGGGCCGTGCCCCGGCGCGGCCTCGGTCACGGCCTGCTGCGTCACCTCGCCGGGCGGCTCGACGGCCCCGTGCCTGAGGTGAGCTTCAACTATTTCGGCCAGACCTCCGACGAGGCCGGTGGCCTGGGGCCGTTCCGTCCGAGCGGGGCCGCGCTGGGCACACCCCTGTCTCCAGGTGGCGAACGCTCCCACCTCATCGAGATCAACTCCTTCGTCGCGAACGGAGAGCTGACGTTCGTCTGGACGTACTCGGACCAGGTCCACGAGGAGGAGACGGTCGCCCGGCTGGCGCGGGACGTGCTGCGTGCCCTGGAGGAGCTGATCGACCACTGCCGGGCGCCGGGCGCCGGGGGACGCACCCCCTCCGACTTCCCGCTGGCGGGGCTGGACCAGGTGGCGCTCGACCGCGTGCAGGCCGCGGTCAAGACGCCCATCGAGGACCTCTACCCGCTGACCGCGCTGCAGCAGGGCATGCTGTTCCACACCCGGCTGGCGCCCTCGTCGGGCGTCTACTGGGTGCAGAACGGCATGCTGCTGGACGGTCCGCTGGACCGGCGGGCGCTCGAACGCGCCTGGGAGTTGACGTTCGAACGGCACGCCGTGCTGCGCGGGACGGTCGTCTGGGCGGACCTTCCGGTTCCGCTGTCGGTCGTGTCCCGGACGGTTCCGATTCCGATGGACTATCTGGACTGGTCGGCTCTGGACGCGGAGGCGCAGGACGCGGCCATGGACGCGTTCCTGGCCGCGGACCGCGGGCGTGGCGCGGACTTCGGGCAGCCGACGCTCGTCCGGATCACGCTGATCCGGCTGAACGAGCGGTCGCACCAGCTGCTGTGGTGCTATCACCACCTGCTGCTCGACGGGTGGAGTGTGCCCATCGTCGTGAGTGAGCTGCTGGATGCGTACGAGGCGTACCGGACGGGTGGTCAGCCGAACCTGCCCGCGTCGCCGCGGCCCTTCCGCGACCATGTGGCCTGGTGCGTGGCGCAGGATCTCGGCGAGGCCGAGACCTACTGGCGTGAACGCCTGCGCGGCCTCACCGCTCCCACGACCCTCCAGGTAGGCCGCGGCACCGGCCCCGAGGGCTGGAGCGAGCACGCCGAAGCCCTTTCCCTCCGTACGACGACCGCGCTCACCGAACTCGCCCGCCGGCACCGGCTCACCCTGAACACCCTGGTCCAGGGCACGTGGGCGCTGCTGCTCTCCGCCTACAGCGGCGAGGACGACGTGCTGTTCGGCACGACCACCTCCGGCCGCGGCGACCAGAACGACGGGGTCGAATCGATGGTCGGCCTGCTCATCAACACCATCCCGGCCCGGATCAAGGTGGACCACGGCGAACGGGTGATGCCGTGGCTCCGCCGCGTCCAGAAGGAGCAGTCCCAGGCCAGGAACTACGAGCACACCCCCCTCGTCCAGATCAAGTCCTGGAGCGAGCTGCCGGCGGAGCAGCCGTTGTTCGAGACGCTGTTCGTCTTCGAGAGCTATCCGGTCGACGGGCTGAACCAGGACGTCGCGGACCTGCGGCTGGGGGACAACTTCTCCCTGGAACAGGCCAACTACCCGCTCATCGCCGTGATCGCCCCGCAGGACGAGCTGAGCGTCCGGCTGGTCTACGACCGCTCCCGCTACGACGGGGACGCGATCGAGCGCCTGGGCGGCCACCTGATGGAACTGCTGACGGCCATCGCCGAGGACCCCGGCCGGCGCGTGGACGAACTGCCCCTCATCACCGGCGCCGACCGCGGCCGGCTCGCCGCGGTCAACGACACCGAGACGGCCGTCCCGGACGGCACGCTGCCCGTGCTGATCGCGGCTCGGGCCGCCGCCTGTCCTGACCGTCCCGCGCTCAGCGACGAGGCGCGGACCCTCTCGTACGCGCAGGTGGAGGCGCGCGCCAACCAGCAGGCCCACCACCTGCTCGCCATGGGGGTCGGGCGGGAGACGATCGTGGGCCTCTGCCTGCCGCGCGGCGTGGACATGATCGTCGCCATTCTGGCGGTGTGGAAGGCGGGTGCGGCGTATCTGCCGCTCGACCCCGACTACCCGGCCGACCGGCTGTCCTACATGCTCTCCGACAGCCACGCCGAGCTCCTCGTCACCGCTGGCGACCTGACCCGGCCGCTCGACGCCGGCGATCTCCCGGTCATCACGCTGGACGACCCCGTCCTCGACACCCGGCCCGCCACCACGCCCGAGGTCGCGATCCTGCCGGATCAGGCGGCCTACCTCATCTACACCTCCGGGTCCACCGATCGGCCGAAGGGGGTCGTGGTCAGTCATCGGAACCTGGCGGCCGTCGTACACGCCGAACGCGACGACATGGACGTCACGCCTGCCGACACCACGCTCCAACTGGCCTCCTTCAGTTTCGACGTGGCCGGGAGCGAAGTCTTCCCCGCGCTGGCCGGCGGCGCGCACATCGTCATCCCCGACGCCCTGACCCGCCGCTCGGCCCCCGACCTGCAGCGGCTGCTGCGGGATCGAGCCATCACCATCGGGCACATCCCGCCGACCGTTCTGCAGCACCTCGACCCGACCACGCTGCCCGCGCTCCGGGTCCTGGCCACGGGCGGGGAGCCGTGCCCGCCGGACGTGGCGCGGGCGTGGTCGGCGGGCCGTCGCTTCATCAACGCGTACGGGCCGACCGAGACGACCATCTGTGCCGTCAACGCCTCCGACCCCGACACGAGCACCGCGCTGCCGATCGGCACCCCGATCCCCAACGCCCGCGCGCACGTGTTGCATCGCCATCTCATTCCGGTCCCGGCGGGAGTGCCCGGTGAGCTGTACATCGGCGGCGCCGGCGTTGCCCGCGGCTATCACCGCCGCCCCGTCCTGACCGCCGAACGCTTCGTCGCCGGTCCTGACGGATCGCGGCTGTATCGCACCGGTGACCTGGTGCGGTGGCGGGGGGACGGGCAACTCGACTTCCTCGGCCGCACCGACCACCAGATCAAACTGCGCGGCCACCGCATCGAACCCGCCGAGATCGAACACGCGCTGACCAGCCATCCGGCCGTCGCCACCGCACACGTCATCGCCCACCAGCAGCGCCTCGTCGCCTACCTCATCCCCAGCGAAAAGCCGATCCCTCCGATCAACGAACTACGCGACCACCTGCGAACCAGCCTGCCCGACCACATGATCCCCGCCATCTTCATCGAACTCGCCGCCTTCCCCCTCACCCCCAACGGCAAGATCGACCGCGCGGCGCTCCCCACCCCCAGCACCGACCATTCCGACACATACCAGCCGCCCACCACCCTCACCGAGGAACTGCTGGCCGGAATCTGGTCCGATCTGCTGGGTGTGGAGCGGGTGGGGGTCACGGACGACTTCTTCGCCCTCGGCGGGCACTCCCTCCTGGCCACCCAGGTCGTGTCCCGTGTCCGGGCGCTGTTCGGGGCGGAGATCGGGCTGGCCGACGTATTCGACCGGCCCACGATCGCCGGACTGGCCGCCGTCGTCGTCAACTCCACCGTCGCCCAGGCGCCGCCGCCGATCGTGCCGGTGTCGCGTGCGCAGCGGCTGCCGTTGTCGTTCGCCCAGCAGCGGCTGTGGTTCCTGGCCCAGCTCGACCCTGCCTCGGTGGAGTACAACGTGCCCTCTCCGATTCCGCTGCCCGCGGCGTTGGACGTGGCCGCGTTGCGGGCTGCGCTGGCGACCCTCGTCGAGCGGCACGAGGTGCTCCGCACCCGGCTCGTCGCCGACGCTGACGGCGTGCCCTGGCAGATCATCGACCCTCCCTCCGGGTTCGACCTGCCCCTGGTGGACCTGACCGACCAGGCCGATCCCTCCCAAGCGGCCCGCGCCTGGGTGACCTCGGACACGGCCAAGCCGTTCGTCCTCGACACCGGTCCGCTGATCCGCGGCAGCCTCCTGCGCCTGGCCGGCGACGAACACCTCCTGACCTTGTGCATGCATCACATCGTCGCCGACGAATGGTCAGCCAAGATCTTCCACGACGAGCTGACGACACTGTACGAAGCGTTCCGAACCGGGCGGCCGAACCCGCTGCCTCCGCTGACGGTCCAGTACGCGGACTTCGCGGTGTGGCAGCGCGCCTGGCTCACCGGGTCGGTGCTGGACGAGCAGCTCGGCTACTGGCGCGGCCAACTGGCCAACCCACCCGTCCTCGATCTGCCCACCGACCGGCCGCGCCCAGCCGTGCGCTCCACCGACGGCGCCGCCATCACCTTCCAGCTCGACACCGAAGTCGCGCGGCGACTGCAGGAGATCTCCCGTCGCCACGGCGCCACCATGTTCATGACGTTGCTAACCGCCTACACGGTCCTGCTGCACACGTACACGGGCCAGGACGACCTGATCATCGGCACCCCGGTCGCCAACCGCAACCACGCCGAAACCGAACCGCTCATCGGCTTCTTCGTCAACACCCTCGCCCTGCGTGCGAACGTGGGCGGCGACCCGACATTCGCCGATCTACTGGCACACATCCGAGGCACGGCCCTGGCCGCCTACACCCACCAGGACCTGCCCTTCGAGCAGCTCATCGACGACCTGGCCGTGGACCGAGACCGCTCCAACACGCCACTGGTGCAGACCCTCTTCGACTACACCACCACCCTGGCGAGCCAAGCGCCCTTGGCATCCCCGGATGAACCGCTGCCGGTCAAGTTCGACCTCAGCCTGAGCATGGAACCCGCCACCGACGGCGCGCTTCTGGGCTCGATCCAATACAGCACCGCCCTGTTCGACCGGTCCACCATCGAGCGCCTGGCCGACCACTTCCAGCAGCTGCTCGCCGTCATCACCGATGCGCCGGACACCCGTCTGTCTTCCTTGCCCTCGCTGTCCTCCGCGGACGAGCGGTCCCTGACCACCTGGAACGACACGCGTGGGCCGGTGCCGGCCGTCGCCGGCATCCACGAACTCATCACCCCGCACGCCGGTACGTGTCCCGACACCATCGCCGTCGCCCTGGACGCGGCAACCCTTACCTACGGCCAGCTCGAGACCCGTGCCAACCAACTCGCCCACCACCTCCTCGCCCTGGGCTTGGAGCGCGAAGACGTCGTCGGCGTGTGCCTGCCCCGCGGCCTCGACCTCATCGTCGCCATGCTCGCCATCTGGAAAGCCGGCGCCGTCTACCTCCCCCTCGACCCCGACCACCCCGCCGACCGCCTCGGCTACATGCTGGACGACAGCGGAGCCGGCCTCCTCATCACCACCGAAGGCACCATCGCGGGTCTTCCCATCGTCTCCCCGCGTGATCCTGACGTGGCCTCCCAGCCCAGCACTCCACCCGAGGTGGCGACTCTCCCCGGTCAGGCCGCCTACCTCATCTACACCAGCGGCTCCACCGGACGCCCCAAAGGCGTCCTCATCCCCCACACCGGACTCATCAACCGCATCACCTGGATGCAGAACACCTACCAACTCACCACCCACGACCACGTCCTCCACAAAACCCCCACCACCTTCGACGTCTCCCTCTGGGAACTCACCTGGCCCCTCACCACCGGCGCCCGCATGATCCTCGCCACACCCGGCCGCCACGCCGACCCCCAGTACCTCGCCAGGCTGATCGACGACCAAGCGATCACGATCACCCACTTCGTCCCGTCGCTCTTCCACCACTTCACCCACCACGACTGGCCGAGCCTTCTGCCCACCCTTCGCCTCGTCATTTGCAGCGGCGAAGCGCTCAACGGCCACGACGTCGCCCACTTCCACACCCGCCATCCCACGGCCACCGTCGCCAACCTGTACGGCCCGACGGAAGCCTCCATCGACGTCACCGCCTACACCTGCCCCCGCCTCCCCACCACCACCAACCCACCCATCGGCAGCCCGATCACCAACTCCCGACTCCACGTGCTCGACCCCCACCTCAACCCGGTGCCGGTCGGCGTGCCCGGCGACCTCTACATCGCCGGCATCGGCCTGGCCCGCGGCTACCACCACCGACCAGCCCTCACCGCCGAACGCTTCATCGCCGCCCCAGGCGGTGAACGCCTCTACCGCACCGGCGACCAAGCCCGCTGGAGTCGCGATGGGACCATCCACTACCTCGGCCGGAACGACTACCAGCTCAAACTGCGCGGCAACCGCATCGAACCCGCCGAAATCGAACACACCCTGACCGAGCACCCGGCCATCACCGCCGCCCTGGTCGCCCTCCACGAGCAGCGCCTCATCGCCTATCTCGTGCCCGCGGACGCAGGCATCCCGGCA
This sequence comes from Nonomuraea guangzhouensis, assembly GCF_019396345.1. Classification (GTDB taxonomy): domain Bacteria; phylum Actinomycetota; class Actinomycetes; order Streptosporangiales; family Streptosporangiaceae; genus Nonomuraea; species Nonomuraea guangzhouensis. Next base: position 146,473 of record NZ_JAHKRM010000032.1, on the reverse strand, counting down.
ACCGGGGAACTGCGGCAATACCTGCTCCAGACCTTGCCGGACTACATGGTGCCGGCGGCTTTCATCGAACTCGCCGCTTTCCCTCTCACCCTCAACGGCAAGATCGACCGCACCGCCCTACCGGCGCCCGACGGCAGCCGACCCGAACTGGACGGCACTTACCAGCCACCCACCACCCCGACCGAAGAACTCCTCGCGACCATCTGGGCCGACCTCCTCGGCCTCGATCAGGTCGGCACCACGGACAATTTCTTCGACCTCGGCGGGCACTCACTCCTCGCCACCCAGGCGGTCTCCCGTACCCGTACCACCTTCGGCATCGAGATCAGCCTCGCCGAACTCTTCGACCACCCCACTGTGGGCGAGCTGGCCGCTGTCGTCGACGCCGGCGCCGGGGCGGATCAGGCTCCGCCGGCCATCGTGGCCGTCCCTCGCGACCAGCAGCTGCCGCTCTCCTTCGCCCAGCAGCGACTCTGGTTCCTGGACCAGCTCAACCCCGGCTCGGCCGAATACAACATCCCTTCCCCGATCACCTTGGCCGGGGAGCTTGATGTGAACGCCCTCCGAGTGGCTCTGGACACGCTGGTGGAGCGCCACGAGGTACTGCGCACACGGTTGGTCGCCGACGGCGAAGGCGTGCCCTGGCAGGTCATCGACCCACCCTCGGCGTTCGAGCTGCCGCTGGTGGATCTGACCGGCCAGCCCGATCAGGCTGCTCACAGGTGGCTGGCCGACGACTCGGCCATCCCGTTCGACCTCGCCAACGGCCCGCTGATCCGTGGCAGCCTGCTGCGGCTGGCCGACGACGAGCACATCCTCGCCCTGTGCATGCACCACATCGTCTCCGACGAGTGGTCGGCCGACATCCTCGGCCGCGAGCTCCAGGCCCTGTACGAGGCGTTCCGGTCCGGGCAGCCCGATCCGCTCACGCCCTTGCCGGTGCAGTACGCCGACTTCGCGGTGTGGCAGCGCGAATGGCTGGCCGGGCCGGTGCTGGAAGACCAGCTCGGCTACTGGCGCGCTCAGCTCGCCGACCCACCCGTACTCGATCTACCCACCGATCGGCCGCGCGCGGCCGTGCGTACCACCGACGGCGCCGCCGTCACCTTCCGCCTCGACACGGAGACCACGCGGCGACTGCAGGAGATCTCGCGCCAGAACGCCAGCACCATGTTCATGACCCTGCTGGCCGCCTACGCCACCCTGCTCGGCAAATACACCGGCCAAGGCGACCTGATCGTCGGCACCCCCGTCGCCAACCGCAACCACGGCGAAACCGAACAACTCATCGGCTTCTTCGTCAACACCCTGGCGCTGCGCACGGACCTGCGCGACGACCCGACATTTACCGACTTACTGGCCCAGACCCGAGCCACCGCACTGGCCGCCTACACCCACCAGGACGTGCCCTTCGAGCAGCTCATCGACGAACTCGCCGTCACCCGCGACAGGTCACAGACACCACTGGTCCAAACCCTGTTCAACTACACGACCACAGCCGGCGAAAGCTCCTCGTCCATCGACTCCTTGCCGGCGAAATTCGATCTCAGCCTGACCATGGGATCCACCGCCGACGGTGATCTCGTCGGGTCGATCCAGTACAGCACCGCGCTGTTCGACGAGGCCACCATCCGCCGCATGATCGGCCACCTCACCGAACTCCTCACCGCGATCACCACCGACCCCGACCGGCACCTGTCCGCCCTGCCCATCCTCACCCCGAACGAGCGTCAGCAACTCACCGTCGAGTGGACTACCGAACTCCCCCAGGTCACCGGCATCCACGAACTCATCACCGGCCAACCAGACGCGCCAGCCGTCATCTACGACGACACCACCCTCACCTACGGCCAGTTGGAGACCCGCGCCAACCAACTCGCCCACCACCTCCTCGGCCTCGGGCTGCAGCGCGAAGGCGTGGTCGGCCTCTGCCTACCCCGCAGCACCGACATGATCGTCGCCATCCTCGCCATCTGGAAAGCCGGCGGCATCTACCTACCGCTCGACCCCGACTACCCCACCGACCGGCTCACCTACATGCTCACCGACAGCGGAGCCGACCTCCTCATCAGCCACACCGCCGTTCCTGGCATCCCGACAGTCGATCTCGACGACCCTGCCATCGACGCCGCTCCCTCGCACAGCCCAGACACGGTCATCCACCCCGACCAGGCCGCCTACCTCATCTACACCTCAGGCTCCACCGGTCGTCCCAAAGCCGTCCAAGCCACCCACACCTCGGCGATCAACCTCGCCACCACCATGCGACCCCTCTTCGCCATCGACCACACCAGCAACGTCCTGCAATTCGCCTCCTTCAGCTTCGACGCCGCCATCCTCGACATCACCGTCACCCTCACCACCGGCGCCACCCTCATCATCGCCACCCCCCAACAACGAACCCACCCCGACCACCTCACCCAACTGATCAACCGCCACCACATCACCACAGCCAGCATCGTCCCCTCCCTGCTAGCCACCCTCAACCCCGACACCACCACGCTCAACACCCTCATCCTCGGCGCCGAACGCCTCACCGCCCAACTCGCCGACACCTGGGCACCCCACCTCACCCTGCACAACACCTACGGACCCACCGAAACCACCGTCATCACCACCACCACACCACCTCTCGCTGCGTCCGGCGGCATGCCGGCCATCGGCAGCCCCCTCCCCAACACCCACACCCACGTCCTCGACCAACACCTCAACCCAGTACCGATCGGCGTGGCAGGCGAACTCCACATCGGCGGCACAGGACTCGCCCGCGGCTACCACAGACGACCAGCCCTCACCGCCCAACACTTCATCGCCGCCCCAGAAGGCCAACGCCTCTACCGCACCGGCGACCAAGCACACTGGCGCGCGGACGGCCAACTCCACTTCCTCACCCGCACCGACCACCAGATCAAACTCCGCGGCTACCGCATCGAACCCGGAGAGATCGAGCATGCCCTGACCGAGCACCCGGCCATCACCACCGCCCTGGTCACCCTCCACGAACAGCACCTCATCGCCTACCTCGTGCCAGGCGAAGAACCGATCCCACCGGTCAACGAGCTACGCGACCACCTGCGGACCAGCCTGCCCGACCACATGATCCCCACCACCTACATCGAACTCGCCGCCTTCCCCCTCACCCCCAACGGCAAAATCGACCGCACCGCACTCCCCACCCCCGACGGCAGCCGACTCGCTACATACCAACCGCCCACCACCCCCACCGAAGAACTACTGGCCGCCATCTGGGCCGACCTCCTCCACCTCGACCAGATCGGCACCACCGACAACTTCTTCGAACTCGGCGGACACTCACTCCTCGCCACCCAAGCCATCACCCGCACCCGCACCACCTTCGGCATCGAGATCACCCTCGCCGAACTCTTCGACCACCCCACCATCAGCGAACTGGCCGAGCACATCAATCAATCCATCATCGGCCTTCAGGAATACGAGGAATTCGAGATCTAAGGAGATGGAACCCGCATGGACAAGTTAGTAATGGACGCCACGGAGAAGCATTCCGTGACCACGCTGCTGGACAAATTCGAAGCCGAATTCGACACCCTGGACTCCGACGAGGCGCTGCACCGGGCGGCCGTCCTCGCGCACGAACTGCCGTCCAGGATCCGGGCCGCGATGGACGCGTTCCGGCTCGAACGGGCCTCGAGTGTCCTCTGCATTTCGGGTTACGAGGTCGACCAGGAGCGGGTGGGGGCCACCCCGGGCCACTGGCGGGACAACCGCCACCCGTCCACGCATCGGGAGGACATCATGCTCGTCCTGCTGAGCTCGCTCATCGGCGACCCGTTCGCCTGGGCGACGCAGCAGGACGGGCGGCTGATCCACGACATCATCCCGATTCGCGGGCACGAGCAGGAGCAGCTCGGTTCGAGCAGCGACGCGCTGCTGACCTGGCACACCGAGGACGCGTTCCACCCGCTGCGCGGCGACTATTTGTCGTTCGCCTGCATCAGGAACCCCTATGCGGCGGCCACCACGGTCGGCTACGTCGACGCGTTGACGTTGCCGGACGGTGTGAAGGCCGTGCTGTTCGAGGAGCGTTTCGGCATCCTGCCCGACGAGTCGCACCTGCCGAAGAACAACTCCCAGCCCAGCACCGACACCTTCGAGGGTGTGGCGGAAATGCAGCACAACCCGGCGCTGGTGCCGGTTCTTTTCGGGGACCCGGACGAGCCCTACATCCGGGCCGACCCGTACTTCATGCGTGTGGCGGAGGACGACATCGAGGCGCGGAACGCGCTGGACCACCTCGTCAAGCAGATGGACGAGAACATGTTCGATCTCATGCTGGAGAGCGGCGACTTCTGCTTCCTGGACAACTTCAGGGTGGTCCACGGGCGCAAGCCGTTCAAGGCGCGTCATGACGGTACCGACCGTTGGCTGAGACGGATCAACGTCACCCGCGACCTGCGCAAGTCGCGGGCGCAGCGGCAGAGCAGGCAGGACCGGGCCATCCGCTGACCCGGTCAGGGCGCGGCGTGGGTCGCGGAACCGGGAACCGCCTTTCCGGTGGTGGGTGCCGTTCTCAGCGCCGCACCGGCAACGGGCGCCGGCAGTTTCGAGGAAAGGTGTTCGGACATGGACTTCGTCGACCGTTTCCGGCTCGGCATGCAGAGACTCGCCAGCGGAGTGAGCGTCGTGACATCGTGCTCGCCGCAGGGCCGGCGCTACGGCATGACGGCCACCGCGATGTTCTCGCTGAGTCTGGAGCCTCCCTGCCTGGTGGTCGGCGTGAACAAGAAGACGCGACTGGGTGGCATGCTGCACGAGGCACGGGGTTTCTCGGTCAGCATCCTCAGCGAGGAGCACCAAGACGTCGCCGAGGCGTTCGCCGGGAGAATTCCCGGCGTCGCCGGCGCCGATCGTTTCATATACGGGAAATGGCGGGAGGACGCCTCCGGCCTGCCGATACTGGATGACGCGCCGGCGGTTTTCGTCTGCGAGATCGCCAACATTCTGGAGCACTCCACGCACTACCTGCTCATCGGCTCGGTCAGTGACGTCTATGTGACCGACGGCGAGATCGACCCGCTGGTCTACTTCTCCCAGGAATTCACCGGCGTGGTCAACGCGCTGCCTGCCCCGCTGCCATTGACGTGAGACGACGATACTGCCTTGTCTGACGACACTGGGAAAACTTTGTCGTCAAGCCGCTACTAGTGCCACGCCAGCGCTCCTCCAATGAGAGTACGAGTTTCTCCCAGAATTTTAGTAATTACTTGCCCGCGAGCGTGGCCCGTGATTTTATCGATCGCACAGCAGGCAATTTCATAGGGTATCCACAAATATCAATTGCTCGCGTATTGCACTGCTGTAAGCCAATACTTCGCCAGGTGCGCGGACAGAGCGTGCTCGTGGAGAAGCGGCGCCCCGGCGCCTTCCCCCGTTCTCGACTACCGGAGAAAGAGGAACGAACCCGTGAGCCAACAGACCAAGTCTGCCTGGTGGACGCCAGAGAGCGCATTCTTCGGCCCGCTGTACCTGGAGGCCGACGACTCCTACCGAACGTTCTTCGCCGGCGATGCCGAAATCGAGGACCGCACCGCCAAGGAGGTCAGCGGAATCGAGCGGCTGTGCTCGCTGACCCCGGGGGAGCGCGTGGTCGACTGCCCCTGCGGTTACGGACGGCACTCGATCGAGCTCGCGCGGCGCGGCTACGACGTCACCGGCGTAGACATCAATCCGTACTTCCTGAAGCTGGCGAAGGAACGCGCCACCGAGGTCGGGGCGACGGTGGACTTCCGCTCGGCCGACATGCGCAAGCTGCCCGAGATGAAGCCCACGAACGCCATCATCAACATGTTCTACTCGTTCGGCTTCTTCGACACCGTGGAAGATGACCTGCACGTGTTGAGCGGGTTCCACAAGCAGCTGGCCGACGACGGCAAGCTGCTCATCCACACCATGATCACGGTGCCGGCCTTCGAGACGGGCCGCATCCCCGCGATGGAGACGCGTCACCTGCGTTCGGGGCGGCGGCTGCGCTCGCTGCGGATGTTCGACCCCGCGAGCCGACGCGAGGTCGGACGCTGGTCGATCTTCCACCCGAACGGCGAGGAGGACCCGCTCCCCGTCTACTCCGTGCGCATCTACCTTCCCGACGAGCTGGAAGAGCTCTGCCTGAAGGCGGGCTTCTCCTCCGTCCGGTTCTACGGCGACTGGGACGGCACGCCCTACATGGACGAATCGCCGTACCTGATCCTCGTGGCAGATGCCTGAGAGACACCAGTGCGATCCGCGGGCAACGGGACCTTTGACTCGCCGGCCGTCACGGCCCGGAGGACCAGAGGTCCCGTTTCCTGTTCCTGCGGCGCTTCCGTTAGGAGAGTTGCGATGACAGCGGGGCAGACCATGCGGTGCGGGCAGACGGATACGCGGTTCGCGCGGCCGTCGGTGCGGGACAGTCTGCAGATCGTGCTACGTCTGCGGGGGCACGTCGACCTGGACGCCCTGGGCGCCACACTGACGACGTTCCTCGAACGCCACGGGATTCCTCCCGAGCCCGGCCCTCCCTTCGCGGCCCTCGATCTGAGCGGGGAGCCCCACGGATCCAGGCAGGCGGACGCGATGGTCTCGATGATCGTGGCCGAGGAGTCGCTCACCGAACTCACGTCGGCGTTCAGGTGCTGGCTGGTCAGCCTGGCCCCTGACGATCACGTGCTGAGCCTGCTGCTGCGGCGTGGGTACGCCGGCCACGACAGGGCGGAGGCGCTGTTCCAGGAGCTGCCGGACATCTACGCGGCCGTACGCGCGGGGCGGCCCGTGCCCCCGGGCGCGCCGCTCTCCGACGCGCCGTCCCAGCCGGTCGCACGGGTGAACCGCGAGATCGCCCTCTCCCCCGAGACCGCGCGGGCACTGCGGGCAGTGAGCGGGCACCTGGGGGCTGACCTCGCGACCCTGGTACGGGCGGCATTCGCGGCGGTGCTGGGCCGGATGACCGGCCGGGACCGCATCGTGGTGACCACGCCGGGTCCGGGACGGCCGATCACGGTGGACGTGGCCGGTGATCCCCGTTTCCCCGGACTGCTCGACGGCGGGGAGAGCGAAGAGGCCGGGGAATCGGCGTACCGGGTGATGTTCGAGAGCTTGATCGACGAGGAGCACCGCTATGGCGGCGGCCGATGGGACGACGAGCTGCACGCCGCCGTCGCCTACGCGGACACCGCGCCGGCCAGTGTGGACGCCGCGCTCGTGCTCTACGGCAGCGGCGACCGGCTGCGCGGCATGCTGCACGGGCACCTGCGCGGAGACGTGGAGAGATTTCCGGCGGCGTGGATCGACCGGGTGGCACGCGCCCTGGTGGCCCTGCTCGACGCGGTCGCCGACAACGCGGACCGGACGCTCACCCAGCTGCTCGACGCCCCTGAGGCGCCGACCCCGGCTGACGGAACGGCCGTACACGAGCTGGTGGCGGCGTGGGCCGAGGCGGACCCGCGGGCGGTCGCGGTGCTGTACGAGAACACGTCGCTGACTTACGGCGAGCTCGACCGGTGTGCCAACCGGCTCGCCCACCGGCTGCGGGAGTCGGGGGTCCGGCGGGAGACAGTCGTCGGGGTGCGGGTGGAGCCCGGTCCGGACCTCGTGATCGCCTTGCTGGCGATCTGGAAGGCGGGAGGCTGCTGCCTGCCGCTGTCCGGCGGCGAGAGCGGGGCCGGAATCCCGGTGACCGTGGGTGTCGACGTGTGCCTGGACGATCCGGCGGTCCTGGCCGCCCCGGCGACGCCGCCCGCCGTGCCGACGGAGGCGGGGCTGCTCGCGGCGGTGCTGCCCGGGGCTGGGGGCGCGCCGGTTCTGGTGACGCATGAGGCTCTGGTGAGCCGGTTCACGGAGCTGCGGGAGGCCGGTGGCCTCGAGCCCGGGGAGCGGGTGCTGCACAAGGCGCCGCCGACGGCCGACGAGTGGGTGTGGGAGCTGGTGTGGCCGCTCACGGCGGGGGCCTGCGTGGTGATCGCCAAGCCCGGTCGATCCGCCGACCTCGACCACCTCACCGACCTGGTCGAGACACAGCAGGTGAACGTCCTGCACTTCTCGCCGTCGGAGTTCCACGAGTTCGTCCATTGGGACTGGCTCAGCCCGTTGCCGAGCCTGCGCCTGGTGGTGTGCGGCGACGACGGGCCGCGACCTGATGACGTGGCCCGCCTGCAGGCCAGGCACGCCACGGTCTCGGTCGTCGGCGGTGTGCCGTACCCCGGCGCCCGGGCGCATGTCCTCGGCCCCTCCTTGCGGCCCGTCCCGGCGGGAGCGGTGGGAGAGCTGTACGTGGGCGGCGCGGGGCTGGCCCGCGGCTACCGGCACGCGCCGGGCCTGACCGCCGAGCGGTTCGTCGCCGATCCTTTCGCGGCCGACGGATCCCGGCTCTACCGGACCGGACGCCGGGCCCGATGGCGCGCCGACGGCATCCTCGAACCCGCCGCCATGGGCCCTGAGCAGACACGGCGCGCACCGGGCGCGTCCGTCGAGAGTACGCTCGCCGCCGTCCTGGCCGAGGTGCTCGGCGTGACCGAGGTCGGCACCGATGACGACTTCTTCGAGCTCGGCGGTGATTCGATCACCAGTGTCCAGGTGGTGTCGCGGGCCAGGCAGGCGGGTCTGGAGCTGACCTCCGCCGAGATCTTCGACCACCCGACCCTCGGCGAACTGGCCGCGCTGGCGCGTCCGTACGCGAACACCGAACTCCCGCTCACCGCCACGCAGCAGCCGGCGCTGCGGACCGGCGAGAGCGTGACAACGCTCGACGCGTTGATCGACCACTGCGGCGCCGCCGGGCGCACGCCCGCCGACTTCCCCCTGGCCGGCCTCGACCAGGCCGCCCTCGATCTCATCCAGAAACGTCACGGCTCGCTGTCATGAGCCCGGTCATCCATCCTCACGCAAGGGAGATTCCATGCCGCACCTGCCGCGCGTCCCGGACAGCAAACCCGCCTACACGCTGGGAAAGGGGACGGCCTCGCCGCTCGGGCGCACGCACCAGCTGTCGTCCAACGAGTCCCCGTACGGGCCGCTGCCCTCAGTGACGGAGGCCATCCAGGCCGCCGGCCTGGAAGCCAACCGCTATCCCGAACCGGGGTGCGTTCGGCTCACCGAGGCGCTCTCCCGACGACACGGCGTGCCGTACGATCACGTCGCCCTCGGCCCCGGCTCGGCGACCGTCACCCAGCAGCTGTTGAACGCGATCTGCGAGCCCGGCGACGAGGTGATCTACCCCTGGCGGTCGTTCGACGCCTACCCGATGCTGGCCGACGTGGCCAGGGCCGTCTCGGTGCGGGTGCCGCTGATGGGAGACGACCACGACCTGGACGGGATGCTCACGGCGATCACCCCGTCGACCCGCCTGGTCATCGTCTGCAACCCCAACAACCCGACCGGCACCGTGACCCGTCGGGCCGAGCTGACGGCCTTCCTGGACGACGTGCCCGAGAACGTGCTCGTCGTGCTGGACGAGGCCTACCGGGAGTACGCGCAGGGCGCCGACTTCCCCGACGGGGTGGAGCTCTACCGGGACCGGCCGAACGTGGCCGTGCTGCGTACCTTCTCCAAGGCGTACGGACTGGCCGGGCTGCGCGTCGGTTATCTGATCGGGCATCCCGAGGTGGCCTCCGCGGTGTGCGGGACCATGGTGCCGTACGCGGTCAGCGCGATCGCGCAGGCCGGCGCCCTGGCCTCGCTGGCCGCCGAGGACGAGCTGATGGCCCGGGTGGACGAGGTGGTCAAGGAGCGTACCCGGGTGCGGGAGACGCTGATCTCCTGGGGGTGGGCGGTGCCGGACGCCGAGGCCAACTTCCTGTGGCTGCGGCTCGGGGAGCGATCCCGCGCGTTCGGCGAGCTGTGCGCGCGGGCGGAGGTGGCGGTCCGGGCCTTCGACGGGGAGGGCGTGCGGGTCACGATCGGCGAGCCCGCGGCCAATGACGCCTTCCTCACCGTGGCCGCCACCGTAGACACCTGGTCCTGAACGTACTGAAGCGGAAAGGCCCCGCCGACGATCGGGGGCTTGGTCGTCGGCGGGGCGGTCTTTCTCCGGAATGGCTGGTGGGGTCGCGGGGGTCAGGCGATGCGGTAGCGGATCTGCCGGATCGCCACATAGATCAGCACCACGGCCAGGAGCGTGAACAGCCCCGCCTCGATCAACTGCAGCGGCCAGAAGTTGCTGCCCGGCTGATAGAGCTGGAAGTTGTACGCGCCCTTGCCGAAGGCCGCGCACGGCCCGCTCGGGTCGCCGGAGACGGCCGCGCTGCACTGGGCCTGCTGGCCGGTCACGAGCACCTCGCCCTGCGCGTTCTTGATGCCGGAGGCGAAGGTCCAGTCGCCCAGCGCGGGGTTGGGCCGCTTGCCGCCGACCACCGGGTAGATACGCTCGCTGACCGGCAGGAGGTGCCCGCGCAGCTGCGAGAGCACGACGAACCGGACGGTCAGGAACCCGACGACGGCCGCCGCCATGGCCGGCGTCACCCGCCGCCAGATCGTGCCGGCCAGGATGCCCAGCGCCACCGCGAACAGCGTGTACGCGACAGGCACCACGCCCTGGACGTCGAAGCTGAGCTCGGCCAGCCGCACCCGTCCCGCGTCGTTGAGCGGCGTCAGCCACCACGACAGCAGCAGCGCGTAGCAGGTGGACACGGCCACCGTGACGACCACGACGAAGGCGGTCTTGACCAGCGCCCAGCGCAGGCGGCTCACGCCTTGGGTCCAGACCAGCCGGTAGGTGCCCTGCTCCAGTTCGCGGGCGACGAGTGGGGCGCCCCAGAACAGGCCGACCAGCAGTGGCAGGAACACCAGCAGGGTGCCGAACATGGCCATCAGGTCGTACTGGCCGGTGAACTCCCTCGACAGCGCGGTGCAGTCGGTGCCGGGCCGCAGGAACTCCGCGGAGCCGAGGCCGCCCAGGCAGGCGGCCAGGCCGCTGCCGGTGAAGTCGGCCCGCATGGCGAGCCCGGTCGGGATCAGCACCGCCGCCAGGACGACGAGCCCCACCGCCGCGAACAGGACCTGCTTGCGGTGCTGCCGCCAGGCCATCCACATCATTTGGCCACCCCCAGCACGGCGCGTCCGGGCGTCAGGTTGGCGAGGTAGGCCAGCACGAGGTCTTCCAGCGTGACGTCGTGGACCGTCCAGGCCGGGTCCATAATCGGCCCGTTCGTACGGACCAGCAGGGTGGACTGCTTGTCGGTGTGACTCTCCTGGATGACGGCGGACACGCCGACGACGTTCGCCCGTGCCCGGCGCGGGCCGACCAGCGTCTTGTGCTCGTTGAGCAGACTGTCCACGCTGCCGGCCAGCTGTACCTTGGCGGTCTGCAGCAGGATCAGATGGTCACAGACGCGCTTCAGGTCGTCCAGCAGGTGGGACGACAGCAGCACCGTCGTCTCCCCCTCGGCGACACTGCCCATGAGCAGTTGCAGGAACTCCCGGCGGGCCAGCGGGTCCAGGCGGGCCAGCGGCTCGTCCAGCAGCAGCAGGTCGGGCCGTTTGGCAAGGGCCAGCGCCAGGGCGACCTGGGCGCGCTGGCCGCCGGACAGCTCGCCGGCCCGGCTCTCCAGCGGGATGCCGAGCTGGTTCATGCGCTCGCGAGCCAGTGGCGTCTCCCATCGGCGGTTCAACTTGGCCCCCATGGTGATCAGCTCGTTGACGGTGAAGTCCGGATAGAGCGGGGTGTCCTGGGCGACGAAGCCGATGCGCTCCTTCAGGTCGCGGTTGTCGCCGGGGCTCTGGCCCAGCACCAGCAGCCCGCCCTCGGTCGGCCGCAGGAGGCCGACGATCAGGTGCAGCAAGGTCGTCTTGCCCGCGCCGTTGGGGCCGACGAGAGCGGCCACCCGTCCCGCGGGCAGCTGGAGCGAGCAGTCCCGCAGCGCCCAGATGCGCCGGTACCGCTTGCCCACGGCCTGTGTCTCAAGGGCAACGCTCACGCTATCTGCTCCCTCTTCTCATGGTTAAAGGTGGCGCGCATGGTGGTCTGGATCAGCGCGATCACGTCCTCTTGGTCGAGGCCCACCGTCCGGGCCCGGCCCAGCCAGGCGACCAGATCACGGCGCAGCTCCTTCTGCCCGACCAGCGAGGGCCCGGCCACGCTGCGCCGCACGAATGTGCCCACCCCCGGCCGGCCCTCAACCAGTCCTTCGGTCTCCAGATGGCGGTAGGCCTTGAGCACCGTGTTGGGGTTGATGGCCAGACATTCGGCCACGTCGCGGACCGTGGGCAGCTGATCGCCCGGCTCGATCAGCCCGGTCCGCAGCCCCTGCTTGACCTGCTGGACGAGCTGTAAGTACGGCGACGCCTGGGAGTAGGTGTCTAGCAGGAATTCGATCACCGTTCAGTCCCATCTACCGACATGTGAAAAAGGGAGTTAGCGCGATATGGGAGGCTTTCTGTTGTCTGCGGCTGTGCTGTCTCGTGCTTCATCAGCCGTGGGTCCGCAGAGCGTCGGTCGGGGACAGACGGGAGGCGCGTAGTGCGGGGTAGAGCCCGGCGACCACCCCGGCGACGACCGCCACGCCGAAGCCACCGCCGAGCGCCACAGGCGGGATCGCCAGCCCCCAGCCCTGGCTGTAGGCCATGGCGGCGGTGACGCCCACGCCGATCACGATTCCGGCCAGGCCGCCGACGGCCGACAGGATCAGTGACTCGGTGAGGAACTGCGTGGCGATGTGGGCCCGGGTCGCGCCCAGCGTGCGCCGCAGCCCGATCTCGGCGCGCCGCTCCAGCACGGAGATCACCATGACGTTGGCGATGCCGATGGTGCCGACCAGCAGGGCGATGCCGCCGAGGCCGAGGAACAGCGACCCGCCCGCCTGCTTGACGGCCAGCTGCGCGCTGAGCGCGTCGGACGGCCGGCTGGCGTTCACCGAATAGGGGTCGGCCGGGTTGGCGTTGGAGGCCATCGCGTTGGCCACCTGCGTCACCTGTTCGGGGTCGGTACGGACGTAGATCCGGCTGGGCGCCCCGGTGTAGCCGAGCAGTTCCTTGGCCGCGGGGAAGGAGATCAGGGCGGACCGGTCGATCTCGGAGGCCAGCGGCAGGGAGTTGAGTATCCCGATCACCGTGAACCAGCGTCCGCCCACCCACACCCGCGTATCGACGGTCAGGCGGTTGATGCCGAGCACTGTGGCCACCTCGCTGCCGAGCACGGCCACCGGGGCCTTGGAGGAGGTGAGGAACTGGCCCTCCATCACCGAGCCCTGGAGGGTCTCCAGCAGCGTGGCGTCGCAGGCCCGTACGGCCAGGCCGCCGGTGCGGCCGATGGGGATCTGGTCGTTGCGGTAGACGTTGACCGTGTTGATCTTCGCGGTGGGCGCCACGGCGATCACTCCCGGCACCCGCCTGACCATCGGGGCGGCGGTCACGGGCAGGGCGACCTCCGTGTTGGCCAGGCTGGTGCCGCTGGCCACGGTCAGCAGGTTGGTGCCTAACTTGTCGAGCTGGGCCAGCAGCGCCGACTGGCTGGATCGGGTGACGCCCAGCACCGCGACCATCGAGGCGATGCCGATGGCGATGCCCAGCGCCGACAGCACCGCGCGCAGCCGCCGCGAGCGCAGGCCCAGGGTGCCGACCGGCAGCAGATCGGCCGCCCGCAGCCGGCTGCGCCTGATCTCCGGCGGTTCGCCGCCGCGACGGCTGCCGGGGTCACCGGTGCCCGCCTCGGTCTCAAGGATGCCGGTCACGACACCACCGTCCCGTCCTGGATCTCGATGCGGCGCTGGCAGAAGTCCGCGACGCGCTGCTCGTGGGTGACGACCACCAGCGTGGTGCCGGCCTGGTTCAGCTCGTTCAAGATGGTCAGGACCTCGGCGCCGTTGGCCGAGTCGAGGTTGCCCGTCGGCTCGTCGGCGAACACGATGGCCGGGCGGCCCACGATCGCGCGGGCGATGGCGACGCGCTGGCGTTCGCCGCCGGACATCTTGGTCACCGGGTGGTGGACGCGGTGGGCCAGCCCGACGCGGTTGAGCGCCTCGCGTGCGGCGTCGCGGCGCCGCCGGGCGGGGATGCCGCGATACAGCAGCCCCTGGGCCACGTTCTCCACCGCGGTCAGGGCCTCCAGCAGGAAGAACTGCTGGAACACCACACCCACGCGCCATGCGCGCAGCGCCGCGATCCGCAGGTCGCTCAGCTGCTCCACCCGGTGGCCGTCGAGCCACACCGACCCGGTGGTGGGCCGGTCGAGCGCGGCCATCAAGTGCAGCAGGGTGGACTTGCCGGAGCCGGAGGCGCCGATCACGGCGACCATCTCGCCGTGCTCGACCGACAGGCTCACTCCGCGGACCGACCGCACCGGCGGGTCGCCCGGGTAGGTCTTGTGCACGTCGTGCAGCTCAAGCACCGTCATCGGGGACCTCCACCATCATGCCCTCGCGCAGGTCGCCGGTGACCTCGGCCAGTCCGGAGCTCTCGTCGAACAGGCTGGTACGCACCGGCACCCGGCGGCGCGCGCCGCCGTCGACCACGACGACCTCGTAGTTGCCGAGCGTGCGGGCCAGCAACGCCGACACCGGCACCGCCAGCACGTGCTTGTGCTGCTGGGAAATGATCGCGACCTGCACCAGCGCCTGGTCCAGGAAGCCACGGACCTTGCTCTTGAGCGCGATCGTGACGGGCGCCACCGACGACTTGCCGCCGTTCGTGCTCGTGCCGCTCTCACCGGAGACGGCGACCTGCGCCACGGAGCTGATCTTCGCCTTGCGGGTCTTGCCGTCGGGAAGGGTCACGATCACCGGGTCGCCCACCTTGATCTGCGGCAGCTCCGCCGGGTTCAGCCGGACCAGCACCGCCGGCTGGGTCCCGGTGCCGTGCAGCACCTGCTGGCTGGCCCCCACGCGGTTGCCGACGACGGCCTCGTGCTTGCCCACGCGGACCGGGCCGGGCGCGTACGCCACCTGGCCCATCGGCACCGATCCCGTCACCGGGAGCTTGGCCGCCTTCTGCCAGCGCCGCACCGCGTAGTAGGTCGCCAGGGAGTAGTGGCGGTCCACGGTCAGGTCCTTGCCGTAGCCCAGGGCCTTGAGGTTGCGCTCCAGCTGGCGCACATCCACGCCGTTGCGCACGCCCAGGGAGAGGTCTCGCCAGCCGGGGCGGGCGCCGTACAGCAGCGGCACCCGGACCCCGTCGATCTCGAACACCGCCTTGCCCCGCTTGACCACGGTCCCGACCTTGGGGATCGACGTCAGCACGCCGCCGCGGCCGGTGGCCACGTCGAACGAGCCCGAGTAGCCGAGCGTGCCGTTGACCACGCGGCGGGTCGCCACGTCGGCGCGCTTGACCGCCGCGGTGGACACCTTCACCGACGGCTTGGCCGCGGCGTACTGGAGCCTGCTGCTTTCCGTGCGCGCCTGGATCACGTACCAGCCGCCGCCGGCGGCGATCGCGATCACGACCACCACGCCGGCCACGACGCGGCCGCGCCTGCTCTTCACCGGCTCCGCCGCCTGCGCTTCCTTTTCCGTCTTCACCTGAACCATCCGCCGGTCACCTTGTCTCCTGGTCGCAGTTCCCGGGGAAAGGCATCCCAGGGGAGCTGAATTCGCGTGCCGAATCCATTACGCGGTTATTTCGCCGGGCGCAGCCGGACTTTGCCGGGCGGCAGATTGCTCTCACACTGCTTGAACTGCGCGTCGAACAAAGAGCTGCTCTTCGGATCGCTCAACCGCTGCGGCAGCGAGAAACGGCCGTCGGCGTCGGGGTCCGGCCAATCGTTGACGCCCTTCTCCCGCATGCACTGGGCGAATTTGCGCAGCGCCGCGATCGTGGAGGCGGCGGCGGGCTTGTCCTCGGTCTGCTGCTGAACCTGGTCGATGATGGGCTTGCAGGCGTTCTGCGCCTCCTGCGGAGGGGCAGAAGCCCCGGCCGGCAGGCCCCAGCGGCCGTCGCCGTCCTGCACGGGGTCGGGGAAATTGGGCACCCCGTGCTCCCGGACGCACTTGGCGAGCTGGCGGTACATCGCCGCCTCATCGGGGCCGTCATCGGATGACACCCCGTACGAATTGCCACAGCCGGCCAGGATCGACACGATCGCCACACCGGCGAGAACTCTGGAAAGAACCATGAGCTCATCATTGGCGGCCGGCCCCTGGAGCCGCGTCCCCATAACGTGGCGTCCTGGAGTTCACATCTGGGGACAACTGCTGTGCCCGATCGGGTGTCCGGCGACTTCGCGACGGATTTCCCGGCCTATTCCAGCAGCTCGGCGGCCTAATCTAGCGCTTTCCCCGGCGTATGTCAGTACAGTTGCCAGAATCGCCGGGATGGCGAATGCTTGAAATCCTCAATAATCCCCCTTGCAGGAGGCGCGGTGTTGTCCCGTCGTGGTCTGCGTTTCCGGCTGGCCGTGTCGTACGTACTCATCTCGGGGGTCGCCGTTCTGCTCGCCGAGACACTGGCCGGCGGTCTGATCGTCACGCTCGCGAGCAAGGAGATCGTGCTGGAGCAGCCCGGGCTGTCCAGCATGGCCCAGCAGCGGGCGGAGGCGATCGCGGGCGCGGACGCCACGGCGATGGGCCTCATGGCCGCCGCGGAGAAGGGCGACCTGTCCGATCGGGAGCTGATGAACAAGGTGGCGGGGCTGTGGTTACGCCAGGCGTCCCTGTCGCACGACCTGGACGAGAGCCCTACCCTGCGCGCGGCGGCGGGCCAGGACGGCCGGCTGCTCCTGGCCTCGCAACCACCTTCCTACAGCACCGGGTCCGCCCCGCCGGGGCTCACGAACAAGACGCCCTCCACCAGCGGCATGATCGTCGCGCCCGGGGAGCCCGTCGGCTGGGCCGTCCGCCCGGTGCTGGTCAACGGCGCCACGATCGGCCTGGTCTACGTACAGGCGCGGGCCAAGAACCCCAACACTCCCCCCGACTCGCGCGCGGGCGTCAGCTGGAGCCTCACCACCAGCGGCTGGGTGGTCTCGGGGATACTGACCTTCGCCCTGCTGGTGCCGCTCTGCGTGATGTCCGGGCTGCTGAGCACCCGGCGGCTGATCTTCCGCATCCAGCGGCTGGCCGAGCGGGTGGCCGCGATGGCGGAGGGCGACCTGAAGTCGCGGGTGCCGGTGTCGGGCAGCGACGAGGTCGCGGGGCTGGAACGGGGGTTCAACGCGATGGCCGAGCGGGTGGACGCGGCCGGCCACGCCGAACGGATCGTCGCCGCCGAGAAGGCGCAGCGGGCCGAGCGCACCAGGATCGCCCGGGAGCTGCACGACTCGGTCTCCCAGAACCTGTTCTCGCTGGGGCTGGTCGTCTCCAGCATGCGGCGTAGCCTGCCCGAGGGGTCCCGGCTGCTGGAGCAGGCCGAGACACTGGAGCAGACCATCGAGCACACCATGCGGGAGATGCGCACCATGCTGCTGCAGTTGCGGCCGGTCGCGCTGGAGGAGATGGGCCTGGTGGCGGCGCTGCGCGAGCTGTGTGAGGCGTACGAGATGAGGCTGGGCATCTCCGTACGCACCGACCTGCGGGAGGTGGCGCTGTCGCCGGACGCCGAGCACGTCGTGCTGCGGGTCGTGCAGGAGGCGCTGGGCAACGCCACCAGGCACGGCGACGCGCAGGTGATCGAGCTCTCCCTGACCAGAGTCGACGGCCTCATCGAGCTGGAGATCCACGACAACGGCCGGGGCTTCGACACCAAGAAGGCCAACGGGCGGCACGGCATGGGCCTGACCGTGATGTCGGAACGCATCGCCGAGCTCGGCGGCACGGTCAGCGTGACGAGCGCGCAGGAGCGGGGAACAACGGTACGGGCGCGGATGCCGGCGGACGCGGGGAGCGCGAAATGATCAGAGTGCTGATTGCGGACGATCACCAGGTGGTCCGCCAGGGCCTGCGGTACGTCCTGGAGGACGAGCCCGACATCGAGATCGCCGGAGAGGCGGACGACGGGCTGGCCGCGCTGGAGGCCATCGGCCGGTTACGGCCCGACGTGGTGCTCCTGGACATGCTGATGCCCAACCTCGACGGGCTGGGAGTGCTCGAACGGCTCAAGGACAGCCAGGTCAAGCCGGCGGTGATCGTGCTGACGTCGTACACGGAGGACGAGCAGGCGCTGCGGGCCATGCGCGCGGGCGCCCTGTCGTACCTGCCGAAGACCACCGCGGTCGGCCGGGTGGTGGAGGCGGTGCGCGCGGCGGCCGAGGGCGGCAGCGTGCTGGATCCGAGCGTGACGGCGCTGCTGGTGCAGGGCGTGCGGCAGGGCCGGTTGGAGGCCGACCCGCTGGGCGAGCTGTCGCCACGCGAGCGCGAGGTCCTGGCCAAACTGTCCCGCGGGCAGTCCAACCGGGAGATCGCCCGGTCCTTGTCGCTGAGCGAGGAGACCGCCAAGACGTACGTCTCGCGCATCCTCATCAAACTGGGGCTGAAGGATCGCACCCAGGCCGCGATCTTCGGACTGCAGTACGGCCTGGTCCCCCTGCGTGATGCCCTGTCCGACCCGGATGCCACCGAGTCCGGGCAGAGCTGACCTCAGAGCGGGATGTTGCCGTGCGCGCCACGGGCGGGCGTGGCCTCGGCGATGATCCTGGCGATCGCGCCGCGCGTGCGGGCCGGCTCGATCACCTCGTCGACCACGCCCAGGTCGAGCGCCCGGGTGAGGCCACCGGCCGTCTTCTCGTGCTCGGCGGCCAGCCTGCTCTCCAGGGCGGGGCGCTCCTCCTCCGGGGCGGCCGCCAGCTCGCGCCGCTTGAGTATCCGCACCGCGGCGGCCGCGCCCATGACGGCCAGTTCCCCGCTCGGCCAGGCCAGCACGCGGGTGGCTCCCAGCGCGCGGGAGTTCATCGCGATGTACGCGCCGCCGTAGGCCTTCCTCGTCACCAGCGTGACGCGGGGCACCGACGCCTCGGCGAAGGCGTACAGCAGTTTGGCGCCCCGGCGTACGATGCCGCTGTGCTCCTGCGCCACGCTGGGCAGATAGCCCGGGACGTCCACGAGGACGACCAGCGGCACCCCGAAGGCATCGCACATCCGGACGAACCTGGCGGCCTTCTCGGCCGAGGCCGCGTCCAGGCAGCCGCCCAGGCGTAGCGGGTTGTTGGCGACGACGCCGACCGTGCGTCCGCCGAGCCGGCCGAGCACGGTGACCACGTTGGGCGCCCACTTGGCGTGCAACTCGACGCCTGGCTCGTCCACCAGGGCGTTCACCAGCGGTTTGACGTCGTAGGCGCGGCGCGGGTTGGCCGGCACCAGGCCGGTGAGGTCGACCTCCTCGACGCGGCCGCGCACCCGGCCCTGGTGGCCGAGCAGCAGGGCGAGCTGCCGGGCACGCAGCAGCGCCTCCTCCTCGGATTCGGCCACGAGGTGCACGACGCCGCTGCGCCTGCTGTGCGGTTCGGGGCCGCCCAGCGCGAGCATGTCGGTCTCCTCACCGGTCACGCCGCGGATCACGTCGGGGCCGGTCACGAAGATGCGCCCGGCACCGGCGAGGATCACGACGTCGGTCAGCGCGGGACCGTAGGCGGCACCGCCGGCGGCCGGGCCGAGCACGACGGACAGTTGCGGCACCACTCCCGAGGCCCGGATCATCGTGGCGAACACCCTGCCCACCGCGTGCAGCGACTCGACACCCTCGGTCAACCGGGCGCCGCCCGAATGCCAGACGCCGATGATCGGCACGCGCTCGCGGAGCGCCACGTCGTAGGCACGCACGATGTGCTCGCAGCCTTCACTGCCCATCGCCCCGCCCTGCACCCGGGCGTCGCTGCAGAACACGACCACCGGCGCGTCATCGACGCGGCCGGTCACGGCCAGGACACCGCTGCGGTCCGGCGGGCTGATCGGCCGGATCGAGCCCTCGTCCAGCAGCCGCGCCAACCTGCGCATCGGATCACGGGAATCGGCGGACGTGTCTGCCCGGACGGAAGTCGTGCCGTTGTCCAGCAAAGTCATCGTGGGAATGCTCCGCCCTCGAACAAGAAACTCGCCATCCGCAAAAAGCGCGAATTCTGCCAGGCTCCATCATGCCCATGGCGGCAGCCGCGGGCAATAACCGAGTTTTCCCGCCAATGGCCATCCATCGAGCCGACACAGAAAATCCATTCAGCCGCCATCGATTTGACGATCCTGGACAAATAATGCCGCCTCGGCTAATTCTTGGGTTCATGAGTGACGGTGATGACCTGGGCGGTCGGCTGCGGGTCCTGCTCCACGAGATTGTCGCGCCGGAGCGTTGGGGCGTCCGGACCGAGTCGTTCTGGTGTTATGTGGAGCCGCCTGGACACAGCTGGCGGCTGCAGGGCTGGAAGTTACACGTCTCGGCCACCGCGGAATCGGCGCCCACTGTGCTGGAGAATGCGGCGAGAGTGCTGCTCGGGCGGCGCGCGTGCTTCAAATTCGCCAAGGGCCTGGATCAGGTCGCCGAACTGACCTCGATGCGTTATCCGCGTTCCGGGGGCGCCAAGTTCATCACCGTCTACCCGGATAATGACCAGCATTTCCGGCTGCTCGCCGAAGAGTTGCACCGGGCCACCTCGGGATTGGCCGGTCCCGCCATCCTCTCGGATCGGGCCTATCAACCCGGCAGCCTGGTCCACTATCGGTACGGCGGGTTCACCAGCGCGCTGCCCCGGCTCGACGACGACGGCTCGTACGTCCCGATGCTCGTGGCCCCGGACGGCACGTGGGTGGAGGACCGGCGGGAGGCCTGGTTCACGGCCCCGCCGTGGGCGCCGCCGCCGCTGCCCGCCATGGTGCCGCCGACGCCGCCCGCCGAGCGCGGCAGGCCGGTGCTGATCGCCGATCGTTACCAGGTGGACGAGGCGATCCGGCACTCCAACCGGGGCGGCGTCTATCGGGCCGTGGACCGGACGAGCGGACGCCGGGTGATCCTCAAGGAGGCGCGGCCGCACATCGCGGACGCGCACACCTGGCTGCGCCGTGAGGCGGACATGCTGGACCTGCTGGAGCCACTGGGCGTCACACCGCGCAAGGTGGCGCTGACCGGCTACCAGGGGCACCTGTTCCTGGCGGAGGAGGAGATCCCCGGTCCTTCCCTCCGGCGGTGGGTGGAGGAGCGGTCACGGGACGAGGAGAGCCGCCGGCCGCCGCTACCGGACGTGCTCGCCGTGGCCAGGCGGCTGGTCGATCTGGTGGCGCTGGTGCACGGCGCCGGCCTCGTACTGCGCGATTTCAACCCGGGCAACGTCGTGGTGACCCCCGGCGGCACGCTGCGGCTGGTGGACGTGGAGTTCGTGACGCGGCCCGGCGAGCGGGCCGCGCCCGTCATGACACCCGGCTACACGGCACCGGAGCAGATCGCGGCGGGCTCGGGGCCGGCCTCGCAGGCGGCGGACCTCTACAGCCTCGGCGCCTGCCTGCTGTACATCTGCAGCGGCGTCAATCCCGTGCTGGCCGCGGAGGACGCCCCCGCCCGGCCGGTCGAGGAACGCATGGAGCTGCTCGTCCGTACCGCCATGCACGGCAACGAGGCGCTGCGGCGACTCGCGCCGGCGGTCCTCGGGCTGACCGCCGGCGAGCCTGAGGCGCGCTGGAGCCTCCAGCGCGTCGAGGCGGCCCTGCGTAACGGCTCCCGGCGGCCACCCGGGCCGACGCCGATCACGGTCCTCACCTCTGACGAGCAGGACGACCTGCTGCGCGACCTGCTGGCCCACACCGTGGAGCGGATGACCCCGGATGCCGCGCACCTGTGGCCGCCCTTCACGTACGAGAACCGCACCGGCGACCCCGGCAACGTCCACACCGGTGCCGGCGGCATCGTCGCGGTGCTCACCGGCGCGGTCCGCGCGCTGGACGACGAACGGTGCCGGGACGCCCTGGCCACCGCCGCCACCTGGCTGGCGGCGGAGCTGGAGCGGGAGCCCCGCGCTCTCCCCGGCCTGTTCTTCGGCCGCTCGGGCGCCGCCTGGGCGCTTCACCAGGCCGCCCGTACGCTGGAGCACGACGAGCTGGCCGAACGCGCCCTCTCCTACGCCAAGCGCATCCCCCTGCGCTGGCCGGTACCCGACTTCACCCACGGCACGGCGGGCGCCGGGGTCGCGCAGCTCGCGCTGTGGCGCGCCACGGGGGACGCGGAGTTCCGCGCCCGAGCCCAGTACTGCGCGGACTCGCTGATGGAGACGCGCAGGCATCAGGTTGACGAGGTCGTGTGGCCCATCCCGGACGAGTTCGGCTCCAAGCTGGCCGGACTCACCCACTACGGTTTCGCCCACGGCGTCGCCGGAATCGCCACGTTCCTGCTGGCCGCCGGCCGTGACCTGGCCCGGCCCGACTACACCGACCTGGCCGTGACCTGCGGCGACGCGCTGTACATCCGCGCCGAACCGGTCGGCGAGGCCGTGCGGTGGCCGGTCGGCCCCAAGGACTCCGCGTCCGGCGGGGCACCGGCGCCGGACACGGCCTGGTGGTGCAACGGCTCCGGCGGCATCGGCGCCTTCTTCGCCCGTCTGTGGCGGGCGACCGGTGAGGCACGCTTCCTGCACATGGCCGAGATGGCCGCGACGGCCGTGCGGAACGAGCGATGGCTGGTCGGTCCCGGCCACTGCCACGGGAACGCGGGAAACGGAGAACTGCTGCTCGATCTGGCCGCGGTGCGGGGCGATGCCCGCTATCTCACGTGGGCCGCGGAGCTCGCGGCCTGTGTACGCGGCGGCCACGTCCGTACGAACCGGCGGACGGTCATACCCACCCCGGACGAGTCATTCGGCTACAACCTGGGCCTGGCCGGGATCATCGGCTTCCTGCTGCGCCTGCGCCACGGCGGCCCCCGGTGGTTCATGCCCGATGACTTCACTCTCCAGCTGCCGCCCACCGAAAGGAGGTGAACCCATGCCGACCGATGTCAACGCTCTTCAGGAGCTCGCGCCCCAGGAGAACGCCGGTGCTCAGGAAAAGGCCATCTGCTGTATGACCTGGACCGTGCCCGGCTGCCAGACGTCCTTCGTCTCGACGTAGTCCGGCGAGATCCTTAGATAACGGACGCGTCCGGCGGCCATCAGCCGATGGCCGCCGGACGCTCACCAGCGCAGCGGATCCTCCGGCGCCGGCGGTGCCTGCCTGCTCCTGGAGACGGGTGCCCGGTTCGGATCGCCGAACATGAAGGCCACGTTCACCACGGCGATGCCGATCCAGATCACGAGCACCGCCGCGCCGGTCTCCGCGGCGAGCGCGGCTATGCTGCCCACCACGCCGAGCACCACCGAGACGATCGCCAACGCCAGCCGCCGCCCCGAGTCCGGCGATGGCTGGGCTTGCGGCAGCGGCCGTTCCCGCGCGAGACGGCTGTCCACGCGCCGATCGATCTCCCGGTCCACCTTCTCCAGGAACGACTCGATGAGCGCCTCCTCGAAGTCCGGGCCGAGATCCTTCCGAGCGTGCAGGGCGGCGCGTAGCTCATCGCCAGAACTAGTCACATGTCGAGGCTTATCGTTCAGCTCTCCGTCTGGCAAGCGGCCTCGTAGTCGAACCAGTCGAAGCTCGCGCTGCCGTCCGTGACGTACATGCCGATGACCCGCCCGGTGAAGCCGGTGGCCACCTCGGTGGACAGGTAGCGGCCGTCGAGCTCGGCCAGCAGGACCCCGTCGGCGGAGAAGGCGAGGGTGTCCGGGCCCCGGGCCCCGACGCCGACCGGCTCGGCGGTGGGCGCGGTCACCGACGGCGGCAGGAGGTCGCGCGTACGGACGTCGATGGCGAGGGTGAGCGGGCCTGAGGGGACCGGATGGTCTGCCACGCACTGGCGCAGCGGGCCGATCCGCGCGAACACGCGGGCCCGCCCTTCGTGGACCTCCAGGTCATAGTGGTGCGCCTCGTCCATGCGCACGGACAGTCCGGCCCTGGCCGACCCCGGGTCCAGGCGCGCGGTGACGCGGCAGTCGTGGTGCTGCTGGCGGCGCCCGACGAAGGTGTGTCCAGGGCGGTCCAGCGTGGCGCCGGTGGCGTGCAGGGTGAGCCAGCCGGGGCGTTCGGCCAGCGACCAGGAGCCGTCCGGGCGGCTACGCGGCGAGACCCAGTGCGGCGCCAGTGCGCCGGCGTCGAAATCGTCCCGTGGCGGGAGCTCGGGGAGGGGGTGCCAGGCAGCGGGTGCCGGATGGCGTTCGAGGACCGGACCGACGACGGGCCAGCCGTCCACCCAGTCCACCGGGGTGAGGAACGTCTCGCGCCCGAGGACCTGGAACTCCGGCGTGTAGCCGCGCGGGCGGGTGCCGAGCAGGATCATCCACCAGGTGCCGTCGGCCGCCTCCACCATGTCGGCGTGACCGGTGCTCTGGATTGGCAGGTCGGTGCTGCGATGCGACAGGATCGGGTTGGCCGGGCCCGCCTCGTACGGGCCGCGCGGTGAGCGGGCGCGGGCGATCGAGACGCTGTGGCCGCGTTCGGTGCCGCCCTCGGACATCAGCAGGTACCACCAGTCGCCCACGTGGAAGAGGTGCGGCCCTTCCGGATATTTCATGCCCACTCCGGACCAGGCGTGATACGGCCCCTCCAGCACCTTGCCGGCCACCGGGTCGATCCGCGCCACCTGTGTACCGGAGAAGGCGCACCAGCAGGAGCCGTCCTCGTCCCAGGACAGATGGGGGTCGATGCCCGGCAGGTCGATCCAGACGGGGTCCGACCACGGTCCTTCGGGGCGGTCGGCGGTGACGATGAAGTTGTCCCGGCCGCCCACGTTCGTGGTGATCAGGTAGAACCGGCCGTCGTGGTGCCGGATCGTGGGCGCGTAGATCCCGCCGGAGGCGGGCGTCTCAGGGGGCAGCTCCAGTTGCGACGGCCGGTCGAGGACGTTGCCCACCTGCCGCCAGTGCACCAGGTCCCGGCTGTGGAAGATCGGCACGCCGGGGAAGTACTCGAAGCTGGAGCAGACGAGATAGTAGTCCTCGCCGACCCGGCACACGCTCGGATCCGGGTGGAACCCGCTGATCACCGGATTGTCGTACATCGGCACGTTGCGCGGTTTCTTTCTGCGAGAAGGTCAGCCCTTGAAGGCGCCGTCCATGATCCCGGCCACCATGCGCCGGCCCACGAAGACGAACAGCACCAGCAGCGGGATGGTGGCCAGGAACGAGCCCGACATGGCGAGCCCGAGATCGATGTTCAAGCTGTTCTGCAGCGCCTTGATGGCGATCTGCGCGGTGTACATCTCCGGCGACTTCAGCACGATGAACGGCCACAGGAAGTCGTTCCAGGCGGTGACGAAGCCGAGCAGGCCGAGCACGAACGCGGCCGGCCGCACCAGCGGGAACGCGATGCGCCAGAAGATCTGCCAGGTGGTGGCGCCGTCGATGCGCGCGGCCTGGAGGATCTCGTCGCTGATCGTGGTGGACAGGTGCTGGCGCATCCAGAAGATCCCGAACGCGTTGGCCAGGCCGGGCACGATGAGCGCCTGGAGCGTGTCCACCCAGCCCAGCGAGGAGATGATCATGTACTGCGGGATGACGGAGAGCTGCGTCGGCACCGTCATGGTGAGCACGACGATCAGGAACAGCACGTTGCGGCCGGGAAAGCGCAGCTTGGCGAAGGCGAACCCGGCCAGCGAGCACAGCAGGGCCTGCCCGACCGCGATCGTGCCGGCCACGATGAGGCTGTTGACGATCGAGCTCACGAACGGCACCGTCGTGAACACCAGGTCGGCCAGATGGAAGAAGTTGCCGCCGGGCGCGATCGCGGGCGGCAGCCGCGCGGCGGTCGCGGTGTCGGTCGTGGCCACCACGAACATCCAGTACAGCGGGAACAGGCAGGCGAACACGGCCAGCCCCAGCAGGACGTAGGCCCACCAGCGGACGCGCTCACCCGAGCGCCGGATCGTCTTGGTCATCATCGCTCCGGACGGATGCGGGTGGACAGAAGGTAGTTGACCGTCGCGAGCCCGACCACCAGCACGAACAGCGCCACGCCGATGGCCGCGCCGTACCCGAACTGGTACTGGCCGAAGCCCTGCTCATAGAGGAACAGCGTCAGTGTCTGGCACTGCCGGACCGCTCCGCAGGTCGTGCTGCGGGAGACGAGCAGCGGCTCGGTGAAGATCTGCAGGCCGCCGATCGTCGAGGTCACGATCGTGAACACGATGACCGGCCGCAGCGACGGGATCGAGATGTGGCGGAACTGCTTCCACCCGCCCGCGCCGTCCACGGCCGCCGCCTCGTAGATCGCGCGTGGGATGGCCTGCAGGGAGGCCAGGTAGAGCAGCGTGGTGTAGCCGAACCAGCGCCAGGCCACCATGGCGGCGATCAGCACGTGGCTGCCCAGCACCGACTGCTTGAAGTCGATCGGCCCCACACCGGCGAACCCGAGCAGCCAGTTGAGCAGGCCGAAGTCGCGGTCGAACATCTGGGCGAAGACGATCGCGGTGGCCGCCACCGAGGTGATGTACGGCACCATCATCGACATCCGGAAGAACACCGCCAGCCGGAGCCGGGCGTGGTTGAGCAGGTGCGCCAGGCCCAGCGCCACCACCAGTTGCGGCACGGTGGACAGCAGCCAGATGCTGATCGTGTTCCAGGCCGCGTTCCAGAACCGCGCGTCGGCGAACAGGCGGGTGAAGTTGTCCACGCCGATGAAGACGTGCTCGCCGATGGGGTTCCAGTCGAACAGCGCCACGTAGAACGTGGACAGCAGCGGCACCAGCCCGAACACCGCGAAGATCAGGAAAAACGGCGCGATGTAGGCGTACGGCGTGATGCGTTCGGCGATGCTCTGCCGCACCGAGGTCGCCCCGGCGGGCACGGCCTGCGCCCGCCGGGTGCTGAGAGTCGTCGTCACGCTCGTCCTACTTGCCGATGGCGGTCTTGATGTTGGCCAGGGCCGCGTCCCACGCCTTGGCCGCGTCGCCCTTGCCCTGCTCGACGTTGGTGATCGCGTTCAAGAACTCCGAGCCGATGGGAGAGCTGTCCGGCCCGATGTAGAACGGCTTGAGCCCGAGCAGCGAGTCGGTGTAGATCGTCCCGGTCGGCGCGTCGGAGAAGAACGGGTCCTTCAGGGCCGTGAGCTTGGCGTCCTTGTAGACCGACGGGGTGGTGGGCAGCGCGCCGGAGTCGACGAAGTGCGTCAGCTGGCCCTGCGGGGACTGGGTCTTGGTGATGTAGTCCCAGGCGGCCTTGGGGTTCTTGGCGCCCTTGGGGATGGCCAGGTAGCTGCCGCCCCAGTTGCCCGCGCCGCCCGGGATAGTGGCGATGTCCCACTTGCCCTTGGTGCTGGGCGCGTTGCTCCGGATGGCGCCGAGCATCCAGGACGGCGCGGAGATCACCGCGAACTGGTCCTTGCCCATGCCGGCGGTCCATCCCTCGGTGAAGGAGCTCTGCTTGGCGGTGATGCCCGCCTGCACGGCCTTGATGCCGTAGTCGAACGCCGCCTTGACCTGCGGGCTGGTGCTGTAGACGACGTTGCCCGAGGGGTCGTAGTACTTCTGCGGCCCCTGGTTGACCGCCTGGTAGAACACGCTGGTGCCGGCGTTGTCGATGAACGCCTTCTTGGTCGCCGCGGTGTACTTCTTGCCGGTCTCGATGAAGGCGTCCCAGGTGGGCCAGAGCTTGCCCACCTCCTCGCGGTCGGTCGGCAGTCCGGCGGCCTTGAACAGGTCCGTCCGGTAGGCGATGGCCATGCCGCCCACGTCCGTCGGGATGCCGATGATCGTGCCGTCCTTGGCCACGCTCTGGCTGATCACCCAGTCCAGATAGTCGCCCTTGATCTTGTCGGCGCCCAGCTGCCGCAGGTCGTAGAAGTTCTGCGGCTGCTGGACGAACTTGGGCAGGTCATCGCCCTGGATCAGCACCAGGTCGGGCACCTTGCCGCCGGCCAGCGCCGTCGTCAGCGCCTGCGCCGTCTCCACGGAGCTGCCGACCTCGGTGAGCTTCACCTCGATGCCGGGGTTGTTCTTCTGGTAGTCCTCGACCGCGGCCTTCTGGTTGATCCCGCTGAACGACCAGAAGTCGAACGACTTGCCGGCCTCGGGCGGTGCCGTGGCGGAGGTACCGCCGCCGCCACAGGCGGCCGTGGTCAGGGCGAGGGCCGCGGCGAGGGCGACCGGGGTTACGATGCGGAGCTTCACGGCGATCTCTTCTTCTGGGGGTCGGGACTGAAGAGTGGGTACGGAACTAGTTGCCGAAAACTTTCGGATAGTTGGCCGATCGTTAACCGGGGACTCTAGGCACCTACCTGGAAACTCGTCAACAATCTGCCGGTAAGACGTACGAAACAATCGCCCTTGTTTCCGAAACCTCTGCGTCTAGACTGCCGCCATGACCCCGACCCAGGAGCCGCCCGGCCCCGGCACCACGCACAAGCGTTCTCTGACCATCGCCCAGCTCGCCGAGCTGGCCGGGGTGTCCACCGCGACGGTCTCCAAAGTGGTCAACGGCCGTTCCGAAGTCGCGCCGGAGACCCGGGCGCTCGTCGAGGGGCTCATCCGCGAGCACGGCTACCGGCGGCAGCGACGGCGCGAGAGCCCGGCCGCCCTGGTGGAGCTGGTCTTCCACGCGCTGGAGGGCGACTACCCGATCGAGATCATCAAGGGTGTCGAGCAGGTGGCGCGGGAGCACGACCTGGCCGTGGTGCTGTCGGAGCTGCAGCACCGCCACGTTCCGGGCCGGAGCTGGATCGAGGGCGTGCTGGGCCGCCGGCCCACCGGCG
Source organism: Nonomuraea guangzhouensis (assembly GCF_019396345.1). GTDB lineage: Bacteria > Actinomycetota > Actinomycetes > Streptosporangiales > Streptosporangiaceae > Nonomuraea > Nonomuraea guangzhouensis. The sequence goes on along the minus strand of NZ_JAHKRM010000032.1, from coordinate 117,917 downwards.
TCATCGCGGTGTTCAGCGGGCTGACCGACGACCAGCACGACCAGCTCGCCACCCGCGGCATCCCCCTCGTGCTGCTGGACCCGAGCGGCGACCCCGGCCACCAGGTGCCCTCGGTGGGCGCCGGCAACTGGAACGGCGGGCTCTCGGCGACCCGCTACCTGGTGCAGCTCGGGCACCGGCGGATCGGCATCATCACCGGCCCCGACTACGCGCTGTCCAGCCGGGCCCGCCTCGACGGCTATCGCGCCGCGCTGGACATGGCCGGGGTGCCCATCGACCCGGACCTGATCTGCCGGGGCGACTTCCTGATCGAAGGCGGCCTGGCCCAGGCCCATCGGCTGCTGCGGCTGCCCGATCCGCCCACCGCGATCTTCGCCTGCAACGACGGGCAGGCCATGGGCGTCTACCGGGCGGCGTACGAGCTGGGCCTGCGCATCCCGGACGACCTGAGCGTGATCGGCTTCGACGACCTCCCCCCGACCCGGTGGGCGATCCCGCCGCTGACCACGATCCGCCAGCCGCTCACCGAGATGGCCTCGGCCGCGACCACCATGCTGGTGCGGCTCGCGCAGGGCGAGCCGGTGGCGCAGAGCCGGATCGAGCTGGGCACCGAGCTCGTCGTACGGAGCAGCACCGCCGCTCTCGCGCGCTAGCCGAAACTTTTGGCGTCAATCCCGTACGTAATCGCTACGGTCTTTCCGGGTCGCGGAGGAGTTGCAGGCTGATGCCGCGGGCGGCGGCCAGGACGGCGGGCACGACACCGGGCGTGTGCGTGGCCTGCGGAGAGCCCGGCATGGACGCCCCCGGCAGGGCGATGCGCCTGGTCCTCGCGGGCACGCCCGAGACGGCGCCGCCGTCACCGTCGGCGCGGACGACGACCGAGAGCGCGGCCACCACCTCGTTGGCGGCGTCACGCACGGGTGCGGCCACCGAGACCGCGTCGAGGGTGACCTGCCGGTCGCTGACGGCGTAGCCGGTGCGCCGCACCTCGGCCAGCACGCGCCGCAGGGCGTCCGGCGTCATGATGGTCTTCTTGGTGAAGGTCGCCAGCGGGCTGGCCAGGTATCTCTCCTGGGCCGGCCGGGGCGCGTAGGCGAGCAGCACGAGGCCGACGCCGGTGGTGTGCGCGGGCCATCGACCGCCGACCCGGCTGTGCACGCCGACGGCGTCCCGGCTGGAGATCCGCTCGATGTAGACGACGTCCAGGTCATCGAGGACGGCGAGCTGGACGTGCTGACGGGTCGCCACGAAGAGCTCTTCGAGGAAGGGCATGGCCACCTCGCGCAGCCCCAGACCGCGAGGGGCCAGCGCCGCGACCTCCCACAGGTGCAGGCCGATCTGGTAGCGGCCGTTGCGGTCACGTTCGAGCGCGCCCCACGAGACCAGCTCGCCGACCAGACGGTGGGCGGTCGTCAGCGGCATCCTGGTCCGCCGGCTGATGTCGGACAGGGTCAGCCGGCGGCGTTCGCCGGAGAACGCGTCCAGGACGCTGAGGACCCGGCTGGCCACCGATCGGCCGGAGTCCGGTTGCTCGGACGGGCTTGACATCGTCGCTGTGGTCATGGTCATGGGCACTGCCTCCGACTGTCGATCGTGCTGCGAAACGCCCACGTCGTCAGGTACACCGGATCCGGGCCTCACCATTTCGTTGAATGTTGTTTGCGGCAACGTAATCCGCGGAGGCGAGCGGGTCTAGCCCCATTTCCGGGCTAATTTGTTGCCGTCGATAACAATCTAGAAACACGCCTGTCATGCGAGGGGTCAGCGAGCCGGGCACGGCGGCCTCGGCCACCATGCCCGGCTTTCCGAATATTTCTGGTTATTTCCGCTGGTGAGGTCAGAACGGGCAGGTGTCCGTCCACTGGGTCACCAGCGAGGGGTTGGTCCGGTCGGCGTCACGCTGGGTGCCGCACAGGAACGGCGTGAAGCGGGTGTCGTCGCGCAGCCAGCGGCTGAAGAACGACACGAGCCACTTGCCCTGCTTGGCCTTGTTGCCGTAGCCGGTCATCGGGCAGAGATGGTCGCCGGGAACCTCGATGTACAGCTTCTCGGCCTGCGTCATGCTGTTGTACCAGGGCCTGGCGTAGGTGGCGCCGGGCGCGGCGACGTCGCTCGCGCAGGTCAGGAAGAAGGTCGGCTTGGTGACGCCGGCGAAGTTCGGACTCGTGTGGTACGGGGCCAGGGGCGCTCCCGCCTTGAACCGGCTGTCGTCACGCAGCGCCACCATCGTGCCGCCACCGCCCATGGAGTGGCCCGACACCCCGAGCGTGCCGTTCACCTTGCCCGAGATGGGGTTGCCGGTGGCGTTGCTCAGGTTGAGCAGCTGGGTGCCGGCGGCCCGGATCTCGGTGCCCCGCTGGTCAGGAGTGTCGCTCAGCGTGTTGGTGTCGACGTTGACGACGACGAAGCCCCACGAGGCCAGGCGCGGGCCGAGCCAGCTCAGGTTCTGTTGCGTGCCCTGGTAGCCCGGCATCAGGACGATGCCCGGGTACGAGCCGCCGGCCGTCGGGTAGGTGATGGTGCCGGCCTTGTACCCGCTGGGGTTCGGGACCGTGTACGTCGCGGTGGCCAGCGGACCGGCGGTCGCCTCCAGTGAGGCGATCGTCGGGTCGGGAATGGTGCCGCTCCCCGGCGGCGGCGTGGTGCCGCCCCCTGAGCCGTAGACCTGGAACTCGCGCAGGGAGTAGCCATAGGCGGTGCCACGGGCGAGGCCGAGCATCCGTACGTACCGCCCGGTCCCGGTCACGGGGAGCGTCTGCACCCCACCGGTGCCGGCGACGGTCACGTAGACGGTGGTCCAGGTGAGCGCGTCGGCGGACGTCTGGATCTGGAACGCCCTGCCGTACGCGGCCTCCCAGTTCAGCACGACCTGGCTGATGGTGGCGGTGGCGCCGAGGTCGACCCGCAGCCACTGCGGGTCGCTGAAAGCGCTGGACCACCGGGTGGCGACGTTGCCGTCGACGGCCGCCGAAGCCGGGGTGCCGGTGTTCTCGACGGACGACGCGGTCGCCGGCTTGCCCTGGGACAGCAGCTCGTCGGCGGCTCGGACGGTGACGGCGGCCCGGGCGGTGACGGCGCCGCCGGCCAGCGCGGTCGCGACGGCGACGGCCAGCGCGAGTAACGCCGCCGACCAGGCCGATCGGGCGCCGGCTGAATGGACGGGAAATCGCATGGTCTTACCTCTCCGGAACGGGTGCGGCGGGCATGGCTCCGCCGACACGAAGGACAGGAAGGGACGCGTTTCTGCTGAGAGCGCTCTCGACGCGCCCCGAACCATAAGCGGCAATCCGCCGTTCAAGAAGCCGTTCAACCGCTGAACGGAAGATAAATCTGGTTCTCCCTCATCGTCTTCCGGACGACGGAAGAGGCCCTTGCCGGGTATTCGACCTGTCCATATGTTGTCGGGCACAACATATGGCGAAGATCATCAGTCCACCTCACACCCCCTGAGAGAGGACCTCGCAGATGCCCAGACGACTCCATGGCGGGACCGCGCTGGCAGCCGCCGCCCTCCTCGTCCTGGCGGGCCTCGCCCAGCCACCACCGGCGGCCGGCGACAGCGCTCCCCCGCAGCCGACCTCCTCGTACGGGCCCGACCAACGTGCCGCGCGGCTGCTGGCCCGCATGACCCTCGACGAGAAGATCGTCATGCTGCACGGCGTCGGCTTCGAGTTCGGCAAGGGGTACGCCGGGCGGATACCGGGCAACGCCCGGCTGGGCATTCCCGCGCTCTACCTCGCCGACGGTCCCAACGGGGTCGCCAACGGCAGCACGGGTGTCACCGCCTTCCCCGCCGCCATCAACGGCGCGGCCACCTGGGACCCCGCGCTCATGCGGCGTTACGGCGAGGCGGTCGGCGTCGAGCAGGCCGGCAAGGGCCACAACATCGCCCTGGCACCGACGATCAACATCGTGCGCTCACCGCGCTGGGGCCGTACCTTCGAGACCTTCAGTGAGGATCCCTACCTCACCGCGCGGATGGTCACCGAGCAGGTCAAGGGGGTCCAGGCGCAGGGCGTCATAGCGATGCCCAAGCACTTCGCGGCCAACAACCAGGAGACCGACCGGGGCAAAGTCGACGTCCGGGTCTCCGAGCGGGCTCTCCAGGAGATCTACTTCCCCGGCTTCCGCGCGGCCGTGCGTGACGGCGGCGCCCGGTCCGTCATGTGCTCGTACCCCAAGGTCAACGGCACCTACGCCTGCGAGAACGGCGACCTGCTGCGGACCGCGCTGAAGGACGCGATGCGGTTCCCCGGGTTCGTGGTGTCCGACTGGGGCGCCACCCACAGCACGCTCGCCTCGGCCGCCGCCGGGCTGGACGTGGAGATGCCGGGATCGACGTACTTCGGTGACGCGCTGAAGCAGGCGGTGGCGGCCGGCCAGGTCACGGTCGCGGCCATCGACGACAAGGTCCGCCGGATTCTCACGGCGATGTACCGGACGGGCCTGTTCGACCGCGACTACACCCCGCGCGACGACGTGTCCACGCCCGAGCATCGAGAGCTGGCGCGGGACCTGGCCGAGCAGGGCATGGTGCTGCTCAAGGACGACCGCGGCGTACTGCCGCTGGACAAGGCGCGGTCGGTGGCGGTGATCGGCGACGCGGCCGGCGACCACGCGACCTTCTACGGTGGCGGCTCGGCCGCGGTGCAACCGTCCACCACCGTGACGCCGCTGGCCGGGTTGACCGCGCGGGCCGGCGGCCGCGTCACCCTGAACCAGGCCCGTGGCACGCTCGGCACCGGAGCGCTGCCCGTGCTCTCCGGCGACCTGCTGCGGCCCGAGTCAGGCGACGGCCCCGGTCTGACCGCGACCTACTACCGCACGCCCGACTTCACCGGCGACCCCGCGCTCACCCGGGTCGAGCCGTCGGTGAACTTCACCGGGCCACCGGCCGGCGTCACCGGCACCTGGTCGGCCCGCTGGACCGGCACGCTGACCCCGCCGAAGACGGGCGGCTACCGATTCTCGCTGAGCGGCTCCGGCCAGGCGCGGCTGTTCATCGACGGCGAGCTCGTTGCCGCCAACCGCCAGGAGTTCGGCGGCGTCGCCCACGGTCTGGCCGATCTCACAGCCGGACGGGCCGTCTCCGTCAAGGTCGAGTTCTCCTCCTCGATCTCCCTCTTCGGAGGCGCCCACCAGCTCGGCTGGTCCGCGCCCGACCCGGCGCTGCTCGCGGAGGCCGTCACCGCCGCCCGGCGCTCCGATGTCGCGCTCGTCTTCGTCAACGACTCCATCAGCGAGGGCTCCGACCGCGACTCGCTGGCCCTGCCCGGTGATCAGGACCAGCTCATCGAGGCCGTCGCCGCCGCCAACCCGCGCACCGTGGTCGTGCTCAACACCGGCACGCCGTCGCTGATGCCCTGGCTGAACCGGGTGGCCGGGGTGCTCCAGGCGTGGTATCCGGGGCAGGAGTACGGCAACGCGGTCGCGGCCGTGCTGTTCGGCGATGTCAATCCGTCAGGAAGGCTGCCGCTGACGTTCCCGGCCGACGACCGGCAGGGCCCGGATGTCGCGTTCGGCTTCCCCGGCGACGGCACCACGGTCCGCTACGACGAGGGCCTGAACGTGGGCTACCGCTGGTACGACGCCCGGCACCAGCGCCCGTTGTTCCCGTTCGGCCATGGCCTGTCCTACACCGCCTTCGGATACGACGGTCTGCGGGCCGACAGCCATGCCGTACGCGTCCGCGTCACCAACACCGGACCCCGCGCCGGAGCCGAGACCGCCCAGCTCTACCTCGGCTTCCCCGGCTCGGCGGGCGAGCCTCCCCAGCAGCTCAAGGGCTTCCAGAAGGTCTGGTTGCGGCCCGGGCAGAGCACCGTCGTGACCTTCCCGCTCGACGGCGCCGCACTGTCCACCTGGAGCCCGGCCGCGAAAGGCTGGATCGCCGCCCATGGCAGCTTCACCGTCGCGGTCGGCGCGTCGTCCCGCGACCTTCGGGTGACCGGCCGGTTCCAGGGCTGACCCCATGCTCTTTCGTCCGCCTCCGCCGTTGCGGAGGCGGACGAAAGACGTCCCTCAGGCCTCATCGAGGACCGATCAGGGTCAGAGCGCGTTCCACAGGTCGCAGTTGTGCTCGGTGGCCATCTCGGCGACCGGGACCATCACCGACCGTCCGCCCGCGCGCAGCGACATGACGCGCGAGGTGCGGTTGTAGTCCGCCCACGGCGACGCGAACGGCGCCTGCGGCCGGCCGAGCCGGGTGAACGAACCCCAGTAGTGCACCATGTCCGCGGCCAGCCGGCGTTCGGCCGCGTCGAAGGTGGGCGCGATCGGGATGCCGTTGTCGAAACTCGGCCACAGGTAGGCCAGTTCGGCGGCGTGCCCGGCGCCCCATTCGTAGCCGACCGGCTCGGGGCGCAGGCCCGGCCCCGTCCGGTGGTCGAACCGGTAGGCGAACACGCGGGTGTAGGCCGACAGGTCCTTGATGAACGTGAGCGTCGGGCAGCCGCCCAGCCCCGCGATGAACCCGGAGTCGGTGAGGATCGCCGCCGTCAGATACGCGGAGGTGAACTGGTCCGGCGCCGCCGGCCAGGGATAGCGCCGCAGGACGGCGTCGGCCTTGTCGCCGTACAGGCTCCGGACGAAGCCCTCGTACTTCGCCTGGGTCCAGCCCAGATTGCCCTGCGCGAACGTACGGCCCTCATCGCGGGTGGAGCCCACGATCAGCGGTACGCGCTGGAAGCGACCCGCCCCGACGGCCTCGCTGGGGCTCTCCGGCAGCACCGGACCGCCGTGCGCGAACGAGCTGTACTGCGGCCCGTCGACCAGCCGCGCCGGGGTCAGCGCGCGCAGGCAGGCGACGGCGGTCGCGTCGTCGGCGCAGCCGAGCTGGGTGGCGATCGACGTGCCGGACTGCTCCGCCTGGCTGACGGGCTGGCTGATGCAGGAGCCGCTCTGGATGATCGCGCGCCCGAACAGCCCTTTCGATCCGGGAGCGGTCAGGTGCGCGCAGACGGAGAACCCGCCGGCCGACTCGCCGTCGATGGTCACCTGCCGGGGGTCACCGCCGAAGGCGCCGATGTTGCGCTGCACCCAGCGCAGCGCCGCCTGCTGGTCGAGGAGCCCGTAGTCGCCGGATTGGCCGGCCTCCCGGGTGAGCGCCGGGTGAGCCAGGAAGCCGAACACGCCCAGGCGGTAGTTGATGCTGACCACCACGACGTTCTCGAGCCGGGCGATCAGGCTGCCGTCGTGCTGGTTGCCGGAGCCGTTCTGCAATCCGCCGCCGTGGATCCAGAAGAGCACGGGCAGCCGCTGCCCGGCCCGGGTGCCGGCGGGCCGGAACACGTTGAGGTACAGGCAGTCCTCGGTCTCCGAGCGCGGCCCGTTGCCGCTGACCGCGGCGGCGCAGCGGTTGCCCCACGCCGCCGCGTCACGGACGCCCGTCCACGGAAGGGCCGGGCGGGGAGCTGCCCAGCGCAGTTCGCCGACCGGCGGCTGCGCGTACGGGACGGCCAGGAACCGGTCCACGCGCTCGGCCTCGGCCCCCTTGAGCAGGCCGGTTTCGGTACGCACCACCGGGCGCGACGCGCCGGCGAGCGCGGGGGCGGCGGGCAGCCCGCAGAGCAGGGCGACGACCGCGCTCACCAGCGCGAGGACGCGACGGCCTCGCCTCCGGTTGGATAACCTCATCGGATCCAGAATTTCAGGCATGTACGCGACTCCTTCGGAACAATCCAGGACGGACCTGCCGATTTCGTGCGCCTGAACCATAGATCTCGTTGGGCCTCCCGGATACCGCTCTCCCCGTCAGATGGAAGACATTCCGGTCTTCCGGAGAACGGCTCGTGCTCGCGCCGCCATGGCCTCGTCCACCATGTCGCCTTCGAAGGTGATCGCCCCGGCGCCGCGCGCCTGCGCCTCCTCCACGGCGGCGATCATCCGCGCGTAGCGGGCGAGCTCCTCGGGGGTGGGTGAGAACGCCTCGTTGATCACGGGGATGTGGGCGGGGTGGATGGCCATCATGCCCTCGTAGCCGAGAGAGCGGTTCTGCTCGGCGAACGCCCGCAGTCCTTCGATGTCGGCGAGGTTCGTCCACAGACCGGCGATCGGGCAGGGCACGCCCGCCGCCCGGACGTCCAGCAGGACCCGGGAACGCAGCGTCAGGGTCTCGGTGCCCTGAGGGCTCCAGCGGTAGCCGATCGCCCGCTCGACGTCGCCGCCCTTGCCGGTGACCGCGCCCAGGTAGGCGACGCGGGGAGCGGCCCTGCCGATGTCGTACGCCCCGCGCAGCGCGGCGGCGCTCTCCAGCAGCGGCACCAGGGCGATGTGCCCCTCGGGCAGGCCGTGTTCGCGCTCGCACCAGGTCAGGAGCCGGTCGGCCAGGAGCACGTCCCCTGGGTCAGCGACCTTGGGCAGGACCACGCCGGCGAGGCGGGCGTGCGTGATGGCGCGCAGGTCCTCGGCGGCCGCCCAGCCGTCGAGCGGGTTGATCCGCACGAAGAGCGCCATGTCGCCCGTCGCACCGGCGATGGCGTCGGCCACCCGGGCCCGCGCGGTGACCTTGCCGACCGGCGGGACGGCGTCCTCCAGGTCGAGGATGGCCGCGTCGGCTCCGGCGGACTCCGCCTTGACCAGCCACTCGGTCTTGGTGCCCGGGACGAAGAGCAGGGAACGCAGCGGGAGGCGTTCAGATGACACCGCGCTTCTCCAGTTCCGCGAGCTCGTCCGCGCCGAGGCCGAGCCACTGGCGGTAGACGAGGGCGTTGTCCTGCCCGAGCGCGGGTCCGGTCCGCCAGACGTGCCCGGGTCGCTGATGGAAGTGCGGGAGGGCGGCCTGCATGCGGACCGGCCCGAGGTCGGGGTCGTCCACCGTGATGATGTCGCCGCGTTCGGCGTACACGGGATCGGCGGCGATGTCCTCGGCCGTGAAGACGCGTGAGGCGACCACCTCGGCGTCGGCGAACGCGCGCAGGCACTCGGCGGTCCCCCGGGCGGCCACCCATTCGCGCAGCCCCTGGTCCAGCGTCTCCCGTCCGGCGAGCTGCCGCTGCGTCGTGGCGTACTCTTCCTCGGGCAGGCCCAGGAGCCGGACGACGTTCAGCACCGAGCGGACGGTCGCGGAGGTCACGGTGATCCAGTCGCCGTCGCGCGACAGGTAGGTGTTGATGACCGCGGCGGGGGCGACGGCCAGCTGGTTGCCGGACCTGCCGGGTACGACGCCGAGCTGGTCGTGCGTGATGACCTGCCATTCGACGAGCCGGAACAGGGGCTCGAACAGGGCCAGGTCGATCCACTCGCCGTCGAAGCCGGGGTCGTGTGCCCGGCGGTGCAGGGCGGCGAGCACGGCGTAGGCGCCCATCAGCCCGGTCACCGCGTCGCCGTGGGAGAACCCCGTGTGCACCGGAGGACCGTCCGGGAACCCGGTCAGGTGCACCACACCGCTCCTGGCCTCACCGACCTTCCCGAAGCCCGGCGCGTCCGCCAGGGACGACGTCGCGCCGAATCCGGAGATCTGCAGCAGGACGGCCTTGGGGTTGATCCGGTGCACGGCCTCCCAGTCGAGCTCCCAGGCCCGCAGCCGGCCGGGGCGGAGCGTGACGATCACCACGTCGGCCCAGGCCACGAGCCGGTGCGCCACCTGCCGGCCGTCGGGGTCGTGCAGGTCCAGGGTGACGGAGCGTTTGTTGCGGCCCGCGACCTTGAACCACAACGGCACGCCGTCCCGGGTGGGGCCCATGGCACGGGCGGCGTCGCCGACGCTGGGGGGTTCGACGTGGATCACGTCGGCGCCCTGGTCGGCGAGCATGGACCCGGCCAGCGGCCCGGCGACCACATGGGCGAACTCCACCACTTTCAGGCCCCGCAACTGCCCCTGGCCGTGCTGCTGTTCGGTCGCCACGCATGAGCTCCTTCGTCCTGTCCGGTCATGTCATCCTGCCCAAGGCAAGAAATGCGGGTCCAGCACAGAAAGTCGATATATTCATGCTATTTGCGCATTAACCGATCCAGGAGACCCCGGCCGGTAGCTCCGTACGGAACTCTTCGAGCAGGTCGAGGAACGCGCTCGCCGCCAGCGGCAGGGTGCGTCGCGCGCGGATCACGACGTCCAGGCGCCGCTCGACCACGGGACCGGTCAACCGGCGATGCACGACGCGGCCCGGCCCCAGGAGGGGCAGCACCAGGGCGGGCATCGCCGACACCCCGAGACCGGCGGCGACCAGACCGCCCACCGTCGCCACGTTGCCGGCCTCCGCCGCGAGCGTCGGGCGGGCGCCCGCCTGGGCGAACGCCGCGTCGGTGAGCCTGCGGACACTGGATTCCGGCCCGACGGCCAGGAACGGCTCGGCGGCCAGGTCCTCCCAGGTGACCTCCTCCCGGTCGGCGAGCGGGTGCCCCTCGGGCAGCACGGCGTGGAACTGGTCGCGGATCAGCGGACGATGTTCGAGCCGGTCCGGCGACGCGCCGACCGTGGTGATCGCGAAGTCGGCGTCGCCCGACAGCACCCGGCCGAGCACGGCCCGTTCGAGCCCGTCCATGATGCGGACCGCCACCTGCGGGCGCTGCCGCCGGAAAGCGGAGATCATGCGGGGCAGCAGCACCGCCGCGACCGAGGGCAGGGTGGCCACGGCCACCACCCCCGACTCGCCGAGCAGGAAGCGCCGCAGCTCCTTCATCCCCGACTCGTGGGCACCGACGATCTGCTCGGCCACCCGCAGGGTCTCCAGGCCCGCCGCGGTGAGCTGGACGTTGCGGGTGTCGCGCTCCAGCAGGCGGACCTCGAGCACCCGCTCCAGGTCGGCGACCGCGCGGCTCAACGTCGACTGCGAGACGTGCAGCTTCGCCGCCGCGGCGGTGAAGCTCGCCGCTCTGGCCACGGCGACATAGGCGGCGAGTTGCCGGAGGGTAGCGTCCATGGGACCAACCTATGCACATACCGCATGGATAAATCCTCTTTTGATGGTGGACGCGAAAGGTCAGCGCTCGGAAACTTCTCCGTAACCCTCCGAAAGGTCCTCGATGATCGCGCTCCTCGGCTTTCTCACCATCGGCCTGTTCCTGGCACTCACCATGACCAGGCGTGTCTCGGTCCTCACCGCGCTGGTGCTGGTACCGGTGCTGACCGCGCTGGCCGGCGGCTTCGGCGCCGAGATGGGGCCGATGATCCTCAGCGGGCTGGGCAAGGTGGCGCCCACGGGCATCATGATCGCTTTCGCGGTGCTCTATTTCAGCCTGATGATCGACACGGGGCTCTTCGATCCGCTGATCCGCGGCATCCTGCGCCTGGCCAAGGACGACCCGCTGCGGATCGCCGTCGGCACCGCCGTCATCACGATGTGCGTGGCCCTGGACGGCGACGGCGCCTCGACCTTCCTCATCACCGTCTCCGCCCTGCTGCCCGTCTACAAGCGGCTCAAGATGAGCCCCCTGGTGCTCACCGGTGTCGTCTGCCTGGGCGCGGGCGTGATGAACATGATCCCCTGGGGTGGTCCCACCGCGCGGGCGATGGCGGTGCTGAAGCTGGACAGCTCGCAGGTGTTCACCCCGGTCCTGCCCGCGATGGTCGTCGGCATCGTCTGGGTGCTGGTGGCGTCGTACCTGATCGGCCTGCGGGAACGCCGCCGTCTCGGCACCGTGTCCCTGCCCGCCACGGAGCCGGAGCCCGAGCTGGTGGCCGGAGACGGGCCCGGGACGCCCCTCGCCCCGCCGCGCACCCGTCCGCTGCTGACCGCCTTCAACCTGGCGCTGACCATCGCGTTGCTGGCCGGGCTGATCCTGCAGGTGATGCCGCTTCCGGTGCTGTTCGTGATCGGGTTCGCGATCGCCGCGCTGGTCAACCATCCCTCCTGGGAGAAGCAGCAGGAACTCCTCGACAAGCACGCCAAGAGCGTCGTCCTGGTGACCACGATGATCTTCGCGGCGGGGGTCTTCACCGGAATCCTCACCGGGACCAAGATGATCAACGAGATGGCCACCGCGTTCGTCAACGTCATCCCCGACTCCTTCGGCGGCCACCTGCCGGTGCTGGTCGCGATCACGAGCATGCCGCTCAGCCTGGTCTTCACCCCTGACGCCTACTATTTCGGCGTGCTGCCCGTCCTGGCCCAGACCGCCGGCGGCTTCGGCATCGAGTCCGCCGAGGTCGCCAGGGCCGCCATCCTCGGCCAGATGACGACCGGCTTCCCGCTCAGCCCGCTCACCGCCGCGACGTTCATCCTCGTCGGCATGAGCGGCGTGCAACTCGGCCAGCACCAGCGCTTCATCTTCGGCTGGGCGTTCGCCACCACTCTGGTCATGACCGTGGCCGCCCTCCTGACCGGCGCCATCTCCCTCTGACCTGCTCTGATCGTGCTAGGAGCCCCCCATGAAGTACGGCAGAATCGCCGCCGCCCTGTCCGCCATCGTGACGCTGCCGCTCACCGCGCCGACCTCCGCCGCACACGCCGACACCGTGCCGCCGGCCGACCCCTTCTTCTCCTACGCACGGGCCGCCACGTACGGCGTGCACACCGAGCGGGTCTCGGTGCCGTTGCGCGACGGCAGTCACCTGGCCTGCGACCTGCACCGGCCCGCCGGCGCGGACGGCCGGCCCGCCGACGGCCGCTTCCCCGGCATCGTCTACGACTACAACGCCTATGACCAACTGCAGGGGCAGGGCCAGGCGGCGGCCTTCTTCGTCACCCGCGGCTACACCGCCGCCGTGTGCAACGTCCGCGGCACGGGCGCCTCGCCCGGACGCCTCGACCCGTTCAGCGCGCAGGAACAACGCGACAACTACGACCTCATCGAGTGGCTGGCCGTCCAGCCCTGGTCCACCGGCAGGATCGGGCAGACCGGGGTCAGCTACGGCGGCCACACCTCCCTCCTGGTCGCGGTGAACAAGCCGCCCCATCTGGCCGCGATCATCCCCGTCGACGGCATCAGCGACTGGTACGAGAACACCATCTACCGAGGCGGCATCTACTCGGCCAGGATCCGGGACTGGCAGCGCGCCGTCGCGCCGGACACCCTGGTGACCTACGCCCAGCACCCGCTCTACGACGACTACTGGCGAGAGCGCAGCGTCAAGGCCCGCTGGCAGAACCTGGACGTCCCGGTCCTGGAGATCGCCGGATGGTACGACAGGTACCGGGCCGCCATGGTGGCGAACTTCCAGGCCCGCCCGAAGAACGTGTGGCTGGTCGCGGGCCCGTGGGTGCACGGCTGGCCGTCGGGCCAACCCGCCGACATCGGCAACGGCGCCTACCTCGCCTGGTGGGACCGGTGGCTCGGCAACCGCACGGACGCGCCGCTGCCCGCCGCCAAAGTGACCTCGTACCAGGTTCCGGGCACCGGCTGGCAGCAGTTCACCACCTGGCCGCCTCCCGGCGCCCGGCAGACCCGGCTCGGCCTGAGCGCCGACGGGGCGCTGACGGCCGGCTGGAGCAAGCCGGCCACCCTCGGCTTCACCGTCAACACCGAGACGACCCCGTCTGCCCCGGACGAGCGGCGCACCTTCCAGACGCGGCCCTATCAGCAGGACATCGTCCTCGCCGGCGACGTCACCGCGAAGGTGCGGGCCGCCTTCAGCGCCACCGACGGCAACATCGCGGTCGTGGTCGAGGACGTCGCCCCCGACGGCACGGCCGTCCGCGTCACCCAGGGCTGGCTGAAGGCGAGCCACCGGTTCGGCCACGAACGCGCGGTCCCCGTCCGGCCGGGCAAGACCTATGACCTGGAGATCCGTACCTGGCCGACCCACTACCGGCTGAGCGCCGGCCACAGCCTGCGCGTCACCGTGTCCAGCGACGACCACCCCGAGATCGACTCCGACGCCCCGGCGGGCCGGGTCCGGTTGCGCGTGGGTGCCGACGGCAGCGAGATCCGCTTCGGCACGGTCACGCGATGATCCGCCTCAGGACGCTCACTGGGAAGGACGTCCGCTTCAGGATGCTTTCGGGCGCGGTCGCTGTACTGTCGATGGCGTTCCCTTTGACCGTTCCCTCCGCCGCGGCGGCCGAGAGCGGCACGTGCGAGAGCCTGACCGCCACAACGCTGCCCGACGCGACCGTCACCCTCGCCGAGTCGGTCCCCGCGGGGAGATACACCGCGCCCGACGGCCGGATCCTGCCGTCCGTGCCCGCGTTCTGCCGGGTCCACGGCATCGCCAAGCCGGTGCCGGGCTCCACCATCGGCTTCGAGGTGTGGATCCCTCGCCAGGGGTGGAATCAGCGGCTGCTGATGTTCGGCAACGGCGGATACAGCTCGGCCATGGACTTCCCGTCCATGGGTGGTTCCGCGCTGGCGGCCGGGTACGCGACCGTCGCCACCGACACCGGGCACACCGGTGACGACCCTGACGTGTTCCGCCAGGGCGCCGCCAACCCGGAGATCATCGTGGACTGGGGCCACCGCGCGGTCCACGAGACGATCGTCAACGCCAAGCCGATCGTCGCGGCGTACACCGGGTCCAAGCCGCACTACTCCTATTTCATCGGCTGCTCCACCGGCGGCCACCAAGCGCTGATGGAGGCCCAGCGCTACCCCGGCGACTTCGACGGCATCGTGGCCGGCGACCCGGGAAACAACCGAATCGCGCTCAACGCCGGATTCCTCTGGCAGTTCCTCAGCAACCACACCGCCGGCACCCCTGACCCGATCCTCCCGGCGGCCAAGCTGCCCCTGCTGACGAACGCGGCCGTCCAGCAGTGCCGAGGCCGGGACGGCGGCCTGGTGACCGACGACTTCCTCACCGACCCGCGACGCTGCTCCTTCGACCCCGCCTCGCTCCAGTGCCCCGCCGACGACGCCCCCACCTGCCTGACGAAGCGTCAGATACAGGCGGTAAAGCAGATGTACGGCGGCGCCCGCGATCCGCGTACCGGCGAACAGATCTACCCCGGCTGGCCGGTCGGCAGCGAGGCACCCGTGGTGGACGCGTCGGGCACCGTACGGGTGGGCTGGAACGGCTACTGGGGCACCACCGCACCGGCCCGGGCGAACTTCTGGCGCTACTGGGTCTTCAACGATCCGGACTGGAACTGGTGGTCCTTCGACTTCCACCGCGACCTGCGCGTCGCGCAGAAGAAGCTCGGCCCGATCATCGACGCCACCGACCCGAACCTGACCCCGTTCCGGCGCGCCGGCGGCAAGCTCATCATGCACACGGGCTGGGCCGACCCGGTCGTCTCCGCCTACGACACCATCGACTACTACCGCCAGGTGGTCCGCGCCACGTCCGGCACGCATCAGGCCGGCGGCGAGGCCGTCAGGCGGACACAGGAGTTCGCCCGGCTGTTCATGGTCCCCGGCATGACCCACTGCGCGGGCGGCCCCGGCCCGAACGTCTTCGACACGCTGACCCCGATCGTGCGCTGGGTCGAGCGGGGAACGGCACCGGCCGAGATCGTCGCGACGAAGTATGTGCACGACAACCCGGCGGACGGCGTCGCACTGACCCGTCCGCTCAGGCCTTTCACGTGTTAGCGTGCCCGACGCGAGATCACACCGC
This sequence comes from Nonomuraea guangzhouensis, assembly GCF_019396345.1. Lineage (GTDB taxonomy): Bacteria > Actinomycetota > Actinomycetes > Streptosporangiales > Streptosporangiaceae > Nonomuraea > Nonomuraea guangzhouensis. Next base: position 102,484 of record NZ_JAHKRM010000032.1, on the reverse strand, counting down.
GGCCCGTCCCCCGCCAGGTGCCGGGCCGTGTCGAGGGGACGCTTGCCCCGCATCCCGCCGTTGTCCCGTACCGCTGCGTCACCAGCAGCGCATGTCCGTAAAGCCGTCGTCGTATATGCCGTCCAGGTGGATGATCACTGAGTCTGTGGCGGAAGTGCCGTCTCCGGAGGTGCCGTCTGCGGGGGTGCCGGGCTCGTCGAGCAGCGTCCAGGCCGTGAGCTCGTAGTCGCCAAGGTCTCCGTCAGGGTCCTCGATCTTCGACTGGCGGTAGTGGTTCAGCACCTCTTGGACGGGCCGGTCGGTGTAGAGCTCGAAGCGGATGGTGTACCAACAGTCGCCGGAGTCGCCGATCACCTCGACGTGCGGGTCAACGTACGCGAAGTCCGCTCCGGGCGGCAGCGGATATTCCTGGATGCGGCCCACCATGCGCGCCAGCCGGTAATCATTGATCCACACAGGCGACATGACGATCACCGCCAGCAGCAGGAACGGCACCAACAGCAGTGCCAGACAGCCGATCCGGCGAGCCATTCGTGAACGTCCGGATTTTTGTGGTGGTGCGGGCGCGGGCGCGTCCTGGGGGGTCGACATGGATCACATGATCGCGTATCCGGCATAGGAATCGAACGGGATACCGGCCGGTTTGGCCTTCGCCAACTCTCCGTTGAAGGAGGCGTCCTTGAGCCCGCCCAGCGCCAGGCCGCAGCTGTCTCCGTCGTAGTCGAACGCCGGCTGGTAGGTGCGGTCACTCGACGGGGCGGACCCGTGACGTCCATAACCCGGCAAAGCAATCATCGCCAGAATTATCTAACGGCTTTCCCGGCACAATGGAGAAGTGTTCGGACGCTTTCGCAACAGGGCAAGACTTCAGCGATCTTCGCGGAGCGCGCAGGCCCCCGAGAAAGGCGAAGAGAAAACCATTGCTCAGGCCATGGCCGTCCTGACGGATCTGCGCGCGGAGATAGGGCGAGCCGATCAGAAGGCAGCCGTCATGCTCGCCACGGCCGGAGTGGGCGTGGGGGCGTTGGGCGGTGCCTTGCTCGCGGGCAGTTGGAATCCCGGGAAACTGCCCGCCGGCGTGGCGTGGTTGTGGTGGCTCGGCATCGTGCTGTGCTCGATGGGGATCATCGGCCTGGCCGCCGCGATCTATCCGCGCTCCGTCCATGCCGCCGACCGCCTGCGGCGGCGCCGGTCGCAGTTCGTCGGCCAATACTCCGAGACGCTGATGACCAGCCTGGAGGCCGATTCGCCGCACGCCCAGAAGGCTTTCCTGCTGGAGGAGATCCGCCGGCTCAGCGCGATCGCCGATGCGAAGTATCGCGGCATCCGGTACGGCATGCTGCTCCTCCTGGGAGCGATCGTGTGCTGCCTGGTGGTCCCTGTGCTTGCCCACATCATCCTGTAGAGCCGGTCAGAGGCGGTAGACGCGGGTAGCCGTCGCGGTGAACACGTCCCGGATCTCCGCCGCGGATCTGCCGGAGAGCACGTCCTGCCAGGTGGAGAGCAGGGTGGGCAGGTCGGTCCAGAGCTTCTCGATCGGGAAGTTGCTCCCCCACATGCAGCGATCGGAGCCGAACAGGTCCAGGCAGGTGGCCGCCACCCGCTCGATCAGCGGCCGGTCCACGCGGTGCACGAAGGTGCCCTGGCCGGTGAGCTTCACCACGACGTTGGGCCGCCCGGCCAGGAGCCCCAGGCCACGGGTCCACTCCGCGACGGCCGGCGGCTCGGCGCCCACCGGCATCCCCGCGTGGACCAGCACGAACGTCACATCGGGGAAATCGTTGACGAGGTCCGCGGCGTCGGCCATCTGGGCGGGGAACACCTGAAGCTCGAACAGCCAGCCCAGGTCGGCGAGCACGGCGATGTTGCGCCGGAAGACGGGGTCCTTCATGCGGTCGGGGGCGGAGGCGAAGCGGAACTCCGGCCGTTCGTGCCAGTGCAGTTGCAGCCGGGTGCCGCGGACGAGCGGCGTGATGGCGGCCTGGCGACGCAGGACGTCGGCCGCCCCCTCGTCGAACAGGTCGGCGGAGCCCACCACGGCGGTGGGCCAGCCCGTCTCGGCGTGTACGTCGCGCAGCCACCGCACCTCGTCCACGGACCGGTCGAGCGGCCAGTTGGTCTGGACGTAGACCGCCGAGGTGATACCGCAGGCGGTGGCCTCCGCGGCGTATTCGGACACGGGGTAGTCGCGCCGGATCGGCTCGTACGGTCCGAAGATCCGCGGGACCATCTCCCCTTGGAGCCAGGGCAGGTCGGCGGCCCGCCAGATGTGGTGGTGCGCGTCGACGATTCCGGCATCGGGCGCGGAAGGGGTCATCGGGTCTCTCCCAGGGTGGACCAGCGCCTCGCCGCGGTGTGGCGGGGGCCGGACAGGACGGCGGGCAGGCGGCCTACCTCCGCCAGCGCGGTGGCCAGGTCGCGTACGCCCCCGAGGTGATCCAGGCTCGGGAGTTGCGCGGCCATGGCGCGCGTGGCGGGGCGGTAGGTGGGCGAGCAGGCCAGCGGGGACCACCAGACGAGCCGGTGGCCGAGCCGCGACAGGCGGGCCGTGGCGCGCACCATGGGGGCGCAGTCGCCGCGTTCGAGCCCGTCGGACAGCACGATCACGAGCGCGCCACGGGCGAGCGCCGCGAACCGCGGGTTGCCCAGGAAGCGCTCCAGCACGGCGCCGATCGCCGTACCACCGTCGGCGTCCGTGACCAGCCCGGACACGGCCCGCAGCGCCCGGTCGGCGTGCGGGTGCGACAGCGCGGCGGTGATCCGGGTGAGCCGGGTGCCGAAACAGAACACCTCGGTACGGGCCGGCGCCGCGCGCAGCGCGGTGTGCGCCACACGGAGCAGTTCCGGGGTGTGCTGCCGCAGCGAGCCGGAGACGTCGACCAGGATCAGCAGGCGGCGCGGGCGCGGTGGGCGGGCGAGGCGGCGCAGCTCGATGATCTCTCCGTCATGGCGGTGGGCGCGCCGCAACGCGTGCCGTACGTCCAGCCGGTCCCCCGACCGGGCCGGTCGTCGCCGCCGGGACGGCGTGGCGGGCAGGACGGCGGGCCAGGCGGCTTCGAGCGTGCGCATGAGCACGCGCCGCCGTTCGCCGGTCTGGCCGAAGTCGCGCGTGCCGTACGTGCTCAGGCTGCTGGCCTCGACACCGTCGCCCGGCCGCGCCTCTTGAGGCGGCGGGTCGTCCTCGCCGGGTCCGCCGGGAGACGGCACGTCACTGTCGTCGCCTTCGGGCGGCGGGTCGGCGGGCCCGGGACCGCCCTGCCGGAACCAGGCATCGAAGACCCGGTCGAAGGCGGGCAGGTCGCCGATGTCCTGGAGCAGGGTGATCCGGGCGTACCAGTACAGCGTGGTCAGGTCGGGCGGCGGGGACTCGGCGATCACCCTGAGCAGATCCGCCCGCTTGGCCGGCGCGGCGGGCACGCCCGCGCCGCGCAGCGCGGTCAGGAACCCCCACAGGAGGTCCGCGGCGAGCACTACCGGGTCACGCACCACCGAACAGCTCCTCCGCGTGCGCGAGGAGCAGCCGGGTGTCCTCCTCGTCCTTGATCAGCAGGCCGAGTGCCCGCCGCAGCGCCACCGGCCACGGGCTGCCGCCCTCGGCGAGCGCCAGCGCACCGCGTGCCCACTCCACCGACTCGGCGATGCCGGGCCGTTTGAGCAGCGGCAGCCGGCGTACGCGCCCTACCGCCTGTACGAGCCCGTCCGCCGCCTGTTCCTCCAGCCCGGGGATCGCCGCGCGCAGGATCGTCCGCTCCCGGTCCGGCTCGGGGAAGGCGATCCAGTGGTAGAGGCAGCGCCGCTTGAGCGCGTCGTGCAGTTCGCGCGTACGGTTGGAGGTCAGCACCACGATCGGCGGAGTGCCCGCCCGCACCGTGCCCAGCTCCGGGATCGTGATCTGGAAGTCGCCCAGAAACTCCAGCAGGAACGCCTCGAACTCACTGTCGGCCCGGTCGATCTCGTCGATCAGCAGCACCGCGCCCCGCTCGGCCCGCACGGCACGCAGCAGCGGCCGGCGCAGCAGGAACTCCTCGCGGTACAGGTCGCCGACGTCCTCCCCCCGGCTCTCCGCCACTCGGACGTGGAGGAGCTGCTTGGGGTAGTCCCACTCGTACAGCGCCTGGCCCGAGTCCAGCCCCTCGAAGCACTGCAGACGGATCAGTTCCAGGCCGGTGACGCGCGAGAGCACCGCGGCCACCTCGGTCTTGCCGACGCCCGGCTCGCCCTCCAGCAGGAGCGGCCGGCCCAGCCGCAGCGCCAGGTGGATGGCCGTGCACAGCCCTTCGTCGGCGAAGTAGCCCTCCCCCGCCAGCGCGGCGGCCAGCTCGCGCTCGTGCGAGGGCCAGGGGACAGCGGGGGTCACCACTGCTCGCGCTCGTGCGCGAGCCAGGGGGCGGCGGGGGTCACAACTGCGCGTGCTCGGTGGTCAGCAGGTGGACGCGCTGAGAGGTGTGGGCGGCGGCGTCGGCCGCCGCGGCCTTGCCGTGCTCGGAGCCGAACGCGGCGGCGCGGGCGTCCTCGTCGTCGAAGTACAGCTCGTTCACCGAGTCGTAGGCCCCGCCGTCGCCGGTGGTGACGCTCACCGTGTACTTGCGCAGCCCGGGCAGCTTCCTGGCGAATTCGACGTGCTCCTCCACCACCCACTTGGCGAACTCCTCATGGGACAGACCCTCGGCACGCTTGAGCAGTGAAATGACTTTCAACATGATTTCTCCAATTTCAAGCGCAGGGCGTCCAGCCCGCGCAGGACGCGTTCGGGGGTGAACGGCATCGACTCCAGGCGCACGCCGCAGGCGTCGAAGATGGCGTTGGCGATGGCCGGGATCGGGGCGTTCGCCGTCATCTCCCCGATCCCCTTCGCGCCGTACGGCCCGTTTCCGGCCGGGCGCTCCAGGAACAGGCTGTGCTGGACGGGGATGTCGGCGGGGCCGGGCATCAGGTACCCGGCGAAGTCGTGCGGCCCGTGCTCGCGCGAGGGGTAGTACGGCTCGGTGGTCTCGAACAGGGCGTGCGACACACCCATCCAGGCCCCGCCCTCCACCTGCTGCGTCGCCATGGCCGGGTTGAGCGCCCGGCCGATCTCGTAGGCGTTGTACAGCTCCAGCACCTCGACCACCCCGGTCTCGTCGTCGACCTCGACGACGGCGGCCGTGCACGCGTGCGCCTGGCAGGAGTCGGGGTCCATCTCCCCGGTCTCGGGCACCGGCGCGCTCGGCTCCTTGAGGTAGATGCCGCGGCCGGAGATCGTCCGCCCGTGCTTGAAGTGCGCGGCCAGCGCCAGGTCGGTGATGTGGATGGCCTTCTCCCGCGCGCCCTTGAGCCTGATGAAGCCGGTACCGTCGGTCTCCAGGTCCGCGGTGTCGACCTCCAGTTCCTCGGCGGCCACCTCCAGCATCACGCCGCGCGCCTCGGCCGCGGCCATGATGACGGCGTTGCCGACGCGGTGGGTGCCGCGGCTGGCGAAGGTGCCCATGCAGTGCGGGCCGGTGTCGGTGTCGGCGGTGTCGACCAGCACGTTCCCGATCGGCAGGCCGAGCGTCTCGGCGGCGCACTGGGCGGCGATCGTCTTGATGCCCTGGCCGAGGTCCACCGAGGACAGCGAGATCACGAACGTGCCCGTGGTCGTGGCGTGGATCAGCGCCTGCGAGGGGTCGCCGCCCAGGTTCATGCCGGTCGGGTAGTTCACCGACGCGTACCCGCGCCCGCGCAGTTTCGCCATCGCTAGAGCCCTTCCCGGGTCGTGGAGGACATACGGCGGTACGCCTCGGGCAGCTCATGCCCGGCCATCTCCGCCGCCTTCTGGATCACTTCGACCAGGGCCGTGCCCTCGGCGACCTTGCGGTGGGCCTTGAGGTCCCCGTCGCGGTAGGCGTTGAGCAGGCGCAGCCGCAGCGGGTCCAGGTCCAGGGCGCGGGCGATCCGGTCCATCTGCGACTCCAGCGCGAAGTCGGCGATGGTCACGCCGAACCCGCGCATGGCGCTGGACGGCGTGCGGTTGGTGAACACGCAGTGGCAGTCGGCCCACACGTTCGGGATGGAGTACGGGCCGGGCAGGTGCGCGGCGGCCTTGGTGGTGCCGTACGGGCTGTGGCGGGCGTACGCGCCGGCGTCGACGTACAGCGTGACCTTGCGGCCGATGATCCGGCCGTCGTCCATCACGGCGTCCTTGATGTAGATGCGCTCGGCCGCGCGCGGCGAGGAGACCTGCATCTCCTCGGCCCGGTCGTAGACGAACCTGACCGGGCGGTCGGCCGCCATCGCGGCCACGCAGGCGACCGGCTCGACCACCACGTCCACCTTGCCGCCGAAGCCGCCGCCGACCGTCCCGCCGACGATGCGCAGCTTGTTGAACGGTGTGTCCAGGATCAGCGCGGTGTTGTCGAGGGTGAAGAAGCACGCCTGGGTGTCGGAGTGGATGCGCAGCCGCCCGTCGGCCTGCGGTACGACGACGCAGCCGGTGGTCTCGGCGGGGGCCTGCTCAATGGGCGCGGACTGGTAACGCCACTCGAAGACGTGGTCGGCTCGCGCGAACGCCTCCGCCACGTCGCCGAAGCGGATCCGCCGGCAGTGGTGGCCCTCGTAGATGAAGTGGTTCTGCCCGTGGTACTCGTTGACCAGCGGCGCGCCGTCCTTCAGCGCCTCCTCGACGTCGAAGACCGGTGGCAGGTCCTCGTACGCGACCCTGATCCTGGCCGCGCCCGCCAGCGCGGCGGCCTCGGTCTCGGCGACCACCGCGCAGATGGGCTCGCCGAGGTAGCGCACCTTGTCCACGGCCAGGATGGGCTCGTCGTCCGGCCCGACGCCGATCAGCTTGAGCGGGGTGTAGAGGTTGTTCGGGATGTCGGCGTGGGTGAGGATCCGCAGGACGCCCGGCACGGCCAGGGCCTCGGTCAGGTCCACGTCCAGGATCCTGGCGTGGTGCCGGGCCGAGCGGTGCATCTTCAGGTGCGCCAGCCGCGGCGGGAGCACGTCCTCGAAGAACTCGGTACGCCCGGTGACGTGCCCGCGCGCGTCCGAGCGCTGGACGACCGAGCCGATGACGGTGAAGTCGCCGCCATCCGCACCTGCGGCCCGTTCGGCGGCGAAGGTGCTCGTGTCAATGGGGGCGAGCCGGTACGTCATCGCGGCACCGCCCCGCGGCGGCGCTCGGCCGCCTCCAGGATGGCGATCACGATGGGCCGGTAGCCGGTGCACCGGCAGACGTTGCCCGAGATCGCCTCGACGACGTCTTCCTCGCTCGGATCGGGGTTCCGGTCGAGCAGCGCCTCGGCGACCATGATCATGCCGGCCGTGCAGAAGCCGCACTGGGTGGCGAAGCAGTCGACGAAGGCGCTCTGCACCTCGTCCAGCTCACCGCCGGTGGCGACCCCTTCCAGCGTACGGACCGAGCGGTCCGCGAGGGTCTCCACAGCGATCAGGCAGGCGGCCTCGGGCCGGTCGTCGACCAGGACGGTACAGGTGCCGCAGGCGCCCTGCGCGCAGCCGCGCTTGGCCGCGGTGAGCCCGAGCGACTCGCGCAGGCTCGCGAGCAGCGTGGCCCCCGGCGCGGCGATGAACTCCCGTCGCTCGCCGTTGACGACGAGCGAGACGATCTGTGACGGCACGGTCCACCTCTCAGCTGGCTCGTTTCAGGGGAGGAAGGCGCGGCGCAGATGCACGGGCAGGACCCGGGCCCGGTACCACGCGCTGGCGTAGGCGTCGTCGAAGGGGTCGATGTCGTCGTGGGCCGCCGCGCCGGCCTCGGTGAGGACCTCGTGGGTCAGCGGGCGGCGCCGCAGCAGACGCTCGGCCGACAGCGCGCGGACCGGACGCGGGGCCACTCCCCCGAGCGCGATCCTGGAGAAGGTGACCAGGCCGTCGGCGGTACGGGTCACGGAGGCGACGGTCACGATCGCCGCCGAGTTCAGGCGGCGGCGCATGGCCTTGTGGTAGTGCCAGGCGCCCGGCTCGGGAAGCGCGGCCCGTACCGCCACCACGATCTCGCCCGGGGCGACCCCGGAGGTCAGCACGTCGGCCACCGGCGCGTCACGCCGGCCGTCCGGCCCGGCGATCTCGCAGGTCGCGTCAAGGGCGAGCAGGCAGACGGCCAGGTCGCCGTACGGCTGGGCGACGAACAGGTTGCCGCCCACGGTGGCCTGGTTGCGGATGGTCGGGGAGGCGATCGTCCGCAGCGCCGGGCGCAGGAAGGCGAGCCCGGGATGCTCGCCGACGGCGGTGAGGGTGGCCGCCGCGCCGATCCTGGCCACCCCGTCGCGGACCTCGACGCCGTCCAGCCCGGCCCGGCACAGGCTGACCAGCTCGGTCGCGGGCGCGGCCCCGCTGTTCATCAGCGGCATCACCACGGTGCCGCCACCCATGATCCAGGCACCCTGCGCCGAGTAGGTGATCGCGGCCTCGGCGGACTCCGGCACGTGCACCGCCTGGATCACCATGTGCGGCCCCTCTCGTCAATTATCGATAATTGATTATCGTGTGGATGACGTCAAGAGGAGCATTAGGATCGGTCTCATGACCGAAGAGCCCTCCAAGCTGCCGCGGCTCACGCTGGCGCGGCAGATCCGCGACTCGCTGGTCAGCAGGATCGTGTCCGGCCAGTTCAGGCCCGGCGAGCGGCTGGTGGAGACGCGGCTCGCGGCGACCTACGGCACCAGCCAGGCACCCGTGCGCGAGGCGCTGCGCGAGCTGGAGGTCATGCGGCTGGTGGAGACCCAGCCGCGCCGCGGCACCTTCGTCCGGCCCTTCGTCCAGGAGACGCTGCGCGAGAGCTACGTCGTACGGGCGGCGCTGGAGGAGACGGCCACCCGGCTCGCCCTGCTGGCCGGGACCGTGCCGGTGGAGGCGCTGCGGGCGGATGTGGCGGCGATGCGGGCCGCCGCCGAGCGCGGCGACGGCGAGGCGTCGGCGCGCGCCAGCGTGTCCTTCCACCGGCGCATCGTGGAGGCCGCGCACAACGAGCTGCTCAAGCTCTCCTGGGAGGGCCTGCAGATCGAGGCGCGCACGTCGGTCACGATGGTCGCCACCGAGGTCGACCTGCACGACATCGTGCGCGACCACGCCGAGTTGCTGGCCGCGATGGAGGACGGCGACCTGGAGACCGCGTGCCGGCAGGCCCGCGACCACCAGTGGCACTACGCCGACCTCCCGCACGACGCCCACGGCCGCACGCGCGACTCCGCCGCGGGCTGACCGGTGTGAGTTGGTTTTCGGTATCTTGCGTAGTTCAAGACGGACCGAAACCTGCGACAGAAGGGACGGCACGTGCTCGACGACGCCGGTCTCCAGGCGCTCCGCGATGCGGCGCGTCTCTCTCCGGACAACCTTCCCCTCCGGCAGCACCTCGCCGGGCAGCTCCTGGCCAAGGGGTACCTCGGCGAGGCCGAGGCCGAATACCGCGCCGCGCTCGTCCTCGCGCCCAAGGACGCGGACATCACGGCCGGGCTGGCGGAGGCGTTCGTCCGGCAGAGCGCCTTTGGCGCCGCGCTGGCCGCGCTCGAGCCGTTGCTGACCTCGTCCGCCTACCAGCCCAAGCTGGGTGTGCTGGCGGCTCGGGCGCTGCTCGGTGAGGGGGACACGGCCGGGGCGGCCTACCGCTATCACGAGGCGGTCTCCCGTGATCCGTCCGTGGGCGATCCTGACCTGGCCGCCCGGCTGTCGGCCCCACCCGTGACGCCGTACGCCGCACCGCCGGCGCCCGCCTCGCCCTACGCCGCACCCGCTCCGCACGCGTCGCCGTACCCGGCACCGCCCGCGCCCGCACCCGCGCCCGCTCCGGCGGATCAGGCCACCGCGGAGGTCGAGCGTTCCAAGCTCACCTTCGCGGAGGTGGCGGGCATGGAGGCGGTGAAGGAGTCGCTGCGGGTCAAGCTCCTGCTGCCGATCCAGCAGCCGGACCTGTTCGCCGCGTACGGCAAGCGCGCCGGCGGCGGGGTGCTGCTGTACGGCCCGCCGGGAGCGGGCAAGACGCACCTGGCCAGGGCCGCCGCCGGAGAGCTCGGCGCGTCGTTCGTCAACGTCGGACTGGCCGACATCCTGGACATGTACATCGGCTCCAGCGAGCGCAACCTGCGGGCCACGTTCGATCTGGCCCGCCGTAACCGGCCGTGCGTGCTGTTCTTCGACGAGGTCGACGCGCTGGCCGCCCGCCGTTCGGACATGCGCCAGGCGCACACGCGGCAGTTGGTCAACCAGTTCCTGGCCGAGCTCGACGGCGTCGACCAGAACGCCAACGAGGGTGTCCTGGTGCTGGCGGCCACGAACGCCCCCTGGTACGTGGACGTGGCGTTCCGTCGTCCCGGCCGGTTCGACCAGCCGGTGTTCGTACCGCCGCCCGACCCGGCGGCCCGCGCGGCCATCCTGCGCATCCTGTGCCGGGACAAGCCGCTGGCCGAGATGGACTTCGACGCGGTCGCACGGGTCACCGACCACTTCGTCGGGGCGGACCTGAAGGGTGTGGTGGACCGGGCGGTGGAGGTCAAGCTCCAGCAGTCGATCAGCGCGGGCCGGCCCATCCCGCTGTCGACGCCCGACCTGCTGGCCGCGGCGCAGAGCGTACGGCCGACCGCGGTTCGCGAGTGGATGGCCACCGCGCGCAACTATGTGATGCACGCCAACGACTCCGGCGCCTGGGACGAGCTGATGCCCTGGGTCAAGGGCAAGTGGTGACCGTCGCCGACCCGGTACAGCGGGCGCGCACGCTGCTGCAGATGCGCCGCCCGGCCGAGGCCGAACGGGAGCTGCGCGGGGCCCTCGCCCAGGAACCGCAGCACATCAGCGCACACTCCTTCCTGGCCCTCGCCCTGGTCCAGCAGGGCAGCGTGGCCGAGGCGATCGCGGAGGCCTATGAGGCGGTACGGCTGGCGCCCGACCAGTGGTTCCCGCACTACGTGGCCGGACAGGTGCTGCTGCGCGCCGGCCGGCCCGATGAGGCGCTGACCGCCGTTCACGCCTCCCTGGACCTCGAGCCCGAGTACGCGCCGACCTGGGAGCTGCTGGCCCGCGTCCACGTGTTCAAGGGCCAGTGGCCGCAGGCGGCCGACGCGGCCCGCCGCGGGCTGGCCGTCGATCCGCAGGAGTCCGACCTGGCCAGCCTGCTGGCGGTGGCTCTCACCGGGCTCGGCGATGCGGAGCAGGCCACGGCCGCCGCCGCGCACGCCGTACAGCTGGACCCGGAGAGCGCCACCGCGCACCTGGCGTACGGCCGCGCGGCGCTGGCCTTCGGCGACCCCCGGCGGGCGGCGGACGCCTTCCGCGAGGTGCTCCGCCTCGACCCCGGCTTCGACCAGGCCCGGGACCTCCTCGTGCTGGCGCTGAAGCAGCGCAATCCCCTCTACCGGCAGCTCGCGCGGTTGCGGGGCAGGTTCCGTGGGGGGTGGCGGCTGGTGTTCCTGCTGCCCGCGGTCCCGCCCCTCATCGTGGTCTTCATCCTCATCGCGGTCCTGCACTGGGCGGCGTGGGTCGCCGAGGCCTGGACCACGCTCCGGCTGGCCCGCGCCAAGGCCACCCGGCTGCTCTTCGAGGGCGCCGATTCCCGCGTCGCCATCCTGTGCTGCGGCCTCGTGATCGCGGGCGCGGCGCTGCTCGTCCTAGGCGTGGCCCTCGGTCAGGACGCGCTCGGCACCGCGGGCGTGGCCGTCATGGCGCTGGTCACCGCCGTTCAGGAAGCCGTGCACACGGGCTCGGCTCGCGGGCGCGCGCTCCTGTACGGCTGGACGGCCGTGCTCGTCCTGGCGATCGTCACGTCGGTGGTGCTCGGGTCGGCGAGCATGGCGCTGTTGAGTGTGTACGCCGGGCTGGCCACGATCTGGGGGGCGGCGGGCGTACGGCGGGTGCTGGGCCACGAGGGGTAGTTCGCCGGCGAGGCCCACCCGCGCTACTACGCTTAATGATCATGGTTGTTTATTTGTCCAAACGATCGATAGAATAACTGGATGACAAGGCTTCCGGCGCGGCGAGTGCGCACTGTCCTCGGAGACGTGGAACCGTCCGAGCTCGGCCACACACAGCCGCACGAGCACGTGCTGTCCGACATGTCGGCCATCGTGCGGCACTGGGGCGTGGAGCCCGTGGCGGGTGACGCGTCACCGGCGACGTCCATCCGGCAGGAGTTCCCCGCATCGGTCAGAGCCCGCGTCGCCGAGCCGGTACGCCTCGACAACCATGACTGGATCAAGCGCGCGGTCCTCAATCTCGACAACCTGCGGCTGCTGTCCGAGCAGGACGCCACCGAAGAACTGATTCTCTATCGCGGGGCGGGCGGAGGCACGGTGGTGGACTCCACCTCGGTGGGACTGGGCCGAGACCCGCTCGGGCTCGCCCGCGTCTCACGCGGCAGCGGGATTCACATCGTGATGGGAAGCGGCTACTACTGTCGTGACTACCATCCGGCCGGGCTCGCCGAAGTGCCGGCCGAGGCCGTCTGTGAGGAGATCGTCGCGGACGTGCGGGAAGGCGTGGGCGACACCGGTGTCCGCGCGGGGCTCATCGGCGAGATCGGTTTGAGCTGGCCGGTGCATCCCGTCGAGGAGAAAGTGTTGCGCGCTGCCTGCCGCGCGCAACAGGTCACGGGCGCGCCACTGCAGATCCATCCCGGCCGTCACCCGCGGGCGCCCCTCGAAGCCATGCGCACGGTCCTGGACGCGGGCGGCGACCCGGCAAGGGTGATCATGTCGCATCTCGACCGCACCGTGTGGCGGCCCGAGGAGCTGTTGGAGCTCGCCGCCACGGGCTGCTACCTGGAGCTGGACCTGTTCGGGCAGGAATCCAGCTACTACGCCTTCAACCCCGACGCCCGCCGGCCCAACGACCGCACGCGCATCGAGTGGCTCCAGATGCTGATCGAGGCGGGCTTCGGCGACCGGCTGCTGATCGCTCAGGACATCTGCCAGAAGGTGTACCTGCGCCGCTACGGCGGTCCCGGCTACACGCACATCCTGGAGAACGTCATCCCGCTGATGCGCCGGATGGGTGTGAGCGAAGCCGAGATCACGGCACTCACCGTGACGAACCCCTTTACCGCACTGGCTATGGAATAGTTCGGCATCATGGCGACCACCAACCAGCCCGGGGGCCAGCGGACCAGCGGTGGCCGGATGAAGGCGAAATCCTCTCGTCGCGCCCGCTCGGTGCGCACCGAGTTGCAACTCCTTCGTGCCGCATGCTGGCTCTTCTCCGAACGGGGCTTCCACGGCACGGGCATCCGCGACATCGCTGAGACGGCAGGAGTCGCCGTCTCCGGGATGTACTACTACGCCGCCTCCAAGGATGAAATGCTGGAGGCTGTCACTCGCCGCGTCATGGACCTTCTGATGTCCAGCAGCGAAGAGACGCTCCGCGACATCGACGACCCGGCAGAGCGCCTCGTCGTGCTCATGGCCGTGCACGTCGCCTTCCACGCGCGCAACCCTCGCGCCGCCAAGGTCGCCGACCACGAGTTCCAGGCGTTGACCGGCGATGCCCGGGAAGGCATCCAGCAGCTACGCGACGCCTATGAGGGGGTATGGGCCGAGACGTTGCGGGCCGGCGTTCGCGACGGCGTCTTCCAGGATCGCGGCAGCGTCGCGCGTCTGGCGTTGCTGCAGATGGCGACCGGGATCGCCCACTGGTATCGACCCGACGGCGAGCTCAGCATCCCGCAACTGTGCGAACGCTTCGGCGACATGGCCCTGTCACTGATGGGCGCGAGCCGTGCGGGCCGCCTCCTCCAAGTCCACGATCTCACCATGCCCGACCCGGACCTGCTGCTGGAGCGGGTCGAGCTGTCCATCGAACCGCGCAACGAGCCCTCCCACACCTGAGCCAGGAGTGTGGGCGGGTCTTGACACCACCAGTTTTTTGAGCGATCGTTCGATCATCTTTATGAGGAGACGACATGGCGCGTACCGCGAAGGACCGCGATGACGGGCGGCCGATCGCAACCGCTTCGAGTTCGCCAGACCAGTTGGATCGTGTCGCCGATATCGCCCAGCGGTGGTTCGGGCTGCATGGCCGCCTGCGGCCGCTTCCCGGCGAGAGCGATCGCAACTTCCGGCTGATCAGTGATGGTGGCGAGCAGTACGTCGTCAAGTTGCACTCTTCCGGCACCGACCCAGCTGAGCTGGATCTGCAGGACGCGGCGCTGCTGCACCTGGCTGGACAGCCTGATCCCCCTCCCGCCCCGCGTGTCGTGCGGGCCCTCGATGGGCGGTCTTCCGTCACCGTCTCCTGGTCTGACGGCCCGCGCATTTGCCGGGTCCTGACCTGGATGGACGGCCGTCCTTGGGCGGAGGCCGAGCCGACCGAGGAACTCCTACGGAACCTCGGACGCCAGGTCGCCGAGGTTGATCTCGCGCTGCGGGACTTCACGCACCCCGCGATGCGGCGTGAGCTGTCGTGGAACCTGACGAGCGCGCCAAAGGTGGCGGAGCTGACGCCGATGGTCGCCGGCGACCTCCGCCCGCTGGTGGCCGAGGTGTTCGAGCGCTACGGCGACCACGTCGCCCCGCGGCTGGCGGCACTGCCCCACCAGGTCATCCACAACGACGCGAACGAGCTCAACATCCTGGTGGACGATGGCGGCGTCGCCGGACTCATCGACTTCGGCGACGTGGTGTGGAGCCCGCGCGTCTGCGGACTGGCAGTGGCCGGCGCCTACGCGATGCAAGGTCATGCCGATCCGCTGCGTGCGGTGCTGCCGCTGGTACGCGGATTCGATGCCGTGACACCGCTCCAGCCGGTCGAGCTGGAGGTCCTCTTCGACCTCATGCGTACCCGGCTGGCGATGAGCATCTGCCTGTCCGCCTACCAGCACGCGAAAGATCCTGGCAACGACTACCTGCTTGTCAGTCAGCAAGGTGTGGCGCAGGCGCTGCGGCGGTCGGTGGAGACCAGCCCGGATCTCGCCCATTTCCTGCTGCGTGACGCGGTGGGGTTCGAGGCGAACCCGCTGGCCCGGCTCGTGCGCCAGCACTTCGAGTCCGGAGCCGCCCGTCCCGTCTCCGTCCTGGACGACGACGCGGCCACCTGCGCCGCTGTCGTGGTACCCCGGTCCGATCTTGGCTCGCGTGCGGACGCCCGGCTGGTGCTGACTCGTCATGCCGAGGAGTCGGACAGCGGCATTCACCTGGGCTGCGACCTATACGCCGGCGAGGCGGACACCGTGCGATGCCCTCTCCCCGGCATAGTCCGTACGGCGGGGCCGGAGTCCGTCCTGCTGGAGCACCGGACGGACGATGGCGTGCCGTTCTGGACCCTGTACGAGCATCTGGACGCGGGCGCGATCGGCCCGGGCGACAAACCGGCACCCGGTGATCCGCTGGGGACGATCAGGGGTTCACACCTGAGCCTTCGGCTGCTGACCCATCTCGTCGGGGTGGACATCGGCCTCGCTCCGCGCGACGAAGCGGACCTGTGGACCAGCGTGAGCCTCGACCCCAATCTGCTCCTGGGACGTCCGGACGGCGGCGCCGCACGCGTACGCAAGGACGCACCCGCCCTGGCAGCCCGCCGTCGCAGCACGTTCAGCAGGGCCTTGAGCCTGTCCTACCGCGAGCCCTTGCACCTCGTCCGAGGTGAAGCGGCCTATCTCTACGACTCCTCCGGCCGACGGTGGCTGGACCTGGTCAACAATGTCTGCCATGTGGGCCACAGCCATCCTCGCGTGGTGGAGGCGGCACACCGGCAGGCGGCCAGGCTCAACACCAACACCCGCTACCTGCACGAGTCCGTCGTCGAGTACGCCCGCCGCCTGGTCGAGCTACTCCCGGACCCGTTGCGGGTGTGCTTCTTCGTCAATTCCGGCTCCGAGGCCAACGACCTCGCGCTCAGGCTGGCCATGGCCCACACCGGCGCGCAGGACGTGTTGGTGCTCGACCACGCCTATCACGGGCACCTCACTTCACAGATCGGGCTGAGCCCGTACAAGTTCAACCGGCGGGGCGGGCGCGGCAAGCCGGACACCACACACGTCTGCGAGCTCCCCGATCCCTTCCGAGGCCGGCTACGAGCTGACCGGGACGACGACGTCGGCAGGCGGTACGCCACCTCGGTCGGCGAGCGGATCACCGGGCTGACGGCCCGGGGACGAAGACCGGCGGCGTACTTCGCCGAGTCGTTGCAGAGCTGCGGCGGCCAGATCGTGTACCCGGACGGCTACCTGCGTGAGGCCTTCGAGCACGTGCGCAGCGCGGGCGGAGTCTGCGTCACCGACGAGGTACAGGTGGGCCTGGGACGGGTGGGGCGGCATTTCTGGGGCTTCGAGCTTCAGGACGTCGTGCCCGACATCGTCACGCTGGGCAAGCCGCTGGGCAACGGCCATCCGCTGGCCGCCGTGGTGACCACTCCAGAGGTCGCCCGCTCCTTCGAGACCGGGATGGAGTACTTCAACACCTTCGGCGGCAATCCGGTCTCCGCCGAGATCGGACTGGCCGTCCTCGACGTCATCCGGGACGAGCGCCTGCAGGCCAACGCGCGACAACGAGGAGAGCAGTTGCTGCGCGGTCTGCGACGGCTGCGGGACCGCCACCCCCTGATCGGCGATGTACGCGGCGAAGGGTTGTTCATCGGCGTGGAGCTGAGCCTCGACGGGCGCCGGCCCGCCTCCGCCCACGCCGCCGCGCTGAAGGAAGCGGTGAAGGCGCGTGGCGCCCTGATCTCCACCGACGGGCCGGACGACAACGTCCTCAAGATCAAGCCACCGCTCGTCCTGACGGAGACGGACTGCGACCTCTTCCTGGATGTCCTCGGTGACGCGTTGATCGAGGTAGAAGCAGGAATTTAATCAAGATTGTCTTGACGTGAGCAATTATTTGAGCGATCGTTCGACCAACTTCTCTATGGGGCGCCCTAGCGGCCCCTGGCACACATGGCGGTAACAGATGCAAGGCGTGCGAAACAGGATCATCGCCACTACAGCGGCCGCACTGACATTGATCACCTCGGGCTGCTATCGGGACACCGGGAGCACCGCGGGCACGGCGGCACCGAGTGGCGCACCGCAGCAGGAACTGGTCACGACCACCCCGCCGGGCACCGGGAAAGTCGACCGGATCACCTGGGCGCTCTACCGCGGCACCACCTCCATCGACCCGATCACCGCAGGTGACTATCCCGAGATCACCGTGACGAGTCTCATGTGCGAGTCGCTGTTCCGCCAGGGCGCTGACGGCTCGGTGGAACCGGGCCTGGCGACGAAGCTGGACTTCTCCGATCCGAAGACCGCTGTCCTGACGCTGCGCGAGGGCGTCACATTCTGGGATGGATCTCCCATGACGGCCGAGGATGTCGCCTTCAGCGTCGAGCGCAACCGCGATCCGAAGGGCGGCAGCTACTGGGTTCCCATGCTGAACCGGGTGGACTCGGTCGAGGTCACCGGCCCGCTACAGGTCACACTGAAGCTCAAGCAGCCGGACTACTGGCTGCGCGACGTCCTGTCGTACATGCCCGGGATGGTGGTGTCGAAGCGGTACGTCGAGGCGAAGGGCAAGGACTACGGCACTGTCAAGGGCGGCGCCATGTGCACGGGCTCCTACCGGCTCGGCCAGTGGCGTACCGGGGACACACTGTCCGTGGTGCGGAACGATGGCTACTGGAACCGCGAGGCGGCACCGCTGGTGCGGCAGATCGACTTCAGGGGCATCCCCGACGAGGCCACGCTGACGGCGGCACTGCTCACCGGAGAGGTGGACGGCGGCTACCTCGAGCTGCCACTGTCGACGATGGACCAGGTTCGCGCCGGCCAGGCGGTGAAGGTCTACCGCGGCCCGTCATACCTCATCGACGCCCTGATCGTCGCCGATATGAGCAGCGGCCCGCTGTCCGACGCGCGGGTACGTCGCGCGCTGTCGCTGGCCGTCGACCGCGAGGCCTACATCCAGACTCTCTACAAAGGGAGTGCTCAGCCTGCCCGCGCGCTCGGCACCCCCGGGACGTGGGGATACGAGCGGGAGGCCTTTCAGGCGGCGTGGAACGCCTTGCCCGCGCCCGAAGTCGACCTGCAGGCCGCGCGCAAGCTCGTCCAGGAGGCCGGAGCGACGGGCAAGACCGTGACGTTCGGCATGAGCAACGAGCTCAACAAGCTCGTCACCGAGGCCAACCTCTTCAAGACGGCGGCCGAGAAGATCGGGCTGAAGGCCCAGCTGAAGGCCGTCTCCGCCGACGCCTACAGCGGGTTCTTCCTGGACCCGAAGGCCCGAGCCGAGGTGGACGGCTTCTTCACCACCAACTACCCCAACTGGGCCGACCCCGGCGCCCTCTACGCGACCCTCTCCATCCCCGGCGGCCCGCAGGACTACGGACGCTACCGCAATCCGGACGTGGCCGACCTGCTCGAACGCGCCCGCGGCACCGAGGACGCGCGAGAGCGGGCCAAGCACACCGTCCAGGCGCAACAGGCCCTGACCCAGGACATGCCGTGGATCCCGATCGTCGCGCCGGACACGGTCCTGGTGCTCAACGCCAAGCTCACCGGGGCCCCGGTCTCCTCCCAACATCTGTTCGCACCATGGGCGGACCGGCTCGGAGCGGTGGGCTAGCCGCATGATCACCTATCTCGCCCGACGGGCCGTCATGCTGGCGGCGACGCTCCTGGTGTCCAGTTTCGTGGTGTTCGCCGGGCTCTCGGTCGCCCCCGGAAACCCCCTGGCGACGCTCGCAGGTGGCCGGTCGTTGCCGCCCGAGAGCGTTCAGGTGCTGGTGGAGCGCTATCACCTGGACGAGCCGTTCCTCCTCCAGTACGCCAGGTGGCTGGGCAACGCGGTGCGGGGCGATCTGGGCGTGTCGATCGTCCTGCGGCAGGACGTGTCGGCTCTCATCGCCTCACGCGCCGGGACGACCGTGGCCCTCGTCCTCTACGCCACGGTGATCGTCCTGATCGCCGGGGTGGCGTTCGGGCTGCTGGCGGCGCTTCGGCCGGGGGTCGTGGACTCGCTGGTGGTGGTCTCGACGGCGGTGGCGGTCGCGATCCCGCCCTTCGTCGCCGCGATCGTCCTCATCGGGGTCTTCGCGGTCGGCCTGCGGTGGCTGCCCGCGCTCGGCAACGGCTCAGGGCTCTGGGACGGCCTCCGGCACCTCACGCTGCCGGCCTTCGCCCTCGCGGCCTCCGCCACCGCCGCCATCGCCCGCGTCACCCGGACCTCGGTGCGCGAGCAACTGGACCGTGAGCACGTGCAGACGGCGATCAGCCGAGGCATCCCGTACGCGGCCGTCGTGCGCCGCCACGCCCTGCGCAACGCCGCCATCCCGATCAGCACGCTGGCCGGTATGACCGTCGCCTCCATGATCGCGCTGGCCGCCGTGGTCGAGCGGGCCTTCGGCCTCAACGGGCTGGGAGCGTACCTGGTGAGTGCCGCGCTGTCGAAGGACTTCGCCGTGGTGCAGGGCATCTCGCTCGTACTCGTCACGGCCTTCGTGCTGGTCAACACCTTGGTCGACGTCGGGGCGACGGTTCTCGACCCGCGGATCCAGCTGGAGAGGCGGCCATGACCGCAACCACGGCGGCCTACGGAATCCTTCGGACCGGACGCGGCAGACTGGGCCCGCTCGGTGCGGCGGCCGCGACCGTGATCATCGCGGCGGTGGTCCTCGCCGCGGTCGGTCCGGCGCTCTCCTCCACTGACCCGAACGCCAGCGACTTCGCCCACGCCTATGCGGCCCCCGGTCCGGGGCATCCTCTCGGGTACGACGGCCAGGGCCGTGATCTGCTCGCTCGCCTGCTGACCGGCGCGCGGACCTCGCTGCTCGGCCCGCTCTGGGTCGTCGCGCTGAGCATGACGGCGGGAACGGCCATCGCGATCGCCGCGGCGTGGTTCGGCGGATGGCTGGACTCCGTGGTGTCCGCCGTGCTGGAAGTGATGTTCGCCTTCCCCGGTGTCCTGCTCGCGATGCTGGTCGCCGCCGTCTTCGGCCCGGGGCTCACCTCGGCGGTATTCGCGCTCGCCGTCGCGTATGTCCCGTACATCGCCCGGCTGGTGCGCAGCGCCGCCCTCGCCGAGCGGCGCCAACCCTACATCCAGGCCCTGGAGGTCCAGGGAGCAGGGGCTTTCGCGATCTGCGTGCGACACCTCGTGCCGAACCTCCTGCCGCTCATCGCCGCCCAGGCGACGCTGTTCTTCGGCTACGCCATGGTGGATCTGGCGATCGTGTCGTTCTTCGGGCTGGGTGTCCAGCCGCCGGAAGCCGACTGGGGCGTGATGGTGGCGAGCGGGCAGTCCGGCGTGCTGCAGGGCTACCCGGCCGAGTCGCTGCTGGCAGGCGGCTGCATCGTGCTGCTGGTCGTGGCCTTCAACGTGCTCGGCGAACGGCTGTCCGACGGCCGCCGGGCCCCTCGCCCGTGGCGGCTTCTCCGGCGAGGAGGTGCGGCGTGAACGCCATCCTCGACATCGACCGGCTGAGCGTGACGCTGCCGGGCGAGAGCGGGCTCAAGCCGGTGCTCAGCGACGTGTCCCTGTCCATCGCCGAGGGCGAAGCAGTCGGATTGGTGGGCGAATCCGGGTCGGGCAAGTCCATGACCGTCCGGTCAATAGTCCGGCTGCTCCCTCCCCGCGCACGTGTGGAGGGCAGCATCCGGGTCCGAGGCGTTGATGTCGGGGCGTTGCGTGGGGCGGCGCTGCGCGAGCTGCGTGCCGGCGTGCCGGTGATCTTCCAAGATCCGCGCGCTCACATCAACCCGGTACGGACCGTGGGCGACTTCCTCACCGAGACGCTCCGTAGCAGCCGGCGAGCGGCCGAGGACCGCGCCGCCCGCGTACTCGACGAGGTAGGGGTGCCGGACGCGCGGCGACGGCTGCGCCAGTACCCCCACGAGCTGTCGGGCGGGCTGCTGCAACGCGTCATGATCGCGGCCGCGCTGCTCGCGGAGCCACGGTTGCTCCTGGCGGACGAGCCCACGACGGCGCTCGATGTCACCACTCAGGCGGAGGTGATGGCCGTCCTCGACGAGCTGCGCCGCGAGCGCGGGCTTGCCATGCTGTTCATCACCCACGACCTGGAGCTGGCGGCGGCCGTCTGCGACCGGACCGCGGTCATGTACGCCGGTCGGGTCATGGAGGTCCAGGCGTCGGCGTCGCTGCACGAGCGCCCGCTGCACCCCTATACAGCCGCGCTCGCCGCCGCCCGCCCCTCCTTGGAACGGAAGGCCGACCGTCTGGCGACCATTCCCGGCCGCCCGCTGTCGGCGTTCGAGGCGCCGGACGGCTGCGCGTTCGGCCCTCGCTGCGCGCACGTGCGGGAGAGCTGCCGCGAACGGCGCCCCGAGCTGCGACCCGTGGCGGACGGCCAGGTGGCCTGCGTCCGCGCCGAGGAGCTTCAGGCGGTGTCGCATGACTGAGGCGATCCTGGAAGTGGAGGGGCTCCGCAAGACCTTCGGGGATGCGGTCGCCGTGGCGGACGTCAGCTTCTCCCTGCGTCCCGGGCATGCCTTGGCCGTCGTAGGCGAATCGGGATCGGGCAAGACCACCGTGGCCCGCATGGTCGTCGGCCTCGAGAGACCGACGGCCGGTCGCATCACCGCCTGCGGGCGCGACCGCTCCCAGCCGCCTCGCTCGGCACGGGAGCGTCGCAGGCGCGGCGGCGAGGTCCAGATCGTCTTCCAGGACCCCTACTCCAGCCTCGACCCCCGGCAGAGCCCGGCCGCCGCCGTGGACGAGGTCCTCCGCCTGCACACCTCCCTCGACCCGGCCAGCAGGCGCCGCAGGGTGACCGAGCTCGCCGGCCTGGTGGGCCTCGACGAGCGTCAGATGAGCGCCCGGCCGGCCGGGCTGTCCGGCGGGCAGCGCCAGCGGGTCGCCATCGCCAGGGCGCTCGCCTCCGAACCACGCATCCTCATCCTCGACGAGTCCGTCGCCGCGCTCGACGTGTCCATCCAGGCCCAGGTGCTCAACGTGCTGACGGACGTACGCGAGCGTACGGGGGTCGCGTATCTGTTCATCAGCCATGACCTCGCCGTCGTCCGTCAGGTCGCCGACGAGATCGTCGTCATGCGCGATGGCTCGATCGTCGAACGCGGCCCTGCCGCACGAGTGCTCGACGAACCGCACCATCAGTACACACGCCTGTTGCGCGCAAGCGTCCCAGGCCCCGGCTGGCGTCCTGCCCGCCGAGCGATCCGCAAGGAACAGGAGGCACGATGACGGACCCCCTCGGCACCGGCCCCGAAGGCTGGCCGACCGCCACCGAGCTCGCCGATCACATCGCGACGGGCAAGGCGAGCTCCAGGGAGATCGTGGAAAGTTGTCTCGCGCGCATCGACGCGATCAATCCCGCGCTGAACGCGTTCTGCCACGTCGCCCCCGACGAGGCCCGGCAGGCCGCCGACGCCGCCGACGCGCTGGTACGGCAGGGCGGGACCCTGCCGCCGTTCCTCGGCGTCCCCATTGCGATCAAGGACCTGCACCCGGTCCGCGGCTGGCCGCTGTGCAGCGCGTCCGACGGCGTCAGCCACGACGTCATGAAGCACGACGCCCCGGCGGTGGCGGCCCTGCGCGAGGCGGGCTTCGTCTTCGTCGGCGCGACGACCTCACCGGAGTTCGGCACCGTCTCGGTCACCGAGTCGGCCCGCCACGGCGCCACCCGCAACCCCTGGAACCTGGAGCACAGCCCGGGGGGATCCAGCGGCGGCTCGGCGGCGGCCGTGGCAGCGGGCCTGCTGCCGGTCGGGCACGCCTCGGACGGAGCCGGATCCATCCGGGAGCCCGCCAGCTACTGCGGGCTGGTGGGCATGAAGCCGAGCCGCGGCCTGGTCCCCTCCGACGCCCACTACATGGAGGGCTTCGCGACGGAGGGCGTGCTCACCCGCACCGTGCTCGACACCGCGGCGATCCTGGACGTGCTCGCCGCCGCGCCCCGGCCGACCTGGTACGCCCCTCCGCGCCCCGACGTGCCGTTCCGGCAGCGGGCGGAGCGTGACCCGAACCGGCTGCGCATCGGGATCAATCTCCAGCCGGCGTTCCCCGCGCAGGTGCACCCCGCGGCCGCCGCCCTGGCCCGCCGCGCGGCCGACCTGCTCGCCGACCTCGGACACGAGGTGGTCGAACAGGACGTCCCCGGCCTCGACCCCGACTGGTTCACCCCTCGGTTCGACATCCTGTACGCCACCGGCTCGGCCGACTGCGCGGTGGTCGACGAGTCCGCCGTCGAACCGCTCAACCGGACCCTCCGCCAGGCCGCCCGCGACACCGACTCGCTGACGTACGTGACCGCCATTCTGGAGTTCCAGCTGCGGTCGGCGGAGATGTACCAGGCCTGGGACGCGGTGGACGTCCTGCTCACCCCGACCAACCCCGTCCTCGCGCCCCGTGTGGGCTCCCTCTGGGAGGGACAGGACGCGGACCCGTGGGCACCGCTGCGACGGGCGGAGGAGACCGCCTCGCTCACCGTGCTGGCCAACATGCTCGGCCTGCCCGCGATCTCCGTCCCGCTCGTCGAGCAGCCCGGCGGCCTGCCTCTGGGCGTCCAGCTCATCGGCGGCAGATGGCAGGACGGCACGGTCCTCGCCCTGGCCGGACAGCTCGAACGCGCCCACCCCTGGCGGCACCGCCGGCCGACCGCTCTTCCCCTGTGACCTGGAGGAACATTTCATGAATTCGACGATCATCGACTTCCGCGTACGGGTGCCCAGCGCCGCCCGTCCCCCGATCTCCGCGGGAGGCGACGTCTACACGCAGTACGAAGCGGTGCTCGACATCGGCAACGGCTGGCACAAGGACATGGACGAACTCCTGGCCGAGATGGACGAGGCCGGCATCGGACACGCCGTGCTCCACGCCGAGTACGAACACGGCGACTACGCCGACGCGCTCAACGAGGAGGTCGCCGAGCAGATCCGGCTCCGCCCCGAGCGGTTCTCCGGCTTCGGGACGGTGACCCTGGAGCCTCTCTCCGTCATGCGCGCGGTGCGCCAGGTCGAGCGGGTCGGCGCTCTCGGGCTGAAAGGCATCAACGTACAGCCGTCCTTCTTCGGCCACGCCATCGACGACCGCCTGCTCTACCCGGTCTACGCCAAGGCCACCGAACTCGGTCTGGCCGTCGCCATCCACACGGGCGTCAACTACTCGCGGCGCCACCCCATCGAGGCCGAACGCCCCGTGCGGCTGGACCAGGTCGCCTGCGACTTTCCGGAGGCGACGCTCATCGCCTGCCACGCGGCCTGGCCGTGGATCCCGGAGATCGTCGCGGTCGCGCGGCGCCACCCCAACGTGCTCATCGACTTCGGCGGCCTGTCCCCCAAGTACCTGGGCGTGCCGGGCTCGGGCTGGGAGATGATGCTGCGCTTCATGGACCGCCTGCTGCGCCACCAGGTTCTCTTCGCCACGGACTGGCCGGTCTTCCCGCACCGGCGGGCGCTGGAAGAGTGGCACGGTCTCGGCCTGCGGGCGGAGACCCTGGACGCGCTGCTCCATGGCAACGCCAGCCGGTTGCTGTCATCCCGTGAGCAGGCGGTGCTCGTATGAGCATCCCCCAGCGGCCGCGCATCACCGACTATGTGCAGCATTGGGCCACACACCACCCGACCAGGGAGGCCCTCGTCGGGGAGAGCGGGCGCTGGACGTACGAGCGCCTGCGTGACGATGTCGACCGCTGCGCGGCGGCGCTGCTGGCGGCGGGCGTCAGGCGTGGTGACCGGGTCGCACTGCTCGGCCACCCGCAGCCCGAATGCTTCGTGGTCTTCCTGGCGACGGCGAGTATCGGCGGTGTCTGGGTGGGCCTGAACCCGAAGTACACCACCGCCGAGCTGGCCCACGTGGTCGCCGACAGCGAGCCGGCGCTGCTGTTCGGCATGCTCGCTCCCAGCGACCCCGAGCAGGCGGCAACGCTGCGCGCGCTGTCGTCAGGCCGGCAGCTGCGGGTGGTGACTCGTGAGTCGTCCTCCTACGACGAGTTCATCGAGGCGGCAAGGCCCGACGATCGTCTTTGGGCCGCCCGGCGGGAGGTGCGGCCGCTGGATCCGGCGGCGATGATCTACACGTCGGGAAGCACGGGCAAGCCGAAGGGCGCGCTCGTCCCCCACTGGGGACTTGCGTACTGCGGGGTGGTGCAGGCGGGCCACTGGTACGGCGACGCTCCCCGCAAGCTGTGCGACCTGCCGCTCAACCACATCGGCGGGCTCGGCGACATCAGCACGTCGGTCCTGGTCGCGGGCGGCACGGTGGTCTACATGCCGCGCTTCGATCCGGCGGGAGCTCTGAGCATGGTGGAGCGGGAACGCCTGACCCACATCTACTGCATCCCCACGCAGCTGCTGGCCATGGTGGCCACGCCGGAGTGGCGGCAATGCGATCTCAGCTCGCTGGAGTACATCCTCTGGGGCGGAGCCGCCGCACCGCACAGCCTGCTGGAGACCCTGTCGCGAACGGGCGCCCGGCTGGCCACCAGCTACAGCCTCACCGAGTCGACCGGCTCGGTGACCTACACCGATCCCGGCGACTCCCTCGACGTGCTGTCCTGGAGCGTGGGCCGGGTGGACCCGCACTACGAGGTGGCGCTGCGCCGTTCCGAGGGCGCCTTCGCGATGCCGGGCGAGTCCGGCGAGTTGCTCGTCCGGGGCGACTTCATCACACGCGGGTACTTCCGCGATCCGGAGGCGACGCGCGCCGCCATCGACGCCGACGGCTGGCTCCACACCGGTGACCTTGCGGTGCGGGAGCAAGGCGGGCATATCCGACTGGTCGGCCGGCTCAAGGAGATGTTCAAGTCCGGCGGCTACAACGTCTATCCGCGCGAGATCGAGGCCGTGCTGGAGGAGCACCCGGCGGTGGCGCTCGCGGCGGTGGTCGGGGTGGCGGACGGGCACTGGGGCGAGGTGGGCCACGCGTTCGTGGTGCCGAGCGCACCGGTGACCGAAGCGGAGCTGCGCGAGCACGCCCGGGCGCGACTGGCCAACTACAAGGTGCCGAAGGTGTTCCGGCTCGAAGGCGAGCTGCCCAAGCTGGCCATCGGCAAGGTCGACAAGATGAAACTGCGCCTGCTGGCGGCGTCCTGACATGGAGAAAGACATGCCCGACCTCCGCGTGCTGCGGAACTTCATCAATGGCGAGTTCGCGGGACCGGTCGAGGAGCGGTTCTCGCCCGTACTGGATCCCGCGACCGGCGAGACCATCGCGAGCGCTCCCCGTTCCGGTCCCGAGGACGTCGACCTGGCGGTAGCCGCGGCCAAGGCGGCCTTCCCCCGCTGGTCCGGCACCACTCCGGGTGAGCGGGCGCTCGCCTTGCTGCGGTTGGCGGACGCGATCGAGGAGCACGGAGACGAGCTGGCCGCGCTGGAGTCGGCCGACGCCGGAAAGCCACTGCTCACCGTACGGAATGACGAGATCGGCGCGATGGCCGACAACCTGCGCTTCTTCGCCGGCGCGGCCCGATGTCTGGAGGGCAAGGCGGCTGGGGAGTACGTCGCGGGCTACACCTCGATCATCCGCCGAGAGCCCGTGGGCGTGGTCGGACAGATCACGCCATGGAACTACCCGATGATGATGGCGGTGTGGAAGATCGGCCCGGCACTCGCCGCCGGGTGCACCACTGTGCTCAAACCCGCGCCCTCGACTCCGGTCACCACGGTCCGGCTCGCCGAGCTGGCCGCCGACATCCTCCCGCCGGGAGTGCTCAACGTCGTCGTCGGGGGGAACGAGCCCGGCGCCGCGCTGGTGGAACACCCGGACGTCGAGCTGGTCTCGCTCACCGGATCCGTGGACACCGGTAAGTGGATCGCCGAACACGCCGCCCGCACGCTCAAGCGCGTCCATCTGGAGCTCGGCGGCAAGGCCCCAGTCGTGATCTTCGACGATGCCGACCTGGAGTCGGCGCTGGAGGTCGTCTCGGGCGCCGGCTACTACAACGCGGGCCAGGACTGCACCGCGGCGACCAGGGTGCTCGCCTCCGCCCGGCTGTACGACGACGTCGTGGCCGGTCTGGCGGACAAGGCGGGCAAGCTGGTGATGGGCGACACCCGTGACCCCGGCACCACGCTGGGTCCGCTCAACAGCCTGCGTCAGCGCGAGCGGGTCGCGGGCTTCCTCGACCGCCGCCCCGCGCACGCCGAGGTCGTCGCCGGCGGCCACGCCGCCGACCGGCCGGGCTTCTTCTACGAGCCCACGGTCGTCGCGGGGCTCCACCATGACGACGAGCTGGTCCAGCGGGAGATCTTCGGTCCGGTCATCACGGTCCAGCGCTTCGACACCGAACAGGAGGCCGTCGCGCTGGCCAACGGCACGCCGTACGGGCTGGCCTCCTCGGTCTGGACCCGCGACGTCGGCCGCGCCCTGCGCATGTCGAAGGAGCTGCGGTTCGGTTGCGTCTGGATCAACGACCACGTCCCGCTCGCGTCGGAGATGCCGCATGGCGGCTACAAGCAGTCGGGCTACGGCAAGGACCTGTCGGCGTACGCCCTGGAGGACTACACCCACGTCAAGCACGTGATGGCCAGCCTGCGCTGACCCTGTGAGGCCCCCGGAACCGATGCGGCCGCATATTTTATCGAACGTTCGAAATCTGGTGATGAACACGATGCGGATGAAAACCACGGCATGCCTCCTGCTCGCGGTGGCAATGCTGGTCACGGGCTGCGGGGGCGGCACGGCGAGCGACTCTGGCGGCCCGGCGACGCGCGGTGGCAGCCTCACCATCCTGCGTGCCGCCGACATCGACGGCTGGGACCCCGACAAGGCGATCCAGCTCGCGACCTTCCAGACCCTGCCACAGGTGATGGAAGGGCTGGTGCGACCCTCGGCGGATGGCAACTCCATCCAGCCTGCCCTGGCCGAGAAGTGGAAGCTTGACGCCAAGGCGAAGACCATCACCTTCACGCTCCGTCCGGGGCTGGCCTTCAGCGACGGACGGCCCCTGACGTCCGAGGACGCCGCCTTCTCCGTCGGCCTGTGGCGCAAAGGGCTGTCCATGGGCTCGCTCTACGCCGCCATCACCGGCACCGCCACGCCGGATGATCGGACGCTGGTCATCAAGATGAAGAAGGCGAGCACCTTCACGCTCACCTGGCTCAGCAACGGCTCGTCCGTCATCGTGCCGAAGGATTTCGGCGGGATGAGCCGCAAGGACTTCTTCGCCAAGCCGATCGGCGCCGGGCCGTTCGTCGTGGGCTCGTACCAGCCCGGACAGCGGCTGGTACTCGAACGCAACCGCCGCTACTACGACCCCGCGCGGCCCAAACTGGACCACCTCACCTACGAGGTGGTCGCCGATCCCAACCAGCAGATGCTCCGCTACCAGAGCCGCCAGGCCGACGCCATCGAGGCCGTCCCGCTCGATCTGGCCGGGCAGATCCCCGAAGGCGAACGGGTGCTCGTGCATCCCTCGGCGACGATCCACGGCATCTTCGTCAACGCCGCCAAGCAACCGGGCAACGACATCCACTTCCGGCGTGCCGTGAGCTTGGCCATCGACCGCGGCCGGTACACCCAGGCGGTCTTCGGTGGCCTGGCCGCACCGGCGACCGGCGGGCTGCCGCCGGGCGTCCAAGGGTCCGTCGGATGCGGCTGCACGTACGAGACCGGGGTCGAGAAGGCGAAGGCCGAACTGGCGAAATCGTCCTACCAGCCGGGGACGAAGGTGGAGCTGGTGGTCGATGCGACGACGCCGTCCTCCACCCGCGCCGGCGAGACCGCGGCCGCGCAGCTACGCGCCATCGGCATCGACGTCGACCTGCAGAAACTGGAAGTCCAAGTGCTCGTCGACCGGCAGGCGAAGGGCGCCTACGACCTGTCCCTGGGCGAGGTGGGCAGCGTGTCGCCGACTGTGGGCGACATCTTCGGGCTGATCGTCGCCACCGGTGGGCTCTACTCCGGCCTGCCGATGAAGACCATCTCCGACGCCTTCGACCGGCTGGAGGTCGCGCAGACCGACCAGGAACGGGCCGCCGCGGTGCGGATCGCCGAGACGTGGATCCACGACAACCTGCCCTACATCCCCACCGCCTTCCCCGACCGGCTCTTCGCCGTATCGCCGAAGGTGAAGGGCCTGCACATCACGCCCTTCCTGTCCTATCCCGCCGACCTGCTCCAGGCGGCCTGACCATGTCCGCCGGACGGTTGCGCTTCGTGGCCGGCAGGCTGATCCAGGTGGTCCCGGTGCTGGCGGCGCTCCTGCTCATCGTCGTCCTGCTCCAGCAGCTGATGCCCGGCGATCCGGGGCGTGTCATCGCGGGGCCGCGAGCGAGCGCCGAGCAAGTGGCGCAGGTCCGCCGGGACCTGGGCCTCGACCAGCCGATGTTGGTGCAGTTCTGGACGTACGTAACCCATCTCGCGAATGGCGATCTCGGCCGGTCGAACCGGACTGGGATCCCCATCTCCACCATCGTCGGCGACCGTGCCGGCGCGACAACGTGGCTGCTGATCGGCGGCCTCCTCGTCAGCACGGCGCTGGCGGCGCCCGCCGCGCTGCTCATGGCGCTGCGCCCGCGATCGGCTGCGGCCAGGCTCTGCGCGCGCTCGCTCACGATCCTCGTCAACTGCCCGCCGTTCTGGATCGGTCTGATGCTGGCCTCGTTGCTGGCGTTGCGCACGGGGTGGCTGCCCGTGGGCGGCTTCGGCGAGAGCTTCGGTGAGCGGCTCCGCTCGATGGTCCTGCCGTCGCTGACCATCGCTCTGGCCGCGATGCCGCTCCTGGCGCGCAGCGGCGCCGCGAGCCTGCGCCAGGTGCTGGTCGCGGACCACGTGACGACCGCACGGTCCCTGGGGCTGTCCGGGTGGCCACTCGTCCGGCGGCACCTGCTGCGCAACGCCCTGCCGCCCGCCGTCACGCTGCTGGCCGTCCAGGCGGCCGCGCTGCTGTTCGGCGCGGTCGTCGTCGAGCAGACCTTCGGCCTGCCAGGGCTGGGAGCCGAGATGGTGAACGCGGCCGGCCAGCGTGACTTCCCGATGGTCCAGGCCCTCACCCTGATCTTCGGCACGGCCATCATCGCGATCAACCTGCTCGCCGATCTGATGGTCGCGCTTCTCGACCCGAGGACGACCTGGTGACGGCCGCGGTCACGGCGGCTCCTCGACGCGGGTTCGCCTGGATTCGCTGGTCGGCCGCCGGGCTGCTGGCGCTGGTGATCCTCGCCGCCGTTCTGGCGCCGCTGCTGGCCACGGCCGACCCGGCCCAGCAGACACTCGACCAGCTCCGGCCGCCGAGCGCCGCTCATCCGCTCGGCACGGACGCGCTCGGCCGCGACGTGCTGTCCCGGCTGCTGTTCGCGCTGCGTACCGATCTCCTGCTGATGGCGTTCGCCGCGGGCCTGCCGATGCTGGTGGGGACGGTGATCGGGGCGGTGGCCGGCTACTACGGCGGTCTCTTGGACGTCGCGGTGCGCTGGGTCGCCGACATTTTCCAGGCCCTCCCCGTGTACGTCCTGCTCATCGCCTTCGTCTTCGTGCTCGGCCCCGGAACTCCGTCCCTGCTCGTCGCGTTCGGCGCGCTGGGCTGGGTGGTGTACGCCCGGCTCATCCGCACCGAGGTGCGCCGGGTTCGGGAACGCGACTACATCTCGGCCGGCTACCTGCTCGGCCTCTCACACACCGCGGTGCTGGTCAGGCACGTGCTACCGAACGCGTTGCGCCAGTCGCTGGTCTACCTAACCACGGACATGGGCATGGCGCTCCAGGGCATCGCGGTCCTGTCCTTCTTCGGGCTGGGCGTGGAGCCGGGCACTCCCGAGCTCGGAGCCATGGTGTCCGAGGCTCAGGTGTTCCTGCGCAGCCACTGGTGGCTGGCGGCCTTCCCCGGGCTGGTCATCGTGATCCTCGGATCGAGCGTCGCGGCTCTCGGCGACCGGTGGACCGAGCGAGAGGAGGCAGTATGACGCTCCTTCAGGTGGACGAACTCCGCGTGGCGATACACCGGCGAGAAAAGGCACTGCTCGTGCTCGACGGCGTCTCGTTCGCGGTCAGCGCCGGGCAGTGCCTGGGCATCGTCGGTGAATCCGGGTGCGGCAAGTCGCTCACTCTGCGCGCCACGATGGGGCTGCTGCCACGCGGCGCCGTACGGACCGGCGGGGAGGTCCGGGCCGGGCGCGGTCTCGCGATGGTGTTCCA
Organism: Nonomuraea guangzhouensis; assembly: GCF_019396345.1. Taxonomy (GTDB): domain Bacteria; phylum Actinomycetota; class Actinomycetes; order Streptosporangiales; family Streptosporangiaceae; genus Nonomuraea; species Nonomuraea guangzhouensis. The sequence continues at coordinate 71,501 of NZ_JAHKRM010000032.1, read as the reverse complement.
GGACTCCCACGCCTCGTTGGATCCCACCATGCGGGTCGGGTCCTTCATCGCCGATGTCGTACGCCGTCGGCGGGGAGCCTCGCGGGCCGCCGGCAGGCGGCGGGCCGTCGAGTTGCTGGCGGCCGTCGGCGTCCCGGATCCCGACCTGCGCTCCCGCGCCTACCCACACGAACTCAGCGGCGGCATGCGCCAGCGGGTCGCGATCGCGCTGGCCCTCGCCACGGATCCGGGGGTGCTGCTGTGCGACGAGCCGACCACGGCGTTGGACGTCACCTTGCAGGCCGAGATCCTGCGGCTCCTCGGCAAGGCGCGGGCGGAGCGCGGGCTCGGCATGGTCCTCGTCAGCCACGATGTCGCGGTGATCCGCCAGGTGGCCGACGTTGTGGCCGTCATGTACGCCGGGCAGATCATCGAAGCCGGCCCGGCACCCGAAGTGCTCGGCCGGCCGCGGCACCCGTACACACGAGCCTTGATCGAAGCCGTGCCCACCCTCGACGGACCGGCAGGCCGCTTCAGGCCGATCCCCGGCGCGCCACCCGACCCGGCGAACTACACCTCTGCCTGCAGGTTCTCGCCCCGCTGTGGCCACCGGGAAGCAGCCTGTCAAGGCGTCGTCCCTGGCATACCCGCGCTCCACGCGCGGCACCGGTCGTCGTGCATTCATGAGGAGGCCATATGAGCGAGCTGGTACGGGCGGAGCAGTTGACCGTGGCCTACGCCGTGCAGGACGGACTGTTCCGGCGACGCATCCGCGCTGTGGACGGAGTGGAGCTGGGACTCGCCCGGGGCGAGATCCTGGGTCTGGTGGGCGAGAGCGGCTGCGGCAAGTCGACGCTCGGCCGCGCGATCGTCGGCCTCACCCTGCCGTCCGCCGGCCGTGTGCTGCTCGACGGCGTTCCCGTGCCTCGACGGCGCCCGCCCGGCATGCGCCGCCGCGTTCAGATGATCTACCAGGATCCGGGATCTTCCCTCGACCCCCTGCGCACGGTCGCGCAGACCCTGGCCGAGCCGCTGCGGAAGCATTCCGCCGACCAGGTCGCGCATCGTACCCGCGAGCTGCTGGAGATGGTCGGACTGGGCGAGGAGCATCTCCGCGCCCGCCCTCGCGAGCTGTCGGGCGGTCAGCGACAGCGCATCGCCATCGCCCGCGCGCTCGCCGTGGCACCCGACGTGCTGGTCGCCGACGAGGCCGTGGCCTCGCTCGACGCGTCCGTGGCGGGCGCCGTGCTCAACCTGCTGTGCGAGCTGCGCGAACGGCTGAATCTGACGGTGCTCTTCATCTCTCACGACCTGGCCGTGGTGCGGCGGCTCTGCGACCGCGTCGCCGTGATGTACCTGGGACGCGTCGTCGAGGAAGGACCCGCCGCCGAGGTCTTCGCACACCCCGGACACCCGTACACGCGCGTACTGCTCGACGCCGTCCCATCGGCGGACCGGCGCCGGCTCGGCGCCCGGGCCTTGGGCGAGCCGCCCAGCCCGCTCCACCTACCGCCCGGCTGCCGCTTCCACCCGCGCTGTCCGGCCGCTGCAACCAGGTGCGGCACCGCCGCCCCACCGGAGGTCCGGCGGGACGGGCACCGGGTGGCCTGCCACTTCGCCTGGCAGGCTCAGGAGGTGTGATAGTTCCGGCGGGCCCACGAGGGGCCGTACGCGCGTTCCAGGTTGTCCCGCATGAACCGCACCACTTCCGCCGGGGCCTTGTCCACCGAGCCGGCGTCGTGCGGAGGCTGGGGGTCGTACTCGATCCCCAGCTGCACAGCCTGCGCATAGGCAGGGCCCTGCAGCCGATCACAGACCACCAATGCCATGTCGATGCCGGATGACACGCCGGCCGCCGTGATGATCTTCCCGTCCTCGACCACACGACGGGACACCGGCTCGGCCCCGAAGCAACGCAGGCTGTCCAGCTCGTACCAGAAGGTCGTGGCCGCGCGCCCCTGGAGCAGCCCCGCGGCACCGAGCAGGAGGGAGCCGGTGCACACCGACGTCGTCCACACGCTGGTCTCGTGCGTCCGGCGCAACCAGGACAGGACGGCCTCGTCGTCCAGGAACCGCGTGGTGGTGCTGCCGCCGGAGACCACGACCACGCCCGGCCGCTCCATACTCTCCAGCGGCTCGGCCACGAGGCCGAATCCAGGCTGATCGGCGGCGACCATCCCCGGCGTCGCGGAGACGAACCGCACGCGGGCGTCCGGCAGGCGGCTCAGCACTTCGAACGGCCCGGTGACGTCCAGGGCGGTGAACCCTTCGTAGATGAGGATGGCGACGTCCACTCTCTGTACCTGCCTTCTAGTTCTTTTATCGTTCGATCGATTAAACTTCTTCCATGGTAAGCGCTACGAACGACTTGGACCAGCGCGTACGCGCGGACATCGCGATTCTTGGCGGTGGCACGGCCGGGGCGGTCGTCGCCGGGCGCCTGCTCGAAACCACCTCCCTGTCCGTGGTGGTAGTCGAGGCCGGGCCCGACTACGGCTCCTTCGACTCGGGACGGTGGCCGCGCGAGCTCCTCGACAGCTCGACGCTGCCGGACACGCATGACTGGGGCTATCGCGGCCCCGGCGCACACCCCGGCCGCGACCTGGCGTTCGAGCGCGCGCGGGTCATCGGCGGCTGTTCTTCCCACAACGGCTGCTCCCAGACCGTGGGCCACGCCTCCGACTACCGCTCATGGGGGCTCTCCTGGACCGACGAATCGCTCACCGGCCTGATGAAGGAGAGCGCGGCCAGGCTGCGCGTCAGGCACTACTCCGAACAGGAGCTCACCCCCTTCCAGGCCGCGGCGATGGACGCCATGGTCGAGTGCGGTATCCCGCGGACGGACGACCTGGACGACCTCTTCGGCGGCCCCGGCTGCGGCCCGTCACCCGTGAACAACCCCGGCGGCGTGCGCTGGAACACCGGTTTCGCCTACCTCGATCCGGTCCGTGACGAGAGCGGATTGCACATCATCGACCAGGCGCTGGTCGACCGGCTGGAGCTACACGGCTCGACGGTCCGACGCGCCCACGTGCTTCGAGGAAGCGAACGGCTCCTCGTGGAAGCCGATCGGTTCGTGCTCTGCGGCGGCACCTACGGCAGCCCGGAGGTGCTCCTGCGCAGCGGCATAGGGCCGGCCGACGACCTGCGTGCCCTGGGTGTGCGTCCCCGCCTCGACCTCCCGGGCGTCGGCCGCAACCTGCACGACCAACCCATGCTCGAACTGCGCTTCGCGGCGAGTGACGAACTGACGCGGCGACTCGCCGACCATGAACGACTGCGCCCCCTGCCGGACGAACAGGTCATCGGCAAGGCGCGCTCGACCGGTGGCCGTGCCCCCTACGACCTCCATCTCCTGCCGTGGACCACCCGCGCCGCGGACGGCTGGGCCTGCGTGCTGCCGGCCGCGTGCCTCGCCCCGCGCTCCCGAGGCACGCTCCGGCTCTCCTCTCTCGACCCCACGTCCAAGCCCGTCATCGACCACGCTTACCTGACGGACCAGGACGGGGCCGACCTGGGCGTGCTGCGGGACGGCATCGACCTGTGCCGGCGCATGGCCGCTTCGCCAGCGCTCGCACCGCTGCTCGGGGCACCGCTCGACGAGTTCAGCGCCCGTCCGAGGGCAAGTGCGGCCGCGATGCGTGCTTCCGCCGCCCACTACTGGCATCCGGTGGGCACCTGCGCGATCGGCCCCGATCCGGCCGCGGGCGCCGTGGTCGACGGCGCGGGGCGCGTGCACGGCAGCGACAACCTATGGGTCATCGACGCCTCGATCATGCCGGTGATCCCTCGTGCTACCACCGGCCTGCCCGTCGTCGCGCTCGCCGAGCATCTCGTCCGCGCTCTCAGAGGATGGTCGGGATCGTCGGTCACGAAAGCTTCTCGATGAGGGTCAGTACGGTCACCGAGTGCGGCGCGAGCTCCCAGATCCCGCCGTTCGCCTCGATCTCGCCCAGGTCGCGCACGGCGATCGTGTCCTGCGCGCCGAGCGTGTTGACCGCGCCCAAGGCGGCGTCGCCGCCGACGGTGCGTACCCGCGCGCGGGCGGGGGTGGCGTCGGCGCTGCCGTCGAGGACGAGCCGCACCCGGATGGTCTCGTCGCGGTGCCGGTTGACGACGGCCACCCGCACCGAGCCGTCGTCGGCGCGGGTGGCCGAGACGTCGATGTACGGGACGGTCATGGGCTCGGTGAGCAGCCGGCCGTCCGGCCCCCAGGTGTCGCCGAGCCGGACCGCGGCCGTCCTGGCCGGGCCGTCCACCTCGGACCGCAGCACGGTCCTGCCCGTGTGGTGCCGGTAGAGGTGCCAGAGGTGGTAGATCGCCGAGCGCAGGGCGCCGCCGGGGCGGGCGACCACCAGGCCGTTGGCGTTGACCAGGTTGACCGGGTTGGCCATGGACACAGGTGCGGGCAGAGCGGCCGAGCGGTGCACGGCGTGGCAGACTCCGGCGCAGAAGACCAGGTCGGCGACGGTGCGGGGGCTCCATCGGTTCACCCGGACCCGGCGTCCTGGGCCGTCGCCCGCCTCGGGCAGTTCGCGCTCGGCGACGCCGCCGTCGTCGCCGGGCAGCGGCTGCGGCCAGTCCTCGGGTTCGAGATGGCGCATGGTCCACTCGTCGAGTGCGAGCGCGGGCGGGCGTTCCAGGCCCACCTCGGCGGCGAGGTCGGTGACGAGCCGGGAGTAGGCGTGGATCTCCCGCTCGAAGTACAGCGCCTGGGCCACGACGGCGTCGTAGTCGTCGCCGGTCCACAGGTGGGTGCCGGCTCCGTACAGGTGCAGGGACAGGTAGTCCAGGAGTTCGCCCGCGCGGGCCAGCACCGGGCGCGTCCACTGCTCCTGCTGCCAGGGGATGCCGACGCCGATCAGGCGGATCTCGGGGTCGACCAGGCGCATGAACCGGGCGTGCTCGCGGGCGGCGGCGGCGTACTCCTCGGCCGTGCGGTGGCCCATCTGCCACGGCCCGTAGACCTCGTTGCCCACGCCCCAGTAGCGCACCTTCCACGGTTCGGCCCGCCCGTTCGCGGCGCGGCGGCCGGTGAGCGTGGTCGCGCGTGCGGAGTTGGTGTACTCGACCCAGCGCACCGCCTCGTCCACGTTCCGGCAGGAGTGCACCAGGTACGGCTCCGCGCCGGCCGCCTCGCACCAGGCCAGGAACTCGTCGGTGCCGAAGCGGTTGGACTCCTGCCCGCCCCAGGCCAGCTCCAGCCGGCTCGGCCGGGCATCGCGCGGGCCGACGCCGTCCTCCCAGTTGTAGGCCGAGGTGAAGTTGCCACCCGGCCAGCGGATCGGCCCCGGGCCCAGCTCGCGTACCAGGTCGAGCACGTCGGCGCGGACGCCGTCGAGCAGGCCTGGCTCGGTGACGGACAGCGGTGAGCCCTCGTCGAAGACGCCGCCCTCGATGTTCCCGAAGAACGCCGATTCCAGGAAATGTCCGTAGACGTCGTCGTCGATCCGGCCCGCCGGGCGGCGGGTGTCGATCGTCACGAGTGCCTCACGGCCGTGGACAGACATGTGGTTCAAGACTCCGTTCCGGTCACTGCTTCACCGCTCCCGCGATGCTGTCGACGAACTTCCGCTGGAGGACGACGAAAACGGCGATCACCGGGATCAGCGAGATCACGGCGGCCGCGGCCATCCCCGACCAGTCCGTTTCCCGCTCGCCCATGAAGACCGTCATGCCCACGGCCAGCGTCCGCAGATCGGGGTCGCTGAGCGTGAACACCAGCGGAAGCAGGTAGACGTTCCAGGCGAACAGGTACGTGAGGATGACCACCGTGGCGGTGATCGGCCAGGCCAGAGGGAGCATCACGCGGAAGAAGACGGTGAAGTGGCCCGCGCCGTCCAGGCGGGCGCACTCCTCCAGTTCGTTCGGCAGCTTCCTGAAGAACCCGGCGTACAGGAGGGTCGAGGCGATCTGCCCGCCCGCGCCCAGGCCGAGTATCACGCCGGCGTGCGTGTTGAGCAGCCCCAGCTGGTCGGTGAGCTGGGTGATCGGGATGATCGTGTACCCCTCGGGCAGGAAGAACGTGACCAGGAACAGGCCGATGACGACCTTCTTGCCGGCGAAGTCGTAGCGGCCCAGCACGTAGCCCGCCAGGGCGCTGCGCACGACGACGAGCACCACCGTGCCCACGGTGATGGCGAGAGTGTTGACGAAGTACCTGGCGAAGCCGACCTCGGTCCAGGCGCGGGCGTAGTTCGCCCAGACCGGCTCCTCGGGCAGCAGGCCGAGCCCCGAGCCGAAGATCTCGGGCGAGGTCTTCAGCGAGGCCGAGACCAGCCAGATGAACGGGTAGACCCACAGGCCGCCGAGCACGAGCAGCAGGACGGCGGTCACCACCTGCCCGGCGCTCGGCCGGGGACGCGCCGTCATGCCGCGCCCATCCGGTTCCTGGCCCAGCGCATGCCCAGCGCCTGCGCGATCGCCAGGACCATGGTGAGCAGCCCGAACAGCACCGCCGCCGCCGAGGCGTACCCGAGCTGCGGGACGGTGGCCTGGAAGGCGGTGCGGAAGATGAAGATCTCGATCACCTCGGAGGAGAAGGACGGGCCCCCGCCGGTGAGGGTCTGCATCAGGTCGAAGACGTTGAACGCCGCCACGGTGTCGATCAGCGTGATGATCACCAGGAACGGCACCAGCAGCGGCAGCGTGACGCGCCGGAACTCCGCCCAGGGGCCCGCCCCGTCGATCATCGCAGCCTCGTGGACGCCCTGCGGGATCGTCTGCAGCGCGGCCAGCCAGTAGATGAGGGTGATGCCCAGCCACTTCCACACCCAGACGGCGATCCCGGCGTAGAGCGAGGTACCGGCGTCGGCGGCGAAGTTGGCCGGCGAGTCGATCAGGCCCGCCCACACCAGCGACACGCTCACCGGGCCACTGGCGTCCAGCAGCAGCGTGAACACGATGCCGACGATGGCGCCCGTGGTGACGACCGGCAGGAAGAACAGTGTGCGGAAGAAGCCCTTGAAGGGCGTCTTCTTGCGGTTGAGCACGATCGCCAGCGCCAGCGCCAGCCCGACCCGCAGGGGTACGGCGATCACGAGGAACACGAGCGAGTTCCGGAAGGCGTTCCAGAACAGCTCGTCCCCGATCAGCCGGGTGAAGTTCTCGACGCCGATGAACGTCCCGGTGTCGGCGAAGCCCGGCCAGTCGAGGAAGCCGAACCACCAGGACGCCAGCAGGGGGTAGATGGTGTACGCGCCGTACCCGACGAGGGTCGGCAGCAGGAAGAGGTAGATCCACCAGTCCTTGCGCAGGCGCCTCAGCCGTCCGGGGCGGGGGCGCGCGGCGGCGTGCCCGGGGGTTGTCGTCATGGTGCTCCTGTCCGGCCGCCCCTCAGCGGCTGGCGTAATCCCGCTGCTCGTAGTCCTTCTCGCGGTCCCAGTTGGCGAAGACCCAGGCGTCGAGGCCGACCTGGCCCCCCTTCTTGTCTTTGACCGCCTTGATGGCGCGCTCGCGCTCGGCGCTGAGCTGGTCCTTGTAGCGCCGGAGCTGGCCGCCCACGTCCGACTTGGCGCCGGTCAGCACCGACTGGACGATGTCGCCGAGGTCGGGGTGGATGTCGCGCATCTCGGCGAGCACCTGCCACACGCCCGGCGTGCCGACCTCGGGCACCGGCCCGATGCGCACGTCGTCCTGGAAGTTGGCGACACACTGCCGGTAGGCGGGGTGCACCTCCGCCTCCTTCACCACCTCGGCCAGCGCGGGCGGCTGGTCCATGGCGGCGGCCAGCTTGAGCTGGAACTCCTTGGTGGTCATCGCCAACAGCACCTCGGCCGCGGTCTTGGCCTTCTTCGACTGGCCCGACACCCAGAACGTGCCGGGCGACGGAGGGCTGTAGACGAAGTTCCTGGTGGTCTCGGGGCACGGGATGTGCCACACGCCGACCCCGCGCTCGACCGCCTCGGGCTCGTCCACGCGCAGGCCGCCGACGAACCACGCGCCCCACAGGTAGATGGCCGCCTGCCCGGCTGCCCAGCGGGCGCGGGCGTCGCGCGGGCCCATCGACGCGGACGCCGGGTGGACGACCTTGTCCTTCTGCAGCGAGACGAGGAACTCGATGGCGTCGATGTACGGCTGGGAGTCGTGGACGTACTCGCCCGTCGCCCAGTCGACGGCGCCGGGGCCGGGGGCGCCCGCGGTCGTGGCGAGCCGGTGCACCAGCGCCGCCAGGTACGCGGGATCCTTGAGCGGGATCACCATCCCGTGCACGTCGCCCTTGGTCAGGCGGCGGGCGACGGCGCGCAGGTCGTCCCAGGTGGCCGGCTCGTCCTCGGGATCCAGCTTGGCCTCCTTGAGCAGCGCCGAGTTGAACCACGGCACCGCGTCGTGATTGCGGCCGGAGAACGGGGCGAAGGAGTAGATCTCACCGTTGAAGCGGTGGATGCCGTCGTAGAGCTGCCCGGCGATCGGGCTGCCGGCGAAATCGGCCAGCTTGCCGACCGGCTGGAACCAGCCCTCGCCGACCAGGGCGGCCGGGGAGACCGCGCCCAGCCCCGCCAGCGAGTGCACGTCCGGCATCTGGTTGCTGCGCCTGGCCACCTGCAGCGCCTGGCCCAGGTCGGGCGCGTCCATCTGGCGCCGTTCGATCGTGACGCCCTGGTGGCCCTGCTCGTAAGGGGTGAACAGGTCGCTCTCCAGCATTTTGGTCAGCGGCCTGAACTGGTCCCACCACTGCAGCGTGTTACCCGCGTCCTGGCTCCGGCGGCTCAGCTGCCCGCCGCCGGTGCACGCGGTCAGCGCCGTGGCCAGGACGGCGGCGCTCGCGCCGCCGAGGAACTGGCGGCGGCTGACGCCTGCCACGCCGGGTGGGATTCCAGGGATTCGGCGATGCGACCCCATGGCGACTCCTCTTCGTAGTCGGCTCGGTCACGATCCCGCCCAGCCCCGAACGATCAGGACTCCCCGCGAAGCGGATCCATGTTTGCGCAAACCTACGGTTGACGTCTATCAACGTCAAGGGCGTCCCGGTGAAGTTCTCAAAAGGCCAGTTCAGGGGCCATACCCTCCCCTAGAGCCTGTTTGCGGAAACAGGCGTGGCGGCCCCGTTAGCAGCCACGAACGGCGTCGATGTAGCCTTGACGCCGCTGCTACGAGGAAGGGAGAGCGCCCCGCGTGGCTCGACTACCAGGTACGGGATCGTCCGGCGGGCCGTCGATGGCGGACGTCGCCAAGCTCGCGGGCGTATCGGGCCAGACCGTGTCCCGGGTCGCGAACGGCAACGACCGGGTGACCGCCGCCACGAGGCTCAAGGTCGAGACGGCCATGAGACAGCTCGGCTACCGCGCCAACATCGCCGCGCGGGCGCTGGCCACCGGCCGCTTCCGCACGATCGGCGTCGTCATGTTCAACCTCAGCGCCGTGCTCAACGTCCGCATCGTGGAGGCCGTCGTGACCGGCGCCCAGGCCCGCGGCTACTCGGTGAGCGTCGCGATGGTCGACAGCCCGACCGAGAAGGACGTCCGCGCCGCCGTCCGCGGCCTCACCGACCGCGCCGTGGACGGCGTGATCGTGATCGAGGGCCGGGTGCTCGACACCCCGCACCTGCGGCTTCCCGACGAGGTGCCGGTGGTGATCGCCGACAGCAGGGCGGCGCACCGGCACCCCACGTTCGGCATGGACGAGGCCGCCGGCGCCCGCGCCGCCGTGGAGCACCTGCTCGGGCTCGGCCACGCCACCGTCCACCACGTGGCCGGGCCGACCGGCTCGATCCCGGCGCAGCGGCGCAGGGCCGCGTGGCAGCGGCTGCTGAAGCGGGCGGGCCGCGCCGTACCGCCGCCCGCCGTCGGCGACTGGTCCCCGCAGTCGGGGTACGACGCCGCCCGGCGCCTGCTGGCCGACGACGACGTGACCGCCGTCTTCGCCGCCAACGACCAGATGGCCGTGGGCGTGCTCAGGGCCGCTACCGAGCTGGGCCGCAGGGTGCCCGACGACCTGAGCGTCGTCGGGTTCGACGACCTCGACTTCACGCCCTTTCTCAACCCGCCGCTGACGACCGTCCGCCAGGACCTCGCCGCGGTGGGCCGCCGCTGCCTCGAGCAGCTGATCGCGCAGATCGAGGCCCCGCAGGGGGCCGAGGCGCCCACCTCCGCCAGCCGGTTCGTCCTGCCGGAGCTGGTGGTGCGGGCCTCCACCGCGCCACCGCGGCGCTGACCTCCGCCGCCCGCGGCCATTGACGGGCAGATCGGGTTTGCGCAAACATGAATGCCGCCCGACCTCCTCCTCTGAGAAAGCAGGCCACATGCTGCGCCGACTGTCGACCATCGCCATGACAGCGGTTCTCGCCCTCTCGACCCTCACCCACGCCGCCACTGCGCAAGGAGCCGAATCCGTGGCCGTCGACAAGCCGCGCGCCCTCGCGTACGGCGCGCTGGGCGCCAACTTCAACGAGAACCTCGACTCGCTGGACTACCCGGAGCTGCGCGAGGCGCGCGCCCGGTGGATCCGCGGCTTCTTCCCGATGCCCCAAACCCAGCAGGGCGACCCCGCCAAGCACGAAGCGATCAGCACGATCACCAAGGCGGCCGGTAAGGGCTACGACACCATCCTGAGCCTGAAGTTCCCCTACGACCGGGCCTCGTTCCCCGCTCCGGGCAGCGCCGGGATGGCCGCCGAGCTGGCCCGCCTGGACCGGGTCCTGCCTGCGGTGCTGAACAAGGTGAAGATCATCGCGATCGGCAACGAGCCGTTCATCGAGAGCCTGCCCGCCGAGCGCGACGCGCGACTCAACACGTTCTACGAGACCGTCGCCCGGCACGTGATCGACTACCGGCGCGCGCACTGCGGCGCCAACTGCCGCACCGTGCTCTACATGGGCGCGCTGAACCGGCTCGACCTGCCGGACCGCCGCACGCCGGCGGCCGAGCGCTGGATGACCTTCGTGCGTGAAACGCCGGAGATCGAGGGCGTGGACATCCACCCGCACATCCCCTCGCCGCAGGCCGCGCAGCCGTTCCTGGACTTCATCCTGCCGAGGATGCGCCCCGACCAGACGTTCCTGGTCACCGAGTTCTCCCTGGTCTGGTACTGGAAAGAGCACCTGCAGGACCCGGTCCCGGCCACGTTCGCCCAGAAGTACGGCTTCCCCTCCGGCACCCTGGTGTGGCAGGTCATCAAGGCCGCCATCGACGCGCCGTTCAGCGAGCGGAAGTGGGATGACTTCCTGAAGAGCAGCCCGTGGTTCACCGGCCAGGCGGGCTTCCTGCGCGACCAGATGAAGCTGTATCGGGGCACCGGGCGGCTGGCGGTGGCCACGTACGGCTTCAAGCAGGAAGACGCGATGGTCGCGAACTTCGGCCCCGACAAGACCCCGTGGCTGCTCAACAGCGTGTATGCCGCCAAGACCGTACGACCCCGCGCTGACCTGTCGGGGCGCGGCTACTGGCTCGAGGACTTCCGCGCGCTGCAGCAGCCCTGACCAGGCTGTCACGTGGCCGGCCGCGGTCTTCTGTGGTGAGGAAGGCCGTGGCCAGTTCGGCCCGGCGCTCACCGGCGGCTACCTGTGCGGTTTTCAGCAGTTTTTGCCGGGTTATTGATGACATTTTAGCGGCCGGGCACACTCGCCGCAGACCGCGCTGATGTGAAGGACGTAACTGATGACTGGTTCCGACAACGGGTTGAACGTGAACCGACGGTCCCTGCTGGCGGGCGCCGCCGGCGTTCTGGGAGCGGCGGCACTGCCCGCGACCACCGCGCAGGCGGCTACGACGCGATACCCGTCGAACTGGCCGGACCTCGAGCCGTACGGTCTCGCCGACACCCGGCTCGACCTGTGGCCGCGCGCGGACAACTCCTTCATCCTGCCGCTGGAACTGCGCCCCCGGGACAAGGAACTCGGCCGGGTCTGGATGCGGGACACGTACGTCAACTGCTTCGTCGTCAAGGGTCGCCCGATCTACGTCGCCACCGGCACCACCCGGTCGGCGGGGCTCCCGGGGGCGGCCCCGTGGAACGACGGCATCTTCGTGTGGACGTCCCCGTCCCTGCGCGGGCCGTGGAGGCTGGCCGACACGACCGGCATCCGCCCCGGCGCCGAAAAGGGCAAGGTGTGGTCGCCCGAGTTCGCCGGCGAGAACCGGGCCGGGCGCACGGTCGTCGCTCCGTGGCAGGAGTACTGGACCGACGAGGGCCAGTTCGGCAAGCGCGGCGATGTCTGGGCCCCGGAAGTGCACTATTTCCGCGGCAAGTGGTACATCGTCGCCTGCATGGGCGATCATTCGACGAAGGTGGGCTCGTTCATGCTCGTGAGCGAGGGCGGGGTCGAAGGCCCGTACCGCCTCGTCCGAGGCAACCTCGAAAAGCCCTTCGGCGACCCTGTCATCGGCGGACCCGCCTTCATCAAGCCCGGCGCGTACCACCACATCGACGGCGGCCTCTACTCCGAAGGCGACGACGCCTGGCTCGTCCTGCACAACAACCTGTACGCGAAGTTCCGGGACGACATGGAGGACATCGTCCCGACCACCAACCTCCCGGCGTTCCAGCAGACGCCCTACTCGCCCGAGCCGTATCTGGAAGGCGCGTACGTCTTCAAGCACGGCGGCAAGTACTTCCTCCTGCACGCCGCCTGGAACCGATCCTCGACCAACGCCGACGGCAGCACCCGCTACGCCTACGACCCGGCCGGCGCCGGTCGCGAGCAGTATCACTACGACGCGGTCGTCGCCGTCTCCGACCACTTCGAGGGACCGTATTCCCAGCGGTGGACCCTGGGCGTCGGGGCCGGTCACAACAACATCTTCGCGGATCGCAGCGGCCAGCTGTGGGCGACGTTCTTCCGCAACCCCAGGTTCGGCTACTGGGCCGACCCGTCGCGCGTCGCCGACACGGCGGTGGCCGGGGTCGTGCGGGTGGAATGGACGGGGCCGAAGGGCAACCGCCTGTACGTCCAGCGCCGCAACCCGGGACGCACCACATCTTCTACCTAAGCCGGGGGCGATTCAGCAGCATCGCTCTGGATTTGTGCGCTTCGGGATCTTGGGTCCGCTGGAGGTGATCACTGTCGCCGTCTGCCTGGCGATAAGGATCTGCGACTGATGGAATCTGGGGTCGAGCACCTCGCTGATGTCGGGTTGTACCTGCTGCTCGGCCCAGCACCTGGCGCAGATGCGAGACGTGGCGCTGGACCGTGTTCAGCGGCGTCGCCGGCGGGTTGCCGGCCCAGATCACGTCGGCGAGCCGGTCGTTGCTGACGATCTCACCGCGGTGCAGCGCGAGCATCGCCAGGACCGCCTTGCGGCGCGGCCCGCTCACCGGCCGGACATCCCGTCCGCGACTACGTCAACCGGCCCGAGCAACCGTATCCGCATCCCCGGCCCATCCCCCGAAATCAGCCGACGACCTCGAAACGTACGAGAGCGCCGCAGTCAGAACGTCGTCACCACGTCACGGGCTTGCTCGGGGTGAACAGCCAGACGTTGAAGAACTCGGTCAGGTCCCGGCCGGAGATCTTCTCCGCGAGCGTGATGAACTCGTCGGTGTCGGCCAGGCCGTAGCGATGATCGGCCGCCCACGTCCGCAGCAGCCGGAAGAAGGGCTCGTCGCCGATCTTCACCCGCAGCGCCTGGAGCGTCATGCCGCCGCGGTTGTAGACGGCGGTGTCGAACATGGTGTCGCGCTGCGGGTCGGCCACCTTCGGTAGCCAGAACGACTCCGGCCTGGTGGCGTACTGCCGGTCGAACCACGCCTGGACGCTCTCGCCACCGGTGTGCTCGGTCCAGTAGCGCTGGGCGAAGGTGGCGAAGCCCTCGTTGAGCCAGATGTGCTGCCAGGTCCGCACCGAAACGCTGTCGCCGAACCACTGATGGGCGAGCTCGTGCGCGACCGTTGTCTCGCTGCGGACGGCGGAGTACAGCGGCTTGGTCTGAGTCTCCAGCGAGAAGCCGACGATGGGGACGTTGTCCACGATCGCGCCCGTCTCCTCGAACGGGTAGCGCCCGAACAGTTCGCTCCAGTAGTCGGTGATGTCGGCGGTCTGCTGGAAGACGACCTCGGTGCCGGGCACGGTCGGATCGGTGGCGACCCATTCGCGCAGGCCGTCCGGCGTCCTGCCCTTCTGCACGTCGAACCGGCCGATCGTGGTCGTGACCAGGTACGACGCCATCGGACGCAGCTCGTTCCACAGGAAGGTCGTCGTGTCACCGTGAGTGACCTGCGCCGCCAGCACGCCGTTCGACGCGGCGGTGAGCCCCTTCGGGACGGTCACCGAGATGGAGTAGGTCGCCTTGTCGCTCGGGTGGTCGTTGGAGGGGAACCAGGTGCTGGCCGCGTTCGGCTCGCAGGCGACGAGCACGCCGTCCTCCGTGGCGATCCACCCGTACGGCAGGCCGAACACGATCGGGCCGCCGAGCGGCTGCGGGATGCCGTCGTAGGTGACGCCCACGTCGAACACGCTATGACGCCGCAGGCCCGCGTTGGGGGTGACGACCAGTTCCTGGCCGTCGCGCGCATAGGCGGCCTGGCGGCCGTTGACCGTGACCGATCGCACGGTGAGCTGCTGGAAGTCCAGATCGAAGCGGGACAGGTCCTGTGTGGCGCGAGCCAGCATGTGCACCGTCCCCCTGAGCACCTTGGTGGCAGGGTCGTAGGCGAGGTTGAGGGAGTAGTGCTGGGCGTCGTACCCGCCGTTGCCCTCCAGGGGGAAGTAGGGGTCACCGAGACCGGGCGCGCCCGGCCGGAAGTCGGGCCGCGCGGCCGCGGCAGAGGACGGGGCGACGGCGAAGGTCATGGCCGCCACCATGCTGAGAGCGGCGGTCCAGCGAGCGATCTGGGCAAGCACCATCGCAAGCCTCCGTGGGGGGGTAGGTCATTAGCCCGAGGGTGAAGGAAAATCCCGGACTTGTCCGGACCCAAAAAACGCGGCCTGCGGCTGATGACCGAGGCGATGCCGTCCGCCCACGCCTCGACGGGGATCACAGCCAGATCTTCAGACCGGTGAACATTCTACGTTCACCGTCTGTTTAACATGGGACGTTGGACGTAGGATGTCCGCTCGTAATCTTCTCCCCCCAGGAAGGACGAGCACATGCACGATGGTCATCCTCCGGAGCGCCGCCCCGGGCGCCGCCGGGCGGGCGCCGTAGCGGTGCTTGCGGGCTTAATCGTCAGCTTGTTCGGCGCGCCGGCGAGCGCGGCGCCGGTGGCAACCTCCGCGGCCGGCGCGACCGCCGACACCGCACCGTTCGTGGACGAGCAGGTGCTCTACAAACAGGGCGACTTCGGATACGGCTGCTTCCGGATCCCCGCCGTGGTGCGGGCCACGAACGGCATGCTCCTGGCGTTCGCCGAGGGACGGGTGAAGGACTGCGGCGACGACGAGGACATCGACCTGGTGCTGCGCCGTTCCGCCGACGGCGGGCGGACCTGGGGACCACTGCAGGTGGTCTCGGAGGGCAACGGCACGACCCACGGCAACCCGGTGCCGATCGTTGACGAGCGCACCGGGCGGGTCGTGCTGGTGAGCACCCACAACGGTGGCGAGCCGTGCCCGAACGGCTGTGACCGCGACCCCTGGGTGCAGTTCAGCGACGACCACGGGGCGACCTGGTCCGCCGCCAGGGAGATGACCGAGGGCAAGCGTCCGGAGTGGAACTTCTGGTACGCCACCGGCCCGATGCACGGCATCCAGCTCAAGCTCGGCCCGCACGCCGGCCGGCTGGTCGTCGGTGCGAGTTTCGAGAGCTGGGACCGGGTCGGCAAGCACGTCTACGGCACGCACCTGCTCTACAGCGACGACAGCGGCGTGACCTGGAACATCGGCGCCGAGACGTCCCGCGACGACGGCACGGTCATCGCCCAGGAGGTCACCGTCATCGAGCTGACCGACGGGCGGATCTACGCCTCGGCCCGCGAGCGCGGCACCGACGAGGGCAGCCGGGCGTACGCGACCAGCAGCGACAGCGGCGAGACGTGGGACCACCCGTTCCGCACCATGCCGGCGCTGGCGACGACCGACATCCAGGCGTCGCTGCTGCGGTTCAGCGACGGGCGCATCCTCTTCTCCGCGCCGATGCACCCGAACGCCCGGGAGGCGATGGGGATCCGGTCGTCCTACGACGAGGGGCGCCGCTTCGAGACCTGGGACAAGGGCAAGGTCTTCTACTGGGGGCCGTCGGCGTACTCGGACATGGTGCGTCTGGACGGCGACGAGGCGGCCCTGATGTACGAGGCCGGCACCATCACGCCGTACGAGCAGATCCGGTTCACGCGGTTCAACGAGGCGTACCTGAAGACGCCGAACGGCACCCCGCCCGGCATCCCCGGTCCCCCGGCGCCCGGCCCGACGACGCCGGACCTGTCTCCGTACCGCAACAAGGCGTATGTCCGCGGTAATGCGCAGACCACCGACGGGCGGTTCGGCAGCGGGCTGGCCCTGGACCGGGTGGACGACCGGGTGGAGGTGCCGTTCAACGACTCCATCGACCTCGGCGCGAAGGACTTCACGCTGACCTCCTGGATCCGGTACTCGGAGCAGACCGGCGCGCACACGATCCTCTGGTTCCACCGGGTCAACCGGGGCACCAACCCGCCGGCGCTGTGGCTGCGGGCCGAGCCGGCCAGCAAGCGCATCCGGGCGGTCCTCTCCGTCGACCGGTTCAACGTGACCGTGCAGTCGCCGAGCGCGTACAACGACGGGCAGTGGCACTTCGTGGCGCTCCAGCGGGTACGCGGCGAGCTCCGGCTCCTGGTGGACGGCGTGCAGGTCTCGTCGGCGGCGGCGCCGCCCGGTTCGGTGACCCTCGGCAAGGAGTTCGGGCTCGAGGGCATCCACGTCGGACAGCGGTTGGACGGTGTGGACCGCTTCCGCGGGACGCTGGACGAGGTACGGGTCTACCGGCGCGCCGTCAGCGACACCGAGCTGGACCTGATCCGGCAGCGGAACCTCCCGATCTCCGGTCGGCTTGGGCTGCGGCTGCCGTTCGATCGCGTCGGCTAAGGCTGCACGAGCCGCTTGGCGATGGCGCTCACGGGCCCCGTGGGCGTCATCGCCGCTGCTGCTTGCCATGGATCACAGCGAGGACGTCCTACGTCCTGTGGATGGCCTGCTGCTCCACGGGAAAGAGCTCGGGCCACTGTGCCTGGGCCGATGGCCTGAGCCGTACGGTACCGCCACCGATCCCGGGCGCCGAGGCGGGCCACGAACGGGCCCTGGCCGAGCTGGGGCTCACCTGGATTCCGATGACTGCGGGAACCTCGCGGGCCAGGAAGCGCATCGCATCGCCGCGTTGACGCGGTCGCCCCCGCCCTCGCCGAGCGCGTGGAACATCCTATGTCCCAGACCTGCGAGCAAACGAGCCGTGGCCGTCCGGCGGGCAATCTGTGTCGTCGGCGTAAACTTTCCCGCCCTAGCTGGCCTTCCGGGACGAAGAGGTGGGATGTTTGACGTAAGGCCTTCGACGAGCTTGGAGCTGGCATGCCTACACGTGACGGCACGTCGCTTCAGGAGCGTATCGTCGCCCTGATCCACGAGCGCGGACTGGCCCCAGGCTCACCGATGCCGACCGAAGTGCAACTGATGGAGCTGCTCAAAACGAGCCGCAACAGCGTCCGTGAGGCCGTACGCGCCCTGCAGGCGTTGGGCATCGTCGAGATCCGGCACGGTCATGGGACGTTCGTCGGGCACGCGTCGCTCGACGCGCTGACCCCGTCGTTCGCCTTCCGGGTGCGTTCGGGGCCGGGCGGGATCCGTGCGCTGAACGATCTGGTCGAGGTCCGCGAGCTGCTCGAGACCGGGCTGATCGGCCAGGTGGCGCAGAGCACCAGCGCGCCCCGGCTCGCCGCGCTGGAGGCCCTGGCCAATGGCATGGATCGGGACCGGGAAGCCGATCGGGCCTTCCACGCGCTGCTGTACGACTCGTGCGGCAACGAGCTGGTGCTGCAGCTGATCGGCCTGTTCTGGGACGTCTACCACGAGGTCGAGCCGACGCTCGGCCCGCCGGCGGAGCGGACCGCTGAGATCGCCGTCAACCATCGCCGGATCGTGGCGGCGCTGCGCGCCCGGGACCCGGAGGCCGCCCGGGAGGCGATGCGGCTGCACTTCCGCGACGTGAAGGCACGCATCGCGCGGGCGGAGGCCCGGCCGGAACCCGCGCCGACCTGACCTCGGTCAGGCAAGCCCCGGGCACCTTCGGGGGCCGACGCTCCGCCCTGCGCCGACGACGGTGACCTGGACCGGGATTTCCGACACCGTGGCGGCGGCCGTGCACACGATCTGCTCGACGGCCAGGGTGGACAGTTCGCCGATCGGAGTGGACAGGGTCACCACCAAGGGGGAGTCCGGCTCGGCGGTCACCGAGAACGGGCCGGCTTCGAACGGGACCTCGGTGGTGAATCCGTCCGTCTGTTCCCTCGCGGTGGGGCCGTCCGTCAGCATCGCGAGCCTGTCCGTCAGGTACAGCCGGCCGCCGGGCCGCGTCACCGGGCTGAGCCGGCCGTTCTTGACCAGGTAGAGGGTGACCGTCGGGTTTGCTTCGACGCGCCCGCTGGGCGGGTCGCCGGCGGTGATGGCGTCGCTGGGCCGCACGCCGCAGCCGGCCACGGCGACGGCGACGAGCGATGCGAGGCCGGCGGCGAGCACACGGCCGGCGAGCACACGGCCGGCGAGCACACGGCCGGCGAGCACGCGGCCGGCGAGCACGGTCCTCACTCGGGGTCTCCGTCCAGATCGTCCGCCCGGCGTGGCAGGCGCAGCGTGAAGATGGCGCCGCCGTCCGAGGCGTTGGTGACGGTGAGATCGCCTCGGTGCAGGCGCGCGTTCTCCCGCGCGATGGCCAGGCCGAGGCCGCTGCCCTCGGACCTGGCCCTGGCCGCGCTGGCCTTGTAGAACCGGTCGAACACGTGCGGCAGCACCGCTTCCTTCAGCCCCGGTCCGTGGTCGCGGACCTCGAGAGCGATCCAGTGCGGG
This sequence comes from Nonomuraea guangzhouensis, assembly GCF_019396345.1. GTDB lineage: Bacteria > Actinomycetota > Actinomycetes > Streptosporangiales > Streptosporangiaceae > Nonomuraea > Nonomuraea guangzhouensis. The sequence goes on along the minus strand of NZ_JAHKRM010000032.1, from coordinate 52,621 downwards.
TCGGCGGAGAGCCGTACCGACACCGGTGGTTCGCCGTGCCGCAGGGCGTTGCCGACCAGGTTCGCGAGGATGACGTCCACTCGGCGCGGGTCCAGCCGTGCCGTCACCGCGGGTGGCAGCTCGGTGCGCACCGGCTCCGACCAGCCCCGGGCACGCAGGGTCGCGCGCACCAGTTCGGCCACGTCGACCTCGTTCAGGGTGAGGGCCGCGACGCCGGAGTCGAACCTGCTGATCTCGATGAGGTCGTTCACCAGCCCGGTGAGGTTGAGGGTCTCCTGGCTGACCAGCCTGGCGGCCCGGCCGGCGGGCTCGGGCAGCTCGGCCGCCTCCTCGTCGAGGACGTCGGCGACCGCGGCGAGCGCGGCCAGCGGGGTGCGCAGCTCGTGGGACACGTCGGCCACGAACCGGCGGGCGTCGGCCTCCATCTCGCGGAGCTGCTCGACGTGCCGTTCCAGCTCCGCGGCGGTGTTGTTGAACGTACGCGCCACGTCGGCCAGCTCGTCGGAGCCGCGGACCGCGATCCTGGTCCGCAGCTCGCCCTCGCCCAGCAGGCGTGCCGCCCGGCCGAGCTCGCGCACCGGGCCCAGCACGCCCCGGCTGGCCAGCAACGCCAGGACGACCGCGAACGCCAGGGCCGCCCCGCCGGTGGCCCAGGCCGACAGGGCGAGTTCGTCGATGCTGAGCTGTTCGGCGGCCAGGCTGCGCGCGACGTAGACCTCGATGCCGGACGCCCGCGTCGCCTGGCCCCGCTCGGCGATCAGTAACGGCGTGCCGACGATCAGCCAGGGCCCGTCCCGCAACACCACACGTTGCCACGCGGTACGGCCGCCGGCCACCTCCCGTCGCAACTCCGGTGAGATCGCCCCGAGATCCACGGCCGACGGCTTACTGCCCGGCCTCAAGCGCCTTGGCGGCCCGGCACCCGGCACGGCATCCGGCGGCGCGCCGGCGACCGGCGAGTGCATCTCGCGGTAGAAGGCGACCCCACAGCAGTCCTGGTCGGTCGCGGCGGTGGCGATCTCGTTCAGCTGGGTCTGGTTCGGTGTCGCACTCTGCAACGGGTAGAGCGCCTGCAGGCGGCTTGTCATCGCCAGCACCGCGGCGTCCTGGGCCCGCTGCAGGATGGCGTTGCGGGCCTGGACGTAGCTCCCGCCGGCCACCGCCGCCGCGGTGACCACACACAGCAGCGCGAACGCGAACAACAGCCGGGCACGCAGCCCCAGGCTCGGCCGAGGTGTCACCTGCGGTTCACACCGGCCCGAACCGGTACCCGAACCCACGTACCGTCTGCACGTAGACGGGCGCCGCCGAGTCGTCCTCGATCTTCGCGCGCAGCCGCTGCACGCACGCGTCCACGAGACGCGAGTCGCCGAAGTACCCGTGCTCCCACACCGACTCCAGCAACTGCTGGCGGCTGTGCACCCGGCCCGGCGTGCCGGAGAGCTCGAGCAGCAGGCGCAGCTCGGTCGGCGGGAGGCTGACCGGCACGCCGCGGTTGGCGACCACCAGCCCGGCCCGATCGATGGTCAGGTCCCCGTACCGCTCCAGCTCCGCCTGGTCCCGGCCGATCCGCCGGAGCACCGCGCGAATGCGTGCCTCGAGCACCCTGGGCTGCACCGGCTTGACCACGTAGTCGTCGGCGCCCGCCTCCAACCCGGCCACCACGTCCATGTCGTCGCCGCGCGCGGTCAGCATGATGATCGGTATCTCCCTGGCGGCCCGGATGCGGCGGCAGACCTCGAACCCGTCCATGCCAGGCAGCATCAGATCGAGCACGACGACGTCGGGAAGGTCCGTACGCAGCCGCTCCAGCCCCTCCTCGCCGGACTCCACCGCGCGCACCCGGTGCCCGTGCCGGGTCAGAGCCAGCTCAAGGCCCTCCCGCACGGCCGGGTCATCCTCGATCAACAACACTCGCGACACGCCGCCGAGTTTCACCGCACGCTCCGTAACTCGCCCGCCGGTCAACTCCACCCACTGTCGACCGGCCGTGTCCCCGTCTCGTCAGCGCCGTGTCATGGTTGTGTCACGGTCGCACCGACGGTGGCCGCCGTCGACAAACCATGACATGCGGCGCACAACGCACGCACATTCGGCGCCAATCGTAATCGGCATGGACGAACCACGCACCATCCCGCCTCGGCCCCGTGACCGGCTGTACGCCGTGGTCACGCTGGTGCTGGCCGTGCTCCTGCTGCCCGCGGCGTTCGTTCGCCGGCCCGGCCGCGCCCGCGAGCTGGCCTGCCACTGGGCTTTGGGGATCCGGTTCCCCGCCGAGGACCTCACCGGGCTCACCGACGGCGCCATGGCGGCGTTCACCGCGGCACGCACCGAGGCGCTCTGGCGTCACGGCCAGCTCATCGGCCTCACCTCGGGATACCGCGATCCTCTTGCCCAGCAGCGGTTGTTCGACGAGGAGGTGCGCCGCTCCGGCTCCCCGGCCTCGGCACGCATGCTCGTGTTACCACCGGCGGAATCCAGCCACGTCAAGGGCACCGCGCTGGACGTACGCCCGCACGAAGGCGCGCGCTGGCTCGAGGAACACGGCGCCCGCTACGACCTCTACCGCATGTACGACAACGAGTGGTGGCACTTCGAGCACCGCCCGGACCGGGGTGGCAGGCCACCACGACGACGACCCCACCCCGGCGTGGGCCACATCAGCGAGAGCTGGGACCATCTGTAGCTCACAGCATCATGAAGCGCTCGCTCCCCGGCCGCTGGGGGTCTGGAAGCCGGTGAGACCGGGCGTGTCGTCCGTGGTCAAGGCGATCTGGTTGAGCACCAGCCCGGCCTCACGAGGCGCCAGCGAGATCGTGTGCTCACCCGGCCCGAGCGCCAACGCGGCCGCGGCGACGCTCGTGCTGCCGTACCAGGTCTCGAACCCGGTCTCCGGCCCGGACTTGTTCGACTGGTATCTCCACTGCCCGTCCACGACCACGTGGTAGGAGTCGGCGTCGGCGTTCGGGTTGCTCGTGTTGACGAACAGGTAGTACGTGCCACCGGTCCGGATGTCGACGGTGAAGTCGAGCCGCGGTGGTGCTCCGGCGGCGGAGCTCCCGTTGACCTTCTGCGTCGGGCCGGCCTTGAACAGCGCCTCGGCCTGGGCCGCCGAGGTCGCCAGCCACTGCGCCTTCGCGCTGGCGTCGGCCGGCGGGACGACCTGGAGACCGTTGCGAGCCGGCGCCCAGCCGTGCGTCCCGTTGTTGCTGTCGGCCGCGTTGGCGGAAGCGCTCTTCTCCAACGCGTCGGCCGCGTCGAAGACGACCGAACCGTCCCGCTCCAGATAGGCGCCGACCGGCGCCCCCGCGGCTCTGCCCACCGTGACGGGCGCCACCCAGGCCTCACCACCAGCGGTGATGGAGAGCTCGGCCGTCCCGGCCCGGTGCCCGGTGACCCGCACCTGACCGTCCTTCACCGCGACCGACACGGCGGTCTCGTTGTCGGACTCCGCGGCCACCACATCCCGTACGCCCTCGACCGTGCTCGTCTCCCCCACCGACGTCTGAATCGCGGGCAGCCGGCGGAGCTCCGGCATCGTGTCAGGACGAGGCGCCACGGTGGCCCTCTGGGGCGCGGCGATGTTGTTCGGGCTCTCGGGCGGGCCGACCAGGCCGTCACCGGCCGCGCCGGCGCGGGTCTCGATGATGATCCGGTCGAAGAGGATCGCCGCGTCCGAGCGGTAGACCACGAGGTCGTGCCATCCCGGTGTGGTCACGTCGATGGTGAAGTTCAGGGGTTCGATGCCGTGCATGATGTTGAATCCCCAGGTGCTGGTGCTCGTACCGGCGACGGAGTTGCCGCGCAGCAGGCTGGGGACCTGGTCGTCGAGGCCGATCGCGGTACGCGCGGTGCGCGGCGTGCTGTCGTCCTCTGTGCCTTCGTTCAGTGTCGGAATTCGGTAGAAGGTCCCGGTGAACTTCCCGGTGGAGGTGAAGTGGACCCGGTATCTCAGGCGGGCGGTCGTCTCGAAGCCGGAGTCGACCCGGGGCGCGGTCTCCGGGAAGCCGCCCATCGAGGCCCCGCGCTGACCCACGCCCTCAAGGGCGGCCCACCGGCTCCCGTCGGCGCCGGGCAGGTTCTCGGAGAAGTGCTCGGCCTCGAGGGCCACGTATCCGCCAGCCTCCAGGTGCGCCCGCTCGGCGACCCGGCGCAGGTCCACGGCCGCCCGCTCCGCGTCGACCGTGAACGTCGCGACCGGGTCGCCGACCTTGGCGCCGTGGACGGCGTTGAAGACCCGGATCGTCCCCGTCGCGGCCGGCTGGTTCCTGGCGACCGTCACCGTGACCCGTTGCTCTGTCGCGGTCGTGCCCGAGCGCTTCGAAAGGGTGATCCACCGAGCGTCCGCCTCGGCGACCCACTCCCGCGGGTCGGCCACGTCGTCCCGGGAGAACACGTCGAAGAACCGCTGGTCGTCGGGCGCGGCCGAGTTGAAGGTCAGGGTGCCGCGGCCGGGCTCCCTGCTCCCCTCGGCGGCGGCGCCCACCGCGTCGGCCGGTGTGGCCACCCGGGCGTACCGGTCGTTGGTCAGCATGACGGTGCCCTCGTTCGGGAAGCCTTCGGGATGGCTGTGGCCGATGGCGTGGTCCCACTTGCCGTCGCTGATCGTGTTCCAGTAGTCCTCGTCGGCGCGGATGCGCTCACGGGCCTGCTTCGAGAGCAGCTCGTAGCTTCCCGCACTGGCGTAGCGACCTTGGGCGGCGGCGAGCTGGTTCTTCCAGTAGTAGCCGATCTGCTCAGCCATGTTGCGGTAGGACCGGACTCGGTGGAGCACCTGCTGATAGAACGCGGAGCGATAACGCGGATCGAGCCTCGCGGAAACACCCTGGAATATCGCCACCAGCTCGTTGGACTCGTTGATGTAGCGCTGGAGCTCGTCCCCGTCCGAGGTGGCGCTGAACGGGAAGACCTGACCGTTGTGGATCCTTCCCGAGCTCGCGTTGGAGGAGTTGATCTCCCCCCAGAACTCGGCGCGCTTGGTGCTCTCGAGCGCGTCGAACCTTTCCAGCGCGCCGGCGACCACCGCGACGTCCTTGCCCCTCAGCCGGAAGTCTCGCTGCACGTGCTCGGTGAGGAACCTGGTGTCGTCATGGCCCTCGATGTCCCACGCGAGGTTGGCGAACAGGTCGAGCTTGATCTCGCCGGGCTTGATGTCCCCGACGTTGAGGATCCAGTAGCGCCGCGCACTGGAATTCCACGCCCGGCGCAACTGCTGCACCATCAAGGACATCGGCGTCGAGTTCAGCCACAGGTAGCTCTTCGGCTCGCCCCAGTAGGAGATGTGGTAGTAGACGCCGTTCCCGCCGGACCGGGCGGCTTCGGTACGCGTGGGCACCTGGCGGAGATAGCCCTGGTTGTCCTCGGCCCACATCAGGGTCACGTCGGCGGGGATGTAGTTCTTCAGCCCGGCGTTGTAGAGATCGTTCATCTCCTTGTAGGGGATGAACACCTGCGGCACGGCGTCGGCACTGCCGTAGACCTCCGCGATCAGCTTGCGCTGCTCGCGAATGACGTCGGCCAGCATCTCGATCTTGTCCTTGAACCCGTACGGGTTGCCGGGGGTGAACACCGGATCGCTGTCGTGCACCCCGCGGATACCCAGGGCGAGGATGTTCTCGAAGCCGGCGTTGGCGACCACCCGCCGGCGCCAGTACTCCAGGATCGCGGGCTTGTTGATCGAATAGTCGAAGGCCGCCACGGCGTCCGCGCCCTTGATGTCGAGCGCGTCCTTGTTGCGGTCGTACCACTGTCGCCACTCGCCCTCGTTGTTGCGCAGCATCAGCTCCGCGTGCGAGGAGGATGCGACCACGCCGAACGCCGCCGCCTCGCGAGCGTTGATCGGTGTCCCGTCGTCGTACGTCCCGGTGTCGGTGACCGCGTTGAACGCCCTCGAGGCCAGGTGCATCGCCGGCCATAACGTGTTCAGCCGGAGCCGCAGCATCAGCTCATAGACGTGCCGGTAGTAGTGGACATCAGGCGTGCCGTTGCCGGTGGGGAACTTCTTCTTCGCCCACGCGATGGTGCGTTCTTCGTCGTTGATGAAGATGCCGCGGTACTTGACGTCCGGCCCGTCGTCGACCCGGGCCTTGCCTTCTACCTCGATGTCGTCGCGCCGCCTGACCGGCACGTCGCTGTACCAGTACCAGGGCGAGACGCCGATCTCCTCGGAGATCGAGTAGATCCCGTAGATCGTCCCTCGGGCATCACTGCCCGCGACCACCAGTGCGTTGCCGACCCCGGGGACCGGGTTCTTGATGGTCTTGGTCGCGTACGCCTCCCACCTGCCCTTGATCCCGGCGGCCTCGTCGAACTTGCCGGCTCCGACGATCTCGTCGATCAGCCGGCTCCGACCGAGCTGGCCGACGATGATCGCGGTCTTCTGACCCGCGGCCTTGGTCAGCAGAGCCGGCAGCTTGCTCTGGTCGGCCTTCGCCAGCCGCGCCTCCTTGGCCGGCGCGTCGTCGGCGAACAGGCTCTGCACCTGACCGGGATCGATCGCCCCGGTCACCATGGCGACATCCTGCCGCAGGTCCTGGACCGCGCGGCGCACCTGCGTGTAGTCCCGATCGGCGTGCTCGCCGCCATAGGACGGGTCGATCAGGATCGGCGCGGTCGTGCGACCGTTGAAGATGGTGAAGCCGGTCGACGACGCCCGCGCCGGCGTCACCCCCACCGACGTCAGCGACGCGGCCAGCAGAGCGCCGATCGTCACAGCCACGGACCATCGCCTGGCCCGGCCCGCGATATCGCGCACACCTCGATCGCTCTGCCCGGGCTGCGGCATCTGGCGCTCCTCTCGTCCAGCACGTGATCGTGTGGCCGGCATGATCGCAACGTAGGTACATGCGACAACTTCTGCAAGGTGTTGCCAGAATTTCCATATTCGTGGCTAGATGCGGTCGTGGAGCCCACCATTTTTGACGTCGCGCAAGCTGCCGGCGTGGCCGCGTCGACGGTCTCCCGGGCGTTCAACAAGCCCGGCCGGGTCAACGAGGCGACGCGACAGCGCATAGTCGCTGTCGCCGCACAGCTCGGCTACCAGCACAGACCGCAGAACCGCGCTCTCGCGGGGCTACGCCACCGCACCATCGCCATGGTGCTCTCCGACATCACCAATCCCCACTTCTTCGAGCTGATCCGCGGCGCGGAGCAGCGCGCGAAGGCGTCCAACGTCACCCTGGTGATCGTCAATGCCGAGGAATCCCGGCGCATCGAGGAGAACCAGATTCGCGACCTGGCCGCCGGCGTGGAGGGATTCGTGCTGGCCTCCAGCCGGCTCGACGACGAGGTCCTGCGCGACCTCGCCAAACTGCACCGGATCGTCCTGTTCAACCGAGAGCTGCCCGGGTCGACCAGCGTGACGTTCGACACCGTCGCGGGCTGTCACCAGATCCTGGAGCACCTGGCCTCGCTCGGGCACCAGAGCTTCACCTACTGCGCCGGACCACCCAGTTCCTGGATCGGTGCGGCGCGCTGGGCGGCACTGAGCGCCGGGGCCGAAGCGCGCGGCCTGACGGCACACCGGATCGGTCCGTACGCCCCCAACGTCGCGGGCGGCGGGGCCGCGGCCGACGGAGCACTGCGCACCGGTGTGACGGCGGTCGTGGCGCACAACGACCTCCTGGCGATCGGCATCATCCGGCGCCTCGCCCAGCGCGGTGTTCGAGTCCCGGCCGACATCAGCGTGATCGGGTTCGACGACATCTTCGCCGCCGACTTCGTCCATCCCTCGTTGACCACCCTGGCCGGGCCCGGCTCGCACGCCGGTCGGCTCGCGGTGGAGCTCTTGATCGAGCAGTTCGCCGCACGGGCACAACGCGATGGCGAGGCCATCCGGCTGCCTACCGAACTGGTGCTTCGCGAGTCGTCCGGCCCAGCGGAACGCCGCGCCTGACCGCTGCCCGATAATGGGAAGTCGAGCCGGATTCCGTGCACCGCGCATATTCAGCTGAAAGTAAATTTCAGCCGGGCATGGAACCGCTCCCACGGCACTGGCCACCGGCTAATCGGGACGCGTAATCTTCTTATTCCGTTCCAGGAAGTACCCTTCCAAGGTCGCCTCCGTCGATCATTGGTCGCGGCAAATCAAGATCCGTGTGCAATCGTGCGGTTCCTTTCGGTGAAGGCCGCGCACTGCAGGGTGGTCATATGGATTTCAAGATCCTCGGGCCGATCGAGGTTCGTACCTCTCTTGGTCGGCCGATCGCGCTCGGCCGCCGAAAGCAGCGGGTGGTGCTGGCCGCCCTGCTGCTCAACACCGGCAAGGCGATCCCCAGTCGGCGCATGCTCGACTGGCTGTGGGGCGAGCGCGCTCCCGCCACCGCGGAGTCGAACCTGTACACCTACATCTCCGCACTGCGCAAGGTGCTCGGCTCCCCCTCCCGCATCGAGGCGGGCTCCAACGGGTACGTGCTGCGCGTCACGCCTGGTGAGGTCGACGTCACCTTGTTCGAGGACCTCGCCGCGGAGGGACAGCGGGCGCTGTCCGCCGGGCGTCACGACGTCGCGCTCGAACGGCTGACCCGGGCCCTCGGCCTGTGGCGCGGCGAGTCCGTCCTGGAAGAGCTGCCCCTGCCCACGCCGCTGCGCTGCGAGGCGGCGCGGCTGGAGCGGCTGAGGGCGACCGTCATGGACGCCTCGCTGGAGGCCCGGCTGGCGCTCGGCCGGCACGGCGAGATGCTCGCCGACCTGGAGGCCCTGACCCTCAAGGACCCGCTGAACGAGCGGCTCAGAGCACAGCTCATGCTGGCCCTGTACCGCTCCGGCCGCAGGGCCGACGCGCTGACGATCTATCAGGAGGCGCGGATGACGCTGGCCGCCGAGGTCGGCATCGACCCCGGCCCCGACCTGGTCCGCATGCACCAGCGCATCCTCGCCGACGACCCCACCCTGACGCCGCTGCGCGTGGTCGCCGCCCGCCGGACCCCGGCCGAGCTGCCCATCGACTCGGCCGCCTTCACCGGCCGGGCCACCGAGATCGCCCGCCTGCGCACGATGCTGACCTCGACCTCCGACACGACCGCCATCTCGGCGATCACGGGCGCCGCGGGGGTCGGCAAGTCGGCGCTGGCCGTGCACGTCGCCCATCAGGTCGCGGCCCGCTTCCCGGACGGACGGCTCTACGTGGACCTGCACGACTCCACACCCGGCGTCGCGCCGCTGAACCCCGCCGACGTCCTGGCCCGCCTGCTGCGCTCGCTCGGCGACGACACGGCCGGACGGCCCGACCTGGACGAGGCCGCGGGCCGCTTCCGCTCGCTGACCGAAGGCAGGCGCCTGCTGCTCCTGCTCGACAACGCCCGCGACGCCGCGCAGGTGCGCCCGCTGCTGCCCGCGAGCCCCACCTGCCGCGTGCTGGTCACCGCTCGCAGGATGCTCACCTCGCTGGACGCCGCGTCGCACTTCCGCCTCGGCGTCATGGCCGACGACGAGACCACCACGCTGCTCGGCCGCCTGATCGGGGAGGAGCGCGTGGCAGCCGAGCAGCGGGCGGCGCGCGCGATCGTGCGGCTGTGCGCCGGGCTGCCGCTGGCCATCAGGATCGCCGCCGCCCGGCTGATCGCCCGGCCGGGACTGCCGCTGCGCGCCCTGGCCGACCGGCTGGCGGTCGAGGACCACCGCCTGTCCGAGCTCCAGGCCGATGACCAGGCCGTACGGGCGTACTTCATGATGAGTTACCGGAGCCTGGACGCCGAGTCCTCCCGGATGTTCCGGCTGCTGAGCCTGCTCGGCGGCACCGGCACCGGAGCCGGCATCAGCGTCGCGGCCGCCGCCGCCCTGGCCGACCGCCCCAAGCCACGCACCGCCGACCTACTGGACCACCTCGCGGAAGCCCAGCTTCTGGACGCGTGCGGCCACGACCGGTACCGCATGCACGACCTGCTCCGCCTGTTCTCCCGCGAGCGGGCCAGGGAGGAGGACACCGAGGAGGACCAGGCGCAGGCCGTCCGGCGGGCGCGGCGTGACGTCTGGATGCCGCCCGCGCAGCCGGCCACCTACATGACCGCGAGGGGCCTGCCGCCCCGTACGTGGGAAATCATCCATGTTCACCGCGAGATCTGACTGATAAATACCCGGCGATCCACTCGCGGCCGCCTTTTCTCCTGCGCTGTCCCGCGGCCCGCCACCGACCTACACACATTTGTATGGCTCCGGGCATAGCCGGATTCGACATTGTTAGCGACATGTCTCACCTTTTCTCACCGCCGAGAAGAAGGCCGGGCACCAGCCGAATTCGCGCGAACTGGGAAGGCCGGACGTGTCTGAGCTGATCGGCGTGGACGAGTGTGAAAGTTTCACCGTAAAACAGGTCCAAGATCTGTACAGAAAGTACGTCAGCCGCAGCCAAGTCAACCTCATGACCTCCTTCGGCTTCGGCCGGGAACTCGTCGAGAGCGCCGAGGGCGCCTGGATCGAGATCCGCGGCGGCCGCAAGGTCCTTGACGTCACCGGCGGGGTCGGCGTGCTCAACCACGGCCACAACCACCCCCGCATCCTTCAGGCACGGCGTAGCTTCGCCGAGCGCCGGCGCATGGAGGTGCACAAGGCGTTCTTCTCGCCGTACGTGGCCGCCCTCAGCCACAACATCGCCGAACTGCTGCCGGGCGACCTGAACATCTCCTACTTCCCGAACTCCGGCGCCGAGGCGAACGAGGGCGCCATCAAAATGGCGTACAAGTACCACGAGGGGCGCCGTAACGCCATCCTCCGCTCCGACATCAGCTTCCACGGCAAGACCCTGGGCGCGGGCAGCCTGACCGGATCGTCCGAGAACTCCTTCCGCTTCCCCGGTCTCCCCGGCATCGTCGTCTACCCCTACGGCGACGTCGCGGCCGTCCGCGCGGCCATCGAGGCCGCCCGCGCCCCGGACGGCACGTGCGATGTCTACGCGATCATGGCCGAGCCGTTCAGCGCGTCGAGCATGCGCTGCTGGTCGGAGAGCGACCTGTACGAGCTGCGCCGGCTCTGCGACGCGAACGACATCATGCTGATCTTCGACGAGGTCTACACGGGCTGGGGCAAGACAGGCAGCCTCTTCTACTTCATGCGCTACCCCGACCTGCTGCCCGACATCCTCGTCTACTCCAAGTCCCTCGGCGGCGGCAAGGCGTCGATCGCCGGGTACACCGCCCGCGAGCCCGTCTTCCGCAAGGCCTACGACCGGCTCTCCGACGTCATCCTGCACAGCACCACCTACTACGGTTTCGGCGAGGAGACCGTCACGGCCATCGAGGCCGTCAACATCGTCGTCGAGGACGACTATCCCGCCAGGGCCCGGCAGATCGAGCGCATCCTGGGCCCCGGCCTGCAGAACATCCACAAGCGCCATCCCGACGTGGTCGGCCGGGTGAGCGGGGTGGGGTCGCTGTGGGGCGTGTTCCTGTGCGGCGGGCCCAAGGTGCTCGACCTGGCGGCCAAGCTCGCGCCCGGCTTCTCCGGCGACCCGCAGTTCCGCACCAAGCTGATCACGCTCTCGGTCATCGCCCACCTCTACCGCGAGCACGGCATCGTCTCCTACTACAGCCCGAACGCCGACAACCCCCTCGTCGTCGCGCCGACCCTCGCCATCGAACAGGAAGACATCGAGTACTTCCTCGACAGCCTCGACAAGACGCTGGCCAAGGGCCTGCCGCGGTTGCTCGCGGGTTTCGTGCGAGAGAAGGTGGGATCGCGATGGCCCGCCGGGTCGTAGTCACCGGCAGCGCCGGGATGCTCGGCGGCCACCTGGCCCGCCGGCTCGTGCTCGACGGCCACGACGTGCTCGGGGTGGACCTGCGCCCCCAGGAAGACCCGCTGCTGACGGCGGGACACCGGATCGGCGACGTACGCGACCTGTCACTGATGACCGAGGCCATGACCGGGGCGGAGGCGGTCGTCCACTGCGCCGGCGCGCTGCCCAGCTACCCGGCCGAGCAGATCCACGAGCTGATCGTCGGCGGCACCCGCACCGTCCTTGAGGCCGGGCGCCGGGCCGGCGTGGCGCGGCTGGTCCACATCTCCTCCACCGCCGTGTACGGGCTGCCGACGCTCGTGCCCACGCCGGAGGAGCATCCGCGCGAGCCGGTCGACCCCTACACCAGGGCGAAGGCCGCGGCCGAGGAGCTGGCGGAGAAATACCGGGCCGACGGCATGTGCGTGCCCATCCTGCGCCCCAAGACCTTCCTCGGCCCCGGCCGGATGGGCCTGTTCGCGATGCTCTTCGAGTGGGCTGAGGAGGGGCGCAACTTCCCGGTGCTCGGCAGCGGGGACAAGCGCATCCAGATGTTCGCGATCGAGGACCTGGTGGACGCCGTGGCCATCGTGCTCGACGCGCCGGCCGACGTCGCCGACGACACCTACAACCTGGCCGCCGCCGAGTTCGGCACGCTGCGTGAGGACTTCCAGACGGTTCTCGACGCGGCCGGCCACGGCAAGCGGGTCGTCTCGCTGCCCGCCGGCCCGGCCCTGGCCGGGCTCCGGCTGCTGGAGCGCAGCCGGCTGTCCCCGGTGTACGGGCGGCTGGCGCGCAAGCTGCTCGCCGACTCCTATGTCAGCATCGACAAGGCCCGTGACCGGCTCGGCTTCCGTCCACGGCTGTCCAATCAGGATGCGATTCTCCGCACCTACGCATGGTGGCGGGAACACCGCGCGGCCGCCCCATCGAGCGGCGCGACGAGCCGTGACGCGTGGCGGCAGGGCGCGCTGTCTCTGGCGAAGGTCTTCTTCTGAGCTATCGGGGTAAAGCATGCGCCTTGTCGAATCGGCTGACGTCCCAGAGAGCCCGCAGCGTCCGGAAGCGGCGCAGGAGCGGCCCGTCGAAACCCGCACCCGCCTGGTCGCGGATCTGGCCGCCCTGATCCGCCCTTCCCACGCGGCCAAGGCGATCCTTCTCGTGCCCGTGGCGCTCATCGGCACGCCCTCTCCCAGCCTGGCCGAGGTGGTCGGGATCATCTGGGCCACAGTGGCGTTCATGGTCGCCTCCGCCGCCGTCTACATCCTCAACGACATCGTCGACCGGCACCGCGACCGCCTCCATCCCGTCAAGCGCGACCGTCCCATCGCGTCCGGTCGCGTGGGAGTCCTGACCGCGAGCGCCTGCTGCGCCGTCCTGATGGCGGTGCTCGCGGCCGTCGTCGCCCGGGACCCGCTCACCTCCTGGCCGGTGCTGGTGTATCTCGTGCTCAACGTCGCCTACAGCCGCCTGCTCAAGCACATTCCGCTGGTCGACGTGGGCACGGTCGCGGCCGGCTTCGTCCTGCGCGTCGTGCAGGGGTACGAGGTGACCGGAGACCGGGTGCCCTCCTGGCTGCTGATCACGGTGTTCTCGATGTCCCTGCTGCTGCTCATCGGCAAGCGCCGTCAGGAACTGCTGGAGGGCGGGGCCGTCCACCGGCCCGCGCTGCGCGGCTACTCGATGGAGCTGACCAACTGGCTGCTGCAGATCGCCTCCGTGCTCGCCCTCGTCTCCGGCCTGATGTACCTGCGGGACGAGGGGCCGTTCGGCCCGGAGCACGGCCAGACGGCGATGATGCTGTCCACTCCCTTCGCGCTCTTCGCCCTCTTCCGGTACCTGCAGATGCAGCTCCTGGACAAGGAGGGCGGTGACCCGGTGCGCGTGCTGCTGCGCGACCGCGTCATGGTCGCGAACTCGATGCTGTGGGCCGCCACCCTGGGTGTGACGCTCGTGCTCGTCCACCATCCGTCCCTGGCGACGGCCGTCCACCTGTGACAACGATGTGTGAGAGGAAGGCGATGGACGTCCGCTTACTGGGACCGGTGGAGGTGACCGTCGGTGACCGGCGCGTCCCCCTGGGACCGCCGCAGCGACGCGCGGTGCTGGCCGCCCTGGCGATCGACGCCGGCCACCCCGTGTCGCTGCACACGCTGATCGAGCGGGTCTGGGACGATCCGCCGGACCGGGCGACCGACTCGCTGTACGCCCACATCACCCGCCTGCGGAAGGCGCTGGCCGCGACCCGGATCTCCATCGAGCGCCGGAACGGCGGTTACGCCCTCGAGGTGGACCCCGAGCGGGTGGACGCCTACCGGTTCCGGCTGCTGGCCAAGCAGGCGCAGCTACGCGCCTGCGACGACTTCGCCCGGACCCGGCTGCTGGCCGAGGCGATGGACCTGTGGCGCGGCGCGCCCCTCACCGGCATCCCGGGTGAGTGGGCCGCGCGCATGCGGTACGGCATCGAGCAGCAGTTCGTCGGCGCCCTCGTCACCTGGGCCCAGGCGCACCTGAGCCTGGGCCGTCCCGACATCGTGGTCACCGAGCTGACCCCGCTGGTGCCGCGTTACCCGCTCGCGGAGCCCCTGGCGAGCATGCTGATGCGCGGCCTGTACGCCCTCGGACGCGGCGCGGAGGCGGTGGCCCTGTACGCCCGCCTGCGCCGATACCTCGCCGACCACCTGGGCATCGAGCCGGGGCCGGAGCTGCGTGCGCTGCATCTGACGATCCTGCGGGCCGGCACGGACCCGCTGACCCGGCCGGCCGGGCGGCCCGGCCTGGTGTACGCCCAGGTCACCGGCTGAGCGAGAGGACCAGCCGCTGCCCGCTGTGGTCGGACAGGCCGTTCGAACGGACCAGCCGATAGTCGTGGACGGTGACCTCCGGCGTGGTGTACGCCCAGTCGATCCGCCACCACGGCCACCGGTCGTCCCAGGTGGCGGGGTAGAGCGAGCGCAGCGCCGGGGTGGCGTCGGCCATCCGCCCCGGCACCAGACGCAGGATGCCCATCGCGGGCGAGGCGTTGAAGTCCCCGGCCAGGACGGCGGGCAGCGGGTTCGCCTGGACGTCGGCCGCGAGCGCGCGCAGGTTGGCCTTGCGGGCCTCGTGCTGCGTGCGGTTGAGACTGAGCAGGTCGAGACCGCCGGCGGACGGGTCGACCGGCGAGTTGATGTGGGAATTGTAGAACGAGACGGTCCGGCTCCCGACGCGCAGGTCCGTGCGGAGCGTCTTGACCGTGTAGAAGCCGGGCCAATCGGAGCCGGGCGGCACGGGCGTGTCCCGGCTGTCCGCCACCTCCAGGTTGATACCGCGCTCGAAGACGATGGGGTACCGCGACAGCGTCACCATCTCGCTCGCCGTGGCGATGTGGAACCCGGGGAACTCCCGGCGCAAACGGTCCAGGTCGTTCACCCGGACCGGCCGGGAGTCCGCGTCGAAGTAGACGTACTCCTGCAGCAGCAGCACGTCGGCGTCCTGGGCGTGGAGGTAGCGGTAGAAGGCGGCGACGTCCCGTGGGGGCGTGCCGGTGGGCGGGGGCATCGCGCTGTCCACGGACTGGTCCCAGTACCAGGTGTTCCAGGAGAACACCTTGATCGCGTCCGTCGGAGCCGGGGCGGCGCGGTGCCACAGCGCGGCGAGGTTGAGCCCGCTCGCGCCCGCACCCAGCACCAAGGACGCCAGCGCCACCACGGCGGCCGCCCGGCGCGCTCGGCGCGCCGCCAGGGCCGCGAGGAGCAGCACCACGGGAACGGCCGCCAACGCGAGCGGCGGGACGAGCTCGGGGATCTGCCACCACCACACCCGGCCGGACAGGACGCGGTGCGCTACCACGAACACCAGCCAGGCGGTCGCCGCGCAGAGCACCAGCGGGATCCTCCGGCGTGCCCCCGGCGCGCGCCAGAAATGGCGAAGGCGCGTCACGGCCTGTGCGGTGTCGGGCGCCCGGAGGGGAGCCGTCACGTGGCCGCCTCTCCGGTGGCCGAGGGGCGGATGGTCAGGTCGGGGTCGTAGAGCCGGCGGAACCTCGCCGAGCACAGCCACCGGGCGACACCGGCCGCCACCCCGGCGGCGATGGTCACGTTCACCAGGAAGTGCACGGCGCCGAAATAGAGCAGGAACAGCGGCCCGCGCCTGCGCAGCACGAAGCGGTACATGCCGAGGTCGGCCAGCAGCGACACGGCCAGAGCCAGGCCCGCGAGCACGGCGCCGGCCGGGCCGAACGGGACCGCCAGCGGCAACGCGGCCACCGCCGCCAGTGCGGCGAGGCTGCCGCCGGCCCGGTTGGAGGTCTCGAACCCGCGGGCGAAACGCCGCCGGCGCGCGTACAGCGGCACCCGGGCGCGCCCCCGCCGGTACAGCTTGCGCAGCAGCCTGAACAGCTTGTCGTCGTGATCGTGCCGCGAGCGTACCGCGGTGGTGAGCACCATCTCGTACCGCTGGGTGAGCCGGTGACCGTAGTCGACCTCCTCCGTCTCACGCAGGCGGGTGTTGAACGGCCCGATGTCGTCGAACACGCGGCGCGGCATCGCCATCAGCGCCGGGAACAGGAACGAGATGGGCCCCTCGGAACTGGCCGTCCAGTAGTGGTACTGCAGCGCCCGGTACTCCTCGACGAGGCTGTCGCGGATCAGCGGCTCGGGGTCGTGGATGCTGCACACCGCGCCGAGCCCGGGATCGGCGGCGAGCATGCCCACCGCCACCTCGACGGCGTCGGAGTAGGGGGCCACGTCGGAGTCCACGAATATCAGGATCTCACCGCGCGCGTGCGCGACGCCGAGGTTACGCGCGCCGGCCACGCCCATGTTGTGCTCTGTGCGGATCACCCGCACACCGAGCCGCCGCGCGATCTCGACCGAGTCGTCGGTGCTGCCGTCGTCCACGACGATCAGCTCGATCGGCCGGTAGGTCTGTTCCAGCAGCGCGCCCAGGCACAGCTTCAGCGAGGCGGCGTAGTTGTAGTTGGGCACGATCGCCGACACCAGGGGCCCTTGTTCGGTCATCGCTCACACCTCGGCCGACGTGAGGTCGTACGTGCGACGGAACCGGCTGGACAGAAGGCACTGGGCCGCGCCGGCGAACACCGCCACCGCGACGGTGACGTTCACCAGGAAGTGCACCGCGGTGAAGTACAGGGTGAAGATCGGGCCGGCATAACGCCACACGAAGCGGTACATGCCCAGGTCCGCCGCTATCGAGCCGGCCAGCAGCACGAGCGGCACGGCCAGCCAGACCGGGCCGAGCACCACCGGCAGCGGCGCGGTGAGCACGGCGAACAGCGCGGCGAGCGAGCCCCAGCCGCGGCTGCTGTTGGCCGGGCCGCCATTGAAGTCCGGGCGGCGCAGGTACAGCGGGATGTGCAGGCGCGCGCGGTGGAAGAACTTCGACAGCACCACCTTGAGCCGGTCGTCATGGTCGTGCCTGCCCCTGATCCTGTTGTCCAGCACGATGCGGTACCGCTGGGTGACGCGGTGGCCGTACTCGGCGTTCTCGCTGTGGCGCAGCGCGGGGTTCAGCGGGCCCACCTCGCGGAAGACCTCCGCCCGCATGGCGAAGAGCGCGGAGTAGATCGTGGTGATCTCGCCCTCGTCGCCGGAGATCCAGTAGTGGAGCTGGAGGCTGCGGTACCGCTCGACGAGGCTGTCGGGGATCAGCGGCTCCGGGTCGTAGGTGCCGCACACCACCCCCAGGGTCGGATCGGCGGTGAGCAGGTCCACCGCGTGCTCGACGACGTCCTCGGCCAGCGCCAGGTCCGAGTCGAGGAAGAACAGCACCTCGCCGCCCGCGTGCTCGACGCCGAGGTTGCGCGCCGCCGGGGCGCCGATGTTGGTGTCGGTGACCACGACCCGCACCCCGTGCCGGTGGGCGATCTCCACCGAGTCGTCGGTGCTGCGGTCGTCGACGACGATCACCTCGATGCTCGGGTACGTCTGCCGCTCCAGCGCGCTCAGGCACAGGTCGAGCGTGCGGGCGTAGTTGTAGTTCGGCACGATGACCGAGACCAGTGGCCGTACGGGCGGCGTCATCACCGCTCCCCTCCGCTCGTCCGGCCGGAGCCGGTGCCGATGATCCGCATGGCCGTTCAGTCCTGGGCCGCAGGAGTACGGGCGGGCGGCTCCAGGCGGGCGAGCGCGAGCCGCTGCAGGACGCCGATCGCCCCGCCGAGGGCGCCGGTGAAGGTGACGGCGAGGTGGACGCCGGAGAAGTACAGGCCGAACGCGACGCCCCGCTGGGCGTAGGCGAAGCGGTGGGTGCCCGCGTCCAGGGCTATGGCCGCGGCGACCAGCGCGGGCGGGACGAGTGCGCCGGCGCGGCCCGCCACCAGGGGCAGGGCGAGCGCCGGGACGGCGGCGAGCAGCAGGGCGCCGCCGACCGCGCGCGGCACGGAGTCCCCGGGTGTCTCCCCCTTGTGCCAGTCCAGCGCGCTGATGCGGGCGCGGCGGAGCACCTTGCGCAGGATCGTCCCCACGGTGGCGTCGTGGTCCTTGCGGCCGCGTATCGCGTCGCTCAGCTTCACCGTGTACGACCGCGTCACACGGATGCGGTAGTCGGAGGAGACGGTCTCGCGCAGCCGCGGGTCGAAGGGGCCGATCTCGGCGAACACCTTGGTGGGCACCGCGAGCACGGCCGCGTGCAGCTCGAGCGTCGGCCGGTGCGCGGGCATCCACCAGCGGTGCATCTGCAGGGCGCGGTACTGGGCGGCCAGGCTCTGCGAGACCAGCGACTCGGGCCCCAGGATGCCGCCCAGGGCGCCGATCCGCGGGTGGGACGTCAAGATCCGCACCGCGTTCGCCACGGCGTCCAGGTCGAGGGCGATGTCGGCGTCGAGGAAGAACAGGATCTCCCCGGTGGCGTGCTCGGCGCCGAGGTTGCGCGCGGGGGTCGGGCCGCCGTTGACCTCGGTGCGTACCACCTTGGCGCCCATGGACGCGGCCACCAACGCGGCGTCCTCGGTGCCGCAGTCATCCACCACGATGACCTCGATATGCGGGTAGGTCTGTGCCGCCACCGCGTCCAGGCAGAGTCGCAACACGTCGGACCGGTTGTAGCTGGGGATGATGACCGAGACTAGGGGGTGCTCTCGACTCATGATGTGCTCCATTGGCCGTGTCAGACCTTGCGTCCGATTCACGCTAGGCACGGCGGCTTGCCCCTTTCTTGTCGCTCTTGTCGCACCGAACGCTGACAAGGATGCGACAAGAACTCCTCAGTACGTTCGACGCCGGCCCACCCACCGAGGATGGTGTTGATGAGCGACGGGGACGCGGTGACCGAGCAGCGGCTCATCTCCACGCCGCCCCAGCCGGAAAGGTCCTGGGCGGAACGTGTCAGGCGTTTCGTCCGCCCGCGGCGGCGCTGGTGCTGGGGCACCAAGCTGGTCGTGACCGCCTCGGTGGCGTGGCTGCTCTTCGTGCTCTGCCACCTGCTGGCCAGCGGGCGCACCTCGCTGTGGGCCCCGATCGAGCTGATACCGCCGCCGCTGTTCCTGGTGGTCCCCGTGCTGCTGCTGATCGTGGCGCCGCTGGCCCGCCCGGTGCGCTGGCGCATCATGTCGCTGCTGGTGGTCACCGCGGTGCTGGGCGCCGGGTTGAGCGGGGTCAACTACGCCACCCTCTGGTACACGCCGCCGCCCGCGGGCCCGGGAGCCATCACCGTGGCCGCCTGGAACACCGAGTTCTGGGACCAGGACTGGCGCACGGCCGACGGCGACCGCTACTCACCCGAGTTCTACACCTACCTCCACAAGCTGGACGCCGACGTCTACCTGCTGACGGAGTACCTGTACGTGAACACCCAGGCCGGTGACATGTGGTCCCAGCGCTGGACCGCCGATCTGGCGACGCGCATCGACAAGCTGGCCGAGCTGCGCCGCGAGTTCCCCGGCTACCAGGTCGCGGTGTCCGGCGAGCAGATCACCCTCTCGCGGTTCCCGATCGTCGGTCACCGCGGCCTGGACCTGCGCCCGTGGCTGCCGTCCGACCAGAAGGAGATCCCCGAGGCGCTGCGGAGCTGGCCGGAGGGCTACACGGTCGAGACGCTGCGCACCGACATCGACGTCAACGGGACGGTCGTCTCCTTCTACGACCCCCAGATCGCCCAGCCCCCGCTCGAATGGCGGCTGTACGACGCCGAGTCCCGGGACGTCGCCTTCAGCAAGACCCTGCGGCGGGAGGCGAGTTACCGGGCCATCGGCGCGGACATGGCGGCCAACCCCCATCCCGTCGTGCTCGCCGGCGACCTGAACACCTCCCCGGCGATGGGCATCCGCCGCCTGCTCCCCGAGCGGCTGATCGACAGGACGCCCGCGCTCTCGTCCCTCTTTCCGGCGACCTACCTGGCCGGGACCGCCGAGCTGTGGCGGATCGACTGGCTGTACACCAGTCCCGACGTGACCGTGCACAGCTACGAGCTGCCCGGCGCTGAGAGGCTGTCCGACCATCGGGCCCAGCGCATGGTCGTGTCGGTGTCCTGACCGGCACGACCATGTGCTGCGCCCGACCGACGAAGGGAACGGATATGCCTGACGAGATGGACTGGCGTGGTGATGTCGCGGTCATCGTGCCGAACTACAACAAGCGCAGAACCCTGCGGGCCTGCCTGGAGTCCGTGTACGCGCAGACCTACCGCCCGGTCGAGGTCATCGTCGTCGACGACGTCAGCACCGACGGCTCGCTGGAAACAGCCCGGCGGTTCCCGTGCACGATCATCGAGTCGCCGCGCAACCAGGGCCCGGCGGGGGCCCGCAACCTCGGGGTGGCCGGCAGCTCGGCTCCGCTGCTGTTCTTCGTCGACTCCGACACGGCACTCGCCCCTGACGCGATACACAACGCGGTCAAGGCGTATCGGGAGACGCCGGACTGCGGCATGGTCCAGGGCATCTACGACATCGAGCCGCTGTACGACGACGGCCCGGTCGAACGCTATCGCGTCCTGTGCGAGCACTACGAGCGCAGCCAGACCACGGCGACGTTCCTGTCCTGCACCCTGATCCCGCGTCACGTCTTCGAGGAGGCGGGCGGGCTGGACGAACGGCTGCGCGACGGCGAGGACTTCGAGTTCGGCACCCGCGTCCCGGCCCGCTACCGGCTGGTCGTCACCACCTCCGTGGTCACCAAGGCCGACGACGAGGACCGGTTCTGGGGGTGCCTGGCGGAGCGGTTCGTCCGGTCCACCACGCTTCCGCTGATCATGGTGCGGGCGCGGCGGCTGCGGGGTGAGGGCAAGGTCGGCTTCCAGCTCAGCATGATCGGAACGGGCCAGAGCAAGCGCAAACCACCCCGGGTCTCCTCCGCCTCGGCGACGGCCACGTTCCTCACCCTGCCGCTCGCGCTCATCAGCCCCTGGCTGCTGGCCGTGCCGGCCGCGACGCTCGCGGTGTTCCTCTGGATGAACCGCGCGTTCATCGGCTTCGCCCGCCGCTACCGAGGCGCCCGCTTCGGGCTCTGGGTCGGCTGGATGCAGCTCTGCTTCCACACGGCCTTCTTCCTCGGCGCCTGCGTGGGACTGCTGCGCGTCGCCTACGAGCTGGGCCGCCGCCGGGGAGAGCCGGTCAGGACGGGCCTGTCCCCCGCACCGTCGGCTGGGACAGGCGAGTGAGATCGATCAGGCTGCCCCGGCTGCCCCGCCCGGTGAAGCTGGCGCTGGTCGCCGCGTTCGCCCTCGCCGTCGTGACCGCGATCGCGTGGACGATGTCCCGGCTGGACTGGAGCGTGGTCGGCGTCCTGCTCACCCGGCGCGACGCCGGGCAGATCAGCCTCCTGCTCGGCGGCTCGCTGCTGGCGAGCATGGCGGGACTGTCGCTCGGGTTCCTCGGCTGGCGCGTCGTGCTGCTGGAGATCGGTCCCCCGGTCAGCGAGCCGCGCGTGGTGCGGATCTTCTTCGTCGGCTTCCTGTCCAAGTACGTGCCCGGACGGGTGCCCGGCATGCTCGCCACCGCCAAGGTGGCCACGGCCAACGGCGTCACCTTCGGCAGGCTGATGACCACGGCGGCGCTCGTCATGAGCCTGGTGCTGCTGAGCGGGTTCACGGTCGGGCTGCTCGCGGGCGTGCAGTTGCTGGGGGCGCGGGCGGCGTGGCTGGCCGGAGCCGCCGTGCTGATCGTGCTCGTCCTGGTGCGCCCGCAGATCGTCAACCAGGGCTCCGCGCTGCTGCTGCGGCTGCTGCGGCGCCCTGCGGCGGCCAAGGTCGCCTCCGTCCGGGGAGTGCGACTCGCGGTCGCCTGGCAGAGCCTGTCCTGGGTGGTCACCGGGCTGCACCTGTGGCCCCTGGCCATCGCGATGGGGGCGTCTCCGCCCCGCTCACTCATGCTGTGTGTCGGCGCGTTCACGCTCGCCACCTCGGTCGGCATCGCCAGCGTGTTCATCCCCGACGGGATCGGCGTCCGCGAGGCGGTGCTCACGGCCGCGCTGACCGTGGTGCTGCCCGCCCCGGCCGCCGCGGTGGTGGCCCTGGCCAGCCGTCTGGTCTCCACCGTCAGCGAGGTGCTGCTCGGCGCGGCCGCCCTCGCGACCGCCGAGTACCTCATCCGCCGTGGGCGAGCCGATTCGCCGGAGATCCCTCAGCCCGCGGCGTCGCCCCCGCACGGGAGCCGGTGACCGCGGCGGAACGCCCCGGCGTCACGGCCGCCGGCCAGGAGGACGCCGAAGCGCCATGGACGCCTCTCGGGCGCCTGGTTGACATTAATCACAGGTGAAATGTCCAGTTTTGCGTGACAAGTCCGGTAATGGCGCGGCAGAATGCGGGACCACCATCCTCTCCCCGCCGCTGAAGGAACCCATGCGTAGACCCCTGGGAGTACTCGCCGCCGTCGCCAGCCTCGCCGCCTGCTCCCCGTCCGTCAGCCGGCCGCCGGTCGAAGCGGCCGGAGCGGTGCCCGAGGTGACCGCGCCGACCTCGACGCCGGCACAGACCAGGAAGCCGGCTCCCCGGCCGGCCGCTGAATCGGACGAGTGCCGCGTGAGCGTGGTCAGGCCGAACATCTCCGCGCTCAGGATCCAGACCGCGGCCGCCCGCCGTGGCTGTGTGCACCCGGCACTGCTACGCGTCCAGGTCAAGCGTGCCGTCCCCGGCACCGATCCGGTCGTCAAGAGCGGCGCCACCAGGAAGAACCGCATCGCTCTGCGGCTGCCCTGCAAGCAGGGTACGTACTACGCGGTCGCCACCGACTACCGGGGCGGCACAGCCAGGTCCAACGCCGTACGGCTGACGTGCGTCACCCCCTCCCCCACGACGCGGAAGACGGAGACGCCGGCGACTCCCGAGCGGAAGGCGTCCATCACGTCCGTCGGCACGTCACTGGAGAACGAGGTCGTCCGGCTGACCAACGCCGAGCGGGCCAAGGGTGGCTGCAAACCCCTCAAGCACGACGCCCGGCTGCGCAAGGCCGCGTTCGGGCACTCGGCCGACATGGCGAAGAACGACTATTTCGACCACGACTCTCAGGACGGCCGCGACATGGTCGACCGCATGCGCGCGGCCGGTTTCACCGGCTCGGCCTGGGCCGAGAACATCGCCATGGGCCAGCGGTCGGCGGCCGAGGTGGTCCGGACCTGGATGAACAGCGACGGTCACCGGCAGAACATCATGAACTGCTCGTACACCCTCATCGGGGTGGGCGCGGCCAAGGACGCGCAGGGACAGCTCTACTGGACTCAGGACTTCGCCGCCCGCTGACCCGGCCGCCTCCGCCAGGCCCAGGAACCCGGCTCGCTTCACAGAGTGAGGGCTACGACCAGGTGCGTGCCGTACTGGGTCGCCATGAACACCCGGTACGGCAGCCGCGCCGCCTTCCTGCTCCCCCTCGACAGAGGGCTGACCGCGAGGACGGCCAGGACGATGGCGCCGGCCAAGGTGACGGCGGCGGCCGGGACCAGCATCGGGGCGAGAGCCGACGCGGCGTACAGGTACGCGCCGCCCAGCGCGATGGCCGTCAGGCCCACACCGCGGCGCACGGCCGACGCCCCGAACAGGTCCGCCGCCGAACGGCGCCCGGCGGCGGCGTCGCCTGCGGTGTCGGAGAAGTCCTTGGTGGGCGTGCCGACCAGGCCCATCCACAGCGACATGGCCACGGCCAGGACGCCCGCCGCGAGCAGCGGGTCACCCGGCGTGCCGTCGCCCCAGTTGGTCAACAGCCCGCCCGTCGTGCCGTCGCCGCTGGCCAGGCCGCCCCAGTAGGTCAGCAGCCCGCCCAGCGTCACGACGACGGCCGCTCCGGCGGGGTGGCGCTTGAGCTGGTACGGCGGAGCACTGTACAGATAGCCGAGCAGCATGAACGCGGCGATGGCGGCGAAGAATTCGGCGCCCATCGCGAGCCCCGCGAGCAGCGCCAGGCCGCCGGCGAGAAAGGCGAAGCCCCGGGCGAAGCCGCGCGGGAGCGCACCGCGGGCGATGGGTCGCCGGGAGGCGTTGACGGCGTCTTCGACGACGTCGGTAACGCCGTTCAGGAGATACACGAAGACGACCGCGCACTCCCAGGCGAACGCGCCGAGCAGCACGCTCGCGGTCATGCCGGAGCCCAGCGCGGAGCCGGAGGCGAACCTGAGCAGGAAGATGATCTGGACGACAGGACGGGCCTCGGACAGACAGAGCCGGACCAGCGAAAAGGGTAATCCCCAACGCCGTGCGCGAACTCCGGAAAGAGTGACCATACTTCGAAAAATAAATGCGCCGCACCGGGAAGGACAGAGGTGTACGTCCTAATATAATCGAATACAACCAGGCCGGACGAGGTCTACACCCTGCGATACACCCCTGGTCCATTTCGGAATACATCCTTCAATACATCCTTTGCATCTTGCCCCGCGGCCGCGAATGTTCCTATGTTTCTGAGAGGCGATCAGCTCGACGAAAGGGGGCGCCTGGAATGGTGCGTTGCACGGTCCTCGGCACGGTCACCGTGTCGGAGGGGAGCAAGGTGTGGACTCCGAGCAGCCCGAAACTGCGCCAGATTCTCGCGCTGCTGCTGTCCCGCGCCGACCAGGTGGTCACCTTCGAGAGCCTCATGGAGGAGCTGTGGGACGCCGGGCGGCCCAAGACCGCGCTGACCACCGCCCAGACGTACGTCTACCAGCTGCGCAAGGCGATCGACCGCGAGCTGTCCGGTGAGGTGACGCTGCTGACCAGGCCGTTCGGCTACCTCCTGCCGCTCGGCCCCCAGCAGCTTGATGTGCGGCTCTTCCAGCACCTGGCCTCCGAGGGGCGGCGGCTGCTGCACGATCGCTCTTATGAGGAGGCGTCCTGGCAGCTGTCCCGGGCCCTGGACCTGTGGGCCGGCGAGCCGATGGCCGACGTGCCGCGCGGGCCGCTGCTCACCGCGTACGCCGTCCATCTGGGGGAGCAGCGGCTGCACGCCCTGGAGCTGCGCATCGAGGCGGACATGCGGCTCGGGCGACACCGCGAGCTCATCGGGGAGCTGAAGTCGCTGGTGACCGTGCACCCGCACCACGAGTGGTTCCACGGCCGGCTCATCTCCGCGCTGACCAGGAGCGGCCGGCGGAGCGAGGCGCTGCAGGCCTACCGCAACGTCCGGACCATCCTCAGTGACGACCTCGGCCTGGACCCTTCGCAGGAGCTGCAGGAGCTGCAGCAGGCGGTGCTGACCAACGGCTCGGCGCCCGCCCTGCGGGCCGTATGACCCCCTCAGCCCCCATTGGAGATGAGGGAGGCGGCGGTGGCCTTGTTGACGGCGTCGATGCGCGAGACCGCGCCGAGCTTGACGAAGATGTTGTGCAGGTGGCGCTTGACCGTGGCCTCGGTCAGCATGATCTCGGCCGCGATCTGGGCGTTGCTCATGGCCTTGGCGACCAGCTCGAGGACCTCCAGCTCGCGTGGCGACAGCGGGCCGGACGAGGGCTTGTTCGCGGCGCCGGCGGGCATCCCGAGCAGCGACTGGCGCGAGACGGCGAGCAGGACGCGGTCGGTGCCCGGCGTCGCCATCCTGATGGCCGCGATCAGCTCGTCCCAGCTCGCGCTCTTGTGCAGGTAGCCGCGGATGCCCAGACCGACCAGCTCCAGGATGAGCTCGGGGGCGTCCTGCATGCTGAGGATGACGATCCGGGTGGTCGGGGACACCTCGCCGATCTCGTGGATGTTGTCGGTGACGTCGCCGCCGGGGATGGACACGTCCAGCAGCAGCACGTCCGGCTTGACCTGGGCGACCAGAGTCAGGGCGTTGTAGGCGTCGCCCGCCTCACCGACGACCTCCATGTCCTTCTGGTTCTCGATGATCTCTCTGAGTCCGACGCGGAACAGCGTGTGATCATCGACGATGGCGACCCTGATGCGGCTGTTCCTCTCCGTCATTCGCTTTCCCGCAGGATCGGGATGAGCAGTTCGACCATGGTTCCGATGCGCGGGCGGCTGGTGATGGCCACGGAGCCGCCGAGGAGCTTGGCCCGCTCCTCCATGATGGCCAGGCCCGCGCCGCTCTCGACGGTGAGCGGGTCGAACCCGGTGCCGTCGTCCCCGATCGACGCGCGCAGCTCGTGCGGCGCGATGTCGATCCGGACGGCGACCTCGGTGGGCGCGCTGTGGCTGAGCGCGTTGCGCAGGGCCTCGCGGACGATGAGGTAGACCTCGTCGCGCACCTCGCACGTCAGCCGGTTCTCGTCGCCGCTGACGATCACGCGGTGCCGGACCTCGCCGGCCATCTCGCTCAGCAACGCGATCAGCGCCTTCTGCAGGTTGTCCACCGCGTTGCTGAAGCGCAGGTCGTTGATGAGCTTGCGGATGCTCTCCATGGCGTCCTCGATCGCGTCCTGCGCCTCGGCGACCTTCTCCATGGCCGCGAGGGGATCGTCGTCGAAGATGCGCCTGGACGCCTCCAGCCGCTGGCGGGTGACCAGGACGCCGTAGCTGACGCGGTCGTGGAGTTCGCGGGCGATCCGGCCGCGCTCATACGTCTGGTCGCGATGCACCTCGTGCAGCAGGAAGCTGGCGTACCACGCGGAAGCGTCGCGGATGCGGCGGGTGAGGCTGGCATTGAGGAACCGTACGACATCGAGGAAGACCTGGTCGGAGAGCGCGTCGCGGTTCATGGTGCGGGCGAGCCAGTCGAGCGTGACGTCGAAGAGCACACCCGCCGCGCGCAGCGACTCGGTGGGGTGGATGCGGCTACGGGCCCTGGACGCCGCGATCTCCTGGATCAGGTCGAGGTTGCCGCCGCCCAGGACGATGTCCGGATCACGCAGCTCCTCGGCCACGTCCATGAGGATCGTGGCGTAGTGGGCGATCATCTGGCGCTCGGATTCCGGGTCCCCCAGAATAGAGCTATTTACTCTGCGTAGTTCATCGACGCAGGCTTCGAGTAATCGCTGTCGGTCATTCAGCAGATGTTCGGCTATGGCCACCCGTAAGGAGGCTCCAGCGTCGGATTCCCCCATTGCATCCCGCCGCCTCTATCTCCTCGCGCGCTCGCAAGCACACCAGGATCGGACCTCACGAAGTCAGGACGATCATGATATTTCGCATTGCCAAAGTACCCTGACTGATCCAAACCAGCAACCCGCTTGGAGTTGGTGCAAATTTCAATAAACTAACCGGCATTCCAGCACCGCCCAGCTGCCGGTGCGGGGCGGGTCGACCAGCTCGAATCCGGCCGAACCGACGAGCCGCCGCCATTCGGCCAGGTCACGGTGCCGGCCGCCGCCGGTCAGCATGATGTCGACGTCGGCGAACTTGCCCGTGTCCCAGGCGTTGGGCCCGGACAGCACGAACGCGCACAACAGTAGCCGCGTCTCCCCGCCGACGGCCTGCCGGATCCTCCCGAGCGTCTCCCGCACCCGGTCGTCGTCCCACTCGTGAACGGGATGGCGCAACAGGTACGCCTCCGAGCCGTCGGGCACCTCGGGCACCTCGGAGACGGCCCGCACATGGCCGGGCGCCAGGCCCGGCAACGGCGAGCCGCCACCGATCTGCGTGATCTTCCTGAACCTCGCGAAGTCGAAGCCCGCCACCAGCGCCTCGTCCGCGACGCGGTCGAAGCGGGCCTTGTGCCATCTGCGCGGCGCGTCGTCCGCCTGCTGCCCGGCGAGCGCCAGGGTGACGGCCGGTTCGCCCGTGCGGAGCGTGTGCAGGATCTCCCCCAGCGGCCGCCACATCGCCTCGTGACCGTCGAACAGGACGACGTCGCGCTGGCTCACGGCGCTGTCCGTGCGGAGCGCGTCGGCCATGGGAGTCAACGCGAAGCGGCCGTCGGGTTGCTGGGAGAAGACCCCCACGGACGCCGTGCAGCGCAGCACCCGGTACAGCGCGCCCGCGTCGGCCCCCACCGCCTCGGCCAGCTCGGCGGCGGTCATCGGCCCGCGAGCCAGGTGATCGGCCACGCCCAGCACGGTGAGCGCGTAGATCATCTGGGAGACGCGCTTGCCCTGGAAGAACAGCAGCAGCCGCCGGTGCGGTGGCAGGTTGGCGGCGTCCGCCGGACCGGCCACCGTGTCCGATTCCGGACCTAACTGCATCGATTCTCCTCCGTGCACAGAGCGGCCGCGCCAAGAAACCCGATCAGACGATGACGTGACCGTCGCCCGGGCGCTCGAGACGCGAGCGGCGGAAGTCGGCCAGCACGAACGTGCGCTGGAGCCAGCGGTCGGCCCCGTCGTACCGAGGCCGGAAGGCCGTGCGCCCGTGCACCGCCACCCGGTTGTCCACGATGGCCAGGTCGCCGGGCCGCAGGACCGCGGTGTTCGCCAGCTCGTCGAACAGCCGCCCCAGTTCCTCCAGCGCCTTGGCCGCCCGGGCCGTCAGCGGCTCGGTGGCCGACAGGTCGACGCAGAGGTCGGGGTCCTCCGGCGAGCCGGACAGCACGGGCCCGGGCGCGGCCCGGTCGGCGGTGCCGAACGACGGTGGGGCCGCGGTCACGAACTCGGGCGCGGACAGCGCCGCCACGTCCGCCTCGCTCAGGAAGGGCATGACCTCCCTGATGCAGGACGTACGGAGCCCCGCGACCCGCTCGTGGTCGGCGCGCAGGCACAGCAGCATCACGAAGTCGGGCCGGTGGACGTGGAAGGCGTTCTCGTTGTGGAAGCTGAGCTGCACCGAGCCGGCGTTGCCCTGGAACTCCTCCTTGCCCTTGACCGGCACGACGTCCTGCACCAGGGCGCCGCCCTTCTCCGGCAGGTAGGCGACCGGCTCGCCGAGCTGGACGGCCGCCAGCATCAGCAGCAACGCCGGCACGGTGCCCATGAGCTGCACCGACGTGCTCGTCTGCGGCGTGCAGGGCAGCGAGTCCTCATCGACCGGCAGGCCGCTGATCACCATCGAGCCCCGGCTGCCGGAGTCTCGCTGGAACGTCTTCAGCATCCGCCGGAACGAGGCGGGCAGCTCGGCGGCGGCCTGCCGGCACGCCTCGATCATGGGCGGCGCGTCGAGCCGCCCGCGGGCCACGGGGATGATGGAGCGGGCCAGCACCCGCAATTGGTCGGCGTCCGCGACGCTCAGGCTGTGTGTGTCCGCTGTGGTCAGCAACATCGGCTCACTTTCCCAACAGGAATGAAATAACGCGGGGTTATCAGGTCGGGCATCAGGTGGATTGCGCGGGAAAGAAGCCGGGCACGATTCCGAGTTCTCCCGCGGCGCGGACGCCTTCGTACACGAATTTCCCGACGGCCAGGTCGAGCACCCCCAGTCCGAAGGGCGAGAAGATGACGGGCCGGTCGCGGCGTACCTCCACGCGGCCGGTCATGACGTCGTACAGGGTGCCGTCCACGAACCCGCGCCCGCCGGTGAGCTGTTCGGCCAGGTCGAGGGAGGTGCCGGCGCGCAGGCAGTGGTCCACGTCGTCGACGACGTTGGCGGCGTCCGCGATGAGCTCGGGCGCCAGGTCGCGCAGGGACACGTGCAGGACGAGCGGGTGGTGCGCGAGCGCGGCCGGCTCGGTGACGTGCGGGGTGCCGACCACGGTGGCGAACACCACCAGGTCGCAGGCCCGCATGAGCTCCTCGCACGTGTCGTACACGACGACGCCGTCGGTGAAGCGGGCCGCGTTGCCCGGGACGGTGTCGTAGGCGGCGACCTGCTCGAAGGTCCAGCCGGCCGCGGTGAAGTAGGTGTGGATCGTGTGGGCGATCAGGCCGCAGCCGACATAGCCCACGCGGGCCGGGCGCTCGTGGCCGCGGGTGAGCCGGTCCGCGGCCAGGACCGCCGAGGCCGCCGTCCTGGCCGCGCTGATCAGGGAGGCCTCCAGGAGGGCGTACGGATGGCCGGTGACGGGGTCGTTCAGCACGAGCACGCCGGAGGCCCGCGGGATGCCCGCGGCCGTGTTCGCGGGGAAGCTGGAGATCCACTTGACGCCGTCCACGGCCTCGTCGCCGCGGATGGAGGCGGGCAACGCGATGATGCGCGCCGACGGCCGGTCGGGGAAACGCAGGAAGTACGAGGGCGGGTTCACGGTCTGCTGCTCGCCGTGCTGCCGGTAGGCCAGCTCGACCAGCTCGATCACTTGTTTCTCCGCCCCGGCCAGCGTGCGCCGCACGCTCGCCGCCGGGACTACGCCGAACTCGGGGATCATGAGGGTGTCATCCAGCATGGCTCAGCTCCTTTTGCGGGGTCGTGAGCAGGGCGGGCAGGGTGAGCGCGACCGTGCGCAACGCGTCCACGACGTTGCCGTCGCCGTACCTGGCGACCAGCGGCCGGGCGACGAGGTGGAACTCGGTGCAGCCCAGGACGACGCCCGAGCAGCCGTAGCGCAGCCGCAGGCGATCGATCTCGGCCGCCACACGGGGCTCGCCGCCGTGCGCCTTCAGCCGGTAGATCAGGCTGTGTATCAGCTCCTGGTCGCTCTCCTCCGGGAGCGCGACCCGGCCGGCGACGTCGTCCCAGCCCGGCGCGTCCTCGAAGACACGCGCGGCGCGGGTGCCCCGGGTGCACAGCATGAGGTGCCGGCCCGCGCCGCGCCGCAGCCCGTCCACGGTCAGGTCGACGAGTGACACGACCCGCGCCCGCACGGCGGGCTCCACCAGGGGCAGGAAGTGGTGGGCGGTGAAGCAGGCCACCACGAGGGCGCTCGCGCCACGTGACAGCAGGTCGCCCAGGCTCTGGTCGAGGCGGCGGCCGAGATCGAGCGCGGCCGGTCCGCCGATGGCGGTCGTACGGTCGGGGAAGGCGGGATCGGAGTCGAGCAGCACCCTGGGCATTTCCTGCTCGGGGATGCGCACATTCGTTTCGTACAGCGTCTTGAGGAATTCGGCGGAGGCGAGCGGCCCCATTCCGCCGAGCACACCGAGAACATTCACCAGGGCACGCTATGCGGAGGTGTTATCGGCTCGATATCGATAACACCCCGATAGGCCGGGCTGCCACATTCGCAGGCGGACTAGAGAATGGGGACACACATCATGACCGAGGCCCTGCTCGAAAGCGTCCCGCTGGCCGACGGCGGGACGGAGCTGTTCGACTGGCTGGCCCGCATGCGCGCGGAGCGACCCGTCTGGCAGGAGGGGGACGGCGCTTATCACGTCTTCCGCCACGCGGACGTGGAGCGCGTGATCAGCGACCACACGGCCTTCTCGAACGACATCAGCCGCATCAACCCCGAGCTGGCCGAGATCAGCCGGGGCAACCTCAATTCGGTGGATCCCCCGGAGCACACGAAGCTGCGCCGCCTGGTGAGCAAGGTGTTCACGCCGCGCACCGTCAGCGGGCTGGCGCCGCGCGTCACGGCGCTGGCCACGGAGCTGCTGGACGAGGTGGACGGCGAGGAGTTCGACCTCGTCGACGCGCTGACCTTCCCGCTGCCGGTGATCGTGATCTCCGAGCTGCTCGGCGTGCCCGCCTCGGACCGCCACCTGTTCCGCACGTGGATCGACCGGCTGCTCAACGCGCAGGGGATGACCGCCCGCGAGGGGATCACCTCCGACTCGGCCGAGTACGCCGCCCTGCTCGAGCAGGTCACCCACGACATGGCGGACTACCTGCGTCAGCACTGCCACGAGCGCCGCGCCAGGCCCAAGGACGACCTGATCAGCAGGCTCACCCAGGCCGAGGTGGACGGGGAGCGGCTCAGCGACGACGAGGTGGTGAAGTTCGCCGACATCGTGTTCATGGCCGGCAGTGTCACCACGACGCTCCTGCTCGGCAGCACGGTCCTGTGCCTGGACCAGCACCCGGCCGCGATGGCCGCGCTGCGGGCCGAGCCCGGCCTGATCCCCTCGGCGATCGAGGAGGTGCTGCGTTACCGGCCGCCGTTCACCTCGGCCAGCCGGATCACCGCCCGCGAGGTCGAGATCGCCGGCACCGTCATCCCGGCGAACCAGTCGGTCACCCCGTGGCTGCTGGCGGCCAACCATGACGAGCGCGTCTTCGAGCGGCCCGACGAGTTCGACATCCGCCGCGACCCGAACCCGCACCTCGCCTTCAGCCACGGCATCCACTTCTGCATCGGCTCGCCGCTGGCTCGTATGGAGGCCCGGATCGCGTCGGAGGCGCTGCTCGACCGCTTCCCCCGCCTCGCGGTGAACCGGGACATCCCCATCGGCTACCACGAACGCGGCATGTGGGGGCCGAAGAACCTGCCCGTCATCGTGCGGCGTGGCTGAGGGAGTGGCCATGTACGACGTGATCGTGGTGGGCGCGCGCTGCGCGGGATCGCCGGCCGCCATGCTGCTCGCCCGCGCCGGGTACCGGGTCCTGCTCGTGGACAAGGCCCGCTTCCCCAGGGACACGTTGTCCACCCACTACCTCCATCAGCCCGGAGTCGCGGCCCTGGGCCGCTGGGGTGTGCTGGACGACGTCGTGGCGACGGGCTGCCCGCCCATCGACCGCATCGTCTACCAGGTGGAGGACATCCGGTTGGAAGGATGCTCGTGGGGGGTGGACGGATACCGCACGGCGTACGCGCCGCGCCGGCACCGCCTCGACCCCGTCCTGGCCGCGGCCGCGGTCGAGGCCGGCGTCGAGTTCCGCGACGGCTGCCAGGTCGACGACCTGATCTTCGAGGGCGACCGCGTGTGCGGCGTCAGCCTCCGGACGGCGACGGGCCGTTTCGAGGAGCGGGCCAGGCTGGTGGTGGGCGCCGATGGCATGCGCTCCACCGTCGCCGCTCTGGCCGGGGCGCCCATCCTGACGGAGGACGCGCGCAGGTCGTGTGTGTAC
Source organism: Nonomuraea guangzhouensis (assembly GCF_019396345.1). Taxonomy (GTDB): domain Bacteria; phylum Actinomycetota; class Actinomycetes; order Streptosporangiales; family Streptosporangiaceae; genus Nonomuraea; species Nonomuraea guangzhouensis. The sequence goes on along the minus strand of NZ_JAHKRM010000032.1, from coordinate 19,827 downwards.
TTCAGCTATTGGGAGGACCTGCCGGCCACCTTCGAGGTGTACGCGCGCTCGCGCCGGCTGGTCGGCACCGTGCCCACGAACGACGGCCGTACGCTGGTGGGCGCCTACTTCCCGCAGTCGGAGTTCGAGTCCATCCGGGGCGACGCGATGACGGCGTACCTGGAGAACGTGCGCGTGACCGCGCCGGAGCTGCACGAGCGGCTGCGCTCGGCGCGGCGGGCCGAGCGGCTGTACGGGACGGGTGACCAGCGCAACTTCTTCCGCCAGGCGGCCGGTCCCGGCTGGGTGCTGGTGGGCGACGCCGGCTACCACAAGGACTCGATCGGCAACAGCGGCATCACCGACGCCTTCCTGCAGGTGCAGTCCCTCGTGGACCACATCGGCCCGGGGCTGCGGGACGAGAACGCGCTGACGGCGGCGCTGCGCGGCTTCGCCGCGGATCGCGACGAGCGGTTCACCGGGATGTACCAGGGCACGCTGCGGGCCGCGGAGCTGCGGGCCGCGCCGCCGGAGCGGCTGGCCATGCTGCGGGCCATCGCCGGCCGCCAGGATCTGGTCGACCAGTACTTCGCGACCCTGTCGGGGGCGTGCGAGGTGGACGACTTCTACACCGACGAACTGCTCGACGCCCTCGTCTGACAGACAACAACAAGGAACCGTCCGTGGCCTGCCCGGCCACGGACGGTTCCTTGTGCGGTCACAGCATGCGGTCCTCGATCAGCTCGGCGATCCCGGCGAGGGGCTCGGGCTCCAGCATGCGGTGGTGTTCGCAACCGGCGCCGCGCACCTCGACGGCGCCGGTGACGTACGGATGCCACGCCTCAGGCGGGGAGGACGGCTTCGAGGAGGTGACGAGCAGCAGGTCGCCGTCGAAGCTCGGGGCCGGCCCGGCGGTGATGCGAATGCTGTTGACCATGACCTCCAGGGCGTGGCCGCGCTCCCGGGCGTCGAGGCTGCCCAGCTCACCCTTGCTGCCGCCGAGCAGCTCGATCACCCGGTCGCGCAGCTCGTCGGTGCTCATCGTGGTGACGTCCACCGGGTCGGCGCCGTACGCCTCCGCGTAGTGCTCGCACATGTCGGCGAGCAGGACGTGCCGGTCGGAGTAGTCCTTTTCGTCGGGCGGTGTCGGGTACGCGTCGAGTACGGCCAGCAGGCCCACCTGCTCGCCTTCCGCACGCAGCCGGGCCGCGAGCGCTTGGGCGAAGTTGCCGCCCAGCGACCAGCCCAGCAGGTGGTACGGGCCCTGGGGCTGAATCTTGCGGATCTGGGCGGCGTAGTCGGCGGTGAGGTCGTCCAGGGTGGCCGGGAGCGGGTCCGCGCCGTCGAGCCCGCGGGCCTGCAGGCCGTACACCGGCCGGTCCGGGCCGAGGTGGCGGAGCAGGCCCGCGTACCGCCAGCTCAGGCCGGCCAGGGGGTGCACGCAGAACAGCGGCGCCGTGCCGCCGGTCTCGCGCAGCGGCAGCAGGACGTCGAACGCGCCACGCGAGCCGCCGTCGAGCCGGGCGCTCAGCCTGGCCGGGGTGGGCTGTTCGAACACGTCGCCCACCCGCAGGTCGGCGCCGAGGACGGCGCGGATGCGGCTGACGAGCTGGGTGGCCAGCAGGGAGTGCCCGCCGAGCTCGAAGAAGTTGTCGTCCACCCCGACCCGGGCCACGCCCAGGACCTCCGCGAACAGACCGCACACGATCTCCTCACGCGGCCCCCGGGCGGCCCGGCCAGGCTCGGAGACGTAGACCGGCGCGGGCAACGCCCGACGATCCACCTTGCGGTTCGGCGACAACGGCAACGCCTCCAGCGCCACGAACGCCGATGGCACCATGTACGCCGGCAACACCCCCGCGACGAACTCCCGCAACCGCGCCGCCTCGACCTCGCGGCCCACCACGTAGGCCACGATCCGCCGATCCCCCGGCCGATCCTCGCGGACGATGACGGCCGCCTGCTCCACGTCCGGATGCCGGCCCAGCACGGTCTCGATCTCACCCAGTTCGATGCGGAAGCCGCGGACCTTGACCTGCTCGTCCACCCGGCCCACGAAGTCCAGCCGGCCATCCGCCCGCCAGCGCACCGCGTCGCCCGTCCGGTACATGCGCTCGCCCGGCGACCACGGACAGGCCACGAACCGCTCCGCCGTCAACGACGGCCGGCCCAGATAGCCGCGCGCCACCCCGTCACCGGACACGTACAACTCCCCCACCACACCCGGCGGCACCGGCCGCAACCCGTGGTCGAGCACGTGGATCCGGGCGCCGGGCACTGGCCGGCCGATCGGGGGCGGTTCGGCGTCCGACAGCGGGGCGCTGACGGCGGCGGCGACGGTGACCTCGGTGGGGCCGTACTCGTTGATGAGCCGGTGCCCCGCGGTCCAGCGCGTGAGCGTCTCGGCGGCGGGCGTCTCGCCTCCGGTGATGACGGTGCCCGGCCAGGGCCCGTCGGCGGGCAGGCCGGCCAGCACCGCCGGGGGCAGGAACGCGTGGCTGACCCGCTCGGCGGCGATCAGGTCGGCGAGCTCATCGCCGGTCAGTCCGTCGCCGGGGCCGACCAGGCAGGCGCCGGTCAGCAGGCCCAGGCACAGTTCGGCCACCGAGACGTCGAAACTGGGCGAGACGTACTGGAGCACCCGGTCACCCGGACCGGCCGGGTAGGCGCGGGCCTGGTTGTCCCGCAGGGCGGCGAAGCCGTGGTGGGTGACCACGACACCCTTGGGGCGGCCGGTCGAGCCCGAGGTGTAGATCACGTACGCGGGTGAGGCCTGCGACAGGGGCGCGACGCGGTCCGCGTTCGTGGGGTTGCGTGAGGGGTAGCGGGGGTCCGGCATCGGCTCGGCGATGACCAGGGCGGGCCGCGCGTCGGCCAGCATCCCCTCGATGCGGGCCTGGGGGTAGGCGGGGTCGACGGGCAGGCAGACGCCGCCCGCCTTCAGCACGGCCAGCGCGGCGATCACGAGATCGGCGGATCGGGGCAGCTTCAGCGCGACGACCCGCTCGGGGCCCACGCCTTGGGAGATGAGCTGGTGGGCCAGCCGGTTGGCCCGGCCATTGAGCTCGGCGTAGGTGAGCCGGTCCGCGCCGAGCGCGAGCGCGGGTTCGCCCGGGGTGCGCCGGACCTGCTCCTCGAACAGCTCCGTCAGGGTCGCGGCCGGGATGGCCGGGCCGCCGTCACCCCATTCGTCCTCGCCGGGCAGCAGCACGGGCAGCGCGCTCAGCGGTGCGTCCGGGTCCGCGACGGCCGCCGCGAGCAGGCCGCCGAGCCGCCGCACCAGCGCCTCGGCGGTACGCCGGTCGAACAGGTCCGTCGCGTACTCCAGGACACCGCGCAGCCCGCCGTCCACGCTGAACGCCAGGTCGAACTTGGCCACGCCGGCCCGCACGCCCTCCGGCTCGGCCGCCAGACCGGCCAGCTCGAGCGGCTCGCCGGCCGCGTCCTGCATCGCGAGCATGACCTGGAACAGCGGGTGGTGACCGAGCGAGCGCGGCGGGTTGACGACCTCGACGAGCCGCTCGAACGGCACGCCGGCGTACGCGTACGCGGCCAGGTCGGTCTCACGGACCCGGCTCAGCAGGTCGCGTACGGACGGGTCGCCCGAGGTGTCCGTGCGCAGCACCAAGGTGTTGACGAAGAAGCCGACGAGGTCGTCGAGCGCCTCGTCGCCACGACCCGCCTCCGGGGTGCCGATGGGGATGTCGGTGCCCGCGCCGAGCTTGGTCAGCAGGGCCGCCAGGCCCGCCTGGAGCACCATGAACACGGTCGTGCCCGTCTGCCTGGCCAGCCGGGCGACGCCGTCCCGCAGGCCGGGGCCCCAGTCGATGGGCACCAGGTCGCCGCGGTGGCTCGCCCGGGCGGGGCGCGGCCGGTCGCCGGGTAGCTCCAGGCATTCCGGCAGGCCGTTCAGGGCCCGCGTCCAGTGGTCGAGGGCCGGGCCGAGATCCTGGCGCTGCTGCCACAGGGCTTGGTCGGCGTACTGGACGGGCAGCGGCTCCCAGCCGGGCGCGCCGCCGCTCAGACGGGCGGCGTACGCGGTGGACAGGTCTCTGGCCAGCGGCCCCATCGACCAGCCGTCGCCGGCGATGTGGTGCAGCAGGACCAGCAGACAGTGCTCCTGCGGGCCCAGCCGGAACAGCGTGACCCGCAGGGGCAGCTCCCGGGTCAGGTCGAAGGCATGCCCGCAGGCGGCGGTGAGAGCCGCGTCCAGCTCCGCCGGGTCCACGTCACGTACCTCCAACGGCACGTGGGCCTGGCCGGGCGAAAGGACACGCTGCTCGGGCACGCCGTCGCGCTCCGGGAAGACCGTGCGCAGGGACTCGTGCCTGGTCACCACGTCGTGCAGGGCCCGGCGCAGCGCGCCGGCGTCGAGCGGGCCGCGCAGCCGCAGCGCGCCGGGGATGTTGTACGTGGCGCTCGGCCCCTCCAGGCGGAACATGAACCACAGCCGCTGCTGGGCCCACGACAGCGGGATCCGCTCCGGGCGGGGCATCGGCTCCGGCGGCGGCCCGGCCTCTCCCGCGGCCTCGACGCGCCGGGCCAGCAAGGCCGGAGTCGGCGCGTCGAAGATGGCCCGGACCTGCAGCCCGGCCTTGAACACGGCCCGGACCCTGCTCAGCAGCTTGACGGCGGTCAGCGACCGGCCGCCGAGGGAGAAGAAGTCGTCGTCGGGCCCCACGTCGGGCACGCCGAGCACCTCGGCGAACAGCCCGCACAGGATCTCCGCGACGGGCCCCGCCGCCCGCCGGGCGGGCGGCGCGACGGGCGCGACCTGGACGGACGCCGTGCCGGGCACGGGGAAGGGGCACGGCGGAAGGGTGAGCGGGACATCCGGGGAGGCCGCGAGCAGCGCGAGCGCCTCGGACAGCCAGCCGCCCAGCGCGCGGGCGGCGGCCTCGTCGAGCAGGTCGGTACGGTACTCCAGCTCCATCTGCAGCCGCCCGCCCGCCAGGCCCGCGATGAGCCGGAGCGGGTAGTGGGCGGAGTCGCGCCCCCCGACGCTCACCCGGAGCTCGTCGTCCTGGCCGGTGGCCGGGCCGGAGGGGTAGTTCTCCACCGTGACGACGGTGTCGAACAGCTCGCCGATCCCGCACATCCGGTGGATGCTCCCGAGGCTCATGTGCTGGTGTGCCAGGAGCGCGGCCTGTTCTTCCTGGAGCCGGGCGAGCAGGGCGGCGTACGGCTCCGACGGGTCGAGCCGTACGCGGACCGGGACGGTGTTCATGAACATCCCGACCATGGACTCGACGCCGGGCAGATCGGGCGGCCGGCCGGAGACCACTGCCCCGAAGACGACGTCCTTGCCGCCGGTGAGCTCACCGAGCAGCAGTGCCCAGGCGCCCTGGACGACGGTGTTCGCGGTGATGTCGCGGGCGCGCATGGACTCCACGAGACCGCTCGCCACCGCGTCGGGCAGGTCGAGGATGAGCCGTCCTGGCAGTTCGGGCACGCGTTCCGGGGCGTCGGGGAAAAGCCGGCTCGGTTGCGACAGCCCGTCGAGCGCCCGCCGCCACTCCGCCTCCGTCTCCCCGGGGTCCTGCCTGCCCAGCCAGGTGAGGTAGTCGCGGAAGGGCGTGACGCGGGGCAGCGCCGAGGCGTCGCCCCGGGAGTGGTAGAGCGCGACCAGTTCGCGGAGCAGGATCGGCAGCGACCAGCCGTCGTACAGGATGTGATGGTTGGCGACGATCAGCCGGTGATCCTCGGCGGCCATCTTGACCAGCGTGAACCGCAGGGCGGGCGGTCTGGCGAGGTCGAACCGGCGCGCCTGCTCGGCCGCGAACAACGCGGCGAAGCCGGCCTCGCGCTCCGCCTCGCCGGCCCCGCTCAGGTCGCTCTCGCTCCAGGGCAGCTCGACCTCGTGGTGGATGACCTGCATGGATTGGCCGTTCTTGCGCTGGCGGAAGCCCGCCCGCAGGCCGGCGTGCCGGCGCAGCAGCGCCCGCGCGGCCGTGCGCAGGGCCGCGGGGTCCAGGCGGCCCTCCAGCCGCAGGACCATCGTGACGGTGTAGGCGTCCACGCCGTCGGGGTCGGCCAGCGCGTGGAAGAGCAACCCTTCCTGCATCGGCGCCAGCGGCAGCACATCCTCGAAGGCGGACCGGGTCGTCCGGGTGGTCGTCCTGGTGGTCGTGGTCATCGCGGTCATCGTGTCCGCTCCCCCATCTGCTCGATTACGGACCGGGTCATCACGCCCACTCCTCCATCAGCTCGTTCTCCAGGTCGTCGATCTCGTCCTGGCTGAGCGCCAGCGACAGGTCGGACGGCGTGTGCCCGCCCGCGTCCGGCCGGTCGGCGTGCCGGACGATGCCGCGCAGCGCGGCGAACCAGCCGTCGGCGAGGTCGCGGACCTCCTGCTCGGTGAACAACTCGGACGGCCAGGACCACGTGACGGACAGGGCCGGGCCGACGTCGCCGTCCACGGCCGTGGCGATCACCTCCAGGGCGTGCGCGGCGGGCATCTCGGGATCGCGGGCGACCGGCGTGGGCAGGTTCGCGGCGGGTGTCCAGTGGCCGGAGTCGTTCCCGCCGCCGAACCGGCCCAGGTAGTTGAAGCCGATCTGCGGGACCGGCGACACCCGCGGCTCGCCGCCGAGGTGGCGCCAGAGGCCGAAGCCGACGCCGTTGTCGGGGATCACCCGCAGGCTCTCCTTGATCCGCTTGAGCGCGGTGCCCACAGCGGGGCCGCCCTCGGCGAGGTCCTGGTCGCTCACGGGGCCCGCGTCGAGGCTGACCGGGTACATGCTGGTGAACCAGCCGACCGTGCGTGACAGGTCGAGCCCGTCGGTCAGCTCCTCGCGTCCGTGCGCCTCGACGTCCACCAGCAGGCCGTGCCGGTTCGCCTGCCGGGCGACCGCGATGGCCAGGCCGGTCAGGAGCACGTCGTTGACGGAGGCGTGGTAGACGGCGGGCACCCGCGTCAGCAGCGCCTCCGTGACGTCGGCGGGCAGCGTCACGGTCAGGTCGCGGGCTGTCGCGGCGGTGTCCTTGGCGGGGTCGAGCGGGCGGGCGCCGAGCGGCGGCTCGCCCAACGGCAGCGCCTCCCATACGGCGCGGTCGGGCCGGGGTTCGCGGGCGAGCTTGGCGACCGTGTGCGCCCAGGCCCGGAACGAGGTGGGCACCGAGTCGAGCTTCGGCGTGCCGCCATCGGCCAGGGCCTGCCAGGCGGCGCGCAGGTCGGGGACGATGATGCGCCAGGAGACCCCGTCCACGACAAGGTGGTGCGCCACCAGGAGCAGCACGCCCGGCCGCTCTCCCGCGTCGAACCAGACGGCCCGCAGCATCGCGCCGTCGCGTGGCGACAGCTCCGACCTGGCCGTCTCACCCTCGCGGGCGACGACATCGGCCAGCGCGTCGCCGGTCAGCCCGGCCGTGTCCACCCTGCGTACGAGGCCGTCCGCCGGCACCGAGCCGGGCTCCCGCACCTGGAGCGTCCAGGTGTCCGGGTTCAGCCGGGCCCGCAGCATGTCGTGGTGGTCGAGCAGCGCCTGGACAGCGGGTACGAGGTGCTCGCCCAGCCCGGGGGGCACGGTGAGCGCCATCGACTGGTTGAACCCGGCGTACGGCCCGTCCAGCTCCCGGAGCCAGTGCATGATCGGCGTGGCCGGGAGGTCGCCGACCCCGGCGTCCACCGGTGCGGGCCCGGCCGCGGCCTCCTGCGCGACGGCCGCGAGCGCCTCCACGGTCTGCTGCTGGAACACGTCGCGCGCGGTGATGGTCAGCCCGGCGCGCCGGGCGCGCGAGACGAGCTGGAGCGACATGATGCTGTCGCCGCCGAGCTGGAAGAACCCGGCGTCGACCGAGACGTCCTCGACGCCGATCACCTCGGCGAACAGGTCGCGGAAGATCCGCTCCCGCTCGGTGCGCGGCTCGCGGCCGCCGGTGACCCCGGCGTAGGACGGGTCGGGCAGCGCCTTCCTGTCGATCTTGCCGTTCGGGGTGAGCGGCAGGTCGTCGAGCGGTACGAGGGCCGCGGGCACCATGTAGTCCGGCAGCACCGCCTCCAGGCGCTCCCGCAGGTCGACCGGGGAGAGGCGGGTGACGGCGTACCCGATGAGCCGCTTGGGCCCGCCGTCCGGCTCGTCGGCGATGACCACGGCGTCGCTGACGTCGGGCAGCGCGCGCAGCGCGGCCTCGACCTCGCCCAGCTCGATCCGGTTGCCGCGGATCTTGACCTGGTGGTCGACCCGGGTCAGGAAGTCGAGCTGGCCGTCGGCGCGCAGCCGCACCCGGTCGCCGGTGCGGTACATGCGCGCGCCAGGCTCGGGGGCGAACGGGTCGGGGACGTACCGTTCGGCGGTGCGTGACGGATCGTTGAGGTAGCCGAGTCCGACACCGGTGCCGGCGATGTAGAGGTCGCCGGCCAGGCCGGGCGGCACCGGGAGAAGTCCGGAGTCGAGGATGTGCAGCCGGTTGTTGCGCAGCGGGCGGCCCACGGGCAGCCGGCCGTGCTCGACCTGGGCGTCGATGTCGTGCCCGATGAAGGCGTGGGTGTTGTCGTCGGAGCACTCGGTCAGCCCGTACGCGTTGACCAGGCCGGCCTGCGGGAAGCGGGCGTACCAGCGCTTGCAGATCTCCGGCGAGAGCACCTCGCCGTTGACGATGAACCAGCGCAGCGACGGCATGGACGGTGACGGGATGCCCGCGTCGTAGGCGTCGAGCCCGGCCCGCATGAAGGAGGGCACGACCTCTAGCACGGTGAGCCCGTGCCGTTCGACCTCGGCGAACAGTTCGAGCGGGTCCCTGGCGACGTCCTTGGTGACGATGTGGGTCCGGCCGCCGGTCAGCAAGGCCGACAGCATCTGCCACACCGAGACGTCGAAGGTGAGCGGCGCGTTGAACACCACCGCGTCGCCGTCGCCGATCCCCAGCTCCTCGACCTTGGCCAGCAGGTGGTTGATCATGCCCTGCTGGTGCACCATGGCGCCCTTGGGGCGGCCGGTGGAGCCGGAGGTGTAGATCACGTACATGAGCCGGTCGGCCCCGGTGACCGGCGGCGGGTTGCCGTGCGGCCGTCCGGCGAGGTCGGCGGCGACGTCCGGGGCGTCGAGGAGCAGCCACGGGGTGTCCACGCCGGGGATGTTCACGGCCGCCGCCGAGCCGATGAGCACGGCCGGATTGGCGCTGTGGATCGTGCCGCGGACGCGGTCGGCCGGGTGCGCGGGGTCGAAGGGCACGTACACGCCGCCGGCCTTGAAGATGGCCAGGAGGGTGACGACGACGTCCGCGCCCGGCGGCAGCCCGACGGCGAAGAACCGGCCGCGGCCGTGCCGTTCGAGGAGCAGGTGGGCCAGCCGGTTGGCCCGCTCGTTCAGCTCCCGGTAGGTCAGCGTGGTCGTGTCGTCCACCACGGCGGTGGCCTGCGGCGTGCGTGCGGCCTGGGCCTCGAACAGCTCCTGGAAGGTCTGGCCGGGGATGGGCGCGATGGTCGCGTTGCCGGCCGCCAGCAGGTGGTGCTCGTCCTGCGACAGCAGGTCGACCTGGCCCGGCCGCAGCGCCGGGTCGGCGGACAGCTCGGTCACGAGCCGGGTCAGCCGTCCGGCGAGCGAGACGGCGGTGTCCCGGTCGAACAGGTCGGTGGCGTACTCCAGCGAGCCGCAGATGCCCGCGGGCAGGCCGTCGCCGCCGTGGTTCTCGCGCAGTCCGAAGGCCAGGTCGAACTTGGCGACGCTGCCCCGCACGGGCTCGAAGCAGGCCCGCAGCCCCGGCAGGTCGAGGCTGGGGTGGCCGTCGCTCATCAGGCTGAACATGACCTGGTAGAGGGGGGTGTGACCCATGGATCGGGCCGGGTTGACGGCCTCGACGACGCGCTCGAAGGGCGCCTCGGCGTGGGAGTAGGCGGCCAGGTCCGTCTCCCGGACCCGGTCGATCAGCTCGTGGAAGCCGGGGTCGCCGGACAGGTCGGTACGCAGGACCAGGGAGTTGACGAAGAAGCCGACGAGCTGGTCGAGCGCGGCGTCGTGGCGTCCGGCGACGACGGTGCCGAGCGGGATGTCGGTGCCCGCGCCGAGCCGGTTGAGCAGTGCGGCGACCGCGGCCTGCAGCACCATGAACACGGTGGCGCCGCGCTCGCGGGCCAGCGCGGCCACGCGGCGATGCACCTCGGCCGGGATGTCCACGGGGACGGTCGCGCCCCGGTGGCTGGCGACCGACGGCCGCGGCCGGTCGACCGGCAGTTCGAGCAGCTCGGGGACGCCGGCGAGGGCGTCTCGCCAGTAGCCGACCTGGTCCTCGCCGACGGCGTTCTCGGCCTGCCAGAGCGTGTAGTCGGCGTACTGCACGGGCAGGGGCTCCCAGCCGGGTCCCCGGCCTTCGAGACGGGCCGCGTACGCGGTGGCGAAGTCGGCCGACAGCGGCATCATCGACATGCCGTCGCCCGCGATGTGGTGCACGAGCAGCAGCAGCACGTGCTCGTCGGGCCCGGTGCGGTAGAGCCGGCACCGCACGGGCGGCTCCTCGGCCAGGTCGAAGGGGACGCGGATGTCCTCCGCGAGCAGGTCGGGCAGCTCCTCCTCGGTGGTGGTGACGAGCTCGACGGGGATGGGCGAGGCGGGCAGGACGTGCTGGTACGCCTGCCCGTCGCTCTCACGGAAGACCGTGCGCAGGACCTCGTGCCGGTCCGCCAGGTCGTCCACGGCGGCCTGGAGCGCCTCGCGGTCGAGATCGCCGGACAGGCGGATGGGCAGCGGGATGTTGTAGGTCGGGCTGGGTCCCTCCAGCCGGTGCAGGAACCACAGCCGCTGCTGGGCGGTGGACAGGGGGATCCGCTCGGGCCGCGGCCTGGCGCTGACGGGGACGCGCGCCTCGGCGGCGCCGTCGAGCCGGGTGGCCAGGGCGGCGACGGTCGGATGGTCGAACAGCTCGCGCAGCGGGAGCTCGGCGCCGAGCACGGCGCGGATGCGGCTGACGAGCTGGGTGGCCAGCAGGGAGTGCCCGCCGAGCTCGAAGAAGTTGTCGTCCACCCCGACCCGGGCCACGCCCAGGACCTCCGCGAACAGACCACACACGATCTCCTCACGCGGCCCCCGGGCGGCCCGGCCAGGCTCGGAGACGTAGACCGGCGCGGGCAACGCCCGACGATCCACCTTGCGGTTCGGCGACAACGGCAACGCCTCCAGCGCCACGAACGCCGACGGCACCATGTACGCCGGAAGCACACCCGCGACGAACTCCCGCAACCGCGCCGCCTCGACCTCGCGACCCACCACGTAGGCCACGATCCGCCGATCCCCCGGCCGATCCTCGCGGACGATGACGGCCGCCTGCTCCACCTCCGGATGCCGGCCCAGCACGGTCTCGATCTCACCCAGCTCAATGCGGAAGCCGCGGACCTTGACCTGCTCGTCCACCCGGCCCACGAAGTCCAGCCGGCCATCCGCCCGCCAGCGCACCGCATCCCCCGTCCGATACATCCGCTCACCCGGCGACCACGGACACGCCACGAACCGCTCCGCCGTCAACGACGCCCGGCCCAGATAGCCGCGCGCCACCCCGTCACCGGACACGTACAACTCCCCCACCACACCCGGCGGCACCGGCCGCAACCCGTGGTCGAGCACGTAGAAGCGGTGACCGTACAGAGGTGAGCCGATGGGTGGCTTCTCGCCGGCGATCAGGGAGTCGCTGGCGGAGGCCCACATGGTGGCCTCGGTGGGGCCGTAGCCGTTGAGCATGAGGCGCCCCTCGCCCCAGCGTCCGACCAGCTCGGCGCCGAGCACGTCGGTGCCGACGAGCAGGGTGCGCAGGTCGGGCAGCGGCACGACGGGCAGGCTGGCCAGGGCGGCCGGCGGCAGCACGGCGTGGGTGATCCGCTGTCCGGCGAGCAGCGCGGCCAGCTCGTCGCCGCCGCGCACGCCGGGCGGCACGACGACGAGGGTGGCGCCGGCGCCGAAGGCGTACAACATCTCGAACACGGAGGTGTCCGTGCTGAGCGGGGCGAACTGCAGCACGCGGCTGCCCGGCGCGGTGCCGAGCCGGTGCCGCTGCGACGCCGCGCTCGCGGCGATCCCTTGGTGGGTGACCACGACACCCTTGGGGCGGCCGGTCGAGCCCGAGGTGTAGATCACGTACGCGGGCGCGGCGGGCGTGAGCGGCGCGGTCCGCTCGCCGTCGGTGACGTCGTGGCCCGGAAGGTCACCGAGGTCGTCGAGGAGCTCGGCGGTCACGGTGACCAGGGGGTCGCTCTCGCGCAGGATGAGGTCGACGCGCTCGGCCGGGTAGTCGGGGTCGATCGGCAGGTACGCCGCCCCGGCCTTGGCGATGCCGAGCATGGCGACCGCCGCCTGGGCCGATCGCGGCATCGCGACCGCCACCAGCGACTCGGGCCCGGCCCCGTAACCGTCTATGAGGAACCGCGCCAGCCGGTTGGCCCGTTCGTTGACCTCCTGGTACGACCACGACACGGGCCCGTCCACCACCGCCACCGCGTCGGGGCACTCGCGCACCCGCTCCTCGAACAGCGCCGGCAGCGTCATGCGCGGCCCGGCCGAGCCGCCGTCGCCCCACTGGCTCAGCAGCTGCCGCCGCTCGCCGCCGGACAGCAGCTCCACCGCGCCGAGGCGCTGGTCGGCGTCGGCCGCCACCGACCGCAGCAACCGGCAGAACCAGGCCGCGATCCGCTCGGCCGTGTCCCGGTCGAAGATGTCGGTGGCGAACTTGACGACGCCTTCCATGCCCGCGGGTGTGCCGTCGGGGTTGTAGGTCTCGGTCAGCCCGACCCACAGGTCGAACTTGGCGGAGCCGGGGTCGGGACTGTCGGCGCGTACGGACAGGCCGGGCAGGCGCAGGTTGCCGTCGATGACGTCCCGGTCCACGGTGAGCGTGACCTGGTACAGCGGGGCGTGGCTCATCGACCTGACGGGGTTGACTGCGTCGACGACCCGGTCGAAGGGCACGTCGGAGTTGGCGTAGGCGGCCAGGTCCACCTCGCGTACCCGCTCCAGCAGTTCGCGGAAGGTGGGGTCGCCGGAGGTGTCGGCACGCAGCACGACCATGTTGATGAAGAAGCCGACCACTTCGTCGAGCGCGGGGTCGCCGCGCCCGGCCACGCCGGTCCCGATCGGGATGTCCTGGCCGGATCCGAGCCTGGTGAGCAGTCCGGCCAGCGCGGCGTGCATCACCATGAACAGCGTGGCGTTGCTCCGCCTGGCCAGGCCGATGAGGTCCCAGTGCAGCCCGGCGTCGACGTCGAAGGTGACGCGCTCGGCCAGGCTGCCGCGCCGGACGGGGCGCGGCCGGTCGGCGGGCAGTTCGAGCGGCTCGGGGGCGCCGGCGAGCTGCTTCTTCCAGTAGTCGCGCTGGCGTGACAGCACGCTGTCCGGGTCCTCGTCGCCGCCCAGGGTCTCGGCCTGCCAGAGCGTGAAGTCGGCGTACTGGACGGGCAGCGGCTCCCAGCCGGGCGCGCGGCCGCTCAGGCGGGCCGCGTAGGCGGCCGACAGGTCGCGGCTGAGCGTGCTCATCGACACGCCGTCGGTGGCGATGTGGTGCAGCAGCAGGAGCAGGAGGTACTCGCCCGGCTCGGGCCGGGTGAACAGGGTCGCCCTGATGGGCGGCTCGGCGGCCAGGCTGAAGGTGTACGTGAGCGCGTCGCCGATCGATCCGCCGGAGACGACGTCCAGCACCGGCCGCACCTGGCCCGCGGGGTGGATGAGCTGGTAGGGCCGCCCGCCGTCGTCGGGGTAGACCGTACGCAGCGCCTCGTGCCGGTCCACCAGGTCGGCGAGCGCCTGGCGCAGGGCCTCGACGTCCAGCGCGCCGGACAGGTGCAGCGCCAGCGGCACGTTGAAGGCCGGGCTCGGTCCTTCGAGCCGGTGCAGGAACCACAGGCGCTGCTGGGCCATGGACAGCGGGATCCGCTCCGGCCTGGGTCGGGCCACCAGCGGGGGCCGGGCGTCGCGGGCGGGCTCCAGGCGGCCGGCGAGCGCGGCCACCGTGGGGGCGCGGAACAGGTCGCGTACGCGTACCTCGGCGCCGAGGGTGGACCTCAGGCGGCCGACCAGCCGGGTGGCGAGCAGGGAGTGGCCGCCGAGCTCGAAGAAGTTGTCGTCGATCCCGACGGGCACGCCGAGGATCTCGGCGAACAGCCCGCACATGATCTCCTCGCGGGCGGTGCGCGGGGTGCGGCCGCTCGATCGGGTGGCGAACTCGGGGGCGGGCAGCAGCTTCCTGTCGAGCTTGCCGTTGGCCGTCGCGGGCAGCTCGTCGAGGACCACGAAGGCCGCGGGCACCATGTACTCGGGCAGGTGCGCCGCCACGTGGGCGCGGATCTGCCCGGACTCGGGGGCCTTGGCGGCCACGAGGTAGGCGACGATGCGCTTGTCGCCCGGCCGGTCCTCGCGCACGATCACGACCGCCCGCTCCACGTCGGGGTGGCGGGCCAGCACGGCCTCGATCTCGCCCAGCTCGATCCGGAAGCCGCGGATCTTGACCTGGTGGTCGACGCGGCCGGCGAAGTCGAGCGAGCCGTCGGCCCGCCAGCGGGCCAGGTCGCCGGTGCGGTACATGCGCTCGCCGGGAGCGCCGAAGGGGTCGGCCACGAACCGTTCCGCGCTCAGCGCGGGCCGGCCCAGGTAGCCGCGGGCCAGGCCGTCGCCGGCGACGTACAGCTCCCCGGCCACGCCGGGCGGCACGGGCCGCAGTCCGGCGTCCAGGACGTGGACGCGGGCGCCGCGCAACGGCGAGCCGATGGGCGGGTTCTCGCCGGGGACGAGGGCGTCGCTGGCCGAGGCCCAGATGGTGGCCTCGGTGGGGCCGTACCCGTTGAGCATGCGCCGGCCGTCGCCCCAGCGTTCGACCAGCTCGGGGCCGACCACGTCGCCGCCGACGAGCAGGGTGCGCAGGTCCGGCAGCGGCGTCTCGGGGACGCTGGCCAGCGTGGCGGACGGGATGACGGCGTGGCTGATCCGCTGCTCGGCGAGCAGGGTGGCCAGCTCTTCGCCGCCACGCACGTGCGGCGGCGCGATGACGAGCGCGCCACCGAAGGTCAGGGCCATGAGCAGTTCCATGACGGAGACGTCGAAGCTCGGCGAGGCCAGCTGCAGCACGCGGGAGCCGGGACCGCACTGCAAGCGCTCGCGCATGGAGGCGACGGTGGCGGCGAGCCCGTGGTGGGTGACCACGACGCCCTTGGGGCGGCCGGTCGAGCCCGAGGTGTAGATCACGTACGCGGGCGACCGCGGAGTGAGCGGCGCTCGCCGCTCGGCGTCGGTCAGCTCGCTGGAAGGAATGCCGTCAGCGACGGTGAGCCGGGGTACGGGCACGTCGAGGTCGCCGATGACCAGCAGCGGCCTGGCGTCCTCCAGCATGAGGTTGACGCGCTCGGCCGGGTAGTCGGGGTCGATCGGCAGGTACGCCGCGCCCGACTTGGCGATGCCCAGCAGCGCCACCACCAGGTCGGCCGACCGGGGCAGGGCGACGGCGACGATCGACTCGGGCCCGGCGCCGTGCTGTTCGACGAGCGAGCGCGCCAGCCGGTTGGCCCGCTCGTCGACCTCCCGGTAGGACCAGGTCACCGGCCCGTCGACCACGGCCACCGCGTCCGGGCACTCCCGCACCCGCTCCTCGAACAGCTCGGGCAACGTCACCCGAGTGTCCACGGCGCCGCCGTCGCCCCACTGCTCCAGCACCCGGCGCCGCTCGCTGCCGGACAGCAGCTCCACCGCGCCCAGCCGCTGGTCGGCGTCCGCCGCGGCCGAGCGCAGGAACCGGCGGAACCACTCCGCGATCCGCTCGGCCGTGCCCCTGTCGAAGATGTCGGTGGCGTACTTGAGGTTGATCCGCATGCCGCCGGGGTCGCGGCCCTCGCCGTGCGCCTCCTCCAGGAAGAACATCAGGTCGAACTTGGCCGCCTCCAGCTCCACCTCCGGCGGGCTGACGGTGAGGCCCGGCATGCGGGCCTGGGCGCCCGCGTAGTTCTGCAGCACGATGCTGACCTGGAACAGCGGGTGGTAGGCCAGGGACCGGGCCGGGTTGACGACGTCTACCAGCCGCTCGAAGGGGATGTTCTGGTTGGCGTAGGCCGACAGGTCCACCTCGCGGACACGGTCGAGCAGCTCGCGGAACGTGGGATCGCCCGAGGTGTCGGTGCGCAGCACCATGGTGTTGACGAAGAAGCCCACGAGATCGTCCAGCGCCTCGTGGCTGCGGCCGGCCAGACCGGTGCCGATGGGCAGGTCGGTGCCCGCGCCGAGCCGGGTCAGCAGCGCGGCGAAGGCGGCGTGGGCCATCATGAACACCGTGACGCCCGCTTCCCGCGCGGCGGCGACGATCTCGCGGTGCGCGGCGGCGTCGAGGTCCAGGGTGACCATGTCGCCGCGGTTACTGGCGATGGCCGGGCGCGGCCGGTCGAGGGGGAGCTCGACCAGCTCGGGCATGCCAGCCAGGCGCTCCCGCCAGTAGGCGAGCTGCCCGGCCAGCGGGCTGTCCGGGTCGTGCTCGTCGCCGAGCATGCGCGTCTGCCAGAGCGTGTAGTCGGCGTACTGGACGGGCAGCGGCTGCCAGGAGGGCGTCGCGCCGGCGCAGCGGGCGGTGTAGGCCTCGGCCAGGTCGCGCAGCAGTGCCGACCACGACCAGCCGTCGCAGGCCACGTGGTGGATCACCAGGTGCAGCACGTGCTCCTCGCGGCCGGTGGAGAACAGGCCGGCCCGGATGGGGATCTCGTCGGCCAGCTTGAAGGCGCGGTGGCCGAACGCGGTGAGCGTCTCCTTCAGCCGGTCCGGCTCGACGTCGGCGAACGTCGTCTCGACCGTGGCCTCGTCGAGCACCACCTGGTACGGCTCGCCGTCCTCGCTCCTGATGACCGTCCGCAGCATCTCGTGCCTGGCCACCACGTCGTTCAGGGCGGCACGCAGCGCGTCCTTGTTCACCAGGCCGGTGAGGCGGAGCACGGAGGGGATGTTGTACTGCGGGTTGTCCTCGTCGAGCCGGTTGATGAACCAGACGCCGCGCTGGGCGTACGAGAGGGGGACGCGTTCTGGCCGCTGCTCGGGCACCGGCCTGGAGCGGCCGAGGCCGGCCAGGTCGATGCGCGCGGCCAGCTCGGCCGGGGTGGGCGACTCGAACGCCTCGCGCACACCCACCTCGACGCCGAACACCGAGCGGACCCGGCTGACGAGCCGGGTGGCGAGCAGGGAGTGGCCGCCGAGCTCGAAGAAATTGGCGTCGCGCCCGACGCTGACGAGGCCGAGCAGCTCGGCGAAGATGCCGCAGACGATCTCCTCCTGCGGCGTGCGCGGGCGCGAGCCGTCGGCCGGGGTCGCCGGTCCGGCCGCCGGCAGCGCCGCGCGGTCCAGCTTGCCGTTGGGGGTGAGCGGCAGCACGTCGAGCGCCACGACGGCGGAGGGCGTCATGTACGCGGGCAGCGCGCGCCCGGCGTGGTCGAGCACGTCGCCGGTGTCGGCCGAGGCGGGGGTGACGTAGGCGACGATGCGCTGGTCGCCGGGCCGGTCCTCGCGGACGATCACCGCGGCGTGGTCCACGGCGGGGTGCTCGCGCAGCACCGACTCGATCTCGCCCAGCTCGATGCGGAACCCGCGCACCTTCACTTGGTGGTCGACGCGGCCGGCGAACTCGAGCAGCCCGTCGGCCCGGCGCCGGGCCAGGTCGCCGGAGCGGTACATCCGCTGTCCCGGGCGGAAGGGGTCGGCCACGAACCGTTCGGCGGTCAGCCCGGGGCGGCGGTGGTAGCCGCGGGTCACCAGGTCGCCGGCGATGTACAGCTCGCCGACGACGCCGGGCGGCATCGGCCGCAGCAGCGGATCGAGGACGTAGACGCGGGTGTTCCAGACGGGCGTGCCAATGGTGATCACGCCGGCGGGCACCTGGTCGCCGGGCTCGATGCGGAACTCCGTGCAGCCGACGGTGGTCTCCGTCGGGCCGTACTCGTTGATCACGGTCGCGGCCGGGTGGCGGCGGCGCCACTCGTCCAGCGCCTCACCCATGAGGGACTCGCCGCCGAGCACGAGCTGGCCGGTGGGCGAGCAGGTGTCGGGCAGCACGGCGAGCAGGGGCAGGTGGCTGGGCGTGGCCTTCACGAAGTCGGGCGGCTCCGGACTTGCCGGGACAGCGGCGTCCTGGTCGACGTCCAGATCGGCGAGCTGCACGCGGCCGCCGCAGGTCAGCGGCCCGAACAGGCCGGTGACCGTCAGGTCGAACGAGACCGGCGAGTGCACCAGGGCGCGCCCGGCCAGGCCACCGTAGGCGTGTGCGGCCCAGGCCAGGTAGACGTTGAGCGAGCGGTGCTCGACCACGACGCCCTTGGGGCGGCCGGTGGAGCCGGAGGTGTAGATCACGAAGGCGGCGTTGCCGGGGCCGCAGGTGGTCTCCGGCGGGGTGGCGGGCAGCATGGCCGCCTCTGCCTCCAGGGCGGCGAGGTCCTCGGGCGCGGCCAGGGTCAGCACCGGGCGGACGTCGTCGAGCATGAAGCGGATCCGCTCGGCGGGCAGGCCGGGGTCCACCGGCAGGTACGCGCCGCCCGCCTTCATGATGGCGAGCAGGGCGACGACCAGGGCGGCCGACTTCGGCAGCGCCACGGCGACGAACCGCTCCGGTCCGACGCCGCGGGCGGCCAGCAGCCTGGCCAGCCGGTTGGCCCGGGCGTCGAGCTCGGCGTAGCCGAGCACCTCGCCGTCGCATTCCACGGCCGCCGCGTCCGGGGTACGGCGGGCCTGGCGCTCGAACAGCTCGGTCAGCGTCGCCTCGGGCACGTGGCGCGCCGAGTCGTCCCCGAGCAGCCGCTCGCGCTCTCCGGGCGCCAGCAGGTCGAGCTCGGCGATCCTGCGGCCCGGCTCGCGTACGGCGTGGACCAGCAGCCGGACCAGGCGGGCCGCCAGGTCGTCGGCGGTGCCGGGGTCGAACACGTCGGTGGCGTACTCGAGCGCGCACTCCAGTTCGCCGGGCGCCCCCCACCGCGTGGGCTCCCTGACGAAGAAGCTGAGGTCCACCTTGGCGGCGCCGGTGTGCACGCCCGGCTGCACGCCGGTCGCGAGCCCGGGCGCGAGGTCGGGGACGCGCAAGGTGCTCTCGAAGGTCAGCATGACCTGGAAGACCGGGTGGTAGGTCAGCGAGCGGGCCGGGTTGACGGCCTCGACGACGTTCTCGTACGGCACCTCGGCGTGTGCCTGGGCGGCCAGGTCGGCGTCGGTCACCCGGGCCATGAGGTGGGCGAAGGTGGGGTCGCCGGAGGTGTCGGCGCGCAGCGCCAGCGTGTTGAGGAACTTGCCGACGAGCCCGTCGAGCACCTGGTCGCCCCGGCCGGCGGTGGCGGTGCCGATGACGATGTCGGCGCCCGCGCCGAGCCGGGTGAGCAGGGCGGCCAGCGCGGCATGGACCACCATGAACACGGTGGACCCCGACTCCCTGGCCAGGCGCACCAGGCCGTGGTGGAGGTCCTCGTCCATGCGGAAGCCGACGCGCCCGGCGCGGCCCGCGCGCACGGCGGGGCGCGGCCGGTCGAGCGGTAGGTCGAGCAGGGCGGGGGCGCCGGCCAGCGCCTCGCGCCAGAACGCCACCTGCGTGCCGGCCCGGCTGCCGGGGTCGGCGGGGTCGCCGAGCAGTTCGCGCTGCCACAAGGTGTGGTCGATGTGCTGCAGGGCCGGCGGCGCCGGTACGGGCCCCGCGCCGGCGCGGTGGGCGTAGGCGGCGGCCAGGTCGTCCACCATCGGCTGCTCCGACATGCCGTCGCTGGCGATGTGGTGGGTGACCAGCAGCAGCACGTGCTCGTCCGGCCCGACGCGGAAGAGCGTGGCGCGGAAGGGCGGCTCGATCGTGAAGGAGAAGGGGACGGCGGCCTCGGCGTCGAGCGCGGCGGCCAGGTCGGCGGGGGCGACGTGGGCGGCGGGGAGCTCGGGTGCGGCC
>NZ_JAHKRM010000031.1 GCF_019396345.1 Nonomuraea guangzhouensis | reverse complement strand
ATCTGCCGTGCCAGCCACTGCGCGGGCGTCACACTGTTGTCTGCGGCATCGCCGGATCTCCTTCGATCTTGATCTTGCTACTCGAAGGATCACGCGATGGCCGTCGTCATTTCACGACGCCACGCTTGTGGCCAGGTCAAACTCGTACACCACTCCCGTGGACGCAACCTCGCTCCTTGGCGCTCACCTCCGTCATGTTCGGAGCAATCACGCTTCGAGCCCTGAACACAACTCAGTCACGCCGCGACCCTCGACCAAGGCCCTCCCTTCGCGCTGCCCCGGCTCGCCTTCTGCCGCGCCCCCTCGCGCCGCGCCCCCTCGCGCCGCACCGCATCTCGTCGCGCCTCGTCACGTCGCGCCGAGCACCGCCTCATCAGGTCCCCGCCGCGCCCTGTCGCATCTCGTCGCGTCTCGCTCCGCCGCGCCTTGCCTCGTCATTTCCCGCCGCGCTCCGCCACCCCTCCTCGCCCCTCGCTCCTCGCCCCCTCGTCTCTCGCCCTTCCTCGCCTGCCCGCCCTCCCCGCTCCGTCGCGCCTCGCCATTTCCCGCCACGCCCCCGTTTCACCGCACCGCGCCCTGCCTCACCAACCTGAGCCCACCCCGCTCGGAAGCGTTACGCCTCGAGCCCCGGTGCACTCAGCCACCACCGCTCCGTGCCGAACCTCTCCGCGCTCATCGCCCTGCACACTCACTCCGCCCTGAAGTTCCGCGATACCCGCCATGCGATGAAGCGTTCGCGCGACCTCCCTCGTTCGCCGTTCGTGACTGCCCTTGTGGTTGGTCGTGCAGCGCTGGCCGGCGACCCGGCGACCGGCGCCTGGCACGAATGAGGCACGGCGTTTGGAAGGCGCCGCATACATAGGTGGCCTAGAAGCGAAGCGCGGCGCGAGAAGCGCGACAAAAGGGAGGCAGTGCGGCCGACGCGCTCCGGGCGGCGACGCGGTCCGGGTGGCGGTTCGGTCCGGGCGGCGGTTCGGTCCGGTAGTGAGAAGCGCGGCGCGGCACCGAAGTCGGAGAGGTGCGGCGGAAAGGGCGGCGGCGGAAGGAGGTGGAGCGGTGGGGGTGATGTGGTGGCGCTCATCAGGCGCGGCAGTGCTGGCGGAGACGGAGAGGAGCTAGGAGTGTTTCACGTGAAACACGGGCTACCTGGCGAACAGCCCTAGGTGGCGGGGAGTTTGCTGGGCGATGGTTTCACGTGAAACAGGGGTCAGTCTTCGGTCTCTTTCATGGCGCGTACGGCCTCGGGGGCCATGGTGCCGATGATGCGTTCAAGGTCGTCGATCGTCGCGAACTCCACCACGATGCGTCCCTTACGGCGACCGAGGTCGACCTTCACCTTGGTCTCGAAGTGGTCGGAGAGGCGGTCTGCGAGGTGGACGAGGCCGGGTGCCGACGGCTTGTTGGGCTGGCGTTCGCGGGCGGCCTTGGGGGCCGCTTTTGAGCTGCCGAGGGAGACGATCTCTTCGACGGCTCTGACCGAGAGGAGTTCGGCGACGATTCGCTTGGCCAGTTTGATCTGTTCTTCGGGGCTGTCGAGGCTGAGGAGGGCGCGGGCATGCCCGGCGCTGACAGTGCCGGCGGCGACGCGGAGCTGAACCTCCGGTGGGAGGTTGAGCAGGCGCAGGGTGTTGGTGATGTGGGAACGGGAGCGGCCGACCTTCTGGGCGAGCTGTTCGTGTGTCGCCCGGAAGTCGTCGAGAAGCTGCTGATATGCGGCGGCTTCTTCCAAGGCGTTGAGTTGCTCGCGCTGGAGGTTTTCGATCAGGGCGTCTCTGAGGAGTTCGTCGTCCTGGGTGTTGCGGACGATCGCGGGGATCGGGTCGAGCTCGGCCAGTTGGCAGGCGCGCCAGCGGCGCTCTCCCATGATGAGCTCGTACTGGCCTCCGCCCACGGAGCGTACGACGATTGGTTGGAGAAGGCCGACTTCGCGGATGGACGCGGACAGTTCCTTGAGGCGGTCGTCGTCGAAGACGTCGCGGGGCTGGCGTGGGTTGGGAATGATCGCGCTGAGGGCGATCTCCCGGAAGTAGGCTCCGGCAATTGGCCTCGGGCCAGTGGGCTCCCCCGTCGCTCCATTCGCGGGGGCGACTGTCCCCGTGCCGTCAACGATGGGACCGGTCGGGATGAGTGCCCCGAGCCCCTTGCCCAATCCCCGCCGCTGCTGACTCACTGCGTCTCCTCATCCACCGGGCCGATTCCGGTCACTCCAGGAGAGGTTACCGTCGTCAACGCAACGGGGTGCCCGCTCGCCACGCGCGGTTCCTCCGGAATTACCCCGCCACATGCTCACGCGTACACATCCGACCAGGCATGCCCTCCGCAGGCCTACCCAATGAGTGTCACCGCGGAGACGACTGTTCAAAAGGATCCCGCCCGGGCGTAGTTGGAGTGATGTGGGGTTCGGGACGTGGATTCCGTGATCGTATTGTTCGTGTGTCCGTGGGTCCGGCGCGTCCCCGTGTTCGGCGTGTCCGTGGGTCCGGCGCATCCCCGTGCTCGGCGGGTCCGGCATGTCCGCGGGTACGGCAAGTCCGCGGGCTCGGCGTGTCCGCGGGTACGCGGGTCTGTGCGTGTGTGTGCTGCGCTTCATTAAGCGCCGTGCGTCCTTGGGCCTGTCGACGCCTTGCCACGAGCGTGATGAGGCGCCCCATGAGTGTGCGTGCGCCACGAATATGCCTGACCGCTCCCGCTAGTGGGCCACACGCTCGACGCGCGTGCAGTGCGTGCCCCAGGGCGTCGCGAGTACCTCCAGACCACTGGCGGGCGCTTCGCGAACGTGCCGAGGGCATCCGCCGGAGGACGGCGGGAGGCGTGGACGCGTCTTGGGCCCAACCGGGACACCCGAGGTGGCTCAGACACTCCGAATTGTCGTGGGTGAAGGAAGGCCATGTGTGAAGGAAGTGGCGTGGTCGGCGGGGATCAAGCGCCGTAGCGGACGTGGGCGATCGACACGGGGCAGGCGTGTTCGATGATGCCAAGCCGGCCGCCGATGGTGACATGCCAGTGATGACACGCTAATGACGGCACACCGGTAGGACTGCCAGCGGGACCGCCCGCAGAAGCGGTCCGAGGTCCGTCCGCGAAAGGCGGACCCGTAGGCCGTGCTCCGGTAGGCCGTGCTGCGGTGGACGGTCTGGAAGCCGTTCAGTGGAAGGAAGGCGGTCCGGTAGCTCCGTGGAAGGCGGTCCATGGAACACGAGCCGTCGGTCGGCCGTGCGGCAGTCCGTAGGGCGCCTGTGGCGAGGAAACAGTCAGTTTGGGTTGTCGTCTTTGAGCGGGCGGGTTCGGGGAGTCGGCTGTGAGAAACGTGCTGGGGGCCATTTGTGACGGCCGTCCGGGAAAAGAGCAAACGGCCATCCGGGAGCGGCCGGTGCACGGAAGCAGCCCGTAGGCCCCGTCTGTCGAAACAAGAGCCGACTGCCGCACCCTGTCCTACGAGGTTCGTCCGGCCGTACGAGATCAGCCGAACGGCACGACGGAAGGTCAGGCGATGGCGCGGTGGGCTATTTCTCGGGCGGCGTCCATGTAGGCCATGGCGCCACTGGAGCCGGGGTCGTACGTCATGACCGACTGACCGTAGCTGGGGGCCTCCGAAAGGCGGACGCTGCGTGGGATGACCGTGCTGAGGACGGTCTCTCCGAAGTGGGCGCGGACCTCGTCGGCGACCTGGGACGCGAGCCGGGTGCGGCCGTCGTACATGGTGAGGACGATCGTCGACAGGCTGAGCGTGGGGTTCAGGTGTGCCTTGATGAGGTCGACATTCCGGAGGAGCTGGCCCAGGCCTTCCAGCGCGTAGTACTCGCACTGGATGGGGATCATGACCTCCTCGGCGGCGACCAGGGCGTTGACGGTCAGGAGGCCGAGCGATGGCGGGCAGTCGATGATGATGTAGTCGAGCTCGATCGCTTCGAAGGCCGTCAGCGCTCGCCGGAGGCGGGCTTCACGGGCGACGAGTGAGACGAGCTCGATCTCGGCGCCGGCGAGGTCGATGGTGGCGGGCGCGCAGTAGAGGCCCGGCATGTCCGGCACTTCCTTGACGATGTCGGCCATCGGCAGGTCGTCGACGAGCACCTGATAGACGTCCGGAACATCGCCACGGTGCTCGGTGGCCAGCGCCGTCGAGGCGTTGCCCTGGGGGTCGAGGTCGACGACGAGTACGCGCTGGCCGTGCATGGAGAGTGCGGCGGCGATGTTGACCGAGGTCGTGGTCTTGCCGACGCCGCCCTTCTGGTTCGCCACGGCGATCACCCGGCACTTGGGCGGCCTGGGCCAGGCGCCGTCGCCTCCCCCGGGCGCTTGGCCTGACTGGGCTGCGGCCGTTTGGGTGGCAGATGTTTCACGTGAAACCACTGAGCTGAGCGCCTCTCGTACCAACGGCGAATCACCGGGGTTTAGGGGGGTCTGGGTCACGTTGGCCATCCTTTCAACCAGTGGCAGGCCAGTGCCAGGAATTGGCTGTCGCGACACGCCTATTTCGGGCCAGCCAACCCCGCTGGGACTCTCGGACAGAGGGCTGTCCGGCCAGCCAAGACCGCTTGACGCGATGGGCATGACCGTCACCTCCTTTGTCGCCGCCTACCGGACACCGGCGCACGACCCGCTACCACCCGAACCAATGTTGCAGGCGGCTCGACCTTACCGCGCCCGACGGTCACAAGCTCGGCTGTCCTCGCCCCACAGGCCCGCAATTGGGGCTCCGCCTCGGCAAGTTCTTCCGCGGCGCGCTCCCCCTTCATGGCAATCAACTCGCCGCCTTCGCGAAGGAGTGGCATGGCCCATTTCAGCAGCCGGTCAAGTGGCGCGACCGCACGGGCGCTGGCGACGTCGAACTCACGTTTGCCTGCCAATTCTTCCGCGCGGCCGCGCAACACCTCGACGTTGTCCAGTTCGAGCGCTTTGACGCACTCCTCCAGGAAGACGGTACGGCGAAGCAGCGGCTCCAGCAGGGTCACCGTGATGTCCTGCCGGACGATCGCCAGCACGAGGCCCGGCAGACCGGCGCCCGAGCCGATGTCGACCAGCCGCACCTCCTGCGGGACGGCCTCGGCGACGACGGCGCAGTTGAGCAGGTGGCGATCCCAGATCCGTGAGACCTCGCGCGGGCCCAGCAGCCCGCGTACCACCCCGGGGCCGGCCAGGAGCTCGGCGAACGCCTGTGCGCGGTCCCAGGCATCGCCCGTGAAGACGTCTCGCGCCACAGCGGGCGGGGACGGCAGCTCACGCGCTTCGTCGGGCGGAGGCGGCAGCTCATCGGTCACTGGTTGGTGGCCCTTCCTTGGGGGGTTGTGGGCGGGTGGCGCGCCGGGCGGTGGTCTCTACCCAAGGCTAGGCGTGCGATCACTTTGGCAGACTAGCGGGGCAGCCTGAATGAGGTTCGCGCGCCACACTCAGCACACTCTGCGGCTCGAGTCCCCACTTGTACGGTGGTGCCCCACCCGCCGAAAGCGACCCCCGTACACGGACCGGCCGCCATCCCCCGAGTGCGGGGACGGCGGCCGGTCAGCGAGCCTACGCGCGAAGCGCGGCGGGTCAGGCCGGGAGTACCACCACGTACCGGTGTGGTTCCTCCCCCTCGGACTCGCTGCGGAGCCCGGCGGCCGCCACCGCGTCATGGACGATCTTGCGCTCGAAGGGGGTCATGGCGTGCAGCGCCTTGGGCTCCCCCTTCTCCTTGACCTCGTTGGCGATCTCGGTGCCGAGCTTGGTGAGCTCGGTGCGCCGCCGCTCCCGGTAACCGGCGACGTCGAGCATCAGCCGGGACCGCTCCCCCGTCTGCCGGTGGACGGCCAGGCGGGTCAGCTCCTGGAGCGCCTCCAGAACCTCGCCCTCGGGCCCGACAAGGCCGGTGCCCTTGAGGCCGACGACCGACACCAGCGCACGGTCGCCTTCGACGTCCATGTCGATGTCGCCGTCGATGTCGGCGATATCCAGGAGACCCTCGACGTAGTCTGCCGCGATCTCGCCTTCCTGCTCGAGCGCGTTGAGATCAGGAGCCTTCTCCTGCTCGGCCTCGGTCATGGCCGGCCTCTCCTTCGTGTTCACGACTTCTTGCTGCCGGTGCGCTTGCTGCGGGACTGGCGACTGGGCTGCTGCCGAATGATCTTAGGCTCCGGTGGCGCGGGAGGCACGTCCTCTTCCGGAGTGGCGGCGGGCTTGCGGAACTTGGTGAGCAGGCCGGGCTTCGGCTCAACCGGAACCGGGTTGCCCTTGGCGTCGAACTGCGGCATCGGGTGCCGGCTGTAGAACCAGTGCTGCTGGCCGAGCGTCCACAGGTTCGTGGTGACCCAGTACATGATCAGGCCCAGCGGGAAGTTGAGGCTGAAGAAGGCGAACAGCGGAGAGATGTACATCAGGATCTTCTGCTGCTGCGCCATGGGGTTGTCCGGCATCTGGGCCATCGAGCGCGTGACGCTCTGCCGGACGGTGAGGAACGTGGTCAGCGAGCTGATCGCCACGAACACACCCAGCACGATCTTCGTCGTGACGACGGTGGCCCCGAAACCCTCGACCTGGGCCTGCGACATCCAGAAGCTGGCCGGGAGCGGCGCGCCGAAGATGTGCGCGGATCGGGCGCTGTCGACGAGCTGCTGCGTCATGCCGTAGACCGGGCGGCCGTCGGCCATGGCCCGCAGCACGGTGAACATCGAGATGAAGATGGGGAACTGCGCGACCACGGGCAGACAGCCACCGAGCGGATTGGCGCCCGCTCCCTGGTAGAGCGCCATGACTTCCTGGTTCATGCGCTGCTTGTCGTTCTTGTAACGCTTGCGGAGCTCCGCCACCTTGGGGGCGAGTTCCTGCATCTTTTTCGACGAGCGCATCTGCTTCAGGAAGAGCGGGAAGATCAGAACCCGCATGAACACGGTCAGCGTGACGATGGTCAGGGCCCAGGTCAGCCCGCTGTCCGGGTTGAGGAATGTGCTATATCCCTGATGGATCCAGATGATGACATGGGCTACGGCTTCATAGAGCCAGCTCAGCCAGGACAGCTCCACCGAGCTATCTCCCTTGCGTTTCGTGGGACCGAACCGGGCGTGGGGGCACCGGGTCTATACCTCCGGGATGGAATGGGTGGCACCGCCCGATGCGCCGGACAGTCAGCCATGTGCCGCGCAATGCACCATGTACGGCTATCGCCTCGAGCCCGTAAGCACTGCACGACGGATAGAAACGACAGCGCGGACCGAGCATCGGGCTGATGAAGGCCCGGTAGAACCGGATCGGGATGATCAACGCCCGAGCGGCGAGGCTCGGCATCCCTTGCGGCTGCTCGGTCATCTGTGTCCATCCATCGCGGACTCGCGCCGCCTGAGCAAACGATCCAACGCGAGATCGAGCTCGGCGGCTAGGTGCTCGTATCGCGCTGACGCGGCCGGTGGATTGGCGCGTACCACCAGCAGGCTACCTCGCGGGAGCCGGTCGAGACGGTCCCGCATCAGGTGTCGGAGCCGTCGCTTGACCTTGTTCCTGACGGCGGCGCCGCCGACGGCTCGGCTCACCACGAAACCAACCAGAGGCGTCGAATCCCCAGAAATGCCGAGATGCACTACAAGAGTGGGACGACCCGCGCGCTTGCCACGCTTGACGGCCGCCTCGAACTCCTCCCCGCGTCGCATGCGGGAATGACGGGAAAGCACCATATACGCCTATCGCCCGCCGGCGGACTTCACCGGCGGGCGGACTATCGGACGCGAGTCGATCAGGCCGACAGCGTTTCGCGGCCCTTACGGCGGCGAGCGGCCAGGATGGCGCGACCGGCCCGGGTGCGCATCCGCAGCCGGAAGCCGTGGGTCTTCGCGCGGCGACGGTTGTTCGGCTGGAAAGTACGCTTGCTCACGGGTGGGCTCCAGGCTTGAAGGTGCGCCGCAAGGGCGCTGATACACACATGGCTGGCTTGCCAAGAGAGCGAGGGCACGCGAAATAGCCGTCGCGTGACAAGCCGACCATGGCACGTTACGGGGCAAGCATGCCTCAGGTCAAACTGGCGACCGGCCCCAACGAGTTATCCACTAATCCACATGCGGGTTTTCCACCGCCCCGGCCGCGTCCACAGTATGTGGGTCCAGGTGCCACTAGGCTGTGGACAACGCTTGAACACAGCTGTGCACAGGGCTAGTGTCGGCCCTTCCCGGAGCCGCTCAGGGCCTGTGCACAACCTGTGGATCCCCTGTGGATGATCTGGGTGTCCAGCTCGGACACCACGCTGTGGACGAAGGCGCCGGCCGCCCCACGGGGCGGGAGCTCCATGTGGATAACCGACTGCGGTGGACAACCGGCCACGGCGCACCGACAACCTAGACGTACGTGCGCGAATCAACCAGCAGCTCAATCAGCGACAGGCCGCAGCGGACCGATGGCCGCGGCGGATAAGCGGTGGACGATCGATCGCGGGGGGCCGCGAGAGGAAGGAGGGGTACCGCACATGAACGGTGTCGACCTCGGCACGGTATGGCAGAGGGCCCTGAGCAACTTCCTCAACGAGAACGTCCCCATACAGCAGCGCACCTGGCTGTCCATGGTGCGCCCGATCGCCCTGGCCAACGACACGATCGTGCTGGGCGTCCCCAACGACTTCCTGAAGGACCTCATCGAGGGCAAGCTGCGTTCCCTCGTGGCCCACGCGCTCTCCCAGGAGCTCGGCCGGGCCATGCGCCTGGCCGTGATGATCGACACGACGGCCCCCGAGCAGCAGATGCCGGACCTTCATCCACAGCCTGTGGCTCAAAATTATCCCCAGGGCCCGGATCAGCAGCCACGTTATGCACAGCCCCCATCGGTGCAGCACTACCAGGCTTCCGAGCCTCCGCAGTTCTATTCTCCACAGCCGGACGCGGCCCAGATATCCACCGAATATCCACAGCCCACGTTCTCTTTTGAACAGGCGCAGTCCCCTGTGGAGAAACTGCCGGAGCCGACGCAGAACCGCTGGGAAGCGAAGAGCAACAAGCCCAGCGAACCCGCCCGGCTCAACCAGAAGTACACCTTCGAGACATTCGTCATCGGGGCCAGCAACCGATTCGCCCACGCGGCCGCGGTGGCCGTAGCCGAATCCCCCGCAAAGGCGTACAACCCACTCTTCATTTACGGCGACTCCGGCCTGGGGAAGACCCACCTCCTGCACGCGATCGGGCATTACGCCCAGAGCCTGTACGACGGCGCGCGGGTGAGGTACGTGAGCTCGGAGGAGTTCACCAACGACTTCATCAACAGCATCCGCGACCACAAGGCCGACGGCTTCCGCGGCCGCTACCGGGCGATCGACATCCTGCTCGTGGACGACATCCAGTTCCTGGAGGGCAAGGAGCAGACGCAGGAGGAGTTCTTCCACACGTTCAACACCCTCCACAACGCCAACAAGCAGATCGTGATCTCCAGCGACCGGGCGCCGAAGCAGCTGATCACGCTGGAGGACCGGCTGCGCAACCGGTTCGAGTGGGGCCTGATCACCGACGTCCAGCCCCCTGAGCTGGAGACTCGCATCGCGATCCTCCGGAAGAAGGCCATCCAGGAGGGCCTGGCCGCGCCGCCCGAGGTCCTGGAGTACATCGCCAGCCGCATCTCCACCAACATCCGCGAGCTGGAGGGCGCCCTGATCAGGGTGACCGCGTTCGCCAGCCTCAACAGGCAGGGTGTGGACCTCCAGCTGGCCGAGGTGGTGCTGAAGGACCTGATCACCTCCGACGGCGGGGGCGAGATCACGATCGCCACGATCATGGCCAAGACCGCCGAATACTTCGGCATCAGCATCGACGACCTGTGCGGCAGCTCGCGCAGCAGGGCTCTGGTCAACGCCCGGCAGATCGCGATGTACCTCGTTCGGGAGCTGACGGAGCTGTCGCTGCCGAAGATCGGGCAGCAGTTCGGCGGCCGCGATCACACGACCGTCATGCACGCCGAGCGCAAGATCCGCTCGCTCATCGCGGAGCGCAGGTCGATGTACAACCAGGTCAACGAGCTAACAATGCGTATCAAACAGACGTCGCGTGGATCCTGACCGTCATGCACAGCCTGTGGATAACACTGTGGATCAGGGGAAACGCCGGAACGCGGCGGCCGTACGTCCTATCTTCGCCAGAAAAATCCCGCACAGAGCCTGGGGATAAATCTGGGGACATCCTGAGGACAACTTGGGGACGACCTGTTGATGACTTGTGGACGGCCTGTGCACAGTCTTTTGAGGGGTCGCCGCGAGGCCGTTTACCCCGTGGACAACCTGTGGAAACCTCGTGGATAGCCGGTGGATGAACGCACCATGATCTGGGGACGAGCTGTGGGCAACGAACGTTCATCCCCAGGCAGCGAAGTTTCCCCCAGGCTCCACCCACATCCTCAGTGGATGACGCCACGCACATTGACCTGCGGAAACGCTGGTTGTCCACACTATCCACACCCCCTAGTGTGAAGACCACCTATCTCTCTAACTAAGAAACTCAAGACCCATAGAGGGGTTCTCCCGGAACTCAGGTGCGGGAGAGGCGACACTTGGGTCAACGACGAAATCAGGAGGCTGATGACCGTGATGTTCCGAATCGAGCGAGACGTCCTCGCTGAGGCGGTGGCATGGACGGCACGCAGCCTCCCCGCGCGGCCGTCGGTGCCCGTCCTCGCGGGCATGCGCATGGAGGTCACCGAGGACCAGCAGCTGAAGCTGTCGGGCTTCGACTACGAGGTCTCCGCGGAGGTGACGCTCGAACTCCACACCGGTGAGGCCGGCGTCGTCCTGGTCTCCGGCAAGCTGCTCGCCGAGATCACCCGCGCGCTTCCCGCACAGCCTGTGGACTTCGTCGTGGAGGGAGCCAAGGCGGTCGTCACGTGTGGCAGCGCCCGGTTCACCCTGTTGACCATGCCTGTGGAGGACTACCCGTCGCTCCCGGCCATGCCGCCGGCCGCCGGCCGGGTGGGCAGCGACGTCTTCGCCTCCGCCGTCGGCCAGGTCGCCGTCGCCGCCGGCCGGGACGACACGCTGCCCATGCTCACCGGCGTACGGATGGAGATCGAGGGCGACACCGTCACCCTCGCCGCCACCGACCGCTACCGCCTGGCCGTACGCGAACTGAAGTGGCAGCCGGACCAGCCCGACTTCGCGGCGATCGCGATGATCCCCGGCAAGACACTCGCCGACTCGGCCAAGGCGCTCGGCGCGACCGGCGCCGAGGTGGAGATCGCGCTCAGCTCGGCGGGCGGCACCGGAGAGGGCATGATCGGCTTCTCCAGCGCCGGACGGCGGACCACCACGCGGCTGCTCGACCCGGAGTTCCCCAAGTACCGCTCGCTGCTGCCGACGGAGTTCTCGGCGCGCGCGGACTTGTCCACAGCCTCGTTCGTCGAGGCGGTCAAGCGCGTGGCGCTGGTCGCCGAGCGCAACACGCCGGTACGCCTGGCGTTCAAGAGCGGCGAGGTCGTGCTGGAGGCGGGCAGCGGCGACGAGGCGCAGGCCGTCGAGGCGCTGCCTGTGGATTACGAGGGCGAGGAGATGAACATCGCCTTCAACCACCAGTTCCTGCTGGAGGGCCTGGGCGCGATCGACTCCGACGTCGCCCGGCTGCAGATGACCACGTCCACCAAACCCGCCATCCTCACCGGCGGCAAGCCTGTGGATGACGGCGGGGTTCCGGACTACCGCTACCTGATCATGCCGATCCGCCTGTCGAGCTGAAAATCCCATCGGGGATTATTGAGCTCTGACTAGGGGAGTTGGTACATCATGCAGATCGGGATGGTCGGACTTGGCAAGATGGGCGGCAACATGGCCGAAAGGCTGCGCCGCGGGGGTCACGAGGTGGTCGGCTACGACCACCATCGGGAGGCCAGTGACGTCGGCAGCCTGAAAGAGCTGGTCGACAGGCTGGAGACCCCGCGCGCGGTCTGGGTCATGGTCCCGGCCGGCGCGCCCACCCAGCAGACGGTCGACGAGCTCGGCAAGCTCCTCTCCGAGGGCGACGTCGTCATCGACGGCGGTAATTCCCACTATGTGGATGACCAGAAGCACGCCGCCGAGCTGGCCGAGAAGGGCATCCGCTTCGTCGACTGCGGCGTGAGCGGTGGCGTCTGGGGCCTGCAGAACGGCTACGCGCTGATGTGCGGCGGCGACGACAGCGTCGTCCAGCACATGATGCCGATCTTCGAGACGCTCAAGCCGGAAGGCGAGGACGGCTTCGTCCACGCGGGCGCCGTCGGGGCGGGCCACTTCGCCAAGATGGTCCACAACGGCATCGAGTACGGCATGATGCAGTCCTTCGCCGAGGGCTGGGAGCTCCTGGAAGCCTCCGACATCGTCACGGACGTCAAGGGCTGCTTCAGCAGCTGGCGCACCGGCACCGTGATCCGCTCCTGGCTGCTCGACCTGCTGGTTCGGGCGCTCGACAGCGATGAGCACCTCGAGGAGCTGCGCGGTTACGCACAGGACTCCGGCGAGGGCCGGTGGACCGTCCAGGCGGCGGTGGACCACGCCGTGCCGCTGCCGGTGATCACCGCCGCGCTGTACGCCAGGTTCGCCTCGCGCCAGGAGGACCCGCCCGCGATGAAGGTCGTGGCCGCGCTGCGCAACCAGTTCGGCGGCCACGCGATCGCCTCGGCGGAGGGCTCGGTGGGCATGGGCGCCGACTCCCCCGGCGCCGACGTGACACCGCCGAAGGTGCGGTGATCCCCCACCGGTTTTCCACAGGCGCAAGCCGGTGACCCCAGTGACGGGCGCGGCGCACTAACCTTCTTGGGGTGCACGTCGCCCACCTGTCGCTGACCGACTTCCGGTCCTACGCATCCGTGGAGCTCGGCCTGGAGCCGGGCGTCACGGCGTTCGTGGGACCCAACGGCCAGGGCAAGACCAACCTGGTCGAAGCCCTCGGCTACGTCGCGACGCACTCCAGTCACCGGGTGGCCTCCGACGCGCCACTCGTACGGCAGGGCGCGAGCAGGGCGATCGTGCGCTGCGCCATCCAGCGGGACGACCGGCGCGCGCTGGTCGAGCTGGAGATCAATCCGGGGCGGGCCAACCGCGCGCGGCTCAACCGCTCCCCCGTGTCCAGGCCGCGTGACGTCATCGGCCTGCTGCGCACGGTGCTGTTCGCCCCCGAGGATCTGTCGATGGTCAAGGGCGACCCCTCCGAGCGGCGGCGTTTCCTCGATGAGCTGCTGGTGAGCCGCACCCCGCGGTTCGCCGGCGTACGCGCCGACTACGACCGGGTGCTGAAGCAGCGAGGGGCGCTGCTCCGTGCGGCCTCGCAGGCCCGCAGAGGGGCCAGGAGCGCCCGAAGGGCCGAGAGTGACACCGGATTCTCGGCGGCGGGCGCCGGCGACGTCCTGAGCACTCTGGAGGTCTGGGACGCGCATCTGGCGCGGCACGGCGCGGAGCTGCTTCAGGCGCGGCTCGATCTCATCGACGCGCTGCGTCCGCTGGTCGCCGGAGCCTATGCCGCGCTGGCCCCCACGAGCGCCCCCGCGACCCTGGCCTATCGCAGTACTTTGTCCACAGGCACCGACGCGGCTGAGGATGAAATCCCCGGTGAGACGGGATCTTCCGATACACAGACGTTATCCACAGACTTGGGGAAAACCCTTGAACAACGGCTCCGCGAGCGGCTATTGGAGGTCCGCGCGGCCGAGCTGGAGCGGGGTGTCACGCTCGTCGGCCCGCACCGCGACGACCTGATCCTCGGCCTCGGCGAGCTGCCCGCGCGCGGCTACGCGAGTCACGGGGAGTCGTGGTCGTTCGCCCTGGCGCTGCGGCTGGCCGCCTACGACCTGCTCCGCGCCGAGGGCGGCGACCCGGTGCTGATTCTCGACGACGTCTTCGCCGAGCTCGACAGCCAGCGCAGACGCCGTCTGTCCGAGATCGTCGCCCCCGCCGAGCAGGTGCTCATCACCGCGGCGGTGGCCGACGACGTGCCCGCCGAGTTGATCGGATCCAGGTTCGATGTCGCCGAGGGGAGCGTGACGCGTGTCCGCTGAGGACAACCCCACCACCAGGGGCGCCGCGATGGCCAGGGAGAAGCTCGCCCAGGCCAAGGCCGACGCCGCCAAGCGCGGCCAGCTCCCCCGCCGCGCGCCCAGACGCAAGGCGGGCCCGAGCAGGGACGCCGGCGATCCACAGCTTTTCGGACGCGCGATCATGGACTTGCTCGCCGAGCGGGGCTGGGAGCGGTCGGCGGCCGTCGGCGGGGTGTTCGGCCGGTGGCCCGACATCGTCGGTCCCGATCTGGCTGCGCACACCAAACCGGACTCGTTCGAGGACGGTGAGGTGCTGATCATCGCCGACTCCACCGCGTGGGCGACCCAGGTGCGCCTGCTCGCGCGCACTCTCGTACGCCGGCTCAACGAGGAGCTCGGCCACGGGACGGTCACGAAGGTGAAGGTCAGAGGCCCGCAGAACGCACCGCGCACGTCCGGTGGGCTCAGAGTGACCGGCAGCAAGGGTCCCGGAGACACGTACGGCTGAGCCATATCGGCGAGAAAACCCATCAGAGAGCCGCAGGCGCGATGACCCCCCTTCCTGTGGGGGGATGCTTGAAGCGGGGGAAATCGAGCGACAGGCCGTTACAGGCGCGTTCAATGCCACCTTGGGCCCTCAGAGCCGGTAGAATGAAACTGGATTCCGGACACGTCCGTTTGCGTGTCACCCCCGGCACGTATACGGCGCCGATTCCCCCGGGTGACCATCGCAACGGGGCACTCACGACGGTGACGGGCACGGCAGGGGCAGCAAGCTTGGCAAGTGTCGCCTCCCCAGCCGCGTGTCCGCGGCAGGAGGATTTGGCACTTGTCCTACGACGCTAGCTCAATCACCGTACTCGAAGGGCTTGAGGCGGTTCGCAAGCGCCCGGGTATGTATATCGGCTCGACCGGTGAGCGCGGTCTGCATCACCTGGTCTACGAGATCGTCGACAACGCGGTGGACGAGGCCCTCGCGGGTCACGCCGACCGCATCGACGTCACACTGCTCGCCGACAACGGCGTGCGGGTCATCGACAACGGCCGTGGCATCCCGACCGGTATCCACCCGGTCGAGAAGCGTTCCGCCGTCGAGGTCGTACTGACGACCCTGCACGCCGGCGGCAAGTTCGACAGCAAGTCGTACGCCGTCTCCGGCGGTCTGCACGGCGTCGGCTCGGCCGTGGTCAACGCGCTGTCCACCGCCTTGGAGGTGGAGGTCAAGCAGAACGGCCACATCTGGCGGCAGCGCTACGAGCACTCCAAGCCGACCGCGCCCCTGGCACAGGACGGGGAGACCGCCGAGACCGGCACCACGATCACCTTCTGGGCCGACGAGGACATCTTCGAGACCACCACCTGGAACTTCGAGACGCTCTCGCGGCGCTTCCAGGAGATGGCCTTCCTCAACAAGGGCCTCACGATCGTGCTGCGCGACGAGCGCCCCGACCACGTCAACGGCGAGGCCGTGAAGGTCGAATACTGCTACCAGGGCGGTCTGTCCGACTTCGTGACGCACCTCAACTCCAAGAAGGAGGCCGCGCACGCGTCGGTCATCGACTTCGAGGAGCACGGCGACGGCGTCTCCGTCGAGATCGCCATGCAGTGGAACAACTCCTACAGCGAGTCCGTCTACACCTTCGCCAACACCATCAACACGGCTGAGGGCGGCACCCATGAGGAGGGCTTCCGCGCGGCGCTGACGTCGATCGTCAACCGCTACGCGCGCGAGCAGAAGTTCCTCAAGGAGGGCAAGGACGACAACCTCTCCGGCGAGGACGTCCGCGAGGGCCTGACCGCGATCGTCTCGATCAAGCTGGCCGACCCGCAGTTCGAGGGGCAGACCAAGACGAAGCTCGGCAACACCGAGGCCAAGTCGTTCGTCCAGAAGGCCTGCAACGACCATCTGCGCGCCTGGTTCGAGCGCAATCCCGGCGAGGCCAAGGACATCATCAACAAGTCGCTGCAGGCCGCCAGGGCCCGCCTCGCGGCTCGCCAGGCGCGCGACCTCACGCGGCGCAAGTCGCTGCTGGAGTCGGGCAGCGGCCTGCCGGGCAAGCTGGCCGACTGCCAGTGGAACGACCCGGACAAGTGCGAGCTGTTCATCGTCGAGGGCAACTCGGCCGGCGGCTCGGCCAAGGGCGGCCGCGACTCCCGATTCCAGGCCATCCTGCCGATCCGCGGCAAGATCCTCAACGTCGAGAAGGCCCGGGTCGACAAGGTCCTGCAGAACACCGAGGTCCTGTCGCTGATCACGGCCATGGGCACCGGCGTGCACGACGAGTTCGACATCAGCAAGCTGCGCTACAACAAGCTGATCCTGATGGCCGACGCCGACGTCGACGGCCAGCACATCACCACGCTGCTGCTGACCCTGCTGTTCAGGTTCATGCGCCCGCTGATCGAGGGCGGTCACGTCTACCTGTCGCAGCCGCCCCTGTACAAGATCAAGTGGGACCGCAAGGGCGACGACGCTTCCTACGCCTACTCCGACCGCGAGCGCGACGCGATCATCGAGGACGGCATCAGCCGCGGCAAGCGCGACCCCCGCGCCCACGACGGCGTCCAGCGGTTCAAGGGTCTCGGCGAGATGAACGCCAACCAGCTGTGGGAAACCACCATGAACCCTGACAGCCGCATCCTCCTGCAGGCCACGCTCGACGATGCCGCCCAGGCCGACGAGATGTTCAGCGTGCTCATGGGTGAGGACGTCGAGGCGCGCAGGGCCTTCATCATCCGCAACGCGCGCGATGTCCGTTTCCTAGACGTGTAGCGCTCGGCCGTACAGTAGAAAAGGATCTTCACACGTGACGGAAGTGAACACTCCGCCTCCACCGTCTTCGGACCGCATCGAA
Source organism: Nonomuraea guangzhouensis (assembly GCF_019396345.1). Lineage (GTDB taxonomy): Bacteria > Actinomycetota > Actinomycetes > Streptosporangiales > Streptosporangiaceae > Nonomuraea > Nonomuraea guangzhouensis. The sequence continues at coordinate 149,585 of NZ_JAHKRM010000031.1, read as the reverse complement.
CCGGTCGACATCCAGACCGAGATGCAGCGCAGCTACATGGACTACGCGATGTCGGTCATCGTCTCGCGTGCCCTGCCGGACGTGCGTGACGGTCTCAAGCCGGTGCACCGCCGCGTGCTCTACGCGATGTACGACGGCGGCTACCGCCCTGACCGCGGTTACTTCAAGTGCTCGCGCGTCGTCGGTGACGTCATGGGTTCCTACCACCCCCACGGCGACACCTCGATCTACGACGCCCTCGTCCGGCTGGCGCAGCCATGGTCGCTGCGCCATCCGCTGGTCGACGGGCAGGGCAACTTCGGCTCTCCGGGCAACGACGCGCCCGCGGCGATGCGCTACACCGAGTGCAAGCTCGCGCCCATCGCCATGGAGATGCTGCGCGACATCGACAAGGACACCGTCGACTTCCAGCCCAACTACGACGGCCGCTCGCAGGAGCCCGTCGTACTCCCGGCGCGCTTCCCCAACCTGCTGGTCAACGGCTCGGGTGGCATCGCGGTCGGCATGGCGACCAACATCCCGCCGCACAACCTGCGCGAGGTGGCCGAGGCCGTCAAGTGGGCGCTGGAAAACCCCGAGGCCACCGACGAGGAGCTGCTCGAGGCGGCCATCGCCCGGGTGAAGGGCCCCGACTTCCCGACCAAGGCCCTGATCGTCGGCCGCCGGGGCATCGAGGACGCCTACCGCACCGGCCGCGGCTCGATCACGATGCGAGCCGTCGTCGAGGTCGAGGAGGACAACAAGGGCCGCCAAGCCCTCGTCATCACCGAACTCCCCTACCAGGTCAACCCGGACAACCTCTCCTACAAGATCGCTGAGCTGGTCAAGCAGGGCAAGGTCACCGGCATCGCCGACGTCCGCGAGGAGTCGTCGTCCCGGGTCGGCCAGCGGCTGGTCATCGTGCTCAAGCGCGACGCCGTCGCCAAGGTCGTCCTGAACAACCTGTACAAGCACACCCAGCTCCAGGACACCTTCGGCGCCAACATGCTGGCCCTGGTCGACGGGGTGCCGCGTACGCTGCGGCTCGACCAGTTCATCACGTACTACGTGGCGCACCAGATCGAGGTCATCGTCCGCCGGACGCGCTACCTCCTGCGCAAGGCCGAGGAGCGGGCCCACATCCTGCGCGCGCTGCTCAAGGCGCTCGACCGGATGGACGAGGTCATCGCGCTGATCAGGCGCTCGCCGTCGGCCGCGGAGGCCCAGGGCGGCCTGATGACGCTGCTGGACATCGACGAGATCCAGGCCCAGGCCATCCTCGACATGCAGCTGCGCAAGCTCGCCGCACTGGAGCGCCAGGCGATCCAGGACGAGTACGACGCGCTGATGACGGCGATCGCCGACTACCAGGACATCCTGGGCTCGGAGTCGCGGCAGCGGCAGATCGTCGGTGACGAGCTGACCGAGATCGTCGCCCGCTTCGGCAACGACCGGCAGACCGAGATCGTCGCGTACGACGGCGACATGTCGATCGAAGACCTCATCGCCGAGGAAGAGATCGTCGTCACCATCACCCGCGGCGGCTACGCCAAGCGCACCCGTACCGACCTTTACCGGGCGCAGAAGCGTGGCGGCAAGGGCGTCAGGGGCGCGCAACTGCGCCAGGACGACATCGTCGACCACTTCTTCGTGACGACGACCCATCATTGGTTGCTGTTCTTCACGAACAAAGGCCGCGTTTACCGCGTCAAAGCGTACGAACTGCCCGACGCCGCGCGTGACGCGCGGGGCATGCACCTGGCGAACCTGCTGGCAATGCAGCCCGACGAGACCGTTATGGAGGTCCTCGACCTGCGTGACTACGACGTCGCTCCCTACCTCGTCCTGGCCACCCGCAGTGGTCTGGTGAAGAAGACTCGCCTGTCCGAGTACGACTCCCCCAGGTCCGGCGGTCTGATCGCGATCAACATCCGCGACGACGACGAGGTCATCGGGGCTCGCCTGGTCTCCGAGGAGGACGATCTGCTGCTCGTCTCCAAGGGCGCGCAGTCCGTCCGGTTCACCGCCTCGGACGAGGCGCTGCGCCCGATGGGCCGGGCGACGAGCGGCGTTATCGGCATGAGGTTCCTGGAGGGTGACGAACTTCTCGCCATGAATAGAATTGCCGATGGTCAACATGTGCTTATCGCGACCAAGGCTGGGTACGCAAAGCGGACACCCGTCGAGCAGTATCCAGTTCAAGGACGTGGCGGTAGGGGCGTGCTGACTGCGAAAATCGTCAGTTCCCGTGGCAAGCTGGTCGGAGCAGTCATGGTCAACCCAGAGGATGAGGTCTTCGCGATCACGTCCGCCGGCGGGGTGATCCGGACGAGTGCCGGCGAGATCAAGCAGTCCGGCCGCCAGACCATGGGAGTGCGTTTGATGAATCTCGCTGAAGGCGACAGCGTGGTGGCCCTCGCCCGGAACGCGGAGTCCATGGAGACTTCGGTGGAGAGTGAGGAAGACGGGGGAGGAGAGTAGGTCATGAGCGCCCAGGGTGGTGGCTCCGCCAGGACCAAGGCGGCCCGGGACAACGGCCAGCAGCCGAAGAAGCCCAACGAAACCGAGATCCTTGACGCGGTCGACGAGAAGGCCACGCCTCCGCAAGGAGTCACGCCTCCACAGGGACCCGCGCCTTCACAGGGTCCTGCGCCTGCGCAAGGTTCTGCGCCTGCGCAGGGACCGGTGTTGCCGCTCACGGGTCAGCCAGGAGGGGAGCAGCAGTCGGAGGGCAACGAGACGGTCCGACTGCGTCCGTCGCTCACCTCCGAGGCCCCTCCGCTTGTCGAGATGCCTAAGAAGAAGTCCTCCAACTCCTCGGGGGCCCGTCTCCCCCGTAAGGCCCATTTGGTGCTGCGTCGCGTCGAGCCGTGGTCGGCCATGAAGTTCAGCTTCGTGGTCTCCCTCGTCTGTTTCGTGGTGCTGTTCGTGGCGGTGGCCGTGCTGTACGGCGTGCTGTCTGGCTTGGGCGTTTTTGACTCCCTGGTGGACCTGGTCAACCAGCTCGGCAAGGGGGAGCAGGGGCAAAACTCGATCCCGATCGACATCGCCTCCTGGTTCGAGCCGGTCCGCATCCTCGGCTACACCGCCCTCATCGGCGCGGTGAACGTGGTGCTCATCACGGCACTGTCCACGCTGGGGGCGGTCATCTACAACGTCGCCTCCGATCTGGTGGGCGGCGTCGAGGTGACGTTCAGCGAGGCCGAGTAGCTTTCCGGTTTATGGCATTCTGAGCTCGCGTCGCCGCCGATCTTTCGGGGGCGGCGCGAGCAACGCGGGAGAGGCGGTAAGCTTTTCCTCGTCCGAACAACTGGTTCGCCTTCCCTTGTGGGGATGCGATACCGTTCGTGGTGCGCGGGGCTATAGCTCAGACGGTTAGAGCGCTTCCCTGATAAGGAAGAGGTCCCAGGTTCAAGTCCTGGTAGCCCCACCAACGAAAGCCTCGAAGCGATCAAGCTTCGGGGCTTCTTTGCTGCAACGGCCCTGCTTGAACTTGGATCGCGTCCAGGGGCAGGGCGCGCGGGCCGGGTGCCGCTACGCGGTCTCGCTGGATGGTTGTGCACGGCCGCTGTCGCACCCGCAACCTGGCCGGTGCATCACCGCGGTGGAGGCAGGCTCGTACCATCTGCACAATGGTCGCCATGGACGAGAACGTAGCGGACGAAGCGTGGTGGAGGCGGCAAGCTGCCGCACAAGGGGAATGGTGGAGGAAACGGGCTGCGGGACAGCAGGAGGAGACCCTCCGGCAGAACAACCTGATGTACGGCGGCTTGATCGCTATCGGAGTCGTCTTGGTGCAGCCGTTCCTGACCCCGGGAGGCGCTGCCCTTGATCTGTCCGCCCAGATCTGCGTGGTCGCTTTCTCCTTGGCCATCCCGCTCTTGTCTGCTCTCATCATGTTGAACCGGCACGAAACCTATCGTCGGCGCATGACGAGTTCCGTTGTCGTGCTGGTGGCGCAGCAGGCTGCGCTCGGACTCGGGTATGTCGGGGTGGTCGCCGGTTTCTGGCACATCATGACGATCGCCGGGATCGCGATCCTGGTTGGCACGATCTTGGGTCTGGCCGTTCATTCCGCGGGTTATGTGCGGGTGGAGGAAGACGACGCCCAAGCCACACCAGGTGCGGAGCAACCACCTCCACTGTGAAGCCGGTGTGCTTCTGGCCGGTGGCCGGAACCTGGTTTTGGGACATGGATGGGCTGCTTTCCGGCGTGCGGTCGTCGGCTCCGCTTCAGTACGCCGATGATCAACGGCGGTGAAGATTATGCATGGTTCGACCGAAGAATGACACCACTAGTCATGGATAATTCATTCGATTAGCATCGGCCCGACCGCCCCCGGACATATCCGTCACGTTCAGGTTGCGAGGGCCTGCCGTACGTATCGCCGGTCTGTGCTTGGCAACCTGACAGCTCTTCCAGCAGGCTCGCTTTTCCCTAGCAGTGGGTTATTCGTTCCACCACGCCCCGCGCCGCGGCATGCCGCGCTGCTTCAGCAAGGAGGACGGTTGCACACACCTGACATTTACCTGCGCAGTATCGGCGTTCATCTGCCGCCGGTGGTCAGCATCGAGACGGCGGTAGCGGAGGGCCGTTATCCGGCCGACGACGTGGAGTACTTCCGGCTCGGCGGTGCGGCGGTAGCCGGCGACGTACCGGCTCCGGAGCTGGCGCTACGTGCGGCGCGGCACGCGTTCGAGCGCTCGGGCGGGATGTCGCCGCGTGAGCTGGACGTCATGCTGTACGCCGATGTCTGGCATCAGGGGCCGGAGGGCTGGCAGCCGCAGTACTACCTGCAGCAGCACCTGGTCGGCGGCGACGTCCTGTCCGTCGAGGTGCGGCAGGGGTGCTGCGGGCTGTTCAGCGCGCTGCAGCTTGCCGCCGGCTACCTGCGGCCGGGTGGCGCGGCGCTACTGGTCGGTGCCGACAATCATGGCACCCCGATGGTCGACCGGTGGCGCATGATCGAGGGCAACGTGGTAGGTGACGCCGGGTGCGCGCTGCTGCTCACTACGGACACGGGCTTCGCGCAGGTGCGGTCGGTCAACGTGGTCGTGCTGCCGGAGGCCGAGTCGGTCAACGACGGTGGTGTGCCGCTGTTCCCGCCGGACGCGACCGTGGGGCGGCCGCTCGACTTCGCCTCCCGTCACCGAGGGTTCCGCAACCGGCTGCTGGCCGGCGACGGTGCCGGTGTCATGCTGTCGATCCAGTCGACGCTGATGGGGCTGGTCGAGCGCACGCTCAAGGAGGCGGGGATCACGCTCGACGAGGTGGCGCGCGTCGCCTTCCCGCACGGGCGCTGGGACAACCTGGAGGAGCGGCTGAGCTGGCTGGGGCTGACCATGGCCGACACCACCTGGGAGTACGGTGCCGGGATCGGGCATCTCGGGGTCAGTGACCAGTTCGTCGCCCTGGACCACCTGCTGGCCGGCGGGGAGCTGGCTGCCGGCGACTACGTGCTGCTCGTGGGGGTGGGTGCCGGCAAGACCTTGGCCTGCGCCGTCCTGCGGATCCTCGACATCCCGGGGGAGTACGCCTCCGACGGGGCCGCCTGAGCGCGTGCGCTACGACGATGTGCTCGGTTCCCTTCGAACGGCCTACGACGGCAGCGGCAAGCAGCCGTGGAAGCCGGCTGAGCGGGCAGCGTTCCTGAGCCGGGTGCAGGAAGGCGGCTGTTGGAGATCGGTGCCGGGACCGGCCAGGACAGGAGGGTCGGATGAACTTCGGTTTCAGTCTCTGACGCTGCGTGCTGGCGTGCACGAGCGCTGCCTGGAAGCGCCTACCGTATGCACATGCGCCTGACCGCCTTCACCGACATCTCGCTACGTGTCGTGATGCGGCTGGCCGTGGCGCGCCAGGATGAGCTGCTGACCACTCGTAAGGTGGCCGAGATGCTCGTCGTGCCGTACACCCACGCGGCCAAGGCAGTGGCCCGACTGAGTGAGCTGGGTCTTGTGGAGACCCGACGCGGGCGTGGTGGCGGGTTGCAGATCACCGAGGCGGGGCGCCGGGCGCCGGTCGGCGCCATCGTACGCAGTCTGGAGTCGGACGGCGACGTGGTGGGGTGCGAGGACGACCCGCCCTGTCCGCTGCGGGCGGCCTGCCGGCTGCGTACGGCGCTGCGCCAGGCGCAGGAGGCCTTCTACGCCTCGCTCGACACGGTCACGGTCGCTTCGCTGGTGGCGTCGCCGACCGGTCCGACGCTGTTGTCGCTCACCGCGCCTGAGTAGTGCCCGACCGCCCCCGGTGGAGGGGCGATCTGCGCGTCGTTTAATATGTATTTAAGATTCATATTATAGCGGCGCCGGGTCTTGCGCTGCCCTTGACCAGGAGGTTCACATGCTGTCCGCAGAAACCGCCGCGATCGTCCGCGATACCCTGCCCGTCGTCGGTGCGTCGCTCGACACGATCACCGCGCGGTTCTACGAGACGATGTTCGCCGATCGGCCCGAGCTGCTCGACGGGCTGTTCAACCGCGGCAACCAGCACAGCGGTGAGCAGCGCAAGGCTCTGGCGGGTTCGATCGCCGCCTTCGCCGGGGCGCTGCTGGAGCACCCCGATGTGCGGCCCGACGCGTTGCTCGCCCGTATCGCGCACAAGCACGCGGCGGTCGGCGTCACCGATGACCAGTACGTCATCGTGCACAAGTATCTCTTCGGCGCGATCGTGGAGGTGCTCGGCGACGCGGTGACCCCAGAGGTCGCGGCGGCCTGGGACGAGGTCTACTGGCTGATGGCTGGTGCCCTGATCTCCCTGGAGGCCCGGATCTACGCCGAGGCGGGGGCGCGTGACGGCAGCACCTGGAGGTCCTGGCAGGTCGTCGAGCGGCGCGAGGAGACGGCGGACGCGATGTCGCTGGTGCTGCGGCCCGTGGGGGACGAACCCGCCCCGCCCGCGCGGCCCGGCCAGTACGTCAGCGTCCGGATGCCGATGCCCGACGGTGTGCACCAGCTCCGTCAGTACACGCTGTCGGGTTGCGGCCAAGACGGACTTCGCCGAATCACCGTCAAGCGGGTGCGCGGCGGCGACACCCCCGAGGGTGAGGTCTCCGCACTGCTGCACGCCACCGTCAAGGAAGGCGACGAGCTGACTCTGTCGGCGTCCTTCGGCGACGTGTCGCTCGACGACGGTGATGCGCCCCTCGTGCTCGTCTCCGCCGGCATCGGCTGCACGCCCATCACCGCGATGCTGCAGCACCTGGCCGAGACCGGGTCCTCGCGGCGGGTCCTGCTCGTGCACGCCGACCGCGCCAAGTCCGACCACGCGCTCCGGCAGGACATGGTGAGACTGGCCGACGCGCTGCCCGGTGGCGAGCGGATCTTCTGGTACGAGGACGGCGGCTGCGGCTGCGCCCGCACCGGCCGCATGGACCTGGCCGATGTCGAGATCCCCGAAGGCTCGGTCGTCTACATGTGCGGCCCGCTGCCGTTCATGCGTGACGCGCGTGCCCAGCTCATCGGGGCAGGAGTCGCGCCGCGCGACATCCACTACGAGGTGTTCGGGCCCGACCTGTGGCTGGCCGCCGCCTGAGCCGAGCGGGACAGGGAAGTCACCGGTTGAAGCGGTGATGAATATTGCACGCATCAGAGTCACCCGTCAAGCTGGTGATGTGAGACATGTTTTCCTGTGCGGCAACCCCGCGCTCGACCTGGCCTGCACGCTCCGCGCCCGTCGTACGGCGCCCTTCGAGACGCTCGACGCGCCTGCCCGGCTAGACGCCTGGTACGTGGAGTCCGGCATCGTCGACACCGTCACCGCCTGCCAGGAGGGCGACGTCGCCCAGGCGGTGGCGGTGCGGGAGGCGATCTACGCCCTGGTCACCGCCCGGCTCGCGGGCGAGGGGTACGACGGCGGGGCGCTCGCGCTGGTGAACGAGGCGGCACGCACTCCGTGCGCGATTCCGCAGCTCGCCGCCGAGGGCCGGTGGACCGAGGCGACCCCGGCGCAGGCGCTGTCCACCGTGGCGAGGCACGCCATCGAGCTGCTCACCGGGCCGGACGTGCCGCTCATGAAGGAGTGCGCCAACCCCGAATGCACCAAGATCTTCATCGATCGGTCCCGTGGGGGGCGCCGCGAGTGGTGCGGCATGGAGTCGTGCGGCAACAAGATCAAGGCGGCGGCCTACCGCGCCCGTAAGCGACAGACACAGGCGGCCACCGCGCGATAGCCGATCGGCCGAGCCCCTGCCCTGCGCTGCCCTCCCTTGTGCTCGAAGGCGTCACCGCCTTGACAGGTGACGAGCGATGCTGCAGCATCGTCACCAGTTAGACGGGTGACGCACACCGAATCGGGAAGGGAAGTGCCATGGCTGTCAGCTACACCGCGGTCGTCACCGCGACGGGCGAAGGTCGTAACGGAGGTCGGGTGGCGGCCGACGACGGTCTCCTCGACTCCGGCCTCGCCATTCCGAAGGACCTGGGCGGGGCCGGTGGCGCCACCAACCCCGAGCAGTTGTTCGCGGCGGGCTGGGCCGCCTGCTTCCTCGGCGCGGTCAGAAGGGCGGCGGCACAGCGCAAGGTCGCGCTGAAGAGCACGACCATCACCGCTGAAGTGACCCTGAACCACGGCGACGACGACGAGTTCGGCTTGAGCGCCGTGCTCAACCTCGAGCTCGGTGGCGTGGACCGGCAGACCGTCGAGGAGCTCGGCGCCGCCGCCCACCAGATCTGCCCCTACTCCAAGGCCACCCGCGGCAACATCCCGGTCACCATCCGGGCGTCAGTGGCCGCCTGACATGTCGCGCGTACTGAATTCTGCGAAGGCGCTGTCGGTGGCCGTGCTCGTCGTGGCTGTCGCTCTTGCCTGCTTCGCCCAGGTCTTCTGAAGCACCATGACTGATCCACGGAATGAAGCCGAGAGCGGTCCGCCCCTGGCGCGGCGGGTGATGCTGTCGATGCTCGGCGCCGGCGCTCTCGGCCTCTTCGCCGCGCCGTACGTGCAGAGCGCTTGGGAGAAGGTCTCCCAGGGCGACCCCACGGGACTCACCGGGCTGCTGCCCAATCCCGGTGGCTTCCGTTATTTCAGCGTGGCGGCCTCCGTGCCCCGGAAGCAGGAGTCGGATTACCGGCTGAAAATCGACGGTCTCGTCGACCGCCCTGGGACGTACACGCTCGACGCGTTGCACGCGCTGCCGCAGACGCGGGTCGTCGGTGACGTGCAGTGCACCGACGGCTGGCGGGTCCCGAAGACGCCCTTCGAAGGGGTACTGCTCTCGCACCTCCTCGACGCGGCAGGCGTACGGCCGGAAGGCAAGGCGGTCCGCTTCACCTGCTTCGACGGCGTGTACAGCGAAAGTCTCACGCTCGCCCAGGCACGCCGTTCCGACGTACTCGTGGCCCTCAAGATGCTCGACGAACCGATGACCCACGATCACGGCGGCCCCGTACGGCTCTATGTGGCGCCGATGTACTTCTACAAGTCGGCCAAGTGGCTTTCCGGCATCACCGTCACCGACCAGGTCATACCTGGTTACTGGGAGGAGTACGGCTATGACGTCGACGGCTGGCTGGACGGGGCCGACAGGTCGGTCTGAGCGGCGCGTACCGCGGTTCACCCGCGCGGAGCGCCTGGTCCACCGGGCCACGGCCGGGCTCATGCTGCTGTGTGTGGGAGGAGCGGCCTGCCTGTATTTCTCGCCGCTCGCCCAATTGGTCGGCCGCCGTCACCTGGTGGTCGTCGTCCACGAGTGGTCGGGGATCCTGCTGCCGGTGCCGTTCCTCCTCGGCCTCGCCTCGTCCGCGTTCCGCGCTGATCTCCGCAGACTGAACCGATTGGCACAGTACGACAAGGAGTGGCTGCGGGCCGTCCGCAAGCGCTGGACCGCGCCTGGTCTACGGCCGGCCGGCAAGTTCAACGCCGGGCAGAAGATCTACTCGGGATGGATCGCCGGGGCAGTGCCGATCATGATGTTCACGGGGCTGCTGATGTGGTTCAGCGGGCTCCTGCCGGTGATCTCCAGGACGAGTGCCATCTTCGTGCACGACGTGACGGCCTTGGCGATCAGCCTTGTCGTGCTCGGGCACATCCGGCTGGCGTACCGGGATTCGCAGGCGCGGCGTGGGATGCGTACGGGGTTCGTGGAGCTCGCCTGGGCGAAGAGAGAGCACTCCAAGTGGGTCCAGGAGGACTAATTACTTCCGGCGTATATACCCTCAGGGTATAGTCGCCTGGCATGAGTGTCCCCCTCGCACTGCTCGGTCTGCTGGAACGGGAGCCGAGCCACGGATACGACCTGAAACGCGACTACGACGCCTTCTTCAGCCGGGGCAAGCCCCTGCCCTTCGGGCAGGTCTATTCCACGCTCGGCCGCCTGGCCAGAGACGGCAAGGTCACCGCCGGGCAGAGCGAGCCGGGCGACGGGCCCGACCGCAAGCGCTACGCCATCACCCCCGTGGGCAAGGACGAGGTCGAGGCGTGGCTGGCCGAGCCGGTCGCGGCCGAGCCGTACCTGCACACGGTGCTGTTCACCAAGGTCGTGCTCGCGCTGATGCTGGGGCGCGACGCGGCGGGTTACCTCGATGCCCAGCGGGCGACGCACCTCGGACGCATGCGCGAACTCACCGAGATCAAGCGCGCGGGCAACCTGGTCGACGCGCTCCTGGCCGATCACGGCCTGTTCCGCCTTGAGGCCGACCTGCGGTGGATCGACGTCACCCAGGCCCGGCTGGGGGCGCTGGCGGAGGCGGTGCGCGAGCGATGATCGTCAACGCGCTGCTGCGGGCCGAGGCGGTCAGCCGCTCGTACGGCAACACGCCCGCGCTGCGGGAGGCCAGCCTGTCGGTGATCGCGGGCGAGGTGCTGGCCGTCATGGGACCCAGCGGTTCGGGCAAGTCGACGCTGCTGCACTGCCTGGCCGGGATCTTCACCCCGGACAGCGGCGAGGTGTGGTTCGACGGGCGGCGGCTGGACACGCTGAACGACCGCCGCCGCAGTGAGCTGCGGCGCACCGCCTTCGGCTTCGTCTTCCAGTTCGGCCAGCTCGTGCCGGAGCTGACCGTGGCCGACAACGTGGCGCTGCCGCTGCTGCTCGGCCGTACCAGGCGCAAGCGTGCCTACGCGCGGGCCGCCTCCTGGCTGGAGCGGCTGGAGCTGGCCGACCTGGGCGGCCGGCGCACCGGGGAGCTGTCCGGCGGGCAGGCGCAGCGGGTGGCCATCGCCAGAGCGCTGGTGACCGGGCCGCAGGTCGTCTTCGCCGACGAGCCGACCGGCGCGCTCGACTCGCTCACCGGCGAGCTCGTGATGGAGCTGCTGGTGGGCCTGGCCCGCGCGGAAGGCACCACCGTGATCGTGGTGACCCACGACGCCCGGGTGGCCGCCTGCGCCGACCGGGAGATCGTCGTGCGCGACGGCCGGGTCACCGATCCGTACGCGAGCGGGATCGTCCGATGATCGCGCTCGGCCTGCGGTTGTCGCTGCGCGGCGGCAGGGAGGTGGCGGCCAGGCTGGCGCTGATCGTCGCCGGGGTGGCCGTCGGCGTCGCGGTGCTGCTGGCCACGCTGTCGCTGTTCAACGCCTTCCAGGCCACCAATGACCGCCTGTGCTGGGAGTGCACGCGCGGTTCCGCGCCCAATGGCTGGGCGCTGGACGCCACCAACGACGGCGCGCTGTGGAACCGCCACGAGGACTACTACGCGGGCCGGCTGATCAAAAGGCTGGACGCCGCCGCGCTCGGCACTCGGGCGCCGGTCATCCCCGGTCTGTCCCGCATGCCCGGCCCCGGCCAGTACTACGCCTCGCCCGCGCTGACCAGACTGCTGGACTCGGTGCCGCGCGAGCAGCTCGCCGACCGCTTCCCCGGCACTCGCGCCGGGTTGATCGGCCAGGCCGCGCTGTCCGGGCCCGACGAGCTGGCCATCGTGGTGGGGCTGACGCCGCGGCAGGTCGCCGCGATGCCGGGTGCCCAGCAGGTCGACGCGGTGGCCACCGAGCCCGCGGTCGACGACAGCGCCGACATCTACCGGTTCGGATTCGTCGTCGCCGCCATCGGGCTGATCGTCCCGCTGCTGGTGCTGGTGGGCACCGCCACCCGGCTGGCGGCCGCGCGGCGCGAGACGCGCCTGGCGGCGATCCGGCTGGTGGGGGCCACCTCCCGGCAGGTCAACGTGCTCGCCGCGGTGGACGCCGCCCTTGGCGCGCTGCTCGGCGCGCTGGCCGGCCTCGCGCTCTTCCAGGTGGTACGGCCCGCGCTGGCCGGGGCGCGGATCACCGGTGCCCGCTTCTTCCCCGACCTGATCGCCCCGCACTCCTGGCAGTACGCGGCCGTGCTCGTCTGCGTGCCGGTCGTCGCGGCGGGCGCCGCGCTGTGGTCGCTGCGCCGGGTGCGGATCTCACCGCTCGGCGTGGCCAGGAAGGCCGCGCCGCCCCCGCCGCGGGCGTGGCGGGTGATCCCGCTGCTGGCCGGGCTGGGGCTGTTCGCGGGCCCGGTGTTCCGGAAAGTCAAGGAGCCCGACGCCCTGCTGGCCGGCGCGGGGCTCGCCCTGATCATGGTCGGGCTGGTCCTGGCCGGGCCCTGGCTGACGATGCGGGTCGCGCGCCTGGCCGCCGGGCTGACCCGGAGCGCGACGACGCTGCTGGCCGCGCAGCGGATGGCCGCGGACTCCAGGGCCGCCTTCCGCGCGGTGAGCGGGCTCGTGCTGGCGGTGTTCATCGGCACGGCGATGGCTGCCCTCGTGCCCGCGGTGCTCTCCGGTCAGCAGGCCGTGGCCGACGGCGCGCTGAACCACGTGCTGCGCGCCCAGTTCGCCCGGCCCGGCGTCACGGGCCTGTCCCCACGGGTGCGGGCGGACCTGCTCGCCCGCCTGCGCGGCTTCCCGGGCGTGGAGGTGCTGCCCATCTACGCCAGGGCCGACAAAGAGAAGATCCCCATGCCCGCTGACGATTCACCGCCCGCGGCGACCGTCGTCGAATGCGCGAGCCTGGCCCGCTTCCCCGTGCTCGGGAGGTGCCCGTCGGCCGCGCACGCCGTGGCGGGAGCCTTCTTCCGCGTGGTCAACGTCGACAACCCGCTCACCATCGACAAGATCCTGCCCCTCGCGGGACCCGCCAGCGAATCCGTCTCCACCACCACCGGCCTGGACATGGAGTCGATCCTGATCAGCACGACCGACACGGCGGCGGTGGAGCGGATCCGTACGCTGCTGTCGGCGCACACCGCCCAAGCCCCGATGACCTTCGCCGAGGTCGCCCAGGCCAGAGCGACCCTGTACACCCAGGGCGAGAACATCGCGCTGGCCATCGTCGCGCTGACCCTGATCGTCGGCGGCTGCAGCCTCGTGGTGGCGGTCGGCGGCGGGCTGGTGGAGCGCAGACAGCCGTTCACCCTGCTGCGGCTGGCCGGTACCCCCACCCGCACGCTGGCCGGGGTGGTGCTGCTGGAGTCCGCGCTGCCGCTCGTCCTGTCCGCCGTGCTCGCCGCCGGCGCCGGGTTCGGCGTGGCCGAGCCGCTCATCGACCAGCTCGCGATGAAGGGCGCCTCCCTGGCGATGCCCGGGCCCGCCTACTTCGCGACCGTCGGCGGCGGTCTCGCCGCCTCCCTGCTGGTGATTCTCATGGGCATGCCGCTGCTCAGGCAGCTGACCGCGCCGGACAACGCCCGCTTCGAATAGGAGCCCCATGAAGCTCAGACCGCGACTGGCCGTACTGATCGCGCTGGTCCTGCTCGCCTCCGCCGTGGTGGTCGTGCGCACCGGCGCGCCCGCCGCGGCCGGCGACGCGCGCTACTCAGCCACGATCCGGCGCACCGAGTACGGCATCCCGCACGTCTCCGCCAAGGACTACGGCGGCCTCGGATTCGGGTACGGCTACGCCTTCGCGCAGGACAACCTGTGCGTCATGGCCTCGTGGGTGGTGACGCTGCGGGGCGAGCGATCCAGGCACTTCGGCGCCGCGGCCATGTCCGACGACCCGGTCAGCCCGATCAACAACCTCGCCAGCGACGTCTACTACAAGAGCGTCGCGGACTCGGGCGTCGTGCGGCGGCTGCTGGCCCGGCCCGCGCCGGTGGGGCCGAGCGACGAGCTGCGCCGCCTGGTCGACGGCTATGCCGCGGGATACAACCGCTACCTCCAGGAGACCGGGGTGGCGAACCTGCCCGATCCCACCTGCCGGGGCAAGGCCTGGGTCGGCGACGTCACCGCCATGGACATCTGGAACAACCTGCTCGACCTCAACCGCATGGTCGGCAGCTCCGCGCTCAAGGAGGCCATCACCGGGATCGAGGAGCCCGAGGCCGACGGCCCGGCCAAGAGGCCCACCGCGGGCAGCAACGGCTGGGCGCTGGGCCGCCAGGCGACCCGCGACGGCCATGGCATGGTGCTGGCCGACCCGCACTTCCCGTGGAACGGGATCCGCCGCTTCTACCAGGTACAGCTCACCATCCCCGGTGTGCTCGACGTCTCCGGCGGCAGCCTGTACGGCACGCCGGTCGTCCAGATCGGGCACAACGCGAGCGTGGCCTGGACCCACACCGTCTCCCACGCCCAGCGCTTCACCGTCTACCAGCTGCAGCTCGCGGGCGACCGGACCAGCTACCTGGTGGACGGCCAGGCGGAGCCGGTGGGCCTTCAGGAGGTGGAGGTCGCCCTGCCGGACGGCACCATGACCAGCCACACCCTCTACACCTCGCGCTACGGCCCGGTGCTCGCCGTCGGGCAGACCGACAAGGTCGCCTACGCGCTGGCCGACGCCAACGCCGCCAACCTGCGCGCGGCCGACGAATGGCTGGCGATGGCCAGAGCGACGAACCTCGCCCAGCTACGCGCGGCCCAGAACACCTATCAGGGCCTGGCATTCGTCCACACGCTCGCCACCGACATCGGCGGAACCGCCTACTTCGCCGACGCCTCGATCGTCCCGCACGTCACCGACGCGAAGGCGCGCCGCTGCGCCAAGCCCTCGCCCATGCAGGGGCTGGACGCATACGTGCTGGACGGCTCGACCTCCGCGTGCCTGTGGGGCAAGGACCCCGACGCCGTCGTGCCCGGCATCTTCGGGCCGGGCAACCAGCCCAGGCTGACCCGCGCCGACTACGTGGCCAACTCCAACAACACCTTCTGGATGACGAACCCGTCGAAGCCGCTGACCGGCTACCAGCACGCGTGGGGCGAGGCGCGCACCGACGTGGAGCCGCGACCCCGGGTCAGCCTGGACATGATCGCCCAGCGGCTGTCCGGCGCCGACGGGCTCGGGGCGCCCGGCTTCACCCTGGAAACGCTGCGGGCCACCGCGCGCACCAAGCGCAACTACAGCTTCGAGCTCATGCGTTCGGACCTGCTGACGCTGTGCCGTACGCACCCCGAGCTGACCTCGTCCGACGGTAAGCGGGTGAACGTGCGCGAGGCCTGCGCGACGCTGCGGAAGTGGGACGGTCGCGCCACCCTGGACAGCCAGGGCGCGATCTTGTGGCGCGAGTTCTACACCCGGCTGATGGGTCCCCACAAGCCGGGAGAGGTTTTCAGTCCGTGGCGGGTGGCGTTCGATCCCGCACAACCGCTGACCACGCCTCGGGGACTCAAGTACGACGCCCCGGAGGTGTGGCGGTCCCTGGCCGATGCCGTGCTCTTCTTCCAGACCAACCGCATCGCCCTGACGCTGACCGCGGGCCAGGCGCAGCGCTACTCCTCGATCCCGATTCCCGGCTGCACCGAGGGGGAGGGCTGTTTCGACCGGGTGCGCATGCGCGCCGCCGCGCTCGGCACGGATGGGCGCTACCCGGAGGTGGACACCGGGTCCAGCTTCATGATGGCCGTCGAGCTCACTCCGGACGGCCCGCGTACCCGCACCATCCTCACCTACTCCCTCTCCGCCAACCCCGCCTCGCCCCACCACACCGACCAGACGGTCCTGTTCTCGCGCGGCCAGTGGGTCACCGAGCGCTTCACCGAGGCCGAGATCGCTGCCGATCCGCAACTGAGGACCACCGCGGTTCACCAGGGGTAGAGACTAGGAGGACAGCGATCATGAGGAGACTCCGCGATGACCCAGCCCCCCGTACCCCAGCGCACCCCGCTCAGCGCGGAGGAGAAGGCCCGGGGAGAGGCGAACTTCACGCCCCTCGTCGCCGACAAGCTCGTCAGCGAAGGGCGGTTCAGGGTGAGCGCCGACACCCCGGAGATGGTGGAGCTGTTCCAGAACGTCGCTCGCCGGGTGGGGGACATGCTCCAGCGGCCGGTGGTCAGCTACGCCAACGGCCGGTATATCGTGATCACGTTCGGGCAGGCTCAGGGCTCGTCGAGATAAGGCGCCACGACGTCGCGGGTGTCCTCGCTGGTGACCACGGGGACGATCTCGAAGGTCGTGCCGGAGCCGCGCCACTCCAGGATCCATCGCTGGAGGAGGCGCAGGTCATCGCATTCCATGAGCTGGAAGCAGCGGCTGAAGTCGGGCTCGACCCAGCTGTTGAGGTAGGTCAGCCCCTCGGGCATCAGCCGGCCCCTGTCACGGACCTCCCGGTAGATCGGGACCATGTCGTTGTCGCGGAACCGCTCGATCACCATGAAGAGCATGATTCGCCTCCTGGGGTGACCAGACCGGACTCGTAGGCGTGGACGACCAGCTGCGCGCGGTCACGAGCGCCCAGTTTGGTCATCGTCCTGCTCACGTGGGTCTTGGCCGTGGCGTGGCTGATCGTCAGGTGGGCGGCGATCTCCTCATTGGACATCCCGGTCGCGACCAGGGACAAGACCTCGCGCTCCCGGTCGGTCAGCCGGTCCAGGCCAGGTCGCGGCACCGGTCTGGGTGGGGTGGAGACGTACTCCTCGATCAGCCGTCTGGTGACCGAGGGGGAGAGCAGCGCATCGCCCTTGGCCACCACGCGCACCGACTGCAGGAGGTCGGCCGGTTCGATGTCCTTGACCAGGAAGCCGCTGGCCCCCGCACGCAACGCGGCGAAGACGTACTCGTCGAGGGCGTAGTTGGTCAGGATCACCACGCGCACCGGGTCGAGCTCGGCGTCGGCGCCGATCCTTCTGGTGGCCTGGATGCCGTCGAGCAGCGGCATGCGGACGTCCAGCAACGCCACATCCGGCAGCAGCGCGCGGCACAGCTCGACGGCCTCGCCGCCGTTGCCGGCCTCGCCGACGACGGTGATGTCGTCGGTCATCTCCAGCAGTGCCTTGAAGCCGGCGCGGATCAGCGGCTGGTCGTCGGCCAGGAGCACGCGGATCACGGCAGCATCCCCGTCGGGAGCTCGGCTCGTACGGCGAAACCGCCCCGCGCGCCCGGCCCGGCGGTGAGGGAGCCGCCGAGGGCGACCGCGCGCTCGCGCATGCCGATCAGCCCCATGCCGTGCTTGGCCGTGCTCGCATCCGTTTCCCCGTTGTCCTCGACGCTGAGCACGATCGTCTCAGGCCCGTATTCGATCGTCAGCGTGATCGAAGCGGCCCCGGCGTGCCGCAGCACGTTGGTGAAGGCCTCCTGCGCGATGCGGTAGGCGGCCCTGTCGACCTCGGGGGACAGCTCCCCGCGCGTGCCGATGACGGCCGTCTTCACCGGGAGCCCGGCCGCTTCGGCCCGGTCCACCAGCCGGGGCAGCCTGGCCAGCCCCACCTCGGGGCCGTCGAGGTCGGCCTGGCGCAGCACACCCAGCGTGGCGCGTAACTCGTGCATGGCCTCGTGTCCTGACTCTTTGACCGCGACCAGTGCGCGGCGGGTCAGCGTCGGGTCGCGTTCCAGCGCCTGCAAGGCGACCGAGGTCTGGACGTTGATGACGGAGATGGTGTGGGTGAGCGTGTCGTGCAGCTCTTGGGCGATCCACAACCGTTCCTCGCCGGCCCTGCGCAGGGCCGCCTCCTCCTTGGTGCGTTCGGCCGCGATCGCCCGTTGCTCGACCTCGCTCAGGTGGGCGCGGCGGTTCTTCATCACCTCGCCCAGCACCACCATCGCCACCAGCCAGCCGCTGAGCAGGCTGAGGCCACCGGGGTCGGGATCGTCGGCGGCCAGCGCGACGAAGACGCCGACACCCACCGCCAACGCCGTCGCCAGCACGATCGCCAGGCGCCGCCGGCCGAGCGTGGCGGCCGTGTAGATCGCGACCAGGGAGGGTGCGGCGGCGAAGACTCCCGGATAAAGCGCGGCGTAATAGGCGATGCCACACCCGACCGCGACCATCCCGACCAGGACGGGGGCGGTGCGTCGCCAGACGAGTGCCAGCGACGACACCATGATCAGCGTGAGGCCGAACGGGTCCAGGTCTCGCTCTGCCAGGCCCGAGCTGGACAATCGCGCGTAGGTGCCGACGACGCCCAGACACAGCATGGCTGTGGCGAACAGCGCGTCGGTCCTCCTGGGGGTCACGCCTGAAACGTTAGGCCACGGGATCGGGCCGCGCCGACCTGCCAGGGGATGAGTTCGGGCGTGCGACCCCGGTCGGACTCGCGCCCTGTTTTCGGCGTGTCGTACATCCCGGGATGTACGACGAAGCCCAGACCCCGGTCTGACGATTCTCCGGTCGTGGCCCGTCAGCATGGCGGCCATGAGCGTTTCACCTGGTCCGGCCGGAGCCGGTCGTGGTCGTGCACCCGCCTGGATCGTCTGGTCGCTGCGGTCGACCGCCGTGCTGCACCTGCTCGGGGTGCTCGGGCAGGCGATCCTGGCCGGGTTGTTCGTCACCGGCGATGTGGACATGCTCGGCTGGCACCGCGACAACGCCGGGTTCACCCACGTCGTGCTCTACCTCCAGTTGGTGGCCTCGATCCTCCTGTGGCGGCCGGGTCGTGGGCCGGCCTGGCCCTCCTGGGCCGCCGCCGCGCTCGTGGCCGCCGAGACGATCCAGGTCGCGATGGGGCAGGACCGCGTTCTGGCGGTGCACTTCCCGCTCGGCATGGCCGTCTTCGGCGCGACGTCCTTACTGACCGTCCTGGTGTGGCGGGTGACGCGATGATCTCCCGCCGTGGCTTCCTCGGGCTGCTGGGTGGCGCCGGGCTCGCGGTCGCCGGGTGCGGCACGGGCATGGCGGAGATCGCCGGTGAGGGCCTGACGAGCGCGAGGCCGCTGCCCACGCGGTTCGCCGTGCCGCTGCCGATCCCGAAGACGGCTGTTCCGGTACGGCCGGGGCACTATGAAGTCGTCCAGCGGGCGGCCAAGGTGGAGATCATCCCAGGCACGACGACCGAGATATGGGGATATGACGGGATATTTCCCGGCCCGACCTTTGAGCTGCGGCGCGGTGGCCGTACCGTCATCCGGGTCCGCAACGAGCTGCCCGTGCCCACATCGACGCACCTGCACGGAGGGGTCAACCCGCCGGACTCCGACGGCTACCCCACCGACCTGGTGGTGGCGGAAGGGCGGGCGTTCCATCCCGCGCACAGTGATCACCATGACCTGTCGCAGTGGACCCTTCACCAAGGGGCCAAGGACTACGTCTATCCGCTGGAGCAGCGGGCGGCCACGCTCTGGTATCACGACCACCGGATGGACTTCACCGCACCGCAGGTATGGCGTGGCCTGGCCGGTTTCGTGCTGGTCCGTGACGACGAGGACGACGCGCTGCCGCTGCCGAAGGGGGGACGGGATCTCCCGGTGATGATCTGCGACAGAGCCTTCGAGGAGGACGGCTCATTCCGTTATCCGGCGCTGGACCCGAGTCTGCTGGTGCGTCCCGGGGTGGAGGAGGACTTCATGGAAGGAGTCGAAGGCGATGTCATCCTGGTCAACGGCGCCCCCTGGCCCTTCCTCGACGTCGACGCGGCCAGATATCGGCTGCGACTGCTCAACGCCTCCAACGCCCGCCGCTACCGGCTGCGGTTGACGCCCGGTGGCCGGTTCGTCCAGGTCGGCAGCGATCAAGGGCTGCTGGCCGCTCCCGTGGTCCACGACGCGATCACGGTCGCTCCGGGCGAGCGCTTCGACGTGATCGTGGACTTCTCCGCCTACCCCATCGGCACTGAGGTGACCATGGTCAACGCCCTGGGCGTGGGTGGCGCGGGCGACGTGATGCGGTTCCGCGTACGGCGCCGGGCGGCCGACGACAGCGCGATCCCGAGACGACTGTCCTCCGTGGAACCGGTCGCGGCGGCCGTCGCCACGCGCGCCTTCGACTTTCGCCGCACGGGTCAGGGCGGAGCGGACTCCTGGACGATCAACGGACAGCCGTTCCGGCCCGGTCACCCGCTGGCGAGGCCGCGCCTGGGCACGACCGAGGTCTGGCGGCTCACCAGCGACTTCCATCATCCGGTGCATGTCCACCTGGCCGCCTTCCAGGTGCTCTCGCGCAACGGCAGGCCACCCGCGCCGACCGACGCGGGCTGGAAGGACACCGTGGACGTGCGCCCGTACGAGGTGGTGGACGTCCTGGTCCGTTTCGCGGGCTACCGAGGGCGCTACCTGATGCACTGCCACAACCTTGAGCACGAGGACATGGCGATGATGGCCGAGTTCGAGCTGATCTAAGTACCGCTCTGCGGTAGATCGAAACGCCCTCGGAGTTTGCCGCTAATGGGGTAAATTACGCGATCACTGATCGGCCGTTCGCACAGGTGCCGCCGCACCGGCTGGCGTCCGCGAGCCGCTGGACTGGAGGTCGAAGAGGCGTGACCGCGGACCGAACCGCGTGGGAGCAACGCAGCGTGGCACGGGTGGTTTCCCCCGTTCGCCCGCGCAAGCTGGCGAAGGTCCCCTTCGTCGAGATGGCCGACGGGCGGCTGCAGGGAGTCGTGTCGAGCGGCTCCGACATCGGGCGGGTGTACGTCTCGTCGATCACCGCCGGCACCCATACCTTCAACTGCAGCACCAACAACAACCGGCCGTGCGGCGGCTTGTACGGCTCTTTGTGCAAGCACTTGCGGTCCCTGGTCGATGAAGCCGTGCTGCAGTACGGCGTCGAACGGGTCGCCGGCTACCTGCGGGTGGAGCTCGCCGAGGGCGACCGGCTGGCGGACTGCCTGCAGGGTGGTGTCGAGCGCACGCAGGGAGCCGCGGTGTTCAGCCGGTTCCTGCGCCACCTGTCCTACCTGGAGCTGCCCGTGACCACCGAGCCCATCGCCGAGCTGCACTGGTTCCCCGCGACAGGGGCGGTGAGCTGATGCTGAGCGTGCAGTTGGCGGGATTGATCGACGAGCCCCCGGCGGGCGTCGACGAGGCGCTGGACCTGGTGACGGGCTTCGACGAGGCCCTGACGAACGGCTTCGCCCGGCTGGGCGAGGATCGCGCCTCGGCGCTGACCGCCCTGGCCGGCGCGGTGGCGGCCACGCCGCTCGGTGACCGGGTGGGGGAGGCGGCCGGGAAGGTCGCCGCGGGCTCGGTCGCGGAAGAGCATGTCACGGCCCTGGCCGCCGGTCGCACCGCGCTGCTCGGCGCCGTCCACGACGCTCTGCTCGAACGGCTCGACGCCGCCCTGGGACGTACGCGGGCCGGGTGGGAAGAGCCGCACTCGACGGCGCAGAGCGACAACCTGCTCAGTGGGTGCCGTTCCTGGCTCAACGAACTGGCGATCACCGGCTGGCGGGGCGTCGACCACGACCTCGTCTCCGCCGTCGACCAGACGATGGAGGCGCTGCTGGAGGAGCCGCGGCTGCGCCGGCTGGCCGTGCTGCTCGACGGCTTGGCGGCGGAGCTGCGCGCGTCGTGCCCGGTCGCGACGATGGTGGCCGTGCCCGCACGGCGTTGGGCCGACATGTGGGCGCGGGCGCTGGTCCTCACACAGGCGGGTGGCCTGCCGGCGGGCGCCGGCGAGCCGGTCTCCGGGCGGCTGCTGGTGCTCGGTGTGGACGTGCACGAGCACGCCACCGCCGTGCAGGCTCAGGTCCACGCGATCCTGGAGCCCGCGGACGGCGGTCAGTGCCGCCTGGTACGTACGAGCGTCGCCGCCACCAAGGTGGACACGATCGTCGGCACGGCCGTGTGGCGGCTGTTGACGGGGGTCCCGGTGCTGCTCAACGCACTGGCGAAGCGCCGCAGCCTGGACATCAAGGACATGCCGCTGCTCGGCAGCGGCGACCTGGTGTGGCACGACGACCGGGCCACGGCGGGGGAGCCCGCGGACCCGTTCACCACGGCGAGAGTCCAGCTGGGGAGCGCGCTCGCCCCCGCGGTGCCACCGCTGGAGCGCCACCCGGTGCGCGTCGCGGAGCCGGTGCTCATCGAGGGCTACACCGTGCCCAAGCGCGGTGAGATGGTGCTCGACCTCGACGGCATGAAGATCACGGTGGACACCGACCGGCTGCCGTCGTGCGGCCCGCTCACCCCCGAGATCGTGCGCGGCTCCGAGTCGTGCATCGGGCTGGTGCGCTGGGACGCCGGCCAGTGGCTGCTGCAGCCGCTCGCGGTCCAGGGGACGGTCAAGAAGCTGCCTGTCACCGCGCACACCGGCGACTGGGCGCAGGGCCCCACGGATCCCAAGATCGCCAAGGCTGAGGCCAGGAACGGCGACGCGGTCGCCGTACTGCGCGAGCGGGCGGGACGGTTGCTCCGGAAATGACCGATCACGAGAACAGGCGCCAGGTGCTGTACTGGCGCCTGCTGGCCCGGGTGTTCAACACCGAGGAGCAGCCCGCCCTGGAGTCGGCCAGCGTGGCCGTCGTCGACGACCTCGGCCTGCCGACGGCCCTGCTGGACCCATCGGTGTCGGTGGACAACCTGGTCCAGCGCTTTCCCGACCTGGGACCCGAGTTCGAGAGCCTGCTCGACCCGGACAACGAGGACTCCGGCCAGCAGGTGCGCAGGGCCGCCCTGATCTCCAAGCTCCTGCTCAGCGTCTTCGCCACCGGGACGGGCGACGTCTCGGCCACCCAGCTCGCCGCCTGGCAGAAGGACGCCGGGTGGTTCAAGCAAGCACTCGGACGCCGCGGCGGCCAGGGCGAGGGAGAACAAGGCGACGGGCAGGGGGGATCCGGCCGCGGGCTCGGCACCGGCGGTGGCGGTCGCGGCATCGACGACGCCGAGCTGAACAAGGTCCTGGCCGACGTGGAAGGCGACCTGGTCCGCCGCATGCGGCTGCGCGAGGTGCTGTCCAACTCCTCCCTGGCCGCCCAGCTCAACCCCAGCATGTCGCTCATCGAGCAGCTCCTGCGCGACAAGGACAACCTCTCCGGAGTCGCGCTGGCCAACGCCAAGGCGTTGATCCGCCGGTTCGTCGACGAGGTCGCCGAGGTGCTGCGTACACAGGTGGAGAAGACCAGCGTCGGCAAGATCGACCGGTCGGTGCCGCCGAAGCGGGTGTTCCGCAACCTCGACGTCGAACGGACGATCTGGAAGAACCTCACCAACTGGAGCCCGGAGGACGAGCGGCTGTACGTCGACCGCCTCTTCTACCGGCACACGGCCAGGCGGACCACCCCGGCCCGGCTGATCGTGGTGGTGGACCAGTCCGGCTCGATGGTCGACGCGATGGTCAACTGCACCATCCTGGCGTCGATCTTCGCCGGGCTGCCCAAGGTGGACGTGCACCTGATCGCGTACGACACCCGCGCGCTCGACCTGACGCCGTGGGTGAAGGACCCGTTCGAGGTGCTGCTGCGCACGACGCTCGGCGGCGGCACGGACGGCACCGTCGCGATGGCCCTGGCCCGGCCGAAGATCGTCGACCCGCGCAACACCGTGATGGTCTGGATCTCCGACTTCTACGACAACCGGTCGCTGATCGACGACTTCACGTCGCTGCACCGCTCAGGGGTGAAGTTCATCCCGGTCGGCTCCGTGAACAGCTCGGGGTACGCCAGCGTGGACCAGTGGTTCCGCGAGAAGCTGAAGGACCTGGGCACCCCCGTGATCTCTGGCCACATCCGCAAGCTCGTGCTCGAGCTCAAGAACTTCCTCACCTAGGAGACCCGCGAATGACCGACGAGATGCTGCGTGCCCCCGCCGAGGTCAAGTACGCCGAGGAGCTCGACTGGCTGGAGTCCGTGGACGACGGCCCCAAGCCGTTCTCGTGGCGGCTCAGCCCCCGGATGGTCCGCCTGTTCGTGCTCGGCTCCGAGCGTTCGGACGGGCTCGACCGGGAGATCCCGCAGAAGTGGTTCGGTGACCGCAGCTTCGTCGAGCGCAGCATCGTGACGCTGGCCTCCGACCGCGGCCTGCTGCTGATCGGCGACCCGGGCACCGGCAAGAGCTGGCTCGCCGAGCTGCTCTCGGCCGCGATCAGCCGCAACTCCACCCTGGTCGTCCAGGGCACGGCCGGCACCACGGAAGACCACATCAAATACTCGTGGAACGTCTCCATGGTGATCGCCAAGGGGCAGTCGCGCCAGTCGATGATCCCCTCGCCCATCATGACGGCGATGGAGCGGGGCGTGATCGGCCGCTTCGAGGAGCTGACCAGGTCGACCAGTGACGTCCAGGACGCCCTGATCTCCATCCTGTCCGAGAAGTACGTCTCCATCCCCGAGCTCGACGACGACAACATCGTCTTCGCCCAGCCCGGGTTCTCGATCATCGCCACGGCCAACAGCCGGGACCGAGGCGTCAACGACCTGTCGTCGGCGCTGAAGCGGCGCTTCAACTTCGTCCGCATCCCGGTGGTGACCAGCAAGACCAGCGAGGCGGAGATCGTCCGCTTCCGCACCACGGAGCTGTTGCGCCGGCACCGCATCGAGCTGGAGCTGCCGCCCACGCTGCTCGACATCCTGCTGCAGAGCTTCGCCGACCTGCGGACCGCGGCTGCCTCGGCCAAGAGCGACGACGACAAGCTCGAATCGGCGCTGTCCACGGCCGAGCAGATCGGCGTGCTCGAGGACGCCATCCTGCACAGCCAGTTCTTCGGCGACCGCACGCTGCGGGCGGAGACGCTCGGCGGCTCGCTGGTGGGCTCGCTGGCCCGCCGCCAACCGGAGGACCTGGCCATCCTGAACAAGTACTGGCACGGCATCGTCGAACCCCGCAGCAAGAGAGACGGCGGGCCGTGGACGGACTTCCTCGAAGGTGGCCGCCAGGCCATCAAGACGCTCTCATGAGCCCGTTCGGCGCACTCCGCGAGCAGCTGCTGGACGCCGCCGCCGCGTTCGCCGGCGAGCCGGACACCCTGGCCGGGATCCTGTCAGGCCTGGTCGACGACGTCGACCGGGCACTGAGCGAGGAGCTCGAGATCTTCCCGGTGTGCCACCACTCGCCGGCCTCGGCGCTGGCCATGGTGCGGCGCCTGCGCGAGAAGCAGCCCAAGGTCATCTACCTGGAACTCTGCGAGGACCTGCGGCCGCTGCTCGACGAGCTGCGCAACTGCCGCCTGCCGGTGGCGTTGCAGGCGTTCGCCACGGACGTCGACGGCTTCCCGGCGAGCTGGGAGCCGCTCAGCGTGGTGGCGCCCATCACGGAGGCGTCGGCCGAATACCAGGCCATCTCGTACGCGCTGGAAACGCCCGGCGTCGAGCTGGTGCTGGTGGACCGCTCGTCGGACCACGTCTTCCAGTGGCTGCCCCGCGAACCGGCCGAGGCCAAGCAGGGCGGAGAGGACGCGGGCCTGCACGGCGACGCCGTGGGCGTCGAGATCGGCGACCTGCGGCCCCGCTTCGCCGAGCTGGAAGAGCACCTGCTGCACCACGGCAAGGTCCGCCACTGGTCGGAGTGGTGGGACCAGTACGTCGAACAGCCGCTGACCGGCGCGGACTACGAGTCGTACCGGCAGGTCATGGTCCTGATCGGCAGCCTGTTCCGGCGCCTGCGCCCCGAGGGGGACCAGCGGACGGACCGCGACGAGGACCGCGAGCGCCACATGTGGACGCGGATGCGCGAGCACCTCGCCGCGACGGGTGCCGACCCGGCCGAGTGCCTGTACGTCTGCGGCGCGTTCCACGCGGCCAGCCGGGTGGAACAGTTCGGGCTGGCGTCGGACGCGCCCTTCGAGATCAGCCCCCGTACGGCCACGCGCTGGCTGTACGGGCTCATCCCGTCGAGCAACTCCGCCATCGAGGCCCAGTTCGGCCTGGCCTCCGGCTCGATCTCGATCGCCGCGGCCACCTGGGAGAAGGCGTTGCAGCGTGGCAACGTCAAGCCGTTCCAGATCGCGGGCCAGAAGGCCGGAAAAAAGAAGGCGAGCAAGAAGCCGGTGGCACCGGCCGCGCCGGGACCGGTCACCGACCGGTTGTCCGGCTTCCTGGCCAAGCCGCCGGTCCTGGACGGCCTCGACGAGGCCGAACTGCTCGGCTGGTCCGTCGACATCGTCCGGCTGGCCCGGCGCAACGGCTACCAGTCCAGCACGGCCGACGCCATCGCCGTGTTCGAGACGGCCATCCTGCTCGCGGGGCTGCGCAACCGGGGCCGTCCCACGCCGTACGACTTCCAGGACGCCGCGGTCACCTGCATCGAGAAGGACACCGTGCCGGGGCGCCGGGACGTGCGCCGCCTGTGCGAGATCCTGCTCGGCGGCGACCGGATCGGCCAGGTGGGCTACCACGCGATGCCGCCGCTGGCCCAGGACGTGTTCGACCGGCTGGAGCCGCTGGGACTCGACCTGAGCAAGCGCACGGTGCAGCGGGCGCTCATGGACCTCAGGGCGGATCCGGATCTGGTGCCCTGCTCCGACCTGCTGTGGATCCTGCATCACCTGCTGCCCGACGACGCCGTCCGGCCCATCATGGGCGCGCGGCGGCTGGGCGAGCGGTCGATCCAGGAGAGCTGGGACCTGACGATCGGCAAGCACCAGCGCTCGATCATCGAGCTGGGCTACGAGGGCGTCACTGTCGAGCAGGTGCTCGAACAGCGGCTGCGGCGCCGCGTGCACGACCCCAAGACGACCGCGGCCGACGCGCTCGCGGCCGTCGAGGACTCGATCCTCTACCTGCGCAGCCGGCGGTTCACCGACGAGCTCGGCGCGCGGGCCGTGGAGCTGCTGGCCGCCGAGCGGTCCGTGGACGACGCGCCGGAGGTGCTGCGCCGGATCAGGCGGCTGCTGGCCCACTACCGCTCGACCGAGCCGGAGCTGCCGGCCTGGTGCGAGGCGTTCGTCACGGCGGGGTTCGCGCATTACTGCACGCTGCTGCCGACCGCCTTCGTGGACGAGGCCACCGGGGTTCGCCAGGTGTCGGCCATGCTCGGCTTCCTGTTCACCATGGAGAGTCTGGCGCTGGCGCTGGGCTGCGAACGGGCCCAGCTGGAGATCGCCGTACGGCAGTCGCACCCGGAGCAGCCGGCCAAGGTGGCCCTGGTGTGGGCCGCCCAGTACCTGCTCGGCACGCTGCCGCTGGCCGAGCTGCGGGCGCGCTGTGACGAGCTGCTGGACAACCCGCTGGTCGTTCCGGCGTTTCCGGAGTACATGAGCGGGTTCGCGCAGGCGATGGAGCCGGCGCCCGCGCTGGCGTCGTTCGTGGTCGAGCTGATGTCGAAGGCTTTCGGCCGGTTGCCCGACTCCGTCCTGCTGCCGTGGCTGCCCGGTCTGATCACGACTCTGCGCGAGCAGGCCGGCGAGATGGTGCCCGTACTGGTGCGGGAGGCGGGCCGTACGTTCCCCGGCGCTCTGTCCGCGCTCGACCAGTGGACGCCGCCCTGGTCACCGAAGGCGGCGACGTCAGTCGCGGCGGTGCCCGTGCCGGCGGGGCCGGTAACGGACCTGCTGTCCGGACATCCGGCCGCGACCGACGCCATGGCCGCGCTGCTCGGCTGCGACGGCGGCTGGCAACAGCCCGCCGATGGCCCGTCCCCCGGCGAAGCGGGCGCCCTCCTGGCCCGCCACCCCGAAACCGCCACCGCCGTATCAGAGCTGCTCGTCCACGCATGACCCCGACCGGCCGCGCCGATCGACCACGCGGCCGGTTATTGCGGTGGCAGACCGATCGGGCCGAGGTCGGGGCGTTTGGCGACGCGGCCGTCTCCTGAGGAGCGGCCGCGTAGGCGGCGGTAGATCCACGGGCCGGCGAAGGTGGCGACCCAGCGCACCTCCGCGCCCGCCACCCGCCAGCCCGCCCGCCGGGGCACCGGCGCGAGCGGGACCGACCAGGTGTCGTCGCTGCCAGGCAGCCCGATCGCGTGGGCGATGGCGGCGGCGATCCTGGCGTGACCCAGCGGGCTGGCGTGCAGCCGGTCGCTGGTCCACATCCTGGGGTCGGTGGTGAAGGAGTGCGGAAAGGTGTCGACGACGATGACACCGTGGCGGGCGCCGGCCGCCCGGATCCGGGCGTTGAGGTCGATCACCCGGGGGAGCAGCCGCCGGGCCAGCGGAGCGATCTTGCCGATGTCGGGGAAGGTCACGGTCACCACGCACGCGCCCGACGCCGTGAGCTGCTCGAACATCTCCTCCAGCGCCGAGGCGACCGCGCCGGCGTCGAAGCCGGGCCTGATGAGGTCGTTCATCCCGGCCATCACCGTGGCCAGGTCGGGCCGCAGCTTCAGCGCCGGGCCGAGCTGCTCGTCGCGGATCTGCCCGGCCAGGCGCCCGCGTACGCCCAGATTGGCGTACAGGGCGTCGGGGTTCGCCGCAGCCAGGTGCTCGGCGAGCCGGTCGGCCCAGCCGCGGTGGCCCCGGACGTCGTCGCCGTCGCCGAGCCCCTCGGTCTGGCTGTCACCGAGGGCGACATATCGGGCATAGGTCATTCAGAGAGTAGAGCCCATAGGACCGCCGGGGTCAACGGCGTCTGGGTGATGCGGCCGGCGATCTCCGGCAGGGCGGCGGCGATGGCGTTGCCGATGGCCGCCGGCGGGCCGATCGTCCCCGATTCCCCGGCGCCCTTCATGCCGCCCGGCGTACGCGGCGAGGGCACCTCCAGCATCGCGATCCGGATGTCGGGGACCTCACGCGTGGTCGGCAGCAGGTACTCGGAGACCGGCTGCCCCTCCTCGGTGTAGACGATCTCCTCCGTCAGCGCCATGCCGATGCCCTGCGCGATCCCGCCGCGGACCTGGCCCTCCACGATCGCCGGGTTCACCAGCACACCGGAGTCGTTGACGGCCCAGTAGCCCTCCACCTCGACCGCTCCGGTCTCCGGGTCGACCGCGACCGCCGCCGCGTGCGCCCCGTAGGCGTACGTCATGTCGGCCGGATCGTAGGAGACCCGCTCCTCC
The DNA here is from genome assembly GCF_019396345.1 of Nonomuraea guangzhouensis. Lineage (GTDB taxonomy): Bacteria > Actinomycetota > Actinomycetes > Streptosporangiales > Streptosporangiaceae > Nonomuraea > Nonomuraea guangzhouensis. Next base: position 120,685 of record NZ_JAHKRM010000031.1, on the reverse strand, counting down.
AGCCCGGGTGCGGCCCCCTCGGGCAGGTCCCATCCGCGCCACGCCGACGTGGCGATCTCCCGCAGCGTCAGCGACACCCGCGGATCCCCCTTGACGCGTACGGCGGAGTCCACGATCTCCAGGTCGGCCGGTGCCGCTTCGAGCCGGTGGGCGGCGAGGGCCACGATCTTCTCCCGCAGCCGGTCCCCGGCCAGGGCCAGCGCGCCACCGCCCACCGTGAGCGAGCGGCTGGCGATCGAGCCGATCGAGGAGTACGGCGTGGCCGAGGTGTCGCCCAGCACCACGCGTACCCGGTCGATCGGCACCCCCACCCGGTCCGCCGCGATCTGGGACAGCGCCGTCTCGATGCCCTGCCCGACCCCCGACACGCCCGCCGAGACGATGACCGAGGCGTCCTGCTCCATGCGGACGATCGCGGTCTCGAAGCCGCCGGCCAGCATGCCCATGGCCTTCATACCCATCGACGACCCCAGTCCGGTGGCCTCCACATGGCAGGAGTAGCCCACGCCGCGCCTGCGCCCGTCGTCGCGGGCCGGGGGAGTGACCAGGTCGCGCAGGGTACGCAGGGCCAGGGGGTAGTCGCCGGAGTCGTACGACTGGCCGAGCCGCGACGTACAGGGGAGCTCGCCGGGTCCGAGCATGTTGCGCAGCCGCAGCTCCACCGGGTCGGCGCCGAGCCGCCTGGCCGCCTCGTCGATCAGCCGCTCCCTGGTCCAGGTGGCCTCGGGCTGGCCGAAGCCGCGGTAGGAGCCGGTCGGGGTGGTCGTCGTGACCACGGCGCGCAGCCGTACCCCGGCCCGGTCGAAGCGGTAGGGGCCGGGCAGCATCGTGGCGGTGACCGCGAACGGTGAGATGCCGACGTTCGACGGGTGGCCGCCGAGGTCGCCGACGACGTCGGCGTGCAGCGCGACGAAGCGCCCGTCCGCGTCGAACGCCAGGCGGGCGTGGTGCACGGCGGCCCGCGACGGCAGGGTCGAGGCGAGGCGGTCGGTGGGCGACTCCGTCCAGCTCACCGGGCGGCCCAGGCGCATGGCGGCGAGGCAGATGAGCGCCTCGTCCGGATACAGGTGCTCCTTCCCGCCGAAACCGCCGCCCGCGTCGCCGGTCACGACGCGTACCCGGTCGTGCGTGAGCCCTAGCGCGTCCGCGGCCTGCTCGCGTACGTGGTGCGGAGCCTGCGTCGAGGTACGCACGGTCAGCTCGCCGTCGGCGTAGTCGGCGACGATCCCGCGCGGCTCCAGCGGGTACGGTGTGGCCCGGCCGAAGGTGAACGTCATCTCGACCACGTGCGCGGCCCCCGCGATGGCCGCCTCGCAGTCCTGGTCGCCGAGGGTGAAGTCGGTCAGCACATTGCCGCCCCAGTCGGGATAGAGCAGCGGGGCGTCACCGGCCAGCGCCCGCTCGATCCCGATCACCGGAGGCAGCGGTTCGTAGTCGAGGTCGATCAGGTCGGCCGCGTCCCTGGCGGCCTCGGGCGTCCGCGCGACCACCACGGCGAGCGGCTGGCCCACGTAGCGGATCGCCTCGTCGAGCGCCGGATAGGAGGTGATGGGCTGGCCGGGGCTCATGGTCACGCAGGGCAGCCGGACCGCGGCCGCGTCGCCCGGTGTGATGACGTCGAGCACCCCGTCGACCGTCCACGCCTCCTTGGCGCCGCAGCTCACCAGCCGTCCGTGGGCGATGGGGCTGCGGACGACGATGGCGTACGCCATCCCGGGCAGCCGGACATTCGCGATGTACCGGGCGCGCCCGGTCAGCAGCCGGGCATCCTCGCGGCGGGGCGTCCTGGCACCCACGTAACCATCAGCCATAGCCCGATTGTGAGCGCGGTTACGCGCCCGGTCCATCAGCATCGGGGCGCGTCACAGGGCGGCCCCCCAGATGGTCCGGATATGGCGCTGCTTCGGCAAACGATGCGTACGGGCCCTGGTCTGACCGAAAGGCTTCAGCGACCTACCTTCCGTCTAGGAGACACATGCTTGAGGTCCGGTCTCCGGCCGTCGTCCCTTCCGTGCCCGCTCGCCGATGGCGGCTGCTCCGATCCGGCCGGCTACCGGTCGCGTTCGTCGTCCTTCTGGCGGTCGTGACCCTCAACGTCTATGCGGTGCCTCTGCCCGAGATCGGGGTGTTCGGCGCCTACATCCTCCTCGGCGTGACGCTGCCCGGGATGCTCTGGTGGCGAGCCCTCTCCGGTACGCCGCGGTCGCCGGTCGCCGACGTGGCGGCGGGAACGGCTCTGGGCTACGCGCTGGAAGTGCTGACCTACATCCCCGCGCGCTGGCTGGACGTGCCGCTGGCGTTCCTCGCCTGGGCCGGGGTGACCTATCTGCTGTTCGCCACGATGCCTTCGTTGCGACGGCACTGGCCGGCTCGCGGCAATCCAGGCGAGGTGCCGGTGGGGTGGTCGTGGGGGATGGCGGGCCTGGTCGGGTACGCGATCCTGTACAGCGCCGCCACGTTCTTCCGGACCCAGGGGCTGAGCTGGCCGGGCAACGGTGCTCCGTACATCGACCTCCCCTACCACCTGGCCATGGCGGGCGACGTCAAGCATCACATCCCGGCGATGTTCGCGAACGTGGTCGGCGAGGCGCTGCACGACCACTGGTTCGTCTACGCCGATCTGGCGGCCACCAGCTGGGCGACCGGCCTGGAGCTCCAGACGCTGCTGTTCCGGCTGTCGCCTCTGCCGATGGCCGCGGTCTTCACCGTTCTCGTCGTCGTGCTGGCCCACCGGCTGAGCGGCCGGTGGTGGACGGGCATCGCGGCCGTGGTGATCACGTTCTTCGTGACCGCGCCGGACCCTTACGCCTGGACGGGCGTGCTGGTGCCGAGCGTCGGCGGCGTGGGCTTGCCCTGGGTGAGCCCCACGCAGACTTTCGGCGCGGTCCTGTTCGTCCCTCTGGCGCTGCTGCTGGTCGACCTGGTGCGTCGCCCCAGTGGGCTGAACGGGCGATGGGTGCTGGTGGCCGTGCTGATGCTCGCGGAAGTCGGGGGGAAGGCGACATTCCTTCCGCTGGCCCTGGCGGGCGTGACGCTCGTCCTCGCCGTCCACCTGATCGTCCACCGCAAGGTGCACAGGGCCGCGGCGGTGCTGACGGGTCTCTGCCTGGCGTACGTGGCCTTCGCCCAGATTGTGGTGTTCCAGGGGGAGAACAAAGGGCTGCGCTTCGCGCCCTTTCACCTCATGCGGTGGCATGAGGACAGGCTCGGCCGGGATGCCGGGCTACCTCTCCAGAGACCGGTTCTGCTGCTGATCGTGGTGGCGATCTACCTGGTGAGCTGGGCGGCGGTATGGGGCGGTGCCGTGGGGTTGCTGCGCCGGCGGCGATGGCGGACGGATCCAGCCGTGGTGTTGCTCGTGGGCGTCGGCATGGCGGGGGTGGGCGCCGTGTGCGTGTTCGGGCATCCGGGGCTCAGTCAGGGGTACTTTCTCGGGTCGGCCGCGCCGTACCTGACGATCCTCGCCACCACGGGTCTCGCCGCCACGCTGCCCGAGAAGCGGCCATGGCGGGTGGCTCTGCCCGCATTGGCGGCAGGGGCCGTCGCGATCTGGGCCATCGAGTCGTGGGTCGCCATCGCGCGGCCGCATGGCGGGAACGTCGTGATCGAGCGGGTGATCCCGTACGCGCTGCTGGCGGGGGCGGCGGCCGCCGTCGCGCTGGTGCTCGTCCTGACCGGACGGCGTGGCCTGACCTGGTGCGCGGTGCCGGTCTTCGCGCTGGGCTGCTGCCTGTACTCGGGATACGCGCCGCGGTTGACTCCCCTGTGGAGCATCGCGGAGGCGGCGCCGGTGACAGATCCCGAGCGGCTGCATGTCGCGGAGGGCGGGGTGACCGCGGCGCGCTGGCTGAGAGATCACTCCTCTCCTGACGATCTCGTCGCGGTCAACGCGCACTGCCGCAGGTCGGCGGGCAGGTGCGACAACCGGCACTTCTGGATCTCCGCGTACGCGGAACGCCGGATCCTCGTCGAGGGCTGGGGATACATCAATGGCGCGAACAGCCGGGCAGCCCTGATAGGCCAGCCCACCATGGGCACCCTCGAGTTCCGCGACCCGAAACGGCTGGCGGACAACGACGCAGCCTTCCTCCGCCCCACCACCGAGACGGTCGGTGGGCTGCGAGACACGTATGGGGTCCGCTGGCTGTTCGTCGACGACAGATATCCCGCTCTGACCTCCGAACTAGGCCGGTTCGCCGCCTTGAGGTTCCGAGCGGGGCACTGCTGGGTCTACGAGGTCACGTCGTAGACCCAGCAGCCTCCCACACGGCCTCGAAGGCCGCTCCGGTGATCTCGGTCATGTCCCAGATCTCCACCGCCTGCTCGGTGAGAAAGCCGTGCTCGTCGTGCAGGTGGCGCCACCAGTAGCGGTGGGCGGTGCGGTCCGGGCCGATCTCGACCTGCCGGACCGCCCAGTGCTCGCCGTCGCCCTCGACGGTCTCGAACAGCCAGATGCCACCACGCTCGTCGTCGCCGCGCCAGTGGTGGCGTGGCAGGTCCGACTCGGTGAGCTGCTTGATCAGGTCGGGAAGCACGGGTCCACTCTAGGTTGGTCGCGAGCCGCCCTGGGTAGCCGGTGGTCATGAGGCGCTGTGCAGACGTTCCTGCCTTATCCGGACTTCGCGCGTACGGCGGCGGTCCTCGACCCGCTGCGGCTGGGTAAGCAGCGGGTCGAGACCCTGCAGATCCTGCGCGCCCTCACGATCCCCGGCTACGGCTGGCGGCACCACCCGGCCGTGCGCATGTGGGCGGGCTACGAGGAGGCCCTGGTGCGTTACGGGCTCGACGTGTGCGGCCGGTGGTGCGCCATCGGCCGCGCCGACACCTGTGCCGGCACCCTGGCGAGGGAGTTCGCCGAACACTGCGGCGGCACAGACGTCCGCTGCCAGGCACGCCTGGCGGCGGACGGTGAGCTGCCGCCGTGGCTGGGTGACGCCGGCTTCCATCTCAGTCACCGCTCCGCCCTGCTGCGCAAGGCGCCCGGCTTCTACCGGCCGCTGTTCGGCGACGAGCCCGACGACCTGGCCTATGTCTGGCCCGCCTCCGGGCGCCCGCCTTCGTGCCTGCCCGGCCGGGAGTTCAGCTGAGCAGCGTGTCTCCGATCCAGCCCTCCGGTGTGCAGCCCGGCGGGATGGCGAAGACGGCCGAGCCGATCGGCGTGATCCACTCGTTCAGCAGGTCGCCCTTGGCCAGGTTCCGCTGGATGGGCACGAACTGGCGGTCGATGTCCGCCTGGTAGGAGGCGAACAGCAGCCCGGAGTCCGACTTGCCGTCCGGGGTGAGACCCTCGTCGTAGTTGTAGGGACGGCGCAGGATACGCAGCCCCGGGTCCGTGACGTGGGCCCGCCTGATGTGGGCGTACTCGGAGATGATCGGGAAGCCGAGCCGGTTCACCTGGCTGTAGTCCGGCTCGTCGCGTTCCGCCCGGCCGGTCAGCGGGGCGCCCGTGTCGAGGCGGCGGCCGATGGTGAACTCCCTGGCCACCCGGTCGGCGGCGTCCCACGTCTCCAGCTTCATGCGGATGCGGCGCAGCACCAGGGTGGTGCCGCCGCGAACAGCCCCGGGTCGAAGCCGAAAGTGATCGTCAGCCGGGCGGCCGTCATCATGCCACGGTCATCGGCCGCCCCGCGATCAAGCATCGGAGTGAATACTCACTCTGATATTGACGGAGTGAGTGCTCACTCCGTACTGTGATCCGCATGAGTGAGAAACAAGTCCGGCGCAGGGCGCCGGGAATGAGCCCCGAGGAGCGCCGCGCGATGATCGTCGCCGCCGCCCTCCCCCTGGTGGCCGAGTACGGCACCGCGGTCACCACCAGCCAGATCGCCAGAGCGGCGGGCATCGGAGAGGCCACCATCTTCCGGGTGTTCGCCGACAAGGACGAACTGCTCGACGCCTGCATGATCGAGGCGATGCGGCCCGACCACGCCGTCACGGAGATCGCCTCCATCCCGCTCGACCAGCCGCTGGCCGAGCGGCTCGCCGAGGCCGCCGACGCGCTCTCCGCCCACCTGGCGCGCATGGGCACCGTGGCCGGCGTCCTGCACTCCACCGGTCACCGGCGCGGCGAGCCGGGCGTCCGCCCGCAGCCGCAGCCGGGCAGCCGCGAGGCGTCCATGCAGCTGATCGGCGACGCGATCGCCGACCTGCTCGAACCGGATGAGGCGTCGCTGCGGCTGCCCGCCGAGACGGTCGGCAAGGTCTTCCTGGGCCTGCTGTTCGCCCGGCCGGCCGTCCTGTCCACGAGCGAGCTCGTCGAGGTGTTCCTGCACGGAGCCGTCAAGGAGGAGCCGGCATGACTGTTTCCCTCAACCACACGATCGTTCCGGCGGCCGACAACAACAGGGAGGCGGACTTCTTCGCCGAGATCATGGGGCTGGAGCGCCTGCCGCCTTCGGGGGCCCGCGGGCACTTCGCCCCTGTGCGGGTCGGCGAGAGCCTCACGTTGGACTACATGGTCGTCGAGAATCCCGTGGGGCATCACTTGGCGTTCGACGTCGATCCCGCCACGTTCGACGCGATCCTGGCCCGCATCCAGGAGCGCGGCGTGCCGTACGGGAACCACCCCGCGACCCCCGGCAACGGGCGGATCGACCACCCGCTCTGCCCGCGCGGGCTGTTCTTCACCGACGCGGTCGGCAACCTCTACGAGGTCATGTCGCCCGAATGAGTTGATCAACACTGCCGCTTTTTCACCGGCATAATGACGCTCAATGCCGAAATTTCATGACCTGTCGGAGTATGCGGAGACCATCGGTCCCGTGATCGCCGCGGTCCACGTGAACGTGCACGCCTCGGCCCGCAAGGAGGTGGCCGGGCTGCTGCCCGGCTTCCTGATCGATCTGCGCTTCACGCTCCCTGTTCGCCCGCTGACCCGGCGCGCGCTCGCCACCATCTACCGGTACGGCGACGCGGCCGAGCTCGACGCCGAGATCCGGGACCACCTGGAGCGGGGCACGCTGGAGGAGGACGGCGATGGTGCGCTGCGGCCGACGGCCAAGGCGCTGGCGTTCATCGACGGGCTCTATGCCGTGCACGCCGCCACCACCGAGCGGATCTGGGCGGGCCGTGACCTCCAGACGCTCGCCGACCTGGCCGGACGGGTGCTGGACGCGGCCGGTGCTTCAAGTACCGATTCCGGTGGCGAGCCCGGTGGTGCTTTCGCCGCGATGGCGCCGCCGTACGAGCCGGTGGGGACGCCCGCGGGTGTGCTGCTGTTCAACCGGCTCGCCGCGCTGCGCTACCACCGCGCCGACGCGCACGCCGCCGCCTGGCGGGCCGCCGGTCTCACCGCCGCCGAGATCGTCGCGCTCGGGCCGGGGCCCCTGCGCGACCGGATCGAGCGGGAGACCAACCAGCGGGCCGCCGCCCCGTACGGCGCGCTCACCGAGCACGAGCGCGCGCTCTTCCACGACGGCCTGCTGGCACTGGTCTAGAGGTCTAGGGGTCTAGAGGTCTAGGGGGACGTCAGCAACCGCCCCACCTCCGCCCGGTCGTTGACGCCGAGCTTCTCGTACACGGCCTGCAGGTGGTTCGCGGCCGTCCGGGTGGAGACCGTGAGCCGGTCGGCGATCTGCCGGTTGGTCAGGCCGGCCGCCGCGAGCTGGACGATCTCCCGCTGCCGCGGCGTCAGCTCGGGCGTGGCCAGCTCGACCAGCGCGGGCGTCGACACCCCCGGGCAGCGCCTGGCCAGCGCCCACGCCCGGGTCTGCGCCCCCTTGGCCAGGGCGCCCCGGCCCAGAGCACGGTAGGCGGCGGACTCCTGGGCGGTGGCCTCGGCGGCGTACAGGATCATCCCGAGCCGCTCGAACTCCGCCGCCACCGCCCGCAGCCCCTCAGGGTCGCGGGTGGCCCGCGCGTGCCTGGCCAGCACCCCGACGAGGGGCCCGTCCACCCGTTCGGCCAGCGCCGACAGCCGGTCGGCGGCCGGCTCGGGAACACCCAGCCGCACCAGATCGTGCAGCGCGAACATCAGGTGCCCGAACTGCTCGTGCTTCTCCGCGACATCGGCCGCCGACAGGCACAGGCGTACCGCCCCGTCCAGGTCACCGCAGCCCGCCGCCACCCACACCGCGGCCTGCAGCGTCGGATGCCGGGTGAACGCCCATCGGGAGGCGAGCTCCTCGGCCTCGGGCAGCAGCTCGCGCGCCTCCGCCGTCCTGCCCAGCAGCGCCAGAGCGTGCGCCTGCTCGGCCAGGCACCGCCCCCGGTATGGTGAGCGGTCGTGCAGCCCGGCGGCGTCGTCGCGGCTCCAGCGTACGGCGCCCTCGGCATCGCCCCGCAGCCTGCTGACCAGCGCCCGAAAGGCCCCGAACCCGGAGACGGACAGCTCGGCCACCGCCAGCTCCATGCCGTAGTCGGCGGTGCGTTCCGCCGCGTCCAGCCGCCCGGCGAACGTCTCGGCGGCGCAGCGCGCGTCGAGCATGGTCGGCAGCGCGTGCGGCGTCTCGTCCCCCCAGCCGTCCGCCCCGGCCAGGGCCTGCTCGACGACCGCGATGGTGTGCTCGGTCCGCCCCGAGTAGGCGCTGGACCAGGCGTCGAGCGCGGCCACGTGCGCCGCGCCGCGTACCGTGATCGGCGTGCACGCGCGGGCCCGGTCCAGCGACTCGACGGCTCTGGTGGTCCGGCCCGCCCAGAACTCGGCCACACCGAGGTAGATGTACGCCTCCTGCCGCCAGGCCGGGTCGGTGAGGGTACGCGCCGCCTCGCCGAGCACCCGACACGCCTCGGCGAGCGCGCCCGCCCAAGCGTGGTTGAGGCCCAGGCTGATGGCGTATTGCGCGCGTTCGCTCTCGGTGACGACCGCCCGCGCCGTCTGCCGCAGCGCCGTCAGCGCGGCGTCGGCGTCACCCAGCACCATGAGCGCCTGGCCGAGCAGCGCGACCGCGGCCACGCTCGCCCCCGCCTCCATCGCGGCCCTGGCCAGCCGGGCGGCCAGGCGGGGATCCTGCCTGGCCCAGGCCAGGCCCGCGGCGACGAGCAGCATGTCCGGCTCGGCCGTCGAGCCGCTGTCCAGCCGCCACACGGCCGCGCGCAGCACGTCCTCGCGCCGCCGCAGCCCGCTCGCCTCCAGCGCCTCGGCCAGCATCCGCAGCCGCCGTCGCGTCCGCAGCGTGCCGCAGCCGCCGCGTACCACCTCGCCGTAGAGCGGGTGGCCGAGCCGCAGGTGCTCCCGCTGCCCGTCGCGCACGGCCACGATCAGCCCGCGGTCCTCCACCCGCTCGGTCGCGCTCGGCGAGGTGAGCGAGACCAGCAGCTCGGTGCCGAGCGGCTCGCCGAACGCCACCAGTTCCAGCACCTCGCGCTCGTCCTGGTCGAGGTGCCCGATCCTGGCGTCGACCAGCTCGCGCAGCCGGGTGGTCATCGACAGCTCGCCCTGCCAGCGCCACTGACCGTCGGTCTCGGTCAGGCAGCCGGCGGCACGGCCGGCGTGTACGAGTTCGCGCAGGTAGAGCACGTTCCCCTCGCTGACTCTGGCCAGGTGCCTGACGGTCGGTCCGGCCACCTCCCCGCCGAGCGCCCCGGCCAGCGCCTCCCCGACCTCGGCCACGGTCAGGGGCGGCAGCTCGATCCGGCAGAGCAGCTCGTCCTTCCACAGCGCGGCGACCGGCGCGGGCAGCGGCTCACCGCTGCGCACCGTGACCAGCAGCCTGGCGGCGCCGCTCTCCGCCAGGTGGTGCACCAACGCCGCCGAGGCCGGGTCGAGCCGGTGCGCGTCGTCCACGCTCACCAGCAGCTCGCCCCGCCCCGCGCTGACCCGCAGGTGCCGCGCGGCCCACCGCAGCAGGTTCTCGCCGCTGCCGGGCGGCCCGGTCAGCGCGTGCGCGAACGCGCCGAACGGGATCACCGCCGCCGTCTCCGTGCCCAGTGCACGGACCACCCCGTACCCCTTCAGACCGGACAGCGCCTGTGCCGCCAGCCTGCTCTTGCCCACCCCCGCGTCCCCGGCGATCATCACGCCAGCCCTCGACCGCAGCGTCTCCCGTACGGTCGCCAGCTGGCCCCCTCGCCCGACGAACGGCCATGCGCTCCCCAGCTGCTCGCTCATCGTGCCTCCTCTCACCCTTGATGGTGGTGAGGAAGGTTCGCGGGAGGTTCAGGGCTGATCCGGCTTCAGCCCGGCGGCGGAGAGTAGCAGGTCGACCACCGCCTCGCTCCCGCTGAACGGCACCGGATCGCCCCCGACCTCTTCGAGCAGCCCGCGAAGCTGGCCGCCGGACTGCTCCGGCTCGACCAGCCGTACGATGACCGTCCTCATTTCGGCACCATCTCGCCGAACGGTTCAGGTCAGGTTCAGGTGGGGTAGGGCGCGGGCTCCACTTCCAGCTCACGCATCCGTTCGGCGTACAGGGCGTAGCGCCGGCGCGCGTCGCCGCGCCGCCCCGCCGAGTCGAGCACCCGCACCAGCCCGAGGTGGGCGCGCTCGTCGTAGCGGTCGCGTTCGAGCAGCCGCAGCCAGTAGCGGGCCGCCTCGTCGTGCCGCCCCTCGGCCGCCCGCGCCGTCGCGAGCCTGGCGGCCGCCTGCACGTACGCCAGCCTGGCCTCCTCACGCAGCCCCACGGCCCAGTCGGCATACGGATCCTCCTCGCAGAAGTCGCCCCCGTAGGACGCCTCGGCCTCCGCCCACCGCGCCAGCGCCTCCACCGGCCTCCCCGCCTGATCCAGCTGTACGGCCGAGCCCACCAGGCCGAGGAAAGCCTCCACGTCGACGTCCACGTTGGCCAGGTCGAGCCGGAGCGCGCCTTCGTCGGAGACGACGAACTCGTCCGCAGGACGTACATGCTCCGGGTCGAGCACGGCCCGCAGCGTGGACACCATCACGTTCAGCCGCTTCAGCCCGACCGTGTCGCCCTCCTGCTCCGGCCAGAGGATCTCCACCAGCCGCTCCCTGCTGATCGCCGCGCCCCGGCGGCTGACCAGGATCTTCAGCAGGTCGCGGGCCTTGCGCGACTGCCAGGCGGTACGCGCGACGGGCACCGCGCCCCGCAGCACTCGGAACGTTCCCATGGTCTCGACCAGCACCCGAGCCTCCGCCGCTGGCGTGAACCGGCCGACCAGCGCGTCGATCCTGGCATCGAGCGCCCGGCAGCCGATCGCGTGCATGCGGCTCCTGACCCGGTGCGCGACCTCCCTGCCGGTCACCGCGTCGCCCAGCGTGGCCCTGATCAGCTCGGCCCTGGCCCGGCCGACCGGATCGCCGAGCGCCGACCACCGGCGTACGGCCTCGTCGGCCAGCAGGGAGTCGCCGTCGAGCTCGGCGCGCAGCTCCACCATCGCGGCCTGGGCCGCGTGGTCCCTGCGGCGCACCGCGACGGGCTCGGCCTCGGCCAGCAGCGCCCTGGCCTCGTCATACCGTCTGGCGGCCAGCGCGACGCGGGCCGCGACCAGCCTGGCGTTCACCCCGGCGATGCCCTCCGCGTGCTTCAGCGCCCGCGCGGCCACGCGGCCCGCCTCGTCGGGATCGTCGTCCGCGAGCAGCACGGCCAGCTTGTTCAGCGCGTTGGACAGCTCCTGGACCTCGCCGGACGCGCCGGCGTCCGCGATGATCCGCCGGTAGATGGCCATCGCCGACCTGCGGTCGCCACGCAGCACCTGTACGTCGGCCAGCCGGATCAGCCCGTAGCCGACGAACCGCGACCCCATCGCCTCCCACCTGGCCGCCGCGTCCGCGGCGTCGATCGCCGCCTCCTCCAGCCGGCCGAGGCCGATGAGCGCCTTGGCCCGGTTGGCGATGTTCAGCGCGGCGTACGGGGCGAACGACACCAGATCCGACAGCCTGGCCGCGATCTCGACCTCCGCCAGCGCTCTGGCGTAGGCGCCCTCGTCGAGGTGGCAGGAGGCGCGGTTGGCCCGGATACGGATGAGCTGGACGACGTCCCCGGCCCGCTCGGCGTACTCCAGTGCCCGCAGGTAATAGGCGTCGTTGGCCCGCCGGTCGCCGTCGAGCGAGGCGAGCATGGCCTGCACGGTGCAGGCCGCGGCCATGGCACCCGGATCGCCCAGCGCGCTGGCCAGTTCCAGCGCCCGGTCCGCCAGCTCGGCGCAGCCCGCCCGATCCCCCTTCAGCCAGAGCACCGACGCGGTGGAGGCCGCGCACATCGCCGCGTCGGCGGGCGGCAGGCCGTACTCGAAGCCCTTGGTGTAGATGGCGATGGCCGAGTCGAGGTCGCCGCGCAGGTGGTCGATGAGGCCGAGCCGCCTGGCCAGGAACGCGTCGAACACCGAGGTCGCCGCCGCGCGGGCGAGCAGGTCCCGGGCCCGGTTCCAGGCGCCGCGGTTCTGCTCCGCGATGCCCGCCAGGCGGAGCATCGCGGGCGCCTGCCTGGTCGGCTCCGGCAGCAAGCCGAGCGCCGCCACCACGTCGTCGCCGCGCTCGGCCAGGTGCGGGCCGTGCGTGCCGAGCAGCGAGGTGACGAGCGTGGTGTGCCGGGTGGCCACCGCGGCGCGCAGGGCCAGCTCGGGCTGGTCGTGTTCGACGTACCAGCGGGCGGCGACGGCGGCCGTGTCGTGCGCCTCGTGCCGGTCGAGCGGCGCGTGCGCGGCCAGTACGTGGGCGCTGGTGGCGGTTAACCGATAGCCGTGGGTCAGGGCCGGTCCGTGCACGCCGGCCGGTCCGTGCCCGTCGTGGCCGGCCTCCAGGAACAGGCCCCGGCTGGTCAGCGAGGCCAGCGTGTCGGGCGGGGCGCCCAGCGCGGTGGCGAGGTCGTCGGTGAGCACGGGCAGTACGGTCGCCGCCCGCAGCAGCTCGCGCATCGTCGCGGGCAAGTCGTCGAACGCGGACAGCGTGAGCCGCTCCAGCGTGGCGGAGGTGGCGGCCAGGCCCGCGGCGGTGCCCGGCCAGGCGGCGGGATCGGTGCGGGCCAGCGCGTCGAGCGCGGCCCGTACGGCGGCGGGCCAGCCGCCGCAGGCGTCGTGCAGCGTGGCGGCGATCGCGGCCCCCGGCTCGCCCAGCCGGTCGTGCGCCCAGGCCGTGGTCTCGTCGATCGTGAGCGCGAGGTCGGTCGCGTCGAGGTCGAGCACCTCGTGGTCCTGGCGCAGCCGGGCGGTGGGGAACGGCAGCGGCGCCCGCGAGGCCGTGACCACGTGCAGATGGCGAGGGGCCGCCCGGATCAGCGTCTCGACATAGCGTACGGAGCCGGCCGCGCCGATGATCGTCTCGATGCCGTCGAAGACCAGGGCGAGCCCCCGTCGCAGCCGCCCGGCCAGCGCCTCGGCCAGCGCGCCCGCCAGCGCCGCCGCTCTGGACAGCTCGTCGGCGTCGGGCCCGAGCGGGGACTCGGCGGCGGCCACGAGCTCGGCGGGCAGGTCGGGAACCGCCTCCGACAGGGCCGCGACCAGGGCGCCGGCCAGCGTGGTCAGGTCGCGATCGGCGGGCCCGAGCCGGTGGAGCACCGCCCCGACATCCTCGCTCCAACTCGTCAGGGCGATCGACTTGCCGTAGCCCGTGGTGGCCACCAAAGTGGTGAGCCTGTGCGTCAGCGCCCCGTCGAGCCGCCGGTCGAGGGCGGGACGGGGTTGCACCCACCCACGTTCCACCCACGCATGCTACGCCGGGGATCGCGAACGACTCCAGAGTTCGCAAAGTGCCACCTCCCGGTAACCAGTGGGGAGGCGCACTATGGTCGAGTACTTCTTCGAGGAGGGTCGCGGTGGATCAGGACCTGCCCGGCGGAGCGAGGCTGATCGTGGGAGTGGACGAGTCTCCGGCTTCGCGTTGGGCGCTGGCATGGGCCATCGGGGCGGCACGGCTGCACCGGATGGCGCTGATCGCCGTGCACGTGAGCCGGGCGCCCATGCACCCCTTCCCCGAGGCGCTGCCCGTGCAGCACGCCATCAGGGCAGGGGAGGAGGCGCGGTGCAACGAGGTGATCGCGGGGGTGTTCGACGACGTGGCCGGTGGGCTGCCCGCCGACCTCACCACGGCGGTGGTCGGACGGGTCGGCGATCCCGGCTATCACCTCGTCGATCTGGCGCGTGAGGGCGATCTGCTGGTGCTCGGGCGGGGCAAGCGGGGGGTGTTGAGCCGGTTGTTCCTGCCTTCGACGAGCATGTACTGCGCGCGGCACGCCAAGACGACGGTGGTGATCGTCCGCCAGCCGACGCCGCCGGACGAGCCGCAACTGCCGGGGGAGCGGACGCGGCGGTTCTGGAGCCGGAAGCACTTTTAGTTTCTCAGCAGGCGGAGACCCTCTGGGATCTGGGACTGCTGGATCGCGCCGTAGCCCAGGACCAGGCCGTTCTGGGCGGGCGTCTCGCCGCAGTAGGAGTCGAGGCGTTCCACGGCGAGGCGGGGCGACGGCCGTACGGACACCCCTGGGGCGAAGCGGGCGCAGAGGTGCAGGCCCGCGACCGAGGGGACCAAGCGCAGCCGGTCGTCGCCGGCGAGGGCGTCGACGATGAGGGCGTGCCGGGCGGCGTACTCGCGGGTTGCCTTCCTGATGTGTCTGGCCAGCAGGCCCTCGTCGATGAAGCGGGCCAGCGCGGCCTGTGTGGGCAGCTCGCCGTGCCAGTCGGTCAGCTGCCGGGCGGCGCGCAGGGCGGGCATGAGCGAGGCGGGGGCGACCAGGAAGCCGAGCCGCAACATGGGCAGCAGCGTCTTGGAGAACGAGCCGACATAGATGACCCGGCCCGCCCGGTCCAGGCTCTGGAGCGGCTCCAGCGGCCGGTCGCCGAAGCGGAACTCGCTGTCGTAGTCGTCCTCGACGATCACCGCGCGCCGCCGTTCGGCCCAGGCCAGCAGGGCGGCGCGGCGGGCCAGCGACATCGGGGTGCCGAGCGGGAACTGGTGGGACGGGGTGACGTAGGCCATCCGGGCGGCGTTCGGGATGGCGGCCACATCGATACCCTCGCCGTCCACCGGGACTCCGGCCACCCGGGCGCCCTGCGAGCGGAACAGCAGGCGCGCGGGCGGGTAGCCCGGCTCCTCGACCGCCACGCAGGCGCCGGGGTCGATGAGCACCCGGCCGATGAGGTCGAGCGCCTGCTGGGCGCCGTTGGTGATCAGGACGTCGTCGGCGCTCGCGCGTACGGAACGGCTGATGCCTATATGTCGCGAAATAGCGTCTCTTAGACCTTCATGGCCGGAGGGGTCGGCATATCCGGCGAGGCTGGTGCGGAGCTCGCGGGCCACCAGCCTGCGCCAGGTCTCCATCGGGAACAGCCGCGCGTCCGGCATACCGACGCCGAAGTCGTACTCGGGAGTGGGGGTTGGTGGCCGGGTGGGCATGGAGCGCCAGAGGGCGCGGGGGCGTACGACGCCCTGGGGTGCCGACCTGGCGCGTACGCGCTCCGCGGAGACGAACGTGCCCGCGCCCGCCCGGCCGACGAGGAAGCCGTCGGCCACCAGGCGGTCGTACGCGACCGCGACCGTGTTCCTGGAGATCTCCAGCCGCTTGGCCAGCTCGCGGGTCGGCGGCAGGCGTTCGCCCGATCGAAGGCGGCCGTCGAGGATCGCGTCCAGCAGTTGCCGGTAGACCTGTGCGGCCAGGTCACCCCGGCCGTGGAGACTTACATGGACATCCATCTTGGCCCAATCATTTAACCGGAAATTGGAGCTTATGTCGGGACAAGGTGGGCCCTAGATTTGGGGCTATGACAGAGCGCATGAATATCGGCGAACTCGCCGGAGAAGCCTACAAAGCCATGGCCGGCCTGGAGCGGTACGTCAAGCACAGCACGCTGCCCGCGCCCCTGCTGGAGCTGGTACGACTACGCGCTTCGCAGATCAACGGCTGCGTCTACTGCGTGGACCTGCACAGCAGCGATGCCAAGCAGGCGGGCGAGTCCGATGCCAGGCTGCACGCCGTGGCCGTGTGGCAGGAGGCCCCCTTCTTCACCGACCAGGAACGGGCCGCCCTGGCCTTCACCGAGGCCGCCACCAGGCTCTCGACCGACGACATCACCGACGAGATCTGGCAGCAGGCCGCCGAACACTTCGACGACCAGGAACTCGCCGCACTCGTGGTGGCCGTCGCCACGATCAACGCCTGGAACCGGATCGGCGTGGCCACCCGCATGACCCCCGAGTCGTACAAAGCCTGATGACAGTCCGCAGGCGGCTCCTCGCCCAGGCGCAGTTGGCGAACTCGATCGGCGACGGTGCCTACCTGGTCACCTCGGCTCTCTATTTCGCCAGGATCGTCGGTCTGTCGGCGACGGAGATCGGCTTCGGGCTCACGCTGGGCTGGGCGGTCGGCACGGTCGCGGGCGTCCCGCTCGGGCACTTGGCCGACCGGCGCGGGCCGCGCGGCGTGGCCGTCCTCCTCGCCCTGATGACCGCCGTCGCGGTCGCGTCGTTCCTGTTCGTGCGGTCGTTCGCGCTGTTCACGCTGGTCGCCTGCCTGTACGGCACCGCGCAGACCGGCCTGTCCGCGGCCCGGCAGGCGCTGCTCGCCGGACTGATCGAACCGGACAAGCGCACCGAGGTCCGGGCCGTGCTCCAGTCCACGCTCAACGGCGGTCTGGCGGTGGGCGCCGCGCTGGGCGGGCTGGCGCTGCACTTCGGCACCCGGGAGGCGTATCTGGCGGTGTTCGCGGTCGACGCGGTCAGCTTCCTGGCCGCCGCCGCACTGCTGCTGAGGCTGCCCGCCGTCGCCCCCGTCCCGGCCGTCGCCGGACCGAAGCTGGCCGTGCTCAGGGACCGGCCGTACGCGGTGATCACGCTGATCAACGCGGTCATGCTCTTCTACATGCCGCTGCTCAGCCTGATCGTCCCCCTCTGGATCGTCCAGCGCACCACGGCACCGACCTGGCTGGTTTCGGCTCTGCTCCTGGTGAACACGGTGAGCGTGCTGCTGTTCCAGGTGCGCCTCGCGCGGCGGGTCAGGGGCCTCGCCGACGCGTCCCGGTCGGTACGGCACGCGGGCCTGGTCATGCTGGCGGCCTGCGCGGTGTTCGCGATGTCGTCCATCGGCTCGTCGGCCTGGCTCGCCGGGCTGATCCTGCTGGCCGCGGCCGGGCTCCAGGTGTACGGCGAGATGCTGCTGGGGGCGGGCGCCTGGGAGATCGGGTTCGCGCTGGCTCCGGCTGACAAACAGGGGCAGTACCAGGGGTTCTTCGGGACCGGGGTGGCGGTGGCCAGGATGCTCGGGCCCGTCGTCCTCACCACGCTCGTCATCGGCGGGGGAACGCTGGGATGGCTGCTGGTCGGCGGGGTCTTCGTGGCGGCCGGCGCCGCGATGGGCCCGGCCGTAAACTGGGCTTCGCGGACCCCCGGTGTACGTACCCCTGACCGGGTTTGACATGATCCACCCGGTGTCCAAAATGGGACGGATATAACCGGTCCTACCTGGGTATGTTCCCTCGCTCTTTGCACATCCGGTACATCTGGTTCGTGCACAACACAGGGACCGCAGCCATCCCTTGCTAGGCTGCATGTCAACCGTTGGGTCTCACCCCGGCAGGTGAGGCCGTCGAAGAAGTGGGGTCACACCGTGAAGAAGCTTGTCGTTCTGGCGCTGATCGCCCTTGGGGGGCTGCTGGTCTGGCGCAAAGTGCAGGCTGACCGCGCCGAGCTCGATCTCTGGACCGAGGCCACCGGCAGCGAGAACTGATCGACCTGGCGAGGCGATGAGTGACGTCGTCCCCATCAAGCTGGCGTGCCTGGACCTGGCCGGCACAACAGTCGGTGACATCGCCATGGTCGAGCGTGCTTTCGCCGAAGCGATAGCCACTCAAGGCATCGTCCCCGGGACCGGAGCGTACGCGCGCGCCATGGTGCACGTGCACCGGTCCCGGGGCTGCCCCAAGATCGATGTCTTCCGAGGGATCTTCCCTGACAACGAGGCCCAGGCCCAGGCGGCGAACCTGACGTTCGAGCGCTCGTACGAGGGTGCGCTCGACCGAGCAGGTCTCGTTCCCATGCCCGGCGTCATCGAAGTCCTCGACAAACTCCGCGGCTCCGGCCTGCGCCTGGCCCTGATCACCGGCTTCAGCCGCGTCACCCTGAGCCGCGTCCTCAGCGTGCTCGGCTGGCACGACAAGATCGACCTCGCCATCTGCCCCGAGGACGCCGGCGGCCGCGGCCGCCCCTGGCCCGACATGATCCTGCACGCCATACTCCGCCTCGGCATCGAGGACGTACGACAGGTGGCGGTCATCGGCGACTCGGAAAGCGACATGCTCTGCGGGCGTCGAGCGGGTGCTTCTGTGGTGGCTGGGGTGATGACGGGGGTGCACAGCCGGGAGCGGCTGCTCAAGGGCGGCGCCACGCACATTCTGGACTCGATCGCGGACTTCCCTGGCTTGATCTTGAGCGAAGATCTGAGCAGGCAGCAGATGGGTGCCACGGACCGGTAAGCTATCTTCGTCGAGGGGCCTTAGCTCAGTTGGCAGAGCGCCTGCTTTGCAAGCAGGAAGTCAGGAGTTCGAATCTCCTAGGCTCCACACAGGTCAGAACATGGAAGCGCCCCGCTCCGGAAGATCCGGAAGCGGGGCGTTCTCGGTTTTCGCGATGGATTCGCGATGAGGATCCATTAACCTGCACGGAAGGTAGGGAATTCGAGGACCTCTCCGCGCGCCTCATACGGGGCGATCGGCTTCCGCAACCCGTCACGGAACGGAGCCAACATCTCGTCCAGTGCCGCCACAGGGGAATGCGGACCGAACCACGCGCGCCGCGCCAGAGCCGCATCCTTGACCCGCTCCAGCTCGGCCCGCAGCCATGCGCGCGACTCGGGCGTCACATGCGAGTACCGCTCCCGCATCCCCCGCATGTCCGGCGAGGCGTGCCCCATCCGGTCGTCGCGGAGCTGCAACGGGCAACTCAGGTCCATCAGCCACGTCGAATGGGTGTGCCGGCCCAGCTCGTGCAGGGTCAACCCCTTCTCGATCGGAAGCCACGTCGCTACCGACGCGTCCGGAGCAACCGGCCGGATGAAGCGGGCAAGGATCTGCTCGCGGGTCATCTGTCGCGCAAGCCTCTCCGGCAACCCTTGTGTGACCGCGAACGCAACCAGGTCCGCCTTAGATGACGCCACGTTCACGCCGAGCCCGAGCGGACGCCGCTGGTAGCCCCGAACGAGCTGCGGCTCCCACGGCTCGTCCTTGACCGCCTTCGGCCACGCCGGCACCGGTACGCCCGGCCACGACGACTCCACTTCCACCAGGACAGGAGCTCCCGCCCGGCGCTTGCCCTTGCCGCTCGGATACCAGCCGTCCATCGCCGGGTAGAAGACCCGCCGGCTGAAATTCGAACGGCGAGGATGCGCCCCTTTCTCGCCCAGGAAGATGTAGGGCTGGCCCCCCTGGCACGGCTGCTCTTCCTGATCTGGGATCGTCTTCGGCTTGCATGCGCAGCGCTGGTCTGGATGGGCGGCGATCTGCCGGTTCAGCAACTCCTGGAGGAAGGGCGGAATGTCGATGTCGCGGTTGCTGTCGTCCTTGGGGTGGAGCCGATAGAACTCCCCGTCCTCTTCGAGTAGTTGCCAGTCGAGGCGGATCCTCCCGAGTCGCACGTCAGGCCGCTGCAGCCCGAACGCTTCCCCGTCGCGCAGAGCACACCAGGCGACCGTCATTCCGAAGATGAACTCGTCATCCCTGCCCGACATGACGCCCATGCGCTCCGCGGTGGTGAGTGCTTGGAACGGGGAGAGTGCCCGCTTCTCCTGGCCACGGCCGGCCGTACCGGCGCCAGACCGGCGTCCGCGGTGGCGCTGACGCAGAGCGGCGTTGGAGTCGATCAGCCCTTCGATGACGGCGTCCCCCAGGAGGGTGGTCAGCCTTGTGCGGGCGCTCTGAGCCACACCGCTCCGGCTATATCCGGCGGCGATCATCCGCTGTTCCCAGGCGTTCACGTCGGAAGACTTGATGTCTCTCAGCGCCCAGTGCCCCCACTCTGGGAGGACGTGAGCGCGGAAGATGTAGGCGTAGTTGTTGCGCCCTTTGAGGCTGAGGTCGATGCCGGGCCACCACCGGGCGAACCATTCGTTGACGGTTATGGCGTCGTCGTCCTGCCCCGGCTCGGGATCAGAAGCAGGCTTCCTTCTGCGGGAGTAGTCGGGGGCGAGGCCACGCCGTTCGAGGTCCTCCATCCAGGCGCCCCACGTCTCCGCTTCACCAGGAGTAGCCCAGTGCTCGCCCGTGTCGGGATTGCGGGACTTGGTCCCCCAGGAGCCGTCGGCCTTCTTCCACCGGGCGACGATGACGCCGTCCTTGCGTACTTGATGGAACGCCATGACGGCTCCTGAGGGTTTGGGAAGTGGAGGTCAGGTTAGCCGAGCACGCACACGTCCACGTCCAGTACTACATCCACGTGCGCATGGATGATGCCGCCGCATCCCGCGACTGCCACTGTCGGTGCCGGGTCTTGGCTCGGCGGCTCGGGTGACGCTTCAGGTTCCGGTGCCGGAGTGTCGCTCGGCGGCTGACGTGTCGGCATGGTCGCGGGGAGCGCTGCCGCCGGCTCGTCGTCGTCGGCCTGAGGAGCGGGTGTGGGCGTCTTCCGGTTCCGAGTGGGCGTCTTCGCGGGAGTCGGGATGGGCGAACTCGTCCTGGCAGACCGGGTCGGATCCGCGGTCGGTAATCGCGTCCGGAACGCAGCTGGCTCGGCCGATTGCGATGGCTGCGTAGGCGGCGCCGCGGACGGTGGAGGGCTCCATGTGATGGTGGTTGTCTCCGTCGCAGCCGGCCGCGACGGTGCCGAGAGGGTGATGACCCGTTCGATCGCGATTGGCGGTGGACGGTGCCTGTCGTCGAGGACTGCCGGAACGACTGTGGTGGCGGTCACCGTGACGACCGCCGTGCTCGCGACGGCGGTAATGGTGCGGTGGTGCTCACTCGCCACCCGTTTGATCAGTTCTGCGAGTCCGCCGAAAGCGGCACCTACCAGAATGATCACTTTCCGAATGGCGGGTTTCGCGGCCGGGTCGTCGATATTGACGATCACCGTCGGCTGGTCGTCGTCTTCGGTTTCGATGGACATTGCGGCGATCTCGGGTTCGAGTTTCTCCCGCCGGTACGGGTGAACATTTCCCGAGTGAGGCTCATCACCGGTCATTTCCGGTCACCTCGCTTCGCGTCCGCCTGTGCACGCAAGCACTGCCAAACCGCGGCCTCACGCTCAAGATCGGGCCTGCCGTGAGGATGGAGCACAGCCCTGATCACTACCCCGTTGTCGTACACGGTGACGACGCGGTCAACGCCCACGGGCGCACGTAGGGCGTCGACGACCTCGTGAGGTGTTCCCCCCGTGATGACGCGGTGCCTGCCTGGCCTGCGTTCTTGGAACTGCGCCTGGTAGTTCTTGAACACCTCCGCAAGTGCTCGTTCTCGTGCGGTGCGGCCACTTATGAGGCGCAGCGCTTTTGCGATCAGGTTGTCGATGGACTGGTCGGATGTGCATGGGGACGTCAAAACGTCGGCACCCCCCTGTGAGTGCGCAGATCGTTTGTGCTACCCCGCGGGTTTAATGCTGTCGGGAAGACCACAAGACGCCTTTTTTGGTTACCGGTCCAGACCGTAAAACGAATCGTGGTCAAACCGTGACAATGCGTGCTTGTGATGCCCGAAGCTGCATCAAGCTCTGACGCTATGCACCCTTGCGATCTCGCCGCTCCTGTTCCCGCTTCAACTCGGCAACGTCTTCGTTGAGCGAGCGGATCTCGTTCGCCATCTCCTGCCTCTCGTTCGCCATCTCCTGCCGCATAGTGGCGATGGCGGCAAGCATCGCCGCCTCATAGGGGGTCGGATCTTTGATGTCGGCGAGGTTGGGCGGCAGGGCAGAGAAGTCTGGCTTGGGCTGCTCGCGGGCGACAGCGATGTCACCCTCGGTGGTCGGCCCACCCGTCGAGTAGCCGGCCGCGGCGAGGACGTCGAGGACGCTGACATCCAGGGCTGGGAAACGGGCATTCAGCGCAGTGCCGAGTGCTACGAGGTTGTCGAACCTAGGGCGGGTTGAGCCGCTGGTCCATCTGCTCACCTGGGATGGGTTGATGCCCAGCAATGCGGCGAGCTGTGCTTTGTTGAGGCCAGTCTCGTCCAGGACTCGGTCGATGAGCGCCTTGAACCTGTCGGCTGGCCAGTCGGGCGTCTTGACCATGCGCATGACGATAGAGCCTTGCGCAAGCGCTGTCCAGCTTGCGTGGGACACAACCCTCCTGGTCAGCCTGTATGTAAGTCCAGTTTCGCGCATCACAAAACTTCCTTACAGCCCTTTTACACCTTCCGAATTGCACATGCGTCTTGCGCAAGGCGCATGCACGTGCGTATGGTGGCATGCATCAACGAAGGGAGGAAACGTGGTGGCACCCACCATCCGCATCCGCGAAGGCGTCAACGACCTGCTGATGAAACGCTTCGGATGCTCTACGTCACGCGAGGTCGCCAAGAACATCGGCGTCAACGAAGCCACATGGAGCCGAGCCATCCGAGGAATCTCTACCCCCGGACCGAAACTGTCGGGCTTGCTCCTCCAGATCGACGGCCTCGGCTTTGAAGACATCTTCGAAGTCCGCACCGAAGAGACAGACCGATGACTCCGCCCGTCCGGCACAACGCGAAGCAGGCAGGCGCCATCGTCGGCAAGAGCCAAAGCTGGATGTACCAGAAGGGCGCAGCGGGCGCGATCCCCCGCACGAAGATCGGTCACCACGTGTCGTGGACCGACGAGCAACTCACCCAGATCATCCGCGATGGCGCCCAGCAGCCCAAGCAGCCCGAACCCCAGCCTGAGCGGTCGAAGCCAAAGCAGCAGCCGGCCAAGCCCAAGGTACAGCGGAAGCCGAAGCCCGCCGCCTCAACAAACACCGCCAACGTCCCCGTCGCTGACTGGACCGTGTCGCGGCTGTACCGGGACGGCGGTGCGAAGTGATCGAACTTCAGGTCTGTGACAGCGGCGGATCTCAGCTTCGCTCCAGGGTGACATTCGGCTCCATCGCTGCCGCGTACGCCACCGCTGGCCTGTCGGTTCGCATGTCCGAACTGCACGAACAGGACCGCGCCGAGTGCGACACGAAGTCCGCCACTTCCTAAACGAGGTCGGGCCCCAGTCGAGGCAACGACTGGAGCCCATAGACCCCGCTCAGGAACCGACCGATCAGACCAGTCAAAGGAGACGGAGTCATGCAACAGAGTACGACGGTCGAGGCCGTAAGACCCACCGGGATCGCCCAGTACCAGGTCAGGTACACCTGCCTGGACTCCGAGGGCGACCAGCAGATGGGCAGCGACCCGGTCGACGGGATCGCTGAGGCGGATCTGGAGTGCGCGCGGATCCTCGAATACCAGGAGCGCTGGGAGCTTCCGACTGACGCCAGCATCTGGTGGCGGGTCGGCACCGGCCCGTGGCAGCCGTGGGGCGGTGCCCGTTGAGAGGCATTCCGATGTCCGGCCCGGCCCTGGTGGTCGGCGACACGCTCGTGATGCCCGATGGCCGCGAACTGCTGATCTCCAAGCTGGTCCCCGCCGATGGCGGTCAGGCGATCGCCTGCGGAGCGCGTGAGGTGTTCTCCGGCTCCTGGTCAATGACGTTGGAGCGCGACGACAAGGTCAACGTGTACCCCCGCCACGGTGTGCGGAACCTGCCGACCCAGCAGGCGGGAGACGCGGCATGACCGGCGCCTGGCTGACCTTGAGCAAGGCCGCTTCCCGCATCTCGCAGGCGACTGGCGAGGCCGTGTCGATGGACGACGTAATCGCGCTCGGCCATCTGGACCGCCTGAAGGTCCGCTACGAGCACGAGCACTACTCGGTCCTTGAGCAGTCGGTCACCGCCTACTGCGTCTCGGAGCTGGCCGCCCACGGGGGCGACGACCTGGCCGAGAACGCGCAGCCGCTCATCCCTCGGGACCCGGCCAACCCAGCCGAGGCCGAGATGAGCCCCGCCGACAACTACGACTACGACAGGGAGCGCGAGAACTGATGGCGATCAAGACCCGCAAGCCGACCGGCGCGGTTCCGTGGCCGCTGATCCTGTTGGAGGGCGGCGAGAAGGCTGGCAAAAGCTGGTCGGCGGCCGAGTTCTCCGCCTCGGAGAAGGTCGGCCAGACGTACTGGATCGACCTCAACGAGGGTGCAGCCGACGAGTACGGCGCCATCCCCGGCACCCGCTACCTGGTCGTAGAGCACAACGGCACCTGGGCTGACATCGTCGCGCAGGTCGCCGAGATCCGCCAGGAGGCCTGCCGCGCCGCCGACGCGGGGGAGCCGCCCGTGGTGTTGGTCATCGACTCCATGACGGCCGAATGGGACCTGCTCAAGGACTGGGTCACCAACCGTGCCAAAGGCTCGCCAGCGAATCAGAAGCGTCTTGCGGCAGACCCGAGCGCTGAAGTGAAAGCGCCGATGAACCTGTGGAACGACGCCACGGCCAGGCACCGGCGACTGATGACGATGCTGATGACCTTCCCGGGCATCGTCGTCATGACCGCCCGCGGCAAAGAAGTCGCGTCCATGGACGCCTCTGGCCGGCCGATCGAGGGGTCGAAGGAGTACAAGGTCGAGGGCCACAAGACGCTCGGCTACGACGCCTCGGTGTGGGTGCGGTTGTCGCGTGAGCACCCGCCGATCGTTGTGAGTGCTCGATCCGTTCACGTCGGCATCCGGCCCGGCGTCGATCGGCCTGTTCCCGCGCCGAACTTCACCCTCGAATGGCTGGTGTTCGACGTGCTCAAGTGCGACCCGACCGTGGCGCGCGTACGGGACCTGACGGAGATCAAGCCCGGAAGCGAGTCACCGGACCTGGACACCCTTTCCGACGCCGCCAAGCAGCTCCTGAGTGAGGCCGAGGACGCGGCCAACGTCGAGGCGCTGCGCCTGGTGTGGACCGCCATCAACCCGCTGCTCAAGTCCGGCGAGATCGTCACCGCTGAAGCGGAGTTCGTCAATCAGCGGATTCAGCACCTCAGCCAGCAGATGACCGCCGAGTCGAACGGGGCTGCGGCATGAACGACTTGACGCCGAAGGAAGCGCGCCTCGCCTTCGCCCTGCTGAAGATGCGCCAGTCGCAGCTCAGCCAGGCCCTGAAGCTGGTGATGCCGTTCATCGAGCAGGAGCCCGGCGACAAGAACGCGGCCAAGCTGGGCGCGGCACGGCTCGGCAAGGTCGCGATGACCGAGCCTGAGGTGAAGCCCCAGGTGACGGACCGGGAGAAGTTCGTCGCCTACGTGCAGGAGACGGCGCCGACCGAGGTCGAGCAGGTACCGACCGTCCGCGCCGCCTACCAGGCGAAGGTGCTGGAGACCGTCGCCCGCATGGGCGGCCCTGTGGACGAGCACGGGCAGGAGATCCCCGGCGTCGGGCTCGGCTACGGGGCTTCCCCGCAGCAGCGCTTCTACCCCGACGACGGCGCCGACGCCCTGCTGGCGGTCGTCGAGGAGAAGGACCTGCCAGACCTGGGCGACATCGACCTGGCTGCACTGCTCGGCATCCGCAGGAGCGAGCCGTGACCACCTTCGAGAAGCGCGACGGGGGCTTCCAGTTCCTCGAAGAGGGTGACGTCCTCACCCCGCCGGAGACCGACCGGTTTCTTCGCCTACTGAACAACGAACTGGCCACGGCCGGTCTGGCGTATCGCGAGGCGCGGCGCGTCGAACTGGACCGGTTCAAGGACTACTCGGACGCCCGCAAGCCGCACGAACTCCACCCGGACTGCCCCGAAGTCGGGCGCGGCGCCGGTCAAGTGACCGCGAAAGCGGAGGAGGCGTGGTTCGAGCGGCGCATCCCTGACCCGTACTGGGCGTGGAAGAACGCCGTGCTGGAGCGGCAGAACGCCGGCGCCTACATGAGTCAGGTCGGAAAGCAGGTCGAGATCATGCGGTCTCTGAACAAGAACGCCACCGACCACTTCGGCACCTACCGGGGCGGTGGCCGGTGAAGACCCGCGTGGAGACCTCGTGCTGTAACAAGGCGACGTTCGCCTCCGAGGAGGAGGCTCGCCGTTACTGGGCCCGGATGGAGGGTCTGGGCCTGCGGCGTGAACTGCCCACGGATGTGGAGCAGTGCATACGCGGCTGGCACCTCACCTTCCCGCCGAAGGAGCAGAAGCCACGCAAGCCGTTGAAACGGACCGCCACAAAGAAGCTGTCGAGGCCGAAGAGCGCCCCGGCCGCGGTGAAGCGGATCCTGGCCAAGCGGTCGGGCGGCGCCTGCGAGGTCGGCCTGGTCTGCGGAGGCCGAGCGTTCGGCGTAGACCCTGCACACCGTGAGGGCAAAGGGACGGGCGGCACCGACAAGGCGTGGTCGAACCTGGCGTCGAACCTGCTGTGGTCGTGCCGGGCCTGTCATGACCTGATCGACAACAAGCAGCCCGCCCGCGCGGAACGGCTCGGTCTGAAGGTCCGTGCCGGCGTCGCCCGCCCGCAGGAGATTCCGGTCCTGCACGAGCGGTTCCGCTGGGTGCTGCTGGACGACAGCGGCGGCTGCAGGTCGGCCCCGCCTGGCACGCACCCGGACGGCAAGCGGCCGATACCGGTGATCGGGCTCGGCGTGTGGGAGCTCATCAAGGCCGAGGGTGCGTTCGTCGAGGCCGTGACCCGGTTCGGGCACGCCGACTGCCCGAGCCGGCCGCAGCCCCGCGAAGGGCTCTACCAGTGCTCCTGCGGCTCCACCCCCTTCTACCTGGAGCAGGTGGCGTGATGGCCGACATCTCCTGCCAGTCCTGCCGCGACGTCTACGTGTGGCCTGTCGCCGCAAAGGGCTCCGTGGTGGACGGCGCCCGCGCTAAGGGGTGGATCGTCTGGGAAGGCATCACGCTCGGCGGCGACCAGGTGAAGCGCACTTTCTGCCCGATGTGCCGTGGTGTCGCCGAGCCGCCTGCTGAGCCTGAGCCGTCGTGGGACGCCGTCTGCAGGACGTGCGACTACTCCATGTCTGAGGAGTGGGGCGCCGACCAGGACGGCCCCTTCACGAAGAAGGACGCCGACCGGTGGAAGTCGGAACACCGGTGTGAGCCGTTGGTGGACACCATCCCGCCAAAGCCGCGTGAGCCTGCTGAGCCCGTTCGAGGTCAGCTCCAGGTGGCGTCATGACGTGGCCTGTCTGGTGCCCCACCTGCCTCAAGCCGACCCGGCACGCCTCGAACGGCACGGAACTCGTCTGCGAGGAGTGCTCCCTGGCCCGCCCGGACGATGTGCCGCTCCTCGTGTCGCAGGTGCAGGACATGCGGTTCTGCGATTACTGCCGCACAACGCTTCCGGCCGATCACAACTGCCCGGCAGGCGCGGTCGGCCCCCAGCCCGACATCGATACCCCCTAACCCCTGCCGGTGGGTGGCCTATCGGGGGCGCCCACCGTCCCAACCCTTAGGAGACCGCGTGAGCGAGATCGTCCAGATCCCCTTTCACGGCCGTGAGGTGCTCGCCGTGGAGGACGGCGGCAAGCCGTTCGTGATCCTTAAGCCTGCGCTTGAGCACCTCGGGCTCGACTACAAGAACCAGCACGAGAAGCTCCGCCGCAAGTCGTGGGCCTGCATGGTGCTCAGGACCATGCAGCTTCCCGGCGACAGCCAGAGGCGCGAGCACACCACCGTGGATGTGCGGACGTTCCTCATGCTGCTCGCCACGATCGACGAGCACCGCGTCCACGAGGACGTTCGCGGGTTGCTCATCCAGTTCCAGAGCGAAGTCGCCGACGTGATCGAGGCGTACTTCACCAAGGGCCATGTAATCAACCCGCGTATGCGGCAGGCGTTCCTCGCCCCGATGGCCGTCACCTTCGACGACGCGATGGCTTTGTACGGCCAGGAGTACGGCTTCGACTACCCGACCCCATTCTTCACTCAGGGCCTGCGCCTCGCCGGCTATCTGCGGCAGGGCGGCTGCGTTCCTCGCCGTAAGAAGCGCAAGTACTTCTGGTTCAACGGCACGTCCTGGGAGATCCGCTCGTGGGCGCTGCCGATCCTCTTCGGCGAGTTCGACAACATCCTGCGCGAACTCACACCCCTTCCCTGGCAGCAGCCCCGCCTCGATGAGGGCTCTGGCCAGCACATCATGCCGCTCAAGCGAGGAGAGTCCTGATGACCGACAAGATCAAGCGTCACCCTCTCGCGGACATCGCCCCCTACCCGGCAACGGTCGACGACGCCACGGCCGACGCCTTGGTCAAGCACTTCGCCGCGTTCGGGCTGATGCACAACTGGCTGGCCACGGAGTTCGTGCCCGGCAAGGAAGACACGCAGTGGCGCCAGTCCGTCGCCTGCGTCGTGTCCAGCTTCACCACCGCCTACATGCTCGCCGAACTGGAAGACAAGGCTGGCCTTCAGGCGGCTGACGCCGCAGCCCGCGAACTGTGGAGTTCGTGGGAGGCCGGGGACGCCGTGGCCGGATGGCTGTGGCAGACCGCCAGCGAGTTCGGGCTGGACATGAAGGTCATCGAGCGGGCTGCCGACCAGGTCACGCAGAACATCCGCGCCAAGGCTGCAGGCGCCTCGCCTGAGGTTCACCCCGACCAGGCCGAGATCCCCTCCCCGTAGACGACCCGCTGCCCGCGCCTGTGCGGGCATGCGTGGCCAACCGAACAGCACCTGCACCAGGAGAACCAAAGCAATGAGCAACCTGTACCCCGTCACCGACCAGGCCCCGCTTCGTCGCCTTACCGAGTCAGGAATCGACCGCTACCGGACCCTCAACTACCGCGACGAGAAGGAACTGGAAGACCTTCGCGCCACCCGCGCGGAGCTCACCGCCGAGATCGCCTCCATCGACGATGTGATGGCCGACCTGAACGAGACGATCGGCCGGCGTCAGGCGAAGATGCGCGGCGACCTGATCTCGTTACTGCCGCCCGGCCGCGAGGTTCCGCTGCTGCCCGGTTCGCAGGGAGACCCGGACGAGCTTGCTGCCACGTTCGGCGGGCTCGGGTCGGCGGTCATCGAGCCCACCCAGATACTCGGCGCCGCGTCTTTCCCAGAGACGAACCCGGACGGGTACTGCATCCACTGCAACCAGCCTGCGTGGCGGGTGTCGACCACCCCTGCCAGCCCGAAGGGCGCCCGCCACTCCTACGGCGCGACGTGCAACCCGGACGACCCGGCCAGCGGGGTGGCCGAGCTCGACGAGCAGGCCGAGTCGTGACCGCGCTGCACCGGGCGGCCCGCCTGCTGGGCCTGATCCCTTCCCGTCATCACGCCGGCTCGTACACCGGCTGGTCGTCGCTGGCCCGGATCGTTCCCGCCGCGCCGACCGAGTACTTCACCCGCCGCCGTTCCACGCCGCTGGCGCTCTGCCCGGTCGTGGAGGACGACGTCGTTCCCGTCGCCCCTTCAGGGGCCTACCGCCACCCCTACGACTCTCCGAAAGGCGATGCAGCATGAGCGAGTTCACTCCCGAAGAGGTGGAGGCCCTTCGCCTCAGCCTCGCCTGCGAACCGCGCATGGTTGAGAGCGCGACGGTACTAATGCTCATCGCCGGATACCAGCGCCTCATGGCGGACGTGCTGACGCTCAGCGACAAGCTTTCACAGGCGGCCGTCGCCAGCCCCGAGTTCTTGGCTGCTGCCCGCGCCCTGTACCGAGCTCACGCCACCGCCGGAAGCCTGTCCACCGAGCAGGCCGTCAGCATGATCTACGAGGTGAACGGCGCTCTCGCAGCGCTGACGCCTGAGCAGATCGCCGTACTCGCTGGAGACGACGCCCAGGACGGTGCCCTGTGACCGCCGCCCAGCACCGGTTTTTCGCTGTCGTCTTCGCTCTGGGCGCTGTCGTCGGCATCGCGGCCACGGCGTGGACCGCCTACGACCTGATCGCGAAGCCATTCACCTGGCCCCACCTCGGGGCGACGGTGTTCGGTGTCGCCGTTACCGCCGTGCTTGTGGTCGGCACCCGCTTCCACCGCCGCGCCGCCCAGGCCGGGACGGAGAGCACCTCATGAAGGCCCTCGACCAGATCGCCCCACTGTCCGACGAGCGCCGCGCCTCGATCGTGGCCGCCTACTACAGCAGCCTGTACGAGCCCATGCAGATGGGCGTGGATGGCCTCACCGCATGGAACGCGGTCCCTGACCTTGTCGCCGAGATAGAGCGTCTCAATCGCGAGAACGCCCGCCTCCGCGCTCAGGCGGCCGAGCAGGAGGGCCAGTGATGGCCCTCATCATCGCGGAGGCCGTACGCCGCCGCCTCAGAGACCTCGCCGATCGCGTCCAGGCGCACAAGCTGGCCCTGGCCGCCACCGCCACCAGCACGATCGGCGTCGCCATCCTGATCGGGCTCGGGTACGGCGCGTTCCTCCTCGCAGCCAGTTGCATGCTGGTCGCCGGCGTCTTCGGTGGGCTGGCTGGCTTCGACCTCGGCCGCAGCCGTTCACGCGCTCAGGGACGCGTGGCCGAACATGATCTGGCCCTGCTCGCCGCCGAGCTCACGGTCACGTCCGCCACCAACCAGCAGCTTAGGCAGCAGGTCGCCGATCTTCGCCTGAAGGTCCGCTTGGCGGATGAGCGCGCCGCATCCCACCTGGACGAGGTCAAGCGGCTACGCGGGGAGGTGTCCGGTGGCTGACCTCATCCTCCCCGCCGTCGCCGTGATCGCCATGATCGTCGGCTACCTGGTCATCGTCTCGCGCATCCTTCGCGACGAGCACATCCCGCCTCGTCACGAGCAACTCGTCCGCGACGCCCTCGCCGACGACCTGCACGACGTGTTCCCCGAGGAGGAGTCTCGTTGAGTCGCCGACCTTCGCAGCCGCACCGCGTTGCGACACATCGCCCCGCCGTACGCCGGCGCCGGTTCCGCCACGACGACCTCATCGCCGTTGACCTCTTCAGCGGATTCGGTGGATTGACGCAGGGCATCGAGCTCGCGGGGTTCACCACGATCATGGCGGCGAACCACAACGCCTACAAGGTCGAGGTCCACGAGGCCAACCACCCGAACGCCGAGCACTGGATCGCGGACCTGGTCGACCGGGAGTCGTCCGACTACCACTCCGTCAGGGACCTGCCCCCGGCTGATCTCCTGGTCGCCGGCGTGAGCTGCGTCAACCACTCGCAGGCCAACACCCAGAAGGCCTACGAGCAGGGCCTGGCGCTGTTCGAGCTCGACGACCCCGACTTCGAAGAGCGCGTCACCCGATCAGAGCGCGACCGCGCCACGGCGAACTGCGCGCTTCACTACGTCGCCGAGCACCACCCTCGGATGGCCCTCATTGAGTGCACCACCGAACTCACCTCGTGGGGCCCGGCCGTGCAGGGCAAGAAGTACGGCGACGGTTCCACGTACCGGTGGTGGCTCAAGCAGTTCGGCGTCCTGAGCTACAAGCACCGCGTCCTCTACCTCAACAGCATGTTCTTCGGCGTCCCGCAGTCCCGCGACCGCGGCTACTGGATCTTCTGGGACGAACGCCTGCCCACCCCGGACCTCGACCACCGGCCCGAGTCGTGGTGCTCCGGATGCAGCACCATCGTCCAAGCCGTATGGACGTGGAAGACCGGGATCCCGCCCACCGGCAGCGTCCGCTACGGCAAGCAGTACGACTATCGGTGCCCCTCATGCAGGCGTGTCGTGATCCCCCCATTCGCGCCGTCGCTGAACGCGCTCGACCTGTCCAACCTCGGCACCCGGATCGGAGACAAGCCGCTCCGCGAATTCACGGACAAGACGACCGGCGAGACCATCCTCAGCCCGCTCGCACCAGCCACCATGGCCAGGGCCGAGCGATGCAAGCAGCGGTTCGCCGACTTTCCCGCCGTCCTCATGCCGGCCAAATCCCAGCGCGGATCCGAACGCCATCCGTGGCAGCCCCTCGTCACGCAGACCAGCCAGCAGGAGACCTCGATCCTCTCGACCGGCGCGCTCATCGCCGCCGCCGGGAACACCTACGAACGCCCCGGCTCCGACTGCCGCACCCGCGACCTGGGCGCGCCTCTGCCCTCGCAGACCGCGACCAACACCCAGGCACTTCTCGCGCCCCCGGTCGCCCTGGTGACCGGACAGGTGATGGTCGCGCACCGGCACAACGGCGACGGCAAGCACATCACCCAGCCGATGGACACGGTCACGAGCACGCACGAGAAGGCGGTCCTGGTCGCGGTGAACAACTTCCAGGGCGCACCTCGTGGCGTCGACGAGACACTCCCCACACAGGGCGGCTCGGAGACCATGGCGCTGCTCTCTACCGGTGTCCTTCCGTTCCGGAAGAACACCACCCCGACATCGCATGCCGAAGCCATGCCCACCGTCACGTCCGACCAGATCCCCGGCGTGCTCACCGCAGCCGGGACCATCAAGAACAACGGGTCGATCGACGAAGCGAAGTACCGCGCCCACGGCCTCGACGACCCGCTCGGCACTGTCGTCGGATCCGCGATCACCCAGAGCATGCTCTTCTCCGGCTGGCACACGCAGAACGGCGCCGAACCACCCCACACCCAATGGCGCGAGGTCCTCGCGAACCTGAAGCTCGAAGACTGCTACTTCCGCATGATGGCCTCGCACGAGGTCGGCGCCGGCTGCGGCTTCGACGTCGACTTCGCCGACCACAAGGGCACCTTCACCGTCTGGGGCTCCGCGCGCGACCAGGTCGACGGTTTCGGCAACGCCGTCAGCCCTCCGGTCGGGCACTGGATCGGCAGCCGACTCCGCGCCTCCCTTCACGCCGAGGAGGTCGCGTGACATCCCCCGATCTCCGCCCCTGTTGCCAGCAAGCCCTCCTGGACCACTGGGCGGTGTGCGACGCCCGCCGTGAGGACCCGCCAACCGGCGCCCTTCCCGACCTTCCCGACGAGCCCCAGCAAGGAGGGCCGCTGCTGTGACCAGCTCCCAGATCGTCCGATGCTCCTTCTGCACACACTTCGGGCTGCACGGCGCGTTCGGCTGGTGCTCGGCCTGCTATCAGCGTTGGAAGAGAGCCGGACGCCCGGAAGACGGGCCGCCGCAGCCGCTGTCCCGGCTGGAGTGTGCGGCACATGCGCGTGCGGCGTACCAGGCCGTGGTGCAGGGCCGCCGGGAGGACTACGTGGACCTCCTTTCGTGGGGCGAGACACGCGAGCAGGCTGCCGCACGCCTGGGCGTTTGCGAGGAGACGACGCGGCGGTACGACCGTGCACTGCGGAAGCAGGTGCCGGCCGATGCCTAACCGTCCCGGCCGCCCCCGCGGCGGCCCTCCCATGGCCCAGCGTCTCGCCCAGTACCGGGCCCTCCGCGTGCGCGGCCTGACGTACGAGCAGGCCGCAGAAGCGATGGACGTGTCCCGAGAAGCGATCTGCCAGTACGTGAGGAAGCTCCGTGAGCTCGGCGAGCTGCCGCCCGTACCGCCTCGCCTGTCTGCGGCGCCAGCCGTGCAGGACTCTCCCGCCGCGGAGGTGCCCTCCGATGGCGCCTGACCTTGCTGACGACCTCGAACGGATAGCCCGCCACATCCCCTGCCTGGACGCTGCCGCCGCTGACGAGTCCGCTCCTGCCGAGGTACGGGCTGGAGCGGCTGCCATGGCCCAACTCGCACGCTCCGCGGTCGCAGCCGGACAGCACCGGACGGATCCGTCCGACCTCGAACACCACCGAACGGAGGCGAACCAATGAGTATTCGTCGACAGCTCGACCGCCCGCGCCCTAGCTGGGCCTGGCAGGACGACGCCGCGTGCCGGGGTGAGGACCTTGTCCTGTTCTTCGGCCCGGACGGCGAACGTCCGCCCGAGCGTGACGTGCGTGAGCGGAAGGCCAAAGCCATCTGCAGCCAGTGCCCAGTGCGCAATGAATGCGTCGACTACGCCATGTCCCGCCCCGAGAAGTACGGCACGTGGGGCGGCCTGAACGAGGACGAGCGCGCCTCCGAGCGTCGCCGTCGTATGCGCCGCGCCGCGAGCGCCGGCATTCCCGCTGCCTGACAACCCTCAAGGACACGATCATGAAGCAGAAGAAGCCGCAGGAGTACACCGCGGAGGAGTTCGACGCCGTGCTGGCGCTGATCCAGGGCGACCCGGATCTGCGCGCCGACATCGAGACGATCACCGGCCAGAGCTTGAAGGGCAAGAGCCCGCGAGACCTGTTCAACCTGTTCCGCGCCGTACAGGGCGCCACGCAGGTGCAGGCAGTGGTCGTCCAGTACGGGCAAGCCAAGCGTGCGCTGCGCCGCACCAGGGTCGAGCTGGCCCACCCGGAGGAACTACCGCAGTCCATCGCCGACTATGTGGCGGACCTGCAGGCGAAGGTCGACGAGGAGAAGCGCAAGCGGGTGCAGGCTGAGGCGGCTCTGAAGCAGGCCGCCCGGCCGGGTTTGGCCGCGGTCCCCTCCGCGCCCCAGAAGGCGGTGGGCTGACGTGGGCGCTACGGACATCTTCGGCGTCCAGTCAAGCGTGGCCCGCTACCGGGTGCGCCTGCAGGTCCTCGACAAGATCGTGGGCGGGGTGCCGTCAAGCGAGTCGGTCATCAAGGGCTGGCTGAAGACGCGCATGGAACTCGGCGACCGCGACCTTCAGGAACTCACCCAGAAGACGCTGGCCGAGCGGTTCCCCGACCGGCAGCCGACCGCGGATGAACTCGCCGACGCCCTCCTGGAGTCCGACGCAGCGCCGTCGATCAACGGGTTTAAGCGCATCCCCGACACCGGCGAGCTCGCCTACGAGGGCCGCTGCATGAAAGCCGCCATCAAAGAGTGGGCCAACAGCGCCTACCCCGGCACCGACTGGGACGGCAAGACCGCCCACGACACGGAGGTCGGCCGGCCGCTGCCGAAGGGCTTCCGCAAGGGCCTCATGGCGACGATCTCGGAGCGCGCGTTCGTCCCCGAGGTCTACATCGGGCTCGGCGTGAAAGAGCCAACCGGTGTCGAGGAGCGCATCAAGCACGTCATGACCCCGCAAGGCCCGCGGTCCAGCATCAACCGGGTCGAGTACGTCGAACGCCCACTCATCGAGTTCGAAGTGAAGGTCCACGACGACTTCCTCACCACGGAGGCGTGGGGCCGCATCTGGGAGCGCGGCGAGGACATCGGGATCGGCGCCGACCGCGGCCGATCGGACGGCAAGTTCGAGCTGCTCGCGTGGGAGCGGATCTAACCCCATGGATGTGACGTTCCGCGACGCCGCGCACGCCGATGCGGCTAGCCCAAATCCGACTTGCCTTCGTCACGCCTGTCTCATGGCACGCCGATTCGACACCTCATGCCTAGACACGAACCCGCCATGCCGGCCCGCGCCGACAGCCCATCCCCGCGCTGCCCACTACAGGCCGACCAGCCCTGCCGTGCCACCCCGCCGCACGTCGACGAGCCTCGTCCGGCCGAGCCGTACATCCGACCTGGCCATCGCGACAGTCCACCCCACTCCCATCCTGGCCGACGAGCCGAGCCTTCAGCCCATCAACACCACGACTGCGCTGCCCACATCCGCCACACCCCCGTGCGACCTGCCAAGCCATGACCTGTGCCTGCCATGCCGACACGCCAACCCGACCCGCTCCACGACAGGGGCCCCACATGCCGCATCGACCGATCTGTTCCAGTCGTCACGGGCCAAGCCCTCAGCGACATGCCTTCCCAACCCCGCCCGAGCCGGAACGGAGGACGTCGTGATCTTCGGGGGCGTTGAGGCGCGGTCAGGAGTCGGAGGGATCGGCCGGCTCGATCGCAGCCTCGCCAACGGCTACGGGGACCACAGCGGCGATGCGCCGGCCGCGGGACGTGATGAACGTGACCGTGCCGTAGGCCGCGGCGTCGTTGATGACGTCGGCCAGCTTGGCGCGTACTTCGCGCGTGCTGAGGTCCTGCGCTGCCTGAGCCATGACCCTAGTGTACCTGTGGGTCATCTGGAGTACGCTGGTGTACACGAGTGTCACTTGGATGCAAGGGAGACCCTGGTGATTCGTACGCTGCCCGGCCATGCCAACTGTCATCACAAGCACTACGGCCTGAGCTGCGCCACCTATGAGCAAATGCTCCAAGAGTCTGGGCAGCGCTGCGAGATCTGCGGCACCGCCCCGCAAGGCAACACCAGCGGGAAGCTCTTTATCGACCACGAGAACGCACTCGGCACCTGGGCGGTACGTGGTCTGTTATGCCACCGCTGCAACAGCCTCAACGCGAACCGGCCGGGCTGGAACGTGACGGCCCCCGAAGGTTCGGACCGTTACCTGGCCAACCCTTGGTTCCACAGGCGACTCGCCGAGCTTGGGATCTCGGCGGACGCACCCGCTGAGCCTCCCCCCGGGGCCCTTGTCAGCGACTCCCTGGGGCGCACCTGGAGCTACTCGCGGGGGAGCTGGCACACCAAGCGCAGTCGCATTCGCGGCAGCGCCTGGGCCGATCTGGTCGATCAATTCGGCCCCATAGGGCTCACGATCACGCTTCCAGTTTGACCAACTAACTCGAACACCTGAGTGACCTGGGGGACTCGGTGGACCAACCCCGAAGACAGGTCCCGCTCCGGACCTGATCGCAGAACTACTCACCAACTGGAGCACGTAAGTGGGATGGGCCCGCATAGATGACGCCTTCGACGATCACGAGAAGGTGCTGGCGCTGCTTGACCTCGACGAGGGCATGGCAGCGCTCGGGCTGTGGACGTTGTGTCTGACCTACGCCCACCGCAACACACGCAAGAAGGGCAAGACGCCCGGCTCGATCCCGTCCACGCTGCCGCGCCGCTTCGGCGGTCCTGATGGCAAGGCGTGGGCTGGGCTGCTGGTCGAGGTTGGCCTGTGGGATGAGGTCGAGGACGGGTGGATGATCCACGACTTCGCCGAGTACCTACCTGGCAAGGAGGTGAGTGCCGCCAGGTCTGCCGCAGGTAAGAGGGGGGCGGCCTCACGCTGGGGAAACAAGCGGGCGGATGGCAATTTGCCATCGTCTGATGGCAAACCGAATGGCAAGCCTATGGCTGGCGATGGCAGCGAAATGGCCGAAGGCGCGTCTTCGCTAGACGAATCTTCTGCAGCCCCGAGTGAAGACGAAGGTGATGTCGAGGAGCCATCAGACGATGGCAAAGTGCCATCCGGAAGCCATTTCGAGGATGACAAAACGATGGCAAGCGATGGCTCGCGCGCGGGCGCGCACCGGGTACGGGCTTGGGAAGGTGTTAAAGGTTCTGACCGTACGTCTGTAACTCACGGTGAAAACGAGTCGCCTCCTGCGGAGTCGGAGAGCAGCGACGAGGACGGTGTGCTCCTCAAGCTGCCCGTGAAGCCGAAGCCTCCCGAATGCGGTAGCGACCAGGACCCCGACTTCGTCGCGTTTTGGACCGCCTACCCCCGCAAGGTCGGCAAACCATCAGCCCGAACCGCATGGCGCAGGGCCATCAAGGACCGCACCGACCCGGCCGTGATCATCGCAGCCGCCGCGGCCTACCGCGACGACCCCGAGCGTCGCCGCAGCCCCAAACGCTTCACCCCGCACCCGTCCACCTGGCTCAACGACGCACGCTTCGACCCTGAGCCGGAAGACGAGGACGACGGCAACTTCACCTGGGATGACGTCGAAGAGCAGGCCCCGAAGGAGTTCAACCATGACCGATGACTACCGGGCACTACCCCACGACATCGACGCCGAGAAGTCCGCTCTCGGCGCGGCCATGATCTCGCCCCACGCTGCGAACGTCGTGTTCACCCACCTGTCGGCGGATCACTTCTACAGACCGCAACACCGGCTGATCTTCCGCGCTGTGGTGAGTCTGTACCGCCGCGGTGACGCCGTGGACGTGGTGAGCGTTCGCGCCGAGTTGGCCAAGGGGAACAAGCTGGGAGAGGCGGGCGGCGACGTCTACCTCTCGGACCTCGCGGCGTTCGTCCCAACCGCAGCGAACATCAACTTCTACGTGGGCCAGGTGCGGGAACTCGGCACCAAGGCGATCACGATCGAGGAGCTGACCCGCATCGCCGGGCAGGGCTACCACGAGTCGACCACCTCCGACGAGATGCTGGTCGCCACCGAGGATGCGCTGACCCGCTTCCGGGCGCTGGCCACCGATGAGGACGAGATCGAAGGGTTCTCGACGCTCGGCTCGTTCATCGACGAGTCCGACACCGACCACGACTGGCTG
Organism: Nonomuraea guangzhouensis; assembly: GCF_019396345.1. GTDB lineage: Bacteria > Actinomycetota > Actinomycetes > Streptosporangiales > Streptosporangiaceae > Nonomuraea > Nonomuraea guangzhouensis. The sequence continues at coordinate 82,793 of NZ_JAHKRM010000031.1, read as the reverse complement.
ATCCCCGGCGTGCTGGAGCGGATGGACCGCGTCATCGTCGTCGCCAGTGAGGGGGCCGGCAAGACCACGCTTGCGCGCCAGATCGCCGTACAGCTCGCGGCTGGCGTCCACCCGTTCGCCCACCACTCGCGCATCCCCGCGGTGCGGACCCTGTACATCGACCTGGAGAATCCACCCGCTCTGGTCCGTCGCAAGGTGCGGCACCTGGTGGATCTCGGCCGCGAGTACTCCGGCTGGGACGACGACCGGGCGTGGCGGTGGACCCGGCCGGGCGGTATTGACCTTCGCAAACCGCACGACCAGCACCTGGTGGACCGGGTGATCGCCGCGAGCCGGGCCGAGTTCGTCGCGATGGGCCCGCTCTACAAAGCCTTCACCGAGTCGGGCGAGAAGGCCGAGACGATCAACGGGCAGGTTGCCCGCGTCCTCGACGGCTTCCGGGCCCGACACGGCATCGCCTTGTGGCTGGAAACCCACGCCCCGATGGAACAGCAGGGCATGCGGTCGCTCCGGCCGATGGGGTCGGGCGTGTGGTCCCGCTGGCCCGAGTTCGGGCTGGCACTGCGCAAGGCGAAGGACAAGCCGACCCGCGTCCACCTGGAGCGGTTCCGCGGCGACCGCGACGAACGCGCCTGGCCCCACCACCTCGAACGGTCCAGCCCGTGGCCGTGGAACGCCGTCTGGGACGGCGGCTACCCGGTCGAAGAAGCCGTCAGCGCCTAACCCCTCAAACGAAAGGACAACCGTCGTGATCCAGCTACAGCTTGTCTGCCAGAGATGCCGCCGGCCGATCGATGACGGGCACTTGGGCATCGACACACAGGTCATCGCCGAGTACCAGGCCGCGATGGCAGGCCGGAAGGCGATCGAGAGCGCCGGCGAGTTCGTCGAGGACCTGCTGGCCGGGCCTGTCGAGCCTGCGTGGACCGCGCACTGCAACGCCTGTGAGTCGAACACCTGCGGCTACACCATCGAGTCCGGCGACCTGCGCACGTACAAGGACCTGGTCAAGTGGACCGCCCACCTCATGGGCAAAACGTGGTTCGCCGCCACCGGCTGGGACCACATGCTGGAGAGCCTCATCCAGGGCACCGACACGCGCATCCGCGAGGTGTCCCGGTGAGCGCCACCGCGGACCTGTTCAGGCGCCGCGAGGATCACTTCCGGGTGGTCGTCGTCCCGAACCGGTGGGGCGGCTATGACGTCGCGCTGATCATCGACGGATCGTACGCCGACCCAGCGGACGCTCGCCGCGTTGCCGACGACTTCAAGCGGCAGATCGAAGAGGCGCTCGCCGCGGACGGCATGCCGTACGGCGTGCCACTGAACTCGGAGACAGGCAGGCCGATGCTTGTCGACGCCGCGGTGGAGGAGATCGCGTGACCGTCAATGTCCGCGACCTGCTCACCGACTCCGCCCGTGTCGCCCAGATCCGCTCTCACGCCGCCGAGCGGGACATCATCGTGTCGGTCTGCGCCGAGTCCGGCCGCGCCTGGCTCATCGACCGCGCCGAGAAGGACGTCGAGCAGGCGCTGATCGGGGAGGTGCTCTGCCCGAACTCGGAGCCGTTGCAGGGGATGGTCCGCTTCGAGGCGCTGGACCTGCTCGCTGAGATTGACCGGCTCCGGGCCGCTCTCGCCGCGGCTCTGCGAGGTGCCGCGTGACCGCCCGTCCTTCCCCGTACGCAGCAGTGGCCGGCCTCCTGGACCGGCTCCCCGACCTGAAGGAGACCTTGTGAGTGGCCGCGCGATCGTCGTCCGCGGTGATGCCCGCAACCTGCCACTGCCGGATGCGAGCGTGGATCTCATCTGCACGTCTCCGCCGTACTGGTCGCTGAGGGACTACCGCGACGGCGACGAGAGCCTTGCCGGACAGATCGGCGCCGAGGCCTCACCGCAGGAGTACCTGGAGGCGTTGTGGGAGTGCACCGCGGAGTGGATGCGGGTCCTCAAGCCGTCCGGCTCGATCTTCGTGGTTCTGGGTGACAAGTACTCCGATCGCGCTGATGGCGGGCCGTCTTCGGCGCGGTCCGGCCGTGAGGACCGTGCCGCGGTCATGCCGCCCGGGCGGTCGTCCACGGCGATGGCGCCGCGCAAGTCCCGGCTGATGCTGCCCGAGCGGTACCGGATCGGGTGCGTCGACCAGCTCGGGCTGATCGCCCGTTCGGTGATCATCTGGTCGAAGCCGTCGGCCATGCCGGAACGTGTGACCGACCGGGTCAAGTCCGCGCACGAGGACATCGTCCATCTGACGAAGCTGCCCGTGTACTACTCGGCGATCGACGAGATCCGGACTCCTGCCAGCGACTACGAGCGCAAGCCAGGCGCCCGCCGCTCGACCCCGCCCGGACAGCGGCGTCGTGCCATGGCGGACACGGTGAACCCGCTCGGCGCACTGCCGGGCAGCGTGTGGGAGATCGCCAGCCAGCCGCTCAACGTGCCTGACCACTTGGACGACGATCACTATGCGGCCTTCCCGTTCGAGATTCCGCGCCGGATCATCCAGGGCTGGTGCCCACCCGGAGGCCTCGTAGTCGACCCGTTCGGCGGGACCGGCACCAGCGCGCTCACGGCGTCCGTTTTCGGCCGCCGCGGCGTAACGGTCGACCTGTCCGCGGGCTACTGCCGCCTCGCTCGGTGGCGCACGGGCGATCCCCGAGAGCGCGCTCGGGCGCTTGACGTTCCGAGGCCTCCGCTGGCCGTAGATGGCCAGGCTGCGCTGTTCGGGGAGTCCGCGTGATCGTCTCCCCGCCAGGCCGGACATCACCGTCCACACCTGTGCAAACGCCTGGGGACGACGGCGCATCAGCCGTTAACCGGACAGACACGGAGGAGCCCACGTGCTGAAGATCAGCTTCCGGAAACGGCAGGGCTGGGAGCTCACCAACGCCGCCCGCCGAAACGAGAACCGCTCGCACTGGTACCGGCTGATCGGTGCCCGTCGTTGGGCGCTGATCCTCATGGTCGCCGACGAGAACTTCGTCAGCGAAGCCGAACCGAGCAACACCCCACCCGAAACGATCCCCTAGGAGAGCCTCATGGCCGACAAAACGAGCATCGAGTGGACGGACGCCTCTTGGCCCGTCGTCACCGGATGCGATCACATCTCCGCCGGATGCGATAACTGCTACGCGGCGAAGCTGACCGGCGGCAGGCTCAAGCACCTGCCCGCGTACGAAGGGCTGGCCGAGAAGGGCCGGTTCAACGGCAAGGTCCGACTCCTGCCCGACCGGCTCAACTGGCCGTTCAAGTGGCGCAAGGGCCGCAAGATCTTCGTCTCGGACATGGCTGACCTGTTCCACAAGGACGTTCCGGATGGCTACATCGCCAGGGTGTTCGCGGTCATGGCTGCGACTCCGCGTCATTCGTTCCAGGTCCTCACCAAGCGCCACGGCCGGATGCGCTCGCTGCTGTCGTCGCCGGAGTTTCGCCCCGAGGTCGCGTACTGGGCGGGGCAGACGTGCGAGAACGGCGACGCCATGCACGACTCAGTGATGTTCGGCGCTTGGCCGCTGGCGAATGTCTGGGCGGGGGTCAGTGTCGAGGATCAGAAGTGGGCGGACATCCGCATCCCGGCACTCCTGGAGACGCCCGCCGCCGTGCGGTTCATCTCGGCGGAACCGCTGCTCGGCCCGGTCGATCTGCGCAACCTGCGTGGCGGCCGAATCGACTGCCTCGGCGGCGATGTAAAGGATCCGTCCGACGGCGCGGTCTACTCCAGCACGCCGAGCGTCCTCGACTGGGTGATCGCTGGCGGCGAGTCCGGCCCTGGTGCTCGGCCGATGCACCTCGACTGGCCGCGCGGGCTCCGCGACCAGTGCCAGCAGGCGGGCGTCGCCTATCTGTTCAAGCAGTGGGGCGCCTGGTGCCCGCCTCACCCCGACCACGGGCAGTCCGTCTTCGGCCACGTCACCAACGAGGACGCCTGCCAGGTCGTCACCAAGGCCGGAGCCCTGCGTGGCCGCCCATGGCCCGGCTGGGGCATCCAGGACGGCACCCGCGACGCCTGCGTCATGCGCCGCTACCCGAAAGGCAAGGCCGGACGGCTGCTCGACGGCCGAACCTGGGACGAGTTCCCCGCTGCCATGCCGCAGGAGGTGGCCTCTCGTGGTTGACACCGACGAGAAGACGATCGCCGAAGAACTCCGAGAAGCGGCAGCACGTTCCCGCGAGCACCTGCTGCCGCACGTGGTCGCTGAGGTGCTGCCGCAGACGGCCATCGTGGTGCTGTGCGGCAGCATCCACGACGAGTCGGCGGTCACCTGCCGGAACTGCGTCCTGTTCGACGTGAAGGACCGCGTCCTGGCCCGCTTGGTGGCGGCGCTGCTCAACGCCCGTGAGCCTCTCGCCTCCTGGCTGGAGCAGGCGGCGAAGGACTACGAGGAGGAGGTCTACCAGGAGGAAGGCGCATGTCACCGGGGCGTCTGCGAGCCAGGCTGCCCCGGACATGAGCAGGTAGCGGTCTGCGATCGGTGCGGCAACCTGCTCGCTCCTGCCTCGCCTCGGCAAGGTCCTCCGTGCCCCTGCTGGACCGCTCCGCTGGCTGTGGCTCGGATCGTCAACGGGAGCGCGCCGCAGGAGGCGAACCGTGGTTGACCCTGACGGGATTGAGCAGCTAGCAGGATTCCTCGCCGACGTGCAGGGCTGGCAGGACGACGCTGAACAGGCGTCCGAGCCGACCCGCACCTGCGCGGGGCTGTGCGTAACCGCGTACGACGTCGGCGTGTTCGTGGATGGCAACCCGGTCGCCTACCCGCACCCGGACTGTCCCGTGCACGGCGAGAACGCAGAGGAGGTGTCCGTTGATGCCCGAGATTGAGCCGTCTGTGCAGGCGGCCCGTGAGATGCAGGCTCTCGCCGTCGCCGGATGGAACGCGACTGTCCCGGTCGGAACGCCGGTTCGCTACTGGACTGGCTGGCGTGAAGGTGACGGCAAGACCAGCCGCACCCGCACGGCAGCCCAGCTTCTTGGCGGCCACACGGCGGTCGTGTGGGTGGAGGGCGAGGTGTCGTGCATCGCACTGAGTCACGTCGCAGTCCTGGAGGCGTCGGTCCATGGCTGACATCGAGACCCAAGCCGGCGGCTGGCGCAAGTCCAGCTTCTGCAACGGGGCGAGCAGCTGCGTGGAGGTGGCCGAACTCGCGAACGGCAACGTGGCGCTTCGAGACGGCAAGGAGCAGGACGGCCCGATGTTGGTCTTCACGCCTTCGGAGTGGGCTGCCTTCACAGCGGGCGTACGGGACAACGAATTCGACCTGGCCAGTCTGGAGGCCCGCGCATGAGGTGGATCAAGTCGTCTGCCAGCAACAACGGACATTGTGTGACCGTGGCCTGCGCAAACGCCGATGAGGTGTGGGTGCGGGACTCCAAGCTCGGCGACGCCTCGCCGATCCTGCGCGTCCCGGTTCCGGCCTGGTGGTCGTTCCTGGCGGCCGTCAAGACGAACCAGGTGCTCACCTACAGGGGCGTCCTCTGGGTGGGGGACGTCGACGGCGGGTGGCTGGTGTGGCTGCGCGACGAGCCGGACGTGGTGCTGTCGTTCGACCGGCGGGAGGTGGATGCGTTCGTCGCCGGGGTCGAGGCGGGTGACTTCGATGTCGCGCGACTCGTCGCATCCGGCACGCACGGCTCGGACGGGACCGGCCGTGTGCGCGCCTCTGTGCCGCCTGTCGCCGTTTCTGAGGCGGATTCCGCACCCATCTAAGGCTCGGTCCGGCTGAGAGCTTCTCCGGGGCTCTCAGCGCCTCGCAAATGGATCACCAGTACGGAAAGCGATCAAGAAAAGCATCAACAAGAGCGAGATTTGAGAGAGGAATCGAACGATGCGAGATATCCAAGAACCACCCGTCCGCCTCTACTTGGTGTGGTCTAACGAGCACGACGCCTGGTGGGGGCCGAACAGGCGCGGCTACACGCATGACGTCTGGGCGGCGGGCCGCTACGCCGAGACGGAGGATGCCGAGGTGTGCCGGAAGGCGGCGTACGGCTGGCGCGGTGGCTCGCCCCCACCCGAGGTGATGGTGGCCGCCCCAGAGAACGACCAGGAGCGGTTCTCCGTGGACGACCTCCGGTACATGCCCGAGCGGATGGCGACCAGGGCCGCAGAGGCCACCAGGGAAGCGATCGCCAAGCGGCGGGCTGCCGAGCAGGACCGCGAGGTGTCCGCCCGATGAGCAGCTCTGCGGTAGAGAACTGCTGGATCCTGGCCTACGACAGCGACGGCACACAAGCGGACAACGGCGAGTTCGTCCCGCACTTCACCACCGAAGCCGAAGCACGCAAGCGGGCCGACGGGGCGTGGGCTGCGGAAGGCGGCGTGGCGCCCGGCTACTTCGCCTACACCACGCCCCGCCAGCTCGACCAGCCGTGCCTGATCGTGAAATGCGGCTGCTGCGGTAAGGCGTACGACGAGGAGGGCGAGGGGCGAAGCGTCCACTTCGAGACGGTCGAGGACGCCCGCGCGGTCGTGGCAGAGGACGAGTGGACGGTGCTGGAGGACGGCACCTACCGGTGCGAGCCGTGCACCGTCGCCGCCGAGCTCTCCGGAGAGGCGGCAAGCCGATGAGCGCCGAGCCTCGCCGCTTCCGCCTGCACCGCGTCGAGGACGTATCAGGCGTCTCCGGCACGGGTGTGGTTGCCGAAGGGGTCGTCTTCTCGGACGGCTGGGCGGTTCTGCACTGGCTGGACCGCGAGCCCATGAACGAGCCGACGATCGTGACATGGCTGAACAAGGGCCATGAGGGCGTGGTGAAGGTCCACGGCCACGGCGGGGCCACCCGCATCGAGTGGCTGGACATTCCCAACCCGATTCCCGCAGCCGACTACGACTCAGTGTGTGCCGAACTGCGCGGCTACGTCGAACACGCAGTCGACGACGGCGGCATGATCGCCCCCGAACTGCTGCTCGACTACCTCGACGAGCTCAAACGGCGGGCTCTCACCCCGGCCCGTCAGTGGATGACGGACATCATGTCGGCCGGCGAGTCCGGGGAGGCGTCCTGATGGCCCGCTACCGCCACGGCGACGCTGAAGTCGAGGCTCGCCAGCTCACCCGCGAGAACGGCCAACTGGTGTGGGAGTGGTGGAAGTGGGCCGACGCCAAACCCCACCACGACGCGGACCACATCCTGGACGGGCTCGCCATCTGTACCCGATCTGGGCGCGAGAAAGTCGACTTCGGCGACTGGATCGTCAAGGACGCGGATGGCTTCTATGCGGTCAAGCCGGACGTGTTCGCCGCCGAGTACCAGCCCGTCGCCACCTCCCAGCAGGCTGGGGAGGCGTTGTGATCGTCGAGCCTGTGGTCCGGGTCATCCTGCGCTGCTCCCGCTGCGACACCCCGTGGCTCGACGACGAGGAAGCGGTCGCCCTGTGGGTAGACGCCGCCCAGATCGAGAAGGCGTTCTCCAAGCTCGGCGGCGGCGACTTCTACGGCTGGCGCCGCGCCGGCGACCTGTACCTGTGCGAGGACTGCCACATCGTGGACGGCGGTGTGGTGGTGGAGCGGCCTCCGCTCCGGCCGGTCGAGCAGGCGACGGTCTTGCGTGCTCAGGACGGCTACGCGCGGCTGGTCGGCAGGGTGGCGGCGTACGAACTGCTGCCGTCGGCGCCGGAGGCGGCCCGGTGAGCATCCGTGGCATCTCTCTCGACTGCGACACTCCAGGCTGCTGGGCGTACTGCCAGATCACCGGGCCCACCTTGGAGACCGTGGTCCGCCGCGCCATCGAACGCTACGACTGGAGCGTCCGGGACGGGAAGCACTACTGCGGTCCGTGCACGCGCGCAGCGGCGGGGGAGTCCCGGTGAACGGCTACTCCCGGCGCTGGCGGGTGAAGATCTACGCACACACGGAGATCGCTGCCCGGGACCTGCCGCAAGACCTCGTCTCCCAGGTCACCCCGCTGTACTGCGAAGGCGTCTGGTCCGTCGTTATGACCGCCGAGCAGGAGCACATCTCCGCCTTGCTGGCCTTCGCCCTTGCTTGGCCAGAGTTTGCCCGATTCGACGTCTGGGGAGCGGGGTGAACGGCTACTCGGAGACGGGCTGTTTGCGAGGCTTCGGTCCCGTTGGCAGTGCGGGAATGCCGATCTCGCGGACCTTCCTGCGGATGTACGCGCCACTGAAGGTCAGTCCAGCCTCGACCTGCTCGGGCGTCTTGCGGGACTTCAGCCGGGCGGCAAGGTCGTCGGGGGTGTTGCCATCGCGGACGGCGGCGGCGAACGCCTCGAAGAGTTCCGCCTTGAGTTTGGCGGCGGTCTCTTCGGCGGCCGTCCACTGGTCGTCGGCCTGGTCGAGGCGATCGAGAGCGTCCATGGGGCAAGGATACGAAACTCAGTAGCGAGACTCAAGAAAAATCATGGTACTGAGTGGCGAAACTCTATTGCGAGTCTCAGTTCCAGCTATTACGGTACTGAGTATCGAAACAAGATGAGACGCCAGGGAGAACGAGATGACCGCCACCAAGTCGACCGAACTTCGCTCGTTCACCTCGGACGTTCTCGTCCGCATCGCCGGCGGTCAGCTGTTCGTCATGAACAAGCCCGAGCAGGGCTGGGAGACCTCCTCGCAGTGTTGGACGTGGAACGAGGTCGTCCACCTCGACGGCTGGGAGCTCGGCGGCTGCTACCGCGACGAGCACGGTGACGGTTTCTGGCTCCACGCCGTGGGCGGACCTGTCAACGGCATCTACGGCACCAGCAAGGAGGCATGAGCATGGCCGATCTTGGCCCCACCCACATTCCCGCCCTCAAGGTGCGCGTGGGCTGGCATGTGGACCTCTACCAGAGCGGCGAGTGGTCGCGCGTGGTCGAGGTCATCAAGCGCATCGACCCCGTCGCGACCAGCCAGGCCGGTCGGACCCGCTACCGCGAGGTGACCATCCGCCTGGTGGACGGCAGATTCCGCATCCTCTCCGGCGCCGCTTCCATCGCTGCTCGTCCTGCCCCCCTGTAGCCATATCCGTTCCCCGGGAGGACTCCAGCACCTCCCGGGGCCACTCAGTCCGACCAGCAGTCATCCCGGTGTGCGAGACCCGGGGCGAGCGCCAGAGACCAAGACCTCAACGATCAAGGAGCGACATCATGGCCGAGTTCGGCATCTGGGTGGACGAGGACGGCGGCTTCGCCGAGACCGGCTTCCGCTCCAGCGAGCAGGCGCAGCAGGGGATCGGCGACCTCGTGTTCGCTGAGCCCTATCTGCGCGACTACACGCTGTCCGTCGTCGAGATTTGCCCCGACCACGAGGAACAGCCGAAGGAAGGCTGCGAGGAGTGCGACGCCGAGCCAGGCGAAGACGACGCGGACGACGACGAAAGCGACTCCCTGAGCCACGCCGCCTGACGTTCTTCGGCCCCGGTACGCCGGGGCTCCACCCTCAACCCCCTCGACGACGACCAAGGAGAACCATGTCCGCTCAGCCCGACATCCTCATCCACTACCTGCGCCTTGCCTGCAAGGAGGCGGGAGCGAACTGGAAAGGCGAGAACGAGACAGAACTCGGCATGATCGCCGACGAGATCCGGGCAATCGCCCGCGACGAGTTGGCCGATCTGATCGATGACCTGCGCGACCGCGTCAGCGCTTTGGAGAACCGATGAGCGACATGCCCAACCTCGCCGACGAGCTGCCGGAGCCATCGGACCTCACCCTGCTGATCCTCAAACTCGGCGACGAGTACCGGGTGATCCAGCGCAGCGACGAGCTGGCGCGAGAGCACAGCGAGCACGAGGACGAGCGCTGGTTCGACATGAGCGACGTGGACAGCGACGGCCTCGCCTGGCGTGAGGCGCTCAAGTACGCGACGAAGGTGTACGCCTGCGGCTCTCGGTTGGCGACTCTCTGACCCTGCTGGCCCGGTCTCTTCCCCTACCGGGCCACCCCCTCAATCCCTCGACCCTGAGCGGAGAACCGAGATGAGCACCAACTACTACGCGGTCACCCCTGACACACCAGACGGCGACGAAGGGCTGCATATCGGCAAGCACGTGGGCGGCAAGGAGTTCCTGTTCCGCGCCCACCGCGACATCGGGCTCGTCTCCGTGGCAGCGTGGCGCGAGTTCCTGTCCCGCGAGGACGTGACCATCGAGTCCGAGTCCGGTTACGGGGTGGCGTGGGAGACGTTCATGGCCGACGCCACGAAGCGCCCTGCCGACGCGATCACTGCGGGCGAGAAGCGCATGTGGGACTGGGAGCGGAAGGCGGTGTCGTTCCGCGCCGAGCGTGGCGTGCCCTTCTGCGAGAGCGAGTTCTGCTGACCCGCCCCTTCCCCTGTCTCCCGGCTCCTGCCGGGAGACGGCAGACCTTCAAGCGATCAACGACAAGGAGACCCGATGACCACTCCGGAACACGAGCAGGCCGTGAAGGACTACTTCGAGCAGGCCGCCGCGAACTTCGAGGAGATCCCCGCGATCAACGCGGGCAAGCGCTGCGGCGTCCAGTGGACTCCGTGGATGGACGACTGGTTCACCTCCTGGTCGCCGCGCAACAGCAACAGCAACGCTGAAGGGCCATGGGACCACTGGGTAGACCTCGCCATCAACATCCTCAAGGACCCGCTGACCGAGCTGGTGCGCCCGGAGGCTCACGCTCTGGCGCAGCAGTTGGAGGCTCGCGGCTTCTACAGCGAGGCGAACCGGGACCTGACCGGGGCCGAACTGCGTGCGCGCTTCTCCCCGGACTCCTCCCTCACAGAGGAGGGCTGACCCGTGGCTCTTACGATCGACCCCAAGGCGGGCCGCATGTCCTCCACCGCCTGCGACACCATGGCCACCCGCTCCCCGGACGGCACCTGGACGGTCACGGGACGGGAGGGCGTCTACGACTACAACCACGCGATCACCGCGCTGACCGTCGACGAGTTACGCGCGTCCGGCGTGCCCGCCTCCGACCCGCTCGTGCAGATGCTCGAATCCGAACTCAGGGAGGCATCCGAGTGACCACGCCCGTCCTGAACGCGCTGCTGGAGGCCCACCGCGCTTCCGAGGCAGCCCTGTGGACTCACGCCCGCGTGCAGCACCTCAAGCACAGCCCCGAGCCGGAGTACCCGACCGAGTACCTGGCGTGCCTGCGGGAGCCGTGCAAGACAGTCCGCGAGGCAATTCAAGGGGGCGACGATGGCTGACCTTGCGATCGAGCTTCGCTGCCGAGACTGCCGGGCAGTGCTCCTGCGGACCGAGGTGGACCCTGGTGACGAGATCGAGATTCCCGACCACGAATGCGGGGCGTGATGCCAGACCTTCCCGAGGAAGCCGTACAAGCCGCAGTCGAGGCTCTGCAGGCCGTGGACGACGCCCCTGACGCTTACCCAACGCTCGCCGACTTCCAGCGGGTCGTAGCCAAGGTGGCTCTGGAGGCTGCCGCTCCCATCCTCGCCGAACGCGCGCATGCTAACTCGCATGTAGCTAGCAAGTCCGCGACCCCGGTTGAGATCATCGCCCTGTCCGGCTGCTCCCGCCCAGAGGACGGACGCCCCTGCAAGATCTGCGTGGGCCGGGCGGAGAAGCACGTGAGGGCCGTAGAGGCGGGCGGCTTGGCCGTCGTCTCCGCTGAGGAGCGCCGCGAGCTGCTTGCTCTCCTACGGGAGCTCGCCGATCCCGACCCGTGCGAGTTCGACCACGGGGGCGACTGCCAGGCCCACGGGCCGACATCCACCTGGAACGGATGCCCGCACGCGCGTGCTCTCGAACTGCTCGCCGCCCTACCCGAAAGGACACCGTCATGAGTGTTATCGTCTGCGTCGGTTGCGGCCAGACCGAGGGCCACCCCGCGTGGTGCGACCTCGGAGGCTACGCCGACCGCGAGGAACTCGCCATGGCGCGCCGCGCTGAGCGGGCCCACGAGGACGAGCACTGGTGGCTCGACGAGCGCGTGGAGGGCTGCGACGACTGTCTGCTGGAACCGCCGAGCTTCAGCGTCCGCGTCTCTCCCGCCGGACGGCGTGAGCTGGACGAGGCCCGCGAACGGTATCGGCTGCGGGTGACCACCTTGAAGCAGTACGACGCCGAAAGGGCTGCGATCATCGCCGCCCACCCGGCGACGGAGGCTGGCCGTGACTGACGACCGAGAGCAGACCGCTGCGGTCCTTCAAGGACGTATGTCGTGGCCGGACGCCGGACGCTGCGCCGAAGCCCTGCACGTGGCAGGCGGACGCGCCCTGAACCGCGCGCAGGCGGTGGAAGTGCTGAAACAGCAACTCCCGCCGTCCCGCGCGGAGGGCGCCGCCTTCGACCTCGTCATGGCTGGGCTCGTCCACTGTGTCGCGCCCACAAGCAATGACCCCGCCCTATCCGAGAGGACCACTGGTGAGTTACGTGGATGACGTCCGAGACTCGCTCGCAGCCCGCCTCCCCGGCCTGGAGCCCTCCCTGCTCGACCTGTACACCCTGCTGGCCATGACGAAGGGCGTAAACGCCAGCATGGAGGACGTCCACGACGCCTGGGCAGTCTGGAGGTCACGCAGCAGCCCGGACCATAGGAGCATCGTCCCGTTCGACCAGCTCGATGTGGACGTGCAGGAACTGGACCGGAAGTACGCCGACGCCATTGTGGAGGTGAGCAGTGTCTACTGGCTGGCTCGCGCCAGAGCTGGCATCGACGCAGAGATCACCGAGGAGCTGGGCCGTGGCTGATGACCTCCGCCACCGCTACGCAGAAGGAATACACGGTGGCTGACCCGTACGTGTCCGTCCCTCATCATCTGCCGCTGGCTATGCAGGACATCGAGATCATGCGCTGCGCCACGTGCGGCGCGATCATCCCCGGCACGTGGAACCTTTCGCGGGAAGCCGCGCGGGCCGGGACTGACCACGTGCTCGACGAGCACCGTGAAGGCTTGGCGGCGGGTCGCCTCCAGCCGCCCCTGTTCGTGAACTGTGCCATCCAGGACCCGTTCTGGTGGGAGGAGCACGCGTGATGGCTGCTGAGATCGAGCACCACGAGAACGGCGACTACCGCTGGAACGTCATCACCACCAACAACCCGAGCCAGGGCATGCCCGAACGGGCTGCGCTCATCGATGCCGGAGACCTCGCGGACCTGATGGAGCGAGTCGAGAAGGCTCAGGTTGCCGCCGCCCGCGAGCGCAAAATCAACTACGAACTCCGACAGGAGATCACCCGCCTCCGGATCAACGCCGAGAAGGACGTCTGCTCCGGCTGCATGCAGCGCGAGGAGGCGCGGGACCGGGCGCTGGAGTCGGCCCGCCAAACCGGCGTCAAGTACGAGTCGGCCAAGCAGCGTTGGTACGAGGCGAAAGACCACGCTGAAGACCTGGAGCACGTGATCGCTCGCGTTGAGAACCTGAGAGATAAGTGGCTGGCATGGCCCGTGGGCGACATGCACCATGCTGCTGGGCTCATGCTGGCCAAGTACCTGTCTGATGAGCCTCCCGCTCTCGACGACACCGCGGGGACCGAGAATGGGTAGCCTGCGCCGCCCCGGTGGCCGCTGGCGTCTCCTCGTCCACGAGTGGATCGGCCGCCAGAGGGACAGCGGACTCCTGTACGGCACCTCACACCACGTCTCCAGCGCCCCAGGCAAGGACGGGGAGCACTCCAAGTACCACCACCTGCCGAACACCGAGTTCGATGAGCTGGTGGTCGGCTCATGGCTGCACGTGGAACAGATGGACGCCGGCGTGTGGTGGATGGACGTCGGCGGTGTCGTCTTGACCGTCCGAGTGGACAGAGACGGACGTCCGCAACAGGTGACCACCTACGGGCCGGGCGACTACGCCGCGGCCAGAGACAGTGTGGACTACGAACTCGTGTGGAGACGCGGCAACGAGGAGGATGGATCCCATGTCGACCCCTGACGGCGTGCTGGCCGCAATCGACTCCTGCCTGGACGACTACGTGGTGTCGGACGATGCGATGCGATGGGCGCCAGACCAGCCAGAGCCGACGCCTGCCCTATCGATCGCTCTCTCAGTGGACTTCTCGGCCTTCGCAGACGGCTTGGCAAGAGCAGCGCAGGCGTTCGCGGAGGGCTTCACCAAGGGACTCGCCCCGGTCTTGAGCGGGATGCAGGCGACCTTCCACAAGCGCGCCCACGTCGGCGACCGTAAGCACTTCCGCCGTTGCCCGACCTGCAATCCGCGAGGTTTCCCCAAGTCGTTGCCGATCAACGGGCACGAGTACAACCGCCGCCGCCGACGCAGGAGGAACCTACGATGACCCTGGAGCGCCATCCCGGAGAGTGGACCTTCAATCCGAAGGCCCAGGCCATGTACGTCACCCTCCGCGGCCCTATCCCACGCGGAGGTGTGGACGCCACGCTGCCCGTGGACGCTGTGGTCAACATCGACCTCGATAAGGACGGGCGGATGGTCGGCGTGGAAATCGTCACCAGGTGGTGGCCCGAGGAGCCCGAGACGTCAGCCGTACCCGAGGAGGAGACGACCGATGAGGCTGAGTGAGAGGCTCGCAAAGAGCTTCTGGGAGCTCTTCCACGCCCTCGACGGCATACAGGTGCGCTGGCGACCCTTCAAGGTCTGGCACGAACCTCCCCGTTGGGAGGACCGCGAGGCTTGGCGGCCGTGACCCTCCTCCTCGACCTCGACGTCCCGCCTCTGTCCCCGATGCTCTGCCTCGGCGGCTGCGGCAAGTTCCTGTGGGATCCGAAGTACCGCGAACTCGGCTACGGCAGGGACTGCGCGGAGAGACTAGGGATCATCGTCCCGACAGCGCCGCGCTTCTCCCGGCGTGACGGCGGGGACTGCGAAGGACAGACCAGCCTCATTGAGGATTGCGGATAAGGGATGCCAAAGTGGGTTAATGCACCACCCGCAAGGCCAGGACCAGTGGGTTAAATCCCTCCAACAGCACGCCGCCCACGCGAGCTTCCCCGACTGGCGGCCAGGCCCCGACGACTGGACCCACCTGCACACCTCGTTCACCCCAGACGGCGAGCCGGTGACCGAGGTGGCCGTCTACCGCCACCACGACCGCATCCACTACACCCGATACGCCGGCGACGAGCTCACACGCTTCTGGGAGCGTCTCATGGGCCAGATCGCGTGAGACGATTACTGCCGATTGCACCGTCCCGAAATACGCGACACTCTCACTAGACGCGAAAGCGGCCCTCCACCGCCATGGAGAGCCGCCCCCTACCTCGCCCGCCCCTGATGTCACAGATGGCTCCCCGCAAGCGTACGACCAATCGGGGAGGCAACAGGCATGACCGACAACCACGCCAAGTGCGACAGCGGCGAAACCTGTAGGGCATCGGCGTGACCGCCCGCTTGAGTACGGACGACCTGATGAGACAGGCCGGAGCCGTGCACTGCGAGACGCACACCCGCTGGGAGTGCTCGAAGAAGTCGAAGCGCCGTCCGGGGGAGCGCTGTCACGCCCTGGCTATCAGGGGCACGAACGCGTGTAAGACGCATGGCGGGCAGCGCCGCGAGGTGTTGAAGGCCAAGGGTGAGGCACTCTCCGCGTGGCGTGCCGTTCCGGGCCGTGTGGACGTGTCGCCGGCGGAGGCGGTGATGGCGATGCTCCAGGTCAGTTGGGCGAGGTTCCATCTGTACGCGTCGCTGCTGGAGCGCCAACTGGAGGACGCCGATCCGGGAACCCCGGGCGGTGTCGGTCAGGGGGAGGGGCTGGTCGGCCACACCCGTTCCGCGTCGCCGAGCGTCGGCGTGTACGAGTCAGGCGAAGCGATCCGCGGCCTGGCCCTCCTCGAAGCGCAGGAGCGTGACCGGTGCGTCCGCTTCGCGAAGACGGCGCACGACATGGGGATCGCCGACCGTGAGATCCGACTGGCGGAGGCCCAGGGTGCCCTACTCGCCGGGGCGATCTCGCGGATCCTCGACGCGCTAGAGCTCTCTCCGGGGCAGCGCGCGTTGGTGCCGACCGTCGTACCGCGGGAGCTGCTCGCGATAGCGGGGGAGGCGGCGAGATGATCCGCCGTGCGTGGCGTGTCCTTGTCGACCCGCCCGGAAGCGACGACGCGTGGATACTCCGCAGTCTGGCTATCCCGACCGCTGTCCTGTTCGCCGCCGTGTCGCTGATGCCGTTCTGGGAGGGTCCGCGTCTGGCGGTGCCGATGGATGCGGTGTGGCTGTACGCGGTCTTGTACGCGGTGCGGCAGCGCGATGAAGCTCGCGCCCAGGTCCGCGCCGCACGAGAGGAGACCAACCGTGGCTGAGATCGAAGTCGAGGCTTTGAACGGGGAACTCGCGCGGCTCCGCCACGAGGTGGCCCAACTGCGCGCCGGCGAATCCGAGCAACCCGCCCCGGAGGGTGTCTTGCCCACCCCGGCCGAGTGGATTCACCGCTGGAACCGGGCCACCGCAGCCGAACGCCTCAAGCGAGTCGAGCGGATCATCGACGACAGCGAGATGGCGAACCGCTGCTGGCTGGGGGATCACATCGCCACACTCGACGACCTACGGCGGGCGGGCGCTCGGGTTCGGGACCTGCACCCACGTCCGGAGGAGTTGGCCGCGACGCACGCCGAGTCGGGGCTGTTGTGTCCGGAGTGCATCTGCCCGGCCCCGTGCCCAACTAGACGGGCTCTCGACGGCGACCAGGACAAGTCTGAGAGCACGGTTCAGGCGTTGCGACGGGTGGCGCGTTTCGAGGCTGACCGTCACGGCCGGTGGCCGCTCACCTTCCACAGCGGGGCGGAGGGCGAGCGTGGCTGACGTCATCGTCTTGCTTGCCGGTGGAGTACTGATTTCAGTCGTCTCGTTCGGCTGCGGCTGGTGGCTACGCAGCCGCCGCGCCGCGAACGCGGACGCGGGTCTGGAGACCAAAGACAGCGGCGAGTGGCAGGTCCTGGAGATCATCTACCGGGACGAGGATCGCACCAAGGAGTGGTACCGGCACCTGAACTACACCCGGTACAGCAGCTACGAGGAAGCCAGGCGGAAGGCCAAGCGGTGCGAGGACGAGGACACCTTGAAGAACGTGTTCAACCGGGAGTACGTGGCGGTGAAGGCGCCATGAACCTGCGCCGCCTGTTCCACCGCCACCGATGGACCGCCAAGTCTGTTGCCCACGGCGAGTACGCCATCGTGCCCGGCCTGGCCACCATCGTCCTCAGCGTCTGTGAATGCGGCGAGCACCGCACCGAGACCATCAACGGGCACTGGCCCGCCAACCTGTTTCTGCCGCCCGCCAACCAGGGGGACTGACCGATGCCGATCCATCCGCATGCTTGTCCAGGCCGGTGCAACAACGCGGCGCGTGACGACTGGGAAGGCTACGACCAGGCTAACGACCGGCATGCCGCAGACATGGAAGCGTGGCTGGCGCTGCCTGGCGATGACCGGCCTGAACGACCTGCCGCTCCCGTGCAGCCGGAGACGCCGGTCACGATCGGGGACCCGGTCTGGTGTTCGCGGTGCGCCCGCATGATCGAGGGCGCGCTGCGCCGGCTCGATGACGATGCCGCGGTGGTGGCCGCGAACGTGGACGGCTACCGGGGTGCTGCCATCGCGGGCCCGAACGGGCAGCGTGCCCGCGACCACAAGGCGATCGTCGAGACGTTGGACGACTTGTTCGGGACGCTCGTGGAGACGGAAGACCAGTGGAGGGCCGCTCGCGGCTACCCTCCACGTACTCAGCGGGGGAGGGGCGCGCACGCCCGCATGGTGTCCGCCGCCTGGCTGTGCGGCCAGATCGGCGACATCCTCCTGCATCCGGGGTCGGTGACGTTCGGCCTGGCCGTGCTCAAGTGGCAGCGCACACTGAGGGCGATGGGGAAGACCGAACCGGCGAACGCCCGCTCGCCGATCTGCTGCCCCCGCTGCTCCGACCGGCAGGTGCGCAGGAAGGACGACGGCTACTACGAGTGCGAGTCCTGCGGTCGGCTGTTGACTCAGCGGGAGCACGACGACGAGTACGCCCGGCAGGCGGACGAGCACGACCACGAGCAGCAGGAGGCGCACGCATGACCGACCTTGTGGACTTGTTCGACCAGGTCAACGGGCAGCTTTCACAGCGAGGAGGGTCGATTGTGGAGCAGGAGACGGCGGTGATCGCCGCCTTTCCGGGGTTCAAAGCGGCGCTGCGCATCGAGGACGAGGCCGGGAAACCGCTGGCGGTGATGACGGTGGCGGGGAACGCGGCGATCGTGGCGGAGGCGGTGAAGTGGACGGCCGACGCGTTCAAAGAGGATCAAGAGCGGTGACCGCCGACCATCCCAACTGGGCGTCAGAGTTCAACGAGGGCCTCGCCCGCCTCTACGGCACGATGCGGCACGCCAACGGCATCCTCGTCGGGCAGGCCGCGCTCGGGTGGGCGTACCGGGGCGACCTGGAGCGGGCGGGTGACTCGCTTGCGAAGATGGATCCTGACCAGTTGAGGGAACTGTCGGCCGCCGCCGCGCTTCTCGCGAGCCTTGCCGATGAGGAGTTGAGCACCAGATGAACGACGCCCAGCGGATCGACCACCGCGTCCGCGACGAGATCCACGACTGCATCCGGCCCACCTGCGACAAGCGGGCCAAGACCGCGTTCATCGCCCGTGAGCACGGCCGTTTCGCGGGCCGAGACATGAAGCCGGGCGACTGGATCGACCTGTGCGCGGACGACGCCGCCGACGTCTACCGCGCACAGCACCAGACGCGCGACCAACTTCCCGACTGGCTGCGCGTGGACGCGAAGCCGGACCCGTACGACACGCTGTTCGACCTGAGCGAAGGGCCGTGACCACGATGGAGGTTGGGCGTGGATGACCTGATCGCGTTCCTACGCGCACAGTTCGACGAGGACGAGCAGACATCTCAGTACGCCGGTGTCGACTGCTGGCATGAATGCGGGGATGCTGATCTGGCGCATCATGACCGGTTCGACTCGGCCCGCGTGCTCCGTGCAGTCGAGACTGGCCGAAGACTGGTGGACGAGTACGCCGACGCGCTACGTGTCCAAGGCGGCTTTCGAGAGACTGGCTACGAGGAAGGCCGCAGGGAGGCCCTTGAGCTGGCATGCCGCCTACGCGCCCAGGAGTACGCCGACCACGACGACTACCAAGAGAGATGGAAGCCGTGACCGACTTCCCGAGCTGGGCCAGCGTGCTGGGCAAGAGCGCGGCGTTCGTCGCCTTGATGGTCGCCAGCCAGGCGGTCGGCGTCTACCTGCTGACGGGCGCATGGGGTGGGACGCCGAACGATCCGCTGTGGGTGGGGCCGGTCAGCGCCGCGCTCGCGATGTTCAACACGATCGGGACGGTGGTGATCGCGCTCCTGCTGGCCGACTCGTGGAAGACCCAGCAACCGTGACCGATGTGACACTCCCGTGACTTCTGGGATGATGAGTGTCATGTGTGACGTTGAGACGCTGCCCTGCGACGTGCACCCCGTCGCCGACGGCGTGCTCGTCGTCCCCCACCTGTTGCCGATCCATATCCCCAGGTCGGCGATGCTGCTGACGGTCGCCGAGTGGGTCGGTGTGACGCCGAGTTGAAGAACTCTGTCCCTCTGTGTAACACTTCCTGCGGACAGAACACGAATGCCCTCACGCCACATGCGCGCGAGGGCATCACGCGTTTCAGGGGGTGAGCGTGGACCCCGACCCTGATCCGATCACGGCGAAAGCCGCCGCCGCCCAGCTCGGCAGAAGCCCCATCACCATCCGGCAGTGGGCCCGCCGCTACCAGGCCCGCCAGCTCGGCACCGTGGACCGGGTCGTCTTCTACGACTACCGCGACCTCGCCACCATTGATGGCTGCATCGCCCGTGGCGACGACATCCCCGCCACGCCAGAACTGCGCGACCAACTACGGGCCGACCTGCGCGCCCGCTTCCAGGACGCCGCCTAGCCGACTTTGTACCGGTCGATCCGCTCCAGATAGTCGTCGTCGACGGCCTTGATGTACCAGCAGTTGCCCGGCGGCTCCTGATGCAGCAGCACCCGCTCGTAATCGGGCAGCCCCGAGAATGAGCCGTCCAGGTCGACGAGATAAGCGTGCGCCTCGAAGCGCATCTTCAACCGGCGGCCCTGCTCATCCACGGTGCCGGCCTCGACTCTGGGCGCCACGTAGCGGGCGTGGACGCGGATCACTTCCCACCGGTCGATGGGGTCGCCGTGCGGCATCACCCAACCGCCCGCGCCGCAGTCGTGCGGCCAGTTGTGCAGGTCCACCCTAGTCGGCTCCATCAGGCCATTCTCGTACACCCGTTCGATCGACTGCCAGGAGTGTGCCCCATGCCCGCCGTCGAGCTCGCACGCGCCACCACTCACTGGCTGATCGACAAGTTCGACGCCGACCAGACCACCTGGGTACAGCGCCGCGCCTGCCTCGCTGCCCCGTCCGCGGCCGATTTCGCTCGACTCGGCGTCCTGCCCTACGAGACGACCGAAGTCCACGGAAACCTTGTCACCACCGCCGGACTCACCCGCCTCACCTCGCTTCTGACCGCCGGCGGCGGGCAGGCCATCACCAACACCAGCGCCCGGATCGGCGTCGGGAACGCCACCAGCCCCGCCGCAGCAGTCGGCGACACCAACCTGTCGGCCTCCGCCGGCTCCGCCAACCGCTGGTTCCAAATTATGGACGCCACCTATCCGCAGGTCAGCGCCGGAGTGCTCACGCTGAAGGCGACCCTCGGCACCGCCGACGGAAACTTCGCTTGGAACGAATTCGGGATCGACATCGGTACGCCCACCGTCACCAGTAGCGCCACCGTCAACGCCACCTTGTTCAACCACAAGACGTCGATCGCTCAGGGCACGAAGGTGGCCGGCCAAACCTGGGCGGCTACAGCAACCTGCACATTCTCCTAAATGATCATGGACGCTGCCTGCGCCCGGAGGTAGCCAATGCCATCCGTACGCGGCACATCCCAAGCGAGCCAAGGCGGCGCCGGCGCATCGTTTTCGTGCACCAAACCCTCAGGCACGGTGTCCGGCGACCTGCTGCTCGCCTGGCACTCCGCAGACATCGGCGCCCTCACGAGCATGTCCGTCTCCGCGGCCGGCACCGCATGGAGCACGCTGACCACCGCTGGCGTGGACGGGACGAACCCCGGGAAGCTGTACTGGAAGGTAGCGGGCGGCAGCGAGCCGTCGTCCTACACCTTCAACCAGGACTCCGGTGCTGACGCCGCCGCGACGATGATCGCCATCCAGGACGGTAGTTCGAACACGCCGGTCTTCGCCACTGGCACGGGCGGCTCGGGAACCACAATCCAAACCCCGTCCACCACCCCCGCCGGAACGACTGATCTCGACGTCAGGTTCGTTTCCGCGTCAGGCGCTCTCGGCACATCTGAGTCGCTCACAGCCCCCGGCACCTACACCGAGTTCGCCGACATCGGCTCCCGCCAGTTCGTCTACGTGTCCGCCGCGTACAAGGTCCTCTCCTCCGGTTCCGCGACAGGTACGCAGAACTTCACGATCACGACGTCGCCGACAACCCGCCGCGGCGTCACGGTGACTGTCACGTCCGGGTCGACTACGAAAGACCTGACCGAGGCCGGCTCGGCTGCAGACGATGTCACCGTCACAGCAGACGCCACCCTGGTCGAAACCGGATCCCTATCCGACGCCCTTCAGGCCTCGGCGGACACCAGTCTCACCGAGACTGTCACCGCCGTAGATGATCTGACCGTCCAAGCGTCCGCCGTTCTCACCGACACCGTCGTCGGCGCCGACGATGTGGGCGGCGGCGTCCCGATCGACCTCGTCGAGACCGCGACCGGGACCGACGATCTGACCACGCTGGTAACACCGCTCCTGGACGATCCGGTCGCGGGCGTTGACGCGCTGGCCGTTGCCGCGACGGCCGGACTGGACGACAACGTGTCGGCAGCCGACGCGTTGGCGGCGTCAGAGATCGTCCCGAAGCCGCTGAGCGAGAGCGTGTCGGCCGTCGACGTGCTGGCCGTCCTCGTGCTGCAGGACATCACCGTTATCCCTGGCACACCCCGACGCGGATGGGCAGCGCGCGAGCTGCAGCGTTTCTGGTCGGCGGGTGACCTCGCACGTGGCTGGTCCGCACGTCCACCCACCACCTGACCTGAGGGGTGCGGATGACGGCATTGAAGATCCCCAGCCTGTCGGTCGAGTACGTCAAGGTGCCGGTTGACGGACCGTCCAACCTCACCTCGCTCACGGTGCAGATGGCGATCGTCCCGGCTGGCCAGGACCCCACCGGCGGCGACTGGCAGTCCGCGCAGTGGATCGGCACAGACGCCGCTGTCCTCATCGGGCCGGCCACCGCGCTCGTCCTGACGAAGGGGCTCACCTACGGGATCTGGGTGAAGATCACCGCCGCTCCCGAGATCCCCGTCCTCGGACCGTACGACCTGCACATCACCTGAGCCCGCGACAGATGACCGCCTCGGAGGTGGCCCATGCCGTTCAATGACCTCGGCAAGAACAAGGCGCTGGACGGCTTGGACGAGTCCGTCTCGGGCGCGATAACGCACATCGGGGTTGGCAACTTGACGGATCCCGGAACGGGCGCCAACTATGGGGGCACCGAGGCCACGGGCGGTTCTCCTGCCTACGCCCGGCAGGCGGTCACGTGGGGGGCTGCGGCCAGCGGCCAGAAGGCGAACAGCGGTGCGCTCACTTTCGACGTGCCGGCCGGGACGTATGGGTTCCTGTTGTTCTTCAACCACGTGTCGACGAACTCGAACAACTTCCTCGGCTACGCGCCCATCAACGGCACTGTGAAGGGCTTCTTCTCCGTCGACACCACGTTGACGAATGATGCTTTGTTCTCCGTCGCGCACGGTCTGGCCGATGGCGACCGGCTCCAGCTGTTCAACGTCTTCGCTGAGTCGCTGCCGACCGGGCTGACGGAGGGCACCGTGTACTTCGTGGTTAGCTCGACCACGAACAGCTTCAAGGTGTCGCTCACCTCCGGCGGCGCTGCGGTGGACATCACCGCCGTGGCTGGCGGCGAAGGGTTCTTCCAGAAGGTCATCCCCGAGACGTTCGCGAGCCAGGGCCAAATCACGGTGGCGATCGGCGCTCTCGTGCTGGACGCCACCGGCATCTAGCCGCGGGGGCGGCGCGATGGCTATCTTCGTCCGGTCCTCGTCGACCGCTAGCACCGGCAACCCCACCGTGGTGACCAAGCCGGCCGGAACCACAGCCGGGGATTTGCTGGTGGCCGCACACTTCACCGACGTCTTCGGAAACACGGCCGGGATGACCGGCGCGTCCGGTTTCACGCAGGCGGGCACTACCTACAGCGGGTCCGGCTCCTGCTTCGGCAAGGTGTGGCAGAGGGCGGCCGACGGTTCCGAGGGGTCGTCGTTCTCGTTCGGCAACCCGGACACCACCGTCGTGGTCATGCTGGCCATCGGCGGCCACGACACGTCCACGCCGATCAACGTGCTGCCGACGTGGAGTCAAGGCGGGCCCAATCAGACCTCGCACATCGCCCCGTCTGTCACTCCTTCGGTCGCCGACGGGCTGCTCGTCTGCGGCTTCGCCGCAACAGGAGCGTCAGCCTCGTACACGCCGCCCGGCGGGATGACGGAGCAGGGCGACGCGTTCGCAGGTTTTGCATTCGCCAGCCTCGCCACCGAGATCCTTGTCGGCGGTTCGGGTGCGGCGACCGGCACTCGGACGGCTACCTGCTCGATCGGCGGAGCGAACGACTACACCACGCTGTCGCTCGTGATCGCCCCGGCCGCCGCCACCGCAGCCTCCCTACCGTTGCGCCGTTCCCGTCTCGGTGCTCTCGTCCAGATGTAGGAGGCGTTCATGGCAGCCCAACGCGGCGTCTATACGGTGACCTTCCAGGCGGCGACCATCGCCGCCGCGTCCGGCGACTACGACTTCTTCGAGCTTGACGCTGCGGCGGGCAAGCCGATCGAAATCGTCGCCCTCAAGCTGGGCAACAAGAGCGAGATCGGGGACGCGGCCGAGGAGATGGTCGAGTACGCGATCGTCCGCGGCAACACCACCACAGGCAACGGCACCTCCACCACACCGCGCCCTCTGGACGCGAGCGACGGCGCGGCGAGTTTCACGGCCAAAACCGTCAGCTCAACCCCGGCAAGCGCGGGCACGGCACTCACGCTGGTTGCCGACACGTTCAACATCCGCGCTGGTCTGCCTGAGGTGTATCCCGAGATCATGCGGCCGAAGACGGCAGAAGCGGACCTGCTGTGCGTGCGCCTGATCACTGCTCTCGCGGATGACGCCACCATGAGCGGCACCGTCTGGGTGCGCGAACTGTAGGAGGCTCGCGTGCCCCTGTTCGCGCCGGATCCGACCTTTGAGCTTCGGCGCCGTAGACCTCTACCGCCGAGCAAGGCGGGCACGCCGACCTCCTCGGTAGTCGGTACGGCTGCCGCCGCCCTCGCGGGCCAGACCGTAGCCCGCAAGGTCGCGGTCGTCACGGCGACCGCAAGCCTCCTCTCGACCGGGTCGGCCTCGGCACGAAAGGTGTCCACTGCATCCGGTTCAGCAGCTACGGCGGCAAGCTCGACAGCCACCGCGCGCAAGAGCGGTCTCGTAGCAGGGCAGGCCGCTGCGGTGGCCGGCTCGACCGCGACCGCTCGTAAACGAGCCCCTCTGCTCGGCGCATCTGCCTTGACAGCCGCGGCGACCGCAACCGGACGCAAGACGGCTGCCTCGATCGCCGCTGGGAATCTCGCCCTTGCCGGACGGTCGGGGGCAGTCAAGACAGCAGTGTCAGCCGCCCGCAACGCGCTCGCCCTGGCCTCTACGGTTGCCGCGAGTCACGTCGGTGTAGCCGCCGGCCGGGCACCGCTCACCGTAGCCAGCCGAGTTTCCGCCGTGAAGACGGCATCCGGGCAGGCTCGTGCACCGCTCGCCCTGCTTTCGACGGCCACGCTCGGCAACATCGTTGCGGTCACCGCGTACTCGCGGCTCGCGGCAGCGGCCCGCACTTCGGCCGCGAAGACCGCTCGCGCGGCATCGGTCGGGGGACTCGGGGCCACCTCGGTCGCCACCACCGCGAAGCGGGCCCCAGTGTCCGGTCTGCCGTCTCTCCTGCTGTGGTCGAGGCGGTCGCAGGCCATCATCCGGGCGGTTACTGCTGGTTCCGGACTGGTGCTCGCCGGTTCAAGCTCCGCCACGAAGGCGTCACAGGCTTCAGGAGCGGCGCGGGCGGTCATTGCAGGGACGGGCACAGCACGGCGTACGGCAGGCGCGCAATGCTCCTGCACGACTGCCCTGACCGGTCGCGCGGCTACCGTCCACCGGGCCGCCGCCACGGGCAGCGGCCTGGCAGCCCTCGCCTCGCACACACAGGCCGCCCGCATCACCACCGTGACCGGGCAGTCTCGCCTGGCGTTGGCCGCAGTCTTCACCATTAGCCGCGTCGCGTCCGTGGCTGGCCGCTCGACGTTTGTCCTGTCTGCCGCCATGAGCCTGTCTGACGTCGAAGCGCTCGACTTGGACGTCGGTCCTCCCCGGCTCGCCTGGCCAGGCACTCCAGTCCGTGTCAGTCGGACAGAGTCGGGCCCACCAAGCCTCGGATGGACGACTGGACCGCCGCACACGGGGAGGTCCTGATGGCGTACCTGCCGGCTTCCTCCAAAGAGGACGTGTTCGTGCGATGGGGTGCCGACGCGATCGGCCAGCCCGTCGAGATCGCCATCGTGCCGGTATCCAACGGAGAACCGGGGGACGCGGACTACATCGCGGCCACCTGGGCGGGTGACGAAGCGACCATCCTAATCGGTGCGGGAACAGCGGTTGTCCTGACCCCGGGCGAGTACGTGGTGTGGTCCCGCGTGACAGTGGCCGGGCGCCGGCCGGTACGCCGGTCCGGGCTGCTCACCGTCGGCACCCCATGACGGTCGTCGCGCTGTCGCCATGGGAGATCGCAGCCCAGCATTTCCTGCCACGACCGCGCCGCTGGGCCACGCCGGGCGACCTGGCAACCGCACTCGACCCGACCACCGTCCAGACTCCGGCCCTGGACGTCATCGATCGGGAGCTCGTCGCTCTGGCTGACGGCGACAGCGACCGGCTCATGGTCTTCATGCCCCCTCAGGAGGGGAAAAGCAGCCGTATCTCACATCGATTCGCCGAGTGGCTGCTCGTCAACGACCCCGGCCTGCGGATCGCCATCGTCTCCTACGCCGACGAGATCGCCCGCCGCTGGGGCGCCGACATCAAGCTCGACGCTCAGACGTTCAACGGCGACGACGACACCATCGACCTCGGCATCCGGCTCCGCGCCGACTCCCGGGCCGCTGGCCGCTGGCAGATCAACGGCCACAAGGGCGGCGTCTACTGTGTCGGCGTCGGCGGAGCTCTCGCAGGCAAGCCAGTCGACGTTCTCCTCTGGGACGACCCGCTAAAAGATCTGGAACAGGCGCAGTCCGCCGCCTACCGCGAACGCGCATGGCGGTTCTGGCAGGCCGTCGCAGTTCCCCGCCTCGGCCCGGGATCGCGGGTAGTGCTGGTCACCACCCGCTGGCACGAAGACGACCCCGCCGGACGACTGCTGAAGCAGGACCGCGGCCGGTGGCGCGTCGTCAACATCCCCGCCGTAGCGGAAGCCGCAGACGATCCACTGGGCCGCCGAATCGGCGAACCGATGATATCGGCC
This sequence comes from Nonomuraea guangzhouensis, assembly GCF_019396345.1. GTDB lineage: Bacteria > Actinomycetota > Actinomycetes > Streptosporangiales > Streptosporangiaceae > Nonomuraea > Nonomuraea guangzhouensis. The sequence continues at coordinate 56,299 of NZ_JAHKRM010000031.1, read as the reverse complement.
CGGGGCGAGCGTGACTGGGCTCAGATCCGGCAGGACGTCGGCGAATACGTGTGGGCCGCCCTCTACCAGCAGCGGCCTCGCCCCGCCGCGGGCATGCTGTTCAAGAGGGCCGGGCTGCGGCACTGGGCGAAGAGTATCGACCAGCGACTGCTGCTCGATGGCCGGACTGTGGATCTGCGGGACTGCTGGAAGTTCCTCACCGTCGACCTGGCCGCCAGCACGAAGACCAGCGCGGACTATACCGCCGCGGCGGTGTGGGCGATTGGTGTGGACGGCGACCTCATCATGCTGGACGGGCTGCGAGAACGCATGGACCCGGCCGGCCACTGGCCCGCAGTACGTGCGTTGCGAGAACGCTGGTCGGCGGACGTGGTGTTCGTTGAGTCGCGCATGTTCGGCACGACGCTCGTGTACGAGGCGGGTCGTGCAGGCGTGCCGGTGCAAGAGCTTCACGCCGATACCGACAAGGTGACCCGAGCGCTCCCAGCTACAGCACGGGCCGATTCGGCGCGGCTGTGGTTCCCGCCCGAAGACCGGTTCCCGGACTGGGGCGACTGGCGGGACGAACTGCTGGCCTTCCCCAACGGGACACATGACGACTGCGTTGACGTCGTCGCCTACGCGGCACGGGTGGCAGGCGCTCACTGGCTGCCGATGGAGTCCTCCGAGCAGGTAGACGCCCGCCGAGCATCCCGCGATGACGGCGCGATCGAGCAGGCATACGCGGCAGCCACTGGCGGCGGTTCGGGCCTCGACTTGATGTCGATCAACTACTGAAACGGGGACGGACATGGCGGTGCAACGGGTCACGTTGACCGTGGGCGACACGGCGTACGACGTTGGCACTGTGGAGGCGCTCGGCACTGACGATGAGCGGTGGGCGGAGCTGGAACGCTTCCTGCGCGCGGTGGCCGACACGCTGAAGGACGGCTACACCCTCCGTCGCAAGGCTCCGGCAACTGGTGAGCCCGCTGAGATCGCCGATCTGCCCGTCGAGGTGCGTCGGCTCGTGCACGCCGTCGACCGCCTCCGGGCCGACTGGGCCGAAGCCGACGAAGACCACCGCCACAACCTGTGGACGAACGTGCACGCGGCCAACGAGCGGGTGTGGAACCGCGTAAAACCGAGCTGATCACAGTCTGATCATTCGATTCCCGGCTTGGGGGATTCCGACCCCGCCGCACCTACACCTACAACCGAAGAGCGGGGTGAGCGTCATGGCCAAGCCCACCCTGCCCGTCATTCTCGCCGTCGGTACCACCGTGGGAGAGATCGGGACGGTCGAACTGCCACTTGCCCCCCGATCGATCGGGCGCGACGCCGCAGGTCGATGGAACGTCGCCGTCGAGGTCGACCACGTCGAACTCCGCCGCCGGATCGCTGACCTCCTGCGCGGCGTCGCTGACGAGTTGGAGAAGGTGCCGGTCGATGGCGATTAGCGCCCCCACTAGGGACATCGGCTACCTGGATCAGGTGTACGGGTTGTGGCTCGGCGACATGCTGGAGCAGATCCCTGACCTGATCTGGCCGCAGTCCGTCCAGACGTACGCCAGGATGCGGCACGACCCGCAGCTCACTGCCGTCCTCGCCGCCTACTCGCTGCCTATCAGGCGTGCGACGTGGGCGATAGACCCGGCGGGATGCCGCGAAGAGGTCGTCCAACTCGTCGCTGACGACCTCGGACTGCCGATCCTCGGATCGGACGCCGAGCCCGGCCCAGCGCGACGGCGCGGCGTGCGCTGGGCCGACCACCTCCGCCTCGCCTTGCAGTCACTCACGTTCGGCTTCATGCCGTTCGAGCGCCGCTACGAGATCCGCGACGGTCGCGCCCGGCTGGTGAATCTCGGCGAGCGGCTGCCGCACACCATCGGCGCCATCAACCTCAACCGCGACGGCACCATCGCCAGCGTTCAGCAGGACGTGGCCCCGGCTTCGAAGCCGATCCCCGCCGATCGCCTGGCGTGGTACGTACACGAGCGTGAGGGCGCCAACTGGGCCGGACGCTCCATCCTGAGAGCGAGCTATGGGCCGTGGCTGCTCAAGCATGAGACGTGGAGGGTCAACGCCACGTCGATCAGGCGTTTCGGTATGGGTGTCCCCAACGTCGAAGCGCCGGCCAGCTCAACCCCGGCTCAGGTGGCGGAGGCGCAGCGCCTCGCGTCGGCGATGCGGGTGGGCGATCAGTCGGGTGTCGGTCTACCCGCCGGGTTCAAGCTGAACATCACCGGCATGACCGGGTCGGCGCCGGACGCGATGGCGTTCATCCACTACCTCGACCAGCAGATGAGCAGGTCAGCCCTGGCCGGGCTCATGGACTTGGGCGACACCAGCAACGGATCTCGTGCCCTCGGTCAGTCGTTCCTCGACCTGTTCCTGCTGTCGCTCCAGGCCGTGGCCGACGAGATCGCCGACACCGCCACCTCCGGCCAGCCGGGGCTCAGCGGCATCGTCACCCAGCTGGTTGATTACAACTGGGGCGAGGACGAACCCGCACCGAAGATCGTCGTTCAGGATGTCGGCTCCCGCCAGGAAGTGACGGCGGAAGCGCTCGACCAGCTCATCCGCTCGGGCGCCATCAGCCCGGACCCGGAGCTTGAGGCGTACGTCCGCAAGATGTGGCGGCTCCCTGAACGCTCCCAGACGGCGCTTCCGACCCCTCCCGTCCCGGAGGCCGACCCGCAGCCGGTAGCCGCTCAGGCGCGCAAGCGGCGCCGTACAGCCCGAGCACGGCAGGCGCGCGCCGCAGCCACCGAGGAGGGCGTCCGACGGCAGCTCACGCTCGCCGAGAACGACTCCGGCATGGACCCGGCCGCCATCCACCAAACCTGGCAGGACGCACTCGACAAGCTGCTCGACGACTGGCAGGACATCTCCACCGACTGGCGAGACGACCTCGCCAACCAGATCGAGCAAGCCATCAAAGACGACGACCTTCAAGCCCTCGCTGAGATGAGCCTCGACAGTGCCGCCGCGGCGGCGCTCCTCACCACGGCCATGGTGGCGCTCGCCGGGACGGCAGCCGACCAGATGGCGGCCGAGGCCGACTCCCAGGGCGTCAACGTGGATCCACCGCCTGTCGACGAGGAAGCACTGGGCGCGGTCGCCGCAGTCATCGCCGCCCTGCTGGCCGCCTGGCTGGCCGGTGCGGCAGCTCGGGAAGCGCTCCGCTTGGCCGTGCCGGGTGCGGCAGCTGCAGCAGTAGCCGCCGCGGTCGTGCTGTTCCTGCTCAGCCTGTCGGACCGGTTCCTGCGTGACCAGCTCGGCGCCGCGCTATCGCAGGCGCAAGCCTCCGGTCGGTTCGCCGTGCTGCGGGAAGCGCCGGTCGCCGAATACATCGCCACCGAGGTTCTCGACCCTTCGACCTGCCCACCGTGCTCGGACATCGACGGGACCGTCTTCGACGACGTCGACGCCGCACAGGCCGCCTACGGCAACGGCGGCTACATCCACTGCCAGGGCGGCATCCGCTGCCGAGGCACAGTGATCGCGATCTGGAACGGCTAGGAGAGCACCAGTGAGGCTGAAGACCGCACGCCCACAGGCGCGCACCAACGCGGACTGGTACCGGATCAGCAACCTCGCTGACGGCGCGGCCGAGGTCGTCATCTACGACGAGATCGGCTGGTTCGGCGTCTCGGCCGGCGCTTTCCTGGAGGAGCTCAAGGCCGTCACCGCGGGCGAGATCAGCCTCCGGCTCAACAGCCCTGGTGGCAATGTCTTCGACGGCGTGGCGATCATGAATGTTCTCCGGTCCCACCCGGCGAAGGTGACCACGTACGTGGATGGCCTAGCCGCATCGATCGCTTCCGTGATCGCTATGGCGGGCGACCGGATCGTCATGCAGCCGCACTCGCAGATGATGATCCACAATCCGTGGGCTATGTGCATCGGCGACGCCGCCGACATGCGCGATGAGGCAGAGCGGCTGGACCGCCACTCCGAAAACATCGCGTCCGTCTACGCCGAACGCGCTGGCGGGACCGTCGCCGACTGGCGTGAGCGGATGGCGAGCGAGACCTGGTACTCCGCTGAGGAAGCCGTCGCGGCAGGCCTCGCGGACGAGGTGGGCCAGCATCGCGAGCAGCAGTCCGAACCCGACAAGGCCGTAGCGAACGCGTGGAACCTGTCGGTGTTCCGCTACGCCGGCCGCGAGCACGCTCCCGCCCCGCTCGCTACCGCGGTCGGCCCGCACAGCACATCCGTTGAAGAGGGCGCCTGGGACGGGCCGGCACAGGAGAAGAAGCTCCCCTCCCCCGTGCCGGTCGCGACGGCCAAGGCGATGTACGGCTGGTACGACGGCGACCAGGTCGAGGACGGCGCCGTCCCGAAGAGCGCCTGCAAGCTGCCGCACCACGTCGTGGACGCCGACGGCAAGCCGGGCGCCGCATCCCTGAACGGGGTGCGTAATGCGCTGGCCAGGCTGCCGCAGACCGACGGCCTGACCGACGCCGAACGGTCCACGATCGAACGCCACTTGCGCGATCACCTGCCCGACGAAGAGAACCACGCCACCCCGAGCGTGGTTGCCGTCGCGGCATCACAGACTCCCCCGGCCGAGCCGGCCGCGGGGCCCCAAGAAACCCAGGAGGAGGACAGCATGTCCACTCTGAGCGAGGGCCTGCGTGAGCGGCTCGGCATCACCGACGCCGAGCTCGACGACGATGCCCTGCTCGCTGCGCTCGACGACCAGCTCGCCGTGCTCACTGAGCCCACCACCGAGCCCATCGAGACCCCTGCTGAGCCGGTAGCCGCCAAGCTGCCGGAGGGCACGGTCGCGATCGACGAAGCCACGCTTGCCGAGCTGCGCGAGCAGGCGGCCGAAGGTGTGGCCGCCCGGGCGCAGCAGCGGGTCGAGGCCCGCGACCGGGCGCTCGACGACGCCATCAACGCCGGCAAGTTCCCGCCCGCAAGGCGCGAGCACTGGGCGCGGCTGTACGACCTCGACCCGGAAGGCACCCGGCAGACGCTGGCGAGCCTCGCCGACGGAGTCGTCCCGCTTCAGGACGTGGGCGAGCCCGGCGGCGAGCCGACCGACTCCGACGACACCGAGTTCGACAGCCTGTTCTCCCGGAAGGTGGGCTGATCATGGCCGACTACGCACCGGTCTACTACGGCGGCACTGAGCCTTTCACGATGACCGCCTCCGCCACCATCACCGGGGGCCAGGTGGTCTTCGCCTCCGGTGTCGGCACGGTCGCCCCCACCGCGGGCGCGAACGGCGCCTACGTCGGTGTGGCCGCCCACGACGCCACCTCCGGCACCCGCGTCACCGTGTGGCCCATCCCGGGAGTCGTTCACGAGACGACCACCCCGGCCGGCGTCACCGCAGGCGCCGCCCTCACCTCGTCCACCGCTGGCGGTGTCGACTCCGGCACGCTCGGCACGATCGCCGCGGCGGGCACCCTCATGGGCACCGCCGTCTCGACCGCCACCGCTGGCAACAAGGCCCGCTGGATCGGCCGCTAACCTCCCGAAAGGAGATAGGACATGCCTGGTACCTACCCGGCCGCGCCGCCCACCCTTTCGGGCGACCTGCTCAGCATCAGCCGGTTCCTGCAGTCGCCGACGCAGATCCGTCGCCGTCTGCGCACGTTCACGGACCTGAGGTTCGTGAGCGACCAGATTCTCACTCAGCGTTTCCGCAGCAGCGGCGGCGCCGTGCTGTACGAGGTTTCCGAGCCGATCGTCAACACCCGTCCTGTCGAGGCTGTCGGAGCGGGCTCCGAGTACCCCAAGGACGTCCCGCCGAGCGGCGCTGCGGCGCTGGCCGCGGTCCAGAAGTGGGGCCAGGCGGTCGACCTCACCGACGAGGAGATCAAGCGGAACGTGTATGCGGGCGACGCGGTGGACCGCGCCCTCCGCAAGCTGATCAACAGCGTGATCAAGCAGGTCGATTCGGTCACCGTGTCCGCGATCGGGTCGGCGATCACCGCCTCTGGTGCGGCCACAGCGGCGTGGAACAACGCCACCACGGCGATGATCCTGCGCGACATCGAGCTTGCCAAGGCGGCGATCCTCGACCTCAACCAGGGCTACATGCCCGACACGATCCTGCTCAGCAGCACGAAGTACGCCTACATGGCGTCCGACCCCAACATCTCGAACCTGAGGCGTCGGGAAACCACCGACAACCCGGTCTATGGCGGCCCGATCGACGTCATCGACGACTTGGCGGTCGTGGTCGCTCCTGTGTCCAGCCTGCCGTCCAACGACGTGTGGGTGCTCGACAGCAAGCAGCTCGGCGGCATGGCGGACGAGGCTGAGGTCGACCCCGGCTACACGGTGAGCGACATGGCTATCCAGGTCCAGACCGAGCGGCTCGCCCGCCGGGACGCCTGGGAGATGTGGGCCCGCCGCCTGACGGTGCCGATCGTGCAGGAGCCCGGCGCAGGCTACAAGATCACCGGCACGTGAGGTGGTTGCCATGACCCGCTACCAGGTGACGGCGCCATGCGTCGTCCACGTCCCCGCCATGACGCCGTCCGGGCCCGCGCTCGGCACCTACTACCAGGGCGCGATCCTGCCCGACGGCGTGCCGCAGGAGAAGCTCGACCACCTGCTCAACTCCGGCATGATCCGCGCCTTGGACGAGCCCAAGCCAGCCTCGGGCGGCGAGCGCGAGGAACCTGCGGAGAAGTCGGACGGCGCATCGGACGATCCGGCGCCACCGTCCGTCAACTCTGCTTCCCGTAAGGCCGATCTCATCGACTACGGCATCGCCCACGGTGGCGACCGCGACGAGCTGGAGACGCTCACGCGGGACCAGCTGCTGGACCGGTACGTCCGCCAGCAGTCGTAAGCGTGGACCGGCCGCGGCGCATCCCCCGTTGCCCGCGGCCGGTCCACCCCAAACGAGTAGGGGAGAGGTGGGCCGGTGGCTGAGTCGTGGCAGCCGACGCTTGAGCAGGTCGCCGACCACATCCCGACCCGTACCCGCGACGCGAACGCCCCCAGCTCGGACACGATGTTGGCGACGTTCAACGGCAGCACGACACCGACGGACGAGCAGGCCACCCGGCACATCAAGGCCGCCGTGGTCGAGGTGTTGGGCGCTGTTGGCGGCACCATCCCGGCAACGCCGGCGTTCCTCGCTGGGCTCGCGTCGGAGGCGGCGGCGTTGAGGGCCGCCGCCGACATCGAGCTCGCCTACCCGGACCGGGTCGCTGACGTCAGCGTGTTCGAGCAGCTCGACCAGCGGGCGAAGGACGTGCTGCAGCGGCTGATCGACGCCATCAACGACCAGGGGAGCGGGCCGGAAGGCTCGCTCCTGCCGGTGTGGGCGATGCCTGAGCCCGTCTGGTACGGCGACTACCCCTTGTAGGAGGCGACCGTGGCAGACGTCACCCTCATCTGGAACGAGCAGGAAGTGTTCCGGGTCCTGCACTCCTACACGGGACCGGTCGGCAAGCGGATGGCCCGCTACGGCGAGATCGTGAAGCTGGGTGCCCAGCGTCGGGCGCCGGTCTCCCCGGCAGGTTCAGGAGGGCGACCGCCCGGCCACCTCCGCTCCGTCATCCGGTGGGATCGTGGCCGCGACGTCACCCAGTACGTCGACATCTCCAGCCCCGCCCGCACGCCTCAAGGCGAGCCCCTGGGTCTGTTCATGGAGGTCGGCACACGGCCTCACGTGATCCGGCCGAAAAAGCCTGGCGGCTGGCTGCGCTGGTTCGACGGCGACGGCAAAATCCACTTCGCCCGCGTCGTCCACCACCCCGGCACCAAGGCGCAACCCCACCTTCGGCCGGCGCTCGAAGACCTGCGGCAGGCATGACGTGGCCTACGTCGCCGCCGTACGGCTCGTCCGGTCCTGGCTCACCTCGCAGACCACCCTCGTCGGGCCAGGCAAGCCGATCGCCTTGGGCGCGTTCCGGCAGCATCCCCGCTCGCCCGGCCAGGGCGCCTACGTGCTGTTGTCCCGGATCGGCCGCGCTGGGGACGTGGTCGCCGAAGACGTGATCGACAGCGCCCGCATCTCGGCCAGCATCTACGCGGGCACCGACGAAGCCGCCGAAGACGCCGCCGTCGCGTACGCCAACGCCGTGACGGCACTCACCGGCAGCCCCGCCGTGATCGGCGATGCGCGCTGCCTGGTGGCCGACGACCTGGTGGGCCCGCTGCTGGTCGACAACCACGACTCCGACCGGGAGCAGTGGCAGTACCTGGTCGACGCCACCTTCACCATCATCTAAGGAGCAACCTAGATGGCCACCTATCCCACCGTTGACATCGTGCGTTCGGGTGTCGCGGGCAGCTACACCACGGTCTCGGCGTCGGACCAGTTCTCCGCAGGCGTCAACGTGTTCCTCCATGTGAAGAACACCACGGGCTCCGCGGTCACGCCGACGTTCGTCACGCCCGGCAAGATCGCCGAAATGGACATCTCCGACCTGGTCGGTGGTACGACGCCGGCGACCACCGGAGAGCGTTTCTACGGCCCATTCCCGCCCAACCTCTTCGCTGCGGCCGACGGGATGGTCACCGTGACCTGGTCAGCTTCAGGAGCTGGTATCACCGCCTCCGCGCTGAGGGTCGGCTGAGCCATGGCACGCCGCCTTCCCAAGACAGAGAACGACGCTGCGGATCGTCCGCCGTACTACATCGCCACAGAGGCGCTGTACCTCGACGGCAGCCAGTTCAACCGGGCCCACAACCCCGGCGACCGCGTGCCCGCTGACCACGTCGAGGCGTACGGCTGGGCCGACAAGGTCCGCCACCCCGACGACACCCCCAAGCAGCCGCCCGCTGCGGCCCACAACGAGCCTGAGACCGCCGTAGGCCAGGCAACCACCGACAAGAAGGGTGACGCCTGATGGCTCGTGGAAACCCGGCCAACCTGGCATTGGGCCCCGGATACCTCTACATCGCCGTGCTCGGCACCACCGAGCCGACCGACCTGACCACGCCGTGGGCGACCGTGTCCGCCGCGTGGACCGCGCTCGGCTACACCGATGATGGATCCAAGGTCAACTACAGCGTCGACTCGGAAAACGTTGAGGTGGCCGAAGAGCTCGACCCGGTCGCGGTGGCGCTCACCAGTCGCGAGATGACGGTCGACTTCGCTCTGGCGGAGATCACCGCCGCCAACCTCAAGCGCGCCCTCAACGGCGGCACTATCACCTCGGGCGCTGGCATCGTGACCTTTGAACCGCCCGACCTGGGCGAAGAGGTGCGGGTTATGCTCGGCTTCGAGAGCGAAGACCACACCGAGAGGTGGGTGTTCCGTAAGGGGCTGCAGACCGGCGGCATGGAGATTTCGCGGGCGAAGGGCGCCGCCAAGGCGACCATCCCGTGTTCGTTCAAGCTGGAGCGGCCCGCCGCCGCCAAGCTGTTCAAGGCGATCATGTCGACGGCTAGGGCGGCCTGACCATGACCAGACGCTCCTACACCTCGGCCGGAGCCCAACAGAGTTCGGACGGATCAAAGCCGAGTTTCGAGCTGGACGGCGTCGAGTTCGAAGCCGAAGGCACGATCAGCACCATGGATTTGGCCGAGTTCGCCCGGCTCGCCACGACGGGTGTCGACTCCGGCAGCGCGAAGGGTATCGCCATCTTGGCCGACGTCTACCTGTCGCTCCTCGGCGAGAAGACGTACGAGCGGTTCCGCGAGCACTGTCGCAAGCACGGCACGGACGGCGGTGTCCTGGTCGAGATACTCGGCGGGATGATCTCGGAGGCGGCTGACCGCCCTACCAGCAGGCCCTCGGACTCCTCCGATGGGCCGCCGAACGACCCGGGTATGCAGACGGTCGTTTCCTTCAAGCGGGCCACCGTCGAGCAGAAGCCGAAGGAGCCGGAGTCGCCGGTGGTGTCCTACGGCTGAGCGAACTGCTTCTCGCCGACTGGTGCGACTTCGTCCACGCCCTGTGGATCGACTGGCGCACCAACCTGCTCCGGACCGAGGCACTGTTCGCCCTCGCCGGCGCGAACGACATCGAGGTTGACGCGCACGTCGAGTTCGACGAAGCCTTCAGCCCGCCCACGCCGGCATCTAAGCAGGACCCCGAGGAGAGGCGCAGGCTGATAGCCGCGCTCGCCGCCCAGTAGCAGAAGGTCGGCGGGGGGTGCTCATGCCCGGCACCCCGCTCGCAGAGGCGTTCGTCCGCGTCCGCGCCGACGTCAGCCGCTTCAAGCAGGACATTCGCGACGCCTTCGACGGGGTAGGCGACGACTTCGGCAAGCAGTTCTCGAAAGAAGCCGAGAGCCGCCTGCGGGACGAGCGGGGCCGGTTCACCGCGGCAGGCCGCGACATCGGCGACGCTGCCGGGGACGCCGCCGGCGAAGAGCTGGGCCGCCGCATGTCGCAGCGGGGCGCCGTGCGGTTCGGCGACGACGGCAACCAGTTCGTTCCGGTCGGGACGCAGATCGGCGACGAGACCGGCAAGGCTGCGGGCGAGGCGTTCGGCGCCCGGTTCACCAAGGACGCACAGGGGCGCTGGCACGACGAGCGCGGCAGGTTCGTGGCTGAGTCGACCGCAGCCGGCGAAGAGTCCGGCGACGGCTTCAGCAAGGGCTTCGACCGGAAGATGGGCGACGGGAACGGCCGTGGCAGACGCCACGGCCGCGAGTTCGGCGACGGCTTCTCCGACGGCCTGGGTGACGCGCTGCGCCGTCTCGGCGACATCGGCGGGCGCGTCTTCGACCTGATGCTGCCGTCGCTCGGCCGGCTCGCATCAGGCTTCGGGTCGGTGGTTTCGGCGGCCGGCGGCCTGCTGGCGACGGGCGGCAAGTGGGCGGCGGTCGGGTCGGCGGTCGCGGCGCTTGGTGCTGCCGCAGCGAGCGCCACGGTCTACACGCTGGACCTGGCCGCTGCGCTCGCCCCGGTAGGCGGGTTGATGGCGGCCCTGCCCGGCCTGCTGTTGACCGGCGCTGCCGCGCTCGTCACCTGGAAATTGGCCACGTACGGGGTCGGGTCGGCAATGGCCGCGGTCTGGTCTGGCGACGCCAAGGCCTTGGAGGAGGCGCTGGCGAAGCTGACGCCCGCCGCGGCTGCCTTCGTCTCCGAGTTCGAGAAGGCCAAGCCCGCGTTCAAGGATTTTCAGGCGGCGGCGCAGGAAGGATTCTTCTCTCAGCTCAGCGGCAGTTTGGCCGGGTTTGCGCAGGCGCTCGGCGCGCTCAAGGACCCGCTGCGGGACCTGGCCAGCGAATTTGGTGGCCTCGTACGCGAGACGTTGAATTTCGCCACCGCCCAGGAGACGGTCTCGCAGTTCTCCCGCATCCTCGGCAACACCGGCCAACTGGTCGGCGCGTTGTGGTCCGCTATGCAGCCGCTGCTTCGCGGCTTCGTCGACTTGGGCGTCGTCGGCTCCGACTGGCTGGCCAGCATGTCCGACAGCCTCACGAACGTCATCAGCCGCTTTGGCGAGTGGATGTCGCGGGTTTCCGCAAGCGGTCAGGCGTTCACCTGGATGGACGGCGCCGCAGCCGTGCTCAAGCAGCTCGGCGCCCTGGTCAAGGACGTGTGGGACATCCTCGACGGGCTGCTCGACGCAGCCAAGACGGCGGGCGGGCAGGCGCTCGGCGTGCTCGGCCAGCTCGTCGACACGTTCGCGCGGTGGGTGAAGTCGGCGCAAGGCCAAGAGGTTTTGGTCACCCTGTTCAAGGCGTTGAACGAGGTCGGCCGAGCGCTGCTGCCGATCATCGTCGCGCTGGGTGGTGCCGTCGCCGCGATCGCGCCCGTGGCCGCCAAGCTGGCGACCGCGCTCGGCCCGATCCTGGCGCAGGCGATCGCCGCCCTCGGCCCCGCGATTGCGGCTCTCGGGCCTGGCGTGATCGCTCTCATCAATGGTCTGGGTGCGGCGGTCGCGACTATCGCGCCCATCCTGGTGCCGCTCGGGCAGGCGATCGGCAACGCGTTCGCTCTGCTGTCGCCGCTCCTCGTCGCGATCGGGCAGGCGATCGCCGCTCTGCTGCCTGGCGTCCGCGACTTCCTGACCGCGTTCGCGACCGGGCTTGCCCAGCTAGCGCCTGCGATGGCGCCGATCGGTGCCGCGCTGGGCGGCATCCTGACCGCCCTGTCGCCTCTCCTGGTCATGGTCGGCCAGGTCGCCGCTGTAATCGCCCAGAACCTGGCGGCGGGCGTCCAGTCGATCCTGCCGAGCCTGCAACTGCTGGTCAGCAGCTTCGGGCAGGCGCTGATCGCGCTCACGCCGATCGTCCCGATGATCATTCAGTTGGCGGCGGCGTTCATCAACGCGCTCGTTCCCGCGCTCGCCCCGCTGCTGCCGCAGGTCGCCAACTTGATCACGCAGCTTGTGTCCGGGCTGGTGCCGGCACTCGCGCCGCTGCTGCCGATCATCGGCCAGATCGCCGGGCTGATTGGGCAGACGTTCGTGTCCGTACTCGGCGCGCTGATCGAGGTGATCCTGCAGATCCTGCCGCCGCTGTCGCAGACGGCGCAGATCCTCGGCCAAGCCCTACTGCAAGCCCTGCAGATGGTCTTGCCTCAACTGCCGCCGCTCGTGTCCGCGTTCCTGTCGCTACTGCCGGGGATCGTCAACCTGCTGCCGCCGCTCGCCGAACTGGCGGTGTCGCTGCTGCCCAGGACGTTCGAGGCGATCGGCCAGATCCTTCCGCTGCTGCCGGATCTGATCCGCAACGCGATCCTGCTGACCCAAGCCTGGTACCCGCTCATCCCGATCTTCGCGGACTTGTTGACCAAGCTCGCGCCGCACATCCCACTGTTCATCGAGATCGCGGCGGTGATCGCGACGAAGCTGATTCCGCCAATCGTCAGGCTGGCTGAGGTCGTCGTCGGCATGGTCAACACGGTCAACCGGACGTTCCAGCTCATGTATGACACGCTCGTCGGCCATTCGATCATCCCCGACTTGATCAACGGGATTGACTCGTGGTTCGGACGGCTGCCCGGCATGCTGCTCGGCTGGGTCGGCCGAGCGAAGGACGCCGCGATCGGCCAGTTCCAGAACCTGGTCGGCTGGGTGAGCGGGCTGCCCGGCCAGCTCGTGGGCGCGCTCGGCAACATGGGCGGGCTCCTCGTAGGAGCAGGGCAGTCGCTGGTCACCGGCTTCTACAACGGGATCATCTCGATGTGGAACTGGCTGGTCTCGCAGGTCCAGAACCTCTTCGGCGGATTGGCGGGGTGGGCCAAATCGATCCTCGGCATCGCCTCGCCGTCGAAGGTGTTTGCCGCGATCGGTCGTGAACTACCGGCTGGCATGGTGGTCGGCATGGACGCTGGCCAGCCGATGCTCCAGGCGGCAGCCTCGCGCATGGCTGACGTCACGGATGCGTTCACGACCGCGTCGTCGGCGCCGGCGTTCTCCGGGTCGTTCGGCACCGCGACCACGGGCGCTGCCGTGGGTACGGCTGCCGCCGGTGCTGGCGGGGTGCGGATCGAGAACATCAACGTGCAGGGTGTCCTCGACCCGCGTGACCCGGCCTCGTATCGGCGGATGGTCGAGGACATCCGGCAGGCGATTCGCGCCCTGGAGCGGGAGGTGTACGCGTGAGCGACCTCCAGCTCGGCCGGCTGATCCTGCGGGAGACGATGGCATTCACTGAGAGCGCCTACCAGGGCTGGTCGATGCACATCTCCGGCATCGAGGTGTGCCCGATGGTCAGTCGTGAGGAGGCGTGGGACCGCTTCGACGGCGTGCTCGGATCCATGGACAGCCTGGTGCCCGCGATCTGGGACGAGAAGGCCGAGCGCAACGGCTACTACACGATCTCGTCGGCGTCGGGTGAGGTGCTGGATCGCAAGCGGCAGGGCATCGTCACGATCGCCTGGAAGATCAGCCTGCAACGGCACGGCGCTGAGACGGACATCGACCTGGAAACGCGCCTGTCCGGCGCCGTACGGAAGAACGACTTCTCGCTCACAGGCGAGCGCTGGAGCGCCCCGCCGGTCGGCCACTACGGCTACTACACCGGGGCCACCGCGCCATCTCTCATGACCAGAACGACAGCCGACGGGACGATCACCGTCTACCGAGGGATCCCGTCCGGGGTGTCGCCGCGGTGGGGGTGCCGCCTGGACGACTACATGCGGGGCCGGGTACGGCTCCTGACCGACGGGCTGGAGCGGGTGGGAGCGTCCCATCGGCTGGCTGAGGACGGCTGGGAGCTCACGAATGGTCTCGTCCGGGTACGCCCACTGACAAGCGGCGGCAGTATCGAGGTGGCGTCGTTCACGGGCGGGGCGTGGCGGCCGAAGAAGTGGTGGGCCGACGTCGGCGGCACCCAGGTCGCCTCGTGGGACTCGGCGAGCGTGCTGCGCAACGACGTGGAGCAGTGCGTGGTGAGGCTTACCGCCGCCCGGTCACCGGTCGGCCGTACGGTGCTCGACCTTACGCTGCGTCGGGGTTCGCGCTTCGTGGAGGGGTACCTGCAGCGCGGCGACTCGGGCAGCCTGTCGGTATACCTCGCGACGTCAGAGACGCTGACGAACAACACGTCCTACTTGGTGAAGACGACCGACGACGCTGACGGCAACCGGGTGACGCTCGGATCCGCGAAGACGTACACGGCGCACGCGAGCGGCGGGCTCACGAAGACCAGCGTGGCAGCGATCGACTTCTATCTCGGCGTCGTCGCCGGCGGCGGCAGCGCGGTGTCCGGCGACACCGCCGTCAACCTGCGCGACCAGTTCATTGGCGCGCTCCCCGAAACCACCGCTGCGGTCAGGAGGTGAGCCGATGCCGGTCAACGAGGTCGTGATGGGGCTCGGCTCCTGGTCGCTCACCCTGGTGGAGGAAACCCCGCGCGACGTCCTGGACCGGCTCCAGTTCTTCGGCCACGTGGCGTTCATCCCGGGCAGGCTCAACCCCGCCGAGTACGGCGACCAACTGCTCACCATGGCCCGGTACGTCGGCGTGTTGACCGGCCGCGATTTCGACCTGGCCAAGAAGATCGACGGCCAGTCCACGGCGGTGTGGCTGGGGGACGCCGACGACAAGGGCGAAGTCATCGAGTCGCCCATCTCGATCAACAACACGTTCCCGAACGCCATCAGGGCGATCCTCGGCGCCGGGACAGCCGTCGTTGAAGGCACCCTGTACAGCGTGCCGGGCACCTACAAGAGCACGCACGTGTGGCAGTCCAAGCGCAAAGCGATCAACTACATCTGCAACACGATGAACGCTGAGTGGCGAGTGACGGGAGATTGCAAGCTCGACGCTGGCCTCATCTCCGACCTGTACGTCACCAACCCCACCTGTGTCATTGTGAGGGAGCGGCCGAACCGGCACACCGACGGCGCAGACCTTTCCTACCGGGGCTTGCGCGGCGACATGGCGCTCGCGACGGACGTGGATGACTACACGACCCGTGTCGTGGTCATCGCCGAAGGAGAGGGGCAGTCCACCGCGATCGGTTCGGCGGACAACCCGTCGGTGTTGTACAGCGACATTCGCGGCAACCTGATCAAGCGGGTGCGGCTCATCTCCGAGTCGGGAACCACGTCGGGGAACGCGAACGGCAGGGCGCAGGTACAGCTCAACCGCTACCTGTCCACGCGGAACGCGCTCCGGCTGACGACGGACGACTACGACGTGCGGGGCGCGTACAAAGTCGGCGACTACGTCTGGATCTACGATCCTGACGCCGGGCTGCTCGACACCAACAACGAGATCATGTGGCGGGGAGAGCGGATCAACCCGATCAAGCTCAGGATCGCGGGCTCGAACTGGCCGGTGCGGGAGGGGACGACGGTCGCCTACCGGCATCAGGACGGCACGTGGATCGACCTCACGCAGTTCGTGGACTTCGAAGGCGGCGAGACCACGGTTGACGTGGGAGAGTTGCTCAAGAGTTTGTCACAGGGCGGTTTGGAGCCGGTTGGGGATCGGCCGATCCCGGACAGCACGATCCCTGGCGCGGTGACCTGGGATCTGCCGTTTCTGTCCGGCGTCTACCTGGACGGGCTGGGCAACACGCGGGCGCGGATGCAGGTGTCGTGGGATCTGCCGTTGAACGTGGACGGCTCCACGATTTTGGATGGGGACCACTACGAGATCCAGTCCGGGGTGTCGCCGGCGACGGAGTGGCAGACGACGTTCGCGCCGTGGGGCGACTTGACGGCGATGGTGCTCGATCTCAGCCCAGGTGTCGACTACGACTTCCGCATCCGCGCCGTCGACTCGTCGAACAACCAGGGCGCCTGGTCAGCGGTCGAGACGGCTACCGCGAACCCGGACACGATCCCGCCTTCGACTCCAGCCGCGCCAACGGTGGCCGCGTCGCTGATCGCGATCCAGATCACCCACACTTTGGGGAAGGCAAGCGGCGGCACCTACAACTTGGAGCTCGACCTCGACCACCTGGAAGTACACGTCGGCGCGACCAGCGGGTTCACGCCCGACAGCACGACATTGCGCGGACAGGTGGCCGCGAACGCCGGGATGATGCAGGCCGGGATCGCAGCGGTGGGCACCGTCCCGGAGTCGAACACCAGCTTGCGCCAAGTAAAGGTGATCGCCGTCGATCAGGCGGGGAACCGGTCGTCGGCGTCGGCCGCCGCATCGGTGACCGCGCTCCTGATTGATGACGCGCACATCACCGACCTGACCGTGTCCAAGGTGACGGCGGGGACGATCAGCGCGAACTGGCTGATCGGCGCCTCCATCCGTACCGCATCAAGCGGCCAGAGGGTCGAACTGAACACGACCGGCCTGCACGGCTTCAACTCGGGCGGCACCGAGTTGGTCACGCTGTCCAACTCCGGATCGTTCACGCTTCGGTCAGCAACGTCAGGCGCGCGGATCGAGCTGGACAATGCCGGGTTCCGCGCCTACAACTCCTCTAGCCAGCAGACCGTGGACATCGCCTCCTCTACCGGCAACGTGACCATCGTCGGCCAGCTTTCCTCAGCATTCTCGGGCAGAAGGATCATCTTCAACCCGTCCGGAACCACCGACCCCGAGATTCGCTTTCTGTCCAGCACCGGGACGATCGCCACCAGTTCCCGCATCATCATGCAGGGCGGCGCGAGCCCCGGCAGTTACGCGTGGTTCAAGATGGAAGGCCCAACAGGGGCCGCGTCGAACGCCCACCTCCACCTCAGCCCTGGAGACGCTGTCGGCTTTACCGAGCTGGGCGAGACAGACGACGCGGACTACTTCCAGAACCAGGTCATCGGGATGGGCAACTCCTACACCGACAGACGGATCTGGTTCGGGGGCCGCATCAAACCCGCCAACGATTCCGGGGTCGGCTTCGCACACAGCGCCGTCATCCCCGGATCGGTGGATGTAGACGGCAGCTCCTTCACCATCTTCGACGGCTACTACGGCAGCGACCCCATGTACGCGATGTTCACTCCGACCGCTGGAAACCCTGTCGGGCACGCGGTCACCAACAACGGCGCGTTCGACTTCAGCGGACACGTGTCGGTCGCGCTGTCCGGCTCGGACCGCATCACCTACTGGAACATAAGGCTCTAGACATGTCCGACTGGGACATCATCCGGATCAAGGATGACGTGGCCGCAGGCAGGTGGACCATCGTTTACAACGTGCCCACCGAGTACGCGCCTGACGGCATCTTCTCTTTCTCCATGCCCAAAGATGCGTTCAACAGCGTGGCGGTGGCATTTGAGTACGACATCGAGAACTCTGGTCACGTCGACGACATGTTCGACCACCTGATGACCTACCCGATGCTCGCCGCCCCACTGGTCGGAGAGCCTGCATCGGACGGTTTCGGAGCGTTGATGAGGTCTGGCGATCCGGCCGGGAGCCCTTACGTCGATGCGAGGAACGCAGTAACGAGCAGCGCGGACTTGTACTCGCGACATCCTGCCGACCTGCGGTCAAGCATCAAGGCAGGGATCAGCGGCATGAAGGCTGGCGTGGCCCGGCTCCGGCCAGCACCGCAGGTGGAACTACATGAAGCCGGGCGACTGATTGAGGTGGCGGACCTGTCGGACAACCCGAAGTACATCGTCATGCAGGACATGGCGGCCCGGCTCCGACCCGAGAACATCGTGCAGGGCCGCAAGATCTTCCAACGGCGGCGCACGACGAAGATGGGGGATATCCGTGGAGCGTGAGCAATCGCTGTCCGTCCCGACGGACCTGGTGCTTGCCGAGGTGACTCGCCAGCGCAACACAGCGTTTGATGAGGTTGCGCAATGGCGAGCGCTCGCCCAGCAAATCATGGCCGAGCGCGACGAACTGGCCGCCGAGGTCGAGCTGCTGCGCAGCGGTAGCACGCCTGACGCCTAAGGCTTGTCCGCTGTGACCTGGCATACGGCGTAGGCCCCGGTGGCTTTCGACTCGCGGATGATCTTCCCATCCACCTTGATCCTGCACTCGATGACGCCCTTGTCTCCCGCGTTCTGCACCCACAGGTACAGGCGCGGCTGGTCGCCGTCGTACACCAACTCCTTGGCGTACGGCAGCTTGACGCCCGACTCCTGCTTAATCTCGAAGTCCCTGCTGTAGGTGATGTTCATCGCGGCCGTGGCGCCGTCCGTGCCGACCGCTTCGAGCGTCACCTTGTGCCCGCCCTGCTGCTGTGCGCTGGTCGCCTGACCTGGCTGTGGCGATAACTCCAGCCCCGTCCGGGCAGGCCCGACAGGCGTCGGGACGGCGGCCGAGTACAGGACTGACGAGATGGCTCCCGTCCACGACAGCACCCAGAACAGCAGCCACGCCCCGGTCAGGAACCAGCCGAGGATCGTCCCCGCCAGGGCCATGCCGCGCCCGTCCGTGCCGTCCCGCCTGATCTGGCCGAGCGACACATGGCCGAAGACGACGGCCAGGATCGACGTGAACCCGCAGGTGATGAAGCCGGTAAGGCCGAGCACCAGCGCGGCCACAGCTAAGCCGTTCGTCCTGCGTTCGCGGGTCGGTGGCGCGTACGGGGATTGGCCGGGCTGCTGCGGGTAACCCATGACGACTCCAGATGGCTGGGACTCGTGAGGACGCCTGCCGGTCGCCACTCGTTTACTTACACGGCTTGTCCCGATTCGGACGCTTTGCGTTACAGGACAGCCCCTGATCGTGCCGCCCGTCTCGTCTGAGGGTGCGAGCGGGCGGCACCCACCTACACCACGGCGAGGAGCACTGTGGCCGATGAGCCCACCCCATGGGAGCTCCACCGAACTGTGGAAGCTCTGCGGCGGACCGTCGAAACGGGGTTCAACGCGCTGAACACGCGATTGGACCGAGTGGTCACCAACGACCTGTTTCAGGCACACCAGGCCGCGGTCCAACGCCAGTTTGACGACCACGAGAGCGAGATCGCCGCGTTGAAGGCGGAGCGGGACGCTGAGAAGGCTCAACGCGCCGGCGACCGCAAGCTGATTGTCACGGCGGTGTTCACGGCGTTCGTGTCCCCCTTGGTGATCCTCCTGATCCAACTGTGGCTGACCAGCAAGGGATCGTGAGTCGATGGGCCGCCATGAACACGACGAGCTCGACGAAGACGACGCCACCGAGGAGCCGTCGCGGCATCGGGCTTGGTGGCTGCCTCTGGGCGCCGCAGTCGCGTTCGCGGGGTTGATGGCTGCGGGGATGGCTGCGATCGGCGACGTCCGCAGCCAACTCCGGAAGGCGGAGTCGGACGGGCAGGTGTTGGCCGAGCAGGTAAAACGCCTCGGCGGCGTGCCGCTCGTGTCGCCATCCGCTGGCCCTCAGGGAGAACGCGGGCCTGTCGGCCCCGCCGGCCAGACGGTCGTGGGGCCCCGCGGCCTGACCGGTCCGAGCGGTCCGCCTGGGCCCGCAGGACGAGACGGAAAGCCGGGCAAGGACGGCGCCGCCGGCCCGACCGGACTCCAGGGAATCCCCGGCTCCAAGGGCGAGCCCGGTGCCACCGTCACCGGCCCTCCAGGAGCCAAGGGCGAGCAGGGCGCCGACGGCAAGGACGGAAAAGACGGCGCCGACTCGACCGTTGTCGGGCCCAAGGGCGAGACTGGCCCGCCGCCGGCCTCCTGGACATTCGCGATCGGCGTCATCACCTACACCTGCACGCCTGACGAGCCCGGATCCACCAAGTACACGTGCAAGCCTCAGTGAGGGAGCGACCTTGAAAACGGTTCAGGCCAAGCACTACCACAAGGGCCGCATCGCCCCCATTCGCTTGATCGTCATGCACTCCATGGAGTGGGCGGAGACCGCCACCACCGCGGAAGACTGCGCTCGCATGTTCGCCACCATGAGCCGGGAGGCGTCCGCTCACGTGACAGTGGACAGCAACAGCGTGGTGCGGTGCGTGGCCGACAAGGACACGGCGTGGGCGGCCCCTGGCGCGAACGCCGACGGCCTCCAGGTGGAGCTCGCGGGCTTCGCTAAGCAGAAGCGCGACGACTGGCTGGACGACTACAGCAGGTCCATGCTGAAGCAGGCCGCGGCTGTGACGGCGGGATGGTGCAAGCTGTACAAGATCCCTGTCCGGAAGCTGTCCAGGGCCGAACTGAAGGCGGGCGGGAAGGGCTTCACGAGCCACGCCGACGTCAGCGCGGTCTACAAACGGTCCGACCACAGCGACCCCGGAACCGGCTTCCCGTGGGACGTGTTCCTCGACCTCGTACGGGACGCCATGGCCGGCGAAGACGACGGTGACGACGACGTCGCGATCCCCGCATGGACCCGCCGGCTGACGTGGCCGCCCACGACGAAGGGTGACGACGTGAAGGTGTGGCAGCGGCAGATGCGTAAGCGCGGCTGGCGCATCGACGTGGACGGCTGGTTCGCCGAGGCCGATGAGGACGTGTGCAAGGCGTTCCAGAAGGAGAAGGGCATCCCAGCTACCGGGGCGGTGGATCGGCGCACCTGGGACGCGGCGTGGACCGCGCCTATCACCTGATCGTGGACCGTATCTGGCTGGACCACTTCCCGTACCAGTCGTTCCTGCCGCGGCATCCCGAGCCCGCGGAGGACGAGCCCGGCGATCGCACGCCGGGCCTGATTGACGAGAGCAACTGAACGAGGGCCCTGCCCTCACCTGAGGCGTGCCACCCGATGTGGTGCGCCTTTCGCATGTCCCCTGATAGAGAGAGCATCCTCGATGGGCACCATCAAGTCTCTGGCCGTCTTCGTCGCTCTGGCGCTCGCCGTGGGTCTCGGCGGCCTCACGTCGTCGGCTGCCGCGTTCGCTGACGTGCCGAGCCTGGCGATCACGCAGGTCGGCTACAACGCGTACGGCAGCGACACGATCTACAACAGGAACCAGGAGTTCGTGGACGTCAAGAACGTCAGCAGCCCGGCTGTGGACGTGAACGTCGCGGGCCTGGTCGTCGCTGACCAGTGGGCCAAGAGCCACGAGGGCGACAACGACCGGAACTGCAACACGCTCAAGGTCACCTCGCTGGCTGGCATCACCACGGGCGCGGACGGCAGCGTCATGCTCGCGGCTGGCCACACGGTGCGCGTCTACAGCGGCCGAGGCGTCCCCGCAGTGTCTGCGGGCGGCTCGGTCCACACGCTGTTCATGAACTCCCGCTGCGGCTATCACGGCCACATCTGGGGCAACGGCGGAGACACCGCCTGGATCACGCTGGGCGCCAACGCGGAGTCGTTCGCGTTCGACTTCGACAACGGCTACACCGTCAAGCCGTAGGAGGCTGGCATGCAGTTCAAGCTCTTCGGCCGGGATCCTGCGGCCATCCTGTACGGTCTGCAGTCGCTGCTGGCTGTGGTGGTCGCGTTCGGCGTGATCACGGGTGATGCCGCTGATTACACGATGACGATCGCGAACGGGGCGATGGCGCTCATCGTGGCGCTGACCACACGCCCGTTCGTCGTGGCGGCGTTCACGGGCGCGGCCCAGACGATCCTGACGGGCATCGTCGCGTTCGGGATCGACGGCCTGACGTTCACCACGGAGCAGCAGGGCGTCATCATCGCCGCCTTGTCGGCGCTGCTGGGTCTGATGCTGAGGCCGAATCAGACGCCGAAGGAGACGGCGGTCACCAGCGCCTGACCGTGGACTAGGACAAGGCACGGGAGCTAGGGCGCCATCTGGAGGCACGTCCGCCTCTGCTGCGGGAAACCAGGACACGCCAAAAGGGCTGGGTCACCTTCGGGTGGCCCAGCCCTTTTGGCGTGTTCCAGAAGTGCGCCGCACTACATTTATCCGCGATTTGGCGACGGATTTCATCGCTGTTACATGCCGAATCTGCGGATCTCGGATTTCTTGCATAGTGGCGCGACGGTTTCGCTTGCCATATAAATGGCCTTCGGTTAAGGATGCTCTTCTACGGATTCGCCGTAGAGCAAAAAGGAGGCGGCCCCTCGCTAGCACCGGGGGGCCGCCGCAACTCAAGGTCACCTCGGAGGCCACCTTGAGCAATACCACGTTACCCCAGCAAGGCTTTCACCTGTACGAGCACGAGCTGGGGGCGACGCCGATCTTCCAACAGATCGCCAGTCAGTCGCCTCTCGTCGCCCTAGCGGTGGGGGTGATCATCCTGCTATTCCTTTTCGGGGTGATCTACCCCGCTGTGTGGAGCAAAAAGGCGGCACGCCGCAAAGCTGCTCTTGCTGTGATCGAGAGGATCTTGCGTCGCCGCCGCTAGCTTTGATCAGACGGTGCGAGCGGGCAGCGCCGGTTGACCTCCTCTCGTCTGCTTCGGTGGGCGAATGTCAGTCGTAGGGCTGATGCAACGAAGCGCCGTCCGGTTCCCCATCTCGTGAGCCGGACGGCGCTTCTCTGGCGTCTCTACCCGTCCACGGCGTACGGTGTCAGGGCCGTCGCCTGCAGACGGGAGCCCACCTGTCCTTCGGGGCGGGTGGGCTTCTTTGCGCGTTCAGTTAGATCGGATGAGCCGGAGCTGTGGCGGAGGGCCTTGCGGCTCGGATGCGCCACCCTGCACGGCTACCATCGTGAGTCCGAAGGCGAACTCGCTCAGCATCTCAACTGGGATGTGCAGGTCACGCGCTATCTGCCGAGGGCTGATGGCCTTAGCTCGGAGCGCGCGAAACACCTTCTCCAGCAGTTGAGAGGTTTCACGATCCATGCCGTCCGGTTCGGCCGTCTTGTAACCGCGTTTGCCCAGCTCGATGCAGGTCTTTCGGTAGTTCCAATCGCTCAACATGCCGAGATCGTGTAGCTGATAGGTCAGGCCAAGGGCCGACACCTTCCAGATGTGCTTGCCCCTGAGAATCTGGTCAACGAAAGGCGACTTCGGCATGTGGGCGATCACGCTCTCCGCAGGCATCAGAAAGTGCCGTGCGAAGGCGTTGGCCTCTTCCTCGGCCTGCGGGCGGTCCACAGGGCGTTCATCAAAGTGCAAGATCAAGTGGCCGAGCTCGTGGGCAGCGTCGAAACGGCTTCGCTCGGCCGTCTTGCTGGTGTTGAGGAACACAAATGGGACCGGCCCTCGGTAGAACGAGAACGCGTCGACGTCTTGATACTCGTGGGCGAGGGAGAAGACGCGGACGCCGTGTACTTCCAGCAGGTGAATCATGTTGGAGATAGGGGCAACTCCCAGCCCCCAGCGGGACCTGACCATTGCCGCGGCTGTGGCCGGATCCGGCTTGCCTAGGGTTGGAAGGTCTGGTTTCGGCAGTCCGAGGCGCGCTGTCAGCCAGTCGTGGAACTCCACTGCCAGGTCGCTGGCTGCTAGAGCCATGTTGCGATGCGTGGCCCGGAGTTTGCTGCGCGCCCTGAAGGAGACCGCCTGCGGAGTGATGGGGTCGGCCTCCTTCGCGTAGAAGAACGCGGTCGGAAAGTTGAGCGCCATGGCGAGACGCTCAACGACCTCCTCGTATGGGACCTGCCGGCCGTTCTCGTAGTTGGACAGGCTTTGAGCGCTGACGCCGACCAGTTCGGACAACTCCACGTGGGTGAGTCCTCGCCGGCGTCGAGCGAGTGCAATGCGGGATGGTGTGACCATGATTCCCTCGATGGTGCTTGAGCGGTGGGCGGGGAATCCTCGGGTTAGTGCTCGTCGATGTTGACCTCGAACGTCGGCCCGTCATCCTTGCCTGGGATGTAGTCCACTACGGCCTCGAACTCGACCTCGGGCATGCAGATCCGGTCGCCCCACTCCTCGACGCGCCCTTGTCTGTCAAGGCCAGTAGGGCGTGAAAACTCGCAGTAGACGATGACCTTTCCTTGGATCTCGACGCGCCGCGTAAGTAGGAACCACGACTTGAGGCCGTCGAGATCGCCGGCGTTCACCGTGGCCTCGTCAGGCTTGTCGGGTAGGTCGAAGAGCGCTTCCGGGAGCACGAGGTTTCGTTCCACGAGGCTCTGCTTGGCATCGCCGAGGGGACGGAGCGTCTTCGGGTGCGGGCGCCCGGGTTGGCCAGTGCGAGCGTCCCCACGGGCAATGGTGATGGCCAGGGTCTTGTCGGGATTGACCGTGAGCGACATGTTGAGGTGGTTGAGGCGCTTCCAGCCGAGTTCCCTGATGAGGACCTCGCGGCTGGCGCTAACACGTGCAAGGTAGTCGCGCGTGCCAGGGCCGGTGGTTGGATCGTTCGGGGTCGAGGTCCGCCTGTCGGCTTCTCCCGCCTTGATCATGTCGTGGAAGTACTCGATCTTCAGACGCCCCAGTGCCCATAGCCTTGACGCGGGGTCCTCGTCGTCGTTGCGGGCGGCCTCGATGCCCATTGCACCTCCAATGGATCTTGCGCTTATAGAAATGCTCCCACACTTGAGGGTCTAAATCTATAAGTTCAAGATCTGCATGGCCCGCTTGGGCACAGAAGAGCCCGCCGCTCCCATCTGGAGCGGCGGGCCGTTTCGTGCTGTCCGGGGTCAGCAGTTCGTGAAGTCGGCGCGGGTGCTGTTGTAGGGGCAGGAGTCGATCAGCTTGCCGTCCGACCGGCGCACGTAGGCGGTGTCCTTGTCGTTGTTCCACACGTACGCCTTGCGGTTCCAGTACACGCCGCTGGTGCCGTCGTTGCCCGTCCCGGTGCGCAGCGTGTACGTCTTGCCGGGCTTCAATGCGACGCCGGACTGGAACGCGTACCGGTAGCCGGTCTTGTCCGAGATCGCCCACCCGCCCAGGTTGATCGCCTTCGTGGTGGTGTTCTTGATGACCACGTACTCGCCGTTCAGCGAGGCATTGGAGCGTAGATCGCTGCCGGGGCTGTCGTAGTAGACCTTCACGATCTGCACGGCCGGGGTCGCGGCCTGGGCGGCCGGCGTGAGGGTGAGCAGCACGGCTGCGGCTGTGCCGACAGCGGCGAGGGCGGGGACGGGACGCATCTTCGAGTCCTCTGCGTGGGGGAGTGGAACGTGACACCGGGTGAGACGTTAGGCACGGCGAGTTGGTTGTCGCGAGGCTGCGTCCGCTTCTGGCCAACACCCGGCCCCGCCTCTCTGATCGCACACGCGTTCGGTCTAGGATCGCTTCGCATACGCTCACCTGGGGAGAACCGCCATGGCCGATTACACGCCGCCCGACGACCTGATCAAGTTGCGCCGTGACTTCCTAGCAGCCCAGAAGCGGCTGCCCGCAGCAGCAGGGCAGGCGTGGTTGACCCTCCAGGGCAAGTGCCGCGAACTGGCCGTAGCGATCCAGGAGCACAAGTACTGGCGCGAGGTCGACGACCCCAAAGCAGCCCGCAAGGCGCTGGAAGACGCCGTCGGCGGCGAGTAACTGGGGAAGCCTGCAATGCCGAGTCGCCCCGCCCACCAGAAGCGTGGACGGGGCGTCTTCGTGCTGTTCGGATCGGAGGCTGCGGTGACCTAGGCCGCGCCGTCGGGTTCGGGCCCGTCGTAGGAGGCGGCCCTGAACAGAGCAGCGAATGCGCCGGGGCCGCGCTTGATGTCGAGCCACGCCGACAGGGACGCGACGGATCCGCTGATCATCGCCGTTGTGATCTGGACGTGGAGTTCGTCGGATTCCCGCTCGCCGATCTCGCCGAGGAAGGCGCGGTAGCGCCCATTCACCGACCGGGCGTAGGAGCCCATAGCGGCCAGGAACCTGTCTGCGGTGGGAGGGGTGCCGGCGCCCGGCCCGTGTCGGGGAAGGCGGCTGAGAGTCTCGCAGGTGAGCTGGCCGGTGGCGTCGAGGAACGCGAACTGGTCTGTCCCGTCGGGGATGGGGATCCCGAGGTGGTGGGCGGCGTGGCGGGCGATGGCGGCGGCCTCCCGGTCGGTGGCGCCCTCCATGATGACGCCGAGGTTACGGGTCGTGGCCGCCCCTTTAGGGTCGGGTGCCGAGTAGGAGCGGCCGGCTGTGGTGCGCCGGTTGAAGCCGTACTGGGTGCGGACCACCTCACCGCCTTGCAGCCCGTACTCGCGGTGGGAGCCGTAGTGGAGGCAGTCGTGGGCGTAGGCGCGCAGCAGGTCCAGCGCGACCAGCCCCGCGGAGGGGATCGCCGGGGAGTACAGGTCGCCGTAGCGGGTGACTACCGCCCCCATCTGCAGGTGGCGGTACCCCTGGTCAGGGTGGTGGAATCCGCCGAAGGCGCCGTCGCGGGTTGAGCGGACGCCCACCCACACCCGGTCGATCGGCAGCAACTGGTCCAGGCCCAGAGCCTCGTACCGGGTGGCCATCGCGCCGAACCCAGCGTGAAAGACATCCCAGGCGTCGCCACCGAGGCGGTCGAGCAGCCACGGCAGGAGCGACCAGTGCATGCCGGGGTGGGACTGGTGCAGTGCGGCGGTCGCCCGGTAGGCGGCGAGCTGGTCCAGGAGCGCGGCCTGATCGGCGGTGTCTCCGGCGAGGTGCTCGTTGGGGGCCAGGCATGCTGCCGGGCGGGCGGGTCTTACGGTTTGGCGGTCTGCTGGATCAGGAGCCTGTGTGACTCCTGCAGCCCATCGGGGAGTTGGTGCGGCGAAAACCACTTCGCCTCCAGGATTTCAGCAGGATCGATCTTGAGTGTGCCGCCGATGAACACGGCCTCGTAGGCCACTTCCACCCGCAGCTTGTATCCGCTCTTGAGATGGATGAGGCGCCCTGCCTTGACGTGCAGGCCGGTCTCCTCGTGCACCTCACGGACGATGGTGTCCTCGAATGTTTCGCCCTTGTTGGCGTAGCCGGTCGGGCATCCCCACTGCCGGTCTGGGGGCCACATGCGGTGCCGCAGGAGGAGCACGTGCCCCTCCTCGTCGCGGACGACACCAGTCACGCCGACCATGAATTTGGCGTGCCACAGCCACAGCACACGCCACTGAAGTGGGCCGCGGATCAGCCGCCACAGCCGGGCGACGAGGTTCTTCATGGCGCTCCCCTCGGGTCATCCGCGGCACCTCTCGGGACTGGCCGCGGAGTTGGCGGATCGCACACTGCCATGTCCGCGGGCGTTTCGGTGATGATTCGGCGCGCTCACACGGTCGCGTCCTGCTCGCGGAACATCAATGCCGGGCATCCGACGCATTGCCGCGGCGTCAATGTGCCCCAGGCGGAGCCGGACGTACGCTGAGCTCGTGGTCGCTATGAGTCGAGCACAACGGGCTGACCTGGCTCGCCAGGCCCAGGCCATCCGCCGGGCATGCGTGGATCAGGGCATGGGGGCGGGGCAAGTAGCCGCGGCCATTCTTCAGCTGCTGCCGGACATCCTGCCGCTGGAGGCGTGGCGGTGGGCGCGCGGCTGGTCCCGGCCACAGGCGTTAGCCGCGTTCCTGGCCCTGTACGAGGCCGAGGGGCGGCCTACACCGCCGGTCACCACGGCGATGCTTTGCCGGTGGGAACACGGCACTGTGGCCATGTCACGCGACTACGAGCACATGCTGTGCCGCCTGTACGGCATGTCGCCGAATCAGTTGCGCCCCGGCGCCGCGACAGCCTCGGCGCCCGCAGAAACGCCACGGCATCCGAGGTCTGTTACGCGCCGCGACGGCGCGGTTACAGTAAATGGTGGAAGTTATGACGGCGAGGGGATCAATTCAATGCGGCGTCGCACCGTACTCGCAGCCGGGCTGAGCATCCCACTGGCGGCACTCCAACGCGTCGATGACGCCCTGGCGGTGCCCCCACGATCAGACTCCGCCGAGCTGGCGCAGGCCGCCGCGCGGCTACGGGCAGCGCGGCGCCAGTTCGACCGCAGCGAACTCGCCGACCTGGTGGCCGCTTTGCCTGGCTTGCTCGCATCGGCAACCGCGGCGGCCGAGCAAGCCGACACCCCTGCGGGATGGGCGCTCGTCTCGGCGACCTATCGTCTGGCCACCGACACCCTCTCCAAGGTCGGCTCCAAGCCGTCCGCCCGGATCACCGCCGATCGGGCGGTGCTGTACGCCGCCCGGTCCGGCGACCCGGTGGCCGCGGCCGCCTCGGATCGGACGCTGGGCATGATGCTGCGCAGCGAAGGGCGCCCCGCCACCGCTGCGGCGGTGATGTCTCGGGGGATCGACAATCTGGAGGCGACCGGGCTGAGCACGACCGCCCAGGCCGCCCTGTACCTGCGGTTGCTGTCCGCGAGGGCGTACACCTACGCCTGGGCGGGGGACCGCGCAAGGGCCCTGGAGGGGATCGGAGAGGCTGAGCGTGCCGCCGCCCGGATACCGGCGATGCAGCCGACCGCCGCGCCGTTCGCGCGGCTCTATCGTGTCGACATCCACTACGCCTTGGGTGATGCCGGGACGGCCCTGTACGCCGCTCGGGGCCTGCGGGACGACATGTACCGGACGCCTGAGCGGCGCGGGCGACTGCACACCGACCTCGCCCGCGCCTGGTGGCAGTGGGGTAAGCCCGAGGAGACCGCTGCGGAGTTGCTGGCGGCGTACGGGCATGCGCCGGCCGAGGTGACCGACAGGCCATCAATCCGGACGATCGCCGCCGAGCTGGTGAAACAGCACCCCCGGGTGGCCGGCGTACGGCAACTTTCCAAGGCGATCAGCCCGCGGACGGCCGTCACCGTCTGAGGCGGCGAGAGGCTGACCCGTCAGGAAAAGCGATCACTTCGCAGAGGTCGGCCAAGTCGACGTACTCGGCGAGCTGGTGGAGGTTGAAGCAGTCCGCCTCGTAGAAGCGGCGGTCGTTCACAACCTGCGTGACGCGCAAGCACGGGCGCTTGTCCAGCACGACGACCTCGACCTCGATGCCGTCGGGTCCGCGCCATGTTGCCACGCGAACAGGCTAGCCGAAACGGACATGCAGCTCGTAACGCGGACATAAAAGCGCCCCGGCCGCAGGGATTCGGCCGGGGCGCATATGTGGACACCCCCAGGCGGGGTGCGGGCGTCAGAGATCAGCAGTGGCATCCGCTACAGGAAGGTGGCGTCGGCTCGCAGCCGGAGCCGGACCCGTTGAGCAACATCCTCGGGAGACCGGTCAGCGTTCGGCGGGTTGCGGAGTACCCTCTCCACGCCCTCCTCCCAGAACTGGCAGAGCAGGTAGGCGATGACGCCCTCCAACCCGGCCGCCACGGCGATGTCGGCCTCGGCGCGGAAGATGGCGTGCCAGTCCGGGTCGTTCACGACGCTGTGCTGCTCGCCATCCCAGATGCAGCCCTCGGCGATCTCCGCCGCGAGCTGGTGTGGCAGATGGATCAGGTCGGCCTCCGTCAGCCCCAGATCGCCGGCCAACGCCATCATGCGCAGTGTCGCCTCCGGCGCCGCGGTCTCGGTCATGGTGCTCCCTTCGTGGGCGGTGGGTTTGATGTTGGCGAGCCAGGCCATGGTCTGGTCACGGAGCTGCGGCGTCGGATAGGTGTAGAGGACGCCGACGTCGCCAGCCATGACGGTGAGGTTGTCGACCTCGCGCTGCAGCCGGGCACAGTCGACGGGCAGGCCGTTGCTGGCGGCGTGGTCGTCCCAGATCGACACAGTGCACACCCGGCCGCCGGCGTCGACGATGTGCAGCTCGAAGACCTCGCTCATGGCTACCGCCCTGCCTCGGGAGCGGGCGTCCGGTCGTAGCCGAACGCGAGCACGCACACGTGCAGCGCGGGCGGCCTCCCGTCCAGCAGCGCAAGGCCCACAATGGTGGCACATGCGAGAGCGGCCACCAGGGCGCCGCCGACGATCAGCAGCGCCGGGCTGGCCGCGCTGATGGCTAAGGCGAACATGCCGATGAGTAGGGCGCCGATCTTCATTTTGGTCTCCTTGGGGGATGGTCCATGGGTTGCTAGTGGGCCGGGGCGTACAGGCCGTGCCCGACGCGGGCGATGCGCCCCTTGTCGGCGAGGGGCTTGAGCTGGTTGCGGACCGGCCCAAGCTTGACTTCCTTGCCGCCGTCGGCGTTGACCAGATCCAAGATCTCCTCAGCACCTACGGGCCCTTCGGCTTCGCGCATGGCGGCCACGATGCGGTCGCTGATGGTGGTCGGCCGGGCAGGGGCGGGGCCGTCGTCGTCCAGCTCGTCGAGGTCGACCCCGCCGCCGCTCTTGCCGCCCTGCTGGCTCAGGAGGAACTCCTCGCGGAAGGCCTCGCACAGGGCGCGGAGCATGTCGGGGTCGTGCCGGTAGGCCCACACGTCGCCGGCGGCCTCCCCGTCGGCTTCGCCCAGTTCGGTGGGTGGCTCGTCGCCGTAGAGCGCCAGGATCTCGGGGTCCAGGCCGCGGGTGGGGGCGATGCTGCCGACGCGCAGGTGGCGCATCTGCGAGGTGGGGTTGTCGCTGCTCAGGTGGTAGGCCATGCCCTGCGTGCCGGGCGCGCCTTCGTCGAGGTCGTCCTCCCACGCGGCGTCGAACTGTGAGCGGAGGACCTTCTTGGCGAGGTTTTTGGGGATGGGCAGGAGCTGCTCACCGGTCGGCAGCAGACCGTCCGCCACGAGCTGCTTCATGATGGACGACGACCACCTGAGCAGGACCACTTCGCCCTCTTTCATCATCGCCCTCAGCGTGTCGCTCCCGCCCAACTCCTCCAGGTGGGACGCTTGGGCGGCGAGCCGGATGCCGACGCCCACGGATCGGCCGGTCCGCCCCAGCTCCTTGATGAGGCGGGTGGCGATGGCCCTGTATGGCGCACCCTTCTCAAGCAGCCGGTTGACCTCGTCGAGGGTCACGTGCAACAGCGGGTCCTCGCCGAGCACGAATGAGTTGCGGCCCATCCGGCTGTAGCGCTTCATGCGGGCGTGGGCCACATTGACGGCGGCGATCAAGAGCAGGATCGCCATCTCCTGGCTGTCGCCGTACAGGGCAACCTGCGTCTTGGCCTCGGGGACGCTCTGGCCTTCCTTGAGGTCGCACAGGAACGAGCAAATGCCGTTGATCTTTTCGGCGATCAGGTCCTGTTGTACCGCCCTGCTTTTCCCGGCCCCGGTCGTGCCGAAGAGCAGAAACCGCTGTGCCGAGCCGGTGATGGGGTCGAACAGGCGCTTCTTGCAGGGCTTGCCGTTGTGGTGGTAGCCGATCGTGATCCGGCCCCACCGGTCCATCGTCAGGTCTTGGCGGGTCGCTGCTCGGACAACCGCGAGCGGGTTGCTCGGGTAGATCGTGATGAGGGCCCGGCGCAGCCCGTCGGTGTCCACGGCGACGCGAGTGGGGTCGGTGATGTCCAGCGCGGAGCACAAGTTCTTCAGGTTGTAGTGGAGGACGTCGCCTGGGTCGGTTTCCACCTCCAGTTCGATGACGTCGTCGAGGGCGGCGAGCGCGGTCACGAGTCGCTCTTTTCGGTGGCTTGTTTGGCGACGGCGGGTTTGCCGACGCGGACACCCACGAGGCGGGTTCCGGGCATCGCCTTCGGGGCGATGGTCTTCTCCCACACCTTCTTCAGGTCGTCCTTGCCCGGGTCGGGCTTGCCCATGGTCAGGAGACGGACGCCCGCGCCCCGGCCAGGAACCGGGTCGATCGCGATCTCGTCCTCGGGAATGTCGGTGAGGGCCGACAGATCCCGGACGGAGATGCTCGGAACCGGCTTGCCCGGGATGGTGGACCGGATGATGGCGCGCATGGACCTCTCGCCGGTCCTCTGGATGTCATCGAGAGCGGTGCCGGAGGCGACGCCGTCCTCGATGGCGGCCTTGGCCGCCCACCACTGGGCTACCGGGTCCTGGGAGACGATTCCCGCCTCGTCTTCGACCGTGGCCAACTCGGCGGACGACACCGCGGCGGCTTGGGTCAGTGCCGGCCAGAGCATGCGGCGGGCGGTTTCGGCAGGCCGCGCCACCCACGTGCCCACGATCCACAGGAGCAGCCCCCCAGCCTCGACAGGGCTGATGCCGGGGATGACGTACTCGCCGAGAAGCAGGCCGGCCAGGCTGACCCCGGGCATCAGGTACAGCACCGTCGCGACCGTCTTCTGCTGGCCGTCCTGCCGCCACAGCCGCAGCGTCCACAGGCCGCCCAGGGTGCACACCGCGTCAGCGATCAGCGAGTAGCCGGTCAGGTTGCTGGTGAACAAGCCGCCCGCCGCCGCGCAGGCGCCGGCGAGGGTGGCCGCCCGCCCGGCTACATCGCTGACGACTGCGAAGCAGCCGCGGGCACGCTCGAAGACGGGCCACTCCGGCACCTGCACGTCGATGGGCGCCAGGGGTGCGGGTTTCGCGGGCCGGGTCACGACTGCCTCCTCTCGGTGTGGTTAGCGGTTGCTGTAGAACTCGGCTTCGGCCATCGGGACGGGCATGGCCGCGATGGTGTCGGCGACGGGGCCGTAGTCGGTCTCGTGCGCGTTCCAGGTCGTCTCGAACAGGACCGCCAGGTCCCGCTTCCCGTCCACCAACTCCTGGGCGTCGGCGAGGATGGCCTTCATGACGGCGGCGGCCTGGCGGTGCTCGCCGGTGGTGTCGGGGTCCACCGTCAGCTTGGCCATCTGGTCGGCGATGCGGAGGACCGAGTCGGCGCACTCCTCGATGTAGTCGAAGGTGCCGTCGATGTGGTCGGCCACCCGGCTGAGCTGCCAGGAGGCGACGGCGAACTGCATGCGGAGCACGGCGTAGCGGACGATCGTGTAGATGACGCCGCCACCGTCGCCGCCGTTGGCCGGGACGAGATCGCCGCCGCTGCTGTGAACCAGCTCGGTCATGGGTTGCTACTCCTCGTGGTAGGGCCGCTCGGCCGGCTTGATGTGGCCCATGTCGCGGGTCATATCGGCCGTGGGCTGGTGGCGGACGGCAGCGTTGGCCGCAGCGATCCTCATGACCTCCGACGCGAGCGGCAGCCCTTCGGCGATCGCGAGCGCCTTGCCCCGGACGTCTTGCGCCTTGTCGAGGAGGACCGCGACGTTCGGGATCAGGATGCCGGGCACCTCCAGCTCGCACAGTTCAGCGTGCAGAGCCTCCAGCCGGGCCGCGAGCACCTCGCACATGGCGGCGGAGCGCTGGGCCGTGTCGGCTCCGGCGAGGATCTCCTCCGCCGTCTCCTCGCCCGCCTCGGTCACATCGCGGATGGTCAACTCGGCGTCGCGGAACTGCGCACCGTGCACGGGGATCGCGGCGCCGGCGAGGCGGGGAGGGGGGACGGCCACCGGGACTCCTTGCTTGACGTCGTTGTCGGTCTTCGGCGCGGGCTGCTGCCCGGTCTCCCGCGCGCTCGACGGCTCGGGTTCAGGCCCGGCCTTCGTCGCAGCCGCAGGCGAGAGTGCGAGCGTTCCTGCTGCGAGAACTGCCGACTTCGCCTGCGGCGGCCGAGGTCGGCGATGCACACGGACGCTGTCGACGGTGGCCCAGCCTCTCCGGTCCGCCCCGGGCGGGGGCCGCATCCTCCCGAACCCGGGAGGTGGAGGAGGCGGAGGCGTCGTGCGGGAGCTTCGGGAACCCGACGTGCTGGTTTCCGTGCGCTTGGTGCTCCAGCGCCTCCCCCGTACGTAGTCGCTTGCGGACGGCTTCCAGGTCATCCTGACCCGCGCCCTGCTCGGGCTCTTGGCGCCGGTCCTGCGGCTGGCTCTCCAACGCTTCAACCACGCGGCGCTGCCTCTCCGCGCCCGCCTGCTCCACGACTTCCTGCGGCGCTTGACGACCGGCTTGAGCTTGCCGCGGGCAGCCCATCGCTTCCGGCTGGCGGTAGCCTTCCCGCCGCCGGGTCGACGCTTCGACGCCTTCCACGTCAGCTTGCCAGCCCGGGTCTTGCCGGGGCCCTTGCGTTTCGGCATGCCCTTTCCCGCACCCTTCGGCCGACCTGACGTCCAGCCCTTCGGTCCTGCGGCGCCGTCCCTGCGTTTAGGGGCCTTCCACCGCAGCTTGTCCGGGCCCTTCTTGGGCGTCTTGGGAGCCTTTTGGAGCTTCGGCGTCTTCTTGCTGGCGTCGGGCTTGGGCGCCTTGGTGCCGGCCTTCTTCGGTTTCGGCGTCTGGACGCAGGCGCCGTCCGAACCGAGGCCCTCCTTGCCGGGGCCGCGCTTGCGCCGCTTCTGCTTGCTCGGGTCCGTCCAAGTCTTCTTGCCGTCCCGGTCGGCCTTCGGTGCCTTCCTGTCGGACGGCCTCGTCTTGTTGCGGCCCGGCCCGTGAGGCGAGCTGCTGTGTGCATCCCTGGGCGGCCGGTGCTTGCCGCCCGAACGCCGGGTCTTGCCGGAGGAGCCCAGCGAGCGCAGCAGCGACCCCTCCGACCCCGTGGCCCCCTTCGATGCGCCGCGACCAGCCGCCTTGGCGGTCGCCTTGTCCGCCGTAGCGCGGGCCTGGTCGGCGAGCGCCGAACGATGCCGGGCCCGGTGCCACATGCCGTTCACCGCGGCGACACCGAGGGCGGTCATCACCGCCACGGCGACCGCGAGCGTGTCCCGCACGGTCGGGTTGTCGGGATCCTCCGGCGCAGGTGGGGCGAAGCCGCCCTCCTCCTCGCCGACGGCGGTGGACTCGACGGTCGGGAGGGCAGGCATGGAGAACGCGACCGGCGGCCGCATGTCGGAGACGCTCGGCAGGGTCGGCCACAGGCCGGCTGGGGCCGACTGTTCGCCGTCCTGCTCTTCGCCCGGACCGACATCCCGGAATGCAGAGAGGCGGAGCTCGGGAGGCAGCGGCGGGAGCGGCACGGAAGGGCTCTCCGAGCGTGGCCGAAGGTGAAAAATCCTGCCGTTGGCGTCATCGTCAGCCATGATCCGCTCCTCTCTTTGCATCGACGGAAAGTGACCGGTAGCCTCGCGCGCACGCGTCCGCGCGCGTCCGCGTCCGCGCGTCCGCATAATGCGCGCGCGAGGCGCATTCCGGCGGGATGAAGATGAACATGAACATCACGCGCTGTAGTGCTGGCAGTAGTTGCTGAGCGTCAGCGCAAGGTCGTTCCAACCCACGTCGTCGTCCTGGTCGCCGGCCACTGCGCGGGCCCGGTCCCACCACGCCAAGGCGATGGTCCGCAGGCTCGCGCCCTCCAACGCGGCCAACCTCAAATCCCAGTGGTAGCTCTGGTTCTCTGCACGCCGGGTACCGGTTACGGCGAACCGGGAGCAGAACGTCTGCAGCGTCACCACAAGGTTGCTCCACCCGCTGTGGTCGCCTTGGCGGGCCTGAGCCGTGGCGATCGCTCGCGCCTGGTCAGACCAGGCGAGAGCAACGCCCTTCGGGCCAAGCGCGGCGTTCTGCTCCCGCCGCACTTCCCAGTGCTGGCTCCTGTTGCTCACGCTGGACTGCGCACGCCGCTCTGCGCTGGCCATCGGCCGGTTCATGCCGACCTCCTCTTGTTCCCGCGCTGGACCATGTCCATGAAGCTCGCTTCCTGCTCAGGCTGTGTACGCGGCGCCGCCCGCCCCTGCTGCCGCGGGGGCGGGCCGATTGCGGGGTTGTCTCCACGGGTGAGCGCCGCTTGCTCCTTGGCCTCGGCGGCGGCCTGCCGGCGGTCCGGGATCTCGTGCCGATTCCTTCGGTAGCGCGCCTCCAGCTTGAACGTCAGCTTGGCCGCTGCCTCGATATGCTCCTGAATCTCAGCGAACGGGCCCGCCACCTGCTGGTGGCGCCACCACGCCTCGAAGGTGCCGTACTCCTCGGGCGGGTTCGCCTTCCACATCGCCTCGGCGTCCCGCCGCATAGCGCCCACGAAGGCGGCGTACGCCGACAGGTGCTGCCGCAGTTGGCCGGTGAACGACTGCACCATCTCGATGCGGTTCAAGCTGTCCCCAGCCCACGCGTCCGACTCCTCGCTGCTGTCTCGTCCGGACGACGATCTGCTCATCAGGGGTTCCTTTCGGTGAACAGGTGCAGGAAGCCCATGACGAGGGCGTTCATGAGGTGCCTCCGATCCAGGCGAGGCTCGGCTGGGCGGTCCAGCCGTGAGGAACGTGGAGCCGGCCGATTGCCGCGAGGGCGGCGTCTCGGTCGCTAGGGCGCCCGCGGTAGGCGCGGGCGATGAAGGGCCGGTCGGTGGTGTCGGCGTCCACGCACCGCTGGTAGGCGGCGGCCAGGCTGCCGCCGAGGTGGTGGCGGGTGCCGTAGGCAACCAGGTCTGTGCGTGCGCCGGGCATGTACGGGAGTCTCGTCACCTCCGTCGGCAGGGTGATCCGGTGCAGGCTCGCGGTCAGGCGGGCGGCCACGTGGTCAGTGATGCGGGGGACGGGCTGGCTACCGTCGCCGCGCAGGAACGCGATCCTGGCAGCGAACAGGCCGTCTTCTGGTTCGAGGTCGAAGAACACCTGCACACGCACGTCGGGCCCGTACAGGTTCACGGTGTGGATGCCGACGCGGGCGATCATTGCTCCGCTCGGCTGGTGATCCTCCAGCCAGGCCAGGCCCTCGAAAACGGCGCGGGTCACGTCCCGGTAGGGCTGGGCGTCATGAGTGGGCGTGCCGTCTCCGCATGCCCAGTCGCCGACCGCGGAAAGGACCTGCGAGGCGAGAGCACAGTCCTTGGTCATGACTGCTCACTCCCGCACGGCGTCTTGCCGGCTACGGCCTGGCAGCCCGGGCAACGGCGCGAGAAGTTGACGCCGTGCGTGGGGCACTTGGGGAGGTCTTCCAGAAGGTGGATCTCGCCACAGATGGGGTCCTGGTAGCGGGTCATGACTGGTCTCCGTTAACGGTCGCGGGAAGGGGGGTGGTCGCGACCGGTTCCGCGACCTCAAGAGGCGGCGTCGGGGTGCCGCGGTCGTCGAACGTCCAGCCCTGTTCGGTCATCTGCTGCTGGCCTTCTTGGATGCAGCCGAGCGCCCACGTTTCGGAGAACCCGGTCCACTTCGCGAGGACCCGCTTGGAAGGCGGGTTGAGCTTCTTGGCGCGGCCGATGTAGAAGCGGATGGCGCGGCGTCGGTCCTGATCATTGGGCTTTTCGCGGTCCGCGACCGGTCGCGTGTCGGTCGCGTCCACGTCATCGTCGGGGGCGCCGTTGGCGACCGGTTCGGCGACCGTTTCCACGACCGGGAGCTGGTCGCCGTCGTGGTCGTGGGACTCAAGCGCGCCTGGTCGCGACCACGGCACCAGAGCGGTTAGCCAGGAACGGCTGTCGCGAACGATGGGGACGAGGTCGCCGGCGACCTCAAGCGGCCTGTGCTCGCCGCCGCGACCGGTCGCGGCTTCGGTCGCGGACCGGTCGTACTCCGCGACCGGTTCGAGCTCCTCCGCGCGAAGCCGGGTCGCCGTGTTTCGGTCGAGCGCCGCGGCCAGCTCAACCGCCTCGCTGTGCCGGACGGAGCCGGTGATGGCCGGGTGGTCGAGGTCGCGCCACGGTGCTCGCGCACTAGCGAGGATGACGGACAGGTCCTCGGCGCCGCCCATGGTCCGGAGAAGGTCCAGCAGGATCCCCTGCGTGCGCGGGTTGGTGGCCAGGTCGGTGTGCTCCGTGGCCAGGTCGAGGAGCCGGTCGCGCTTGGCCAGCGCTCGCGTCACCTTGCGTTCCTTAGCCTTTTCGGTTCGGAGCTGATGGACCCTCTTCGCGGCTTTAGCGGCCCGCTTGAGCCGGCGGTGCGCGTCTACCTCGGACGCCGTGCGGTCACGGGCTTCGGCAAGTCCCAGCCAGACGAGCACGCGCTCCGGGGTGATCCGCCAATGCACGCCCTTCTTGCCCCGCTGGCGGCGGCGCTCCAGGCGCATGCCGCGCTCCCACATCCATGCTGCGACCAGAGGCGCTGCGAGCCGGAACACTGCCTCGGCAGGCTGCTTCGCATCCATGCTGGACAGCACGGCGGTCAGACAGGCCAGCGCCCACACCGCGATGCCGTCGAGGCCGGCGGATCCGTGCTCGCGCATGTTGCGCCGGGCACGTACCGCTTCCGTCACCATGGACAGCTCGATGAAGGCGAACAGCGCGGCCTGAAGGAGCCCGTCAAGCTTGAGCACATCGCGGGTGAAGCGCCACATGCCTTCTGCGGACACGCCGGTCGCGATCGTGGCCACGCCCCGGGTCAGCCAGTCCTCCAGCGTCGCCGGCGTAGCGCTCCTCGGCCGCCCCTTCCAGATCGCGTACCCGGCGAACACCACGGTGAGGGTGACGCTCAACGCGCACACGCCACCGACGAGCCACACCACCCAGGCAGGCGGCAGGTAGGGCGTGAGATCGAGGTCCATCAGTCGGTCCTGTTCATAGTGAGGTTCGGGGGGCTGGTACTTCGTCAGCCGCCCGGCAGGGGAAGGTGTCGGGCGGCTCACGGAACATCAGCGGGGCGTGGGGCTACCAGATGAACAGCGCCTGCCGGGCGCCCTGGGCGTCGGGCTCGCACTGGACTTGGCCGTCCCACCACGCGACCTGCACCTCGTGGGCGGACTCGTAGGAGTCCTCGTGGTTGCTGTTGTCGTCGGTGCGGTAGGAGAACGTCTCACCAGGCAGGCCGCCGAGTTTGGCGAGCGTGTCTCGCAGGTCGGCGAGTCGGCCGATCGGATAGAAGCTGCCCTCGCCAGCCACGCCTTCGGGGTGTTCGGCAGGGTCGAGAAAGAACAGCGCGAGCGCCGCTCCCTCGTCGTTCTCGGCGCATCGGGTGTAGTAGTCCCACCAGGTGGCCTGCAGTTCGGTGGCCGGCGTGTACGAGGTCGGCTCGTTGCCGTCGTCCCTGGCGAGGAAGACCGGCGTGTCGGCGCGCATCTCGTAACCGTCGAGTTTGGCGATGGTCAGCTGCAGCTTTTCGAGGCTGAAGATGGGATAGAAGTCCTTGTGGCGGGCCATGGGGTCCGTGTCTGTGGTGCTCAAGTCGTCCTCCTGTGGGTGTGAGGTGTGTGGTTGGGCCCCGTCCCGGGCTGGAATGGCTGGGGACTTGCCCCCAGCCCGGGACGGGTGGGAAGCCCGGCCACCGCGGGGTGTTTCGCGGGGGCGGTGCGGTAGCCGGGCGGGTCTCATCGGGAGCCCTCGAACTGCTCACGGAAGTGGTCCAGCGCCACCTGGTGGGCGGCCAGCTCGGCGTTGACGACGGCCAGCAGATCCACCGCTGCGGCGAATCGTGCCCGCGCAGTGGCCGGGTCGAGTGACCGCCAGAACGCGTCGATACGGTGGTGCCGGTCGTAGAAGGAGAGCGCCTCCCATGCGGCGAGGTCTTCTGCCGGGGTGCGGGAGAGCAGGGTGGCGGTCACCGTGTCCTCCCACAGGAGCAGCCGCTGGAGCAGCGGGAGTCGGTACAGCGGCTCTCGTCGAACGCCCAGCGCTGGTCGAGGATCGACGAGGAGCGGCGGAGGTTCTCGGTGTGCTGGATGCTCGCTCGTACGTCGGCGTCGACCTTCGCGAGCGTGGCCTTCATCTGTGCGGGGCTCATGCGGTCACCTCCAGCAGCCGGGCTGTGAGCGCGTCCACGTCGAACGTCTCGGCTTGGCCGATGAATGCGATGTGGTCGAGGAACATCTGGATCACGACGGCGTCGGCGTGGAACTCGGTGGCGCCGCTGTAGGCGAGCAGTTGGACGGTGACCCAGCCGTTCACGGTGGGGTGCGGCCTGACTGTCACGTCGTTGTCGCCGACCCTGCGCTCCATGCCTCTCGTGAGCAGCGATCGGTCGACCTGGTAGCGGGTGACCGTGTCGTACTCGGTGTGCTCCACGGCCATCTCGATCAGGTGCGGGGTGGTGGCGCGGTAGATGAGCGTCGCCGGGTGGGCGGGGTTGACCGGGCCGGTCTCCCAGAGGGTGAAGGGCCACTGGTGCGTGATAGCGGGGTCCATGTCGCTCCTCACCAGTCGCCGAAGGTGCAGACAGGGCCGCAGCCGCCGTTGCGGTGGCCATCGGAGGCGAAGTGCCGGTCGATCTCCGCTGCGCGGCGAGCGTCCTCGGCCTGGCCGCGGTGGGCCGCGTTCTGGTGTCCGGGCCGCGCGTCGGCGCCGTTGTGGAGCTCGTCGCAACGCGGGCACTCGCCGGGCGGCTTGCGGCGGCCGAACGGGAGCCGGTCGTGGTTGTGGTCGACGAGACCTTCGGCGGCGCGTTCGGTCCGCCGCTCGTCGCAGCGGGGGCACTGGCCGGGGCCGACCATCGCGCCGTACGGCAGGTTCGGATGGTTGTGGCGAGTCTTGGTGCTCATGCGGCACCTCCGTGCCGGTGGTGCCGGTAGGTGGAGAGGTCGGTCACCGGCGCCAGACGCGGCGTCGGAACGAAGACTTGCTGAGGCTGCTCGGCAGGGGCGGCAAGACCAGCGATGGCGAGGAGATTGTCTGCGGTCCTGCCGTATCCCCTCGATCGCCACACGTCCGCGGTTGCCTGGATGACGTCCAGTTCGTCCGCAGACAGGGTGGTGGTGAACGCAGGGTGTGACATGATGATGTGGCTCCTTGAATGCATCGATGGAGCACACGGAGCGGCCTCGGTCTTGGCGGATAGGGGCCGCTTCCGCATGCTGGAGCGGATGTGATTGTCAGGCGATCTCTTCAAGATCGTCAGCGACGATCTCGAAAAGGTCCGCGAAGAGGTCGGCGCCGAAGATTTGCACGATCCCTGCAATGAACTTCGCGGACATCGCAGTCCTGCCGTTGAGCACCCGGTACACAGTCGTGGGGTCAACGCCGATTTTCTGAGCGAGGCTGGCATCAGTGTCCAAGCCCGCCAATCGCCTGTAGGCGTTGAACTTGTCGGCTCGTAACACGAGGGTTGCCATGATCACTCCATAGCTGGTCTTCACCGATGCAGTCACCTTTCACTGGCGTCTGCGTAGACGCATACGACGCTAACTCAAAGACTGCACGGACGCAATGATTTGATGCGGTGCGGCTGGAAAACATTGCATGCGTGCATA
Organism: Nonomuraea guangzhouensis; assembly: GCF_019396345.1. Lineage (GTDB taxonomy): Bacteria > Actinomycetota > Actinomycetes > Streptosporangiales > Streptosporangiaceae > Nonomuraea > Nonomuraea guangzhouensis. The sequence goes on along the minus strand of NZ_JAHKRM010000031.1, from coordinate 15,508 downwards.
TACGCTGTCGTGCATGGCCGAGTCGTGGTGGCAGTACGTAGAGCGCGTCAGCGAAGGCGCCACACAGGTCGCGGTTGCCGCAGCCGCAGGCGTCGACAAGGCGACCGTCTACCGATGGAAGGCGGCGGTCTCGTTGCCGAAGCCGGAGATTGCGATTCGGCTCGCTCGCGCTTACGACCGACCCGTTGCGGAGGCGCTGGTTGCCTCGGGCGCCATAACGGCAGAGGAGGCGTCGCTCACCGAAGTGGTCATCGAGGCAGATGTGCGAGACCTGGACGATCAGGCGCTCGTGCAGGAGATCAAGCGACGCCTGGAGAGCGCGCACCACTAGAGGTGGCGCTGCGGGGTACTCGCCATACGTGACCCGGTCCATGCTCTTAGTCAAGTGACTGCGTGCATGCAATGCAGTGCAGTACCGATGCGGCATCAGTGCAGTTATTGTGTTTGTCGAAGCACTATGGGTGCAGTCCTCGGTCGGGTTACGATCCTGGAGCACGCCCAGCCCTGTACGGCCCATCGAGGGAACCGCACATGGACGTTGTAGACCAGTGGACCGGTCGACGCGCAAGCGCGCTCCAAGCTGCACTGCGGATGACCTACGAAGAGTTCGCCGAGGCCCTCCGCGTCGGCAGGCGCACTGTGGCGAGCTGGCATGCAGACAAAGCCGACCACTCGCTCTCAGCCAGCGCGCAGCGTGCCCTGGACTCCGCCTACGAGGACGCTTCGGATGCAGTTCGCGCTCGCTTCATGCATCAGTTGGCGGCCAGCGAGGAGGGACACGGGGAAGGGCCGCCCGTCGTCCCTCTTACTGTTGCGATCGCCGTAGTGATCCGAGGCGATGAAGCTCTGTTGGTGTGCCGGCGTGCAGCCGACTCGGACACCATCACATGGCAATTCCCCGCGGGCGTTGTGAAGCCTGGCGCCGCAGCCAGTGTCGTGGCCGTACGGGAAACACTCGCGGAGACAGGGGTTCACTGCTCGGTTCGCCAATACCTCGGGAGGCGACTGCACCCTGGGACCGGCGTATGGTGCGAGTACTACCTCTGCGATCACCTTGCGGGTGAGGCAGAGAATAGAGACGCAGACGAGAACGTGAGCGTTGTCTGGGCGCGCTGCAGAGAAGTCACGAAGTTCATCCCGTCCCACCTGATCTTTCGCCCGATACTGGAAGCCCTCGAAAAGGAAGACCCACGTGAGCGATCAGCTTGAGGGCCGACCGGCCATCGCCGCCGCCATCATCGTTCAGGACGGCCGTGTCTTGCTCGCTCGCAGACGCGTTCGAGAGGGCGAACTGTCGTGGCAATTCCCCGCCGGCGTTGTCGAGCCTGGCGAGTCCGGTGAGCAGGCCGCGGTGCGCGAGACCCTCGAAGAGGTCGGCCTTGGAGTTGAGGCAGTCAAGAACCTAGGCGAGCGGATCCACCCGGCCACCGGCCGCCGCATGATCTACGTCGTGTGCGAGGTCCACAGCGGAACCGCCCTTGTGGCCGATGCAGACGAACTGGCGGAGGTGGAGTGGTGCGACAAGGCCCGCGTCGGCGAGCTGGTGCCGTTCCCGTTCTACGGCCCAGTGCAGGAGTATCTCGACGCCTCGCTGAGTTAGCCCAAAGGGTCAGGTTCCGCTAGGAAAAGTGAGCCCCGACGCGACCTCGCGTCGGGGCTCATTGCGTCTCAGGCGGCGTCGGTTTCGCGACGAGCCAGGATCGTGTTCACGATCGCCTTCGGATGGACTCCACCTGAGAGCATCCCATCTACCGTCGATGACTCCATGGGGTCGATGTCTCCGACGTGATCGCAGACGTAGTCGTAGCAGTCGTCCTCGTCGTTGAAGTCGTATTTGCGCCCTGACGCGCCAGCGTCGGGCCGATCGTGTCGATCGGAATGGTGATGATCTGTGTTGGTGGATCCGTAGGTGAGATGTGTAGGTGGGGTCAACTGAGACAACCACCAGTGGTTAACTGAGCCAACCAGGGTGGTTATCTCATTTGACCACCCTGGTTGGCTCATTTGACCACCCCTCTTGGCGAGCCTCGCGGCGACGCCGAGACGGACCGCGGTCTGCTGCGCGATCGGCGGCAGCGAGTGGAGCGTAGGCTCCTTGCCGCTCTTGGCGTCGACCATCGGCAGATGCTCCTGCGACCGAGGCAGGCAGAGCTGGTATTCGTCGGCGTGGCCGCTCTCCGATCCCTGCCCGCATGATCTGCGCCACAGGAAGCCGAGGTATCGCATGGTGGCCAGCGCGTCGATCACGCTGGGCTTAGAATGCCCGGTGATCGCCATGAGCCGCTTAACGCCGGGGAACACCTGTAGGCCGCGCTTGTTGCTGAACGTCGCGGCGGCGAGGCCGACGTGCTTCACCGAGGGCTGGACGACCACATACCGCCAGGTGCGCAGCCAGTCGTAGGAGTAGCGGATGGCGAATAACGCAGACGCTGGCGGGTCTTGCTGTTGAGGCTCGCTCAACGACACTCTCCGATCTCTCGCAGGTGTCCGAGAGACCACAGACCATTCGCCATGGGGGGCAGCACATCGCGCAAGCGTCTTGTACGATGATTCTTGGAGTGAGGTTCTGGAATCTCTCGGAGCTTCGACGGACCCCGGCCTGGTCGCCGGGGTTTCGTCATTTCCGAGCCTACTCCGCCCCGAACACGTGTACCCACAAACGCGGCAGCCCCACACGTTTTCCGCGTGGAACGCACAAGGCGTCAAGTCAACGGTCGGCTTCTGTCTCTCCAGAGAGACCCAATGGTGCCTGATCGCCTTCTATCCGCCCTGCATGTTCCTTCGTATCGTCCACTTGACTGATCCATTTCTCCTGCTCTTGGCGAGGGCGCTGCATGGGGTTCAGGGCACGGTGGACAGAAGAGCAATTCGAGGAGTGGTTCCACGCCCGGTTCGATCAATGGATCGCCGAGCGGTTCGGGGAACTACTCAAGGCTGAGTTAGGTCAGCGGATGCCGGAATGGGCCGACAGGGTGGACAGCCGCTTCCAGGAAGGGTTCGACACCCAGTTCGTTGCCCGATTCGACTCACGGTTCAAGGACCGCATCGGGGCGTGGCAGGACGGGGAGCTCAAGAAGGGCTTCGACACCTGGGTCGAGCACTGGTTTGATCATCTATTCACGGTGTGGGCCAACACCTGGGCGGATGGCGCCGACTTCCGTGAGCGCTTCGATCAGCGCTTCGATCTCCTGTTCAAGGAGAAGTTCGAAGAGAAGCTCGACGAAGTCGTCCAGGCCCGAGTCGCGAACCGGGTCCACGACCTGATCGATCTGCGTATTGAGCAGTGGCTGACATTGGTCCGCAAACGGCTTCTTGCCCCCGACGAGATCACTGCTGACGAACCGGGCGACGAGACAGTCGACCATGAACAGCCGCCAGACGTGCCAGATGGACAAGCCGCACCCACGGCCACGGCCGGCCAACTCGCCGAATACTTGGCCAAGAAGCCAGTGGGAGTGCAGCAGATTCGCAGGCTCCTCAGGGGCAAGGAGATCCCCGGCCAGCGCCCGGCGACCTACCCGCTGGACGAAGCAGCCAGCGCTTTGCTCCTGAGGAAGGGGCGACACACCAAGGGGCCCAAGCGGGACGCGGACACCACCGAGAAGGGCGAGAACAGCGCAGCGCCTTGACGGCGCTCAGCGAAGTGAGAGGCCCGGCCCTCGCCTCCCCCTCCAGGCAGCGAAGGCCGGGCTGTCTAAGGGCGCGGACTTTGCCGCCGTGGGACGCCTGCGGCAGCTTCCTTGCACTCAGCGCAGACCGTTTCGCTCCTGTGCCACCACTGGAAGACGCCAGAGAAATTCATAGTCCGCGTGATCCCGCCGCATAGGGCCCTCGCCGCACGGCCAGGGATCAGACCGTCACCGTTCTGACGCAAAGAGACGACGTGCGGCCATCCGTATCCCCACGGTTCCCCAAGCACGTAGTCGTCAGAGACGATCACAGTACGTCCGGGAGATGGTGGTAGCCGTCGGCGGCGACCTCGCAGGCCACTCGGTCGATCTCCATGTCGCGCTCAGTCGAGCGGATAGCGCCGGTCGCCAGGCGTACGACGGGGATGCCACAGTCCGTGCAGGGCGAGGGCGGGCCGACCGGTTCGAGCAGGCCGACGTCGTCGCGCCAGGTGACGTGGCCGAGGATCGCGGGTGCGGCGGAAGGTGTATCCGCCGGCCCGGTTGGGCTCGTAGGGTGATGCATAAGTCGGACCTCCGTCGTCCGATGGGCCCGTCCGGCGCGCGAACGCCTGGCGGGCCCTCTGTATTTGGGGCTAGGAGGAGTCTGCCACGTCAAGGTGTCTTAAACCATGTCTACGTGCATCGTCGTGCATCTAAGTGTCCCTATGTATACCCTGATACGCCCTACGATCCTTGATCGCATGCACCCGAGCAGATCGAAATGGCGGCAGGCGTACGCGGTCATTTGCGACCAGATCCGCACGGGCGAGCTGGCGCCCGGTGACAGGGTGCCGACTGTCCACGAGCTGATTCAGGCGTTCGGCATGTCCAACACCATCGCCCAGAAGGTGCACAGAGCTCTACGCGAGGCGGGCCTGGTGGAGACGGAGTCAGGCACCGGAAGCTACGTGCTTGAGGGTGCCGCCGAGAAGCTCCAGGCCGCGCAAAGCGAAGACGGCGACCAGTAAGGCTCGACCGCCGGGCATGTCGGCAGAGATGCTGCGAGAGGTCGTCGTGTGGTGGCAAGGTTGCCTGATCGCACCTCCCACAACAACTAGAACGCAGTTTCTAGTTTGCTCTTTTGGTGTGATCTGTCCACGTCCACACTGGTATGGGAATCGGCATGCAATCCCGAGCGCTGAACAGGGTAAGAGATACGGTGAGCTCGTGAGGGGAGTCGGCATGGCGCACGTCCAAGACGTAGCCGCGTACATCCTCAACAAGCTCGGCCCCATGACGGCCATGAAGCTGCAGAAGCTCTGCTACTACGCCTACGGCTACCACCTCGCGTGGGAAAGCCGGGCGCTGTTCCCCGAACGCTTCCAGGCGTGGGCGAACGGACCCGTCTGCCCCGAGTTGTACGCAAAGCACCGCGGCCGATTCCAACTCAACAAGGGCGAGATCAAAGGCGACCCCAGCCAACTCGACGCCGGCGAAATCGAGTCGATCGATCTCGTCCTCGCAGGGCTCGGGACCAGGTCGGCGCACGACCTTTCCCAGATGACTCACGGCGAACTGCCGTGGGCAGCTGCTCGCCAACGCGCCCACGTAGGGCCGCTAGACCGCAGCACCGAGGAGCTGTGCGACTCGGACTTCGAGGAGTTCTTCGGCGCCCTGGTGACCGCCGATGGCGAAGAGCTCTAACAAGAAGCTCTCCGCCAAGCACGCCGTACCGCAGCACCGGGACAAGCAGTTCATCTCGCCTCGTTCTGTGCTGCCCGACGCGGAGAGCTCCGACAAGCGCATCTCGTGGCGGTTCCGCCACGTCGACCATGACGGACCCTGGGGGTTCGACAAGGTGGACGGGCCGACCCTCTGCTGGATCATGGAACGTCTCGCGCAGTTCGAATCCATGACCATCAACGAACTGTTCAACAACGGCGGCTACCCAGGCAAGGACTACGACGTCGAGGCGCTCCCCACGCCGAAATCCCGTGAGCGGCTGATCGAGCTTGGCCTGTCCGACATGACGAAGGTCTGGGCGCTCCGGCTGGAGGGGGAACCGCGCCTGTATGGCTTCCTCTACGGCAACTGCTTCCACGTCGTGTGGTGGGATCCCCTCCACCAGGTCTGGCCATCCAACAAGAAGCGCACGTGACCCAGCAGACACGATCGGCCCCGCCGCCTTCTGCAGGCGACGGGGCCGCCCTGTGCGTGATGGAGGCATGACCCGCGTGGCCGTCGATCCATCGGGGCTGAGGCTAGCGGCGCCGGCCTCGTCCTGAAACTGGCCTGGAATCCCATCCGGTGTAAAGAACCCCACCTGTCGGGCTGAGCCCCATCCGCCTCGGGGGAGCGGACTCTACCGGGACGGCATCAAACGCGACGTAGCTTCACGATTGGTGGGTCGTTCCCTTTGCCACTTCTGGCACCTTGACGATCGGTTATTTGTCAAGTGCATGCAATCTCAAAGTATGAGAGATTTCCCTATCTGGGTGGATAGGGTCCGCCTGGGGGTGGATCCTGCTGATAGGGGCCCTGGTCGCGAGCACTAGGCGCGCTTGTCCGGCGTGTAGTCGACGACCCGGAGGGCACTCCGCGCATCCGGATCGTGGCCCGGCCACGTATCCAGGTGTGAGGCGTGACGGCGGGGCCCGACAGCAACCCGCGCTGGGTGGCCACCCCGCCGCCACGTCCTCTTCTTTATCATCTCTGCGCAATAGGCGCGCCTGGTCGCACCTAGTCGCGCATGGACACGCCTTGGCGCGCCTGGGCGAATCCCGGCGCGAGGGGGGCCGACTGGTCGCACTACGTTCAGTTCCATGATCGAATTGGTGCCGGATGAGCACAAGTGGCGTCAAGTCATGGAGATCATCAAAGGGCGCATCCTGGACGGCACCTACCAGCCGCGGGCCAAGGTGCCCGGCATCAGGTCGCTGACGCAGGAGTTCGGCGTCAGCCAGAACACCGCCAGACACTCGCTCAACTCGTTGGAGGAGCAGGGGTATGTCCGGCAGGTGTCGAGCATCGGGACGTTCGTCCGGCCGGCCGAGGACTGGCCACAGGACCGCCCGGACGCTACCTGACCGTTTGGGCGATGAGGAACTGCCCGCACAGGGCCGCCGCCAGATCGTCCAGGGTGGGCAGCAGAAGGTAGCTCTGCAAGCCGGCCGCGGCCTGGGACGCCGTGGGCGCGACGACGCGGGTGGCGGTCCACATGCCGGTCGGCCGCTTCCGTATTCGCCAGCGAGGGTAGGTCTGCTCCAGAACGGCGAGCTGGGCAGCTTCGTCGCGTGGGATCGTCGGCCACATGTTCGGCGCGTGTCGTGCCGTCGTGCTGTTGATGGTGCGTCCCCCTCCTCGCTGCTTTCGTGGTGCGAGCGTTTCTCCGTCGGCGTCCGTGACGGTGCCGTCACATGATGCGTGCTGGACGTCGGAACGGAAAGAGGTATTCCGATTGGGTGGTGACGGTCGATCGGCCGTCGTATTCATCGCCGCGCTGGCGCCTCGGCCCGCCGCGCGAAGCGATGGGTACGCTCCGTGCCCATCGGGGATCTTCGTTTGCGTTCGCGATGGATTCGCGATGGATCCGTGTGAAGAATCTACGTTGCTTGGTGCTGGCTGATAAGGATTGATAATCTGACCTGCGGCGATGCTTGTATGTGCAGGTGGGCAATTAAGCCGATTATTCTTTGCAAGCAGGAAGTCAGGAGTTCGAATCTCCTAGGCTCCACCACTTCCTTCGTTCGTTCGTGTAGGTGGGTCGTGTGCCGCCCACCCGTTGCCCGTCTGGGTGGTTGGCCGTGGCAGCCCGCCCCGAGCGGTCCTCGCTATCGCTCGGGCTGTTCTTCCTTGGCCCACAATCGTCTTCGTAGGGGCGCTTCGCGCTGGGGGCTCAGGCGCTTCTTCCAGTCGGGCCGCAGCCCCGACCCCTGGAGGACTTCGCTTCGCTCAGACGTCTTATCTTCTTGAGCGCAGGCTTCGCCTGCGCCTTCTACGTGGCCGTTATGACGGTTAGCCGGAAAGTGCCTGCTGGCTCTGCGGCTCCCAGGTCAGACGCTTGAGCTTTGTTCTGCCGCTGGCCAATGGAGATCTGGTCTGCTCCTACCGTTAGCGGGGGTGACTGAGAGAGCATGATGGCGTGCTTTCATACTTGGAAAGATAGGTTGGTCGGTGTGACCGCTCAGCCTGTGGAGCCCGTTGCGCGCCGTGATCCAGGTGAGGATCCGGCCGCGATCTTCGAGGCGCTTCCGCCGTCGCACGGTGCTCGGTTTCGGGCGGAGTATGACGAGGCTTTGGCGGCCGCGTACGACTTGGCCCGCTTCGAGCAGGTGCAGACGCTGTTGCGTCAGTGGCGCCTGCGTGCGATCGCTTACGCCCGCCCGGGCTATGAGGAGGCCTTCCAGGACGCTCTCCAGAACCGTACAGAGATGTTCACCCGCTACACCCCGCCGGAGTGGGAGAGCCGGGTGTGAGCTACAAGTTCGATGGCTTCCACGGGCGCGCCCTCTACGAGCTGAACGGTCTTCGCGACGGCCCGCTGTTGGAGCCTCTTCTTGAACCCGTGACGAGGAGACCCAGACCTTGCGCATCATCGACCTCCTCTCGGCCGGCTGACCTCTGTTCACAGGTGGACGAGCATGGCTCGACACGCAAGGCCTTAACCAGGCGGGCCGCGTGCTCTCGGCGTACCTGGTCGTCGGTGAGGGCTGTCGTGTCGTCGAAGGTCTTGCCGTGTGGCCAGCGGAAACGGTTCGGGTCGGACTGCTCGGCCATGCGAACTTCATGGATGAGTCTGGAAGGCGCCCGGTGGCCGAGGAAGTCTCCGGCCTGTCGCCAGGTCATTGTCGCGGCCCTCGGAACACCTCACTCATGCGCTCAGCCCGCTATCTGCGCCCAAAGCATGTCTGCCTGAGCGGACACCGCCACACTCATCCGGTATGACTTCGGTATGACCGGCCGGATACAATGAGGCACATGACGAAGAAGATTGGGATCAGTCTCCCCGACGAGACCTACGCATGGGTACAGGCGAAGATCGAGCAGGGATCCGCCGAGTCCGTGTCCGGGCTCATCGCCCAATCTCTCGACCGCGACCGCAAGCGCGAGGAACTTCGCGAACTTCTCGAAGAGTGGAGCGTCGAGGTCGGTCCGCCGACGGCCGAAGAGCAGACCTGGGTGAATGAGGCAGTAGCCAAGGCTCACACCGCAGCGGCCAAGAACTACGGCGACTCCGCCTCTGCCGCATGACCGGCTACACGTTGGACGCCGGGGCGTTGATCGCTGTCGAACGTAGCGACGAGCGGATCTTCAGGCTCTTGAAGCGGGCCCTCGATGATGGGTTGGAGGTGCGTGTCCCCATCGCCGTGGTGGGCCAGGTATGGCGCGGTGGCCCCAAGCAGGCACGCCTCGCACGTCTCCTGCGCTCCGTCGAGGTCGAGGGATTGACACTCGATATAGCGCAGCGCATCGGCGTACGCATCGGCCGGTGCGGCCACCCCGACGTCATCGACGTATCCGTGGCACTTTGCGCAGAGGACCATGGCCAAGCTGTGATCACTTCCGACCCCGGCGACATCGCTGCCGTCGGGCCAACCCTGGAGATCATCACCATCTGAAGCGCTCACTTCTCCGACCCGCGAACAAGCCGACCGAAGACAAGCCAAACAGGGCAATGATTAGTCGATAGACCACGTCGCGGGGTGATCGTCGTCCCCTGGGCGTGCCATAAAGGGTGATCAGCAGAGGTCAATCACGGTCACTCGCGGACTGCCCGCCGCCCAGGTCAGGGCTATTTCCCTGAAGATTCGGCCGTTTGCAAGCAGGAAGTCAGGAGTTCGAGTCTCCAAGGCTTCACCACATCCTTGTGTAGGTGGGCCGTGTGCCACCCACCCTTGCCCGTCTGGGTGGTTGACCGTGGCAGCCCGCCCCGAGCGGTCCTCGCTGTCGCTCGGGCTGTTCTCCCTGAGGCGCCTTCGGCGTACAACGGTCTTCGCAATGGGGCGCTTCGCGCTGAGGAGGCAAAGGTGCTCCTTCCAGTCGGGCCGCAGCCCCGACCCCTGGAGGACTTCGCTTCGCTCAGACGTCTATCAGAGAAGGCGCAGGCTTCGCCTGCGCGTTCCACGTGGCCGCTATATGGGGTGAGCTGGAGAGTGCTTGCCGGCTCTGCGGCTCCCAGGTCAGACGTCTAGGTTTTCGATCTTCCTAGAAGCTGCGGATGGGACTCGGCGTGCGAAAGGGCACCGCGCGGGATCATTGACCACGCCCGATCGGCGCGGTGTGTCAGAACCGCCAGTACGCGGCCGTGGCATCGTCGTGAGCCTTGCTCCGCGGCCACCGGGAGCCGTCTGGGTCGGTGCGCTCGGCCTTACGTACCTGGTTGATCAGTTCGTCTGGGTCGTCGGCAGCCAGGATGTCCATGAGCTGTCGCCGGGTGGCGAGTTGGCAGAGGTCGACGAGTCGTGACGCCCCGTCGCTGAGCAGCGCCGCGGCTCTTACTGAGTGGATCGGCACGGTTCCTGTGAGAGCGTGTTCGGCTGCCAGCGGGTCGGTAGAGGCCACCCAGTAGCCGTCTTCCTTGTTCCGGTGTTGGAGCAGGGCTTCTTGGAATCGATGCCGCTCCTTCCCATGCGCCTTGGAAGGGGAGGGGTGATATGTGAGGTGTGTCCGCAGGTCCGCGGCGACATCGTCCAGGCGTTCGTCGGTGATCACGATCGGTTCTGCTGCCGCGTCCACATCCAGTACGAGCACCGAGTCGGACAGGACCAGCCACTCCAGAGCTGTGTTCGTGCGGCGGAGCGCGACCACGGTTGCCGAGGGTGATCCCGGATGTGCGAGGTCGCAGGTTGACGAGTGCAGTGACGCCACGGCCTTGATGCTCTGGGCCAGCGCGTCGGTCAACGAGCCGTCCTCGGTCCCGAGTGCGCCGAGCAAGGAAGTGCCGAGTGTGCGCGTGTACCACGCCACGCTGTGATGGCATCCCGTCTGAAGATCTGGAGGGTAGCCGGCACCGTCCAGGACGACTACGCCGTTAGGGATGGCACCGACAAAGTCCTCGTTGGCGCGGTCGGCGCTGGCTGCTTCCGTGGCGAGGGCCAGGCGCACGTTCGTCACTTCTCCTCATGCCGGCAGATGGGACTTGCCAGTTCGGCTGACGGGGCGAATGGCGGACCGTCGGTTGGGCACACCTCGCGGGCTCACCGTGCCAGCCCGGTAAGCAGGGCGGCCCACAGAAGGTGGGCTTCCGTGAGTTGTACATGGTGAGTCTCAGCGACGACATTCTCCTCTCCCTGGATGACACGCCGAACGAAGCCCAGCCCGCCGGACTGGCAGAGTTCGTAGTAGATGGCGCGGCAGTCGCACGTCCAGGCGATTACTCGGCATCGACGATCGTCGCGAGGGGGCAGCCATTCAAGTCGTACGCTCGCCGACTGCGGCAGCGGCGGATGAGGCGCCAGGCAGGAGGTCATCAGCATGATGCCGTCTGCGATCCCGTGCTGAGCGTGGCCCACACGGTCCTGCCGTGTTCATCGCCCCAGACGCCCCAGTCGATCGACAGGCTGGAGACGAGAAGGAGCCCGCGACCGCCTTCGCTATCCGGGGAGTGCCTGAAGACCAGAGGAGAAGACTGGCCGCCTTCGTCGAGTACGCCGAGCCAGAGATGGTCTGGATGAGCTTGGACGCTTACCAAGAAGCGGCTCCCAAATCGTCCGCTGGCGGTGTGGCGTATCGCGTTGGTGGCCAGTTCGCTGACGATGAGCTCGGCCGCGTCGACCGCTGACCAGTCACGGAGTAGTGAAGTGATGAAGCGCCGGGCTTCCGTGACCGAGGGAGCGGAGCCGAGGAAGTAGCGAGAGAAGCGCCAGGCCGACATGGGTAAGTCCCGGGAGTACTACCTGGTCAGGCCGCCTTGGCGGCGGCAGGGCGGATAGTCTCGGCGCAAAAGTTGCGCCCGGTGCGCCCGTTCATCTGCCAGTAGAAGGCGGCCAGACCGACCGGGACGACCTGCACGCACTCGGGGATCTGCGGGAACGTCTCGCTGGGGAATGTCATCACGATCATCGGGTTGCGCCGCGACAATCCTGACCTCCTCAACCCCGCCGCCCCGATGCGGGAGCGTGGCCTGCCCTGCAACCCCAGAACCCCGCGCGCCCGCCGGGCAGGCCATGCCCTCGCCCGGCAGGGGTCCGGGGACGGCAGTCCCCGGGGCACCAGACCCCAACTGCCCCTTCCGGAAGAACTTGGCGGAAAGAAACGTGCTGACCGGCGGCACGACACCTCTGTCCGAACGGGTTCGAGTGGAGTCGTTCAGGTCTTCCTGTCGGTGAGGGCGTATCCCCGAAGGTCATCGAAGGAGGGTCGGGAGCGCAGCCTCACGGGGTTGTCGCGGCCCGCTCGGACTCGCTGCGGAGGACACAGAACTCGTTGCCCTCGGGGTCGGCGAGAACGGCCCAGCCCGTGCCATCAGGGTTGCGGCGGTCGACGACGAAGGAAGCGCCCAGCCCCAGTAGGCGGTCGACCTCCTCTTCGCGCGAGGTCTCCGGACGCAGACAGAGGTGAAGCCGGTTCTTGACCGTCTTGCGCTCCGGCACCTGGTTGAAGTGCAGCAGCGGTCCCTGCGGGAGCAGAACCTGCGTCTCCTCATCCCCGGGCCTGTCCTCGGGATGCATGAGGCAGCCGGTTACCTCGCTCCAGAACCGGGCGAGTTCGTAGGCATTTGCACAGTCGATCGCCACGTTCTGCACTACCGAGACCATGCAGCCATTCTGTAGCACCAAGATCGGGATCGAAGACGGAATCCGACAACTCAACCTGAACACCGACGCGAACACCGACAGCTTCATCTGCAACCGACACCAGCCATCCGTCCCTCGGGTGGGGCCACTTCAGGCCGTCACAAATAACGTTGAAGATCGCCAAGTGGGGCCAAATCAAACCGTCAAGTGGGGCCAGATGACACTGTCCTAGCCAGGTTGGCCGTGGCAGCCTGCCCCGAGCGGTCCTCGCTGTCGCTCGGGCTGTTCTTCCTTGGCCCACAATCGTCTTCGTAGGGGCGCTTCGCGCTGAGGGCTCAGGCGCTTCTTCCAGCCGGGCCGCAGCCCCGACCCCTGGAGGAATTCGCTCCGCTCAGACGTCGATCTGAGAAGGCGCAGGCTCCGCCTGCGCGTTCGGTCGGTTGAGGTTGATCTCACCGCCGATGGCGACGTGTTCCAGCTCCATCGCCAGGTCGAAGCCGCGGGCGAGGTCTTCCAGCCGCTTGGCGGCCGTGACATCCTCCATGGCGACCACGGGCCGGGCGTTGGTCGCTTCCTGCTTGAGAGGGGTTGCCAAGGTGATCGTCCCCGTGCCGAGGAACGTCCCTTCGGGGGCGGGTCCGGTGTGGCGGATCTGATGGATGCGTCCGCGCGTCAGTCCCGCTTCCTTGGCGATCTGGGCGTAGGACATGCCCTGGGCGTGGAGGTCTTGGATGACTCTGCGTCGCAGAGGCGGTGACTACCAACCTGGATGGACCAAGGTGAGCTTTACCGACAGCCAAGGACGCGGCTGCATCACCGCACACTGAGCCCCCGAAATCGCCGACGGACCTGAGCAAGCCGTGCCATCGGGAGTCGCATGATCACCATTCGGGAGAGTTGATACGGGTGAGGTTATGATCGCGGTTGCCGATGGGCCGGTGCACGATGGCAAGCTCAGGCCCAGACCAGGGGGCGCGCTCAATCCCCACTTTGCGCTCATGCCGTAAATTGTGCGTGTATTGGACGGCAAATGGCCCCTCTGACGCTGTACACCATGGAAGCCAACACAATGCCATGCAAGATGTGCAGTGAGCAGCCCATCCGGGAGTACAACGGGAAGAATGGGCTGGAGAGGGCCCCGCTCTGCAGAGAGCACGACGACGAGACCAAGTATCCCAAGAAGTGGTGCGACGGTTGTCCTGAGCGCACGACGCTTCTCACGGTGGGCAAGGAAGAGTACGTCGAGATCATCAAATTCACCGTGAAGCCCACGACGATGATCCAAATCTTCGGTCCGTGGACGTTCTCCGAACTTTCCTTCTGCAAGCCCTGCTCAGTCGCGCAGACATGCCGGGCCTGCTGCACCCCCGCCTACCTGGTGGAGTCCAAGACCCTCTTGCGGGGAGCCAAGCTGCTGGCTGAGAACGACGCCCGGTGCGCGTTCTGCGCCTCCGGCCCCGCCTTCGACGTCGAAGCCTGCGTCAAGGACGGGCTCGCCTGGATCCGTTCGTGGTTCGAGGGCAAGAAGGAGAACTTCCCCAAGGAGATCCCGAATTTCAGCGTCAAGGTGGTGCCCGCGAGCGTCATCATGGCCGAGGGCCACGGGCTGGGTGAGAAGGGCACCCTGCTGGGCCTGTGCAAGGCTCAGGGAGTGGGCAACAAGTTCACCAGCTACACGATCTTCGTTCTCAACGGGATGCGCAAAGCAGCCTTCATGGAGACCCTGGTCCACGAACTCACCCACATCTGGCTCTACGAGAACAAGCTTTCCAAAAAGCCGTATGTGGAGGGCTTCTGTAACTTCGTCTCCATCAACTACCTGCTGTCACTCGGCAACGACGAGGACGCCGGGCGCCGCAGAAACTTCATGATGGCCAACCCGAACGCCTTCTACGGGGGCGACATGAAGGCCTACCTGCTGCAGGCGAAAGCATCGGCATTCAACCCGTTCGCACATCTGCGGGGCGCTCAAGACATCAAGTGATCGCTCCGGCGAGGGTCTGGGTCGCGCTACCCGGCCCTCGCCTCCCGGGGGGACGCCTTTCCGCATTACCGCGACTGCATACCTTGGTCGCGGTCAGGCAGACCAACGGCCGATACGTCCCCTGCCACCCCTGACCATACTTGGGCTGCAGGTCCGCACACAGGGGAAGCCCGATGAACCGAAATCGAATTAAGCATCCCGGTTACGCGGGACGTTCAGAGCCATCCGTGCTTCCTGCATGAATTGGTCAATCAAGTCGCGCCGCGTCTTCAGTGCATCTCGGATTTGTATTGTTATTTCTTGCGCCTCTTCAGGGTGGCGCGCCAAGTCGAATAGCGTAAGGCTCACCAGTTCGGCGTCCTTGAGTGTGAGCCTGTTGGTTGCTACTAAGAGTGCGTCGTCCGTCAAATGGTGAAGCTCGATTTCGCGCTTCGCACGCCAGAGGCGGTCAAATGCCTGGAGCAGCTCGGTACGTTCATCCGTAGCGAGTGGCGGAATTACTTCATCAAGACCTACTATTCGCCTATCGGTTACTGTCTGCCCAGGCGGCGGGTCAGGCAACTCCCGGATCACACAACGGTACAGTTCATCGTCAGCCCGGACGAGCTTGAGGTACGACGCCCTCCGGTCCCGCTGCCAGCGCCTCAGGTCGTCGCGCAGCCAGTTACCCTGCTGAAGTAGTGATTGCCGCCAGGCGCCAACAAGCACCCCGATCACAACGCCAGCAAGACCGACAACGGTTGGCACTAACTGCATCCACATGACAACCACCTCCGGGACCTTGATCAGGAAGAGGTCGGGGCTCATCCAGGGCACACGAGCCGTGAAAAGCCCTGCGAAACGTTGACGACCAGCGGATGCCGCAGCAGCAGGTCAACGACGCGATCCCAGAAGCCGCCCAGGTCAGCGCCCGCCTGCCATCAGATCTACGACATCTGCTCGTCACCTATTGCACTACAGCAGAGACGTACAGCAACACTGTCTCACAGCATCACATACCGACGGCCACCCTCCGCACTCACCGAAGCACTCACCGAAGCACTCGCCGAAAGGTGTCCGTGGCCATGTAAAAGTCCCCACAGGTGGCCAGTTCGAGGTCACCACTGATGGCCGGTTTAGGTCCCCGCTTCTTCTTCGTGCTGTTCGCGTGTCGTGAGGAGGGGTGTGCCCTGAGCGGT
>NZ_JAHKRM010000030.1 GCF_019396345.1 Nonomuraea guangzhouensis | reverse complement strand
TTCGCCTACAACGTGGCCGCTCTGCCGCTGGCCGCGCTCGGCCTGCTCAACCCGATGATCGCCGGAGCCGCGATGGCGTTCTCCAGCGTCTTCGTGGTCAGCAACAGCCTGCGGCTGCGCCGCTTCAAGTAACCACGGATCCGATGGCTCCGAGCAGCACCGCTCGGAGCCATCGGCATGTCATGAGGTGCAGCCCCTTCAGCGCGAGGGTGTCGATCAGGTTGGCTTGTGGCGTTTGAGCTGGTAGGTCAGTTCGTGGGGGCGAAGGCTGTGGTGAAGGTTTTGCCGCCGTCCTTGGACTCCAGGACGGTGCCGTCTTCCAGGGCGGCCAGCAGTCGCCGGCGGTCCACGGCGGTGAACGCGGTGGCCTGGCCGGGTAGCTTGCCGACGGTGGTCCAGGTCTTGCCGTCGTCCTGGCTGGTGTGGATGCGGCCGTCGGCCCCTGCGCCCACCATCAGGCCGGTCGTCAGGACGTCCACATGGCTGAGCAGGGGGGACTTCGGCACCTCGACGAAGTTCACGCCGCCGTCCTCGCTCACCTTCAGTCCTTGCGGGGTGGTGGCGTACAGGCGGGTGGACTTCTCGGCGCTCACGCCCAGGTCGAGGACCTTCTCCTCGGTGCCTTGGGTCCAGGTGGCGCCGCCGTCCGCGCTGCGCCAGACCTTCGAGGTCTGGCTGTCGAAGGCGTACAGGTTCTCGCCCGCGAGTTGGAGGGAGTGGAAGTCGGCGGAGCCGTCCTGCGAGATCACCTTCCAGGTGAGCCCCGCGTCGGTGGAGCGGATCAGTCCGAGGTGCGGCGGACGATCCGGTGAGACGTCCTCGGCGGCGGGATGGCCGCTGGCCAGGAAGGTCTTGGAGCCGGTGATCGTGAAGCCCATGTGGTCCTGGTTCCGGTCGGCGACGCGGGCGATGGTGGTCGGGGAGGTGACCGTGAACAGCCCGTGATGTCCGGCGACGTAGAGCGCTCCATCGGCCGGATCGACGCCGACCCCGTGGACGTGGCCCACCCCGAGGTTCGACGACTCGCTTCTTCCGCCGTGCTCTGGAGACGCCTGTCCGCACGCGACCAACGCGAAGCTCAGTGCGGCTGCGGAAAGCAGCCGCCGACCCACATGTTGCATGGCCAGATACTACTACGGTCTATCGTAGTGAGGTCAGAGGCCGAGGAGGGAATGGCAGTGGTGGGCGAGGAACGCGTTCACCCCCGGCACCATGGCCAGGGTCACGGGACCCGCGAGCAGCAGCGTCACCGCGAGCAGGCCGGCCAGGCGTTCCCGCCGGTCCAGCGGCGTCTGCGGGCCCAGCATCCGACGTACGCGGGCCAGGGCGGTCGCACCGCCGGCCCCGAGGGCGAACGCGGGCACCTTGCCCGTCGCCAGCTGGACGAGGGCGGCGGCGATGTGGATGCGCGGGTGGCGGCGTGCCGCGACGTCATCGGCCAGTAGCTCGACCAGCCGGATGATCTCGGTTCGGGCCCGCGCGAACAGCGGCACCCCCGGGAAGGCTCGTGTCAATGTGTCGGCGGCGGCCAGCACCAGATGGTGATGTCCGTTCAGGTGCGCCTGCTCGTGCGCGAGCACCGCCGCGACCTGCTCGGGCGCCAGCGACCGCAGCGCCCCGGTGGTGATGACCGCGTGCCCGTTCCGGCCGGGCAGGCAGTACGCCATCCGCTGCTCGTAGTCGACCACCATCGCTCCGAGATCGACGTCGTGCCGCCCCAGCAATGCCAGCGCGTCAGCGTGCCGCCGTCGTTCCCGGCGGGCGCCGAACAAGACCGCGCCGCCCATGTACGCCAGTCGCGCCAGCAGCAGCCCGCCCACCGTGAGGCCGACCCGGGTGCTGGTGGTGCTCAGCGTGGCCCCGTCGTTGAGCAGCATGGCGCACGCCTCGAACAGCCCGGCCAGCCCGTGCCCCACCACGGAGGCGGGCACCGCCACCGCGAACGCCGCCAGCAACGCCGAGGCGACCACCGACGCGCTCGCCGCGTGCCACATCGCGATGGCCAGCCTCGGCGCTCGATCGGCCCAGCCAACCTGCCCCAGCACCCTCGGCAGCACCACGGCCGCGAAGACCGCGTACAGCGCGAGGATGACCGCCACCGTCATGAGCGGCGTCCTGCTCGCGGGTAGACCTGAAGGGCCGTCTCCAGCGCGCTCGCCTCCTCTGGGCTGAGCCCTTCGAGGAAGTGCACCAGCGTGGCCGCCTGGTTGCCGCTCTTGCCCAGCGACTCGCGCATCACATCGGCGGTGTACGCCTCCTTCGACGACACCGCCTCGTAGACGTAGGCCCGGCCGATCGGCTTGCGCTTGAGCAGGCCCTTGGTGTGGAGCTTGTCCATCACGGTCATCACGGTCGTGTAGGCGAGGGTGCGGTCATTCAACAGGTGCTCGAGGACGTCCCTGACCGACGCGGGCCCCTTGATGGCCCACATACGATCCATGATCGTGGACTCCAGCTCTCCCAAGCCACGTACCATCGGACAGTCCTCTCTACCTTCGGTCAATCCCATCCTACCGGGGATCGTAGTTAGCGGCCTTGGGTCACGCGACAGCGTCCACGCGGTCGGCCGCGGCTGTGGCGCGCTTGAGGCGGATCAGGTCCTTGGGGGCATTCACGGCGACGGCGCCGACGAGCACGCCGTTTCTGGCGAAGGCGATCGCGAATCGGTTCTCGTCCGGTTCCCCGGTTACCAGGCGGCTCTCGTCGGCCAGGTGTGGCAGTCCGGCGGTCTGGATGCGGGCGCCGTGCATATGGGTGGCGAAGGAGGGGAGGTCGGCGTACGGCTTGGCGCTCTCAGGGCCGGTCAGGAGGTTGAGGGCGGCGAGGGCGCCTTGGTCGTTGGCGTTCGCCCAGTGCTCGACGCGTACGAGCTCGCCGCCGAAAAGACCGTGCGGCCAGCGCGCGACATCACCCGCCGCCACCACGTTCTCCGCGGCGAACAGCGTCTCGTCGCACACCACACCGTCGCTGAGCGTCAGGCCGCTGCCCTCCAGCCAGTCGGTGTTCGGGGTGACGCCCGTGCCCGCGATGACCAGATCCGCCGGGAGGGTCGAGCCGTTGCTCAACCGCACGCCCGTCACCCGGCCGTTGCCCTCGAAGCCGGTCACGCGGGTGTCGCTGACCAACTCGACGCCGTTGTCCCGATGGTGGCGCGCGAGCCAGCGCGCCGCTTCGGCGCCCAGGACGTTCGTCATGGGGTACGGGGAGGCGTCGACGAGGGTGACGTTCAGCCCGAGGGCGCGGGCGGTCGAGGCCACCTCGCCGCCGATGAAACCGCCGCCGATGACCACGACGCGCTCGTGCCCGGCCTGTAGTTCGGCGCGCAGGGCCAGGGCGTCTTCGACGGTGCGGAGGGTGCGGACGCCGTCGGGGTGGTCGGGCAGCCGGCGCGGGCGGGCGCCGGTGGCGATGACGAGCCCGTCGTAGCCGAGCTCGGTGCCGTCGTCCAAGGTGAGGCGCCGGTCGGAGGTGTCCAGGCGCACCGCTTGACGGCCCTTCAGCCACTGGTCGCCGAGCTCCTCGGCGCCGGGGAGGGTGATCTCGTCGTCGCCCCTCAGCATGCTCTTGGACAGGGGCGGGCGATTGTAGGGCAGGTGGCGCTCGGCGCCGATCAGGGTGATGTCGCCCGCGAAGCCCTCCCGTCTGAGCGTCTGCACGGCACGCAGGCCGGCCAGGGAGGCACCGACGACGGCAACGGTGTTCAGCGTTCTCATGGTCGCGGACTATACCTATAGGGGGTATATAGTGCAAAGTACCCCTCGGGGGTTAGTTATCTGAACCAAGAGGAGATGTCATGAGCGGTACGTACAAGGTGAGTGGAATGACCTGCGGCGGATGCGCGGGCAAGGTGAAGACGGAGATCTCCAAGGTGGACGGCGTCACCGGCGTCGAGGTGGACCTGACCAGCGGCACGGTCACCGTGGCGGGAACCGCCGAGGAGGCCCTGGTTCGTGACGCCGTCGAAGAGGCGGGCTACGAACTGACCGCCGTCTGACCGTTCCTTCCGGTGAACGGATGCCTGCTGCGCGCCGTACCTCCCAATACCGGCGTACTACGAAGTGTGTTAGTAGAGTGGTGCGCCACGGAAGGTATCCGTTCACCGAGGAGAGGGCTGGTGGGAGTGCTGGAGCGGCGTCTCGCGTTGCGGGTCGTGCGCGGCTTCCTGCTCGTCATCCTCGCCTTGGGCGTATACGGGATGCACACGCTGGGGCATGCCGAGTGCAGGCACGGTGGTTCGCCGGGCGATGCGTCCGTCATGCTGCGGGAGCCTGTTTCCGCGGGAAGCCAGGGATCGGCGCCCGATGGGGGTATGCCCGGCTTCGATCCGACGAGCGTGTGCCTGGCCGTGCTGACCTCGTGGGTGATAGTGCTGGCGCTGGCCGCCTGGATCAAGGAGCGGCGCCGTACCAGCGCGAACACCCTGTCCTCCTCGTCGGTCCAGCGGGTCGCCAGGCCCCCGCCGATGACCACCTCCTTGCGCCTGGCGCGTCTCTCGATGTTGCGCATATAGGCCGCCGCCCGCGCGGACGGGCTCCGAGGCTGTCCGCGACCAGGCCGGCAGTCCCAACACATCGAGAGAGCACACAACCATGCACAAGATTTCGTACGCCGTCGCCGCGGGCGCGCTCGCCCTGTTGACCGCCTGTGGGAGCGGCGGCGACTCCATGGCGGCGCATGAGGGAATGGCCGGCAGCGGCGCTCCGGCCGCCACCACGGCCAGCGCGCAGCCGTCGGCGTCGGCGACGTTCAACGACGCGGACGTGATGTTCGCGCAGATGATGATCCCGCACCACGAGCAGGCCGTCGAGATGGCCGACATGGCCGCCACGAGTGCCGGCGATTCGGAGGTCAAGGAGCTGGCTGCCAAGATCAAGGCGGCCCAGGACCCGGAGATCCAGACCATGAAGGGCTGGCTGACCGACTGGGGCAAGCCCGCCCCCGAGGGCGGCATGGGCCACGAGATGCCAGGCATCATGTCCGAGGAGGACATGAAGAAGCTGGAGGCCGCCAAGGGCAAGGCGTTCGACAAGCTGTTCGTCCAGCAGATGATCGAACACCACAAGGGCGCGATCGACATGGCCAAGACGGAGCAGACCGGCGGCTCGAACCCGGAGGCCAAGGAACTGGCCAAGGCCATCGAGACCGCCCAGCAGGCCGAGGTGGAACAACTCCAGAAGATCGCCGACAGGCTCTGACAGCCGAAGACCCGCCCGGGCGCGCTCCCGCGCCCGGGCGGTCGCATCTTGATGGAGGGCTCTTTCCGCCCTGGCTAGCCAGGTCACTGCCAGCAGACGAACGCCACCATGATGCCCATAGCGCTGTCGTAGGCGGCCCGGCCAGCCGTCCGAGGCGATGATCTCGCCTGCGGCAGCGAGCAACGGTCAATCCGCATTAGCTGGATTGCGCGCCTGACCTTCGCCTGCGATCAGGGCCGTGGTCACCTTGCGCATGCGGACGCGCAGATCGGGGGCATGGGGCCGTCAGCCAGACGGCGCGCTCAGACGGTCACGCGCAGCAGCCGTTCCAGGGCGGTGGCCGCCGCTGACGCGCCGCCGGCGGCACGCAGCCGGGCTCCCACCTCCTCGGCCTGCCGTTTGCGCGTGATCGTCTGGCGTACGGCCTCGCGAAGGTTGCCGGCGTTCAACCGGGAGAGCGGTAGCCTCGTCCCTGCTCCGCCTCCTGGACGCGCCGGGCGACTTCGACCTGGTCCCTGCTGAACGGCACCACGCAGACGGGGACTCCGTTGAACAGCGCCTTCTGGGTGATTCCCATCCCGCCATGGCACACGACGGCCGCAGCGTTGCGCAGGACGAGACTGTGCGGGACGAACCGCTCGACGTGGGCGTTTTCCGGCCGGCGGAAGTCGCCGGGGTCGAGGGACGCCGTCGTCACGACCACGTCGTACGGTTCACCTTCCAGGGCGTCCAGAGCGGTCTGAACGAGCTTGGCGTCGTCCTGGAACAGCGTCGAACTGGTGACCAGCACAACGGGCCGGGCAAGGCGCGACAGCCAGTCCGGTTCCGAACTGGGCTCGGAGGGGTCCCAATCGCCAGGTCCCACCATGAGCACGGACGGGGGCAGCTCGGTCCGCGGATACTCCAGCGGCTCGGCGGTGTAGCTGAGCACGAGCGGGGCCTGCATGTACAGCTCGGGAACGTGCTTGACCGGGGGCAGGCCCAGGTCGCGCCGCATCGCGTTGACCGGAGGCAGGAGCATGTCGAAGATCGGCAAGGCCGAGGCCCGCAGCACGGCGTCGCGCAGGCGGGCCGGCCTGCTCCGCGAAGGCTTCAGCCCGAGGCCGAAGGGTGGCGCATCCGAGGACACGAGGGGAATCCGCACCATGACCTCATCGCTGATGCCGGCTAGCGGCAGACTTGGCCCATCTAACTATTGGCCATAGTAGAAAGCATGGCAAGCATCCGCCTTGGCCTTGACGCGTGCACACTGGATCTCTCATGATTGATACATGACCGTCTCACAATCGCGACACTATAATCGCATCACCCTTCCATCCTCGGCGGTCGGCATCGTTGTGGCTGCGGGGCTCGCCTCCCTGACAGCCACGTACTGGGACGACGCCTGGCACACCGATCTCGGGCGGGACGACGCTTTCATCCCTCCGCACCTTCTGCTCTATGGATCGATTGCCGTGTCCGGGCTGGTGGTCGCGAGCTGGGGCCTGCTGACGATCTGGCGGGCACGCTCCTTCCTCGCCGTGTTCCGGCAGCCCGACCTGCTCACCGCGGCGGCTGGTGGAATCGTGACCCTTGGGGCCGCTCCCGCCGACGCCTTCTGGCATGACGCCTTCGGCAGGGACGCGGTTCTGTGGAGCCCGCCGCACATACTGGGCGTCTTCGGCACGGTCGCCCTGATCGTGGGGATAGTGGCAGGCGTACGCCCCGGAATCCCGTCATGGCTCACCTCGGCGGCCGGTGCGCTCCTGCTCGGTGGCGCCTTGGTGTCGGTGATGGAGTTCGAGACCGACGTGCCCCAGTTCAATGAGGCCCTCTACCTGCCCGTCCTGCTGATCGGCGCGATGTTCGCGACCCTCGCACTCCGTCAGTTGATGCCGGGCCGATTCTCCGTGGCAAGGGTGGTCTGCGCCTATGGCGTGGCCCGGTTGATCATCACGGCCGTGCTGCTGGTGCTCGGACGTACGACACCGGACCTGCCGCTGGCCATCATCGGCTTGGCGGCGATGGACCTGCCCTGGCGGCGGGCGACCACCGCCTATGCCGCGGGCGCGGCCGGGATCTCGCTCACGACACTGATCTCCAGCTCGTTCGGCCTCACGAGTGTGCCCGTGCTCAGCGTCCTGCCGACAGCTCTGCCCGTGACCGTGGTGTTCGTCGTGGCCGCGCTCGCGGAATCACGCCGCCTTCGCCCAGCGGCCACCGCCCTCCTGCTGGGGGGCATCATCGTCCTGCCGCTGACGGACCAGGACCAGGCCTTGGCACATGACCCTGGCCAAGGCGAGCCGGTCGCGCAGGTGAGCCTTGTCGGCACCTCCGATGGACATGGATCACTTTCCCTCACCGGCGAACTACCACGCGATGCCACGCCGAGCCGAATCGTGGCCCGGCGTGCGGGAGAAACGGTGACCGGCACCTTGGGCACCGGCACGGTCCGCGTTCCCCCGACCGGTGTGTGGTTCGTCTACCTGGAGGCGACGCACCCACGCGGTGCCGTCGAGACCTGGTTGCCGCTCGACGCGAGTGCCAAGGAGCGCGTCAGCGAGCGCCGTGATCTGTACCTTCCCGTGGGCCGAGCGAGCGGGGCGAGCATGTCCGCGGCACAGATCGCCACGGGTGCCGCCCTCTACGCGCTCGGCATCGGCGTGCTCGTCCTCGCCGTCGCGCAGGCGCGCCGCGCGAGCGTTGATACGGCCGTGTAACGATATTGTGCCGTCCATGACCGCAATTGAACCCGCTCTCGTCGACGCCACCGCCGCGGCCGTCACGCGGTGGGGGCTGAGCCAGGCCACGCTCGAGCGAGTAGCCGACGAAGCGGGAATCTCGCGCGCGACCCTGCATCGGCGCGGCGTGTCTCGTGAGGCACTCGTTGGCGCGCTGGCCAAACGCGCGGCGGATGAGTTCCGCACTGCCCTCTGGCCCGCGCTGACGAGCGCGGGCACCGCGGCAGAACGTATGCGCGCCATGCTGAAGGCGATGTTCGAGGCGGCCGACGGACACCTGGAACTACTGGCAGGCATGTACGTGTCCTCCGGCGAAATGTTCCACGAGCCCGGCCCCGACGCCCTCGTCGTCGACATCTTCGCGGGGCCGTTCGATCGGCTGCTTCGCGACGGCACGCTGGACGGATCGCTGCGCGAGGTGCCGCCCACAGCCACCGCGACCGTCTTGTTCAACACCGCGGGCTGGGGATATGTCCACCTTCGCGCCAGTCACAAGTGGCCGATGGAACGCGCTCGAGACGCCATAACGGACCTGGTCATGAACGGTCTCCTCCCTGAGCATCGGGGCAAGCCGGACTCATAACGCATGGAGATGTGTCGCTCAGAACCCGTCGAACCGGCAATGGCCGCAGCACGTATGGGGTATGGCCGCCACATTGAGATTGATCGCGTCAGGCGTGTTCGTGGCCATGGGGATCCTCGCGACCCCCTCGGCCGCCGTCGCCGCCGACTGCGTGCAGACTCCGCCGGCCTCTCCTCACGTCTTCACCGGCACCGTGGTCTCCGTCGAGTCGTCAGGCCGTGTCGCCACTGTGCGTACCGACGACGGCGCCGAGGTCAAGGTGATCGGCACCCCGTCGGAGACGGCCGTGTCCACCGTGGATCGGGCGTACGACGTCGGCGCGCGCTACGAGTTTCACCCGCTGAACGCCACCAGTCCCTTCAATGACAACGCCTTCGTTCGCCTCAGATCTGACAGGCGTAACAAGTTTCATCTCCAGGAAGGGACAGCATCCCTTCCTCGGCACGTGCCCCCCACCCCCAACTCGCGTGTCGAAGGAGGTTCAGCCTTGCGACGCATCACGACGGCGCTCGCGATGGCCGCCACCATCGTGCTCATCCCGGTGCTCGCCGCACCCCAGGCCCTGGCCCACCAGTGGGACGGCTGGCACTGGAACCGTTACGGCGCGACCGTGACGATCAACGTGCTCAACACCGCCACCTACGCGGCCGAGGCGAACGCGGCGCTCAACGACTGGGACTCCAACACCATCCTGTCGCTGCCCCGCGTCGGCTCGCATACCGACATCAGCATGTTCGACGGCAACTACGGCAACACTGGCTGGGGCGGCCTCGCCGAGATCATCAGCTACATGTCCGGCAATCACATCACGCACGGGCACGCCCGGCTCAACTACTACTACAGCTACACCTCCGCCATGAAGCAGGGCATCCAGTGCCAAGAGGTCGGCCACCTCTTCGGTCTGGACCACTCCAACAACGGCTGCATGGGCCTCGGCTACTACAACAACGTCACCACGACCGTGGCCCACAACTGGAGCGACATCTCCTCCATGTACCGCACCTCCCACCACGCGTCGCTCCTGGAGGGAACCGAGGCGGTCGCCGGCCCGCCGCAGTACTCCGCCGTGTGGCGCTACCAGCCCAGATCCGTCGCCCAGGCCGTCCGCATGGGCACCTCGGTCGTACGGGCGACGGTCCTGGAGACCAAGCAGGCCGAGGACCTCGTCGTCAACGCGCAGGCCGAACCCGGCGGACAGGATCGGGTGCCCACCCAGGCGATCACGTTACGCACCGACGAGACCTTCAAGGGAGCCCCTGGCGCCGTCTTCACCCTGTTCAGGACTGGAACGGACGCCTCAGGCATCGTCGACGACCCTGCCTACCAGGTCGGCCAGCAGTACGTCATGATCCTCGACGGACGGCGGGCCGACGGACGGCAGGTCGCGCTGTCGCCCAGATGTTAGGAACAGTTGGGCTGTCTCAGCCGAGTAGCTGTCTCAGGTTCTGGCACGATCCGGCACACGGGGCATCCATCATGACACGGACCCCATGGCCTGTGATCTGTCTCGGGTTCCCGTAGCATCCGCCGAACATCCAACACATTTGGCTGACCAGTGGAAACCACGTCCGATGGGTCGTTGGAGGCATGCAGCCCGCCAGTAAGGAACTCCGGTCCGATGACAGCAGCCCGCGACGACGAGGCGTTTGCGTGATTGACGTGATGGCGGGGCGGGCCGGTACGCGGATGCCTTCGCTCGGAATGCTCCGTACTGTCGGCGCGGCGGCCGACGGATTACTTCAGCGTGAGCGTGGTCTCGGATGCGATGCGGGTCAGCTTCTGCGGGTTGCGGACGTAGTAGAGGCCGGTGATGCGGGCGTCCTCGACACGGGCCGCTATGACGCCGTCGATCTCGCCGTCCACGCACAGGAGGAGCGCCGGGTTGCCGTTGACCACGGTGGGCTCGCCGGCGAGCGCGATCCCGGCCTTGCCGAGACCGCTGACGATCATGCGGGCCACCTTGCCTGCGCCGATGATCGGCTGCGGAGCGGCCTGCTTGACGCCGCCGCCGTCGCTGATCAGGACGACCTCGGGGGCGAGCACATCAAGGAGACCCTGCAGGTCCCTGGTTTCGACCGCGCGCTGGAACGAGGCCAGCACCGCCCGGGTCTGGCTTGGGGAGACCACCTCTCGAGGGCGGCGGGCATCGACGTGCCGCCGAGCCCGGTGCGCGATCTGGCGCACGGCCGCCGGGGTCTTGCCGACCGCGGCCGAGATCTCGTCGTAGCTCACATCGAAGACCTCGCGCAGCACGAAGACGACACGCTCGGTCGGCGACAGCGTCTCGAGTACGAGCATGAGCGCCATCGACACGCTCTCGGCGAGCTCGACGTCCTCGGCCACGTCCGGTGCGGTGAGCAGCGGCTCGGGCAGCCAGGGGCCGACATACGCCTCCTTGCGGCGCTTCATGGTGCGCAGCCGGTCCAGCGAGCGCCGGGTGGCGATCCGCACCAGGTAGGCGCGCTGGCCGTGCACCTGCGCCGCGTCGACCTTGACCCATCGCAACCAGGTTTCCTGCAGGACGTCCTCGGCGTCGGCGGCCGAGCCGAGCATCTCGTAGGCGACGGTGAACAGCAGGTTGCGGTGGACGAGGAAGGTCTCGGTCGCCTCGGAAACGCAGGCCATCCGGTCACCACCAGCCATCGGCTCGGCTGTGCCCGTCGTCGGCCCGCTGCGCTCGTTCATAGCTGGCTCCTGCCTGTCCACTCTCAACTCCTGCTCCACCACAAGACGCCGGCTCTCACCGCTGTGTGACACCCCATGCTCGGTGGCGTACGTCACATGACCGCACTGTCACAAAGTTCGGGGCGCCGACGCCTCATGGTCGTCAGGACGCCGCGCGAACGATGCGCGCGGCACGTACCTCCCCGAGTTCATCGCCTTGGCCCCGTTGCGTGGTGACCGCCGCGCAACCGCCGCTGCAGAAAGAACGGAAAAGACATCATGAGCAAGGTCTGGTTCGTCACCGGTTCGTCTCGCGGCCTTGGCCGCAACTTCGTCGAGGCCGCCCTGTCGCGCGGTGACAAGGTGGCCGCGGCCGCCCGAAGCACCGCAAGCCTGGACGAGCTGATCGCCGCCTACGGCGAGGCGGTGCTTCCGCTGGAGCTGGACGTGACCGACACGGCCGCCGTCTTCGCGAGCGTCAAGCAGGCCAAGGAGCACTTCGGCCGGCTTGACGTCATCGTCAACAACGCCGGCTACGCCCAGGTCGGCGCGGTCGAGGAGCTGGCCGGGCAGGACCTGCGCGACCAGCTGGAGACCAACCTGTTCGGCGCGCTGTGGGTGATCCAGGCCGCGCTGCCCTACCTACGCGAACAGGGCGCGGGGCACATCATCCAGCTGTCCTCGGCGGCCGGGCTCATGGCGATGCCGCTCAGCGGCGCCTACAGCGCCTCGAAGTGGGCGCTGGAAGCTTTGAACGAATCCCTCGCCCAAGAGGTCGCCGACTTCGGCATCAAGGTGACTGTGATCGAGCCCGGCGGCTTCGCCACCAGGTCCGGCAAGAACCCCGATCCCCTCGCCAACGGCCACCTGGCCGAGCCGAACCCGATCTACGACGCCCTTCGCCGGCGCATCGCCGCGTACGCGGGCAAGCAGCCCGCCGGCGACCCGGCCGCCGCGGCCCAGGCACTGCTCAAGATCGTCGACTCCGACAACCCGCCCCTGCGGGTGCTCTTCGGGCAGGGCTTCTACCCCATGCTCCAGCAGGTCTACGCCGACCGGCTCAAGACCTGGGCCGACTGGCAGGACCTCTCGGCGGAGGCGCACGGCACCCTCGATCGAGAAAACCGCTGACGAAGGGCCGAGTCCACCCCATCAGTGCAAGCCAACCGACAGGAGCGACACATGAGGCATCGGATCGTCGTCCTCGGCGCCGGCTATGCCGGGGCCTACGTGGCCGGGAACCTGGCCCGCCGGCTGTCCCGCAAAGATGTCAAGATCACTGTGGTGAACGCCGTGCCGGACTTCGTCCAGCGCATGCGGCTGCACCAGCTCGCGGCCGGCCAGCAGATCGAGGCCCCGACGCTCGCCGACGTCTTCGCGGGAACGGGGATCAAGCTGCGCCTGGCCCGCGTCACCGCCATCGATCCCGAGCACCGGATCGTCACCATGGCCCCCGCCGACGGCGCCGCCGGCGGGGGCGGGGAGCTCGGCTACGACACGCTCGTCTACGCACTCGGCAGCCGCGGCGACGACGGCAGCGTTCCCGGCGCGGCCGAGCACGCCTTCGACGTCGCCGCCCGCCCCTCGGCGCTACGCCTGCGCGAGCGCCTGGACAGCCTGGACAGGCGAGGCGGAAGCGGGAACGTGGTGGTCGTCGGCGACGGGCTGACCGGCATCGAAGCCGCCACCGAGATCGCCGAGGCCCGGCCCGGCCTGTCGGTGACGCTCGTCGCCCGCCACGAACTGGGCGCCCGGCTCTCCGCCGGAGCCCGCCGCTACCTGCGCCAGGCCTGCGACCGGCTGGGCGTCACCGTCGTGGAACACACCAGCGTGGAAGCGGTCGAGGCGACGCGGGTGCTGTGCGCCGACGGCACCGCCCTGGCCTCCGACGCGGCCGTGTGGACGGCAGGGTTCGCGGTCAGTCCCATCGCCGCCGCCGGCGGGCTGGAGGTCACCGGGAAGGGGCCGATCGTCGTCGACCGCACCATGCGGTCGGTCTCGCACCCGGACGTGTACGCCATCGGAGACAGCGTCCACGCCATCGGTGACAACGGCCGGCCACTGCCGATGTCCTGCGCGTCGGCCGGCTACACTGGCCGGCAGACCATCGAGGCCATCGTGGGACGCCTGACGGGCCGTAAGATCGCGCACACCAAGCTGGTTCACACGTACAACCACATCAGCCTCGGACGGCGGAACGCGATCCTGCAAACAGTCGACGACCAAGGGCAGGCGAAGCCGACGTACCAGGGCGGCCGGCAGCCCTCGCGGGTCCAGGCGGCGATTCACAGGACGGCGCTGTGGGCCACCTTGCACCCCACGTACGGCTTGCCCAAGCGCAGGCACCGCCTGGCCGCCGCGCCGTACCGCATCACCGCGCGGACATCGGCGTAACCGCCACGTGGACCTAGGAGGTGCCGGTGCCGTCAGACACGGTTTCAGGCGTGCCCGGCACCTCGCCCCGCTTGCGTGCCCGCCAGTGGCAGGCTGGGCGGAGCGGTTCGAGCAGGTGCTCGCCGCAATGGGGTGCGGTTGCGGTAGGACAGGCTTAGCAGTCGCACGCGCGCTCGGCCAGAAAGGGCGCCAGTCCGGCGGAGGCTCAGTCCGGCAGGGTTCCGGGTTCGGTCAGATCCAGCCGGACTCCGTGGCGGTCCGGATGGCGTCGACGCGGTTACGGGCGTCCAGCTTGACGACGGCCGAGGTCAGGTAGTTGCGGACCGTCCCGTAGGCCAGGAACAACCGTTCGGCGATCTCCACGGGCTGCGCACCGGTTGCCGACAGGCGCAACACCTCGGTCTCCCGCCGCGTCAGCGGGCTCGGCCCGGCCCGCAGCGCCGCGACCGCCAGCGCGGGAGAGATCACCCGGCCACCCGCGGCGACCGTTCTGATCGCCGCGGCGAGTTCGGCCGGCGCGATGTCCTTGGGCAGCAGCCCGGCCACGTGGCTGTCGATCGCCCGGCGCAGCTGGCCGGGCCTGGTGAGGAGGCCGAAGGCACCCTGGGCGGCAACCCCTACTACCGCCTGGGCATCCTCGGCTTCTCCACCATCGACAAGCGTTATGAGTGGACGACCTTCGACAGCGTGACCCCTTCCGCGATGACGTACCGCGGCCCCAACCTCGCCAGAGGGACACACGTGCTGTCGCTGCCCGGCACGTTCGCCGACCCCGGTTTGCTCGGCCCCAATTACGTCGGCAAGACCATCCCCATATGCACCGTGATCACCATCAGGGAGAACGACCGGCACACCTTCGACATCTACCTCACGCCACCTGGCGAGTCCGAACGCCTGATAGACCGCGTCATCTACGTCCGAAAGTCGGCATAGACGACGGCCGGACGTGAGGCCGTGGGGACTCCCCGGCCGATTGCGGCCGTCGCACGAAGCTGTGGCATGAGGTCGAAAGTCGGTGGTCAGGTTCCTTCCACGGTCTCTCGCGGTCGCGCCGTCGGTGCCGGCGAGCGGCACGGCGGTATCCGTCGTCGGCTCGCTGCGCTCTTCCATACCGGCTCCTGCATGTCCACTCTCGATCTCGGCCTCCACGCACAGGACGCCGCGTCTCACCACCGTGTGGCATCCCGGATCGTGGCGCATGTCACACGACGGCGCTGTCACGGGGAAGGGGTCGCGGACGCCTCATGTTTGTCAGGACGCCGCGCGAACGTTCCGCGCGGCACACCTCTCCATAAGTGATCGCCCCGGCCTGTCGCGCGGTGACTGCCGCACGACTACCGCGGCCTGGGCGGGAACGGAAGGACATCATGAGCAAGGTTTGGTTCATCACCGGCGCGTCGCGCGGGCTCGGCCGTAACTTCGTCGAGGCTGCCCTGTCCCGGGGCGACCAGGTCGCCGCGACCGCCCGCACCACGGCGAGCCTGCACGACCTGGTCACCGCCTACGGCGACGCGCTGCTGCCGCTGGAGCTGGACGTGACCGACAAGCCGGCCGTCTTCGACAGCGTGAAGCAGGCCAAGGAGCACTTCGGCCGCCTGGACGTCATCGTGAACAACGCCGGCTTCACCCAGATCGGCGCGGTCGAGGAGCTGAGCGAGCAGGAGCTGCGCGACCAGATGGAGACCAACCTGTTCGGCGCGGTATGGGTGATCCAGGCCGCCCTGCCGCACCTGCGCGAGCAGCGCTCCGGGCACATCATCCAGCTCTCCTCGGTGGCCGGGATCGTCGCCATGCCGCTCGTCGGCGCTTACCACGCCTCCAAGTGGGCCTTGGAAGGCCTCAATGAGGCCCTCGCCGGCGAGGTCGCCGCGTTCGGCGTCAAGGTGACCATCATCGAGCCGGACGCCTTCGCCACCCGGGACGGCAACAACCCACTCGACTACGGCCACATGGCGCAGATGAACCCGGCCTACGACGAGCTGCGCCAGCGTCTCGGGACCACCGCGGAGCAGCCGACGGGCGACCCGGCCGCCGCCGCCCAGGCGCTACTCACCCTCGCGGACACCGACGACCCGCCCCTGCGCGTGCTGTTCGGCAAGGACTTCTACCCCATGATCCAGCAGGCGTACGCGGACCGGCTCAAGACCTGGACCGACTGGCACGGCCTGTCGGCGCAGGCGCACGGCCCGCTCGACGCCTGACGTCCACGGCCTTCCTGCGCCGCCGTACCCGGCGTGAGCGGTCCGGCTCGGGCGCCACTGCGCAGACGGGATCAAGGATTCTGGTTGAGGTCCGGAATCCCGTCATGGTCGGAGTCGGTCATCTCGGACTGGTGGATTCGCCGGTAGACGTGGCAGATCGGTGCCGTAGCACGCAGCCTGTCGGCGTCGCCAGGCCCGCCCGGATGGCGAGGGTGCCGATCACGCTGGTAACCGCGACCGAGCCGCGCGGGCCGATCAGCCAGGCTTCCGTTCTCATGAGGTTCTTCGCGCCCGGAACGCCCCCGTCTCGGAGGGGTGGTCAGCGTCGAATGCCAAGGAGAGGCGAGACGGTCCGCCGGCCGGGGAACAGTTGATCGGCCTGGGTGCCGTGTGTCACGTGTCCTCCACAATGCTCGGGCGGCTGCTGGGAGCCGCACACGTCATGATCGGATACCGTGGGCAGGATCCGCTCGTAAGCGCCATCGTCCGTACGCCTTCAGAGCGATGTTCTGCGCTGGAGGCCGAGAACCGGGCACCGGCGTGGCCGGCCCCGGTTCCTACGCCTCGATCCCGGCGTTCGGACGCCGGGCGGGCGAGGACTAGCAGTACTTTGTTAGTTCGTTAGGGTGGGCGCTGGTCGCAGGTGGGACAGCGTCCACTCCAGGTGGTTGACAACACCTGGAGAATGGCCGAGATCTTGTAGAAGGTCAGCTCACGCGAGCCGCTTTTGGGCTGGTCAACCGCAGTTCGGTGAGAAACAGGTGAGCCGCCGAGACCAAGGTGACATGGCGATGCCAGCCGTTCCAGGAGCGGCCCTCGAAGTGGGTCAGCCCCAGGCCGGTCTTGAGCTCGCAGTAGTCATGCTCGATGCGCCAGCGGATCTTGGCCAGGCGGACCAGCCCCCAGGCGGCCAGCTCATCGAGCATCTCCAGCACCTGCCGCCACTTGGGGTGGTGCCGCTGATCGTCAGGGATGTGGCAGCGCCGTTGCCGCTCGGCGATCGCCACGGCTTCGGTCCTGTCCTCGGCCAGCGCGTCGTCCCAGCGTTGCGGCGGGAACAGCCGCCAGTTCAGCACGGCCGAGCAGGCATCGATGATCGCGTGCACACTGACCGCGATCTGGCAGTTGGTCACCTTCCCCGCGGTCCCGGTGTACTGCCGGCCACCCCGGGCGAGGCGTCGCCGTCCTTCAGACGCCCAGTGTCATCCAGCACCCACGCCTGCGGCGCCACCACCTTGACCGCTCGCTGCGCCAGACATCGCCGTACCGCCACGTGATCCCGCGTGCATTTGCGCTGCCGTCAGGCCCGTCATGTCTCTCCAATCGGCAGGAAGGGCGTCTCTGATGGGGAGGGCGAGGCCGAGGGCCGCAGGCAGCGGCCCTCGACCGGGCGGCTCAGGACGCCATGCAGATGTTGCCCGTCAGACGAGTGCTCTCGGCGCGTACGATCTCGATCTTCACTATGGTCACCTCCCTCCGCACACTGTGCAGTCCGGATTGCGCTGCCACTCATCCGGCTGGTTCACCGCGCAACCGGAGGCGAAGTCGAGGACGAGTGGCCGACCGACGTGTGCCGGCGGCCGACGAGCTCAACGAGCTGTTGCGGGCCGTCGATCGAGGTGTCGATCGTCTCCACCTCGACCGCGGGGTCGAACGCGCGCACCCACTCCGCGGCGCGCGCCACCTTGCGAGCGCCGAGGTCCGCCGAGCGGTACAGGTACTGCCGCGCGAAGTTGCGCGGCTCCAACCGGTCGCGGTCGAGCAGCGTGAACCTGCCTACGCCCAGACCGGCCAGATGCTGGATGACGGAGGAGTTCAGACCGCCGGTGCCGAGCCAGCAGCTCCGAAACGGACTTGCCGAGTGCCCGCACCATCGGCGCGGCGGCCGGATCGACTATGACGATCGACAGGCCGATGTCGCGGGCGATCGCGGTGGCCTCAGCGCCGATGAACCCGGCACCGATGACCACCATTCGCGATTCCGGCCGCCTACGCGGTCGCAGTGCCAGCGTGTCGTCCAGAGTGCGCAGATAGTGGACGCCGGCCAGGTCGTCACCGGGCAGCCGCCGTGCGGGCGCGCAGGTGGCGATGATCAAGCCGTCGTAGTCGACCGGCTCGCCTTCGGCCAGCGTGAACTCCCGCCGATGCGGATTCAGGCTGGTTGCGGTGGCGCCCAACCGCAGGTTCAGGTCCAGCTTGTCAGCTGTTCGCCGCTGCGCAGCCGCAGCCGTTCCGGTTTCCACT
Organism: Nonomuraea guangzhouensis; assembly: GCF_019396345.1. GTDB lineage: Bacteria > Actinomycetota > Actinomycetes > Streptosporangiales > Streptosporangiaceae > Nonomuraea > Nonomuraea guangzhouensis. Next base: position 157,793 of record NZ_JAHKRM010000030.1, on the reverse strand, counting down.
GGCCCGACAGCAACTGCTTGGACAGTGAGGGCTGGCCATAGGGCAGATGGATTCGCTGCCCAACAGCGTGATCCGGCCGGTGAAGCCGCGTTGTCGCAGGGGGTCCGCGGCACTGATGCCCGCCACGGACGCGCCCACAATGACAATCTGGTCCACTATGGTGATCCCTCGATCGAGATCGCCTGTCCTGGACACACCATGGCTGCTTCCTGGACGGATTCGTGTTGCTCCGAATCAGCGTATGGATGCAGCAGAACCGCGATCCCGTCCTCCTCTCGCTGATCGAAGAGCTCAGGAGCGGTAAGCACGCATTGGCCTGAACCGCAGCATTTTCCCTCGTCCAATGTGATCTTCATGGAGGCGTCTCTTACCAGGTCACCGGCAGCCGGTGGATGCCGTAGACGAGTGCGTCGCTCTTGAACGGCAGGCGCTCGACCGTGTCCGCCAGTGCCAGGTTCGGGATCCGGGCGAACAGCGTGTTCAGCACGACCTCCAGCTCCAGGCGGGCCAGGTTCTGTCCGAGGCACTGGTGGATCCCGAAACCGAAGGCCAGGTGGTGCCGTGCACCGCGGTCGATGTCGATCTGATCCGGCCGCGTGAACACGTCCGGGTCGTGGTTGGCGGCCGCGGCCGCCACGATGACGCCGTCGCCGGCGTGGAAGGTGACGCCGTCCAGTTCGAAATCCTCGATGACCACCCGGGAAGTGGCGTTGTCGACGATGGAGTGAAAGCGCAGCAGCTCTTCGACTATCTGCGGGGTCCGCTCGGGCCGCTCCCGCAACCCGGCCAGCAGTTCCGGATCGTCCAGAAGCGAGGCCACGCTCAGCGAGATCATGTTGGCGGTGGTCTCGTGACCGCCAACCAGTAGCAGTAGCCCGATCCCGGTCAGGGCCTCGCGGTCATAGGCATCGATATCGCGGTACTTGTCGATCAGCCGACTCAGCAGATCCTCGCCCGGCTCGGTCTCCTTGCCCACGACCAGGCCGTTGATGTACTGGCGCAACCACAATGCGGTGTCACGTCGCTGTTCGCTTGTCGAGTTGCGACTGAGAATGATCTTTGTTCTGCCCTGGAACTGACCGCGATCAGCGTAGGGCACTCCCAGTAGCTCGCAGATCACCAGCGACGGTACCGGCAGCGACAAGGCCTCCACCAGGTCGGCCGGCAGCGGTCCAGCCAGCATCTCGTCGATGGATCGGTCGGTGATCCGCTGGATCGCCGGACGCATCTGCTTGACTCGTTTGACGGTGAACTCATTGGTGATCATGCGCCGGTGCTGGGAATGCTCCGGCGGGTCCATGGCGACGATCGTGCCCTTCAGCGGCACCGAGGCCACCCCGGGAATCAGCTGCGGAAAACCGGGGTTCGCGCGGTTCGAGCTGATCTTGTCACTGGACAGGAATTTTCGCGCGAAGGCGTGCCCGGTGATCAACCACGCTTGCTTGCCATCTTGCAGGGTCACCCGCGAAATCGGTGCCTCCCGTCTGACTTGCTCGTACTGCGGCGGCGGACCGAATGGGCAGGAGCGGGGCATCGGGAATGCCGGCGGAGCCTGAGTGACGGAATTTGTCATGATGTCACCTCTCGAAATAAGAAACCTTGAGTTCCTTATGCTCAGGCTAAGCTCAGCGATCAGGGAACGCAAGGTTTCTTGGGAGTTGTGATGCCGAACACGCCGAGGACGGCCCCGTCTGCAGGTGAGACCATGTCGCGCCGCCGGGGGACCGAGCTCGAAGACGCCATTCTGGACGCGGCTCGCGAGGAACTGGCCGAACTGGGTTACGCGAAGTCCACCATGAGCGGTATCGCGAACCGCGCCGGTACCAGCAAGGCCGTGTTGTACCGCCGCTGGAGCAGCCTGCCCGAGCTGGTGCTGGACACACTGCGGAGCCGGTTCACCAACGTGCCGGTCCCCGACACCGGTGATCTGCGCGACGATGTGCTGGACCTCTTGCGTCAGGCGCAAACGAACCTCGGCGACACCCGCCGCGACACGGTCTCTGGGCTGATCGCGGACACAGTTCACGACCCGCGGCTGGCACAGCGATTGCGGGACCTCATCGCCAACTCTGCCCTGTCGGACGCTATGTCCACGGTGCTGAAGCGCGCGGCCGAGCGCGGTCAGATCCCGCCCGGCCCCTGGCCGCGACGGGTGATCACCCTGCCGATCAGCCTGCTGCGGGACGACTTCGTGGTCTTCGGGATCTGGCCATCCGATGCCGACCTGGCCGCGGTTGCCGACGAGGTCTTCCTTCCGCTGCTGGGTTACGCGTCACCTTCCAGCGTGGTTCGAAACGGCGATCGTCCGTCGAGCGAGCATCGAGGGTGATGCGCACCACTGATTGACGCTGTCAGAGTACGGTTCGCGACTCTATGTTCTTGAGGTCGCAGTGTGATCGCACGGATTCGTAACAGCACCATCGGTTTCCACCGCGTTGGTGAGCAGGGTCAGGCACCAGGCTTGCTCGCTCTGCCCGGTCAGGTGCGGGCTGCGGAAGGCGCCGCCGTGCGCGTAGCGCAGGTCACGGCGCAGCGCGTGCAGGCTCTCGCCCTTGTTCAGCTGCCGGGCGATGCGCCCCGGTAGGCCTCGTCCGACAGGTAGCGGGCGGCGTTGACGGTACGGCGGATCATGCCGTACTCCTTCAGCGCGGCCGCCATCGGGAACCCCGTCTCAAGGTCAAGGCCTCTGAGTTGTCAAATCGTGACGCTCCCTCAGCCAGGGGAACAGCTCAAGGACCTGTAGGCGGCTGTTGGGCGTCAAGTTCTCTGCTTCTCGGACCTGCTGTTCGGTCAGCCAGACGCGCTCCATCACCCGGACGCCGACCCGGTCGAACTCCTGAGGCTCCTCCAGGACTGGACGAGCCGTCCGGACCCGCTGCTTGCGTTCCCCTCGGCGTGCCATCAGGCAGCCCCCCGTCCCGCAGCGTGGGCCGCATAGTCCGCGTATGTCTTGTCGGCCTCGTTCCAGTCGGCGATCGCCGGTGCGACCAGCGCATTGGTGTTCCGGATGTAGCGCAGGTACCCAAACGTCGAGGACGCGTTGTGGTGACCGAGCAGTCGCTGCACGATCAGCAGCGGATTACGGGCGAGGTGGTCGGCCAAGTAGGCGTTGTGTCCGCCCTCGCGGATCCGCTCGCTCTCCTGCTCGATGACCAGTTGGGTGAGCTGCTGCAGCATGTAGATCGCGAACGAATGGCGCAGATCATGGATTTGAAACCGCGGCGGCATGACCAGGCCGAGCTCATGGGCTGCAGCAACCTCGATCGCCCTGACGTGGGCGGCGGTGAACACCTGCTCCCAGCGCTGCTTGCCGGGCATCCGGCCGCCTCGGGCGACGAACAGTGCCGTCGGCTCCAGTCCATGATCGCCCTCGATCACAGCCTTCCGGCGCAATTCCGCCGACATCATCTCGACCTTGAACGTACGGACCCTGTCATCCAGCCGCCCGCGCACCTTCATGTTGCGCTCGTCGATGTCGGTGACGACGAACAGTTCGGCTCTGCGCCTGGTCAGTGCACGGGCGGACTTCCGGATCGTGGCCGCGCGCTCAGTCCGCCGGTAGAGATCGAGTTCCTTCAAGGTGGCGTGCTGGATTGTCACGTCCCGGGGTAACCCGTACTTGGCGATCTCCTGCAATCGGACATCGACCGGCAGGCCGTCGCGGCGCGGCGGGCCGACCTCCATGTCCAGCAGGCAGGAGAACTCCCTGAGCCGCATCCCCGTGGTGATCGCCAGTTCGCCCGCCGCCGCGTTCCGCAGCGGCGACGAACCCCGAAAGGTCGGGTCCGCCGAGCCGTCCGGGAGCAGGCCGCGTAAGCCCACCTGCTTCAAAACCGCCACTGCCGGTACGCCAATTCCATGACCGCACCCCAGGACAGGACGTCCCTGCCGTTCCTGGTCTTGGTGTAAGGACGACGTTCGAGCCACTGAGCCTCAATAGCCCAGTCGTAGAAGTTGTTGATCAGAGCCCTGCGTCGCCGCCAGGTCGCCGGCGTGACCGGCTCGTCTTGGTACTTCGTCCGCTCGTCCCGATAGGCAAGCAGATCCTCCTCCGTCGCCGACAGAAGATCTGTGGGCAGTTCCAAGCTGTCCAGGAAGGCGACGATGTCCAGCAGGTCATAGGTGTAGTCCTGGAGCGTCTTGGCCAGCTCGAACATGAACGAGCACAGCGGTTCCACCGGACGCATATCCGACCCCAGGAAAAACGGCGTCCCGTCCGGCAACGCCCCCTTGCCGCGTACATCATGGACATGACCGACAAGAAGGATCATGCTCAGAGAGACTGGTGAGACAGGCTTAGATCGTGGTCCTAATGAGGGCCGCTATCTCGTGGACGGCGGCGTGGTCCGCACGTTCAGCGCCATTCCCGGAGTGGCCCGTGCGAACGGGATGTCGTACGACGACTTCCAGCGCATACTCCGTCAGAACGCATGACCTCCTCGGCGGGGCGGGAGCTCAGCACGTGAAGCGGAATGCCCATCGCGACCATCAAGTTCTATCGCCGCGAAGGTCTGCTGCCACCTGGTCGACATGTGTCCGCCAACCAGGTCGAATACGAAACGAGCCATTTACACCGGTTGCGCCTCATCCGCGCACTCGCGGAGGTCGGCGGGCTCACGCTACCTTCCGTCCGCGCCCTGCTCGACTCGCCGCAGGCCCCCTCGGACGTGCTGGCGGCGGCGACCGAACGGCCGCGCCGTACGTCAGCGCGCGACGAGAGGTGGCACTCCGCACGCGACCAGGTCATGCGGTTGCTGGTCGTCAACGGATGGCGGGTCCGCCGCGAGGCGGCGGGCCTCGACGCGGTGGCCGACGTGCTGTTCTGCCTGCGGGATCTCGAACAGGGACTGCCCGCCGACATCCTCGCCGGTTACGTGAGGCTCGCGCGGGCGACCGTGGGACTGGCAGCCCACAGCCTCGAACGGCCGCAGGACCGCCCGCCGCAGACCTGAGCGGCCCTCCCGAGTCGCTGGTCACCTGGCGTAGAAGTCAAGGAGGGCCTTGCCGATCCCGCCCGCCGCGTCGAACGCCCCATTGCCGTGCGCGACGACGGGGATCTCGACGTACGTGGCGTCCGGCCAGATTCCGGCCGCTTCGCGGGCGCGAGACGGGGGGAACTGGACATCGTGCTCGAACGCGACGATCAAGGCGGGTACGGTCATCCGTTGCCAGCGCTCATGGTGGGTGCCGTCGAGCAGCCAGTCCCGAGCCGCGGCTGCCTGGCCCAGCGAACAGCTCCCGCTCGGCCAGCATCTTGGCCCGCAGGTACGCGGTCGTGCGCCCCGCGCCGGCGATGAGTGCGACCGAGCGGACCAGGTCAGGGCGCTGGTGGGAGATCTCCTCGGCCACGAATCCGCCCAGTGACAGCCCGACGACGCGGCACGGTCCGGTGGCCGCGCTCTCAATGACGTCGATCGTGTCGCGCGCCATGTCGGCGATCGAGTACGGGGGAGGCGGGGTGTAGGAGCCGCCCGTTCCCCGGCTGTCGACGGCGATGACCCGGTATCCCGCCTGGACGAGCGCGGGCTTGAACGGCAGGTCCCAGGCTCCGGCGGTCACGCCTGTCCCGCCGATGAGCGCGACGTCCTCTCCCGTCCCGGTCTCCGTATGCGCGATGTTCCCCATGCTCACAGTTCATCGGGAGTCGGCTTCGGCGGTCGCCGGCTGGGCGTACCGCTGTTCGAGCTTGGCGAGCTTCCAGTACGCGACGCTGCCCAGCCAGGTGAGCAGGAAGACGCCGACGATCACGTAGCCGATGGTGTTGAGATCGATGGCGGCGAGAGCGGCCCAGGGCTGGCGGTCGGCCAGGCCGAGTTGGTCGGTGAGGATGCCGAGCAGTTCGACGGTGCCGACGGCGAAGGCCACGAAGATGGACAGGCCGGTGGTGGAGAGATTGTAGTAGATCTTGCGGAGCGGGTTGCTGAAGGCCCAGTTGTAGGCGTGGGACATGAACGCGCCGTCAAGGGTGTCCCACAGCGACATGCCCGCCGCGAAGATCAACGGCAACGAGATGATGGCGAGCGGAGGGAGTTGGCCGCCCGCGGCTGCTCCGGCGGAGACGCCGATCAGACCGACCTGGGTGGCGGTGTCGAAGCCGAGCCCGAACAGCAGGCCGACCGGGTAGATGTGCCAGCCGGCGTTGATCAGCCGGGTGTAGCGGCCTTTGAACAGACGGTTCAGCAGGCCGCGTTCGGCCAGCAGGCGTTCGAGCCGCTCCGGTTCGTAGGCGCCGTGGCGTACCTGTCGCCACATCTTCCAGATGCCGGCGAAGATGACCAGGTTCAGCCCGGCCACCAGGTAGAGGAAGGCGCCTGAGACGGTGGTGCCGATGATGCCGCCGACGTCGGCGAACGAGCTCTGGAATCGCACGGCCGCCTGGGTGGCGAACGCGACCGCCACCGACAGCGCCAGCACGACGGTGGAGTGGCCGAGCGAGAAGAACAGCCCCACGCCCTGCGAGGGCCGGCCCTTCTGCAGCAGGAGCCGGGTGGTGTCGTCGATGGCGGCGATGTGGTCGGCGTCGAAAGCGTGGCGCATGCCGAGCAGGTAGACGATCCCGGCGGCGGAGGCGAAGACGAGCTGGCCGCGGCCGTCGGTCAGGTTGTGGTAGGCGGGCTGGGCGTTGTAATAGGCGAACAGTCCGAAGCCTGCCACGTGCAGAGCGGCGACGACGCCGAACAGGGGGATCAGACGTAGGACGTCGGTCCGGGTGAATCGTCGGCTGCTGGTCTGCATGGGAGCCCTCCGTAGCTTCTGCACAAGGTTAGCAACTGCGGGCTATTCGCTACTAAATGGCATAGCAGATGAAGCGCCTCTGAGAAATTCACATGGAGGTCGGAATACCCATAGGGGGTATATGGTTCCGGGCGGGTGTGAGGGTCTGCCGGATCTTCCGGGAGGCCGGTCTTCCAACCTCAGAGGAGCTTGCGATGAGGAAGTTGCCGCTCGCGATCTGGGCGATGGTGCTCGGCGCCTTTGCCATGGGGGCCGACGAGTTCATCGTCGCCGGAGTCGTACGAGAGATAGCACAGGCACTCAACGTCTCGATCGGCGCGGTCGGTCATCTGGAGAGCGTGTACGCGCTCGGCGTGGCCGTCGGCGCTCCTGTGTTCACCGCGCTGGGCACCCGGTTCGGCCGGCGGTCGATGCTGCTGCTGACTACCGGCGTGTTCCTGCTCGGGAACCTGATCTCGGCCCTTGGGCCCACGTACGCGTTCATCATGTCCGGCCGGGTCGTCTCCGCGATGGCCCATGGGGCGTTCCTGGGCATCGCGGCGGTCTTCGCGGCCGAGCTCGTGGATCCGGCCCGCAAGGGGCGGGCGGTGGCGGTGGTGTTCTCCGGGCTGACCGCCTCCACGATCCTCGGCGCGCCCATCGGGGCGGCGGTCGGGCAGGCACTGGGCTGGCGGTTCACGTTCTGGACGCTGGTGGTCTTCGGCGGGCTGGCGCTGCTCGGCCTGCTGGCCGCCTTGCCCCAGCAGACCGCCGCCCACCAGCACGAACACGCGCCCGAGCACCACGCGCCCGAGCACCACGCGCCCGCAGCCGGTCATGAGCAGCACGATGTCGGGAGCGAGTTCGAGGGGCTGGATGCGCACGCGCTGGCTCATCTGGGAGGCGGTGGCCAGGGGCCGTCGATGCGCGAGCAACTGGCCGCGCTGCGCCGCCCGGCGGTATGGGGCGCGCTGCTGACCACGATGCTCGGTTACGGCGGCGTCTTCACCAGTTACGTCTACATCGCCCCGCAGCTCACCGAGGTGACCGGGTTCGGGGCCGGCTGGGTGACGCCGTTGCTGCTGCTGTTCGGGGTGGGCCTGTTCGCGGGCAACACGCTTGGCGGGCGGCTGGCCGACAGGACGCTCATGCCCACCGTGATCGGCACGCTCGCCGCCTTGGCGATCGCGCTGTTCGTGATGACGCACGCGATCGAGGCGCGGGCGACGGTCGTGGCGATGATGCCGATCTTCGGCACCGCCGCCTTCGCCGTGGTGGCGCCGCTGCAACTGCGGGTGATGACCGCGGCCGGGCACGCGCCCGACGTGGCCTCGGCGGCCAACATCTCCGCCTTCACCCTGGGCAGCGCCATCGGCATCTACCTCGGCGGCGCGGCCATCGACGGCGGTCTCGGACTGGCCTCGGTCAACTGGGTCGGCGGCCTGCTGACCACCGCGGGCCTGCTCACCGCCCTGATCACCTGGGCGGCCCTCGATCGCCGCCAGCCCGCGGACACCCACCACCACGAACCGGTGGCACACCACCACCACTGAACGCGATCTCCCCGGGCACCGAGCCCGGGGAGATTCGTCATGTACGGAGTCGGGTCAGTTCCTCGCAGAAGCGGGCCAGCTCCTCCTCGGAGTTGTAGTAGTGGACCGATGCACGCACGAGTTCGGAGATGTCGCGATCGGTCATGTCCAGGAGCGTTGACGGGGCCCGCGACACGCTGACGTTGATCCGGCGCTCCGCCAAGTACTCCTTGATCGTCTCGGCGGCGACGCCGTCGAGGGTGAAGGTGACGATGCCGCAGCGTTCGGCGCCGACGTCGCGCACGGTGCAGCCGGGGATGGCCGCCAGTCGTTCCCGGAGGGTGTCGCCGAGCAGGTAGACCCGGTCCCGGATGTCCTCCGGCCCCCAGGCCAGGGTCTCCTCGATCGCGGTCGCCAAGCCGACCCGCCCTGCGACGCCGTACTCCCAGTTCTCGAACCTGCGGGCGCCCGGCTGGATCTCGAAGCGGTCGGGCGCCGTCCACCTGGCGGAACGCAGGTCGAGGAAGGGCGGATCGAGCTGGTCGAGCACGGACCGCCGGACGTACAGCAGCCCGGTCCCGCGGGGCGCGCGCAGGTATTTGCGGCCGGTCGTGGAGAGTATGTCGCAGCGGATCTGCTCGACGTCGACGGGGATCTGGCCCACCGACTGGCACGCGTCGAGCAGATACAGTACGCCCGCCTCGGCCGCGATCTTGCCGATCTCCGCGGCCGGGTTGACCAGGCCGCCGTTGGTGGGGATGTGGGTGACCGAGATGAGGCGTACGCGCTCGTCCATCATCGCTCGCAGCGCGTCCACGGAGAGCTGGCCGAGCCCGTCGTTGGGCACGACCTCGACGCTCACGCCGTGGCGGCGGGCTACCTGCAGGTAGGCGATGAAGTTGCTGGCGTACTCGGCCTTGCTGGTCAGGATCCGGTCGCCGGGGCGGAAGGGGATGGCGTAGAAGGCCAGGTCCCAGGCGCGGGTCGCGCTGTCGACGATGGCGATCTCGTCGGGGGAGCAGTTCAGCAGCCTGGCGGCGGAGCCGTACGCCGCCTCGACGCGTTCGGCGGCGCGTGCGGCCGCCTCATATCCGCCGATCTCGCCTTCCAGCCGGAGATGCCCGACGGTCGCCTCCAGCACGGGCGTGGAGGGTAGCGAGGCTCCGGCGTTGTTGAGGTGGACGGTGTTCGCGGTGCCCGGGGTCAGCTCCCGGGCCCGTGCGAGGTCGATCACGTTCGCTCCACGTTCTGGGGTGAGGGGTGGCCGTTGTGTGAAGGGCCGACGAGGCGCAGGAAGGCCTGTACGCGGGGGTGCGCGGGCGCGGTGAAGAAGCGCTGCGGGGGAGCCTCTTCGATGACGTTCCCGCCGTCCATGAACACCACCCGGTCGGCCACGTCACGGGCGAAGGCGGTTTCGTGCGTCACGATCACCATGGTCATCCCGTTTCCGGCCAGGTCTCGGATGACCTGCAGGACCTCGGCGTGCAGTTCGGGGTCGAGCGCGGAGGTGGGTTCGTCGAACAGGATGACCTGAGGCTCCATCGCCAGTGCCCGGGCGATGGCGACGCGCTGCTTCTGCCCACCGGAGAGGGTGGCCGGATAGCAGTCGCACTTTTCGTCGAGGCCCACGAGCGCGAGCAGTCGCCGTCCGAGGCCGTCCGCCTCGGTCCGGCGCAGGCCCCGTACGGAGATCGGGCCCTCCATGACGTTCTGCAGTGCCGTGAGGTGCGGGAACAGGTTGAACTGCTGGAAGACCATCGCCGAACGCCGCCGGATCTCGCGCACCTGCGCGGCCCTGGAACGCCCGCGCCCGCCGCAGTCCACCTGGTTGCCGCACATGCTCACCGTGCCGGTGTCGGGCTCTTCGAGCAGGTTGAGGCAGCGGATCAGGGTGGTCTTGCCGGAGCCTGACGGGCCCATGACCACCACTACCTCTCCGGGCCGTACGTCCAGGTCGATGCCCTTGAGTACCTCGTTGTCGCCGAAGCGCTTACGCAGCCCGCGCACGCTGACGATGGGTTCTGGGGTGGTCATGTGGCGTAGGCCTTTCTCATCCGGCGCTCGAGGGCCTGCTGGCCGACCTGCAGGAGGGTGTTGATCAGCCAGTACATGAGCCCGACGATCAGCAACGCGTCCATGTAGCGGAACGTCGAGGTGCCGATGCCCTCAGCCACCCTGGTCAGCTCCACCACGGTCACCGCGGACGCCAGTGACGTGTCCTTCATCAGCGCGATGAACCGGCTTCCGACGGGTGGCAGGGCGATCCTGATGGCCTGGGGGAAGATGACGCGGCGCAGCGTCTTCCAGTACGGCATCGCCATCGAGGCCGCCGCCTCCCACTGTCCTTTGTCGACGCCCAGGACGCCGGCGCGGAAGTTCTCGCTGAGGTAGGCGGCGGTGAACAGGGTGAACGCGATGATCGCCGACGGGATGGGAGGAATCTCCAGGCCGATCTGCGGCAGCCCGAAGTAGATGATCATTATTTGGATCAGCAACGGCGTGCCGCGGAAGACCGACACGTACGCGGTCGCCACGGCCGAGAGGACACGGTTGCCGGAGATCTTCGCCAGCATGATCGCGGCCCCGAGGACGCTGCCGAGGATGAAGGAGATCACACCGAGGAGAAGCGTGATCACCATGCCGGTGAGGAGATCGGGAAAGGAGTCGACCAGTAGATCCATCAGTGTCTTCCCTGCTCAGTTCGCCGAAACCTTGGCCAGTTCCTGCGTCATGTCGAGGCCGCCCAGCCACTTGCGGGAGATGGCGGCCAGGGTGCCGTCGGCGATCATGTCGTTGAGCGCCTTGTCGACGGCCTGCTTGAAGCTCGCCGAGCCCTTCGCGAAGGAGATCCCGTTGACCTCCGATTCGAGCAGCGGCCCTGCGGGCTTGACCTTCAGGTTGTTCTTCGCCGCCAGGAACGCCCCTTGGAACCGCGACACCAGCACGGCGTCGGCCCGCCCTCGCGCCACCTCGGTCAGCCCGAGCGTGGCGTTGTCGTAGGTCTTGATGTCGGCGCCGGCGACGCTCTTCTTGGCGAAGGCCGCCTGCGTGGTCCCGGCCGTCACGGCGATCTTCTTGCCCTGGAGGTCGGTCAGCCCCGCGATGGCGGAATTGGCGTCGGCCACGAAGATCGAGATCCCGTTGACCTGGTACGGGCGGGAGAAGTCCACCTGTTTGGCACGTTCCGGAGTGATGGTCTGGCCGGAGATGACGGCGTCGAACCGGCCGGCCTGAACGCCCGCGATGAAACTCTGGTAGTTGGAGGCGACGAACTCGACGTTGGCGATGCCGAGCCGCTTGGCGAGCTCGTTGGCGACGTCGACGTCGTAGCCCGCGGGCTTGCCGCCGTCCAGGAAGTTCCACGGCGGGTTCGCCTGCGTCTGGGCCACCCGGAGGGTCCCGGACGCCTTGACCCGCTGCAGGAGGTCGGCGGCGTCCGCGGATCCGTGGCCGCACGCGGACAGGGCGATCAGTAGAGCGGCGGACACGAGGCTTGATCGGATACGTATGTTGTTTGCCACCGTGGGCTCCTTGTGACGCGGTAGTAGCCCGGCTCTGAACCCCCGTGAACCGTGGACATCCCCTAGATAGGGCTTATCTGTCCATGACGTATACGGTGGGCCAATATGTCCTGAGCGTCAAGTACCCCCATGGGGTAATTTGTCGTACGCGCTGCTCATGCCGGGTGTGTCGCCAAGGTTGTCGCGTAAGGGGGTCAGATTTACGGACCCAGGGAGGTCAGTCCAGCCAGCCCAGGCGGGCCGCGCGTACGCCGGCCTGGAAGCGGCTGCTCGCGCCCAGCATCGTTGTCAGCTCGCCGACCAGCCGGGTCACGGTGCGCGTGGAGACACCCAGCCTGCGGGCGATCACGTCGTCCTTGGTGCCGGCCGCGAGCAGGAGGAGCACCGCGCGTTGCTGCTCGGTCAGCGCCGTGCCGTCAGCGGAGCGAGGAACGTCCTGCGGCTCCGACGCCGTCAGCCAGAGGTAGTCGTAGATCGCGGCCAGGGACCTGACCACGTTGGCGCCGCGGATCAGCACGGCGCCCGCCCCGACGTCCTCGGGGTCGGCCTGGACGACCGCGACCCGCCGGTCGTACACCAGCATGCGCGTCGGTACGACCGGCGCGACCCGGACCTCGACGCCCTCCGTCACGCGGTCGCGCAGATGATCGCGCATCAGCGGGTCGGACAGCGTGATCTGCGCGTGAATGCTGCGGATGCGGACGCCTCTGCTCAGCGAGATCTTGGTGCGTTCGGTGCCGCCGTCCAGCCCCCGCGCGGACCAGGTGGCGGCCGGGTGCATGCCCACGATCTCGTGCCGGGCCATCTCGGCGAGTTCGTTGAGGCGCTGGTTGAGCCGGGTGGCACGCTCCTGCCGCGGATAGAACTCCACCTGGGTGTCGTCGTGCGGCCGCTGCGCCAGCCCCAGGTAGTCCCGGGCCAGGGAGGCGGTCAGAACGTGCTGTTCCACGAGCTTGTCCAGGGCTCGATGGCCGTGTTCGAGACTGAGCGCCAGCGCCGTGGAGGTCTCGACGCTCAGCTCGGATCCGGGGGTGAGCAGGCCTAGATGGACCAGGCGGTCGCGCGCGGCGGCCCGCTGCCGTGGGGTGAGGCCCAGAGCGGCCGAGGCGTCGGCGACGCTCTCGCCTCTGGTGTGGACGCGTTCGTACAGGGCCTGCGCGAGGCGGTCGGCCTCGGCAGGGGGATCATCGCTCACGTCACAGCCCCGGTCATCGCGAAAACCATGACATATCGCCAAATGATTCACCAAACCGGCGTGTCTTGTTCCCGCCATGGCGTGACCCCGAACCCTCCAAGGCCCGCCACCCGGCTCCCCGTGCGGCAAGATCTCCACCTAGGCGCGCCGATTCCACCGTTTCGATACTTGGAGGATGGATGATCACTGTCGCCTATAGTCTGACCACCTACCGCGTCAACGGCCTTTCCGCGGCGAGCTGCGAACACTGCCTGGCGAGCATCCGTTCCGAGCTCATCCTGGTGCCCGGCATCGTCGGCGTCGACCTGAACGCCGGGGAGTCGAAGATCAGCGTTCTGACCGACGGTCCGGTCGACGACGCCCGGATCAGGGACGCCATCGATGCCGCCGGCTGCGACATCCTGACCTCCTGACGAGGTGCCCTTCCGGACGCCGGCATGCCCGGCGCCCGGAAGGGCTCATTCAGGGTGACGAGCCCGGCGGCGCCTGTCCGTCTATACCGTCTGCTCGGCGGGTTCGAGTCCGGCCAGGAGGTTGAAGGAGCCGGTCAGCAGGTTCAGGGCGACCAGGCCGGGGATCTCGGCGATGATCCGGTCGTTCCATCCGTGTCCGCGTATGTCGGCGATGTCCTGGTCGGTGAGGGAGGACGGTTCGGCCAGGACGCGGACGGCGACCGCGATGAGGGCGGCCTCGCGGGCGTCGGTGGAGGTGCCCTGCCGGGCAAGGGCGATGTCGGTGTCGCTCAGCCCCGCCGCCCGGGCTGCCTGCGTGTGCGCGTCCATGCAGAGACCGCAGCCGATCCATTCCTGCAGGGCGAGCGAGATCTTCTCGCTCAGGCTGCGCGGGAGTTTGCTCCGTTTCATGGCGCTTGAGAGGTCGAGGTAGCCCTGGAGCATCGCCGGCGAGTGGGCCATGGTGGACACCATCTCACCGACATTCCCCCTGCGGTCGATGATGTCGTTCAGCAGCTCGCGTGACTTGCCGGGCGCATCAGCGGGGTCGAGTGCGGTCAGGCGTCGCATATGTTCCCTCCTCAGGCTTATGGTGTGGGTACTATACCCCTGCACCGTATATGATGTGGATCATGATGCCAGAATGCCGGCTCGCCGAACACCTCGCCCGTTGGCTCGGCTCGTGGCCGCCGGGCCGAGAGCTCGACATCGTCGGCGAGCCGGGACGGGCGCGGCCCGGTTGGGATGGCAGGTTCCATCCCGTGCTCGGGGTTGCGACGCCGGAGCGCGGCGTGCTCTCCGTCCCGCCGGAGCATGCCGATCCGGTCGCGCGGGGATACGCCGGCGTGGGGTCGCTCACGGAGCTGGGGCCGCGGCTTCCCGCGATGGTGGGTTATCCGGAGCGTGGCTGGTTCACCGCCGTGTACCGGTGGACGGCCGCCCCCGCGGCCCTTCCTGAGCCGGGAGTGTGGGTTTCGGCTGCCGATCCCGAGGTTCCGGAGTGGTTGCGCGTCTTCGGCGGGGACGTGCTGGTCACCCGGGATGTGGAGACGGGTGCCCACCTGGCGGGTGTGGGGGTCAAGCGCCATGACGCGTACGGGCACGAGCTGGCCGTCGTGACCGTCCCCGAGGCGCGGGGAAGAGGCTTGGCGCGCGGGCTCATCGCCCAGGCCGCGCGGCGAGTTCTCGACGAAGGGGCGATACCCACGTACATGCACGCCCTGGACAACCATGCCTCGGCCGCCGTGGCGACGGGGGCGGGCTTTCCCGACCACGGATGGACCTCCTACGGCCTGACCGAAGAAGCGACAGCGGCCAGGCCGCCCGGCGACCGCACCGTCATCGCCGACAGTCTGGATCGAGAACCTCCGTGACGCCGGGCCGCGATCGACCGGCTGGGCGCCAAGGCGGTGGCACGGGCACTGACCCGCATGGACGGCGCCGGCCTCGCACCGGCGACAGCGGCGGCTTTCGAAGGCGCCGCCGAGGCCAGGATCGCTCAACTACCAGGCGACAGCCTGTCGATCCGCAGGCCGTCCAGGGCCGCAGTGGTCTTCTCCCTGACCGGTCTCATCGTGGTCGTCAGCCTGGTCATGTGCATCGGGCAGGCAGCGTGGACGCCTTGATGGCGTGACGGCACAGGTGCGGTGGTTCGGGGAGGTCAGGGGCGGACCGCGCCGAGGAGGCGGGCGCGCCAGTAGTCGTCGAGGTCGACCACCTTGACGACGTCGCCGGTCTGCGGCGCGTGGACCATTTTGCCGTTGCCCGCGTACATGCCCATGTGTCCCAGCCCCTTGCTGAAGAGCAGGTCTCCGGGCTGCAGCTCGTCCAGAGACACGCGACGGCTGGCGCCCCAGCTCCACTGGGTGTACGTCGTGCGAGTCAACTCGACCCCCGCGGCCCGCCAGGCGGCCTGGGTGAGGCCGGAGCAGTCATAGGAGCCTGGTCCTGTGCCACCCCATTGGTAGGGCTTGCCGACCTGGGCGAAGGCGAACTGGAGCGCGACGCGGGCATTGCCGGAGGCCGCACCGGTGTACTTGATGCCGGTGCTGTTGGGGTCGCCCGCCTGGAAGGCGCCCAACCTTCGAAGGATCTTGGTCTGTTCGGCGACCAGCTTCTCGACTTCCGTCTTCTGCCCGCGTACCTTGTCGCGCGCGTCGTCGGCCTCGGCCAGAACGGTCTTGGCGTCATCGCGCCGATCACGCAGGTCCTTGGTGGTCGCCTCGTAGGCGCGCAGTTTCGCCACCCTGATCTGGGCCATCTGGTCGAGCGAGGCCATGCCGCTCAGTGTCGTCTCGGGGGTGCCCTGGACGACGAACCTCTGCCAGCCGGCGAAATCGCCGAACTGGTAGTTGCTGATCGCTAAGGTCACGAGGTCTTTGCGCAGGGCATCGGCTTGTACGCCCTTGCGGCCGACCTCGGCGTTGAGGTCGTCGTACTTCTTCTTGGCCTTCTTGTACGTCTCGGTGGCCTGGTTGTACTGCTCGACCACCTTGTCGGCGCGTTCGTTGAGCTTCACCAGTTTGGCCTTCGCCTTGGCCCTGGCCTGTGGGGTGGGCGTCGGCGCGGCGAGAACGCTGCCTGGGGTGGAGACCAATGCCACCAGTGCCAGCGCCGCGACCACTGCCATCCGCCCAAGCCTTGTCGGCACGGCCACTACGACGCCTCCTCGTAACTATCCAACCTGGGGCGTAAGAGTACAGAAGTGGGCGGGTCCGATGGCCTGTTCGCAGCTATTTTTCGCGGGGAGCGGTCGGTACTACTCTCCATAGAGGAGAGGTTGTGCCGCTCCATGTGGAGATACGCAAGTCGCTTCCAGAGTGTTCGGTGTGCGCTCCTTTGGCGGTGGTTCGGGCCGTGGAAAGAGGATGCCGCCCCGCTTGGGTGCGTCCGGGCATGCGCGCTCAAGGCCTCCAGGGGCGTGGCGATCGCTCTCATGTACCGCGCGAACCAGGCGCAGTCGCCGCAGCGATGATCAGTGCGGTGATCGGGTCGGCGCAGGTCGGCCTGTTGTGCGCGGGGGAGGCGGGAGGGCGCCGTCCACAGCGGTGGCCAAGTGGGGGCAGTCGGCCAGCCGGGAGTGGAGCGACTGGCGGACGTTGATCATCCATTGGGAGGTGGTCGCTCGGCCGGTGGGTAGTTCTGGCGAGTCGGCGGTCGGGACGCGAGCGGGCCGGCGCCGCGTACGGTCGGTGGCTCAGTGGTGGTAGGCGTGGACCACCGCATGGCCCTTGCCCCGGCCGATGATCCACTTGTTGACCGGGGTGGTGATCAGGAAGGCGACCAGCAGGGACAGTGCCAGGGCGCCCCAGAACAGTCCGGAGGTCAAGGTGGCGTTCATGGCGCCGGGGATGATGAGCATCACGCCGTTGTCCACGATCTCCATCACGATGATCGACACGGTGTCGGCGGCCAGTGCCAGCTTGATCGCGGTGCTCCAGTTCACGCCTGCCCGGCGGAGTGGCAGCAGCGTCAGCAGGTAGCCGAAGAAGAAGGCGAGCACCACGGCCACGGCGATCGACGGAGCCGTGCTCCAGCCGAGCGCGGTGGCGATCACCAGGCCGAGGATCTCACCGATGGCGCAGCCGGTCAGGCAGTGCAGGGTCGCCGACGCCGCCGTCGACCACGACACCTTGCCGGGTTGGGCGGCGGGCTCATGTCCCTCCGGGTGTGACATGTGCTGGTGGTGCTGCTCACTCATGAGGTACTCCAAAACTGGTGCGTGATTTCACTGCTTCGTCCGGAAATGTATACCCCCTATGGGTATATGGCAAGTGAGCGGTAAGCAGGCAGAAGGCACCATACCCCCGCTAGGTATAGCTGGATAGGCGGATCCGCTGGAAAGGGAACGTTCTGGGGCGGAACAGCCGTGTTCTGCGTGCTGGCCGTGGTCGGTGTCCGCGTCGGGTGCACGAATCGTGCTCGCGACAGTCGTCGGGGTGGGCACGGTGACCGTGCCCACCCCGACCGCGTGGACGGTGCTCGCGACCGCCGTCAAGCAGGTACGTCGAGTACCGTGCCCGCGCCGACCGTCAGCCCGCCCTCGCGGATCGCGAAGCCGAGCCCCGGCTCCAGGGCGACCGCCTTGCCCAGCTCGACCCGCACCTCGACCGTGTCGCCCGGCTGAGCGGCCTCGTCCAGGAGCAGCTCGCCGGGTACGTCGGTCGTACGCAGGTAGAACTGCGGCCGGTAGCCGGACGCGACCGGCCGGCGCCGCCCGCCCTCCTCGGGGGTGAGGAGGTAGATCCGGGCGGTGAACGACCGGCGGGCCCGCTGGCTGCCGGGCGCGGCCAGCACCATGCCCCGCCGCACCTGGTCGCGGCGGACACCGCGCAGCAGTACGGCGGCGTTGTCGCCCGCCTCGCCCCGCTCCATCGTCTTGCCGAACGTCTCCACCCCGGTCACCACCGCGGTGAAGCCACCACTGGTCCCCGGCGCGGCGGCGTCGAACCCGACGACGCCCACCGTGTCGCCCACGCGGACCGTGCCGCGCTCGATGGCGCCCGTGACGACCGTGCCCCGGCCGGTGACCGTGAGCACGTTCTCCACCGGCATCAGGAACGGCGCGTCCACGTACCGCACCGGCACCGGGATGTGGTCGTCGACCGCCTGGAGCAGCGTGCCGATCGACGCGGTCCACTCGGGGTCGCCTTCCAGCGCCCGCAGCCCGGACACCCGGACCATCGGGACGTCCCGATAGCCGTGCTCGGCGAGCAGGTCGTGCAGCTCCAGTTCGACCAGGTCGGTCAGCTCCGGGTCGGCGCCGTCGGCCTTGTTGACCGCGACGAC
Organism: Nonomuraea guangzhouensis; assembly: GCF_019396345.1. Taxonomy (GTDB): domain Bacteria; phylum Actinomycetota; class Actinomycetes; order Streptosporangiales; family Streptosporangiaceae; genus Nonomuraea; species Nonomuraea guangzhouensis. The sequence goes on along the minus strand of NZ_JAHKRM010000030.1, from coordinate 139,591 downwards.
CAGGTGCTCGACGCCGACGCGCCGGGCGAGCAGCACGTGCTCCCTGGTCTGCGGCATGATGCCGTCCTGGGCGGACACGACGAGGATCGCGCCGTCGAGCTGCGCCGCCCCCGTGATCATGTTCTTCACGTAGTCGGCGTGGCCCGGCATGTCGACGTGGGCGTAGTGCCTGGTGTCGGTCTCGTACTCGACGTGCGAGATGTTGATCGTGATGCCGCGCACGGCCTCCTCGGGCGTGCGGTCGATCCGCTCGAACGGCGTGTACGTCGCCTGCCCCCGCTGCGCGAGCACCTTGGTGATCGCGGCGGTCAGCGTGGTCTTGCCGTGGTCGACGTGGCCCATCGTGCCGATGTTGAGATGCGGCTTGTTACGGACATAGGCCTGCTTGGCCATGATTTCTTCCTCTTGAAGTCCTGGATGTGCTGTGACCCGCACGGGCCGACTACCTCCCCCCGCCGGGTCACCACAGGACTTACGGGAAGAGGTCAGCGCTCCAGGCCGTCGCAGGCACGCTCGAACGCGCCCGCGTTGGCGGGCGTCGCGAGGTGATCGTGCCTGAACATGAGGACCATAGTGGGACCCACAGCGCCGCCACGCAACGCAATATTCCCGCCGGTCTTTCCGGCACCGCCCCGACCGTCCGGCACCAGGGCAAGCACGTCGGGACTCGTTCGCTGTCACATCTGGTCGGCCAGCCCGTTGGCGGCTTCGACGGCGATGTCGATGGCGCGGGTCGCGAGTGGCGATCGGGTGCGTCCGGCCGGCCAGTACAGGTACCACGTGCAGGCGGGCGATGGTCGCAGTCGATGGATGCTGAGCCGGTCGTCGGACCAGACATCGGATCCGTGGAGGCCGAGCCATGGCAGCACCGCCGAGCCTATGCCAGCCCGCACCATGGACACGATGGTTTCGTGGCCGGCGGTGCGGAACACGATCCGCGGCCGCGCGCCATCGCCGGCGAGCGTCCGCTCCAACCATTTCTGGTGATCTGTGGGAGGCCAGGCGACCATCGGAGCATCGTCGAGCAGTTCCACCCGTACTGGACCATCGGGGAACGCGCCGGCGCGGGCCACCAGGAGGTACGGCTCGTCGAGCAGTTCGACGTGCTCGACGTCGCCTTCGATCCGGCTGTAGTGGAACAACAGGTCGAGATCTCCGATCTGCGGATCCTCCGGCCCCACCTCGGACAGCCTGATGTCGCAGCCGGGGTGCTCCTCCAGCAGCCGGCGCACGACGGCCGGCAGGATCAGCTTGGTTGCGCCCTGGAAGGTGCCGATGTCGATCCGGCCGTTACCCGCCCTGAAACGATCGACGGCGTCGGCCAGCGCCTCCGCCTTCGTGAGCAGCTCGCGCCCGTGGGTCAAGACCACCTCGCCAAGGGGAGTGATCCGTACCGGCCTGGGACCTCCGGGCCGGTCGAAGACGGCACCACCGACGGCCTTCTCCAGCGCGGCGATCTGCTGGCTCACCGACGATTGGGTGTAGCCGAGCCGACCCGCGGCTCGTCCGAACGTCCCTTCCTCGGCGATAGCGGCCATGGTCCTCAGATAGCGCAGCTCGACGTCCGCCATAACGCCATAGCATAGCTAATAGCGATTAATTTGATCGGAAGTAATCGCTTTTCTTGATGTTCCGTACGATTCTCACACCGCTGGGCCATCGCGGAGTACGCCGCGCACGGTGTCGAGCCGTACACCCGGGTCGAGCTCCGGCAGCCACCAGGTCGCACCGGCCTTCGCGTACGGCTCGGGATCGACGCCGAGCGGCAGGCTGATGGCGATGTCGTAGGCGGCCATTTCGCCATCTCGCAGTTCGGTGAGGGTGCCGACGACCTCAGCGAGCTGGTCCGGGTGCTCCAGATTGATCGGGAAGAAGCCGTCGAGCCGGGCGGCCCGGCGGATCGGCTTGACGTTGCCGGGGAACCCGGCGGCCCACACCGGCACCCCGGGCCGCTGAACCGGTCGCGGCAGGAACGTGATGTCGTCGACGGTGTAGTGCTCGCCGCGATGGCGCACCGGCTCACCGGACCAGGCGGTGGCCAGGATCGTCAAGGACTCGTCGAGCATCCGCCCGCGCTGCCGGTCGTCGAGCTGCTCGCCGGTCTTGGACAGCTCGCCACCGAACCGGTCGCTGCCCAGGCCGACGCCGAGGGTGAGGCGGCCGTCGCTGAGCCGATCGAGTGTCGCGGTCTCGCGTGCGACCTTGACCGGTCGCCGGCGGGCAAGCGTCGACACCATCGGGCCGAGCCGCAGCCGCTCGGTCGCGGTCGCGATCGCCGCCAGCGCAATCCATGGGTCGGCGACCTGCTGGACCGGCGCCCGCCAGGACAGGTGATCCCACACGAAGAAACCGTCCCACCCGGCTTCCTCAGCGCCGGCGGCCAGGCGCGCCACCGCCCGTGGGTCGGCGAGGTCGTCGAAGAGCGGCAGCCAGAGCGCCGACCGTAGCCGGTTCATGAGCGGCCCCCTTCCGTGTGCCGCACCAGACCCGACACGAAGTCGTTCCACACCGGCCCCGGCAGGTCATGTCCGGCCCCCTCCAGGACCAGTAGCTCGGCATCGGGGATCGCGTCGCGTAGCGCCTGTCCGTGCGGCAGCGGCAGGAAGGGGTCGTGGTCGCCGTGGACCACGAGCGTCGGCGCCGCGATGTCGCCGAAGCCGCCTCGCGCAGGCCCATCGAGCTCGATGGCGTAGTGGTTGACCAGAGTCGAGGCATAGCTCTTGGCTCGCGCCACGTCACGTTCGGCCAACGCTCGAATCGCGGTCTCGTCGAAGTACGGAGAGCCACCGGCGAACGCCCTCGCACCGGCGACCACGTACTCGACGACCGCGGCCGCGTCGGAGGAATCAGGCTCGGCTGGCATGGCCAGCCCGCTCGAGGGCGGCGGGAGGTCGTCGGCCCCGGTCGAGGCCGAGACGAACGTCAGCGACGCGACCCGATCGGGATGGTCCACACCGAGGATGAGCCCGCTCCCGCCGAACATCGACTGACAGACCACGTGGGCGCGCTCGATGCCCAAGGCGTCATGGACACCGAGTACGTCCAGGGTCAGGTCGGTGAAGGAGTACGCCGGCTGTCCCGGCGGGTAGCAGGTCGACCGGCCGGTGTCGCGATGGTCGTACCGGACCACGAACCGGCCACGGGCGGCGATGCGTTCGCACAGTTCGGCGTCCCACCACAGCATTGAGGCAGACGCCCCGGCCACCAGTGTGATCGCCGGGGTGGCGCGGTCTCCGAAGGTCTCGACACACAGCTCGACGCCGTTGATCTCGAGGAGCTGCTCGCCGTTGGATTGACTGGTGTTCATGTCCGGCACGCTATGCCTGGCAACTTCATCGTGAAAAGCGATGATTTTCGATCATTTTGATCGCTTATGTCGATGGGCTTGTTTGGCTGGAGGTGAGCAGGGCCGCAAGCTGCCAGCCGCGGTGGTGGCCGCCGGGCAGCGGGACGATAGCCCCCCTACGAGGGTCAGCCAGCGAGTACGGTGTCGAGCCAGTCGAAGGTGCGCTGGTGGAACAGGGAGAGCGCACCCTCATGGCAGTGCTCGCCCGCGCCTTCGTCTTCGCGGAAGAAGATCAGCTCTTTCTGGCAGGTCAGCTCGTCGAGCAGACGCTGCGGCTGCCCCTTGAAGAACTGGTCGTTCTCGGCTTCCAGCACGAGCGTCGCGCAGGTGATGCGGTCGGCGATGCCCGCCATCGTGTACGCCTGGGTCGCCTTGACCAGCTCGTTGAGGTCGGACACGCCGAAGGTCCACCGGCCGTTGCGCACAATCCACCGCACCTTGGTGTTCTGCGCCATCAACGCCTCCAGACCGCCGGGCGTCGAAGCGGCGCGGTCGGCGGTCGCGGTGGTGACCGCGTGGAAGTCGTAGACGCCGTCGTACAGCACGCACGCGGCGATGCGGTGCTCGAAGGCGGCTGCTCTCGCGGCGAGGTAACCGCCGAGACTCATGCCGATCAGTACGAGGCGCTCCGCGTCCACGTCGGGCAGGGTGAGCGCGAAGTCGATGACCGGGGTGACCACGGCCTCCCAGTCCGGCCGGAAGTGCAGGCCCTGGTCGCGAACGGTGCTGCCCTGGCCGGGGCCGTCGAACGCGATGACGTTGTAGCCGCGCCGCAGCGCGCCCGCGGCCAGCGCCGGATAGTCCTCCTCCAGCGTGGAGTCGTACCCGCCGTGGAAGAGCACGGTCGGGCGCGGGGTGCCCGAATCGTCGGCGAGGAACAGGTAGCCAGGCAGCGTGGTGTCCTCGTACGGGATGCGCAGGGCGCGGGCCGGTGTGTCGAGCAGGGCGGCCGCGTCGGCGAACGTCTGCTGGGAGGCCTTGGCCAGCCGCGCCGACTCGGCGTCGGCGGCGGGATTGTCGCGGCGGTAGAAGTCGGCGGTCCGGTAGTAGTTGGACGCGCGCAGCAGCGCCTCCCGGGCGCTGACCCGGTGACCGGCGGCCAGCGCGTCCCGGCCGATGCGCTCGATGCGCGCTGCCGTCGCAGCCCATTGGGCCGACCAGGCCTCCTCGTCCCCTTCCGGGATCTGCCGGCAGGTGACCAGGACCTCGCCGAGGTCGGCGCCACCGTAGGCGGCGTAGCCCGCGGAGCGCAGCGCCTCGAAGGAGAAGGACTCGTCGTCGTAGAGGAATCTCATCGTCGGCTCTCTTCAGAGCATGGAACGGAATGGAAGCGTTCCGCCCTGCACACCGACCTGCGCGAGCTGGCTGATTCGCTGCCTATCCGGATAACGGCCGGACCGCTCACCGAGGCCAGTCACGACGTTACTCCGGCGGAGATGCTCAACACCGGGGCGACCGCACCGCGGCGAAGATGAGCAGGATGCCGTCCTCGATCACGCATGCGGCCGTCCGGGTCAGCGTGGGGTTCCCGCCGCAGATGTCGGCGGCGAGCTCCGCCGCGTGGTGCTTGAGGTCGGCGCCGCACTCCTGTGCGACGGCGGGTTCCGGTGCGGGCTTGTCCGGTTCCGCCGTCACCGGAGTGGCGGGGACGAGCAGGGCTGACAGCCCTGAAGCGACGCTCGCGATCCCCGCTTTCCATCTGGCCATGGGTACTCCTTTCGTGGAAGAGCGTTGGGCGAAGGAGATCGCCGGCCTCTGGAGAGGCTCTGGATCTTCACTGCACATCGCCACTACACTGTGGCGGTGCTTGTCATCCAGGTGCTTGGCCGCCTGCGGGTGTGGCACGATGATCGCGAGGTCGATGCCGGGCCGCCCGCCCGCCGCCTGATGCTGGGGGTCCTGGCGCTCAACGTCGGGCGGCTGACCACCCGCCGGGAGCTGATCGAGTCGCTGTGGGGCGAACGGCCGCCGTCAAGCGCGGTCAACATGCTGCACACCTACACCAAACACCTGCGCCACCTGCTCGACCCGAGGCGCGGCCCACGCGACCAGGGTGGCGTGCTCTCCACCGTCGGCGACGGCTACCTGCTCCGTCTGCCGGAGGATGCCCTCGATCTGCTGCGCTTCCGGCGAATGGTGGCAGCCGCGCAGCAGGCCGGAAGCGACGGCGCCCCGGCGCGAGCGGCCGCGCTCCTCCGCGAGGCGCTGCGGCTGTGGGAGGGCGACGATCCCCTGTGCGACGTGCCGGCGCTCGAGGGCCACCCCAAGGTGTGGGGCCTCAAGGCTGAGCGCCGCCGCGCGCAGCTGTCCTACTGGGACCTGATGCTGCGGGCGGGCAACGCCGCGGAGGTCATCGCCGCGCTGGCGGTGCAGGGCGCGGCGACTCCGCTCGACGAGGCGGTGCAGGCCACGCTGATCCGCGCGTACCAGGCGACGGGCCAGCGGACGATCGCCTTCGAACGGTACGAGGCCACCCGGCTCGTGCTGGCCGAGGAGTTGGGCGTGGAGCCGAGCGGGGAGCTCGAACGGGCGCACCGGCAGCTGCTCGAGGAGCAGGAAAGCCGTGGTGCGCCAAGGATTCCGCGGCAGCTCCCGGCGCCGGTGCCGGACTTCACCGGACGCGCCGAAGAGCTGGCCCTGCTTGACGCCGCGAACGTCCGCCGCCCCCCGGGGATCGCGGTCGTCTGCGGCACCGCGGGCGTGGGCAAGACGGCGCTCGCCGTCCATTGGGGTCACCACAAGCGCGAGCTGTTCCCCGACGGGTGCATCTACCTCGACCTGCGCGGCGACGCCGCCGAACACGCGCTGCCCCCGCACGAGGCGCTGGGCCGCCTGCTGGCCGCCGTCGGCGTGTCCGATCAGGACATTCCTGCCGACACCCAGTCACGGGCCGCGCGCTGGCGCACCGAGACCGACGGCCGCAGGCTGCTTGTGCTGCTTGACAACGCGGCCTCGGCCGAGCAGGTACGGCCGCTGCTGCCCGGCACGCACGACACCCTCATGGTGATCACCAGCCGGGACAGACTGGCCACCCTGGTCGCCCTGCACGGCGCGCACCGCATCGAACTGGATCTGCTGCCCCGCACCGACGCCGTCCACCTGCTGCGCCGGCTGCTGGGCGAGCGGGCGGGCACCGATCCCGACAGCGTCGACTCGCTCGCCACCATCTGCGCCCGCCTGCCACTGGCGCTGCGCCTGGCCGCCGAGTACGCCGGGGCGCAGGCGCACCTGCCGCTGTCCGGCGTGGTGACGCGGCTGCACCGGGCCGGACCGCTGGATCTGCTCGACCCGGGTGGCGGGGCGGCGATCCGGCACGTCTTCGACTGCTCGTACCGGCTGCTCGACGCCGAGGCGCAGCGCCTGTTCCGGTTGCTGAGCCTGAACCCGGCGCCGCACTCGACGCTGGCCTGCGTGGCGGCGCTGTCGGACGTCGACGAGATCGGCGCGGCCCGGCTCCTGCACCGGCTCACCTCGGCGCACCTGCTGCGATGCGATGCCTTGGGGCGCTACGGGTTTCACGACCTTCTGCGTGCGTACGCCGCCGAGATGAGCCTTGCCATGGACGGCGAGGTCGAGCGGCAGGCGGCCATGGACAGGCTGCTGGAGCACTACTGCGGGACCGCCGTCGAGGCGAGCGGCACCCTCTACCCCGGGTGGAGCGGGAGCTGGCGGCACGCCGGGCTCGCCCTCAAGCCCAGCGGCGTCACCCTCTCGCCGGGCGAGGCACTGTCGTGGTTGGACAGCGAGCTGGCGTCGTTCGGCACGATCTGCCAGTTCGCGGTCAGGCAGGGACGGCCGGAGCGGGCGGTCACCCTTGCCGCCGCGCTACACCGCTACCTGGAGGCGGGGCACGGCACCGAGGCCCTGTCGATCTACGAGTGCGCCGTCGACGCCGCGCGGGAGATGGAGGACACGGAGGGCGAGGCGCATCTGCGGACCAACGCCGGCGTCATCCTGCGGCTGCTCGGCCGGTACGCTCCGGCCGTCGAGGAACTGAGCGAGGCGCTGGAACTGTGCCGGCGCATCGGCAACCGCCACGGCCAGGCCCGCGCGCTGTCCAATCTGGGCATCATCGAGGAACGCCTCGGCGAGTTCGCCTCCTCGGCCGCCCGGCACAGCGAGGCCATCGCGCTCTACCGCGAGATCGACGACCCCTTCGGCCAGGCGGCGGCGCTGACCAACCTGGGCAACCTCGAGGAGTCGATCGGCGAGGAGACCGAGGCGGCGCAGCACTTCCTGGCCGCGCATGACATCTTCGCCGCGCTCGGCGAGCGTGCCGGGCAGGCCATCGCCCTGTCCAACCTCGGCCAGATCTACAGCTCGCTGGGCGAGGACACGCTCGCCGTCGCGAAACTGCGCGAGGCGCTGAGCCTGTTCCGCGAGATCGAGCACCGTGACGGGGAAGCGACCGCGCTGAGCAATCTCGGCACCGCCCTATGCCGTCAGGCGAAATTCGACGAGTCCCTCTCGCACCTGGAGCAGGCGCTCGAGATCTTCCAGTTGACCGGGCACAGGTACGGTGAGGCGAGTGTCCTCAACGCGATCGGTGAGACGTTGCGCACCATGGGCCGTGACGGCGAGGCGGCGCAGCGGCACCGGCTGGCGCTGGCGATCGCCGCCGAGACAGGCGACGAGGACGAGCGCGGCCGTGCCGCCGCCGCGCTCGAAAGCCTCGGCTGAGGCCCGCAGGGGTGCCTCGCGGTTTCATGGTGTGGGCGCCGGGTTGAGCATGGACTCGATGGAATCCCACGCCGGAGGCTCCGGCCACTCATCTGATCCCACCGACGCCGAGCCCCGGCCCTCCAGGCCGATGACCGCGCAGACCAGCAGGTGCTCTCCGGGCGGCAGGTCGCCCATCAACGTGGGGATCGTGGTACGCGGGGCGAACACGTTGGTGCCGGGCAGGGCCACGACCAGCTCTCCCTCCCGCCGGCCGTGCAGATCCTCGATCACACACATGCCGTTCGGCGAGTCGAGCCTGACCCGGCCAGGACCGGTGTCCACCCGGGTGGGCGGCTGGTCCCGGTCGATCGCGAAGCCGCCCTCTGCCGTGCGCAGCGCCCGCCCGTTCCTGATCCGGTGCACCCGCACGTGCCACGGGGGCCGCGCCACCAGCCAGGTCTCGATCTCCACGTCGTCCCAGGGAGTCCAGCGCGAGTACAGCACACCGTCGGAGGCGGAGACGTCGTGCGGCTGCTCGCACGGCCGCCAGTGCTCGCCGTCCTCGCTGAGCGCCAGCGTGCTGTCGAAGGCACCCTGCTCCAGCTTCAGCGTCCCGGCGGGCACGCTGAAGCCGAACCGCGTGGAGTAGGCGAACTTGGCGTACTTGGCCGCGCCGTGCCGTGCCCACGGGGCGTGCTGCCCCGCGCTCAGCAGCACCACGTGCCGCCCCTCCTCGCAGCGCAGCAGCGCCACGCCCGCCTCCGGCTGGGTGCTGACCTCGGGCAGCGGGGGCGCGTCGGCCTCCTTGGCGGTCCAGAACGGGTGCTCCGCGGGCAGGGCGAGCGGCAGGAACGCCTTCATGGCCCAGTACGGTGAGCCGGGCGCGTTGTACTGCTCGGCCATGTGCGGCTGGGGGTAGCCATAACCGATGGTGAGCAGCCCGGAGGCATCGCGGATCGGCTGGCGGGCCCACCAGCGCAGGTTCCGCAGCAGGTGCCCCTTGATCACCTCCCAGGGCAGCGCCTCCACGCCGGCGAAGGCCAGCGCGCCCCAGAACGCCGACTGCGCGAAGCGGTAGGTCAGGCTCCGGCCGAACGGGACGGCCACCCCCTCGCTGGTGAACCAGTGCTGGAAGTCCTGGGCGAACGCCGCGGCCCGCTCGCGGAAGCGCTCGGCCCGGGCAGGGTCGTCGCCGAGCGCCGCGTAGATGAGACCGTAGTAGTGCATGGCGAACGGGATGTAGTAGTCGCGCTGCCACTTGGGCCCGTCGGTGTACCACCCGCGTCCCAGGTCGAACTCCTCCAGCCGATCCAGCCTGGCCCTGTTGGCGTCGTGGTCGTGGGAGACCCCGACGCGGTCGAGCCCGAGCCCCACCATGACCGGGAAGAACAGCCAGTTGTTCTCGTTCGGCTCCACGGTGACCGAGTGCCGCAGCCAGGCGGCCACCGTGTCGCGTTGCCGGCCGGTCAGCGGGTCCCAGATCTGCTCGGGGGCCAGGGCCAGCGTCAGGCCGAGTGCGGCGGTCTCGACCAGCCGCTGGCTCCGGTCGAAGGCCGCGCCCCAGTAGTCGGGGTGCTCAGGGTCGGTCCCGGCGGCGAGGCCGTCGCGCCAGAGCTCCCAGTGATCGAACGCCCCGCCGCCGGCCGCCAGCGGCGCCAGCCCCCACAGCGGGCGTGCAAACGCTTCCAGCTCGGCGGACTCCTTGTCGTAGTGCGCCGTGCTGACCCCCAGCCGCAGTCGCCCCCGGCCCGGACTGAACCGGGAGATCAGCGGCGCTACCAGGTCCAGGACCTGGTGCCGCAGGTCGTCTCGGTCGCTGCCAGGCTGTCCTGCGCGGTGGTCGGTGTCCACAGGCGAGCTCCTCTGCTGGGAAAGCGCTTTCACAGACAGGGTTCCCGCCGCCGCCCTCGATTGTCAACAGCCCGGCCGTCCGGCCATGGGTCCGCGGAAGGTGCGACAGTACGGTCAGCCGGCCAGTTCCTGCGTCACGCGGGGCGGTGCGGTGCTGTCGCGGACGTGCAGCTCCATCGGCAGGTACACCGGCTCCCCGTCGTGCCCCTCGGTCATGAGGGTCTCCAGCATCTCGGCCGCCTGCCTGCCGAGCCGTCCCCGCGGCGCCGACACCGTGGTCAGGCCCGTGTGCGCCACATGGTCGAGCGCGATGTCGTCGAACCCGACCACCGACAGCTCCTCGGGAACCCGCACCCCGAGCTCGCGCATCCGGGTCACCGCCCCCAGGGCCACCAGGTCGTTGTACGTGGTGAGCGCGGTGGCGCCGGTGGCGGGCACCTCGGCGGCGGCGGCGTACCCGCAGCGGCTGGTGGACCCGCACGGCAGGATCGTGACGGACAGGCCGAACGCCTTGGCCGCCTCCAGCGCCCTGATCCGCTCGGAGTTGGCCCAGGACACCTCGGGCCCGCTCAGGTAGGCGACCTGCCGGTGGCCCAGTTGCGCCAGGTGGCCGCAGATCAGCATCATCCCGCCGAAGAAGTCGGCGGAGACCGCGGGCGCGGCGAGGCCGGGGACGATCCGGTCGAGCAGGACGAGCGGATGGTCCCGGGCGGTCAGGACGACCAGGTCGGCGCGATCCATGCGGGGGGAGCAGAGCAGCACCCCGTCGCAACTACGCATCAGATCCTCGACCAGGTCGTGCTCGATCGAGGGGTCCTCGTCCGACTCCATGACCATGACGCGGCGCCCGTGGGCGCGGGCGACGGCCGAGACGGCCTTGAGCACCTCGGGAAAGTAGGGGTTGGCCAGGTCGGGGACCAGCACGCCGATGGTGCCCCACTCCCCGCGGGCCAGCCCCTGCGCCGCGGCGTTGGGCCGGTAGCCCAGCTGCCTGACCGCGTCGTGGACGCGCTCCGCCAGTGAGGGGTCGACCTTGGTCGTGCCGTTGAGCACGCGGGAGACCGTCGAGGCCGACACCCCCGCCGCCGCCCCGACGTCGCTGATCGTCACCCGGGTCGGGCGGCTTTGCCGCGGATTGCGCACCTGCTCCTCCTACCCCCGTGCAGCGCCCGTCAGCCGAGCAGCTCGCGCAGATGATCCAGATCTCTCCGTACGGCCGCCACCGGGTCGGCCGCCGGGTAGTGGACGTGCAGCGACAGCAGCCCGGTGTAGTCGCGTGCGCGCAACCCGGAGATGATCTCCGGCCAGCGGACCACGCCCCCGTCCGCGAACGGTTGCCACTCGCACACCCAGCCGTCCGCGGTGGACCGCCAGACGGCGTTCTTCACTCCCATGCAGACCATCCGATCGCCCAGCAGATCGAAGTTGAGCGCCCATGCCTCGCTGCCCTCCTTGACCTGGTTGCCGGGGTCGGCGTAGACGCGCACGTCGGTGAGGTCGCCCGCGAGTGCGAGGGCGAGCGCGGCGGATGGGTGGATCGTACCCTGATGCAACTGGAGCGCCAGCCGCACGCCGTGCCGGGCGGCGAGGTCGGCCAGGCGGGCCAGCGCGGCCTTGGACTCCTCCAGCCCGCGGCCATACCCGACGGCGGGGTCGTAGCGGTAGAAACCCGTCCGCATGAGGGGGACACCGCTCTCGCCGCAGGCCGCGATGATCCGTTCGGCGTCGGGGCCGGCGTCGAGCAGGTCGGTGGTGACGATGTCGAGGGTGAGCCCGCGGCGCTCGAGCTCCTTGGCGACGACCGCGATGCCGCCGGGGTCGGCGGGGCTGACCGTCTGCCCCTCGCGTACGAGGAGGTCCGCCCCCTCGGCGCCGACCGAGGCCACGGCCTCGGCCAGCGGGGCCGCGTCGATGGGGCCGAAGGGCTTGGTGAAGGCGAGCAGACGCACACGTACTCCTGAAGTGAGAAAGCGCTTGTTGAACTTCTTCCAAGGCGCCGATCGCGGCAACCTTCTGCGGCCTCCCTGGTGGGATTATCCCTGGATAACGGGCATTGGGGGGCCATGGAAGTCGTCGATCGGCAGACCTTCACAAGTGAGCATCGACCTGAAATCGCTTTCTCACAAGCCTTGTATCAGGTTATGAGGCGGGTTACCCTCGGACCCACCCTCGGGTAAGCGCTTACCCGCCGCCTGAACCCCCCTGACCTCCGCCTCCTTTGGAGGGTCCATGAATTCTCATCGGCGTTGGACCGCCGCGATGATCGCCGTATCCATGGCGTCACTGCTCGTGACGGCATGCGGCACCTCAAGCAACGGGAGCGGAGGTGGCTCGCAGACCAAGCTGCAGATCTGGGACTTCTCCGCCGAACAGGTGAACTTCCACAAGGACATCGCCAAGCAGTTCACCAAGGAACATCCCAACATCACGATCGAGTGGCGCTCGATCACCCAGAACGACTACATGCAGACCCTGCCGCTGGCCTTCCAGAGCAACCAGGCGCCGGACATGTTCTACTGGAACGCGACCGGGCTGTCGCAGTTGCTGGACCAGAAGTGGATCCGCCCGCTCAACCCGAGCGGGACCGTTGCCGCCGACTTCACCAAGCGCTGGCCGGACGGGTCCTTCCTGGAAGGCATCAACGTGCAGGACGGGAAGACGTACGGCTTCCCGTTCTCGGAGAACCTGTACTGGGGCCCCGGCTACATGTTCCTCAACAAGCAGGTCTTCCAGGAGGCCGGGCTGGACGTCAACAATCCGCCCAAGACCTGGACCGACCTCAAGAACACCTGCGCGCAGATCAAGGCCAAGACCAAGGCGCAGTGCATCGGCGCCCCCACCAAGGGCGTGGACATGCAGCGGCCCTGGTTCGGGCTGATGGGCAGCGTCTCGACGGACGAGTTCTTCGACTACAAGACGGGCAAGTTCGACCTGACCGAGGCCCCGCAGGTCAAGACCTTCGCCTTCCTCCAGGAGCTCAAGAAGCTCGGGTACCTGGCGCCGGGCACCAACGACAAGAACTTCTCCCGCCAGCAGTTCGCCGCCGGGCAGTCCGGCATCTTCTTCGACGGCACCTGGGTGCCGAGCGTGTGGGCCAGCCAGGGCTTCAGCAGCGACAAGTACGTGGTGGCGCCGCGGGTCGACCCCGACGAGGGGCGGACCGGCGCGGCCGGCCGCAAGTACGACGGCAACAAGTACTGGGTCAGCTCGCAGACCAAGCATCCCAATGAAATGTGGACGTTCATCCAGTGGATGACCGACCCCAACGGCTACTTCGTCAAGCAGTACTACAAGAGCGCCTTCGGCACGCTGGCCTACGTCGACAACCAGAAGATGGTCACCGACCCGGCGCTCAAGCAGATCATGCAGATCGCCGCGCAGCCGGGCTACCGCGTCCAGCTTCCCGTGCCGCTGCTCAAGTGCCCCGACATCGCCAAGTCCAAGGCGTACGTCAACGCGCTGGCCAAGAACCCCGACGGGGAGTGGGCGGCCATGGGTGAGGCGCTGACCAGCGGCCAGTCGCTGGCGACCACGGGCGCCGCCATCGTCCAGCAGCGGCAGGCCGCCCTGGAGGAAGGGCTCAAACAGGAGGCGGCCAGCGGCCTGAAGGTGTCGATGGACTGCTACACCTTCTCCGACTGGGACTACACCAAGGACTACACCTCGGACAAGTACCCCAACTGACCGGACGGCGCCGCCGGCCACGCGCGCCGGCGGCGCCCTCTTCTCCTTTTCGTGAAGCTCCCTCGTGAGGACATCCATGACAACCACCGCTCCCGCCCCCGGCAGGGAGAGGGTGACGGACAGGGACCGGTCGCCCGCCAAACGCGAGCCCGAACGCGCCGATCACTCCCGCGAGCGCGTCCGCGGCCTCGACAGGGTCTGGCTGCTCGTCTTCCTGGCCCCCTTCCTCCTGCTCTACCTCGGCTTCACCATCTGGCCGCTGGTCGCGACCATCTATTACTCCTTCTTCGACTGGTCGGGCATCGGCCCGATCGACCAGTTCGTCGGGGCCGGCAACTACGGCTCGATCCTGGTCGATCCGCTGTTCTGGCTCTCGGTGGTCAACACCCTGATCTTCGCCCTGCTGACGACCGCCATCAAGCTGCCGATCTCGCTGCTGGCGGCGATCCTGCTCACCCGCAAGTGGCTGCGTGGCAAGCGGTTCTTCCGGACCATGTTCTTCGCGCCGCTCATCATCCCCGTGGCCATGGCGGGCCTGGTCTTCACGTACCTGCTCAACCCGTCCAACGGCGCGCTGAACGCGATCCTGCGCGACCTCGGTCTGGTCGACGAGGGGTTCGACGTGTTCGCCAACCGGTGGAGCGCGCTGCTCGTGCTGGTGCTCGTCTCCGTCTGGCAGATCTTCGGCCAGTACATGATCTACTGGATCGCGGCGCTGCAGAACGTGCCCGAGGAGGTCTACGAGGCGGCCGCCATCGACGGCGCGAGCGAGTGGAAGAAGCTCACCCGCATCACCCTGCCGATGATCAGGCCGGTCGCCGTGATCATCACCCTGCTCGGCCTCGTGAACGCCATGCATGTCTTCGGCCTGGTCGTCACGCTCACCGCGGGCGGGCCCGGCACCAGCACCTACATGGTGTCCTACTTCATCTACCAGAACGCCTTCGGCGCGGTGCCGTTCGCCTACGGTTACGCCTCGGCCGCGGCGCTGCTGTTCTCCGTCATCGCCTTCGTCCTGGTCTCCGCCCAGGGTGTCGCGGTCCGCCGGGCCCAGCGGCTCAGGAAGGAGTACGGCGTCTGATGGAGACGATCACCAAACCCCCCAGGCGTAGCCATGCCGTGCGGGCCAACCTCATCGCCCTGCCGATCCTGCTGGTCGTCGGGCTCGTGTGGATCTATCCCTTCCTGTGGACGATCTCGGCCGCGTTCAAGACCCAGGCCGGGATGTTCACCAGCGGCGCGAGCCTCGTGCCCGACCAGCTGAACTTCGACAACTTCGTCCGGGCCTGGGTCAACGCCGGGTTCTCCGGATACTTCTTCAACACGGTGCTCTACTCGGCCGCCTCGACCCTCGTCGAGCTGGTCAAGGCCGCCCTGTGCGGCTACGTACTGGCCAGGTACGAGTTCCCCGGCCGCACCCTGCTCTACCGGATGATCGTGGGGACGCTGTTCATCCCGGTCGCCTCGATCATCGTGCCGCAGTTCGTGCTGATCGAGCAGCTCGGCCTGCTGAACACCCGGGCCGGGGTCATCCTGGCCATGTCCGGCGGCGCCGGCGCCCTCTACGTGCTGCTGTTCGTCGGGTTCTTCTCCAGTGTCCCGACCGATCTGTTCGAGGCGGCCAAGCTCGACGGGGCCGGCTTCCTCAAGACGTTCCGGCTCATCATCCCGCTGGCCAAACCGGTCATCGCGGTGGTGGTCATCTTCCAGTTCATCAGTAGCTGGAACGAGTTCAACATCCCGCTGGTGTTCACCCTCGGCCAGCCCGACCTGCAGAACCTCGCCGTCGGGATGCTGTCCTTCCAGGGCGAGCACGCCACCGACTGGACCGGATTCGCCGCCGGGATGACGATCTCGTTCCTGCCGATGCTGATGATCTTCCTGTTCTTCCAGAACTACTTCACGCGCGGCCTGGCCGGCGCCACGAAAGGATGACGTCCCCTTTGAGGCACGGCGCGTTCGCCTACACCTGGGACATCGTCGGCGACCCCGCGGGGGCCGAGCGCATCGCCGACCTCGGCGTGAGCACGGTGACCCTGCAGGCCGCCTACCACTCGGTCCGGGCCACCACCCCGTGGCATCCGCGCCACCGCATCGTGCGGGCCGACCACGCGGCTGCCTACTTCCGGCTGCGCCCCGAGCGCTGGAGCGGGCGGCTCCGGCCGTACCCGCCGAGCTGGGGGGTGCCCGACGAGGACAGGTTCGGCACGGCGCTGGCCGCGCTGGCCGGGGCCGGGCTGCGGACCGAGGCCTGGATGGTGCTCACGCACTCCTCGGTGCTGGGCCGCGAAGCGCCCGACCTGACCGTCACGAACGCCTACGGCGAGAGCTTCCCCCACGCGCTCTGCCCCGCCCAGCCCGCCGTGCACGACTACGCGCTCACCCTCGTGCGCGAGGTCTGTGAGCAGTACGACGTGCCCGCCCTGATGCTGGAGGCGTGCGGCTGGCTGGGCATGGAGCACGCCGGCAACCACGAGAAGACCTCCGGCGCCTCCCTGTCCGCCTGCGGCAGGGCGCTGCTGTCCCTCTGCCTCTGCCCGGCCTGCCGGGCCGGGCTGACCGGGCGTGGCCTGGACGTCGAGGAGCTGGCGCGCGACGTGCGCACCGCCGTGGACGGAGAGCTTCAGCGGGACGTCCGGGCCGGGACGAGTCTGGACGAAGCACTCGGCCGCGAGCGCGCCCAGGCCCTGTACGCGCACCGCGGCCAGGTCATCGCCGACCTGGTCCGCGCCGTGGCGGCGCTGGCCGGCGGCCGTGAGCTGCTGCTCATGGCCACCGACGACCCGCAGGTCACCGGCCCCGACGTGGGCGTCGACCTGGCCGGCTTCGACGCGCCGGTCGACGCCTACGTGCTCAAGTGCTGGGGCCAGGAGGAGGCGGCCCTGTCCCAGATGAAGGCCGCGGCGAGCCGCACCGCGACCCCCCTCGTCGCCAACCTCACCGTGCTGGAAGACGGCCACGCCCGGACCCCGGTCCTGGCCGCCGACCTCATCGCCGCGGGCGCGCGGCAGCTACGTTACTACCACGC
The DNA here is from genome assembly GCF_019396345.1 of Nonomuraea guangzhouensis. GTDB lineage: Bacteria > Actinomycetota > Actinomycetes > Streptosporangiales > Streptosporangiaceae > Nonomuraea > Nonomuraea guangzhouensis. The sequence goes on along the minus strand of NZ_JAHKRM010000030.1, from coordinate 123,020 downwards.
CGGGCTCGGCTCGCCAGCCCGCCTGGCCAGTGTGCGAGCGGCGGCTCGCTTGAAGGAGAAACAATGCTGAACGGCCTGTACGTGATGGACCCGAACCGTTTTGACGACGTCTACGGCCCGGAGGCCCGGGCCGCGATCGAGCGGCATTTGGTCATCGACTCGCCCCTCCTCACCCGCGACCAGATCACCCCAGATGTGCTGGCCGGCCTGGACGTGCTGGTGACCGGGTGGGGGGCGCCCAAGCTGGACGCCGAGTTCCTCGCCGCCGCGCCCAAACTGTCCTTGGTGCTGTACGGGGCGGGCTCCATCAAGCCGATGGTCACCCCGGAGATGTGGGCCAGGGGAGTGCGCGTCACCTCGGCGGCCACCGCCAACGCCGAGCCGGTCGCCGAGTTCGCGCTCTCGCAGATCCTGTACGCGCTCAAGCATGGCTGGCGCTACGTGCTGGCCGCGCGCGCCGCCGCCGCGTCCGCCCCGCGCGGACCCGAGCTCGGAGCCTATGGCGCGACGGTCGGCCTGGTCTCGCTCGGCGCCACGGGCCGGGCCACGGCGCGGCTGCTCTCCCACCACAAGCTCGACGTGCAGGCCTACGACCCGTACGCCGACCCGGCGCAGGCCGAGCGACTCGGGGTGCGCCTCGTCGGCCTCGAGGAGCTGTTCGCCACGTCCGACGTGGTCAGCCTGCACTCGCCGCTCACCCCGGAGACCGAGCGCCTGGTCGGCACCGAACTGCTGGAGTCGATGAAGCACGACGCCACACTGATCAACTCGGCGCGTGGCGGCCTCGTCGACGAGGCCGCGCTCGTGGACGTGCTGAGCCGGCGGACCGACCTGTTCGCCGTCCTCGACGTCACCGACCCGGAACCGCCCGTCGACGGGTCGCCGCTGTTCACGATGCCCAACATCGTCGTCACCCCGCACGTGGCGGGCAGCCTGGGTCACGAGCGGCGCCGCCACGGGGAGACCATGGCCGACGAGCTCGCCCGCTACGTCGCGGAGGAGCCGCTGCTGTACGAGATCACCGAGTCCGGCCTGGCGAGAAGGGCGTGAGCACCACCCTGGTGCTGCTCCCGCCGCACGATCCGGCCACCGAGGAGTGGCCGAATCGGCTGGAGGAGGCGGTGCCGGAGCTCGTCGTGCTCCAGCCGCGGACCCGCGAGGAGGCGGCGCACGCGCTGGCGGAGGCCGACGCCGCCTACGGCACCCTGCCCGCGGACCTGCTCGCGCACGCCGGGCGGCTGCGCTGGCTGCAGGCCCCGCAGGCCGGGCCGCCTCCGGGGTTCTACCATTCGGCCCTGATCGCGCACCCCGTGCAGGTCACCAACATGCGGGACACCTACACCGACCACGTGGCCGCGCACACCATGGCGCTGGTGCTCGCGCTGGCCAGGGGCCTGCCCAGGTACGCCCGCGAACAGGCCCGCGCGCACTGGGCACCCGACTGGGATCCCCGCTCGGTGCTCGCCCTGGGCGAGGCGACCGCCCTGGTCGTGGGGGTGGGCGCGATCGGGGCCGAGGTCGGCAGGCTGCTGGCGGCGTTCGGCACCAGGGTGGTGGGCGTGGACGCCCGGCGCGGCGGCCCCGTGCCGGGCTACGCCGAGGTGCTGCCGGCCGACGCCCTCGACCGGCTGCTTCCCAGGGCGGACCTGGTCATCCTGACGGTGCCGCACACCCCCGCCACCGAGGGCATGCTGGACGCGCGGAGGCTGGCGCTCATCAAGCCCGGGGCCTACTTCGTCAACATCGGCCGCGGGCCCACCGTCCGGCTCGACGACCTCGACGCCGCCCTGTCCACGGGGCACCTGGCCGGCGCGGCCCTGGACGTCGCCGAGACCGAACCGCTTCCCGCCGACCACCCGCTCTGGGCACGTCCCAACGTGCTCATCACCCCGCACGTGGGCGGCGTGGGGCCGCACGCGGACGAGCGACGCTTCGCCGTCCTGCTGGAGAACGCCCGGCGCTTCGTGAGCGGGCGAGAACTGATCAATCTGGTTGACAAGTCCGAATGGTACTGAAGGGGTTCGTGTCACGTGAACCGGATAGCACAGGTCGAGACCTTCACCGTGGGCCTGCCCTCGCTGCGTGACTTCGCCGTCGCGGGCGGGTCCGTCGTCCAGGGCGGCCGCCCGGCCGTCAGGGTCCTGGTGAAGGTCACGGCCGAGGACGGCGCCTTCGGGTGGGGTGAGGCCACCCCGATCCCTTCCTGGACGTACGAGACCACCGAGTCCATCGTCTCCACCATCGAGGGCTACCTGACCCCGGCGGCGGTCGGCCGGCCGCTGTGGGACCTGGACGGGCTCTGCCGCACCTTCGACCGCACCATCAGCAAGGGCTTCTCGATCGGCATGCCGCTGGCGCGCGCGGCGGTCGACGTGGCCTGCCACGACGCCTTCGCCCGCAGCCTGGGCGTGTCCCTCGGCGAGTTGTGGGGCCGGCGCAGGCGCGACACCATCGAGCTGGCCTGGATCGTGGCGGGTGCGTCGGCATCCGAGGCCGCGGACTCGGTGGCCGAGGGCCGTGCGCACGGCTACCGCCACGTCAAGGTCAAGCTCGGCCTGCACACCGAGGACGAGGACGTCGCCATCGTGGAGGCCGTGCGCGCCGCCGCCCCCGACGCCGTGCTCTGGGTGGACGCCAACCAGGGCTACACGGCCGCCGCCGCGCTCCGGGTGGCCAGGCGCCTGGCCGGCCTGAACGTCGCCGTCTTCGAGCAGCCGGTGCCGTCCAACGACATCGCCGGCCTGCGCCGCCTGCGTGCCGACAGCCCCATCACGGTGGCCGTGGACGAGAGCCTGCGCCATCCGAGCGATCTGGCGACGTTCGTCCGGCTCGACGCCATCGACGTCGCCGTCGCCAAGGTGCAGCGCTGCGGCGGGCTGACCCTGGCGCTGCGCCAGTGCCAGCTCGCCGAGGACAGCGGCCTGGCGATCATGGGCTCCGGCCTCACCGAGTCCGACATCGGGCTGGCCGCCTCGCTCCACCTGTTCGCCGCGTTCGGCGTGGACACGCCCGTGGACCTCAACGGCCGGCAGTTCATCACGAGCCCGTACGCCACTGACCCGGTCATCACCATTACCGACGGCGTCGCCCACGTGCCCACCGGCCCCGGCCTGGGGATCGGCGTGGACGAGAAGGTGGTCCGCGCGCTCGCTCTCTGACAGCGCCTGAAAACTCGCTTGCACGGCGGGCCACCGCTCAGCATAGTGATCACGATGAGCGACATGCCCGAGCGGTGGAGCAAGGCCAGTGTCTACCCCGACATGTGGGCGGATCCCGACGAGGATCCCCGCAACCTCGACGGAGTCAGCCCGGACGGTGAGCTGGCGACGCTGCAGGACTACCTGCGGAACTATCGGCTGACCCTGCGGCTGAAATGCCAGGGGTTGAATCCGGAGGAGCTGGCGCGGCGGTCGGTGCCACCGTCGACCATGTCCTTGCTGGGTCTGGTCCGCCATCTTGCCGAGGTGGAGCGAGACTGGCGCAACTGGGTTGCCCCAGGGGACCCGGCACCGAAGCTGTACGGACCGGGCGGTGACTTCGACGGAGCCGTCGCGGAGCAGGCGGTGGTCGACGGCGCATTCGCCGATCTCGCTCGCGAACAGGCGGCATTCGACGCGGTGCTGGCCGACTATCCGGATATGGGCGCACGGGTGGGTAAAGACGACATCGCCGTCCGGGAGCTGTGGGTTCACATGATCGAGGAGTACGCCCGCCACTGCGGGCACGCGGATCTGCTGCGCGAATGCATCGATGGCCGGGTAGGGCAATAGGCACTGCTCACACTAGGCCGGGTCGCCCGGGGGATCGCACCCCCGGGCTTCCCCAGTAGCCGCCGATCAGCTGAACATGCCCGGCTCGTAGGAGCCGCCCTGGGTGCGCACGATCACGCCGAGCCGGTTGGCCGCGTTGATCATGGCGACCAGGTAGACCAGCGCGGCGATCTGGTCCTCGTCGTAGTGCTTGCGCACCTGGGCCCAGGTCTCGTCGGACACGCCGAGGTAGGCGTCGGCGAGCCGGGTGCCCTCCTCGCCGAGCGCCAGCGCGGCCCGCTCGGCCTCGGTGAACACGGTGGACTCGCGCCAGGCGGCGACCAGGTTGAGCCGGACCGCGGTCTCCCCGGCGGCCGCGGCGTCCTTGGAGTGGTAGTCGACGCAGAAGCCGCAGCCGTTGATCTGGCTGACCCGCAGCATCACCAGGTCCTGGGTGGCTTTGGGCAGCGTCGACTGCTCGATCGCCAGGCTGACGTTGTAGAACCGCTTGCCGATCTTGGCACCGAGCTCGCTGGCGTTCAGGTTCATCCGAGGTTCCATGACTTCGTCCTCACTCGTGGAGCTGTATGCCGCGGATCGTTCGCGCGGCGTTCCGACGACCATGAAGATGCCGACGACCCGCGCCTTGTGACAGCGCGGGGATGTGACCTGCGCCACGTCCGCGAAATCGTTGGACAACGCGCATACCCCTGAGCCGACCTCAGGAGTGCCAACCTTTCGCCGCGCCCACAGCGTCTGGGGGGTATCGACATGAGGAGAGACGTTGGATCGCGATGCCAGTTTCCAGGCGTTCGTGGATGCTCACCAACGCCCGTTGATGCGCCTGGCCTACCTACTCACCGGAGAGGTCCACCTCGCAGAGGACCTCGTACAGAGTGTGCTGGTCCGCATGATCGGGCGCTGGGCGAAATTAGGCCACGTAGACAACCTCGATGCGTACGCGCGCAAGACCATGGTGAACCAGTACATCTCGTGGCGGCGGCGCCGTGGTTCCAGCGAGGTGCCGAGCGCCGAGCCGCCCGATCGCGCCTACTCGTCCGAGGACTCCGCCGTCCTGCGGATCGTCCTGCGTCAGGCGCTCATGCGGCTGACGCCCAAGCAGCGCGCGGTAGTCGTCCTGCGCTTCTACGAGGATCGGACCGAACGTGACGTCGCCGACCTGATGGGCTGCTCCGTCGGCACCGTGAAGAGCCAGGCGCACCACGCCCTGGCCCGCCTGCGTGCACTGGCGCCAGAACTGGCGCCGAAACTGCCCGTTCTGGACGCCCATAGTGAGGAGGCACGCCGATGACCTGGCTCGGAGAGCAACTCGGCCGCATCGCGGACGACATGCCGGAGCGCGACCTGGCCGCCAGGGCGATCGAGACCCATCAGCGCAGGCGGCGCAACCTCATGGCGCTCACCGCAGCCGTGGTGGTCGTGATCACCGTGCTCGCCGCCACCATCGGGGTACGGGCACTGCCCGCGGAGCCGCGCGCCGCCGCCCGCCCGTCCAGCCCGCCCGAGCAGTCCGACATCGTGGTCGGCGTGCTGCCGACCGTGGAGTCGGCGCCCGTGTTCGTGGCAGTGAGCAAGGGCTATTTCAAGGAGGAAGGGCTGACGGTGCAGCCGAGGATCATCACCGGCCCGGCGGCCGCGGCGACCCAGATCGCAAGCGGGAGGCTGGATCTGGCGCAGACCGAGTACGCCACAGCCTTCAGCATGAACGAGATGGGCCTGGAAGAGTTCAAGATCGTCTCTAGCCTGTACCAGGCCGCGCAGGGAAGCTTCGCGGTCGTCGTGGACTCGAGGTCGAAGATCAGGACGGCGGCCGAACTCAAACGCAAGAAGATCGCGGTCTCGGACCGCAAGGGGCTCGGGTCGTTGATGTTGGCAGCCATACTGAAGCGGGCCGGACTCAGCTGGAGGGACGTCTCGCTGACCGAGGTGCCCTCTGCCAATATGCTCGTCGCGGTGGCCAAGGGGCAGGTTGACGCTGCCCTGATGGCCGAACCGTTCCTCACTTTCGGCCGCGAGAAAGGGCTCACGCGGATTGTGGAGGACGCGATGACCCACGAGTTCGCGAACCTGTACACCGCGGGCATCATGACCTCCGACAAATGGATTCGCGGACACCCTCGCACGCTGGCGGCCTTCCAGCGCGCGCTGGCCAAGGCGCAGCGCCTGATCGCGAGCGACCCTCAGCAGGTGCGCGATGTTCTGCCGGGCTACACGAAGATCCCCAAAGCAAGGGTGGCAGACGTTGCGTTCGGCTCCTATCCCGCCAAGCTGGACCTGACAGAGCTCCAGCGGGTCGCCGATCTGGCCCTCGCCTACGAGGCGATCACGCGCCCGGTAGACCTCAGGAACGTCGTGGTGAAGGGCGGGTGAGCCCGGCGGCACGACTCGCCGTTTAGGCGGCCGGCCCGCCGAAGTCGCGGGCCGGCCGCTGCCAGTTCATCGAAGGATCAGAACGGCCAGCCGATGTCGTAGACGGAGTACATCGGGCACCTCCTTCCGCCTGTCGCTCTCTGCCGACGACACCAGCATCCAGCCAGGTAGAACCCTTGATCAGCAACGATCTAGATCACGTAGCGATGAGCGACAGGTTCGCGATCGGGAGCGGTGAGGGTCAGGCCGCGGCAGGGACCGGGCCATCCTGCCGCGGGGTCCGCACGCCCTTCACCAGTAGCCAGATAAGCATCACGATCTCCGCGACGCCGGCCGGCGTGACGACGAACGGGCTCAGAGCCGCTCCCAGATCCGGTGCCAGGAAGAGCGCGAACGCGTCCACGAGATAGCCGCCGCATCCGGCGACGAGGAGGACTCCCAGCGTGCGCGGGAACATGCGTGACCGGTGGACGAGATAGCCCAGCGGCAGCAGCCACAGGCCGAAGAAGATCTGCGCGATGAGGTAGCCGTAGTGATGGAGGTCGAACATGAGCAGCACCAGCGCGTCGGACCCCTGAGGGCTGAGGGCGCTCGCGTACGGGGCCTCGGTGGCGACGAGCAGCGCCGCGAGTTGATGAACCATGTTGAGGCAGGTGATGGCCACGGCGACGGCCACGAAGATCACCATCGTGCGGGCCACGTCCTTGTTCACGTGCCTGAGGAGCAGGTACAGCGCCATGGCCACGAACAGGAAGAACGGGGCCTGCACGAGATCGGCCACGAAGCCGACGCGGACCAGGCCGGCGTTCGCCACCGTGTTGTGCGCGGTGGTGGTGGCGTCGCCGGGCACGTAGACCTTGGCGCGCACATAGAGGTGAGCGAAGCCGCCGAAGATGGCGACGATCAGATAGAACAGCCCGGCGATCCTGGCGAGGCGCTGGGGTGGGCGCATGACTTCTCCCTGATTTCGCCCGAAGGCTCGGATGTAAAGAAAAGCAGACACGGAGGAATGTAAAACAAAGCAGACATGATGTCAACGATTCTTACCTCACGCCCAGGCGGGCGGACGACGTGGGCTTTGGTCTTCCGCACAACAGGAGGGGTGGCGTTCGTCGGATGTGCCGAAGATGCCGTGGCCTGGTCCGGCCTACGGTTCGGTCATGCCACGCCTCGTCCTCGACGACCTCTACCGCATCGCGGTCCCATCCGACCCGAGGCTGCGCCCCGATGGCGGCGCCGTCGCCTACACGCTCACCACCGCCGACCGTGACTCCGACGAGAACCGGGCCGAGATCTGGCTCGCCGTCCCCGGTGCCGAGCCGCGCCGCCTCGCCGCCGGCAGCGCGCCGCGCTGGTCGCCCGACGGCCGGCTGCTGGCCTTTCTGCGCCCTGTCGATGGGTGTGCCCAGATCCATCTGCTGCCGATGGAGGGGGGTGAGCCGCGCCTGCTCAACTCGGCGCCGCTCGGTGCCGGTGCGCCCGTGTGGTCGCCCGACGGGACCCGCATCGCGTACGCGGGCCCGTACGGCGAGCTCGACCCGAACGCGCCGGTCGTCGCCGACACCCTGGTGTACAAGGCCGACGGCACCGGGCTGTTGCGCGGCCTGACCACACACCTCTTCGTGGCGGACGTGGCGACGGGCGAAACCGTCCAGGTGACCGAGGGCGGGTTCCACGCCGGGGAGCCGTCGTGGTCGCCGGACGGGCGGCGGCTGGCGTTCGTGGCGAGCATGGCGCCCGACCGGGACCTGGTGGTGGAGAGCGCGGTGTACGCGGTCGACGCCACCGGCCCGGCACCGGGCAAGCCGGAGCGGCTCACCGATCCAGGCGTCGTCTGCGCCGGCGCGTGGTGGCACGGCGACCGCGACGGCGGCCCGGAGAGCGGCAGTGGCCGGGAGAGCGACGGTGGCCGTGACCGGCTGATGGTGGCCGGACTGCGCGAGGCCATCGGTCACACCCGCCTGTACGCGCTGCACCCCGGCGGGCTCGACGAGGTGGTGACCGGGCTCGACCGCAACGTCATGATCGGCGCCCCCGGCTACCCCGGCGCCGTCCCCGCGATGCTGGGCGACGACCTGCTGTTCTGCGCCCGCGACCAAGGCCGCACCCACCTGTACCGCCTGCCGGTCGGCCGGCCCACGGTCGGACTCACCGGCGGGCTCACCGGCGAGCCGACGGCCGGGCCGACGGCCGAGCCCGCCGAGAAGATCGTCGGCGGCGACTTCACGGTGTCCGGCATGTCGGCGGCCGCGGGCCGCATCGCCTGGATCGCCTCCTCCCCGGCCGGCGCGGGCGATGTCTACCTCGACGGCGAGCCCCTCACCCAGTACGCCCTCCCGGACGTCGACCTGTTCACCCCGCGCCCCCGCACCTTCACCGCCCCCGACGGCACCACCATCGAGGGCTTCGTGCTGCGCGACGAGAGGCGTACCGGCCCCGGCCCGCTGCTGCTCGACGTGCACGGCGGCCCGCACAACGCGTGGTCGCCCGCCTTCGACGGCGCCCACCTCTACCACCAGCGGCTCGCCGCCGACGGCTGGACCGTCCTGCTGGTCAACCCGCGCGCCAGCGACGGCTACGGCGAGGACTTCTTCACCGCCACGGTCGGCGCGTGGGGGCTGGCCGACGAGCAGGACTTCCTCGCGGCCGTAGACGACCTGGTGGCGGACGGCGTCGCCGACCCTGATCGGCTGGCCGTCGCCGGTTACAGCTACGGTGGCTACATGGCGTGCTGGCTGTCGACCAGGACGGACAGGTTCAAGGCGGCGATCCCCGGCGGCTGCGTGAGCGACCTCGCCAGCATGGCCGGCACGTCCGACCTCGGGTCGCTGATCAAGGCGTACGAGTGCCGGGGCGACCTCCGGGCCCAGTCGCCGATCACCCAGGTGGCCCGCGTCACGACCCCCACCCTCCTCCTGCACGGCGACGCCGACGACCGCTGCCCCGTGGGCCAGGCCGAGCAGTGGTTCGCCGCGCTGCGCGAGCAGGGCGTACCCGTGCGGCTCGTGCGTTATCCGGCCGCCTCACACCTGTTCCTCCTCAACGGACGCCCCTCACACCGGTACGACCTCAACGAAAGGATCATCACGTGGCTGGAGCAATGGGTCACCGGCTCGCCGAGCTGATCGCCGAGCACGAGGTGCCGGGGGCCGCGCTGGCCTACCTGCACCGGGGCGAGGTGCACGAGTTCGCCGCGGGGACGCTCAACAAGGACACCGGCGTCGAGGCGACTCCCGACTCGCTGTTCCAGATCGGCTCCGTCACCAAGGTGTGGACCGCGACCCTGCTCATGCGGCAGGTCGAACGCGGCCGGCTGACGCTCGACACGCCGGTGGCCGAGGTGCTGCCCGAGTTCAGGGTGGCCGATCCGGAGGTCACCAAGGCCGTCACGGTCAGGCACCTGCTCTCCCACACCAGCGGCATCGACGGCGACCTGTTCCTCGACACCGGCCGCGGCGACGACTGCGTGGAGAAGTACGTCGAGGCCTGCGCCGACCTGGCCCAGAACCACCCGCTCGGCGCCACCCAGTCCTACTGCAACTCCGGCTTCACCATCGCCGGCCGGATCCTGGAGAAGCTCGAGGGCAAGCGCTGGGACGACGTGCTGCGCGAGCAGATCGTCGAACCGCTCGGCCTCACCCACACCTGGACCCTGCCGGAGGACGTGCTGCGCTTCCGCGCCGCCATGGGCCACATGGACGGCGGGACCGCCCCCGTCTGGGGTCTCATGCGCTCGGCCGGGCCCGCCGGGCTCATCTGCGCGCGCCCCGCCGACGTGGTCGCCTTCGCCCGAGCCCACCTCGAAGGCGGCCTCCTGGACGACCCGCGCGCCCTGTGGGAGCCGCAGATCGACATCCCCAACCCGTACGCGCTGGGCAAGCAGTGGGGCCTCGGCTGGATCCTCGACGAGTGGGACGGTCACCAGGTCATCTCCCACGGCGGCAACACCATCGGCCAGCACGCCATGCTCTGGGCCGTACCGGACACCGGCACGATCGTGTGCGTCACCGCCAACGGCGGCCACAGCGGCGCGTTCACGCGCGCCGTCGCCACCGAGCTGTTCGCCGAGCTCGACGGCCTGACCGTGCCGGCCAGGCTCGGCCCGCCCGCGACGCCCGTCCAGGTCGAGGTGGACGGGTACGCGGGCGTGTACGAGCGGGCCGGGTTCCGCACCACGCTGACCGTCCGCGACGGTGACCTGTGGATGTACGGCGAGGCCACCGGCGCTCTCGCCGCGCTCCAGGAGCCCATGGAGATGAAGTTCATCCCCGTGGACGAGGTGACCTTCGTCGGCCGCCAGGACGGGGACCCCGAGTGGATGTCCGCCGTGTTCTACCGGCTCGCGGACGGCTCGCCGTACATCCATGTGGGAGCGCGCGCCACCCCGAAGATCAGCTGATCATGCGGGCGAGCGGCCGCCCGCGCGCCGATCGGGGACCCGACTACGGTGAGTGGATGAACGACCGCCCACGCGCCAGCCTCGGACGGATCCTGCACGACCTGGGCAGCACCGTGATCGACGTGGCCGCCTCGCCGGGCGACCTCGACGTCGAGGTGACCGGGGTGCACATCTTCGACCCGCTCGACGAGCTGATCGTCCCGCCGGGCGGCATCCTGCTGGCGGTCGGCGTGCACGGCCCGGCGGAGATCCGCGAGCTGCTCACGCGGACTCCGGGAGCGGCCGGCGTGGTGGTCAAACTGCCCGTGGACGTGGACGAGCAGGTACGCGCGGCCGTGCTGGAGACCGGCGTGGCCGTGCTCGGCCTCACCAGGGCGGCCTCCTGGGCCCAGGTCGCCGCCCTGGTGCGCTCCCTGCTGGCCGAGGGCGACCTGGCCGGGCCGGGGGAGGGGCCGCAGGGCGATCTGTTCTCGCTGGCCAACGCCGTCTGCGCGCTGCTCGACGCGCCCGTCACGATCGAGGACAGGTCCTCGCGGGTGCTGGCCTACTCCGAACGGCAGCACGAGGCCGACCCGGGCCGGATCGAGACCGTGCTCGGCCGCCAGGTGCCCGAGCGCTACCAGCGGATGCTCGACGAGCTCGGCTTCTTCAAGCAGCTCTACCAGAGCCGCGAGCCCGTCTACGTCGAACTCCACGACGGCAGCATCAACCGGGTGGCCATCGCCGTGCGGACGGGCGACGAGATCCTCGGCTCCATCTGGGTCGCGGTCCGCGAGCCGCTCACCGCCCAGCGGCAGCGCGCCCTCACCGACGCGGCCAAGATCGTCGCCCTGCAGCTGCTGCGTGAGCGGGCCGGGGCCGACACCCAGCGGTGGCTCCGTGCCGACCTGCTGTCCACCGTGCTCGCGGGCGGCGCCGACGCGCCCGAGGCCGCCGCGCGGCTCGGCATCGCCACCGCCCGGCTGTGCGTGCTCGCCGCCCAGCTCGCGCACGGCGCCGACGACGACCCGGCGCGCGGCGAGAGCGACCGGCAGCGCTTCGCCGACGCGCTCGCGCTGCACGTCGGCGCCATCCACCCCAAGGCGGCCGCCGCGCTCGTCGGCTCGGTGGCCTACGCCGTGCTGCCGCTCCAGGCGGGCGGCGAGGAGGAGACGCGGGCCGTACGCGTCGCCGAGAGCTTCCTGGCCAGGGTCGGGCCTCGGCACTCCGCCAGCATCGGCGTCGGCCGCCTGGCCGCCAGCCTCGCCCAGGTCGCCAGATCCCGCGCGGACGCCGACCGGGCGCTCCGCGTGCTGCTCGCCCGCGGCGCGGCGGGCCAGGTCGCCGGCTACACGGCCGTGCACTTCGAGTCGCTGCTGCTCCAGGTCGCCGACGTGGCGGCCGCGGAGGACCAGGCGCCGACCGGCCCCTACCAGCGGCTGCTCGAACACGACGCCGAGCACGGCAGCGAGCTGGTCGCCACGCTGCGGGCCTACCTCGACGCGTTCGGCGACGTCAACGCCGCCTCGGCGCGGGTCCACGTGCACGCCAACACCTTCAGGTACCGGCTCAAGCGGCTCACCGAGATCAGCGGCCTGGACCTGTCCGACGCCGAAGCCCGGCTCACCGTCATGCTCCAGATGCGCATCTTCGGGCGCTAGCACCATGCCCGCCGCGCTTTTCGTGGCCGGGCACGAAGAACGATCTACGGCCAGCGGCGAGGGTGGTGCTTCGGACCACACCCCCTGGAGCGCCCCCCATGAGAACACCAGCGGTGCTCGTCGCGTTGGCCCTGCTGGCCGCGGCCTGCGGCGGCACAGCGGGCACGAAGACGGGCACGCCCGTCACCGGCGGCACGTTCACCTTCGCCATCAGCGCCGATCCCGGGGCGCTCGACCCCGCCATGGGCGTGCTGTCGGTCACCAACCAGGTGCTCAAATTCGCCTACGACACGCTCGTCGACGTCGGCGCCGACGGCCGGATCGTCCCGGGACTCGCCGAGAAGTGGCAGGTCAAGCCCGACTCGGTGACCTTCACCCTGCGCGGCGACGCCACCTGCTCCGACGGCGCCAAGCTGACCCCCTCCGACGTGGCCGACACCGTCAACCATGTCGCCGACCCGGCCACCAAGTCGCCCATCTACGGCGTTGTCGTGCCCATCGGGATGAAGGCCAAGGCGGACGACGCGGCGGGCACCGTGACCCTGTCCACGCCCGAGCCCTTCAGCTTCATCCTGCAGAGCACCCAGACGATGTTCATCGTGTGCGGCAAGGGCGTCAAGGACCGCTCGGTGCTCGCCCACGGCACCTCCGGCTCCGGCCCCTACCGGCTCACCGAGGCGGTCTCGGGCGACCACTACACGTTCAAGGTCCGCAGGGAGTACGTCTGGGGTCCCGGCGGCACCACGGCCAAGGACCTGCCCGAGACGGTCACGCTGAAGGTCGTGCCCAACGAGCAGACCGCCGCCAACCTGCTCGTCTCCGGCACGCTCAACGGCGCCGTCTTCTACGGCCCCGACCGCGCCCGCGTGGCGGCCACCCCGGGAGTCGTCAAGAACGTCCTGCCCTTCGGGAACGGCCAGTTCTTCTACCATCAGGGCGACGACCGGCCCGCCCACGACCCGGCCGTACGCAAGGCGCTCACCCAGGCCGTCAACCTCAAGGAACTGGCCGGGATCGCGGCCAGCGGCACCGGCCGGCCCGTCACCGGGCTCGTCCTCGATCCCCGGCCCTGCCAGGGCGACACCGTCGCCGGGCACCTGCCGGCCTACGACCAGGCCGCGGCCGGCGCGGCGCTGGACGCGGCGGGGTGGCGAGCGGGCGCCGACGGCGTCCGGGTCAAGGACGGCAAGCGGCTGACGCTGCGCTTCGTCTACCCCACCACCAGGGGATCCGGGGTCCAGGCCGCGGCCGAGTACCTGGCCGCGGCCTGGAAGAAGGCCGGCGTCGAGGTGAAGCTGAACGGCATCATCGACGCCAAGCTGGCCGAGTCGCTCAACGTCACCCAGGACTGGGACGCCATCTGGCTGCCGATCGCCGTCACGCTGCCGACCCAGCTCGTCGGCTTCCTGTCGGGACCGGCCGCGCCCAAGGGCGCCAACTTCGCCCACCTGGCCAACACCCGCTACGAGTCGCTCATCGCACGGGCCGCGAAACTGCCCGCGGCCGAAGGCTGCGAGCTCTGGCTGGAGGCGGAGTCGGCGCTGTTCGAGAACGGCGATCTGGTGCCGGTCGTGGAGAACACCGTCCTGGCCGCCGCCAAGAACGCCACGTTCACCGTGACGGCCGGGGACGTCGTGCCGACCTCGATCCGCCTCACGCAGGGAGGCTGAGTGCGCGACCTCCAGAGGGTACGGGCCCGAAGGTCGGGGCCGCGCTGGGTGGTGCGGCAGGCCGTGCGGTTCGCCCTCTCGCTCGCCGCGTTGCTCGTCGCGTCCTTCGCGATGATCCACCTCATTCCCGGCGATCCGGTCCGGGCCTCGCTCGGGCCGGCCGCGCCGATCGAGGCCGTCCAGGCTCGTACGGCGGCGCTGGGGCTCGACCGGTCGATCCCCGAGCAGTTCCTCACCTACACGGGCCACGTGCTGTCCGGAAATTTCGGGACCTCGTTCCTGTCAGGGGAGCCGGTCGGCGAGATCGTCGCCGGCCGGCTGCCCAACACGCTGGCCCTGGCCCTGCTGGCGACCGCGGTGGCGCTGCTGCTGGCGGTGCCGCTCGGCATGTGGGCGGCGGTCCGCACCGAGAACGGCCGCAACCGCGGCACCGAGTACGCCTTCAGCACCGTGACCGGCACCGCCGTCGCCGTGCCCGAGTTCCTGTACTCGATCGCGCTGGTGACCGTCTTCGCCATCGGTCTCGGCGCGTTCCCGCCCGCGGGCAAGGTGGGCGCCGCCTCGTACGTGCTGCCCGTCCTCGCCCTGGCGATCGGCCCGGTCGCGATGATCGCCCGCATCTCCCGCGCGGAGACGCTGCGCGAGCTGGGCTCCGACTACGTACGGCTGGCGCGCGCCAAACGCCTGCCCGCCGCCCGCCTCTATCTCCGGCACGTGCTGCCCAACACGCTCACCGCCACCCTCACGCTGGGCGGCCTGCTGCTCTCGGCGCTGATCGCGGGCAGCGTGCTGGTCGAGTACGTCTTCGCCTGGCCGGGGCTCGGCCTGAAGATCGTCGAGTCGATCACGCAGAAGGACTATCCGGTCGCCCAGGGCGTCATCCTCGTCTACGGCGCGATCGTGCTCGTCGTGAACCTCGCCGTCGACCTGGCCCTGGCCGCGCTCGACCCCACCTCCAAGATCAGAGAGGCGTAAGTGAAGCCTCGCCTGCTGCCCCGCACCCCCGCCGCGGTCGCCGGAGCCGCGCTGGTCGCGGCCATGGTCGTGCTGGCCGTCGTCGGGCCGCCCCTCTGGGGCGCCACCGCCGAGCGCATCGACGCGGCGGCCATCCTCCAGGGCACGTCCGCCGCCCACCCGCTCGGCACCGACAGCCTGGGCCGCGACCTGCTCGCCAGGGTGCTGGTGGCCGGGCGGTTCTCCCTGGCGCTGGCGCTGGCCGCCACGCTCATCGGCGGCCTGGCCGGGATCGTGCTCGGCGCCCTGCCGTCCGTGCTGCCCGGCCGGGCAGCACGGCTGATCACCGGAGCGGTCAACGCCCTGGTCGCCTTCCCCGGGCTGCTGCTGGCCATGTTCACCGCGGTCGTCAGCGGGCTGGGCGCCCGCGGCGCGGTCCTGGGCATCGGGGTCGCCATCGCGCCCGGCTTCGCCCGGCTCACCCAGACGCTGGCCGCCACCGTCGCCGGATCGGACTACGTGTCGGCCGCCCGCATGCTCGGCGTGTCCCGCCGCCGGGTCCTGACCGGGCACGTGCTGCCCAACATCGCCGAGCCGCTCATCCTGCAGCTCACCCAGGCGCTCGGCGGCGCGCTGCTCGGCCTGGCCGGGATGTCGTTCCTCGGCCTGGGCGTGCAGCCGCCGTCCTTCGACTGGGGCCGGCTGCTGTTCGACGGGTTCGCCCGCATCTACGTCACACCCGAGGTCGCGCTCGGCCCGGCGGCGGCCGTGGCGCTCGCGGGCATCGGGTTCAACCTGCTGGGCGACGCCATGGCCAAGGCCGCCGCCCGGACCGCCCCGGCCGGGAAGAAGCCGGCCGTGGCGGTGCCGCCCAACCCCGGCGAGCCGGATCCCGGCGCGGTGCTGGAGGTCAAGGGACTGACCGTCGCGTTCCCCGGCGGCGCGACACCTGTACGCGAGCTGTCGCTGACCATCGCGCCCGGCGAGATCGTCGGCCTGGTGGGGGAGTCGGGCAGCGGCAAGAGCCTGACCGCCGCGGCCATCGGCGGGCTCGTCCCCTACCCGGGCACGGTCACTTACGGACGGCTGCTGCTCGGCGGCCGGGACATGGCCACGCTGTCGGGCAAGGAGCTCGGCACTGCGCTGGCCATGGTGTTCCAGGACCCCATGGCCTCGCTCAACCCGGCGCTCCGGGTGGGCGGGCAGCTCGCCGAGGTGGCCATCGCGCACCAGGGCGCCGGCCGTGCCGAGGCGAACCGGCGGGCCGTGGACCGGCTCGGCCATGTCCACCTGCCCGACCCGGCCGCGCGTGCCCGGCAGCATCCGCACGAGCTGTCCGGGGGCATGCGGCAGCGCGCGGTGATCGCGATGGGCCTCATGGCCACGCCGCGGCTGATCATCGCCGACGAGCCGACCACCGCGCTCGACGTGACCGTACAGCGGCAGATCCTGCGGCTGCTGCGCGAGGTCACCGAGGAGACCGGCGCGGCCGCGCTGTTCATCTCGCACGACATCGCCGTGGTGGGGGAGCTGTGCGACCGGGTCATGGTCATGTACGCGGGCCGGGTCGTGGAGGAACTGCCCGTCGCCCGGCTCGCCGCCGAGGCCGCGCACCCGTACACGCGGGCGCTCATCGCCTCCCTGCCCGACATGGACACCGACCGGGACCGGCCCCTCGCGAGCATCCCCGGCCGCCAGCCCGCCCCCTCGGACGTGGGCCCCGGCTGCGCCTTCGCGGACAGGTGCGCCCTGGCGAGCGCCCGCTGCGCCGCCGAACGTCCCCCGCTCATCCCGTACGGCGTGGCGGGCCGCGTGGCCTGCTGGGAGGTCACGTGATCATCGAAGACCTGACCGTGCGCTTCGGCGCCTTCACCGCGGTCGACCGGGTCACGCTGGAGATCCCCCCTGGCCGGATCGTCGGGCTGGTCGGCGAGTCGGGGTCGGGAAAGTCGTCCCTGGCCAGGGCGGTGAGCGGCCTGGTGCCGTACACGGGCCGGATCGATGGGGCGCGGAACGTCCAGATGGTCTTCCAGGACCCGTACGCCTCGCTGGACCCGCGCATGACGGTCGGCGACTCGGTGGCGGAGGGGGTGCGGCCGGATCGCGCGGGGTGGTCGGGCAGGCGCGACCGCGTGGGATGGCCGGGCGGACGCGACCGCGCGGGACGGCTGGGCAGGCGCGACCGCGCGGGGCGGGGGGCCGAGGTGGAGCGGCTGCTGGGGCTCGTCTCGCTCCCCGCGGAGCTGGCCGGACGCTACCCGCGCGAGCTGTCCGGCGGACAGCGGCAGCGGGTCGCCGTCGCCAGGGCGCTCGGCGCGGCGCCCGATCTGCTCGTCGCCGACGAGATCACCAGCGCGCTCGACGTGTCCGTCCAGGGCGCGGTGCTCAACCTGGTGCGCTCACTCCGCGACGAGCTGGGCCTGTCGATGCTGTTCATCTCGCACAACCTGGCCGTCGTCCGGTACGTCTCCGACGTCGTCGCGGTCATGCACCAGGGCCGCGTCGTCGAGGCGGGACCCACCGAGCAGGTCGTCGGCGAGCCCGCGCACGACTACACGCGCGCCCTGCTGGAGGCGGTACCCCGGCTTACAGGGTGATCCACTCGGTGGCGGTGGTGACCTCGTCCAGCACGGCCGGGATGGGCGCGACGCCCAGGCCCGGCCCGGTCGGCACCGCCAGATGGCCGTCGCTCAGCTCGAACGGCTCGGTGATGTCGGTCGCGAAGTAGCGGCGCGACCCCGAGGTGTCGCCCGGCAGCGTGAACCCGGGCAGCGCGGCCAGCGCCACGTTCGCGGCCCGGCCGAGCCCGGTCTCCAGCATGCCGCCGCACCACACCGCGATCCCGTTCGCCCGGCACAGGTCGTGGATGCGGCGGGCCTCCAGATAGCCGCCGATCCGGCCGGGCTTGATGTTGACGATCGAGCACGAGCCCAGCGCGATCGCGGCCGCGGCGTGCTCGGCCGACTCGATCGACTCGTCCAGGCAGATCGGCGTCTTGAGCTGGGTGGCCAGCTTGGCGTGCTGGACGAAGTCGTCGTTGGCCAGGGGCTGCTCGATGAGCAGCAGGCCGAAGTCGTCGAGCTTGGCCAGCTGGCGGGCGTCCACGAGCGTGTAGGCGGCGTTCGCGTCGACCTGGAGCAGCACGTCGTCGCCGAACCGCTCGCGCACCGCCCTGACCGGCGCCACGTCCCAGCCGGGCTCGATCTTCAGCTTGATCCGCACGTACCCCTCGTCGAGGTAGCCCTCGACGGCCTCGAGCAGCTGCGGGATGGAGTCCATGATGCCGACGGAGACGCCGCACGGCACCCGGTCGCGGGCCGCGCCGAGGAACCGGCCGAACGACTCGCCCGCCGCCCTGAGCTGGGCGTCGAGCACGGCAGTCTCCAGGGCGGCCTTGGCCATCCGGTGCCCCTTGATCGGCTCCAGGGCCCGGCCGACGGCGTTCGCGTCGAGGGTGCGGGGCAGGGCGGGCAGCAGGAAGCGCCGGATCACCTCGGCCGCGCCGTCGACGTACTCGCTGGAGTAGAGCGGCTCCGACATGGCCACGCACTCACCCCAGCCTTCGGCGTCGGGCGTCACCACCCGCACCAGCAGCACGTCACGGGCCGTCTCGGTGCCGAACGAGGTGCGGAACGGCGCCACCAGCGGCATCGCGATCCGCCGCAGCTCAACTCCTGTGATCTTCATGCTGTCTCCACTACATAAGAGGACTTCTGGTGAAACCCGGTGACGACACCGCCTTCGGCGATCAGACCGCCCAGGACGTCCCGTACGGCATGACGCCATGCCTTGGCCGTTCCCGGGTCGGCCCGGCGCAACCCCTCGATGTCCGCGGGCACGGCCACCAGCACGACCGCGGCGTCCGTACGGCCCGGCACGGGCCGGCCTCCGTCGTCGGCCAGGCCGACCACCGCGTCCCGCGGCACGTGGACGGGCTGCGGCTGCCGCCTGGCCAGCGCCTCGACATGCGGCGCGGACAGCTCCCAGATGGCCAGCATCCGGTCGGACTCGTCGCCCTGGTTGATCTCGTCCCCCATGATGCCGTAGAAGCCGGGCAGGTACTCGTGCGGCCGGGCACCCAGCTTGGCCAGGTTGAAATGGGCGTTGCGGCGCACCAGCGGATCGTAGGTCCAGGTGACCCGGTCCAGCCCGCGCTCCAGCGCCCACCGGCGCTGGTGCAGCTTGAGCTCGAA
Organism: Nonomuraea guangzhouensis; assembly: GCF_019396345.1. Taxonomy (GTDB): domain Bacteria; phylum Actinomycetota; class Actinomycetes; order Streptosporangiales; family Streptosporangiaceae; genus Nonomuraea; species Nonomuraea guangzhouensis. The sequence continues at coordinate 104,024 of NZ_JAHKRM010000030.1, read as the reverse complement.
CCCGATCCCGCGTCCGGCGGACGCGCCGGTGATGTGGGAGTGCAGCGCGTTGCCCGCCGCCAGGAACCCGACGGACCCGCCGGCCAGCCGGTCGCCGTCGAAGGCGCCCGCGACGTAGCCGCCCGCGTGCGACAGCGCCCGCATCAGCTCGACCGTGATCGGCTGCCCGCCTTGGTCGAACCGCCAGATGCCGTCGAACAGCGCGAACAGTTCCTCGAACTCCGCGATCTTCTGTAGTTCCCTGACCGCGATCAACCTGCCGGCCCTCCGAGTCGTCGATGTCACCCGCGACCGTACGCCACAGTGAGGGCGGCCGGATTCGTGCCGGCCCACCAAGAGGCGAGGATTCTTCGTCGCCGAGCCCTACGGCTCGGGAAGGGCCCGCGCCGGCGCGAGCTGCAGCCGGGTGTGCAGGCGCAGGGCGGAGATGACGGCTTCGCGGCCATGGACGGGGACGAAGTGTGCCTCTTCGAGCAGGCCGTCGTCGCCCACGCCGTTGATCTCGCGGGTGATGGTGAGGGCTTGGTGGAGGTGGTCGGTGGTTTCGGGGTGGCGGCCGGTGGCGAGGTAGGTGAAGCCGATGGCGATGAGTGCCAGGCTTTCGCCCCAGCGGTCACCGGTCTCGCGGGTGATGGTGAGGGCTTGGTGGAGGTGGTCGGTGGTTTCGGGGTGGCGGCCGGTGGCGAGGTAGGTGAAGCCGATGGCGATGAGCGCGAGGCTTTCGCCCCAGCGATCGCCGATCTCGCGGGTGATGGTGAGGGCTTGGTGGAGGTGGTCGGTGGTTTCGGGGTGGCGGCCGGTGGCGAGGTAGGTGAAGCCGATGGCGATGAGCGCGAGGCTTTCGCCCCAGCGATCGCCGATCTCCCGGGTGATGGCGAGAGCCCTTTTCAGCGGGGGCACACTGGCCGCGTGCTGGTCGAGCTGGCGGTAGGCGTTGCCGATGCCGATGAGGGCGCGGCCCTGGCCGCACCGGTCGCCCTCCTGCTCATAGAGGGTGAGAGAGCGGTGCTGCTGGTCGAGCGCCTCGGCGAATCGGCCCGAGCGGTCATAGATGAACCCCAGATGGTTCCGCGTCTTGGCCTCGCCCCAGCGGTCGCCGCTCTCCTGGTCCAGGACGAGCGCCCGGTGGTGATACGTGAGCGCTTCGGACAGGTGCCCGGATCGCCAGTACGCGAAGCCGAGATTCTTCGTCGTCTCGGCCAGCGCGCGAGGGTCGCCGGCGTTCCGCGCCGCGTCGAGGGCCAGGAGATGCGTGTCGATCCAGTCCCTGACATGCCCGCGGACGAAGAAGAACCGCCACAGGACATGGGGAAGCCGCCAGGTGAGGGCGTGCCATCCGTGCTCGGCCGACAGCGTGATCGCCGCGATGAGGTTGGCCCGCTGCTCGTCCAGCCACGCCATCGCGTCCGCGGGGCCGGCCAGGACGGGCGGGTCGGCGGGCACATGGGTGATCGTCAGGGGGAAGCGTCTCCTGGTGGGTTCGAGGAGGTCGGCGGCGCGATCGGCGGTATGGAGATACCAGTCCAGGGCGCGGCGGACCGCGGTCGTCCGTTCGGTTTCGCTGTCCTCCTGGTGGGACTGCTCGATGGCGTAGGCGTGGAGCAGGTCGTGGAACCGGTGCCGATCACGGATGGTCCGCTCCAGCAGAGAGCGATCGGTGAGGAGTTCGAGCAGCCGCCGGGCCTCGGGGATGGTGACGCCGGCCAGCGCCGCCGCTTCGGGCGGGCTGACGTCGGCGCCCGGGTGCAGGCTCAGCAGGCGGAACATGCGCGCGGCCGACGGTTCCAGCGCCCGGTACGACCAGGAGAACACCGCCCGGAGGCTGGCCTCATGGTCGTCGGCGGTGTCGAGCGTGTCCAGGGCGGTCCGCTGGTCGCGTACCTCGTCGGCCAGGTCCTTCAGCGAGCAGCCCGGCCGGCAGGTGGCATGCTCGGCGGCGATCGTCAGAGCCAGCGGCAGGTGAACACACGACCGGGCCAGCTCCTCGGCGGCCCGCGCCTGGGCGCTGATCCGTTCGGGGCCGAGGATCCTGGTCAGCAGGGCGGTCGATTCGGCGGGGGAGAACTGTTCGAGCGGGACGCGGTGCGCCCCTTCGCGGACGGCCAGTCCGCGCAGCTGACTGCGGCTGGTGACCAGCACGACGGCATGCGAGCCCGGCAGCAACGGCCGCACCTGCGCCGAGTCGCGGGCGTTGTCGAGCAGCATCAGCACCCGGCGTCCGGCCAGCACGCTGCGCAGCATCGCCGAGCGGGCGTCCGTTCGCGCGGGGATCCGCTCGGCCGGCACGTCCAGTGTGTGGAGGAGCAGTTCGAGCGCTGTGCCGGGGTCGACGTGCCCGCCCGGCCCGAAGCCGCGCAGATCGAGGTAGAGGAGCCCATCCGGAAACCGGTCCATCACCCGATGGGCCCAGTGCACGGCCAGCGTCGTCTTGCCCACGCCGCCCATGCCGCTGATCGTGGCGATCACGATGGGCGGCGACGTCTCGTGGCCGTCGCCCACGAGGAGACCGTCGAGGGCTTTCAGCTCCTTGTCCCGCCCGGTGAAATAGGCGATGCCGGACGGAAGCTGCTGAGGGACGCCGTCGCTGACTTCTGAATCCGGCTCCTCGCCGGTGTCGGGCGGGAGCACCTGCCGAGAAGGCGTCACTAGCCCCGGTTGCGTCTCGTCAAGGATCCGGGCGGGTTCGGGATCGTCGTTCAGAATGGCGGAGTGGACCCGGACCAGCTCCTGAGTCGGGTCGATGCCGAACTCTTTCCGCAGCAGGGTGTCGATGGTCCGGTAGGCCTCCAGCGCTTCCGCCCGGCGGCCGGCCTTGTGGAGCGCGATCATCAACTGGGCCCACAGCCGCTCATGGTAGGGATGGTCCGCCGTCGCCTCCTTCAGAGTGACGATCGTCTCGTCGTGGCGGGCGAGCTGAAGGCCGAGCTGAAACCACCGTTCGATGGCCCGGAGCCGTTCCTCCATGACCCAGGGCACCTCTTCGCGGTGCAGCGACTCCGACGGGACGTCGGCCAGCACGGGGCCCCGCCACAGCGCCAGCGCCTGCCGGAGAAGATCGGCCTTACCGGTGGCGTCCTGGGTGGCGGCGGCCCGCACGGTCAGATCCCGAAATGTCGACAGATCGAGGCTGCTCGGCGCGAGGTTGATGACGTAACTGTCGTTGAAGGTATGGATCAGGCGGCGGGCGTCATGGTGGCCGTCGCCCAGCGCGCGCCGTAGCCGCGCGACATGCGTGTGCAGCGCGCCGCGGGCGTCGTTCGGCGGGGTGCCGTCCCAGATCCGCTCGATCAGCTGGTCGTGCGACACCTTCTGGTTGGCCTGCAGGAGGAGGGTGGCCAGAACGCCTCGTTGTTTGGCTGCTGGAAGGGAAATCGGCCGGCCGGCACGCGAGATCTCCAGTGTGCCCAGCACGCCGAAATGGAAGAGCGGTTCTGGTTCTGTATCCACAATGATCCTGACGTCACAGCGGTGGTTCTCGAGCGTAACGATCAGTTCTCACGTCCCACTCACATTTCACTTTCAGCCCCATCGTGCTGCCGATCCGTCGGGATCCTTTCGGCCGAAGACGGCCAGGTAGGAGCCATGGGCATGACGACAGCGGCGCGACAGCCGTGATCCGGCCGCCGAGTCAGCACGAGGTCAGGGACGCGACAGCCGAATACGGCAGAGTGCGTACATCAACCGAAGAGGGGAGAAGCGGTGGTCAAGAAACTGATCGACGGAATGCTCGGTGTTTTCCTGCCCAAGGCTCAGGCGCACGCCATCGAGTGCTGGGAGGACTATTGGTGCGACCGGGACTCGCAAGGGTCGGTCTATTATCACCGGACCTGCTGCCTGACCAGGGACGGCGTTCGCTGCAACAACTGGTTCGGCGTGTGCACCAACTGCTGCTGAACGCGCCGACGGAGGAACGATGAAAATCATCGCAACAGCCGCTCTGCTGGTGTGCGCGGCCACCATGGCGCTCCCCACGCAATCGGCCCATGCGTCGAAGCCGGCCGACCCAGGATTCTGCGGCGTACGCGGACACGTCCTGTAACTACGTTCTGCCGGGCGGCTACCAGACGTACACCTACCCTGCTGACGACTGGAACTGGACCATCAGGGCCTGCTAGGAGCAGCACGATCATGTCAGCACTGACAAAACGCTGGGCGGGCAAGCTCGCCGCGACAGCCGCGGCGGCCGCATTGTTCATCCCGGTCTCGCCGGGCGACTGGGAGGTGCGCAACTGCGCCTGAGCTTCTCGTCGTCGCGAAAACACGTGGAGGACGTAATGCGCAAGTCAGCCCGATCGGCGGTTCTCGTCGCCGCGCTGGGGCTCGGAGCCATGATGCCCGCGGTCGCGAACGCCGACGCGGGGGTCAAGGCCGAGGAGTGGCGTTTCGCCACCTACAATGTCGAATTTCTCTGCGATATCGACCTCGCGGTCACCCGAACACGGTACGAGACCGACCCGCCGACCGGAAACTGTCTCTATTCGAATGTGGCGCACTACTACTACTTCTGGTGGAAGGTGCCGTAGCCACGGACGCCCATTCACAGGAAACCCAGGCCGGGAGTCTTCTCACCGACCTGGGTTTTCTCTCATGGCCGCGTCAGCGGGCCGACAGGGTCACGACAGCGCGGCCCGCCAGGATTCCATAGTCGCGTAAGGAGGATGGTGATGAGCATGCTCGCGGTCGCGGTGGCCCTGTTAGGGGTGCTGTGCGTGGTGAATCTGCTGTTGACGTTCGGCGTCATCCGGCGGCTGAAGGAAGGGCAGGGGACGTCGTCGCCGGTCGGTCTGCCGGTTCCGGGGGCGGAGGTGGGGGCGTTCGAGGTGGCGGCGCGGGACGGGCGGATCCTGTCGCGGGAGTCGCTGGGCGAGGGGACGCTGGTGGCGTTCCTGAGCGCCGGCTGCGCGGGGTGCGGCCCGCAGGTTCCGCGGCTGCTGGAGCGGGCGCGTGAGCATCACGGGGAGCGGATCGTGGCGGTCGTGTCCGGGCCGGAGGCCGAGGCGGCTCGGCTCGTCGAGCCGTTGGCGGGGGTCGCCGACATCGTGCTGGAGCCGCAGGCCAAGGCGGCCAACGACGCGTTCGGGGTACGGGGTTATCCGTCGTTCTGCCAGGTGGCGGGCGGGGTGGTCACCGCCTCGTCGGTGAACGTGGCGGCCCTGCCCGCGCCGAGCCGGTCGTGAGGCAGGCGCTGGTCGCGGCCCGGCTGGTGTGGCGGGCGGCACCGGTGCCGGTGCTGGGCTATCTGGCGGTGACGTTGGTCGCCGGTCTGGTGCCGATCGTGGTGGCGTGGCTGACCAAGCTGGCGCTGGACCGGGTGGCCGCTCCGGGGCCGCCGGGGGTGCTGCTGGGGCTGGCGGTGGGGTTGGCGGTGGCGGGCCTGTTCACCTCGGTCAGCCTGCAGGGCAGCCAGTACCTGCGCGGGGAGGTGAGCCGCAGGACGACGCTGGTGGCCAAGGACGAGCTGTTCGCGTCGGTGGAGCGGCTCGACGGGCTGGCGCGCTTCGAGGACCCGGCCTTCCTGGACCGGCTGAGGTTCGCTCAGGAGAGCGCGCGGGCTCTGCAGCTGATGGTCGACTCGTGTTTCGGGCTGGCGCGCGGCATGGTCACCTTGGTGGGGTTCGTGGTGTCGTTGGCGGTGCTCACCCCGGTGTTCACCGGCGTGGTGGTCGTCGCGGCCGTACCCGCGCTGATGGTGGAGCTGCGGCTGTCGCGGCGGCGGGCCGATGTGATGTGGAAGATCGGCCCGGTGGAGCGGCGAGAGTTCTTCTACGGGCAACTGCTGTCGACGGTGAACGCCGCCAAGGAGATCCGGCTGCTGGGCATCGGCTCGTTCCTGCGCGGCCGGATGATCGACGAGCTGCGCACGTCGACGGCGGCCAAGCGGCGGCTGGAGCGGCGGGAGCTGTCGGCGCAGGCGGGACTGTCGCTGCTGTCGGCGGCGATCTCCGGTGGCGGCCTGATCTGGGTGCTCGTCAGCGCGGGCCAGGGCAGGCTGAGCGTGGGAGACGTGTCGATGTTCGCGGCCGCGGCGGCCGGCGTGCAGTCGGCGGTCGCGGGGCTGGTGAGCACGGCGGCGGGCGCGCATCAGCAACTGCTGATGTTCGGCCATTATGTCGACGTGATCGAGGCGGATCCGGATCTGCCGGCCGCCGCGCCCGCCGCCGCGCTGCCCGTGCTGCGGCGCGGCATCGAGCTGCGTGACGTGTGGTTCCGTTACAGCCCGGTGCATCCGTGGGTGTTGCGGGGGCTCAACCTGTTCATCCCGTACGGCGAGGCGGTGGCTCTGGTCGGCCACAACGGCTGCGGCAAGAGCACGCTGGTCAAGCTGCTGTGCCGGTTCTACGACCCGACCCGCGGTGCGATCTTGTGGGATGGGGTGGACCTGCGCGACGTGGAGGTGGGGCGGCTTCGCGAGCGGATCGGAGCGGTGTTCCAGGACTTCATGGCCTACGACTTCAGCGCCGCGGACAACATCGCGGTGGGCGATCTGGTGTCCCTCGGTGATCAGCGGCGGATCGAGACGGCGGCCGGGCACGCCGGGGTGCACGAGATGGTCGAGGCCCTGCCGCACGGCTACGACACGTTGCTGACCCGGATGTTCCACCAGGATCCCGACGACCCGGGTGGCGGGGTGACACTGTCGGGCGGGCAGTGGCAGCGCCTCGCGCTGGCCAGGGCGTTCCTGCGTGAGGACCGGGATCTGATGATCCTGGACGAGCCGAGCGCGGGGCTGGACGCCGAGGCCGAGTACGACCTGCACACGCGCTTGCGGCAGATCCGGGCGGGCCGTACGGGCGTGCTGATCTCGCATCGGCTGGGTGCGGTGCGGGCGGCGGACCTGATCGCGGTACTGGTGGACGGGGTGATCGTGGAGCGGGGGAGTCACGCCGACCTGCTGGCGGCGGGCGGCACGTACGCGCGGCTGTTCACGTTGCAGGCCGAGGGCTACGCGATGGCGCGGTCGGGATGATCGGGTGGGCGGTCCCGGCCATCGTCGTGGTGGGGGTGCTGTGGTGGTTGCGCACCGGCTATGTGGTGGTCCTGGTGCGGGGGCCGAGCATGCGGCCGACCTACCGGCAGGGTGAGCGGGTGCTGCTGCGCCGTACGACCGCGGGCAAGCTGCGGCGCGGGCAGGTCGTGGTGGTCACCGGCGTCTCCGAGGACGGCGCGTGGCTGCTGAAGCGGGCGGTGGCGATCCCCGTCGGGGTGGTGGTACGGCGCCTGAGCCCGCGGTGACGGCGCACCGGTCGGCGTGACGACATCGCGCCGCCAGGAGCACGACATACGCGATCTCCAAGATGGAGACATCCCATCGAGTGCGAAGGAGAGTCGCGATGCGAGGCAGAACGAGAGTGGCGGCGATGATCGGGGCCGTGTTGTTCGCGGTGGTGACGGTGTGCGGGGCAGCGGCGGTGGCCCAGGCCGCCGACGGCGGGCCGGACACGCCGATGGTCACGGAGACCCACAAGACCCAGTGACCGTGATCAGGCGCTGCTGATCGGGCCTGTGCGGGCCTCGCCGGGGCGATTCCCCGGCGAGGCCCGTTCGGTCAGCTCAGCAGAAAGAGCGTGTCCCAGTCGGACCGTGCCTCCGCGAGGAGGCAGCTCCGCAGCGCGAGGCCGATCCCGGCCGCACCCTCGATGGCGCCGGCAACGTCGATCTCGACTCCGTGTCCGAGCGGATAGCGGAAGCCGAACGGCGACTCGGCGTCGTACAGGGCCAGCAACTGGGTGGCCGCGGTGTCGACGATGGAGCGGACCGCGCTATCTCCAGAATCCTCGGCGATCCGCCAGCTTGTCCGGAGTATCCCGGCCCACCCGTGGCACAGTGACGCACCGGAGACTCCCCAGTCCGTCACCGGCCGATCGCGCATCGCCCGCATGGCACCCACGGCGGCCTCCTCCCACGAGGAACGCCCCAGAGCCCGCCCGGCCAGTTGGAGAGCGCGGGCGATGCCGGGCGTGCCGTAGCACCAGCTCGCCCGGAACGCCGTGTCGGACCGCGGCCGGCTCCCCAGTTGCTCGGGCAGCGTCACGGTCGCCGGCCAGAACGGGCCGTGGCCGTCCTCAAGCCGCCGCTCCAGCAGCCACTCCACGATCCGCTCCATGGCGGCCTCCTGGCCGGGCACGCGAACCCCTAGCTCCATGGCGATGGCCAGCAACGACAGCGGCCCGGTGATCCCGTGCGCGACGCCCAGGTTGCCGTGGCCGAGCTCGTATCCGCCGACGTCCCTCAACGTGGGACCGCCGCCGACCCACCAGCCCGGGAGCTCGTCGCCGTCCACCACGATGGGTCGCGTGAGCTCGACCAATGAGGCGAGTACGTCGGCGACGAGATCGTGTTCCCCGCGCAGGAGGAGATACCTGCCCAGGCCGGTCAGCCCGTAGGGGATGTCGTAGTGATGAAACCCTCGAGGCCGGGTGAGCTCCTGGCGGAAGGCACGCAGCCGTCGCCGGACGACGCCGGCCACGAACGTGTCGAGTTGCCCGAGCAGCGTCGCGTAGTCACCGGGAGCGGCGGCGGTGAGGCAGGTCGCCATCGCCAGGGCGGGCAGCCCGGTCCACAGCCCGCCGCTGCCGGGCGGATCGGGCAGCGAAGCCGCCCTGGCGAGGTGCGCGTAGGCGCGCTCACGATCGCCCAGGACACCGAACAGCAGCGCGACGCCGGTGTGGCCGCCGCTCATGGACAGCGCGCCGGTGTCGATGACCCTGAGCTCGGGGGGCAGGCTGGACATGCCGGTCGCCGCGCTCGCCATCCGCCCCGGGTCGCTCAGCCCCCGGGCGATGTGGCTCAGAGCGTGCTCGGCCATGGCAACCTGGGCGTCGCGCACGGGATCACCGGGCCGCTGTCGTTGCCGGCCACCGCCATGGAGCAGGTTCATGTCCCGAACGCCTGCCGGTCGCGCGCCGCCTGCACCACGCCGCGGGCGATGGCGTAGGACGCGCTCTCCGCCTCGCGGTCGACGCCGACGAGCCGGTTGTGGTGCATGTGGAGCAGGCTGTTGACGGCCGTCGTCCAGCTCGGCTCTCCCGGGCGGAGCACCTCGCCGTACGCGGAGACCGCTCTCGACCGGGGCGCCCAGATCGCCGGCAGGTCCTTCGCGTACGGCGACGCCCGCAGCGCGGACCAGTCACCCGCCGGATCGATGAGGCGCAGGGCCGGTTCGCGGTGGCGGCGGAAGGCACGATGGTGGGCGCCCTTGGGATAGTTCGCCAGCAGCCACTGCTGCCACCCCTCGTCGCCGAGCCCGCCCAGGATGTCGACGTAGTTGGCCGCCGCGAGCACCTCGGAAGGGAGGTCGTCCATCCCGTCCAGACGGAGCCGCAGCTGGGCCAGCACGGCCTCGGAGTCGGCATGGAACACCTGCTCGGCCAGCTCCATGGCCTTCTCCCCGCCGTAGCGGGCCACCTCGGGCTCATAGGTGTCGAGCACGAGCCGCTGCGCCCGTCCCGAACCACACAGGTCCCGCGCCCAGTCATGCAGCAGCGGCAGCACGTGCCGGCCGCCGTGGAAGCGGAGCCGCAGATGCGGATCGGGGTCGGCGTACCTGAGGAAGTACCAGCGGCCGATCCGGGATCGCACCGCGTCGATCAGCGGCGGAACGGCCGTGGCCAGGAGGTCGTCATGCTGCTCGGCCGGGACGTACAGCTTGGCGTAGAGCCACTGCCCGCCCGGCAGGTGACGGGGCCGGGACGAGGTGAGGCGGACGGGGGCGCGGGGCGCGCTCGGCGGCCGGTGCCGGGGCAGGAACGGGACCACGACCTCGTTGGCGAACCCGTGCAGCCAGCCGGTGCCCGGCTCGCCCCCGCACGGTCTTTCGTGGAGCACCAGATCCGGTTGCCGGGCCAGCTCGCGCCTGAGCAGCCCGCGATGCAGTGGCGAGGTGAGGTCGAGGGTGATCCGCTGATCGCCGAGGGTGGCCTCGACCTGGTCGGGGACCGCCCATTGGGCTCGCCACTCGTCGAGCAGGCCGGGCCACTGGCCGCCCGGCTGGGCGGGGTCGCGCAGGGACGCGGGCGGCAGCCAGCGCGCCGATGCCACGACCGTCCGGCCGTACCGTACGCGCGGAAGGAACGGCAGGTGGTTCAGCGAGCCCCATTGCCAGCCGCGCCAGACACCCGTGCCCGCCTGGGAGATCTCGGCGAGCAGCCGCGCGGCGTTCGGCGCGCCCGTGTACAGGTTCATCAGATGGAACGGCATCGGCTTGATCTCGCGCCCGAGTGACAGGGACAGCACGCGGAGCCGCGCGAGGTCGGCATAGACGGCGAGGTCGTCCACCCCCAGCACGCCGGGATCGTCCGCGTAGGCACCGACGCTTACCACCTGGTCGAGGACGCGCGGCACCCGGCCGACGTTGCCCAGGCGGGTCCGGTGCGGCTGGAACGTGAGCTGCGCCGCGACCGCGCCGTCCGTAGCGGTGTGGAGATCACGCAGACCGGCGATCGGCCGCGGCGAGTCCGCGAAAAGATGCAGGAAACGGCCGAAGAACGCCCCCAGCTGCGACGATCCGGAGGCCGCCGGGATCACCAGCCGGAAGTCACCCTCGTCGAGGGCCCGAGCCGAGTTCGCCAGCACGGTCACGGGCAGCTCCATGGCCGACGGCCGCGCTTCGGTGTCGTTGACGCTGAGCCGTCGCACGTGGTCGGCCTCCAGGACGACCTCCCGGCACCCGTCCCGGCTCGCCCGCTGCGCGAGCTCGGCCAGCAGCCGGGCCCTGCCGGACGGCACCTCGGCATGCGCGGCCGGAGGCCGGGAGCCGGACGGCCGCAGATAGCCCGCCGGTGGACCAAGCCCTCTGGCCGGGTCGAGGAGCTCCTTGAGCGGCACCGGGTTGTCGATGCCGTACCGCTCCACGAACTCCTCGTGGTACTGCGACAGGTGCGCGAGCCCGGTGTCGGCCGTGATGCGCCCCAGCGTGGTGACCGCGTGCTCCAGCTCGTGCACCACCGCGACCGGGAGCGTGACGCGCGCGTCCACCCGCAGGTCCACCTGCACGGGCTGGTCGGCGGCCCGCAGCCGGTCCATGGCCGTCATGACCGTTCTGAGCTGCTCGACCCCCTCCCCAGGCGGTCGCCGCGCGTAGGTCAGCAACGCGCGGTCGATCTCGGCCAGAGCGACGGCCTCCGGCTCCCTCGCGCCGACCCGGTCCAGCACATGCCGGACCGGATCGCCGCCGTACGAAGGCGGCCGCAGGTCGGTCAGCAGGAACTCGTGCCGGACCAGCTCGGCCAGCATCGACTCGACGACCTGCTCGGACGCCTCGGGAAACTCCGCCCGCAGCAGCTCTGCCAGCTCCGCGTACGGCGTGGCCGTGCCCGCGAGCTCGCAGACCCTGCGCACCGCGGCGGAGTGCCGCACGGAGGTCTCGTGCGCGTGCCCGCCCTGGTCATCGGCGCGGATGTACGGCAGCACCAGCCGATCCCCGCGAAGCTGCGCGAGATCATTGACGACCACCCGCAGCCCCCGCAGGATCGCGGGATCCCGTTCCCACCGGCGGACAAGGGCGAGCAGCCAGTCCATGTCCGGCCGCACGGCCTTACGATGCGCGCCGCCGAGCGACACCCGCGTCCGGTCGCCGAACCCGGCGATCTCCACGCCCGCCAGCAGCCCGAAGGGCGTCGGCCGGGTGGACATGCGCAGCACGTACTTGGTCACCGCGTAGACCGTCCGGCGGAGCCTGGCATGAGAGACGTCCGCGCCGCGGTCCACCTTGTCGAGAATCCTGGCCAGGGACCGGCTGGACACCTCCAGCGCCTCGCGGACCAGCGGAGGCGCCGACACCCGTCGCAGATAGTCGATCATCCGGTCGCACTGCTCCGGATCGTCGGGATCGAGGTCCTCGAGGGTCACCGCGGCATGGCCGGCGGAAAGGGCCGGCGTACGCAGCAGGGCGAAGTCGGCCACGGCGAATTCGATTTCCTCCGGCACGGAAACCCCTTCTTTCGGTATTTCCGGCCAGATTAATCGGCCGCGCCTACCTGCCGCCTACGCGCCGCTTTCGCAGGCCGCGTAGGCGGCGCGTAAACGACACGAAGGAAGCGTGAGATACGTTCTGGATTCAACAAGGAGGAGTGGAACATGGAACAGCTTTTCGACCTGCAATTGCGCAGCCTGCCGACAAAATCCGCGGAATACGGAATCCACGACATGTCGATGACCATCGAAATGTGCAACACCCGCAATTGCCCCACCGTCAGCGGCGCCACCTGCTTCCAGACCTGTAAGGACACCTGCCAGTCGCCACCCACCGTCTGCTGAAACTCGAGGACCCGATACATGGATAACTCATTTGATCTGCAGCTACGTAGCCTGCCTGATCCAGCGGTCGCGGCGACCGTCCCGATGGCGGACACGGCGCATCAGACCCTGTGCCTGGACGGCGTGGAAGGGTGCGGCACGGTCTGGGCGACGTGTTACGACACCTGCTGCGAAGCAGGATCGAAGCTCTGCTGACCATGAACACGCTCATCGCGGTGTGCGCGCGGCAGGTCGCCGGGCAGGTGGCGGACGCGCGACTGCGCCGGCAGGCTCTGGCCACCCTGGCGCGCGTCACGGCGAAACGGCAGGCGAATACCTGGTCCGCGGCCGGGTTGTCCATGGGGGACGCGGGGCTGGGGCTCATGTCCGCGGCGTTCGCCGATCAGTTCCCGGACACCGGGTGGGAGGCGCTCGGGCAGGAGTTCCTGGCGGCGGGCCTCGACCAGGCGGGGGCGCCGGACGCGACGCTGTCGCTGTTCTCCGGCGCCGTCGGCTACGCCACGGCGGCGTGGCAGCCCGGCCTCGGTGCCCACCGCGCGTCGTTCCTGTCCTTCGAGGACCGGCTGCTGGCCAGGATGGGCGGCTTCGCGCAAGGGCTGACCGCCGACGAGCGGCCCGCGCCTCGCGGATACGACACGGTCACGGGAATCTCCGGCTGGTGCGGCTATTTACGGAGCCGCACCGGCTCGAAACAGGCCGACCGGGTCACGGCCTCGGTGGCCGACGCGCTGGTCGCGGTCCTGAGCGACGACGGACTCCCTCGGCTGAGCTACCGGCTCCGGCCGGGGGAGGGCGCGAGGCTGGTCGACTGCGGCCTGGCGCACGGTGTGGCAGGACCGCTCGCGGCGCTGTCGCTGCTCGACCGGCACCACCGCTTCCAGCGGCCCGACGTCGAGGCCGCCATCCACTGGGGCGCCCGGTGGCTGATGGCTCAGGCCGGGGCCGAGGGCGGGGTGGTCCTCTGGCCGGATGCCGTCGAACTGGGTCCGAGCGGCAGGTGCGACCGGCCGCGGGTCAACGCCGGATCCTGGTGCCACGGCGGCTCGGGCATCGCCCGCGCGCTCTACCTGGCCGGCGCCGCCGTCGGAGCGCCGCGCTATCAGGAGTTCGCGGTGGACGCCTTCCTGACCCACTGCGCGCTACCGCCGTGGCTGCCCTCGCCCAACCTCTGCCACGGTACGGCCGGACAGCTCCTCATCACGTTGGCCTTCGCCCACGACACCGGCCAGCCTGCTTTCCGGCACGCCGTTCAGCGGCTGGTCGGCGAACTGTTCAACCGCTACCGCTCCGACTCGCTCCTCGGCTACCTCGACGTAGAGGACAACGGGGTGGCGGTCGACCATCCCGGCCTGCTCAGAGGGGCCGCCGGTGTGGCGCTCGCCCTGCTGTCCGCCGCCGCCGAAGAGCCGCTCTCCTGGTCCCGGCTCCTGCTGATCGACTGAGGCGGCGTCAGCGTGGCGTCAGTGGGCGGACAGCGCCAAGACGCTGGAATCGGTCACAGTCGTTCCCATGAGGAGCGTTCTCCGGTTCGAAGTGCTCGGACCGCTCAAGGTCGTCCGGGACGGGCGGGTCGTCGCGGTGCCGGCCGCCAAGCAGCGCACGATTCTGGCCAGTCTCGCGTTGGCCGCCGGCCACCCGGTAACCGTGCGCACATTGATCGAACGCGTGTGGGACGACGAGCCGCCGGCCGGCGCGCGGTGCGCCATTCAGGTGTACATCTCGAGGCTGCGGCAGATTCTCGGCGACGACCACGGGATTCACCATTCCGGGCACGGTTATCTGCTGGACGGTGAGGTGGACATCGTCGAGTTCGAAACGCTGTGCGCGCGGGCCGGAATGGCGGGTGAGGACCGGATGCTGGGTCTTCTCCGGCAGGCGGTGGCATTGTGGCACGACCCGCTGCTGTCGAATGTGCCGTCGATGACATTGCACGACCAGGTGGTCCCCGCCTTGACGGAGCGCTGCCTTCAGGCGAGTGAGCAGCGTTTCGAGCTCGAACTGGCGCACGGCAACCATCATGAACTCATCGCCGAGCTCATCGCGGTCACCCGGCGGCACCCGCTGCGCGAGCGGCTCAACAGCCAGTTGATGCGCGCCCTCTACCTGGCCGGGCGGCAGGCCGAAGCGCTCGATGCCTACCGTTCGCATGCCCGGCACCTGCGGGCGGAGTTCGGGCTCGATCCGGGGGAGCGGCTGGCCGCGCTGCATCAGTCGATCCTCACCGGGCAGCCTGCCGGCCCGACGGTCAGTGCAGGCTCCGCGCGTCGAGCAGGCGCAGCACCCGGATGACCACCTCTGGGTCGGCGCTCGGGTCACGTCGCGCGTCGAGCACCGCCTGACGGGCGGCGGACAGCATCTCCGACTCGACTCGCCTGACCGTCCGCACCCGCTCGGCGCGTTGCTCGTAGGCCGCGCGCCGCTCGGCGTCGGCGGCCTCGGCGCTGATCCGCATGCCGATGTCCGTCATCCGCTTGGCGAGCAGCTCCACCACCTCCTCGGGCAGGTCCTCGGCCTCGTCGATCTCCTTGAGCCGCCGCCTGGCCGCGGTCGCCGCGCTGATGGCCAGCCGCCGCTCCAGGTCCCGCTCGGCCGCGGTGTCGGACTTGACGCCCAGTTTGGACACCAGCCAGGGCAGCGTCAGCCCCTGTACGACCAGCGTGACCAGGATGACCGCGAACGCGATGAACACCAGCACGGCCCGCTGCGGGAACGGTGACCCGTCATCGGTCCGCAGCGGGATCGCCAGGACGAGCGCCACAGAGGCGACGCCACGCATGCCCGCCCACCACATGACGACCGTCTCGCGCCAGCTCAGCGGCACCTCCGACTCGTCGTCCCCGGCCCGGCGGGTCTTCCTGGCCAGCCAGGCGGCCGGCAGCAGCCAGGCCAGCCGTACCACCACCACGACGCCCACCACGGCGGCGCTCCAGCCGAGCGCCTGGCCCAGTCGCCCGCCGAGCGTGCCGAACACGGTGTGCAGCTCCAGCCCGATCAGCCCGAACGCCACCCCCGTGACGAGCGTGTCGACGATCTGCCAGAACGTCGCCGAGGCGAACCTGCCTTTCACGTCGTCGGCGTCCGACATGTGCTCGCTCAGGTAGAACGCCGTGGTCAGCACGGCCAGCACCCCCGAGCCGTGCCACCTGTCGGCCAGCGCGTAGCTCACGAACGGCACCAGCAGCGACAGCCCCACCTGCAGCGTGGCGTCGCCGAGCACGGCCATCAGCCGACCGGCCAGCCAGCCGAGCGCCAGACCCACCGCGACCGCCACCACCGCCGACAGCACGAACTCGCCCAGCGCGCCCGGCCACCAGAAGACACCGGTGACCGCCGCCGTGATCGCCACCTTGTAGAGCACGATCGCCGTGACGTCGTTGAACAGGCCCTCGCCCTCCAGCAGCGACACCAGCCGTCTGGGCAGCCCCAGCCGGCCCGCCACCACCGTGGCCGCCACCGGGTCGGGCGGCGCCACCAGCGCGCCGAGCGCCGCCGCGGCCGCGATCGGCAGGCCCGGGATGAGCGCGTGCGCCGTCACCGCCACGGCCGCCGTCGTCACGAACACCAGCGCCACGGCGAGCAGGAAGATCGGCTGCCAGTTCGCCGCGAACTGCCGCCACGACGTCCGCCGCACGGCCGCGTACAGCAGAGGAGGCAGCAGCAGCGGCAGCACGATGTCGGGCGGTACGTCCACGTCCGGCACGAACGGCAGCAGGGCCAGCACGATGCCGAGCAGCGTCATCAGAACCGGCGACGGCAACCCGAGCCGGTCGCCGAGCGGCACCGTGATCAGCGCGCCCAGCAGGATGAGCATGAGCAGCACGAACTGGTCCAAGAGGCCCTCCGATGATCCCCCGCATCAGCCTAGACGGGTGGCCGGAGGAGCTCGCGGACGGCCTCGGTGAAGCGTCAGCGGCGGGGGCCGTCCGCAAGATCCGATGGCGTCAGCGGTCGAGGACGTGCAGGGTGTGGTGGCCGGAGCCGAGGGCGACCGGGCCCTCCGCCGTCATGGCGACCACGTCGGCCACCCGGGCGCCGAACAGGTCCGGCACGTAGATCGCGGGCTCCAGGCACAGGGTCATCCCCGGCTCCAGCGGCGTGTCGTCACCGGGCACGACGCGCGGCCCCTCATCGTGGCCCAGCCCCACCCCCCGGCCGAAGTGGGCGGCGGCGAACCGGCCGTACCCGCTGCCGTCGATCACGTCCCTGACCGCCCCGGCCACGCTCTCGGCGGTGGCCGCCGGCCGTGCCGAGCGGAGGGCGGCGGCCCGCGCGGCGAGCACCACCGAGTACATGGCCTCGAAGTCCTCCGGCGGCTCGGCGACGGCGAACACGCGCGCCACCTCCGCGCAGTAGCCGTTCCATCGGCCGCAGAGCGAGACCAGCAGCGCGTCACCGGGGTTGATCACCCGGCCGCCGGGCTGGTGCGCGGGACGCGCGGTGTGCTCGCCCGCCGCGACCCGCAGCGACAGGACCTCCTCGCAGCCGCTCTCCAGCAGCAGCCGCCGCAGCCGAGCGGCCATCGCGCGCTCGGTGGCGCCGAACCAGGCCAGCTCCCGGGCCTGCCCGAGCACCGATTCCGCGGCCACGACGGCCCGCTGGACCGCCTCGATCTCGTCCGGCCGCTTGCGCAGCCGCAGCGGCGCCAGTACGGCCGTGGCCGGCACCAGTTCGGCCTCGATCGTGAGCCCGAACAGCTCGCGGACCCGCATCTCGGGGTCCACGCCGACCCGCCGCGCCGCGCGGGGCACGAGCGGGCCGGGATCGGCGGTCTCGGCGACCATGTCCAGGGTGACGACGAGGAATGCCTCGCCCTGCCCGCCCAGGAACCTGAAGTCGGGCGAGGGCCGCAGCACCAGGGCGTCGACCTCGGCCTCGACCATGGCCGCCCGCACGGCGTCCAGGATGGGTCCGGTCACGTCGCGGGCTCGTGCAGCCAGCAGGCGACCGGTCCGAAGTCGGGCTCCTTGTCCCGGCAGACGTCCATGACCTGCGGGCAGCGCGGGTTGAACCGGCAGCCCCGCGGCGGGTGCGCCGGATCCGGCACGTCACCGGGCAGCTCGGCGGGCAGCACGCCCATCCCGTCGGGCTTGGGGATGGCGCGCAGCAGCGCCTGTGTGTACGGATGCCGCGGGTTCGCCCACACCTCGGCCGTGTTGCCCACCTCGACGATCTTACCGAGGTACATGACCGCGATCCGGTCGGCGATCAGCCGCACCACCGACAGGTCGTGGCTGATGAACAGCAGTCCCGCCCCCGAGTCCACGGCCAGGTCGCGCATGAGGGTGGCGACCTGCGACTGGGCCGAGGCGTCCAGCGCCGAGATGGGCTCGTCGCCGATCAGCAGCCGGGGCCGGGCCGCCAGCGCCCTGGCGATCGCGATGCGCTGCCGCTGCCCGCCGGAGAACTCGTGCGGGTGCCGGCCCGCGAAGTCACGCGGCAGCCCGACGCGTTCCAGCAGGTCGGCGGGCACGGTGGCGGTGTCGCGTGAGGTACGGAGCCCGTCGGCGATCTGGTCGCCCACGCGGCGGCGCGGGTTCAGCGACGCGTACGGGT
Organism: Nonomuraea guangzhouensis; assembly: GCF_019396345.1. Taxonomy (GTDB): domain Bacteria; phylum Actinomycetota; class Actinomycetes; order Streptosporangiales; family Streptosporangiaceae; genus Nonomuraea; species Nonomuraea guangzhouensis. Next base: position 86,216 of record NZ_JAHKRM010000030.1, on the reverse strand, counting down.
CCTGGAACACCATCTGGATGCCCGTCAGCTTCCGCTTGCGCAGCCCGAGCGGCGTGACCGGTTGCCCGTCGAACGTGATCGACCCCTCGGTGACCGGGTTGAGCCCGCAGACCGCGCGGGCCAGCGTCGACTTGCCGCAGCCGGACTCGCCGACCAGGCCGACGACCTCACCGGGGCCGACGGCCAGGCTCGCCCCCGCGACCGCCCGGACGATCGGGCGCCCGGGGGAGCGGTGCTCGACGACCAGATCGTCGATCGCCAGCAGGGTCATGAGTCCTCCGAACGGGGGCCGGGAGCGGGCTCGGCGTCGGGCAGCGAGGCTTCGGGCAGCGAGTCGAGCAGGGAGCGGGTGTACGGGTGGGCTGGTTCGCGCAGCACCTGCCCGCGGGGCCCCGTCTCCACGACCAGGCCGTCCTTCATCACGCTCACCTCGTCCGCCACCGCCGACATGACGCCCAGGTCGTGGGTGACGAGCAGCACGGCCAGCCCCAGCTCGTCGCAGAGCCCGCGCAGCAGCCGCAGCACGCCCGCCTGCACGGTCACGTCCAGCGCGGTCGTCGGCTCGTCGGCGATCAGCACCTTGGGCGAGCAGGCCAGCGCGATGGCGATCGCGATGCGCTGCCGCATGCCGCCGGAGAACTGGTGCGGGAAGCGCCCGTACGCCTCCTCGGCCCCGGGGATGCGTACCTTGCCGAGCAGTTCGACGGCCCGCCGCCGGGCCTCCCACCTGTCGAGGCCGAGGTGGTGGCGCATGTGCTCGGTGAGCTGCTTGCCGATGGTCAGCATCGGGTGCAGGCTCGTGGCCGGGTCCTGGAAGACCATGGCCACCTCGCCGCCGCGTACCCGGTTCAGCTCCTTCGGCGGCAGCGTGAGCAGCTCACGGTCGCCGAGCGCGATGCTGCCCGTGGTCCGCGAGCCGTGCGGCAGCAGGCCCAGGACGGCCAGGCCGGTCATGGTCTTGCCGGAGCCGCTCTCGCCCGCCAGCCCGTGCACCCGCCCCTGCCGCAGCGACAGGTCCACGCCGCGCAGGATCTCCTTGCCGCCGATGCTCACCTTCAGATCGGTGATGTCCAGGGTCACAGCGCACGCTCCTTGATGGCGCGGGCCGTACGGGGGTCGAGGGCGTCCCGCAGCGTGTCGCCGAGGAAGTTGAAGGCCAGCACCACGGTCAGGATCGCCAGGCCGGGGAAGGTCGCCACCCACCAGCTGTCGAAGACCTCCACGCCGGAGGCCACCATCGCGCCCCACTCCGGAGACGGCGGCTTGGCCCCGAGGCCGAGGAACGACAGCCCCGACAGCAGCAGCAGCGCGGTGCCGATGTCGAGGGTGGCCAGGACGAGCACCGGGCCCGTCACGTTCGGCAGCACGTCCACGCGGAGCGAGCGCCAGGCCGAGAAGCCCAGCAGCCGCCCGCTCAGCACGAACTCCCGCTCCCGCACGCCGAGCACCAGCCCGCGGGTCACGCGGGCGTAGGCGGGCCAGGCCACCACGAGTACGGCCAGCACCGCGTTGGTCAGGCTGGCCCCGAGCGCCGCGGCCACCACCATGGCCAGGATGACCGTCGGGAAGGCGAACACCAGGTCCGCCACCCGCATGATCGTCTCATCCACCCATCGACCGAAATATCCGGCGCAGGCGCCGAGCAGGCCGCCGACCAGCACCGACAGCGCCACCAGCATCAGCGTCAGCGGGATCGACACCCGCGCGCCGTGCATGACCCGGCTGAGGATGTCACGGCCGAGCTGGTCCGTGCCGAACCAGTGCCCGGGCCCGGGGGCGGCCAGCCGCGGCAGGTCCTGGGCCAGCGGGTCGTGCGGCGCGAGCACCGGCGCGGCCAGCGCGACCACGAGCCAGGCGATCGCGATCACGCCGCCGATGACGGCCAGCGGCTGCCGCCACGCATGGGGGAGCCGCCCGGTCAGGCCCTTGCGGGCCAGGGGATCCCGTTTCACTGAAGCCTCACTCGGGGATCGATGACGCCGTACAGCACGTCCACGATCAGGTTGATGACGAGGTACACGACGCCGACCACGAGTCCGACGCCCATGACGGCGGGCAGGTCGAGGGTGGTGGCGCTCTTGTAGGCGTACTGGCCGACGCCCGGCCAGGCGAAGATCGCCTCGACCAGGACCGTACCGGACAGCAGGCTGCCGAACGCCAGGCCCGCGACCGTGATGATCGGCACCAGCGCCGAGCGCAGCACGTACCGGAACAGGATCGTCCGGCCGGGCAGGCCCTTGGCCCTGGCCGCCCGCACGTAGTCCTGGCCGAGGACCTCCAGCACGGCGGAGCGGGTGAAGCGGGTGAGCAGCCCGATCGTGTACAGGGCCAGCACGAGGGCGGGCGTGATCAGGTGGCCGACGGCCGAGCCGAAGATGTCCCACCGGCCCGCGAGCAGCGCGTCCACGGTCTGCAGGCCGGTGACGGCCGGGGCCGAGCCCAGGGCCGCGTCGACCCTGCCGCTGCCCGGGGTGATCTGCAGCCGGTAGAAGAACACGTAGAACGCCACCAGCGCCAGCCAGAACGTCGGCACCGAGATGCCGATCAGGCTCAGCACCCGCAGCGCGTGGTCCGACAGCCGGTCCCTGCGCAGCGCGGCGATCACGCCGAACGCCACACCGAGCACGAGCGAGACCAGGATCGCCGCCCCGGCCAGCTCCAGCGTCGCCGGCACGAACTCGGCCAGGTCCTGACTCACCGGCCGATGACTCTGCTGGCTGGTGCCGAGGTCGCCGTGGACGACGCCTTGGAGGTGCAGCAGGTACTGCTCCCAGAGCGGCTTGTCCAGGCCGTGCTGGGAGCGCCACTGCGCGACGATGGCCGGGTCGCCCAGGGCGCGCTGACCCAGGTTCGCGGCCACCGGGTCACCGGGCACCAGGTTCGTCAGTACGAACGTCACCAGCGTGATGCCCCAGGCCAGCAGGAGCGCCAGGAGGATGCGCCGGATCAGGAACCGGGCGAGGGGGTGCGCCCCGCGCCGCCGGGGCGCGCGGGGCGTGTCGTCCGTGGCGGGCATGCTTACTTCGCGCCCAGGCGGGCGACGTCGACGGTCCAGACCGGGTGGTACTCCAGGCCGGTCACCGAGGCGGCCGTCACGATGTTCTGGCCCGGCTGGATCAGCGGGATGAACGGGCCCGAGGCGTTCAGCTTCGTCTGCACGTCGGCGTACGCCTGCTTGCGCGCGTCGTCGCCGATCGCCGTCGCGGCCTTCTCACCCGCGGCCTCGATCTCCTTGGCCGCGCCGGCCTTCCAACCGGCGCGCAGGCCCACCGTCTTGCCCGGCAGGAAGGCCAGGTAGTCGCTGGGGTCCGGGTAGTCCGGGCCCCAGTACCACAGGCCCAGCTCCTCCTTGCCGTTGCGGTAGTTGTCCAGCGCGGTGGTGACCGGCGCGGGCTGCAGGTCCACCGTGATGCCGACCTCCTTGAGGTTGGCCTGGATCCGCTCGGCCAGCGGCTGGAACGACAGGCCGTTCACGGTCAGCTCGCTCGGGTACTCCAGCTTCACCGTGGGGTTGGCCACGCCGCTCGCGGCCAGGGCCGCCTTGGCGCCCTCGACGTCGCGCTTGGCCGCCTGGTCGGCGGGCAGCGCGCCCAGCAGCTGCGACGGGATCACACCGGGCGCCTGCGTGGAGCCCTCACCGGCCAGCTCCAGCAGGCCCGCGTAGTCGACGCCCTTGCGCACGGCCTCGACGAACTTGGCGTTCGGCGTGGTCTTGCTGACCTTGTCGTCCTGGTTGGCCAGCAGGAAGATCACGTTGGCCGAGGCGGTCTTCTTGACCTGCAGGTTCGCCGGCATGCCGGTCACCTGGTCGCCCGACAGGTTGAGCGCCACCTGGCTGTCGCCGCGCTGGACGTTCAGCTTCTGGGTGGCGGCCTCGACGTTGCGGATGACGACCTTGTCGTAGGCGGGCTTGGTGCCGTAGTACTTGGCGTTCGCCTTCAGCACGACCTGGCTGCTCACGTTGAACGACTCGATCGTGTACGGGCCCGACCCGGCGGCGGCCGAGTTCAGGTACTGCTCGGCCTTGTCCTGCGCGTCCGCGGTCGCGCCGTGCTGCTTGGCGAGCTTGCTGTTGATGATGCCGAGCGCCGGGTTGGGCAGGATGAACGGCAGCGCGGGGTTGGCCGCCTTGGAGGTCAGCGTGACCGTCGAGTCGTCCACCTTGGCCACCTCGACGCCGTCGAGCAGGAACGACGGAGTGCCCTTCATGTCACGCACCCGGGTCAGCGAGAACACCACGTCGTCCGCGGTGACGGGGGAGCCGTCGGCGAACGTCGCGCCCTGCTTGAGCTTGAGCGTGAGCACCTTGCCGTCCTTGGACAGCTCGTACGACTCCGCCAGCGCCGGGACCGGCTTGGTCACGTCGGCGCCCTCGAAGGTGAGCAGCGTCTCGTAGATCGCCTTCTCCACGAACAGGCCCGTCGGCTCGTACGTGCGCCCGGGGTCGGCCGTCTTGAGGTCGAAGGAGGTGTCGATCACCAGGGTCTTGCCGCCGCCACCCTGGGCGGCGGGGGTCTGGGAACCGCCGCTTCCGCAGGCGGCGAGGGCGAGTGCACCGGCGAGCAGCACAGCCGCCGTCTGCGAGCGGGTCGCCATTGAGTCCTCCAGTTGGACGATTGGCCGAAAGATGCCGAGGATTGTCCGGCAGAACGTCCAGGCGCTGTGCGGTCGCTGAGACGTATATAAATAGGCCGGGGGTAACTATGAGTGAAATTTCCAGAAATGGTGCCGGTGCTAGTGGTCAGCCTGGACGGATCGGCATCGGCCTCGAGCTCGACGCCGTCCATATGAAGATCCTCGAGGTCCTGCGGGAGAACGGCAGGATCTCGGTCTCGGCACTGGCCGAGCGGGTGGGCATCTCCCGGGCCAACGCGTACACCCGGTTCGAGGCGCTGCGCGCCGACGGCGCGATCAAGCGGTTCACCGCCGAGATCGACCACGTCAGGACCGGGCTCGGCATCACCGCGCTGATCTTCGTGACCGTACGGCAGCAGATGTGGAAGCAGTTCAGGGCGGAGCTGGCCAGGATGCCCGAGGTGGAGTACTGCGCGATCACCACCGGCCAGCACGACGCGATGATCCAGGTGCGGATGTCGGACGTGGCCGAGGTGCACGCCATGGTGACCGACCGGCTGGCCAACATCCCGGCCGTGAAGGCGACCGAGACGGTCTTCATCCTGGACGAGGTGCTCAGACGGCCGTACGTGCTGCCCAGCGATCGTGACAAGGCCCGTCCGGTACGGCGGGCGGCCCAAGAAGCATCCGGCGACGTGCCGCTCGGCAAGATGCGCTTCGTCGGCGCCGCGGAGGGCAGGGCCGCCCTGCGCAAGGACGGCTGACCGGCACCGGCTGACCGGCACCGGCCGAGCTTCACCGGGCGACCTTTGCCGGGCGACCCGTCGGCCCGGTCGGGCGACCCTTCGGCCCGGTCGGGCGACCCTTCGGCCCGGTCGGGCGGGGCCTTGGTCGGTCAGGTGGTGACGACCTCCGTGCACACGCTGACGTGCCGGGTGTCGTCGCCCTCGAACTGGAACTCCTCGATCAGGCGCAGCCGGCCGTCGGCGTCGGTCTCGATGCGGCTGTTGCTCTGGCCGCCCGCCTTGCCACCGGCCTTGAGCGCGTGCGCGTAGGCGATGGAGACGACGTCGCCGTCCCTGGTGCCGACGAAACGGCCGTGCGTGACGGTGTCGCCGGTGTAGCTGCCCCACACCACCCCGTCGGCCTCCCAGTAGTCGAACGCGGTGGGCTGCTCCGGGTCCACCGCGCTCGCCGTCGAACTCACCATCACGAATCTGCGGCCGTTGAGAAGGTTCACGCCGCCCATGGTCCCGATATTTCATGACACGGAGAGTCAGGCTGGACATTTCTCTCCCCGCCCCATGATCTCGTCGGCGATCCGTCCAGCCACCGGAGCTACGAATCGGGACTTGTCACGAATTCGGCTCTCCAGGACCGGACTGACCGGTGACCTCACCTTCGCGCCCGGCCGTGACCCATCGGTGACGTCCTGTACCGCAATGTATCCCCTGAGTAGCCATGCTATCTGTGATAGTAATGTCACGCTCAGTGTCCGGTGGGGATTGGGGAGATCCTTATGCTGCAATACATCGTCGCGGCCGTGGCCGCGGTAGGCGTGGTAGCTGTCGCCGCCACGCTGTTCCGGCTCGCGAAGAAGGGCAGCGACGACAACGACGCCGGCGGACCGTCGGCCGGGCACGCGGGCGCGATGCTGTCCGCCATGTTCCTGCTGGTCTTCGCCATCGCGATCATCGTGCCGTGGACCACCGCCGACACCGCGTCCCAGAACACGCAGACCGAGAGCCAGGCCGCCGTGGAGGCCTACTGGTCGGCCTCCGGCCTGCCCGGCACCGCCCCCGCCCTGGTGCGCGCCGGCCTGCGCGACTACATCACGTTCATCGTCAAGGACGAGTGGCCCGTCATGCAGCGTGGCTCGATGGATCCCGTCGGCACGGAGCGGCTCGACGCGCTCCGGGCCCGCGTCGACGCGCTGCAGGTGACCACGGACCAGAAGGAGGCCAGGACCGCGGTGCTCGACCACCTCGCGGCGATCGCCGCCGCCCGGGCCCAGCGCACCGCCGACGCGGCCGCGACCCCACCCGACGGACTGCTGGCCCTGACGATCATCACCGGCCTGCTGGTCGTCCTGTTCCCGTTCCTGGCCGGGGCCAGGCCGCGCGGCCTGGCGCTCCTGCCGGTGGTGGCGATGGCCGCGATGCTCGGCTTCGGCATCTACCTCACCTGGGACATCTCCCACGCCTTCAACGGCCCGCTGGCCGTGGAGCCTGAGGCGTACAAGAGCGCGCTGCAGGAGTTCGCGCGGATATCCGGAGGCGTCTGACCGTGGGCGCCTGGCGCATGCCGCTGCTCCTGGCGGGCACGCTGTTGGCGCTGTCCGCGGGCGCTCCCGCCGCGGCCGACCCGGAGCCCGGCGACTCGACCGTGAGCGTCAGCGCCGACGTGAGCGTCTGTGTGGACGTGCCGCTGGTGAGTGTGCACATCGGGCGATGCGGGTCGCCGGCCGCGAACCCACCGCCGCCGGAAGCCGTCCCGAACCCACAGCCCGTCGTCACTCCGAAGGCGACACCCAGGGTCCGAGTCGTGATCACTCCTCGCCCCGCGCAACCCAAGCCGACTCCGAAACCGACCTCTCGTCCGACCCCCAACCGCGTGCGGGTGCCCGCCGTCGTACCCGCGCCCGTCCGCGCCAAGCCGACTCCGAAACCGAAACCCGAACCGACGATCAAGCCGACCCCCAAGCCCACGGCGACCTACGTCCGCGCCAAGCGCGTCGTGCCGCCGCGGCCGCGGAAGAACCCGCTGGGCACGGTGCTGTTGATGGTGGTCCTGACGACGGCCATCGCCTCCACCACTGCTGTGGCGTTCGCGGCCGTACGATAAATCCGGCGAACATCGTACGCACGGGCGGGACTCCAGCCTCATGGAGTCCCGCCCGTTCTCGTGCCATCTCCCAGCGGACCGAAGCGCCATTCGCCTTCGCCGAGCAGTTCGAGTTCGTGGGTGTGGTGCTGCTCGACCGTCGAGCGGTGGCTGACGCTGACGACGATGGTGTCGGGCAGCTCTGACCGCACCAGTTGATAGAGCATGAACTCCAGGGCCTCGTCCAACGCCGAGGTCGACTCGTCCATGAACACCACCTTCGGCTTCGTCAACAGAATCCGGGCGAACGCGATCCGCTGCTGTTCGCCCGGGGAAAGCACCTTGGCCCAGTCCTGCACCTCGTCGAGCCGGTCCACGAGGTGCGACAGCGCGACCTTGCGCAGGGTGTCGCGCAGGGTCTCGTCATGGACGCTGCCTTCTTTGCCGGGATAGGTGACGACAGCGCGCAGGTCACCCAGCGGCACGTAGGGCAGCTGCGACAGGAACATCGTCTCGTTGGGTCCGCACGGTCGCGTCAGCGTGCCGGTGGTGAACGGCCACAACTCGGCGAGACTGCGCAACAGCGTGGTCTTGCCGACGCCGGATGGTCCGGTGACGACCAACGTGTCACCCGCTTCGAGCCGCATGTCGAGCGGATTGATCAACTGCCGTCCGTCGGGGGTGCGGACCTCGACGGCCTCGAGCCGGACCAGCCCGTCGTCGCTGGGCAGCGTCGTCACCTCCGGCAGCGCCCTGGCCTCTTCGTTGGCGACGACCAGACCGTGCAGCCGGATGATCGCCGCCCGGTACCCGGCGAAGGCGTCGTAGGCGTTCCGGAAGAACGAGAGGCCGTTCTGGATCTCGTTGAACGCCGAGGCCGACTGGGTGAGATCGCCGAGGCGGATCTCGGCGGCGAACAGCCGCGGCGCCTGCAGGATGTAGGGCAGGGGCACGATGCTCTGGCTGATCGAGTAGTTCCAGGCGTTGAAGCCGATGGTCCTGTTCAGATACCGCTTGTAGTTGGCGACGACGGGGACGAACAGGCGCCGCAGCCCTGAGCGCTCGGCGAGCTCGCCGCGGTAGAACGCGACCGCCTCCGCCGCGTCGCGCAGGCGCACCAGGGCGTAGCGGAACGCCGCGTTGAACATCTCGTTCCGGAAGGCCAGCCAGATGATCGGCTTGCCGATCCAGAAGGCGATGACGGAGGCGATGAGGACGTAGACCAGCCCGATCCAGAACATCGCCCTGGGGATCTCGCTCCCGAAGAGGGAGAGCGTCCCCGAGAGATTCCACAGGATCGCCGTGAACGACACGATCGAGGTGACCGCGGAGATCGCGCCGAACAGCAGCGTGCTGGCCGTCCCTCCGTTGCTCGGCAGGTTGGGCAGCGGTCCGAATCCGGCGGTGACCAGGTCGATGTCGGACTGGATACGCTGGTCCGGGTTGTCGATGGTGTCGTCGATGAATCGCGACCGGTAGTAGGCCCGGCCGTCGAGCCAGTCTCCGGTCAGCCGGTCGGTGAGCCAGACGCGCCAGGCCAGCACGAACCGCTGGAGCAGGAACAGATCCAGCAGCAGCCGGGCGATGTGGATCGCCGCCAGGACGCAGAAGACCCACAGGGACATCCAGAAGCCGTGTACGCCGGAGTCTTTCACCGGAGTGTTGTTGACGGCGATGCCCTGAACCGCGACCTGGAGGCTGGACAGCATGTCGTTGCCCTGGTAACTGAGCAGCACGGTCAACCGGACGCCGGCCACCACCGACACCAGGATGGCGCCGAGCCAGAGCCAGACCTTGACGCTCCCCGGGCCGGTGAAGTGGGCGCCGGTGATGCGCCAGAATTGCCTGCCCCACGTCGTGCAGAGGCCGATCAGCACGAGGACCGCCAACGTGCATACGGCGGCGATCGCCCAGGCTTCGGCGATCCACACCAGCGAGGCCCAGACCTCAGAGCCCCAGTCGAGCGACGGGGTGAACAACTCCATTCCGGCAACGTATAGGCACAGAGCGCGACGATCGCTCTGGAGAACCCGACTCGCGGGAGGGAGTCGTTCGAGTCGCCATTCTTCGACGGCGGACCCTGGCGGACGCGGTGGTTGATCAGCGCCGTCGTAGCAGGCCGGCGAGTAGCGCTGACAGGAGGGCGGATTCCACCAGCCGTCCCAAAGCCCACATGAGGGCTGCCCCCGGCGGCGTCGCGGTCGACGGCAGCAGCTCTCGTAATGCCACCAGAAGCAGACCGCCGACCAATGCGGCGAACACTCCCTTGGCGACCGGTGAGGTCCGTGCCCGATAGGAGACAGCGGCGGCCAGCCCGGCGCCGATACCGGCGGCCTGATCGAGCAGCCCGGCGGATCGTCCCAGCAGGATCTCGTTGGCGGCACTCGACAACGCGGTGAAGAGGATCGCCGCTCCCACCCCGACGGTGAAGGCGAGAAACAGGTTGCCGGCCGGCCGGTGCCCCAGAGACAGAGTCTGCCGATAGCTGACGGCCTTCTTCGCGGCGGCTCCGAACAGCAGAGGGAACGCCATCAGCAGCACCAGGGCATCCGCCAGCCAGAGCCCGGAGATCATCTGGCGGTCCAGAAGCTGCTGCGCCGTGAGCAAGACCTGTACCAGGGGATCGGATACCGAGGGATCGTGCTGAACGTACGCGACGATGACGTAGAGCTGAGTCGCGTAGAGCGGTCTCGCCGACAGCAGGACCACCAGGGCGACCAGCCCGACCGACAGGCCCGCGATACGCACGCGCTGAGACGCCTGGTGCGCGACCGGTTCCCAATGCGCCGCCACCCACCTCACCCACAGGCCGAGCAACCAGCCGGCGGCCGCGAGCACCACCACGCCGGCCAGTTGCACGGCCACGGGGAAGGGGGCCATGCCATGGTCGGTCATCCGGCTCGGCGCCAGCAGCCAGCCCGTCGCCACGCCCGCGGCCAGGCCGAGGGCGGCACTCGGCCCGTCAGCCGGGGTCGCGGACGCCCGCAGTGCCCTGATCCCGAGCGCGACGGCCAGGACGAGGACGAACAGCTCGGCCGGCCAGTAGAACCTGTCGCTGCGCGCAGTCCCGGTCAGGGACGTCGCCGGGTCCATGGTCAGGGAGAAGCAGGCGCCCAGGGCGAAGGAGAAGGTGAATCCCTGGCGCAGGAGGATTCCCGGCTCGGTGACCGCCGCCATGCGCACCTTGCGGTGCGGATGCGTACGGTGGCGCAGATGGAGGCCTCGCCGATCGCTGTTCCGGGTGGCGCCGAACAACCGGAGAAGCAGCGGCCCCGCACCTGGCAGCCATGCCAGGACCCGCGCGTCCGCCTGCAGTTCGCGGGCCTGCAGGACCGTTGACCGGGTGAGCCGGGACAGGACGGTCAGCCCGGTGATCTGCGCGGCCAACTGCCACGACAGCGCCGGCCCGGACACGAACGGGATCTGCTCGGGGTCTTTGACCGGAGGGATGCCCGCGGCCAGGCTGATGTAGGCGCCCACCAGCTCCGGCAGCAATATCACGAAAAAGTACGAGCGCCACAGCGCGATGGTCAGCATGGTGATATCCACATCGCGGTTGCGTAAGTGGGCCAACTCGTGCAGCACGACCGTTCGGAACATCAGTCGGTCATGCCGGAACAGGTCCAGGGTGCCGCGGCTGAGCACGACGTACCTGCGACCTGGACGGCCGAACGCCAGGCCACCCACGGACGGGTCGAGGAGATCGACGAGGAACCGTACCTTTCGGCCGGGAAGGTGCTCATCCACCATGCGATGAACCTCGTCGTACTGCTCGCGACAGGCCTCCCGATCCAGCTCCGTCAACCGCCGCCGCCTGATCCGCCAAGCCGGCCCGAGCCAGTACTGCAGGGCGGTCAGGAGAATCAGGATCGCGAAGCAGAGCAGGATTCCCGGCCGGAGATCTTGCCGTACGCCGGCCTTCAACGCGGCACACGCCTCGGCGAACCGATCCTGGTCCGTCGCGTTGTAGGCCGCCCGGTAACAGGCGTCCCTTACGGCCGCGGGGACAGGTGTTCCGGTAACGGACACCAGATGGAAAATCGGTGGAGTATAGATCGCGGTGGTCGAGAACGCCAGGGCGATCAGCAGGACGAAAGCCGAGCTGGTGCCGGAAACGAAGAGGAATGGGCTCGGTGACCGTGATTCGGGAGAGGTCACGAATCCGGGCCGCCGATCGCGAGCTCGCTGACCAGAGCGTCGGCCAACGCGCTCGCCCGGTCCTCGGACAAGCCGAGCTTCCGCGCGCGCTTGTAGGCGATCCTCCTTATCTCTTCAAGGCGCGAGGCGGGCAGCGGAGGCAGGGGGTCGGGCAGCAACTCCTTCGGACGGCCGCGCAGCCGGGCCAGCGCACGACCCCACCGTGAGCCGAACTGCTTGGCCAAGTCCTCGATCACCGTGGTCAGCACGCCCGAGACAACCGCTGTGACCAGCACCGCACCAGCCTCCGGCAGGCCGAAGCCGAGTGGCTCCGAACGCCGCGTGCCTCGCCGGCCCGACCGCCGTTCCAATGCCTTCCAGGTCTGCTCGAACATCGCCGATTCATCGGGAGCGACCTTCTCGACCAGCCGACGACCGAGCTCGGTCGCGAAAGCGCCATGCGTCATGCTGTCTCCTCCATCGTCCATACCGATTCGAGGAAATTACATAACGCACGCTGAACCTAGACAAATACTCATATCTGTCATAGGAATTTTTGTCGGCTTTCGCGGTGGCTCATGGCGAATAGAGCTGGGCCTGCTGGAAAAGGTCAGCGGGGGCCGGTGAGGCGGACTTCGCCCCGCGCGGACAGGACGAAGACCTGCCAGTTGTAGAACGCGTAGAAGCTGCGCGCGTCGCGCTTGAGCTGGCGGGCGTGCGCGAGGACGGCATCCACGTACCGGGCGTCGTGGTTGTAGGCGAACACCGCCCGCCGGTAGTCTCGCGGCGCTCCCGACGCCTTGAGGTAATTGGCCGCGGCGAGCACCGCGTCGCGCGCGTCGTGGACGTCCCCGCCGAGGCCGTACTGCCGCCACGTGCCCGGCATGAACTGCATGGGTCCTTGTGCCCCGGTGGAGCTCGACGACCTGACCCGGCCGAACTTCGTCTCGACGAGCATGATCGCCGCGAGGACCTCCCACTCGACGCCGAACCGCTTCTCGGCCCGCACCATGTAGCCGCGCAGGCGCTCGGCGGGTGCCGGCTCCGCCAGGCGCATCTTCTTGCGCTGCGCCGCGCTGATCGGCCGGGCCAGGGACAGCAGCTTCGCGATGGCCGTGGTGTTGTCGCGGGCCTCGGCGGCCAGTCCCTTGGGCAACCGCCGCACGACGCCCTGGGTCAGCGTCGTGTTCCGGGCCATCGCCCGGTAGATGCGCTGCTGATGCAGCGAGAGCAGCACGACGTCCTGCGGCGGCTGCTCCTGCGAGTCCTTGGTCCAGCCGTCGATCGCCTCGTACAGCGCGGTGGACGTCTCCTTCAGAGCGCCGGCCAGCTTGACGGGGTCGGTGGGGATGCGGACATCAGGCGCGGGCACTCCCATGGCCGCCGCCTGCGGGGAGGGTGTCTGGGTGGCGCTCGGGGCGGTGGCCTGGGCCGGCCGCTCCGGTGCCGCCGATCCGTCCGCTTCACCGGCACATCCCGTGAGGGCGATGACGAGCGATGCCGCGATCATGGCGTGGAGCGATCTCATGATGCCCAACCGTATCGCCAGGATCACCCGCAACAGGAACTGTCAGGCCGCTGATCTCCGATGCTTCGGCACGTCCGGACGTGCCGGCTCAGGCTGGACGAGTACCGGCATGTCCGAGACCACCACGACGGAGTACGACTGGCTCGGGGGCAGGTCGTCAGGATCGACCAGGTCCTCCAGGGCCAGAGCCTGCGTACGGTGTGCGGGGACGGGCAGGCAGAACGGGCCCAGCGGCTGGCCGCCCTCCGCGCAGAACGTGAGCTCGACGTGGGCGTTGCCGGGACTGATGTTGAACAGGTAGAGCTGGTCGCCGGGCATGCACCCGTCGGCGATCGCCATCTTCCAGTTTCCCACCATTGTGCTCATGTGCGACTCCCGTCTCCTGCTCCGGCAGTCATCCCGCTACCCCGACAAGCCTGGATCTATCAGAAGCCGCAGTATGCCTGTTGCCGAGCGGACAGCGCCGGGCCGCCACAACATGCTCAGCTAACATGTAGTGCTACCATGTAGCTTGAGTGGGGGAGTCATATTCGTCAAGCGGCTTGCGGGCCCAAATCCCGGCGCATTGACCGGGCGCGTTGGAGAAACATCGATGACAACACCTGCGAACAGGGCTTCCCGGCACACACCCAACCGGCGGGGCGAAGGCGACCGGCTGCGCCGGGATCTCATCGCCGCCGCCAACAAGCTCCTGGCGCAGGGGGTCAGCCACGAGAAGCTGTCGCTGCGCGCGGTCGCGCGCGAGGTCGGCATCGCCGCGACCAGCGTCTACCTGCACTTCCCCGACAAGATGAGCCTCCTGCTGGCCGTCTACCAGGAGCACTTCGAGGTGCTGGCCCGCCACTTGGAGGAGGCCGTGGCCGAGCACGCCGCGCCCGCCGACCAACTCCGCGCCATCGCGCACGCCTACTGCCGCTTCGCCGGCGAGCATCCCGACGCCTATCAGGTGATGTTCAACGTACCCGGCTCCACCACCAGGCCACCCCGTGCCATCGGCGAGGAGGAGCGCCCCGGCCTGCCGGCCGTCCGGATCGTCCAGAGAGTGATCTCCGCGTGCGTCGACGCCGGCATCGCCAGGATCACCGACCCCTGGACGGCCACGCTCTGCCTGTGGGGCGCGCTCCACGGAGTGCTCAGCCTTCGGACGGCTCGCCCCACCGCTCCTTGGCCTCCGGTGGAGGATCTCATCGACGCCATCGTCGCCACCCACCTCACCACTCCTGCCGCCCGCCAGTAAGGCCGCGGCGCGCCCAGGTCGTCCGGCCGCGACGACGACGATTCCGCGGCCGGGTAGCACCGCCGCCCTCCTCCAAGGGCCCTGACCTCGCCGGCCCCAGGCGCCGACCGCCCGCGGGGCGTGACCTCGCCGACTCCAGCTGCCGACCGCGCGCGGGGCGTGGCCTCGCGCGCTGCTCCCGCCTGCCCGCCGGTCCCAGCAGGGGGCGGAAATCCCTCTTGACAAACCGGCCTCCCATGCTGACGCTATCTCATAGCGCTAAAGCGTAGCCGTACATGTAGTGCCAGGAGATCGCGGCACGAGAGACTACGCGACGCGAGCACGAAGGCCGGGGGCGGAACCTCTCGCTGCCGTCGAACCGGCCCACTTCACCGGCCCCGCTGATGAGGATGTTCCGTTGTCTGTGCTTACAGTTCCCATGCGTATCGACGCGTTGTGTCTCGCCTCCGATACCGATGTCGCCGGACCTTCGGTGGACTTCACCCGCCTGCCGTACGTCGACGGTGTCACCGGACGCGATGTGGGGGCGGATCTGCCCTACCTGGGCGAGATCCTGCTGCCGGCCCCGTTCGAGGACCAGAACTTCCGCCTCAAACGGGGGGTTCACCTGCACTGGGCGTTGCCCGACGCGCTGACCCGGCACGTCCAGAGTGAACAGGAGGGGACAAGGGCCCCCGTCGTGCCCAATCGCTGGCTGGTGACCCGCTTCCGAGGCGGGACGGTCGAGGAGCAATGGGTGGTGGAGAGCGACACGCTCTCCGACGACAATCTCGCGGGGGTGGCCTACCCGGTCCCCTCCGCGGCCGGCCGCCCGTACCGCTACCTCGGTCGCAAGGTGGCCCTGGGGTTATGGGACCCGTCCCGCGACCGGCCGGACCGCCTGCCGGAACTCACCGTGAGTGGGTACGGTGAGCCCGCCTTCGCCGCGTTTTACCCCAACTGCCACAGCGTCTTCGGATTCCACGACCCGGATCCTGGAGACCTCGCCGGCCTGGCCTACGACGTCATCGGCTGGTACGGCGACGCCGGCCAGGACGAGCTGGCCAGGACGCTGGAGACGGCCCCGGAGACCGACTCCTGGCAGGACGTCATCGAGGAGCAGCTGGGCTGGACCGCCGAAGGCGACGCCGGACGGCCAGGATCGATGGTCTGTTTCGGGCGGCTCGTCTTCGCGCCCGCCGAGACGACCGTCAACCCGCTGCTGGCGGACGCCGAGTCCGGCGTCTGCGTCGGGAACACCGCCACCGAGGCGCTCGCCGCGCACCTGGGCTCCGTGATCCCCGGTGCCACGCCCGACGAGCTGGAGAACCTCCTGGAAGCGCTGACCTATGCCGACGAGTTGGAGAGCGCCGCCCTGGATCTGTCCATCGGGCTCGCCGAATCCCGGCACTCCACGTCCTTCTCCCGCCTGCCGGGAGGCACGCTGTGGAGCATCCGCCGGGAGGACGAGACGGGCCCCTCGGTCACCGCGGAGCAGAAGCAGAACCGCGACCGGCTCACGCCGCCGGCCGCGCTCGACGACCTGCTGACCACCCTCAACCAGGCCCAGAGCGACTACGACCAGGCATGGCGCACCATCACCGGCCTTCGCCGGCGGCTGTTCTGGGACTGGTACAGGTACATGCTCTGCGCCTACCCCCCGGAGGGCGGCCCCGACGACTATCCCGACCCCGACGAAGTCGCCTTCTTCCTGGCACGCGGCATGGCGGAGCTGGACCGCCTGGCCGGGCAGGCGGGCATCCACCCGCCGCAGGGCGAAGGAGACACCCTCGCCCACCGCCTGGCCGCGGCCCGCGCCGCGGTCGACACGGCCCTCGCCGCCCTCAACCAGTCCATCGGGGCGCGGGCACGCACCGCGTACGTGCC
Source organism: Nonomuraea guangzhouensis (assembly GCF_019396345.1). Taxonomy (GTDB): domain Bacteria; phylum Actinomycetota; class Actinomycetes; order Streptosporangiales; family Streptosporangiaceae; genus Nonomuraea; species Nonomuraea guangzhouensis. Next base: position 70,050 of record NZ_JAHKRM010000030.1, on the reverse strand, counting down.
GCAGCAGGTTCCCGCGCCTGCCTACTACCTGCCGAACGAGCCGGTGGTGCTGCTGACCGGGTCGGCGGCCACGCCCTCCGACAGGTACGGCCAGGACGGCGCGCAGGACCCGGACGGTCTGCTGACCTGCTGGACGTTGAGCGAACCTGCCGGCCGGCCGGACACCGCCGCCGCCGTCACCGTCCTGCGCGACCGGGTGGCCGCGCTGGTCACCTCGCTGTCCCTGCCCAACCCGGCGGTCCGGACCTGGCGGCACGCGCCATGGCACCCGGTGCTGCTGCAGTGGGAGGCCGAGTTCTTCCCCACGAGCGCGGGCAACAACCTCGGCACCGGCCACCGCGACTACGACCGTGACTTCGTCGTGGCCAACTACGAGCTCCCGCCGGCCGACGTCGAGCTGAGAATGCGCCCGGGCCGGAACGTTCCAGACAAGGGCGCCAACGTCTATTCGGGCACGACGATCCTCTCGCCGTCCGCCCGGCCGGTGATGTCCTCGCGGATCCTGCGCTACCTGGCGGGCAACATGCTCACTGACTACAACGCCCCACGCGCCGCCGCCGGCCTGCCCCAGGTCGAGCCGGACGTGTTCCGCGCCGACCCCGGAGAGGTCCTCGACTGGTACGACGCGAACGGCGGCGATGACCGGCTGAAAAGGCTGGCGGCGGCGTATCGGCATCTGGACGTCCACGAGGCTGACAATCTCGCGCAGAGCCTGGGCGGATTCAACGACGCCCTGCTCATGCTCAGGGTCGCGCGCCAGCTACCCGTCGACGATCCGCTCGGCTTCCCGGCATCGCGGGAGTTCATCGCGCAGGTGGCGGCCAGGGTCGGGGACGAGAACCGGCACGCTCCGCAGCCACTCACCGACTTCAATCCGATCCGCGCGGGAGCGTTGCGGGTACGACAGCTGCGCATTCTGGACAACTTCGGCAACGGTCACGACATCGATCTCAGCCGGTTCCACACCACCACCGGCCTCAGGGTGGCGGACCACCCTGACTGGGTCGCCTTGCCGCCGCGGCTGGCCCAGCCCGCCCGGATCAGGCTGACGTTCCTGGACGCCGGGCACGACACCAGGCCCTCGACCGGGCTGCCGGGAAACACCCCCGTCTGCGGATGGATCGTCCCCGACAACCTCGACGGCGGCCTGCTGGTCCACACCTCGCAAGGGGTGCTGCTGGGGACGCTGTACGCCGCCGCGGATCCGGTCAGCCCCAGCTGGGCGTACTGGGAATCCGCCTCCGGCGGAGCCGTGACGGACATCGAGAACCCGCACCTGCGGGCGGTGGTGGAGCGGCTGCGCGCCGGCGGGGCGGCCGGGGTCGAAGGGGTCCGGACCCTGATCGACGAGGCCCTGGCCTCCATCGACCCCGACGGCCACACCCAGCACCCGGGCAGAGCCATGTTCACCGGGCGGCCGATCGCGGTGGTGCGGGCCGAGGTCGCGCTGGAGGCGATGGAACCGCCCGCCGTCCACCAGGACTGGAACGTCTTCCGCCAGGACATGACCCGCGCCGCGCGGGAGACCAACGGCTTCCCGCGGGTACGCTACTCCGTCCGGATCGGCGAGCACGACCGCCTGGGCGACGGGACGCTCGGCTACTGGCTGGAGGACCTCTCCGGCGCGCTGGAGCCCGACTTCCACGACGTCCAGGGCGAATCCGAGCCGTCGCTGACAGTCGCGGCCGATCTGCCGCCCCGCCGTCTCACGCTCCTGGCCGACCCCCGCGGCTCGATCCACGCGACCAGCGGCGTCCTGCCGACCGAATCGGTACGGCTCGCCGTGGAGCACTACCAGGACGCCATGGCGAACCTGGAGGCCGGGTTCCTGACCGCGCCCCTTCTGACCGACGACGACAGCGTCGCCGTGCCTCTGCCCGCCGAGCCCGGCTCCGTCTGGTCCTGGCGGGAGCATGACCCGGCCGGATGGGTGGAGACCGCCCATCCGCCGCAGCCGGCCGAGCGGTTCCCCGCCGGTCTCACCTTCCGGGAAGGCTGGCTGGCCCTGCGCACGCTGCCCACCGGAACCGTCCCGTCCGAGTCCTTACCCGTCGAGCAAGGAAACACGTGATGTCGAAGATCACCCTTACGTTGTCGATACCGCAGACGAACCGGATCCTGGAGGCGCTCGGCCAGTTACCGTACGCGCAGGTCTACGAGCTGGTCGACGAGATCCACCACCAGGCCGGCACCCAGGTCGGGCAGGACGCCGGACGGCTGGAGGCGGCGTCATGACCGCGAAACTGCTGCTGCACTGGCAACTCGACGACCTGTCCGCTGACCACCACGCCCTCGACTCCTCCGGCAACGGTTTCGACGCCACCGCCCAAGGCGACCCTCGCCCTCACCCGGACGGAAGGTTCGGCAGCTGCCTGATTCTCGACGGCGACGCCCTGACCAGCCAGAACGCCACCGCCCTGGGCTCGCGGACCTACACCGTCCAGGCGTGGGTCAGGGCGAAGCAGCCCGTCGCTGTGGGCTCCATCGTGGGGAAGGTGGGCGGCTACCGGGTGGCGGTGGACCCACAGGGCAAGATCATCCACGGCCTGCCCAAGCCGGGTGACATGACCGCCGGTTATGCCAGCCCAGCCGGTTCCCTGGAGTGGGACGCCTGGCATCATGTCGCGGTCACCAGCGACGGGACGACCGCCAGGACCTACCTCGACGGCGTCCAGATCGCACAGGGGCCGGTGCCCGCCGAACTGCTGACGGGAGCGGGAGTGGTCGCGGGCCGGTCTCCCGACGCGTCGGCGAACCACCTCACGGGCGCGCTGGCGCACGTCAGGATGTACGACGGGGCACTGAGCGCGCTGGAGATCCAGCGCGACATGGCGGCGGACGAGTCGGCGATGGCCGCCTTCGTCCGCACTCACCCGCTCGACTTCGACCTGTTCAACACCTCCCGCCAGCGCGTTCTCTACATCGACGACGCCCCGGCCGGGCAGACGATGACGCTGCGCCTCACCAACTCCTCCCGGTACGACCTCCGGCTGCGAGCGCCTGCCGCCGGCGCCGTGTCACCGACGAACTACCATGTGGCGCTGCGCTTTCGCGCCGGGATCCTCGACGTCTCGGCGGTTCCGCGCCTGTCGGCGAAAGAAGGCTGGTCGATGCGGGCCGCAGCCGACGTCACCACGTTGTACCTGCTGTGCACCGCCACTCCCGTCATCTCCCCGGGCGCTTCGCTCGATCTGGAACTGGCCGGGCTCAAGGCCGATGGCGCGGGCGGCACCCGTGGGACCCGGGTCGAACTGGACTATCAGCAGCTGGGCTACGCGGGTGAGCCGGGTGAGCTGACGGGGAACCGGCTGCAATTCCTCGACGTCGTCAATCACCGGGGACGACCGGACATCCCCCTGGACGTGGCATTCGTCGGCGGCGACCGCGTGCTCAGCGACGGTGTCAGTCTGAGTTCGCTGCGGCTGCGTATCACCAACGTCTCCCGCGAGACCGCGATCAAACTGTCCGGCTCCACGCACGCCCCGAACGCCGCTTCCGCTTTCGTGGTCTCCTTCGACGCGCAGCAGGATGGTGTGCCTCGCGACTGGGCCCTGACCCGGGCGAGCCAGGCATCGAGCGTTCGCCTCACCCGTCTCAAGGACGGCGTGGCCACTACGGACGACGCGTGGACCATCGAGAAGGAGGACCTGGGGCAGCGGGTGCAGTGGACGCTGACCCCGAAGGCGGACATCGACCTGACGGAGAGCAAGCCACTTGAGCTGAAACTCAGCGACATCTCCGCGTTGGCGTCCCCCGGCCATGCGCCCGTCGTGATCGCCTATCGCAACATTCCCGGCTTCCAGGACGGATTCGTCTCGATCCTGGCCGAGCGGACGCCCTTGCTGTTCACCAGCGCCAACGTGGGCATCGGGACCGCCACGCCGGAGGGGAGGTTGCATATCGTCGGTGCCAATACCAACGGCAATGGCTCGACGGTGGTCATCGGTCCGGTCAATGCGTCGAATCTGCGCTTGGGCTATGACCAGAATTACAGCTGGGTGCAGTCGCACGGTGGTAAGCCGCTAGCCATCAACCCCGTCGGCGCCAACGTGGGCATCGGTACCACCGTGCCGGAGGGGAGGTTGCATATCGTCGGCGCCAATACCGATGGCACCGGTGCGACGGTGGTCATCGGTCCGGTCAGTGCGTCGAATCTGCGCTTGGGCTATGACCAGAATTACAGCTGGGTGCAGTCGCACGGCGGTAAGCCGCTCGCCATCAATCCCGTCAACAACAACGTGGGCATCGGCACCACCAGCCCGGGAGCGAAGCTGACGGTCAGCTCGGAGCAGGGCCACCTGCAGTTGCGCCGGGACACACCGACAGGGAGCGGCACGAAGCTGTTCCTGGAGCTGTACCAGGCTGACACGACCACTCCCGAGGTGGTTTTCCCCACTGTTCGATTCGCGCACGCGAACAAGTTCTCGCACCGGATCGAGGCCCGGGCCGAAGGCATCTATTTCAAAGACGGCGATCTCGCGGCCGACGCGCTGCGGAACGTCTACGCGCAGAAGATCATACTGGACGGAGCCGCCGTCGGCCAAAGCGCGCTCACCATCGGTGACGTCACCGTCGGGGCCGTCGAGTTGCGCATCCTGAAGGCCCTGGCCGACGGGAAACTGCAATTCGATCTGCAGAACACGGTGTACGCGGAGAACGCCTACGTCGACACGAACCGAGCTGACGCGACGCGGCGGATGATGGTCACCAGGACCAGCGCGCCCACCGACTACCCCACCATTCCCAGGAACAACGTGGGTCATTGGCGGATCCGCTCCCCGTTCCGCGCAAGCGACTGACCATCCGTCTCGACGGGAGCTACGGCGCCTTGCGGCCGGCTCGCCCGGGCGCCGTAGCGGTCTGCGCCGATGAACTCAAAGAATCGAGAAGCCGATGCCGTGGAAATTAGATATCTGCACCATCGACGTGGGTCAGGGAGAAAGCTCGATCATACACGCGTACAACAGCTCCGACGAAACCCGGCGTTCGATGCTGATCGACGGAGGCAAGAGCAATTGTGCGAGGAGGGTGCACGAGAAGATCCAAGAAGTTCTTGACAACGAACCACTCGACCACATGGTGGTCAGCCACTACGACGCAGATCACCACGAGGGTGTGCTCGCCCTGCTGGTCGCCGACAACCTCCATCGCATCGCCGACACAATCGCCAGAGCGACGCTGCTCTGCGCCGAGACGGGTAGAGTCCGAATGGAGCACATCGCGGCCGGCGCAAGCGGCGCGATGGGTGCATGCCGGGGCATCTATCCCGCCAACGGCAAGAAGTTCTCTGACATCGTCGAACTTCTCATGGAAGAAGCCTTTCTCATTCCAGAGAACGTGATCGTCGACAAGGAGGCGGCGGAGGCCGGCAGGGCGGCGGCAGAGGACGTCTACGCGGGATTGTCTCGCGCAAGCATAAACAATCTCAACCCCCAATTGAACTTGGGTAGAGGGCGGACCTCGGCCGTGGTGGACGCAGCCGGGATAGCCGCGGCGGACGCGATCGCAGGGTATGGCGGCAAAGAAATGAGGGAAGCAAGAGTAGGGTTGATCCGGACGAATATCCTCGGCCGGCTGTACAAAGGTGTGAAGCAGTTCTGCGATGCCGCCCAGTTCGACACCGATGGGAACTACGCCAACACCCACGTCATCGACACCGGTCCCACCGGCCAGCCACAGAAATACGTAATGGCGGTCGAGGGGAAAGTGCAGCTGGGCGATGCCACGGTTCAGGCCCCCGACATCAACCGCAGGCGCACCGCCGCCTTGGGCAGGCTGGGCACAGAGGTTCTCTGGAATGCCGGACCGACGGCGAAGACAGCCCCGGAGGACGCTCCGGCGGTCTTCATCCTGGCCGCCTCCCAGTACGTATGGCAGGGCCCCAGGAAGCCAAAGCATTTCGACTACTCGTTTGACAGAAACGAAACGAGCGTCGGACTCGTCGTCCGCTTCAACGATTTCCTCCACTACGCCGGCGGTGACCTCCCCTCTGAAGGGGCCGATCTGGTGGCGACGGCGCTGCAAGAACATGGACTGCCCAACTCGGCAGGAGGAACCTATAAGATTCCCCATCGGATCGCGTCCTTCAAATGCGGGCATCACGGCTCCAAAACCTCGACGAGCGGTGATTTCCTCTCTTCCATGTCTCCGGCGGTCGCATTCATCTCCTGCGGGGAGCATGGTTACCAGCATCCCGACCAGCCCGTGGTGGATCTGCTGGACGGCTGTTACAGCATCGAACGTTTCTACTTGACAAACTGCCGTTACAAGAGGGATCACATCCCGACAAGCAGTAAATGGGTGGCGAACCAGTTCGCTGCGCAGAACAAATCACGGGTCTGCGGCGACAACAGGATCAAGTCAGCCCATACCAAGTGGGGTGACATCGTGCTCACGATTGGTCAGGACAGATCTTCCGGGAAGCGGAGATGGTTCGAAGTCGTGTATCGAGTCCCAAATCATCCTGGGCAAAAAACCGATCGTATATCCTTCTGACAAGGTGAGAGAATCATGGACCTGCAGCGGCTCAAGCAATACCTGGACGGGCTGACGGATCCAATCGCGCTCACGGCCGCGGACACCGAACTGCCCACAGAGCTCCGCGATTTCCTCGGCACGACACCGAACCAGCGAATTCTCGTTTCGCCGGGAATCGACGGCGTCACGCTGCAAGGCTCGACGCTGACGATCGCCGGAAAGTCGGGTGAGCTGTGGCCCGTCGCCGGAATCGCCGGTCTCCAGACCACGGTGGACGACATCGTGGTGACGCTGGTCGACGGAGCGGTCCCGTCCGTCTCCGCCACCGCGACCGGGACCGCGCAACTCAAGCATGCGGTCAGCGCTCCGGTCACCCTCGTCTCACACCGGGAAGGGGACACCGGTGGGTGGCGACTCACCCTGGCCGCCGACGAGACAGGGCTGTCACCGAACGAGTTGCTCATGCTGCACGATCCGAGCGGGAACTCTCCGTTCGCCATCCCGCCGGACCTGCTGGACCCTATGACCAAGGCCGCGAAGGTGCTCGCCGGCGGCCTGGACATCCTGTTCTATCCGGGCAAGGACCTGGAGACGTATCTCACCTTCGCCGTGGAGCTTCCGTCCGTGCGGTGGCCGATCATCCCCTCGGTGCTCGAACTCAACGGAATCGGGGTCCGGGCACAGACTTCCGGCGTCTCCTTCTCGATGCTCCTGCTCGGTCATGTCGGCGTGGGAGACACGCCGATGGACGTCGGCATCGGCATGCAGCCCGGGGCGCACTGGTACGCATCCCTCACGCCTGCCGGCGACACCGCGTTCCCGGGACTGGCCGAACTGGCGGCGTGGGCCTGCCCGGACATCACCTCCGATGTGACCTCGGCTTTCGGATCGATCGGACTGAGTTCGGAGTACTTCGACGCCGCCATCAAAGCGGTCGAGGCCGGTTTCGACATAGAGCTGTACGCGCTCGACTACCTTCACGTCGACAGTCTGCTGAGCATCGCCGGGCTCGAATTCGACGTGGTGGCGCAGTTCCCCGCATTCGAGGTGCACGGCTCGTACGAGGGATCGGCGGCGCTCACCGAAGTTCTGCGGGAATTCGACCTGCCGACCGAGGGCATTCCCAAGGAGCTGACGATCTCGGCCGCCAGGTTCTCCGCGCAACCGGCCGACGGCTCCTACCTGGTCGGTTTCGTCGTCGACGGCGTATGGCGGCTGGGGCCGATGGAACTCACCGAGTTGGGCGTCACCGTCTCCTACTCGGCGGCCGGCGGAGCCGAAGCCACGATCGGGGGTGAGGTCCGGCTCGGCGACTCGATCGCCCTGTCCCTTCTGGCGGAGTACGACTCAGCGGGGGGATGGACCTTCGAAGGCAGCACCCTTCCCGGTTCCGCGCTCGATGTCGGCGATCTGGTCAAGGCGCTGGAGGACCTGTTCAAAGCCGACAAGATTCCCATGGCCCTCGACACCCTCGCGCTGCACGACCTCAAGCTCAGCTACCAGACCACCAGCGGTAAGTTCGCCTTCACCTGCGCGGGTGACATGACGATCAGCGAGGTTCCGCTGAGACTCGTCACGGACATCGAGGTCGTTCCGCACGGCGCGGCCTACACGACGACCTTCGACGGGCGGCTCGAGGTGGCCGTGCCCGTCGACGGTGACGTCCTGGACCTGCGCCTCGGTGCCCACTTCGCCGAAGACCCCGCCGCGAAACGGTTCACGGCCACGTATTCCCACGCGGACCCGGATCCGGTGCCCGGCGTCCAGAGCCTGGTCGCGGCGTTCTCGCCGCAGGCGGCACAGTATGTCCCCGAGGGAGTCACCGTCGACATCGACGACGCCACCTTCGCCCTCGACGAGACCACCGGCGACGGCGCCGCGCCCGTCACGGCATACCTGTTCGGGGTCGAGATCGACGCCGCCGTCGATCTGCGTCACCTGCCCCTGGTCGGCGACCACTTCACGGGTGAGACCCTCATGGGGGTGTCGCCGCTGCGGATCACGGCGGCCTCGGCCCCGATGACCGCGGCCCAGGTGAAGGCGCTCAACGCGATGCTCCTCAAGCCGAACAGCCCGACGGAGCCCGAGCCGATCAGCCCGATGCCCGAGCGCGACACCGCCGCGGGCTTCGCGATCGACGGCGAGCTCAGGCTGGGTCCCCTCCGCCAGCCGCTCGCCCTGCCCGTGGCGGACACCGCCACCCCATCGGCGGCGGCCACCACGGATGCGGAGCCGGCCGTATCGGCGCCCGACCCGGCGCAGGCGCAGACCGGCGACAACGTGAAGTGGGTCAAAATCCACCGAGGGGTCGGGCCGGTGCAGATCGAACGGGTCGGCCTGGCCTACCGGCAAGGTGACGACCCAAGACTGGCGGTGCTGCTCGATGCCGCGATCACCGCGGCCGGCCTGACGCTCTCGCTGGACGGCCTGGAGGCCGGGCTGCCGATGTCCGACCCGGCCGCCGAGCCGTCGTTCGACCTGGCCGGGCTGGGACTGTCCTACACCTCCGGCCCGGTCCGGATCGACGGCGCCTTCCTCAAAGGCGAGATCCAGTACAAGGGGACGACCTGCCTCTCCTACGGCGGGGGCGCGCAGATCAAGACCGAGGAGTTCGGCCTCGCCGCGATCGGCTCCTACGCCCAGCTTCCCGACCACGTCGCCAAGGGCCCGTCGCTGTTCGTCTACGCCTACCTGGACCAGCCGATCGGCGGGCCGCCGTTCTTCTTCGTGAGGGGCCTGGCGGCCGGGTTCGGCTACAACAGGAAACTGCTCCCGCCGCCGCTCGACGCCATCGCCACATTCCCGCTCGTCGCCGAAGCCGTCGGGGCACCGCCCGCGGCGACTCTGGCGGACGAGCTGAAGCAACTGGCGGACCACCTGCCGCCCTCGCTCGGCGACAGCTTCCTCACCGTCGGAATACACTTCACCTCGTTCCAGATGATCGACTCGTTCGTGCTGGTCACGGCCGCGTTCGGGCGCCGGTTCGAGGTGGACCTGCTGGGTCTGTCCACGCTTGTCCTGCCAGCCCCCGTCCCGGGCACCGCACCGGCGGCCGGGAAGACCCCCATCGCGGAGGTGCAACTCGCGCTGCGGGCGACCTTCGTGCCCGACGACGGCTACCTCAGCGCGTCCGCCCAGCTGACCCGGAACTCGTTCCTGCTGTCCCGCGACTGCCACCTGGCCGGCGGGTTCGCCTTCTCCACCTGGTTCGCCGGGGAGCACGACGGCGACTTCGTGCTGACGGCCGGCGGATACCATCCGCACTTCCCCGTTCCCACGCACTACCCGGTCGTGCCCCGGCTGAGCTTCTCCTGGCAGGTGACCAAGCAGTTCGCGCTCTCGGGGACGGCGTACTACGCCCTCACCCCGGCCGCGCTCATGGCCGGTGGCAGCCTCAACGCGACATACCACGACGGGTCGCTGCACGCCTGGTTCGACGCCTCGATGGACTTCCTCATCGGCTGGCAGCCGTACCACTACGAGGCCTCCATACACGTGGGCGTGGGCGTCACCTACACCTACTCCTTCTTCGGAAAACACACCGTCAACGCCCACGTGGGCACCGATGTGCACATCTGGGGCCCGGACTTCGCCGGGACCGCCACCATCCACCTCAGCGTGGTCACCTTCACGATCTCCTTCGGAAGCGGCAAGAAGAGCAAGCCGGCTGCGCTGTCCTGGGATCAGTTCCGCGCGGCGATGCTGCCCGGCGAGATCGTCACGCTCTCCCTCAGGAGCGACACCCGGCAGACGTCCGGAGACTCCGCCGGGACCGGTGCGAACCTCGGGGTCGCCGATCCCGCCGGACTCGTGATCGTCACCGACTCGGTCATCCCCAGCACGAAGGGGCTGTCCGGGCCGCAGGGCGAGCCGCTGGCAACCGACGAGGCGGCCACCGGCTTCGGCGTCGGCCCCACGGGCCACGGTGCCGGCACGGTCACGACCACCCACAACATCACCATCACCAGGGACGGCGGGCCCGTCGACGGCCAGTTCGTCTACACGCCGATCCGCAAGAACCTGCCCTTCGCCCTGTGGGGCACCAAGATCACCCCCTCGACCGGCGACCCCAGCCTGGTGCCCGGCCTGCTCACCGGCTACGAGATCCGCCCGCACGCGGCGGCCGAGCCCGCCGACCCGCCGTCCTTGAACCGGACGGAGCTCCAGGCGGCCGGCTCACTGTCCGACGTGCGGGACGCGATCGACCTGGTGACCCCTCCGCCGTTCACCCCGGCGTCCGGCTCAGCCGACCAACGAGCCGAAGCGATCAACGGCAGCATCGCCGACGCCCAGGTTTCCGCCGCCCGCGCGGCCGTCGCCGAGGCCCTGGCAGGCGGAGCGGAGATCGATCTGCGCGCCTTCCGTACCTCTCACTTCCACGAGATTCCGCAGGTGGCCGAGTATGTCTGAGACCAAGACGGACGAAATTCCGCAAATCACCTTCATCGGCTACCGGCGGCCGGCGCTGAAGAGCGGCGCCTACCACATCGCCGTCGAGCAAAAGGTGATCATCGGCTCCACGTCGGACACCTTCGCCGCCACCGGCGATTTCACGATCGCCGGGGAGCGGTTCACGCTGGCGCCCTCGGCCGTCAAGCAGGTGTTCCCACCCGACGGCAGCCTCGGCGAGCACAGCACCGCACTGCCGCACATCGTGCTCAACCGGCCCACGCTGCCGTGGGAGCGCGACCCCGGCGGCCCCGGCAGCCAGCCACCGCCCTGGCTGGCGCTGCTGGTGTTCTCCGACGACGAGCGCCCGCAACCGACGGTGGTCACCCTCGCCGACCTGCCCGCCGTACAGCGAGAATCGCACCAGTCGCCCACCGACCCGGTGACCGTCATCGATGTCCCCAAGGCCCTGCTCGCGGACCTTCTCCCCGCCTACGACGATCTTCGCTACCTGGCGCACGTGCGCAGCGGCGACGGCCCCGACACCGCGGTCGTCGTAGCCGCTCGCCTGCCCGCGCCGGGCGTCTCCACCACCGTCCACCTCGTTTCCCTGGAGGGACGGTTCCACGTTCCCGAGGGCGCGCGGACGCCGGTGTTCGACTACGGCCAGGCCGCTGCCGTCCGCCTCGTCACCCTCGCCAGCTGGCGGTTCGCCTGCGTGGACGACGCCTACACGTTCGGGCGGATGGCGGGCCGCCTCGCCGAGGACCCGGGGGACTTCCGGCTTCCCTCCACCGCCGAGTCGCCGGGGGGCGAGTTCCTGCGGGAGGGCTTCGTGCCCGCTCGGCACCGGATGCGGCATGGAGCGCGCAGCATCGCCTGGTACCGGGGCCCGCTGACGACCGGGCCGGTGGACCAGGGGCCCGTCGAGCCCGTCCACACCGCCGACGCCCTGCTCCGCTTCCACCCCGAGATCGGCATGTTCGACGTCGGCTACGCCGCGGCCTGGCAACTGGGGCGGCTGCTCACCCTGCGCAGTCCCGACACGGCGGCGACCCTCTACCAGTGGCGACGCCGCCGGGACCGGAATCTCAAACGGGCGGCGCGTGAGCCGGACGGCTACCCCCTGGCCGTCGTCGAGATCGACGACACCGTCCCCGAGTCCGCGCTCGACTGGCTGGGTGAGCTCAGCCGGCTCCAGGGCGTTCCCCTGGGCTATCTGATCCCCGATGAACGCCTGCTGCCCGTCGAGACGATCCGCTTCTTCGGGCTGGACCAGCAGTGGGTGCGGTATCTGGTCGACGGCGCCTGGAGCATCGGCCGGCTGACCGCGGCCGATGCCGACCTCGACGCCTCCTATCCGCTGGAGCTGCGCTACCCGCGGACGACGGGCGCGCTGATCCGCTCAGACCTCGTCTCCGGCTATCCCGGGCTGCTCATCGACGCCTACGCCGACGCGCAGGGGCAGTCGCGGCTCCCGCTCCTGAGATCCGAGCGGCTCACCCCCAACATCCTGCTCTGCCTCTTCGAAGGCGTGCTCGCCCGGCTGGATCTCCACCAGGCGCCCGAGTCGCAGCACTTCGCCGTCGGTCTCTCCGACGGCAGAACCTTCACCAGAACCCTGCGAGGCTCCGGCGGCACACCGGTGACGCTCCCGCTGGGGCCCCGGCGCACACTGCCCGTCGGCGACCTGGTCTCGGCCATGGCCTCGCAGCTTCGGATCAACCGGCCGGACTTCACCTCGGGCAACCTCGCACAGCAGATGATCGAGACAGCGGAGCGCATCACCTTCTTACGCTGAACGCCTCCTTACGCTGAACGCCTCGGACGCGTGGTTCAGCCGATCGACCCGACGACCTCGGGACCGGCCCCAGGCGGAGCCGCGAGGTCAGCTGCCGGGGCCGACGCGCATCATCTGCTCGTTCATGATCAAGAAGGCGCCCAGGCCGTGGAAGTCGTTCACCGGCCGTCCTCGGTTGAAGTAGTAGCTCAGCGAGTCGCTCGCGTTCGTGCCCTCGCTGACGTCCACGAGGTTCGTCCGCCCGTCCGAGCCGAGTGAGATCTTGTTCAGCACCCCCTGGTAGCCCCGGTCGGCGTTGGCGCGGTAGGAGGCATCCACATAACCGCGCTCGACCGCCTTCGAGATCGTGTACGTGTACATCGCCGAGCAGGACGTCTCGGTCCAGTTGGCCGAGTTCGTCGTCTCGGTGACCACCTGGAACCACCGTCCGGTCGCCGGGTCCTGCCAGCGGGCGTAGGCGGGCACCAGGTCGCGCACGATGTTGATCAACGCGGCCCGGCGCGGGTGGTCGGCGGGGATGAGGTCGAGGATGTCGATCGTGGCCATGCCGAACCAGCCCATGGCCCGGCACCACGAGATCCCGTTCGTGTTGCCCAGCGACGGCTTCACCCAGGAGGCGGTCAGCCCGCCGGGTTCGTCGTAGGCGTGGTAGAGCAGGCCGGCCGCCGTGCCCGAGGTGCGGCGCAGGTGACTGTGGTAGACCTCGATCTGCTTGGCCGGCTCGGCGCTGGTGAAGGTGTCGCCCGCGACCCAGGCGCCGTAGCGGGCCAGGAACGGATCGGCCATGTAGACGCCGTCGCCCCAGAGCTGGCCCTGTCGCGAGTCGGAGGTGGAGTGCCACCAGCCGCCGTCGGAGGTGCGCGGGTAGGTGTTCAGCCGGTTCCGGATCTTGGTGGCGGCGGTCCGGTAGCGGGCCTGGCCCGTCTCTTTGAACAGGGCCAGCAGGACATTGCCTGCCTGCATGCTGTCGAGGTTGCCGAAGCTGTTGGAGATGTTGCCCGAGCTGTCCACGAACCGGTCAGCCCAGTCCTTGATGTACTGCAGGTAGCGGGCGTCACCGGTACGCTGCCAGACGAGATACTGCCCCCACAGGTACAAGCCCTGCGGGTAGCTCCAGCCGCCCAGCGAGCTGGGGGTGAAGCGGGCCATCGTGGAGTCGATGACGGCCTTGGACCAGTCGGTCCCGGTCGAGGTGCCGTCGTCGACGGTGAGGGAGTCGACGTTCGGGCCGCCGTTGGCGGTCGTGGCGGTGGCCTTGACGGTGTTCGGGCCGGCGACCAGCGAGGCCTGCAGCGTCACCGTCCGCCAGGTGGTCCACGCCCCGGTGCCCGGGAAGGACAGGTTCGCCGCGATGGTCGTGCCGTTGAGCGTGATGCTCATCGGCCGGTCGGCGGTGGTGCCGTTGGCGTACCGGAGGACCAGCCGCACTTGGCGGGCCTGGGGCGAGTCGGTCGTCCATTCGACCGACGAGCCCGCCACGTTGTCATAGTTGACGAAGCCGGTGCCGGTGAACCCGGCATGGTTGGACTCCACGACGCCCTGCGAGATGGTGGCGGTCTCGGCTTCGTGGAGGGTGGTCGCGGCGACGGCCGCGGGTACGGGCTGGACCAGCAGGGCACCGAGGGCCACTATGGCGATGACTCGATGTCGGTTTCTGAGGGGCACGCGACTCTCCTGACGCTGGTGAGCACACAGGTAAGACATCCTATGTCTCACCTGTGTGCTTCTGACCTGTGATATCGCTCGACCGCTCCTGATGCGGGGAGTGCCGCCGATTGGGGCCGATCGACAGATCCAACCTTTCGCCTGATCCATAGCCAAACATCCGGAATATCCGCCTGTCCAGGCTCGATGACATCCGATCTTTGCCTGATCGGAAACAGAGTGGCGTTAGGAAAGTTTCCTAAAGATTGGATCGTTCCAAGATCGAGAATCTGTTGACGGTTGTGACTATTTGTGGGAACACGATGAAAAGCTCCAATCTCTCGCCCGAGATACCACCCCCCGCAGGAGTTGAATCCATGAACTTACGCAGGTACCGCGTCCTCGCCGGTGTCCTCGCGCTCTTCGCCGGGGCGCTGACGGTCGTGGCCCCTCCGGCCGCCGCGGCGCCCACCCGATACGAGGCGGAGAACGCCACGATCTCGCAAGGTGTCGTGGAGTCGAACCACACCGGCTACTCCGGCACCGGTTTCGTCAACGGCGACAACGTCGCCGGATCCTCGGTCGAATGGACGATCAACGCGCCCAGCGCGGGCACCGCCACGCTGGCCTTCCGCTATGCCAACGGCACCAGCGCCAACCGGCCGAGCGACATCTCGGTCAACGGCACCGTCGTCGCCGCGGCCCGGGCGTTCAACGCCACCACGAACTGGGACACCTGGGCGACGGTCACGCTGACCGCGCCGGTCGTCGCGGGCAACAACACGATCAAGGCCACCGCCAGCGGCGCGGGCGGGAACCCGAACTGGGACTACCTGGAGGCCGAGGTCGCCTCCACCAACTTCACCGACTACCAGGCGGAGAGCGCGACGATCTCGCAGGGCGTCGTGGAGTCCAACCACGCCGGCTACACCGGCTCCGGCTTCGTCAACTACGACAACGTGGCCGGCTCCTACGTCGAGTTCGCGGTGAGCGCCGCCAGTGCCGGGCCGCAGACCCTGACGTTCCGCTTCGCCAACGGCACGACCACCGACCGGCCGATGAGCGTCTCGGTCAACGGCACGTCCGTCGTGGCCAGCCAGTCCTTCCCCGGCACCGGGGCGTGGACCACCTGGCAGGAGATCAGCGTCAACGCCACGCTGGCCGCCGGCGGCAACACGATCAGAGCCACCGGGACCACCGCGAACGGCGGGCCGAACCTCGACCGGCTGCGCGTCAGCGGCCCCGGTGACACCGAGAAGCCGACCGCCCCGGGTCAGCCGGTCTGCAGTGACATCACCTACAACAGCATCCGGCTGGACTGGCCGACCTCGACCGACAACGTCGGCGTCGTGGCGTACGACATCTTCCATCAGGGCACGCAGATCGCCACCGCGCCGGCTCCGCCGTACACGGTGACGGGGCTGAACTCCGACTTCCCGTACCAGATCTCGGTCTTCGCCCGGGACGCGTCCGGGAACGTGTCACTGAGCAGCCCTGAGGCGAACTGCCGCACGCTGCCCGCGCCCGCGGACAACCCGCCGTCGCAGCCCGGCCAGCCCACGGTGACCGGTGTGCAGCCCACCTCGGCGACCGCGACCTGGACCGCCTCGACCGACGACAACGGCGTGCGCGCCTACCTGGTCCGCGACCACGCCACCGGCACCGTGCTGCAGACGGTCACCGGTACGCCGCCCGCGACCACCACCAGCGTGCCGCTGGAGTGCGCGCACACCTACACGCTCGACGTCGTCGCGCGTGACACGGCCAACCAGCTCTCCACCCCGAGCACGGCGTCGGCGTCGTTCACGACCGGTAGCTGCGGCACCGTGCCGCAGACGCCGACCACGATCGCCGGCGGCTGGGACATCCCCTGGGACATCTCCTGGGCGCCCGACGGCTCGTACGCGCTGGTCACCGAGCGGGACTCGTTCAAGGTGTTCAAGATCACCCCGTCGGGCACCAAGACGCAGGTCGGCACCGTGCCCAACGTCGTGACCACCGACGGCGAGGGCGGCCTGATGGGCCTCGACTTCTCGCCCACCTGGAACGGCACGACCGACCAGGAGGTGTTCTTCATGCACACCGCCTCCGAGGGCAACCGGGTCGCGAAGATGAACTTCAACGGCACCACGCTCAGCGGCTACAGCGCGATCCTGCAGGGCATGATCGACAAGAACCGCTACCACAACGGCGGCCGCATCAGGTTCGGCCCCGACGGCTACCTGTACGTCACCGCCGGCGACGCGCAGGCCAGCAGCAACGCGCAGGACCTCAGCTCGCTCAACGGCAAGATCCTGCGCATCACCAAGACGGGCGCCGCCGCGCCGGGCAACCCGTTCAACACCCGCGTCTACAGCTACGGCCACCGCAACCCGCAGGGCATCGCGTGGGACTCGGCCGGGCGGCTGTGGGAGTCGGAGCTGGGCAACTCCTCCCGGGACGAGCTCAACCTGATCCAGCCGGGCAAGAACTACGGCTGGCCCACCTGTGAGGGCACCTGCAGCACCTCCGGCATGACCAACCCCAAGTACACGTGGAGCGTCTCGGAGGCGTCGCCGAGCGGCATCGCCATCGTGAACAACACCGTGTTCATGGCGGCGCTGCGCGGCCAGCGGTTGTGGCGCATCGTGCTCAACGGCGAGAACGTCTCGACGGTCAACTCCTACTTCAACGGGACGTACGGCCGGCTCCGCGCGGTGGAGAAGGTGCCGAACGCCAGCGCCATCTGGTTCGGCTCCACCAACTCCGACAACAACGGCGACGGCAGCGCCGACGTGATCAGGCGCTCCAACATCCAGTGACGCACGCCCCCTCACCAGGCGGCCGCGCTTCGGCGCGGCCGCCTGTCACCCCCCTGAGTCACCTGGAGATTTCGCGTGATGGAACCTGACGACGGTGAGAGCGGGCCGACGCGCCGGGCGGTGCTGGGCGGCGCGTTCGGCACCCTGGCCGCGGCGGCGCTGACCGGCCCGCTCGCCGCCCCCGCGCATGCCGAGGCGCCCTGGACGCTCGACGTCCGGATGACCTCGGACGCCCAGTGGGCCGCGTTCCTGCGGGAGCAGGACCTGCGGTGGGCCAAGCTGCCCACGCTCTGGCACGAGGGGCCGTTCCTGGGCGACGGCCTGCTCGGCAGCATGATCTACAAGGAGCCGGACGCCAACAAGATCCGCTTCACCACCCAGCACGGCCGCGTCCAGGACCATCGGCCGGAGTTCGGCAGCGGGTTCGGCACGTGCCGGCTGCCGGTCGGCCATCTCACGCTCGACCCCGTCGGTACGATCACCGCCGTCGACTGGCGGCTGAGCCTGTGGGACGCCGAGCTGACCGGCACCGTCACCACCTCCTCGGGGAAGATCACGTTCACCGCGTTCATCCACGACGAGCTGTTCGTGGCCAGCGCCTCGGTCACGGGCAGTGAGCAGGTGCGATGGACGTTCCACCCGGAGGTGGCCGACAGCCCCAGACAGGCGTCGGAGGACCCGCCGTCCGGCTACACGCACAACCCGGCCTCGACGACCAAGACCACCGGCGACGTCAAGCAGGTGCTCCAGGCGTTGGTAGGGGGAGGGCAGACCGCCACCGCCTACCGGCAGAGCGGCAACCTCCTGCTGCTGTCGGTCGCCCACAGCTTCCCGTCCAGCAGCGCGGCGGAGACGGCCTCGCTCGGCAAGGTCCAGAACGCGGGCACGTACGACACGCTGCGGGCGGCGCACCGGACCTGGTGGCACGCCTTCTACCGCAAGAGCTTCGTGTCCATCCCGGACCAGCGGCTGCAGAGCTTCCACTGGATCCAGCTCTACAAGGTGGCCTCCGCCACCCGCGCGGGCGCGCCGGTGATGGCCACGACCGGGCCGTGGCTGGAGCCCACCCCGTGGCCCGGCGTGTGGTGGAACCTCAACGTGCAGCTGGAGTACTGGCTCATCCACGGCTCCAACCATCTGGAGCTCGACTCGGTCACCAGCACGCTCGACCAGAACCGGGCCCAGCTCACCGCCAACGTGGCCAGCGCGTACCGGAGCGACTCCTCGGGCGTGGGCCGCAGCTCCGACATGTTCGCCAACCGGAGCGTGGGCACGCCGGGCAGCGGTGCCGAGGTCGGCGACCTGACGTGGGCGCTGCACAACGTGTGGCTGTCCTACCGGCACACGATGGACGACGCGCTGCTGCGGGACACGCTGTTCCCGCTGCTGCGCCGGGCGATCAACTACTACCTGCGCTTCCTGGCCAGTGGCAGTGACGGCAAGCTGCACCTGCCGAGCACGCTGTCGCCCGAGTACCCCGTGGTGCCGCCGCAGGACACCAACTACGACCTGGCCCTCATCAGGTGGGGCTGCCAGACGCTGCTCGACTCGGCGAGTCGGCTGGGCATCGACGACCCGCTGAAGACCAGGTGGCAGCAGGTGCTCAGCACGCTGGTGGCCTACCCGACGGACACGAACGGCTACATGATCGGCGGCAGCACGCCGTACGCGCAGTCCCACCGCCACTACTCCCACCTTTTGATGATTTATCCCCTCTACCTGGTCAACTGGGATCAGACGGGGAACCGCGCGCTGATCGAGAAGTCGATCGTCCGGTGGCACGCGCTGACCGGCGCCCACCGCGGCTACAGCTACACCGGCGCCGCCTCCATGTACGCCATGATGCGGCGCGGCGACACGGCGCTGACCTACCTGCTGAAGTTCTTCGACCCCTCGACGTCCTACCCGTGCCGGGCCAACACCCACTACACCGAGGCCGGGCCGGTCATCGAGACGCCGCTGTCGGCCTCGCAGTCGATCCACGACCTGCTCTGCCAGAGCTGGGGCGGCGTCGTCCGCGTCTTCCCCGCCGTCCCGGGGTCGTGGCCGGACGTCACGCTGCACGACTTCCGCACGCAGGGCGCGTTCCTCGTCTCCGCGGTACGGCAGGCGGGCGCCACCCGCTTCATCCGGGTCAGAAGCCTGGCCGGTGAGCCGCTCAAGCTCGACCACGGGCTGACCGGAACGGTCACCGCCACGCTCGACGACGGCACTCCCGCCACGGTCCAGGACCTGGGCGGCGGCGTGCTGGGCATCACCCTGCCCAAGGACCGCGAGGTGCTCGTCCACGCGGGCGCGGTCCCCGACCTGGTCATCGCGCCGGTGCCGATCGCCAAGCCGGGCGCCGCCTGGGGCCTGCCGGGCGCGGACACGCCACCGCCGCCGGGCCGCTACGAGGCGGAGGACGCGACGATCTCGCAGGGGATCTTCGAGAACTCCCACACCGGCTTCAGCGGCACGGGCTACGTCAACGGCGACAACGTGTCCGGTTCGTACGTGGAGTGGGCCTTCCCGATCACGACGGCGGGGACGGCGACGATCAAGCTGCGGTACGCCAACGGCACCACGGCCAACCGGCCGTCGGCGATCGCGGTCAACGGCACGACGGTGTTCGCGAGCCGTGACTACGCGAGCACCGGCACGTGGGACACCTGGGCCACGGACACCTTCACGGTCCCGGTCAACGCCGGGACCAACACGCTCCGGGCCACCTCCACGACCGCGAACGGCAACCCGAACATCGACTACATCGACGTGGCGGCCGCCTCGGGGGGCGGCACCGACTACCAGGCCGAGGACGCCACGATCTCGCAGGGCGTCGTGGAGTCGAACCACACCGGCTTCACCGGCACCGGTTTCGTCAACTTCGACAACGTCGCCGGTTCGTACGTGGAGTTCGCCGTGACCGCCGCTCAGGCGGGCAGCGCCACGCTGACGCTCCGCTACGCCAACGGCACCACGGTCAACCGGCCGATGACCATCGCGGTCAACGGCACCACCGTGACCCGCGACTTCCCCGGCACCGGCGACTGGGACACCTGGCAGACCGCCACGCTCACCGTCCAGCTCACCGCGGGGGCCAACACGATCAGGACGACCGCCACGACGGCCAACGGGGGACCCAACCTCGACAAGATCACCATTGGATAGGAAGCCATGGACATCACCCGACGCCAGCTGGGGACCCTCGTGGGCGCCGCGCTTCTCACCCCGTACCTGCCTGCCCGCCCGGCTTCGGCGGCGACCGCCTGGCAGCTCATGTGGGCCCCGGAAGCATCGTCCGTCGGGCTCGGCGCGTTCGAGACCATCGAGGACGACCGCGCCGACTCGCACCCCGCCGGTCAGCCGCACATCTTCGCCGAAGGCAACAACTTCCGCTTCAACATGCACACGGTCGACCGCGACTCGATGACCGACCGGCAGCGCCAGGAGGTGACCGGCACCCGTAACCCGAGCGGCTACCTGCAGTGGCTGAAGGGTGAGACGTGGCGGGTCACGTACTCGATGTTCATCCCGAGCTCGCTGAAGGCGACCACGACCTTCACCCACATCAGCCAGACCAAGATGCCGGGCACGGGCACCAATCCGATCACCGTCACGTCGCTGCGCCGGGTGGACGGGGTGCAGACCATCGAGCACAAGATCTTCCAGTCGGACACCCTGGTCGGACGGACCAACCTGGAGCCGCTGCAGAACAAGTGGATCGACGCCGAGTACGAGATCACGATCGGCGACGGCAGCGCGGGCTCGGTCCGCTGGGTGCTGCGCGACGGGGCCACCACGCTGGTCGACGCGACCAAGACCGGCGACACGTTCCTCGGCGACCGGGTCCGTCCCAAGTGGGGCATCTACCGCTCGCTCGGCGACACCTCGGGCTCGCTGCAGAACTGCTACCTGCTGCTCACCAACATGCGGGCGTACAAGCAGGTGGCGGCCGTCGCGACCCGCCTGGAGGCGGAGAACGCGACGATCTCGCAGGGCGTGGTCGAGTCCAACCACGCGGGCTTCTCCGGCACCGGCTTCGTCAACACCGACAACGCCGCCGGGTGTTACGTCCAGTGGACGCACAACGCGTCGGCCGCCGGCCCCGCGACCCTCACCATCCGGTACGCCAACGGCACCACGGCCGACCGCCCCATGGACGTCACGGTCAACGGCGTCGCCGTCGCCTCGGGGCTGAGCTTCGGCGGCACCGGCGCCTGGACCACGTGGGCGAGCAAGAGCGTCAACGCCACCCTGGTCGCGGGCGCGAACACGGTCAGGGTCACCGGCACCACCGCGAACGGCTGCCCCAACCTCGACTACCTCGAGGTCCTGGTATGACGCCGTCGCCCCATGATGTGCCGCGCGTGTCCGTGTCGGCGGGTGGCGTCCTGCTCGCCGGTCCCGGTCCCGGTACGGCGCGCGCGGCCGCACCGAGCCTCGGGGGCCAGATCCTCGCGGCGGCCTCTGGGGATCTGGCCCCCGAGATCCTCGCCAGGATCGTGCCGCCGACCTGCCTGTTCACCCTCGACCACCTTGACGTCACCGGTCCCTAGGAGAGCGCATATGTCCCGTGTGTCGCGTACGGCGGTGTTCGCCGTACTCGCCCTCCTGCTCGGCCTGCTCACGGCCTTGCCCACCGCTCTGCCCGCCCAGGCCGACCTGCAGCACCCGCGGCAGGCGTTCCTGCGCAACTCGATCTCCGGAGTCTTCCTGCACTGGGGCGAGCGCACCTCGCCGCAGCACACCAGCTGCAGCGGCTGGGAGGCCGACGTCACCAACGGCGGCTGGAGCGCCTCCTACTGGGTGAACGAGGCCAAGAAGCTGCACGCCCAGTACATCGTCCTGGCCACCTTCCACAGCCGGCTCGGCTACGCCCGGCCGTACCCGTCGTCGATCCCCGGTTCGTGCCGCACGACGCGGGACTTCCTCGGCGAGCTGATCGACGCGGCCGACGCTCAGGGGCTGAAGGTCATCAACTACATGACCGACGACCCGCAGTGGCACAACGAGGGGCTCAGCTCCGGCGACTGGCTCAACTCCTCGGCCTTCTCCAGCTATGTCGGCCACAACGTGGACCTGACCACGCGTGACGGGTTCGGCGAGTTCAGCTACCTGCAGTTCTTCGAGCAGATGCAGCGCTATCCGAAGCTGGCCGGGTTCTGGATCGACAACGACAACGCCTACTGGGAGAACAACAACCTCTACGCCAAGATCTACCAGCAGCGCCCCGACATGACGATCTCGAACAACAACGAAGACACGCCGATCATGGACATGATCAGCAACGAGCAGAAGACCGGCATGACGCCGTCGTACGACTACCCGCAGGCGGTCTACACGGCGCTGCCGAGGCTGATCGAGGCGGACTTCAAGCTGCCGACCGGCGGCCCGTGGTGGTACGGCGGGTCGGACCAGGCGGTGGACCGCAAGCTCACGCTGGGCCGGCTCATCACCAACGCCGGATCGTCGGTGAAGGCGCTGATGGCCGAGACCGCGATGGTCAACGGCAAGTTCCCCGCCCAGCAGGTGAGCTTCAACAACTTCGCCGACACCTACCTGGGGGAGATCTGGGAGTCGCTCGGCGGCACCGAGGGCGGCGGCTACATGTTCGGCGGGCTCAAACCGGGCTTCTGGAACAACGGCGCCCACGGCGTGACCACGATCGCCAAGAATGATCCCAACCGGCACTACATCCACGTCGTCACGCCGCCGTCCGGGAGCACGCTGTCGCTGCGTGACAACGGCTACCGGATCAGCTCGGTGACGAACCTGCGTACCGGCGCCCCCGTCACCTTCACGCAGGCGAACGGCACGCTGACGCTGAGCGGCATCTCCTCGTGGGACCAGTACGACACGGTCTTCAAGGTCATCTCCGCCGGCCGTGAGGGGATCTACAGCGGCGTCACCCTGTCGGCCACCTCGTCCACCAGCGGACACGCCGCCTCGGCCGCCGGTGACGGCGACTACCTCACCTACTGGGACAGCAACGCCGCCGAACCCGCGTCGCTGACCTTCGACCTCGGCTCGGCCAAGCGGATCCAGTACCTGGCCTTCAACCAGCGCGAGGACTCGACGGTCTACCCGTCGTCCGGGTCCGCGCGGATCTCCGGTTACCAGGTGTACGTCAGCGACAACGGGACGAGCTGGGGCAGCGCGGTCAAGACGGGCACAGTGCCGAACGCGCGCGGCGTGCAGGTCATCGACCTGACCGCCTCGACCCACCGGTACGTGCGGCTCACCAAGACCGGCCACCACGGCGTCTCACGGTGGCGGGTGGACGAGGCGTGGGTCGGCGGCGAGTACGCGGGCGGCGGCGGCACGACGCCGCCACCCGGCCGCTACGAGGCGGAGGACGCGACGATCTCGCAGGGCATCTTCGAGAACTCGCACCCGGGTTACAGCGGCACGGGCTATGTCAACGGCGACAACGCCGCCGGCTCCTACCTGCAGTGGTCCTTCACCGCCGCCACCGCGGGCACGGCGACGATCAAGCTGGGGTACGCCAACGGCACCACGACCAACCGGCCGTCGGCGATCGCGGTCAACGGCACGACGGTGTTCGCGAGCCGTGACTACGGCAGCACCGGCACCTGGGACACCTGGGCCGTCGACACCTTCACCGTGCCGGTCACCGCGGGCGCCAACACGCTGCGGGCCACCGCCACCACGGCCAACGGCAACCCGAACCTCGACTACATCGACGTGGACGTGACACCTGGTGGCGGGGGCGGCGCGACCGACTACCAGGCCGAGGACGCGACGATCTCGCAGGGCGTGGCCGAGTCCAACCACACCGGCTTCACCGGCACCGGCTTCGTCAACTACGACAACCTGGTCGGCTCCTACGTCGAGTTCGCGGTGAACGCCGGGTCGGCGGGGAACGCCGCGCTGACGCTGAGGTTCGCCAACGGCACCACGGCCAACCGCCCGATGGACATCACGGTCAACGGCGCGCTCGTCTCGGACGAACTCGCCTTCGACGCGACCACCAACTGGGACACCTGGGTCACCAAGTCGGTCACGGTGCCGCTGAACGCGGGCGCCAACACCATCCGCGCCACCGCCACGACGGCCGGCGGCGGCCCGAACCTCGATCGGATCACGATCGGTTGAACCCCGGCCGCCGTGCGGACGCGCACCGCCCGCACGGCGGCCGGCACCAACGGAAGCCACGAACGGAAGCCACGGTCAAGAAGGCGCACGTAACGGCGGCGCGCCGGCTCCACCGGAGGAGCGTTCCCCTGGACAGACCCCGGCCCCGCACGCCGTTTGGCGCCCACCGGGCCGGCCGTAAAACATAAGGAGAAAAACCCGTGAGACGGAGAGGGACAGTCGCGGCGGTGGCCGTGCTCTTAGCGGGCTTGTTCACGAGCGTTCAGCCCGCGGCCGCGTCCGACAACGGCCTGTCGATCAGGCCCGCCATGGGATGGAGCAGCTGGAGCTTCGTGCGGCGCTGGCCCGACGAGACGAAGATGAAAGCCCAGGCCGACGCGCTGGTCAGCAGCGGCCTCGCCACGCACGGCTACGTCTACATCAACCTCGACGACTTCTACCAGAAGTGCGACTCCAACGGCTTCCAGGTCGACGGCTTCGGGCGGTGGGCCGTCGACACCGCCAAGTTCCCCAGCGGGATCAAGGCGCTGGCCGACTACGTGCACGCCAAGGGCCTGAAGTTCGGTTTCTACGTCACGCCCGGCATCGCCAAGAACGCCGTCACCGCCAACAAGCCCATCGAGGGCACCTCGTACCACGCGCAGGACATCGCCGACACCTCGCAGACGCACAAGAACTACAACTGCAAGAACATGTACCGGCTCAACTACTCCCACCCGGGCGCGCAGCTGTTCATCAACTCGTGGGCGAACCAGATGGCCTCCTGGGGCGTCGACTACCTGAAGATCGACGGCGTGGACGCGACGACGGTCGCCGACGTCGAAGCCTGGGACAAGGCGCTGCGCCAGACCGGCCGGCCGATCAACTTCGCGCTGTCCAACAACCTGCCCATCGCCCAGGCCACCACCTGGAAGCGGCTGGCCAACAGCTGGCGCACCCAGGGCGACGTCGAGTGCTACTGCGGTCCTGGGTCGAACGGGAGCGGGTTCCCGCTCACCGACTGGTCGCACGTGTCCAGCCGGTTCAACTCGGCGGCCTCCTGGCAGCAGTACGCCGGGCCCGGCGGCTGGAACGACTACGACTCGCTGGAGGTCGGCAACGGCGACCAGGTCGGCCTGACCGCCGACCAGCGGCGCACCCACATGACGCACTGGGCCATGATCTCCAGCCCGCTGCTGCTCGGCACCGACCTGACCGCCCTCACCTCGACCGACCTGGCCATGCTGACCAACGACCGGCTCATCGCCGTCGACCAGGACGGCGTCGCCGCCCAGCGCATTGTGAACAGTGGTGTCAACCAGGTCTGGCGTAAACGGGAGTCGAACGGCGACTACATCGTCGCCCTCTACAACACCGGTACGTCCGGCAACTCCACGGTCAGCGTCACCTGGTCGCAAGTGGGCTTCACCGGCCCGGCCGACGTCACGAACCTGTGGTCCGGCGGCTCCGAGGGCACCGTCGCCTCCTCCTACAGCGCCACCCTGCGCCCCGGTGAGACCCGCCTGATCCGCGCCCGGCCCGCCACGGCGAGCCCCCACTACGAGGCGGAGGACGCGACAATCTCGCAGGGCGTGGTCGAGTCCAACCATGCGGGCTACTCGGGCTCGGGCTTCGTCAACTACGACAACATCGTCGGCTCGTACGTCGAGTGGAACGTCAACGCCACCGCCGCGGGCAACGCCAACGTCACCCTGAAGTACGCCAACGGCACCGCGGTGAACCGCCCGATGACCATCACCGCGAACGGCACCACCCTCACCCGTGACTTCCCCGGCACCGGCAACTGGGACACCTGGGCGACGGCCACGTTCACCCTGCCGCTGGTCGCCGGGGCCAACACCATCCGCATGACGGCCACCACCGCCAACGGCGGCCCGAACGCGGACTACGTCGACGTGTCGGCCCCCACCCCGGTCGGCACCGAGTATCAGGCTGAGGACGCGACGATCTCGCAGGGCGTGGCCGAGTCCAACCACACCGGCTTCACCGGGACCGGCTTCGTCAACTACGACAACCTCGTGGGCTCGTACGTCGAGTTCGCCGTGAACACCGCCGCCGCGGGCGCCAGAACCCTGACGATCCGGTACGCCAACGGAACGGCGGTGAACCGGCCGATGGAGGTCACGGTAAACGGCACGACGGTGACCACCCAGTCGTTCCCGGCCACGACGAACTGGGACACCTGGGTGGACGGCACGATCCCGGTGAACCTCCAGACCGGAGCCAACACAATCCGCCTGACTGCCACAACTGCGGGCGGCGGCCCCAACGTGGACCGCATCACACTCGGCTAACCCGCCCCGACCAGCACCGACCCGACCCGCCCCGACCAGCACCGGCCCGGCCCGGCATCCGGATCCGGCCCGGCCCGACCCGACCAGCACCGGTCCGGATCGGCCCGGATCCGGACCGACGAGCACCGGCCCGACCCCGACCCCGACCCCGATCATGGGCGCACGCACACCGACCTCGCGGTATGCGTGCGCCCTGCCCTCCGTATGCGGCCCTCGAGCCTTACGCGGCTCTCTAGCGGCTCGCTCTGCGCGGCTGTCTCTCGCGCGGCCCGCTCTGCGCGGCCCGCTCTGCGCGGCTCTCTTGCGTATCCTTGGCCCCCTATGCCGCCTTTGACCAGATGGCGATGCCCAGGCACATCTCGTCGCTGGTCCCCGCGCCCCAGACCACGTACCGCGGCTGCAGCGTCTGCAACTGCGGCAGTTGCGCCCGCAGCGCGGCGTCGTGCGTACAGGTCACCCGGACCACATCGCCCTTCTTGACCGTGACGGGCTTGGCGAGCAGACGCAGCGCCTGGTCGTCGAAGTCGTACTTCGGGACGTCCAGGAGCGTCTGCGCCTTGGGCGTGCCCGGATTGAGCTCGACCTTGATGGAGCGCCCGAGCAGGTGCATGTGCCCGGCCAGCGCGTGCAGCGTCACGCTGCCCGGGATGGGAATGTCGCAGTGCTGCGTCGGCCCCGGCTTGAGCGGCCCGCACTCCTTGGCCAGCCCATCAGCCTCCCCGTCGGCCCCGGGACCGAACCTGCGCACCACGTCCTTGACGGCGGCGGCCCGGTCACACAGGGGACCGGTCTCCTGCGGCGTGCACGGCAGTTCGATCGGTGCCGGGAACAGCGCGGTCTCCAGCGGCTCCAGCGCCTTGTCGGTGAGCCGCAGCCGGATGCTCGACTTGTCGGAGCCGGGGTGGCCGTTGGCGTTGAGGGTGTTGTAGTGGATCTGCATGACGAGCTTGCTGCCGGGCGGCAGCGCGTAGCCGTAACGCGGATTCAGCAGCGTCTCGTTGGTGCCCGGCGCCCAGTGCGCCACCCAGGAGGCTTCGTCCACGCCCGAGTCGCCGAAGCACGTCCAGCCTTGACCGGGGGTGCCGTCATCGAGCGCCTTCGCCTGCGCGACCTGCTTGGGCCCGAGCCTGAAGAAGATCGCGTGGTGCACGATGTCGGAATTCTGCGGCAGGAACTGGGCTCCGGTCAGGAACGCCTGGCTGGTCAGCTTGGGGTCGATCACGAAGCATCGGTAGTCGTCGGTGCCGCCGTTGGGGCCGCTCGGCGTGTAGGCCTCGGCCATGCTCAGGGATTCGAACCGCTCGCCGGCCCGTAACGGGGCGGCCACCGGTGTGGCCTTTGCCCCATGGCCACCGGCATGACTCGTGTGGGTCGCCGGGCTCGACGGCGAGGCCGTCGTGGCCGTCCCACACGAAGCGAGCAGAGCGACCATGGCGAACGCGGCGGCAATCCGGGTTAGTCGAATCATGGCCTTACCGTCTCGCGGATGCCGCCGGAGGACATCCACCCCCGGTATGTTCTTCGTCCTCCCCTGGTATGACAGTCCCTCTGCGCCTTGGAACACTCTGGAACGCCTTGTCAGGTGAGGTCGCGATGGCGCGGCCAGATCTCTCGTGACACCTGAGGAGAGCGGTGAAGGAGCACACCAGGGCATATACGCCCTCGATCGAGAAGCGCCGGCTTGTCGACCGTATATACCTGCACGCTGTAACCAGGCCCACGCAGGTCGCACTGGAGTGCGGCACGCGATCACTCACCTACGCGGCCCTCGCCGGGAGAATGGAGGAACGCGTCGGAACGCTGTCCGGTTCGGTGGGTCCGGGCACCTTCACGGCGATCGAACGGCGCAGGTCCATCGAGTTCGTGGTGGACTTCCTGGCGGTCCTGGCGCTCGACGGCGTTCCCGTGCCCCTCGACCCCGACCTGCCCGACCGGCGCAAGGAGACGCTGCTCGACCTGATCAGACCCGGCGTCGTCCTGCGCGACGGGGTGGCGATTCCTGGGGTGGTCTCTCGTGACGCGGCGGAGCCGTCCGGTCCCGGCGAGCCAGGCCTTGGCGAGCCAGGCACGACCGCGGTCGCCGACGGCGCGTACGTGTTCTTCACCTCCGGCTCCACCGGACGGCCGAAGCCGGTGCTGGGCTCGGCCGCCGCGCTGACCTCGTTCCTCGCCTGGCAGTGCGCCGAGTTCGGCGTCGAGCCGGGGGACCGGGTGGCGTTCCTGACCGCGCTGAGCTTCGACGTGGCGGTCCGCGACGTCTTCCTGCCGCTGTGGGCCGGCGCGACGCTGGTCATCCCGGCCCTGCGCGAGGCCGACTCGCCGGAGGCGACCGTGGCCTGGCTGCGTCACAGCCGCGTCAGCGTCGTCAACGCGGTGCCGTCGGTGGCCCGCGGCTGGCTGCGGCACTGCCGTACGCAGTGCGAGTCCATGCGAACGGTGTTCTTCGCCGGGGAGCCGCTGGAGGCCGCCCTGTTGGGGGAGTGGCAGCTCGTGTTCCCCGGCACCCGCACCCGCGTCAACCTGTACGGCACCACCGAGACGACGCTGCCCAAGATCTGGAAGCGCCTGCCCGTCTCCGAGCGGCTCACGGGTAATCTCCCGGCGGGCGGGCCCGTCCCCCAGACGCGCTTCTGCCTCATCGACCCGGCGGGGCCGTTCGACGCCGCTCTCGTCCGCGCGGCGCTGCGGAACCCGGCGGCCGAGGGCGAGATCGTCCTGGTGAGCCCGTACACCGGCCACGGCTACGTGGGGATGCCCGAGGAGACGGCGGCCCGCTTCGCCGACCTCGGCGGCGTCACCGCCTACCGCACCGGTGATCTCGGCCGCGTGTCCGACGACGGGGAACTCGTTGTCGTCGGCCGGGCCGACGACGAGCTGAAGGTCAACGGCGTCCGCATCCACCCCGCCGAGGTGGCCGCCGCGATCCGCGCCTGCGGGCCGGTCAACGACGTCCACGTGACCGTGGAGCGATCGGCCGGGCGGGCCCGCCTGACGGCGTACGTCGTCCCCGCGAAGGGCCGGAACCTCGACCTGCTGGCGTTGCGGCGCGACCTGACCACGACGCTTCCCCTGGCCATGATCCCCACCGCGCTGGTCGAGCTGGCCGAGCTCCCATCCCTCCCCAACGGCAAGATCGACCGTACGGCCCTGCGCCTGCTCGCCCGGCCGGGCGCCTCCCCGGGAGCCCCCACGACGGAGCCGACCACACGACCCGCCACGACGCCGGAGCCCAACCGACGACCCGTCGCAGGGGAGAGCCAGCAGGACCGGGGGTCTGTCCAGGCGGAGAGTCCGCAGGACCGGCGGTCTGTCGGGGCGAAGGGCCCATGGGAGCAGCGGCCCGTAGAGGCGGAGGGCTCGTGGGACCGGCGGTCTGTGGGGGCGGAGGGCCCGCAGGATCGGGGGTCTGTCGGGGCGAAGGGCCTATGGGACCGGCGGCCCGTAGAGGCGGAGAGCCTCCCGGACCCGCGATCTGTCACGGTGCGGGAGAGTTCATCGGGCTCGGGATCTGCCGCAGTGCGGGAGAGTTCAGCGGAGGCCGGAGCGCGGGTTGTTTCGGACGGTGACGTGGAGCGGTGGCTGGCCGATCGGTGGGCCGAGCTGTTCGAGATCGGCGCGGTCTCCGCGGGCGACGACTTCTTCGCGCTCGGCGGCGACTCCATCTCGGCGATGCAGCTCGTCTCCCGCATCCGGCGCGACCTCGGCGTCACCCTGTCGGTGCGCGACATCTTCGCCGCGGCCACCGTCACCGCCATCGCCCGGGAGATAGCCGACCGGCGGCTGCTGACGATGGACACCGACGAACTGCTGGCCATGCTGGAGACCGTCGAGCAGGACACCTTGGACACGGTCATGGAGGCCCCCTCCGAGCGGGAGGTCTCTGGCGTGCTCGGGCGGGACCTCTCCGATGCGGTCGGGCGGGATCTTCCCGACACAGCCGGGCGGGACTTTCCCGATGCGGTCGGGCGGGACTTTCCCGACACAGCCGGGCGGGACCTTCCCGATGCGGTCAGGCGGGACCTTCCCGATGCGGCTCGGAAGGGTCGGTCCGGTGCGGTTGTTCAGGACGTCTCTGAGGTGGGCGAGCGGGACGTCTCCGGTATGTCGGACAGACGGGGAAGCCTGACTGACGGATGCGAGAGGGGCGCCGCATGACACCCGCCGCTGTGGCCGAACGGCTCTCACGCCTCTCACCCGAACAGCGGGCCAGGCTGAGCCGCCTGGCGGCCTCTCGTACCGCCGCCAGGCCCGCCCCCATCCCGCGCCTGGACCGGACCACCGGCCGGTTGCCCATGTCGTTCGCGCAACGACGCCTGCACTTCCTGCAGAACCTCGACCCGGCCAGCCCCGCCTACAACGTCGTCCAGGCCATGCGGCTGACCGGTCCGCTGGATACCGGGGCCCTGCGCGAGGCCCTGGCGACCGTGGTGGACCGTCACGAGGTCCTGCGCACGACCTGTTCATCCGACGGCGCGGACCCCGAACTGGTCCTGGCCCCGCCCGGCCACGGCCCGTCCCTCGACGTCATCGACCTGACAGCCGCCGCCCGGCCTGACACGGCCCGTGCGGAGCCGTCCGACGCGGTCCGGGCGCAGCCGTCCGACGAGGGCAGTGCCGGGTTGCCCGGCGCCGTGCGGGAGGTGTTCGCCGCGCAGGCGGAACGCCCCTTTCGTCTTGACAGCGAGTTCCCGCTGCGGGCCACGCTCGTCCGGCTGGCCGACGACGACCACGCGTTGCTGCTCGTCACGCACCACATCGCGACCGACGCGTGGTCGTCGCGGCAACTCGTCCGCGATCTCTTCGACGCCTACGCCGGCCACGAGTTCGCCCCGCTTCCTGTCCAGTACGCCGACGTGGCCGCCTGGCAGCGCGAACGCCTGACCGACGACGTCGTACGCGACCACCTCCACCACTGGCGTGAGCGACTGGCCGACATGCCGCCCATCCTGGAACTCCCGCTGGACCGCCCACGCCCCGCGGTCCGCTCCGACCGGGGCGCCGAGCTCGACTTCACGCTCGACCGCCGGACCTGCCGCCGCCTGCGCGAGGTGGCGCGGGAAGCGTCCGTGACGCCGTTCGTGCTGCTGCTCACCGCCTTCGGGTACGTCCTGCACCGGCACTGCGCCACGGAGGACGTCGTGGTCGGCGTGCCCGTCTCCGGCCGGGACCGCCCCGAGGCCGAGAACCTGGTGGGCTGCTTCATCAACACCCTGCCGCTCCGGCTCGACCTGGGCCCGGCGCCGACCTGCCGCGATCTCGTGCGGCGGGTCGGCGAGCGGGCGCTGGACGCCTACGACCATCAGGAGCTGCCGTTCGAGCGGCTGGTGGCGGAGCTGGCGCCCGAGCGGGACCTCGGCACGGGTCAGCTGGTCCAGGTGATGTTCAACTACCACACCGCCACCGACCTCGGTGAGAACCTGCCCGGCCTCGCGGTGACCCCGTTGCGGGCAGGGAACGCGCGGGCCCGGTTCGATCTGTCCTGCGCCGTGGTCGAGACGGAAGGGGAGCTGCGGGTCACGCTGACGTACGCGGCGGAGCTGCTGTCGCGCGAGCTGGTGGCGCGCCTCGGCGACCACTTCGCCGAAGTCGTCGACGCCCTGCTCACTGGCCCGCCCCTGACCGGCCTGGACGCGCCGATGGCCGCCCTGCCCGCCGTCCCGGCCGCCGACCTGGAGATGCTACGGCCGGGCGCGCTGCCCGACGACCTGCAGATGGTACGGCCGGGCGCGCTACCCGCCATCCCGGCCGACGACTTGGAGACGGTACGGCCGCCGCACTTCGACGAGGCCGCGACCCTGCTGGCCCGGTTCGAGGCGTACGCGGCGCTCGAGCCCGGACGGGACGCGGTCCGGTGCCGCGACGACGTGGCCGGCTACGGCGAGTTGAACGAGCGGGCGAACCGGCTGGCCAGGCACCTGGTGGCCGAGGGGGTACAGCCAGGTGACCTGGTGGCCCTGCTGTTCGAGCGCTCCGTGGACCATGTCGTCGCGATGCTGGCCGCGCAGAAGGCGGGGGCGGCGTACGTGCCGCTCGACCCGGCTGCACCGGCCAGCCACCTCACGGCGGTCCTCACCGAGTCACGCGCGAAGATGCTGCTGACCCACGCCGAAGTCGACCACACGCCTATCCAGACGGGCCCGGTCCGGGTCGTGGTGCTGGAGGACATCGGCGCGATCCTGGCCGGTTATCCCGGGACGGACCTGGGGCGGCGGATCGCCCGGGATGAGGCCATGTACGTGGTGTTCACCTCGGGATCCACCGGCCGGCCGAAGGGGGTCGTGGTCGAGCACGGCAGCTTCACCAACTACCTCACCGCGATCCTCACCCGCCTCGACGTGCCGGAGAAGCTGCACTTCGCGCTCGTGTCCACGCTCGCCGCCGACCTCGGGCTGACGAACCTGTACGGAGCGCTGGCCACCGGCGGGACCGTGCACGTGCTGCCGTACGAGTGGGCGGTCGATCCCGAGCAGCTGGCCGGCTACTTCCGGCGGCACCCGATCGACTTCATGAAGCTCGTGCCGAGCCACCTCCAGGCCGTCCGCGACGCGGGGCTGCTGGCGGCGGTGGTCCCGGCGCGCTACCTCGTCCTGGCGGGGGAGGCGTGCCCGTGGGAGCTCGTGGACGCCGTCCGCGAGGTCCGGCCGGACTGTTCGATCTGGAACAACTACGGGCCATCGGAGACCACGGTCGCGGTGCTCGCCCACCGCGTCCCGGCCGGGCGCGGCCATCGTGGTGGGCCGGTCGTCCCTCTGGGGAGTCCGCTCGACAACGTGCGGGTGCGCGTGGTGGACGCGCGGCTGCGCCCGGTGCCCGTCGGGGCGGCGGGGGAGCTGCTGATCAGCGGCGCGGCTGTTGCCCGCGGGTACCTGTCCGAGGGGGACGGGTTCATCCGGGATCCGTTCGACGCGGGCGCCCTGGCGTACCGGTCGGGTGATCGGGGGCGGCTGCTGCCCAGCGGGGTGTTCGAGTTCCTCGGGCGGCTGGACCGGCAGGTCAAGATCCGGGGATACCGGGTCGAGCCGGGTTACGTCGAGGCGGTGCTGCGGGGGCACCCGGGCATCGGTGACGCCGCCGTCGTGGTCCGGCACGACGAGGAGGGGCGGGCCCGGCTGGTGGCGTACTACGTCATGCGCGGGGACGGCCCTGCGTCGCACGAGTACGCAGGCGTCGTGCGCGGGGACGGCCCGGCGCCGCACGAGTACGCCCGCGCGAAGCTGCCGCCGTACATGGTGCCCGCGGCCTTCGTGGGGATGGACCGGCTGCCGATCACCCCGAACGGGAAGCTCGACTGGCGCGCCCTCCCCGAGCCGGGAGCCGGCATCGCGGGCGACCGGCCGACGGCGCCACCGCGTGACGCGGCCGACGAGCGCCTCGCCGGGATCTGGCGCGAGGTGCTCGGGCTGGCGGAGGTGGGGATCGACGACGACTTCTTCGCGCTCGGCGGCGACTCCTTCTCGGCCATGCGGCTGGCCCGGCAGATCGGGGACGGGCTGCGGGTCGCGGCGATCTTCCAGCACCCGACGATCCGCGAGCTGACCGACCTGCTCAAGGGCAGCGAACCCAGAGGCGGGCTCCTCGTACGCCTGCCAGGCGCGACGGCGGCCCCGGCCAGGGCGACGGCGGCCACCGTGGTCGCGGTGCCCTTCGGCGGCGGGAACGCGGCCGCCTACGGCGAACTCGCCCGCGCCCTGCCGCCCGAGTTCCCGCTGCTCGCCGTCGACCTGCCGGGACACGACTTCGGCGACCCGTCGGCCCCGATGGAGCCGCTCGACACGCTGGCGGCCCGGTGCGTCGCCGAGATCCGCGCGACGGTCCAGGGCCCCGTCATCGTGTACGGCCACTGCCTCGGTGCCGCGCTGGCCTTCGACATCGCCCAGCGTCTGGAGGCCGGGGGCGGGGACGTCGTCGGCGTGGTGTTCGGGGGCGCGTTCCCGGCGCCGCGCCTGCCGGGACGGCTCTTCGACCTGTGGGCCAGGCTCCTGCCCAGCGACCGCTGGCGATCCGACCGCCTCTATCGCGACACGCTGCGCGGCATCGGCGGGCTCACCGACAGCCTGGACCCGGAAGAGCAGGCGTTCATCCTGCGCGCCCTGCGGCACGACTCCCGGCAGGCCGAACAGTTCTACACCGAGCACTGCCACGCGAAGGACCGCCCCCGCACGCTGCACGCGCTGAGCGTGGTCGGCGAGCGGGACCGGCTCACCGAGTTCCACGAGGAACGGCACCGCGAATGGGACCTGCTGTGCGCCGACACCGAACTGGAGGTGATCCCGGACGCCGGCCACTTCTTCCTCAAGCACCAGGCCGCCGAGCTCGCCGCCATCCTCACCCGCTGGTTCGAGCGGCGACAGCGGCCGCCCGCCGAGAAGAAGCCGATCGTCCCGCCGGCCGCCTCGGGTCTATGGGGATTCCTGCTGGTCACGCTCGGCCAGCTCGTGTCCATGCTCGGTACCAGGGCCCTGGCGTTCGGCCTCGGGGTGTGGGTGTATCTGGAGACGGGCAGCGCGACGCAGTTCTCCGTCATCCTGGTCTGCGGGCTGCTGCCCGCGCTGCTGGTGCTGCCGTTCGCGGGCGCGGCGGCGGACCGATGGAACCGCCGCCTGGTGATGATCGCCGGTGATCTGGTGGCCGTCTGCGGGACCGGGTTCTGCCTGGTCATGTACGCCACGGGGTCGCTGGAGGTGTGGCATCTCTACATCGCCACGGGTCTCAGCTCGATCGCGGGATCCTTCCAGCAACCGGCCTACCTGGCGGCGACCACGCAACTGGTCCCCAAGCAGTACCTCGGCCGGACCAACGGCGTCACCCAGGCCCTGGTCGCGCTGAGCCAGGCCGGGGGACCACTGCTCGGCGGCGCGCTGATCGTGCTGATCGGGCTCGGCGGCGTGCTCGTGGTGGACCTGGCGACGGTGTTCGTCTCGCTGCTGACGCTCTTCGTCGTGCGGTTCCCCGACACGCTGTTCCGCAGGCGGGAGGAGACGATCTGGAAGGAGATCTCCAACGGCGTCCGCTACATCGCCCGGCGTCCCAGCTTCGTGGCGATGATCGCCTTCTTCCTGGCGTTCAACCTCATGCTCGGCTTCGCCATCGCGCTCACCCCGCCGCTGGTCCTGTCGTTCGCGTCACCCGCCACGCTGACCGTCGCCTCCGTGGTCGGCGCCGTGGGCGGGATCGCGGGGGGAGTGGCCATGGCGTTCTGGGGCGGGTTCGAACGGCGGGCGACGGGGATGGTGGGGTTCACCCTGCTGACGGGTGCCGGCATGATCCTGGTGGGCCTGCTGCCCTCGCCGCTGTTCCTGGCCGTGGGACTGGCCGCCGTCGCCGCCTCCCTCGCGCTGCTCAACGGCCACTGGCAGACCATGATCCAGACAAAGGTCGGGATGGAACTCCAAGGCCGGATCCTGGCCAGCAACCGCATGATCGCGAACCTCACCGAACCGCTCGGCTACCTCTGCGCCGGCCGGCTCGCCGACGCGTTCTTCGAACCGGCGATGCGCGAGGGCGGCTGGCTGAGCGGGACTGCGGGCACCGTCCTGGGCACCGGGCCCGGCCGGGGCATGGCGCTCATGATCGTCGTCCTGGGCGTCGCCCAGATCGCACTGGCGGTGTACGGCCTGCGGTGGCGCAAGCTGCGCTACATGGAGGACGTCCTGCCGGACGCCGTCCCCGGAGCGGTGGTCACCTGGGACCGCGACGCGTTGCAACGGGAGGCGGACCTGCTGCTCGACACGGAACGGCACGCCCGGCCGTAGCTCACCGAGCCACAGGTGCGGCTCAACGCGCATCAGCGCGATCTGTCGTGGAACCCCGGGCGTTCACGTTCACGCCCGGGAGGAAACGGCAGCGCGGGAGGCCCGCCAAGGGCCGAGCGGTGCGGTGACAGCAACTTTGGGGGAGCAGCCCAGCCTGGGCATTTGTGGTTCTCGATGTAGTGCTTGATGACGGACGGTGGTGATTCGCCGCAGGAGGATGTCGTCCGTGAACGGTCCGCGCCGGTACTGGGGTGTGCAGACCACGTGCATGTGAAGGGTGGGATGACCGCAGGGCCCCGCGAATGTCGGGGTTCGCGGCGTGGTGACGGAGGGTAAACGCTACGATCTTCTCTGTGAAGGTCGTCGTGCGGGTGAAGCTGATGCCGCAGGCCGATCAGGCCGCCGCGCTGTCGGCGACGCTGCGGGCGGTCAACGACGCCGCGAACTGGGTGTCGGCCGTGGCGTTCGAGCATGGCGTGCCGCGTGAGTATGCGCTGCGCAAGCACACCTACGCCGAGTTGAAGCGGCGGGGGTTGGGGGCGCAGGCCGCTCAGCACACCATCAAGAAGGTCCGCGACGCCTACACCACGTTGCAGGCGAACCTGCGTGCCGGCAACCTCGGCAAGAAGGGCTCCCAGCGCCGGACCACAGCCGAGTCCAAGCCGATCAGCTTCCGCCCTGAGGCGGCGCACCCGTTTGACGATCGGTGTCTGAGCTGGCAGTACGACGCTCAGACGGTCAGTATCTGGACCACCGCCGGGCGTATCAAGAACGTCCGCTTCGCCTGTTCCGCCGATGCGCTCAAGACGCTGCGCCAGCACCGCAGGGGTGAGTCCGATCTGGTCGAACGCGACGGCGTGTTCTACCTGATCGCCGTCTGTGAGGTGCCGGAAGTCCCGCTCAACGAGCAGCCCGGCGGCTGGCTCGGCGTGGATCTGGGCATTGTCAACATCGCCACCGTGGACGGTATGACCCGGTTCAATGGACGCGGCCTGAACCGGCACCGCAAGCGGCAGCTCGAGCTTCGCCGCAAACTCCAGGCCAAAGCCACCAAGTCCGCCAGACGACGGCTCAAGCACCGCCGACGCACAGAGTCGCGGCACGCCGCGAACGTCAACCACATCATCTCCAAGAAGATCGTGACCGAGGCTGCACGCACCTGTTCTGGTATCGCTTTGGAAGACCTGGGCGGAATTCGGGACAGGGTACGGCTCCGTAAGCCCCAACGGGTCACGTTCCATTCCTGGGCTTTCCGCCAGCTCGGGACCTTCCTCGCCTACAAGGCGCGGCGGGCGGGTGTTCCGCTGGTGTATGTCGATCCGGCCTACACCAGCCAGGAATGCGCCGACTGCCATCACATCGACAAGAACAACCGGGTCGACCAGGCCCTGTTCATCTGCCGGAACTGCGGGGTTGTTGCCCACGCCGACCGGAATGCCTCCCGCAACATCGCCGCACGCGGCGAGGCTGCGTGGAATGCGGGGCGTGAGTCACGCGTCCCGGCCACCCCCTAGGTGGTCTGGACGGAGGAGGCCACACCACAGCCAGTGGTGCCCTACCTCCAAGCCCGGTCCTTCAGGGCCGGGTCAAGTTGACCTGTAGATCACCGACAGGAAGCGCACCAGCACCGCCTCCCGCGTGGCCGCGGGCAGCGCGTCCAGGACCGCGTTGACCAGCGCCATCTCCGGCTGGCCCGCGCCCGGTCGCAGGTCCACCCCGACCGCCGCGGCCAGCTCGGCGAAGGCGGCGTCGTCCAGTTCCGCCAGATCCAGGTTCACGACCAGGTCGACCAGCCCGTCGGGGAGTACGGCGGGGCCGCGTACCCGGGCGGCCGCCGCCGACTCTCCGATGACCTTCAGCAGCGCCTCGATCCCCGAGAGTGTCACCCCGGTGACCGTGATGTGCAGGTTGGCCGGGATGCCGGCGTAGGACAGTTGCGGCTGGAGGAACCAGCCGCGCCGCCGGGCCTCGTCGGCCAGGACGAACACGTCGAGTTCCGACGACGTGAACGCCACCAGCGAGGTCTCCGGCTCACCCAGCACCCGCAGGCCCGGGACCGCCGCGATGCCCGCGCGTAATCTGGCCGTCGCCTCCAGCGTGGCCCGGCCCAGCGCCAGGTAGCCGTCCCGGCCCAGGGCCTGGAGCGTGGCCCACGCGCCGCCGAGCGAGCCCGCCGACCTGGAGCTCTGCACGGTGGCGTTGATGACCGTGTACCCGGGCCAGGCGCCCGAGGCGAAGTACGCCGCGCGGCGCATCGCCGGGTCGGCGAACAGCACGACCGAGGCCCCCTTCGGCGCGTAGCCGAACTTGTGCAGGTCACAGGAGAGCGACGTGACCCCCGGCACCGACAGGTCGAACGCCGGGATCTCCGCGCCCGCCGCCCGCAGCCACGGCAGCAGCCACCCGCCCACGCACGCGTCCACATGGCAGCGGACGCCCGCGGCGGCGGCCACGGCGGCGATCTCCCCGATCGGGTCGATCACGCCCTGCGGGTACGACGGCGCCGAGGCGACGACCAGGACGGTGTCATCGTCCATGGCCGCCGCCACGGTCCGCGCGTCGGCCTTGAACGTGGCCGGATCGACCGGCACCGGCCGGACCTCGAGACCGAGGTAGTGCGCCGCCTTGTGGAAGGCCGGATGGGCGGTGACGGGAAGCACCAGATTGGGCTGGGCCCGCCCGGCCGCGTCACGGGCGGCCTTCACCGCCAGCATGATCGACTCGGTGCCGCCGCTGGTGAAGATGCCGTGGCCGCCGCCCAGCAGGTCGGCGACGGCACCGACGACCTGCTTCTCCATCTCCACCACGCTGGGGAACGCCGTCGGGTCGAGGCAGTTGACCTCCAGCATCTCCGCGTAGGCGCGGGCCGCCGCCTCGTGCACCTCCTCGCGCCCGGTGTCGTAGACGTAGGCGGTCACCTGGCCGCCCCTGACCGGCAGGTCGCGCTCCTTGAGTCTGGCCAGCTCGGCCAGCAGATCCTCGGTGGTCCTCCCGGTGTCGGGCAGGTTCACGCGTTCTCCTCGTGGTTCAGGGCGGCCCGGCCGTACCGGATGACGAACGGCAGGCTGAGCAGCATGAGCGCGGCGGGCAGCGCGGTGAAGCCCGCCAGCAGTCCGGTCAGGGCGGCGGGCGGCTGCGCGACAGGCGCCTCGACCGGCGCGGACACGAACCCCGACACCGCCAGCACCAGCGCGAACAGACCCGGACCGAGCGCCAGCCCGGCCGTCTCGCCCGCCGTCCACAGTCCGGTGAACGCGCCCGCCTGCGCGTGCCCCGTACGGGCAGTGTCGGCGTGCACGGTGTCGGGCAGCAGCGACAGCGGCAGCAGTTGCAGCCCCGCGTAACAGGCCCCGGCCAGCGCGGTCAGCGCCAGCGTCGCCACCAAGGACCGCGCGGCGATCGCCGGGACGAGCGCCAGCGCCGCGAGCCCGAAGCCCAGCGTCGCGGCCAGGTAGCAGTGCACGGGCCCGTGGGTACGGGCCAGCCGCGCCCACAGGGGTACGGCCGGCATGCTCGGAGCGACAAGGCAGACGAACATCACCGAGGTCAGGCCGTAGTCGCCGAGCCGGTAGGAGGCCACGTACGGCGCGCCCGCCAGCATCACCGCGACCCCGAGCGCCTGCGTGACGAACGCCGCCAGCAGCGCGAAGAACGGCGCGTTGCCCCGCGCCATGCGGAACGCGGCCACCGGGCCGAGCTGCCGCGGACCCGGCCGCGAGGTCACCCAGCGGGTGGCCAGCGTCGCGGTGACCAGCGCGGCGGCCATGACCGCGCCGATCGTGACGCCCATGACCGCGTAGCCGGGCCGGCCGCCACCGGCCAGGTCCACCACGGCGGGGGCCAGCCCGCCCGCGACCAGGATGCCGACGGTCAGGCAGACGACCCGCCACGACATGATCCTGGTCCGCTCGGCCCGGCTCGCCGACATCTCGGCGGGCAGCGCCACGTACGGCACCTGGAAGCAGGCGAACGCGGTCGCGGCCACCAGGAACGCCGCCCCCGCCCAGAGCGCGCCGGGCGCCGCGTCCGGTACGGCGAACATCGACGCGAACGCCACAGGCAGCGCGGCCGCCCCGGTCAGCAGCAGCCGCGTCCGCCGGCCGGTCCGTACGGCCTCGCGGTCACTGGCGGCGCCGACGAGCGGGTTGAGCAGCACGTCCCAGATCTTCGGCGCGACCAGCACGGCACCCGCGGCGGCGGCCGGCACGCCCAGCATGTCGGTCAGGTAGTAGAGCAGCAGCAGCCCCGGAACGGCCGAGAACACCCCCGTGCCCACGGAGCCCGCGCCGTAACCGAGTAACCGCCTCCGGGCGAGCCGCTCACTCGCCGGCGCGGTGGTCACGGGACGTCGCCGGGGAGCGCGAGCGCGCGGTGCAGCGTCAGGTGCAGGTGGGCGCGGAAGCGCCGCAGCGCCACCCGGTCGCCGCCGCCCCTGCGGTGGCCCTCCTCGTCCAGCACGCCGCCCTTGGCGAACCCGTGCACGCACCAGATCACCGACCACATGGTGTACTCCAGGTCGATCGCGTCGTCGATCACCCCGGCCTCGACCGCGGGACGCAGCGCGTCGGTCACCATGGCCATCAGCGGCTGGACGTACTGGCGTTCCAGCTCGGTGAGGTCGCTGGCGTCGGAGAGCCAGCGGTGCATCCACAGCGCCGGCACCTCGGGGTGGGACACGCAGAAGTCGACGTAGTCGTCGATCAGCCGGTGGATCCCGGTGACCGGGTCGTCGCCCGGCAGACGGGCCAGCGCTCCTTCGAGGGCCGCGCGTTCGGCCTGGTGGGCGCGCTCCATCACGGCGAGATA
Source organism: Nonomuraea guangzhouensis (assembly GCF_019396345.1). GTDB lineage: Bacteria > Actinomycetota > Actinomycetes > Streptosporangiales > Streptosporangiaceae > Nonomuraea > Nonomuraea guangzhouensis. Next base: position 28,988 of record NZ_JAHKRM010000030.1, on the reverse strand, counting down.
GAGCTCCCGCTTGCCGCCCACGTGGTAGTTGACAGTGGCGATGTTCAGGCCCGCTGCGTCGGCGATCTGCCTGGTGGAGGTGCCGTCGTAGCCGAGCGCCGCGAAGAGCTGCGTCGCGACCTTCAAGATCACGGCGACCTGGCCGTTCTCTGTCATGTGAGCGAACCTAGTTCGGCCGAGCCGCTCCGTCAATCACTTGATGGAGTCACTTTAGGTGCCATCTCAATTACTTCTCGTGACATGATCGGCGATGGCTGTTACTGCTGATCCATGACCATCTTCGCAGGGCGGTTCGTGGTCCCACTTCTCACGCTTCTCCTGCTTGTCCCGTCGTTCAGCGCCTCCGCGGCCGCGCTACCTCCTCCGATGTCGGAAGACGGCGCCCGTACGGCACTCGACTGGCTGACCGTCGCCGAGCGGGGCACGCTCGACGGCTACAGCCACGACCGCTTCATGCCCGAATGGGCCCCGAAGCGGGGCATGTGCGACACCCGGGAGATCGTCCTGAAGCGTGATGGCGAGTCCGTCGAGCGGGACGCGTCCTGCCGGGTCGTCGCCGGCACCTGGTACAGCCAGTACGACGGCAAGGTGCTCACCAGCGAGGCCGAGATCGACGTCGACCACCTCGTCCCCCTGGCCAACGCCTGGCGTTCGGGGGCGAACACCTGGAGCGACGCCCGCCGCCAGGCCTTCGCCAACGACCTGACCCGCCCCGAACTGATCACCGTCAGCGCCACCGCCAACATCGCCAAGGGCGGCCGGACCCCGGTCACCTGGCGCCCGCCGCTCGCCGGCTACTGGTGCACGTACGCCCGGTCGTGGATCACCGTCAAGAGCCACTACGCGCTGCGCATCACGAAGGAGGAGAAGGCCGCACTGATCGAGATGCTCGACACCTGCCGGGATTGACCACCTGGCGGTCGTCTCGTAGAGGGCTAGGGGATGCGGGACTCGATCTGCTCGCGGGCGTGCGGGCATTCGTCGAAGCTCAGCGGACACTCCAGCGCGTGCTCGACCAGCTCCTTCGCCGCCCGCGCCCGCGCGATGCGCTGCTCGAGCACGGCCACATGTTCCCTGAGGAGGTCGGCATGCTCCATCGGATCGGGCCCGGCGAGCACCTCGCGCAACGCGCGGAGCCCCAGCCCGGCCTCCTTGCCCATCAAGATCATCGCCACCCGTCGCAGGTCGGCCGGGCCGTAGCGGCGGTGGCCGCTCTCGTGCCTGGCCGGAGCCAGCAGCCCGGCGCTCTCCCAGTGCCGCAGGACGTGCGTGGGCAGCTCGAACCGGGCGGCCAGCTCGCCGATGGTCATGCTTGACTTCATGCGCACATTAACCTTCATCGTGGCCGCATGAGCAACCAAGCCACCCTGGCCGTGACACGCGTGGCCAACTCGTGCGTACTCCTGGAGATCAACGGCCATGCCGTACTCACCGACCCGTTCTTCACCGAACGCTGGCATCTGCACCGGGGCGAACCGCTCGGCATGACCGTCGGCGAGCTGCCACAGTTGGACGCCATCGTCGCCAGCCACTCCTACCCCAACCACTGGGACCTGCGCGCGCTGCGGACGTTCCCCCGCAAGGACGTCACCCCCGTCTTCGTGAGCAGCCCCCGGATGGCCCGCCAGGCGCGGAACCTCGGCTTCCGGCAGGTGGAACACCTCGAATGGGGACAGACCGGCCACCCCACTGAGGAGCTCTCGATCGAGGCGACGCCCGCGGGGCGCACCCTTCTGTGGCGCCACAACGCGTATGTGCTCAGCGCCGGCGGGATCCGGGTCTTCTTCGGCGGCGAGATCCGCGACGTGTCCCTCCTGGAGCGGTACCGCGCCGAACACCCGCCGGTCGACCTGGCGCTGCTGCCGGTCAACGGGCTGCGGGCGTTCGCCGGGCCGCCGATCGTCATGGGTCCCGAGCAGGCCGTCGCCGGGAGCAGCGCCCTGGGGGCCCGGGTGCTCGTCCCCGTGCACGACGCCCACGGCGACGACGACCTGCTCGCCCGCGTCATCCGCCGCAACGGCACCGGAATCGAGGCCAAGTCCCTGGCGGACGCCCGCGAGGAGGGGCCCGAGGTGGTGAACCTGCCGACCGGACACCGATGGACCTACCCGGGCGTCAGCAGCTCGTGATCGACAATAGGGAGGTCCGAGCCCAGTGAGGAGAACGGCATGACCATAGCCGCGTACACCGTGACCGCACCCGTCGCCGAGCACGGGGAAGGCCCCGTATGGTGCGAAAGCTGGGGCGGGCTCCGGTTCGTCGACATGCTGGCCGGTGACGTGCTGGCGCTCGGCCCGGACGGCACGGTCCGCCGCCGCCACGTCGGCGCGGTCGCGGCGGCCATCCGCCCGCGCGCCGCGGGCTCGGTGTCCGGCCAGTACGTGTGCGAAGGTTACGTGGTCGCGACGGAGCGGGAGCTGCTGCTGTCCGACGCCGACGAGCTGGACGCCCCGCTGCGCTCGCTGGGCGAGGCGTGGAGCGATTCGTCGGTACGGATGAACGACGGCGGCTGCGACCCCGACGGCCGCTTCTACATCGGCAGCATGGCCTACGACGAGACACCCGGCCGCGGCTCGCTGTACGTGGCCGAGCCCGGCGGCGGGCTGCGCGTGGTGCTGCCGGAGGTCACGATCTCCAACGGCCTGGACTTCAGCCCCGGCGGTGACCTCGCCTACTACGCCGACACGGCCACCGGCCGGGTCGACGTCCTGGACTACGACCGCGAGCAAGGGCTGACCGGACGCCGGCCGTTCGCGGTCGTGGACCCGGCCGACGGCGCTCCCGACGGGCTCACGGTCGACGCCGAGGGCGGTGTGTGGGTGGCTCTGTGGGGAGGCGCCGCGGTGCACCGCTACAGCCCGGAAGGCCGTCTCGACGCCGTCATCCGCCTTCCGGTACGCAAGGTCACCGCGGTCACCTTCGGCGGCGAGAACCTCGACCGGCTGTTCATCACCACCTCGGCCCTCAACGTCGACCGGACGGAACAGCCGGACGCGGGCGCACTCTTCGCGGCCGACCCCGGCGTGCCAGGCCGCCCCGTCCTGCCGTGCACGCTCTGACCGCGTGTTGGCATCGACGTGGAGATCGTCGAACGCGCGTCTGTCTGTGAGATGACCTGGGGCATCGTCCGGCGCCGTCCGATCGTCGATGACGAAGCGCTGCAGGTGGGTGTTGTCTCCTGCCGCCTGTTGCCGCCCGAAACGGGTCGGCCAGAATGAAGGCGGTGAGGACGGCATCGTAGGTGGCGGCCCAGCCATGGGCGACGCAGCAGCCGCAGGTGCCGCCGCTGGGCTTTGACGATTTCGGATTCGCGATCACCCTGTTCCCCGATCACCTTCGCGCGGGTGCTCGGCCTGGCCAGCCCCGAGGAGGCGGTGGCCGCCGCAGGCACGACGGACAGCATGGACTTCTGGCTCTACCTGCGTAACTCCGTGCTCTTCGCGGCGGTGGCCGTCGCGCCCGCCGGTGAGCTTGTCAGGGCGGACGCGGTGCGGGTGCCTGCGGCGGCGATCCCGGGGATGCCCGAGGTGATGAACGGGCCGCCCGCCAGGTCCCCCACCACGTGCAGGCGCGGGTCGGCGGGGACCAGCCCGCCGCGCGGATGCTGTGCCGCGAGCCCGGCGGCGACCAGCGACGTGACCAGCGGCTCGGCCCCGCGTGGCACGGCCTGGGGCGGCGGGTTCACGGCGTTGACGACGGCGGCGGCCTCCAGGTCACCGCCGTCGCCGCGCACGCGGAACCCGCCGCGTACGGCCTGGATCTTCACCACGCCCGCCACCGCGCTGAGCTGCCCGGACTCGAACAGCCGCATCAGGGCCGCGGCGTTCACCGGCACCATGGGCGAGGCCAGGCTGGTGGCCAGCCGGTGGTGTCGCAGGAGCCTTTCCCGGTCCGACTCGGGCAGCAGCCGCCACACGCGCGGGCCCAGCGTGTGCGCGGTCTCCTGCAGCACGCGCCGCCCGATCCGGAGGTCGTCGACGGCGTCCAGCTGCCGCCGCAACCGCAATACGGGGTCCTCGGTCTCGGCGGCCAGTACGTCGGCGGCGAACTCCGCGAAGTCCTCGCCCGCCTCGGCCAGCTCCTCGCGCAACAGCCCGGCGAGCGCGTCGAGGGTGACGTCAAGCGCCGCCACCCGGCCCTCGGTCACGTGCACGGGCCGGTATGGCAGGGGGCGCTGCCAGACGTGGGGCAGCATGCCGGTGCGCGACACCAGCGCGATGCGCCCGGCATGGCCGCGTGCCGCGAGCGACACGACCACGTCCACGGCCGTCAGCCCGCTGCCGATCACCACGACCGCGGCCTCGTCGGGGATTCGCGCGAGCGTGGAGGCCAAGGGGTACGGATCCTCGGCGCCCAGGCCGTAATGGTCCTGTGGCGTTCCGCCGCCCACGCACACGGCCACCTGGTCGGCCGGGTGATCCAGCCCGTCGTCCGTACGGATGACCAGATGGTGCCCTGATCGCACCGCGGCGACGCCCCTGGCGGCGACGATCCGGACCCGCCACCCCCGACCGCTCAGGCGGATCAGGGCGGCCTCAGCGGTGGCGGCCAGGTAGTCGCCGTAGAGCGCGCGCGGCACCACGGGCTGGCCCAGCAGCCCGTCCAGGTGCTCGGCGGCCCGGTCGGCGCCGAGCCAGGCGGCGTAGTGCCCGGGGTCGCCGTGGCGGATCGACATGATGGCCGGCGGGGCGTTGACCAGGACGCTGGCCAGATCCGGGCCGTACGGCCGCCCTCGCCACAGGTGCGGCGACGGCTCGAACACGGTGATCTCCCCCGGGTCCGCCGCGCCGACGGCCAGCGCGTCCAGCAGGCCGACCGCGGCGGCGCCCGCTCCGATGATTCCGATACGCACAGTGACACTCCCTTTCCGAGGCCCTTCCGGAGGCCCTCACCGAGGACTTTCTGAGGCCCTTTCGAGCCTTGCGCGCACCGCGATCACCGCCCATTCCCCGCTTGAGGGGAATCGGTGTGGAATGAACCCCTCAGCTGAGGGGTTGGCGACAGGGATCAGGAGAGGCAGGCTGACCCCCGATGAGCGAGCTCGACATCCTGCCTGCCGCCGAGCGGGCCTCCGACGCGCTGGACCTCTTCACCCGCGCCTCGGCCGGGCTGCTGCGGCACGTGCCGTTCGACGCCGCTGTGTGGACGGCCACCGACCCGGAGACGGGTCTGGTCACCGCGCCCATGCTGGTGGAGAACCTGGGCGCGGGCGAGGGGTGTGCCGCCTATTGGGAGAGCGAGCTCCTGGAGGAGAACGTCCTCCCCTTCCGCGACCTGGCCCGCGCCGCCGTCCCCGTGGCCGGGCTGCGCGCGGCCACGGGCGACCTGCCCGCGCGCAGCGCCCGCTTCCGGCGACTGCTCGGCGGCCAGGGCGTGGACGACGAGCTGCGCGCCGTACTGCGGACCGGTGACCGGCCGTGGGGCGTGGTGAGCCTGTTCCGCATGGGCGGCGGCCCGCCGTTCGGCACGCGGGAGATCACCCTGCTCGCCGGGCTGTCGACACCCCTCGCCGACCACCTGCGCCGCTTCGCCCGCTTCGCCGGCCCCCGAAGCGAGCCCGGCGACGCGCCCGGTCTGCTGCTCTTCGATGAGTACGGCGAGGCGACCTCGATCAACGAGGAGGCGCGCCGCTACCTCGCGCTGCTTCCGGAGGGCCCGTCGCAGCCGACGGCGCTCGGCTTCCGGCTGCCCATCTGGCTGATCGGCGCCAGCCTGCAGGCGCGGGCGATCGCCCACGGGCACGACCGCGGCAGCGCCCGCATCCGCATCCGTACCGTCGACGGCCGCTGGCTGGCCTGCCGAGCCTCCTGCCTGAGCGGCCCCGGCGGCCGGCCGGGCCCCACAGCACTCGTCATCGAGCCCGCCCCCGCCGCCGACCTGGCGGTCATCGTCACCCAGGCGTACGGGCTGACGCCGCGCGAGTTCGAGGTCGCCCGGCTCGTCGCGCGGGGCTCGGCCACCGCGGAGATAGCCGCGGCACTGTTCGTCTCGCCGCACACCGTGCGCGGCCACCTCAAGGCGGCCTTCGCCAAGACCGGCGTCTCCAGCCGCGGCGAGCTGGTCGCCCGGTTGTTCACGCTGCGCCCTAAGCCTGCGCCGACAGGTCCTGCCAGTTGGCCCAGTTCTTGAGCCGGTCGGACCGCGACAGTCATCGACCACGATTTCGGAGCTCTGGATGTCGTCGCTGCGCCCGACGGAGGTTGGCCGGCGATCGCCTGTCGGGACCGGACGGTCCGGGCCTGGGACGTGGGCAGCGGCACACTCCGCCAGTTCAACGAGGTGTGGGACCTGCCGAGACGCCGTCTCGATCTGGGATGCCGAGACGCTCGATCTGCTGCGGAAATTCCGGAGCGGTTCGTTTCGGTCGCGGCGGACGGATGCCGGGGGACGGGTACGGATCTGGCGGACCTCGACGTGACCGGTACCTTCAGCGCCCGCCTTCGCGTCGGTGGACAAGGAGCGGGTGCTCGCGGCAACCGCTGGTGGCGGACGGGTCTGGCTGTGGACCGGCGGTGGGCAACAACCGATTCGGTTGCGTGACGCCGAGACCGGTGAGGCCGGGAGCACCATGCGACCGGTGGGCGCAGTGCCGAACCTGGGCGGTCTCGACTCGTGCGTAATGGCGCCGGACGGCTCGTGGCCGGCCACCGTGGCCGATTCCGAGATCATCATCTTGGATGCCGCGACCATCTGGGATCCGCACGGCGCCACGGCCGGGGATGGAGATCATCGCGGCGGGGGATCCAGCTGGTCTACTACGTCGCCACCGCTGTGGTCTGGACGGTCTTCACTCGGGCGTGAGTCGCACGGTGGATCCTGCTCTGTCCAGTTCCAGCACCACCAGCTCGTTGACGCCCGCGCGCAGCAGGGGAGCGGGCAGGTGGAGGCGTTCCTGCGGACCCCGCTCCCGGTGGCGGCCCAGGCAGAAGCCGTTGACCCAGACGTAGCCCTTGCCCCAGCCGGGCAGCTCCACGAAGGTGTCGGCGGGGTCGGACACTTCGAAGGTGCCGTGGAAGAAGCTGCGGGGCTCCTCGACCAGGTCGCCGAAGGTCGCGGGCACGGTGAGCGGGTAGGCGGTCACCTCCCAGTCGTGCAGAAAATGCTGGCCGTGCCGGACCCCGCCCTTCCAACAGAGCCGTACGTACGTCGTCCAAGAAATGCTCTCCTCTCCTGATCCCTCTGTGAGGGGCGGGACAGAAGTGCAGTTAATACGGCAAGGGCGGCGATATCTCCACCAACCGCCGCGAGGAGCCGAGCCGAAGGAGCGCGGCCCGTCATCACCCCGCACTGCCTGGCCCGTCTCCTGCTCACCCGCCCCGACCGGCTGCGTGATATCGCGCAGGCCTTGCCGCCCAAAGGCAGTGGCAGCAGCGCGTCGCCGTGTGGCGAGCCGTTGTCCAGACATCCGTTCACGCCGGAGTTGGACGCGATGACGAAGATGTCTTCCGGGCGTGGCGTGGCGAGGTCGTAGAGCTGGTGCGCGACGGATGGATCTCGTTCCAGGAAGGGATCGAACAGCGCCTCACGGGGGGCTGTCGCCGAGGATCACCACGTCACGTAGCGCGATCTTGTTGGTCGGTACGAGTCCACCGGCCCGGCCGGCGATCTCCATGGCTAGGCTCTCGGAGTGCCCGGTGCCGAAAGCCTGGATCACCCCACCCGCGCGGATCGACGCGGCGATGAGTTCGGCCGCGGTCTGAACCGTGAGTTGCTGCGTGGCAGCCACCCGGTCCAAGACGGTTCTGGCGGCCGAGAGATACGCCGCGGCACTGGGACGGTTCTGATCCAACACCACGGACAGCCCTTCATGGGGGATAGTTTTTCACCGTTCGAAGCGCCATTGTGGAGGCAGGCGGCCCCCGTCTCAGGGATGATGCTACTGCTCACGAGCTAACAAGCATCGCGATACGGCCTTGACGGCGAGCGGTAACGAAGAATAATTTCTCTACGAGTGAGGAGCAAGCATGTCGACTTACCAGCCGTCGAGCGGCATCATCGAGCGCATCCGCGGGCTGCTGCCCACGATGCCGGACGCCCAGCGGTCGCTGGCCGAGCTCGTGCTCGGTGATCCCGCGGCCGTGGCCCGGATGACCATCGTCGAGTTGGCGGAGCAGTGTGGGGTGTCCACCGGTACCATCACGAGGTTCTGCCGGGCATTGGGGATGAATGGATATGCCGCGTTGCGGATCGCGCTTGCTTCTGACAGTGGGCGGATCGGTGGGGGTACGTGGGCGGCGCATATCGGGACGGATGTGACCGAGGGCGATGATATCCGGCAGGTCGCCAATGTCATCTCCGCCAATATCGGGCACGTTGTGGCCGAGGCGATCGCCAATCTTGATCTGGCTGTGGTGGAGCGTGCGGCGAGTCTGCTGGCCGCGGCTCGTCGGGTGGTGGTTTTCGGGGTCGGCGGTAGCGCTACGACGGCGTTGGGGTTCCAGCAGTTGTTGTACCAGATCGGTGTGCCGGCATGGGTGTACACCGATGCTCACATGGCGCTGACCGGTGCCGCTTTGATGACGCGCGGCGATGTGCTGGTCGCCGTCTCGCACAGCGGGCGGACGCGCGAGGTCTGTGATCTTGTCGCCGAAGCTCGTTCGCACGGCGCGAGAACGATTGCCATCACCAACGATCTGGCCTCCCCGGTGGCCCGTCGAGCCGAGCTCGCGCTGGCGACCGCGGTGTTTGAGATGGGTGGCTCCAGCACCGAGAACATCCTCGCGCGCCACGCTCAACTGGCGGTCCTGGATGTGCTGTACATCGCCATCGCCCAGCGGACCTTCGAACAGACCAGGGAAGCGATAGCCGTCGCGACGGAAGCGGTGCGGCCCTACAAGATTGTCGATGCCGCGGGCGGCGTCGACAGCGCGGACGTCAGGCACACGTAGCCGGACCAGCGGCTGGGACGTGGCGCGTGCGAGGACACATCGAAAGGCTTTTACCTTCCGAAAAGGAGCACAGTCGTGCCACAAAGGAGAATGCCGCGCAGGCGGCGCACGGGATTACTGCCGTTATGGGTGGCGCTGCTCGTGCTGCTCGAGTTGACCGCCGTCGCCCCGGCCCACGCGGCGGCCGGGATGCGGATATGGATGGCCAGTGCGGCGGACCGGGTGTTTTCCACCTCGCAACCGGCATCGTCGGCACCGACTTCGATCGACTTGTATGCGGCGCGGGGTGAGCAGGAGGCCGCCCAGATCGCGGTCCGGCCGTCCTCGGCCGAGGCGCTCACTGATGTGCGGGTGACCGCGAGTGCGCTCACCGGGCCGGACGGGGCGAGTATCCCGACGTCGAACATCCTGCTGCGGCGGGCGTACGACCATCCGAACATCCAGGTGATGCCAGGCGATGCCGAGCTGCCGCCGGCCGGGGGCACGAGTTACTACGACGCCCTGGTGGAGAATCCCTCGGGGGAGGACCCCCCGCACAACGTGGATGGGGGAGTCACCCAGCCGTACCACTACAGCGTCACCGTGCCGGTGGGACAGGCGCCCGGCGTCTATACCGGGACCGTGGCCGTGAGCACCGGCAATGCGGGTGAGGCCACGGTGAACGTGCGACTCGTGGTCTACAACGTGACCCTGCCGGAGCCGAACAAGTCCACGTTCAAGATGAACAACTGGTTCACCTCCGCAGGGTGGGACTACAACGGCACCATCAGGGCGATCCCGACCCAGTACAAAGACGCGCCGATGTACGGCGACAACTGGTGGAAGGTAATCAAGAGCATCGCGGCCAACCACAGACGGCACCGCAACAACGTCATCCACGCCGATTTCCAGGCCCTGCTGATCCCGGACACCACGGTCGGCCCCGGAGGTGAACTGCGCTTCGGCTGGGCGACCTTCGACCGGTTCATCGAGACGTTTGTGAAAGAGCGCGCCCTGCAGTACATCTACACGCCAACCCTGCTGGAGAATCCTGAGCCGGGTTCGTCGCGCGATGTCACGGCAGAGATCCTGCGCAACGTCAACGGTGTGGTCGAGCGCGTATTGGTGACTCCGCAGAGCCCGGAGGCCAACGCCTACTACGACCGGGTCTTCCCCGCCCTCAAGGCGCACCTGGACGCCAGGGGCTGGACCGACCAGTTCTACATGAGCGCGTTGGATGAGCCTAGGACGGAGCAACACTGGACCTCGGCGAACTGGTTGTACGGCAAGTATCGCAAGTACTTCCCGAACCCCCGGACCAACGAGGCCCACCACGCGAAGGTGCCTGCTCTGGCCGGCAACCTCACCACGATCACCCCGGTCCTCAGCCACTACGAGCAGCAAATGGGCTACTACCAGACCCTGCGTGCCAACGGCACCGAGCTGTGGTTGTACAACTGCATCATCCCCCAGGGCGCGCAGATGAACAGGTTCATCAGCTACCACCTGGCCAAGACCCGGCTCACACCGTGGCTGACCTGGAAGATCGGCGGCACCGGCTATCTGCACTGGGGCTGGAATTACTGGTTCCACCTCAGCGACCCGAACAAGCCGGCAAATACCTTCACCGACCGGCAGAGCGGTGACAACTGGCTGGTCCGGCCGAACAGTGATGCCTATGACATCTACGACAGCCTGCGCAGCGAGGCACAGCTCGACGGGCTTGAAGACTACGAGCTGCTGAACATGCTCGCCAAGACCAAGCCGCTGTTGGCTCGACTGGTCGCGTCGAGCCTGATCACGGACACGGTCACCTACAGCCGCTCCGGGGCCGAGGTGGACGCACGCCACAAGATGCTGCTCGAACTCCTCGTGGACGGCGGCCCGGACCGGCGATTCCCCTACACCGACAACTTCAGTGCGGGCGACGCCAACTGGCAGCCTGGCAGGGGCTCATGGTCGGTGGCGTCAACCGGTGAGTACCTCCAGACCAACACGTCGGACTGGGGCTTCACCTCGACACCGAGATCCAGCGCGTACGGCGACGTGGTCGCCTCCGTCGACTTGAAGATCGTCGGAGTGAACTCCGACGGCGGCAACATGAACTGGGCCGGATTCATGATCCGCAGCTCCAACGCCACCGACATGGATACCGGCTACCTCGTGGCCCTGCGCAACAACGGCCAAGTCTTCATCTATCGTTCCGGCCAGGAATTGGGCCGCGCGACAGCCGGAAACTACCGCGCCGGGACATACACCCGGCTGCGCGCCATGGCGTTCGGAAACAAACTCAGCGTTCACGTCGGCAACGATCCACAGCCCGTCCTCACCGTCACCGACGACGCCTACCCGGCGGGACATGTCGCCCTGGTGACCGGCGGGGCCAGTGTCCGATTCGACAATTTCACCGTCAACCCCGACAACAACATGGCCGACGGCAGGCCCGTCACCACCTCCAGCACCTACTCCGCCGACGGCTGGCATCCGATGGCGGCAGTGGACGGGATACAGTCCTCGACTCCCGGCTCGATGGGCTGGACCAGTGCGGCCGGTACGTCCGCGGACCGCACCGAGTGGATCATCGTGGACCTCCAGTCCAAGCGTTCACTCAGCCGTGTCGACCTCTTCCCGCGCTCCGACGGCGCGAACGCCGGCATGGGGTTCCCCGTCGATTTCACCGTGCAGGTGTCGCCCGACGGCAACTCGTGGAGCACTGTGGCGTCCCGCACGAATTATCCCCGCCCAGGCGCCGGCGCGCAGACATTGTCCTTCCCAACCGTGGAAGCCCGTTACGTCAAGGTGGCCGGAACGAAACTCAGCAGCGACCCGTTCGGCGCCTTCCACATGCAATTGGCCGAGATCGAGGCCCACAGCGGGACCCTGGCCGCCGAACATCCGGTGTCGGCGTCCAGCCCTGACGATTCCGCAGCGAGCACCAATCAGCGACTCGACGCACCAACGGCATGAAAGCCGGAGCGATTCACCGAGAGGCAGGCAAACGCATGAGCATGGTCGGCTGTTTGGCCGCGGCTAAAGGAGCGGTGCGGCATGGTGTCTTTCCCGATCCAGATAGATGACCGCAGGAGATACGTTCATGACGCCAAGAGCGGGTGATGGTGCCAAGGGCGACCCCACAGTGGAGGAGCCGACTTTGGGGAAGCTGTTGCGATCGTGGCGTGAGCGAGCGCTGCTCACCCAGGACCAGCTGGCGGCGCGGGCGGGGCTGAACACTCGGACCGTCCGCCGGTTGGAGGCCGGCCAGTTGAGGCGCCCGCGCGGCACGTCAGTGCGGGCGCTGGCCGGGGCGTTGAACCTGGACGATACGGAGCTGTCGATCCTGGCCCGCGCCGCGAGCGCTGACCCGAAGAGCTCTCCTCCCAGACGCACGACACCGCGGCAGTTACCCGCCGATGTGCCCGCGTTCGTCGGCCGGGCGCGGGAACTGGCCGTTCTCGGCGAGGTGGGCGAGGTTGATGACACGGCCGCAGGGGTGATCGCCGCCATTGATGGCATGGCGGGGGTGGGCAAGACCGCGCTGGCCGTGCATGCCGCCCACCAGCTGGCTTCTCACTTTCCCGATGGGGATCTGTTCGTCGATCTGCACGGTTACAGCCAGGGCATGGCCGCGGCGGACCCGGCCGACGCGCTCGCCCGGATGCTGGGTGTGCTGGGCGTGACCGGGGAGTCGATCCCGCCGCATCTTGATGATCGGGCGGCGCTGTATCGCAGCGTGCTGGCCGACCGCAGGATGTTGATCGTTCTGGACAACGCCGCTGATGAGGAGCAGGTGCGGCCGCTGCTGCCGGGGGCAGGAGGCTGTCTGGTGCTCATCACCAGTCGGCGGCGATTGGTCGGCCTGGACGCCGTCCGTACGGTGTCGGTGGATGTGTTGCCGCTCGCGGACGCGATCGCGCTGTTCTCGGACACCGCTGGGGAGGGGCGGGTCGCGGGTGTCCCGCGGGAGGTGCTGGCCGAGGTGGTGCGGCGGTGCGGGCTGTTGCCGCTGGCGATCCGGCTGGCCGCGGCCCGATTGAAGGCCCATCCGGCGTGGAGCGTGGAGCATCTACTGGAGCGGCTGGAAGAGCACCAGCGACTGCTGAGCGAACTGCAGGCCGGGGAGCGCAGCGTCACCGCCGCGCTGGACATGTCATACCGGGAGCTCAGCGCCGATGAGCGGCGGGCGTACCGGGTGCTGGGGCTGCACACCGGGGTGGACATCACACCCGATGCGGCCGTCGCCCTCTTGGCCACCACCGCAGAGCGGGCTTTGGTGCTGCTCGACCGGTTGCAGGAGGTGCACCTCCTGCAGGAGCCGACTGCGGGCCGGTACAGATTCCACGACCTGATCCGCATCCATGCCACCGCGAAGGCCATCGATGAGGACGCTGAATCCGACCGGCGCGCCGCGTTGGTCCGGTTGCTGGACCACTACAGCCAAGCCGCCTCGGCGGCGATGGACCGTTTGTACCCCTACGAGGCGGATATGCGGCCGCGCCTTTCGTCAGGCGAGGCGCCGGTGCCAACGATGCCGGATGCCGCCGCGTGGCTGGAGGCCGAGTTGTACAACCTGCTCGCTGCTGCCCAGCTTGCCGTCGAGCACGGATTTCCCGAACACATCCGGCACCTGTCGGCCACGCTGGACCGCTGTCTGCTCAACAGCGGCCGGCACGTCGAGGCCGAGACCCTCCACACGCGGGCGCTGTCCGCCGCCCGCGCCGCCGCAGATCGCATCGGCGAGGTGGAAGCGCTCATCGCACTCGGCGAAATCCACCGCGTGAAAGGTCAATACGATGCGGCGCTCAAAGGCAACTCGAGCGCATTGGACATCGCCCGCGCCATCGGTCACCGCGCCGGCGAACTTCGAGCGCTGAACGGCCTTGGCTTTGCCCATCTCGGGCGCGACGAGTTTGAGCAGGCCGCCGACTACGTCGCGCTGGCGCTGGCCATCGCCCGCTCGATCGGTCACCTTTCCGGCGAACTGGACGCGTTAGCGACTGCCGGCAACGTCCACCGGCTGATGGGACACTACAACCAGGGCACCGAATACCTCGTGCGAGCGCTGACCATCGCCCGCTCGATCGGCCACCGCATCGCGGAGTCGCGCGCGCTGATCGGTCTTGGCTTCATCGATGTCAGGCGAGGCGAGCTCAGGTCGGCCGTCGACCACCTCAGGCGGGCTCTGTACCTGGCGCGAGACGCAGGGCACCGAATCATTGAACTCCGTAGCCTTACCGGGCTCGGCTACCTGCACCGCATCCAGGGCCGCTACGATCAGGCCGGCACCTGCTACCGACAGATCGTCGACCTCGCGCGCGAGATCAGCAGCCGCAACTGGGAATTCGAAGGCGTCCACGGAATGGGCCGGCTACAGCACGACAGCGGCCGCTACGATCAGGCGCTCGACAGCCACCGTCAGGCACTCCAACTCGCCTTGGATCTCGGCCACCCGAGTGACGAGGCCCGTGTCCACGACGCCCTCGCCCTCGCCCATGCCGCACTCGGTCAGCATGACCAAGCTCGCCACCACTGGAGCAAGGCCCTGACCATCCTGACCACCCTCGGCATCGACCGGATGGACGAAGAAGGAGTTGACATCGAGAGTTTTCTCACCCACCTCGCCCGTCTCAGCCCTGTGAACTCCCGGTCAGCGGCCGGCTTGCTCAACGCCGCTGAAGCAGGCGCTCGAGATGCCGATGATCGGCGATGAGAACCTCGTCGCTCGACAGGGTTTCATCGGCGCGGTGCCGTTGTTCGTAGGATGCCGACACAGTCGTTGATCATCAGGCTGACGGAGATCCCGGAAGAATCCATCGGTTAGGTGAAGCGCCGATCGGCTGCATCTGCATGAAGAAAAATTCGTCGTCATGCCGGGGGGATAGAAGCCCGTTTCGGGGATGGCGGCGGAATCTGCAACGAATCTTTCCATAGCGTTAGGGTGCGGGGGAAGAGGGTGCCCGGCGATGTGGATAACTTTTTCTCAATGTCCGCATAATTACCTCCTAAGGCCCTGGTCCAAGGGAGGGTCGGCCGCCGACACTGAGCCTGGCCGATATCACCCGAAACGGCCGATCAACCCATGTTGGCAAGCGGGCCAGCGCACGCTGTCTGCTCGATCACTCGTTGGAGGCACAGTGCGTTGGCGTCTGGGCGCTCTCGTCATGGGACTGACAACTCTGCTGGCTGGTCTGTTACCGGTGCCGACGCAGGCAAGCGTCTCTTCGGGGACCGTAGCGGATCCGGCGGGCTCGCCCTCCTGGGCGGTCGGCGAGGCGAAGAAGACAGGGGAGCGGGTCGCGGTAACGTCGGAGCAATCCGAGGTGCGCGACGTCTATGCCAACCCGGACGGGTCGTTCACGGCTGAGTTGCGGGTCACCCCGGTACGCGTGCGGCGCGGCTCAGGCTGGGTGTCCGTGGACACGACGCTGCGGCAGCGAGCCGACGGTGGCGTGGAGCCGGGTGCGACCACGGTTCCGGTCGTCTTCTCCGGAGGCGGGGGGCAGCCGTTGGTGCGGTTCGGCCAGGACGGCGAGCAGATCGAGCTGCGCTGGCCGGCGCCGCTGCCCAAGCCGGTGCTGAACGGGGACACCGCGACCTACTCCGAGGTCCTGCCCGGGGTGGATATGCGGATGACGGCGTCAGCCCAGGGCTTCAGCGAGGTGCTGGTGGTCAAGGACCGGGCGGCGGCGGCGAACCCGAAGCTGACCGAGCTGGCCTTCGGTGTGAGGACCGAAGGGGTGAAGGCGCGTGCGGACGGTGACGGCGATGTCGGCGTTTACGACGAGAAGGGCAAGCTCGTCTTCGGCTCCGGGGCGCCAATGGCGTGGGACTCGCGGCCGACGGACGCCAGGCGGGCGGTGGGCAGTCTGGAGCTGGCCAAGGATGAGCTGGTGCTGCGGCCGGACCGCAAGCTGCTGGCCGATCCGGCGACGCGGTTCCCGGTGTACATCGATCCCGACTTCGAGGCAGGGCGGACGGGGATGGCGATGGTGCTGTCCGGCCCGAGTTTCCATGATCAGGAGTACTGGGGCGGTGACGGGGAGAAGGTGGCGAAAGTCGGCTTCTGCGGCTGGGACTTTTGCAACAACATCGGCATCGCGCGGTCGTACTTCCAGTTCGATGCGGCGTTCCTGATCGGTAAGGGTATCCGCGAGGCGGAGTTCAACGTCTTCGAGCACTACTCCCCGTCGTGCACGAAGACGGACGTGGCGGCGTACGGAACCGATCCGGTCAGCGCGGGCACCAATTGGGACAACCAGCCGTACCGCGAAGTGGGGGGAACCCAGGTTCTGCTGGGAACGCAGAACATCGCCTGGGGCTACAGCGCCTCCTGCGCGGGCGCCTGGGTGGGCTTCGACGCCATGGCGGCGGTCAAGAAAGGCCTGGGATCGCATAACGGCGCTACGGCGATCATGCTGAAGGCCGGGAAGGAGACGGACAAGTACGGCTGGAAGAAGTTCAGGTGGCAGCGAACCGCTGGGGAGACGACCCCGGTCGAGCCGACCCTGACCGTCACCTACAACACGCCCCCTGGCGAGCCGAGCGCGCAGATGGTGGAGAACCAGACATGCGCCCTGGCGCCGAACGAGCCGCAGGTCAATCCGTATGTCGACAATGACCCTGGACACGGGTTGCGGGGGCCGCGGCTGTCGGTGAAGGTTTCCGACCCCGATAGCACCGAGGGCGGCCAGGTGCGCGCGGAGTTCGAGTGGTATGCCCGTGGTGGGGCGCGGCTTGGCGGGGTGATCACCGAGCCCAAGGCCTCGGGTTCCGCGTTCACCGCTGAGGTGCCGTCCGCGCACGCCGCCGATGGCACCAAGCTGGCGTATCGGGCGCGGGGCACGGATGGTGTGGATACCGGCCCGTGGGGGCCCTGGTGTGATTTCACGATCGACAGGAAGGGGCCGGACAAGGCGCCGAAGGTCAGTTCGCCGACCTATCTGGAGTGTCCGCTGCCTGACTATGACACCTGTCCCGCGGGAGGTGCGATCGGTTTCACCGGAGGCTTCACCTTCGATGCCAACGGCGTGGCGGACGTGGCGGGGTTCGAGTACTACCTGCTGGGTTTCGAAGGCACCATCTACGCGGCCGCGGCGTCCGGCACAGCGAACGTACTGATCACGCCGCCTCAGGACGGCCCGAGGGATCTGTATGTCCGCAGCGTCGACCGGGCGGGGAACGCGGGGGCGGAGTATCGCTACCGCTTCTGGGTCGGGGTCGGCACGCCTCCGAAGGGCCACTGGAAGCTGGAGGGCTACACCGAGACCAAGGCGGTCGACGACTCGCCGAACGGCCACGACGCCCCCCTTGAGGCGTCAGCGCGCTGGCGGGCCGGCCGGCACGGGGACGCTCTGTGGCTGGACGGCGTGACCGGGTACGCCGGAACCGGTGGTGGGGCCACCGTGGAGACGGACACGTCGTTCTCCGTCTCGGCCTGGGTGAAGCCGGATCGTCTCGACACGGCCTTCCGCACCGCGGTCAGCCAGAACGGTGGCCAGATCAGCGGGTTCGTCCTGCAGTACAACCCCGCCACCAAGAAGTGGAATTTCACGATGCCGGCCGACAACAGCGCAGGCGCGGAGCGGCACATCGCCGAATCGGCGGCGCCGGCCGTCGCGGGTCGTTGGACGCATCTGGTGGGCATGTACGACGCGGTCGCCAAGCAGGTCAAGATCTTCGTCGACGGGGTGGCCGGTACGAGTGCCGGTCACACCACGCCGTGGAAGGCGACCGGGCCGGTGCAACTGGGCCGGGCCCAGACGGCGACCGGGCCGGGTGAGTACTGGCCGGGTTCGCTGGATGAGGTACGGATCTATGACCGGCTGTTGGTCGCTGGTGAGGTCCATGACCTGGCCAGTGCCCCGGCGGTCGAGGAACTGTTCCTGCCGCTGGACGAAGGCACCGGCACGACGGCACAGGAGATGTCGGGCAACTACCGTCTGGGCACGCTGGGCGGCAGCGCCACCTGGACCACCGGCAGGGTGGGGACTGGAGCGGTACGGTTCAACGGAACCACCACCTCGGCTGTCTCGACCGCCGCTCCCGTGGTGCGCACGGACGCCGGATTCACCGTCACCGCGTGGGTCAGGCCTGATGCGGTCGACGGCCAAACGCGCACGATCCTCAGCCAAGACGCCGGGCAGGGCAGTGGCTTCCAGCTGCGTTACCGAGGGGACACGCGTACGTGGTCGTTCGCGCTGCCTCAGTCGGAGTCGGACGGCCCGCTGACCACCCTCAGCGTTGACTCGGACGCGGACCTGGAGGCCGGGGAGTGGACGCATCTGGCCGGAGTCTACGACGCGGCGGCCAGGCAGATCCGGCTGTATGTCAACACCGTACGGAAGGGGGAGAGGGAGGCCACGACCACGGTGAACGCCACCGGGGCGTTCCAGATCGGCCGCGGTAAGCAGGCCGGGGCCGCGGCGACGCCGTTCGCCGGGGCGATCGACGACGTGCACGTGTGGACCGGGGTGCGCACCCAGCAGCAGATTCGGGACGACAAGAACGAGGGGGCCACCACCCGGCGGACCAACCGCTATGGGGGACAACTGGGCCGGTTCTACAACCTGGCCGGTCATCACGTGGTGACGACCGGGCTGGTGCCGCCGGGCTCGCATTTCGAGTTCTCCCTCGGTATGCCGGCCCCGACGGACGCGCCGAACACACAGACGGTGTATTCCTGCCGCAACGGGGAGAAGGACTACTTCCTGGGTCTCGGCTGTGATGGCCACGCCAACCTGGGCAGCATCGGCAAGCTCTACACCACGCCGCCGGCGGGCGTGCCCACCCTGCGCGTCTACCGGTGCCTGATCCCCAACGTGGGCCACTTCGTCTCGGTGGATCCCAAGTGTGAGGGCCAGATCACTGAGGACTACCCGCTCGGCTACACCCGGGCCTACAACAACCTGATCAGACACCTGGCGACCGGCCACCCGTACGACCACGCCAGCGCCACCGGCATGATCGAGGCGAACTACCGCGCCGAGTTCATCCTGGGCACCCTGTCGATGACCCAGCTGCCGGGCACCACCGCGCTCCTGATGTGCCGCAACGGCACCGACGTCTTCACCTCCACCGATACCGGCTGCGAGGGCGAGACCGTGGTGCGCAACCTCGGCTACCTGTGGACCAGCCCGCCACAAGCGGTTCCCGGGGCGCCCGGCGCCATCAGCGCCGAGCTGTTCCGCTGCCGGGCCAGCTGGGGCGATCTGTTCGACTCGCGCGATCGCAACTGTGAAGGCCAGGAGCTCGACCGCTCCCTCGGCTTCGTCATCACCGGCCTGTGACCCCGGAAGGGACCTGAACACTCATGCGCCGTAACCGCTGGCGGCTGTGGTCGATCACGACCCTGAGCTGCTTATTCATCGGGCTGATGGCCGGCACGCCGGCCGGGGCGACACCGGCCCAGATCGTGGACGTGATGGCCCTGGAGGGGCCGATCAGGCCGACCAGACCGGAGGAGGTCGAGCCGGTTCCCGGCAAGAACTTCGTGCCTCCGGCCGCCAAGCCGGACCCGGAGGCGGCGCCCGCCCGCCGGACGGCCGCGAAGACGGACTGGCCGGAGGCGGGTGCGGCCGAGGTCACGCTGTCACCTGGAACCGGCCGTTCCGCGGCGGCGGCCGACACCCGGGCCGGGTCGCTGCCCGTACGGGTGTCGGCGTCCGGGCAGCCAGGGCCGGAGCGGGTCAAGGTCGAGGTGCTCGACCGGGCCGCGGCGACGCGGGCCGGGATCCAGGGGCTGCTGCTGTCGGTACGCCGTGCCGACGGCAAGGCCGAACGCGGCCCGGTGACGATCACCGTGGACTACTCGGCCTTCAAAGACGCGTACGGCGGTGACTGGGCATCGCGCCTCAGGCTTGCCCCCGCCTCCGGCGATGCGACCCCGGTCACCGCCGTACGCAACGATCTCAAGGCGGGCACGGTGTCGGCGCAGGTGTCGGTCGGCGACAGCGGCAGCACGCTCGCGCTGGCCGCGGCGCCCAACGGGCCCAACGGCGACTACAAGGCCACCTCGCTGGCGCCCTCCAGCATGTGGCAGGTCTCCACCCAGAACGGTGGATTCGTCTGGTCATACCCGCTGCGCACGCCGCCGGTGCCCGGGGAACTCGACCCCGACCTGACGCTGTCCTACACGTCGGCCTCGGTCGACGGGCGCACGGTGTCGACGAACAATCAGCCGTCCTGGGTGGGGGAGGGCTGGAACCTGGTGCCCGGGTTCATCGAACGCGCCTACAAGCCCTGCATGGAGGACCTGGGCGGAAACAACGGCACGACCAAGACCGGCGACATGTGCTGGGAAACCGACAACGCCACCCTGTCCTTCGGCGAGCACTCGGGCCAGATGGTGGCGCAGGACGGGGTGTGGCGGGCCAAGGACGATGACGGAACCCGGGTGGAGCATGTGGTGCGCGGCAGCGCGGATCTCAAGCCCGGCGACAAGGACGTCAAGGACATCAACGGCGACGACAACGGCGAGTACTGGAAGGTCACCACGGCGGACGGCACTCAGTACTTCTTCGGCCTGAACCGATTGCCGGACTGGACGTCGGGAAAGCCCACCACGCAGTCGACCTGGACGGCCCCGGTGTTCGGCAACGACAACAACGGGAGCGCCCCCGACGAGCCGTGCTACAAGCCCACCTTCGCCGCCTCGGCCTGCCAGCAGGCCTACCGGTGGAACCTCGACCACGTCGTGGACGCGCACGGCAACTCGATGAGCTACTTCTACACCCAGGAGACCAACAAGTACGCCCAGAACATGGGGCAGACCACCGGCACCTACGTGCGCGGCGGCACGCTGGCGCGCATCGAGTACGGCACCCGCGACGGTCAGGAGTATTCCGGCCCGGCGCCGGCGCGGGTGGTGTTCGAACCGGCCGACCGCTGCGTGCCCGACCAGAAGTGCGACATCCACACGTCCGACGCCTGGCCGGACGTTCCGTGGGACGGCGAGTGCACGGCCGCGACGTGCGGGGACAAGAATTCACCGACGTTCTGGTCCACCAAGCGGCTGGCGAAGATCACCACCCAGGTCTCGACGGGGAACGGGAACTACCGCGGCGTCGACCAGTGGGAACTCGCCTACGCCTACCCGCCTGCCGCCACCTCCGCGGACAGGGCGTTGTGGCTGAACGGCGTCACCCACACCGGCCTGGCCGCTGACCCCGCGATCAAGCTGGACGCGATGACGTTCGACGGCACGATGCTGCCCAACCGGGTCAACACCGCGGCGGACGGCCTGCCAGCGCTGAACAAGCTCCGCATCACCAAGATCACCTCCGATTCGGGCGGGGTGACCAACGTCACCTACGCGCCGCCGGACTGCACCCCGGGCGCCCCGCCGACCCCGGAGACCAACACCAAGCGATGTTTCCCGGTGAAGTGGGCCATGCCGCCGGCGACCGAGCCGGTCAACGACTGGTTCCACAAGTACGTGGTCACCAAGGTGGTCCAGGACGACCAGGCGTCGGACGCCAAGGACATGGTGACCAACTATGAGTACGACCCCAAGGGCGGCGCCTGGGCCTACAACGACGACCCGCTGATCGAGGAGAAGAAGCGGACCTGGTCGGAGTGGCGGGGATACGAGAGGGTCGTGGTCCGCGAGGGCGATCCGGCCAACGACGAGAACAAGCCCGAGTCCAAGACCGAGTACCTGTACTTCCGCGGCTTGAACGGCGACCGGCTCAACAGCGCCGGCGGCGCGAAGACGGTGGATGTCACCGACTCCACCGGCGCCATGACCATCGACGCCGAGCCGCTGGCGGGCCTCCTCCGCGAAGAGATCAGCTACGACGGCGCCACCCCTCTCAGCACCGAGCTGAACGAGCCGTGGACCCGGCTGACCGCCACCCAGGGCAGCCTCAAGGCGTATCAGGTGGAGGTGAAGTGGACCGAGAGCCGGGAGCGGCGTGCCGACGGCACCTACCTCGTCACCCGGGAGGAGACGACCTACGACCAGTACGGCAACGAGACCCAGATCAACGACCTCGGCGACGTCTCCTCGACCGGCGATGACCAGTGCACGACCACCACGTACGTGCACAACACCGACAAGACGCTGACGGAGTTCCCGAGCAAGACCACGACCGTCGGCGTGGCCTGCGGCCAGACCCCGTCCTACCCCGACGACGCCATCACC
The DNA here is from genome assembly GCF_019396345.1 of Nonomuraea guangzhouensis. Lineage (GTDB taxonomy): Bacteria > Actinomycetota > Actinomycetes > Streptosporangiales > Streptosporangiaceae > Nonomuraea > Nonomuraea guangzhouensis. Next base: position 6,983 of record NZ_JAHKRM010000030.1, on the reverse strand, counting down.
GACACCCGGCTGTCCTACGACGGCCAGGAGTTCGGCAAAGCGCCGACCCGCGGAGACGTGACCGCGACAGAGAACGCGAAGACGTACACCGGCACCACCCCCACCTACCTGCTCGGCGACACCGCGGAATACGACGACTACGGCCGGGTGAAGCAGACGAGTGACGAGCTCAAACGGAAGACGACCACCGCCTACACCGAGACGAACGGGCTGACCACCGACAAGAAGGTGACCAACCCACTCGGCCACGCGGTCACCACCACCTTCGATCCGGCCTGGGGCAGCCCCGTCAAGGAGACCGACGCCAACAACCGCATCGCCTCGCTGACGTACGACGCCCTCGGCCGCCTGGTCAAGGTGTACAAGCCGGGCCGCAGCGCGGAGAACGGCGACTCCCCGCACATCCGTTACCAGTACGGCCAGCGCGGCAGCGGCGGCCCGAACTGGATCCGTACCAGTACGCTGCGTGCCAACGGCAACCACGTCGCCACCTACGAGCTGTACGACGGCTTCCTGCGTCCCCGCCAGACGCAGGCGCCCAGCCCGTCCGGAGGCCGCATCCTCACCGACACCCTGTACGACACGCGGGGCCTGGTCAGCGTGAACCGGCCCGCCTACCACGCCGACAACGACCCCGGCACGACGCTGTACCAGCCGGACGCGGGCAAGGTGCCGGCCTCGACCGTGACCACCTACGACGGCATGGAGCGTAAGAAAGAGGAGATCCTCTTCAAGCCCGACGCGGAAGGCACGCTGGCCGAGCACTGGCGCACCAGCACCTCCTACGGCCCCGACTGGGTCAGCGTCATCCCACCCGAGGGCGGGACCGTGACCACCACATGGGTCGACGCCCGCGACCGGGTGACCGCGCTGGCGCAGTACCAAGGTCGCACCCTGACCAGCCCGTCCGATGTGACCCGCTATGGCTACACCAAGGCCGGTGAGCTGGCCAAGGTCACCGATGCGGCGGGCAACGTGTGGCGTTACCACTACGACGTGCTGGGCCGCAGGGTCAAGGCCGAGGACCCGGACAAGGGCGTCTCGACCATGACCTACGACGACGCCGGCCAGCTGCTGACCACCACCGACGCACGCGGCAAGACCGTGGTGGCCGTCTACGACGAGCTCGGCCGGGCGAAGGAGACCCGTCTGACCTCGGAGACAGGGCGGCTGCTGACCAAGAACGTCTACGACACGCCGGAGAAGGGCGCCCTGATCTCCTCCACCCGCTATGTCGGCGACAACGCCTACACAGGGGAGGTGACCGGCTACGACGAGGCCGGTCGGCCGAAGGGCACGTCGGTGACCATCCCCGCGGTGGAGAACCAGCTCGCCGGGACCTACACCACCAGCATGACGTACGCCCCCGACGGCAGCCTGGCGACCAAGACCCTGCCCAAACTGGGCGACCTCGCGGAGGAGACGCTCAAGTACGCCTACGACGATCTCGGTCAGCCGACCACGTTGAAGGACGGACAGGACAAGTACTACATCTCCCAAACGACCTACACCGCCCTGGGGGAGACCGCCCAGGTGCAGTTCGAGGCGAACGACAAGCGGCTCTGGCGCACGACCAACTACGAAGCCGGCACCCGACGGCTCACCGAGGCGCTCACCGAGCGCGAACAGGCCGGTGGAGTCATGGTGAACGACTTGACCTACGACTACGACCTGGCCGGCAACGTCAAACGCATCACCGACCGCACCGCCGGCGCGGCCAAGGACACCCAGTGCTTCACCGTCGACCACCTGCGCCGCATCACCGCAGCCTGGACCCAGAGCACCGACACCTGCGCCACCACCCCGACGTCGTCGGTCATCGGCGGTCCGGCACCTTACTGGCACCAATACGCCTACGACGTGATCGGCAACCGCCGCGCCAAGACCGTCAAGGGTCTGTCCGGTGCCGCCGACGTCACGACCACCTACTCCTACCCCAACCCCGGCGACGGCGTCGCCCGGCCGCACGCGGTCACCGGCACCACCACCAACTCGGCCGCCACGGCGTACGGCTACGACGCCGTCGGCAACACCACCACCCGCCCCAGCCCTTCCGGCCCGCAGACGCTGACCTGGGACGACGAGGGCCTGCTCGCCTCGATCACCGCAGCAGGCAAGACCACCTCCTACCTCTACGACGCTGACGGTGAGCAGCTCATCCGCCGCGATCCGGGTGCGGTGACCTTGTTCGTCGGCGACGGCGAGATCCGGCTCAACACCGCCACCGGCTCGTCCACCGGGACCCGCTACTACGCGGGCATGGGAACCCGCACCGGTGACGGCTTCACCTGGACCATCGCCGACCATCACGGCACCTCCCAGACCGCCGTCGACGCCAAGACCCTTGCCATCACCTCGCGACGGCTGGACCTGTTCGGCAACCCACGCGGCGCCCCCGCCGACTGGCCCGCCGGTGACCAAGGCTTCGTCGGCGGCACCCTCAACCCCGATACCGGATTGACCCGGCTCGGCGCCCGCGAATACGACCCGGCCATCGGCAAGTTCCTCTCCGTCGACCCGATCATCGACCCGCTCGACCCGCAGCAGATGAACGCCTACGCCTACAGCAACAACAACCCCGCCACCATGAGCGACCCCGACGGGCTGAGGTACCTGGAGGGCGACGGCCCCGTCTCCCACAAATCAAAGCCGAAGCCGCCCAAGAAAAATATCAAGAAGCCGGCCAAGAAGCCGAACAAGCCAAAAACAGTAAAGAAGCTGAAGAGGAACTGGATAAAGCTGACGCCGAAGAAGTGGATAAATGAGCTGAGGAAGGCGGCCAGCAGGGTCACGCGACCGACGCCGATCGCGCACATGAAGGACTTCGGGGGCCACTGCGTGGCAGACCGTAAATACTGCCAGATGCTGCCGAAACTCATGGCCGCGAAGAGCCGTGCGGAGCAACACGACTGGAACGGCGCGGGCGGCCCGAAGGGGCATGTGGGCGGCGCGCCTACAAAAACCGTCACTGCCTACTCCGACAATGGTAATAGGAAGACAACGGTCACCACCGTGGATGGGTACACCACCGGGAAAAGCGCCCACTCCAAGCCTTTCGGCGAGGGGGGCCCCTGGGCTCTCGAGTACGAGGCAGACTATGTAAACCACACCATCTACAACCCAGGCGGGATTAAGACCCACACCGGTGGCCAGGCTGCCGTCTATCTATCCAAAATGATTAACCGCCCCAAGACTTGGAATGAGTACTGGTGGCCAACAATAAAATGCGGCGGTGCGATAGGAGGGACGATTATCGGCACGGGGACCGCTCCGGCTGGCGGATGGACTATAGCCGCTGCTTCTGTTGGAACACTGTTAAGCGCAGGCGAGTGTTTCGGCTAGTCAATCCGCCAATCCGCTAGTCGGAATCGTCGATACCCTGGGGCAGCGACGTGGTTGTGCCCCGACGGCCGCCCGTCGGGGCGCAACTCCCTCCCATGGCCGCCGAAAGGCTGCGGTTCGGATGCGGATCGCCGGTTTGCTGGAATGCGATGCGAGCCGGCGCCTCTTCCTTGGCGAATCCGAGCCCTTCGCCTATTAGCACGTCCTTCACGGGGTAGGCCCCGGCCGCCCGGAGCTCGCACACGATTGGACTCCCGAAAAGCTCAAGGGCTGTCCCGTTTAGCCCCAAGCGGCGCACGAATCGTAGTTCACTCCCCGCGAGGTCACCCGACAGCCTGTGTACGTGTCAGGCGTAGTTACTCGCTTACCGCGGTTGGCCGCACCTCGCGCCCTTCAGAATCAAAATTCCGGGAAATGTCCGATCGCCGCCCTGGCGAAACTGTGTCGGTGGGCCGAGAATCATTACGCGAACAACCTGCCATTTCACTTTCCGTTGGATCCGCGAGATGAAGTGAGGGTCGAACGTGCGTCAAAACAGGCGTTCCTTTATCGCGATGGCGCTGGCCGTAGCCTTGGGCGCTGTCGGTCTGGTCACGGCCGGTCCGGCGGCGGCCGCGTCGCCGGGGTGGGCGGTGCTGCCCACGCCTAATCCGGGCAAAGGCAGCAACGAGCTGTCGGATGTGTCCGGTAGTTCGGAATCGGATTTCTGGGCAGTGGGCAAGTACGAGATCGAGCCCGGCGGTCCCGTCCGCCCGCTCGCCTTACGCTGGGAAGGGCATTCGTGGCAGCACGTCGCCACTCCGATACCTGCCGGACGCAGCCAAGGGGAACTGGCGGCGGTGGTGGCGATCGCGCCCGGCGACGCCTGGGCGGTGGGGCGTGCCGCCACGATGGGCGGCGACGAGAGCGGGCTGATCATGCGCTGGCGCGACGGCTCCTGGCAGCTCGTGCCGGGTCCGAGCGCGGGCGAGGGCCCGCCGAGCCGGCTGAACGCGGTGGCCGCTGCCGGCCCCGACGATGTGTGGGCGGTGGGCGAGACCGGTCGTGCGGGCCAGACCAGGCCACTGGCGATGCATTGGGACGGACGGGCCTGGAGCGTGGTGCCGGTTCCCGAGCCGCCGGTCGGCGATGCGGTGCTGTCCAGCGTGGCGGTACGGTCGGCCGATGAGGCGTGGGCGGTCGGGTATGCGCCCAGCGCGGTCGTCGGGCATGGGGTGGAGCCGTACGTGCTGCGCTGGAACGGCACATCCTGGAACCGGGTCCCGGTGCCCAACGACGGCGAGGTCGGGCTGGCACTGGCCGATGTCGCCGTTGGCCCGCGCGGCGAGGTGGTGGCCACCGGCGAGAGCCGCAGGCGCGGCGCCGATGGCGACATCACCCGACGGCCGGCGGTGCTGCGCTACGACGGCACCGCGTGGCGGACCATCCCCGTGCCCGCTTCCTACCAGTCCGCCGACAGCTACCTCAACGACGTCGCGATCAGCCGCAAGGGCAAGGTGTGGATCGCCGGGCACAGCCCCGGCGGGGAGGCGTTCGCGACACTGAACGGTGACACATGGGAACTCGTGGACGGCGCCTCACCAGAGGGTTTCACGCACAAGGCGATCGCGATCATCGACCGGGTCTGGTGCGTCGGCCACAGCCTGCCCGATGACACCGGCCTGACCAGAACATACTCGGAATGGTCACCCATCCTCGGCTGAACAACGCCACGGGGACTGATCCCCTCTCCCACGAGTCTTGGACCCTCCGCGCGTGAGGGAGGGCTGCCACGACCGGATGCAGCGGTATGCAGCCTGAAGCTACCTACGAAGACGGCACCCGCCGGAACGTCCCTCTTGCTCGGCACAGGTGTGCCTCCAGCCGTGATCGGCAAGCGCGTGGAGCCGGGCCGCAGGCGTATGCCGTGAGGCTGACCGATGCAAGTCGTCATCTGTCCACACCGGAAAGGGAGTGTAGATGAAACAGGCGAGAATGGCGTTACCCGCGTTCATGGTCGTCGTGTCGGCCGGCACGGCGGCGGGTGGCGCGGCCGAACGAAGTGCGGTGGCCGAGGCGGAGGACGACTCGGGCACCGACGATCGGTACGGTCACGGCACGCACGTGGCCGACATCGTCACCGGCAACGGTTCGGCGGCGCGCGGCAAGTACGTCGGCGTGGCGCCCGACGCGACCCTGCTCAACGGCAAGGTGCTGAACGACACCGGTTCAGGCGAGTTTTCCTGGATTGTCGCTGGGATGGAGTGGGCGGCCGAACGGGGCGCTGACGTGGTCAACATGTCCCTGGGCTCCATTCTGCACACCGACGGCAAAGGGCCCCTGGACCTGGCGGTCAACGAGCTGACCCGCAGGTCGGGCACGCTCTTCGTGGTGGCAGCGGGTAACGAAGGGCCGGGTAACGGCTCGTTCAGAAGCCCAGGGGCGCCGCGCGGGCAGAAACCGTGCCAGTGCGGCCAGCAGCGCCCGATCGGCCCAGTCCGGTCGCGGCCGGGCGACCTGACGACGCAGGACGGCGACCTCATGACGCAGCACCAAGATCTCCACCTCCTTGGAGGCGTCGCCCCGCGTAAGGAGCGTCAACCAGCCGAACAACCAGCAGCAGGTACAGGAGGCGTACGAACACGAGTGCTGAGGATGGAAGGCGAGGTCAGATGCCGTGGACACGTTTGCAGTGGTGGCCGCCAAGCGTAAGTGCCGGCCTGGCGACCACCACTGTCATGTTCAGCGAACGTTTACGCAGGGGAGGCCTTTCGACTCATAGCGGCCTCGGCCCAGGGATGCCCATCCCTGCGCGCACGCTGCGCCCACTCCCCTGCCGCTGCCGCTCGTCGTGGGCCTGAAGTGATCTCCGGTGCCAGGCTTGGGCATACCGGGTTCCCACAGATCCACGTGACCGTAGAAGTCCGCATCGGCACGGCCGACCGCGGAGTATCCGCCGGCGGCGCCGAACACCTCGATACAGCTGTCGACGCTGCAACCGCTATTACCGAACGTGGCGGTGGTGGCGTCCTTGACATATCTCAGGCAAACCCGACCATCGCAGGTCCAGCTGGCCGACTGGGACATGGTGGCTGCCGAGGCGCCGCCCAGCAGAATCAGGGGCGCGGCCAGTATCGTCGCCGCCAGCGGAACATCGTTGATTCTTTCGATGTACGGAATGACGATAATTGCGTCAATCGCGCCCTGTCGGCTCGAATCCGCAATTCGGAGCAGTGCCAGGCTGGATTATGATCTGCGTCGCCTGACGAAATTCGAAGGGCACGTTGCCACGGCCGACACACAGCACCTTCCGTGCACCCGCAGGGTTGACCAGGATGGCCTGGCAGTCGGGCGGCGGCTGATTGAGGAATGAATTGATTTCGCGCAGCTGCGAATGATATTGTACCGGAGGTTGACAGGTGGTGTAGTTGAAGGTGACAGCGCCGATGTCGCCGATCAACGTCAGCCGCCCGCTCGCTGCATTTGCTGCATTCGCTGCGCCTGCCGCGCCCACTACCGCAACGCAGGCCAACACGGCTCTTCGAAGTTAAGCGGGGTTGAGGTGTCCGCGGCCTTTTCGGGTGGTGGCGCAGCGGGTGCGTAGTCGCTGGTTTCCTGGGTTGCGGAAGCCGTAGGCATCGCGGGCGGTGGTCTTGATGACG
>NZ_JAHKRM010000003.1 GCF_019396345.1 Nonomuraea guangzhouensis | reverse complement strand
GGTTGTCGGCCTCGGCCGACATCAACGCTTCGGCCATGGTCTTCACCATGGATCGCAACATGTCGGGGTCGTCGGTCTCGATCTGCCGTGCCAGCCACTGCGCGGGCGTCACACTGTTGTCTGCGGCATCGCCGGATCTCCTTCGATCTTGATCTTGCTACTCGAAGGATCACGCGATGGCCGTCGTCATTTCACGACGCCACGCTTATGGCCAGGCCAAACTCGTACACCACTCCCGTGGACGCAACCAGTACGGAACACCCCCCGCCTGAGCGGAAGACGTACCCCTCGGTTTGCCACTCAGAGCTCATACCTTCCCTCTTCTGGATCCGGTGCCCGATCGTCCAGCTCACCCTGGAAATCGTCAAGCGCAGCGACGACGTCAGCGGCTTCGTGGTCCTTCCTCGCAGGTGGGTGGTGGAGAGAACACTCTCGTGGATTTCCCAGCGCAGGCGGTGCGTACGTGACCATGAACGGTTATCCGAACGCCACGAGGCCATGGTCCCGTGGGCGATGATCATTCTCATGGGACGACGGCTCGCGCGATCCGCCTCTCCCCCGCAGCCCTGACGATCATTTTGTACACGGGCACTTACTGACCGCCGCCTCCAGGGCATCGGCGGCGCCCTGCGGTGCCGGCTGACTCGCACCATAGATCCGTCAGCCCTCCTACATCTAATGGTGCGAGACACGAGGAGAGCCCTTGCACCCTGACCATCAGCGCGACTTCACCGAGTTCGTCGCCAGCCGATCCGACAGCTTGATCAGGCTCGCCTACGTCCTGACCAACGACCAGCACGCCGCCGAGGACCTGCTGCAGACGGCGCTGGCCAAGACAGCCGCCCACTGGCGGCGTATCCGAGACAACCCGGAGGCGTACGTGCGCCGGGTCATTTACCACGAACAGGTCGGACGATGGCGCAGCCCGCGCTGGGGTCGTGAACGCGTGCTCGAAGCGCTTCCCGATCACGGCGTGGCCGACCACACCTCCGAGGTGGAGACCCGCATCACGCTGGCCAAGGCGTTACGGGTCCTGCCCGCGCGCAAACGAGCGGTGCTGGTGCTGCGCTATTACGAAGACCTCTCGGAGTCCGAGGTCGCCAAGGTCATGGGCTGCTCGGTGGGCACCGTACGCAGCCAAACCCATCAAGCCGTCGCCCGCCTGCGCAAGCTGGTCGGCGAGACCGTCATCCTGGAGGGCCTGCAGTGACCATCGACGAACGGCGGATCGCCGAAGAGCTGCGCCTGATGGCCGGCGAAGCCACCCCCGTGGACCCGCTGGCTTATGCCACGCGGACTCTCGCCCGGCGCCGGCGCCGGGCGTGGTCGGTCGCCGGGCTCACGGCGGTGGCCGCCACGGTGGCCGCCACGGTAATCGCGGCGGTGGTCCTGCCCTCCTCGAACACCCCCGGACCGGACGCCGCGGCCCGTGTGGCGGCTCTGCCGGACAACACCCCCGAGCAGTTGCAGCTCGTACGCACGTGCATGCCCCAGGGCGGGCCCGTCCACAACATGGACGGGAACCGGCGGATCGCCGAGCACGGGGCGGCTGACGACTTCCGAGTGCTGGTGGAGTCCCGAGACACGGGCGGAACCACTGCCCTGGTGGGCAGTGACGCCGGTTTCGTGCTCTGCACGCCGACCGATCAGAAGGACATGGCGGAGCGCGCGGTCTTCACCTACTGGGGGTTCAAGCCGCCCGGGGATCTAGCCGGGTTCTCCGGTGATCTTCAGGTGGACGCGTACACCAGCCACACGCATTCGTACACCGTCGGCAAGCAGCAGATCCAGAAGGACGACGTGTACCGGGTCGTCACCGGGCGGGCCAGCGACGCCGTGCGGCGGGTCGAGGTCGACTGGGCGGACGGGCGGCGTACGTCGGCGCAGATCGCCAACGGGTTCTTCATCGTACGGATCATCGGGAAGCTGGTGCGCGACCCCGAAGACCCTAAGAATGAGGAAGCCACGATCCTGGACTCGCCGCCCGTCACGGTGACGGCGTACGGGACCGACGGGAAGGTGCTGCGGCAGGAGAAGGACGTCGCCTTCGGGCCGCTGGGGCGCGGCAGCGACTGACGGCATCAGGCAGCCGCTGGAGCCGCGAGGGCGGCGGCTGCCAACCTCAGGGCCCGTACGACGCCCTCCACCGCCGTCCTGGGCTCATGAGTGACCAGGGCGTACCCATGGCTCCCACCGACTCCCAGGCAAGGGAAAAGGGGCTCCGGATCAACTCCGAAACCCCTTGTCACCTGCAACATCCTGGTGGGGTGTTCACGAGTGCGCCTGACCTGCGGCCGAAAAACATCCCAAAGATCGCTTCCCGGGTAGCGAGTGATCGTTTCCCGGTTTCGCCACGTTGTGTGCCTCTTTTGTCCGCCGAGATCTGTTCAGGCGCCTGCAGTCATAGCCTGCGCATGCCATAGGGACCACACGCGGCCATTCCTCGCCTTAGCTATTCAAGATCGACGATCATGTGTCCCCACTTCTCCGGCTCTCGACGGCCGTACTCGACAAGGAGTTCCAGAACTCGCCGCTGGCCAGGGCTCACGTCCGCCAACATCATCTGCCCGAACCGTGCCCTGGAGGCGACGGTAGCCATCTGATCCGCCGAGGGCTCGGCGGGGACATGCGTGGGCAGCAAGCCCGGCAGCATCGCGTAAAGCTCGCGCGCGATCTCTTCGATACGGGGATCGTTTGCTTCGGCGTCCACCAGCACGGCCAGCTTGAAGCTCCAGTCCCGCCACGGCGATTCCTGCCCGAAGCCGGAGAGATAGTCCACATCCTCCGGCAACGCCACCTCCGCCGCTCGGAGGATATCGATGTCGTGCTGGGACAGATCGAGACCACGGATGGCCGCGGCGAGGTCTGGGGACAGCGTCGGATCGTGCCCGTGTTCCAGGAGGTGCGCAATCGCGACACGGCGGCGCTGGATTTCGGACTCGTCGGCGGCCAGCGTGGTATCCAACTCGATCAGCATTTCCCGGATATCGACCCCGCCCGTGTCCGCCAGGGCGTCGGCGACCTCGCTGAGAGCAAGGCCAAGTGCGGTGAGCTTGCGAATCTGGAGCAGGCAACTCAACGCGCTCATGCCATAGCTCCGATAGCCACCGGAAGTGCGCTGCGGCTCGGGAAGCAGCCCGATCCGGTGGTAATGGCGTATGGTCTGCGTGGTCACGCCTGCCAGCTTGGCAAGTTCGCCTATCTGCATCATGGCGACCAGTAAAGTGCCTGTCCTTGCAACAAGGTCAAGCCTGCCGAGCGTGCCCAGGCCGGCGGCTCGAGCACTTCGGCAGCGGCGGGGATCGGAACCGCCTGGAGTCCCCGCGAACTGCACTCGTTCGCCTCCATCATGAGTGACCAGGGCGTGCCCATCGAGACCATCGCCGATCTCGTCGGGCACGCGGGCACGCGGGCACCAGCGTCACGGAAGCGGTCTACCGGCACCAGCTCAGACCGGTGATCACCGAAGGTGCCCAAACGATGAACACCATCTTCGGCGACAGCCGACACGGGTAGAGAGTCCGAGTGAGATGGCTCCCCGATTGGCTCCCATCGACTCCCAGACAAGCGAAAAGGGGCTCCGGATCAACTCCGAAACCCCTTGTCACCTGCAACATCCTGCTGGGGTGTTCACGAGTGGCCTTGACCTGCCGATGAACCAGTGGGTGGTTGCTCGCTTCCCGGGCTGGGAGTGATCGTTTCCCGACAGAAAGCTGTACGGTGCTCACCGTGGCTCATCCGAACACACTTCTCAGCCTCATTCGCCGTACTCCAGCGGCCGCTGAGTTGCTGGTATGGCCGTTCGACTTCGATGTCTCGCGCACCGAGCACCTGGAGGTGGTGAGGCTGGAGTCGGGCGACGCCCTTGAGGCGGTCGCCGGTGATGGCGCGGGCGGGACGTTCTTCCTCTGCGGGGAAGCGGCAGGGGAACGGCCTGTGCTGTATGCCGACTCCGAGGGCCAAGCGGGTTTGATCGGCTCTGATCTGATAGACGTGATCCAGTTGATTGTGAGGGTTCCCTACTGGAGGGATTGCCTGGGCTATGTCTCCGTGGGGCTGGAGGCCATGCGATCAGTGATCCCGGAAGGAGAGCGTGAGTATCACAGCGATGATATCGATCTTGATGCCTGCCGGGCGTCGTTGGCCGGTCTGCTCACGCTGGACCTGCCGTCGGCGGCGGACGTGCTGGGCCGGCTCCTGGACACGGTGACACGACCCGGATTCGTACTGCTCAACGAATGGGGGGACGCCTTCCAGCCGATCGCTCGGTGATTCTTGGCGCGTCTTGGGGCCTGCGCAGCGTCGTGTTCCTCTGCGAGATCCCCAAGGGCAAGGGCGGCCGCCCGTCCAAGTCCCTGACGCTCGACCAGGCCGAGGCCGTGCTCAAGGCATCCGAAGGCACGGCCCTGCACGCCTACGTCGTCCTGTCGCTGCTCCTGGGCGCTCGTACCGAGGAACTACGCGCGCTCACCTGGTTCGATGTCAACGTGGACAGCGCACCACCGTCCATCATGGTCTGGCGCTCCGTCCGAGAGGGCGGCGACACCAAGACCAAGAAGTCCCGCCGCACCCTGGCCATGCCGAAGCGTTGCGTGGACGTCCTCAAGCTCCACCGCGAACGCCAGGCCATAGCCAAGAAGGCGGCAGGCGATCGCTGGCGGGACAACGACCTCGTGTTCGCCTGCAAGGCCGGCACCGAGTTGGACTCGCACAACGCCCGCCGCTCGTTCCGGGCAGTTCTCAAGTAGGCCGGCCTCGACCCGAAGGAATGGACACCTCGCGAGATGAGGCACAGCTTCGTCTCGCTGCTCTCTGACTCCGGCATGCCTATCGAGGCCATCTCACGCCTGGTCGGCCACCGCAACACCAGCGTCACCGAGACCGTATACCGGAAGCAACTCCGACCCGTAATGCTGGAGGGTGCCGAGACAATGGATCAGATCTTTCCGGATAGCTAACCCATAAATGCATCCACGATGCGCGGATACCCGAGGCGCGTCCCTGGCGACACTGGCTCATTGTGTGTGGCCACTCAGGTCCCGCATTCGCACGTCGCCGTCACCGTCTCCGGTGACGGCGACCACTCTTCCATCCACATGTCCGATCGCCACGTCCCCAACCCAGTTGGTGTATCTCATTCGTCCGCCCAGCGGTTCGTGCGTACTGAGATCCCAAACCTGCACGGCACCCCCGCCGTCTTCGTCGTAACCACCACCGGCGAGGACGACTGGTCGGCCGTTTACCTCTCCAACCACCACTGTCCTGACCCCATAGGTGAGACCTGTCGGTATCGGTACACCGATGAGTTGGTGGGTGGTTAAGTCCCACACTCGCATGTTGTCGTCGTCGCTGGAGATGGCCACCTGTCTGCCGTCCACCCGCCCGAGCGCGACATCCCCGACACCGGTACCGCTGACCATCGGATCGCCCATCTGCTTGCGGGTGGCCAGATCCCATATGCGTGTCGTACCGTCAACGCTGCCGGTGATGGCAACTGCTCGGCCGTTCACCTCTCCAAGCGCCACGGTCAAGACGAGGTCGGTGTGTCCGACCATCGGTTCGCCGAAAGGCTTATGCGTCGCCAGGTCCCACACCCGCACAGGTAACTTGTGGGTGGCGTCGCCCCAGCCTCCCGCAGCGACGACGACGGCTCGGCCGTTCACCTCCCCGACCGCCACCGCATCGACGCGGTCGGTGTTACTGAGCCTTATCGGTTCGCCCACGAGTTCGCGTGTAGTCAGATCCCAAATCCGTACAGCGTCGTCGTAGCCGCCTGTGACAGCTACCGGCCGGCCGGCCACTTCCCCGAGCGCCAGCGTTACAACACCGACCGGGTGAGCGACAATCGGTTCGCCGATGGGATCGCCTGTGGTCAGGTCCCACACCCGTAAGGTGGTGTCGTCGTAGCCACTACCAGCGCTTACGGCGACCGGTCGGCCTTCCAGTTCCCCTACCGCCATCGCCCCGACAGGGTCGTCGTGATGCCCCAGCAGATCCGAGGAAGGCCACACAGCGACGGCTAACGCTCCCACAAGTGCCAGCGCGACAATCCACGCGAGGCTTCGACGAAAGAATGATGGCCGCATCGATACAGCTGACGTACCCACGCTCCTACTGACAGGGACCGTGTAGCCATCAGCCCGGGGGCCTATGGGGCCGGGCCAAGTAGACGGGACAGATGGGTCGTCCACCAGGGGATCACTCGCGCCCTGCCTGGCCGAACCATGTCCGGACGCGCCGGGATCACCCATGTCCAGCCGCACCAGATCAGACACCGCTCACCGTCCTTGTGGCCGGCTCTTACCTCGGGGCGGCCGGAGGAGTCATGCGATCACAGATGGCCGAGAGTAATGGGAGTGGTCCCAGTGCGCTAGATCATGCGAGCGGCTCGAACGCTCCGGGGCTGAGCTTGAAGAAACGATCAGAACCGTAGCCACTCAGTTAGTCACCCAGCAACCCGGAAGGCCGCCTCCCACTATCGGGAAGCGGCCTTCGACCTGGGTGGGGTGTTCACGAGTAGCTCCTGCCTGCGGCAGAGAGGGCACTGCCTCGATCGCTTCCCGGATCGCGTTTGATCGTTTCCCGGACCTATTGGTCGGTGGTGAAGTCGCGGTGGAGATCTTGGAGTCAGACGGTGAGCAGGAAGGTCAAGGCGTAGAGCGCCAGGCACGAAGCAACAGCCAAGATGAGCAGTTTCCGGGGGATGCGCGGCATGGCCAACCAGGCCGCGGTCGGATACGCGATCATCCCGCTGAAAATGATGAGGGCGAAGGCCTCGGCGAACGATACGGGCAGCAACGCTTCAGCAACCTGCCAGATCGCCGTCAGGAATAAGGCGGCCAGGATTGCACGGGCCAAGAGGGCCGTACTCGTAGGAGATGCAGCAGCGGCCAGGCGAGCACGATCGCAACCCAACGCTCGACCTCCCACGCCTGGACAAGGTAGCCAACGCATCCGGTGTATTCGCCACATTGGGAGGAGTTGGGAAAGAGCCTGGTCATCAAGGCCGCCCACGCCGGGAGGGCAACAGGAAGGATGATGCCGACCATGCCCGTCAAGACGATTCGCCGACCGGGCTTTTCCTGCGAGGAGGATGCATCCGGCTGCAGTGCGATACCCGCGCATGTGACACACAGGACGGTACCTGGCTATGGCGAGGTTGCTTTGCGGGGCGATGTTGCAGATCTGACGATTCAGGCGATCCCCTACAGGGATGATCTACACCAAACGACCCTTCAAGATCTACGGGACTGCGCCCTGGTGGGACTGATGGGACGAATATGGGTAATGGCGGCTCAGGGATAGCTGGAATACCGGCCGCCGAATACCTCATGCAGGGTCCGCGGTAGCACGTCCCGGCTGGTCGGCGCTAGTCGATCGGCTCAGCGACGGACACGGTAGCGGATGTGGGTGGCCTCCGGCGTATCGATCACCCGGACGATCTCCAACTCGATCTCCGACGGCAAGACATCGAACAGCCGCCGGCCACGACCGAGCAGCACCGGGATCAGATGGATCTGCACCTCGTCCAGCACCCCAGCCTCGAGCGCCCGTTGCCCCGTGTACGCGCCACGCACCTGCACGTCCCGGTCCCCGGCGGCAGCCTTCGCCTGCGCCATCGCGCTTTCGATCCCGTCGGTCACGTACGTCACCAACGGATAGCCCCAGCGAGCGGCCGGGCCGGGCGGCCGGTGGCTGGGTACGAAGATCGGGAGACCGTTGTGATCCCCACCCCAATGATCCATGAGCTCGGCAGTCCGCCGTCCCGCGAGGACCGCACCAGCAGCCTTCCATTCGTCCTGGAATTGCCCGACCGGCACGGACGGCTGGCCGGACTCCCCCTTCACGTCCGCCCACTTGTGCAACCGCTCGCCGTCGTCGCCGCCGAGGAAATCGTCGGTATCGGCGATGTACCCGTCGAGGGACACTGACATGTCGAGCACTGATATGGACACTTCGGTCTCCTGTGGTCTCGATCCAAACTGGTTTCGGCGAAAGCGGCTGCCCGGCCCCCAGGCTCATGAGCCTGACCCGAGCGGCGGGGCCGACGAGCCCGTCCAGCGACATGCCTCATAACGAAGATCACATGCCGACGGGGCCCCTCGGTGGATCACGCTCGCGCGAGATGATCGCCAGTTTGGCGGACCCCGGGTGGCAAAGTGGTGTCAGTCCGGTGGCACTCACCGTAGGACCCGGGCGGGCGAGAGGGGGTGATGCGCGTGCTGGCCGTCGAGTTGCTCGGGCCGCTGCGCGTTTCCGTGGCCGGGAGGCCGGTCGAACTGCCCCCGGGGCGGCAGCGCGTGTTGATGGCGGTGCTGGCGATGTCAGCGGGCCGTACCGTCCCGACGGACAGGCTGGCGACCGCGGTGTGGGGCACCGATCCGCGCGGCGACCCGCGGGTCAACCTCCGTACCACCGTCAAGCGCGTACGCCGCGCCCTGGGAACCGTCGAGCTGATCGTGTCTCGGTCGGGCGGCTACCTGCTGGCGGCCGAGCCGGACCAGGTCGACGCCCTGTTCTTCGGCCTCCTGCTCGATGGGGCCGCGGCGGCGCCGGACCCGGCGGCCGAGCGGTCCCGGCTGGCCGAGGCGCTGGCGCTGTGGCGCGGCACCCCCTTCGACGGGATCCGATCGGACTGGCTGGAGCACTTCGTGGCCCCGGCGCTGCAGGATCGGTACCTGACCGCGCTGGAGCGCCGGGTCGACCTGGACCTGGCACACGGAGCGCAGCCGGACCCGGCCCAACTGGCCAAGGCCGCCGAGCGGCATCCGCTGCGGGAATCGCTGTGGGCGCGGCTGCTGCGGGTGCTGGAGTCGGCCGGTCGTCCTGCCGAGGCGCTGGAGCGGTACGAGACGATCCGGCGCCGGCTCGCCGAGGAGCTCGGCGCCGATCCCAGCCCTGAGCTGCGGCAGGTTCATGCCGATCTGCTCGTCGTCGGCGCCCCGGCGGCCGGGCGCGCGGTGCCCAGGCAGTTGCCCGCCACCGTCAACGGGTTTGCCGGGCGGGAGACCGAGCTGGTGGCGCTGGACGCGCTGCTCGTCCCGCCGGACGAGATCCGGCCGGACGAGACGAGGTCCCGGTCGCCGCTGATCACGGTGATCTCCGGCACGGCCGGCGTCGGGAAGACCACACTCGCGGTGCACTGGGCGCACCGGGTCGCCGGGCGCTTCCCGGACGGCCAGCTCTACGTCAACCTGCGCGGATACGACCCCTCGGGGGAGGCCGTACGACCGGCGGCGGCCATTCGCGAGTTCCTCGGCGCGCTGGAAGTGCCGCCGCACCGGGTCCCGGACGGCCTGGACGCGCAAGCCGGGCTCTACCGCAGCCTGCTGGCCGGACGGCGCATGCTGGTGCTACTCGACAACGCCCGCGACGCCGACCAGGTCGCCCCACTGCTGCCCGGAGCGCCTGGCTGCCTGGTGGTGGTCACCAGCCGGGATCATCTCACCAGGCTGGTCATGACGTACGGTGCGCATCCGCTCCCCATCGGCCTGCTGCCGCCGGACGAGGCAAAGCGGCTGCTGGCCGCCCGGCTCGGCCAGGACAGGATGGCTGCCCAGCCCGCCGCCGTCGAAGAGATCGTCCACCGCTGCGCCGGGCTACCGCTGGCGCTGGCGATCGTCGCCGCCCGCGCCGCGATCCATCCCACGCATCCGCTCGGCACGCTCGCCGCCGAGCTCCGGGACGCCCTCGGCGCGCTGGACCGTGCCGTCAACGTACGGGCGATCTTCTCGTGGTCGTACGAGTCGCTCGGCAACGAGGCGGCGGCGCGGCTGTTCCGGCTGGTCGCCGGGCTACATCCCGGCCCGGACAGCACGGTCACCGCCGCCGCCAGCCTGGCGGGCGTCCCGGTCCCCCAGGTACGGGCGCCGCTGGCCGAGCTGACCCGCGCCAACCTGCTCACCGAACACGCCCCGGGCCGCTACTCCTGCCACGACCTGCTACGCGCCTACGCCTCCGAACTCTGCCAAGCCCGCGACCCGGACCGAGACGCCGCTCGGCGCCGCATCGTGGACCACTACGTCCATACCGCGTACGCCGCCCAGCGGCTGCTTGGCGGCGACATGGAGGGGGACGTCGAGACCGTCGCCTCCGCCGCGCCGGGCCCGGGCGTCTGCGTCACCGACCTCGCCGGACGCGACGCGACGATGGCCTGGTTCGCGGCCGAGCGTCCTGCCCTGCTCGCCGCCCTGGAGCTCGCCGCCGATCTGGGCCTCGACCGGCAGGTCTGCTACCTGGCGCGGGCGTTGTTCGTTTTCCTGCATGGGCAGGGCTTCTGGCACGACCGGGCCGAGACCCAGCAGGCCGCTGTGGCCGCCGCCCGGCGGCTGGACGACCCGGTGGAAGAGTCTCGCGCGTACCGCAACCTGGCCTTCGCGCTGGCCGACCTTGGCCGCTTCGACGATGCCCACCGCAACCTCGACGCCGCCCTGGAACGAGCACATGACGACCCCGCAGGTCAGGCGTGGACGCACTACCACCGCGACATCGTGTACGCACTCCAGGGCCGGGAGGCCGACGCGCTCGACGCCGCCCGCCGCGCCCACGACCTGTTCGACCAGCTGGGCGACCAGGTCGGCCGGGCCATCGCGCTCACCGACCTCGGCTTTCACCACGGCCGCCTGGGAAATCACGCCCAGGCCCTTGAGTTGTGCGAGCAGGCCCTGATCCTGCACCAGAAGCTCGGCAACCGTCCCCACGAGGCCCATACCTGGTCGTGCCTGGCCGACACCCGCCTCCAACTGGGCGATCCGGCCGGGGCCGTCCCCTGCTACCGCCGAGCCCTGGACCTGTTCCGGGAATTCGGCGATCCATACGCCGAGGCCAGCACCCTCGCCCACCTTGGCGCCTGCCATTACCTCGCCGGAGACCACGCGGCCGCCCACGAGCAGTGGCGCCACGCCCACACCCTCCTCGGCGACCACGACCCCTCCACCACCAACCAGATCCACACCCAGCTGGCGATCATCGACAAGTCCACCGCCGACGCCTTCCGTCGCCGACGCTGACTCGGCGAACGGCGCTGCAGGTCGGCCTGCTCCTCGGCGGGCCGGCGACTATAGGGAAGTGTCCAGGAGTGCCAGAGCTCGAGGGGCTCAAGGCGGCGAGGCATGGCAAGATCACAACTTGGTGTTCTTGAACCAGCGTCGGAACCCAACTGGACTGCGCCAACGTGCGGCGAGCGTTCCGCAAGATCACCAAGGCGGCGGGGCTCCCATCGACTTCCAGACATGAGAAAAGGGCCTCCGAATTACTCCGAAGACCCTTCTCACCTGCAACTTCCTGGTCCAGCCGTTTCAAGAACGGCCCTGGGTGGGGCGTTCACGGGTAGGCGTGACCTGGCCGGACTGGGGACCTTGGAAGATCGCTTCCCAACACGACGGTGATCGCTTCCCGAAAGACTCATACGGTGAATGTTCACCCAGCCCCTAGCGATCTTCGGTCGCACCGCGTTCCCCGAGGTGGAAAACTTCATGCGTGTGGCGGAGGAGGGGCGCCCGCGTCGCCCGGAGGCGACCACGGCCGGGGGACGATCCTCGTACCCGCGTGCGGCCCGGTCCGCTCGCAGAGCGGGCCACGGTCGCCGCCTCTGGGCAAGCCCGCGCCCTGGGTCGTGGTGCCGGACTGGACGGTAGCGCGCGCGTCGCCCTATCGGAGGGCTAGCTCCCCGCAGGCGGCCGTCCTGATGTGTCGCTGCCGTCATCGTCCCACTGTGGGTCGT
The DNA here is from genome assembly GCF_019396345.1 of Nonomuraea guangzhouensis. Taxonomy (GTDB): domain Bacteria; phylum Actinomycetota; class Actinomycetes; order Streptosporangiales; family Streptosporangiaceae; genus Nonomuraea; species Nonomuraea guangzhouensis. Next base: position 515,464 of record NZ_JAHKRM010000003.1, on the reverse strand, counting down.
CGATGACGACGCACGGGCCGACATCGCCGGGGATCAGGAGCGTGGCGAGCTTCCAGAACACCTTTCCGGTTACGGGGGGCTCCTTCTCATCGTCCTGTTCGCCGGAGAACTCCAACACCAATGTCTTGTCCTCGTCGATGAGCCGAGGCTTGATATCCAGCCCGCCCTCCCGCATGGTGACGAGCCCGTCCGGAGCCAGGACGCTCTTTCCTCTGTTCTTCTCGCACTGCTTGCCGGACTCGAGGTACGTGATGTCCGCTCTGACGCCCGCCGCCCGCAGGTCCCGCTCCAGCCGGTCGGCGTCCTTGAACTCACGAGGCGCAGCAACTCGTTGAATCGGCGGCCGAGGCGGGGTACGCCTGCCTGGTGGTGAAGAGTTTCGGCGAGCCGGTCACCGAGCTGGTGGAAGCCGCGCAGCGGTCCGGCATCGTGCTGCTCGCCGCCGATGAGGCCGTAGCCTGGCACCACCTGGACGCCATGATCTCCTCGGCCCTCGCGTCCCCGGTGCGCTTCGCGCAGGCCGGAGGCGCCCCGGCCATCGGCGATCTGTTCGCCTTGGCCAACGCGATCGCGGGGATGGTAGGAGGTGCCACCGTGATCGAGGATCCGCACCGGCGCATCCTCGCGTACTCGACTTTGCCCGGCCAGGCCATCGACGAGGGCCGCCGCCAGGGCATTCTCGGCCTCCATGTGCCCGATGGCCCGGAATACGACGAGCAGTACCGCACGCTCGCCCAAGCGGTGCGCACCTGCCGGTTCCCGGCCGTTCACGGCGGTCTTCCCCGTCTCGGTGTCGCGGTCCGCGCGGGAGGCGAGCAACTGGGTTCGATCTGGGTCGTCGATACCGAGGACCGCCTGGACTCCGCTGCGGAACAGACCCTTTGCGATGTGGTGGACATCGTCTCGCTGCACCTGCTTGCGGCCCGCACCGCGGTCGATGCCGTCCGGCGCAGGCGCGCCGACCTTCTGCGGCGGCTGCTCACCGACCCGAGCAGTGTCACCACGGTGGCCCCACAGCTCGGCCTGGACCCGAACCTGCCCGTCGCGGTGGCCGCGTTCGCCGTCGCCTCGAGCAAGGCCGACGACGTCCTCGTGGCACACGCGGCCACCCGGCTCGCCGACCTGGTGAGCCTGCACTGCGAGGCCCACTACGGCAGGCACGGCTGCGCGTTGATCGATGGAACGGTCTATGCGCTGCTGCCGAGCGGGCCTTCGCCGAACGCGCACCGCGAACTCGTGGCCGACATCGCCCGGCGAGCCCACGGTGCGCTGCAGGTGCCCGTCCAGGCCGGACTCGGCTCGCTTGTCCAGGGGTTGCACTCGATCGCGAGCTCACGCGCCGACGCGGATCTCGTCTTGCGCGCGCTCACCGACCAGCTGGGTGACCCGGAACCATGCCAGGTGGCCACGATCGACGAGGTGTGGGCCGGTGCGACGCTGTTCGCGCTGGCCCGGATACTGGCCGCGCACGAGGCGCTGCCCCGCAGGCTCGGGCCGGCGGTCCGCGCCCACGATCTCGAGCACGACACCACCTATGCGCCCACCATCCTCGCCTACCTTGACGCCAACAGCGATATCGCGGCCGCCTCCAATCGGCTGTCCGTGCACCCGAACACCGTCCGGTACCGGCTTGTCCGCGCCCAGGAGATCTTCGGGTTCGACCTCTCCGACCCGGACCAGCGTCTGGTGCTGTGGCTGCGGTTGCGGCTCGGTGACCAGCTCGGCTGGTGAGCCTTCTTGTTCGGCAGCGTGGGGGATCTGAAGACCGCGCAGGAGCGGCGTTGAAGGCCGAGTGCTCCTATCGAGAGCCTCATCTCATGCCGAACCCGCCCGCGGGCACCCCTGCCGAGCTGCGCCCTCAGGTCGGCAAAGCCTCAGAACTCATCCATGTGGCGGGCCAATGTTCTGGCCGTGCTCCCTTTCCCACTTCCAGCGGTTGGGGTGCTCCCACATGTGCTTGAGATTATGCTTGAGATGTTCCTTAAAGCGGTGCCATCTCCCCTTGTCGTTCTCCTTGTGCCACCACTTCATGTAGCACTTCGCGCTGTGACACTTCGGTGGCGGATCCGCCAGCTGAGGGCTGTTCGGGCCGCTGGTCACGAACGTGGTCGCGGTAGCCGACGGTGATATTGAGGCGGCGACGGGAGGTGCGGGCGCTGTCAGGGCTCCAGCTGCGATGACGCCTGAAACGGCACCGAGCGCGAGCCTGCGCATGGGGCCGATCTTGCGCATATGTCTTCATCTTCTTCCGGCAGAGCTCAGCCTTTTCCGGCCGACCTGCAGATGCTCGGACAGCCGGTAGCGCGGTCGTCGGCTGATGTGACCGCGTACGCGCGGCGCGATTTGATCGCATCTTGTACGCGGAGATCCTGTCTTGTCCTCTCACACGTACCTTGTGGGAACATAACCAGCATCAGGCAACCTGGGCTACCCCCGCATGTCAAAAATCCCGGCATGTTTCGCTCACCGCTCACGGGCCGCAGCAGGCCACCACCTGCCCCATAACCCGCACTTCAGATCACCGTGTCGCATCACCCAGCCCGGAGCAGGCATCGCCATGCCCAGCGACGCGAACTCCGACCTCCACCAGTGCCCTGACACCACCCGGGCCTCCCCGGACACCTGCTCCGCGACCCCCAAACCAGGACGAACCCGATTCAGAAACCCCTGAAACGACAAGATCCCGCCTGATCGCGATGATCAGACGGGATCCCGTCAACTTCAGTCCAGCCGTTTCAGGAACGGCCCCTGGTGGAGATGAGGGGATTCGAACCCCTGACCCCTTCGATGCGAACGAAGTGCGCTACCGGACTGCGCTACATCCCCGTGGACTCGACCAGATTAGCAAACTCCAGGCAGTCCTCGCGCCATCCATTCACGCCCCGCTCAGTCCCCAACCGCCCGCCGGGGCGGCTCCGCGTACTGATCGAACAGCACATCCCCCTGCCGGGCCGCGAGGTCGATGATCTCGGCCTGGGCTTGTTCGGCTGCCAGCTCCGCCACCCGTCGCTGCTCGCGCAGTCGTCGGGCGCGGTCCGCGCGGGCCTGGAGTACGCGATCGCGCCGTTCGCGGTCGACCTGCACCGCGATCCGAAGGAACGTCATGTAGGCCAGCATGATGACCCCGGCGGGCGCCACGCTCCACCAGGGGATCACCTTGACCGCGGCGGTGACCACCGAGGCGATCACCAGCAGGGCGGTGAAGAAGAGGAGCCGCCGGCGCCGGGCCACGATGATCGCGCGACGCCTGGCCCGGAACTGCCGTGGATCGACCCGCTCGAACTCCGGCGCGTCCTCGTCGCTCTGCTCCTCCGGATCGGCGGGCTGCTGCGAGAGGTCCGGCAGCTGGTGTTCGCCGGTGTAGTACTCCTCGAGCTCGACCAGCTCGGCGAGGTTCGTCTTGTCCCTGCGCAACCACATCGGGACCAGGACACACAGCCACATGACGACGATGGCCAGGTAGAGGAGGATGCTCACGGCGACCTCCGGGCAGCACAAAGACGCCTGTGTGCTGCTGGCGTCTTCGATGTGCTCACGTCACGCACCGTAAGACCGCGTGTCACTAATTGACGAGCATTCGGTGCGGTGTGTCGCGAGATCGTCAAACCTCTTCTACTGGAGACCCACCATGAGCAGCTGCCTCACGCGCGCGACGCCACTGTACGAGCAGCCCGCCGGGTGCGTCCTCAACGGTCAACGCGTAGCAAATGTGGTCGCGCCAGGCTCCATCGATGTGAAGTTGACGACGCCGAATGCCTTCTTCCCGGAATCCGAGCTTCTCAACCACCCTGCGGCTGGCTTGATTCTCGGGGCGGATGTTCGCCTCCAGCCGGTGCAGGCCGGTGGTGAAGAAGCAGTGGTCGACGGCCATCGCGAGTGCGGTCGGGGTGATGCCCTGGCCGGCCAGCGCGCCGTCGATCCAGTAGCCCACCTGTGCGGAGCGGGCCGAGCCCCAGACGATCGCCCCGATGGTGAGCTGTCCCGCGAAGCGGCCACCGTACGTGACGACCCAGGGCAGCGCGAGGCCCTGCCTGGCTTCGCGGCGCAGGGTGCCGACCATGGAGATGTACGGGCCGAGACCCGTTCTGAACAGGGGAGTCTCCGGATTACTGGGCTCCCAGGGACGCAGCCATTCGGCGTTGCGCAACCGCGTCTCTCGCCACACACGTACGTCGGCCAGCCGCAGCGGTCGCAGGCCTACCGGGCCTTCGTTGAGAACCGCCGGCCAGCCACGAAGTCGATCCACATCTCTCATCATCCCCCTATCGGGCACGATGTCGCCACGGATCAGTCGTGGTGACTCTCCGCACGCTAAGAGCGCGGGTGATCGCCGCCCCGAATCTGGTCGACCGCGTGCTGGAGGACGGGAGCCAGTACGGCCACGCCATCCCGTACGCCCCCGGAGGATCCGGGCAGATTGACGATCAACGTGTCACCGGCCTGGCCCGCGAGACCACGGGACAGGATCGAGGTGGGGACTTTGTCGCGGTTCGCCTGCCGGATGGCCTCCGCGATCCCGGGAACCTCGCGGGTGATCACCCGGGCCGTCATCTCCGGCGTCAGATCGGTCGGTGTCAGCCCGGTCCCCCCGGTCGTCACGATCACCGCGTACCCCTCTGAAACGCCGTCACGGAGCGCGGCCTCGACCGGCTCCCCATCGGGCACCACGACGGGCCCCTCCACGGCGCACCCGGCCGCCGAAAGCAACGAAACCAGGAGCGGTCCTGATTTATCGGCGTAAATCCCGGCTGATGCGCGGTTGGACACGGTCACCACGAGCGCGCGGATCACCGCGTCCACAACCCGGTCTTGCCGCCCACCTTCTCCTCCACCCGCACATCGGTGATCACCGCGGCGGGATCGACCGCCTTGACCATGTCGATCAACGCGAGCGCCGCCACGGACACCGCCGTCAACGCCTCCATCTCGACGCCGGTACGGTCAGCCGTCTTCACCCGGCAGGTGATGGCGACCCCCCAATCCTCGACATCGAGCGACACCTTGACGCCGTGCAACGCGATCGGATGGCAGAGCGGGATCAGGTCGGGCGTCCGTTTGGCGCCCATGATGCCGGCGATCCTCGCCACCCCGAGCGCGTCGCCCTTGGGCACCTCACCCGATCGCAGCAGCTCCACCACTGCGGACGACAGCAGCACCCGCCCGGTGGCCGTGGCCGAACGCGCCCCGACCTCCTTGCCGGACACGTCGACCATGCGCGCGGCGCCGGTCTCGTCGAGATGGGTGAACTCGCTCAAAGCCGGATCACCTCCACAACAGCCCCGGAAGGCACCTCGGTCACGTCCTCCGGTACGACGATCAGCGCGTTGGCCGAGGCCAGGGCGGCCAACTGGTGTGAGCCCTGCCCGCGCACCGGCGACACCGTCCCGTCGGACGACAGCACGCCGCGCAGGAACGACCGCCGCCCCGCCGGTGACCGCAACGGCGCGGCGGCCTGGGCGGACAACGTTTCCGGCGATCCCGCGGGCAGTCCGCGCATCTTCGCCAGCGCCGGCCGTACGAAGAGCATGAACGAGACGAACGACGAGACCGGATTGCCGGGCAGCGCGAAGATCGGCACCTGGTCCTCGCCCACGACGCCGAAGCCCTGCGGCATGCCGGGCTGCATCGCGACCTTCTCGAAGTCGACCGTGCCGAGCGGCGTGAGCGCCTCCTTGACCGGCTCGTAGGCGCCCATCGAGACGCCGCCGCTGGTGACGATCGCGTCGGCGCGTACGAGCTGCGCGTCGAGCTGGTCGAGGAAGGCGGCGGGATCGTCGCCGACGGTGGGCGCGCGGAAGCCCTCGGCTCCGGACTCGCGTACGGCGGCGGTCAGGGTCACGCTGTTGGAATCCCAGATCTGTCCCGGCCCTAGGGGCAGGCCGGGTTCGACGAGTTCGGCGCCGGTCGAGAGCACCACGACGCGCGGGCGCGGACGTGCCAGGACGCGGCGGCGGCCCACTCCGGCGATGATGCCGAGCTGCGCGGGCCCGATGACCGTGCCCGGTTTGAGGACGACTTCACCGGCTTGTACGTCTTCGCCCGCCCGGCGGATGGCGTTGCCGGCGACGGGGGCGCGGTCGATCGTGACGGAGACGGTCCCGCCGTTCGTCCACTCCACCGGCACCACGGCGTCGGCGCCGGCGGGCAGGGGCGCCCCTGTCATGATGCGTACGGCATGTCCGGGACCGACCGCCCGCAGCTCACTCGAACCGGCGGCCACGTCGTCGATCACCGCCAGCGTGACCGGGACATCGACGACATCACGCGCCCGTACGGCATAGCCATCCATGGCCGAGTTGTCGAACGGCGGCTGCGGCACCGGCGAGGAGACCTCCTCGGCCAGCGTCGTGCCCAGGGCCTGTTCCAGGTCGAGTTCGAGTGGAGCGAGTGGACGCACGGTGGCCAGGATCTGGGCCAGATGCGCGTCAACTGATTTCATCGAGGAACTCCCGCAGCCACGGCACGAACTCGGGCGCCAGATCGGGCCGGTCGGCCGCGAACTTCACGACCGTACGCAGATAGTCGAGTTTGTCGCCGGTGTCGTAGCGGCGGCCGCGGAACAGCACGCCATGGACCGGCCCGCCCTCCTCGGAACCACGCGCGGCGAGCGTGCGGAGCGCGTCGGTGAGCTGGATCTCGTCGCCGCGGCCCGGCGGGGTGTTCTCGAGGACCTCGAAGACGGCCGGGTCGATCACGTAGCGGCCGATGATCGCCCAGTTGGAGGGCGCCTCGTCCACCGGCGGCTTCTCGACGAGGTCGGTCACCCGTACGACGTCATCCTCGGAGGTGGGCTCGATCGTGGCCACGCCGTACAGCGAGACCTGCTCCTTGGGCACCTCCATCAGCGCGATCACGCTGCCGCCATAGGTGTGGCGCACCTGGATCATGCGGTCGAGCAGCTTGTCACGGTAGTCGATGAGGTCGTCGCCGAGCAGGCAGGCGAACGGGTTGTCGCCGACGTGCTGCTTGGCGCAGAGCACCGCGTGCCCGAGCCCCTTGGGCTCGCCCTGCCGTACGTAATGCAGGGTCGCGAGGGAGGCCGGGTCGCGGACCTGGGACAGCCGATGTTCGTCGCCCTTCGCCTCCAGCACCTCCTCCAGCTCGAAGGCACGGTCGAAGTGGTCCTCGATCGAGCGTTTGTTCTTGCCGGTGACCATGAGGAGGTCGAGGAGCCCGGCGGAGGCCGCCTCCTCGACGACATACTGGATCGCGGGCTTGTCGACGATGGGCAACATCTCCTTGGGTGTCGCCTTCGTCGCCGGAAGGAATCGGGTGCCCAGACCTGCGGCGGGCACGACGGCTTTCGTCACAGGGTCGAAGTCAGCCATGAGTAGACCCTAGTGGAGGTATCTGTGGACAAGATGAAACTGCGCCGCGAGCTGCTCACGGCACGTGGGAATCTCTCCCCGGAGCAATTGCGGGTAAACGCCGTGAAGGTTCGCGAAACGCTGCTCGATCAGCCGTGGGCGCAGATGGCCGGCCTGGTGGCCTGCTACTGGTCCACGGGGGCGGAGCCGGAGACGCACGGGCTGGTGTTCGCGCTGTGGAAGCACGGCGCGACCGTGATCCTGCCCGTGCTGCGGGAGAACGACGACCTCGACTGGGCGGTTTACGACGGTCCCGACACGCTGGCGCCCGGCCGTTTCGGCATCATGGAGCCGGTCGACACCCGGCGTGGCGTCGACGCGATCCGCACGGCCGCCCTCGTGATCGTCCCCGCGCTCGCCGTGGACAGGAAGTCAGGGGTACGGCTCGGCCGCGGCGGCGGCTCGTACGACCGCGCCCTGGCCAGGGTGGGACCGAACGTCCCCACGGTCGCCCTCCTCCATGATGGCGAGCTGATCGACGACGTCCCCGCCGAACCGCACGATCAACGGGTCCGCTGGGCGGTGACACCCAGAGAACTCACTAGGCTTATGTGAACGAAACACACAGGAGGGGGCCAGATGACACTCGATGTCTGGCTTCTTCTGGGTGCCGCCATCGTCATCGCGGCCATCGCCTCCGTCCGCATCGCCCATCGCACCGGCCTGCCCAGCCTTCTGCTGTTCCTCGGTCTGGGTCTGGTCCTGGGCGATTCCGGGGTCGGCATCCTGTTCAACAACCCGGAGCTGGCCCAGCAGATCGGCCTGAGCGCGCTGGCGGTGATCCTGGCTGAAGGTGGTCTGACCACCAACTGGAGCCATGTGCGCCGCTCGGTGCCGCTGGCCCTGATCCTGGCCACCCTGGGTGTGGCGGTCAGCATCGTGGTGGTGGCGCTGGCCGTACAAGGGCTGCTGGGGCTCGATCAGAACGCCGCGCTGATCCTCGGCGCGGTGCTGGCCTCCACCGACGCCGCCGCCGTGTTCTCGGTGCTGCGGCGGCTGCCGCTGCCATCGCGCCTGTCCGGCGTGCTGGAGGCGGAGTCGGGTTTCAACGACGCGCCCACGGTGATCGCGGTCATGCTGCTGAGCAGCGCCACGCACTCGTCGCCGACGGTCGGCTCGTTCCTGCTGCGGACCGGGAGCGAGCTGCTCATCGGCGCGGCGGTCGGCCTGGCCATCGGGCCCGCCGGCGCGTACGCCCTGCGCCGCGTCGCCCTGCCCGCCTCGGGCCTGTACCCGATCGCGGTCCTGGCGCTGACCTTCGTCTCGTACGGCGGCGCGGTGCTGCTGCACGGCTCGGGCTTCCTGGCCGTGTACCTGACGGCGCTGATCCTGGGCAATTCGCGGCTGCCGCACCGGGCGGCGACCAGGGGCTTCGCGGAAGGGGCCGCCTGGCTGGCGCAGATCGGGCTGTTCGTGATGCTCGGACTGCTGGCCAGCCCCAAGGAGCTGCCGTCGGCGATCGTGCCGGGCCTCATCGCGGGAACGGTCCTGGTGCTCCTGGCCAGGCCGCTTTCGGTGATGATCAGTGCGCAGGCGGCCTGGCTGCTGCGCCTCGGCCGGACGAACTGGCGCGAACAGACCTTCCTGTCCTGGGCCGGCCTGCGGGGAGCGGTCCCCATCGTGCTGGCGACCATCCCATGGGCGGCCGGCGTCGAGGGCTCGAAGGAGATCTTCAACGAGGTCTTCGTGATCGTGATGGTGTTCACGCTGGTGCAGGGACCGACGCTGCCGTTCGTGGCCCGGCTCCTCGGCGTGGCCACCCCCGGAGAGGCGCACGACCTGGAGGTGGAGTCGGCACCGCTGGAAGAGCTGAAGGCCGACCTGCTGCAGATCAAGGTGCCACCCAGCTCCAAGCTGCACGGCGTCGAGATCTTCGAACTACGACTGCCGGCCGGCGCCGCCGTCACCCTGATCGTCCGCGACGGCAAATCGTTCGTCCCCGCGGGCACCACCCGGGTCAGGGCCGACGACCAGCTCCTCGTGGTCGCCACGGCAGCCTGCCGCGACGAGGTCGAACGCCGCATGCGGGCCGTCAGCCGCCGGGGCAAGCTGGCTGGTTGGTACGGAGAACGCGGTTCGGAATAGACGTTTGACCCAATCGGTTACCATTAGCAGTCGCATCGCTCGAGTGCCAGAACTTGAAGGAGGAGCGCGTGCCGACCTACCAGTACGCCTGCAACGACTGCGGTGACCAGCTCGAGGTCGTTCAGAAATTTACCGACGATGCGCTGACCGTGTGCCCGGCCTGCCAGGGGAACCTTCGTAAGGTGTTCTCCGCCGTCGGGATCGTGTTCAAGGGTTCGGGCTTCTACCGCACGGACAACCGGGCCTCGTCGACCGCCTCTTCTTCGTCGTCTTCGTCCAACGGGAAGTCGGGCGAGAGCAAGTCCGCCGACTCGAAGCCGTCCGAGTCCGCCAAGTCGTCCGACTCGAAGTCGACGACGTCACCCGCCCCTGCGGCCGCATCCGCCACCCCGTAGCGCTGGTGGCCCCCGCAGCCTTATTCGCCGTCAGGCCCTACCCTGCGGCGCTCTGCGCTGCCCTGTCTCTCGCGGGCAGTCGCTGTTGGCGCCCAGCAGGGCCGAGGCGACTCGTTCGACGAGTCGCTCCAGCTGAGGGTTTGGGCCCCAGTCTGCGACGAGCCTGCTCAAGCCCTCGGACGAGCACCGCAACATCCTCAGCGCGGCCCGCTGCCCCGCCTCCGTCAGCCGAAGCGAATCCCCGTCCGGCGACCGTTCGACCAGGCCGCGGGCTGTCAGCTGGTCAGCGTAGGGGCGGCCCTGCTCCCTGCTGACGTTCGCCCGCTCCGCCAGGTCTGCGGCCTTGACCCAGCCCTCCCCGCCGAGCCGCGCCACGATCCAGACGCCTTGTGGCGGAATGTCGGTCAATCCGGCCAAGTCGCCCAACCGGTGGTAGAACCCTCTGCGCAGGTCGGCGTCCGCCAGTCGTACGAGACCTCTCTCGACCTCCGCCAGCGACGACCGCTCCGCCGAGGTGGCCCCCATGACCTCGCCCAGGTCGGTCGCCTTGGTCGTCTGCCTGAGGCGTTGCTGTGGAATCAGCCAGCTGATCAGGAAGGCCACGAACATCACCGGCGCCGCCACCCGGAAGACGGCGGCGATCGCGTCGGCGTACACATGCAGGAAGTCAGCCACGAGCGCCGGCGGCAACCGCTGAATGGTCGTGGGATCCTGCTGGACGCGCGCCGGATCGAAGCCCGCCGGCAACCGGGTCGTGGCCAGCAGCGCCCGCAGGTCGGAGTCGAGCCGCGCGGTGAAGACCGAGCCGAGCGTGGCGACGCCGAACGACCCGCCGATCATCCGGAAGAACGTGGCGCCCGAGGTGGCCACGCCGAGATCCTTGAAGTGCACCGCGTTCTGCACGATGATCACCAGCACCTGCATGGTCATCCCCAGCCCCACACCCAGGACCAGCAGGAACAGCCCCAGCCTCAGCAGGGTGGTGTGCTCGGTCAGCGTGGAGAGCAGAAACAACCCCACCGTGGCGACGCCCGAGCCCGCGATCGGCAGGAAGCGGTATTTGCCGGTCCTGGCGATGAGCTGACCGCTCACGATGGACATCGTGAACATCCCAGCCATCATCGGCAGCAGATAGACCCCGGACAGAGTCGCACTCACCCCGTGAACCACCTGCAAATACAGCGGCAGGTAGATGAGCGCCCCGAACATCCCGAACCCCACCACGAACGCGACGAGCGACGACATCGAGAACGCCCTGAGCCCGAACAACCCGAGCGGCAGCACCGGCTCCGCCGCTCGTCGCTCGGCGAACCACCACCCGGCCAGCAGGGCGATGGCCGCCACTCCGAGCCCGATGATCACCGGGTCGGCCCACGGATAGATGGTGCCGCCCCAGGTGGCGATCAGGACCAGGCACGACGTGGCACCGCCGAGCAGCACGATGCCCAGATAGTCGATCTTGTGTTTGGTCCGCGTACTGTCTCCGGGCAGCACGGTCGCGATCACGAACAGCGCGACCGCCCCGAGGGGCAGGTTGATGTAGAAGACCCAGTGCCAGCTGAGATGATCGACGAACAGGCCGCCGAGCAGCGGCCCCACGATGCTGGAGAGCGCGAAGACCCCGCCGAAGAACCCCTGATATTTCCCCCTGTCGCGGGGCGAGACGACATCGCCGACGATCGCCTGGGCCAGCACCATGAGGCCGCCGCCGCCCAGACCCTGGATCGAGCGGAACAGGATGAGCTCGCCCATGTTCTGGCTCAGGCCGCAGAGCGCCGATCCGATGAGAAAGATGACAATCGCCGCGAGGAACAGCCTTTTACGGCCGAACTGATCGCCCAGCTTGCCCCAGAGCGGCGTGGAGACCGTCGAAGCGAGCAGGTAGCCGGTCACCACCCACGAAAGCTGCTCCAGGCCGCCGAGGTCACTGACGATCCGCGGCAGGGCGGTGGACACGATCGTCTGGTCGAGCGCCGCCAGCAGCATGCCGAGCATGAGCGCGACGATGATCAGCCCGAGGCCCCTTTGCCGCATGCGAAGATACTACTCTTCGCACACGTGTGCTAACGCAGTGAAGCAAGTTATCCACAGAACGCCATTCAGGCCCTGCTCCCCTTCGATCGATGCCGCTAATCTCGGCGCCATGGTCACTCGTGCAGACATCGGCGTTATCGGCGGTTCGGGCTTTTACTCCCTGCTCGACAACGCGGAGGAGATAGAGGTCACCACCCCATACGGGCCACCCAGCGACGTGGTCACGGTCGGGCGCATCGGCACCCGCACCGTGGCGTTCATCCCCAGACACGGACGGGATCACCGCTTCCCGCCCCATCGCATCCCCTACCGGGCCAACCTCTGGGCACTGCGCTCACTCGGCGTCCGCCAGGTGCTCGCGCCCAGCGCCGTGGGCTCGCTCCGCCTCGAGCACGGACCGGGGGCGATCGTGATCCCCGATCAGCTCGTCGACCGTACGTCAGGACGAGTCCAGACCTACTACGACATCGACGGCGCGGTCCACGTGTCGTTCGCCGACCCCTACTGCCCTTCGGGCCGCTCCGTGGCCGTGACGGCCGCACAGGCGGGCGGCTGGGACACGGTCGACGGCGGCACCCTCGTGGTGATCGAGGGCCCCCGCTTCTCCAGCCGGGCGGAGTCACGATGGTTCGCGGGCAACGGATGGACGATCGTCGGCATGACCGGCTTCCCGGAGGCCGTGCTGGCCCGCGAGCTGGCGCTCTGCTACACGTCGCTGTCCCTGGTGACCGACCACGACGCCGGGGTCGAGGCCGGGGAGGGCGTGACGCACGAGGAGGTGATGGAGTTCTTCGCGCGGAATGTGGCGCGGATGCGGACTCTGGTCGCCGACGCTGTGCAGGCGCTGCCGGGGGAGCGAACGTGCGCGTGCGGGTCGGCACTCGACGGCATCAAGCTCCCGTTCGAGCTGCCGTGAGCGGGAACGGCGCGAGCGCCGCCGAGACCAACGGGAGCGTCCCCTTCGGGGGAGGTAGCGCGACCGGGAGCAGTCCAGACGCCAGCCGCACCATCAGGAGCCAGCCCCACAGCAGCGGGCGCCTCACGAGCGTGACCAGGGACGGCACGAACATGACCGGAGCATCGTGGACGTGAATGGGAGCTCCTCGGCCGGAGCCGGGTGGACGCGGCTCGCGCGTCGCCACCAACCGCCCGGACAGCCCGGACGGCCTGGACCGCCTGGACGGCCCGGCTGGCTCGGCCCGCTTGGGCGGCTCGGGCGTCGTCGCCGGCTTGTCGCCGCAGCTGTCGCAGGCGCCGGCGTCCTATCCGCATATATCGCCCTACGCCCCACCCACACCCCCTCAGTCCTGGTCGCGACCCACGACCTCTCCCCCGGCGTCCTCAAGCCCGGCGACCTCCGCCCAGCCGCCCTCAACCCACCCCCATCCGGCGCGGTCCGTTCGGGCGCAGTCGGCCGCGTACTGGCCGGCGCCATGCGCAGAGGCGAGCCCCTCACCGACGTACGCCTGCTCCACTCACTCCCCTTGCCACCCGGCACGGTGGCCACCCCAGTACGCCTCGCCGACCCCGATACGGCCCAGCTGGTAGCCCCGGGCTCGACGATCGACGTCCTGGCCGCCTGGGAAGGCCAGCCGACGGCCCAACTGGTAGCCGACAACGTCACCGTCGTGACCATCCCCAAGGCCGACAACGACCACGGCGCCCTGATCGTCCTGGCCACCACCCCGTCCCAAGCAACCCAGCTGGCCGCCGCCCAGGCAGGCGGCCGGCTGTCCATCACCATCAATCATCACCCGCAGTAATCGTTCAACTACACTTTCAGACCATGAGTGGATTCAAGAAGTTCCTCATGCAGGGGAACGTCATCGACCTGGCCGTAGCAGTGGTCATCGGCGCGGCCTTCAACTCCATCGTCAGCTCGTTCGTGAGCCACCTGCTCACCCCGCTGATCTCTGCCTTCGGCGGGCTACCCGACTTCTCAAGCCTGAAGATCACCGTCGGCCGTGCCAACTTCATGTACGGCGAGTTCATCAACGCCGTGATCTCGTTCCTGCTGATCGCGGCGATCGTCTACTTCCTGGTCGTCAAGCCGTACAACCATTACAGAAATCGTGCCGCCACCAGAGCGGAGATCACCCATCGCAACTGCCCCGAGTGCCTGTCCGAGATCCCGAGCGCCGCCACCCGCTGCGCCCACTGCTGCGCCGAGGTCGCCCCCGCCTAAAGAACCGAGTCGATCTTCGGGTCGTACTCCCAATGCCATGGCTCGAACGGACTGCTGTACGCCCAGGACGGATGGAACCACCCATACTTCTTGGAGTTGTTCTCCATCCACACGAACTCCACCGACCGGAACCGCTCCACCCCGCCACAAAGGTCAACGGCCAGCCCGAGACCGTGGTTGCTCCGCCCCGGCACCGCCGCGAACCCCGGCCGCCGATAGTAAACAGACTGCTGCTCAGCCAGGCTGCGGTACGCGTCAGTCACGCACATCTGCTTACCGAAGCGCTTCCGGTAAGCCTCGTTCAAGCTGACGAAGGCGATCGTCGCATCAGCCCTGAGGCTCATCCCCTTCTGCTGCAACGGACACAACATCGCCTTCGGGATCAACCCATTCGGATACGAGTTAGCCGTGGCCGCCCGCAAGGGATTGCACCCCAGCGCCGCCCGCCCCACCTTGTCAACCTTGATGCCCAACTTCACCAGCGCCGCGGTCAACGACTTCACGATCTTGTCGGACCGCTGCCTGAGCGTGTCGACCTCCACCGCAATCTGCGCCTCAGCCAGCAGATTCGACGCCCGCAGTTCCTGCGCCTCAGCGGCCAGCCGCTCGGTCTCCTTGTAGAGCGTGCTGGTCTGCTCAACGACCTGCTGCCGATTCGCCACGATATGAGCGGTGTCGGCCATGGCCCGCAACGTCCCCGCATCAGCATCACCAGACAGGAACTGCGCGACCCCGTCGCCCCCGACCGGCTGCTCGTACAGCAACTCGGCCATCTGCGACACCGGCTGCCGAATCACGGCAAGCTTCCTCTCCGCTTCCTGCAGGGCGTTCAGCTTGCCGGTCAGCGTCTTCTCAGAGGTGGCGATGTCGTTCCGACGCTTCTCCAGCGCCTTGGTCGCGTCCTCAAGCTCCTTGGCCGACTTCTCGGCCTCCTTGCGGAGCTCGGTGAGGCCCGCCGGATCCCGCCGATCGGCGTGCGCCGGGGTGGCCACAGGCAGCCCGACCAGGGAAGTCATGGCCATGACAACCGCGATCAGACCCGCTGACCGAGGGGATGGCACCGTCGACTCCTCCGTTTGCAACTCCGTTACCAGGGTCCGGCACGCACGTTACTACAGCCCCTGGAGTGCCCGGACCGAACTCTGAAGAGTGTTATGACGCGTAAAAACCACTTTGTACGCCCACCACCCCTCCCGCCTGCCTTCATACGCTTGTCGCTCCAGGCACGACGGGCACATCTCAGACAGACACGCACACCCCTACGGCAGACCCATCTGAACGGACATTCAACCCATACGACAGACACCGGGACGCGTGATCCTCGGTGGGGCGCCCGTTCGGCATCCAGAGGGACGCTGAGGCAGTCCCCCAGGCAAGCAACTGCCGCGCAACTCACACTCGCATCAACGCGCACTCAGCTTCGGACGGCAGCCGGGCCTGACAAGCACCATCGTCAGCGACCACATCAAGCAGGCCACCCCTCCCACGGGCCGGCATCTCCTCCCTCAATTACCTCCTGCCTCCCGGTAGCCTCCTCGCCCTCATCCACCTCCCGCCCAGGCCGCCGCTTATGCTCCCGACACACCTCCCAAAGCCACGTATCCACCCACTCCCCCGCACACGCCCGCTCCTTATGCACAGGCTCGGCCGCACGCCGCTCCACGACGACCGGTGCAGAAGGCACCACCACTTCCGCCTGCTTCGGCGCCGGCTCCGGCGCAGGCGCGACAACCCGCACAATCTCCGGCACCACCCCCTCGTACCACCGTTCCGGCCGAGCAGGTGCAGGCACCAAAACCGGCTCAAACGCCACCCGAGCCACGACATCAACCCGCATCCCCTGCTGCGCCGCCGCCCGCTCGTACCCGGTGAGCTCCCCCGCCAACAACCCCCCAGCGAGGATCCCCGGCGCCGACACAGCCGCAATCAACACAACAGGCCGCCTACGCACCTGACTACGTCGCCTTCTGGTCACGGAGCCGACGGTATCCACGCGGGACGAGCAACAATCTGATCGCTTGCCATGCCTTTACTGCAGCTCAGAGCACCCATGACCAACCCCACCAAACTCACCCCCGCCCGACGTCCCACGCAGTGCCGTAGTTTCGCTAGGCTTACGGGGTCCGCCTCCGTAGCTCAGGGGATAGAGCACCGCTCTCCTAAAGCGGGTGCCGCAGGTTCGAATCCTGCCGGGGGCACCATTATCGATCAGCAGGAATAGGCCCCCGACCAGCATGAACGCCAGTCAGGGGCTTTGTTATCAGTCCGGCTGTCACCGGTCGTTTGCGACCAGCCTTCCCCAATGCCTCCCCAGCGTCGGTCATGCGCTGAGCGCGCTCATCCGCGTCACTTTGCTGTGTGCGTGAGGATGGCGGCGGCCAGTTCCTCGTGCGCCTCCGGCGGCAGGGTCTGCCCCATGCCTGCCACGATCGTCAGCCGCGCCTCCGGGATCTGCTCGGCGATGATCGCGCCGTGGCCCGGCTTGGCCGGCTCGTGGCTGCCCTCGATGACCAGTGTGGGCGCCTTCACCTGATGGAGCACGCCCACCGGCTCGAAGTCGGGCTTGGCCATGGCGGCCAGCCGGTGGTTGGCCACCGCCGACAGGTCGCGGGCCCGGCCGTGGATCCGTTCCTGCAGGCGCCGCGCCGCGTCCTCGTCGAACGGCAGCCCGGTGCCGTGCAGCAGGCGCTGCTCGGCGAGCATGGCGTCGATCCGCGCGTGCCGGTCCGCCGGTGGCGGGGCGGCCATCAGCGTACGGTAGAAGGCCACGAACTCCGGCGTCGGCTCCGGCAAGCTCCCCTCGAGCTGCGGCTGTCCCATCAGGGCCCGCATGATCACCTGGCCCTCGCCGCCACCGAGCGGGGAGGAGCCGATGACGGTCAGCGAGCGCACCCGCTCCGGCCGTTCCACGGCGACGAACTGGCCGAGCAGGCCGCCCGCCGAGTGGCAGACCAGGTGCGCGCTCTCCAGGCCGTGGGCGTCCATCACGCGGTACACGTCGTTCTTGATGTCGTCCCATGTGTACGGGTTCGCCGTGAAGTCCACGGTGCCCGACATGCCGGTGTCACGGTGGTCGTACCGGATCACCCGGCGGCCTCCGGCGGTCAGGCGGGCGATGAACTCTTCCGGCCACAGGATGCCCTGCGACATCGAACCCGTGATCAACAGGATCGGCGCGTCCGTCTCGGCGCCGAACTCTTCGCTCCAGATGTTCACGTTCTGCAGGTCTGCTCCAGATGTTTATGTTTTGCAGGTCTCAAGGCATGCCGTCTTCGGTTACGGGCGCCTTCTGTAGAACTCCGAGTCACGCCAGATCCGTACGGGAGCCGATGCCCGGCGACGTGGAGTGATGACGGCTCATCGCCGGATGTGCGCGGAGCCGCTCGAGCGCTTCGGTGGTCAGACTCTCCAGCCGAGGGCTGCGGTTGAGGAGCCACCCACCTGGGCAGGGTCTCCCGCATCCCAGGCACCACCGCTGAGATTTCTTGGCCCATTTCACAAGAATCGACATCGCCAGTCGGCGATCTATTGGATTAGGGCCGGAGGTCGTTGGAGAGGTTGATCCGGATCTCCGTGTTGCGGTAGCCGGCGCGCAGGAACGCGGCCGCCATCGGCGCGTTGCCGACGTCGGTGGTGGCGGTGACGCGCGGCTCTCCGTTGCCCGCGTGCATGCGGGTGATCTCGGCGAGTACCTCGTCCACGTATCCGCGCCCCCGGAACTCCGGGACCACCCCGAGATACCCCACATTCACGTTGTACGGAGTCGCCGAGGGGATCGCCATGCCCGCCACCTCGCCCTCATGCGTGTACGCGATCCGCCACCACTCTCGCTTGCCCGGCGCTCCGAGATAGAAGTCCATCTCTTCACGCGCGGTCGCCTCCACGCCCTTGGCCGCCACGTTCGTTCGGGTCTGGAAGTCCAGGCTGCCCTCGGCGATCCTCGCGAACACCGCCAGGAACTCCTCATCGGACGCCTTGGCGAACCGCAGCGCCCCGGCCACCGGAGGCACCCCGTCGGCCGGCGCCCACTCGAACTGCAGCCGCTCCACCTCCCGGGTAAGGCCGGCCGCGTGTGCCGCCGCCCGCCGCCATTCCACGGCCGCCGAGGTGGCCGGATCGTCCCGCCAGCCGCCCGCCGCCTTGATCGCGTACTGCACCGGCCGCTGGAACACCGCCAGCGCGGCCCTGATCAGTTCGGCGGCGACCGCTGTGCGCTCACCCATGGCGGGATCCACGTCGAGGCAGTCGAGCGCGACCGGGTACGCGCTGTCCCTCGGCCCCCACCACAGCGCCCGTCCCACGACCTGGTCTCCGACCTCGGCGATCCACGTCCACTCCGGCCGGTACATGTTCTCGGCCAGTTCCGCGAGGTAACGGTCGGCCGGGATCCAGCCGACGGGCTCGGTCACGACCCACGCGGTCACCCGGTCGAGCTCCGCAGGGACGATCGCACGGTAGGAGATCAGTGGCCCTGGCCGTTGCGAGATGGACATGTGCACCCCTTTGGGCTGTTCGTAACGAGCTGTGGCTGTGCGGGGCGGGATTCCGCGCCCTGATGAGCGGGACACGCACCGGCACCCACCCCCCTTGCATCGAGGAGGCATCATACGGGACGTCCCGTATGGCATCTAGCGTTAGGCAGAGGCGCCGCCATTGTCAAACGGGTCGTCCCGTTTTATAAACTGACACCGCGAATGCCCGCCACCTCTCCGACGCCCGCACCGAAACGATCATGAACACTACGCTCGACCTGGCCCGAGAGGTCGGCTACGCCAAACTCAGCATCGAGGCGGTCGCCGCCCGGGCCGGCGTCGGCAAGGACACCATCTACCGCCGATGGCCATCCAAGGCCCTGCAGTTCCTCGACGCGGTCCTCAGCTCGAGAGCTCGCCTGACTCCTAAAGCTGGCGCCCCAGGTTCGAATCCTGCCGGGGCACTCTGCTCCACCAGGAATTTTGCCCTCTGATCTGCGGCTTCTCGGCCGCAGGTCTCCTTCGCGCCAGGGCCCTCTTAGGTCACCCCTATGCAGCCGTAGGACCTTGATCACGGGATATATGCGGGATGATCTTTGGCGTATTTCCCCTGGTCAACTTCCGGTTTCTGGCGAACATGCGGGTTACCGCTGTAGTCCATCCCATGACCATCGCGGAATCTTCAGTCCCTCCGGAACATCGTCGGCGGACTCGTGATGACGAGACATCGTCGTCGTGGTGGCCCAGGCGAAGTAGTCGTGCAGCACCTGCCGGAGCGGCTCGGCCGTGCTCAGCCCCACATCCTCCAAAGCCTGATCGAAACAGGCGATCGCCCCACGGTCCATCTCCTCGTGCGGGCCGTTGCCGCTGTGGATCCGTACGACCGATGTCTCGTCTCCATACGCATCGGAGTAGGTGGTCGGTCCGCCGAGCGCCTCAGCCCAGTATGCAGCCAGCCGCTCGCTGTGCTGGGGATGGTAGCCATGGCTGAACGCGTGACTGACCACGTCGTCGGCCATCACCCTGGAATGCCACGCCTCGGCCAACCGGAGCAGGCCCTTGCCGCCACCCGCGGCCTCATACACGCTCTGCATGTTCCGAGGATGCCAGGGTCGGCGCAAATGACCCATGCTCGTCACCGTACGACCGCCGTCGGCGAGCTCTTACCGCTGTCGGGGAGGTGAGGTCCTGGATGCGCTGAAGCAGCTCCAACTCGTCCTGCGCCAGTTCAGCGCCGAACAGCCGCCGCGTCTCCGGCTGCAGTGCCCGCGCCTTGCGCGCCTGGCGCAGTGTGGTGGCGATGAGGGCGACCTTCCGCCGGTACCACCATGAGCGCACGAGCCCAGGCGCGGCGAATGCTCGCTGGCCGGCCTCGACGCCCAGCTTGGCGACGCTGGCCGGGCTCCCGGTGACGGCGGCCTCGCTCGCCGTTTTGACCAGGGACCAGACAACCTCTGTGGCACCCTGCCGATCCCCGAACTCCCGCTTGAGCAGCGCCCCGTAGCGCGTCACCTCGCCGATGAGCTGCCGCACTTCGCCTGCTTCCTCCGCCTCATGGAGTGAGGCCAGGTGGGCGCGGAATCTGCGGGCGTGGTCAGACAGCCGCAGAGACTGGGTGACCGCCATCACGTCCTCGGCCTTGGCGCTCTCGCGCAGGACACGGCCCAAAAAGAGGGGCAGGGCGGCGAAGGCGGGCCGGCCGTAGAAGTCATTCAGCGACACGATCTGCGCCGAGGTCATCCGCTCTGCGGCATCGACCATGCGCTCCTCGAGGGAGATCTCCGCGAAGGAGCCCTTCCTGAAGAACTTCCAGCAGACGGGTACACGGAACAGGTCTGGCCGATAGGGAGCGCCCAGTACCTCGGAGGCCATGATGTACAGGTGCGCGCGGACGATCATGGACTTGTCGAACTGATGTAGCTCGCGCATCCGCGCCTGCTTCCGGTGCTCCCACGAACTGGTTCCGGCCAGCCGGGAATACCGCTCGACGAATGTGATGTGCGCTTCGGCGGCGTCGTCGTCCGCGCCGAGCGTTCCCAGCACCGTGCCGTCGGAGGCGGGCTGGTCCGGGCCAATGATCATTTGGCCCAGCTCGCTCATCATCTCGCCCCAGCCATATGTGAGGTTATGGAGCCCGGGCGCGCGACGCTTCAGGAACCGATTGACCCGCGATCGGGCTTGGTCCTTGACGCCGGCCAGCTGTGCGTCGTGTGTCTTCCTCAACTCGGTGAGATATGCCGCCAATTCCTGGTCCGGTGTTGGGCTCACGAGCGTCCGGAGGTGCTCGTCGGCCCGGCGCAGCGGAGAGACCGTCTCCGGGACACCGGCCAAGAACCGCATGAGTTCCAGGACCATAGACGGCCGCGGGACACTCCACTGCTCGTCGAGCTCTTCCTGGCTGAGTCGCTTCAGGTCGGCCAGGTCGGGAAACTCCATGCCCACATAGGCGTCGACCAGTTCGGGAACGTGGTGGCGCTGCACGACCACCCCGTCGCCCCACAGCTCGGCAGCTTCGAGCAGCGGGCCGTCCCCGTACGTTGTGCTCAGAACGATGACCTGGTCGTGCAGGATCACCGACTCCACCAAGGTAGAGAGCGCGGCCAGATTCACCGCGTTGGGTCTATCGGCCCGTGTTACCAATCGCGTGGCGGCGACCAGCGTCGTACCGTCGAGAAGCACTGCCTTCACGGGCCCTCCGGGGAAGGGGGTGGCATCGCGCGGAGCCAGATCTGCCGTGACCATACCCGCCGGGGCTGGGCTGGTCATCCTTCAAGGATCCGCGCTGTGGC
This sequence comes from Nonomuraea guangzhouensis, assembly GCF_019396345.1. Lineage (GTDB taxonomy): Bacteria > Actinomycetota > Actinomycetes > Streptosporangiales > Streptosporangiaceae > Nonomuraea > Nonomuraea guangzhouensis. Next base: position 494,137 of record NZ_JAHKRM010000003.1, on the reverse strand, counting down.
AGCGCATCCCTTCCTGTGCTGCGAGCAGGCACGGATTGGCCCATCGAACCTGAGCAAGTGGGAGCCCCTCTCTGCCGCCCCCACCCGGCCCCTTCCTGAATCAACAAGTCCAAGATCAACGTACCGAGGAAACTCGCAGCGAGCGCGTCGGCGATCCTTCGCTTGGCAGCCTGCCATTTTGCGGACGTGAACAGGACAATCCCCGCTCACCCAGGTCGCCTGCCCGCCCGCGTCCAGCGCGGCCAGGATTATCTGGGTGGCCAGGGCGGGCTTGGTGGCAAAGCTCATCCCGTCCGGGATCCCGGCCGTCTGACAGCGGTCCGGGCGGCCAGCCAGGTGCGCTCGGGCAGGTAGAGTCACCAGCAGCAGGTCGGCTACGTGCTCGCCGTTGGCATCGATCTGCCCCTGTTGCGTGGCCGGGCCGAACCCGCTGGGCACGTGCTGGATCGGCTGCTCGCCCACCGTGAGGCGGCCATGTGTGACCGCCGGGACCGCCGCGAACAGATAGCCCGCCGGCGCGTCGGTCGGCAGGCCGGCAACGTGCCGCACTGGCTGAGCGTGGGCCGTCAGGAGGTGGGTCTGATGCAGGAGTGCTGCGCCTCGAACCAGTCGGTGGCGATGTCGGTTCCCGTGAAGCGCCCGATCAGGGCCAAGGCTGAGCTGACGCTCTCCTCCCGGTCCACGCGGTCGTCGTAGACGTCGTCAGCGCTGATCTGGAAGCGCAGCCCGTCCATCAGGTGATCGAGCGCGTGCGGGTCGTCGCCGAAGCGTGACTCCGGTTGGGAGGGGCTGAAAGAGGTCACCAGGCGCCCGTCGCGGGCGTAATGGAGATAGTCCCTGTTACTGATGTCCGTGCTGAGGCCGAAGGCCTCGCGGCCGTCTGCGGTGATGGACAGCAGGTGCTCGCGGTCGGCAGTCGCCGGCACGATGCTGATCCAGTCCCCGACCTCGGCGAGCCAAAGGGATCCGTCGTCGATGTTCTGGTCGAGGATCTCACTCAGGTGGCACGGGGTGCGGGTGGAGAGGTCCAGCTGGTAGATCGGGGCGAGGGCGTCGAGGTCCGCTCCCTTGATCCAGATGGCGCTGAATCCCAGCGCCCACAGATCCATGTCGCCGTCGAGCCCTCCGTGAAGAGGGTCGAGGCCAGAAGGTCGTGCAGGTAGGTCGGTGACTGCATGGCCGCCTCTCGGGAGGAGGGGGCATCCGACGGGATGCCCCCTCCTCAAAGGTGAGTTATGGGTTGTCTTGCTTGATTGTCACGAAGAAGGCGTTGGCGGGCCGGTTCTGCAGGCCCCTATGAACAGCAGCTCACCGCCCTGCACACCGTCAGGAACGCCTGGTGCGTCATACCCGGCTTGCGACGGATGGCGGCGATCAGTGTCAGCTTCTTTCGTTTCTCCGGTGGAGCGAGTGGCTATCGGCATCGCGGGGATATCCGCGATGCCGATCTCGACGGGTGTGGTTTTGGTGGCGGATAGGCGCCGCGTCAGGTCAGCCCGCCGTCTGCTGGATCGGTGCCGGGGCGGCCGTCCGGCGGCGCCGGGCGGTGAGGCCGAGTGCGGCGGTGGCGACGGCCCCGGCGAGGGCGAGTACGCCCAGGGCGTTCGCCAGGGTGCCGACAGCGGAGGTGAGCGCGAGGACCACGAGCGGGCAGATGAACTGGCCGAGGAAGAAGGAGCCCGTCCACAGGCCGGTGCCGCGGCCGCGGTCGGCGTAGCGGAGCTTGGACATGGCGAGGGTGAGCAGGCTCGGCAGCATGATGCCGCTGCCGAGGCAGTTGATCACGGCACCGATGGTCAGTACGACGGGGTTGGGGGCGAGCCAGATCACCGCGAAGCCGAGGGCGCACAGGCCGAAGGCGGTGGGCAGCCAGGCTTGCGGGCTGCGGCCGGTCTTGGCGAAGACGACGGCGCCGATCACGACCGCGGCACTGGAGCTGGCTGTGGTCAGTCCGATCAGGCCGGAGTTGCTCACGCCCATGTCGTTCAGGAGGAACGCCATCTCCACCTGGACGGTGTAGAAGAGGATGGCGCCGAAGAGGGTCAGCGCGCATGTGCCGGCCAGCAGACGCCAGGGGAAGGGCCGCTTGGCCATCGGTTCCGCGGCGGTGGGGGCGGGCTCGTTCGCGCGGTCGGCCGACCGGGGCTGCGACAGGAAGGCGGCCATGGCAGGGGCGAGCAGCAGGCTCACGCCGTAGGCCCAGAACGGTGCGCGCCAGCCGGCTGATCCGGCCGCGCCGCCCAGCACGAAGAAGGCCGTCGCGGAGATCGAGGCGCACATCGTCTGCATCGCGAGGTAGCGATCGCGTTGCCGGCCGGAGTAGTAGTCGCCGATCAGTGTGGTGCAGCAGGTCATGATGGCGGCCTCGGCGACGCCGACGAGGGCGCGGCCGGCGACGATGGCGCCGAGGGAGTCCAGCCACAGGGGTGCGGTGCCGAGGATCGCGTACAGCACGGTCGAGACGATGAGGAGGCGTTTGCGGCCGAGCCGGTCGACGAGGACGCCGGCGAAGGGGGCCAGCAGTGCCAGGGAGAGGGCGGGGATGGTCAGGGCCATGGGGACGAGCGCGTCGACGCCCGGTACGTCGGCGAAGTGGTCGTGCATCTGTGGCAGGACGGGGGCGATGAGCACGGCGCCCAGGATGGGCAGACAGGCGCCGGCCATCAGCAGCGTGAGGCGAAGCCGGTGGCCGGGGCCGGACACGGTCTGCTCGGACCGGCCGTCTGCGACAGCTTCGGACGGCGGGGAAGGGAGCGGGGGCACGGGTGCGGACATGTGGGAACTCCACGTGGCATGTCGGGAGGGGGACGGGGCGGTGCGGCCGTCGTGGTCGGACCGTCCGGTACCGTGGCGGGTTCGGAGCAGGGTGCCGATGACTGCCGGGCGTCGCGGCGGGTCGGCTCACCGGGCGCCTGCGCGGTCCCGATAGCGGGTGATGGTGGGACTCCGGCGCCGGGTTGAGACGACTATGGGTCACCGGACAGGTCCTGCCTAGCCCTCATCCGATCGATATCGAATATGTGGATCATCTAGGACCTGGATACTTGGCACCTGTAGGAGCCCGCTATCTCGTGGCGATACGGCCGGGCTGGGAAGCGGCCAGCTCCGCGCCCACGCGGGCCGCGGTCTCGCGCAGCCAGATGTGAGCCGCGTCGTGGGTGTGCACCGGGTGCCACCACAGTGCCTCCTGGAGAGGGACCGCCCCGTAGGGCGGTTCCATGAGGCGTACGGCGGCCACCCCGCGCAGCAGCTCGGCCAGGCGCTGCTGTACCAGGGCGATCCGGCGGGTGCCTGCGACCAGGAACGGCAGCGCCTGGAAGCTGTCGACGGAGATCTCCACGCGGGGTTCGACACCGAGCATGATCAGCTGCCGGGCGGCCGGAGCGTCGTAGGCACGCTGGTAGACGACCCAGGGCAGCCGTGCCAGGTCGTCCATGGTCAGCTGGTCGGCGACCTCGTCGTTCGTCTCGGCCACCAGGAAGACCCAGCGGTCGGTGAACAGGTCGACGGCGGGGAATCCGCTGATGATGCCGTGCGGCATCATCAGCCCATCGGCTGTGCTGAGCAGCGGTGTCGTGTTCTCCGTGACGTCGATGGGCGTCCGCTGGAAGCGCAGCCGTACCCCCGGGGCCTCGGCGTGCACGGTCCGGGTGAGCTCGGCGCCGAACACGGCGAGGGCGTAGTCGGAGGTGAGCAGGGTGAACTCGTGCTCCTCGCTGCCCGGGGCGAAGTCGGCCCTGCTGCTGAAGACCCGTTCCAGCAGGTCGCAGGCGGTCGAGGTGCGGTCCAGCAGAGCGCGACCGAGGGCGGTCAGTTCGTACTGTTTGCCGACGCGCGCGAGCAGGTCGTCGTCGAAGTGCCGGCGCAGGCGGGCGAGGGCCGCGCTCATCGCCGGCTGACTGAGCCCGACGCGCTGCCCGGCGCGGGTGACGTTGCGTTCCTCCAGCAGGGCCCGCAGGGACAGGACGAGATTGAGATCGAGGCCGGAGAGGGACACGGACACGACGCCTCCAGAGCGAGGCCGCTTGCGGCAGCAGCATTTACGCAACAGATGATCAACATCTAAAGAATCTATTTCCCAGATTACGCGGTGGGGGTCACATTGGTCTCACCGCAATCTGGAGGACATTCCCGTGAAACCCGCAGCCGCTTCCGCGTCCTTCTCCGGGCCCTTCGCCCTTGGCGTCCTCTCCGCCCCTGACCAGGTGTCTTTTCCCGGTCTTGTGATCCCGGGGGGGCGCGTGCTGGATCTTCCCACGGCCTTCGGACAGCCGGCCTTGACGACCCGGGGGATCCTCGAGCGCTGGGACGAGATGCTCCCTCGCCTGCACGAGCTCGCGGCCGACGAGACGGCCGACTGGCGACCGTTGGAGCACCTGCGGGCGCACGCGCCGGTCGAGCCCCGCCAGGTCTTCCAGTCCGGCGCCAACTACCGGCAGCACGTGATCGACCTGGAGGTCGCCCACCGCGCCCCCGACGACCCCCGCACCGCGGAGGAGGCGCGCGCGGAGATCGCCGCGGTCATGGACCGGCGAGCGGCCGAGGACCTGCCGTACGTGTTCATCGGTCTGCCGAGCGCGATCTCCGGCCCCTTCGATGACGTCGTACTTCCGGACTGGGCCGAACAGCCGGACTGGGAGCTGGAGTTGGCGGCCGTCATCGCCAAGCCAGCCTACGGGGTGACGGTTGAGAAGGCCCTGGAGTACGTCGCCGGCTACACCATCGCCAACGACCTCACCGACCGCGCCACCGTCTTCCGCCGGGACATGAAGGCCATCGGCACCGACTGGCTGCGCTGCAAGAACGCTCCCGGTTTCACCCCGCTCGGCCCGTGGATCGTGCCCGCCGAGTCGATCGCCGACCCGGGTGACCTGCGGGTCAACCTGAAGCTCAACGGCGAGACCATGCAGGACGAGTCCACCAAGGACATGCTCTTCGGCATCGCGCGACTGGTGTCGTACATCTCCCAGACCTCCCGGCTCCTGCCCGGCGACCTGGTGCTCACCGGCAGTCCGGCCGGCAACGGCATGCACTGGGGACGGCTGCTGCGCGACGGCGACGTCATGGAGGGCTCGATCACGGGCCTGGGCGCGCAGCGCACCCGCTGCGTCGCGGAGAGGACCGCGTCGTGACGGCCCCGCTCGACCCCACGGACGCTGAGGGTGCGATCACCGAGGCCGCCAAGAGGTATTCCAACTGGGGGCGTTGGGGCGAGGACGACGTGCTCGGCACGCTGAACTTCCTCGACGAGGCCAAGCGCCGCGAGGGTGCGGCACTGGTCCGCCGGGGCGTGAGTTTCTCGCTGTCGCAGCCGTTCGACATGAATGGGCCGCAGAAGGGCTGGCGCCGCCGCACCAACCCCGTCCACACCATGCTGGACACGGGAACGGACGCGGCGCTGGGCAACCAGGGCTTTCCGCACGGCATCGGCGGCGCGGACGACGTGATCGCGATGCCGCTGCAGTGCTCCACTCAGTGGGACGGGCTCGGGCACATCTTCGACCACGGCAAGGCATGGAACGGACGCGACGCTGCGAAGACCGTCACCTCGGACGGCGATCTGGTCACCGGCATCGAGCACATGGCCCCGTACGTCGCCGGGCGTGGAGTCCTCCTCGACGTCGGCCGGGTGGTCGGCGACGAACACGGAGAACTGCCGGACGGTTTCGCGATCACCGAGGAACACCTGACCGCGACGGCCGAGGCGCACTGCGTGGCCGTCGGCCGTGGTGACATCGTCGTCGTCCGGACCGGGCGGCTGGCGTGCGCCCGCCGCGAGGGCTGGGGCGACTACGCGGGCGGAGACTCTCCCGGTCTGTCCTTCACCGCTGCCGGCTGGCTGCACGCGAGCGAGATCGCCGCGATCGCCACCGACACGTGGGGCTTCGAGGTACGGCCGAACGAGTTCGACGGCGCCTTCCAGCCGCTGCACCAGGTCGTCATTCCCAACATGGGCCTGCTGATCGGCGAGATGTGGGACCCCGACGCTCTCGCGGACGACTGCGCCTGCGACGGCGTGTACGAGTTCTGGCTCACCGCCGCACCCCTGCCCATCACCGGAGCCGTCGGCTCCCCCGTCAATCCGGTCGCCGTCAAGTGACCTGCCCAACAAAGGAGTTGGCCATGGAAGCAAAGAGAGTCCTGGTCATCGGAGGGGGCACCTCCGGCAACGTCATGACCGTGCTGCTGCTGCGGGCCGGCATCGACGTCGACCTCGTCGAGGCCAGGCCGGACTGGAACGTACGCGGCTCCGGCATCACTCTTCAGGGCAACGCCCTGCGCGTGCTGCGCGAGATCGGCGTCTGGGACGAGGTCCGCGAGCACGGCTTCGGCTTCGACTCCCTGGGGCTGACGACGCCTGACGGCACCGTGCTGCACGTCGGCGAGGTCCTCCGCACCGGCGGAGACGACCTCCCCGCCACCCTGGGCATGCAGCGCCCGGTGCTCCAGCGCATCCTCGTCGACGCCGTCCGGGCATCCGGCGCGAACGTCCGGCTCGGCACCATCGCGGAGATCCTCTCCGAGGACGACACGTCAGTGACCGTCCGCCTCAGTGACGGCAGCGAGGGCCGCTACGACCTCGTCGTGGCCGCCGACGGCCTGCACTCCGCGACCCGCGCCGCCATCGGCATCGACGTCAAACCCGAGCCGACCGGCATGGCCATCTGGCGTGTCCCGGCGCCCCGCCCGGCCGGAGTGGAGTGCAGCGCCCTCTCCCACGGCGGGCCCTGCTACATCGCCGGTTACACGCCCACCAGCGAGGACACGATCTACGCCTATCTGGTGGAGCCCAGCCGCGACCGCGCCACGATCCCGCCCGAGTCCTACGCGCAGGAGATGCGCCGCCTCGCCGAGGGCTACGGCGGTGCCTGGGACGAGATCCGCGACTCGATCACCGACCCGGCGCAGGTGAACTACACCTGGTTCGACCGGATGCTGGTCGAGGGGTCCTGGCACCGGGGCCGGGTCGTCCTCATCGGCGACGCCGCGCACTGCTGCCCGCCCACGATGGCCCAGGGCGCGGCGATGGCCATGGAGGACGCCTGGGTGCTGTCCCAGCTGCTGACCAGCGGATCCGCGTGGGACGAGGAACTGCTCACGCGCTACTACGAGCGGCGGATCGACCGGGTGCGGATGATCGTGGAAGCGTCCGTGCAGATAGGGCAGTGGCAGCTCGAGGGTGTGCCCGGTGACGTGCCCGGGCTGCTGGACGCCACCATGCCGGTGCTCAAGGAACTGCCGTGACGGCCCACCCTCCCCGAGCTACCGCTGGGAGGTGCGCCCAGCCCGACCACCGCCCCTCGCCGAGCGCTGACGCGCGCCCTTCCCCGACTGTCGACGTACACGCGCACGTCTTGATCCCCGAGGTCGAGGCCCTGGTGGCCGGCCTGCCGGGCCTGGCGGAGGCCAGGGCCCTCGACGCCCGCCGCAACGGGCCCGCGGCCCAGGCCATCAGCGGCCCCATGGTCGCCGAGCGCCTCCCAAGGCTGACGGACGTTGCCGTACGACTGGCCGCGATGGACGCGCAGGGTGTGGACGTCCAGTTGGTCAGCCCGTCGCCCTCGCACTACCACTACTGGGCGGACGAGGAGACGGCGGAGAAGGTGTACCGCCTCGCCAACGAGGCGACGGCCGCCCACTGCGCCCAGGCTCCCGGCCGTCTGCACGGTCTGGGGCTCGTCCCCATGCAGCACCCGGAGTCGGCGGTGCGCGCGCTCGAACTCGCCGTGGGCATGGGCCTGTTGGGCGTCGAGATCTCCTCGCACGCGCCGGGCCGGGAGCTGTCGGATCCGGCGTACGAACCCTTCTGGACCCGGGCCGAGGAGACGGGCGCGATCCTCTTCCTGCACCCCTTCGGTTGCACGCTCGACGAGCGCCTCGACCAGTGGTACCTGTCCAACACCGTCGGCCAGCCCACCGAGAACGCCGTCGCCCTCTCGCACCTGATCTTCTCCGGGGTGCTGGACCGCCACCCGGAGCTGAAGCTGATCGCCGCGCACGGGGGCGGCTATCTGCCCACCCACATCGGTCGCGCCGACCACGCCTGGTCGGCCCGCTCCGACGCGGGCGCGGCCTGCGCCCACCTGCCCAGCAGCTACCTCAAGCGCTTGTACTTCGACTCCCTGGTCCACGACCCGCAGGTACTGCGGGCGCTGATCGGCGTGGTCGGCGCGGACCGTGTGCTGCTCGGCTCCGATTTCCCCTTCGACATGGGCACCGAGGACCCCGTCGGCGCGCTGCGCGCCGCACGCCTGCCCGACGACGACTTCAACGCAGTGCGCGGTGGCAACGCGACGACGCTGCTGCGCCTCACCTGACCCCGCACAGGAGAACCCGCCATGAGCGCACGCCTGCTCACCCATCTGCGGCACGTCGACCTCGCCATGCCCGACTACGACAAGCAGCTCGACTTCTACGCCGGCGTCTGGGGCCTGACCAAGGTCGCCGAGGACTCCGGGATCTCCTTCCTCGCCGCTGAGGGCAGCCCCGAGCAGTACGTGGTACGGCTGCGCAAGGCCGAGGAGAAGCGCCTCGATCTCGTCTCGTACGGCGCCGCGAGCGCGGCGGACGTGGACACCCTGGCCGAACAACTCCTCGTGGGAGGAATGCAGTTGATCTCCCAGCCGAGCAAGATCGACGCACCCGGAGGCGGCTACGGCTTCCGCTTCTTCGACGTCGACGGCCGCACCATCGAAGTTTCCGCCGATGTGGACGTACGGCAGCACCGCAAGATCGAGGAGAAGGAGTCGATCCCGGTCAAGCTGTCGCACGTCGTGCTGAACTCGCCGGACCTGGCCAGGACCCGCGAGTGGTACGAGCGCCAGCTGGGCTTCCGCCTCTCCGACACACTCAGCTCGCCGCACATGGGCGAGGTCATGCACTTCATGCGGATCTCCAACCAGCACCACTCCATGGCCATCGCCAAGGGCCCGCACACCTCCCTGCACCACGTCTCCTTCGAGATGCGCGGCCTGGACGAGTACATGCGCGGCTCCGGCCGCGTGATCCGCGCCGGCTTCAAGAAGGTCTGGGGTCCGGGCCGGCACTTGGCGGGCGACAACACGTTCACGTACTTCCTGGACCCGCACGGCAACACCGTCGAGTACACGACGGAACTGGAGCTGCTGGACGAGGACACCTGGCACCCCCACGTCTACGACTTCTCCCAGCCCGAGGTCACCGACCAGTGGGGCACCGCCAACCCCATGAACGAACTGGTCGCCAAGGAGTCCTTCAACGATGTAGACCGCGGCTGCTTCGCCGCCCCGCCGGTCTGATCCCGCTCGAACACCGGGACGCGGTAGCCCTGTCAACCGACCTGGCACTCGCCGCGCCCCCGCCTTCCCCGCTTTCGAAGACCGCCGGAGCCTGGAGCCGTGCATGCGTTTCGCCACCTATGAACACCGACACCAGCGCCGGGTCGCGGTCGTGGAGGAGGACGGCACCCTCCACCCTGTTCCCGGGGCGCGCTCGCTCACGGAGCTGATCCGCTCCGGCGACGGACTCGACGCGCTCCTGCGCGCCGGCGCCGCCACGCTCGACGTCCCGCCGGGCCCTCACGTGTCCGAGGTGCGGCTGCTGCCACCGATTCAGCCGCCCACTGTGCGGGACTTCGTCACCTTCGAGGAACACGTCGAAGGGGTACGGCGGTCCGTGGACGGCGTGGGCGGGGTGCCCGAAGCCTGGTACGACGCCCCGACGTTCTACTTCACCAACCCGTACGCCGTCATCGGCGCCTACGACAACGTCCCGGTGCCGCCGGGCAGCGAAGTCCTCGACTTCGAGCTGGAGGTCGCCGCCGTCATCGGCCAGGAGGGGCGGGACCTGACGCCAGAACAGTCACGGGACCACATCATCGGCTACACGGTCTTCAACGACTGGTCGGCCCGCGACCTGCAGTCCCGCGAGATGCAGGTCCGCCTCGGCCCGTGCAAGGGCAAGGACACGGCCGCCACTCTCGGCCCGTACCTGGTCACCGCCGACGAGCTGGAGCCGTACCGCGACACCGACGGCTTTCTGCGCCTGGCGCTGACCGCCTCGGTGAACGGCGAGGTCGTCGGCAAGGACCTGCTGTCCAACATGAGCTGGACCTTCGAGGAGATGGTCGCCTACGCCTCGCGGGGCACCGTCGTCCGCCCCGGCGACGTGCTCGGCTCCGGCACCTGCGGCAACGGCGGCTGCCTCGCCGAGCTGTGGGGCGTCCGGGGTGAGCAGTCCCCGCCCCCACTGAAGCCGGGCGACACCGTCACCCTCACCGTGGAGGGCATCGGCACCGTCTCCAACACCGTGGTCGCGGGCAGGGATCCGGAGCCGCTGCCAACCGCCCGCCGCCGCAGCCGGGAGCGGCCGTGAACGACCTGCACCCCAAGAGGCTCCTCGGCAAGGTCGTCGTCGTCACCGGCGCCGCGCGCGGCCAGGGCGCCGCCGAGGCCGAGGCCCTGACCCGCGAGGGCGCCCGCGTCATCGCCACCGACGTGGCTCGGGCCCCCGGCTGCCGCCGTCTCGACGTCACCGACGAGGAGCACTGGGCGGAGCTGGCCGCCGAACTGCGGGAGTCGTACGGCCAGGTGCACGGCCTGGTCAACAACGCGGGCATCACCTGGCGCGCCCGCCTCGGCGATGTGACCCCCGACGACTTCGCCCGCGTCCACGCCGTCAACGTAACCGGCCCGCTGCTGGGCATCCAGCACATGGCGCCGCTGATGCCGCCCGGCTCGTCCATCGTCAACGTCGGCTCCACCGCCGCGCTCAGCGGCCACTACCCGGTCGCCTACACGACCAGCAAATGGGCGCTGCGCGGTCTGTCGAAGACCGCCGCCACGGAGCTGGGCTCGCGAGGCATCCGCGTCAACACGATCCATCCCGGCTTCATCGAGACCGAGATGACCGCCTCCGCCGCGCCCGCCTTCCGTGAGGCGAACATCCGCGAGACCCCTCTCGGCCGCACCGGCACGGTGGACGAGGTCGCCCCGCTCGTGGTCTTCCTCCTGTCCGACGAGTCCTCCTTCATCACCGGCGCTGAGATCCCGGTCGACGGCGGACTCACCGCGCACGGCGGCGTCAAGTCCATCTCGGATGCTCTGGGTTCGACTGCTGAGGGTTCGGCTGTTTCGAGTTCGGAGGGGAATTGAAACGCGGGAAGGGAAGGTACGCGCCGCGCGATGACGTGCAGTCTGCCAAACCGATCTTTCATGACATAGTGTCCACGTGCTGAAGCTCCTGTTATCCGCTCCAAAGCGAAGTGGAGCACTCCTCTTAGTTCTGGTTCTGATCGCCGTCGCAGTGTTCGCATTCATCGAGCGCCAACGGGCGGTCGAGGCCAGTCGAATTGCAGCGGCACGCAGCCTTGCGCTGCATGGTGCCAACCTGCGGACTCTCGATTGGAGTATGGCTCTGACGCTGGGCGCCGCCGCCGTAAAGATCCATGCGGATGATGAGACGAGAACCGCCTTCATCGATACGATGATCGCGAAAGGCGGAATCACCGTTGCGTCCGGGAACGCTATCAGTGCCGTGGCGTTGAGCGGTGACGGAAAGACAGCCCTGGTCAGCACGTTTGGCGGCGAGGTGGAGCTGTGGAGCCTGGCAGGCCGGATATTTGAATCCGGAATCGTGGAGTTGAGCACCCTCAAAGGGATCGGTGGTGACGTAAGGGCGCTGGCCATGACACCGGATGGCAACACCGCTGTGACCGGCAATGGCGCCTCGGGTGATGGCCGGACGATCGTTTGGGACCTCATCGACAAGGACCATCCGCGGAAAACTGCAGAATGGACCGAATCGGCAGACTTCCTTACGTCTGAGGTCCAGCGTGTGGCGCTGACTCCCGATGGCAAGCTGGCGGTGGTCGCGCGTGAAGGCGGAACCATCAGCGTCTGGGACCTCACCAAGAAGAAACATCCCGTCAGGCTGTCCACCTTGAAGATCCAGCTAGGCGATGACGGCGAGGACTCAGTGGTATCCGGACTTGCGGTGAGCGCGAACGGGTCAACCCTGATCGTGGCCGCCAAGGCCATCGCGGTGGTTTGGGATCTGACTGACAAAGCTCATCCGGTTCAACAAGGAACCCTTCGCGGTACGGGTTCTGACGTGCGGGGTGTGGCACTCAGCGCTGACGGGCGCACGGCGGTGACCGGTGGTCTGACCGGTTCCGACGGGTTGGGCGCGGTGAACGTGTGGGATCTGACCAATCGATCCAGTCCCCTGCGCCTCGCCGCTCTACCCGGACTTATGAGCGAGGCGTACAACGTGGCTTTGACCCCGGATGGACGAAGGGCACTAGCTGGGGGGTTCGGCGGGAAGACGATTCTGTGGAATCTGGATGACCGTAGCCATCCATTCGAGCTGGCCACCCTCAAAGGACCAACCCGCATGGTGGAATTCGTGGCTTTGAATGCTGATGGAACCAGGTTGATCAGCAGCACTCCAACCACCCTCTACTCCTGGAACATCCCCGAAATCGGCAAGGATCCTCTGCGTGAGGCGTGCGCTCAGAGCCTCATCGGGGAGGTCGACAAACAATCATGGGAGCGCACCAGCGACGGGGAGCCGTGGCCCGACTACCTGGACGATCATCCCGAGTTCAACCCCTGCGAGTAGCCCCAGCCACCCGGCCCTCGGTACGTTCCGACCCGGCTTCCGCGATGGATGGCGATTGCCGTTCCAACGGTGGGCGCCTGTGTAGTAGGAGTGCGGTCAGGCTGCCCGCGACCAGCCCCCAGAACGCCGCACCGATGCTCAGAATCGTCATCCCCGACGCCGTCACCACGAAAGTCACCACCGCGGCCTCCCGGCCCTCCGGCTCGGTCACCGCGGCGGCCAGCGACGAGCCGAGCGCCGACAGCAACGCGAGGCCGGCCACCGCCGTGACCAGCACGGGTGGGGACAGCAGCACCAGAGCCATGGCCAGGCCGGCGCCGAGGCCGAGCGTCAGCTGCCCGGCGCCGAGGGCCACCGTCGCGATCCATCGGCGGGCGGGGTCAGGGTGGGTGTCCGGGCCGGCGGTCAGCGCTGCGGTGATCGCGGCCAGGTTGATGGCGTGACCGCCGAACGGCGCCGCCGCCGCGCTCGCCAGGCCGGTTGCGACGAGGACCGGGCGCAGGGGCGGTGTGTACCCGTATGTCGCCATGACCGCCATGCCGGGGACGTTCTGCGCGGCCATAGTGACGAGAAACAGCGGGATGGCGATGCTCACCACTACGGACGGGTTCAGCGTCGGGGTGGTCAGCTCGACCGCGGGCCACAGCGCCGCGCCGGACAGGCCGTTGCCAGGTCCGTGCACCGCGATGGCGATGATCGCCACGACGAGCGCGCCCGGAACGGCCCACTGCCGTACGTACCGCTGCAACACCGCCCAGGTCAGGACGACGGGCACGGCCAACAGCGGAACGTCGACGACGGCGCGGACCGGTGCGGTGCACAGGCTGAGGATGACGCCCGCCAGCATGGCACCGGCGATCGGACGCGGGATGGCGGCGATCGCCCGGGCCGGCCAGGGCGACAGGCCGGCGAGGACGATGAGCCCGGCGCAGACAATGAACGCGCCGACCGCGGCCGGGAAGCCGCCGGGCACGGGACCGGTCGCCACCAGCAGCGCCGCGCCGGGGGTTGACCAGGCGATGCTGATCGGCATGCGGTACCGCAGCCCGAGGAAGACCGCCACCGCTCCGATGGCGCAGCAGAGGGCGAGCAGCCCGGACGCGGCCTGCCCCGGCGTCGCCCCGACGGCACGCAGCCCCGCGAGCACGACGGTGAACGAACTGGCGTAGCCGACCACCGCGCTGACCAGCCCCGCCATGACTGCCTGTATCCGCACGTCCATCCCTTAGACTCGTAATTGTTCCGTTTACGGAACGAACCATAGTCACGTGGCCACAGCGGGACAAGCCCGGCGGTGGAATGCAAGGATTGCCGGGTGGACGGCCGTGACGCGGATATCGGGAGCCGGCTGCGGCGATTGCGGGAGGCCCGTGGCATCTCCCTGTCGGCGCTGGCCCGCAACGCCGGCATCGGCAAGGCCACCCTGTCCGGCCTGGAACTGGGCACCCGCAACCCGACGCTGGAGACGCTGTACGCGGTGGCGGGGGCCTTGGGCGTACCGTTGACGGCCCTGGTTCTGGAGCCCGGCGCGCCGCCCGCAGAGGCCGTCCACGTGCCCGGCGCCGCCGTGACGGCCACGCTGCTGGAGGTGTTCGAGGAGCCGACCGCAACGTTCGAGTTGCTGCGCATGCGCGTCCGCCCTGGCATCGTGCAACACTCGCCACCCCACGCCCCCGGCGTGACCGAACACGTCACGGTCTACGCGGGCGTGCTGCGCGCCGGCCCAGCCGACGCCCCCCTGCTGGCTACGCCAGGCGAGCACATCTCCTGGCAGGCCGACGTCCCACACATCTACAGCACTGTCGGCCCAGACGAAGCACTGGCCACCCTGCTGATCCGCTCCCCCCGACAGGCCTGAGCCACCGGATCCACGCCGCATTTCCTTTGACGCCGGCCCGCCTGCGATGGCGACAGTGATATTCCGGTAGCGGTGACTATTCGCGGCGAATGCGCGCGTTTATCGTTCGGAGCCTGCCGGAAGCGAACAACCGACAAATGGGGGCTCCATGTCAGCGCGTTTACGACTGGCCGTGGTGACCATTCTCGCCCTCACCTGGGTGGGCGGAGGAGTGAGCGGAGCCGAGGCGGCGGTGAAAGCCGACAGCCTCCAGCAGGACATCCGGACGGCCGTCTACGCGGTCCATCGATTCTGGTCAGCTCACTGGTCGGATTACTTCCCTGGGGGATATTCGCCGCCCCGCGTCCTGGGTTCCTACGACGGGCGCGACCCGGCCCGGCCTGCGTGCTCGGGACACAAGATGCTGCCCTACAACGCCTCCTACTGCATGACCCAGCATTTCATCGCCTGGGACATCAACCTGATGAGGATGAGCTACACCTACGGCGACGGGCTGGTGTACCAGGTCATCTCGCATGAATGGAGCCACGCCGTACAGAATCGTATGCCGCCCAGATATCTGGTGCCGCAGGTCGAACTGCAGGCGGACTGCATGGGAGGGGCGGCACTCGCGGGGGCGTCGAGGGACGGCACGCTCACGTGGGAGCGGGGCGACAACCAAGAGATCGCGGCGACGCTGCGGGGGCTGTCGGGTGACACGCCGTGGACGAACCCGCGCGATCACGGCAGCGCCACCGAACGGATCAACGCGTTCAACACCGGCGTCCGGTACGGCGTCAGAGCGTGCCTGGCCTAGCTTGTCTGCGGAACGACGCTCGCCCGCAGATCGACCTGGTGTTCGCCCCCGACGAGTATGCAGTAGTGCAGCACTCTGCTGACCACTTTGGTGACCATGTCCGCGCGACCCCTGCTCAGCCAGACGTTTCCGGCCTGGGCCATCGCCCGCAGGGCGGGGTCGTCAGAGGAGGCGACATGGTTGATGAGCCCGGCCGCCAGCACGTAGTAGCGCTGGTCGGTGTTGAACGCGTCGCGCACTCCCGGGCTGGCGAACACGCCCAATGCGTGGTCGCAGGCATCGAGCTGCGGAATCGAGCCCGGCTTGATCGGCTGGTTGGCCGCCTCCATGACCGGCCGCTGCCAGGTCATGCGCGCTGCGGGGATGGCCCCGACGGCCAGGCGCCAGTTCAGCAGGGCGCCGTAGACGCCGGCCGCCAAGGCGAGCGTGATCACGATCGTCGCGCTCGCCACGACCGGGCGGTTGACGCTGGCGACGGGCGGTCGCCTACGGGACAACGGTCGCTTCCGGGTCCTGATGAGGCTGCCGCACCCGGCGAGCAGAAGACAGGGGTAGATCGCGTACGCGTACGTGAGCGTGGCGTAGTTGCCGATCGCCACCTGGAGCGGCGCGCCCTGCGCGAAGCAGGCGCCCGCCCGCTCCCACCCGCATTCGGCCACGGCGACATGGCCGAGGATCACCAGGGCCATCGGAACGGCCGCCGCCAGGAGCATGGCCCCCGCATGAGCCACGGCCCACGTTCCCGAGCCGCGGCCGCCGACCAGGATCCCGGCCGCCAGCGCGGCCAGCGCCAGCAGGCCCACGGCCACGCCCATGGTCACGTAGACGGCCTCGAGGAACTGCCCCGTACCGACCTGCCTGCTGCCCGCGGTGAGCATGGGTTGCAGCGCGAAACCGCCCACCGCCATGAGGCAGCAGGCCACGGCGAACGGCAGGGAGGCCCGGACAAGCTGGGTGGGCGGGCGCTGGAGCAGGACCGGCGCGGCGGCGTCGTCGTCCAGATGAAGCCGCAGGCCGCGCCGCGCTCGCGTACCGGCTACCACAAGGTAGGCGCAGGCCAGCGCGATGGTGAGCACCAGTGGGGTGTACTTGACCATCGTCACCAGTGTCACCACCAGCAGGTCCCACGTGACACCGGCCCGGACGACAGTGGCGATGCCATAGAACCAGAAACCCAGCCACGGGCCGATCACCACCGCCGACACCGCCACGGCCGCCAGGGTGATCGTCCGAGGGTGGGCGGAGACGGCCAGCCAGGCCGAGGAGCAGGCCTTGGCCCAGGAGAGGAATGCCCTGATGATCAGCAGAAGCACGAGACAGTAGGTGAGTCCGACCAGCGGGTTCACGAAGGCGAGGGTCCAGATCCACAACTCCGCGCGGATCATGGCCGCGAACTGGCCGGCGATGACGCCCACTGTGAAGCTGGCCGAGGCCCACCACAGACTCATCCGCGAACCATGTCCCGCGAGCCGCCCGATGCTCGCCCGCCAGACGGCCACGACAAGGACGCCTGAGATGAGCAGCCCGAACATGAGCCCGGGCGCGAAGTAGCGGGCCTCGATCACCCCCTCGGTGTCGAGCTGGGAATAGGAGTGATAGACGGGTGCGAAACCCAGGCCCGCCAGCGACCCCGCGCTGAACATCTCCCACTGGTCCAGGCGCAGGAGCCTGCCCGGCTCGTTCAGTACGGCGAGGCGATACCGCCGGGCGGGATGGCTGCTGAAGAAGCGCAGCGGCCCCGGGTAGCGCCGGTTCGACGAGGCGGTCTCGATCGCCTCGGCCATCGTCTCCTGCCGTTCGGCGGTGTCGCCCGCCTTGACGTCCGCGTGGTGCTCGCGGGCGCGCAGCACCGCGGTCCTGGCCAGCCACAGCACCAGGGTCATCACCACCACCCTGGCGCTCTGCACAAGCAGGCCGCTGGGAATCCAGATCGCCGTGGCGACCAGCGCGGGCACACAGGCCGTCAGCAGGAACGACCACCAGATCGCCACCGTGAAGTGCGCGATGCCGACGTCGCGGTTGCGGATGTGCGCCAGTTCGTGCCGCAGGACCGACTCGGTAATGGCGGGCGTCGTCGCGTGCGCGAGGACCAGTCCCATGCTCAGCACCACGATGTGGCGTCGTGGCAGGCCGAGCGCGCGTCCGGTGACTTCTCCCCTTCCCGGGTCCACCAGCAACCGGACGTTCTTGCCGGGAGCCTCCGCCTCGGCGATGGAGGTGAACCTGCGTACCAGGTCCGCGTGGGCTTCGCCGCCGCTCACCTCCGCGAGGGCCATGAGTCCGCGGCGGTACGCCCACAGCGGGTGCAACGCGTAGAGCAGCAGGGCGAACAGCGCGGGCACGACGAGCGACCCGATCGGCAGGAGTGCCTCGCCCGCAGTCACTCCCGCGGTGCACTCGCCATACCTGTCCACGAGCAGGGTCGGCTCGACCGAGCGCACGCCGGAACGCAGCGATGACAGGCACTCCGCGTGCCGTACGTGTTCGGGCATATAGGCGACGCGCAGCCGGAGCTCGAACAGGTACAGGGCAAGGTAGAGAGAGCAGGCGATCGTCGCGGTGATCAGGATGAGGAACCGGGACGTCGTCGACGACGGCAGCGTGAACGGGTTCGGTCTGCGGCCTGACACCATCTCGCCCGCCGCGGTCACCTCTCGCCCGACAAGTGGCCGAAGGTCGCCTGACGCAGGCGGAGGGCGGTGGCCTTGTCCACGCCCAGCGCGAGTGCGATCTCCTCGACCGCCTGCGCGGTCTCCTTCACCTGAGCGGGATCGAGAACGGGAACGACGGTCTCGGAGCCGGCAATGGGCGCCGGGCGCGAAGGGAAGAGCTTGTCCCACAAGCTCTTGGAGACCTGTTTCGAGGTACGTTCGACGGCCTGGGTGAGCGTGTTGGTCGCCGCGCCGGTCAGGACGGTCAGGACGATGGGCGTCAGGAGTGTCACCGCGTCCGCGAGCGAGAACCCGAGAAGGTCGTCACCACCGCCGCGGAAGGCTCGCCGAGGGTTTCTCCGGGTGGCCTGGGCGATCGCCGGAAAGTATTCCGCCTCTTTGGGGGCGACCTCGGCGACAATGGCGCGAGCCAGGTCGTCGATGCGCCTCTCGTTCTCCGATTCCAACGCCATACCAGTCCTTAACGAATGAATGGCCAGAGTTACCGCATGCTAACTTCCGTTCCGACAGGAACACCAGAAAGAAATGTTCCGGCCACCGTGATATGCGTTGCGCGTCAAGTCCAAAAGCAATTCCGATTCGAGCGGAAATGATATGATATGTCCGGCTTTCGTGCGGCGATGATGTTCCGCTTCATAGGCGATTGCCCGGCGACTGGGGCAGCCCTCCGACCCATCCCCAAAAATGCAGAATGATCCCCAGCATGACCGGCACCATCGTCGCGGCCCCGCTCCACTCCCCCGGCGACATCTGGAATCCGCCGAGCAATCCGCCGAAAACCGGAAGGCCGATGCAGAACCACGGAGGGAACGGGAAGCCATCGACCCGCTCCGGTGCGCCGTCTGTGACAGGCCAGCCGAGATAGGACCACCGACGCAGGCGTCCCGCGGGGATGATGCGCGTGCCTTCCGGAAATTCCACGATCGCGCGCCGCGCGAGACCCTCGCCGATCCGCACCCAGAGGATCTCGTCGTCGGGTATGTCGTCCAGCCACGGATGCCACATGACCCGCTGCCAATAACCTTTGCCGCCATCCAGCGGAGTAAGCCTGAGCATGGGGCACCGGACCAGCCCTTTTCGGGTCGCGACATGCGCACGCACCAGCCACTCGACAGGCTCGGCCGACGCGGCCTTCCTGTTGAGAATCCACCGTCCCACCCAGGCCAAGAGGCACCAGACAAGGACGACGCCGACGACGACCGGAAGTGCGACGTCCTCCTCGGCGATCTGAACCGCCGCACCGACTGGCAACCCCAAGCAGAGGGCGGTCAAACTGACTGCGGTGACGTGACGGCTTCCGTAGAGAGACACCTGTGCTCCATCTCCGTGGCCTTCCCGTGCAACGCTCCGGAACAGGCGAACGTCCCCACAGCGCAGGCAGGCAAGCCCGTACCGCCGAAAATCGCTTGCCGCGAACGGCGGGCTCAGAGAATGTGGCTTCTATGACGCTCTAACGGACAGCACCCCGCTACTCCGAGATCCACAGCGCCGTAATGCCACCCTATTTAGCGAAGAGAGCGTCTTTGTCGCCGTCCACCTCGGCCACCGTCACCGTGTTCGCCTCCCCCACAAGCTGGATCGAGTCCGATGCCGTCGCGCAATGCCACCAGGTGGCCGCCCTCGACGGCATGATGCACGTCGCCGCCATGCCGGACCTGCACCCCGGCAAGGGCGCCCCCATCGGCGCCGCCATGGCGTCCGCCGTCCTGTACCCGTTCCTGGTGGGCTCCGACATCGGATGCGGCATCGCCGTGTTCCCCGTCAAGCTCAAGCGCGCCGTGCCCGAGAAGCTCGCCGCCCGGTTCCCCGATCTCGATCGCGCGCTGGACCCTGAGCGGGATGCCGACGATCCCGCCTGGGCCGTGGTCAAGGGTGATATTCCCGCAGGTCACGTCGAGGGTCTCGGGACGGTCGGCCGGGGCAATCACTTCGTCGAGCTGGCGCGGATCGGGACCGTCTTCGAGCCGGAGCACGCGAGCCGTCTCGGACTCGCGGCCGGGGATCTGGTTCTCGTCGTCCACAGCGGTTCCCGTGGGCTGGGCGAGCGGATCCTGCGGGCGCACACCGAGGTCAACGGCGCGGGCCCCGCCCCTGATCCCGGCGCCTACCTGGCGATGCATGACGACGCCGTACGCTGGGGATCGCTCAACCGGCGGCTGCTGGCCGCCCGGGTCGCCCATGCCCTGGGCACCGAGCCCACCGAACCGATCGTCGACCAGTGCCACAACCTGGTCGAGATCCGCGACGGGAGCTACCTGCATCGCAAGGGAGCGGCGCCGGGTGACGGCCGCGACGTGCTCATCGCCGGTACGCGCGGCACCCCTTCCTACCTCGTGGCCGCCCACGCCGGACCGGACGCCAACCATTCCGTGGCGCACGGCGCGGGCCGCAAGATGTCGCGTGCCGACGCCCTGCGCCGGGGCCGGGCCAAGCACACGGTCGAGGAGCTGCGACGCACACCGGTGGGCTCGCTGGTGGTGTGCGGTGACCGCCAACTGCTCTTCGAGGAGGCACCCACGGCGTACAAGCGCATCGAGCAGGTGATCGCCGACCTCGTCGACCATGACCTGGCCACGCCCGTGGCGACCACGGTCCCTCTGGTCACCTACAAGACACCCGACCTCGGGTCCAGACCCCAAAGGAAGCGAGGCCGGTCGTGAGCGTTCACCTGCTCCTGTCGGCCGGCCGCGGCCCGCAGGAGTGCGCGTGGGCACTGGCCCAACTGCTGCACCGTCTGGAAACCGACGCCACCAGGCAGAATCTGGAGACCCATCGAGCCGAGACCGTTCCCGGCGACCGGCCCGGTACCTACCGATCGGTCCTCATCCAGATCGCAGGAGCCGGGGCCGAGGCATTCGCCGCCGCCTGGACCGGAACCCTGTGCTGGCAGGCCCCCAGCCCATACCGGGCCAACACCAGCCGAAAGAACTGGTACGTCATCGCCCAACCGTGCCAGGTCGACACCCCGCACACGACCTTCGCGGAAGCCGACGTCGACATCGTCGCCTGCCGCACCGGCGGTCCCGGCGGTCAACATCGGAACAAGGCCAGCACGGCCGTACGGGCGACCCACCGGCCCACGGGGATCGTCGTCGTGGTCGACACCGAGCGGCTGTTCAGCCTGAACCGCCGCATCGCCATGCGGCTGCTGCGGCAGCGCATCGAGCACGACGACGAGGCGGCAGGACGCGCCGTCACCACCGCCCGCTGGCGCATCCACGACGAGCTCGTACGCGGCAACCCCACCCGTATCGAACGTCCGTAACCGTCGCAGCAGGATTCCACCCCGGCCACCGCGGCCGGATCTTCATGGTCTGGGGCCGGAGCCGCTGGGATCGAGCAGGATGATGACGGTCAGCACCACGATCCAGGCCACGACCGCGGTCAGGATGAGCCTGTTCAGGGAGGGCCTGCGGCGGAAGAACTTCATGGTCTTCACAGCCATCCGCTCTTCCGCAACAGCCGGTGCACGATGATCACGGAGATGACCATGACGCTCAGGCTGAGGGGATAGCCGAGCAGCCAGTGCAGTTCGGGCATGAAGTCGAAGTTCATGCCATAGATCCCGGCGATCATGGTAGGGACGGCGATGAGGGCCGCCCACGAGGAGATCTTGCGCATGTCGGCGTTCTGTTGCATGGCCGCAGTGCTCTGCTCCCGGCTCACCAGGGCCAGGTGCGCGCTCAAGGCGCTGGTCAGCAGTTCGTTGTGCTCATCCACCTGGGCGTCCACTCGAAGCAGGTGGTCCAGCACGTCTCGAAATTGGTCGCGGGCCACGGTGCACAGCTCCACCCGGCCTTTGACGATCTCCTCCAGGACCGGCACCAGCGGGTCCTGGGCCGCGCGGAACTCCAGCACTTCCCGCTTGAGGGAGTAGATGTCCTCGGTGACATCGGCGTATTCCCCGCTGAACACCCGCCGCTCCAACGCGATGAGGTCATGCTCGACCTCATGGGAGACGCGGGAGTAGGTGTCGACGACCTGATCACAGATCGCGTACAGCACCCCAGCCGGCCCTGCCGCCAGCAGGTCGGGATCGGATTCGATGCGCCGCCGCACCCCCGCGAGCGGGTTGGCCTTGCCGTGGCGGACACTGATGACGAAGTCGCCGCTCAGGAACAGGTTGATCTCGCCGACCTCGATGTCGGAGGTCTCTTCCACGTACAGCAGCGGTTTGAGGACCACGAACAGGGTGTCGTCGTAGCGTTCGAGCTTGGGCCGCTGGTGGGCGTGAATGGCGTCCTCGACTGCCAGGGGGTGTAGCTTGACCTCGCTGGTGATCAGGTCGAACTCGTCCTGGGTGGGCTCGTGCAGGCCGATCCATAGGTAACAGTCGCCTCTGGCGCGTGCGGCGTTGAAAGCGTCGCTGATGTCGCCGGTGATGGTCTCACGCACGCCGTTGCAGTAGATCGCCTTGTCCACAATCACATCAGGCATTGTGGCGGATCCGGCAACTCTCCTCCATTTCCTCCCCTGTCAGGATGACGCGCAGGTCGGACCATTGCCGGCGCTACGTCCGCGACTACGAGCGCTTATCCGAGCCGCTGTTCGTGCTGCGGACCACACCTCTCACGAGGGGCTGGCCTTCCAGCTGGACAACCCAGATGACGATGGCATCGAGCACCCCGTGACCATCGAGGTCAGTGTCAACAATTGGGTGGGGCCAAACGTTGGATCACCATGGTGAATCGCCGTAACCCTCGTCTCGCCGGGGCGCATTACCGACCGCCGGCCTTCCGGAGCGCGTCGCCGAGCGCCTCCGTGCTGGTCACGCCCACGATCAGCGCGCCGTTCTCGAAGACGAATCTCGGTACGGTGGTGACGCCCTCCCGCCGCGCCGCGGCCACCTGCTCACGTACCTCGGCGACCCCCTCCCCGGAGGCGAGAAAGGTCCGCACCCGGTCGCCGGCCAAGCCGGCCCGCTCGGCCAACTGGGTGAGTCGCGGGTGGTCGGCGACGTTCACGCCGTCGCGGAAGTACGCGTCGTAAAGGGTGGTCGCCAGCGCGGCCTGCACCCCGGCACCGTACTCGTCCAGGGCGAGCCACAGCAGCCGGTGCGCGGTCAAGGTGTTGACCGCCATCGCACGGTCGAATCGGTACTCAATTCCCTCACCGGCACCGAGCCGGGTCATCTCCGCGAGCATCGCCGCAGCTTGTTCCGGACCGAACATCTCGGCCACCGTGTCCATCAGTGGCCGGGGCTCCTCGGGCGCGTCAGGGATCAGCTGGTACGGGCGATGGACGAGTTCGACGTCCGGTTCCGCACCGGTCGTGGCCACCGCGCGGTGGAACTGGTGCGTGCCGAGGCGGCACCACGGGCACGCGATATCGCCGTACACCTCTACCTTCATCCCGGGTCCTCTCTCATGAAGCGCAGCGCTCGGAGGGCACGGGACCACGCGAGGACTTCATCCAGCATGAGGGTCAGGGCGGCTTCCTGGCGTTCGCCGGGGGCGCACACGCCGGCCTTGGATTCGGCGAAGTCGAAGTCGTAGTACGGGTTGATCGCGACTTGGGCGTGTACGTCGGCGACTTTGATCTCGCCCATGGTCTGCCGTAGTTGTTCGGCGGCGCGGGTGCCGCCGTAGACCCCGTAGCTGACGATCCCGGCTGCCTTGTCGTTCCATTCGGCGTACAGGTAGTCGATGGCGTTTTTCAGCGCGGCGGGGATGGCGCTGTTGTACTCCGGCGTGACGAACACGAACCCGTCGAACCTGTCGATCGTGGCCGCCCACCGCTTGGTATGTGCGTTCTGGTAGTAACCGATGACCGCGGGCGCGGGCTCATCCAGCAACGGCAGCCCGTAGTCGGCTATGTCGACGAGTTCGAGGCCGGCCTGCCTGGCCTTGACGGCGGGATGTCGGCCGGCGGCCTCGGCGACCCACTGGGCCACGTCCTCCACGCGGCGCCCGGGGCGGGTGCTGCCCAAAATGATCGCGATCTGGATCATGGGCTTGCTCCTCACTTTTGGTGAATGTGCTCAGCGTCCCGGCGCTGGGCGGGTCGGGCCAGGTTGCGGTTTTCCTAGCCCTGGCAGGGCCAGGCTCGCCGCGTACAATCGCAGTCGATGAGGGAGACAGAGCTGGGCGCGTTTCTACGCGCGCACCGGGAGGCGGTCCCGCCGACCGCGGTCGGACTCCCCAACGGGGACCGGCGCCGCACACCTGGGCTGCGCCGGGCCGAGCTGGCCACGCTCGCCGGCGTCAGCGTGGATTACCTCACCCGGCTGGAGCAGGGGCGCGACCGCAGCCCGTCCGCCCAGGTGCTCGCCGCGCTCGCGGAGACGCTGGGTCTGTCCCGTGACGAGCGGATCCACCTGCACCGGCTGGCGAAGACCACCGGCGGCGGCACGTGCGACGGGGCCGCCGCGACGCGGGCCCTGACGGTGCGCCCGACCGTACAGGCGCTGCTGGACCAGCTCGAGCCCGCGCCGGCGCTGGTCGCCAACCGGCCCGGTGACCTGCTCGCGTGGACGGCCGGGTTCGCGCGGCTCGCCAGCCCGACCGGGCTGCTGGAGGCCGAGCCACCGAACCTGGTCCGGTACGCGTTCACCGACCCGCGGGCGCACGATGCCCACCCGGACTGGGACACGGTCGCCGGCGAGCGGGCCGCCGCGCTGCGGGCCGCGGCCGCGCTCGGCGACCCGCACGCGGCACTGCTCGCCGAGGAGCTGACGATCACCGCCGACGCCCGCTTCCGCGACCGGTTCGAGGGCTCGGCCGCACTGCCCGCGCGCACCGGGGTCGAGCGATGGGCGCACCCGCAGGTGGGAGAGCTGCGACTGGCGTACGAGAGCCTGGAACTTCCCGACCCCGACGAGCTGCGGCTGGTCGTCTACCTCGCCTCCGACGAGGCCACTGCCGCCGCCCTCGACCGCCTCATCACATAGCGCGTCGACGCGAAAACGCGTTGCCGGAGATGCCGGCAAAACGTATGGTTTTGCGCTCGTGACTACAGTGGTGGAGCGAGTCCTGCCTGCTCGGCTGGGGACAGGATTTCGGTGGTTGCTGGCCTCGAGCTGGCTGACAAATCTCGGTGACGGGGTCGCGGCCGCGGCGGGTCCACTGCTGATCTCGACGTTGACTCGCGACCCGCTGCTGATTTCGCTGTCGGCTCTGGTGGGCTGGGCGCCGCCGCTGCTGTTCGGCCTGTACGCGGGCGTGCTGTCGGATCGGCACGACCGGCGCCGGATCGTGCTCGTCGCGAACGCGGTGCGGGCCGTGGTGCTGGCGGCGCTCGTCGCGCTCATGGTGAGCGGCACCGTGACCGTGGCGACGGCACTGGCGGCGCTCACGCTGCGGTCCATCGCCGAGGTGTTCGCCGACAACGCGACGGCCACGCTGACGCCCATGATGGTCGGCAAGGACGATCTCGTCATCGCCAACGCCCGCTTGGGCACGGGGTTCATCACGCTCAATCAGCTCGCCGGGCCGCCGGTCGGCGCGGCGCTGTTCGGCCTGGGCTTGATCTGGCCGTTCGCGGGCCAGCTGCTGCTGGTGGTGGCGGGGATCGTCCTGGTCTCCCGGATCACGTTGCCGCCGCACGGGCGGCAGGCCGACGACCCCGTGATGCCCGACACCGTACGAGAGCTGATCGCCGGGTTCAGCTGGACCATCCAGCACGCGGCGGTCCGCACGCTGGCGCTCACCATCCTGATCTTCAACTTCACGTTCGGCGCGGCCTGGTCGGTGCTCGTCCTCTACACCCAGGAGCAGCTCGGCCTCGGCGCCCTGGGCTTCGGTCTGATGACCACCATCGGCGCGATCGGCGGCTTGATCGGCACCAGCCTGTACGGGGCCATCACCCGCAGGGTGAGCCTCGGCGCTCTGATGCGGATCGGACTCATCATCGAGACGTTCACTCACCTGGGCTTGGCCCTGACGCATTCGCCGTGGGTCGCCGGGGGCATCTTCCTGGCCTTCGGCGCGCACGCCTTCATCTGGGGCACGACCTCGGTCACCGTCCGCCAGCGCGCGGTCCCGCACGAACTGCAGGGCCGAGTGGGCAGCGTCAACACCGTCTGTGTGTACGCCGGTCTGGTGGTCGGCTCGTTGATCGGCGGTGTCCTGGCCACCCGCTTCGGTGTCGCGGCGCCCTTCTGGTTTGCCTTCGCGGGTTCCGCGGTGTTCGTGGTGTTGCTGTGGCGGCAGCTCATGCTGATCGCCCACGACGATTGAGATCAGCCGCCGAGTGAGCCGAAGAGTAACCCGGCGGCGATCCCGGTGAAGAAGAGGGCGAACAGGATCTGTACCACGAGATCGGTCCCGGTCGTCCAGCCGTAGGCCAGGGCGTCCGTCGTGATGTCCACTGGCATGAAGCTCATGAACATCCAGGCGAAGGTGCGGAAGGCGAGCATGAAGAGCCCGTCCCACCAGCCGAACAACAGTCCCCACAGCAGGACCCCGAGGCCGAAGAAGGCCAGGTACAGCCAGCGGCTGAGCGTTGTGCCGGACTCCGGCAGGAACCACTGCTCGCCGCCCATCACCTCCACCCCGACGACTTCGCCGTGCCAGAGCCGCAGTGTGGCCGGTTGTCCCTGTTTGGCCTTGACGTAGAAGCCGGAGGACACGTCGCGGGCCTGCCGTGATCCGTTGGCCCGCTGCCAGGTGATTTCGTAGTGGGTGGTCGTGCTCGTGTGCGTTTGGCCGTTGGCGTCGGTGGTCGTCGAGGTCGTGGTGTAGGTGCGCCGGCCGACAATGGATCCTGCCTCGTTGCCGAAGCAGTCGCCGACGCCCCGATCGCACGCCACGACCTCGCGGAACTCCCTGGTCTGCTGGTACGGGCCGGCGGCGCCGACGAGCGCCGCCACGAGCATCCCCAGCCCGAGCGCGACCACGATCCATCGCCTTAAAGAACGTTTGGGCCAAGATACGCGGCGCGGCAGCAGACGGAACCGGGGAAGCCTCATGCCCCATCTTTACAACGATCACTACCCGTGGAGGGTCGTTCAGCCCGACGTGACGGTGACCGCTTGCTGGGCGCGTGCCAGGGCGGAGCCGTTGCACTGGGTCGAGGTTCCGGTGAAGATCAGGTCGGTCGAGCAGCCCTCGTTGTCGGTGACGACCACGGTGACCTGGTACGTGCCGGGCGCGGGGAAGCGGTGCGTGGGCCGCGGCCCTCCGTCCTTGAGCACGGTCCCGTCGCCGAAGGTCCAGTCATAGCGGACGACGCGGCCGTCCGGATCCGGTGAGGTCGAGGCGTCGAAGCCGGCCTCGAGTCCGGTCGGCTCACTGACGGACAGCACCGCCTGAGGGCCTTGGTTCGGTTGCACGGCGAGCGACTGGAACGCGGGCCGCTTGCCTCCGGTGGGGACCGGGGGGCCGGGCTGTATCAGTTCGCCGCCCGGTTTGATGCGGAATGCCGAGACGTCGCTGGAGTTGAGGTTCGACACGTACAGCCACCGGCCATCCGGCGAGGGCCCCAGCGCCACCGGGCTGTCGCCCGCATTGAAGTCCGCGATGTGGTCAAGGGAGCCGTTGTCGCGGATGGTGTATGCCGACACCAGCTTGGTCTCGCTTTCTATCAGCCCCCCGTCCGTCACATACAGGTTGCGACCGTCGGGGGTCACGGCGGCCGCGATCGGGACGTCGGGCGCGGGGAACGGCGAGCCGGGCACCGGCTTCAGGGCGCCCTCCGAGCCGACGCTGAAGGCGAACACGTCGTGCGACTCCTCGCCTTCATGCCTCGCCGCGCACGGCACGAAGAGGAACTTGCCGTCGGGCGTGAGGGCCATCGCGCCGCCCGCCGCGCCGATCGGCGTCGTGTCGGGCTGCCGCTTGAGCTTGCCATTGTCCTCGACCCTGAATCTGACCAGCACATCCGGTTCGATGTCCGCCACCGGGTCGCCGGTGGTCACGTACAGGTTGCGACCGTCGGGGGTCATGGCTATCCCCCGGGGATTTTCTCCCAGAACCGGGAAGGATGTTCCGGACGTCGTGAGCGTGCCGTCGCTCGCGATGGGGAACATCGTCACCGTCGCGGCTCTGCGGCTGATGACGTACAGCCGCTGCCCGTTGGGGGACACGAGGGCGTCGTCCGGGTCCTCTGGGGTGGGGGTGGGCGACCCCAGGGGGACGAGGCGACCGTCAAAGCCGACCCGGTATGTCGTGATCGTGTTGTCATCGCCGTTGGCGACATAGACCGTGCGCGCGTCGGGTGAGATCTCGATTCCGCGGGGAGCCTTGCCGGTCTCCGTCAGCTTGGCGTCCGCCTTCAGGCTGCCGTCCTGCTGGATCGCGAACCTTGTGATGTTTTTCTCCAGGATGCTCGTGACGTACACGGAGCGCGGGGTCGGCTCCACGGGCGAGACGGTGGGTGTCATGGCCAGTGGCAGCCCGATCAGGGCCGACAGCAGGCCTAACTTGGTGAGCACAGCAAGATTTCCTCTCATTATGGGGAAGGTCAATCATCCGGGCCGCTTCCATTAAGGCTGCCCGCCCTGGTATCCGCTCGGGTCGAGCAGGCTGGGGACGCATACGATCGCCGCGCCGGATTCATTCACGGCCGGCTATTTCCACCCGTCCCCGTCGTACAGGCGCGGTTCTTGTGGTGGCGCCGGTGTTGTTGTTGACCGGCTCGTGCCAGATGGACTCGCCCCCGTAGCAGTCCGGCTTGTTGATGGCCTGGATGCCCGTCCAGCTCACTCAGCGTACGCGACGCACGGCCAGAAATGGTTTCTTCACCATCGGGCGCACGACTGACTCCTCCTTTCTCAGCTCAGTCCATTTGTCCGATATCACACTTTCACAAGGAAAGTGAGATCAGAAGGGCAGCAACCGGACAGTAACCGGGCATTTGTCGGCAAGGTGTTTGTGTTTCACGGGGGGAGAGCATTCGGAACGCGTTTAACGCTGCGCCATAGGCGCGTCCCGAGCGGCTGGAAGCAGCCGCCAGGGAGGAGCCGAACAAGCATTGTCCCGGCTGCTGCGGCGAGTTTCATTGCGCTCCTTGCGTGGATTTCCCCGTTGGCTTACTCACGCAAGAATGCAGGCTGTAGCCGGGCCTGTCGTTACGGGCGGGCGCACAGTACTTCAGTCTGCGTGCACTGTCGTGCTCGCTGTCGTGCTCTGGCGGCGGAGCTGGCGCGGAGAGAGGCCGTAGGCGCTGCGGTGTGGCACCGCGCTCTCAGCGCCGAGCGCGTGGGCCAGTACCAGGGTCAGCACGTCGAGCGTGAGGGTGGACAGCTGGGAGGTCTCCGACGGACTGAGCTCGGGCATGTGCCGAGCGAGCTGTCGCAGGAACTGTGAAGACAGTGCACCAATGGTCTGAGTGCCCGACTCGCGCGGGGCACCCAGGCGCCGCAGGTCCCGGGAAGGCAACGGCAGCAGCGAGCGCGGGAAGCGCAGGATCATCACCCGGCTCATCGGAATATGCGGCGCAATATCGACCTGGAAGGGACGCGAGGTATCGATCAGGACCAGATCTCCAGAGCCCGGATTCTTGTGTCGCCCGTTCTGTGTCACTGTGACGCCACCGAACACCGTACAGGCCAGCTCGAACAGTTCAGGGTCGGCCTGCCGGATGAGCTTGAGGGTGCGGTGGGCGGAGTGCGGCGCTGTCAGTGCCGCCTGCACGGGTCCGAACGTGTTGAAAGCGACGTGCGCCCAGAATTTGCGCTCCATCTGCGGGGTCGCAGAGTAAGTCATAGGGCATGGAGAGCCTGGAGTTCACCTCCGCTAGTAGGCGAACCGCTCTTCCGCTGGGATCTTGTCGGTGCTGACAACCTTCATGGCTCCAGTCTGGTCGCGACGAGGGCCGAATGAGCATCGACCGGAAAAGCTGAACGCGACCCGTCGCCGCGAGCTCATTCCGGGCGAATCGCCGCAACGACCGCCCGTTTCGGGCCGACCATCGGGTACGGCACCACCGACGTGTCACAGCCGTGGCGGCGCGAGGCCCCATCTTCGGTGACCCTCGTCTGGTCCCACAGCGTCTTGGCCAGCGTGACTTCGAAGCTGTGGCCCTCAACGCCTATGGGGCGCTGCGCCATCACCGGTCCAACGATCCGTCCAGTACCGGAGCAGGGAGCTGGCTGTCCTTCAACGTGTCGTCCCCGATGCCGACACGCAGGTTCGGCTGGCCTGGCACCAATCCGACAAGATCCAGGCTGCGGCTCAAGGATGTCTTCCCCAAGCGAGTGGCTTCTTCTGCCAGATAGCACCGCGCGATTCTCCATCCTGGTGATGAGCATTCGTTAGCCGCAGGACGACCGACGTAAGGGAGATCTTGATGGAGAGCGACGCCGGTGGGCCCATCGTCGTATTGACCGCCCTGGACAGTGACCACGCGATGCTGCGTTCGCGCATGATCGGGGCGCGCACGGAGGTCCACGGCGGGATCCAGTTCGACATGGGCCGTCTGGGTCTCAGCATCGTGGCGCTTGCCCTGCTGGAGCTGGAGGAGTTCCCGACAGTAGCGATCACTGAGCGGGCAAGGCTCGTGCTAAATCCTCGGATGGTGCTGTTCCTCGGCTCGGGCCGCGCTCTGTCCTCGGACGTTGCGCCAGGTGATGTCGTTGTGGCCGATGAGATCCGCAGGGCGGAAGGTGAGGAGGCCGCCTCACCCGAGCTGCTTCGGACAGTGACCCAGTCGCTGGCCGGCATCCGCATCCCGGGGAAGATCCATATTGGCCCTGTCCTCATCAGCGACAACGCATGCTACGTAGACAATCCGGCCGGTGTTCTGGCTGCAGGTAAGGCTGCCAGGATCAGTGCCTGCCTGACGATCTGGACGGTCGGTGAAGAAGCCGGGAGTGCAGCGGTGCCCATCGTCATGGCGCTGACGGGCGCTTTGCCCTCGCAGGCAGTCGCCCCTTCACCGGGAGTTGCCTGGCAGTTCAACCACGCCGAGCAGGACGGTGTCATCAATGTCGTAAACGGGCCCATGGAGATGACGCACTTCGGCGATCAGGGAGCCGCGATGTACGCGGTGGCGAACGGCTGGATGGTGGTGAACCATACCGTGCAACCCGATCTGCGAACCCTGTTCCAGGAGTGGGAACGGAGCCTTCGCCGGACGACCGTCCAGGAACTGTCCACACGACCTTCCCTCCACCTCGAACGAACTCTGCTCCTGAGCGAGCTGATGAGGGCGTTCGGCAACACCGGCCCCGGCCGGATCCTGTTGATCAGGGGAGAACCGGGTTCCGGTAAGTCTGTGGCCGCGTTGAAGGCCGCGGAGGAATTCCGTCGTCGAGAGGGAGGTCTGCTCGTCGCGAGGATGCGCGACGTCGCCGCACACGCGGAACTCCTTTCAGGCGCGCAGGGGGAACTGCTGGTACTGGACGGAGCCGAGGCGATTCAGACCGGCCTGGATCCCGATGCGGTCCACACCGCGTTGGAAGCAGGTGCCAGAGTGGTCCTGATCAGCCGTGACGATGCCGCGCAGAACATCCGCGAAATGTTCTCGTGCACGGTCGAGGACTTCGTCGTCCCTCCGTTGGATGACAAGGAGATCGAAACAATCTTGGCGTCCGCCCCTGAGCTGGCGGTGATGGCCGAGGACATGCGCTCCCGCTGGCTGCTGCGCCGTCTCGGTCTGGTCAATCTGCTCCTACGCGCTGCCCGGCGCGGAGCCGTGCTACCCGACGCCCTGGCCTGTGAGTCTGACGTGTACAAGGTCTACCACTCTGCGGTCGTGCTCAACCTGGGCATGGCGGTGAATGGGGTGCCGCCCGACGACCGCGCGGCCGCCCTGGGGACGATCGCGGAGCGAATGCTGGGGAAGCCGTGGACACCCACCTTGTCCGGAGCCGCGCTCGCCTCTCTCCGCTCCGACGGAATCCTCACCTCGATCGGCGACGGCTCCGCTATCGGTGAGGAGACGTTCGCTCATGACATCCTGCGTGATTTCGCAACGGCATGGCGCCTCTTCCAAGAGGGCGGAACAGACCTGTTGGAGATCAAAGGGCCGCGTTGGGCCATTAGGGCCGCTCGGATCCTCTGCCAGGAAAGAATCCGGCCCGGAACCGGGCTCCGCCCGCGTTGGGCGCAGATGTACGACGACTTCCGCCGGCTGGCGTCAGTCCACGGTTCGCGGTGGGAGGAGATCCCTTGGGAGGCGGTGCTGTCAACCGGATGGTCCGCCGAAGTGCTCGACGCCCTGAGCGAGCGGCTGCTCAGCGAGCCTTCCCTGCTTGAGCAGTTGCTGCGTTGCACAATGTTGCGGTTCGGGGAGGATGCCGCCTGTGATCCGGTTACGGGTGGACCGGTCGTCGCCTGGCTGGCCAGGCACGGCGACGTCCTGACCAGGCGCCACGACGATCTACGGGACGATGTCGTCCTCGCCTGGCTGCGGGGCGTCTCCCGGCTGGAGACCCGCGGGGACAATGTCGATCACCACCGGCCGACGCGGGTGCTCCTACGAGACAGCCTCGTCGCCTCGCCTCCGCAGTACGACAAGGCGCTCTTCTTGGAGGCCCTCGCGCTCCTCGGAGGAGATCAGGATGAGCGCTCCGAGACACTGCTGCGTGCCCAAACGTCCGGACGCGCGTACGAACTCATCCGAGCCGTCGATCGTTTCGACCCTGCTTCCTCGCTGGCCGTCGCCAATCCGGCGCTCCTTGTCGAACTGGCCTTGGCCTACTACCGGCCGGGACGCGGGCGGAGTAGGCACGAGTTCGGCCTCGCCAGCAGGGCCGCCTGGCACCGCGGACCGTTCATCCATCTGCTCCTGCGCTCGCCCAAGCTCGGCTTCACACTGATCCGGGGACTGCTCGAGTCATTCGCTGAAGGGCCGGCGCTGGCCGGTGACTTCATGAGCTTGGGAGAGCGCGAGTATCCAGGTCCAGCAGCGTCCTGGTCTTGGTACCAGGGCGCGCTCAACGGACCCCAGCCGTGCATGAGCGGGCTCATGGCGGTTGAACGGGTCCTCCTCGATGAGTTCGCTCTGCCCCCGAAGGATGCCGCGGTGATCACCCTTCGGGAGATCGGCACAGTAGCCGGAGCAGGACTCGCTTACAGCATGCTGCTCCGTCAGCTTGACGAGATCACCAACGAACTCGACAGCTTCCTCGCCTTGCCCGAAGTGTGGGAGCTCGAGTTCGCCCGGTTCGCAGCCAGGCGGCTCCACAAGTTGGAGGAACCCCAGAGCCTGGAGCTCGCTCCCACTGAGGTTGCCATGCGACTCGTCGTCCAAGCCATGTCTCAAGGCGACGAAGCGGCTCTGGAGCGTCTACGACAGGTGGGCCGCCAGTTGCTCGCAGCGGGGGATGGCGACGACCTTGCTGTGCACAACTGGGCCGACCACTTCGATGCGAAGCGCTATGTACTCGCTCGGAGCGAACAGGGCTGGATCGCCGAGGTCAAATCCTCCGCGGAAGCGGATCTCGCCAGAGCCCGCGCCGGCACAGCCCTCAACAGCCGGCTCTATCGCATGTTGAACAACTACCGGCCCCTCGCGGACCTGCCGTATCGAATCGACCCACCCGCCAAGGTCGATCCCCGTCAGCTCACCGAGGATCTGGAAACCGTCCGAAGTCTGGACCTCTCGGTCAGCCCCTTAGGGGCACGTTGTTCGGTCGCTGCGGCGACCATTCACGCGGTCGCTGCAGGCGCGCTTCTGGATGCGGACGATCTCGGATGGTCCATCGATCTTCTGCTGACGGCCATCCACCCCAGCACCGACGTTTACCCCGATGCCATTTCGGCGTGGGGCGACGATATTCAGGCCGCTTTCGCTCTGCCGCGGACGCTGCTTCCTGCCTTCGCGGAGTCACGACAGGCCGATCCTGAAGCGATCATCGCCTGTGCCGCGCACCCCGTCCACCAGGTCCGCACCTATTTCGCGGAAGGTCTTCGCCCGCTCTGGTCCGAACCCTGCGCAATGCCCTGTCACCACCTCTTGGCCTGGCGCGCCGTCGAGACGGGAATCCGGCATGCCTTGGACGGTTTCGACAGTACGCGCCACCGAACGGTGATCGAGCGGCTTGACCGGCTCCATGGCGCGGAGCAGATCCTGCGTGAACTGGAAACCTCGGTGACACCCGTCCTTGACGCGGCGAGCGCCCGGCACTGCGTCACCGAGACCGCACGGCGGCATCGAACCGCGCTTCTGGCGGCCTACGCACGCTCGGCCGAGAGCGACCGCGAGGAGGACAAGGGCCCCATGGCTGCGGCACTCCTCCGCACGGCTCGGAACGAGCCCGAGGTCGTCCTGGAGTTCGTCGAACACCTCGCGAGCCGGCCAAACGTGCTCGACGACCTCCTGTGGGGATTCAAGACGGTGGCGACCTACGAGACTGGGCTGACCGACGCTTTCGCATCGTTGTGGCCCACCATCATGGAGATCATCCTGACAAGGCCCGGTGAGGACGCCCCCGCGTCGGCCAGCCTCCTGCCCAATCCTCAGCCCTGGGCGATGGACGCGGACATCGACGGCACCATACGTGAGACGGGTCAGCGATGGCTGCGGCTGGCCCCGGTGGAACACCTCATCGATGCCTGGACGCTCACCGCACCGACGGCTGGGCTCGACGAACTCCTGGGGTTCCTCCGTGTCCAGCCGATCTACCAGCAAGTAGAGATCGGTCTTCCCTGGGTAGCCCGGTTGGTACGCCAGAACATCAAGCTGCCCGGTTATCTCCTGCTGGATTGGCTGCGGGATATCCATCCGGAATTGACGGCCGTAGCACATCCGCACTTCCAGACCATCGTCGACGCCCTTGCCGAAGCGGGCCACACCGCCGCCATCGCGCTGCAGCAGCTCGAAGAGTAACGTCCCCTTCATTTGAAGAGGAAACGGGAAACCCTGCGGGAGCCCTTCCCTTTCACGGCGGGCGTGGCAAAATTCAACTGGTTACGAGCCCTTCCGCCCATCAGCAGGAGGGCGGCCAGAAGGCCGATCACCTGCTGCATGGACCCTAGGTCGCAGGTAGTCAGGAGAGCGTCGAGTGACACTTGGTACAGAAGCACATCCAGTGCCGGAGAATGTGTCTCCTGACAACATTGCCGCTGCCTTCCTGAACACATGGATTAATCCACTCCCTTGGTCGTGGCGGATTTTCTTACCGCCTTTCGACCATCATGTTCGCCCGTAGAGCTAAATCCAGAAGTCGCCGGTCGTCCAGTTGAGAGGAGACGGGGAAATGGGGCGAAATGAGTGGGTGCATCGGAACTTCGGTGCCGAGCTCAGAAGGCGGCGGTCCGCCGCGGGAATGACGCTTTCGCAGCTCGCGAAGGCGGCGAACTATAGCAAAGGCCATCTCAGCAAGGTCGAACGAGGCGACAAGCCGCCGTCACGCGACCTCGCCCGACACTGCGATGTGGTCCTCGGGGCGGAAGGTGAACTCGCAGCGCTCGTTCCCGTCGTCGCCAAGAACACCGAGCCGATCGACGACATAACCGATGACGAAGGATGGATGATGTATCTGGCCAATGACGGGCATAGCTGGTTCGGCCCGGTCGGCCGACGTCAGGCGATCGCCTTGGGTGCCATCTCGCTCGCCGGGATGCACGTGGGCGCCCCAGGGACATCGGCAGACCTTGAGGAGACCGCGGCGCTGGGCGGATTCCGTACGCTCTTCCCTCAACTCCGCCAGCTCGGGCAGGCCGTCTCCCCCAGCGAGATGCTGCCCATACTGATCACGCAGGTCCACACCCTGCGCAAAATGGCGCAACGGTCAGCCGACCGCCGTCGGCCCGAGGTCCTTGCGCTCGGCTCCCGCTATGCCGAGTACACCGGCTGGATGGCTCAGGAAGCGGGTGACACCCGTGCGGCCCTGTGGTGGACCAACATGGCCGTCGAGATGGCGCAAGCAGCCGATGACACCGATCTCAGTACCTACTCGCTGGTCAGACGAGCCCTGATCACGCTGTATGCGGACGACGCCGAACAGACCATCGCTCTCGCAGCTGAGGCGGCTCGCGCTGACAGCCCGCCCAGGATCAAAGGCCTGGCGGCGCAGCGCGAGGCACAGGGCCATGCCCTGGCGGGGGACTACCGGGCTTGCATGAACGCCCTCGACACCGCCCGTCACCTCATGGCCCGTGACGACTCCAGCGATGCTCCGGTCCTCGGCTCCAGCCACGTCGCGGACCAGGTGGCGATGTCCACCGGCTGGTGCCTTCATGACCTGGGGCGCTCACAGGAAGCGGCGGATCTCCTCGACGCCGAGATCCGCCGACTGCCCGCAACCGCCCTGCGGAGCCGCACCCGATACGGCGTCCGGCAGGCCCTCGCCCACGCCGCCGCAGGCGACGTCGACCAGGCGTGTCATGTCGTGGACTCGCTGCTCGACGGCGTGCGTTCAGTCCGTTCGGCCACTGTGACGGTCGATCTGCGCCGTCTCGCCCACGTTCTGGCCAGGCACCGCACGAACCGCG
Source organism: Nonomuraea guangzhouensis (assembly GCF_019396345.1). Classification (GTDB taxonomy): domain Bacteria; phylum Actinomycetota; class Actinomycetes; order Streptosporangiales; family Streptosporangiaceae; genus Nonomuraea; species Nonomuraea guangzhouensis. Next base: position 457,891 of record NZ_JAHKRM010000003.1, on the reverse strand, counting down.
CGGTCTGCGACCTCTACCCGAGGCTCGTCGCCTCGATCTCCGTATTCGGCATCTAATCCCATCCCCTGAACTGCGGTGGAAGCCGCGAGAGGAGTTCACCATGCCCGACATCTTCATCAACTACCGCACGGGTGACGGGGAGAACGTAGCCGCCTACCTCGATGAGAAGCTGTCGGAACGGTTCGGCTCCAGTACCGTCTACCGAGCCACCAGGTCCATCGAACTCGGCCAGCGCTTCGATGCCGACCTGATCAAAAACGTCCGGCGGTGCCGGATCTTGCTCGCGATCATAGGCCCTGGCTGGCTCAACGCTATGAACCGGCGCGGTGAACGCGCCCTGGACGCCACGGACGACTGGGTCCGCAAGGAGATCATCGAAGCGCTGGAGTACGGCTTGGTCGTCGTCCCGGTGCTGGACGGAGCCAAGTTGCCCCGACTTCAGCGCCAGGACCTGCCTGAAGAGCTCGCGGATCTGGCCGATCTCCAGTCCGCTCAGCTCGGCTCCAAGGACCACGCCGGTGATATCGCCAGGCTCGGCGACTTCATCGCCAGGAAGCTCCCGCACCTCACTGACGCGCACGCCAAGGAGCCCCTGACCGAGAAACCGTTCCAGCCAGGCAACGGCATCGGCGCCACCCAGGGGAACTCAGGAACGATCGTCAATGGGACTCACACCGGAAGCGGGTCCATCTACGGCGGCCACCACTTCAGCGGCCCTGGGACGAACTACATCGAGAACGGTCAAGACACCCAAATCAATCAGGCCTTCGGCGCTCCCCGAAACACCGAGAAAGAACAATGATGACCGGGGATTCGTTCACCTCCCAGGTCAACGCGACGACTGCGCCCACTCACACAGGATCAGGCGACCAGACCAACTACTTCATTCAGGTCGCCGCCAAGTCGCTCAAGACTGCCAACCCACGCCGGGTGTCACGTGACTATCTGGACTGGCTTGATCCGCGCTTCGTCCCACCATCGCGCTTCGGCGACGCTCAGCAGCGCTTCGAGAACTCCGGCATGGTGGTCGTGTCTGGAGACAGCGGCAGCGGCCGCCGAACCGCCGCGCTGATGCTTCTGAGCAGTTGGCAGGGAGGACCGGAAACCGGGACGATCCGTGAGCTGCCCGACAGTATCGAGGAGCTGAACGAGACCGAGGACATCTCCTCGTGGGAGGACGGCGATCGGATCCTCGTCGATCTGTCAGCGGCCGACCCCTCGGAGTACAAATCCGTGCAAGAGCGGCTCTCCTCCTACCGCGCCCAGTTACCCGACCACCGGGCCTGCATGGTCGTAGTGGTTCCCGACGAGTGCCATCTGCTTGCCGAGTTCGGCTCGCTGCTGGTCCGTATCGGCGGCCCCTCGGCCAGGCGCGTGTTCCAGCGCTATCTACATGTCGAGGGGATTGAATACACGGTCGAGGAGATCGATACGGCTGGGCTCAAGCGATATCTGGTGTCCGGCTCGATGCTGGATGTTGCCGAGCTCGCCGACCGCGTGCGTGAGGTGAAACGCTCCCAAGGCGGCCGTGGCGGCTTCGCGATGTGGTGCCGCGAAGCCATCGCGGCGCTCTCCGACCGGGGCAGTGACGTTTTCAACGACGTCAGGAAGCTTCGAGATGGAGGCCAACGCGCTCTGCTGCTGTCCGCCGGGCTGTTGAGCGGTGCCCCCGCCGAAGCGGTGGAGCACACCGCCGGCATCCTCCTCACCGTGTCGGGCCGCCCCGAGGAGGAGCCAACGTTCGAGCGGCCGGACCTGGCCGAACGCTTTCACGAATTGAAGCTGATCCGGGACCGAGAAAGCGTCCGCTTCAAACGTTCGGCCTACGACCAAGCCGTCAGAAAGTACTTCTGGGACAACTTCCCCAGGCTCCGGGACTCCTTCCGAGAGGCGGTCGCACGCGTGGTCGAATCCGGGGAACTGGAGACCGACAAGCGTCTTGAGCTCGTCTCCCGCTTCGCCTATGAGTGCTTGAGGACGAACCGTCCGGATGACCTCGATCAGCTGGCCTTCCGATGGGCGCGGAGAGAAGACCTGCTCCCATTCTCGGCCCGCGCGCTGGAGTACGGGCTCCTCGACCCTCGTCACGCACGCCGGTTTCGTCAGCAGATCTACGTTTGGGTCAGTGGAACGGAGCCGCAGCCCTGGTTCGGATGGGTCCTCGTCCGGGTCTGCGCCGACATCATGGCGCAGCAGTATCCGGAACAGGCGCAGATCCGGCTGCTCCACCTCACCCGGCACAGCAGCTCCCTGGTCTCTACCCGGGCTCAGGACGCGCTGTGCGAGCAGGCCGAGCAGAGCCTCCGCCTCTACCGCCGTCTCCTGGCCCGATTGACTCTCAACGCCAGGCGGGGGTGGTCCTACGGTGAGGCCGCGACCTTTCTCAAAGCCTCCGCCCCGGAGAGACTGACCGTCCGCTCCCGTGGCCGATCGGCGCCGCTCGGAGACAGGAGAGTCAGAGAAGGGCTATCCACCTGCTGGACGGCCCTGCTGACCCAAAGGCCCCGCGAGGAATGGACGGAACGGCTACGCACCTGGCTCGACCAGCTCGACGCCGACCCCTGGAGGAAATACTTCATGAACGTTCTGATCGCAGCGGTCCGCGACGACGATCGAAGCTGCGCGCTGCTCTATCTGGAAGTCCACGCCCGGTCACTGAGACAGCCGGAGGACTCCGCCAAGACGCTCCTGGACGCCATCGATACCGCTCAGGGCGTGACCTTCGCAGCTCAGGAGGGCCCCGGTGAGCACAGGCAGTAAAGTCATCGCTCTACTCGTCGCAATCGTGCTCGCAGGCCTGGCATACCTGCGGATAGGAGCATCACTCGGATGGCCGGCCTGGCTCTGGCCGGTCACCGCCGCCGGCGCTCTGCTCACGGGTCTTGCCCTGTTCGTCCGGCGCGCGACCAAAACGTCTTCACGCCCGCTACCGGTGACCGACTTCCCCGAACCGATCCATGTTCCACCGGCGGATCCGTTCCGCAATTCTCTGGTCTCTGACCTGCGGCTCCAGAGCGCCGACCCCGACTACTGGTTCTCCTTGTCGGTCACTGTCCGATGGCGCCCGTCGAGGTACGCCGACGCCTCCGCTTCCGACGTACATCTCGACGATGTCGCCATACAGTCGATTCTGGATCGCGCCCGCCCCGTAGCCGCTCGGCACTCCCCTATCCACCCCGACCTGCTCCGACACGACCTCGCAGCCGCGCTCGGCGATCTCCGCGCCGATTCGTCAGGCAGCATTCTGGTCATGGGCCGCGACGTCGCGGTGAGGCTCCCGGACGAAGACGAAGCACGCCTCACCGAAATGTCACGCATCCGAAAGGACTACCAGCTCTGGGAGCAGAGACGCGAACACGAACGCCTCCAGCGTGACTATCTCGCCAAGAACTTCTTTCCGGACATGGGAAGCGCCGTCGTATGGCTGCTCGCCACCAACGAATGCGAGATAACGGAGACGGTCGCGCGCCTCGCCGATCTCGCCCAGTTGACGTCAGCGGCCAACAACGAGGAGGTCCCGCCCGCGCTCCGATCGCTTGTGACGCAGCCATTCACCCTGGCTCCGACGCTTCTCGCCGCCGACTCCGAACCTCTCGACCTCACTCCCCCAGTCGCCCAATGGCTCGACGGGCTCACCTTCACATCCGACGAGGAACGCCAGGTATTCCGCCTGCGCCTCACCAAGTTCCTGCAGGAAACGAAGCAGGCGCCTCAGGCCGACCGGATCACCGAATGGTATGGCGACGCGGAGCCCGATGGTCCAGCAGAACCCACCGACCCATCAGAGGAGTAGGACTCATGGCACTGCTCCCTTGGAAGGAAGCACACCACGTCATCAGCGAAGCCGTTCTCCGATCTCCGCTCACCTTGGTCATCCCGACCGATCAGGGGCCTGTGACGGTGAGGTACGAGGAGGTCAGGAACGCGTCGTCCTGCGAAAATCAGGCCAAACGCGCCGCTGTGTGGCGGCAGGCCATCACTGCAGCGCGTCGCGAACACCAGCAGGACGACTCATGGCGGTTGTTCGTCCTTTGGCTTGCGATGCCACGGATCCTGCGTGCTTCGTACAACGCCGTGATTCGGCTCCGCGTTGAGCGGAGGGACGTGGAGGCCGAGATGTTCCTCGCCCTCCTGGAGGGCCTGGAGACCGTAGACCTCGCGCAGACAGATGTCGGCGAGGTTCTCATCCGAACCGCGGCAAGCCGAGCTTGGCGCTTCGCACGAACTTCGGCAGCTCGTCAGGCCGTCGGAGATGTCGCCGATCTACCGGACCCGGCCCCACCGGACTTCCCGAACATGGATGTCTCGAACCTTGCCGCTGAGCAGATCGAGGACATACGGCGTGACCTACTGGCCAAACGCCTGGGGCTGGCTCCCCCACGACGTCCTCGGAGAAGAAGGCAGGGAACTCTGGCGCTGCGTCAGGCAGGAGACCCCCGATGACCCGGCCCCTCACCTTTGCCGAAGCCTTCGACCTACCGCTCTCCGTCGATCTCGCCACGGCGGCCCGCGCCTTCGGCATCTGTGTCGGGACGGCGTACCGGCTGGTCCGCCTCGGAACGTTCCCTTGTCCCGTTATCCGGGTCGGACGCCACTACCGCGTCCCCACCGCCTCGATGCTCGTAGCCCTGGGCGTCGAGGAAAGACCTGTCTATTCCGAGGAGTGACCGAGGGTACCCATCCTGATCCGTCTGTTGTGATCGTTGATCTGGATGCTAGGGCGGCAGGTAGAGACGGACGCCGATGCCTCTGGTTAAGTTGGCGGGCCACCGCAGCCGTAGACGGCGGCAAGGTAGTGAAGGCTCAACAGGACAGGCCGACGTCGACAATCCGGTCAGCCCGGCCGTCGTCGTTGAGGCCGTTGGCGCGCCGCTCGACCTTGGCCAGACAAAGCTGTGAGGCTGGCGGCGCGACGGTCTCAGTAAAATGTCGGGATGGCAGGTGAGCAGCTGAGTGCGCGGGCGGACAGCTGGATCTGGTCGGTGCGGCTGACCAGAACTCGTTCGATCGCGTCCGACGCCTGCCGGGGCGGTCACGTCCGGGTCAACGGGGTGCGGGTCAAGCCCGCGCACGTCGTCCGGGTCGGGGACGAGATCCGGCTGCGGCACGAGGGCCACGAACGCATCGTGGTCGTCTCCCGGATCATCAGCAAGCGCGTCGGCGCCACCGTGGCCGCCGAGTGCTACGTCGACAAAAGCCCTCCGCCTCCTCCGCGCGAGGAGACCGTGACGGTGGCCGTCCGGGCTCGGGGTGCGGGTCGTCCCACCAAACGCGAGCGCCGCAGCATCGACAAGCTGCTCGGACACCGGGCGGTGGAGTCGCGCGGCGGCCAGGAGCGTCCGGAGTGAGCGCGCATGCCACATCGAACTGGATGTGCGGTTCTCCTACGCGACGTCGGGCCGTGTCATCAGCGGCGAACGTAAATGCAACGCCAAACTGGGGCCGGTAAGAGGCACGGTGCTCCACGTCGCCACCGCTGTCCCCGCGTCGGCGTCGAGCACCAGCCGTACCCGGTGCGGGGTAGTGATGACATAGAGGTCGGCAACGAACATGTCGCCCTGCCAGGCGCCGGCGGCGACGACCGGGCGGCCGAGCGGCGAGCTTTCCCGCCATTCGCCGTGGCCGACGGCGATCTTGAGAGACGACCCGAGTCGCAGGTGCCATCCGCCGTCCACCGGCTCGACGGACACCGTGGTTCCGTCGGGCACGGCCGAATCCTCGGCGGAGGCGTCGATCCTCGCCGCACCGGAACGGGAAGGTGCGGCCGAACCCGGCACCAGCGCGAGTGACAGCCGCCGCAGCCGATCGGCGAGGATCTCGTCGTCCTCGGCGCTTCCCGCGTCATCCAGACCGGGCAGCAGACAGTCCCAGAAGACGCCGGGCAGTACGTCTGTCTGCTCGACGGCGGCGGTCACGACGACCACGAGATCGTGGGACGGGACGACCACGCATTGCTGGCCGAAGGCGCCGTTACCGTGGTAACCGTGACGCGACATCCAGAACTGGTAGCCGTACCCGCAATGAAAATCGGGGTTGGGCGAGTCGTCGTCGAGTTGCCGGGTCTCGATGGGGGTCTCGATGTGCCGTCTGGTCGCGAGCTCCACCCATTCGCGCGGGACGAGCCGGCGGCCGCCCCAGACGCCGCCGCGCAGCAGCAACTCGCCGAAAGCGGCGACGGCCTCGGTCGTGAGGTGCAGCCCATGGAATCCGAAGGCGGCACCGCTCGCCACTCGATCCCATTCGGCGTGGTCGACGCCCATCGGCCGGAACAGGCGGTCGTCGAGCAGCTCCGGCAGGCCGCGGCCGGTGACCCGTTCCACCATCCGGGCCAGGACGAAGGTAGTCGCATTGTCGTAGGTGTGCCGGGTTCCCTCAGGATCGGAGAACGGTACGCGCAGGAAGCCCTTCACCAGGTCATCCGGTTCCAGCTGCCAGGCCTCGGCGAGGCTGTCCGTTGGGTGTCCGGCCGTCATGGACAGCAGGTGGTGAACGGTGAGGCGGCGTCCCTGCTCCGAGATGTCGGCCGGAACGTGATCGGGCAACACGTCCACCACCCGATCGTCCAGCGAGAGCAGCCCGTCGGCGATCGCGAGCCCCACGGCGACCGAGGTGAACGACTTGGTCAGCGAATAGAGAAGGTGCGGGCGTTCGGCCGAGTACGGTGCCCACCAGCCTTCGGCGACGACGTGGCCGTGGCGTACGACCATGATGGAGTGACACTCGATGGATTGCGCTTCGAGCCGGTCCAGCAGCGCGGTAATTGCGCGGGACGACATCCCCGAGGCGGCCGGTGTCGACCGTGGCAGCAGGGCGCGTTGAGAAGCCATCCAGGGACCCTAACAAATCAGCCCAATCAAGTTTCGAGACATCGCCTGCTGCCTCAGAACCACATCATGGGCCCGTCACTGGACGGATCCAGCGCGGTGAGCGGCGAGGCCAGCCTGCTCGTCAGGTCGGCGATCACCAGCTCGATCAGGGTGCCGGGGAAGGTGCGCCGGTCGAATTCGACGTCCCAGACCATCGTCCACCGGTCGGGGTCCGGATCGCCGGTATCCCACCAGATGCAGTCACGCCCTTCGGTGTTCGCGCACCACAACAGCCCTCCTGAGGCAGGATGCACGGCCATCGCCTCGTCTTCCTCCCAGCCGAGATATTCGACCTCCTCTTCGTGCCGCCCCTGGAGCTCCTCCGGATGTCCGATCATGATGCCGTTGATCCCGATCGACCCGTACACCTCGAACAACCTCTTGTAGTCCCTCGGCAGCCGCAATCCGAGCGACCGCTCGATCCCCGGCCAGTCGTAGGTGTGACCACCGGTCCGCGACTCCCCGATGATCGACGCCAACTGCGCCAGCACATCTCGCGGCGCCTCCTCGGCAGGCGCGGTGGAAGCGGCGGGATCGACGACCGGCGGGAACAGCACGCGTGCACGCGGCACCGCCGACAGCGACAGCACGGGCAGATCCAGTCGCCCATCCAGCCACCGATCGAGAAAGCCCGTGGCGCCGTACGGCAACCGCTGCCACCCAAGACCGTCGGCATCCAGCAGCACCACCGGCCACTCGGCCGACTCGGCGCTGACAGGAAGCCACCAGCATGTCTCGCCCCCGTCGAACACCCCCCACAGCCGCAACCCGCCCGGCTCGGGCGCGATCGGCGACGGGACCACCCGCTCCCCCGCCGCCCTCCGCGAACGCAACCGCTCACTCACCACGGCCTCCTCCGCAGCCAGGTCGAAGCCCTCCGGCGCCCCGGGACCGAGCAACCGCAGCACGCCGGCCAGTCTCCCCACGCCGTACTCGCCTACAAGCGCGGCATAGTCATCGGGCACCCCCGTGGCTGCCTCGACCCTCGCCGCTTGCCCAGCGACCTCGAGAGCGAGCGGCACTCCCGGGAAGGAAGCCCTCTCCGGCACGTCCTTCAGCACGAGCGGGGCGAAGTTCCAGGCGTACGGAGGCGACACCGCAGGCAGGGCCTCCCCCAGATCCAGGCCTCCGCTCACCCGCGCGGCGAGCACCTCCGTCAGGGGCGCGTCCACCAGCCGCCACTTCTCATCCGGCCAACTCTGGGTGAATACCCTGGTCGGCCAGTCATTCGGATCGGCGGACACCGAGGTGTCCCAGAAGTAGTACTCGCTTCCGCGCGACTCACCCCACACCAGGAGCCCACCTGGTTCGGGATGAAAGGCGAACGGGTGAGACGGCGGATCACCGGCACGGATGCTGCGCTGTAGCCCTTGCCGTTGGTCGAGTTGTCGGAAATAACCGCCGCGGTCGGAGTGATGGGGCACCACGACCCAGATCCATTCTCCGACCAGTACGGGACCATACCTCTCTGCGAACTCTTTGTAGTCGTCGGGAAGCCGGAGCCCGAGCCACTGTTCGAGGCCGGGCCAGTCGATGGAAAAGGCAGCGGGGGTCGGCGGGCCGATGACGGTGGCCAGGGAGGCAAGGTCCATGCCTGGATTGTGCTGCAGCACACCCGCTCCCGCCTGGCGGACAACGCCAGCAAAGGTTCGCTTGATCGCGGCGGGCACCGCAAGGGGTTAGCCCCGGGTGCTGGTGCACTCCCGGGGCTGGTCCTCGTATATGTCGTGCCGCTGCGCCCGACCTGGATCACAACGCTCCCCGCAGGCGTGTACGGCGAATTGACCTCAGACAATCCAGCACCAGCTGCGCGGGCGGCACCGGCGGGTGCCTCCTTGACGGCATCGTCGTACATGCCCGCCAACTCGTCCTGAAAGGCGTCATCGAACAGCTTGTGCCGGTGTAGACGCAGGAAGATGACCAGCTTGGCCCGTTTGATCGCCTTGATAATGGTCTGCCATCAGAACTACATGATCGGCGCTCTAGGGCGAAGAGCGGGCGATACGGCGCAGACATCGGTCCATAAGAACGATGACGGCTTTCTGGTCGTCGGTGAGATGCCCCATATAGGCGTGATCCGCGACTGCGCGCGCGGATCCAATAAGATCGCCTCCCAGCGCGTCCAGCAGTACATTCACTGCCCGCAGGCGCAGCGCCTGCTCCGGGCCGGTGTCCTGTACGAGGTAGTCGCGCAGCGACGCGACCTGGCGGCGGAGTTCCTTGCGTCGCGTGGCGTCGTCGTCGCCATTCAGGGCCTCCAGCGCCTCGTCCACGGTGGGGTGCAGCAAATGCGAACCCTTCACCACCGCCATCACCATCAGGTATCTGATGCGAGCGACATTGCCGGGCGAGGGCTCATCGACGATCGCCCGGATCTCCGGATCGTCCAGCACGTGGTGATCGCGGTACCGCTCCGGGACGATGTCGTCAGGGAGAGGATCCTCGACGAGCAGGCGCGTGAGGCCGTCGCTCAGAAGCCACTGTTCCGTGAGCCGTTCACCAGTAATGTGCTCTGCTGCCAGGAGAGCGGCGGCCTGCCGCGCGAAGAGATCTTCGGCGTCAGCCGAGTCGATGATCGCGTCGGCGTCTCCCGGAAGGCGGCCTGATCGGGCAGACGGAGAGCCCGTCGGCCGAACGGCGTTCAACTCGCCGGCGGCGGCGTAGCCCAGACGGTCGCCTTGCTCGCTGTCGAGCACGACGCTCACCGCTCGCCCGCGAGCCGATAATGCCCGCAGGACTTCAGGTCTCGCGCCCTCGCATCCGTTCGGTTCGACGACCAGTGTCCAGCTACCGATCGTCCCGGCGACCAGAATGGGCAGAACACCGGGGATGTCCGCGTTGTACTGCTCAACCTGGGCATCTTCCACGCTCATGTGTTCCGCTGCGGCGAGGTCGGCACCGAACACGCGCGCCACCTCGTCCAATCCGGCCAGCTCGGACCATGTCAGGCATGTCGGATCGGAAAACCACACCGACACAAGCGCCCTGTAGTGATCGAAGTCGTCTTCTCGCACGCCTCATCGTCCATCGTGAGGAGCCCGGCGGACGTCCTGGAACGCCCGCCGGCTCGGTTATCTACTGCGCGGACTGCTGCCCGTCATGGATTTTCACGTAGAAGGTGTCTCCGGGGAGCACCCTGTATCGCTGCCAGAAAATGCTCTGGGTTGACCCCGCCTTGCCGAAACGGGTCTCGCATTCGGCCTTGACGTCTCTCCTCGCCGGGTTCTTGAGCTGGACGGGCCGGGTAGCCGGGTGTACAGCCCGGCACGTAAATGCCTGCCGTCGGGGTTCGCCCAGACCTTCATGGTCTCGGTGAACCGGACCGGAATTTCGACAGGTTTACCGGACTTGGACGCTTTCTCCCAGACACTCTTAAGAGCTGGATCCGAAGCGACGCCGGGTTTCGTTGTTGACGCGGAAGTCGGGCTGGGGGATGGCGTGGGGCCCTGGGCGATCGCGGGCGCACTCATGAGCGAGAGCGGCAGCATCAGAGCTGCGGTCAGGGCAGCGCGGCGGCGCATCAGGGCGGATAAGCCGGACGCTGATCGAATAAACGTAAAGATCATTTCCAGTAACGGGAACGACATGCTCCGTGATCATCAGACGTGATCCTTCCGAGCACCTCGGCGAGCTGCCCCATCACGCTCATCCGATCCAGCGGCAACCGTCCGTTCTCCACCTTCGACAGTCAGGAGACGGACCGGCCAACCTTTTCGGCAAGGATGGCTTGATCCCCATCCTTACGGGGTTGCGTCCAGGCCTGGAGTGGCGGTTCGGTGGCGAGCCGACGCAGGCGGAGACCGAGCCTTGTCTCACAGTGAGACGCGCGCCGTCGACGTGACGGGGTTGGATGTCTGTATGGAATGGGTCACGCTCGCGGAAGCCATGGCACGGCTCGGCGCACTCGGCCTGGGCACTGCGATCGTGAACGTCATAGCCCTGCGGCTGGTCCGGATTGACGAGGTACCCGGCTGGGTTCAGGTCCGGATCCGCTGGTGGAGCGCGCACAACCCGGCGTTCCTGATGGCCAGCGCGGCGGTCATGGTCGTCGGCCTGGTGACCCTCGCGGCGACCGCGGGCTGATTGCGGCGGTCGGCTTCGGGACATGGAAGGCGTTCTCACGTTCCTGAACTATGCCAAGCCGGATGCGGCCTCCCTGCGCCACGGCAGCACTACGCCCTGCCCGAGAACCGCGTCCCACGCCTGGAAGATCTGCATGACTCCGATTGCGGACTCGTCGTCGAGCAGGTTGCGCGGCCCCGACGCGACGGCGAGGAGCGCATAGGAGAAGACCAGGCAGGTCTGCTTCTCCGGCGAGTTCTGATGAGTCTCCAGCTCCCCCAATGCAGCCGGGATCACGCGTTTGGCGAGCCGACTGATCCCGCCGATGCCACGAGTGGCGAAGTCGTGGGCTCCGCGCACAATCTGCGCACGGCCGGCGGTGATCTCCGGCGTCGGCGCGGGCACTTCCGACGGGGCGAACCGCGCCGAGTTGACGATCGCGCCGAACAGGGCGCTCACGACGCGGCTGCCGTGCTCGACGGTGTACGGGGGTTGCCGGGCTCCGGCTCCCATCAGGTACTCAGCGATGTCGTCGAGGAGGAGCACCTCGACCGCGGGCATCGCATCGACGGTGAGCGCCGCGAGCCCGTCGAGACTCGCTTGCTGCCAAGACTTGCCGGTCATGGTGCTCCAATCTGGACTGTGCGGGGCCGCCGCCCTGACTCGGCCGGTTCGGCCAAGCGCTACCCGGTCAGTACGAGGTCGATGATCACGAATCCGTTGAGCGCCAACACGACCGTCGTGACGACCACGCCGAAGAAAGTGGTCCGCACGCGGTTGGCGAACGCACCCATGAGGTCACGGCGAGCCGTGAAAATCATCAGGGGAACGAGCGCGAACGGCAGGCCGAACGCGAGTGCGACCTGGCTGAACACGAGCGCCTCGGTGGGGTCGGTCACCAGCGCCAGGACGACCAGTGCGGGCACCGAGGACACGGCCCGGCGCAGCCACACGCTGCTGTTGCGCCGCAGGAATCCCTGCATGACCGCCTGCCCGCTGTAGACACCCGCGCACGCCGAGGCGAGCCCGGAAGCGAGCAGCGCCACCGCGAAGACCGCCGCGAACACCGCCCCCGAGCGGTCGAGGAATGCCGCGTGCACCGAGACGAGCGAGTCGCCGTTGCCCGCGGGCAACGAGGTCGCCACCAGGAGCATCAGGAGGTTCACCACGCCGGCCACGCCCAACGCGATGATCACGTCGCGGCGCAGGAACCGCAGGACGGCCTGGGTGCGCAGCGTGCCCTGCCGGTCCGGGGAGAGGCCACCGATCAGGGAGGAGTGCAGGAACACCGCGTGCGGCATCACGGTGGCACCGATGATGCCGCACGCGAGCAACGCGCTGCGGGAGTCCGGCAGGCGCGGCACCAGACCCGACACCGCGGCGACCGGATCCAGCGGTGAGTTCACCACCAGGTAGAGGAAAGCGAGCGCCAGCACGAACAGCAGCCCGACGACGACGGCGGAGAAACCCTCCCGGCCGCGCAGGCGTACCCGCAGGATGACCATGGTGGCCGCTGCCACGATGAGCCCCCCGTTGAACAGCGAAATGTCGAACAGCAGGTTCAACGCGACCGCGCCACCGACGAACTCGGCGAGGTCGGTCATGATCACCACAGCCTCGGCGACCAGCCACAGCCCCAACCGCACCGGCGTCGAGGTGTGGTCACGGCAGACCTCGGCGAGGCTGCGTCCGGTCGCCAGCCCGAGCTTGGCCGCCAGGTACTGGACGAACATGGCCATCAGACACGCGGAGACCACCGCCCAGATCAGCATGTAGCGGTAGTCGATGCCGGCGCTGATGTTGGTGGCGACATTGCCGGGATCCACGAACGCGACCGCGGCGACGAAGGCCGGGCCGATGAGCCCCAGGAACCGGCCGCGGGCGAGGAACCCGCGGCCGGTCTTCGGGTCGACACCGTGCTGTTCAGGAGCGGGCGGCGCGTAAGCGATGTCGGGCGGTTGCGGGTTCATGTCGACTCCTGACGGGTCCGGCCGAGCATCACGGAATGTTCGACGGCCGTACGAGACCCTCTGCGAGATCACCGAATCCGGGTGCGTGGATCGCGCCCGGATTGCCCACGACCTCCTCGACGATCAGCGTCTCGGTGGTCAGCAGCAGCGCGGCGATGGAGGCGGCGCTCTGCAGGGCGGAGCGGGTCACCTTCAACGGGTCGATGATGCCGAAGTCGAACATGTCCCCGAACTCGCCGGTGACGGCGTTGAACCCGTGCCCCGTCGGCAGGTTCTTGACGGCGTCGACGATCTCGTCCCCGTGGTAGCCCGCGTTGATGGCGATCCAGCGCAGCGGTTCCGCGAGGGCGTCGTGCACGATCCGGGCGCCCAACCCCTTCTCGCCCGGCAGCTCCAGCGCGTCGACCGCACCGCCCGCCTGCACCAGCGCGGAGCCGCCGCCCGCCACGACGCCCTCTTCGAGCGCCGCCCTGGTCGCCGACAGCGAGTCCTCGACCCGGTGCTGCTTCTCGGTGAGCTCGACGCCGGTGGCCGCGCCGACGTGGATGACCGCGACGCTGCCGGACAACCGGGCGATCCGGGCCTGCAGAGCGTCCCTGTCATGGTCGTTGGCGGCCCGCTCGAACTCCGTCTTGAGCTGCTCGATGCGCGCGGAGACCTCGCGGTCCGGACCGGCGCCGCCGACGAGCGTGGTCGTGCCGTCGGTGACGGTCACCCTGCGGACCTGGCCCAACTGGTCGAGTCGCACGGTGTCCAGGGCGAGGCCCGCGTCGGAGGTGATCACCTGGCCACCCATCCAGATCGCCAGGTCGCTCAGCTCGGCGATGCGCCGATGCCCGAAACCGGGCGCGCGCACGGCGACCGAGCGGAACGTGTTGTGCACGTTGTTGGCCGCCAGCATGCCCAGTGCTGGGCCTTCGACGTTCTGGGCGAAGATCAGCAGCTGGCGACCGGACCTGGTGACCTGCTCCAGGACCGGCATCAGCTCCTGGACCTTGGTGATCTTCTCCGACGTGAGCAGCACGTACGGGTTGTCGAAGACCGCTTCCATGCGTTCGCGGTCGGTCACCATGTAGGGCGAGATGTAACCGTTGTCGATCTCGACGCCGTCGACGTAGGTGACGTCGAGCCCGAACGTCGGCGACTCCTCAACGGTCACGATGCCGCGGCGGCCGACCCGGCCGATCGCCGACGCGATCACCTCGCCGATCTCGCGGTCGTTGTTGGCCGACAACATCGCCACGCTCGCCAGGTCGGACGGGCCGCTTACTTCACTGGCCTCGCTGGACAACCGGTCGAGCACGGCTTCGACGGCGGCCTCGATGCCGACCTTGAGCAGCATCGGGTTGGCGCCCTCGCCCACCGCCCGCAGGCCCTCGCGGACCATGGCCTGCGCCAGCACGGTCGCGGTGGTGGTGCCGTCGCCCGCCACGCCATTGGTCTTGGTGGCCACCTCCTTGACGAGCTGTGCGCCCATGTTGGCGAACGGGTTGCGCAGTTGGATCTCCCGCGCGATGGTGACGCCGTCGTTGGTGATCGTGGGCGCGCCGACCAGCTTCTCGATGACGGCGTTGCGCCCCTTGGGACCGAGGGTGACCTTGACCGCGTCGGCGAGCGCGTTCACGCCGGTCTCCAGCAGTTGCCGCGCCTCGACGTTGAACCGCAGATCCTTGGCCATGACGTCCTTCTTCCGGGGTGTGTGGTGGCTGCGGGGACTTCCGGGGTGTGTGGGCTGCGGGGATCTAGGGCACGAGGATCGCCCGGCCGCGGACCTCACCGCGGTCGAGGTCATCCAGGGCCTTGGCGAAGTCGGACAAGGCGTACGTGGAGGTGTGCAGGGTGACTTTGCCCTGGGCGGCCAGGACCATCAGCTCGGCAAGGTCGTTGTAGGAGCCGACCAGGTTGCCGATGAAGTTGATCTCGGTGGAGATGATGTCGATCGTCGGCACATGGAGAGCGCCGCCGTAGCCGATGACGTAGTAGCTGCCGTTGCGGCGCAGGCTCGCGACACCGTCCTCGATCGCGCCGCCCTCACCGACGAAGTCGATGACCGCCTCGGCGCCGCTTCCACCGGTCAGCTCCCGGACGGCTTCGATCTGGTCGCCGTCGGCGAGCACGGTGTGGTCGGCGCCGAGCTGCTCGGCCAGTGCCAAGGCGTCGGCGTTGCGGTCGACCACGATCATCTCCGCCGAGGACAGCGCGCGTAGCACCTGGACGCCGATGTGGCCAAGCCCGCCCGCGCCGATGACCAGCGCCTTGTCGCCGGGGCGCAGGACGCGGGCCGCCTTGGCCACCGCGTGGTAGGCGGTAAGCCCGGCGTCGGCGAGCGCTGCCACGTCGGCCGGCTGGAGCGAGTCGTCGAGCCGGATCGCCGACCGTGCCGTCGTCTTCAGGTATTCCGCGTACCCGCCGTCCGTGTCGATGCCGGGGAAGGAGGAGTTGACGCAGTGCACGTCGTCGCCGAAGCGGCAGGCCCGGCACAGCCCGCAGGTCACCAGCGGGTGCAGGATCACCGCGTCCCCGACGGCCACGTTGGTCACGGCGCTGCCGACCGCCTGCACCCAGCCCGCGTTCTCGTGGCCGATCGTGTACGGCAGATCCACATTGGACTTATCCGCCCACTGGCCCTCGATGATGTGCAGGTCGGTTCTGCAGACACCAGCCCCGCCGATCCGGACGATCACGTCCAGCGGCGAGTTGATCTCCGGATCGGCGACGTGGACCAACTCCGGCGCCGCGTGGTACTTCCCGAGCTGGACGGCCTTCATGCCGACGCCTCCTGTTCCGGGTGACGGGGTCGCTGGTCGGCGGCCGCGTGCGGGTAGCGGGTGGTGAGCAGGCCGCGGCAGAAGTGCGCGTTGCCTTCGATGCTCACGCGTACGGTGCGGGCGAACCGGAGCCGGAACGGGATCTGCTCCGCCGGCACCGGTTCGCCACCTTCGTCGACGAACACCGGCGAGTCGGCTGCCACCGGCAGGCCGATGTCGGCGCGTCGACGCAGCAGGCTGGCGCGTTCGGGGCCGTCCGGCAGATCTCCCAGGTGCGCCTGGGACAACCCCTCGACCGTCCAGCCGTCCTTGATGAGCCGCTGACAGGCGCGTTCCAGGCACGCGGTGTGCGCCTTGCGCTGGAAGTTGCGCCGCAGGTCGTGCAGTTCGGCCACGGCCTCCCCGGGGAACGATCCGACGAAGCCCGCCCCGGCCGCGACGCCCGCGTTGATCTCGGCGGCGGCGAAGTGCTCCTCCAGCACGACGGACACGTGGTCGACACCCTCGACGGCCATCACGGCGTCGTATGCGTCGGCCACCATGAGGTAGGCGAAGTTCGGTGCGCAGAAGTACGTCGGCAGCCGGAGCCGCACTTCCGCGCGGCCGCCCCCGACGGTGGTCTCCGTGACGAATCCGAGGTCGACGATCGACTCGTCCAGCTCCGGATCCCGAACGGTGCTCAACGCGGTGACCACCGCACCGCACGGGTCCTGGGTAATCATGCCGTCGCACCCACGGCGACCTCGGCCGCGGGCTCCACCGGGATCTTCGACGCGAGCCCTTCCGGTACAGGCAGATCGTAGAGCCGGGCGGCGGTGAGGCCGAGGATCTTCCGCTTCACATCGGTCGTGAGCGGCGAGTACTCGTCCAGGTCCGCCGGGATCTGGAAGTCCACGAACTTCTCGATCAGCCACTTCGGCGTCCAGAGCGCGTAGTCGCTGGAGAACATGATCCGGTCCTCCCCGATCCAGTAGAGGAGCTCGCCGATGATCTGGGCGAAGTACCGCGGCCTGGTGTGGATGAACGGCATCGCGACGGCCAGTCCGCCGTAGACGTTGGGCTCCTGGGTGGCGATCCAGCAGAAGTCCTCCAGGCGCGGCAGTCCGACATGCTCCACGATGAAGTTGAGGTCGGTGAAGTCCGTCGCCACGGCGTCGATGTCGGCGACGTCGAAGGAGTCACGGTCGAGCGGGCGGATCGTCGGTCCCTTGTGCACGTGGATGTTGGTGATGCCCAGCTCCTGGCAGGCTTCCAGGTACCGGTACGACCACGGGTCGGTGAGCTTGTAGCCGCGGGAGTCGCCGTGCCACTCGGCGGTGTAGAGCTTGACTCCCTTGAGCCCGAACCGTTCGGCGTCCGCCCGCAGCCGGTCGAGCCCGGCCTGCTCGTTGCGCGGGTCGAAGTTGTGGTTGTACGTGAGCTTGCCGGGATGCCGCTGGGTCAGCGCCCACGCCTCTTCGGTCTGCCCGAACCCGTTGCGGTAGAAGTCGCCGAGGTAGGCCGGCTGGAAGATCGCGTGGTCGACGTAGCCGTCGGTGAAGAGGTCCTTCATCAGGCGTCCACCGCCGTAGTAGGTGTACTCGTCGTACGGCCACACGGCGTCTTCGGGGCTCAGGTTCTTGTGGTAGTCGTAGAAGCAGTCGATGAACTGCTTGCCGTGGATATTGCGGCAGTTCTGCTCGCGGCCGTCCCACAGGGCGATGTGCGAATCGACGATGAAGTAGTCCTCGCCGTCCTTGGTGTACATCTGTTCGGACCTCCTCTACTCCACGGGCGTGAGATCGAAGCCGATGTACTCGGCGGCGTCCTCGGGGTTGGCGAACATGATGGTCTTGTCGTCGAGGTGGACCATGCGGCCGTAGTGGGTCGACATGATCTCCTCGAAGTCCGACCCGTCGAACTCCGTACCCAGGGCCTCGGAGATCTCCTGGTAGTCGAAGACGATCTTGTTCTGACCGTCCACGCGGATCATCGACGGGTACTCGGAGATGACGATGCCGTCCTTGGCGCCCATGACCTCCGCGACGACATAGCCGTTCTGGTTGTTCATGAGCGTGACTCCGCACATGTTGGACGAGGTCCGGTTGACGTCGAAACTCGCAGAACTCGCAGAAGAGGTCATTTCACTGCTCCTTCGCCGCGATGAGGCCGAGGTCGGTGATCAGAGTCTGGAAATCGGCGGTCGCGGCGGCGTACGACTCCGCGAACGTGACCGCCCGGTCCGCCGGCTGCGACCAGATGGGCTGCAGCTCGTACGCGGCGCGCCGGCTGACCGGCACCCACTTGTCGAGCCAGCCCTGCATGACGGACCTGTTCTGCTCGCCGTGCTCGGCGTCGTTGGCCAGCAACGAGAACAGCGCGCGGGTGTAGCGCAGGTCGCGGGTGTAGTCGTTCTCGCCCGCGCCGATCAGCGTCGGGGTGATGTAGTCGCCGTTGCGTGCCGCGATCTGCATGATGAGGTCGCTGCGGAACAGCACCCCCACGAGCGGCTCGAACACCACGTTGGTCGCGAACACCGCCTCGGCCCAGTCCTCGACCGCGGTCAGCAGTTCCACGTTCTCCCGGACCCCTTGCCACGACGGGTTGTCCTTCCACGTGGCGCGGTGCGCGCCGCCGTCGAAGGCCTCAAGGGACTGGCTCAGATCCAGGTTGTACAGCGCGATGTCCTGCGCGAAGCGCAGCCGGTGGACGCTGTTCACGGCGATCGCATTGTTGATCATGTTGGTCGGCGCGGACCGCTGCGCGGACACGAAGACGTGCATGCCCAGCCCCTGCTCGGCGTGCATCCAGGCGCCGACGTTCTCGGCGACGAACCGGGTCCAGGTCGGCGACCAGTGCGCGTAGGCGCCGGCCTCCTTGGCGTTCTGGAGGTTGAGTTCGATCTGCCGCACCACGTTGGCGTTGTTGCGGTAGATCGTCTGCTCCCACTCCTCGTTCGGGTCGAGGAAGGCATGCCAGTTGCCACTCTTGAGCGCGGTCCAGTCGAGCGGGTAGCCGCCTTCGCCGTCCGCGAACCCGTAGATCCAGCCCTGGGTGAGGTGCCGCGCCGGGTCCGGCTGGACGTCGGTGGTAACGTCCTCGTAAACGGTGGCGCGCATCTTCTTCGGTTTGAAGTAGTTGTAGGACCTGCTGCTGGAGCTCGGGAATTCCAGCATCCCCGCCTCCGCGCCGGTGAACTCGGGCTTCGGGAAGCTGACGGGAGCCTGGTGCTGCCTTTTCTCCTTGGCCGGCGTGCTCATGAACAGCCTTCTTTCAGTCGTTGCCGGATTCGGCGGTGATGGTGAACTTGTCGAAGTGGATCTGCTCCCGCGGGACGCCCACCTCGCTCAGCAGTCCCAGTGCGGCGTCGATCATCGGGGGCGGCCCGCACAGGTAGACGTCGCACGACGACAGCGAATCCTCGTGCCGGCCGACGACGTCGTGGACGAAGCCGGTGGTGGCCTCGTTCCAGTCCTCGGGCCAGGACTCCGACAGGCACGGCACGAACGTCAGTTGTGGCAACCGTTCCCGCAGTTCCGCGATGTCCTCGAGCGAGATCAGGTCCGCTTCGGTGCGCGCGCCGTAGTAGAAGACGACCTCGCGCTCGTTCCGGCTCTCGGCCATCTGCCGCAGCAGGGCCAGCATCGGCGCCATCCCGGCGCCACCGGCCGCGAACACGAGCCTGCGTTCCGAGGAGGCCTTGAGGGTGAACGTCCCGTACGGGCCGGTCACGTCGAGCTTGTCGCCGACGTCCAGCTGTCCTTCCAGCAGACCGGAGAAGTGACCGCCGGGGTAGCGCTTGATGATGAATTCGAGCGTCCCGTCCGGGGACGCCGGCGCCGCCATCGAGAACGACCGGTGCTCGTCGTGGTCCGGGATCCGGATGTCGACGTACTGGCCGGGATAGAAGCGCAGCTCCCCCTCCACGATCCGCAGCACCAGCCGGGTGATGTCGCGGCTCAGGTCGGTCATCGACATGATCTCGGTGCTCACCGTCACCACCGGCAGCCCGGAGTGGATCATCTCCTCATCGAAGTTGATCAGCTCGACCTGCAGGTCGGAGTAGGCGTGCGACCGGCAGAGCAGGACATATCCCTCGTCGCTCTCGTAGTCGGCGAGCGCGAACGTCGAGTAGCGGTCCATCTGGACGTCGCCGTCGAGCAGGAACGACTTGCACGCCGAACACTGGCCTTCTTTACACCCATGCATGAGCATCACGCCCTGCCGGAACGCGGCGTCGAGAACGGTCTCGTCCTCGGACACCTCGATCTCGATGCCCACAGGCTCGAAACGCACTTTGTGCTGATCGTTCATCGCCTTGCCGCCCTTTCGACGCGGTTCGGGACCCGTGCAGCGCGAGGTGGGTGGTGTGCACTGCCCACCCCGCCCTGGTCCACGGCGTCGGTCACACGCCCGACGGCGTCCGGTTCGGGTTGGCCCGGTAGGAGGCGGCCCACGCCTCGCGCTCGGCGTCGGCCATCTCGTTGAGGGTCACGTTCGGGCTGCCGAACGGGATGCCGCGCATGTCGTCGAGCGTCCACAGCTTCTTGGGGTCGCTGAGGTCGAGGTGCGGTTGCGGGATGAGCGTCTTGCCGTCGTCCCGGACGTAGCCGAGGTCGGAGATGATGTCGGCGAGGTCCTGGCCGTGGTACAGCGTCTCCCACTCCCGCTTGCCGGTGAGCCGCCCCATGTTCGGGGTCTCCCTGCCCTCGTACACGGGCCGGAACGCCACCGCGTCGGTCCAGTGGCAGGTCTCCGAGCAGTAGGTGCGCCACTGGCCGTCGACCTTCTCGACGACCATGTCCTCGCGGATCAGCGCGGGCACCATGCACGTCCAGCAGCGGTGCGGGTACTCGTAGCCGACGTTCTCGAAGGCGATCGGCTTGTTCTTGCCGGGGTAGGCAAGCCGGTTGTAGGCCTCCCACCAGTTGCCGAACTGGTCGTACCAGCCGGGGTACTTGTGCTCGAACCACTCGAAGTCCGCGTCGGTCATGGCGTCGATCCGCCAGTAGTTGACCGGCCAGCCGGTCGCGAAGAACTGCGCGACGCGGTGCACGTAATGCTGGTTGTAGATCCGGTCCCATGCCTTCTCGACCAGGTCGTGCGGGATGACCAGGCCGTACTTCTCCAGCGGGATCAGGTAGCTGCGGTAGTAGTCGTCGTAGATCCACCGCCGCCACATCTCGGCGTAGGAGTCCCGGTCCTTGCGGCGGTCCTTCGTGCCGTACTCGATGAACGTGCCGATCGCCGCGTCCACGACGCAGTGGTTGTTCCACCAGGCGTAGCGCAGGTCCCGTTCCAGCAACTGGCGGTTGCCCTCGTCCGCCAGCGCCATCAGCAGGATCGAGTAGCCGTTGCTGATGTGCCGCGACTCGTCGGACTGCACCGAGTGGAACACCGTCGGAAGCAGGTAGTCGCCGTTGGCGGCCGCCTCGGACGGCATCGCCACGAACAGCGTGTTCGTGAACGCCGTCTCCGCGACCAGCGTCAAGTACACGTTCGCCGCGGTGATGGCGTCGCCGGTGATGAAGCCCTCGCCGAACTGGCGGCCGATGGTGCCGCAGTAGCTGTTGGCGAACGCCTTCTCGGTGATGTCGAACCCGGCCGGGTCGATGTAGTGGTTCATGTACAGGCGCTTGAGGTTCATCTGGATCGTCGAGTGCCGGACCTCGTCGATCATCTGCACCGCGAGCCCGTTGTGGATCTGCGGGTTGGGCACGGCGTCGATCGCCAGCGGCATCGCCCGCGCCGCCGAGATCTCCGGGAACGGGATGATGGACAGGAACAGCTTCTGCCACTCCATCCAGCGCTCCTGGACCTGCCGGAACATGTTCCCGCGAATCGCGCCGTCCATTGCGCCGAATACCCGGTTGTCCTTCTCCTCCTCCATCGGGAAGTAGGAGCGCAGGATCTGCTTCAGCGGGTCCTTCTTCGGCGACTTGTCGAACTTGTAGTCGGTGCCGAACTTCTTGGCCGGGGTGGCGAACGTCGGTTCCCACGACAATTCCGTGATCTTCTCGTGCGCCTTGCTCAGGCTCTGTCTGCTCACTGCGTGGTCCTCTCTCGACCTCTCTCGACACGGGATTCGGCGCCGCCGGCCGATGACCGTGGCGAAAACGCCGTCATCCACGAGCGGGCTTGTTGACGCGGGGTTGCTGACTCATGACACCCCGACTACGGGAGTGTTACCGTCTCAATCTGAGATCCCGGTCACACGCCCGACGCCTACTCTTGGAGAGAACGGCAATCCAGGGAGGCTCCCGTGGCGAAGGCCCTGAGCAGCGGATCCGCAGAGCCCGCACCCGCGGCGGCCAGCGACGCCGAGATCCGCCACGCCCGCGACAGCTTCCTCAGCGGCACCGGTGAGCGCGGTCCCCACGTCAGGTGGACGATCCTGGCGTCCTGGGAGCGGTCGCGGGACAACAACGTCGAGGCGGATCGGATCCTCGCCCCGTTCATCCGCGATCCCGATCTCGAAACGCCGTTGGCGCGCGGCGCGGCCCCCATTCTCGACATGCTGCACGAACAGTTGCGCGGTGAAGCGGTCAGCACGATCCTCACCGATCAAACCGGGCTGGTGCTCGATCGGCGGGTTTCCAGTCTCCAGATCAGCGAAGCCCTCGACGCGGTCCAGTTGGCGCCCGGTTTCAGCTATGCCGAGAAATTCGTCGGCACGAACGGAATCGGCACCGCCATCTCCAGCGGATCGTCCGCATTCGTCGACGGCAGCGAGCACTACGCGGGTCAGCTGGGCCAATTCGCCTGCGCGGGTATGCCCATCCGGCACCCGGTCCGCGGCAAGGTGATCGGCATCCTGGACATCACGGCGTGGCGACATACGCCCGGACCGCTGCTGACCGCGCTGGCGGCGTCCACCGCCCGCCAGATCGAGGCGGAACTGCACGCCCAGACCGGCATGCGCGAACTCGCGCTGGTGCACGAATACATGAAGATCTGCCAACGGTCGCCCGGGCCGGTGCTCGCGTTGAACAACGACGTGGTGATGATGAACGACGCACTCCGGCACCTGGTCGACCCCGCCGAGCAGCAGACGTTGATCGGCTACGCGGTCGACACGATGCGCGCGGACAAACGGCACGCGTTGCGGACGGTCGAGCTGCCCAGCGGGCGTACGGCACACCTGCGCTACTCCCCCGTGTCGACGGGTTCCGGGCTCGCGGGTGGCGTGTTCCGCATCCGGGTCGAACGACTTCCGGCACCACTGGCGGGCGGCGTCTCGCTGCACCGCACTCAGCGGATGAACCCACCCGGTCTGGCGGGCACCGGCCCGGCGTGGACGCGGTCGGTGCAGCAGGCCGCCGCGTGCTTCGCCACAGGTGACTGGTTCGTGATCGAGGGCGAAGCGGGTGCCGGCAAGTTCGCCCTGCTACGCGCGGTGCACCAGCAGCGCGAGCCCGGCAGACACTTCCGCGTCACCCAGCCGCCCGCCGCGGACGATTTCGACAGCTGGCTCGAAACCCTGACCGAGGACCTGACCACACCCGGCGCCACGGTCGTGCTCCGGCACGCCGAGCGGTTGTCCGAACAGCAGGCATCGGCGACGGCAGACCTGCTCACCGACCGCACATGGGACGCGGCGCGGATGGTCATCGCGCTCCAGACACCCGACGCCGTGGCGCCCCTGCGGTCCATCTTCCCGCGCACCGTCGAAGTTCCCGCGCTGCGCCACCACATCGACGACCTGCCCGACCTCGTGCACCACCTGCTCCGGCAGTTGACCAAGGACGACCAGCTGATGTGCTCGCCCCAGGCGCTGGCACAGCTGGCCCGGCTCGACTGGCCGGGCAACGTGAGCCAACTACGCGGGGTGCTCGCCACCACGATCAAGCACCGCCCCAAAGGCGTCGTCGATGTCGCCGACCTGCCGCCGGAATGCCGGTCGGCGAGCCATCGGCTGCTCACACCAATCGAGGCGCTCGAACGCGACGCCATCGTCAACGCGCTGCGGGACAACCAGGAGAACCCGACAAAAGCCGCGAAGGCGATCGGCATGTCACGAGCCACGATCTACCGGAAGATCCGCCAGTACGGCATCTCGTGACCCGGCAGAAGGATCTGGACACGATCTTCCTCGCCCTTCCTCGCGTGGAGTGGGCTGGGCAGGTTCAAGTCCTGCCCGAGGCCTTCATACACGCGGCTCCAGCAGCTTCGCGAGGAACTCCTGCGTTGCCGGATCGACCGAGTACACGGCAGTGCCCATCATGCCCCGAGTCAGCAGCACCTTGTACGTATTGCGGATCAGTCGGTCCGCGTGTTGGTCGCTGACCCCCCTCCGCCTCAGCTCCGGGTCCTTGCTGGCGCTGCGCACGGTGACCAACTTTCCGTCGCGATAGACGAGGTCCGGGCCGAAGATCACGCCGTTCCAGTCGTACTCGAAGCCCTGCGCGGTGTAGACGCACCCCACCTGCTCGAATCCACCGGGCGCCGAGGCCCATAAGGCACTGGCCGGAGCGTTCCCCACGGCCCTGTCGCCCTTGACGTTCCACGGCCGCACCCAGTCACCGATTCGTACATCGGCGACCAGGCTGTCATCTTCGTTCGGGGCACTCCAGGGCCAGCAGAACCCGGCCGTCATCCGCGCCGAGTACCCCGCTTCCAACTGGGCCCGCAGCAGAGCCTCCAGCTCGTAGGGCGACTCGGTGAGGGAAACCGCGAAATGGTCGTCGCCCGTCCACATCTCCGGAGCGTCGCCGTCCAGCCCCAGCAGGCGCAGCACCCACTCCTCGTACTTACGGCTCCCACCGCAGCGGAACTGCGCATCCAGATCGACCTGGTGCACAGCAAGGCCGAGAGAATCGGCGTGGGCGGTGATGTCGGCGACCCGCCCCATCTCGCCCGGCCGTACCACCTGATGCTCATCCAGCAGGAAGACCGGCACCCTCGCTGCGTTGATCAGCTCGTCCAGTTGTGGCCGGCCCGTTCGCTGGGCCGATTTGGTGAACCTGTTGGCCGAAGTCTCGCGAATGCGGTGGGCCTCGTCGCAGATGAGGACATCCAGATCATTGGGGTTGGCGGTCATGAAGTTGTTGAAGTACTTGAACATCGTCTTCATCCGGGTCGACCCCTTGGCGACAACACGCCTCATCGTCTCAGTGAAGGAGCGTGAACCAGTGGCATGCAGAGCCGAGTAACCACGGTCGGAGAGCTCACCCAGCAAGGACAACGCGATGACGCTCTTGCCGGAGCCAGGCCCGCCGGTAATGATCACCACCTGCTTCGAGTTGCCCGCTCGAGCCTTCTCCACTGCATGCAGCACCATCTCGTAGGCCAGGCGCTGTTCGGCCAACAGGACGAACTGATCGCGATTCTTGATCTCCCCGGCGGCGGCCTTGAGCAGTTGCTTGGACGGCCGGATGGAACTGGACAGCAGGCGATCGGCCGCCGCAGCCCCAGGATCGGGCGCGAACTGCGCCTTGAGATAGTCGACGAACTGGCCCCGGCGCGTCTTGCTGAAGAGCCGGGTGCGCTCGTCCTCGACGTGGTCATAGAGATCGTGGATGTCCGGGTCGCTGGCGTTGTGCAGGTAAGCCACCCCACGCACCGCATTCCAGTGCTGGTCCAAGGCTCCGACGAAGTCGGCCAGGTATTCGCAGTAGCCTCGCACCTGCACGACCGGGTGAAGCTTGGGCCGATCGCCCATGCCGGACACCAGAACGAGATCAGCGTCGTCCTCGTACAGCTCGGCCTGGCTCCACTGCTTGAGCTCGACGATCAGGTAAGAGTCAGCTCCCGTACGCCGGTCGTGCCCGGCGAGAATGACGTCGGCCCGCTTGCTGGTTAACGGCAGCTGGTACTCGATGAGTATCTCGACGCCACCGAGTCCGGCTTCGACCAGATCTCGAGCCAAAATCGGGATGCTCCGATCCCAGGACCTGCGTTCCCCCTTGCCCGGATTGATGCCTTGGGTAGCGCGCAGGTTCTCAGCGATCACATCGCTGAGGATGCGCTCGGGCACCGACTCAGACACCAACTGAACCAGGCTTTCCGCCGAATGCCGGAAAACGGCCACGGATGTACCCCCAGGCAGCACGAAAGACTCGTGCGGTATGGGGGCATGTCCGCTACCAGAGCGGAAGCCCGTCGGGCCGCATCACCGATACGTCCAGAAGATTACCGGGATCTTCCGTCTATCCGGTCCCGATGAGCCAACGAGAGTCTCGAACGGAGCACCAATCAATATCCCCATGTGGCCCGAGGATCTTGATCACGTGAGATAGCGAGATGATTTGGAAGGCATTGTTCGAGGTACGTAGCGAATCGCGGGACGGCCTGTAGCCGACGAGACGCCCACGCCTACGGTGCCATCGTGCAGCACCTTGCCCTCTTCGATCTCGACAGAACTCTCATCGACCTCGATACGGCGTTCTTGCATTGCGACGGAGTCGGTGGTCAGGGAACTGGATAGCGCCACCGCGGCCAGCGTCCGTGCTGTGAGCACGAGCTTACGCGTCTCCTGTCAGACGTAAGAGCGCGCCCGAACGAGAAGAGGCACCAGAGCCTCCCAGCGCATTATCTGAGATATCAGACCAATCCCGACGATTCGGTTGCCCTCCCTCCTGCCTTTGCAGTCCAATGGCTTCACATCTTGGTCTCGTGCTCGATCACCGCGCCCAAGGGAGCCGCGTATGACCCGGGAGCAAGTGGAACAGGCGTTACGCCGAGCAGAGCAACTGGTCGACGAGGCCCGGACCAGCCTCGACCGGGCCGTGTCGCTCATGTCGCAGGACATCTGGACTGGGCCGGCCGCGCAGCGCTTCGGCCACGAACTCACCGGTCAGCGCCAGGTCCTCGTCGCGGCATGCACGGAGGCAGTAGACGAACTCCGGGCGCTCCTCGCCCGTACGCCCATGGACAGCCCCGGCTAGGCCATGGGGGAACTTGAGGGCATGGTCCCTGAGGGAGTCAGGGCGCTGAAGGAAGCACTGCGCGTGGCTGAATCGTCGCTGGGTTCCATCGGGGACGAGTTATGGGAGTTGCTGCGTGGGGCCTGGCTGTCGCCGGTCTCGGCCAACAGGATCCGACAGGTAGCCGGGTGGGCCGGGCAGCAAGGGCCGGAGGTCAACCGGCGGTTGCTGATCCTGGAACGGATGGAACTCGACAAGCCGGAGATGTTCGGCGGCGGCAAGCCGGTCCTTGTCGACGAGTCGTTACTCGCCCCCGGAGCGGTCCTCCCGCTGACGGGAAACTTCTGGGACCGCATGGGCCAGCAACTCCAGGCCACCTTTGACCCGAACCTGAACTCCGGTAACCCGGTGACCGAACAGGTCAAGGGCGCCGTCGAGGGCGTAGCCGGGTTGGGCGAGATGGTGGTCAAGCTCTCCCCCAATCGTATGATCTTCGATCACATGGGATGGGAACGCAACATCAATGACCTTGCGCAGGCCGTGGTTTCGGGGGTTCAGGATCCGGCCGCGCTCGCCAAGTCGGCGGTGGACTGGGACACATGGGCGTCCAACCCTGACCGGGCGTTTGGCCGTCTCATCCCGGACATCGTGGCGGCCATCACGTCGGGCGCGTCCAGCAGCGTGGTCTCCGGCGGCAAGCGGGTGACTGGCGCCCTGGCGCGAGCCGCCGAGAGCGCGCGGGCTCACCCGCCACCGAAGACCTGGTTACTCAAGGGCGGGACCCCTGGACGCGTAGCCCAGGACGTAGCGCCGCTGTTCCGCGGCGATGGCCGCAGAGCAGAGAAGATATTCGAGAACGGTATGACCGCCCGCGACCCCGAGATGAGCATCGAACAACACATGACCGGCGGAAACGGGTTAATCGCAGCCTCCGAGAGCAAGAGTGTGGCCCGAGGGTTCGCGATCAGGCACAAGGGCTTCATCTATGAGATCGATGACTGGGGCAACGGCACGCCTGTGAAATACGGGGGCCGTGTCAAGTACCTGCTACCTGAGCAAGAGATCGTATTCACCAAGATCGAACCTGAGCAGATCAGAGGCGCTTGGAAATTGGGCAAGTTCGACGAGCCGGACACATGGCTTCCGAACCCGAACTATGTACCGAGGTGAGCATGTACAGGCTCGAACTGGTCGGCCTTGCAGACGAGTCACGTCTGCCATGCGTCGTGACCTTGCGAGACGCTGACGACGACATATGCGAGCTCCGCCTCGATCGGGAGGGCGCTCGGCCTCTGGTGTTCCGATCGCCGGTGGACTTCGAGGACACCCTGATCGAGCTGAGGAAGGAGCTTGAGCGCCAAGGCCTTCTCTTGCTGTGTAACAGGTTCCGACGGAACGCGTTCGTCTCCTCGATGGCCCGCCAGATGAGCACCGGCCTGTCGTGCTATCTGGTGAGCCCAGGCAAGCCAGTAGATCCCGAGAACGTCGTCGATTCCCTCGGCCCAGCCCCCCGGGAGGCCGTGGTCATCGCCGAGGAAGGCGCGAAGTACATCAGCGAATGGATCGCCGGCTTTGACGACGATGACGACGGGCCTAGCTGGAGATAGAGCTGATGACACGCCAGGTTGCGAGGTGGCACGCGGGGCGGGAACGCGGGAACAACTCGTCGCACCCGACGTAGCGACTCGGGGGCGACGAGGGCATCGGAGCACCCGTTGTAGCCGCCCGCGTCACGAACGCCCTCGCCCTGTACAGGCCGCTAGTCGGCATCGATCAGGCGGAGATCAGGCTCCACGGAACCGTGCTCTACAACTCCATCTACAGCGCAGACGATGAGCTTCCGATCAGAGTGTGGTTCGTGAGTCTATGCCCGTGATGTCGCGGTGTGATCGTATGGATTTGTAGCGTTACCGCCGGTTGGCGGGTCCGGTCGTGCTGTGATGGTCGAGTGACTGAGCGCAAGCCCTACCCCAGCGACTTAACCGACGCGCAGTGGGCATTGATCGAACCGGTGCTCACCGCATGGAAGGCCGACAGAATGATCACACCGGAGCCCGCCTACATGTCAGGTCGTACGGGAAACGACATGTCAGGTAGTACGCCGACAATCTCCTCGTGGTCTTTGATTTCCTCCAGCATGTCGTCTCTCCCGCCGTGGTCACTTGCGAGCGCCCTGCACAGGCTGCCCGCAAGAGCCGCTAGGACGGAGCGAATCTAATCCGCGTGCTCGAAGCACAGTGAAGGGCCCATGGCGCGACTCCGGCGTCCGACTAACAAACGACCTCAACGGGTCAAGCAGCTACGACGTCGGCGGGCAACCACCCCGATTTTCAGCCCAGAACGGGCATCCCGCCAGGGATATCGAGGACTAACAACGGCCTTGGACGATCACGGACGTAGGTGGACTGGGATCGCCCGATAGAGGCCCGTGACCAGCATGTCGAGGCGCCTGTGGACAGCTGTGGACGATTACGTTCTCACTCGTAATGAAGTGATCGGGTTGAGGCCGTGACGATCGCCCGCTCCGACTCTCCGCTGGCGCGCCGAAGCCGGCCAGGCGCGCCGCGGGCGCCGGTCGCCGGCGGCGGGAAAGAGTTCGTATCGAGGCCGAGCTCAGCAATAAGTTCCCGGCGCGATAGTTCCGACGCCGACGACTTTACCGAGTTGGGCCTCCACGGCGGGGTAAGGGCGATCGTGCCCTCGGTCTTGTGGGAGCGGCCCCGATCCGGGCGGTCAGGTCATCGGTACGCGTTCGCGCACCACAAGGCCGCTCTTTAACCGCAAGTGCAGCCACGGCATCTAACCGCGAACGCGCTGGTGGCTGGCTCCTTGGATCTGGGTGGATGTCGACCAGGCGAGGAGGCTGGAGAAACGATAGTCGCCCCCCAAGCAGAGACAGCATCGCCTCATTGCCTTCTCATCCTCGCGACAGCCGTGCTGGTAGTGGTCTTCGCGCTACAAATCACGCTGACCTTGCTGTTCGGCGTCGTGCGTCGAGTTCGCTTAGCCTGCCACGCGTCGCCGTAGACTGGCCCTGCGCAGCTCGCCACCGCCCTGACACTGCTCATGGCGGCTGCCTCAACATCACCACAGAACAAACCTCTAGCACGCACTTCTACCACTCGATCCGTCATCTGAGTACGCATCAGCCGGCCGATACCGGGGGAAATCCAGATAACAGAACGGATGACGCCTTCGCCAGGTGCTATGAGAAGTGCTACAAAAGATGTCTAGTTGCTGCGGATGCCGGAGGTCGTTGGGGCTGTGATGGGTCCATCGCTTACCAAAGAACCCTTTCCGGCCGTAAATATCCGCTTTGTCAGGGATAGCGAGCTGGGCTGGGGCCGCACCGACCCTGCCTCAGGAACGATCGCCTTCTTTGATTCGCCGATGCGATCTGAGGTGGTTCTGCCGGTGGCTGGCCGAACGTACCAGGCGGCTCGGCTACCTCCACAACAGAGGGTGTGGTGGTTTGATGGCGCGCGGTGGATCATAGGGCGGATCGACTCCCCCCGCAATGCGGAGGCCGATGCCTACTTCGTCCATCTGCCGAACGGCAGCACGAAGATCTTGCCCTCCGCTGAACTCCGCGTCCGTTGGTCCGTCCCACTAACGGACCCGCTCGGCCTGCTCAAGGCGGGCACAGTAGAGACCCGCTTTTTCCATACCCATAGGACTCGCTTCCTGCATACGGTATTGGAACAGCGCAGCGCCTCCCTCAGCCTCGGCGGGATTCTCTCGTCCGCTGTAGAGATTCACGATCATCAGGTCGGTGCGGCGCGCCGGGTGCTCGCGGACCCAATACCTCGCTATCTGCTGGCTGATGAGGTAGGCCTAGGCAAGACCATCGAGGCTGGCATGGTGCTCCGGCAGTTGCTGCTCGACATGGCAGGATCCGCAGTTGTCATTGTTCCTGACCAGGTCGTCGGGCAGTGGAAGCGAGAGCTCGCGATGAAGTTCCGGGTGCACTATCTTCCTGGGACAGTAGAGGTCATCGCGCATTCAGCAATCGGATCCATCCGACCTGAGCCGAGAATGCTCACGATCGTCGATGAGGCACACCGATTTACCGAACGAGTGAACTACGGTGGGAATAGTCCCCGCGACCAGCAATACGACGCACTGCGCACCATCAGCCATGCATCGAAGGCGCTTCTTCTGTTGAGCGCGACACCAGTTCGAAGTAACGAGGATGCCTTCCTGGGGCTACTGCACCTGCTGGATCCGGTGAACTATCCCCTGACAGACCTAGCCGCATTTAGGCACCGCGTAGAAATGCGCGATGACCTGGCCCAAGCCATGTCGGCGATCAACGCTGAGACTCCACTCCGCTATCTCGACGAGCCGCTAACCAAACTCTCCCAACTGCTACCGAACGACCCAGTGGCCAAGACACTCATTTCCGATGCTCGCCGGTGCATCGGAGCCGGAGTTGAGGACGAAGCTAGGAGGGAGATTAGTGCACTCCGTGTCTACATCTCCGAGACCTACAGACTGCACCGCCGGATGGTGCGCAATCGCCGCTCCACAGCGGTCAAGAAGGGCTTTCCCGCACGAGGCCGCCAGTTGGCAGACCCATGGCTTCTCCCAGATCCTGATCACCGCCGCCAGGATCTATTCGCCGCGTTTGACGACCTTCGTCTCGGCCTTGAGTTGGAGGAGCACCCCAAGGCGGGATACATTCTGCAGATCATTCTTGGACGCATTCTTGCACCCATCGTCTCACTTGAAGATCTTGTTAGGGCGCTACGGGGCAATCCAGATCACGACCTATCGGCCGGTGAACTAAATGCCGTTGACGACCTCATGCAATCGGTCACTGGTCAGGCATTCGCCGGTGATCTCGAACAAATTATGACCATGGCCACCGAAGCCGATCGGCTGTCTGCGGCAGTCGAGTGGGCCAGGCAACGGGTCGGGAGGCAGAAATACGCTGTTGCTTGCACGTTCCCGAATACTGCCCGCCTCGTTAATCAATTGCTAGTAAACGAGTTGGGTAGCCATCGCGTCACTGCTCTGCTTGAAAATCAAGGAGAAAGTCTTCGAAGCCGCCTGACAACTGAGTTCAAACGCAGTACGGAGCGAAGCATACTTGTCATCGACCGGTCCGCCGAAGAGGCGACTAATCTTCAATTGATCGAAGAAGTACTACACCTCAACATGCCCACGTTTAGCACCCACCTCGAGCAGCGCCTCGGCCGCTTCGACAGATGGAGCGAACTGCACAGCCCAGTGCGTTCCGTGACTTTCAGGGAAGCTTTCGCCATCGGGCGCGACCATATTGACGCCTGGACAATGACGCTAAACGACGTATTCGGCGCTTTCACCTCCTCGACGTCGACCCTGCAGTATGTCTTGACGGACCTTGAGCGCGAGTTCTTTCAGACGGCAGTTACCGAGACTCTTGCTGGTGCGCGAGAGCAGATGCTAGGAAAAGTCGGCGAGTTGACAATCCAGCATCGCCGGATATCTGGGCAAGATATCCTTGACAGCATCGAGGATCGGGCCCAAGACGAAGACTTAGCGCGGCGACTCGCCACCGTTGACGCTGGCCAACGCCAGATCGACAAGGCCGTTCATGGCTACCTAGTGGAGATGCTCCGCTTCTCTGTCTTTCCCGAAGACGATTACGTGCGTTTCGGTGTGAGTAAATCGAATCCGCCCTTGCTGACAGAGGATTGCGTGAGGGCAATCGGAACACAGGTGTTTAAACAGGGATACACCTCCGATCGCATCACGGCCGAGTCCGGCCTAGGTTTCCTACGCTGGGGCGAGCCATTGGTCAATGCCTTCGCCCAGGCGGCTGAGATCGACGATCGAGGGAAAGCCTTCGCAATCGAGGTCCAGTGGCCGTCCCGTCAGCCAGATCGAGAGCCTTGGGTAGCCTTCTGCTTCGATGTCAAGATTGCGCCTGCGCCGATCGACCTTTTCGGGGCCTTCGACCCCGACGGAACTCTCTACCGAGCGGTGCAGGCACGCACTGAGTCCTTTCTGCCGACCACCATGGAGCGGGTCTGGTGGCTGTTGGGCCGACGCGAAGGAGAACCCTCCCTAATTCGTGCTCTGGAGCAGGCGGAAGGAGTAAACCTTGGCAGCCGTCCCGAGCGTTTTCGCGAACTAACCGCCCCCTTCAATTGGCCTCGTGTTTGCGACGATGTGTTCCGGAGCGCCATGGCCGCCGTCCATGGTCGCGACCGCGTGATCCAGCGTCTCGACGAGGCACGTCGGCGGGCTACTGCCGCGCATGAATGGGAAAATGTGATCTTGCAGGCCCGGTCTCGCATCGACGGAGAGTCACCTTCAGATGAGACTGTCATGGCCGCCGTTAACCACTCCCTAGCCCATCCGGTGTTTAACCTCGATAGCTGTGGGGCGGCGTTCATCACTTGGGTGTTCCGCCCATGACTACCTACCCTTTGCAGGAGATAGCAGAAGCGTGCCCGCGCCTGGTCCGGCGGCTGAAGTCGGCCGGGAATCCGCGCCCGGCGGAGATTCTGCCGATGATCCGGTCAGTACTGGTCGCCCGGGGCTATCAGTCGGTCGCCGATTCCTCCGAACTGTCGGCAATATCAGCGGTCGAATGGCGCGCTCATGGCTTTGTAGGGGGAGAAGGGCATTCCTGGCGAGCCCAGCCATGGCTGCCCTTATGGCTGGACGCCCAAGGATCGGCACCTGACGAGGAGCCCGCTCGATGCTCCCCACGGAGACCCAACTGGCGATTGACCGCCGACCGTTTTTACGCCAGCGTGGCGAAACGGTCTGACTATCTGAGTCCTGGTCAAAAGGCCAGCGTCCGCGCGATCAGCGCAGCCCGCGGGGGCGACGCCATCATCTGTGTGCTTCCCACCGGATCTGGGAAGACGGACGTCATCCTTACTCGAGCAATCAGCAATCGTCCCCGGCAGACATGCCTCATTGTTCCCACCACTGCCCTTGCGCTAGACCTTGAGCGACGGGTTCAGGAGCTCACGGGGGAACAACTCCTGTTCGCCTATCACGGCGAACTGACCACGAGCGAGAAGAAAGAACTGGCGCAACGGGTGCGCGAGGGAACACAGTGGCTGATTATCTCTTCTCCCGAAGCGGCGTGCACCGTACTTGCGCGACATCTTGAAGAATCCGCAGCTGAGGGCAGGCTGGATCTACTCGCGATCGACGAAGCACACATCGTCGCGGAGTGGGGCGACACGTTCCGACCTGCCTTCCAGACATTCGCGGGACTGCGGCGGCGCTTGCTTGACCTTGCACCCACTGGCCGGAAACCCGTCACTGTGATGCTCACAGCAACCCTTGACGACTATGGCCTCGAGGCGCTGCGTCGCCTCTTTCCTGGAGAGAGCGAACTGCTGGTATCTGCGCAGGTGACCCGTCCGGAGCCAGCCTGGTGGATGAGCCACTGTGCGACAGAGGAAGAGAAGCGTGAGCGCTTCCTTGAAGCATGCCGGCACATGCCACGACCACTCATCGTCTACACCAGTTTGCATACCTCTGAGGACTCCACCAATGTGTCGACAGCCTTGTCCTGGCTTCGCGCTGCAGGGCTGAAGGCAATCGCCGGTGTATCAGGCGGCGTATCGGCACAGACACGTCAGGACGCTACTCGTGGTCTGCACCTCGCTGGTGACCAGGCCAAAGACCTCGACATTGTTGTGGCCACGTCAGCTTTTGGCCTTGGCATGGATGTCCCTGACGTACGGGGTGTGATTCACCTATGTGTGCCCGAGTCAGTGGATCGCCTGTACCAGGAAGTAGGCCGGAGCGGCCGAGATGGCAGAGCATCGGTCGCAATGGTCTTGTGGACTGACTCAGATGCCAAGGTCGCACAGGGGATGGCCGAAGCGAGGCTCATCGGAGATGAGAAGGCATGGAAGCGATGGCGCAGCATGAAGAGTCGAGGTGCCATTGAGGAGGGTGTACTAAAGGTGGATCTCACTGCGCCTACCGAGGACGTGACCTATCCATGGAGCGACGCCAACCGTTACTGGAACACACAGACTCTCTCCGCGATGGATCGTGCCAGGATGATCAGTGTGGAATGGCCGACTCCGCCGGGTGTCCCGGTTGATGCCACAGACGAGGCATTGCAGGAGATCTTTGCAACGCATCGAAACTCGATGTCTGTCCGTATCCGACATGGTGACCTCGCTGACGAAGCCACCTTCCGCAAGCGTTTCCGCGATGCACAGTCACTGAGTCGCGCAGCGGCGGCCGCGTCCCTGGAATCTGCGACGAAGATCCTCGATGGACTTGACAACTGCGTGAACCGCTACTTGGCTGATCACTACCGCCTCAGCATGGGATCTGGCATGCTCCCAACTATTCGACAGTGCGGAGGCTGTCCCTTCTGCCGAGCGCGTCGATTGCCGCCAGCGTTGCTGAAGCATCCTGTGAACCCGCTGTTCAACGGCGCCCTCACTGCTACGGCTGGTCTTAGGCTGCGCCGCCTGGCACCGGAAGGACGGCTATGTGTATGGACCGAGGGGCTTCAACCCGATGCCGTGCAGGAACTCATCAACCGCCTGGTCAGTCAAGGCGTCATAGCCCTGGTGACCGCGGGGCCATGGTCGCTGCATCCTCGCACGGCCCGATCCATCTGGTGGGAAGACACCGTCTCGGGCTGGCTGGCCGCCTCGAACAACGTGCTCGTTCCCACGCTTGTCCGGGTCGACGCGGGACAGCCGCCGGCGAGCGAGTGGGCACTCTTGCTGACCCAACTCTCGCGGGGACCGCTGACCGTTGTGCTATGCACCCGTGACGAACCGAGTCCCTTCGGTGGTCCAGCGTTACTAAGGGAATCCTGGGGCCCGGCTTACCACATCGATCACATTTTGCGAAGGCTATAGATGGCACTCCTCAACCCGCCGGATATCCTCCCTGAGGCGATGCGCTTTCTGGTGAGGGCGCTGGTCGCACTCCCGAAAGCGGAGGCAGAGCGGGAAGAACTTGTGAGCCTGGTGGCTCCTCGTGGCCTCGCAGAGGCAATGGACTCGATGGCCATCGGGGCGGCCGATCCTTCCGAGGCTGACCCGGATGACCTACGTGCGGGTGGCTCTATCATCGCCAGTGCCTCACTCGACGCGCTGCGGATGCTCGGCATGGTTGAGCAGTCAGGCAACCGAATCAAGCTGGCCACCGCAGAGGTAGAACGCTGGAAGGTCCCAGCCGACGTCACCCCTCGGAGCATGTTCCAAGCCTTGCTCGATGCAGTGATCACGGTGGCCGACTCGGATGCATCGAGCGGGGTGGGAGACTTCGTTCAAACGTTGGTTCTCCTACATACAGCCGGAGAGCCCTTGCGTCCGTTTGACAGATTCGAGTCCCCTGCGACCAGTCGTGACGGACGGAGCTTTGCAATCAGGCAAGAGCAAGTCCTCGGCTCCGAGCGCAAAGGCTGGCTGGTTCCGAACCGGGAACAGTGGTCATCGTTTCGCCGTTGGGCGTCGTACTTGGGACTCGCCCGTCCTGTGGGCAGCAGTGGACTTATTCCAGACGCTAGCGAGGCCTTGGCCTGCCTACTGCCGACGCTAGCGCCTGGCGACTACGATGTGCGTGACTTCGCTGCACGATGTGCATCAGCAGTTCCGATCCTGGATGGCAGGGGCTTGCAGTTCGGCCACGATCCGCAGTATGAGGGTGATCACGCGATACTCACCGGCGGTTTAACAGTTTCGCTCCTCCAACTCGAGGCGGACGGTTTCCTGACAATGGAAAGAAGGAGCGACGCAGGCGGCCGGACCCTTCGACTGCGTCCTGATGGGTCAGCCGATCGTATCGTCACCACGGTAGTTTGGGAAAAGACTCGAATTAGAGGTGACCTGTGACCGGGAATCGCGTCTGCTGGAATCGGGCAGCGGTCGACTTCGCCACGCAGGTAGACGTTGGTGGCCTAGAGGTAGACGACCCTCGCGCCGACGCCGTGTTTAACGCTATCCACCAGCAGTTGCCGGTATGCCGGGAGCAGGGCGGCCGCTCCGTCGAGGAAAGCGAGGAGGATGTCCTTCGCACCTTTACGCGGCCGATCACCTCGAATGAGCCGCTGTTGCTCTTCATCAAGGGTGAGAAGGGTACGGGGAAGAGCCATCTAGTGAGGTGGCTCAAGACTCGTCTAGGGGCTCGTCCGTCCTGGCATATCGTCTATATCGAGAAGCGGAACACATCGCTCCGCAGAGTAACAGAGAAAATTCTCGCAGGAATTGACACGCCTAAGGCGAGGCAACTCCGTGAGGAGCTTGAGCGCGCGTCGTCGGAGATCGCGAGCGCAGAAGAGGCGGTTAGCGCCCTGTTGGCCAGGCTCGACCACCTGGTGACATTCGACCCAGCCGCCGAAATCCGTGGCCTATCGGGCATGTCGGCAGCCGAACTCACCGACCTACGCCGTAAGACGCACCGACTGCTCGGTGACTACACCTTTCGCAATGCACTGAGCAGAAGCGACGGTCCAGTGCACCGGATCGTCCGCCTTGCTCGTGGCGGGGCAGAGCCATCAGAGGACATCGATGAGGCCGACCTTCATCTGACTGAGGCCGACCTACAGGTTGACCCGTCTGTCTTCGACGATCTCGGGCCAGAACTCCAAAACCTGGTGGGGTCTCTGGTGTCGAACCGACACCTACGTGCTGATATTGCCACCCTATGCGACTGGTACCTGCCACGCGCAAAGGCTGAGGTGTTCATGGGGCAGGGAACCGATCTGCTTAGCGTCTTCGAGGACGTGCGAGAGGAGATCGCTACCCGCGGGCAGGAACTCTGCCTACTGATCGAGGACCTCGTGTTGCTGCATGGCATCGACAAGCAACTGGCGCAGGCACTCACGATTCCTGCCTCCTCCCGGTTGTGTAAACTCCGTGCCGCGATTGCCGTGACATCCGGGTACCTAAACTCCCTGGACACCTTCACCGATCGAGGCGTGCAGTTCACTCTCAACATCAACCTCAAGGCCATCGGCCAAACAAGCCTGCGAGACTTCGTCGGCCGATACCTGAATGCGGGACGCCTGACCGATGCTGCGCTCAGTGACCCTGGGTCTCGCAACCAGAAACCCGACATCCCGAACGCATGCCTATCGTGCGAAGACCGACTCCGATGCCACGCAACCTTTGGCGCGTCAACGGACGACTATGGATTCTATCCCTTCAACGGCGCTGCCATCGACAGGTTGGTTGAACTAGCCAGCCCTGGCGACTTCCAGCCTAGGGAGATTCTCCGTGAGGTCATCCGGGGACCACTGGAGACTGCCGAAGAGGAGTTGCCATCGGGCGGAATATTCCCGTCTGGCCAATTCGCCAAGCCCCTGGACGACGTACGGCAATCAATCCCCCCAGGGATGCGAGCCGCTATTCGTCGTACTAATCATTCCAACGCCGATGCCGAACTGAGCCTGCGCGCCTTCTACGCTCAGTCACCACCAAACGCCGATCTGGCACTCGAAGCCGTCGCAGCCTATTTCGGCAGTCAACTGAGTAGTGGCATAGCCGGTGACCAAGATGACTTGGAGGAGAGGGACGATCCGCCGCGTAAACTGCAACGGCAACCGGCAAGCGAGATCGATCAGTGGGCCAACGGTGTTGGGTTGCTCACCTCTGGCAACGCAAATCGCGTTCGAAGATGGATCTGCGACGCAGTGATCGCCCACCTGCAGAACGGCCCATACGGAGTCGTCACCAGTAGGACCAAGGGGTCCAGGCCTGCCTGGCTGATCGGTTCTCACACACTGCGCCTGACTGACGTCCAAATTGACCGGGCGCAGGGCGGAGGTGCGGGCGAGAGCCCAATCCCATTCCGGATAGAGGCCACGGACGATAACGCCCTCCTTATCCAAGGAATCCTAGCGGCCGTCGATGGAAGCAGCTTGGACTCTGTAGATCAGGGGCGTTGGTTCTTCTACCTCCAGACAAGAATTAGCGCCTACGCGAGCAAACTCGCCCATCTGGCAACAGTCGATGCTGCGACCCTACCGGCCGCCGTGCAAGCGCTTGAGGTGCTGCGCTACGCGGCCATAGATCCCGGTCAGACAGTCTCCACCGCTCTGCCGGCGATGCTAATGCCGGTATCGCCGGCGGGGCAGCATCCGGTCGTCGAGAAGTTCCTCAAGGAGGTGCGGCCAGTTCGTGAAGAGGCGCTGGCAACTGTCCGAGCCCATGCCACGGCGGCCAAGGGAGCAGGAAAGCCATCGCTGTTCGACGTAGGCCCACTCTTGCGGCATATCCAGGCGCACCTGAAAGCACGGTCAGTTCAAAGGGAAACCGCCGCTGAAGACCATGACAGCCAATTGCTGAGGCAACTTCAAACTCGACAGTCGCGAGCGGCAGAACAAGCCTGGAACGACGTGGCACGAAGCGTCCAGGACGTGGGAAGATTCCTGGATCCAACTGAGGACCTGAGTGCTACCCTCAAGGTCGTCGATCGTCTCGTTAAGGAGTGCCATCCTCGGGGTCGATTGCCGCGCGCTGACTCCAAAGAGCAGTACGAAACGATTCGGAACCAAGTCGGTACTGAGGCTATGGAGTCCTATCGACGCCTCGGCATAAAGATTGCCAGCAAAATTGGACCCGGCGACC
The DNA here is from genome assembly GCF_019396345.1 of Nonomuraea guangzhouensis. Lineage (GTDB taxonomy): Bacteria > Actinomycetota > Actinomycetes > Streptosporangiales > Streptosporangiaceae > Nonomuraea > Nonomuraea guangzhouensis. The sequence goes on along the minus strand of NZ_JAHKRM010000003.1, from coordinate 418,824 downwards.
TCTGGGACATCCTCAATAATCCCATGCCACAACTGACCGCGCTTGGGCGCTTCGCACAAGTGACGAACGAACTTCTCTCCAGCCTGGAGCAAAACTTGACGGCTACGCAGATCACTGGAGCCGTAGACACAGATGCCCTGATACGAGAACTCCGAGACCTGGCCACACTGCTGGACAAGGCAAGTCAGGAAGCCCAGTGATGCCCTCACCAGAGTCGCTAGCCTCTCGAGCCGAAGCCCTGCTCAACCGACTGGCGCAAGTAGAGGCCCAGGAGGCCGACCAGCAGGCACGGGCCGAGATCGAGAAAGCTAGGATGCGAACTAGCAGAGCGCGCGAGGATCTAGATAATGCGTTGCGTGTAATCCCACTTCTTGCAGAACATGGGCTAACCCTGCCTGCAGCCCGCAAGGCGATAGCGGCCGAGCTTGCTAAGGCCCGAACTGCATTGCGGACAGCAGCGACCACAATCGTCGGGGCACCCATCGGAGATGTTGCCTCCCGAATACGCTCACAGTCGGTCAATAACGCATTGGACAGTGCTGGCAAGTTCTCCCGATCCCTTCTCGTCGACCTTAATCGATCCGTTGACACGAAGCGGATGCAAATTCGACCGGATGGGATCGAGCAGCCGATAGTCGCTTATCCCGGGTCCAGCGAGGCGCTGGCAGCCAGGCTGCGAGGGATCCAGTCGCTATTTGCACGCAAGGTCGAGAGTCTCAGCCCAGACGACTTGGTGAAGCGATTTCAGGACATCGTGAACGGCGCCGCATCGTGGACGGCGGATCGGCCGAAGTTGGACCAGAGCCTCGAACGCCAGCACCCGGAGGTCAGTGACTTCCTCCGCCAGGCGGCAACTGAGGATGGCGCGCCCTGGCGACTCATCACGTCTGCCGTCCGGGCTTGGTTGTCTGACCCCGAAAACACGGTGAACCTTAGGATCGTGCTGCGATCATGACTACTCTTGACCGTTCCGCTCTTCTCGCCGCTCTCGACGCCATCGAGGAAGCCGACGCACGGCATATCGCGTGGGGACTCATCGACGAGTCCTGGACACGAGACGGCCTTGTCGAATTCCTCCGGGAACATTGGGGCGGCCCCGATACGGAAGCCTGCATCGATGAGTTGCTGGCCGAAAACCTCTTAGTCCAGTTGCCTAGAGAATGGCCGGCCAGGTACCGGACTAGAATGTCTGAGTCGGTGCGCCTTTTCGCCAGACTCCGTCAGTTGTTTCCTGGCAAGCCCTGGCAGTCCGGAAGCCGACTGGTCTCAGACTTCCGTTTCCTTCGCAGGCCGCGAGCCTTTCCCGAGCGAGACTTCAAGCCTGCCGAGGTCCCCAAACTGTTGCAGGGGCGTGAGATCCCTGTCGCTGTTCTCTCTCAGGTCGGGCGTGTCCTGGCTGGACGGTCCCTGTCTCGCTTTCAACTCGCCGCTACAGCTGAGATCTTCTCGGCGCTTCGATCCAAGAGGGATCGTGGTGTCGTGGTCGGTGCAGGCACCGGAAGCGGCAAAACCCTTGCATTTTACCTACCTGCATTGTCGCAGTTGGCGGCTGCGGCCACCGGCTCGCGCCTTATTGCGATCTATCCCCGCAACGAGTTGTTGAAGGATCAGTTGGTGACGGCGTTGCAGGAGGTACGTTCCCTCCGATCCTCTGGCAGTCGCCTCCTGACCATCGGAGCCTATTTCGGGCCGACGCCATTCAGCAGCGATGGCGAACCAGACAGACGAGGCGGTTGGCGGAAAGACGGATCGTCTTGGCTCTGCCCATTTCTGACCTGCCCTGCAACTAACGGTGGCATTAACTGTGGTGGCGCGCTTGCTTGGGTCCGCCCTCCAGGCCGCCCCGCCAGTCCTGTGGACTGGGGACATCTAACGTGCCAGACATGCGGTGGCCAGGTCACTTCGGACGAACTCCGACTGACCCGCACTGCTATGCAGAAGCAGGTGCCCGACATCCTGTTTACGACCACAGAGATGCTGAATCAGCAACTAAGCGACGGGTGGTCGAGGCACGTCTTCGGGGTAGGGCAGGGTCAAGCACCCGATCTCGTCCTGCTCGACGAGATCCACACCTACTCAGGCACGAGCGGCGCCCAAGTTGCCTATCTACTCCGGCGCTGGCGCAAGCTCATGAGCCGCCCAGTCACTTGGGTGGGCCTGAGTGCCACACTGGCAAATGCAGCCGCGTTCTTCGCTGATCTGTGCGGCCTTTCCCCCGAATCTATAGCTGATGTCCGTCCTGATCCGGATGCAATGAAACGCAAGGGAAGCGAGTACCAACTCCTCCTTCGCGGGGATCCCGCCTCTCAGGCAGCTCTGCTGTCGACCTCCATCCAGAGCCTCATGCTGCTGCGGCGGATCCTGGACGAGAACGGAGTCAGCCCTGGCGGGCCGTATGGGACACGGGTTTTCGCTTTCCTCGAGAACCTTGATCTGGTTAACCGGCTCTACCGCCAGGTGCTGAACGCAGAAGGCCGCGATCCCTTCGGGAATCCCGATCGCCAAGGACACGTCCTCGCCAGCCTCCGTATCCCGGATGACGCTGCTCGCTACGCTGGGATCAGTGACGAAGCGGAATGGGATCGTGAAGGCCAGTTTTGGTGGCTTCCAGACAAGCTGGGCTTCGCGACACGTTCTCTACAAATATCCCGGACATCGTCACAGGACACCGGCGTCAGCCAGTCCACCGACATTGTCATTGCAACCTCGTCCCTAGAAGTGGGATACGACGATCCCCGAGTGGGGGCGATCCTTCAGCACAAGGCGCCGCGTGACATTGCACAGTTCCTGCAACGCCGAGGTCGGGCCGGAAGAGTACAGGACCAACGTCCCTGGACCGTCGTCGTGCTTTCAGATTACGGGCGCGATCGGTTGGCCTTTCAGTCGTACGAGACGATCATTGACCCATCGGTTCCGGCCAAGAACCTACCGTTGGGGAATCAATCTGTACGCAAGATGCAGGCCGCGATGTGTCTCATTGACTGGATCGCCGTGCGACTTGGCGTCGATGGATCGCAGCGTTGGTCCGTACGCAGGATCCTTTCGAAACCCGGCGAAAAATCTGGCCTAGTACAGGCGTGCCAGCAACTTTTAGTTGAGGTCCTCGAAGGCGGTGCTGCTCAACAGGACCTGTTCGCCTTCGTCCAGTCGAGTCTCAGCTTGAGCCGTGAGGAGACGCAGAGTATCTGCTGGGAGTATCCTCGCTCGCTCATGCTCGAAGTCGTGCCAACCGCCTATCGCCGGCTGACCAGCAACTGGTCCACCGTACAATCGCGGGAGGTAGTCCCGGGCACTGACATCGTCGCGCGGCAGCCACTACCAGAGTTCATTCCGTCAACGTTGTTTAGTGATCTCGCACTTCCGGAAGTAGAGATTGTCCCACCGCCTAATTACGACCCGGCGGCAGAAACGTCCATGCCAGTTGGAATGGCACTCAGCGAACTCGCTCCAGGGAAGGTAACGCTTCGCTGGGCCGTGCAGAAGGTGCGGGGCCTATGGATCGAGGCACCAGCATACGGGGTGCTTGATCTTGACGCCGGGTTGGCTTCCGGCGGTGAAGTGATCACCAATGTCTCTACGCCGGATGGCCCCGTCCCCGTGGTCCGGCCCGTCGTTATCCGCCCGACTGTACCGCCGCCCCACGTCCAAGCAACCTCCAACGGTTGGCTCAAGTGGCGTTTCGCCATCGACGATGACGAAGAGGGAACGCAACTGCCCCGTCCGCGCAACAACCCTCTCGGCCAGTTGGTCCCTGAGGTAACAGCGTTCCTAAATGCTGATCGCGGTCCCCTGCAAACCTGGCGGTTCGCGCTGGAAGGTACGGCCGAAGTCGTGATGCCGGGGACTCGAAGGCGCCAAAACCTCACGTTCACGCGTCGGGAAAGACGCGCCGCCGTCGGCTTCGCCAGCACCATCGATGCGCTCCTTGTCACCGTTGCCGTGCCGCAGTCACTGGCCGCCTTCAAGCTGGATACCGATCCCGGCAGGCTTCGGCAATTGCGCACGGATCGGTTCGCGCACCTTACCCGTGAAGGTCTTGAACAAAGCGGCTTAGGCCCATTTACTGCGGCATGGGTCACCGACGTGGTCCTATCGGTAGCGGCTGACGCAGTGCTTCGCGGAGACGGCATCGATAGCCTGCTCGGACTCGGGCCACAACAGTGGCAGTCGCTGGCAGCGAGCGTAGTAGACGGCGTCCTTCTCGCCACCAACCATACCGAAGTCGACGAGACGCCCCTTCGAGATACAGTTCTTGACGCCCTTCAGAACTCAGACACAATCCAGGTTCTGGAAGAGACAATTCCAACCCTTAACGAGAAGCCCGACCAGACATGGCTACCGTGGATCCGGTCTCGGTTCATGCACACCCTAGCCGCGGCCTGGCAGGCCGCGGTACAGCAAGTCTGCCCCGATTTCAACGTAGACGCCGATGCCTTGGTAGACATCCTCGACGAGGGAGGGCCGCGCGCACGCATCGTCATGTCTGACACCGTTCCGGGTGGCGGTGGATTAATCGAGGCCCTGACTCGCCGCCTAGCGGACGATCCGCGGAGATTTGATGCCCTCGTCGCGGCAGCTGTGGAGCCCTCGGACTCCGAAGAGGTAGACCCATCGCTACGCCGGGTCCTGGAGTTGCTGGCGACCAGTGCTCCGGTCCGCGATGCGGCACAGCGTTTCCGGGCAGGAGTAGCCGACAGACTGCAGGCGTGGCAGGATCTCAACGCTTGCCTTGCCGAGGAGGGAATCCCCCAGACGCATGCGAATCTCACCGCGCTGTCAACGCGCATATTTCGGCCGGGATCAGGCGCCGAGAGTGACGATCTTCTCCGCCTGGCTCTGGACCGCTGGGATGACATCGACGTTCGCGCCGGATTCGCGATTGACCACCGCGCCATATGCGCGTTCCTGGCAAAAGACGATCAGGTGCTCGACAAGCTTAGGCGCGTTGCGGCTCCCACAAACGAAGCAGATTCACAGACCAGAGCGCAACTGGTCCTTCTCAGCCTGCTGTGGACGCGAGCATACGCACGGCGCCCGGAAACGCTACGAGCAACCAATCGCTTCATACAAAACCCCCTAGCCACGGAGAGAACTCTGCTGAGAGACGTGCTGCCCACTCGGCCTGCGGGTGTCGATGTTGACAGTGAAGAGTGGCGCGACGCCCTAGCCTCTGCGCTGCGCACCCGCGGCACCGCCCGACTTGTCAGCAGTTCCGGCAGGACATCGGTTCTAGCGCGGGCGGTTCGGGAGTTGATGGTTGACCCACTCGAACTCGATTGGCTGCATGTCTATCCACAAATGGAAGGGATCATTAGGGAAGACGGTCGGTACTCAGTCTCAGTCTCGCTTCGAGAGGCGCCGCAATGAGCACGCGACTCATCCATAGGTCAGCGGCCTCACCCAGTCGAGACCTTACAGAGTGCCTTGAGGGTTTGTTCCTCTCCGAACTGCTAAACCCAGGAAAACGCCTGCTCGTTGTCTCGCCCTGGATGTCGGACTTTCCAGCGCTGGACAACCGAGGTGGCAAATTCACTTCACTCAATGCAGCCTGGACAGCGACGTTCGTACCATTTTCCAGTTTACTTCGGGCAATGCTCCAGCACGGCGCCTTTATCCGACTCGCCTGCGGCCCTGGCGATCGTGAAACGGAACTCCTATCACGCGTCGAGCAGGCCGCATCGCTGGACGGGACCACTGCTCGCCTCTCGCTCACTCGACTGCCACGGGAGCATCGCCTATTCAGCCATGAAAAGGCACTGATAGGTGACACATGGGCAGTCTATGGATCAATGAATCTTACCTATAGTGGAGTTACTATGAATGGGGAACTTATCACGGTCACGACAGATGCCGCACGAGTTGCAGCGGTCGCAACCGAACTACTTGGCCTCTTCAAGTGAACTCCATCCTCCCCGATGCGGCGTGGACCAAGTTTATTGCGGCCTTCTTTTCACCGCCCAACGAAATCACCGCCACCGGCAATGAAGCGGCCGAAAGAATTATCGCCCAAGCTGAAGCGGCATGGTTTGCCAATCCAGCGTCTCCCTTTGTTCTCCCGGTCAGTGCATCCAGTTGGACATACTGGTATGTAATCTTCCCTGATCAGGATCAACAACTGTGGATTCGCGATCTGATCCAGGCTTACGTAGGATCGTGGATCGACTTTTCCGGACAGCCTGTCCCCGAGGACTCCGATTTGCCACTGGATCAGGCCGTCCGTGCGCTCACTGGCCCGCAAGGCTGTTCATACCGGCTTCTGGTCCCGAGGGATGCCAATGTGGAAGCCAGAGTCCGCGAAGGCTTAGTCCGGCTGACTCGCTCACTTGTGGCCCGTCCCTATCGAAGGATCAATCTGGCTTTGCCGTTGGGGCGACTCATCGGCGACTTCTGGGACTCCTGTGCTTCTGGAGCGGAGGCCAGGACTGAAGAAATCCTGAACGTCCTAGAGAAGGATCATCGGCTTTCGAGGGCCAACAAACTGTTTCTACGGTTGCAGTATCTGGCAACCTTCGAGCAGTGGGATCGGCTTGAACAGTTCGATGAACTTCCGGACCTGATCCGCCTTGACCGGCCCGTCTTGGCTTCGGATGCACTAGCTCGCCTCGCCATGGCCCGCCTTCCAGATACGGCCGACCTCACAGACTTTGTGCGATCGACTTCAGCGTACGGATGCCTCCTGGGATCGGCGACCATGATTAGGTCAGCGGCCGGGGCCCAGTACTACGCCTACTGGTCGCTGTCATCAGGAGAGCCGGCTGAGGTCGTCGCGGCACGCCTCCTCGAATCGGGCTGGCTTGATCGAGCCAACGGCCGGCGCGACCTTGCGGCTCTACTGTCCGTGCCGGGCACACTCGACCGGACACCAACCGGAGAGCCGGACCTCGCCGAGCTGCACTTGGCTCTCGGAGGAGGACGCCTCGACGCCGCGATCGAGGTCCTTGCGCGAGTCACTCCGTCCGCCACCTTGCTTCCGGTCCTCCTCGAACTGGTTACAAAGACTCTTAGCAACCGCTCGATACAACTCCTCCAGCATTGGCGGGGGCAGCTCGTCGAGTCAGACATCTGCCACATAGTGTCTGGCCGACTCGCAACGAGTGGGAACCAGGTCGCCATCGCTGCCGAGCCTATAGGAGTAACGCTCAAGGCCGTATTCGCCGACGGCATTAGCGCCACTGAACGCGCTCGGACAATTGCTGAACTGCGAGCCCAGGCAGTCCCCCGCCTCATGCAGCCTGGAGTACTGCATGAAGTTGTCGACGTGGCGCGGCCTCTCAGTAGGTCACTAGACTCTTCCCTTCTTCCACATCTCATCGACCTGCTGCTCGACATGGAACGGAATCTCTTCTTGGCGGCCGGTGACGTAGCCGGGATCCAAGACCTGCGGTTGACTATCGTCGAGGCCTGGGCCCTGGGCGACGAGTCGGGCGATCGCCATCGAGCCGCCCGACTCCTCGATCTCGTCGCCCGAACTCTCACTACGGGCGTATCAGCATCGATCTTCGATGAACTGGTAGAGAGCCTTCGTGCCGGTTGGACACCGTTCCTGACTGACGCCGACCTGTCCCTCGGCCTCGAAATGATAGAAGTCCTTGCAGCAACACGGCCCGACGCGGCCGTGGAGATTCAAACGTTCGCTACGCAGATTCTGAGCCGGATTGGTCCACACAACGCACGGCGAATTGACGCCGTATTGCTGGAAACGGCCAAGATGCTGGCGGCAGACTTCGGGCTGGAACTGGCAATCCCACTAGAGCCAGATGGCCAAGCACTGAAGGCCGGCCTTCGGACCAGGCCACCTGAAGGTTGTTTCGTGGCGATATATTCCTTAATGGAGCCTGCAGCCAACCGGGCAGCAGCAATTGTGCGCGACTGGTACCCCGAAACCCGCGTCGAAACTTTCACTGATAAGGTGGCAAGCACAGCGCTAAGAAACGCTGCGAAGCAAGCCGACCTACTAGTCATCGCAGATAAAGCGGCAGCACACGCCGCGACAGATGCTCTCAAAAAAGCGCGTGGCCGTAAACCAATTAATTACGCGCTTGGCAAAGGATCCGCGTCTCTAGTAGAGGCGGTTATCGAAGGTTTCACCACAATTTTTGGCGATGCCGCCCATCGCACGGAGAAGCATAACTAGAATATTTCAGTTGGACTGCAGACGAATTTTTCCAGGATAAAGGAATCGGGCGAAGCCGCCAGTCAGCCTTTCAATGGGCGGCCGTGTTTCCGATTGCTCTACTCGCTCGACGAGGGTGTTCTCAAAAGAACTGAGCATGTATCCATTCACGCCTGTGAATGATCAGGCGTTACTCGGTGACCTGCAGCTTCACCGGCGGAGTGTCGAACACCTGCACCCGCGCGCCAACCCTGCCCTCCAGGCACGCCAGTTTGTGACCACACCCGGCACAGCCGGGCGGGCCGATCATGGCGACCCAGTCAGCGCTGGTCCGTCACACCAGCGCATGGCCGTCATGCCCCGACTGTCCGCCGCGCGGCCGGGACGAACGCCTCTTGGCCTTCTTGGCGCGCTTGTCTCGCGTCGCCGGACCATCCGAACCCGGCGGCATCGAGAAGTGGGACGAATCCATCCCCACCCGCCGATTCAACTGCTCGATCTCGGCCATCAGAGCAGCGATCACCCTGTCCCGCTCGGCCACTGCAGCCAGCAGTTCCTCACGACTCCAACTCGCGGAATCGGGGGCCACCAGCCCAAAGTATGACGACCCGTCCCAAGATCCCTATAGTCAGCAGAAATAGCGCGTCTACCCCAAACAAGACACCCAGCTCAACAGCAGGCCTGAATGGATACGTTCCACGCTCGTTTGTTCGCCGTCGTCGTCGAGCGGCTATACCACTTCCGTCAGTACTGAAACAGTCGTCGGCGATCGACTTGACGTCCGCGGCCGAGACGATCCATCGGCACAGCCCTGCTCCTACGACGTCATGTCCACCAGGTAGCCCATGGCGTCGATGCCAGCGCATCCCGTTATGCGGAATTTCTTGGTCTTTACGCTGCCCGCATGCCAGAGAATATCTCCGTACTTGATCGCCACTCTTTCTCAAAAGAGAGCTTCCTGTTTGATCAGATACAGCAAGCCTTCCGTTAGCAACCGGACGTCATTAGGTGTGTTTTGGAAGCTGTTCCACTTACGGGCCTCATTTGCGCCGAACTTCCACGCACCGCCCGTCCACGCAGCACCTACCTCGATTCGTTTGAGCGCGTCGTTGACTGCGCCAGCGATCTGCCGGGGAGGCAGATCCTCTGTGAGGTGATCCATGATGAATCCCATCGCCTGGATTCCCACGCCATGAGTGAGTCGCGAGAGCCTGGGAGGTAGTGACCATGCCTCGGGGAACATCTCGCGCACCAAATCCCAGTAAGCGTTGAGATGGGCCAGCATCTGGTCGATATCGCCGGCACCGTCCATGGGATCGCGATACTGATAGAGGGCACCCTGATACAAACTGTGCTCGATCATGCGGAGGATACTGTTGTCTTTGATGTAGCCATTGGGGGACGTTGGCGTGGCGATGATTCGGTAGAACGGGCCATTAAACGTCCCATTGAGGCGAGTCATCAGAGCCGCAGGAAGTTGGCGACGAGCATAAGCGGGTGGCAGGTGTGCGTTCGTATCCGGCAGGAGCTCGTGGATCAAACCCTTAGGAAGGGGTTTGGTGTTGTTGACGAGGATGAACTGAGCGCGCTGTTCGGCATCGTTGTCCGCTATGAAGCCGACAGCCGCGACAGGGAACTCCCCGATGTCGGCATCCCGGATGGCAGCACTTCGCTGCTGTCCGTCGACTACCCATGCCGGCTTCTGATCATCCTCTAGGGTCTCGTCCATGGGGACAACCAGTTCCCCGGGCACCGAGTAGCCGACCTCGTGACTCGTGACCCCGGCTTCGAAGCGAACACGGCTGTCGAAGGCGAGTACTAGCGCATTCGGCAGCATCGGGTTCTCGGACTCCAGGTAGCGCTGGATCGCCCGAATGTGACTAGCGACCTCAGGGCGCTGATACCCCTGGAGTTGGTCCTTCCCATCGCGACGTATGCGGGAGACCGCAGCGAACTCGTGGAGCCTCTTACCGTCGACGGCGAAGCAATATATACGGCGCGATCCCTGCCGGACCTCCAACGCTGGAAGACGAAGGATCTGGCGGTCGGCCATTAGTTCTCCTGTCCAAGGGGGTGCTTGATGTGGTGCATCTTAGTGGCGAACACCGACAAGTTATGAAACCCGCGACTCTTGTTCCGCTCAGATCCACGGAAGATGGCTATCTCAATACCATGAGCCGTACAGATCGTGCACTTGCAGGACTTCCAGGGCTTGGCTTCAAGGGTAACTCGATAAGCCGAAATCTTGCTCTTCTTTTTTTCCGGCTCAACCAGATTTTCATACTCTCCGAGAATCTCGATCACCCTGTCCACGTTTTCGAGGTCTACGTCATACGCACGAAGGCGCTTCATACATTCTCGCTCTGCGGACTTGGCTTTCGCCTGCGATATCTCGCCTGCCAGGATCCGCCGTTTGAGTACCGGGTTCCCGTCGACCTGCGGCACACGAATAGCGGTATACGCCACGCTCTCCGTATGATAGTTGTTACGGTCGTCCATGAACGCCTGCCGGAACGGCGAAGTGCTGTCGAAACTCGTGACACCATAGACGGAAAATTCTTCCATAGATGTCACCCTTGTGATCCCCAAGAGATGCAACTCTGTGGCGGGCAGGCGCACCTGATCGATTTCTTTTAGGCAAGCGAGGATGTCGTGCGTCTTCAGCGGTACCATACCTCCGAGGGCGATGCGCTGATACCCGAATTCTTGCAGGCATTTGACGCTGTCGGCATAGCTTGCCGGGCTCCATCCCTGCGCAGCGCCTACGGCTTCGATCTTGTTCCCTCGCTCTTGAACGCGGGTATAGAACTCAGCCGCATACCGCAGCGAGATCTGCCGTCGCTCCTTCCAAACGCGGTTCACCAATGCGTCGGGCACTGTCGGATCGTAGCCGAAGATCACATGATCGATACTAATCCCCGAATGGAAGTCGCAGCGCTCGTAGAAGTCCAGCACCTCTTCCGTTGTGTATGGTGGCAATTCCTCGTCCACATAGTTGAAAGCGCCGCAATCCCCAATGGTCACTACGTTCTCGGGCAGCCTGAAATATCTTGAGACACCCAATCGATACAGCCGCTCCCGCTGTGGCATCGAGTATTTCCCAGCTCCCCTCACTGAGCCGTCAACGATCGCTTTGCTCACAAGGAGTCCATCATATGGTTGTGGCTTAAGAACTTCATGAGCATATTTATCATCGCGCTGCCGCACGCGATACGGAGAATGCTCTTCGGTAACAAAATTGAAAGTCGGACTGATCTGATCCTGACTGTCTGGGAAGTAAAATTTCACGCCAGCTCCCTACGTGCAATCTGATAGACCCGGATGAGATAGTTAGAGAGCTCGTGAACGTGCTTGCTTACATTTTCGATCTCATTCCATCGGTGCCCTAGCTCATCCCAGGAACCCGAGGTCCACCTACAGTACGGGGCGATAATTTTTAGATGTTTCCGCACTGTCTCCGGAGCGTCTGCACGCAGTGGGTCTACGACACCCAAGATCCTGTCCATGAGTCGACCCATGGCTCTGATCCCCGCACCATGCATAAGCCGACTCTTCTCTGGAGGTTTCGCCCACGCCTCGGGGAATGTCTCTCTAACCGCCATCCAGTAGATGAAGAGCGCCTGAATGATCCCGTCGAAGTCAGTCTCTCCTCTACCGATATCCCGGTACGGATAAAGGGCCCCAGAAGGTGACGTGAGACTCTCCTGAATCATGTCCACGATTCCAGTATCCGTTACTACCGCGCCACTTTGCTTCGAGCCTGCTGTAGACGCACGCTTGATCAATCCGTAGAACGGCGAGCTCTTATCCGAATTCAGGACATCGCACAGTTGAGAGGGCGCCTTTCGGATTGTAAGGCGTGATGGAAGTGGGCTGTCGACCTCGGGAAGGAGTTCCGTTACAAGTCCACGAGGCAACGGTTTCGTGTTGTTGATCCGGACGAACTGATCCCGCTGCAGGTTGACCGTGTCAGCGACGAACGCAGTGATCGGTACGGGAAAGTCACATCGTCGTGTCTGTGCGAGCGCTAACGCGCGCTGTTGCCCATCAACAATCCAAGCCGGCTTGGGCTTCCCATGCTCCGGAAGGGGTATCGTGAGTCGTCCGGTATCGGAGACTCCGTCGTCAGGATGCCTGTTTCCACCACGAGTGCTCCGGAAATGTACTCGCGGCGATAGGGCCATGATGATCGGATTGGGGAAGATCGGGACATCGCTATCCAGGTATTGAACGATCTCGTGTATGTGCTTCTTAACCTGGGGGCGCTGGTATCCGATCAGCTTGCCTGCCTCATCTCTGCTCACCCTGGAAATGTCGGCGAAATCGAGAATCTCCTCGGCACGCAGCATAAAGACGTACAGAGGGTAGTCCTTCGCCTGGATGATCCGAAGAGCACGAACCTCGGTTGTACGCGACTTGGGTGAGGTCGTCATCCCCACTCCCCCGCCGCCGTCCGAGACTGTTCAAGGAACAAGTTTCTAAAGCGGGCTTGCTCGCAGGAGCGTCCTGAACTTCGCAACTCACGCAGCAGACGTGTAGCTGAGGTGGGGCCAAACTCAAGGCGTTCCTGGATGAACGCGCGGACTTGGTCGTCAGTCATGGGAGTGCCTGCCGGCTTGCGAGGGGCGTCAGGCGCGGAGGCGATGACCTCCCTCATGAGCTTGGCAAGCAACGGACGTCGCAAAGCATCCCCACGCAGGCCAGATTCCTTGAGCGCATACTCCGCAGCACGAACGTTTAGCGAGAGGAGACTGCCGCCCACCACGGTTCTGAGAGCTGCTGTCACCGGGACCACCAGGTCATCGATCTCTGGACAGCGTCCCGCGGGTCCGATCACGGAGAGACTGTCACTATCGGACAACAGCGTGGCTGCGTCACGTAGATCAGTTGAGCATGCTCGCAGGTAGGGTTCCGATAGGACGGCAATGATCGCGGAGTTAGGGTCTTGAGCCGCTAGCGCTGCGAAGGAACGTGGCTGGTCGCCCTGCGGTCCGACCCACTGCGACATCCGCGCCCACCACTGGCGGGTTCCTTCAGCGTCGCTGGCGACTGAGTCCCCGTGTCCGAGAGCGAACGTGGCCGCATACGGGGCGAGGGGCGTTGTGACGGGGATTAATCCATACCCAGCCGAGCAGACCCAGAGGGTTGCGTGCCCGCCAGCCACTTCAGCCAAGCGCCGAGCAATCAGCCAGTGTTCACCAGCGTACATACCGCTGGCCGGAACCCGAGAGGGTGCGGTAGAGATGCGCCTAACCCATTGGTTGCAGCGCTCATCGACATCTATACTCGGCAGGTTCCGCACTCGGAGGTCGTCGGCAACGGCGATGCGCTTACGGTTCGTGCACGTCACCACGACATGCACGGTTTGGCCGTTCTGGCCAACGCTGTGGTCCATATTTCTATGCGCCGTTCGGAGAGGTCCAGGAGACTACTGCATAGGCCGCGTGGTTGTGGATGCTCTCGTCGTTGACAGCCCGCACCCGGTATGCGGTGATGCAGTCGGAGGCCGCCAGGACCAGACAGACGTTGCGGACCATGTCTTCAACGAAGACTGGATTGTCGTAGCCGGCCATGGTCACATAGCGCTCATCCGGACGCTTGAGCAGCGCGTAGACCGGAGAGGAGGCTGCGCTCTCTGCGATGTCGATCAACTCATCGAACCACAGATCAGTCGAATGGTTGGACGGTTTGATCTCAATTGTGATGTGACCGCGCTGGTTGTGGGCACCACGGTCGCTGATGGCTTTGCTGCAGGGGCATACGCTGGTGACCGGTACGTCGACCCTCAATATTGATTGGGCGCCGGAATCGCTAGTGGAGGCCGTTACTGCGCACGTGTATTCGACGTACGCTCGCGACCGTGTGACGGGTGCCTCGCGTTCGAGGAAGTAGGGAAAAGCCAGATGCACGCGGGCGCTGGAGCTTCCCATGTGCTGCCGCAAGTCTTCAGCTAGACCGGTCGCAGTAGCGAGGGTCAACTGGTCGCGTGCACCATGAAGCGCCTCGATGAAGCGGCTTAGGTGAGCGCCCTTGACTTCGGGGCCGAGGGTGACCGACATGGCAGCCGTGGCGACGGTTTCTCGCTTGGCGCCCTGCCCGTCGGCGACGAGAATCGGGTAGCGAAGACCCTCGATCCCAACTTCGTCAAGGCCTATACCGCGACTGTCAGGAGTTCCCTGCACGTCCTCGAGCATCAGTTCTCCCCGCGGTAGACGCAGCCGGAAGTACAGGTCTCTCGAACAAGGATCGCCGACAGAGGCAGACTAACGATAAGACGATCCCAGATCCATTTCGCTAGAACTTCGCTGGTCGGGTTCTCGAGCCCGGGCACCTCATTGAGGTAGTAGTGGTCGAGCTGATCCAGAATGGGCTTGAACGCAGCCTTGATCTCGGCGAAGTCCATCAGCCAGCCCGTACCGGGGTCGACCTCGCCGCGGACATGTACCTCTATCCGGTAGCTGTGTCCGTGGAGCCTGGCGCACTTGTGACCAGGCGGTACGTTCGGCAGTCGGTGAGCGGCTTCGAACGTGAACTCACGGAAGATCTCGATCAACGGATTCCCAGGGTCTTGTGGGTTTGTACGCTCAACTGCCACTGCGGATGTTCGAGGCAGTACTCGATCGCAGCCTTTGTGTTGGCGACGAGGTCCTCGCTATCCATCGGTTGAAGCAGGAAGCGATCAAAGTCAAGGCCTTCGAAGAGTTCGGGCTCCACACCGGCCTGTGGGTAGACCAATTTCAAGTCCTGCCCTGACGTCAGTACCAGTTCAGTGCCGGCCTTCGGGCTCACACAGATCCAGTCGATCCCGCCGGGAGCGTGCTGGGTGCCATTCGTCTCGATGGCGACTTCGAAGCCTTCAGCATGCAGGGCATCGACTGCTTCGGTGTCCAGTTGCAGCAGGGGCTCTCCCCCCGTGCACACCACATACGGGCGGCTACGCGGATGCGGCTGTCCCCGCCACGTCTTGGCTACAGCAGCGGCGAGATCGGCTGCCGTGCGGAACCGGCCGCCGCCAGGACCATCCGTCCCCACAAAGTCTGTATCGCAGAACTTGCAGATCGCTCTGTGCCGGTCCTTCTCCCAGCCTGTCCACAGGTTGCAACTGGTGAAGCGGCAGAATACGGACGGCCGCCCTGCGTGGCTCCCTTCCCCCTGCAGCGTGTAGAAGATCTCCTTCACCCGGTACATGGCAGATCAAGCCCTCTTAGAGGTGAAGGATGGATCGACCATGCCTAGCTCAGCGAAGCCCCGTCCACGAAGAAGGCAGGAGTCACAGGTCTCACAAGCGCGCCCATCGATCGGGTCGTAGCAACTGTGGGTCCAGGAGTAGTCGACTCCCAGATCGAGACCGCGCTGGATCGTCTGCGCTTTCGTGAGTTCGATCAGAGGGGTATGGATCTTCAGCTTCTGAGTGCCCTCCACACCGGCTTTGGTTGCGAGGTTGGCCATGCGCTCGTAAGCCTCGATGTACTCCAGTCGGCAGTCCGGGTAGCCGCTGTAGTCCAAGGCGTTCACCCCGATGAACACATCTGACGAGCCAAGCGTCTCCGCCCAGGCGAGCGCGAAGGAGAGAAAGACTGTGTTGCGAGCCGGGACGTACGTGATCGGAATCTCGGTGCCGAGATCGTCCACACTGTCATGGTGCGGCACGTCGAGAGCATCGTCAGTGAGCGCGGATCCACCGAAGACAGCAAGGTTGATGTCAGCGATCACATGCTCTGCCGCCCCCAATTCGACGGCGATCTTCTTAGCAGCCTCGAGCTCCTCGGTGTGACGCTGCCCGTATCGAAAGCTGAGCGCGTAGGTCTCGTAGCCTTCCTGACGCGCGATGGCGAGGACAGTCGTCGAGTCGAGACCGCCGCTCAGGAGGACAACGGCCTTCGGCTTACTTGCATCCATCTGATCACCCTCAGTCATCGCACTCACCGAAACTTACACCTCAGGAACCTCAGAAGGCAGCGTAGTTTCCAGAGATGCATCTGCCAACCCAACCGTCACCCGATGGGCTGCAGGCGCACCACCTCCCGAGCGGGCCTCCTGCTCGTCGTTACTCCTCACCGTTGCCAGGCTAGAAGGCACTGGGTTGCCGAGGCCCTCGACCACACGAATCTGTTGGGAAAGTGAGGCCCAAACTCTGATCGCTGAACTAGCAGTTTCTGGCCCTTGCAGCCACAGCTAGACAAAGATCACGTTGGAGCCGCAGCTTCCTTCGGAAGGTGACGCACCTGTAGCAGACCAAGATCATATGATCCATCCGGCAAGGAGGGGGGATGTCCAGAAACTACGGGATCCGCACAGTTGTCGGTGCCAGGCGTTGTAATGTCGGGACGCTCGCCCTGATGGCATCCCCTTGGGAGGGCCAGACAGACCGTTCTGATCAGAGAGTAGAACCGTGAAGGTTTCCGTTGCCGCCGGTAGCGCCGCACTCCTCGCGTACATCGCTACGATCCCTGCAGCGAACCTCGCGGTGACCCACCTTGGGGCGGTCCCTGTGGGCTTCGGTTACGTCGCGCCTGCCGGCGTGTACATGGTGGGATTGGCGCTCGTGCTTCGCGACCTCAGCCGAGAAACTGCTGGCCGCTTCGCTGTCCTAGTAGCAATGGCCGTTGGCATTGTGCTCTCATACTTGCTGGCCGATCCCGACCTCGCCATGGCCTCAGCCGTGGCCTTCGCCGTGGCTGAACTGGCGGACTTCGGTGTCTACGAACCGCTTCGCCGGCGAGGATTGATGATCGCCATGCTTGCATCGAACGCCGTCGGCCTACTAGTCGACAGCTTCCTGTTCCTGAACCTGGCCTTCGGCTCCCTTGAGTACCTCCCTGGGCAGATTCTCGGCAAGGTGTGGATGACCCTTGCGGCAGTTGCAGCCTTGGCCCTTCTCCGGCGGCGGCGACGGGTTGCGGCCTGAGGTTCCTTGGTGGCTATCGTCGGGCAATCGGATGCCGCGGTAGTCCACCACACAGCGCCGGGACATACGCGGGATGATCAAGCAGGTGGTACGATCCGTCACTGCGTTTTAGCAGGTCAGCACACCTAGGTCGGTGTCCCCGTCGGCGCTCTCCTAGAGCGGCACCGCTTGGCTGCCACGCGGCTTCCGTTCCTCGGGCCTGGCGGCTCTGCGGTATGGGTCCACTCGCCACCGGATGATGAGGCAGGCCGCTGGCCGGGGGGACCGAGTACAGCAACACTGCCTTACGCGAATACAGGCCGCCGATCCCCTGGCATTTTCGCGGGACACGATGTCGCCGTCACGGCCGTGGGGCGATCGGCGCCGAGGCGCGAACTAACCATGCTGAGGCGCCAGCGGCACTGACTGCAACGTCCCCACACCGACGCGTCCGGGCCGCACTGTTCGGAATCACCATGGCCCCTCACTCTTCCAGACTTCTGTCAGCTTAGGAGCCGCCGGAAAATTACTAGGTGCTTTGATCTCGGCAGGCTGGCGTGTCGGGGTGGGCCTGTCAATGGTCAGCTGCGTGTGGGTCTGGCCCACTTTTCGGAAAGTGGGCCAGACCCACCTCGAACCGGCCACCTGCGGGGGCTTTTACATGGCCACGGACAGGGCCTGTCATGGTGAGGGTATGGGCGATGGGCGAGATGGCTCGGCGATGACCTTGGCGGTGAAGTTTCGGCTGCTCTTTCCTCATCTGGACGAGCGTCAGCGGCAGCTGCTGATGGGGGCCGAAGCCCAGACGCGCACAGAGAGGGCCCCTGCGGGACGCCTATGATCCGCTGGCACGATGCGCCAGGGTGATTCTCCTCGAAGGGCCAGAAGCCGTCGCCGCGAAGGCAGAAGCCGTCAAACAGGCGGCCACAGATGCCAACGGAGCGCTGTGGTACATCGCACAAGGCGCCCCTGAAGCACGTTCCCGCTTCGACAACGCCCACCAGGTGTTCCGTGACCGGCTGCAGAGCTTCATCGAAACGGCCCGAGCGACGATCGGCTCCCCGTAACAGGTTGCTCTGCGAATACCAAAGGGGACGTAGTGGCGTTCACTGGCCTTACTGGGCGCTTCGGAGGTGAGACACGAACATAAGCTGGCCTCGCCCGAGAGGATCAGCGCCCACATGCGTTCCGCCACCTGGTGGCGCCACGGGCCGGCGTATGCCTCACCAGGAGGCAATGCCTGGTTCGTGCGGCGGATCCGATAGTTGCCGCCGCAGGCCAGGAGTTCGTAAACGATCGCGCCACATGAGCAGGTGTAGTCGAGGACCCGGCAGCGGGACGGCTTATCCGCGGTCCACTCCAGGAGGGTCTTCGGGCCGTCTGCCCGGTGGGGTGGGTGTGGAGAGAGTCCAGGGCAGGGCCATGTCTTCGTCTCCAGACATGCGGGTGGAGCCGGGGCGTCAGCCGCGCGCTTCTCGTTGGCCGCGGCCTCAACGCGGCTCATCCAGCGCTCCAGATCCTTGGTTGATCTTCAGGGCGGCCCAGACGATTTTCCCGCCCGTGCTCGGCCATCGATAACCCCAGCATGCGGCTGTCTTGTCGACCACCTGCAGCCCTCGTCCGCCCTCTTCCGACGCGTTGGGGTGAACGATTCTCGGCGGCTTACGACTGGGATCCCACACCTCTATGACCACGTCATGGACCGTCCGATGGAGGCCAATCCACACGCGTCGATCACACCAGGCGAACATCCCGATTTCTTCTTCATGGGCATTTTCGCTTTGTTCCACGGCTTTTATGCCATTGGTAACGAGCTCGCTGATGATGAGCTGTGCGTCGTCGATCAGCTCTTCGCAGGCCCACCCCTCTAGCACCCGCACGACATGTCTACGCGCAATCGACACAGATACCGGAAAGGCGGGCAGCTCTATGCAGTTGTGTTGATTCGCCGTTTTCTTCGCCGCTCCGCTCACATCGCGCTCCCGGAGACAGTCGTGTGGATCCGCACTCGCTTGGGTCGGCGCCGGCCGCATCTCCCACTCATGGCCTGCGACCCCTTTCTCCTGCCGATCAAGCTCCGGATGTACGGGCCGGACGACCTCTCCACGAGCTGAGCAGTGCGCGTCCATCTCGTCGACCACCTCCACGGGCCTGGAAATCCGTTCATCGCACGCGACGAAAGCGCCGTCGTTCGCTGTTGCGTGGAACCCAAGCATGAGGAATATTGGCGGCCGGTAGAGCCTCCGCTTCACGAAACTGGATGACAAAAGAAGACGCAAAGCCTGTATTATCTGTCGCACATCCGTCGTTCTATTGCTGCGGCCCTGGATATTCCATGGGCGGCAGAGCGTGATGATCGGAGGGCAGGGTGGATACCGGCAACAGCGATCAGATGTCACCGCGGGCACGCTTCGCCTCTAACCTGGAGCACTACCGGAAGAAGGCGAAGCTTTCCCAAATATCGCTAAGCGCCCGTATGCGATGCCATACCTCCCTTATCAGCCACGTCGAACGGGGGCGCCGGACGCCGACGCTGGAGTTCGCCGAAGCGGCCGATCAGGCTTTCGGGCTTGATGGGCATTTCGCAAAGCTATATAGGCAAATCGCCCATTCACCCGCCCTCGGGTGGTTTGCACGCTGGGTGGAGGAGATAGAGCCGCAGGCGGTCATCCTTCAGTCGTGGGATCCACTCCTGGTGCCAGGGCTGCTCCAGACCCCGGAGTACGCGCGAGCGATCTTCTCCACAAAATCCCCTCCTGACCGAGCAGAGGAACGGGTTCAGGCTCGTACTCGACGCATGCAGATCTTCGACGGTCCTACCCCGCCGGTCTTCCTGGCATTGATCGAAGACAGCGTGCTGCATCGTCCGATCGGAGGGGCAGAGATCCTCTTGAATCAGCTTCGCCACCTGCAAGAGCTCTCACAGCATCCACGAATCACTGTCCAGCTAGTGCCTACCACTGCTGGTTGCGTGGCTGGCACAATGAGCGCGTTCGCTCTGGCGCGTCTACGCGATGGCTCCGAGGTTGTTTCAGCCGACTCGGTCCTGTCCGGCCAAGTCACCGGCGATCACGATGCAGTCGCGCAACTCAAGGTGAGATATGACAACATCAGAGCGGACGCACTTCCACAAACAGTGTCGCAACAGGCAATAGAGGATGCGATAAGGAAATGGGCGAGCTGAACCTTGACAAGGCGGAGTGGCGCAAGGCGACCGCCAGCGGCGATAACGGCCAATGCGTTGAAGTAGCAACCAATCTGCCCAACGTCGTAGCCGTGCGTGACAGCAAGAACCCAACCGGGCCTGCATTGATCTTCACGCGCGATGAGTGGACGGCTTTCCTGCACGGAGCGACCCACGGCGAGTTCGACGTCTGATCACCGGGAAGCCTTCGCGTGCTGTCGCAAAGACTTCCCGCATCGCCGTACGACTCTTAACGAGAACCTCATGTTCGGGGTCAGGCGCCGCAGCAACGGGGTACAGCGGCATTGCTCTTCTCCCCCACCGCGGCGCCGATTCCACTCGCGGCCACCGTCCTGGCAATCACCGTGCAGGCCGTGTACGGCAGCGGTGTCCTCAAGCACGCTCGCCCTGCGGTGTGAACCAAGGCTCCAAACCACGGTCAGTCGCTGCCTCCGATGATGAGGCAGGTGGTGGTGGCATGGGCGATCAGCTTTCCCTGATCGTCCAGGACCTTGCCTTCTGCTGTGGCAGTACGGCGGCCGGCGTGGATGACGTTCCCCTCGGCGGTGAGCGTTTGACCTCCGGTGTGGGCTGCCCGGATGTAGTTGACCTTGAGTTCGAGGGTCGTGAAGCCGACGCCCGCCGGGAGGGTGGTGTGCACCGCGCACCCCATGGCGGAGTCCAGGAGTGTGGCCGCGATGCCGCCGTGGACCGTACCGAGGGGGTTGGCGAAGTCGGGCCGGGTGTCGAGCGAGATGACGATGCGGCCGTGCTCCACTTCGTCGAACCGCATGCCGAGCAGCCTGCCGATCGAAGGGACGTCGGGTTCGGTCGACCGCACGGACTGTACCCAGCGCATCAGTTCGAGGCCCGACAGAGCGGTGAAGTCGGTCGTGGACACGGATTGCTCCTTGCGGTGGTGCTGATAGAGAGCCGTCGGGTGATGGTCAATCCTGGAGGCGTTCAATGCGGGTGAGCGCCTGCTTGTGCCAGGTAGGGGTGGTACCGGGCTACTCGTCGGCCGTGGCGGATACGGCGTCAGCCCATGACGCTGGTCGTGTCACGCAGGGCGGCCAGGACAGGTGCGTACATGCGGGTTCTGATGGTGGCAAGGATGTCGCCCGCCTTGGGCGCCTGGGCCCGGGCGATCTCGACAGCGGTCGTCCGTACGACGTCCTCGTCGACGGCGTGGTCAACGATGCCGGCGGCCGCGGCGTCATCGCCGCCGTAGCGGCGGGCGGTGAGCATGGCCTCGTGGGCGGTCTGCGGCGTCAGGCGGGACTGGATGAGAGCGGACATGCCGGGGGTGAAGGGGATGTTGATGCCAGCCTCGGGCAGGCACCAGAAGCCGCGGTCGGCGCGCATCACACGGAAGTCGTGGGCCAGCGAGAACATGGCGGCGGCGGCAAAGGTGTGCCCCTGTAGCGCTGCCACGGTGGCCACCGGCAGGCACAGCAGTCGCGCGAAGAGCGCGTGCACCGAGGTCACGTAGTCCTGCTGCTGGTCCGCGTGGGCGAACAACCAGTCCAGGTCGAGCCCGGTGGAGTAGAACTTTCCGGTCGCGGCGGTCACCAGGGCGCGGGGCCCGTCCGCCTTTTCCACCTCGTCCAGGGCGGCATCGACGGCGGCTATCCAGTCGGGGTGGAAGCGGTTCTCGCCGTCGCCGAGGTCGAGGATGAAGATGTCGTCCTGGCGGTCGAGTACGGGCATGGCGCGGCTCCCTCAGGCTGGGCGATCACGGGCGGGGCGGTCACGGGCGGGTGCCGAGACCGGGGTCAGGGTTGGGCCGGTCCCTCAGGGCGTGGACCAGCAGGTCGTGGATCTCGGCGGCGGAGCGGGCGAGTTGCGGGGCGTCGTCGTTGGTCTCCACGGCCACCGCCACAATCGGGCAGCCGGCCCGGAAGTCCCTCTTGCGCGGACTCACACCGCCACCGACTTTCTTCCTGCACTCATCGACACTACCGATGGGTAACTTATGCCGTACGTCATAGAAGATGCAAGAAGCAACCGAACGAACGTCGGCCAAGGAGCCCAGGAACCCAAACCGCATGAATCGTTTTAAGAATCATGAGCGAAAGAGAGTACTCGTGAGGTGTGAGTGCGAGGCATGGCAGCCCGACACCTGAGCCTCTCACGCAGGAGCGCGAGGCTAGTCAGGCCCGGTTAGAGCAGGAAGCTGCCCCACGCCGACGTTTTATAGTTTCCTCACGACATTGCTTTTGCGCGCGACGCGGCCTAGTGTCGGCCCCAACGGCACCCGCAGGATGCGTTAAATCGATGCAACCGTGAAGAGGAACGCATGTCACTTGACGACCTCACCCGCCTGGTCACCGACCCAGCCATCGAGTACCGCCCGGAGGTGCGATGGTGGCTCGCTGAGGGCCTGCACACTGACGAGACGCTGCTGCGCGAGGTCGACACCGCGCACCGGCTCGGGTTCGGCGGCATGGAGTTCCTAGCCATGGACGAGGCCGGCATCGACCACGCCCGTTACGGCTGGGGCTCAGAGGAGTGGACGCACGACTCTCACGTGGTGGTGAAGGAGACGACCAGCCGGAACATGGCGGTGAGCTTCACCTCCGGTACGAACTGGGCGAACGCGAACCTGCCCACCATCACCCCCGATCACCCGGCCGCGGCGCAGGAGCTCGACGTGGTGACCGAGGACCTCGGGCCCGCCGGCTCGCGCAGCGGCCTGCTCCCGCGCGTGGACCTCGACGCCGAGGCGCCCACGACTCAGCTCCCCGGCCATCGCGGCAAGGTGACCGAGCAGCATCTGGTGGCCGTCGTGGCCGCGCGCGTGCTGGAAGCCACCACGCTCGACCTTCAATCTGTCGTCGACCTCACCGACCAGGTGCGGGACGAGACGCTGGAGTGGCGCGCCCCTGCGGACGGCCAGTGGCGACTGTTCGTCTTGTGGATGCACGGCACCGGGCAGACCGCCTCGCCCTCGGCGTCGGTCAACTACACCGTCAACTACCTGGACCGGGACGGCGTCGAGGCGGTCATCGACTACTGGACCTCGGTCGTGCTCACCCCCGAGCTGCGCGAGCAGATCAGCCGCAACCCGCGGGTGCAGATGTACATGGACTCCTTGGAGCTGTCGACCTACGGCGCCGGCGGCCTGTTCTGGGGGCGTACCTTCGCCGAGGAGTTCCGGGCCCGCCGCGGCTACGACATCACGGTCTGGCTGCCCTTCCTGCTGCGCAGTGTGCCGTTCATGGCGGTCAGTACGACCTATCACTACGACGTACGCGAGGAGCACCGCGTCACCGTCGAGAAGGTGCGCTTCGACTACGTGCGTACGCTCACCGACCTCTACATCGAGAACATGCTGCGCCCGTTCGCCTCGTTCCTGCACGACAACGGGATCACGCTACGCTCCGAGATCAGCTACGGGCTGCCGTTCGAGCTCACCCGGCCCGGGCCTGAGGTCGACGGCATCGAGAGCGAGTCCCTGGAGTTCGGTGCGCAGATCGACGCCTACCGGTTGATGGCCGGGCCCGCCCACCTGTTCGGCAAGCAGTACTCCTCCGAGACCGGCGCGACCACCCGCAACCACATCCTCGACCACCGCTTCTACGACCAGATCATCGCCACCCAGCTGGCGGCCGGGATCACCAAGACCGTGCTGCACGGCTGGGCGAGCACCGCCGGCGCCGAGGGTGTCACCCAGTGGCCGGGGCATGAGGGCATGTGGTCCAGGTTCTCCGAGCGGTTCGACACCCGGCAGCCCGCGGCCGAGTTCTACCCCCTGTGGAACAAGGCGATCGGCCGATACCAGGCCGTCCTGCGCCAGGGCAGGCCACGGATCGACGTCGGGATCCTGCGTACCGACCACTTCACCGACAACACCATTGGCCTGGCCCTCACGGACTCGGAGGGCCGTCGCATCCAGGACGAGGACGCCTACGGGCGCATGTGGATGCGCGACCGCCAGAACCACTGGTGGCAGGACCTGGACATGCAGGACGCCGGGTGGACGTACGAGTTCTTCGACGGATCGCTCCTGCCGCGCGATGAGGTGTCGTTCACCGATGGACTCGTCCAGCCTGACGGCCCCGGCTACCAGGCGCTCATCGTCTACCAGGAGACGCTGGACGCGAATGTGGCGGCCAAGCTTCTGCAGTGGGCGCGCCAAGGTCTGAAGCTTGTCATCGTCAACGGCGCCCGCGAACTCAAGTGGCTCGTCGCCGGCCAGCACACCACCCATCACCAGGCGGCGGCCCGAACCCCGGGCCTGGACGGCCGCGATGAGGAGCTCGCCCAGACGATGGCGGAGCTGCGCGCGCTCCCGACCGTCGCCGAGGTCCACGATCCCGCCCATAGCCGCCAGGCGTTGCGCGACCTCGGCATCTCCGGACGCGCCGAGTTCACCACCGGCAACCAATCCGTCCTGAGCCACCTGCGCGAGGACGGTGACCTGCTGCACCTGTACCTGTACCACTTCCTCTACGAGACCGGCGAGCCGACCACCGTCGAGGTCGCTCTCCCAGGCATCGCGGCCGCCCACCGGATCGACGCCTGGTCCGGTGACATCCGGCCCCATCACGGCGTACGGCACGAAGCGGGCCGGACGATCGTCACCGTGTCCCTGGCCCCAGGCGAGATGGCGCTGCTCACCCTCGACCGCGCGGCGGCGCAGCCGACGGGGTCCGATCCCGTCACGGCGAAGCCGTTGCAGGAGATCTCCCAGTGGACGATCGCGGTCGAGAGCTGGGACGCCGGCGACCTGGAAGTGATCTCCGAGGACCGCGGGCTCGGCTATGAGACCCGCGAGGAGCGCCCCCTCACGGCCATCACCCGCCTCGACGCCGGCCACGGCCCCCTGCGGCCATGGAAGGACCTCCCCGAGGTGGGGCCCGAGGTCAGCGGTGTCGGCGAGTACACCGCCACTTTCACTCTCGACCAGGCCCCGGCCGCCGGGACCAGGTACGTGCTCGACCTCGGATCGACCGCCGGCGCCTTGGGCTGTGTCCAGGTCAACCAGGGCGTGGTCAAGGGGTTCGACACTTCCTGCCCGCAGGTGGACGTCACCGGCGACCTGCGGCCGGGCCAGAACCAGGTGACGGTCCGCGTTTCCAGCTCGCTGAACAACCGGCTGCTCGCCCGTGGCTACTACGACGCGATCCCTGACATCATCGCGTCCTTCACCGGCGGCAACGAGACGCAGCAGACGACCGTGCACGGCCACGGGCTGCTCGGACCGGTACGGCTGCTGCAGGAGACGACGACAAGCTGAGCCGGTCGCGCGGGCGACCAGGTGCCCTGACCGGTCGCCCGCGCCAGCACATAGGCTTTCGCCGAGTACGAACTAGGGGAGGCACATCGTGGCGCGCGCACAACGCTACGAGCTGGACGATCCAGACATCGACCTGTCCCCCGCCATCGCGCCGGATCCTCTCGACCTGCGTGTCTCCTTGGCCTCGATCATCCACGAGGCCGACAGCCTCACCAGGCGGCTGACCGTCATGGCCGCTGTCGACTTCCCGGTGAACGACGTGTCGATGTTCCTCGTCGTCAACCAGCTCAGTTATCGAGGGGCGATGCGTCCCAGCGAACTGGCGGAGGCCCTGGGCACAGGACGGGCGAACCTCTCCAAGATCGCCCACCGCCTGGACGAGGCGGGCCTCATCGTACGGGTGCGCGAGCCCTCCGACGAACGCGGCGTACTGCTCGCACTGACCCCCCGAGGCCGGGAGATCGGGGAGCGGATCATGGCGCACGGCCAGCAGCATGTCGACACGATGCTCGCCGACTGGAGCGAGGAGGACGTGACCACACTCAAGCACCTCCTCTCCCGCCTGGCCCGCGACTCCATGGGGATGCGGCAGACGCCACAAAAGCGCATCGAGCCGAACCGTCACCGGTGAATCATTCTTGGACCTTTCCTCCGGTGATGCGGGAGATGACCAGAGCGATGATGATGATCGCACCGTTGAGGGCGCCGATCCACTGGGCGGGGACGCCCGCGAGGGTGAGCACGTTCTGGATCAGGTAGAGGAGCAGAACGCCGGTGAAGGCCCCGAAGATCGTCCCCTTTCCGCCGTTCAGGCTGATGCCGCCGATGACGGCAGCGGCGAAGACCGTGAAGATGTAGCCGTTGCCCTGGGCGGAGGCGACAGAGGCCAGCCGGCCGGACAGCAGCAACCCGCTGAGCGCGGCCAGAACGCTCGCCGTGACGATGACGATCCACAGCACGCGGTCGGTGCGGATGCCGGCCGCCTTCGCGGCGTTCACGTTGCCGCCGATGGCGTACAGCGACCGGCCGAAGCCGGTGAAGCCGAGTACCACGATCCCGATCGCGAACAGCGCCAGGCAGATCCAGATGGAGGCGGGGACGCCGAGCCACTGGGTCGTACCGAGGTACATCATCGATTCGGGCAGTTGGAAGAACGTCTGCCCACCGGAGATCCCGGTCAGAATGCCGCGCAGCACGATGAGCATGCCGAGCGTGACGATGAAGCCGTTGAGCCCGAACCGGATGATGAGCAGCGCGTTGGCGGCGCCCACCAGCAGACCGACGGCGAGGGTGACGGGCACCGCCCAGGCACCCGGAAGGAGGCCGAGACCGTGGCCCGTCCCGGCGGAGACGGTGAGCCAGGCGGCGACCCCGGGCGCCAGCCCCATGGTGGACTCAAGTGAGAGGTCCATCTTCTTGACGATCAGCACCATGGTCTGCGCGAGGACAAGTATCGCGATCTCGGACATGGTCTGCAGGATGTTGATGAGGTTGTCAGGCTGGAGGAACACCGGGCTGACAAGCTGGCCGACCACTCCGATGACGATGATCGCGGGGATGAGCGCCAGATCGCGCAGGCGGGCGAAGGCGATCCGGCGCTGGTTGCCGTCGGCCGAGGACGAATCGGTGCCGGGGGTGGCGTCCGGGTTCGCGGTCGCGGTCTCATGCATCGAGGTCCACTCCTTCCATCGCGGCCACGAGGTCGTGGTCGTGCCAGCCGCTGGCCATCTCGGCGACCACGCGGCCCTTGAACATCACCAGGACGCGGTCGCACATTCGCAGGTCGTCCAACTCGTCGGACGCGATAAGCGCGCCCGTGCCCAACTGGACGATCTCCTCGACCTTGCCGAGGAGGAATTCCTTGGACCGCACGTCGACGCCGGCGGTCGGGTTGATGAGGACGAGCAGCCGTGGGTCGTTGGCCATCGCCCGAGCCATGACGACTTTCTGCTGGTTGCCTCCCGAGAGTCCGGAGACCGGCACCTCATGCCCGGGAGTTTTGATCGCCAGCCGCTTGATCATCGAACGGGCGAGGGCGTCCCGGCGAGGCCCGCTGATGAATCCCGACGGTCCGAGCCGTTCGGGAATCGTCAGCGTGCTGTTGTCTGCGATGGACATATCAGGCACGAAGCCCTGATCGTGGCGGTCCTGCGGGACGAACCCGGCTCCGGCCGCCAGGGCGGCGGACACGCTGCCGGGCCGTGGGCGCTGTCCGGCGATCTCCACGGCGCCCGCGCCGGCAGTGCGCAGGCCGACGACCGTCTCGGCCACCTCGGTACGGCCACTGCCCGCCGCACCGGCCAGACCGACGATCTCACCCACGCTGACCTGGAACGACACATCGTCGTACGCGCCCTCCGCGGACAGGGCATCGACCCTGAGCACGTGCTCCCCGCCGGGCCGGTGCGCGGCTTCATGCCCGTGCTGTGCCGCGGCCGTGGCGGCCTCGCCGGTCATCGCCGCGACCAATTCCGCGCGCGGCAGCTGCTCCACGGGCGCGGTGAGGATGTGGCGCGCGTCCCGGAAGACCGTCACCATGTCGCAGATTTCATAGATCTCCTGCAGATGGTGACTGATGAAGAGGAACGTGACGCCCTGCTGCTGGAGATCATGGATACGGGCGAAGAGCCGGGCGATCGCAGCGGCGTCCAGTTGAGCCGTCGGCTCGTCGAGGATGATGAAGCGCGCGCCGAACGACAGCGCTCTGGCGATCTCGACGAACTGCCGTTGCTCGATGGTGAGGTCTCCCGCCCTGGTTCCGGCGCTCACGTCCACCGACCAGCTCTCCAGCAGTTCCTGGGCTTGGCGGCGGAGCGTGCGCCAGCTGATCAGTCCGGCGCGGCCCCGGCTGTACCGGTTGAGGCACAGGTTCTCGGCGACCGTCAGCTCAGGGATGATCGTCGATTTCTGGTAAACGCAGGCCACTCGCTGCCGCCAGGCGTCGCGGTCGGCGAGCCGTGGCGCGGGCTGCCCGCCGAAGGTCAGCACCCCTTCATCCGGGGCCTGCAGACCGGTCAGGATCGACACCAGGGTCGACTTGCCGGCTCCGTTGCGCCCCACGAGCGCGTGGGTCTCACCCGGCATGATCGTGATCCCCGCGCCGTCGAGCGCCAACGTCGAACCGAACCGCTTGGTGATCTCCGCCGCCTCGGCGACGGGTGGCCCGGCCGGGGGCCGCCCGTCGCCGCTCGGGGCTGGACCGGAGCTCGTCGCCGGCTCCCGATCGCCCATATCAGCCGCCTTCCTTCTCTCGCCGGCTTCCGATCAGCCGAGGTTGTTGCCCCACAGGGACTTGTCGTCGCTCTTCAGGCTCTTGACGCCGCCGTAGGTGCCGCCGTCGGAGGTGACGAGCGGGGCCGAGAGCTGGTCCTCCAGCAGGCCCGGGCGGACCTGGATGATGGTGCTGTCGTGGTCGGTCGGGCCCGGCTGGAACGTCTTGCCGTCGATCGCGGCCTTGAGGTAGTCCAGGGCGTACTTGGCGTAGAGGTCGGCCGGCTGCGAGACGGTCGCGTCGACCTTGCCCTCGGCGATGGCCTTGAGCTCCTCTGGGATGCCGTCGTTGGAGACGACGTAGACGTGCTTGGGGTCATCCGGCTTCACCAGCAGGCCTCGCTGTTGCAGCACCTGCAGCGTCCCGGCGAGCGCGAAGCTCGACTGCATGTAGACGCCCTTGATGTCGGGGTTGGCGATCAGGTCCGTCTGCAGCTTCTGCGCGGCGATCGCGCCGTCCCAGTTCGTGGCCTCCCCGAAGACCTTGATGCCGGGGTAGTTCTTCTTCATGCAGTCGTTGAAGGCCTCGGTGCGGTCGCGGCCGTTGACCGAGGCGAGGTCGCCCTGCAGCATGACGACTTTGCCCTTGCCACTGAGCTTGGTGCCGAGGAACTGGCAGGCCTTCTCGCCGTACGCGCGGTTGTCGGCCCGGACGACCATGTAGACGTCTCCGGTGTCGGGTCGGGTGTCGACGGTGACAACAGGGATCTTCTTCGCGGCGAGTTGCTGGAGGGTCGGGGCGATGGCGGCGGTGTCCTGGGGTGCCATCGCGACGCCCTTCACGCCCTGACTCATGAACGTCTGCGCGTTGGCGGTCAGCTTGGCGACGTCGTTCTGGGAGTTGGTGGTCTTGATGTCCAGGCCGAGCTGCTTGGCGTATTCGGGCGTGTACTTGATGTAGGAATTCCAGAAGTCGGTGTCGGAGCGCGGGTAGTCGACACCCACCACGGGGGAGCCGCCGCCGGTGGTCGCCGTGTTGCCGGAGGCGCCGCCAGAGCCGCCACCGCAGGCCGAGAGGAGGGAGATGGCCAAGCAGGAGCCGATGCCAGCCACGGTTGCCGACCTGAGTTTCATGTGTTCTCCTTGCCGCTGACCTCGGTTCGCCGAGGGACAAAGTTGGTGCTGAGTCAGTTGCGTGGACGGATTCGCAGGCCGCTCATGCCGCCGTCCACGGCAAGATCGATTCCTGTTGTGGCTCCGGCGAGCGGGCTCGCCAGATACGCGATGGCCGCGGCGACTTCCTCGGCGGTCACGAGCCGGCCGGTGGGTTGACGCGCTTCCAAGGCGCGGCGTTCCGCGGCCGGGTCCGACGCCGCCGCCAGTAACCGGCCGACCCACGGGGTGTCAACGGTGCCGGGATTGACGCAGTTGACCCGGATACCGGCGTGCACCAGGTCGGCCGCGCTCGCGCGGGTCAGCGACAGCACGGCGCCTTTGGTGGATGAGTACAGAGCGCGGTTCGGCAGTCCCGCCGTTGCCGCGATGGAGCAGGTGTTGACGATCGCGGCCTTCCCCGGCCGGGTCCGTGCGGAGTGGCGCAGGTGGGGAAGCACGGCACGGGTGACCCGGACGATCCCGAACACATTGATCTCGAAGACCCGGCGCCACTCCTCGTCGTCGTTGTCCTCGATCGTGCCCTGGGCGCCGATTCCCGCGTTGTTGATCAGGATGTCGATCCCGCCGAGGAGCTCGGCGGCTCTGCCGACGGCCCCGCGCACCGAATCGTCGTCGCCGACGTCCGCCTGGAACCCGGTGAGCGGTTCGACCACGTCAGGCTTCAGGTCGAGGCAGGCGACGCGTGCGCCCCGCTCGGCGAGGAGCGTCGCGGTCGCCAGCCCTATGCCGGAGGCGCCGCCGGTGACGATCGCGGCCAGGCCCGCGAATTCCTGCGGGCCGTTCATCAGGTGGTCGCCCATTCCGGGCCGTCCGGATAGCGGTGGCGGGCGACGGAATCCGGGTGGAGCTGGGCACCGATCCCCGGAGCCACCGGGGCGAGGTAGTGGCCTTCACGGATCCGGACCGGGTCGGTGAAGTGCTCGTGCAGGTGGTCGACGTACTCGATCACCCGGTCCTCGGTGCTGCCGCTCACCGCGACGTAGTCGAACATGGCGAGGTGCTGGACCATCTCGCACAGTCCGACGCCGCCGGCGTGCGGGCAGACCGGGACGCCGAACTTGGCGGCGAGCAGCAAGATGGCGACGTTCTCGGTGACGCCCGCCACCCTGCTCGCGTCCATCTGCAGGATGTCGATCGCGCCGGCCTGGAGCAATTGCTTGAACATCACCTTGTTGTGGGTGTGCTCGCCGGTCGCCACCTTCATCGGCGCCACGGCCTGGCGGATCGCCGCGTGGCCGAGAATGTCGTCGGGCGAGGTGGGCTCCTCGATCCAGTACGGCTTGTACGGCGCGAGCGGCCGAAGCCATTCGATGGCCTGGGGAACGCCCCAAGCCTGGTTGGCGTCGATGGCGATGCGGATGTCGGGACCGACGGCCGAGCGGGCCAGTGCGAGGCGACGCAGATCGGTCTCCTGATCGGCGCCGACCTTCAGTTTGATCTGGGTGAAGCCGTCGGCGACCGCCTGTTTGGCCAGATGGACGAGTTTGTCGTCGGTGTAGCCGAGCCAGCCTGGGGTGGTGGTGTAGGCGGGGTAGCCGTGCGCGAGCAGGTGACGCGTCCGCTCGGCCCGGCCAGGTTCGGCTTGCCGGAGGATGGCCAGAGCCTCCTCGCGCGTCAGCGCGTCCTGCAGGTATCGGAAGTCGACCAGGTCGACGAGCCGCTCCGGGGACATCTCCGCCAGCAGGCGCCATACCGGCTTGCCTTCGCGGCGGCCATAAAGATCCCAGATCGCGTTGTCGATGGCCGCCGCCGCCATGTGGATGGTGCCCTTCTCCGGGCCGAGCCACCGCAGCTGGCTGTCACCGGTGAGCCTGCGGGAGAACGCGCCGAGGTCGGCGAGCACCTCCTCCACCGGCAGGCCGATCACCAGTGGCGCCAGTGCCTTCACGGCGGCGACCTCGAGGTCGTTGCCGCGGCCCACGGTGAATGCCAGTCCGTAGCCCTCGCCACCCGCGCTGGTGCGGACCACCACGTAGGCGGCGGAGTAGTCCGGTTCGGGGTTCATCGCGTCGGAGCCGTCGAGATCGCGTGAGGTGGGAAACCGGACGTCCACCGCCTCGACGGCGCTGATGACCTCAGTCACG
Organism: Nonomuraea guangzhouensis; assembly: GCF_019396345.1. GTDB lineage: Bacteria > Actinomycetota > Actinomycetes > Streptosporangiales > Streptosporangiaceae > Nonomuraea > Nonomuraea guangzhouensis. The sequence continues at coordinate 386,928 of NZ_JAHKRM010000003.1, read as the reverse complement.
GCGGCCGACGCCTTCCCAGCGACCTCTATGGGTCGCGACGGTCATCGGTGCCGGTCTCCCGATGGGTTTCGGTTGCGTGAACGGTGCGCTAGGTCGGTGCTTCGACATGGGATGAATGTATACGCAGAAGGGAACGTCGTGTCTAGGCTTGCTCTCATGATTTTGACATAATCGCAGTTCACCTTGATGACGTGGACATATCATCAGCGCCGCCCTCCCGGCGAGACATGGGATTACTGCTTTCCAGACATGGGATGTCGCTGCTACGCTGCGGAGACGAACCGATCACAATGTCCGGCTCTCCCCCTGTGAAGGCCGGACCGCCCCGGGGGATCGTCGATGTCATTGACCGACAAGGCCATCACGCGTATTCGCGAGCTCATCCAGTCCGGAGAGCTGCCGCCCGGTTCCAAGCTGCCGCCCGAGCAGCAGCTGGCCACCGAGCTCGGCCTGTCGCGCAACCTCATGCGCGAGGCCGTCAAAGCGCTGGTCGTCACCCAGGTCCTGGAGATACGTCGAGGTGACGGCACCTATGTCACCAGCCTCGAACCGAGCCTGCTGCTCGGCGGGGTGGGCGGCGCGGTCGAACTGCTCCAAGGCGACATGCTTCTGGAGGTCACCGAGGTGCGGCGGCTGTTCGAGCCCATGGCCACCGGGCTGGCCGCAGTGCGGATCTCCGCCCAGCAGCTCGGCGAGGTCGAGCGGCATCTCGACGCCATGCGCGAGGCGCGTGACGACGTCGAACTGCTGAACAGGCACGACGCCGCGTTCCACCAGGCGGTCATCGCCGCCACGGGCAACCAGACCCTGGCGACCCTGCTCAAGGGCATCGCCGGCCGTACGCTGCGGGCCCGGGTGTGGCGCGGACTGGTGGACGGCAACGCCGGCGCCCGCACGCTCGCCGAACACGAGGCCATCTACGAAGCTCTGGTCGAAGGGGACGCCGCGCTGGCCGAGGCCGCGGCACGCATGCACGTCAGCACAACGGAGCGCTGGCTGCGCGCATACCTCCAGCAGAGCGAGACGGAGAAAAGATGAAATTCCTGCGTGTGGGACCTGCGGGCGCCGAGCGTCCCGTCGTCCTCGACACCGATGGCCGACCCCGTGACCTGTCCCGGCTGGCCTCCGACATCGACGGCCGATTCCTGTCGGGCGACGGCGTCGAACGCACCCGCGCGGCCTTGGCGGCCGACGAGCTGCCACCGATCGAGCTCAGAGGGCAGCGGATCGGCGCACCGGTCGCGCGCCCCGGCAAGGTGGTCTGCATCGGGCTCAACTACAGCGATCATGCGGCCGAGACCGCGACACCGGTCCCCGGCGAGCCCGTGGTGTTCATGAAGGCCGCCAACACCGTGATCGGCCCGGACGACACCGTGCTCATCCCGCGTACCAGCGTCAAGACCGACTACGAGATCGAACTGGCGGTGATCATCGGCCGCACCGCGCGTTATCTGGACTCGCCGGAGGACTCCGACGCGGTCATAGCGGGGTACACGATCGCCGACGACGTCAGCGAGCGGGCCTTCCAGCACGAGCGCGGCGGACAGTGGGACAAGGGCAAGTCCTGCGAGACGTTCAACCCGCTCGGCCCCTGGCTCGTCACGCCGGACGAAGTCGGTGACCCGCAGGCGCTCGGCATGCGCCTGTGGGTCAACGGGGAGCTCCGCCAGGACGGTCACACCAAGAACATGGTGTTCGGGGCCCGCCACCTCGTCTGGTATCTCAGTCAGTTCATGGTCCTCGAACCAGGGGATGTGATCAACACCGGCACTCCGGCGGGCGTGGCTTTCGGGGCCAACGACTTCCCCTATCTGCGTCCGGGTGATGTCGTCGAAGCCGAGATAGACCGGCTCGGCCGCCAGCGCCACACTTTGGGGCGGGCCTGATGTCGGCTCTGGGCACGAGCGCGGCCGGGTGTGTCCCGCTCGGCCGCACCGAGGTCACCGTGAGCCGCATCGGACTCGGCACCGCACCGCTGGGCGGCCTGTTCGCTCCCGTGTCCGAAGATGAGGCGGCCGAGACCCTGGCGGCGGCCTGGGACGCCGGAATCCGGTTCTTCGACACCGCACCTCACTATGGTGCGGGGCTCGCCGAACGGCACCTCGGCGCCTTCCTCACCGACCGGCCCCGCGCCGAGGCCGTCGTGTCCACCAAGGTCGGCAGGCTGCTCGACCCAGGCCCGGCCACGTCCGGCGGCGAGGGGTTCTTCGGCGCCCCCGACATGATCAGGACACGCGACTACAGCTCGGCCGGAGTCCGCAGGTCGCTCGCCGAGAGCCTGGAACGCACCGGTCTCGACGCCTTCGATCTGGTGCTGATCCATGACCCGGACGACCACTGGGAGCAGGCCGTGGGCCAGGCGTTCCCCGCGCTCGCCCGGCTCCGCGACGAAGGGATGATCAAGGCGATAGGCGTGGGCATGAACCAGAGCGAGATGCTCACCCGCTTCGTCGCCGAGACCGACGTCGACTGCGTGATGGTGGCCGGTCGTTACTCCCTCCTCGACCGCGGCGCGGCGGACGAACTCCTGCCACTCTGCCTGGCGCGCGGGGTCTCCGTGCTGGTCGCGGGCGTGTTCAACAGCGGCGTGCTCGCCGACCCGCGTCCTGGCTCCACCTATGACTACGCTCCCGCCTCGCAGGACGTCCTGCGGCGCGCCATGGAGCTGGCGGAGTGCTGCCGCTCCCACGGAGTCCCGCTGGCGGCCGCCGCGTTGCTGTTCCCGCTGCGCCACCCGGCCGTTACCGGGGTGGTGGTGGGTGCCCGGACCCCCGCCGAGGTCATGGAGAACGTAGCCCACGCCGCTATGACCGTTCCCGAGCCGCTGTGGGACGAGCTCGACGCATGGGGGCGATCCTGATGATGAAGAAGGTCCGCCTCGCCTACGGCGAATCCGGGCTCGATATCGACGTCGACCCCGCGGTGACCACGGTGGTCGAGCCCGTGCACCACGACGCGGCACCCGACCAGATGGCCATGCTGGTGCGGGCGCTGCGCGAGCCGGTGTCCGGGCCGCCCCTGCGCGAGCGGGTACGTCCCGGGCAAACGGTGGCCATCTCGGCCTGCGATGGCACCAGGCCGCAGCCGCGGCACCTGATGATTCCGGCGATCCTCGCGGAACTCGACGGAATCATCGATCTCGACGACGTGGTGGTCCTGGTCGCCACCGGCACCCACCGGGGCAACAGCACCACCGAGCTGCGCCAGATGTTCGGAGACGACGTCGTCGACTCCGTCAGGGTGGTCAACCACGACGCCCGCGATCCGGGGCAGCTCACCTGGCTCGGCACTCACGGCGACGGGGTGCCCGTCTGGCTCAACCGCGAGTGGGCCGAGGCCGACGTGCGGATCACCACCGGCTTCGTCGAACCACACTTTTTCGCCGGTTTCTCGGGCGGTCCCAAACTGGTGGCGCCCGGACTGGCCGCCCTGGAGACCGTGCTGGTCCTGCACGACGCGGCCCGCATCGGGAACCCCAGAGCCACCTGGGGGATCACTCACGGAAACCCTGTCCATGACGACGTACGGGCCATCGCGGCGGCCACGGGGGTCACCTTCTCCTGCGATGTGATACTCAACCGCGACAAGGACATCGTCGCGGCCTTCGGCGGCGACCTGCTGCCGATGCACGCCGCCGCGACCGCGACCGCCAAGCGCATGGCGATGCGACCGGTCCCGGAGCCCTTCGACGTGGTGGTGACCACCAACTCCGGGTTCCCGCTGGACCAGAACCTCTACCAGGCCGTCAAGGGCATGTCCGCCGCCTACCAGGTGGTCCGCCCGGGCGGCACCATCATCTGCGCCGCCGAGTGCCGCGACGGGTTCCCCGGCCACGGCTCCTATCGCGAGGTGCTGGCCTCCGCGCCGTCGCCCCGCGCACTGCTGAACGAGATCCAGGCCCGGGCCCGCACCGTACCCGACCAGTGGCAGGTCCAGATCCAGGCCCGCATCCAGTGCGGCAGCCGGGTCATCATGCATACGTCGTACCTGAGCGACGCCGACCTTGCCACCGCGCATCTGGAACAGACCGGCGACGTCTCCACCGCGCTCGCCGCCGCGCTGGCGGCGGCTGGGCCGGGGGCGCGCGCGTGCGTTCTCCCGGAGGGGCCACAGACGATTCCCTATCTCGCGGGGGCGTCATGACCCGCCCGACGAACGAACCCACCGTGCTCGATCTCGGATTCGCCAGAGTCGACGTCGGCAGGGAGGCGAGGCAAGGGCTTCCGGAGGTCGTCTACGGGCCCGGCAAGACGGCGGAGCAGGTGAAGGCCATCGTCGCCGGCCTGCTCGCGCACAACACCGGTCCCGTCATGGTCACCCGCGTGGCCCCTGAGGCGGCTGGCGAGATCCTCACCGGTAGTCCGGGCGGCACGTACGACCCTGAGGCGCGGCTGCTGCTGTGGCGGCCGGCGGCCATCGGAAGTTTCAAGGTCATGGTGGTGGCGGCCGGTACCTCCGACCGTCCGGTGGCCGCCGAGGCGGCCACCGTGTGCGCGGCCGTGGGCCTCGACACCACCGCCGTCCACGACGTGGGCGTCGCCGGGATCGAACGCGTCCTGCAGGTGCGGGAAAGACTCCAGGCCGCGGACGCCGTCATCGTCGTCGCCGGCATGGAGGGGGCCCTCGCCAGTGTCGTTGGAGGCATGGTCCGCTCGCCGGTCGTCGCCGTGCCCACCTCCGTGGGCTACGGGGCGTCCCTGGAAGGGGTCACGGCTCTTCTCGCCATGCATGCCTCCTGCGCCGCGGGTGTGACCGTGGTCAACATCGATTCCGGGTTCGGCGCCGCCATCGCCGTCCACCGAATCGCCCAGGCCTGGGGAGGACGCCGGTGATCTGCTGGATCAACCCCTTCACGGGTCTGGCCGGCGACATGCTGCTCGGCGCGCTCATCGACGCCGGAGCGCCACTGCCCCGGATCCGCGCCGCCGTCGAGTCCACCGGCCTCACCGGCTTCGAGCTGACCGCCGAACGCGTGGTCGAGCACGGCCTGGCCGCCACCCGCGTCCACGTCGACGTCACCGACGACCGCTCCGAACGCCGCGCGGCCGAACTCATCGAGTCGGCCGCCAGAGCACGGCCCCAGCAGGCGGGCGCGCTCGCCGTCGCGGCGCTGACCGCCATCGCCAAGGCCGAGGCACGGCTGCACGGAGCCGACCCCTCCATCGTTCACCTGCACGAGCTCGGGGGCCATGACACGATCGTCGACATCGTCGGGGTCGCGGCGGCACTGCACTACCTGGACGTGACCGAGGTCGTCTGCGCGCCGCTCCCGCTCGGCACCGGTTCGGTCCGCTCCGCCCACGGGGTGATTCCCTGCCCGGCCCCCGCCACCCTCGCGCTGCTCAACGGAGCCGCCGTCACCGGTACCGCCATCCCAGGGGAGACCGTCACCCCCACCGGCGCCGCCCTGCTCGTCGCGGCCCACACGCGGTACGGGCGGCCTCCGCCGATGACGGTTGCCGCGACCGGCTACGGCGCGGGCACGCGGCCCTTGGCGGACCGTCCGAACGTCACCGCCGTGACGATCGGTCACCCCGCCGAGTCCCAGCAGGGAGCCGCCGAGCAGGTCGTGGTCCTGTCCACCAACCTCGACGACGTCACCGGCGAAGTGCTGGGCCACACGATCTCCCGGGCGCTGGAAGTCGGCGCGCTCGACGCGTGGGCGACGCCCGCGGTGATGAAGAAGGGCCGTCCCGCGCACGTTCTGCACGTCATGGCGCGGCCGGAGACCGCCGACCAGCTCAGTCGGCTCGTCCTTGCTGAGACCGGCAGCCTCGGGATCCGCCAGACCACGGCCGACCGGGTGGTGCTCCCCCGGAAGACCCGCACGGTCGACGTGGACGGGTGCGCCGTCCGGGTCAAGTGCGGGCCCTACGGCGCCAAGCCCGAACACGACGATGTCGCCGCGGCGTCCGCCCGCCTCGGCCTGCCGCTGAGGACCATCGCCCGGCACGCCCTGCAGGCGTGCACCGGGGTCGCGGACGACGAAGGGGAAGCCTAGTGAGCGCCGCCATTCCCGAGCGGTCCGCCGGCCCAGGGCTGGAGGAGACCCTTCTGGCGCGCATACGGGCCGTCGGTCCGATCGCCGTCGCCTATTCCGGCGGGGCCGATTCCGCACTCGTTCTGGCTGCCGCGGTGCGGGCCCTCGACCCGGAACGGGTGCTCGCCGTCACAGCCCTGTCCGAGAGCCTGGCCACCGCCGAGCTCGCCCCCGCCACGGAGCTCGCGGCGTCCCTGGGAGTCCGCCATCTGACGCCGCGCACGCATGAATTGAGCCGTCCCGGATACCGGGCCAACGGCCGCGACCGCTGCTACTTCTGCAAATCGGAGGTGCTGGACGTGATCGCGGAGGTGGCCGCCGAGCACGGGTTCGACCGGATGGCCACGGGCACCAACGCGGACGACGCCGCCGACCCGTTCCGCCCCGGCATCCAGGCCGGTGCCGAGCGCGGCGTCCACACGCCGCTGCGCGACGTCGGCTTCACCAAGAGTGACGTCCGCCTGGTCAGCCGCCGGTGGGGCCTGCCCACCTGGGACAAGCCCGCGACGCCGTGCCTGGCGAGTCGCATCCGTTACGGCATCGAGGTCAGCTCCTACCGGCTGGCCCGCGTCGATCGCGCCGAGACCGCGATGCGAGCGCTGCTCCACCGTACGGGCGTGCGAACCTCTGACCTCCGTGTCCGCGATCTCGGCGACGCTGTGCGCGTCGAGGTGGACGCCGCGGCCGTGCGAGCGGTCATGGCGTTGCCGGGCCTGGCAGAGGCCGTGGCCGCCGCCGGGTTCGGGCACCGCCCCGTCAAGGTCACGCCGTTCCACTCAGGCGCCCTCAACATCGAGCCCTCCGCCCTCCCGCAGCAGGAATGACGTTGGTCCTCGCCACCGCGGAGCGCTCCTGGGGCCTCACCGACCGCCGCCGTCCCCAGGAGCGCTCCGCGCTGGAGGCCCATTCCGACCATGTGTCGTCGGTCGCGTTCAGCCCGGACGGGCACACCCTGGCGACCGGTGGTTACGACCGGGCGGCGCTGCTGTGGGAGACGGACGTGGGGCGCCTGGCCGCGCGGATCTGCCGGACCGCCCATCCGCCGATCACCGCGGCCGAATGGGACCGGCATTTCCCCGGGCTGCCGTACCGTCGGCCGTGCCCGTAGCTGCGCGTTCAGCTCGAACGACCAGCCCGCTCGTACTCGATGACTCGGGCGTTCAGCATGAGCAATCGGAGGTTGTTGACCAGCGTGACGGCGACCAGGCAGCCGGCGATGAGTGCGATCGTGCCGTAGCCGGGGCGGTCGTCGGCCAGCGAGCCCACGGTGGCGAGCCCGCCGATGACGACGACGATCCAGCCGAGCCGCAGGCCGGGCGCGATGCCGTCAATGGCTCCGTGCAGCACCAATTGGCCGCAGCGCAGGAACTGGATGCCGAGCAGCGTTGGTATCCCGGCGATGAAGCATCCGACGACCATCACGGCGACGATCGCTCCGGCGCTGCTGCCGTTGTCGTGTGGGATTCGATAGGCCGAGACGAGGATCGCGACGGCCACGAGGAACCACGGCACGCTGTAGGCGATGAGGAACACGGCGACGCTGCGGAAGTTGCGCCGTAGCGTGGGATCCGCCATCGCCGGTGACGGCCGGAAATCTGGCATCCAGCCGGCGATCATCCGACGGACCAGCAGGCCCGCCGGCACTCCGGCGAAAACGAGGCCGACGACGAACAGCGGAAGACCCGCCCGGACGTCGCCGTCCACGAGCTCGCCCAGCCCGATCGCGAGCGTCAGCACGCCGGCGGCGACGACGAAGCGCAGAAGCCGGAGACTCACGCGGCCCCCTCGGCCACCTCGGCCGCCACGGCGCGGAACGCGATGAGGGCCTCTTCCTGATCAGGAGCGCCTCCGGCGATGGACGACTTGACGATGACGACGCCCTGCTGAGGTGAGACGTAGATGTACTGGCCACCTAGCCCGGCCGCCGTGAAATCGCCTCCCTCGCCGAGCCACCAGTGCAGGCCATAGTGCGGATTGGCCGGCGACGGTTTGGTGGACAGCTTGACCCAGGAGGCCGGGACGACCTGGCGGCCGTTCGCCTTGCCGCCGTGCAGGTAGAGCAGGCCGAAGCGGGCGAAATCGCGGTCGGTGGCGTAGTAGCAGCAGTAGCCCAGACTGTCGCCGTGCGAGTCGTTGCCGACGGTCGCCGTGGACTCCATGCCGGCGGGCCGCCAGATCTTGCGCTCGACGTAGTCGTGGTAGCGGCATTCCGGTGGTCTTGGTGATGAGCCGGGCCAGGACGAAGGAGTTCATGCTGGTGTACTCGAACTGGGTGCCGGGCTCCCAGCCCTGCTTCTGGCGGGCGGCCATCTTGCTGATCGAGTAGCCCTTGTTGGCCGCGGCCTGCAGGCGTGGCGCGTCGGTGGCCTCGTCCCAGTCGATGCCGGACGACATACGCAGCAGCTCGCGAATGGACACCCCGGCGTAGCCGGAGCCGGTCAGCTCAGGCAGATATTTGTCCACGGGGTCGTCGATCGATCGGATGTGCTTCTCCCTGAGCGCGATGCCGACGGCGGTCGCGGTGAATGACTTGGCCATCGACCAGGACTGGAAGCGGGTGTCACGGCTCGCGCCGGTGTAGCGCTCCGCGACGATGTCCTGGCCGTCCAGGACGAGGAAGCCGTTGGTCCTCGTACGGGTGAGGAAGTCGTCCAAGGTGTGTTCCTGGCCTTGGTAGGTGTAGGTCACCGAGAGCTTCCTGGGCGTGCTGCGTAGCTTGATGGGGTGGGCCGACGGTTTCAGCACGTCGGCGGTCTCGGCTGAGGCCGGGGCCGGGGCCACTGCCGGCATGGACAGTGCGAGCGCGACCGCGACCGCGTAATGGGTGATGCGCATGTCATCTCCTCCGAAGGATCAGTTCGGACGGATGGTGACGTGCTTTTCTGTCATTTCTCTGGCAAGAGCTAGCCCATCAACTCATGGCAAGCCTGGTTGCGCATCTGGAACTCCGGGAGGGAAGGCGGGAACAGTTCGTCGCACTTCGCGGCCAGCGGCGGGACCGGGGGCTTGCTCTCGCTGTCCTTCGGCTCGACTCTCCTGGTCTTCCTCACAACACGATCAACGGGGATCGTGGTCTTCCTGGGTGGGGGCGCCGGGACATGCTGATGACGCTTGCGCGGCACAGCCGAGACCGGTGATCGACGAAGGCTCCCCGACGATGTCGCCTTGCTCTTCGGCACCTTGGGACGTGAACGTGGCGTCGCCGAGGACAGCATCCGAGGTGCGGGCGTGGATGCCGGCGGCGAGGTGACCACAGCCGAACGCTCGGCAACGCTCTGGCGGGGTGTCGGCATCGAGGCGACATTGGTTCGAGGTGAGGCGCTGTCAGTAGGCCACCCGCCCGACCAGATGCCGAAGCCTACGCAAGCCAGGAAGCCGGCAATGAGCGCCGGCCTGGCCGAATGAAGCCGCTTCCGCAGAAGTGATCGCTTCGGCGGGGTTGGCGTCGAGTACCTTCTCCAGGTAAGGGAGTCGGACGCGGTGAGGAGCCGGGGCCGCTTCCGGAGCGGCAGGCCGTACGGCGGGCGCCGTGTTGGGCGGGGCTCTTCGGGTGAGGGAGCGGGGTGGTCGTGATCGTGCATGATCCTCCCTACTCACTGCCCTACCTGCCAGCGTGCCGCAGCGCGGCCACGTCCAGCGGAAGCGACTCGGCAAAGAAGGCCGTGCACTAGGAATTGGTCATGCGGACCTCAGTCTTGGCACTCGTGGCGATCGCCGGAATGGTGATCATCGTGGTCGCGGCCGCGATCGCCACTGTCGTGCTCGTCCTACCAGGGCCGCCTACCCGTACGATGATCGTCGCGATCAGTTGGCCTCGTTGACTCCTAGCAACACCAGGGCGGTCCTCAACAGCTGCGCGTCGGTGGAGTCGGAGCGGTCTCCCGTGATGCCGGAGCGGAACAGGGAGGCTCCCTCCAGCAACATGACGAGGATTTCCGCCCGCGCGCGGCGCTGATCCTCGGGTTGGTGGGGGTCGATCCGGCCGATGAGCGAGGCGACGTGGTCGAGGTAGTCCCGGTAGAAGGCGCGGGTGACCGAGGCGATGTCAGGGTCACGGGCGGCCAGGGCCCAGATCTCGGTGAACAGCTGGGTCAGCCGCGGGTCGGTGTGTTCGGCCAGCAGGGTGGTGACCAATTCGGTTGGGTCGTTGTCCAGGGGTCCGTCGGCCGGGGCGCGGGTGAGCTGGGCGAGCCGGCCCAATGAGTGCTCCAGGGCACGGGCCAGCACCGCTTGGATCAAGGCGGCGCGGCTGGGGAAGTAGTACTGCAGATGACCCAACCGCACCCCGGCACCTGCGGCTACGGACCGCATCGAGAGTCGAGCGTTGCCCTGATCGATCAGGATGCGCTCGGCGGCCTGCAACAGGGCTTGTCGTCGGTCGTCCCCCTTAGCGGTAAGGGACCCGGGGGTTGTCATGCCGCTCGCGCCTCATGGCCGGGGTGGCGCAGGAGTACGACGCCCATGCTCTGGAGGAATTCGGGAACCTGCGCGGCTCGCGGGGTCATCTCGGGGAAGACCACGCCCTGAGGGGCGGGGGCGCCATCGAGGCCCAGCACACGGTGCAGGCCCGCGAGCGCGCCGACCGCGGTGAGGTGGCTTTGGCCGTGGGGGTCGCTGATGGTGACCGCCGCCGTTTGATCACCTCGGGTGACGTCGATGCGCACCTGTGCGGTGCCACCGTCTCCGGGGGAGTACAGCAGGGTCCGGCGCAGGGCAGTGAAGCGATCTCCGCGCCCCCAGCGGAACAGGCCAGTGCGTTTGGCGGCCAGCAGCGCGGAGGTGGTGGCGGTGGAGCTGAATCCGATCCGGGTGGTCGCGGTGGTGACTCCCAGGGTGAGAGGCAGGGTGAACTGCTCGGGAGTGTCGATGCGGGCCACGCGGGTCAGCGTGTCACCGATCCGCACGCGGCGGGTGTCACTGAGGGGCATGACCAGCCGCCTGCGGCCGTTCTCGACCACCTCGTAGTCCAGGCCGAGGCGGTCCATGAATTCCACCGAGTCGGCTCCGGCCTGGTCGGCCAGGTCCCAGCGGATGGCCACTTCCGCTTGGTCGGCGCCACCGAGTGCGGCCGCCAGCGCGGCGGCCACCAGGTTGACCACCCCGCCCATCCATCCCGACGACAGCAGGACGGGCGCGCTGGGGTGTGCCAGCGTCGCCACGGTCGCGGCCCGTTGTAGCCGGGCAGTCCATCGGGTGATGTCGACGTACGGCACGCCCCCCGCGAGTGCGGCGCGCAGCACTCGGTCGTCGGGGTCGTTGACGGCGCTGACCACTGCCCGTACCGAGGCCGAGAATCCCGTTGGGTCGGCCAGGTCCCAGCGTCGCACTTCAGCCCTCAGACGGTCGGCCAGAGTCGCGCCTCGCTCGGGTGACCGGCCGGTCAGCAGCAACGGCCATCGCTGGGCCGCCATCGTGGAGAGTTCCGCTCCCACGGTTCCGTAGCCGCCGACAACCAGCACCGGGCCTGTCTCATCAAGGCGCAACCTATCGCTCATGACACGCACTATAGGTCAGTCGACCTAAAATAGCGAAAGTAACCTGGTCCGGCTCCTGTGGCCGGATGAGGTGCGTGCGGCCCAACAGGGTCGCACGCACCAAACCGGCCTCGATCCACCTAGAAGATGAGCGCGTACTCGACGGCCGTGGCGGCGGAGGCTGCGGCCTGTACGGCTGCGACGGTGACCAGCGCCACTGCGAGCATGATCACGAATCTGATGGCAGTACGCATGCGAGTTCCCTTCGGCTGTCGGTTGGCGAATTTCCTTTCTTCATCCTCTTCGACGCGGGGCGGAGTCGGGATGACTCGGTCACGGCGTTGGCGGGCTAGCCGAAGGTCACGACGAGGTGGCCGTCCGCGGCGAAGGACCAGTGCAGGGAGCCGGTGTAGGAGGAGCATCGGGAGCCGTTCGAGCCGGACCAGAACTGGTTCGAGCTGTCGGCGTCGCCGACGATCCGGTCGTTCGTGCCGCTGCTGCTGCGGCACGAGACGTTGTTCCGGAACACCGAGGTGCCGCCGTCGAACGAGTAGTTGCGCTCGGTGTTGTCGATGCTGACGTTGTTCGAGATCGACATCGTGCCGAGGTTGCGGTTGTAGGTGAAGCCGTGCTTGCCGTTGCGGTACGCGATATTGCGGCGGATGACGTGGTTGACGCCGATGTCCTCGCCGCCGAGCTTGTAGCCGTTGCGGTCGCCGTTTCCGTTCTGGGTGCCGTTGCTGAGAGTGCCGTTGCCGTACGAGAGGGAGTCCTCGATGGTCACCGCGCCGATGGGGCCCGTGTCCGTCTTGGTGTAGAGGTCCCAGCCGTCGTCGATGTTGTTGTGGGAGACGGCGTAGCGGAAGACGTTCCCGGGGCCGGAGGTGAGCTTGGCGGCGAAGCCGTCGGCGTCCTCGCCGTCGGAGTCGGCGTTGTCGTGCGACTCCGCGCTCAGGACGAGGTTGTTGGCCGGCCACTGGTCGTGGGGGGTGTCAGAGGCGATCCGGGAGATCTGCAGGCCCGAGTCACGGTTGAAGCGCGTCACCGTGCGCTCGATGATGTTGTTGCTGCCGCCGACGAAGATGCCGTTGTCGCCGGCACGCTCGACGACGATGCCGTACAGGTGCCAGAACGACCCGTTCAGGGCAAGCCCGCGGTTGGCCGAGTCCTCGCTCATGGCGGAGAAGTTCAGTACTGGGGTCTCACCTGGGTAGGCGGACAGTTTCTTGCGGGCGCTGGAGGTGCCGTTGTTGCCCGCTGCGATGGTGAGCGTCTGGGAGAGGCTGTAGGTGCCGCCGCGGGCGTAGATCGTCCCGCCGGCGGTGATGCGGGTGATCGCTGAGGCGAGGGTGGTGGGGCTCGATTCCGTTCCGGGGGCGCTCGCGCTGCCGTTCGGGGATGCGTACAGGGTGTCGCCTGGGGGTTGTGTGCTGCCTGTTGTGAAGTCGAGGTAGTCGAGGTTCGGCAGGCCGGTGCTGCCGGTGGGGTTGAAGCGGATCGTGTTGGTGCCCGCGTTGACGTTGATGGTCAACGTCTTGGTGACCCAGGTGTCCCAGGTGCCCGTGCCTTCGAATGACGGCGACTGCGTGGTCGTACCGTTGACGATCAGGCTGGTGGGACGGGTGGTGGTGGTGCCGTTGGCGAACCGTGCTCCCAGCGTCGCCGTGCCTGCCGCCGAGGCGTTCACCGTGAACTGGGCGTAGGCGTTCGCGGCGTTGGTGCCGTTGCAGAAGCCGCTGCCGGAGTAGCCGGCCCAGTTGGAGTCGATCGTGCCGGTGCAGACCGCGGGCGAGGTCTCGGCCTCGTACCGCGTGGTCGCGGCATTGGCGGCGGATGGGGACAGTCCGACTAGTCCGCTGGCTAACAGGCTGGCGCACGCGATGACGGCTTTTAGGCGCATCTTTCGTCTCCATGGGCTTGGTAAGCGCTTTCCGGTGGACGAGCGAAGCTAAGCACGCACCGCCGAGTGCGGGAAGCCCTGGTGCGACGAGACCAGCCGCAGCGCGGCAACCTCACCGGGAGGTGGCGAGTTGGCCCAGGTCACGGGCGGGGAGGAGGTCTCGTCCTCATGCTGGGCGGCTGGGCGGCCGTGAAAATTTCAACGGCGACAGCGAACGGACAGCACGCGCCGGGCGAATGAGCGCAGGCAGCCACAACGTCGGCCTCGGCAGGGTGCCAGCTATGAGTGAGTCGCCTCGAAGTCAGGCATTGCGGCCGGGGTGATCCGGGTTGCCGGGCGCAGGATCAGGACCAGCACGGCCAGCCCGGCGAAGATGATCGCGGCGACGACGCCGGTGACGTGCAGGCTGGCGGTGAACGCCTCCCGGGCGGCGTGCAGCAGCTCAGCGCCTTGGTCGGCGGGAAGGCGCTGGCTGGCGGCGATCGCGCCCGCCAGCGAGTCGGACGTGCCAGCGAGTGATCTGCCGGCCATCCCGCTGCGGTAGACCACCGCGGCCACCACCCCGAACAGCGCGAAGCCCAACGAACCGCCGAAATAATTGCCGGTTTCCGACATCGACGCCGCCGAGCCGGCCCGCTCCGGCGGTACGGAGCCGACAACCAGACCGGTGCCCAGCGCGAACAGCGGGCCGGTGCCCAGCGCCAGTACGGTGATGCCGATCATCACCAGCGGCAGGGCGATCGCACCCTCGACGTCGACGGCGACCAGCAGCAGGCCGCCCAGCGCCGACCCCACCAGCCCGCCGGCGATCGCGGTCGTCTGCTTCATCCGCCTGGCCAGCGTCGGCGCGGCCATGGTGCCGGCCGCCACACCCAGGCCCATGGGTGCGAACAGCACCGCCGACGCGACCGGCGAAAAGCCCAGCACGCTCTGCAGGTACTGGGTCACCAACAAACCCGTGCCGGCCATGGCGATGCCGGCGAAGACCAGCGCGACGACTACCGCTGTGAACGGGCGGTTGCGGAACAGGCGCAGGTCCAGCAGCGGTGTCTCCAGCCGCAACTGCCGGCGTACGAAGACGAATCCGATCGCCGCACCGGCGACGAGGGCAGCGGCCGGGACGACCGGCGCGCTCTCGACGGTCAGTTGCTTGATGCCGTAGACCATCAGAAGGACCGACACGAGCGACAGCCCGACGCTGGCCAGGTCCAGCCGGCCGGCCTGGTCGCTGCGGAACTCCGGCAGCAGGAACGGCCCGGCGAGCAGCAGCAACGCCATCGCCGGTACGGCGGCCAGGAACACCGATCCCCACCAGAAGTGTTCGAGCAGGAATCCGGCGAGTACGGGGCCGAGTGCGCCGCCGGTGAACTGGCAGGTCGCCCAGATCGCGATGGCCTGCCCGCGCCGGCGTTCGTCGCGGAACATGTTGGTGATCAAGGCGAGGGTGGACGGCGCCAGGGTCGCGCCGGCCACGCCCAGCAGCGTACGCGCGGCGATCAGCATCAGCGGGCCGGTCGCGCAGGCGGCCACGACCGACAGCACCGCGAACGCCGCTCCGCCGATCATCAGCAGGCGTCGGCGGCCGATCCGGTCGCCGAGCGTACCCATGGTGATGACCAGGCCGGCCACCATGAATCCGTAGCTGTCGCTGATCCACAGCTGCTGGACGTTGGTGGCACCCAGGTCGGCGCTCAGCTGTGGGAGTGCGAGGAGCAGCGCCGTCATGTCCATCGCGACGATCAATGTCGGCAGCGTGAGGACGATCAGGCCCAGCCACGCCCGGTTGACTCGCATATCTGTAACTTCCTGTTCTCTAGAGGGTTCGACGGATGGTCGGAACGGTCGAGAGCTTCTTGACATCGGTCCCGGTGAAAACTCATGCGAAAGTTCTGGCGGGGGATGTCAAGACGAGGGCGGCGGCTCCGACCAACCAGTCGAAGGGACCAGCCGAACCACGAGGGAGTACGAGATGAAGTTCCTGATCAGCCTGCACATCAACCCGGCCGTGCTGGACGCGCTGACCGACGAGGAGAAGGCCGCGATCGGTGACGGCCACGGCAAGTTCATGGAGGCGCTGAAGAAGTCCGGCGAGCTGATCACCACGCAGGCACTGGTCGACCCGTCGCAGGCCGCGGTGGTGTCCGTACGCAACGGCCAGCCGGTGGTGACCGACGGGCCTTTCCTGGAGTTCAAGGAGTATCTGGGCGGCTTCTACCTGATCGACTGCGAGAGCAAGGAGCGGGCGATCGAGCTGGCGGCGCAGATCCCGGACTGCGCGATCCAGGGGCTGGGGGTCGAGGTGCGGCAGGTGATGTTCGCTGACGGACAATTGGAGGCATGACCACCGCACCTGCCATCGAGGACCTGCTGCGTGAGCTCACGCCGCAGGTCCTCGGCACGTTGGTACGCCGGCACGGCCAGTTCGAAGGGTGTGAGGACGCCGTACAGGAGGCCGTTCTCGCCGCGACCACGCAATGGCCGGCTGAGGGGCTGCCGGACAATCCGCGCGGCTGGCTGGTGACGGTCGCGTCCCGGCGGCTCATCGACCAGATGCGCAGTGACCACGCGCGCCGCGAGCGGGAGTCGGCGACGGCCACCGAGGTGGTGCCTGAGGACGTACCGGACACCGACGACACGCTCGTCCTGCTGTTCCTGTGCTGCCATCCGACGCTGACCGCGGCCTCCCAGACCGCCCTGACGCTGCGCGCGGTCGGCGGCCTGACCACCGCCGAGATCGCCCGCGCGTTCCTGGTGCCGGAGGCCACGATGGCGGCCAGGATCAGCCGGGCCAAGCAGCGCATCAAGGCGGCCGGCAGCTCGTTCAGCCTGCCGGACGGCGCGGAGCGCGAGGAGCGGCTGCGGGTCGTACTGCACGTGCTGTACCTGATCTTCAACGAGGGCTACACCGCCTCATCGGGCAGCGAGTTGCACCGCGCCGACCTCGCGCGCGAGGCGATCCGGCTGACCAGGATGGTGCACGCGCAACTGCCCGAGGACAGTGAGGTGACCGGGCTGCTCGCGCTGATGCTGCTCACCCACGCCCGCCGGGAGACGCGTACGACGGCGACCGGCGACCTGGTGCCGCTGGACCAGCAGGACCGTACGCGGTGGGACCGCGAGCTGATCGACGAGGGCATCGAGCTGGTCAAGACGTCGCTGGCCGGCCCGGCGCTCGGGCCTTACCAGCTGCAGGCCTCCATCGCCGCCACGCACGCCGACGCGGCCACGGCCGAGGAGACCAACTGGCCGCAGGTGCACGCCCTCTACCTGGTCCTGGAACGGATCGCGCCCAATCCGATGGTCACCCTCAACCGGGCGATCGCGCTCGCCGAGACCGAGGGCCCGGCGGCCGGGCTGGCTCTGCTGGCCACGTTGGACGGTGACGAGCGGATGGCCGGGCATCATCGGCTGCTGTCCGTACGGGCGCATCTGCTGGAGAAGACGGGCGACCTGGCCGGGGCGTACGAGCACTACCGGCGGGCCGCGAAGGCCACCGCCAGCCTCGCCGAGCAGCGCTACCTGGAGTCCCGGGCCAGTCGGGTGAGAACACACCGCTAACGGGCTTGACCGTGCGGGCGACGGCCGCGCATGGTGCTCCTGTGGTGCAAGCCAACCCTCTGCACTCCGATCCCGCCTTACGCGACCTCTACTCGGCCGCGCTGACCCGGGCGCTGCACGATCCGGAAATCCGTGACGCCTTCGACTATGTGACGGTGAAGCCGCTGCACATCCGCCTGGAGATGATGGAGCAGGCGGGCGAGGTCTTCGCGGCCGTGGTGACCCCGGCCGAAGATCTCCCTGGTAAGAATCCCCCAGCGCGCCCTGCCTCGGTGCCATGGACCCCGCTGGTCCTGGTGGCTTTCGTGCCGCTCGCGCTGGGTGTGGCGATGGCAGACTGGCGGATGACCGTGCTGGTCGCCTTCGCCGGCCTCGTGATCGGCTCGTACGTGATTCTGGCGCGTTCGCGGGGGTGGGCCGACGTAAACGATCGCCTGCGGTCGTTTCCGTACTCGCCCTTTCAGGTAAAGCTTGTGCGGGCTCTGGAGAACGGCGAGCTCACGGCACAGATCCGCCAGCGCATCAATGCCCGCCGGGCCCGCTTCGACCCCACCTTCGGCGTGGTGGCCAGTCCCGGGCTGAGTGAGTCGTTCGACAGCGCCTACCATGTGCCGACGCGGGCGGTTGACGACCTGGAGGAACTGCTCGGCCGGCTGTCCGGGGCAAGCTTGGGCATCGCGGGACCGCGTGGATCCGGCAAGTCGACGTTGATCCGGCGCTACTGCGAGAACCACTCCCTCAAGCCGGGAACCGGACATCTGCGGTTGCTGGTCTCGGCTCCGGTGGAGTACGCCTCGCGCGACTTCGTCCTGCACCTGTTCGCCGCGTTCTGCCGTGCCACGCTGCGGCACCTCGGCCCCGGCCGCAGGCGGCGCGTCGGGCTCGCTCAGGTCCTCGGCCTGCTCGTGTACTGGCTGGTGGCCAAGGCGCTCGCCACCTGGCCCGCGGTCCTGGGCGAGGCTGCCGAAGGAGCGGCCGTGGCCGTCGGGCGAGTGCTCGCGCGGCTCATGAACGCGACAGGCCCGGCGCGCGAGTGGCTGGCCGTCATCGCCGACCGGTACGCCGACGACCTAACGCCCAAGGCCGTCGGCCTCTGGTCATCCGGCCTCGTTATGCTGCTCGGCCTGGTCCACTTCGGTCTGTCGATCCGCCGCAGGGGGCGCAGGCACGATCCGGCCAACGAGCTGAGGACGCGGGCACGCCGCCATCTGGTGCAGATCCGCTATCTGCAGACCCAGAGCGTGAGCTGGTCGGGCACGGTCAAGTTTCCGGCCTGGGTCGACGCGCAGCTGAGCGGCGGGCGAAGCCTGACAGAGCAGCCGCTCAGCTACCCGGAGATCGTCTCCGCCTTCCGTTCCTACGTCCGCGACGTGGCCGATCGCCTCCAGCCGGACCACAACGTGTACATCGGCATCGACGAGCTCGACAAGATCGGATCGGGAGAGCGGGCTGAACGCTTCCTCAACGAGATCAAAGGCATCTTCGGCCTCCCCCACACGTACTTCATGATCTCGGTGTCCGACGACGCGATGAGCGCCTTCGAACGCCGCGGACTGCCGTTTCGCGATGCTTTCGACAGCTCCTTCGATGAAATCGTGCGAGTGGGACCACTCTCCTACACCGAGTCCATGCGCTTCCTCTACCGGCGCGTCGTCGGACTCACCGAGCCCTACATCGCCTTCTGCCACTGCCTGTCGGGCGGGATGTCCCGCGATCTCCTTCGCGCCGCCCGCGCCGTCATTCGCGCCGCCCACGCTCTGCCCTCCGCGGCGCTGACCCCGATCTGCCTCGCCGTGCTCAAGGACGAGGTACGGAAGAAGTCACGCGCGCTCATGGACGTGGCGGACGACCTGCCCGACGACGTCCTCGACCTGCTCCACGACCTGGCCCATCGCCGATCGGACCGCACACCGCGCGAAACCCTGCGGAGCCTGCCGCACGGTCCATTGGCCGAGCCCGCCCTCGAATTCGCCGCCTACTTGTACTTCTGCGCGACCCTCGAGGAGATCTTCACGGGCGAGCTGACCGGGCCTGGCGATGCGGACGCCTTCGACGGCCTCGCCGCCGCCCGTCACGCCTTCGCCTTCGACACCCGCCTCGCCTGGCGGACGATCTCCGCCGCTCGGCGAGCGTGGGCGCTCAGGCCGTACGACCTGCCTGTCGGAGCTTGAGGTGGACGGGCAGGGACACCACGCCGGCGATTTCGATGGAGGAGAGGTGTGTCGGTGGGGCGGTGAGTTCGATGTGGTCGAGGCGGTCGATGAACTCCTCGAAGACCAGCCGGAGGGTGAAACGGGCCAGGTGACTGCCGATGCAGCGATGGGAGCCGCTGCCGAAGGCTATGTGGCGGTTCGGGCTCCTTGCCGGGTCGAAGGTGAAGGGGTGGGCGAATTCCCGTTCGTCCCGGTTGGCTGAGGCGATCCAGGCGGCGACCGCCTCCCCCGCGCGGATCGTCCTGCCGTACATCTCCACGTCTCGGCGGGCGTGCCGGACGAAATGGGTGGTCGGCGAGGCCCAGCGGAGCGCTTCCTCCACCGCTGTGGCCGTGGACGCGACGGCGGGCACGCGGCCGCCCCGTTCAGCGAGGGCGATGAGGGTGGCCAGCACCACCTGGCCGGAGGTGACGACGCCGCCGATCAGCAGGCTGAAGCAGTTGAGGACCACCTCTTCGCTGGTGAGCGGACGGCCGTCGACGGTGATCGCCTGGAGGTGGGCGATCAGGCCGTCCTCCCGGGGGCGCCCGATCTCGTCGGCGAAGTACGCCATGAGCTGGTGGTGCGCCCGCAGCCGGGTGACGCGCTCCGAGCCGGTGCGATAGTGCGGGTCCAGCGGTGCTATCGACGCGTAGCCCAGGTCGGCGAGCAGGTCGACGTCGGCCTTGGGCAGGCCCATGACCAGGGCCAGGATCTCCATGGGCAGGCGCGAGAAGGCCGGCGCGCAGTCCCACTCGCCCGGCTCGACGGCCGCGCGGATCAGGGCGCGGGCGGCGGGTTCGTACCGGAGCACGGCCTGGGTGGTCAGCTCGTGGCCGAGCGGTTTGCGGATCCGCCCGTGCGCCGGTGGGTCGGTGCCGTGCATCATGCGGCCGGCCGCCGGGTCGGGTGTGCCGCTCTGCCACAGAGCTGTGCCGCACTCGGAGGTGAAGTTCTCGTGGTCGCGGAGCACTCGCTTGACGTCGGCGTGCCGGGTCACCGACCAGAAGCCCGGGCCGCCGGTCCGCTCGCTCCAGTACAACGGCTGCTCCGCGCGTAGCCTCTGCCAGGCGAGGTGGGGGTCGCCGGAGGTGTACAGCGCCACGTCGGCGAGGTCGGTGTGGTCGAGGTCGGCCCGCTCCTCGGGCCCGGGTGCGGTGATCCTCACGGGTCCGCCTTCAGAGTGATCTTCACGGCTCCGCCTTCAGCGCGACGGGCAGGCTGCTCATCCCGGACAGGAAGTTGGAGTACAGGTGGCGCTCGGCCCCGGCACGGTCGAGCGCGCCCACGTACGCGCGCAGAGCGTGGAGCATCGCCGCGATCTCGACCCGGCCCAAGTGCGCCCCGAGGCAGAAGTGCGGTCCGTACCCGAGCGTGAGGTGCTTGTTCGGCGATCTGCCCAGGTCGAAGACGTCGGGCGCGTCGAAGACGGCCTCGTCGCGGTTGGCGGAGGTCAGCCACAGCGTGACCAGGTCGCCGCGCCGCAGGACCGCGTCGCGCAGCGTCACGTCCTGGGTGACCGTACGGCCGAAGTGCATGGTGGGCGTGGTCCACCGCAGGACCTCCTCGACGGCGTCGCCGATGGAGACCTGGCCGTCCTTGAGCGCCCGCCACTGGGCAGGGTGGTCGATCAGGGCCGCCACGGCGCCGATCATCGACAGCCTACTGGTCTCGTCTCCCCCCATGATCAGGCTGTAGCAGTTGAGCACGATGTCATCGTTCGACAGGGCGGCGCCCTGGACGGTCGCCCCGGCCATCAGACTGATCACGTCGTCGCCCGGCGCGGCCCGCCGTCGCCGGACCAGGTCGGTGAAGTACAGCAGGATCTCCACCCGGGCCACCTGGTCGGCGCGGGCCTCCGGCGTGCTGTAGTCGGAGGCCAGCGCGGACTTGGTCAGCCGCAGCACGTGCTCGCGATCGGCTTCGGGCACCTGGAGCAGGTCGCAGATGGTGGTCAACGGGATGATCGAGGCGACGTCCCGGGCGAAGTCGCATTCCCCGCGCTCCAGTGCCAGGGCGATCAGCCGGTCCGTGCTGTCGCGCACGCCGTCCGCGACGCGCTCCAGCGCCCTGGGGGAGAACGCCTTCAGCAACAGCCTGCGCAGCTCGGTATGACGCGGGCCGTCGGTCACGGCGAGCATCCGTCCCGCTCCCCCGTCGGCGCCCTGCAGCATCGTCGCCAGGACGTTGCCCTTCTGAGAGGTGAACCTGTCGTTGTCCATGAGCACCCTGGCTATGTCGGCGTGCCGGGTCAGCGCCCAGAAGCCGGGTTCCGGATGCCAGTGCACCGGCTGCTCCGCCCGCAGCCGCCGCCACACCTCGTGCATGTCGTGGCGGGCGTAGGTGGCCGGGTCGGCCAGGTTCGGCGGGTGCGCGGCGGTCATGGCCGGGCGTCGTCCATGGCCTCGATCAGGCTCTTGGGCCGCATGTCGGTCCAGGTACGCTCGACATAGTCCAGGCAGGACTGACGGTCGGCCTCGCCGTAGGCGATCTGCCAACCGGCCGGCACGTCGGCGAACCGGGGCCACAGCGAGTGCTGTCCCTCGTCGTTGACCAGGACGTAATAGCGACCCTGCGGGTCTTCGAACGGGTTGCTCACGGCGGTGTCCCTTCTGCTGGCGATGCTGACAGGGCCGGGTGGCTGAGCAGGCGCTCGACACTGGGCGCCTCATAGAGCGCGCGGATCGGCAGGCGTACGGCCATGGCGTCCTCCAGGTCGCTCACCAGGGCCATGGCGCGCCTGCTGTCACCGCCGAGCGCGAAGAAGTCGTCGTCGACGGAGACCTGCTCGGTCCGGAGAGCTCGGGCGAACAGGGCGCACAGGATTCGCTCGCGGGAGGTGCGTGGCGGGGTGCCGGAGCGCGGCACCTCCGGTGCGCGGTCGAGGGCCTGCCGGTCGAGGGCCTGGCGGTCGAGGGCCTGGCGGTCGAGCTTGCCGTGCGGGGTGAGCGGCAGCGCGGCGAGCGCTGTGAACGTCGAGGGCACCATGTAGTCGGGTAGCGCGCCAGAGACGTGTTCCCGCAGGTCTTGCGCCACGGGCGGCGGCGTCACGTAGGCCACCAGACGCTGGTCGCGGACGACCACGGCGGCCTGCTTGACGGAAGGGTGAGCGCTCAGCACGGCCTCCACCTCGCCGAGTTCCACCCGGTTGCCGCGCACCTTGACCTGCTGGTCCGCGCGGCCGATGAAGGACAGTTGCCCGTCCGGCTCCCACCGCGCCAGGTCCCCTGTCCGGTACATGCGTTCGCCTGGGGCGCCGAAGGGGTTGGCGATGAAGCGCTCTGCGGTCAGCCCTGGGCGGTTCAGGTATCCGCGTGCCAGGCCGGGGCCGGCGAGATAGAGCTCGCCTGTGACGCCTTCGGGCAGGGGGCGCAGCCACGGGTCCAGCACGTACGTCTGGGCATTCACCACCGGCCGCCCGATCGGCGGTGCTGCGCTGCTGGTCAACGGGTCACTGATGGTGGCGCACACCGTGCTTTCCGTCGGACCGTACGCGTTGAACAGCCGCCGCCCGGCCGCCCACCGTTCCACCAGATCGGGCTGCAGCCTCTCCCCGGCCAGGATCAGGGCCGCGCCGGGCAGGGTTCCCTGTTCTGGTAGTACGGCCAGCGCCGCAGGGGTCAGGGTGGCGTGGGTGATCGCGAGCGGGTCGAGCCGTCGCGGGTCCGACAGCAGGTCGACCCGGCCGCCGCCGGTCATGACGAGCGTCCCGCCGGTCAGCAGCGCCATCGCCACCTCCCACCCCCAGGCGTCGAACCCGGGCGAGGAGAACTGCAGCACCCGGGCCCCTGGACCGGCTCCCAGCCGTTCGACCTGGGTGGCGACCATGGCGGCCAGCCCGGTGTGCGGGACGACCACGCCCTTCGGCTCTCCTGTGGAGCCCGAGGTGAAGATGACGTAGGCCGGGTGCTCCGGGCGGAGCGCGACCTCGCCCAGGTCGGTGTCCGGCTGCCGGGCGATGTCCGGCGCATCCAGCGCGATGGTGGGGATACCGGCGTGCCGGGCGATGTCCCGCGCGTCCGGCGCGATGGTGGGGATACCGGCGATCGTGGAGCCGGATTCGGTGACGAGGGCGACGGGCTGGGCGAGCTCGACGGCCTGCGCGATCCGGCCGGCGGGGTAGGCGGGGTCGAGCGGCAGGAAGGCCGCTCCAGCCTTCATGACGGCGAGCGCGGTGATGACCAGTTCTGGGGAAGGCGGCAAGGCGATGGCCACGATCCGTTCGCGCTCCGCTCCCTGTTGCCTGAGGTGCCTGGCCAGCTGGTTCGCGCGGGCGTTCAGCCGGGCGTAGGTGAGTCGTCCGTCGGGCCATTCGAGTGCCGTGGCGTCGGGGGTGGCGCGGGCCTGGGTCTCGAAGAGGCGGGGCATGGGGTCGCGACGGACTCGGCGGGGCGCGGGACTGTGTCCGCTGGGGTCTACGGTCCGGAGCCGGTGGAGGGGAAGGTCTGGTTCGCCGGCGGCGGCTTCCAGCGTGCGCATGAGCCGGTCGGCGAGGTGCCTCGTCTGCTCCTTAGTCAGCTGTTCTGGGCGGCGGCTGAGCGTGATGTGGTCGGGGTCGTCCCAGGTGAGGGTCAGGGCGCAGCGCTGGCCGTGCCGGTGGCGGACCCGTGTGACGGCCGCGTCGTGGATCGTGGCGGGAGTCGCCTCTGGGGGGAGGACGAGGGTGTCGAAGAGCCTGTTTTCGGTGGGTGGCGGGCCCTGCTCCGTCAGGCGCCGTACGCGCTTGAGCAGGACGGCGAAAGACTCCTCCGGGTCGAGGCGCACCCACAGCGGCACGAGGGCCGTCAGCGGTCCTATCGCCTCTGGCGGGCCCTGGCGCTGGGCGATGCCCAGTACGGGGTCCGTCCGGCCGGTGTGTTCGGCCAGGACCATCGCCCAGGCGGCGGCGAGCATGTCGGTGCGGCTGCTGCCGAGGTCCGCCAGCCCTTTGGGGACGGGCAGCACGATCGACTCGGGCCACGCGGTGGCGAGCGAGATGTCGGGGACGAGCGCGGTCGTGAGCGAGGCATCGGGGACGAGCAGGGTCGGCCGGTCTGGCAGCTCGACGGCGGACGACGGCCGGGCCGCTGGGCGCGGCGGCTCGGTGGCGGACGGGGGCCGGGCCGGTGCGAGCGGCGGCTCGGTGGCGGACGGGGGCCGGGCCGGTGCGAGCGGTGGTGGGTCAGGGCGGTGGCCGCGGTAACGCAGGAGCAGCTCGTCGAGGATCAGCCCGGCAGATCGCCCGTCCATCACCATGGCGTGGCCGGTCAGCGCCAGGCGATGCCGGTCCGGGGCCAGCCGCAGCGCCAGGAACCGCAGCAGCGGCGGCGCCGCGAGGTCGAAACCGCGAGAGTAGTCCGCGCGCAGCAGCGCTTCCGCGCCCCCGGACGCGCACGACAACGCTTCCGCCGACGCGCTCAGCAACACTTCCGCGTCGCCGGACACACACGGCCGCGCTTCCGCGTCCCCGGACGCGCTCAGATCACGCTCCACCCACGCGGGACCGGCCGACCCGGCGACGACCTGGCGCCGTCGGCGGACGCAGGCGCGCAGGATCTCGTGTGCGGCCACCACCTCCTCGGCGGCCCGGCGCAGCGCCGGAAGGTCCACCGGGCCCCGCAGGTCGACGACGAGCTGCCGATGGCAGGCCGCGGCGGAGCGATCGTCGAACAGCGACAGGAACAGCAGCTCCTCCTGCTGAGGCAGCAAGGCTCGCGCCTCGTCCCGCCGCCGCCGCGTGATCATGTCGTACGGCAGGCGGGCAGGATGGCACGCAACGGCACGATGCTCAAAGCCATGATCGCCACCGCCGAGAACAAAGCCACCCGAGGACCGAACGAGTCACTGATCAGCCCACCGGCCAGCGAGCCGACCGGAATGGAGGCGAACAGCACCAGACGCACACTGGCGCTCATCCGGCCGAGAAGGTTGTCGGGGGTGACCCGCTGCCTGAGCGTGTACGACAGGACGTTGCACATGCTCACCGCGATGTTGGCCAGGAAGAACCCGACCAGCCACATGACCCCCATCGTCACGGCGGAGCCCGACGCCGCGGGCACGATGACGAACAGCACCGCGCTGCCCACCACGCTGACCGCGAAGACGCGACGCTCGCCGTACCGCTCGATGAGCTTGGGCACCTGGGTGGCGCCGAGGAAGGCGCCCAAACCGGCGGCGGTCAGGGATGCGCCGTACCAGCCGGCGCCGGCCTCCTGCGTCTGGGTGGCGTGCAGCAGGAAGGCGACCAGGAAGGCGAAGCTGCCGCCGTTGAAGAAGAAGCCCTGGATCGCCAGCGAGCGGATCGTGCGTTCCTTGGCCACGTAGCGCAGTCCCTCGCCGATGTCGGCCAGGACGGTACGGTCGCCCGCGGGTTCCGGCTCCGGCTCGCGGCGGCGGATGGTCAGCAGGGAGAACACCGACAGCAGGTACGAGAACGCGTCCACCACGAGCGCGACCGGCGGCGACTTGGTGGCCTGCACCACCAGACCGGCCGCCGCGGGGCCGAAGAGGTCGGCCGCGCCCTCCGTCGAGGTCGTCCACGAGTTGGCCTCCGCGAGGCGGTCACGGCTGACCAGCGCGGGCACGTACGCCATGTGGGCCACCTCGAAGATCACCGTGCAGCAGCCGGTGACGAGGGCGATGAGGCAGAGCAGGGCCAGATTCAGCATGTCCGCCCAGGCCAGCAGCGGGACCGACAGCACGAGCAGGAAGCGCACGCTGTCACACATGATCATCAGCGGCCGCTTGGCGCGCCGGTCCACCAGCGCGCCCGCCAGCAGGGGGACCACGAGATAGGCGGCGTAGACCGACCCCTGGACCAGGCCGAGCCCGGTTCCGTCCGCGTGCAGGGTCTGCGTGGCCAGCAGGGGCAGGGCCACGACGGTGAACTGGGTGCCCATCATGGAGACGCCCTGGCCGAGGCAGAAGGCCACGAAGTCCCTGTCCCGCCACAGAGATCGCTTCGATGCCGCGGATGGCGCCTCGCCCGTCATGTTCCTCCAGCAGCCGTCATGAAGCCGGACTCATGCAGGATCCGCCGCGCCCGCTGAGCTCGGGAAGTCCGGAAATCTCCTGACAGCCCGCGAGGCCTCCGGACAGGGTCACGGCGGTCGGCCCGTCATACGGTGAGTGCATGTCCGTCACCATGACGCTGACCACATACGCCGACGCCTTGGACGCCTACCACCGAAGCGAACTGTGCCAGGCCCAGTACGACGACGGCACCGTGATCATGGCGGACGTCCTGGTCAACCTGCACGGCACCGATCACCGCGACCGGCGGCGAGTGGAGAACCGGCTCTTCAGGCGGGAGACGCTCGCCCACTACGAGCGGGTCGTCATTCCCCCGGTGCTCGACCGGGCGGTGGAGAAGGCGCGCGCCGAGGGTGCGACGGAGCTCGTGGCGTTCGGCCACGACGTGATGCTGGAGATCGCCACCAGGATGTGCGGGATCGACCGGCACGAGGGCGACGCGGCCGAGCTGGCCAGGCTGAGCGCCCACCAGCGCACCTTCATCGAGGCGCTGACGCTCAAGCAGTCCACCCTCGACAAGGGCGAACGGCTGGCCGCGATCAAGGCGTCGCTGGAGGAGTGGGTCGCCGAGTTCTTCGAGCCGTCCGCACGGCGGCGACGCGCGCTGCTGGACGAGGGCACGGACGCGCCACCGCTCGACCTGCTCACCACCCTGCTGCGGGCCCAGCGGGAGCTCGGGTTGCCCGATGACGTGATCGTCAGGGAGTGCGCGTTCTACCTCATCGTCGCCTCCCACACGACGGCCACCGCTTTCGTACGCGCGGTGGACGACCTGATGAAGTGGCGGGAGTGGCACCCGGACATGCCGGACGACGCCTCCTTCGTCCAGCGGTGCGTGCACGAGACGGTGCGGCTGAACTCCAGCAGCCCGGTCGGGATGCGCCGGGCGCTGTCCCCGGTCACGCTGCGCTCGGGGCTGGAGATTCCCGAGGGCGCCACCGTGCTCATCGACCTGCACGCGGTCAATCGCGATCGGTCGGTCTACGGGCCGGACGCCGAGGAGTTCAACCCGGCTCGTACGGTGCCCGCCGGGGCCCTGCCGTACGGCCTGACCTTCGGCTCCGGCATGCACGTGTGCATCGGCCAGGACCTGGCCGTGGGGTCCGTGCAGCGTGACGACCCGGAGACCCGGCTGTTCGGGCTCGTCACGGTCGCCGCGCGGGAGTTGTTGCGTTCCGGTGCGCGTGCCGATCCGGAACAGCCGCCCGAGCGTGACACCACCACGGTCCGGCGTTACTGGTCGCGGTATCCGGTGCTGCTGACGTGAGGAAGTGGCTCGCGCTGCTGCCTGTCGCGCTGGTGGTCGCCTCGCTGCTCACCATCCGCCCCTCGCCGCCACCTGGGCCGTTCTCCGTCGAGCGAGCCATGGAGCACATCCGGAGGATCGCGGTCCGGCCCCACCCGATCGGTTCCGCCGCCAACGCGGCCGTACGGGACTACGTGACGGCCCAGCTCAAGACCGTGGGCCTGACGCCGTCGGTCGAGCGCGCGGCGACGGCCGTGGTCCATCCGGAACGGACGTACCGCGCGGGCACCGTGGAGAACGTCAGGGCCGCCATCCCGGGCCGGGACAGTACGGACAAGGTGCTTCTGGTCGCCCACTACGACTCGGTGACCGGCGGGCCCGGGGCCTCCGACGACGGCTTGGGCGTGGCCACCCTGCTGGAGATCGCGCGCCTGCTGCGCATGGAACCGCAGCAGCGCAACACCGTCGAGCTGCTGTTCACCGACGGCGAGGAGGCCGGAACACTCGGCGCGCACGCCTACCTCGCCGGATCGGCCGCGCCGTCCGCTGATCACACGGTGGTGCTGAACCTGGAGGCCAGGGGCACGACGGGGCCGGTCGTGATGTTCCAGACCGGGCCGGGTAACAGCGGGCTCGTCTCGGCTCTGCGCGGGGGCGTGCCGTTCGCGACGTCCTTCACCGACGAGGTGTACCGGCGGCTGCCGAACGACACCGACCTCACCCAGTTCCTCGAGCGCGGCTTCACCGGGATGAACTTCGCGGTCATCGGCGGCTCGGCCAGGTACCACACGACCGTGGACGACCTGGGCAGCGTCGACCCGGCCACGCTGCGGCAGATGGGGACGACGGTGCTGGCCGCGAGCCGCGAGCTGGCGCAGGCTGATCCGCGCGTGCGCGACAGAACAGACGCCTCCTACTTCACGGTGCTCGGGCTGCTCGTCTCCTACCCGTTGTGGCTGGCCGGGCCGCTGGCCGGGTGTGCCGTGGCCGGCTGCGTCGCGGCGATCGCGGTGGCCAGGCGGCGGGGTGTGCTTCGGTTACGCGCGCTGGGTGTGGCGGGGGTGGGGCTGCTGGTTCCGGTGATCGGGGCGGCAGTTGTCGGGTGGGTCTCGTGGCAGGGGCTGCTGTTGTGGCGTACGGACTATCGCGCGCTGTTCAGCGGGGAGCCGTACTGGAGCGGGGTGGCGGCCGGTCTGGTCTTGGTGACGGTGGTGCTCGGGCTGGTCTGGGCGGGTCTGGCGCGTCGCCGGGCGACCGAGGCCGAGCTCGCGGGCGCGGTGTGCGTGTGGTTCGCCGTGCTGGCTGTGCTGCTCGCGGTCTTCGTGCCGGGGGCCGCCTATCTGTTCACCTGGCCCGCGATCGTCGGGGCGGCCGGGGTGTTCCTGTCGGCCGTGCATCGCCCCTTCTATCTCTCCGCGGCGGGGGTGGTCGCGGTGCTGCTGTTCACGCCGTTGATCGTGCTGTTCTTCCCTGCTCTGGGCCTGGGTGGCGCGCCGGTGCCGCTGGTTCTGACCGTGCTGGGTGTGCTGGCGTGCGTGCCGTACGTTCCGCCCGCGCGCCGCCGCGCCGGCCCGGTGGGGATCGCGTCGATCGTCGTGCTCGCCGTCGTCGTGCTCGTCGCGGGTGCCGTGCTCGACAGGGTCGACGCCCGGCACCCGGCCCAGGTCAGCCTGCTGTACACCGCCGACGCGGACACCGGGCGGGCCCGCTGGGCGGGCCGGCCGGCCGGAGACTGGCAGCGGCGCTACGTCTCCGGCGGGCCCACCTCGCTGGAGGCCGACTTCCCCATGCTCCTGACCGGCGACGGCTACCACGCCGGGCCGGCGCCCGCCGAGCAGGTCCCCACGCCGAAGGTGACGGGCCTGCGCGCCGTTACCGTCGGATCGGCTCGGGAGTACGTCGTGGACGTCGCGATCGGCCCGGGCACCGCCACCGGGCTGGCGGCCTACCTGGACGCCGGGCCGCAGACCGTGGAGAGCGTGACGATCTCAGGGGTGCGGCTGCCCGGCGGGCACAACCGCCCCTTCGCGTCGACCCCGTGGCGGTGGGGTGTGGAGCTGGCCGGGCCCGGCACGAGCGTGCGCCTGACGGTGCGTGCCAGGGACACACGGCCCATACGGCTGCGCCTGGTCGCCCGAGGAACGCTGACCCTCCCGCTTCCGCCGGATCTCACCTGGTCGGCCGCGGACTCCGGCGAGACGCTGGCCGCAAGGACCGTTCAGCTGAAGTGAAGCCCGGATCGGGCCCTGAGGTCGACCACGAACATGTCCAGCAGCTCCGGCGGCGCGGACATGAACCGGTAGTGCTCGCCGTCCAGCAGCCGGAAGTCCGTCGGCGCGCAATCAGCCCATCCCGCCATGAGGTCCGGCGCCACCTCGTCGTCCTGCCGCCAGCCGATGGCGCTGATGGGGCAGTCCAGGCGGAGGGGCTCGGCCAGGTGATAGCGCTTGTTCATCTCGATGTCGGCGCGCAATACCGTCATGCTCACGTCGAGCAGATCGGGAGTGGGCCGGCCGCCCAGCTGCCGGATCAGCTCGGCCAGCTCCGTCCGCAGTTCCTCGTCGCTCATCTCCAGGAAGCGCCCGTACGGTCCCTGATGGGGAGCCACCTGGGAGGAGACGAAGATCCGGGCGGGCACCGGATAGCCGCGCTCGGCCAGCCGTACCGCCGTCGCGTAGCCGGGAAGGGCCGATCCGCAGTGGCCGAAGAACGCGAACGGACGGTCCAGGTAGGGCAGCAGGCCGTCGGCGAGCTGCCCGGCCAGCTCCTCGTAGGTGGCGCAGGGCTCCTCGCGCAGCCGGCTCTCCCTGCCTGGCAGCTGGACGGGGCAGATCTCCAGCTCGCCGACGAAGCGCGGCCACTGCCGGTACATGCTGGCCCCGCACCCCGAGTACGGCAGGCAGAACAGCCGGATTCCGGCCTGCTCCGACGGGGTCCGCAGCAGCCAGCGGCGTGATCGGTCAGCGGGCATCGGCGTCACACCGTCTCGGCGAGGGCCGCGTACGACGCGTTGGCCCGGGCCGTCAGCGGCATGTGCTTGATGCCCGCCACGAAGTTGGACCGCAGATGCTCCACCTCGCCCGCCTGCTCGAAGTCGGAGAATCCGGCCAGCAACTCCTCGAAGAGCACCCGCAGACTGGCCCGCGCCACGGTGTGGCCCACGCAGTAGTGGGCGCCGCTGCCGAACGCGATGTGCCGGTTGGGCCGGCGCCGGATGTCGAAGACGAACGGGTCGGGGAAGACCGTCTCGTCGCGGTTGGCCGAGGCGAGCCAGACCACGGCGGCGTCGCCCGCCCTGATGGTCTCGCCGCCCAGCTCCACGTCGGTGGTGGCGTACCGCATGAAGTGCACGGCCGGAGAGGCCCAGCGCAGCGCCTCCTCCACGCCGTTCATGAGCAGCTCGGGGTGCGCTGCCCAGTCGGCGAACCGGTCGGTGCCCGCCAGCTCCAGCATGGCCGAGGTCGGCACGCAGGGCGTGGTGACGTTGGCGCCGAGCAGCAGGCTGTAGCAGTTGGACAGGATCTCCCCCAGGCCGAGCGTGCGGCCACCGACGTCCATGGTCGCCAGCAGGCTGATGAGGTCCTCACCCGGACTCCGCCTGCGCCCGGTCACCACGTCCTGGAAGTAGGCGAACAGTTCCCGGTGCGCAGTCTCAAGCGTCTCCTCCGACCCGCCCAGGGTGTATTCGGGGTCGTCGGGCGCGATGGACATCGTCGTCAGTCTGATCAACTGGGGCCAGTCCTCGCGGGGCAGCGCCATGATCGTGCCCGTGACGGCCATCGGGAGTGCCGACATCGCCGCGGCGAAGTCCATCGGCTCACCGGTGGCCAGGGGCGCGAGCAGCGAGCGTACCTCCTGCCGGATGGTCTCCTTGTGCCGGGTGATCGACTTGACGGCCAGGGCCCGCTGCACCGGCTCGCGCATGCGGGTGTGCTTGGGCGGATCGGTCGCCGCCATCTGCCTGCCGCCCGCCGGATCGTCCTTGCCCAGCAGGTTGAGCAGGGTGCCCCGCTGGGAGGTGAAGCAGGTGTGGTCACGCAGCACCCGGTCGCCGTCCTCGAAGCGGGAGACGGACCAGAACCCCAGCTCCCCGTCCACCGGATGCCAGCGCACCGGGTGGCGCACGCGCAGGGCGTGCCAGACCGCGTGCGGGTCGCCCTCGCTGTACAGCCGGGCGTCGATCAGGTCCAGGCCGTCGAGGTCGACGGCCTGGGGGTCGCCTGGCAGGGACATCCTCATGAGCGCTGACTTCCCTTCGCGTGGTGCCCGGCCGGGGCGAGCAGCCGGTGGATCTCCTTGGCCAGCTCGGTGACGGTCGGGTTCAGGTACAAGGTTCTGGCCGGGATCTCCAGCTCGAACTCCTGCTGGACCCGGCCGAGCAGCTCACCGGCGATCAGCGAGTGGCCGCCCAGCTCGAAGAAGTCGTCGTGCACGCCCACCTTCTCCACGTCGAGCGTGTCGGCCCAGACGTCGGTCAGGTACGACTCCAGCCAGTCCGAGGGCGCCACGTACGGACCGTCGACGGTACGCGGCGCGGGTGTGCCGGCGGCGACCGCGGCCCGGTCGACCTTGCCGTTGAGGGTCAACGGCAGCCGCCGCACGACCAGCAGCCTCGGCGGGACCAGGGTGGGCGGCAGCTCGCGGCGCAGCGCGGCGCGCAGGTCCGCGGCGAGCCCGGCCGTGTCGGCCGCGTCGTCGCGGGGGGTGACGTAGGCCGCCAGGCGCCTGCCGCCCGCCGGATCGTCCTCGGCGAGCACCAGCGCGCCGGAGACCTCGGGCCGCCGCATGATCGCGGCCTCCACCTCGCCGGGCTCCACCCGGAATCCATGGATCTTGACCTGCTGGTCGGCGCGGCCGAGGAATCTGATGGTGTGATCGGGCTGCCAGCACGCCAGGTCTCCCGTGCGGTACAGGCGCGCCCCCGGCTCGGCCGCGAACGGGTCGGCCACGAACCGCTCCGCAGTGGCGCCGGGTCTGCCCAGGTAGCAGCGGGCCAGACCGGCGCCGCCCGCGTACAGCTCCCCCGGCACGCCGACGGGGACGGGCCGCAGCAGCGAGTCGAGGATCGCCACCCGGGTGCCGCGGATCGGCCGGCCGATCGGCACCCAGTCGATGGCCGGCGGCGTGGCCGAGGTCCAGCAGGTGGTGAAGGTGGTGTTCTCGGTCGGTCCGTAGCCGTCGGTGAACAGCAGGTCCGGGTGGGCCGCCATCAGCTCGCGTACCGCCTCGACGGAGACCACGTCGCCGCCCGCGAGCAGGTGCCGCAATCCGGCCAACGCGTCGAGATGCTCGGCCACCATGCGGTGGAAGAGCCCCGCGGTCAGCCAGAGCACGCTCACCCCCTCCGCAGCCAGGGTCTCAGCCAGCTCCTCCAGGTCGAGGGGGCCGGGAGGGTGCACGACCAGCAGCGCGCCGCTGGTCAGTGGCGCCCAGAGCTCCATCGTCGAGGCGTCGAAGGCGACCGGGGCCAGCTGCAGGAAGACGTCGCCGGAGCGGAAGTCGGCCCAGTCGGGACCGTCGACCAGCCGGGCCACGGCCGTGTGCGGCACGCAGACACCCTTGGGCTCTCCGGTCGAACCCGAGGTGTAGCTCACGTAGGCCAGATCAGCCGGACCTACCCGGGGTGGGGGCACTGGCGCGTCTTGCTCGTCGGGGCGTACGAGCGTGATGTCCGGGGGAAGGCCGAGATCGTCCCGGGAGCTGATCACGATGTGCGCGCCCGCGTCGCGCAGCAGGATGTCCCTGCGCTCGGCGGGCGCGTCGAGCTCCAGAGCGACATAGGCGGCGCCCGACCGCAGGACCGCCAGCAGGGCGATCACCGCGTCGGCCGACCGGTCGAGGAGGACCGCCACCGGCCTGCCGGGCCCCGCGCCGTGGCGCAGCAGCACGGCCGCCAGGCCGTCCGCCCGGTCGCACAGCTCGCGGTAGGTCAGCGTCGACCCGGCGAAGCGGACGGCCGGCGCTTCGGGCGTCCGTGCGGCCTGCTCGTAGACCATGTCGTGGACGCACCGGGGTACGGCCGTCGGCAGGTCGTACCCGCCCCAGCCCAGGAGCTCGCGGCGGTCGAGCACCGTGGCGAGCGGTAGGCAGGACAGCGGCAGCGACGGGTCGGCCACGCCTGCCGACAGCGCGACCGCTACCTGCCCGGCCGGCGGTTCACCGGCCGGAAACCGTACCGACGACGCCTTGACCAGCGCCGCACGCCCCGCGACCAGCCGCTTGCGCAGGGCGCCGAAGCTCGGGTCGTCGCCCACGGCCACCTCGGCCGGCCTCTCCTCCTGCCCGGCGGAGGGGGTGTAGACGACGGAGACGCGGTCGGCGCCCGTTCGCCGCCAGGCGACGGCGAGGGCGGCGGTCAACCAGTCCGCCCGGTCGTCAGCGAAGCTCATCGGCCCTCCTGTCCCTGGGGAGCAGGCCGGGCACCATCGTGTCCGGCAGGTCACGCAGCCGCTCGATCAGCTCGCGCAGCTCCGTACGCGAGGTCTGGGCCAGTTGGAGCAGCTCGATCTGCCGGGCGAGCTCGGTCAGGCTCCGCCGGCCGAGCACGTCCGACATGCCGATCCGGACGCCGAAGGTGTCGCGTACGCGCGTCATGACCTGCGCCGCAACCAGGGAATGTCCGCCCAGTTCCGCGAAGTCGTCGTATCTGCCCACCTGGGGCACGGCGAGCACCTCGGACCAGATTCCGGCCAGTATCGTCTCGGCAGCCGTCTGCGGCGCCACGTACTCCTGGCCGGCGGCCGGCCCGGGGTCGGGCAGGGCGGCGCGGTCCACCTTGCCGCTGTTGTTCAGGGGCAGGGCGGCCAGTACGACGAACGTGGCGGGGACCATGTAGTCGGGCAGCCGTTCCGCCAGGAACCTCCGCAGGTCGCCGACCGGGGGCGGGGTGCCATGGTGGGTCAGGTAGGCGATCAGCCGCTGGTCTCCCGCTGGTCCGCTTCTGCTGTCGACGACCACGGCGCGGACGGCCGGATGGGTCAGCAGGACGTGTTCGACCTCGCCTGGTTCCACCCGGTTTCCACGGATCTTGACCTGCTGGTCGACTCTGCCGAGGTACTCCAGCGTGCCGTCCTGCAGCCAGCGGGCCCGGTCGCCGCTGGCGTAGCGGCGGCCACCCGGCAGGTGGGGATCGGCGAGGTACCGCTCGGCCGTCAGCGCGGGCTGGTTCGCGTAGCCGCGTCCCGGCGCCACGCCTCCGACGCAGAGCTCGCCGGGCATGCCGGCGGGGGCGGGCCGGCCGTACCTGTCCACGATGTAGATCACCGCGCCGGGCAGCGGGCGGCCGATGGTCACGCGGTGCCCGGGGTCCGGGCCGGGGAGGATCCTGGCCACAGTCACCTCGATGGACGCCTCCGCCGGGCCGTACATGTTGAGCAGCTCCACCCCCGGCAGCACCCGGGCGACGTCGGCCACCAGGTCGGCGGTCAGCTCCTCACCCGCGGCCAGCACCCGCCGCAGGGTCGCGGCGCACCCTCCCGCGCCCGGGGTGTCGAGGAAGGCCCGCAGCACCGACGGGACGAAGTAGCAGTCGGTGACGCCGTTGCGGGTGATGAAGTCCACGAGGTAGTGCGGGTCCCTGCTGCCGTCCGGATCGGGCAGGGCGAGCGAGGCGCCCGTCAGCAGCGGCCACAGCATCTCGGTGATCGAGACGTCGAAGCCTCTGGGGGTTCGCACCAGCATGGAGCGGCCCGGTCCCAGAGGTATGGTGTCGCGTTTCCACGCGGCGTGATTGGCCAGGCCGCGCCCGGTGACCGCCAAGCCCTTGGGGCGGCCGGTCGAGCCGGAGGTGTGCAGCACATAAGCGAGGCTGTCGAGCGGGGCGCGGCGTCCGGGGCGGGCAGGGGAACCCTGGTCCGCCGGCAACCGGTCGATCACGGTGAGCGGCCGGACGTCGTCGATCGTGGACCGGGTCCTGGCGGGCGGGTGGTTGGTGTCCAGCGGCAGGTAGACGCCTCCTGCCTTCCATACGGCCAGCATCGCGACCACGGCGTCCGCCGAGATCGGCAGGTGCACGCCGACCAGCCGCTCGGGGCCCACGCCTCGGTCGATCAGGTGCCGGGCCAGCCGGTTGGCCCGCTCGTCCAGCTCGCGGTAGGTCAGCCGGGCCATGCCGGTCAGCGCCGGAGCGTCGGGAGTCCGGTCGACCTGGGCGTGGAAGTGGTCGAGCCAGTGGGGGTGCTCGGCCACCGGCGTGTCCAGCCCGCCGAAGCGCCGCAGCACGCGGTCGAGTTCCGGCGCGTCCATCGTCGCCAGCCGGGACACGGGCTCGCCCGGGTGGTCGACGGCTTGCTCCAGGATCAGCGTGAACGACCTGAGGACGGCTCTGACGGTGGACTCCTCGTAGAGGTCCGCGGCGTACCGGAGGGAGCCGGCCAGTCCTCGGTCCGGTGTGTCGGCCAGGTGCAGGGCCAGGTCGAAGGCGGCTTGTCTGGGCAGGATCTCCAGTTCGCTCGCGGTCAGTCCCGGCACGTCCCACTGCGGCGTCACCGGCTCGCGCATCACCAGGCCCGCGCGCAGCAGAGCGGTGGGATCGCTGCGGGCCGCGCCCGCCTGCCCGGCGATCTCCTCGAAGGGGACCGACGCGTGGCCGAAGGCTGCCAGGCATGTCGTACGCACTCGTTCGAGCAGCTCGTTGAAGGCGGGGTCGCCGGTGACGTCGACGGGGAGCGGCAGGGCGTTGGCCAGGAACCCGACCACGGCCGCCGCCTGGGGTGCGGCGCGGTTGGCGAAGGGCACGGTGACGGGCACCGTGGGCTGGCCGCTCCACCGGGAAAGGGTCAGGCCCAGGGCGGACAGGAGGACCATGAAGGGTGTCGCACTTGTCTGCGCGGCGAGGGATTTGACGCGGCGTACGGTCGCGGGCGACAGCTCGACGCGGAGCTCGGCGGCTTGGTGGGCGGTTCTGCCTTGGCGCGGCCGGTCAGGGATGAGCTCGAGGAGCGGCACATCGGCCAGCGTTTCCCGCCAGAAAGCGCGGCCTGCCGGGCTTGGTGGCGGGAAAGCCTGGCTGGCCGAGCTCGGCGCTCCATGGGATGCCGCGTCTGTGCGGTGTGTTGCCGGTTCCCGGCCGGCCGGGCTCAGCGCTCCGTGGGATGCCGTGCCTGTGCGGTGTGTTGCCGGTTCGCGGACGGTGGTGCGGGCGTGCACGATCTGTCCGAGATCGCGGACGAGCAGGCCCGCCGACCATGCGTCGAGCGCGCCGTGATGGCCGGCGAAGGCGAGCACGTGATCATCGGCGGCGAGCTGGAGCACGGCCGCTCTGACGGCGACCTCGCCGTCGAGCGGGATGGCCGCGCCGAGAGTGTCACGGCACCAGCGGGCCACGGCCGCCTCGTCCGCGCCGGGCAGGTCGACGATCGGCACGTGGACACCGGCGCCCTGCCTGACCTGCTGAACGATCGTGCCGTCGGGTGCCTGCACGATCGCCGTGCGCAGGGACTCGTGGCGGCCGATCAGCTCGGCCGCCGCCCGCGCGAGCAACGTGCCGTCCAGCGGCCCGGTGAGCCGCAACCCGCCCATGACGACGTAGGCGGCGCCCATGCCGAGCTGGTCAAGGAGCCACATCCGCCGCTGTCCCGGCGAGGCGGGAACGGGCTCACCCGGGTCCCTCGGCCCGGACATGGACGAGGGAGCGGGAGCGGGTATGGGCGCGGACACGAGCGCGGACACGGCGGCGGCGGGCAGCTCGGCCGGGCTGATGCCGGACAGCAGCTGCTCCAACGGCACGATCAGGCCGAGGTTCTCCGCGAGCGCCACGCTCAGGCGGACCGCGCGCACGGAGTCGAGCCCCTGCGCGGTCAGCGGCAGGCCGTGCTCGACCCGCTCGACGGGCAGCTCCAGGATGGCGGCGACCAGCTTGAGCAGATCCTCGCGCGTCGTGCGGACCGCGCCGCCGCTCTCGTCGGTGGACAGGCCCCTCTCTTCGGCGGGCGGGTCGACCGGCTTAAGCCTCCTGAGGGTTCCCGCGAGGTAGCGGTCCCGGCAGGCGCGCCGCCGGGGCTTGCCGCTGGTGGTGTACGGCACGGCGCCCGGTGGTACGAGCAGCACCTCGTCCACGGTCAGTCCGTGCTGTTCCGCCACGGCGACCCGGACGGCCGCGCGTGCCCGATCGGCGGTGGTCGCGTCGATCCTGGGATCCGCCTCCTGGACGACCACGACCTGTTCCCTGCCGCCGTCGTCCACGCCGAAGGCCGCGCCGCGTCTGCGCAGTGCCGGGTCGGCCCGGCTGACCGTCTCCTCCAGGTCCTGGGCGTGGTGGTTGCGGCCACGGACGACGATGACGTCCTTGGCCCGGCCGACGACGTACAGCTCGCCGTCGCGCAGGAAGCCCAGGTCGCCGGTCGGGAGGTAGGGCTGGTCTCCGAGACGGGCGGAGAAGGCGGTGACCGTGTCGTCTGTGCCGTTCAGGTAGCCCCGTGTGATGCTGCCCCCGCTGACCCACACCTCGCCGACCGCGTCCGCCGGGCACGGCTGGGTCGTATCGGGATCGACGATGAGGACGTCGCACCCGCGGGGCCGGCCGCAGCTCACCACATTGACGGCGGGCCCGTCGGCGGGCGGCTCGACGCGGCCGGACGTGAGCGCCTCCCGCGAGACCTCGACGGAGGTGACCGGCTGCCCGGCTCCTACGCCGGTGACCAGGAGCGTCGCCTCCGCCAGCCCGTAGCAAGGGCGGAAGGCGGCCCGATCGAACCCGGCAGGAGCGAAGCGCGCGGCGAACTCGTCCAGCGTCGCCGCTCTGACGGGCTCCGCGCCCGCCAGCGCGTGCCGCCACGAGCTCAGGTCGAGGCCGTCGAGCTCGTCGGGGGCGATCCTGCGTACACACTCCAGGTAGCCGAAGTCGGGCGCGACGCTGATGGTGGCACCGTACTCGCTGATCAGCTCCAGCCATCGGCGCGGCCGGCGCAGGAACTCCAGCGGCGACATCAGCACGCACGGAAAGCCGCTGTAGACGGGCTGGACGATACCGCCGATCAACCCCATGTCGTGATAGGGCGGCAGCCAGCTCACCCCGACGCTCGACGGTCCCAGCTCGAAGGTGGCGGCGATCGTGGCGGAGTTGTGTACGAGATTGTCGTGGCCTATCAGCACCCCTTTGGGGGCCAGGGTGGAGCCGGAGGTGTACTGCAGGAAGGCGATGTCGCCCGGCACGGGCACGGCCGCGTGTCCGGCGCTCTCCAGGTCCGTGCAGAGGTAGTGCGTCTCCAGCCCGCCGACGGCCGCGAGGGTGACCGAGTCGGTCAGTACGACGTCCGCGGCCGCCTCGGCGGCGATGCCATGCGTCCGTTCCAGCCCCTTGGCCGTCGTCGGCGGGTAGACGGGCACGGCCATGACCCCGGCGTACAGGCAGCCGAAGAACGCGGCCAGATACTCCGAACCCGGCAGGTGCATCACCAGCGCCCGCCTGGACCCCTCAGCGGCGAGCAGGCCCGCGACCTCGCGGGCCCTGCGGTCGAGCCAGGCGTAGGTGAGCGTACGCACCTTGCCGTCCTCGCACACGTGGAAGGCGGTCTCCTCCGGCGTCGCGGCGGCCCGCCCGGCCAGGACGTCGACAATGGTCATCTCAGGCCTCCGCGCCACCGCGTCGCCTCCTGCGGTCGATCCTGCGGATGGCGGGCGCGGCACGGCCGCCGCTGCCCACCTGTTCCACGTAGCCGGCCACCGCGGCCACCGTCGGCGTCTCGAAGAGCTGCCCCAGGGGCAGGTCGGTGTTCAGTTCCGCGCGGATCCGCTCGACGACCTCCGCGCCCATGATCGAGTGGCCGCCGAGTGCGAAGAAGTCGTCGTCCACGCTGATCTGGTCGATGCCCAGGATGTCGGCCCAGATCTTGGCGACGGCCTGTTCCATCGGGGTGCGCGGCGGGGTGCCCTCCGCGGCCTGCCGTACGCGCTCGGTGCGGGGCAGCGCCTGGAGGTCGAGCGTGCCTTCCGGCGCGATCGGCCAGTCCTTGAGCACCCGCAGCGAGCTCGGGAGCAGGTATTCGGGCAGCCGCTGGCGCAGATAAGCGCTGATCTTGGGCGCCGCCGCGCGCGCCCTGGCCGGGTACGCGACGTCGTTGGCCCAGCCCAGTGGTCCCTGGGTCGTGGGGCCGAGCGGCGGGAGGGGCAGGTGGCCGTCCTGGGTCCTGCGCAGGATCACGTCGGTGAGACCGCTCGACGCCGGGCCGATGATGGTCTGGTAGCCCAGCCGTCCCGCGCCCTCGGCCAACGCGACCAGGTCCACTCCCGGCCCGGCGGCGGCCAGCAGGGCGGCCAGATCTCGCTCGTCGCCACCGTCCATGAGAACGGCGGCCTCCGCGTACGGCTGCAGGCGGGCGTCCGGCAGTCCCCGCACCTCGAGCATGGGCTGCTCCGTGAGCCGGTCGAGCAGCGAGTCGAGGGTGAGGCCGTCGGCGCGCCAGTCGACGCTCGGATACGCGGGCGGAGTGACGGCGTCGCCCACGTGCAGGACCACGTCGTAGCGGTAGCCGTACAGCTCGGGGGCCTTGACACCCGTCCTGGCCAGGACGGTGGCGTGGGAGATCCCCGGTGTGCGGCCCGCGAGGCCGGTGAACCAGGCGGGGTCCACCGCCAGCTCCTCCTCCTGGGCGATCCGCTCCGCGATCGTCCTGCGCAGCTCGGGGGCCGGCGCCTGGGGGTGCTCGCCGTACGTGGACAGGAGCAGCGCGGGCAGCAGCGGCAGGCTCCTGACGTCGGAGATCACGATCGCGCCGCCGGGCGCGGTCCGCCGGATGGCAGCCCGTACGGTGAGCTCCAGGTATTCCAGGTGAGGGAAGTGCTGGACCAGCGAGTTGAGCAGGACGACGTCGAAGCCGGCCGTGGGAAGCCCGTCCATGTCGTCCGGGGCGAGCCGCAGCAGCCGGGTCGTGTCCGCCTTGGTGGCCAGCCAGTCCTCCTGCTCGCGGATGCGGCTGAGCGCTCGCGCGGACAGGTCCGTGGCGGTGTACTCCTGGCACCGGGGCGCGAGGCGGAACAGCAGGTGGCCGTTGCGGCAGCCGATCTCCAGGACGCGGCGCGGGCGCAGGTCGAGCACTCGCTGGACGGTCCCGTTCACCCAGGCGCGCATGTCCTCGGCCGGGAAGCGGGCGCCGGTGACGGGGCTGGTCCAGCCGGTGAGGTTGAGGGCTGGGTCGTCCTCGGTGGCGCGGGTGGCATAGCGTTCCTCGAACGCCTTCCTGCCGTCCGTCGTCTCCTGTGCCGG
The DNA here is from genome assembly GCF_019396345.1 of Nonomuraea guangzhouensis. Classification (GTDB taxonomy): domain Bacteria; phylum Actinomycetota; class Actinomycetes; order Streptosporangiales; family Streptosporangiaceae; genus Nonomuraea; species Nonomuraea guangzhouensis. The sequence continues at coordinate 346,306 of NZ_JAHKRM010000003.1, read as the reverse complement.
GCGGAGTGTCACGTAGGCGGCGATCTCCTCTCCGGCCACGAGGGCGGTCGCTCGCCGTACCTCCGGGTGGTCGTGCAGGACGCCGCGCAGGTCGGTCACCTCTACGCGGCGGCCGCGCACCTGGGCTGGTTCCCGCTCGGGACCGAGGATCTGCAGACTGCCATCGGCCAGCCACCGTCCTCTGTCCCCTGCTGGGCGGATCCAACCGTGGGGGCTGTGCGGGTCGCGGACCGCGGCGGGATCGCCTGCGGCCTGACCGCCCAGGTGGATGCGCCCGGGGACGCCGATCGGGAGGGGGGCCAGGTGCTGGTCCAGCACGTACAGGGTCGCGCCCTGAACCGGCCGTACGGCGGGCAGCCCGGCCGGTTGTACGGCAAGCAGCCCGGCGGACCGGTCGGTGGGCCGGTCGGTGGGCCGGTCGGTGGGCCGGTCGGTGGGCCGGTCGGTGGGCCGGTCGGTGGGAGGCGGGCAGGGCAGCGGCGCGGCGGCCACGGGGAGCAGGCCGGCGGAGGGCCGGTAGACCTGCCACAGCGACACCTGCGGCCAGCGCTCCGTGTGCTCGGCCAGCAGGTCGGGCCACGGGTCCTCGCCGCCGAGCACCACGTGACGCAGGCTCGGTGGGTGCGGCAGGTCGAGCAGTTGGGACGGTGTACAGGCGACGACACTGACGCGCTCGTTCGCGAGCAACGCCGCGAGGCCGTCTCCGCCGCCGTCGCCACGGTCGTCTCCGCGGTCATCGCGGCGGTCGTCTCCACGGAGTACGGCACGCCCGCCGAGAACCAGGGCCGCCAGTGGTTCGAGGAGTTCGACGCCGGGCACGCGGGGGCCCAGGCAGGCCAGCGCGTCCCCTGGGCGGAAGCCGAGTGCGTCGCGCATCCAGTCGGCGTAGGACAGCAGTTCGGCCACCTGCGAGGAGGACGCCTCGGGCATGGCGCGCGCGTCAGGACCGGTGCCGATGGTCAGAGAGCGCAGGTCGTCGTGGAGCAGTCGGAGAACGGGGGCGGGTGTGCCGGGACCCGCCACGACCGCGCCCGATTCCACGACGGCCAGCGCCGCGACCGCCGCCCAGGCCGACGGTGGGGCGTCGATGGCGACGGCCTGCCCTGGCTCGAGTCCCAACTGCTCCAGCCGGCGCGCGACGGCGTCGCGCGCTGCCGCCACCTGGCCGGCGTCCCAGCGTCGCCCGCCGTCACTGAGCCCCGATGCGGTACCAGCCGCCGCCCGCAGGCGCCAGGCGAGCATCGCCGCCGAAGACCGCGCATCCGACCCGGCGAGCACATCCGCCGAGAACTTCGCATCCGACCCAGCTAGCACAGCCGTCGACGACTGGGCAGCCGGCCCGGCGAACCTGGCGCGTTCCCGCTCGTCCAAGACAGGCAGTCTCGACACCGCTCGCAGTGGGTCGTCCAGCGCGGCGTTCAGCACCGCCCGCAGCCCGCCGTACAGCCGATTGACCCCGCCTTCGTCGAACAGGTCGGTGGCGTACCAGATGTTGCCTTCGATCCCGCCGTCCGAGCTGGGCGACAGCTCCAGCTCCAGGTCGAATCGGGCCTTGCCGGTGTTGAGGCCGCCGAAGTCGATGCTCAGGCCGGGCAGTTCCAGGCGCGGCCGTGGCGCGTTGTGCAGGCCGAGCATGTGGCGGATGAGCGGGGCCTGCGCTCCGGCGTCGCGCTCGGGGTTGACCTCCTCGACGATCCGGTCGAACGGCACGTCCTGGTGCGCGTACCCCTCTAGGCAGACCTGCCGCGCCTGGCGCAGCAGGGTCAGAAAGGAGGGGTCGTCCGACAGGTCGAGCCGCAGCGGCAGGGTGTTGACGAAGCAGCCGACCAGGTCCTCCAGCTGCAGCCGGTTGCGGTTGGCGATGGGCGAGCCGACGACCACGTCTCGTTCGCCGCTCCATCGTGACAACACCACGCCCAGGGCCGCCAGCAGCACCATGTACGGCGTCGCCCGCTCCGACTCCGCGAGCCGGGTCAGCCTGCTCACCAGGCCGGGCTCCAGGTACACCGGGACCGCGCTGCCGTCCCAGGTCCGCGTGGCCGGTCGGGGGCGGCCCGTCGGCAGTTCCAGCAGCCGTACGCCGGCCAGCTTCTCCTTCCAGTAGGCCACCTGCAGACCCACCTTTTCGGCCAGCCATTCCCGCTGCCACAACGTGAAGTCCGCGTACTGCACGGCCAGTTCCGGCAGCGGGGAGGGCAGGCCGCTGACGCGGGCGCCGTAGAGCGCGGCCAGCTCGCGCAGGAGCACGCCGAGAGACCAGCCGTCGGTGGCGATGTGGTGCTGCGCCAGCAGGAAGAGATGATCGTCCGGGGCCAGCCTGACCAGCATGGGCCGCATCGGCACGTCGCGTTCGAGGTCGAACGGCTGGTTCACCACCTGGTCGCGCAGGCGCCGGAGCTCGGCCTCGCGCTCGCCCGGCGCCCGCCCGGACAGGTCCGTGACGGGCAGGTCCAGGTCACGATGCGCGGCGACCCGCTGCACCGCCCGGCCGTCGACCATGTGGTAGGTGGTCCTGAGCACCTCGTGGCGGCGTACGATCTCCGTCAGGCACTGGCGGAGGACGCCGACGTCCAGCCGGCCGCGCAGGCGCGCCTCTCCGGCGATGTTGTAGATGGTGGAGCTCGGCTCCAGCCTGCTGAAGAACCAGATCCGCTGCTGGGCGTAGGACAGCGGCACCTCGCGCAGGCTCGGGGCGCGCGCGGTGATGGCGGGGATTTCGCGGCCGATACCCTGCTCGTCCAGCAGCCGGTCGAGCAGCCTGATCTTCTCCGGTGACAGTGATGTACGGCCGGCCATCGCCTACCTCTCCGTCGCGGCGGGCAGATCGTTCAGCAGGGCTTCGAGCAGCGGCTCCGTGGCCGTCTGCGGGAAAAGGTGCCCGCCTGGGAAGACGCGCACGGCGAAGTCGTGGGCGCCGGTGTCCTGCCAGGCGAGCGCGTCGGCCCTGGACATCGAGGGATCCGACTCCCCCAGGTAGACACGGACGGGGCAGCTGAGCTTCGGCAGCGGCACCGCGCTCCTGCGGGAGGCGAGGGCGAGGTCGGCGCGGACGGCGTCGATCAGGTGCCGCATGAACTCGTCGTGGCCCCGGATGCCGGGCGGCGTTCCGCCCACGGCATCGAGGTAGGACAGGATCTGCGCGTCGGTGGCCGTGTCGTCGAAGGGGATCCGCTCGCGGTTGGGGACCTGGGCGGCCGCGGCCACGAACAGCGCGGGCTGCCAGTCCGAGCGCTGCTGGAGCGCCTGGCACAGGTCGGCGGCGAGCATCGCGCCCATGCTGTGGCCGAACAGCGCCAAAGGTCGGTCGAGCAGGGGTTCGACGGCTCTGATGAGGGGGCCTTCGAGGAGTTCGTCGAGGTTCGTCACAGGGGATTCCGTCAGGCGTGAATCGTGTCCCGGCAGTTCGAGTGCCAGGACTCCCACCCAGCGCGGCAGGCGTTGCGCCCATCGGCGGTAGACGTGAATGCCGCCGCCGGCGCACGGCAGGCACAGCAGCCGTATCGACGGATCCTCGGCCTTGGACCAGTCACGGATCCACCTCATGAAGCACCTCGTCTCATCGGGGTCTCAGCCGGGCCGGGCGTAGCGTGCCGGGGCGGGCGAAGCTGCTCCCACCCCGGCGGCCTTGTTCCTCGGCCGTCTACCTCAACCGCTCGTGAGCGATGCCTTCCTGGGCGAGACGCTCATGCGCGATGCCCTCCTGGGCAAGGCGCTCATGCGCGATGCCTTCCTGGGCGAGGCGCTCGTGAGCGATGCCCTCCTGGGCGAGGCGCTCGTGCGCGATGCCCTCCTGGGCCATCCGTACCGTCACGGGGCGACGGGCTTCCAGCTTCGTGATCAGGGCCACCTGTTACACCTCCTCCGACACTCTCGTGGGCTCAAGGAGCCCCGCCGACTGCAACTCCGCGAGCAGGTCCGGGGCGAGCTCCAGTTCTCCGCCCTGCGCCACGCAGTCGCGTACGCGGTGCAGCTCGCCGGCCACCGCCTCATCCACGAGGCAGTACCGCAGCTCACCGCCCTCCCGGAACACCACATAATGTCCGGGACCTTCGCCGGGATCCGGTTCGTCGTCACGAGTCAGTCCGGCGAGAGGCTCCTGGAGCCACACCAAGTCGTACGGCATGACCTGATAGAGGGTGGATCGTCCGTCCTGGCGCACGCGCACCCCGCTCCGCATCGGGGTGACGCTCACCTCGAGTTCGGCTCGCTCCAGGTCGAAGGCGTCCTTGGCGCGTCCCGACGACGACAGGGCCGCGAACCGCTCCTGGAACAGCTCGCGTTCGGTGTGCCTGCGTATCGGCGCGGCCATGGCGGTCAGGTCGCCGAGCTCGTCGGCCAGCCCGTCGAGCAGGCCCCACAGCGAGCCGCCGTCGTCCAGCGCGTGCCTGAGCAACGTTCTGGGGAAGCTGCTGAACAGCGTGTACGCCAGGTGCATGGCCGTGACGAAGCGGGTGTACCGCGGGACCGGCATCACCGTGGAGTGGAACGGGAACAGCTCGGGATGCGCCTGCGCGTAGGGGTTGACCTGGATGACGGGCGGCGTGTCCAGCAGCAGGCGCGGCTTGAGCTCGGTGTAGTGGCGAGGGACGTCGGCCATCTGCGCGCTGGTCCCGGTGCTGTTGTAGACCGTGAGGGTGTTGAGCCGGATCCCGCAGCCGAGGTTGCGGGTGAGCAGGGCGGTCATCAGCGCCTTGTCGGTGTCGCCGACGTCGCCGTTGCTCGGCGGGTCGATCATGAAGGCGCAGGTGGGTACGATGCCCCGCGACAGGCACGCCGACAGCCGGTCGCGCAGGCCGTCCCAGCCCTTGAAGAAGTGCTTGCCGAAGGCGAGACGAGCCTGGTCGGAGATGGCGTCCACCCCGATGAACAGCTCCGTGCAGCCCGCCTCCGCCAGCGGGTCGAGCAGGTCGGGCACCAGGCGCTGCATGGTGGCGTAGGCGTTCCACGTCATTCCCGTGTCGGCTGCGATCAGCGCCTGGCACAGCTCCTTGGTGGCGGCGGCGGAGTTGACCAGGTTGTCCTGGACGAAGAACAGGTGCCGGGCGCCGAGCTCGTAGAGGCGTCCGACCTCCTCGGCCACCCGGTCGAAGGATTTGACCTGCTCGCCCTGCCCCCAGTGGCCGGGGCTGTAGCAGAAGGAGCAGCGGAAGATGCAGCCTCTGCCGGAGTCGAAGTTGAGCAGGCGCAGCGGGTTGAGCCGGAAGTAGTCCTGGAGCGGCACCAGGTCGTAGGCCGGAAACGGCAGTTCGTCGAGCGAGCCGAGTGTCTTGAGCCCACGACGCAGCTCCACGTCCCCGCCGCGTCGTGAAGCCACGTTGACCAGCTCGTCCCCGCCCGCGGCGCCGCGTAACCGGCGCAGGAGGCCGAGCAGCGGCTCCTCCCCCTCGCCGGTGATCACGTGGTCGATCCAGGGATAGAGGGTCAGCGCCTCGCGGGCGATGGCGGAGAAGTGCGGGCCGCCCAGCACGGTGACCACCGCCGGGTCGGCCTCCTTGACCAGCCTGGCCAGTTCGAGGCAGACGTGCGACTCCAGCGCCATGGAGGTGAACCCGACGACGTCGGGCCGGGTCTCCGCGATGGCGTCGACGGCCCGCCGGTAGAACTCCTCCTGGAGGAACGACGGGTCCAGCATGCCCTGGAGATTGAAGTCCAGCAGCGACACGTCGGCACCGTCCTCGCGGGCGATGGCCGCCAGGGTGAGCAGGCCGAGCGGTGGCGCGAGATCGTAGCGGTCGAGGTATCCGTTCGGGGGCTGGACCAGCGTCAGGCGCATAGCAGCCACCTTTCGACACGCTCCCACCCTCGGGTAGTCGGGAGAACCCCTGACCGGCATGGCCCTGGCGACCGGCCGTGGCTGGGATAGCGTCGCATCGTCGTCCGAATCGTCTGGGCAGGGATCATGGGATACACCGTCCGCATCGACAAGAACCTCTGCATGAGCTCGGGAAGGTGCGTCCTCGACGAACCTGATGCGTTCCGTTTCGACGACGACGAGCTGGCCGAGCCGACCACGGGCGTCACGGAACTTCCCGGGGAGCGGCTGAACGCGGCGGCCAGGGCCTGCCCGTCGGGCGCGTTGCGCGTGTTCATGGACGGGCAGCCGCTTCAGCCGCGCTGATCATGGCCCGTCACGGTCTCCTCCGCCAGCCCCACCACCAGGTCGGCGACCGCGTCGACGTCGACGCCGCCCATCATGCCGAGCTCGCGCAGCTCGGCGGCCAGGTCACGGACGGTGCCGGCGATGAGGAAGACAGGGATCGGCAGGTCGACGCGGAACAGCTCTCTGATGCGTGAGACCGCCTGGGTGGCCAGCAGCGAATGGCCGCCCAGGTCGAAGAAGTCGTCCAGGACGCCGACCCGGTCCACCTCCAGCACGTCCGCCAGCACGTCCGCCAGCACCTCTTCCAGCTCCCCTTCCGGCGGTTCGTAGTCGGTCGAGGGGTTCAGCCGGCCTCCTGGATCAGGCAGCGCGCCGCGGTTCAGCTTGCCGCTGGGCAGCCGGGGCAGCCGGTCCAGGACGACGAACTGGCTGGGCACCATGTGACCGGGCAGGCGGTCGGTGAGGAACTGGCGCAGCTCCGACTGGCTCGGCGCGGGGTCGGCGGTGACCGTCACGTAGGCGACCAGCCGCCGGTCTCCCCCGGGTTCCTCGCGCGTGACGACGACCGGCTCGCCCACGGCCGGGTGCGCGGCCAGGGCGGCCTCCACCTCGCCCGCCTCGATGCGGAAGCCGCGTACCTTCAGCTGGTGGTCCAGGCGGCCGAGGAATTCCAGGTCGCCGTTGGGCAGGAACCTGGCCCGGTCACCGGTGGCGTACATGCGTCCGCCGGGTCGTACGGCATGCGGATCGGCCAGGAACCGCTGGGCGGTCAGCCCCGGGCGTCGCCAGTAGCCGCGGCCGGGACCGAGACCGCCGATGTACAGCTCGCCGGGCACGCCGAGGGGGACGGCGCGTAGATGCCGGTCCAGGACGTAGACCCGGTGGCCGGGCAGCGGGCGGCCCCACGGGATGCTGGGCAGCGGGATGTCGCCGCGCGGCACGGGATAGGAGGTGGAGCAGTAGGACACCTCCGTCATGCCGGCCAGGTTGAGCAGCCGGACCTCCGGCACGAGGCGCTGGAGCCTGGCGGGAAGCGCGGGGGGCATCCGGTCACCGCCGAGACCCACCGTACGCAGCCGTACGCCGGGCAGGCCGTCCCGCTCGGCGGCGTAGTTGACCAGCATGTCCATGAGGGCGGGGGCGGAGCTCCATGCCGTGACGCGCTGCCGTACGAGCAGGTCCCTCAGCTGGACCGGGTCGGTGATCTCGATGTCGGAGGGCACGACGACGGTGGCGCCCGCGGCCAGCGCACCGAAGATCTCGTATACCGACATGTCGTAGTTGAGGGAGGAGATGGCGAGCATGCGGTCGTCGGGCGTCAGGTGGTAGACACCGTTCATCCCGCAGACGCTGTTGACGACGCCGGCGTGTTCGTTCATGGAGCCCTTGGGCCTGCCGGTGGATCCGGAGGTGTAGATCACGTAGCACAGGTGGTGTCCGCGCGCCCACTGCGCGGGCCGGTCGGCCGGGCGGGCGGCGATCTGTTCCGCTTCGCGGTCCAGGCAGACCACGTCGAGCTCGGCGTCCGCCAGGATGCCGGAGTCCGCGACGGGTCCCGTGGTGATCACCAGCCGGACTCCGGCGTCCTCGACCATGTAGGCGACCCGCTTGGGCGGATAGCCGGGGTCGAGCGGGACGTAGGCGGCGCCCGCCTTGAGCAGGCCGAGCAGTGCCACGACCATGTCGGCCGAGCGGGGCAGGCAGACGCCGACGACCTGCTCAGGCCCCGCCCCGCGCTCCCGCAGGTGCCGGGCCAGGCGGTTGGCGCGTTCGTCCAGTTTCCGGTAGGTGAGCCGGTCGTCGCCGCAGACGACGGCGACGGTCTCGGGGCCGGCGTCGGCGCGCGCCTCGAACAGGCCGTGGATCGTCTCCGCCGCGACCTCGGCCCTGGAGTCGCCGCCGCACAGCCGCTCCAGCAGGTCGAGCCCGTCCGGCGCGGGGATCAGCGGGGCGGCCGAGATCGGCTGTGCCGGATCGTCGACCAGGCCGGACAGCAGCAGGCCGAAGCAGTCCATCATCCGCTCGATGGTGGCCGCGTCGAACAGGCCGGTGCTGTACTCCGCCCGCCCCTCGATGCCGCCCTGCCCGTCGGGCACCAGGTCCAGGCACAGGTCGAACTTGGTCGACTGGGACTGCTGCTCCAGCAGTTCCAGGCTCAGCCCGGACAGCCTGATCTCCGGCATCGGTACGTTGCGCAGGGCCAGCATGACCTGGACGAGCGGGACGGGCCCCGTCGTACGGTCCACGCGCAGCTCGCGGACCAGCCGCTCGAACGGCACGTCCTGATGCTCGTAGGCGGCCGTGCATTCGCGGCTCACCTGGGCCAGCACGTCGGCGAACGCGGGGTCGCCCGACAGGTCGAGCCGCAGGGGCAGGGTGTTGGCGAAGAACCCGATGAGGTGTTCCAGGTCGGGGTCGCTCCGGCCGGCGATCGGATAGCCGATCACCAGGTCCTCCTGGCCGCTCCAGCGCAGCATCAGCACGGCGAAGGCGGCCTGCAGCCCCATGAAGAGGGTGGCGTCGTGCTGCTTGGCCAGCAGCTCCAGGCGGCGCGTCACCTCCGGGTCCAGCCGCAGCGGCACCGCCGCCCCGGCCGAGGTGCGAGCCGCCGTGCGCGGCCGATCCGTCGGCAGCTGGAGCACCGGCGCCCCGTCGAGCCGCTCGCGCCAGAAGCCGAGCTGCGCGGCCAGGGCTTCCTCGATCCGGTCGCGCTGCCAGACCGCGTGGTCGCCGTACTGGACGGACAGCTCCGGCAGCGGCGATGGACGCCCCTGGGCGAGGGCCTCGTACAGCGTGGCGAGCTCGCGTACGAGCACGCCCATCGACCATCCGTCGGAGACGATGTGGTGCATCGTGAGCAGCAGCACGTGCTCCTCGTCCGCCAGGCGGAGCAGCGCCAGCCGCAGGCCGTGCTCGGCCGTCAGGTCGAAGGGCCGGCCGACCTCGGACCGGTAGCGCGCCTCGACGGTGGCCTCCCGATCGGCCGCCGGCAGCTCCCGCAGGTCGGTGACCGGCAGCCGTACCAGCGCTGGCTCGTCGACCCGCTGGTACGGCTTGCCGTCCACGATGGGAAAGGTGGTGCGCAGGGTTTCGTGGCGCCGCACGATCTCGGTGAAGCAGCGGGCCAGAACATCGACGTCGAGCCGCCCGCGCAGCCGTACCGCGACGGGCATCACGTACGCCACCGAGCCGGGTTCGAGCTGGTCGAGGAACCACAGGCGTTCCTGGGCGAAGGAGACGGGCAGCGGGGAGCCGCCCTGGCGCCGGGGGATGCGCGGCCGGACGGCACGGCGCCTGGCCAGTTCCCTGGTGAGCAGGTCGCGCCGCTCGGGCGACAGCGACTCGTACGCCGCCAGCAGCTCGGCGTCGAGGCCGTCGAGGCCGTCGAGGCCGTCGATCTCGCTCATGCCGCTCACCTCTCCTCGGTGCTGTCGACATCGGTGCTGTCGATGAAGCGCACGGCCGCGGCGCGTCGGCGGTCCACCGTCATCTGGAAGACATCGGGCCGTGAGTAGTGCCCGGTGGGGTCCAGGTTCTGGCGCGCGCCCCGTACGACGGCGGGATCCAAGTCGGCGACGATCACGCTCTCCTCACCGACGAGCGGAGGGACCAGCCAGGCGCCGTCCGGCCCGGCGATCGCCGAGCCGCCGTCGTGGCCGGTGCCGCCCGCCGCTTCCAGGGCCTGGCGCAGCGGGAAGTCCTTGGGGACGTCCTCGGCCGAGGTCAGCCCCGAGGCGGCCAGCGAGTAGACCCGCCCCTCCATGGCGATGAACCTGGCGCAGTCGGTGGTGTTGCCTCCGGAGCCCGGCCAGACCGAGACGTGGAGCGTCTCCCCGTCGCCGTAGAGGGCGTGGCGGGCCAGCGGCATCCAGTTCTCGTAGCAGCACAGCCCGCCGACGCGGAAGTCGCCGATCTGGTGAGTACGCAGTCCGTTGCCGTCTCCCGGGGCCCAGACCAGGCGTTCCTCGTAGGTGGGCACCAGCTTGCGGTGGACTCCCACGATGCCGTCATCCGGTGAGATCGTCACCAGGGAGCAGTAGATCGAGCCGCTGGCCGTACCGGCGCCGCGCTCCGCCACACCGACCATGGCGAACAGGCCGTGCTCCCTGGCGGCGCCGGCTATGGCGTGGATCTCCGGCCCGGGGATGGTCACCGCGGCGTCCAGATAGGCGGCGTACGCCTGCTTCTGCGCGGTGTCCTCGAAGCGCGAGGCGCTCGTCATGGACAGCCAGAACGGGTAGCCGGGTAGGAAGGTCTCCGGGAAGACGACGCAGGTGGCGCCCTGCCGGGCGGCCTCGGCCATGAGCCCGAGCGCCTTGTCGGTCGTTGCGCCTGCATCCAGCCAGACGGACCGGGTCTGGACCGCCGCGATTCGCATGTCACACCTCGCTGAGCTTGGCACGGTAGGTGGCCGCGGCTCGGACCAGCGCGGCGAAGAGCCGGTCGTCGCCGAGCAGTTCGGGATGCCATTGGACGCCCACGACGAACGGCTTGCCCGGGTCCTCGACGGCCTCGGCGACGCCGTCGTCGCTGAAGCCGGTCACCGTCAGGCCGCCGGGGTCGGCGACGGCCTGGTGGTGATGGGAGTTCACCACCGCGGCCGCGCCGAGGAGCCCGGCGAGCGCGCTGCCCTCGGCGAACTTCACCTCATGACTGCCCATCGTCCCGGTCCGAGGGCAGTGCCGCGTGTGTCCGAGCAGGTCGGGCAGGTGCTGGTGCAGGTTGCCGCCGTAGGCGACGGCCAGGAGCTGGATGCCCCTGCACACGCCCAGGACCGGCAGGTCCACGGCCAGCGCGGCCCTCAGCAGGGCCAGCTCGGCGACGTCGCGCTCGGCGTGCGGCGGCTCGCCGCACGGGTGCGCCTCGGCCCCGTACAGCGCGGGGTCGAGGTCGGCGCCCGCGGGCAGGACCAGCCCGTCCAGGCGGTCGAGCACGCCGGCGTCCGCCCCGTCAGGCGGCAGGATCACGGCGCAGCCGCCGCCGCGCTGGATGCCCTGGACGTAGGAGTGCGGCACCAGCGCCGCGGTCGTGTCCCAGATGTTCCACTGGGCGCGCTCCAGGTAGGAGGCGATGCCGATCACCGGCCGACGGCTCATACCAGCTCCGCCGCGAGCCGCTCCGACAGGTCGAGCGCCGCCGCCTCACCATCGGGCAGGTCGAGCAGGCCGGCCGCGCACAGGGCCAGCGCCTGGCGGAAGAGCGGCGATCCCGGCTCGACCGGCGTGCCGTACCCGGTCCGGTCCCGGCAGCCGCGCCGCAGTTTGGCGACGCGGGCGCGCAGCGACTCCGCGCTCGCTCTGTCGTGTACGGCGAGCACGAAGATCTCGGCGAGCTCGTCGATCTCCTGCCCGGCCAGGCCGCGCCAGGTCGGTTCGTTCAGCCCGACGCGGAGCGCCCATCCCTGGAAGCCGGGCAGGTCGGGGATGGCGTTGACGCGCAGGCCCGCCTCGTACAGCCGGGCGCCGGCGTCCATGGCGGGCACGCCGTCGGCCTCGATGTCGATCCACAGCTGGTGTCCGGCGGAGTAGCCGCGATCGGCCGCCGCCAGCGTGAGTCCCAGCTCGGCGGCGCGCGCCCCGAAGCGGTGGGTGTTGTCGACCACCGCGCGGGCGTAGCGGTCGCCGCCGAAGTCGCGGAACTCCTTCAGCGCCAGCCCGAGGCTGATGGTGGCGGCGAAGTGGTGGCTGCTGATGAGGTAGTCCTGGGCTTCCAGCACGCGGTCGGCCAGATCCTGCCTGTTGGTGGTGAAGACCGCCTTCTGCGGGCCCGGGAAGGTCTTGTGGGTGGATCCGCCGAAGCTGTCGGCGCCGCAGCGCAGCGGGTTGGGGAAGACTCCGCCGAGCACCAGCCCCAGCCAGTGGCTGACGTCCACGTGCACCAGCGTGGGACGGCCGGTGGATCTGACGGCGGCGACCAGCGCGGCGACGTCGATCGGGAACAGGCAGTGCGACTGGTCCACGTAGACCAGCGTCGGGGCGGCCTCCGCCACCAGCGCCGCGACCTGCTCGTAGTCCAGCTCATGCGGGTCGGGTCCGCGCAGGAAGCGCACGTTCAGCCCCAGGCGGGCCGCGATGCTGGGAGTGGCGTAGTGACCGCCGTTCTCCGGCGCGATCGTGAGGACGGTGGAGCCGTGCGGCCCACCTAGCGCGGCCAGCACCAGGGTCATGGCGGAAAGGCCGCTGAGCGGTCGCAGGGTGGCGTGGGCGGCCCCGGTCATCTGCCGCAGCAGCGGACCCGCGAGCTGGGTCTCCAGCTTGGCCAGGCGCTGGCCGCCGCGGAAGCGCCAGCTCTGCGGGTCCTCCGTCTCGTTGAAGAAGTAGCGGTGGTAGGCGTCGAGCATCATCGGCAGCTTGGCCAGGCCGGACATGGCGTTCTCCGAGGGGACCATGCTGAAGGTGCGGCCCGCCTCCTGCTCGTTGTCCCGCAACAGGCGCAACACGTCGGCGATCGACGGTTCGCTCATTCGGCCACCTCTCTGGTCAGACGGGCGTTGGCCACCATCACCTGGCCGAGGGCGATGCCCCCGTCGTTGGTCGGGACCAGCCGATGGCACCAGGCCCGGAACCCCGCCCTGCGCAACGCCACCAGGCAGTTGATCAGCATGAACTCGTTGAGGAAGACCCCGCCGGACAGCACGACCTGGTCGACGCCGTACGCCTGCCTGATCACCGTGCACTCCTCGACGACGGCGGCCACGACCCCCGAGTGGAAGCGCCTGCTCAGGTCCGCCAGGGCCGCGCCGGCCGCCAGGTCGTCCGCGAGCCCTCGTACGGCCGGCCGGAAGTCCAGCTCGCCCACCCCTTCGTGCTCCGTGCGCTCGAAGGGGTACGGCGAGCCGACGGTGAGGTCGCGGCCCAGGAGCCCTTCGAGCCCGATGGGGCCCTGGGCCTCGAACTCGGCGCGCGAGCACACGCCGGCCAGCGCGGCGACCCCGTCGAACAGCCGGCCCATGCTGGAGGTCGGCGGCGAGTTGAGTCCCCGCTCGGCCATCGTGGCGAAGACGTGGCGCTGCCGTTCGTCGAGCTGCCGGAGGACGGGGAACGCCTCGACGGCCGCCTCCGGCCGCCCGAACGCGGCCATGGCGAGCGCGAACCCCGTCCTGATCGGTTCCAGCACGGCCTTGTCCCCGCCGAGCAGGGGAAGGCGCCGCAGATGGGCGACCCGCTGAACGGCCGCGTAGTCGCCGAGCAGGAACTCCCCGCCCCAGATGGTGCCATCGGGGCCGTAACCGGCGCCGTCGAAGATCACCCCGAGTGTGGGGCCGTCGAGTCCGTTCTCGGCCATGCACGCGGCCATGTGGGCGTGGTGGTGCTGCACGCGCAACGCCCTGGAACCGAACAGCTCGAGCGCCCTGCGCGTCGAGCGGAAACCCGGGTGCAGGTCGCAGGCCGCGTACGCGGGGGTCACCTGGTGCAACCGGGCCAGGTGCTCCGCCGTTCGGCCGTGGGAGGCGAAGGTCTGCTCGTTCTTCAGATCGCCGATGTGCTGGCTGAGATAGACCCTGGCGCCGTCGGCGACGGCGACGGTGGTCTTCAGCTCGGCGCCGTAGGCCATGATGGCCGCCGCCGGGGCGCTCAGGTGCACCGGATACGGCGCGTAGCCGCGTGACCTGCGGATGAACGTGATCACGGACCGGTCGAGGTCCGGATGGGTGGAGCAGCGCACCACCGAGTCGTCCACCCGGGTCTCGATCTCCCTGTCGTGGTGCAGGATGAGGTCGGCGACCTCGAAGAGCTGGTCGAGCGCGTCACGATCGCGATAGGCGATCGGCAGGCCCGAGACGTTCCCGCTGGTCATCACCATGACGTCGAGGCCGGACTCGTCGAGCACCAGCCAGTGCAGCGGCGCCGACGGCAGCATCACCCCGAGGTTGGGGTTGCTGGGGGCCAGCTCCTCCGGCAGGGCGCCCGGCAGCTTTCTGACCAGGACGATCGGGCGGGCAGGCGAGGTCATCAGCTCGGCCTCGTCCGCGGTGACCTCCGCGATCCCCGCCACCGCCGCCAGGTCCCGCACCATGATCGCGAACGGCTTGGCGTCGCGCTTCTTGCGCGCGCGCAACCGCCGGACCGCGTCGGCGTCGCGGGCGTCGGCGGCCAGATGGAAGCCGCCGACACTCTTGATGGCGACGATCCGGCCGGCCGCCAGAGCCATCGCGGCCAGGCGCAACGCCTCCTCGCCGGATCCGGCCTCGCCATCGGGTCCCGAGAGGGTCAGAGCCGGCCCGCAGGCGGGACAGGCGATCGGCTGCGCGTGGTAGCGGCGGTCGGCGGGATCCTCGTATTCGCCGCGGCAGTCGGCGCACATGGCGAAGGCTGCCATCGTGGTCCGCTCCCGGTCATAGGGCAGGGAGCGGATCAGCGAGTAGCGCGGGCCGCAGTTGGTGCAGTTGATGAACGGGTAGCGGTGGCGGCGGTCGGCCGGGTCGAACAGCTCGCGCAGGCACTCGTCGCAGACGTGGGCGTCGGCGGGGACGATCGTCGCGGCCCTGCCCTCTCCGTTGCTGTGCCGGATCTCGAAGCCGCCGTCCTGCTCGCCCGTGGGCGTAAGGTGCTCGACCGACACCTGGACGACCCGCGCCAGGACGGGGGCCTGCTCGCGCAGCGCGGTGGCGAAGCGCGCCAGGGCCTGCTCCTCTCCCTCCGCCTCGACGAGCACGCCGCGTGGATCGTTGAGCGCCCAGCCCGACAGCCCTTCCGACCGGGCCAGGTTGTAGACGAAGGGCCGGTACCCGACGCCTTGGACGACCCCGTTGACCCGGATCCGCCATCGCCTGAGCGTGGTGGCCGTGGAGGACAACTGCGCGGTCATCTAGCACAACCTCGGCAGCTCGGCGCCCTGGAGATCCTCCAGCTCGGCGACCCGGCCGTCGGGCCTGACGATCTCCACCCGCGCTCCCCGCGGCTCGGCCACCTCGCCGATCTGCGCCGCGGCCGTGCCGTACTTGTGCGAGCGGAGGATCTCCAGCACGGCGTCGGCGCTGCGCGGGGCGACGAACAGGCACAGACAGCCCTCGTTGGCGCAGTTGACCGGGTCGATGCCGAGCATCTCGGTCGCCATCCTGGTCTCGAAGCGCACGGGCAGCGCCGTCTCCTCGATCCGGATGCGCGCCGCCAGCCGGAGCGCGTACTCGTGCAGCACCGCCGACAGCCCGCCACGCGTCACGTCCCTGATCGAGCGGACGTCCCCGGCGGGGACCGCGTCCAGCACGGCCTCGACGAGACCGTTCAGCGGCGCGCAGTCGCTGGGCACCCGCTCTTCGAAGCCGAGTCCCTCCCTGATGGACAGCAGGTGGACGGTGTGGTCGGCGATGTGGCCGCTCAGCAACACCCGATCGCCGGGCCGTACATCGGTCATGCGCATCGAGGGGCGGTGCAGGAAGCCGACGCCTGTGGTGTTCAGGTAGATCTGGTCGGCTTCGCCGGTCCTGACCACCTTGGTGTCGCCGGCCACCACGCGTACTCCGGCCTCACGCGCGGTCTCGCGGACCGACTCCAGCACGCGGATCAGCTTGCCGAACGGCAGGCCCGACTCGATGATCATGGCGAGCGTCAGGTAGCGCGGAGCCGCCCCGATGACCGCCAGATCGTTGACCGTCCCGCAGACCGCGATCTTCCCGATGTCGCCGTTGCCGAAAAAGGGCGGGTCCACCACGAAAGAGTCCGTGGTGACCGCCAGCCGGGCGCCCTCGACCGCCAGCTCGGCGCTGTCCTCCAGCTCTCCCGCGTAGGCGTCGCCGAGCACCTCGACGATCAGGTCGACCAGCTCGCGGCTCAGCCGGGCACCGGTGCCGTGGTCGAGGACGATCCGCTGATCGGTGTCGGGCTCGGCCGCTGACTTCACCCAGGCGCCGTGCGTCACGGCGTGATCTGGACCTTGCGTGGCAGATGCCCCTGCTGGTCCAGGGTCCGCAGCAGTTCGCCGGCGTCGGTCACGGTCGCGCAGTAGCCGGCCAGCCACTCCAGGGCGCGATCGCGGTCCTCCGCGCGGGCGGACATGACGCAGTCGGAGGGGACCCAGACGTTGTAGCCGCGGAAGAAGGCGTCGGCCGCGGTGGTCTGCACGCAGATCTGGGTCTGCATGCCGGTGATCACGACCGTGGTGACCCCGAGCGCCTGGAGCCGGTCATGCAGGTCGGTGCCGTAGAAGCCGCTGTCCTTGTTCTTCTCGACGACCTGGTCCTTCTCGGCCAGGAACCGCGGCAGGATCTCCGCGCCCGGCGTGCCTTTCTGCACGGGCAGCACGCCGTCGTAGCGTTCGGCGTCGGGATCGTCGGCCAGGTTGATGAGCTGCAGATGGAAGATCGCGTGGCCGCGTCCGCGCATCTCGTCGAGGAACCGGATGAAAGCCGGGGCGGCCGCCTCGACCGCCGCCTGCCGCTCCTTGTTCTTGTTCACCAGGTCGAACTGCAGATCGTTGGTCAGTACCGCGATCTCGGTCATGGCTGCCCTTTGGTCGCGTCGGCGGGTGGGACGAAGTCGACGATGAGGACGTCTCGGGCGGCGAACCGCTGGGGGTCGAGCGGCTCGATCGGCGTGACGTAGTGCTGGAGGCGGCGATCGTCCAGGACGAGCTGGTCACCTGGCTGTTCGAGCGTCACGACGCGCAGCACTTCGCCGTCGTCGGTGTGGACCGAGCTCTCGCCGCCGACGATGTTGATGCGGTTGACCAGCAGGGAGGTCACGAACGTGACGCCATCGCGGTGGCGGCCCTGCGGCGCCGGCTTGCCCACCTGCTCCGCGCTGGTGATGATGCGGAACGGATGCACCTGGACGCACCAGCGATCGATCCCCTCGACCGCGCTCACGACGTCGCCCAGGACCCAGATCAGGGGCTCGAGCAACGGGTCGGTCGCGAAGCCGTCGGTGAGCGGCTCGAACTTGCGGTCGATTCCGCCGTTGAGGGTGTTGACGGACAGCTCCTGCCGGTAGCTGGTGTGCGGGAGCCGGGTCAGGGTGCGTGTTCCGGTGTCGAGGTCGTACTGACCGAAGCGCCGGTAGCGGTAGGTGCCGCCATCGCGCATGTAGGTGTCGAGGATGAGTTCCTCCCAGTGGCGGGCGAAGCGCTGCCAGTCCGGTGGCCTGGCGCCCAGCAGCTCCGACAGCCCGGCCGATCCCATGACGTGGTTGCCGTCCTGGGAGAGCTCATGGGCGGCATGTCGCAACGCGTCCATTTCCCCTGCTCGCCTTTCCGATCCGTGGCGGTACACCTGGGACTCTTCAGAGGCCGCCGAGGGGGTGCGAGTCCGGGGAACCCCCGACACGCCGGGCATCCACTCGCGTACCAGGTCGGCCAGATCCCGCGGGTAGACGGGCTCGGTCGCCGACGGCAGCGCGGCCAGCGGCCACCAGCGGTCGCCCTCGCCCGACGGCAGTGCGGCCGGCGGCCACCAGCGGCCGCCCTCGCCCGGCGACCGTCGTCCCGCGCCGCAGCGGCACAGGACGATGTCCTGCTCGTGCCTGACCAGCTCGCCGGACCGCTCGAAGGTCACGGTACGCCGGAGGGGCGCCCCTGCCGGAGACGCGGTCAGGCCCAGCTCGCCGAGCAGCCGCAGGCAGCCGTCGACCGCGGACTCGCCGGCCCGCAGCGGCCGGCCGGGCAGGGACCAGAAGGCCGGCTCGGCGGGGCGCGCGTGCCGTACCAGCAGCACTCTGTCCTGCTCGTCGAGCACGGCGACCCTGACGTGCCGCGGTTCGCCCCCGCGCGGGATGATCACGACACCCGCCCCCGCCGGCGACCGTCGAAGACGGGGAGGTCCTGGCCGGCGATCAGCTCCGCCAGCAGATCGAGGTAGTCGGCCGCGAGGTCGGCTATGCGCTCAGGCGAGAACAACGCGGTGCGGTAGGTCATCACCAGCACGGCCTGCCTGCCGCGTGTCCTGATCCGTACGGCCAGCGGGCGGAAGGCGTACTGCCACGGCGGCGGCATCAGCTCGACCGCGAGGTCACCGGTGGGCAGGTCGACGTCGGGCTCGCTCTCGGTGGTGAACTGCACGTGGAACAGCCTCGCGAGCAGCCCGGGGTCGCCCAGCTCGTCGGCCAGCAGATGCGGTGGCAGGTCATGGTGGGCGAAGTCGCTGGTGGCGGCCTCGCGTACCTGGGCGAGCAGCTGCGTGAAGGTGGGATCGGCCGACAGGTCCTGGCGGAAGACGATGTCGTTGGAGAAGTCGGCGATCAGGTCTTCCACCTCCAGCCGGTCCCGGTAGCTGATCGGCGCCCGCACGCTGATGTCACGCTGCCCCGAGTACCTGGCCAGCTGCACCATGAAGGCGGCGCAGCCGAGCATGAACAGGGTGACCCGGTGTGTCCTGGCCGTCTCGGTCACCTTGGCCAGCAGTTCGGGCGGGATCGGGAAGTAGGCGGTGTGGCCGCTGATCGAGTGTTCCGTTGGGGTCAGGTCCGTGGGGATCCGGGCCGGTTCGGCGCCGGCGAGCCGTTCGGTCCAGTAGCCGAGCAGTTGGTCGCCGCGGGGTCCCGCCAGGTGTCGCCGGTACCAGGTCGCGAAGTCGGCGTACTGCACCGGCAGCGGCGGAAGGCCGGCTTCGCCGCCCGAGCGGGCCGCGAGGTAGCCGATCACCAGGTCGCGGACGAAGACCTCGAGCGCGCGGGCGTCGCCGATGATGTGGTGGATCAGCAGCATGGCGATGTGGTCGTCCTCGGCCAGCCGCAGCAGCCGCAGCCGGAACAGCGGCCCCCGCTCCAGATCCACCGGGGTGTCGACCTCCGCCCAGGTCAGCGCGGGGAAGTCGGCCAGCTCGACGTCCTGGACGGGGATCCGGCCCGGCCCCGGCGGCAGCACGACCTGGCTGAGCCCCGCCTGGCCGGCCTCGAAGACGGTGCGCAGGGTCTCGTGCCTGGCCACGAGCGCGGTCAGGGCCCGCTCCAGCGCCGCCACGTCCAGGTGGCCGCGCAGGCGGATCCCGCCCAGGATGATGGAGGCCAGCTCCGGCTCGGCGAGCACCTCGGCGTACATGCCCTCCTGCGACGGTGACGCGGGAAAGCGCTGCACGCCCCCGGTCCGTTCGAGTGCCGGGATCCGCGCCGGGCGCCGGGCGGAGGCGCGGCTCAGCAGCCTGGCCTCCAGCCTGGCCCGCTCTTCGAAGTCGATGCTCATAGCGCGGCATCGACCTCCTCGGCCCGCGCCAGTTCCTCGAACAGGTGCCTGGCGAAGGCCTCGAGCGTGGCGTCCGGCGCGTAGAGCAGCCTCAGCGGCAGGTCGGCCCCGAACGCGTCACGCGCGCGGGAGACCAGCTGTACGGCGAGCAGCGAGTGCCCGCCGAGCTCCAGGAAGTTGTCGTCCATGCCCACCTCGGGCAGGCCGAGCAGGTCGGCCACGATGGTGGCGATCTCCTGCTCGATGGGGGTCCTGGGCGCGATGCTGCCGGTCTGCAGCTCGCCGACGTCGGGCAGGTCGCTCCAGCGGACGTCTCCTGAGGGATCGCGCGCGATGGCGCCGACCATGGCCCACCTGCCTGGCACCATGGGCGCCGGCAGCCGAGTCAGAACGTGTCTGCGCAGGTCGCCGAGGCTGCTCTGGCCGGTGGGCGTGAGCACGACATAGGCGACGAGTTCCCCGGGCCGTACGCCGACGGCGCAGTCGGCGACGTCGCGATGCCCCATCAGCACGGTCTCGATCTCGTCGGTGGGCACCGGGTAGCCGTCCAGGTCGACCACGCGGTCGAAGCGGCCGAGCAGCTCCAACCGCCCGTCCCTGAGCCGGGCACGGTCACCGGTACGCCGCAGCCGCCCGCCCGGGTGTTCCGCGAACGGGTCGGGAACGAAGCAGGCCGCCGTCGACGCCGCGTCCTCCCGCCCACGTCCCAGGGCGGGACCGGCGAGGTACACCTCTCCCGGCATGCCTTCCGGCACCGGTTCCAGCCAGGGGTCGAGCACTCGTACGCCGGCCGTGTCTCCGTTCTCGTCGCCGGACGGCGACCGTCTTCTGACGGCGTGCACGGCGCAGCCGCCCTCCGGCCGATACAGCTGGATGAGCTCCACCGGCCGGCCCGCCCACAGGCGCCTGGCCACCGCCCAGGCCGCCGGGCCGCCGTCCAGGACGATCCGCAGCACTGAGCCGGGCACGACACCCGTCCCGGCGGCCGCCAGGTCCGGCAGGACGCTCGCCGGCACGGCCAGGCCGGTCACGTCGGCTTCCGCGACGGCCGCCAGAGCCTCCGCGAAGGCGGGTTCGCCCTGCGGCAGGACCAAGGTCGCGCCGGCGGCGAGGATCGGCAGGACGTCGCGCCAGGCGGACTCCACCGGGGCGAGGCACAGCCACCGCTCTCCGGCCTGCCACTCCGGCGTCCGGCACAGCGCCGCGAGCCCCGCGTGGGTGTCCGTCCCGCACACCAACTGGCTCGGCAGGATGGCCACGTCCGGGCCTGGCTGTGGGAGTTCCGCGCCGTCCGCGGTCGTCACGGTGATCGCCGGTCGTGGGGCACCGCGTCCCGCCGGTCTGATCACGTAAGCGGCCCCGGTTCGCTGGAGCAACTCGGTGGAGGCGTGTGCGGCGAGCGGTGCGATGACGCCACCCGCCTGCAGAATCCCCAGATAAGCGGCTACCAACTCCGCCGAACGGCCGAGCGACACGGCGACGGGAGTCTCGGCCCGCAGCCCGGCGGCCCGCAGGCGACGGGCTATCTGGCGGCTCCACGAGACCAGCTCGCCGTAGGAGACACGGCCGGCACCCTGGATCACCGCTGGAGCGTCCGGGTCCGCCGCGGCGCGCGCCTCGACCAGCTCGTGCGCGGGCGTGAACTCACCCTTCGCCACCACGCCCGATCGGGCGGCCGCCGCGCGCTCCTCTTCCGTCAGCAGGGGGAGCCGGGAGATCGGCTGCTCGGGATCGGCGGTCAGTCCGCGGAGCAGTGTCACGAACTGCCTGGTGAGGCGCTCCGCTCCGGCCCGGCTGAACAGGTCGGTGCTGTACTCCAGGACGCCCAGGTAGCCGGATCCCGCCGGTTCGACGTTGAGGGCCAAGGCGTACTTGGCGGTGCCGGTCGGCACCCACGTCGGCTCCAGGGTCAGCTCACCCGCGTGCCACGGCTCGCTGGGGATGTTCTGCAGCACGAACATGACCTGCGCGAGCGGGGTGCCGGGACCCACGTGCCGCTGTGGCTTCAACAGCTCCACCAGCTTGCCGAACGGCAGGTCCTGATGGCGGATCGCGCCGGCGCACACCTCTTTGACGTGGTCGAGCAGCTTCAGGAAAGCCGGGTCGCCGGACAGGTCGCCGCGCATGACCAGCGCGTTGACGAACAGCCCGATCAGGCCCTCGGTCCCCGTCTGTCCGCGGTTGGCGACCGGACAGGCCACGGCGACGTCGTGCTGCCCCGAGTGCCGGTGCAGGAGCACCTGGTAGGCCGCCAGCAACACCATGAAGACGGTGGCGCCGCGCTCCTTCGCCAGCCGCTCCAGATCGGAGACCACCGAGGCCGGGATGTCGAACATGACGGTGTCACCGTGGAAGGACGGCTCTCGGGGCGTCTCGCGGTCGCCCGCCAGGCGCAGCGGCGCCACTCCCGCCAGTCGGTCCGACCAGTAGTCGACGAGCTTTTCCAGCCGCTCCCCGCGGAGGTTGTCCAGCTCCCACTGCGCGTAGTCGGCGTACTGGACGGGCAGGTCGCCGAGCTCCGGCCGCCGTCCCGCGGCGAGCGCCGCGTAGCTGTCGGCCAGTTCCCTGAACAGGATGGCGTTGGACCAGCCGTCAGTGACGATGTGGTGCATCACCAGCACCGCGACGTGCTCGTCGGGAGCCACGCGCAGCACGGTCATCCGCAGCAGCGGGCCCGCGGCCAGGTCGAACGGCCGGGTCACCTCGGCGCGGACGGACGACTCGACGTCCTCCGGTGCGACCTCGCGCACGGGGACGGTCACGGGCATGCCGGGCAGGATCACCTGAACGGGGACGCCGTCCTCCACCTCGAAGACGGTACGCAGCATCTCGTGCCGGTCGACGACCACGTTGAGCGCGCGTTCCAGGAGCGCCGTGTCCAGGGGGCCGCGGATCCGCATGACGCCGCTGATGTTGAAGACCGGCTGCGTCGGGTCGAGTTCGTTGAGGAACCACAGGCTGCGCTGTGCCAGAGAGGTCTCCGCCACAAATGCCTCATCGGACACGCTCGGCCCTCCGATCTGCAGGCGACCGTGTCAGTAGACAGGCGGGCCGACGACCGTCACCAGTCCGGTGAACTCCGGACGTACGGGGCCGGGCCGCGGAATGTGCTCGGCGAATCCGGTGCGTGCCGGGTCCTGGACGCCTGCTTCCCGAGCCTGTCGCATGCCCTGTCAGGGATGGTCCCGACTTCGGGCCGGCGGCGGGAGCCGTCAGCATCCCTGGTGGAGGTGCGACCATCAACCTTTCGATCCCACGCCGGTTCA
The DNA here is from genome assembly GCF_019396345.1 of Nonomuraea guangzhouensis. GTDB lineage: Bacteria > Actinomycetota > Actinomycetes > Streptosporangiales > Streptosporangiaceae > Nonomuraea > Nonomuraea guangzhouensis. The sequence continues at coordinate 323,830 of NZ_JAHKRM010000003.1, read as the reverse complement.
ACGGTCCCCCCACGACGGCCCATGGAGGGTACGCCTGCGGCGTCCTCGCCGCGCGTGCCATGCCGTACCTGGGAGAGAGAGTCGCGGTCAGCCTGCACCTGCCGCCGCCGTTGGAGCGGGACCTCGATGTACGGGTCGCACCGCGCCGCGTGTCGCTGTGGGACGGCGAGGAGCTGATCGCGAGCGCGTCGCCCACCTCGATGCGCATCGCGCCGCCCGCGCAGCCTCCTTCGGCGGCTGTGGCGGCGGCCGAAGGACGTTACCCGGGGCACGCCGCTCACCCCTTCCCGAGCTGCTTCGTCTGCGGAGTGACGCGCGAGGACGAGGGGCTGATGCTGACCCCGGGGCGGGTCACCGGGCAAGCCGACACCGTGGCCTGCACCTGGACCCCGGCCGGGACGGTTCCCGAGGAGATCGTCTGGAGCGTGCTGGACTGCCCGGGCGGGTGGACCGGCGATCCGGTGAAGCAGCCTGCTGTGCTGACGTGGATGACGGCGCGGATCCGCCGGCTTCCCGAGCCCGGCGACCGCCTCACCGTGGTCGGACGGCTCGTGGAGCGCAGACCGCGGACCATGATCACGACGACCGCGCTGTACGGCCGACCGGCGAGAGCGCCACTGGCCTCGTCCGCCTGCATCTGGACCCGGCTCGAGACGTGAGCTACCGGGCGCCTTCCTGGCCGACGATGTGCGCGATCTGAGCGCGGGAGTAGATTTCCAGCTTCTTGAAGATTCGGCTGAGGTAGGTCTCGACGGTCTTGTGGCTCAGCCGGAGCCGGCGGGCTATCTGCTGGTTGGTGCAGCCGGTGCTGACCAGCACGGCGACCTCGGCCTCGCGCGAACTCAACATGCTCAGCTTGTCGTCCGTGACCGGGGTGTCGGCGGCGATCTTCGCTCTGACGGTCTCCATCGCGGCGTCCAGTTCGATCTCCACCGCCATCCCGCGATCGTGGCCATGGGTGAATCCGTTGTCACCGGCGAGCTGGGCGCCGAGGCGGCTGAACCGGTCGGCGAGGCCGTCCGCGCCCTGGCTCCGATGCGCCCGCTCAAGCCCCCTGGCGAACTGCTCGAACAGGAACAGCTGCCCCCGGCTGGAGGCCAGCTGGAATCCGCGCTCCAGGTGGGCCAGGGCCGATTGCTCCCAACCCAGGCGCATCTCTGTCGTGCCGAGCCGGTGCAGCAGCTCCGTCTTGGCGGCGAGTTGCTCGTCGGTGAACGCGTCGACGAGCACCCCGGCCTCGGTCGCGTACAGTGCCGCCGCGCCCTCGCAGTGCGTACGCAGGCTCGCGTCGGCCAGGATGCTCAGCGCCGCGCACTGGACGAGCGGGTCGGGATGAGTGAGCGCCGGGTGCAGCATCGTCTCGGAATCCACCTCGGCGGCCTGGCTCGAGTCCACGAGCGTGGCGGCGCTCTCCAGCAGCACGCCGACCTCGCGAACCTGCTTGCTGAACGCCTCCCCCGCCAGGTCCATGGCGAAGGCGTGCCTGCCGAGCAGCCGGTGCGTACGCATGCACCACTCCACGGCGTCGGCCCGCGCCTCCGGGGTCAGCTCGTCCAGGTGCGGCCAGGCCGCGGTCAGCACCACTCGGCTCTCGTCCAGTCGCCCCATTATGGTCAGGGCCTTGCCGAGCAGCAGGCGGCACTCGGTGTCCGCGCACCGGCTCAGCGCGTTGCGCATCCACCGCGCCGAGCTGGCCGGCGAGGTGAACAGGGTGGCCCTGGCCGCCTCGACCAGCGCCTCGTGCCGTTCGGCCGGCTGCGCCGTCGTCTGCTCGATGCAGGAGGCGATGGTGACCGGCGAGGGCCGGTGCCCGGCCGGCATGTCGAGGGTGCGCCGTTTGACACCGTACGACCAGCCGCCATCCGCCGCGTGATAGATGAGCGCGCGGGTGATGGGATGGTGGAAGCGGAGCCTTCCGGTGAGGCCGGCCGTACTGACGATGCCCTCTCTTTGGAGCTCGTCGATGCCGGCGAGGACGTCATCCTCCCCCATGTTCCCGATCGCGGCCACGACGGAGGGCTCGAAGAGGTCGCCGTTGATCGCCGCGGCGCACGCCACCCGCCAGGCGAGTGCCGACAGCGCGCTGAAGTCGAAGATGGACGGGTCGGGTATGGCGGGCGGTGTCCCTCTGACCAGGTCGTCCGCCGCGTAGAACCGTACGTCGGGATATGCCTGCTCCACGCCGCCCTGCACCATCGACTGGAGCAGCCCGGGATTGCCGAGGGCGTCGCGCGAGACCAGGTGCCGGTGGATGGGGTCGAGCCCGGACGGCAGGATCCGTTCCACGTCGGTGTCGCTGAGCGGTTTGACCTCGATCGGCACAAGATGGCGGTGCCCGGCCTGCCGCAGCATCGAGGTGATGCGGGTGCCCCCGGTGGAGGTCCGGTAGGCGAGGGCGAAGATCACCCGCGTGTCGGGCGGGTGCCGCAACAGGTAGTCGATCATGGCCAGCGACTGGGTGTCGGCCCGGTGCACGTCGTCGAGCGCGAGCAGCAGCCCCACCGATCCGGCCAGCCGGTCCAGGAGGATCCGCATCGCGTGACACAGGCCGTACATGTCCTCCGAGCGCGCCGGCTCGCCCAGAGCCGGCGAGATCCGCGCCAGCTGGGCCACCTCCTCCACGCTGAACCCGTTTGGAGAGAGATCCGCCAGCACCGGATCGAACGCGTCGGTGAGCAGGGCCAGCGGGCCGCCTTTGGCCTTACCCTCCACCACGGTGAAACGGCGCTCGCGCGCCTTGCGGATCAGCTCGTGCAACAGACTGGTCTTGCCCACGAAAGGGTCGCCGCTGATCTGGACCGCGCGTATGGCCGGGCTCGCCTCGTCGAGGATTTCGTCGAACAGGACCAGCTCGCGCCCGCGCCCCGCTAACCCCGCCGGACACTCACGAGTGGTCATGGAAGCACTCGCGGCGCTTGAAACGTTTACCGGCACCGCGCTCTCGCCGCCTTTGGCATCATCATGATCAGCCATCCCCGAAAGACGACCCTGACCGGGTCAACAACCCCAAACTGGCCGAACCTCCGTCACCCAGCGCGGCATACCTTTCACTCCCAGGCATTTAGCGCCACAAGCGGAATTCCTCCGGCAAGTATCTATAAGAATCGGCGATGACACCAGGGCTTGACAGTCTGCTTGACGCCTGGATCAGTTCCAAGGTGGGCGAGTCGCGGACTTCCCGTACCAGACCAATCACCAAGCGTGGTGCCTTTTCGTCCGACTGACGATTCCACGGCAATTCACTTGAGCATCAGTTGTCGCGCAGCCGCTGCGCCTAGCCGGGCGGGCCCTGAGATAGATCGGGCCGATTGCCCGATTGACGAGGATTCGGGGTGGACCTTTAAAAGGGACATTATCGCCTCGCACCACAAAATTAACTATGCGCGGGCGTTGCCCGGCATCAATTGTGTCGACTTTTAATCCGCGGGTTCTCCGGAAGGGGCGCTGCCGCCATGCCCGGTGATCCTCCTGTCCATCCACGACGGCGGCCAAGCGGACGAACCCGTAGAATGCCGATCTTCAGCTGAGGAGGAGCAGATGAAGATGGAGACCCGATTAGCTCACGAGCGGACGGCGCCGATCGCCGCCCCCGACCCGACGTGACCGTCATCGCGAACCGCTACCGCCTGCTGTCGCCTCTGGGCCAGGGCGGTATGGGCACTGTCTGGCGGGCCGTCGACGAGCTGCTGCGGCAAGAAGTCGCCGTCAAGGAGGTACGCCTGCCGCCGGAGCTCGATCAGGCCGCCCGCGCGGAGCTGACCGAGCGCACCCTGCGTGAGGCCCGGGCCGCGGCGCGGCTGCGCTCCCATCCGTCGATCGTCACCGTCCTCGACGTCGTCATGGACGGCGGCCGGCCATGGATCGTGATGGAGCTGATCAACGGCCGCTCGCTCGACCAGATCGTCCGCCAGGACGGGCCGACCTCCCCCAGCCGGACGGCATGGGTGGGGCAGCACGTGCTCGACGCCCTGACGGCCGCGCACTCCATGGGTGTGCTGCATCGTGACGTCAAGCCCGGCAACGTGCTGATCACCCAGGACGGGCGCGTTCTGCTCACCGACTTCGGGATCGCCACCCTCGCCGGGGACGTGGCCCTGACTCAGACCGGCCTGCTCAACGGCTCGCCGGGCTACATCGCTCCCGAGCGGCTGCGCGGCGAGGCCGACGGCCCGGCGGCCGACCTGTGGTCGCTCGGCGCCACCCTGTACACGGTGGTGGAGGGCAGTTCGGCCTTCTCCGGCATGAACTCGGCCGCGGTGATGGCGGCCGTACTGCTTCATGAGCCCGCGCCCGCCCGCCTGGCGGGGCCGCTCGCGCCCGTCCTGGCCGCGCTGCTGGAGAAGGATCCGGCCCAGCGCTGCACTCCCGAGCAGGCGGCCGTCTGGCTGCGGGACGTCGCGCGGGGCGACGTGCCCGAGTCCGTGCCGACGGTCCCGCGTGGCCGGCCGCGCCCCGTGAAGAGGCGCCGGATCGCCCTGATGGGCGGCGCGGCCGCCGCCGCGGCGCTCTGCGTCGTGGCGGGGCTGATGATCTGGCTGAACATGCGTGGCGTGCCCCAGCATCCCGGCTTGAAGACGCTGCCATCGACCGGCTCCACCTCCTCCGCCCCTTCGCCCGCGGCCGTGAAACTGTTCCGCACCCAGCCCAAGACCTGCAAGCTGCTGAGCAACACGCAGGCAGGCACGGTACTCAGCGGTTCGGCGAAGCTCACGCTCCGCTCCACCGCGCGCTGCCAATGGTCGAGCCCCGACAGCGCGATGATCACGCTCACCACGTATCGCGTCCCCACGGTCAAGAACTGCAAGGCGAACTTCGACGGCGCGGTGACCCCGATGAAGGACGAGAAGCTGAACTTTCCGAAGACCAAGTTCCGGTCCTCTCGAACGGCCGGGTACCGTACGTTCTCCTACGCGCGCAGCGCTCCTGATATACGCCCGGGGTTCCACCGTTCCGGGACGGTGTTCTGCCTGACGAACCTCTTGGTTTCCGTGGACTACTGGGGTCCGCAGGCCGGATACGGCGCCGTGGACCGCACGGCCGCGTACGCCGTCAAGGCGTTGGGGGCCAAACGTTAAAGTGCCGCGTCGTTCAGCAGTTTGAAGAAGGTGTCGCCGCGGACGATCTCAAAGGGGTCGGTGAGCAGGGCGCCGAGCTCGGCGACGTCGGACGGCGTCCAGTTCCACGCGTTGATCGCGCCGGCGATGAACAGTGGTGACTTCCCGTCCCAGCCCTCGATGTGCTTCAGCAGTGTGTCGCGATACTCCTGGGCTTTTCCCTGCGGGGAGAAATTGCCGATCAGCGGAATGCCGGCCGGGCGGGTCAGCAGGTCGCCGCTTTCCCACGACTGGATGATGCCGCGTAACGGGGTGTTCTTTCGGTACGAGCCGACGATGCGCTCGTCGAACGCCACCCAGCCGGTGTTCTCCGGGTTGCGGTAGTTGTAGGCGTAGACCAGGTCCATGCCGGTCTCACGCAGGAAGCGTCCGCTGAGTTCGGTGTAGGCGTCCACGTCCTTCGCGGGCCACGAGCCCGGATAGGTGTAGCCCGCGCCGGAGGGGCCGGAGATCAGCAGGTCGTTGGCGGTGGCCGTGCGCTGGTAGTGCGCCAGGAGTGCGGGGCCGATGTCGGCCAGCAGGGGGCTGACGGTCCAGTTCACCGGCACGCCGCCGCGTTTCGGGTCGTCCCAGAGTTCGCGCATTCTGCGCTGGCAGTACTGGATGTTGTCGCCCTCGCCGAAAGTGAGGGTGAGGTAGACGCGGTTGCGCAGGGTGGCCGCCGGTCTCGGGCGTACGCGGTTGGAGACCTTCGCGGGGACGCCCGCGTGCACGGTGGCGTTCATGTAATAGTCGGCGGGCACCACTTCCACGGCGTGCTGCGAGGCGCGGTCCACGCCGCCCCATTCGCCCGCCACGTCGTTGGAGAACCAGCCCGTATAAGGGGTGGTGGGCTTCACCTTGCTGAAGATCTCGTCGAGTAACGTCCCCGTCGCGCCCGAGGGCGGCAGCCAGAACACCATCGCGCGCATCGCCGCCGCGTAGTCGCGGAAATACGGGAAGGGCTCCACGCGCGTGGGCGCGGTGGTGGCGGCGGTGACCAGGTATTGGTTCCACAGGTCGACCTCGACCAGGAGCTGCTGGGTGCCGGCCGGCGCGGTGAATCGGTAGATGAAATAGCCGCCACCGTCGGAGAAACGGTTGGCGTCCCCGCCGATGGAGGAGTTGAGGCCGTCGAACAGATAGGGGGCCTCGGCGTCCGTGCCCGGGATGAAGGACACGATCTCCTTGCCGTCGGCCTTCACCTTCACCGAGCCGACCGAGGCGCCCCAGCCGTCGTCGCCGAGGGAATCCTGGAAACGCAGGTACACGCCGTCCTGGCCGGAGAGCTCCTGGCTCAGGTCGAAGCTGCGTACGGCCCGGTTGGAGGCGTCACGGATGCGCTCGCTCTCATGGGCGACCTCCCGCCACTGAACGCCGTCCACCCGCGCCGTCCTGGTCGGCGGGAGTCCGGTGAGCAGCGCGTGCGTGCAGCGGGGGAAGAGGTTGTCGAGCTGCCACCGATACGTCCCCAGAACGTCGTCGGCTTTGAAGCGGCCGCGCAGGTCGGTGATGATTCTGAGGCCGTACCGGCCGGCCTGCTCGGCGGTGGCGGCGACGGCGTTCTCCAGCCCGGCCAGCGTGGTGGCGACGTTCACGGAGTCGGGCACCGCGGGATCGTGCACGATCGCGCCGCGTACCTCGTTCTTGTAGCGGGCCACGAGGTCGAGCGGCCGGTCGTGGCGCGTCACGGCAGCGCCGGTGCTGGACAGCCAGCGGAGGTCGTAGCCGGCGCTGTCGTAGTTGAAGTAGAGGCGGGGCTGCCGCCGGTTGACGATTCCCTGGAGGGTGGTCAGCAGCAGCTGGTCGTTTCCGTGGAGCGCGCTGACGTCGGCGACGTCGAGCCGGGTGGGACGGCCGAAGTTCGGTAGGAGAGCAGTACGGGTTGTGGCGGCGGCAGGCTCGGGAAGCGTGATCCCGAGACCGCCGGCCGCGAGGACCACGCCGTTCGCCCAGAGGAAAGTACGTCGTGACACCATCAGCGATCGCTGCTCCTTGCTGGAGGGACCGGGACTGACATCGTTGTCATCTGCAGCGAACCTAACCGCCTGACGAAATGTTGTCCATGGTGTAAATGCGCCGGCAACCAGCACGACCGCGAGCACCCGTCACAGACCCCGCGGAAGTGCGGTCACGCGGTCAGTGGCCGGCGCTCATGCCACCGTCGACGTGCAGGATCTCGCCGGTGACGAACGGGGCGTTCTCGAGGTAGACCACCGCGTCGACGATGTCGCTCACCTCGCCCATCCGCCCGACCGGGTGCAGGCCGGCGAGGACCTGGTGGGACTCCTCGGGGTGCATCGGGGTCTTGATCGTGCCCGGCGCGACGGCGTTGACGCGGACGCCGCGGGTCGCGTACTCGATGGCGAGGCCCTTGGTGACGGACTGCAGGCCACCCTTCGTCAGCGAGGCCAGCGCGGCGGGGACCCTGGAGTCGGCGTTGTCGACCAGGCTGGTGGTGATGTTGACGATGTGGCCGCCGCCCTGAGCCAGCATGTGCGGAATGGCCAGCTGGGTGATGCGGAAGAACCCGGTCAGGTTGATGCCGGTCACGGTCGCGTAGTCGTCGGCGGTGTACTCGGTGAAGGGCTTGGCGACGAAGATCCCGGCGTTGTTGATCAGAGTGTCGACCCGGCCGAAACGCTCGACGGCGGCGGCGATGACGCGCTCGGCGGTGGCCGGGTCGGCGATGTCACCCTGGACGGTTACAACGTCGGCGTCGTTGACGGGGGCGATCGTGCGCGAGGTGGCGACGACGCCATAGCCGAGCTTGCGGTAGGCGGCGACGAACCCGGCACCGAGGCCCTGCGACGCACCGGTGATGACTGCGACCTTCATGATGACCTTCTTTGTGCTTGTGGACTGATTACTAGCCGACCGGTCGTCTATTAACATAGACGACCGGTCGACAATCGTCAATGTTCCGTGATGACCTTGGACACGTGGTACTGGCGAATCCGCCACGTGCCCTGATCACGCCGAAGGACCAGCGAAAGGTGCACCGCCACTTCCCAGCCCTTGGGGCCACCGAAGGTGACGTCCGCGAATCCGCCGGCCATCTCCTCGCCGATGGTGTACGTGCCCAGGACGGTGACCTCGGCGGTGCGGCCATCCGGCACCGCGTCGTAGTAGGCGCGTACCGCGTCGCGGCCGGTGACGACCTTGGGCCCGAAGCCCTGGAAGAGGGCGTCCGAGGTGAACAGGTCGGCCATCGCGTCCACCTGGCGGCCGTCGAAAGCGGCCTTCCAGCGGTTCAGGATCTCGCGCATCGGATCGGTCATGGTAGCTTCCTTCGTGATGAGTAGTCGACCGGTCTAGTAAAAGTAGACGACCGGTCGTACACTGGCAACATGGGACGAACCAGTGATGCCAAGGAGAGGATCCTCAGCGCGGCGCAGACACTCATCGAGCTGCGTGGCTACTCGGCACTAGGGGTGGCCGAGATCTGCAAGGCGGCAGGCGTGCCGAAGGGTAGCTTCTACTACTTCTTCGACTCCAAGGAGGAGCTCGCCCTGGCCGTCATCGACGAGCATTGGGCCGAGGAGCGCAGCGGCTGGAACCGCATCCTGCGCAGCGATGACCCGCCCCTCCAGCGGCTCCGGCAGCTGTTCGAGGCCACCGAAGCCGACCAGCGCGCCGGGCAGCAGAGCTGCGGCACCGTCTCGGGCTGTCTTTTCGGGAACCTGACCCTGGAGATGAGCAACCAGACGGAAGCCCTACGCGAACGCCTGCAGCAGATCTTCGAGGCGCAGGTCGGCATGGTGGAAAAGGTCATCACCGAAGCCCGGGAGCGCGGAGAGGCCACCGTCGCCGACACCCACGAGGCCGCGCGATCCGTCGTCGCCCAGCTCGAAGGCCAGGTGCTCTTCGCCAAGCTCTACAACAACACCCAGCACCTCGACGCCCTGTGGACGAACTGCCTGGCCCTCCTCGGCGCCACCGTTCCCGGCCGCGCCGAGGAAGACTCCTTGCCCAGCTACTCCTGACCCTCTTCCGGCAGGCCGTTGTCGAACTGCTTCGGCTGCACCTGCTTGTGCGGCTGACCCCGCTCGGCCTTCGCCAGAGCGGCGGTGTCGGGATAGTCGGCGACGAAGGCGTCCACGCCCTGGTCCAGGTGCGCGCGATACTCCGCCAGCGCGTCACCGTGGTCGGTCGGGACCTGACCGCGGCGCAGCTGCAGGGGCAGATACTGGTTCTCGCTGCGGAAGGTGTACACGCCGATCTTCAGTCTCGCCTTGTGCGCGTCGGAGACCAGCGTCGTCGGGGTGCCCGAGCTGCCGTCCGGGTTGATCGGGATCACCGATGACTTGTCCGGCCCGATCCACTGCGCGTACTGCGCGATCTTCGCCAGCCCTTCGGGCTTCATCATGTCCGCGTAGGTCGTCGGGTCTCCGGCCGCGGTCAGATCGTACGGCTGGCCGGTGGTGCCCAGGGCCTGCCACAGGGGCACGCGCAGGTCCTTGGCCACCCGCTTCAGGCTGGACGGCTCGAACGACTGCACCACGACCGGACTGTTCGGCCGGTTGAGCCCGTTGCGCTTGACGGTCTCGATCAGCGGCTCCTCCAGCGGCAGCCCGATCGACCTGAAGTAGGTCGGGTGCTTGGTCTCGGGAAAGACGCCGACCTGCTTGCCGTACTGGTGCGAGAGCCGCTTGGCCAGGTCGAGCACCTCCTGGAAGGTGAGCACCTGGTAGTAGCCGTTGTACACGGTGTTGCGCTGGCGGATCGCGGGCAGTCGCTCGACCGCGCGCAGCGTCTTCAGCTCGGCCAGCGTGAAGTCCTCGGTGAACCACCCGGTCACGTTGCGCCCGTCGACGACCTTGGTGGTCTTGCGCGCGGCGAACTCGGGACGCAGCGACACGTCGGTGGTGCCGGAGATCTCGTTCTCGTGCCGGACGACCAGCACGTGGTCCTTGGTCGGCACCAGGTCGGGCTCGATCCAGTCGGCGCCCATGGCCACGGCCAGCTCGTAACCGCCCTGCGTGTGCTCGGGGCGGTGACCCGCCGCGCCGCGGTGGCCGATGATGACCACCTGGGACCGGTCGGGCGCGGCTTCGGCTTCGGCCCGAGCCGGGCCGGCTCCGGCCAGGGGGATGAGGAGGGCGAGGGTGGTGGCTGCGATCTTTCGCACGTGAGACTCCCGGCGGTGTCCGCACCGGAGACTTTCACCGGTGATCACCGCGGGCATTATGGTAAGGACCGAAATCCGATAATGGGCCAATAACGGCGAAATTTCCGGTGACAAGCACGATCACCTTGCGGCGGACGTCACACCTTCTTGACGACGATCGAGTCCGGGACCAGCTTCTCCAGGTCGTCCGCATCCGAGGTGAAGACGGTGACCTGCCCCTTCTGCTGTCGTGCGATGACGGCGAGCACAGCGTCGATCGCGTACTTGTGGCCGTGCAGCTTGGCATCGGCCAGGAGCCGGCGGGCCTGACGGGCCTGATCTTTCCCGATGTCGGCGACATCGAGCCGGGACAGCACCCAGTCCCAGCGCTGCTCGGTGATCCTGCCGTCGAACGCCTCGACCACCGTCATCGGAGACGTCACCACCTCCGCTTGGCCCCGAGCCGCCAGGTCCAGCCAAGCGATCATCTTCCGGTCGCCCCGGACGGCCAGGGACAAGGCTTCGCAGTCGAGTACGAAGATACGCAGCGGCGCCTGCCCGTGCTCACTGCTCGGCTTGCTCACGCAGTCTCTCCGGCGTCGCGCTTTCCCCCGGCGCGGCGGCGCTCGTGCTCAGCGTCGAGATCTTCCAGATCCTCGATCGCCGCCGCGCGCTCCTCGTCGGTGACCGGGCCGTACTCCTCCCCCAGCCAGTTCACCAGTTCCAGCAACCTGTCCCGGTCGCGCTTGAAGCGCAACGCCTCGGCGACGTACGCCGACAGGCCCCGTTCGGCCGCATCCGCGCGGATCTCGTCAAGGAGCTCCTCAGGGATCGTCACCGTTACCTTCTTGGTCGCCATACACCAGACCATACTTCAGGTACAGATCGCCTTACCAGGCTTTCAGCGCGCTCTCCCTTGCGTCCGCAGGGTCGCTTCGGTCTCTTGTCCTTCGCCGACTGGGGCCGAAGGCCGGTTCAGCGCAGCGTGGCGGTGAAGGTGCGGCCGTGCGTGTGCCGGGTTGTCGCCTGGATCAGGGTGCCGCCCGGTACGCGGCGTACCGTCACCCCTTCGTCGGCCTTGTCGAGCCTGAGGGAGGCGCCGAGCAGGACGACGGAGACGCGGTCGCGTTTCATCGTGGGGTCGGACAGGGCGACGACCGTGCGCTTGCCGGACTGGACGATGACCGAGGCGGGGCCGTCGATGAGCAGGCGCTCGGCGTGGCGCGGGCCGTCGGAGAAGACGTTGGCGGCGACGATTCCGAGCGTCTTGTGCTTGATCGCTTGTACGTGCCGGTCGTTGGCCAGGACGACCAGGTGGCCGTCCGCGTAGCCGCGCAGGCGGGCCTCGGTCGCGTTCGGGACCAGGGCGTAGGCGAGGGCGGGGACGGCGCCGGTGGTGGGGTGGGCGATCGAGGCGGTGAACACGTTCTTGGTCACGCTGGTGTCGGGATTGGACGTACGCACGACCCTGCGGCTGCGGGTCACCGTCTCCAGCCCGGCCGCGACGGCCTGCCGGGTGAGGAAGGCGTAGCCGATCGCGGTACGGCGGGTGCCGTTGGCGTAGCGCAGCCAGCGCGGGGGCGTGGTGTCGCCCGTCTGCCAGGCCTTGCCGGTCCAGCCTTCGCCGGTGAGTACGACCGCGTCGCCGGGAGCGGCGATGCGGCTGTCCACGGTGGTCACCGCGTCGCGGCCGCCCTCGCCGGAGACGCCCGCGGCCAGCACCACGATCTCGTTGTCGAGCATGAACCAGGACTTGGTCGCGCGGGCGTTCTGGTAAGCGACGAAGTCGTCCGGCAGGATGCCCGCCTGTTTGGCGGTGTAGGCGGCGTCGTCGGACTGGACCATGCCGGCCGCCCCGTACGCGCCGAGCGTCGTGCCGCCGGAGAAGGCGTTCCCGGCGCGGGGGAAGTACACGTAGGTGTTCTGGGACTCCGAGGAGGAGGTGAAGTTCAGCGGGTGACCAGGGTTCTCGTACCAGAGCCGGCCGTACAGCTCGGGCACCGTCCGCCGCTCCTGCACCGGCGCGGTGATCCCGGCCAGCCGGTACGGCGAGACGGCCGTGTAGTAGTCGACGCCGAAGACCTCGCGCTGGTCCTCACCCGCGAGGTAGAGGTAGTAGGCGCCGTCGCCCTGGAACCAGGGCATGAGGTTCTCGCCGCTCATGTACTCGTACTTGCTGATCCGGTCGGAGCTGCGCGCCAGGGCGAAGGCGTAGCCGGGGCGCCGGTGGACGGTCCTGTCCATGGCGTTGAACGCCACACAGCGCTCTGGCGCATTAAGGTCGGCGGCCGGGATGGCGGAGTCGGCGCGGATGGCCGCGTACCGGGCGACGCTGATCGGGGAGACGAAGGTGGCCGTGTCGGCGGCCGGCAGGAACTTGACGTACTTCTTCAGGGCGAGCGCGCCGGCGCCCTCGACGTGATCGGCCAGGTCGGAAACGGCCTCCACGACCACCCCTACGTCGGCGTAGCCGGTGGTGGTGCGCGAGGCCGCCCGCCCCTTGACGATCTCCATCATCCACCCCTCGAAGATCAGCGGGGCGAAGCCGTCGGCGACCCAGCGGTACACCACGCCGGCCAGGTCGGAGGTGCCGCCACTCGTCGCGCCCTCGAGCATCTTGAGGGTCTGGACGACGCGGGTGAGCAGGGCCTTCCCGTACGAGCCCGTGTAGGCGACCGAGTCGTGCTGGATGAAGGAGCCGTCGCGGTAGTAGCCGTCGGTGACCCCGTGCTGGAGGTTGTAGGGGTCGATCGTGGCGAAGACGGTGGCCTGGTCGGAGATGGCCTTGCCGACGCGGGCGTCGTCGCCGGTGAGCGCGCCCTGCAGGATCCGGTTGCCGGTGATGTCGGCCAGGTTCGCCCCGGTGTGGAAGCGGGAGTCGAGGTCGACGTCGCCGTTCTTGCCGTTGCGCAGGTAGGCGTCCATCGAGGCGATGTAGGTCGCCGTCAGGTCGGGCCGTTCGGCCCGCAGCCGTTCGGCCAGCAGGGCCAGCGTCCTGCTCACCTGGGTGGAGATGCCGATCTCCCAGTTGAACCAGTTGCCGTAGTAGCCCGCCGACTGGTTGCCGTAGTAGCGCTCGTGCAGCCACAGCAGACCGTCGACGACCCGCCGCTGGGCCGCCGCGTCACCCTCCAGTTCGCCGCCTGGTGTGCGGGTCGCGAGCGCGATCTCGTACAGGTACTGGAAGGCCAGTCGCAGGTTGGCGTCGTCGGTGCCGAGCCGCAGGCCGGAGAACAGCTCGCCGTCGCCCGCCTGGTCCATGGCGGTCAGCCGCTGCTTGGCGTTCCGGAGGATCACCGCGAGATTGCCTGCTACCTCGGGCCGGGCGTTGACCTCCGGGGTGCCCGCGAAGATGGCCACGGTGTTGGCGAGCAGCCGCGCGTGATCGACCCCCGCTGCGGCACGCGAGGGGGAGGCTACGGTGAGCAGGCCGGCGGCGGGGAGCAGGGAGAGAACCTGGCGACGAGACATGTGCGACACGGCGGACTCCAGGCTATTGGAGGGTATGCCGGGCTCACCTTACATGATCTATTACGTCGGCCAAGGTGCGAAAAAAGCGGCATGCGGACTTTGCAGTGCTTTGCCGCTTGCCGAGAGACCCCGCGGACCACCCTCGCTAGAGTGAGAAATGTTCGATGCGCCGTTCTGGCGCTTCCCGGGGAGCCCAAGTCGACGCTCCGTCAGTCCTGAATCATCTGGACGATCATCACCTTACGGAGTGATCTCTGATGTTCGAACGCCTTCTTGTTGCCGCCGCCGTGGTGGCCTCCGCAATCATCGGCTCGACCGCACTCACCACGCTGGCCGCGAGCGCGGCCGACACACCGAGCACGACCATCGCCGCCGCCCAAGCTGCCGCCACACTGGCGGAGCCTCCCATCCCTGATGACGACGAGGACAGAGCACGCTGACCTAGGTGACCGCCGCGGTGAACGACCCGTCGGCCGGCAGCCGGCTCAGCGAAATCAAGCAAACGCTTGGTAATGTTGTGGCGTGCTGCTGGAGGGCAAGGTCGCGGTCGTCACCGGGGCGGGTCCCGGGCTGGGTCGGACGCTGGCGGGGCTGCTGAGCGAGGAGGGCGCCAGGGTCGTCGTGGCCGCCCGCACCTCGGCGACCGTGGCGAAGACCGCCGCCGAGGTGCCGGGCGCGCTGGCCGTACCCGCCGACGTGACCAGGGTCGACGACGTACGGCGGCTGGCCGACACCGTGATCGACCGGTTCGGCCGGGTGGATGTGCTGGTCAACGCCGCCTTTCCCGGCTCGCACCGCAGGAACGTGCTCGACATGTCGGCCGACGACCTGGAGGCCTGGCGCGGGGCCGTCGAGACAGGCGGCTATGGGACGCTGCTGGCCTGCCGGTTCATCGCGCCGCACATGGTGGCCCAGGGCTCCGGCTCGATCGTCAACATCACGTCCATGTCGTCCCGCACGGGTTACGCGGGGCGCAGTGACTACGCCGCCGGCAAGGCCGCCGCGCACCTGCTGTCGCACTGCCTCGCCGACGAGCTCGGGCCGTACGGGGTTCGGGTGAACTGCGTCGCGCCCGGCTGGATCGCCAGCGAGGTGCTGGACGAGTGGATGCGTACCCGGGCGGCGGCGGAAGGCGTGACCTTCGAGGAGATCCTCGCCCACGACGTCTCGGCGATGGCGCTGCGCCGCATCGCCACGGAGGAGGACGTGGCCCGCGCCGTCGTTTACCTCGCCTCCGACCACGCCAAGGCCGTCACCGGCGCCACCATCGACGTCAATGGCGGCCAGCTCTTCACGTGACACGGCATATACGGATATCTCGTGCTTTACCGTACCGTGATGCACTCTTTTCGCTACTGTCACATCCGTCCCGCACGAGAGGAACCCCGGATGCGACTTTTACCCCCCGTTCTCGCCACCGCGCTCGCCGCGACCTCGCTCCTCCCAGCCCCCGCCCTGGCGCAGGCCAAAGCGATCAAGGGGCAGGCGACCATGTACGAGCTCCAGTCGGGGGGTGGCAACTGCTCATATCCGTCTTCTCCCGCCGGCAACCTGTACGCCGCGCTCTCCCCCGGCGAGTACGCCGCCGCGGCCGCCTGCGGCGGCTACCTGGACGTCACCGGACCGAAGGGCACCGTCCGGGTCAAGGTCGTCGACCAGTGCCCGGAGTGCGCCGCAGGGCACATCGACCTGAGCCGTACGGCCTTCGCCCGCGTCGCGGACCCCGCCAAGGGCCTGGTGGGGGTCACCTACCGCCCGGTCTCCAACCCGCGCGTCGGCAGCCCGCTGTCCTTCCGCGTCAAGGAGGGGTCGTCGCAGTGGTGGCTGGCCCTGCTGGTCATCGACCACGGCAACCCGCTCACGTCGGTCGAGGTGAAGGGCGCCGGCGGCGCGTGGCGCAAGCTGGCCCGGGCCGACTACAACTACTGGATCGCCGATTCCGGCGCGGGCCAGGGCCCCTTCACCGTGCGGGTCACTGACACCCGCGGCCACAAGGTCACGGCCAAGGGCATCCGCCTGGCTCCCGCTGCCGTCCAGCGCACCACCACCAAGATGTACTGACAGAGGGCGGCACCACGGTTCAGCGGGCCGGTTCGAATAGTTCGATGAGGTTGCCGGCCGGGTCGGTGAGCAGGATCTGGCGGCCGCCGGGGCCGGCGACGACGTCGCCGCGGAAGGACAGTCCGGCGGTACGCAGCCGGTCGATCTCAGCGTCGAGGTCCTTGACGATGAGATGGATGCGGTTGCGGCCCGGCGCGGTGGAGTCGTCGGGCGTGGCCCGGGCACCGGAGCTCGCCGGCCCGGACAGCAGCAGCCGCAGCGGGCCGCGGACCACGTCGGCGAACGCGGGCGCGGGGTTGGTGCGCAGGGTGAAGCCGAGATGAGTGGTGTAGAAGTGGACGGCGGCGGCCACGTCGTCGACGATGTAGCGGACGCCGGCGAGCTCGTCGGGTGTTGTTGTCACGGCTGAACCTCCGTATTCGTGACGTGGGAAAGAACGGGCAGCAGATAGCGGATACGCGTGTCGATGTCCGCCGCCATGTGCCGGAAAGCGGGGTAGCTGGCCTGATCGTTGTCGTTGCTGGCGGCGGGGTCGGGGATGCTCCAGTGGATCGGTCGCGGCTGATCGCCGAACTCGGGGCGGACCTCGCGGACCTTGTCGCACAGGCTGATCAGGTGATCGAAGCGGTGGTGGGCGACCGTGTCCAGGTGGCGTGGCCGCTGGCCGGCGATGTCGATGCCGTAGTGCTCGCGCAGGACTCGCACGGCGTTGGGATGCAGGTGCGGTTTGGGGTGGCTGCCGGCGCTGGCCGCCTCCACGTGACCGCTGGTGCGATGGCGGAGCAGGGCCTCGGCGACGGGCGAGCGGGCGCTGTTGCCGGTGCAGGCGAACAGCACGCGAGGCCGGACCGGGGGGTCGGCGGTCGTGGCCGATGGTGGAGCGGGATCGAGGCGCAGCGCCGGGTGCAGGGCGGCACCGGCGGCGGTCAGCGCCTGCGCGCAGCGCTCCAGGTCGAGGTGGTAGTAGCTGTCACGGGCGTCGAAGCTGCTCCGGTGGGCGGTGACCAGCCCGGCTCCGCGCAGCAGTCGCAGATGGTAGGAGATCAGGTTCTGCGGGTGGCCGAGCCGGTCGACGAGCTCGCGGACCCGGTAGTCGCTCGCGGCCAGCTCGGTCAGCAGCCGCCACCGCAGCGGGTGGGCGGCCATGCGTACGAACGCCGGGGCCGTGCTGGACACCACGCCTAGCAGAATACATCAAACCTGTTTGATGCATTCTGTCCGGCCCGGCAGCCAGGGCTGTCCGGGCCGGACGTCAGCGCGTCAGGGAGTGGCTATACCGAGGTCGACCGGCAAGGACAGCGGGCCGATCGTGAAGAACGACGGGGAGTACGGGATCTCGTCGGGGTCGATCGCGAGGCTGAGCCCCGGAAAACGCCGGTACAGCGCGGCGAGCGCCAAACGGCCCTCCATCCGGGCCAGCGGCGCCCCGATGCAGAACCGCGGGCCGTGACCAAAGCCGAGGTGTCCGGTCTGCTCGCGGGTGATGTCGAACCGGTCGGCGCTCTCGCCGTGCTCCGCCGGGTCGACGCCGGTCGCCTGGAAGACCACACCCACGGCGTTGCCCTTGGGGATGTCCACCCCGGCGATGGTCACGTCCTCCGCCGTGAAACGGAAGCTGGTCATCATCACCGAGTGGCGGTAGCGCACGGTCTCCTCGACCACGTCGGCCCACCGGTCCTCGGCCTTGGCGAGCTCCAGCTGGTCGGGATTCCGGGCCAGCGCCACGATGGCGTACCCGAGCAGGTGGACGGTGGTCTCGTGGCCGGCCACGAGCATGATCCACAGTAGGCCGACCAGTTCGTCGGCGGTGAGGTGGTCACCCTCGTCGCGGATCTGAACCAGGCCGGTGGTGAGGTCGTCGCCCGGTTCGCGCTGCTTACGCTCCACGAGGTCGTGCAGGAACGCCATGAGGTTGTTCTGCGTCGCGAACGCCTCCTCCGGCGGAGTGGTGTGCGCCAGCAGCGTGGCGGTCCACTTGCGCAGCCGGAGCCGGTCCTCGACGGGCACGCCGAACAGCTCGCAGATCACCCACATCGGCAGTGCCTCGGTGAAGGCGGGAACCAGGTCCGCGCCGTCACCGGTGGCCGCCACCTCATCCAGTAAGTCATCGATCATCTGCTGGATCCGCGGCTCCATGGCCTGCACCCGGGCGGGCGTGAACGCCTTGCTGATCAGGCCGCGCAGCCGCCGGTGGTCGCCGCCGTCCATGGTGGACAGGTGACCGCCCTGAATGATGGCGCGCAGCGGCCAGTCCTCGGGAATGGAGCCGTCGTGCAGCGCGGGCCAGTGCTGGGGATCCCTGAGGAAGGTCTTGTTGTCCCCGGCGAGGATCTCCCGCACCGCCTTGTGGGTCAGTGCCAGGTAGGCGGGTACGCCTCCCGGGAATTCCACCTCGACCACGGGCGCGATCTCCCGGAACCGGATGCAGGTGTCGAGCGGGTTCTCGCCCACGACCGGGAAAGAGGGGAGGCTTGTCGTCATTTGACCCCTTAGTCAGGAACTCCGTAAATAGTCAGTGATCACATCACATAGCGGTTGGGGTCGACAGACAACAGATAGCAGTGATCAGTAACGTGATGGTTACCTTGTGTCCACCCTAGAGGCGCCCGCGGTCACGGCTTTCAGCTCGTCCATCGACTCCCGGATGACGCGCGACAGGTCCGGCCGGCCGGTCTCGCCGATCCAGCGGGCGAAGGCGACCCTGAAGACGGCGATCCCCGCCTCGGCGGCCAGGCTCGCGGCCGGGTCGGTGATGCCACGCAGGCGCAACGCGTCGGCGATCGCCTCGGCGAGTGAGGCCAGCTTGATCAGCTCACGCTCCAGAAGCTCCGCGTTCGCGGCGATGATGGCCTGGCGCCGCTGGGAGTGTTCGTGGCGCTCCTGAAACAGGGCACCGGCGGCCTCCAGGGCCGCGGCTATCGCGTCGATCGGCGCCGCGGAATCAGGCGCCTCGGCGACGGCGTGCACGAAGACCTCTCGCAGTGCGCCCTGCCCCCCGAACAGCACCTCGCGCTTGTCGGCGAAGTGCCGGAAGAACGTTCGCTCCGTGAGCCCCGCCCGCTTGGCGATCTCGGCCACCGTGGTCTGTTCGTACCCGCGCTCGCCATAGAGCTCCAGTGCCGCCTGCTCAAGTCGGCCACGCGCGTTCGGCTCCCATCGCCCCATGCCCAGATCATAGTTGATGACAGTGACTGACATGCCTTACAGTGATGTCAGTACCTGACATCGGAGGTTCTCTCATGCGTGTTTTCGTCACCGGCGCGTCCGGCTGGATCGGCTCCGCCGTCGTCCCCGAGCTCATCGGCGCGGGCCATCAGGTCACCGGGCTGGCCCGGTCGGACGCCTCGGCCGCCGCCCTCACCGCGGCCGGGGCGCAAGTACATCGCGGCACGCTTGACGATCTCGACAGCCTGCGGAGTGCGGCTGCCGCGTCGGATGGCGTGATCCACCTCGCGTTCAAGCACGACATCGCCTTCTCGGGCGACTTCCAGGGCGCCGTCGACGCGGATCGACGCGCTGTCGAGGCGTTCGGCGAGGCACTCGCGGGTTCCGACCGGCCGTTCGTACTCGCCTCCGGGACGCTCGGGCTGGCGCCGGGGCGTGTGGCGACCGAACAGGACGGCCATGGCTCAGGGGAGCCGAGTAGCGGCGCGCGGAGTGCGCTGCCGGGCGGCGGTGCGCAGGGCCGGATGGCCACCGCGCAGTTCACGCTCGCCCTCGCTTCCCGCGGCGTCCGCTCGTCGGTGGTACGGCTCCCCCCGACGGTGCACGGCGAAGGAGACTACGGCTTCATGGCGATGTCGGTCGGCATCGCCCGCGACAAGGGCGTCTCCGGCTACCCCGGCGACGGGTCCAACCGCTGGTGCGCCGTGCACCGACTCGATGCCGCGCACCTGTTCCAACTGGCGCTGGAGCAGGCCCCGGCGGCATCGGTGCTGCACGCCGTCGCCGACCAGGGCGTGCCGATCCGGACCGTCGCCGAGGTGATCGGCCGGCATCTGGGCATCCCGGTGGCCGCCATCTCTCCCGAGGACGCGGGCGCGCACTTCGGCTGGCTGGCCGGCCCCCTCTCGGCCGACTGCCCGGCCTCGAGCACGCTGACCCGCGAGCTGCTGGGCTGGCAGCCGACCCAGCCCGGGCTCATCGACGACCTGGACAAGGGCCACTACTTTGATCTACCGACCAAGGACTGACGAGACGACCCCAGAAAGGGGACAATAGGCACAAATCACCTAGGCGGTCGGGGGAACGCCAATGGTCGACATCGATGTTCCGATCTGGGCCGCGCGTCTGCGGGTCCTGCGCCGGGGGCGGCTGTGGAACCATCGGGAGCTCGGGAGACGGCTGGCCGACGCGGCGGACGAGACGGGGCGTGATCAGCTACCCGACCCGGAGACGATGATTCGGCTCTGGGAGGCCGGGGAGCGGCGGCCCGACGAGGCGAACGCGGAGTTGCTCTGCCGGGCGTTCGGCGTGGCCGAGTCGGATCTCTTCGTCGGGGACGCGGCCGGCACCACGCTGTGGCACTACCTCACCGGCATTCCGCTGCGGTCGGGGATGTTCACCGCCGAGGAGGAGGAGCGTACCGGCCGGGCGATCGAGGCACCCCAGCGGGCCGATGAAGGAACGGTCAGTTACTTCAGGACCACCCTCGACGCCTACACCCGAGCCGATCTCCGACCCGCCGACCTGATCCACGTGCTGCGGCCGGTCTTCGCCGGGATCGAGGAGTTCCACCGCGAGGCCGGTCCACCTGTCCGGCGGGCCTTCCTGATGCTCGCCGCGGAGAACGCGGAGCTGATCAGCCGCATGCACCACGAGTCCGGCGACCCTGACGAGGCGCTGGCCTGGTCGGACGAGGCCATCCGCGACGCGCGTGAAGCGGCGGACGCGCTGCTGGAGGCCTATGCGCTCGCCCAGCGGGGCGGTCTTTCCGACACCATCGGCGACCCCGGCCGGCTCGTCGACCTCGCCGTCGCCGCCCGCGAACGCGCCCACCTCCCGCCGTGGGTGGACGCCCTGTCGCGGGACCACGAAGCGCAGGGTCATGCCCTCGCCGGGGACGTGGACATGTGCCATCGCCGCCTGGAGGAGTCGGCGCAGTCGCTGGAGGAATGCGGCGACGAACCGCCGTACCGGTCCGAAGCGCACAACGCCCTGTGCGCTGGGTGTCTCGTCGATCTCGGCCAGGCCGGCGGCGCGATCGAGATCCTGGAACACGAACCGCCGAAGGCGCAGCCGACCTATGCCGTCGCCTACGCCCTGGCCCGCATGGCCCACGCGTACGCCGACGCCCACGAGCGGGAGCGCTCGGCCGAGACGGCCCGTCAGGCTCTTGCCCTGGCCAGGCGGAGCGGCGCGTCGCGAGCGCTGCGCGAACTCGCCAGGGTCCAGCTTCCCCGCCAGGACGTGCGGCACAGACGCATCCTGCTGTAGCGCGTGGCGAGCACGAGTAATGCGTTCTTTTCTCTTCGCTAACTCCAACCAGTGAATTCCCGGGCTTTGCTGGAAGGGAATCAAGACTTCTCCGGGGGGCCGTCATGGCTCGTTCTCGTATCGTCTTCTCGCTCTCACTGGTCGCGGCGATCGCGTTGGTGGCGCTGGTGCTCGGGGTGGTGGGCGGCCGGGCGACGAGCTCGGCCGTACAGGCGGCCGGTGGAGCCGCGGGCGGGGCGGCCAGCGGCAAGAAGATCGACGTGATCATCAAGGCGAGCGACTCGTCGTTCTGGCAGACGATGATCGCCGGGGCCAAACAGGCGGGTGGGGATTTCGGGCTGAACGTGAGCACCTTCGGCCCGACGTCCGAGACGAACATCGACCAGCAGGTCCAACTGGTGGAGAACTCCATCTCCCGGGGCGCTGACGGGCTGGTCATCGCGCCCAACTCCTCCAGCGCCCTGAACTCGGCGATCGACCGGGCGCGCAAGGCGGGTCTCAAGGTCATCACCGTGGACAGCCGCGTGACCACCCCGTCGGAGGGGTTCATCGGCACCGACAACGTCAAGGCCGGAATGCAGGCGGGCAAGCGCATGTGCGCGCTGCTCAAGGCGCAGAACAAGACGAGCGGCAGCGTCATGATCGAGTCCTCCGTGGCCGGCATCCAGTCACTCGTCGATCGGGACGCCGGCTTCAAGCAGGGCATCGCGATCAACTGCCCGCAGGTCAAGGTGGCGCTGCAGCGCTTCAACAACAACGACATCAACACCGCGGCCTCACAGGTCAACGACGCGCTGACGGCCAACCCGAACCTGGCGGGGGTGTTCGCGGACAACAACACCTCAGGCGTCGGCGCCGCTCGGGCGATCCAGGACAACCACGCCGCCGAGACCGTCCCCGTCGTGGCGTTCGACTCCGACCCGCAGGAGAACGCCGCGCTGTCGGCCGGCACCATCGACGCGCTGGTGGTGCAGAACCCGTACTTCTTCGGCTACCAGGGCGTCCTGGCCGCCGGGATGGCCACGGTCAAGCGCATCCCGCCGCGTGACATCGATCCCGGTGCGGTCGTGGCCGACAAGACGAACATGACCGAGCCCGACGTCAAGCAGCTGCTCAACCCGCCGACGATGAAGGCGGAATGATGGCCGAGCCCGTCGTCGAACTGCACGGCGTCTCCAAGGCCTTCGGCCCGGTCCAGGCACTCAACGACGTCTCGCTCCGGCTGGTCCCCGGCCAGGTGAACTGCCTCGCCGGGGAGAACGGCGCGGGGAAGTCGACCCTGATCCGGGTGCTGACGGGCGCGCTGCGCCGGGACAACGGCAGCTACGAGATCGCCGGCCGGCCGGTCAACACGCCGACTCCGGCATCCGTACGCGCGGCCGGCGTCCAGGCCGTCTACCAGGAGCTCAGCCTGCTGCCTCACCTGTCGGTCGCGGAGAACCTGTTCATGGGCCGCCTTCCCGCCCGTACCGGGATCATCGCCAGGGGCCGGCTGGAGACCCGCGCCAGGAAGGCCCTCGACGAGGTCGGCCTGACGGAGCTCAGCCCGCAGGCGATCGTGGAACGGCTCCCGGCGGCCACCCGCCAGCTCGTGGAGATCGCCAAGGTGCTGACCGCGGACTCCGTGAAGGTGATCGTCTTCGACGAGCCGACCACGGCGCTCACCGAGGCGGAGTCGGAACGACTGCTCCAGCACATCCTGCGGCTGCGCGAGCGCGGAATCGCGATGCTCTACGTGACCCACCGGCTGGAGGAGATGTTCGAGATCGGCGACTGGGTGACCGTCCTGCGGGACGGTGGCCTGTCCGAGGCCGGGCCGATCAGCAGGTACGACGAGGACCGGCTGATCACCGCCATGGTCGGCCGGGAGATCAGCTCGCTCTATCCGGAGACCCACCGGCACGCGGGACCGCCCGCGCTCCAGGTCCGGGGGCTGCGCCGGTTCGACGGCTCGCCGAGCATCGACCTCCACGTCGGGGCCGGGGAGATCCTCGGCATCGGCGGGCTGCTGGGGGCGGGAAGGAGCGGGTTGCTGCTGTCCATCTTCGGCGCCGCGCCCATCGTCGCCGGTCAGGTGGAGGTCGCCGGCAAGCCGGTGAAACCGTCCGGGCCGCGCGTGATGATGAACGCCGGAGTAGGGCTGCTCACCGAGGACCGCAAGGTGCTGGGCCTGCTGCCGGAGCTGTCGATCAGGGAGAACGTCACCATCGCGAGCCTGCGCAGCGGCTCTCGCCACGGTCTGCTGCCCGGCCGCGAACAGGCCGAGGAGGCGGACCGGCTGCTCGACAGCCTGCGGCTGCGTGCCGGTTCCTACGACCAGCCGGTCTCGACGCTGTCCGGCGGCAACCAGCAGAAGGTGCTGCTCGCCCGCTGGCTGCTCACCAAGCCGAAGGTGCTGATGTTCGACGAGCCCACGAAGGGCATCGACGTCGGGGCCAAGGGCGAGCTCTACACCGTCATCGGTGACCTGGCGGCGAGCGGGCTGGGGATCATCGTGGTCTCGTCGTACCTCCCGGAGCTGCTGGGGCTCGCCGATCGCATCCTCGTGCTGCGCGACGGGGCGGTCGCGGGCGAGCTGCCCGGCTCCGCCACCGAGGAGGAGGTGCTCCACCTGGCGAGCGGCACCGGAGGCGCCGCACCTCCGGCCACTGCGGATGAGCCTCCGGCCGCCGCAGGCGAGAGCACGGACGACCCAGGAGGGGTGAGCCGAGATGCCTAAGCTGATCTGGCGCGAGCCGATCGAGACCACGACGATCACCAACCGGCCACCCACCGACCAAGCCGACGCGGCCGCGCTGGAGACGGTGCCGCAGCCCAGGCAGGCGGCCGAAGCGACGGCCGAGCCCAAGCGACGGGTCATCACGCTGGGCGACATCGCCGGACGGGAGAGCGGCGGGCTCGTCGTGCTGCTCGTGGCGATCGGCGCCCTCACGCTCGCCAGCGACGAGTTCCTCACCGGCAACAACCTGGCCAACCTCGCCCGCCAGGTCGCCATCTTCGGGATCATCGCGGTCGGCCAGCTCCTGGTCATCCTGACCGCCGGGATCGACCTGTCGGTCGGCTCGATTCTCGGCCTGTCCGGCGCCTCCACCGCGCAGTTCCTGGTCGCGGGCATGCCGATCCTGCCGTCGATCCTGCTCGGCGTGGCGATCGGCACCGTGCTCGGCATCGTCAACGGCCTGCTGGTGACCAAGGCCCTGCTGCCGCCGTTCATCGCGACGCTGGGCATGCTCGGCATCGCCCGCGGACTGGTCCTGGTCACCACCGACGCCCAGACCATTCAGGGTGTGCCGGACGCGTTCCAGGTCATCGCCAACGGCACGATCCTCGGCATCCCCAACCTGCTCATCATCGCCGCGGCGATCACCGCCGTGATGTGGTTCGTGCTCGCCCGGACGGTCTTCGGCCGCTACATCTACGCCGTCGGCTCGAACCCGGAGTCGGCCCGTCTCGCGGGTGTCCCCGTGCGGATGGTGACGATCTCGGTCTACATGATCTCGGGCCTGCTCGCCGGTCTCGGCGGGGTGCTGCTCGCCTCCCGCCTGGGCGCGGGCATCCCCACCGCCGGCACCGGCTTCGAGCTCAACGCGATCGCCGCCTGCGTCATCGGCGGCGCGAGCCTGTTCGGCGCGAAGGGCAGTGCGGTCGGCGCCGCCACCGGGGCGCTGATCATGGGCGTGCTGAACAACGGCGGCAACCTCCTGGCGATCAACGCCTTCTACCTCCAGATCGCCATCGGCGTGCTCATCCTCGTCGCGGTCGGGTTCGACCAACTCAACACCAGGCGGTCGGCCGCGAGCGGCTGACCACGCAGGCCGTATTTAGGACGGCAGATTTAACGATATTGACATCTCCGTAAAACGGACCCTAGGTTGTGCGAAACGTTTCGACAACCGTACAGGCCGGTCATCGGCGGCCTCGCACAGGGCCGGAGTGGGTATGTCCAAGTTGCGTGACGTGGCCGAACGGGCACAGGTGGCGGTCAGCACCGTCTCCGCCGCGCTCAACGGCACCCGCCCGGTGGCGGCGGCGACCAAGCGGCGCATCGAGCAGGCCGCGGCCGAGCTCGGCTACCGCCCGAACCTGCTGGCCCGGGGCCTGCAGAGCAAGCGGACGCGCATCCTGGCGCTGCTGTTCCCGGCGCCGCGCAGCGGGTTCGGGCTCACCGAGATGCAGTTCGCGACCGGCGCCGCCGAGGCGGCCAGCGAGCTGGGCTATCACCTGCTGCTCTCCCCCGAGAACGCGGACCCGATCGAGGAGCTGCGCCACCTCACCGGCCTGGGGCTGGTGGACGGCGTACTGCTGATGGAGGTGGGCCTCGACGACGAGCGGCCGGAGTTCCTGTCGGCGGCCGGGGTGGCGTTCAGCATGATAGGGCGGACCCGCGAGCCCGGCTCGATCGACTACGCCGACATCGACTTCGCGGCGACGGCGAGGGACGCCGTGGCGCACGTGGCCGGGCTGGGGCATCGCAAGCTGGCCTTCTTCAACCTGTCGACCGACACGTACGCGGCCCAGTATGGGCCCGCGATCCGGGCCGAGATCGAGTTCGCCGGGGCCGCCCGCGCGGCCGGGATCGATTACGTGGACGACTTCCGCCCCGGCTCTGCCGAGGAGGGCAGGCAGGCGTTCGAGGAGCTGGTCGCCGCGCATCCCGACGTGACGGCGCTGGCCGTCATGGACGATCACGCGGCGGTCGGCGTGATCGCCGCCGTGGCGGCACGCGGCTGGCGGATCCCGGAGGACCTGACGCTGCTGCTGGTGCTGTCGTCGGCGCGCGTCGCCGAGATGTTCCACCCCAGGCTCACCACGCTGGAGCCGCCCAGCGCCGAGCTGGGCCGGCTCGGCGCGCGGATGCTCATCGACCGGCTGCGGGGCGACGCCCCGCCACAGCAGCGGCTCGTGCCCTGCCGCCTGGTGATCGGCGACAGCTCCGCACCACCACGCGAAGGGAGAACGGTATGAGGCTGGGGACGCACACGCTGACCGACGGGCGCGGCCTGCTGTTCGGCGGGGACTACAACCCCGAGCAGTGGCCGGAGGAGGTCTGGACCGAGGACGTCGAGCTGATGAAGGCGGCCGGGGTCAACCTGGTCACCGTCGGCGTGTTCAGCTGGGCACGGATCGAGCCGGAGCCGGGCGCGCGGGACTTCGGCTGGCTGGACCGGGTCCTCGACCTGCTCGGCGCGGCCGAGATCGCGGTCGACCTGGCCACGCCGACCGCCTCGCCGCCGCCGTGGCTGGGACACCGCTGGCCGGAGACGCTGCCGGTCGACGAGTCGGGGCACCGCCTCTGGTACGGCTCGCGCAACCAGTTCTGCCCGTCGTCGCCGGTCTACCGGGAGCGGGCGCTGGCGATCGTGACCGACTTAGCCGACCGGTACGCCGGCCACCCCACCCTGGCCCTGTGGCACGTGGGCAACGAGTACGGCCAGATCTGCCACTGCGACGAGTCGGCGGCGGCCTTCCGCACCTGGCTCCAGGCCCGCCACGGCGACCTGGACACGCTCAACGAGGCATGGGGCACCACGTTCTGGAGCCAGCGCTACAGCGACTGGGCCGAGATCATCCCCCCGCGCCGCGCCCCGTACATGATCAATCCCACGCAGCAGCTCGACTGGCAGCGCTTCTGCTCCGACGCGCTCCTCGCCCACTACCAGGCCGAACGCGACATCCTGCGCGAGCGCACCCCCGGCACGCCGGTCACCACGAACTTCATGGGCCTGTTCAAGCCGGTGGACTACTGGTCGTGGGCCGGCGAAGAGGACATCGTCTCCAACGACTGCTACCCCGACCCGGCGGACCCGCTCTCCCCCGCGCGGACCGCGCTCACGCACGACCTGATGCGCGGGCTCGGCCAGGGACGGCCCTGGCTGCTGATGGAGCAGGCCACGAACGGCGTCAACTGGCGCCCGCACAACCTGCCCAAGCCGCCGGGGCAGTTCCGGCTCGAATCGCTGCAGGCGGTGGCCCGCGGCGCCGACGGGCTCTGCTACTTCCAGTGGCGGGCCTCGCGCTTCGGCGCCGAGCGCTTCCACGCCGCGATGGTGCCGCACGCGGGCCCGGACACGCGCCTGCACGCCGAGGTCCGCGCGCACGGCCAGGAGCTGCGCGAGCTCGCCCCCGTGGCGGGCGAGCCGGTGCCGGCGCGGGTGGCGATGGTGTTCGACTGGGCGAGTTGGTGGGCGCTGGAGGAGCGCGGCCGGCCCAGCGACCGCCTCAACGCACCGGACCAGCTCCTGAGCTACTACCTGCCGTTCTGGGAACGCGGTGTGAGCGTGGATCTGGTGCCGCCTTCGGCCGAGCTGAGCGGTTACCCGCTGGTTGTGGTGCCGAACCTCTACCTCATCAGCGATCAGGACGCCGCCGCGTTGACCGCGTACGTGCACGGCGGCGGTGTGCTGATGGTCGGGCCGTTCTCCGGGATCGTGGACCCGCGGGCGCACGTACGGACCGGGCGGTTCCCCGCGCCGCTGCGTGAGGTGCTCGGCGCGTCCGGCGAGGAGTGGCTGCCCGCGCCCGAGGACCGGCCCGTGCGCTGCCAGTGGACCGGCGGCGGCGAGCCCGCCGCGCACGCATGGACCGGCGGCGCCGAGTTCACCGCGCACACCTGGACCGAGCTGATCGCCGCGGAGGGCGCCGAGACGGTGGCCGAGTTCACCGAAGGTGACCTCGCCGGGTACCCCGCCGTGCTGCGGCACCGCGCCGGGCAGGGCGTCGCCTGGTACGTGGCGACCATGCCCGAGCCGGTCGCGCTCGGCGCGCTGGCCGGGCGGCTGCTGGCCGACGCCGGCGTGCGCGGGGAGCTGCCCGACCTGCCGCCGGGCGTCGAGGCGGTCCGCCGCGGCGACGTCCTGTTCCTGCTCAACCACGGCACCGCCACCGTACGGCTGCCGATCCCCCACGCGGCCGATGACCTGCTGACCGGATCCCCCGCGACGGGCCACGTCACGCTCACGCCGCGTGCGGTCGCCGCGCTGCGCCCCCGAGTTCAACCACCGTTTGGAGATCCCCTTGCGTAGAAGAACGTTCCTCGCCTCGTCGGCCGCCACGCTGCTCCTGGCCGGTTGCGGCAGCACCGACGACTCCGGCTCCGACGCCACCGCCCCGGCTCCCTCCCCCATCGCCGGGGACGAGAACGCCGCGGCCTCCCTGGTCTTCTGGAGCTGGGCGGAGAACATCCAGCGCGTCGTCGACCTCTGGAACAAGAAGAACCCCAACCAGCAGGTCACCCTCAGCGGGCAGGCCGCCAGCGACGAGCTGATCGCCAAGTTCCTGACGGCGGTCAAGGCGGGCAACGCGCCCGACGTCCTGCAGGCGGAGTACCAGTCGCTGCCGACCCTGATCACCAACAACGCCCTTCAGGACCTGACCAACTCGATCACCCCGGTCAAGTCCGCCTTCCCCGAGGGCACCTGGAACCTGACCTCCTTCGGCGGCGCCACCTACGCGATTCCCGCGGACGTCGGCCCGATGATGCTCTTCTACCGCGCGGACCTGTTCGAGAGGCTGGGCCTCGCGGTGCCGAAGACCTGGGAGGAGTTCGGCGCGCTCGCCGAGACGGTCCGGCAGAAGGACCCCAAGCGCTACCTGACCACGTTCTCGCCCGGCGACGCCGGCTGGGTGGCCGGGTTCGCCCAGCAGGCCGGGGCCAACTGGTGGTCCAACCAGAAGGAGGCGTGGAAGGTCGCCATCGACGACCCGGCCACCCGCAAGGTGCTGAGCTTCTGGGGCGGGCTGGTCAACTCGGGCGCGGTGCTCGGCGACCCGATGTACACGCCGCAGTGGAACAGCCAGATGAACGATGGCACCATCATCGCCTGGCCCAGCGCGGTCTGGGGCTCCGGCGTCCTGGCGGGCGTCGCCCCCTCCAGCAAGGGCAAGTGGAAGATGGCCCCGCTGCCGCAGTGGAGCGCGGGCGAGAACGTCACCGGCTTCTGGGGCGGCTCGTCCACCGCGGTCAGCGCGACCTCCAAGCAGAAGGCGCCGGCGGCGAAGTTCGCCAGATGGCTGAGCACCGACCCCGAGGCGCTGAAGGTGCTCGTCGAGATCGGCCTCTACCCGGCCGCCACGCTCGGCCAGACCTCCGGCGGGCTCGACGCCGCGCCCGCGTACATGACCGGTCAGCCCGACTACTACGAGTCCGCCTCGAAGATCTCGAAGACGGCGCGCGGCTTCGACAGCTGGGGGCCGAACACCAACGTCACCTACGGCCAGTTCGAGGACCAGCTGCCGACGGCGGTCAAGAACAAGGCCGACCTCGCGGCCGTGGCCACGAAGGTGCAGCAGGCGAGCGTCGCCGACCTGAAGAAGCAGGGCTACCAGGTCGTCGGCGGATGACCGGAAAGCAGAAGCGCGCGCCCTACCTGATGGCGGCGCCGGCCGTCATCCTGTTCACGGTCTTCATCGTCATCCCGATCGGGTACGCCATCTGGCTGAGTCTGCACGCCATGCGGGTGCGGGGCGCCGGGTTCGGCATCCGGACCGAGGTGTTCATCGGCCTGGAGAACTACCTGGAGGCGATCGGGGACTCGGCGCTGTACGAGGCGATGCAGCGCATGCTCGGCTACGGCGTGATCATGGTGCCCGCCACCATGGGCCTGGCCCTGCTGTTCGCACTGCTGCTGGACGCGCCCAGGGTCGGGGGCAAGCGCGCCTCGAGGATCACGATCTTCCTGCCGTACGCGGTGCCGGGCGTCATCGCCAGCCTGCTGTGGGGGTTCATCTATCTTCCGGCGGTCAGCCCGATCAGCGCCGCCCTGAAGGGGGCCGGCCTGCCGGCCGCGGACTTCTTCGGTGACGTGTCGATCTTCTTCTCGGTGGCCAACATCGCCGTGTGGGGCTCGGTCGGGTTCAACATGGTGGTGCTCTACACCACGCTGCGGGCCATCCCCAAGGAGCTGTACGAGGCCGCCCGCCTCGACGGCGCCAGCGAGTGGCGGATCGCGCTGCGGATCAAGGTGCCGCTCCTGCGCCCGGCGCTCACCATGACCTCGGTCTTCACGCTGATCGGCATGCTGCAGGTCTTCAGCGAACCGGCCACGCTGCGGCCGATGACCAACGCCATCAGCCAGGACTGGGTGCCGCTGATGCGGATCTACCAGCAGGCGTTCGTGGACAACGACATCTACCTGGGCGCGGCCAGTTCGGTGCTGCTGGCCGGCGCGACGGTGCTGCTGTCACTGGCCGCGCTGGCCGTCCTCAGGACCCGTAGCGCGAGGAGCGATCGATGAGAGCGCGCACCAAGATCGTGCCCACGCTGATCCTGGCGCTCGGCGGCGTGTACGCCCTGCTGCCCCTGCTGTGGGTGGTGATCGCGGCGACGAAGGGCCCGGAGGAACTGTTCACCACGTTCTCCGGCTGGCCCAGCTTCAACGGCGGCTTCACCGGCAACATCGCCGCGCTGAGCGCGTACGGCAACGGGCGGTTCTGGCTGTGGATGCTCAACAGCCTCATCTACGCCGGCGGCGGCGCCTTCCTGACCGTGGTCGTGTCGGCCGCGTGCGGGTACGCCCTGGCCAAGTTCCGCTTCGCCGGGCAGCGGCTGATCTTCGGGGCGCTGCTGGCCGGGGTGCTGGTGCCGCAGATCACCCTGGCCATCCCGCAGTATCTCCTGCTGTCGGACATGGGGCTGGTCGGCACCTACTGGTCGGTCATCCTGCCCAGCGTCATCAGCCCGTACAGCATCTACCTGTGCCGCATCTACGCCGCCGCGGCCGTGCCGGACGAGATCCTGGAGGCCGGCCGGGTGGACGGGGCGGGTGAGTTCCGGCTGTTGTGGTCGGTCGGTGTGCCGATCATGACGCCGGGGCTGGTGACGGTGTTCCTGTTGCAGTTCATCGGCATCTGGAACAACTTTCTGCTGCCGTACATCATGTTGGCGAACGACGACCGCTTCCCGCTCACCGTGGGGCTCTACTCGCTGCTCAACCGGGGTGCCTCGCAGCCGGCCCTGTACAGCCTGGTGATCAGCGGCTCGCTGCTGTCGATCATCCCGATCATCGCGCTGTTCCTGTTCCTGCAGCGGTTCTGGCGGCTCGATCTCGTGGCCGGCAGCGTCAAGGGCTGACCACCCGACTCACGAAGGATTGTGATGAAGTTCAAAGACGGCTATTGGCGGATGCGTCCCGGGGTGCGGGGCGACTACGCCACCGCGGCCCACGACGTGACCGCGGACGCCGCCTCGCTGCGGGTGCTCGCGCCGACCCGGCCGATCACCCGTCGCGGCAACACCATCGACGGGCCGGTCCTGCGGGTGGACCTGTCGTCCCCCATGCCGGACGTGATCAGGGTCCGTACGGTGCACTTCGCCGGGTCCGTACCGGCCGCACCGGTTTTCGAGGTACGGGACGAGGCGCCTGCGGTGAAGGTCACCGTGGACGGCGAGGAGGCGAGCCTGACCAGCGGCGCCCTGACCGTCAAGGTGCGCAGGGACCTGCCGTGGGAGATGTCCTTCAGCGCGGACGGCCGGGAGCTGACCCGCAGCGCCGGCAAGAGCCTGGGCGTCATGCACGATGCCGACGAACGGCACTTCATGGTCGAGCAGCTGCGGCTGAGCGCCGGGGAGCTGGTGTACGGGCTGGGCGAGCGGTTCGGCGCGCTGGTGCGCAACGGGCAGTCGGTCGACATCTGGAACGACGACGGCGGCACCAGCAGCGAGATGGCCTACAAGAACATCCCCTTCTACCTGACCAACCGCGGTTACGGGGTGTTCGTCAACCATCCCGGGCGGGTCTCGTTCGAGGTCGGGTCGGAGACGGTGTCGCGGGTGCAGTTCAGCACCGAGGGCCACGACCTGGAGTATCTGATCATCCACGGGCCGACGCCCGCCGAGATCCTGCGCCGCTACACGGCGCTGACCGGCCGGTCGGCGCTGCCGCCCGCGTGGTCGTTCGGGCTGTGGCTGTCCACGTCGTTCACGACCGACTACGACGAGGCCACCGTGGCGTCGTTCGTGGACGGGATGGCCGAGCGGGGGCTGCCGCTGAGTGTGTTCCATTTCGACTGCTTCTGGATGCGGCAGTTCCGATGGTGTGACTTCGAGTGGGATCCCGAGGTGTTTCCGGACCCGGCGGGGATGATCGCCCGGCTCAAGGAGCGCGGGCTGCGGGTCTGCCTGTGGCTCAATCCGTACATCGGGCAGGCGTCCGCGCTGTTCGACGAGGGGGCGGCGGCCGGTCTCCTGCTGCGCCGCCCGGACGGCCGCGTCTGGCAGGACGACCACTGGCAGGCGGGGCGGGCGGTGGTGGACTTCACCTCCCCGGCCGCCCGCGAATGGTACGCGGACAAGCTGCGCGGGCTGCTCGACCTGGGGGTGGACGCGTTCAAGACCGACTTCGGGGAGCGCATCCCCACCGACGTGGTCTGGGCCGACGGCTCGGACCCCGAGCGGATGCACAACTACTACAGCCTGCTCTACAACCAGACCGTGCACGACGTACTGGCCGAGCGGCGCGGCGCGGGCGAGGCCGTGCTGTTCGCGCGGGCGGCCACGGTCGGCGGGCAGCGGCTGCCGGTGCACTGGGGCGGCGACTGCGAGTCGACGTTCGAGGCGATGGCGGAGAGCCTGCGCGGCGGGTTGTCGCTGGGCCTGGCCGGGTTCGGGTTCTGGAGCCACGACATCGGCGGGTTCGAGGGGCGGCCGGATCCGGCGGTCTTCAAGCGGTGGGTGGCGTTCGGGCTGCTGTCGTCGCACAGCCGGTTGCACGGGAGCGGGTCGTATCGGGTGCCGTGGCTGTTCGACGAGGAGTCGGTCGACGTGCTGCGCTCCTTCACCGAGCTGAAGCTGCGGCTGATGCCCTATCTGTACGGTGTCGCGGTCCAGGCCGTTCATGAGGGATTGCCGATGATGCGGGCGATGCACCTGGAGTTCCCCGGCGACCGGGCCTGCGACCACCTGGACGCCCAGTACATGCTCGGGCCGGATCTGCTGGTGGCCCCGGTGCTGTCGGCGGATGGGGAAATTTCCTATTACGTCCCTGACGGGGGGTGGACGCGGCTGCTCGACGACGGCGAGACCGTCACCGGGCCCGGGTGGCGTACCGAGCGGCACGGGTTCGACAGCCTGCCGCTGCTGGTACGGCCGGGAGCGGTGCTGGCGACGGGCGCCCGCGCGGACCGGCCCGACTACGACTACGCCGACGGCGTCACCCTGACCGCCTACCAGCTCGCCGACGGCGCGTCCCGTACCGTTACCGTGCCCGCCATGGACGGCGGCGCCGGGGCCGTGTTCGAGGTGACCCGCTCGGGCGACCGCGTCCACGCCCGCCGCGTCCAGGGCGCGCCCGCCCCCTGGAACCTGCGGTACGCGGGCGCCCACGGCACCGCGGCCGCCGACACCGACCACATCGAGATCACCCTCAGCTCGAAGGAGTGACCATGCCCACCTTCCCCGAGAACTTCCTGTGGGGCACCGCCACCGCCGCCTACCAGGTCGAAGGCGCCTGGGACGAGGACGGCCGCGGCCCCTCCATCTGGGACACCTTCTCCCACACGCCCGGTCTGGTGACCAACGGCGACACCGGCGACCTGGCCTGCGACCACTACCACCGCCTGGAGGAGGACCTCGACCTCCTGGCCGGCCTGGGCGTCGGCGCCTACCGGTTCTCCATCTCCTGGCCGCGCGTGCAGCCCGGCGGTCGCGGGGCCGTCAACCGGCCCGGCCTCGACTTCTACGCGCGCCTGGTCGACGGGCTGCTGGCCAGGAACATCGCCCCGGTGGCCACCCTCTACCACTGGGACCTGCCGCAGGAGCTGGAGGACGCGGGCGGCTGGCCGCACCGCGACACCGCGCTGCGCTTCGCCGACTACGCCAAGCTCATGGGCGAGGCGCTCGGCGACCGCGTCCACACCTGGATCACCCTGAACGAGCCGTGGTGCTCGGCCTACCTCGGCTACGCCTCCGGCGTACACGCGCCGGCCAGGACCGACCCCGCGGCCGCCCTGGCCGCCGTGCACCACCTGAACCTCGGCCACGGCCTGGCCGTCCAGGCCCTGCGCTCGGTCGCCGACCCGGCCGCGCGGATGTCGGTCACGCTCAACCTGCACCACGTACGCGGCGTGTCCGAGCGCGACGCCGACGCGGTGCGGCGCGCGGACGGGCTGGCCAACCGGGCCTTCCTCGGCCCGATGCTGCAGGGCGCCTACCCGAGCGACCTCATCGCCGACACCGCCTCGGTGACCGACTGGTCGTTCGTCCGCGACGGCGACGAGGCCGCCGCGTGCGCGCCGCTGGACCTGCTCGGCGTCAACTACTACAACCCCGTCCTGGTACGCCAGTGGGACGGGGTCAGTTCGCGGGAGACCGCGGACGGCCACGCCGACGGCGCCGCCTCCCCGTGGATCGCCTGCGAGGACATCGAGTTCGTCCGCCAGCCCGGCCCGTACACCGAGATGGGCTGGAACATCGACGAGACCGGCCTGACCGAGCTGCTCCTGCGCCTGCACCGCGACCACCCCGGCCTGCCCATGATGATCACCGAGAACGGCGCCGCGTTCGCCGACGTCGTCGGCGATGACGGCCGGATCAGGGACGAACGGCGCATCGACTACCTGCACCGCCACCTGACGGCCGTCACCGAGGCGATCGCCGGCGGGGCCGACGTGCGTGGGTACTTCGTGTGGTCGCTGATGGACAACTTCGAGTGGGCGCACGGCTACGCCAAGCGGTTCGGCATCGTCCGTGTGGACCACGACACGATGGAGCGCACCTGGAAGGACAGCGCGTACTGGTACCGCGACGTGGTCGCCTCGGGCAAGCTGCCGGTGAGCTGAGGCCCTTCGCCCCCGGTCAAGCTGGGAAATCCTTCGGATTGATGGAGCTGGTCCGCGCGTTTCCTCCCTTGACCGGGTTGAGGGTCAGGGTCCAGATGCTCGTCGAGGTAGCGGTCGTGCTGAACTTCAGCCGATCGTTGAACCGCTGGTACACGGCGTTCCGGCCGAACCTGCCCTTCGACGTGCTGAACCGGGAGCCGGTGGTGAAGAAGACCCGGTACGTCCCGTCCCTGACGTCCTTGACGCTGGCGGTGGACCTGGCGCGAACGTAGATGCTGACCGCCTTGGC
This sequence comes from Nonomuraea guangzhouensis, assembly GCF_019396345.1. Taxonomy (GTDB): domain Bacteria; phylum Actinomycetota; class Actinomycetes; order Streptosporangiales; family Streptosporangiaceae; genus Nonomuraea; species Nonomuraea guangzhouensis. The sequence continues at coordinate 288,597 of NZ_JAHKRM010000003.1, read as the reverse complement.
CTTGCCCTTGACCAGCGTGACGACCCCGTCCCTGGAGGTGCCGTTCTTGATCTTGAGAGTGCCCAGCCCGCCACCGAGCCGGTGGTAAAGAATCTTGCCGTTGCCCGGACGCGCCGCAGCATCCGTCCGCACCACCGCGACGACGGCCCGCTCGCCGACCGCGGCGGCGGGGGCAGCGGCCACCAGTCCACCAGCCAGCGCGAGGGCCGCGACGACACCGGCACGTAACGGGGTTCCTTCGAGAAGTCTCTTCACGGTGAACATCTCCCTGGGAGGGCGTACGGTCAGACCGAACATAGAAGAGCCCGGCGCGCTCGCCTAGATGCGGTGTCGGAAGCGGCATCCTGTCAAGATCGCCAAATGCTGCGATTAGTCACGACACTCCTGGCGGCGATGCTGCTATTCGACGGCAGCCAACTCCCGTTCGAACCGCGTACGTTCGAAGACCACGCCGCCCAAGCCGTCGGGACCTGGCGGACCAGCGGTGCCGGGGAGATCTGGCGCAAGGGTTTCGTCCCGATCGAGGACCTGAGCGCGATACCGCCGAAGGTGCTCAAGCAGATCGAGAAAGATGAGGAGTACGGCTGGGTGGTGGCCGGCCCGCTCCCCGCTCCGCCGGCCGACGCGCAGGTCCAGTGGGACGACGGGTCCACGATGCGGGTCCCCGTGGTCACACCGCGAGAGGCACTGCTGGCTTTGTCGCCCTGGCCTCATGAATACACCTTCCCTGACGGCGAGGCGTACAAGCTGACCAGCGCCATCTACACGAGGATGCGGCTGAGCACCCTACGCGGCATGGCGACCGTGCCCGCGTGGCGACTGTACTTCTCGAACCTGCCCGGCCCGATCGACCGCGTCGCGGTCGATCAGAAAGCGGTCGGTACAGTCGAAGCCGCCGTCGGGGACCACTTGGCAGGCCCCGTCAGAGACTTCGAGGTGCTCGACGAACGCACCCTGCTGGTCAGCTACGACTACGGCTCCTGCACCAGCGACCAGCCCGACGTCCGCCTACGAGTTCGCGAAGATCCGGATCTGGTGGTCCTGGGGATCTACGTCACCGAGCACGTCAGCGGCATGTGCGCGGGTGTCGGCCGATCCGGCCAGGGTGTCATCAAGCTCCACGGGCCGCTGAATGACCGCGTGGTGTTGGACGCGGTAAGCAGGCTCCCCGTCCTGTGTAATCGTGCGCTGAACACGTGCCTTCTGGAAAAGGATGACATCCCGGGCAGAGAGCGGAACATTACAGTGATCGTCATGAGGACATCAGCGGCTCTGGTGGCTCTCGCCCTGCTCGGCGCAAGCTGACGACCGGGTGCTGCGCGACCCCTCGACGTGGCCGCTCGACGAGTACAGCACCACGACCACCGCTGAGGAGGGTTTCGCGGGCCCGGCCGAGCCCGCTGTCGTGGCCATGGTGGGAGAGAGCGGGGTGATTCTGTTCTGCACGCCCACCCGGATGTTGCTCAAGGTCAAGACCAAGGGCGCCAAGGTCACGCTGGACGGGAACGCCGCCGCCCAGGTGTCCGGCAACAGTGTGTCGGTGGTCGTCGGCACGCCCGCCGCTCGCAAGGAGTCGCTGCCCCAGGCGACCGTGAAGGTCCGCTAGGGCGGGCTGGAAGGCTGCACCGAAGTCAGCGTAATGCCACGTCCAAAGCCTTGAGCGTGGCCGCGCCGCCGGGGTCGCGGTCCGTGCTCACCGGTACCAAAGCCACCTCATCCACCCCAGCCTCGGCGTACGCGGACAACCGCGCGCCGACCGTATCCACATCGCCGAGCAGCGAGACCGAGGCGGCCAGTTCGTCGGGCACGGCGGCGAGCAGTTCCCGGGGATGCGGCCGGGTGCGGGCGAATGCGACGACGTCGGCGAAGCCGGCCTCGGCGAACATATCGCCGTACCCCGGAGCGGGCAGGTACCCGACGACGGCCCGGCGGATCCGATCGATGGCCTCGCGGTCGGGATCCACAGCGGCGGTGACCCAGGCGGTCACGGGGGTGGCCGGGTTCACCGCACGCACCTGGGCGACCAGTCGCGCGGCCGAGGCGGGCGTGATCAGGTTGAGCACCATCCGGTCGGCCATGGCGGCGGTCCGGACGGCCGACGGCCCGAAGGCCGCGACGGACAGCCGCGAGCGCGGGGCGGGCAGGCGGAGCCGGTAGCCGGTGCTCGCCACGGACGATCCGGCGAAGCCGGAGCGCTCGCCGTCCAGCAACGGGCGGAGGGCCTCGACGGCCTCCCGCAACGCGGTCGCGGATCGAGCGCGCGAACGCCCGTGCCACCCCTCCACGACGAGCGGGCTGGAGGTGCCCACGGCGACGTCCACCTGCCGCCCGGTCAGCCCGGCGACCGAGGCCGCGCCCATCGCGATCATCATCGGATCGCGTACGGCCACCGCCAGCGGCCCGATCGTGAGCCGGATCCGCGTGGTGGCCAGCCCGATGGCGGTGGCCAGGGCGAAGGCGTCGTACGTGGCCATCTCCCCGATCCACAGGGACGGATAGCCCAGCTCGTCAGCGACCCGGGCCGTCAGCAGGGCCTCCTCCGCGGGGCGGTCCTGCCACAACCCAAGAGACACGCTGAGCGAGGGGTTCACCGCAGTTGCTCCGCCCGTACCCAGGTGGCGTGGAAGCCGAGCGGGACCCGCCGGGGCAGCAGCACGCGGGCGATCGGCCCCTCCGAGAGCCGGGCGGCGTGCAGGACCTGCACCTCGGAGCGGCCCTCCCGCTCGTCGGTGACGAAGCTGACCAGGTAGCCGTCGTCCTCGGCGGTCGAGCCGTCGCGCGGGGCGAACGGCGCCTCGCTGCCGTATCGGCCGGGGCCGTAGCGGTAGGTCTCCTTGGCGCCGGTGACGTTGTCGTAGCGGACCAGGCCGTCGAAGAGGTTGGTCTCGGCGTCGGCCACGGTGACGTTGTAGGCGTACCGCGTGGGGTATCCGGTGGAGCGGGCGTCGATCGAGGGGAACTCGGTGTTCTGGTCGGCGTCCACGTACCCCTCCGACGTGCGTCCCGTCCGCAGGTCGAAGCGGTAGCGGTACATCCGCGCGTCGAGCTTGAGATAGGAGATCATCCGCGCCAGCGGCGAGCCGGTCGTGGACGGCGTCGGGCGCGAGACCCGGCAGACGTCCAGGATGATCTCATCGCCCTCCTCCCAGGCGTTGACGACGTGGTAGATGTAGCACGGCTTCGCCTCGAACCAGCGAATCGCCCGGCCCCGCCGCGGGATCACGCCGAAGCGCGCGGGCAGCTCCCGGTCGAAGGTCAGCTTGTAGCGCCCCTGCCGGGCGGCGTCGAGGTCCTGGTACAGCGGCAGATCCATGAGGATCGCGTGGTCCCGCGTGATCGCCATGTCGTGCGGCAGCCGCGCCCCCGGAAGGTCCAGCTCCACGCAGTGCTCCACGGCGCCGCCGGGTCCGACCACGCCGTAGCGCAGGTACGGCGGGCGCGGCCCGTAGTCGAACCAGAACAGCTCACCGGTGCGCTCGTCCACCTTGGGATGCGCCATGAAGTCACCGTTGAGCGTGTCGAGGAAGGTGTCGACGCCGAGCGTCTCCAGTGAGAGCGGGTCCAGACTGTACGGCGCGCCGCACAGATACCACGAGGCCAGCACCTTGCCCCGATGGAAAATCACATCAGTGTTGGCCGTGTCCTTGAACGGCAGGCCGCGCGCGTTGCCGAACGGGTTGCCCTTCGGGTTCTCCATCACACCGGTCCAGAGCGACCGCCCGGCGGCGGACTCGGCCTCGAACGCCCTGGTACGCACCCAGCGGTTGCGGTAGCGGGCCCGGCCGTTCTCGAAATGCATGGCGTGGACCATGCCGTCGCCGTCGAACCAGTGGTAGCGCCCCCTGACCGGGAAGCGGGCGTTGGGCCCGTTGCGCAGGTAGACGCCGTTGAGGTCCGCGGGAATCTGCCCGATCACCGTGAGCTCGTCCGCGGTGACCTCGTCCTGGACCGGTGCGTAGACGCCCAGCAGGTACGGGTTTAACTCGCCGGATTCATCCACCATCACGATACTTTCGGCCATATCTGAAAGCTACGATAAGCGAAGTCAGGAGTCAATTGACGGCGTATTCTTGGGGCCATCACCCCCACGGGAGTCGCGATGACGCATTCCGCCGACCGGATCGCCCGCTACACCGCCAAGGGCTGGTGGACCGGTGACACGATTGACCAGCTCCTCAGGACGCAGGTGGCGGCCAAGCCCGACGACACGGCGATCGTGGACCCGCTCGACAAGCTCGTCGGTCCGATCAAGCGGCTGACCTGGGGACAGCTCGGCTCGGAGGTGGACCGGGTCGCCGGCCTGCTGCACGAGCGGGGGATCGGCCCCGGCGACGTGGTTGCCGTACAGCTGCCCAACAGCGTCGAACTTGCGGTGAGCCTCCTGGCGATCGTCCGGCTCGGCGCGACCGTCACGCCCTTCCCCGTGCAGTACCGCGCGTACGAGCTGGCCCAGCTACTACCCCTGTCCGGCGCCCGGCTGCTCATCACCGGCCAGGAGTCCAGAGCACCGGAAGGCACGCCCACGCTGTCGTGGCCGGGCGATCTGGAGGACGTGACCGGCGCCGAAGCACCGTGGCGGGTGGCCGATCCCGCCGAGCGGGTGACGATCTGCTGGACCTCCGGCACCGAGGCCACTCCCAAGGGCGTGCCGAGGTGCCACTACGACTGGCTCGCGGTCGAGGCGATCTGCACCGCCGCACCCGCGCTCACCGGCCAGGACGTGATCCTCAACCCGTTCCCGATGGTGAACATGGCCGGGATCGGCGGCGTCTTCCTGCCGTGGCTGCGGGTCGGCGCGGTGCTCGTCCAGCACCACCCCTTCGACCTGCCCACCTACCTGGCCCAGATCGCGGCCGAGCGGGTCACCTACACCCTGGCCCCGCCCGCACTGCTCACCCTGCTGCTGCACCAGGAGGCGATCCTCGCCAAGGCCGACATCTCCTCGCTCACCCGCATCGGCTCGGGCTCCGTCCCGCTGCCGCCGCCGATGGTGCGCGGCTGGCAGGACCGGCACGGCATCGCGATCATCAACTTCTTCGGCTCCAACGAGGGCATCGCCCTGCTGTCGGACCCCGCGCACATGCCCGACCCGGAGGTACGCGCCCGCTTCTTCCCGCGCCCAGGAGCGCCGGGGGCGCCGGAGTTGCTCGACCCGGTGCGCACCAGGCTGGTCGCTCCGGACGGGAAGGAGATCACCGAGCCGGGGATCCCCGGCGAGCTGCGGCTGACCGGCCCCACGGTGTTCGCGGGCTACCTGCCCGGCACGGCCGAGACGGACCCGTTCGACGAGGACGGCTATCTCAGGACCGGCGACCTCTTCGAGATCGCCGGCGACCAGGGCCAGTACCTGCGCTATGTCGACCGCGCCAGGGACATCATCATCCGCGGCGGCATGAACATCGCCCCCGCAGAGCTGGAAGCCCTACTCGCCGGGCACCCCGCGGTCGCCGAGGCGGCGGTCGCCGGCTACCCCGACGACGTGCTCGGCGAGCGGGTCTGCGCGGTCGTGGTCCCCAACGGAGAGATCGACCTCGACTCGGTCGTCTCCTTCCTCAGGGACAAGGGCATCGCCTCGTACAAGCTCCCGGAGCGGCTGGAGATCGTCGAAGCGCTACCCCGGAACCCCGTCGGCAAGGTGCTCAAGAGGGAGTTGAAGCTGTGACCCGCTTGGGGATGACGAAGTGCACCTCCGTACGGCTGAGCGCCTGCCCACACGACCGGCACCGTAGACACGGGCGGAACGGCTGCCCGCACGCGCGATGGGTGACACGCAGGTCGGTGTCCGGCGGGCCGGTGTACCAGGTCTGCGCCCAGTCGACGATGAACGCGAAGACCCCGAAGAAGTCCATGCCCTTGTCGGTCAGCCGGTACCGGGGCCGCGTCCCGGGCTCCTCCACGGCGAGCACGCCCAGCTCCGTGAAGAGACGCAGCCGGTTGGACAACACCGACGGGGCCACGCCGAGCTCCGCCTGGAAGTCGGCGAAGCGCCGGATGCCGAGGAAGGCGGCCGCGAGGATCACCGTGCTCCAGCGGTCGCCCAGCAGCTCGAACGTCTCGGGGAGGTAGGACAGCGGATCGCCCTCGCCGCGGACGGTCCTGCGGTGATGGCGCGGCACCGTCACCTGGGCGAAGGTGGCCGCGCCCCGTACGGACTCGGTGTCACGGGCGGCGACCGGCGCCCGGCCGCAGCTCGCACAGCCCAGCTCCACGTCGGTACGGTTGCCGCAGACGTCGTGCGTCAACTCCGGCAGCCCCTGGCGGCGCGGCACCCACCTGCGTTCCCATGACCAGATCTCCACCAGCATCGGCCACAGCTCGACCGCGCGCTCGGTCAGGAGGTATTCGGTGCGGGTGCGGCCTTGCTCACGGTAGGGGACCGGCCGCAGCAGCTCCCCCGCGACCAGCTCCTTGAGCCGGTTGGCCAGCACCGACTCGGACATGCCCAGCTCGTCCCGCCAGTCGGCGAAGCGCCGGACGTGCAGGAGGAAGGACCGCTGCAGGATCAGCAAGGTCCACTGGTCACTGATCGCCAGCAGCGCCTGCCCGATCGCGCTGGGCCGCTCCGCTCCCGCCACCCGTTCCTCGCCTTCCTGCTCCTTCGACGATAAAAGCTATCTCGGCCCGGCGCACGCCCGGCGCTCCGTTCTCCTCAATGACCACCTCCGTTCACAACCGCCCCATAGATTCCGAGACCATGGGATTCAATGACCTGTCCCGGCGGTCCCTGCTCGCCGGCGCGCTGTCCGGAGTCGGGCTCACCGTGCTGGGCGGTACCGCCGCCCAGGCAGCGGCTCGACCGACCCGGGTACTGATCGCCACGAACGAACCGTGGGGCACCTATCACGCGGCACCGCTGCTGCCCGAGGCGCGGCGCCTGGGATGGGAGGTCGTGCAGCTCGTGCCCGACCGATCAGGGATAAAGCCAGGTGATCCAGTCCCGGTCGCGACACCTGACGAGAACCCGCGAGGCGATCTGCTCGTGGTGACCGGCGCCGGGGACTGGCCCGCCGACTGCGCCGCGCGGCTGCGCCACCTGCCGCTGATCGCGAGCTCGCTGGCCTACCAGTTGCCCGTCGAGGCGCCCCGCGCGAAGGAGTTCCGCGAGCGGCTACGGGCGATCACCGCCTCGTCGCCCGCCGAGGCGAAGGTGTTCGACGACTACCTGGGCACGCGCCGCCCGATCACGGTCGTGGGCACGCCGCAGACCGACGACCTGCCCCGGCATGTTCCGGAAGCGGGCACCGTACTGGTGCTCACCAGCGTGACCAAATCCAGTAGCACCGGCGGTTCCGCACCCGGCACGGACCTGCTGCTCGCCGCGGCGGAACGCCTCGCGGCGGCCGGCAAGCACATCCTGGTCGGGCTGCACCCGCGCGAGGACCGCTCGCTGTGGGAACGGTACGAGATCAGCGCGGTCCCGTCGGTCCAGGCGTCGGCACGGGCCGAAGCCGCCATCGGCATCCCCGGGACCGTTTTCCCGGTCGTCGCCGCAGTAGGTGTCCCGCTGGTCGGCTGCACGGACCCGCGCCTGCAGATCCCCGACTACCTGCTGAGCGTCTGCACGCACACGATCAGCAGCGCGGACGACGCGGTGACCGCCGTGGAAACGGCCGAGCCCGTCTCGCGCGAGGTGCTCTACGAGGCGGTCGGCCCGATAGGCGGCTCGGCCAGGCGCCTGTTCAAGGTATGGCGAAAGGCCGGGCTCAGGGCCCACGCCGCAGCGTGACATAGCCCTCGACCCCTGGACAATATGGCAGTCAGTTACGTGATCTGACGGATTGACCTGCTCCCCGTCCTGAAGGGACGGGGATTCCCGTGCCGCTATGCGGCAGCTCGTGCCGGTTGCGCGGCTCGTGCTGTGGGACGGGGTGCTTGACGTTTCTCGGACCCGGGTGGGTCTCCACGCCCTGAGACGACCAGCCCGGCCGCCTGTCCTTTGGTCTTGATGTTCTGCGCCGCGACGATGTCGGCGTGCTCGGTGTGCCCGCAAGACGTGCAGGAGAAGATCGCTTGGCTCTTGCGGCTCTTCTCGTCCACCTTCCCGCACGCAGGTTCCGGGCACGTCTGGGACGTGTACGCGGGGTTGATCTTATAGATGACGCTGCCGGTGTAGCGGGCCTTGGAGCGGAGGGCGACTTCCAGGCCGTACCAGCCCTTGTCGAGAATCGCCTTGTTGAGCCCGGATTTCGCGGCCGCGCCGTTGCGCAGGAACCTGCCCGGCCGGTCGGGGTCGGGCTTCGGTTTGACGGCCGCGCTCATGCCCTTGGTGTTCAGGTCTTCGATGACCACGTGCCCGTACGTGCGGGTGAGTCGGTGCGCGGCTTGGGCGTTGAAGTCAGCGCGCCGCCACCGGACCCGCCGCATGATCTCACTCATCGCGGCCACGACCGTCTTGCGCCGCTTGGATCCCTTCTTCGTGCGGGCGAGTTGGCGTTGCAGCCGCAGATACCGTTCCGCTTGGCCAGGCGTGAGATACCCGAGGTCATCCTCCCGTTTCCCCCGCTCCTTCCGACCCTCTCTCCTCTCCGGTGGGAGCTCCCTCGAGGAAACACCGTCAGTTCCGGCGTGGCGGCGGTCGAAGAACTCCCCATCAGAGGTCACGGCGGCCGTGACCACCCCCCGGTCCACGCCCACCCATTGAGGGCACGCATGGCGCTCACGCTCGGCGATCCCATCGTCGACCAGGAAGCTGATGAACCAGTGCCTGCCGTCCCGGGACACGGTCGCGGACTTGACGCTCCCCCCGAGCGGGCGCGACATCCGAAACCGCGCCCACCCGAACTTGGGCAAGAACACCCGCCCCCACTTACGGCCTACCCGCTCAACGGGCAGGTGTTTGCCGGTGGGGAACCGAAACGACGGCTGGCCCTTCGCCTTCGACATCCAGCGCACCTTCCATGTGCCATGCTTGCGGCACGCCTGGTCCAGGTCCTTCAGCGTCTGCTGGATCACCTGGGCGGGGGCGTCGGCGAGCCACCCGCAGTACGGGTCCTTCTTCGCCTCGGCGAGCTGCTTGCACTGCTGCTCATAGTTGATCCACTGCCCGCGCCGCCGGTACTCCCGCCGTTGTTCCAGCCCGGTGTTCCACACGGCCCGGCAGATCCCGCCCAGCCTTTCGGCGAACGCCCGCTGCCCGAAGTCGAACTCCAGGCGGTACTTCCGGCCCGCCAACATGCGCAACACCCCCTGCCCCACGGGACGCTTGCATCTCACCGACTCGAACACATTATCATCTGGTCTATGAGCCAGGAAGTGGAATATCGACGAGGCAGACACGTGGTTACCGCGATGCACGTCCATCTGGTCTTTGTCACCAAATATCGCACAAACGTGTTCAACGACGCGATGCTACGCCGCTGCGAAGACATCATGATCGAGGTGTGCGACAGCTTCGAGGCCGAACTCCGCGCGTTCAACGGCGAACACGACCACGTCCACCTGCTCATCCACTACCCGCCCAAGGTCGCGATCAGCAAACTCGTCAACTCGTTGAAGGGCGTCTCCTCGCACTACCTCCGCAAAGAGTTCACCGACCGGGACAACCCCGCCATCACGCACGGCCCCTTCTGGTCACCCAGCTACCTCGCCGCCTCCTGCGGCGGAGCACCACCATCGATCATCAAGGCATACATCGAACAACAGCGCCGCCCCACCTGACGCTCCGGCTCCACACTCCGCGCTCCGGGATGCCCCGTCTACCGCAGGCCACCCCCCAACCCCAAAAGAGGACCGCATTCAACCCCGGCCCGAAGGCCGAGGCTTTCTGCAGACCTTCGATAGGAGCGCCGACGATCACGAACAGGAGCACCTGGAATGAGCGATGCGCCACGACTGCACACCGTCGGCACCACTCCGCTGAACCGAGCCCGCGACCTGCGCCCGATGATCGAACTGGCCGGCCCCTGGCCCCAGATCGGTCGTGGCTGCTCTTCGCCCTCGAATAGCGCGTCAAAGCCAGAAGATCACCAACACGACGAGGCCGAGGCCCAATGCCGTGAAGGCCGCTGTTCTGGGGTCGCGGGCGGCCTCCCGGCGCGCGGAGATCACCAGCACGACGCCCATGGCCAGCGCCGCCAGCAGGTGCAGGCCGTACCAGAAGGGAATGGGAAGTTTCCCCAGGACGGTCCCGGACAGCAGGTCGTCGACGGATCCATAGCCGGTGAGGCCACCCAGCAGACTCAGGCCCAGGCCCAGCAGCGCGAGCGTGTGCCGCAACCGGCCGAGCAGGGCCCAGACGACGGCTCCTATCACCAGCAGAACCGAGGATTGATGGTGCAGTTGCCGCATGAGCGCACCGCCACGCACCTCGAAACTAGTCGTCAGGGCGGACTCGTAAGCTTCGCTCATCATGACGCCTCGGAGCGGCTCGTAGCTGCCGTCGTACGGCGTCAGCTGGCCACTGGGCGTGTAGAAGAAGGTCAGAAAGCCGCCGGTGAGCAGGACCACCACGAAACAGTAGATGAGCATCTCGCCTACCAACTGCCGCGCTCGCTCCATTCGGCATATTTCACCACGAGCTGCCGGACGGTGATCGTTAGATGGGCATAATGGCGACGGTGAAGCGTGCACCGTTAGTCCTGCTGGCCGTCTTGACGGCGGGCTGCTCGCTCTTCGGGCAGCAGGGATATACCGTCTCCAGCGCCGCCATGGAGCCCACGCTCAAGCAGGGCAGCCATGTCACGGCCCGCCTGACCGGCGATGATTACGCGCCCAAGCCGGGAGACATCGTGGTCTTCTCGGCGCCGGAGTGGGGAGAGACGGACGCCCATATCTTCCGCGTCATAGGAGTGCCAGGGAGCACGGTCGCCTGTTGCGACGAGCGGGGGCGGCTGACCGTCGACCGGCGGCCCCTCGACGAGCCGTACATCGGCAACGCCGACCCCTCCGCTCTCACGTTCTCGCTCACTGTGCCGCCGGGGCGGCTCTGGGTGTTGGGCGATAATCGCGGCAAGGCGCTGGATTCTCGGGCGCACCAGGGGGATCGGGGCGTTGGCACCATCGCCGTAGCGAACGTCATAGGCGTCGTCGACGCCGAAACCCTCACCTGAACGCGAGGAGGGGATGCGATGAATGCATCCCCTCCTCTCCGTTCAGTTCACGCGTCGGCGTTCTGGGCGTTCAGTTCGGCGTCCCGCTTGACCCGCTGGATCTGCGCGTCCGTGACGACGAGATCACCGAGCTCCCTGACGGCCTGGTAGTACGTCCAGGCCAGGCCGTCACACGTGGCCTTGGAGATTCCCGAGTATCCGGCGCACACCTGCTTCATATCGAAATAGAAGGCGCTGTCGATACGATCCTTGTTCGCCGGGAATTGGCTCACGGCCTTGTAGTTTCGATAACCGAAATCGTGCCGCCTGCACGGCATCCGGAAATCGAAGCCGAGTGGTTGGTCGGGGCTGCTGGAGCACAGGTCGGTGGACCAGTCGAAGGCGTAGTCGGCCCAGGCCGCCTGGTTCTGCCAGGCCGCCTTCCAGGAGGCGGCGCTGGCGGCGGTGGGCTGGGAGAATCCGGAAAGGGCGGCGAGTTTCTGCTCCAGCGTCACCGCGTAGGCTGGTAGTGCGAATCCGAGGACGGCGATCAGGGAGAGGACGACGGAGGCTAACGGCGCGAGGGATCGTCTGACCATGAGGACCTGCTTCTCTTGCCAAGGTTCACCGGACGGTCCAACAATGATGCGAAGTGCCGCCTGACGCAGAAGCAGATCCTGCTTAACTTCCTCGGGAATGTTCGCCGACAAAGAACCTTTACATCGAGTCGATATTCTGCAAAGGCTCGATCAGGGCCACCGGCGGTGGCCGTTCGCAGGTGCTCGTGATGTTCACCGAAGTGCCCGAGTGTGCCGAGGTCAGCAGCGACTCCATGACGTCGAGCACGTGGTAGGCCAGCGATCCACTCGTACGAGGCTCCTCGCCCGCGGGGGTCGACGCGAAGTCGGCCAGGCCCACTCCGCGACCGGCCCCGACGTAGCCGGCCGCCGCCGGAAGAGTCTGCCAGCCGTCCTCCCGCCCCTCCGAGAACAGGACGGACCCATCGAAATAGTTGGGGTCGGGGACGACGAGCGAGCCCGCCTCGCCGTGCACTTCGATGTTGGGCGCCTTGGTCGCCGTCCCGTCGAAGCTCATCACCAGCGTGGACAGCGCTCCGGAAATGTGCACGAGCACTCCGGTGACGTGCGTGTCCACCGTCACCGGGATCTCCTCGCCCTGGCGGGGGCCCGAGCCGATGGTGCGCTTGGCCCGGGTGCGGCTGGCGGCGCCGATGACCGTCGCCACCGGCCCGAGCAGCGTCACCAGGCTGGTGATGTAGTAGGGGCCCATGTCCAGGAGCGGGCCGCCGCCGGGGGCGTAGTAGAAGTCGGGGTTCGGGTGCCAGCGTTCGTGGCCGGGCGTCATCATCGTCGCGGTCGCCGCGACGGGTCTGCCGATCAGGCCGTCGTCGATCGCCTTGCGCGCCGTCTGCGTACCGGTGCCCAATACGGTGTCCGGCGCGCAGCCCACGCGGACCTGAGCGGCCTCGGCCGCCCGCAGCATCCCCGCGGCGTCCTCGGCGGTCGCGGCAAGGGGCTTCTCGCAATAGACGTCCTTGCCGGCCGCGATGGCCTGGAGCGCGATCTCGGCGTGGGCCGCCGGAATGGTGAGGTTGAGCACGACGCCGACGCGCGGGTCCGCCATCAGCTCCGCCACGCTCAGCACGTCGACCCCCGCATAGGGCCGCACCGCGTCCCGCGCCCGGTCAAGGTCCAGGTCGGCCACGGCCACCAGCCGCAACTGCGGCAATCGGTCGATGGTCTGGAGATACTGCGCCGAGATGGCACCGCACCCCACGATGCCGACGTTCACCGGCTGGCCCACAGCATGCCCCTTTCGATGATGGTGCGCACGTTCTCGTCCTGGAGGACGTCAAGGCTGTGCCCCGGGGTCGCGACGAAGATCCGCCCGCTCCCCCACCGCCGGGTCCAGATCGCCGGCGAGGTGACCTCCCGATGCCAGGGGTCCCACGGGCGGACCTTCTGCGTCGTGGTCGCCAGCACGTCGATGTAGTCGTCCGTCAGCACCCAGTACTGCTCGGTCACCAGGCCGAAGTCGGCGAGGCCCGCCGTGATGGGGTGATCGCCCGCTTCAGGCGGCAGGTTCACGGTGTACGGCACGTAGTTGTCGGCCTGCGAGCCTTCGCACTCGGCCGGATCCTTGCCCGGATGGCAGGCGAACTGCCCGCCGATGAGATGCAGGTAGTCGGAGGAGTTACGGAAGGAGTCGGCGATGCCACCGTGCCAGCCCGCCAGCCCGGTGCCCGACTCGATCGCGGCCCGCAGGCCGTTGAGCTCCGCGGGCTCGATCGTCCCCATCGTGTAGCACTGCACGATGAGATCGACATCGGCCATGAACCCAGGATCCGCGTACGGCGCGGGCGAATCCGCCCGGTGCACCTCGAACCCCTGCTTTTCGAGGAAGGGGATGAACAGCTCGGTGGCGGCGACCGGAGCGTGCCCTTCCCAGCCGCCTCGCACCACCAGAGCCTTCCGGCCGTGATCGTCCGTCATGCTTCCACCCATCCGCTCGGCAATGGACGACTCTGATCATCGCATTCCATCCCAAAACGGCCTAAAGGTAGGTCACGAACGCCTGGCCATCGATCCGAAAGTTTCAAGCTTCTTGCCCTCGCTGGCTGAGCCTTCCCAGGTCACTTGCCTGCCCAACTCTAAGGCCCACGTGGACTCTTGTCTCTCGAAATATTTTTGCGAATACTCCGAATATTTCGGTCCGCATCGAGAGAACGGGAAGCGGATGAGGACAACCACCAGAGTGCTCGGCGCCTTGATCGCCGCCGCGATGTTCGTCGTCGCCTGGCTGACCATGGCCTCGCCGGCGTCGCCGGCCTCGCTCACCGAGGTGACCAACTTCGGCACCAACCCCAGCGGCCTGCGCATGCACCTGTACGTACCGAACAACGTCGCGGCCCGGCCGCCGATCCTGGTGGCCGTGCACTACTGCACGGGCTCCGGACCCGCCTTCTACTCCGGCACCGAGTTCGCCTCGCTGGCCGACAGGTACGGATTCATCGTCATCTACCCCTCCGCCACCAGGAGCGGAAACTGCTTCGACGTCTCCTCGCCGCAGGCGCTCAAGCACGACGGCGGCAGCGACCCGGTGGGCATCGTGTCCATGGTCAAGTACGTCGAGCAGCACAACAACGGCGATCCTGCCAGGGTCTACGTGACCGGCGCGTCCTCGGGCGGCATGATGACGAACGTGCTGCTGGGCGACTATCCCGACGTCTTCAAGGCCGGGGCGGCGTTCATGGGAGTGCCGTTCGGCTGCTTCGCCACCACCGACGGCTCCGGCTGGAACAGCGCCTGCGCCAACGGCACCATCATCAAGACCCCGCAGGAGTGGGGCGACCTGGTGCGCGGGGCCTTCCCCGGCTACACCGGGGCGCGTCCGCGCATGCAACTGTGGCACGGCACTGAAGACGCAACCCTCCGCTACCCGAACTTCCAAGAAGAGATCAAGCAGTGGACCAACGTCCACGGGCTGAGCCAGACCCCCGCCTTCACCGACCACCCGCAGTCGACCTGGACTAGGACCCGTTACGGCGGCACCGGCACCAACGTCGCCGTCGAGGGCATCAGCCTCCAGGGCGTCGGGCACAGCCTCCCGCAGGGCGGCATGGCCGCGTCGGTCATCCAGTTCTTCGGCCTGGACGGCGGAACGCCCGGCACCCCGACGCCGACTCCGACTCCGACGCCCACCCCGACGCCGGCCGGGGCCTGCCGCATCACCTACACCATGAACACCTGGAACACCGGATTCACCGCGTCCGTCACCATCACCAACACCAGTGCGTCCCCGGTCAACACCTGGGCCCTGACCTTCACCCTCCCCGGCGGACAGACGGTCACCTCCGCCTGGAGCGCCACCATCTCCCCCGCCAGCGGCCAGGTCACCGCCAGGAACGTCAGCTACAACGGCACCATCGCGGCCGGGGCCTCGACCAACTTCGGCTTCCAGGCCAACCACAGCGGCAACACCGGCAAACCCACTTCTTTCGCCCTCAACGGCACGACCTGCGGCATCGCCTGACGTAGTGCGGGGCCGGGGACATGTCTCAGGGCAGCGTGACGAACTTACCGAGGAACTGCCGGGCAGCGGCGGTGTCCAGGCGGTAGTCGAAGTTGGTCGCCTTGCAGAAGTCGTCGGCTCCGCTGACGGTGGTGGCGATGAGGAGGTGCGAGGTGGGACCGCCCAGGAAGTTCGGGCCGCCCGAGTCGCCGAAGCAGGTGCTCCCGTCGCCCTTGGAGCGGTTCACCGACAGGTCGAGCCACTTGCGGGAGAGGGCCTCGAAGGAGATGGAGGCCTGCTGGCGGATGTCGGAGTAGTCGAAACGCCGCTCTTTCCGGCCCACCGCGCCATATCCGACGGGGGTGAACCGCGCTGTCTTCAGCTTGTTGTCGGCCTTGAGATGGTCGAGCATCCCCGCGGCCGGCAATGAAGCCGGCTTGATGCCCGGGACGGCCGTCTTGAAGATGACGACGGCCATGTCATGAAGCTCGGAGCTGTCCTTGAAGCGCGTGTCCGGCACGTAGCGGCCGGTGTAGGTCTTGTCCCCACGCTGGTACTCGCTGTCGAAGGAGACCTGGGCGGTCTTCTGGCCGTGCTCTCCGCAGTGGGCGGCGGTGAGGAAGACGGTGGGCGAGATGAGCGTTCCGGTGCAATAGCTCCACGTGCCGTCGTCGTGCGGCTTGCCGGCGATGAGAGCTCCCACCTCCGGATGGCCGTTTCCGTCGGCGGAGCCATGGGTGATGGCAGCGGACGCGGGCGTGGCGACACCGGCCACACTGGCCACAGCAATCAGGGCAAAGGGGACAAAACGCATGCGGGAACTGTAAGTTGCGTCAGGCCTCCGCACAAAAGAATGGGGGGAAAATTTACCTACCGATTGTCACGCGGCAGGACGAAGGCGACGTGCTGCGAGCGGCGCTTCGCACCGCTCGCAGTTGTCGCTAGGACGACCTGGCGAGCATGCCGTGCGGGTCGAGCACGTACTTGCGCGCGGCCCCCTCGTCGAACTCGTGGTAGCCCCGCGGCGCGTCGTCCAGCGGGATCGCCGTGGCGTTGACGTTCTTGGCGATCTGCACCCGGTCGTTCAGGATCGCCATCATGAGCTGACGGTTGTACCTCATGACCGGGCACTGTCCGGTGACGAAGGAGTGCGACTTGGCCCAGCCGAGGCCGATCCGGATGGACAGCGAACCGCGCTTGGCCGCCTCCTCGTGCGCACCGGGGTCGCCGGTGACGTACAGGCCTGGGATGCCGAGCGCGCCACCCGCCCGGGTGACGTCCATCAGCGTGTTGAGCACCGTGGCGGGGTGCTCCTCCTCCGACTCGTGTCCGTGACCGCGCGCCTCGAACCCGACGGCGTCGACGGCGCAGTCCACCACTGGTTCGCCGAGAATGTGCTCGATCTGGTCCTTCGGCTCGCCCAAGGCTACGTTGATGGTCTCGCAGCCGAAGGTGTGCGCCTGGTCCAGCCGCTCCTTGTTCAGGTCGGCGACGATCACCACGGCGGCACCGAGCAGGAACGCCGAGGTCGCCGCGGCGAGCCCGACCGGGCCGGCGCCGGCGATGTAGACGGTCGATCCCGGCTTCACCCCCGCGCTCACGCAGCCGTGGAACCCCGTCGGGAAGATGTCCGCGAGCATGGCCAGGTCGAGGATCTTCTCCATGGCCCGGTCCTTGTCCGGGAACTTGAGCAGGTTCCAGTCCGCGTACGGCACCAGGACGTAGTCCGCCTGCCCGCCTACCCAGCCGCCCATGTCGACGTAGCCGTACGCCGAGCCGGGCCGGTCGGGGTTGACGTTCTCGCAGACGCCGGTCTTGCCCTCCTTACAGTTGCGGCAACGGCCGCAGGCGATGTTGAACGGTACCGACACGAGGTCGCCGATCTTGACGAACTCCACGTCGGGACCTACGTCGACCACCTCGCCGGTGATCTCGTGGCCGAGGATGAGGCCCTGCGGAGCCGTGGTGCGGCCGCGTACCATGTGCTGGTCGCTGCCACAGATGTTCGTCGCCACCGTTTTGAGGATGGCGGCGTGCGGTAGTTTGCGCCCTACATTGGCCGGGTTTACACCTGGGCCATCTTTGAGCTCGAATTCGGGATAGTCGGTCTCGCGTACCTCGACCTTGCCTGGACCGTCGTATGACACGCCCCTGTTACCGGGCATGACGATCCCTCCCTTGTACGAAATGACGGATGTTTCGTTCGGTCACTTGGTCACGGATCACCTCCTGTGTCCGAGGTGCCAGCGGCGGCGGCCTCCGTGCCCCACCCGGTCACGGATCTGTTCGTCGTGCGGCTGCCGGGCCGCCGGAATGTCACCCACGGCACCCTGCGCGGCCTCGGCCATCTCGCTCCGCGGCTCCCCCGCGCCGACGATCTCTCCGGCGGCGCCCTGTTCGACCAGCTCCGGCACCTCGCGGGCCGGGCGTGCCACCAGGTCGTACACCACGACGGCCAGCACCGCGCCGATGATCGGGCCGGCGACGTAGACGCCGTACAGCGCCCATGGCGCGTTGCCGCCGAACAGAGTGGTCGTCAGGTACGGCCCGAACGTACGGGCCGGGTTGATGGAGCCGCCCGTCAGCGGGCCGATCAGGAAGATCTCGCACGCCACGGCCAGTCCGATCATCCAACCGGCCCAGCCGGACGGCGCCCGCCGGTCGACCGCCAGCGCCATGATCGTGAGCAGCAGCAGGAACGTCCCCAGTGCCTCCAGCAGGATGCCCTGCCCGTAGTTCACGCCCGGCCCGAGCGCCGTCAACCCGACGCCCATGGTGACAGCCCGCCGGCCGAACCCACCCACGATCAGCAGGCCGCCGGCGAACGCGCCGACGAGCTGGGCGACGATGTAGAACGGCACCTCGGCCCACGGGAACCGGCGTCCCGCGGCCAGGGCGATGGTGACCGCCGGGTTGATGTGCGCGCCCGACGTGGTGCCGAACGCGTAGATGACCAGCGCGACCACTATGGCGAACGACAGCGAGATGATGCCGAGCCCGGGATAGTCCAACCGGCCGTTCCCCATGACCAGCGCGGCCACCACGGAGCCGGCACCGAACAGCACCAGCAACATCGTTCCGATGGCTTCCGCGACGAGACGCCGCGGCAGGTCTCCAACCATCGCAACCCCCCGATGACGATGGTTTATCCCCAAATTCGAATATATACCTGACATCCCGAAAAGGAGTTTTGTCAGGGGCAGCGGCGATGGACCTCGTCCACCCGTCGGGTGAGCCCGCTCCGGTCGAGGTGTTCGAGCAGCGGCACCGCGACCCGCCGGCTGGTGTCGAGGGCGCGCCGGGCCTGGCTCACCGTGAAGGGCTGCGGCAGGCGGCTCAGCACCTCAGCCGCCCGGGCGTCCGCGCCGGGCAGCAGCACGATCCCGTCGGTCACGCGCAGCAGCCGCCCGGCCCGTACGGCCGCCGCCACCTCCCGCGAACCCAGCCCCAGCTCGGCCAGCCGCCCGGCCTCCGGCGCCTGGAACGGGTGCGCCGACAGCTCCACCCTCAGCCGCTCGACCGCCCGGGCGACCGGCGCGGGCAGGGCGGAGGGGCCGGTCATGATCCGGCCCTCGGTGAGTGTGAGGGGTGGGCGTACCAGCGCGGCGACCAGTTGCCGATCGGGCAGGTCGAGCTCGTGGCGGGCGGCTTCGAGTGGCATGCCGGGGTCCAGCGGGTGTTCGACGGCGTACCGGCGCGCCGTGGCCGTCAGCCGCTCGGCCAACTCGGCCCAGTGGTCGGGATCGGCGTACCAGTCCCCGCAGACCGTGGCGGTCACGCCCAGGTCAGACGCGCCGACCACTCCCGTGCCGTATGTGCCGGATGTGCCGGATGTGCTGACCATCGCGATCAGGTCGGCCGCCCGCAGCAGCCGGTGGATGCGCAGGGCGGAGGCGGCGTCCGGTCCGGCCGACTCCAGGCGGGCGGCGTGCTCCCGCGCCGCGCCCCGGCGGCCGAGCGCCGGCGGACGTACGTCGAGCACGCTCGCCCCCGCCAACACCCGTACCTCCGCCCGGTCCCGGCCGGGATCGCGCAGCAGCAGCACGTCCCCGAGGCGGAGCGGGAGCGGGCGGGCCAGGCGCAGCCGTACGACACGCCCGCCGAGCATCCGCACCTCACACCCCACCGCCGCCGACCCGATGTGCGCGATCAGCCGCCGAGGCGGCCGCCACTCCTCCCCGACATCGCGGAGATCCCCTACCGGGGAGATCCGGACGTCGACCAGCTCCGTGTACGTCCACCGGCCGGGTGTGACCAGCGCCCGGCCTCGCTCAGGCAGCCCGTGACCACGCAGGTTGACCGCCACCCTGGCGACACCGGCCACCGAGGACAGCGGCTCCTTCAGGGCCTCCAGCGCCCGCACCCGTACCGACTCCCCACCAAGCGCCAGCTCGTCACCCACCGAAATGGTGCCCGCAGGCAGAGTTCCGGTCACGACAGTCCCGCTACCGACCACGCTGAACGCCCGGTCGATCCACAACCGCACCGGCGCCTCCGGATCAGGCACGGGAAGCCCGGCGACCAGCCGATCCAGCGCCTCCCGCAGCCCCCCGAGCCCCTGTCCGGTCCGCCCGCTCACCACCACAGCCTCAAGCACACCAATGGTCAGCCGAGTACGGGCCTGTTCGAGGGCCGGGCCCGGGTCGGCGAGGTCCGCTCGGGTCACCACGAGCAGGCAGTGCCGCACGCCGAGCGCCTCCAGCGCCACCACATGCTCCTCGGACTGCGGCATCCACCCCTCATCCGCGGCCACCACGAACATCACCGCCGGCACCGGCCCCACCCCGGCCAGCATCGTCCCGAGAAACCGCTCATGCCCCGGAACATCCACAAAGGCAAGGCGCCGCCCCGACGGCAGCGTCGTCCACGCGTACCCCAGCTCGATCGTCAGCCCGCGCCGCCGTTCCTCCGCCAGCCGGTCGGGCTCCATCCCGGTGAGCGCCCGCACCAGCGTGGACTTGCCATGATCGACGTGCCCCGCCGTGGCCACGACGTACATCAGCCGCCTGCCCCGAGGATCGCCCGCACCACGTCCTCGTCGCGCTCACCGGGAACGGTACGGAGGTCGAGCAGCAACCGCCCGCCTTCGATCCGTCCGACCACCGGCGGCTCACCGGTCCGCAGCGGTGCGGCGAGCCGTTCGGGCAGGCTGACGGCGGCGCTCGGCAGCGTCACGCCGGGCGCCCCGCCGCCCCCCACGGCGGCCTGGCTGGGCACCGCCCGCGCGTCGACACCCGCGTCGACGAGCCGCCCGGCGAGCACCGCGGCCCGGTCACCAAGCGCGGCGGGGTCGGCGCGCAGCGCCCGCCGAACGGGCACGGCGGGCCCGCGGAGCGTGGCCTCCAGCGCGGCCAGCGTCAGCTTGTCGACCCGCAGGGCGCGGGCGAGGGGGTGCCTCCTGCACTGTTCGACCAGGTCACGGCGGCCGAGGAGGAGACCCGCCTGCGGCCCGCCGAGCAGCTTGTCGCCACTGGCCGTCACCAGATCCGCCCCGGCCGCCAGTACGGTCGTCGCGTCCGGCTCGGCGGGCAGCAACGGCTCACGAACGAGCAGGCCGGAACCGATGTCGGCGACGACGGGCACGCCGAGCCCGGTCAGCTCCCCTACCTCGACGGAGCCGGTGAACCCCTCGATCCGGAAGTTCGACGGATGGACCTTGAGCACGCATCCGGTCTCCGGTCCCACTGCTTTGGCGTAGTCCTGGTAGGAGGTGCGGTTGGTGGTGCCCACCTCGCGCAGCCGCGCCCCGGTGGAGCCGAGCAGGTCGGGGATGCGGAACCCGTCACCGATCTCCACGAGCTCGCCCCGGCTGATCACGATCTCCCGCCCGGCGGCCAGTACGGTCGCCACCAGTACGAGCGCGGCGGCGTTGTTGTTGACGACGTGCACGTCCTCGGCGGCCGGCACGGCCCGGGCGAGCGCGTCCAGCGCACCCCGCCCGCGCCGGGCCCGAGCACCGGTCGCCAGATCGAACTCCACGTCGGCGGGGCCGGCCACGGCGACCATCGCCTCGATCGCGGCGGCCGACAGGGGCGCCCGGCCGAGATTCGTGTGCACCAGCACACCCGTCGCATTGATCACCGCTCGCAGGCTCGCGGCCTGCGGCGGGAGCGCCGCCACCGCCGCGTCGGCCACCTCCTCGGGACCGATCTCACCGCTCCGCGCCCGCCGCTGCGCCCACGCCACGGCGTCCTTGACGACCGACCGCCCCAGCCGCCCGCCCGCCGCGACCAGCCGCGGATCGGCGAGTACGGCATCGGTACGCGGTACGTGCCTTCGTGGGTCCACCATTCGAAAATAAGACGGAGGCGGACGGGAATCGAACCCGCCAGGCCGAGGACCTCGGCCTCGTCGGTTTTGAAGACCGCGGGGGCCACCAGGCACCCAGACGCCTCCAAGGGGAAACCTACTCGTTCAGCGGGGTATGAGCTGAAACGCCACACCCGGAGGACGCCATGACACGATCCAGCGAGAAGGTCCGGCTGACGCAGTACGCACACGGTGGCGGCTGCGCCTGCAAGATCCCGCCAGGCGAGCTGGAGGCCGTGGTGGCGGACCTCCACACACGTGACCCCGGCGCCACAGGTGAGCTGATCATCGGGCTGGACGACGGGGACGACGCCGCCGTGGTCCGCATCGACGGCGACCGGGCGATCGTGGCCACCGCCGACTTCTTCACCCCCGTCGTGGACGACCCTTACGACTGGGGCCGCATCGCGGCGGCCAACGCCCTGTCAGACGTGTACGCCGTCGGCGGAGAGCCGTTGGTGGCGGTCAACCTGCTCGGCTGGCCCCGGGAGAAGCTCCCCTTGGACCTGGCGAAAGAGGTGCTGCGCGGCGGCCTGGACATGGCCATGGCCGCGGCCTGCCACGTCGCCGGCGGCCACAGCGTCGACGACCCGGAACCGAAGTACGGCATGGCCGTCACCGGCCTGGCCGATCCCGCGCACCTACTGCGCATCGACGGCGGCCACCCCGGCCTGCCGCTGTCTCTCACCAAACCGCTCGGCATCGGCGTGCTCAACACCCGGCACAAGGCGACCGGCGAGGTCTTCCCGCAGGCAGTAGCGGCGATGACCACCCTGAACCGCGACGCCTCCCGAGCGGCGCTGGCCGCCGGAGCGGAATGCGCCACGGACGTGACCGGCTTCGGCCTGCTGGGCCACCTGTACAAGCTGGCCAGGGCGAGCGGCGTCACGGCCGTCGTGGACGCAGCGGCCGTACCGTACCTGGAAGGGGCCCGTGAGGCGGTACGCGACGGCTACGTCAGCGGCGGCACCCGCCGCAACCTCGACTGGGTCCGTCCATGGCTCGATCCCGGCGACCTGGGCGAGAACGACCTGCACCTCCTCGCCGACGCCCAGACCTCCGGCGGCCTGCTGGTGGCCGGAGAGATCCCCGGCGCACCGATCATCGGCGAACTACTCCCCCTGAACGGCCCCCACCTGCGACTCCGCTGACCATCTAGTAAGCAGCAGCAGCGTTTGCGCGGGTCAACTCCTCAGGGCCGATTGTTCTTGCCGTCCAGCCACAGCGTGTCGGACTCATCGCGATGGGAACCCGAGCTGTCGACGTGTTTAGCGTCGATCTTCGACCCCTTTTTGATCACGTGCACCAACGCCATCGCGTGCCGGCTACGAGGTCCGCATGGGCGATGTCACGCTCCACCTGCAGATCATCGATGGAACACTCACGGACGGCATCGGCCCGCACCCTGCCCCCGACCTCGTCATCGAACGGCTGACCGGCCACCCCATCCGCGAACTGATGAGTGGCAGCAAGACTCCCAGCGAAGTACTCCACGACGGCAGCGTGCGCGTGGAAGGCGATCCCGCGCTACTCAGCCGATTCCCCGAGATGTTCCGCTTCTGATCAACAGACCGATGATCCGCCGGGTTCGGCTCAGATCCGGGTAACGATGACCTGCCAGGCCTGGATGCCGGCCGATCCGGTCGGGCTGTCGAGCGTCGTTGGTTCGAGCGAGTCGATCCGCCAGCCGTCGGCGAACGTGGTGGTGATGTCGTCGAGGGTCACCCGCCGCGGTCCCTGATCGCCCGGCTCCTGGTCGCTGAAGCACAGCATGAGGTACCGGCCGCCCGGCGTGAGCACGCTGCGTACGTTGTCGACGTAGGTGGCGCGCTCGTCGTCGTCGAAGATGTGGAACAGCCCGCAGTCGAGCACCGTCTCGTAGGATCGTCCGAGGTCGGTCAGGCGCTGGGCGTCGCCCAGGACGAACTGCGCCGAGAGTCCCCGCTGCCGCGCTTTGTCCTCGGCGGCGCGCAATGCCGCGGGAGCGAGGTCGACGCCGGTGGCGTCCAGGCCGAGTGCGGTGCACATGAGCACGTGCTCGCCGGTCCCGCAGCCGACGTCCAGCACCCGACCCTCGATGATGCCCCTGTCCGCGAGTGCACGCATCGCCGGTTGGGGCCGGCCGAGATCCCAGTGCGGCGTGGCGACGTACGAGTCGTCCCACTCGCCTGGACTCATCAAACCCGGCGAATGTGTCGCGTGGTAGCCCCCGTTATGACCCGGCTGGTGGTCGCGATCTAAATCCCCGTGGCCCGGGTGATCGTGGCCCGCGGGGTTCGGCGGACTCTGCGGTATCGGAGCGCCGGTCCGCTCAAGCGCCGCGACGAGCCCAAGGGCGAACCCCTCGGGGTACGAAACGCAACCGACATGGCCACCAGGCAGTTCGACGACGGTTCGGCCGAGCGTCTGGCCCAGCACCTCGGTGACGTCGTGCGCCGGGTAGCCGTGTCCGTCGCGGCCGACCGCGGGCACGATCCGGTCGGCGTACGTCCTGAGCGCGGCCAGGTCCAGCTCGACCGCCGGGTACTGGCGCAACTCATGCTCGAACCAGTAGGCGGCATTGGCGTCGTTGCGTGGCGCGCCCGCCATGACCAGCCGATCCGACGGTGGGAAGGTACGGTCACGGAACGCCTCCAGCGCCGGCCCGATGCCGACCCGGCGGTACATCTCATAAAGCTCCGCGAAAACGTCGATCCATTTCTGCCCGTCGGGCAGGTACCGCATGACCGGCGGCTCGAACGGGATGACGGTGCCGACCGCGGCCGGATGCCGGGCGAGCGCGGTGAGCGCCACGATCGCGCCGGAACTGGCGCCGAAGACGATCGCGGGGTCGTCGCCGAGGTGCGTGATCAGCCGCTGGACGTCGTCGGCGTCGGTCGCCAACCGGCGGCCGTAATCCTGCGGTCCGTCCAAACGGCTGCGTGAGAAGCCGCGCCTGTCGTAGATGACGACCATGTACCGCGCCATGAGGTGTTCGGTCACCCTACGGAAGACGTCTGCCGTGCCGCCCGCCCCCGCGATCATGACCAGGGTCGGGCCGCTGCCGTGGGTCTCGTAGTAGAGCCGAGCCCCGGGCACATCGAGGTAACTCATCTGCCTTCTCCATTCTTGAAGATCTTGATCGCAAGCCGGAGCCGCACCGGGCGGGTCATGTGAGGGCCTGCTTGATCGCCGCGAGATGCGCCGCCTGGTGCGCCGTCATCTCGTCGATCACCTGCTGGAGCGTGCGGTGCCCGTCGGCGAACCGGTTCGCCTTGGCGGGCACGCTGTCGAGTTGCTGGTCGGTCAGGTCGCCCAGCAGGGTGACCGGCTGTTCCACCCGGTGCAGCAGTTCCAGCACGTCGGCGACGGTCGCGGGCGGCGGCGCGTGCCGGTGGCCGGCACCGTGCGCATGGCCGTGACCGTGGCCGTGTTCAGGAGCGGCCGGGACGTACCCGGTCGAATGCAGGAACCGGCCAAGACGGGCATAACCCTCGGCCAGATGCGCAGCGGCCGAGGCGACGGTGCCGGTCGTTTCCCCATCACCATCTGGGCAGCACTTACTCAGGTCCGCGTCGTCCAGGGCGGCGAAGACCGCCGCGCTCTCGTCGAGTTGGCGGCGCACCTTCGCCATCAGCTCAACGCCATGTCCGTCCACCACGATGTCTCCTCGTGTCGGTGCCAACGAGATCAGTTTTGCTATACATAATGTCTCTGTCAATTGCAGAGTGTCTCGATGCTTGTCACTGTGTATCATCGAGCTCATGCCGAGGCTGTGGAACGAGACCATCGAGGCGCACCGCCGCGACGTGCATCAGGCCATCCTCGACACCACCGCCGAGCTCGTCACCGAGCGCGGGCTGCGGTCGGTGACGATGGCGCAGATCGCCGAGCGGACCGGCATCGGGCGCGCGACGCTCTACAAGTACTTTCCGGATGTCGAGGCGATCCTGGTCGCCTGGCACGACCAGCACGTCGCCGGCCACCTCCAGAACCTTGCCGACGCCAGGTCGACGGCCGCGGACCCCGCCACGCGACTGCACGCCGTGCTGGCCGCCTACGCACACATCGCCCACGAGATGTCACACCGGCACCCCGGCACCGAGCTAAGCGCGCTGCTGCACCGCGACGAACGCGTCGCACATGCTCAACAGCAACTGCACGACCTGGTCCGCGATGCACTGACCGAGGCCGCCCACGCGGGCATCATCCGCGCCGACGTCACCCCCGACGAACTGGCGACCTACTGCCTGCACTCCCTCACCGCGGCCGGCGACCTGCCGTCAACGGAATCGATCGGCCGCCTCGTCACGCTCACGCTGGCCGGACTACAACCCGACGAACGGTAACGACCGAGGCGGCCGATCTTGAGGAGCGGCAGCCCGGGTGGCGCGGTCGGCATGTTGGCCACAACACGTTGGTCGCGGTTGCCACCTGTTTTGGCTTTGCCACAGGCGCGTCCACGCCGAACAGGACAACATCGACACGGGGTCGCCCCATAAGGACGACGATCACCACCTCGCCCGGCCGGACCAGTGCAAACCCTCCCGGACGTTGAGGAACTTTGCTCACAGTGACCTGCCTGGGGCAGTTCATGGTGCTGCTCAACAGCACGATGGCGCTGCCCGATATGCAGTCCCTGGCCGGCGCCCACGTACTGCCGTTGCTGGCCGCGGACAGGCCGTAACACCTCATCAGGCCCGATCACCCCCGACTCGATCTGCAGGTCGTCCCAGTGGACGGACCATCGCCGCACCCCGCCAGGCAACTGGCCTAGCTCGTCCTCCAGCGCGATCAAGGCGAACGTGCCATTACGCAGAATGCTCACCACGGTGCCTTGCCGTCGGGCGGAAGAGACGACATCGGCGATCAGCTCCGAGTGCGGATGGTGCCGGTAGACCTCTGCGTACCGGCAAGCCACCCGCCGAGCGGCTCTAACGGGTTCGTCCGCTGGATGCCGGGCGTACAAGACTCGCTTGCGCTGGTCGTTCCAACCACCCGCCACCAGAACCAGTTGCCATCGCACCACACCACGAGGCTGACCCACACCGATACCAGAGCAAGCCCGTAGCCGACGTGAATGTCGGAGGCGATGCCCTGATCAGCCAGGGCATCGCGAAGGGCATGAGCGCTCTGTGCAGGGCTGATGGCGATCACCGACGGCTTGAGAAGCATGCATCCCCACCCCTTCGACCTCTTCGCGGGCCGCCGATCCTAGACCCGATCGACTTGCGACAACCTTACTGCGATTCGCGAAAGGCAGTAAAAAAACAACGTCCGCCAGCCACAACTCCCTTGATCAGCGTGTGACGCCACCGACCCGGTACGGTGGCTGCTGAACGGGCTTTCGTGACCGAAGGAGGAGCGCATGGAAGACGCGGGCTGGGTCAGCGTTTCCGCGCCCTACGTACGGCCGCGGCGTCCCGGAGAGCCCGATGCATGGGCGGAGGAAGCCGCCCAGCACGGCAAGGTTGGGACGCACCACCTCCAGGCAGTGGAAGAGGTCCATCCGCCGAAGGAAGTTGCGCGGGCCTTCGGACTGGCAGCGGATCAGACCGCCTTCGTCCGCCGCCGTCTCGTGCTCGCGGACGGCCAGCCCACGGAGCTCGCCGATTCCTACTACCCGGCGACGATCGCCCGTGGCACTCAGCTCGCCGAAATGCGGAAGATCCCTGGCGGGGCTCCCACCCTTCTCGCCCAGCTCGGCCACCACCCGCACAGCGCGGAAGAAGCCGTCCGAGCCCGCCCCGCGACCGAATCAGAGCGACAGGCTCTCGATCTTCGACCAGAGGACTGGGTTCTACTCCTGACCCGCATCGTTCGAACTGACGACGGAACGCCGATCGAGGTCAGCGTGATGACGATGGTGGCCCACGGTCGCGAGTTGCGCTATCAGATGATCATCAAGTGAGGAGACCGGCAATCGTGGGTACGCGGCTGGATTCTCGTCCGCGCCATCAGCAGATCGCGGCCGAACTGCGTGCGGAGATCATGTCCGGTGACCTGAAGTCGGGCGAGCAACTCCCTTCCACGCCTCACTTGGTGGCACGTTTCAACGCGGCGAACGCAACGATCCAGCGCGCTCTTCAGTCACTGAAAGACGAAGGATTCGTACGCGGCCACGCTGGGAAGGGCGTGTTCGTCCGCGACAGGCAGCCTCTCGTTGTCAACACGAGCACGTACATGTCTCCAGATCCCCGTGGATATAGCTACGAGCTACTGAAGGTCGGGCAGGTAGCACCGCCCAGTGATGTGGCTGCGGCGTTCACTGTCAGCGGTGAAGATCTCGTCGTCATGCGTCATCGACTGCTGCTGCACGACGGCGCCCCCGTGGAACTGTCATGGTCTTACTACCCGGTAAGCATCGCAGCAGGAAGCCCGCTGGCCGGCCGGGGAAGAATCCGCGGTGGCGCGCCACAGGTGCTGGCCGACCTCGGGTTTCCGCAACACCACTTCATAGACCGCATCTCCGTTCGGCAGCCGACCGAAACGGAGGTGCAGGAGCTGGATCTCCCACCTGACGTGCCGGTGTTTCGGCAGTTCCGTGTCGTCTACAGCGACAGTGAGCGGCCGGTCGAAGTGTCGGTCTTGATCAAGGGTGGGCACCTGTACGAGCTGTCGTATCACCAGACCGCAGACTGACGGACCCGGACGCGAGTCGACGGGAGGAGCTCCGTGGATGACCCCCGTGGTCACCACGGGGTTTGGCGCGTCGCTGGAGCGGCCAGGCTCCACAATGGTCGGGTGCCCAGGCTGATCACCCTACTCGCGGTCGTGCTCGCCGCCTTGGGAACAATGGCCATGATCGGTGCGGAGTTCGTGGTGACGAAGGTCCCGCTGCTGTTCATGGGATATGCGGCGGGGGCTGCCGCGGTATCGGGTGGCCTCTGGGCGAGGACGCGGTGGCCGGACAGCCCGGTGGGATCGTTGCTGGCCTGGAGCGGGGTGATGTGGCTGGCCACCGGGGTCGGCTACGCGGGCGCGCCCGCGGCTGTCGCGCTGGGCGCGGTGGCGGCGGCCCTTCAGCACGGACTGCTCGGACACGTGATGGTCGTGCTCCCGCACGGCCGCGCGGACACGCCGGTCCGTCGAGGGGTCGTGGCGCTCGGCTACACGGTGCCACTCCTCTCCGCCGCGATGTCGATGGCGTACGGAGAGCAGCCCGACGGGGGGTGCCTCTGTCTGGCTCAGGTGTCAGGACGGACGGCGCTGGCCCTGTTCGGGGTGGCGATCGCCGGTGCGTATGCGGTCGGGCTGTCAGCGGCGGTGTTCCTGCGCTGGGCTCGGCTGCCGCGGCAGGAACGCGATGCGGCCGTCACGTTCTCCGGGCTGGTGCTCATGCTGCTGGTGCTGGTACTCGAGGCGGAAAACCTGGCGCAGGCCGGTGGACTAGCGGTGTACTTCACCGGCGGGTTGCTGGACAGCCTGGTCGTGCTGGGTTTCATCGTCTGGCCGCTGGCCTATCGTGTCGTGCTCGGACGCAGGGAGGCGACGCGCCGGATGGCCGAGCTCCTCGACGCCGGCGATGAGGCCAGGCGCCGGATCGAGCGGGACCTCCATGACGGCGCCCAGCAGCGGCTGGTCAACGTGCGGCTGTTGCTGGGACTGGCGCGTGATGAGCCGGCCCGCCTCGGTCAGGCCGTCGCCGAGCTGGGCCGGGCTTTGGAGGAGTTACGGGAGTTGGCGCGCGGCGCGTTCCCCGCGGTGTTGGCCGATGCTGGGCTGGGTCCCGCGCTCGGCTCGCTGGCTGAGCGGGCCGCCCTGCCGGTCCGGGTGCGAACCGATCTGCCCGTTCGGCTGGCGCCGCAGGTCGAGCGCACCGCGTACTTCGTGGCCGCGGAGGCGCTGGCCAACGCGAGCAGGCACGCCCGCGCGACAACCGTGGGGATCACCGCTGTGCTGGAAAAGGGCCTGGTGACCGTGGAGGTGACCGATGACGGATGCGGGGGTGCCGTACCGGGAGGAGGCCTGCGCGGCCTGGCCGACAGGGTGGAGGCGTGCGGGGGGAGTTTCTTACTGCACAGCCCGCCTGGGGCTGGAACCACCGTACGAGCTGTGCTACCCGCGCAGATATCGGAGGACGGCCAGGACCCGTCGGTTGTCGGCGGCCGTGTCCGTTAGGCCGAGCTTGCCGAAAGTGCCACGGACATAGCCTTCGACCGTCTTCTGCGTGAGTCCGAGCAGGTCAGCGATGCCCTGGTTTGATCTGCCCTCCGCGACGAGAGTGAGCACTTCCCGCTCACGTGGGCTGAGCCGGTCGAGCGGGCCGGGCTCACGGGGCCGGGACACCAACTGCGAGACCACGGCGGGGTCGAGCACGGTCTGTCCGGCCGCCACGCGGTGCAGCGCGTCGGCCAGCTCGGCCGGTGCCCCGACCCGGTCCTTCAGCAGGTAGCCCGTCCGGTGCGGGATACCGCCGAAGAGCTCTCCCGCGTGGTAGGTCTCCACGTGGTTGGACAGGAGCAGCACCGCGACGGACGGATGCTCCCGGCGCAGCCGGATGGCCAGCTCCAGCCCTTCGACCGTATAGGTGGGCGGCATGCGGATGTCCAAGATCGCCACCTCGGGCGGGTGGGCGCGAACCAGTCGCGCCAGCGTCTGCCCATCGCCGGCCAGGCCGGTGACGGTGAACCCCGCGCGTTCCAGAAGGACGGCCAGGCCCTCGCGGAACAACGCGGAATCGTCGGCGATCATCACCTGCATGGTCACACGGTAGCCAGAGCCGCCTTCCCGCGCGGCGCCCGGATGTGGCCCGCCCGCGCGGCCAGGAAGAGAAGGACAGCTCCCACGACCGTGGCGACCAGGATGAGGACGAGTCCGGACTCCGGATCGCCAGGGCCGCCGGTCCACAACTGCGGGCCGTTGACATGCCCTCGCAGCAAAGGGGTTTCGCTGTTGGCGCCGGCACCGGTCGATCCCGCCCCGAACACCGAGTTCTCGAACAGGTTCCAGCCCGTATGGATGCCGATGGGCAGCCACAGCGAGCGGGTCAGCAGGAAGCCGCCGCCGAGCACGAGCACGCCCGCCACGGTGACGCCGACCAGTGTCAGGGCCGTGGCGTTGGCGTTGGGCGCGTGGATGAGCCCGAAGACCACGGCGCTGAGCACAAGCGCCCACCAGGAGCCGATGGCCTTCTCCGGCAGCCGCAGCATCACGCCGCGGAAGGCCCACTCCTCCCAGAAGGCGACATACAGGGCGAGCAACGTCATGGTGACGAGCGAACCAATGTCCACCGTGACCGCCGAGACGGTGTACCAGCCGGCCACAGCCATGATTCCGAACACCGCCGCCTGAACACCCGCGCCGACCGCGAAACCGCTCAACAGGTGGCGGACCGCGTTCTTGGCCGGGAAGCCGAGACCGGCGAGCGATTGACGCTCCATGCGCCGGGCCAGCGGAATGGTGATGAGCGCTGCCACCACTCCGGCCAGGCCCAGCAGCAGCCCCAAGACCGGGGTGAAGTTCTCAGGGCCGATCTGTAAGGCCGTGGCCAGGACGGCTTGCAGGGCGAAGAAGACGGCCAGCACCACGAACAGCAGGGCGAATGCCTGAGGCAGCGGATGGCCGAGGAGTTTGCGCATGGGGGAACTCCGGTTGGTAGGGGGCGGCTCGATACTCCGGCACGCTGCTCCAACCGTTCAAGATCCGTATTTTCCTCGAGGGATAACCCTGGGGACGGGTTCCGCGCATCTGTGACCAATCTGACATTCATCTCAATAGCCATACATTTCATACTGATCTTGCACGTAAACGATCTTTATCCCCCTGGAGACGAGAAGTGCATAAATCGGTATTCACCCTGGTCTCGGCCACCGTCCTGGCCTTGGCCGCCACCGGGATCGCCGTCATAGCGCAACCGACCCCCGCCGAGGCCGCCCGCAAGGAGGTGCAATGCACCGGCACGGACGACGCCACGATCATCAACAACGCCATCACGGCATCGAAGGCCGGCGACGAGATCGTGATCTTAGGACGCTCGGTGACCGCGGCCGAGCCGGCCGTGTGCGTCATCAACAAGACCATCGTGCTGCGCGGAGATCGCACGTACCGCGGTGACTCGCGCACCGGCCTGCGGATCAAGCAGGCGGACAGCGTGAACCTGCCCGCCCTGCTGGCCTCGGACACCTGGGACGCGAATCAGGCGTACTCCGGCAACCCCATCCGCGTCGAGCGGCTCACCCTGGACGGCAACCGCGCCAAGAACACCACCGGGACCGTCGGCCTGATGCTGCGCTCCTGGGGCAGCAGGATCTCCGACATCCAGATCGAGCAGACCTCCTCGGACGCCATCCGCCTGAGCAACCCGTCGAAGAACGGGACGACCATCGATTCCGCCACCAACACGATGGTGAACGGGGTGATCAGCGACGTCTACATCACCGGCTCCGGCGGCGCGGGCGTCAAGGTCCTCGACCCGGACGGCGGCGTGATCACCGACTGGACGTTCACCCGCTCATGGGTACGCGACAGCGGCACCAGCGCCGTCGAATCGGACAACGCCGCCGGCTGGCTCCTCAGCGACCTGCACCTGTACGGCAACGCGAGCAGCGCCCTCGACCTCAACCGCTGCTTCGGCACGTCGATCCAGGGCAACTACATCGAGGACTTCGGCTACCAGGCCACCACGGCAGAGGCGTGGTTGTACGGCATCCGCTGCGTAGTGCAGGAAGGCGCGACCACGACGATCTCCAACAACAAGATCCACAACTTCCGCGACGCGGGCAAGACGCCGCCGACGGGCCCTCACTACTACTACATCGCCCTGGACGGGGTGGACTCGGGCGCCGGGAACGTCGTGGTCACCGGCAACGCCATTCTGGGCAACGGCACCGCCGACCAGACAGGGCTGCAGTACGAGAAGAAGAGCGGCGCGTCACTGACCGTCGTCTCCACCGGCAACCTCGTCAAGAACGTGACCAAGCCCCTGGTCAAGGTCCCGAATGACACGACGGTCACGGTGAACGCGGGCCTCTGACACACCTGCTCGGGCGCGCATGCGACCGCATGCGCGCCGCGCTGTCCTAGGTGCAGAGGCGCTCTCGCTGCGGAACGACGGTGTACTTCGGGTCGGCGGCCGACGCCCTGCCCGCCTCCAGGATGCCGAACCGAGTACACAGCGCACCCGCCGTCAGGGCGAGACCGGAAAGCGCGGTCAGGACACGGCCGCGCCCGGCGACCGCCGCGAGCAGCCCGCCACCCGCCGTCAGCACGCGGGCCGAGAGCATCAGGCGCCCCGCCTTCCCCACCCGATACGGCTCACCGACCAGCCCGAGCCGACGTTCCATCAGCATGCCCGCGACACTCTCCACCACCGCCCCGACCACCGCCACCACCCGAGCCGGCCCCGCCTCCGCCCGAGGGGTCGCCAGCATGCCCACCGCCCCGGCGCTGGCCAGCGCGCTCCCGGCGAACAGGAACGGCAGCTCCCGATAGGCCTCGTGCCAGGCGGGTACGGCGGTGTCGGCGACCACGACGGCCGTGTAGGTGGCGGTCAGCGGGCCGGTCAGGCCCGTGGCGAGGGCCGCCGCGTCGCCCGCGACGGGCAGGATCCCGGTCAGCTCGGTCGAGGCGGCGACCGCCGACAGCCCGCCCTGGGCGGCCAGGAGCCAGGAGCCCAGGCTCATCGGCGAGGTGGGCTTGAACACGCGGAACATGTTGAGAAACCGAGAAGGCCTGCCCAGTTCGGCTATGAGGAACCCGGTGCCGGCGGCGGCGCCGAGCGCCGCCGCGACCCGGGCGGTGCGCGCCAGCCGGTCGTGCCCAGTGAGCCCGGCCATGACCGCCATCACCGACGAGGCCCCCGACAAACCCCCCGAATAGAGATATGTCGGCATATGGGGTTCGTGCCAGACGGGGGCCTTGAGCACCGGCCGGCCGTAGTACGAGCGGAACTCCGCCTCCGGCACCATCGACCGCTCCCGCGTCATCGCCGCGCCCCCGAACCCACAAAGGCCACCGCCACCGCCCCGGCCAGGGACAACGCCGCCACCCCCGCCCAACGCCACATGGACGGCAGGTCGCGGGTGGTCACCACGGGATCCGGCGGCAGCCCGTACACCTCAGGCTCGTCAAGCAGCAGGAAGAACGCGCCCGCCCCGCCCACCCCGTCGTCCGGGCTCTCGCCGTACAGCCGGGCCTCGGTCCGCCCGTCGGCGCGCAGCCGTTCCACCCGCTCCTCCGCCCGCTCGCGGAGCTCGTCGAGCGGGCCGAACTGGATCGAGTCGGTCGGGCACGCTTTGGCGCAGGCCGGTTCGAGGCCGCCGCGCTGCCGGTCGTAGCACATGGTGCACTTCCACGCCCGCCCGTCGCCCTCCCTGCGGTCGATCACCCCGTATGGGCAGGCCGAGACGCAGTAGCCGCAGCCGTTGCAGATGTCCTCCTGGATCACCACCGTGCCGAACTCCGTGCGGAACAACGCACCGGTCGGGCAGACGTCCAGGCAGGCGGCGTGCGTGCAGTGCTTGCACACGTCCGACGACATCAGCCACCGCTCCACGCCGTCGTCAGCGCGGTCGTCAGGCGCCCGCACCGACTGCTCGATGAAGGCCACGTGCCGCCAGGTGCTCGCCCCGAGCGCCCCGGTGTTGTCGTACGAGGTCGCCTCGAACACGAACCCGTCGTCGGGCAGCTGGTTCCACTCCTTGCAGGCCACCTCGCAGGCCTTGCAGCCGATGCAGACGCTCGTGTCGGTGAAGAACCCCATCCGCTCAGCCATGGCGGTAACCCTCCAGCAGATCGAGCATCGCCTGTCCCCTCGGCCGTCTGCCGGGCCGTACGTCGCAGGTCATGGCCTTGCCCTCCTGAATGTGCACGTTCGGGTCGAGCACCAGCGGCAGCAGGTCGTTGGCGACGTCGCCGGTCACCAGGCCGCCACCGCCCCAGCCCCAGTGGTACGGCAGGCCGATCTGATGGATCACCCGGCCCTGGACGCGCAGCGGCCGCATCCGGCCGGTGACCAGCACCCTGGCCTCGATCACGGTGCGGGTGGTCACGATCGTCGCCCAGCCGCCGTTGACCAGCCCCACCTCGGCGGCCAGCTGCGGGGACACCTCGCAGAACAGCTCCGGCTGCAGCTCGGCCAGGTAGGCCAGCGGCCGGCTCATGCCGCCCGCCGTGTGGTGCTCGGTGAGCCGGTACGTGGTCAGCACGTAGGGGAAGCGCGGCGACTCCGGCGGGTTGTAGGGGCTCTCCGGCCGCGAATAGATCTCGCGGGCGGGGTTGGCCTGCTGGGCGTACAGCGGGTTGCCGACCGGCGACTCGTGCGGCTCGTAGTGCGCGGGCAGCGGGCCGTCGGCCAGCCCGGCCGGCGCGTACAGCCAGCCCTTCCCGTCGGACTGCATGATGAACGGGTCGATCCCGGCCAGCGCCGCCTCGGCCTTGGCACCTTCGGGCGGCACGTAGTCCGGTGGCTTGCCCTTCTCGAAGTCGGGCACGTCGTGGCCGGTCCACTCCCCGCGTTCGGCGTCCCACCAGACATAGGCCTTGCGCTCGCTCCACGGACGGCCCTCCGGGTCGGCGGAGGCCCGGTTGTAAAGGATCCGCCGGTTGGCCGGCCAGGCCCAGCCCCATTCGGGCGCCACGGGGGACTGCTCCCGCCCCGGCCGGCGCCGGGCCGCCTGGTTGACCTCGTCGGCGTAAACCCCGCAGTAGATCCAGCAGCCGCAGCTGGTGGACCCGTCCGGCTTGAGCTGGGTGTAGGAGGACAGCGCCCGCCCGTCCGGGCCGACCCCGTTGATCTCGCGGAGCACCGCCGACGCCGACGGATCCCGGTGCGCCCCCTCCTCGGGATAGTCCCAGGTCAGCTCGCGCAGCGGCCGGTCGATCTCGTCGCCGGTCAGCCGCCGCCTGACCAGCTTGCCGAGGTGGTAGTAGAACCACAGGTCGCTGCGGCAGTCGCCCGGCGGGTCGAGCGCCTTCTCCCGCCACTGCAGCAGCCGCTGGGTGTTGGTGAACGTGCCTTCCTTCTCCACGTGGCTCGCGGCGGGCAGGAAGAACACCTCGGTGGCGATGTCCTCGGTACGCAGCTCCCCGGTCTCCAGCTCCGGGCCGTCCTGCCAGAAGGTGGCCGTCTCCACCAGCGTCAGGTCGCGTACCACCAGCCAGTCGAGGTTGGCCAGGCCGAGGCGCTGCGCCCGGCCGCCGGAGGAGCCTACGGCGGGGTTCTCCCCCACCACGAAGTAGCCCTTCACCGTCCCGTCGATCTGGCCCATCACGGTGTTGTAGTGGCCGTGGTCGCCGGTGAGGCGTGGCAGGTGGTCGAAGCAGAAGTCGTTCTCCTCGGTGGCCGCCTCCCCCCACCACGCCTTGAGCAGGCTCACCAGGTAGGAGCGCCGGTGACCCCAGAAGCCCTTCTCGCCGCCCTCGCGGGCCAGGTAGTCGGCCAGGCCCTCGTGCCGGTGGGCGTGGGGCATGGACAGGTACCCGGGCAGGAGGTTGAACAGCGTCGGGATGTCGGTCGAGCCCTGGATGCTCGCGTGCCCGCGCAGCGCCAGGATGCCGCCACCGGGCCGGCCCATGTTGCCCAGCAGCAGCTGGAGGATCGCGGCGGTGCGGATGTACTGCGCGCCCACCGTGTGCTGGGTCCAGCCGACCGAGTACACCCAGGCGGTGGTGCGCTCCCGGCCGGAGTTCGCGGTGATCGCGTCGGCGAGCTCGACGAAGTCCGCCCGCGAGATGCCGCACAGCCGCTCGACCAGCTCCGGGGTGTAGCGGGCGAAGTGCCGCCGGAGGATCTGGTAGACGCAGCGTGGATGGCACAGCGTCGGATCCGTCGCCGCGCTGGGATGCGCGGCGGGCCCGCCGGAGCCGTAGGTGTCCGCACCGGCGGCAGCGGCGTGGTGCCGGCCGCCCTCCAGGTGCTCGCCCGGCGCCTGCTCGCCCGTCCCCTCGTACGCCCAGCTGCTCGGGTCGTACGTACGCGTCTCCGGGTCGAAGCCGGAGAACAGCCCGTCGAGGTCCTCGGTGTCCCGGAAGTCCTCGGACACGATCGTGGCGGCGTTGGTGTAGGCCAGCACGTACTCACGGAAGTCCAGCTCATTGCCGAGCACGTGGCTGATCAGCGCCCCGAGCAGCACGATGTCGCTACCCGCGCGGATCGGCAGGTGGCGGTCGGCCAGCGCGCTGGTCCGGGTGAAACGCGGATCCACGTGGAACACCTTCGCCCCCCGCGCCTTGGCCTCCACCACCCACTGGAACCCCACCGGATGGCATTCGGCCATGTTGGAGCCCTGGATGACGATGCAGTCCGCACCCGCCAGGTCCTGCTGGAAGGTGGTCGCGCCGCCACGCCCGAAGCTGATCCCCAGACCGGGGACGGTGGAGGAGTGTCAAATACGCGCCTGGTTCTCCACCTGGATCGCGCCGAGGGCGGTGTAGAGCTTCTTCATCAGGTAGTTCTCTTCGTCGTCGAGCGTCGCCCCGCCCAACCCGGCGATGCCCATCGTGCGGCGCACGACCTTGCCCTCATGGGTCTGCTGCCACGTCTCCCGCCGGGTCCGCACGACCCGGTCGGCGATCATCTCCATCGCGGTGCCGAGATCGAGCCGCTCCCACCCGGTGCCGTGCGGCCTCCGGTACAACACCTGTGTCTGGCGCCCGGGATGCGTGACCAGTTGCTTGCTCGCCGACCCCTTGGGACACAGCCGCCCGCGCGAGATGGGCGAGTCGGGGTCCCCCTCGATCTGCGTGACCCGGCCATCCTTGACGTACACGAGCTGCCCGCAACCGACCGCGCAGTAGGGACAGACCGACCGCGCGACCTTGTCGGCCTCCTGGATGCGGGGAGTCAACGCGTCGGTACGGGCGGAGCGCGCGGCGTCGCTCCTGCCGTCCTCTCCCTTGAGCTGCCGAACCACCGGCCACCGGGAGAACCATCCCCCACCGGACACAATGCGAGCCATGCCCAGATATGTACGGCCTAACCACCGTTATATGCATAGATCATCGACATATGCTGATCGCATGAGGCAAATGCAGGAGCCCAGCTTCCTGATCCTGACCGCGCTCGCTGCCGGTCCACAGCATGGATACGGCGTCATCACCGACGTGGAGCGCATCTCCGACGGCCAGGTCCGCCTACGCGCCGGCACCCTGTACGCCGCTTTCGACCGCCTCCAGGCGGAAGGACTCATCACCGAGGACCGGGAGGTCGAATCCGATTGCGTACGAGGAAGCCGGCATTCAATATTGACTCGGAATCCCGAGGAGAGCCGGTTCTTAAATGGCAAACCATTCGAAATACCCACGAATCCGACATCCTGTTGAGCAGCGGCGTTGGTGGAATCGGCCTGCCGTGAAATGGGCCGGCACTGCCATTGCCACCCCGGTGCTTGTCGGCGTGCTGATCTGGGCGATACAACAGCCGTTCACCTCGTCGGCCCGCCCGAGCGCCACACCGGATTCTCGTACGCCCTCTCCGACCCCGACACGCCCCGCGGGGCCAGCGGCGTCAGTCGATCTCGTCCAAGTGGAACATTCGAACCTTCACAACACCTGGATCTTTCCCCAGGTGGTGACCCTCTCAGGTGATCAACTTGCCCAGCTCAATGCCCTACCGGAATATTCAGATGCACAACACAGGTGGTTTCGGCAACAAGGTGGCGTCGACCCGTACAGCACCGACCTCAAGATCGTCGTTCACGGAAACGCGGATCGGCCCGCGCGCATCATCGGAATGAAGGCGGTCCCCCGCTGCGGCCCACCGCTGGCCGGCACATTGTTCGAGAGCCCGAGCGCGGGCAGCGAGGACAGCATAAAGATCGGCCTCGACCTCGATGAAGCAGACCCCCGAGGCAAGACGCTGGTCAACGACTCCGAATGGGGTGGAGATTATTTTCGAGAGAAGACGATCTCCCTCAAACGCGATGAAGAGATCGCTTTTCAAGTGATCGCGACAACACAAAAGCATTACTGCGAGTTCTCGATCGAGCTCGATGTGCTCAGCAACGGCAAACTGACCAATCAGCGCATCGACGACCACGGCAAGCCTTTCAAAGTCAGCGCCCGCAACACCGACTACGCCTCCTATCAGAAAATGTATATCGGCGGAGTGGCCAACGACGACGGCAGCGGCAAGTGGCGCAGTGTGGATCCGCAGACATACCAGTAGGTCGGGTTGACGTTTGACGCCGCCCGCCACGCTGAGGCAGGATCTCTCCACCGAGATCATCCAGAGGATCCGAGGGGCCTGGCCCGATGACGGTCCGGCAACCTGCCCGAGGGCAAGGTGCCAACGCCAGGAACGATGAGGAGAGTCCCATGAGCCCACGGCTCGATGTCCCCGTGCTTCATGGATCGTCCGTTCGGCTGGAGCCGCTGGCGATGAGGCACGCGCCGGATCTGGCGCGGGCGGCAGAGGAGGATCGTTCCTCCTACGGTTTCACCTTGGTCCCCCGGGCCACCGAGATCGAGGATTATCTGGCGGCCCAGTTCGCTCGGGTGGACGAGGGGCTGACTCCGTTCGCGCAGGTTCGGGTGCGGGACGGGATGGCGGTGGGATGCACCGCGTTCTGGGACCCCCGGACCTGGCCGGACCGGCAGGACCTGCGCGCCGTCGAGGTCGGTTGGACCTGGCTCGCGGCTTCGGCGCAGGGCGCCGGGATCAATCTCGAGGCGAAGCTCCTCCTCTTCACCCATGCGTTCGAGACGCTGGGCGTCGCGCGCGTCGACCTCAAGACGGACGCCCGCAACGAGAGGTCTCGTCGGGCCATTGAGCGCCTCGGCGCGTGCTTCGAGGGGGTGTTGCGTAGCTGGTCGCCGTCCTGGGCGCCCGGCGAAGCGGGGATGCTGCGAGATTCGGCCATGTTCTCCGTGATCGCGGCCGAGTGGCCGACCGTCAAGGCGGCGCTGCACACTCGCCTCACCCCCGTGAGTGGCGGGTAGTCCGCCATCAGGCGATGATCATTGCTACCAGGACGAGGGCCGAACCACCCATCACCACAGCGTGGCGAATGTTCTGGAGGACAGGCATGACCCAGGTGGGAAAGCCGTCCCCGGCGGCCTTGAGGAGGGCCTGCACGTCGATGCGCTGAAGGATCGGGTCGCCCTTGCGGTCGAAGGCGGCCTTCACCGACTTGGCGGCGGTCAGCTGGCTGTACAGGATGAGGACGTTGCCGGCGAGCACGATCGGCTGGAAGATCCACGACAGGGTCTGTCCCCAGTGGCTGCCGGACAGGTTGAGGACGGCGACGATCGTCATGACCAGAGCGACCGTGGCGGGGACGATCGTTTCGTGGCCACTGGCGTCAAAGCTGATCTTGTTCTGTTCCAGGACGGCTACGGGGACGCCTTGGCGGTTCAGTTCCGCCTCCGCGCAGGCTTTCGCGCGGGGTCCGTAGAGGTGGCGTACCAGAGGGATGCTCAGGAAGGCCAGGGCGATGAGCAGTTGCAGCAGAGCAGCGAATGCGATCATGGTGGGTGTTCTCCTCATCCCGGTGTTCCGTTCTCGACGAACACGACGATGCCCACCACCCCTGAGACCCGGCTGACCGCGCGCTGTCACGGGCCCGCGGCGACTGTCAGCCCGGATCAGTGACAACCGTCAGAGCCGGCTTCGGGCAGGTCTCCCGGTACGCGACATCACCCAGGTAGTGGCTCCACTCCGCTTCGCTGAGCCTGCGTCCCGCGCGCCCGCACACCAGCGCGGCGACCCGTTCTGCGCCGACGGGGATCTCCCAGATGTCGCCGTCGGCCGAGTAGTACAGCATGCCGCCGTCGGCGCTGAAGGCCAGCGAGTCGACATCCTGGATGGTCCCGGGGTCGAAGCCGCCGCCGAGCCGCCGCCTGTTGACGGGGTCCCAGAGCTGGAGGACGCCACCGCTGGCCGCCGCGAGCACGTCCCCGCTCGGTGAGAAGGCCAGGACGCTCGCGGGACCCGCCGCTTTCGGCAGCATGGGACGCAATGCCTTCGGCTCGGAGGGGTCCCAGAGCGAGACGCGACCCGTCTCGTCGTAGGCGATGGCCATGAGACCACGGCCGCTCAGGGCGACACCGTTCCCACCGGAGGTGGACGTGTCATAACCCTCCCCGACCAGCTTGCCGGTGGCCACGTCCATGAACCTGCCGGAGCCGGTGGCGAGCCTCTTGCCGTCGGGCAGGTACGGGCCGCCGTCGCTGGTGGTGGCGCTGTCGTGCAGAACCCGTCCGGTGGCCGCGTCGACCACGGTCAGCCAGTACTTCAGGGTCTGCCCGTACGGGCCGAGGACGAGCGCGATCGTCCTGCCGTCGGGGCTGAACACGGCCCGTGACGGTGAGAAGCCGTCGACGGCGTGCCGAGAGCGGATCGACCAGATCCGTTTGCGGGAAGCGACGTCGACCAGCTCGATCCGGCCGGACTCCGACGCGATGAGCAGCCGCCTGCCCAGCTCGTCGAACCGCAGCACGGCCAGCATGTTCGGGTCGGCGGGAAAGCGAGCGACCTCCTTGCGCTCGCGCATGTTCCAGAGCCGGATGTACTTGCTGTCAAGGCCGCGGATCGCGGCCCACTCGCCGCCGGGACTGACGATGGCGTCGTCGCCCCCCGTCCTGACCGAGGCGGCGCGCGTGGACAGGTCGACGCTGACCACCGAGTCGTCCATCAGATAGCGCAGGGTCGAACCGTCGAAACCGACATCGGACAGATCGCCCTCGGACTGGTACGTGAGCAGCTCCAGGTCGTGGTCGGCGACCTTCCACACCCGGAGCTTGCGTACGTTGAACGCGGCGAGATAGCGGCCGTCGGGGCTGAACCGGAGCCGCGGAAAGTGGCCGGCGCAGACGTCACAGGACCAGGCGTCCTTGTTACGACGGCGTCCGGTGACGGTGTCCAAGAGCACCACCTCGCTGCCCGCGCAGGCCAGGGTGCCGCCGTCGGACGAGAACGCGGCGACCGAGTGCGTCCGGGGGCCGCAGCCCGCGTAGCGATGCTCGGGGGTCCAGCCGGGCAGAGCGCGCTCGGCGAAGCTGTCGCCGGTGAGCAGCAGGTGCTTGCCGGTCCGGTCGATCAGCGGACCCCACCCGTGCATGGCTTCGACCCTGCCGAACTTCCTGCCGGTGCGCAGGTCCACCAGGTGGTCGAGGTCGTTGTCGTAACTGACGGCGAGAGTGGCCTCGTCCTCGCCGATCGTGACGCCGATCAGCATGCCGCCCGCCGGAATGAGCTCCTTGAACAGCCGCTTGCCGGTGGCGAGGTTCCAGACGCCGAGCTCTTCGTGGGTGTAGATCGCCACCAGCCGTCCGGTCCTGCTCAGCACCGGAGCATTGAGCTCCGAGCTGTCCCTCAGCCCCAGCCCCTGCCAGCCGCCCGTCCGCTTGCGCGTG
Organism: Nonomuraea guangzhouensis; assembly: GCF_019396345.1. Lineage (GTDB taxonomy): Bacteria > Actinomycetota > Actinomycetes > Streptosporangiales > Streptosporangiaceae > Nonomuraea > Nonomuraea guangzhouensis. The sequence goes on along the minus strand of NZ_JAHKRM010000003.1, from coordinate 246,955 downwards.
CGGACGTCGTACACGTTGACGCCGCCGTCGCTGACACTGACCAGCGTGCGGCCGTCGCCGCTGAGCGTCCGCGTGGCCACCCCCTTGACCTGCGGATCGTGGAAGACGGCCGTCTCCTGCTGCTGGAGCGAGGCCATCAGCGCCGAGCGGGCCTCGGCCTGCGGGGAGACGCGCCACGCCGCCACGCTGAGCAGCATCGCCAGGACCGGGTCGGTGGTACGCAGCCGGTCCGCCTCGGCCGCCACCTGCTTGGCGGTGACCACGTCGCGCTGACCGGTCGCCTGCTGTCGTTGCCACAGCGCCAGCCCGCTCGCCACCAGCGACACCACCAGCAAGGCCGCCAGCGCCGTGGTGGTCAGGGCCCTGCGCCTGGCGCGCTTCCTGGTCAGCGCGGTGCCCGCCTGGAGGAAGTCGCGCTCGCGGGGAGTGAGCGTCACGTGGCGGCGGCCGGTGGCCGCCCAGCTCAGCGCGTGTTCCAGGCGGCTGCCCTGGAGCAGGTCGCCGTCGCGCCGGCCGTTGTCGGTCCAGTGCCGCGCCGCGCTGGTGATCTGGCTCAGGACGGCGAGGCCCTCGCGGTCGGCGTCCACCCACATACGCAGCCTGGGCCAGGCCCGCAACAGCGCGGGACGCGACAGCGCGACCGACTCCTCGTCGGTGACGACGACGTACGAGAACGTCCGAAGGATGCGCCGGATCGCGGCGGCCTCGGGCTCGGGACGCCCGCCGAACAGCTCGTCCTGGGAGACGGCCCTGCCGCTCTCGCGACCGTCCTCGTCCACGGCGACCAGGCGCAGGAACACCTCGGCGGCCAGCTCACGCTCCTGCGCCCCGAGCGCGCCATAGGCGTCCTCGGCGATGGTGCCGAGCGCCGGATCGACCTCGCCCTCGCCGCGCACACCCTGGGCGGCGCGGCTGCCTTCGGTCAGGAGCCCTCTGGTGTCGCCACCGTTGCCGCTGACCAGCGCGAGCAGCAGGTCACGGGAGGCCGGCCTGGTCGCGGGGTCCTTACGCATCGCGACCGCGACCAGCTCGGCCAGCCGGGGCGGCAGCGCGCTCAGATCGGGCTGGTGCGACAGCACCCGGTGCATCACGCCGCCGAGGTTGTCGGCGTCGAACGGCTCCTGCCCGGTGGCGGCGTACACCATGATCACGCCCCACGCGAACACGTCCGCCGAAGCACCCGCCCGCTGCCCGGTGAACACCTCGGGCGCCATGTAGCTGGGCGTGCCCGACACCTCTCCGGTCCTGGTGAGCGACATGTCCAGGGTCCGCGCGATGCCGAAGTCGATCACCCGCGGACCGTCGGGACCGAGCAGCACGTTGTCGGGTTTCAGATCGCGGTGGATGACGCCCGCCTCGTGGATCGCCGTCAGCGCCGTCGCCACCGCCGTCGCCAGCCGGTGCAGATCGTCACCGGTGAACCTGCGCCCCTCACGCACGGCCTGCCGCAGACTCGGCCCGGCAACGTACTCCGAGACGATGTACGGCCTGGGCCCGTCCAGCTCCACATCCAGCACCCTGGCCGTGCAGAACGAGGCCACCCGGCCCGCGGCGGTCGCCTCCTTGGCGAACCGGTCGCGGCTGTCGTCGCCGACCGCGTGCAGCATCTTGAGCGCCACCCGGCGCCCGTCCCCGTCGTACGCCTCGTAGACGACCCCCTGCCCGCCCGACCCGATCCGGCCGGCCAGCCAGTAGCCCCCGATGTGCTGCGGATCTCCCCCGCTCAGCGATCCCACGGCGGATTAGACGCGCATCGTCACGCATGAGTTGTCCCGCTTAACCCTCATCATGCACCTTCTTCTCCGGCGCCCGACGAGCGTCGCGTAGAAAATCTGCATGTATCAAACTAGAATGGATCCAGAGAACGGATTAGAGGGCGTGCAATGCTGCTCAGATTCAGAGGCGCCAACCATAGATCGTTTCGCGACGAGTTCGAGGTCTGGCTGGCGGCGAGCAAGTTCAATCAGGAGGCAAGGCGCCCTGCCGGTCTCGCTGAAGATCCCGACCTGGCCTACCTACCCGCGACCGCGATCTACGGCTCGAACGCGTCCGGCAAGTCGAACGTCCTGCATGCCATCCGCTGGATGCGGCAGGCCGTCCTCAACTCCGTTCACGGCTGGTCCACCCTTGACGGCATCCCACGCGAGCCGTACGAACTCGACCCGGACGCCCGCACGGATACGTCCCTTTTCGAGGTCGACATCGTTCTCGACGGTGACCGGTACGTCTATGGCTTCGAGGTGTCCGACCAGCAGGTCGAGACCGAATGGTTGCATACATACCCCGGTGGACAGGCCCGTCGGCAGGTCTGGTTCGAACGCGACGCCGATGCCGACGAGCCGTTCGCTTTTCCTGGCGAAGGACTGAAGGGGCCGAAGGAAAGCCTTGTCTCCCAGACTCGGCCCGACGCGCTGTTCCTGACCGTCGCCGCGGCCTTCAATCAGCCATATCTCAAGCCGATCCACGACTGGTTCCGGCACAACCTCTGGTGGATCAGCCCAGGGCACGACTTCGAAGATCGGCAGAGCTTCACCCGCAAGATGCTCGACGATCCACGGCAGCGGGAGCGCATCATCGGGCTTCTCAAGGTCGCGGACCTGGGAGTCGTGGGCACCGAGATCGACAGCCTGACCGGCGAGCTCCGGCTCGTACACGAAGGCTCCCACGGACCTGTCGCGTTGAGCTACGAACGACAGGAGTCCATGGGCACCCGATCCTGGTTCGCCTTCCTCGGCCCCCTCCTCACCACCCTGGACCACGGGGCGGCCCTCCTCGTCGACGAACTCGACACCAGCCTGCATCCCCTCTTCGCCGCCGAGGTCCTCCGGCTCTTCCAGGATCCCGCGGCCAACCCCAACAACGCGCAACTGGTGTGCACGGTCCACGACGCGACCCTGTTGGGCCGCACGCACATCTTCCAGCCATTGGAGCGGGACCAGGTACGCATCACGGTCAAGAACCGGCACGGCGCCTCCGAGATCTATCCGCTGACCGACGCCCGTCCTCGCAAGACCGAGGCCCTCGACCGCAACTACCTGGCCGGCGTGTACGGCGGCGTGCCAAGGCTGACCGTCGGCGAGATCGCGGAGACCCTTGCCAGGCCACTCACGGAGCCGACGACGGAAGTGCGTCCTTGATGGCCAAACGCGGAGCACCCGGTGGAGCTACTCCGCCGCGTCCAGGTCAGGGCAGCCGCCGAAAGAACAATGTCCTGTTCATAGTCTGCGAGGGGCAGACCGAGCGGAGCTACTTCCACCATCTCAACCACCGTTATGGAGCGGAGCACAATTTCCAGATCCAGCTCACCCCGCGCAAGGTCACCGAAGGACAGCAGTTCAACGGCTATAAGCCAGCCCCTGCGGTACGAGAGGCGATCCGGCTCAAGAAGTCCACGAAAGGGATCAAGAACTCCGTGTTCTGGGCGGTCTTCGACCGTGATGAGAACGAGGACATCTACGAGGCGTTTCGTCTTGCCCGCCAGAACGGGATCAACGTCGCCTTCTCCCATCCGCACTTCGAACTCTGGCTCTGGCTCCACTTCGCGTCAGGCCCACCTGGCCGGCTCGGCGGAGACCGTACGGCGATCCCCGCGAAGCTTCGAAGGACCAAGGAGTTCGCAGATTTCGAAAAGCTCATCGAGCCTCATCACTTCGAAGAGCTGATCAAGGAAGGTCGACAGGCAACGGCGGTCAAACTGGCCCAGCAGCTCGTGATCGACTGCCCGAGCGGACGCTGCGCTCCCGCATCAGAGCTCGGCGCACCCGGCCATGCACCCTACTGCGACATCCTCTTGCGCGATCCCTCTACCGACATCTACCGCATCCTTGAGGTCCTGGGGATCATCTCCTAACGGCCGAAAAGCATTTCGGGAAACCTGTTCTCAGTACGTCGGTGCCGCTCTGTAACGTTCATAAGATCTTGCCGAAAACCTTTTCGTCAGTCATGGTGTCCGTTAGGTCGGCCTGCGCTCGTTCCCCACGACACGGAAGACGTGTACCGATGAGACGATTACCAGCTGCCATTGCGTCACTCGCCGCCGCCACGCTCTTTTTGATCATGACGGTGGCCGCCCCACCAGCCAATGCCGCCACGACATTCACCTCGACAGCCGTCAACCAGAACGGCGGCAACTGTCTGACCCTGCCCAACAGCTCCACCACCAACGGCATCCAGCTCACGCAGGCAGCCTGTAACGGCGGCGCCAACCAGAACCTCACCTTCACCCCGGTGAGCGGCACCACCGACCAGTACACCATCGCCACGTCGACCGCCGGCAGGTGCGTGGACGTCTACGGCGCGTCCACCGCCGACAACGCCACGGTCATCCAGTGGACCTGCTCCAGCGCCAACAACCAGAAGTTCCGCCTGGTGACGGTCAGTGGGACCGACAAGACCTTCAGGCTCCAGGCGGTGCACTCCAGCAAGTGCGTCGTGCCCACCGGCGGCTCCTCGGCCGCCAACGCCGGCCTCGTACAGTTGCCCTGTGACGCGGTGTCCTCACGGACCTGGCGGTTGCCGAACTACAGCAGCGGTGGCGGCACCACCACACCCCCGGAGAAGACCGTCCGGGTGTACTGGCTGAAGCCGTCCGACGTGGCGTACGACCAGCGATGGCCGGACGGCATCGCCAACGTCATGCGCGAGGCGCAGCGCTACTACAAGCAGGAACTGGGCAAGACCTTCACCCTCAACTCCACCGTGGTCGAGGTCGTCAACGGCGACCACGTGAAGAGCTGGTACGAGACCACCCCCAACGGCAGCGACCCGTACTGGTGGACCGTCTTCAACATGCAGCAGGAACTGATCAGGAAGCTGAGCCTGCGAGCACCCGACTCGCGCTGGATCAACGTGGGTGAGATCAGCGCCGAAGGCAACGGCGCGGGCGGCGGTGGCGGAGGCGGCTGGGTGATCCTGAACCAGCACGACGCCGACGGCGCCGCGGGCGTGAACGGCCCGATGAACCGCTGGTACGGCGGCATGGTCCACGAATTGGGCCACGCCTTCGGCCTGCCCGACTCGACGTCCACCGACGGGACACCGATGTCCGCGTCGTTCTACAACTACCCGAACACACACTTCAGCCAGAGTCAGAAGAACGGCATCTTGACCGGCCCGTACGGCAGCTTCCTGAGCTGACCTCGACAGACGTATACCGGCCCGACCTCGATCGACGGGGACGGGCCGGTCACGGGCAGACCTCCCGGTACGGCACGCCGGGCAGATACCGCTGCCAGTCGGCCCGCGTCAGCCCCCGCCCGGCGCGGGCGCAGATCGTGGCGGCCGTCGCCTCGGGGCCGACGGACATGTCGCGCAGCACGCCCGTGTTGTCGAGCGTGTGCAGCACCACGCCACCCGATCCGAACGCGGCTGACACGAGGTCCTCGTCCACCGCCATCGACGGCCCGAGCTTGCGCGGCGTGGCGACGTCCCACAGCTGGACCTGTCCCGCGCCGATCGATGCGGCCACGTCGCCCTGGGGGGAGAAGACGATCTGGGTGATCCCGACGCCGTCGTTGGGGCTCGCCCGGAGTGTCGGGCCGCGCTTGTCTCCCGTGGCCACGTCCCAGAACGCGAGCCTGCCCGACCCGTCACCGGTGGCGAGGGTGGCCCCATCAGGGCTGAAGGCCATCCTCTGCAGCCTGCCCTCGAGCCCTCCTGAGCCGAACCCGGGGCCCGTCGGCTGTCCGGTGGAGAGATCGATCAGGTGGTTCCCCGAGTTGGTCACCGGGACCAGCATCGGGCTACCCGGCCGGAACACGACCTCCCACAGGTTCCCGGTTTCGACGGACCGCATCCACCTGTGGTGCGGCACGTCCCAGACGAACACCCGGCTGTGCCCCGTACCCTCCAGGTCGTCGGTGGTGTCGGCGGCGCCGACCGCGACGAGCGTCCCGTTACCGTTCACCGCCACGGTGGACGCGATCCAGCCGCTCGGCAGCCGCCCCGCGGACACGCGCGCCGGCTGCGAGGTGTCCCGCATCTCCAGCCGCTGTCCCATGGCGCCGATGGACGCCAGCAGCCGCCCGTCCGCGCTGAAGGCGAGGGCCATGGCCCCGTCCCCGATCGTGATCTTCAGCGGGGAGCCCAGCGGGCGGCGCCGCACCACGTCCCAGAGCACCAGGTGCCGCGACCCGGCGTTCTGCTGCGTGGCCAGGAACCGGCCGTCGGGGCTGAACACGGCGGTCTCCGGGGTACGGCCGGGCAGCCGTACGGGGTGGATCAGGTCGGAGATGTCGAGGCTCACCACGGTCTCGTCGGCCAGGTAGCGCAGGGTCGTACCGTCGAAGGCCACGTTCTGCGGCTCGACCCGGTAGTCGAGCAGGGTGTCCCCATCGGAGACGCGGACGAGCCGGAAGCGGTCGTCGTCACCGGTCACGAGGTAGCGGCCGTCGGGAGTGAACCACATGCCCCAGCCCGAGGACGCCCGGTGCGCACGCGTATGTCCAGTACGCAGGTCCACGAACGAGATGTCCGAGTCGGTGCCGCACGCGACCGTGTGCCCGTCAGGGCTGATGGCCGCCACCTCCCCGTCCTTGACGCAGGTCGTGTTGTCGTGCCACCGCGCCACCGGCTTCCCGCCCGGCAGCCTCAGCAACTGGAAATGCCCTTCGAGGTCGGCGTTCACCACCAGGTCGCCCGCCGCCGTGACGCTCGGCCTCAGCATGCCGGCCCTGGTGGAGATGGTCGCGCCGGTCCGTAAGTCCCACAGGTCGCCGCCTTGGCTCCCCAGGACGTTCACGTACCGGTCGCCGGTCAGGAACTGGAGACCGCCGAAGAACCCCGGAACCTCGATCTTGCGCCTGGCTCCCGTCTGCCGGCCGGTGCTCGTGTCCCAGATGGTGACGGCATGCCCCGCGGCCACGGCCAGCAACCGGCCGCTGGGGCTGAGGCCGGCTCCGAGGAACCGGTCCGCGCCCAACTTCAGGTCGTTCCAGCCGCCGATCCTCTTGCCCGTACGCACGTCGTAGATCCGCACGCCCTGCGGGAACACGCTGACGAACGTACGCCCGTCCGCGGTCATCTGCCGGACGGTCTCGGCGCCTGTGTCAGGGTCGGTGAACGCCGCGCGCTCACGCTGTGCCCACGCGTTCTCCAGCGTCGCCCGCGTCGCGGGGACGGGGGCCAGCCGCCAGGCGGCGACGCTGAGCTGCATCGCCCGGACCGGGTCGGTCGCCCGCATGGTGTCGGCCTGCGCTGCCACCTTGCCCGCGACCGCCTCGTCCCGCTGTGCCGCGACGATCCTGCTCTGCTCCGAGACCAGGCGGCTCTGCCACACGGCGACGCCGCCGCCCACCAGGGCGAGGACGAGCAGGACGGCCAGGGCGACCGTGAGGAGGCGGCGGCGCCTGACCCGGTGGCGGGTGGCGGTGGTGCAGGCGTCGAGGAAGTCGCGTTCGAGCTTGCTCAGGGTGAGATGGCGGCGGCCGGCGGCGGCCCAGCGCAGGGCGGTATCGAGGCGGCTGCCCTGGAAGACGTCGCCCTCACGGCGCCCATGGGCGTTCCAGTGGCGCGCGCCACTGCGGATCATGTCGTGTGTGGGGAGTCCGTCGCGTTCGTCGCCGACCCAGGAGCGCAGCCGCGGCCAGGCCTGCACCAGCGCCGGCCGGGCCAGGGCGATGTCGTCCCCCCGCGTGATCACCAGGTAGCCGAAGACCTCCAGGATCCGCTCCAGTGCGGCCTGTTCCTGCGGCGTCCTGGCCTCCGCCAGCTCCTCCCGCGACGCCGCCCGTACGGTCACCTCGCCGGTGTCGGTGACGTTCACCAGGCGCAGGAACAGATCGGGGACCAGATCACGTTCGGCGGGGTCGAGGAATCCGTAGGCGTCGTCGGCCAGGGTGCCGAGCGTGGGGTCGGCCGGGGCGCCACGGTCGAGCAGCCCTGCCTCGGCGCTGCCGACGGTGAGCAGGTCGGCCTGGCTGCCCTGGAAGCCGCTGACCAGGCCGAGCAGCAGCTCGCGCGCGGCCGGCCTGCCGACGGGGTCCTTGGCCAGGGCCGCCGAGACCAGAGGCCGCACCGACCGCGGCAGCACCGTCAGATCCGGCTCGGCCGACAGAACGCGGTGCATGACCGCGCCCAGGTTCTCCGCCCTGAACGGATCGTCGCCGGTCGCCGCGTACACCATGATGGCGCCCCAGGCGAACACGTCGGCGGGCCCGCCGGCGCGCTGCCCGGTGAACACCTCCGGAGCCATGTAGGTCGGGGTGCCGGTCACCTGACCGGTGGCGGTGAGCGACATCTCCGGGGTACGCGCCACGCCGAAGTCGATGACGCGCGGCCCGTCGGGCCCCAGCAGCACGTTGTCGGGCTTGAGATCGCGGTGGACGACCGCGGCGTCGTGGATGGCGGTCAGCGCCGTGGCCACCGCGGTCGCCAGCCGGTGCAACTCGTCGCCGCCGAACCGCCGCCCGCCGTCGACCGCCTGACGAAGGCTGGGCCCCTCGACGTACTCACTGACCAGGTACGGCTTGGGCGCGTCCAGATCAACCGCCAGCACCCGCGCGGTACAGAACGACGCCACCCGCTGAGCGGCGGCGACCTCCTTGCCGAACCGGGCCCGCAAATCCCGATCGCCGGCGGCGTCCCCGTGCAGCACCTTGATCGCCACCCGGACGCCCTGGGGATCGTACGCCTCGTACACCACCCCCTGTCCCCCGGCACCGAGCCGCCCGGCCAGCCAGAAATCCCCCAGCCGCGCCGGGTCTCCAGGAAGCAGGGCCGACGCCATCTCTCCACCCCGTCATCTTTGATCGACTATGTCGATTAGATGCCGTCCTCATGCCGGGAGTTGTCCGCTACGCAGCGCGCGGATCGCGGCCAGCACCTCCGCCCGGTTCCCGGCCGCCTTCATCCACCCGGGCAGCCGCTCCAGCAGCGTCTGCGACCCCGCGGGCGTGGGCCGCTCCCGCTGCGCCGCGGCCACGTACGCCTCCAGCAACTCCAGGTGCGGAACGTTGTACGCCCACAACACCCGCCCACAGCACGGCCGCCGCAACCACAACGGCAGCCCGAAGTAGGGGTCGTCCGGCCCGCCGAGCTCCGGCACCACGAGCGGGCCGCCCCGGGTGAAGTACGCGTCCCCGGCACCGCTGCTCCACTGCCGCGGCCCCCATTCGGCAACGTGGGCGCACCCGGGGCAGGTCAGCCGGTGCGGCGCCGTCAGCCAGCCGACGGCGTACTTATGGACATCGCGATGATCAGGATGTACCGCCACCAGCGCACATCCGTCGCACCGCGGACACCGGACCAGGATCTCCTTGGCGAAATGCCACAGACGCACACCGGGATCCCGAAACCGTTCTCCTGGGGCTCGCTCGACTTCCACAGCACACATCCTGCCCTCAGGGTGATCTTTGTGAAAGAAATGGACATGGCCATCGAGGAACACCTGATCACCACAACCGCGCGCCTGCTGGAGCAGTGGCTACCTGACGTCCCCGCATGGCGTGTGCAGATCATCAGCGGCAGTGCGCCTCGCGTGTTCGACGAGGATTGGGAATCGCCGCCGCCACTGACAAAGGTCAGCGAGTACGGCCGGTTCCCGGAGACGTTCGGCGGCGCGGACGGGAACCGTTTCCCTGTCGAGGCCGAGCTGCTGGAGTTCGAGGAAGGCCTGGACTACTACTGCGGCCAGCGGGCTTCAGCCGGTCGGCCCGACGAGTCCGCCGCGTACGTCATCGAGGCCCTGACCGAGACCTTGGAGGCGGGTTCCGGACCGCTCGACCGACGCGTCCGGCCGCTGGTGGGCTTCCTGGCCGGCGTGCTGACCGAGTGGGCCTGCGAGCACCTGCTGCGGATCCACGTCGCCACCGAGCCGGGCGGCGCCCGGCTCGACGACGAACTGCACCTTCTCGTACGCGATCACGATGGGAAAGCCTGCCGGCTGTCCGTGGCCCCGAGCACCGCGGTGCCGGCCGCCGGACTGGACACGCGGACCACCTGGGACACGACGCTGCTCAGCGAGTTCCTCTGGGTGAACAACAACAACGCGGTCGGCTTCGAGATCACCGTCGAACCGCACGGCCTCGTCCTGGACACCAGTGCCGATGCCACTTTCCGCACCTGGAAGGGGGTCGAAGATGACGACTTTCGGCTTCTGGACGGCGCGGCCCTGGCCACCGTACTCGCCGAGACCGAGCAAGCCGCCGCCGACATGGCCCTGTCCGTGTGCCTGAGCGAGGACGACGACCTGGACGACCCTCAGCCACCCGCGGACCAGCTCGTCATCCCGGTCCTTCGCGATCTCATCGACACGCTCACCAAAAGGGTCGCCGGCGACGACGAGAAACCGCTGCTCGCCTACAGCAACGGCTGGCCGCTGGAGTTTCGCGGTGAAGGCGCCCGACTGGTTCTCGTCGGTCCCGAACAGGTCGCTGTCATCGACGTCGATGACTCATGCTGACCACCGCTTCAGCGGCCGCCGATTCCTTTCCACGGTGGCCGAGGTCTACATGGTCGACGGTCCGGCCCGCCGAAGAGGCCGGCCGAGAGTAGAGAGCTGATCACCGTGACCATTCCCGCCACCATGCGCGCCCTGCGGCAGACCTCGCTGAAGGGCACGCAGGACGTACGTCTGATCACCGACGCGCCGGTACCGAGCCCTGGCCAGGGCGAGGTGCTGATCCGGGTCGCCGCCGCCGGCGTCAACTTCGCCGACATCTCGAAGGCCCACGGCACGTTCCTGAACGGCCCGCAGCCACCGTACCTGGCGGGTTTCGAGGCCGCCGGCGAGGTCGTGGCGGTGGGCGAGGCGGTGACCGGCCCACGACCCGGGACTCGCGTCGTCGGCGTCGGATACGGGGCTTTCGCCGAGTACATGGTCCTGCCCGCTGCCGCGGCGATGCCGCTGCCGGCCGGCTGGACAGCCGAGCAGTCGCTGGGCCTGGTCGTGAACTGGCCCACCGCACTCGCCGCGCTCAAGCCCCTGGGCCGCATCACCGCCGGGGAGACCGTGCTGGTCCCCGCTGCGGCGGGCGCGACCGGCCAGGCCGCGGTGACCCTGGCCAAGCACTACGGCGCGACGGTCATCGCCACCGCCTCGCCGAGCAAGCACGAGACGGTGCTGGCACTCGGCGCCGACCACGTCCTGGACTCCCTCGACGGCGACCTCGCCGCCGAGGTGCTGCGGCTGACCGGCGGTGCCGGTGCCGATCTGGTGCTGGAGTCGGCGGGTGGTGCCACGTTCAGCGCCGGCCTGGCCGCGGCCAAGCCGGTCACCGGCCGGATCATCGTGTACGGCCTGGCAGGCGGCGAAGCCGCGATCACCAACTGGGAGCTGGTGTACAAGCACCAGGTCCACATCATCGGCCTCAACATCGGCGTGCTGATCCAGGCCGCACCCCAGATGTTCGGCGAGCTCATGGGCGAGCTGTCCGCCCTCATCGCCGCCGGCGTCCTCACCCCGACACGCCCCACCACCTACGACCTGGCCGACGGCCCGAAGGCCCTCGCCGAACTGGAAAGCCGCGCCACAATCGGCAAACTGGCCCTGCTACCGTGACAACCCGGATGCCCGCTGACCTGGGTTTCGATTCCTTCGCAACAGCGTCCCGGTCGTAATGAACGACGGCCCCGACCGGCGGGACCGGTCCGGACAAGGAACAACGCATGCCGAGCAAGGAATCCGCGGCGGCAGCTCACCTGCGGGAGGCGGCGGACCAGGACCGGTTCGCCGCCGAGACCGAGCGGTTCCGCCGGGAGCTGCTGGCGCACTGTTACCGCATGGTCGGCTCGGCGCATGACGCCGAGGACCTGGTGCAGGAGACGTATCTTCGAGCATGGCGTTCCTACGCGGGCTTCGAGGGCCGTGCGTCGATGCGGTCCTGGCTCTACAAGATCGCCACCAACGTCTGCCTGACCGCGTTGGAGCCGCGCCGGATCCGGGTGCTGCCCTCAGGCCTGACCGGCCCGTACGACGGACCCGATCACCCGCCGAGTCATGTCGCGCCGGGCGAGGTCTCGTGGCTGGAACCGCTGCCGGACCGATGGATCGCCCCGGCCGCCGACGATCCGGCCGCGGCGGTGGTCGCCCGCGAATCACTCCGGCTGGCGCTCATCGCCGGCCTTCAGTACCTGCCCGCCCGCCAGCGCGCGATCCTCATCCTGCGCGAGGTGCTGGCGTTCTCCGCGGCCGAAACCGCGAAGATCCTCGGCACCACTACCGCGGCGGTGAAGAGTGGCCTGCAGCGTGCCCGGGCACGGCTGGACGAACTGGCGCCAGAGCCCGAGAAACTGCTCGAACCGACCGACCAGCGGGCGCGTGCGCTGCTCGACGGCTACATCGCGGCCTTCGAGCGCTCCGACGCCGGCCTGCTGGAACAGGTGCTGCGGGCGGACGCCACGCTGGAGGCGACACCGTTCCGCGAATGGCAGGCCGGTCGGGTGCGGTGTATCCGCATGCTCGACGCGTACGTGATGGGCGCGCCGGGCGACTGGCGGATGATCGCCACAACAGCCAACGGCCAGCCCGCCGCCGTCGAGTACTACCGGGACGCGGACGGCGCATTCCGGGCGAACGGCATTGTGGTGCTGGCCGCGACCGCCACCGGTGTCTCCCGCGTAATCGCGTTCCATGATCCGGCGCTGGTCGCAATGTTCGGCTTCCCAGACGTGCTCGCGGACTGATGAATTGCCGCCATTCTTCCGGGAGCTGGACGAAGAACATTCTTTGCCGCCCGGCTGACGTCACACGACATTAAAGCGTCTCTCTTCCGTTTTTCTTCCGTTCGCCTTCCGTCGCAGGTGAGCGATGCGCGAGCGGTTCCGCAATTCGCCGCCACCCTCGTGGACCGGGCGAATCTGCTATACCTCTCAGGGCCGCGCCAAAGGCGCGTGGCATTAAACCCGAAAGAGGTCCGAATGGCCATGTACGAACGGCAGACACCCGCCCAATTCGACGACCGGCGCGCCGCCAATGCCCCCGAGAGGCCGGCGAACTTAACCCGAGCGGTGTACGCGGCCATCGCCGCCGCGACGCTCAACGTGATCAGCGCCATCGGACTCATCGTCTCCGGCGCGGAGGCGATCAAAGAGCAGATCGCCGCGAACTCGAACGGCGGCTCCGCCCCCGTGAGCCTCGACGAGGTCGACATCCACAGCGACCGGTTCGAGTCGCTCCAGATGATCTACTCCGGGCTCGCCTACAGCACGATCTTCTGGTCGCTCGTGCTCGTCCTGCTCGCCTGGCTGGCGCTGCGCGGCGGCGGCGCCGTCCGGATCTTCGCCACGATCATCGTCATCGTCTCGGTGCTGTTCAAGCTGGTGGGCCTGTTCATCACCCTGCCCACCCTCACGCTGGTCGCCGACGCGCTCGTCGCCGTGCTGGGTCTGGCCGCGACCATCTTGTTCTTCGGCGCCGGTGGCAAGGCAGCCCGCACATGAAAAGACCGCCGGACCGCGGCGTATGCCGTGGTCCGGCGGCTCTGGTTACCAGTGCTGCTTGTCCGTTGGCCACGTCCTCTGTGGCTGCTTCTTGAGCAGGCTCTCCTCAGGCGTACCCACGGCGCAGCGGGTGCCGCGCGGAGGCACGGTCAGAGCGATCAGGTATTGGTCGATGATGTCCGTCTGGCACTTGTCCTTGCCGTAGATGCGGTGCCCCCAGCCCTCGTAGGTGAGCAGCACAGCCTTCGGACCGAGTTGCCGCGTCGCGTTGGCGGACCACATGTACGGCGTGGCGGGATCATGCAGCGAGTTGCCCAGCAGGATCGGTGCGCTGCCCGTGTACTTCAACTGGTGCGGCGGGTTAGTCGTCGTGGAGTTGAGGCAGATGGGCATGTCGTCGATCGGGTACGGGTGGTACCCCACGTCGGGCGCCAGGTGCTTGGAAATCTTCATGTAGAAGGCGTATTCGGCGTAGTTCCGCACCCGGAGGTTGTAGTCCTGGCAGAGGATCCGGGTGGGCAGCTCGGCGGTGTCGCCCTCCACGGGCCCCCGGCCCGGCAGCGGCGGGACCCACGACGGCTCCGGCCCACCGCTCAGCCAGTTGATGACCTCGCTCAGCAGGCGCCAGTCGGGCCCCTCGGTGCCGAGCGCCGCGTTGTAGATGACCTGCAGCTCGGTCATCGGGCGGTCCGGGGCGGTCGGGTAGTACAGCTTGCCGCTCCGGGCCTTGGCCCGCAGATCCCGCCACATCTGACGGACGTCACGCCCGTGCAGGACACAGCTGGTGTCGGCCTCGCACCATCCCACGAACTGGTCGAAGGCGTCCTCGATGGCGATCGCCTCGGTGCTGAGGAAGCCCGCGACGCCGAGACTGTGGTCCATGTTGCTGTCGAGCGCGAGGGCCCGGATCCGGTTCGGGAACATCTCCGCGTACATCTGGCCCATCAGCGTCCCGTACGAGATGCCGTAGTAGGTCAGCTTCTCCTCACCGAGGGCGGCGCGGAGGGCGTCCATGTCGCGCGCGACGTTGCGCGAGTCGACGTGGTCGTACAGGGGGCCGGTACGTGCCCGGCAGTCCTGATGCAGCTTCTTGGTGAAGGCGTCCCAGGCGCTGTACTCGGCCTGGCTCGAGATGACGGTGTGCGGCATCTGGTTGTACACCGAGGCCGAGCAGATCACCGGGTGACTGCGGCCCACGCCCCGGGGGTCGAAGCCGACGATGTCGAAGCGCTTCTGCAGCTCCTCGGTGTACGAGTCGGGAGCGCCGTAAACGGCTTCGACACCCGACCCACCCGGGCCCCCAGGGTTGATCACCAGAGACCCGACCCGAGCCGTCGGGTCGGTGGCCTTGCGCCGGGCGATGGCCAGGTCGATGGTCTCGCCGTTCGGCTTGGACCAGTCGATGGGGACGGTCAGCTTGCCGCACTCGGCGCTGGGCTCCTCCTCACAGGGCGCCCAGGTGATGCTGCTCTGTCCTGCTTCCGGCTCGGTCGCCGCGGACGCCGCAGGGACGGGTAGGACCGCCGACAGTGCTAAAAGCGCGGTAGCGAGCAGAGTCGTCTTTCTTCGCACGTTGCTCCAATCATGGTCGGCCTGCACGCCCCCCGTTTATGAGCGTTCGGCCAGCCTCGATCATGGCTTGTGCGGGACGTTGTTGTGACTTGCACTCATAAATTCGCACAAAGTGGTACGGCAGGCCCTAGGCACCCGCGGCGGGCCCTTGTCGCGGCCAGTCGGGGGCGAGGTCCTCGGCGAACAGCGGGCGGAGGGCGCCGATCACCGCGCCGACGCAGACATCGCGCAGCTGGGTGCGCGTACAGGTCGCGTGGGTGAGCCAGTCGACGCAGAGCACCTGGACGAAGACCAGCCAGCTCTTCAGGACGCCGGACACGGCCTCGCGGGCGCTCTCGTCCGCGAGCGGGAGTACGGTCAGCAGCCGCGCGCGGAGCGCGTCCAGCTCGTTCGTCATGATCGTCTGGATGACCGGGTCACCCGCGAGGACCCGGTTCGCGGCAAGGACGGCGTTGCGGTTCGCCACGAAGTAGTCGAGATGGACGTCCAAACCCTGGATGAGCTGCCCCACCAGGGAGTCGGCGGAGTCGAGGCGCGTCTCGGCGAGCAGCTGGTCCGCCGCCTGCTGGTAGACGGCCGCGAAGAGAGCCTGCTTGCTGGGGAAGTGACGGTAGAGCAGGGCCCGCGAGACACCGGCCTCTTCGGCGACCTCCTCCATCAGCACGTCGGCGTACGGGTGTGCGGCGAACAGCCGTGCGCCGACGGCGAGGAGTTGTGCGCGACGGTCGGCGGGCGTGAGTCGCTGGCGGGTAGGCACGCAAAAAGCTTAGTTGACATGAGTCTACTAGTGCGCCCACTGTAGTAGACACATGTCAACTAAGCGTTGGAGGGATCATGGCCAGAGTTCTGCGCGTTCTCACCCAACTGATGGGCTGGGCCTGCGTCGCGATCGGCCTGTTCCACGTGGCACTCGGCAACGCGGCGATCCCCGGCGCCGGCTCCGCCGGTACGACGATCGACAGCTGGGGCCGGTTCATGGGGGCCAGCTTCGTCGGCTACGGGCTGGCCTGGCTGTGGGCCGCGCGGCAGCGTCCGATCCCGGCTCGGGCGGTGCGGTGGCTGGCCGCCGTCTTCCTGCTGGGCGGCGTGGGCCGGCTGCTCTCGCTCGCCGTGTACGGATGGCCGCAGTGGTTCCAGATCGCGCTGACGGTGATCGAGCTCGGCCTGCCGCCGGTCTTCTTCTGGCTGGCCGACGCGGAGGAGCGGGCCCTGCGCAGCGATGTCAGGTAAGTAGAAATCAGTTACGTGAAATCGTGACAAGCGTGTGCGGCATGCTGGAACCTGGATAGGTGGCCACCTTCATTGCCATTGCGGGTCTTCTATTCGCCGCAGGCAGCTTTGTGTACGCTGCATTGACCTATCACGTCAAAGATCGAAAAGGCCCGACGACCACGGCTCCACAATCGCCGTACTTCGCCACGCCACCGGTGCACGATCCTGCACAACCGCCAGCACAAGGCATCTCTTGGCCCATACGCGCCTATCCGCAGCGGCGGTCCATCAACCGACAGCCGCAGTGGGTGTTTGTCAGTGCCTGGAGCATGGCCGGGTTGATCATAGTTGGAGAGCTGGTGGGCTTCGTAAATCCGGGCAAAGATCTCGGTTGGCTCGGCCTCTCGGCTGCTGGAATTGGCCTTGCTGTCGCCGTCCCCTTGACCATTCGTCTCGAAAGAACTGCTGACGACGACTACATCGGCACGCTCATCGGGGTTCTGTTCTGGGCACTTGTTGTGATCGTCATCAGAAGTTTTTTCCCAGACTTGATGATCCTGGAGATCACCTGGCCGGGCGGTGTTCTCCGACTGTAGTCCCGCGGCCTGAAGTCCTTACCGGTGGAGGCCGCGTTGGCGGGAAGGTTGCCTGCCGCAGTCGCCGTAGCCGCTCCAACCGCCCGAGGCTCGGAAGGCGGATTCGATCGTTCCCCTGAAGGAGACGCATCTGCCCCTGGCGTTCGCCTTCACCGGACCCGCGTAGTACTTGAAGTTTCCCGCGTCCTCTTCTTTGCGCGGAGCGGTGAAGGCGAGGCCCTGCACGAGGAGGGTCGCCGTGGCCCTGGTGGGCGTGCCCACGAAATCCGACTTTATGGTGACGACGCAGTGCTCTCCCGTGGGCGGGCTGTAGAGCAGGTAGACCTGGCCACGCATCGTGTTCGTCTGGTCGGTGACCGGCATGCGGCCGAGCGCCACCGTGTTGAAACCGCTGCCACATAGTTGCTCGGGGGTGTACCCGCTTGCGGCGCCGACTGGTGCTGCTAACCCGGCGGTCGCGAGCAGGGTTACTGCGGCGAGTCGAGTGAAGGCGTTTCTGGTCACGAATTCTCCTCCCACGCCAGATACCCATGATCTGGCGGAACTTGGGGGCGGCAGGGCGGCGCGGATGGTGACCATCCGGCGTTTTCGAGGCTGGCGGGTCCGCCGGTTGTCCGGAAGTGGCGCTGATCAAATCCGGACAATGAGTTGTCCACGGACAATCGGGTCTGTTGACTTGATCACTAGTGGAGGCAGCGGAGGAGGCGATGGCCGCGATGAACCGCAAGGTGGGCAGGCCCCAAGGCGCCCCTCGCGGCAGCACACAGCAGGCGAACACGTTGGCGGAGTTCCTGCTGACGCTCACCGCCGGGATGACCGTCCGCGAGCTCGCCGCGCGGTATCACGTGGGCAAGACGCTCTGGAGCGAGTACCGCTCAGGACTGAAGATCATCCCGTTGGAGCTGCTGACGCGACTGGTACAGGACCAGCACGAACCGGACGAACGCATCCGCCACGGTCACATGGAGACTGCCGCCCGGCTGCACACGGCGGCCCTCGAAGCAACACACCGGGAACCCGTCCCGGTAGCTCCGCCTCCGCTGCCCTCACCGACGGCGGCGACGGTCACAGAGGCGGCGGTCATGGAACCGGCCGCGAGCCCCGAGCCGCCTGCGGCAAGACGGCATCGTCCACGCCCCCTGTTCCTCGTCGGTGGCGGCACCGCGATCGCGGTTCTCACGGTGCTCGCCCTGCTGCTCGGATGGGGTTCTTCGAGCGGGGACGCCGTGTTCGCCGTGGGACCGGGCGGTCATGGCATCTTCCGCTGGGATGGCGCGGACGCAGCGGGCTGGACCAGAATCGGCGACGGAGCCAAGCGCCTGCACTCCGGGCCCGCCGGCCTGTTCGCGACCGGCACGGACGACCGCCTCTACCGATATGAAGGCCGACCCGGCCGCTGGTCACTGATCAGTGAGGCCGGCGGCGACTTCGCGGTCAGCGGCGCACACGTCTTCCGGCTGGCCGCCGACCACCAGTCCGTCGCCGTGTGGAACGGGCACGGCACGTCATGGACCACGATCGGCGGCCCAGCAGTGCGGTTGTACGGCGGCGAGCCAGGGCTTTTCGCGACGAGTCCGGAGGCGGGGTGGATCTTCCGGTATGCGGGCCGCCCCTTCTCCTGGGACCGCGTCGGCACGGCGGGGGCCTCGTTCGCTCTCACTGACCGTCACCTGTACGGCCTGACCCCGGAACGCGCTCTGGTCAACCGTTGGCTCTCGGACGATCCGTCGGCACCCTGGCCGTCCTGGACGTACGCGGCAGGTCCGGCGGCAGAGCTGTACGGAGGCCCCGCCGGCCTCTTCTCCACCGACCCCACGGGCGCACGGCTGCGCGTTCTCACTGACTCGACGACCGGCCTCGCGGACCAGATCTGGCAGGACATCGGCCCGGCCGGCGCGGAGGTGGCGGTCGGCCGGGAGGCGGTGTTCGTACTGACCGAGGACCGCTCCCGGATCCTGCGCTGGTCCGCCGACTCCGGCACCTGGCAGCACATCGGCGGCCCCGCCCAGACCGTGACGGCGGGCTGAGTTCGCTCCACGGACGGGATCTCGTAGAGACGGTGGCTTGACGTCCAGTTGTCACGCGTGGTGCAAGTGGGGCGTAAGTGGCGGTCAACCGTTGATCCATATGTTCCTCATGTCAGGAAAAACCACGAACTTTTGGTAATCAGTTGCGACGCATTCGGAGGATCACTGTGAAGAGCATCAAGAAGATCGCGCTCGTCTCTGCCATCTCTGCCTCCCTGCTCACCATCATGGGTGGTGCCGCCAACGCCTCAACCTCCGCGGCCCCCGACTCGATGTTCGTGGCCTACGAAGGGCCGGGCTTCACCGGCAGGACTCAGGTCATCACCCAGTGCGGCGTGACCAACCTCCGCTACCGCGGGTCGTACAAGTGGTACGGCGCCGGCCAGTCCGGCCGGATGCACAACGAGATCAACACCAGAGGATCGGTGCACTTCACCCTGCCCACCAACCGCAACGCGCAGCAGAAGACGGGCATCGGCTGGAAGAGCATCTTCAAGGTGTGCTGACGCCACTGTGACATCGGTTTCGCGCCGTGCCGTCCCGGATCAAGGTTCGCCTGCCCGTCGGCCGCCCGCGCGCGGTGGCCGCCGACAAGGTTCGCTAGCACAGATCGTCCAGGAAGCTGCTCAGCGCGGCATTGACCTCCTGAGGCCGCTCCAATGGCGGCAGATGTCCCGTTGCCGGCAGGTCGAGCCGCCGGGCTCCCTTGATCTTCTCGGTCAGCAGATCCGACACCGCCTGGATGCCCGGCACATCCGACAGCCCGTTGATGACCAGAGTGGGCGAGGTGATCTCCTGCAGCCGATCCTTGGCCGACAGGTGCCGCTCCGTCACGGGCCGGCGATTCCAGGAACGCTCGAACACCCGGCGTATCATGGCGAACGCCAGCTCCCACACCTCCGGATCGAGATCGTCCATAGCGCGGTCGGGCCCGGCCACCTGCCATAGCGCATGGGCCCGGGCGAAGGCGTCGAGATCGGCGGGAACGACCTCCGCTGTCCCGCTCCGATAACGGGCCAGCCGGTCGGCAGGGACGGTGCTGTGCACCCGCTCCCGCGCTTGGGCGATCATGTCATCGGGCCATTGGTGGCCCGACAGCCCAGAGGAGATCAGCACGAGCCCGGCCACTCGATGCGGCGCCACCAACGCCGCCTCCACCGCGTGCGAGCCCCCCATCGAATCACCCACCAGCACCGCCCGTTCCACGCCGAGTCCGTCCATCAGGCGCAGCAAATCTTCATGGTGTACGAGTTCGCCTGCAGGATCGGCCGACTCGCCATACCCGCGCCAGTCGTAACCGATCACCCGGTAACGGTCGGACAGCGCGTCGCGCTGGTGTCTCCACATGCGCCGATCGGCGATCCCCGCGTGGATGAGCACCACCGCAGGCCCCTCACCCACCTCGTCATAGGCCAAACCATCGATCCTCATCACGCCCCGGATCGTATGAGCCGAATCGAAGCATCACAGGGGAGTTCGCAGCCGGCGTACCTGGTGCCGGCTCCGCTCGCTCTCAGCCACGTCCCAGCCGTTGAGCGCGACAAATATGTCAGACATGCAGGGTGGGCCGGTAGACGAGCTCTTGGATGTGGCCGTCGAGCGTCCGGCTCTCGAGCAGCTCGAGGTCGAAGTCGCCCGCGCCCGCGAGGATTGGGCTGATCCCGGTCCGTCCGGAGATAACGGGGAAGATCGTCACTTGCAGGCGGTCGACAAGGCCGGCGGCCATCAGTGCCCGGTTCAGCGACAGGCTGGCCTGCGAGCGAAGCGGCACGTTCGACTCCTTCTTGAGCCGGGCGACGATGTCCACGGCGTCACCGCTCACGATGGTCGCGTCCGGCCAGCCAAGGGTGTCCTGCAACGTGGAGGACACCACCGTCGCCGGCATTCGCATCGTCCGGACGTTCCACTCATCGAGCGTGTTGGGGTCGATGCCCGAGGACATGATCTGAGCGGTCTCCCGAAAGGTGGTGGCCCCGAAGACCATCCGCTGCTCGGTAGCGAACGCTGCGGCGCGGTGCTCGAGCAACTCGGGGCCCTGCTTGCTCCAATAGCCGCCCCAGTCAGCGCCCTCGGCGTAGGAGCCGTAGCCGTCGAGGGTGGAGAAGACGTCCCAGGTGTAGGTAGCAGTCATGATGCTCTCCTCGAGTGCGGTTGATCGGGTGTGTGGATTCAGACTGGAAACCACGGCGAAACTCATCGCCGTATGAGCGGGAGAGATCGACCTGACGGGTCAAGGCGGAGCGCCTGCGGGCCGTACGAACGCGAACCTGGAACGCCGAATTGCTCTCGGCTGACGGGTCGCGAGTAAGGACGAAACACCGCACTGATTTTGGCCTACGGAAAAGCGCCTGACCAGGTCATTGATCGGACATTCTCCGGACATTGGCGGCGATCAAGGCAGGGCCCGGCTCACCGGACCAACATCGCGCGCCCCGTCACGACGTCGGACGCATCCTGGCCACTCTCTAGCCCCCGCCCGGTCCGCACCCACCATAACCTGCACCTTTCACGGCGACTCGAAGCCGTATCAGGTCCATGTCAGCTCCGTGTCGGGTCGCGGGGCCACGATTCTCGGCATGGACACATCAATGCAGCCCCCGGCCAACACCCAAGGCGCCCAGCCGAAAGGCTTCGTCGCGAAGCTCCTCGCCGACCGTCACTCCGTCCCGCTCTCCATCGCACTGCACCTGGTGCCCGGCGCGGTCATCGTCGCCGTGTACGCGTTCATCGCCGCTCCCCTGGTCCGGACGATGGGCTTCCCGATCTTCCTGGCCTGGGCCATCGCCCTCGCGGTCGTGCTCTTCCCGCTCCAGCTGTTCCTGCTGTGGCTGGGCAAGAAGCAGACCGGCCGCTTCACGATGAAGGGCGTCGTCCACTACCGGGACAAGCCGCTCTCGCGCGGCAAGGTCTTCTGGCTCGGGGCCGCGTGCCTCGTGTGGATGACCGTGGTCTCGCTCTCGCTGACCCCGCTGGACAACATCGTCTACGACTGGTTCTTCACCTGGGTGAACTACCAGGGCGCCGGCCCCGACGGCACCGCCTACCTCCAGGGCTACTCGCAGGAGCTCGTGCTCACCACGCTGCTCATCTGCGCGCCGTTCACCGGCTTCACCCTGCCCCTGCTCGAGGAGTACTACTTCCGCGGCTTCCTGCTGCCCCGCCTCCCGCAACTCGGCAAGTGGGCCCCGTTCTTCAACACCTTCTTCTTCTCGGTATACCACTTCTGGGCCCCCTGGACGGTTCTGTCGAAGCTCGTCTTCCTCTACCCGGGCGTCTGGCTCGCCTGGAAGAAGAAGGACATCCGCCTCTCGATCACCATGCACCCCGGCTCGGCACTGCTGATGACCGTGGTCGGCGTCATCGCCCTCGCCTCCGGCGCCTACTCGATTTGACCTGCTCTCCGCCCTGAAGGACGGATATTCCAGGCACAGAAAGCAACCGATCACGGCTTTATGCTTCGGCCTCATTTGACCGCGAAAGATGCACCGAGCCACCTTTTCTTTACTTTTCCTCAAAACTCGAATCCAGCGAATCCACAACCATCGCAACCCCTAAATCTGAGGATTCTTGCGCAAGCCACTGCGGTGCACGGTTAGAGAAATTCCTTTAGCCGTGGAGGTAGACATGAAGAAGTCAGCGCGACTGGCAATGACGCTGGGAGCCTCTGCCGTCATCGCCAGTGGCATCCTCGCCACCCCAGGAGCAACAGCGGAAACCGGCTCCGCAGGGCAACCTGTCGTCGCCGCCCATGCGAACGCTCTCCCCTCGACCGTCTTGCGCAGCAAGGCCGGCAGCGGCAAGTGCGTCGGCCTGGGGAACGGCGGCAGCATCGCGAACGGGACCCCGCTGGTGATCTGGGACTGCCACTTCCACCCCGACCAGATCTGGCAGGGCAACAACGACCGCTCCATCCGCACACTCGCCGGCAGCGGCAAGTGCGTCGGCCTGGCGAACCGCGGCAGCACCGAGAACGGCACGCCGCTCGTGATCTGGGACTGCCACCTCAACCCCGACCAGCAATGGAGGTTCGCGGCCATGGGCGGCGACACCTACTCCATCCGCAGCTTCGCCGGCAACAACAAGTGTGTCGGTCTGGCGAACCGCGGCAGCACCGCCAACGGCACCCAGCTGGTGATCTGGGACTGCCACCTCAACCCCGACCAGCGATGGGGTCTGCCTGAGTCCCCTGCGGCCTTCGGATTCGCTTCCTGACCGAGGCTTCGCCACCACGCTCGCCATGAAAAACGAGCGTGACCACAGCGTCGCAGGCCAAGGTCGTACCCCACTGTCAGCCATCTCCACAGGCCGCGCTGGAGAAGTCAGTCCAGCGCGGCCGCCTTGCGTAGCAGCACTGAGCGTTCGCGCTGGTTGGCGCACAGCCGGGCCGCCAGTTCCAGCTCGGCGCGTGCCTCCGGGAGCCGTCCGAGTCGGGCCAGCAGCTCCCCGCGTACGGTCGGCACCAGATGCGAGCCGGGGAGCCGGTCCAAGGCGATCAGCTCGTCCACGATGGCCAGGCCTTGCGCCGGACCCGAGGCCATGGCCACGGCGACGGCCCGGTTGAGCTCGACCACCGGCGAGGGCGCGACCCGGCCGAGCGCCTCGTAGAGCACCACGATCCGGTCCCAGTCGGTCTCCTCGACCGACGGCGCCGACGCGTGGGTGGCGGCGATCGCGGCCTGCAGGCCGTACGGGCCGAGCCCGCGAGTCGATGCCTTGGCCAGCGCGGCCAGCCCACGGCGGATCGCCGAGAAGTCCCACCGCCGCCGGTCCTGCTCGTCGAGCAGGACCGGCGAACCGTCCGGGCCGGTCCGGGCCGGGAAACGCGCGGCCGTCAGCTCGCACAACGCCAGCAGGCCGTGCACCTCCGGCTCGTCCGGCTGCAGCGCGGCCAGCGTGCGGGCCAGCCGGATCGCCTCATACGCGACATCGGGGCGCAGCAGCCGGTCACCCGACGTGGCCGTCGACCCCTCGGTGAAGATCACGTAGAGGACGCTGAGTACGCCGCCCAGCCGCTCCCGGCGCTCGCCGGCTGGCGGCAGCTCGAACGGCACCCCGGCCGCCGCGATCGTCTTCTTGGCCCGGGTGATGCGGGCCTGCACGGTCGGCACGGGTACGAGGAACGCGCGGGCGATCTCCTCGCTGGACAGGCCGGCGACCACGCGCAGGGTCAGCGCCACCCGGGCCTCAGGGGAGAGCACCGGGTGGCAGCTGATGAACATCAGCGCCAGCACGTCGTCATCGATCCGGTCGGGATCGATGCCTTCGTCAACCGCCGAGCCGACCGCCGAGCCGACCGCCGGGTCGACCGTCGGGTCGGTCGCCAGCAGGGCGTATCGGTCCTGCAGGGCGCTCCGGCGGCGGATCGCGTCGATCGCCCGCCGCCGGGCCGTGGCCATCAGCCAGCCGGCCGGATTGGCCGGAGCGTCGAGCGGCCACGACACCAGCGCCTCGGCCACCGCCTCCTGGGCCGCGTCCTCGGCCAGCCCGAAATCGCCGGTGAACCGGGTCAGCGCGGCGACGATCCGCGCCGACTCGATCCGCCAGACGGCCTCGACGTCGGCCGTACCCATCAGCCCTGGACCGTGCTGTCCTGCGGAACCTCGTCCTCGCCGGGCACCCGCCGGATCTCGATCTTGGCCCCAGGGGCCACCGGGACCCGCTTGGCCCACTCGACCGCCTCCTGCTTCGAGGCGACGTCGAGCAGGAAGAAGCCCCCGAACAGCTCCTTGGTCTCCCCGTACGGCCCGTCCGTGACCACCGGGACCTCACCACTGAAGTCGACCACGACGCCCTGGCCCGGATCGTCCAGACCTTCGGCCCCGAGGAGCACGCCGGCCTTCATCATCTCCTCGATGAACAGGCGGGTCTTGGCAATCCCCTCCTCGATCGAGGCCATCATGGCGGCGTTCGACTCATCGGTGCCCCGCATGATCAGCATGTACTTCGACATCGCGTTCTCCTCGTCCCGCGGGGCCGCCTCTCGGCCCTCGCACCTACAGGTCGAACGAGCGGCCCGCGGATCGACACGGCCCCGGAAAAATCTCTCACCGCGACACAGCCGATCCCTCCGACCCGCGCGTTTCGCCCGTCAGACCGGCCCCTGAGCGATGGCTGACGCGGACGCCCTGCTGATCAGAGAGCTTAACGTCGCGTCTTTGGAAGGCGGCGACGCTCACACGGACCTGGGACTGGCCACCTCGCACCTAGCCCACCTTGAGCGGCCGAATACGAACAAGGCCTTATCTACCTGGGCATATGATCAGCGGCATGGCATTGAGACTTGTTCAGGTGAACTTCAAGGCTCAGGATGACGCGGCGCTCGGCCGTTTCTGGGCGGAGGCGCTTGGCTGGGGCATGTCCAGCGAGGGACCCGGCGTGACCAACCTCGAGCCCGAGGGCTTCGTCTGGCCGGACCCCGCCGGCTTCTACATCGATTTCGTGACCGTCCCGGACCCCGAAACGGTGAAGTACCGCGTACACCTCGAACTCGCCACCACCTCCGCGGCCCATCAGACCGAGTTGGTCGCGCGCCTGAAGGAGCTCGGCGCCACGCCCGTCGATGTGGGCCAGGGCGACGTCCCGTGGACGGTTCTGACCGACCCTGAGGGCAACATGTTCTGCGTGCTGGAGCCTCGGGAGATCTATCGGGACACCGGCCCGATCGCCGCCGTGGTGGTCGACTGCGCGGACCCGCGGGCCTTGGCGCGGTTCTGGGGCGAGGCGGTGGACTTGACCGTGCACGAGGTGACCGACGATCACGCGGTGCTGCGCTCCGCCGATGGCGTCGGGCCGTATCTGGAGCTTTGCCGCACGTCCGACGTGACGACCGTGTCGAATCGCATCCATATCGACCTGCTGCCGTACCCCATTGACGGCAAGGAGGCGGAGGTGGCCCGGCTGCGGACTCTGGGCGCCATCAGCGCCGACGTCGGCCAGGGCGAGGTGTCGTGGACGGTGCTCGCCGACCCGGAGGGCAACGAGTTCTGCGTCATCGGCAAGGGCTGACGCAGAGCATGGGGGCGGCCCCTGGAGCGGTTCTCCAGAGGCCGCGGCGGCGGACGACGTCCGTTCTATGGCGCCGGAATTTCGCGCACGAGCCTGGAAGTCCAGTCGCACCAGACGAGGCCGGGCAGGAACGCCCCGCCGGCCTCGTCCAGGTAGTCCTCGACGTAGGGGATCGTCGCGTCGCATACCTCCAACGCCTGGTCGAAGAAGTCGACGGTGTCGGTGTTCAGGTGATAGCTCCAGCGCGGGTTGTAGGGGGCTTGGCGCTTGAGGATGCGTCCGATGACGTGCGGCCGATCTGCGGTCTCGCCGTTCACCAGCTCGCGGGCGTGCTGGATCTTGGCAGGGTCGGTGAGCTTGACGACGAACTCTTCGCGGGTGACGTCGGTCATCACGAAGTAGGCCGACTCTGCCGCCTGAGCGGGTGCGGGGGTGGCGACGCTGAGAGCCGCGATGGCTGCGAGAGCCGTGACGATCTTAGTCAGGGTGCGGTGCATGGATGCCTTTCACCTCGTACGATTACTGAGCGTTGACGTTGCATACGCTAAGTAATCACAAGCAGACCGGCGCACCCTCTGGCGTCACAGTGACAAGGTCATCACCTTCTGCCACGCCCTTCCGCTGGACCGCCAACGGCAACGTCGCCGGGCTGTGTGCGGCTACCGGGTGTCGGTGACTCGGAAGGTGCTGAGCTGGTCGGAGTAGCGCGGATCGCTGCCCGAAGGGTAGAAGGACGCCTCGGCGCCCACCCAGCCGTGGAAGCCGCCGTCGTCGTCGATGATCTGCAGCAGCGGCTTGACGTGGGAGTTGCCGGTGTAGCAGAACTCGCCGCGCTCCCTGGCCAGGCACGTGCACCAGTGCCAGAGCGTGTCGCGCCGGTCGTTGCTGGAGACCTTGACCAGGTAGTACTGGATCGAGCTGTCGTTGGTGGCCGTGCCGCCGCCGTAGTTGGGGCAGCCGCCGCTCGCCTGGCAGGCGCTCGCCGACGACGGCTGGGCGTAGGTCAGGCACCAGGTCGTCGTCGTGCACGTGCGGTAGGCCGTGTTGGCGAACACCTGTCCGGTCGAGGTGGTCACGTTCTCCTTCGTCCAGGACGCGAGATCCTGCTTGAGCGTCCCGGGGAAAGCTTGCACGGTGCTCATCGACCGGCGTGTGGACAGCGCCGCGTTGCTGCCGTAGCCGTAGGCGTGGGTGGCGAGGGTGTTGTACTTGCTCTCCAGCCGGACGAGCGTGCCGTCGCTGTTGGGCCGCAGGTACCACTGTTCGGACCAGGTCTGGGCGATGTTCCACGTGATGTTCAGGACGTCGCCGGCGACGCTGAAGGTGCCGGTGCGCGACTCGGGCAGGGAGTCCATGAACCCGCCCGCCGTCAGCACCTCACAGTGGCGAACGCGGGTATGGCCGACCGCGCCGCTGACGGTCGAGCAGCTGTCGAGGTCGGGTGTGGTGCCAGTGCCCTCGCGGGCGGCGGGCGCGTTCTGCCACCACAGGTACGTGCGCGCCGTGACGGTGCCGTCGGTCGCGAACTGGTACGTGCCCAGACGCACCCAGTTGTCCCGGACGTCGGCGCGCAGCCGGCCCAGGGTGACGACGTAGTTGGCCTTGCCGCCGGGGAGCTCAGTGGCGTCGGCAGGGGTCGGAAGCAACGTGCGGCAACTTGCCGCCGACCCGTGAACGACTCACTCCTGAGTTCCGGGCCAGGACGCTCGCCCGGGAGGGAGTCAGTGTGGCTCGTAGGCCTTCGGCAGTCGCATGCCGCGGTCGGCCATGATCTGCCGGACGTGGTTCGGGTAGTTCGTGATGATGCCGTCAACGCCCATGTCCATGAGGGCCTCAATGGTGGCGGGGTCGTCGCAGGTCCACGGGACGACCTTCAGGCCCCGGGCGTGCGCCTGCGACACCATCGCCTGGTCGGGGTAGAAACGGAAGCCCGCGTCACCGACCTTCCCACTCTGCGGGAAGCCGTAGTTAGGAGAAAGGGCCGTGACGCCAGGGACGGCGGCGGCCGCCTTCACGAAATCACCTTCATAGTCGTCGACGTCAATGCCACCGAGCCACGGAGAGGCGCCGGGCTTGCCGACCTGAAGGAAGTCGTAGTTCGTCAGCGCCACCAGCGGCCACGTCGGCGCAAGCCGATGCATCTCCATCAAGGCGCCCCAGTCGAAGGACTGGATGGTGACCTGCCGCTCGATCCCCGAGGCGTGGATCTCTTCGAAGACCCGGCGGACGAACAGCTCGCGAGGCGCGGTCTGCTGGGGCGCGCCCGCCTCGACCTTGGTCTCGATGTTGAGCGTGACCTGCTTGGCGCGGTAGCTCTTGACGAGGTTCAAGACGTCCTTGAGCTCGATCATCCGGAAGCCCTTGATCTGCTCCTGCTCGGGGAAACCGGGCAACTGCTGATACCCGCAGTCCATGGTCTTGATCTGAGCCAGGGTCAGGTCCTTGATGTACTTTCCGACGTACGGGTACAGCGGATCGCCGGGCGTGACCGGTGCCGTGTCGCGGCACTTCTGGGCGCTGATCTGCCGGTCGTGGTTGACGACGACCTTCTCGTCCTTGGTGACGTGGGTGTCCAGCTCCAGAGTGCTGACCCCGAGGCGCATCGCCTTACCGAACCCCTCCAGCGACTCCTCGGTCGTCATGCCGATGCCACCGCGGTGGGCCTGAAGGTCGAAGTGGGTCTTCTGGGGCAGCACGCCGGGATCGTCGGCCGTTGACGCGTGGGCAGCTGCTGGCGCGGCGAGCGCGGGCACAAAGGCCAGGCTCACCAGGACGTGACGAAGGCGCATGAGGGGGCTCCGCTGCGTTAGGTCTATATGGCCTGACGACGCTAGATCGTTGGCCAACCCCCGTAACGACCATGGCGTGATGGGGGCATGAACCTTCGCGGAACGCGCAGGTGGCGGCCCCCAGGCGCGCCCGGTAGCGGAGAGCCCCTGGGCTCAAGACGTCATCGGCGCCGGTCTGATCCCCTGGCCGAGGGGCCGACTACCGGAAGGCGCGGTGGAGCTGGGTCATGGTCTGCTCGACGCGGCTCTTGTCGCCGACGACCACGTAGGTCTCGTAGTTGACCTTGTCCCCCTTGTCCATGGCCCCGCTGGGGCTGGTGACCTGGATGGTGTTCTCGCCGAAGTAGCCGTTGTAGTCCATGGGCGGGCGGGTCATCGTGTAGTAGTAGGCCTTGTCGCCGAGGACTTCGGGCTTGACGTACATGCCGAGGCAGTATGCGCCATCGTCCGTGCAACGGACCATGGGGTCCTTGCTCGTGTGAGAGTCCACGGGCTTGGGCGACAGGCGACCGGTGTCGGGGCTGTAGGAGAAGACCTTCGTGAAATCCGACTGCAGGTAGGCGACGAGGACGCCACTGAAGTGGTCGTGGCGTTCGTCGTCGGAGGTGATCGTGGCGGCGGCGCGGAAGACGTTCTCCAGCGCGGGCGCGTCGTGATCGGGGGCGAGCTCGATCTCGGTCTGCAGCCAGTACGGCGACAGGCCCATGGTGAACGGGACGCGCTCGTCCTGGTGGTCGGCGCTGCGGCAGTTGCCCCAGCCCGGTTTCGTGTCCGCGAGGGTCACGAACATCGCGGGCCTCCCCGCCGTGCGGATGGAGCTGCCGGAGCCGGCCATGGTGTAGAGCGCGCTCGTGCTGGGACCGTGGTAGGGAGGTGGCTGGCCCACGTCGTCCAGGCGAGTGCCGGCCTGCGTGGGGTTGTAGCACTCGGTCGCCGCCTCACCCTCCTGCCAGGCGTGGAAGGCGTACTGGAAAGCGGCACCGTGGCCGCCGCTGGAGATGAACTCCTTGTTGTTCACCTTGACCGACGCGATCGCGCCGGCCAGCGCCGTCGACGTCGTGACCGCCAGCCTGTTGCGCTGGTCGACCAGGACGGACGCCGTGACGTCCTCGAACGTCCGGTCGTAGTTCTTCTTCGTGGCGCATGCGGACTTGTACGTGAGCACGAAGTCGTTGTAATCCGGGCTGCTCCGTGGCGGCGCCTCACACGAGCTCTGCGCGGCCGTCGCTGCCACTGGAGTGACCACCGCCGTCATGACCGTGACCGCGGCCATGGTGAACAGCCATCGGCGGGCGGGGCGATGACTGCGGTAGGTGGAAATGTCGTCTGACACGGAGAGCCTTTCTTGGAGTAGATCATGAGTCGGCTGCTGATCAAGTGGCGAGGAAACCGCGGAGTGCTTCTGCCTCGATCTCCACAGCGTCACGCTCTGCGGCCGACAGACTCGTGAACGTCTCGACCTGCACCTGTCCGTCCCGGAGAGTCCAGACACCACGCCAGAGCCCGTCCACGAGCAAGGTGCCTGTCCTGGCGCCGTTGCCGGGTGGCAGCGGCACTTTCCTCCCGTCCGGGATCACCCGGGATCGGTCTTCGTGTGACAGCAGCAGGTTGTCGTATTCAGGCAGGAAGCGTGGCGGCGCGGGCGTGTCCGGGTCAGGCCGCGGCGCATGTGGCAGATCGAACAGCTCGCACCCGGCCTCGTCACGGAATGCGATCAACTCAATTCGGCTGATGACCTCGCGCAGCCGGGTCAGTCCGGACCAACGTTGTACGTCCGCGACGCTCGCCGGGCCATATCCGGCGAGATAGCGACGTACCAGTTCCTCCGCTGAGGGGTCGGGATCGGGAGACCGGCCGAGGAAACTCTCCGTCGTGCTCCACTTCGGCGGCCCCGATCGGCCCCACAGGCCGCGCGGCGGCACCTGCACCAGTGCGAGGTGGTGCGTTACCGCATAGGCGAGGACGGTCGGGTCCACATCCGGCCACCGTTCCGCGAGCGCACGCCCGAGCTCGGCGCGGGTGTGTGGTTTCTCGTCCAGAATCATCCTGGCCAAGCTCAGCAGCTCCGTCTGATCCACCCCGGTGGCGCGGCCGCCGAAGTGGGCAGCGAAGTCTCGCGCGTGTACCGACGTGAAGTGGTGATACCAGGACAGGTCATCACGGGCGCTGACCAGGTGCACGGTGTTGCGCATCAAATGGGCACGTACGGCTGCCCGTTCCGCGATCAGCGTCGTCAGGTCAGCGGCGCGAAACCCGGCCAGCCGGGACCACAGGCCGACGTAAGGAGCGAGCGGCGCCTGCGCCTGCATCCCCGCCAACTGCTCGATCGCATCCAACGCCGGCAGCTCGGCTCGCCGCAGCAGGAACTGACGAGCGAGCGTGGCCCTGTTCAGGGCACGCCGACTGAGCACGTCGGTCATCGGAGCCCGTCGAAGAAGGCGGACAGGTCTTCGGCCAGCTGCGCCGGCGCCTCCATGGCGGGGAAGTGCCGACCACGCTCGTGCTCCACCCAGTGCACGTCCTCAGCGGGGCCGATGAGGCGGCGAGCCGTCGGGTCCGCCCCGAAGACCGCATACCCCTGCGGCACCGTGGGCGGCGTTCCCCAGTCCTGGGAGTGGGCCTGCTCGTAGAGGAAGCGCGCCGCGGACACGCCCGAGCCGGTGAACCAGTACACACTGATGTTGGTGAGCAGTTGGTCCCGGTCGATCGGCAGGTCGGTCCACAGTTCGAAGCTTTCCGCGATCCATGCCAGCTGCATGACGGGCGAGTCGGTCAGACCGTACCCCAGGGTCTGCGGACGGGTGTTCTGGATGGCCAGGTAGCCGGAGTCGTTCTGGCGGAACTGCTCGATCCGGTCCAGAGCCAGCCTGTCGACCGGGTCGTCCGGGTTCAGTTGGTTCGCGATCCAAGGCATGAACGTCGCCGTGGCCGCGGCGGTGTAGGGGTCGGTGACCACGTGGATGCCGATGACGTGCTCGCCGTCCAGCCCGCCGACAGCGCCGGAGACGCCGGCACCGACGTCGCCGCCGTGTACGCCATATCGGTCGTAGCCGAGCCGCGCCATCAGCTCCACCCAGGCTCGAGCGGTGCGGCCCATCGCCCATCCGGGTTCCCGTAACGGCGTGGAGAATCCAAAGCCTGGCAGTGAGGGGATCACGACGTGGAAGCCCCGGTCCACGAGCTCCGGGATCACCTTTTCGAACTCGACGAACGAGCTGGGGTAGCCATGCGTGATCAACAGGGGGATGGCGTCGTCGCGTTCGGACCTGACGTGCAGGAAGTGAATGCGCTGGTTGTCGATCTCTGTGGTGAACTGGGGTAACTGATTCAACCGCGCCTCGGCCGCCCGCCAGTCGTACCCTGCGCACCAGTACTCGGCCAGGCTTTCCAGATCGGCCTGCGGAATGTCGATGCTGAACGGGACTCCGGCGTTCATTGTCCTCTTCCTCATCTGCCTGTGACGGCGTTGTTCGCCAAGGGGCAGCGACGGCGGGGTCATTGATGGTCGTACCCTTCCCCACGCTTCTCCCGAAGCGCAATAAGAAGAGGCCATTTCTAAAATGTCGAAAACGTCGCGACCAACCGAGAAGTACGGTGGCCCCGCCACCGCTACGCCGACGCCCAGTTCCTCATCGGCTGACAGCGGGAACCTATGGACCTCCAGGACGTTCTAAGGTGCAGGCGACCCAAGGAGATCCACGGTGGAAGATCTGTTCCAGTACTTCCCGCTGCTGTTCGTGGCGTTTGGAGCCCTGATCATGCTGAGTTCGATCAAGGGAATCATCGACGGCAAGCAGTTCGTACGGCGGGCGCAGCGGGTGCCAGGCGTGGTCAGCGACGTCCGGACCACGTTCGTCGGGCGCGGGCAGAACTTAAGGGCGAGACAGCGGCCGGTTCTCACCTTCACCACCGTGGAGGGACGGGAAATCACCACCGAGGCAGCGACCACCTCCGACCTCGGCATCGGCAACGAGACCGAAGTGCTCTACGACCCGCAGAACCCGACCAACGCCATGCCCGCGGACAACGCCGACGGCGGCTACAGCGGAATCGTCATCGGGCTCATCGCGGTCGTCATCGGCCTGGCCTTCTTCTCTAAATTCTCCGATTTCTCTAGTTTCTCTGGCCTCTGAGAGGGCGCCCAAAAGGCCGAACTGGTGATCTTCGGCGGCATTGCGCTGCTTTCATGGTCGGGTGAGATACGAAGAGGCGCCGTCCGGCGTGCGTGAGCTGTGCGTCGAACATCTGGGGGAACACGTGGGGGGCCAGCTGGCGGCGTTGGCGCGGCCCGGGTTCGATCTGAAGCCTGCGGATGAAGATGCCGCGGCGACTGGGTTGTGCCGGTGGGGCGGCCCGGCGCTGCTGGAGCCGGGCACACCGTGGCCTGTGTACGCGGGTGTGCCGCTCAGCCTCTATGCCGTGCTCGATGTCGGCGCGCTCGGCCCGTGGCTCGGTGATCAGGTCCCGTCGACCGGGTCCGCGCTGCTCAATTTCTTCTTCTTGGATCCAGAGACCGGATCCAATGAGGTTCCGAAAGATGCCGGCAGCTTCAGCTTTGACGATCCGCGGGTATGCCGGGTCGTGCCTGCTGACCCGCAGCGCGCGGTCGAGGTCCCGGCACCGGATCCGGCCCCGAGGTTCGACCCGGTTCGGATGCACGCCAACCCTGTCGTCACTTTGCCCTCGATGTCGTCCTACGACTGCGATCCGGTGCTCAGCACCCTCGACTACGGAGATGAGATCGAGCGGTCATCGCTTTACCGCGTGGATCCTGGCTGGCTGGTGGTCGACAAGTTCGGCGAGGATGCCTGGCCGCGGTACTGCGTGAACGAGCAAGGCATCGAGTGGGGTGGCATGAGCAATCAGGCGTTCGGCTGGCCGCCGATCCGAAGCTACGGCGTTGACCTGTTGCAGGAGCTGTCGCAGGAGGAGCCGTATGCTCACCTGCTCACTCTCGCCGGCACCGACATGTGGGAGTGGGGCGACGGGGGCATTTTGCGGTTTGTCGCCCCGGCAAAAGCACTCCGGGCAGGCGACCTGAGCCAGGTACGAGCCAACCCCGACGGCTGGTAGCACCGCGGTCTCGTGACCCGTTGGCGAGCACAGCTGTCTCATTCATATGAGCTCTGAGAGCGCCGGCCACACCTCCACGGCCGCGAAGGCGCCGGGGAAGGAGTACACCAGCCGGCCGTTCGGGGTGAAGGTCATGGTGCTCACCGGTATCCACCCTGGCCCCGGTTCCGGTCCCATCACTGCGAGCGGTTGCCCGCCTGGGTCCAGGAGGTATACGCGTCCGCCATAGTCGACGGCCACGGTCCCGTCCGCCGGATTCAGCGCCGCCACGCAGGTGTGCACCATGTCCTTTCCTGGGACCATGTTCACCCTGTCGTGTCGGGGTATCGTCTCCCAGTTCCGCAGGGGACGCCGACCGTCGAGGTCGCCCACACACAGGTGACCGTCGGCCGCCAGCACACGACCGCGTACCGAGTCCGCCAGGACGGTCCGGATCCAGACCCCGTTGTCACTCGCGGGCGAGCTCAAGGCTGGAAATCGGGAGTCGGCGTCCCGCAGCGTCCGGACCGGTACGCCGGTCCGCAGGTCCCAGAGCACGATCGAACGATCCCAGCTCATCGTGATCACATGGCGCTCGTCGTGGGTTACCGCGACCCACATCACCTCTTCTGTGCCCGGCAGCGTGAATCTGCAGGATCCCTGGCGCAGATCCCAGACCCGCGTACCGTCCCCGGCCGCCGTGACCACGACCTGACCCACCGCCGACACCGCCAGGATCGGGTGGCTGTGCCCGGGCAGCTCCGTGGTTACCGTCCAGCTCGCCACGTCCCAGATCCGGATGCCGTACTCGCCGAAGGCGTGCGTGCTCGTGGCCATCAACCGGCCATCTGGGGTCACCGAAAGCTCAGAGACCCCCAGCGAGCCCGAATCCACTCGGACCACTTCACCGGTGGACAGCGAGACGGTGAACAACTGGCCGTAGGCATCGACGACCACACAGGTGTCCCCGTCGGGGAGGACCGCTCGCGCCTCGGGGATGTACGCCTGATTGATCTTTATCTTGCGAATCGGTGTCAGAACTTCGATCAACGGCTTGCTCCAGGGTCGGTGACAACGCGCCGACCGCTGAGACGGTTTCTTGACGGCGAGAGCGTCGGCGCGAGCGTGACACAACCATGACAGGGCGCGGACGAGGCGCGGACACGGCCGGTCGACAGTGGATGGGTTGCTGGCGGGCGAGTTACGGAGCGTGCTGGAACCCGGGGCCGTGTCGCCGGGGGTCGTCGATCGGGGATGACCCGGCCATGCGGGAGGGCCTGGAGCCGGCCCTTCCCCGGTGGGCTGCCCGCCTCAGGACGACGCCGGGCGGCCTGGGTGGCCCGACGACTCCGGCGTCGCTCTCGGCAAGCGGGGCGAGATGAGCCGGCCGGAGCTGCTGTGACCGCCGGTCGGACAGAACGTCACAGCGAAGGTGATCACGAAGAGGAGAAGACATGGCTGATGACAGGCAATGGAGCCGGCGTTCGCTGTTGCGGGGCGCCGCGGTGGTGACCGGTGCGGCCGCGACGGCGCCGCTGCTGGGCGGGGCGGCCACGGCGCTGGCCGACAACGGGGACGCGGACGCGCTGTTCAAGGCCGGCAAGTTCGAGCAGGCCGGCCGCGCATATGAGGAGATCCTCAAAACAGACCCCAAGAACGTGCACGCGGCCCGCCGGCGCGGCTACGTCGGGCTGCTGTCCAACCGGTTCCCCGACGCCGAGAGATACCTCAAGGTGGCCATCGAGCTGGCGCCTGCTGACAAGGACGCCAACCGGTTCCTGGCCGACTGCTACATCCGGCAGGACAAACTCGCTCTCTCCGCACCGCACTGGCAAGCGGCCGGCGACGAAGGCGCGGCCAAATTGTGCGCGGCATTCCGCGGCGAGCCGTACCAGTTCCACGGCGACATCGCGCAGGTGCGCTTCCTGCAGATGGACCCCCAGCCGCTGGTAGAGGGGGTTTCGATCAACGGCGGACCGCCGAAGCGCTTCACGTTCTACACCGGTGCCCCGTCGCTGAGCGTGTCCGCGACGGTGGCCAAGGAAGCCGGGCTGAGCCCCGTCGCCAGTTCGAAGATTGATTACTTGAACGGCAAAGTATGGCGGCACGTAGGAGTTCTGGAGTCGTTCAAGCTGGGCGGCATCGAACTGCGCAACCTCCCCGTGTCGTGGATGGAGTGGGAGTCGGGCGGAGATGTCACCACTGAGAACGACGGCATGATCGGCACGTGGGTCTTCTACCACTTCCTGACCACCTTCGACTACGCGGGCCGGCAACTGATCCTGCGCCGCCGCACCCCCGAAACGGCCGGCAGGGCACGCGCCGCCGCCTTACGGGCGGGCGCCGAGCCCCTGCCGCTGTGGCTGGCCCGTGAGCACATGGTCCACAGCAGAGGCAGCATCGCCGGCTCCGGCCCACGGGTGGTGGCCGTGCCCATCGGCGGGGGCAGCGAGCCCGCCGCGGTCGCGCACGGGGACACGGCCGAGCAGTTGCGGATCCGCACCGACTACGACCGCCCGATCGAGACGTTCGCCCACAGCCATCCGGCCGTCACCTACCCCTGCTACCCGAAGGAGATCCGCCTCGGCAACGCCGTCGCCAACGACATCTACTGCAACACGAACCCACAGTCCCTGCTCGCCCCCTTGGGGTTCGACGTGCCGGCCACCTTCTTCCACAGCTTCTACAAGCCGTACAACGTCACCCTCGACTTCACCGACATGAACCTGTACATCGCCCGCGGTCCGGCCACCTGATCACTGCGACCGCACGGGCGTCATAGCTCGCCCGGGTCGCGGTAGGCGGGACGATGCCGTCAACGCCCATGACCATGAGGGCCTCTACGGTGGCGGGGGCGTCGCAGGTCCACGGGACGACCTTCAGGCCCCGGGCATGCGCCTGCGACACCATCGCCTGATCGGGGTAGAAACGGAAACCCGCGTCACCGACCTTCCCACTCTGCGGGAAGCCGTAGCTAGGAGAAAGGGCCGTGACGCCAGGGACGGCGGCGGCCGCCTTCACGAAATCACCTTCATAGTCGTCGACGTCAATGCCACCGAGCCACGGAGAGGCGCCGGGCTTGCCGACCTGAAGGAAGTCGTAGTTCGTCAGCGCCACCAGCGGCCACGTCGGCGCAAGCCGATGGGGCGTGAATGCTCATGTGGGAGTGTGCGGAAAGAGGTTGAACTCTACAGGTGGAAGAGACAGTTCCTCGCGTACCGCATCAACGAACCGCCTGAATGCTTGTTGTGAGTGCAGCCTCTCCCGACTCCAGTCTTCCACCAGAAATACACGTTCCTGAGCATCGTAGAACAGCTTGGTAATGGACTTGTCCAGCGAGTTTGCTGCGGCAACGACCGCAGGCGATCCGTGAAGCCATACCCCAGTGAGAGCGCAGTCCCAAGCACGGTCGCGCCGGGCCTCCTCGACCGCTCTCCGAAAGGCATCAGTTTCAGGACCTGCTAACGCAACAGAGCGGATGCTTTCATAGACAGACTGAAACTCTTCGGCGAAACGCTGATAACTGGCTACTTTCTGATCTCGACGCCAGCGCGCAGACTCGGACCGAGCATCCCAGAGTCTGCCGATGATGATCCCGAGAACCCCTGCTATGGCAGCTATCACCGCCGTGCTCATTACTGCATTGTCGCTTGCATCGCGCTCCTGGGCCAGGAAGCCTGCTGTGCGCGGAAAGAGAAGAAATTGATCACGGACATCAAGGAGTACCAGCACGCGCCGGAGCTCGTCGAGGCGGAGGAGGTTGTCGGCGGTCAGGTCGAGGACATCGTGTCCTGGATCAACAAGTACTCCAACCTGCGCGGGACCGTCGGGCAGACAGCAATCCGTGGCCGCGCCGGGGAGTACGTGGACATCCAGACTCCGGTGGGTATGCGTCGCGCGGCCCTCGGCGACTACGTATGCCACGACGGTTCCGCCGAGCTCTAGCCGGTCCCGAAGTCGATCTTCGAACGCCGGTTCGCGCTGATCGTGGACCAGTTCCACGGCGAACCCGAGTGCCAGCAGACGCTCACGACGTTCGCCGAGCAGGCAGGCGCCCGCGCGCTGTGGGTGACCGAGGGCCTGCCGCCTTGTCCGGCTGGCCCACCTAGTTGCGGGCCGATCGCGGTGATCGCGCGAAAACTTCTGCGCCAGGTCGCAAAGATTGCCCCACCCCAGCGCGTCCTTATGCCAACAAAACGCGAGGAACGTGCATCTAGCTGATTACTGGACTAGTGCGTGCTTCGTCATTGTTTGTCAAGAAGAGCGGAGTTCTGGCGGCAGTGAAACCACCAAACATGATCACCAAGCTGCTCGTCGTCACCGGGCTGTTGACGGCGGTCACCCAGTTGCGCGGCGAGATCTCCCGGTGATCGGGGATCCCGCGGGCCGGCGCGCGTTCGACGAGTTCGTGGCGGCGCGCTCGCCCGCGTTCATCCGCCTGGCTTATCTGCTGACGGCCGGAGATCAGCATGCGGCCGAGGACCTGCTGCAGACCAGCCTGGCCAAGATGGCGCTCAAGTGGCACAAGATCGACGATCCGGCGGCATACCTCCGGCAAATGATGTATCGCCAGCAGATCTCGTGGTGGCGGCGCAGGAGGGAGTACGTCGTCGCGGATCTCCCCGAGCGGCCGGGCGCGGACACGACGCACGACGTCGAGCTCAAGATCATGATTCAGGACGCGCTCGG
The DNA here is from genome assembly GCF_019396345.1 of Nonomuraea guangzhouensis. GTDB lineage: Bacteria > Actinomycetota > Actinomycetes > Streptosporangiales > Streptosporangiaceae > Nonomuraea > Nonomuraea guangzhouensis. The sequence goes on along the minus strand of NZ_JAHKRM010000003.1, from coordinate 208,636 downwards.
AAAGTTGACCTCCAAGCAGCGGGCCGTGCTCGTGCTCCGCTACTTCGAAGACCTGTCGGAGTCGACCGTGGCCGCCACACTCGGCTGCAGCATCGGCACGGTACGCAGTACCGCTCACCGGGCCCTGGCCCGGCTCCTGCAGCTGTGCCCCGAGCTCCACGACCTGTACCTCCATTCCACGTTCACCGCCCGGAAGGAACCTTGATATGAGCGCTGACGAGCTGGTGAAGGATGTCCTCGCCGCGGTGGCCGACGATGCCAGGCTGCCGGCCGGCATGGCGCAGGCCGCGTGGCGGCAGCGCACGCGCATGCGGATCAGGCGGGCGACCGCCACAGCGGCCGCGCTGGCCGCCGCCGTCACCGTTGGCGTGATCACAGTGCCCTCCCTCGTCCCTCGCGACGACCCCCAGGTCGCCACGAGCCGGATCGAGGGCCGCATCGCAGCCGATCTCGGCGGCCCCACACCACAGAAACGCGTCGCGGCCGGCCGCGTCACGCTCACCGCGTACGCCGTCTGCGAGCCGAGTTGCTCCTGGTACCTCTTCACGCACGCGGGCACGGGCGGCTACACGGGGGCGCGATGGGGATGGGTCGACGTGGCGCCCTCGGGCCGGACGGCCGCAGTGCTGGAAGAGACGCTGCCCGCCCGCCGGATCGGCCTGGTGGACACCACCACCGGCAGCCTGCGACGCTGGATCGACTTGGGCCGTGCGGGGGCGGGAAGCGTCGCCTGGTCGCCGGACGGAAAGCGGCTCCTGGTGACCACGTACGACCACATCCCCGACCTTCTCGCCGATCCCGCCGGAAAACCGGACGCACGACAGGTCAGGACCGGCTTCGCCATCGTGGACGTGGAGAGCGGCAAGGCCACCTTCCACGACCTGCCCGGCGACCCGGACTCCGTCGGCCTGCGCAATGATCTCTTGTGGAGTCGCGACGGCTCGCTGATCTGGGAGGAAACCGGCGCCCGGCAGGAACCCCGCAAGTATTACGATCTCACCGGGCGCCCTCGCCCCGGCCCCGCCCACGAGTCCGCGAGCGACCAGCCCGCCGGGCTTTCCCCCGACGGCCGCCGCCTGGCCATGGGCGGCAGGAGCGGCTCGGCCCCCTTCGTCGTGGACGTCGCTTCCGGCGACACGACTCTCCTGGAGCCATCGGGTGATCACGTCATCTTGCAGTCGCTGGCCTGGGCCGACGACACGCACGTGATCGCCTGGGCCCAGGACCGCGCGACCGTGGACAGCAGCAAGTCCCGCTACCGCCTGGTGCTGGTCGACGTGACGGGCAAGCAGAAGGTCACCCCGCTCACCGGCTGGACCGGCACCCTCAGCCGTCCGAACTGGATGCCCGTACTCACCACCGAACCGTGATCCGCGGCGGGCGTCGGCCAGGCCCAGGGCGGCGGCCACGGGTAGGGGGCCGCCGCGCCGCCATGTCCAGGCGGAACGTGCCGTTGAGCGCCAAGTTCGGCGAGGATGCCTGGCCGCGGTACTGCGTGAACGAGCAAGGCATCGAGTGGGGTGGCATAAGCAATCAGGCGTTCGGCTGGCCACCGATCCGAAGCTACGGCGTCGACCTGTTACAGGAGCTATCGCAGGAGGAACCTTACGCTCACCTGCTCACTCTCGCCGGCACCGACATGTGGGAGTGGGACGACGGGGGCATTCTGCGGTTTGTCGCCCCGGCCAAGGCACTCCGGGCAGGCGACATGAGCCAGGTACGAGCCAACCCCGACGACTGGTAGAACCGTGATCTCGGGTGGTTTCGCGGGGGTGATTCCTTCCGAGGGATCGGATTCATCAACCGGTCATCGATAGGTGAGGACACGCGCCCAGGGCTCATCGATGTCGGCCAGACCCAGCACGGCCACCACGTTGTCGAGCATTCCGGCGCCGAACCAGTGCCGCACGGCGTCGTCGTCGCCCAGCAGCTGCCGAACGGTGTCAACCTGCTTGGCGTAGCACCGACGCACGGCCTGCCCTACTAGCGGCTCACCGGCGGCACAGTTCGCCTGCATGAGGAACCGCATGATGGTCCGGTCCGCGATGAGCGCGGCGTAGGCGCCGCGCGCCGCATCCAACGCCGCCTCGGGCGCCAGCCCGGCCCCACCCGACGCCGACGAGTGCGCGACCAAGGTCTCGGTCATCACGACGGACACGTGGTCGACCGCCGCCGCGAACAGCGCTTGCTTGTTGGAGTACAGGCGGTAGATATACGGCTGAGAAATGCCGACCCGCTCGGCTATCTCGTGTGTCGTCGTACCGTAGAAACCCTTCTGCGCGAAGCAATCGATCGCGGCGGCCATGATGGCTTGACGTCGTTCGTCGCTCTTCGTGGTAGTGCCGGCGGCAGGCATGGGCATCAGTTAAACACGGCTCTTCTCAGCCTCCAAAAGTCACGCTGAGGTCAGGCTCGGACGGCACGTCGGCGGGTGTGAGTGCCTCGATCGCCACCAGCGGGTTCCAGTAGTCCAGGTAGTGGGTGATGAGCGCGTCGTCATCGGTCCGGACGACGGAGATGCACGTCTGCTCGTACGGCTTGCCGGTCGTCCGTGCGGTGCCCGTCGAGCGGAACTCGGCGATCACGAGACTGGGATCGACCGTCTCGTGGAACACCAGGTCGACGAACTCGACGTCGAAGGTCTCGGGGAAGTTGCTCATGTGCGCGAGCAGTGCGTCCCGTCCCGTTACCTGCCGGGGGACGCCGACCGGCGCGAACGGGAACTCGAGCACCGCGTCCGGGGCGAACAGCTTCACCCATTCGTCCGTGCGTCCTGCGGCGGTAAGGCGCAGGTGCTCAGACACGGTGTGCTGGGCAGCGGCGCGGCGGTTGGCGTCGTCTTCTTTGGCTGGCATATCAGCTCCTAGGTTAGTGATTGACCTATAACATACCAACCTGCAGCACCTGCATCGACCGCTGGCCGCTCTTCAACGCGGGCATATCGCTGATCATCGGAGACCGCGACTTCGGCGCAGCGGGTGCCAGGCTTTGCCAGCGACGTCCGGACCACGTTCGTCAGGCGGGCGATGCAGCGGCCGGTTCTGACCTTCACGACCGTGGAGGGGCGGGAAATCACCGCCGAGGCAGTGTCGGTCGCGGTCACCCGGGGCGCGGGATAGCCGGCTCCGGGGTTGGTCAGGTGGCGGGCCTACAGGGACAGGTCGCGGGTCACGTCCACGACTCATCAGTCTGCCGCATACCACCGACAGATTTCCGCTGGCCTAACGACGTCACAACGCATTCCTGAAACAGGAATTCCTCGTCTGTTCTCTTACTCCGCATACTTCTAAAAACTTTCAAGTATTCAAAAACGCATCAATCGCGGGCTAGGGTGGCGGGAAATCTCTATCCGTGAACGTGGTGGTGATAAATGGTGTCTTCGCTGCCGGTGGACGCCGACGGGCTGCGCGCATACGCCCAAGAGCTGCGCGACAACTTCGTACGCCTGCAGAACGAGTCGCGGGCATTGCACGACAGGGCCCGGGCAGTGCGGGTAACCGGGCGTTCCCCCGACGGGCTGGTCACGGTGACGGTGGGCGCGCGCGGCGACCTCGTACGCCTCGATCTCGATCCGCGGGTGTTCCGGCGGCCGGACTCGGGGGCGCTGGCCGCGGTTATCACGGAGACCCTGCACCGGGCGGCGGCCCAGGCTCAGGAGGAGGTCATCGCGATCTTCGAGCCGCTCATCCCGCCGGCTCAGATGCGGGCGCAGCTCCAGGGCGACCTCGACGCCGGGCTCTGGCCGCTGAGCGAGGGCCGGGACAGCCCGTGAGGGAGGGGCTGCGGATAGAGCGCGGGCCGGTCGAGGCGGGCCTGGCGCGCTGGGACGCCATGGCCGCCGACCTGGACGGCGCGGTCCGGGACGCCGTGGCCCGCATCGAACGGCTGCACGTCGCCGCCCCATGGGGCGGCGACTCGGCGGGCAGGGAGTTCCAGCGGGCGTACATGGAGGACGACGGCCCCGACCTGGTGCTCTCCTGGGCGAGGAGTATGGTCGGCGAGATCGTCGACACGGGTACGGCAGTACGGCAGAGCGTCGACGGCTCGGTGGAGGCGGAGGCCGCGTCGTTCTCCAGGAGGAGGGCCTAGCAGCTTGACCACAGCCCATCGGCGCGAGGGCGGGCCGGGGCGGACATGGCCATAGACACCGGTCCAGGGCGCAACATCAGCTCCCCGGTCACCGGCACCCCCGGGAGCCGGGACGACACGATCGGCAGCAGCGGGTTCGCCACCGATGTGGAGAAGGCGTGGGGCGAGAGCCTGCCGCCGCTGGCCGACATCCTGCTCGCGTTGATCTCTTCCGGGCAGCTGTGGCCGGAGGGCAGTGAGAGCGAGCAGGCGGCTCTGGCGGTGGCGTGGGCGGACCTGGCGAAATGCTCGGCGACCGCCGCCGAAGCTTGCGGCATCGCGGGCGGCAAGATCCTCGAAGGCTGGCGAGGCCCTGCCGCCGACGCCTTCCGTGGTCAGGTCGAACGCCTCGGCTCCGAGGAGTCGGGGCTGAGCGCGCACGCGCAGGTGGCGTACGCATACGCGGTGCAGCACGACGGCTTCGCGCGCGAGACGCAGTACGCCAAGTTGTCGATCAACGCCGGGTTCTGGGTGACCTTGTCGGCCGCCTCAGTGGCCGCGCTTGCCACGTTCTTCAGCGCCGGCGCCACCACTCCCCTGCTCGGTCCATATGCCAGGGAGCTGCGCAGGTTCCTTGACCAGGTGTTCAAACGGCTGGACGAGGCCGCGGGCGCCCGCTTCGCCGGGAGAGCCGCCCCCAAGGCCGCAGTGGTGAACAACACCCGCCTGAGCGCGCTTGGACGCGGAAAGGCCCTGCTGGCCAGGGCGATCGCCAGCCACGCGGTGCGGGAGGTGCCGGAGGAGCTCGCCGAAGGCTTGGTGATCGACGGCTACGCCCAGCAACGACAGCGCGACCTGGGCACACGTACGCGGTGGGATGGTCAGCGGACCATGGCCACCATGCTCGGCGACGCCGGCGGCGCCGTGCTCGCCTCCCGGCTCGCCCGGCCGATCTCCAGGTTCGTGAACGGACTTCCGGGGGTCAGGGCCCTGAACAGCGTCGCCGGGGACACCGCGGGCATCCTCAACGCATTCCGCCGCTACCCCGGCCGCGCGCTCCAGACCGCGCTCACCAACGGGGCCGTGTCGGTGCCCGCCGGGTTCGTGGCCAATGGTGTCGTGTACGGCAAATGGCAGCTGCCCTCGGCAGAAGGGGTGCTGGGAAGCATGGCGGCCGGTGCCGGGCGTACGAACACGATCAGCCCGTTCAGCGTCGACGTCGCCGGCGCGATCGCCAATCCCCGCGCCGCCCTGGACGCCGCCCACACGACGGCCGCCGCCGCTGACGCCTCGCGTTCGGGTACTGCCCCGCCCGCGACGCCGGGCACCTCGGGCACGTCGAGCACGGTCAGCAGTACGGCGAGTGTGACGGCGAGCTCACAGGCGAGCACGGGCGCGACCGCCGCCGCCACCACCACGAACGGCGTCGCATCCGTCACGGCCCCCAGCCCGGTGGCCCCCGCAGCCAGCGGCGCGCCCTCCCCCGCTATCGGCGGAGCACCGCGTACAGCCGTCGCCACCGGACCCCTTCAGCTGCCCGTCACCGCCGGAGCGCCCAGCGCTCCCTTTCCCAGCGGAACCTCTCAGCCGCCCGTCGCGGGTGGGACTCCTCAACCGCCCGTCTCCTCGACGCCGACCGGTCCCGCCCACACCCCCACCACACCCACGGCCGCGCCACCTAACACCGCGCCGCCCACCCCAGCCACACCTACTGCCGCGCCACCCTCCACCTCCGCGCCACTCGCCACCTCCGCGCCACTCGCCACCGCTGCTCCCACTGCGGCTCCGAGCGATGAAGGAACCCGGGCTGCGGCACCGCCCGCCCCTCACCAGGGCGCACCACCGACGGGACCCGCGCGCCGTGAGCTGGTGCCCACTCACAGCGATCTCGTCCAGGCCCTCAACGGCACGCCCCTCGCACCCACGTCCTCCGCCGCGTCGCCCGTCTCCGGCGAACCGGTAGGCCGTTCACCGTCCGGCCCCAAACAGCCGACCGAGCCGCAACGGATCCAGCAGGACGCCCCCGTCAGGCACGCACTCACCGATGAGGAGATGCGTGACATCTTCGACCGCCGCATCGTCCCCGAGCTGCTCTCCGGCGCCACGCGTTCCCAGGAGCCAACGATGATCGTCGTCGGCGGCCAGCCGGGCGCGGGCAAGTCGACCACGATCCGCCGGCTCCATGACGAGTTCCAGAGCAAGGGCGGGGCCATCCAGGTCATCGTCGACGACTTCAAGGTCTTCCATCCCACCTACGCCCAGTTGCTGGCCTGGGACGAGGTCGCGACCAACAACATCATCCAGCCGATCGCCAAGGCGTGGCAGGCGATGGCGTTCGAGCACGTCATCCAGCAGGGCTACAACGTGGTCGTGGAGGCCACGCTGGGAGACCCGCGCGAGGCCGGCGCGTTCGTCCGGCAGTTCAAGGATCACGGCTACCGGGTCGAGACCGAGTTCGTGGCGGTGGCCGGAGCGCAGAGTCGATTGTCGATCCTGACCCGTTATCTGAGCGAGAAGGTCAGCGAGGGCGCCGGCCGTTTCGTGCCCGCGAGCGCGCACGACAGCCGCTTCCACGGATCGGCGCAGACGGTCGGCCACCTGGAGTCCGACGACCCGCCCGCGATCGTCAACGCGGTGCGCATCCGGCTGCGCAACGGCGAGGCGATCTTCTCCAACCGCCGTGGCCCCAATGGCGCCTGGGTCGGACGGCCGGGCGCGCGGGAGGCCCTGCTCACCGAGCGGGAGCGCCCCTGGTCGGCGGCCGAGCGCCGAGATTTCACCCGCCGCCTCAACGATCTGCGCGCCACCCTCGACCGGCAACGCCTGGAGCACCCCGAGAACGCCGCGACGTACGACCAACTCGGCCACGAAGCCGACGCGGTCGAGGCCATGGCACGGCCGTGGCTGGCCCCGGACGAACCCGCCGCGTACCAGCCCCAGCCACACGAACCCCAGCCGCCCGATCCCCCGCCCGCCGAGCGGCGGCCGGACTTCGAGCGCAGGCTCGGGGACGCGCTGTTCCACGACCCCGCCGCCCGGGCGGCCGCCGAGCGTACGGTGGCCAGGCTGTTCGACGTCCTCACCGTCCTCCATCAGGAGCTTTACCCCGGCACCCCGGCACCGCGCACCGAGCAGGCGTTCTTCAAGCACGACCCCAGCAGCCCCGGCCAGGTGGGACGCGACGTGATCCCGCTCGCGGACCTGCGCCGCGAGGGCAACCTGCGCATGCTGATGACGGCGCTGTACAACGGGTCGTTCTTCAGCAAGGACGACCTCACGCTCAAGGAGACTCTGTACGAGCTGCGCGCCCGGCCGGATTGGCGGCAGATCGCGGCCCGCGCCGGTCTGGACGTTCCCCGGCTGGAACCCATCCTGGAGCGCCCGCTCGCCAACTCCAGGGAGATCTTCAAGATCGCCACCCTGGGCGCGCATTCGCCGGACGCCGCCGTCGTCGTGGCCGAGTACAAGGAGAGCCAGGCTGCCAGATGGTCGCGTACGCTCGAGGAGACGCAGGCCTTACGGCGAACGCCAAAGGAGTTCCAGGATCGCCGGATGCCCCTGCACGCGCTCGAACTGGCGGCCCAGCGGCAACCCCTGCCCGCACAGCCCGCGGTCTCGATCAAGGAGCCGCCCGCCTCGGCCGACGCCGGAAACGTGATGGACGACCCGGCCGCCGAGGAGAACTGGTCGGACCTCCTGGCAAGGCCGGACGCCGAGGACCCCGATCCGCTGGAGCCGATGAGCTGGGTGCTGGGAACGGCCCAATTCGGGATGCACACCGATCACCCGTGGTTCGAGGAGGTCTCCACCGGGGCGGGTTTCCCCGTCATCGCCGGAATATCGGGCACTGCCGCCCGCCTCCACTCGATATTCCTCTGGATACGGCCGGCCGGCGTCAGTGAAGAGCATTTCGTCCGTGCGCTGCTGGGCTGGATGCTGCCGACGGAGGATCATTCGATATACGAGGTCATCCGCGGTGTGGAGGTGGCGTCGCCGCGCGCGTTCGAGGGATATGAGAATGCGAAGGACCTGTACCGCCACCTCTCTCCTCAGGACATCAGCATGAACGTCACCGCGGACCGTCAGCGAAGGAACGAGACAGGATGACGCCCTACCGGTTCCCGAGCCTGGTCGCGGACTGTCACGCGATGCTGCTGCGCCTGTCCGGGCGGGTGCCCGACGGCCTGATCGCCGAGGCCAGGGACCGGCTGGTCGCCGAGGATCTGGAGAGCCTCGCCAAGGCCGTCGCCGTCGCCGTCGCCGAACGCGGCGTGCCGCTGGCCGATCGCGACGCCGGCCTCCTCACCGGCCTGCTGGCGAGCGCGGGCGTTCACGCCACGCTCACCGCCGAACCGGACGCGGCGGGCCCGGCATGGGAGTTCGCCCCGGCGCCGCTGGCCGTGCTCCGCGTGCACAGGGAACGGATCGGCCGCTGCCTCGACCTCACCGACACGAAAGACCTGGCGCTCGCGGACACCCTGCTGGACGACCGGGACACGACCATGATCGAACTGGTGGCCGCCCGGTCGGGAGCCCTCGGCCTGTGGCGGGCGTGGCGCTTCCCTCCCGACGGCCCTCCCGGGCCTCGCGCGAAACGGGTGTACCTCGCCGAGGTCGCCCCGGACACTGATCCCTGCCTGCTCGCGCTGCGCGCGCAGGTCGCCCTGAGTGAGCGGGGCGAGGCGGATCCGCAGGTCGAGGTCTACACGGACGCGTCGGCCCTGCCGCCATACCAGCGAACCGCCCAGGCGCGCTCGTCACTGCTGTGGGCGCCCACCCGGCCGTACGCCTTCCACAGAGCGCGGGTGTACGACGCCGTGGACGGCGGAACGGGCCCCGGCTTCCACGCCGACCATCCGCTCATGACCGATTCGGCCCAGCGCGAGCGGATCATCGGTTACCTCACGTCCGCGACGGTGATCCGCGACAATCCGGTCCTCCGGGACGACATCGTGAACCCCTCGCGACACCGCGTGGTCCCCTGGAGCTTCCGTACGGACGGCGCCTGGATCTGGTCCGATGCCGTGGCGTACTACCTGCGCGAGCACGCCCTCGCACCCGAGACGGACTTCCTCGCCCACCTTGGCGGCGCTGGCGCCCGCCCGCCGTCCCTGGACACGGTGACCTGGTTCCGCGCCCGGGCCGCGCTCTTCCGGCGGGCCACGCCCGCGACCTGAGTCACCGGTCCGGCAGCACTTCCCAGTTCCCGTGGCGGCAGTGGTAGCGGATCATGAGCTGCAACCTGGCGACCGCCTCCGGCACAGCCGTCATCTCGACCTCGACCCGATATCCGGCGTCCCGGAAGAGCGCCGCGTAGCCGCTCACGTCCTCGGCGTGGTTCGCGCCGACCTCGAGCGCCACGTCCACCCGGCGGGCGATCGCCCGTTCGACGGCCAGGGCGCACCAGCCGAGCGCGTCCGTCATCACCCGGTCACCGGCGACCGGGTCGTCATGGAGCACGAGGTCCCAGCTGTAGGGGTGGTGGGCGAGGAACGCCTCCGGGTCGATCACCTCCCACGCGTTGGGCGCGACCCGGGCCCGCGTCGCCCGGCGTACCAGCGTCGTCTTCCCGGAGCCCGGCTCCCCCGCGACGAGCAGCGCGGCCGGCTCCGGACTGGGCGTCGCGGCGTCCAGCATCTCGGGCACGATCCGCTCGGTGAACAGGCGGGTGTGCTCCGCCCGGGTGAGCCGGTACTCGTCCGGCGCCGTGCGGGGAACCACTTCGAGCGTGCCGCCCAGCTCGGCGACCCGCGCGCCGTGCGCCTTGACGGCCCGCCCCACGGCGACCCGGTCGGCCGGGTCGAGGCCGGTGAACTCCCTCAGATACCTGCCGCGCAACGCCCGCCACGACTCTCGCGCCAAGAGATTGCCTTCCGCGGCCTGCTCCTGGGCGGTGCACCAAGCCATGAGGCTGCCGATGACGTCCAGGGCGGCCTCGAAACACACCGCCTCGTCCCAACCGTCTGTCCCACCCACCGGCCCGGCCTCCGTCAGGAAAGGCTCCACCTCGCGATCTTCCGGCCAGCCTATCCCGCCCGCTGAAACGCCGTGCGGACCGGCCAGTGCTCCAACACCCGCTGGACCGCGCCGGCAGCCTGCGGGCCGCTCTGCTCGTTGAGCTGGCGCACGAAGGCGCCCTTGGCCGCCGCCGGCCCGACCCGGCACCCGACGAAGGTGGATTGGTCCGTCAAGAGATCGGCGCTCGGCGTCATGAGGAACTCCCGGGAAGACCGTCCTCCTGTGCGCCCACCCACGCGGCGATCTGCGCCCGCGAATTGAACCCGAGTTTGCACAGGATGTGCTCGACATGTCCTTCGGCGGTACGCTGCGCGATCACTAGCGTGGCCGCGATCTCCCTGTTGCTCATGCCCTTGGCGACGAGCTGGGCGATCTCCCTCTCCCGCCGGGTCAGCGGAGACGGCTCGCGGGACGGCTTCTCCGGCATCGCGCCCTGGCCCATGGCGTACGCGATCGCCTCGGTACGGGCTAGCACGGTGCCCTTGTGGAAGGCGAGGTCGAACCCCTTGCCACCGAGGCGTTCCCGCGCCACCATCTCAGCGGCCTCGTGGTAGCCCGACAGGTAGCCGAACAGCGGCCCGCCGAACGCCCTCCAGGTCTCCTGCGACGCCCCGAGCAGCACGACGGCCCGCTCGGCGTCCTGGCTCGCGGCCATCCACGCCAGCGCCTCGATGCACAGGGCGATGCCCAGCCGGTCGTTGAAGGGCTCCTTGAGCCGGATCGCCTCGCGCTCCATCGCGACCGCCCGCGCGGTGTCGCCGTGCCTCCACATCTGGATCCCGAACAGCCACAGCGTGTACGACCTGAACCAGTGTTCCCGGCGGCCCTCGCAGATCGCCAGGCACTCCTTGAACTGCGTGAGCGCCTGATCATCATGACCGAGGAGGGAGTGCGCGGTGGCCAGGTACATCAGCGAGTTGACCACGCCCATCTGGTCGTCCACCGTGCGATTGCCCTCGAGCGCCGCGTCGAGGAGGTCCACCGCGGCGGCCGGGTCCTGCTGGATCAGCGCCGCGAGGCCGGCGACGTAGGTGGCCCCGGCCAGGACCGCCGCGTCGTCGAGACGCCGCGCGAGGCACCGGCACTCCTCCAGCATCGGGGCCACTTCCGCGAAGTCGCTCTGCAGGGCCGCCAGCCGCGCGTTCACCAGGAGCGCGCGGGCGCGGACGGGAGTCGGCGCCGAGTCGGCGGCCAGCAGGCGGTCGAGCCAGATGCGTCCCTCGCGCAGCGAGCCGGCCGCGATCCAGTAGAAGCGCAATGCCGTGGCGATGACCAGGCCGGACTCGACCTCGCCGGGTGTCGCGAGGCAGAAATCGAGGGCGGTGCGGAGATTGCCGTGCTCACTGCGCAGGCGGGTGAACCAGGCCACCTGGTCGGGCCCGTACCAGCCCTGCTGGGCCCTGGTCACGAGATCCCGGCACCAGTCGCGATGCCGGACCCTCAGCGCCGCCTCGTCGCCCGACTCCCGCAGCCGGTCCCGGCCGTACTGGCGGATCGTCTCCAGCAGCCGGTAGCGCACCGTCGCCCCCTGCTCCACGCGGGTCAGGACGGACTTGTCCACCAGCCCGGTCACCAGGTCGACGACCTCGCCGGGCAGGATGCCGTCCCCGGAGCACACGTGCTCGGCCGTCCCCAGGTCAAGGCCGCCGGAGAACACGGAGATCCGGTGCCACAGCAGGCGTTCCTGCTCGGTGCACAGGACGTAGCTCCAGTCGATCAGCGCCCGCAACGTCTGCTGGCGCGGCAGGGCCGTCCGCGCCCCCCTCGTGAGCAGCCGGAACCGATCGTCCAGCCGGGCCAGCAGCTGCTGCACGGACAGCGCGCTCAGCCATACTGCCGCCAGCTCGATGGCCAGCGGGATGCCGTCGAGCCGCCGGCAGATCCCCGCCACGCCGTCCAGGTTGGCGTTGGTGACCTCGAAGCCGGGCAGCACGACCTGCGCCCGCTCGGCGAACAGCCGCACCGCGTCCGACTGCCGCATCGCCTCGGTGGACGGCCGCAACCCGTTGGCCTCCGGAACCTGCAGCGTCGGCACCGGTATGAGGTGCTCGCCCTCGACGCCGAGCGCCTGCCGGCTGGTCGCCAGGACGTGCAGCCCGGCCGAGCGCAGCATCAGCGCCTCCACCATGGCGGCACACTCGACCAGCAGGTGCTCGCAGTTGTCCAGCACGATGAGCACATGCCTGTCCCGCAGGTGGTCGGTGAGCACCTCGATCGGAGTCCGCGCGGAACGGTCCGGGATCTCCAACGTTTCGGTCACCGCCTGGACGAGCAGCTCCGGGGTCTCCAGCGCCGCCAGCTCGACCAGCCACACGCCGTCGGGGAAAGCACGCCGTACGTCGAACGCGACCCGCAACGCCAGCCGGGACTTGCCGACACCGCCCACGCCGACGAGGGTCACCAGCCTGGCTTCCGAAAGAAGCCGCTTGACCTCGGCTATTTCGTGCCGACGGCCCACGAAACTGTTGAGTTCCGCAGGCAGTCGGCAACCGCCGGACACATTCCGTGCGGCCACCGGCATGCTCGCTCCAACGACTCAGGCGCTCGGGGCACTCTGCCACCATACCTGGTCGCCATATTCCAGATTATGTCTCGGCCAGTTCGTCGAGGACGACCTGCGCGGTTGGGATGCCGGGCGGTCCGGCCCACGCTGCGTTCGCGGCGAGCGGGATGAGCAGGGAGTGCGCTGACGGTGGCGCTGATAGAGGTGAGGGCGATGCGGCGCATGGGAGCCCTTCTGTTCCCGGCGCTGCTTTCGATCATGGCGAAGGTGTCCCGACCTGACCTGCACCAACCACCGAACGTAGGACGGAACGAAGTAGCACGCAGGTGGCACGTAGATCGTGGCAAGCGGTGTTCTTGGGTGCGGGGACGTCGAGGGCGGTGAACACGTCGCGCTGGGGCTTGGTGAGCTCGGTGGACTGGCGGAAGGCGCCCGAGGGGCCGGTGCGCGCCGCCGTGGCCCGCGCGTCACGTCTGGCCTACGCCATCCTCGACGGCACCCTCATCCCCATCGATCGGGTCGCCGATGAGCTTACTCAGCTTGAAACCGGCTCACTGTGACGTTTAGTCAAGAGTCAACTGCGGGTATCCGTCATGGACGTGCCAACAGGCAGAACAAAGCGTACGAACCACACGCAATCAAGAAAGAGTAGACGTCCGTCGGAGTCTGCATGTCGCTTCAAAGGTGTACGCACTGGCGAGTTATTTGGCTCGAATTGTAAGGAAAAATTCCGAGTTTGTTGGATACCAGGGCAATCGGCCCGGAGAGAGCTATCGTCTCTAGGGGGCTTGGGAGTCGTACGAGGAGAGATCGGCATGCCTGATCTTGATCGCGAGGCGATGCGGGCAGCGGCGCAACGCATCCAGAAGCTGTCCGACGACCACTGGTGGGCCCTTCACCCTTCCTGCGAGCTACTGGATGCCGACGCATGGGTCGGACCGACGGGCGTCCGCTTCAGCCAGACCGTACACGGCCGCGAGCGGGAGCTACGCGCGATGCTCGCCCGTGCCGTCGCGGACGCCAGCGACAAACTGGCAGGTACGAGGTGAGCTTCACCGGGATCAAACAACCCGAGTTCGACAGTCTGGTCTCCAGGCACAGCGCGGCGGCCCAGCAACTCGAGGGACTGGCCGCGGCACTGCACGGCGAACTCTCGGCCGCGGGGCTGGACACCGGACCGGCGCTGCGCATCCGCGACATGGCCAGGGAGGTCGGGGCGGAGGTCGAGGACCTGCGGCGGCGGCAAAACCTGATCAGGGAGATGGAACGACTGAAGGTCACTTTCGGCACGCACACGCCGGCCGGGACCATGGTTCCCGTCCCCGATTCGCTGGCAGCCGCCGAGGGATTGCTGAACGGAACGCTGGCCGCGAACGCCGCAGTGGCCGCAGGCCGCGGGGACGCCAATGCCATGGCGCAGCTGCGAGGACTCGCGGGCAAGTCCTCTGACCCGGAGTTCGTCAAGGCCTTCCTGGCCAAACTGGGGGCCAAGGGCATCACCGAGCTGCCGGCGGCGCTGGCCCTGCAGATGCGGGCCAACGTAATGATGCGGAGCGCCAAGGGCGACCAAGTGTCCCAGCAAGTCAAGGAGGGCATGAAGCTGCTCGCCACGGCCCTGGCCAAGGGCACCAATCCCAAAGACCCGGCGTTCATGGGCGAGGCGTTCCTCTCCCAGTTGGTGAAGGAAGGGCGAGCGCAGCACAGGGCCAACGAGGTGGCTTACGTCGGCTATCAGGCGCAGGCACTGATCTGGCGGGCGAGCGACGGCAAGCCGCCGTTCTCCAAGCGATTCATGGAGGTGGTGGGCCGGGACGCGATCGTCCATCAAAAGGAGCTGTCGGATTCCGGCCCGCCCTACGCCAACGCCATGGACTTGGCCACCGTGCTCGGGCTCAGCGATTCGATGCAGCCCGGCGGGCCCAACATGGGGGAACCGGGGAAGCCGATCAAGGCTAGCGTCATCGACGATCTGTCCCAGGCCGCGAGACACACGCCGGAGGCAGCGCAGGCCCTGCTCTTCCACACCCCACAGGGCTGGAACAAGAGCATCATGGAGTACTTGCTCACGGATCGGCTGGACGGCTTCAACCACACGAAGAACTACGCTCCGGTCGCCGGCCTTCTGCAGACGGCGTTGAGCGGCAAGGACAAGGAGTCGCTCAAGTTCACCAACGACGCGCTCGTCATCCTCAAGACGGAACTCGACGGTGTCTTCAAAGCAGGGGACGACGGGAAGCTGACAATCGTCGACCAGAAGAAGCTGGACCGGTTGTCCTTCCTGGACGGACCGATGGGGACAGTCATGGCCGCGCACATCGATGAGATCTTCGGAGTCTTCGAAAAAAGATCCCCTGACCTGAAGAACATCAACCAGCTCGAGATGGATCGGGTGCTGACCTTCGTGGGCCGCAACGAGGGCGCAGTGAAGGCTCTGGTGGGCGCGGAAGCCCAGCGCATGTTCAAGGCGATCCAGGAGTCCTACAAGCTGGGCAACGGGGAAAACATGCAGCAATTGCTTCTCCCTGAGGCTCGCTTCATGGGGCACCTGCTCGAACCTCGAAGGCTGGTCCTCATGGCTCAGGCTAAGAGCGATGAACAGGCCAGGGCAGAGCTGAAGGGCCTGATCAATGATGTGCTGGGCGAGCTGACCGGGCCTGCGGGCAAGCTTGCTGGGCGGTTCGGGGACTGGGGGAACAAAGCCCACGAGAAGCTCACACCGATCGTGTTCGAAAATGTCTCGGCCTTCCTAGCCGAGCGGCTGATAAAGGAGGGCCTAACCAGGAACTCGGCGTTGCAGCAGGCGAACGACGACCGCGAGATGACCATGTGGATGGTTCGCGAGATGATCCTCGGCGCCAGGATCGCGCAGGGCAAGTGGGATCCGAAGGCGATGGAGAGCCTCAAAGGGAGCGCGTTCGCCACCGACGACAACCCGCCGCGTCTCAAGCCGCTAGACGAAATAACGTCGAACCCCGAGACCTTCGACAAGTTCATCGAATGGGCCCGAAGATATTCGACCGATGAGGCTACGATGCAAAGCGTGCGGGAAGCAATGGACAACAGTGCCGGCGTGGATGTTCACGGAAACCTTGGCCTGGATCGAAACTACTGATATGTCAACACGCAAGGCGATATCAAGCGCACTTCTCTTGCTTGCACTGACCTCCGGCTGTACTAGAGACAACGTCGACAAGCCGCCGACCATCACCGCCAGCAGCGCGCCCGTCGTGGACTCACAACCCTATTGGTGTGACTTCCTGCCACAACAGGCGGTACGTGCAATCACTGGTATCACCGTCCCACTGGCGGAGAGCAAGGAGGGCGTTCCCTCCAGCCATGGACAATGCTCGCTGCGGAACGAGTACAACCGGCTTTCCCTGCTATGGTCCGCTGGAACGGGTGATGAGGTCCTGGAGATCGCACGCAAGAACTTTGGCAGGAAGCAGCTATCGGCGCTACCGGCAGATCTCGGAGTTGGGCTGATCGCATACACGGGCGACGTTCCACGCACTAAACCGTACTACACGATGATGCTGTTCCAATGCGACGGAAAACGACCTTGGATTAGCGTCGACCTTTCTGAGGTTGCGAGAGGACGCGACCCTGTCAGGGATCTAACCGAGCTACTCCGAATCGCCCGCAAACGCTATGGCGAAATACATCACTGCGCCCCCAGGGCGACGTGACCAGGGTGGAGGAAACTCCGTCCAGGTCAAGGGTCTTAATTTAGTCGTGAAAGATTAGCCGGCAAACCCCTGGAGGAGGAGGTTCCAAAGCCGCACCGTACGGGCACTCGTGAGCCACGCGGTTTCATGCGCCTCATCCCCATCTGGCGATCGGACAGTCCTGCGGATGAACATGAGCCCACCGGCCTGGCACAGCTCGTAGACCACGGACGCGCACTCGCATGAATGGCGGCGCACCCGCACGCGGTGGGCCCGAGGAGACGGGGGCTGCCAGTCGATTGGCTCATAACCGGCTTGAAGTGGCACAGCGTGCAGACCATGCCAAGTATGGTCGATCATGTACACCTCTCACGTTCCCGAGAAGACAGCAGACGACACCGCTGGGGACGGCCAGGCCCGCGAGCCCCAGAAGCAGTCGCATGTCGGCTCCATCAGCGGTATCTCGTCCGGCGGCACCGGATCACCGGCACCACCGCCGCAGGCGAGGTCAGCCCAGACGACGCGCCCGGTTTCATCGCCCGTGACGCTGAGCCGGGCGCAGAGGGCGGCCACTATGGCGAGCCCTCGCCCGCCTTCTGACATCTCCCCCCCACGGCATGCGCGCAGGACGGGCTTGCTCGATCCGCCAGCGTCCTTCACTGCGATTCGAGCGGTGGTCCTGGACGACCAGATGCCGACCGTGAACACACCGCCCGCCGACCTCGTGTGCAAGATCGCGTTGCTGGCCAACTCGACGAGGCACGAGATCGCATCATCGCGTGCAGGACAGTCCATCAGCAGCGCGGCAGCGAGCCGACGTACGGTCCGCAACTGAACTCGTTCACCAGGGAAATCACAGCGCCACGCCATGCCGTTCATCGCCCCTACCTTTCCTTTCGCCGACGGCGTCGGACGCCATCACGCAAACGACTTGCTCCGTTACACCCCGCAGCTAGACTGATGCTTACATGCACCATGCAAGCTTGCACAGCGAATCGCTGAAGATCTCTTAACTGCAATACGCAGCGGAACCTGCCAACAGCCGACAAGGTGGTGACCATGAGCGGGAAGCGTGGCGTGACGCTCCGAGCCCAATGGCTCGGCAAGCACCTACGGGAGTTGCGCGAAAGCGCGGGCCTCACGCTAAAGGAAGCCGGCGACTACCTCCAGCGCGACGCTTCCACAGTGAGCCGCTTCGAGGCGGGCCTCTATCCGGCCCGCACCCCTGACGTCATCGCCTTGCTCGACCTGTACGGCGTCACAATCCCGAACGAGCGCGAAACCCTTACCCGCCTGAGCCGCGAAGTGTGGCAGAACGGCTGGTGGGACGACTACTCCGGCGACGTGTCGCACGGCATCGTGGACTACGCCTGGCTGGAGAACCGCGCCGAGAAGATCAGCTCCTTCGACGCCTTCGTGATCCCCGGCCTGCTCCAGACACGGGACTACATGGAAGCCGTCATCCGCGCCGAGGACCCGGACGCCTCGAGCGAGCAGATCGAGCGCTGGATCGAGTTTCGTCTGACCAGGCAGAAGATCCTGACCGACGACGGTCCCGTCTTCTCCACGATTCTGGAGGAGTACGCACTACGCCGCATGGTCGGCGGCCCCAAGGTCATGCGCAGTCAACTGGCCCACCTCACAGGTCAGGCCTCCTGCCCCAACGTCGAGGTCCTGGTCCTTCCAGTCTCCGCAGGAGCACATGCCAGCCCGGACGGTGCCTTTCGCATCTTCGAACTGCCCGAGCCCTACCCCGCCGTCGCGTACGTCCCTACGCCAGCGGGTTCCATCTACGTGGAAGGCCAGGCAGCTGAGAGGCTTAGGGTGAAATATGACCGCATTCACCGCGATTCGCTCGATGCCAAGGACTCGCTGGAACTGATCGCGGCAGTTGCGGACAGCCTCTCCGACGCCTAGGGATGGAGCCGTCCGATCATGACCACCCCCGACATCTCCTGGCACATCAGCAGCTTCAGCGCCGATGGCGGCGGCAACTGCGTTGAGGCCGGCCCTCTGAATGACGGAACAGGTCGAGTGGCGGTCCGGCACAGCAAGCTTCAAGGCGACGCGATCGTCTACACCAGGGCGGAGTGGCAGGCGTTCCTGGCCGGGGTGCGGGCGGGAGAGTTCGACTTCTTCGATTAGCGGTCCTCCAACAGCGTCCTGTTGCGCTCGCACGAGTGCGAGACTACGCGGACGCACTGCCCCAGACCAGTCAAGTCGTACCAGGCCACGCCCGCTTGGAACCATTTGGTGCTCATATTAGTTATGTCGGCATGGCGAGGATCTTTGGGCACATTTACGGCCAACCAGTAGGGTCGACGTACGAGAATCGACGTGCACTACGCAATGCGGGCGTCCACGCGCCGCTACGGGCAGGCATCTCAGGAACTGGAAATGACGGCGCCGATTCCATCGTGGTCTCCGGCGGGTACGTGGACGACAAGGACTACGGCGACACCATCGTCTACACGGGTCATGGCGGTCGCGACTCAGACACAGGCCGGCAGGTCCGCGATCAAGAGTTATCCGATCCCGGTAACGCCGGACTGGTCCGCGCTGGGCTCGAGGGGCTGCACGTTCGCGTCGTCCGGGGCCGTAACCCTGACTCGCCATATGCTCCCAGCTCCGGACTCCGGTACGACGGGCTGTTTCGCGTGGAGTCCTACGGGGCGAAGGTAGGCATCGACGGATTCCGGATCTGGCAATTCACCCTGGTTAAGATCCCAGACGAAGCGCCTACGACAGCTACGCCGCCTCCTCTTCAGAGCACGATCGATACGGACACGAACGGCCCAGGCCCTGCCTCGGTGACCGAGACCGTGATTCAGCGAATCGTCCGCAGCAGCAAGGTCGTTCAGCAGGTGAAAGCCTGGTACTGCCACGAGTGCCAAGTCTGTGGGCTGGCCATAGAAGTGGCCGGCGGCCTATACAGCGAGGGAGCCCATATTCAGGCCCTCGGCAGCCCGCACCATGGCCCCGACGTTGTCGAGAATGTCCTCTGCCTATGCCCGAACGACCATGTCCGATTCGACAACGGAGCTATTTACCTGTCCAACGATCTCAAGGTGATCGATGCCCGCACCGATCAGATCACGGGGGCCCTCACCGTGAACCGCTCACATCGGATCGATCCGCAGTATGTGGCGAACCACCGCGCACGATGGACAACAGGTACGGGTCGCGAGTAGGTCTGTCTACTTGATGCTGAGTATCTGAGGGTCGGGGTTAGCCTGCGAATGGGCGTTCGCACGCGTGCCATGTAACCCTAAAGTTGGACTAGCCTCGATCTTTGGTGATCTTTCTACGGTCGTCCTGGGTGTTCGGCTACTGAGCTGAGGCAATAAGCCGCTTACACCCTCACATCACCACGCCGCGCCCTATAGTCGCGGGCGTGAGCGATCTGCAGCCGGGCGTCTACGAGCACCTAATTACCTATCAAGTAGGCGCCCTGCTACGCGCAGTACCTGATCAAGAACTGATCGACCGACGGTCGCTGGATATCGCCGACTCCCACGAAACCCTGGCACGGCATCTGGCCGCGCTGACGCGCCGGGCACTACGCGCCGTCCGAGGGGAAACCGACGCGGTGCGTCTGGCACGGCAGGTCGAGATCGTCAACCGTATCGCTGATCTAATCGGCGACCTGGTGCCTGAGGCCGCCGCATCCGAAGAACTCGTGGAGGCCGCCGAGGAGCTACTGGGCTTCGCCAGAAGCCGGGACGTGGCCGGGCAAGTGCGGTTCCCGCCGCGTCCAGCAATTCCTCTCACGGGCAGCGCGTTGCTGGTAAACGGCAGAGGCCAACCAGAGATCGGCCATGAGCTCAAGCACGAGCTAGCCTCCGCAGATCGCGTGGACCTGCTGTGCGCCTTCGTGAAATGGAACGGCGTACGGGTGCTGGCAGAGGCGATCGAGGAGCTTTTGGCTCGCGGTGGACGGCTGAGGCTGGTGACCACCACTTACATCGGCGCCACCGACCGCCTCGCGGTGGACCGGCTTGCCGCCATGGGCGCGGACATCCGCGTCTCCTACGACACCCGAATGACCCGCCTCCACGCTAAGGCATGGCTGTTCCACCGGAAGTCAGGCCTGTCCACGGCCTACGTGGGCTCCTCGAATCTATCCAAGACGGCTCTCAGCCATGGTCTGGAATGGAACGTACGGCTCGCCCAGGCAGAGCAGCCACATCTGATCGACACCTTCGCGGCCACCTTCGACGACTATTGGGACGACCCTTCCTTCGAGCCGTATGACCCGGCGAAAGATGCCGAGCGGCTCGACCGTGCCTTGTCGGCCGAGCGCTCCGGCAGCGGGCAGGTCGTCATCGATTTCGCCCACGTCGATGTCCGCCCTTACCCTTACCAGCGCGAGATCCTTGACGAACTCGCCGCCGAACGCCAGATCCACGACCGATGGCAGAACCTGGTGGTCATGGCCACGGGAACCGGCAAGACTGTGGTCGCTGCCCTGGACTATCGCCGGCTACGTGACGTCGGGCAGGCTGACTCGCTGCTGTTCGTCGCTCACCGTGAGGAGATCTTGCGGCAGAGCCTGCTCACCTTCCGCCAGGTGCTGCGCGACGAGACATTTGGCGAACTGTACGTCGGCGGCGCGCGCCCCGAGCAATGGCGGCACGTCTTCGCCTCGATCCAATCTCTGCACGCCAACCCGTTGCCAGAGACGGATGCGTTCGACGTATTAATCGTGGACGAATTCCACCATTCCGAGGCTTCAACCTACCGGCGCTTGCTGTCCACCGTGCGCCCGAGGGTGCTGCTTGGTCTGACCGCGACGCCAGAACGAGCGGACGGGCAAGACATCAAGCACTGGTTCGGCGGTCGGATCGCGGCTGAGCTGCGGTTGTGGGAGGCACTCGAGCGTGGTCTACTCGCGCCGTTCCAGTACTTCGGTATCCACGACGGCACCGACCTGCGTCAGGTCGGCTGGCGTCGGGGACAGGGTTACGACACAGGCCAGTTGTCCGGCGTCTACACGGGCAACGACCGTCGGGTGGCCGTTGTGTTGGAGACGCTCAATCGCAAGATCGGCGACGTCGGACGAATGCGCGCCCTCGGGTTCTGCGTGAGCATCGACCACGCCCGCTTTATGGCCGACCGCTTCACCCGAGCGGGGCTCCCCTCGGTCGCAGTCACGGCGCAGAGCTCGCCGAGCGATCGTTCCCAAGCGTTGCGTGACCTGCGAGCACGCCGGATCAACGCAGTGTTCACCGTTGACCTCTTCAATGAGGGCGTCGATGTTCCAGAGATCGACACCGTACTCTTCTTGCGCCCCACCGACAGTGCCACTGTCTTCCTGCAGCAGCTCGGCCGTGGCCTGCGGCTGTCCGATGACAAGCCGTGCCTGACCGTGCTCGACTTCGTTGGCAACCAGCACAAGCAGTTTCGCTTCGATCGGCGCTACCGGGCGCTCACCGGTGCCAGTCGTACCGGAATCGCCCGCGAGATCGAGCAGGGCTTTCCCACCTTGCCTGCCGGTTGCGTTATTGACCTGGACCGCGATGTACGCCGCCTAGTCCTTGAGAACGTACGGCAAGCGCTCAGCCTTAATTGGAAGGACCTGTCTCGCGAACTGCGCGATCTCGGCGATGTCACTCTGCCGCGGTTTCTGGACGAGACCGGACTGGATGTGGAGGACCTCTACCGGCGGCGGCAGGGATGGGCCTCCCTGCGGTACGCCGCGGGCCTTGAAGCGGATACCCCAGATGAGCAGTTGGGCCGTGCCTTCGGCCGGATGCTGCATATCGACGACGTCGAGCGCCTCGCCTTCCTGACCGAAGTGCTGAACGGCCGAACCCCGCGCTCACCCCGCGAGCTGCGTCTCCTGGCCATGCTGGACGTCATGTTGTGGGGCGGTACCCAACCTGCCTCCGGCATGGAGGCCAGACTCGCGCAGCTCACTGGTGCTCGGGCTTTGGAGCTTCGGGAACTAGCCGGCGTGCTGCACTCAGGGATTCGTCACGTCGCCCCGCAGTTGGACCCGATCGTGCCGTTGCACGTCCATGCCCGCTACAGCAAGAACGAAGTCTTGGCCGCCTTCGGCGTGGACAAGCCCGCCCACATGCGCGAGGGCGTGAAATACGTTGAGGAGCACAAGGCGGACCTGTTTTTCGTCACCATCGACAAAGCCGAAGACCACTACTCTCCGACCACGCTGTACCACGATCGGGCGATAAGCGAGGAGCTCTTCCAGTGGGAATCGCAGAGCACCCTGCGCTCCTCCGCCGCAACCTCTCGCCGCTACCTATCCGGCGCGTCCACAGTTCACCTGCTGATCCGCCAGTCCAAGCGTGACGAAGGGCTGGGCGCGCCGCCGTACACCTACGCCGGTCCAATGCGTTACGTCAGCCACGAAGGCGAACGACCAATCCGCTTCGTCTGGCGTCTGGACCACCCGCTCCCGCCCGACGTGTTCCACTATGCAAAGGCCACAGCCGGCTGACGACGTCCACAAAGCGAGTTGCGTGATTGTGGCTGGCGCACTCGCGACGCTCAGGTCAAGTGCGCGGTAGCGCCACGCACGGGCGGCGAAGGCCAGGCACATCCCACGGCTCGATTGCCTCGCGCCAGATCAGCGTTCAACCGGCCAGCCATCTACGGACTCCCCGTCCCGGTACGAGGCCGGAAAGATACCGATCGTCCACATGGGCAACACCCACCGGCTCATCTCGATCTGCCGATAGCGCTCGTCTGTGAGCAGCGCTCCCGGCAGCGCGCGTGGGAAGAGGCCCTGGGCGACCCTTCACGCCTATGCCGACAGGTTGCCCTAGCTGTTGATATGGCCTCAAATGACCGAATCGCACCGAATGCTCCACGATTAGAGGACAAGTCGCGAAGGCGGTGCTAACTTTACTAGTGTGGGAGATTCAGCAGTCGTCAGCGCGCACAGCGTCGAACATATGATGCTCAGGCTACACCAAACATGCATGGATCACATTAAGCGCGCCACGAGTGAAGCAGAGCCGGAAATCAACAAGGTTTTGCACCTAGAGGCAGATCTCACGACATGGCTACGCGTCCTTGACAATTACCCGGAATCTCAGCAGCTGCGATCCGCCCACCAAGACTTCGGTCTGGCATTCTATGCGATCATGAGCGGTCTATATCGTCAAGCATTTTCAAGCCTGAGATCGTTTCTTGAAGTAACAGCAGGCGCTACCTATCTGAGCGCCCTGGAATTTAAACGACGTCAATGGATCAGCGGAAATCTAGATATCAGTTGGTCCTCGATCGTTTCTCCTGAAGAGGGCCTCTATTCTACGTCTTTTTTGACGGAGTTCTGCCCAGAGGCAATCTCTGAACAGAAGCAAATGATCAAGTCCCTCAAAGGAGCGTATCGGAGATGCTCAGAGTACATTCATGGAAACGTTGCAACCTCGCAAATGCTACCCAATGACATATCCCATCGAGCGGATATTGTCGCAGAATGGCTATCCATCGCGAAAGCGGTACTGTGCTCAATAATCCACTGCTTTATGGTACGTTATTATATTGACTTTAGCGAACCTCAGCGCCGGATCGTCGAGGCATCACTTGAGGATCATCTGTCGAGCTTCTCTTCGGTACGAAAGCTATTGGGACTGCCTCTCGAGGAAGGGAACGCACGGGCATGAGCGAGCTATACTTCCGCACGGAAGACCTGACACCCGAAGAAGTCAGCGATTACTTCGTAGAGACCGAATTTGACCGCCGCACGATCGATGCGCTAAAAAGCAAGAAGACAGTAGTTCTACAAGGCGCACGAGGTGTAGGTAAATCTTTTCTCCTAAAAGTAGCCCAAAAGGAGTTGGATGAAAGCTTTTCCACGTCTAAAACGCTAGCCGTTTATATCACCTTCAATAAGGCAGGATTGCTACAGACTGCAGATTCCGAACGCTTCAAGCATTGGATGTTGGCTAAAATCTGCGAACGAATAATTCGAGAGGCACGCAAAAAAGGAGCAATTCGCCACAACAGCACTATTTTTGCTACGCTTTCGCACGACGATAGCGACGAAGTTACTGAGCTGCGCCTACAGAAATTGCGAAGCCAGCTAGAAGACGCATGGAAAAATGACTCTCTTCCACAGACGATTGACTCCGGCATCGATCCAGAAGTTATCAAGGATGCGATTGAGGATCTTTGCTCTCAAACTTCTGTGCGACGGGTAGTACTTCTAGTAGACGAAGCCGCTCACGTCTTCATCCCGGAGCAGCAGCGCCAATTCTTTACTCTAATGCGCGACCTACGAAGTCCCTATCTATCGGTTAAGGCTGCAGTATACCCTGGCGTAACATACTTTGGAGACTCTTTTCAGCTGAGCCATGATGCAGAGCTTGTCAATGTCAATCGAGATATTCTGGATAAAGGCTATCTCGAGGCAATGCGAGAGATAGTGCTGCGCCAAGATCCCGAGCTGCAATCTAATATTACAAAAAATGGCGAGATATTTGATGCCCTAGCTTTCGCCGCTAGCGGTAATCCTCGCACCCTCCTCAAGACGGTTTCGGCGGCCTCTCCTCTGAGCGCGAACAATGCACAGCGGACCATGCGCGAATACTATCGAGAGACTATATGGAGTGAGCACTCGGCACTAGGTGACCGTTACATAGGGCATCGAGCTGTAATTGACTGGGGTCGACAATTTCTTCAGAAGCACATCATCCCTATGCTGAGGAAAAAAACCGGCGAAGCTGGAGATTCAGACAAACGGGTATTCATCTGGATTCATCGTGATGCACCTGCGCCGGTGAAAGAGTCGCTTCGCCTCCTGTGCTATAGCGGAATTCTGCATGAAGCTGGTAGCGGACTGGTTGCTACCCGAGGCCTAACGGGCACGCGGTACATGCTGAACATTGGAGCAAGGACAGGTCCAGAGGCGGATCCAGTGTCCGCGACGACATGGCTCCGACGGGCGATCTCAATCAAGCGCATGGTGGAATTCGGAGCGAACCATGAGCTGTATGAAAGTATCGCTCGGCTTGACGTCGATAAAATGGACGAAGAGCGGCGGGAGTTTATAAAGTCCCAGCTGGATCGATCGGTTGATAAACTTGATATGACAGCCTTTGCTAAAGGCCGACTTAAGACGCTCGGATTTGACACTGTCGGAAAGATACTTGCTGCGTCCGAAAGTGATTTTCAGCAGGCCAAGTGGGTTGGCCCCGTTCGGTCACGTCAGATGATGAATATCGCCACCGCTGCAGTGATGGAGTATTTGTCTGGGTAAGTTATACCCGCGTTCCGTAGATGTGTAGCGGGAAAAGCACAAAGATCTGAGGTCTGAGCTGCGGAAACGCTTACGGGCACGCTGATGTGGCGTGTCGCTAGGCGTGATTGTTGCGCCTGGTCAGGCGTCTGCGGTGGGGATGGCTTCGACGCTCTTCTTCGGGGTCGGGAGGTCGAGTTTGGCCAGGATGTCGCTCTGGGGCTTGGTCAGCTCGACGTGCTGACGAAAGGTTCCCGTTAGGCCAGTGAGGGTGGCGACCGTCAGGAGGTCGAACTCCTGACGGATGCGGTTCCAGGTGATGCCGGTGTTGGTCTCGATGATGCGGATCAGCAGCAGCGCCAGCCAGCGCAAGATGAGGTGCGCGAATGCGTTCCTCCAGCCGGTAATAGACCGGGCACAGGTCGATGACCTACTTCATGTCGCATCAGCTTCGCTCCGAGAAGGTTTTGTCGCCGAGCGTAGCGTCTTCGGTGTTGCTGTCGAGATTGCTGGTGGCCAGCAGATACTTGCCGTGCAACCGCTGTTCGGCCTTGGCCTTGGCTCGGTCCAGTTAACCTCGATTCGTGTGATCGCTTACGCATTCGGCGGCCGACAATTTGCTCTTCGGCGCGATCGCGGTTGGCGACCGGCGCGAACAGCACGCGTTCCATGTTGGTGGTGAAACGCCAGCCGCCTTCTTGATCGCCCGGCCGGCCATGCTCCGACCCATGTAAAGGTCCTGCTCAAGGTCCTCTTATACGGCGCTTCCCGCTACTGCGGATTCCGGACACGGGTCACCCGCAGGGGCCAGCAGGGGAAAGAAACGAAGCGGACTGCTCAAGTCAGTTCTCACGGGGCGCCACGAAGGTTCCGCGGCCCTGGATCGCGATGACGAAGCCCTCTTCGCGCAAGATGCCGATGGCCTTTCTGACGGTGTCGCGGCCCACTTCGTGCTCATGCATCAACCTCTGCTCAGTCGGGATCGGCCGGTTGGGCGGGAGTGTGCCATCAGCGATCTGTGTCCGCAGCAGGTCGGCAAGCTGGCGATAGAGCGGTACCGGCCCCTCGTGGTCGATCGTCATGAACATAGACCGTAAATGTCCGCATCCGTGGCCCATCACTCGCCCACGTTTGCACTCGGGTGCAGACGTTTGCAGACGTTTGTATTAGCCTGGCACTGCATGACCTTCAAGGGAGTC
Source organism: Nonomuraea guangzhouensis (assembly GCF_019396345.1). Classification (GTDB taxonomy): domain Bacteria; phylum Actinomycetota; class Actinomycetes; order Streptosporangiales; family Streptosporangiaceae; genus Nonomuraea; species Nonomuraea guangzhouensis. Next base: position 181,978 of record NZ_JAHKRM010000003.1, on the reverse strand, counting down.
GGGCCCGTCCTCGCGACCCAAACGCCAAGACGGGCCCTTGATCGGACACCGGAGGTCCGACCCATGGGTAACCCAATCACAGACCTACGATTCGGGTCCTGCCTGACAGCCGAGATCCAAGCCGTACTCGAGAAGCACGGCTACCGGCTGCCTCCAGGCGGCGATCACATCCGTGAACTCGTCATGGCTCGCGTCGACATCGCGCTCAAGAACCTCGTCGAGATCTTCGAGGGGCGGACTTGGTGACATGGCGGGATGACATCCGCGACTTCCATGGTCCGCACGTCGCGTCGCCCCAGCCGGGCCATGTCAAGCTGACCTGGTGCGCACCGACCCCGCGGGCTCAGCGTATCCGCGTGGTCTCACACACCTGCGAGTGCCGCCAACTGACGTACGAATTGTGCGCCGCCGCCGGCCAGGGCTTCGTCCGCCGTACGGACCGAGAGAAGGGCACCGTCCGCGAAACCGCGTGGACGTTGAACGCAGTCGCCAAACGTACCTTCGATCAGATCCTCCAAGGCGAGGCCCGGTGAGAGCAGCGCGGCGGACGCCTTCCTGGGCTCGTCCGTCGCGTCTGCGGCAACACTGTGCGGGTCCTTGATCGGGATCAATGCCGAAGGAATCACAAGAGATGAAGACCTTCACGGTGACCATCGCCGGTACTGAACGATTCGACGGAGAAGCGCCCTACACCTGGGTTGTGGAGGCATCCGACGTGACGAGCGCCATGAACAAGGCCCTGGCCTACCACGCGCTTTCGCAAGAGCAGCGATTGTGTGACCTGGAAATTGATCCTCTGCACACGTTCGAGGGCCTGCCCCCTGAGAACTGCGGATATCACTGGAACGACCTACGGCTTGCAGCTCTCGAAACGGACGGCGCCAATGGACGAGAATGAGTGCAAGTCCGGATCATGACGTGCGGATGGTCCAGGCATCGCTGAGCGCGAAGGCCGTTGTCCCCTCGCGCGGCGAAAGCCGAACGCGAGGGGACAACGGCCTTCAAGAAAGATGGCCTGGAGCAGCCGCGGTTACGGCATCACGCTCGTTGCCAGCCCTTGGGCAGGTCCGGAACTGCCTGAGTACTGTTCGGAGACAGGTTCCCACGAATGAAAAGTGCCCAATCGCGCCCGTTCGTGGCGCACGCCGAGCGGTCGTAGGTCCACCAGCCCTGAGAGGCGCCCCACCTGCGCTGTGCCTCGCAGGTCGCCTCGTCCGGATAGAAGTTGTAGATCCACCAGACATCATCGGCGGACACAGCCGCCGCTGCCGGGGCGTTGGCCGCCCATGCGGGCGAGCCCAATGTCAGGCCGCCGCCCACGAGCACGCCCGCGATCGCGAGCGTCGCCGCAGTCTTCTTTGTCATCCGCACTGCTTCCTCCTGGTCTCGGCTTTTTCGTGGTCTCGTCGATCTGTTGCCGGCAGATTTCACGTCAAGGGGTCATCGATGTACTGGACCCAGAGGTCGTAGGTGTCACCAACGATTCTCTTGCACGTGTAGCCGATCGCGCCGTTCTGGTTGACGTAGATCCGGCCTGCCCGGGCGCATTCTGAAAAGGTGGGAAAGCGGCCTGACCATTCGTTCCGCTGGGGAATCTGCACAGCGCTTTCCGATTGTGTGCTACCCTGCACCGCGAAAGCGGGAATCGTAGGAGAAAGCGCCAGGGCGAGGCCGGCGACCCCAGCGGCCACGTGCTTTGCCATGCGAATGTGCATGCTTTTTTCCTTCTCTCCGGAACCTAGGTTTGGAAATGGCTTGCCTGTGACGCGCACGTCACCAGGGGGCCGAGAAGCTATGGCGGGCGCCGACGAACATCTCCGTCCCCGGAGGGACCACCAGGGATGGCCACCCGTCGCACCACATACCGTCGTAGACCGTGATCGGAGCGTCCGTGTCATTGGCGACACGCGTGAAGCCCGTGCCGACGCGGGTGCAGCTGGCCTGGGGGTTGTTGATCACCACTTGACGCCCGCTGTCGTCCTTCAGGACGAGCCGCCCCGTCGCGGCCAGTGCTGGAGCAGCGCTCGCGCTCACCAACCCAGCCGCCGCGACCGCCGCCACCACGCCCTTCTTGACCTTCGACATCCGTTCTCCTCTCGGGAGCCTCGCCACTGCAACCGTGGCATCGACAATCTTGCAAAATTGATCTGTCGTCGCCCTGTCTCATGTCTGTCCTCGTGCGGCAGAACAAGGTCGCAGGCATTCATGTCGGCGGATCTGCTGATCAAGGCGCAGTCGGACCGCAGCTATTGCGGCGTTCCGTATCCCGAGGAACCGCCACCGACCACTACCGCAGTCATCCCGCGGACGGACTCCCTACTCGGTCTTGCAAGATGAGAACGCTTCGGCCCTGCCAGCAGCAGGCACCCGTAGAGAAGCCGTCGGCGCCCCACTCGGCCACGGGGGCGACCGTGCGAGTCCTGCGAGGAGTCGGTTAGGACACCACTTGGCGGCCGCGCTGCCAGACGGCGGAGATGAGCGGGACGCCGGGTCGATAGGCCAGGTGGACGTGAGAGGGAGCGTCCAGCAGCATCAGGTCGGCGCGTGCGCCCACCACTATCCGGCCCACGTCGTCCCGCCGCAACGCCCGCGCTCCGCCCAGCGTCGCCGCCCACACCGCCTCGTCGGGAGTCATGCCCATCTCCCGAACCGCCAGGGCGACACAGAACGGCATGCTGGTGGTGAAGCTGGAGCCAGGGTTGCAGTCGGTCGACAGTGCCACCGTCACGCCCGCGTCCAAAAGGCAACGGGCGTTCGGGTAAGGGGCTCTGGTGGAGAACTCGGCCCCCGGCAGCAGGGTCGCGACCGTAGTCCCCGAGGCCAAAGCGTCCACATCCGCGTCGGTGAGGTGGGTGCAGTGATCGGCGGAGGCGGCGCCCAGTTCGACGGCGAGTCGGACGCCTGGTCCGTGGGTGAGCTGGTTTGCGTGGATCCTGGGTACGAGGCCGCGCTTGATGCCGCTCTCCAGTACGGCCCGTGCCTGGTCGCCGTCGAACGCCCCTCGCTCGCAGAAGACGTCCACCCATCGAGCATGCGGGGCGCAGGCGTCCAGCATCTCCCCGGTCACCAGCTCCACGTACGCATCTGGGTCGTGCTCGGCCGGTACGACGTGCGCGCCGAGGTAGGTCACCTCGTCGGTGTGCTGCGCGGCGATGCGCAGCAGGCGGGCCTCGTCCTCGACGGTCAGGCCGTAGCCTGATTTGCACTCGATGACCGTGGTGCCCTGCCGCAGTGCCTCGCCCACCAGGCGGGCCACCCCCGCCGACAGCTCCTCGTCGCTCGCCGCGCGGGTGGCCGCCACCGTCGTGCGGATGCCGCCTGCGGTGTAGGGCAGGCCGCGCATCCGTGCGTCGAACTCGGCCGTCCGGTCACCCGCGAAGACCAGGTGGGCGTGGGAGTCTACGAAGCCGGGGAGCATGGCCCGGCCGCCGGCGTCGTACATCTGATCCGCTGCCGGAGCCCGCGAAGCCGGCCCCACCCAGGCGATCTCCTCGCCGGAGACGCCGGAGCCGCCGGAAATGACGACGGCGGCGTCTGTGATGAGCCCGAGCGGGCCCTCACCCAGCTGAGGGTCGTTGGTGACCAGCGTGGAGATCCCAGTGATCAGGAGGCTTCCCGTCGTGTCACCAACCGCGCGAGTCATGACGCCACCCGCGCGAGAGCCTGCCGCAGCGCGCCCGCGACGTCGGGAACGAGCTGGTGGACGCCGCGCCGTACGATCACTCGGCCGCCCGCGACGACGTCGCTGACGTCGGCGGAGGTGGCCGCGAAGACGGCGGTCTCCGCACCGTGCAGCGGGCCCGCAGTCCGACCTGAGTCGAAGGAGCCCGCAGTCCGGACCGAGCCAAGAGATCCCGCTGTCCGGACCGAGTCGAGGGAGATCGTGACGAGGTCGGCAAGCGCTCCGACTTCCAGCGTGCCTGCCTCCGGCCACCCCAGGGACGCGTGGCCGTCGACGGTGGCGGCCCGTAGGAGCGCGTCCGCCGTCCAGTGACCGCGACGACGGGTGCGCAGCCGCTCGTTCAGCTCCATTGCCCGGGCCTCCTCGAACAGGTCGATGACGGCCTGGCTGTCGCTGCCGAGCGACAGCGGCGATCCCGCATCCTGCACCTCACGAGCAGGCCCGATGCCGTCCGCGAGATCGCGCTCGGTCGTGGGGCACATGCAGACCGTGGTGGCGGAGCCGCCGAGCAGCGCGATGTCCTCCGAGGTCAGGTGGGTGGCGTGTACGGCGGTGGTACGCGGCCCGAGCAGTCCGCGGTCGGCGAGCAGGCGCGTAGGCGTGACGCCGTACGCCGCCAAACAGCCCTCGTTCTCGGCGGGCTGCTCGGACACGTGCGCGTGGATCGGGGCGTTCCGCTGAGCCGCCCAGGCGCCGATCACCCCGAGCTGGTCGGCGGGAACGGCTCGGACCGAGTGGACGGCCGCGCCGACGCGGGCGTGATCGCGTTCCTTCAGCCCGCTGACCCGCTCAGCCCACGCCTCCCCTGAGCCGTCGCTGAACCTGAGCTGGGTCTCGTCCGGTGGAGCGCCGAACCCTGACGAGAGATAGCAGGTGTCGAGCAGGGTGATCCGGATGCCGGCCTGGGCGGCCGCCTCGATGAGTGCCTCTCCCATCGCGTTCGGGTCGTCGTAGGTGACGCCCCCAGGAGCGTGATGGAGGTAGTGGAACTCGCCGACGCAGGTGATCCCCGCGAGGGCCATCTCGGCGTAGACCGCCCGCGCCAGCTCCAGGTACTCGTCGGGGGTGAGGGCCGCCGCGACCCGGTACATGGTCTCGCGCCAGGTCCAGAAGGTGCCGCCGCCGAGCTGCGTGGCCCCGCGCAACGCCCGATGGAACGCGTGCGAATGGGCGTTGGCCAGGCCAGGGATGACCAGGCCGTCCAGCACGACGGCGTCGCCGGGAGCGCTGTCCGCCTGAAGAGAAGCGATACGGCCCCCCGAAACCTCGATGAGCACGCCTGACTCCATCGCGCCGGTCCACGCGTACCTCGCCCAGAACCGGCCGTTCACAGCAGGTCCTCCAGGACGCTGGCCAGGGCGACCACGCCAGCGAGACAGTCGGCCTCCTCGGCATGTTCCGCCGGGGAGTGCGAGACGCCGGTCGGGTTCCGTACGAAGAGCATGGCCGTGGGGATGGCAGAGGCGAGAATGCCCGCATCGTGCCCCGCCCCGGTCGGCAGCACGGGAACCCCGCCGAGCCGACCGGCCAGGCGGTCCCTGAGCGGCCGGTCGAATTCGACCACCGGCGTGTACGACTCGCGGGTAACCTCCGCCCCCGACTCGTGAATGATCTCTTTCACGAGCGTGTCGAGAGTGTCCGAGTCGGCAGCACGCGAGTCCAGCCAAGCAGTCACCCGGGAGGCGATGGCGTTGGTGCCATTGGGCTCGACGGAGATCTTCCCGAAGGTGGCGAGCGCCCCAGCCAGCCTGGCCTGCTCACGGGCGTTCAGGACAGTGGCGGCGTAGGCCAGCATCGGGTCACGGCGGTCCTCCAGGCGAGTGGTGCCCGCGTGATTGGCCTCTCCGTGAAAGTCGAAACGCCAACGCCCGTGCGGCCAGATCGCCGACGCGACGCCGACCGGCGCATCGCCCAGGTTCCGACCCTGCTCGACGTGGAGCTCGACGTACGCGCCGATGCGCGCGAGCCGCTCGTCATCACGGCCGATCGCAGCGGGGTCGTGTCCCGCGCGCTCCATCGCATCGCCGAGCAGAACGCCGTCCTCGTCTCTGAGAGACCGCGCGTGACCCGGATCCAGGACCCCCGCCGTCAGCCGGGACCCGACGCAAGCCACCCCGAACCTGGCGCCCTCCTCGTCACCGAAGTTAACGATCGCGAGCGGGCGGCGGCCACCGGCGGCACCCCGATCCCGGAGCGTGCCCTCGCCCTGGAGCGTTCCCCGATCCCGGAGCGCGTCGAAAGCCGCGAACGCCGACACGACGCCAAGCGGCCCGTCATACGCTCCCCCATCAGGCACCGAGTCCAGATGAGAGCCGGTGACCACAGCGTCCCCAGCCGAGGGGTCTCCGTACCAGGCCCACTGGTTACCGTTCCGGTCGACCTCGTAGGTCAGACCCCTCTTCAGCGCCTGCTCCCTGAACCACGCCCGGCATTCCCCGTCGGCCGCGTTCCAGGCATGGCGGCGATATCCCCCGGTCGCGTCATACCGACCGACAGGCAGAAGCTCGCGCCACATCCCCCGGAAATTGCCCTCAACCTGCGAAGGATCGATCACGCCGAGTCGCCCTCACGCATCGGGATCCGCACACCGCGCTCCTGAGCAACCTCGTTGGCCCGGTCGTACCCGGCGTCAACGTGCCGGATAACCCCCATACCCGGATCGTTGGTGAGCACCCGCCGAATCTTCTCGCCAGCGAGCGCCGTGCCATCAGCCACCGTGACCTGCCCGGCGTGAATGGACCGGCCGATGCCAACGCCCCCACCGTGGTGAATGGACACCCACGACGCACCGGAAGCCACATTGACCATGGCATTCAGCAGCGGCCAGTCAGCGATGGCGTCGGAGCCGTCGAGCATGGCCTCGGTCTCCCGGTACGGCGAGGCGACGCTGCCGCAGTCGAGGTGGTCACGGCCGATGGCCAGCGGAGCGGAGATCTCGCCACGCGCCACCATGTCGTTGAACCGTTCGCCGGCCTTGTCCCGCTCGCCGTACCCGAGCCAGCAGATACGCGCAGGCAGACCCTGGAAGTGCACCCGCTCCCCCGCCAGCCGGATCCAGCGGGCCAGCGACTCGTTCTCCGGGAACAGGTCCAGGATCGCCTGGTCCGTCTTGGCGATGTCCTTGGCGTCGCCCGACAGCGCCGCCCAGCGGAACGGGCCCTTGCCCTCGCTGAACAGCGGCCGGATGTAGGCGGGGACGAAGCCGGGAAAATCAAACGCGCGACCGTACCCAGCGAGCTGGGCCTCACCCCGGATCGAGTTCCCGTAGTCGAACACCTCGGCCCCAGCGTCCTGGAAGCCGACCATCGCCTCCACGTGCCGGGCCATCGAGTGCCTGGCGCGCTCGGTGAACCCGACCGGGTCCTTGTCCGACTCAGCGGTCATGTCCTCGAACGCCACGCCGAGCGGCAGGTACATCAGCGGATCGTGCGCCGACGTCTGGTCCGTGACGATGTCGATCTCCGCACCACGCGCGAGCAGCTCCGGTACGGCCTCCGCCGCATTGGCGACCACGCCGATGGACAGCGGCCGACGCGCGTCCCGCGCTTCGTAGGCCAGCCGCAGCGCCTCATCCAGCGACGAAGCCTTGACGTCGAGGTACCGGTGCTCGATGCGCCGGTCCACGGAGCGCGGGTCGCAGTCGACGCAGATGGCCACCCCGCCGTTCATGGTGACGGCCAGCGGCTGAGCGCCGCCCATGCCGCCCAGCCCGGCGGTCAGGGTGATCGTCCCGGCCAGCGAGCCGCCGAACTTCTTCGCGGCCACGGCCGAGAACGTCTCGTACGTGCCCTGAAGGATCCCCTGAGTCCCGATGTAGATCCAGGAACCGGCCGTCATCTGCCCGTACATGGTCAAGCCGAGCTGCTCCAGCCGCCGGAACTCCGGCCACGTGGCCCAGTCTCCGACCAGGTTGGAGTTGGCGATGAGGACTCGCGGCGCCCACTCGTGCGTGGTCATCACGCCCACCGGGCGGCCCGACTGCACGAGCAGCGTCTCGTCGGCCTTCAGGGTGCCGAGCGTGCGGACGATCGCGTCGTAGGAGCGCCAGTCACGGGCCGCCTTGCCGGTGCCGCCGTACACGACGAGCTTGTCGGGATGCTCGGCGACCTCGGGGTCGAGGTTGTTCATGAGCATCCGCAGGGCGGCTTCCTGCTGCCACCCCTGGGTATTGAGCGTCGTGCCACGCGGCGCCCGAACCGGGCGCGGACCGCTGCTCTGGTCCATGTTCCTGACCTCCCCATCTGCGCAATCTATTCATACATGTCTATCTTGAATGAATTCATTCAGTCAATAGCTAGTCCGTGAACAGGCCGCGCGATGCCGCTGACTGCTCGAACGCCTCCAGGCGGGCCTGCGCGCCCGGGATCTCGTCGACCATGGTCTCCAGCAGGACCCGGCCGAGCATCATGGGGGCGCAGGCCGTGTCGAAGATCAGTTCCGTGCCGACCGGCGCGGGCAGGGCCACGTCGGACAGGTCCGCCGACGGCGCGAAGGCGTTGTCGGCGATGGTGACCACGCTCAGCCCTGCCTTCTTGGCGGCGGACAGGCCGTCCATCAGTTCGGCGGGGTAGCGGGGTAGGGCGAAGCAGAGCAGGGCAGTCGCCCCGGCGTCGGCCGCCTGATCGATGCGGTCGGCGAGCATCGAACCGCCCTCGTTGAGCAGGCGCACGTCGGGGTGGACCTTGGCGGCGAAGTAGGCCCAACCCGCGGCCTGCGCCGCGGCCGCGCGCAGGCCGAGCACGGGCAGCGGCCGGGAGGGTGCCAGCAGCCGGGCAGCCTTGACGATCGCCGTCATGTCCGACAGCGAGCCGGCCAGATGCTGCAGGTTGGCGATCTCGGTGCGTACCGCCCGCTGGGTCTCGCTCAGGACCGTACCCTCGCCCGTCTCGCCCCTGCCCGCCGAGTCGGGCAGGCCGAGCTCGCGGATCTGCTTACGCAGCGCGGGGTAGCCGTCGAACCCCAGGGTCATCGCGAACCGGGTCACCGACGGCTGGCTCACCCCCGCGAGCTCGGCGATCTCCACGCTGGACAGGAAGGCCGCCTGCCCGGCGTGCTGAACCAGGCAATGCGCGATCCGCCGCTGGGCGGGGGTCAGCCGATGCCCTTCGAACAGGCGCAGCAAGCGAGCCTCCGGCGCGACATCGTCCGTGTTCATGACTCTCCAGGGGTCTACAGATCGGCCAGTGCGTCGAGGAGACCGGCAGCCGCCGAGACGTCCGCCGTGAGCGGCCGGTCCTCCATCGATTGCTCAAGATTGTCGTCCACCAGCGCGTACGCGCGACCTACCGGCAACAACGTCGCCTGCCTCACACTGTCCGGCTCTAGCTGACGCAGGGCGCGGACGGCGGCGACGAGCTCGCAGGCGAGCACCAGCCGGAACGCCTCGACGGCCCGCAGCACCTGGCGGGCGGCCTGCGAGGCGAAGCTCGCGACCTCCTCCACGCTCCGCGACAGTACGGCGTGGCCGGACGAGGCCGGGGTCGCCGCGTTCCGCAGCTCGGCGAGGGCGGCGTTCGCGCTGTATTCGAGGATGAGCACCCCGGAGCCGGCCGACGCCCCATCGGCGAGGAACGGACGCAGCCCCGTGATGCCCGGCTCGGCCAAAGCCGCCAGCCGCGCCGCCGACAGCCGCGCCGTGGGCAGGAGCGCAAGAGACAACTGGTCCAGCGCGAGCGCCACGTGCGCCGAGAAGAAGCCTCCGTGATGGTACGACGCCGGCCCGCCGTCAGGGCCGTCCGCGCTGATCAAAGGGTTCTCCGCGCCCGCGTTGAGCTCGACGGCCAGCACCCGCTCCAGCGCGTCGGAGGCCTCCAAGGCCGGCCCGTGGATCTGGGGGAAGCAGCGGAAGGCGTACGGGTCCTGGATGCGGCCGGTCGGTGGCGCGGGCCGGTCCGGCGCGCCGACGAGCCGGCGGACCTCGGCGGCGGCACGGATGTTGCCCGGATGCGGGCGCGCGGCGTGCACCGGCTCGGCGAAGGCCTCCAGCGAGCCGTCGACGGCCAGCAGGGAGAGCGCGGCCACCACGTGGGCGGCCCTGAGCAGGCGGTCCAGGCTGTGGCGGGCCAGCGACGCCTGTCCCAGGGTGAGGGCGTTGCTGCTGATCAGGGCCAGTGCGTCGCCGGTTTCGAGGCTGATCGGGGGTGGCGGGGTGGGACCGCCGTGCCAGGGGTGCTCTCCGGCGAGGGCCAAGCCGAGCTGGGACAGCGCGGCCAGGTCGCCGGTGCCGACCGCGCCGTACTCGTTCACCGGCGGGTGTACTCCGGCCTGGAGCGCCACCGTGAGCCCGCGGACCACCTCGGGGCGGAGCCCGGCGTTTCCCACCAGGAGCTGGTTGAGCCGGACGATCATCATCGCCCGGACCTGCCGCGCCGGCAGCAGTGCCCCTATCCCGCCCGCGTGGCTGCGCAGCAGGCGTAGACCGTGCAGGTCGAAGTCGGCGGGATCGACGTCCAGGCTGCGGTTGGCGCCGACGCCGGTGCTGCGCCCGTAGACGCGCCCGGTGGCGACGAGTTCGCCCGCCCTGCGCCACGACCGCTCGACCTTGTCGTAGGCGGTCGGGGGCACCTCCACGCCGACTCCGCCGTCGGCGATCAGCGCGACCGTGTCGCTGTCAAGACCGTGTCCGTCGAGCTCGATGAGTGGGACGCCCACGCCTACGATTTGAGACGCCACGATCTTCAACTCCCCTTCACCTGCACAGAACCGACTATTGACACATCTTCATTCGTGCTTGAGTCTGCATGAATACATGCAGACCGGCAAGGGTGGTGTCCATGATCCGATTCGAGTCAGTCACAAAGAGGTTCGCCAACGGCACGACAGCCGTGGACGACCTCTCCGTGGAGTTCCTCGAAGGAGGCATCACGGTGCTCGTCGGGTCCTCCGGTTGCGGCAAGACCACCACGCTCCGGATGATCAACCGATTGGTCGATCCCACCTCTGGCACGGTCAGCCTGGGCGGGCGCAACGTACGGGAGTTGCCCGCGGCTCAATTGCGGCGCGGCATCGGGTACGTCATCCAGCAGGCCGGCCTCTTTCCGCATCGGACGATCCTGGACAACATCGCCACCGTGCCGACGCTGCTCGGCTGGGGCCGGCGCAAGGCCCGCGCCAGGGCCGCCGAGCTTCTTGAGGTCGTCGGCCTGACCGCCGAGTCCGGCAAACGCTATCCCCACCAGCTCTCCGGCGGTCAGCAACAGCGCGTGGGCGTCGCCCGCGCGCTGGCCGCCGACCCGCCCGTCCTGCTCATGGACGAGCCGTTCGGGGCGGTCGACCCGGTGGTCCGGACCCTGCTCCAGGATGAACTGATCCGGCTGCAGGCCGAACTACACAAGACCATCGTCTTCGTCACCCACGACATCGACGAAGCCGTACGGCTCGGCGACCGCATCGCGGTCTTCCGCACCGGCGGGCACATGGTCCAGTTCGCCCCGCCCGCCGAGCTTCTCGCCCGACCCGCCGACGACTTCGTCGCCGGATTCCTCGGGGCGGAACGTGGGTTGAAGCTGCTCTCCCTCATCTCGCTGCAGGATGTGCCGTACGAGCCGATCGCAGCGGTACGGACCACGGACACGGCCGCGCGGGCGCGCGCGGAGGCGACGGGGCGGTGGCTGCTCGCGGTCTCCCCCGATGGCAAGCCTGCGGGCTGGGTCGACGTCCACGCGCTCGACGGATCGGATTCGGTCGGCCAGACGGCCCTCACCCCGGTGCGCGGCCTGACCGATTCCGACTCATTGCTCTCGGCGCTCAACGAGACCGTCTCCTCTCCCACCGGGATGGCGGTACGGGTGGACGCGGCGGGCGTGCTGGTCGGGGCGTCCAGAGACGACGTCGTGCACGCCCATCAGCGGAGCCTCGCATGATCATTGAGTGGGGCTGGCTCACCACGCACACCGACGACCTGCTGACGCTCACGCTGGACCACCTGGCGACCGCGGTCCCCGCCGTGCTGCTCGGCCTGCTGATCGCGCTGCCGCTCGCCGTGGTCGCCCACCGCATCCGTCCGCTCCGCGGACTGCTGCTCGGCATCTCCAACATCATGTTCACGGTGCCGTCGCTGGCGCTGTTCGTTCTGCTGCTGCCGATCACGGGACTGACCAGGACGACCGCGATCGCCGGGCTGACCGTGTACACCCTGGTCGTCCTGCTCCGTAACACCGTCGAGGGGCTCGACAGCGTACCCGCCAAGGTCCGGGAGGCCTCTCTCGCCATGGGCACGAGCAGGCTCGGCACGCTGGTGAAAGTCGAGTTCCCGCTCGCCCTGCCGGTGATCATGGCTGGGGTCAGGGTGGCGAGCGTCATGACCATCTCCCTGGTCAGTGTGGCCAGCTACATCGGGTACGGCGGCATCGGCCAGCTGTTCACCGACGGCTTCCAGCGCAGTTTCCCCACGCCCGTGCTCGCCGGAGTGGTCCTCACGCTGCTGCTCGCGCTGGCCGCCGACGCGGTGCTCGTCCTTGTGCAGTGGCTCTGCACCCCCTGGATTCGCAAGGGAGCGCGCGCATGACGGATCTCTTCTCCCAGTTGGCCGCCTGGCTGACCTCCGCCGGCCAGTGGGCCGGTCCGGAAGGCATCGCCCAGCGGCTGCTCGAGCACGTGGAGTACTCCCTGCTCTCCACTCTCGTCGCCGCGCTGATCGCGCTGCCCATCGGGTTGTTCATCGGCCACACCGGGCGCGGCGCGTTCCTCGCCATCAACCTCGCGGGCTTCGGTCGGGCCCTGCCGACCGTGGGCATCGTCACGCTGGTCTTCCTGGTCAGCGGCCTGAGCATGACCCCGGTGTACATCTCCCTGGTCGCGCTGGCCATCCCAGCGATCGTGACCAACACCTACGCGGGCATGGCCGCGGTCGAGGCGGACACCAAGGACGCCGCCCGCGGCATGGGGATGACCGGGCTTCAGTCCTTGTGGCGGGTGGAGATCCCGCTCGCCGCTCCGCTGATCATGACAGGGCTGCGGTTGGCGACCGTACAGGTCATCGCTACCGCGACCATCGCGGCCTATGTCAGCTTCGGCGGTCTCGGCCGGTACATCTTCGACGGGCTCGCCCAGCGCGACCTCACCCAGGTCCTGGGCGGCGCCGTCCTCGTCGCGGTCCTCGCCGTGCTCGTGGACCTCATCCTTGCCGGCATCCACCGCATCCTCTTCCGCCACCGTCTTACTTGATCTTGATGGAGCCATCTTCATGAATCGCCGGAACTTCGTCGCGGGCGCTCTCGCCCTCGCCGTCCTCCCCGTACTGGCCGCCTGCGGCGGCGGCACGACCAGCCTGAACACGCCGCCGTCCGCCACCGGGTCCGCCGCCGTGGCGGACTCCACGATGGTGATCGGTACGGCCAACTTCTCCGAGAACCAGATCCTCGGCTATCTCTACGCCGACGTCCTCGACGCCGCGGGCGTGAAGGCGACGGTCAAGCCGAACCTCGGCTCGCGGGAGATCGTCGTACCCGCGCTGCAGAACGGCGACATCGACCTGCTGCCCGAGTACCAGGGCAACCTCCTGCTGTACTTCGACCCCAAGGCCACCGCGAGCGACTCCGACGCCCTGCAGAAGGCGCTCACCGACAAGCTGCCGAAAGGACTGACGGTCCTGCCGCCCGCGGCCGCCGAGGACGCGGACGTCTTCACCGTCACGAAGGAGACCGCGACCAAGTACGGCCTCAGCACCCTCGCCGACCTGGCCAAGCACAACGGCCAGCTGGTCTTCGGCGGACCCCCGGAGGTCAAGACCCGCCAGGTCGGCGTGGTCGGGCTCAAGGACGTCTACGGTGTCGAGTTCAAGGAGTTCAAGTCCCTCGACGCCAGCGGACCGCTGGTCAAGGGAGCCCTGAAGAGCGGCGGCGTCCAGATGGCGAACCTCTTCAGCACCGACGTGGACATCGCGAAGAACGGCTGGGTCACACTGGCCGACCCGAAGCACCTCATCCCGGCCCAGCGCGTCGTCCCGCTGATCCGCGCCGACAAGGCCACCGACACGGTCAAGACCGCTCTGGCCAAGCTGAACACCGCGCTGACCACCGAGGAGCTGAGCAAGCTCGACTCGCTCGTGGACAACGACCACAAGGACCCCGACGAGGTCGCCACCGAGTGGGTGAAGGCTCACGGCCTGTCGAGCTGATCCTCAATGGCCGGAGACCAGGGTCTTTAGTGCGACGATGGCCAGGCCGAGGATGAGGTTGGCGATTCCGGAGACGATGATGACGCTTCTGGAAGCGTGGATCTGTACCGCGGCCGTGACGGCCCAGCCGACCTGGCTCGCCACCGCGACACACAGCGCCGCCCAAGCCGCCACCGTGTTGGACATGCCCAGCCCTGAGGCCAGGGCGGCGGCTATGGACGGCGGAAACGAAGCCTGTGCCAGCGGCCATTCACTCCTGGCCACCGTCCGCAAGTTTCCCCAGGTAAAGGGCCTGGCCGGATACCCGGAGCCCACGACCTGGACGTAGACGTGGGTGATCCAGAACACCACCCCCGTACAGATCAGGAGAGTGACGAGATCCGCCGGGGTCGGCGGTCCGCCCTCGGCGGCAGAGCCGGCGACCACGGATGCCGCCAGCAGCGACCCGTACACGGCACCCCCGGAGTGCACCCGCTCCGATGCCGCACCCGCATCACGCCCGTCCATGACTGCAGTGTCCTTTGCGCCCGTCCGATCAGCCGATCGACGGGCGCAGGCATGTACAGACTTGGCGCAGGACTTCCCAGGATCTGCCGACAAGTCGATCACGCGGGCCCGGGAGAGGTGGCATCACCCGCTCAGCGGACCCTGATCCACCGAACGAGGGCTGGACGGCATCTATCAGACAGCAGCTCTATGTGATGTCATAACTACTGTCAGTAATCGCCGTGCGCCGTCCCCCACCCCCCGAAGGAGCACCTGCATGCGCTTGAATCGTGCGGCCCTGATCGCCGGTGGCACCGCACTGGCCGCCGCTCTCCTGTCCGCCGACCCCGCCATGGCGGCTCCACCCGGTTCGCCGGGAGGCGGCTGCCTCTCCGAAGGGCAGATCGGCAGCTACCTCTCCAAGGAGGGCAGCGCGAAAGCCACCTTCTCCACCGAGTTCCTCAACGAGTTGAGGAGGGCCGGAATCAGGTTCGAGCCACTGAACCCGATCGAGCCGGTCGACGGCGGCACCGCCGCCTGGATGCCCATCGGCGAACGGTACGACAACATCGAGACGCCCAGCGGGCGGGTCTGCTACCCCGGCGGGTTCCGCTTCAGCAACGACGAGACGGGCGCGACGTACGAGATCGACACCTTCTGGGTGCTGTTCGCGGCCATGGGTGACAGCAAGTTCTTCGCCACACCGATCGTCCACGGGCACCCCCGGCCCGGCGGTGAGCTGACCATGGTGAACTTCAGCGTCCCACAGGCGCTGGCCCCCGGCAATTTCGTCCCGCACCGCGGAGGCGTCGGTCCGCTCAAGGTCATCCTGTCCATGGATCGGGGCTGGGCCGCGGACCTCAACAAGGAACTCGGCACCAAATTCTACGGCGGCATGCACTGGGCCGACCTGGACATCGCCTGGCAGGGCCCGCCCAGCCGGCCCGTCAAGTCCGGCTCCTCACTCGGCATGCTCGGACTCAAGATCATAAGCGATGCCATCCAGAGCCAGGGCGGCTCCGGCCCGGCCCCGCCGAAGCCAGGAGGTTTCTTCTAAGCGATTTCCCTCCTCATCACCACTGCGCCATTAATTGCTTTTCCCATGCCCGAATTCAGGGCGCGAATTCCCCTGACGGGCTTTTTAAAATTCCTTTACAGAGAGTGATTGCACAACTACTTTGAGTATGTCATTGCACGTCAGAGGCATTGCAACGCCTCTCGCCGACGAAAGGACATGCTGTGCGTGCTCTTGTTCGCATCGCTCAAACAATCGTGATCGGCGCCGTGGTCTTCGCGGCCGCGCCGGTCTCCGCCGCCCATGCCGGTCCATTCCCACCGCCCAGCGCTGCTTGTTTCCGGTTTCCGTACTTCGGCCCGAAGGGACACGCGAACTTCGACTTCGGCCCCGACATCGTCAGGCTCTTCAACGAGCGCGGCGTCCAGGTGGAGGGCATCGCTCCCATCGAGGCCAAGCCCGGCAACAAGGGCATCTACATGCCCATCGGATGGAAGCAGGACCACATCAACCCGTGCAACGGCGTCTACTACCCCGGCGGCTTCACCCTCAACGACGTCAAGAGCGGGCACAAGGTCGCCATCCACGACATCTACCTGCGTGCCGACGGGACACACACCCAGGTGGAGATCGACGGGAAGCCGCAGGGCGAGCAGCTCGTGGCCACGTACAAGCTGCACGAGTTCGCCTGGAACGTGCCCACGCCGCGCCCGCTCGAGGGCGGCATCGGACCCAAGTACTGGCCCTTCTACGTCAGCGGGTACCTCAGCCGGACGGTCAAGGACCTGACCGGCATCTCCCTGAACGAGGGCGACTACCTGGCCAACCTCGACGCGGTCGTCCAGTACGTGCCGTAGGCGACGCCCCCTGACCTGAGCTCCACCGGGCCGTGCCCCCGGGCACGGCCCGGTACTCGCGAATCGAGAGACAGATGCAACTGACCAGCGCTCAGAGCCGATGGACGTGGATCGCCGGCGCCTCCATCGCCGTCCTGACGGCCACGGTGCTCCTCGGTCCCACGATGCGGCCGAGCACGGCGAGCAGCCACTGGGACGCCCCCGCCACCACCCTCAACAAGCAGATCGACGCCACCGACCTGTACGCCTTCACCAGCCCGGAACGGCACGACACGGTCACGATCGTGGCCGACTACATCCCTTTCCAGGCTCCGTACAAGCCGTACCAGTTCGACACCGACGCCCGCTATGAGGTGCACGTCGACAACACCGGTACCGGCAAGGCCGCGGTCACCTACCGATGGACCTTCACCAACAAGGGCCTGCCGGCGCCCTCCTTCATACGCAAGCGCGAGCACAAGGCCGGCCCGCTGGACTCCCTGGTCGAGCAGAGCTACACGCTGACCAGGCTGCGCGACGGCAAGTCGGAGACCCTGGTCCGCGACGGGTACGCCGCCCCCACGGACATGGGTCCCCTGGTCACCCCCAACTACCCGGCGCTGCGCCGCAAGGCCGTCGTCGACCTGCCGGGCGGGGGCAAGGCGTTCACCGGCACCGCCGCCGACCCGTTCTACTCCGACAACCGCGCCGTCAACCTGCTCAGGTTCGGGCTCCCGTTCTTCCCCGTCAAGACCGGCGTGCCGCTGAACGTCAGCTCCCTGGCCCTGCAGCTCCCCAAGTCGGAGCTGGCCTTCGGCGGTGACCCGGCCCGCAACCCGGTCATCGGTGTCTGGACCACCGCTTCCCGCAAGTCGAGCGGCCTGCTCGGCTCGGGCTCGGCCGACTACCGGCAGGTCTCCCGGCTGGGTAACCCCAACTTCAACGAAGTGATCATCCCGCTCAAGCAGCGCGACCACTTCAACACCCTGCGGCCGGACGGTGACGAGAGCGGCAACCTCGTCGTGCCGTCCACGCTCGACCCCGACCAGGCCACGGTCGTCGCCAAGCAGGCGAATGTCACAGCGCCGCCGGCGCCGCGCAAGGACCTTGAGCAGATCTACCTCACCGGCCTCACCACGCGGGCGGACGGGCCGATCAAGCAGGATCTCAACTCCCACCTGCTCAACCAGGACACCTCACGCGTCGCCAAGGCGGAGGAACTGCGGCTCAACATGAGCACGCCCGTCGCCACCGCACCCGACAAGTACGGCATCCTCAAGGGCGACGCCCAGGGCTATCCCAACGGCCGCCGCCTCATCGACGACGTCGTGACCGTCAACCTGCGGATGCTCCTGGGCGAACCCGCGGGCCGGGGCGCGCCGGGCCTCATCGCCGAGGACAACCCGGCGTTCCTGCTCAAACCCATCACCGGCAGCTTCCCCTACCTGGCGCTGCCCGTCACCGCCACCGGCTGAACCCAGATGAGTAGCGTACGGCGATTGCTGCCCCTGCTGGGATGCGTGCTGCTGGGCTGCGTCCTGCTGACCCTCTACGCCCCTGGCGGATTCCTGCGCCGGAACGAGCCGCCTCCGGCACCGGCGGGCTGGTCACCGTACGACCTGGCCGGATCGATCGAGGCCGCCCAGACACGCCTGCGCCGTCAGCCCGACGACGCGGCGGTCTGGGCGAGCCTCGGCGGCATGTACCTGGAGCAGGCCCGCCGCACCACGGACACCACCTACTACGGCAAGGCCCAGGGCGCGTTCGAACGTTCACTGCGCCAGCCCACCGTCGATGGAAAGCCGTACATCGACGCCGTGATCGGCATGGGCGCGCTGGCCAACGCCCGGCACGACTTCGCCGGCGCGGTGCGCTGGGCCGAGCAAGCCCGTAAGGAGGCGCCGTTCCGCTGGGCTCTGTACGGCGTGCTCACCGACGCCCACCTCGAACTCGGCCAGTACGAACAGGCCGAGACCGCGCTGCGCCGCATGCTCGACGGCCGCCCCGACCTCGCCTCCTTCACCAGGGCCGCCCGTCTGGAACACCTGCGCGGCAGGCCCGGCCCCGCCCGCGAGGTGCTGCGCCGCGCCTGCGCGATCCCCGGCGACGCCGCCGAGTATGCCTTCTGCCAATGGCAACTCGGCGAGCTCTCCTGGAACAACGGCGACCCTCGAACCGCACTCACCGCCTACGCCCAGGCGCTGGCCGCCGACCCCGAACACGTCGCGTCGCGGGCCGGCAAGGCGCGCGCGGAGGCCGCGCTCGGCCACACCGACCAGGCCCTGCGCGACTATGCCACCGCCGTCGCGCGCTCCCCGTCGTTCGTCGTCGAGTACGGAGAACTGCTCGAACACCTCGGCAACGGGGACGGTGCCAGGCGGCAGTACGCCGTCTTCACCGCCCAGCACAAGCTACTGGCCGCGAACGGAGCCGTCGACAACCTGGCCATCGGCATGTTCGAGGCGAACCACGGCGACGCGGATGCCGCGGTCCGGCACCTGCGGGCGGAATGGAGACGACGCCGGAGCGTCGAGGTCGCCGACGCGCTCGGGTGGGCGTTGCACCAGGCCGAGCGCCATGCCGAGGCCGCCACCTACGCCGCCCGAGCTGACGCGCTCGGCGGGCGCAACGCGCTGTTCGCCTACCACCGGGGCGAGATCGAGCACGCGCTCGGCCACACCGCCGCCGCCCGCGACCACCTGCGCAGAGCGCTGTCCATCAACCCGCACTTCTCCCCGGCCGGGGCGACGCGGGCGCGTGCGCTGCTCGCGGAGATGCCATGATCACGGCACTCGTCGCCGCGGTGCTGGCGGCGCATCCACTGGGGAACTTCAGCATCAACCACTACGACGGGCTGACGATCCACCGCGACAGGATCGAGCACCTCGCCATCGTGGACCTCGCCGAGATCCCCACCCTGCAACAGCCACCGACCGGCCCTGCGGACACCCACGCCCGTCGCACCTGCGCCGAGTTGCGTGACGCCGTCCGCGCGCAGGCCGGTGGGCGGCTGCTGACCTGGCGCGTCACCGACGCCTCCTTCGCCTACCGGCCGGGCGCCGCGGGGCTGCGCACCAGCAGGCTCACGTGCCGCCTGACCGCGCCGCTCCGCGTCGACCGGCCGCTCGTCCTCACCTTCGCCAACGGCTACCGTGGCGACTCCGTGGGCTGGCGGGAGATCACGGCCAAGGGGGACGGCGTGCGCCTGCGCGACTCCGACGTCCCTGCGAAAAGCGTGTCGGGCGACCTACGCGACTACCCCGCCGACCTGCTCAGCTCACCGCTCGACGTACGCCAGGCACGCCTGACGGCGGAACCTGGTGACGGCGGTTCGGGCGCGCCGGCGGACGTGCCGGGTGTGGACGCCGTCACCCGCTACACCGGCCTGCTGGCCGACCGGCTCAACACACTGATCGGCGCCGACCGGCTGACCGTGCCGCTCGGGCTGCTGGCCTTGCTGTTGTCGCTGGCGCTGGGCGCCGTGCACGCGGCGATGCCCGGCCATGGCAAAACCGTCATGGCCGCCTACCTCGCCGGACGGCAACGACGGATGCGGGACGCCGTCACCGTCGCCGCCACGGTCACCGCCACGCATACAGCGGGCGTGCTGGCTCTGGGGATGCTGGTCACGGTCGCCAGCGCGATCGCCGGTGAGGTGGTGCTGAGCTGGCTCGGCGTGGCGAGCGGACTCCTCATCGCCGTGATCGGCGCTGGCCTGCTCCGCTCCGCCTTCCGTAACCGGACCCGCCTTGGTCATGGGCACGGGCACGGTCATGGGCACGGGCACGGTCACGGGCACGGGAGGGGGTCGGGTGGGGTCGTGGCGCTGGCTGTAGCCGGTGGGCTGGTGCCCAGCCCGTCCGCCCTGGTGGTCCTGCTCGGTGCGATGGCACTGGGACGCACCGCGTTCGGCGTCCTGACCGTGGTGTGCTACGGACTCGGCATGGCGGTCACGCTACTGATGACCGCGCTCGCCCTGCGCGGGCTGGGCGACCTTACTTTGGGCAGGCGGATGCAGCGGTTGCGCCCGTACAGCGCCGCCATGACCGCCACGCTCGTCCTGCTCGTGGGCACGGGTGTCACTTTGCGCGCGGTGGCCGCTCTGGTATGAAGACCACATGCGCGAGCTCTGCGCAGTCTGTTTGCAGGTGGGGGCGATATGGATCTTCTTCGATTCCCCCGGGCGACCCGACCTGAGACCAGTCAGTGCAGCGCTGCCTCGATCGCACGCACCCTGGACATGACGCGCTGAACGATCTCCTGCTTCTCGCCCACAGGCGCCGCATACTCGATCACGGCCCAGGCGGCGGCCTCGCCGGCCGTGTGGAGCAGCGTCCACGCTGCCAGATACACAGATGCCAGGCATCCGCCCGCGGTCGCGATCGCGCCCTCCGCATGGAACGGCTCGTCCAGCACCGTCACCCCGCGCTCCTCGAGCCAAGGCCGCGTGATGGTGTCGGTGCAGGCAGGTCGCCCGGCAAGGAGACCGAGCTGCGCGAGTACCAGGGCTCCGGAGCACTGCGAGCCGATCAGCTGTCGCGCGGGATCAAGCGGCAGACGCGCCAGCAGCGTGTCATCAGCCACGACATCACGCGTCTTGATGCCGCTGCCGAGGAGAACGGCGTCGGCCTCGGCGACGAAGTCCAGCGGCCGCTGACCGGTCACTTCCACGCCGTTCATCGATGTCACGACGGGCGTGGGTGTCGTGATGTATGCCGTCACGCCTTGCGGGCGAGCACGGTTGATCAGCCCAGACGCGATGAAGCTGTCGAGTTCGTTGAATCCGTCAAATGTGACGACCGCGACCTGCAAGACCACTCCCTATGCAGCAATCCCTTACAACCTCAAACAGTACAAGTCCCCACCTCGCACCGCGCTCTCAATCTCCGTCGAGTGGATCGCGCCGCAACACGACCTTGGTGGTGCGGGCACCGTACGCCTGGGGCGCCTGGTCCCACTCGGCGGTCAGCGTGGTGACGCGTTCGGCGGGGAAATCGGTGCGGTGCACGAAGTCCAGCAGCTCGGGCAGGATCGCGCGGGAATGGGAGACGCCCAGGTGAAGGGTCGCGTCCGTGGCGTACATACGCATCAGCGGCACCCGGGTGCCGGTGGCCAGGTAGTAGCCGACAGCGGTGCAGATGCCGCCAGGTGCCAGCGCACGCATGGCCATCCGTACCCCCGAAGCCATGGAAGTGGCTTCCACGGCGACGTCGTATTCGCCTTCGGGACGAGTGGGGGTGCGGGCGCCGAAAGAGGCGGCGAGTTCCCGGCGATGCGAGCTGCGGTCCACATAGTCCACAAATGAAGCGCCATGGGCGGCGGCGAGGTTGTCGCCGGCGGCGGCCACGCGCAGGGCAGGCACGCCATCCGGCACGGGGACGAGCAGGTGGTTGGCGTACGGCACGCGCACCCGGTCGGCGACCATCCCGCCCCACGGGCCGCACGAGGGGCCGAAGCCGTACGCGGCCAGGGTGCCGGTGGCGCGGGCGCACTTGGCGGTCAGGCCCCGTAGGCAGCGTGGGCAGGTGCCGCAGGAGATCGCCCATGGCACGATCACCCGCTGGCCGACGGTCACGGAGGTCACTGCGGGTCCGGTCTCGACGATCTCGGCGACGCATTCGTGGCCGATCGCGAAGGGGCCCTTGAACGGGACGGGGCCGACGATGCTCGCCACGATCGGGTCGATCAGGCCGAGGGCCAGGCCGGCCTGCATGGGGCGGGAGACGGGGCGGTGGATGGGGACGGTGTCGCCGTCGCAACGTCCGGCGATGAAGGGGCGGACGATGGCGTCGTCCGGTTCGCGCAGGCGGGGCTCTTCGGTCTCGTGCCAGGCCAGTCTGCCGCTGCGCTCGAACCTCAGCTCATACATGCCGCTCCCTGCTATTACGATCGTTATATGGCAAGTTCACGGGACCGGATCGTCATGGGGGCGGCCGATCTGATCCGGCGGCGGGGGCTGGCCGGCAGCACCGTGCGCGATCTGGCCGCGCATTCTGGGGCGCCGCTGGGCTCGACCTATCACTACTTCCCCCGTGGCAAGCAGCAGTTGGCGGCCGAGTCCGTACGGTATGCCGGTGACCTGGTCTCCTCCGCCTTGAGCAGCGAGTTGAAGGCCGGGCCGGTGGCCGGGTTGCGGGCCTTTCTGGCGTTGTGGCGGCAGACGGTGATCGACAGCGACTTCCGCGCGGGCTGCCCCGTGCTGGCCGTCGCCGTGGAGGAGCCGCCTTCGCAGGGCGAGGCCGAGGCGATCGCCGCCGCGGCCGAGGTCTTCACCGCCTGGGAGCGACTGCTGGCCGAGGCGCTGCGCGAGCACGGTGTCGCGGACGCGGGCCCGCTGGCCACCCTGATCGTCGCCGCGGTGGAGGGTACGGTGGCCATGTGCCGGGCCAAGCGTGACATCCAGCCGCTGGACGACGTCGCGGCCCAGCTAGAGCAGCTTCTTGCGGATCGCATCGGCGCGCTCGGCTGAGAAGACGCCGCTGTCGAGCAGGTCCAGGATCGACAGCACACCGCCCCGCGAGCCCCAACCACCCTCCTCGATCACCCGGAAGGTCACCCACCAGCCCGGCGGAGCCTTGTCCAGGCCACAGGCTTCGGCCATGGCGTCGAGCACGCGGGTGATCACCTGCGCGCGGAGGCTCCGGGTCCAGTCGGCCTCCATGACGGCCACGTCGATGGTCATGGCGTCGACTCCCGAGTCACCGAGCAGCACGCCGCCGATGGCCATCATGTCCGGCGCGGGCTCGATGAAGTGCACCTGGAAGCCCACCCGGGCGGCCTCGGCGAACTGGCCGAGCTCGGGCACGAGTACGGCGTCGGTGAGCGTACGGGCCAGCCTGCGACGCTGGTCGCCGGTGAGCCGTCCAGCGGGGGCGGTAACAGTGATGACAGTCATGATGGAGCGATTATAACGATCGTCATAGAGATCGACAGGGCGACGCGAGGTCGGTGCCCGCCGATCGGCGATCCTGCGTACGCGCAGCCCGCGAAACAGGGAAAATAGAGTCCGCGAAACAGGGAAAACTTGGCCCGCGAAACAGGGAAAACCTCCGCGGTGGAGGCATGGCCGGCAATGCCAGCGACGTGATCATTATTTGGTGGTCGATGATTCGGCTGCGGTGGCGAGGCGGGTGGAGAGGGTGCGGATGCGGTCGACGAGTTCGGGCGGCGCGTGCACTTCGAAGTCGATGTCCATCAGCGCGACCCAGACGGCGAGTTCGTCAAGGTCGTTCGCGCCGCTGGACAACGTGCAGGACCGCTCGTCGATCGGCTCGATCGTCCCCGTCGTGGCCGGCATGTGCTCGGCGACGACCTCGGCCGGAGCGTACATCGTGAAGCGGCCCTGATATCGATAGGGCGCGCTGGAGATCGACCGGGACATGTAGGCCGCCACGTCGGAGTCGGGAGGGTCGCGGGGGACGAACCGCGGTCCGTTCGGCGTACGCGGGCTCAGGCGGTCGATCCGGTAGGTGCGCCAGTCGGCCCGGTCGGTGTCCCAGCCCAGTAGGTACCAGTGCCTCCCCGAATGGACGAGCCGGTAGGGCTCGGCGGCGCGGACGCTCTCCTGCCCGTCGTGCGTCCGGTAGTCGAATCGCAGGGTCTCGTGGTCACGGCAGGCGGCGGCGATCGCGGTCAGGGACGCCGGGTCCACCACCGAAGCCGCCCGCCCCATCGGCACGGTCATCGACTGCAGCGCGTGCACCTGATGCCGGAGCCGGGACGGCAGCACCCGTTCCAGCTTGGCCAGTGCCCGCACGGAGGTCTCCTCGATCCCCGACACCGAGCCCCCGGCCGCCGTCCGCAGCCCCACCGCGACCGCCACCGCCTCCTCGTCGTCCAACAGCAGCGGCGGCAGGTCCGTACCCGCGCCGAGCCGGTAACCGGGCGCGCCCGGGATGGCGTGCACGGGATAGCCGAGCTCGCGCAGCCGCCCGACGTCACGGCGGACGGTACGCACGGTCACGCCGAGCCGCTCCGCCAGCTCCACGCCCGACCGCTCCCGATGGGTCTGCAGGAGGGAGAGCAGTTTGAGCAACCGGGCCGATGTCTCCAACATGCTCTCCAGATTGCCCCATTCCTAGGACCGCACCTGTCCTAGGTGCTTCCTAACGTGTTCTGCATGACGTTCACCACGGAGATCAGCCCGTTCCGCATCGACATCCCGCAGTCCGCGCTCGACGACCTGCACGACCGGCTGGCGCGTACCCTCTGGCCCGACGAGCTGCCCGGTGTCGGCTGGTCGTACGGCATCCCGGTCTCGTACGTGCGGCGGCTGGCCGAGTACTGGCGCGGCGGATACGACTGGCGAAAGCACGAGGCGGCGCTCAACGAGTACCCACAGTTCACCACCGAGATCGACGGCCAGAACATCCATTTCCTGCACGTGCGCTCCCCCGAGCCGGACGCGCTGCCGCTGGTCCTGACCCACGGCTGGCCCGGCTCGATCGTCGAGTTCATGAAGATCATCGGCCCGCTCACCGACCCGCGCGGCCACGGCGGCGACCCCGCCGACGCCTTCCACGTCGTCGCCCCGTCCATCCCCGGCTTCGCGTTCTCCGGCCCCACCCGCGAGACCGGCTGGGACCTCAGCCGGGTAGCCCGCGCGTGGGCCGAGCTGATGAGCCGTCTCGGTTACGAGCGCTACGGCGCCCAGGGCGGCGACAGCGGCTCGGTCATCTCCCCCGAACTCGGCCGCGTCGCCCCCGACCGGGTGGCCGGCGTGCACGTCAACGGCGCGCTCGGCTTCCCGACCTTCGACCCGGCCGAGATGGAGGGCCTTACCGAGGCCGAGCTGGCCCGCATGCAGCAGTACGCCGACAACGACCGTTCCGGCTACGCGATGATCCAGGCCACCCGGCCGCAGACCGTCGCCTTCGGCCTGCACGACTCCCCCGCCGCCCAGCTGGCCTGGATCGTGGAGAAGTTCAAGGAGTGGACCGACCCCGCGCACGACCTGCCCGAGGACGCGGTCGACCTGGACCAGATGCTCACCGACGTGACGATCTACTGGCTGACCCGCACCGCCGCCTCGTCCGCCCGGCTCTACAAGGAGGGCTCGGCACAGTGGGGAACGCCGGTCGAGCGCTCGGAGGTCCCGCACGGGGTCGCGGTCTTCCCCGGCGACGGCGGGATCCGGCGTGTCGCCGAGCGCGAGCACAACGTGATCCACTGGTCGGAGTACGACCGGGGCGGTCACTTCGCCGCCATGGAGGCCCCCGACCTGCTGGTCGACGACGTGCGGGCATTCTTCCGTAAGGTCCGCTAAATCACGTCATGATTTGGGGTCATTTGGGCGGTATGCCACGCCTGCAGCTCTAAGATCAGCGCGTGAACCTTGAGAAAGGCCCGCAAGAGCTGGCGGGGCAGCTACGGCAGCTGCGTGACCTGGCCGGACGGAGCCTGCGGGAGCTGGCCCGCGACGTCCACGTCAGCAGCTCCTCGCTGTCGCGCTATTTCTCCGGTCAGGCCGTTCCAGCCTGGCCGACGGTGGTGGCGCTCTGCAAGGCGGCCGGTCGGGACCCCAGGCCGATGCGTGAGGTGTGGGAGCGGGCCAAGGACGGGCCCCAGACGGGCACGGTCGCCACCGCGCCGGTGCGTAACGACCTGCCGCACGACATCACCGCCTTCACCGGGCGCCGGGAGGAGCTGGCCGCCCTCCTCGGCGCCGCGCGGAAGACGCCGATGGTGGCGATCGACGGCATGGGCGGGGTGGGTAAGACCGCGCTGGCCGTACACGCCGCGCATCTCCTGACCGCCGACTTCTCCGGCGGGCAGCTTTACCTGGACCTGCACGGGTTCACTCCGGGCAAGGAGCGGGTCGAGCCCGCGGAGGCGCTGCGCGTGCTGCTGGCCGCGCTCGGATTACCGCTCGGCAGGATCCCCGACGGGGTCACCGAACGGGCCGCGCTGTGGCGGTCGGAGCTGGCGACGCGGCGCGCGATCGTCCTGCTGGACAACGCCGCCGACGCCGAACACGTACGCGATCTGCTCCCCGGCGCCGGCCAGAGCTTCGTCGTGATCACCAGCCGCCGGCGGCTGGTGGAGCTGGACGGCGTCCTGCCGATCTCGCTGGACGTGCTGCCGACAGAGGAGGCGGCGGAGCTGTTCGTCGAATCCGCAGGCGGGACCCGGCCCGGTGACGTCGGCGAGGTGCTGCGCCGATGCGGGAACCTGCCGCTGGCCATCCGGGTGGCCGCCGCGCGGCTGCGGCACCGGCCCTCGTGGACGCTGGACACGCTGGTGGAACGGCTGCGTGAGGGCGAGCTGGCGGTGTCGGAGGTGTTCGGGATGTCGCTGCGGCAGCTCGATCCCGCTCAGCGGCGGATGTTCCGGCTGCTCGGGCTGGTGCCGGGCGAGGACATCGACGCGTACGCCGCGGCCGCCCTGGCCGGGATCCCGCTGGGCAACGCCCGTTCCCTGCTGGAGGACCTGGTCGACGTCCATCTGCTCCAGGAGCCGGCGGCGGGCCGTTACCGGATGCACGACCTGCTGCGGCAGGTCGCCCGCGCCGACGATGCCGCGGCGGACCCCGGACCGGCGATCGCCCGGCTGGGCGACTACTACCTGAGCGGCATGCTGGCCGCGAAAAAGCTGATCGAGCTGGTCCTCATCCCCCTGCCGGTCATCGTGTCGCAGCCGCCACCCGCGGTTCCCGACCTCGCCGGCTACGACGGAGCCCTCGACTGGCTGGACACCGAGCGGGGCAACTTCACCGCGACGTTCTCGCTCGCCGTGGAGCTGCGCATCGATGCGGTGTCGGTCGGGCTCGGCCAGCTCGCCCTGGTCCCCGACGGGCAGCGCGTCGGCACGGCGCAGCTGATCCACGGGCTCGAACTCAGCATGCCCGCCGCCGAAAGGCTCGGCGAGCGCCGTATGCTCGCCTCACACCGGTACCTGCTGGGCGCCATGCTGATGCGCGTCGGCCGGCTGGCGGAGGCGGTGCGGGAGCTGGAGGCGGCCCGCGTGCTGATGGTCGCGGAGGGCGACATCGTCGGCCAGGTCCTGGCCATCGCGCAGCTGGGGGAGGCCCGGCTGTACGCCGATGACGTCAAAGGCGCCGTCGAACTCCTGCGCCAGGCGACCGGGCTGCTGCCACCCCGCGAGGTCGCCACCCGCGTGTACACGAACGCCCGCCTCGGGCATGCTCTGGTGCTGCTCAAGGAGTACGGCGAGGCCCGCGAGGTCGTCTCGGACGTGATCGAGACCGCGCGCGGACTGGACCGGCAGAAGGAGCGCATGTGCCTGGACGTGCTCGGCCGGGCGGCACTCGGCCTGGGTGACGCTCAGACCGCCCTCGACTGCGCCGAACAGGCGCTCGCGCTGAATCGGGGGACGCGCCATCAGATCTTCGAGACGATCAGCCTCACGGACGCCGCCGTCGCCCTGCGCCACCTCGGTCGCGACGAGGAGGCGGCGGCCAGGCACGCCGAGGCCATGGGGATCCTCGAAAGGGGCGGTGAGACGCATCGGATGGTGCAGAGCCTCCTCCCGTACGCGGAGGCCTGCCTGGCCACGGGCGATCGGGACGCCGCGACGCGGCACTTCCAGGAGGCGCTGGAGATCGCCACCGCGGACGGCCTCAGCTATCTGGTGTCGGCGGCGCGTGCGGGTCTGAGCCGGGCGTCCTGAGTGTCCCGTCCCGTCCCGGGACATCCACGCAACAGCCGTCCGCCGACGTGACGGCGCAGTTCAGCCGGGTATCGGGGGAATTTCCCGCGTTCCGGAAGGCCCGGCATGGCTTGTCCCGGGCAGGCCGCCGGATCGAGGCTCTCGGCCATGCACACGACGCCTTCCTTGCTCATCACCGAGCTGGACGCGCTGCCCGTCCAGTGGGAAGTGGAGGGGACACTCGCCGCGCCGGTCGCGGCGGTCGCCGCGCTCCTGCTCACCGTCGCTGAGGGGCGGGTGGGCGATGACAACCTGCTGGTCCTGGCCAGGGCGTCGGCGGCACGACAGGGGGCGATGACCGTCGTGGCCGGGTCCGGCGCCGGCGCTTTCCGCGCCGAGTTCGCCGGGCCGGTGGAGCCGGTGGAGATCCAGGTGGACCAGGCCCGGTCCATGGTGGCGGTGCGGAGCTGGTACGCCGGGGTGCACGCCGTCACCGCCTGCCCCGAAGGAACCCGGGTGACCCAC
This sequence comes from Nonomuraea guangzhouensis, assembly GCF_019396345.1. Lineage (GTDB taxonomy): Bacteria > Actinomycetota > Actinomycetes > Streptosporangiales > Streptosporangiaceae > Nonomuraea > Nonomuraea guangzhouensis. The sequence goes on along the minus strand of NZ_JAHKRM010000003.1, from coordinate 153,710 downwards.
CGCGTCCACCGGGTCCTTCCCGACCATCCGGGATTCGCCGCCGGAATCGCCGAGATCGGCCTGCGTACCCGCATGTCACGCGATCTGCGGCAAGTGCTGGGTGTGATCGCCGACCGGCTCGGCTGCTGACCATCCCGCGTATCAGCGGCGGCGTCAGGACGACGACTGCCCGGTATCAGAGCGGTCAGCGATGGTGTCTCGCAGAGACCTTAAGTAGGGAGATTGATGATGGGAACTGGCAACAGCGGCTTCTCCGAAGCGGGGCTGCGCAGGCTGCGTGAGGTGCTGGGACGGCATGTCGATTCCGGCAAGATCCCCGGGCTCGTCGCCCTGGTCAGCCGGGGCGAGGAGACGCACGTCGAAGCACTCGGGACGATGCGCCACGACGGTGGCGCGCCGATGCGCCGCGACACGATCTTCCGGATGGCCTCGACGTCCAAACCGCTCACGGTCGCGCCGGCGATGATCCTGCTCGACGAGTGCCGGCTGCGGCTGGACGACCTGGTAGAGCAGTGGCTGCCCGAACTCGCCGACCGGCAGGTGCTCAGGCGGCCCGACAGCCCGCTGGACGACACCGTGCCGGCGCGGCGGCCGATCACCGTACGGGACCTGCTGACCTCCACGTTCGGGCTCGGCATGGATCTGACGGCGATGAGCTTTCCGATCATGGGCAAGGTTTTCGAGCTGGAGCTCACCGGCCATGGAGCCCCGGTGCCCGGACCGGACGAGTGGATGCGCCGCCTCGGCACACTCCCGCTGATGCACCAGCCTGGCGAGCACTGGCAGTACCACATCAGCATCGATGTGCTGGGCGTGCTCGTCTCCAGGGTCACCGGCCGGCCGTTCGAGGAGTTCCTGCGCGAACGCGTCCTCGATCCGCTGGGGATGAAGGACACCGCGCTCCACGTACCCGCCGACAAGATCGACCGGCTGCCGCCCTGCTACGCCCCCGATCCGCAGACAGGCGAGTTCACCGTATGGGACGAGGCCAAGGGGGGACTCTACAGCCAGCCTCGGGAGTTCCAGTCGGCCGCCAATGACGTGGCCTCGACCGTCGACGACTACCACGCCTACTTCCACATGCTGCTGAACGGCGGGATGCACGAAGGCCGGCGGATCCTGTCCCGGCCGGCCGTCGAGCTGATGACCACCAACCGCCTCACCCCCGAGCAGAACGCCGCCCGCACCGCCATGGCCCGCAACAGCGTCCATGTGGGCTTCGGCCAAGGGCAGCAGGGCGGCTGGGGCATCGGGATGGCGGTGCGTACCTACCGTGGCGACTACGCACCCATCGGCCAGTTCGGCTGGGACGGCGGAACCGGCACCACGGTGTACGCCGACCCGCACAACCAGCTCACCGGCGTCCTGCTCACCCAGGTCGGGCTGTCGGTCCCGGATCCGGCTCGGCTCATCCACGACTTCTGGACCACGCTCTACCAGGCGATCGACAACTGACCCGGTTTCAGCTTCGAAGGAGTACACCACCATGTCCATCACCCTTACCGACCAGGACAAGAGCACCCTGCGCACCGCCGCCTACGGCGCCGTCTCACTGATGTCCGCCGCCGATGCCGCCGGCTCACCGCACAAGGCCGCCACCAACGGCTCCATCGCCCTGACCTCGGCGACCGGCCTGGTCGGGCACGTACTCGCCGCGAAGAGCAAGGACATCAACCTGTACGGCAAGTCGGTGGCCGAGCTGGCCGACCACGTACTGCCGGCCCTGACCGCGGCCATGAGCCTGCTGAACAAGCAAGATCCGGCCGAGGCCGACAACTTCCGCAGGACCGTCATCATCGCCATCGAAGCAGCCACCCAGGGCCGGCCCAGCCCCACCCTGGCCGAGATGGCCCGCAAGATCACCGCGGCCCTCGACGCCGCTGGTTCAGCCGAGCAGTTCGCGGGTGGCGGCGTTTTCGAGCCAGGCGGCGTATTGCTCGACCGGCCAGCCGCGGTGCCGGCGCAGTAGCTGGTGCATGTGGGGTGAGGCGAGCGCGTAGAGGGTGTCGGCCGCGGTGGTGGGATCGAGGCCGTCGCGGAGTGCGCCACGCTGGTGCAGCGCCGTCGTGAGGGCGAGATGCACCCGGTGGGTGGCATCAGCCCCGGCGTCGGCGGCGGCGCGCATGTCGGGGTCCGCGCCGGCCGCTTCGACGCTGACCATGATCAGGTCGCCGGCACGTTCGAGTAGATCGGTACTGTAGGCGATCACTTGCGCGATCGCCGCCCGCGGGTCGATCTGGTGGCGAGCGGTGGTCATTTCGGGACGGTCGAAGACCCGGACCGGCTCCTCGTCGCCGACCGTGGCCACGCTCAGCGTATGGGTGAACAGCTCCGCCTTGGTCGGGAACGCATCGTAGAGCGTTCGTTCGCCGACACCCGCCGCGGAGGCGACCCCCCGCATCGTGGTGGCGACGTACCCGCGCTCGACGAACAGCCGTGCGGCGGCGTCGCGGATGCGCGACCGGGTGGCCGCTGCCGACGCGGCGCGCGCCTCGGATCGGTATGCCCTCTTGACGTCGCCGGCCATGCCCTTCATCCTACACATATTAGCCGCAGTCGAACTGCGCCCAATATGGGGGTTCCGATGACTAACCCGATCCTGTCCGGCATCCATCACGTGAAGATCCCGGTTTCCGACCTCACTCGGTCCGTGCAGTGGTACGGGCAGGTCTTCGGATTCGCCGTGACCACGGAGTTCCCAGAGGCCGACGGCACGGTGCTCGGTGTCGCCGGCACCGTGCCCGGTCTCGGCGACACCCAACTCGCGCTGCGCGTCAACCGAGACGCCGCACAGGGATGCGTCGGGTTCGACCCGGTCAGCTTCGCCGTTGACGACCTCGCCGACGTCCATGCCTGGGCGGCCCACCTCGACACCCTCGGCGTCGCCCACTCACCGGTGATCGAGGCAACAGTCGGCTGGCTCCTGGTCTTCGACGACCCCGACGGGATCAGCCTGCATCTGTACAGCTGGGCGGGGCACGGCGTCGACCATTCCGACCGGCCCGGCTATGGACGAGCAGTTACCACTGCATGACGAGCACCCGGCGCAGTGTTGTGAAGGTGACGTCAACGGGACCGGTTTCTCAGCCGCATTAAAACTCGTCGATCTATAACGAGAATGTCTGGCAATTGTCTGAACCTGGGTCGATCGGCGCTACGTACTTCGTGGCAATCGACATCCGGAGACAGCGATGAACATTCGCCATTCAGCTCCCGTTCTTGCCGCTCTTGTCCTTTTCGGTGTCGCCGCCTGCGGGGGTGGCTCCGCTCAGAAATCCCCATTCGCCGACCAGGCGCGCACGGCTCCGGTCCAGCAAGGAGTGGTCACCCCGGGGGAGGCCAAGCGCGTTCTCGACCGCTACGAGAAGCTGGCCGGGCAGGCCGTACTGCAGGGCAAGGGGTGGGAGGCCGCGGAGGCCGGACTTTCCCTGCGGCAGACCAAGGCCGACGAGCAAGTGAACGCGATGATCGGCAACCGCAGCACTAATCCGATGGAGATGAACAAGACCCGGTTCACCATTCCCAGGAGCGGCGCCAATCCGCCGTGGTTCCTGGCCGAATTCGCGCTGAAAGGAGGGAAATCCTGGAGGCAGCTTATCTTCCAGAAGACGACCCAAGGGTGGCGCGTGGTGGCGTCCTCCGTCACGGACCCGAAGATGAAGGTGCCCGCCATCGCCAAGGATCGCGACGGACTCGCCACTGCGCTGCCGGTGGACGAACGCGGGACTCTCACGATCTCCCCCCGGCAGGCTGCCCAGTCGCATGCGCGCCTCTTCGCCACTGCGGGCGCCGACCCGCGTGCCCGGCAGACGATCGCTCCGGGCAGCTTCACCACCGAGCTCGTCAAGACCGTACAGGATCAGCGGAAAGGGCTGGGCGGCCAGTGGAATGTGCGCTACCAGCCGAGACTCGCGCCGGAGATCTTCGCGCTCAAGACCTCTGCGGGCGGGGCCCTCATCTGGTACGGATTCCTGACGAGAAACAGCTTCGTCGCTCACCAAGGAAGCACGTATACGGCAAGCTTCCCTGGTCGCCAGACCGCCGCTCTGAGCCACGGCGAGACCTTCAAGAAGCGGGCCGCGCTCAATAGCGCGAGCACCTATCTCGCCGTCATACCGTCAGCTCCTGGAAAGGTTCGCGTTCTCAATGAGTGGTTTTCGCTGCTCAGCATCACAGGGTCCTGATGTGGATGAGCCCGGCGCGGTCGAACCGCTCGATCAGGCTGGGCTTGCGCAGGTGCTGAGTGCGCAGGCGGGTGAACCGCTCAGAGAACGCGGCCATGCCATCAACACGACGAGCCACCGTTTCGAGGTCCTTGAGCAGTTCGACCGCCTGGTCGTACTCGACGGCCCGCTTGGTGGCGATCAGTGCCTCCGCCCGCGCCCAGGCCGTCTCCTCATCCCGGGCCAGCTCATCCAGGCGCCGCTCGCAGGCCAGGGCGCGCTCCCGCTCGCGACGAGCCTCCTCTTCGGCGCGCTTGGCGGCGGCCGAACGTTCGCGTTCCTGGCGTCGTACGGCAGCAGCGTCCAGCAGAGCGGCGACCGTACGACGGGGGCCTTCCACCGGCGGCACCGGCCCGCGGAAGCCGCGCCGTAGTTCCATTCGTACCTGGGCCGCCTGGTCTTGGGCCACGCGCAAGAGCAGCGCGTCCTTCTCGGCCGCCGGGAGGGCTGCGATCCAGGCCGCCAGCGCGGCGGGATCATCGTGTGCAGCGGGCGGCGACGAACTCGCTTCGGCGGCCACCGCCAGCAGGTCCGCATCCAGACGCAGGAAGTCGGCCAGGGCCCGCTGGGACGCCGTGAGGGAGCCGAGCCCAGGCGGGACAGGCGGTTCGAGTTCGTCTTCTTCGTCGTATTCGAAGGCGTCCTCGTCCCGTTCCCAGGCTCCGTACGCCGACAGCCAGGCCAGATAGAGCGGCCGCAGGTCTCCGGCGGCGAGTTCGGCGCGAACCCCGATGATCGCTGACAACGAGCGTTCGACGTCCTCCTCCCAGAACTCCTCCTCGGCTTCGCTGGTCAGGTCCAGGATGAGGTTTTTGCCGGAGGTCCAGGCGGTGACCTGCTCGTCGACGCAGTACTGTTCGGCGATCTTCGGGCTCAGGAGGCTCTTCGGCAGGCGGAGCATGACGCGGTGGGTGCCCCAGTTGGCCAGGTACAGGTGGGCGTCGTAGAAATGCTCCATGAGCTGGACGGGGTCGCCGCGGAAATCGCCCCAGTGGTATTCGTTGGTGAAGCTGGAGGCGGTGATGTGGGCCCGGGTGGACAGCGCACATACCTGGGCCTGTTGCTGCTCATCCAGCGGCCGATCGATCGCGAGGAACTCGTAGTACTGGTACTCGCTCACCGACTCACGCAGCCCAACGCTGAGCTCCGGCAGGACACGGGTCAGGGAGCGGCAGGTCGAGGATGCCGATCGCCTGCCGTTCCTTTCCCCGCTCGCAGATCGCCACGATCCCCGACCCGGGACGCCAGTCGACCTTCAGCACGGTCACCTCCATGCCCAGGATCTGCGTCTGGAACGGCACGGCCAGGTGCTCTTCGATGACCGATTGGAAGGCGGTGAGCTGTTCGTCCTCGTCATAGGCGTCGACGGTGGCTTCTCCGACGAGCGCGTCGAGCCTGGCGCGTTCGGCTGATGGGGGCATGACCGCCAATCGTAGCTAAATGATCATCCACGCGACGGCAAGACCTAGCGAAGTCGTACCGGGCCCGCGTCGGTCGGCCTCACCAATCCGATGTGTCCTGGACGCGGTCAGTGTCTACGCTTCTTGCCGTGGCCGCCACGCCGGCCGCGTGACCCCGGCGCGTTGCCGGCCACGAGGCGCAGCGGATGGTGGGCTCGGGTCAACCGTGGCAGGAGCGCGCCCAGCTCCTCCAGCCCGGCGACATCAGGATGCCCAGAGCTCAGCGCCGCCTCGATCACCTCCCTCGTGTCCTTCCCCGCTGCCTCGGTGACCTCGTCAAGGACTGCCTCCGGTCCCCCGAGCTCAAGGAGGACGAGCAACTCCTCCGCCAGGAGCAGCAGTCGCTCCCGGTCGCTGAGGGACTCGGGCTGGATGTCTTCCCCGTCGAGGAGCGCGCTCAGGGCGATGGGGCCCAGGACCGGGTCGTCACGCAGGCCACGGATGATCGACAGGCCGTCGGGCAGAGCTTCCGTCATGGTGCCGAGCATGGCCGTCGCCCGCGTACGGAACGGGCAGTCCCGTACGGCCCGCAGCAGCCGCTCGACGTCCTGGCCCGGCACCGCCAGCCACCCGGCCAGCTCGACGGCGGCCGCCTCCGGCGGGTAGTGCTGGGCGAGCAGGCCCAGCAGTTCGGCGGGCGGCGCGGTGGCCAGTTCGCCGATCAGCGGGGCGTCACGGCCTTCGGCGAGCATGCGTTCCCGGGTGGCCCGCAAGCCCAGCGGTGTCAGCCGAGCCAGCAGGAGGTCGGGATCGCGCAGGCGGGCACGGAGCCGCTCGGCCGCCGCCGGACCCAAGGGCTGCTCTTCGTCATCGAGGTCGCTGGAGTACAGCTCGTCGGCCGCGCCATGGCTCAGCTCGACGGCACCGAGCACGGCCAGCGCCTCGAGCGCCGCCAGCAGGTCCTGATCGACCTGCAGCCGCCACCCCTGCTCTCGGAGCCCCCAGTCATCGAACTGGAAGTGCTCCTTGCAGGCCAGCCACACCGACTCCTGAAGACGGACCACGGGGACGGGACTCGGCAGGCCGTACATCGAGTTCAGCACGTCCGGCAGGATCTCGTCGAAGGCGCTGACGAGCACGGAGGCGGAGTACCAGGACGTGGGCGGCGCCCCGATCGTGCCGCCCAGCTCGAAGAACACCTCGAACGCACGGCTCCACAGGGCTTCCGGATCGCGCAGGATCGGCGCGGCCTTGGCCCCCCGGAACACCTGTCCCTTGCTCGTACGGATCAGGCGTGCCTTCTTCGCCCAGGTGAGCATGCGGTTCACCTGGCGCATCTCGGCGACGCGCAGGTCGTCTTCCCCGGTTTCCAGCAGCGCCGCCAGTTCGCGGGCGTCGGGGCGCCGGGGAAGCCCCTCGGCGGTGAGCGGCCGCCCTTCCGCACCGGCCCACTCCGCCACGGCGGCGAGCTGTCGTACGAGCACGCTCTGAGCCGCCGCCTCGGCGAGCTCCGCCGCAGGCGGCAGGGCGATGGGCGGCTGGGCGTACGCCCGCTCCTCGTCCAGCTCCGGCTCGGTGAGCCGGGCCATCATGAGCTGGTCGAGGACCTCCGCGTCGTATGGCACCCGCCCGGCATCGATGTCCCGCTGGAACTTCTCCAGCGCCCGGCGATCGTCGAAGTCGACACCTCTGTCGAGCGCGATCCGCGCCCAGAACTTCGCGACGCTCTGCCGGAGCGGATCGTCCAGCGCGGCGGCGTACTCGGCCGCGGTCACGGCGTCCGACAGCTCCGCCACCGGGGCGCCGCGCGGGTCCCACAGACCTGACGCGTCGAGGTAGCGCAGGAGTGTCCGCAGGCTCTCCGGCGCGGCGTCGAGCACGTCCCGGGGAGCGACGACGTAGTGAGGCGTCCAAACCAGCAGGAAGCGCCGCACCTGTTCCCGATCCCAATGGGCCAGGCGGCCGTCGCGGCTGCGGTGACGCGATTCGAGAGCCGCCGCCAGCACCACGCTGTCCGCCGGCAGATCGCGTTCGCCGGCCCAGGCGAGGCAGCGGCGGGTCAGCAGATCCGCGGCCGCCTCGTACTCCTCGGTCTCGTCCGGTTCGAAGAAGGTCCGTGTCATGGTCGTCTCAGGTTAGCCAGCCAGGTGCTCCGGCACCGGTCAAACCGTCACCGCCCCGTCCGAGGCGGACTTCACGGTCGCCGCGTACTTGGCCAGCACCCCCCGCTCGACCGGCCGCTCCGGCCGCACCCAGGTGTCCCGCCGCCGACCCAGCTCCTCCTCCGGCACGCTCAGATCGAGCGTCCCCGCCGCGCTGTCGATGACGACCACATCACCGTCATGCACCAGCGCCAGCGGCCCGCCCACGTACGCCTCGGGCGCGACATGCCCGATGACCATCCCGTGCGAGACCCCGCTGAACCGCCCGTCGGTGACCAGCGCCACCGAGTCGCCCAGCCCCTGCCCCACCAGCGCCCCAGTGATCGACAGCATCTCCCGCATCCCGGGCCCACCGGCCGGACCCTCGTACCGCACGATGATCACATCGCCCGGCCGGATCCGCCCCTCCTGGATCGCCGCGAAACAGGCGTCCTCGCCGTCGAACACCCTGGCCGGCCCCTCACGCCGGAAATCCTCCTTGCCGCTGAGCTTCAGCACGCACCCGTCGGGAGCGAGCGAGCCACGCAGGATCGCCAGCGCCCCGCGCGCCTTGGCCGGGTGTTCCACGGTCGCCACCACCTGCTGTCCTGGCGCCTCCTCCGCCGCCGCGGCGACGTCGGCGTAGGTACGGCCGTCGACGAGCACGGCGTCCGGGCGCAGCAGGCCCGCCTCCAGCAGCCGCCGCGCCACCAGCGCCGTGCCGCCGGCGCGCCACAGGTCGGCGGCGGTGTGCCGGCCGCTGGGCATGAGCCGGGTGATGATCGGGACCTGCCGGCAGATGGCGCCGATCTCGTCGATACGCAGCGGCAGCCCGGCCTCGCGGGCGATGGCGAGCAGGTGCAGTACGGCGTTCGTCGAGCCGCCCATGGCCGCCACCGAGACGATGGCGTTGTGCAGGGCGTCCTCGGTGAGGACCCGCGAGGGTCGGGCATCGCGGGCGAGCGCGTCCATGACGATCTCACCGACGCGCTCGGCGGCGGCGTTCTTGGTGTCGGCGACCGCCGGGATGTCCCCGATGCCGAACGGGGCCAGGCCGAGGAAGTCGGTGACGCTGGCCATGGTGTTGGCGGTGTACTGGGCGGCGCAGGTGCCGGGGCCCGGACAGGCGTGCTTGGCCAGGTCGTCGACGTCGGCCTGGTCGAGCCGGCCGACCGCGCGCTCGCCGAGCGCCTCCCACATGTCCTGGATGGTGACGTCCCGGTCGCGCCAGCGGCCGGGCATCATGCTGCCGCTGTAGAGGACGACGGCGGGTACGTCCAGGCGCGCCAGCGCCATGATCGCCGCCGGTACGGTCTTGTCGCACCCGACCACGCACACCAGGGCGTCGAACCCGTGCGCCCGCCCCATCAGCTCGATCGAGTCGGCGATGATCTCACGGCTCACCAGGGAGGCGCGCATGCCGGGGGTGTGCATGGTGAGGTTGTCGGAGACGGCGATCGTGTTGAACTCCATCGGCGTGCCACCCGCCCTGCGTACGCCGGTGGCGACGTGGGCGGCCAGTTCGCGGTGGGTGAGGTTGCAGGGCATCGTGCCGGTCCAGGTGGAGGCGATGCCGATCATCGGACGGCGCATCTCCTCCTCCGACATGCCCATGGCGTACAGGTGAGAGCGGGCGGGTGCGCGGTCTGGATCATCGGCGATGCTCATGGAACCACCCTACGAACAGGGTCGCCTCAGACGTTAGGCGGCACCGGCCCAGGGCAGTTCACGGGCGAGATGGCAGACTCCCCGATGGACACCGCAACGCTTCATGAGTTGTCCGCCGTCATGGACGGCGCCGAGGACCTCGGCATGGCGCTCCGTCACATCGCCGACATCGCCGCCGCCATGCCGGGCCGGCCCATGACGGGCGTGACCCTGCGCCAGAACGGGCGCGTAGAGACCGTCGCCTCTTCCGCGGCCCACGTCAGGGTGTTCGACGAGATCCAGTACAGCGGCGGCCAAGGCCCCTGCCTCGACGCCATGGCGACCGGGGATCCCGTCGCCGCCACCGATCTCGCCACCGAAACGCGGTGGAGCGGATATCCGGCGCGGATGCTCGCTCACGGGGTCAGGAGCGTACATTCCCAGCCGTTGCGGGTCGAAGGCGTATGGCTGGGCGCGCTGAACCTCTACTTCCGCCGACCCGGCGCCCTCGTCCAGGAGGCCAGGCGGGCCGCCCGCCTGACCGCCGAGCACATCGGGCTCCTCCTCGACGCGGCCCTGCGCTCGGCCCGCCAGATCGAGCTGGCCACGCAGCTCCGCGAGGCCCTCGGCACCCGCGCGATCATCGACCAGGCGCTCGGCATCATCATGGGCGAACACCACTGGACCGCCCACGACGCCTTCGACCTGCTGCGCCAGATCTCCCATGAGCAGAACCGGAAGGTACGCGAGGTGTCCTCCGATCTCATCCGGTCGGTGAGCGGTCATCCCCCGGAGAGCCTGCACTTCGACGATCCGCCGTCCTGAGCGCCCAGGTAAGAACAGCCGCTCGTGATCACGTCTGTGTGAGGCAACCCGCCGTCCAGGTCTGGTCATCGATGGAGCGACTCCGTCCGAGTCCGTCCGACTCCGTCCGCACCCCTGTTGGACACCCAGACCACGGGCTTTGCTGACTAGCACCGCGGCGACCTGGCGAAATAGCCGCTGCGGTTCAAGACCAAGGAGGAACTCATATCCATGAAACGCCTGACATCACACGTACGACGCGCAGCCGCCGGCATCGCCATCGCCGGCACGCTGACTGCTCTTCCGGTGGCTCTTCCTCTCACACAGGCACATGCTGACGGCTGCGGCTTCAAAGTGGAGGGAGTTCGCACCGTCTACTACCACTGCGACAGCCGCACGAACGTGTGGATCCACATCAACTTCACTACCCAGACGAACGAGCCGGATCTATGCGTCCCTCCCGGACGCACCGACATCGGCCACGTCTTCATCGTCAAGAACGCCTGGTACGCCGGCCAGACCTGCGACAAGCCCGGCGACATCCGCTGGCCATGACAAGGAGAATCACATGCTCGGCAAGCTGGTAACGGCGACCGTCGCCGCCTCCGTCCTCCTGGCCACGATCGCGACCTCCACGGTGACGGCCTCACCCGCTCATGCGGACAACTACTGCGGCTTCGTGCCTGGCACGACCGGGCTCGGGGGGCATTCGCCGTACTACGTGCACTGCGACGCGAACACCCGCGTCTGGGTACGGGTGCTGGTGGCCGCATCCGAAGACTACGACCTGTGCGCGGGTCCCGGCCAGAACGTGCTGCACTCCCTGGCTCATTACGCCTACTACAAGGGGGCGCTCTGCTGAACCCTCTCCTGGACGCCTGACGTTTCCCTGGTGGTGGTGAACGCGGCCGCGTTCACCACCACCATCCGCTAGGTGGTCGATCAATTATTCGGGCGCTCACACGCGTTCGACTTCGAGCACGAGTTTGCCCGTCGTACGGCCGGACTCGATGCGGCGGTGCGCCTCCGCGGCCTGCTCCAGCCGCAGCGACTCCACCTGCACCCGCAGCTCCCCGCTCGCGGCCGCGGCCACCGCCCGGTGCAGCGCCCGGCCCGCCTCCGCGGGGAAGGCGGCGGAGAAGGCGGCCAGGTTGAACCCGGAGACCGTCTTGTTGGTGAACCACACCTCGTTGGCCGAGATCCCGACGTCCTCGGCGCCGGAGGCGTTGCCCATCACCACCATCCGGCCCATCGGCGCGAGCAGGTCCAGGCTGGTCCGGCGGGTCGTACCGCCGACCATGTCCACCACGACGTCGAACCGGCCGGCCTCGGCCACCTGGTCGCGCAGGACGACCTCGTCGTAGCCGAACGCCTCGGCCTTCTCGATCTTGGCGGCGCTGCCCACGGTGCCCACCACCCGGCCCGCGCCCAGCAACCGGGCGGCCTGGCCGAGCTGGCTGCCCACGCCTCCGGCGGCGGCGTGCACGAGCACGCTCTCCCCCGGTTCGATGCGAGCCACCCGGTCGAGCACGAGCAACGCGGTGGTGCTGTTGGACGGCAGCGCCGCCGCGATGCCCAGCCCGAGGTCGTAGCCGTCCAGCGGGGCCACCAGGTCGGCGGAGGTCGTCACCACCTCGGCGTAGCCACCGCTGTCGACGATCGTCAGCGCGGCGACCGGCTGGCCCACGCGCAGTCCCTCGACGCCGGGGCCGAGCGCCCGGACACGGCCGGACACCTCGATGCCGGGCACGAACGGCAAAGGCACGTCCACCACGCCCTGCCGGTAGAGGATCTCGGCGAAGTTGGCGCCCGCGTAGGCCACGTCGATGGAGACCTGCCCCGGCCCGGGCTCGGGGATCTCGACCTCGTCGAGGCGGAGGACGTCAGCGCTGCCGAATTCGGGAATCGTGATTGCCTTCATGCCGTCCATCGTGCTCCGACGGCCATCGGCAAGGCAGTGTCAGCTCAACCTGGGTGTGCCACCACCAGGGTATGAACTGCTGCTTATTTTCGCTACGAAGGCCTGAATATCCGCCATGATCCTCATAGTTTTCCTCTTGGTCGGCGGTGTCGGCCGGGCCGAGCAGGATCATCTGGCAGGGCCGGTCATGGTTCGGCGAGACGCTCGCCGAACCGGTTGCCTGCGGCGCCGCTGGGTCTGCACGTCCGCGACATGGGGGGTGCGGCTGGTTTTGGCCAAGCAGGCAGGTCAGAATGTTGTCGTTCATATGTTCTACCCGCCAGGGTCAACCAGTGGTAATGTTTCGGCTACCGATCGTGAGATTGCGTTCCGGAGGGGCGGGGTGCAGGCATGCGGGCGTACCGGCTCCCCGCCGATCACGACGCGCTGACCGTGTGGTGCACCTGTTGCCACGACCGCCGCCCGGTCGGCACCCTCGTGCCCGCATGTGGTTACCGGCCGTCGAGCGGTGCCCAGGTGGCGGCCGATCTGAGGGCGGTTCGCCATCTTCGGCCCGCTCCCGAGACGGGAGCGGTGTATGAGTGAACTCACCGCGACCGCCTCTTGCACCGCTTATGCGGCGGTGGTGGAGGCGAGTGGCGAGGTCGTTTCGCAGGGTCTGCTGGTGGTGCGGGTGGCGTGGCTGGCCGGCCTGGCAGGCGACCTGACCGCCCGCCTGATCGCGGCCCGGTGGAATGCGGCCGATCTGGACGCGCTGGAGTCCGGGGTGGGGCTGGACGGGCGGGTATTGCCGTCGAAGGGCTGGATGGCTGTTCGGCGGCTGGGCTGGGGCGTGGGTCCGGCCGCGGGCGTGCACGTGTGTGATCGGGTGATGCGGTGCGCGCAGGAGCAGGCCGCTCGCCTGTTGCGGCTGGCGTTGCACCGGCGCCGCCTGGTGGCAGCGATCGTGGCGACGTGGCCGGAGAATGCGGGTGCGCGTACCGGCGCCGAGTGGGATGCGTTGCGCGCGCTGCTGCCGGACGGGGTGAGCGCGGCGGACATCCGCAACCGGACCCGGCAGATCCGCACCTACCTCGACGAGCAAGAGGTGTTCCCGGCCGATCTGACCGACCTGGAGGAGACGCCGAACGTTGCGGCACAGATCGTACTGGCGGCCGCCGACCGGCAACTGCTCACCCTGCAACGCACCGGCAGCCACACCGCCCGCCTGCGGGTGCGGCTCCCCCTGGTCGAATCGCCCGCGTCAGCCAAGGACTGGGCCTGGCATGCGCTGCCGGTCGCGTTGCCGCCGACCGTGCCACCGCAGGCAGCGTTGCGCACCCCCACCTTGCGGGTGGCAAAAGGCCGGGTACGCGTCGACCTGCCGTTCCAGACCCCCATCGGCTTCGCGCCCGCCACCGGGCATGTGATCGGGTCCGGCTTCGACTGGGGCCTCAACACCCTCCTGACCGGCGTAACAGGGCAGTTGGCCGACGGCCGGGTGATCAGTGATGGGCGGCCGTTCGCCTACGACGCGAGCGGCATCTGCGCCAAGCTGCACCGGCTGCGGGCCGAGCGTGAACACCTGGCCGCCAAGCACCGGCACATGGAAGAGCTGCTGGCGGGGATCACGCTGGCTGATTCCCGTTACGTCGCGTTGAGTACGGCCTGCCAGGCTCTCGGTGTCGAGCATGAGCGGCTGTGCGCTCGCATCCGACATGTGAACAAGGCGCTGGCCTGGTCGGCGGCGCGATGGGCGGTCGACCAGGCCGCCGCCGCCGGGGCGACGGTCATCTACCTGGAAGACCTGGCCACCCTGGAAGCGCGCGGACGCAACGCGAAGGCGAACGCGCGGCTGTCGGGACAGGTACGCGGGCAGATCGTCGAGGCGATCCGGCACCTGGCGGCCAAGCACACCATCGCCGTGGTCACCGTCCCGGCCCGCGGCACCTCCAGGTACTGCCCCCGCTGCGGGGAGGGCACGTCGGCGCTCAAGCATTGCCCGGCCCCGGACCGGCTCGACGAGCGGGGCTGGAGGTGGGCCTGGTGCCCGGCCTGCGGCCTGTCCTGTGACCGGGACTGGGCAGCGGCCGAGCGGATCCTATCCCGCGGCCTACTCGGCCAAAACGCCACCCGCACCCACCGCTCGACCGGGGCGCGCACCATCGCCACCGTCGTGGAGGGCAACGTCGCCCGCGCCCGCCGAACCCGCAAGCCCACCCGGGCGGCCCGGCGCGCCCGCCGCACCCGAGCAGACCTGCACCCCCGGCCGGCGGCGCGGGACAGAGCCAAGAACCGCCCCACCCCAAAACGACCCACCCGCACCTCAGCCAACGCACGAAACAACTCGATGACTTTCAGCCGTGTGCCCGACCGGCGCACGGTGCCCGCCCCACCGCCCACCGGCGATGGACAGCGTCCGGCGGGCCATGCACCCAAGCCGGGACGGCGCCAGCCGTACCGGACAGGGCATGTCAGGAATTCTCACCATCGGACCGGCTTCCACCACGCCAAAGCCACCCCCGTACTCACGCTCCTCGAGCACGGGAACAGCCCAGGCCAGGCCACGCCTGTCCGAGTTACCTGATTCCTTCAGGGAACCACAGAGAATTCAAGACGCTCTCCACCTTCTCCTTGGTGTCGGTGTCGGGGTGCGGCGTGTGGAGCACCACGTTGAGGTCCGCGCGATCCGGCAACCGGAACAGCGAATACTCGAAGGTGAGGTCCCCGGCTTCGGGGTGCGTGATCGCCTTGATGCCCTGGGAGCGGGAACGGACATCCGGCCGCGCCCACAGCTCGGCGAACTCCGGACTGGCCGTGCACAGCTCTTCGGCGATCCGCTCGAAGACCGGATCGTCGGGATACCGGACCGCGCCGGCGCGGAAGTCGGCCACCATGTCCGGGGCGAACTCGTGCCATTCGGTGAACCTGCCGCGATAGGTCGGGTGGGTGAAGAAGGCCACCATGCAGTTGCGGACATCGTCGTCATAGCCGAACACCCACCTGGCGGCGTCGTTCATCGCCACCAGGCTGTAGTGCCGGTCCAGCACGTGCGCCGGGTTGGGCATCCAGGCGTCCAGCACCCCGCGGAGCTGGTCGCTCAACGGCTCGCCCGGCCGGCCCGCGGGGTCCGGCGGATTGAGCCCGGCGAGCACGTACAGGTGCGTGCGCTCCGCCTCGTCGAGCCGCAGCGCGCGGGCGACCGCGTCCAGCACGGCGTCGGAGACCTTGATGTCGCGTCCCTGCTCCAGCCAGGTGTACCAGGACACCCCGACACCGGCGAGCACGGCCACCTCTTCCCTGCGCAGTCCGGGAGTGCGGCGGCGACCCGCGGCAGGCATGCCGACGTCGGTGGGTGTGAGGGCCTCCCGCTTGGCACGCAGGAACTCTTTGAGCTGGTCACGGCGGCGTTGACTGGCAGTCACCAACTCACCATAAGCGACGTCTCTTGACAAATTTAATTGTCGGTGAGAGTCTGCGACCATGGACAAGGTCACTTCCAAAGACGGCACCCAGATCGCCTATGACCGCATCGGCCAGGGTCCGGCGGTCATCCTCGTCGACGGCGCGCTCTGCCACCGCGCGGCCGGGCCGAACCCTGCGCTGGCCAAGGAGCTGGCCCGCAGCTTCACCGTCTACACCTACGACCGCCGTGGCCGTGGCGCCAGCGGCGACACCGCGCCGTTCGCCCCCGAGCGCGAGATCGAGGACCTCGCCGCGCTGGTGGAGCAGGCGGGCGGCACCGCCTTCCTGTACGGCATCTCGTCGGGCGCGGCGCTGGCCATGGCGGCCGTCGAGAGCGGGCTGCCGGTGTCGAAGGTGGCCGTCTACGAGGCGCCGTTCGTGGTCGACGACACCCGGCCGCCGATCCCGGACGACTATGTGCAGCAGATCGACGAGATGGTGGCCACCGGCCGCCGAGGCCAGGCGATCAGTTACTTCATGCGCGAGGGCGTCAACCTGCCCGGCGCGATCGTCTTCATGATGCGCTTCATGCCCGCCTGGTCCGGCATGAAGGCCATCATCCACACGCTCGCCTACGACGTCGCGTTCGTGGCCGACTACGAGCGCGGCAAGCCACTGCCCGCCGCCCCCTGGGCCTCGGTCAAGATCCCGACCCTGGTGATCGACGGCGGCAAGAGCCCGGCGTGGATGCGCAACGGCATGCGGGCCTGGGCCGGCGTGCTGCCCAACGCCGAGCACCGCACGCTCGACGGCCAGACGCACATCGTCAAGGCCACGGCCCTGGCACCGGTTCTGGAAGGGTTCTTCCGATGAGATTCCGCGCCGTCGTCCAACTGAACGGCAAGACCGCCACGGGCATCGAGGTCCCCGCCGACGTGGTCGAGGGACTCGGCGGGAGCAAGCGGCCCGCCGTCAACGTCACGATCAACGGGTATGAGTACCGCAGCACGGTCGCCTCCATGGGCGGCCGGCACATGCTGCCGATCAGCGCCGAGCATCGGCAGGGCGCGGGTGTGGCCGCCGGTGACGAGGTGGAGGTCGCGCTGGAGCTCGACACCGCGCCGCGCGAGGTGGCGGTGCCCGCCGACCTGGCCGCGGCGCTCGACGGCGCTCCCGAGGCCAAGCGCTTCTTCGACGGGCTGTCGTACTCGCGCAAACTCCGTTATGTCCTGCAGGTCGAGGGCGCCAAGAAGGCCGAGACCAGGCAGCGGCGGGTCGCGGACACCATCACCAGGCTCGCCAACGGTGAGGCCTGACCGCACTTTTGCGGGTGAAATGGCGTCGTCGCCAAGTGAGTGGGCATAGGGGCGCCATGGCTGAGTTCCTGACCGACATCAAGACCATCCGCGAGCGTGCCAGGGCGGAGATCGGCAAGGGGCCGATCACCGACGCCTACGGTGCCGACCTGGAGCGCGTGATCCAGGTCTGCAACGAAGCCCTCGCCACCGAGCTCGTGTGCGTGCTCCGCTACAAGCGGCACCACTACACCGCCTCCGGGCTGCAGTCGGAGTCCGTGGCGCAGGAGTTCCTGGAGCACGCGGCCGAGGAGCAGGAGCACGCCGACAAGCTCGCGTCCAGGATCGTGCAGCTCGGCGGCGAACCCGACTTCAACCCCGACACACTGAGCTCCCGCGCCCACTCCCAGTACGACGAGAGCCGCGGGCTGATCGACATGATCAAGGAAGACCTGGTCGCCGAACGGGTCGCCGTGGCCAGCTATACCGAGATCATCCAGTGGCTGGGCGACAAGGACATCACCACCCGCCGCGTGTTCGAGGAGCTGCTCGCCAAGGAGGAGGAGCACGCCGACGACATGCAGAGCCTGCTCGAACGCATCCCCTCAGATACCTGATCCCACGCAGTCACCACTTCACGGGCAGCGAGACGAGGCCCGAGGTCAAGGAGTCGGCGCGCAGCCGGAGCTCCTCGACGGGCACCGCCAGCCGCATCCCCGGAAAACGCGGGATGAGCTGGGCGAACACCGCCTGCAGCTCGATCCGGGCGAGCGGCGCCCCGATGCAGTAGCGAGCGCCGTACCCGAACGAGACGTGACCCGCCGCCTGCCGGGTGACGTCGAAGCGCTCCGGGTCCGCGAACACCTTCTCGTCGTGGTTGGCCATGCCGATGTGCAGCAGGACCAGGTCGCCCGCCTTGACCAGGGCATCGCCGACCGCCAGATCGACGCGGGCGTATCGGGGGATGCCGCCGGTGCCGTTCACCATGGGCGTCCGCATGATCTCTTCGATCGCCCCGGTGAGCAGGTCGGGCTCGGCCAGCAGGGCCTCCCATTGCCCGGAGTTGGCCAGCAGGAACAGCGCGCCCATGCCGATCTGCACGACCGTGGTCTCGTGCCCGGCGAACAGCAGGCCCATGGCCCGCCTCGCGATCTCGTCGTCGTCCGTGTCGGGCAGCTCGGTGAGCCGGGTGATCACGTCGTCGCCCGGTTCGTGGCGCTTGAGGGCGACCATGCGTTTGCCGTACTCGTACAGGTCGGCCAGTCCCCGCATCGAGCGGGCATTGTCGGCGGTGTTGCCCGCCGCCTCCGACCAGGCGCGGAACTGGTCGCGATCCTCGTACGGCACGCCGAGCAGCTCGCAGATGACCAGGATCGGCAGCGGCAGCGCCAGCGCCTGGTGGAGATCGGCCGGCGAGCCCTGGCGCTCCAGTTCGTCGAGCAGCTGGGTGGTCAGTTCCTCCACGCGTGGGCGGAACGCCCGCATGCGTTTCGGCGTGAAGTGCGGCTGGAGCACCGACCGCATCCTGGTGTGGTCCTCGCGCTCGGTGTCGAACTCACCCATCGGGCCACCGAACAGCGCGGACTCGCCGATGCGCGCGGCCTGCTCCGGCTGGGGGTGCGAGCGGCCGAGCCGGTCGTCGTCGAGCAGGCGGCGTACCTCCTCATAGCCCGTCACCAGCCAGGCATCGTCGCCCGTCTGCGTGTGAACGCGATGCACCGGCCCCTCGGCCTGGAGCGCGCGCAACAGCGGCGCCGGCCGGAGGAGCTCGGGCTGGTCGAAGGGAAGCTTGTTTACTGGCATGTGTACAACGGTATTTGTAGACTGGAGAGTAAACAAGAGGAGCGCGCGCATGGAAACCGTCCGGCGGATGCCCCGAGCCGAGCGCCGGGAGCAGATCCTCGACGCCGCGACGCGCGCCTTCGCGGGCAGCGGCTACACGGCCACCGGCCTCGACGACGTGGCCGCCGAGGCCGGCGTGAGCCGGGTGATCCTCTACCGGCACTTCGAGTCGAAGACCGATCTCTATCGGGCGGTGCTCGACCGGGCGTGCGCGCATCTCGCCCAGCGGGTGGGGGACGCGGGCTTCACCGACCGGACGATCCCGGCGCTCATGCGGGCGGCCGAGGCGGACCCCGACGGGTTCAGGCTGCTGTTCCGGTACGCGGCCCGCGAGCCGGAGTTCCGTGACCTCGTCGACGACTTCTCCAGGGAGTCCGTCCAGATCGCCCGCGAGCATCTGGCCGCCAGGATCGCCGACCGGCAGTGGGCGGACTGGGCGGCGCGGCTGGTGTTCGCGGTGGCCATCGAAGGGGTGATCGCGTGGCTGGACGCCGGACGGCCCGATCCCGGCACGGCCGCCGAGCGTGTCTCCCGGGCCATCCACGGCGTCATCGAAGCGGCCTCCTGACCGCTCTGGAAACGGCTTTGGGTGTGACTCTTCCTCAGTAAGAGCCTGAGCTGGGCTTTTGTGGTCATGACTGGTCGATTGGGGTGCCACCTTCTACCATGGGTGCAGCCGTGTAAGGCGGTGGTGAGGGTGGGTTCGTTGCTGGAGGAACTGGCGCGGCGGGAGGGCTGGGATGACACCGGATGTGCATATCTCGCTCATGCTCGCGGTCCAGGACGCACCTGCCGCTGTTGACTGGTACAAACGTGCACTCGGCGCGACGGAACTGTGGAACCTTGGCGGCGTCGCCGGGCTGAGCATCGCCGGTGCCCCGGTTTTCGTGGGCGAGCCCGAGAACAACGGCTGGAACGCTCCGGCCATAGCCGGCACCAGGACCGTGCGAGTCGAGGTCTTCACCGACGACCCTGACGGATTCATCGAACGTGCCGTGGCAGCCGGCGCGGACGGCAGCATCGACGAGATCCGCGACCATCAGGCGCCATGGGGCGTTCACCGGCAAGGAGGCTTCGTCGACCCGTTCGGCCACCTGTGGCTCGTCGGGGACAAGTCTCCCCTGCAACGGTTTCCTGGCTAGCTGACCCTGCCAGCGCGCGGCCGACCGGGTCTCAACCGATTCACCGACCGACGGGCATGACGATCTGACCCACCTCACTCGAAACGAGCCGCACCCAGCGGCTTTGGAAACGGTGAGGAAACCGCCGCTGCGTTACACCTGTCCCGCATGACGTACCGAACATCACTCACGGCGCTGGCGTTGGCGCTGGTTCTGGCAGGGCTGGTGACGCAGCCTTCCGCGGCGGGTGCCACCAGCCCGCCGTCGGTTCAGTGGAAATCCTGCCCGGCCTACTCCGATGAGGTGATCAAGAGCCTGGGCGTGGCGGAGGAGCGGGTGCCGGACTTCCGTACCCTGATGAAGCGCCTGGAGTGCGGGACGGTCAGCGTCCCGCTGAACCACCGCGACCCCGGTGGGCGGAAGATCGACATCGCGGTGACCCGGCTGACCGCCACGGACAAGGCGCACCGGCTCGGCGCCACCGCCGTCTTACCGGGAGGGCCGGGCAACAGCGGATACCTGGACCCGATCCTGCGCTCCGCGCTCAGGAACGAGGAGATGGCCAAGCTCAACGAGCGATACGACATCATCGGCTTCGACCCGCGCGGCGTGGGGTACAGCGCCAAGGTCGCCTGCCCCATCGAGCCAGGAGGCCCGCAGGAGCCGGGCACGCTGACCAAGGAGGCGGCCAGGAAGATCTACGATGCCCAGGTCGCCGCCGGCCAGAAGTGCGGACGCTCCGACCCCGCCTTCCTCGGCCAGCTCACCACCACGAACGTGGCCAAGGACCTGGACCTGGTGCGGACCGCACTGGGTGAGCCCTCGCTCAACCTGCTCGGCTTCTCCTGGGGCACCTATCTGGGGATGGTGTACCGCAGCCTGTTCCCCGAACACACCGGACGGGCCTTCCTGGACAGCGTGGCGCCGCCGTGGACCCGTCTTGACGAGCACCTCGAGGGCGCCGCGGCGGCGGCCGAGCGTGACTTCGGACGCATGGCCGCCTGGCTGGCCCGCCGCGATGAGACCTACGGCCTCGGTACGACCGCCCGGCAGGTGCGCGAGGAGGTGGTGAAACTGGTCAGCGCGTACGACAAGAGCCCCAAGACCTACACCGACCTGCAGCGGCCCATCGACGGCGCGGCCGTCGCCGACCTGGCCAGGCGCAACTCGACCGAGTGGGCGCGGGCCGGCAAGGCGCTGGCCGAACTGCGGACGGCGACGGGCACCACCGCCCCGCCCACCGTCAAGGAGATGTTCGGCGCTCCGATGGGGGCGCCGGTGCCCGGTGCGCCGGAAATGCTGAACATG
Source organism: Nonomuraea guangzhouensis (assembly GCF_019396345.1). Lineage (GTDB taxonomy): Bacteria > Actinomycetota > Actinomycetes > Streptosporangiales > Streptosporangiaceae > Nonomuraea > Nonomuraea guangzhouensis. The sequence goes on along the minus strand of NZ_JAHKRM010000003.1, from coordinate 132,624 downwards.
ACGATGAACATGGCGGTCGCGTGCAACGAGGACAGCAGCCGGCTCAGGTTCGACCCCGCATGGCGTGACTACCAGCAGCTCGTGAAGCGCCACCCGGCGACCGGCCGGGGCTGGGGACTGGCTGTCATGTGCTCCGGCTGGCCGCTGCCGGTGCAGCAGGCCACGTTGAAGCGGGGCAGCGGGTCGCTGGTGCTGGCGGGGCATCTGTACGAGTTCATGTCCGTCTACGACTGGACGCTGCAGACGCGGCGCGCCATCGGCGGCACCGTCTACACGGTCGCCGACGACGTGCACGTGTCCACCACCCGGATACCTGAGTGCGCCGCCGACGTGGTGCGCTACTTCGAGACGGGCCGGATCGACAGAGGCTGCGCGGGCAGCCCGATCCCGAGCTGATCCCGGGCCTCCGGGCCCGGTAGCCCACCATGGACTGCCAGGCCCGATGGCTCTGCAGCGGGCCGAGGTCAGGCGTCAGAATGGGCGAACGCCTCCTGAAGGGGCGGCAACATCTGGCGGGCGTCGTACCCGGCGAACCACAGGCCGACCACGAACACGCTCACGGCCTCCAGGTATCGCGCCCGACTCAGCCCACCTGCCCGTACCGGATCGAACCCCAGATCGCTCACCAGACCGGCGACCACCTCCACGGCCCGCTCATCGTCGCCGCACAGCGGCACCCCCAGCCCGCGCCCCGCGTGGGAGGTCCATACCTCCGCGGCACACACGTTGAACGCCTTGACAACCCCCGCGCCAGGGGCCAGCCCGGCCACCCGCTCAGCCACCGCGGCCTCGGCCAGCAGGAACGAGTTCGGCGCGTTGGTGAACGCGTCAGGCTCGTAGGCGTTGGTGCAGTCGATCAGCGTCCGACCGGCCAACGCGCCGTCCGCCGCGCCGACCTCGGTGAGAATCCCGCCCACCGACAGGGCAGGTACGGCCAGCAGCAACGCCTCGCCGTGCGCCGCGGCGGCGCGCAGATCACCGCCACGGGCGCCCGACCCGATCGCCTCGGCCAGCTTGCGCGCCTTCTCCGGCGACCGTGCGCCGACCATCACCTCGTGCCCCGCCCGCGCCCAGCCCGATCCCAGCGCCTCGGCCATCTGCCCGGCCCCGAGTATGCCAATACGCATGTCTTTCCCTCTTCCTCGCCTGAACGTCAGCTTCCTGCGAAGACGGTAAGCGTGCCGATAGGCACCTCCAGGTGCCGAACGAATGCGGGAGACTGGCGCGTGTGGACCACCACGACGACTCCCCGTTCGAGCCCTACGGCGACTTCATCGCCGACTGCCCAGCCCGTCTGGCCGTGGACCTGTTCGCCCATGCCTGGCTGCCGGTGGTGGCGTTCGCCCTGAAGGACGGGCCCATGCGCCCCGGCCGGCTCCGCCGGGAGATCGGCAGCATCAGCCAGAAGGTCCTCACTCAGACCCTGCGTCGCATGGAACGCTGCGGCCTGGTCGAACGCCGACGCTATGCCGAGGCCCCGCCGCGGGTGGAGTACGAGCTGACCCAGGCGGGCAAGGACTTGCTGACGCCGATCCGCGCCCTGGGCGACTGGGCCTACCGCTATGCCGACACGGTCCTGACCGCCTACGACGACTCCGCCCGCACGGCCGGCTGACCCGCACGGCCAGGCGGGGCCATCCGCCTCCGCGTGGCTGCTAGGAGCTCTGAGCGAAGGTCTTCGCCAGCCAGGACTGCCAGGCCTGCTCCAGCGCCTGCCCGTCGATGTCGGTGTAGGCATGGTGCTCGACCACGACCGTGCCCTGACCGTGGATGAACATGTAGAGCCCGTCGGCGGTCCGCACCCCGGTGAACGCGCCCGGATCGGTGACCCACTCCACGACGCCCTCCTCCGGCGCGACCCCGTCGAGCGTGATCGTGACCCGGTCGCCCGCGGTGATGCCGCCGGTCAGGCCGAGCACGTCCTGGAAGGCGGCCGATGCCTGGGCGTGCGACGTCTGCGGGCCCCAGAGCATGAGGTTGTGCGTCGAGATCCGGCCGCGGAAGTGCTTGAGGTAGGTGGCCAGCTTGTTGAGGTATTGGAGGTCGCCGATCTTCAGCGCGTCGTACTCGGACTCCCAGTTGTCGCCGAGGAAGCCGTTGTGCACGAAGCGGAGCACCGTGCTGCCGCCCTCGCGGCCTTCGATGAGGTATTCGAACGCCATGAACGTGCCGTCTTCGGGGTTCTCGTCGCCGCAGTAGGCGAGCCGTTTGCCCGGCTCCCATGTGGTGATGGTCGAGCCCATGGTGAAGCCGCCGCCGAAGGTCTGCTTGCCCCTGCCGCCCTCGCGGGGCTCCAGCTCGCTGTGGCCCATGAACCAGGAGTCGATGCCCGGCCCTTCGGCGATCGCCTGCCAGACCTCCTCGGGTGAGGCGTCCAGCTCGATCTCGTGACTTACCTCGAACTCGTGTGGCATGACCGGCTCCTCGGTGGATGTCCCCTTCCGTGCTGTCGACACTTCCACCGACAATAGAATTTGTCAAGCATGCCATGATTGTCGGTACGGTCGCCCATGGGGGCGAGCCGACTCACTCTTGAGAGGGAGGCTGAGGATCGCCCGTCGCGGCGATCCCTTTCGAGCGGATAAATCCGAGGATTGGCGGCATATCCCGCACCTCCGAGGAGAACCGACCATGAAGAATCGCACCGCGCTCATCGCCGCCCCGCTGCTCGTCCTGGCCTACGGCGTGCTCAGAATCGTCGACGGCCTCGACGGCGTCCGCGGTCCCGGCGTCGCCTGGACCGTCGGGCACCTGGCGTTTCTCGGCGCGTTGACACTGTTTGTCCCGATATTTTGGGAAATGCGGAGCATGCTGGGGCGGTCTGCGGTCGCCAGCACGGCCCTGGTCGCGGGCGTCGTCGGGATCGGCTGCGCGGCCGCCCAGTTCACGATCGACATCATCGTCGGCTTCCTGGCGGCCGACCATGACGCGATGAGCCCCATGTTCGAGCAGGTACAGGCGGTGCCGGGCGTGTCGCTGGCCGTCTACAGCGCGGGCCCGATCCTGTTCTACGTCGCCCAGCTCGCCTTCGCCGCCCTGCTCGCCGGGCACCGGATGGTCAAGGTCTGGGTGCCGGTCGCGGTGCTGGCCGAGATCGTGCTGTCGGCGGTGAACAAGGACCTCATCCCGGTGGGCGCGGTCCTGCTGTTCGTCTCGTTCCTGCCTCTGATGGGCCGCCGCACGCCGGTGGCGCGGCACGTCCCCGCTCACGCATGAGAGACCTCCGGTAAAAGTGCGGAAAGATGAGGCACTGTGTCCGACTTGTCGCTTATTGACATCGTGCGGCGAAGGATCGGGGCGCTCCCTCACCTGTGGGTGGACGGCGCGCTCACCGCGGCGATCCTGATCGCCCAGCTCTGGCCCCTGCTGTCCAGCGACGAGCGGACCGGCGTGCCCTGGGACTGGTGGGGGTATGCGGTGGTGATCGCCGCGTCACTGCCGCTGATCTGGCGGCGACGGGCGCCGATCCCCGTACTGATCATCTGCCTGTGCACGGGCGCCCTCTACGATCTCGCCGACCACGTCGCGCGCCAGCCCATCTGGTACGGGGGGCTCGTCGCGGTGTACACGCTCGCCGCCTACTCCGGCACCTGGCAGCGGATCGTCGTGTTCGCCTTCACGATCGCCGGTGGCCTGCTCCTGGTCGGCTCGTCGGAGACCGCGCTGCGCGGGACCGTGCTGTTCGTCGCCGCGTACGCCATCGGCAGGGCCACGGCCACCTCCCGCGCCCACGCCGCCGCGCTGGAGGAACGGGCCGAACGGCTGGAAAGGGAGCGACAGGTGGAAGCGGAACGCGCCGCCGAACAGGAGCGCGCCAGGATCGCCCGCGACATGCACGACATCCTCGCCCACGCGGTAAGCCTCATGGTCGTCCAGGCCGAGGCGGGGCCCGTGGTGGTCAGGAGCGACCCGGCCCGGGCGGAGGCCGCCTTCGACGCGATCGCCGCGGCGGGGCGGGACGCGATGATGCAGCTCCGCCGGATGCTGGGTGTGCTGAAGGACGAGGAGGCGCCGCGCGCGCCCCAGCCGACCATCGACGATCTGCCCGCCCTGGCGGACCAGGTCTCGCACGCGGGGCTCCGGGTGGGGTTCGCCTCGACCGGCCGGCCGCGTCCCGTCTCGCCCGACTGCGCCGTCGCCGCGTACCGGGTCACGCAGGAAGCACTCACCAACATCGTCAAGCACGCCGGCGCGAACCACGCGGACATCCGGCTCACCTGGGAGGACGACACCTTGCTGCTCGACATCACCGACGACGGCCGGGGCCGCGCGATCAACGGGCACGGACTGCCTTCCGGGGGGCACGGGCTGATCGGCATCCGGGAGCGCGCCACCGCCTGCGGGGGCACCGCCGTGGCCGGTCGCCGCACGGACGGGCCGGGCTTCCAGGTGTCGGTACGACTCCCCCTGGCCCAGGCATGACCGGCGGTGGTTCGGACGCGCGCCCGAGCATCCGGGTCGTGGTCGCCGACGATCAGGAGCTGGTCCGGGGCGGGTTCGCGATGATCCTCGACGCTCAGCCGGACATCGACGTGGTCGCCGAGGCGGGCGACGGCGTCCAGGCGATCGCCGCGGTCCGCGAGCACGCGGCGGACGTGCTGCTGCTCGACATCCGCATGCCCAGGATGGACGGCATCGAGGCCGCCAAGATCGTGTGCGCGGAGACGGGCTGCCGGGTGCTCATGCTCACCACGTTCGACCACGACGACTATGTCTATGACGCGCTGCGGGCGGGCGCCAGCGGGTTCCTGCTCAAGGATGTGCGCCGTGATGACCTGGTCAACGCCGTACGGGTGGTCGCGGAGGGGGAATCGCTGCTGGCGCCGACGGTGACCAGGAGGTTGATCTCCGAGTTCACCTCCCGGCCGGCCGCCCGGCCCGGTGCGGCGCTGGACGTACTGACCACGAGGGAACGCGAGACGCTGCAGCTCATCGCACGCGGGCTGTCGAACGCGGAGATCGCGCAGGCCATGGTGGTCAGCGAGCACACCGTGAAGACGCACGTCAGCAATCTGCTCGCCAAGCTCGGGCTGCGTGACAGGGTGCAGGCGGTGATCACCGCCTACGAATCGGGCCTTGCGGTGCCGGGTGCGTAATACGTGGCCGGACGGGGTAGGCGGGGACGTATTCGACCGACGACCCGGGAACGGCCCTAACAGTGGATGAAACACCCTTCCAGGTGATGCAATGGGCCGACCCGCTACCCGCTATCACCGAGGAGGCCCGTTGAGAGACAACCTCGACCTCGCCGCGAGCGCCCAGCAGCTGGCCGACGCCGCGCCGGCGGGCTCGCTGGACCGCGCGGCGGCCGCGTCCGTGGCCATCACGCTGGCCACCACGCGCGACGTCATCCAGGCCAGGCAGACGCTCGACGGACTCGCACCGCAGGACGTACGCCAGGCGGCGCTGACGCTCTTCGAGGAGCTCTCGGAGAGCTGACCGGACCGACCCCCTTACCGACGCCGCACCCAGCGGGGACGAGCGGCGTCTTGAGCGTGCCCTTTCACGAAATGATGCCGAGGCGAGCCCGTACGCCCCGGCGCGCCCATTCGACGGCCTGGCGGTCGCCGTGCAGTTGCAGGGCGTGGTTCAGCGACATGACCAGGCCGGTCAGCTCGAACACCAGCTGATCGGCATCGGTGCCCCCCGGCAGGTCCCCGGCGGCCACGGCCCGCCGCGTCTCCTTGAGCAGCCGCGCCCGCCAGGTGTCGAACCGGGCCTCCACCGCGTCCCGCACCGCCCCCGCGCGCCCGTCGAACTCATGGGCCGCGGCGACGAAGAAGCAGCCGCCGGGAAAGACCCCGCGCTCCAGGTAGGAGATCCAGGCCTCGCAGAGCGCCCGCAACCGTGGCATTCCAGGCTCGATCCGTACGACGGGCTCCCAGACCTCCGCGCGGAACACCTCGCCCGCCCGCTCCAGCACCGCCAGTTGCAACGCCTCTTTCGCACCGAAGTGCCCGAGGACACCGGACTTGCTCATGCCGAGCTCGGTCGCGAGACGGCCGATGGTCAGCCTTTCCAGCCCCTCGACGGAGGCGATGCCGACCGAGCGGTCGAGGATGGCGAAGCGGGTGCCGAGGGCCTCCGCCACGGATCTACGCGGACTCATCGGCCCACTTTAGCGTCCGAACGGTCGGTTGCTATAGTCCGGCCCATGAACGGATCACGCATGGTCGCCACCGGCCACTACCAGCCCGCCAAAGTGCTGACCAACGACGACCTCGCCGCCATGGTCGACACCTCCGACGAGTGGATCACCAAGCGGGTCGGCATCCGTACCAGGCGCATGGCCGGGCCGGAGGAGGGCGTGACCGAGCTGGCCGGACACGCGGCGGCCAAGGCGCTGGCGGGCAGCGGGCTCGACGCGTCCGACATCGACCTCGTGCTGGTGGCCACCTGCACTCAGACCGAGAGAGCCCCGAACATCGCCTCCCGCGTCGCCGCCAAGCTCGGCGTGCCGGACGCGGCCGTCATGGACCTGGGCGTCTCATGCTCCGGCTTCACCCACGCGCTGGCCATGGCCGACCACACGATCAGGGCGGGTGCCGCCACGCACGCGCTGGTCGTGGGTGTGGACAAGATGACGGACGTGACCGACTGGAGCGACCGTACGACGTGCGTACTGACCGGCGACGGCGCCGGAGCCGCGGTGCTGAGCGCGGCGGCGGAGCCGGAGATCGGGCCCGTCGTCTGGGGGTCGGCCCCCGAGCTGGGCGATGCGGTGCGGATCGGCGGCACGCCCACCCGGTTCGCCCAGGACGGCCAGACCGTCTACCGCTGGGCCACCACGCGGCTGCCGGACATCGCCCGGCGCGCGTGCGAGCGTGGCGGCGTCCAGCCGGAGGAACTGGCGGCCGTGGTGCTGCACCAGGCGAACCTGCGGATCATCGAGCCGATCGCGCAGAAGATCGGCGCGGTCAACGCGATCGTGGCCCGTGACGTGGTCGAGTCGGGCAACACCTCGGCCGCGAGCGTCCCGCTGGCGCTGTCGAAGCTGCTGGAGCGGGGTGAGGTGCGGCGGGGGGCGCCGATGCTGCTCTTCGGGTTCGGCGGGAACCTGTCGTACGCGGGCATGATCGTCCACTGCCCGTGAAGCGTTCGATATAGTGAACCTATGGTTCATCATATCGGAGCACAGAACGCCCTCTACCTGGAGGACACCTACCTCACCAGCGTCGACACCAGCGTGACCGCGACCGGATACGACGAGACCGGTGGCAAGTGGGTCGCGGTGCGGCACAACATCTTCCATCCGCAAGGCGGCGGCCAGCCCGCCGACCGCGGCCGGCTGGGCGAGTGCGAGGTCGTCCCGGTACGCCATGCCGGGACCGGCCTCGTGGTGCTCCACGCGGCCGAGAGCCAGGGTGCCGGGCTGGACGGCCTGTCCGAGGGCGATGTCGTTCGCGCGCGCATCGACGCCGACCTGCGCCTGCTGCATGCCGCGCTGCACACCGCCGGCCACCTCGTCGAAGCGGCGGGCCGGCCCGAAGGCTGGACGCTGGCCGGCAGCAACCACTTCCCCGGCCAGGCCCGCGTCGAGCTCACCCCGCCCGAGGCCGGCTCGCGGCTCGCCGATGGCGAGGAGAGGGAGAAGGCCGCCGACCGGCTGCGCGTGTTCGTGGCCGCGGCCATCGCCGACGACCTGCCGGTCACCGCCGAACTCGACGACGAGGGACACCGCGTCGTACGGCTCGGCGACATGCACGCCGCCCCCTGCGGCGGCACTCACGTGCGCAGCCTCGCCGACCTGCGAGAGGTGACGATCTCCGCCGTGAAGCTGAAGAAGGGCCGCGTCCGCGTCTCCTACACCGCCGCGCACAGGTCGTCGCGATGAGCGCCCCTGGCCGGGACCGCCGTCCGACCAGCAGTGCCGCCGCCGCTGCCGGTGCCCAGATCCAGCGCCGCCGGCAGCAGCGCGGCATGAGCCAGGCCGAGCTGGCCCGGCGGACCGGGCTGAGCAAGGCGACGCTGTCACAGCTGGAGGCGGGCATGGGCAACCCCACCATCGACACCCTGGACTCCATCGCCGTCGCCCTGGCCATCCCGCTCACCGACCTGCTCATCCGCCACGGCGACCCCGGCACCGTGCACATCGCCTCGACGATCGCCGGCCAGGACGAACCCACCCGCGAACTGCTGCGCCGCATCAGCGGCGGCCACAGCCTGGAGATCTGGCGACTGCGCCTCCCACCGAACACCACCGTCGACGGCATCCCCCACGCCCCCGGCACGACCGAGCACCTCCTGGTCTCCTCCGGCAGCCTCCTCGCAGGTCCGGCCGACGATCTCCGCCGCCTGGCGGCCGGCGACATGCTGGCCTTCGCCGGAGACGCCCCGCACCGCTACCGCACCGACGACATCCCCGCCGACGTCACCGTCGTCATCGCCTCCCCGGTCGCCGGCTGAGAAGCCGGACGGTTCGGCGCCCTCCGCGCGGTGCGCGTACCCAGATCGCGAGGCGTCGCGCGCTGACGCTAGCGTTGGAGGGGAGGAGAGGGGTTCCGTTGTCAGTCGTGAAGATCAACGTCCTGACCGTGCCGGCGGAGATGCGGGAGGAGCTGGAGCGACGCTTCTCCAACCGGGCGGGCATGGTGGAGTCGGCCGACGGGTTCGAGTGGTTCGAGCTGCTCAGGCCGGTCGAGGGCACCGACCAGTACCTGGTCTACACCCGCTGGCGCAGCGAGGACGACTTCCAGACGTGGCAGCAGGGTCAGGCCTTCCAGCGCGGGCACGCGCAGGCCCAGGCCGCCCAGGGGCACGGCCACGGCCAGGGGCCCGCCGCTTCCGGATCGCAGGTCTGGTCGTTCGAGGTCGTCCAGAGCGCCGCCCCCAAGAGCTGACCCTCATCGGGCCGAGGCCGATCATTAGCCGATCCTTCAGTTGACATGCAAGCATCCACTTGCCTATGGTGCGGCATGTGGGTGACGTCTTCAAGGCCCTGGCCGATTCCACGCGCCGGACGATCCTCGACGAGCTGACCGACCGCAACGGACAGACGCTCTTCGAGATCTGCGCCCGGCTGACCACCAAGCATGGGCTCGGTTCGTCGCGGCAGGCGATCTCGCAGCATCTCGACGTTCTCGAGGCTGCCGGCCTGGTCGAGACCAGGCGTGAGGGCCGGTACAAGTTCCACTACATCAACACCACGCCGCTCGAACCGATCATCGAGCGGTGGCTCACCAAGCCCGAAGGGGACCGGCATGAGAATCCACCTGGCGAGCGTGTTCGTTGACGACCAGGAGCAGGCGCTGCGCTTCTACACCGAGGTGCTGGGGTTCGTGAAGAAGCACGACATCCCGCTCGGCGAGCACCGGTGGCTGACCGTGGTGTCGCCGCAGGACCCGGACGGCACCGAGCTGGTGCTCGAACCCGGCGCCCACCCGGCGGTCAATCCGTTCAAGGAGGCGCTCGTCACCGACGGCATCCCCTTCACCTCTTTCGCCGTCGACGACGTCAAGGCCGAGTACGAGCGGCTCCGCGGCCTCGGCGTGCGCTTCACCCAGGAGCCCGTGGACATGGGGCCGGTGACCACCGCCGTGCTCGACGACACCTGCGGCAACCTGATCCAGATCGCTCACCAGGCCGGCTAACCGCTCCCTGCGAGGCCGCTCTGGTACGCGATGATGGCCAGTTGGGTGCGGTCGCGGGCGGGCAGCTTGGTGAGCAGCCTGCTGACGTAGGTGCGTGCGGTCTCGGGGCTGATGAACAGCTCGGCGGCGATCTCCTGGTTGTTCAGGCCGCGCCCGATCGCGGCCAGGACCTCGCGTTCGCGGCCGGACAGGCCTTCGACCAGCTCCGGCCTGGTCCGCGGGTGCGCCGAGGCGGCGGCGCGCATGACCTTCTCGGTGATCGACGGCGCGAGCAGCGATTGGCCGCCGGCCACGAGGCGGATGGCATCGCGCAGGTCCTGCGGCTTGATGTCCTTCAGGAGGTATCCGGAGGCGCCCGAGCGGATCGCGTCCAAGACGTTCTCGTCCTCGTCGAACGTGGTGAGCACGATGATCCGGACGCTGTCCAGGTTGGGGTCGTCGAGGATGCGCCTGGTGGCGGTGATGCCGTCGAGCACGGGCATGCGGATGTCCATGAGCACGATGTCGGGCCGGTGCGCGCGTACCGAGTCGACCGCGCTCTGGCCGTCGCCGGCCTGGGCCACGACGGCGATGTCTCTGTCGTGTTCGGCCAGCGCGCGCAGGCCCGAGCGCAGCAGCGGCTCGTCCTCGGCGATGACGATCCTGATCATGTACGGGGCTCCCGGGTCAGCGGCAGCCGGGCGCTCACGGCGGTGCCGGACGTCGACGACCTGCTGGTGCTCAGTGCGCCTCCCAGGAGGGCCGCCCGCTCGCGCATCCCGGCGATGCCGCGCCCGCCCACGCTCGGCTCGGTTGTCGCCTTGCCGTCGTCGCCGATGGTCAGGTAGAGCGTGTCGTCTTCGATCCTGGTCGTGACGGTGAGGGTGGTCGCGCCGGCGTGCTTGATCACGTTGGTCACGGCCTCCTGGGCGATGCGGTGGGCGGCGGTGGCGATCGTGGGTGGCACGCGCGCCGGGTCGGCGGCCAGCTCGGCGCGCGTGGCGAGACCGGCTTGCCGGGCGGTCTCGATGATGGTCTGGATGCCTTCCAGCGTGTGGGGCGCGCGATCGCCGTGGCCCGTCCGCGCCGGGGAGTGCAGCATGGACACGGTGGCACGGAGTTCGCGCAGAGATCGCGTGGTGGCGTCGGTCACGTTGGACAGCGATCGGGTCACTGTGGCGTCGTCGCGCCCGACGGCCTCGCCGGCGACGTTGGCGTGCACGGTGACGACAGCCAGGGCGTGCCCGATCGTGTCGTGCAGGTCGCGGGCGATGCCGATGCGCTCCTCCTGCATGGCGCGTTCGAGGCGGTCGCGTTCTCGCTCGCGTTCCAGAGTGATGATGACTTCCTGTTGCTCGCGCAGCTGGTGGCGGCTTCGCACGGTTGAGGCGAGTGCGATCGCGCAGGCGATCAGTGCGGCGTTGGTCAGCAGGTCGTAGGACAGAACGTCGCCCGGCTGGTGCTCGTTGACGGCTCGGAAGAAGGCGGACACGGCCAGCAGTACCACTCCCGCGCCCAGTGGCCACCGGATGTTCCTGCGTTCGGCGGCGAAGTAGAGCGCTGCGGCGGCGGGGGCGGCCATGCCGATCGGTGGATAGTCCATGGCGTAGTAGGTGAAGATGCCGAGAATGGTCGTCGTGAGCACCGCGAGTGGGGCGGCTCGGTGCGCGAGCAGCAGGACGCCGAACCCACTCGCGAAGGCGTAAGCGCCCCACCCGCTGTAGCCGCTGCTCGGGGCGCCGACCGCGATGATGAGCGAGATCGCGAACGTCTGTCCACAGGCGACGAGGGTCAGGAACACCCAATCCGGGACGCCGTCAGCGTCCTGGGGTCGTCCGTGCTGGAACATGCGATCCGTCCTGCTCTGATATGCCTCGCCTGTCCCGTCCTAGTCTGCGGCCTGGTGCGCGGCGGGTCGGGCCGGACCGCGCAGATGTCGCTTCTCGACGTACAAACGGGCCGCGAAATGACGCTTGAGGGGCGATGCGCGGCGGGACCACGCGTTCGTACGTTCGACCGCATGACGTCGAACCAGCAACCTCCGGAGTCCCTTCTTCATTCGCTCAACTGGCTGCTCATTGTCGGTCTGGCGGGCATCGCACTCATTCGGCCGCTGTTCTCCATCGTGGGCCTGTCGGACGCGCTCGGAAAGCCGGCGACGCCGATCGTCCTGACGGTCGCGATCTCGCTGGCCTGGATCCTCATCGTCGGGCTGACCAAGGTGCGCAGGCCCGTGCTGACGCTGGTGCTCGCCGGCCTCCTGTACGGGGTCGTCGCCATCGCGACCAGCGGTCTGGCACTGCGCGGCCCCCTCGTCGTGATCTTCGGCAGCGTGTCCATCCTCATCACCAACCTGATCTGGGGGGCGGCCTGCGGCCTGCTCGCGGTGCTGCTACAGCGCCTGCGCGGGGTGCGTTGATGTTGTCCAGACGGGCGCTGCTCAGGCTCGGCGCCGCCGAACGATGGATCATCCGCTCGCAGAACGTCGAGCACCCCATCCACATCCACCTGGCCCCGTTCCAGGTCGTCGGCAAGGACGGCAACGACGATCCCGGGCCGTTCAACCACGGTTGGAAGGACACCGTGAACCTCGACAGCGGCGGGCGGGCCGAGATCCTCATCCGGTTCGACGGCTTACGGAGCCGGAGCGTCGCGCAAGTGGTCGGCCAGTCTCTCCAACTGCTCGGCGTAGTAGTCGCCGAACTCAGGTGAGCCCGGGTCGAGGCCGCAGGCGGCACGGACGAGCTGCGGGAAGGCGATCCCGGCCGCGGCCATCCCGAACAGCGCCACCATCAACGCGGCCGGGTCCAGGTCGGCGGGGAACTCCCCGGCCTCCTGGCGGGCGCGCAGATGCTCCAGGTCGCGCCGCACGTCTTCGGCGAGGGCGGGATCGGGCGGGCCGTCGTCGGTGAGCCCCTGCCAGAGCATCAGCTTGCCGAACTCGCGGCGGCTGGAGTTGGCGCGCGCGTAGCCCGCGACGAGCCGGCCCAGCGACGATCCCCGGTCGGCGAACACGCTCTCCTCGCTCTGCCAGCGGGTGTTCAGCGCGCGGAAGAGCCCCTCCTTACCGCCGAAGTAGTAAGAGATCAGCTGCTTGTTGACCCCGGCCCTGGCCGCGATCTCGCCGACCCGCGCCCCCGCGAACCCCTTGGCCGCGAACTCCTCCAGCGCCGCCTGCAGGATGCGGGCCTTGGTGCGCTCCGGGTCGCGCTGCTTCTCCTCCGGCTCTCGTCTCATGTCCGGACTTTATCATCCATCCGGATGGTTGACAGAATTATCCGTACGGTTGATAGTCGTGGACATGACAGAGCACATCGCGATCATCGGTGGCGGGGTCGGCGGCCTCTGCCTCGCCCAAGGACTGCTCAAGGCCGGCAAGCACGTCACCGTCTACGAGCGGGACCGCACCCCGGCCGACCGGCTGCAGGGCTACCGGGTGCACATCGACCCCAACGGCGCCCGCGCCCTCCACGACTGCCTGCCGGCGGCACTCTGGCAGGCGTTCCTCGCCACGACCGGGCATGGTGGTCAGGACTTCGGCTTCCTCACCGAGCGCCTCAGGACGCTGGCGCTGATCGAGACCCCGCCCGCGGCCGACCCGGTCGACGACCACCACTCCGTGAGCCGCATCACGCTCAGGCAGGTGCTGCTGAGCGGGCTGGAGGAGGTGGTGCGGTTCGGTAAGACGTACGAGCGCTATGAGCGGCTGCCCGACGGGCGCGTCGAGCTGTTCTTCGCCGACGGGTCCAGCGACACGGCCGACATCGTGGTCGCCGCCGACGGCGGCAACTCGCGGGTGCGCAAGCAGTATCTGCCGCACGCCGAACGGGTCGACACCGGCATCACCACGGTGGCCGGCAAGTTCCCGCTCACCGACGAGACCAGGGCGCTCATCTCCCGGCGGCTCGTCGAGGGGCCGAACACCGTCGTCCCGCCCAAGGGCCTCGGCCTGTTCTGCGCCCCGCACGACCTGGGCGACGTGGCGCCGGTCGGCGCCATCGGGGCGACCGAGCAGCGGGGCGCGCTGATGGACAACGCCGGCAGCTACATCCTGTGGGCCGTGGGCGCCACCAAGGACCGCTTCCCCGCCGACGTCGCCGTGCTGCCGGGCGTCCGGCTCAAGCAGGCGGTGGCGGGGATGGTCGAGTCCTGGCATCCCGACCTGCGCAAGCTGATCGACCTGTCGGACCCCGACACGGTCTCGCTGCTGCCGATCCGTACCTCGATCCCGATCGAACCGTGGCCGGCCACCACCATCACACTGCTCGGCGACGCCATCCACAGCATGACGCCGATGCGCGGCATCGGCGCCAACACCGCGCTACGCGACGCCCGCCTGCTCTGCCTGGCGCTGACCGGCGGGCGGGACACGGTCGAGGCCATCGCGGACTACGAGGAGCGGATGCGCGAGTACGGCTTCGCGGCCGTGCGGGACTCGCTCCGGGCGGCCGAGCAGTTCATCGGCGAGAGCCGGGCCGCCAGGATCGGCTTCAAGACGTTCCTGCGTACGGTCCAGCGCTTCCCGTCGCTCAAGGCGAAGGTCTTCGCGTGAGCGCCGTACCGTAGGGGGCGAGGCTTGGAGGGTGGATGCGGATCGGGATCCTGGGGCCGCTCCAGGTTGCGGGGGCCGCGGTCGGCGGCGCGCGGGTGCGGGCGCTGCTGGTACGGCTGGCGCTCGACCCTGGGCGGGTGGTGACGACCGACCGGTTGATCGACGACCTGTGGCCGGGTGAGCCGCCCGAGCATCCGATGGCCGCGCTGCAGTCGCTGGTGTCCAGGGCGCGCAGGGAGGCGCCTGGCCTGATCGCCTCCCATCCGAACGGCTACCTGCTCGACGTCCCGGCCGGTGAGGTGGACGCGTGGGCGTTCGAGCGGCTGACCCGCGCGGGCGACGCGCACGCGGCGCTGGCGCTCTGGCGCGGACCGGCGCTGGCCGGTGTCGATCTGCCCTTCGCGGAGGCTCCGGCCGCGCGGCTGGAGGAGCTGCGGTTGGCGGCGCTGGCGACCAGGATCGCCGACGACCTCGCCGCGGGCGGCGGCATCGTGGGCGGCGATGTCGGAGGTGGCGATGTCGTGGGCGGCGATGTCGGGGGTGGCGACCTCGTGGCCGAGTTGGAGGAGCTGGTCGCCGAGCACCGGCTGCGCGAGCCGTTCCACGCGCTGCTGATGCGGGCCATGGTGGCGAGCGGGCGGCGGGGAGAGGCGCTGGAGGTCTTCGAGCGGATCAGGGCGGAGCTGGCCGACGAACTGGGCGTCGATCCGGGAGCCGAGCTGCGCGAAGCGCACCTCGCGGCGCTGCGTGACGAGGAACCGGCGCCGCGGACCAACCTGCCCGCCCGGCTGACCAGTTTCGTCGGGCGGAACGACGACGTCTCCCGGATCCGGACGCTGACGGACGCCCGGCTGATCACCCTCGTGGGGCCGGGCGGGGCGGGGAAGACCCGGCTGGCCGTCGAGGCCGCCGCGACGCTGCGGGTGCCCGACGGGGTGTGGCTGGTCGAGCTGGCCCCGGCCGCCGGGGTACGGGCCGCGCTGGAAGCCGTGCTCAAGACGTCCGACCTGGTCAGAGCGCTGCGCGGCACGTCACCCGTGATCGTGCTGGACAACTGCGAGCACCTGATCGACGAGGCCGCGCGGGTGGCGCAGTGGCTGCTGGGCGAGGTGGCCGGGCTGCGGATCATCGCCACCAGCAGGGAGCCGCTGAACATCCCCGGCGAGTCCCTGCACCCCGTGCTCCCGTTACCGCAGGAGCCCGCCGTGGAGCTGCTCCGCGACCGGGCCGCCGCCGCCCGCCCCGACCTGGTGCTGGCGCCGGACGAGGCGGCGCGGATCTGCCGCGAGCTCGACGGCATCCCGCTGGCCATCGAGCTGGCCGCCGCCCGGCTGCGGACGATGTCGGTGTCCATGCTGGTCGAGCAGCTCGGCGACCGGCTGGCCTTCCGCGGCAGCCGTACCTCCGAGCCCAGGCACCGCACGCTCCGCGCGGTCATCGACTGGAGCTGGAACCTGCTGTCGGAGGAGGAGCGGGAGCTGCTGCGGGGGCTGTCGGTGTTCTCCGGCGGCGCGACGGCCAAGGCGATCGCCCGGATCTGCGGCGGTGACCTGGAGCTGCTCTCCTCGCTGGTCGACAAGTCGCTGATCGCGGTCTCCGGTGACCGCTACACGATGCTGGAGACGATCAGGCAGTACGTCACGGGCGACCTCCCGGAGATCAGGCAGGCCCACGCCCGCTACTACGCCGAGCTGGCCGAGGCCGCCGAGCCGCACCTGCGGACGGGCGAGCAGGTCAAGTGGCTGGCGCTGCTCGACGCCGAGCAGGGCAATCTGGACGCGGCGCTCCGGCACTCCGACGACCCGCTCCGGGTCATCCTGCCCAGGCTGTGGCCGTGGATGATGCGCGGGCGGCGGCACGAGATCACCGCGCACGCGACCGCCGTGCTGCGCCGGGTCGGCGAGGTCCCGCCCGAGGGGCGGGAGCTGGCCCACGGGCTCTGCATGATGGCCGCCATGGGCGCCGAGCCGACCCGGGCGATCCTGGAGTCGGACCATCCGGCGGCGCTGCACTCGTGGGCGATGGGCAGCGCGCTGGGTCCGCCCCCCGACGTGGTGGCCATGACGGAGGCGGGCGCCGAGCGGCTGCGCGATCATCCCGACACCTGGACCAGGTCTACGGCGCTGCTGGTGGCGGGCATCGTCCGGTTCGAGTACGGGGCGGTCGCCGGTGCCGAGTCCCTGCTGGAGCCGGCGCTCGACGGCTTGCGCAGGACCGGCGACCGCTGGGGACAGTGGACCGCCTACTACTGGCTGTCGCTGGCCGCCGAGAACCGCGGCGACTTCGCCCGCGCGCTGGTCCTGGCCAAGGAGCCGGAGCCGATCGCGGCGGAGCTCGCCGCGCTGGGGGCGCCGCTCGGGCCGATGAGTTTCCTGCTGCGGCTCGGCCAGCTCATGACGCGCTCGGGCGACCACGCCGGCGCCGCCACCGCCCTGGAGCGGGCCTGGCAGGCAGCGCTGCGGTCCGAAGACTCGCTGACCATCGCCCGGGTGACGCACGCCAGGGCCGAGCTGGCCAGGCGTTCCGGCGATCGGGGTGAGGCCGCCCGGCTGCTGCGCAGCGCCCTGGCGATGGACATGGATGCTCCTCCCCAGTTCAGGGCGTTCATGAACGTCGAGCTGGCCCGCGTCGCCGAGCCGGACGAGCCGCTGCGCAGGGCGCTGGAGCTCATGGCCATCTGCGAGGACAGGACCGCCCGCGCGACCGTGCTCGAAGGCGTGGCCGAGCACCGCGAGCCCCAGACGGCCGCCGAGCTGCTGGGGGCGGCCAGGGTGCTCCGCGGGATCAGCGAGTCGGCCGACCCGTTCGTGGTCGCGCTGGCCGCGCGCTGCCGGGCGGCACTGGGCGCGCGGCGCTATGAGGAGGCCCTGGTCAAGGGGGCGTCGATCCCGAACCCCGAGAGGTACGCGCTGAGCCCGCCTTCGTCCCCGTGATAGCCGATGTAGCCGTCGGGGCGGACCAGGATGATGCCTTCCTGCCCGTCGAGCGGCGGCAGGACCCTGATCGCGTCGCCGTACTCCCGGCCGGTGGCGCCGAGCAGCAGGAAGTGCGTGCCGCGCTGCTCGTCGAAGAGCGTCCCCAGGCGTTCGCCGCCCCGCTCGCCCACGGACAGGGCGCTGCCGAGGTAGGCCAGGTCGAGCTGGTTGGTGTCGTCGCCGCGCTCGATGTCGCGCTCCCGGTGCAGCCGGGTGCTGAGACCCAGCACGTGCGCGGCCACCGCCATCCGCTCGTCCTCGTAGGTGTCGATCAGCGCCGCCGAGCCGACGGCGAGCTTCCAGCCCAGGTTGTACGCGTCCTGGACCCCGGTGTTGAGCCCCTGCCCGCCGGCCGGCGAGTGCACGTGCGCGGCGTCCCCGGCCAGGAACACCCGGCCCACCCGGAACCGCTCGGCCATCCGGACGTTGGCCCGGTAGTCCGAGCGCCACAGGATCTCGTCGAGGTGGACGTGCGGGGCGTGCTTCGTGACGAGCGCGCGCAGGTCGTCCTCGCCCGTGTACGGCGCGACGAGCTGGAAGACGTCCGTGTTCGGCAGCGGGCAGAGGCCGAAGTACATGACCTGCTCCTCCATGGAGCCCCAGAGGTGCCAGTAGTCGCGGTCCAGGTCGCCGGTCTTGACGTCGGCCAGCAGCATGCGCTCGCTCTCGTACGTCTCCCCCGCGAAGCCGACGCCGAGCCGCTTGCGGATGGTGCTGCGGCCACCGTCGGCGCCGACGAGGTAGGCGCAGCGGACGGTCTCGCCGCCGCCGAGCGTGGCGGTCACGCCCTGCCCGTCCTGCTCGAAGCCGGTCACCTCGGTGCCGAACTCGACCCGATGGCCCAGCTCCGCGAGCCGGTCACGCAGGATCCGCTCGGTGCGCCACTGCGGTTGCATGGTCAGGTTCGGGTACGGGACACCCGGCGACGGCTCCTTGGGCTCGTCCATCCGGCCTTCCCAGACGATCTGCTCGCCCTTGTAGCTCCTGATGCCCGGGTAGCCGCTCCCGGTGGCGAGGATCTCGTCGATGACGCCGAGGTCGTCGAAGACCTCCAGCGTCCGGGGCTGCAGCCCCTTGCCGCGCACTCCCGTGGGCGGCTCGGCCGACCTCTCGACGATGCGCAGGTCCACGCCGCGGCGGGCGAGCTCGATGGCCAGGGTCAGTCCTGTCGGCCCGGAGCCGACGATGAGTACGTGTGTCATGCCGGCCACGATGCGCGCGACCGCTGCCAGATCTCTGTCAGCGGCTGCCACGGGATTCGCGTGCGACATGGGCGTAACCATGGCTTGACTTAGACGAGACTATTTGCAGGCGCGACGGCGGATACTAGCCGTGATCTCCCGTCATCACGGAGAATGCGCAGGGTGGGGGCAACTTCCACCTCTAAGTGAGGAGACCTGTGGCCGATACAGGCACGCTCGAAACCCGTGGTAGTGACTTCGCGAAACTGGCCCGACAAATCCAGGACGCCGGCCTGCTTGACCGGCGTCCCGTCTACTACGCCGTGCGGCTGACCCTGGTGTTGGCCGCATACGTCGGTATGTGGGCATTGTTCTGGTGGGTCGGCGACTCATGGTGGCAACTGCTGGTGGCCGTCGCGCTCGGCGTGGCCTCCGCGCAGATCGGGTTCGTCGCCCACGACCTGGGGCACCGGCAGGTCTTCAGGACCCGCCGGGTAAGTGACGTCGTGGGGCTGCTCATCGGCGACTTCGGCATCGGGCTGGGCTGGGGCTGGTGGAACACCAAGCACAACCGCCACCACGCCAACCCCAACCACGAGGACGAGGACCCCGACGTCTCCCCTGCCGTGATCGTCTGGTCGACCGATCAGGTGCGCCGGAGCCGGGGCCTGCCGAGGTTCATCGCCAAGTGGCAGGCGTTCTGGTTCTTCCCCCTGCTCACGCTGGAGGCCTGGCACCTGCACATCGCCAGTGTCAAGGCGGTGTTCGCGCCGACGACGAAGCACCGCAGGATGGAGGGGGCGCTGCTGCTGGCGCACTTCGCCTGCTACTTCGGCATCGTCTTCACCGTGCTGCCGATCGGCATGGCTCTGGTCTTCGTGCTGGTGCACCAGGGGCTCTTCGGCGTCTACCTGGGCAGCACGTTCGCGCCGAACCACAAGGGCATGCCGATCCTCACCAAGGCCGACAAGCTCGACTACCTCCGCAAGCAGGTGCTGACCTCGCGCAACGTCAAGGGCGGCGTGTTCGTGGACGTGGCGCTCGGCCAACTCAACTACCAGATCGAGCACCACCTGTTCCCCAACATGCCGTCGCCGAACCTGCGCAAGGCCCAGCCGATCGTCCGGCAGTACTGCGCCGATCTGGGTGTCAGCTACCTGGAGACCGGGCTGTTCGCCTCCTACGGCCAGGCGCTGCGTCACCTGCACGAAGTGGGCGCCCCACTACGCTGATCAGCCGCCGTCGCGACGCCGGAGGAGGTCGTCGCGGCGACGTTCCAGGTCCGCGATCAGCTCTTCCTGCTCGTCGGCCATGCTGATCATCGCGCCGATCTCCACCTGGTCGGTGGCGCCCATGTCACCGATCTGGTCGCGCAGATCCTTGGTCTGGGCTCGCAACCTGGTCAGGTCCTCTTCGACCTGACGCAACTCGTCTTCTACGCTCATGCTCCGGCTCTACCCATTTGCGGGGCGGTTGGGCACCTGGCGGGCAGGACGTACAGAATGGGCGGCATGCGGACGTTGTCGGCCGGCACCATCGTGTCGCTCGCGGTGGTCATCGCCGTGCTGGCGGGCACGGTCGCCACGTCCTTCCTCCATCCGGACATCGCGCCGAACGCGCTGGACGTCCTGCTGCCGCTCGCGGCAAGTGCCGGGGTGCTGGTACGGCAGCGCTATCCGGTGGCGGCGCTGATCATCGTGCTGATGGCCGTCGCGTTCTACTACCCGTTCGCCCGGCTCGACGGGCCGGTGATCGTCCTGTCGTTCGTGGTCCTGTACACCGCCGCCGAGCTGGGCCATCTGATCGCCGCCATCGCCGCGGGCGCGGCCTCGCTGCTGGCCATGGGGCTGGGCGAGACCGGCGGGACCCGGCACGTGGACGACAGCATGTTCTTGATGATCGCCGGTTGGGTGGTGGCCGCCGTCGCCGGTGGCGGCGTGACCCGCAACCGCCGCGCCTACCTGCGGGAGGCCGAGCGGCGCGTGCTCGACGCCCTGCACAGCAAGGAGGAGGAGGCCAGGCTGCGGGCGAGCGAGGAACGGCTGCGCATCGCCAGGGAGCTGCACGACGTACTCGGGCACAACATCTCGATGATCAACGTACAGGCCGCGGCGGCGCTGCACGGGCTGAAGAAGCGGCCGGAGGACGCGGAGGCCGCGCTGAGGACGATCAAGGAGACCAGTAAGGAGACGTTGCGCGAGCTGCGGACCACGCTCGGGGTGCTGCGGCAGGTGGACGAGGGCGCGCCGACCGCGCCCGCCGACAGCCTGGCCCGGATGGAGGCGCTGGTCGCCGGCTCGGGGCTGGACGTGCGGACCGAGCTGTCCGGGCCGCTGGACGAGGTGCCGACCGAGGTGGACCTGGCCGCGACCCGCATCATCAGGGAGGCCCTGACGAACGTCTCCCGGCATTCGGGAACCGCTGAGGCGCGGCTGAGCGTGACCAACCAGTCCGGACATATCGTGATCCGCGTGGAGGATGATGGGCCGGGAGCGACGTACACCGACGGGAGCGGGTTCGGTCTGCGGGGCATGCGCGAGCGCGCCACCGCGCTGGGCGGCACCCTGGAGGCGGGTCCCCGGCCTGGCGGCGGCTTCCTGGTCGTCGCCGACCTTCCACTGAACGGAGTGCGATGATCCGCACGTTGCTCGCCGACGACCAGAACCTCGTACGGGCCGGATTCCGGTCCATCCTGAGCGACGAGGACGGCATCGAGGTGGTCGGCGAGGCGGCCAACGGCGCCGAGGCCGTGGCCAGGACCCGCGAGCTGCGGCCCGACGTGGTGCTGATGGACATCCGGATGCCCGAGATGGACGGCCTGGAGGCGACCCGCGTGATCGTCACCGACCCGCGGCTCGACGGCGTCAAGGTGATCATCCTGACCACGTTCGACCTCGACGACTACGTCTACGGCGCGCTGCGGGCGGGCGCGAGCGGGTTCCTGGTCAAGGACACCGAGCCGGCCGAGCTGATCCACGCGGTCAGGGTGGTGGCCAGAGGTGACGCGCTGATCGCGCCCTCGGTGACCCGGCGGCTGATCGCCGAGTTCGCCGGCCGGGTCAAGCGCCCGGAGCCGGGCCCCCGGCTCAACGCGCTCACCGAGCGCGAGCGGGAGGTCATGGCGCTGGTCGCGGCCGGGCTGTCCAACGACGAGATCGCGGCCCGGCTGGTGCTCAGCCCGGCCACGGCCAAGACGCACGTCAGCCGCATCATGACCAAGCTCGGCTCGCGCGACCGGGCGCAGATCGTGGTGCTCGCCTACGAGGCCGGCATGATCACCCCGGGCTGGCTTACTCCCTGAGATGTACGGCGGGCGGCCCGTTGACACCACAGGTGTACGACAGGTGCACGCCCCGGCATGACGCGGCGGAGGTGACCTTGACCGGAACCTCTGAGCATGGAGACCGTAGACCTCGCCCGCCTGCAGTTCGCCCTCACCGCGGGGGCGCACTTCCTGTTCGTCGCGCTGACCCTCGGGCTGGCGACGCTGGTGGCCGTCATCCAGACCTGGGCCACCTTGACCAACAGCCCGGTACACCTGCGGATGACCCGGTTCTGGGGCCAGCTCTACATCATCAACTACGCGATGGGCATCGTCACCGGGCTGGTCATGGAGTTCCAGCTCGGGCTGTCGTGGAGCGGGCTCACCGAGTTCGCCGGGAACGTGTTCGGCTCCTCGCTGGCGATCGAGACGATCGTGGCGTTCTTCATCGAGTCCACCTTCCTGGGCCTGTGGATCTTCGGCTGGAACAAGCTGAACCGGTGGGCGCACCTGGCGCTGATCTGGGTCGTCACGCTGACGGCCTACGCCTCGGCGTTCTGGATCCTGATCTCCAACGGCTTCCTGCAGAACCCGGTGGGCTACCAGCTCAAGGACGGTGTCCTGCGACTCACCGACTTCGGCGCGCTGGTGGCCAACCCGGCGGCGCTGGTCGCCTTCTTCCACATCGGCGGCGGCGCGCTGATCGTCGGCGGCTTCCTGATGGCCGGAGTGAGCGCCTACCACCTGGCCAAGCGCACCGCCGAGCAGGACTTCTTCCGCAAGTCGCTGCGCCTCGGGATCGGCGTGGCGCTGCCCGCGACGCTGTTCACCGCGACGTTCGGCGGCATCGGCTTCCAGACGCTGCAGCCGACCAAGCTGGCCGCCTGGTCGGGCAGCACGCACCGGCTGGCCGAGGCGCAGGCGGAGATGGTGGCCAAGTACGGCCCGGGTGACTACCTGCCACCTTTGGGCTGGGTGCATGCCGGCGGGATCACCATGCTGACGCTCTTCGCGGTGCTCTTCTTCGTCTCCGGGGTGAGCTTCCTGCTGATGCTGTTCCGGCCGGTCGTGCGCGGCTTCCGGCCCTGGCACTGGCTGCTGACCGCGCTGATCCCCGTCCCGTTCGTGACCATGATCGCCGGGTGGATCTTCCGCGAGATGGGCCGCCAGCCCTGGGCCGTGTACGGCCTGCTGAAGACGGCCGACGCCATGTCACCGGTGTCGTACGGCCAGATCAGGTTCTCGCTGACCGCGTTCGTCACCGTGTTCGCCGTGCTCATCCTGGTCAACTACTGGCTGCTGGCCAGGACCGCCCGCAAGGGACCGGACGCCGTCACGCTGGGCGACCGGCCACTTGCGCTCGTAGCCCCCACTCTGACCTTCTGAGGAGCCGTCATGGAGATCCTGATCCTGGCCTTCTTCGCCCTCGGCTACCTCGTGCTGGCCGGGGCCGACATCGGCGTCGGCATGGTGCTGCCGTACCTGGGGCGCGGCGCGGACGAGCGGCGCGAGGCGATCGCCGCGATCGCGCCGTTCTTCCTCGGCAACGAGGTGTGGCTGGTGGCCACCGCGGGGGTGCTCGCCGGGCTCTTCCCCTCGCTGGAGGGCTCGTTGCTGAGCGGCAACTACTCGCTCGTCGTGGCGCTGCTGCTGTCCTGGGTCATCCGGGACATGGGGCTGTGGCTGCGCGGGCGGCTGCCGGGCGTCCGGTGGCAGGGGTTCTGGGACGGCGCCGTCGTGGCCGGTAGCTGGGGGCTGGCGCTGAGCTGGGGTGCGCTGCTCAGCGACGTGCTGCTCGGCATTCACGGGCCTCTCGCGCTGCTCCCCGCCCTGCTGGTGGCCGCGTTGTTCGCCACACACGGGCTGTCGTTCGCGGCGCTGCGGCTGCGGGGCGTGCTGCGCGCGCGGGCTGCGGTGCTATCCGGCGGCACCGGCGAGGGTCGAACCTATGCCCTGACCGCGACGGCCCTTGTGGTGATCGGCGTGCTGGCCGGCTTCCGGCTGCCGCTGGCGCCGGGGACCTCGGGCGCGTTCCTGGTGCCGGTCATCCTCACGCTGATCCCGTTCCTGGTGGCCTCACAGGCATGGGTCTGGTGGACGTTCCGGCACCGGGTGACCGGGCCGTCTTACCTGTAACCTCCAAGTTCAGACATTGAGATCGTGACAGCCCCGCGATCCAAGCGACCCCTTGACTCCCGGATCAACGGTCCGCTGTCCCTGTGGGCACGACCCACTGAGTGGGCTGTCCGGTGATCGTGACCCACGTCGGGATCTCGTCCGGGACGACGCTGCAGGACGTCCTCTCCGGTCTTACCGGCACCCAAATAAGGGCGGCGCACATCAGGAATCGTGCCACCAACTCCAAATGTGCGCTTGGCTGCAGTGTTCGGCACCCGCACCCTACGTCAGGCACTGTTGCATGGTCTTCACTTGCGAGCCCGTGATCGGGCAGACCTGGACCTCATGCCCCTGCTCGTCGAAAATCTTCCGGCGTCCCAAGGGGCGGTCGAGCGTGACGGGCACAACGACAACTCCGCCGGTACCGATGTACGATCGCGGCCACAACTCGTCCCGCCACTTCTCCAGTAGCGTGCGCTCACGTCGAGGGCAGACGTCGCGAAGCACCACACGGACCCGCACACTCGTCTTGGACTCGGCCACTTCAGTTTTATCGGCCTTGAGGCATTCCGTGGAGTTCGTCCCGCTAACCGCTTGCAGGATGAGGACCCGTCCTTCCACCTCGACCATGTCGATCCACCCGTTGAAGGGTGGTTCAGGCGGCCGAGACTCCCGTATGGAGGTCACCATGGATATCGCGACGGCCAACACCAGGAGGCAGCAAACGCGCCACAGGAAGGACGGGCCAACGGAATTCATTTCTTGTAGATGTCCTTACCGACAGCCTTCATCACATCATGGAAGTCGGTGAAGTAGCTCACGCAGGTGGACTGGACATTCTCATTGCCCTTTCCGCCACTGTAGATGCCCTTGGCTATCACGTATCCATCGCTCTGGCGGAAAGTGTAGACCGGCGCGCCTGAATCACCGCTGACCGGGCACCTGCCAGTCTTCTTGCCGACCTGAACCCACCGAACCGTGCCGTCAGATTCTCCGGTTTTCCGGTCTGTGTATTCGATCTTCCAGGCGATGTCGGTGACCTTGAAGCGGCAGATCTGGCCCCAGGATACTGGATCTGGATCTTTGGCTGGACTGGCGCCGCCGATGCAGTACTGGTCGCCTTCCCGAGCGCGGACCGAGAACCGTCCGCCCACCCATTCCTTGACGGATGAGTTCCTGTCGCCGATGAAGATGGTGGGGCTCGTGACCCGGCCGAGCAGCGTCTGGATCAGGGACACGTCGCCGTAGTAGGTCGGCTGGTTCGGCAGTTTGATCGTTCCTTGACCATCCCGCCAGTTCGTCCATTCGACGATGCCAGCGCTCGCGAGCCTCCCATCTCCCTCAGCACAGTGCCCGGCGCTGACCATGAGGCCGTCGGACGCGCGCCCCATGGCGAACGCGGTCGTGCACGCCCCGTAAACAGTGGTGTTGTCAGACTTTCTGGTAGTGAACACAGAACCGCCGTTGAGCTTACCCGTGTCCTTTTGCCGGGTGTCGTCGGCTGCGAAGGAGTCTTCAGCTGCGGAGGGGTTCGCCTGGACGTTCAGGTGCGGACGGTCACTCTCCGAACGCAGCCAGATGGCCACGTTGTACGTGCCGTACCGGTCCGCCAGCGCCTTTCGAAGCCCGGCGGATGCGTCGGTGGACTGCACCACGACCAGGTTGCGCTGGGGCCAGGTCTGCGTAGCGAACAGCGCGGTTCCCGCCGGGATCGTCTCGTCCAGATCGAGCACCTGGTCAGTGATGGCGTTCAGCGCCTGGTAGCTGTTGGCGACCTCGGTGTACCGGGGAGTGATCGAGTACGGGGTTTCCGGAGCGGCCACCGCAGAAGTCCGGGCCGCCGGCGAATCCTCGCTCTCGAATCCGATCGCGAGGGTCTCGTCGGCGTCGCCGTTGTCCACCGCGATCCCGCTCAGCACTTGGCTCGCGGTGTCCTTGCCCGCCAATGTCGCGGGAGCGACCACCCGCCCGCTGGCCGGGTCGAAGTACGGCGGGGCCAAGGTGGTGGCGTTGGCCTGTGCACGGTCGTCAGCACCGTTCAACGCGTGCACATTTTCAGAGGAAACCGGGAGGGTGTCCAGCTTCCAGTCCGCGGGCGCGGTGAACACTTCCACACCATCGGGCCCCGCCAGGTATAGGACTTGAGGTGACGGGACCGGTTCGGTGACGACCGTCAGCTTCGGCACGTCTGTGCCGGGGTCCCCGTACTCGGTGGAGGCGAGCTCGCGGAAGTTGTCGGAGGTGTTGGCCTCGTTCGGCTCCTGCAGTGTGAGCCCATAGTTGGGGCTGCCGCTAGCCCAGGCTGCGGCGATCTCCTTGACAGGCCAGTCGAGTGTCCGTCTGCCGCAGTCGCTGGCGTGGGACTGGGTGACGATCGTGGCACCCTCAGTGGTCGTGGCCGGCTTGTTGGCCCAGGTGAGGTTGTACGGATCCCAGCGACTGGTGGTCCGCCGGACCTGGATGCCGTCTCCAACCTCTCCGCAGCCCGGGCCATCGGTGTTCACCACCGACAGCTTCGCGTCGATGATGCGCTGACCCGTGAGAGCCATGGTGTCGAAGCGCAGCAGGACGCGGTTGCGTATGCCGAAGATGCCGCCGGCCATCAGCAACGGCGAAGACGGGTCTCCCGTGCCGCCCTCGTCGGAGACGCCCACGTCCGCGCTCGTCGGCATCGCGACCGAGCCGCTGATCGTCACGGGGAAGGCCGCGGTGTCCAGCTTCGCGCCGTCCAGGGCCACCCGCAGGTTGTCGCCGGACTGCTCGCTCTTGAACGCGCCGAGGGCTGATTTCGCGGCCGTGCCCCGTCCCGGCTTGATGTGCAGGCGGGGTGTTGACGCGTGCAGAGCAGTTCGTCCCTGGGCGTCCACGAGCTCCTCCCGCCGCTCGCCGGATGAGGCGCCCTTCACCTGTACGGGAAGCGTGAGGTCCAGGGGTTTCGCCGGGCGATGCTGGAGGACGATCTCGTAGCGGAATCCCGTTGCCATGGCGCTGACCACGAGCTGGGCACCGTCGCCCAGGTCGTACGTCGCTCGGTTCGCCGAGACCTGAGGGCGCGGGAGCGGGGTCGGCCATGACAAGGCTAGCGATTGGCCTGCGGTGGTCGACAGCTGGGCGAACGGTTCGGACTTCCCGCCTGCCGTGAAAGCGAGCGGAGCCTTTACGAGTTTCGGCCGAAGAGCGCCGTCCTTCTCGACGAGCCCCGTGTCGATCCAGGCCCATGCTCCGTTGTTCTGCTTGAGCCGCACGGGTAGGGACCAGGTTTCGATGACCACCTGCCCGTCTTGCCGGCGGACCACTCGCCGGGATTCTGTGGCGGCGCCCAGGATCTCGCCTGGTGGCTGCTTGGTCGCGGCCGCCATAGAAACAGGCGACGGGCCGGCTTCTTGTGCTTGGACGAGCGGAGGGTTGAGGACCGAGGCGGCGAGGGCCGCACCCGTTGTGACGGCGAGAGCTGAGCTTCGTAATAACCGTCTAGAACGCAAAGGCGCCATCTCCATGAAGATCATGACAGTCTGAAAATCCAGGAGTGAGCGTAGATCACGAACGGCGGCGCGGCAAGATCAACGCAGAGTCATAGCGCAATGACTGGAGCGTGAATTCCGCAGCATGGCGTGTACAGATGCCTCCTATACTTTCGGCGCAGGAAATCTCGGGCAGGGAAAAGGGGCCCAGCTCAAGCCGGACCCCTTCTACGGAGAATGAGCTAGGAGAGGTCGAACTCTCCCTTGCCGGCTCCGTCCAGGAAGGCTGACCACTCTGCGTGAGTGAACGACAGAACGGGCCCCGATCCTTGATCCTTGGTGTCCCTCACCAGAACCGAGTCATCGGCGCGCCGCATCACCTCGACGCAGCTACCGCCGTTGTCGCCCGACGCTTTCGCCTTGGTCCAGACTCCTACCGGCAGACCTGGTGTGTTACTCATAGCGGCTCATCACCTCGCGTATGATCTCCCTGCTGGCGTCAACGGGATGCGCCATGTTGGACAGGGCATCCCATCGCACAATAAGCGCTTGTACGGTCTGAGTGCGATTGGTTACCAGACCTTCCTCAGCGCTCTCTATGTAGGCGTGGTCAGGTCCGCCGTCCCTCAGAGTAGCCACCTCGAACGCGCCCAGCAGGCCCGTGGTCAGCCCTGCCGCAAGGGGTAGCACCCTGACCGTGACGTAAGGAGGATTGAGGATCTCCAGGATTTTCGCAAGCTGCTCGCGCATCACCTCTTTTCCGCCCACTGGTCGGTGAAGAACATTTTCATCGACCAGGGACGAATACATCGGAGGTGGCTTTCGGAGAAATACAGACTGCCGTCGAATTCGAAGCTGTACCGCTTTCTCGGCTTCATCCTCTGTCGCGCCTGGCTTACCTAGGAAGACTCGCCTTGCGTAGCTTTCCGTCTGGAGCAGACCGGGAATGATCATCGGCTCCGAGGTACGTATGGTGTGCGCGGCGGCTTCTACACGTGGCCACTCCTGGAACCACTTCGGCCCGAGAGAGTTGTGGATCTGTGGGAGGAGTTCCAGGAGCTGTCCGTGGAGGCCAAGAGCTTTCTCGATCTCTCGCGTCAGCTCTTCGCTCGGCTTGCGCATCATGCGCTCAACGTGCCCCACGGCGCTCTCGCTGTAGGTGAGTCGCTCCGCTAGACGCTCTTGGCTCAACCCTTGTTTCGTCCGGTACGAACGGAGGCGGGAGGAGAATTCCTTCCATGCCTTCCTACCAGGATCCTGCCCATTTTCGGCCATAACAACCCTTTCGACCCTCTGCCCGTGCTCCCTCACTTACGCCCACGCGGTGAATCCGGAAGAAACTGTACGCCTACTTTTGAGGACTGGACAGGGATAGAACGCCATTGTGAGAGGGCCTACCGAAATCGTAGGACTGTAAGTCCAGATGCCCCAGGTATGTCCGATCTTGTATCACCCCAGGGTGGATCCATGTATGCACATAGCTCCCAAGTACACCGGACGTTGCTTCGCGCCAGTCCCGACACTCCACATCAAGCCCGCCAAATCGTGCGCATATGGTCAGCCCTCGACTTGGGGCTGAAAAGTGACCTGCTGGAGGATGTCTTGTTGGTGGTCTCCGAATTGGTGACCAACTCCCTGAAGCATGCACACTTCACCCCGGGTCGGGAATGGGTTCAACTCAGCATCGATACGGATCCAGCGTGCGTCCGCGTGACGGTGACGGACCCTGGCCATCCCACTGAATATCCGCAACGGCGCCTGGCAGACTCGCGGGGCTTGAGCGGCCTCATAGCGGGAGGCAGGGGACTACAGATCGTTGATCATATTTGCAACGGCGCCTGGGATACGAGCCTGACGGAGAGTCATGAACGCATAGTTCAAGCCCGAATTCCCATAGATCCCCACACCTGACAGGTGCACCCACCTGGGCAGAAGCCGGGCGGGGCAGCCGCGCAACAAGGCCGCGAGATTGGCGAAACATGCTGCGACAACGGACTCGCCGAAACGACTCGAACTCGTCCGGCGAGCCCTTGACCACACACTGGAGGTGCGACCCATGGACAACTCCACAACCACCCCGACTGTGCTGGATGAGTGTCTGAGTCCGCACGTGGCCATGGTTCAGCGTGATCATGTGCGGCTGGAGTGGCGCACGCCGTACCCGGTGCTGGCGCGGGCGCGCGTAGTGGCCTGGACCTGTTTCTGCCGGACGACGGTCTACGAGCTGTGCGAGAGCGCAGGGCAGGCGTACATCCGCCGCACCGTCCAGTTCGGCCGCGAGCACGAGGTACACGAGACCTCTATCCGGCCGATCAATGAGACTCGGGCGATCTGGACCGGATTGTTGTCCGGAAGAGCCCGTTAGAACCAGGTCAGTCGAGCTTGACGGAGCCGCCCGTGGCCGGTGTGTTCAGCTGCGCGCTCGTCCGGCCGGTGAGCTCCTCGATGGAGACGCTGTGCCGCGACCCGTCCTGGAGGATTGTCGTGACGCCCGTGACGCCGCCCCGACGTGAGGCGTTCTCGCGCTCCTCCGTCGTCGGCGCGTCCGGCCACCAGGCCGCGAAATAGCCGCCGGTGACGGTCGCGGTCACGCTGCCTTTCGCCTCCGTAGAGAGCTCCAGACCCACCACGCCGGCACCGACCCTGCCCGTCACGATACGCACGCTCTCCTCACTCGAGCTCACGACCGAGCCGAGGGCGGCCCGCGCCGACCCGGCGGGAACCGGCGGAAGCGGCTGCGCGCCGGACCCCGGCGTGGTGCCACCCACGGCAGCGATGTCGCCATCGCGGAACAGGCACCTGATCTCGGCCAGATGGCTGCTGTCGTCGTTAACGTAGACGAGCGTCCATGGCCCCCGGCCTTCGGTCACCACGGGCCGGAAACCGAGCTCGCGCCCGGTTGTGCGCTTGGCGGCGTCCTGGGCGTGGTCAAGGCACTTCTCCTGGGCCTCGGCGGCCTGGTCACCGCTCACCGTGTGCGGCGTCGCGCTCCACGCTGCCATCGCCGCGCCGCCGCCGAACACGCCGGGCAGCAGCAGCACCGCCGCGATGCCGGCGGCCACCCCTCCGCCGATCATGGTGAGCCGCCGGGCAGTGAGCACGCGAGGGCGGCTGATCGTCGGTGTGGGCGCCCCCATCGGGTCGGTGTCCATTACCCGGGCCAGCAGGGCCCGAGCCTTGGGGTCGGTGCTGGTGTCCAGGTCGGCCGGGGTGACAGCTGGGTCCAGGTCGCGCAGGGCGTGGTCGAGGGTGTCGTTCATCGCGTGCTCCGGGAGTCGACGGTGGCGGTCGCCACGGGCTGGGTTTCTGTGGTGGGAGCCGCGTCGGCGTGGTGGCGCAGGGCGCGCCGGGCCCGGGTAAGTCGAAGCCGGAACGCGACGGGGGAAATACCGAGCACCCGCGCGGCCTGTGGGGCTGTGAGGCCGTCCCACACGGCCAAGGCGAGCGTCTCCTGGTGGAGCGGGCTGAGCCGCCGCCACGCCTGGACGAGGTCGAGCCGGCGTGCCACCAGCTCGGGATTCAGCCCGGCCGCCGCAGCGCCGGTCAGCTGGTCGTCGGCGATGCGGACGGTGAGCGCCTGTCGCCGCTGGTCGGCCCGCAGCCCGTTGCGGAGAGTGCGGTGTGCGACGCCGAACAGCCAGGCCCGCGCCTCGTCCGCCGCCCGTGGCACGTCGTCCAGGCGCCGCCAGGCGACGAGGAACACGTCGGCGACCACGTCCTCGGCGTGGGAGGGGTGGACGCGACGCTCGACGAACCGCAGTAACGCGGCATACGTCTGCTCGTAGAGATGCGCGAAGCGCTGGGTGCGCTCCGGCGGCTCGATGTCGGTGACGTTCATGCCTAGCTCATGTCCGGCAGGCCCGCAGGTGTGTCGCGAACCGTATCGTGCCCGGGCGCGTGGTCCGCACGGGCTGAGGCGCGTCCGCTCCATCGGTCCGCGCACAACCGTCACCCAGCAGCGGGACATCTTCCAGAAAGCTAGTGAGACATGACCGAGGCGTCCTCGGCGGGGATCTCCTTCGGCGAGGCGCGCAGCCAGCGGCAGCCGTGCGGGTCCAGTGTCAGCCGGGCCACGCCCTCCTCCGAGACATCCAGTGTCCCGTCCACCAGGAGGTCCGTGAGCGTGTGCGACTCCAGCCCGGCCAGCTTCAGCTCCACGTCCTGCGCGGTTTCGCCGAGGTTGTGGAGCACCACCACCGTGGCGCCGTCGGCGTCGCAGCGGTGCGCCAGGATCGCGGGATCGGCCGTCTCCAGCACCGTGCAGTCGCCCCAGGCCAGCTCCGGGCACTCGCGATAGCGCTCGATGAGCAGCTGGAACCAGCGCAGCAACGAGTCCTGCTCCCGCTTCTGGTCGGCCACGTTGATCCGCGCGGGCGCGTAGGCGCCGGCCGGCATCTCGCGTTCGGGGGCGCCCCGGCTGAAGCCGCCGTCCGGCGACCACTGCATCGGCACCCGTACGGCCATGCGGCCCTCCGCCTCGAGGTTCTCGCCCATGCCGATCTCTTCGCCGTAGAACATGACAGGGGTGCCCGGCAGCGAGAACAGCAGGCTGTAGGCCATCTTGATGCGGCGCATGTCCCCGCCCAGCATGGTCGGCAGGCGCCGGCGCAGGCCGCGGCCGTAGATCTGCATGTCCTTCTCGGGGCCGAACGCCTGGAAGACCTCCTGACGTTCCTCGTCCGTGAGCTTGTCCAGCGTCAGCTCGTCATGGTTGCGCAGGAACATCGCCCACTGGCAGTCCTTGGGCGGCCGGGGCCGGGACCTGAGCGCGTCGGCGAGCGGCTCGGCCTCGCCGCGCGCCAGCGCCAGCCACGCGCGCTGCATGCCGATGAAGTCGAAGCACATGGTGAGCTGGTCGCCCAGCCCCTCGCCGAAGTAGCCGAGCAGGTCCTTGTAGGCCAGGTTGACCTCGCCGAGCAGCACCGAGGCGCCCTCACGCCGGGTCATGAAGGCCCGCAGGTCCGCCAGGAACTCGTGCGGGTCGGCCAGCTGGGGCTGGACGTTCTCGATGAGGAACGGCACCGCGTCCACCCGGAACCCCGACAGCCCCAGCTCCATCCAGAAGCCCAGGATCCTGGCGATCTCGTCGCGCACCTCGGGGTTGCTGACGTTCAGGTCGGGCTGGTGGCGGTAGAAGCTGTGCAGGTAGTACTGGCCGGTCGAGGTGTCGAGCTGCCAGATGCTGTCCTCCTTGTCGGGGAAGACCACCTGCTGGGGATCGTCCGGCTCCGGCTTGTCCGACCAGACGTACCAGTCGCGCAGCGGCGACTTCTTGCTCGACCGCGACTCGATGAACCAGGGGTGCTGGTCGGAGGTGTGGTTCACGACCAGGTCCGCGATCACCCGCATACCGCGGTCCTTGGCGGTCCGCATGAACTCCACGAAGTCGCCCAGCGTGCCGAGCCGCGGGTCGATGGCGTAGAAGTCGGTGATGTCGTAGCCGTCGTCCCGGTTGGGGGTCGGGAAGAACGGCATCAGCCACAGGCAGGTGACCCCCAGCCCCGCCAGGTAGTCGATCTCCTGCGTGAGCCCGCGGAAGTCGCCGACCCCGTCATCGTTGCCGTCCTTGAACGTCTCGACGTCCAGGCAGTAGACAACGGCGTTCTTCCACCACAAATCAGACGTGTACGTCAGTCGCATGGCGCCACCGCTACCCAGGAGCCGGTCGCACATTCAGAGCAGGGTGCCGCCGGTCACCTCGAATCCGGCGAGCGCCTCGTCGACGCGGGCCAGCGTGTCGCGGTGCAGGACGAGGTCGGCGGCGGCCAGGTTCTCCTCGATGTGCGCGGGCGTGCGGCTGCCCGGGATGGCCACCACGTGCTCGTACTGGTGCAGCAGCCAGGCCAGGGCCAGCTGGGCGGGGGTGATGCCCAGGCGGGTGGCCAGGTCCCTGATCGGGGCGTAGCGATCGTTGTTGCTCGCGAGGTTGTCGGCGGAGAAGCGGGGCGCGTTGTGCCGGAAGTCGCCCTCGCCCAGCTGCTGGACGGTGCCGGTGAGGAAGCCGTTGCCGAGCGGGCTCCAGGCCACGATGCCCACGTTCAGCTCGCGGGCCGTCTTGAGGAGGTCGGGATCGACCGGCCGCCACATCGACCACTCGTTCTGCACGGCCGCCACCGGGTGCACGACGTGCGCCCTGCGCAGTTCGTCGGCGGTCACGTTCGACAGGCCGAGGTGCCTGACCAGCCCGGCCTCGACCAGCTCGGCCACCGCTCCGGCCGTCTCCTCGATCGGCACGCCCGGGTCCACGTAGTGCGAGTAGTAGAGGTCGATCACGTCGGTGTCCAGGTTGCGCAGGCTCCGCTCGGCGTAACGGCGGATCATCCGCGGCTCGGCGTTCACCCGCAGCTCGCCGAACGCGTAGCCCACCGGCTGCGATCTGCTCGCCTCCCCCTCCGGGATGGCCAGGCCGAACTTGGTGGCGACCACCACCTCGTCGCGCCGGCCCTTGATCGCCCGGCCGACCAGGCGCTCGTTGTGGCCGTCCGCGCCGTAGGCGTCGCTGGTGTCGATGTGGGTCGCTCCGGCGTCGAGTGCCGCCTTGAGCGCCGTCTCGGCGCGGGTGTCGTCGATGTCGCCGTACACGCCGGGGGACAGCACCATCGCGCCGAAGCCGATCGCGGGGACCCGCAGGTTGTTTCCAAGTTCACGTGTCTTCATGTGGTTCATCCTGCTTCCGGTACGGGCGACGCGTCCAAGACCTTCTGCTATAACCGATGGTTATGGACGTGCACCTGCGGGACCTGCGTTATTTCGTCGCGACGGCCGAGGAGCTGAACGTGACCAGGGCGGCCGAGCGGCTGTTCGTCTCCCAGCCCGCACTGTCCAAGCAGCTCAGGGCGCTGGAACGGCAGCTCGGCTTCGACCTGTTCGAGCGGGTGCCCTCCGGTGTGGTCCTCACCAGGCAGGGCGAGGCGCTGCTGCCGACCGCGCGCGAGCTGCTCGACCGGTGGAACGCCGGGCTGGAGACCGCGCGGGCCGCGGCGCCCACGGGCACCCTGGTCATCGGCATGCAGACGGCGGTCGGGCGGGGGATCCAGCAGGAGGCGATGCGCCTGTTCCGCGCGGCGATGCCCGGCTGGGAGGTGTCGCTGCGGCTGGTCGGCTGGGACGATCCCAGTGGCGGCCTCACCGACGGCGGTTCTGACGTGGCCTTCATCTGGCTGCCTGTGCCCGAGGGGCTGAACACGCATGTTCTCGCCACTGAGGGCAGAGGCGTGGCCATGCCGGACGATCACCCCCTCGCCGGGCTGGCGGAGATCCCGTTCGCGGCCCTGCGCGACGAGCCGTTCATCGCGCTGCCCACCTCGGCGGGGCCGCTGCGCGACTACTGGCTCGCCCGCGAGTTCCGGGACGACGAGCCGGTCATCGGGGTCACGGCCAACACGCCTGAAGAGGTGTTCGAGGCCGTGACCAGCGGTCTGGGCGTCGTCCTGGTGGCCGAGGGCAACGCCGCGCTGTACAAACGGCCCGGCCTGGTCTACCGCCCGGTGACCGGGCTCCCGCCGGGCGAGCTGGCCATCGCCTGGCGTTCCGGCGATAAAAGGCCAGAAGTCAGGGCATTCATCGACGCACTCCGAGAAAGCGCCACTAAGGTCTGACCGACACGGATCTCGCGAAAGGGCGACCCATGAGCACCGATTACACGATCACCTTCGACCTGATCGACGCTGACAAGGACGGCCGGATCTCCGCCGTAGAGCTGGTGAAGCTGATGGAGGTGCTGGGTCAGCCGATCACACTGGAGGCGGCACAGGCCGGGGTGCAGCGGCTCGACAAGGACGGGGACGGCCTGATCGACGTGGAGGAGTTCGGCGCCTTCGTACAGAAGTAAAACAAGCACTTGCTACACAAACCTCTGCCGCGCGGGTAACAATGGCGACAGGAGGGACGATGGCCAGCAAGAGTGACACCAGCGACACCCGGATCTCCGCGGACATCGTGAAGACGCTCAGGGCCGGAATCGGCCGGATCTCCGCCGAGGTGATCGGGGAGATCCAGGCCCGCATCCCCGAGTACGCCCGCCCATCCGACGAGGTCTACATCAAGGTCGTCAGGATGACCGTCGAGCAGGCCATCGACGGCTTCCTCGACCACATCCAGGACCCCGCCGCCCCCTGGGACCCCGAGCCGTTCCGCATGATCGGCAAGGGCGAGGCGGCGGAGGGCCGCAACCTGGAGCCGCTGCAGGCCGCGATGCGGCTGGGCGCCCGGGTCGGCTGGCGGCGGCTGACCGAGATCGCCGACCCGCTCGGGCTCTCCCCACAGTCCCTGTACGACCTGGGCGAGGCCATCTTCATCTACCTCGACCAACTCGCCGACGCCGCGGCCGAGGGCTTCGACGAAGCTCGGGCACACGCGGCGGGCGAGATCGAGCGGCGCCGCAACCGGCTGCTCGACCTGCTGCTGAGCCGGCCGCCCGCCGGTTCTGAGGCCATCTCCGACCTGGCCAAGGCCGCCGGGTGGCGGCTGCCGAAGACCGTGGCCTGCGTCGCGCTCGACGACCAGCACGGCACCTGCCGCTCCCCCGCGCTGCCGCCCGACGTGCTGATCGGCCTGGAACGAACCACGCCATGCCTGCTCGTACCCGACCCGAACGGCCCCGGCCAGGCCCGCATGCTGGAGACCGCGCTCCGCGGCTACCTGGGCGCGATCGGGCCCGCCGTGCCCCTGCCCGCCGCCGCGTCGTCGCTGCGGTGGGCGGCCGAGGCGCTGGAGCTGTCCGGGCGCGGCGTGCTGCCGCGCGGTCTGCTGCGCTGCACGGACCATATGGCGACGCTGGTCGTGTTCAAGGACGAGGAGCTGGTCGAGGCGCTGGCGGAGGTACGGCTGGCGCCGCTGGCCCACCTGCGGCCCACCCAGCAGGACCGGCTGGCAGAGACGCTGCTGGCCTGGCTGCGGTACGGCCGGGGAGCCGGGGAGGTGGCGGCTCGGCTGCATGTGCATCCGCAGACGGTTCGGTATCGGCTGCGGCAGTTGGAGGAGCTTTACGGGGACCAGCTCGCCGATCCGGACATCCGCTTCGAGCTGGAGATCGTGCTGCGTGCCCGCCGGGCGGCCGCCCTGGCCGCCCGCCCGCTGTGAGTCTCTAGGAACGGAACAGTCTGAGGCGGTCCTCGCCGATGCGGTCGCGGTGGGCGGGGTCCTCGATGCCGAGGTCCGGGCCGGGGGCCAGGGTCAGCACGCCGACCTTCCCGACATGCTGGTTGAGCTGGACGGCCCGCGCGGCGTCCGCCGCCTCGGCCAGCGGGTAGACGCGGGAGAGCGTGGGGTGGATCATGCCGAGTGAGATGAGGCGGTTGACCTCGTGGCATTCCTGGTAGTTCGCGCCGTGGGAGCCGATGATCTGCTTGAGCCGCATCCACAGGTGCCGGTTGTCGTAGGCGTGGTCGTACCCGCTGGACGACCCACACGTGACCACCTTCCCGCCCTTTTTCGCGACATATACCGAAGCGCCGAAAGTGTCCCTTCCGGTGTGCTCGAACACGATGGCCGGGTCCTCGCCCACCTGGCGCCGGATCTCCGCCCCCAGCCCGCGCCACCCCTTCTCATCGGTCAGGTCGTCGAAGCGTGAGCGGTCGACGACGTGCTCGCAGCCCATCCGGCGCAGCAGCGCGGCCTTCTCCGGGGAGCTCACCACGCCGACGGGGATGCCGCCACCGTTCCTGACGAGCTGCACGCCGTACGCGCCGAGCCCGCCCGACGCCCCCCACAGCAGCACCACGTCGCCCTGCTTCATCCGGGCGCCGCGCTCGCCGACCAGCATCCGGTACGCGGTCGACGCGCACAGCATGTTGCACGCCGCCTCCTCCCAGCTCAGCTGCCGCGGCTTGGGCAGCAACTGCGTCGCCTTGACCACCGCGAACTCCGCCAGCCCCCCGAAGTTCGTCTCGAACCCCCACGCGCGCAGGTCCGCGGCCAGCATCCCGTCGTGCTGCACGATCGGGTCCTGGCCGTCGAGGTAGGCGGGGCTGGTGACCACCCGGTCCCCGGCCCGCCAGTGCCGTACGGCCTGACCCGTCCTGACCACCACCCCGGCCGCGTCGGAGCCGAGCACGTGGGTGGGCAGGTCGTGGCGCGGGTCGGTGCGCCCGAACCGTTCCAGGAACGCGAACGTCGGGATCGGCTCGAACATGGCCGACCAGATCGTGTTGAAGTTGATCGCACTGGCCATGACCGCGACAAGCACCTCGTCGGGCGCCAGCTCCGGCATCGGCACCTCCCCCACGTGCAGCGACTTCCGTACGTCCTTGTCGCTCATGTCGCCGAACATGCCGACCTCGTCCTTGCGCAGGTACAAGGCCCGGTAGCGGGTCGGCACCTCCAGGCTCGCCAGCTCGGCGGGCCCCGCGCCCGCCACCACGGCCTCTGCCAGCGTCATGCGAGCCTCCTCTTCAGGTCGTCGGCGATGCCTTCGACGTGGGGTGGGTCGAGCAGGTTGAGGTGATGCGAGCCGGCGATCTCGACGATCTCCAGGCGCGGGCTGTGGGGGCGGAAGCCGCGCGCCGGATCGTCCTGGTGCGCGTACCGCACGTCCTCGACCGTCCAGGGGGTCGGCTCCGTGGAACGGTAGAGAACCACTTCGCCCTGGTACGGCCCGGCTTCGTACCGGTCGAGGGCCCGGGTGTCCTCGTGCGAGGTGATCTGGTGGCGCAGGATGGCCGGGCTGAGCAGGTCCAGCACGCCGGACTCCGCGATCCGCTCCTCGGCCAGCGTGAGCTGCGCGCGCTCGTCGAGCTGCCGGAGCTCGTGCTTGTCCAGGCGGACCTGAACGCCGTAGGTGTTATGCAGATATGTCGCGAAATCGGCGTACCGCTGGGCCTGGATCTCCCGCCGCCGCTCCTCCGGCACCCTCGTCGGCAGGCCCGCGTCGATCATCGCGACCAGCTCGGCGTCGTCGTCCAGCCGTCTGGCGATCTCGAAGGCCAGAGTCCCGCCGAACGACCATCCGCCCAGCCGGTAAGGCCCGGGACAGGTCCGCTTGACGGCCTCGGCGTAGCGGGCGGCCCGCTCGGGGATGCCCAGCTCAGCCGCGTCGTCCAGCCGTTCCAGGCCGATGACCGGGAGGTCCAGGCGGGCGGCCAGCAGGGCGTACACGCCTGTGGTGCCACCGGCGGGGTGCGCCAGGAACAGCGGCCGGCCGCCGGTCCGTGTGGTGAGGGGTCTGACGACGGCGAGCCCGGCCTCGGCGACCTCGCCCTGGCGTACGGCATCGGCGATCTCGGCCACCCGGACCCCAGAGCCTGTCTCGACCGGTCTGCCGAGTTCGTGGCTGAGGAGGTCGAGGGCGGTCGCCAGCACGTCCGGCGCGATCGTCTCGGTGACCGAGGGCACGCGTCCGAGCAGGCCGGTCAGCACCCTGACCACCTGCCGCTCCGCCGCATCCCTCGGGCCCACCATCGCGCTCGCCGGTTCAGGCTGTGTGATGCCTAGGACGGTGCGGGCCAGGTCGCCCAGCGTCCCGCCGTTGAGCAGCGGCGCCGTCGGGATCGTGACACCGAAGTCGTACTCGATCGTGCCACGCAGCCGAGTGGCGGCCAGCGAGTCGAGCCCCAGCCCGGTGAGCACGGCTCCCTCGTCGAGCCGCTCCGGCTCCACCCCGAGCACGGCCGCGACCCGCTCCCTGACCTGCCGCACGACCTCCTCGGGCCCCCGCTCGGCGAGATCGCGCGCCGCTTCCGGGGCGACCTCCGAGAAGTACGGAAGGCGACCGATCCCCGGGAACACCGACAAAGCCGCGGCCGGAGCGACCCTGACCACCCCAGCGCACCGGTCACGCTGGATCAACGCCTCCAACGCCTCGACACCCTCCTCAACGGTCAACGGCTCGACCCCGGGCATCGCGGCCGCCCCGGCCCACGTACCCCAGCCGATGGCGACGGCGGGCAGCCCCCGCGCACGACGCGACTGGCAGAGGGCGTCCAGCCAGGCGTTGGCGGTGGCGTAAGCGGCCTGGCCAGGGGACCCGAGCAGTGCGGCGGCCGAGGAGAAGGCCACCCACCAGTCGAGGTCCAGGTATTCGGTGGCCTGGTGAAGGCGGAGCGCGCCGTCCACCTTGGCGGCCCAGACCCGTTGGAGGCTGCCCAGGTCGAGATCGGCTGTCAGCCGGTCGTCCAGGACGCCGGCGGCGTGTACGACTCCGCGTAGCCGTACCCCTCCGTCGGTCGCAGCCGCCACGAGCTGCTCGGCCGTACCCTGAGCGGCCAGATCGCCCACCACCACCTCGGCGACGCCCACGAGATCACTCGGCACGGGAGCGGCGGAGCGGCCGTTCAGCACGATGCGGGTGGCACCGCGACCGGCCAGCCAGCGCGCGACGACCAGCCCGAGCCTTCCGTTCCCACCGGTGATCACATAACCACCGGGCCCGGCGACCGGGGGATGCGACCCGGGCGTCAGGGGAACGCGGCGCAGCCGGGCCGCATAGCGCGTGCCATCGCGCCAGGCCACTTCGTCTTCCCCGCTGTCAGCGGCGAGTTCCTGTGCCAGCGCGTTGAGGTCGTCGACATCCACCAGCCTGACGCGCACTTCTGGGCGCTCGAACGCCAGCACCCTGACCAGCCCGCTCACCGAGGCGGGACCGGGATCGGCCGCTTCTCCGTCCCGTACGGTCTGAGCGCGTTCGGTGACGATCGTGAGCTCTGTCCCCTGGTCGGCGAGGTGGGCCAGTTTCAGGATCATCCGCTGAGCCGCCCGAGGATCGAGCAGCCGTGGCACCCGTACGACGGCACCCGACCCGCCACCCGTCGGAGTCGCCGGCAAGGGGGCGGGGACCCAGACGCGTTCGACGAGCTTGTCGTCGAGGGGCACCGGGATGCTCGACGCCGGGATCTCCCGGGTACCGACCCCGTGGAGCGTGCCGTCCGCGGCCACCCGCTGTACCCTCTCCAGGGCCTCAGTCGGCCGTGCCGTCTGTGTGAGACAGGCCGAGCCGTAGACCGTCCAGGAGCCCGCGGCGTTCTTGGCCGCCAGCTCTATCCGGGTGCCCGTCAACGTGACCGTCACCCGCGCGGGCAGGGGCAGCAACGCGTGCAGGGCCACCTCGTACACCTCCGCCGATCCGTACACCTCCGTGGCGGCCGCGTGCGCGAGCCGGGCCACGACGCTGAGCGGGAGCACGGGGTGGCCGTGGCGATGCCAGCCGGACGACTCCAGCCGCCAGGGCGCGTCGGCGAGGTCGTCGAGCGTGGTGCTCCACGAGTGTCCGGCGGGGGACTCGACGTGCGCGCCGAGCAGGCGGTGTCCCGGTGGGCGGCGGTACGGGGTGACCCAGTGGCGCGTGTGCCGCCACGGCGCTCCCGGTACGTCCACCACCCGGCCCCGCGTCCTGGGCGTGATGGCGGTGGCCACGGTGGCGAGCTGGGTGTGGAAGGCGTGGTCGTGACGGCGTTCGAGGGAGTGGGTGATCAGCGTGGTGGCCGGGAGCGTGTCCTGGAGCGCCTGGCTCAGCAAGGGGTGCGGGCTCACCTCGGTGAAGACGGTCAAGCCGTCCTCCGCGGCGGCCCGTACGGCCTGGAGCAGC
This sequence comes from Nonomuraea guangzhouensis, assembly GCF_019396345.1. GTDB lineage: Bacteria > Actinomycetota > Actinomycetes > Streptosporangiales > Streptosporangiaceae > Nonomuraea > Nonomuraea guangzhouensis. The sequence continues at coordinate 91,987 of NZ_JAHKRM010000003.1, read as the reverse complement.
CGCACCGGGCGGCGCACACCCGCGGCCCAGTACGCGGCCTCGAACGTGGGGGTCTCGCGGGGGTCGTCGAAGACCGTGGAGTAGTACGACAGGCGCGGCCTGGCCGGGGCGATGGCGGCGAGCTCGGCCCGGATCTTCGGCAGCAAGGGGGCGACCTGGGGTGAATGACCGGCGCCTTCGGTGGTGAGCGTCCTGGCGAACAGACCTCTGGCCTCGACCTCCGCCACGAACCGGGCGATCCGCTCGGGGTCACCGGTGACGACGGTCTGGCTGGGCGCGGCATGAACCGCCACATGCAGGTCACCGGGCACCTCCCCGGCGCCCACCCCGACCACGGCCATGGCCCCGGTTCCGCTGCCGACGGTGCCGAGGAGGCGGGCGCGGCGGCAGATCACCCGTACCGCGTCGGGCAGGTCGAGGCCGCCCGCCACCACCGCGGCCGCTACCTCGCCCATCGAGTGGCCGATCACCGCAGCGGGCTCGATGCCGTACGCCTGCCACAGGCGGGCCAAGGCCACCTGGACGGCGAAGATCATGGGCTGAACCGTGGTGACGCCCTGGGCCTGAAGATCGATGCCGGCCTCGGCATGGAGAAGGGGGGCGAGTTCGTCGATCGCCTGTCTGTAGGGCGGTTCCGTTTCGTAGAGGTGGTGGCCCATCCCCTGCCACTGCGAGCCGTAGCCGCTGAAGACCCACACCGGCCCGACCGGAGCCAGGGGGACGGGTCGGGGGGTGACGGCGGCGAGTCGTTCTCTCAGCTCGGGTATGTCGGCGGCCAGCACTGCTGTGGCGCTGCGAGCAGGACCGGCCCGCCTGGCCAGGGTGTGGGCCACGTCGCGGAGGTCGGCCGTGGGCTGCCAGGCGGCCAGGGTCTCCGCGTGCTGCCTGACGCGATCGGGGGTGGCACCGGTCAGGACGAAGACGTGCTTGGCGGGGACGGGCCGGGCGATTGCCGCCTCCTGCGCCCGGTACGCCGCCAGGGCGACGTGCGCGTTGGTGCCGCCGAAGCCGAACGACGACACCCCCGCTCGCGCGTCCGGCCGGGGCCAAGGCGTGGGCGAGGTGACGACCCGCAGCGTCTCCCAGGGGATGTGCGGGTTCGGCTGCCGGAAGTGCAGGCTGGGCGGGATCACGCCGTGCCACAGCGCCAGGACCGTTTTGATGAGCCCCGCAACCCCGGCAGCCGCCTCCAGATGGCCGAGGTTCGTCTTGGCCGAGCCGAGCAGCACCGGCCCGGGGAACGCCGCGGCGATGGCCCGCGCCTCGATGGGGTCGCCGAGGAACGTGCCCGTTCCGTGCGCCTCCACGTAGTCGGGCCCCCGGTCCAGCCCCTCGTACACCTCGCGCAACAGGGCCTCCTGCGCCTCGGGGTTCGGGGCGACGAGGCCGTTCGAGCGGCCGTCCTGGTTGACGCCGGTCTCCGTGATCACCGCGAGCACCCGGTCGCCGTCCCGCTCGGCGTCCGCCAGGCGTTTGAGTACGACGACGCCGCAGCCCTCCGCCCGCACCATGCCGTCGGCCGACGCGTCGAACGCCTTGCACCGCCCGTCCGCCGCCGTGCCGCCGCCCTGGTCGAACGCCACCGTGACCAGGGGTGACAGCAGCAGGTTCACGCCGGCGGCCAGGGCCAGGTCGCACTCCCCCGATCTCAGGGCGCCTACCGCGAGGTGGGTGGCGACGAGCGAGGACGAGCAGGCCGTGTCCACCGCCATCGAGGGGCCGCGCAGGTCGAGCAGGTATGACAGGCGGTTCGCGGCGATGCTGGGCGCCGCGCCGGTGGCCGTCCACGCACCGACGCCGGACAGGTCCGCGCTGGTCAGATAGGCGTACTCGGTGCTGGAGATGCCGACGAACGCCCCGGTACGGCTGCCGCCCAGCGACCTCGGGGCGATGCCGCCGTGCTCCAGCGCCTCCCAAGCCGTCTCCAGGAGCAACCGCTGCTGCGGATCCATGAGCGCCGCCTCGCCCGGCGCGATCCCGAAGAACTCCGCGTCGAACCCCGCCACATCCGCCAGGAACCCGCCATGCCTGGTCGTCCTGGCCAGCACCTCCTCCGTGCGCGTCGACCCGTCGTCGAACGCCTCCCACCTGCCGGCGGGTACCTCACCGACCGCGTCCCGCCCTTCGAGCAGCAGGTCCCAGTACGCCCCTGGGCCGTGCGCGCCCGGCAACCGGCACCCCACCCCGACCACCGCCACCGGCTCCCCGAGCACACCGGGGGCTCCCGGCTCGCTTTCCCGCGATGGCTCGCTTTCCCTCGGCGGCTCGCTTTCCCGCGGCGGCGCGGCGAGTGCGCGGGCCAGGCGGTTGATCGTCGGGTGCTCCCAGGCGAGGGTCGGGCTCAGCTCCCTGCCGAGCAGTTCGGACAGCTCGCCCGCGATCGCCACCGCGTCACGCGACGACAGGCCGTACTCCTCCAGCGGACGTTCCGGATCGACCCGCTCGGCTCCGCGTGACGCGATCCGCTCGGTGAGGAAGCGGCGGATGTCGGCTTCACCCAGTACGTTCACGAGGGCTCCCATGCTGCCGGGTGGTCGGCCAACATACCCGCGCCCTCCGGCGCTGGGGCAGCCCCGTACCGAACATTCTTCGGGTTCGATTTATCACGCCGGTGACAACCCCCCGGTTTTGTCCGGCAGAGCGCAACCAACGACGATATTTCGTTGCATTGGGTCATAGCTGGGCCGGTGCCGTGGCCCCTAGCCTCGCCACGGTCTCACTTGCGGAGAGGAGCCCTCATGCGATCCCACGGCCTGCTGGCACTGGCGACGACGGTGCTCCTCGTCGGGTCGAGCGCCACTCCCGCGCTCGCCGATCCAGGCTGGTCGATCGTGCCCGACGGCAAGACGGCCACGCAGCCGCCGACCACCGACGCCCATCGCGCCGGTTCGGATGGTCGGCGGCCAGCGGCGGACCCCGGGACCGCGAACTATGTGCCCGGCCAGAAGGCCCTCCCCGGCAGCGCCCGCGTCGTGCGGGAGCGGTGGCTGAGCCCCCGCATGCTCGACCTTCTGATCTCCTCACCGTCGATCGGCCAGATGACCCCGGTCCGCCTGCTGCTCCCCAAGGGCTGGTCCAAGAACGCGAACCGAACCTGGCCCGTCCTGTACCTCCTGCACGGCGGCGCCGACAACTACACGTCCTGGACCCGCATGACGGACATCGCCGCCTTCACCGAGAACCTGGACGCCATGGTCGTCATGCCGGAAGCAGGCCGAGCCGGCAACTACTCAGACTGGTACAACAACGGCAAGGGCGGCACACCAGCGTGGGCCACGTTCCACACGTACGAGGTGCGGCGGCTGCTGGAGATCGGCTACCGCGCGGGCACCCGCCGAGCCGTCGCCGGGCTGTCGATGGGCGCGTACGGGGCGATCAAGTACGCGGCCCGCTATCCGGGAATGTTCCGCTTCGCCGGTGCGTACAGCGGCATCATGGCCACCCGGCTCCCCGGCATCCCCGCGATCATCATGAACGCCCAGGCCAGCGAGAAGCAGGACCCCAAGGCCCTCTGGGGCGACCCCCTCCGCGACAGCAGGGTCTGGGCGGCCAACGACCCCGTGGCCCTGGCGCCGGGCCTCAAGGGCGTCTCCATCTACATCTCGAGCGGCACGAACAGCTTCATGGGCCCCCTGGACCCGCCCGGCTCCCCCTGGCACCCGGCCCACCTCGGCGAACCCATCTCCGCCTACACGGCCAAGGCCCTAAGCAAGCGGCTGAACAGCCTGGGCATCCAGCACACCCTGAACCTGTACGGCAACGGCACCCACACCTGGCCGTACTGGATCAGGGAGTTCAAGAACTCCTACCCCATGATCCTGGCCGCGCTGGGCCTGCCGGGCGGCGGCTCGCCCAAGGTGGACAACCGGCATGACTGGGAGTTGGCGTCCCGGCCGTAAACCGCAGCTTTCCGGGCGCCCTCAAACCGACAAACCGCTGGTTTTCCCCGGTTTTCGCGCCCGAAAACCTAACCACTGCGGCGAATGTGGCGTTCTAAGATCTCAGGGTGGCGCATACTGGAGTAGATGAAGCCGCCCAGCGCCGCGACCCGGCGCCACCTGCCCACCAGCCCCTTCAAACCCCCGCCCCCGGCCCCGCCGGTCGAGGTCTTCACCTTGGACGACCAGGTGTCCCACGACCGCTATGGTCTCGGTCGGGTCATCGGCGTCGAGGACGAAGCCGTGCTCATCGACTTCGGTTCACGCCAGGAACGGATCACCACCCCATACGCCAAGCTGATCAAGCTCTAAGACCAGCCTGGCAATACAGAAACCCGCAGGCAGCGTTCGCCAGAGGGCGCTGTCGGTCTGTCTTGACGCGTGTTATCGGGCCCGGCCCATGAAAGCATGGTCATCGCCTTCAGGCGCTCAGCGTCGTTTGGAGCTCAGGCGGTGATAGTGGGGGCAAGTCCCCACACTTCCGGCGAGATGGCCGTCCGGCCTCTCGCGCTCCCCGGGCCCAAGCCGTCTGGCCAGTTCGTGCTACCGGAAATCGCCACCGCGAACAACGACAGAAGCGCGCCTCCGGCTGAGCCGAAGACGCGCCTTTTCTTGTGTCGGTACGTCAGGCGGTGTGCAGGTACACCTGGCCGAACACCTCGGACAGCTTCTTGAGGTCCGTAGCCGTGTCGACTTCCGGCGCCGACGGGTCGTAGATCGTGGCCAGCCGGGGACGGATCGAGGTCAGCTTCTTCAGCTGCTCCCAGGTGGCGTTCTCCGCCCACTTCTCCCCGTACAGCCTGCTGACCTGCCCCTGGTCGTTCTGCCAGCGGGACCAGAGGTTGACCGTCTCGGCGGCGTCGGCCTGGAGCGGGGCGGCGATGCGGTCGGTGATCGACTTGGTCGCCTGCTCGGTGGTGAGCTGCGGCGAGCCCACGGTGGCGAAGCCCGCGTCTTCCGCGGCGATCTGACCGTAGGCGTCCCACGCGCGCGCCCGGACCTGGATCCACTGGTTGCGCTGGGCCTCGGTGGCGTCGATCTTCCAGGTGGCGTACTCCGTCGCCAGGTGACCGCTGTCCAGGGCGAGCTGGTCGACCAGGCCCTTGGTGAGCCAGGCGCCGATCCGCTCGGGGTCGAGCAGCGGGTACTTCTTGGTCATCTCGGCCTTGCACGCGTCGTTGGCGCCACAGCCGAGCAGCGGCACCACCGTGTGCACGGCCAGCTTCTTGCCCGGCGCGAGGTTGTGGAGCGTGGTCGTGGCCTCGGTGACGAACTTGTCGATCTCGTCAGCCGTCTCGAACGTCTTGTTGAACCCGAGCTGCGAGCTGAACCTGATCCCCACGGCCCCCTGCTGCGCCGCGACCGCGGCGACCTTCTTGGCCGCCTCGGCGAGCTTGCCCGCCTTCCAGTCGTCGGCCAGCTCGGCGTCGATCCAGACGCGCATCCCGGCCGCGGCGGCGGCCTTGACGGCCTGGCCACCCGCGGTCTTCTCGGCGGCCTGGATCTCGGCCGCCGACAGGCCCTCGGGGTTGACGAAGCACTCTTCACCGGACTGGCACTCGGGCGAGCCACCGTCCTCGGCGCCCTCGACGTCGGGCGAGTCGACGTCGTGCAGCTGGCCGTCGCCCTCGGAGTCGTTGGCGCACTCGTTGCCGGCTTCGGTGCAGTCGACGGTGATCGGGTCCATCGGGCCGGCTTCTTGCAGGTGCTCGCCGTCGTTCGCGAGCCAGAAGTTGGCGATGTCGAGCGCCTCTTCCGGCGTGGCCATCCAGCGGCAGACGACGTACGCCGGCGTGTCACCGGACATCAGGTCGTTACAGCTACGCGGATCGTCCTCCGACCAGGCTGGAACACCTATGCCTAACAGTGAGAGTGCCAATCCGATGACGAAAATCTTCCTCAGTCGCATGGCGCCTTACTCCAAGGGGTGATCGTGGACACATCGCACAATATCTGGATGATCAGCTACCTTCAATGAGATCAACGGCGTTCTTCACGCCGCGTTCAACCTTTAGTAGTTTCCCGAGTTGCGCGGCTTTATCGTTATATTCCGGTACAGCCCGCAGCCGCGCGGCCAGCGACCGCCCGCTCAGCGCCCTGATCGGCAACGGCGGCGGCCCCGCCCCCAACACCGCCACCCTGCGTCCCCAGAACGGCTGGTCGGAGAAGAAGGGGCAGACGACATTGGGCACCCCGGCCGCCAGCCCCGCCGCCGTGGTCCCCGCCCCACCGTGGTGCACAACGGCGGCCATTCGCGGGAACAGCACCTCGTGCGTCACCTCTCCCACCGGGCAGACGTCCGCCGACGCCGCCACGGGCAGCCCCTGAACCACCGCCCGTACCCCGGCCAGCCGCACTGCTGCGACCACCTGCTCGGCGACCGCCTCCGGCTCGTCCGGCACCATGCTGCCGAACCCGACGTACACAGGAGGCGGCCCATCGTCCAGGAAGCCGGCGAGGTCGGAGGGGAGCGAGCTGCCCGGGTCGGGTGAGAGGCACCAGTAGCCGGTGAGGTGCACATAGTCGGGCCAGTCGTACGGCCTGGGCACCACCAGCGGGCTGACCCCGCACAGCACCGGCACCCGATCCCGCCGGTCGGCCGCGAACGGGCTGCCCCGTAACGGCCGCAGCCCGAGCACCTGCCCGCGCAGCCGGTTCACCATCGGGGCCAGCATCAGCCAGCCGAGCCGTTCGACCGCGGCATAGCTGGCCCGGTTGCCGATCCTGCCCAGGGTCCGGCGCGGGATCAGCGGGTTCGGGAACTCGCCGGTCGGCTCGCTGGGCTGGAACTGCAGGATCCCGTACGGCATGCCGTACCTCTCGTGCAGGTGCCTGCCGAAGGAGCCGAGGGCGGGCGCGAGGACCAGTTCGGCGTCCGCGCAGGCGGCGTCCACCTCGGTGAGGAGCGTCGCGGCGAGGGGCTCGACGACGGCTCGCAGGCCCCGCACGAACCCCAGCGGCCCGCTACGCAACCACGCCTGTCCTTCCTCGCTCTCCACGATCGCGACGGGATCCACCCCTAACGCCGCGAACCGCACTCCGGGACGCTCATAGCGCCCCACCGCCAGGCGTTCGTAGCGTTCCGGCGCCACGAGCGTGACCTCGTGCCCGCGCGCACCGAACTCCTGGGCCAGCGCCACGCACGGCTGGATGTCCCCCCGCGACCCCATTGCCAGCACCGCGACCCTCACGGCAGTGCCAGCAAGGCGATCAACGCGCCCAGTAGTACGAGGGCCGCCGCCACCAGTAACCCGAGCGCGTACCCCTGAGAAAAGCTCCCGGCCTCGTGCACGATCACCCCAATAGCCGCAATCCCCAACAGGCCGGAAATCTCACGACTTACGGAGAAGATCCCGCCCGCCACCCCGGCCCGAGACTCCGGCACCGCTCCCAGCACAGCCGACCCCAGCGGCATGGTCAACGCCGACCCCACCCCGATCGCGCAGACGGCGGGCCCCAACCGCGCCCACCCGTCCCCCGCCTCCAGGAACGCCGCCACGACCATCCCACCCGCCACCAGCACCAGCCCGCAGGCGACCGTCCGCCCGCTCCCCAGCCGCCGCTCGATCACCGGCACCAGCGGCGTGACGACCACGACCAGCAACGCCAACGGCACGAACGCCACCCCAGAGGCCGTAGGCGTGAACCCGAGCACCCCTTGCAGGAACAGCGCGGTGTAGAAGAACACCCCATTGACCCCGAGCCCCCACAGCACCTGAGCCAGCACCCCGCCCGCGAAGCTCCTGACCGCGAACAGCCCCAGCTCCACCATCGGCTCCCGCGCCCCACGCTCCACCATCAGGAACAGCATTCCCCCGCCCGCGCATCCGGCCACCGCGAGCACGATGGGCGGCGACGCCCAGCCGTACTCGCCGCCGTGGATCAGCGCGAACGTCCCGCAAGCCAGAAACACCACCGATGCCAGCGACCCGGGCACGTCCACCCTGAGCCGCTGTTCGGAGCGCGTTTCCGGTATCGCGACGGCGGCCAGTGCGATGACGGCCGCCCCCAGGGGCACGTTGATCAGGAAGACCCAGCTCCAGTGGGCGTGCTGGCTCAGGTACCCGCCGACCACCGGCCCCAGCGCCAGCGCCCCGGCTCCCGACGCCATCCAGACGGCCACCCCCAGCGACCGATCCGCCCGGCCCGCCAGTACGGCCAGCGTCGCGGGCAGGATGAGCGCCGCCCCGGCCCCCTGCGCCAGCCGCGCGGCGACCAGCGGCTCGATCGACGTGGCCAGCCCGGCGCCGAGCGACGCCACGGTGAAGACGGTGAGTCCGGCGAGCAGCACCTTGCGCCGCCCGTACACGTCGGCCAGGCGGCCACCGGCGATCATGAGACCGGCGAAGGTCAGGATGTAGCCGGTGGCGACCCATTCGAGCGCGCTCAGGCGGGTGTGGAGGTCGCGCTGGATGCTGGGCAGGGCGACGGTGACCACGGTGTTGTCCAGCGTCGTCACGAACCCGGCCAACCCGACGACCGTCAGGAGCAGCGGGGAGCGGGTGGCGGGCTGGGCTGGGGTGAAGGCCAGGGTCACGTGTCCACTTCCGCCCAGGTCCAGCCGGGTCCGTCGGGGTTCGCCCTGACGACCCTGGTACGACCGGCGGTGACCTTCTCCCAGGTGGGCCGCTGCGTCTCGGAGCCGGAAGCGTCCGGGTCGTCGGTGGCCGGTGGCCGCTTGGGGACCGCGGACTTGGCGGTGCTGTAGGGCCGCTTTCTGACGGGGGGCGCCGGGGCGGGCGCGATGACGGGACGGCCAGGCGCGGGAACGGCGGCCCCCGAGGCAGGCGTGGGGTCGTGTTCGGCGGATACCGGGATGGGGTCCGTGTCCACGCCGAAGATGGCTGGGCGGCCGTTGACGGTTACCGCTGCGCCCCCAGGATCGTCCTCGGCCCAGTGCCAGCCGGGGCCGTCCGGGTTGGGCTTGATCGCCCTCCCGGGACGCGGGCTGAGCGCCGCCTCGTGGCGCCGAGCTCCGCCGACGCCCGCATTCGCCGACGCGGCGCCCTGGAACGGCGCCGATGGGGAGGCCGCGTCCTCGGAACCCGCATCCCCGTAGGCCGCCCGCCCAGAAAGCGGGAGTTCAGGAAGCGCACGCCCAGAAGGCCGTCGCCCGTCCGGCGGTGGAGATTCGCGGAACTCGATCCGCCGATGAACCCCCCGCAACACCCCCGGCAGCCACCAGTTCGCCCCACCCAGCAGCCGCATCGTCGCCGGCACCAGCAGAGCCCGCACGAGCGTGGCATCCACCACGATCGCCACGAACATCCCCACCCCGAGCAGCTTCACGATCGTGATCCCGGCCGTCGAGAAGGCCCCGATCACCACCAGCAACAGCAGCGCCGCGCTGGTGATGACACCCCCGGTCCGCTGCAGACCGGTCGCCACCGCCGCCGTGTTGTCGCCGGTCCGCAGCCACTCCGCCCGCACCCTCGACAGCAGGAACAGCTCGTAGTCCATCGACAGCCCGAACACCACCGCCAGGATCAGCACCGTCACCGTGGCCTCGATGGTCCCCGTGGACGTGAAGCGCAGCCACGGTGCCAGGTGGCCGTCCTGGAAGGCCCAGACGATCACCCCGAACGAGGCCCCGATCGACAGGACGTTCATGAGCAGGGCTTTGACGGGCAGGACGACGGAGCCGAAGGCGGCGAACAGCAGCAGGAACGTGACCCCGCCGACCACCAACGCCATCCAGGGAAGCCGGCCGAGCAGGCTGGACAGTAGGTCCATCTGGGCGGCCGTCGGGCCGCCGACGACGATCTGGCGGACGTTCGGCTCCGGGGCCATCGATCTGATCAGCGTCACCAGGTGCTGGGCCGCGTCCGACATGGGGTCGTAGGAGTAGCGGACCGCCAGGCGGATCGCGCCGTTGGCCTGGGAGAAGCCGGCGAGGTCGACGCCCGTGACCCCGGGCAGCTTACGCAGGCGGTCGGCGAGGGGCTTGGCGTCGGTGGGGTCGATCGGGGTGACGGCGCTGATCGGCGAGTAGCCCTGACCGAGGGGGCCGGGGGCGGCGGGGCGGGTGGTGAAGGAGCGTTCGATGAGGACGTGGACGTCGATCGTGGCCATCGAGTTCTTGGCGAAGTCGCGGTCGACGGTCTCGGCGACGCGGCGGCTCTCGGAGGCGGCGGGCAGGACCCGGTGGTCCACGTTGCCGAACCGTACGTGGGCGAACGGCCCGGCCAGCGCGAGGAGTACGGACGTGACCGCGACCAGGTAGAGCACGGGCCGTTTCATCACGCTGGAGGCGATCGCGTGCCAGACCCCGGCGCCCGCGCGGGCCGCGCCGAAGTGAGGGGTGACGCGGAGAGCGTCCACGCGGGGACCCAGGACGGCGAGCGCGGCGGGCAGGACGACCAGCGCCGACACCATGGCCACCAGCACCACGGCCGCCGCGCCCAACCCGATCGAGCGCAGGAACATCTGCGGGAACAGCAGCAGTCCCAGCAGCGAGGTCGCCACGGTCAAGCCGGAGAAGGCGACGGTACGACCGGCCGTCGCCATGGTGCGCACCACGGCCTCCCGGGTCGGCAGGCCGGACCTGATCTGCTCGCGGAAGGCGGTCAGCACGAAGAGCGAATAGTCGATGGCCAGCCCGAGCCCGAGCATGGTGACGACGTTCAGCGAGAAGACCGAGACCTCCGTCACCTCGGTCAGCAGTCTGAGCAGCACGAGCGCGCCGATCACGGCGAGCAGCCCGACGAGCAGCGGCAGCCCGGCGGCCACCAGGCTGCCGAACACCACCACGAGCATGACCAGCAGCACCGGCATCGAGATCGCCTCGGCGCGCGCCAGGTCGGCGGCCGTCTGGTCGTTGAGCTCCTTCAGCAGCGGCACCGAGCCGCCGACCTGGACCTGGAGGTTCGCGACTGGCAGCAGGTCCTTGATCGCGGCGTACGCCTGCTGCTTGGCGCCTTTCAGGGTGATCAGGGCATAGGTGGCGTGCTCGTCGGTGGACATCAGCTCCTTGGAGCCGGTGGTCCAGTACGTGGCCAGCTTGCGGACGTACTGGGCGGGCAGGGCGCGCAGCGAGTCGTGCACGGCCTTCTTGAACCGCGCGTCGCGCACCTTGACCTGCGGGTGCCGGTAGAGGACGACGACGTCGGGGGTGTTGCCGCTGTACCAGGCGTCGTTCCAGCGGGCGGCGGTGGTCGAGTCGGCGGCCGGGTCCGCGAAGCCGCCGTCGGCCATCCGGCCGAACAGCTGCAGCCCGAAGGGCGCGACCAGGATGGCCGCCACCAGGCTCAGCACCAGCAGCGTCCACCTGCCGCCGTAGATCAGGCGCCCCGCCGACTCAAACAAGGGCGCCCTCCAGGTACGCCCGCAGGCAGGCCCGCCGGGCGATCTTGCCGCTGGTCGTCCGGGGTACGGTGCCGGTGCCCGTCAGCACGAAGTCGTGCACGGATAAATCATGAAATTTCCGGACCGCTGCGCGTACCTGGGCCGCCACCTCGGCCGAATCGGTCTCCGCGCCCCCGCGCGACCGCTCGGCCACCACCACCAGCCGCTCGGTCTCCTCCCCCGGCACGGAGAAGGCCGCCACGTGATCGCGGCGCACGGCCCGGTGCGCCTCCTGGACGGTGACCTCGATGTCCTGGGGATAGTGGTTGCGCCCGTCGACGATGATCAGGTCCTTGATCCGGCCGGTGATGTAGAGCAGCCCGTCGGACACGACCCCGAGGTCGCCCGTCCGCAGCCAGGTGCCGTCCTCGCCGTCCAGCGTCGCGCCGAACACCTCGGCCGTGCGCAGAGGATCGCGCCAGTAGGCGCGCGCCACGTTCGGGCCCTGGACCCAGACCTCCCCCACGTGCCCGTCCGGCAGTGCCCGGCCGCGCTCGCCGACGACGCGCACCCGCTGACCGCCTGCCCGCCCGCACGACACCAGCGTGGTGAGGTCCCCGAACCCGCCGTCGTACGGCACGGCGCGGCCGTCGCGCAGGGCGTCGCGGTCGAAGGCCGTGGCCACGACGGCCTCGTCAGGCCGCATGGCGGCGACGAAGACCGTGGCCTCGGCCAGCCCGTACGCCGGGGTGTGCGCCTCCGGCCGCAGGCCGCACCCGCCGAACGCGGCGTTGAACGCCTCGACGGTGCCGGGCCGTACCGGCTCCGCGCCGTTCAGCATGACCCGCACCCCGGACAGGTCCAGCCCTTCTTTGTCGACCGCGCCGACCCTGGCCGCCGTGTACTCGAAGGCGAAGTTCGGCCCACCGGTATAGACGTCGTCGAACTCGCTGAGCAGCCGCAGCCAGCGCACCGGACTCATGACGAACGCCACCGGATCCATGAACGCCACCTGGTTGCCCGCCACCATAGGCAGCGCGACCGTCGCGACCAGCCCCATGTCGTGGAAGAGCGGCAGCCAGAGCGCCGCGACCGAGGTACGCGGCCTGGCCCGGAACATCTCCCACAGCTGCGCGGCGTTGGCCGCGAGGTTGCCGTGCGTGATCTCCACCCCGGCGGGCGCCCGGGTGGAGCCGGAGGTGTACTGCAGATACGCCAGATCACCTGGCTCGACCCGTACGGCCGCCCACTCCTCGGCGAGCAGGTCGGAGACCGTGTCGACGGTGATCACCGTGGCACCCACGGCGAAGTCCCGCACGCCGGGCAGCACGGCCGTGGTCGTGAGGACGGCGACCGGATCGGCGTCGGAGTAGGCGCGGGCCAGCCGGTCGGCGTGCCCCGGCAGGTCGGGCGCGAACAGCGGCACCGCCACGACCCCGGCGTAGAAGGTCCCGAGCACCGCCACCACGTACGCGAGTCCCTGGGGAGCCAGGATCGCCACCCGGTCCCCGGGCCCCGCGACCTCGCGCAGCCGTACGGCCAGCGCCCGCGCTTTGAGATCGGCCCGAGCCCAGGTCAGCGTCTCGCGGGACCCGTCACCCAGGTAGTCGGCGAACGTGTAGGCGGGCGCGTCCGGGATCTCCCGCGCCCATCGCGCCACGCGCTCGATCAGTGCCTCGGGCATGCCCGGGTCCCCTCGCCGACTGCAGGAACCTAGAAAATTACGGCAGAAAGCATTGCGATTCTTGCCAAACGCCGTCACATTCCGCTTTCGGTCTTATCAGCGGCGTAACAAGCGGCAGAAATCCAGACGACAGCTGATGCCAGGAACCCGCACAATAGTGAGCGTTTGGGCGATTAGGGGGCCACCAAGTGCAGGGCTATCTTCACGATCTCGGCCTGCTCCGAGATCGGCGGTTCACGCTGCTGTTGACCGCCAGGACCATCTCGGTGCTGGGCAGCGCCTTCGCGCCCGTGGCGCTCGCCTTCGGCATCCTCGCCCTGCCCGGCGCGGACGCCACCACCCTCTCGGTGGTGCTCACCGCCGAGGCGCTGCCGATGGTGGTGTTCATGCTGGTCGGCGGGGTGGTCGCGGACCGGTTCCCCAGGTACAGGGTGATGACGGTCAGCGAGTTCATGAGCGCGCTGGCCTTCTTCGCCCTGGCCGCGATGATGCTGTCGGGCTGGACCCCGCTGCCCGCGATGGCCACCGCCGCCGCCTGCAGCGGGGTGGCGATGGCGATGATGTTCCCCGCGCTCACCGGCATCATCCCCGAGGTCGTGCCCGCCGACCGGCTGCAGGCCGGCAACGCGCTGCTCGGCCTGGGCGCCAACAGCTCGCGGGTGGCCGGCGCGGTGCTGGGCGGTGGCACGGTCGTGCTGTTCGGTGGCGGGTGGGCGCTGGCCGTGAGCGGGCTGATGTTCACGGTGGCCGGGGTGCTGATCGCGGCGCTGCGGCTCACGCCAGGCGCGCGGGACGCGGCGGCCGGGCATTCCGTGCTGGCCGACCTGCGTGACGGGTGGCACGAGTTCAGGTCCCGGCAGTGGATCTGGGTGGTGGTCGCGCAGTTCTCCGTGCTCGTGATGGCGCTCCAGGCGGGTCACGGCGTGCTCGGGCCGCTGCTGGCCAAGGAGAGTCTGGGCGGGCCCGCGGCCTGGTCGGCGTTCCTGGCCGGTGAGGCGGTGGGCACGATCGTGGGGGTGATCGTCTCGCTGCGCGTCCGGCCCGGCCGGCCCATCCTGGTCGGGACGCTGCTCTGCCTGCCGACCGCCCTGCCGTACGTGCTGCTGGGCACCGGCGCGCCGTTGTGGGCGATCGTGGCCGGCGCGTTCATGCTGGGCGTCTGCTTCGACGTGTTCGGCGTGCTGTGGCAGACGACCATGCAGCGCGAGATCCCGCCGGAGTCGCTGTCGCGGGTCAGCTCGTACGACGCGCTGGGCTCGATGATGTTCGGCCCGATCGGGCTCATGCTGGCCGGACCGGTGGCGAACCTGGTCGGCACGCGAGCGGCGCTGCTGGGCTGCGCCGCCCTCGTCGTGCTGTCCACGCTCGCCGCACTGCTGGCTCCCGGGGTACGCGACCTACGCGCGCCCGATCCGGTCGCCGAGAGCGTGCCGGGCTGAGTCGTCCTCGGCCAGGTCGCGCCGGGCCGAGCGGAAGTACGCGTTGGCCCTCGGCTGGAACATCAGCGTCACGGCGCCGAGCACGGCCAGCACGTGCAGCACCCGGCTGCCGGCGAACATCAGGCCCATCGCGTCGGCCCCGGCGAACGCCTCGGCGACGGAGTGGCCGTCCATCAGCCATTGGATGGGCCCGATGACCAGCGAGAGCGTGCCGAACACGCCCAGCGTCACCGCCAGCGTCCAGCGGGCCCAGTTCGCGCCCCGCCTGAGCCGCAGCGCCAGGAAGACGGCCGTGACGAAGACGACGAGCCGGATCCCGACTCCGGACAGCAACTCGCCCGCCGAGGCCGTCCCCGAGGACAGCAGGTCGCCGACGACCAGGACGGTCTCGAACACCCCTGCCGCGACCGCGACCAGCCACAGCGTGGCGGCGGCCTGCACGGTGGGGGGCGGCTCGGTGGGGGGCGGCTCGGTGGGGTTCGGCGCCGAGCGGGGCTTGAGCATGGTCATGACGGGCCTCCAGGGTGATCGCTTCCTGGCAAGTGTGCGCCGCGCGACCCCGCCGGATCAGGCACGCCGTCCCCCGAATGGCTGGTCAGGCTGGCACTACCGTCAGACGACGATCAGCGTCACCACCACGCCCGCGCAGTTGCCCGCCACACAGATACGTACGGGCACCTCGGACACCCCGGCGGACTCCGGGATGCCGCCGATGTGACCGTCGGGGCCGATCGTGACGCCTTTCGGCAGCTTGCCGTGGTCGGTGACGGAGAACGTGGGTGGCACGCCCGTGGGGCCGCCCTCGATCGTGATCTGCTCGTCGTAACGGTTGCCCACCTTGCCGGGGAAGGCCAGCTCGCTCGGCTGCCAGGGCAGGTTCCGCAGCACGACGATCGTGATCTGCTGATCGGCGCAGTCCTGGCCACGGCAGAGCTGGACGGGCACGGCGAAGGTACCGGGACGCTGGGGGATGCCGTGCAGCCGGCCCGCGGCGTCCAAGGTCACGCCCGGTGCGAGGGCGGCGGGGCGGATCGTGACGTCGTCCTCGAACGGCATCAGGTGATCATCCACCTCGATGCCCTGCGTGACGTAGAAGACGGTCTCGACGAGCCGCTTGGTCGGGGGATCAACGTGCAGGACGGGCAGGTCGCTCGACACGGCCACGGTCCGCGTGACCGGCAGCGCGGGAACCAACGCGCACAATCCCAACCCGGCAACAACCAATCCCCACGTCAGCCGCATTTCGCCCCCCGGTCTGTCTCCCCGATACGTACCCCGGCACCGCGCAGCGTTACTCCTGGCTCACGCGTAGATAATCGGCTCATGGCCGCTGAATCCGCCCAGACCCTGGAACGTGGGCTCCGCCTGCTGAGGCTGCTCGCCGACGGCAAGGGCGGGCGGACCCCTACCGAGCTGAGCGCCGAGCTGTCGCTGTCGCGGCCGGTGGTGTACCGGCTGGTGACCACGCTGCTGAGCGAGGGGTTCGTGCGCCGGGACGCCGAGGGGCGGGTGCATCTCGGGTTCGGGGTGCTCGTGCTGGCTCAGGCCGTACAACCGCTGCTTCGCGCGGCGGCGCTGCCGACGCTGCGGCGGCTCGCCGAGGACGTGGGCGCGACCGCGCACCTGACCGTGGCGGAGGGCGACGACGGGCTGGCCGTGGCGGTGGTCGAGCCGTCGTGGACGAACATGCACGTGGCCTACCGGGAAGGGTCGCGTCACTCCCTGCTGCGGGGCGCCGCCGGGCAGGCGATCCTGGCGCTGCGCGAGGGCCGCGACGACTATCTGGTGACGGAGGGGCAGTTGCAGGAGGGCGCGCGGGGCATCGCCGCGCCCGTTACCGGGGTGCCGTGGCTGGAGGCGTCGGTCGGCGTGGTGACGTTCGGGTCGCTCGACGAGTCGGCCGGGCTGCGCGTGGTCGAGGCCGCCGCCGAGCTGGCCGGCGCGCTGGGTTGACAGCCGCCGCCGAGCTGGACGGCGCGCTGGGTTGACATCGCCCGCCCGATGGCGGACGGTAGTTGCAGATAGAGGACACAGATGTCCGATAAGCGGACGCTCTGGAGGCGACGATGCCTTACTACCGCGTCGTGGGCGAGGTGCCCCGTAAGCGGCACACCCAGTTCAGGCGGCCCGACGGCGGTCTCTACGCCGAGGAGCTGATGGGCGAGGAAGGCTTCTCGTCCGACTCCTCGCTGCTCTACCACCGTTACCTGCCGACCGCGATCGTCAAGGCCGAGGCCGTCACGCCGCCGGCGGACGTCCGCCTGGAGCCGAACCTGCCGCTGTCGCCGCGCCACTTCCGCACCCAGGACCTCGGCAGCGCGGGCGACCTGGTGGCGGGGCGGATGCAGCTGGCCGGCAACGCCGACGTCCGGTTGTCGTACGCCACCAGCGACCGGCCCAGCGAGCTCTACCGCAACTCCATGGGCGACGAGTGCGTGTACGTCCAGGCGGGCCGGGCCCGCTTCGAGTCGACGTACGGCGTCATCGAGGCCGGCGCGGGCGACTACATCGTCATCCCGACCGGCACGATCCACCGGTGGGTGCCCGACGGGCAGGTCAGCGTGCTGGCCATCGAGGCGGCCGGGCACATCAGGCCGCCCAAGCGCTATCTCTCCCAGTACGGGCAGTTCCTGGAGCACGCCCCCTACTGCGAGCGCGACCTGCGGAGTCCGGCCGAGCCGCTCGTCGTCGAGGGCGAGGAGGTCCCGGTGCTGGTCCGCACCCGGGGCGGGCTCACCAGGCTGGTCTACCGTAACCACCCGTTCGACGTGGTCGGCTGGGACGGCTACCTGTACCCGTTCGCGTTCAACATCAATGACTTCGAGCCGATCGTGAAGAAGACGCACGCGCCGCCGCCGGTCCACCAGACGTTCGAGGGGCCGGGGTTCGTGGTCTGCTCGTTCTGCCCGCGTCCGCTGGACTTCCACCCCGAGTCCATACCGATCCCCTACAACCACCACAACGTCGACTCCGACGAGTTCATGTTCTACGTGGGCGGCGACTACTCGGCCCGCAAGGGCTCCGGCATCGACGTCGGCTCGATCTCGCTGCATCCGGCCGGCTTCACGCACGGTCCGCAGCCCGGGGCGGTGGAGGCGGTCATCGACGCGGTCAGCCGCGGCATCACGACCACCAGCGAGATGGCCGTGATGGTCGACACCTTCCGCCCGCTCGACCTCGGCCAGGCGGCTCTGACCTGCGAGGACCCCGGCTACGCATGGACTTGGGCCCGATGATGCTCTACATCGCGCTGGTCGACGACGCCGGCCTGTTCCCGCCGACCTCCCTGCACATGTCAGAAGCGCTGGCCCGCCACCAGCGCGACCAGGAGCGGGCCTCCCAGGTGCTGACCCACCGCTTCCTCTGCCCCGCCAGCCGCCTCGACGGGCTGCGCCGCGAGGACGCCCCGCCGCGCCGGATCGGGCTGATCGTGGACACGCCGGAGATCCCGCCGTTCGACGATCTGCCCGTGGACTCGGTCGAGATACGCGTGGACGCCCTCGCGCTGCTGCCCGCAGGCGGCCTCCCGCCGGACGTGCGGTTGTTCGTCGAGGTGCCCGCCGGGAAGTACGTCGCCGACGTGCCCAAGGGCGCCGCGCTCAAGGTGCGCTGCGGCGGCCTGACCGCCGAAGCCTTCCCACCGGCCGAGCATCTCGGGGCATTCATCCGGTTCTGCGCGGAGCACGACATACCGTTCAAGGCCACCGCCGGTCTGCATCACGCCGTACGTCATTTCGACCCCACGCTCGGCGTCGACCGGCACGGCTTCCTCAACCTGCTGCTCGCCGTCTGTGAGGCCGTGGAGCAGCGCGACCCCGTGCCCGTGCTGCGCACCACGGATGTGGGCCACCTCGTCCAGCTGGCCCGCGCCGTGTCCGAGGAGACGGCGGAACGGGCCAGGGCGCTGCTGGTGAGCTACGGCTCGTGCAACACCGGGGCCCCGCTGGACGACCTGCGAACGCTGGGACTGATCGAGGAGGACGCGTGACCTGGGGTGCCGACAACCTGCCCTACGGGGTGTTCTCCCGGCGCGGCGAGGCGCCACGGGTGGGCGTGCGCTACGGCGACCGGGTCCTCGACCTGGCCGCCGCGCTGCACGACGAGGTGTTCGCCGCGCCCACCCTCAACCCCTTCATGGCCAGGGGGCGCACCGCCTGGCACGACACCAGGACCCTGATCGTCAACAAGCTCACCTCCGACCTCGCGATCACCGAGCCACACCTGGTCCCGCTGGACCAGGTGCGGCTGCACATGCCGTTCGAGGTGGCCGACTACGTCGACTTCTACTGCTCGCTGGAGCACGCCACCAATGTCGGCCGGATTTTCCGGCCCGGCACCGAGGGGCTGCTGCCCAACTGGCGGCATCTGCCGATCGGCTACCACGGCCGGGCGGGCACGGTCGTGGTAGCCGGGACCCCGATCACCCGGCCGCACGGC
The DNA here is from genome assembly GCF_019396345.1 of Nonomuraea guangzhouensis. Classification (GTDB taxonomy): domain Bacteria; phylum Actinomycetota; class Actinomycetes; order Streptosporangiales; family Streptosporangiaceae; genus Nonomuraea; species Nonomuraea guangzhouensis. The sequence goes on along the minus strand of NZ_JAHKRM010000003.1, from coordinate 73,205 downwards.
CAGCTCGGGGCCGGGCGGTTCGGGCCGTCCGCCAAGCTCGACATCGAAGCCGAGCTGGGCTTCGTGGTCGGCGTGCCGTCCGAGCTCGGCGCGCCCGCCGGGGCCTTCGAGGACCACGTGTTCGGGGTGACGCTGGTCAACGACTGGAGCGCGCGCGACATCCAGGCGTGGGAGTACGTGCCGCTCGGGCCGTTCCTCGGCAAGTCGTTCGCCACCTCGATCTCGCCGTGGATCACGCCGCTGGAGGCGCTGCCCCGGATACCCGGCCGCGCGCAGGATCCCGAACCGCTCGACTACCTGCGCAGGCAGAGCGACTGGGGGCTGGACGTCTCCGTCGAGGTGTCGCTCAACGGCGAGGTCGTGTCCCGCCCGCCGTACTCCGCCATGTACTGGACGCCGGACCAGATGCTCGCCCACATGACGGTCAACGGCGCTTCCCTGCGGACCGGCGACCTGTTCGCCAGCGGCACGATCTCCGGCGCGCAGCGCGAGGAGCGGGGTTCGCTCATCGAGTTGACCTGGAACGGCACCGATCCGATAAAGCTCGCCGGAGGAGAGACCAGGACATTCCTGGAGGACGGCGACACCGTGACGATCAGAGCCACGGCCGGCGGCCGCACATTGGGGGAGGTTTCCGGAACCATCCGATAGGTGACTCGACGTGCTCATTCAGTGACTCCCCGCTAACCTGGATATCCCCTTCCCGGAAAGCAGGATTGAGATGCGGCGCGCCGCGGCCACCTTTCTCGTGGCCCTACTCCTCACCTCTCTCACCGCGGGCTGCGGCTCGGTAACCGCCGAGCGGCCGACGCCCGCGCCACCCGTCGTCCAGATCTCCCCGGCCTTCGACGCGGTGCGCGCCCGCCCGGATCAGGGCCTGGTCGTCAAGGCGCAGGGCGGCAAGCTCAGCCAGGTGCTCGCCTTCGTGGCGGGCGCGCCGGTGCCGGGCACGCTCGACGCGTCCCGTACGACCTGGCGCTCCTCCTGGACGCTGGCCCCCGGGTCCGAATACACGGTGACCGCCACCGCTGCGCGTTCAGGCGCCCCGTCGACGGTGGCCATGGGCCGCTTCCGCACCCGCGACGCCGGCCACACGTTCCAGGTCGCCGCCGTCACCCCGATGCCGGGCGAGACCGTCGGCGTCGGCATGCCGATCATTCTCGACTTCGACACCCCGGTGCGCGACAAGGCGGCCGTGGAGCGGGCGCTGGAGGTCAAACCCACCACCGAGGGCGCGTGGCGCTGGGTCGGCGACACCCGGGTGATCTATCGCACCCGCGACTTCTGGACGCCGGATCAGCAGATCGCGGTCACGGCCCACCTGACCGGAGTGCGCATGGCGCCCGGCGTCTACGGCGTGACCGACCGCACGTTCGCCTTCACCGTGGGCCGCGAGCAGTCCAGCTCGGTCGACACCCGGACCCACCAGATGGTCGTCAGGCGCGGCGACCGGATCGCGCAGCGCATGGCCATCAGCGCGGGCATGGCCACCACCCCCGAATACACCACGACCAGCGGCATCCACCTGACCATGGACAAGGGCAACCCGGTCCGGATGATCTCGCCGGGCCGGGTCAAGGGCGAGCCCGGCTTCTACGACGTACTGATCGACCATGCCGTGCGCATCTCCAACAGCGGCGAATATGTCCACGCCAAGAACAACATATGGGCCCAGGGCCACGCGAACGTCAGCCACGGCTGCGTCAACGCCCGCCCCGACCAGGCGGCCTGGTTCTTCGCCACCTCGCTGCGCGGCGACCCGGTGACGATCACCGGCACCGCCCGCCCACTCCGGTGGGACAACGGCTGGGGGTTCTGGCAACTGCCGTGGGAGAAGTGGCGGCAAGGCAGCGCCTTGTACCGCCCCGCGCCCCTGCCACAGCAATGATTCCGGCATTACGGTAGGAGGGGGGAACCAGCCGAGTACTCAGGCCCGTTATGCCATCAGGAGGGCCGGAACATGGATGAATGGATCATCTGGATAATCCTGGCAGTCGTCCTCGGCGTGGCGGAGATCTTCACCGTCACCGCAGCGCTCGGGCTGCTCGGCGCGGCCGCCCTCCTCACCGCGGCCACCGCCGCCATCGGTCTGCCCGTCCCCCTGCAGCTGCTGGTCTTCGCCCTGTCTTCCACGGCCGGTCTGATCGTGATCCGGCCGGTCGCCCTGCGCCACCTCCAGCAGCCGCAACTGCAGCGCTTCGGCGTGGAGGCGCTGGTCGGCAGGCAGGCGTACGTCCTGTCGGAGGTCACTGGACGCGAGGGCAGGGTCCGCATCGGCGGCGAGGAGTGGTCCGCGCGCGCCTATGACGAGACCTTGGTGATCCCCACGGGCGCGACCGTCGATGTCATAGAGATCGAGGGCGCCACAGCCCTCGTATATCCCCGGGAGTGACCATGGATCCGCTGTTGGTGGTCGGACTGCTCGTCATACTCTTCGCGGTGTTCACGGTGCTCAAGGCCGTGCGGATCGTGCCCCAGGCACGCGCCCGCAACGTCGAGCGCCTCGGCCGCTACAACCGTACGCTGAAGCCGGGACTCAACTTCGTCATCCCGTACGTCGACCGCGTCTACTCGATGATCGACCTGCGCGAGCAGGTCGTGACCTTCCGCCCACAGCCGGTCATCACCGAGGACAACCTGGTCGTCGAGATCGACAACGTCATCTACTTCCAGGTCACCGATCCCCGGGCGGCGGCCTACGAGATCGCCAACTACCTCCAGGCGATAGAGCAGCTCACTGTCACCACCATGCGTAACGTCATCGGCGCCATGGACCTGGAGAAGACGCTCACCTCCCGCGACCACATCAACAGCCAGCTGCGCGGCGTGCTCGACGAGGCCACCGGCAAGTGGGGCATCCGCGTCAACCGCGTGGAGGTCAAGGCCATCGACCCGCCGAAGACCATCAAGGACGCGATGGAGAAGCAGATGCGGGCCGAGCGTGACAAGCGGGCGGCGATCCTCAACGCCGAAGGCCAGCGCCAGTCGCAGATCCTCACCGCCGAAGGCGACAAGCAGAGCCGCATCCTGCGCGCCGAAGGCCAGCGCACCGCGGCCATCCTGGAGGCGGAGGGCCAGTCGCGGGCCATCGACCAGGTCTTCCAGGCGGTCCACCGCAACGATCCCGACCCCCAGCTGCTCGCCTATCAGTATCTGCAGATGCTGCCGCAGCTCGCCCAGGGTCCCGGCAACACCTTCTGGGTGATCCCCAGCGAGGTCACCTCGGCGCTGCAGGGCGTGCAGAAGGCGTTCACCGAAGCACTGCCCAGGTCGGCGGCGACACGGGACGACATGCCGGAGAGCTCGGCGGCGGACGAGGAAGTCGCCCGGGCCTCGGAGGCGGCGGCGGAGGCCGTGGCCGACGCCCAGGACGCCGAGAGCCCCAACGGGCCCCGCCAGCTCACACAGGGTGTGGAGGACCCGTCGGCCGCCTTCCCCGATCTGGAGAAGGAGCGTCAGGAGCGCTGACCCGGCCGGGTGCCCGCCGCGATCACGCGGCGGGCACTTTTGGTTTTGGCGGCGCCGGCTCCCCTTGGGCGGCCGTCGGCTCGACCTTGGCCTCGACCTTGGGCTCGACCTTGGCCTCGACGAGGGTGGGACGGGAGGCCACGTCGAACAGATCCCGCACCTGAGGCGCCCGGTGCACGACACTGGCCCGACAGGCCAGCTTGACCGCCGCATCGGCCAGGGTGACGTCCCGGTTCGTCTCCGGAACGTTGTCGCCCATTTTGGTGATCAGCCACTCGGAGATCTCCGCCCAGGAGTAGAGGCTGACGTTGTCAGCCTCTATCAGCGGTTCGGGGAAGCCGCCGGGCCCACGCTGCCCGCTCGCCAACTGGCGGAAGCTGGCCTGCGTGCGGCCACCGTGCCGCCGGGCCGCGTCGCCGAGCGTCACCGCGTCACCTTGCCCCACACCGACGGCCCACAGCTTGTCGACCGAACCGATCTGGATGAGCACGGAAGTGATCACCTCCAGGAGGCTCTCCCCTTCGCGCTCACACATGAGGTAAACGCCGCCATCCGGGTCCCCTGCCACAGCGCAGTCGTCCAGACCAGCCTCGTAGAGGGTGTCCGTCTCCTCGTCACTGGGCACCCGGTTCAGCATGACGCGGAAGTTCCAGGTGGTCATGAGCCCTCCTCTCTCGTGCCGCACTCAGCATGCTCGTAAGCCCATTCGAGAATGCCTTTGGCATGGTTTCCCGGATTACGTGGCGTCGACCACACCTTGAAGGGTGTGGCTCCGCATGAGCACTGGATGCACCCCCAGCGATGCCCGTTGTGGTCCTCGACCACAGTCAGTGTCTGGATCTTGCGCAGCCTCTTGAAAGCCGCGTTGATCTCGTTGTGCTGATGTCTTCCTCGACCAACCATGTTCTAACTGTGCAACAGTGTTACACACTTAGAACGGCATTTCCAAGCCAGGAGCCCCAACCCGCACCCTGGGAGTGCCAGGTCCACCCTGTTCTGCCTGGTCGTGCATAACCTCGAAGGCATGGACAGCGACAACCGGCTGGGCGATTTCCTGCGAGCGCGGCGGGAGCTGGCCAGGCCCGAAACCCATGGGATGCCCGCCGCGGGCCGCCGCCGCACTCCCGGAATGCGGCGGGAAGAGGTCGCGATGCTCGCCGGGGTCAGCACCGACTACTACATCCGCCTCGAACAGGGCCGGGACAAACATCCGTCGGCGCAGGTGCTCGAGGCGCTGGCCAACGCGCTGACCCTGGAGGAGGACGCCGTCGCGCACCTGCACGAGCTGGCCCGCCCGCAGCCGCGGCGCAGGCGGCGTGCGGGACGGCCCGAGCGGGTCGGCCCGGGGCTGGTCCGGCTGCTGGAGCGCTGGCCGGACACCCCGGCGCTGGTGCTCGGCCGCTACCTGGACGTGCTGGCCTGCAACGCGCTCGGCGCGGCGCTGTTCGGCTGGCTGAGCGATCGCAACCTGGTCCGGTCGGTGTTCCTCGATCCGCAGGCCCGCGACTTCTATCGCGACTGGCAGAAGGTCTCCCAGGACTGCGTCGCGTCCCTGCGGGCGACCGCCGGCGCGGATCTGGACGATCCCCGCCTGACCGACCTGGTCGGTGAGCTGTCGCTCAAGAGCCCCGATTTCTCCCGCCTGTGGGCACGTCACGAAGTACGCGGCAAGACGGCGGAGTTCAAGCGGTTGCGTCATCCGGTGGTCGGCGAGCTGGACCTCAGCTACGAGGCCCTGACCGTCAACAGCGCCCCCGGCCAGCAGCTCGTCGTCTATCAAGCCCATCCTGGAAGTGCCTCCGAGCAGGCGCTGTCCCTGCTGGGCAGCCTCACCGCGCCGCCCGTGATGCGCGACATCGCCATGACCGAACGGGAAAGGTAATCATGTCTGTCTGGTTCATCACCGGATGCTCCACCGGCTTCGGCCGGGAACTGGCCACGCTCGTCCTCGACCGCGGCGAGCGGGCCGTGGTGACCGCCCGCGACCCGGACCAGGTCGCCGACATCGTGGCCGACCACGGTGACCGGGCCCTGGCCCTGCCGCTGGACGTCACCGACCCCGCGCAGGTCACCGCGTCCGTCGAGCGCGCCGAGGAGGTCTTCGGCAGCATCGACGTGCTGGTCAACAACGCGGGGTACGGCTACCTCGCGGCGATCGAGGAGGGCGAGGACGCGCAGGTCCGCGAGCTGTTCGAGGCCAACGTCTTCGGGCTCGTGTCCGTCACCAAGGCGGTGCTGCCCGGCATGCGGGCCAGGCGGCACGGCCACATCCTCAACGTGTCCTCGGTCGGCGGTCTCGCCGCTTTCGGGGCCACCGGTTACTACCACGCCACGAAGTTCGCGGTCGAGGGGCTGTCGGAGTCGCTCGCGGCGGAGGTGGCGCCGCTCGGGATCAGGGTGACCATCGTCGAACCCGGCGGTTTCCGTACGAACTGGTCGGGGCCCTCGATGAAGCAGTCGGGGACCCGCATCGACGACTACTCCCAGACGGCCGGCAAGCGCCGGGAGACCACCCTGGGCACGTACGGGAGCCAGCCCGGTGACCCCGTGCGCGCCGCCGAGGCCATTCTCACCGTGGTGCGGTCGGCGAACCCGCCGCTGCGCCTGCTTCTGGGGGGTGACGCCCTGAACGTCGCCAACGCCAAGCTCGACACGCTCCGACGCGACTTCGACGGGTGGAAGGAGCTGACCCTCAGCACCGCCTTCCCCGTATGACCGCGTAGGGCGGGCCTCAGTGCGACAGCGGCGCGTCCGTAGTGTCGACCAGCGTGCAGTCGGCGACCGGGCCCTCGGCGACGCGCGCCCAGATGCCAGCCACCACGGAGCCCTGGACGCCACCAACGCTGAACTCCAGCACTCCGGTCTGTCCTTCCTTGATGACGCTCGGGTCGATGGTGAAGTTCGCTCCCTCCGGCGGCGGCCAGACCACAAGCCCCACCTCCTTCGGCAGGAAGTGCGCGGCACGGGGCTGCGGGCTGCACTTCTTGCCCCGGGGGATGTAGTTCACCACCACGTTGATCCCCTTGGCGCGCAGGTCCGACTGGAGCTTGTCGGCGTCCTTCACCTCGTTGATCTGGATGTTGACGGTGCCGTCGGGGTTGTCAGCGATGGCGTACGCGGGGGTGCCGCCGAGCAGCAGCGGGATGGCCACGGCCGCTGCGGCGGCCAGGCCAAGCGCGGGCGCCAGGACGATGGGCCGCAGCAGGCGTCGCTTCGGCTTGTCGATCTCGGTCATCACGAACTCCTTGAGCAGTCGGTGACGGCCCTCGGGAAGATCGCGGTCGTATGGTCGGCTCATCGGATCTCCTCCTTTGCGGGGCCTTTGTCTCCTACTACCTGTCGGGGCGCGGGCGGCGGTTCCGCGAGCCGGCCGAGTTTCTGGCGCGCTCGCGACAGCCGGGACCGGACCGTGCCCACGGGGATGCCGAGCGCCTCGGCCGCCTCCGCGTAACCGAGCCCGGACCAGACGCAGAGCGCGAACACGTCCTGCTCCTGGCGGCGCAGCGAGCCGTAGGCCGCGCGGACGGCGGCCAGCCGTTCCGCGTCGTCGATCCGGCCCACGATCTCGTCGGCGAAGTCCGGCACGGCCTCGCCCCTGGGCATCCTGGCCAGGGCGTCGTCGTGCCTGCGGGCGGCCCGGCGGGCGTTGCGGGCCACGTTGGTGGCGATGCCGAGCAGCCATGGCCGCAGCGAACCGCCCTCGATGTCGATCCTGCCGCGTAATCGCCAAGCTTCCAGAAAGGTCAGCGCCATCACGTCCTCGGCCGCGGACCAGTTCGCGGTCAGGCGGAAGGCATGGTTGTACACGGCCTTCGCGTAGTCGTCGAAGAGCTGCGCGAAGGCCGCCTTGTCCCCGGCACGTATCCGGGCACGTGTCGACATATCCACACAAAGGAACTGTCCGCACACACGTCAGGGTTCCAACTGCCCACGGTCGAAGTACGCCGCCAGCTCCGGGTCGATCGCCGGGACGTCGTACGGCATGCCGCCGTCGCGCAGCGACATGGTGGCCATGTAGCCGGCGGCGACGCTCATCCGCGCGGCCACCGGGGACGTGTCGGTGACCCCACCGTCCCGGACGAACCCGCAGAACTCTCGCATGATGTTCGTGTCGGCACCCCCGTGCGAGCCGGTGGCATCGGGCACCCGGTACGCGATGTCGCCGTCGTTCCGGTAGCCCGACGGGCCGGTGTTCCAGACCTTGACCGTGTCGCCGGGGCCGTCGCCGAAGTTCTCCAGCCGGCCCTCGGTGCCGATCACCGTGTAGTTGCGCACGTAGTCGGGGGTGAAGTGGCACTGCTGGTAGGCGGCGATGACGCCGTTGTCGAGGCGCATGTTCATCACCGACACGTCCTCGACGTCGATGACATGGTTGAGGTCGCCGCGGCTGGCCGGCGGCCAGTCGTACTCGCGCAGCCAGCCCTCCGGCCTGGGCGTGTCCGGCTCGCGGCGCGGCAGGTCGCCGTAGAGCATGAGGTCGCCGAGGGCGTTCACCCTGGTCGTGTAGCCGCCGGCCAGCCAGTGGATCACGTCGAGGTCGTGCGCGGCCTTCTGCAGGAGCAGGCCCGTGGTCCGGGTGCGGTCGGCGTGCCAGTCCTTGAAGTAGTAGTCCCCGCCGTAGGACACGAAGTGGCGCACCCAGATCGTCTTCGGCTCGCCGATGACGCCCCGCTGGATGATGTCGCGCATCAGCCGGACCACGCCCATGTGCCGCATGTTGTGCCCCACGTACAGCCGGGTCCCGGTCCGCCGCGCGGCGCGCAGGATGTTGTCGCAGCCCTCCACGGTGATGGCCAGCGGCTTCTCCAGGTAGACGGCCTTGCCGGCCTCCAGGCAGTCGATCGCGACGCGCTCGTGCGTGTCGTCGGGCGTCACGACGATGACCGCGTCGAGGTCCGGGCGGTCGAGCAGCCGGTGGTGGTCCTCGGTCAGGAACGCCCCGTCGAACCGTCCGGCCTGGCTCTTGAGCACCGCCGGGTCGGAGTCGCAGAGCGCGGCCACCACCGATCCTTGACCAGGCTGATGCGCGTAGCGTGCCAGGGCGGCGCGGAGGCCGAGGCCGATGACTCCGATGCGCAGGTCTTCCACCCAAGCGAGGCTAGCGCTCGTTTATGCAAAAAACCAGCGCCAATAGTGCGATATCGGGCACGCCGTACGAGTGGCGTGAAGGGAAGCTGTGGGGGCACTTAAGAATCCTTCGATGGACACGTCCCCAAGCGAGCGGGCACAGTGCGTTAGGTTCGGGGCAGAGGGAGAGATGGAGCCATGAAAGCGCTGGTCAAGGAGCGAGCCGAGCCTGGATTGTGGCTGGCCGACGTGCCGGAGCCCACACCTGGTCCGGGTGAGGTGCTGATCCGGGTGCTGCGTACCGGCATCTGCGGCACCGACCTCCACATCCGGAAATATGACGATTGGGCGCGGCATACTCTGAAGCTTCCGCTGATCGTGGGGCATGAGTTCTCCGGGCACGTGGTCGAGGTCGCACCCGGCGTCGAGGACATCTCCGTCGGCGACCTGGTGAGCGGCGAGGGGCACATCGTCTGCGGCAAGTGCCGCAACTGCATGGCCGGGCGCCGCCATCTGTGCCGCAACACCATCGGGCTCGGCGTGAACAGGGACGGCGCCTTCGCCGAATACGTCACGTTGCCCGCCTCCAACGTCTGGAAGCACCGGGTGCCGGTCCATCCCGACGTGGCGGCCATCTTCGACCCGTTCGGCAACGCCGTACACACCGCGCTGTCGTTCCCCCTGGTCGGCGAGGACGTGCTGATCACGGGCGCGGGCCCGATCGGGCTGATGGCGGCGGCGGTGGCCACGCACGTGGGCGCGCGCAACGTGGTGATCACCGACGTCAGCGAGGAACGCCTCGACCTGGCCGGCAAGCTCGGCGTCTCCCTGGCCCTGAACGTCGCGCGGACCTCGATCGCCGAGGGCATCACGCGGCTCGGCCTGCGCGAGGGCTTCGACGTCGGGCTGGAGATGTCCGGGAACCCGCGGGCCGTACGCGACATGATCGCGAACATGACGCACGGCGGGAAGATCGCGATGCTCGGGCTGCCCGCCGAGGAGTTCGCCATCGACTGGGCCACGGTGGTGACCTCGATGCTCACCATCAAGGGCATCTACGGCCGGGAGATGTACGAGACCTGGTACAACATGTCGGTGCTGCTGGAGAAGGGTCTCGACCTGTCCCCGGTGATCACCGACCGCTACTCGTACCGCGATTTCGACGCCGCCTTCGACACGGCGGCCAGCGGCCGCACGGGCAAGGTCATCCTGGATTGGAGCGCTTGATGTTCACGAACGTACGCGATCAGCTGCGTGCGACGCTCGACGAGATCACCGAGGCGGGGCTGCACAAGCCCGAGCGCGTGATCACCACGCCACAGAGCTCACAGGTGAGCGTGGCCGGCCGAGAGGTGCTGAACTTCTGCGCCAACAACTACCTCGGCCTGGCCGACAACCCCGAGGTGGTCGCCGCCGCCAAGGAGGCGCTCGACCGCTGGGGCTTCGGGATGGCCTCGGTACGGTTCATCTGCGGCACCCAGGAAGTGCACAAGGAGCTCGAAGCCCGCCTTTCGGACTTCCTCGGCCAGGAGGACTCCGTCCTCTACAGCTCGTGCTTCGACGCGAACGGCGGCGTCTTCGAGACGCTGCTCGACGCGCAGGACGCGGTGATCTCCGACGCCCTGAACCACGCGAGCATCATCGACGGCATCCGGCTGTCGAAGGCCCGCCGCTACCGCTACGCCAACCGCGACATGGCCGAGCTGGAGGCCAGGCTGAAGGAGGCGTCCGACGCGCGGCGGCGGCTGATCGTGACCGACGGCGTGTTCTCCATGGACGGCTACCTGGCGCCGCTGGCCGACATCTGCGACCTGGCCGAACGCTACGACGCGATGGTCATGGTCGACGACTCCCACGCGGTCGGGTTCGTCGGGCCGACCGGTCGCGGCACGCCCGAGCTGCACGGCGTCACCGACCGGGTGGACATCATCACCGGCACCCTGGGCAAGGCGCTCGGCGGGGCCAGCGGCGGCTATGTCGCGGCCCGCAAGGAGATCTGCGAGCTGCTGCGTCAGCGCTCCCGCCCGTACCTCTTCTCCAACTCCCTCGCCCCGGTCATCGCCGCGGCCTCGCTGCGCATCCTCGACCTGCTGGAGACCTCCAGCGAGGCCCGGGAGCGGCTGCGCGCGAACACCGCGCGCTTCCGCGCCAAGATGACCGAGGCCGGGTTCGACATCCTGCCCGGCGACCATCCGATCACCCCCGTGATGATCGGCGACGCCGCCGAGGCCGGGGCGATGGCCGAGCGGCTGCTGGAGCTCGGCGTGTACGTGATCGGGTTCTCCTATCCGGTCGTGCCGCACGGCCAGGCCCGGATCCGGGTCCAGCTGTCGGCGGCCCACTCGGCCGAGGACGTGGACCGCGCGGTCGACGCCTTCATCCAGGCCCGCGCCTCGCACTGACGCTCCGGATCCCACGTATTCTCGCTGCGTGATAGACACGCGGCGGCTGCGTACGTTGCGCGCGGTGGCCGACCATGGCACGGTCACCGCCGCGGCCGCCGCACTGCACCTCACCCCCTCGGCCGTCTCCCAGCAGCTCGGGGCGCTGGAGCACGAGGTGGGCCACCGGCTGTTCACCCGCGACGCGCGCGGCGTCCGCCTGACCGCGGTCGGCCAGATCATGCTCACCCACGCCAACGAGGTGCTCGCCCAGCTCGAACGCGCCGAAGCCGAGATCGCCGCCTACAGCACGGGCGCGGCGGGCGAGGTGACCGTCGCCTGCTTCGCCACCGCGATCAGCGCCGTGCTCTCCCCCGCCATCACCGCCCTGCGCACCGGCTCCCCGGGGCTGCGGATACGGGTGCTCGACGCCGAGGGCGACCACAGCCTGACCATGCTGCTCGACGACCGGGCCGACCTGGCCATCGCGGTGGAGTATCGCGGCGCCCCGGACGCGGCCGATCCCCGCCTGCACCGATCCGCCCTGTACGCGGAGCCGTTCGACCTGGTGCTCCCCCAGGATCACCCGCTGGCGGGCGCCGGCGGCCCGCCCCCGGCCGATGCGGTCCGGCTCGGCGATCTCGCCGGCGAGACGTGGATCGGGCCCTATCCCGGCAACCCCGTCCACGACGTGATCACCTTCGCCTGCGAGCAGGCGGGCTTCTCACCGAACTTCGCCCACTGCTCCGACGACTTCCGCGCCGTGGTGGCACTGGTCGGCGCCGGTGCGGGCGTGGCCCTGGTGCCCAGACTGGCCCTCCGCGACATGGTGCTGCCGGGCGTCGCAGTACGTCAGACGCCGGGGCCCGAGCGGCGGGTCTTCGCGGCCGTGCGGCGCGGTGCCGAGGCTCATCCTCTTCTCCGGCCGCTGCTCGGCACCCTGCACACGATCGCCGATTCCCTCGGGGCCGGGTGAGACGCATGGGCGTGCCGTACCGGAAGCTGTTCGGTCTGCCGGGTGTTACGGCGCAGGCCGTCCTCGGGTTCCTGGCCCAGCTCACGCAGCAGGTCGCGCCGGTGGGGATCGTGCTGGTGGTGCAGGCGTCGAGCGGCTCGCTGGTGCTGGCGGGGCTGGCCGCGGCGGCGTTCGCCATCGGCGCGGGGATGGCCAGGCCCGTCCAGGGGCGCGCCATCGACCGGCGAGGGCCGCGAGGGGTGCTGGCCGTCAGCGCGTTGGCGCACGTCACGGCCCTGATCGCGGTGGTGGCCGGCGCCGGTGCCGGGTGGCCGGGGTGGACGATCGTGGCGCTGGCCTGGACGGCCGGGGCCGGACTGCCGCCGGTCTCGGTGACCATGCGCGTCGAGTTGGGCGCCCGCCTGGCCACGGAGGGCCGTACCGCCGCCTACAGCCTCGTGTACCTGGTGCAGGAGCTGGCCATGCTCACCGGCCCGCTGCTGTTAGGGGTGCTGATCGCGCTGGCGTCGGCGTCGCTGGCGCTGGGTGTGGTGGCCGTCGCCGCGGGGGCGGGCACGCTGGCCTTCTCCCGGGCGCTGCGGGTCACCGGTCCCTCGCGGTCGGCGGGGCGGGGACGGGTGTTCCGGCATCTCGGGATGCGGTTGCTGCTCGTCGTGATGGTGCTGCTCGGCGGGGCCATCGGGGCGCTGGACGTCGGGGTGCCCGCTCTAGCGGCGGCCCGGGGCATTCCGGCCGCGACGGGCCTGCTGGTGGCGGCGCTGTCGCTGGGCGGCGTGGCCGGGGCGGCCGTCTACGGCGCCCGCCGGTGGACGGCCGCTCCCGCGCGCCGGCTGACCGGGCTGCTGCTGGTCTTCGGTCTCGCGCTGGGGCCGCTGGTGCTGGTGTCGGCGCTGCCGCTGTTCTGGGTGGTGCTCTTCGCCGGGGGTCTGATGCTCAACCCGGCGCTGACGACCACGTCGCTGCTGGTGGACGAGCTCGCGCCGGGGGCGCAGGCGGAGGCGTTCGGGTGGGTGTCGACGGCGGCGAGCGTGGGGGCCGCGGCGGGGTCGGGGGTGGCCGGGGTGGTGGGGCAGGAGTTCGGGCCGTCGATGCCGTTCCTGGTGGCCGCCGGTTTCGCCGGCCTGGGCGCGGCCCTGTCGACCCTCCTCCTCGGACCCACCGGCCGCCCCTGACAGGACCGTCGGGCCGCAGGCGATCGCCTCAGGAAGCGGTCCAGGCACGAGCGCAGGTGATCGCCTCGGTGAAGCGGGTCAGGCGCGGGCGCGGGTGATCGCCTCGGTGAAGCGGGTGTGCCTGGCCAGTTCGCCCTTCACCGGCTCCAGTACGTACTCGGCGCCGACCTGGGCGATGGCCGACCGCAGGTCCTTCGCCACCCGGCGCGCCCGGCGCTGCCCGCCCGCCCAGGCCGCCAGCCGGGACAGCAACGCGATCAGCACTCCGGCCAGCGCGCCCCCGCCGAGCAGCACCGTCGGCCACGGCACCACGCCCAGCGTCGGCAGGGGCGGCTGGGGCAGGCGCAGATAGTCCATGCCGAACAGCACCCCCAGCCACAGCCCACCGGCGACCATGACGGCGAACACCAGCCACTGCAGCATCCCCACCGCCCGCCACCACCTCGGCCGCCTGGTCGCGCCGAGCGAGGTCGTCGCCACCGCCCGGTCCACGGCGTCGGCCAGCTCTCCGGCCCGCGACCGCGCCGCCTGCCGTACCGCCGCCGCCCACACCCCGTCCAGGTCACTCGCCGCCGCCTCGCCGACGTCGCGGATGGCGGTCTCGACCTGTGCCTTCTGCACGGCCGAAGCGACCGGGACGGACGTACGGCCGACGATCTCCAGGTCGCGTGACGTGCCGATGCGCAGCCTGCGCAACGGGTCGGGCCGGAACCGCCGGACCCACTTGGTGACGGGCCAGCCGGTCGCCACCACGGCCCGGTGCCGGTGCCCCTTCCGCACGGCCGCCACGACCAGCGGCACCCCGGCGGCCTCGGAGAGCGCGGCGGTGAGCGGCTTCCCCAACCCGGCCACCGCGCCGGCGTCCGGGAGCGGCGCGGCGGACCGGTCGGCCAGGTGGTCGGCGGACTGGTCGGCCAGGTGGTCGGCGGCGGCGGACACGTCGGCGGACAGACGGGCGGACCAGGAGCGGCGCTCGGCCACCCGCTCCGCCAGGAGCGCGCGCAGCTCGGCCAGGCCCGCACCCGTACGCGCGGAGGCACCGAGGATCGGCACCCCCGTCAGCCCGTCGTCGTCCAGGAGGCGGCGCAGGTCACGCAGGCACCGGTCCACCGCGTCGGGCGGCAGGCGGTCGATCTGGTTGAGCACCACCACCATCACGTCCCGGTGCCCGGCCAGCGGGCGCAGGTAGCGCTCATGCACCGCCGCGTCGGCGTACTTCTGCGGGTCCAGCACCCACACCAGCAGATCCACGAGCTCCACCAGCCGGTCGACCTCCAGGCGGTGCGCCAGCCGGATGGAGTCATGGTCGGGGAGATCTAGCAGGATAAGTCCGGAAAAGTCGGGCCCGACGGCGGCCGGAGCATGCCGTTGGGGGATCTCCAGCCAGTCGAGCAGCGGACCCGCCCCCGCCCCGTCCCACAGCGCCGCCTGCGCGGTCGACGTGGTCGGCCGGGTGACGCCCACCGCCGCGAGCTCGTCCCCGGCCAGCGCGTTGAACAAAGACGACTTCCCGCTTCCAGTGGCCCCGGCCAACGCCGCCACGGTGTGATCCACCGACAGGCTGCGCCGTACACCGGCCCGTTCCGCCACCGCCCGCGCCTGGGACACCACGTCGGCCGGCAGCCGCCCCTCGGCCAGCTCGGCCGCCTCCAGCAGCGCGGCCAGCCGGGAGTCCAGCGACGGCCCCTCCTTACGACGCAGCAGCTTCACGAGCCCTCACCTTCAGCGAGACCTTCGGCCGGCCCCTCAGCCGGACCTTCGGCGTCGGAGACCGGAGCCGTGCCCGACGGCAGTTCGGTGCGATGGGCGCGGACCGCCTGGGCGGCCTCCCGCAGGGCGCCCGCCGCCCCGGCCGGTGGCTCGACCGCCGCCAGCAGCTCGGTGAACCGCCCGGCCTCCTCCTCCAGCAGTCTCCGCACCCGTTCGCGCAGATCCTCGCGCGCCTTGACGGTCAGCGTCCGCACCGCCTGATCACCGAACACCGCCTCCAGCAGCTTCTGCGACAGCACACTCGTCCCACCCGCGATCCCGACCTCGATCCCGGTCAACCCACCCGTAGAGGCGAACACGGCCAGCATCAGCAGCAAACCTGCCCCATTCACCCCGAAGGAGGCGATCCGGGCCGTAGTCCGTTTCTCGGCGCCTTCGTGGCGTACCAGGTCGAGGACGTACTCCTGCCATCCCCGCACCGCCGCCGAGGCCCGTTTGCTCAGGTCGGGGGAGGTCCGGCCCAGCCGGGCCGCTTCCACCGCGCCGACGTTGGCGATGATCCCGGGACCGCCGGGCGCGGCCGACCAGCCCTCGAGGCTGCGTTCGGCGGCGGCGTCGGCGGCGCCTCTGATCAGCGTCTCGACGCCACTCTCCAGCGCGTCGCGCAGCGAGTCGGCGGGCACCCGCCCGGTGAAGAAGCCGACGACCCGGTCACGCAGCCAGCCCACCCGGCTCTCCAGCGAGCGCATCAGGTCGCCGGTGCCGATGAAGTCCTGCCAGCGGGCCAGCACCTCGCCGCGGAGCAGCGACCCGTCGCGCATGCCCTCGTCGAAGTCGGCCAGCCCGCCCGAGTAGGCCCCCGACACGATGGACCGCAGCGCGTCGAACCCGGCCTGCTGCCGCGTGACCGCGTCGGCCAGCAGCGGCACCCGCGTGACCAGGCTGTGGAGCGCCCCGGACAGCGTCTGCCTGACGACCCGGGACCGTTCGGCCGCGTCGGCGGCCAGTTCGGACAGCCACGCGGAGATGGGCGACACCAGTGCGGCGGGCAGCCGCGCCTTCTCCGACGGCAGTGCCGCCTCGGGCACGGTGAACAGCCGGGTGCCGGCGAGACCGTTCTCGACCAGCAGGCGTTCGAGATCGCGGGTGACGGGCTCGACGGCCTCGGCGGGCACGCGGTCGAGCACGAGGGCGAGCGCCGTGCTGCGTTCGCGCGCCGAGCGCAGGAAGCTCCACGGCACCTCGTCGGCGTAACGGGCGGCGGTGGTGACGAACAACCACAGATCGGCGGCGGCCAGCAGTTGCGCGGCCAGCTCGCGGTTCGCGGTCACCACCGAGTCGATGTCGGGCGCGTCGAGCAGCGCCAGCCCCGCGGCGAGCGACGGAGAGGTGACCACCCGCAGCGCTCCGACGGCCGATCCGGTGCCGCGGGACAGCCCGGGCAGGACGTTCTGGCCCATGAACCAGTCGCGGTCGGCCGGGCTCACCACCAGCGTCGGCACCAGCGTGGTGGGCCGCAGCACGCCGGGCTCGGCGACGTCGGCCCCGACCAGCGAGTTGACCAGCGTCGACTTGCCCGCCCCGGTGGAGCCGCCGACCACGGCGAGCAACGGCGCGTCGATGGCCCGCAGCCGGGGCAGCAGGTAGTCGTCGAGCTGGCCGGTGAGCTCCTTGAGCGCGCGCCGGTCG
Organism: Nonomuraea guangzhouensis; assembly: GCF_019396345.1. Classification (GTDB taxonomy): domain Bacteria; phylum Actinomycetota; class Actinomycetes; order Streptosporangiales; family Streptosporangiaceae; genus Nonomuraea; species Nonomuraea guangzhouensis. Next base: position 56,742 of record NZ_JAHKRM010000003.1, on the reverse strand, counting down.
TCGGCGGCCGCACCGATCTCGAGCGGGAACAGCTCGCCATCGAGCCGGTGGCGCAACTCCTCCAACGCGCCCAGCAGATCCATAGGACCACGCTAGCCCGCCGGTGGCTCCCGCAGCACATAACCGACGCTACGCAGCGTGTGGATGAGCCTGGGCTCGACGTCGTCGACCTTGCGCCGTAGGTAGGAGACGTACGACTCGACCACACCGGCGTCGCCGCCGAAGTCGTAGTTCCAGACGTGGTCGAGGATCTGCGCCTTGGACAGCACCCGCCCGGCGTTGGACATGAAGTAGTGCAGCAGCTTGAACTCCGTCGGCGACAGCCGTACCTGCCGCCCGTTGCGCCAGACCTCGCGGGCCTCCTCGTCCAGCTCCAGGTCGGCGACCTGGAGGCGGCTCGCGGGCGCGTTCTCCCCGCGCGTACGCCGGAGCACCGCGCGGATCCTGGCCTGGACCTCTTCCAGGCTGAACGGCTTGGTCACGTAGTCGTCGCCCACCCCCAGCCCGAGGATCTTGTCCTCGGTGGCGTCACGGGCGGTCAGGAACAGCACCGGCACGCCGATCCGCTTGGCCACCTCGAACCCGTCGAGATCGGGCAGCATGACGTCCAGCACGACCAGATCCGGCGTGGTCCGCTCGGCCACCTCGACGGCCTCGTAGCCGTCGGCGGCGGTCAGCACCTCGAAGCCGGAGAAGCGCAGGCTCGCGGACAGAAGGTCCCGGATGCTGGGTTCGTCGTCCACCACCATGATCAGCGCCTCGGGTTTAGTCACCTACCCAGAGTGACTCAGGAGGCTGAGGAATAGCTGAATGCTCACTCCAAGGCGAGTGGGAGTTCGACCCGGAACGTGGAGCCCTGGCCGGGCGCGCTGTCGAGCAGCACCGTGCCGCCGTGCGCCTTTACCAGCGCCTGCACGATGGCCAGGCCGAGCCCGCTGCCCCGGTCGTCGCCCGAACGCTGGCGCGACCTGGCCGAGTCGGCCCGGTAGAACCGCTCGAACACCCGCTCGACCTGCTCGGGCGTGAGCCCGGGCCCCTTGTCGGCCACTTCCAGGAACGCCGTGTCCTCCCCCGCCCCGACTCGTATCGTCACCGGGGTGGCCGGCTCGGTGTGGGTCAGGGCGTTGGTCATGAGGTTGGTGACCACCTGGCGCAGCCGTACCTCGTCGCCGGAGACGATCAGCGCCGCGCCGCCGACGACGTCCAGGCTGATCACCCGGTCGGGCGCCAGGATGCGCGCTTCGTGCACCGCGTCGGCGGCCAGCGCCAGCATGTCGACCGGCCGCATGCGCAACGGGCGCTGCTGGTCGACGCGGGCGAGCAGCAGCAGGTCGTCCACGAGCAGGCTCATCCGGCCCGCGGCCTTCTCCACGCGCTGCATCAGCTCGGCGGCGTCGGCCTTCGGGTTCTGCCTGGCGTACTCGGCGAAACCGCGGATCGAGGTGAGCGGGGTGCGCAGCTCGTGCGAGGCGTCGCCGACGAACTGGCGCATCCGGTCCTCGGAGCGGCGGGCGGCCGCCTCGGAGGCGGACCTGGCGGTGAAGGCGGCCTCGATCTGCGCGAGCATCCCGTTGAGCGACAGGGCCAGGCGGCCCACCTCCGTACGCGGGTCGCCGGTCGGCACCCGGCGGCCGAGCTCGCCGCCCGCGATGGCCTCGGCGGTGCTCTCGATCTCGGTCAGCGGGCGCATGCTGCGCCGGACCATCGCGACGCCCACGACGGCGAGGATGAGCAGGATGCCGCCGCCGCCCAGGATCTCGATGAGGCCGAGCCGCCGGGTGATGTCCCTGACCTCTTCCAGGTCGGCCGCGATCACGTACTCGCCCGCCGGTGCCGAGGCCTGCAGCACCCGCCACTCGCCGTCGCCGCTGACCGCCCGCGTCGTGTAGAGCCCCGGTCCCGGTGACTGCGACAGCACCGGCCTGGGCCTTGCGTCCACGTCACGGTCGCCGAACACCGGGGTCAGCGTCCCGCCCGGCGGCTGCACCAGCACGATCGTGTCGGACTCGATCAACGCCATCTTGTCGTTGGTCTCCTTGCCCCGCTCCCGCTTCTCCTGGTCGTGCTTGAGCTTGTTCTCCACGCGTACGGCGAGCAGCTGGATCTGGCTGTCGACGCGGTTCATCAGGTAGCCGTGCAGCACGGAGACGCTCACTACGCCGATGAAGGTCAGCCCGAGGCCGAGCAGTGCCAGCATGGCGGCGATCAGCTTGATCCTGAGCGGCAGACCGCGCATCACGGACTCGGCGGCAGCCGCAGGACGTATCCGACACCACGCAACGTGTGAATGAGCCGCGGGTTGCGGTTGTCGATCTTACGGCGGAGCACCGACACGTAGGACTCGACGATCCCGACCTCGCCTCTGAAGTCGTAGTCCCAGACGTGGTCGAGGATCTGCGGCTTCGACAGCACCCGGCCCGCGTTCGTCATGAAGTACCGCAGCAGCTTGAACTCGGTCGGCGACAGCGACACGGCGTTGCCGCCGCGCCACACCTCGTGGCTCTCCTCGTCGAGCTCGATGTCGGCGAACGTCAGCCTGGGCGGCGGCGCCTGCGACTCTCCACTGGTACGGCGGAGCACCGCGTGGATCCTGGCGACCACCTCTTCGAGGCTGAACGGCTTGGTGACGTAGTCGTCGCCGCCGATCGTCAGCCCGCGGATCTTGTCCTCGGTCTCGTCGCGGGCGGTCAGGAAGACCACCGGCACGTGCACGCCCCCGCCGCGCAGCCGCCGTACGATCTCGAATCCGTCGAGGTCGGGCAGCATGACGTCGAGCACGACCAGGTCGGGACGGTGCCGTTGAACAGCGGTGACGGCGTCCAGGCCGTTCTTGACCGTGGACACGTCGAAACCCGCGAACCTCAGGCTCGCGGCGAGGAGTTCGAGGATGTTGGGGTCGTCCTCGACGATCAGCAGTCGCGCTTCCATCATCTCCAAGCATGCACTCAACGGACGAGTGCTGGGACAATTCCGGCGATGTGCCTGGCAATCGCCAGGCTGGAGGTGGCCGCGGGAGACGGCGCGTTGCGGACCAGCACGACCCTGCCCTGAACGTCCACCGCGAAGTCGTCGACCAACCGGCCGTCCTTCGCCACGGCCTGGGCGCGTACGCCGCCCTCGGTTCGCCGCAGGTCGGAGGCGGTGAGCTCGGGTACGTAGCGGCGCGCGGCCCGGACGAAGGCCCCCTTGACCAGCGAGCCGTGGACCTCCTTGACCCCGGTGCGCCAGTGCTGCCGGGCCATGCGCAGCGTGCCCGGCCAGCGCAGAATCTGCCAGGAATTACGGAGGTTCGTTCCCCGGTAACCCTCATACGCGAGCGCCAGCACCGCGTTCGGCCCGACCAGGACCTCACCGTCGATGTGTCTGGTCAGATGCACGCCCAGGAACGGGTACCGAGGGTCGGGCACCGGGTAGATCAGGCCGCGCACCAGGTCCTTGGCCGCCCCTTCTAGCGCGTAGTACTCGCCCCTGAACGGCACGATCCTGATGTCGCCCGGCCGTCCCGCCATTTTGGCCACCGCGTCGGTGCTCAATCCCGCGCAGATCACCAGCCGGTCGAAGGCGAACCGCCGCCCGGCGGCCAGCACCTCGACGCCCTTGAAGGTCTCCCTGATCGCCCTGACCGGGTGCCCGAGCCGTACCGAACCGCCCAGCTCGGCCACGTCGAGCGCGAGCCGGCGCGCGACGGCGGGGAAGTCGGCGATCGCGGTGTGCGGCGAGTGAACCGCGCCGACGCCGACCGCGTGCGGCTCGATCTCGCGCAGGGCGAGCGCGTCCAGCTCGGCGATGCCGGGGACGCCGTTCGCCCTGGCCCGCTCGGCCAGCGCCGCCAGCCGCGGCCGCTCGGCGCCGGTGCAGGCCACGACCAGCTTCCCGACCTCCTCGTACGGCAGGCGGTGGAGCGCGCAGTACTCCTTGAGCAGCGCGACGCCTTCGCGGCAGAGCCTGGCCTTGAGCGAGCCCGGCGGGTAGTAGATGCCCGCGTGGACGACGCCGCTGTTGTGGCCGGTCTGGTGCGCGCCGACGCTGTTCTCCTTTTCGAGGACGGTCACCTCGGCACCTCTGGTGGTGGCGAGCTCGCGGGCGACCGCCAGGCCGACGATGCCGGCCCCGATGACACCGATCTTCTCTGTCACGGCGCCAGTCTGCCTACTCTGCGGGGATTCAGATGCCCTTCAGCGGCAAGCCAGCGCAATGTATCCGAAACGGTGTCTTCTACCGGGCGCAGGGTGAGTTCCAGGTCCTTGAGCGTGGGGCCGTCGTCGGTGGGGACCAGGGTGAGCATGAAGTCGGCCGCGTCACGGGTGAGCGGGTAGTCGATGGGCACCAGCCGCTTGAGCCGGTCGAGCACCGCGGCCATCCCACGCAGCACACCACCGGGCATCCGGTAGGCCCGGCCCGCCCGCCCCGTCACCTCCGCGCATATTTCCGCCAACTCACCCCAGGTACGGAAATGTCCCCCAAGCAGGTAGCGGCGATCCCGGAGCCCAGGTGTGAAACAGCGGGCCAGCGCGACGGCCAGATCCCGGACGTCCAGCACGCTCACACCGCCCGGCACGACCGGCCACCCCCACCGCAGCCCGGCGCGGAGCCCCTCGTTGAGGGCGTCGAGCGTCGGCTGTCCCGGCCCGGCGATGCCGCCCGGATAGACGATGGTCACACCGCCCAGCTCCCTGGCGTACCGCTCGCCCTCGACCTTGGACCTGCCGTAGGCGTTCCTGGGGCTGGTCAGCGGGCTGTCGGCGGTGATGAGCGGCTCGGCGGGCGGCACGAACACCGCGATCGTGGAGACGTGCACGATCGGATCCAGCCCCAGCTCGGCGGCCTGTCCGAGCACGTTGCGCAGCCCGACGACGTTGGACCCGCGCAGGTCGGCCCCGTGCCCGGTGACCCCCATGTCGGCGGCGGCGTGCAGCACCGCGTCACACCCGTCCAGAGCCGCTCGTACGGCCGCCGCGTCGCGAATGTCCCCCTGATGCACCACCCACTCCCCGGCCCCCAACACCCGTCGCACCTTTTCCGGATTTCTCACCAAAAGGCAGGGCTCATGCCCGGCAGCGATCAGGGCCGCGACCGCGTGCGACCCGACGAACCCCGAGGCACCGCTCACCAGGACACGCATGCCCTGGAAGCTAGCGCTTACTTGGTTACGTCGGCAACCATGGCCGCGCTATTCGAAGGCCGCGACGTTGCGCTCCGCCCACTCGGCGAAGGTGCGGGGCGGGCGGCCGAGGAGCCGCTCGACATCGGCGCTGACACTCTGCTCGGCGGCCGACGGGGCGCCGAGGGCGCCGAGAGTGGCCTCCACGACCGGCTCGGGCATGTATCGCAGCATCTGGTCCCGCGCCTCCTCGCGGCTCTGCTCGACGAACCGCACCGGCTCGCCCAGGGCGTCCCCGATCGCCGTGGCCTGCTGCCGGGGTGAGATCGGCGCCGGTCCGGTCAGCGTGTAGATGCCGCCCTCGTGGCCCGGCTCGCGCAGGGCGACGGCGGCGACCTCGGCGATGTCGGCCGGATCGATGGCCGGCACCGCGGCGTCGCCGAACGGCGCCCGGACCGCCCGTTCCTCGCGGACCGAATCGGCCCATTGGAACGTGTTGGAGGCGAAGTTGCCCGGCCGCAGCATCGTCCATTCCAGGCCCGACTGCTTGACCGCGTCTTCCAGACGCGAGGGATGGCGTCCCGTGCCCACGCCATGCGAGGACAGCAACACGACCCGCCCGACGCCGGCCGCCCGCACGACGTTCATGACGGCACCGAGATCGCCGTTCGCCATGAAGTCGGGGGAGGTCAGCAAGAACAGCGCTTCAGCTCCTTGGATGGCGGGTTTGAGACTCGCCGGCTCGGCCAGGTCGGCCTGCCGGTGTCGCACCCCCATCGGCACGTCCGAGATCTTCCGTGACACCGCCGTCACCTGCTCGCCGCCCGCGACAAGCGCCTGCACGAGCGGCTGTCCGACGTTGCCCGTTGCTCCAGTCACCACAATCATGTTGGGAAGGTACTAGCGCCGTGATAGTAGGTACCTAGAGGAAAGTATTGGCGAGGAAGGCTGATTGTGACCAACGACACAGCTGTCGGCATCCCCCCGGAACAGGCATGTCCGATCGCCCCGGTGGTCGACATCGTCTTCAGCCGCTGGACCACGCCCATCCTGTGGGTGCTCAACGAATACGGGCGGCATCGGTTCGTGGAGCTGGAACGCCGGATCACCACCATCACGCCCAAGGTGCTGACCGATCGGCTGCGGCAGCTGGAACGCGACGGGCTCGTCGTACGCACCTACCACCCCGAGGTTCCGCCGCGAGTGGAGTACGAGATCACCGAATTGGGACGGAGCCTCTCGCCGGTGTTCGAAGCGCTCGCCAAGTGGTCGGTCAACATCGGCGAGGTCGAACAGGCCCGGCTGGACTACGACACCAGGAAGCCGGTCGGCGGCCAGGCCTCGCGCGGTCGTCCGCGCTAGCTTCTTGATCGCCTCATCGGCCATTGCGCAGCACCGCGGTGAAGCCTTCACCGCGGAGCGCCCTGTCGACGACCTCAATGGAGCGGGCCAGGCGGACCAGGCGTGGCCCTTCCTGGCGATAGACATCCAGCACCGCCTCGACGGTGTGAGGGGGAAGGCGGCCTTTAAGATCGACAGCCGCGCTTCTGTATCCGGCTCTTGCCGCTTCAACAGCTGAATTGACGTGATGAAGCGCCATCCTGGCCAGCGCGACCGGATGCCGGCGGAGCACCTCGTACGCCCGATAGTCGGGCGGCACCGCATCGAGCAGCCAAGCCACAGCCGAGGCCTCCCAGTCAGGAACGCTGGGTGGGCGGACCTCAGGCGGCCACTCCGGTGGGAGATACATAACGTCATCGTACTCACGTTCGATTGGCGGCATAGTCCTCGGCCGACAATAACAACAGCACTTATATAAGTGCTTATATGATGCGCTCATGGTCGATCCCCATGCACCCGATCCCACCCAGGAGAGCCTCTGGCGACCGCTGCGGCTTCTTCAGGCCTCCATGGACGCGGACATCGCCCGGATCTACGCCAAGAAGCGCATCACAGGGCTCAAGCCGAGCTTTGTGATGGAGCTGCTCCGACTGCACGCCGGCGGGCCGATGACCATCACCGAACTGGCCGAGTCGGTCAACCGGACGCATTCGGCACTCAGCCAGAAGGTGGCCGCGATGCGCGAGGCCGGCTGGGTCCAGACCGTCGAGGGTGACGACGCGCGCAGCAAGAAGGTGACGCTCACCGACGAGGCCCGCGGCATCGTCGGCCGTCTGGCGGCGGAGTGGCGGGCCACCGAGGCCGCCATCGCCGAGATCGAGGCCGAGATCCCCTATCCGCTCTCCCAGGTCGTCGCCGACATCGAGCAGGCCCTCGCGCGCAAGAGCTTCCACGACCGGATCGCCGAGAAGCTGGCAGAGGACCCCGCATGGGACTGAGGCACACGCTGCTCGACGTGGCCCCGCTACGATCATCACCGCCGTTCCGGCGGTTATGGATCAGCCAGGCCCTTTCCGGGTTCGGCAGCCAGATGACTCTCGTCGCCGTGCTGTTCCAGGTCTGGCAGACGACCGACAGCACCGCGTGGACCGGCGCCGTCGGCTTGGCGCAGGCGATTCCGCTCGTCGTGCTCGGGCTCTTCGCCGGATCGGTCGTGGACCGCGTGGATCGCCGCAAGCTCTGCCTGATCACCACCAGCGGGCATGCCGCGTGTTCGCTCCTTCTCGCACTTCAGGGCCTCTTCGGACATCTCCCGGTCGCCGGGGTTCTGGGGCTGGTGGTGATGCATTCCTGCTTCGGCGCTGTCGGGGGCCCGGCCTCGCGCACCTTCATCGCGCACCTTCTGCCCAAGCACCAGTTGGCCGCCGGATTGGCGCTGAGACGTATCGCCTTCCAGGGCGCCTTGCTGATCGGCCCCGCGCTGGGCGGGCTTGTCGTGGGTGAGCTGGGTGTCGCCGGTTGCTACTTGCTCGACGCGCTCACTTTCGTCGTGGCGCTCTACGGTGTGTTCGGTTTGCCACGGATGAGCCCCGGAGACGAGCCCGCCCGCCCCGGACTGCGCGGAGTGCTGGACGGCCTGGCCTTCCTGGCCGGCACTCCCGTCGTCCGCGGCGCCCTGCTCACGGATCTGGCCACCACCGTGCTGTCGATGCCGATCAGCCTGTTCCCCTTGATCAACGCGGAACGGTTCGGCGACAACCCGCGCACTCTCGGACTGTTCCTCACCGCCATCGCCGTTGGTGGCGTCGCGGCGTCCCTCTTCTCTGGGACATTCACCCGGCTTCCCCGGCCTGGCCTGGTCATGCTCGGCGGATCCGCCACATGGGGCGCCTCTCTGGCGCTGTTCGGCGTGTCGCCCCACCCGTGGGTCGGGCTGGCCTTCCTCGTCCTGGCCGGCGCCGCCGACACCGTCTCCGTGGTGTCCCGGAGCACCATCGTCCAGATGCACACCCCGAGCGGGCTGCTCGGTCGGGTCAGCGCCGCTGAACAGATCGTCGGGCAGGCCGGCCCCGACCTCGGCAATATGCGCGGGGGCCTCGTCGCGGACGCTACATCGGGAGCAGCGGCCCTGGTCAGCGGCGGCTTGCTCTGCCTCGGCGCCGTCGCCGCGGTGGGAGCCACCACGCCGGACCTGCGCCGGTCCTCAGCGACACCTCCAGTCGGACCGCATGAGCAAGGGAGTGACGGCGCCTTGGCATCGGGTACGCAATGAGGCCGCTCGTTCGAGCCCCGTCGCTGCCTTGTCCGCCAGACCGGCATGGCGGTAAGCGGGGACGGCGCAGGTCGCGGTCTCGGCGGCGAGCAGGTGGTGACCGAGCTGGGCGAGGGCATCGGTGGCGCCCGAGAGTGCCTCGCCATCGGCGTGTTCGAGCCCATGGGCCGCTCTCACCAGCACGCGGCTCATGGGTGTGTCGAGTGCGGTGTCGAGCTCGTCGAGCCGGTGGAGATCGCCCTCTCCGCCGAGACGGAGCACATCGTAGCGGGCCATCGCCTCGACGCTGGGAAGTCCGATGCCGCAGGCCAGGCCGGCCGCGTACCGGGCGGCACTCACCGCGTCAGCGAGCCGGCCCTCCGCCGCCAGCGTCCAGGCGTTGCCGAGCACGATCCACGGGGAGAAGAGCCGGTTGGCCTCATTGCCTGTTTGGTCGGCGCGGTCCATCCAGGCTCGCGCGTCGTCCGCCGCGCCGCCCAGCGCGGTGGCCGTGGCCAGCCCGGTCATGAAGAGGTGGGTGAGCCGGAGGGTGTCGCGGCCGTCGAGCGCGTTGATCGCTTCCCTCAGGGATCGGCCGGCGTCGGCCGGTCTGCCCTGCGCGCATTCCACGAGCCCACGGAGACCGAGGTGGCCGGCCGACATCATCGGGCTCTGCCCGGACAGCACCTGCCGATACCCGTCGTCCGAGACGCTCCATGCCGCGTCCAGCTCACCCATGGCCAGGTACGCCAGAGACCGGGCGACGCCGAGCTCGACCACGCCCCAGGGCAGCTCCGCCTGGCGCGCTTCGGCCAGGGCCGACCCCCGCTCGTGATAGCCGGTGGCGGCCATGGCCCGCCCGAGGAAGCCCGCGGCCGCCGTGGCCGCCGCGGTGGCCCAGATGAGGGCCTGCGCACTCGCCGAGTCCGAGGCCAGCAGCCGGTCGGCGACATCCAGCACGGCCGTGCAGCGCCCGTCGAACAGCAGGATCCAGGTGCGGATCCCTTCGGCCAGATCCTCCCCCGGCCGGCCGCGCAGGAGATCCAGCGTCTGCTCGGCGGCGACGGCGTCGCCGTTGCCCCAGTACATGGTCTCGGCTCGGGCGAGGGCCCACGGGAGCAGCTCGTCACCGGGCGGGGGCTGCTCCGGTAGCACGGCTGCCGCCTCGGCGCTGCGGCCACGGTATTCGAGCACCTCGGCCAGCAGCGCGTCGGCGTCCACGGAGGGCTCGGCGTCTCTGGCGGCTCGCGCGAGGCGTTCGGCCAAGGCGAGATCCGCCCGGTTGATGGCCTGGCGGGCGCCGGTCCGTACGATGTCGGGACGTACCACAGCGCCGCCCTCGACCTGCCAGAGCGCGGCCCGCAGCAGGTCGTCGCGACGGCGCAGCGGGGTGTCCAGCAGCGCGCCCGCGAGCCGCCACCACAGCTGCCGGGCGCGGCCGGCCGATAATCGGGCACGCAGCACCTCACCGTAGAGCGGGTGCGCGAGCCGCACCTGGACGCGGTTGCCCACGCGCCCGGACACGGCCAATCCGTGTGCCTCGGCTTCGTCGATGGACGCCGGATCCACCAGCTGTGCCAGCAGCGCCAGCGGGAGCGGCTCGCCACACGCCAGCAGCTCCAGCACCATCGGGGTTCGCGGGCCGAGCGGGCGCAGGCGATCGGCGAGCAACTGCTGGATCGCGCCACGGGGACGGTAGTCACCCGCGAGGTGCCACACGCCATGCGTCTGGCGCAGTGCGTGGTCGGTGATGGCCGTCGACAGCAGCTCGCGTAGCGCGAGCGGGTTTCCCGCCGCGAGGTCGCCCAGCCGGCGCCGGGTGACCCCGTCGACGTCCCCCATGAGGGTGTGGTCGAGGAGCCGGTCCACGGCAGCCGCCGGCAGGCTCCCGAGGTCGAGCCACGGCGCCTGGCCGTCCTTCCACAACGTCGTGATCGTGTCGGGGACGGGCGCTCCCGCGCGGCAGGTCGCCACCACGAAGGCCAGGTGCTGGGCCGCGAGATGGCCGATCAGGGCCGCCGATCCCGGATCGAGCAGATGCGCGTCGTCGACGCCGATGACCACCCGCTGATCCCGGCCGTACTCCCGTATCCGCGCGGCCGCCGCCGCCAGCAGCGGCAACGCATGGTCTGCCGGAATCCGGTCGGTGGGAAGCAGGTTGGCCACCGCGCCGAACGGGATCGCGGCCAGCGAACCCGTCGCCGCCACCCATTCGGTGCGGCAGCCCCGCGCCTGCGCCAGGATCTCCCGGGCCAGCCGGGTCTTGCCGATGCCCGCCTCGCCCGAGATCACCACGCCCTTCGCGGCACCCCGCCGCAGACACGACCGGATCGTGTCCAGCTCTTCGTCCCGCCCCACGAAAGGCCAGCTCTCTGCGGGCTCTCCTTGATGCGCCGGTACGGGCCCCACCAGCGGCACCGCGGTGGCCTCCTGCCCGTTCTCCATGAGGATCGACCGCTGCAGCTCTCGCAGCCACTGCCCCGGCTCCAGCCCCAGCTCGGTCCGCAGGACGCGACGCGCCCGCTGGTAGGCCTCCAGCGCCTCGGCGCGCCGCCCGCACCGGTCCAAGGCCGTCATCAGCAGGGCCCAGCGCCGTTCCCGCAGCGGGTTCTCCCGCACCAGGCGATCCAGCTCCTCGACGAGGTCGGCGTGCCAGCCCAGCCGCAGCCGCGCGTCGGCATGGTCCTCGACCGCCCCCAGCCGCAGTTGCCCCAGCTGGGTCGCCCGCCCCTCCACCCACCGGGTAGGCGGCACATCCGCCAGCACCGGCTCGGGGGTGTGCCACACGGCCAGCGCCCGGCCCAGCCCCGCCGCGGCGCTCTCCAGACGGCCCGCCTCCAGCTCGCGCCGCCCTGACGCCACACCTCGTTCGAACACCACCGCGTCGATATCGCCGTCGTCGGCGGCGAGGAGCTCATAGCCGCGCCGTCGCCCGGCCAGGACGTCGCGGCCGACGAGCCGGCGCAACCGCGTGACGTACGCGGCGATCGTGTTGGTCGCTGTTCTCGGTGGCCGCTCACCCCACACCGCGTCCACCAGCCTGTCCGTGCTCACCACTCGCCCGGCCTCGACCAGGAGCACCGCCAGGACCACCCGCTGCTGCTCGGCGGCCACCCGTGCCCACCTGTCGCCTGTGCGGACCTGTAACGGACCTAGCATCCGAAACCGCATCGCCCCGCGCCTCCCCATCCGACACCGCCGCGAACATTTCGTCAGAAGACGGCGTGCGGATGACGAGCGGAGTCATCGCCACGTCATGGCTACGTCATGCCAGCTCCGTAGCGTCCCCGGCAGTCAGGTGATCGCGCCGACTCAACCGAGGAAGGAAGAATGCTCATGAAGATCCGCCGGCAACACCGATCCCAGGTAGTCATCGCCCGAACCGCTCTGACGCGTGTCCTGAGCGTGCTCGTGCTCGCCGTCGGCCTCGGCACGGCGGTAGCGGCGCAGACCTCCACGGCGGCCTCCGCCGCGCGGTGCAACACGGCCGCGCACGTGTACGTCAACGGGGGATACATCAAGTACGAGACCGATCCCATCGACGGCCCCGTCGCCGACCTCACCGTCCGAAACGGCCAAAGGTACAACGTCGGCGGCAACGGCATCACCCCGGACGAAGACCCCTTCTGGGCCTTCTACCGCGTGTCCGACGGTGCCCACGTGTCCACCATCATCGGCAACCGGACCGGCGGCAACTGCGTGTCCAACCAGAAGACGTTCGTCTCCTCATTGACGCCCGACACGTACATCATGCGGGCCTACTACTACGGCGGAAACAGCGGCAAGACCATCTCCGGCCAGGCCCAGCTCCGCATGATCGTGCTGCCCGCGCTCAGCGCCACCGCCCAGCAATCAGGTACCGCGGATCTCGACAAGGCATCGCGATAGCCCATCACTAGCCAGACCGCCGTCCCTCTCATGGTTCGAGGGGCGGCGGTCTGACGTGATCGACAGATCAGCGGCGTTCGGGAGCGGCCGGGGTGAAGTCGTCGTGGCCGAGGACGCGGAGCAGGCTCAGGTGGTCGATGTTGGATGTGCCGGGCGGCGGGGTGAAGATGAGGAGTTTCTGGTCCTCGGCTGGGCTGAGGAGCGTCTCGCATTCGAGTTCGAGGGGCCCGATGGCGGGGTGGTTGACGCGCATGCGGCTGCTGCGCCGTACGGCGACCTCGTGCAGATCCCACAGATCGGCGAACTCGGGGCTGACGGCCCGCAGTCTGGTGACGAGCCCGGTGGAGGCGGCGTCGCTGCCGCGCCGGGCGATGGCGGCGCGCAGGTCCGCGACGTTGGCGCGGCTGTGCTGTCGGCGTTCGTCGGGTGAGTAGATCTGGCGGATCGCGGGGTCGGTGAACCAGCGCCACACGAAGTTGCGGTCCTGTTCGCGGACCGAGCAGACACAGCCGAGGAGCGCTTCGGCCATGGTGTTGTGCGCGAGGAGGTCACCGATGTCGTTGGTGATGTGCGCCGGGGTCTCCTTGAGCTGGTCGAGCAGATAGAGCAGGCCGGGCCGTACGTGGTCGCCCGCCAGGCGGCCGGCCGGCGGCCGGTGTCCCGCCAGCAGGTAGAGGTGGTCGCGCTCGTCCTCGGTCAGGCGCAGCGCACGGGCGAGCGAGGCGAGGATCTGGGTCGAGGGCTGGGGACTCCTGGCCTGTTCGAGGCGCATGTAGTAGTCGGCGGACATCCCGGCGAGCTGGGAGAGCTCCTCACGCCGCAATCCGGGCGTGCGGCGCCGTGGCCCGGCCGGCAGACCTACCTCCTGAGGGCGTAGCCGTTCCCTGGAACGGCGCAGGAAGTCGGCGAGCTCTGGGCGGTCCATGTCCATCTCACCATCATCGCCGAGACTTCCCCCAGGTCAGCATGGCCAGCCTGGGACTGCCGATCCTAGGGAAGCCTGTCCGCTCGTGCCTGCCGCGGACCCCTGGCAGCGTGGTCAGTACCGGCCCGGATGGGCGGAAGACACCAGTTCAGGGAGCATGGAATGTCCAGGGCAGTGAGATTTCAGCAGTACGGCGGCATCGAGGTTCTGCAGGTCGTCGAGGTGGACCGGCCGGTCCCCGGAGCCGGCCAGGTCCTGGTGCGGGTCGAGGCGGCGTCGATCAACCCGGGTGAGGCGATGATCCGTACGGGAGCGCTGCATGACCGTTGGCCGGCGACGTTCCCCTCCGGTGAGGGCAGCGATCTGGCCGGGGTGGTGGCGGAGGTCGGCGCGGGGGTCGACGGGTTCGCCGGCGGTGATGAGGTGATCGGGTTCACCCACAACCGGGCGAGCCACGCCGAGTTCGTCGTCGTGGAGGCCGCCGATCTCATCCACCGGCCCGCCGGTGTTTCCTGGGAGCAGGCCGGCTCGCTGTTCGTGTCGGGAACGACGGCGTACGCGGCGGTACGCGCCGTCGCGGCAGGGCCGGGCGACACGGTGGTGATCTCCGGTGCCGCCGGTGGAGTGGGGTCGATCGCGGTCCAGCTCGCCCGCGACACCGGCGCCACCGTGATCGGTCTGGCGAGCGAGGCCAACCACCAGTGGCTCGCCGACCATGGCGCGATCCCCGTCGCCTATGGCGAGGGTGTCGCCGACCGCATCAGGGCCGCCGCCGGCGGCGGGAAGGTCGACGCCTTCATCGATGCCTTCGGCGCCGACTATGTCGAGATCGCACTCGAGCTCGGAGTCGCTCCTGAGCGGATCGACACGATCATCAACTTCGAGGCCGTCGAGAAGTACGGGGTCAAGGCCGAGGGAAACATGGCCGCGGCCAGCGCCGCGGTGCTCGCCGAGCTGGCCGCGCTGATCAGCGCGGGCCGGCTGGAGATCCCGATCGCCGGTACGTACAGCCTGGACGAGGTCCGGGACGCCTTCCGCGAACTGGAGAAGCGCCACACCCGCGGCAAGATCGTACTCAGGCCTTGAGGCCTACCGGGTGCGGCGGGCGACTAACGCGATGACGCCGGTGGCGCCCACGGCGGCGGCCAGCCAGATCAGCACGTCCCTCGGGCTGAGCCCCTCGGCCGGCGCCGGCCGGGCGGACGACGAGGCGACCGCCTTCGAGCGGGCGGACGGCGAGCTGGACGGCCGGGTGGACGGCAGCGCGGCCGCGGGCAGCGCCACCTGGTAGACCGGGCTGCGGACGCCCTCCGAGCCGGTCAGCAGGCTCTTGCCGTCACTCGTGTAGGCGATGGACTCGGCCTGCTTCAGCTCCGGCATCGACACCTTGGCGATCGACTCCCCCGAGGGGCGGTAGACCGTGGCCGAGAAGTACGTACGGATGACGTACGACGTGCCGTCGGGCGCGTACGCGGCGTCCGTCGCCATGATCGGCGCCGCGCCCACCTTGCGGAGCACGTTGACCCGGTCGGTCCTGAGCTTCTTGGGCGCCTGGTACACCGACCCGGAGAACTCCTTCGACACCACGAAGAGCCGGCCGGTCACCGGGTTGACCATGATGCCTTCGGCGTTCCTGGCGCCGTCCGCGTAGCGGAACCGGTAGCGGACCGCCGGAAGCGTGGCGTTCCGCAGGCTCGACGGCTCCATGACCTTGTAGACGGAGACGTCCGGCCAGGCCCCGTTCAGGTTGTCGCCGATGTCGGCGAACCACAGCACCCCACGCCCCGTGGCGGGATCCTTGCTCGCGGCCATCGCCTCCCAGTCACGAGCCTGCGCCCCCTGGACGCGGAACGTCGCCCGCGTCCGCCCATCGGTCCCGACCGCGTAGAACGTCGGCGCCGCGGAGCTGTCGTTGTGCGTGTAGAAGACGCCCTCCAGCGTCGGCGACACGGCCAGCCCGCTCGACTCGGTGATCCGCGGATCCTTGAACGTGAACAGCTTCTTCTCGCCCTCTTCGGCGAAGGCCGGACTCGCGGCCAGGCAAACGGCGAACACCGCGACCACCCCGGCGGTCGTTCGCTGCAAAAGATCCCCCACCCCGCCATCATGCCCCAACGGACACCGCGCCCACCCTCGCGCTGTGCCGGTGGAACCCGGTGCCCTGCAGCACGACCAGCACGCCGTTGGTCACCGCCATGAGCCACCACAGCCCGGCGAGCCCCCAGGCGGCGGCCACGGGCGCGGCGACGGCCACCATCACCCCGTAGCCGGCGGCGAAGTAGATCAGGCTCGCCCCGGACCGCTTGAGCGCGGTGAGCCCGATGCCCTGAACCGCCTGCGCCCCATCGGCCGTCGAGGCCAGCAGCATCAGCGGCAGCAGCGCCACGGCCCGCTCCCGCACGCTCGGGTCATCGCTGAACAGCATCAGCGCCGAGTCACCGAACCCGAGCAGCACGGCCGCGGCTATCGCCGTCCCCGCCAGGGCGAGCAGGGCCGCGGTCCGATTGGCCCGGCGCGCCTGCGTCACGTCGGCGGCCCTGGCAACCTCGGGCACCGACGCCTGCGCCACGGAGATCGAGAACAGCATGATAAACCCGGTGAGCGTGCTCAGCACCGCGTGCGCGGCCACGTCACGCGTGCCGGTCGCGCTCGCGGCGAAGGTGACGACCCCGAGGCCACCGAACTTGATCAGCACGGTCCCGGCCAGCGGGATGCTCACCCGGCCGAGCCGGACGATCTCCTTGATCCGTGGCCGGGCCTGGCCGACGCGCGTCCCGAGGGCGCGGCGCAGGCAGAGGTTCGAGACGGCCACGCCCGCGACGCCCGACAGCAGCCAGGCGACGCCCACGCCGGCCAGGCCGAACGGCGGCACCAGGGCGACCGTGCAACCGATCATCGCGGTCGTGGCCGCCAGGCTGGACCAGAGCACCTGGCGGCTGTGGCCGAGCGCCACGAGCACGGTGTTGGCCCCGCCACCCGAGGCGAACACCAGCAGATAGAGCGCGAGGAGCCAGGGCAGCGGTCCCAGCTCGGCCACGACCTCGGCGGGCGCCCCGGTGGCGCGGGCCAGCATCGGCACGCAGAGCACCGCGAGCGCGCCGGCCGTGCCCACCAAGAGGGTGAGCCAGCGCGCGTCCCGCAGGATCGGCACGGCCGCCGCGGGCGCGTCCTTGTACGGCGCGACGAACGGCGCGAGCCCGCGCAGAGCGCCCACGACGGCGGCGGAGGCGGGGTTCAGCACGGCCGACATGACCGCGAAGGCGGCCAGCGTGACGGTGGCGTGCCTGCCGAGCACGGAGGTGACCACGAGCGTCCCGAGCGTGGTGGTGACCATGGAAAGGAACAGGGGCACCGCGGCGCGTAGGATGCCCGACCTCACCCCGCTGACCCTACTTGGCTGGAGTGCACTCCAGGTATTTAGGGTGGAGGTCATGGATTATGTGAACCTCGGACGCAGTGGCCTCCGGGTCAGTCCACTCTGCCTCGGCACCATGAACTTCGGCCCTGTGACCTCGGAGGAAGACTCCTTCGTCATCATGGACAGGGCCCATGAGCTGGGCATCAACTTCTTCGACACGGCCAACGTGTACGGCTGGAAACAGGGCGAGGGGATCACCGAGCAGATCCTCGGCCGCTGGTTCGCCCAGGGCGGCGGCCGCCGGGAGAAGACGGTCATCGCGACCAAGCTCTACGGCTCGATGGGTGACTGGCCCAACGAAAACCTGCTCTCCGCGCTGAACATCCGCCGCGCCTGCGACGCCTCGCTCAAGCGCATGCAGACCGACTACATCGACATCTACCAGGCCCACCACGTCGACCGGAACACCCCGTTCGACGAGTTCTGGGAGGCCATGGACGTCCTCAAGCAGCAGGGCAAGATCCTGTACGTGGGCTCGTCCAACTTCGCGGGCTGGCACATCGCCAAGGCCCAGGAGACCGCCGCGCGCCGCAACTCGATCGGGCTCGTCAGCGAGCAGAGCCACTACAACCTGCTCACCCGCGCGGTCGAGCTGGAGGTGCTGCCCGCCTGCCAGGACTACGGCCTCGGCGTGATCCCGTGGAGCCCGCTGGCCGGCGGCCTGCTGGGCGGCGTGCTTCGCAAGATCGACAAGGGCCGGTCGGCCGCCGACCGCATGGTCACGGAGCTCGAGAAGCACCGCGACAAGATCGAGCAGTACGAGAAGTTCTGTGACGAACTCGGCGAGGACCCCGCGCACGTGGCTCTGGCCTGGCTGCTGAAGCAGCCCGCGGTCACCGGACCGATCATCGGCCCGCGCACGCTGGAGCAGCTCGACGGCAGCCTTCGGACGCTGGAGATCGAACTGGACGAGCCGGCCCTGGCCCGCCTCGACGAGATCTTCCCCGGGCACAAGACGGCTCCTGAGGACTACGCCTGGTAGCTCAGGTCAGCAGGGCGCCGACCACGACGATCAGCAGCAGGAGGCCGAGCACTACGGGCAACAGCCATTGGCGAGGACGGTCCACAATGTGGAGCCTAATCCCGCTCGGCGGGTGCCAGATCCCATTCGGCCAGTGACTCGTACCTCACCTGCGCGCCCTGATGGCTGCGTACGAGATGCACGGACCCCGCCCGCCAGGTCGAGCCGCTGAACCCGGACAGTGACTCGACGAGCGGGCGGAGGTCCAGCTCCGTCCGCGCCCGCGCGAGCGTCAGGTGCGGGTGGAAACGCTTCTCGTCGGTCTGTACGGCCCCCGCGCGGCGGGCGCCCGCCTTGACCGACTCCGACAGCCGGATCATCGGGTCGCCGGAGAGCCCGGCCCAGAACACCCTGGCCCGGCGGGCGGACGAGAACGCCCCGAACCCGGTGAAGGCCAGGTCCAGGCTGGTGTGCCGGCTCACGGCGCGGGCCAGCCGTACCTCGAGCTCCGGCAGGACCTGCTCGGGCACCTCGCCGAAGAAGGCCAGCGTGATGTGCCAGGTGGCGCGGTCCGGCCAGCGCAGGCCCGGCACCTGCCCGACATGCGGCTCGATGGCCCGCTCGATCTCGTCGAGCACCTCATCGGGCGGCATCAGCGCCGCGAATAACCTCATGCCACCCGATTCTGCAACGTTCTCAGGCGACCGCGAGCACCGGCTCGCCCACCCGGGCGGCGATCAGCTTCGTCAGCAGCACCGCGACCCCGGTGCCGACCAGCACGAGCACCCCGGAGAGCATGACGCCCGCCCTGGGACCGCCCAGCTCGGACAGCCAGCCGATCAGCGGGGCGCCGATGGGCGCGCCACCGGTGAAGACCAGCATGTAGATGCCCATGACGCGGCCGCGCATGTCCGGTGCCGTGGCGAGCTGGACACTCGCGTTCGCGGCCGTGTTGATCGTGATCAGCGCGATGCCGGTGGGGATCAGCAGCAGCAGGTACACCGGGTAGAACGGGGCGAGCCCGGTCGCGATCTGGAACAGTCCGAACCCGATCGCACCGGAGATCAGCATCCTGCGTGACGGGCGGGCCCGTCGCGCGGCGAGCAACGCCCCGCCCAGCGCGCCGACGGCGAACATGCTGGAGGCCAGGCCGAACGAAGAGGCGCCCGCCTTGAAGACCTCGCGGGCCATGAGCGCGATCGACATCGAGAACGACTGCGAGAACATCGACACGAAGCCGATCAGCAGCACCGGCATCAGCAGCTCTTCGCGATGCAGCACGTAGCTGAGCCCCTCGCGGAGCTGGCCCTTGGCTCTGGGGACGGGAACGGACAGGTTCAGCTCGGACTTGCGCATGAAGATCAGGCTGGAGATCACCGCGGCGAACGTGGCCGCGTTGATCAGGAAGAGCGGTCCGGTGCCGCCGAACAGGAAGATGAGCACCCCGGCGATCGCCGGTCCCACGACGCGGGCCAGGTTGAAGCTGGAGCTGTTGAGCGCGATCGCGTTCGACAGGTCCGCGCGGCCCACCATCTCGACCACGAACGCCTGCCGGGTCGGCACCTCGACGCAGGAGATCAGGCCCAGCGTGAACGCCATCAGGTAGACGTGCCACACCTGGGCGGCGCCCGTCACCGTCAGCAGGCCGATGGCCAGGGCGAGCACGGCCATCAAGGACTGCGCCACGATGAGGGTCGGCCGCTTGGGGTATCGGTCGGCCAGCACGCCGCCGAAGAGCCCGAACAGCAGCATCGGCAGGAACTGCAGCGCGGTCGCCAAGCCGAGGGCCGCCGCGCTGCCGTGGGTCAGATCGAGCACCAGCCAGTCCTGGGCGGTGCGTTGCAGCCAGCCGCCGACGTTGGACACGGCGCCACCGGCTACGAACATGCGGTAATTGCGTACCTTGAGTGACCGGAACATCCCGGTCTTGGGTTCTTCAGGCTCTAGATCCTGCTGAGCTTCTCCAGAATCGGTGCCGCCTGCCTGAGGATTGACCTCTCCTCCGCGGTCAGCTCCTTCAACCGCTGGCTCAGCCATGCTTCCTTGAGACGTCGTTCCTCCTTCAGCAGTTTCTGGGCGGCCTCGGTCACGCTCACGGTCACTTGTCGCCGGTCGGTCGGGTGCGGTGTGCGGGTCACCAGACCGCGTTCCTCTAGCGCGGCGATCACGCGAGTCATCGAGGGAGGTTGCACCTTCTCGTGCTCGGCCAATTCGCCGGGGGTTATCGCGGAATGCCGTTCCACCGCGGCGAGCGTCGCGAACTGCGTGGGAGTCAGCGAGTGCGCCGCCGCTTGTCGTCGTAGCCGCCTGGTCAGCCGCGCCAGCGACACGCGCAGGGCTGTGGCCAGGCCTGCGTCGCTGCGCAGGTTTATCTGGGACTGGTTCTTGGTTAGCATGAGTCATTACCTTTGCTAACTATACGGCATGCCACGTTATTTCCCTACCTCACCTTTCGTCTCACTCGTTGATACCCCGAGGCCGCCCCTCATGCGACGGACGGCCTCTCCAGGTCAGACCCCGAAAAGTACCCTGATCGGGCCAAGAGCGAAGTAGACCACGAACAGCGCCGTGACCACCCACAGCAGCGGGTGGATCTCCCGCCCCTTGCCCTTGACGATCTTGATCAGCACGTAGCTGAGGAAGCCGGCGCCGATGCCGTTCGAGATCGAGTACGTGAACGGCATGATCACGATCGTCAGGAACGCCGGGATGGCGATCTCGAAGTCGGTGAAGTCGATCTCACGGATCGAGGTCATCATCAGGAAGCCCACCACGATCAGCGCGGGCGCGGCCGCCTCGTACGGCACGACCTTGACCAGCGGCGCGAAGAAGATCGCGACCAGGAAGAGCAGGCCGGTGACCACGCTGGCCAGGCCGGTCCGCGCACCCTCGCCGACCCCGGCGGCCGACTCGATGTAGGTGGTGTTCGACGAGACCGAGCCCGCGCCGCCGGCCGCCGCGCCGATCGAGTCGACGAGCAGGATCTCCCGGGTACGCGGCAGCATCCCGTTGGCGTCGACCAGACCGGCTTGGCGGCCGACTCCGACGACGGTGCCCATGGTGTCGAAGAAGTCGGTGATGAGCAGCGTGAAGACGAACAGCACGGCCAGGATCACCGATACCCGGCTGAACGCGCCGAACGGGTCGAACTCCTTGAACAGCACCAGCGGGTTGTGGAAGCCGACGAGCTGGTCCGGCAGAGTGGGCACGTTCAGCATCCAGCCACCGGGGTTCTTGTCGGTGGCCTGACCGGCCTTCGCGATCGACTCCACGATGATCGCCAGCACGGTGGTGCCGACGATGCCGATCAGGATCGCGCCCTTGACCTTGCGCGCCACCAGCGCCGCCGTCGCGAGCAGCCCGACGACGAAGACGAAGATCGGCCAGGAGGTCAGGGTGTTGTGGATGCCCATCTCCAGCGGCGGACCCGCGGCCACGCGGCGGACGAAGCCCGCGTCCACGAATCCGATCAGCGCGATGAACAGCCCGATGCCGACGCTGATGGCGGTCTTGAGCTGGCTCGGGATGGCGTTGAACACCGCCACCCGGAAACCGGTCAGCACCAGGATGGCGATGATGATGCCCTCAAGGAAGACCAGCCCCATGGCCTCCTCCCAGCTCATCACCGAGGCGATGTTGAAGGTCACGAAGGCGTTGAGCCCCAGCCCCGCCGCCATGGCGAACGGCACCCGGCCGATCACTCCCATGAGGATGGTCAGGACGCCCGCCACGAACGCCGTGCCCGCGGCCACGAGGGGCAGGTTCGGCGATGAGCCGTCGCCGATGAACTGCTGCTGGACGTCCTTGCCGGTGGCGATGATGATCGGGTTCAGCACGACGATGTAGGCCATCGTGAAGAACGTGGCCAGCCCGCCACGGACCTCACGGGAGACCGTCGAGCCTCGTGCGGAAATTGCGAAGAACCTGTCGATACTGCTGCTTGTGTCACTCACGGGCGAAGAGTGACAGTATGCGTCATCTGCGAAAAGTAGCGGTGATCGGATCGAGACCTGATTGGAAGCTAGGCTGGATCCCGTGAAGCAGGAATGGCGTCCGGACCCGGAGCCGATCGAGACCAACGACATCGCGACGGTCGCCGCGGGCACGGTCGCGTGGGCGATCGCGCTGGTCGCGCTGCTGATCTTCCGCCCGGCCGCCGAACAGTCGTGGTGGATCTGGACCTGCGTCGCCGGGGTCGTGCTCGGGCTGATGGGCCTCTGGTACGTGCACAGGCGGGCGTCCCGGAGCTGACATTCGTCATCTCCGGCTGATCCCCGAAGTCAGCTGAAAGTGCTGTTTTACCCCACTACCTGGGAAAAGGCCGTCTGATCATGCTGGAGGCATGAAGAAGACCTCATTCCCCGCGCTTCTGTGCGCGGCGGCTCTCACGAGCACCGCCCTCACGGGCTGCGGGTCGGCGCAGCAGCCCGCCGCCGAGCCGACGGCGAGCACCGCCGCCTCGAAGCCCGCCGCACAGCCGGTGAAGAACACCGGCACCGTCTCCTGGAGCCCGTGCACCGGCCTCACCGGCCCCGACGGCAAGCCCGCCGCGCCCGACCCGGCCGTCGAATGCGGCAAGATCGCGGTGCCCCTCGACTACGCCAAACAGGACGGCGAGCAGATCGACCTGGCGCTGATCCGCGTCAAGGCCTCCGGTGACCGGCTCGGCTCGCTGGTCTTCAACTTCGGCGGCCCCGGCGGCTCGGGGGTCGACATGCTGGGCATGGCCGCCAAGATCTTCGGCGGCTTGGGCAGCCGCTATGACCTGGTCAGCTTCGACCCACGCGGCGTCGAGCGCAGCGCACCCGTCAAGTGCGGCGACAGCGTCGAGAAGTGGATCTCCGCGGACCCCGCGGGCGACGAGATGGCCAAGGTCGCCAAGGAGTTCGCGGCCTCCTGCGCCAAGGACTCCGCCAAGCTCCTCCCCCACGTCGGCACCGTGAACGCCGCGCGGGACCTCGACCGCATCCGCGCCGCGCTGGGCGACGAGCGGCTCAACTACTTCGGCATGTCCTACGGCACCCACCTCGGCGCCGTGTACGCCACTCAGTACCCGAAGAACGTCGGCCGGTTCGTCCTCGACGGCGCCCTCGACCCGACCGTCACCTTCGCCGAGCGCGCGAAGACGCAGTCGGCCGGCTTCAAGCAGGCATTCGACGCGTTCGCCGCCGACTGCGTGAAGCAGGGCTGCGACCTCGGCGCCGACCCCGCCGCCGTACGGAAGAGCGTCGAGACACTGCTGACCGGCCTGCGGGACAAGCCACTCAAGGTGGCCGGCCGGGAGCTCACCAAGGGCCTGGCGGGCACCGGGGTCCTGGCCGCGCTCTACTCCAAGCTCAGCTGGCCGATGCTGGAGCAGGCGGTCGCCGCCGCGGCCAAGGGCGACGGCACGCAGCTCCTCGCCCTGGCCGACGGCTACACCGGCCGCAAGCCCGACGGGACGTACTCGACGCTGATGACCAGCGTCCTGGCGATCGACTGCGTGGACAGCGCCGAACGGCCGAGCCCGGCCGACATCGACGAGGTCGAACGCGAGACGGGCAAGATCTTCCCGCTCATGCGCTCCGGGGGCCTCGGCTCGATCTGCGCGCACTGGCCGGCGCCTGGCAGCGACGAGTCCAAGAAGATCGACGCCACCGGCTCCGCGCCGATCCTCGTGATCGGCGGCAAGGGCGACCCCGCCACGCCGTACCAGTGGGCGCCCAAGCTCGCCGCCCAGCTCAAGACCGGGGTCCTGGTCACGTACGAGGGTGAGGGGCACGGCGCCTACCTCAGCGGCAGCACCTGCGTCAGCCGCCTGGTCGACGCCTACTTCCTCACCGGCAAGAACCCCGGCGCGAACGCCACCTGCCCGGCGGCGTGAACCCTCATGACGCCACGGGCAGGTCGGCACTACGCGAGCGGTCAGCGCTTCGGCGGGTCAGCGCTGACCGCAGGTCGGCGCTACGACAGGTCGGCCTCGGCCAGCAGGAGCGGCACGGCCGTGGGGTCGTGCAGCAGCGCGGCCACCGCGAGCCGGTCGTTCCACTGGCCCGTCGCCCAGGCCAGGCCGCGCGCCAGGCCGTCGAAGCCGGTGCAGTGCACCGATCCCTCGAAGAACCGCCACGTGCAGGCGACGCCGTCCACCAGCAGCTTCTCGTGCTCGACGTAGGTCTCGGGGGCCGTCGGGAGCAGGGAGCGCACCTCGGCCGGCACCTGCCGCGTCTCGCCTTCGGAGGTGACCTCGCCCTGGGCCAGCTCACCGGCCAGCGGCAGGTCGAGCAGCTCGGACAGCGACTCGGCCAGGTCGTAGGGGGCCAGCACCAGAGGCCGGTCGGTGACGAGCTGGAGCAGGTCGGGGGCCTCGACCACGACGGCGTCGTCGGCCGCGGCCACCACGATGTCGCCTCCGAGCACGGCCCGCACCCTGCCGGGTGGCGCCACCCTGGAGGGCTCCACGGCCGCCAGCGCGATCCACAGGGCCCGCAACTGGGCCCTGTCGACCTCGATGGACTCATCCGCCATCAGGTCGAGCAGCTCTTCGGGGCCGCCGTGGCCGGCGAGCAGCTCGGCCAGCGTGGTGCGTACGCCGAGCATTCCCAGCGCCACCTCGTCGAGCCCGCCGGGGGCGTCGCCGTAGAGGCCCTGGAGCAGCGGGTCGGCACCGGGCAGCCGCAGCTCGCGCGGCCGGTGCCCGTCGAGCACGGGGTGGTTGGCCAGCCACCACGCCGTGTAGGACGGCACCTCGACGCCCTCGATCCGCAGCGGGTGCAGGGCGGCGCGCAGCGGCGGTCTGGTCAGCAGCGCCAGCGCGGCGGGCCAGTCGGCGACCAGCTCCAGATCGCGCACCGCGACGAACTCCGGCACCACGGGCGGCACGTCGAGCTCCGGCAGCAGGTGGAGCACGTGGTCGAGCCAGTCGTCCTCGCCGTCGAGGTCGTGGTCGCAGTCGTCGGGGTCGAGCAGCACGTCGGAATCGTGCGCCACGGCGAACCCGTCGAGCACGCCCACGGCTTCGAGCACCCGCGAGCCGTAGGTCTCCGCCAGCTCCGGCGCGACCACCCCGAGGTGCGTGTCGGGCGCCAGCAACCCGGCCAGCGCGCCGTCGGCCAGCATGAGCTCGCCCGCCGGGTAGAGCTCGCCGTCGCTGCCGCGCAGCGCCAGCTCGGCCAGCCACGGCGCCTCTCCTGGCGCCAGCGAGGCGGCCGTCACCAGGGAGAGCACGGCCCGCGCCACGGGCTCGGAATCGGCGCTGTCGAGCGACTGCCTGACGGCGGCCTTGGTGAGGGGGTCTTCGAGGATCGTCCGGGGCGTGGCCTCGGCGGCGCCGAGCCGGAGCAGCGCCGCGTGCGCCGCGTCCGGATGCACGATCCGCAGCCCCAGCGGCGTCAGGTCGAGCCCGTCTCCGGACAGGTCGAGGCGGGTGCCGCCGAGGTCGAGGATGAGGGTGCCACGCGGGCCGCGGACCAGGCGGCCGTCGGCGAGCGGCACCGGCAGCGCGCCCAGCGACTCGGGGTCGTCGGCCGGCAGCACCTCGTAGAGCGAACGCCACCACGACGGATCCCGCGCCTCGACCGCCTCACCGGACAGCAGGTCGACGACGTCGGCCAGCTCGACCCGGCGCACGCCGAGCGAGCCCATCGCCGGATGCCGGGCGGGCCACCCGGCGGGCAGCAGGCCGGGCACGAAGTCGGCGATGGCGGCCAGCAGCTCGCTCGACCCGGCGACCACGGCCGCCTCCTGGCCGGCGACGACCCAGCCGTCCTCCTGCGGCTCCTCGGCCGGGTGCTCGACCTGCCACTCGGCGTCGGGCTCGTAGACCTCGGCCTCGGCGAACGACGGTGTGTGCACGGCCGGGGCCGGCGCGGACAGGGCCGGCAGCAGCGGGGTGGCGGGCAGGCGGCGCAGAATAGCCCGCCGGATCCTGGCGTCGAGCTCGCCCTTGCCCATCAGGGCGGGGACCAGGTCGAGGAGCTTGGGCGTGCGCGGGAGCTCGCCGAGCAGCCGGATGTAGGCGTCGGCGGCCCGCTCGACCAGGAAGTCGGTCAGCGGCCCCTTGGCGACGTGCCGCCGGTCGGTGGCCATCGGGAACGACGCGATGAGCAGCGCCGGCAGGTCGAGCGGCTCGTCGCTGGGCGTCGGCGCGTGCACCACCGGCGGCACCCCGGCGGGCAGCGGGCGGGGCTCCTGGATCTCCGCGCCCGCGACGGGCACGGCCCAGCGGAGTGACCAGTAGGGGCGGGCGCGCTCTTCGGTGGGCCGGTCGGCGAACAGGGCCGCCACCTCGTCGGGAGCGAACTCCCCCGACTCCGACACCACGTGCCACCCGTCGGCCGTCACCTCGCGCACCGAGCCGTCGAGGTCGATCTCGATGGTGGTCAGCGCGGGCATGCCGAGCAGCAGCGCGGGGCTGGTCTCCGCCAGCATGCGCCGGACCGCCGCGATCGACGCGTCGTCGCGCAGCGGCAGTCGTACGAGCGTGTCGAACCCCTGCGGCACGTCGAACGGCTCGGCCGCGAACGGCAGGCGCAGCAGCGGCACGTGTCCGCTCCGCGAGCCGAGCTCGGCCGCGAGCTCCGGCACCGAGGCCACCGCGGCGGCCGTCTCCGTGCGTGACCAGCGGACGGCGCCCGACTCGCGCGAGCTGATCGACGGCTCATCGCAGACCGACACGACCGCGGCGAACCCGACGCCGAACCGGCCCGCGGCGCCCGCTTCGTCACGCTTGCCGGAGACCCGCAGCGTCGACAGCCCCTCCACGCCGGTCGCGTCGAGCGGGGCGCCCGTGTTGGCGGCGGTCAGCACGTCGTCGCGCAAGGTCAGCCGGAGCACCCCTGGCACGCCGGCGCGCAGCGCCGCGTCGGCGGCGTTCTGGGCCAGCTCCACGATCAGCCGGTCGCGGTAGCCGCCGAGTGCGAAGTCCTCCTCGGCGTTGGCGTCCTCGCGGAACCGGGCGGTCGAGGCCGTCCACGCGGCGAGCACGGCGGCTCGCGTCCGGTCGGTGCCAAAGGTGTCGGTCATCTGTCACGATCCTGGTCGCAGGTGTGGCGGGCGCCGGCGCATGTCCGGGACCCACCGATGGGGGGCCACCGTAGGCTAGCGGCCCGCACCGACATTCGCGGTCAGGAGTGGCCGAGCTCCTCGGTGGCCGTTCCGTCGACGGAACCGGCCTCCTCCTCCATCAGATCGAAGCCCATGTCGTCGAGAATGGGCAGGGTCTGCTCGACGGACGGCGGCATGACCGCCGCCTCCGAGTGGGCCCCGCAGCCGTGGTCGGCGGCGACCACCTTGCCGTCGTCGGGGGCGTACTCATTGGCGCAGACCCCGAACACCTGCCGGAGCCCACCCGCGAGCGGCCAGTAGAAACCACAGGTGGAACACTGCGCGGGTGCGGCGTGTGCGATCGGCGTATGCGGCCCGTGCTCGCCCGAGTGCCAGCGTCTGGCAGCGCGGTCCTTGCCGATGGCCGAGAGCACACGGGCCCGGCCCAGGCCGTACTCGAAAATCGTCTGATGATCGGTGTCGTCGTCGGTCTTGACGAAACCGGGCTCCAGCCGGTCGTCGTCCTCCGGGCTCGGCAGCAGGTCGCCGACGCCCAGGTCGCCAGGGCGCAGGCGCTCGCTCCACGGCAGCCACTCGGGCGCGAGCAGCGCTCCGGACCCGGGCAGCAGGACGGCCTCGCTCACCGTGACGTTCTTCGCCCGCGAGGCGCGGGTCACGGTGACGGCCCAGCGCCAGCCGCGGTAGGCCCGGTCGAGACAGGCGAAGTAATGGGTGACGATGCGGTCACCCTCGCCCTCGTAACCGAGGTGCTCACCCGGCTCGCCGGGCCGCGCGAGCTCCTCCGCGGCGGCGCGCGCCAGGTCCACCGCGGCGACGCACGCCTGGTCGGGCGGGGAGACGCGGGTCCGGGTGCGGGTCATCTGTCCGCCTCCGCCGCAAGGTGCTGTTGGCTCACACCTCATTCTCACCCATGGCCGGACCTGAAGGTGCCCACACCGACCATCCCGGACCCACTTGAGACTCATCAAACGCCCATCCCGGGCGATCCGCCGCCGTGATGGAGCGCGGATCGGGTAAGACTGGTAAGCGTGCAAGGAGGCGACGCGTCAAGGAAATGGGACGCCGCTCGCGAGATCTCGCGGCGCGTGGGGCGAGGTGTCGCCGACGCGGGCCGCGCCACCGCACGCGCCGGCCGGGCCACCGTACGCGCGGGAAAGGCGACCGCCGGCGGCACCGCGCGGGCGGGCAAGGCCACGGCCAGGGGGGCCCAGAAGGTCGGGCAGGCCACCCGCCGCCTCACCTACGCCAACGGCGCCGACCGCACCGGGCTCGGCCGCCTGATCGAGCTCACCGCCGGCCACAGCGGCGGCGACGCGCTGGTCACGGTCGCGCTGGCGAGCACCGTCTTCTTCGGCGTGCCCGTCGGCGAGGCCCGCGGGCCCGTGGCGCTCTACCTGGTCATCACGATGCTGCCGTTCGCCCTGCTGGCGCCGTTCGTGGGGCCGATACTCGACCGGTTCAGGTCGGGCCGCCGATACGTCATGGCGGGCACGCTGTTCGGCCGCGGCCTGCTGTGCTTCGCGATGGCCGCCGCCGTGGGGCCCGGCGATCTGCCGACACTGTTCGTCGGGGCGTTGGGCGTGCTGGTGCTGTCGAAGGCGTACAACGTGTCACGCGCGGCCATCATGCCGAACGTGCTGCCCGCCGACATCACGCTGGTCTCGGCCAACGCCCGGGTGGCGCTGTTCTCGCTGATCTCGGCGGGTGTGATGGTGCCGGTCGCCGCGGGCCTGACCGCGTGGCTGGGCAGCGCGGCGGTGCTGCGTACGGCGATGGTGGCCTTCCTCCTGCTCGGCGTCCTCGCCGTACGGCTGCCGCGCCACGTCGACTCCCCCGAGCTGGAGGAAGAGGAGGCCGGGGGCAGGCCGCTGCGCTGGCGGACCCTCCTGAACGTGGGCCCGGCGGTGGCCGAGGCGGTCTGGGCGAACGTGGCCATCCGCCTGTTCTCCGGCTTCCTGCTGTTCTTCCTGCTGTTCCTGGTGCAGGACAAGGGGGTGCCGTGGCTGGCCGTACGCGATCCGTTCTTCGACATCCCCAAGACGATCGCGCTGCTCGCGGCGGCGGCCGGGCTGGGCGGCCTGGTCGGCGCGATGGTCGCGAACTGGACCCGCAACCACTCCCCGCAGCTCATCACGCTGCTGACGCTGGCCGTGACCGGCGCTATCACGATCGTGGCCGCGGTCTTCTTCGGCCTCTGGACCGCGGTCGCGGTCTCGCTCGTCACCGCGTTCGCGCAGGAGCTGGGCAAGCTCGCGCTGGACGCGATCGTGCAGCGGGAGATCGGCGAGGAGGTGCGCTCGTCCACGTTCGGCGTGGTCGAGGCGGTGCTGCAGCTCGCCTGGGTGTTCGGCGGGCTGGTCGGGCTGGTGCTGTCACTGGCCGAGAGCAGCGCGGCCGGGCTGATCACGCTGGCCGTGGCGCTGACGGGCGCGTTCGGCTGGCTGATCGTCCGCCGGCGTCAGCGGATCCGCGCCGCCAGACTCGGCGCCGAGGGTCAGTCCCAGGATCTAGTCGTACGGGACCCCGACGAGCAGGACACCGACGTGCGAGACCAAGGCGCGTGGGGCCAAGGCGCTGACCGGCGGGATCAGCGCGTCGACACCATCGACTCGACCAAGCCGCTGACCAACCCCCACGGCTAGGCGTCGAGGTCGTCGGCCACCGCTCTGAGCACCTGCGCGATCTTCTTGGCGTGCGCCGCGTCAGGGTGCTTGCCCCGCTGGTAGGAGGTCGAGACGTCGTCGAGGAGCTTGATCAGGTCTTCGACGATGACCACCATCTCGTCCGGCTTCTTACGCTTGGCCTTGGGCTTGGGCTTGGCCAGCGTCGGCGGCTGCTCGAGGATCCGCACCGAGAGGGCCTGCTGGCCGCGGCGTCCTTCGGCCACGCCGAACTCGACCTTCTGGCCGGGCTTGAGCGGACCGGCGCCAGTGGGTAGCGCGGAGGAATGCACGAAGACCTCACCGCCGTCGTCGCGGGTGAGGAAGCCGAAACCCTTGTCGGCGTCGTACCACTTGACCTTGCCACTCGGCACAGGAGGAACCTCGTTCAAACAGTCGTAAAAGATGAATGGATGTAGGTTATGCCCCGCGAGGCTCGGTAGCGACCAGGAATATTCGTGGCATTTACCAGAGTTGGCCGGCCGAACGCCAACCGGCGAACCAGTCGGCGAATTCCGTCAGGTCCCCAAGCGCCACATCCGCTCCATGGTCACGTAGTTCTCCCAGCGTGTAAGGGCCGGTCGCGACCCCGACGCTGACGGCTCCCCCGGCCCGCGCGGCCTCGATGTCCGCGACATGGTCACCAACATAGGCGGCGGCGCCGAAGCGCGCGAGTGCCGAACCCTTGTCCGCCCCGAAGACCGCCCCGACGACCTCGTCGACGGCGAGCCCGAGCATTTCGACGGTGCTGGTCGCGTCACGCAGGTTCTTGCCGGTCACGACGATGATCCTGCCTCCCTGCGCGCGTACGGCCTCAATGGCCTCCACGGCCCCGGCCATGGCCGTGTGCACCGGCACCCCGAGCTCCGGATAGAGCTCCCGGAAAAGGAGCACCGCCTCGGGAATCGCCTCCAGCGGCAGCCAGTTCGCCAGCTCCTGTTCGAGCGGCGGCCCGAGTCTGGTGATGATCGCCTTGCTGTCGATGAGCACACCGAGGCGCGCCGAAAGCTCGTCGTAGACGGCCGCGATGCCCGACCGTGTGTCCGCCAATGTCATGTCCAGGTCGAAACCCACCGATGTCGTCACAAGGTGGAGGATGCCAAACGAGTCCGTATTACGGGTAACGGGCCCTTGTTGTGGGACCGTTGGGAGTGGGAAGAAAGGAATTACTTATCGGGAGGAGTGGCCGTGACAGAGCCCCCCAAACCGCCGGAAGCGGGAGATCGGCTGGTCGCCGCCGCCAACCGGCCCAGCCCGCCGGAACGGCCCGTTTCACTCACCCAGCCGCGCCCGCACCGGCCCGCGCTGCCGCGACAGGTGACGGGACCGGTCAGGGTGTGGCGGGGAGTGGTGGCGTTCCTGGCCTCGGCCGTCCGGCTGGCGTCGCGGCTGGCCGCGCTGATTCTGGCGCTGTACGCGATCTTCACGGTGTTCAAGGCCAACCCGGCCAACATCTGGTACCAGTTCGTCGCCTCGCTCGCCTCGTCGCTGTCGGTGGGGCTGGCCAACCTGTTCCAGCTCGCCGACATACGGTGGACGACACTGGTCAACTACGGGCTCGCGGCGCTGGTGTGGCTGATCGTCGGCTCGGTCGTC
Source organism: Nonomuraea guangzhouensis (assembly GCF_019396345.1). GTDB lineage: Bacteria > Actinomycetota > Actinomycetes > Streptosporangiales > Streptosporangiaceae > Nonomuraea > Nonomuraea guangzhouensis. Next base: position 25,559 of record NZ_JAHKRM010000003.1, on the reverse strand, counting down.
GCGGGGCTGATCCGCCGGGCCGCGCCGTGACGGCTACGCTCCTTTACGGAGGTATCAGGAAAGACATGACCAGATCGACGCGTGAGCGGATCATCGACGAGGCTCTGCGGCTGTTCGCCGAGCGGGGCTACTCCGCCACTTCGGTGGCCGAGATCGAGGCCGCGTCAGGGCTCTCGCCGGGCGCCGGAGGGCTCTACCGGCACTTCAAGTCGAAGTACGAGGTGCTCTCCGCGGCGATCAACGAACATGCCACCCGCACCCGTACGCAGGTGGCCGACAGCCTGGCCGAGCTCGGCGACATGGAGTCCTCGGCCGACCTGGAGGCGCGGCTCTCGCACCTGTGCCGCGCCGGGCTGGCCAAGGTACGCGAGGAGTCGGAGCTGACCCGGGTGTTCTTCCGCGACCTGAGCCAGTTCCCCGAGCTGGTGGCGGTGGTGCGCGAAGGGCTGCTGCAGCCGATGTTCGACGCCATCACGACCTGGTTCCGCGCCCAGCCCGAGTACGAGGACGCCAAGCTCGACTGGAACGGCATCGCGGCGGTGCTCGGCGGCTCCGTGGTGCACTACCGGCTGTTCCAGGAGACGGTCGGCGAGTCGCCGGGACACGCGGAGAAGGACCAGTTCGTCACCGCCTGGGTACGCCTGGCCGTGGGCCTGCTGCCGAGCCCGGCCCCGGTCAGCTGACCCCTCAGCGGGAGTCCAGTAGCCGGTAGGCCAGCCAGGCCACGCCCAGCCCGGTGCCGATCATGAACATCAGGCCGCTGACGTCGAAGAACTGGACGACGAACGCCTGCACCCCCGGCTCGGCGCCCACCCGCAGGCCACCGACGAGCGCGCCGCCGAGCGTGTAGCCGAGCAGCGGCGCGCCGACCCCGATCACCCGGTCGCGCAGCACCCAGCCCTCCGAGAACGCCACCAGCACCGCGCCGAACGCCCACACCAGCACCGGCACCCGGAAGATCGCCACGGCCGGCAGGCCGAACGGGATCAGCAGCGCGGCCAGCACCAGGATCGCCATCGCGGCGGTCTCGCGCGGGTACTCCTTGACGATGCCGGTGGCGTCGGCGGGGGCGCCCCGGCCACCGGTGGCCGTCCGGTTCGCGCCGGACATGCCCGTCTGGCGCAACCCTGCGAACGGCAGGCCGCGTGCGGGCCGCCAGGACAGCAGGTCCTCCGCGAGACGCCGGCCGAGTTGAGCCCCCGGCGGCGGGGCCACGTCGTCGGCGATCTTGGGGAAGAACGGCGTCGCCCCTCCCGCCCCCGCGACCCGTTCCGCCTTGGCCACAGCGCCCGGCGTCACGGTTCCCCGCGCGGCCCCGGGGGCGACTCTGGCCGCCGTTCCGGACGGGGTGCCCGAGTGGGCGCCGGACACGACGCCGGGCCCCGCCTCGGCCGGCCTGCGGGCCCGGGCGGCGGACGCGGCGTCCGGCGCCGTCTCGGCCAGCCTGCGGGCCTCACGTTCGACCAGCGCCACCGGGTCGCCGAACCGGGCGAGCACCTTGACCACCTGGCGCGGGTTCTGGCTGCCCTGCCGTTCGACCTCGATCCTGGCCCGCAGCCGCTTGGCGAAGTCGAGCCGCTGATCGGGCTTGAGCACGCCGTGAGCCGCGTCGGCGGCGGCGCTGACGTAGTTGAGTATGAGCTGGTCGGCTCGCTCAATCACGTGAGCCATGCTGCCCCAATCAGGGTGGACATACCATGGCAACGATGGAGTTCACGGAGTGGATCAGGGGGCGCACCGACGAGCAGCTGCGGGCGCTGGTCTCCGCGCGTCCCGAGCTGATCACCCCGGTGCCCGCACATCTGGAGGGCCTCGCCGTACGGGCGGGCAGCCCTTCGGCGATCGGCCGTGCGCTCGACCGGCTCGACCGCTTCACGCTCGCCGTCCTCGAAACGCTGGCCGTCGCTGAAACGCGCGCCACCGCGACAGCGCAGGCGGAAACAGCGCACGCCGAAACGCAGCCCGTACGACCGGAGCCCATCACCAAGGCCACCCTGCGCGAGCTGATCCGTGGCGCGCTCGCGACCGGCAAGCCGGAGCCCGCGCTGTCGACGGCGCTCGACCACCTGCGCGACCTGGCCCTCGTCTACGGCCCCGACACCGCGCTCGGCCTGGCCCCCGGCGTACGGAAGGTGCTCGACGACCCGGCGGGGCTCGGCCCCCCTGCGGTCGAGGCGTTCCGGCACCACGCGCCCGAGCAGCTGGAGGAGATGGCCGACGACATCGCGCCGGGCACCAAGGGCTCCGGCAAGGAACGTCTGGCCGCCGCCCTGATCCACCCCGGAAAGCTGATCGAGGAGGTCTCGCCCGAGGCCAGGGCGGCGCTCGACCAGCTCACCTGGGGGCCGCCGACAGGCCGGGTGCCCAACGCCAGGCGCGAGGTGCGGATCGCCTCCGCCCGCTCGCCCATCGAGCAGCTGCTCGCCCGCGGCCTGCTGGCGGCGACGGGTGAGGAGAGCGTGGCCCTGCCTCGGGAGGTGGGCCTTCACCTGCGTAACGGCCTCGTACACCGGGACCTGTACGCCGTACCTCCGGCCCTGGAAGGGGCCACGCGGGACCAGAAGCTGGCCGATCGCACGGCGGCGGGGCAGGCGTTCACGTTCGTGCGGACGGTCGAGGAGCTGTGCGAGCGGTGGAGCGCCGAGCCGCCGGGCGTGCTGCGTACCGGCGGGCTGGGCGTACGCGATCTGAAGCGCACCGCGACCGAGCTGGACGTGCCCGAGTGGGCCGCCGCGCTGACCGTGGAGGTCGCGCACGCGGCCGGGCTGATCGCGGCGGGCGGCAACGTCGACGGCGAGTGGCTGCCCACCACCGGCTACGACCTGTGGCGGATCCGGCCGACCGCCGACCGGTGGGCGGCGCTGGCGCTCACCTGGCTGCACACCGACCGCGTCCCCGGCCTGGTCGGCGAGCGCGACGACCGTGACCGGCCGCTCAACGCGCTGCACACCGACCTGCGCCGCTCGTCCGCGCCGGCCGTGCGGTCGGCGGCGCTGGGCGTGCTCGCGTCGGCGCCCGGGCTGGCGCCCACGCGCGCGTCCGTGTTCGATCGGCTGGCGTGGGAGCAGCCGCGCCGCCGCGGGCCGCTGCGGGAGCAGCTGACGGAGTTCGCGCTGCGGGAGGCCGAGCAGGTCGGCGTCACCGGGCTCGGCGTGCTGTCGGGACACGGCCGGGCGCTGCTGGCCGGCGAGGACGCCGCCTCGGTGCTGGCGCCGCTGCTGCCCGAGCCGGTCGATCACGTGCTGCTCCAGGCCGACCTGACCGCCGTCGCGCCCGGTCCGCTGACCAGCGAGCTGAACCGCTGGATGACGCTGGCCGCCGACGTCGAGTCCAAGGGGGGCGCGACCGTCTACCGGTTCGGCGAGGGCTCGATCCGCCGCGCGCTCGACGCGGGCCAGGGAGCCGAGGAGCTGCTGGCCATGCTGGAGCGCCACTCGGCGACGCCGGTCCCGCAGGCGCTGTCGTACCTGGTCGCCGACGTGGCCCGCCGTCACGGGCGGATCAGGGTCGGCACCGCCAGTGCCTACGTCCGCTGCGACGACCCGGCCCTGCTCGACCAGATCACCGCCGACCGGCGCGCGGCCGCGCTCCGCCTGCGCAGGCTGGCTCCGACGGTCATCGCCTCCCGCTCCTCGCGCGCCGCGCTGGTCGACGGGCTGCGGGCGATGGGGTACGCCCCGGTGGCCGAGTCGCTCGACGGCGATGTGATCATTTCCCAGCTCGACAAGAGGCGCACCGAGGGCCTGCCGCCGGCCCGGTCCGTACCCCCGCCCAACGGCCTCGACGCCGAGGTGACGGCCGCCGCCGTACGCGCGCTGCGGGCGGGCGACGCGGCCCACCTGACGCGGCGCGAGCCCGCCGACGCCCCCGACGGCCAGATCCCGCGCGGCCCGGCGACCGCCACGATCTCGGCGCTGCAGGAGGCGATCAGGCAGGGCGTACGCGTCTGGATCGGCTACCTCGACTCCCAGGGCAACGCCACCTCGCGCATCCTGGAGCCCGCCCGGATGGAGGGCGGCTACCTGACGGCGTACGACGAGACCAGGGCCGCCGTCCACCGCTTCGCGCTCCATCGCATCACCGGGGTCGCCGACCTGTCTTGACGTCAGGTGTTGATCAGGCGAGGTTGGGACCGTGAGCGAGCTGACGTTGGGCCGGTTGGCCGAGGAGTCTTGGGGCAGGTTCGACGACTTCGACGCGGTCTATTACGAGGGGGTCTGGCACCGCGGCCACGCGCTGGCCGAGCGGGCGCGCAAGGTCTGCGGCGGGCTGGCCGAGGCGGGCGTACGGCCCGGCGACCGGGTCGTGGTGATGATGGCCAACTCGCCGGAGGTGGGCCTGATCTACCAGGCGATCTGGGCGGCCGGTGCGGTGGTGACGCCCGTGGTGTTCCTGGTGGGGGCGGAGGAGCTGCGGCACATCCTGGTCGACAGCGGCGCCACCGCCGTCGTCACCTCGCCCGAGCTGGTGGAGACGGTCCGGGCCACCGACGTACAGGTCCCGATATTTGTGGACACGGAGGAGCTGGAGCGGGCGGCCGAGCGGGGGCCCGTCGAGCGGGACGCCACCGATCTGGCCGCGCTCATGTACACCGGAGGCACGACCGGCCTGGCCAAGGGTGTCATGCTGAGCCATCGCGGGCTCTGGCAGGTGGCCAAGGACGCCTACGAAATGTCCCATCAAGAGGGGAAAAATCGCGCGATAGTGCCGGTGCCCCTCTCCCACGCGTACGGGCTGATCCTCACCGTCGCCGGGATGCACGCCACGGAGCCGCAGCAGGCGGTGCTGATGCGCTGGTTCGACCCGAAGGCGTTCCTGGAGCTGTCCGCCGCGCAGCGCGCCCAGTTCGGAGCGGTCGTGCCCGCCATGCTCCAGATGCTGCTGGCCGAGCCCCTGGAGTCGCACCCCCTGCCCGACCTGGCCTTTCTCACCTGCGGGGCGGCGCCGCTCGGCCGGGAGACGCTGGAGGAGTTCGAGCGCCGGATGCCCGGCGTGCAGATACTCGAAGGCTACGGGATGACCGAGACCAGCGCCGTGACGACGTTCAACCCGCCGGGCCGGCGCCGGATCGGCAGTGTGGGCCTGCCGCTGCCCGGCTACACGATCACGATCCGCGACTCCTCGGGCGACAAGGCCGAGCCGGGGGACGTCGGGGAGATCTGCGTCAGCGGTGACTCGCTGATGCTCGGCTACTGGGGTGAGCAGGCCACGGACTCCGCCGACACCGCGCTGACCGGGGACGAGCTGCGTACCGGCGACCTCGGCTGCGTGGATGACGACGGCTACCTCTATGTCGTCGACAGGAAGAAGGATCTCATCATCCGTGGCGGGTTCAACGTCTTCCCGCGTGACGTCGAGGACGCGCTCAACGAGCACCCCGACGTGGTGATCTCCGGCGTCGTGGGCCGTCCCGACCCGCGCGTCGGCGAGGAGGTCGTGGCCTTCGTGCAGCTCAAGCCGGGCGCCACGGTCACCGCCGACGAGCTGATGACCTGGGCCCGTGACCGGGTCGGCCGGGTGAAGTATCCCCGTGAGGTGATGTTCGTCGACTCGATCCCGGTCACGAGCGTGCTCAAGCTCGACCGCAAGGCGCTGCGGTCGAGGCTCGGTTAGTCGTCCGCGTCGAGGGTTCCCGTCGACCCCCACGGGATGCCCTTGGCCTCGCCCAGCGCCCGCCCGCCTGAGTCATAGGCGGTCACCTTGCTCAGCACGGCCGGGCGATAGGTGCCCTTCTTGTCGGGATACACCCGGATCCGGCCGATGTAGAAGCCGTTCCGCACGTTGGCCGCCATCTTCCGCCCGTCCGCCCACTCGACCTCCACCCGGGTCGCCTGCGGAGCGACCCTCCCTGCCACCACCAGGAAGTACGGGTCGCCGTCCCGGCCCGGGTTGATCTCCGACTGCATCTGGCCGTCGTAGGCGTCGATGCTGATCGCCCCGCGCAGGGCCGGCTTGCCGGGTGGGTCACCGCCCCAGTAGGAGAAGATCGGATCCGTCGGATAGCTGACCAGCCGGATGCCCGGCGTGCACAGCACGAATCCCTTTCGGCTGCCGACCAGCCGCGTCACCCCTAGTTTGTCCTTGGCCTCCACGAGCCAGCGGTAATCCTTCACGCCTCCGTACTGGGTCAGCCGCCGGTCGCCGTCCATGCTGTGCACCGGACCGCCCTTGGGCATGCAGTCCTCGACGGTCGCGAACTGCGCGACCGTGTTCCGCGGCAGGCCGGGGATGTCCGGGACGTGCGCGGCGGGGGGCAGGGTCGTGGACCGCGCGCTCGCCGAGGGCACCGTGCTCGCCGGCGGTGTGCTCGTGGGAGAGGCCGCGGGAGCGGTCGCGTCGTGCACTCGCAGCGCCACCCACCCGATGGCCACCACACAGGCCGCCGCCGCCATGGCCAGCCCCCATCTCGGCCACCGCAACCGTGTCCGCCTCCGTAGGACACGCGTCAGCAGCAGCTCGGGATCCACGGGCCGGGCCCGGTCGGCCAGCCTGGTCAGGGCCTCGGCGACCGAACGTTCGTCGACTGGCATCTCAGGCCTCCAGATTGACGGGTTCGCCCACCAGCCCGCGCAGCCGCTTCACGGCCTGGTGGGTCTGGCTTCGTACGGTGCCGATCGAGCACCCCATGATCCGGGCGACGTCGGACTCCGGCAGGTCCTCGAAGTAACGCAGGACCAGCACGGCCCGCTTCTTGGCGGGCAGCCGGCGCAGCGCCTGTTCGAGCGTGAGCCGGTCGTCGACCTGCGCGGTGTCGTCGCCGGCGATCCGCTCGGGCGGCGCCTCGACCACGCGCTCGCGGCCCCAGCGCGGGCTGCGCCACCGGCCGACCTGCTCGTGGTACATGACCCGCCGGACGTACGCCTCAGGATCGCCCCTGATGCTCCGCCATCGGTCCGCGGTCCTGGCCAGCGCGCTCTGGAGCAGATCCTCAGCGGCGTACTGGTCGCCGGTGAGCACGTACGCCAGACGAATGAGGCTGTCTGATCGCGTCGTGACGAACGCCGTGAAGACTCGTAGGTCATCCGGGTGCAACACGCCTCCCTGCTCTGGGGTCTCGCCCTCTAGAGACGTGTGAGAGGGTCCATATCTATGGCGTGACCGCAGACCCGGCCGGGCGCGTGGCCATTCCGTGATAAATGTTGACCTGTTGGGAGGTGGCATGAGCCAGCAAGATCCATCGGGCGAATATCCGTACCAGCCCTACGGCGCACCCTACGGCCAGCAGCCGCCACCGCACCACGGCTACGGCTACGGCTATCCCCCGCCACCTCGGCCGTCCGAGGGCCCGAGGGCCACCGCCATCGTCGCGCTGGTGCTCAATCTGCTCGCGATCGTCAGCTGCTGCAACATCCTGGCCATCCCCGGAGCCGTCCTCGCGGGTCTGGCGCTCGGCCGGTCGAGCACGGAGCCGGCCAGTGCCAAGCACCTGCTCGTATGGAGCTGGACGCTGTTCGGGGTGGGCTTCGCACTGACGCTCGCCACCTTCGTCTTCCTCGGCGTCAACGGCTATCTCGACGACTGATTACCTGTTCGGGGACTGTTCTTGCCGTCGCGTGTGTTGGATAGGCGTCAACCGTAGAAGGGATGTCCGTGAACGACGGCCCGCTCATCGTCCAGTCGGACAAGACGCTGCTCCTCGAAGTCGATCATGAGAACGCCGGCGACTGCCGCAAGGCCATCGCCCCGTTCGCCGAGCTCGAGCGCGCCCCCGAACACGTGCACACCTACCGCGTCACCCCGCTGGCGCTGTGGAACGCGCGCGCGGCCGGGCACGACGCCGAGCAGGTCATCGACGCGCTGATCAGCTTCAGCCGCTACCCGGTGCCCCACGCGCTGCTGGTGGACATCGCCGAGACCATGGACCGCTATGGCCGGCTCAAGCTGGAGAAGGACCCGGTCAACGGCCTGGTCCTGACCTCCACCGACCGGGCCGTGCTCGAAGAGGTGCTGCGGTCCAAGAAGATCCAGCCCATGCTGGGCGAACGGCTCAGCGGCGACTCGGTGGCCGTGCACCCGAGCGACCGCGGCAACGTCAAGCAGGCGCTGCTCAAGCTGGGCTGGCCCGCGGAGGACCTCGCGGGCTACGTCGACGGCGAGCACCACAAGATCGAGCTGGTGCAGGAGGGCTGGAGCCTGCGGCCCTACCAGCAGGACGCGGCCGACTCCTTCTGGCACGGCGGCTCCGGCGTGGTCGTGCTGCCCTGTGGGGCCGGCAAGACGATCGTCGGCGCGGCCGCGATGGCGCACGCCCAGGCCACCACGCTGATCCTGGTCACCAACACGGTGAGCGCGCACCAGTGGAAGCAGGAGCTGCTCAAGCGCACCTCCCTGACCGAGGACGAGATCGGCGAATACTCCGGCAGCAAGAAGGAGATCCGCCCGGTCACCATCGCCACCTACCAGGTGATGACGACCAGGCGGAAGGGCGTATACACCCATCTGGAGCTGTTCGACGCGCGCGACTGGGGCCTGGTCGTCTACGACGAGGTGCACCTGCTGCCCGCGCCGATCTTCCGGATGACCGCCGACCTGCAGGCCCGCAGGCGCGTCGGGCTGACCGCCACGCTGGTGCGCGAGGACGGCCGCGAGGGCGACGTGTTCTCGCTGATCGGCCCCAAGCGCTATGACGCGCCCTGGAAGGAGATGGAGAACCAGGGCTGGATCGCCCCCGCCGACTGCGTGGAGGTCCGGGTCACCCTCACGGACGAGGAACGGCTGGCGTACGCGATGGCCGAGTCCGAGGAGCGCTACCGGTTCTGCGCCACCACGCCGTCCAAGACCCGCGTGACCGAGGCGCTGGTCCGCCGGCACCTGGGCGAGCAGGTGCTGGTCATCGGCCAGTACATCGACCAGCTCGACGAGCTGGGCGAGCACCTCAACGCGCCGGTGATCAAGGGCGAGACCCGGATCAAGGAGCGCGAGCGGCTCTACCAGGCCTTCCGTGACAAGGAGATCCAGGTCCTGGTCGTGTCCAAGGTGGCGAACTTCTCCATCGACCTGCCCGAGGCGGCCGTGGCCATCCAGGTGTCGGGCACGTTCGGGTCGCGCCAGGAGGAGGCGCAGCGGCTCGGCCGGGTGCTGCGGCCCAAGGCCGACGGCGGCGGCGCCCGCTTCTACACGGTGGTCAGCAGGGACACGGTCGATCAGGAGTTCGCGGCGCACCGGCAGCGGTTCCTGGCCGAGCAGGGTTACGCGTACCAGATCATCGACGCCGACGACGTGCTCGGCGGCGTGTAGAGCTACCTGAGGCGAAGGCCCGGCCGCTCACCCTCCGAGCGGCCAGGCTCCGACGTCGATTACGTCCACGAGACTCCGCGGGCTGTCGACAATCGAACCACCCCCCTCACCAGCGTGCTATCGCCGCCGCACCTCTCAAGTAGCCAGCGACATACCCCCATGATCCGACAAATCCACCTGATATGCCCGAATTCTCGGTTATTGGCAGGTTGTCGTTATCTTGCAAGCATGCCGCCCAGGAAGAGCACCCCTTCGGCAGCGATCCAGGCGGCCACACTCACGCCCATGAATCGGGTGAACACCCGTGGATCGTTTCTGGCCGAGGGCGCCAGCCAGGCGGCGGCCGTGCAGCAGGCGGCGGCCACGGCGAACAATCCGGACACCGTCGAGACCGAATCGAGCCGTTGAGAGCAGGCCGACGCGGACTCGCCACCCGCGCAGAACGCCTCCAGCCCCCACCCCGCGAACACCGACAAGGCCCACAACGCCGCCAGCAAGAAGCTGGCGACCGTCGGAATGATCGGAGAGATCCCGATCCGTACCCTTGCCATGGTCTCTCTCTACCCCGGGTAAATGCTGTGGAAGCCTGCCGGGCGCCCCACTAAACTGGTCGATTCGCTGCCTACACCACCTCCGTTTCTCTGACCAGGGAGGCACTTCCGCATGCCCGCACACCAGTTGGCCCCCGACATACCCGCCGACGTCCTCGCCGCCGAGCAGGCCCACCTGGCCGAGTCGAGAGCCGCGCTGCAGGCCATGCGCCTGCACGCCCAATCACTGTCGGCCGACGCGGCCGGCGACTGGGTGTCGCAGCAGATCCTGCAGTCGCTGCTCGACAAGCGGGTGGCCGCGCTGGCCGACCACCCCGACACCCCACTGTTCTTCGGTCGCCTCGACCGCTCGGCGGATGACGACCTGCCCGGCACGATCTACGTCGGCCGCCGCCACGTGCACGACGGCACCAGCCGCCCGCTGGTGATCGACTGGCGCGCGCCGGTGTCCCGGGCGTTCTACCAGGCCAGCCCCGCCGATCCGATGAACGTCGCCCGGCGGCGCCGGTTCGGCTACCACGGCGGCCTGCTGACCGCGTTCGAGGACGAACCGCTCGGCGAGGGCGGCGACATCGGCCCCTCGAAGATCCTGACCGAGGAGATCGAGCGCCCGCGCACCGGCCCGATGCGCGACATCGTGGCCACGATCCAGCCCGACCAGGACGAGATCGTCCGTGCCACGCTCACCCAGACCGTCTGCGTCCAGGGTGCGCCGGGCACCGGGAAGACCGCCGTCGGCCTGCACCGGGCCGCGTACCTGCTGTTCACCCACCGCGAGCGGCTGGCCAGGTCGGGCGTGATGATCGTCGGCCCCAACCGGGCCTTCCTGTCCTACATCTCCTCCGTGCTCCCCGCGCTCGGCGAGGTCAAGGTCGACCAGACCACGGTCGCGGGCCTGCTCGGCGAGCACGCCACGCCGGAGGAGGCGATGGTGTCGGCGCTGAAGGGCGACGCCCGCATGGCCGCCGTGCTGGAGCGGGCGCTGTGGCTGCACATCGTGAAGCCGGAGGAGGGCGTCGTCTACAGCAAGGGCGCCTACCGCTTCCGGGTGGCCGACTACGAGGTACGCGAGATCGTCGCCTCGCTGCGCGGCACCACCCGCTACGGGCCCGGCCGGGCGGCGCTGGCGCAGCGGCTCGCGCACATGGTGCTCGTACGCATGGAGCAGCGCGGGGAGTCACCAGACGACCGGGTGCAGGACGCCGTGGCCAGGTCCAAGCCGGTCAAGCAGCTCGTCGACGCGGTCTGGCCCAAACTGGTGCCGCAGCAGGTCCTCTTCAAGCTCCTCTCGGACCCCGGCTTCCTCGCCCAAGCCGCCAAATCCGATTTGTCGCCCGAAGAGCAGCAGGAGCTGCTCTGGCGGAAGCCGTACCGAGGCTGGAAGTCCGCGAAGTGGTCGGCGGCCGACGCCGCGCTGCTCGACGAGCTCGGCGACCTGATCGAACGCACGCCCTCGCTCGGCCACCTGGTCGTCGACGAGGCGCAGGACCTGTCGGAGATGCAGCTGCGCGCGCTCGGCCGGCGCTGCCGCAACGGCTCGGCCACCGTGCTCGGCGATCTCGCCCAGGGCACCACCCCGTGGTCCACGAGCTCGTGGGAGACCGTGCTCAAACACCTGGGCCAGGACGAAGGCGAGGTCACCGAGCTGACGCTGGGCTTCCGCGTGCCGCGCGAGGTGCTCGACTACGCAGCCCGCCTGCTGCCGTCGATCGCCCCGGCGCTGGCTCCGCCGCGCTCGCTGCGTCCCGGCGCGGGCTCGCTGTCGGTACGCCCCGGCGGCGCGGTCGCCGACGCTGTTCGCGAGGCCCTGGCAAGGGAGGGCTCGATCGGCGTGATCGTGCCCGACTCGCTGGTGGAGGAGGTGTCACGGCAGCTCGACGGGCTCGCCCACGCCGTGCTCGACCCCGACGCGACCGAGGAGCACCGGCTGCTGATCGTCCCGGCGACGCTGGCCAAGGGCCTGGAGTATGACCACGTGATCGTCGTCGAGCCGGCCGACATCGTGGCGGCCGAGCCCCGCGGCCTGGCCAGGCTGTACGTGGTGCTCACCCGCGCGGTCACTTCGCTCACCGTCCTGCACGGGAAGGCACTGCCCGCCCAGCTGACCGCCTGACCCGCGAGCGGGCGCGTCGTCTCCCGAGCCCGGGGCACTCCTAGGATGGCGAGGAGGATCTCAACCAAGGAGGACGCCGTGCCCGCACCGCTTCCACACGAATACCTGCCGTCGGTCCCCGCGCTCACGGTCCAGAGCAACGACATCACGGACGGGGAGAGGCTGGGGGACCTCCATGTCTTCAACGACTGGGGCATGACCGGCCAGAACCTGTCACCTCAATTGCAGTGGTCCGGTGCCCCGGCCGAGACCCAGAGCTACGCCGTGACCTGCTACGACCCCGACGCGCCCACGGGCAGCGGGTTCTGGCACTGGGTGCTCTTCGACATCCCGGCCTCCGTCACCGAGCTGCCCACGGGCGCGGGCACCGCCCCCGAGTTCAAGGGCCTGCCCGCGGGGGCGACGCACGCGCGCAACGACTACGGCAGCAAGGAGTACGGGGGCGCCGCTCCCCCGCCCGGCGACCCGCACCGCTACGTCTACACGGTGCACGCGCTGGGTGTGCCGGAGCTGGGCGTCCCCAGTGACGCCAGCCCGGCGGTGGTCGGCTTCAACATCACCGCCAACACGCTCGCGCGTGGCCACATCGTCGCCCACTTCGGCGTCTGATGGCCGTCGATTCCGGGATGAAGATCCGCTACGCCGAGCTCGAAGACGTACCCGCGGTGCTCGACTTCTGGCTCCTGGCCGCCGAGGGCACCGACCGACGCGACTCGCCCGACAAGGTGGTCGCGCTGATCGAACGCGACCCTGAGGCCCTGCTCCTCGCCGAGCTCGACGGGCAGCTGATAGGCACGCTCATCGCGGGCTGGGACGGCTGGCGAGCGCACCTCTATCGCCTCGCCGTCCACCCGTCCCACCGGCGCAAGGGCATCGCCACCACGCTCCTGGCCGAGGCCGAGTCCCGCTTCACCGCCTTGGGCGCCTTCCGCGCCGACGCGATGGTCCTGGACGCCAACGTCTCCGCCCAGGGGGCCTGGTCCGCCGCGGGCTACACGCCGCAGCCCATCTGGTCGCGCTGGGTCAAACCCCTTAAGTGACCATCTTGTACGGCTCTTCCCCACAAAACACAGACCGGCCCGGGCAACACGCGCCCGGGCCGGTCTGATGAAAAGCGACCTTAGAAGTCCATGTCTCCGCCACCCGGCATGGCCGGGGCGGCAGGGGTCTTCTCGGGCTTCTCGGCGATGACCGCCTCGGTGGTGAGGAAGAGCGCCGCGATGGAAGCGGCGTTCTGCAGCGCCGAGCGCGTCACCTTGGCCGGGTCGATGATGCCCGACTCGAACATGTTGACGTACTCGCCCGAAGCGGCGTTGAGGCCCTCACCCGGGGTCAGGTTGCGGACCTTCTCCACCACGACGCCGCCCTCGAGGCCGGCGTTGACGGCGATCTGCTTCAGCGGCTCCTCGAGCGCCTTGCGGACGATCGCGGCACCGGTGGCCTCGTCGCCGTTGAGCTCGAGCTTGTCGAACGCCTTGGCGCCCGCCTGCAGCAGCGCCACGCCACCGCCGGGGACGATGCCCTCCTCGACGGCCGCCTTCGCGTTGCGAACGGCGTCCTCGATGCGGTGCTTGCGCTCCTTGAGCTCGACCTCGGTCGCGGCACCGGCCTTGATGACGGCCACGCCGCCGGCCAGCTTGGCCAGCCGCTCCTGGAGCTTCTCGCGGTCGTAGTCGGAGTCGGTCCGGTCGATCTCGGCGCGGATCTCGTTGACCCGGCCGGCGATCGCGTCGGGGTCACCGGCGCCGTCGACGATGGTGGTCTCGTCCTTGGTCACGACGACCTTGCGGGCACGGCCGAGCAGGTCGAGGGTGGCGTTCTCGAGCTTGAGACCGACCTCCTCGGCGATGACCTGGCCACCGGCCAGGATCGCGATGTCGCCCAGCATCGCCTTGCGGCGGTCACCGAAGCCCGGGGCCTTGACGGCCACGGAGCGGAACAGGCCGCGGATCTTGTTGACCACCAGGGTCGCCAGGGCCTCGCCCTCGACGTCCTCGGCGATGATCAGCAGCGGCTTGCCCGACTGCACGACCTTGTCGAGCAGCGGCAGCAGGTCCTTGTTGGCCGAGACCTTGGAGTTGACGATGAGGATGTAGGGGTCCTCGAGCACGGCCTCCATGCGGTCGGAGTCCGTGACGAAGTACATCGACGTCATGCCCTTGTCGAAGCGCATGCCCTCGGTGAGCTCGAGCTCGAGGCCGAAGGTGTTGCTCTCCTCGACGGTGATGACGCCTTCCTTGCCGACCTTGTCCATCGCCTCGGCGATGAGCGCGCCGATCTCGGGGTCGGCGGCGGAGATGGAGGCGGTCGAAGCGATCTGCTCCTTGGTCTCCACGTCCTTGGCCAGCTTGGACAGCTCCTCGCTGACCCGCTCGACCGCCGACTCGATGCCCTTCTTCAGCGACATCGGGTTGGCGCCGGCGGCGACGTTGCGCAGACCCTCGCGCACCAGCGCCTGGGCCAGCACCGTGGCGGTCGTGGTGCCGTCACCAGCGACGTCGTCCGTCTTCTTGGCGACTTCCTTGACCAGCTCGGCGCCGATCTTCTCCCAAGGGTCCTCGAGCTCGATCTCCTTGGCGATGGACACACCATCGTTGGTGATCGTGGGAGCGCCCCACTTCTTCTCCAGCACGACGTTGCGGCCCTTGGGACCCAAGGTCACCTTGACGGCGTCGGCTAGCTGGTTCATGCCGCGCTCGAGACCGCGCCGGGCGTCCTCGTCAAACGCGATCATCTTGGCTGCCATAAGGCTAGACCTCCCAGATGCAGGGTGGCTTCAATGGACCGAGCCGACGCCCGCGACGGCATGGGCCTGCATCTCCGTTCGGCAGACCCCATCGTCCCGATCCAGTGCTGGCACTCTCGAACAGAGAGTGCCAACGAACTGTTTAGCACTCTACCCTGCCGAGTGCAAGCCGAGACACCAGCATGCCCAGGTCAGTCAGTACGGCGGGCCCGTCATGGACCCGCCGTAACCGAGTCGACGAAGTAGGAGTGGCGGTTTCGCCCGGACTGCGGAGCCGTGCGACCTGCCGGTACTTACCAACTTCGTGATTCAGACCGCTCGTACGGCCTCCGCTTGGGGGCCCTTCTGGCCCTGGGTGATCTCGAACTCGACGCGCTGGCCTTGTTCGAGGGAGCGATAGCCGTCCATCATGATCGCTGAGTAATGGACGAATACATCTTTACCACCGTCTACCGCGATGAAGCCGTAGCCCTTGTCCGCGTTGAACCACTTGACGGTGCCCTGCGCCACTTCCGACTCCTCTTACTGGGCTCATAGATCCCGCCCATTCGACCGCGAGACCCTCAATCGCCTGACTTATGGAGATATAACCAGGCGATCGCCCTCGACCATACCTGTGGCACAGCGTTTGGCAACAGAGTCAATCTACAAATTACGCATTTCATCCGCGAGTGAGTAGTTCAACCTTGAATTGTCGGAAAAAACAGAAGGCGCCCCAGATGGGAGCGCCTTCTGATGTGAGCGAGTGGTCACCCTCCGGCGACCGCCGGGATGATGGAGATCTGCGTGCCTTCGGGGGCTGCCGTGTCAAGACCATCGGCAAAACGGACATCCTCTTCGCCAACGTAAACGTTGACAAAACGACGAATCTTGCCCGATTCATCCAGAATTCGCGCACCGATCCCCGGGTAGTCGGAGTCGAGCTTCGCCAGCACGTCGCGGAGGGTCGCGCCCTCCCCGCTCACTTCCGCGTTACCCCCGGTGTAGGTGCGCAGAATGGTGGGAATCCGCACAGAAACGCTCATGATTAACTCGCCTTTCCTGGTTGTCAGACAGCCGCGCGGAACGCGTCGAGAGAGGGCCGGATCACTGCCGTGGGCTCGGCGTCGTCGGCGACGGCGTCGAGCGTCTTGAGCCCGTCGCCGGTGTTGAGCACCACGGTCTCCGCCTCCGGGTCGAGCTGCCCGGTCTCGACGAGCTTCTTCAGCACTCCCACGGTGACGCCGCCGGCCGTCTCGGCGAAGATGCCCTCCGTCGAGGCCAGGAGCTTGATTGCGGCGACGATCTCGGGGTCGGTGACGTCCTCCACCGCCCCGCCCGTGCGGCGGGCGATGTCGAGCACGTACGGGCCGTCGGCGGGGTTGCCGATGGCCAGCGACTTGGCGATGGTGTCGGGCTTGACCGGCTGGACCACGTCGAGGCCGGCCTTGTACGCGGTCGACACGGGCGAGCAGCCGTTGGCCTGCGCGGCGAAGATCTTGTAGGGCGTGTCCTCGACCAGGCCGAGCGCGACCAGCTCCTTGAAGCCCTTGTCGATCTTCGTGAGCTGGGAGCCGGAGGCCACCGGGATGATGATCTGCTCGGGCAGGCGCCAGCCGAGCTGCTCGGCGATCTCGTAGGCGAGCGTCTTGGAGCCCTCGGCGTAGTAGGGCCGCAGGTTGACGTTGACGAAGCCCCACTTGTCGCCCAGCGGGTCGCCGATGAGCTCGGAGCAGAACCGGTTGACCTCGTCGTAGGAGCCGTCGATGGCGACCAGCTTGCCGCCGAACACCCGGGCCATCGCGATCTTGGCCTGCTCAAGACCGGCGGGGATGAACACGCAGGCGTCGAGCCCGGCCCTGGCGGCGGCGGCCGTGACCGCACCCGCGAGGTTGCCGGTGGACGAGCACGACAGGGTGTGGAAACCGAAGTTACGGGCCGCCTCGACGGCGATGGCCACCACCCGGTCCTTGAAGGAGTGGGTGGGGTTGCCCGAGTCGTCCTTGACGTACAGGGACTTGATGCCCAGCGCCCGGCCGAGGTTGCCGGCCTTGACGAGCTTGGTCCAGCCGGGGTTCATGTTCGGCTTGGTGGCGACGTCCACGGGGACGGGGAGCAGCGAGCGGTAGCGCCAGATGTTGGCGGGGCCGGACTCGATGTCCTTCCGGGTGACGCCATTGAAGGAGTAGGCCGCTTCGAGCGGCCCGAAACACTCCAGACAGGCGAAACTGGGGCCGAGGTCGTAGCGGGCACCGCACTCGCGGCAGGAGAGGGCTACGGCGGGTCCGAAATCGAGCGACATGAAGCGAGGCCTTCCCTCATCTTCGCCTGCGGCCACCTTGACCGCAGACCGGAATTGGCACCTGTCCCGGTCGGCCTCGCCAGGTCGCGAGTCTGAATCCGGGAGGGTTGCCGGGGCTTCGCAGGGCCGGTCCCTCCACCCCTCTGGATGAGCAATATTCAGTTGTGTGCTTTGACTGTACCTGGCCAGGCCCGTCAAGCGACCGTCCGTCTCACGAAGCGAGACGTACGATCTCAGCGATAATCGTCGCCCAGCACGCCCTGAACGTATTTGCGCGCCTGGTGGATGCGTGACTTGGCGGTGCCGAGCGGGATGCCGAGCTGCTCGGCGACCTCGTTGTAGTCGAGCTGCACGATGTCACGGAGCACCAGCGCCTGGGCCAGGTCGGGCTTGTCGGCCTCCAGCGCCTCCATCGCGTCGAGCAGGTCGAGCCGCGACCCGGCGATCACACTGACCCGCCGCGCGTCGGGCTTCTGCATGGGCAACTCGTCGGAGGTCTGCTCGGCCGAGCGGCGCTTCAGCGTGCGGTATGTCGTACGCGCGCAGTTTGCCGTCACGATGTGCAGCCAGGTGCTGAACCTGGCCCGTCCCTCGAAGCGCCCGATGTTGCGCGCAACGGCGAGCAGGGTGTCCTGCGACGCCTCCTCCGCATCCTGGTGATAGGGGAGGATTCGGGCGCAGTGCCGCATCACGTCCGGCTCGATCCGCCTCAGGAGCTCACCGAGTGCGCGATGATCTCCGGCAGCGGCGGAGCGGGCCAGTTCCTCGGTTAGCTCATCAAGCGCCATAGCTGGGATCCTATGGTCGGAGGGAACTTTAATGAACAGCGTCCTTGTCGCCTCTAACAGAGGACCCGTCTCGTTCACCGTCTCCGACGACGGTGTCCTGACCATGAAGCGCGGTGGTGGCGGGCTGGTGTCCGGCCTCTCCGGGGTCTTGAAGGACGACGGCGTGCTGTGGATCTGCGCCGCCCTGTCCGACGGCGACCGGGGCGCCGTACGCCAGGCGCCCGGCGGCCGGCTCGACCAGGCCGGCTACGACACGGGCGCGCTGCGGATGCTCGACATCCCGCCGGCCACCTTCCACCGCGCCTACAACGCCGTGGCCAACTCCACCCTGTGGTTCGTCAACCACCTGCTCTACGACATCCCCAACGCGCCGCTGTTCGGCACCAGGTTCCAGCGGGAGTGGGAGTCCTACCGCGACTACAACGGCGCGTTCGCGCTGGCCCTGGCCGAGGAGGCCGGGCACGGGGCCCGTGTGATGGTCCAGGACTACCACCTCACACTGACCCCGGCGATGCTCCGCGCCGAGCGGCCCGACCTGCGCATCGCGCACTTCAGCCACACGCCGTGGGCGCCGCCCGAATACTTCTCGCTGCTGCCCGACGAGGTCGCCCGCGAGGTCCTGGAGGGCATCCTGGGCGCCGACCACGCCGGGTTCCTCACCGAACGCTGGGCGGGCGCGTTCATGGACTGCTGCCGGGCCCTGCTGGGCGCCGAGGTGGATCTGGCCGCCCGTACGGTCACGCACGAGGGCAGGACCACCCACATCGGCGTGCACGGCCTCGGTGTGGACGGCGCGGCGCTGTGGGAGCGAGCCCACGAGCCCGACGTCGAGTCCAACATGGCCGCGCTCAGGGAGCAGGTCGGCGACCGCCGGCTGATCGTCCGCATCGACCGCACCGAGCTGTCCAAGAACATCGTCCGCGGGCTGGTGGCCTACCGGGAGTTCCTGCTCGCGCATCCGGAGTGGCACGGCCGGGTGGTGCACCTGGCGTTCGCCTATCCCAGTCGGCACGACCTGCCCGAATACCGCGAATACACCGCCTCCGTGCAGCGCTGCGCCCAGGAGATCGAGGACGAGTTCGGCACCGAGGACTGGGAGCCGCTGATACTCAACGTCAACGACGACTACCCGCGCTCGCTGGCCGCCTACCGGCTGGCCGACGTGCTGCTGGTCAACCCGATCCGCGACGGCATGAACCTGGTGGCCAAGGAGGGCCCGATCCTGTCGCCGCGGGCCGCGCTGGTGCTCTCGCGCGAGGCGGGCGCGGCGGCCGAGCTGGGCGCGCACGCGCTCCTGGTCAACCCCTACGACGTGACCGGCACCGCCGTCGCGCTGCACGACGCGCTGGTGATGCCCGAGGAGGAGCGCACGCGCCGCCGCGAGCTGCTGGAGGCCGCGGCCACCGCGCTCCCGCCGCAGAAGTGGTTCGCCGCCCAGCTGGACGCGCTGGCCTAGGATGTCGTCGATCTCAGAGGGCGTCCGCCTGGTCAGGGACCGGCCGACCTGGCTGATCTACCTGCAGCTGGGCACGTTCGCCACGTTCATCTACGGCCTGAGCGCCGCCCTGCCGCTCCTGCGCCTCGACCAGCGGACCTCCGGCACGGTCGCCGGCCTGCACGGCACCGCGATGGCCGTGGGCACGATACTCGCCGGCCTCTCCCTCACGTTCCTCACCAGGCGCTACGGCAGGCGGGTCACCACCTGGATCGGCCTCGCCGGGATGAACGCGGGCGTGCTCCTGGTCGTGCTCACCTCCGCGCTGCCCCTGACGCTGCTCGGCTACGGCGTGGCCGGCGGCTTCGGCTCGGTGGCCCTCTACACCGCCATGGCCGCGCTCAGCGAGCACCACGGACCGGCGGGCCCGGCCGCGATCAGCGAGGCGAACGCCGTCGGCGTCGTGGTGGGCGTGGCGGCGACGTTCCTGCTCAGCGCGATCGCGCAGACCGCGCTCGGCTGGCGGGCCGCGCTGCTCCTCACCCCGGTGCTCACCGCGCTGCTGGCCCTGACCCTGGGGCGGGTCTGGCCCCGGGCCACGACCGTGTCGGCCCCGTCCACCGGTGAGCGGCCCGCGCGGCCCGGCTGGCGCTTCCATGTGGCGGGCGGCGTGCTGTTCTGCTGCGTGGCGCTGGAGTTCACGTTCAACCTGTGGGCCGCCGAGCTGTTCGCGGCGCGCACCGGTTTGAGCGCGGCCGCCGCGGCCACCGGGTTGACCGCGTTCCTCGCCGGGCTGGGCGCGGGCCGGTTCGGCGGCGCGTACCTCGCCTTACGCCTGCCACCCGCGCGGCTGTTCCTGGGCGCGCTGGCGGTCACCGCGGCGGGCTGGCTGCTCTTCTGGCTGAGCACCGTGCCCGTCCTGTCCTACGCCGGTCTCGCGCTCAGCGGGGTCGGCGCCGCCCTGCACTTCCCGCTCGCGCTGGCCGGGCTCATCACGCACTCCGGAGGCCGGCCGGACCGGGCCGGCGCGGCGGCCCCGATCTGGGCCGGGTCCGCGATGGCCGTCGGTCCGCTCGCGCTCGGCGCGCTCGCCGACGGCTTCGGCACCTGGAACGCGTTCCTGCTGGTCCCCGTCCTCATCTGCCTGGCCGCCGGCGGGGTGCTCATCGCCAGACCGCGTGCTTGAGTACGCCGGACAGGCCAGGGGTGTTCCATGCGTCGACGACGAGCACGCCGGTCTTGGGCAGATACCACTCCCGCTGCACGAAACGGGCCCGCACCTTGCCCGTCCCGGTGACGCAGGTGCCCTTCCACGCGCGGTAGTACGCCTTGTGGCCGGGCCCGACCTGACGCAGCCCCTTCGCCGCCGCGCCGTTGAGCACCTGACCCCACTTGTGGTTGAGCGGGCAGGGCTCCACATCGGTCGCCGAGTAGAAGGGCCGGTCGGGCGTGTACGGGTTGAGCTCGTGCCCCACCTTGACGGCTGCGGGCCCGAGCACCCAGAAACCATCGCATTCCGGAGTGAAGTACGCCCCCTTGGGCTTGGCGCACTTGCCGGTGACGACGTGGATCCAGTCGCCCTTCCCGTACACCTTCCATGAACTCGGCAGGGACAGCGTCAGCCCGTTGCGCAGCTTGAGCGGATGACTGGCAGCGCTCGTAGCACTCGCGGCGCTCGCGGAGGCGGGGGCGGCTGCCACGAGGAGGGCGGCGGCCACGGCGAGACCCGCCACGGCAAGGTTTCTCTTCGACATTGCGCGAATGTACCGACATGTACTTGCAGACAGATTGGGACCGGCTGAAACTCAGGACCGGCCGTAGGCCGAAGCCAGCTCCCGCAGCAGGGCCACCACGCCGTCGGGGCCGTCCACCACGATGTCGGCCCGCTCGGCCAGCGCGGTCACCTCGGCCGAGCCGCTGCACACGGTCACGCCCGGCAGCCCTGAGTTCTTGACCGCGTCGAAGGCCGCCAGGTCACCGAGGTCGTCGCCGACGAACATGACCGACCGGGCAGCCCGTTCGGCCAGGAACAGACCGAGCGCGTGCCCCTTGTCCATGCCCGGCGGCCGCAGTTCGAGCACCAGGCGGCCGGGCTCGACGACCAGCCCGTGCTTGTCCGCCAGCGCGGCCAGCGGCTCGCGCAGGGCCGCCAGCGTGCCCTCGGGGTCGGGGCTGCGCCTGGTGTGCACGGCGACCGCCCGGCCCTTGTCCTCGATCGTCGCGCCTTTCACGCCGAGCGAGCCGAGCAGCAGTTGCAGCTCCGCCTCGGCCTGGAGCACGCCGTGCGGGGGTGGCGGCGCCGAGATCCGGCCGTCCTCCCAGCGCTCGAACCCGTAATGCCCCAGAATCACCAGGCCGGGCACGTCGGCCAGGCCAGGCCCGAGCTCCAGCGCCGTGACCACCGGCCTGCCGGTCACGATCGCCACCGCCCCGACGTGCCCGCCGAGTTCGGCGAGGACGGCGGGCGCTTCCGGATGGATCCTGGCGGCGGCGGGATCGGCCACGATCGGCGAAAGGGTGCCATCGAAGTCGAGCCCGATCACGGCTCCCGCCGGATCCTTCAGGATCGCTTCCATACCGGGTGATCCCGTATGTCTGATGTTCTTCACGCGCCTGCCTTACCCAGCAGGTCAGGGGCGCATGCCAAGCCGCCGGGCGGCGCGGTCGCGCTGGCGGGTGGAACGCAGCCGGCGCAACCGTTTGACCAGCATGGGATCCTGCTGGAGCGCCTCCGGCCGGTCGATCAGTTCGCCGAGGAGTTGGTAGTAGCGGGTGGCGGAGAACCCGAAGGTCTCCTTGATGGCCTGCTCCTTCGCACCCGCGTAACGCCACCAGTGGCGCTCGAAGGCGAGGAGTTCGAGATCGCGTTCGGAGAGGGGCTGTCGGGACGGTTCCTGGGCAGCACTGTCACCGCTGACCGGTGCAGTGTCCATGGTGTCCTCCTCGCAGGGCGCGCGACGATCACATCGTGGGAACGCGGGCCCGTGCCAATCGTAATGTGCGGAGTGCGGGTGTTCACGGCGGATTGAGAGACGTACAGTCACGAAATGTGACCTCAGTCATCACACTTCTCACTGACTACGGGCTCGAAGATGGCTATGTGGCGGCCTGTCATGGAGTGATAGCCGGGATCGCCCCCGAGGCCCGGGTGATCGACGTGTGCCACCTGATCCCGTCAGGCGATGTACGGCGCGGCGCCGCGATACTCTCCCAGACCATCCCATATCTCCCGAAGGGCGTGCATATCGGGGCAGTAGACCCCGGCGCGGGCGGAGCCAGGCGGGCGGTCGCCGTGGAGGCGGGCGGACGGGTGTTCATCGGCCCCGACAACGGTCTCCTGTCGTGGGCCGTGCGCGCCTGCGGTGGGGCGCAGGCGGCCTACGAGATCAGCAATGCCGAGTACTTCCTGCACCCCGTCTCGCCGACCTTCCACGGGCGGGACGTGTTCTCGCCAGTCGCCGGGCGGCTGTGCGCCGGGCTCAAACCGGCCGACCTGGGGCCCGAGGTTCCGCTCTCGCGGCTGGTCTCGCTGCCGGAGCCGACCTCGCAACTGCGCGAAGGCTCCGTCGAGGGCGAGGTGGTTTCGGTCGACCGCTATGGCAACACCCAGTTGTCGATCGCCGCGGGCGACCTCGCCGCGCTGGGCGTGCGGACCGGCGACACGCTCGGGGTCTGGCTGGGGCGCAGGCAGCTGGCCCTGCCGTACCGGGAGACGTTCGCGGCCGTGCCGCCGGGCGAGCTGGTGGCCTTCGCCGACTCGGCGGGGCTGATCGCGATAGCGGTGAACTCGGGTGACGCGGCCCAGCGCCTCGGCCTGCCGCCCGGCGCCCATGTACGGCTTTCACCCTCCCCTTAGACGAAAGCCACCAAAGGTAAATTACACCGCGTATCGGTCTGTTTACCGAAGCGTCAGATTGAACCGGCGATCGCATGTCAGAATGCACGGGCATCGGGCGACCCCTCCCCTGCCCGCGAGGTGCACGTTGTTCCCCTTTTCTGTTGCGCTGCTCTCTTTACTGTTCGCGGCCCTGCCGTCGGCGGAGCCACCCGTGCCGGAGCGCTGGCACGCGTGGCCGGTGGCCAGGGTGTTCCCGGGCTCGGTACCCGGCACCAGCCCTTCCGGGGCCCGCGTGACCTATGTCCTGGCCGGCGTCGCCCCAGAGGCCCCCTGCCGGGTGGCCTTCCAGCCTGGGGTCCTGCGACTGCTGCGGGGGTGCGTCACGGCGTTACGCGCCACGTACGCGGACAGCACGCAGACGTTCGTGGCGACGGTCGGCATCGCGGTCCTGACCACCCCAGCCGCCCACCCACCGGCCGCCTTCGGCCTGCCCGGCGCGCCACCGGAGACCGGCGGTCTATCCGGCGCGCCACCGGAGACCGGCGGCGGCCGCCTGTCTGCCGGGTCGTCGGAGACCGGCAGCGGCTGCCTGGCTGGCGGGGCTTCGCGGCCCGACTGCCTGTCTGCCGGGTCGTCGGAGCCCGGCAATGTCCGCCTGCCCAGCGGGCCGTCGGAGACCGGCACCGGCCGCCCGGCCAGTGGATCGTCACACATCGGCACAGGCCACCTGCCTGGCGGGCCGTCACACCTCGACACCGACCACCCGACCAGTGGACCGTCACACACCGACACAGGCCACCTGCCCGGCGGGCCGTCAGAGGCCGGCGCCGGGACCAGGTGCTTGCCGGGCCGGGGGCGGGAGACCAGCGGTGGTCGTCTGGCGGAGACCGGCGGTCCTCTGCCCGAGACCGGCGCCAGGCGCTTACCGGGGGTGGGGGCGACTGCCGGCGCGCAGGCCGATGTGCCGGTTGACCGGTCCGGGACGGTCGTGGGACGGCCGCCGACCGTGCGGCCCGTGGCGTTTCCCGATGGGCCGGCCGAGCGGTTCGGCGAGTCGCAGTACGTCACCGGCGCGCTGATCTCGTCGAACGACACCTACGTCGTGGCGACGGCCGCCGGATACGCGGACGGCCGACCGTACAAGCCGGGCGACTTCGCCGCCAGACGCCTGGGAGACACCGCTCGCCGCCTGGCCACGGTCCTGTACGGGAGCCTGACCAGATGACCAGGCCACTGGCCGCCCTCCTGATCAGGCCACTCACAGCGCGGCTACCGCTGGCCGGGTCGCTGCTGGCCGGTTTCCTGGTGGCCGGGCCGCTCGGGGCGGGGCTGTTGGTGGCCGTGGCGGGGCCGTCCGCCTCGGACGACGTCGGCTCGGTGGCGCGGGCCGCCCAGTGGCAGCTCGCCACGCTGCGCCTGCCGGAGGCGTGGCGGCTGAGCAGGGGCGCCGGCGTTTTGGTGGCCGTACTCGACACCGGCGTGAACGCCCACCACCCCGACCTGACCGGCGCCGTGATCGCCGGCCCCGACCTGACCGGCGAGGCCGGGGTGCCGGTCATGTGGGGCCACCACGGCACCGCCATGGCCAGCCTCATCGCCGGTCACGGCCACCGCGCCCCGAAAACGGGCGATGCCACACAGAGCGGCCACAGCACCTCGACAACGGCTGATGTCGCACAGAGCGGCCATAGCGCCTTGACAACGGGAGACGCCGCACAGAGCGGCGCCATAGCCACGGGCGGCCCCACACCGAGCGGACCGGCAACGGGAGACGCCGCACAGAGCGGCGCCATCGCAGCCGGCGACCCCGCGCGAAGCGGCACTGCCGCAGGCGGCCCTGCGGACAGCGGCGTGATCGGGATCGCGCCCGCCGCCCGTGTGCTGTCCATCAGGGTCACGCTGGAGAACGGCGACCCGCTCCGCGAGAAACAGCGCGCCGGCGGTCGCGACGCCCTGGCCAGAGGCATCCGCTACGCGGTCGACCACGGCGCCGACGTGATCAGCATGTCGCTCGGCGGCGGCAGCGGAGCCTGGGAGGGCTCGGCGGCCGAGGAGGAGGCCGTCCAGTACGCGATCAGCCGCGGCGCCGTGCTTGTGGCCTCCTCCGGCAACGACGGCGACACCACGAACAGGAAGAACTTCCCCGCCGCCTACCCCGGCGTGATCGCCGTGGGCGCGGTCGACCGGCGGCTGGAGGTGGCGGCGTTCTCCAACCGGCAGGACTACCTCTCGGTGGTCGCGCCGGGGACGGGCATCGTGACCGCCGACGGCGCCGACTCGTACGTGGTGGGCGACGGGACGAGTTCGGCCGCCGCCATGGTGGCCGGTATCGCCGCGCTGATCAAGGCGGCCCACCCCGATCTGTCGCCGTACCACGTACGCACGGCCATCGAGCTGGGCACCAGGCGGCGGCCCGCCGACGGCTACAACCGCGCGTCCGGGCACGGGGTGGCCAACGCGCTGCTCGCCCTGCGCGCGGCCGATCGCCTGGCCAGTCCCGCCGCCAGGCCGGCCGCGGCCGGCGTGGGCCCCGGCGGCTACTTCGGCGACGGCCCGGTCTCCCGGCCGCC
>NZ_JAHKRM010000029.1 GCF_019396345.1 Nonomuraea guangzhouensis | reverse complement strand
ACAAGGGCCGGACGAACACATCCGGTGGACGAGCCACGACTACCTCCCAGCTTTCAGAGGCAGCCAGCCTGACGGGTTCACCAGCCGAGATCAATTACCCGGTCAACGTTCCGGGACGGCCCACTAGAACTCAGATTTCGCGCCGGAGTGGGCTGAGCCAGATCGGGATCCAGCTGAGAGCGATGATCGACGCACCCGCCCACATGGCGGCCCCGGAGCCCCAGACCTCGCCGAGAAGCCCCGCCAGCAGGCCGCCGACGCCGACCGCGCCCATCAGGATCAGGCGCATGGTGGCGTTCACCCGGCCGAGCATCGGGTCGGGCGTGACCTGCTGCCTGAAGCTGACGAGCAGCACGTTGTTCATCCCTGTCCGGAAGCACAGAAGGCTCCACGCGGCCGCCGAGATCCAGACGTTCCAGCCGACGCACGGCACCAGGAAGGCGAACGGCGCGGTGGCCAGGCCGATGACGTACACGCCACGCCCGCGACCGAGCCGGCGACCGATCAGGTGTGCCGTCGAGGAGCCGGCCAGCGTGCCCAGCCCACCGACGGCGAGGTAGGCCCCGAGCACCCAGGCGGGCTGCCCGAGGTCGTTCACGAGGAGCACGGGCAGCAGCGTCGAGCAGAGCGGGAACCCGAGGTTCGACAGACCGCCCTGTGCCGCCACGGCGACGAGGATCCGGTTGCCGAACAGGTACCGTACCCCCTCGCCGATCTGGCGTCCGAACCGCTCACCGGGAACGGGGACCGGTGGCGGTTCGGGTGTGCTGATCCGCCGCAGCCACAGGGCCGACCACAGGTAGGTGAGCGCGTCGAGCAGGATCGCCACCGGCGCGCCCGCGAAGGTCACCAGCACTCCGGCGGCGCTTCTGCCGCTCACATCCATCGCCGCGTTCGTGCCCACGAGCACCGAGTTGGCGGCGGTGAGCCGGTCGCGGCCGACCAGGTGCGGGACCGTGCTCTGGGAGGCGACGTCGAAGAAGAGCGTGCCGACTCCCGACGCGATCGCGACACCGTACAACTGGGCCATCGTCAGCGCGCCCAGCCACCACGCGACCGGCACCGACACCAGGAGCACAGCGCGAACGAGGTCCGTCGCGATCATCACCGGGCGGCGCCTGACCCGGTCCACCCAGGCCCCGGCGGGCAGGCCCAGCACGAGCACGGTGATCGTGGTGAGCGCGCTGAGCAGGCCCACTTCGCCGGGTCCGGCGTCGAGGGCGGTCACCGCGAGCAGGGGCATCGCCACGTAGCCGACCTGGGTGCCGAACTGGCTGACCGCCGACGCCAAGTAGAGGTATCTGAAGGAGGGTTCACGCAGGAGCGGGGTCTCGGCAACAGCTGTCATGCCCCCTAGATGATGCGATAGTGGATCTGGCGGCCATTGATTAAGCAGAGGATTAATTGAATGAGCCTTGAACTGACATTCACCGCACAGGATGCGGCTAATGTCCGTTTCGCCGTTTCTCCTCTGTGGGAGGTCGTCGCCAGCGTCCGCGTGGTGAAGAACCCGGCCGCGCATGCCGTACTCAAACCCTGGGTGGAGCGGGTACGACGGCCGCTCGCCGATGTCGACTGGCGGTTGCTGTCCGACCTGGTGCCGGTGCCGACGACCTCGATCGTCTGCTTCGTCTGCCCGCCGCCCTCGACCTCCGTACCCGATCTGGAGGTGGAGCTCGCCACGATGGCGGCGATGGCGCCTCGGGTCCAGGAGGATCTCGATGTCTGGGACGGTCCGCGCACCAGAGCGCTCCAAGCGCTGCACGACGACCCGGTGGGCGGCCTCGAGCGGCTGGCCGGGGAGATTCGTGGCTACTGGGAAGCGGCCATCGCGCCATTCTGGCCCCGGATCAGCACCCTGCTCGAAGGCGACGTGCTCTACCGGGCCAGGTCACTGGCCGAGGGTGGGCTGCGGCGCATGCTCAGCGACCTCGACGCGGCCGCGACCTGGGAGGGCGAGACGCTCCGCCTACCGAAGACGGTCTGCGAAGGAGTGCGCCCGCTGCGCGGGCTGGGGCTGTTGCTCGTGCCGTCGGTGTTCACCTGGCCGCGTGTCTTCTCCGTCACGACCCCGCCCTGGCAGCCCACGATCCGCTACCCGCCGCGCGGCGTCGCGACGCTCTGGGAGCACCGCGAGAGCGACCCGCCACAAGCGCTGGCCGCCGTGCTCGGCCGGACCCGCGCCCGGCTGCTGGCCGAACTCGACCAGCCCGCCTCGACCAGGGAGCTCGCCACCCGCCTCGACCTGTCAGAACCCGGCGCGAACCAGCACCTCACCGCGCTCCGCAAGGCCGGACTGGCCAGTGCGCACCGTACGGGAAGATACGTGCTCTATGCCCGTACAGCCGTCGCCGAGACGCTTCTTGCCGGAGACGCGACATCTGACCGTGAAAGCGATCGGGCGGATCGGGGGATAAGAGATATCCGCTGATCGTTCGAAGGGTGGCACATGACGGGGCAAGCATCGTGAAAGGGCGGCCGTGGTGACGGCGCTGCCCTGGATCTCCGGCCGCGCCGCCCAAGGGCCGGTCGACCGGGGCGAGGTCATTCCGGGGTCACCTGTCGACGCCGAGGTCATTTCGGGGTCGCTTGTCGACGTCGAGGTGTTCGGGGCGGTGTTCGACGCCTACTTCGGCGACATTCACGGCTATGTCGCCCAGCGGCTCGGCGTGGATCATGCCGAGGACGTCGTCTCCGACACGTTCCTCATCGCGTTCAGGAAGCGCGCGCGTTACGACCCGGCGCGCGCGACCGTGCGGTCCTGGCTGTTCGGCATCGCGACCAAGCTCATCGGCAAGCATCGCCGCCTGGAGGCGCGGACGCTGCGCGCGCTCGGACGGTACGGTCCCGACGGCGACGCGCCTGGTCACGAGGACCGGGTGTCCGCGCGGGTCAGCGCCCAGAGCCTGCAGCCGAGCCTGGCGTCCGCGCTGGCGGGGCTGGAGCAGCGGGATCGCGACGTCATCCTGCTCGTCGCGCTGGCCGGGCTGAGCCATGAGGAGATCGCCACGGCGCTCGGCATCCCGTACGGCACGGTCGGCTCCCGGCTGAGCCGGGCCAGGAAGAAGCTGCGCGGCTCCCTGGGCGGCACCAACCCGATGCTCGTCCTCGAGGAGGCCGACCATGGATGAGCTGTCGTCGATCCGCGAACTGTACGGCGAGCCGCCGGCCGATCCGGCGCTCAAGGCCAGGGTCCGCGAGCGGCTGGAGGCCGAGCGGCGCCCCTCCTCGCGCAAGTCGTGGTTGTTCTCTTGGCGGGCGGCCGTGGGCGGTCTCGCGGCGGCGGTCGCTGTGGCGGCCGTGGTGGCGCTCGTATCGCCTCGTACGGCGGGCCAGACCGGCTCGGTGGTCTCCGGGCGGTCGATCCTGCTGGCCGCCGCGACCACGGCGGCGTCGGGCCCGGCCGGCAAGGGGACGTACTGGCACATCGAGAAGCTCCACGACGGCACGAAGGTCACCGACCTCTGGGCCACCCGCGACGGGAAGGCGTGGACAGGCGAGCGGCCGGCGGGCCGGTCCGCGAAAGTCGTCGTGTTCTCGGGCAGGAAGGCGCCGTTCAGCATGGCCGGGAAGGATCTGACGTTCGAGCAGATCCAGCGGCTGCCGACCGACCCGGCCGCGCTGAAGGAATGGGTGGTCGGGATGCTGCCCGCCGGGTCCGGCGACGGCGTCCTGGCGGACGCGGTCAGCGGGCTGCTGTGGAGCAAGCCGTCGCCGCCGGGCGTCCGGGCGGCGGCCTACCGGCTGCTCGGCGACCTGCCGAACGTCCACTACCTGGGCCGGAGCACGGACCAGCGGGGCCGGACCGGTGACGCATTCGCGTTCGAGCTGGACGGCGAACCGGCTGTCGAGCGGACGCTGATCATCGACGTGGCCAGCTCGCAGGTGCTGTCCTGCACCGACGACGCGGGGGCGTACGGCGGGGGTAGGCAGCGGTCCGAGGTGGTCCTGGTTGCCGGTTGGACCGACAAGGGCCCGGCCGTCTCCGAGACCGGGAGCACGCGGCCATAACCCCATAAGCCCATAAGTCAGGGTGCGTCCGTGCCCTGACCTCACCGCCTCCGCGAATCCACCCGCGCGCTCCCCCGCGCCGCACGCTGTGCCGCGCGTGGACCTCGCGCGCCTTCCATCGCCCGTGAACCTCGCGCCTCGCCGACTGCGCCGCGCGTGGGTTTCGCGCGCCCGAAATCAGGAGTCACCGCATGTTCTGGCGTGCCCGTAAGGCGCTCGGCCGGGCGATCTGCCTGGCCGACCAGTTCCCCACGATCAAGGTGCCGGAGGTGATGGCCGGGCGGGTGACCTTCGTCGGCCTGCCCCCGGTGGACCTCGGCCAGGACATCGACTGGCGGCTGAACCCGCACGGCAACCGCTCCTGGGCCTTGAACCTGCACACCCTGCGCTGGATGGGCCGCCTGGTCGCCGAGTACGAGCGCTCGGGCGACCGGGCCTGCCTCGACCGGGCCGAATCCGTGGCCGACGACTGGCTGCGCAAGAACCCGCGTAGCGACGCCGACATCAGCCCCTGGGCCTGGGCCGAGCACGCCGTCGCGCTGCGCGCCCCCGCGCTGGTGTGCCTCAGCGCCCACGTGGACAGCCCCCGTCTGCTGGACAGCCTCACCGAGCACGGCGAGATCCTGTCCGACCCTGCGCTCTACCGCCAGGGGCACAACCACGGCCTGGACCAGGACATCGGGCTGCTGGTGGTGGGCTGCCGCCTGGGCCGGGACGGCTGGCGTGACCTGGCGATCCGCCGGATGCTCGCCTCGGCCGAGCTCGCCATCGACGAGCAGGGCGTGCTGCACGAGCAGGCGCCGAGGTACGGGCTGTACGTGCACCGGCGGCTGGGGGTGGCCTTACGGGCGATCGAGGAGAGCGGGGCCGGGATCCCGAAACGGCTGGCGGCCCGCCGGAGCGCCCTCGAGGCGTACATCGCCCATGCCACGCAGCCCGATGGCTTCCTGGCGCCGCTCGGGGACAGCCCGGCTGACACGCGGGCGGCCAGGTTCGCGCACGACGGGGTGACGGTGCGGGTCTTCGACGGCGGCTACGTCTTCGGCAGGACCGCGTGGGGCGACCCGGAGTCGGCGTTCTACTCGATCAGGTTCGGGCCGGGGCGGCGGCTGCACGGGCACGAGGACCACCTCGGCGTCACCTATCACGCGCAAGGCCGTCCGGTGCTGGTCGAGGCCGGTTTCCACTCGTACGAGAAGACCGACTACGTGGCGTGGACCAGGTCGCCCGACGCACACAACGTGCCCGTCGTGGTGGGCGCCGACTTCCGGGCGGGTAGGGCCACGCGCCTGGACGCCGCTGACGTCGGCGCGTCGCGGCAGTCGTTCCGGCTCAGCGACGACGCCTATGGCGTGCGCCGTACGCGCGAGGTCCTGGTCAGCCATGGATCAGACCTGATGGCGGTGCTGGACACGGTGCCGGAGGCGTACGCGGTGCGCGCTCTGTGGCACTTCGACCCGTCGCTCCGGCTGGTCGATCAGCGTGACGGCGTCGTGGTGCTGGGTGACGACGCCCGCCGCGTGACGCTCCTGCAGCTCACGACCGACGGCCGGCCGATGGGCGGTCAGACGGTACAACGAGGCACGGTCTCACCGGGCTACCTCCGGACGGCGGAGACCGTGACGGTGTCGTCGCCGGAGGCTTCCCGGCTGCTCACCGTGATCGTGCCGGGCAGCGAGGACCCGGCGGTCTCGGCGGAGGGCGGCCTGATCACGGTGCGCACGCCCGGCGGACCGGTCACTTTCGGCGGGTCGGCGCTGTGCCGGCCACAGTGATCAGGCATACGTCCGGAGGAAGGTGTCGACGGCGGCACGGGTCACCTCCCACAGCTCATCGTCGCCGATGAGGCGGGTGCCCATCCGGGAGCGGGCCTCCAAGGGGCCGATGAGCAGGGCGAGGAGCTGCTCGGCCGCCCGCTCGGGGTCGGTGGCGCGCAGGCGGCCGGAGAGGGTGAGGCGGGCCAGCCGATCGGCCAGCGCCTGGGTGAGCCGGTGCGGACCGGACTCGAGGACGACGTCGAGGATGTCAGGAAAACGGGTGATCTCCGAGTAGAGGAGTCGTCGCAGCGCGCAGGAGTGCTCGTCGCAGTGGAGGCGGAGCAGTTCGTGGCCGACGCCCTCGATCGTGGCGCGCAGGTCGTCACCGGGCTCGGCGAGCGGCTCCAGCGCGGCCAGTCGCTGCCGGAGGGCGACCTGCGCCGCCTCCTGGACGGCGTGCTGGAACAGGGTGGCCTTGTCGCTGAGGTGGTTGTAGACCGTCGGCTTGGCCACGCCCGCCTCGTCGGCGATCTCCTGGACGCAGGCCTGGGCGTAGCCCTGCCGGGCGAACACCGCGAACGCGCCCCGCAAGATCGCCTGCCGCTTGTCGATCCGCCCGTGCGATGTGGTCATGCATCGACTATACCAACGGGTTCAACAACATGAACTGAATAGTATGTTGAACCCATGAGTTCAAAAGATTTGGATCGACGGTTACTGGCGATGGTCGCCGTGATCCTGCTCGGCGGGCTGCTGGGCATTCTCAACAGCACGATGGCGGCCGTGGCCACCGGCACGCTGGCCAGGGCGTTCGACACCTCGTTCAGCACCGTCGGCTGGGCCTCGACCGGCTTCCTGCTGGCCGTCACCGCCACCATCCCGTTCACCACCTGGGCGGTCGACCGGTTCGGCGGCAAGCGGCTCTGGCTGGCGGGCCTGGCGGTGTTCGTGGCGGGCTCGCTGGCCGCCGGGCTGGCCTGGAACGTCGGCAGCCTGATCGTCTTCCGCGCCGCCCAAGGGGTCGGCGCCGGGATCCTCGACCCGCTGGTGCTGATCCTGCTGGCCCGCGCCGCGGGACCACACCGGGCGGGACGGGTGATGGGGTTGATGGGAGTGGTGCTGTCGCTCGGGCCCGTCCTCGGGCCGGTCGCGGGCGGCGCGGTGCTCGACGCCCTGAGCTGGCGCTGGATGTTCCTGCTCAGCGTGCCCGTCGGCGTGCTCGCCTACCTGCTCGCGCGGCACACAGTGCCCGCCGACGAGCCGGCGGACCGGACACGGACCCGGCTGGACGTCCTGGGCCTGGCCCTGCTCGCGCCCGGTTTCGCGGCTCTGGTGCTCGCGTTGTCGCAGTCGGCCGAGCAGGGCGGGCGCGTCGTCCTGCCGCTGGTCGCAGGCGCGGCGCTGCTCGCCGGCTATGCCGGGCACGCGCTGCGGGCCCGCGGCACGCCGGCCCTGATCGAACTCAGGCTGTTCGCCAGTCGCGGCTTCGTCGCCGGCGTCACGATCATGGGGCTCGGCGGCCTGGCCAACTTCGCGACGCTGTTCGCCCTGCCGCTGTATTACCAGCAGGCGCACGGGCACGGCGTGCTCGCCGCCGGACTGCTGATGGCGCCCGCGGGCCTGGGTGGGGCGATCGCCATGCCGCTGGCCGGACGGCTGTCGGACCGGCTCGGCGCCCGCGGCCTGGCGGCGGCGGGCGCGATCCTGGCCGGGCTCAGCGCGCTGGCGTTCACCCGGATCGGCGCGGACACCGCCGAGGTCTGGCCGGTGCTGGCCGCGTTGGGGATCGGGCTCGGCATGGGCTGCTTCAGCGCCCCGACCATGGGGTCGCTCTATCGCAGCCTGCCCGGCCCGCTGGTGGCGCAGGGCAGCTCCGTGCTCTACATGCTCAACCAGCTCGGCGCCGCACTGGGCGTCGCCCTGGTCACGCTCGTCCTGCAGACCGCCGGTGACCCGATCACCGGTTTCCACGGCATCTTCTGGCTCACCCTCGCCATGATCGCGATCGTCCTGGCCGTCATCCCGCTCCTGCCCGGCCGTCCTTCGACCGCTCCTGAACCCGCTCTGACCGGAAAGGCCTCCCTTTGAAGACCTTGGTGATCACAGGTGGCACCGACGGGATGGGCAAAGAGCTCGCCCGCACCTACCTCCGCCGCGGCGACACCGTCGTCATCGTCGGCCGCGACCAGGACAAAGCCCTCCCCGGCGCCCGGTTCATCGCCGCGGACCTGAGCCTGGTCAGCGAGAACAGGCGGGTCATCGACGAGATCAACGCCGCCTGCCCGGCCGTTGACGCACTCGTGCTGTGCGCCAGGTACTTCCGCTCCACCCGGTTCGTCACCGCCGAGGGATTGGAGGCCACCTTCGCGCTGGAGTACCTGAGCCGCTACCTCCTCAGCCACGGCCTGACCGATCCCGGAGTCATCATCAACGTGTCCGGCCCGGGCGTCCCCATGGGCCGCGTCCACTGGGACGACCTGATGCTGGCGCGCGGCTATGACGGGGTGGCGGCCCAGATGCAGGCCGGGCGGGCCAACGACCTGCTCGGCGCCGCCTTCGCCGCCGAGCGGCCGAGCGCCCTTACCCGCTATGTCCTGATCAACCCCGGGCTCGTGTCCACCGCCTTCCGCGGCGAGTACGACGCCGCGACCGCCGCCCACGTCGAGTCGTTCAAGAGGTACGCCGCGCCGGTCGCCGAAGGCGTCAAACCCCTCATCGCCCGCGTCGACGACCCGCCTGCCGCCCCGCTCAGCGCCTTCATGCAGAACGAGCCGATCAGCCTGGACGACCCGTCGTTCTCGTCCGAGGCCGCCGCGAGACTCAGCGACATCACCCGCCACCTGCTGCGCTCCCTGGAGGGCTGAACACATGACCACCATTTGGACGGCGGCCTTCAGGTCGGCCCCGGTCAGCGCGTACGAGTCGATGACGCTCATCCACCCCTCGCGTGCCTTCAACGACCAGACGCTGCGTCAGGTCGTGCGTGTCCGCGGGGCCGGTGATCGTCTGCGGATCCGCCTCAGCAACCAGTACGGCAAGCAGCCCCTCACCATCGCCCGGACCAGCGTGGCCGCGCACGACACCCGATCCTCGATCACCGCGGGCACCGACACCGCGGTCACCTTCGGGGGGACGGCGCAGGTGACGATCGAGGCCGGGGCCGAGGCCGTGAGCGATCCCGTCGACTTCGTCACAGCGGGCGTGAGCGACCTGGCGGTCAGCACGTACCACGCCTCGGATGCCGGGCCGGCCACCTACCATCCCTTCGCCCTGCAGACCGGTTACGTGGTAGCGGGTGACGCCGTCTCCCGTACGCGCCTGACGGGTGCCGAAGAGGTGGAATCCCGGTTTCACCTCGGCGGCATCGACATCGAGGCGCCCGAGGGCCGCCGGGTGGTCGCGGCTTTCGGCGACTCGATCACCGACGGCGTGGGCACCACCCACGGCACCCACCGTCGTTATCCCGACCTGCTGGCCGGCAGACTCGCCGACACTTCCGTGGTCAACCTCGGCATCGCGGGCAACAGGCTGCTCAGTGACGTCTTCGGCGAACGGGGCATCGCCCGGTTCGAGCGCGACGTGCTCGCCGCGCCGGGGGTGACGCACGTCGTCGTGGAGCTGGGCCTCAACGACATCGGCCTGCCGGGCATGCTGGGTCTGCCCGCCGTGCCGGCGGACGATCTCATCGACGGGCTCGACTCGATCACCCGGCAAGCCGCGCGTGCGGGGCTGACAACGGTGGTCGCGACCTTGACACCGTTCGCCGGAGCGGACGGTGTCAGCCCCGGATTCGACACCCCCGAGGGGGAACGGACCCGGCAGCACGTCAACAAGTGGATCCGCGCCCACTTCGACGTCGTCGCGGACCTGGACCGCGCGCTGCGCGACCCGGCCGCGCCGGCTGTCCTGCGGTCCGACTACGACAGCGGCGATCACATCCATCCCAACGACGCGGGAGCCGAGGCCATGGCCGACATCGTCGCCAGAGCCGTACGTGAAAGCGAGGGCCCTTCCTAGAGCCAGCGGCCGAGCGCGGGTGCCGCAGGGTCAGGGGCCGGACCACGGCCGGTGACCCAGGCGGCCAGCTCGGCGGCCGTCCCGCTCACCCGGCCCGCGTCCGACACGTCCGGCTCACCCCAGGCCCGCTGCCTGTCGGTCGGTGCGAGCACCACGGCGGGGCCCTGCCCCCGCCGTGCCCACAGCTCCGTCACGTCCGTGAGCAGCGCGTCCACGAACCCGGGCGGGAAGTCCTCGAACCGCCCGCCCGTCCCCAGGTCCACCGCGTGGATCCACATCTCGCGGGCCCGCATCCACGGGATCTCCGAGGCGGGCACCATGCGGCCCTGCGCGGTGCGTACCCGCGCCTCCCACTGCGGAGCCGACAGGTCCTCCAGCGCCGCCCGCAGCCGGGCGGCGCCCTCTTCGGCCAGAACGAGGAGTTCGGCGGGCGAGAGCCGCGCCTGCTCCTCGATCTCGGCCGCCCGCGCCTCCGCGCTCGCGTACATCGGCGTCTCTTCGCCGGTCCGCGCCCAATGGGCGAGCCGCCCGAGCGCCGACGCGTTGCAGGCGACGTGGGCCACCAGGTGCCGACCGGTCCACCCGGGGAGTCGGCTGGGCCGGTCGAGGTCGGCTCCGTCGAGGCGGGCGGCGAAGTACGCGGTGCCGGAGTCGAGCCAGGCGAGGTCAGCCATCGCGGCGCGCCACGTTGACCAGCTCGCCGACGCCCGCGATCCGGGTCACCACCTTGTCGCCGTCGGCGAGGTAGCGCGGCGGCTTGCGGGCGTGCCCCACCCCGCCGGGGGTGCCGGTCGCGATCACGTCACCGGGGCGCAGGGTGATGATCTTCGATATGTACGCGATCAGCTCGGCCGGTGGGAACACCAGGTCGGCGGTGTCCGCCTCCTGCACCACCTCTCCGTCGATCTCGCACCGCATGATCAGCGCCCCGTCGAGTTCGTCGGGCGTGACGAGGTAGGGCCCGAACGGGGTGGTGGACTCGAACGTCTTGCCCTGGAGCCACTGCAGCGTGCGGTTCTGGTAGTCGCGGGCCGTCACGTCGTTGAGCACCGAGTAGCCGGCGATGGCGGCCTGGGCCTGTTCGGGCGAGGCGTGCCGTACCTCCGTGCCGATGACGACGGCGAGCTCGGCCTCCCAGTCCATGGCCTCGGAGACGGCGGGGAGCGCGATGTCGTCGTACGGGCCGATCAGGGCGTCGGCGAACTTGGCGAACAGCGTGGGATAGGCGGGCAGCTCGCGGCCCATCTCCAGGATGTGGGTGCGGTAGTTGAGCCCGACACAAATGATCTTTCCTGGGCGCGGCACCACGGGGGCGAGGTCCGCGCCGGCGAGCGGGTGTCGCGGGCCGTCCGCGGCGGCGGCCGGCTCCTGCCAGCCGGGCTGGGCGAGCAGCGCCCCGACGTCGGGTGCCCCGATCTCCACGGCGTACTCGCCGTCGACACGGGCGGCGGTGGTGCCGCGGGGCAGTCGCAGGGTCGCGAGCTTCACGCGTTTTCCTCTCGGTGGAACGGGAGCTTCACAGAAGCTCCTCTCGATATTGGTGCAGGCCCTCGAAGACAGGCGTGTCGGCGAAGCGGAACAGGTCGAAGCGGCTGCCGGCCCGGAACGACCACGCGCACCAGGACGGCACCACGACGAGATCACCCCTGGTCAGCGTACGCTCCACGCCGTCGAGCGTGACCGTGCCCTCGCCGTCGAACACCTGGTAGACCGACGACCCCACCTCCCGGCGCGGGGCGGTGACGGCACCGGGACGCAGCCGGTGGAACTCGGCCCTGATCGTCGGCATGACGTCACCGCCAGTGGTCGGGTTGGTGTAGCGGACGGCGGCGTGGCCCGGCCCGACCGGCCCGGGATGGCCCTCGTCCTCCAGCGCCAGCTGCTCGTCGAGCGCGCGGTCGGTGTGCTCCCAGCGGTAGGCGGCGATCGGCGAGCTGGGCGTGGCCCCCAGAGCCGAGAGCGGCCGCAGCCCCGGGTGCGCCCACAGCCGCTCCGAACGGGACACGTGCGGGGTCGTGGTGTCGGTGACCTGGTCGGGGCCGAACTCGAAGAACGAGGTGTCGGTGTGGTGGACGAGCGGGATGTCCAGCCCGTCGATCCACGCCATCGGCGCGTCCGTGGTGTTGTGGTGGCCGTGGAAGTGCCAGCCGGGCGTGAGGAGGAAGTCGCCGCGCCGCATCGCCACCGGGTCGCCGTTGACCACGGTCCACACGCCTTCGCCTTCGACGACGAAGCGGAAGGCGTTCTGGGTGTGCCGGTGCTCGGGGGCGACCTCGCGCGGACCCAGGTACTGGATGGCCGCCCACAGGGTCGGCGTGGCGTACGGCAGGCCGTTCAGCCCGGGGTTGGCCAGCGCGATCGCGCGCCGCTCGCCGCCCCGGCCGACGGGCACGAGGTCGCCGGCCCGCTCGGCCAGCGGGTGCAGCGTCTTCCAGGCCCACACGTGGGGCCTGGCCTTCGGCTTGGGGTGGGCCGGCATCAGATCGCCGACCTGGGTCCAGAGCGGGATGAGGTGTTCTGCCGTGAAGTCGGCGTGCAGCCGCTCCTCTGGGGTCATGGCGACCACATTAGGACGAGATTCTGCATGGCGCACTAGCATTCTTCTGTGAAGAATCGTCCTCCGTACGCGCTCGGGTCTGTCGACAATGTGCTCCTCCTCCTGCACATGCTGCGTGACCAGGGACGGCTCAAGGTCGCCGACGTGGCGCGCGAGCTCGGCATCGCCCGCTCGACCGCGCACCGGCTGCTGGCGATGCTGGTCTATCGGGACTTCGCCGTACAGGACGAGCATCACACGTACCTGCCGGGCCCCTTCCTCGCCTCCGCGCCGGGCGCCGCGAGCGGCTCCGCGCTGCGCGAGCTGCGGGCCATGGCCAGGCCGGCGATGGAGGCGCTGTGCGCGCGGGTTCGGGAGACCGTCAACCTCATGGTGCGGGTCGGCACGGAGGTGCGCTTCCTGCACAGCGCGGAGTCCGCGCAGATCCTGCACGTGGGCGACCGCCGGGGCACGATCCTGCCCGCCGACCGCGCGTCCGGCGGCAAGGTGTTGCTGGCCGCGCTGCCCCGCGAGCGGCTGTGGGAGCTCTACCCCGGCCTGCCGGACGCGGAGCGGGCCGCGTTGACGCGCGAGCTCGACGAGATCCGGGTACGCGGCTACGCCCTGAACATCGACGGCACCGAGCAGGGCGTCTCGGCCATCGGCTGCGCCGTGCGCGACGGCCGGGGGTCGGCCGTGGCCGCGCTGTCGATCGCGGTGCCCTCCGCCCGGTTCGGCGGGGATCGGGTGGGGGTGTTCGCGGCGGAGCTGAGACGCGCGGTCGCCGAGGTCGAGCAGGCTCTGCCCGACTGATCTCCCGTCATCATCTGATTTTAAGAATGGCCGCCTACAGTTCGTGACTGTGCTCATGGACGAGGTCTCCAGCGTGACGGTGCCGGCTCGGTCACGACGACGCTGGAGAGCGTGGGCGGCCGTCGGGGTCGCGGTGGTGTTCGCGCTGGGAACGACTGTGCGGCTGGGCGGCCTGGAGGCGGGAGCCCTGCTGGTGCCGCTGGTCTCCTTCACGCCCTATTTCGCGCTCGCGGCGCTGGTCGTCCTGGGGCTGGTGATCATCGCGCGGAACAGGGTCGCGATCGCGATCATGCTGGCGGTTTGCGTCAGTCTTGCCTGGTGCGTGATACCTCGGGCGGTCAGCGGTACGGTCTCCGCCACGGGGCGGTCGTTTCGGGTGTTGACCGCGAACCTCGCCGGTGGCCGCGGGGACGCGGGGACGATCGTCGACCTGGCGCGCCGGCTGAACGTGGACGTGCTCAGCCTGCAGGAGCTGACCTGGTTGGAACGTGACAGGCTGGAAGCGGCCGGGCTGGCGAAGCTGCTGCCGTACCAGGTGATCGAACCGGAGAACTGGGGGGCGGACGGCAGCGGCGTGTACGCCCGCCTCCCCTTGCGGGAGCAGACCGGTGTGTTCCAACCGGTCGGGCACCACATGCCCGTGGTGGAGGTGGCGCTGCCGGGCGGGTCGGCGGTGCAGGTCGTGGTCGTGCATCCGGTGGCGCCGGTGCCCTCCACGGTGGCGGAGTGGGAGACCGGGGTCGCCACGCTGCCACCCGCTGCTCCGGCAACCGGTCTGCCGCGGGTCTTGGCGGGTGACTTCAACGCCTCGCTGGACCATGCCGTGTTCCGGCGGTTGCTGGCCACCGGCTACACCGACGCGGCCGCGTCCACCGGGCAGGGCCTGACGCCCACCTGGGGGATGCGCAAGCTGCCTTTGCCGCTGGTGACCCTCGACCATGTGCTGACGGACAGCCGTGCGGGGGCGGCCGATGTACAGGTGTACGACATTCCCGGATCGGACCATCGGGCGGTCTTCGCCGACCTGCGGGTCCAGCCGTAGGGCGTTCAGCTGGTCGAGAGGGCGATGGGCCGCCATTGATCCAGCTCGCGGCGGACGAGCTCGAGCTTGGCCTCCACACGCGCGACCGCGTCCGCGCCGAGTTGCAGGCGCAGCGGAGGCTCGCCGGCCTCCGCGACGTCCACGATCGCGGCGGCGGCCTTCGCCGGATCGCCTGGTTGACGGCCGTCGTTGGCGGCCAGGGCCGCGCGGATGGGGCCCGCACCGGCGTCATAATCCGAAATGGATGCGGGCTGGACGTGAAGGCTCGTGCCATTGAGGAAGTCCGTGCGGAAGCCGCCCGGTTCGACAATGATGACCCGCACACCGAGTGGCGCCAATTCGCCGTACAGCGCTTCGGAAATGCCCTCGAGGGCGAACTTCG
Source organism: Nonomuraea guangzhouensis (assembly GCF_019396345.1). GTDB lineage: Bacteria > Actinomycetota > Actinomycetes > Streptosporangiales > Streptosporangiaceae > Nonomuraea > Nonomuraea guangzhouensis. The sequence continues at coordinate 170,082 of NZ_JAHKRM010000029.1, read as the reverse complement.
TCGCGCCGTACAGGCCCGTGCCCGGGGCCGTGGCGAACCCGGCCACCGAACCGATGTTCAGGACGCACCCGGATCGCTGGGCGCGCAGGGTGGGCAGCGTGACGCGCAACGTGTTCAGCACGCCGAAGACGTTGACGTCGAACACGTCGCGTGCCGCCTTGTCGGACACCTCCTCGACCGCGCCCACCAGCCCATATCCGGCGTTGTTCACCACAATGTCGATCCGGCCGAACTCCGCCAGTCCCGCATCAACCGCGGCTTGCAGTTGCTCCTGCGAAGTGACATCCGCGGTCACGACCAGCAGTCCGGCAGGCTTGTCCGGGTATGCCGTGAGCACCGCCGCCGCATCCCGAGCCGTGGCGATGACACCGTGCCCCCGAGACAGTGCTTCGCGCACGATTTCCGCCCCGAGCCCCCGCGACGCTCCGGTGACGAACCAAACACTCATGATCTTTCCTCATCCGTTCGATCGGCTACGGCTCGACGCTATTAGCTAGAGTCGGCTCTAGATCAAGCGATGGCGGGACGGGAGTCGCTCGTGGATTTGAGCATCGGTGAGGTGTCCAAGCAGAGTGGGCTGAGCGTCCACACGCTGCGCTTCTACGAGAAGGAGGGGCTGTTCGCCAACCCCGTACGCCGCACGCACAACGGGCGGCGGATCTACCACGAGGAAGACCTCGAATGGCTGGCGAGCTGCACCAAACTGCGCTCCTCGGGGATGTCGCTGGCGGCGATCCGGCGATACGTCGAGCTGACCCAGCAGGGGCCCGGCAACGAGCACGAGCGTCTGGCGTTGCTGCAGGACCATGAGAAGCAGGTCGAGGCGCACATGCGTGAGCTGCAGGAATGCTTGGACTTGATCAGGTACAAGGCCAGGGTTTACGCGGAGTATGTCGCCCGCGGCCAAGCCGACGAGCTCTGGAACCCATCCCATCCAGACGCCGAAGCGACTGTCACCGATCCATGCCGCGATGCGCCTCGCGCGACAGCTGAGATCGCCACCACCGATTGCCCCCCGACCCTGCGGGAGCGGAGGCAGGAAACCCCGCTGACGAAGGCTTGAGGGCCCGCATGAATACGCCGCCATGGACTGCAATGTGCTTGGACGCCGATCCAAGTCGTTGATCGAGATCCGGCGGAACCAGAACCCGATCGCTTTCGGCTTCTCCACGCCACATGAGAGAACCCGCCGTACCATCTCTCTCTTCAGTGCGGGGTAGGGCAATAACACGAATCCTGGTAACTCGGCGCCATCAGGTCGAGGCGGTCCGCGTATTCGGGTCGGCCGAGGTCTCGGTACGCGCGCGCCCACAACGGCTTGAGGTCGGCGAAGTAACAGCTCGGTACGTTGACGAAAGCGTCTTTGAGCGCGAGCAACACTGTCGCCGGATATCCGGCATCGAGCCAGCATGTGGCGGCGATCAGCTCTGGTTCGAGCGGTGGGGGGTCCGCGACCACCGGCCTCCGATCGGCGTACGCGTCGGCTGGGGCGAGCACGCCGATGCCGTCCGCGCCGGGCTCGTGCCGCCACCCCTCCGGTACGTCAAACACGATGTCGTACTCGGTGTCCTCCCGGACGGTCGTGCCCTGCCACCATGAACCGGGAAAGGTCCGGTCCGGGGCTGGGTCTATGCGGAGTTCGGCGGCCAATCGAGCAACAAGTCTCTGGTTCTTGGCGCGCGCGTCGATCTGCCGCTGGTTCTGGGCGAGCCACACGTCTGGGTCACGCCACGCCGGAGGCTCCGGGACCGGGTTCTCGCGCCACTTCCGCAGGGCCCACGACAGCATGAACTCCAGGCCGGTACGGGTGTCCGCGCCGATCAGGGTCACGCCGTGTTCATGACCGTTGGCCAGGACAACCGGATGGTCCAGGCGCCCAAGCTCCGGAGCGGGCACCAGCCAGCCGACGTCGCCGCCGTCGCCAAGGGAGCCGAAGGGCACGAACTCCGGCGTGGCGAAGTGCGGTACTGACAGCTGCCGATCTACGAACTCCGGGTAGGCGTCGCAGCCATCGGGCGGGCGGGGAATCGTGGCCAGGTCGAACATGAAATCGTAGTGAGACATCAGCAGGGTGTAATCGTAGGTTTCGTTCTCTTCGTAGAAGTCGTACGCGGCCTGCCAGGCGATGTCGATCAGCGTGCGGAGCGCGGGCGGAGTGGGAAACGAGAAGAGGTCGTCAATCCATGGCGGCGCTGTCGAATCGGTCACGGCACCAGAGGATACTCACCGACATCAATCGCCCGATGTGGCATTTGGGCGATCTGACCTCCGCTGTAAGTTTTCCGTGCGATGATCATCAGCCCGGACTTCCGTACAGAGAAAGGAGAGCCGTGACAGACGTGTCGGCATTTTCCGAGGATGAGCTGAATCAGCTACTGGATGTAGCGAGGCAGGCAATGTGGGCCGCGCTGCAGGCCGAAAGCGATGGCATCATCGGGTTCGCCAAGGAGCTCTACGCGGGCGGCAAGGCATTTGAGGAGGCCAAGCAGCACAGCAGCAAGCTGATCAGCACGCTCGCGTCCCGCACCCCGGTGGGTGAGGCGGCCGGCTCGACGCCGGAGGAGGCCATCGCGAGCGCGCTCGACAAGGTTCCGGGGGCCATCGCCCTGCTTCGCGCCAAGGGAACCGAAGAAGACGTGCACGCCTACGGGCAGTGGCTGATCGAGATCGCCGCCAAGATGTCCGACGGCGCCAAGGGGGTCTCCGGGGCCGAGCAGAAGTTCATCGACCAGCTGACCGCGGCGATCAAGGGCTGACCACTCGTAGAGGTCGCCTTTGCCGGCGTGTATCCGGCGAGCAGCGGAACCAGAACTGTATCCGCGAGCGCCGTTCGAACGGGCAGTCGACGACCTCCTTCCATGAACCCGGCAACCCGAACCGACCGTGCTCTTTGAGAATGCCGGTCGGTTCGGACGCCATCTCCTCCGCCAAGAGGCGCCACCACCTTCAACTACGCGGTCGAGGCCCCATACCGACGAAGACCGCTTGGAGCACACGGTCGAGGTAGTCGGGCGTCAGCGGCTCATGCGTGATCAGCAGCCTGTAGTACAGCGGGCCTGACAAGACCTCGAAGGCCAGGTCCAGGTCGAAATCGGGGGCGAGTTGCCCCTGCTCTTTGGCGACCTTGAGGCGGGCCAGGGTGTCGGCCGTCTGTGGCTGGATGAAGCGTTCGTTGAGGGCGGCGGCGACCTCGGGATTGTGCTGCGCCTCCCCTATCAGGTCCCGGTACAGCGGTCCCCATGGCGGCCGAGCCAGCAGGTCGACGGCCCGGGTCATGACCTCACGCAGATCGGCCACGATGTCGTCGGTGTAGGGATGCTCCAGGCCTGTGGTTCGCGAGCTGAGAACCGCGTCGAGGAACAACAGGGCCTTGGAGGGCCATCGGCGGTAGATGGTGTCCTTGCCGACGCCGGCCCGGCTGGCGACCGCTTCCATGCTGAGCTTGGCGTAGCCGACCTCGAGGGCCAGGTCGAGCGCGGTCTGCATGATCGCTTCGGTTCGGACGGCGGAGCGACGGCGGGCGTTCATGACTCCACCATATCGGGACGGGACGTTTCGTTTGACAATGAAGAGGCCACGAGGTGAGGTGCTTCTCCGGCCCTTGTTCGGGAGCTCGGGGATCACCACCTTGGAGACCTCCTTGGCGATCACTGGCAGTCGCTCCGCGTTGTCGCGCCATAGGGGCATGTCGCCGCGCACCCAGTAGCGGCGCGCCAGGTGCAGGTGGACCAGGTCGTCCGGGATCAGTATGCCGACGGTGCCGTCCAGCAGGCGGATGTCGTCGCGGGCTCGCCCCGCGATGCCGTAGAGAATCAGGCAGGCCAGGGCACAGACGGCTGTGCCCAGCGCGGCGATCCACCAGAAGCCGATGCCGATGCAGACCGCGATCAGGATCGGCGGTGGCAGCCATAAGGGGCGGGCCGCGGCCAGCGCCCGCGCGTGGCGGGACATCAGCCGGTCCGCCCTGCGCTGCTGGTCGCGATCCGTGTCCGGTGCGTCGCGAATGATGCGGTCAGCGTCCGGGCCGGTGCGGTGGGCGTATGCGGCGACATGAGCAGCGGGCACACGCGGCGAGCGAGCTGTCGCTCCTCGGCAACACCCTGTGCGCCCAAGGCGACCGGCTCGGCGCGGTCATCGCCTACCGCAGGGCGGCTCGCCTGGCCCCGCCTGCCATGCGTGCGGTGATCCGGCTCATGCTCGGGCTGGTGCTGTCGGAGCTGGGCGACTTACGTGCCGCGCATCGAGCTCTGCGCCGGGCCGCGAGGGCGGAGGAGCAGATCATCGCCGACAGGGCACGAAGGACGCTGGCGATGATCAGCAGCGACCGCCTCCTCAGCCCACCGCAGAGCCTCGTGCGGACGCCCGACATCGAACTCCTCGATCGGCTGAGTCACGCGCGAAAGGACATGCCCAACGGGGAGCCCGGCGCGTGACTTACCCGGTCAGAGCCAGTCGCGGCGCTTGAAGACCGTGTAGAGGACCAGGCAGACCACACCCATCAGCAGCATCGCGAACGGGTAGCCGAACACCCAGTGCGTCTCGGGCATGAAGTCGAAGTTCATCCCGTAGATGGTGCCGACCAGCGTCGGGGCGAACAGGATGGCCGCCCAGGCGGAGATCTTCTTGACCTCCTCGCCCTGCCGGATGCTGGCCTCGGTCATCCGGGCGATCTCGTCGTTCTGCGCCTGCGTCACCAGTGTCGAGTTGACCAGCAGGATGTCCTGGAGCATCTGCCGGAAGGAGACCACCCGCTCGTTGACCGTGATGGCGTGGTCGGCCACGTCACGCAGGTAGCTCTGCAACTCGTCGTTGACGCCGTACTTGGCCGCCCCGGCGATGAACCCGTCGATCATCCGCACCAGCGGCGCGGTCGCCCGCTGGAACTCGATGACCTCCCCCGACAGCTCGTAGACGCGCCGCGACACGGACGGGTCGCCGCCGAACACCTGGCCCTCGATCTCCTCGATGTCCTTCTGCAGCCCGGCGACCACCGGGGCGTAGCCGTCGACCACGGCGTCGAGGACGGCGTACAGCACCGCCTGCGTGCCCTGGCGGAGCAGCTCGGGGTCCGATTCCATGCGCTTGCGTACGGCCTGCAGGTCGGGCGACTCCGCATGCCGTACGGTGATCACGAAGTTGGCCCCGACGAAGACGTGCAGCTCGCCGAACGCGACCTCCTCGACGTCGTCGAGGTAACGGGCGGCACGCAGTACGACGAACAGCATGTCGCCGTAACGGTCGGCCTTGGGCCGCTGGGAGCCCACGATGGCGTCCTCGATGGCCAGCGGGTGCAGCTGGAACTCCTCGGCGAGCTTGGCCAGCTCCCAGTCCTTCGGCCGGTAGAGGCCGATCCAGGCGAGACTGTCGGGCAGCTCCTTGAGGCGTTCGAAGGCGTCGGCCAGCGAGCCGGGGTTGTCGACCCGCTTGCCGTCCTGGTAGATGGCGTTGTCGATGACGGTCGGCTGGTAGGGCGCCTGTTCGCCGGCGCGCGGGTCCATCGAGTGCTCGGGAGGCGCCTCGCGGGCGCCGCCTCCGTTACCCCGTCCGAACCCCATCAGCCGTGCCATGTGCGCCCCTTACTGGAAATCTGCCGCAAGCTCGTCGAGTGCCCGCGTCGCCCGGTCTCGGATGGACTTGCGCCACATCGGCGTCCAGCCGAACAGCAGCCCATGCGGCCTGCCCAGCGCCATCCGGGACCAACGCTTGAAGTCGAAGTCGTCGTGATGTCTGACGATCACGCCGTCCTCGAACCTGAACAGCGCGTCGATCTCGCTGACCACCTCGCGGCCCGTGCTGGCGAAGGTGTAGCGGGAGGACCAGTGCGCCGTGCCGGTGAAGTCGTCGGCCGTCACGCCGCTGAGCTCCGACTTCAGGCCGTCGCGCTGACCCGCTTGCACCCGCCACATCGCCATCACCCTGCGCCGGCCCTCCACCTCCTGGAAGACGGGGTCGCCGAAGCTCACCTCGGGGTGGTAGCACCTTTCCATCGCCGCGTAGTCGGCGCGGCCGAGTGCCTCGTAGAAAGCGCGGATCAACGCCACGTGCTGGTCGTTCACCTTGCCCATCAGATCATGATTGTGCCGTTATGCCAGCATACGGCCCTCAACCAGTCTTCTCCCAGGTCGAGCCGGTGAAGAGCACGCAGCTGGTGCGCGTACGAATATGGAATTGTCGGGAAATCGGTGCCAAGCACCACCTTCCCCGCGAGACCAAGATCAAGCAGCGCGGGCCGCAACCTGTCCGGAAAAGGCATCCTGGCCTGGGTGAAGTCGGTGAAAGCCATGGTCGTGTCGAGCGCCACCCGCTCGTAGCGGGCGGCCAGCTCGAAGAACGGGTCGTACTCGGGCATGCCCAGGTGCGCGATCACCACCCGCAGCCGGGGATGCCGGCGCAGCACCGCGCCGATCGGCTCGGCCCCCAGGAAGCCGCTGCCGACCGGCACCGAGCTGGCGTGGACGACCACCGGTACGCCCGCCTCGGCGAGCAGGCCCCAGATCTCGTCCAGTTCGGGCACCCTCGGGTCGAACCCGCCCACCTGGAGGTGCACCTTGAAGATCCGCGCGCCGAGCTCCAGCGCCCGCCGGACGTAGCCGGTCGCGCCCGGCTCCGGGTAGAAGGTCGCCGACGGCAGGCAGTCCGGCGTACGACGGGCGAAGTCGAGCGTCCAGTCGTTGAGCTCGGCGGCTATGTCCGGCTTGTGGGCATAGGCGAGGGCGGGGAAGGCCCGCACGCCCAGCTCGCGCAGCCGGGCGACCCGCTCCTCCACCGGCCACAGGTACTCGATCTTCCAGCCGTCCCCCATGAGTGGCCCGCCGTGGGTGAAGTGGTGCCAAACCCGGCGTTCCATGCGCTCCGGCAGGAAGTGCACATGCAGGTCGATCAGCCCCGGCAAGCCCAGTTCTCGCCACCATTCCGGAACCTCGGCATCAGAATCTCGTTCTGTGAGCACGACCGAGACTTTAGCTGGATAGGGTCATACCTCGATGGACAAGCTCTGGGCTCACCTGATCGAGGTTCAGCCTGCCCCCGACCCGTGGGTCGTGGTGGTCTCGGCACTCGTCGCGTTCGCGATCGTCAGCTTCGGCATGTCCTGGCAACTGTCCAGGGGCCTGATCACGATCGCCCACGAAGGCGGCCACGCGCTGATGGCGCTGGCCACCCGGCGCAAGCTCGAAGGCATCCGGCTGCATTCGGACACCTCCGGCGTGACGCTGACCAGGGGCCGGCCCAACGGCCCCGGCATGGTGCTGACCGCGCTCGCGGGCTATCTGGCGCCGTCGCTGCTCGGGCTGGCCGCCGCGTGGCTGACCGAGCAGGGGCGCATCACGCTGCTGATGTGGACCGTGCTGCTGTTCCTGGTCTGCATGCTGCTGCTGATCCGCAACCTGTACGGCGCGTTGATCCTGCTCGCGACGGGCGGCGCGGTGTTCGCCCTGTCGATGTACGCCCCGGACAACGTGCAGCAGGTCGTGGCCATGGTGGCGGTCTGGTTCCTGCTGTTCGGTGGGGTACGCCCGATCATCGAGTTACAGCGCAAGCGGCGCAGGCGGCAGGCCCGTGACTCCGACGCCGACCAGCTCGCCAGGCTGACCTTCCTGCCCGGCGGCTTCTACGTGTTCTTCTTCCTGCTCGTGGCGGGCGCCTCGGTGGTGGGCGGCGCCTATCTCATGAATCCGCTCTAGGCAGGAAAAATCACATTAAACTCGCCCGTGACAGGGGGGAGTACTGTGCTGCCAGTCGAGGACGCGCCCGGCTACCGGGTACTCGATCAGGCCGGCCAGGGCGGTTTCGCCATCGTCTACCGCGCCTACCAGGAGCGCCTCGACCGGATCGTGGCGCTGAAAGTCCTGTCCGTGGACCGGGTCGACCAGCGGACCATGCGCAGGTTCCAGCGCGAACTCCAGCTCACCGGCCGCCTCACCGGCCATCCGAACGTCGTGACCGTCTTCGACACCGGCGTGACGCGCTCCGGCAAGCCGTACATCGCCATGGACTTCTTCGAGAACGGCTCGCTGCGCGACAAGGTCCGCAACGAGGGCCCATTGCGGGTGCCCGACGTACTGCGCGCGGGCGTGAAGCTGGCCGGGGCGCTGGCCGCCGTACACGAGGCGGGGGTCCTGCACGGCGACATCAAACCCCAGAACATTCTCATCTCCCGGTACGGCGAGCCGGCCGTGGCCGACTTCGGCGTGGCCAGGGTCGTCGACTCGTCGGAGATCTCGGCCACGGCGCAGGCGTTCACGCCGTTGCACGCGGCGCCGGAGGTGCTGACCGGGCAGCCGCACTCCGCCTCGTCCGACATCTACTCGCTCGGCTCGACGCTCTATCACTTACTCGCCGGGCAGCCCGCCTTCCACAGTCCGACGGACCCGTCGATCGCGCCGCTGATGTACCGGGTGCTGAGCGCGGAGCCGCCGCCGCTCAACCGGGCCGACGTGCCGCCTGTGGTGTTCGAGATGGTGCTGCGGGCGATGGCGAAGCAGCCTGATGTGCGGTACGGGTCGGCGCGCGAGTTCGCGCAACGGCTGCGGGAGGCGCAGGCGGAGCTGGGACTGCCGGTGACGGACCTGGTCGGGCAGGATCCCGCTCCTGGGCCTGCCACCGCGACGGTGCCCCGGCGAGCGGACACCGGCGAGCCTGCTGCGGGCGGTCCCTCGACGGGGGCGCACCTGGCCGGGGCGCCGGTGACCGGGGCGTACGCACCTGGACCGGTGGCCGCGCCGGCCGGATACAACCCGTTCGAGCCACAGCCGTCGGGTCCTCAGCCGACGAATCTTCAGCCGACGGGTCCGCAACAGGCAGGTCCTCAGCAGGCGGGTCCTCAGCAGCCCGTGTACAGCCCCTTCGCGCCGCCGCCAGCCGACGCGCAACAGCCGGGGCACAGCCCCTTCGCGCCGCCGCCAGCCGGCGCGCAACAGCCGGGGCACAGCCCTTTCGCGCCGCCGCCCGTCGGCGCGCAGCAGTCCGGGTATCACCCCGCTGGGCTCCAGCCGTCGGGGCCGCAGTTTGGCGGGCCTCAGTCGACCGGCTCTCAGCTCGGCGCAGACGGATCGGCCGCTCCCGCCACGATCCCACCCCCGCATCCGGCGCAGACCGGTTCCTCGTTCGGAGCCGCACACCCATCGCAACCGGGCTATCCGCCCAGCGGCGCCTATCCTCCCTCGGGCGGTCCGGCGGTAGGCGGTCCGGCGGTAGGCGGTCCGGCGGTAGGCGGTCCGGCGGTAGGCGGGCCGGCGGTAGGCGGGCCGGCGGTAGGCGGGCCGGCGGTAGGCGGGCCGGCGGTAGGCGGGCCGGCGGTAGGCGGGCCGGCGGTAGGCGGGCCGGTAAACGCGTCGGGCGGACTCCCGCCGGGGCGTACCGGACTCCCGCCGACGCGGAGGGGAACGCGGGTGGCGACGATCGCAGCCGCCGCCACGATCGTGGCGCTCGCCGGCGCCGGATTCGCCGTCTACCTGTCGCGACAGAACGCCGCCCCCGTGGCCGACCCACAGGCGTCCCAGCTCCCGTCGACAGCCCCCAAGTCGTCCGAGAACACCGGCACCATCAACAACGAAGCCCTGGCCGCGCTGGCCCCACGCCGGGTACAGGTGGTGGCCGACCGGAGCACACTCGTGGAGCTACGGTGGGCGCTGCCCAAGGAGTCCGCCCGCTACCCGGTCGTGGTCCAGCGCTCCCCCGCCAAGCAGGGCGAGCAGGCGATCACCGCCCTCCAGCCCGGCACCACCTCAACCCGCGTGGCAGGCCTGGACCCGGACACCGGCTACTGCTTCCTGGTCGGCGTCCCGCTGCAGATCTCGAAGACCAGCAAGGTCGCCTGGTCCAAGCCGGTCTGCGTCAGGGGCGCGGTCGCCAAGAACAACTAGATCGGGCGACGGTCCACGCTCAGCCGAGGAACCGCCGGACGTCCGCGATCTCGGCATCGAGCTGCGGCCCCGGCGGCGGCGCACCGAACGGGGACACTGTCACCTCGCTCCCCTTCCGCCCCCAGACCCCGGCGATCACCCCGTCGACGAGCAGGACAGGGCGCAGGATCCCGCCGCCGGGAAACACCTTGCGGGCGTGTTCGGCGGGCAGGATGGGGTCCCGGCTCTTCCAGCCCAGCAGGTACTCGTCGAAGGCGGGTGCCAGCCGTACGAGCTGGGTGGACGCGGAAAGACCGACGTCCGCGGGCGGGCCGGCGAGGGACCAGGCGGTGCGGGCGGCGCTCAGGGAGAGGCCTGACCAGGCGGCCAGGTCCTCGGGGGTCGACGGGTGGTGGGCGCGGCGGTAGCGGTGGGCCAGTTCGGTCAGCGCGCGGTCCCTGTCCGGGTCGGGGACGACGGGAGCGCCGAGCCAGTCGGCGGCGTGCACGTACGTGGGCTTCCCGCCGCGTGGCGGGCCGAGCACGGCCAGGCCGTGGTGGGCGGCCAGGGCGACGAGGTGCACGATGCCCTGGCCGCTCGCCCTGCCCGCCAGCCGTTCCGCCAGCTCGGCCTTGGTGAGTGGGCCCTGTCCCGCGAGGGCGCGGTCGATCAGCGGGAGCAGGTCGTCGCCTGTCACGCCCTCCTGGTGGAGGCGGCGGGTGGTGTTCGTGGCGTTGCGGGTGAGCGCGTGGATCCACGGCAGGTCGTCGGTGTGGACGAAGTGCAGGGTGCCGCGCGGGCCCCAGGTGCGGACGATCTCGCGGTCTCGCCACGCCGCCTCGACGTCCGCCACCGTGACCGTGGCCGACCGCGCGCGGAAGGCGAGGTAGGCGGCGGTGACGTCCTGAGCCTGTACGGCGAGCAGGTGGCGAACGATCTCACCGACGCTCAGGCCCGGCGGGCGGTGCAGCAGCTGGGCTTCGACGCTTCTCATGCACTCGATCTTCCCGGAACGCCGAACTCCTCCGGAATGAACCTTTCATCGTGTTCGCGCTGGTCGTCGGGGCCGGGCGGGGGCGGATCTTGCGGCGATGCGGTGCTTGTCGTCCAATTCACGGTGATCGCTCTTCGCGATTTCCGGCTCTTCATGAGGGGAGAACTGGTGCGTCGCCGAATCACCGCCTTGTCGCTTCTCGCGGTCACCGCCCTGGCGCCCGTCCTGGTCACGAGCACGCCAGCGCACGCCTCGTCCCAGCTCCAAGTCGTCTACACCAACCTGCCCTATGACGTCTGCATCAGCTTCGGCCGGTCGGGCCAGGAGACCGGACGCTGGCAGACCTGGTGGTGCAGCACCCACCAGCCCGAGAACCCGATGTTCTACACCTACGACCTGTGGGCGTACGTGAACTGAGGCGTTCTTCCGATACGGGTGCTGCCGTCCTCCCCATGGGCCGGATCGAGCAGCACCCGCAGACTTCGCGCGGATACCCTCGGGCAAATGATCACGAACCGTCCCACGGCGCGCGTCATCCTCGTCGATCCCGCCGACCGCGCACTGATGTTCCGCTTCGTCCCGCCCGACCCCTGGCCCCGCGAGCCCGCATGGCACCTTCCCGGCGGCGGGATCGAACCCGGCGAATCAGCGGTGGAAACGGCGTGTCGCGAGGCTCACGAAGAGACCGGCTTCATTCTCACACCCCACGACCTGGGCGAACCGGTGGCGGTCAACGCGGGAGAGTGGTCCATCCGGGGAAGCCGCTACTACACCGTGCACACCTACTTCTTCGCCCGGGTCCCCTTGGGGGAAATTTCCGGGTCTGGAGATGACGGATTCGGGCATCGATGGTGGACCGCGGCCGAGCTCGGCTCGGCCACGGAGCGGGTCTTTCCACCTGGGCTGGCCGTGCTGCTGAAAGACCTGCTCCAAGGAGTACGGTACGAGCGGCTCGTCACTCTTGACTGGTGAAGCCGCGCGGCGTGTCCCGCGTCATCGTTCGTTCTGGCCGGTGAGGGCGGTCGAGCGGAGTCGATCGACCGTCGCGGTGACGGCGGTCAGCACCTCGCCGGGGTCGGCGGGCTTCGGGGCCGTGGTGAACAGTGTGGCCAGGCCCTCGACCGCGGCCATGGCACGGGGCCGCCAGATGTCCTCCCAGATGGTGAGGGTTTTCAGGTTCTCCGGGCGGGCGGCGATGGCATACCTGGCCAGCGCCGAGCTCCAGTCCTGGCTGCGGGCCGTGTCGGTCCCGGAGTCGCGGAGGAGTCGCGTCGTCAGGCCGTCGCCGTTGGCCAGGGCGAGGTCGGCGAAGCACTGTTTGAGCAGGGTGTCGAAGGCGGGTTTGACGACGAGGTTGAGTGCGGTGAACGCCTCGCCCCAGTCGTAGGCGAGCAGGAGCCGCTCCAGGGTCTCCCGGGCGGGCTGCCAGGCCGGGTCGTCCTCCCAGAGGGCGCGGGCCGTCTTCCCGTCGGCGAGTGCGGCGCCGTGGGTGAGCGACAGCGACTTGGCCCGGTAGGCGATCCATTGCAGCGCGCGGAGTTCGTCGGCGCCCTGGAACAGGGCCGCGTTCATGATGGCGGTGCTCGGGGCGAGCTGGCCGACGTACTCGCTGGTGATCTGCAGGACGTGGAAGGCGAAACGGGCCGGTAGGTACAGGCGGCCGAGTACGGCGACCCAGGCGGGGTCGAGGCGGGCGTCGTGGTCGTCGGCCTCGAAGCTGTCGACGACGCCCTCGGCGTAGATCTCGCGTTCGTGCTGCAGGGCGATGTAGCGCCGGTAGTTGAGCTGCGCGGGGTCGCGGAAGCCCTCCCAGTCGGGGGCCTGCAGGGGCGATCCCTCCCGGTGCCGCAGGTACCACTGGTTGATCGCGCTGCCGGGGTCGAGGTCGAACGGGGCCGGCCGGCGGCCGAAGTGGTGGTGGAAGCCACGGGTGACGATGTCGTACTCGGTGGGTCTGCGGCGTTCGCCGTCGAACAGGCTCCAGGTACGCCGCCGGGTCGTGGCCATGGTCAATCCTCCCTGGTCAGGTACCAGACGAGTTCGTCGTCATCGACGTAGCGCATGCGGCCCGCGAAGCTCGCGATCGCGGGTTCGAGAGCTGCCAGCGGGAAGGGGTGGCCCGCGGCTTCCTCCAGGCTGGCGCGGGTCAGCCGCAGCAGGTGGGGAGCGTGGATGCGTACGTAGCCGCCGTGGTCCTCGACGCGGAGCTCCTTGTCTGGATTGTCCTTCTGCAGCGCGGTCACCAGCGCGTCCACGACCTCGGGATCGAATCCCCTGGCCACGGGTCCCACCAGTTGTTCGCGGTCATCGGCCACGACGGTGCTCCTCATCCACGGCATCGGTTGTGGTGGCGCCGGCCGTCGGCCGGCACGGCAACGTAGATCCGCTCGCCGTCCAGGCGGACCGGGAAGGTGTACAGCCGGCAGGTGTCCGGGTTGTTCCCCCGGCCGGTCGTCAGATCGAACTCCCACCCGTGGCCCGAGCAGGTGAGCACCTCGCCGTCGAGCTCACCTTCGGCCAGCGGGAACTCCGAATGCGGGCACATCCCCTGGTACGCCCGCAACTCGCCGCCCGGCAGATGGGCCAGCAGCACCGGCTCCTCCCCCACCGTGACCTCGGCGATGTCGCCCTCCCACAGCTCGTCGAGGGTGCAGACGCCCGTCCAGGACAGCTCCTCAGGATGCATCGAAGAACGCCTCCACGTGATCGAGCGGCCCCACCCCCGCCTCGCCGATGCGCTGCTCGGGCGGCAGCACGCGGCCCTCATGGCGAACGCGGATCGGGGCCGGCCTGGCCGCCACCCGGTGGCCGACCGTGAGCTGGGCGATCTTCTGGCCGACGACCTCCACCGTGTCCTGATCGTCGACTGGGACGAGCAGCGCGACCAGGTCGTTCTCGAAATTCGCGCTCAGCGGTAGCAACGCCATCGGATCCCCCTCATTCGGCGGCCGGGCCGAATGCCCAGGCGTAGTCGGTGGCGTCGCGACCCTGCTCGGCCTCGGACAGCCCCATGTAGGCGAGTGCGCCGGCCAGATCGGGCGGCGCGATGTCACCGGCGAGGAAGCGGTCGATGAGCGACTTGTGCCCGGCGAACCGTTCCGGCCGCTGGGTGAAGATCCACTTGCACGGCTCCGAGCAGAACAGGTACGTCCGGCCGTTGTGGGTGTGCCGCAGCGGGGCGGCCGAGCCGAGCGCGCCCACCATGACACCCGCCGCGCGGACGATCGGGATCTGGCAGAGGTTGCAGGTGATCGGCAGCGTCTGGGGGAAGGTCGCAGCGATGTTCCCGCTGCGCAGGTTGTCCTGGATGACGTCCCAGTTGCGGCCGAACGTGCTGTTCCAGCCCGGGTACTTCTCCTCCAGCCATTGGCGTTCGTCGGCGGAGACGCCCGCGTCCGGGTTCCACCACAGGGTGGGCCGGTAGTTCCAGACGCCTAGGTGGACGGCGTGGTGGTACCAGGTGAGTTCGTCGATGAACTGGTCCCAATACCAGGGATAGTCCAGGCCGAAATCGCGGAACTGCTCGGCGAACTGCTTGACGACCCAGTCCTCGATGAATTCCTTGAACGACATCCGGCGGCTTTCCAGCGGCGTGTAGTAATCCATCGACAGTCCCGTGAGCACCGCGAACGCTCTCCAGGAACGCCAGAACATTTGGTCGATCAGAAACTGACCCCATTCCTTGTGCCCGTTGTCGATGAGCACCTTGATGGTCGGCTCGCCCTGCTGGGAATGGCGCGCCTCATCGGTCTGGATGCTGGAGATCAGGGCCCCGAATTCCAGGTCGCCGACGTCCATCGCATCGGCCGCCATGCCGAGGAACTGCAGGTTCGTGAAACCCGTCTCGAAGGTGAAGGTGAGTTGCAGCGCGATGGAGACCGCGTCGTTGGCGACGAACATGTCGTCGAAGAGATGCCGGACGGCGAGCACCACCCAGTTGTTCGTGTGGAACGCCTTCAGCGCCCAGTCCGCGCGCGGCTCCTTGTCCAGCAGCCCGTACGGGAAGAACGCCTGGATCTGCCCGTGCCGCATCTCGTCCAGCGCGCCGAAGGTCGCCGTGTTGCGCCAGGCCGCCGACCTGCCGAAACGCGCCATGCGCGCCTCCGCGATGGCGGCCAGATATTCCGGCATCGTGATGGCCCCGTAGTGCGCGAGAATCACCGACTTCCAGCCGGGATCCAACTGGTCGAACAGCTTGGAGCGGCTGATCGCGTTCTTCAGCGAATAGGTGGCGGTGTCTTTGGTGACCTGGTTGTGGACGTACTCGCGGTAACTGATCTTGTACGGTTCGTCCCACCGCGTCCATGCCTCACTGGAAACCCGATGGGAGCCGGATAACTCCTCCGGGAAGACCTCTTCTTCGGCGACATAGCGGAACGTCCAATTGGTGTCGCGTGATAGGTCATACCAGTCGCTACGTGAGAGCTTCGGCATAACTGCCCCTTGTCGCCGCTCCGAAGGAGGAACAATCCCAGACTCTTCAATGTCACGGAATCGCGCTCGGGTCAATGACGCTGTTTTGTCAGCGCAGGAGCAGTCGCTTGCGGAGGCGGGTTTTGAGCGGCGTCCTGGCGCGTACGGCCCGGCGAACGGCGTCGCTGTGGCGCCAGGCCGCGTCGGCGGCCTCGTGGGCGACGGCGTCGGGGGCGTAGCGGACGAAGTTGGAAATATCGGCGAGTGGTCGTAGATGGGCGGATATGTCGGCGGGATGCCGGGCCACCACGTCCTCGGCGGTCAGTGCCCGCTCCCCCTTCAGGCCGAGGTCGTCGCAGGTCTGCCACCAGGCGCCGAGCACGCGCCGCTCCGCGCCCGCCACCCTCCTGCGCGCCCGCCTGCGCCACCAAGGCAGCACCATCGCCGCGCCCGCGTACACCACCAGGATCCCCGCCCCCACCGCCGGGACGATCGCCCACAGCGGCGGCCCGGCGGAGGGCTTGTCGCCCGCCGTGGGCTTCTGGTCCGCCTTCGGCTTGTTCACGGTGCCCTGGGTGAACTCGCCCTCCACCTCCTCGCTCTCCTTGATCGCGGAGGACACCACGTCGTGGTCGTCCTTCGCGCCGCCACGGCCGGGGGTGGGGTAGAACGGCCGCCAGCCGAGCCGGTCGAACTTGATCTCCGCCCACGCCATGATGTGACCCGATTTAACGTGATAAACCCCGTCAGACGCCTGCCCCGGCCGGAACCCGACCACCACCCTCGACGGCAGCCCGAGCGTCCTGGCCATGAGCGCGAACGTCGACGCGAACTGCTCCGACGTCCCCCTGTGCGTGGTCTCCAGGAAGAACTCCAGGCCCTTGAGCGAGTGCCCCGGCGGCGCGGTGACGTCGTAGGTGGCGTTGGTGCGCAGGTAGTTCTGCAGCCGGTACGCCTGCTTGATCGGCACGTCCGCGCCCTTGGTGGCCTGCTGGGCGAGCTTGCGGAACAGCGCCTCCTGAGGCCCGGCCGGGAACGCGGTCAGCGCGGCATCGCCGACCGGTGTGGCCGCGAGCAGGTCGGCCTTGGACGGCTCCGCCACCCGCGACGTCACCTCGTACGTGAACCCCTTGGCCGGCCTGCTCGCGGCCAGCAGCGCCCCGCTCCCGGGGTCCACCGCCAGCCCGCGCACGCCCTCGACCTCTACGGGACGTTCCGCGCCGGGCAGCCACGTGCCGGGCAGGCCGCTGAACGTGATCGTCTGGCGTACGGTCTGCGCCTTGCCCGTCCAGTCCCCCGCGGGCACCCGGCCGCCCGTGGGCTGGAAGCGGGCGCCGGACGTCCAGCGGACGCCGTCATAGCGATCGAGTACGGCCAGCCGCCAGTTGAGCGGCTTGGCCGCCTTGACGGTGAACAGGTCCCGGTCGGGGATCTGCAGCCAGGCCGACACGCGGTCGAGCGGGCTGACGCTGTCGACGCGCACCGGGGGTGGGAGCTCGGCGTCGTCCCTCGGGTTGTACGGCTCGGCGGCGATGGGCAGCAGCGGCCCGGCGACCAGGGCGACGGCGGCCAGCGCGGCGGCGGCCGGGAGGCCCGCGAGCAGCCACAGCGGCGGCCGGTCGTCCCGGATGAGGGCCAGGGCCGCCATGAGCACCACGATCGCCGCGGCCAGGGGCAGGTTCGAGCCTTCGCCGTCCACGCCGAACAGGAGCGCCACGCCGTACACGACGAGTGCGGGCACCGCGGCGGCCACGCGGGTCCTGGTGCGGGTCAGCGTCTCGGCGCCGACCACGGCGGCGGCCCAGACGAGCGTGTGCACGAGGATGAGCAGCCGCGGCTCCGGCTGGGCGGGCAGGAGCGTGGTGAGCAGCGCCCGCCACGAGTCGGCCAGGTCTCCGAGCAGGCCGGGGGCGACGCCCTTGTACAGCGGTACGGTCCCCGCGAACCCCAGGACCAGATTGACCACCAGGGCCAGCCAGAGCGGCCGCCGCCAGGTGAGCGCGGCCACGACGGCGGGCACGGTCGCGGCCGGTACGACGGCCGGCAGCAGCTCGGTGCCGGGAAAGACGCGATGAAACCCCCACCCGCCGACCCCGGTGACGGCCGCCACGACGACCAACCCGGCCGGCCGCCGCCACACGGGCCCACCGTCGCGCTTCATCGCGTGCCCCAGGCCAGCGGTAGTGCGGCCAGCTCTGTGATGGGGACGACCGTCACGCCGGGGGCGGTGAGTGGGCCTGTGCCGACATATACGCAGATGATGCGGTCGAACCGGCGCCGTGCCCCCGAGGCCCGGGCGGCCTCGGCGGGGTCGCCGGTGACCACGACCAGGGAGCCGCCCCGGGCCAGTCGCACCGCCTCACCGATGCCGGCCGTACCGGCGGGCCGGACGCGGGCGAGGCGGTCCAGCACGAGCTCGGGGTCGGACTTGGTCTCGGCGAGCGGGCCCTCGCCCGTGAGCACCCGCACGGGGAAGCCGGACCTGGCGGCGGCGACGGCGGCCGAGGCGGCGGCGTCCACGGCCAGTTCGGTGAGGTCACGGGTGTCGAGGACGACCGTCGTGGTGGGCAGGCTGGCGTCGATGAGCTGGCGCACCATAAGCGTGCCGGTGCGCGCGCTGGACTTCCAGTGGACGTGGCGCAGGTCGTCGCCGACGACGTACTCGCGCAGGGTGTGGAAGGTGACCGTGCCGCTGGGGGCGTTGTCGCTGGTGGGGCCCT
This sequence comes from Nonomuraea guangzhouensis, assembly GCF_019396345.1. Lineage (GTDB taxonomy): Bacteria > Actinomycetota > Actinomycetes > Streptosporangiales > Streptosporangiaceae > Nonomuraea > Nonomuraea guangzhouensis. Next base: position 152,113 of record NZ_JAHKRM010000029.1, on the reverse strand, counting down.
CCAGGTGGTGGGCCCGGCCCGACGGGGGCACCGGCAGCGCGACCGTGCGGGGGCGGACCAGCAGCGTGGCCGCCTGGCCGTACCGCCGGACCCTGCGGGTGAGGCCGAGCGGGTCGGCGCGGACGAGCTGGAGCGGGCCGACCGGGATCTCGCCGCGCACGTCGGTGGGCAGCGGGTACGACACCGTCCTGGCGGCGCGTCTGGGCAGGCGGGGCAGGTCGACCGTGTGCTCGGCCGTACCGATCCGGTCCTGGGCGCGCAGCCCCGACAGGCCCCGGCGGCCGAGATTGCGTACGTGCAGAACCGCGACCGCCGCGTCACCGCGCGCCACCTTGAGCGGCGTGACCTCGCGGTGCACCTCCAGCTTCGGTCTGGGGGCGGTCCAGGCGAGGGCGGCGGCCAGCGCGAGCAGCCCGCCGGTGGCCAGCACGACGGGTTCGGGGTAGCCGAGCCCGAACCCCGCCGCGTACAGGATCGCCGAACCGGCCAGCGTGCCCCAGCCCAGCGGTGTCAGCACCTAGGCCGCCTGCGGCACCGGCATCCCGGCGAGCAGCTCGCCGAGCACGTTCGCCGCGGTGACCTCGCGTAGTTCGGCCTCGGGGGTGAGGATCAGCCGGTGCGCGATCACCGGGACGGCCAGGGCCTTGACGTCCTCCGGCACGACATAGTGGCGGCCGGCGGCGGCGGCCTTGACGCGGGCGGCCCGCAGCAGCGCGAGGCTGCCGCGCGGGGAGGCGCCGAGGCGCAGGTTCGGGTTGGTGCGCGTGGCGGCGCAGAGGGCGACGATGTAGTCGTAGACGGGGTCGGCGACGTGGATGCGGGTGGCGAAGTCGATCATCCCGGCCACGTCCGACGCGCGGGCCACCACGGGCAGCCGTTCGACCTGTGGCCCCGTGGGCATGCCTTTGAGCACCTCGACCTCCGACACGTGGTCGGGATAGCCGACGGAGATCTGCATGAGGAACCGGTCGAGCTGCGCCTCCGGCAGCGGGTACGTGCCGTCCATGTCGACCGGGTTCTGCGTGGCGACCACCAGGAACGGCCTGGGTACGGGGTGCGGCTCGGCGTCGACCGTGACCCGCCGCTCCTCCATGACCTCCAGCAGCGCGGACTGCGTCTTCGGCGAGGCGCGGTTGATCTCGTCGGCGAGCACGATGTTCGCGAACACCGGCCCCTGGTGGAACTCGAACTTCTGGTGCGCCTGATTGAAGATGGACACGCCCGTGATGTCGCTGGGCAACAGGTCGGGCGTGAACTGGATGCGCCGCCACTCGGCGTCGACGCTGGCCGCGATGGACCTGGCCAGCGTGGTCTTGCCGGTGCCGGGCACGTCCTCGATCAGCAGGTGCCCCTCGGCGAACAGGCAGATCAGGGCCAGCTCGATGGCTTCGTGCTTGCCGCGGATGATGCGCTCGATGTTCTGGGCCAGCATCTGGAAGCGCTGGGCGAACTGTGCCGCCAGCTGTTGCGGTTGCTGCGTCTGCTCGTTGTACAACTGAGGTTCCCCTATCTCAGTCGGTGCATTCGAAGAGCGGAGCCTCCGGGAACCCGCCCCCGTCCGGTGTGGCCACCAGCGTGTCGTTGAGGTAGCCGTTGCCCGCTGACGACTCGATCCGGTTCCAGATGTCGCTGGACTTGCCGGTGGACGTGTCGGTGTAGGCCGCGCCCTTGACCTGGCAGATCACCGTCAGCGTGATGTACTGCCCCTTCGTGATCCTCCCCGCTTCGCCGTTGGCTGACGGACCCGGCCGGATGAGGGTGTTCGTGTCGTCGTTGCTGGCGTTCTGGTACTGCTGTTTCGGATAGGCCAGGTCCACGTCGGTCGTGGCGGCGTCCTGGCTCTCCCCCGCGTCGTTCTTGGCCTTGAGCGTGAACGCGTGCTTCTGGTTGTTCTTGAGCCCTTCGGCGGTGAACGACGTGCCCTTGATGCCGTCGTTCGTGGCCGCGCCGGAGAGCACGTACGTGACGCCTTCGGCGCCGTTCTCCGGGGCGTCCCAGGTCAGCTCGGCGCCGCGGTTCTTGGGCTTGGCCGTGAAGTTGGCCGGTTTGCCGGGGGCCACACAGGGCTTGACCCCGGCGCTGGGCTCCGACTCGACCTCGCCGCCGGACCAGTGGGCGACGACCGTGAAGGTGTACTCACTGCCACAGCTCCCCCCGGAGAACTCGAACTGGAACGGCCCGTCGCCGTCCACCGACTGCGGCGTGGTCCTGCCGTCGCCGCCGGACACCTTGAGCGTGTAGCGGTCGACCTTGCCGCCGCTGGACGGGCTGAAGTTCACGCTGACATGGCCGGGGCCCGACCTGGCGCTGACGGCGCCCGGTTTGGTGGGCGCGCTGGGCGTGGGTGTCGGCGTTTGCCTTGGCGTCTTGGTGGGCTTGTTCGATGGCTCGGGGTCGTCCGTCCGCGTCGGGCGCGGGTCTGCCGTCCTGGTCGGTTCCACCGTCCTGGTCGGTTCGGGCCGGGTGTCGGTGTTCGTCGGCTCGGGCCGCGGGGTCTGCTTGGGCTTGGGCGTGTTGGTGGGTCCTGGTACGTCCGAGTCGTCCTTGTCGACGTCGTGCTTGCGGCCTTCGGTGTCGATGACGACGGCCTTGTCGCCGTCCTCGTCGTTCGCCCAGAGCAGGCCGTCCTTGACGAACACGTCGACCTGGCCGGGCCCCTGGGCCACCTGGAGCGTGGTGGGCTGCCCGCCCGCCGCGCTGTCCCACACGATCAGGCCGCCCGTACTGCGGTCCGGGACGTACACCTTCGAGCCGAGCACCTGCGGCACACCGAGCGCGGCCGGGTCCTTCACCGCGAACCTGGTGTTGAGCACCGAGTTCGACGCCGTGTCGACCACCACGAGCAGCCCGGAGTCGCCGGGCGTGAGCAGCGGCACCAGCGAGCCCTCGGTCGAGGCCGGCGCCAGCAAGCCGCCCTTCGCGGCCTGGGCGACCTCCTTCGGCAGTGTGATCTCGCCGACTCCGCCGTCGGCGCCGACGATCGTGGCGGTCGCGGCGCGGGTGTTGACGATCATCGGCAGGCCGCCCGCGATCGTGACGGCCAGTTCCTCGCCCGGCTCGCCGACCTTGACGGGGGTCGCGGCGACGCCCTCGGTCACCGGTACGACCTCGCCCTTCGCGGTCACCGGCACCCAGAGCCGCCCGCCGCCGTCGATCCGGGCCGAGCCGAGCGGGCCCGGTAACGACAGCGACGCGCCGACCGAGTTGAGCGTGGCGGGGTCGATCTGCTGCACTTTGCCCGCCGGATCCACGGCGTACCCGGCGGCGCCCGAGACGACGAGTTGCAGCCCGGCCGTGCCGAAGTCGCGGGTCTGCGCGACGCTGAGCTGGCTGGGCTCGATCCGGCTGACGTAGCCGCTGCCGTCGTCGACGAGCAGCACGTTCGAGCCGTCCTGGACGACGCGCAGCCGCGTGGCCGACTTCTTGTTCAGGTAGCCGTCGACCTCGCCGGACAGGCCGTTGACGTGCACGATCTTGCCTCGGGCCTGGGTCCAGAGCCAGGCGCCGACGTCGGCCAGCTTGGGGTTGGCGCTGGAGACGCCCACGCCGAAGACGGCCGCCACGGCTACCAGGATCGCGGCCACCACACCGGCGATCACGGCCGTAACGCGGTCTCCACGCAGCACGTGGATACGCAATGCGTCACTCACCCCGTACGTACGATTACTTAACGTTTGCCCCCGTATTACCCTGGAGCACACTAGCGTGCGCACCTGACTACTCGCAGGCAAGCGCGTCAGGTCAGGCCGAGATTGTCGGCCGGAAGCCGTACCTTAGTGCCCGTGTCCGAACAGCCCTTGACTCTCGACGCCGCGCTCTCGGAGGAGGCGGTGCTGTCGACCTACCGCCGGATGTTCGCGGCGCTGGCCCGCGACAGCGGCGCGGTCGTCGACGACCCCGCCCTGGTCGACATCGCCGAGACGCTGTTCGCGGCGTTCGCGGAGGCGGGCGAGGAGTGGCTGACGCATGAGCAGATGCGGTTCGCCTGCCGCGCATACCCCGGCGACCAGTTCGACAACCGGCTGCGCGTGCTCAAGGGGCTGGGCGCGATCCGCGAGGTGTTCCCCAAGCCCAACCAGCTGCGTTATCGGGCGTCGTTCACCAGCGTGGTCGGGCTGATGTTCATCAGGCGGATGATGGACGACGGCGGCCAGTCCGAGATGCACCGGCTGCTCGCGCTCGAAGACCTCAACGTCGCCGACCCGCGCACCACCATGGAGGAGGCCAGGCAGAGCGCCGCCAACCTGGCCAGGGCGTTCCGGCTGTGGGCGCTGGAGCTGATCACGCTCACCACCGGCACCATCGAGGAGCTGCGCGAGCAGGCGCCCAAGCTGTGGGGCACCGAGGAGATCGCGCGCCGGGCACAGAGCCTACACGGCACGATCCTGACCCGCTGGCCGGAGCTCGACCGGGTCTGCACCGACCTGCGGGCGGCCATCTACGCCTACAGCGACGCCTCCCGGCGGGCGGCCGGGCGCCTGGCCGACTCGGCGGGCACGACCCGCAACCTGACGCTGCTGCCCACCGAGACGTGGCGCACGTTCTCGCAGACCGCTTCGCGCGAGCGGCTCGCGGCGGTGCTCGACGGCTTCGTGTTCGACGCCCCGGCGCCCTGGCACGACCCGGCGGCGATCGCCCGCGCGGTCGACGAGGCGCCTCGTCCTGCCCCGGCCCAGCCCACTCCCCCGCGCTCCACCCTCGCCGACGCCGGCCCGGAGGGCGCGCTCGACTCCTCGCCCAACGCGGCGATCGAGCGGCTGACCGAGGTGGCGGAGTCGCTGCTGGGGTCGTCGTCGCGGGTGGCGCTGGCCGGCGTGCTGCGCTCCGACTGGCCGTCGGCGCGGCGGCTGCTGGCCGATCTGACGACGGTCGATCTGCGGCCTGAGCTGCCTTATCGGCTGGTGTGGGCCGACGATCTCACGATCTCGCCAGGGGAAGAACCGGCCTGGCTGTCGCACGGTTACCTGGAGCGCATTTCATGAGCGGCACTCGTCATTCTTCCGGGCCTGGCGACGCGGGCCGACCTTCGGAGTCCGCTGCCTCGGGGCTCTCTTCAGAGTCCGCCCGTGAGGGCCGTTCTTCGGCTGCCGCCGGTGCGGGTCGTTCTTCGGCGGGTGCCGGTGCTCGTCGCCCGCTGGGTGACGGCGCGGTCGCTCACGCGCGGGCGCGGACGGGTGGGCCGCTGCGGCTGGGGGCCGGTGTCGCCGCGCCTCCCGGGATGGTGCGGCTCACGCGGGCCGACTCCACCGGCCAGGCACTGCCCGTGTGGCCCGATTCGGCCACCCCTTCACTCCTCGACGAATACCAGGTGCCCCCGGTCCCGGTCGAGCGCGCGGGCGAGACCCGGCGGGTGCTGGCGGCGACGCTCAAGTGCTGCTGGAGCGACCTGTCCGTCGATCCATGGCCGGGCACTCCGGCGCCGGCTGAGCTGATCCTCGACACCTACCGGGCGTTGATCGGCCGTACCGACGACCTGATGCGCAACTGGGCCATCGGGGCGCTGCGCCGGTTGCACGACTCGGCGTGGATCGTCATGTCCGACGGCGTGGTCTCGCTGGGCCCCCGCTGTGCCCTGTGGCCGGTCGAGTCGCACGCCCAGCTCAAGGAGCTGGTCCGGCGCATTCCTGTGCCGGAGCACCGCGACCTCACGGTGGTGGCGGACGCCGACATCGTGGCAGCCGCCGCAGAAGGCCCGTTGGTGGCGGCCACCGCAGAAGGCCCATTGGTGGCGGCCACCGCAGAGGAGCCGCAGGCGACGGTCACCATGGAAGACCCGCCGAAGGCGACCGACGCGCAAGAGCCGCAGACTGCGGTCCCCAACGAAACGCCACAGGCAACCGTCACACAAGACCCATCGGTAGCGGCCGCCACAGAAAAGCCGCAGGTGGCTAGGGCCGCGCAAGCGCCTCCGAGGGCGCTGGAGTTCGCGGTGGCGGGACGGGTCGAGAGCGGCGAGGCGGAGTTCGACGATCTGCTGGGCGGTTATGACGAGCGGCGGCGGGCTGAGCTGGTGGCGGCGTTCATGGCGGTGGAGCATGGGGCCGAGCCGGTGCTGGAGGCACGGTTCGGCGGGCTCCGCGACCCCGCGCTCCGCCACACGCTGGGCGAGATGCTCGCCCGGCGCGGCCGGACGCTGATCCAGTACCGCGAGCGATGGACCTCGGGCTACGACGACGCCTACGACGACGACCTGGTGCCCAGACACGGGCCCACATCGGGAGCCGCGTCGGGAGCCGTGTCAGCACCTACCTCGCGGCCTGCGTCGGGAGATGTGCCCGGGCTTGGTGAGAGTGAGCGGGCGGTGTTGACGCTGGTGCTGGTGCATTCGGTGGCGATCCCGCGGGCGGAGGGGCTGCTGCCCGACGACACCTGGCTGTCGCCGCACCCCACTCCCGTCGATGAGTTGCGCCGCCACACCCAGTTGCCGATCGGCGAGCTGGAGGCGGCGCTGCGGATGCTGCGGCACGCTGGGTTGCTGTCCCAGGTGAAGGCAGGCGAGGAGGCCGGCGGCTACACGCCGGGACCGCAGTTCCACCGGCTCACCCCGGCGGCGCGGCGACGGCTGCAGGAGGAGCTGATCCTGGCGGCCGGACCGCACAGCCCGCTGGCCTCGGCCGTACGAGCTCGAAGATCGGCCGGGTAGCCGCCCGGAACTTGCAGGCAACACGCGTCCGCCCCAGCCGGGGACGGCGCGGTACAAGCAACAACCGTCAGCCCCAGCCAGGGGCGGCGCAATGCAAGCAACAAGCACCAGCCCCAGTCGGGGGCGGCGCGGTGAAACGGAAGGGCTACGGGGGTCACAGGTGTCGCAGGTGGAGAACGTCGTCGGGGACCGGGTGCTGATCGCCATGCAGGCGGTCAACATCTCACGGCTCTCGACCCATCCGGTGCCGACCGTCCCCGGCACGCTCATCGTCGTCGCGGGCGCCGGGCCCAAGGACTCCAACGGTGCGGGCAAGTCATCGTTCATCGCGTCGATCACGGCGCTGCTGGGTGACGAGCAGTGGCGTTTCGCCTCGGGCGCCAAGGCGGTGTCGGAGCTGCTGTTCAACGCCGAACTGGCCAGCGGCGCCGGCGCCCGCCAGTGGGCCAGCGCCGACCACGGCTACATCGTCGGCGTCTTCGGCCCGCCGGGCGCCTCCTTCGACCTCCCAATGCACACCACCGAACCGCCCGCGACCCTTGCGGAGACGGTGCCGACCGACCTCGTCGAGACGCTGGCCTCGGTTTCCCCCGACCCTGCTGCTCCCGGGGCCGGGTCTCCCCAACCCGGCGCGGGCCCGGAAGGGGCCGATCCGGAGAGCGGCGAGCTGTTCGCCGTGCCCGACACTTCGGGCGGGGCCGTCACCGTGTGGCTCAAGGTCAACCAGGAGGCCCCGCACCTGGAGATCCGCTGGCGTGACGGCGTGCACCTGGCCTCCGCCGCGTCCGAGGCCGAGCGCGTGGTGCGTGCCGACGAGATGTGGGCGACGCTGCCCAAGTCCGCCGGCCGCCGCGACGTGGTGGCCCGCGACCTGACCAAGGTGCTGTACGGCGACCGCATCCGCTGTGTGTCGTTCCTGTCGACCTCGGTCCGGAGCAAGGTCGCCACCAACCTGCTCTCCCAGCCGCTCAACGAGATCTCGCCGGAGCGCGTGTTCGAGGCCATCGCGGCTCTCACCGGTCTCGACGCCGAGCTCGAACAGGAGCGCGAGGCCCGCAGAGACGAGCACGCCAAGCGGGTACGGGCGGCGCAGGCGGGTGATCGGCTGGCCGAGTTCGAGGCGGAGTCGAGGGCGTTGCTGACCACGTTCGACCGGCGCGATCAGGCGCGGATCCGGCTGGCCGACGCGCTGCGCTGCTGGCGTGGGCGGCAGGCCCGCAAGCTGGACGACGCGGCGGCCAAGGACGAGCTCCTGGTGGCCGAGCTCGAACGGCACCGGGACGCGGGTGAGGCGGCGGCCGAGGCGATCTCCCAGGTGAAGGCCGAGATCACCACGCTGAAGGACGACACGCTCGACCGGAGGGTGGCGGAGGCGCGCAAGGAGCTGGCCGTGATGCAGGCGCGGGCCGCCAAGCTCGACGCCGACCGGGCCGTGGCGGAGAACTCCGCCGACGAGTTGCGTGGCCTGATCCCGGCGCTGGAGGAGACGCGCAGGTTCGCCGACGGCCGCGATGTGCCCACGGCCGAGCGGGAGCTGCGGGAGGCGCGGCTGCGGCTCAACGAGGCGCTGAAGGCGCTGGGTGTGGCCGATCGCGAGGTGGCCTCGGCCCAGACGGCGCTGGACGACGCCGAGGGCGGTCCGGCCGCGGCGCAGCTCAACGCGCTCGCGGCGGCTGGCGTCGGCGCGACCGGCCTCCTGGACGCGCTGGACGTGGCCGAGCAGGCGCGCGACTACGCCCGCACCCACGGCTCCGGCCCCGGCCCCGAGAACGGATCCGCTGGTAAAGCGTCTCGCGGGGGTGCCCGGGGAGCGGTCAGGGCAGGTGAGCTCGGGACGGTCGGGCCCAACGGGCCGGTCGGGCCCAGCGGGCCGATCGCGGCGGGCGGGCCGGTCGCGGCGAGCGGGCCCAGCGAGCCGGTCAGGGCCAGCAGGCCGGCCGGAGCCAGCGGGGCGAGTGGGCTTGGGCTGGAGGAGTTGCGGGGTTGGCCGCATGAGCATGCGGTGATCGTCGACGCCGGCCAGTTGGAGGCCGCGGCGGCCGCGCTGGCCGGCCTGCCCGGTTCGGTGCTGGTGAGTGCTGCCGGGGTGAGCGTGGTGGGGGCGTTCGACGGGGAGGCGACCGGCCGGGAGGCGCGGATCAAGGCCGCCGAGCACCGGCTCAACCGGGCCAGGGACATCCAGGAGACGGCATCGCAGGCCGTACGAGATGGGGAGGAAGGCGTCGCGGAGGGTCAGCGGCGGCTGGAGGGGGCCGAAGCGGGTGTGCGGCTCGCCGAGCTGGAGACGAAGCTGGCCGGGCGGCGGGCGCGGCTGGGCGAGCTGACGGCGGCACTGGAGGAGCTGGCGCCCGCGGTGGCGGAGGCCGAGCGGCAGGCGGGCGCGCTCGACTTCCGGGCCCGTACGAAGGACATGGAGATCGAACGCCTGGAAGGGCGGCGGCAGCGGCACGAGGGCGAGCGGACCCGGTCGCGTCAGGACGAGACGAGGGTGAGCGGCGAACGGGAGGCGCTCAAGGTCGAGGCGCTGGCCGCCGACTGGGGCGGCACCGCCGAGGGGGCGCGGGAGTGGCTGAAGGCGCTGCCCGAGGACGAACGATCGCGTACCGCTGAGGAATGGTGGCGCATCGCCGAACGCCATTTCGATCAGGCGCTGCGCGACACGTTCCCTGAGGAGGACGCGGAGATCCCGGAGGAGCTGCGGTTCCTGCTGTCCGAGCGCGGGGGGAGCACGGCGCGGGAGCAGGCGACGTTCGTGGCGGTGTGCGGCTCGCTGGCCTCCTACCTGCGCGGGCAGGAGGAGTACGAGAAGCATCAGCGCCGCCAGATCGAGGCGCAGGTCGTGTCGCGGCAGCGCGACCTGGCCGCGGCCGACAAGGGCGCGGAGGAGGCGGCCAGCTCGACGGCCGTGCACCGGGCGGCGTTGACGGCGGCGATCAAGGCCAGGCTCACGCGGGTGGCTGAGGAGTTCGAGCAGCTCGACACGTCGTACGGAGGTTATGGGGCGACCCTGGAGTTCCCGGTGCCCCCGGCGCCCGCGGACCCCGAACAGCGCTGGCAATGGCGCGTCACCCCGAAGTGGCGGCGTGGCGAGGGCCAGGGCTTCGTCCCGTACAACCGGCGGGCCAACACCGCGCTCATGGACGAGAAGGCGGTCAAGCTGGTGTGCGCGGCGGCGATCGCGTCGTCCGGCGGCGGGCATCTGTGCCTCGTGCTCGACGAACTGGGGCGCAACCTGGGCAAGGAGCACCGGCGGGAGGCGGTGGCGCTGTTCCGCCGGATCGGCGAGACGTACGGGATCACGGTGATCGGGGCGCTCCAGGACGACATGGAGCCGTACGCGATCGACGCCTGTGGACAGTACATCAAGCTCAGGCGTTCGTCGGACGCCATGCCGTACAACGAGCCGCCGGTGATCGTCGGACACGACGAGCACGCGGAGCGGGTGCGGGCGTTGGCCGCGTATGTCGACAGGAGTGCTTGATCGGCGGAAGCGCCTCACGTGTGCGGGGCACGACGTGATTGGCGACCCGCCCCACGCGTGTGCGGGGCACGACGTGGTTGGCGATCCGCCCCACGTGTGTGCGGGGCTGTTAAATGATCGCGGACGTGCCTCACGGCTGCGGGACGTCGTGTGATCGGTGGGCGCGTCCAGGGCTGTCACTTGATCATCGGGCCGACGTACGAGGCGCGGAGGCGGAGCAGGGAGCCTTTGGCGTACTCCTCCATCGCGTGGGCCAGCCATCCCGCCACCCTGGCCACCGCGAAGATCGCCTCGCCGGACCCAGGCACCATTCCGGCGACGCCCACGAGGGTGGCGAGCGCGAAGTCGACGTTCCGGTCGGGCAGGCGTCGCCGGCGGACTTCGGCCAGGACGGCCCGCGCCACGGCGACGCGTTCGTGGTCCGGTGCGGCCTCCGCCACCAGGTCGAGCAGGAAGCTGCCGCGGGCGTCGCCGTTCTTGTAGACGCTGTGGCCGAAGCCGGGGATGCGCTCGCCCCTGCGTACCCGCTCGGCGATCACGCGGGTGGCCTGACCAGGCTCGTTGACCTCGGTCAGCAGCCGTTCGGCCGCGTAGCACGCGCCGCCGTGCAGCGGGCCGCCGAGCACACCTAGGCCGGTCAGCACCACGGCGTACGGGTCGGCCCGGGCGGAGGCGGCCACCCGGGCGGCCAGGGTGGAGGCGGCCAGTTCGTGGTCGGCGAGCAGCACGAGTGCGGCCCGGAGGGCGGCGAGGAGAGGTGGGCTGGCGGAGCGCGGGGACAGGCGGGACCAGAGCCGCTCGGCGATCGACTCACCGCCGGGGGTGCTGAGGGCGGGCAGGGCGTCGACCAGGCCGGAGATGAGGCGACGGCCGGTGGCGGCGACGGAGGCGGGATCGAGCTGGTAGCGGAGCGAGTCGGTGGCGCCGAGCACCGTGGTGATCACCTGGAGATGGTCCAGGGGCAGCAGCCCTTCGGGGAGGCCGCGCTGAGCGGAGACGGCGGCCTGCGACGTCTCGGGATCACGCACCCAGCCGGGCATCCGGCCGTGCAACTTGCCGGGCATCCGGCCAGGCCCACGCGGGACACGCACTGAGCCGGAGCCGCGCGCCGTACCGGAGCGGTGCTCGGGGACAGAGGCCGTACCGGAGGGGTGGTCGGGGACGGAAGCCGTACCGGAGCGGTGCTCGGGGATAGAGGCCATACCGGAGCGGTGCTCGGGGACGGAGGCCGTACCGGAGGGGTGCTCGGGGGCGGGGGTGAAGACCTCGGGGTCGCCTGTCCACAGCCACTCGGCCACCGTCTCGAAATCCGTGGTTCTGGCCAGGTCGAGGGCGTCGAGACCGCGATAGTACGGGCGGTCGAGGCCGAGCGCGGTGATGCCCGACTCGATGACCAGCTCCGGCGGCTGGTTGCGGGGCCGCCCGCGCCGGGCCAGCTGCTCGATCTCCGCCGCGTCGAACAGGCTGCGCCGATCGTCACCGTGGCGGCGCTTGAGCACGCCCCGGCTCACGTACGCGTAGAGGGTGGCGGGCTTCACACCGAGCCGCTCGGCCGCCGTCGCCGCGTCGATCCACTCCACGCCCAGCCTCCTATGTTGATGAAAATCAATATTGATACACATTGAATGAGCGTGTCAACGTGTGGGCATGCCCAAAGTTCATTTCCTCGACGTGACCAACCGGGACGGCGTGCAGACCGCGCGCACCGGCCTCTCGAAGTTCGGCAAGACCATGGTCAACTTCTACCTGGCCAAACTCGGCGTGGCTCAGTCCGAGATCGGTTTTCCCTTCCTGTTCCACGAGGTCCCCTACATACGGGCGCAGACGGCGCTGGCCGAGGCGGGCGCGTTCGGCGAGCTGCGGCTGTCGGGCTGGTGCCGCGGTGTGCCGCAGGATGTGGAGCAGGCGGCGCCGCTCGGCCTGAAGCACTACAACCTGTCCATCTCCACCTCGGACTACATGATCCAGAACAAGTTCCGCGGCCGGCTCGACCGTGACGCGATCATCAGGGAGATGACGGCGGCCGTGCGGGCGGCCAAGTCGGCGGGCGCGCTGACCGTGGGCGTCAACGCGGAGGACGGGTCGCGGACCGATGACGGGTTTCTGCTGGAGTTCGCGCTGGCGGCCAAGGAGGCGGGCGCCGACCGGGTCCGCTACTGCGACACCATCGGCGGCGACACGCCTGACCGGATCCGCGAGCGCTTCGCCAAGCTGGCCTCGGCCGTCGGGATGCCGGTCGAGACGCACTGCCACAACGACCTCGGCCTGGCCGTGGCCAACTCCATCTCGGGCGCGCTCGGCGATCTGGAGGCCGGGCAGGACGCGTGGATCAACACCTGCGTGAACGGCATCGGCGAACGCTCCGGCAACGCCGACCTGCTGTCCACCATCCTCGCCTTCGAGCACGGCTTCGGGCTGGAGGCGGAGATCGGTGACGCCATCGATCTGTCGTGGGCGCGCAGGTTCGGGCTGTGGGCGAGTTACGCGTTCGGGCAGGCGCTGCCGTACAACCAGGTGGGGGTGGGGCGGAACGCGTTCGCGCACGAGTCGGGCATCCACGCGGACGGGGCGCTGAAGGATCACGGCAACTACGAGCTGTACGACGAGGCGACGCTCGGGCCGTTCCCCGAGGACTGGCACGCGCGCAGCGGGCGGGTCGTGCTGACCGGCGAGTACGGCGGGAAGGCCGGGTTCCGGCACGTCATGGACGGGCTCGGTGTCGAGGTGCGGGAGGAGGACCTGGCGTTCCGGCTGGTCCAGCTCTGCAACGCGATGACCGGCCGGCCGCTCACGGACGACGAACTGCGGTTGATCGCGGCTTATCCCCGGGAGCTGTCACTGCTGTTCCCCGGCCAGGGCTGAGCGTCCTCCACGCCCGACCACATCGCCTGAGATCCTGCTAATTGGTTAATGCTTACGCCTCGACGCCACGGCAAGAGGCGAGACGCTTGTGCATCAATCCATGGCGCGAATATCCCCAATAATTCGACCCCTATCAGTGATTGCCCGTCTCTCCATCAACTTCAATTTCTCAATATGGCGTAGTAGGCCGTTGACCTGAGAGAGTGGTCGGTGCGAACCGCACCGACCGTCCGAGTCGACGCGCCTCACTGGCCTGCCGAGGTTCTGAAGGAGAGACGTTGAACGAGACGGCCGAAGCGCAGAGAGCCGCGCCAGGACGCGGTTTACCGCCCGGGAGAATACTCCCTGTCGTGCTCGCCACCGCGCTGGTCGTATGTCTGGTGGTCACGGGGTCGGTGGTGTGGCGTGAGCACGAGAGGGCGTCGGCGCAGGAGCGTGTCGCGGTGGCTCACAGGCTCGCGCTGCATGCCGCGGAACTCCGCGATGACGACCCGGTCAGAGCACGGGATCTCGGATTGGCCGCGGTCAAAATCCACGCGGATGAGCAGACCCGGGCAGGGTTGATCGACACTCTCGTTATGGGGAGTCGCACGGACGTCTACTCGCTCGCCCCTAGCGGCGTCGATTGGGTGGCTCTCAGCGGCGACGGGCGGATCGCTCTCACCGGGGACACCGATGGGGTGGGCGTGTGGGACCTCAGGACCTGGCTTGATCCCGAGGTCGCATTCACCGACAAAGCCGATCGGCTCGCCGTCCTCAAGGGAAACAAGAAAGGCGTCAGCACACTGGTGTTGTCATTCGACGGCCGCACCGCGTTGATCGGCGGCGAGGATGGCAGCACGATCGTGTGGAATCTGACGGATCCGGCACATCCAGCCCGGCTCGCCACTCTGCCGGGCGAGCCGGAAGACGATTTCGCGAACAGCGTGCAGGATCTGGCATTGACCCGTGACGCGCGCATCGCCATGACGGCCGATTTCAGCGGCAATATCATGGTGTGGGACCTGGCCAGCCCCTCTCGTCCGGTGCGCCTGTCGATCACCAAAGCCCACGGTTCTTACGTACAAGATGTGACACTGAGCGCGGATGGCCGGACCGCCGTCACCGCCGGCGAGGACCGTTCGGCGATCGTCTGGGACCTGGCTGATCCCGCGCGGCCGGTCAAACGGGCCGATCTAGCGCTTCCTGCCGACTACGCCGAGGCGACGGCCATGAGCGCGGACGGGCGTACGATCGTCGTGGCGAACTCGCAACGGGCCGATGTCTGGAGACTCGACGACCGGACGCATCCGACTCACACCGCCACGCTGGACCTGCCCCCGACGGACATGTACGACGTGGCCTTGACTCCGGACGGTAAGACCGCCCTCATGGCTGGTAGCAGTGGCACAGGTTTTCTGTGGGACCTTTCCGATCCGGCCCGCCCTGTCCGGCTGGCCAACTTGAAGGGATATACGCAGGAGATCATCAGTGTGGCGCTAAGCGCTGATGGCCGAGTCGCCCTGATGACCAGCCCCGACAGGGGGCTGTCCCTGTGGAACCTCGCCGATCTGCGGGAGATCGTCGCGGATCCAGTGGAAACCCTGTGCCGGAGCATGCCTGGCCGGCAGACCATCAGCAGAGCGGACTGGATTCGGTTCGCGGGCGGCGCGGACTGGTCCGACTATGGTGAGGACCCCGTCACGGGCAACCTTTCCATCTGCTTCATCCGCTGAGTTTCGGGCGGTGGTCGCGGATGGGCCGACGGATTAATCAGCTCATAACATGTGTGCATGCTGATCGAGGAGCGGACTCTTGCCGATGCCGACCTGACCGGGTTGCTCGATGCGGCGTTCGCCGAGCTGGTGCGCCGCTACGGAGCCGAGGGTCGGTCTGTCGTCAAGGCGGGAGCTCGCTATCTCGTCGCCTATGTCGGCGCCTGTGCTGCCGGGTGTGGCGCCATTCAGCCGGCGGGCGCGGACATGGGTGAGCTCAAGCGCATGTACGTCGCGCCCGAATTCCGCGGGCGGGGAATCGCCCGCATGCTCCTGGCGGCGCTGGAGGACCTGGCCCGGGATATGGGATACCAGACCGTGCGCTTGGCGACGGGCGTCAAGCAGCCCGAGGCGATCGCTCTGTACGAAGACAGCGGATACGTGCGTGGCGAGCGCTACGGGATGTACACGAATCAGCCGCTGACCCGCTGCTACGAGAAGACACTGAGCCCGGACCCCGCGCGGGCCCTACCAGCGGACCGCCGTGAAGTCGATCGGCCTCGGCCGTAGGAGTCGTGTGCGTTCTGCCAGCGCTCGCAGCCGCCGGGACATCTCGTCGGCGGCCAGGCGGCGGCGGTCACCGTGGCCTGGCAGGATCCATTGGAATCGCAGCCGTCCGGCCGTCCTGGTCAGGGACGCGGCCAATTCCTCGATGGAGTACCAGGTCACACTATCCGCGACTTCCAGATCGCCGGAGGTGCGTGACCAGTAGAAGCTGTCGCCGCTGAAGCAGTAACGGTCATCCGCGAGGTAGAGCACGCTGCCAGGGGTGTGGCCGGGCAGTGGATGGGCGGTGACGCCCTCACCGATCTCCAGAGGCTCCAGGCCACGGATCACGCGGTCGGCATTCGGTGCCGCGTCGAGGTCGCCCTCGTGGATCCACAGGTGGGCGCCGAAATGGTCCGCGTAGCGGCGGCCGTGTGCGGCGTGGTCTCGATGTGTGAGCAGCACATCGGTGACCTGGCCCGATGCCGCGTATCGCGTGGCGAGCTCACGGCTCCAGCGCGGTGTGTCGATCATCATTGCCGTGCCGGAAGGCCGTAGCAGCAGGTAGGAGTTGGCTCCGGCGGTGTGCCGGGAGTTGTGTCCACACAGCAGTACGTCGTCGTCCAAGGCCATCGGAAAGGGGTCGAGCGCCTGGTCCGGCGGCCCGGACGCCGGGCGGATCGAGCGTGTGGGGCAGGCGAAGGCGGCCGCGTGGAGGCTCCGTACCTCCGCCTCGTCGTTGGGCGGGCGCAGGATCCGCGACCTTCCGTCTACCTCGCCGATCAGGTCGGGCGCGAGTTGTCGGGCGGCATCGCAGTTCATGCAGCGGTCGTCCACGTACCAGTCGTCCATGGCAGGACTCCTTCCAAAGGGGACGACCCGGACTCGGGCCGTCATCAAACGCCTCCGTCTCGTGGAAGCGATTCATCGAACAGGATAGCTGCACGGATAAGTATCTTAGCCACGAAGATAAATGGAAGTCTGTCGGAAACGCGATATTAAGTGGCAGATTACGCAGTTCACGCCGTCCGATCGCCGTGCCATCGTCGACTACATGCCGATGAACCGCGCGCACCAGCGCCTCTGCCGGTCCGAGGAGTGGGCCCGAGGCGTGCACGAGTGGCTGATCCCGTGGGCACTGCACGGCCTGGACCTTGGCGATGATGTGCTCGAGATCGGCCCGGGGTACGGGCCGACCACCCGGGCGCTGGTCGGCCTCGTTCCGAACCTCACGGCCCTCGAGCTCGATCCGCGGCTCGCCGAGGATCTGGAGCACACGCTGGGCGACCGGGCGACCATCGTTCACGGTGACGGCTCGGCGATGCCGTTCGCTGATGGCTCCTTCAGCGCCGTCGTGTGCTTCACGATGCTGCACCACATCCCGTCCGCCGAGCTGCAGGACCGGCTCCTCGCCGAGGCCTGCCGGGTCCTGCGGCCCGGGGGCGTCTTCGCGGGCAGCGACAGCGGGATGTCCCTTCGGTTCCGGCTGCTTCATCTGGGCGACACCATGGTGGTGGTCGATCCGGACACGTTCGCCGGACGCCTGAGCAGGGCCGGTTTCGCCGATGTACGGATCGAGCGGGCGGCCGAGCCGAGGAGATCATTTCGCTTCGCCGCCCGCAAAGCCGCATGAGACCGCACTGATCTTCGAACTGAACAGCACCGTCGGCTCGATCCGCTGGTGGGGGCGTGGAAAGCCACCAAGTACAACTGGATCCTCGGCAAGAACGGCCGGCCGGTCGTGTCCCGCGACTTCACGGTCCAGACCCGCTGGATCACGAAGACGGGCGGCCGGTTCATGGAGGAGAAGACCGAGGGGACGCTGGGCGGCCGGCCGTACTATCGGCTGGGGATCATGGGCTACTCGAACGTCGACCGGCGTTTCGAGTGGACCACTTTCGACAGCGTCACGCCGACGAGCATGACCTATCGCGGCGAGCGGGATGTCAGTGGTTCCGCCACGATCTCCATCCCCGGGGTGCTCGGCCCCGAGTTCGCCGGGAAGCGCATCCCGATGCGCACCGTGATCAAGATCGAATCGAAGCACCGGCATATCTTCGACCTGTACTTCACGCCGCCCGGGCAGCGGGAGCGGCTGGTGGACCGCGTCGTCTACACCCGGAAGGCCGCGGGGTCAGCGACGGCATCAACCGGTGAACCGGGTACGCCGTAGTACAGGCGGCACGATCATCGGGAGACCACGATGGTGACCAACGCGACACCGATAGGCGGCCCGACGGCATGGACCAGGTCCACCCTGCGCGAACAAGACTGGCTGCACCACATCTCCCAACCGCTACCGGAGTTGGGCATCCCGGCGCTGACGCTGCTGGCCAAGAAGGCCAAGGCCGCCCTCGAAGAAAGCCCCGGTCTGATGGTCATCCGGGGGTGGCCGGTCGAGGGGCGGTCCGAGGAGCAGATCGATCTGTTGTGCTACACGTTCGGCTCGCTCATCGGCGCGCCACGCGCCCAGAAGACCGGCCTGGTGACCACCGGCGCGAATCAGCCGCGCAGAGGCATGGACGACCGGGGGCTCGCCTTCCACACCGACCGGGGCGGCCCGCCCGGCCCGCCGCATCTGGTCGGGCTGCTCTGCCTTCGCGCGGCCGTGCGCGGCGGAGAGTCGCTGATGGTGAGCGGCCACGCCGTACATGACCGGCTTCTGGAGGAGTGTCCCGACCTGCTGCCTGAGCTCTACGAGGATTTCCACTTCGGCGCGGGCACGGTCACCGACTTCGACCGCGTCTATCCGGTCTTCACGCGGTACGCGGGCCGGGTTCGGGTCCAGTACAACCGCCACTGGATCGAACGCGGGCAGGAAGCCGCCGGGAAACCACTGGCGCCGAGCGCCGTGGCCGCCCTGGACGCGTTCGACGAGATCCTCACCGATCCGGACCTGGTGCTGCGCTTCTCGCTACGGCCGGGCGATCTTCTGCTCGTCAACAATGATGTGGTCCTGCACGGCCGTACCGCGTTCACCGAAGACCCGCGCGCCCGCCGCCGCCTCGCCCGGATCTGGCTGGACTGACGCGCGCCGGTCATGAGCCGGCTTTGTCGTAGATCCCAACCGTCCAGGTGCTGCCCCGCTGAGGGCCGAGCTCGGCCGCCAGCCGTTCCGGCATCTTGGGGACCGCCTCGCGATCCCACGGTCGATCGCATCTCCCCTCCCGCCGGTCGGCAAGGGTGCAACTGGGCGAGCCCATGATCGGCGCGTCGGCGGGGAAGACCCAGATCTCCAGGGTCTGCGGTGCCCGCAGCCAGTCCGGTGTCACGGACTTCTCGTCGTTCTGGATGTCGAGGCCACTCCCCCGTACGCCACATCGGCCGAAAACACTCCATGGGGTCGTCACAGACCGCACCAGCAGCCACACGTTCGGATCGGCGCACTTGATCGCGAAGCCGGTGTAGACGCTGGTCGGCTGGAACGTGACCCGCACCCTCTCCCCCACGGCCTGGTAGGTCCGGCCGAAGAGCAACGACAGCGGCCCCTGCGGGCTCGTCACGGTCTGCGGAAGTCCGGCCCCTGTCAGGACGTGCGCTGTGGAACCCGCGGTCGGCGCGCCGAGCGACGGCACCATGACACCGGCGAAGGCCACGACCGCCGCGGCGGCCCCCGCCAGCGTCGCTCCCGCCGTCACCCACCTGCGCTGCCGCGTCCTGGCTCCCCGCCGCTTGATCTCGCTCACCACGGGCGCCCGCCCGTCCTCGCGGGCGCTGTGCTCGGCGAACATCACCCGCAGATCGTCCTCGGTGTACTGGGTCATGGGAGCGCCTCCATCTTCAACTCGTGCAGTGCGGGATCCACGCGAAGCCGCGCCAGCGCCCTGCTGAGCTGCTTCTTCACGCTGCCGACCGAGCAGCCGAGCGCGTCGGCCACCTGCTGCGGGGTCAGATCGTCGAAATAACGCAGGACCAGGACCGCGCGTTGCCGGGGCGGCAGGTCGCCGACCGCCATCCAGAGGGCCGAGCGTTCCGCGACACTCGTCTCGAAGCCCGGCTCGATCGGGCCCTCGGGCAGCACTTCGGTCGGCACCTCGTTCCGCCAGCGCCGCCGCCACCACGAGGCGTGCGTGTTGACGAGGATCCGGTACACGTACCGGTCGGGATCGGCCTCGATCCTGCGCCACACCGCCCACGCCTTGACCAGCGCGGTCTGCACCAGGTCCTCGGCCGTCGCCCAGTCCCTGGTCAGCAGGTACGCCGTACGGCACAACCGCTCATGTCGTTGCCCGACATAATCGGCGAACCCATCCGCCATCGTGTCCTCCAGCTCCATACCGCCTCACGGTGTACTACCGGTTGGAGGGGCGCTCCGGGTGACAAGACACGTTGACCGGACTACGGGGGCTCGACACGCGCGTGTCGTGGGTTGTTCGGCATCCACCGCAGCGCGTCCTTGTCCCGGCCGGCTTTGAGGGACAAGCCGGAAAGCAGCCCGCCATTGTGCGCATGAACTTCTTTTCTGGCGGGAATCGTCTTCAGCTTGTCGAGAAGAAACGACGAGTGAATATCTCTGCGCTCAGGGTCTGCCCTGATGTGCGGGTGCGACCCCGGCCCTAGCGTGATGTTCACCGGAGGCTGAGCTTTCGGTAACACCGCGCGCAGCCATCAGCATCGCGGTGCGAGCGGATCCAGGCTGAGTCATTCACGGGGAACAGCGCTGTCTCACTCCGGGCAGTTCATGACGCCATGTGTGACCTCGGAATTCTCGGCCGGAATCACGGAAAGAGTCGCAGAGAATAAGGAGAAATGCTATGCAGCCAAGGCGTGTGCGTGGTCTTCGAAAGACCGCGCTCTTATTTGCCACCCTGGTCGCCACCCTTGCGGGTGCCGGTCTCGCCGGCCCGGTGCCCGGTGCGATGGCGGCCGCGCTATCTAACGGCGGCGACGACGTCCAGCCGCTGTTCGATTGCGGTAGTTACGACGCCAACCAGCAACTCACCCGCGAGCAGATCCGGCAGCGGGCCCAGTCGTGGGTGGACGCATCGGTCCCCTACAGCCAGTCGAGTTGCTACTCCAACCAGTACGGCAGTTACCGGCAGGACTGCTCGGGATTCGTCTCGATGGCCTGGGGCCTGACCAATTCGCGCACCACCCGCGACTTCGACCCGGTATCCCACGCGATCGCCAGGGCCGACCTGCTGCCCGGGGATGCGCTGATCAAGCCGGACGTTCACATGGCACTCTTCGTGGGCTGGGCGGACGCCGCGCACACCCAGCCCATCGTGCAGGAGGAGACCGAGCCCGGTTCCTGGGCGAAGCAGGACACCTGGAGCGCGTCATACGCCTCCGGATTCACCCCCATCCGGTATGACAACGTCATCGAGTCGAGCCGCTACCAGAATCTGGGCGTCTACCGGACATCGGAAAGCAAGTTCATCATCCGCGCCGCCAACGGCAGCATCCTCACCCAGGTTCCCTTCGGCGACACCACCAAGGGCGACATCCCTGTCGTCGGGCATTTCGAAAACAGCGCCTACGACAACCTCGCCGTCTACCGCGCATCGGAAAGTAAGTTCATCATCCGCGCCGCCAACGGCAGCATCCTCACCCAGGTTCCCTTCGGCGACACCACCAAGGGCGACGTCCCCGTCGTCGGACATTTCGAAAACAGCGCCTACGACAACCTGGCCGTCTACCGGAAGTCCACGGGCACCTTCATCATTCGCGCCGCAAATGGCAGCGTCCTGACCCAAGTCCCCTTCGGCGACACCGGCAAGGGTGACATCCCCGTCGTCGGACATTTCGAAAACAGCGCCTACGACAACCTCGCCGTCTACCGCGCATCGGAGAACAAGTTCATCATCCGCGCCGCCAACGGCAGCATCCTCACCCAGGTTCCCTTCGGCGACACCACCAAGGGCGACATCCCCGTCGTCGGACATTTCGAAAACAGCGCCTACGACAACCTCGCCGTCTACCGGAAGTCGGAGAACAAGTTCATCATCCGCGCCGCCAACGGCAGCATCCTCACCCAGGTCGCCTTCGGCGACACCACCAAGGGCGACATCCCCATCGTCGGCTACTTCCAGTAGACATAAGTAACGGGTGAAGTGCTCCCAAGTGGGGGCACTTCACCTTTTTACGGCTGTCGTGGCAGGTGCCCGGGGCTCGGTTTGCGCCAGGGTCTCCACATGCTCGTCCTCAGCGCCGGTCAACGGTCGGGTGTGGGCTGGCTTGCAGATAGGCCAGTACGGCCAGCACCCGTCGATGGTCGGTGAGGCTCGGCTCCAGGTGGAGCTTGGCGAAGATGTTGCGTACATACGTCTCAACCGTCTTGGCGCCAACGCCCAGGCACTGAATGATCGCCTCGTTGGAACGTCCCTGGGCCATCAGCGCGAGCACCTGCTGTTCTCGCACGGTGAGCTCGTTCAGCGGGCCCGCCGCTTGCCGCGGGCTCCGCCGACGCAGCCGTGCGGCGGCGACGCCTCTGGCGTCCAGGTGGGAGAGATCCTCGTCGAGGACGGTCGTCCCCAGATCCGCCGCGTGGGTTCGGCCTGATGGCGCGGCCCATGGGCGGGAGCTCGGCGTCCGCGCGGTGCGGTCGTCGGCGGGGACAGCCCGGTTCGGTGCGTGGTCGATCGGATAGACCAGGACCGGGGCGAGGCTGGGATCCCTCAGACAGATAGGGGTACGCCAGCAGAAGAATGACGGCACGAGCAGGAGGCCGCGCCCGTCCAGATGCAGGTCCCGGTCGTGCCGGCCGTAAGGAAAGGTGAGTACGGGCTGTTCCCACCGGATCGCGGGGTGGAGCGTGCTCAGCAGCCGGCCCAGGCCGTGATCCAGCAACGTGCCCGCACGGAACGCCCGATCGGCCCCGACACGGTGAGAGATCTCCCGCCAGTAAGGCGTGAGGGCGCTGGCGTGGTACTGCCGCAGCGCTTCTCCGAGCCGCTGGATGGCCGCACGCCCGCCGTCGGCGAGGCAACACAGCCAGGGAGTGGACCGCCGTTCGGCCATCAGATGGACGATGTCGTCGCGGAGCCGTTCACGGGGCGTGGATAAGACGGCGTCGATGCCTAGGCGAAACTCCGGGTTGCCGGCGGTCTCCGCGGGAGTGAGAAAGTCCGCGGAATAGCCCTGCGCGGGCGCCAGCTCATACAGCAGGGCCGCGCTGGCGGGGAGGTGGCCTTGTACGTCGGCCCTCCATCGCCCGAACGCCCCGGGTGTGGCCCGTTCTTGCAGAAGATGCAGGCTCAGCAGCGTTTCCCACATCGGGTCCGGGCCGTCGGCGATTCGGGTTCGGGCGAGGTCCTCGGCTGAGAAGTGGATACGCAGCATCGAAAATCCCCCGTCATGCGCGTTGACAAGCCTGATGAAGATCCCTGGTGCACCGTTCCTCTGCGGGGTTCCCACGGCCTCTGGCCCGCCTGTTTCGCGCGATCGGCGCCCGTGGGGAGGGAGCCAGGAGTGGGCGGTAACCCACAGGTGCGACCGGTGCCAGTTCTGTGAATTCTTCCCGAATGAACCTCCACAAATGGTAATCCTGCCCATCGCCGGGCCGTCCGTCAATGCCCGTAAAAGGCGACCGTCAACCAAGGGTCGCGGGGCGCCACGCACTGCGGAGAATGCCGGTTTGTGGTGGGGGCGGAGCGGGCCGACGTCTCGTACAAGCTCGTGACGAAAGCGGGGGACGGACACCTGTCCGTCCCCCGCCCAACTTCCGGATCAGCCCAGACCACGACAATCGCCGGTGGGGCGGACCGTGCCGTCAGTTGTCCCAGTTGTCCCAGCTGACCTCTTCCGGAGAGACGGGAAACAGCCGGATCTTGTTCCGCGCGAAGGCGTACTGGTCGAAGACGGCCTCGCTCGTGATCCAGCGGAAGCGCCCTATCCGATCGTCATAGAGGTACACCCTGGGTGAGGTGGGATCCCTGATCAGAAAAGCGTCGCTCCACAGGTGGGAACCCCCGAAGCAGCTCGATACGGTATCGCGGGGCCACACGGTGAGGCCGTCCCAGGTGTTCCACAGTTGGAAGTAGATCGTTTCGTTCGGGATGGCGTACGCCACGTCGTCCGGCCCCGCGAGGTACACCCGGTTGGACCCGCTCATCTGGAACCGCTTTCCGTGCGCCGGACAGGAGGCCGCTCTGGACTCCGCGGCGTTGGAGACCCCAGCTGTTCCCAGCGACAGGGTCAACCCCAGGGTGAGAGCCAAGCCGATACGGCCGAGCATGCGATTCTTGAACACTGATCCTCCTCTTGCTTCTGTTTCTTGTGTCAGCAGGACAGGGGTTGGATGCGCGGCGGAGTGGTGATTCTGAGAGGTTCGAGGCGGATGGCCGCGCCGGTCTGGTTGGGCGCGCCATTGGGTGTCCATTGGTCGATCCATTGGGTTATGGTGCCGTCGAGCCAGCTCAGGCTGCGGGGTTGACCGGAGCAGCTGCGGTCGGAGATGTTGCCGCCAGCGTGCCAAGGCCCGAGCATTCCGTTGGTGGAATATATATAGCTGGTGCCGATTCCCGAGCAGTATCCGCAGTTGGGATCGGAATAGGTCAGGTACAGGTAGGCGCCGGCCCGGAACACCGCGGGCGATTCCACATTGATCAGCCCGCCTACGTTCGTCGCCCCGCCTCCGATGCCGTTGGTCCACCACTGGTCCAACGGCTCGACGTTGAATGACTGGTTGATCGTGGTGCACACGATATAGGCGGTGCCACCGTCGTTGACGATGGAGAAATCTCCGTTGTCGTGACAGGTGTACAGATTTGGTTTGTGCGTGGTGCCACCGGCGTATTGGTCACCGCACGGTCCGGCCGGGCTCAGGCAGCCCATCGCGTAATAGGCGTTGGCACCGGTGCGGCGGAAATCGTCCGGCGCGTTGAACCACAAGATCCATACGCCGTCGCTCGCGCGTTGCACCATGCGGGCGTTGAAACAGCCGCCGCCGTGGATGCCGCAGGTGGTCTGCCAACTCTCCGCGCGCCAACTGTTGCGGCCGTACGGGTCGAACAGGTTCCGTACAAAGGTCCAGCGAGTCCTGTCGGTCGACTGCCACACCCCGAATCCGCAGAACGGCGTGCCGGGGGTGCCCCAATTGAACCCGCACCCGTACCTGGTTCCATACAGATAGTACGTGGAACCCACCTGAGTGATCATGCCATCATGAGCATCCAGCCCGGCAATGGTCTGACCGGAAGCGGCCGGGACAGCCGCCGGGACAGCCGCCGTGGCCGGGGCCGCACCGAACAGGGCCAGGACGAGCGATGCCGCGGCGAACACACCACCCAGCAGACGGAGGACGTGTTCACGGCCTGTCTTTCCGCTTCCCGCGCCGGTCGAGATGGTTTCAGTCACTTGGTCTCCTCTCTTTGATTCCTTGCGTGAATTTCCTGTTGCCACTCGTGCCGGTGCATGCGACAGCTATGGCCGTCTTTTCAGCCGGCCGAACAGAGCAGTCAACCGATTCTTCTGCCGGCCCAGGGATTTCCGGGATGCCAGCGTGGCACGCGAATGAAATGTCCCCCCGCCTCGATTGCACATAGAAATCGAACTCGGCGAGCGCCACTTTATGACCAGCATTTCACCCGCACATCAGGGCAGACCCTGAGTGGGACTGCGGTCCCGGCCGTGTGGTTGACGCAGCGTCTCCATGCGGGCACGATTGCCGCCTATGGAGCACGAGGCGGGAAAAGTTCACAGGCTGGCAGGAGGGATCACAGCGCGTGTGCGCGGGCTGCTGCCCGCCCTCACTCCGGCCGAGCGGGCACTCGGCGAGGTGGTGCTCGCCGATCCCTCCGGTGTCGCCGCTTCCACCATCACCGACCTCGCCGCTCGCAGCGGCACCTCTCGTACCACCGTCACCCGCTTCTGTCAGGCCCTCGACCTCTCGGGTTACGCCGAGCTACGGCTCGCGCTCGCCGCCGAGAGCGGCCGCGCCGAGGCCCGACCCGGCTGGACCCGGGACGTGGGCGACGGCGTCGCGCCTGACGCCCCGCTGGAGGCCGTACTGGACTGGGTGGCCAAGGCCAACGCCCAGGTCATCGAGGAGACCGCCGCCCAGCTCGACGTGGCCGCCCTCACCGCCGCGGTGGATGCCATGGCCGGCGCTCGCCGCATCGACCTGTACGCGGTCAGTGGCAGCCGTTCCGTCGCCATGGACCTGCACCTGCGGTTGCACCGCATCGGGTTGTCCTGCTTTCTGTGGACCGACGTCCACGAGGCTCTGCCCAGCGCCGCCCTGCTGCGGAAGGGCGATGTCGCCCTCGGCATCTCCCACTCTGGGGAGACCAAGGAAGTCGTCGAACCGGTCATCCAGGCCCGTGGCAACGGCGCCACCACTATCGCCGTCACCAATTTCCCCCGCTCCAGCCTCGCCAAGGCCGCCGATCTGACCCTGGTCACCAGCGCCCGGGAGATCGCCTATCGTCCCGGCGACATGGCCGCCCGCCACGCCCAGATGATCGTGCTCGACTGTCTCTACATCGGTATCACCCAGCGTGACCACGTTCGCACCGAGCAGGCTCTTGAGGCCACCCGCGCAGCCGTCGCCCCCCACCGTTACCGGCCGGGCCCCGGCGCCTGACCCCACGCCGGCCGACGCCCTGAAGAGATCCGCCGCGGTCTTGAGCTCACGGGGCTGGCGGAGCGGTTCGGCGCGCACGTGTTCAGTGCCGAGGATGTGGCGCGGGGGAAGCCCACCGATGCCGCCGTGCTGCCGTCTCTGATCGCGTAGCTCCCCGTTTCAGGCGAAAGGCGATCTTCCCGTACGGCAAGCATGGGCCGGCCCCACCCGCCGCACATGGCTGAGGGCCTCCAGGAATACGCCCGCTGAACCCGCACGGGGCGGGCCGCCGACACGTGCGCCTCCTGAAACCAGCCCGGCACGAGAGCGGGGGCAAGGCACAGACCTCAGATCATGCCCACTCGGCGTCGGCGGCGCTGGGCGGAACCGGTCCGGCGATGACCGCGTTGGGCAGGAGCAGTGCCCCGAGTGCCAGCCCGATCAGCCCGGCGATGACCGGCGCGCCGGTCCACAGCTCGGGCACGGTGGGCAGGCCGCCGCCCACGGCCGAGGCGACCCCGATGTACAGCGACCACGTGGCGAAGGCCGACAGTCCGGCGAAGGCCCAGTAGGCGGTGCGCCGCTCACCCGACGGCCGCAGCCGGCGGATCAGCAGGTCGCTCACGAACCCGGCGGCCACGAACGACAACAGGATCGGCACGTTGCGGAACCCCGTCTGGGCAGCCGGCATGAGCACCATGATCGCGTACATGACGGTCACCGAGCCGAACGGCAGCAGCCAGCGGCGCACCAGGAACAGCACGGGGCTGAGCAGGATGACGTTGGTGACGACCATCGCGGCGGCCAGCCGCTCGGCGCCTGGGCCCACCGGTACGGGACCGGCGCCCCCCGGCCCGGCGCTCTGCGGCCCGGCGCCCGAGTCCTGGAGCATGGAGAACGCCTGCACGATGCCCGCGGGACGGAACATCATGGCGTCGCCGTACGACAGGAACAGCGACACCAGCGTGGTGGCGAACGCGAGCCCGATCAGCGCGGGCAGCAGGCGGCCGAGCGACGGCCGGGCGCCGATGTCGGGGGCGTTCCACGCCGAGCGCAGTGGTGTGGTGATGATGAGCATCATCGTCACGACGAGGCCGAGGTGTGACGGGCTGAAAAAGATGTTGATGGTCGTCTCGATGCCGAGGATGGTGTGCCACATCATGTCGGCCAGCCCGAAGGCGGCGAACGCGGGAATCGCCACCAGCCCGGCGAGATAACCGGTGGGGACGGCCGCCAGCCCCTGCCGCCCGGCGCGCACGTTGCGCCAGACCTGCCAGCTGATCCAGCCGGAGACCACGGCGAAACCGGAATAGAACACCGCGTGCCATGGAGTGAAGAACGTCTCCAGCTCCGCCAGGTTGCCGTGCGCCCAGGCGTCGATCATCAGCCCGACCCCGAACCAGATGCCGAGCAGCGCCATCACCAGGTCTGCCCTGGGTGACACCCATCCACGGGGCTCCCCCGTGTCCACCATGAATCGCCGAATGCCGGCGGCGTCAGATGCCACGTCATGCTCCCTTCATTGAGACGCCGGTGGGCCGGGCGCCTGTCGGCGAACGCTCATGAGGCGGTTGAGGTCTCCGCGGGTCCTGCCGTCGCTGAGGTCGTCAAGGCGATACAGCGGACGTCGCCTACCCTCTAACGGTTAGGCAATAGATAGCGGTTAGCTGTCAGGAGTGTCAAACGCCGTGCGCCTCGCGATAGCCCGGGGCAGGCGAGTTCTCTGAGACAGAGGAAGACAGCTCTTACCGGTGGGATAGTTCGAAAGCGCGTTCGAGTATGGAAGCCTCTCCCTACCGGGCACACGGGGGCCCGCAACGCGAGGAGACTTTGTCATGCCCGTCCCGACGTCCTTACGCGCGATCGCGCTCACCCTGGTGACCGCCACCGCGCTCGTCCTGCCCGCCTTACCCGCGCAGACCGCGGCGGCGACGGCGCAGCCCAACGTGGTGGTCAGGTGGAACACCGCGCTGCTGGCGACGGTGCGCACCGGCACGCTGGGGCCGCCGCTGGTGGCCAGGGCGCTGGCCACCGTGCACACCTGCGCCTATGACGCGTGGGCCGCCTACGACCCGGTCGCCGTCGGCACCCGGCTGGGCGGGTCGCTGCGGCGGCCCGCGGCCGAGCGCACTGAGGCCAACCGCGCGCAGGCGATCAGCTACGCGGCCCATCAGGCGGCCGTCGATCTCTATCCGGCGCAGCGGGCCGGGTTCGACGCGCTGATGACCGAGCTGGGCTACGACCCGGCCGACCAGTCCAGCCAGCCGGCCCAGACCGGTCTGGCCGCCTGCACGGCGGTGCTCGACTACCGGCACGCCGACGGCGCCAACCAGCTCGGCGGCTACGCCGACACCACCGGTTACGCGCCGGTCAACGCCCCGATGGTGGTCGCCGACCCGCTGACCACGGTCAACGATCCGAGCCGGTGGCAGCCGCTGACGTACCGCAACAAGGCGGGGGTAGTGGTGACGCCGCCGTTCCTGGCGCCGCACTGGGGCGGGGTCGCCTCCTTCAGCGGTCGCGCGCGTGACCTGGCCAGTGGCGTGCCCGCGCCCGCGACGTACGGCACGGCCGCCTACCGTACGCAGGCCGCCGAGATCGTGGCGGGCACCGCCGCGCTGACCGACCGCCAGAAGGCGATCGCGGAATACTGGGCCGACGGCCCGAGCAGCGAGACGCCGCCGGGGCACTGGTGCCTGTTCGCCCAGCAGATCTCCCTGCGTGACGGGCACAGCCTCGACCAGGACGTGAAGATGTTCTTCGCGCTGGCCAACTCGGTGCAGGACGCCGGGATCGCCTCGTGGGAGGTCAAGCGGCACTACGACTCGGTACGCCCGATCACCGCGGTCCGCTTCCTGTACCAGGGGCAGCAGATCGCGACCTGGGGCGGCCGGGTGATCGACGGCGCGACGTGGGTGCCCTACCAGGTGCCGACGTTCCCGACGCCGCCGTTCGCCGAGTACGTCTCCGGCCACAGCACGTTCAGCTCGGCCGCGGCCGAGGTGCTGCGGCGCTTCACCGGCGGTGACACCTTCGGCGGCTCGACGGTGATCGCTAAGGGCTCGTCGCAGGTGGAGCCGGGTGTGACCCCCGCGAACGACGTGACGCTGCGCTGGCGTACCTTCACCGACGCCGCCGACGAGGCGGGCATGTCGCGCAGGTACGGCGGCATCCACTTCCGCGCCGGCGACCTGCAGGGCCGCTCACTCGGCCGGGCGGTCGGCAGCGCGGCGTGGCAGCGAGCCACGGACTACTGGTCGGGCCGCGGCTGAAGCCGGGCAATCAGCCGCGCCACGGCCTACCGGTCGGGGCGCGGCTGAAGCGGCGCGGCTGATGAAGCGGCGCGGCTGAAGCGGCGCGGCTGAAGCGGCGCGGTCAGCCCTTGGCCACCAAGGTGAGCACGTCGTACTTGGCGACCACGGCGCCGTCCTGGTTGGTGACCTCGGTGTCCCAGCGCACCTCGCCATAGTCGGCGTCCTCGCGAGGGGTGATCTGCTTGGCGGTGAGGGTCACGGTCAGGGCGTCGCCGGGGAAGGTCGGGGTGAGGAAGCGCAGGTTCTCCAGCCCGTAGTTGGCCAGCACCGGGCCGGGGTCGGGCGAGACGAACAGCCCGGCCGCGAACGACAGCACGAGGTAGCCGTGCGCGACCCGGCCGCCGAAGAAGGGGTTGGCGCGGGCCGCCTCCTCGTCCATGTGGGCGTAGAAGGTGTCGCCGGTGAACTCGGCGAAGTGCTCGATGTCGTCGAGGGTCACGGTGCGCGGGCCCGCCACCACCGTGTCCCCCACCTTCAGCTGTCCCAGGTGCTTGCGGAACGGGTGCTCGCCGTCGGCCCGGGGCGCGCCGGGCACCCAGCGTCCGGTCAGCGCGCTGAGCATGGACGGCCCGGCCTGCACCGCGGTGCGTTGCATGTGGTGGAGTACGCCCCGGACGCCGCCCATCTCCTCGCCCCCGCCGGCCCGGCCGGGGCCGCCGTGGATGAGGGTGGGCAGCGGGGAGCCGTGCCCGGTGGACTCTTTGGCGTCCTCCTCGTTCAGCACCAGCAGCCGCCCGTGCCAGGGGGCGGCGCCGATGATCACCTGCCGGGCGAAGGCCGGGTCCGCGGTGACGATCGACCCGACCAGGCTGCCGTGTCCCCGCGCGGCCAGCTCGACGGCGTGCTCGGCCGTGCGGTAGGGCAGCAGGGTGCTGACCGGTCCGAACGCCTCCACCTCGTGTGGTTCGCCGCGTTCGGGGTCGTCGGCGCGCAGCAGGATCGGGGACAGGAACGCGCCGCGTTCGGCGTCCGCGTCGATCACGTCCACCCGGTCGGGGCTGCCATGGACGAGGCGGCTCGCGTCCAGCAGCGACTTGAGCGCGCGCCGGACCTCCTCGCGCTGCTCCAGGCCGGCCAGCGCGCCCATGCGTACGTCCGGGTTGGCGGGGTTGCCCACCTTCACCCGCGCCAGCCGCTCCGCGGTCGCCTCGGCGACGTCGTCGATCACCTCGGCGGGGACAAGCGCGCGGCGGATCGCGGTGCACTTCTGCCCGGCTTTGACGGTCATCTCGGTGACGAGCTGCTTGACGAACAGGTCGAACTCGGCCGTGCCCGGACGGGCGTCGGGCCCGAGGATCGAGCAGTTCAGTGAGTCGGCCTCGGCGTTGAAGCGCACCGAGCGGCCGGTCACCGCCGGGTGGTGGCGCAGCCGCAGCGCGGTGGACGCCGACCCGGTGAAGGCCACCAGGTCCTGCTCGGTCAGGTGGTCGAGCAG
This sequence comes from Nonomuraea guangzhouensis, assembly GCF_019396345.1. Classification (GTDB taxonomy): domain Bacteria; phylum Actinomycetota; class Actinomycetes; order Streptosporangiales; family Streptosporangiaceae; genus Nonomuraea; species Nonomuraea guangzhouensis. Next base: position 121,634 of record NZ_JAHKRM010000029.1, on the reverse strand, counting down.
GTCACCGGCCTCCCCGCAGAGCAGTTGCACGGCTCCCTCGGGCAGGATGCCGGACTCGGCGATCAGCTCCACCAGGCGAGCGGTCAGGTAGGCCGTCTGACTGGCCGGTTTGATCAGGCTGGGCATCCCGGCCACGAACGCGGGCGCGAGCTTCTCCAGCGGCCCCCAGACGGGGAAGTTGAAGGCGTTGATCTGCACCGCGACGCCCGGCAGCGGCGTGCAGATGTGCTGCCCGACGAAGGTGCCGCCCTTGCTCAGCGGCTCGGCGGGGCCTTCGACCAGGATGGTGTCGTTGGGCAGCTCGCGCTTGGCCTTGCTCGCGTAGGAGAACAGCACGCCGATGCCGCCGTCCACGTCGAAGCGCGAGTCGGCGAGCGTGGCGCCGGTGTGGGCGGACAGCGCGTACAGCTCCTCACGGTGCTCGCGCAGGTGCAGCGCCAGCGTCTTCAGCAGCGCGGCGCGCTGGTGGAAGGTCAGCTCCCGCAGCGCGGGACCGCCCACCCCGCGGCCGTACGCCAGCGCCGCCGCCCGGTCGACGCCGGTCGCGGAGACGCGGGCCACCTCCTCGCCCGTCACGGCGTCCTTCAACGGCACACCCTCGTCCGGCGGGACCTGCCACCGGCCGGACACGTAGCTGCGTAGCGGAGTCACCGCGGGGTCCCTCCTCGATGAATTACCTACCGGACGTTCAGTCAGCAGGTTAACCCGGTGGTCTGGAGGATGGAAGCGGCACCGCCGTGTCTCAGGAGCTCAAGGGCCCGTCCCGACGGACTCGGCCGAGTCGCGTTCGATGAACCGGGTGGGCAGGCGGCGATGCACGGGGCGGCGGTCGGTGCCGTGGACGCGGTCCAGGAGCAGGCGGCCCGCCTCCGCCCCCAGCTCGTAGACCGGCTGGGCCACCACGCTGAGCAGCGGGGAGATCGCCTCCGCCCAGTCGGCGTCGGGGAAGCCGGTCCGATGGTGAGGATCGCGGACAAGCCCTGTATGTCCCGCCGATGAGCGGGATGCCTCAGACTCGCTCAGCCAATCAGAACGCGGCCACGTCGACGATCGTCTTCACGATGTCGCGCGGCGGGTCGGCCAGGCCGCGCGCCACGGCCTGCGAGAGCGGGACGGTCTGGACGGGCAGTTGGTCGACGCGGACGTGCCTGCCGTGCAGCAGGGCGACCGCGGCCCGCAGGTCGGTGTCCCACCGGTGGGAGGCCGAGCCCACGATCCGCTTCTCGCCGAGCACCACGTCCAGCGTGGGAAGGGCGGCCGGCTCCGGTGACACGCCGAGCAGGACCGTGGTCCCGCCGCGCCGGCACAGCGACAGCGCGCTCTCCACCGCGGCCGCCGGCCCCGCGCACTCCACCACCGCGTCGGCGCCACGACCGTCGGTCAGTTCGCGTACGGCATCGAGGGCGGAGCCGGGCGCCACGCCGGCCAGGCCGCAGGAGCGGGCCAGCGCGCGGCGGCCCGGGTCCGGGTCGACCGCGACGACCGTCGCCGCGCCGCGGCACCTGGCCACCTGGGCGACCAGCAGGCCGACGGCCCCGGCGCCGACCACCGCGACCACTGCCCCGGACACGTCACCGGCCTTGTCGAGCGCGCGGACCGCGACCGCCGCCGGCTCGGCGAAGACGGCCACGGCGGCGGGCATGCCGTCGGGCAGGGGGACGCAGCGAGCGGCGGGCGCCACCAGGTACTCCGCCAGCCCGCCGTCGGCCTGCAGCCCGAGTGCCGCGCCACGTTCGCACAGTGGGTAGTCGCCGCGGGCGCACCACCAGCACCGCCCGCAGCCGAGCACGACATCCGGCACGACCGGGGTGCCGGGGTCGAGGGCCACGCCGGGACCGGCCTCCGCCACCACGCCGACGACCTCGTGCCCCAGGGTGAGTGGCGCGGTCCGGCCGGTCAGCGGGTGCGGTTCGACCGGCACCACGACCGGCCCGAACCGGTACTCCTCGCTGTCGCTGCCGCACACGCCGCACAGCGTGACCGCGATCAGGACCTCTCCCGGACCCGGCACGGGCACCTCGGTGTCGACCAGCCGCACGTCGCCGCGGCCGAACCAGCGCAGCGCCCTCATCGGCGGCCGGCTCACGACCGGCTCCCGGACAGCCGGGTGGTGACGTCGGCGCGTTCGGTGAGGCCGGGGACGAGCTCCACCCCCAGTCCCGGTCGTCCGTCCAGGCGCACCGTGCCGTTCTCCACCTGCGGCAGGCCGGTCGCGAGCTCCTGGTACCAGGTGTGCTGGAACGCCCGCACGCTCTCCTGCACCAGCGTGTTGGGCTGGCTCAGGGCGAGGTGGACGCAGGCCGCGAAGGAGATCGGCCCGGTGCAGTCGTGCGGCGCGAACGGGATGTCGTACGAGTCGGCGAGCGCGGCGATCTTGCGTGCCTCCGTGAGCCCGCCCGACCAGCCCATGTCGATGATCGCCACCCGGATCGCCGAGCGTTCCAGCAGCCCGCGGAACGAGCGTTGCCCGGTCAGCGTCTCGCCGGTGGCCAGCGGCACGGACGTCGCCGCCTGCAGCGTCGCGTAGGAGTCGTGGCTGTCCGACCGCAGCGGATCTTCAACCCAGAACGGGGCGAACCTCTCCAGCTCCCGCATCAGGCCGACGGCCGCGTACAGGCTCCAGAGCCCGTGCAGCTCGACCATGACCTCCATCTCCGGCACGGCGTTCTTGATCTCGTCGAGCACCCGCAGACCGGTACGCAGCTCCGCCCGGTCCAGCCGGGTGCCGCCGGTGCGCTCGGCCGCCTGGTCGAACGGCCACACCTTCATCGCCCGGAACCCCTCGTCCCACAGGGACCTGGCCAGCTCCGCCGGCCGCTCCAGGAAGCCTTGGAGGTCGTCGTACGGCGAGGCCGTCGCCAGCCCCCAGTTGGACACGGCCTGGCGCGACTCGTTCTTGATGTACGCGGAGCCGGCGCAGGTGTTGTAGACGGGCAGGCTGTCCTGGTACGGCCCGCCGAGCAGGGTGGACACCGGCTGCCCCGAGATTTTGCCGAGCAGGTCCCATACGGCGAGGTCGACCGCGCCGTTGCCGCGGGTCTCCACACCGCTGCCCTGGAAGCCGACATGGCCGGTGAGCAGCCGGCGCAGCCGCTCCGGGCCGGGCAGCGGCGCGCCGACCAGGAGTGGGGCGACGGTCTCATGCAGGTACGCCTCGACCGCCTCGGCACCGAAGAACGACTCGCCGAGGCCGGCGTGCCCGTCGTCGGTGTGCAGCCGCACCAGCAGCACGTTGGGCTGAATCGAACAGCGGATGGTCTCCAGTCCGCGCACGGCCGCTCGGGTAGTCATGGTTCCAGGACGTTATCTGGTAAGACCAGTAATCCGCAAGAAACAATTGACTCTTGACAGTAATGCTTCTACCAGCAAGGCTCTTGCAATCTGGTAAGACCACAGTCGGGACGGATGTTGAGGCTATGACGTTGACCGACAGACCCCTGGCGATCACCATGTGGGACTTCTCCTGGCTCGAACGGCGCTGGGACGGCGCCGGCTACGAGGACTGGGACCGCGCCCTCGACGAGCTCGTCGAGCGCGGCTACGACGCGGTGCGCATCGACGCCTTCCCCCATCTGGTGGCGGCCGATCCGCGGCGGACCTGGCGCCTGCTGCCCGTCTGGCACTTCGAGGCGTGGGGCGCGACCGAGCCCGTGTCCGTGCGCGTGCTGCCCGAACTGCTGGAGTTCATCCAGGCCTGCGCGACCCGGGGCCTGCGGGTGGCGCTGTCCTCCTGGTTCCGCCGGGACGAGCTCGACACCCGATCCCAGATCCGGACCGCGGCCGACCTGGCCCGCGTCTGGGACGTCACGCTGTCGGCCATCGAGAACGCGGGTCTCGCCGACGCGATCTACTTCGTCGACCTGGTCAACGAGTGGCCGATCCCGATGTGGGCGCCGTTCCTGTACGGGAACGACCCGGACGCCGTCATCCTGTCGCGGGCCGAGGAGGTGGTGCGGGGCTGGACGCGCGAGGCCATCGCCACCCTGCGCGCGGCGCATCCGCGCTACCGCTACACGCTGTCCGTCGCCACCGAGACCACCGGCGCAGACGGCGAGGACCTCACCGAGCTGGACCTGCTCGAACCGCACGTCTGGATGACGCCGCAGGCCACCGATTTCTACACCGAGATCGGCTACGACCTGGAGCACTCCCAGTTCGACCCGCACGCCTACCAGGCGCTGTCCGGCCCGGCCGAACGCCTCTACCGGTCGGACCCGCGGCGTTGGGCCGACGGCCTCACCGCCCACATCGAGCGCGTCGCCGGGTGGTCGCGGTCGGCCGGCAAGCCGCTGGTGACGACCGAGTGCTGGGCCATCGTGAACTACAAGGACGGGCCGGGCCGCGACTGGGGCTGGATCAAGGAGCTGTGCGAGGTCGGGGTACGTGCCGCGCTGGCCACCGGCCGGTGGGAGGCGCTGGCGACCAGCAACTTCTGCGGGCCGCAGTTCATCGGCATGTGGAAGGACGTGGCCTGGCACCGGAGCATGACCGACGCCATCCACGCGGGGGTAACCGAGTTCACCGCCGTTCCCTGAACGGCCTGTGTTGTGGAAGGAACCGCACAATGAGTGCCATCCCCCGTCGAGACCTGCTCCGTGGCGCCGCCCTGCTCACCCTCGGTGGCGCAGTGAGCCAACTGACCCTGACCGGGTGCGGGTCCGCCGACCAGCCGGTCGGCTCCAGCAAGGCCGGGCCGCAGGGCCAGGTCGTCGTCTGGATGCATGAAGAGCCCGCGAACACCAAGTACTTCAACGCCAAGATCGCCGAATACCAGAAGAAGTACCCGAAGGTGTCGATCAAGCCGCTGTACGTCCCCATCGCCAACCTCGACACCAAGCTCTCCACGGCGTTCACCACGGGCGCACCGCCCGACCTGATCAAGGTCGGCGCCTGGACGCTCGCCGAGCGGGCGTCGAAGGGGCAGCTCGCGCCGTTGGCGCCGGCGGACTTCGGCGCCGGCTCCCTCGACCAGCTCAAGAGCAGGTTCGAGGCCAACGCGTTCGCCGCGCTGACCTACGAGAACCAGGTCTACGGCACGCCGATCGACTTCAACTCGGTCCACCTGTGGTACCGCCGCGACCGCTTCGAGCAGGCCGGGCTCGACCCCGACAAGCCCCCCACCACCTGGGAGCAGATCGCCGAGTACAGCCAGAAGCTCACCAACGCGGACGCCTCCAAGGTGGGGCTCCAGTGGCAGCTCGCCGACAACATCTGGGCGATGCTGAACTTCATCCCGCTGATCCGCGGACTGGGCGGCCAGATCATCGACGAGAGCTCCCGGCGCGGCACGCTGAACACGCCGGAGGGCATCAAGGCGCTCGAATACTACGGCAGCCTCGGCAATCCCAAGCTGAGCGATCCGGTCGGCGCGTTCGGCCTGTTCGCCAAGGGCACCTCGGCCATGCTGATGTCCGGCCGGTTCACCTCGAGCCTCATCCCGGCCATCAACCCCGAGGCCAAGCTGGGCAAGACCTTCGACAGCGCCATCGTGCCCAGCTGGGCGGGCAAGGAGAAGGTGGCCGCCGGCTACTCCTGGGGCTGGATGGTAGCCAAGAAGGCGAAAAATCCGTACACCGCCTGGCATTTCATCAACTGGCTCACCGAGGGCGACAACGTGAACCAGCAGCTGTCCGCCACCGGCCTGGTCACCCCGACGGCCGGCTGGCAGAAGCTGCCCAGCGCGAGCGACAAGGCCAGCCAGCAGCTTGAGGAGCAGATCCCGTACACCGATTTCGGCCCGGTGCTGCCGCAGTGGACCGAGACGATCAAGGCGCTGCTCGACTCGCTCGAATCGGTGATCCACAAGAAGCAGGACGCCAGAACGGCCGCGACCGCGTTCGACGACGCGGTGGGGCGGATTCTCAAGTGAGAGCCCGCTCCATGACCACGGTCGAGGCCCGCGCCGGCGCGGGCCTCGCCGCCCCGGCGATCGTGTACTTCGTGCTCTTCTGGGCACTGCCCGCGCTCGCCGCCCTGTACCTGAGCTTCACCTCCTACGACCTCTCCGGCACCCCCCAATGGGTCGGGCTCGACAACTACCGCGAGATGGTGACGAGCGACGAGTTCTGGAGCAGCGCGGGGGTGACCCTGCTGTACACGGTCTTCGCCGTGGGCCCGACGATCGTGATCGCTCTGGTGGTGGCCGTGCCGCTGGCCAAACCCGGACGGTTCCGGGCCTGGCTGCGCGGGCTGATCTTCATTCCCGCGGTGATGCCGCTGGTCGGCGCCACCGTACTGTGGCAGGTGATCTACTCGACCGGCGGTCTGGCCGACGCGCTCGCCCGCGCGGCCGGGGTCGGCGCCCGGCCGTGGCTCACCGACTCCGACTACGCCATCTGGGCGCTGCTCGTGATGGTCATCTGGAAGTACGTCGGCCTGTACGTGATCATCTTCGTCGCCGGGCTGCAGGCCCTGCCGGCCAACGTCTTCGAGGCCGCGGCCATCGACGGCGCCCGCACGCTGCGTACCTTCTTCCTGGTCACCGTGCCGCTGCTGCGCCGCACCTTCACCTTCGTGATCGTGGTGGCGGTCACCGGGGCCATGCAGTCGTTCGTGCCCGCCTACCTGCTCACCAAGGGCGGGCCGGTCAACGCCACCCAGGTGCTGCCGTTGTACCTGTACAACAACGCGTTCTCCTACTCCCGGTTCGGCTACGCGTCCGCGATCGCGATCGTCCTGCTGGTGGTGCTGCTGATCTTCGCCTTCACCCAGTTCACGTTGGTCAGGAGTGACGAGGAATGAGAATCGGCCGGTCACTCACCGCCGTGGCCCTCATCGGCTTCGTGGCGCTGATGCTGCTCCCGCTCTACTCCATGGTCGTGCTCGCGTCCGCGCCGGACGACGGCGACCTGTCCGGGCTCGGGTTCCACGGGTTCGCGCTGTTCGACAACATCGGCCAGATCATGACCGACGGCCGGTTCCCGCGCTACCTGATGAACAGCCTCCTGATCGCGTCGGCGGTCTCCGTGCTCGACGTGGCGATCTCGGCGGCCGCCGGGTACGCGCTGGCCCGGCTGCGCTTCCCCGGCCGGGCCGCGCTGCTCAACCTGGTGGTCGTCGCGCTGTCCCTGACCCCGGCGATCGTCATGATCCCGGTGTTCGTCATGCTCAGCGAGATCGGGTGGCTCAACAGCTATCAGGGCCTGATCGCGCCGTTCGCCGCCAGCGCGCTCGGCGTCTTCCTGGTCCGGCAGTTCGCGCTGGGCATCCCCGTGCAGATGCTGCACGCCGCGCGGGTGGACGGCGCCAGTGAGCTGCGCATCTTCCTCCGCATCGCCGTACCGCTGCTGCGACCGGCGCTGCTCACCGTCCTGCTGCTGCAGTTCCTCGCGCAGTGGGACAACCTGATCTGGCCCTTGATCGCGGCCAGCGAGCAGGACCTGTGGACGCTGCCACTCGCGCTGTCGTCCTTCGAGGGTGAGCACGGGATCGTCTACCACCTGCAGACCGCGGCGGCGCTCATCTCGATCCTGCCCCCGCTGGTCCTGTTCTCTTTCCTGCAGCGTTACTACGTCTCGGGCCTCACTCTCGGAGGAGTCAAACGATGACCGACGGCATCCGCGTCGAGCAGGTCACCAAGCGCTACGGCCAGCAGGTGCTGTTCGCCGACATCGACCTGCACGTCCAGGACGGGGAGTTCCTGGTGATCGTCGGTCCGTCCGGGTGCGGGAAGTCCACGCTGATGCGCATCGTCGCCGGCATCGAGCCGGTCAGCTCCGGCCGGGTGACGGTGGGCGGGCGGGACGTCACCCACGCCCACCCCGGCGACCGCGGGATCGGGATGGTCTTCCAGGACTACGCCCTTTATCCGCATCTGAGCGTCGAAGGCAACCTGGCGTTCGGGCTGCGCGCCCACCGCGTGCCGAAGGACGTCATCCGGCAGCGGATCGCCGACACCGGCGAGGCCCTCGGGCTCACCGACCAGCTCAAGAAGCGGCCCGGGCAGCTCTCCGGCGGTCAGCGTCAGCGGGTCGCGCTCGGCCGCGCCATGATCCGGGAGCCGGCCGCGTACCTGATGGACGAACCGCTGTCCAACCTGGACGCCGCGTTGCGGGTGCAGATGCGCGCGGAGCTCATCGAGTTCCACCGCCGTACTCGGGGCACGGTCCTGTACGTGACGCACGACCAGGTCGAGGCCATGACCATGGGAGACCGGGTGGCGGTGCTCAACGAGGGCGAGTTCGCGCAGATCGGCACCCCGAGCGAGATCTACGAGAGGCCGGCCACCGTGTTCGTCGCCACGTTCCTCGGCAGCCCCCGGATGAACCTGCTCGACGCCACCGCGCACCCGTACGAGGACGAAGTGGAGCTGACCAGCGGCGAGCTGAAGTGGCGGCTGCCGCGCAAGGGCCTGCCGGCGGACCTCCCGGAGTCGGTGCGGATCGGCTTCCGGCCCGAGTCGGTCCACGCCCGCGTCGACGACGGGACGCCCGCCTGTCCGCTGGCGGCGACCGTGTCGTACCGGGAGAACCTCGGCAACGAGAGCATCCTCCACCTGCGCGACAGCACCGGACGGCCCATCGTCGCCCGTCTCCCGCCCCGCACCGGACCGCGCGACGGAGAGCACGCGACCTTCCAGGTGCCGCTCACCGATCTTCACCTCTTCGGCCCGGATGGGCGGGCGTGCTGGCACGGCATCGAACTCGCCGCCGACGGCCAGCCGCTACCGTGGTCGGCATGACCGCTGGGCGTGCGTCGGCGACGAACCTGAGTACGCTCATCGCCGTACTCGAGAACCGGATCCTGACCGGAGGCTGGGCCCCCGGGGTCCGGCTGCCGTCCGAACGCGACCTGGCGACCGAGTTCGCCGTCAGCCGTCCCGTCATCCGGGAGACGCTCAAGGCCCTGCAGGAACGCGGGCTCGTCGAGGTCTCGCCGAAACGCGGCAGCTTCGTCCGCCACTACACTGCCGAGAACCTGATGCGGCCGATGAACCTCGCGGCCCGCGCGGCGGGCGTCACCGCCCGGCAGCTCATGCGCGCCCGCGTCATGCTGGAGACCGAGGCCGCCGGCCTGGCCGCGACCAACGCCACCAAACAAGACCGCACCGACCTGCTCCGCATCCACCAGCTCTTCGCCCAGCCGGGCAACCTGCACGCCAGGGCCCGCGTCGACCTCACCTTCCACGAGACCATCGCCAGGGCCTCCGGCAACCCGGTCATCCACATGATGTTCACCGCGATCCAGGACCTCACCTACGGCCTGATGCTGCGCAGCCTCAGCGACCGCGAGGTCCGCGCCGCCGGCGAACCCCTGCACACCGTGATCCTGGAGCACATCCTCGACCGCGACCCCGACGGCGCCCGCGAAGCGATGCGCCGCCACCTCGACCTCGCCGAGGAGCTCTACGGCCCAGACCTGGACACCAACCTGGCCGAAGTCGTCGAACACCAGCTCGCGGCGCCCTTGGCCGAGACCCCGTTCGGCGACAACATACCGGCGGACCCCACACTCGTCTGAAGCGCACCGGGAGTGGCAAGTGCCCCAGGGCCGCGTGAGGCGGCCCTGAAGCCTCACCGTGTGACCCGCAAGGCCCATTCGACCGAGTCGGGGGCCTGAACACGGATCATCAGCGCCTTCTTGGACTTGAGATCGAGCTTGTTCAGGGTGGGAGTGAGCGACTTCGCCAAACAGGTGAACGGCATGTTCACCACCGACTCCACGATGATCTCCGCCTTACCCGCCCCCCGGCAGTCGAACAGCACCCAGACGCTCCCCTTACCGCCGGGGATGACGCCGACTTGGCGAGATCCCTTGGCCGGCCCCGCAGCAAGCAGGGACTTGGTGCCTGCGTCCATGCTCGGCACCCGCAGCGAACCGGTACTCGCTTCAGTCTGAGACGGACCGGTCTGGGATGGATTGTCCGGCGAGGCGGCATCCCGTTGCGATGACCGGGCCGTCGGAGGCTCGAAGGTGCAGGAAGCCACCGTGCAGGCCAGGATGAGAGACGCTGTGACGGGCGCCATCTGCCGGATTCTCATGTCCACCTCAATGTTGTACGACGTACCAGCCGACCCTCCATGGAGTCCACGCCTTCACCCCTCTCTGCATGCGTACGGCGCAGATCGTGTACGTGCCGATGGTCTTCTTGCGCCAGACGCCGTACGTGGCGGTTACGGTTTTGCGAGGTTGAGTGGAGACCGAGACGCTGTTGCCCAGAGAGGCGGTCAGGCTCGCGCTCAGGTTGACGCCGGTGCCCAACTCCGCGCCGGCGATGAGCCTGTCCACCTTCACACTGACATTCGCGCTCCAGGTCATGGATACGGTTCCGCTCACGGTCGCGGAAAAGGTCGAAGTGATGACGTTGGGCGTGCCATTGTGGTTGGACTGCCGCGCCCCGATCGCCTTGTGACTGTTGCTGTAGCTCGTTACCTCGTAGTGGTGGTCGCCCCGGTGACACGCTCGCGTCTCGACTGGACCGGCCTTGGCGCGGAACACCTCTGTCTCGTTGTCGTAGCCGACTACGACATCGGGATTCCCGGGGAGTGGCTGTGGATCGTCGGCGTATGCGGGCGAGGCGCCCAGCGCTCCGAGCGTGATGATCGTGGTCGCCCCTAAGAGGGTGCATTTGATTGGCATGGCAGGTAAGCTCCCTTGCGCATCGAATGGTGCCCTCGGACGGGGGATCGTTGGGAAGCGGCTCCCGTCCGGGTGACAGGTGAAGCATCCTTTTCTGGATGGCAGGGGCGACGGTACTCACGCCATACAAGTCAAGCAACTATTACATCTCGCCTAAGCGTGTAGTTATTGACATAAACAACAGGAATAACTTTCTGTTCTGCCAGCGCAGAGCCGCTGATCGATAGCGGATTGCAACTCCCTCAACAGCATGCTTTCGTCATAATGGCCGCGAACGAATCAGGCTTTTCCCCAGTCCGCAAACTTTCGCATATGGGCGTCCATTCGCTCGTCGAAACCGTCATACCCGACGGCTATCGGCGACGGCACCCCGGGGCGCTACGGCGCGGGGAACAACTCCGGCAGGGCGGTCCTGGCGATCGGGCGAAGTCGTTCGGCGTGGTGCTCGTCTACCGAGCGGTAGGGCCAGCGGACCCGGGTGCCTATGTCCGCCCAGCCGCCGACATAGGCCAGGAACTTGTCGAGTGCCGGGTTGGCGTAGCCCTCGGCGGCGAGTGGCTGGATGTGTTCAGCGAAGAACAGGCCGATCCGGCGTTCCACCTCGCGCGCGGCCACCGGGTCGGTGCGCATGAGGTGCTGCCAGGCCATGGCGCCCGTCGGGCTGAACGCCGCGATGTTGGAGTAGGACCCCGCCGCGCCCAGTTCCATGCCGGTGGCCAGGGTGTGCCCGGCCACGAACACCGGCAGGTCGGCCGCCTCGGTCCGCATCTGGCGATACCACCCCGCGTCGCCGCCCGCGACCTTCACCCCGACCAGCGCGGGAATCCGGGCGGCCAGCAGGCCGAAGTCGGCGGGCGTGAGGCGGGTCTTGGCGTGCGGCGGGTTGTACAGCACCAGCGGCACGGGGTCGGCGACCTCGGCGACCCGCTCGAGGAAGGTCACCACCTCGGCCGGCGACGGTGGCGCCCAGTCAGGCAGGATCACCTGGATGGCCCCGGGCCGGAACTCGCGGGCGAGCTCCACCCGCCGCAGGCACGTGGTGACGCTCATGTGACTGGCGCCTATCTGGTACGGCAGGCCGGCGCAACGCTCCGCGAGCAGCTCGTTGACCTGCTGGTATTCCTCGTCGGTCAGCGCGTGGAACTCTCCCGCCGTGCCGTGGGCGTACACGCCGTCCAGGCCCACGGCGGCCAGCCGGTCCAGCTCGTCGGCCAGCCGGGCGAAGTCGATGGAGTCGTCGGGGCGGAGCGGCAGCAGGACGGTGCCCCACGTGCCACCGAGGGTTTTGCGCGTAAGAAAGGACGGCATAGATCGAAATATAGGCACGGAACGGGAACGACCAAACCACTGGCCCCACAGGGTCGGAGCGATCATGAATGCCGGGCGCGGACCCCTGGGCTTCAGGCATGGGGGTAAGCCCGGTGCGGGAGTGCCCGCCAGGGCGCGAGCGTGTATGGGCGGGAACAGGCTACGGCAGCGCATCCCGCTCAGGTAGAGTCGGTCATGGTCGAACACGTGAGTGATAACCAAGCTCGCGAGTGAGGCCACTGCAGTTCCTACCCGCCGCCGGGAGGGCGGATCCCGCGTCACCCAGAACGGGATCACGGGCTGGGGCGTGGAAACCCGCGCAGACGGGGCCAGAAGGTGAACCGCCAAGCAACAGCGTCGCGACCATGTGTGTAGCCGCAAGGTTGGGACGGCTGGAATCCTCCGGAATCATCCGTGGGGAGCGCTTCAACCAGGATGTGGAGTGTGACAGCAGCGGCTGGCCGGGATGAGTCCTGAGGCGCTGAGGCGATGGGTGGACGATGCCGGGCCCGTCGCGACACGGCACGGACACGGTGCCGTGGCGGAGCCCGCCGCCCCGCCGACCGGCTTGACCGTCGAGGACTGCGTGGGCGCGGGCTTTCGGCCGTACGGCAGATACCTGAGGCGTTCCCGCGCGGGCGTCACGTTCCGCGTCTACTTCTCCGCGGACGCGCGGCACCAGGCCGTGCTGCTCGAAGCGCGCGGCACGCTGTTGTGGATCGACGGCCGCCGGGCGCCGATGCCGGTCGATCTCGACGGCGCCGTCAAGCGCGCGTCCCTGGCGCACTGGCTGGAGCATCGCTTCACCACAAGGTCCTTGGGCGACGATCCGGCGCGGGCCCTGTCGATGTGGGCGTGGATGGGCGAGGCCGGGCGCATCGCGGCGCGCGGCCGGGACGGATGGACGCAGCCGTACCCCACGGTACCGGCCGGGATGACACTTGCCGACTATCGGGAGCTCGGCTTCGAGTTCTCGGACGAGCGGTGTGCGTTCAACTACCTCGACGAGACGGGCAAGAGCACGATCCGTCTGGTTTTCTCCCCCGACCTCCGGCATCAGGCCCTGTTGCTTCAGGGACCGAACTGGATCGGCGCGCTGCTCTGGGTCGACGGCGAGCCGGTGCCGGTGCCGTGTGACCCGGACTTGGGTCCCCTGTGCGAGCAGTTCGCCGAATGGCTGGACGACCGCTTCGTCCATGCCGAGGTCGGCGGCCTGTGGGACCATCCGCTGTACGATCCGACCAAGATCAATCTGCTCGGTAACGTACGCGGACTGCTGATCTGGGACGCATCGGAACGGGTCCGGCGCATGGAGCTTCCCCGGCCGACCGAGGCATGGACGAGCCCGATACTGCTGGCGTCGGGCGACTCGTGGCGTATCTATCCGGATGGCGAGGCGTACCGGCAGGATCGCCCCGACCGCGTGCTGCCGATTCCCCGCTGAGACACCGCGCCGTCAGTCTTCCGCGGCCCCGGTCCGATCTTCCGCGGCCTGGATCAGGGCCGCGTCCTGGTAGGCCCGGATAACGGCGGCGACCACGGCGACCAGCGCGACGACCGGCACCAACCGCAGGACGAAGTCACCTGAGATGAAGTAGGCGGGGACCAACTGCGCGACGGCCACGAAGATCCACAGGGACGGCTTACCGGGCACTCTCAAAATCTACTCACCCACAGGTACCAGGGGCCGTCCATGTGCGTGTATCTCGTGTGGCTCTCTTCTGGCGGCGGCCCCTTCGGGCTCCAGGCGAACCCGTAGTGGTCCAGGAAACCGGTGCCACTCACCAGGAACCGCGCCCCGCCCTCGTTCGGCTCGATCTCCGTCAGCGGATAGAGGCCCACCCACGTGTCACCGATCTCCGCGTCCTCTGGCTGCGCGGCGACCGTGCGCGCGAAGTCCTCCAGGCTCGACTCGGACAGCGCGAACCGGGCAGTGGACGGCACATCGAAGTACGTCAGCCCGATCACGGCCACCCCCATGATCGGGGCGGTCACCCAGCGCAGCCAGCGCTCGCGCAACCTGGGACGGCCGTCCGAACGCAGCAGACCCACCCCGAAACGGGCGGTCCACACGATGGTGGTCCCGAGCGCGATCGAGAGCGCCAGCAGCAAGCGGATGAAGTCGCCGCCGCCAGGCAGACTGTAATTGCTCAGTATGATCAGCCCGGCCAGCGCGACCAGTGAATGCAGCACCCATCCCGGGGGGCCGATCAGCACCCGGGTGAGCACCGGTAACGGTGGTGGTGCGGAAGTGATTTCTGACACGCCCGAGAGTACCGCGCCTTGCGGGGAGCGGGAGATCGTCAGCCTACGCCGACCCTCTCGCACGCCATGCGGAGCAGGAGATCGTCAGCCCACGCCGACCGCCGACAGGGTGGATCCGGTGCGCGTCTTGGAGACCCTGAGCTGGGCTGGGACCCGGGAGCGGAGCTCGGCGACGTGGCTGATGATGCCGACCGCCCGGCCTCCGTCACGCAGCCCGTCGAGGATGTCCAGTACGCCGTCGAGCGTGTCCTCGTCGAGCGTGCCGAAGCCCTCGTCCACGAAGAGCGTGCCGATCTCCGCCCCGCCAGCTTCGGCGGTGACGACATCGGCCAGGCCGAGCGCGAGGGCCAGGGACGTGATGAAGCTCTCCCCGCCCGACAGCGTGGCCGGATCGCGATCGACGCCCGTCCACCCGTCCGCCACCCGCAACCCCAGCCCGCCCCCGGAACGCCCTCTGGCCCCGGCCGTCTTCCGCAGGTCGTGCCGGAGCAGGTAGCGTCTGGCCGACATGTGGTCGAGGCGCTCGTTGGCGGCGTCGACCACCTGCCGGAGCCGTTCGCCGAGCACGAACGACGACAGGCTCATGCTCCACTGGTTGTCGCTCGAGGTGCCGCTGGCCAGCGCCGCCAGCCGCTCGGCCAGCCGGTGCCGGTCGGCGGCGGGCTGCCACCGGTCGATGCACTCTGCCAGCTCCGCCCCCAGCTCCGCCACCCGCCGTTCACGCTGTGTGGCCTGGTCGCGGGCCGAGGCCAGTGCTGTGTGCGCCCGCTCGGCCGCATCGCGTGCCGCCTCGGCGGCGGTCAGATCGGGTGCCTCCTGCTGTGCGGCGGCGACCAGTTCGGGATCGGCCAGAGTGCTGGTCACGGCCGCGTGCTGCGCGTCGAGCCGCCGCAGCAACTCCGCCTTGCCGTCCCGCTCGTACTCGGTCCTGGCGGCGCTCTCCACGTCGGCGACGTCGTCGAACCCCGCCTCCAGAGCCGCCCGCCCGGCCGCCTCCACCGCCCTGACCCGCTCGGCCTCGGCGGCGACAGCCGCCTGCGTGGCTTCGAGGGCCTCACGCAGCAGCTCGGCCTCGTCGTTCAGCCTGGACAGGCGGGCTGTGAGCGTCGAGTCGTCGCCGCGCGCGCTGTCGAGCCGCGCGGTCAGGCGGCTGGCGTCGCCGCTGAGCTCCTCGTGTCTGGTACGGCCGGCCGCCAGGCGGGCGCTCACGCGGCGGACTCGCTCCTCCAGCGCCACCCGCTCCTGGCTGAGCCCGGCGGCCTCCCGCGCCAGCCCGGCCTCCAACCCGGCCGACGCCCGAAGCCTCCTCAACTCTTCCTCGGCCGCCGCCAACACGACCGGCGCCAACTCGGGACCGATCTCCGCTCCCCGGCCATCACCGGGAACCGTCCCCTCAGAAGCGGCACCTCCGCCGGCCTGCGCCGAGACATCGGACCCGTCCTCGGCCTCGCCATCGCCGACCGAAACCGACCAGGCAGAGACCGCGCCCCGCTCGCTCCTCGAGGCATCGGATCCGTCCTCCGCCCTGACGTCCGCTCGGGGGTCGGGGTGGACGACGAATGCCCACTCAGGACCGACCTCCGCTCCACCACCGTCGGCCACCTCGCCAGAGGCCACGCCCCGATCGGTCCAACCCTGCGCTGAGCCGTCAGCCCCGTCCTCTGTCCGGAGGTCGACTTGGGAGTCGGGCTGGGCGGACCCCGTGGGTCGGCCGGTGTCAGTGGCGGGGCGACCGGTGTGAGTGGCGGGGCGACCGGCGTCCAGGCCGACGGTGTCAGTGGCGAGGCGACCGGTGCCGGTATCCGGGCGACCGGTGCCGGTGCCCAGGCGGCCGGTGTCGGTGGTGGGGACGTGGGTGTCGAGGAGGCCGCTCTGGATCAGGCGGGTGACGAGGCGGGTGCGTTCGGCTTGGAAGTGGGTGCGGTGGGTGCGGTGGGCCGTGAGGAGTTCGCCGAGGTCGCGGGACTGGTCGCGGACGCGGTCGCGTTCCGTTTCGATGCGGTCCAGTTCAGCGGCCAGGGCGGGCTCGCGTTCGGCGATCGACTCCAGGCGGGTCAGTTGCTCCTGTGCCTGGAGGGTCGCGGACTCCGCGGTGCCGGGGTCGAGGCCGCCGGCGGCTGACACGGCGTCGGTGTGGCGGGATTCGAGGGAGGCGAGTGCGCGTTCGGCCGCCTCACGTTCGGACAGGGCCGCTTCGTGGGCGCTCTCCGCCGCCTGCTCGTCGTCGGCGGAGGGGGCGCTGGGGGCGGGTGAGGCCGGGTGGGGGTGGTGGTCGGAGCCGCACACGGCGCACGGGCTGCCGTCGGACAGGTCGCGGGCCAGCTCGGCGGCCATGCCGTCGATGCGTGCCTGCCGTACGTCCAGCCAGTGTTCGCGCAGGCCCTGCGCCCGGTCCACGAGGGACTGGTGCGCGGCGGCGGCCGATTCCAGCTCGGCGGCGAGGGTCTCACCGCGGTGGGCGGCATCTCGTACGGCCCTGGCGGCTTCCAGGGTCGCGGCGGCTGCGGGGATGGCGGCCGCCTCGGCTCGTACCTCGGACAGGCGGGTGTTGACGTCGGCCAGCCGGGCGGGCAGCTCCGCGTCGGCGGCGGCCACCTCGGCCTCCCGCTGGGTCAGCTCCTCGAGCTCCATGGCCAGCCTGGACAGCTCCCGGTCGACGCCGATCAGCTCGGCCGCCGCGGTCCGTACGGCCTCGGCCGCCGGGATTCTGGCGGCGTCCAGCCGGGCCTGGGCCAGCTTCCGTTCGGCCTCTTCGACGAGCGCGGGCAGGGCGGCGAGGCGGGTGGCGGCTCTCTCGTCCTCGGCGACCAGCCCGGTCAGCTCCTCCTCGACGCGCCGGAGGTCCCGTCGGACCACCAGCAGTCTGGCCTCCTCAGTGAGCAGCTCGGACAGGCGGGCGATCTCCGCCTGCCGGTCCCGCTCCATGGCGCGAAGCCGCTCGGGCTCGACCCGTCCGACCAGACTCGCCCCCCGAGGCGGCGCCGGAGCGTCGCGGTGGGACATGCCCTCCTCGTCTGAGGGTGCGTGGGAGGGATCGGTGAGTGGCCAGTCAACGGGGTAGGCCGCTCGCGTGGGGGTGGAAGCGACTGCGGGCGCGTGGGCGGGCGGGCCTTCGAGCGGCCGATCAACGCGGTACGCGGCGGGCGCGGCGGGGATCTGGGCAGAGGGGGTGGCGGGCGCGTCGTTGGAGGGGGTGGGGGCGGCTGCGGGCGTACGCGTGGAGGTGGGGGTTCTCAGGAGGGGGTGGGCGCGGGCGACGGCGTCGGTGGCCAGGGCGTGGGCCTTGGCGGCGGCTTCGGCGCGCTGGCGGGCGGCTCGGATGAGCGGGAGTACGCGGTCCGCGCGGGCGGCGTCGTCGAGGATGGCCTGGAGCTCGGCGCGTTCTTCGGCTCGCTCGTCGAGGGTGCGGCGCAGTGTCAGGGCCTCGGCGTGGCGGCGCTGGCGGTCGGCCAGCGACGTCGCCTGCTCGAAGCGGGAACGCGCCGAACGCAGCGCGTGCCCCGCCGCCTCGTGTTGGTCGGTGGTACGGACGACGACGGCGCGGGCGGCAGCGAGCAGCGCTCCGGCCCACCCGAGCGGGTCGGTGTCCACGTCGGGCGGCTCTGCGTCGGAGCCGGGCGGGACGGTGGCGTCCGGCGTCGTGATGGCGGTCGGTGTGAGGTCGCCCGCCGCCTCCTCCAGGCGCTGGATCGCGAAGTCCACCTGCTGTCGCAGCTCCTGCTGCTCCCGCCAGGCCGTCTTGCGGTGATCGGCCAGCCAGGACTCCGTCTGGGTGAACACCTTCACGGTGAACAGCCGCTCCAGCAGCCGCCGCCGGTCATCCCCATCCGCCCGCAGGAACCTGGCGAAGTCGCCCTGCGGCAGCATCGCGACCTGGCAGAACTGGTCGGCGTTCATACCGAGCAGCCCGCCCACCAGGTCCCCCGCCTCGTCGGAGCGGGTCGTCAGGCCGTGCCAGGAGGAGCCGACCCGCTCCTCGACGATGACCTTGGCCTTCTCCTCGGTGAATCCGGCCCCGCGCAGCTTGGGCCGCTGCCACACCGGAGAACGCTGGATGCGCAGTAAACGGCCGCGCACCGACACCTCGAGCGCGACCGAGGGCCCCACGGACGGCGGAGCGTGGTCGCAGCGCAGCGCGCGGGCGCTGTTGCGCTGGCCCGGGACCTGGCCGTAGAGGGCGAAGCAGAGGGCGTCGAGGATCGTGGTCTTGCCCGCGCCCGTGGGTCCGTGGACGAGGAAGAGGCCCGCCTCGGTCAGCGCGTCGAAGTCGACCGTCTCCGAACCGGGGAAGGACCCGAAGGCCGTGAGCGAGAGCCGGTGCGGCCGCATCTACGCCATCGTCTCCTTCACCCGGGATGCCTCGATCGCCTGTCTTAGCAGGTCTTCCTCGTCAGGTGCGGCAGGCTCGCCGCGTACCTCCCGGACGAAATCGAGCGCCACGTCCGCCTCGGGCCGCCCGCTGAGCCGTGCGGGCTGGGCGGCGGGAGCGCCGCCTGCGGGCTCGAAGGAGAGGGCCAGGGTGTGGGGGAAGCGGGCGCGCAGCCGGTCCATGGCGGATTTGGGGCGGATCGGGTCGGTCAGGATGACCTGGAGCCAGTGGTCTTCCAAGGCGGCATATTCCGGAAACGTCAGGAGATCCTCCAGCAGGCCGCGCAGGCGGCCGACCGGACGGGGCACGGGCGCGGGTACGAAGTCAACGGTGGCGGAGCCGAGCGTGACCAGCCACGACCCCTTCTTCTGGTTGACCTCCGAGAAGGAGTAGGCCAGGGGCGAGCCGGAGTAGCGGACCGTCTCCGACATCCGCTGGCGGCCGTGCAGGTGGCCGAGCGCGACGTAGTCGACCCCGTCGAACGCCGACAGCGGCACGTGCGCCACCCCGCCCACGCTGATGTCGCGCTCGCTGTCGCTGGCCTCTCCCCCGGTGACGAAGGCGTGGGCCAGGACGACGGATCGGCGGTGTCGTGCGGCGTCGGCTCGTACGTGCGCCATGGCGTGGGACAGCGCGGCGGTGTGACTGCGGTCGGGCAGCTCCCACGGGCCGCGGACCAGCTCGGGCTCCAGGTAGGGGATGCCGTAGAAGGCGACGTCGTCCACGACGATCGGCTCCCAGGCGCGGGACGGGTCGGTGCGCAGGTGGACTCCGGCGGCGTCGATCAGGTCGGCGCCGAACCCGAGCCGCCGCGCCGAGTCGTGGTTGCCGCTGATGAGCACGGTGCGGGCGCCGGTGCCCATCAGGCGGCGCAGCGCGTCGCCGCACAGCGCGACCGCGTCGACCGGCGGCAGGGCGCGGTCGTAGACGTCGCCCGACACCACCACCACGTCGACCCGCTCGGCGCGCACCGTCTCGATCAGGTGATCGATGAACGCGGCCTGGCCTTCGAGCAGACTCTCGCGATGGAACGATCGCCCCAGGTGCCAGTCGGAGGTGTGCAGGATCCGCATTCGCAGGAAGCTAACAGTTCCCACCGACAAATGTGGTCCCCTGGGTCACAGAACACGGGAGTAGGCTGAAAGATCAGCGGGCAAATCACCCACATGGGGAGGCCGATGCGCACTGGCCGTGGCACCTTGAGCGTCGCCGCCGGTTTGGTCCTGGTGGCCCTTGCGTCGGTCGGCTACGTTCTGCCACCCGCGTTCAACCCTCCGCCGCTCCAGGCGGATCATACGATGCAGGCACTTCCGCCGCAGCCCGCGATCGAGCTGCGGCCCGTGGCCGCGGTCGATCCCATACGGCGTCAGGAGATCTCGGTCCCGGCCGAGGGTCAGACGCTGTTCGGAACGGTCCGCGCGCCGACGACGCCGGGACGGCATCCGGCGATGGTGTTCGTGTCGGGGTCGGGCAACGGCTCGCGGACCGAGTTCACGCCGCAGGCGGAGTTCCTGGCCAAGGCGGGCGTGGTGACGCTGGCGTTCGACAAGCGGACGGTCGGCTACAACTTCCGCGACCGGGACTTCGGGCTGCTCGCGGACGACGCGCTGCGCATGGTGGAGTACCTGCGTACGCGTCCGGACGTGGACCCCCTGCGCACCGGGCTGTGGGGGGTCAGCGAGGGCGGCTGGGTGGTGCCCATCGCGGCGGCCAAGAGCCTCGACGTGGGGTTCACGGTGCTGGTGTCGTCGCCGAACGTGTCCCCGCTGCGGCAGGTGGCCTGGGCGCTGAACGAGCAGTTGCAGCGCCTGCACGCGCCGATCGGCGTACGCGACCTGCTGACCAGGGCGATGGGCGGGGTGGGCTTCGACTTCCTGCGCTATGACGCGAGGCCGGCGCTGCGCCAGATCAGGCAGCCGGTGCTGGCGTTCTACGGGACGATGGACCCGTCCATCCCGTTCGTGGAGTCCAGCCAGTCCCTGATCACCTCGCTCAAGGTGGCGGGCAACGACCAGTACACGGTCCGCTTCATGGACAAGGCCGACCACGCCATGCGGATCAACGGCGGCCCGTTCGCGCACGGCTACCTGGAGACGCTGGCGAACTGGATCCTCGGCCTGCCCGGCACGGCGCGGCCCGCCGTGCACGTGGCGGGCGCGACGCCGGTGCAGCGCTTCGAGGCCAGCGACATCCCGGCCGCTCCGTGGTACGCGGGCGGCACTATGCTGGGGCTGACGATCTGCCTGGCCGCCGTCGGCTACGTGGCCGGTCCGGTCGCCGCGATGGTCGTGCGCCTGCGCGGCCGCCGGCAGACTCCGGCCGACACGAACGCCCGGCTCTGGCCGCCGATCAGGCGCCGGCTGCGCCGGATGGCGTGGACCGGGCTGGGGCTGCTGGCCTCGGTGGTGGCGTTCATCACGGTGCTGGTGCTGTTCTCGGTGAACCAGGCGGGGGCCTGGCCCGCCGTGCTGGCCGGCTGGCTGGTGGTGCGCCTGCTGGCCGTACTCATGCTGGTGCAGGAGGTCACGGCGGTCGCGGCGGTCGTGGCGGGGCTGCGTGAGGGCATGCGGCCGAGCCGCTGGCAGCACGTGGCGATCGCGGGCGTCCTCGGCGGCACGGGGCTGCTGCTGGTGGCCGCGGCCTATTACGGGTTGTTCGCCTTCCCCTGGTGATGATCCTGGTAGACGAACGCGGTCAGCCACCGGTCGATCTCGGCGAAGACCTGCTTGCGCACCGGCTCGGCCGACAGCACCAGGTCGTGCATCCCGTCGGGGATGCGGACGCAGGTGACGTGCGGGCCGACGGAGGTGGCCCAGCGGGCGATGTGGCGGGGATCGAGTACGGTGTCCGCCGAGCGGGCTTCGGGGACGAAGTCGCGGATCCGTAGCCCCGTGGCCGAGGCGAGCACGAGCACCGGCACGTCCACGGCCAGCCCGGCGTGCAGCCGCCGCTGCGCCCTGCGGATGGCGGCCAGCCAGGTGGCGTGCACGGAGAAGCCGCCGAGTGGCTTGAGCTCCAGGTCGTAGTCCCATTCGCCCTGTTCGGTGCGGTGCAGGCTCTGGCCGTACGCGACGCTGACGCCCAGCGGCAGCGCCCGGCTGGAGTACGACAGCGGCGTCCTGAGCAGGTCGGCGGCCAGACGGAGCGGCGCGGGCACGTTCAGGTCGAAGAACGGGCTGTTGAGCACGAGCCCCTGCACCAGGCCCCGGCCGCGGACGCGGTCGGCCCACAGGGAGGCGACCAGGCCGCCGGTCGAGTGCGCGTTGATCGTCAGCTCGTCGTGGTCCTGCCTGATGACGCGGACGGCCTCGTCGATCTCGGGGAAGTACTCGGTGACGCTCCTGACCAGGCCCCTGGTCTGGTGCGGCAGCAGCGATCTGCCGTACTTGCGCAGGTCGAGGGCGAAGAAGTCGACGCCGCGGCCGACGTAGTGGTCGGCGAGGTGGTCCTGGAAGAAGTAGTCGGTGAAGCCGTGGAGGTAGAGCACCGCCCTGCGGGAACCGGCTCGTCTGGAGATCAGCGTCGCCACGACGTCGCCTTCGAAGTCGGGCGGCATGGTCAGAACGGTGGTGTCGTACATGTTAGCCACCATAAGGATTTACCGGCCAAGTCGGCACACCGTCCGGCAGGTCCTCGCTGATCTTCATCGGGAACTCGGCCGGCCGTTTCTCCAGGAACGCCGTCACGCCCTCCACGGTGTCGGGCGCGGACCCGAGCTCGGCCATCAGCCGGGAGTCGGCGGCGTGCGCCTCCCACGGCGACGCCGCCGACAGCCCCGACCACATCAGCCGGCGGATCGCGGCGACCGACACGGCGGAGGTGTTGCCGGCGATCTCCCGGCCGAGCGCGTAGGCGGCGGGCAGCAGTTCTTCGGCGGGCAGCACGCGGGACACCAGACCTCCCGCCAGCGCCTCGGAGGCGGGGAACACCCGGCCGGTGGCGGCCCACTCCATGGCCTGCGCGATGCCGACGAGCCTGGGCAGGAACCAGCTCGACGCGGCCTCGGTGACGATCCCCCTGCGGGCGAAGACGAAGCCGAACTTGGCGGTGTCGGCGGCGAGCCTGATGTCCATCGGCAGCGTCATCGTGACGCCCACGCCCACGGCGGGGCCGTTGATGGCGCCGATGACCGGCTTGAGCGACCGGGCGATGCGCAGCGCGACCGTGCCACCACCATCACGCGGTGAACCATCCACCAACTCGCTGGGCTCCCGGTGACTGAAGGTGTCGCCGCCGCCGCTCAGATCGGCCCCGGCGCAGAAGGCCCGGCCCGCGCCGGTGACCACGACGGCGCGTACCTCGTCATCGTCATCCGCGAGGTCAAAAGCCTTTACCAACTCTCCGCGCATCGTAAAGGTGAACGCGTTGAGCCGTTCGGGACGCTTCAATGTGATCGTGGCGATCCGGTCCGTCACGCCGTACTCGATCTGGGAGAAGGACATGTGCCGAATCTTATTCGGCGACTAATGTTCACTCTCCCCTCGAGACATATTTCGTATTCTGTCCATAGGCTGCCGCCTCGACTCGGCCTACGGTGAAGTTCGCGGGGAAACGGGGATGGCGTGAGGCAGGCAATGAAACCGGTGCGGGCGTGGGCGGTTCTCGGCTGGCTGGCGCTCGCCGTGATCGCACCGGGAGCGGCGCATCTGCGCGCCGGATGGCGTAAGACGGGGCTGACACTCCTCGGCTGTTACGCGGCCGGCCTGCTCGCGTTGCTCGCCGTCCGGCTGAGCACCGACAACCTGCTGGGCGAGTTGCAGCAGAACAGCTGGCTGACGGGAGTGGCCGCCGGCGCCGTCGTGCTCGGGGTGGCATGGTTCGCCCTGATCGTCCACTCGTTCATCGTGCTGCGGCCTGGCAGCCTGCCGCAGAGCGGGCAGATTCTGGCGGGCACCTTCGCGGGACTGCTCGCCGTCGTGGTCGTGCTGCCGTTCGGGGTGGGCGCGAACTTCGTCTGGACGTATCGGCAAGCTCTCAATGACATCTTCGTGAACGACGGCAGCGACGACGGCGGCCCCGACCCGCAGGCCGGGGAGAAGGTCCGCCCCGAGGACCCGTGGGCGGGCCGCACCAGGGTGAACATCCTGCTGCTCGGCGGCGACGCCGACGACAACCGGATCGGCGTGCGCACCGACAGCATGAACCTGGCCACCATCGACGTGAAGACCGGCAACACCGTGCTGGTCAGCCTGCCGCGCAACCTGGAGAACGTCCGGTTCCGGCCGGGCACGCCGATGGCCCAGCACTTCCCGAACGGCTTCCGGCTGCCGCCCGATCCGGGCGGTGGCCGCAGCGACCTGCTCAACAGCGTCTGGGAGTACGCCGACGCGCATCCGGAGATCTTCGGCGGCAAGCAGCACCAGGGCCCCCGGGTGCTGATGGACACGATCGGCTACACGCTCGGGCTCAAGGTCGACTGGTACGCGCTGGTCAACATGTGGGGGTTCGCCCGGCTGATCGACGCGATCGGCGGGGTCCGGATCACGGTCGAGCAGGACGTGGTGTTCGGCAAGTACAACGAGGGCCTGGTCAAGGCGGGCACGCGCAAGCTCAAGGGCGCCGACGCGATGTGGTACGCCCGCTCGCGCACCTTCAGCGATGACTTCACCCGGATGCGCCGTCAGCGCTGCGTGATCGGGGCGCTGCTCGACCAGGCCGATCCGGCGACGGTGCTGACCCGGTTCAACAAGATCGCGTTCGCCACCAAGGAGCTGATCAAGACCGACATCCCGCGGCCGATGCTCAAGCACCTGGTGCCGCTGGCGCTGACGGTCAAGAACGCCAAGGTGACGAGCATCCAGTTCGTACCGCCGCTGATCAGCACCGCCTACCCCGACTGGGAGAAGATCCGCACCATCACCGACAAGGCCATCCGCGACTCCGCGGCCAGCCGTCCCGTGGCGGCCACGGCCTCCGCGGCGCCCTCTTCATCGCCGTCGCCGTCGAAGTCCCCATCGAAGGCTCCCAAGAAGCCGAAAGAGAGCGACCCCACCAAGACCCTTACCGAGGGTTGCGGCTCGGCGTGACGATCCGGCCGACCGGCGCGCCACCGCCGAGCACGGCCACGCTCTCGAACGCGGCGGCCGAGGACACCTCGCAGCCCATCTCGCGGAGCACGGACAGAGCGATGACCGTGGTGGCGCGCGGACTGCCGTCGATGACCTTGACCGCGACCGAGTGCCCGGAGTCCGTCGCCACGACCAGCACCCCTTCCGCGCCGCCCTTGGCCAGGGAGCCGGGCAGGGCGCGCATGAGCTCGGTGTTCTGGTGGCCGGTCCCGCCGACGTACTCGGGGTGCTCGCGCATCGCGTCGGCGACCTGGCGGGGCGCGCTGCCCGGCGCGGCGAGCACGAGCGCCTGCACGGCGCGCGCCAGGCCGGTCAGCGAGAGCCCGAACACCGGCGCCCCGCAGCCGTCCACGGCCACGTGGGCGACCTTCTCCCCCGCCAGGTCCTCGGTGATCGAGCGCACCTTGCGCTGCACCGGGTGCTCGGCGGCCAGGTAGGAGTCCACGTCCCACTCGTTGGCCACGGCGGCGGCCAGCATCGCGGCGTGCTTGCCCGAGCAGTTCATCCGCTCGCGGGAGACGCCCTGGCCCTGCCTGATCAGCGCGTGCAGGGTGGCCTCGTCCTCCGGCCAGCTCGCCGGGCAGCCGAGCGCCCCGAAGTCCAGGCCGTAGTCGGCCAGCAGCTCGCCGACCAGCCGTACGTGGAAGTCCTCCCCCGTGTGGCTGCCCGCGGCGATCGCCAGGCTCGGTCCGCTCAGGGCGGCGCCCGCGACCAGGCAGGCGAGCGCCTGGAACGGCTTGCCCGACGAGCGGGGCAGCACCGGCGCGTCCACCCGGCCGAGCGCGACCTCGGGCCGGCCCGACGGGTCGAGGCCGACGGCGCTGCCGTAGTGGACGCTCTCGACGAACCCGGAGCGCACGACCTCGGCGAGGAGGGCGAGTTCAGGCACGGGTGAAACTCCTTCGGGGGATGCCGGGGGCCGCGCGCCGGCGGGCCTCCAGCGTACGGGCCAGTTTGGACAGCGACGCGTTGACCACCAGGTAGACCAGCGCGACGACGAGGTAGGTCTGGATGAGGTACCCGTTGTACGCGGCCAGGACCTTGCCGCTGTAGAGCAGCTCGGCGTAGCTGACGACATATCCGAGTGCCGTGTCCTTGAGCAGCCCCACCGACTGGCTGACGATCGAGGGCAACACCCGGCGGGCGGCCTGCGGCAGCACGATCAGGCGCATGGCCTGCCCGTGGGTGAGGCCGATCGCCAGGCCCGCCTCGCCCTGGCCGCGCTCGATGGAGCGGATCCCGGCGCGGAAGATCTCGGCGAACGCCGCCGCGTTCGACACCGACAGCGGCACCACGAGCTTCCAGAACAGCGGCAGGTCCAGCCCGTACTTCGGCAGCGCGAACAGCACCACGTACACCAGCAGCAGGGCCGGGATGGTCCTGACCACCTCGACGTAGACAGCGGCGGGGACGCGCAGGAACCGGTGGCGCGACAGCCGGCCCAGGGCCAGCACCAGCCCGAGCGCCATCGCCAGCGCGGCCGAGACGACCGCGGCCAGCGCGGTGGACCGCAGCCCTGTCAGGAGATATCGCCACATGGGCCAGGTGGCGTACGGCTGCCAGCGCGCGGCGTCCAGCTGTCCGTTGGCGGCGAACTGCCGGACGGCCAGCGCGAGCAGCGCCAGGGCGGCGAGGGTGCCGACGACGGTCGCGATCCGGATGCGCCGCCGCGCCCGGGGGCCCGGCTCGTCGAACAGGGCGGTACTCATCGCAGGATCACCAGTCGTCGTTCGAGCCGCCCGGTCACGAAGCCGGCGCAGGCGGCGATCAGCGCGTACGCCGCGCCCGCGCCGACGAAGATCGGGATGGGCTGGGCTTCGAGGAGGTTCACCCGGTTCGCCGCCGCGGTCAGGTCGACGACACCGACGGCCGCCGCGAGCGCGGTGTTCATGGTGAGCGCGATGAAGATGTTGCCGATCGGCTGCACCACCGTACGCAGCGCCTGCGGCAGGATGACGTGCCGCAGCGACTGGGCGAACGTCAGCCCGATCGCGCGGGCCGCCTCGCCCTGCCCCTTGGCCACCGAGTTCACGCCGGACCGCAGCGCCTCGCCGATGTAGGCGGCCTCGTACACGGCGATCACCGCGATGGCCGTCACCCGCAGATCGGCCTGGATACCGATCTCCGGCAGGCCGAAGAACGCCAGGACGAGCAGGACCAGCAGCGGCAGGTTCTGGAAGGTCTCCACGTAGGCGGTGCCGAGGGCGCGCAGCACCCGTACCGGGCTCACCCGCAGGGCGGTGACCAGGACGCCCAGCACCGCCGCGCCGAGGAACGACGCGGCGGTGAGCTGGAACGTCACGAGCAGTCCCTGCCACAGCTCGGGCAGGTGGTCGAGGAGGACGGACATCAGGACCCCGGCACGGAACCGATCTGGGGCGGCTGCGGAGCATCACCCACGACGACGGTGCCGATGGAGTTCTTCCAGATCTTCTGCCAGGCCCCGGCGTCCTGCATCTTCTTCAGCCAGGCATTGGTGAAGGTCTTGAACTGGTCGTCACCGTGCTTGAGCCCGATGCCGTACGGGTCGACGGTGAAGGGCTTGGTGACGATCTGGATCGACGGGTCCTTCTTGGCGTCGGCGATCAGCAGCGTCTCGTCCTGGACGTAGGCGACGCCGCGGTCCTGCTTGAGCGCCTGAAGGCATTCCGGGTCGCTGCCGAACGTGATGATCTCGGCCTGCGGCGCGAACTTCTTGATCGCCGGGATGGCCGGCGTGTTCGCACCCGCGAGGACCTTCTTGCCGTTCAGGTCCTCGGGCTTGGCGATGCCCGTCGCGCCCTTCTTCACCGCGATCGTCAGACCGGAGGTGTAGTAGGGCCCGGCGAACGCGACCTGCTTCGCCCGTTCCGGCGTGATCGTGTACGTCTGGAAGACGACGTCCACGGTGCCGTTGGCGAGCAGCGCCTCGCGGGTCTCCGAGGCGGAGTTGACGATCTTCACTTTGGGCTGGCCGATGATGTACTTCGCCAGCGCCTTGCCCAGATCGGCGTCGAAGCCCTCGACCTGGCCGGTGGCCGGGTTCTGCTGGGAGAGCAGCGGCGCGTCCAGCGAGCCGCCGACGATCAGCTCGCCGCGCTGCTTGATCTTCTCCATGGTGGAGCCGGGCAGGATGTCCGCGGCGGCCGCGACAGGTGCCTGCGCGAGCACGTCGTCCTGCGCCTTGGCCTGTTCGGGTACGGCTCCGGGTACGGCGGGGCTGCTCGTCTCGCCGCAGGCCGCCAGGCCTAACAGGGAAACGGCGACGGCAGCGACCAGTCTCTTCATGAGCATCCACTTCCTTCGAAATCGAAGATGAAGCGGAACGTAGTGGGAGATTTCGTACTAAGTCAATACGTTGTCGCAGGAAGTCTGGACATGGTATTCCTCTCACATGGATCAGCGGCTGCCCGTGAGCGGGGCACAGGGGGACCTGCTGCGGCTCGTGGCCACCGGCCAGGCCGAATCCCGGGCCGACCTCGCCCGCTTATCGGGCCTGGCCGCCTCCAGCGTGTCGCTCCGGGTCGAGGAGCTGATCGCGCTGGGCCTGCTCGGCGAGGAGGGCTCGGGCACGTCGCGGGGCGGGCGGCGGCCCAGGCGGCTGCGCCTGTCGCCGTCGGCGGGGGTGCTGGCGGTCGCCGACCTCGGCGCGCACCATGCCCGGCTCGGGCTGCTCGACCTCAGCGGCACCCCGCTCGTGATCGAGGAACGCCCCTGCGAGATCGCCCGGGGCCCGGAGGCCACGCTCGACCTCCTGTCGGACGCCTTCGACGAGTTGCTGGCCGTACATGTGGCCGATGACGTGCCGTTACGCGGGGTGGGCACCGGCATCCCCGGCCCGGTGGACCCGGCGACGCGCCGGGTGGTCACGCCGTCGCGCATGCCGGGCTGGAACAACTTCCCCGTCGCCGAGCACCTGGGGCTCCGCTACGACCTGCCGATCCTCGTCGAGAACGACGCCAACCTGATGGCCGCCGGCGAGGCCAGGCACTGGCCCGGCTGCGACAACCTCATGGTGCTCAAGGCCGGGACCGGCATCGGCTGCGGCGTGATCGTCAACGGCCACCTGCACCGGGGCCGGGGCGCGGCGGGCGACATCAGCCACGTGCGGGTCCGTTCGGACTCCTCCGTCCTGTGCGCCTGCGGCCACCCCGACTGCCTGGAGGCGTACGCCAGCGGTGCCGCCCTCATGTCGGCCCTGGCGGACTCCGGGATCAAGGTGGCGCGACCGGCGGACATCGTGGGCCTGGTGAACGACGCGATCCCCGAGGCCACCAGCCTGGTACGGGGCGCGGGCCGGCGGATCGGCGAGGTCCTCACGGTATTGGTCAACTTCTTCAACCCGGACGTGATCGCGGTGGGCGGCAGCCTGTCGGCCGCGGAGCCGCTGATCACCGCCATCAGGGCTGCCGTGTACGAACGCTGCCTGCCCCTGGCGACCCGCGACCTGGAGATCGCCCCGGCCCGCGCCGGCCGGGACGCCGCCCTCCTGGGCGCCGGAGCGCTTCTGCTGGAGGCGGCGCTGGCTTAGGCGGGGGTTCCAACGAGAACGGCTTCACCCACGTTTGATACCGGGTGAAGGGAGTTTCATGGACCCATATGAGGGCTTCCGCGAGTTCGTACGCCTGCGCCAGCCCGCGCTGATGCGCACCGCGTACCTGCTCACTGACGACAGCCCACAGGCCGAGGACTTGTTACCGAAGGTCCGTAGAAGGCCTCGGCCTTCAGCTCAGGCCGGGAATGAATGCAGTCCCTCTTTGGGGGGTGGCCTGCCGTTGGCGGGGCATTCCGGAGCGTGGAGCCGGAACCTCAGGTGGGGCGGCGCTGTTGATCGATGTACGCCTTGATGATCGATAGTGGCGCTTCGCCGCAGGAGGCGGCGAGGTAACTGGGTGACCAGAAGGGGTCGTGCGTGATGGCGGGGTTGGCCGGGCTGGTGAACTCCTTGCGGAGGTAGTGCGAGGAGACGCCCTTCAGCGAGTTGACGAGTTTGCTGATCGCGACCTTGGGCGGGTAGTGGATGAGCAGGTGGACGTGGTCGTGTTCGCCGTTGAACGCGCGGAGTTCGGCCTCGAAGCTGTCGCACACCTCGATCATGATGTCTTCGCAGCGGCGCAGCATCGCGTCGTTGAACACGTTTGTGCGATATTTGGTGACAAAGACCAGATGGACGTGCATCGCGGTAACCACGTGCCTGCCTCGTCGATATTCCACTTCCTGGCTCATAGACCAGATGATAATGTGTTCGAGTCGGTGAGATGCGAGCGCCCCGTGGGGCAGGGGGTGTTGCGCATGTTGGCGGGCCGGAAGTACCGCCTGGAGTTCGACTTCGGGCAGCGGGCGTTCGCCGAAAGGCTGGGCGGGATCTGCCGGGCGGTGTGGAACACCGGTCTGGAACAACGGCGGGAGTACCGGCGGCGCGGGCAGTGGATCAACTATGAGCAGCAGTGCAAGCAACTCACCGACGCCAAGAAGGACCCGTACTGCGACTGGCTCGCCGACGCCCCCGCCCAAGTGATCCAGCAGACGCTGAAGGACCTGGACCAGGCGTGCCGCAAGCACGGCACCTGGAAGGTCCGTTGGAAGTCGAAGACGAAATGGCGGCCCTCGTTTCGGTTCCCCACCGCCAAACACCTGCCCGTCGAGCAGATCGGCCGCAAGTGGGGGCGGGTGTTCCTGCCCAAGTTCGGGTGGGCGCGGTTTCGGATGTCGCGCCCGCTCGGGGGGAGCGTCAAGTCCGCGACCGTGTCCCGGGACGGCAAGCACTGGTTCATCAGCTTCCTGCTCGACGACGGGATCGCCGAGCGGGAGCGCCACGCGTGCCCTCAATGGGTGGGCGTGGACCGGGGGGTGGTCACGGCCGCCGTGACGTCGGATGAGGAGTTCTTCGACCGCCGCCACGCCGGAACCGGCGGTGTCTCTTCCAGGCAACTGCCAGGGGAGACGAAACAGGACCGCAAGGACGACCTCGGGTATCTCACGCCCGGCGAAGCGGAACGGTATCTACGGCTGCAACGCCAACTCGCCCGCACGAAGAAGGGATCCAAGCGGCGCAAGACGGTCATGGCCGCGATGAGTGAGATCATGCGGCGAGTGCGGTGGCGGCGCGCTGACTTCAACGCCCAAGCCGCGCACCGACTCACCCGCAGGTACGGGCACGTGGTCATCGAAGACCTGAACACCAAGGGCATGAGCGCGGCCGTCAAGCCCAAGCCCGACCCCGACCGGCCGGGCCGGTTCCTGCGCAACGGCACGGCCGCGAAATCCGGGCTCAACAAGGCGATTCTCGACAAGGGCTGGAACGGCCTGGAAGTCGCCCTGCGCTCCAAGGCGCGCTACACCGGCAGCGTCATCCATAAGATCAACCCCGCGTACACGTCTCAGACGTGCCCGGAACCTGCGTGCGGGAAGGTGGACGAGAAGAGCCGCAAGAGCCAAGCGATCTTCTCCTGCACGTCTTGCGGGCACACCGAGCACGCCGACATCGTCGCGGCGCAGAACATCAAAACCAAAGGACAGGCGGCCGGGCTGGTCGTCTCAGGGCGTGGAGACCCACCCGGGTCCGAGAAACGTCAAGCACCCCGTTCCACAGCACGAGCCGCGCAACCGGCACGAGCTGCCGCATAGCGGCACGGGAATCCCCATCCCCTTCAGGGCGGAGAGCATGTCAAAGACCGTGCTGATGCGGACGCCAGGCACGGAAGCCGTTGTCCTGGTGGCAGCCGCCGAGCCGCGCTCGATCAATCGATCCTGTTTCCGAGGACACGACAGGTGCGGGTCACGCGTCCAGAGCGGCCAGGACGGACCGGATAAGAACGCGAGCTGCTTTGCCGTACACCGCAAGCCCTGCCAGGTTGTAAACACTTCGCCGTACATGCCGATCTCGTACGGCTGAGTGATCGTCAGATGGCCTGAGATGAGTTCGACGGTGACATCGGCGTCATCGAACATGAAGAACGCCTCCGTTGGTCAGACGCTAGAGCAGTCGGCACCGAGGGGGATGGTGCCGAGAGACACCGATGGCAGCGCGCTTACGGTAGGCAGGTGGCCGAGGCCGTATCTCTGATCAAGATGGGGTCTTTGACGTGCTCAGCCGTCCTCCCAGCCCGGTCTCCACCGGGCTCCCTCATTGGCCGGCGGCGATCGTACCCACGCCCGTCCCGCGCCTGAACATGGCAGTCTCAGCGGCATGAGCGAGCCGATCTTCCCCACCGCCGGGAGCCCGAGCGACCCGATCGCGGTCACCACCGCCGGTTACGACCGCATCGCCTCTGTGTTCGATGCCCGCACCAAGCGGCCTGACGACGTGTTCGTCCAGCACAGGCAGCGTTTCGCCGACACGATCTCCTCCAGCGGCACGGTGGCCGACCTGGGCTGCGGGCCCGGCCGCGACGCCGCCTGGCTCGCCGGGCTGGGGCACCGGGTGGTCGGGGTGGATCTCTCGCCCGGGATGGCCCGCCTGGCCGCAGCCCGCGGCGTGCCCGTTCTTCTCGGCGACCTGCGCCGGCCACCGCTCGCGCCCGGCTCGCTGACCGGCTTGTGGTCGTCCGCGGCCCTCCTGCACGTGCCCCCGCAGGACACGGAGGACACGCTCCGCACCTGGTCGCAAACCCTACGTCCGGGTGGAGCGCTGGGCCTGAGCACCTCGGCGGGCGACGGCGAGGGCTGGGAGTCCGTGCCGTACGCGACCGAGGTTCGCCGCTGGTTCGTGCACCGCGACCCGCGGGCGCTGCTGAATCTGCTTGCCAGGACCGGCTTCGAGGTCGTCGGGCACGGGCTGCACACCACCTATCGCACGTGGCTCAGCGTGATCGCCGTACGCCGTTGAGGTTAGGCGACCATCACGGGAAACATGAAGAGATTCGCCGCGAGGAAGAGGAGAGCGAAGAGGAGCATTGCACCACGACCATCAATAACGAGTGCGTCGCCACCAACGAGTGTACGGAAACGGTGAATGGCGTCTGCACCAGGACCGAGGACGGTTATCTCAGTACGCCGTCCAGCAAATGCCGCAATGTCTGGGCACGAAAGCGCTGGACCCGCCGCTGCTGAGCCAACGGATGCGCCTCAGGGCCGGACGGCCGGGGCGTGCTCCTGTGTCTGGACCGGGCCATTGAAGATCACCTGAGGGTGGTCCGGCGCCTGGTTCAGCGCCCACAGCCCGATGATGTTGGCCAGCGCGAACACGATGGTCACCAGCGTGGCCAGCACCAGCCGACGCCGCCGCTCGCGCCGTTTCCAGTCCGCCCGGGCCTGCCGGTAGGCGTCGGGCTGCGGCTGCACCTGGGAGGCCAGCACATTCAGCGTCTCGCGCAGCCGCTCCTCACCGACCGAACCCCCTGTCATGACCGTCCCTCCATCGC
The DNA here is from genome assembly GCF_019396345.1 of Nonomuraea guangzhouensis. Lineage (GTDB taxonomy): Bacteria > Actinomycetota > Actinomycetes > Streptosporangiales > Streptosporangiaceae > Nonomuraea > Nonomuraea guangzhouensis. Next base: position 88,704 of record NZ_JAHKRM010000029.1, on the reverse strand, counting down.
CCGCGTCAGTGCCGCCATCCCGCGGGCCGTGTGTGACTTGACCGCACCGCAGGAGATGCCCATCGCCGTGGCGATCTCGCTCTCCCGCAGGCCGAGCCAGTATCGCAAGACCAGCGCCTCTCGTTGCCTGGCGGGCAGCCGTTTGAGCGCGGCGACGACCTCCCGCTGATCGTCGCGGAGCAGCGCCTCGCTCTCGGCGGAGACCGCGTCGTCGTCCACCGAGCCGGTGTGCTTGCGCGCGACCTGCAGGTGGCGCACGCGCATCCGGATCAGGTTGACCACGACGCCGCGCAGGTAGGCCAGCGCCGCATCGGCGTCGCGCAGCTTGTTCCAGCGTCGGTAGAGCTGCCAGAACGCCTCCGCGACCACGTCCTCGGCATCGTCGGCGCCGAGGAGCACCGCCAGGCGGAGCATCGGCGTGTAGTGCCCGGCGAACAGTTCGGCCAGCGCCGCGTCCCGGTCCAGGGCACCGAGGGCCCGCATACCGGTCGGCGGGACCGCCGTCGGGTCGGCCACATGGATGGCGGATGGCTCTGGGTTCATACCGGCCTCACGGGCAGGGGACGGGACGGAAGGGAGCGGGCGAAAGGAGTGAGCACCAGCGTTACGACGACATTGACGGCCAGCGCGACGACGCCGGCGTACGCCGGTACCCCCAGGGTGATCACCGCCGAGAACCCGTCCCACACGATCATCAGCGTGCCGGCGACCATGCCCGCCAGCCAGCCGCCGAGCAGCGCCCACCCGTGCGACCAGCGGGTGAACAGCCCCAGCGCCACGGACGGGAAGGTCTGCAGGATCCACACTCCGCCGAGCAGTTGCAGGTTGATGGCGTCCTGGTTGCGCAGCCCCAGCACGAACGCGACGGCACCGACCTTCGTGGTCAGCGAGACCCACTGCGCGACCCGTGTCTGGTACTTGGGCGTGGCGAAGGGGTTGAAGTACTCCACGTAGACGTTGCGGACGAACGCTGTGGCCGCCGCGATCGACATGACCGCCGCCGGCACCAGGGCGCCCACGGCGAGGGCGCCGAACAGCGCACCGGTGAGCGCGGCAGGCATGAGCCGCTGGATGAGCAGCGGCAGCGCGGCCTCGGCGTTGCCCGGCGGCGCCTGCACCCCGGCGGCCAGCGCGATGATCCCCAGCAGGCCGAACAGCCCGAGCACCGCCGTCCATACGGGAAGCGCGATCGTCACCTTCCGCAGGGCTTGCGCGCTGGCCGCGGCGAAAGCGGCGGTGAGCACGTGCGGGTACATCAGCAGCGCCAGCGCCGACCCCAGCGCGAGCGACGCGAACGCCGGGAACATCTCCGGCTCCAGCACCAGCGACGGCGCGCCGGGGCGCCCCGTCAGGTTGCGCTCGGCAGCCTCGAAGATCCACCCGGCTCCGCCCAGCCGGCTCAGCACGACCGCGACCACACCGATCACGGCGCCAAAGATGGCCGCCCCCTTCACCAAGGAGATCACTGCGGGAGCACGCAGGCCATAGCGGTAGGTGGCCGCGGCGAGCACCGCGAAGACCGCGACCAGCGCCAGGTCGCCGGCCCACCCGCGCGGGTAGAGGCCGCCCGCGCTCAGCACGGCGCGGATGCCGACGAGCTGCAGAGCGATGTACGGCATCGTGGCCAGGATGCCGGTGAGCGCGACGACGAGAGCGAGCGGCGCCGAACCGTAGCGGGCCTTGACGTAGTCGGCCACCGTCACGCACCCATGCTGTTTCGCGGCCCGCCACAGCCGGGGCAGCAGCACGAACGCCAGCGGATAGACGATCACCGTGTACGGCAGCGCGAAGAACCCGAGCGCCCCCACCCCGTAGACCAGTCCGGGCACCGCGGCGAAGGTGTAGGCGGTGTAGATGGTGCCGCCGAGCAGGAACCAGGTCACGACCGCGCCGAACCGCCGCCCGGCCAGCGCCCAGTCCTCCAGCGTCGGAAGGTCGTCCACCCGCCGGAACCACCGGGCGGTCAACGCGACCAGGGAGGTCCCCGCGAGCACGGCAAGGAACACCGCGATCATCGCCGGGTTGTTCGTCATAGCCACCGCCATGGCATAGAAGGTCACCTGGAAGTTGCGCACAGGTGCCATTTGGTTGACTCGCAACTTAGGCGAAATTTCGCGTAAACCAAAACATGGGTTCCAGCAACAAGCAGGAAACGTACGAGACGTCCTGGAGGATCCATGACGAGTGACCCGACCAGCACGCCGCGACGGTCCGCACCGGCGCTGCCGGCGCGCATCGCGGCGGGCCTGTGCCTGGTCGCGCCGTTCGTGGCGCTCCTCTGGGTGCCGTCATACGCACGGCAAGGACCGGTCCTGGCCGGCATGCCGTTCTTCTACTGGTACCAGTTCGCCTGGATCCCGGTCAGCATCACGCTGATGATCGTCGCCTATCTCCTGCTCCGTGGCGGCACGCGCCGCCGATAACCCCTGCCATGTCCATACGCGGAAGGCCCGAGGGCCGCCGCGCGATGCCGCACGCCCGAAACCCCGGAGGACAACGTGACGGGTGTCACCAGAGCCAAGCCCAATCTCAGATCCATCCTCGTCTGGACCGGCGTCGCCGTCGCCGGTGCGGTCGCGTGGGGCGTGGTCGCCCTGTCACGCGGCGAGGACATCTCCGCCATCTGGCTTATCGCGGCCGCACTCGGCTCGTACGCGATCGCCTACCGCTTCTACGCCCGCTTCATCGCCCGGCGCGTGCTGAAGGTGGACGACAGGCGCGCGACACCCGCCGAACGGCTGGACGACGGGGTGGACTTCCAGCCCACCGACCGGCGGGTGCTGCTCGGCCATCACTTCGCGGCCATCGCCGGGGCCGGGCCGCTGGTCGGGCCGGTGCTGGCAGCCCAGATGGGCTACCTGCCCGGCACCATGTGGATCATCGTCGGGGTCATCTTCGCCGGCGCGGTCCAGGACATGGTGGTGCTGTTCCTGTCGATGCGCCGCGACGGGCGCAGCCTCGGGCAGATGGCCCGGGACGAGATCGGCCGGGTCGGCGGCACCGCGGCGCTGATCGCGGTGTTCTCCATCATGATCATCCTGCTCGCGGTGCTGGCCATGGTCGTGGTCAACGCGCTGGCCAAGTCGCCATGGGGCACCTTCTCGATCGCGATGACCATCCCGATCGCCGTCTTCATGGGCCTGTACATGCGGGTGCTGCGGCCCGGCCGGGTGGTCGAGACCAGCGTGATCGGCGTGGCGCTGCTGCTGCTCGCCATCGTCGCGGGCGGCTGGGTGCAGAGCTCGCCGCTGGCCGAGATGTTCACGCTCAGCCCGCAGACGCTGGTCATCTGCATGGTGGTGTACGGGTTCTTCGCCTCGGTGCTGCCGGTATGGATGCTGCTCGCGCCGCGCGACTACCTGTCGACGTTCATGAAGCTCGGCACGATCGGCCTGCTCGCGGTGGGCGTGCTGATCGCGGCGCCGGTGCTGCGGACCGAGGCGATCACGAAGTTCGCCGTCACCGGGACGGGGCCGGTCTTCGCGGGGCACCTGTTCCCGTTCGTGTTCATCACGATCGCCTGCGGCGCGCTGTCCGGCTTCCACGCGCTCATCGCCTCAGGGACCACGCCGAAGATGATCCAGAAGGAGTCGCAGGTGCGGCTCATCGGGTACGGGGCCATGCTCATGGAGTCGTTCGTGGCCGTCATGGCACTGGTCGCCGCCTGCATCCTCGACCCGGGCCTGTACTTCGCCCTGAACTCCCCGGCCGGTCTGCTCGGCACGTCCGTCGAGAGCGCGTCGGCGGCCGTGGCCCACCTGGGCTTCACCATCTCGCCGCAGGAGCTCCAGGCCGCCGCCGCCGCAGTGCAGGAGCAGACCCTGGTGGCCCGTACTGGAGGGGCCCCGACGCTGGCGGTCGGTATGTCGGAGATCTTCTCCACGGTCCTCGGCGGTGACGCGATGAAGGCGTTCTGGTACCACTTCGCGATCATGTTCGAGGCGCTGTTCATCCTGACCACCGTGGACGCCGGCACCCGCGTCGGCCGGTTCATGCTGCAGGACACGCTGGGCAACCTCTGGAAGCCACTCGGCCGCGTGGGCTGGAAGCCGGGCCTGTGGGGGGCGAGCGCGGTGGTCGTGCTCGCGTGGGGCTACTTCCTGTGGGCCGGGGTGAACGACCCGCTGGGCGGCATCAACCAGCTCTTCCCGCTGTTCGGCATCGCCAACCAGTTGCTCGCCGCCATCGCGCTCACCGTTGCCACCACCGTGCTGATCAAGAGCGGGCGGCTGAAGTGGGCCTGGGTCACCGGCCTGCCGCTCGCCTGGGACGCGGCGGTCACGCTGACCGCGAGCTGGCAGAAGATCTTCTCCGCCGACCCGAAGATGGGCTTCTTCGCGCAGCGGGCCCGCTTCGCCGACGCCATCGAGCAGGGCAAGGTTCTCGCGCCCGCCAAGGACCTGGACGGCATGCGCGCCGTCGTCGTCAACTCCACGGTGGACGGGGTGCTCGCCGCCCTGTTCGCGATGCTGGTGATCCTGGTCATCGGCAACGCCGCACTGGTGTGCCTGCGGGCCGTACGCTCCCGCGAGCCGCTCCCGACAACGGAGGCGCCGTACGTGGAGTCGCGGCTGGTGGTTCCCGACGGCCTGTTCTCCTCCGAGGGGCAGGAGTTGGTGGGCGCCGGCATCGAGGGGAGGCCGGACCGGTCGTGACACTGACCCGCCTGCTTCGTCTCGCCCGGTGGTACCTGCGGGAACTCACCGGCGAGAGCCGTTACGACCGCTACGCCGAACGTCACCACCGTACCCACCCGGGCTCGCCCGCCCTATCGAGACGCGAGTACGAGCGGCAGCGCACCTCCCGCCTCGACGAGAACCCCGGCGCCCGCTGTTGCTGAGGAGAACTGGGGCGATCATGTTCCGGCATGATCACCCCAGGCTCGCTGACCAACCCCCACTTCAGCGCCGAACGCGACCGCACATGGAGATCGTCCAACGGGCGGTCGGTTCTATGTCCGACCACCAGCGACAGGTGCGGGGTCAGGAGGCGGCGGGCGGCGGAAGGTGGCGCGGCAGCGGTGGCGTTCCGGGTCGCGGAGGTCCTCGATCTGGTCCGCGATCAGGCCGTCCGATGCGAAGGACGCGATCTCGGACGGGGTCAGGGGCCACGGCGGGGCGAACACCGGGCCGCCCTCCTCGCGGGCCGAGGCGATCACCAGGAGCGTGCCACCCGGCCGGACGAAGCCGGCGACCGAGGCGATGGCCGGTGCGTGGAGGTGTTCCGGAAGGGCTTGGACGGTCATGATCTCCACCACCAGGTCGAACGCGTGGCGCCACTCCTTGGGCGGGGCGAGCAGGTCGGCGGCACGGTAGTCCACCGTGGAGGCCGGGAAACGCTCCATGGCCAGGCGTACGGCCGACTCGCTGACGTCGAAGGCGACCGTGTCGTAGCCGAACCGCGACAGGTACTCGGCGTCGTCGCCCAACCCGCACCCGACCACCAGCGCCCGGCGGCCCACCCCGGCCTCCGAACCCAAGCGCCACTCGGCGAGCAGCGGGTGGGGCCTCTGCGAGTCCCACGGGACGATCGCCTCGCCCGTCTCCGACTCCGCGTACAGGCGCTCGAACCAGCCCGTCGGGTCGCCGGCCGCCAGCGACTCCGCCGCCAGCCGCCGGGAATCCGCGTCCGGGTCCCGATCCGTCATAGTCACTCCAAGTTCGAGTCCGTACGGCAATCCCTGCCCTGCTCTGTCAGCCAGTGCCACCACATCGACCGTATCGCCCAGAGGCCCGACGAGGCTGCGGTGCTGGAGGGCATCGGCCACATAGCCCATCCGCCGCAGCGCGCCGTCGAAGAACGGGATCAGCACGCAGGCGGCCGGGCTGGGGTGAGGGCACGGATCAGCGTGCCCCCAGGAGAGCTCGCCCGCCCGGCCGTCGACGGCCAGCTGGACGACGTCGCGTGTGGTGGCCTCCCGCCCGAGCAGCGTGCGCGCGGCGGCGATGATCTGGTCCCGGCCGTGCGCATGGATCGAGCCCCATGACTCCCAGGGCACGTCATGCAGGGAGAGGGGCGGGATGCGAGGGTTGGCGGCCTTGGTGCGCTCCCACAGGACGACCTGCCCGAGCCGGCGTTCCAGGTTCTCCGTGACCCCGGAGACGACCGGGTCGGTCACCACCTCGACGGGCTCGCCGGCCTTCCAGCCGAGCTCCTGGAACAACCTCGCCTCGTAGCGGTCCATCCCCTCCGCCATGGAGGCGTCGACGTTCGGCTGCATCCGCGCGAGCAGGCCATCGTCCCTGATCTTCCAGAGGAAGCCCTGGTAGATGTCTGAGAGGTAACCCCATTCAGGCGACATCGCGGGGAATGCGTACCTCTCAAGGTGCCAGAAGAAGGCGCGGTTCACCATGCACTCGCGCCGCGTGGCGCGGGCCAGCACGTCATATCCCACCAGTTCGGCGGTCGCCGACCAGAGATCGCTGCGGATCCGGTGAGCATGTACGCGCAGCCACTCCCGTTGTGACAACGACTTGCCTTCCTCCTCCCGACCCCGGTCCAGGAGATTGAGGAGGAGGATCCAGCGCATACGCCAGGACACCGACCGTGCGAGGTTGATCTCCCTGATGACCAGAGCACGCAGATCGTCCTCGTCCAGCCCCATGAGCAGCGGCAGGCCCAGGTAGAAGAGGCATCCGTCGCGGCGGACGCGCCATGCCACCATGCGAGGCCAGGCACTCAGCCTGACCTTGACCGAGGTGGGCCGCCAGCCAGCCTCCTCGAACGCCGAGTCGAGGATGCGACGGAGCCGCGGCTGATCGTCCAGAGGCAAGCGCGGGTATCTCCACCTGCCCCGAGGCCACCAGGCCATGGCTCCGGCAATCAGGCATGTGGCGAGGGTCGGCACTGCCAACAGCGACATCGGGAATTGGAGGGGCCAGAGCACATACAGCAGCGCGCCCCCCACAGCACCGACCGCGGCCAGACGGATGAGCAGTTGCAGCCACTCCGGTCCCAGGCCACCGGGGTTCACGCGCAGGATGACGACAAGCGTCCGCCACCTGGTTAACGCCGGTACATCCCCCACTACAAGCCCCTTTATCGCGAAATTTCGGGATAAAGGTAGAGGGGCTAGATCACGTAGCCGTCACGCGCGAAAGGAGTCCTTGGCCATCCGGTGTACCCGGGCCTCGTCGATGACGTGTCCCAGGCCCGCCTGGGTCAGCGGGACCGCCACCACCCCGCCGTTCGCCCCCACGATCGGAGTCACGATCTGGTTGTTGCGCGGCGGCTGCGTCACGTCGCACGGCAGTGTGCATCCCGGCAGGCTGGCCACCGCCACCGTGGCCGCCCGCGCCAGCCCGGCGCCCTGGCCGCCCGCGCACTGGATGTCCCAGCCGGCCGCGGCGGCCCGGTCGTGCGTACGGCGGACCTCGCTGAGCGAGCGGAAAGCGGTGGGCCGCAGCAGCAGCACCCGCCCGGCCCGCAGCGTCAGGTAGTCGTCGAGCTCCGCCGGCGAGCGCACCTCGACCGCCACCGACGCCGTCACCTGGTCCTGCAGCGCGGCGTGCGCGTAGACGTCGCCGATGGGGAAGGGCCGTTCGATGACCTCGACGCCGTAGGAGTCGAGCGCCGCGAGCTGGCCGCCCTCGGAATAGGCGCACCCGCCGTCGACAGCCAGCGTCAGGGCCGGATAGGCGAGTCGTACGGCCCGCACCGGCTCGACGTCCCAGCCGGGACGGACGTCGAGCGTCACATGGCCGTAGCCCGCGCAGACCTGCTGATTGACCCGTGAGACCAGGCTTTCCAGGGAGGGATCGGGTTCGAGCCGGACGGTCGCCACCAGGGAGGTGCGGGTGCCGCCGATCGCCTCGGCGAGCGGGACGCCGCGCATCCTGGTCCACAGGTCCCAGCAGGCCATGTCGACGGCCGGGTCGCTGATCGGGACGGCGTCGGGGTGCTCCCAGTCGACGCCGATGAGCTGGGCGCCCAGCGACTCCTCCAGCTGGGCCCAGGTCTTGGGCTGGGGGGCCAGCGCCTCACCCCAGCCGGTCATGCCGGCGTAGTCGGTGAGCTTGACGAGCAGGCTCTCCGTCCGCCTGCCGTACGGCAGGACCAGCCGGAAGACCTCTAGCTCCCGCACTCGCGGCATGTAACCCCACTTCTACGCAATGACTCCTTCCAGTGTGCCTGCCTTCGTGTGCTGGGCAAAACGCGGAGCCACGGCCGCGGCCAGGATCGCGAGGGTGAAGGTGAAGGCCAAGCCCACCAGATAGGTCTCGCCGGTGGCCGTGAACAGGGCTCCGGTGACCGCGACGGCGACGACGGTGAACACGGACTCGCCGACGCCGAGCGCCGCGGTGTTCTGGCCCTCCTCCCCCGACGCGGACATCTCCAGCACCATTACGGACACCGTGGGGTGCAGCGCGCCGATGCCGAGCCCGGAGATGGCCATGGCCACGTACGCCAGAGCGATCGGCACGGAGTCGATCAGCACGAGCGAGATCAGCGCGATGCCGGTGGCGATCATGAGGGCGCCGCCGCGCAGGGCGGCCAGGTGGCTGATGCCGCCGCGGCCCTTGATCCAGGACCCGGTGGACCAGCCGAGCGCGCCGACGGTCAGGACGATGCCCGCGCCGGTGGGCGTCAGGTCACGCTCGTTGATCAGCATGAGCGGGATGAGGACCTGGGCCGCCATCAGCGAGCCGTAGGCCAGGCCGCGGAGCACGGGGGCGGTCGGCAGCCCGCGGGCGGCCCTGAGCGAGCCGCGGGGCAGCAGCCTGGGCAGGGACACGGCCAGCAGGACGATCCCGGCCGCGAGCAGGGGCAGGCCGCGGAGCTGGAGCGCGCTGCCGTACTGGATCAGCGCGGCGGCCACGGCGGTCAGCGTGGCCCAGATCAGCTTGCGCCCGAGGCCGGGGGCGGGCTCGGCGTTGCCGCCGGTCAGGCCGGCGCCCGCGGTGCCGCGCCAGAGCAGCAGCGCGCTGGGCACGACGATCAGGGAGACGCCGAGGAAGATCCACCGCCAGTCGGCGTTCTCCACCACGAACCCCGCGATGGCCGGGCCGATCATGGAGGGCACCACCCAGGCGGCCGAGAACAGCGCGAACACCTTGGGATGCATCTCACCCGGATAGACCCTGGCCACGAGCACGTACAGGGCCACCTGGATCAGGCCCGCGCCGAGCCCCTGGATGAACCGCCCGGCGACGAACACCTCCATGTTCGGCGCGAACCCGGCCACCAGCAGCCCCGCCACGAAGGCCGCCACCCCGGACCCGACCGGCACCAGCGGGCCCTTCACGTCACTCCATCTGCCGCCGAGCACGGTGGCGATCACACTGGCGGCGAGGGTGGCGCTGAAGGCCAGGTTGTACAGGTGCATGCCGCCGAGGTCGCGCGCCACGACGGGCATCGCCGTCGCCACCGCCATCGCCTCGAACGCCACCAGCATGACGAGCGCCACCAGCCCCACGCTGAGCGCCCGATATTTCGCCGACACCACGCTGACGGGAGGTGCTTCAACAGTTGTGGTCATGCCCGGCACGCTATGGCGAACACCCTGGTCAGCACATCGGGCGGCGGCCCTAGGTCATTGGGCCTAAGGCATCCGGGCCTCGAGTCCGTCGAGGAGCAGATCGAGGCCGTACTCGAAGCGCGCGCGGCCATCCCCGGCCATCAGGTCGTCGAGGTGCTTGGTGATGTGCGGGAACCGCTCGGGAGGCAGTGAGCGGTAGTAGCTCTCGATGGTCCCGACGAACGTGGTGAAGTATTCCTCCATGCTGAGGCCAGCGGCCCGGATCTTGGCGAAGTGCAGCGAGCCCTCGAAGGCGTCCCCGGAGATGTAGAGGGCGAGCCGGTCGACGGCGAGCGCGGCGTCACGGGGTGGCATGCCCGCGTCGATGAGCATGCCGAAGACGTGTTCGCTGATCCGCAGCGCGTTCGGGCCGGTGGGGATGTTGGCCAGCCCCGCTCTGGCCACGTCGGCGTGGCTGCCCAGCACCCGGTACCACTCCATCGCGTAGTCGCGCAGTTGTTCCTTCCAGCGGGCCGGGTCGGGCTCGGCCAGCCGGATCTCGCCGAGCACCCGGTCGTAGATGAGCTCCAGGAGCTCCTCCTTGTTGGCGACGTGCGCGTAGAGCGAGGCGGGCCCGGTGTCGAGCTCCTGCGCGACGCGGCGCATGCTCAGCCCGTCGAGGCCCTCGGCGTCCATGATCCGCAGCCCCGTCTCGACGATCAGATCCTGACTCAGCTGCGGCTTGAGCGGGACCGGCTTACGCGCCTTGCGCCACGGCGGGGTCGGGACGTCTTCGTTGCTTCCCATGACGAACACTGTACTTGACACGAACGGCGTTCGCCACTAAAACGGTGTTCGTAGCGAACGATGTTCGTTGAAAGAACGATGTTCTAGCCAAGGAGTCCACATGACCATCACCGCCCCCCAAGCGGCCTCGGAGGTCCAGCCTTACCGCTGGCGCTGGGTCGCGTTGTTCGTCATCTTGGCCGCCGAGGTCATGGACCTGCTGGACGCGCTGGTCACCTCCATCGCCGCGCCGACCATCCAGAAGGATCTGGGCGGCTCGTCGAGCATGGTGCAGTGGCTGGTGGCCGGTTACACGCTGGCCATGGCCGTCGGCCTGATCACCGGCGGCCGGCTCGGCGACCTCTACGGCCGCAAGCGCATGTTCGTGATCGGCGCCTTGGGCTTCACCGCCGCCTCACTGCTGTGCGGGATCGCCGCCAACCCGGAGATGCTGATCGCCAGCCGGGTGGTGCAGGGCCTGTTCGGGGCCGTGATGCTGCCGCAGGGGCTCGGCCTGATCAAGGAGATGTTCCCGCCGAAGGAGATGGGCAAGGCGTTCGGCATGTTCGGCCCGGTCATGACGATCTCGTCCGTGGGCGGCCCGATCCTGGCCGGGTGGCTGGTGGACGCCGACCTGTTCGGCACCGGCTGGCGCATGATCTTCCTGATCAACCTGCCTCTCGGGCTGGCCGCCGCGCTGGCCGGGATGCGGTTCCTGCCGGAGTTCAGGCTCTCCAACGCCACCCGGCTCGACCTGGTCGGCATACTGCTGGTGTCGGCGGCAGCGTTCCTGCTGATCTTCCCGCTCATCCAGGGCCGCGACCTGGGCTGGCCCGCCTGGACGTTCGTGTCGATGGCCGCGTCGATCGTGGTGTTCGCCGTGTTCGGCCGGTACGAGAGCCGCCGCGCCGCGTCCGGGAAGGACCCGCTGATCACGCCGAGCCTGTTCCGCAAGCGCGCCTTCACCGGCGGGCTGGTGGCCGGGCTGGCCTTCTTCACCGGCATGATCGGCCTCAGCCTCGTCTTCACCCTCTACACCCAGGTCGGGCTCGGCTACAGCCCGCTCAAGGCCGGCCTCACCGGCCTGCCGCAGGCCATCGGCGGCGTGGTCGGCTTCGGCCTGGCCATGTCGGGCCTGCAGGAGAAGCTCGGCCGCGGCCTGCTGCAGATCGGCACCGCGGTCATGGCGGTGGGCGCGGCGGTGCTGGGCGTGACCATCCACCTGGCCGGGACCGACGTCAGCCCCTGGCAGCTGGCTCCCGGTCTGGCCTTCGTGGGCATCGGGATGGGCCTGACCATGGCGCCGTTCTTCGACATCGTGCTCTCGGGGGTCGAGCCGCACGAGTCGGGCTCGGCGTCGGGCACGCTGACCGCGACCCAGCAGCTCGGCGGCGCGCTCGGCAGCGCCCTGCTGGGCACGCTCTTCTTCGACCTGCTCAAGAGCCAGTGGAGCTTCGGCTCGGCGATGCAGGTGACCGTCTGGGTGGAGATCGGGCTGCTGGCGCTGACCTTCGTCCTGGCGTACCTGCTGCCCCGCAAGGCTCTCGCGGAGCAGACCGGGCACTGACCCCGCTGGAAAGGGTCGCGACCTCGCGTCGCGACCCTTTTCGCTTTCAGGAACCCAGGCCGACGTGCCGTTCGGCCCACTGGGCAATGTCGCGGCGCTCGATCGCGGCGGCCATCAGGTCCGGGAACGCGTCGGGCGTACACGCGAAGGCGGGCACCCCCATCGCGGCCAGCGCGGCGGCGTTCTCGTGGTCGTAGAAGGGCGCGCCCTCGTCCGAGAGCGCCAGCAACACGATCACCTGGACGCCCGCCTGAGTCATCGCGGCGACCCTGCGCAGCATCTCCTGCCGCACCCCGCCCTCGTAGAGGTCGCTGATCAGGATGAAGATCGAGTTGGCCGGGCGGGTGATGAGACCCTGGCTGTAGGCGATGGCCCGGTTGATGTCCGTACCGCCGCCGAGCTGCGTGCCGAACAGCAGCTCGACCGGATCATGCAGCTGATCCGTCAGATCGACCACCGCCGTGTCGAACACCACGAGCGACGTCTTGAGCGACCGCATCGAGGCCAGCACGGCGCCGAACACGCTCGAATACACCACCGAGGCGGCCATCGACCCGCTCTGGTCGATGGCCAGCACCACCTCGCGCTGCACGGACCGCTGCCTGCGCGCGTAGCCGACCAGCCGCGACGGCACGACCGTGTTCTTCTCGGGCAGGTAGTTCTTGAGGTTCGCCCTGATCGTCCGGTCCCAGTCGATGTCGGACACCCGCTTGGGCCGGTGGGTCCTGGCCGAGCGGTCGAGCGCGCCGGTGACGGCGGCCCTGGTCTTCTGGGCGAGCCTGCGTTCGAGCTCCTGTACGACCTTGCGCACCACGGCCCTGGCCGACTCGCGGGCCTGATCGGGCATGACCCGGTTGAGCGCGAGCAGCGTGCCGACCAGGTGTACGTCGGGCTCGACGGCCTCCAGCATCTCGGGTTCGAGCAACAGCCTGGTGAGATTGAGCCGCTGGATCGCGTCCTTCTGCATGACCTGGACGACGGTCGACGGGAAGTAGGTCCTGATGTCGCCCAGCCACCGCGCCACCTTGGGCGCGGACGCGCCGAGGCCGCCGTCGCGGTCGTACACGGCGGCCAGCGCCCGGTCCATGTCCGCGTCGGACCCCTGGAGACCGCCGCTTTGGTTGTCGGCACAGATGCCGTCGGCGTCGCCACCGCCCAGCACCAGCCGCCACCTGCGCAGGCGCTCATCCATCGGCTCATGCTCAGCCATGGTCTCTCCCGTCGATCCGCGCTCTCCCGTCGATCCGTGCTCTCCCCAAGATCGCCAGTACGGTCCGCGCGGCCGGCTCCGCCCGCCGTTCGTCCACGTCCTGCTCCCCCGTCCGCTCGGACCGCTCCGCCGATCGGACGCGCTCGCCGATCGCCCGGCGTTCGGGCGCGGCGAAGCTCCCGAACGTACGGCGGAGCAGCGGCAGCACGTCGATGAACTGATTGCCGTCCAGCCCGGTCAGCCAAGTGTCGACCAGGCCGAGCAGCCTCGGATCGTGCACGAGCAGCAGCCCGCCGCCGCCCAGGAAGCCCTCGATCCACGAGGCGGCCCTGGTGGGCGCGTGCCCTCTGGACATCGCCCGCGACATCCGGGCGTCGGCGTCGTCGAGTTCCCCCGCGTCGAGCAGGATCCTGGTCAGCCGTCCCTCGATCAGCCCGTGCAGGTCGGGACGGTCACTCACCCCACGCAACGTCACCAGCCACCGACTACGCGGCGACGCCTGACGAACAACCGCCACCGTCTGCCCGAGGGCCGGCTCCGGCACCGCGGGCGGTGACCCGGCAGGCCTATCGGGCGACAACGCTGCGGTCTGGTCCGGCGGCGACCCGGCGGCCGCCTGTGGCGAGGGACCAGCGGTCTGATCCGGTGGCGACCCGGTGGCCTCCCCTGGCGTCTCCTGCCCAGCGGCCTCTCCAGGCGGTGGCCCGGTGGGCTCCTCTGACATCAGGGCGACCGCCGTGTGGACGGCGTCGACGCCGGTGAGGAGTGCGGCCGCCGCCTCGTCGTCGAGGCCGGTGACCGCGACCGGCAGGCCGACGCAGATGCGGTCGAGCATGGACCGTACGATCACCGCCAGCCCCTCGGCCGAGGTGCCACGCACGTCGCCGTAGCGGTGGGCGCGGACCATGGCCGGCAGCGCGGCCATCAGGTGGGTGACGTCGGTGTCGAGCGCGGCCTTGGCCGAGAGGGCGGCCAGCACCTCGGGCAGCGCCTCCGGCAGGTCGGCCAGCAGGCAGCGTTCGACCAGCCCGGTCAGGTCGGCCAGCGTCACCGACTCCGCCGAGGCGAGGTCGCGGGCCCGCTGGGCGGCGGCCGAGGCGACCGTGATGCCGAGGGCCGCCGCCTCGACGAGCGCCAGGTCGAACTCGGGCCGCCACTGCAACGTCCACGTCTCCCTGAACGTCCCCTTGCCCCTGGACTGCCCCAGCACCCCCCACTCGACGCCGAGCAGCCGCAGCCGATGCAGCAGGCGGCTGCGGTCGAGGTCGAGCGGCTTACGCAGGTCGAGGCCGAACTCGCGGTCGAGCGCCTCCGGCTTCAGCTTGAGCCGCCGCTGCTGCTCACGCAGGTCGCGCTGGAGCGGCACCATGGGCGTCCCGTCGGAGACGTGACCGAGCCGGTCGCCGACCACCATGCGCCGCTGGATCAGCTCCACCGCCAGGTCGTCACCCTCGCACAAGACCGCCCTGGCCGCCTCGGTGACCTCGCCGAGCCCGGCCAGCGGGCGTCCGCGCAGGGTCGCCAGGCTGTGCGCGAGCCGTACGGACTCGATGACGTGCGCGGACGAGACCGGCAGGCCCTCGTCACGGAGCACCGCCGCCGCCTCGGCCAGCCAGCGTTCGACGGGACGGTCGGGGGCGGTGAACAGGTGGTGGTACCAGCCGGGCGAGGAGATGCCCGCGCCGTAGCCGCTCCACGAGGCCAGCCGCCCGTACGTCCACGGCACCCACGTCAGCTGGGCCTTCACCTTGGGCAGGCCGCGCAGGAGCGCGTCGTCGGCCTTGGCCGGGGGCAGGGGGGCGGTCAGGGCGGGCACGTGCCAGGCGCCGCAGATCACCGCGATGCGGTCGTGGCCCTGTCTGATGGCGGTGCGGAGGGTCTTGCGCATGTACGCCTCGCGCCTGGCCTCTCGCTCGCCGGGCTCGTGACCCTCGCGGACAGCGGCCATGGCCTCGGCGATCACCTCGAACGGGGTGTCGCCCCGGTGCTCGACGACGTCCTCCCACCAGCGCTCGGGATCGTCGTAACCGGCCGCCTTGGCGAGCGCGCCGATCGGATCGACCCGCAGGCCCTCGGGATCGTCGTCGAGCGCGGGCTCGGAGCCGGGAGTGGGCTCGGGTCCCGTCAGGGGGTCAGGGCCGGGGTCGGAGGCAGCGTCGGGTCCCCCCTCGGAGCCACGACCACGAGCGGGTTCGAGCTCGGGTTCGGCCAGGCTGTGCGACGCCGGGAGGTCGCAGAAGCGGACCGGGATGCCGGCCGCCGTACCGTACAAGATCGCCTGCCACTCGGGCGAGAACCCGGCGAACGGCCAGAACGCCGCGCTGGACGCCTTACCGGGCACGTGTGCGAGCAGCGCGACCGGTGGCTCCAGCTCGGGCGCGAGCGCGACCAGCGCGTCGGCCTCCGGCGGGCCCTCGATGAGGATCACGTCGGGACGGAGGCGTTCGAGCTCCGCCCGCACGGCGCGCGCCGAGCCGGGGCCGTGGTGCCGGACGCCGAGGATCGAGACGCTCACAGGTGCACCATCCTCTGGCCGGCGGCCGGGAGACCGCTGACGTACCTCATGAGACCTCACGGCAGGCGCGGTAGAAGTCGCGCCAGTCGGAGCGCTCGCGGACGACCGTTTCGAGGTATTCGCGCCACACCACCCGGTCGGACACGGGCTCCTGCACCACCGCGCCCACGATCCCGGCGGCCACGTCGGAGGGCCGCAGCACACCGTCGCCGAAGTGGGCCGCCAGTGCGATGCCGCTGGTCAGCACGGAGATCGCCTCGGCCGTGGACAGCGTGCCGCTGGGCGATTTGACCTTGGTCCGACCATCCTCCGTCACCCCCGTACGCAGCTCCCGGAACACCGTCACCACCCGGCGGATCTCCGCCAGCCCCGTGCTGGTCTCGGGCAGTTCCAGCGAGCGGCCGAGCTGGGTGACGCGGCGCGAGACGATGTCGACCTCCTCCTCGGCGGTGGCGGGCACCGGCAGGACGACCGTGTTGAACCGGCGGCGCAGGGCGCTGGACAGCTCATTGACGCCCCGGTCGCGGTCGTTGGCGGTGGCGATCACGTTGAAACCGCGTTCAGCCTGGACCTCGCGGTTGAGTTCGGGGATCGGCAGCGTCTTCTCCGACAGTACGGTGATCAGCGCGTCCTGAACGTCGGAGGGCATGCGCGTGAGCTCCTCGACGCGGGCGATCCGGCCCTCGGCCATGGCCCGCATGACGGGCGACGGGGTCATCGCCTCCACGGACGGACCCTCGGCCAGCAGCCGCGCGTAGTTCCAGCCGTAGCGGATGGCCTCTTCGGCCGTGCCCGCCGTGCCCTGCACCAAAAGGGTCGAGTCGCCGCTGATCGCGGCGGCCAGGTGTTCGGACAGCCAGGTCTTCGCCGTGCCCGGCACGCCGAGCAGCAGCAGCGCCCGGTCGGTGGCCAGGGTGGCGACGGCGACCTCGACGATGCGGCGGGCGCCCACGTACTTCGGGGTGATCTGGCGGCCGTCGCCCAGGATGTACGTGGTCACGGCCCACGGCGACAGCTTCCAGCCGGGCGGCCTGGTCCGGTCGTCGTCCTTGGCGAGCACCGCCAGCTCTTCGGCGTACTGGTCTTCGGCATGGGGCCGCAGAACGGTCATGAGAGCTCCTTCAACATGTCGGCACGGAAGCGCAGCAGGGCGGCGACCTGCTGAATGGGCGGCACGGGCGAATAGCCTTCGGCCAGCTCGGCGAGCGACGGGTCGATGCGCTCGCCGGCCAGTTTGATCAGCTCGCCGAGGTTCCACGGCTGGGTGGTGGCCACCTTGATGATCTTGCGGAGGACGGCCGTCGCCAGGCCCTCCCGCCAGTGCGAGGACACGCCGCCCAGCACCATGATCAATTGGCTGTCCAGGTCATGCTCTTTCACGAAATCGGCGGCGAGCCGCTGCTGCTCGTCCGGCCCCAGCGCCTCCAGCAGATCCGCGATCGGGTCCCACGCGAACATCGCCCGCGCCCACTCCGGATCCCGCTGCAGCACGGCCGCACGCACCCAGGCGGCTTTAACCTCGGCGTCCCAGTCGGGAATCTTCATCTGGAGCAGCCTGGCGGGCCTGCCCCAGAGCCCGAGAGGCGCGCGGGCGACGACCTGCTGGAGCCACCAGGCCCGCTCGCCGATCCCCCTCGGCGGCTTGGCCCGGATGCCGTCGCGCTCCATCGCCGCGTCGCACGCTTTGGGCGCCTCGACGGTGATCGTGCCCTTGGTGAAGGTCAGGCAACTTCGAGCGCGTACGGCCATGCGCTGGGCCAGCCGCGACTCGGGCAGGCGGGTGAGGAGGTTGGCGGCCTGCTGGCGCACCTCTCGCCTGCGGTCGTCGAGGGCCTGCTCCAGGAACGGTTCGTCGTCCATGGACAGGCCATCGGCCAGCACCTCGACGAACGCCGCCCGATCGTCGGGCTCCTCGCGCTCCCAGCCCGTCTCCAGCAATTCCCTGGCCTGCTTGGGCTCCTGCCTCCTGAGGTGGCTCAGGTAGGCGCGGCGGTCGGCCGAGCTGCCCAGCTCCCACGTCTCGCCGGTCGGCTCTTCGAGCAGGTAGGCCCAGGCCGGGTTCAGGGCGGCCAGCCACCTGCCGCGCTGCCCGGCGACCAGGCCGAGGTGGGACCTGATCGACTGGTCGCGCCTGCCTCGGTCCAGCAGCTCGGGCAGGACGTACGGGGGCACTCTGCGGCCCGACGTGGACGCGGCGGCCAGCCATTCGGGGAGCAGGCGGTCGTACTCGCCGCCCAGGATCCTGGCCAGCCGCTCGGCCGCCCGCGCGGTCACGGCGGGCAACTCCTCGTCGTTCGCCTGCTCCTGTCCGGTCGTCTCGCCGAGCCGCTGACCGGCGCGACGGCGCACCACCTCCACGGCGGCGCTTTCGAGCAGCTCTCCCTCGTACGGTCTGCGGTCGGTGCCGACCAGCGCCGTCGAGGCCAGGTCCTCCCAGGTCACAGGATCACCGCCGTTCCGTCGTCGGCCCAGGTGGTCAGCGGGCGCAGGCCCAACGGCGTCCACTCGGCGGCCACCGTCACCGGACGCCCGCCGGACACGGCGATCAGCCGCCACGGGTCGCGGCACCTTGGATGCAGCGGGAACCCGCCGACGGACGTGCGGCCGGGAACCACGCCTGCCAGCACGACAGGCCAGGAGTCGGTCCACGGGTCTGCGGTGACGGCGGCGGCGATCTCACCAAGCGCCTCCTCGGGCGACACCCCCGGCGGCACCCGGCCACCGAGACCACCCTGGGTGGCGGCTTCCCCCTGACCGTCCACCGCACTCGGGTCAGCGGCTTCGCTCTGATCGGCGAGCGCAGTCGGGTCGATGGAGACGCTCCGGTCGGCGGAGAGACCCGAGTCGGCGGCAGCACTCCGGTCGGCGGAGAGGTCCCGGTCGGGGGGAGGGTTTCGGTCGGCGAGGGCACCCGGATCGATGGAGACGCTCTGGTCGGCTGGGAGACCCAAGTCGGCGGCAGCCCTCCGATCAGCGGCAGCACTCCGGTCGGCGGAGCGCCTCCCGTCGGTGGAGAGGTCCTGGTCGGAGGGAAGGTTTCGGTCGGCGAGGGCCAGCGGGTCAGCGGGGCGCCCCCGATCGGCGGGGGCGCCGCGAGGGGCGGGGTGGCGGGTGGCTACCAGGGCGCGGAGGGGTGCGGCGCCCGGGTAGAAGGCGACGTCGGCGTCGATCGTGGTGCCGGTGACCAGTGAGGCGTCGAGCGGCTGGCCGGAGGCGGCGAACGAGAGGACCAGCGCCGCCCGGCCCGTGTCGTGGCCCCGGAGCCAGACCCGGCGAGCGATCAGCCGGTCGTGCTCCTCGTCGCGCCTGCCCACCACGTGCCACCGGTCGCGCACCACCGGCCGAGCCAGCACGTCCTCCCGTGCGACGGGGAAGCCCGCACGGATCAGGACGGTCTGGCGCAACGGCCCCGGCAGCTCGGCCCGCCGCCGGTAGGCGACCGCCAGCAGGTTGATCAGCGAGTATTCGGCCAGCAGCCGACTCGGCCAATCGTCGGCCATGCGCACCTCCCGCAGTCGGGAGAGGGTGTTGGCGACACCGGGCGCCTGGGCGTCGACGAGCCGCTTGGCCAGCTCGTCCCACTCGTCGGCGTCGGTCCCCGCCAAGCCCTGCCGCACCTGGTCGGCCAGCCACCGTTCGAGCTCGGCCAGCCCGGTGGCCACCCGCGTATGCCGTACGGACTCGGCCCCCGCACTCCGCATACCACCCGGCGTACCCGTGGCCGCCGCCCCCAGACCGGAGCCACCGCCAGCCGCCGTGCCCGCCGCAGCGCCCGAGGCCGCGCCCAGGTCGGAGCCCTCGCCCGATCCCAAGGCCGCGCCCGGACCGGAGGCCGTACCCGAGCCCGAACCCGGCCCACCGTCCGGCGCCGAGTCACTTCCCTGCCCGTCAGCCAACTCCGGGTCAGTCTCCGCTTCTGCGGTGGCGCGGGCGCGGGCGGCCTCGAGCTTGGCCGCCGCCTTGGTCGCGCGTTCGGTGCGCTGGGCGACCCACTCCGCCGCCCACGACGGCAGCGAGTCGGCGGCCGGCACCCCGTCCGCCGACCACATGAGCAGCAGCCCGAGCGCGTGCTTGCACGGGAACTTCCGGCTGGGGCAACTGCACCGATATGCGGGCTCGGAGAGGTCGACACACGCCATGTAAGGCGTGGCCCCGCTCCCCTTGCACGCGCCGAACAGCACGTCGTCAGTCACGCCGCGCAAGGTCCATTTGCCAGGCGCCGCCACACCCTGCGCCGCCTTCTGGGACGAGGCGTCGGGGGCGAGGGCGAGCACCTGATCACGGCTCCACCGTTCGATCACTTGCCGCAGACTAGCCAGCCAGACTGACAATTACCGCTGCTCTGCCGGATCCGCGAAGAAGATCCATCATGCTACGGCGACGTCGTCCCGTCGCACGGCTGTCAGCGGTACACGACCACGCGCCAGGGTGCCGACGACCCGCTCGCCGCAGAAGACGCGCCCGCCACGCCTCACCACAGCCGGAATACCGAACTCGATAGGATCACCCACGTGGAGCTGACGATCTATCCCAGCGGCCCGTCCGTCGAGGTCGCCGACGAGGCCACTGCCCTGGCCAGCGAGCTGGCCAAGGAGCTGGACGGCCAGCTGGTCCTCGACGGCACCCGCTTCCTGCGCCGTGACGTCACCGGCGCGGCCATCGCGTTCGTGGAACGCCCGCCCATCGCCCAAGCCCTGGACCTGCTGCCCCACCCCGAAGGCGGCTGGTTCCGCGAGACCTGGCGGGCGCCCGTCTCCTTCCTGCCCGCCGGCTACCCCGGCGCCCGCTCCTCCGCCACCGGCATCTACTTCCTCCTGGGGCCGGGCGAGGAGTCGGTCCCGCACGTGGTCCGGTCCGACGAGGTGTGGCTGTGGCACCGGGGCGGCCCGCTGAGCCTGACCATCGGCGACGAGACCGTCATCCTCGGCCCGCGGGTCGAGGACGGCCAGGTGCCGCAGGCCGTCGTCCCGGGCGGTGTGTGGCAGTCGGCCAGGCCGGCCACCGGCGAGGAGGTCCTGGTGAGCTGCGTCGTCTCGCCGGGATTCGACTTCGCCGACTTCACCGCGTGAGCCGAGAAGGCATCATGGACGACTTCGCCGACTTCACCGCGCGAACCGAGTAGGAGCCATGGACGTACGGCCGGACAGCGAGCATCCCATCAGGCGCCTCTCGACCGAGGTCGTCTATGAAAGTCCGTACCTGCTCATGCGCGAGGATCGCATCCGCCGCCTGGACGGTTCCGAGGGCATTTACTCCTACGTCGAGAAGCCCGACTACGCGCTGGTCATCCCGATCGAGAACGACGGGCTGCACCTGGTGGAGCAGTACCGCTACCCGATCCGCGCCCGTTCTTGGGAGTTCCCCCAGGGCGCGTTCCCCAACAAGGAGGCCGGCGACCCCGAGCACCTGGCGCACGAGGAGCTGCGTCAGGAGACGGGACTGACGGCGGCGCACATGCGGCACCTCGGGCGGCTCAACTCCGCCAAGGGCATGTCGTCCCAGGTCTTCGACGTGTTCGTCGCCACGGAGCTGGAGCCGGGGCCCAACGAGCTGGAGGTCGAGGAGCAGGACCTGCTGCACCGGTGGTTCAGTCGCGCCGACTTCGAGGCCATGATCCGTACCGGCGAGATCACGGACGCCGCGACGCTGGCGGCCTACACGCTGTTCCTGCTCTCCGCCCAGTAGGACGCCGTCACACGTCACTCATGACAGGACGCCTTACGAACCCCCCAGCTCACAGTCGAAAGAGGACCTAAACCCTGATTTTTGGCGTCGCGCCACGGCATAACCGAACAAATGTGACATGCTGCCCAGAAATCACGGAAAAGAGTTCGCATGTGCGGTGCGTCACTAAGAGTGATTATCTGTGATAAATACGCGATTACCCGGTTCGGCCTATTGACGATCTTGGCATCCCGGCACGACGTCAACGTGATCGAGACCACTGACAGCGGAGTCCATGCGATCATGCTCGCCCGCAAACATCATCCCGAGGTGGTGGTCACCGGACTGACGCTGGGCGGACTGTCCGGACTGGAGCTGATCCAGCGATTACGGGCCGAGAAGCTGGACCCCGAGCCCCGCGTGGTCGTGTTCACCGTCGACCACACCGATCAGACGGTCACCGACGTGCTCCGCGCCGGCGCGAACGGGCTGCTGACCCAGGATTCCACGCAGGACGAGGTCGTCGCCGTCATCAGGGCGGCGGGCCGGGGGCAGACCATGCTCTCACCCGTGGTGACGCAGCGGCTGGTCGACTGGTTCAGGCAGCGGGAGCCCCCGCCCGCCGAGCTGGACCAGCCCACGCTGGCCGGACTGACGCCGCGCGAGCAGCAGGTTCTGCTCCTGGTCGCGCAGGGCAGGTCGACCGAGGAGGTGGCGGGTGAGTTGTACATCGGGGTGAGTACGGTACGCACCCATCTGCACCGGCTCCGCGCGAAGTTGAAGGCCAAGGACCGGGCCCAGTTGGTCTCCTTCGCCTACCGCTCCGGCCTCATGTCCTCCTAGACACCGGACGACACCGGACGCGTCGCCAGCGGCCCGAGGGCCAGGGAGCCGAGCACCACGGCCGCCGCCAGCGCGAACGTCCCCGGATAGCTGATGTCCGCGACCACCCCGCCGACCAGCCCCGCGAGCCCGAAGAAGATGTCGTACAGCGAGCTCAGCGCCCCCAGCGCCGCCCCCCGCTCCGGCTCCGGCGCCCGGCTGATCGTGATCATCGCGAGCGACGGGTAGAGCAGGGTGAACCCGGCCCCCGAGAGCACCGCCCCCGCCGCCGCCACCCACCAACCGGGCGCGAATCCGATCATGGCCAGGCCGATGGCCTCCGCGAGGCTCGACACGACGATGACCGGCATCGGACCGAGCCGGTCGGGCAGGCGCCCGGCCACGAGCCGCGTGGCGATATAGGCGGCGCTGAAGACGCTGAGCAGCACAGGCCCGTTCGCGATCCCCCTGGTGGACAGGGCCAGCGCGCCGAAGCCGACGAATACGCCGTACCCGAACGCCCCCGCCCCCAAGGCCAGCCCCGGCAGCACCGCCGCACCCGGGATGAGCTTGCGCGACACGACGGGCACCCGCGCGCCGGCCGGCAGCCGGCTCAGTACCGCGGCGGCGAGGAGCGGCAGGACCACGGCGGCGGCCCATACCGCCGGGTAGGAGCCGAGGCGGTACAGCGACTCGCCCAGGGCGGGACCGGCCATGAAGCCACCCCACATGGCCAGGCCGTACCATCCGACGATCTGGCCCCGGCGGCTCTCGGGCGCCAGCTGCACCGTCCACACCGACCCCGCGGTGAACAGCAGCGCCTCGGCGACGCCCATGATCAGCCGGGTGGCGATGAGGCCCGGCAGGCCCCACGGGAGCGCGTACATGGCACCGATGACGGCGGCCAGCGCCGCCCCGGCCAGCATCAGCCGGCGGCTGCCGAACCGCTGCGCGAGCTGCCCGCCGTAGGGGCGCAGCGCCAGCGTCACCGCCGCGGTCGAGGTGAAGGCCGCGCCGACGGCGAAGGGGGTGCCGCCCAGTTCCTCCGTCACCAGCCGCGGGATCACCGGCACCGCCGCGCCGAACGCCGTGAACGTGGCGAACAGCGCGGCCACCAGCCCGGCGAACGTCCGCGCCCAGGTCATAGGCCGCGGGTGTTGCCGCCGTCCACCAGCAGCACCACGCCCGTGATGAAGGAGGTGTGCTCACTGGCCAGGAACGCGGCGATCGCCCCGAAGTCGCCGGGCCGCCCGATCCTGCGCATCGGCAGGCCCTCCGCCACCCGCGCCAGCGCCGCGTCCGCCTCGTCGCCGAACTGGTGGTCCAGGGCGGGGGTGCGGTGGAAGCCCTGGGCGAGGACGTTCACGGTGATGCCGCGCGGGCCGAGGCTCGGCACGAGCCCCTTGGCGAAGCCCAGCACGCCCAGCCGGGCGACGGCCGACAGCCCGGTCAGGGGCAGCGGCTGGCGTACCGCCTCGGAGGTGAGCATCAGCACCCTGCCCCAGCCGGTGTCCAGGTGGGGCAGGGCGGCCAGCACGACGCTCACGTGCGGGATCGTGTTGTCCTCCAGCGCCCGCCGGTACACGGGCACGTCGAACTCCTCCAGCGACCCGTGCGGCACCCCGCCCGAGCTGCTGACCACGATGTGCAGCGAGCCGAACTCGTCGACGGTGCGCCGCACCCACTTGGCGACGGCCGTCTCGTCGCGCACGTCCACGCTGGTGCTGAGCACCCGTCCCGGTCCGGCGGCGTCGATCTCGGCGTGCGCCCGGGCCAGCCGGTCGGGTTCGCGGGCGCAGATGGAGACGTGCGCGCCCTCGGCCGCCAGCGTGCGGGCCACGGCCAGCCCGAGTCCGCTGCTGGCCGCCGCCACGAGCGCGACACGTCCGTTCAGCCCAAGGTCCATGGCCAGACACCTCTCACGAGACGAGCAGGAAATGCTGCGGCAGGTGTACGGCCAGCCCGACCCGCGTGCTCGCCTCGATGACCTCGGCGTCCCTGCGCAGCCGCAGCGTGGACTGCGCGGGGTCGAGCACGGTCACGGCGGCGCGGAAGTCGCCGAGCAGCGCCTCCCCCGCGCCGATCATGCGGGTGCGCGAGACGCGGATGCCGGCCGTCGCCAGCCGGTCGAGCGCCCCGTCGCGGACGAGCTTCCAGTACAGGCCGGGATGGGTCACGATCCCGTCGCACGAGCCGCCGGTCTCCTCGACCTCGGCCGCCGCCGCCGTCAGCACGTCCTCGGGCTCGCCGTCGAAGGGTGCGTGCCGCGAGTCCGCCAGGTGCAGCAGCCCGTCGATCGCGCCGTCGCCGGAGCCGTGCAGCAGGATCTCGTTCTCGACCGTGGACAGCCGGACGAGCACACGGTAGTCGACGAAGGCGGCGAGCAGGCCGGGCTCGTCGAGCACCCCCTTCGGCACGGGCACGCCGACTTTGACCTCGGTCAGGTCGGCCACGCGGAGGCTGCCGGCGAAGGCGGACTCGGGGGTCTCGGCGTACGACGTCCCCGAGGGCTCCAGCCGGGACGGCGGCGCCTCGTGGACGTAGGGCACCTGCCCGTCGCCCACCTTCGCGCTCTTCAGCAGGTGCCGGACCGTGTAGCGGGGCCGGGTCTTGAACAGCGGGAACGCCTCGGTCAGCGCCAGCCGGTACGGTACCTCGACGTCGCCGCCGTTCCGCGAGCCGGCCACCGCCCACGCGAACTCCTCGCCAGGAGACATGCCTGTCCTTCCCCGTTGAAATGGTTGTCAACGCTGAGCTGATTTGGTGGCTACAAACCGTCCGAGCACGAGGTAATCCATCTCGGTCTTCAGGAAGCAGTCCATGGCGTCGGCCGGTGAGCACACGATGGGTTCGCCGGCCACGTTGAACGAGGTGTTGATGAGACAGGGCACCCCGGTCAGCTCGGTGAAGGCGCGCAGCAACTCCGCCAGCAGCGGGTTGTCGTCCTCGCGGATCGTCTGGATCCTGGAGGTGCCGTCGACGTGCGTGGCGCCGGGAATCAGGTCGCGGTAGCCGGGCCGTACGGGGAAGACGAACGTCATGTACGGCGAGGCGCGCTTCTTCCCCAGCTCGAACACCTCGGGAGCCACGTCTTCGAGGACGACCGGCGCAAAGGGCCGGAAGGGCTCGCGGTGCTTGATCCGGTCGTTGATGATGTCCTTGATATCGCCGAACCGCGGATTGGCCAGGATGCTCCGGTTGCCCAGCGCGCGCGGCCCGTATTCCGTCCGCCCCTGGAACCAGCCGACCACGCACTTCTCCTGAAGCAGCGCCGCCGTCTCCCGCGCGACGTCACCCGGAGCGAGCTCCCGCCATTCGACGCGCCCCGCGTGGGCGTCCAGCGTGGCGCGGATCTCCTCGTCGCCGTAGGCGGGCCCCAGGTACGGCGAGCCGCTGACCCGCGGCCTGTCGCCCGCCTCCTGACTGGCGTAGAAGGCGGCGCCGATGGCCACGCCCGGATCGCTGGCGCCGAAGCTCACGTCCATCTCGGCGAACCTGGACCCTTCGAGCAGCTTGGTGTTGTTGACGCAGTTCAGCGCCAGGCCGCCCTCGAACAGCAGCCGCGGCAGCGCGCTGCGCTCCTCCAGCGCGCGCAGTTGGTGGGCCGTCACCGCCTCGATCATCTCCTGGGCGGCCCCGGCGACCCGGACCCGCACGTCGAAGTCCTCCCGGCCGTCCGGGTCCGTGTCGAAGATCCGGTCGAACAGCGCGTAGTAGGCGCGTACGGCCCGCGGCGCGTAGGGGATGGTGTAGCGGCCGTCGCCCGTCAGCTCCACCACGTGCTTGAGCAGCGGGTTGGGCTCCGGCGGCGGGGCGTAGCCGGCCAGGCCCATGACCTTGTACTCGTCGTTGTTGGGGACGAAGCCGAGATACCTGGTCAGCACCGCGAACAGCAGGGCGAGCGAGTTGTCCCCGTCGACGGTCGCGTCGTCGAACACCCGCACCTTGCCGTCGCGCACCTCGCCGAGGATCGCCGACAGCCACTCAGCCCGGCCGTCGCTGACCACGAACGCCGCGTCGCCGCCGCCGGACAGGTGGTATCCCGTCATCAGGTGGGCGATGTGATGCGGCACCGTGACCAGCTTCTCGGCCGTCAGCGGGTATCCCGTGTGCTCGTGGAAGTCGGCGAGAATGGCCTGCTCGCTGAATATCCGGGTGTAGGTGTCGTCGAGCCGCCGCAGCCTGGCGAATTTCTTGTCCACCGGCGCGTCGGCGTCCACGATCTCGGCGATCATGTTGTTCATGACCTCCTGGGAGAAACGCCAGGAATGCGCGAATACATCGACGTCGTCGAATGACTTACCGGCCTCACGTAAAACCCATTCGATGGCGTTCACCGGAAACCTGGCGGTCTTCTTCTCGCGATTGAGCCGTTCTTCCTCGACGGCCGCGACCAATTCTCCGTCCACCATGAGGGCCGCCGAGGAATCGTGACCGTAGAGCATGTGCCGGTCGATTCCCGTCGACCCGTAATAACGTGCGAAGAGTTCGGCGACCTTACCGAACCCGTTGTATCCGAGGACGATCACGAGAACTCCTTGGCGGTGAAGGACCCGAGTCCCACCAGTGAAGGTCATGGCGCCCTGGACGGCGTCCACTGGACGATGACCCCGGAGGCGACGCATCGTTGAGCCGGTGGACGCGGCTCAGCGGACGGCCGAGGGCGCGACGTTGTAGTTGCCGCGGAAGAAATTGTCCGGGTCCAGCCGCCGTTTTACCGAGGTCAGCCGGTCGAAGGCCGTCTCGCCGAAGGTCTTCCTGGCCCGCTCGCCGGTGGACGCATAGTTGATGTATCCGTCACCCCAGCGGCCGTACGGCTCGACGGCGTCCGCGACGGACCGCGCCCAGGCGACCTGCTCCTCGTCGGCGGCCGGGTCGGCCCAGATCGCCGTGCCCGTGACGTTGAAGCCCGCGTCGCGGAAGGGCACGGCCGTGGCCTCGGCGGGCACCCGCCGCACCGCGCCGTGCAGCGCCTCGACGAGGATCCCGTCCCTGAAGGGCCCCAGCCACCGGCCGGCCAGGAACCGTTCGACCAGCGCCTCGGCCAGCTCGTCTGGCAGGGCGTCGGCGAAGCGGGCGCTCCAGTAGTGCCGCAGCCCGAAGGCCAGGCGGCCGAACGTGGCCTGCAGCGAGAGGTACGACCTGGGCATGAGCTGCCAGTCGAGGATCTCCGGCCCGCGCAGCCGCTTCTCCAGCGCCGCCCGGTATCCCTCGTCCTCGCCGCTGTAGGCCACGCAGATCACCGCCGCCGGAACCTGCGTGGGACCGTACCTCTTCAGCAGCAGCGTGCAGGTGAGCTCGTCGGGCGCGTCGGCCATGAGGTCGCGGAACAGGCGCACGGCCGGGCCGAGCTCGGCGCGCGGGTAGGCGACGCACCCCCCGTACAGCAGGCCCACCGGGTGCGTCCGGAAGCGGAAGGCCGCCACCACGCCGAAGTTGTGCCCCGCGCCGCGCAGCGCCCAGTCGAGCTCGGGATCGCGCTCCGCGTCCACCTCGACCACTTCCCCGGCGGCCGTGACGAGCTGATACGAGAGCACGTTGTCGCAGGTCAGACCATATCTGCCCATCAGATGGCCGAGGCCGCCACCCAGGGTCAGGCCGCCGACGCCGGTGGTGTCGAAGGTGCCGCCCGTGGTGGCCAGGCCGTACGCCGTGGTCGCCAGGTCCAGCTGGCTCCAGGTGGCGCCGCCGCCCACCGTGGCGACGCGTTCTCCCGGATCGACCGTCACCGAGCTCATCAGCCGCAGGTCGATGACCAGCCCGTCCTCGACGGAGGCGTACCCGGCGACGTTGTGCCCGCCGCCGCGCACCGCCGTGACCAGGCCGGCCTCGCGGGCGGTGCGGATCACCGCGCGCAGCTCCGCGACGTCGCGCGGCAGGC
The DNA here is from genome assembly GCF_019396345.1 of Nonomuraea guangzhouensis. Classification (GTDB taxonomy): domain Bacteria; phylum Actinomycetota; class Actinomycetes; order Streptosporangiales; family Streptosporangiaceae; genus Nonomuraea; species Nonomuraea guangzhouensis. Next base: position 60,802 of record NZ_JAHKRM010000029.1, on the reverse strand, counting down.
AGATCAGCCGGGGCCGCAGATCGTGCATGCCGTTGAAGAGCAGCCGCAACTCGTCATAAGCGGGGTGGCCGGGGCCGACCACCCGATCGGGACACGCGGCGTTCAGTGTGGAGACCGTCACGGGCTTGTTCCTTTCTCGGGCCTGGGTTCTTCGACGGCTTATCACGCATTTGTGACACACGCGAGGGGGGTTGCCTTTCCCGGGATCTAAGGCGATAGTCGGCTCTTAGCTCCATCGCTCAAATTCACTACGTTATTTGCACAACAGATTCGAGGGACCGGTGAATCCACCCCTGACCACCTGGCCCACTTATGACAAGGGTGATGTCTTCCTCAGCCCGGAGGACATCGCCGCAGCCATGGAGGCGCTCCGCGCCCAGCTGTTCTTCCGTTACGATTTCCGACCGCACGAGGAGACATTTACCGGGCTCTTCGAACGGCGGCTGTGCGAGGTGTTCGGCGCCCGGCACGCGCTGGCCTGCGCCAGTGGCACCACCGCGATCACATTGAGCCTGCTCGCGCTCCAGTTACCCGCCGGCTCGCCGATCGCCTGCCCCGCGTTCACCTTCGCGGCCACGCCGAGCGCCATCCTGCTGGCCGGGCACCGGCCGGTGCTCGTGGAGTGCGAGGAGAACCTGCACCTCGACGTGCGCGACCTGCGCCGGGTGCTGGACGAGGGCGCCAAGGCGGTCGTGGTCGTGCACATGCGCGGCTTCGCCAGCGACATGCCGGAAATATGCCGACTGGCTGAGGAGTACGGCGCCTTCGTGGTCGAGGACGCGGTGCCCGCGCTCGGCGCTCGGCTCGATGGCCGCTATCTGGGCACGTTTGGCCACTTCGGCGCCTTCAGCACCCAGTCCGACAAGTCGCTCAACACCGGAGAAGGCGGGTTCCTGCTCACCGACGACCCCGAGGCGTACGCCCGCGCGGTGGTCTACAGCGGCGCGTACGAAGGCCGGATGGCCCGCCACTTCCCTGGCCAGGTCCCGGACGTCGACGACCGGGCGTTCCCCATCTTCAGCTTCCGCATGGACGAGATCAGGGCGGCGCTGGCCGGGGCCCTGCTCCAGCGGCTGCCCGACCGGCTGGTGGCTCATCGACGCAACTACGACTACGTCGCCGAGCGGCTGGCGGACCTCGACGGGATCGCGCTCCGGCAGCCGGTGGCGCCCGGCGCGTACCTCGGCGAGGCGCTGGTCTTCCGGCTGCCGGGGGCCGCGCCACGGGAGTGCGCGGCCTTCGCCGGAGCCGTCATGGCCGAGGGGGTCGACGCCCGCGCGCTCGGCGACCGCGACGACGTCAACGTCCGCGCCTTCTGGAACTGGCGGTTCCTGCTCGGCGACGATCCCGACGCCGCGCGGAGCCTGTTCCCGGCCTCGGCGCGCTACGTCAGCGAGGCGATCGACATCCCGCTCTCGGCCAACCTGACCCTCGCCGACTGCGACCGCCTGGTGGCCGCCGTCAGAAAAGCCGCCGCCAGAAGGCCCGCCGCCGAGACCGCAACAGCCGCGACCACGACAACGGAGAAGGCCGTCGCCGCCGGACGGGCCGCGAGCCGATGACGCCTCGGGTGCTCTACGTCACGGGCTGGTGCAGGTCGGGCAGCACGCTCCTCGGCAACCTGCTCAACGAGCTGCCGGGCGTCGCGCACGTGGGCGAGCTCAACTACCTGTGGTCCAACGGCGTGCTCTGCACCGGCACCAACAGCACCTGCGGCTGCGGCAAGGACCTGCGTGACTGCGACGTGTGGCGGCAGGTGCTGCTCGAGGTGGACGGCCACGCCATCGCGACGGAGATGATCCAGCTGCACAACGCCTGCCTGCGCACCCGCTTCACCCGCGAACGCCTGCGCGAGGCCCGCGGCCTGGCCCCGCAGCCGCGCGACGTGCGGCGCGTCAGCGCGGTCAAGCGGCGGCTCTACACCGCGATCGGCGAGGCGCTCGGCGCCGAGCTGATCGTCGACACCTCCAAGTTCCCCGCCGAGGCGGCCCACCTCATGGGCCTGCCCGACCTGCGCCCCCAGGTCCTGCACATGGTGCGCGACCCCAGGGCGACCGCGTACTCCTGGCACCGCGCCAAGGGCTACATCCCGGCCATGAGCCCCCTGCGCAGCAGCACGTACTGGACCGGCTTCAACGCGGCGTCGGAGTGGATCGCGAGCGCCTTCCCCGAAAGGTGCCTCAGGCTCAGGTACGAGGACTTCGCCGCCCGGCCCGCCGAGACGATCGGCCGGGTCATGGCGTGGGCGGGTCTCCCACCGCCCGGCCCGGTGCTCGACGGCGGCACCGCCCGGCTCGGCGTCAACCACACCGTGACGGGCAACCCCGACCGGTTGCGTACCGGGCCCGTGACCATCAGGCCCGACGAGGCCTGGCGTACCGCACTGCCGGCCTCGAGCGTCGCGCTGAGCACCCTGGCCGCGCTGCCGCTCATGGGCAGGTACGGCTACCACCTGAACAACCGGTAGGAGGACGCATGGAGTGGCGAAGCGACGCCGAGCACTGCTACCGGGAAGGCTGGTGGCGCGACACCACGCCCCTGGACGATCTCCGGCGGGCGGTGGAGCGCTCCCCCGGGCGCGTGGCGATCACGGCGCACCAGGCGGGCGCCGACGAGCTGGTCAAACTGACGTACGCGGATCTGTCCCGGCTGGTGGAGCGGTTCGCCGGGGCCCTGACCGAGCTGGGCGTCGGCCCGGGCGACGTGGTCGCGCTCCAGTTGCCGAACTGGTGGCAGTTCCCGACGCTCGCGCTCGCCTGCATGCGGGTGGGCGCGGCGGTCAACCCGATCATCCCGATCCTCCGCAAACGCGAGGTCGGCTTCATGCTGGAACGTACGGAAGCGAAGGTCTGTGTCGCGCCCGCGTCGTTCCGCGGCTTCGACCACGCCGGGATGCTCGCGGAGATCGCCAAGGAGGTGCCGACGCTGCGGCACGCGGTGACCATCGGCGGCGGCCCGCTCGACTTCGACGACGTCTTCATGTCCGGCCGCGACGTCCACCCCGGGCCGCTGGAGGCGAGCCCGGACGACCTGGCCCAGGTGATGTTCACCTCGGGCACGACGGGCGAGCCCAAGGGCGTCATGCACACCCACAACACGCTGTACGCCGGCATCCGCACCGAGGCGGAGGCCCTCGGGCTGGACGAGGACCTGGTCGTCCACATGGGCTCGCCGCTCACCCACCAGGCCGGCTACCTCTACTGTTTCCTGATGCCGCTGCAGCTCGGCGGGCGGGCGGTGTTCCAGGACGTGTGGGACCCGGACGTCATGCTCGGCCTGGTCGAGTCGGAAGGCGTCAACTTCGGCATGGGCGCCACCACGTTCGTGGTCGACGCCATCGCCGCGCAGCGGGCCCGCCCCCGCGACCTGAAGACCCTCGACTCCTTCGCCTGCGGCGGGTCACCGATCCCGCCGAAGGTGGTGGAGGAGGCGGGCGACGTGCTCGGTGTGCGCATGTACGCGCTGTGGGGCATGACGGAGAACGCCACGGTCACGATCACCCGCCCCGAGGACCCGCCGGATCTCGCCGCGCGCTCCGACGGCCGGCCCGCGCCCTGGATGCAGGTCCGGATCGCCGGCGACCGGCTGCAGGTACGCGGCGCCAACCAGTGCGTCGGCTACTGGAAGCGCCCGGACCTGTACGGCGAGTCCCTCACCGCCGACGGCTGGTTCGACACCGGTGACCTGGCCAGGGACGACGGCCACGAAGGCATCCGGATCACCGGCCGGGCCAAGGACCTGATCGTCAGGGGCGGGGAGAAGATCCCCGTGGTCGAGGTGGAGGCCGCGCTGTGGCGGCACCCGCGGATCAAGGAGGCCGCGCTGGTGGCCTATCCCGACGAGCGGCTCGGCGAGCGGGCGTGCGCCTTCGTCGTCCCGGATGGCGAGCCGCCGTCGCTCGCCGACGTACAGGGGCATCTGGAGCGGCTCGGCATGGCCCGGCAGTTCTGGCCGGAACGCCTGACGGTCGTGGCCGAGCTGCCGAAGACGGCGTCGGGCAAGGTGCAGAAGTTCGAGCTGCGGGAACGGATGGGCTGAGCATGGACTTCGCCTTCGACGACGAGCAGGAGCGGCTGCGCGCCCGGGTGCGCGACTTCGCGGCCGAGCGCCTCGCCCCGCACTACCAGTCCGACGACCGCGCCGCCGCCATGCGCCCCGAGCTGCCCGGCGAGCTGGCCCGCATGGGCCTGCTCGGCCTGCGCGTCCAGCGGGAGTACGGCGGTACGGGCGCCGACGCCGTGACCACCGGCCTGGTGCTCGAAGAGCTGGCCCGCGCCGACGTGAACAGCTGCTACCTGGTGCTCAACGCCGCGCTCGTGGCCGACATCCTCCAGGCCAACGCCTCACCGGAGCAGCGCGGCGACTGGCTGCCCGCCCTGGCCTCGGGGGACCTGATCCCGGCCATCTGCCTGACGGAGCCCGAGCACGGATCGGACGCCGCCGCCATCGAGTTCCGCGCCACGCCGCAGAACGGCGCCTGGCTGCTGCACGGCGAGAAGACCTCGATCATGCTCGGCATGACCGCCACGCACGGCCTGGTCTTCGCCAGGACCGGCGGGCAGGGGGCGCGCGGCGTCACCGCCTTCCTCGCCGACCTGGCCGCCGCCAAGCGGGAGGCGTTCACCGACCTCGGCAACCGCGCCGTGGGCCGCGCCCATCTGACCTTCGACGGCCTGTCCGCCGGGCCCGAGACGATCGTGGGCGGCGAGGGCCTTGGGTTCGTGCAGGTCATGCGGGGTTTCGACTATTCGCGGGCGCTGATCGCGTTGATGGCGACGGGTACCGCGCAGGCGGCGATCGACGACGCGCTGGAGCGGGCGCGCACCCGCAACGCCTTCGGCCGCCCGCTCGGCACCTTCCAGGGGCTCAGCTTCCCCTTGGTCGAGTACGCCACGCAGCTCCGCGCGGGCCGGGCGCTCTGCTACGAGGCGCTGTGGCGCAAGGACCAGGGGCTCCCGCACACGACCGAGGCGAACATGGTCAAGTGGTGGGTGCCGAGGATGGCCGCGGACGCCGTCCAGCAGGCGCTGCTCACGTTCGGGCAGGCCGGCTACTCGGAGGAGCTGCGGCAGGCGCAGCGGCTGCGGGACGTGATCGCGCTGCAGATCGCCGACGGCACCGCCCAGATCACCAAGCTGGTCGTCGCCCGGCAGCTACTCGGCCGCGACTTCGCCCCCTGATTTTTCCGGAGCGTATGGCGGGAGGTTGAGACGGGTGCGGATGCTCCGCTGGACGGTCACCTTGTCGTCGCGGGCGTCGACCGTCGTGACGTACTCCTTGCCGCGGAACAGCTCCACGACCGGGTCGATCTTGTCGTGGTATTCGCGCAGCCGCGTGGCGAGCGCGTCGGGGGCGTCGTCCTCGCGGGTGACGAGCTCGCCGCCGCATACGTCGCACCTGCCCTCGGTCTCCGGCCGGTGGGCGATCAGGTTGTAGTCCATGCCGCAGCGTGAGCACAACCGCCTGGCCAGGACCCGCCGCCGCACCTCGTCGTCGGGCAGGTCGAGGTGGATCACGCCGTCGATGTCGTAGCTCTCCAGGAAGAACTCCGCCTGCCGCCGGCTGCGCGGGAAGCCGTCGATGATGAAGCCGAAGTTCCAGTCGTGCTGCTGGAGGCGCTCCCTGACGACGGCCTCCACCAGGTCGTCGCCCACGAGCTCGCCGGCCGCGACCAGGCGGCGGACCTGGGCGCCGAGCTTGGTGTGGCTCTTGACGTGCCAGCGGAAGATGTCGCCGACGCTGATGTGCACCAGGTCGAGATCGGTGGCCAGCAAGGTGCTCTGGGTGCCCTTGCCGCTGCCCTGAACGCCCAAGATCACGTATTTCCGCATGTCTCATTCTCCGTCGGGGACGGGGTGCATGATCTTACTGCCCACGCCACCGCGATCGACGAGTTCCTGGACCCGCTGGGGAGAGTAGATCCCGTCCACGAGGAGCTGCGCGAGCCCGAGTATGCCCGCGTCAGGGTCGAGATCACTGCGGACGATCTGGAGATTGCGGGTGGCCAGCGGCAGGGACCGCCGGTAGACGATCTCGCGGATGCCGGCGAACAGCTGCTCGTCGGTGTGCGCGAGCTGGCCGCCGATCGCGATGATGCGCGGGTTGAACAGGTTGACGGTGTCGGCGATGGCGCCGCCGAGTATGCGGGCCGCGCGGCGCGCGAGTCGTACGGCGAGCAGGTCGCCGGAGCGGATCAGCCGCACGGCGTCGTCGACGGTGGCGACGTCGCGGCCCGCCGCCTGGAGATCGCGGACGAGCGCCCAGCCCCCGGTGTGCGCCTCCACGCAGCCGACGTTGCCGCACCGGCAGAGCGGCGGCTCGGCCACGTCGTCGACCACGACCTGGATGTGGCCGATGTCGCCGGCCGCGCCGTCGGCCCCCCGGTGCACCTGGCCGCCCGCGATGAGGCCGGTGCCGACGCCGGTGCCGATCTTGACCATGAGCAGATGCGGGATCCCGGGGTAGCGCAGGCGCTGCTCGCCGAAGGCCATCGCGTTGACGTCCTTGTCGACCAGCACCGGGCAGTGGTAGCGGGCGGTGAACCAGCCCGGGATGTCGAAGCGGTCCCAGCCGGTCATGATCGGCGGGCTGACCACCCGCCCGCTGGCGAAGTCGACCGGACCGGGCACGTCGATGCCGATGCCGAGCACGTCGGCGGGAACGTGGCCGCGCTCGTCGAGCAGCTCGGCGAACAGCTCGGACACGATCGTCAGGATCGCCGTCGGGCCGCTCGTCACGTCGGCGCGGACGTCGCGTTCGGCCCGCACCTCCCCGCCCAGGTCGCACACGGCGGTGCGCAGGCCGGTGGCGCCTACGTCGGCCACCAGCAGCACGCCCCGGTCGCGGTTGACGACGAACTGGCCGGCGGGCCGGCCCTTCGTGCGCGCCTCCGTGGGCGCGGGGATGAGCAGTCCCGCGGCCAGCAGCCCGTCGAGGCGCTGGTTGACCGTCGTACGCGACAGACCGGTATGCCGCATGACGTCGGCTTTCGTGAGCCCGTCGGGGATGTCGCGGAACAAGCTGAGGATCTCCCCTGAGCTGACTCCCATCCGCGGCGCGGACACGCCTGTTATGGCCATTGGTCCACTCTATCGGTGACTGTGACTACTCGTAAGTCAAGAAAGTTTCGTCTTAAAAAGTCGAAAGAAGGGTTGTCAGTCTTCGGAAGTAGTCATACGGTCATCCCATCGACGCCGAAAGGGGCATCCGATGCACACGACCTCGCATGGCAGGCGAGCGACGGCGGTCACCGCCGTTCTGGCGGCCGGAACACTGGCCCTGGGAGCGTGCGGCTCCAGCGTGTCGGCCGGTCCGACCGTCTCGACCGCCGGCGCCGCGACTCCGAACGTCGCCGCGGTGATCAAGGGTCTGGACAATCCGTTCTTCCAGACGATGAAGCAGGGCATGGACGAGCAGGCCAAGGCGGGCGGCGTGGCCCTCACGGTCCAGGCCGCCACCTCCATCACCGACACCACCGGACAGGCGGACAAGCTCAACGGGCTTGGCGGGCAGCCCTTCACCTGCTTCGTGGTCAACCCGATCACCGGCACCAACCTGATCCAGGGCCTGGCCAGGATCGCCGCGCAGAACAAGCCCATCGTCAACATCGACAGCCCGGTCGACCCCGGCGCGGCCAAGAGCGCCAACGTCAAGCTGGCCACGTACATCGGCACCGACAATGTCGAGGCGGGCAAGATGGCCGGGCAGCGGATGAGCGAGCTCGTGCCCGCCGGCGGTGACGTCGCGGTGGTCGGCGGCATCGCGGGTGACGTCACCAGCGGCGCCCGGGTCGAGGGGTTCGAGCAGGGCGTCGGCACCAAGCTCAAGGTCGTCCAGACCGTCGCCGCCAACTGGGATCGTCAGACCGCGCTCACCGCCGCGACCGACCTCCTGCGCGCGCACCCGGACCTGAAGGGCTTCTTCGTCGCCAACGACGACATGGGGCTCGGCGTGTCGCGGGCCATCGCCAACGCGGGCCAGGCGGGGAAGGTGAAGGTCATCAGCGTCGACGGCATCAAGGACGCCCTCGAAGCGGTCAAGGCCGGCACGCTGGACGGCACCGTCGCCCAGTACCCGTACGCCATGGGCCTGATGGGCATCGAGGCGTGCCAGGCCGCCACGGCGGGCAAGCCGCTGCCGGGCACGGTGAAGTCCCCGGTCGAGCTGGTCACCAAGGACAACGCGGACAAGGCTCTGGCGGCGACGCCCAAGCCGTTCGGCACCTACGCCGACCCGTTCAAGAGCCTCATCCAGTAGGACAGTGATGGCAAACACTGCAATCGCCGCACCCGAGCGCGAAGCCTGGACCGCGCGTCTGAAGGACGTCGGCTTCTGGGCCGAGTGGGCGGCCCTCGTCGGGCTGATCGTCCTGGTGATCGTCTTCCAGGCGCTGAACCCGACGTTCCTGAGCGCGGGCAACATCGCGTCGATGCTGGTCGCCGCCGCCATCCTGATCATCCTCAGCGTGGGCCAGACGTTCGTCATCGCCACGGCGGGCATCGACCTGTCGATCGCCTCGGCGATGACCTTGGGCGCGGTCGCCTTCGGCCAGGCCTACTCGATGGGCATGGGCCTGGCGCTGTCGTGCCTGGCGGCCATCGTCGCCTCCGGCCTGGTCGGCGTGGTCAACGGGGTGATCATCGCCCGGGGCAAGATCACCGACTTCATCGTCACGCTCGGCACCCTTTCTGCGGCCTCCGGGCTGGCGCTGATCCTGTCCGATGGCAAGCCCGTGACGATCATCGACGCGGCGCTGCTCCGGCTGTCGACCGGCGGGCTCGGGATCTTCGGCTGGTCGTTCGTCATCGCGGCGGTCGTCGCGGTGCTGGGGCACGTCCTGCTGTTCCACACCCGGTTCGGCACGCACGTGCTGGCCACGGGCGGCGCGGCGGAGTCCGCGACGGCCATGGGGATCAGCACCCAGCGCGTGAAGATCGCCGTCTACACGATCTCCGGCGTGCTCGCCGGGCTCGGGGCCATCCTGCTGGTCGCCCGGATCGGCGCGGCCGAGCCCGCCGCCAACACCGCCTTCCTGCTCAACTCCGTGGCCGCGGTCGTGCTCGGCGGGGTGAGCCTGTTCGGCGGGCGCGGCAGCATCATCGGCCCGGTCATCGGCGCGCTCCTGCTCATCGCGCTGGTCAACGGGCTGACGCTGCTCGGCGTCTCGCAGTTCTACCAGCCTCTCGCCGTCGGCATCGTCGTGGTGCTGGCCGCGCTCCTGACAAGGTTCCAGCGATGACGAACAGCCTGCTCGAATGCCGGAACGTGTCCCTGTCCTTCGGCAACGTCCGCGCCCTCGCCGACGTCTCGCTCTCCCTGCGCCCAGGCGAGATCACCGCCCTGGTCGGCGACAACGGCGCGGGCAAGTCCACGCTGGTCCGGTGCGTCTCCGGCATCCACCGGCCCGACAACGGTCACATCGTCTTCGACGGGCAGGAGATCGACTTCCACTCCCCCGACGACGCCCGCAAGGCCGGCATCGAGACCGTCCACCAGAACCTGGCGCTCGTCGAGGACCTCACCGTCTGGCAGAACCTCTTCCTCAACCGCGAGCTCGTCCGCGGGTTCGGTCCCATCGCGTTCCTGGACCGGCGGGCGATGCAGGCCCGCGCGCGGGAGATGGTCTCCACGCTCGCGGTCAACGTCCCCGCGGTGAAGTCCCGCGTCCGGCGGCTGTCCGGCGGGCAGCGCCAGGCCGTCGCCATCTGCCGCGCGGCGGGCTTCAGCTCCCGGCTCGTCATCATGGACGAGCCGACGGCCGCGCTCGGCGTCCAGGAGACGGCCCGGGTCGAGGAGCTCATCCTGCGGCTGCGCGACGAGGGGCACACGGTGCTCCTCATCAGCCACAACTTCGCGCAGGTCATGCGGCTGAGCGACCAGGTCTGGGTGATGCGCGCCGGCCGCTGCGTCGGCGGGCGCCGTACGTCCGAGACGAACGGCGAGGAGATCGTCTCCCTCGTCACCGGCGCCGCCGGCCAGTGAGCCCGTACCAACGATCAACAGAAGGCACCCCGATGACGAGCCCCACGATAACCAGCACTGCCACCATGACCAACCCCATCGGCGTCCACGCCCTCGTCTGGGTCGGCGACACCACGCCCGCGTCGGTGGAGCACGCGATCCGCAAGACCAAGGAGACCGGCTTCGACCTGCTCGAACTGTCGCTGCACGACTCCGTCAACCTCGACGTCCCGGCCGCGCGCGACGCCCTGCGGTCCGCCGGTCTCGGTGTGGCGTGCTCGCGCGGACTCGCCTTCGACGCCGATGTCTCCAGCGACGACGCCGACGTGGTGGCGCGTGGCGAGAAGCTGCTGCACGACTCGCTCGTCATCACCCACGAGCTCGGCGGCACGCACTTCACCGGCGCCCTCTACAGCGCCCTGGGCAAGTACGACCGCCCGCTCACCGACGCCGGGCGCGGCAACGTGGTGTCGGTGCTGCGCGGCCTGGCGCAGGAGGCGCGGCGCCGCGGCATGACGCTCGGCCTGGAGATCTGCAACCGCTACGAGACCAACGTCATCAACACCGCGCACGACGCGCTCCGGCTGGCCGACGACATCGGGGAGGACAATGTCCTCATTCACCTGGACACTTACCATATGAACATCGAAGAGGACGATCTTGTACGGCCGGTGCGCGAGGTCGGGTCCCGGCTCGGCTACGTCCACATCGGCGAGAACCACCGCGGCTATCTCGGCTCCGGGCACCTGGACTTCACCTCGTTCTTCCACGCGCTGGCCGACATCGGCTACCGGGGACCGATCACCTTCGAGTCCTTCTCTTCGGCCGTGGTGGCGCGCGGCCTGTCGAACGACCTGGCCGTCTGGCGCAACCTGTGGTCCGACGGCGAGGACCTGGCCCGCCAGGCTCACGGCTTCATCACCGGCCAGTTGCACGCGAGCCAGACTCGATGACGACCCTCACCGACCTGGCCGCCCGAGCCCGCTCCCTCGTACGCGACGGCCACCGCGCGGTGCTGGGCATCACGGGCAGCCCCGGCGCCGGCAAGTCGACGCTCGCCGAGCACCTGATCTGGCTGCTGCGGCAGGACCAGCCCGCGCTCGACTGGGTGGCGCACGTGCCGATGGACGGCTTCCACCTGGCCGACGTGGAGCTCGACCGGCTCGGCCGCCGCGACCGCAAGGGCGCCCCTGACACCTTCGACGCCGCCGGCTACGCCGCACTGCTGCACCGCCTGCGCGCGGACGAGGACGACGTGATCTACGCCCCCGCCTTCGAACGCGACCTGGAACAGCCGATCGCGGGCAGCATCCCGATCCCGCGGACCGCCCGCCTCATCGTCACCGAGGGCAACTACCTGCTGTTCGAGCAGGGCGACTGGGCGCGGGTCCGGCCCGAGCTCGACGAGGTCTGGTACTGCGATCTCGACGAGGCCGAACGGGTGCGGCGGCTCATCGCCCGCCACGAGCAGTTCGGCAAGGAGCACGACGCGGCCGTGGCCTGGGTGATGGGGACCGACCAGCGGAACGCGACCCTGGTCAGCGGCACCCGTCCGGGCGCCGACCTGGTGATCTCCGACCCGACCCTGCGCACGCTGGAGGCCTAGCCGCGCTGACCGCAGAGGTCGAGTACGGTGCCGGTGAGCGCCTCCCACGCCTGGCGGCTGTCGGCGCCGCTGTCATGGGGCCCGCGGAAGTCGGCCACGAAAAGGGCCACGTCCTCGATGGCCCATCGCAGCCGATAGAGGTCCATGACCTCCGGGTCGGGCCACCGCCCGGTGATGTCCGCGTAGCGTGCCAGGTCCTCCGGCCCATCGGCGACCAGCCACAGGTCCCGCTCGGGCCGTGCCAACCCCACCGTGTCCCAGTCCACCAGCAGGGGGCCGCGGTCGGCCAGCACGAGGTTGCCGGGATGCGGCTCACCGTGAGTCACCACGAGGTGCTCGCCGCTCACCTCGTCGGCCCGCCGGTCGAACTCGTCCAGCCGCTCCCGTAACCTCCCGGCGTGCTCGGCCACCAGGGCTCGGGCGGGTTCGGCGTACGGCCCGCCCTGCCAGACCCCGCCCGCCGCCTGGAGGGCGTCCTCCAGGCGGTCCCGTGCCGGAATGCGCAGGGGCCGCACGGGGGTCGAAGCCGGCGGCGCCGTACGGTGCAACTCGGCGAGCAGCTCCACGACCGCGGCGCGCTCGCCTGCCGTCAGGCTCTGGCCGAAATCCCCGGTGCGCCCGTGTACCAGCGGAAAGACGCTCACCGCATGCCGTTGGCCGAGCAGCCGAAGTGATTCGCCCAGGGGTGCGACGACGAAGTCCAGCCCCTGCTCGCGCAGGGCGACGGCGGTGTCCATGGCCTGCCGCAGGCCGCTCTCCGCGGAGCCCTGCTCGAACGGGCCCTTCTGCGTCAGGTCCGCGACCGTGACGAACCACCGCGGCCCGTCGGCGTCGGCCGCGACCCAGTGGTAGTCCCCGAACCCGACCGGCGCGTAGTCCAGCGAAACCGCCCCGATCCCCCACTCGCCCAGGCTGTCGAGCAACGCCCGCTCATCGAGCCCCGCCGGAAGATCTTTCACGCCCGCCACCCTACCGGCCCGCGGCTACGTCAGGACCAGCCAGGTTTTTCCGTCGGTCAGCTCACGGGCGGCGTCGAGGTGCCCGGCGTGACACGCGGTCTCGGTGATCACATGCAGGATGACCGTACGCAGGTCGCGGGGCGGCGCGTCGCCGAAGAGGTCAGCGGGCCACCAGAGCGGCGGGGCATCGAGCGAGGTGGTGGCGATGACGGCGTTCGCCAGCTCGGTCTCCCGCCGGTACAAGTCGAACACCGCCTCGGCCGTCACGTCGGGGGCGACCTGCCAGGCGGCGTCGCCGGTCTCGAGATCGACCGACTCGCCGCCGGTGACGGCCCGGAACCAGAATCGCTCGACGTCGAGGGCGAGGTGCCGGACCAACCCCAGGCACGTCCAGCCCGACGGCAGCACCGGCCTCCGCAGCGCGTCCTCCGGAAGGCCGTCCAGGATGCCGAGCACGTGATCGCGCTGGCTGTTGAGGGCTGCGAGGAGCGTCTCAGTCTCTTTGCTCATGGTGGCGCCGATCCTAGCGACCGCGAACGACAAGATCCGGCCGCGTCATTCGGCCGGTCGAGGACGCGGCGGGCCGCCGATCATGTGCGGCCCGGTGGTCTCGGAGCCGGACACGGGGGACAGCCCCGCCTCGATGAGCTGACCGCGCAGCGCGGCGACGGTGCGTTCGAGGGCGCGGATCTGGGCCTGGAACTGGCGGATCTGCTCGCGCATCGCGGCGGAGCCGGTCTGTTCGCTGGCCAGGTCCGCGCTGAGCAGGGTGGCCTGGTCCTGCAGGCGGTCCACCTGCCGCTCCATCTGGGTCAGCGCGTCCTCGTAGATCGTTTTGGCGCGGACGTAGGCGTCGGCGTCGACCTTGGAGCGTTCCAGCTCGGCGTGGCGTTCGGCCTGCAGCAGCGCGGTCTGTTGCGTCTTCTTGTTGGCGTCGGTGGCCGAGCGGAAGGCGAGGTAAGCCACGCCGAGCGGCACGATGCCGACGGAGAACTGGATCAGGAGGTTACTCAGGCTGGACACTGCCGCCTCCGATGGGCCGGATCACACCGGTATAGGTGACGCCGTCATCGCTGTGCCAGGCGTTGACGGTCAGGGCGATGGCGAACTCGGTGCCGTCGCGGTGCAGGCCGACCAGCGGGATGATCCGCCCGGCCAGGTCCGAGCGACCGGCGTGGCGCACCCGGGCGAGTCCGGCGGAGTGCTGGGCGCGGAAGCGGGGCGGCATCAGCATCGTCAGCGATCGTCCGACCGCCTCGTCGATGGTCCAGCCGAACAGGCTCGCGGCTTGAGGGTTCCACGACTGGATGACCCCGGCGCCGTCGGCGACGATGACGGCCTCCGACTCGGCCTCGGCCTCGCCGCCCGGGAAGCGGCTCACCATGACGGCCTCGGGCCAGGTGGCGATCAGCGCGATCCAGCCGCCGAAAGCCAGCCAGACCGCGCCGCCGACCCACCCCCGGGGGTTGGCACCGGTGAAGGTGGAGAACAGGTACACCAGGCCATACAACATGAGCAGGGCCGTGGCGACGGCGAAGGCCACGCGATCCGAGCGCATGAACATCTGCACCAGACACAGAGCGCCGGTGGCGCACCAGACCAGCGCCCACACGCCCAGGGGAGCGATGGAGGCCAGCATGGCGTATCCGGGGGCGACCCGCTGGTCAGCCGGTACGTACGCCAGCGAGGCGGCGATCGCCAGACTCAGCAGACCGACGAACGCCAGAGAGGCGCCGCGCCGGCCGATGCGGCGCAGCACACGGATGATCGTACGGCGAAAAAGAGGGGCGCCGACATCGACTCTGTTACTCACGGTTGCTAGATTAATGCATATAGTGATGGATCGAGGGGTTATCCCTGACGATCCGCCGCGCGCTCTCCGCTACTCCGGCATCCGGACGCGCAGGGCCCGGACGAACCAGTCGATCACCGGCGCCAGGCTCTCCGGGGCCGGCCAGCCATTGATCACCGCGAGCAGCTGGAGATATCTGTCCCGGCGAGGATCGTTCGCGCTCTCCAGCCGCGTCAACAACCGCCGCCGGAGGGCGTCATCGTCGGGGCAGCCGAAAACGTCCGCGTAGCGAGCGGTGACCGCCGCGACGACCGCGTCGGCCTGGGGTGCGGCGGGGTCGAGGCCGGCCGCCACCGCCGGGCCGGCCTCCTCACGGACCATCGCGATGGAGTCGCGGCGCAGGACCGCGGTGTCGCCCTGGGCCCGCTCGGCCGCGTACTGCTCGGCCATGCGCCGCAGGCCGGCGCGGAAGTCCGGGTCCTGGGACAGTTCGGCCAGTTCGACCCACGCCTCGACCTGCTCGGCCTCGGGATCGTCGGGCAACTCGGGGGTCATCGAGCGCATGGCTCCGGCGAACTCGGGGAGGCCGCCGAAGGCGGTGTCGAGGAAGTCGCCGATCAGCCGCCGGCGTTCGTCCTCGGAGAGCTTGGCCAGGTGGTGCATGAGATCCATCTCCTCAGGTGTGGACCCGCGCCTGGCCACCGCCGTCAGCACCGCGCGCCGCAGCCGGAGCGTGCGGATCTGCACCGCCAGCGCGTCGGCGTGCGCCGCGGCGACCTCGGTGAGCGTGACCTCCTGTTCCACGACCTTCCGGATCGTGGGCAGGTCCAGCCCCAGGTCGCGCAGCGTCCGTACGAGCTCCAGACGGGCGAGGGCGTCGATGCCGTAGCGGCGGTAGCCGGCCGGGCTGCGGTCGGCCGGCGGCACGATCCCCTGATCGGAGTAGAACCGGATCGCCTTGACCGTCAGCCCGGTCCGCCGGGCCAGGTCACCGATCGAGTAGCGCGTGTCGCCGTCCATGCCCTCACCTTCGCGTCTCCCCTTACTGGAGACTCAAGCGGCTACTCCCAGACGACGACGTTGCGGCGTACCGGAGCCGAGCCCGAATCCGTCGCGAACAGCTCGGGCGAGTGCTCCCGGATGCGTTCGACGTCGTTGAAAACGGCTCTCAGGTGGGTGCGCATGGCCGTGCGGGCCAGCGCGACGTCGCCGGCGAGCACCGCGTCGAGGATCTGGACGTGCTGGGCGGCGAAGTCCGTCGCCGGGGTCTCGTGGAGGCCGAGCCGGCGCGCGCGGTCGAGATGACCCTTGGCCGAGGCCACGGTCGTCCAGGCGCTGCCATGTCCGCTCAGCCGCAGCAGGCCCTGGTGGAACGCCTCATCGAGCTCGAAGAACCCCTCGAGATCGAGGCCCGGCCGCTGCTGCTCGCCGAGGTTGCGCCGGAGCTCGTCGACCAGCTGGGGGTCGAGCTCGGCGGGCAGGTCGTCGAGGGAGGCCAGCTCCACGGCCTCGCGGAGGAACTGCGCGTCGGCCACCCTGGCCGGGTCGACACGTGAGACGAACGAACCGACCTGGGGGAAGATCTGGACCAGGCCCTCTTCGGACAGCAGGATCAAGCTCTCCCGGACCGGTGTGCGGCTCACCTTGAGCGCGGCCGCCAGCTCGTTCTCCGACAGGGCCGTCCCCGGCGGGAGCTCAAGGGTCAGGACCTTGCGGCGCAGGGCTTCGTAGACAGTGCGTCGGCTGGTCCGCCGCTGATTCGATCCGGCCACACGCTCACCCTACCGGCGCGGGACGCCTGCGTGAGCGGACGACCGGCGGACGCACAACTGGTATTGCGCATCTGTGCGACAGATGCTTGTATATCAGTACTGCTCGACTAGTGGCCGACTCCTGACGCAGCCTGCCGACCACGTTGAAGACTGTTCGAAGGAGTGGGACCTGTGAGCAAGATCGAGCGTGCCGAGGTGTTCGTCGCCTCCCCGGGGCGGACCTTCGTCACTCTGCGCATCACCACGTCGGACGGCGTGACCGGCATCGGCGACGCCACCCTCAACGGCCGTGAGCTCGCCGTCGCGAGCTACCTGCAGGAGCACCTCGTGCCCCTGCTGATCGGCAAGGATCCGGCGCGCATCGAGGACATGTGGCAGTACCTCTACCGGGGCGCGTACTGGCGCCGCGGCCCCGTCACGATGACGGCGATCTCCGCCGTCGACACGGCCCTGTGGGACATCAAGGGCAAGGTCGCCGGCCTGCCGGTCTACCAGCTGCTCGGCGGCCGATCCCGCGACGGCGTCATGGTCTACTCGCACGCCAGCGGCGCGGACGTCCCCGCCCTGCTCGACGATGTCGAGCGGTTCCTCGATCTCGGCTACAAGGCCGTACGCGCCCAGGCCGCCGTCCCGGACGTCGGCGGCAGCTACGGGGTCCGCAAGGGCAAGGTGTACGAGCCGGCCGCGACCTCGCTGCCCGACGAGCAGCCGTGGGACACCGAGGCCTATCTCGGGTTCGCGCCGACCTACCTCGAAGCCGTCCGCGAGCAGTTCGGTTTCGGCTTCCACCTCCTGCACGACATCCACCACCGGCTCACTCCGATCGAGGCGGCCCGCTTCGGCAAGCGGGTCGAGGACTGCCGGCTGTTCTGGATGGAGGACCCGACCCCGGCCGAGAACCAGGAGTCGTTCCGGCTCATCCGGCAGCACACGACGACACCGATCGCGGTGGGCGAGGCGCTGACCTCCATCTGGGACGTCCAGCACCTCATCACCGAGCAGCTCATCGACTACGTACGCACCACGGTCGTCCACGCCGGCGGGATCACGCACCTGCGCCGGATCTTCGACCTGGCCGCGCTCTACCAGGTCCGCACCGGTTCACACGGGGCGACGGACCTCTCGCCGATCACTCTCGCCGCCGCGGTGCACGTCGACATCTCGGTGCCGAACTTCGGCATCCAGGAGTACATGGGCCACGCCGACGAGACCGCGGAGGTCTTCCGCAGCGGAGTGACGTTCTCCGACGGCATGCTGTACCCGTCGGAGGAGCCCGGCCTCGGCGTCGAGTACGACGAGAAGGAGGCCGCGCGCTTCCCCTACGAGGCTCGCTACCTGCCGGTCGCGCGGCGCCTCGACGGTTCGGTGCATGACTGGTGAAGACCTTGACGGCGCCCTCGCTGAGCCGCGCCACACTCGACCGGATCCCTCCCGAGCTGCGCCCTGCCGT
Source organism: Nonomuraea guangzhouensis (assembly GCF_019396345.1). Classification (GTDB taxonomy): domain Bacteria; phylum Actinomycetota; class Actinomycetes; order Streptosporangiales; family Streptosporangiaceae; genus Nonomuraea; species Nonomuraea guangzhouensis. Next base: position 43,263 of record NZ_JAHKRM010000029.1, on the reverse strand, counting down.
CGATCCCCGGCGGCTCCGCCCTCGGGTCGTGCACTTCGGCCTCGGCGCCTTTCACCGGGCACACCAGGCGGTCTACACCGAGAACGCGGCAGCCCGGAGCGACGAGCCGTGGGGCATCGTCGCCGTGGCCCCGAACTCGACGCGGGTGGTCGAGGCGATGCGCGCCCAGGACTGCCTGTACTCGGTGACCGAACGCCACCCGGCGGCCACCGCCACCCGCGCGGTCGGGTCGATCATCGACGCCCTGGGGCTGCGCCCGGACGCCGAGCGGGTCGACGACCTGCTGATCGACCCCGACGTCACCGTGCTGACCCTGACGATCACCGAGAACGGCCACTACCGCCACCCCGGCACCGGCGAGCTCGACACCGGAGCACCGGAGATCGCCGCGGACCTCGCGGCGAAGCGGACGGCGGACATGACCACGGTCGTCGGCCGGCTCGCCGCCGGACTCGCCGCGCGGATGCGGGTCAACGGCGCCCCGATCAGCGTCGTGTCCTGCGACAACATGGCCGCCAATGGCGCCGCGCTCGGCACGGTGGTCCGCGGTTTCGTCGAAGCCTCGTCGTGGCCGGACCGGGAGGCCGTCCTGGACTGGCTGGCCACCTCGGTCGCCTTCCCCGCGACGATCGTCGACCGCATCGTGCCCGCGACGACCGACGCGGACCTGGAGGCGGCCTGGACCGCGCTCGGCGTGCGTGACGAGGTGGCGGTCGTCGGTGAGCCGTACCGGCAGTGGGTTCTGGAGGACTCCTTCGCCGGGCCGCGTCCGCCGTGGGAGTTCGACGGCGCCCTGTTCGTCCCCGACGTCGTGCCGTACCAGCTCACGAAGCTGCGGCTGCTCAACGGGTCCCACTCGGCCCTGGCCTACCTCGGGGCGGCGGCGGGCTGCGCGACGATCGCCGACGTCATGGCGACCGGCTGGGGTGAACGGCTGGTCCGCGCCCTGGGCGCGGAGCTCGCACCGACACTGCCCGCCGGCGGGCCGGACCCGGCCGCGTACACTGACGACCTGGTCGAGCGGTTCCGCAACCCCGGGATGCGGCACCTGCTCCGGCAGATCGGCTCCGACGGCTCCCGGAAGATCCCGGAACGCTGGTTCGGCGCCCTCCGCTCGCTGCGCGCCGCCTCCGCCGGCACTTCGACGCTCGAGCTCGCGCTCGCCGCCTGGGCGAACGCGACCCGGCCCGCCGCCGACGGCGAGCAACTGTTCGGCACGACGGACCCCGCCGCCGCGGAACTGGCCGCCTGCTGGCACGAGACATCCGATCACGAAGACACCATCCGTCGGCTGCTCAGCGTGCTGGGCGCGGCGGACCTGGCCGGGGACGGCGCACTCGTCTCCGGCACCGCCGCCCGGCTCCCCGCACTGCGGGCCGGCGAGATCACGGAGTTCTGATGAAAGACAGCACACAGACGGAGCCCGCGGGCCCCGTGACAAGGACGACCCAGGACCTCGTCAGGGCCGCCATGTCCGGCTGGCTCGGCACGGCGATGGAGTTCATGGACTTCCAGCTCTACTCGCTGGCGGCCGCCATCGTCTTCAACAAGATCTTCTTCCCGGACGTCAGCCCGGCGATCGGGCTGATCGCCGCCATGGCCACCTACGGCGTCGGATACGTCGCCCGGCTGGCCGGCGCCATCTACTTCGGCCGGATGGGCGACCGGATCGGCCGCAAGAAGGTCCTGATCACCACCATCCTGCTGATGGGCGCCTCGACCACGCTGATCGGCGTCCTGCCGACCTACGCGGTGATCGGCATCCTGGCCCCGATCCTGCTGGTCGTCCTGCGGCTCATCCAGGGCTTCGGGGCCGGCGCCGAGATCGCCGGAGCCACGGTCATGCTCGCCGAGTACGCCCCTGTGAAGCGGCGCGGCCTGGTCGCGTCACTGGTGTCGCTCGGCACCAACACCGGCACGCTGGCGGCCTCGGGCCTGTGGGCGATCCTGCTCGCCGTCCTCAGTGAGGAGCAGCTGCTCTCGTGGGGGTGGCGGCTGCCGTTCCTGCTGAGCTTCGCGCTCATGGTCTTCGCGGTCTGGGTACGCCGGAACCTCAAGGAGAGCCCGGTCTTCGAAGAGCGGCCCGACGTCGTGGACGGCGTCGCGATGTCCCGTACCCAGGCCGAGGCCGTCTTCCAGCAGGAGAACAAGAGCGTTCTCGAGGCCGGGCTCCGGCAGCGCAAGGGCAAGGCGTTCTTCCTGGCCCTGGGGCTGAGGTTCGGTCAGGCCGGCAACTCGGGCCTGGTCCAGACCTTCCTCGTCGGCTACCTCGCCACCACGCTGCTCGTCGACCGGTCGATCCCGACCAGCGCCATCGTCTACGGCTCCTTGCTGGGGTTCGTCACCGTGCCGCTGGTCGGCCTGCTCGGCGACCGGTTCGGTCGCCGCCCCATGTACATCGCGGTCACCCTGCTGACCGTCGCCTTCGCGTTCCCGATGATGCTGCTGATCACCTCCGGCAGCACGGCCGCCCTGATGCTGGGCATGATCTTCGGGCTGAACATCGGCGTCCTGAGCCTGTTCTCGCTGGAGAGCGTCACGATGGCCGAGCTGTTCGGCTCCCGGACCCGCTTCACCCAGCTCGCCCTCGCCAAGGAGATCGGCGGCATCCTGGCCACCGCCATCGGCCCGGTCGTCGCGGCGACCCTCACCGCCGTCACCGGCAGCTGGTGGCCCATCGCGGCGATGCTCGTCGTCTACTCCCTCATCACCCTGCTGTCCACGATCCTCGCCCCGGAGACCCGCGGGCGCGACCTGGTCCTTCTGGAGGACGCGGCATGAAGTCCGTCGTCGTGCACGGCCCCGGCGACCTCCGGATCGACGAACGCCCCGATCCGGTGCCTGGCGAAGGAGAGGTCCTCCTCACCATGGAATGGGGCGGGATCTGCGGCTCCGACATCACGTACTGGAAGCACGGGGCCTCCGGGACCGCCGTACTCAAGCATCCGCTGGTGCTCGGGCACGAGGTCGCCGGCCGGATCGCCGGCCTCGGCACGGGTGTCCGCGGTCTCGCGGTGGGCCAGCCGGTCACCGTGCACCCGGCCGAGCTGATCGGTGACGGCCGCCTGCCCGACCGGCTCGCCGGCCGTACGAACCTCTACCCCCGCATCCGCTACTTCGGCTCGGCCGCCTTCGATCCCCACACCGACGGCGTTTTCAGCGAGTACCGCGTGGTCCGCGCGGCCCAGATCCGGCCGCTGCCCGAAGGCGTCGGCACCGAGCATGGCGCCCTCGCCGAGCCCCTGGCCGTGGCGATGCACGCCGTGTCCCGGGCCGGAGACCTGCGTGGGAAGACCGTGCTGGTCAACGGCACCGGCTCGATCGGCTCACTGGTCGTGGCCGCCGCGAAACACCGGGGAGCGGCCACGGTCATCGCCACGGACATCGCCAAGACCTCACTCGCCGTCGCCCGGGCCATGGGCGCGGACGAGACTCTCGACGTCAGCGGCGGCGCGGCGCTCCCCCAGGATGTCGAGCTGGTCTTCGAGGCCTCAGGTGTACCGGCCGCGCTCGGCTCCGTCCTGCGGGCGACGGCCCGCGGCGGCACCCTCGTCCAGGTCGGCAACCTCCCCGGCACGCCCGCTCTCTCAGCCCTCGGCGACCTGGTGACCAGGGAGATCACCTGGATCGGCTCGTACCGCTTCGCCGAGGAGATCGACGAGGCCCTGGACGCGATGCGGGACGGCCTCGACGTCTCCCCGATCATCAGCCACCGCTTCGCCCTCGACCAGGCCGCCGAGGCCCTCGCCGTCGCCGCCGACCCGGCGAGCGGCAGCAGCAAGGTGATGCTGCGGCTGGGCGAGCTCAGCGGCGATTGAGGCCGGACAGCTGCCAGGCCAGACGGTGCCGAACGGCGGGGATCTTCCCCGCCAGCCTCAGGACCAGATTCCGTAGCAGCCGCATTCCGGACGCGGCCGTGGCCAGTGCGGTGAGCGTGCCGGCGAGGGCGACCACCTTCTCGGCCTGCGGCCGCCGGCCGGTGGCGTAGCCGTCGAGCAGGTCGGGCGAGGCGCCCCGCAGCACGCGGGAGAGGGCCTCACCCAGGGAGACGGCGTCGTCGATGCCGAGGTTCATGCCCTGGCCGCCGGCGGGAGAGTGGACGTGCGCGGCGTCGCCGGCCAGCAGGACGCGGTCCTTGCGGTAGGTGCCGGCGATGCGGTGGTGCACGCGGAAGCGAGAGCCCCAGATGACCTCGTGCACGACGGCGGGCTCGGCCTCGGGCCCGCGTTCGTCCAGCAGCCGCTGCACGAACGCGACATCGGGCCGCTGGGGCGCCTGGTCCACCGTGGCGACGATCCGGTAGGACCCGCCGGGCAGCGGCGCGACGACGACCAGCCCCGCGGGCGAGAAGTAGAGGATGACCTCGTCCTGCGGAACACCACCGGAAAGGCGCACGTCGGCGAGCGTGAACGACTCCTCATAGGCGCCCCCGTCGAAGGCGATCCCGGCGCTCTCCCGGACCATGCTGTGCATGCCGTCGGCGCCGATCAGGTAGGCGGCACGGATCCGCCGCCCGTCGTCGAGGGTGGCGGTGACGCCTTCGGCGTCCTGCTCGATGCCGGTCACCGTGACGGGACGCAGCACCTTGCCGCCGAGCTCCGCCAGCCTGGCCAGGAGGAACGCCTCGGTGTCCGCCTGGGAGATCATCAGGGTGTAGGGGAAGGGCGTGTCCAGGCCGTCGAACGGCACCGGGACGAGCACGCGGTCCCGGTCGCGGATGGTGAAGCGCGGGATGTGGAGGCCGTGCGCGGTCATCGCCGGCACCACGCCGTACGGCTTGAGCAGTTCGAGGGTACGCGGGTGCACGACGGCGGCTCTGGAGGTGTTGAGGCTCTCGGCCTGCGTGTCCACGATCGTGACCTGGTGACCCTGCTGGGTCAGGACGATCGCCGCGGTGAGCCCGACGGGGCCGGCCCCAACGATCAGTACGTCCGCATCCATTGCTCCTCCTTGGTCAACGCTTGTTGGCATAAAGCTAACCGCGGGCGAATTGGATGTCAACAGGTGTTGGCCTACACTTGTTGACATGAGGAGATCTTCGGAGCAGACCAAGGCGCTCATCCTGGCCGCGGCCCGCGAGCGCTTCGCCGCGGACGGCTATGAGCGGGCGACGATCCGGGCCATCGCCACCGACGCGCGGATCGACCCCGCGATGGTCATGCGGTACTTCGGCAACAAGGAGAAGCTGTTCGCCGTGGCGGCCGAGTTCGACCTGCGCCTGCCCGATCTGACCGGCATCGACCGTGAGCAGGTGGGCGCCGCCCTGGTGCGCCATTTCCTCGACCGCTGGGAGGCCGACGACGCGCTTCAGGCGCTCCTGCGTACCGCTGTCACCAACGAGGCCGTCGCCGAACGCATGCGCGCCATCTTCGCCGAGCAACTCGCCCCGCTGGTCGTCAGGCTGACCGGCGACCCCGAGCAGACGCCGACCCGCGCCGCGCTGGTCGGCGCCCAGATTCTGGGCATCGCGCTGGTGCGGTACATCCTCGCCTTCCCGCCCGCGCGGCAGATGTCCGGCGACGAGACGGTCGCCTGGCTCGGCCCGACGATCCAGCGCTATCTCACCGGCCCCGCCCCGGCATAGCCGAGCACGCCGAGCTCGGCCATGCCAGCGGGCTTTCACAGGGGCGGGCTTTCACAGGTGGGTGACGAACCAGTCCGTGGCCAGGCGGGCCACCTCCTCCAGCGTGCCGGGCTCCGCGAACAGGTGTGACGCGCCCGCCACGATCTCCAGCCGGACCTCGCCGGGCAGCCGCTGCCGCGCCCAGCGGTTGAGGTCGATGACCACCGCGTCGTCGCCGCCGACGATGAGCAGGGTGGATTGGCGCACCTCGGCGAGAAAGTCGCCGGCCAGATCGGGCCGACCCCCTCGGGAGACGACGGTACGCACCACATCGGGCCGCTCCGCCGCGGCGACCAGGGCCGCGGCGGCGCCGGTGCTGGCGCCGAAGAGCCCGATGCCGAGGCCCGCGGTCCTGGAGTCGCCCCCGGCCCAGTCGGTCAGCGCGGCCACGCGGCCGGCGAGCAGGCCGATGTCGAACCTGAGCTCACCGGTCACGGCGTCGCGCCGTTCCTCCGCCGCGGTCAGCAGGTCGGCCAGCACGGTGACCAGACCGGCGGCCTGGAGCTGCGCCGCGACGTAGCGGTTGCGCGGGCTGTGCCGGCCGCTGCCGCTGCCGTGCGCGAACAGCACCACCCCGCGCGGCTCACCGGGCACGGCGACGTCGGCGTCCAGCGCCACGTCACCGACCGGGATCCGCACCCCGGCTTCCGCGATGTCCACGGTCTCCCCTTCCCCAGGGGGCATGCTCTGCGTCTCCTCCCCTTTCCGCCCTTGGGCAATCACCGCTTATCTCACCCTTTACGCGAATTACCTGGATCACGCGTACTGCAGCCCTCCGATTCCCCGGCTTCGTGAACCATCTGAACGTCTCACGTCAAGTACGGGTGTTCCCGAATTCGCATGGAAAGGCTGCCTATGGAGGGATCAACAGCGACCGCAGGGAGCGCGGATGCGGCCCTGATGAGCCGGTCGTTGCTCGAGCCGGAGGTCTTCGCCGAGATCTTCGACCGATACGCCCCGGCGCTCCATCGCTTCGCCTCCCGACGGCTCGGCGACGAGGCTGCCGACGACGTCGTCTCGGAGACCTTTCTGACCGCCTTCCAGCATCGGCGCCGCTACAACTCCGGGTACGGCGACGCTCGCCCCTGGTTGTACGGCATCGCGACCAACGTCATTCGCCATCGCCGCCGTACCGAGCTGTCGCACTACCAGGCGACCATGCTCGACGGCGCCCGGCCGACGTCGGCCGGGCTGGTGGAGGACGGGGTGACGACGCTGGCGGTGAACCGCCCGCTGGTCTCGGCGATCGCCGGGCTCAAGCCGGGCGATCGCGACGTGCTGCTGCTGGTGGCGTGGGCGGAGTTCACCTACGAGGAGACGGCCAGAGCGCTGTCCATCCCGGTCGGCACGGTGCGCTCGCGGCTCAATCGGGCGAGAACCCAGGTCCGAACAGCGTTGGAGGCAAACCATGGATGAAATGACCCAGGTCAAGCAGCTCTTGGCAGACAAGCTCGAACCGGACCGGCAGCACCTGGCACCCCTGCGCGCGTCCCTGCTGGAGGAGGCGCGGCGGCCGCCTACCCGCCGATTCGCAGGATCGCTACGGCTGGCGGTGGCCGGTGTGGCGGTGACGGCGGTGACGGCGGGCACGGTCATATTCCTGCAGGGCGCGGCGCCGGCCAGCGCACAGGAGGTGCTGCGGCAGGCGGCCGAAGCGGCACAGGAGCAGCGCGACCTCACGCCCGGGCCGGACCAGTATGTCCACACCCTCTTCCAGCAGCAACAGATTCAGGTCCAGAACGGCAAAGGCGAACTGGTCAACCGCATGCAGGAGCGCTGGGAACCCGCCGCAGGCCCCAAGCCGTGGTTGCTGCGTGAGCGCGAAACCAGCCGGGCGGACGTGCCGGGAATGCCACGCGCCACGTTCCCCCACACGACCGAGGTGAGCGACAGCTTCTTCAAGACCGACTGCGAGCAGGCACCCAGCGGCGAGCTGACCTACGCCGGCATGGCCGGCATCACCCCTGACCAAATGCGCAAGAAGGTCGCCGCCGGGGGGCCCGACATCTGGAACACGGTCAGCATGTTGATCCGCGCCGCCGCGGTCCGGCCGAGCGTGACCCCGGAGCTCTACAAGATCGCCGCCGAGGTCAAGGGCATCAAGCTGATCCCCGAGACGGTCGACGCCATCGGCCGTCCCGGCATCGGGGTCACGCTGGAGAAGAACGGCGCCCGCAGCATCATGATCTTCGATCGCGAGACCTACCGCTACCTCGGCGAGCGCTTCGAGGTGCTCGACCCGAAGAAGTTCGCCGTCGCGGGACTCGACCTTGACGAGAAGACGGCGAACAACCCGAAGCTCCGGCTGATCACCGTCAACTCCAGCGCCCTGGTCGCCGTGAACGTGGCCGACGGGCTCCCCCGGCTGTCGGCGAACGCCGCCACCTCCAAGATCCCCTGCTGACCACCGGTACGGCCGGGCCGCTTCCCTGGCCATCAGCGCTCAGCCGTACCGGAGACCAGGCAGTAACCATCGACGACGAGAGAGCAGATGAACTTAACCCACGGAACCCTCGCCATGATCGTGGCGGGATCACTTATCTCAGGCGGCGCCACGAGCGCCGCGCAGGCAGCCGAGCCGGTACGTCCCGTGACCGGGGTGTCGGGTTCGGTGACACTGCTGACCGGCGACCGGGTGACCGTCGCGGCGAACGGCTACCGAATCGAGCCGGGGCCGGGCCGGAAGGTCCGCTTCGATGTCCAGCGCCGTCAAGGCCACCTCAACATCATTCCGGAGGACGCGAAACGGTTGCTGGCCCAGGGCCTGCTGGACGAGCGGTTGTTCGACGTCACGCAGTTGCTCACGTGGAGGTACGGCGACGCCGAGAAGGCGGAGATCCCGCTGATCGTGCAGTCCGCCGAGGGGAAGGCGGCGAAGGCGCTCAGCGGGACCCAGGACGCCACGGAACTGGCCGGACTGGGACTGGCCAGCGTAAGCGTCGTCAAGGCCAAGACCGGCCAGACCTGGCAGGGCTTGGTCGGCAGTGCCCGATCACTGGCCGCGGGCAAGTCGAAGATCTGGCTCGACGGCAAGCGCCCCTTCGTCCTTGACCAGAGCGTCAAGCAGATCGGAGCTCCACAGGCGTGGCAACAGGGGCTGACCGGAGCCGGTGTCACGGTCGCCGTGCTGGACTCCGGTTACGACGCCACCCACCCCGATCTCAAAGACGTGGTCACGCAGTCGCGGAACTTCTCCGACGACCCCGACACCACCGACCACGTCGGCCACGGCACCCATGTCTCCTCCATCGTGGCGGGCGCCGGGGAGAAGTATCGGGGTGTCGCACCGGGCGCGAAGATCGCCTTTGGCAAGGTCGGCGGGGAATTCGCCAGCGAATCGGCATTGCTGGCGGGCATGGAGTGGGCCGCCACCGAGGTCAAGGCGAAGATCGTCAACATGAGCATCGGCGGCTACGACAGCCCCGGCATCGACCCGTTGGAACAGGCCGTCAACACCTTGTCGGAGCGTACCGGGGTGTTGTTCGTCATCGCGGCGGGCAACGACGAATCGCCCGGCTCGATCAACAGCCCGGGCAGCGCCGACGCGGCGCTGACGGTCGGCGCCGTCGACAAGTCCGATCGGATGGCCAGTTTCTCCAGCCGCGGCCCCAGATCGGGCGATCACGCGATCAAGCCCGACGTGACCGCTCCCGGCGTCGACATCACGGCGGCGGCCGCGCAGGGCACGGCGGACGGTCTCTACGTCACCCACAGCGGCACCTCCATGGCGGCGCCGCATGTCGCGGGCGCGGCGGCGATCCTCGCCCAGCGGCACCCGGACTGGAGCGGTGCGCAGCTCAAGGCCGCGCTCATCGGCAGCGCCGCTCCGCAGGCCGGCGCCACGCACTTCGACCAGGGAGCCGGGCGCGTCGACGTGGTTCGCGCGATCGGCCAGCAGGTCTTCGCCACTCCCGCGAACATCGGCGCGGTCTTCCGCTGGGACGGATCCAGTGAGCGACAGGCGACCAAGGAGATCACCTACACCAACGCCGGCGACTCTCCGGTCACGCTGGACCTCACCGTGGACAGCACCGTGCTGCGCACCTCGGCACAGCGGGTCGACGTACCCGCCAAGGGCACGGCATCCGTCACCGTGACAATCGATGTGACCGGCAAGACACCGGGTGACTACCCGGGCACGATCACGGCCAGATCGGGTGACCTCCTCGTCCGTACCGTCGCCACCGCGTACGCCGAGCCGGAATCCTACGGCGTGACGGTCAGCGCCCTCGGAGCCGACGGCAGGCCCACTGACGCGGTCGGGCAGTTCTACAACAGCAAGGGCGAGCGCCACCAGATGGTCCTGGCCGGCGACGCGTCGGACACCTACCGGCTCCCTGCCGGTGACTGGAACCTGTACGTGGACATCTACGAAGACGACCGCGTGACCACCACGCACCTGCCGGTGAAGGTCGCCGAACACGATACGGAGGTGGTGCTCGACACGCGCAAGGCCAAACCGATCAGGTTCACCGTGGACGATCCCACCGCCGTCACCAGTGGGTGGGTCGAAATGTGGGTGATCAACGGCTCGTGGGGCCTCGGCTGGTCCGGAGGCGCCCCGGATCCGAGCGCCAGGTACTTCGTGCTCGCCTCCAAGCAACCTGGACTGAAGTACGTCACCAGGATGCATTTTCACAAGAAGGACGCCTCTCCTACCCCGTACCGCTACGACCTGGTGGACGAACGGCGCGACGGCATCCCCGAAGACCCGACGTACACAGCCAGGGTGAAAGACCTGGACAAGGTGACCACGACCTTCCGCGGTGCTGGAACGGCCGCGAAGGGCGACTACTTCGCGGCGGTCGTCCCCGACGACAGCATGCCGGACGGATTCCTGACTCCTACGAAGGACGTGCCGCTGCCGGGCACGCTGACGGAATATCGGACGCGAGGCTACAAGTGGTCCAGCGCTCTGCAGGTCGGCGAGTCCATGGTCATGGGAGCCGCCAAGCCCATCGGCAGCGGCGATGACCGGCAGACGTGGGGCGTCGCGGTGAGCGGACCGTCCTTCGCCACCCTGGGAGCCTGGCGGGAGAAGGACACGGTGACCTTCGACGGCGCCCGGCTGCTCTCCGAGGGCGTGCCCGGCCGGGTCGGCATGGACGGCGCGGCCACCGGCACCATCAGCCTCGCCAAGGGCGACCAGGTCATCTCCAAGGTCGACTACACCAAGTGCGGGCTGTGGGACTCGGATGCGTGCCGGTTGACCGCCGACCTCCCCGCGGAGCCCGCCACGTACACGCTCAGCGCGACGGCCGGCAGGCAGGTGCCGTACTCCACGCTGTCCACCAAGGTGGAATCAACGTGGACGTTCCGCTCGGCGAGCACTTCGACGCGGGAAGCGCTCGCGCTGACAGCGGTCCGCTACGCTCCGACGGGGCTGGACGAGTACAACCGCGCCAAGCCCGGATCATCCACCCGGCTACCGATCTGGATCGAACGCAACCCTGGAGCTCCCTCGGCGGCCGTGAAGTCCATCCGCCTGCAGATGTCCGTCGATGACGGAGCGACCTGGCAGAACATCCCAGTCAGGGCCGAGGGATCGGGCTGGACGGCACGGGTGACCAATCCGCGCACGGCAGGCTTCGTGTCCCTGCGCGCCACGTCGAGCGACACCGCGGGCAGCACCGTCAGCCAGACCATTCACCGCGCCTACGCGGTCGGGTAGGCCACTCACGCCGTGACCGCTCCCCGATGACCGCAGAACATCGGGGAGCGGTCTTGGCGGGCCCCGGATGGCAGGCGGCAACCGGTTCGGCAGCACGCCGGCCAACTCTGGCAGGATTGACGCGAGATCTGCGCTCGTTACCGGGCAAACTGGAACCGCGCGAATGAAGATCGTTACCCAGCCAGGAAGGTCGGAGATGGCGGCGAGCACAATTGATTACAGCGGTCCGGGCCCCTTCACCCGTCTTGATGCCGATCAGTTGCCACTCACCAAACGTCTGCCGATCACCCCGGTCGACATCTGCGAGATCGCCCAAGGCCTCGTCATCCAACCGCACGATGCCGCCTCCCTGCCGGTCCCCCAGGAACGCCTGGCCGAGAAGAGCCTCCGCGGCATCAGCGACATCATCCGATCGCTCACCAGCCTCGACCCCGCTCCACTGGATGTCCCACGCCCCGCGCACCTGCGAGTAGTAGGTACGTGCCGCCATTTCGCCCTGCTCAGCTGCGCCCTTCTCCGCCTCCAGGGCATCCCGGCTCGCGCCCGCTGCGGCTTCGCCACGTACTTCGTCCCCGGCAAGAGCGTCGACCACTGGATCACGGAGTACTGGCACACCGACGAGCACCGTTGGGTCCGTATCGACACCGAGATCCTCGGCGGCCAGAACCTGGTCGCCGCCCCCGAAGACCTGGCCGACGGAGAGTTCCTGACCGGCGGCGAAGCCTGGAGCCTCTATCGGCAAGGCGCGGCCGACCCTGACTCGTTCGGCGTCGCGGGAGTCGCGCACGCGTGGGGAGTCGGCGAAATCCGCGGCAACGCGATCCGCGACCTGGCGGCCCTTCAGAAGATCGAAATGCTGCCGTGGGACGAATGGGGCCGCATGGAGGCTTCCTACCAGGGCGCCACCGGTCCCGATTACGACTCGCTCATGGACGCGATCGCCACGACCTGCGCCGCCGACGACCCCGAGGCCATGGCTCGGCTCTACGAGAGCGAAGACCTTGAAGTCCCGACGCACATGATCCGCTGACAAGGCAAGGTGGCATCATGACCAAAACCCTGATCGACCTCGATGACGAAGCACTGGCCGAAGCCGCGAAGCTGCTCGGCACCTCATCCAGGGAGGACACGGTCAACACTGCTCTACGAGAGGTCGTTGACCGACACAGACGGGCAGCGGCCGTGGCTCGTATGCGGGCGATGGTCGCGGAGGGTGAGATCGACTTCTCGGTCCTGGGCAAGGGTGATGGCGCACGAGACGCCTCATCTAATACAGCTGGATACGGGTGATGACGCAGTGCGGCTCTGCCGCATCTGCCACGACGACGTACTCGGCGACGCCCAAGTGTCCATCCTTACCGAGCGGGACCCTGCACTGTTGCGGCCACTGAGCAGAAGCAGTATGTCCGGACACATCGCCTTTTGTCTCGTTGATCTCAACGGACAGCGCGACTATTGCCGAGAACAATGTAGGGCTGATCTGTGGATCCGCCAGGAGCCCCGCGACTCCCTCGGAGAAATAACAGGGCCACCCCTCCTCTTGGGGCTCACTCAAGGGGCAGGCCCTGCCGCTCACGGCGAGCAAGGACATCCGCGAAAGTGACGACAGGCAAGGTGCCCTCCAGCGCGGCGCTGCGAATCTGATCGGCATCGGGATCAGTGTCGAGCATCGCCTCACACCACCAACGGCGCAGGATCGCCTCGGCTTGGTCCAGAGGCGCCGTCCCGAGTTCGCGGTAGAACTCCATCCGCCGCCCGCCTTGAAGGGCGGTGGCGATCCCATCGACGGTACGCGGAACCCGGGACTCCCCGGGAACGTGCGGGTGGACAGGCTGAGCACTCATGCCGCCAGGATAACCGCAGGGGTGACGTTGTATCAGGAAGAGACAGGATGAAATCTCAGCACCAACGAGGCCTGTTGTACATCGTCGGCCCCACCGCGCAGCGGCAGCGGTACGGCGGCGCGCCCGCGTGAGCCCTGACACCGGCGCGGGTCAGCGGCGGCCGGAGGCGCAGCTGACGCAGGTCTTGGTGGCCGGGAGGATCATCAGGCGCTCGAAGGCGATGCGCTGCCCGCATCTCGCGCAGCTCCCGTAACTGCCATCGCGTAGCCGCTCGAAGGCCAGGTCCAGTTCGGCGAGGTGGCTCAGGGCCTGGTCGAGGAGGGCTTGGACGTGGGCCCGCTCGAAGGCGGTGGACGTTCCCTCGGGGTCGTGCTCGTCGTCGGAGGCGGTCAGCGCCGACGATGTGACGATCTCCTCCCGGTCACGGCCCAGGATGGCGACGCGGGCCGTGGTCCTCTGGCGGTCCGCGTCGAGCAGTTCTCGGATGGTCGCCTGCTCTGAGGCGGAAAGCACCCGATGGCGGTCGGACATCACACTTCTTCACCTTCCCCTCAGCCCGCGCTCATGCCTCTCGGGAAACTTTGTCTCCGCTGTTGACGATATTCCTCGCCCGGTCTATCGTCGTCTCCGCCAGAGACAATGTTCAAGGCGTGGTAGTCATAGGATCCCAAGGAGGCCGTACAGACAAGTTGGTGCATCATGACCGAGCACTACCTCGGCGGAGTCGGCATCGCCGAGGCGCTGGGGGTGAGCCGGCACGCGGTGCACAAGTGGCGCTCCCGCTACCCGAGTGATTCGAGTCATCCGTTTCCCGAGCCCGACGTCGAGATCGACGGAGTTCCCGGGTGGCGGGCCGACCGACTGGACGAGATCGTGCGCTGGCGCAACGGCCTGCCCGGCCGTGGCGCGGGCGGAGGCCGTCCTTCCGCCGCACGTCAGGAGTACCTCAAGCACGCGGCGGCGCGTGGCCTGGAGCGGGGCGAGGCGCTGCGCGCGCTCCTCACGTTCACCGAAGAGTTTCCCGAGATGACCGAGCCGGAGCTCTGCGCCTGGCTCATCGAGAAATGGCGCAGCTAGCGGTTCCCGGCACCACCACAAAGACCGGAAGGCGATGAAGCATGCCCGAAATCGGCGGGGAGATCGCACCAGGATTCGAAGAAGTGCGTACGGCATTCGCCGCCAATCTGGCCGGCGACCAGGAAGTGGGCGCGGCCGTCGGCGTCTACCTGCGCGGTCGCAAAGTCGTCGACCTGTGGGGCGGAATCGCCGATCCCGAGACCGGCCGCCGCTGGGAGCGCGACACCCTGCAGGTCGTCTACTCCACCACCAAGGGCATCACCGCCGCCTGCGCGCACCTGCTGGCCCAGCGCGGCGAACTCGACCTCGACGCACCCGTGGCCGACTACTGGCCGGAGTTCGCGGCGAACGGCAAGGACCGCATCCCCGTCCGCTGGCTGCTCACCCACCAGGCGGGACTGCCTGCGATCGACCACCCGATCACCCCGGCCCAGGCGATCGCCTGGGAGCCGATGGTGACCGCGCTGGCCGCCCAGCGCCCCTCCTGGGAGCCGGGCACCGAACATGGCTACCACGGGCACACCTACGGCTGGCTGGTCGGAGAGGTCGTTCGCCGGGTGACCGGCCGCAGCCTCGGCACGTTCCTCGCCGAGGAGATCGCCGCGCCGCTCGACCTGGACCTGTGGATCGGGCTGCCGAAAGCCGAGCGGCATCGGGTCAGCCGGATCATCGCCGACGCGCCCGACCTGGAGGCCATGGCCGGCCTCGACCTGGACACCCTTCCCGAATCCGTACGCGAGATGATGAGAGCCTTCGCCGACCCGACGTCGTTGACCGTGCGGTCGTTGATGGGCGTCATCACGCCGCCGCTGGACCACAACGACCCCGACGAGCAGTCCGCCGAGATGCCCTCGACCAACGGCATCTGCACGGCCCGCGCGCTGGCCCGCTTCTACGCCGCGCTCATCGGCGAGGTCGACGGGCACCGCGTCCTCTCCCCCGAGACCTTGGCCGCGGCGACCGCGGAGCAGGTCAGTGGTATCGACCGCATCCTGCGGGTACCCGTCCGGATCGGCACCGGTTTCGGGCTGCCGACGCCCGACGCCTTCTGGTACAGCCCGACCGCCTTCGGGTTCCCCGGCTACGGCGGATCGCTCGGCTTCGCCGACCCGGCGAGCGGCCTCGCGTTCGGCTATGTCATGAACCACATTCAGGAGGGCGTACCGGACGGGAGAGCCGCCAACCTCCTTGAGGCGGTCCACCGCGCCATGAAGATCTAGACTTGCGGGCGTCCCGCATCACTTTCCGCTGGTTCTGGAGGCCTTTGTGGCGATGCCCAAGAAGGGGTCACGGCTCATCACCGTCGACGGCACCGCCTTCCGCTGGCGGGTCAGCCACAAGCCCACGTACCACAAAAGCACCGGCTCCAGTCCCCTCACCTTCGTCGTCGAGCGAGCCCAGGAGCCGGGAAGCGTTCTCATGGTGTCTCTCTCCTGCGCCCGGCCGGACAACTGGAACGGCGAGCGAACGATCGCGGTCCGTCCCGTCCTCGTCGCGGGCTGCGTCCGGCGAGCCGTCGAACAAGGATGGAACTCCGGTCAGTCAGGCTCGACGTTCACCCTCACCGTCACCGAGGACGAACTGGCCGAGCTCCTGGGCGAAGCGCCGCAGTATCTGATCCCCTTCCTCTGGGGCATGATGCCGGAAGGCGGTGGCATCAGAGATCTTCCTCGATGCAGGCAGATCTGGAGCCGCGACGAACAGGCGGG
Source organism: Nonomuraea guangzhouensis (assembly GCF_019396345.1). Taxonomy (GTDB): domain Bacteria; phylum Actinomycetota; class Actinomycetes; order Streptosporangiales; family Streptosporangiaceae; genus Nonomuraea; species Nonomuraea guangzhouensis. Next base: position 27,339 of record NZ_JAHKRM010000029.1, on the reverse strand, counting down.
CACTACCAAGCCCGCGTGAAGTGCACTTCCCAGAAGCCCTTGTCGCCGGTTTCGAGTTCGGCCAGCCTCCGGACCGGCCGGCCCGCCCCGTCGAGTACGTCGACCTTCCCACCCCCGTACGCGATGAGATGGTCCTCGTTGAACCAGCCCCACAGCACGCTGCCCGTGGGCAGCGGCACCCGGGCCTGGCGTCGGCCGGTGGCGGTGTCGAGCAGGCAGGCGGCGGCGGGCTTGCCCGGACAGATCGCGGCCAGCCGGCGGCCCGAGGGGGAGAACCACTCGTCGGTGTCGACGGCCGCGGCGGCGTCCGGATAGGTGCGCAGGACGGTGCCGTTGAGGGAGTACGCGCGGATCTGTGTCCTGCCGGCCATCCGGACGACCCCGGAGCCGTCCGGGAGCCACAGGTAGGGCTGGGTGCCGGTGCCCGGCGTGCCGATCCGGGTGAGCGTGCCGCGCCGCGCGGCGACGTCCACGACGATCGGGCCCACGGCGTCCTTGTCCGAGTACGCCGTCAGCAGCAGCCGCCTGCCGTCCCTGGACCATTGCGGAGATTTCACGTGGAGCGAGGGATCCACGGTGGGGACGGAGAACTGCCGTCCCGTCGTACATTCGGTGAACCGCACCTCATTGGCGTCCTCGCCCGCGTACTGCGGAAAGGCGTAGACGCCGGCGAACATGGTGCCGTCCGGTGACAGGACCGTGTTCCGGTAGTCGGCGAGTTGCTGGAACGTGTTGGTTCCGCGCCCGGGATCCTTGGCCAGGCAGTCCGCGACCACCCCGCGCAGCTGCTCATCGAGCATGTCCAGGTCGGGATCCGCACGCAGGACCCGGTTCGTCGTCGCCGACATCGAGCCGCCATCGAACGGCGACCGCCCACTCGCGGCGAAGACCATCGTCGCCGCCCAGGCGAACATGTCCGCGGCGGGCCCGGCCGGCTCCCCGGCGAAGTGCTCAGGAGCCAGGTAGGCCAGCGACTCCACCCTCCGGGTCTCGTCCTCGGCGGTGGCCACCACCGCCCCGGCGACGCCGGTATTGATCACGGTGGGACCATCCGGCCCGAGCAGCACGTTGTCCGGCCCGAACGCGTCATGCACCATCCCGGCCTGATGAATCGCCACCAGCGCGGTCATCGTCGAGATCGCCAGCCGGTGCAGCGCCGCACCACGCAGCGGCCCCGACTCGGCGACCGTCCGCTCCAGCGTGTCGCCGTCCACGAACTCCATCACGATGTACGGCAGGCCGTCCGCCACACCGCTGTCGATGATCTGGACGGTGTGGTAGGCGTCGGGCAGCCGCGCCTTCTGGACGGCCGCCAAGACCTCGGCGGATCGAGACCGGAACACCTTGATCGCGACACGCTCTCCCGTGTCGCTTCTGGCCAGGTAGACGCTGTCACCGGCCAGCGGTCCGTCGATGCTGTACTCGCCCAGTCTTCGGGGGTCCCCCGGGCGCGGCGAAGCCACCTCAGGCATGCACGCCTCCGGCCTCCGGTTGAGACAACCGTAGATCAATCACGACCAGGCTGCCGGATTTCCTCTTTTCGGTCGAGACGGACAAGGCGCTGACAAGCTCCGTATCATTCATGATCGTGGTAGAGGAGGCCATGGCCTTGCGGTTCGAGCATCGCGACACCGAGGTCGACGCGAGCGTCGTCGACCGCGTGTGGCGCGCCCGCAGCGACGCCGACGGCACGATGACGTCCGCGGCGCGCACCTGCTGGCAGCTGATCCTCTCCCGGAGTCGGGGATGCCTGCTCGCCAGCCTGCGCGGGCCGGAGACGAGGGCGACCATCGCGCCGGTTCCGCCGGACAACGAGTTCCTCGGGGTCCGGTTCGCGCTCGGCACGGTTCTTCGGCCACATCCCGCGGGCTCGATCATCAACGGGAACGTGCCGTTCCCCGTGACGGACGCGGGCAGGGTCGTCATCGGCGGCGATGAGTGGGAGGCGCCGACGTACGAGAACGTCGAGCACTTCGTCCGGCGACTGCAGGACGCGGGTCTGCTGGTGCGATCGCACCTCCAGGAGGAGGAGCACGTACGTCCCGGGGCCGGCCCGACCGCGCGTACCCTTCAGCGTCGCTACCGCGCGGTCACCGGACTGTCGCGGACCGCCGTGACGCAGATCGACCGCGCGAACGCCGCGGCCACGATGCTGCGCGACGGCCACGAGTGGCGCGCGGTCGTCGCGCAGCTCGGGTACTTCGACCAGGCCCACCTCGCACACGCGCTACGACGCTACGTCGGGCGCACCGCGAGCGAGCTGCGGGCGGCGGGCGACCATGCCGCGATGTCGTTCCTGTACAAGACCCACCCCGGGCCCGGCAGCTAGCGTCTGCGTGCCGGCCGACCATGGCCGGCTTGTCCGCGACCCGTATCCCGGAGGGGAACCGTGCTGCTCAGCGTCAACATCTTCGTCAGTCTCGACGGCGTCATGCAAGGGCCAGGAGCCCCCGACGAGGACCGCTCCCACGGCTTCAGCCGCGGCGGGTGGCTCGTCCCGCACGCCTCGGCGCACACCAACGAGGTCGTCGAGAGCTGGTTCCGTGAGGCCGGCGCGTTCCTCTTCGGCCGTACCAGTTTCGGGCTGCTCGGCGGGTACTGGCCGAAGGTCACCGAACCCGGCAACCTGATCGCGACCCAGCTCAACACGCTGCCGAAATATGTCGTCAGCTCGACGCTGACCGACGAGGAAGCCGGCTGGAGCCCGACGACGGTCCTGCGCGGTGACGTGGTCGATGAGGTACGCCGCATCAAGGAGCTTCCCGGCAAGGAGCTCCAGGTTCACGGGAGCTGGAAGCTGGTGCAGACCCTGCACCGGGCAGGGCTCGTGGATGTCTACCGGCTGCTCCAGTACCCGGTCGTCGTCGGGACGGGGAAGCGCCTGTTCCCGGACGGATCGATGCCCGCGACGTTCGCGACCGTCGAAGACAGCTCGCGCGTGCTGCCCGGCGGCGTCGTCTCGCTGACGCTCAAACCCGCGGGCCTCGGCGCGATCTCCGCGGGCGAGTACGTCGTGGACGAGGGGCGCTCGGTGACGGTCCTCGACTGACTGCGGGGAGGCGTCGCCGGCCGCCCGGCGGCCAGCGACGATCTTCATCGGCGTGATGCGTGATGTTGGTCCGCGACCGGCGCCCGGTCAGGAGCTGATTCCGCCTTCCTCGTCCTCCTCTTCCGGCCTGAACGGCTCCAACGGACGGACGCCGAGAACCCAGGCGGCTGCGACACGCGCAAGGCACGCCTGCACCCCGTTGGGCTCCTCTTGGCCGATCGCCCAATCCATGTCCGGCGATCCCTCGCCCGTCATGATCGCGTACATGAAGTCGTTCCAGCGCCCGTACGAGCTGAGCAGGACGACCTCGTCCGGCACGTCCAGGTCGAGCACCACATAGCGGGCGTACTCCTCCGGGGATTGCGGGCAGAGGAGCATCTCCGCCGCCAGCGCCACGCTGTTGTCGCGGGTGTCCGGCCCGGCCCACGCCCACACCGGCGGCCGGCCTCCACCGTCGAGGCCACGCCGTGCCATCTCCGCCACCATCTCCTCGTAGCAGGCCCGGTAGTTCCGGACCATGATCCGGTCCCAGTCCCCGACCAGCTCGCCGGCATCCTCCAGCGACTTGAGAATCCCCCGATGCTGGACCGTCCACAAACGCATCGGGCAATTGTGCCAGCGTGGGGACAGAACGACCTACGCAATTATTCGGGAACGGCGGTCACTTGGCATCGACCCTGGGCACGATTGCGCGCGCCCAAGCAGTGATCTTGTCTATCAGCTTGAGGATGAACTCACGGCCGGAAGCGAAGAACGGTAGGACGAGCAAGGCAGGGACCATGCAAACGATGACCAGCGCCAAGGGCACGGCCAAAAGGCCGCAGAGTGCGACGCGCTGCCAGGTTGCGTTTATGACGATCATCTGCGATCCCGGTCCTACGGTCCGTTGGGTCAGTTCCCAGACGCTTGCGCGTCTTTTCCCCCCGGTACCGCGAGTCCGAAAGCACGGGCATCGCGAATGATCCAGCTGCTTCGTCAGCCCTGAATGGCACCGGCATTCCCCGTGGCTTGCCATTCTGGATCGCTTCACCAAGAACGTTAACCGACCGGCCCGAACTGAGCAAGGGCTCCGAAGTGCCGTGAGGAGACAGAGCGTGGCTGGTCGAGGCCCAGCGCCAACGACGGCTAAATCTGGATAGACACGGACATGGCTGACAGGCTCCTCCTAAGATCACGCCCATGAGGAAGGACGACACCGCCGACATCGCCAGATGGCTGTGGCACGAGGTGGACCCCGGCGACTGGTCCGGCGAGGCGCTGCGGCCGCTGAGCGAGGGGCGTAGCCGGTTGGTGCCGGTACAGGAGCATGAGCGGCAGTACGCCGGCGCCCGCGAGTTCCGCGGTCTCGTCGTCCCCCTTTCCTTGGCGGGAGAACCGTCCACCGCGTTCCGGCAGCACGCCGAGGCAGTGGAGAACGCGATCGGCGCCGCCAACAGCGTTGGCAGCCATGGCCCGACAGGCCCCTGGTACGAGCGGTCGCCGGATTGGGGAGCCCCTTTCCTGCGCTGGCGGCGGCCAGGCACCGAATCGCTTGAATTACGCGCCACCGAAACCGGCGCGGAGCTTTCCCTGCAGCCGACGGAGCCGTATGAGGAATGGCGGCAGGCCGCGTTCGAGTGGGGAGAGCCGTCGCAGTTGCCGGGCGGTTTCGTCATCGAGTATCTAGATGCCGCCAACGAGGGGCTCAGCACGCCGGGCGGGTGGCGGGTGCCTCGGTGGGCAGCAGTGCCACCTTTGCTGTCGGCGTTCATCCGCACGCTGCCCGCCGAGACGTGCGCGATCGGCAGGAACGTGAGCGTCACCGTGTTCGGGGGAAATCGCCAGGTTCTCGCCATCCATTCCGCCGAACGACTGACCGTCGTGGGCTGGTTCAAGTACTTCGTGCCGGGCGAGGGATCGGGCTGGTCGCAGCGGGTCGAACGGACCGTGCGATCGTGGACGCTCGACGCGGGCGGTCCTGGCGAAGTGGATGGCGACTGGCTGGCCCGGCACCTCGTCGAGATTCTCAGGACGGAGAAAGTGTCCTCCCTGGCGAAGCTGGGAAAGCATGTCCGCAGCCTGGAGAACGCCCACACGGTGCTCCTCGGCTTGGGGTTCTAGCGCGCCATGCCTGTTGGCCTGAGGGCCACCAGGTCTCCGCTCACGACCCACTCCTTCGGTGAGTCCAATTCCTCTCACATGCCTCGAGCCAGCGCAGGTCCGCCTGAAGCCGGAGCACGATGCCCTCCAGCAACAGCGCCGCGTCCGAGCGGTCCGGCTCGGCCATGGCGGCACGCTGGGCGTCACGCAGCCGGCGCAGCAGTTCGCGGCGCTGGGTGTCGACGATGGTGATCGGGTCGGCCAGCCCGGACGACGCCGCCGCGATCAGCTTGAGATGGAACTCCGCGAGGTCACCTCTTGGCCAGTCCACCTCGGCGATCCACTCGGCGACTCGCTGCTGGCCGCTGGGGGTGAGCGCGTACACCTTGCGATCCGACCGGTCGGCGCCCTCGGCAGTCCTCTCGACCTCCAGCAGGCCGGCCTTTTCCAGCCGGGTCAGCGTGACGTAGACGTGCCCGGCGTTCATCGCGTCACCGAGAGGGCCTAGCGCGGCGCGCAGCCGCGCGCGCAGCTGGTAGCCGTGCGAGGGCTCCTTGGCCAGCATCGCCAGCACCACTTCTTGCTGCATTGGGCCCTCCTCTAACCGCTATCTCACTATATCTAACGGTTAGCCCCAGCGGCGGCAAGCCGCGCGGCACGAGATCTCCGCTGTCACCAGTCAATCGGGGCACCCAAGCTCGTTCAACTGTGCGGGATCATGTCCCTGTGTCAGTGACTGAGTTCGCCGGTGTGACCGCGGACAAGGATCGTGGCGTCACCCCCGAGGGAGGGCTGTAGGAGTTCTGGACCTAGGACGCCACTCACGTCTACCTGCACGACACCGGCACTGGAACTGGAGTTTGTCGACGATCCGCGGTCGACTCCACCCGAGCTGTCGAAGGCGCCCGTTGTGATCTTCCGCTTCGAGGATGTCCGACTAACTCTTTGACTGGGACGGCGCCGACCTGTTCGCCCTGCACGCCTTCACGCTGTACCTAGCCTTCCACGCGCCGCGAGCAGAGGTGACCGTACGTGCGGAGTAGAGCAGAGCACCACCGGGCCCAGCTATACGGCATCGTTGCTGGTTGTCGTGGGTGGTCGTTGTAGTTCTTTGGTTTGAGAGGCGGTGCGGTGTTAGAGGGTGTGGACGAGGTGCCGTGGGGGCGGCTCGGGTACTGGTCCGGCGGGCCGGATGCGGTGCCCGGCTTGCTGCGGGAGGTCGCGGCGGCGCCGTCGGGCACGCGGGTGGAGTCGCCGGTGTGGCGGCTCCGGGATGGGCTGTTCAACGGCATAGCCTCCCGCGAGGTGCTCGACGCGGCCCCGTACCTGGTGCCGTATCTGGTGGAGGTGACGGGGATCGCACGCCAGCCTCACAGGGGTCTGGTCGTGGATCTGATGGTCGACATCGCGGAGGCTCAGTCGCACCGTGATGTGTTCCGGGATCCCGCGGCCGGGCCTGAGCCTGATCACGCGGCGCTGGCGCGGGCGGCCATGGTCGACCGTGTCGAGGCGATTGTCCGGTTGCTGGACGATGTCTCCCCGAAGGTAGTGGTGGAGGCGGCACGCCTGCTGGCCTGCCTGCCCGAGGCCGCGCCGAGGAGTCTCCCTCCGTTGCGCGCGCGTGCTGAGAAGGGGGTGAGGCCGGCTGGCGATGCCGGAGCGGTGGCCTGCGTGCTGGCCGTGGCGTGGTTGGCGGCGGTCGATCATGCATCGTGGTTCGCAGCCCTGCTAGATACCACTGCCGCGCACCGCGACCTGCGCGCCACCGCCGCAGCGGGGCTCGTGCTGGCCGACCCCACAGCGAAGCCGGACAACAACGCGGTCATCATGCTGGCCGACGTACAGGCTGACCCCGGTTCGGCGCTTCAGCGCATGCGGTGGCACGGCGACGGCATCACACCCATCAGTTCGGCTCTGCTGCGTGCTGAGCACTGGCAGCAGGCGGTGGCGCGGAAGCTGCTGGGCCATCCCGGCCAGCAAGAGATCGACCAAGCCCTCCACAGTGCACTGGAGGCGATCTGCTACTGGCGGACCGCGCCGGCCGAGCTGCTGCCGATCGTCGCCGCCCGGGCGGGGGACCTGGCGTCCGCTGCGCCGTCATCACGGCGCAGGCGCAGGCTCGGGCAGGAGGACCCGCTGGTGAGCGCGGTCAGGCTGATCGCCGAGTCGGGGCAGGCCGCTGCGGCTTATGCCGACCTGCTGGCCGCGATGCTGACCGGAGACCCCGCCGAGCCGTGGCCGGACGTGGCCGCACCCGCAGTGGAAGGGCTGGCCCGGCTCGGTGACGGCCGCTGCGTCCCCTGGCTTGCGGCCGCCCTTCTCAAGGAGTACGGCAACGTCAGGCAGCTCAATATCCGAGAAATGATTCCGGCCATGGCGTCGCACACAGACGCGCTGATCCCCGCCCTGCGGACCTTTCTCAGCCCCTCGCAGCGACACGGCGGCATGGAGTTCGTCGACTGCCTGGACGCGCTGATCTCATGGGGAGCGGCGGCGGCGCCCTTGGTGCCGGCGATCACCGCCCGCGTGTCCCCGATGTACCTTTCTGTCGCGCTGCCGCTGTTCGGGGCGATCGGTCCGGCCGCCGCCGACGTCGAGCCGCAGGTGCGTGCCATGCTCGACGATGATCATGCCGGGCACGAGGCGGCCTGGGCGCTGTGGCGGATCACCGGCGAGCCGGGGCAGGCCCCGGCGCTGCTTGCCGAGCACCTCGCACGCTACGGCGGCCATAATGCAGGCGACACCGCCCCGATGCTCGAACAGCTCGGTCCCGCCGCTGAGATCGCCGTCCCGGTGCTACGCGAGCAATTCCACGATGCTGAGCATGGCCACCTGTACGACCGGGTGGCCATCGCCCGTGCGCTGTGGGCGATCACCGGCGACAGCGAAGGACTCGTCGCGCCGTTGCTGGAGGCCATCACAGCCAGGCCGCTGCCCGCTTGGGGACTTCGCCGGCCCGCCTCCGAACTGCTCGCGGTGGAGGCTCTGGGCATGATGGGCCGGGCGGCAGTCGGGGCCGTACCAGCGCTGGAAACCATCGCATACGGCAAGGCCCGCGTGACAGACCGCGATGTCTGGGCCGACGAGCACTACCAGCACGCCGCCCAGCGCGCGCTGACCTCCATCAACAAGGCCCTTTCATAGTGATCTGGAGCACGTCCCCACGCCCTGGGGCTGGCGACGAGCGGCGAGCGCCTCCGCGTGCTGACCGGGGCCGGACAGGGCATGTTCGGCATCGGCTCGCGAGAGGCTGGCACGTGGAACGGCGGGCCGCTGAAGCTGACATCGGCCAACGGGGAGGTGGACGGCCGCGGTCCGTGGGTGACAGCGGGCGACCGGACGATGCGCTGGAACGGCCGCGCCTGGCAGCTCGTCCAGGTGCCCGGTGTCAAGGGAAAGTGGGGTTTGCGTGAGCGCTGTGGTGCCCACGCGGCCGGGCGAGTTCTGGGCGCTTGGCATGGTCGCGTGGGACGAAGAAGATCCGTCACTCAAGCCTCTGACACGCACCAGGCCGCTCGCGTTGCGATGGAAAGCCGGGAGGTCGAACTGCTTCTTCGGGCCCACCGATGAGGAAGGGAACGCTCGTTTCACCGATGCCGTGCACGATGGGCGTGGCGGGTTGTGGACGTTGACCGGTGACGGCCGTTACCCAGGATGCTCAAGGCCCCAGGCGGTTCCTTCCTTCTTGGGCGGCGAGGCGAGGTAACCGACACGCGGCACCTGTAACCCGCCACACAACTCTTCACTTTCTGCGATCAGTCAGTGGCATTATGAAATCGAAGGTCGAAGCCCGACCCGCGATTGCTCGCCTTATCGGCAAAACCAGAGGGGGCCGCGAATAAAAGCCCTGGGTAACATCTCGCTCCCTGGTCTTTATGCATGTGGGTGGAGCAGGATCGGCTAAAGACCCAGTCGTCATTGACGAAGTCGCGTCAAGCAGAGTGGTGGTAGCTGACAATTGCGAGGCGTTGACATCGATTGCACATCCCGGCAGGCTTTGCGTAACTGCCCAGGGCAGGTGGTGAACCCGGTTGTTTCGAGGTTGTTCCGAATAGCGTCTATCGATGTGTCCCCTCAGCGATGGCTGGGAATGCGTAGAGCCTCGTAGCAGTACCTGGACGTCGACGGTCCCTTTCGCCTGCCGGGCGTTCTCGCCTGTCCGGGGGGCGGAGTTCTGCCATTCGCGCGTCGCCGTCCAGAGCCAGATCTTGAGTCGGCCTGGTCGTCTTCTTTCGATGGATCGGAGATCTGATGCGCGTCGCCCTCCTCACCACGACTCAGCATGGTCACCTGAACCCGTATGTTCCGGTGGTCAATGCGCTCCAAAATGCCGGCAGTGAGGTTGCGCTGCTGCTGTTGTCCGCGGACGGTGGCGTGCTCGACGAGCAGCGTCGCCAGGCCTTGGGCAAGGCGGAGGTCCACGCGATCGGGCAGGTCGAGATGGCGCCGTGGAGCGGCGACCCGGCGAAGATCGGCCCGATGCTCCAGTCGTCGCCGGTGGCGGACCAGACGGCTGACGCGCTCCGTGCGACGGCGCCGGACTTCGTGCTCGTCGATTCGCTGCCGGTCACGGCGTCGGCCATGGTCGGCGCACAGGCGTCCGGCGTGCCGTACGGGATGATCTGGGCCAACCTGGGGGGAGTATGCCCGAGCGAGCATCGACGAGGTCGCTGGCCGTACGACGAGCAGGTCGGCGACTATCTGACCAGGCACGGGGTGTTGTGGTCGACCCGGACTCACTCGGCGCGTTCGCCGATTCTCAATTTGATGCCGACGATTCCCGCTCTCGTCGGGGACGACGCGGTCACTGACGACGGTGTGCAGCTGGTCGGGTTGCCGGGTGCGGCGGGGACCCGCGGCGACGAGGTCGCCTTCTCGGGGCTGGATCGGATCGACCCGGGCCGCCCGGTGGTGTACGTCTCCTTCGGCACGATCTTCTACCGGCGGCCGGACCTGCTGCGCACGGTGATCATCGGGGCGGCGGTGACCGGTGCACAGGTGATCGCCGCGGTAGGAGATCTCGCCGAGGAGCTCGCGCTGCCCGACGAAGTGCTCACCGCCCCGTATCTGCCGCAACGTGAGGTGCTCGAGCGCGCCGACGTGTTCATCACCCATGGCGGCTACAACTCCGTGGCGGAGTCGATCCGGGCGGCGACACCGATGCTGGTGATCCCGCTGGCGGTGGATCAGCCTGTCCAGGCGTACTTCGTGGATAGCGCGGGCTTCGGGACGGCGTTGGAGCCGGCCGGCGTCACCGAGCAGGCGGTCGCTGACGCCGTCACCGATCTGCTCGATCCCGCCCGGGACTACCGGGCCCGGCTGCGCGCCGCGCAGCCGGAGTGCGGCGATTCCGCCGTGCGTACGGCCGAGCTGGTCATGAGCACGGTCGAGACGCTACAGCGAAAGCGCGAGGGGGAGCAGTGACGATCGAGCTGCAGCGGGCGGTGGACGACCCGATCGTGGTCGATGATCTTGAGCGACTCTCGTTCCGGGTGGATCGCCGCGCCTACACCGACGACGACCTGGCCGCACAGGAGATGACCAGGATCTTCGATCGCTGCTGGTTGTACGTCGGGCACGAATCGGAGGTGCCCGGGCCGGGCTCCTACGTGGCACGCGACGTCGGCGGGCGCCCAGTGGTCATGGCGCGTGGGTCCGACGGGATGATCCGGGTGTTCGCGAACAGCTGCACTCACCGCGGGGCGCTGATCTGCTCGCAGCCGGCCGGGCAGGCCAGGTCGTTCCGGTGCCCGTATCACGACTGGACGTTCTCCAACCAGGGCGACCTGGTCGGGGTCCCGATCCCGGACGGGTACGGACCAGGCTTCAGGAAGGCGGACTTCGGCCTGGCGCGGCACCGTAGTGACAGTTACCGCGGTTTCGTGTTCGTCACCTTCGATCCGGAGCAGCCGCGCACCTTGACCGAGTACCTGGCGGGTGCGACGGACTACCTCGATCTGATCGACGACCAGTCCGAGGTCGGGATGGAGGTGATCCAAGGCGCGCAGCTCCACGGGGCTCGGGCCAACTGGAAGCTCATGATGGAGAACAGCGTCGACATCTACCACTTCCGGGCCCTGCACAAGCGTTATGTCGGCTACATGGAATCGCTGGGGTCGGTGCCACCACGACGACGAGGCGGCTTCGGCTGCGCCCTCGGGCTGGGGCATGGCGCCAACGAGCTGCCACCGGCGGCAGCCCGCCCGCTCGCCTACTGGACGCCGATGTTCGGCGACGAGGTCCGGCCGCGGATCGAGGCGACGGCCGCACGGTTCGTCGACCGGTTCGGCGCCGAACGCGCCCAACGGATCACCGGCACCAATCGTGCGGTACTGATCTTCCCCAACTTGATGATCATCGACGCGATCGCGATCACGATCCGCAAGATCGACCCGATCGGCGCCGGCCAGATGGCCATCACCTCGGTCGCCCTGGCCCCCAAGGACGAGGATCCGGACATCCGCGAACTCCGCAAGAGTCACTACCTGACGTTCCTCGGCCCCGCCGGCTTCGCCACTCCCGACGACATCGAGATCGTCGAGTCGTGCCAGCGGGGTTATCTCAACCGCACGGTCCGCTACTCGGATCTGTCACGCGGTATGAACAAGAAGGTCCCGGAGACGACCGACGAGCTTCCCGCCCGCGAGTTCTGGCGGCAGTGGGACCGGCTGATGCACGGCGACGACGGTCACCTCGAGGTCGCTCACCGAGCCGAGACGCAAGGGGCGGAACCACGATGACCACCGAGCTGATGGTCGACGAAGCGGCCCAGGTGCGGTTATGGCACCGGGTGAGCCAGTTCCTTTTCCGTGAGGCGCGGCTGCTCGACGAGTGGCGCCTGCTCGAGTGGTACGACGAGATGCTGACCGACGACATCCGCTACTCGGTGCCGGCCACCGACGTCCGCGGCGAGACGGCCGATGCGCTCGGGCTCATCGACGACGATGCCGCCCGGCTACGCCAGCGGATCGAACAACTCCTCAACGGTGAGGTGTGGTGCGAGAACCCTCGGTCGCGGACGAATCGGATGATCAGCAACGTGGAGCTCCTGACCGATCGGGGCACGCACCTCGACGTGGCGGCGAATGTCATCGTGTACCGGTTCGGGCACGGGCGCTCTGACGCCTACGTCGGAAAATACCGGTTCGAGCTCGTCGTCGAGGGCGAGTCGTTCCGGGTCCGGAGACGGGTCGTGGTGCTCGACCACGAGACGTTGTACGAGCACGGAAAGCTCAGCATCATCCTGTGAAGCATCATCCGGTGAGGCGTCATCCTGTGAGCGGACAGTGACGGCGGCCGGCCCTGGCAGCGTCCCACCCGTTGCCGCCGCCCAGCCGAGGCTCCCCCGCGAGGTCTACGTCCTCAGTGTCGTCGGTGGCTGCGTCATGCTGGGCCTGGGACTGGTGCTCCCGGTGCTCCCGGTGTACGCGGCGACGTTCGGGGCCGGGCCCACCCAGATCGGAGCGCTCGTCGCCCTGTTCGCGTTGATGCGGCTGGCCACCAGTCCGTTCTGCGGCCGGCTCGGCGTTCGATTCGGGGAGCGGCGCGTCCTGGTCGCCGGCCTGCTGCTGTGTGCGGTCTCCTCGGCCTTGGCGGCGTTCGCCGGGTCGTACGGGCAGCTGCTCGTGTTCCGCAGCCTCGGCGGCGTCGGCTCAGTGCTGTTCTCGGTGTCCGCGCTGGCGACACTCCTGGCGATCGCGCCGGCCGACCAGCGGGGCCGGGCCAGCGCCGTGTTCGAGGCAGGCTTCCTGCTCGGCGGGATCTGCGGGCCGGCGCTGGGCGGGCTCCTCGCTCTCATCTCCCTGTCCGCGCCGTTCGTGGCGTACGCCGTGCTGTTGCTGGCCGCCGCGGTACTGACACTGGCGGTGCTCCGCACCCGCCGAACCGCCGGTGCGGAGCCTGGCCGTGACGTGGTCCGGCTACCGGTCCTGCTGCGGGACCGACGCTACTTGGTGGCCTGCCTCGCGGCGTTGGCGCAGGGATGGGTCTTGTTCGGGCTGCGGAGCGCGCTGGTCCCCACGGTGGTTGTGGCGTGGCGACATGACGTGACGTGGGTCGGGTGGGCGTTCACGATATCCGCCGTCGTTCAGGCACTGTTGATCATGCCGGCCGGTTGGGTCGTCGATAAGGCCGGCCGCCGCCTCGCCATGATCACCGGCACCGGTGTGGCCGCGGCGGCGATCACCGCCTTGGTGTTCGTGGACACGTACGCCTGGCTCGTCGTCCTGCTCAGCGTGTACGCGGCGGGATCAGCGCTGCTCAACGCCGCACCGGCCGCGCTGATCGGTGACGTCGTCGCCGGCCGGGGCGGCAGTGGCGTCGCCGTCTTCTCGATGTGCACCGATGTCGGCGCCGTGGTCGGACCGGTCGTCGTAGGGCTCATCGCCGAGCGGGTGAGTGTTCCGGCCGCCTTCGGCAGCGGCGCCGCGCTGCTGGTCGTCGCCTTCGTGGCGTCGTGGACGTTGACAACTGTTCGGCGACAACTGTTCGGCCAACACGAGGGAGTTGATCGATGAATGAGCCGTCTGCCCGGCATGAGCGGGGTGAGGCCATGTTCCAGCAGGTCTTCGGCCGCGAACCGCGCCCGGGTTCCTACCCGGAGTTCCTGCGGATCACCGTCGACCACTTGTTCGGTGAGATCTGGACCCGCCCGCACCTGAGCGTCGAGGAGCGCGAACTGGTCGCGCTGACCGCGGTCACACTGGCGCGGACCGATTGGGAGTTACGCGGCCACATCGGTGCCGCCCTGCACCTCGGGATGTCGCGAGAGAAGATCGTCGAAGTCATCATTCAGCTCGCCTACTACGGTGGCTGGCCGGTCGCCAACAACGGGCTGCGCGTCGCCCAGGAGGTCTTCGCCGAGCTGGACGCCGCCACCGGGAGGCTGGACGGCGCCACCGGGAGGGACGCAGGACCATGACCAGTGAACCGTCTCCCCTCGACCCGGCCGAGAAGGTCGACCTGTGGCGCCAGCGGTTCTTCGAGGCCCAGGCGGCCGCGGAGGAGTTCATCCTGGGAGAGCACGGCGAAGAAGGCCTGGCCGCGTGGATCCAGGCGAACTCCCGCATCACCGCGCAGCTCCTGCGAGCGCAACGGCCCGCCGGGGTGTCCGCCACCGATCACTTCATGACCCGGCTGCAGCGCCAGCTGTTGCTGTACGACTCGGCGGTGACCAGTGAGCCCCAGCCCTCGGGCACCGTCCTGCGCAACGCCGACTGTGGGATCCTCCGGTACCGCAAACAGGCCGCCCGCGCCGGCGTCGTACTGACGTTCTCGTCACCGTGCCCGTACTGCCAGGAACTCAACACCGCCATCGCCGCCCGCTACGTGGAACCGGACGTCACGGTGTCGTGCGAACAGGCGGGCGACGGCTGCACCTGGCGCGCGGAATCTCCCCACGCTCCAGGATCCCCTCACGCTTCAGGTCCTCCTCACGCTTCAGGATCTCCTCATGCTTCGGGAGAGGACGCGGCCGGGTCACCGCACCGCGGCCGAGCCGGTGATTGAACCAACGGCAGTGCCGTGCGGTCGTTGGCCGGCGACCGGCTGCCGTCGAGCGTCATGCCGAGTTGCCGGCCCACGGCCACACACAGGTCGACCGCCGCCGTGCGGGTCAGGTCCTGATGATCGTTCTGGGTGAAGCACGCCGACGCCACGTTCTTGTTCTTCAGGCGCAGGTACCACGGGAACAACGAGCCCAGTGCGGGCTCGGTCAGCATCGTGCGCGAATGCACGATCGTCCCCACCAGCAGGTTGCCGAACGGGCGTTGGCTGGCGTTCATGAAGCTCTTCAAGCGTTCCTGGAAGATCTTCAGCACCGCGGGTACGTTCCCCGCGTACACCGGCATGGCGAGCAGCATCGCCTGCGCACCCTCGGCCAGACCGACGACCTGCTCGAAGTCGTCGTCGAGCGTGCACCGGCCCACCTCGGGATCAAGGCAGGTGTCCTCGCCCTCGCACATCGCGATGCGATGGTCGATCAACCGGATCCGCTGGATCTCCGCGTCACCGACCTCCCGGACGACGCCGGTGATCGCCGCCTCGAGCAGCGCGTCGGTCAGCGACGGGAGACGCTTCTGCGTGCAGGACAACGCAACGATCTTCATCCGAAGGGTCTCCCCTGTCCGCCCAGCGTCACCCAAGACCGGCCACCTCACGAAGCCCCCGCACTGAGGCAGCCTCAACCTACCCACAATTGAGCATTACCGAAACGGGTCTCGAAAGACCACGAGCAGGCGCCCTCATCGCCGTCGGGCTGTGACGCCGCACTTTTTCGATTGAGCCTCCGCACACCTGTTTCATAGGGTTTGCGGGTGACAGAACCGACTTCGCCCCCGCCGCCGATCGGGTCCGCCGAGTGGGATCGGGAACTCGCGAACATTGGGCTGGATCGGCCAGGGGTCGACGCCGATGTGAATGCCGTGCTGGCGACCACGGACGCCCATAGCGAGTTCGACCCGCACGGACTGAACCTCTTCGGGACCGATGCCGAGATCGCCGCCGACTGGGTCCTGTTGCACCAGTGGTTCCCTTCCTATGGGATTTTGATGTACCTGCGAATGTGCTGGTCGCACGGTGACCACGCGCTGCAGGACTGGATTGTGCGGCAATTCGCCGCGATGCTGATGTACGGTCCGGCGCCGGTGGCCGATTCGGCCGAGTACGGGCTCTGGGTCGACTACTTCGAGTCGCCAGAGGCATCGCAGGTCTTCACGGCGCTGACCCTTCAGCTGCCGGGGTCCCACTGGGACCGCCTGATCAGCGGCGCCGGTCCGGTGCCCTGGGACGCCAAGCATCAGGTGTTCCAGGAGGCGGCCGAGGTCCCGGCGCTGCATCCTGCGCTCGCGAGGGGCATCGCGGGTTCGTTCTATGACGTGTACGGCGACGTCGACGCCGTGGACGCGGCCCTGCTGCTCGATCGGCTCACGGTGGCGGACGAATCTTTGCTGGCGGCGCTGATCGAGGCAACCACACAGCCGCTGCGGCTGCGTTCCGGATCGGCCGTGATCGCGGACGAGTCCGATGCGGGGTGGGCGCACCCGGGGAGCTTCCTGCTTCGCGCGGCGGTGGGTAACTCGCGGGTCCGGTGGGTGCGGCAGTCCGAGCTGGTGGCCGACGGCCGGGTGTACGGTCGGCTGGCGCACTGGGACTTCCCGTTCGACCCGACGAAGATCGCGCACCGCGTTGTGGCCGCACCCGAGCCGGAGGGGCGGGTCGTGCTGTTCCGGGTCGAAGGGCCGCCTGAGCACGCTGAGCTGCTGGTGGGCCGGGAACTCGAGGCATGGCCGCCGGGTCTCAGGGAGCATCTCGCACGGTCCGTACGCTGATCTGCCCGTGCAAGTTCACCTGTGGCATCAGCAGCCGGCCGGCCTCGACCGGCTCGGACCGGCAACGGCACCAGCAGCGGACGCTCCTGGACGAAGCGTTCACCGACCGTCTGCGGACGCATCCGGATCCGGCGTCGCTCATCTTGGGCGTCCCACGCGTCAATCTGGGCGTTCAGTTCGCTGATCGACCCGATCTCGGGCACCTTCTCTGAACAATACGGAGAGTGACTCATTCGTTCTGTCCTGCGACTCACGTTGGAAGTTAGGCCTGCGGTGCTCGGCGCAGCCGAGAACGTCGAAATTCACCGCTGCGTTAGCTCTTTGCAATGTGGGCCAGCAGGTTGGCGCACTTCGGCCAGGCGATGCCGTTGAGTCAGATTCAGGCCGAAGCAGGGCTGGTGTTCGTTCGGTCAGTTGCCGAGGCTCGGTGGTGAGGCTTGCGGGCCTGGCCGAGTCCACCGGAGGCGTGGCGGGTGCGCGGCTCCAACATCCTCAGCAAGTTGACGTCGAAGTTCGCCGGCCACTTCACGTAGCGCCTCTGATTCTGCGGCTGTGAGAGGAGAGTCGCCGTCGGGTCCATCTCCGCCCTTGAACGCTGCTTCCGCGAGTAGGTTTAGCAGGCGCATGTAGATGTCTTTTGCTGTCGCGGTGAGGAACATTCCCCCGGCCTCCTCACCGAAGTACCAATCATGGAAGTCTCGCATGTACTGCTGTAAATCTTTTCGTTTTGGCTCTTGCTCCATTGGAGGCCAGTACCGAGGCAGACACTTGGAAACATGAAACAACGCCTGGTAGCGTTCCAGTCTCTTTTCTTGAAGTGTTTGATCGTACGAGTGTTCAAGTGTGAGTCTCATGTTGGAGCGTGCCGTAAGGTAAGTGGCGATCGCTCCGACAAGAGCGCCGAGGGTCGCGCCGAAGAATCCAATAAACACCGTCATCGAAACTCCCTCACGTGGTCATGATTGACACTGATATAGCACCGTCTCGGTCTGATCCAGGTCATGGTGTTTCCTCGTAGGCGGAGCTGGTGCGGCCGGCGGCGCCGGGAAAGGCGGGCATGCCCAGGTGGATGGCTGGGTTGTGGCGGGCGGCGTGCTCGTCCAGTTGGGCTAGTTTCTGTTCGGCTCCGGCGAGGCTGATTCTTCGCCGCGCCTTCCGCGACGCCGGACTCGTCCACGACGATCGGTGCGATGTGGTGGCAGGTGATTGAGTAAGGCGGTGTTGCTGTATCGGTTGCTGTACAGCACGAGGGCACCGTAACTCCATATGTAATTTCTACTCATGCGGACGCTGGCCGGCTCGCTTCTCCCGCGTCTCGGCTTCGTCGGCGGACATGGCGAGGCCGTCGCCGCTCAGGCTGAGGAAGCGGACCGCCTCAGGAGCTTCTATCAGCTGTGGATTAGTGGCGCCGTGAAAGGCGGTGTCACACACCTGGAAAAGATGAGGGCTCTCGAGCTCCAACCCGCACAAGTCCCAGACTTCATCCCGCTCAGCTTGGGGACGAGGCGGCACAGCCAGCTGGACCAGGGCCGAGCCGACTTGTAGATGTTCATACCGGGTATGCGCAGCCACGTATTTGGCCAGCCGCAGCTCGGCTTCCGCAGGCAGATCGGAGACAGGCCCTCCCGCCGGCTCGGAGTCCCGTTCTGTTGGTGAAATCAACGAGTTGACCCACTCTTGGGTCGTCCCGCGGACCTCGCCGGCGAGATCGCGCAAGCGGCCCGCGAACCAGGAGCCCAGGTCAGGTCCTCCTTTCCGTACCCAGTCTTCGACCAGCCGACGGAATGCCTCCTCACGCCTGCTCGCTCGGCGAAGCACACTTGCGGCGAGGATGGACTCCCCCGCGCCGGTGAACGCCCGGCACAGACGCCGGACCGGGATCTGACCTGCAAGGCGGGCGTAACGCACCATACGGATCTCCAGCATCGCCTGGTGCAGGAGCGTCGCAGCGGCCAACGGGCCGTCGTCCAGCGGCTCATGCCGCCGCAACGGCGATGTCCGACGAGATCGCCGCGGGCCGGTCGGGGTTCGCGCATCGAGAGCCCGGCCAGCCGCAGACAGGTGCCAGACCAGATCGTCCGGATGGACGGTGGCACGAGCCGCACGCAGGACTCCGCGTTTCCCCATCCCGATCACTACCTGACCCGTCCCGCAATCCATGGTGATTGCGGATGAGTCGCGGGAATCAAAGTGTGTATCGGTGACCTCGTCAAGCCAGAGCCGTAGCTCGACAAGGTCGTCGGTCGGCCGTTCAGCGGCATATCTGCGCCGGGCAGCCACGGCCAAGATGCCCGTCAACCGGGTGCCGATCCGTTCCAGCACCAGCGAGCGAACCTCGGCGGTGGCCAGGTCGTAGTCGACGCCGATCCCCGCGGCGACCTCCGTCGTCAGCGCCACCGTAGGCGCCATCACTACGCCCGGTAATCACGGTGGTGACGGTCACTCTCCACCGGCGCATGCAGTAATGACTCCACGTCGTACCCGGCGATCGCGGACTGCTCCACCATCCACGTCCGCCGTTCCACGCCGAGAGCGGCCATCCACTTCAAGGCGGCACGTGCCCGCCGATCACGGCCCCACGATGTACGAGCGGCCAGTGCGCGGAACAAGGGGAAGGTGTTGTTGTCCCACACGTCGGAGACCATGTGAATGGTTTGGCGATCGTAGGTCCTGGCGTCCGCCGAAGCCTCCGCCATCTGCACAAGCGAACGGTCCAGCAACGCACTAAACGCGCTCGCCGCCACCGCGTTCCCGATCATCCCCACACAGATCATCATGCATCGGGACTCAGAGTCAGGGCTCCTTTCACGCAGCCGGCAATCTGCGGCGACCCGCCATAAAGCCGGTGCGCGCAGTGCAGGGCTCACCCCAGACGGCTCCTTCCATACCCTAGCGACGAACGTCCGGGTTCATGCGCTGAGCTGCGGCCTCGGCGACTTCGACGACCGGCCGTACAGCTCCCGATAGACCTCGCGCAGTTCGACGGCTTCGGTCAGGCCGTGCTCCTCGACGCCCGCGATGACCTCCCTGGCCCGCCAGTAGTTCGAGGGCACGAGCAGGCCGCTCATGACCGCCTGGAGGGTGATGTGTCCGGCCTCTCCCGGCTCGTCCGTGGCGAGCAAGGCCAAGGCCAGATCCAGACGCGCTGACGCGGCTCGACGCGGGCGCGGCCCGCCGTCCTCGGCGGACTCCAATCGTGCGAGGACCTGCCGCGCGTAATCCACCGCCACGGGATCGCCCAGCCACGAGAGCGTCATCGCGGTATAGGTCTCGCACTTGGCGGGGTCGTAGCGAAAGTGGTGCTCTGGCCGGTCCGGCATGGGCATGGGAGAGACCATCCGCTGGATGCGGGTGAGCGCTGCCCTGGTCTCGGTGCCCTTCCCCATCCGGGCCCACGCCCGGCCTTCCTGCCCGGTCGCCTGGATGTAGGCCGAGCTGCCACGAGGGGCCACGTCTTGCGCTCCCTGGGCGAGGATCAGGGCGTGCTGGTACTCGCTCTCGGTGAGGGCCTGCCACGCCTCTGTTTCCAGGCACCACGCCTTGATCTCAGGATGCTCGGCATGGTCGGCCAACTGGCCCGCCGTCCGCAGGCGTGCCGCGGCGGCTGGGTATTGGCGCAAGTCGATGTGGCAGGTTGCCGCGAGCAGTGACAGCCAGCCGCCGGCCACGAGCAGACGCCGGTGCTCGGCGAGGGTCTTCTTGCCGTCGACGAGCCGCACAACGTACTCCAGGTGCCGCCTGACACGCCCGAGTAGCTGGGCCGGCGGTGTGCGAGGGTAGGCCGACGCCAGATCATCCACGGCGAGCTCCAGTCGTTCCAGGGTTTCCCGGCCGACGTCGCTGGCCCCTGCGTGGCGGGTGAGCTCGATCGCGTCGATTTCGTCGCCGAGGTACGTTTCCTCATCCTCGTCGTTGAAGAGGGCGTGTTCGCTCAACCCGTACACGCGGCAGTACAGCTCGGCGTATTCGTCGTCCGGCCGGTGCTTGCCGCACTCGTGATCCCGGATCCTGCGCACCATGCTCTCGGGCTCGGGCAGAACCCTGTCGGCGACCCTGGACAGTCGCACCGCGAGATCCCGTTGAGACCATCCTCGCGTGGTCCGCTCGGTGCGTAGCCGACCGGCCCAGGCCGGAACCTTGCTCATCGTGCACACCTCCGGGGACGGACGGACACAGGCGGATAGCCGGGTGCGCCTCCGGTGTCCTCTCCCGGAGTCTTACCACGGGCGACTGTGATGGAAGCGTGCACCAGAACACGAACAACCACCACGCGATGACCGACACCGAACCGCGCGCGCTCATCCAGACCTCGGAACCGAACGTCCGCCAGGGGCGTCGAGCGGGAATGCCACGCGGCGGCGTCCCAGGTTCCAAGCGTCGGATAACGCGTAGGCGGGGCATGATCGAGCACTACAGCGCGGCGGGCGCCGCAGCCGCTCCTTGCGCTAATCGCAGCCGATCATTAACAGCATCGCCACCACCATGAGCACCGGGCTGCGGGTTGTTAGCGGTCATGTGGAAACCTAGGTGGACGGACACGTCATTCCTGGTAGATGGCCGTGTGACTCCTGCTGGGCGGCCACGAGATCTCCAGGTAGACGGACAACTCCACAGGGCTGAGATGCGGGGCCGCGGCCAGGCATAGCCAACGATGGCGAGGCCCTCGGGCTCCACCAGGCGGCGCTGAGCTTGGTGCGCGATGCCGTGAGGCCCGACGAAGGAGGGTCTTGCGGCTCCGATCGCCCCAGCCCGTTGGGAGGTCACCGAAGTCGGCGATCGTGACGGTCTCAGCTCGGAGCCTTCCGAAGATCACTATGTGCACGGACAGATGGCCGTCCAACGGGACGCGTAGTGTCCGCCCACCTGGAGGTCGAGTGGCCATGGATCTGGATCGTCGTGGCCACCTACCTGGAGGAACTCGTGTCCGTTCACACGGGTGCAGGCCGCGCTCGACACCGGCACTCATCCGCTTGGCGCTCGTGTCAGTGACGCCGATCTGGCTGCACTGCCCCTGACCCGGCACATCTTCCACGGCGACTGGAACTACACCCTGCGCCCCGCCCTGGACGGTGACCCAGACTCCACCGAGGAGGATCAACCGGCCGAGCGGTGGCACCCGCAACTCCTGTCCGTAGCCGCCATGTGCTCGCATGTGGGGATGTCGCTGTCAGCGTTGCTGTCACCTCGGCCATGGCTTCCCGACCGCAAAGGCTGCGGCGGCGATCGCCCCCGCTCTCGACCACGAGAATGGAGGCAGGCGATTGTCACAGCCTCACCACTGCCTGGTCGATAGTGCGTCCGTGGCCGATAATCTGCTCATCTCTATGCGCCTGTGCCAGGCGATGGACACCAGGGGCCGTCCTATGCCCGGCATGAGAGCGCGGCTAGATCATGGGATTCTGTGGCGTGGACTCGGTAACACTGCACGTGGCGGCACGCCGGTATCTAATAGAGCGCTACGACGAGTTGGCCGACAGGTACGTTGAGCTGCCCAACCAGGGGCGGGCGGTGGGCGGGTATGACTACAGTCCCGAAGCCTGGCGCATCTTCCCTCGCTACAACGTGGTCGCAGCGATCCTGGAACAGGTGGAGCGGCTTGATCCAGACCGGCTGCCCGAGTTCTCCGGCCTCGTCGACGCTCTGGCAGAGGCGGCCGACACGGCCCAGTCCCCGTTCACCCAGCCGGCGTCCAACGAGGTGGCGGCCAAGACCATGGCTGAGGAACGCCGTCTGTTCCAGTCGACCCTGCAAGACTGGGTTACGCGGGGCGGCCTTCGGGTGACACCGTTGGCGTACCGGCGCGTGTTGACGCCTGCCGAGTCGGCCGAACGGCAGGAACAGCTGCAGCAGCGGTGGGGGCTGGTGGGCATGTCGTGGCACCCGATGCTCGCCGAGCCAACCCCGCCCGACGCGCTCGTGCTGACGGAGGCATCGATGTGGGATGAGCAGGGACTCGCCCAGGTGCGCGCCACACTGCTCCAGATGAGCGGCGGCCGTGTGACAGAGCTACGCGAGTACGGCGCGGACTACCTCGTTGACGTGGAGATGTTTGCACCCCGGTACACAGGCGCCGAGGGCGTGTGGAGCGATGACGCGCCTACTTGGATCGCGTTCGCTTCCCACGAGGGAACTGTTGCCTTCGGTGGCCAACTCGCTGCCGCCCTCGAAGCGGAGTGGGTCGACCTCGACCGATGGCGTTGGTCAGCCTGAGCCGCTCCGGCTTCGATGGACGCTTGACCTCTGATCCGTAGGGAAAGGTAGACGCCTTGTCAGTGGCGTCCCGCCCTGGTCAAGCAGTGGATGCTGATCGGTAGCACGCGGTCGCGTTTGGCGGTGTTGCTGTACGGCGCCGCTGTACAGCACCCCTGCCCAACGTGCTTCGCCGCTGGGGACGGGCCACCTCGTCCTTCCGGCTTGTCAGCCGGCAACGCTCTGTACCGTTGTTCGCAATCTCGCCCATGTCTCCCCGTGTCTTCTCGTGCCTGATCGGCCCGATCGGAGGAGGGGTGGTCAGGGCTCCAAGGTGCCGACCATCCGACGGCACGGTGGTGACGCCTGAGCCGAAGGCCGGACTCGTCATCCGGCAGAGGTCTATTCTGAGGATTAGGCGTTCCGGAACCCGCCGCCAACGACACGAGGACGCCGACCACCTATATCAGGGTCTTGACCTGCAGTTCCAGGGTGGAAAGGGTTCAGTTGTATCGGTAGCGTGGAGGCGTCGATGTCCACCCCGCATCAAGACAGCGAGGCGCTGATCCCTCGCCCGCCACTGACCACCGCCGCCCTCAGGGCAGCAGTTGCCCAGATCACTCCGGCCTACCTCAGCCAGTTTGTCGACCACCTCGACCAGCCGACAGAGCAGGCGGCGCGGCAGAGCACCGTGGCGCCTCTGCAGAACTTCTTGCAGCAATGGGGTGAGTTTGTGGCGATTCAGCGCTATCCCGCCCGAGCGGCCCGCCTGCACGCATTGGAGACGGAGGTCGCCACCGCGACCGACAGAGTCAAGTTGGACTCAGCCTTGGCCGAAATCAACGAGATCACGACATCCGCACGCCGAGAGGTCGTCGGTGAGTGACGTCTGAACCTGGGAGTACAACCCGACGCTGAGCATGTCATTACTGGGCTTCCTCCGACCGTCATCCTTGAAGTTGAGCGGCTTGCCGACCAACTCGCAGTTCTCGGGAAGGATGCGGTCCGCGCTGGTAGAGGCCCGTTGCATGGGGGCGGTCTTCGGATGCTCGATCTGTTCGGCGGCCGCGGGTTCCTCAACTTCATCGTCGCGGAGCATCTGCGCGTTGTCCTGATCGTTCGCGTTACCTGGATAGATTGACGCGCCCTCGCCTACATCTCAGAAAAGTCGAAAAGGGCCGCGCTCAGGTTCTCCCTGGCGGAGGGGCCTTGAGCATGTGTGCCACCGGAGGTACTCGAAACCCCAGCCTTCTGATCCGTAGCCAGTTCGAGAATGTCCACTTGCGTCTACCGGCGCCGGAAATGCCGATAGAAAGGGGCATCTGACTACGAGGGTCCGCCACCGTCCACGAATGAGTACAGGAACGTACTGCGAACTGCAGAGAACTACGTAGTTGAGCCGGCGCGGCACGGTCTCGCGCCTCTAGTCAATTTGATTTGTGCACCACTTCGCGTCCGAGAGACGGCCTAAGTCGAAGTAGATGGTTCTCGCTGCTATGTACTGATCCCTGGCCTCCTGGTACCGGTTACGCAGACGATGGAGGGTACCCAGTTCACCGTGGGCGTTAGCCTTGCCAAGTCGGTTACCGATGACCCGATAGAGCTCCAATGCCTCCTCCGTCTCCCGCTCAGCCCGGAGGTAATCACCCTGCAGACGATAAAGAATGCCCAACTCGCCATGAGAGTAGGCATTGCCAAGTCGGTTACCGATAGCCCGATAGAACTCTAACGCCTCCTCCGTCTCCCGCTCAGCCCGGAGGTAATCACCCTGCAGACGATAAAGAATGCCCAACTCACCATGGGCATTCGCCGCACCCCAACGGTTGCCCATAGCCCGGTAAAGCTCCAATGCCTTCCTGGCCTCCTGCTCGGCATGCGAGTAGTCGTTTTGCAGGGGATACAAAATACCCAACTCACGGCCAGCATGGGTATCACCCCACCTGTTGCCGATGACCTGATAAAGCTCCAGGGCCTTCCTGGTCTCCTGTTCAGCTCGCGGGTAGTCATCCCGCTCACGAGACAAGATCCCCAATTCGCGGCGGGCGGGGGGCTCGCTGATTCGATTACCGATGGCCCGATACAGCTCCAGCGCCTCCCCAGTCTCTTGCTCGGCCCGCAGGTAATCACCCTGCAGACGATAAAGAATGCCCAACTCACGGCGGGCGTAGGTTTCACCCCATCGGTTACCAATGGTCCGATAAAGCTTCAGAACCTTCCCGGTTTCATACTCGGCCCGCGGGTAGTCGTCTTGCAGGCGATACAAAATACCCAACTCGCCGTGGGCGTAAGTCTCACCCCACTGATCGCCGATCGCCTGGTACAGCTTCAGGGCCCTCCTAGTCTCCTGCTCGGCCTGCGAGTAGTTGTCTTGCAGGCGATAGAGAATACCTATCTCACGGTGCGCACTGGCCTCGCCGAACCGGTTGCCGGTGACCTGGAACTGCTCTAGGGCTTTCCTGGTTTCCCGCTCGGCCCGCAGGTAGTCGTCTTGCAGGCGATACAGAATACCCAGGTCACGGTGAGCGTAGGCTTCACCAAGTTGATCACCAATGACCTCGAAGTCCTCCAGGGCTTTCCTTGTTTCCCGCTCGGCGGGTGAGTAGTCATCCCACAGACGATAGAGAATACCCAACTCGCCGTGGGCGTAAGTCTCGCCCCACTGATCGCCAATGGCCCGGTACAACTCCATGGCCTTCCTGGTTTCCTGCTCAGCCTGGGGATAGTTATCCCACAGGCGATACAGAATTCCCAAGTCGCGGTGAGTGTGGGCCTCGCCGAGCGGATCACCAATGATTCGATACAGGTCTAGGGCTTTCCTGGTCGCCTGTTCCGCCCGCGGGTAATCGCCTAGTAGCCGGTAGACGGCGCTGCGCCAGCGATGAGCCTTGGCTGTCCTCGATTGGCTGGTGGTGCGATCAGAGCTACGCAGAGCTCGGGTCAGGAGCCGTGCGGCTTCTGGGAGTGCCCTGTCGAGACAGGCCAGTCGTCCTTGATACAGATCGATGATGCTGGCCATGCCGGTTGCCCGCAGGCGGGGGAAACCACCGGTTTCTGGAGCTGTCGCTGTATCGATCAGGACGCGTGCGGTCGACAGGTCATTGCGCTGCAGTGCTTGATCAAGGAGTTCCTCCCAACGCTCTAGACCAGCGGGATCGCCGATGGCGAAGTAATGGTAGGCGGCTTCCGCAGGATTGTTGTGGGCGGTATACCAGGTGGCGGCGGCCTGGTGGAGCGCGGTCATAGTGTCGCTGTGATGACCATCAGCCAGGAAAGCCGCCCGGACTAAGCCGTGGATGCGCAGCCAGGTCTTGTGATTGGCTCGGTCGGGAATACGCTGAACGAAAGAGTAGCGACACAATTGACCAAAGGCATCATTGTCGACCGGAGTGGGAGCCAAAACTGCGCGTAGGCCATCGAGGGTGATGTGTCGCAGCACCGCTGCGGCCTGCACGAGTTTCTGCTGGCGGGGATCTAGCCGGTGCAGGAAGGACCGATGCAGCCAGTCATGAATAGCCGAGTCCTGGGCCCCATCCATCCATCCCGCATCCACCCCAGACTGCTGTCCTTCGCGGTAAACGTCCGCCCACATACCCAGCCATATCGGCGTTCCAGAGCATTGCCGATGCGCCAGGGCTGCTAATTGCGGGTCATCTAGCCCGCGCCCAGCCAGATAGGCCGTTGTTTCGTCACGACTCCAGGCTTCCAGGTACAGGATGTCAGCTATCGCACGCAGCGCACCGGGAAAGCTGGGGCGCTCCCACCCGGCCGTGATGATCCTTAGATCGGGGGCGACCTCGATAAGTTGAGGCAGGATTTTATGCGTCACCCAGTTGAGCAACTCTTCTCGCGATGTACCCGCTGACAACCCGTCATGCCGGGTCAGCCATTCCAGGCCATCCACAGTAAGAAGTACTCTCGACAGCCGAAGATCCGCGATTGCGTTCAGAGCAGCGTCAACAAGCGCAGCACGATAGGCCACATAAAGATCGACTGCCGGATGTCCTCCCTGATGGGAGATGGGTGACCCGGTAATGGTGCTGCCGTCGGAGGCTGTCATGTGGATCTTGATATCCGCGTGCGACAGGCGGAGCTGCTTCTGTGCAGCCCGTACCTGATCGGTGAACCGGTCGTGGCGCAGCTTCTGCTGCCGCCTGCTGGTAGATCCCAAACGGAGCAGCGTGCGGACCAGATCGTCAAGCAGACTTTGATCCAGGCTATCAGGCCGGTCCCCAGTGGCTCCGGAGCTTAGATCGATGGCCGCATGTCGATAACCGCTATCGATAGCACGTCGACTGATCTCGGCCAGCAAAAAAGATTTCCCGATCCCAGAGGTGCCACAGATACCGAGGATGCGCACGTCCGATTCGGGAGCGAGCATTGCCTCTGCCTCAGCGAGCTCTCTGTCTCGTCCGACAAAAGAAAGCCCCCGCATCGTGCCATCACCCGCCCTAGCATGAGGAAGAATCACCTTACGTGAGGAAGGTCCGTATGCCTAGATGGATGCGGCCAGCGCCGCTGGCGGCACTTGGCGCCATCCTTTCAGCGATCGTGGGCGGCCTGGTCAATGTGGCTCTTCGAAGTTAAGCGGGGTTGAGGTGTCCGCGGCCTTTTCGGGTGGTGGCGCAGCGGGTGCGTAGTCGCTGGTTTCCTGGGTTGCGGAAGCCGTAGGCATCGCGGGCGGTGGTCTTGATGACG
>NZ_JAHKRM010000028.1:7497-193440 GCF_019396345.1 Nonomuraea guangzhouensis | reverse complement strand
GAGCTACGGCCGGGAGCCCCCCGGCGTCATGGCGGCGGCCGTCGCCGAGGCGATGCGGCCGGGCGCGAGCTTCGACTCCGTGGTGGCCACCTGCCTCAGGCTGGCCAAGGACGGCACCAGGGCCGCCATCGAGGCGGTCTGCGAGGCGGCCGCCGGGCTCGGCCACTGGGAGGGCTCGTTCGAGACGCTGCGTGCGGCCGTGCGGCCGTTCGACACGGTCGCCGACACCTACCGCGACCAGGGCCTCGGGGCGCGGCGGCCGAGCCGGGTGCACAGCATCGAGGAGCTGCCGCTGGCGCTGGGCTTCCTCGTGGTGGCTAAGGGCGACTACCGCGACACCGTGCTCGGCGGCGTGAACTACGGCCGTGACGCCGACTCGATCGCCTCCATGGGCGGTGCCATCGCGGGCGCCCTGGGCGGGCTCGGCTCGATCCCGCGCGAGTGGGTCACACAGGTGGCCGAGGCGAGCCGTACCGACCTGGTAGCGCCAGGCCGGGTGATCGCCGACGTCGCCCGCCGGGTGCACGCCGACGACACGGCCCGCCGCCGCGCGGTCGAAACCGCCTTCGCCGACCTCGACGGCCGCGCTGACCGCGCCGACCGCGCCGCCGACCGCGACGACCGCGCCGGCCGATGATCCGCCTCACTTGGGTGCAGCCCGAGGACCTGGTGGGCCACGAGCTACGCCAGGCCGCCGAGGACGGCCGGGACGTACGCGGCATCGCCGAACGGTGGCACGCGGCGGGCGGCCACGACGCCCCGCCGCGCGCCGGCGCCTCCGAACCCGGCGCGCTGCGGCTGCGACCGCTCGCCGAGCGCCTGCTGGACGAACTGGCCGCCATCCCGTCGCCACTCGCCGTCGACGAGCCGTCCGACCTGGCCGCCATCATCGCCGCCTGCCCGAACTGGCCCGCTCCCGCCGCTGCTCTCCGGCAGGTGGATCCGGCTCGTGTGCTCGGGGCCTGGCAGGGGCGGGCGGCCGGGTGTGTGCTCGGCAAGCCGGTCGAAAAAATCCCCCGCGCGGGGATCAGGGAGATCGCCGAGGCCACCGGCAACTGGCCCATCACCGGCTGGTTCACCGCCCAGGGGCTGCCTGACGCCATCGCCGCACGGTGGCCGTGGAACCGGCGTAGCGCCGTCAACTCCCTGGCCGAGAACATCGACGGTGTCCCCGAGGACGACGACCTGAACTACCCGCTGCTCGCCCTGTCCGTCCTGGAACGCCACGGCCGTGGCTTCACCACCGACGACGTGGCCAAGCTGTGGCTCGACGAGCTGCCCGCCGGCCGGACGTTCACCGCCGAACGCGTCGCGTACCGCAACCTGCTGGCCGGTGTCGAGGCGCCGGAGACGGCGACGTACCGCAACCCGTTCCGCGAATGGATCGGCGCGCTGATCAGGACCGACGTGTACGGGTGGGTCAATCCCGGCGATCCGGCCACCGCGGCCGAGTACGCCTGGCGCGACGCCCGCCTCACCCACACCGCGAACGGCGTCTACGGCGCGATGTTCGCCGCCGCCCTGTGCGCGAGCTCGCTGGTCGCCTCCTCCGCCGCCGAGGTGGTCGAGGCCGGGCTGTCCGTCGTGCCGCCGCGTTCCCGGCTCCACCAGGCGGTACGGCAGGCGGTCGAGGACGCCTCGAAGGAGGCCGACTTCGAGCGGGTCGTCGACCGGCTGCACGAGCGGCACGGCGCGCTGCACTGGGTGCACACGATCAACAACGCCGCCCTCCTGGCCGCCACGCTGATCCACGGCCGGGGCGACTTCACCGCCACCATCGCCGGAGCGGTCGCCGGCGGCTGGGACACCGACTCGGCCGGCGCCACGGCCGGGTCCGTCGCGGGCGCGCTGAACGGCGGGGTTCCGGAGCGGTGGATGATGCGGGACAGCCTGGCCACCAGTCTGACCGGGTTCGACGGGATCGGGCTGGGTGAGCTGGCGCGCCGTACCCAGGCGATTCAGCGGACTTCGGGAAGGAGATGATGAGGGCATGATCTCGGTCTTCGGCAGCGCGAACATGGACCTCGTCGCCTACGTGTCCCAAGCCCCCAAGCGGGGCGAGACGGTCACCGGGCGGGCGTTCCGTACCATTCCCGGCGGCAAGGGCGCCAACCAGGCGATCGCGGCGGCCAGGGCGGGCTCCGTGGTGGCCTTCCTGGGCGCCGTGGGCGACGACGGCTTCGGCGGCGAGATGCGCACCACCATGGCCGAGGCCGGCGTGGAAGTCGAACGGCTGCGGCAGGTGCCCGGCCCGAGCGGCATCGCGCACATCGTGGTCGACGACGACGGCGGCAACTCGATCATCGTGGTGCCCGGCGCGAACGGCACCGTCACCGGCCCCACCGCCGACGACGTCGCGGTGATCGCCGACTCGCGCGCGCTGCTGCTCCAACTGGAGCTGCCCATGGACGCGGTGGTCGCCGCCGCCCAGGCCGGGCAGGCGGCGGGCGTACCGGTGATCCTCACCCCCGCGCCCACGCAGCCCCTGCCGGACGCGCTGCTCGACGCCGTCACGCTGATCGTGCCGAACGAGCACGAGGCCGCCGACATCACCGGCGCCGACTCCGCCGACGCGGCGCTGGACGCCCTGCTCGAACGGGTGCCGGAGGCCGTCATCACGCTGGGTTCCGAAGGGGCGCTGTACGGCTCACGGTCGGGCGAGCGGCTGCGCGTGCCCGCCGTGCGGGTGAAGGCGGTGGACACCACGGCGGCGGGCGACACGTTCGTCGGCGCGCTCGCGGTGGCCCGCACCGAAGGGCTTCCCGCGGCCGTCGCGTTGCGCTTCGCCTCGGCGGCGGCGGCGCTGTCGGTGCAGCGCGCGGGGGCGAGCACGTCGATGCCCAGCCGCGCGGAGATCGACGACTCGCTCGACTGATGCCGTCCTGGCGGAGGAGTTTTTAGCAGTTTTGTACTGAACGGGCCGGAGCGTCGAGAGTGCGCCCGGCCCGGGTCAGGCGGGCGGGGACGCCATACGGCGGGTGGTTGAGGTCCAAGGATGGCATACATCCGATCTCCTGCCCGCATAGGTCCAGCTCGCCGTCATCCATGCGCGGTCAGTGCTTGACCCACATCCGATGTTTCCTCTACGTTACCGGGCATATCGAGGTTGCGAAAGATTTCGCAACTCACTCCCTTCGCTTGAGGTATGGAGTGCCGCATGCCCTCCCCCCGCCGTTCGCTCGCCACCCTCGCACTCACCGGTCTCCTCGCCGCCACGTCGGCCTGCGGATCCTCCTCGGCCGCCGGTGACGAGTCGCTGGAGGTCTGGAACCGGGCCTCGCCCGCGTCCGCCGAGGTGACCAAGAAGGTGCTGGCCGCGTTCACCGCCAAGACCGGGATCAAGACCAAGTACGTGCCGGTCCTCGACAACTGGGACGGCAAGGTGCAGGAGGCCGTCGCCGCGCGCAACCTGCCCGACATCATCATCAACGACTCCGGCATGCTCGGGACGAACGTCAGCCAGGGGCTGGTCGGCCCCGTGAACCGCGACCAGATCGCGGGCCAGGGCGAGTTGCACGAACGCGCGTGGGAGCAGGCCAAGGGCTACGACGGCAAGTACTACGCGGTGCCGTACACCGTGCAGACCGTCGCCACGCTCATCAGGAAGGACTGGCGGGAGAAGGTCGGCGCCGAGGTGCCGAAGACGTGGGCGGACCTCGTCGCCCTGGCCAAGGCCTTCCAGGAGAAGGACCCGGACGGCAACGGCAAGGCCGACACCTACGGGATGGTCGTCCCGGCCTCCACCGAGCGTGGGTACGCCTCCTGGTGGGCCTCCACCTACATCTGGCAGGGCGGCGGGGAGTTCCTGACCGCCTCGGGCGGCAAGTTCACCCCCGCCATCGACCAGCCCAAGTCCGTCGAGGCCGTCAAATGGCTGCAGAACCTCTTCTGCAAGGACAAGGTGGCCATCCCCGGGGCGCTCACGCTGGTCACCAAGGACGCCCACCCGTTCTTCGAGACCGGCAAGGCCGGCATCTACCTGACCGGTCCGTACACCTTCGGCAGGTTCGACAAGAGCCTGGGCAAGGACAAGTACGAGGTGATCCCCTCGCCCGCCGGCCCCGCCGGGACGACCTCGATGGCCGAGGGCGAGAACATCTACCTGATGGCCGGCTCCAAGCTGCAGGACCAGCAGAAGAAGCTGGCCGAATACCTCATCACGCCCGAGGCGCAGAAGATCGGCATGGCCGGCAACTCCGATGGCGCGATCGTCAAACTGCCGGTGAACAAGAGCGTGGACGTGCTCGCCGAACGCCAGGACGACCGGTGGGCGACCATCAAGGACGTCTACGAGAAGGACGGCAAGTACTTCCCGAACGTGCCGAACTGGCTGCCGTTCCGCCAGCGCTCGGCCGAGACGCTCAACAAGATCTTCGCTGACTGCGGCACCGACGTGCAGGCGTCGCTGACCGAGCTGGCCGGGGTGTTCAAGACCGAGTTGGCCGCGCAGAAGGTCGGCTGATGACGCTCACCACGGAGCGCACCGCCGCCGTCACCGCGGCGGGCGGCGCGGGACCGACGCGAAGGCGGAAAGTGGCCCTGGTGCCGTGGCTGTTCCTGGCGCCGGCGCTGGTCCTGTTCCTCTACTTCAAGTACATCCCGATGGCCGAGGGCATGTGGCTGAGCTTCTTCAAGGTGCAGCCGTTCCTGGGCAACGAGTGGCTGGGGCTGGAGAACTACCGCCGGGTCTTCGCCGAGGAGGCCTTCCGCGACGCCACCGCGCACACCCTGGTCTACGCGGCCGGCCAGACCGCAGGCTCGATCCTGGTCGGGTTCGTGCTCGCGCTGCTGCTGGAGGGCAAGGCCAGGACGTTGTGGTTCGTCCGTACGGCGGCCTTCCTGCCGGTGGTCACGGCGACCGCGGTGGTGGCGGAGGTGTGGCGGCTGCTGTACTTCCCCGGCTCGGAGGGCATGCTCAACACCCTGCTCGGCTGGCTCGGTAGCGACACCCAGAAGTTCCTCGACGACCCGAACGGGGCGCTGGGCTGGGTAGTCCTGGTCGGGATCTGGAAGGGCGCGCCGTACGACATGATGATCATCATCGCCGGGCTGGCGGGGATCGACCGGCAGCTCTACCAGGCGGCCGCCATCGACGGCGCGAACCTGCTCCAGCGGATCAGGTACGTCACGATTCCCGCGCTTCGGCCGGTCGTGACCATCCTCATCATCCTGGCCTCCGTCCGCAGCCTGCGTGTGTTCACCGAGATCTACGTGCTCACCGGCGGTGGGCCCGCCGGGGCGACCGACGTGATCATGACCCGGATCTTCGCCACCGGCTTCCGGAGCGGCGACATGGGGTTCGCCACCGCCGCCTCGGTGGTGCTGTTCCTGGCGACGCTGCTGCTCACGGCCGCCGTCACGCTCTACCGCAGGCGGAAGGAGCTCCATGTTTGAGACCACGCTCGGCTGGGCCTGGGGCCGCAAGCACCCGGTGGCCTCCGTGGCCCGGGTCCTGATCTACGCCCTCGTGCTGGTCGTCTTCTGCGGGCCGCTGCTGGCGATCTTCACAGGCGCGTTCGACCGGAGCAGCGATCCCAGCCGGATGTCGTTGTTCCCGTCGAACCCGACGCTGGTGAACTTCCAGGTGGCGGCCGATCAGGGCCTGTGGCGGTTCTTACTGAACTCGCTGGTCATCACCGGCGGCGGCCTGCTGCTGCAGGTGACGGTGAGCGTTTTCGCCGGGTACGCGCTGGCCCGAAAGAAGTTTCGGGGGCAGGCGTTCGTGCTGGTGGCCGTCCTGGCCACGATGATGATCTCCGACGAGGTCATCGCGATCCCGCTGTCGCTGGTGCTGAACGATCTGCCGCTGCTGGGCGTCTCGCTCCGGGGATCGCTGCTGGGCATGATCGTGCCGCTGGGCGCGTGGGGGTTCTCGATCTTCGTGATCAGCGAGTTCATGAAGGAGATCCCGAAGGAGCTGGAGGAGGCCGCGCGCGTCGACGGCGCCGGTGAGCTCCGGATCTTCCTGCAGGTCATCCTGCCGCTGTGCCGTCCGGCGCTGGGCGTGATCACGATCTTCGGCTTCACCATGGTGTGGGACCAGTACCTGCTGCCGTTGATCGTGGCCGAGTCGCCGGACAACTACCCGATCGGGGTGGGGCTGTCGATGCTGCGTACCAACCCGGAGATCGGGCCCGGCCCGCTCCTCGCCGGGGCGCTCGTGGCCATGGTGCCCAGTCTGGTCGTCTACCTGGCCTTCCAACGTACGTTCCTGTCCGGCCTGGTGGCCGGCGCGGTGAAGGGATAACCCATGACTCACGAACTCAGCCGGCGCGCGCTGCTGGCGGCCGGCGGCGTGCTCGCGGTGGCCGGCATGGCGGGGACACCGTCCGCGTACGCCGACACCGACACCGACTCGTGGCGCTCGACGCTCGTGTACCGCAAGCACGGCAGGCTCGTCTACGCCGAGGACGCCGAGCGTAACCGCGTCCCGGACTACAGCCACGCCGGCTACCGCAACGGTGAGCGGCCGCTGCCGCACCTGCCGGTGGTCAAGGCGATCAGGCCGGTCGAGGGCGACAACACCGCCCACATCCAGGCCGCGCTGGACGAGATCGCGGCGCTGCCCGAGCACCGGCGCGGGGCGCTGCTGCTCCTGCAGGGGCGCTACTCGGTGTCCGGGACGATCTACGTACGCTCCAGCAGGACCGTGTTGCGCGGTTCCGGGGACGGCGAGGACCCCGCGCGGAACACGGTCATCATGGCCACCGCCGCGGGTGCGGCGGACCGTACGGTGATCGTGGCGGGCGGCGAGGGGCCGGTGAACTGGTCGGCCTGGCGGGGCGAGGTGCCGGGCACGCGTACCGACATCGTGTCCGACTTCGTCCAGGTGGGCTCGCGTACGTTCGAGGTCGCCGACGCCGGCGGCCTGCGGCCCGGCGACAACGTCATCGTCTTCCACCCCTGCACGGAGGCCTGGCTGAAGGCCATCGACTACGGCGGGCACGACACCGGGCGGCCGTGGTGGGTGGACGAGGAGCCCATCCTCTACAACCGCTACATCACCCGTATCACCGGCAACCAGGTGACCGTCGACGCGCCGGTCTTCAACCACCTGAACCGGTCGCTGTCGCAGTCGTACATCTACAAGACCGACCGGGCAGGCGTGGTCACCGAGGTCGGCGTCGAGCGGCTGCGGGTGGACGTCGAGTTCACCGGCGACCCGTTCGTGGACAAGTCGGCGGTGCAGAACGCCATCCGGATCTTCCGCGCCGAGGACGCCTGGATCCGCGACTGCACCGCGCTGCGGTTCTGGCAGGTCGGCATGGAGGCGTGGGAGGCCACCCGGGTCACGGTCGCCAACTGCCGCGCGCTGGAGCCGACCGGCTCCACCTCCGCGGGCGGCAACCGCTACAACTTCTGCGCCCACCCGTTCGCGCAGCTCGTGCTCTTCAAGGACTGCCACGCCACGAAGGCCAGGCACTCCTTCATCTGCAACGGCGCCGCCTCGAACTCGGGGATCGTCTTCCTGCGCGGCACCTCCGAGGAGACCTACAACACCAGCGAGGGCCATCGGCGCTGGAACACCGGCCTGCTCTACGACGGCCACCACGAGGTCAACCCGCACCGCACGCTGACCCTCGGCCTGTACAACCGGGGCTGGTGGGGGACGTCGCACGGCTGGTCGGCGGCCCATTCCGTGGCGTGGGGGTGCGACATGTCCGGCACCCAGATCGTCGTGCAGAAGCCGCCCACCGCGCAGAACTACGTCGTCGGCGCCAAGAACGCCGTGGTGAACGCCAACGGCCCGTTCGCCCAGCCGATCGGGTACGTCGAGGGCGTCGGTGAGTCGTCCCTGCAGATCCCGTCGCTGTACGCGGCGCAACTCCACGAAAGAGGTTTCCGCGATGTCTAGGATCGACGCCTTCAGGGAGCGGCGTTTCGGGCTGTTCATCCACTGGGGCCTGTACGCGCTGGCCGCCCGGCACGAGTGGGTCAAGCAGCGCGAGCGGCTCACCGACGAGCACTACCAGCGCTACTTCGACCACTTCGACCCGGACCTGTACGACCCCGAGGCCTGGGCGGAGGCGGCCGAGCGCGCCGGGATGCGCTACACGGTGCTGACCGCCAAGCACCATGACGGGTTCTGCCTGTGGGACTCCGGGCTGACCGACTACAGCGCCGGTCGCACGCCGTACGGCAAGGATCTGGTCGGGCCGTTCGTGGCGGCGTTCCGGAGGAGGGGTTTGGGGGTCGGGTTCTACTACTCGCTGCTGGACTGGCACCACCCGGACTTCCCCATCGACGGGCTGCACCCGGCGTACGTCGAGGGCGGCGACCTCCCCGACCGCGATGTCACGAAATATGGCGACTACCTGCACGGTCAGGTCGAGGAGCTGCTGACCCGCTACAGCCCCGACACCCTGTGGTTCGACTTCTCCTACAGCGACCGGATCCGGCAGGGCAAGCGGGTCCACGGCGGCAAGGGCAAGGCCGAGTGGCGCTCGGCGGAGCTCGTGGACAAGATCCGCGCCCTGCGGCCGGACATCCTGCTCAACGACCGGCTGGAGCTGCCGGGCGACTTCACCACGCCCGAGGCGTACCAGCCGACCGGCCCGATCGGCGCGGTCTGGGAGGCGTGCCAGACCCTCAACGGAAGCTGGGGCTACTACCGGGACAACCACACCTGGAAGTCCCCGGAGATGCTGATCAAGATGCTCGTCGACTCGGTCTCCAAGGACGGCAACCTGCTGCTCAACGTGGGCCCGAACGGCCGCGGCGAGTTCGAGCCGCGGGCGCTGGAGACGCTGCGCGAGATCGGCGAGTGGATGCGGCCGCACGGCCGGTCCATCTACGGCGCGGGCGCCAGCACGTTCCAGGCGCCCGCCGACTGCCGTTACACCCAGCGCGGCGACCGGCTGTACGTGCACGTCTTCTCGTGGCCGTTCCGGCACCTGCACCTGCCGGGACTTGCGGGCAAGGTCCGGTACGCGCAGTTGCTGAACGACGGCTCCGAGATCCGCACGTGGGCCCCCGACCCGGCGTACGACAACGGCCACGTGCACTCGATCGCGATCCCCGAGGGCACGCTGACGCTGGAGCTGCCCGTGGAGCCGCCGAAGGTCGCCGTCCCGGTGATCGAGCTGTTCCTCTAGGACTTCTTGTAGAGGTGGACGTTCTTGATGTACGCGTCGTTCCGGCTCGCCATGCCGGCGCGGCCGTACAGTCCGCACTTGAAGTAGTGGGTCGCCGCGCCGTGGTCCTGGAACGTGGCGCGGAACTGCCGGTTGACGAAGACGTGCACGAGGCCGGGGCCGGTCTCGTGCACCACGTTGAGCCGCAGGTAGGTGTCGTAGATCGGCCCGTAGATCCGCGCCTGGTCGTAGTAGTTGATGCTGTTGGTGTTCATGGCCAGCGTCATGAAGGCCGTGGCCCACGACGAGCCGCCGAAGACCTGCATCACGCAGACGTTGTGGGCGCCGGACGCGACCTTGATGTCGCACTCGAACTGCGCGCTGCCGGAGGTGTAGTCGTTGCGGAAGCGCAGCTCGCTGCGCGGTCCCGAGTCCTGTCCCGGGAACGTGCTGGGATCGGAGGAGTAGAGCCAGAAGTGGTGCTCGCCGGTGGCGGCGTCGTAGGTGTGCCGGGTCAGGTCCGGCGGCTGGTGCACGGTGTAGCCGGGCGAGACCTCGGTCCACCCGGATCCGATCGGCGCGGCGTACGCGGCCGACGGCCATCCCCAGGCGGTCAGGCCGAGTGCGCCGGTTCCGGCGATGAAGGTTCTTCTGCGCATTCCCGCTCCCGATGGGTTGCGAAAGATTGCGAAACAAGATCTAGCCGCAACGTAGGCTAAACGTCGGAGGTCGTCAAGGGTCCCGGCGGGCAGGCAGACTTCTGATCGGCAAGACGTACTAGTGAAGGGTTCGACGTGGACGACATGACTGTCCCCCGCCGCAGCACCATGGCGGACATCGCCGCCCGGGCGGGGGTCTCCCCGTCCACGGTGTCGAAGGTGCTTCACGGCAGGTCGGATGTCTCCCCCCAAACCCGCGGCAAGATCCAGCGGCTGCTCGGCCGGCATGGCTACACGTTGCCGGGCCACGGCGAGCATCCCGGCGGCCTGATCGAGTTCGTCATCAACGAGCTGGACAACCCCTGGGCCGTGGAGCTGATCCGCGGCGCCGAGGAGGCCGCCCAGGCCGAGGGGATGGGCCTGGTCGTGTCCGCCGTGCATCACCGCAGCAAGCTGGCCCGGGACTGGCTCGACGCGATCGGCAACCGCGGGTCGCTCGGCGCGATCCTGGTCGTCTCCGAGCTCTCCACCGAGCAGGAACGCGAGCTGGAGCGCATGGGCATCCCGTTCGTCGTGGTGCAGCCGTCGGAGGACTACAGCCAGGACACCCCGTCGGTCGGCTCGACGAGCTGGCAGGGCGGCTTCTCGGCCACAAGGCACCTGATCGAGCTGGGCCATCGGCGGATCGCGATGATCACCGGCCCGGCGGGCCGCCTGACCTCGCGGGTGCGACTGGACGGCTACCGCGCGGCGCTCGACCAGGCCGGGATCGAGCCCGACCCGGAGCTGATCCGGCACGGCGACTACTCCCACGAGCCCGCCTACCACCTGTCCCTGGAGCTGCTCAGGCTGCCCGACCGGCCCACGGCCGTGTTCGCGGGCAACGACCTCCAGGCGCTGGGCACGTACCGGGCGGCCAAGGAGTGCGGTCTGTCGGTGCCGGAGGACGTCAGCGTGGTGGGCTTCGACGACCTGCCGTTCGCCCAGTGGATCACCCCGCCGCTGACCACCGTGCGCCAGCCGCTGGCGAACATGGCCGGCATGGCGGCCAGACTCCTCGTCCAGCTCATCAACGACGAGCAGCCGGAGACCCTGCGGATCGAACTGGCCACCCGGCTGATCGTCCGCGAGAGCACCGCCCCGGCGCCCTGAGACTGTTGGAGCGGAGTTCGCTGGGCAGGTGAGGGTGATGAATGAAGACCTGCCTGATGCGGTGAACCGGGACGGTGGCGAGAGCGACGTGGTGGCCGAGCGCTCAGGAGCCGATACCCCGAAGGCGCGCCGCCCCATACCCGCCGACTGGCCCGACACCGAGACGAACCCCGCGATCCCCGTCCCCGACATCACCGCTCCCGAGCCCGAGGCGGAGGCCACAGCCGACGTTGAAAGGCGCGCCGAAACCGATGGAGAAGCCGGCGAAGAGGTGGACGACGGCGCCGAAAAGGAGGTGCGGCCCGAAGCGGGTCCCACCGGCTGACGGCAGCCCTCGCCGTCGTGACCAGTTCCGACGGCGGGGGTCAGCCCGGGATCAAAGCAGCGGCTTTCGCCGGTTTCCCCGACGGGACGATGTAGCGAATGTCCGGCATCAAGGCGTGGTCTTCTCCGACTCGCGCCACTTCCACGATGTACGCAGCCGACCGGTCGGCGGCTATACGGACCGTGGCGACCCGCCACCCCTGAGGAGCGAAGACTATGAGTTCCGGGGGATACCGGTCGAGGTTGCTGAGCGGGGCGGCGGGGAAGGGCGCGGAGCGGAGCGTGAGTCTGAGCCACTCGACGACGTAGCTGTGTATCCCGCGCCTGGTAAGCAGCACGCGTAGCCTGTCCAGAGCCTGGTCATGCTCGGCCGCGACACTGCCGCTGATCGGCACATGGCGAGTCATTCCCTGTCACCGCCCGTCTGTATTCCGAGAAACATCGCCAGAGTGCCGCTTTCCAGCTAGCTTTGTAGCCATCCAGCAACTGTCCGTAGTCGGACAGTTGCCGTAAACCTTTGTCCGTGCGATGTCGGAAAGAGCGGTCCGGAGCATTTCAAGGAGCGTGACATGTCCGTGGACGAACAGAGCTCGTACGGTGCGGTCCTAAAAGAAGCCCGAATAGCGGCCGGCCTCTCTCAGACGGCAATGGGAGAGCTGATCCCGTGCAGCGAGAGCTTGGTCGGCCTGATCGAGCGCGGCAAGCGCAACCCGACCCGGCAATTCACCCACGCGGCCGAGACCGCCCTGGACCTGAATGGGGAATTGCTTCGGCTGCTGCCCAGCGCCAAGGTGATGTCGGCCCCGAAATGGTTCAGAGAGTGGCCAAAGGTGGAGGAGAACGCCCACACCATCCGAACCTGGCAACCTCTTGTCGTTCCGGGCCTTCTGCAGACAGCCGCGTATGCGCGAGCGATCCTCTCCGCCGAGCCAGGAGTCACTCAGGAGTGGATCGAGGAGACCGTCGCGACCCGGCTCCATCGTCAGGCGGTGTTCGACCGCGAGAAGCCGCCGATGTACTGGGCGCTGCTCGACGAGTGCGCTCTGATCCGCCCCATCGGGGGTGCCGACGTCATGCGGGAGCAGTTCGAGCACCTGCTGAAGATGATGGCCACCTCCTTCATCTCGATCCAGATCGTCCCCCTCAGCGTGGGGGCAACGCCGGGGCTGCTTGGCGGCTTCGCTCTGGCTCAAGGCGACGGTATGCCGAACCACGTCTACCTTGATGCCGCTGCACAGGGCTCCGTATCGGCTCGCGAGGAGATAGTGCGAGCGGTTAATCTCAGATACGACGCGATTCACAAATGGGCGCATCCCATACATGTGAGCGAGCGACTAGTACGTGAGGTGGCGGCAACGTATGAAGATCAGTAATGAGCTGCGCGCCGAACTAGAGGCCGCTGTGTGGAAGAAATCCACACTCTCCGGCTCAAATGGGGGCGACTGCCTCTACGCAGCCAAACTGAGTGGCGACCGATACGCGATCAGAGACTCCGAGCAGCCCGACGTCGAGCCGCTGATCTTGCGAGGCGGCGTCTTCCGCGCCTTCGTGGGCGGCGCGAAGCTCGGCGAGTTCGACCTCTGACCTCATTGGTGGAGGCCCCTGCGACCAACCACTGCAGGGGCCTCCATCATGGCGGATGCCTACTATTGCCAGACGTAGAAGTAGTATCCGCTTAAATTGCGGAAACATCCGGCCGTTGGATAGGTCGGGGTGCCTGCGGCAACCCAGGTCGATCGGGCCACGTTGCACCAAGTCTCTGTGTTGAAGTAGCCCTTCAACACCCACTCTGCCAAGAGTGTGCTTTCAGTTGTCGTGGCTGACGCGGGTGAAGGTGCGAACGAGAGGCCGGCCGCCACAAATGCCGCAGCGGCGAGGGCTGTACGAAGTCTGCGCAAGACTCCCCCAGATGGGTCTGCGTCCCGAACGAAAGACGGTATTCCCGGTCAGGTTAAACAGGTTCCCTGTCGGGGACCTTTCGCCGATCTTTCGCGGTACTTTCGTCGGAGCAATTCCCCTTTGCCCGCCCCCGACCCCGCACTCTTGGCAGTCCTGCGGAAGAAGAGCCGCGCGACCGCCGAGGAGCCGAAGTGCGGCCACGCCGTCGCCGCGATCGACATCTCCCGTGGCGCTCAGGCGGCGGGTGCCAGTGGTCGGCCTCCCCAGCGGATGCGACAACAGCAGCCTTGTCGCTCCGTGGCTTATCGTTTATCGTTATTATCGACGATCGATATCCGAGCAAGGGGGATAGTCATGGCCAGACCGCCGGTGAGCATCCGCATCCTCGAGGTGATCGTGTGGTTAGGGCTCGGTTTCGCTCTGGTCGTGCTCCTGATCGGCCTCTCCGCAGTCTTCGGCGAGTCCAGGACCGACACGCGTTATGTCTTCGTCAATCCCTATGCGACCGCTACCACCGCCGACGACCCGGCGCCCGTGCCCACCGGCCCTCCCGGAACGGTCGGCCTCGTAAAGCCCGCATTCAATGCCACGCTGACCATCGCTGAGCCGAGCCCTTGGCAGAGCTTCCTTCTGATCCTGCCCGAGTTGCTGCTCACGCTGGTGCTCTGTGTCGTCGCGGTGTTTCTTCTCCTGCTGCTGCGCAGCTTCCACGCGGGTGATCCCTTCACGCCGACGAACGCCAGAAGGCTCGCCGTGATCGGCGTGCTCCTCATCTGCGTCGCCGTGATCCCGCAGGTGGACGGATGGGTCCTGCACACACTGGTCTCCGGCACCCCGCTGCAAGGGACAGCCCTGTACGCCGCGGAAGACTACCGCTGGGCGCCGGTCGTCGGCTTCGGCGTCCTGGCCCTGGCCGAGTTCTTCCGCCAGGGCAGCAGACTCCGCGCCGATGTCCAGGGTTTGGTCTGATTCCGCCGGAAGACGACCACATCCGTACGCTGTGCGGACCGTCCGTGAGCACCGTGGCCGGCACCCCGGCGCGAGTCACCTCGGCGGTGGCGCCAGGGGGTTCCCGTCGCCGCTGAGGGCGACGGGCGGGTGCCTGGTTCGCGTCAGTTCGAGAGCGCCTGGGCGCGGCGGGCTTCGAGCGTCCGGGTGACCCGCTCGGCGTCCTGCGGATAGCTGACGTACAGGACCGAGAGCAGGAGACCGTTGACGATCATCAGCACCACCAGGACCCAGAGGAACACGCCCTGGATGCCGATCGTCGCCGCGAGCGCGCCGGCCAGGAGCGAGAACAGCGCCCAGGCGATGGTCTCGAACACGGTCAGCCAGATCGCGTACGCCTGCCCGCGCAGCTCGGGCAGCACGACGGCGGCCACGATGGGCCGGTTGACCGGCGGGTTCAGCCCTTGGCAGGCACCCAGCAGGGCCCAGAAGACCGCATACACGGTGATCGTCTCGTACCGGAACTGGGTGCCGAAGAAGGCCACGACGGCGAACAGGATCTGGGCGACCTGCAGGACCAGGACGCGGCCTCGGCTCGGCATGAGCCGGTCGAGCCGGGGGAGGAGGAATCCGGCGCCCAGCGTGGCGACGCTGTAACCGATGCCGAACGGAAGGGCCACCAGGATCGCGACGGCGTTGGAGATGCCGCGCTCGCTGACCAGGAACTGCACGCCGAAGATGACGATCAGCAGGTGCCCCGACAGGAGCCGGCTCAGCATCATCACGGTGTACGTGGGAGTGCGGAACAGGCTGAGGACGGAGCCCACCGTGACCTTCGCCTTCACCCGGTCCTCGCCGGCGAGGTCGGCGAGTTGCCGCTCGGAGGCGCCGATGCCCGGATCCTTGAAGAACGCGAGGATGAGGAACCCGGCGGCGATGCAGATGCCGCCGATCATCCACAGTGCCCAGCGCCAGCCGTCCGCCAATCCGACGAAGATGGCCATGACGGGCCCGAGGGCGATGGCGGCGAGCTGAATCGAGCTGAAGAAGATCCCCGTGGCCCGGGCGCGCTGCTCATCGGGGAAGGAGTCGGCGATGACGGCCATGGCGATGGGCGAGCCGCCGATCACCGCCGCGGACATGAGGGTGCAGCAGATCAGGAGC
This sequence comes from Nonomuraea guangzhouensis, assembly GCF_019396345.1. GTDB lineage: Bacteria > Actinomycetota > Actinomycetes > Streptosporangiales > Streptosporangiaceae > Nonomuraea > Nonomuraea guangzhouensis. The sequence goes on along the minus strand of NZ_JAHKRM010000028.1, from coordinate 178,220 downwards.
TGGGCGAAGTTCTGCGAGAAGCCCGCGGCGATGCCGAACAGGCCCCCGGTCGCCGTCGTGGCCACCAGTGCGCCGCGGCGGCCGATCCTGCTGGACAGCCAGACCCAGAACGGCCCGGCGGGCACGCTGGCGATCTTGCCGAGCGCCGCTATGACGCCGAGGTGGCCGCTGTTGAGCCGCAGCGCGGTCGCGAGGGTGGGGAAGACGGTGTTGATGAGGCCGGCTTCGGTGTTGTCGATGACGCTCACGCCGGAGAGGACGGCGAGATTGCGCCAGCGGTGGGGGACGTTGGCGGCCTGAGCCGCTCCTGGCTGAGTGGAGGCGGTGGAGGCGCTGGCATCCATGCGGTGCCCCTGTCTGCAGTGTTGCGATAGAGAGAACGTCGCCTCAGTCGGGTGAGGCGGCGGGTGTTGCCGGAAGAAGGCTCAGCTGCTCGTCGATGCGGCGCAGCAGCATGGCGGGCACGTGGCCGTAGCGGGCCAGGTCCAGAAGGCTCATGGAAACGGGAGCGGAGAGCAGCTCCGACTGCACCAGCGCGGGTGCCTCCCGCACGAGGACGTCCTTGGCTCCCGTGATCCGCAGGAGTTCCAGGAGGGGAGCGCGCAGCAGGGCCGGGGCTTGGAGTTCGGCTGCCGCGGGCAGTGGCGCGGCGGTGGTCGCCGCGCGTTCTCGCTGCTCGCGCACGAGGAGATGCTCGCGTGTGATGACGCCCTCGCGCGGGATGCCCAGGCGCTCGAACTGGCCGGCCGGCGCATCGGTGTCGATCAGCAGCTGACGCAGCAGTTCGATCATCCGAAGTTCGACGTCGTCGTCGACGACAGGGGTTTCCTGCGCCGGGTCGGTGCGGAGATCGAACAGCAGCGTGCCGTGCTGCCACGGGTTCATCCATGAGGGCGCAGCGGGCATGCGCATCGTGCGCAGGCCCTTGGTGAAGGTGAAGGGTTCGGCGGGCTCCCACGTCTGGAGCTCGTCGACGGAGAAGCGGGCGCGCATGTGGGTGGGCATGAGCGTGTACTCCTCCAGCGGGCCGTTCGCCGGATTCTTGGCGGCGCGCATGTAGACGTAGCGGCCGTCGGTGACGTTGACGTGCCCGCCATGGATGCCGAACAGGGCCCCCTCGTGGCCCTCTGTGCTGGCGAGGTCGTGGCCCTGCATGTCGGGGGTGGGTTCGAGGCCGAAGTAGCGGAGTACGGTCGGCGCGATGTCGATGGTCTGCGCGAGCGCGCCCCGGCGCTGGTCCCTGCCGCCGGTACGCGGATCCCACAGGAACATCGGCAGGTGCACCAGCTCGTTGAACCACGGCATCACCGACTTGGCCCACCAGCCGTGCTCGCCGAGCAGGAAGCCGTGGTCGGTGTTGACCAGCAGCAGTGTGTCGTCCCACATGGCGTGCTCGTCCATGAAGTCCAGGACGCGCCCGAGCGAGCGGTCGCACATCGTGACCAGGGCGGCGTACTCGTAGCGGGCGTGCTCGATCTGGTCCTTCGGTTCGACGACCTTCTGGTACGGCGGCCAGTCGAAGTCGGGCCCGTCGTAGTCGTGCGGGTACAGGTCCTTGTACCGCTGGTGGGTGAAGAACGGCTCGTGCGGGTCGAACAGCTCGATCTGCAGCAGCCACCGGTCGGCGTGCACGTTGGTCTCGAGGAAGTGCAGGCCGGCGTCGACGGTCCTGGTCTGCGAGTGCTCCGCCTCGGTGGCCATGTACGTGCGGTTGACGGCGTCCTGCCCATGCATTCCGGAAGCGCCCACCACGCCCTTCCACGGGTCGCCTTCCTGGCCGCGGAAGAACTCCCAGGTGCTGTAGCGGGTGTGATAGGTGGCGCCGCCGTCCTCCCAGTAGTGCGGGTGATCGGAGGCCAGGTGCGTGTGCACGCCCGCTTGCTTGAGCAGCTCGGGCATGGAGTCGTCGAACGGCTCCAGCGGCCCCCAGCTTCGGTGCAGGAAATTGTAGCGGCCGGTGTGCAGCTCGCGGCGCGCCGGCATGCACGGCATGGAACCGGCGTAGAAATTGTCGAAGGTCACGGCCTTGGCCGCCAGGCGCGCGAAGTTGGGCGCGTCGACGAAGGTGTCGGCATAGGGCGCGAGCAGGTGCCGGTTGAGGCTGTCGAACATCAGGATGATCGCCTTCATCGCGACCGCTCCTTGGTCTCCGCCGCGGGCTCCGGATTGAGCGGCTCCCCGTCGAGGAGACGCCGGCGCAGCTCGGTGAGGGAGGCGATGTGGCGATCCACCGCCCCGGCCCCCTGCCGATGGAGCCACTCGTCCATCTGGCCGCCGAGCTCGAGGTCGTAGCCAGGCGGCGGCTCGTCGAACCGGGTGCGGTCACGATGGCGATAACGCGCCACTTCGGCCAGCCGGGTGTTGATCTCGATGTCGAGGAGGTTGATCACCTGCTCGACCGTCATGAAGCCGGCATAGCCCAGCCGGGCGTAGAGGTCGGGATCCCCCAAACGGGTCGGGGGGTTGTAGGGGCGGTTCAGCCAGTCGATGAAGACGGTGTGGCCCTCTTCGGTCACGTGGTAGCGCTTGGCGTTGCTCGCCCCGGGGCGCTCCTCGAGAGTGTGCTCGACCCAGCCACGCTCCTCCATCGCCGCCAGCGTCCGGTACGCCTGGCTCATGGTGGTGTTCGAACGCATGAAACGGCCGTGTGTGTCGAAGAACTTCTTCAGCTCATAGCCCGTACTGGGGCGGTTGAGCAGGGCTCCGAGGAGCAGGATCTCAAGCTTCATCAGATGTGCCCGTCGTCGTAACGAAGGTAACCGTGCCACAAGTGGAATGGTGATACCATGACACAAGTGACACGGCCTGTCGATAGGTCGATCCATCGTCCAGGCGACGGCAGGTCGGTCAGATCCGGACTGCGGTCGGTCCGCCTGATGGCGTCTACCAGCGCCAGGGCATCGCGAGCACATTCGCCGGACGTTCTCCACATGCTGGTGACGCCGCGGCGGAGTGGCGATCATGCAAACCATGGGTTCAGCGGTGGAGGTGGCATTCCAGCCGGACTCGTCATCGACGCGATCCGCGACGTCGCCTGCGGATCAGTCGTCGCCGGCGGTAGGTCGCGTGCCGACGCGGATTCGCCGCTGTAAATCCTCAGTGCGCGATGCAGCCCGTAAGGATCAATGCCGCAGTCAGGGCGATCGCCACGATCGAAGCCCATCCTCCGGCGCAGAGCGCCGCTGCCAGTGCGAACGGAACGGCGCTGAGTAACCACCACCATAGCCAGCCCGTCACGGCCAACCCCAACGCGGCGAAGGCAGTCGCCCCGGCGACCCAGCCGATCACCCCAAGGGCCAAAATCGCACTCGCCCACGCCAGCCTGCCGCCGGGACTCTCCGTCAGCAGTGAGCCGCGCGACGTCGCAAGAGCGACGACGTACAAGATGGCCACCCCGAAGATCGCAGCAGGGATCAGAACGATCGGACCCAGCCCGAATATGAAGATCGCCACGACGTAGATGCCGGGGCCGAACAGCGTGCCGCCCACGACTCCCACGCTCGCTACCTGGGCGACCGTCCACTGCCAGGGCCGACCCGGCAGGGCCGTCTCCCACTTGGCGGTCAACGCAGCTAAGTGCACTACAAGATCGTAGGCATACCCGGCGTCATCGGGAAGAGCTTGGTCACTGCTGGAGATCGGCCGTGACCTCGTGGTGGGTGACGTGTTCGTCCCACCGCGTCAGAGCGCGGCGGGCTGTTTCTTCGACGACGGCCTGCTCGGGTCCTCACCGGCGAACGCGCGTACGTCGTCCATGCTGGTGAAGAAGGTGATCGAGGTGAACATCACTTCTTCGCCGTCCTGGCGACGTAGCAGCCGGGCACCGCGGAAGCCGGCGACTTGCTGGAGATGCTCGGCGACCTCGGATTCGTAGTGGTGCTGGTAGTCGTCGGCTGTCGTTGCCGAGGCCCAACCTCGCCACATCCGCGCGATCATGAGCTGCACCTGACCTTTCCATGTCGGCCGCGTACGTCACTGCGGGTGGCGAGAGTCGGCCACATTGAAAATGCTCCGTGAAGGTGCTACACGAAAAGCGTTGCTAGCGAACCGGGCGAGGCAGGCGGATGGTGAGGATCCGGCTGGTCACGCCACTGTCCACCAGCCGCCCGTCTGCCCCGAACTCGCCGAGCCCGAAGTCGTTGTCATTGGCGACCACGAGCGTCCGGGGGTCGAGCAGGGCGATGCCCTCGACCTTGCCAGGCAGAGTGGGGGCGACCTCGGACAGGTCGGCGACGAGCGACTTGGCCGGAACCTTGACACCCGCCAGGTCGGCCAGCGCCTCCAGTGACGGCGTGGTGGCCGGGTCGTCGTACGGCCCGCCCAGCAGGTTCGTGGCCTTGGCCAGGTCGATCTGGTAGACCCGGGCGACGTTGTCGGTCCGCTCGTCCACCAGCAGTCGGCGGCCGCCCACGTGCGCCAGGCCGGAGACCTTCATTTCGCTCTGGTCGCCGTTCGCCTTGGGGTCGAAGGTCGTGACGTCCTCGAAGCGGTAGGCGTACTCTCCGGTCACCCGCGCCGCGCGGATGCTGAACGTGAGGATCCGGCCGACGCGGGAGGATTTGCCGGTCTTCTTGTCCGGATTGGCCAGCGGGCTCTGCACCGCGAGGTACAAGGTGTCGCCGTCGATCGCCAGGCCTTCGAACCCGCGGTTCTGCTGGCGGGAGGCGAGGATGGCCGGCAGCGTGTCCTTGACCGGGTAGTCGGCGCCGGTGAGGTTGAGCCCCTTGGGGACGTACCGGGCCAGCACCCGCCCTCGCTCGGAGACGTGCAGCAGCGACGGCCCGTACTCGTCGACCAGCCAGAAGTCGCCGCCCGGGGTCCGCACCAGGTCCTCGGTGTCCACCCCGCTCGGGTTGTACGGCAGCGCGGTCTGGCCGTCCCAGGTGTAGGGCACCTCGTCATGGCCAGCCTGGTTGCTGAGCCCGGTGATCGGCCTGCCGGAGGTGCCGACCAGGGGGACGTACTTCTTGATCTCGACGCCGAACCGGGTGGCCACCTGCACGATCGCGGGGCCGAACTCCGGGATGGGGAACGTGCGCCGCTTGTCCGCGCCCACCTGCCCGTTGGGGCCGCGGTCGGTGACCATCCAGTAGTCCCCGCGCCGCCCGGCAGGGAACAGTCCGCTGCCGACCCCGCCCAGTTTGACCCCGCGATCATCGGCGATGGACCGCTGCAGGTCCTTGAGGGGTACGGGAGGGATGCTCACGTCCTTGACCACCACGGGCCGTGGCGCGGCCTCGGCCAGGGAGGGAGCGACGGTCGTGGCGGCGGCGACCGCCGGACCCACGACAAGCGCCAGACCCACGAGTACGGGACGGAACATGGCACGCCCTTTCACACCGGCGAACACGAGCGTCCCGACCCTATTGACCCCAAACGTCCAATCGTTGAAGTGCCGATGAACAGGTGCCCGCCCGTGGCCGAGCATGCGATCGCCATGGGTGGCTGCCGGTGCGCGGTGTCAGTCGGCGTTGCGATGCAGCAAGGCCAGCGTCTGTTCCAGCTCCGTCTGCAGGATGCGGCTCGCCGCCTCCCCGTCCCCCCGCCTGATGGCGTCCACCAGCGCCGCGTGCGTGTCGTCGCCGGGATTGGGGTCGGCGTGCCGCAACTCCAGCAGCTCCAGCATGTCCACCAGCCGACCCCGCAGCCGGGGGGCGAACTCGGCGAACAGGTCGTCCAGCACGGGGTTGCGCGCCGCCGCCACCACCGCCGCGTGCAGCGCGATGTCCGCGTCCACGAAAGCCCCATCGTCGCCCCCGGCCGCCGCCCGCCGTGCCTGCAGGGCCGCCTCCAGTGAGGCGATGTCCTCGTCCGTACGGCGGGCGGCGGCCAGGCGGGCGGCCTGGGTCTCGACCATCATGCGCACCTCGTACACGTCCGTGATCGCGGCCCGCCGGAGCCGGGTGGACCAGTCGTCGGCCGGTTCGGTGGCGATGACGAACACGCCGCTGCCCTGACGGGCCTGCACCAGCCCCGCGCCCGCCAGCGCGCGCAGCGCTTCGCGGACGGTGGAGCGGCCCACGCCGAGGGTCTTGGCCAGGGCGTTCTCGCCGGGGATCCGGGTGCCGATCGGCCAGTGTCCGCCGGTGATCTGCTCGCGCAGGTGCTCGGTCGCCTGTTCGACCAGGGGGGTGGGGCGGAGCATGCCGAGCGGCATCGGATCGACCTCTCAGGTTGTCTGAGGACCTGTGTTGTGGTTAGTGTACCCGGCATGACGTCACGCGGTCTCCTTCTCGGCTGCCGCGGCGGGGCCTGAATCGACCGGCACCCCGCCGCGGTGGCTCCGCGATGCCGGTCGAACCCCGTAGATCGACCGGGAAGGAAACCCCGTGCACGACTGGAACAGGCAACGCCCCAGCGCCATGCCGTACCACCGCTACCAGCCCGCCCACCGCCGCGTCGAGGTGCCGCTGACCGAGCGCGGCTGGCCCGCGCGGCGCATCGAGCAGGCCCCGCTCTGGGTGCCCGTGGACCTGCGCGACGGCAACCAGGCGCTGGCCGAGCCGATGGACCCGGCGCGCAAGCGGCGGATGTTCGAGCTGCTGGTGGCCATGGGCTTCAAGGAGATCGAGGTCGGCTACCCGTCGGCCAGCCAGACGGACTTCGACTTCGTCCGCGATCTCGCGGTGCCGGGCGCGGTGCCGGAGGACGTGACGATAGTGGTGTTCACGGCCGCCAGGCGCGACCTGATCGAGCGGACCTTCGAGTCCGTCGAGGGGCTGCCGCGGGTCGTCGTCCACCTGTACACGGCGACCGCCCCCACCTGGCGTGACGTGGTGCTCGGCCAGGACAGGGAGTCGTTGCGCGCCCTCATCAGGGACGCGGCCGGGCACGTCGCCCGGCTGGCCGACGCCCGTCCCGGAGCGCCGATCAGGTACGAGTTCTCGCCCGAGGTGTTCAACCTCACCGAGCCCGACTACGTGCTGGAGGTGTGCGACGACCTGACGGCCCTGTGGGACGCTAGCCCGGACCGCCCGGTCATCCACAACCTGCCCGCCACCGTCGAGACCGCCACCCCGAACGTCTACGCCGACCAAATCGAGTACATGCACCGCCACCTGGCCCGCCGCGACTCGGTGATCCTCTCGGTGCACCCGCACAACGACCGCGGCACCGGCGTCGCCTGCGCTGAGCTGGCGCTGCTGGCCGGGGCGCAGCGGGTCGAGGGCTGCCTGTTCGGCAACGGCGAGCGCACCGGCAACGTCGACCTGGTCACGCTCGCGCTCAACCTGCACTCGCAGGGCGTGGACCCGATGCTGGACCTCTCGGACATCGACGCCATCCGCCGTACGGTCGAGCACTGCAACCGGCTGCCCGTGCCCGACCGCCACCCGTACGCCGGTGACCTCGTCTACACCGCCTTCTCCGGCACGCACCAGGACGCCATCGGCAAGGGCCTGGCCCACCACGCCAAACGGGCCGCCGAGCTGGGCGTGCCCGTGGAGCAGGCGCCATGGGAGGTGCCGTACCTGCCGATCGACCCCGCGGACGTCGGCCGCGACTACCAGGCGGTGATCCGCGTCAACAGCCAGTCGGGCAAGGGCGGCATCGCCTACCTGCTCAACACCCACCAGGGGCTGGACCTGCCGCGACGGCTGCAGATCGACTTCTCGGCGGTGGTCCAGCGGGCCACGGACGGCAGCGGCGCGGAGATGACGGCCGAGGAGCTGTGGCGGCTGTTCCAGGCCGCCTACCTGGATCCGGCGGACGACGGGCCGTACGCGCTGGCGGACTGGAGCACCGCGGAGAGCGGGCCGGGGGTCCACGAGTTCGCCGGCACCCGGCGTGACGGCGGTGGCGAGCTGCGGGGGACCGGGAACGGCCCGCTGTCGGCGCTGGCCGGGGCACTGGGCGGGATCGACATCCTGCACTACGCGCAGCACGCCACCGGACCGGGCCAGGACAGCCAGGCCGTCGCCTACGTCGAGGCGCGCGTGGGCGAGACGATCCGGTGGGGAGCGGGCCGCGACACTTCGGTGCTGACGGCGTCCATCCGCGCGCTACTCGCAGCTGCCAACCGAGCCACTGCCGACAAGGCGGTACGAGTCCCTTAGGCGACGCGGCGCGGCTTGGGGACCAGGGTCAGGGTGGGGGCGAACCGCCCATCGCAGCCCGGCACCGCGGTCACGTGCGCGGAGACCTCCCTGTCGCTGCGCACCCTGATGCTCGCGATGTAGAACGGCGTGAGCAGCGCCTGCGGTCGCCGCCGCCCGAGGCTCAGGTACCCGAACCGGAACCACTGCGGCGTCAGCCACGCCTCCATCCCGGCGAACGACTCCGCCACCCGGGCCGCGACATCCCGCGCGGCCTGGATCGGCGTCCGCACCCGTGGCTCCGCGACCACCGGGCCGCCCCCGTCGTCGGCGAAGCGGCGGGTCGACACGCCCAGCGACGCCACCCCGCCGCTCGCGCCCAGCTCCACCGTGGCCGACGCCCTGCCGTACACCGGAAGATCACGTACGTAGTGGCGGAACGCGCCGAGCGCCCGGCACAGGCCGGGATCGGTCCGGGGGTCCCCAGCGGCCTTCACCCGCCACAGGCGCTCGAACAGCAGCTCGTCCTCGGCCGGGACGAGGGACGACAGCCCGATCCGATCCGCGGCGGCACGGAGCATGCCGGTCAGTTCCGCGTCGCCGGGGTCGTTGTCGAAGACGTCCTCGAACGCCGGCAGGTCGAGATGGACGGTCATCGAGCCCGACGCGTGGAACCCCACGGCCCGCAGCCGGCCCGGCAGCCACGCGGTGGTCCGATCCTGGTGGGTCACCACCTCCAGTTGCTCCTGGGTGTCGTCGCGCAGGCCGGCGACGGCCAGGACGAGGTCCTCCAGACGGCGCTGGACCGTGCTCGGCTCGGGCGCGGCGAGGCCCAGCACGCTGACCGTGGCCGGCACCTCCCCGGCCATCGAGGCGAGCTCATCGGCGAGATCGTCGGTGTAGGGCAAAGCGGGCATGAAGGCTCCTCGACTCCGGCTGCTCTGATCAGCCCAAGGTCAGACCCTCAATGATCAGTACGCCGCAGCACGGGCCGCGTCAGGACGGAACCTAGGGATGTCCCTAGTCCCACGGCTGCCGTCGGCGACATGTGGGCACCATGCCGAGGCTTGCTTCGTTCTCCGAGTATGCGGCGGTTCTCCGGCGGGGGAGGTCACTGAGCCATGGATCTCGATGATTTTCTGGATCGCCACCCGCATGTGATTTTTCCGCTCGCCGCCACGTTCATCGGACTTGCTCCCGCGTTCAACCTTCCCGAGCTGACCTGGTACGGCTCCCGGTTCTGGGCGGGCGTGGTGATCGGAACCGTCCTCGCGATCGGGCCGACGGTGTTGATATGCGTGCGCCGCACCCGCATATGGGGAGGGGCCATCCTTTTCCTTGCCGTCGCGGCCGCTGTCGTATGCCTGGCGCCCAGCATGAACCCTTATGACGAAGCGGGCGTCGTGGAGTTCCGGAGCTCGGCTGCCACATTCCTGAGCTGGAGCGCTGCCGTCATCTTCGGCATCGGCGTCGCCGCGGCCCGCAGGACGGATCGTGGCGCGGGGCACCTGGCCTGGGTGGAGACTTCCGGTACGGACTACAGGGCTGTGTGCGGCTGCGGCTGGCGCGGCGAGATCGGTGCGGAGACGGCGGCCTTCGGTGCGGCCGGCGATCACGCCAACCGGGTTTCGCTCCAGGTGAGGCCGCCTCAGGACCCCTGGTAGAGGATGCCCGCCCCGTCAGGAGGACAGGTGGCGGGCGCAGTCGTCGCGGTAACGCAGCACCAGCTCGCGGATCCGCTCGGGGTCGGCGAGCACGGCCCGTGACACCGAGGGGACGACCGCCTGCCGTACCGGAGCGAACAGCCGGGCCAGGTCGGCGGGAGCGGCGCCCTGCGCGCCCAGGCCCGGCGCCAGGATGGGGCCGTTGAGCTGCTCCAGCGGCTGGTCGAGCGTGGACAGGTTGGCGCCGATGACGACGCCGACCGGGCCCAGCGGGGCGCGGCCCGCGTTCGCCGCCGCGGCGCCCGCGAAGATCTCGCCCGCGACCGCCGTCTGCAGCGCGACGGCCTCCGGATTGGAGGTGCGCGCCAGGACGAAGACGCCGGCGTCGTTGGCGATCGCCGACGTGATCGCACCCTCCAGCGAACCGAATCCGAGGTACGGGCTGAGCGTCACGGCATCGACCGCGAGCGGGCTGCCCCGGTCGAGGTATGCCTCGGCGTAGGCGGCCATCGTGCTGCCGATGTCACCCCGCTTGACGTCGAGGATCACCAGAGTGCCCGCCTCACGCAGGTCGGCGATGACGCTCTCCAGCACGGCGATGCCCCGGGAGCCCCAACGCTCGTAGAACGCGGACTGCGGCTTGACCACCGCCGCCACGTCGCCCACCGCGTCCACCACCGTACGGCTGAACCGCTCCAGCCCGGCCGGGGAGTCGTCGAGCCCCCACGCCGCGAGCAGCGCCGGACTGGGGTCGATGCCGACACAGAGCGGGCCGTACTTGTCGAGCCTGGACAGCAACCGGATCCCGAACGACTCATTCACCACTGGACTCCCCTCGCGACGTACGCAGACTATGGGCGCCGGTCGAAGGCAGGAAGCTTTTCGACCATGGCGGTATGGCCGGCTCTTCTCGCCGCCAGTCTTCCAGCGTCCGTCTCCGGGGTAGATCAGCAGACATGTACGAGATCGCCCACCGCACGCTGACGCTGCGCACCGAGCCGCTACGCGAGGTCGTCGTCACGATCGGGCTGCCGATCGAGGAGCCGACGGGGGAGTGGTCGTGCCCTTACCGGATCGACGGGCTCGCCGGGTGGGAGCACGACCGCAAGGCCACCGGCGTCGACTCGCTCCAGGCGCTCGAACTCGCCATGGCCATGGTCCGGGCCGCGCTCGGCGGCTCGCACGAGGCCAAGGAGGGCTGGCTGAGCTGGGACGAGGAGCCCGCCGACAGACGCCCGCACACCGTGTACGTCCGGTGGGAGAAGGAGCACGACGTCGCCTACATCGCGATGAAGCACGAAATAGTGCCGGGAGAGGCGGTACGGCAGACCGTATCGGAAGATGTCGTCCTCGACTACGGAGAGTCGGGAGAGCTGCTCGGCGTGGAACTGCTCAACGCGACCACGTCGATGCCGTCCGAGATGCGCATCTGACCGCCCGCTTTAATGGTGGCGTGATCCCACCTCGTATCGTGGCAACAGACCTGGACGGCACCCTCCTCGACTCCACCGGCACCGTGTCCTCGCGCACCCGCCGTGCCCTGCGCCGCGCCCGCGAGGCCGGAGCCGACATCGTGTTCGTCACCGCCAGGCCGCCACGGAGCGTGGACCCGATCGCCGCGATGGCCGACGTCACCGGCACCGCGGTCTGCAGCAACGGGGCGATCGTCTACGACCTGGACACCCGCGAGATCACCAGCACGTACGCGCTCGACCCCGTCGCCGGCAGGAAGCTGACCGAGACGCTCCGCGAGGCCCTGCCCGGTGTGGCCTTCGCGGTGGAGACGGGCCGGCGGATCCTGGTCGAGCCCGGCTACACCCGGCGCATCGTGCCGGACCTGCCGTACACCCGGGAGGTTCAGGTCGCCTGCGACGAGGACGAGCCGATCGTCAAGCTGCTGGCCTGGTCGGCGACGCACGCGGTGGACGAGATGTTCACCGCCGCGGTGGCGGCCGTCGAGGGCGAGGCCGAGGTGACGCACTCGGGCGGCACCGGGCTGCTGGAGATCAGCGCTCCCGGGGTGACGAAGGCGGGCACGCTGGCCGGGCTCTGCGCGGAGCGGGGCGTGGATCCGGCCGAGGTGGTGGCGTTCGGCGACATGCCCAACGACCTCGCGGTGCTCGCCTTCGCCGGGGCCGGGTACGCGATGGCGAACGCCCACCACATGGTGATGGCGGCCGTCGAGCGGCGCACTCTGTCCAACGACGACCACGGTGTGGCCGCGGTCCTGGAACGCCTCTACGCCTGACAACTCTCGTGTGACCGGCTTGTTATGCCTCACGTGTATCACCGCAGTAGGGCGTGACTCTTTCTCCATACGGGAAAGAGACGGAGGCCACCGGATGCTGACCATCGACTACGAGAGCGAACCGTACGCCTCGGGTGACGGGGACGGGCTGCCGTCGCGCGACCTGGACTTCCCCCAGCCGCTGCTGGACCGCTACGGAGCCAAGGTCCTGGACCCGGCCACGGTCGAGCTCGACGCCGGCGAGAGCCGTCCCGCCTCGACCGTCTACCGCTCGGACGTGCTGCTGATCCCCGTCCAGGTGCTGAACTCCGACGCGGGGCTCGCCTGGGTCACCGCCACCCTCGCGCAGATCCATCTCACGATCGAGGTCTCGGGCCTGCGGGACGATCACAGTGACGATGGGGAGCCTGAGCGCGACCGCCGTCGCGGTGGTGAGGTGCCGAGCTGGCATCCCGCCGTGCTCAAGGTCGCCCCCGGCGAGACGGACGTGGTGATCGACGCGTGGCGGGCGCTGCGGACGCTGCGCCGCGCGCTGCCGGGCTTCGCCGACGCCGCCGGGCAGGCGCCCGTCAGGAACCTCCTGTCCAGGATCGCGCTGGACCACCTGCTCGTCGGGTCCGCGTTCGTCGGCGTCGGCGCGGCCCTGGACATCGGCGGCGAGCCCGCCACCAGCGGCCACGGAACGACCGGCGGCGCCTACGCCACCCCCATGGCCGGATACGCCAGAACCCCGGTGAACGTCGTGGGCGGCCCACCGGCCCGCAGACCCGCCGCGACCATCGGCGGCCGGCGCCCCGTGATGGTCATCCCCGACACCGGCCTGCCGAAGCAGCGGCACGCCTGGTTCCGGCCGGTGACCGACCCCGACGCGTTCCTGTCCGTCAGCGACGCGGCCCAGCAGCGTATTCAGCTCGCCGTCGAGGCGAGCGAGCCGAACCCGGGCGTCGAACTCGTCGGCTACAAGGAGAACGCCGACCCGCCCAACCCCCTGCTCGGCACGCTGAACACGCACACCGGGCACGGCCTCATGGAGGCGGGACTGGTCTGCCAGGTCGCCCCCGACGCGCGGGTGCTCATGATCAGGGTCATGCAGGCCGACGGCGTGGTGCCCGAGGAGGCGCTGCACGCCGCCCTGGACCACCTGCTGGACGAGATCGCGCGGGGCGGCTTCTACGACGTCGTGTCCCTGTCGCTCGGGTACACGCACGAGACGGCCGACGACCCGCTCCACACGCCGCCGCTGCTGGCCAAACTCACCCAGCTCCGGCGGCGCGGCGTCATCGTGGTCTGCTCCGCCGGCAACTACGCGTCGAGCCGCGCGTTCTGGCCCGCCGCGGGCGCCCTCGACGGCCAGAACGACCCTGACCTCGCGCCGATGCTGGGAGTGGGCGCGACGAACCCCGACGGGACCATCGCGATCTTCAGCAACGAGCACGAGGCCATCCGGTGGCACGTCTCGGGCGCGGTGCTCGTCAGCACCTTCCCACCCGGCGTCAAGGGCGCCAGGTCCGCCTCGCTCGAACTGACCGGCCGGGCCTCCTTCGACAGCGACAACCACCAGAGCCAGTTCGCCACGTGGAGCGGTTCGTCGTTCGCGGCGCCCGTACTCGGCGCCACGATCATGCAGCTGTTGATCCAGGACCACCAGGCCGTCGACCTGGCGAACACCGACCGGCAGGTGGCGCTCAAACGCGCGCACGCCGTGGTCGCCAGGCTGAAGAACGGTGACCTCCCGACGATCACGCCGGTGTGATGGCCGCGGACCTGAGACCGGAGCCCGTTCCCGCCGATCGGCGGGAACGGCTGGCGGGCCTGCTCCAGGAGGCCAGAGACGGCCGGCGTGAAGCGCTGAACCTGATCGCCGCCGACCTCACGCCCCTGCTGTGGCAGGTGGTCAGGCGCCAGGGACTGGACCGGGAGGCCGCCGAGGACGTCATCCAGACGACCTGGCTGAGGCTCCTGCGCCACCTGAAGTCGATCACCGCTCCCCGTGCCCTGATCGAATGGCTGGTCACGACCGCGACCCGCGAAGCGTGGCGGGTCCAGGCGACGCAGCGCGACGCCCGGCCGGTGAGCCCCACGGCGTTCGACGACGTACCGGATTCCGACACCCTGCCGGAGGAGCTCGTCCTGCGGAACGAGCGGCACCAGGCGCTCTGGAACGCCATGGCCCGGCTGTCGGACTCCTGCCGCGATCTGCTGCGGCTCGTCGCGTTCGTCCGCCGCCCGAACTACGACGCGGTGGCCCTCACGCTGGGCATGCCGAAGGGCAGCATCGGCCCCACGCGCGGCCGCTGCCTGGCGAAACTGCGCCGCCTGCTCGCCGAGGACCGTGGCTGGAGCGTGTCATGATCCCTCCGGATGACCTTGACCCCACTGACGAGTTCATCCTCGACGAGATCAGGAGGATGTTCTCGGTGCTCGACCCCGTGCCCGAGACGCTGGTGGAGCGGGTCCAGTTCGCCCTGGACCTCGAATCGGCCGACGCCGAGGTCCTGCGGCTGAGCGAGGAACTCGGGCTGCGGGCGGGCGTCCGCGGCGGTGAGGAGAGCCGGACGATCACCTTCGAAGGCGACGCCCTCACGATCATGATCAGCGTCAGCGTCCAGACCCAGCGCCTGGTACGGCTGGACGGCTGGCTGGCCCCGCCCGGCGACCACGTGGTCGAGCTGCGCACCGCCGAGGGGCCGGTCGTGGTCAGGGCGGACGAACAGGGCAGGTTCGTCGTGGACGAGGTGATCCGGGGGCTGGCCCAGCTCGTCGTACGGCCGGCACTGGACGTTACGGGGGAGGCCGCGATACTGGCGGTGACGCCCTCCATCGTCCTCTGAGAACCCGTGAGCACCGCAGAGGGCTCGGAGATCCACGAGCGGGCGGCCCGCCTGCACGGGCTGGCCGTCGCCGCGACCGACGACGGCCACCCGGGGCTCGCCGCGCGGCGGCTGCGGCAGGGCCTGGCGCTGCTGCGCTGGGAGACCGGCGCGCCTCCCGATGCCGGGGATCCGGAGCGGGCGGTGCTGCTCGCCCGCCTCCTGACCAGCCTCGCCCACGCCGAGGCCGAACAGGGTCACTCCGCCCGCGGCACGGAGCTGCTCGACGAGGCGCAACGATGGGCGCCGCCCGCCGAGCTGGCGATCGTTCAGGGCCAGCGGGGGCTGATGTACCTGCGTACCGGCCGTACCGCCGAGGCGCTCGAACTGCTCGACCTCGCCGTGCCGCGGCTCGCCCGCGGCGTGGAGCTGGCCAGGGTGCTGCTCAACCGGTCGGTCATCCACCTCATGACAGGCAAGGTCCGCCTGGCCCGCGCGGACGCGCGCCGCAGCGCCGAGCTCGCAAGGGCCCTGGGTCACGAGGTCCTCGAGGCCAAGGCGCAGCACAACGACGGCTACTGCGACCTGCTACTGGGCGACATCCCGACGGCTCTGGCGGTGTTCGGCGAGGTGGAAGGCGCCTATCGCCGGGTCAACCCCGGGTTTTTGCCCGTACTCGCGCTGGACCAGGCCAGGGCGCTGCTGGCCGCCGGCCTCGCCGACGAGGCCGGCCGTACGCTCGACGGGGCGCTCGACGGGTTCCGCAAACAGCGGCTGATGCAGGACTACGCCGAGGCGGAGCTGGCCCGCGCGCAGGCGGCGTTGCACGCCGGGCGATTCGCGGAGGCGCGCGCCTGGGCACGGCGGGCCGAGGACCGCTTCCGCCGCAGACGCAGCCCGGCCTGGGCGCTGCGCGCGGAGCTGATGCGACTACGCGCCGAGTTCGCGGGCGCGCCCCGACTGGGCCCGCCCCGACTGGGCCCGCCCCGACTGGGCCCGCCCCGACCGGGATCGCGCGGCGCGCCCGACCAGGGCGGTAGGCCGGGGTCGGGTGGGGTGCTGGATCAGGGCGTTTGGCCGGGCTCGGGTGGCGCGCCGGATCACGGCGGCAGGCCAGGGCCGGTCGCGCGCAAGGCCGTGGATCTGGCGGCGCGGTGTGCCGAGCTCGGCCTGCGTGACGAGAGCGAGACGGCGGCGCTGCTGGCGACCAGGGCGTTGGTCGCCGCCGGAAACCTCGCCGAGGCGGAGGCGCTCTGGAGCGGAATCGCGCCGCTCGTGCGGCCGGGCTCCCGTGACGCGCCGCTGGAGGTGCGGTTGATGCGGCGGCTGGCCGAGGCCGAGCTGGCCGGTGCGCGGGGGCTGCGCGGCCAGGCGCTGCGGCGGGTCCGTTCGGGGCTGGCGCTGATCCACGCGCATCGCGGCCGGCTGGGCAGCCTGGACATGCAGACCGGCGTCACCGCGCTGGGGTCCGACCTCGCGGCCGCGGGCCTGGCGGCGGCGCTGGCGAACGGTTCGGCGCGGCTGGTGTTCGAGTGGTCGGAACGCTGCCGGGCGCAGGCGTTCCGCTTCCCGCCGATCCGCCCCCAGCACGACGAGCCGACCGCCGAGGCGATGGCCGAGCTGCGCCACCTCGCCCAGCAACTGCACGCGGGCGAGGCCGCGGCGCGCCGCGACCCGGAGATCCGCAGGCGCTGCCTGGAGCTGGAACGCCTCATCAGAGAACGCGGCTGGCAACTTCCCGGGGTACGCGAGAGCCTGGCCCCCGTCTCGACCGGCGCGGTCGAGGCCGAGCTGGCCGCCGCCGGTCTCGCGCTGGTGAGCCTGCTGAACGTCCAGGGCAGGCTGCTGGCCCTCGTCCTGGGTGCCGGGAGGTGCCGCCTCCTGGAGCTCGGGGCGTACGCGCCGCTGGCCGAGGCCGTACAGCGGCTGACCGGCGACCTCAACGCCCGCGCCGGGCGCAACCTCCGGCCGAATCTGGCGGCGGTGATCGACGCGTCCCTACGACGGCAACTCGCCACCATCGCCGACGGACTGCTCGCGCCCCTGCTGCCGTCACTCGCCGGGGCGGACGGGATCGTCGTCGTCCCGACCATGGCCCTGTCGGCGATCCCCTGGGGCGCGCTGCCCGGCCTCGTCGGCAAGCCCGTGGTGGCGGCCCCCTCCGCCCAGGTCTGGGCGGCCGCCCAGCGGGCCCGCCTGACCGGCGTCGCCGACGGCGAACCGCCACTCCTGGTCGCGGGCCCCAACCTCACCGCCGTGGAACCCGAGATCGAACAGCTCGCCACCCTCTACCCCAAGGCGCGACGGCTCACCGGCTCCGCGGCGACGGTCGCGGCCACCCTGGAGGCGCTCGACGGCGCGTCCATCGCCCATCTGGCCGCCCACGGGCACCACGAGCGGGAGAACGTCCTGTTCTCCCGCCTGGTACTGAGTGACGGACCGCTGATGGCCCACGACGTTCAGCGCCTGCGTACGGCGCCGCGGCACGTCGTCCTGTCCGCCTGCGACATCGGGCGGCTGGTCGTACGGCCCGGCGACGAACTGCTCGGTTTCACCGCCGCCCTGCTCTACATGGGCACGCCGACCGTCGTCTCCAGCGTGGCCAAGGTGCCCGACGAGACGGCCATCGCGATCATGGCCGCCTACCACCGGCACCTCGCGCTCGGCCTGTCACCGGCGGCCGCGCTGGCCGCCGCGTCGGCGTCCGCGTCGGCGTCTGCGGGGGAGTCGTTGTCCACGTTCGTGTGCTTCGGCGCGGGCTGACGCGCCGACCTGGCGCGGTCTGTATCCGCGTCGCGGGTGAACTTACTCGACCCGCCAGTCCTCCTCGCGCGGTGGATAGGTGAACGTCTGGGTATCGGCCCAGCCCTGCGCGACGATGTGGTAGTCGTGCGCGGCTTCGCTGGCGGTGTGCTCAGGGCCGATGTCGACCGTGTCGGCGGTCGACCAGACCCCGTTGATCTTCTGTTCGATGAGGTAGAGGAACTCGTTGAAGCCTAGGGAAGAGGACACGAACGTGTTGACGATGGTGAGCGAGTGGCGACCCGCGGTCAGGGTTCGCGGGATTTCGACGATCTGCTCCCGCCATTTGTAGGTGCTGTCGCCGGGCAGTTGCCGCCATGTCCCGGCCGGATCCCCGTTCACGGTGATGGTGGCGTATTGCCGGGCGACGCCCGCGTCCAGGCGGCGGATCAGTCGCACTCCGCTGTTGGCGGGATCGACGGTCGCGGTGAACCGGCTCGACCCACCGGCGCTGAACGCGCGGCCGTCATCGCTGACGATGCGGCCGGGACTCATCGGGCTGCCGAGGCCGTCGGACGCGACGCGTTGTGACGCTTCCCGCTGATCGATGATGACACTCACGGCCCCCGCAGTCGCCAGCGCGGCCAACGCCGCCGACACGGCGGCTTGCCGCCAGCTTCGGCGGGGGACAGGGGTCGGCCCTGCCTCGCCCGGCCCGGCTGTCCGGGTGACGGGCGCCACGCCGCCGAGGCTGCGATGAGGCTCCGTACCCGCAGAGCCGCGATCAGGCTCCGTACCCGCAGGGCCGCGATCAGGCTCCGTCCCGGTGGGCCGGCGATCCGGCTCGGTCCTGGCGGGACCGCGATGCGCCTCCGTTCCGGAGGGGCTGCGATCTGGCACCGTACCGGCGGGCATCCGGGCGACCCGTACCCGCTCCCATGCCCTTTCCCACGCCGGAAGCTGAGGTTCGGGCACCCGGCACGCCCGCAGGAAAGCCACCATCAACGCCTTCTTGGGGAAGCGCCGGCCGGCCAGCATGTCCGCGCAGGTCGCCCGTGGCAGCCGGGTGCCGCCCGCCCTGTCCGCCCGCAGTTGCAGCTCCCGCAATGACGTGTCGGCCCGCGCGAACTGCTCGGCCAGTAACCGCACCAGATCCTCGTGGCAGGTCACCGAATCCACCCCGGGCCGGGGCGACGCCTGCCTGACGCTTCGGGGATCCTCGCCAGCTTCCGGATGGTCGCTCATCGCCGCCAACCCTTGCCCTCCCCGACCCGCTCCTGTCGCAAAGTGTACGAGCGATTACCTGGCGTGTCCGAAGGATGGCGGCACGCGCTCCGCGCGCCCGGGGACAACCTCGGACGCGGGCGCCGCGGTGATCTGCCGTCCGAGCCTGGCCACCGGCTGGCTCGATTCCGGACGAGTCCGTCCGAGCTCCTGTTGGACACCTCACTCGTCCGGCTTCGCTGGCTCTCATCGCGGCGAACCCGCCGCACCTGACGGAGCAGCAGAAAGGCAGACCACCACCATGACGATCCGCAATATCGCGGCCAACGCCCTCCTGACCGCGACCCTGTTCGGCGCCCTCCCGGGGGTCGGGGCCACCGCCACCCCAGCCCTGGCGGCGGCCGAGGAGTGCGGGGTCCGGAGCGACGGCAGGCTCTACTGCGGCAACACCCCGAACGTCACCCTGTCCTACGACGCCTCCTACCAGACCGCGGAGACCGGCGTACTGACGAGCGGCTTCAGCTGGTTCCAGTGCTGGGTCGAGGGCGGCCCGCACGCCGGCGGCAACAACATCTGGTACCTCGCCGCGGGTGACAAGGCGATAGCGCCCTACCGCGGCTGGGGCTTCCTGCCCGCCGTCCACGTGTCCACCGCCCACGACCCCGCGCCGGGCCTGCGCGAGTGCACCTTGGCCGACTACGAGCTCATCGGCCCGTGACGCCGCCGAGGTTTCCGACAACAACAACACTGAAGGAGATGTACAGATGAACAAGCGTCAGGTCGTCGCCATGGCCATCGCCACCGCGGCGTTCGCGCTGCTCGGCCTCGCCCCGTCCACCGCCTCCGCCGACGCCTGCGGCGTCGATCCGCACGACGGCAGGCTGCACTGCTCCAACGAGGGCGGAGTCCCCGTGTTCAAGGGGCCCCGGCCCGTCGACGACGTGGACTTCCTCGACACCACGCAGAGCTGGTTCACCTGCTGGACACAGGGCGAACTCCATCCGGGGGGCAACACCACCTGGTACGGAACCGTCGGCGACAGGTTCGGCGCCTTCGGGTACGTGCCGGCCTCCGTGGTGCACACACCAAGCGGCTTCGACGCCGACCCCAGCAGGTACGGCCTGCGCAGATGCTGAACCCGCCCCACCTGAACCGGTAAGTGAGCAGACCGGCGGCTGGTGAGACGCCCTGAGCCGAACCGCTCAGTCTCACCAGCCGCCCTGCTCCGCATGGTCACGCCGGACGGCCGCGAGCGGTCTCGGCGACCTGCGTGTACGACTCCTGGCGTAGTGCGGATGACGACGGGCGGGGGATGTCGCGGTGCCGTGACGGCAAGATCCTTGAGACCTCACGAGGTCGAAGGAGAGTCGAATGGTCACCCAGGTCGCCAAGGGCAGCGGGTATCTCACCGCGTTCAAGATCATTACCGTACTGAACACGCTGTCCGTGCTCTTCCAGGCCGTAACGGCCGGCCAGTTGCTCAGCGGGGCGTCGGCGGGGTTGCACGGGCTGGGTGCGGGGGCCGTTCACCTGCTGGGGCTGGCACAACTCGTCGCGGCCGTGCTGGTCTGGCGGCCGGGACGCGGCGCGGGGTGGCCCGCCGTGGTCGGGCTGGCGATCCTGCTGCTCGGTTTCGTGCAGTCCGCGGTGGGCGGGTCGGGGGTGATGACCGTGCATGTGCCGCTGGGGATGGCGGTCTTCGGGCTGAGCGTGTGGCTGCTCGTCTGGGCTTGGCGCCGCTGACGCCAGAGCGGCGGGGTTGGAGTCAAGGCGCGGAGGTCCAGCGGCGCTTACGCCACGAGAACGGCGGGATTTCGATACGCGAGTGAACGGAGCCCTCCCATTTCGCCTTCACCCCGTGAGCGGCGAGAGTGTCGCACACCTCTTGTGCGATGGCCGTGCTCGCCGCTTCGCTCTTCGTCTCGTCGTCCTCAAAGGCGCCGAACGCCAGCATCAGCCCTTCGCCTTGAACCCCGAACTCAAGGTCCTGGCCGTGATAGAAGACCGCGCCGCGCGGTTTTTCCGGCAACTCCGAGGCGGCCTCGTGCGCGTCGCTCCAGCCGTCGGACATCGTGTAGCCCGCGTTCTGCAATGCGACTATGCCGTGTTCGTTCAGCTGCTCGAACGCCTGGTCGATGGCGTCGTTCACGGTGGGGGTGCGCCAGGTTTCCTCACGCGCCTGCTGCTGCCGGAACAACTCTTCCGCGTACGCCTTCAGCTCATTCAGCAGATCTTCGTCGGTCGTCTCGTCCGCCAGCCAGTCTTCGATATCCCATTCGTCATCAAAACCGCCTAAAACCGCGAGTTCGATCTGCTCCCGTAAGAATGCGGTTTCCGAGTCTGACGCGTCCAAGTCGTTGTCGCTGTTTTCACCGGTGTCGTCATGCATGCCAGGAACCTACATGATCACGCCGACACTCCGCGCCGCCGAGTAGGCGCGGGGGAGCATGCTCTGGGCCGCCGGTCACAGGTCGCCGTGTCTGGCCAGGTGGTCGGCCTTGCGGATGGGCTCCGGCAGGCGATGGTACGGGGAGAGCCGCAGGACCTCGGCGCAGGCCGTGTCGAGGGTGATCCGGTGCCCTTGCGACACGTACACCGGCTTGACGTCCTGCTGTGTACGCAGGGCCCGGCCCACGGTCGAGCCGTTCAGGTCGATGGGCGTCCACGCGCCCCGAGCGGGGGCCGGGGTGTCGTGGGTGCCGACGAAGTGGGTCTTGCCGACGCCGATCGCGGGCAGTCCGGTCAGTACGCCCAGATGGCACGCCAGGCCGAACCCGCGCGGGTGCGCCAGGCCGTATCCGTCGCAGACCAGCAGGTCAGGGGTGACGGTGAGCCGCTCCAGCGCCTCCACCAGCGCGGGCAACTCGCGAAAGGCGAAAAGCCCCGGCACGTACGGGAACCGCGCCTTGCCGCGCACCACCACCTGCTCGACCACCACGAGACCGCCCGCGACCCGACCCGCGACACTCCCCGCGCGATCGTCCGTGACGCTGCTTGCGGGTGCGGGTGCGGGCGCGGTTGTGGAGAGCACCACCACGGCGGCGGCTACGTCGTCATCGCCGTGATAATGCACGTCAAGTCCCGCCACCAACGTGAACTCGGTCGGCCCGGTCAACTCGACGTGAAGCCGGAGACGCTCCTGGATCGCCTCCGCCTCCTCGGCACTCGTCGGCCACGGGTGAAGCTGGTTTACACGCACGCGGCCCAACCTATGCCGCATCAGACAGAGGTGCTTACTACCGCCCGGTCCCTGAACTTGTGGATGGGGGAGGTTATCCGCGGCTGATGGTCCAGGCCCCGTCCGCGGTGATGGTGGCATACCGGGTACCTGACGGCAGGACGACCCGGCCCTTGTAGGTGCCGATCTTGTTGACCAGCAGGTTCAAGTACTGACCGCGATCATCGAGCGCCCACACCGCGAAGTTGGATTCGCCGCTGTGGCGGATCGTCAGGCGACGCAGGCCCTTGCTGGCCGTGGTGAGTCGCAGGACGTCCGAACCGGACCCCTTCGCCTTGATCGCCCAATAGCGGGCCTTGCTGATCGGGAGAACCTGGAGGGTCCAGGCACCGTCGGCGGTGACGCTCAAGGAGCGGATCTTGTTGGTGCCGTTGACGTTGAACGCGGCCGTGCCCCGGTAATCGCCGATCGTGTTGGCGAGAAGATCCACCTGCTTGCCGCTCGTGGTGAGCGTCCATACGGCGAAGTTGCTTTCGCCCTGGTGGGTCAGTTTCACGATGCTCGGCTTGGACGTCGCGGGGATGCGGACCACGTCGTCGCCCTCGCCGCGATAGGTGCCTGCGGTCGTGAGAGCGGCTTGAGCGGGGAGCGGCGTCGAGAGCAGGAACGCTCCAGCGAGCGTGGCCAGGCCGACGAGAGCACGTAAATGGAGACGCATCTGTGACTCCTGAGGCGAAGAAATGTGAACGCGGTAAGACGTGCGATCTGGCGAAGAGGTGTACAGCCCCTGCGCCGTGGGTGCTGTGACAACAGATCGGCAGACAGTCTGTGCCCGGCCGGTTACCGTCGTGACATGGCCAAGAAGGACGATGAGCCGCCGCCGGTCTGCGGCATCTGCTTGGGTGCGGGCGGGGAATGGATCGACCGGAATGGTGACAGTAACAAGCAGTCCGTGTGGGTGTCGTGCAAGACCTGCGACGGAACCGGCCGGGCATGACCGACCCGATCACCTGCCCCGAATGCGGCGGCCGTCGCGGCGAGCAGTTCGGTGAGCTGTTCCTGGCCTGCCGCTTCTGCGCCGGCCGCGGCTGGGTGGGCGCCGAGCACGAGCCCGCCGAAGAGGTGCCCGAGCCGCCGGACGGGCCGCCGCCCGTGTGGGAGGACAGGCGCTGGCGCGACCCGGGCGTCGCCGAGGCGCTCGGCTGCCCCTACTGCTTCGGTTCCGGCCAGGTCACACACGTGGATCGGGATCGGGGCGCGTTGGTGACCGTTGCCTGCTCATGCCGGACGGACCCCCAGTCATAGCTCCGCCGTACCCGAACCCGGGTCTGGTGCGTACGGCAGGACGAGGCCGACACTGTGGACATGCAGTCGTACTCCAGCGCCACCGCGCCGACCCCCCTCCTGGGCGAGACCATCGGCGAGAACCTCGAACGGACCGTCGTGGCCTTCGGCGACCGGGAGGCCCTGGTCGACGTCCCCAGCGGGCGCCGATGGACCTACGCGCACCTCGACGCCGACGTGAACCGGCTCGCGCTCGCCCTGCTGGCCAGGGGCATCGCGAAGGGCGACAGGGTCGGCATCTGGGCGCCCAACCGCGCCGAGTGGGTGCTCGTGCAGTACGCCACCGCGAAGATCGGCGCGATCCTGGTCAACGTCAACCCGGCCTACCGAAGCCACGAACTGGAGTACGTGGTCAAGCAGTCGGGCATGCGGCTGCTGATCAGCGCCCAGACGCACAAGACCAGCGACTATCGCGCGATGGTCGAGGAGATCGGCTTCGCGGACGCCGTCTACCTGGACGACCCGGGCTGGGACGCGCTCCTGGCCGAGACCGTCGAGGAGGACCGGCTGCGGGCCCGCATGTCGGAGCTGTCCTTCGACGACCCGATCAACATCCAGTACACCTCCGGCACCACCGGCTTCCCCAAAGGCGCGACCCTGTCGCATCACAACATCCTCAACAACGGCTACTTCGTCGGCGAGCTGATCCACTACACCGAGACCGACCGGGTCTGCCTGCCGGTGCCCTTCTACCACTGCTTCGGGATGGTCATGGGCAACCTCGGCGCCACCTCGCACGGGGCCTGCGTGGTGATCCCCGCGCCGAGCTTCGAGCCGGAGGCGACGCTGCGGGCCGTACAGGACGAAAGATGCACCTCGCTGTACGGCGTGCCGACCATGTTCATCGCCGAGCTGGGGGTGGCCAAGGGGTACGACCTGAGCTCGCTCAGAACCGGCATCATGGCAGGGTCGCCCTGCCCGGTCGAGGTGATGAAGCGCGTCGTCAGCGAGATGAACATGCGCGAGGTCGCCATCTGCTACGGCATGACCGAGACGTCCCCGGTGTCCACGATGACCAGGTCCGACGACGACCTGGCCCGCAGGACCGAGACCGTCGGCCGGGTGCTGCCGCACGTCGAGGTGAAGATCGTGCACCCGGAGACCGGGCTGACCGTGGCGCGCGGCGAGCCGGGTGAGCTGTGTACCCGCGGGTATTCGGTCATGCTCGGCTACTGGGACGAGCCGGACAAGACCGCCGAGGCCATCGACACCGCCCGCTGGATGCACACCGGCGACCTGGCCACCATGGACGACGAGGGCTACGTCAACGTGGTCGGGCGGATCAAGGACATGGTCATCCGCGGCGGGGAGAACGTCTACCCGCGCGAGATCGAGGAGTTCCTGTACCGCCACCCGGACGTCGCGGACGTCCAGGTGATCGGGGTGCCCGACGAGAGGTACGGCGAGGAGCTGATGGCCTGGGTCATCCTGCGGGAGGGCGCTGAGCCGCTGACGGCCGAGGCGGTCAGGGAGTTCTGCGCGGGGCGGCTGTCGCACTTCAAGATCCCGCGGTACGTGCACGTGACGGACGCCTTCCCGATGACCGTCACCGGGAAGATCCGCAAGGTGGAGATGCGCAGGCGGGCGGTCGATCTGCTCGGGCTGGACGGGACGGGGTCCTGACCGCTGCGGAGACCCGGCGTCGAGGACAAAACGGACACGGCCTAGCATGGCCAGGTGATCACCGGTGAGGTTCTCGGCCTGCTCGGGGTGGGGGTGGTCGCCGGGGTGGTCAGTACTGTGGTGAGCCTGGCGTCGATCGTCTCATACCCGGCGCTGCTCGCGTTCGGCCTGCCGCCGCTGACCGCGAACGTCACGAACACGGTCGCGCTGATGTTCACCGGCGTGGGCGCGGCGGTCGGGTCGCGGCCCGAGCTGGCGGGGGAGGGCGGCCGGGTGCTGCGGCTCGGCTGGGTGACCGCGCTGGGCGGGGCGGTGGGCGCGTTGCTGCTGCTGGTGACTCCGGCGCGGACGTTCGAGCTGATCGCTCCGTGGTTGATCGCCGGGGCCTCGCTGCTGCTGATCCGGCGGCCGTCGGTCAGGCCGGGGGGCGAGCACGGTCTGCTGCTGCGGGTGGCGCTGTTCACCGTGTCGATCTATATCGGATACTTCGGGGCGGCGGGCGGGGTCCTGATGTTCGCGGTGCTGGCGGGCTTCCTCGACCAGACGCCCGCCAAGCTGAACGCGATGAAGAACATGCTGTCCGGGCTGGCGAACGCGGTGGCCGCGCTGGGGTTCGCGCTGTTCGGGCCGGTGGACTGGGGGGCGGCGCTGCCACTGGCGGTCGGGTTCCTGCTGGGCGGGTGGCTGGGGCCGAAGATCGCCCGCCGGCTGCCCGGTCAGAGCCTGCGGTATCTGGCCGCGGTGTGCGGGGTGGCGGTCGCGATCAAACTCGGGTACGACTCGTACGCGAGCTGACGTGCCGGGGAGCGCGAGAATCCCCTCAGCGCACCAGGACCTCTTCGCGGTGGCGATCATCGTCTTGACCGTCGGCCTGGGCCTGTCGTACGGGCGGATGTCGGCCATGTACGCCGAGATGTTCCCCGTCTCGGTGCGCTGCTCCGGCGTGGCGATCGGCTACGCGCTCGGCGCCATCCTGGGCGGGACGACGCCCGGCCGGCCGCCGAGCCGGTACGAGGCCTCGGTGGCGAGAGCACGCGCCCCCGGTTCGACCCTGACGGCCGGGGGTGCGTGCGTTTCACCGGGTCACGCGTAGAGGAAGTAGTAGCCGTACCGGGGCTCCCATACGCATGAGTAGTGGTCCCACCAGTTCTGGGTGATGCCCTTGGTTCCGATCCGCTCGCACTCCGAAAGGTCCGTGAAGACGCCGGACAGTTTGACGGTGCTGTCTGCATGCGCTGGGGCGGCGCTGACTGTCAGCGACACTCCGAGGACCATGACGGCCGAGACGAGAACAGCGCGTACCTTTCGCATTCATCCTCCTGGGGCTGGGGAGATCATGACCCTGGACACTAGCACTCAAGACCCGCCACGAAAATTGTCAAGGCGGAATCGGTCGCGGAACGAGCTGAAACTTCCATCGGCGTTATCGCGGAGCTGCGCAAGTTCCACCGACATTTACCGTCGGTAAGACCGCCGTCACTTCCTGGGGTCGCTTTTTCTGGCTGCCTGTGCATTCCATGGATGATCTGAGCCTGTCGTCGCTCTACATGCCCATAAAGTACGTTTTAGGCTTCTTTTCCTGGTCGGTTAGCGCGATGCGCCGAAACCTTTGACCATCGTTACTTTCGTGCCTTATCGTCTCCCCGTCCATATCGATGTGAGCCACGGCACTCGAGCGGGACGTTCGTTCTCGCAGGGTCGGCGTGCTGATCGCGGCTGCTCCGGCGTCGCAGGAGACTACGGACGGCCACCGGGGAAGCGGCGATCATCCGACTGACCCGGAGTCGCACCATGCAAGCTCGAACCCGCACAGCCATGCTCGTCGGCGTGGTGATGACCGTGCTGGCCGCCGTCGGTGTGCCGGCATACTTCGCGCCGCCGGCCCACGCCATGCAGGCGATCACCGACATCGCTTACGCGCCCGCACAACCGGCCGGTAGCAGGGGGCATCTCCTGGACCTCTACCTGCCGTCCACCGGCATCACGCCCCGGCCGCTGCTGATCTGGCACAAGGGCTCGGCGTGGACGGGCGACAACGGCAAGACCGAAGCGGACACGATCGCGAACGTCTTCAACCCGCTGGGCTTCGCCGTGGCCGGCGTCAGCGTCCGGTCCAGCGGCCAAGCCGTCTTTCCGGCACAGGTGCACGACATCAAGGCGGCCATCCGCTGGCTGCGCGCGAACGCCGCCACGTACAACCTCGACCCCAATCGTTTCGCGATCATGGGCGAATCCTCGGGCGGCTGGCTGACGGAGATGGCGACCCTGTCCGGCGGCGTGACGGCGCTGGAGGGCACCGTCGGCACGACCGGCGTCTCCAGCGCCGTGCAGACGGGGATCGCCTTCTACAGCCCGACCGACTTCCTGCAGATGAACGCGCAGAACCTGCCGACCGGCGGGCTGGACCACAACTCTCCCGCCTCCCCGGAATCCCTCCTGGTCGGCTGCCCGATCCAGACGTGCCCGGCCACGGTGGCCCAGGCCAATCCGATGTCGTACGTCGACGCCAACGACCCGCCGCTGATGTTCCTGCACGGCCAGGCCGACTTCCTGGTGCCGCACGGGCAGAGCGTCCTGCTCTACGACAGGATCAAGGCGCAGTGCGGTGACGCCACGTTCGTCTCGGTGCCCGGGGCGGACCACTTGATGGCCCAGGTCATGGACTCCGCCCACTACGGCTTGCAGACCGTCCGCACCACCACCGACTGCGGCGAGAGCGTCGGCACCGGCACGCTGAATCCCAGCTGGGCCAACTTCGCGACCTTCCTGCGTGGCGGGCTCAAGATGGGCACGTCCTGCGAGGTCGCCTACGCCACCGGCGCCTGGGACGGCGCCTTCAACGGCAGCGTGACCATCAAGAACACCGGCACGACCCCCGTCGACGGCTGGACCGTGACCTGGGCCTGGTCGGGCAACCAGCAGATCACGACCGCCTGGAACGCCACGGTGGTCCAGACCGGCACCCAGGTGACCGCCCGCGACGCCACCCACAACAGTTACATCGGCCCTGGCTCCAGCCAGAGCTTCGGCTTCTCGGCGACCGCCACCGGGACGAACGCCATACCGGCCGAGTTCAAGCTCAACAACACCGTCTGCGCCAGAGTGCCCGCCTGAGCCGACGTGCGCCGGGCCTGAGTCGAATGGCGAGGCCCGGCGCCGTTCTTCCGTCAGCCGAATTGCATGCGGAAATACCGTTGGCGGCGCGCCGGTCTATTTTCCAGTCCTTTCTTTGAAAGGCCGCAGTGCGCATATTCCGGGACCCAAGCAAATCGGATAAGCCGTCTTCCCTTGCCCGGGGGTCGTTGTCCTGATCGTCGATGAGTTGGGGGACATGTGCGTACACCCAACATGTTCGTCGGGAGCCTCGGCATCTATGTGCCTGACAGCGTGAGGGCTGGTACCCGGAGGCGGAGGTCGAGAAGTTCCAGAGATCGGCGCGGCGGTGGCCGGCCGACGGCAGCCGCTTCCCCGCCTCCCAGGACCTGACCCCTCACCTGTCGCGGCCCTTCCGGACCACGGAACAGAGCCTGGACAGATTGCGCTGTTCAGCGTCGAATGCCGTCACAACGGCTCTGACCTGTGGTCTTGAAGCTCAGGCTGGTGGCTCCAGCATGGTTACCAGGAATCGCCGGGCCACCGCGGCCAGTTGCTCGTCGTCATCCAGGTTGACGATGGCGCTGGGGATCGTCAGGAAAGAGGTGGAGATCCGCACCATCATCTCGGCCACGAGGTCGACGTCGAGGCCGCTCGACACGTTGCCCGCGCGTTGCTCGCTGCGGAGTTGGCCGGCCACGAAATGCCGCACGGTGGCGAGGGTCTGACCCCCGTCGGCCATCATGGAGGGGATGAGCAGGTCCGGTTCCGTGGCGATGAGTCCGCCGATCAGCGGATTGCTGCGAATTGCCCGCAACGAGGTCACGAAGCCCAGCACCACCCTGTCGGCAGCGGTGCCGGCTTGTTCTATGTCGATGAGGAACTGGTCGAAATAGCGGCGGAACTCCCGGCGCACCACATGTTCGATCAGCGTGTCCTTGGTGTCGAACCGGCGGTAGACCGTGATCCGCGACACCTTCGCCAGCCGGGCGACGTCCTCCATGGTGGAGCGCCTGATGCCCATCCGGCAGAACCGCTCGTACGCCGCGTCGAGGATGCGCGCCCGTAGCTCGTCGCTGTCGTCGACGCGCTCGACGGCATCGACATAGGCGCGCTCCAGCAACGAATCAGAGTCCGACGGCGCCACGAATGCGGACAGCACAGAATCCACGATCACCTCCTGTAGAGAGTCTGCCCTCAAACGCGGTCTTGTGATGCTCGTCACACTGTGCTCTGATGATGATACACAGATCCATGACCTGTTTCTCAGTATCAACCATTTCTCGCATGCCCTGAGCAGAACCCCACCTCGAAGGAGTGCGGAGCATGGCAGAGTTGAGCAGGCGCGAAGTACTGATCTCGGGCACCGCCTTGGGAGCGCTCGGCGCGTTAGGGATGGCCTCCCCGGCCCAGGCGGATTCCCTGTCCGGCGACTGGGGCTGGCCGGCCAGTGGTTCGATCGCGGGTTCCGGCAGCGGCGCCGACCCTCGATGGGTGTGGGACGACGTGGCCGATCCGCTCCTCGCCTCCCTGCTCGACCGCGGTGCCATACCCGAGGTCAACCGGCTGCTGCACGACTGGAACCGCAACGACCAGCCCCTGCCCGCGGGATTGCCGGAGGATCTGCGGGCCTTCATCGAGCAGGCGCGTCAGCTGCCGCCGTGGGCCGACCCCACCAAGCTGGACGCCGCGGCGCGGTTCCACGCGCTCAAGGGGAACTACATCGTCGTCCTCACCATTGTCGGCGCCGGGATGCTGGCCACTGCCATCCCCAAGGAGGCACGCGCTGTCTATTACTCCGCGGGCGGTGCGGATCTGAAAGACCGGATCGCCAAGACGAACATTCTGGCGTACGCGGTCAGACCCCAGAACGCCTGGGGTCCCGGCGGCACGGCCGTGGTCGAGGCCGTGAAGACCCGGCTGGTGCACGCGGCGGTGCGGCACCTGCTGAAGTCGTCTCCCCACTGGTCCGGCCCTATCCCGATCAGCCAGGAGGACATGCTCGTCACGTGGCACACCCTGGCGACCTACTCCATGCGCGGGATGCGGGAATGGCAGGTGCGCATCTCCTCCACTGAGGCCGCGGCGTACCTGCACTCGGTACAGATGCTGGGGCACATGCTCGGCATCAGGGACGAGTTCCTCCCCGCCACCTGGGACTCCTCCTACACCCAGTCGGATCTGGTCCTGCCCAGGAACATGGGGCCGACCTCGGAGGGGGTGGAGCTCAACGCCATCCTGCGGGACATGCTCGCGGAGCTGACCAGCCCCGGCGGCGTCGACAAGCCTCTCGTCAACGCGTTCGCCAGGTACCTCACCGGCGACCAGGTGGCCGACTGGAACGGCGTCCGGCGCGAGCCGCTGTGGGACCCGGTGGTCAAGACCGCGTGGCCGCTACTGGTGCGGTTCCGGGAAGGTCTGATCGGGCTGCCGCTGGTGCCCGCCGCCGCCTGGCTCCTCGACGAGATGGTCAAGAAGTGGACCACGTACTACCTCACCAAGGGGGCACAAACCAAGATCGTGATTCCGACGGGTAATCGGCCCAGCTGATCACGGTCCAGGGGTGCCGCTCGCACCGACCAGGCAGCCGCCACCGGCCGGTGAGCCCCTGGCTCTGGGTTATCGGGGGTGGGCGAACGCGCCCGCGCCGTGTCCGGCACCTACGCCACCGCCGTCCGGAACGGTCGGTACCGGCCGTCCGTCGAAGCGCCCGAGAGAACCCTGTGATCCGTGTACTCATCGCAGCGTTCGTCCGGCGTTCCGCCGATGGCGTGATCCACGAGACGGCGTGGACGATGGCGGCCGAGGCGGAGCGGGTCTGGGGGGCGCTGCTCAGAGGTGCAGCCCGGTGAGTTCATCTGTGCCTGGGCGGGTGGGACTCGAACCCACGACCCACGGATTATGAGAATCCTCGGTTGATGTCGCTCAGTGTCACGAAGTGCTGTTCTGTATTGTCGTGGCTGGGATTATCCCCGTCGTTGTGTCGGTCTGTGCCGACGCGTGCCGTGCTGTATCGCGTACACGCGAGCAACCACCGAGCAACCATGCGTTCTTGACCATCGGCGTTTTGTGCCATTTGTCCCCCATCTCGGCGCGGCTGTTTGGGGCCAGGCTTGCGGGCACTCGAACCTTACGGCGGATCGAACGTGTGCGAGCAACCACCGAGCAGCCATCGCCTGGTCATTTGCGTCCACAGGCAGGATGGCTCGCAACGGACCTCGGATGCGATGCATGGTCTGCCTGACGTGCATGGACGTGATTTTCGGCAGGCGCAGGGCCGGCGGGGGGGGGCGGAACGATGGCGCTCTGGTGGGCGGCAAGCCCGGAGTGCCTCACGTGCTACGGGAAGAGATGCTCCCTGGGGCAACGTCTCACGAGTGGCGGACTCCGCAGGCTGTCGCAACAAGGTGGGACGGCCTGCGCGTCAGCCGCGCCGGACGCCGTGCTGGTGGGCCGTGATTGATGTATTAGTAGCGAAGCCTCTTATCATCAGCCACACGGCGAAGACAAAGCTCTGCAGGCCCAGTGGCGCATTCATGGCCAGGTAGAGCGGCGTGACCACGTCAGTTAGGCGAAGCAGCACCAAGAAGCTCGCCGATATAGCTGCTCCGATTCCCAGAAATCCCCACCCGGATAGCCATCGAGGGACAGATCTCGACCGCCATAGAATGCGGAACAACAGGAGATCTCCGAGGCTCAGCGAGATGATCAATGCGACGTGATTGACCAAGTCGCGCGCCGTCCGCAGCAGCTCGCCCAAGACCTCGAGGCTGGATGCGTCCGAAGCGCTGGCCTGGGTGAATCCATGGCCCAGCACAAGAAACAAGGGCAGGAGAATCACGCCCATGAAGTGGAACGTCGCTGCGATCAGCCTAAACCCAAGGAAACCCTGACTGAGCGCTTCGTTCTCCGCCCTCAATGTCGGATAGAGGTACAGTGCGAACCCGACATAGGCGGGGATCATGATGGACTGAGCAACTGCGCCGACGATGACTTGGCTCTCGTGTGCGGAAATGAGAGCGAGATAGCGTGGCTCCTCGAGAGTGGGAACGATGCTCAGCGCGCCGGCGATCATGCCTACGATGACCAGTGCGCCCGCAATTGCGGTTGCCCGCCTGTTTATATGCACCATGCTTGTCCTGTAATTGTCGTGGTGGCGGAGTGTGCCGGCGCCGGATCGGCGAGCCGGTTCAGGCTCCCCGACGCGCAAGACGGGGACTGCCGGGGCGGCGGCCAGGGTCAGCCTGTGAGCAGGTCCATGCGGAGGAACTCGGTGATGCGGAGCACCTTCGGTGGGCGTGCCACCTCATTGGGGAGGGCCTGGAACGCCTCGTCCTTCCCGACAAGACGTGGGGCGGTGAGTTCTACCTCTCTCCCGTCGACCCGGAGCCGCGCACCGCTGGCCGCCAGGACGTTCTGCACCCAATCGGAGCGCGATCCATACACCAGAACGAACAGGTAGCCACCGTCGACGGGATGCGCATCGAGCGGCGTGCGGTACGTAGCGCCAGAAATGCGACCGATGTGAATCAGCACCGGCCATCTCCCGCCGGTTATCGCGCGGGGGTTGAACACCCGCTTGTTCACGTGCCCCCACCACTTCGGCATCGGCATCGAAATCTCCTTTTCTCGCCCCGGCGGGGCGCGTCACAGGTCAGGTGTTGGCTGAACCCTGGCTGACGCGAACCTGGATGGCCTTACACCAGTAAGGCTACTTACTAGTGTAAGGTTGGCTTACGCTCGTAAGGCTGTCAACCCGCTCACACCCCGGAGCCGTCGTGCCACCACCACAACCGCTCAGCAGAGGCCTCGTGCTGGAAGCCGCGATCCGGGTCGCGGATCGCGGCGGCGTGGAGGCGATCACGATGCGCCGGGTGGCGCAGGAACTGGGCGTGGAGGCGATGTCGCTCTACCACCACGTGCCGAACAAAGACGCGATCCTCGACGGCGTGGTCGACATGGTGTTCGCGGCGATCAAGCTACCCGGTGCCGAATGCGACGATTGGCGCGATGCGATCCGTACGCGTGCCTTCTCCGCACGCATGGTCCTGTCGCAGCACAGCTGGGCTCTCGGCCTCATGGACTCCCGTCGCAATCCGGGACCGGCGACGCTGCGCCACCACGACGCCGTCCTGGGCGTCCTCCGGGAGGCGGGGTTCACGCTGCCGATGGCCGCGCACGCCGTCTCGCTCATCGACAGCTACGTCTCCGGGTTCGTCCTCCAGGAGGCGAACCTGCCGGTGACGACGCCGGACGATGTCGAGGAAGTGGCCGGCGGCATCCTCCGGCATCTGCCGGCGGAGGAGTTGCCGTACCTCACCGAGATGATCCGCGACCACGCCCTGCGGCCGGGCTACGACTACACCAGCGAGTTCAGCTACGGCCTGGACCTGATCTTGGATGCGCTCGAAGCTCGCCGGAGGGGCCCCCCGCTCGGGTTCGTGCGCGCGGGAGGTTGTGCGACATGAGTGATCTTGCCGATCCGGCGGTCGCGGTGGAGGCCTTAGAATGTCCGACCTGCCAGGCGCCGGCGGGGAGCGCCTGCCGGACGCGAGGCGGGAAGGTCGCGCCGAAGTACCACACCCCGCGCTTCATGCTGATGCCGCAATTGCGGGCGGAGCTGGAGGTGCGGACGCCCGTCGATCGCGGTCCCGGACGGCCATGGGCGACCCGAGCGGGCACGGGGCCGCGCTGTTCGCGTTCTTCGCCGGGATGGCCGAGTCCGAGCGGGAGTACATCCGGGAGAAGTCGCTGGAGGGCCAGGCCTCGGCACGCGAGTGCGGACGCCACGGCCGTCCCAAGGTATTCGACGACAACACGGGCACCGGGGATGGTGGGCGGCAGGGACGCGCGGAGATGATCAAATGTCGACTGCCGCATGATGAGATGCGGGAACATCGGGGAACATGATCTTGAGGAGATCATTCACAGCCCGCTGGCATCGTCCAAAACAGGCTTTCGACCTGCGGTGATGTCGGTAGGGCGGGTGGGACCTGAACCCACGACCCACGGATTATGAGTCCGTAGGTGAGCTGACGGGTAAGAGAGCGCGAGGCCGTACGTGAGCTGACGCGCCTGTGCGGTGTCGGTGGCCTGATGTGTGCCTAGCGAGGCGAGCCTGCCGCCGTCAACGGGAAATCCTCGACCACCTGCCAGACCGTGCCGTCGTACGCCACCAGTTGGACTGCCGCCACCCGTGCTCTGACCGGCAGCCCTCGTTCGATCGCCGTTTCGGCCTCGTCGAGGGCGGCGCCGTCGCTCTCGTACCCGATCGAAAGGTGTGGCATTACTGTTTCGTACTTGCCTCCGTACGGTCGGGCCTCGGGCCAGCGCCCGGTCACCGCGTGCGTGAGCCGGACGAATGGCTCGCCGGGCGCCGGCTCCAGATACAGCAACTCGGGCAGCCGCCCACACCTGGCGAACACCACATCGAACGGTGCATACCCTGCGAAAAGCCCAGCCAGCGCCTCCCGGTCAACAGCATCGAGCGGCAGGAACGGGTACATCACCGTCACATGCGCCGGCACCCCGTACGCCACGGACGGATCGAGCGCCGCCCGCCAGCGGCCCACCACCGGCTCGGCCTCCGGCACCGGCACCACCAGCGCCGTGAGCCCGGCCGGGTAACGGCCCGTCATATCAGCTTGGCGAAGCGGGTGGCCACCTCGCGCCAGATCGGCGTCGACACCGGCTCGTCGGCCACCGCCTGGGCATAGACCTCGTCCGGGTCGAAGCCGTCGACCCGCCACTCGCGGATCCGGGCCGGCAGCACCTCGGGATGGAACTGCACCCCCCAAGCCTGCTCCCCGACGCGGAACGCCTGGTACGGGCAGTCCGTGGTCTCCGCCAGCCAGACGGCCCCCGGCGGCAGGGCGGTGACCGCGTCCACGTGGTGCTCGATGGCGGGCACCACCTCGGGCAGGCCGTAGAAGAGCGCGTCGTCGGCCGCCTCGGGCCGCAGCGTCACTGGCAGGCTGCCGTTCTCCGGAGCGCCCGCGTCGGGGGTCACCTCGCCGCCCGCGACCTCGGCGATCATCTGCCCGCCCAGGCAGATGCCGAAAAACGGCACGCCCTCATCCAGCGCCTGCGCGACCAGGCTCCTGGCCGTGGCCAGCCACGGCGCCCGGTCGTCGTCACTCGGCAGGAAGCCGCCGCCCAGCATGATCATGGCACCGTGTGACAGCCGAGCGGGCAGCGGGGCGCCGTCGTAGGCGGGTACGACGTCCAGCCGCAGCCCGGCCTCCTCCAGCCAACCGCCCAGGCGGCCGGGGCCGCCGCTCCTGCTGTTCTGCACGATCAGCACGTCACGCATCGACATCCTCCAGCGTCGCTGTCTCGATCGTTTGGTACGTCACGTGTTGACGTCCTTTGGGGCGCGGTTCTGGCTGTCTGGGGCGTCGCCTTCTGGCGTTGCTGTCTCGGCTGTTCGGTGCGTCACGCGTTCTCCAGGGCGCGCTTTCGGCTCGCCACCTTCTGGCGTCGGCGTTTCGGTCGTCCGCTCGTTCACCTCAGGTCCGCAGCCTGGGCGGTGTGTCGCAGCAGGAGTGCGGTCGTCACCGGGCCCACGCCGCCCGGTACAGGCGTCAGCGCCCCGGCGCGGTCCGCGACCGCGGCGGAGTCCACGTCGCCGGCCAGGCCGCCGTCCTCGGTGGGGTTGGTGCCGACGTCGATGACGACCGCGCCGGGCGTCACGTGCTCGGCGCCGATCAGCCCGGCCCGTCCTACGGCCGCGACCAGCACTTCGGCCGTGGACGTGACGGCCGCCAGGTCGCGGGTTCGTGAATGGCAGACGGTCACTGTCGCGTTCCGGCCGAGCAGGAGGTGCGCCAGGGGCTTGCCGACCA
Source organism: Nonomuraea guangzhouensis (assembly GCF_019396345.1). Classification (GTDB taxonomy): domain Bacteria; phylum Actinomycetota; class Actinomycetes; order Streptosporangiales; family Streptosporangiaceae; genus Nonomuraea; species Nonomuraea guangzhouensis. The sequence continues at coordinate 142,417 of NZ_JAHKRM010000028.1, read as the reverse complement.
CGGTCGAACGGCCGACGACCACGGTTCGGCGGCCCTCCAGCGCGACTCCGTAATGGTCGAGCAGCGCCATGACGGCGGCCGCGGTGGCCGGGGCGAACGCGGGCAGCCCGGCGGCCAGGCGGCCCAGGGACAGCGGGTTCGCACCGTCCACGTCCTTGGCCGGGTCGATGGCGGCGGCCAGCTCCTGCGCCGACGCGCCCGGGGGGAGCGGGGTCTGCAGCATGACGCCGTGTACGCCCGGGTCGGCGCTGAGTCGTTCGAGCGTCTCACGGATGCCGGTGGCCGTGGCGCCGGGGCCCAGGTCGGCGAGGTCGCAGGCGATGCCCACGCCTGAGGCGGCCTTGGCGATCGACCGTACGTACCACAGGCTCGCCTCGTCGGCGGTCGCGACCACGACGGCCAGCCTCGGCTGCGGCCCGTCCGCCACCCGCGCCGCCGTCTCCGCCCTGATGGCGGCGGCCAGTTCCTTACCCGTCAGCGTCTTCACACGTCGATCCTCTCGTACGCCCCGGCAGCCCCGTGACCATCCCCCCGCTCAGCGGGGCACGCATCGGGGAACGGCGCGTGTCCAAGGCCGCGCACTCGGGGGTGTGGGTCGAGGTGGCGCGCGTCAAAGCGGTACGCATCCGGCGCGTCCGGATAGGGCGCGTCCTGGCGGCGTACGTCTGCGAGAGGGGCGGTCACGTGGCGAGGCGCTCGCGGACAGTGGCCGTCACCCGGTCCGCTCTGTCGACTGTGGCGTCCACGTCGGCGAGCCGGGCGCGGAGCGCGTCGCGCGCCTTGTCGTCCTTGATGCCGTTCAGGTTGATCTCGACGTTCACCCGTGCGGTCGTGAGGGCCGCGCGGGCCGCGTCGGCCGCCGCCGCCACGTCCGTGATCACGTTGGGGTTGCCGATCGGCAGCAGCAGTTCGCAGAGCTCGACCAGGCGGGTGGCCGTTTCGACGACTCTGGCGGGCGGTTCGGCCGCGCCGACGAGGGCCGAGGCGATGGCCGCGCTGCGTTCCGGGCCCTTCGGCAGGCGGTAGGCGTCCGTCACCGCGGTGAAGGCCACCGCGTCCTCCTCCAGCAGCCGCAGCGCCCGTGCGCGCATCGTGTCGGTCTCGGCGATCAGCGCGACGATGGCCTCGGCGTGGTCGGTGTACTTCTCCCCGGTGGTGTAGCGGGCGACCATGCCGAGCAGCGCGGCGGCCTGTGCCGCGTGCAGGGCCGCGGTGGCCCCGCCGCCCGGCGCGGGTACGTGGGCGGCGAGCTGGGCGAGGAAATCGACGATCCTGGAGTCGCGCATGGCGGCATTCTGCCAGGCCACGACCGCGCGGACGGTCAATCGCGGTGGAGTGGCCGAGTCGCGTCCTCCGGGCCCTGGTACGGCGGGATCACCCCGTACGCGGGCCCGGCCGTGATGGCGCGCGGGGCCGAGGACCGCCAGCGGGACGGGAAGGCCGAGCTCACCAGCAGCATCACGCCGAACATCAGCAGCAGCCCGGTGTAGGCCACGGTCAGGAACCCGGACCACAGGACGTCGCCGAACATCCGATCGGGGATCAGATGAAGTCCGAGGATGTCCAGGAACGGCAGGAAGCCGAACACGGTGAACTCCAGCCCACCCACCAGCGAGGCGACGGGCGACAACCGCGAGCCGAGCAGGAACGCGAGCAGGATCCCCGAGACGAGGAGCACCCCGAGCCCGGTCCAGGAGAGGATGAACTGCTGGTAGCTACGACTGACCTGATCGACACCGTAGAACAGTCCGACGGCGATCAACGGAGGGAGGAACAGTCCCGCGACCAGCCCGAGCGCATGACGGGCACCATTTTGCATGATCAACCCCGTTTGTTCGGTTTGCGGACAACCTACCGCGTGGACTCCCGCACGACGAGATCCGGTTGGAACATGATCTGCTGGTGCGCGTGCGTCGCCGGGTTGTCGCACTCGTCGAGCAGCAGCTCGGTGGCCACCCGGCCGAGCTGGTACGTGGGCTGCCGGATCGAGGTCAGCGACACCGTGGAGGCCGAGGCGAAGTCGATGTCGTCGTACCCGATCAGCGACACGTCGTCGGGCACCCGGACACCCGCCTGGAGCAGCCCGCGCAGCATGCCGAGCGCGAGCAGGTCGTTGGCGCAGAACAGCGCGTCCGGCAGCGTCCCCTCGGCGAGCAGTCTCTCGGCCGCCTGCTGGCCCGCCTTGGCCGTCATGGCGGGCATCGCGACCTCGAGCAGTTCGCGCGGGTCGCGGCCGCCCGCGGCCATCGCCTGCTCCGCGCCGCGCCTGCGGTCCTGGCACTGTCTGATCACGGCGGGTCCCGTGACGTAGCCGAGGCTGCCCGCGCCGCCCTCCAGCAGGTGCGCGACGGCCATCGAGCCGCCGGTCACGTCGTTCACGGCGACGGCGCACTGGTCGGAGCGCTCGGCCGGATGGTCGACGAGCACCACGCAGATGCCGCGCCCCCGTAGCTGGTCGAGCCGGCCCGGGTCCTCGTCCGACGGGGTGATGAGCACGCCGCGCACCCGCTGTTCGGCGAACACCAGCAGGTTGCGCTCCTCCTTCATCCGGCTGCCCGAGGAGTTGCCGAGGATGACGGCGTAGCCGCGCTCGCTCGCCACGTCCTCCACCCCGGCGGCCACGTCGGTGAAGAACGGGTTGCCGATGTCGATCACGGACAGCCCGACGGTGCGGCTGTGGCCGGCCCGCAGGGTCGAGGCGGAGCCGTGCCTGACGAAGCCGAGCTCCCTGATCGTCGATTCGACGCGGATCCGGGTGGAGTCGGCCACTTTCTCCGGACGGTTGAGCACGTTGGACACCGTGCCGGGCGACACCCCGGCCCGGGCCGCGACGTCCTTGATGCTCACCGTCGTCATCATTGCCCCCGTGGCTCGTAGGTGCGCAGGCTCTCGCTTCGTCGTACCAGATCCCGCATGTCGGCCAGGTCGCCGACCACGCCGCGGGCCCGCGCCTGGACCAGCGCGTTGCCCAGGGCGGCCGCCTCCACGGGCCCCGCGACGACCGGCAGGCCGGTCGCGTCGGCGGTGAGCTGGCACAGCAACGCGTTACGCGATCCGCCGCCCACCAGGTGGACGACCTCGACCGGCCGCCCGCTCAGGCGGACGGCGTCGGCGACGGCCCGCTGGTAGGCGAGGGCGAGGCTCTGCAGGATGCATCGTACGGCCTGCGCCCGATCCTCCGGAGCCGTCTGCCCGGTACGCGCGCAGTAGTCCGCGATCCGGGCGGGCATGTCACCCGGCGGCAGGAACGACGGATCGTCGGGATCGATGACGGCGTCGGTCCTGGCCTCGGCGGCGGCGGCGAGCAGCGGCTCCAGCGGCGGGTCGTCCCACACGCGCAGGCACTCCTGCAGGATCCACAGGCCCATGACGTTGCGCAGGTAGCGGGTGGTGCCGTCGATGCCGGCCTCGTTGGTGAAGTTGGCCAGGCGGCTCTCCTCCGTGAGCACGGGGGCGGGCAGTTCGACGCCGACCAGGGACCAGGTGCCGCAGGAGATGTAGGCGAAGCGGTCGCCGGTGGCGGGCACGCCGACCACGGCCGAGGCGGTGTCGTGCGAGCCCACCTGGGCCAGGGAGGTGGTGTAGCCGATCTCGGCGGCCACGTCGGCCCGCAGCGCCGCGACGCCGCCATCCGAGATTTCGGGGAAAATCCGGCTGGGGAGGCCGAGGCGGGCGATCAGCTCCCAGGCCCAGTCCCGCTTGGTGACGTCGTACAGCCCGGTCGTCGAGGCGTTGGTGCGCTCGGCCCAGCGCTCGCCGGTCAGCCAGTATCCCAGGAGGTCGGGGATCAGCAGCATCGTCTCGGCCCGGTCCAGCCGGTCGCAGGCGAGCTGGTTGACCGTGTTGAACCGGAGGAACTGCAGCCCGGTCACCTCATAGGGATCGATCCGCTCGGTGATCTTCTCGGTGCGGCCGTCGCGGTAGTGCACCGGGTTGCCGATCAGCGCGCCGTCGCGGTCGAGCAGCCCGTAGTCGATGGCCCACGCGTCGATGCCGACCGACTCGGCGGGTCCGGCCTTGCGCAGCCCGTCGAGCAGGCCCTGGTAGAGGGAGAGGATGTCCCAGTGCAGCGTTCCGGCCACGCGTACGGGCCGGTTGAGGAAGCGATGTTCCTCCACGAGGCGCACGCTCTCGGCTGACACGTCGGCACTCATGACCCGCCCGCTGGAGGCGCCTAGGTCCACGGCAGTGAATCGCACCCCCCGATTAAAACGTAACAATCACAAAGACGCCAGAAGAGGCGTGAAGGCATTGACGCCTGCTGGTCCAGCGCTTAGATTCCGGGTTCGTCGCGATTAAAACGTTTGTTGTCCGGAGGGATGCATGAGTGTCACCCCCACACTCGCGCTCGCGAACGTCAGCAAGTCGTTCGGAGCGGTCAGAGCGCTGCGCGAGGTCTCACTCGACCTGTTCGCCGGTGAGGCGCACGCCCTGGCAGGGGAGAACGGCGCGGGCAAGTCGACCCTCGTCAAGACCCTGGCCGGCGTCCACCGGCCCGACACCGGCCAGGTGCTGCTGAACGGCGAGCCGGTCGTCTTCGCGGGACCGGCCGACGCCCAGCAGGCCGGGGTGGCCGTGATCTACCAGGAGCCGACGCTTTTTCCGGACCTGTCCGTCGCCGAGAACATCTTCATGGGCCGCCAGCCCCGCCGCTCCCTCGGCCGCATCGACCGCAAGGCGATGCGCGCCCAGACACGGGAGCTGTTCGAGCGGCTCGGCGTCGCCCTCGACCCCGAACAGCCGTCGCGCGGCCTGTCCATCGCCGACCAGCAGCTCGTCGAGATCGCCAAGGCCCTCTCCCGCGACGCCCGCGTCCTGATCATGGACGAGCCGACGGCCGCGCTGTCCGGTAACGAGGTGGCGCGGCTGTTCTCGGTGGTCGAGGCGCTGCGCGAGCACGGCTGCGCGATCCTGTTCATCTCGCACCGGCTGGACGAGATCTTCTCGCTCTGCCAGCGGGTCACGACGCTGCGCGACGGCGCCTGGATCGCCAGCGAGCCCGTCTCGGGGCTCACCCACGACGACCTGGTACGCCGCATGGTGGGCCGCGAGCTCGGCGCGCTCTACCCCAAGGAGGAGGCCCCGCTCGGCGAGGTCGCGCTCCAGGTGGAGCGGCTGACCCGCGAGGGCGTCTTCACCGACGTCTCCTTCCAGGTACGGCGGGGCGAGATCGTCGCGCTCGCCGGGCTGGTGGGCGCCGGGCGGAGCGAGGTGGCCAGGGCGGTCTTCGGCGTGGACCGCTGGGACGCGGGCTCGGTGTCCGTGGACGGCCGGCGGCTGCCCGCCGGGAGCCCGACGGCGGCGATGGGCGCGGGCCTGGCCCTGGTGCCGGAGGACCGCCGCCAGCAGGGGCTGGTCATGGAGCTGTCGATCGAGCGCAACATCGGCCTGACCGGGCTGGGCTCGCTGCGCAGGGGCGTGACGATCTCGCGGAAGGCCGAGCGCGACCGGGCCAAGGACTGGGCGGTGCGCTTGCGGCTCAAGTTCGCCCGGCTCAGTGATGGGGTGGGCGTGCTGTCCGGCGGCAACCAGCAGAAGGTCGTGCTGGCCAAATGGCTGGCCACGAAGCCGTCCGTGCTGATCGTGGACGAGCCGACCCGCGGCATCGACGTCGGCACCAAGGCGGAGGTGCACCGGCTGCTGTCGGAACTGGCCGGGCAGGGCATCGCGGTGCTCATGATCTCCTCCGACCTGCCGGAGGTGCTCGGCATGGCCGACCGGGTGCTGGTCATGCACGAGGGACGGCTGACCGCCGAGATCTCACGCGCCGACGCGACCGAGGAGAGCGTGATGAACGCCGCCACCGGGAGGGCCGCATGACTGGGAGATCCTTGTGACGACCGCCACTGCCCCGCCCGAGCAGGCGACGTCCGCGCGCAGTGCCCGCGGGCTCGTCGACCTGGTGTTCCGCGCCCGCGAGCTGAGCCTGGTCATCGCGCTGGTCGCGCTCGTCGGGGTCACGGCCAGTGTCAACGGCAACTTCCTGTCCGGGCAGGGCATCGAGGACATCCTGCTCAACACCGCCATCCTCGCGCTGCTGGCCGTCGGCCAGTCCCTGGTGGTGATCACCCGCAACCTCGACCTGTCCGTCGGCTCCGTGGTCGGCCTGGTCGCCTTCGTGACCGGCGACCTGCTGGCGAGCGGCTGGGGCATCGTGCCGGGCATGCTGCTCGGCGTGGCGATCGGCGCGGCCTGCGGGCTGCTCAACGGGCTGCTGGTCAGCTTCTGCCGGGTGCCCGCCCTGGTGGTGACGCTCGGCACCCTGTACGTGATCCAGGGCGTCGACCACTACATCGCCCACGGCCGGCAGATCAACGCGGTCAACCTGCCGCCGGGACTGCTGTCGCTGGGCAACGGCGCCGTGCTCGGCGTGCCGTACCTGCCGCTCATCACCCTGGTGATCATGGTGGCGATCGGCTACTACCTGCGGTCGTACCCGAGCGGCCGGGAGTTCTACGCCATCGGCTCCAGCCCGGAGGCCGCCCGGCTGGCGGGCGTGCCCGTCAGGCGGCGGATCCTGGTCGCCTACCTGGTCAGCGGCTGCCTCGCGGGACTGGCGGGGGTGCTCTGGCTGGCCAGGTTCGGGACGGTCATCGCCGACTCCGCGCACGGCTGGGAGCTGCTCGTGGTCAGCGCGGTCGTGGTCGGCGGCGTCGCGATCACCGGCGGCGTCGGCAGCGTGTACGGCGCGGCGCTCGGCGCGCTGCTGCTCACCACGATCGGCAGCGCGCTGGTCGTGCTCCGGGTCAACCCGTTCTGGCAGCAGGCCATCACCGGGGCGCTGCTCCTGCTGGCCATCAGCGTCGACCGGGTGCTCGCCCTCAGACTCGCCCGTCTGCTCAGGAACAGGAGCCGCCATGGCTAAGGTCTTGCGCTGGGACGTGCTGGTCGGCGCGCTGCTGATCGCCGTGTTCGCCGCGGGCTCGCTCACCTCGCCGAGCTTCGCGACCGTCGACAACCTGTCGTTCGCGCTCGGCGACCTGGGCGAGATCGCGCTCATCGCGCTGGCCATGACCATGCTGGTCGTGGCCGCCGAGGTGGACCTGTCGGTCGCCTCCGTGCTCGGGCTGTCGAGCGCGCTGGTCGGCTCGCTCTGGGACGGCGGCATGGCGATCGAGACGATCATCCCGATCGCCGTGCTGACCGGGGCCGTGTGCGGGCTGGTCAACGGGTTGCTGGTGACCCGGCTCGGGCTGCCCTCGCTGGCCGTCACGATCGGCACGCTCGCCCTCTACCGCGGCCTCGCCTATGTCGTGCTCGGGGACCGGGCGATCGCCCAGTTCCCGCCGGACTACACCGCGCTCGCCCTGAACGACGTGCCGGGGACGCCCATCCCGTACCCGATAGCGCTGTTCGTCCTGCTGGCCGCCATCGTGGGCGTGGTCCTGCACGCCACCGGCTTCGGCCGGGCGCTGTACGCGATCGGCGCGCAGGAGCAGGCCGCGTTCTTCGCCGGGATCCGCGTCAAGCGCGTCAAACTGCTGCTCTTCGTGATCTCCGGTACCGTCGCCGGTTTCGCCGGCGTCCTCTTCACGCTCAGGTACGGCTCCGCCCGGGCCGACAACGGCGTGGGCATCGAACTCGCCGTCATCGCCGCCGTGCTCCTCGGCGGTGTCGACTTCGACGGCGGCAAGGGCACGCTCGGCGGCGTCATCGCCGGTGTGCTGCTCATCGGGTTGCTGCGCAATCTGCTCATGCTCGGCGACGTCTCGACCGAGATCCAGTCCATCGTCACGGGGCTGCTCCTCATCGTCTCGGTGCTCACCCCCCGTCTCGTCTCGCTCGTCAGGCCAGCTCTGAAAGGATCCCCATGACCCCGATGCGCCTGACCGCTGTGACCGCGCTCCTCGCTCTTGGCGTGGCGGCTTGCGGCGGCACGACCAAGTCCAGCGTGACCTCGGCGCCCGCGCCGGCGCCCGCCTCCTCGTCGGCCGCCAAGGCCGACCCGAACGCCCCGATCAAGCAGGGACTGAAGCTCGCCTTCCTCCCCAAGGCGATCAACAACCCCTACGAGACGATCGTCGACAACGCGGGCATCGAAGCGGCCAAGGAGTACCAGGGCGAGGCCAAGGAGGTCGGCCCGTCCGACGCGTCGGCCTCGTCGCAGATCTCCTACATCAACACGCTCACCCAGCAGGGCCATGACGCGATCCTCATCGCCGCCAACGACGCCAACGCCGTCTGCGGGCCGCTCCAGCAGGCCCGCGCCAAGGGCATCAAGATCGTCGCGTACGACTCGGACGCCGCTCCGGAGTGCCGCGACCTGTTCATCAACCAGGCCAGCTCGGAGGAGGTCGGCCGCAGCCAGGTCAAGCTGCTGGCCGGGATGATCGGCAACAAGGGCGACATCGCCATCCTGTCGGCCACCGCGAACGCCACGAACCAGAACACCTGGATCAAGTTCATGAAGGACGAGCTGGCCAAGCCCGAGTACAAGGACATGAAGCTCGTCAAGGTGGCGTACGGCGACGACGACGACCAGAAGTCGTTCACCCAGACGCAGGGCCTGATGCAGGCCTATCCCAACCTGAAGGGGATCATCTCCCCGACCACGGTCGGCATCTCGGCGGCGGCGCGGTACATCTCCGGCTCCAAGTACAAGGGCAAGGTCGTGCTCACCGGGCTCGGTACGCCGAACCAGATGCGGCAGTTCGTCAAGGACAAGACGGTGACGAAGTTCGCGCTGTGGAACCCGAAGGACCTCGGCTACCTGGCCTCCTACGCCGCCGCGGCGCTGGTGTCGGGGCAGATCACGGGGGCCGAGGGGGAGACGTTCAAGGCGGGCAAGCTGGGCGAGCGCACGATCGGCAAGCAGGGCGAGGTGATCCTCGGTCCGCCGTTCACCTTCGACGCGTCGAACATAGATGGATTCGATTACTAAACAAGCTCTTGTTTCTTTACGGCACGGCCAAGTGGGCCCCAACCGCCTTACGGGGCTGGGGTCTGTCCAGGGGCACGCTCCTCCGGTGGAGGTGGTCGGGCTCCGTGACGTGCGCAGTCTTGGCCGGGTTCCGTGAATCAGGCCCGGCGCCGTCAGGGGCGCCGGGCCCGGCCGCACATCGTCCCGCCGACGCGGCGCCTCGAGAAGCGCCCGGAGAGGTGCCTGGTGAAGCGCCCGGAGAGGTGTCCGAAGAGGTGCCCGGAGGGGCGCAGGACAGGCGTCTGGAGAGCGGTGGTGGGTCAGTTGAGAGGAGGTTGGTGTGGAGCGGGTTTGTTTTCTGTTGAGGGTGCGGCCCGAGCGGCTCGAGGAGTACAAGGAGCGGCACCGGGCCGTCTGGCCCGAGATGCTCGATGCGCTGACGAAGACCGGGTGGCGTAACTACTCGCTGTTCCTGAGCGATGACGGGCTGCTGGTGGGTTATCTGGAGACCGATGACTTCGCGGCGGCGCAGCAGGCGATGGCCGAGACCGATGTCAACAGCCGCTGGCAGGCGGAGATGGCTCCCTTCTTCGAGGCCGGACGGCCCGACGAGGCGCTGTTCACGCTGGCCGAAGTTTTCCATCTGGATTGAAATCGGGGAAAAATGATCAAGGATCAGCTGCGGCAGCAGCGCATAGAGACGCCCTCCTGGGCGTACGGCAATTCCGGCACGCGGTTCAAGGTGTTCGCCCAGCAGGGCGTGCCGCGCGACCCGTACGAGAAGCTGGCCGACGCGGCGCAGGTGCACCGCTACACCGGTGTCGCGCCGACCGTGGCGCTGCACATCCCGTGGGACAAGGTCGACGACTACGCCGACCTCGCCCGGCACGCGACCGAGCAGGGGGTGACCATCGGGGCGATCAACTCCAACGTGTTCCAGGACAACGACTACATGCTCGGCAGCGTCACCCACCCCGATCCCGAGGTGCGGCGCAAGGCGCTGCGGCACCTGCTCGACTGTGTCGACATCATGGACGCCACCGGGTCGGACACGCTGAAGCTGTGGTTCTCCGACGGCACCAACTACCCGGGCCAGGACGACATCAGGGCCCGGCAGGACCGGCTCGCCGAAGCACTCGCCGCGGTGTACGAGCGGCTGGGTGAGGAGCAGCGGTTCCTGCTGGAGTACAAGCTGTTCGAGCCCGCCTTCTACATGACCGACCTGCCCGACTGGGGCACCGCTTACGCGCACTGCCTCAAGCTCGGCCCGAAGGCGCAGGTCGTGGTCGACACCGGGCACCACGCGCCCGGCACCAACATCGAGTTCATCGTCGCGTTCCTGCTGCGGGAGGGGAAGCTCGGCGGGTTCGACTTCAACTCGCGCTTCTACGCCGACGACGACCTGATGGTGGGCGCGGCCGACCCGTTCCAGCTGTTCCGCATCATGTTCGAGGTCATCGGCGGCGGTGGGTACACCAACGAGACGGCCTTCATGCTCGACCAGTGCCACAACATCGAGCCCAAGATCCCCGGTCAGATCCGCTCGGTGATGAACGTGCAGGAGGCCACCGCCAAGGCGCTGCTCGTCGACCGCGACGCGCTGGCCGTCGCCCAGCGGGAGGGCGACGTGCTGGGCGCCAACGCCGTGCTGATGGACGCGTACAACACCGATGTCCGCCCGCTGCTCGGTGAGCTGCGGGAGGAGATGGGGCTCGCGCCCGACCCGATGGCGGCCTACGCCAAGTCCGGATACTTCGAGAAGATCGCCGCCGACCGCGTCGGCGGCAACCAGGCAGGCTGGGGGGCCTGATGTCGAACGCCAAGAACGAACTGCTCGAAAGAGCGCACACGCTCGGCTCCGATCCGCGCAACACCAACTTCGCGGGCGGCAACGCCTCCGCCAAGGGCACCGAGAACGACCCGGTGACGGGTCAGGACGTCGAGCTGCTCTGGGTGAAGGGCTCCGGCGGCGACCTGGGCACGCTCACCGCCGGCGGCCTGGCCGTCCTGCGCCTGGACCGGTTCAGGGCGCTGACCGGCGTCTACCCGGGCGAGGAGCGCGAGGACGAGATGGTGGCGGCCTTCGACTTCTGCCTGCACGGCAAGGGCGGCGCCGCACCGTCGATCGACACCGCCATGCACGCCCTGGTCGAGTCCGCCCACGTCGACCATCTGCACCCCGACTCCGGCATCGCGATCGCCACCGCCGCCGACGGCCCCGAGCTGACCGCGCGGATCTTCGGCGACCGGGTCGTCTGGGTGCCGTGGCGGCGCCCCGGCTTCCAGCTCGGCCTCGACATCTCCGCGATCAAGGCGGCGAACCCGCAGGCCATCGGCTGCATCCTCGGCGGCCACGGCATCACCGCCTGGGGCGAGACGAGCGCCGAGTGCCAGGCGAACTCCCTGGAGATCATCCGTACCGCCGAACAGTACATCGCCGACCACGGCCGTCCCGACCCGTTCGGCCCGGTCGTCCACGAACCCCTGCCCGAGGAGACCAGGCACCGCCGCGCGGCCGAGCTCTTCCCCGCGATCCGCGGCCTGGCGAGCACCGACGCCCGCCAGGTCGGCCACTACACCGACTCGCCCGAGGTGCTCGACTTCCTGGCCCGCGCCGAGCACCCCAGACTGGCCGCGCTCGGCACCTCCTGCCCCGACCACTTCCTGCGCACCAAGGTCGCCCCCCTCGTCCTGGACCTGCCGCCGGACGCGCCGCTCGCGGACGTCCTGACCCGGCTCGGCGAGCTGCACACCCAGTACCGCGCCGACTACGCCGCCTACTACCAGCGCCACGCGGCCCCCGACTCGCCCGCGATGCGCGGCGCCGACCCGGCGATCGTGCTGGTGCCCGGGGTCGGCATGTTCAGCTTCGGCAAGGACAAGCAGACCGCCCGGGTCGCCGGTGAGTTCTACGTCAACGCGATCAACGTGATGCGCGGCGCCGAGGCGCTGTCCAGCTACCGGCCGATCGAGGAGTCGGAGAAGTTCCGCATCGAGTACTGGGAGCTGGAGGAGGCCAAGCTGCGCCGCCTGCCCGCGCCCAAGCCGCTGGCCGGGCGCGTCGCGCTGGTCACCGGAGGCGGCTCCGGCATCGGCGCCGCCACCGCCAGGCGCCTGGCCGCCGAGGGCGCCTGCGTGGTGGTCGCCGACCGCGACCTCGCCGCCGCCGACAAGGTCGCCGCCGAGCTCGGCGGATCCGCGTACCGGCCGCAGGACGTCGCGATCGCCGTACGCGTGGACGTGACGTCCGAGGAGCAGATCACCGACGCGGTACGGCAGGCGGTCCTCGCCTTCGGCGGCGTCGACCTGGTCGTCAACAACGCGGGCCTGTCCCTGTCGCGCTCGCTGCTGGAGACCACGCTCGACGACTGGAACCTGCAGCACGACGTGATGGCCCGCGGCTCCTTCCTGGTCTCCAGGGAGGCCGCGCGGGTCCTGCTGAGCCAGGGCATGGGCGGCGACCTCGTCTACATCTCCTCCAAGAACGCCGTGTTCGCCGGGCCGAACAACGTCGCCTACGGCGCGGCCAAGGCCGACCAGGCCCACCAGGTGCGGCTCCTCGCGGCCGAACTGGGCCCGCACGGCATCCGGGTCAACGGCGTCAACCCCGACGGCGTCGTACGCGGCTCCGGGATCTTCGCCTCCGGCTGGGGCGCCAACCGGGCGGCCGTCTACGGGGTCGAGGAGGAGCGCCTGGGCGAGTTCTACGCCCAGCGCACGCTGCTCAAGCAGGAGGTGCTGCCGGAGCACGTGGCCGCGGCCGTGTTCGCGCTCACCGGCGGCGACCTGTCGCTGACCACCGGGCTGCACATCCCGGTCGACGCCGGAGTGGCCGCCGCCTTCCTCCGTTAACCCCCTCCGTCCCCCGAAGCCTGAGACCCGCGCGCCCCCTCGGAGGCGCGTTCTCCGAAGCCCGAGATCCGCGCGCCCCCTCTTGGGGCGCGTTCTCCCCGAGGGCCTCAGCGGGCAACGGCGGGACACCTCACCCGCGACCTGAAGAGGAGATCAAGACATGACGCTCGAACGAATCCCCGCCCGTCCCACCCGGGTCGGGCTCGTCGCGGGCGGGCTCGGCGCGTACTGGCCGCAGTTCCCCGACCTGCTGCCGCAGCTGGAGCGTTCGTCGGCGCGAGTCTCCGAACGCATGGGCACACTCGGCTGCGAAGTGGTCGACGTCGGCTTCATCTCCGACGCCCAGCAGGGCGCGGCCGCCGCGGAACGGCTGCGGGAGGCGGGCTGCGACCTGATCGTCGGCTTCCTCACCACCTACATGACCGCCACCATGCTGCTCCCGATCGCGCAGCGCAGCGGCGCGCCGGTGCTGCTGATCAACCTGCAGCCGTCGGAGTCGATGGACCACGAGACGTTCGACACCGGGCAGTGGCTGGCCTACTGCGGCGCGTGCCCGCTGCCGGAGATGGCCAACACGTTCACCAGGGCCGGGATCCCGTTCCGTTCCGTGTCCGGCTATTTGGAGGACGAGCGGGCCTGGGCGCGGATCGAGCGGTGGGTGAAGGCGGCGGGCGTGCGGGCCACGCTGCGTAACGGGCGGCACGGGCTCATGGGCCACCTGTACCCGGGCATGCTCGACGTCGCCACCGACCTCACGCTGGTGCCGGTGAACCTGGGCGGGCACGTGGAGGTGCTGGAGTTCGACGACCTGCGCGTACGGGTCGAGAAGGTCACCGACACCCAGGTCAAGGAGCGGATGGAGCTCGCTCGGGAGGTGTTCGAGCTGGCCGACACGGTCGTGCCCGAGGACTTCGAGTGGGCGGCGCGCGTGTCGGCCGGGCTGGACCAGCTGGTGGCCGACTTCGAGCTCGACAGCCTGGCCTACTACCACCGCGGGCTCGACGGCGAGATCCACGAACGGCTCGGCGCGGGCATGATCCTCGGCTCGTCGCTGCTCACCGCCCGGGGCGTCCCGGCGGCGGGGGAGTACGAGCTGCGGACCTCGCTGGCCATGCTGATCATGGATCGGCTGGGCGGCGGCGGCTCGTTCACCGAGCTGCAGGCGCTCGACTTCCTGCGCGGTCATGTCGAGATGGGTCACGACGGTCCGGCCCACCTGGCGATCAGCTCGCGCAAGCCGCTGCTGCGCGGTCTGGGCGTCTTCCACGGCAAGCGCGGGTGGGGCGTGTCGGTCGAGTTCGACGTCGCGCACGGGCCGGTGACGGCGTTCGGGCTGCTCCAGCGGCGGGACGGCCGGTTCGGCTTCGTCGTGTCGGAGGGGGAGACCGTGGACGGCCCGCACCTCAAGATCGGCAACACCACGTCCCGTGTCGACTTCGGCCGCGACCCCGGGGAGTGGACGGACGACTGGAGCGCCACCGGCATCTCCCACCACTGGTCCCTCGGCATCGGGCACCGGGCCGCCGAACTGCGTGCCGTGGCGGACCTCATGGGGGTGGAGCTGATCGAGGTCTGACATTTCTCAGAGGTGGCTGTGAACCCGCCCTTTGGGCCTTTGCGCGGCTCGGGGGCGGGGGCATCGTGGGGCGCATGAGATCAGCGATCCTCACGACCGCACTCTGCGCCCTCCTCGCTTTGGCCGGCACGCCCGCGCAGGCCGCCACTTCGCCTTCGCCTTCGCCGGAGACGATCGCGCTCCCCAACGGCTTCCGGCCGGAGGGGATAGCGATCGGCAGCCGGCCCGTGGCCTACCTAGGCTCCCTGGCGAACGGCGACATCTACCGCGCCGACCTGCGCACCGGACAAGGCGCCGTCGTCAGCAAGGGCCCCGGCACCCCCTCGGTCGGCCTCAAGCTCGACTCGCGTAACCGCCTGTTCGTGGCCGGTGGCACCGCCGGGACCGCCCGGGTGATCGACGCCCGCACCGGCGCGGTGCTCAAGTCGTACACGCTGGCCACCGGGGCGTCGTTCGTCAACGACGTCGTGGTCACGCGGGACGCGGCCTGGTTCACCGACTCCACCAACCCCGTCCTGTACAAGCTGGCACTCGGCCGCCACGGCGCGCTGCCCGGCCAGGCCGTCTCGGTCCCGCTCACCGGCGCCATCCAGTACACGACCGGCAACAACGCCAACGGCATCGCCCCGACCCCCGACCGCAAGGGCCTGCTCATCGTCCAGTCCAACGTCGGCAAGCTGTTCAGGGCCGACCCCGCCACCGGCGTCACCACGGAGGTGAACCTGGGCGGCGAATCCCTGGTCAACGGCGACGGCCTGCTGCTGGACGGCCGGACGCTGTACGCGGTGCAGAACCGGCTCAACACCGTCACCGTCATCCGGCTCAACGCCGCCGGAACCTCCGGGCAGGTCGTGAACCGGCTGACGGACCCGCGCTTCGACGTCCCCACCACCGTGGCGTCCTTCGGCAACCGCCTCTACCTGCCCAACGCCCGCTTCACCACGACCCCGACCCCCGACACGCCGTACTCGGTGAACGCGATCCCGGCACCGCGCTTTTCGGGTTCAAGTGAGGCCGTCGAGGTGCCACCAAGTTCCTGACGGCCAGGTGCGGCCGTCCCAGGCGCGGCGTTCGATCGGGCGCGGATCGGGCTCGACCCGGCTCCGGCCGGAGTCGAAGATCATCGTCTGGCGGGCGCCGGTGTCGTAGGGCGCCCAGCCGGGCGTGTCGCCCCGGGCGAAGCGCCCCCAGGTGTCGTGCAGTTCCGCCGACAACGCCCGGTCGGCGGCGTCGGTGAGCGGGGCCGACCGCCAGATCATCGGCCCGTCCGCGCCGTGCCCGCCGCGCAGCAGCCTGCCCAGGTGCGTCGTGGCGGGCACCCCGGCGAAGGGCCCGTCGTAGCGGGACCGCCACACCGGGGCATGCCGCGCCTGCGCCTCGGCCAGCCGGGTGGTGGGGATGCCGTACCGCTCGTCACCGAGGACGGCCAGGCCGAGCGCCGTGTCGTCGAGCTCCGGCCGGCTCTCGCGGTACGCGGCCAGCATCCTGTCCGCCTCCTCCGCCCCGAACAGCTCGGCCAGCACCCGCGGCGCCTGCGCGGCCGTGGCGCCGTCCATCATCTGGAAGGTGCCGCCCTCGTTGCCGCAGGTCTGCGCGAGCAGCGGGATACCGGCGGCGGCACCCGCGGCGATGGCGTCGATGGGCCGCCCGGACAGCACGGTCCCGTCGATGACCGGCCGCCAGACCCAGAGCGCCCGTACCCCGGTGGCGATGGCGTCCTGCGCCGCGACCATCTCGGCGGCGGGCACCTCGCGCACCCGGTCGGCACCCACGCCGAGCTCCCGCAGGAACCGCCCGGCCACGGCCTTGGCCTGCGCCTCGGTGGCCACATGATCACCGCCGCCGCTGCTGGACGCGGCCCGGTGGATCAGGCCACGGGTGAGCGGGGTGGCCAGCAGATTGGCCACGCTCTTGGCGCCGGCCGACAGCCCGTACAAGGTCACCCGCTCGGGATCCCCGCCGAACGCGGCGATGTTCTCCCGTACCCACCGCAACGCCTGAACCTGATCGAGCAGCCCCGACACCCCGGAGGAGTCACCGATGTCGAGGAACCCCAGGCTGCCCAGGCGGTAGTTGAAGCTCACCACGACAAGATCATGGCTACGCACGAAATCTCCGCCGTCGCCGTACATGTCCACACCGCTGCCGGTGAGATAACCACCCCCATGCACCCAGACCAGCACCGGCCGCAGCCGCCCGTCGGGGGGAGGCGCCGCCACGTTCGCGTACAGGCAGTCCTCGTCCATGACCGGCGCCGGCAGGCCCGGCAGGACGGACTGCATGGCCGCGTTCCCCGGCTCGATGGCATCCCGTACGCCCTGCCAGGGCACCGGAGGCTGCGGCGGCCGCAACCGGAGCTCACCTACCGGGGGAGCGGCATAGGGGATCCCCTGCCAGATGAGCACATCTCCGAGATCGACGCCACGGACGGCACCGGCACGAGTCGCAACATTGGTCACGCCGACCTTCATAGCAGGAGGATCCCCGGTAAAGTAGTGATCTTCGGCTGGCGCGAGCCGCCGGAGCCCTCAAAGGCGTGCATCTATGAAGCACTTCGACCAGACACCCGCCGGTCTTCGCCTCGACGCGGCGCTGAAGGAGCTGGCCACCACCTTCCGCGGTATGACCGCTCGTCCCGACGAGCACAACTGCGAGTGCCACTGGGGCAGCGCCGAAGACCTCGCCCTGCTGAAGGTGCCGGATGTGTGGCTGAGCCTCGACCTCCTGGACCGCACCTGGCGGGCCACCGACTGGGAGGACCACGGGGCGGTGCTGCGCCGTATCCTGCCCCAGCTGGCCTCCGACCTCGTTGACGGTTATGTGGAACCTTGGTGCGGCATGGAGGAGGTCGGTCGCTCCTTCGCCCGCGGTCAGTGGCGGCAATGGCCCGCGGAGCAGGTGGCGGCGGTCTGGGCCTTCCTGCACGCATGGTGGACGTACAGCCTCACCGCAGCCGACGCCGCTGTGCCCGCGTACGAGGTGCTCGCGATGTGCGCCGAGGCGTCCGCCACGCTCGACCCGTGGCTGGCCGCTTGGGAGACGCTGGCCCATCCCGTCGCCGACCAGCGCCTGGCTGAATCGGTGGCCCGCTGGGAGCCCGACCTGCTGGGGGACCGGCTCCCCTGGGACTCCTGGGACGATGAGGAGGACAAGCTCGCCACATTGTCCGCCTGGCTGGTCCGCCACGCCCCCACGCGCTGCCACCCTGCCGACCCATGTACAGGTGGTATATACGGGTGATGGACGAGCCGGACGCTGAAGTGGTCCAGCCTGCGATGCTCGTACGTCCCGTGGATCCAGCCCGTTACTGGGGTGTGGTCCGGCCGGACAAGACCGTGCGGTGGGCGGCGGACGAGCTTGAGCTGGTCAGGCAGCTGCGTGGGCGATCCCCGGACACGTGGCCCTCGCCGACCGCCTTACCCGAGGCGCTGGACCAGCTCGCCAAGTGGCTGACCGAGCTGGGATGGGACGATCTCGCCTGCCTGGCTCGCCGGGAAGAGCTGGCGGTTTATCGGACATTGTCCGCCGACCGACTGGGCTTGTTCGGTGACAAGATCGTCCATGCCTTGGCCGCGTTACGCCGCAGCCTCATGGAGTGCAGGCGGTATGAGGAAGCGCTTGAGGTTGTCGAGGAGCTCCTGCGGCTGTCGGAAACCAACCGATCCGCGCAGGTAGAGGCCCCGGATGCGCGCTACTGGCGGACGCTGCTCCTCGCCAGGCTCGGTCGCGACCAGGAGGCGGTGGAGGCCGCGGCCGAGGCGGTGACCGAGATCCGCGGACGGCTGCGGCACACTGGGGCCACATCGGCCGGCTTCGAGCTCATCCACGCGCTGACGGCCTACGCGGATCGTCTGGACAAGGTCGGCCGCGTCGCCGAAGCCGCCGAGGTGAGTGCCGAGGTCATGGCGGATTGGTGGCTGAAGGCCGACTCGACGGTTCAGTTCCTCCAGACGTTGGACCTGTACAGCGAACGGCTCGTCCGGAGCGGGCAAACCGATCAGGCGCGCGCGTGCATCGTCGAGGCGATGAGGAAGATGCGGCGCCGTAAGCGTGACACGTACCAGGCAGGGGCCTGGCACAACCTCGGCGTCCGCCTGCTCGCGTTAGGGGCGCCGAAGGCGGCGCTGTCCGCCGGCGAGCAAGCGGTACAGCTCTACCGCGACAGGGCGCGCGCTCATCAGGAGCGGCACCGGGAGCTGGAGGCGAAGGACGACTGGGACGACGACGATCACCGCTACTCCGAGGCGTACGTGCGCAAGCGGCGACACGAGGAGCTGAAGTCCTCGCGGACGGAGGTCCGCCGAGCCGAGCAGGACCTGCGCGACGCCCTGATCGTCCTGAGTGCCTGCCTGCGGCGGCTCGGCCGCGTCGACGAGGCAGCGGCTGCCGACACCGAAGCCACCATCCTCCCCGGCTAAGGGAACTACTCCCGGCGTCGTAGTCCGGTCGGTCGTTGATCCCGAGGTGGTAGCGGCAGATCACTCCACTTGTACGACGCCTCTGAGCAGTCGCTGGACGACGATTGCGGTCATGAGAACCCGTCAGTACATCCACGGACCTGCCAGGCCGGGGCTGACCCTCGCCGTGGTGGCCGTCGTGCAGTTCACCGTGTCGCTGGACCTGTCCGTCGTGAACGTCGGGCTCCCGCAGATCGCCGCCGGTCTCGGCTTCAGCGCGGTGGGCTTGACCTGGGTGATCCACGCCTACGCTCTCACCTTCGGCGGGCTGCTCCTGCTGGGCGGCAAGGCCGCCGACCGGTACGGCCGCAAGCGGGTCCTGCTGCTCGGGCTCGGCCTGTTCGGGCTCGCCTCCCTCGTCGGCGGCTTCGCCCAGGTCCCCGGTCATCTTGTCGCCGCCCGAGCCGCCCAGGGCATCGGGGCCGCCGCACTGGCTCCAGCCGCGCTGGCGCTGCTGACCGAGACGTTCCCCACGGGCAAGGCCCGCGTCCGGGCCTTCGGCGTATGGAGCGCGATGAACGCGGCGGGAGGCGCCCTCGGCGTTCTGCTGGGCGGCGTGCTGACGGAGTATGTCAGCTGGCGCTGGGTGATGTTCGTGAACGTGCCGATAGTGGCGGGCACGCTGGCCCTGGCCTGGCGCGGCATCGCCGCCGGTCCGCCGGCCGCGCGCGGCGGCCGTCCGGACGTGCTCGGCGCCGTCCTGGCCACGGCGGGCATGACCCTGCTGGTGTTCGGCGTCGTCCGCACCGATCAGTACGCGTGGACCTCGCCGATCACCCTGGCGACGCTGGCGGTCGCCGCCGTACTGCTGGCCGCGTTCGTCCACGTCGAGCGGACCACCACCCACGAACCGCTCCTCCGGCTCGGCCTGTTCGCCAACCGCTCGGTAGCCGGCGCGAACGTCTACAACCTCCTGGTCGGTGCGGCCATGGCCGCGGCCTTCTACTTCATGTCCCTCTACCTCCAACGAGTCCTGGGGACGGGGCCGGCGTTGACCGGGACCATGTTCCTGCCGTTCGCGCTCGGTGTGGTCGCCGGTGCCGTGCTCGCCGTCAAACTCGGCTACCGGTTCGCTCCACGGACCCTGCTGGTCATCGGCGGGCTCCTGACCGCGACCGGGTTCGCCTGGTTCGGCCTGATCAGCTCCGACGGCGCCTTCATCACCGACGTCCTGGGGCCCTCGATCATCGCCAGCGTCGGCTTCGGGCTCTGCCTCGGACCGGTCGTCTCCATCGCCACCGGCGGCGTCGCGCCCCACGAGACCGGAACCGCCTCCGGCCTGCTCAACAGCTCACGCCAGATCGGCGCCTCACTCGGACTCGCCGCCCTCGGCACCGCGGCCGCCCACCGCACCGGCCGGCTCGCCACGCCCGAGACCCTCAACGACGGATACGCGTTCGGCCTGACCCTCAGCGCCGCCCTCCTGGCCGTCGCCGCCCTCATCGCCCTCACCGTCCTGCGCCGGACCAGCCCACCACAAGAGTTGAAAGATCACCGCAGGAAGGTCGTTTCGGCGTGACTATTACCTCGATCGAGCTCTTCGCGTCCTCCATCCACCTTCACCAAGGCGGCAAGGTTCACGCCGAGAGCAGAACAACGGACTCCGACCAGGACGGCTGGCAGCTGAGGGCCTTCCATGCGAAGACCGACGCCGACGTCCACGCCGACCATTGGGAAGTTCACCCCGAGGCTGAGGAGGTCGTGTCCTGCATCATCGGGAAGATTCGCCTCTACCTCCGTCCGGAGCAGGCGGGACAAGAGGAGGAAGAGATCAGGCTGGTGGCCGGAACCGCGGCCATCGTCCCGCGCGGGCGATGGCACCGCATCGCGCTGGATATCCCCAGCAACATCATGGTCGTCACCCTGCCACGTGGCAGCCGACTGGAGAAGCGGACCGAAGCCTAGGCCAAACCCCTCGCTCAGCCAGGAAGATGAGCAAACGGCGGTCTTCCATGTCGGCGGCCGAGGTCGAACGACCCTGGTCAGAGGCGAGATGACGGCATCATCGGGAGTATCTGCGCCGGACTGCGGCGCCCTGGCCCCCTGCCGGGCGGGAGTCCGGTGGGCCTCGCAGCGTGCGTTTGCCGGCCACCGCGCGATGGTGGCCGAGGACGTCGGCGGGCTGCCAGTGCACGTTGGTGGCCCAGGTCAGGCGTTCGAACAGGCCGATGAGCGCGGCCGAGGGGTCGATCTGGCGGGGGCCGCGACCGTGCCGGGCGCAGTTGGGCTGGCTGTGGTGACCGTTGTGCCAGCTTTCCCCGAAGGACAGCAGGGCCAGCGGCCACAGGTCGGTGGAGCGGTCATGGCGACGGGTTTTGTGCGGCCGCTCGCCGATCATGTGGCACAGGGAGTTGACGCTCCAGGTCACGTGCTGCAGCAGGGCGATGCGGACCAGGCCGGCCCAGATGAACGCCGTCAGGGCGCCGTACAGGCTGCCGCTGATCGCCCAGCCCGCCGCGAACGGCAGAAGCAGGGAGGCGGCGCACCAGGCGGGGAAGGCGCGCGAGATCCGCAGCATGGCCGGATCGTTGTGCAGCAGGTCGGGGGCATACCGGGCGGCCGAGGTGGGCGCGCTGGAAAACAGCCAGCCCAGATGGGCGTAGGCCAGGCCGCGCAGTTGCCCTCTGAGGCCGGTGCCGTAGCGGTAAGGGGAGTGTGGGTCGCCGGGCCGGTCGGTGAAGGCGTGGTGGCGGCGATGAACGGCCACCCAGTCGATGAGGTTGCCCTGAAAGCTCATCGACCCGGCCACGGCCAGGACGACGCGCAGCCACGGGCGGGCGGTGAAGGAGCGGTGGGTCAGCAGCCGGTGGAAGCCCACCGTCACCCCCAGCCCGGTCACCACGTAGAAGACGGTGGCCAGCAGCAGGTCGGTGAGGGTGATCCCGCCTCCCCACGCCAGCCAGATGCCGGCGCCCAGCGCGATGAACGGCGCGATGACGATCGCCGCGGTCAGCGCTACCGAGACGATACCGGCCCGCGCGGGCGCAGAGGGGCGGGGGAACGGCGTATTGCCGTCATAGCCCGCCTCGGCGGGCTTGCGGGTGCATGGCATGCCGGTCACACCATGATCGGGAAGCGGTGGTGCAGGCCGGTGATGCGCAGCAGCCGGGCCATGCGCGGAGGAACGCCGGTCAGAGCCAGCGTGATGCCCCGTGTCCGGGCACGGCCTTGCACGCCGATCAGCACGCCCAAGCCGCCTGCCCCGCAGAAGGTGACCTGGGACAGATCCAAGATGAGCAGGTCGGTGCTGTGGTCGAGGGTGTTGATCAGCCTCTTGCGCAGCCGGGCTGTGGTGAAGATGTCGATGTCCCCCGACAGATGCACGAGGGTCGGCGCCGAGGCGCTCACCCCGGCGAGCGGGGCGGTGTCGATGACGGTCATGGAAGTCCTCCTCACGGGAGAAACTGAAAGGTCATGAGATACCTGCCGGCCGAAGATCGGCCCGCCGCCAGTACGGGCGGTGCCAGGACCGCTCGATCCGGCCGGCAGGCGGCACGGGGTCATTCCGACGTCGTCGGCCGTCCCATGAATGACTGCGTCACCTGCCCGATGACCGACCCGCCCTCGTCCTCCCAGCGGGCCGAGCCGTCGGCCGTGGCCTCGGAGGTACCCGAAGGGATGATCAGCAGGACGACCGGCTCACCGGCGGCGAAGCTGAGAATGATCACGCGCGGGTCGGTGTGGCGGAACCAGCCGATACGGACCTGACGCCCGCGCGCCGGGATGCGGCGCGGGATGTTCTGCCACGCGTCGCCATGCAGGCTGATGCGGAGCGTGACCCGATCAAGCAGCCGATCCACGGCGGCGATGAGACCGGGCAACTCGGCGGCCGCGTCACGGGAGGAGGGCCACCAGGCCCCGTCCACCACCGCTCGCCGATTCGGCACCGGGCGGAGACTGAGCCGAAGCGCGGAATCGACCCGAGGGATCGCGAACGAGGTGGAGCTGAGCGGTGCGGGTTGAGAAAGAAGTGTCGGCGTCATGGTCGCCTGACCTGTCCAGGCCCTCCGAAAGGGCCAGTGGTGGTTCGCCGCGGGCGACGCAGACCTGAATGCCAACGCTCGAAAAGACCTCGGTATCTTCAGTGTACGGCATGGCTTCCGGAATTGCGCAATTCCGGAAGTAAACTGAACGGGTGACTTCCGGAAACGCGCCCTCAGAGATCACGCAACCGGCCGGATCGGCTTCCGGAAACACAAGCCGGTCGCGGGCCCTTCCGCTCTCCGCCCCCCACGCCGCCGTCCTGGCCGGCTACACCGCCGCACTCGCGCACGCCCCGCTGGCCGACTCCACCAAGACCAAGTACGCCTCTCGGCTGCGCGGCTACCTGGCCTGGCTGGCCGACCAAGCCGACGCCGGCATGCTGGACGGCGACCCGCTCGCCGACCACATCGCCGCCACCGGCGCCGTGAACGACTTCCGCCGGCATCTGAAGAACGGCCGCCGCGCCCCCAACACCATCGACACCTACCTGTCGGCCATCGACGACTTCTACGCCCGCCGCAGCCTCGGCAAACCCCAAGCCCGCCGCGAACGCGACACCCGCCGCACAGCACCCCGCGCCCTGGACGCCCCGCGCACCCGCCGCTACGTCCGCCACGTCCAGCTCACCGCATCCCCGCGCGACAAGGCCATCGCCCTGCTGCCCTACTACGCCGGCCTGCGCATCTCCGAGGTCGTTGGCCTCGACCTGGCCGATGTACGCCTGTCGGCCCGCAAGGGCGAACTGCGCATCTGCGGAAAGGGCCGTGACGGCGGCAAGATCCGCCTGCTGCCCGTCCATGCGGACCTGCGCCAGGCCCTGACCGACTGGCTGGAAGCCCGCGCCGATTGGAAGGGGGCCGGCACCCACGCCGCGGTGTTCCTCAACCACCGCGGCGGCCGCCTGAGCGACCGCTCCGCGCGCGACATCATCACCGGCCTCGGCGACGCTGTCGGCCTCAATGACGACCCCACCGAATCCTTCAGCCCGCACGTCCTGCGCCACACCTTCGCCACCCAGCTCATCCGCGACGGCAAAGACCCCATCCTGGTCGCCGAACTCCTCGGCCACGACTCGCTGGACACCACCCGGCGCTACGCCCTGCCCTCCGAAGCCGACAAGGCAGCCGCTCTGGACGCCCTCATCACCGACCATTGACCACCCAGCCTCCTGTGCGTTGGCGCCCGGGCAGGTGCGGGTTCAGCCCTTGTCGCTACCCTCGTTGGCGCCGCGGACGAACCTGCGCTGGAAGATCACGAAAATCACCGCCACCGGAATCGTCGCCAGCAGCGCCGCCCCCAGCTTGAGCGGGTACTGCGTGCCGCCCCCCAGCGACCCGCTGACCAGATCGGCCAGCCCCCGGGGCAGTGTGAACAGTGCCGGGTCCTGGACGGCCACCAGCGTGTGGGGGAACTCGTTCCACGACCCCTGGAACGAGATGATCGTCAGCGTGATCAGCGCCGGCCGGGCCATCGGCAGCACCACCGACCAGAACGTGCGGAACGTGCCCGCGCCGTCGATCCGTGCGGCCTCCTCCACCCCCGCCGGGATCGAGTCGAAGAACTGCTTCATGATGAACACGCCCGCCGCGTCCACGATCACCGGCAGGATCAACGCCAGATAGCTGTCATACATCCCCAACTGGTTGAGGACCAGAAATTTCGGGATAAAGAGGACTACGCCGGGCACGGCCATCACCGCGATGACCGCCCCGAACAGCGCCGACCGCCCCCGGAACCGCAGCCTGGACAGCGCGTACCCGGCCAGTGAGTCGAAGAACACCCGCCCGACCGTCAGCACGACCGTCACCAGCAGCGAGTTGCCCAGCCACACCGGCAGGTCGGTACCGCTGAACACCCGCTCGAACCCCGCCAGCGTCCCCGGGTGCGGGATGGGCGAGAGCGGGGAGGCGGCCGCGTCCGGCTCGGTCTTGAACGAGTTCGCGATCTGGATGACGAACGGGTAGATGAACACCAGCGCGAAGAAGATCAGGATCGCGTAGCCGGTGAAGGTGCTCGCGAGCTTGCGCACCTCAGCCCCTCCTCTCCCGCATCACCCGGCGCTGGAACAGCGTCAGCAGCACGATGATGAGGAACAGCACGAACGAGATCGCCGTCCCCGCCCCATAGTCGAAGTCCCGGAACGCCGTCCGGTACGACAGGAACGCCGGGGTCAGCGTCGTCTTGGCCGGCGCGCCCTGGCTCATCACGTAGATCTGGTCGAACACCTGCCAGGTCCCGATCAGCCCGAGCGTCAGCACCAGGAACATCGTCGGCTTGAGCATCGGCAGCGTCACGTACCGGAACCGCTGCCACCGCCCGGCCCCGTCGAGCATGGCCGCCTCCTCCAGCGTCACCGGGATGTCCTGCAACGCCGCCAGGAACATCAGCATGAACGTCCCCGACGTCGTCCACACGACCAGCGCGATGATCGCGCACATCGCCACGCTCGGCCCCGACAGCCACTCCCACCACGAAAGGCCGAACGGCCCCGCCCCGGCGAGCGCCGCCGGCGGCGTGTCCATGCCGAGCAGCAGGTGGATGACCCCTCGGGCGTCGGAGAACCACTGCGGCCCCTGGATGCCGAAGAAGCCGAGCAACTGCGTGAGCGCCCCCGAGTTGCTGAAGATGAACAGGAACACCACGCTGATCGCCACCGAGCTGGTGACCGACGGGAAGTAGAACGCGCTCCGGAAGAACGACTTGCCCTTGAGCAGGCGGCTGTTCACGATCAGGGCCAGGCCGAGCGCCAGCGCCGTCTGCAGCGGTACGACGATCGCCACGTAGTAGGCGTTGTTCCTGATGCTGATCATGAAGTTCTCGCGGGCCAGGTCGTCGCGGGTGAACAGCCGCCCGTAGTTCTCCAGCCCGACGAACGGCACGCCGCTCTTGAACGGGCTGCCCTGGCCGTTCCACGAGGTGAGGCTGACCCACATCGCCATCAGGATCGGCAGCAGCAGGAACACCCCGAGGATCACCACGACCGGCGCGACGAACAGCCACCCCGTCACGTCATCCCTGACCCGGTTGCGGCGCATCATTCACCCAGGGCGGACTGCGTGTTCTTCTGCAGCCTGGCCAGCAGCGCCTTCGGGTCCTGCGTGGTGAGCTGCTGGAGACCGGCGTCGAAGTCGGCCAGGACGCTGTCCATCTTGGGGGCGTTCACCGGGCCCTGGGCGTAGGCGGCGCCGTCCACGAACGCCGTGTCCATGGGGAACTCCTTGACGTAGGCGTCCTTGGCCGACTGCCGCGACGGCATCACCCCGAACGCCTTGGCGAACGTGAGCTGCTGGTCGGCCTTGGTCATCGCCTCGACGAAGGCGATCGCCGCCGTCTTGCTGGCGCTCTTGGCCGCGATGCCCCAGCAGTTCGTGAACGACAGCGTGCCCTGCTTGGCCCCGGCGGGCAGCGGGTGGGCGGTGTACTGGATGTCCGGGTAGTCGGCCTTCAGCGCGCCCTTGATCCAGTTGCCCTCGATCGTCATCGCGGCCTTGCCCTTGCCGAACGCCTCACCGGGCCACGACGCGCCGAGCTGCTTGGGGTACTCGGCCAGCTTGTCCTTGAGCAGTGTCTTGACGTACTCCACGGCCTTGAGGTTCTCGGGGCTGTCGCCGGTGGCCTGCTTGCCGTCGGCGCTGGTGATCCAGCCGCCGGCCTGCACCATGAACGCGCCGATCCGGTCGCGGGTGTCGCCGATCGCCAGCGGGGTGATGCCCTTGGCCTTGAGCTTGCCGGCCACCGCGGTGAGCTGCTCCCAGGTGGTCGGCACGTCGGACGCCGCCAGGCCCGCCTTCTTCCACAGTCCGTCGTTGACGATCAGCGCCAGCGTGGAGAAGTCCTTCGGCGCGCAGTAGAACTTGCCGTCCCGGGTGAACGTGGTGCGCAGGCTCGGGTAGAAGTCGTCCGGGTTCGAGATCTTGTCCCCGTACGGCTCCAGCGCGCCGACGCTGGCGTAGTCGGCGAACCGCGAGGCGTCCACGTAGAAGACGTCGGGCGGGGTGCCGCCCGCGAACGCCTGGCCGAGCTGCTGGTGGATGTCCTGCGCCGGGGTGACCGTGGCCTGGTTGCCACTCGCCTTCGCCCACGCGTCCGCGGCCTGCTTGACCGCGGTCGTCTCCGGGTCGCCGGAGGAGGCGATGAGGATCCGCAGCGAGGCGGGGCCGCTGCTCTGCGGCGCGGCCGCCGGCTTGTCCTCGAAGCCGCTGCCGCACGCGGTCGCGGCCAGCGCCAGTACGGCCAGCGCCGCCAGGGGGAGGTGTTTCATCGTGGTTCCTTTCACGCTGTACGCCGGATGACCAGGGAGGGCTCAAGCAGGACGTGATCCGGCTTGTCCGGGCTGTCGTCTTCGAGGAGCCGGGTCAGCACGCCGACGCAGCGCGCGGCGGCGTCTGACAGCGGCTGGCTGAGGCTGGTCAGGCCGATCGCGGCCGCCACGGGCGTGTCGTCGAACCCGATCACGGGCACCGGCCCGGCCTGCAACGCGCCCAGGGCGACGGAGTCGCTCACGCACACCAGGGCGGTGGCGCCGGCCGCGATCAGCTCCCTCGCCGCCGCCTCACCCTCGGCCGCGGACCCATCGGTCCGCCGCTCCAGCGCGCCCGTGTCGTCAAGCGCTCGGGCCCATCCGCTCCTGCGGTCGTCACCGACGCCGGAGCCCTCGGGCCAGCCGATGAACCCGATCCGCCGATGACCCGCGCCGAGCAGGTGCCGGGTGGCGGCGGCCGTGCCGGCCGCGCCGTCCACGTCCACCCACGGATGGGCGCCGCCCTCCGGCATGCCCCACGGCCGGCCGAACGTGACGAACGCCAGCTCCCGCTCGGCCAGCCACGAGGTACGCACATCACCGTAATGCGTGCCGGTCAGCACGAACGCATCCGGTTCGTACGCCCCCAGCAGGTCGTCGAACGTGGCGATCTCCGACCGGTCGTCGTCGGCCGTGTAAAGGATCACCCGATATCCCGCCTTGGCCGCCGAGTCGGTCAGCCCATGCAGGAACCGGTCGAAGACGTTCATGCCATCCTGCGTCTGCTCGATCCGCACGGCCAGCAGCCGCGACCGGCCGGTCCGCATGCGCCGCGCGGCCTGGTTCACCCGGTAGCCGAGCTCTTCGACCGCCTGCCGTACGCGCTCGCGGGTCTCTTCGCGGACGAGGTCGGGGGAGTTCAGAACGTTCGAGACGGTCTGCCGGGAGACGCTGGCCCGCCGCGCGACGTCGGCGATCGTCACCTTTTCAGGCATCATGTCTCTTTCTAATGGTTTGAACGTTCAAATCGCCGTATGGCAGGATTGGATCGTTCAAGTAAACGGAGTGTTACGCACTATCTCCCTTGGACGATTCGCCTGTCAAGATTTGGGGGCCGCTTGTGCTCGACCAAGCCACGCACCGCCTGCAGCCGTTGCTGCACGACCTCGTCAGCACCGTCCTGGCACCGACGACCGCGCTGAGCGGCACCGACGGGCAGATCAGGGCGGCCGGGGTGCAGGGTCTGTTCCATGCGGACGCGCGGGCATTGTCCCAGGTCACACTGGCCGTGGACGGCTGGGAACCGGAGGCCGTGGGGCATGCCGCGCAGGCCGCGGGGCGTACCAGGTTCGTGTCGCTGGTCCGCCGGCTGGGCGACCCGATCGCGGACCCCACGGTCCGTGTCGACCGTACGCGCGAGGTCACTCCCGGACGGATGGCGGAGCTCATCGAGATCGCCTCCACCGCGACCCGCCCCGTGACGGCCACCGTCACAGTGGACCTGAGCTGCGATTTCGCCCCGATCGAGCTGGTGAAGTCCGGCGGCACCGCCCCGCCGGCCGCCGCCTCGCTCGTCCCGTCCGCTGACGGCGGGTCCCTGGAGTGGCGATCCGGCCGCATCCGAGTGCGGGCGACCGGCGAGAACGCGACGGTGGAGCCACACCCCGAGGCGCCGGGAGATCCCCGTGGGGTCGGCGGGCGGCTGCGGTGGGAGATCTCGCTCGCGCCCGGCGAGCGGGTCACGCTGCGGTGGGCCGCCGTGATCGACGACCCGGACGCGGTGGTCACCGCGCCGGCCAGGCCGCTGGAGTGGAGCGTCCCCGAGGTGACGGCCGACGACACCCGGCTCGTACGCCTGGCGGCGCGTTCGCTCGAAGACCTGCGCTCCCTCAGGCTGGCCGAGCCCGGGGAGCCGGGGGACACGTTCCTGGGCGCGGGGGTGCCGTGGTTCCTGACGCTGTTCGGGCGTGACAGCCTCTGGGCCGCCAGGATGCTGCTGCCTCTGGGCACCGACCTGGCGGCGAGCACCCTCCGTGTCCTGGCCCGGCGGCAGGGCACCCGCGTCGACCCGGCCACCGGCGAGGCGCCCGGCAAGATCATGCACGAGCTGCGCCGCCACGAACACAGCGGCGGCGGGCTGCGGCTGCCCGCCGCCTACTACGGCACCATCGACGCCACCCCGCTCTGGATCGGCCTGCTGTACGACGCCTGGCGCTGGGGCATGCCCGCCGCCCAGGTCGAACCTCTGCTCCCGGCCCTGGAGGCGGCGCTCGGCTGGCTCGGCGATCATGCGGACCCTGACGGGGACGGCTTCCTGGAGTACATCGACCTGACCGGCCACGGCCTGGCCAACCAGGGGTGGAAGGACTCGGGCGACGCCGTCCGCTTCCACGACGGCCGCCAGGCCGAACCGCCCATCGCGCTGGCGGAAGTCCAG
Source organism: Nonomuraea guangzhouensis (assembly GCF_019396345.1). Taxonomy (GTDB): domain Bacteria; phylum Actinomycetota; class Actinomycetes; order Streptosporangiales; family Streptosporangiaceae; genus Nonomuraea; species Nonomuraea guangzhouensis. Next base: position 113,011 of record NZ_JAHKRM010000028.1, on the reverse strand, counting down.
GGGTACGCCTGCGCCGCCGCCCGCCAGGGCGCCGCCCTGCTGACGGCGTTCGGCCGCCGGGGGGCCGAACGGTGGCTGGACTACGCGGGCACGATGACCGACCGCTTCCGCGCCCGCTTCTGGGTCACCGGCCCCGCCCCTGGGGGTGGCTTTTCCGCGTCGGTCACTGGTCGTGAGGACAGCTATCCCGCATTGGCCCTCGACGGAGCCAAACAGCCGGTCGACTCGCTGACCAGCAACATCGGCCACCTCCTCGGCACGGGCCTGCTGTCGGCGGGGGAGGAGGCGAGAGTGGCGGAGTTGCTCGGCACCCCGGCGATGTCCGGCGCCTTCGGGCTCCGGACGATGTCGGCCGATGACGTGGCGTTCAGCCCGCTGTCCTACCACTGCGGGTCCGTCTGGTCGCACGACACCGCCATCGTCCTCGCCGGCCTCGCCAGGACCGGTCATGGGCGGCTGGCGGCGGACCTGGCGCAGGGCCTGCTGGCGGCGGCGGAGGGTTTCGACTACCGTCTGCCCGAACTCCACGCGGGCGACGACCGGGACACGGTCGGCCGCCCGGTGGCCTACCCGGCGGCCTGCCGCCCCCAGGCATGGTCGGCCGCCGCCGCCGTGACACTGCTGCACGCGGCTGTGGGCCTGTATCCGGATGTACCCGGCGGCAAGGTCCTGCTGCGTCCACTCGCGGGAGCCCCACTCGGCGCGGTCACGGTGCGTGGCCTGCGAGTGGCGGGCGCCGACGTCACTGTGTCGATCGACCGCTCCGGCAGGGCCGAGGTCACGGGCCTTCCACCCGGTCTGTCGGTCGAGGTGGCGGACGGGCGGCACGCTGCGGGTTGATGGGCGCGCCGGTTGAGGTGGCGGACGGTTCGTACGCCCCGCACGCCCGGCCTGCCCGTCGGGGTCGTGCCCCGGAGTTGAAGGCTCCTGGGGTTGCCGGTCAGCCGGCCGAGCCGACGGAGAGTTCTGTGAGGTGGGCGTCCGGTGAGGTGGTGAGAGCGGTCAGGACCAGCGCGGCGACCGTGGACGGGCGCAGGCATTGGTCGGGGTCGTACGGCGAGCCGAAGTCGGCCCTGACCTTGCGTAGCAGCTCGGTGGCCGTGCCGCCTGGGTAGATCGTGGTGACCCGGATGCCGTGCGGGTCTTCCTCGGCCCGTACGGCGTCGCCCAGCTCGCGCAGGGCCGCCTTGCTGGCCGCGTACGCGGGCCAGCCGCGGGGGCTCAGGCCGGGCGCGGCGTTGATGAGGACCACCCGGCCACGGCGCCTGCGCAGGGCGGGCAGCAGGAGGCGCAGGAGCTCGGCGGCCGAGACCACATTGACGTTGAACGTGTCACGCCACAGCTCCACCGGGCTGTCCGCGGTCGCCGCCACCTCGGCGATCCCCGCGCAGTGCACGAACGCGTCCAGCTCCCCGATGTCCGGTAGAGCCGTGGCCAGTGTCTCCGGCCGAGCCAGATCCGCCACGACGATGGTGACACCTGTGGGGGTGGCGCCGGCGGACGGGGTGGCCGGGGTCATCATGCCCGGCCAGGGGAGGTTCGCCGCCATCGGGGTGATCTCGCCCAGACGGGCGATGTCGTCCACGGCACCGGGCCCGCTCGACCCGGCGGCCTGTTCCGTCAGCCCGACCGAGCTGGTGCCCTGTTCCGTCGGCTCGCCCGGCCCGGCGGCCTCTTCCGTGGGTCCGCCCGGCCGGGCGATCTCGTCCACCGCGCCGGGCAGGCCCGAGCCGATGGCCTTGTGCGCGCGCCCGCCCGGCCCGGTGGCGTCATCAGCCCCGCAGCGCTCGTCGAGGGAGCCGAGGGCGCCCAGGTGGGAGGGGTCGCGGACCACGGCCAAGACCCGGTAGCCCGCGTCCAGCAGCGCTCTGGCGATGGCCGAGCCGATGCCACCCGTCGCCCCTGTCAATAAGACCGTGCCATCGTGGGTCATGATCAGAGCGTGGCAGAGGCGCCGGTCGTCCGTCTATGAGGACCTATGAGGACCTGTTAGGACTTGATCGTGTAGCTGTCGCCGTAGACCTTCCAGGTCAGCGGCGGGTTCAGGTCGAGGTTGCCGTTCTTGAGGAAGACGCGCTGCTCGGTGTCGACCCGGGTGGTGTCCTCGTGCGCCTCTTCGGCCTTCATCGCGGCCTTGCGGGCGTCCAGGAACGCGTTGAGGTACGTCGTCTCGTTGCCGCCCTGCGCGGGGGTCTTGGCCTTGGACATCGCGGTCTTCCTGATGCCGCCGAAGCTGAGCTTGTCGGTGCCGGGGCCGTGCATGACGATCGCGTCGTAGTAGATGAACTGACCCAGCGCCCGCAGGCCGTCCGTCTTGGCCTGCTTGACCGACGGGTTGAAGTACACGCGGTCGCGCTCGTCGTTCTGCGCCGTCTGGAAGGCGGTGTCCTTGGCGGCGGTCTTCCAGTCCTTGGTGAAGTTCGGGTCGAGGCCCTTGTGCGAGTCGGTGCCGTTGACCTTGCGGAGCGCGGGCAGGTATTTGGCCAGGACATTGCCGGGCTTACGGTTGGTGTAGAGCTCGACGAGGGCGAGCATGTCGCTGGTGCCGGAGCAGAAGCCGATGATTCCGGCCGTGTAGCCGCGGCCGTCGTCGATGTCCTCGATGTAGCCGTACTGCGCCTTCCAGTCGAGCGAGGAGTTCTCGGCGCTGGACACCAGCTGCATGGCGATGTCCTTCTTGTGCGGGTCGGTGAGGTCGACCGCGGCCTGGCTGGTGCCCGTGAGCGCGAGAGTGGTGGCTAAGGTGACCAGTGAGACGAGAGTGGTCCGGAGCAACGTGATCTCCTGCTTGGTTAGGAAAGATTCCTAACGAACCATACTCACAGGAGTAACCTTATGGGGTCTATGTTGTGAAATTTGGGCCCCTTACCGGCGTAGTGCGGCGAGCTGCTGTTCGAAGGGGACGACCGGCTCGATCGGCTCTGGTGCCGGGGTACGGTTGCGCGCCAGGTCGGCCAGCTCACCCGCGGCGCGGTCGATCCGCTCCGCCAGGCCGTCCGTGAAGTCGTCACCACCGCCACCCCAGTCCTCCGACGCCGCGTAGACGGCGGTCGGCGCCACCACGGCCCGCAAGTGCGCGAACAGCGGGCGCAACGCGTGCTCCAACGCCAGCGAGTGCCGCGCCGTCCCGCCGGTCGCCGCGATGAGCACCGGCTTGCCCGCCAGCGCGGCGGGGTCCAGGACGTCGAAGAACGACTTGAACAGGCCGCTGTAGGAGGCGCTGAAGACGGGGGTGACCGCGATCAGGCCGTCGGCCTCCGTCAGCGCCTCGATCGCCTCGCGCAGCCGGGCGCCGGGGAAGCCGGTGACGAAGTTGTTCGCGATGTCGACGGCCAGGTCGCGCAGCTCGATCACCCGCACCTCGGGCGTGTGGTCGTCGAGCCGCCGTACGGTCGCCTCGGTCAGGCGGTCGGCGAGCAGGCGGGTGGACGACGGCTGGGTCAGACCCGCCGTCACGACGACAAGCTTCATGAATGCTCCTTTTCCGACGACTTAAGACGACTTACGACGACTTCCGATGACTTCGGGCGGCTCTCAGGCGACTATTCCGGCGGCGCGGGTGGTGTGGACGGGGCCGTCGGGGACGTCGGCCGGCCGGTTCGCGGCGAACTCCCGGCGCAGCACCGGCACGACCTCCTCACCGAGGATGTCGAGCTGCTCCAGGACCGTCTTCAGCGGCAACCCCGCGTGGTCCATCAGGAACAACTGCCGCTGGTAGTCGCCGAACGACTCCCGGAAGGTCAGCGTCTTGTCGATGACCTCCTGCGGACTGCCCACCGTCAGCGGCGTCTCCTCGGCGAACTCCTCCAGCGACGGCCCGTGTCCGTACACGGGCGCGTTGTCGAAGTACGGGCGGAACTCGCGGACCGCGTCCTGCGAGTTCTTCCGCATGAACACCTGGCCGCCGAGCCCCACGATGGCCTGCTCGGGCGTGCCGTGCCCGTAATGGGCGTACCGCTGGCGGTAGAGGGTGATCAGCCGGATGAAGTGGTCCTTCGGCCAGAAGATGTTGTTGGCGAAGAACCCGTCACCGTAGTACGCGGCCTGCTCGGCGATCTCCGGGCTGCGGATCGAGCCGTGCCACACGAAGGGCGGCACCCCGTCCAGCGGCCGCGGCGTGGCGGTGAAGCCCTGCAGCGGCGTACGGAAACGGCCCTCCCAGTCGACCACGTCCTCGCGCCAGAGCTTGTGGAGCAGCGCGTAGTTCTCGACGGCCAGCGGGATGCCCTGCCGGATGTCCTGCCCGAACCACGGATACACGGGCCCGGTGTTGCCCCGGCCCAGCATCAGGTCGACCCGGCCGTCGGCCAGGTGCTGCAGCATGGCGAAGTCCTCGGCGATCTTGACCGGGTCGTTGGTCGTGATCAGCGTCGTGGCCGTGGACAGGGTGAGCCGCTCGGTCCTGGCCGCGATGTAGCCGAGCATGGTGGTCGGCGACGACGGCACGAACGGCGGGTTGTGATGCTCCCCGGTCGCGAACACGTCCAGCCCCACCTCCTCGGCCTTGAGCGCGATGGCCACCATCGCCTTGATCCGCTCATGCTCCGTCGGCGTCCTGCCGGTGGTGGGGTCCATGGTCACGTCGCCCACGCTGAAGATCCCGAACTGCATATCGCTCACCGCCCCTTACTATTGAAAGTTCAACAACCGCCCAAGCGGCGGGTGGCCCGAGATTATTCCGTACGTTCAGAGGGCGTTGATCTCCAGCGGTCCGAGCACCCGCTGGGGCGCCCCGCGCTCCGCCACGGTGATCATGGCTCTGCCGATCTGCTCGGTCGTGGTCACCGCCGTGGGGAAGAGCCGCCGCACCACCGGATAGAGCGGCGCCATCACCACGTACGCCAGCCGGTACCAGGTCGTCCGCGACGTGATGCCGTGCATGGGCTGGATGTAGCCGGGCCGGAACATGTACGCCTCGAGCGGCAGGGCCAGCAGCGCGTTCTCGGTCTGGCCCTTGACCCGCGCCCACATCGCCCGGCCGTGCTCGTCGGTGCCCACCCCGGACACGTAGACGAACGTCGAGCCGGGGCTGAGCCGCGCGAGGGTGTCACCGGCCGTCAGCGTGTAGTCGTAGGTGACGCGCCGGTAGTCCTTCTCGCTCATGCCCGCCGAGGAGACCCCGAGACAGAAGAAGCACGCGTCATAGCCGGACAGATCTGCCTCGATCGGGGTGAGGTCCAGCAGGTCACTGTGCGTGATCTCGCGCAGCTTGCCGTGGGTCCGGCCGGTGGGGGTGCGGCCGACCGTGAGAACAGCCTCCACCCGGTCGTCGGCCAGGCATTCCCGTAGTGCGCCCTGCCCGACCATGCCGGTGGCGCCGAAGATGATGACTTTCATGCGAGCTCCGTTCCCGGCCCGAATGCTATCGCCAGATCGGCGGTGGCTGTGGGCGGGTGTGCCGCGTATCCGGTGCCGCGACCTGGTATTCCCCCGATTAACCCGCCTCATGGCGGCGAAGCTGGCTAGCGTGGCAGGATTGTCGGAAGCGTCAGACTGCTACAGTTTGCCGATCTAGGAGCGTATATGCCGAATGCTCGGGAGATTGATGATCTGACCGGAATTTCCGGTTTGGAGTATCGTCAGTCCGGGCCGACGGCGCTGCGGATATTGGTGGGCAGGCAACTGCGCCGGCTGCGGGAGTCACAGGGCATCACTCGTGACGCCGCGGGATACGCGATCCGCAGTTCGCATTCCAAAATCAGCCGTCTGGAATGCGGGCGGACCAGTTTCAAGCTGCGCGACGTGGAAGATCTGCTCACCCTCTACGGCGTGGTCGAGGAGGCCGAACGCGCGGTCGTGCTCTCGCTGACCAGGCAGGCCAACGCTCCCGGCTGGTGGCACGACTACCGCGACGTGGTGCCCGACTGGTTCGAGGACTACCTCGGGCTGGAGCAGGACGCGGCGATGATCCGTACGTACGCGGTCCAGCACATCCCCAGCCTGCTCCAGACGGAGGACTACGCCCGCGCGGTGATCACGTGCGGCGATCCGGACAGCCCGGAGGAGGAGATCGAGCGCCGGGTCGCGCTCCGGATGCGCCGCCAGCGGCTTCTCCGGATGGCCACGGCGCCCAAATTCTGGGTGGTGCTGGACGAGGGGGCGCTGCGCCGTCAGGTCGGCGACGCCGCCACGATGCGCGCGCAGCTCGAGCATCTCAAGAAGATGGCCGACCGCCCCCTCGTCACCATCCAGGTGCTGCCGTTCAGCTACTGCGGTCACATCGGCGGGGTCGGCCCCATCACCATCCTGCGCTTCGCCCAAGCCGAGCTCGACGACGTGGTCTACCTCGAACAGATCGCCAGCGCGCAGTACCTCACCAGGCGATCCGACGTGCACCCGTACCACCATCTGATGGACGAGCTGGGCATCCACGCGCAGCCGTCGGCCGCGACCCGGGCGATCCTCGACCAGATCATCGGCGAGCCGGACGAGGAGTAGGTCTACGGCTTGCGGGCCACGGCGCAGAAGGCGTCCACCTCGTCGGGGACGCCGAACACGGCGGCTTCCACCCGCCAGCGGGAGACCGAGACGACGCCCGGATCCACCAGCTCGAGGCCGTCGAAGAAGTGGGCGATCTCCTCGGGGGTGCGCAGGCGGTAGGAGTAGGACTGCTCTTCGTCGTGGAGCCGGCCGGCTTCCGCGGCCGCATCGGGTTTGATGGTGTTCGTGCCGTCCTCGAACACCAGATAGCTGCCTGACGGCAGCGCGTCCAGCAGCTGCCGCGTCAGGGCGTGCGCCTGGTCGTCGTCGAAGATCGTCCCCATGACGCCGAGCATCATGAGCGCGGTGGGCTGGTTGAGGTCCAGCGTCTTGGCCGCGTAGTCGAGGATCGTGTCGGGGTCGCGCACGTCGGCCTCGATGTAGTCGCAGGTGCCCCGGGGATCGCTGGTCAGCAGCGCCTGGGCGTGCACCAGCACCAGGGGGTCGTTGTCGACATAGACGATGCGGCAGGCCGGGTCGACGCGCTGGGCGACCTCATGGGTGTTGTCGACTGTCGGCAGTCCGGTGCCGATGTCCAGGAATTGCCGGATACCTGCCTCTTCGGCAAGGTATCGGACGGCGCGTCCCAGAAAAGCGCGGGCGTGGCGGGCGATGTCCTCCATGCCCGGGTAGATCTGCCGCAGTTGTTCGGCGTGCTCGCGGTCTACCGGGTAGTTGTCCTTTCCGCCCAGCCAGTAATTCCACACCCGGGCCTGATGCGGCTGGGTGGCGTCGATTTTGGAAGGCAGTGCCGGATCGGTTTGCGAGGGTTCATCAGACACGAAACCTTCTCCTCTTTTGTCGCCTATGTGAGTCCAGCCCAGTCTCCCGGCCTTATATCGCGCTGTCACCCACAAAACTGGATCTGTGCCTACGTTCGTCACAAATTCGGAGGTTGGCGGACGATACCGCTGAGTACGTCGTCCAGAGTGACCACGCCGAGCATCTGCCCGCCGGCACCGGTCACGGCGGCGAGCTGGGCCCGTCGCTTACGCATGGTCGCCAGGACGTCCGCGAGCGTCGCCGTCTCGCCGAGCACCGGCAGGGCGCGGATCGGCAGCGGCTGACGGGAGCCGTGCCCGTTGAGCGCGTCCAGGACGTGCAGGTAGCCGCGCAGCTCGGCGGGGCTGTCGCCGTGCACCGGGAACCGGGAGTGACCGTAGCGGCCCGCGTACTCCTGCAGCCCGAGGCTGTCGATCGTCGCGGGGACGCTCACCACCTCGTCGATCGGCACCATGACCGTGCTGACCGGGCGAGCGTGCAACGCGAGCGTGGCGATCATCCGGTCGCGCTCGTCCTGGCGGAGCAGTTTGTGCTGACGCGACTCCTCGATCAGCACCGGGAGCTCCTCCGAGGTGTAGACGGTGCGGATCTCGTCGGTCGGCGGGATGCGCAGCAACCGCAGCACCACGTCCGACATGGCCTTGACCAGGGTGAGCAGCGGGCGTATCGCTCGGGCGAGAACGAACAGGGCGGGCACCAGCCACAGCGCCGCCGTGTTCGGGCCGGACAGCGCGAGGTTCTTCGGCACCATCTCACCGATGATCACGTGCGCGGAGACCACCAGGAGCAGCGCCAGGGCGAAGGCGACCGGATGCAGCATCTTCTCCGACAGGCCCACGGCGGCGAAGAGCGGCTCCAGGGCACGTGCCACGACCGGTTCGCCGAAGGCGCCGAGCATCAGCGAGGCCAGCGTCACGCCGAGCTGGGCGGCCGCCAGCATCGTGGGCATCGTGTTCATGGCGGCGAGCACCGCCTGCGCCCGGCGTGAGCCCGCCTGCGCCTGCGGCTCGAGCTGGGTGCGGCGCGCGGAGATGAGGGCGAACTCGGCGCCCACGAAGAACCCGTTGACGGCCAGGAGCAGTACGAGGACCAAGCCGTCGGTGATGGTCATGAGAGGTCCTGACTCGGCGCGGTGAGGGTGATCTGCTCGATGCGCCGGTTACGCATGGATTCCACCCGGAGCGTCCACCCGTCGACCTCGACTTCGTCGTCCGGATCGGGGATGCGGCCGAGCCGGGCCATGACCAGGCCCGCGAGCGTCTCGTAAGGCCCTTCGGGCATGCGGAACCCGGTGCGTTCCTCGACCTCGTCCGCCCGCAGCACGGCCGGCGCGCTGATCGAGGCGCCCGGCGCGAGCAGCGCGGCCGTGGGCTCCGCCGACTCCTCCTCGGGCAGGTCGTACTCGTCGGCGATGTCGCCGATCAGCTCCTCCACCAGGTCTTCCACGGTGACGATGCCCGCGAAGCCGCCGTACTCGTCGATCACCACGGCCATCTCGACCCCCGTCGAGCTGAGCCGTTCCTGGACCACCTCCAGGTTCACCGACTCGGGCACCGTGACCGCCGGCCTGGCGATCGCGCTCACCGGCGTCCCTTCCCGCTCCGCCACCGGCACGGCGCAGGCGCGGGGGACGCTGGCCACGCCGAGGATGTCGTCCAGCTCCGCGCCGCCCACCGGGATGCGCAGGTGCCGGGTGCGGCGGGCCAGCTTGAGGAACTCCGCGACGCTGGTGGATCCGGCTATGGTCACGCAGTCCGTACGCGGGGTCATCGCCTCGGCCGCGATCTTGCCGCCGAAGCGCATCGCCCGGTGGAGCATGGCGGCCGTGCTCGGCCGCAGCACCCCGGCCTCGGCCGAGAGCCGCACCAGCAGGCCCAGCTCCTCGGGGGAGCGGGCCGAGGCGAGCTCCTCCTGCGGCTCGGCCCCCAGCCGGCGGACGATGCCGTCGGCCACCGCGTTGCACACCTTGATCAGCGGCCCGAACGCCGCGGAGAACACCCGCTGCGGCGGCGTCGCCAGCCTGGCCACGGCCATCGGCTTGGATAGGGCGGCGTTCTTGGGCACCAGCTCGCCCAGGACCATCTGCGCCACCGTGGAGATGACGATCGCCAGGACGACGGAGGCGCCACGACCGGCCGGAACGTCCTCCAGCAGCGGTTCGAGCAGGTCGGCGATGGCCGGCTCGGCCACGACGCCGAGCAGCAAGGACGTGACGGTGATGCCGAGCTGCGCCCCGGACAGGTGGAACGACAGCCGCCGCACCGCGGCCTCGATCCCCTGCGCGCCCCGGTCCCCGGCCTGCGCCAGCTGGTGGACCCGTACGCGTTCGACGGTCACCAGGGAGAACTCCGCCGCGACGAAGATCCCGTTGGCCAGGATCAAGGCCAGCGCCCCGAGCAGGAAGACCACATCCAGGACCATGGCCGAAAGCTAGCACCAGGGGAAGACAAGTGTGTCTGGCGGAGTCACCGTTTCGATACGTTGGACCATATGACGACTTCTCACCTCGAGGCCTCCCAAGTCGTTCAACCGGCGCTGCCCAGACTCGCCTGGCTGGACGCACTGCGCGGCATCGGGGCGCTCGCGGTCGTGGGTGAGCACCTGATGACCTGGGCCTTGCCCTGGTTACGGCCCACCTCGTTCAACCTCGGCATGTACGGCGTGCTGGTGTTCTTCCTGGTCAGCGGGTACGTCATCCCGATCTCGCTGGAACGGCACGGCGACGTGCGGGCCTTCTGGATCGGCCGCCTCTTCCGCCTGTATCCGCTCTACCTCGCGGTCGTCGGCCTGGTCCTGGCCCTGTCGTGGTGGATCCCGGTGCGCGTCGAGGTGCCCCGGGATCCCGCTTCGGTGGCCGCGCACGCGACCATGCTGATGGACGTGGTCGGCTCCGGTGCCGTGGTGAACACCATGTGGACGCTGTCGTACGAGATGGTCTTCTACCTGCTGGTCGCCGCCCTGTTCGCTACCGGGACGCGCGGTGGTCGCGGGCTGCTCGCGGTCGCGTTCGGGCTGGCCGCCGTCATCACCGGCCTCGCGCTGTCCGGCACGCCGCTGACCGGCGGGTGGCTGGCCTGGGTGTCGTTCGCGGGGTTCGCCGCCGGCCTGGTGTGTGTGATCTCCGGCCGGATGCGGACGGCCGCGTGCTGCGCGCTGGGGGTGATGGCGCTGGCGCTGCTGTTGCTGAGCAGCCGCGTGCCGTGGTTCGGCGCCGCGATGCTCGCGGTGATGTTCATCGGCACGGCGATCCATCGGTGGGAGCGTGGGCAGGGCGCTCTGTGGCCGGTGGCGCTCGCCGCGACGCTGGTGACGCTGTCGCCCTTCTGGGCGATCAACGCCGGGTGGTGGTGGGTGCGGCCTCAGGTGTGGGCGTTGACCATCGTCCTGGCGGCCCTGACGTTCGCGGGGGGCATGGCCTGGCGTAGGCGGCGCGTGCCGTACGTCCTCACCTGGCTCGGCGTGATCAGCTACTCCCTCTACCTGATGCACCTGCCGATCCTCACCCTCGTCATCGAGGTGGTGGGCGAGATGCGCTGGTCGCCGTGGCCGATGCAGATCGGCATCGGCCTGTTCGTCATGAGCGTGGTCCTGCCGGGCAGCTGGCTGACCTACCGATTCCTGGAGCAGCCCATGCAGCGCCTCGGCCGCCGGCTGGCTCGCGCGCGATGATCGGCGCCACCGCCGTCCGCCGGATGGCAAGCTTGGGGCGTGCGTGTGATGCTGCTCGGCCGGTTCGAGATACGCGACGACGAAGGCCGGCCGGTCGAGATCCCCGGCACGAGAGTGCGCGCGCTGCTGGCCAGGCTCGCGCTCGAACCCGGCCGGGTCGTGGCGATCGACGTTCTCACCGCGGCCATCTGGGGCGATGAACCGCCGGCGGGCAGCGCCAACGCCCTGCAGTCCCTGGTCTCCCGCTCCCGCCGGCTGCTCGGCGCCACGGCGATCGAGTCGCGGCCGCCCGGCTACCGGCTGGCGATCGAGCCCGACGACGTCGACGTCACCCGCTTCGAGCGGCTGACGGCCGCCGGCAGCCTCGCGGCGCTCCGCGCGGCCGAAAGCCTGTGGCGGGGGCCCGCGCTCGCGGATCTCGCCGACCTGCCGTTCGCCGCCCCCGCAGGGGTACGGCTGGCCGAGCTGCGGTTGTCGGCCACGGAAGAGCGGCTGGAGCTGGAGCTCGCCGAAGGCACCGACGTCCTCGGCGAGCTACGGCCGCTGGCCGCCGCGCACCCCTTGCGCGAACGCCTGCAGGGCCTGCTGATGCGCGCCCTCTACGCGGCCGGCCGGCAGGCGGACGCGCTCGACGCCTACGAGCGGACCCGGCGCACGCTGTCCGACGAGCTCGGTGTCGATCCGTCGGCGGAGCTGGCCGAGCTCCACCTGGCGATCCTCCGCCACGATCCGCGCCACCAGTCCCGCAGCCAGACCCGGCGCACCAACCTGCGCGCCCAGGTGACCAGTTTCGTCGGCCGGGAGCAGGAGCTCGCGCAGCTCGCGAAGGCGCTGGAAGCCGGTCGGCTGGTCACCGTCGTCGGGCCGGGCGGCGCGGGCAAGACGCGGCTCGCCGCCGAGGTCGCCGACCGGGCCGCCGAGCTGGCGCCCGACGGCGTCTGGCTGGTCGAGCTGGCAGCGGTGACCGAGCCGCTCGACGTCGCCCACGCCGTGCTCACGGCGATCGGCGCCAGGGACGCCGGCCGGTTCGAGTCCGAGGGCGCCGCGGCGCATCGTGACCCGGCCGGCCGGCTGGCCGAGGCGCTGGAGGGGCGGCGCGTGCTGCTGGTCCTGGACAACTGCGAGCACGTCGTGTCGGCCGTCGCCGTGCTGGCCGACCGCCTGCTGGGCGCCTGCCCCGACCTGCGCATCCTGGCCACGAGCAGGGAGTCCCTGGCCATCGGAGGCGAGAGCCTCTACCCCATCCCGCCCCTGGAGTGGCCGGCGGTCACGGTCGACGATCCGCGGACCTACCCGGCCGTGCGGCTCTTCATCGAGCGCGCGGTCTCGGTCCGCCCCGGCTTCGTGCCGGACGAGGGCGGCCTCGCCACCGTCATCGAGATCTGCGCACGGCTCGACGGGATGCCGCTGGCGATCGAGCTGGCCGCCGCGCGGATGCGCGCGCTGAGCGTCGAGCAGATCGCGGCCAAGCTCGACGACCGCTTCCGCCTGCTCACCAGCGGCAGCCGTACGGCCCTGCCACGGCACCGGACCCTGCAGGCCGTCGTCGACTGGAGCTGGGACCTGCTGTCCGTCCGCGAACGCGACCTCGCGATGCTCCTGGCCGCCTTCCCCGGTGGCGCCACGCTCGACGCGCTCGAAGCGGTCAGCGGGCCGGAGGCCGCCGACGTGCTCGACGCCCTCACCGCGCTGGTGGACAAGTCCCTGGTGGAGCTCTCCGGCGAGCGCTACCGCATGCAGGAGACCGTCCGGTCGTACGGGATGGCCCGGCTGATCGAGGCCGGACAGGACCGGGCGGTCCGCGACCGGCACGCCCGCCACTTCCTGCGGCTCGCCGAGACCGCCGACGCCGAGCTGCGCGCGGCGGACCAGCTCGGCTGGATGGCGCGGCTGCGGGCCGAGGACGACAACCTCCTGGCCGCGCTGCGGTTCGCGGCCGAGGCCGGGGACGCGGAGCTGGGCGTGCGGCTTCTGGCGGCCCTGTGGTGGTTCTGGTACTTGCAGGGCCGCAACATCGAGGGCATGCACTGGGCGCGCGGCATCCTGGACCTGCCCGGCGAGGTGCCCGACGCGCAGCGCCCGGTGCGGCTGGTGCTGGAGGGGTTCGCCCACCACGGGCTCGGCGCGGTCGAGGCGGCCCGGCAGGCGGTCGACACCGGCATCGAGCTGCGTGACCGGCTGGGCGGCGAGCTGTCCGGGCGGGTCCTGCTGCTGTTCGCGCCCGTGTGGCTGGGCGATCCGGCGGGGGCCGCGCGGGCCGCCGAACGGATGCTGCCGCGAATCACCGGGTGGGAGCGGGCGACGACGCTGCTGATGCTGTCGATCATGGCGGAGAGCGAGGGCGACATCACCCGGGCCTTCACCCTGTTGGGGGAGGCCCGCCAGGGGCTGCTGGCCCTCGGCGAGCGCTGGGCCCTGTCCTCGGCGTTGCGCATGCTCGCCGAACACCAGGCCCGCCAAGGCGACCTGGCCGCCTCGATCGAGGCGCGGCTGGAGGCGCTCCGCCTGGCCGGCGAGCTCGGCATCGTCGAAGATCAGGCCGCCATCCTGGCCTACCTCGCGATCACGCGCGCCCGGCTCGGCGAACTCGACCAGGCCCAGGCCGACATGGAGGCGGCCTGGGAGTTCGTGACGCGGCTGCGTAAGCAGGAAGGCATCGAGTACGTCCGGCTGGCGCGGGCCGAGGTCCTGCTCAGACGCGGCGAGCGGGCGGCCGCTCTGCGCGAGCTCGACGCGGTGGAAGCCGCGACCCCGCACTCTCCGGTCCGCGCGTCGGCCGGCTGCTACCGGGCGATGGCCGCCCTGCTCGACGGCGACGTGGCCGGCGCCCGGCCGCCGCTCGACACGGCGATCGAGCTGGCCGCCGACGCGGCGGACATGCCGGCCCTGGCCGGTGCGGCACACCTGTGCGCCGCGCTCGCGCTGGCCGACGGCGAACCCGCGCGAGCCGCCCACCTGCTCGGCCTGGCCACCGCGCTGCGCGGGACAACGGATCTCAGCGGGTACGACAATCTGCTGCGGCCCGCCGAACGCGCCCGTGCCCTGCTCGGCGACGCGGCGTTCGCCTCGGCCTACGACAGTGCCGCCGCGCTCACCCGGGACGCCGCGATCCAGGCCGTACGGCGGCGCTAGCGCGCCTGGTCACGGTTGAGGCGGATCAGCGTGATGCCGTACGTGATGATCCAGACCACCCACATCAGCCAGCCCAGCAGACCGAGCAGGCCAAGCGGACCCTCGTGGTCGATGACCAAGGGGGCGAGGGTGGCCGAGCCGAACATCAGCGCGGCCGACACCAGCCCCCAGGTGCCATGCCATGACCGGATGAGACCGGCACGCAGGCCGCCGATCGACAGGCCGAGCATGGCCAGGGCCAGGAAGGTGCCGTTGAGGGTGAACAGCGCGCCGTGCAACCCCCAGAGCCCCGAGCTCGCCGTGCTGTCGTGGGCGAGCGCGAGGCGGATCGCGATGATCCCGGCGAAGGCGGCGTTCTGCAGGGCCAGGCCGGTGAATCTCCTGGCCTGAAGTGTCCCTAGGGGCCGGAAGCGTCGTCCACAGGCAAGGGGCGTGCTTTGAGGCCGGCGAGCATCTCGTCACGGAAGAACCGCAGATGCTGCCGCCAGATCTCGCCCGCCTGCTCGGCGTCGCCGGCCTCGATGTACTGGATCACCATCCGCGCCTCGTCCATGTGGCCCTTGCGGGTGTGGTCGGGGATCAGCGCCTGGGAGCGGAGCGCCACCCAGCGTGGCGATTCGGTGTAGCGCAGAGCTTCCTCCAGGGCCCGCTCCAGGATCGGGTTGCGGGCGGCGCGGGCGATGGCCCGGTGAACCGGCAGGTCGCTCTGGTAGTGGCCGGTCGTGCGGAACTCCTCTTCGAGCGCTCGGCCGATGGCCTTCAGTTGTTCGATGTCCTCGGGGTAGCGCTTGGCCGCGGCGAGCTCGGCGAGCTGTGGTTCCACGGCGAGCCGGGCCTCGAAGACCTGGGTCGGCAGCAGCTCGATGCCCCAGTTCTCCACATGCGACGCGGTGGCGACGACGACGTTGCCCCGCCCCTGATAGGACTGGATGATGCCGGCGAGTTCCAGGGCGGCGAGAGCCTCGCGGAGCGTGGGGCGGCTGACCCCCAGCCGCTGGGCGAGCTCGCGCTCCGAGGGCAGGCGCTCATACCGCTCGATCGGCTGGTCCCGGATGGCCGTGACGATCCGGTCCGCGACCTGCGCGGCCGCACTGCGTACCACGACCGGGGCGAACAGATCGTCAGGGGGTTCGGTGTTCATCTCACATCCATCGTGAAGGGAGGGCATGTCCGGCAGACCGGCTATACCGGAGTGACGGTGTGACCCGCTGCGGCGAGGGTCGCGAACGCGGCATCGGCCTGTTCGGACCTGACCAGAACGTAGTCCGTGTCATAGGTCGAGACCACGAAGATCGGGATATTGGCTTCGGTGAGCGGCCCGGCGATCGACGCGAGGATGCCCGTCAGGGAGAAGTCCAGCGGACCCGCCACCACCAGGCAGGTCCAGCCGGGCTCGACCCTGGCCTCCGCCCGTGGGGCGAGAGCCTCGGGGCAGACGAGGGACAGCTCGTCGGCCGTCCTGGTGAGGCAGTAGAGCGAGCCCGTTCCCGCGACCGGGACGGTGTGCTCGGTCGCGGGGTTCATGCGGCACACCGCGTACGTCTCGGGAAGCACCCGCAAGGTCACGCGCGGCGGGGCCGGTGAGGTCTCAGTCATGGGCGGGATCCTGTTCGGCCATGGCGCGCACCACCGGTGCCATGGCCTCGAGTGCCTGGGCCACGTAGTCGCGGCCGAATCCGACGTTCATCCGGAGATAACCTTCACACCCGAAATACACCCCCGGGCAGACCAGCGTGGAGGCGTCGATACGTAGACGATGCCCGACCTCGACGGAGTCAAGCGCGGTGGCGAAGCGGACGAAGGCCAGGGGAGTGGCCATCGGCCGGTGCGCCGTGACGAGGCCCCCGAGCGACCGCTTCCAGCCCTCGAACAGGGCCCATCCCTCGCCCATCGCCGCGCGGTTGCGGCCGAGGATGCGGGCCGCGGTGTCCTTCCGCAGCGCGAGGGCGGCCAGGACGTTGTCCAGGCGCCCGGTCGCGATGGCCGTGTACTCGTGACGCCGCCACAGCTCCCGGATGACGGCGGGCGGACCGGCTGCCCAGCCGACGCGCAGGCCCGACAGTCCGTACGACTTGGACATGCTGTTGACGCCGATGACCCGGTCATAGCGGCCGACGAAGGTACGGGCGGGGGCGGCCGGGTCGTGCTCGCTGCCGTGGTAGACCTCGTCGGCGATCAGCCAGGCGCCGCAACGCTCGGCGATCTCCACGATGGCGGTCATCTCGTCCTCGTCGAGGATGTAGCCGACCGGGTTGTTGGGGTTGCAGACGTAGATGACCGAGGTGCCGGGGACCGCCAGGTCGCTGAGAGCCTGCAGGTCCGGCCGCCAGCCGCGCTCGGGATCGAGCCGGAAGGCGCGTACGTCACAGCCCCGATTCCTGGCCAGACCCCAGACCTGCTGGTATCCGGGCTCCATGACGATGACCCGGGAGCCGGGCGGGCAGTAGGCGTCGACGATGGCGGCGTTGGCCTCGGAGGCGCCGACGGTGACCAGGACGTTGTCCGCCGTGAGGTCACCGCCGGGATAACCGGCCGCGATGAGCTCGCGGAGCTCCCGCTCGCCGTTGACCTCGGGGTAGTACAGCTCGGTGGCGAGCAGCGCCCCGAGGTCGGCGTCCGGGCCGAGGAGTTCGGCGAGCGAGACCGGGTCGATGGTGCTGTCGGAGAGGTTGAACCGTACGGTCTGCTCGTAGTCGGACTGCCAGTTCTCCAGCTCGAAGCGCTGGTATGGCGGCGAGGTGTTCACCATGCGTATGCCTCCGGTGCGGGGCCGGACGCGGGGAAGACGGCGTCGAGCGCGGCCAGGTCTGAGGGGGACAGGTGCAGTTCGGCGGCGGCCAGCCCGTCCCGCAGGTGCGCCAGGGTGCGGGCGCCGACGACGGGAGCGGTCACTCCGGGCTGGTGACACAGCCAGGCCTGGGCGACGGTGGCGGGTGGGTGACCGAGTTCGCCGCACAGCACCTCATAGGCGGCGATGCGGTCGCGTCGGCGGTCGAGCTGGGTGGTGGCTCGCGAGCTGGCGCTGCGGGCGGCGGTGCGGGTCTTGGCGAGGATCCCGCCGAGCAGCCCGGAGTTGAGCGGGCTGTACGGGAGCACGCCGATGCCATAGGCGCGGCAGGCGGGCAGGATTTCCAGCTCCGCCGTGCGCTCCATGAGGTTGTAGATGCTCTCCTCGGCCACCAGGCCGAACAGCCCGCGGGCCCG
Organism: Nonomuraea guangzhouensis; assembly: GCF_019396345.1. Taxonomy (GTDB): domain Bacteria; phylum Actinomycetota; class Actinomycetes; order Streptosporangiales; family Streptosporangiaceae; genus Nonomuraea; species Nonomuraea guangzhouensis. The sequence continues at coordinate 95,743 of NZ_JAHKRM010000028.1, read as the reverse complement.
CGCGGCCTCCTGCCCTTGCACGATCTGCCAGGCGGCGAAGTTGCTGGTGCCCGCGTACCGGATCTTGCCCGCCTGCCGCAGGTCGGTGAGCGCCTCCCAGATCTCCGGCCAGCCGGTGGCGCGGTCGACATGGTGCAGCAGGAAGATGTCGAGGTGGTCGGTGTTCAACCGGCGGAGTGACGCCTCGCAGGCTCGCCGGATATGCCGGGCCGACAGGTACATGTCGTTCGGGCCCGGTCCCATGCGGCCGTACGCCTTGGAGAGCAGCACGATCTGGTCGCGCCGGCCCGGACGGTCGGCCAGCCAGCGGCCGATGATCTGCTCGGTGAGCCCTTTGGCGGGATCGTGGTCGGCGATGGTGCGGTTCGCGTCGGCGCCGTAGACGTCCGCGGTGTCGAAGAGGTTGACTCCCGCGTCGACGGCGGCGTCCATGATGACGCGGGAGTCGGCCTCGGAGGTCTCGGGGCCGAAGTTCATGGTGCCGAGGGCGACGGGGCTGACGCGCAGCCCCGAGCGGCCGAGAGGGCGGTACTCCACGATCAGCTCTCCTTCCCGGCGAACCGGTCCGGTGAGAACCGGTCGAGCGGGATGTCGCAGGCCCCGTCGAGGGCGAGGTCGACGGTGATGTCCCCGATCCCGGCCGCGTGCTTGAAGCCGTGGCCGGACATCCCCCCGGCCAGGACCAGGGTGGGCGCGCCGGAGGGAACGCCGATGACGAAGTCACCGTCGGGGGTCTTGGAGTTCATGCAGGCGGCGGCCGTGACGGCACGCGGGGTGAGGCCGGGGAACGCGGTTCGGCAGAAGTCCTCGGCCGGCCGCAGGTCGCTCTCGCTCACCGGGTGGTCGTTGTCGCGGGCGTGGTCGAGCCACCGCTTGGGCGCGGTGGGACCCGCGCCCACCTTCACCCCCCTGCCATCGACATCCGGAATGCCCCAGCCGTCGACCGTCCCGCTCTCCCGGATGAAGACGGGAAACACCTCGGGCCGGTACGCCTCGCGGTCCGGGCCGGTGAACCAGGAGAGCAGCGAGCGTTGCACACGCAGGGGAAGGGCCAGGTCGGGCAGCAGGTCGGTGAACCAGGCCCCGGTGGCCACGATGGCGCGCCGGGCGTGAAAGGTGTCGTCGCTGGTCTCCACCCGTACGCCGTCGTCGTCGTGGCGCAGCGCCGTCACCTGGGTCTGGAAGTGCAACCGGGCGCCGGCCGCCGAGGCGCGGCGCAGGGCGGCGGCGATGGCCGCCTCGGGGTCGAGGACCCCGGCTCCGGGCTCCAGCACGGCCACATCGCCGGCGATGGTGGCGTGCTGGGGGTAGCGGGCGGCGAGCTCGTCCGGCTCCAGCAGCTGGTGTTCGATGCCGGCCTCCTTGGCGCAGCGCAGTGCGTCGTCGATGAGCGCGCCGTCGCGGGGGCCGATGCACAGCCCGCCGGAGCGGCGGAACAGCGTGGTCCCCGACTCGGCCTCCAGCCGCTGCCAGAGGGTGTGCGCGCGCTCGACGACCGGGATGTACTCGCGGCCTTCGAAGAGGGTCTTGCGGAAGATCCGGGAACCGCCGTGCGAGGAACCTCGGTCGTGGGCGATGCCGTACTGCTCTATGCCGAGCACCGAGGCACCTCGGGCGGCCGCGCGCCAGGCGGCCATGGAGCCCATGGCGCCGAGCCCGAGCACTGCTATGTCGTAGGTGTTGCGGATGGTCATGAGGGAGGACTCCTGGTGGTGCTAGAGCACTTTGGACAGGAACGCCTTGGTCCTGTCGTGCACGGGATTGCCGATGACCTGCGCGGGCGCCCCGGATTCGACGACCACGCCGTCGTCCATGAAGACCAGGGTGTCGCCCACTTCGCGGGCGAAGCCGATCTCGTGCGTGACGATGATCATGGTCAGGCCTTCGCTCGCCAGGTCGCGCATGACGTCGAGGACCTCGCCGACCAGTTCGGGGTCCAGGGCCGAGGTGGGCTCGTCGAACAGCATGAGTTTGGGTCGCATGGACAGGGCGCGGGCGATGGCGACGCGTTGCTGCTGGCCTCCCGACAGCCTGCGTGGGTAGGCGTCGAGCTTGTCGCCGAGGCCGACCCGGCGCAGCAGCTCCACCGCCCGGTCGCGGGCGGACTCCCGCGGCTCTCCCCGCACCATGACGGGGCCGGCCATCACGTTCTCCACCGCGGTGTAGTGGGAGAAGAGGTTGAAGTCCTGGAACACCATGCCGATCTCGGCCCGCTGGCGGCTGAGCTCGCGGGCGGACAAATCGTGCAGCCGGTCTCCCGACTGGCGGTAGCCGATCAGTTCGCCGTCGACCCAGATCCGGCCGGACTGGATGCGCTCCAGGTGGTTGACGCACCGCAGGAAGGTGCTCTTCCCCGACCCCGACGGGCCGATGACGCACATGACCTCTCCGCGACGGACCTCCAGGTCGATGCCCTTGAGCACCTGGTGACGACCGTAGCTCTTGCGTACGCGCTCGGCCCGCAGCAGCGGTTCCCCGGTCATGTCAGTCCCTCCTGGCGAGGCCGCGACCGGCGGAAGCGCCGGTCCGGGCGGTCGGCGTCGGGCGAGAAGTGCCGCTCGACGAAACTCTGCGCGACGGTGAGCAGGGAGGTCACGAGCAGGTACCACAGACTGGCCACGATCAGCAGGGGGATGGTCTGGAAGGTTCGCGAATAGACGATCTGGGCGCTGTAGAGCAGGTCCGGGATGGCCAGCACGCTGACCAGGGAGCTGGTCTTGAGCATGGAGATCGTCTGGTTGCCGGTCGGCGGGATGATGACCCGCATCGCCTGGGGAAGGACGATCTTCCGGGTGGTCTGCAGCCCGGTCATGCCCAGCGCGTTGGCCGCCTGGATCTGGCCGGGCGGCACGGACAGGATCCCGGCCCGGACGATCTCCGCCATGTACGCCGCCTCGTTGAGGGCCAGCCCCAGGATGGCCGCCGTCATCGGGGTGATGACCTGGTTGGCGTCCAGGGAGAGCAGATCCGGGCCGCCGAACGGAAGGCCCACGGCGATCCTCGGGTACAGCGCGCTGATGTTGAACCAGAAGACCAGCTGGACCAGGAGCGGAGTGCCGCGGAAGAACCAGATGTAGCCGCTCGAGGTGGCGGACAGCAGCTTGTTCCTCGACCCCTTCATCACGGCGAGGACGATGCCCATCAGGACGCCGATCACCATGGACACGCAGGTGAGCTGGAGCGTCAGCAGCAGGCCGGAGATGATGGTCCCGTCCGTCAGCCACCGCGCCACCACGTCCCACTGGTAGCGGGGGTTGGTGAAGGCGGAGGACACGACGCCGACGAGCAGGATCGCGGTCAGTCCCGCCGCCAGCCAGCGGAAGGGGTGCCGTTGCGGGACCGCCTTGATGGTGAGGTCGGGGCGATCTGATGGGTACGCCATGGTCTAGGCGCAGCCCTTCATCACCGGCTGGAAGTAGTACGTGTGGCCGGCCTTGATCTCGTCGGGATCGGTGAAGATCTTGGACTCGATCACCGTCCCGTCCGGTCCCACGCCCCAGGGAGCCGAGACCTTCTCGTAGTCCGCGCTCAGCGTGGCCCCCTCGACGGCGACACCCGTGCCCCAGGTCTTGGCGATCTCGGCGTAACCGCCGGATTTGATCAGGGAGTTGATGCTGGCCTGCAGGGCCTTGAGCAGCGGGGTGTTGCCCTTGGGGACCGCGATGCCGGCGATGCTGTGGCTGGTCTGGTACGTACTGATCACGCACATCGCGTTGCCGGAGTGAGCCGCGGCGTATTCGACCTGGGGCTTGTCTCCGACCGCGATGTCGGCCCGGCCGGACTGCAGGGTGAGCACCACGACGTTCTGGTCGGGGATCTGCAGGACCGTGACGGGTTTCTTGCCGTTCTTGGTGCAGGTGGCGCTGGCCTCGGTGACCGCGTCGACCTGGCTGACGCCCTTCTGGACCGCCACGCGGTAGCCGCAGAGCTGGTCGAAGGCGTTGACCTCGATGCCCGAACCCTTCTTGATGAGGAATCCGCCGCCGGACAGGTAGTAGGAGACGAAGTCCATCGCGTCCAGCCGTTCGTGCTCGACGCTGAAGCCCGCCATGCCGACGTCGTACTTGGCCGCCTGGAGCCCCGGGATGATCGAGTCGAAGGAGATGTTCTCCCAGCGGGCCTTCAGGCCCATGGTCGCGGCGATCGCGGTCCCGAGGTCGATGTCGAAGCCGGTGAGGGTCTTGTTGTCGTCCTTGAAGAACTCAAGCGGTGCATAGGGGGCATTGGTCGCGAAGACCAGCTCGCCGCTGGACTTGTACTTGTCGGGGACGAGCGCCTGGACCTCGGGCACCGCCGGGATCTTCGGCGGGGCGGCCGGAGATGATCCGGTGGCCGAGGCGCCGCCGGTGGCCGGTGAGCCGCCGGTGGGGGCGCCGCAGGCGGTCAGGGCCAGCAGGCCGGCGGCTGTGAGGAAGGACAGGGAACGACACCTACGCTTGTGGGACATGGTGCTTACTCCTTGGGGGGTGTGGGACTTGAAGCAGACAGGCTCCTGCGCCGTTCGCGTTGCGCACCGGCGCTCGTGCGCACGTCATGGTCGGTGATCGGGACTCAGGGGAGTCTGAAGTCGAAGGGGGCGTCGCGGTCGCAGCTCAGCCGCCCGTCCTCGACGCGTACGAGAGCCGCCTGGGCGACGGACGACTGGGAGGAGGTCGGGACCTGGTCGCCGAAGCTGTCGTGTCCCGACTGGGTGTAGTAGACGAGGTAGGCGGTCGAGTCGCCGACCGGGATCACGTCGGGGGACCGGACCGGCCCGCCATCCCCCAACCGGCTGCCCGAGGTCGCGACGAACGCGCCGCTCTCCTCCCAGGTCAGCGCGTCATCCGACCGGTATGACGTCAGGCCGGCCCGCGACTCCGCAACCAGCCACCAGAAGCCGCCGAGCCGGAACACCACCGGGCTCTCGTGCCACTGCGGCAGCACGGTCACCGGGGCGGACCACGACGCGGGCGCCAGCAGGCGGCTGCTGACCGAACGCAGGGCCCCGCCCGCCGCCTCGTCCTTGAACCACAGGGTCCACAGCCCGTCGGGGGTACGTGCCACGCACGGGTCCACGGCGTGGTCGGTGCCGAGATCCAGCCGCCCGTGATGCCGCCAGGTCCACAGGTCGGTGCTGCTCAGATGGTGGATCCGGCGCAGCCACGGGCTGGGGCGGCCGTGGGTGTCCCATGCCGGGTCGTCGGGCACACCCCGGATGAACGTGGTGAACAGGTGATACGTGCCGTCGTCCGATGCGACGACCGCCGGACCCCAGAAGGTGTTGTGCCCGGGCTCGATGGGCAGGTCGAGGGTTCCCCGGTAGAGCCAGCTCGCGCCGTGGTCGTCGGAGGACGCGAGCCCGAGCGGCGTCCCGTGGCACCTGCCGATGGAGGCGGGGCCGGACAGGCGGACGTTGGCGCGGCGGTGGGCGAAGACGCACCACCACGTGGACGTGGCGGGGTCGCGCACCAGGACCGGGTCGGTGACCCCGTCGAAGAGCGGGTCGGTGATGAGCGGCGCGAGCGGTGGCGCCGCGGTGGGGGTGGTCACTGGTCGGTTGCCTCTCTGTGCGCGTACGCGTCTCGCGCGGCCGCCTCGTAGCCGTTGGTGGTGGCGGAGGTCACGGCGGGGGCGAGCGAGCCGTGGAGGTTACGCGCGACCGCCGTCTCGTTCCAGGACAGACCGGCGACGCAGCGGTCGGCGAAGATCCGCGTGGCGGCGCTGAGCGCTGGTAATCCGGTCAGCAGGTTCAGGGTGACCACCGGGGCCATCGCCGAGACCTCCAGCTCTCCCGCGCTGACGGCCAGATGGGCCGTCGTCGCCGCGCCGGCCAGTTGGAAGGCGGTCTGCATCGCCAGCTCCGGGATGACCGGATTGATCTTGCCCGGCATGATCGAACTACCCGCCTGCATGCTGGGCAGGATCACCTCGCCGATGCCGCCGTCCGGCCCGGAGGCCAGGAGCCGCAGGTCGGTGGCGACTCGGGCGACGACCCGGCCGGCCCGGCTCATCGCCTCGGTCACGGCCGCCAGCGACTCCAGCGACGCCAGCCCGTAGTACGGGTCCTCCGCGCGGCGCACCGGCTTTCCCAGGGCCGCGGCCAGGTTCCGTACCGCCAGGTCCGCGAAGCCGTCCTCGGCGCCGAGCCCCGTGCCCACCGCCGTGCCGCCCAGCGGGACCGCGAGGAGCCGCTCCGCGGTCAGGGCGAGATTCTCCACCGCCTGGCCGATGCCGTACGCCTGGGACCGGTGCACCGCGCTCACCGGGAGCGGCACCGCGTCCTGCAGGCAGGTACGGCCCAGGTGCTGGAGCGTGTCGTACTCGTGGGCCTTGGCGAGCAGCGCCTCCCGCAGCCGGTTCAGCGCGTCCACCGCGTCCATGGCGGCCGGGTGGACCGCGATCCCGATGGCCGTCGGCATGACGTCGTTGGTGGACTGGCCCCGGTTCACGTGGTCGTTGGGGTGGATCTCGGCGTTCTGCAGGATCTGGCTCGCCCGGCGCGCCAGGACCTCGTTGACGTTCATGTGCGTCGAGGTGCCACCCCCGCCTTGCAGGACGGGGAGGATGAAGTGCCGGTCGTGCCGCCCGGCCAGCACCTCCACCCCGGCCGCGACGATCGCGTCCGCGACGGCCTGATCCACTACCCCCAGCTCGGCGTTGGCGCGGGCCGCGGCGATCTTGACGTGCACCACCGCGTGGACCAGCTCGGGGTGATCGCACAACCGGGGGCCGGGTATCGCGAAGTTCTCCGCCGCGCGGGCCGTGTGCGCCCCGTACAGAGCGTCCGCTGGAACCAGCACTTCGCCCAGCGAGTCGCGCATGGGTATGGCTGCCGTCACGTATCCCCCAGATCGGAGAAGTTGCCAGGTGGCCTGACCAATTTCTTGGACGCAGACTTCCACTGGCCAGGCCACCTGTCAAGAGGTCGCCGAGGTGATCTCCGGCTGGGCGGGTGGCGCACCGCAGGTCCGTCGTTCACGATGAAGGCCCGGATCCACCATCAACAGGGAAGGTCAAATTTCATGCGCTTATCTGTTCTCCTGACGCTGGGCGCCGTGTTCACCGCCGGTCTGCTGGCGGTCCAGCCCGTGGCGTCGGCCCAGGCGGCGGTGCAGTTCTATGCCGACTCCGGCGACTCGTGCCTTCGCGGCAGCACCGCGGGGACGCTGGACTGGCTGACGGGGCCCGTGATCCGGCCGACCGTCAAGGTCGACGGTTACCTGTCCGACGACGCCAACCTCTCGCCCTGCACCCGGGACGGCATGTACTCCACCGCCGTCTTCAACGCCTACAACGGCACCGCCCTCGTCGACTCGGAGACCGCCAAGGCGGACGACGCCCAGGTCCCGCTCTCCTTCACGCTGTCGGATCCGGCGGGAGTCACCGCCATCGATCGCGTGGTCGTCCAGGTGTGCCGGTTCAGCAGCTCGCCGATCGGGATCAGCTACTGCGGCAAGGCGGCGGAATACAAAATGCCCTGAGTCTCCGGCCGGCCGGACGTCAAGAACGGGTGCGCGGCTCCGACCCTTCCTCGAAAGCGAAAAACGCTGAACCGAGGAGCCGGGCATGCGCAAGATCATTCACTGGGTGCACACCTCGATCGACGGGCACATCGACGGGCCGCAGGGCGAGTTCGACTGGCCGGAGATGGGTGACGAACTGTCGGCCTACTCCGAGGCGCTCAGCGACAGGGCCGACACCTTCCTGTACGGGCGCGGCGTGTGGGAGGGGATGGCGAGCTTCTGGCCGAACGCGGAGTCGCTCTCGGACCACCCGCACGTCCTGAAGTTCGCACCCCTCTGGCGGGAGACTCCGAAGATCGTCTTCTCGACCACGCTGAAGGAGGACGGCTGGGCCGCCAGGATCATCGGCGACAACCTCGCCGCCGAGGTCTCCGAGCTCAAGCGGCAGCCCGGCAAGGACCTGCTGCTGACCGGCGGCTCCCGCCTGGCCGCCGCCCTCACCGACCACGGCCTGATCGACGAGTACCACGTCGCGGTGCACCCGGTCGTGCTGGGCGGCGGCAAGCCGCTGTTCGTCCCCCGCGAGGACCGGATCAAACTGCGGCTCGTCGCGTCGCGCACCTGTGACTCCCGGGTGGTGGTGTCGCGGTACGACCGTGGCTAGCGTCGTGCCGCGACACCTCCACGACCAGGCCGTCCTCGGCGAGCTCGCCGCAGCGTGATGGTGGGCGCGTGCCGTGGTGGAGGGATTCGGTGGTGTGAGCGGGGCGCACCAAGTGGCCATTGACAGTGGTAAACGCCGTCGGGCGGTGGGTTCAGAGGTTGTTGCACTTGCGATAGGAGATGGGGACGCGTGGTGACCAGGGGCCGTCGTTCTCGCGTACCTGGACGTAGGCGTTGTACGGCTTGGCGAACGTACCCCCGCCGCACAGCACGTTGCCGGTGTCGAGACTGTAGTTGCCTCCAGGGTCCTTGCCCGCCCCTGCGTACGCAATCTTGCTCCAGACGGTCGCCCCGTCGGCCACGATCTTGACGCTGACCCGCGCGCCGGGGGCGAGGTAGTAGCCCCGGACGCCGGCCGTGTAGTACGTCGACTCGTTCGTGGTGGAGCAGGAGCCGCCGTCGCAGCTCGTCGAATCCGGATCGTGCCGGGTCCTCGTCATGATCACCCAGGCCAGCCGGTACGGCGCGACCTCGTTGTCCAGGCGCGCCTGGGTCCGCGAGCTCGGCACGACGCACCTGAAGTCGCCCCGGTAGGCCTCACGCCAGACGAAGCCCTGGGTGCAGGCGTGCCAGACACCCGTGGCGTTCTCGCGGGCGGTGCGGTCGCGAGCAGCTGGGGTGACGCACACGTGGTCGCTGTTCTGGGCGCCGCGCCAGACGTACCCGGTCCTGCAGGTGTCAGGCGATGACCCCGCTCTCGACGCCCCGGCGGGCGACGCGCCGATCGCCGTCACCGCCAGGAAGCCGGCGGCGGCCATCCCCGATGCCTTGACCCATGTCTTCATGGTTCTCCTCCAATGTGTGGTGTGTGCGTGATCACATAGAGCGCCTGGAAGGCGGGCGACCTGCTTCCGCCCCTGCTCAAAGCGCTTCCGACGTTCCTGGAGCGGGTTTCCTCGACCGACCGAGCTCAGGATGGCGAGGTTCGCAGGCGCCAGATCTGGTTGGAGCGATCGGAGCAGGTGGCCTGCAGCACGTCGGCGCCGTGGGCGCGGGGTGGCGATGGCCGACGATCCGCGAGACTGCGCCTGCGACGCGGGAGGCGGTGCGGATGTCCAATGGGGTGTCTCCTGCGGACGTGACGGTGTTGTTGCCGCTCTCACACTCGCCGTCTCCGATCCCGGGCAGCAGAGCCGGAAGTCCCGGCGCATGCGGGATTCTCGGCTCACACGGCAGGAACCGAGCGGTTCCTGTCCGGCCCATGCCGACGCGCCTGACAGCCGCGGCGTGGCCGGCCAACTACCAGAGCCGCTATCAGTCCAGATCAGGGCGTTTCGGGGCGAGCGCCTGTGCGGCCAAGGGCGCGAGCTCGGGCCGTTTGACGCGCCCGCGTGGGGAATGCGGATGGTTCACGCGATCGAGGAGAAGACGATGAAGGCGGTCACCTGGCACGGCAGGCGCACCATGGCCACGAGCCCATCGGCGTCGCCGGGGAGGTAGGAAGCCAGGTCACCCGCATCCGGCCGGGAGATCGCGTGGTCGTGCCCGCGGCTGCCCCACGTCTCACCTTCCAGGCCGGTCCTGTGGCACCGAACCCAGCCCGGCGTCACGCGCCCGCGCCACGGCCGCCGCCCGGTCCGCGACGTGCAGCTTGGCGAAGATGTTCGACACGTTGTTGCGCACGGTCTTCTCGGTCACCCCGATGCGCAGCGCGATCGTCCTGTTGTTCGCGCCCGTCGCCATGAGCGCGAGGATGTCGCGCTCGCGGCCGGTGAGGTTGGGGAAGGGCGTCACGGTGGCGTCGGCGCCGACCGCGAAGAACTGGGTCAGGCGCGCCGCGACCGCGGAACCGAAGATCACCTCTCCCGCCGCGACCACGAGGATCGAGCGCAGGATGGTCTCGGGTTCGGCGCCCTTGAGGACGTAACCCCGGGCGCCGGCGCGCATCGCCGCGAAGATCGAGGCGTCCTCCTCCACCATTGTCAGCACCAGCACGGCGACGTCGGGCAGCGCGGCGACGATCCTGCGGGTCGCGTCGACGCCGTTGAGACCCGGCATCCGCAGGTCCATGACGACCACGTCGGGGCGCTGCTCGAGCGTGACGGCGACGGCGTCGTTGCCATCGGCGGCCACCCCGGCCAGCTCGGTCTCGGCCGCGTCGCAGATGAGGGACCGCAGCCCCTCCCGGAACAGCGGATGGTCATCGGCCACGACGACTCGTACCGTCACAGCGCCTCCTCGAACAGCGGGAACTCTGCGCGCACGAGCGTCCCGCACGGGTCACGCCGGCGCACCACGCACACGCCGCCGAGCTCCGCGGCCCGCTCCCGCATGGAGTTCAGGCCGACGCCCGCGCGGTATCCGTCCGGCAGGCCGGCGCCGCCGTCGGCGATCGACAGCTCCAGGCGGCTGTTCACCGCGAGCTGGACCGACACGGGTGTTCCCGGCGCGTGGCGCACCGCGTTGGTCAGGGCCTCGACGGCGATGCGGTAGGCCGCCACCTCCACCGCGGCGGGCAGCGACGGGAGCGCCTCGGGAACGTCGATGCTCGCCACACCCAGCCGTACCGCCTGTTCCCGTACGGCCCCGGCCAGGCCCAGCTCGTCGAGGATCGGCGGCCGCAGGTCGTAGACGAGGCGGCGGATGTCGTCGACCGCCGATTCGGTGGCTTCGCGGAGCCTGGTCAGCAGCTCCGCGAGAGACCCGTCCGGCGGGGTCGCCCGGCGTACTGTGTCGATGCCCAGGGCGATGCCGGCGAGCGTGGGGCCGAGCCCGTCGTGCAGGTCGCGGCGCAGCCGCCGCCTCTCCTCTTCGCGCGTCGTCACCAGGCGCTGCCGCGAGGACTGCAGCGCCTGGGTCAGCACGACCGCGCGGGCCGCCACGGCCACCTGCTTGGTCAGGTCCGCCAGCAGCCGCCGCTCGTCGGCCGAGAAGTCGCCGCCGCTGCGGGTCTGCAGCATCAGGTGGCCGATCGTCTCGCCGGCGAAAGGCAGCGGCAGCGCCTGCGTCTGGCCGGGAAGCGCGCGGCCGTGACGGCACAGCACCTCGCCGCCCGCCTCGATCGCGACGTACGGCAGGCGAAGGGCCTCGGCGACCGTACGGACGGCGGCCGGGAGGATGTCCTCGGGCGCACCGGCCGCGTCCAGCCGGTCGCCGAGCCGGGCGAACGCGGCGGCCGGATCGTCCCGGAGCCCGTAGACGAGCTGGTTGATCCGGCGTTGCACCAGGTCGCGCAGCGGCAGCACGGCCAGGGCGGCCATGACCGCGGCGACGACCTGCGGCACCAGCCCGCCGAAGACCAGGCCGAGCGAGACGACCGCGACGAGGTAGACCGCGACGAGCGCCAGGCTCAGGAACCCGTACACCAGCGCCCGGTTGAGCACCGCCCGGGTGTCGAACAGCCCGTGCCTGGCGATGCCGATCCACGCCGCGGCTCCGACCGCGATCGCCGCGCAGTTCTCCAGGACCGCGATGGGCGCCGTGTCTCCGGAGGTGAATCCCGCGATCACGCACGCGAAGTAGGAGGCGGGGACGACGAACGACACCCGCGCCGCTGTACGCAGGGCGGGTGCGTACGGGCCGGTGTCGCGCCGGGCGAAGCGCCACAGCGAGACGCAGGCCAGCAGGCTGAGCGGCCCGAAGAGCAGGATGCTGATCACCAGCCCGTCGGCGCCCGGCACCGCGATGGGGTTGTAGAGCCCCGCCACCGCCACCGGGTCCGGCGTGAGCAGCGCCCACACCAGTAGCACGAGCAGATCGACGGCGAAGACCAGCCCGAGCACCCGCCGGCGCCGCGTGTCCAGGCGGCGGTCGGGGAAGAGCAGGATCCCGAAGGTCGCCATCACCGGGACGCTGAGCAGGCTGAACGGGGTCTGCACTACGTAGATCCAGGAGGCGGCGTCGATCCTGCCGGTGTGCGCCCCGATGTCGGCGGCGGCGGTGAGCGCGGCCGCGACCGGCGCCGCCGTACCCGAGACGAGGAAGATCCAGCCGGTACGGCTGCGCGGCCGCGTGCGCAGGATCGCCGCGGCGACGAAGGCGACCGCCAGGTACACCACCGCGGTTACCGAGATCAGGATCGACAGCCAGCTCAGCCGGCCGGTGCCGATCAGAGCCGCGCCGGCGGCAGCGAAGAGCACGGCCAGCGTCACCATGACCGATACGACGGGTCTGAGCTTGGAAGCCATCAGCGTCGATTGTGGGCCAACGGCGGGTCGCGGGGAAGTCGCATCCGGGTCGGAGATCACGGGGTCTGGGCCGCCACGGGCTCGGCCGCGGCCTTGCCCGCCGGCAGGTCCCACTGCTCGTTCGGCGTACGCAGGACTGCGGCTGCCACGGCCACGGCGCTGACCAGCAGGAACACGCCGGAGACCGTGTCGACGACCGGGCTGATCGCGTGCCCGACGACGTGCCCGACCGGGTAAGCGACGAACAACGCGGCGGCCCAGGGCGCGACCGCTCGCGAGCGCCACAGCCCGACGCCGAGAACGATCATGCCGATCGCGTGCCCGAGGACGAAGGCGCCCACGAGCGTGCCGTACACCGGATCGCCGTTCATCCTGTCGATCAGCGCCGCCGCGCCTGCCTGGTCGGCGAGCTGGGAGCCCTGGTAGAGCGCGATCTGTCCCGCGCCGATGCTCATGGCGCCGGCGATCCAGCCGAGCGCCGACAGCCCACCACCGACGAAGGCCAGGCGCGGCGCACCGCGGCGGGCCAGCCGGGCGGCATAGATCACCGCGGGGACCATCAAGATCACGGGAAGGAGGACGAGGTTCGACAGCATCGCGAGAGCGGGGTGCTGCGCGTAGTCCTGGAGCTGGGCCGCGATCGGGGCGTCCTCGTCGGTGATCTCGATCGGGATGGCGATGGCCAACGATCCGATGATCAGCGAGACTGCGCCTGCGACGCGGGAGGCGGTGCGGATGTCCATGGGGTGTCTCCTGCGGACGTGACTGTGTCGTTGCCGCTCTCACGGTCGCCGTCCCCGATCCCGGGCAGCAGAGCCCGAGGTCCCGGGGCATACGGGATTCTCGCCTCCCACGGCAGGAACCGCGCGACCTCCTGGTCCGCCTGGCAGAGTCCTCGATGCCGGGCGGCGTGCGGCTATGGGGCGCGCCGGGCGGTGGCGGCCGCCCACGTACGCAGGTAGGACTCGGCGCCCGCGGCCAGGTCGCGGACGATGTCCGGACCGGCGAGGATCCGCATGTCCTCGATCCAGTCGGGCACCAGGCCGTAGTTGGCGACGCCGTCCGTGTTGACGTCCCAGACCCGGTCGCCGGTGCGCAGCCGGTCCAGGGTCACGCTCCCGTCGAAGGACGTGAAGGGGTACGTCACCGGGTTCGCGGAGTTGCCGGCGCGGGGGCCGGGGAGCTTGCCCAGGCCGTTGACGTCCAGGCCGTAGCCGTAGCCGGGGATCTGGTGCGCCTGCCTGAGCGGCTGGGTGCGGCGCCACTCCGCGACGAAGTCCTGCGCGTTGTGCCCGTACTGGGTGATCATCCCGCCAAGGGCGTAGATCCGGTCGAAGTAGCTCGGATCCGCCCAGCTGTGGGAGGAGATCACGCCCGGGTAGCCGGCCGCTTCGAGGAGGGTGAGCGTACGACCGGCGGCCTTCGCGCTCATGTGGTCGACCTCCACCAGCATGCCCCGGCGGATCATTCCCTGGACCATGTACTCGCCCAGGGCGGTCAGCCCCTTGGTGTTGCAGTGCGGCGCGGGGGGATAGACCGGCAGCGAGACCCCAGGAGGCAGCAGCCCGGCGAGCTGGTCGGGCAGCACCCCGCCCGGATCGATGGGATTGTCGTGCTCAGGCCCGGTGCAGGTACGCGCCTGCCAGAAGGAGCCGGTGCTGAGCAGGTTGCCCAGGTTGACGATGGCGCCCTGGGTGCCGGAGTCGAAGCGCACCCCGCACAGGGCGTTGTCGTACTTGTGGCAGACGAACATGCTCCGTACGCCGAGCGCGTGCATCTCGTCCAGCCCGCGGTCGATCTGCGCCCGGGTGCACTGCGGGATGCCGAGGATCTGGCGGCAGCCGAACGGCTCGGAGGTCTCGACGCCCAGGACAACGGCGAGCTTGCCCGCCTCGACCGTCCGCCTGGCCTCGGCCGGGTCGCGCACGATCCTGAACCAGCCCTGTCCGGGCCCGCCGTACTGGGCGTCGATGTAGTCCTGCAGCTCAGTGGCCCGCTGCGCCTCCAGCCTGAGCGTGGCCATCTCGTCGCAGGAGTTCTTCCTCAACGGGTAGATCGCGCATAGCTGGCGGTTGGCCACCAGGTCGTTGACCATGATCCGGAGCCCGCCGCGCCAGGCCCGCTCCACCCACGTGTAGTACGCCTGCTGGTGGGTCAGCGAGTCGTGCGCCGGCCAGTCGCGGAACGTGGGCCAGCCCACCGGGTCGTGGGTGCCGGTGGGGGAGCCGGTCCGGGTGAAGTTCTCGAACCAGGCCAGTTCGCCGTGGGGGTAGTGATCAGGGCAGTCCGTCAGGGCCTGGGCGATGCCGGCGGGGTCGAACGGCTTGCCGCACAGCAGCATGCCGCCGAACGCCTCGTACGAGAACAGGTGACTGTGCGCGTCGACGAAGCCGCGAACATCGGATGCCGCTGCCGATCTGCCCCCCGGAGAGATCAGCGAGGCGGTCAGCAGGAGGAGGACGACGGCGATGGATCGGCGGCGCATCATGGACACCTCGCACGGCTGGGGGGCCTGCCGTCAGCATCCGCCGCCTAGGTCCCGGCAACAAGACCCAAACATGAGTGCATCTCATCAATGTCGCGGGTACATGCTGCGGGTTTTGCGGGGCAGGGTAGGCAGAAACGGGATGAGGTGTGATGACCCTGCTGTACAAACCACTGCCGCTGCTGTTCGGCATGCTGGGCGGGCTGATCGCCGGCATGCTGTTCAAGCAGGTGTGGAAGATCATCGCGTGGGAGGATGAGCCTCCTGACGCCGACGACCCGGACTACACCTGGCAGGAGGTGCTGGTGTCCGCCATGTTGCAGGGCGCCGTCTTCGGCCTGGTGAAAGCGGCCGTTCAACGTGCCGGCGCACACGGCGTCCGCAAGGTGACCGGCCGCTGGCCGGCCGACGACCGGCGCGACGCGACGCGAACCCGCTCGCTCAGACCCGGCCGGAGATCAGGGCGAACAACTTCTTGATGTTGGCCTCGGCCGAGCCGGTCTGGCCGATGAAGCTGTCGCGTGGGTTGAAGGTCACCGTGCTGCCGTCCGCGCGCCGGATGCGGACGTAGGCGTTGCCGGTGTTGAGGCCGGAATTGCGCCACACGGTGTAGGAGCCGTACAGGGCTACCTGGTCGATGGGGTCCGCCCATAACAGTCCCTTGTCGGACAAGGAGAAATAGCCGCTGCGGACCACGATCAGTCTGCGGTCGGTCGCACCTATGACGCGTCGTCGTAGTCCGGCGTTGACGTAGGCGGTGAACGCCGTCCGTACGGACTCACCCGGCTTGGCATGGGAGGCGATGATCGTTTCAGGACCGGTCGTCCGCATCGTCGGCGTCCCTTCGCTTGGACGGGTATCTCTGGCGTGGCGTTCACTCAGCTCGGGACGCCGAGCAGGGCACGTACCTTGGCGAGGAGATCGCGCGGCAGCGGGGCGTAGCCGTACAGGGAGAGGTAGGACTGGCCGCTGTCGCCCGCGGTGTACCGCAGGAAGGTGCGCACCAGCGGGTCGGAGCTCTTGGAGCAGACGATCTCATAGGTGATCAGGATGATGGGGTAGACATCCTTGCTTTTCGTCAGATAGTCGAACTTAACCACCAGATCATCATTCTCGCCGACGATCCGGGCGCCTTCCAGGGCATTGGTGGCACCCTGGGGCGAGAGCGTGACGAACTGGCCGGCGGCGTTGCGTACCTTGGCGGTGCGCAGGCCGGCATTGCTGGCGAACCCGTACTCCACGTACCCGATGGCACCCGTGGTGCGCTGGACGGCCTCGGTGATTCCGGAGGAGCCGGCGACCCCCTGCCCGGGACCGGCCCACTTCCTGGACGGCTGGTACGGCCAGCGGCCCGCCGCCTTGAGATAGGTGGTGAAGTTGTGGGTCGTGCCCGACTCGTCGGAGCGGTGGAAGAGCCGGATGGCGGTGTTCGGCAGGCGACCGCCACGGTTGTCGGCGGCGATCTCCGAGTCGTCCCAGCGGGTGATCCGCCCGCTGAAGATGCCGGTCAGGGTGGTGGGCGAGAGCCTCAGCTCCGGCGTGGACGGCAGGTTGTAGGCCAGCGCGATCGGGCCGACCACCATGGGCAGATGCACCGCGCGGCTGCCGCAGCGCCTGTCGGCCAGTGCCTGTTCGTGGGGTTGCATCGCGACATCTGAGCCGGCGAACGCCGTGGCGCCCGCGATGAAGTCGCGGATGCCGGCCCCGGACCCGTTGGCCCGGTAGTCCACCCGCAGGTCGGGGTGGATCCAGTGGAACTCGGCACGCCAGGCGTCCATCGCGCCCTGCTGCGCGCTCGAGCCCGAGCCGGAGATGGACGCCGTGATCGGCGGGCTCTGCGGCACGTCGTCGCGGGTCAATATCGCGGTGCCGCCCAGGCCGGCAGCGGCGGAGGCAGCCAAGGCGAGGGCGGTGAGCGCAACCGACCCTGCGATCCTTGTCAGCTTCTCCATTCCATTGAGGATATGAAGCGATCGGTCAAACTTCTGCTGATAAACGGTCATGCACCGCCAAGATGGGGCAAATCAGCGACCTCTCCACTGAAGGAGCCGGCATGCCCGCTTCCCGCTCGCATGGTCGGACGGGAAGCGGGGTTCGGCCTGCTATCCGCCGATATGCGGTGCGCGGGCGGCGGCGGAGCCGTCCCGGATCACCTCACCGGTGAGGTTGCCGTTGGCTCCCGAGCCCAGGAAGACGATGAGGTTGGCCACGTCGTCGGAGTGGGAGAGCCGGTGCGTGGGGGTGGCGGCGGCGAGGGCGTCGGTGACGAACGCCGGGATGTCGGGGCGGCTGTCGGTGAGGGTGAAGCCGGGTGCCACGACGTTGACCAGGATCCCGTCCCGGCCGCCGTTCCAGGCCAGGCTGCGGGCGAGGCCGTACAGGCCGGATTTGGCGGTCCCATAGGGGCCGGGCCCGGGCAGGCCCTCTTCCGCGACGCTCGAGGAGATCAGCACGATGCGGCCCCAGCCCCTGGCGCGCATGCTCGGCAGGACGGCGCGGACCGAGGCCGCCGTCCCGATCAGGTTGGCGCTGATCATCGCGTCCCACTCCTGCAGTGACACGTCCTCGAACCGCAGGCTCGGGTCGGGCGGACCGTCGCCGCCCCAGCGCACGGCGTTGGCGACGAGGACGTCGATCCCGCCCCAGCGTTCGACGACGCTCGCGACGGCGTGGTCGACGGTCGTCAGGTCCTCAAGGTCGAGCCGGACGACGTACGCCTGCCCGCCGGCGGCCTCGACATCGGCGGCCACCTTCTCCGCGCTGTCCCGGTGGTCGCGATAGGTGATCGCCACCCGGGCGCCTTCGCGCCCGTAGGCGCGGGCGGTCGCGGCGCCGATCCCGGTCGACGCGCCGGTGATCAGGACCACGCGGCCGGTGAGATCCGTGTTCATGGTTGTCCTCTTCGTCTTCGCTGATCGGATGGAGGGTCAGGACGGTGTCTCGGCGCGCACCCGGGTCGCCAGGGTGCGCACCGCGTCGAGCGCAGCTTTGTGGGAGGCCTCGTGCTGCTCGCGGAACTGTGCGAGGAAAGGCATGACCGTGGCGTGGGTGAGCTCGGTATGGACGAACTCCACGTCGTCCAACCCGAGCACGGAGAAGTAGGCGCGCAGGTAGGGCTCCTGGAAGTCGAACCGCTCGCGGGGCGTGCCCGGCCCGTAGCCCCCGCCGCGCGCGCTGAGCACCACGGCCGACTTTCCCTTGAGCGGCAGCCAGGGCAGGGTCACGCGGTCGATCCAGGCCTTGAGCGCGGCGGGCACCGTGAAGTTGTACATAGGTACGCCCAGGAGCAGGACGTCGGCCGCGAGCAGCTGCTCCACCAGCGGGCGGGTGGCCGCCCAGCTGCTGGCCAGCTCGGGGGCGCCGGCGGCGACCTCGTCCATGGCCTCGATGTCGCGCACCCCGTTCACGGATGACTGGGTGGCGAGCCGGACGCGGTCCTCGTCGATGGGCGGCACCGGGTCCGTCACCAGGTCGCGGTAGGTGTAGATCCCCTCGGGATGGGCGGCCCGCCAGTCGGTCACGAAGGTCCTGCCGAGCCTGCGCGAGAAGGAGTCGCCGCGTCCGCTGGCGTCCAGGTGCAGAAGATGCGTCACAAGATTTGCCTCACATTCAAGATGATCTGGATTCACAATCAATATAGAGCAAGATAGTTGTGAGTCAAGAACATCTTGGCTTGCTATCATGCTGCCATGGCCATCTCTCCCGACCCCGACGGCGCACCCGGCAGCTGGTTGCACCAGGACCTGCACTGGCTGTTCGCGCGGCTGAAGCAAGGTCTGGCCACGGCCGAGACCGCGGCCGTGCGCGAGCACGGCATGACGCTGTGGGGCTACACGGTGTTGATGGCGATCGTCGAAGTCCCCGCCCGCACCCAGCTCGTCCTCGCCCAGGCCGTCTCGGTCGACAAGAGCAAGCTGGTGCTGATCCTCGACGAGCTGGAGGGCGCCGGCCTGGTGCGGCGTCGTCCGGACCCCGCCGACCGCAGGGCGCGCATCATCGAGGTCACCCCTGAAGGGAGCCGCGCCCTCAAGGCCGCCCGCGGCGACATCGAGGCGATCGAGGACCGGCTCCTGGCCGACCTCGCCCCCTCGCTGCGGACCGCTCTGAAGGGCGCGTTGCGAGATCTCGTCGGCGAACCGATCGCGAGAGTCGAGGACGGACGGCCGCACGAAACCGCCTGCGCACCCGGCCAGGCCTGACCGCGCCTCGGAGTCCGATCACCCCGAGGGCGCGAACAGTGAAAAGCCCCAGACTCCCGGCATGTGCCGTGAGCTGGGGCTGTGACAGCGTGGTGGACGATACTGGGATTGAACCAGTGACCTCTTCCGTGTCAGGGAAGCGCTCTCCCGCTGAGCTAATCGTCCTTGGAGGTGGAGACGGGATTTGAACCCGTGTAGACGGCTTTGCAGGCCGTTGCCTCGCCTCTCGGCCACTCCACCGAGCCGGAAGCTCCGAGCGGAAGACGGGATTCGAACCCGCGACCCTCACCTTGGCAAGGTGATGCTCTACCACTGAGCCACTTCCGCGTCGTCTCCGCTGGTGTGCGGCGACGAGAGAACTCTAGCGAATCCTGGCCGAGTCCCCAAACCGGAGCGTTCCCACCTGTTCGGCGTACCAGGTGATCCCGGCCACGTGCTCGGCGATCTCGCGCAGGGTCCAGTTGGGGGTGCGGGGCAGATCCCAGGCGTCCGGGGCCGTGGCGTAGCGGTTCACGTACGACTGACCCAGGCGGGTCCAGCGGGCGCGGGCCTCGGCCAGGTCGAGTTCGGTGAAGCGGGCCCAGTCGGCGTCCAGCGTCACCATCCGGCCGTGCCAGTGCTCCTCCTGCGGGGTGGCGCCCGCCAGGAGGGCCTCGACTTCGGCGAGGTGGTCGATGAGGTGGTCCTGGACGCGGCGTACGGCTTTGGCCGGGGTCCACAGGTTCGCGCCGTCGGTGACGATGGGGGTGCCGTCCCAGGCGAGCCAGGTTTCGGCGAGGGTGAGACAGCGGTCGACCGCTGCGGCGACGAGCAGTGCGGGGTTGTCCGTCATGTGGTCGTTGTTCGTCATGTGGTCGATCGTGGCCGAGTAATGGTTGGGCGGGTGTCTAAGTGTGGTCGCCCTGTTGAGGTCGCGACGGTGGAGCCGCCGCGCGGTCAGCCGATGGTGTGGCCGCCGTTGACGGTGATGCGTTCGCCGGTGACGAACGCCGCCGCGTCCGAGGCCAGGAAGGACACCGCGCCCGCCACGTCGTCCGGCGTGCCCATCCGGCCGAGCGGGACGTGCGCCCGGTAGGTCGCGAGCTCCTCCGCGCCGATGTCGGCGTGCCGTTCGACGGGGATGAAGCCGGGCGCGACGAGGTTCACCGTGACGCCGTACGGGCCCAGCTCGCGGGCCCATGCCCGGGTGAGCTCGTGCTGGGCGGCTTTCGCGGCGATGTAGGCGGACATGCCGGGCAGGGCGCGGTCCACGATGTCCGAGCCGATCTGGATCACGCGGCCACCGCCCCGCGCCTTCATGCCCGGCAGCGCCGCCTGCAGGAGCAGCGTGGGGCTCTTGACGAAGAAGTGGAGCTGGTCGAGGTGCGTCTGCCAGGTGAGATCCTCGAACGCGACCTTCGGTTGCGGGCCGGTCGCGTTGAGCACCAGCACCGCCACGGGGCCCAGCCGGTCGGTGACCTGGGCGACCAGTTCGGCCGTCGCGCTCTCGTCGGTGACGTCGCCGGCGAACGCCTCGGCGGATCCACCGGCGGCGCGGATGCCGGCGGCCACCTGCTGGGCGTTCTCGCGGTCGGAATGGTAGTTGACGGCCACGGTATGGCCGTCGGCGCCCAGCCTGCGGGCGATCACGGCGCCCAGTCCGCGGGACGCTCCGGTCACCAGTGCGACGCCGTCTCCTGCTGCCAACGGGACCTCCATGGTTAGGCCCACCCGGGAGCCCAGAGAGATTTGGCCGCCCGCAGAGCATTCCGTGACATCAACGAGGGTAGCCGGAGAAAAACCAGAATCTACCGGGGGAGGATGTCGAACATGAACACCCCGCACACCGGGACGGCACGATCGGCCGTGCAAGTCGCGGCGCTCATCGTAGGAGCGGTGTTCCTGCTGGCCGGCGTGCTGGGCTTCATTCCCGGCATCACCACCGGCTACCGCGCCATGGTGTTCATCGGCCACCACTCCGGCGCGATGCTGCTGGGCATCTTCCAGGTCTCCATCCTGCACAACATCGTCCACCTGATCTACGGCATCGCCGGCATCGTGCTGTCGCGCACCTGGTCGGGCGCCCGGTACTTCCTCATTTGCGGTGGCGCGATCTACCTGCTGCTGTGGCTCTACGGCTTGATCATCGACCAGGCGAGCGCGGCCAACTTCGTGCCGGTCAACACGGCCGACAACTGGCTGCACTTCGTCCTCGGCCTCGGCATGGTCGTGCTGGGGCTGGCACTGGCCCGCGGCACCGCGAAGAGCAAGAGCTCCCGCTGAGGCGATGCTTCGACGGGCGGCGAAACGTTCGTGGGTTAGCGTCAGGTATGGCCGCCGAATACATCGCGCACGACTCCGACATCGCGCCCGTCGCGGCGCTCATAGCCGATCCCACCAGGGCGGCCATCCTCACCGCCCTGCTGGGCGGTCGCGCGCTGGCCGCAGGGGAGCTCGCCAGGCTCTCCGGTGTGAGCGCCGCCACCGCGAGCGCGCATCTGTCCCGGCTGCTCGACGGCCGCCTCGTCGATGTCGTACGCCAGGGCCGCCACCGCTACTACCGCCTGGCCGGGCACGAGGTCGCCGAGGTGCTGGAGGTGCTGGCCAGGGTGAGCGCCCGGCCGCCGATCCGCTCCCTGCGCCAGTCGCGCCAGGCCAGACTGCTGGAGGAGGCGCGTACCTGCTACGACCACCTGGCCGGACGGGCCGGGGTGGCGCTGCTCGACCAGCTGGTCCAGGGCGGATTCCTGGTGAACCAGGAGGTCACGGACAAGGGCGAGCGGCTGCTGGGCCGGCTCGGGGTGGACGTGGCGGGGGTGCGGAAGGCCAGGCGCCGGTTCGCCCCAGAATGCCTCGACTGGACCGAGCGCCGGGCCCATCTCGGCGGGGCTCTCGGCGCGGCGGTGACCGGCGTGCTGCTGGAGCGCGGGTGGTACCGGCAGGGGACGATTCCCCGGGCGGTGGTGCTGACCGACGAAGGCAAGGAGGGGCTGACCGCGCTGTTCTCCGGTAAGGAGCTAACATCGCATACGCCGGTTACCTAAGCGAGAGAGTCACATCATGGGCGACAACGGAGTCGTGAACGTCGGTCCCGAACCCCTCACCTTCGACGACGTCATCAGGGTGGCCCGTCACGGCGCCGCCGTGCGGCTCACCGACGACGCCATGGCCGCGATCTCCGCGGCCCGTCAGCGCGTCGACGAGCTGGCCGAGAGCCCGGTGCCCTCCTACGGGATCTCGACCGGGTTCGGGGCGCTGGCCACGCGGCACATCGACCCGGCGCTGCGCGCCCAGCTCCAGCGCTCGCTGGTACGCAGTCACGCCGCGGGCAACGGCCCCGAGGTCGAGACCGAGGTGGTGCGCGCGCTCATGCTGCTGCGGCTGCACACCCTCGCCACGGGTCACACCGGCATCCGGCCGACCACCGCGAAGACGCTGGCCGCGCTTCTCAGCGAGGGCATCACGCCGGTCGTGCACGAGTTCGGCAGCCTCGGCTGCTCGGGCGACCTGGCGCCGCTGGCGCACGTGGCGCTCACGCTCATGGGTGAGGGCGTAGTACGGGACAAGTACGGAAATGTCACCGCAGCGGAGGAGGCGCTCAAGCAGGCGGGCATCGAGCCCGTCGAGCTCGCCGCGAAGGAGGGACTCGCGCTCATCAACGGCACGGACGGCATGCTCGGCATGCTCATCCTGGCCATCGACGACCTGACCAGGCTGGTCAGGACCGCCGACGTGAGCGCCGCGATGAGCGTCGAGGCGCTGCTGGGCACCGACCGCGTCTTCGCCCCCGAGCTGCAGGCGCTCCGGCCGCAGCCGGGCCAGGCCCTCTCCGCCGCCAATATGACGAAAATTCTGGATAGCTCGGGCATCATGGCGAGCCACCGCGACCCGACCGCGTGCACCCGCGTCCAGGACGCCTACTCTTTGCGCTGCGCTCCCCAGGTGGCCGGAGCCGCCCGCGACACGATCAGCCACGCCGCGAACGTGGCCACCTGGGAGCTGGCCAGTGCCGTGGACAACCCCGCCGTGCTCTCCGACGGCCGCGTCGAGTCCAACGGCAACTTCCACGGCGCCCCCGTCGCCTACGTGCTGGACTTCCTGGCCATCGTCGCCGCCGACCTGGCCTCGATGTCCGAACGCCGCACCGACCGCTTCCTGGACGTGGCGCGCAACCATGGCCTGCCGGCGTTCCTGGCCGACGATCCCGGCGTCGACTCCGGCCACATGATCGCCCAGTACACCCAGGCGGCCATCGTCTCCGAGCTCAAGCGGCTGGCCGTACCCGCCAGCGTGGACTCGATCCCCAGCTCGGCCATGCAGGAGGACCACGTCTCGATGGGCTGGTCGGCGGCCCGCAAGCTGCGTAAGTCGGTCGACGGCCTCACCAGGGTGCTGGCCGTCGAGGTGCTCACCGCCGCCCGCGCCCTCGACCTGCGCGCCCCGCTGGAGCCCGCCCCCGCCACCGGCGCGGTGGTGCGGGCGCTGCGCGAGACCGTCCCCGGCCCCGGCCCCGACCGCTTCCTGGCCCCGGAGATCGAGTCCGCCGTCCACCTGGTCGCCGAGGGCGGCGTGGTCACCGCCGCCGAGTCCGTCACCGGCCCCCTGGCGTAATTTTTCGCGATATTTCCGCCCGCCGTACGACGCCCGCGGTCTCGGCCCCGGGCGTCGGCGCGTAGCGCGAGCCGCGTACGGCGGCCCGCGCTACGGCAGCGCGACGATCGCGTCCACCTCCAGCAGCAACCCGGGCATGAACAGCTTCGACACCTCCACGGTCGTGCTCGCGGGCGGCGTCCCCGGGAAGTACTTCCGGCGCACCTGCCCGTACGCGACACGATCGTCCATGTTCGTGAGGTACGTCCGGACGAACACCACATCCTCGAACCCCGCCCCCTGATCGGCGAGGATCCGAGCCAGGCACTGGAACACGTGCTCGGCCTGCACCGTCATGTCCCCCGCCCCGACCACCTCCCCGCGCGAGTCGAAGGCCGCCTGCCCGGAGACGTACAGCATGTCGCCGACCCGTACGGCATGGGAGTAGAAGCCGTTCGTGGCCGGAACGGTCGCGGGGTTGACCGGCACGGCCCGGTGCGCGGGCCGCCCGCCCACGTGCGCGGCGATCGCGGTCACGTCCTGGTCGCCGAGCCCGGCCGCCTCCGCCTCCTGCAGGCGCTTACGCCCGGCGGCGGCGAGCGTGGCGTCCGGCCAGGCCGCCAGCGCCAGGTCCTTGGCCGCCAGGCCGAGCGCGTAGCGGGTCTCGGGGGCGGGCGTCCGCAGCCGTTCGGCCAGGACACCCAGGGGAGTGCCCGACAGCACGTCGGCCAGCGCGTCGCGGTCCACCCCGTGCGCCTCGCCGTACGCGTACGTCTCCGCGATCAGCACCTGGGCCGGCACGAGCGCGCTCATGACGGCGATCTTCATCGCCGCGCCCGCCCCCAGCGGCCCGCACTCGCGTACCGTGCCGAACACCGACAGCACGTCACCCAGGCCCGCCAGGTCGCCGCCCGCCAGCACGGTCAGCGTGCCGTCGGCCGCCGGCGCGACGCTGCCCAGCACGGGCGCGTCCACGAGCCTGACGGAGGCGGGCAGCAGCGCGCGCAGCTCCCCGATCGCGTCCGGGCCGATCGTGGACATCTCCACCACCGTCGCGTCGGGCCGCAGCCCCGGCAGCGCGGCCGTCAGCACCTCGCGCACGGCGGCCGGGTCGCGCAGCATCGTGATGACCAGCTCCGCGCCGGCCACCGCCTCGGCGACCGTGACCCCGGTCCCGCGCCGCCATGTCGTCACCTTGTGCCCGATCGTGTGCTCGGCCTCGATGAGCCGCCGGGCCATCGGGACGCCCATGCGTCCCTGTCCGATAAATGCAATCACCCGCCCAGTTAAGCGAGATGCGAGACATTCCGCCAGCGACTAGATTGCATACCAGCCATGACAGACATGAATGCCTTCGACACCGGCGCGCTCATCCTCTTCGACGAGGTGGCCAGGAGCGGCTCCTTCACCGCAGCCGCTGAGCTGCTCGGATACACCCAGTCGGCGGTCTCCCGGCGCGTCGCCGCCCTTGAGCGGGCCACCGGAGGGCCGTTGTTCGAGCGGCTGGCCAGGGGCGTACGCCTGACACCGGCCGGAGTCTCGCTGCACCGGCACGCCATCGCCGTGCTCGACCGGCTCGAACGCGCGAGTGAGGAACTGGCCGCGATCCACGGCGGCAGTGGCGGCACGCTGCGGGTCGGCGCGTTCGCCACGGCCAACGTCGATCTCGTGCCCATGACCCTCAAACGGTTCGCCGAGCGGCGGCCGAACGTCGGCCTGCGGCTGGTCGAGGGGCTGACGAACCGGCTGATCGAGCGGCTGCGGGCCGGAGCGCTGGACGTCGCGGTGATCAGCGACTACCCCGCGGGACTGACCGCCGAATGCGACCGGATCGTGCCGCTGCGCGAGGACCGGCTGCTGGTGGCGCTGCCGCAGTCGCACCGGCTGGCCGCGGAGCCCGACGTGGACCTGCGCGACCTGGCCGACGAGACGTGGATCGAGGCCGCGCCGCGCGGGCAGCCGACGCTGCTGGTCACCGCCTGCGCCGCCGCCGGGTTCACGCCGCGTAGCGGGCTGCGGGTGGCGGAATGGACGGGGAAGTTCGGCTTCGTCGCCGCCGGGCTCGGGGTGACGCTGGTGCCGGAGCTGGCGGCGCGGGCCGTACCGGCGAATCTGGTGTTGCGGCCCCTGCGCGGGCTGGCCCCCGCGCGGAAGGTCTACGCGGCCCTGCCCGAGGCGCCTCTGGCCGCCGCGCAGGAGTTCGTCCGATTGCTGGGAGAATGGCAGGTGTGTACGACGGCTACGCCCGCGTAGGCGACCTCCTCGCCACCGGCCTGCGCGACCTGACGACCGACCTCGCCGCCCTCGACGGCGACGGCTGGTGGGCGGTCGTGGTCGGCTACGAGGGCAAGGTGACGTGCGCCCGGTTCGACCACGTACGCCAGGCACCCCTGCCCACACCCAGGACCGCGTGGCACGGCCCCGCCTCCGACCAGTGGCACAGCTCCCTCGATCAGGCCGCCTACGAGCGCGGTGTCCAGGCCATCCGCGACTACATCGAGCAGGGCGAGGTCTACCAGGCGAACCTCTGCCGCGTCCTGACCGCGCCGGTGCCCCACGACGCCGACCCGCTGGCCCTGGCCGCCCGCCTGGCCGTCGGCAACCCGGCCCCCTACGCGGCCGTCGTCCAGGTGCCCGGGCTGAGCGTGGTGTCGGCCTCGCCCGAGCTGTACCTGTCGCGTGACGGGGACCTGGTCGAGTCCAGGCCGATCAAGGGCACCGGCGTGACCGCCGACGACCTGCTGGAGAAGGACTACGCCGAGAACGTCATGATCGTCGACCTGGTCCGCAACGACCTCGGCCGGGTCGCCGCCGTCGGCTCCGTCGAGGTGCCGTCGCTCTGCGCCGTCGAGGAGCATCCCGGGCTGGTCCACCTCGTGTCGACCGTACGGGCCAGGCTCGCGCCGGGGGCGGGCTGGCCGGAGCTGTTCGCGGCGACGTTCCCGCCCGGCTCGGTGACCGGCGCCCCCAAATCGTCCGCGTCGCGGATCATCAATGAGCTCGAACCGGAGCCGCGCGGGCCATACTGTGGAGCAGTGGGCTGGGTCGACGCCGACCGTCGCAGGGCGGCGCTGGCCGTGGGCATCCGGACATTCTGGATCTCCGGCGGCGAGATCCGCTTCGGCACGGGCGCGGGCATAACCTGGGGCAGCGATCCCCGGCGTGAATGGCTCGAGACCGAGCTGAAGGCGTCCAGGCTCATCGCACTGGCATCCTCAGGAGGAAATAGATGACTATCCCTGTCTGGGTCAACGGGGAGCTGCTCGACCCCGCGGCCGCGACCGTCTCGGTGTTCGACCACGGGCTGATGGTCGGCGACGGAGTCTTCGAGACCATCAAGATCGTGCACGGCGAGTCGTTCGCCCTCACCAGGCACCTCGACCGGCTCGCGCTGTCGGCGCAGCGCATGGACCTGCCCGCGCCCGACCTCGAGGCCATCGCCGACGGCATCGGCAAGTGCCTGGCCGCCGCCCCCACCTGGGCGCTCGGCCGCATCCGCGTCACCTACACCAGCGGCCCGGGCCCTCTCGGCTCCGACCGCGGTGACCAGGGCACCACGTCGGTCGTGATCGTCGACGAGCAGAAGCCGTTCCCCGGCACCGCGAACGTCACCGTCGTCCCGTGGCCGCGCAACGAGCTCGGCGCCCTGTCCGGCGTCAAGAGCATCTCCTACGGCGACAACGCCAAGGCCCTGGCCTACGCCAAGGCGCGCGGCGGCGGCGAGGCCATCTTCGGCAACCTCGCGGGCAACCTGTGCGAGGGCACCGGCTCCAACATCTTCATCGTCCGCGACGGCCGGCTGCTGACCCCGACGCTCGAGTCCGGCTGCCTGGCCGGCGTCACCAGGGCGCTGGTGCTCGAATGGTGCGGCGGCGAGGAGACCGACGTACCGATGTCGGCGCTCTACACCGCCGAGGAGGCGTTCCTCACCTCCACCACCCGCGACATCCAGCCGATCAAGCTGGTCGACGAGACCGAGCTGCCGGTGGCGCCGGGGCCGATCACCGCGAAGGCGATGCGGATCTTCGCCGAGCACGCCGCCGCCGACCTCAACCCCTGATCAGGTGGATGCCGGTGCGCTCCGGCCGGGCGATCCGCCGCGGCTCGGCGACTACCTGATCACCGGCCGTCTCGGCCAGGGTGGTCAGGGCGTCGTCTACCTCGGCACGGGTCCCGATGGTGAGCAGGTGGCGATCAAGGCGATGGCGGGCGGCCGGGCGGGCGGCATCGACCGTACGGCCCAGCGGGAGCTCGCCGCCGCCAGGCAGGTCGCCGAATTCTGCACGGCTCGGGTGATCACCGCCGATCTCGGCAACGACCCGCCCTACGTCGTGAGCGAGTACATCGAGGGCCCGTCCCTGGCCGAGGTCGCGCCGCTGCGTGGCGCGGACCTCATCCGGCTGGCCATCAGCACGGCCACCGCGCTGACCGCCATCCACCGGGCGGGCGTGGTGCACCGTGACTTCAAGCCGGGCAACGTGCTGATGGCCAAGGACGGGCCGCGGGTCATCGACTTCGGCATCGCCCGGCTCGCCGATCTCACCGCGACCAAGAGCATGGCCGGGACGCCGCCCTACATGGCGCCCGAGCAGTTCGGCGACGGGCCGGTCGGGGCGGCCGGCGACGTGTTCGCCTGGGGCTCCACGATGGCGTACGCGGCCACGGGACGGCCGCCGTTCGGCGACGACACGATCGCCGCGGTCGCCTACCGGATCCTGCAGGCCGAGCCCGGCCTGGGCGACCTGCCGGAGCCGCTGCGCGGGATCGTGGCGCGCTGCCTGGCCAAGGCCCCCGGCGACCGTCCCACGGCGCGCGACGTCCTGCTGGAGCTGCTCGGCGAAGACCGAGGCACAGGGCTGGAGCAGGGTGCGCTCGCGGCGACCGAAGTGCTGGAGCAGGGTGTGCCGGCGGCTGTCGGCGCGGTGGAGTCACAGGCGCCGACGATCACCGCCACCCGTGTGCTGATGGCGCGCAGGAACGTGCTGACCGGGGCGGGCCTCGCGGCGACGGGTCTGGTGGTCACCGGGGCGCTGCTCTGGGCGCGCACGGCCGGGCGGGCGAACATCACCACGGCCGCCGCCACCGGCTCGCCGGTGCCGAGCACGTCCGGCACGCCCGAGCCTGCGGTCAGCGCGCCTCCCGCCAAGCCCGCGGAGCTGGTCGCGGCCATGGAGGCGGCGATCATCGTGACGCCGCTGGCCGACTTCACCTACGAGGGCGGCCTGAGCCAGAGCGCCTTCTACGGCGCGGCCCGCGGCCGGCTGGTCTTCGACGCGACCGACGACATGACCACGGACTTCAACATGCGGGTCGAGTCGGCCGGCGACACCCGGCAGGTGATCGTCATCGAGGGCGCCGACCAGCCGAAGGTCTACCTCGACGGCAAGCGGGTGACCGGGAAGGAGACCTCGGACGCGCTCTACTTCGCCGAGATGCTCCCCGTGACCGCCGGGATCGGCGTCCTGCTCGACGTGGTCAGCGTGACGCCGCGGATCAGCGGGGAGGCGCGGTCGTACTCCGGGTCCCTGGTGACCACCAAGGGGCCGCGGGTCGTCCAGGACAAGATCTCGGAGATCACCGGCGGGTGGACCGCCGACGAGCTCGCCCACACCCAGCTCACCTGGAGGCTGAAGCTGGACGCGCGCGACAGGCCGATCTTCTTCGACCTGTCCTGGCGCGCGGTCAACGAGACCGGCCGGGTGGCCTCCTCCTTCGCCACCACCTACGCCGGCTGGCGGGCGGGGAGCATCACGGCACCTCAGTAGGACTTCTGGGTCTGCACGTTGAAGTCATCCATCTTGACCTGCTTGGCCGGGTCGGTCAGCGGGTCGTCGATCTCGATGACGTCCAGGCCGCCGCGGATGTCGCTGGAGTAGATGTAGCCGTTGTAGTAGTAGGCCGACCAGGAGCCCGCGACCCCGTCGTACGGCACCGGGTCGAAGTAGCCGATCTCCTTGGCGTTGGCGGAGTCGGTGAAGTCCCAGATCGACACGCCACCCTGGTACCACGACTGGACCATGATGTCCTTGCCCGGCACCGGGAGGAGCGAGCCGTTGTGGGCGACGCAGTTCTCGTTCTCCTCCTGCTCACGCGGGATCTTGAAGTAGCCGCGCCGCTCCAGCCTGCCGTTCACGAGGTCGTAGATCGCGTCCGCGCCCTTGGTCCGCGGCGTGTCCCGGTCGCAGGTCGGCGCGGAGCCGCCGCCCAGCTCGTCGCCGAACACCACCTTGGTCGCGTCGTTGTTGAACGTCGCCGAGTGCCAGAGCTGGAAGTTCTCCTCGTCGCGGATCTGCTGCAGCACCTTGGGGTTGACCGGGTCGGAGATGTCGAGCAGCACGCCGTCGCCGAAGCAGGCGGCCGCCGCCAGCTTCTTCTCCGGGTACGCCGTGATGTCGTGGCATCCGGCACCCGTCTCCGCACGGTCCGGGAAGAAGTTCGGCCTCGCCACGACCTTGGCGGACTTGGGGTCCTTGGTGGGGATCTCCACCACCTGGAGTAGTTCGTGCGGCGGTGGGCAGGTCTCCGACTCCGGCTCGGGGCCGGGCGACGACACGTACACGTACAGCGTCTCCCCGTCGGGGATCATCGTGTGCGTGTGCGACCCGCAGTCGGTCGCGACGGCCGAGACATACTTCGGGTTCTTCTTGTCGCTGACGTCGAAGATCCGCAGCCCCTCCCAGCGCTGGCTCTTCGTCGTGGAGGCGCAGCTCTCGTCGCTGCGCGGCTCGTCGATCGACAGGATCAGCAGGTCGCCGTAGATCGAGACGTCGTTCTGCTCCGCCGGGCAGTCGACCTGGCTGACCGTCTTCGGCTTGGCCGGGTCGCTGATGTCGTAGATCGAGAACCCGCCGAAGTTGCCCACGTACGCGTAGTCGCCCTGGAAGGCCAGGTCGGTGTTCCAGTCCATGGCGCCGTCGAGCGGCGCCGTACGGGGCATGTGCGCGACCTTCTTGACGTTCGGGCTCGTCTTCGCGTCACCGGTCGGCTGGGAGGTGTTGACGGGCTCGCCCGCGTCTCCGGAGGGATCCTCCCCTCGCGGACCCGCCTGCGGCCCGGCGCTGCACGCGGCCACCAGCAACACCGCCGCGCACACCACCGCCCCCCGTACCTTTCCGAAGATCACGCGCTATCCCTCTCGTTCGTGGCTCAGTATGGAAGCTATGTCAGTGATGTCCCGGTCGCGTGCGCTCATCGTCACAGTCGCGACGGCACTCGTGCTGCCCGCGCTGTCGGCGTGCGCCGGGGAGCCGGAACAGCCGTCCGCGATCGGCACCGACGCTCCGGTGATCGTCCCACAGGGCCCGGGCACCCCCGCGCGCACGGCCACGCCCGGCGAACGCCTCGGCCAGCCGCCGCCCGCCCCGGCCGCCGCCGACGTCCGCTTCGCCGAAGGCATGATCCCGCACCACCGGCAGGCTCTGGAGATGACCGGCCTGGTCAAGGACCGTACGACCACGCCGTCCGTACGCCGCTTCGCCGACCAGATCGCCAGCGCCCAGCGTCCCGAGATCATCGCCATGTCCTCCTGGCTCGCCTCCCTCGGCCGCCCGGTCCCCGCCGACCACGCCCACGGCCCCGAGGGCTACGGCATGGCCACCCTGGAGGAGATGAACGCCCTGCGCACGGCCCGCGCGGCCGCCTTCGACCGGCTGTTCCTGCAGCTCATGATCAGACACCACGGCGGCGCCCTGAAGATGGCCGCCGAAGAACGCTCCAACGGCACGGACCAGCAGATGCGCCGCGTGGCGAAAGACGTCTACTCGGGCCAGAACATCGAGATTACGAGAATGAAAGCGGCCCTGACCGCGATACCCCAATAATCCCAGCAAACGTCCAG
Organism: Nonomuraea guangzhouensis; assembly: GCF_019396345.1. Taxonomy (GTDB): domain Bacteria; phylum Actinomycetota; class Actinomycetes; order Streptosporangiales; family Streptosporangiaceae; genus Nonomuraea; species Nonomuraea guangzhouensis. The sequence goes on along the minus strand of NZ_JAHKRM010000028.1, from coordinate 64,361 downwards.
AAACCCGACATACCCCCTACGACGCGGACCGCTTGGCGTCAGCAGTTGAGGTTCGGGCAGCTCAACGCCAGCACCAGGCGATCGCTCGCGTACACGCCGTCGTAGTCTCCGCGGAATTCGTTGACCAGCCACGCCTCCCCGCTCGCGGGCCAGTACGAGATGTTCTGCGCGTTGCCGGGAGCGGTCGTCAGGTAGTGGACGTCGAGCGTGCCGCGGTCGGCGGAGACCGTGACGCGGTGCAGGCATGACTTCCTGAACTCTCCGTAAACGCTCGCCGTCCCACCTGGCATGTAGGTGACGGAGGGCGAGCCCTCGGGGCACAACCCGACGAGGATGCCGTCGTTGCCGGTGAACACGCCGCCTTGGAGGTCCCAGACCGGACTGGTCCATCCTTCGGTGGGGCGTACGAGCCCGTCGGAGCCGGTCTTGAGCAGGGCAGTGGCCGCATCGAGGGGCCAGCGGAGGATCTTCCCTCCGGAGCCGCCTTTCCGGTATTCGACGGTGGTCAGGTGGTCGGAGCCGCTCCGATCGAGCGAGACCCCGTTCAGGCAGGGCCGCGCCAGGTCAAGGCTGACGCACACCGCCGGCGAGCCGAGCCGGTGGTAGCCGATCTGTGGCAAGGCGAAGCTCGAGTACGCGGCCGAGCAGCGCGGGGCGCGCCCTAGATCACAAACGCCGGCCCAATCCCCGGATCGGGGCCAAGAACGCGCACGTCACGGCGCGCAACCACCTCCACCGGAGGAGCGTGCCCCTGGACAGACCTCAACCCCGTACGGCGGGTGGGGCCCACCGTGCTGAGCCGTAAAAGATCAAAAAGGGGTTTTAAGAAGGCCAGAGCATGTTCGTGAGCTCCGCGTCCAGGTCCATGAAGTCGGTCTCGCGGCCGGCCGGCACCTTCTCGTAGGTGCGGTGGAGGAACTCGGTCAACGGCGCCAGCGGCACTTCGAACAGTGCCTGCCCGAACGGCGACGTCAAGCTGATGTGCAGGGTGCGCTCGCCGTCGGCGCGTGCGGGCCAGACCTGCACGTCGCCGTCGCCGACGCGTCGCACGATGCCGACCGTCAGCAACTCTCGGGCAAAGATCCACTCGACCGGTTCGTCGTTCCCTACGTGGAAGGCCATGCGGATGGCGTACGGGTCGTCGGCTGTGTAACTCAGTCCGGCGAGCAGGGGGACGGTAGTACGGTCGGGGACCACAAGCCGAAGGCCAAGCTCGGCGGAGACGGTGGTGCTGTTCATCGTCAGCCAAACCTTTTCGTCGAAGGTCCCCTCTTCGGGGCTATCACTGCTCTGACGGACTTCGTCCTGAGCTATCACGCGGAACGAAGAAACCTGTAGGAAAGATTCCGCTCCTAGGCCCTTCTGTAACGCACATCACAGCTGGACATTTAGGCATCTACCTGGCTAAACGGCATCAATCGGGTCGTATTTACAAGGGTTTTGCGCTTCGTGGAGCCTGTTCCGGCGAGCCCACCAAGAACGTTCCTTGAGAAAAGATCACGATCGGCACCTACCGGAACACGACGATGGTATGCCAACGAGCCGCCGCACCGATGGGCAACCGCACCCTTTCCCCGAATCACCACCCGCGCCTCCCGCCGCTTCGCGACCAGTCCCGGAGTGCGGTATGGTTTTCCCGTCGGCGCCGCAAGGGGCCGCAGGGCGGGCGATTAGCTCAGCGGGAGAGCGCTTCGTTCACACCGAAGAGGTCACTGGTTCGATCCCAGTATCGCCCACCAGCACGTCAGCGGCCCCATCTTCCACCAGGGAGATGGGGCGTTTTTAATGATCGTGCGTCACCCATGCGGCGAAATTGCTCGCTGTGGTGGTTGACGCGCCCCGGCAGTCGGCCTCCACGCCCGGCTGGACTCCAGATCCACAACGCACAGTCACGCCGAAGATGAGGCGCGCTGTCCGTGCACGATGCCGAAGACCTCTTCGGCATCGGATCGAACCCGCCGCTGGACGCGTTCCGTACTCCCACCGCGCAAGGCGCGCTTTCGGCTTACTGCCCAGTGAGGGGAGCGGGCAAGGATGAAACGGACGCTGACTCTACTGCTGCCGGCGCTGATCTGCTCGGCCTTGTCCGCGTGCCAGAGGGATGCGGAACGAGTTGACCTCAGCCCCGTGCCCGCCGTCCCCTCCGGACCCTCAAGGCGGTTGCGGGCAGAAGGCCCCGATGGAGTTCATCGGAGACAGCGGCCCCCGAACAGGACCTGCTCGTATCGGGGTGGGAATCGCTCCTCACACGGTCAGCGCCTGGCGGACGGCAGATTCGGCCTCCTCACCGCCCCGGCCCGACGACGTCACCCGCCCGGCTTCCAGGACGTAGTACCGCTGTGCCGCCTTCACCGCGAAGCCCACGTGCTGTTCGACCAGCAACACCGACATCCCGCTACGTCCGGCCAGCGCCAGGATCGTCTGTTCGATCTCGATGACGACCGACGGCTGGATGCCCTCGGTCGGCTCGTCCAGCAGCAGGAGCCTCGGCTCGGTGATCAGTGCCCGGGCTATGGCCAGCTGCTGGCGCTGGCCGCCGGAGAGCAGGCCCGCGCGGCGGTTCATCAGGCCGGCCAGTGCGGGGAACAGGTCCAGTGCCTGCGCTGTGGCGGCCTTCCCGTTACGGCGGCCATCGGCGATGAGCTGGAGGTTCTCCGCGGTGGTCAGGTGTGGGAAGCACTGCTGTCCCTGCGGGACGTAGGCCATTCCCCGGGCCACCCGCTGGTGCGGGGCCAGCCCGGTGATGTCCTCCCCGCCCAGCCGGATCGTGCCCGTACGGGGTTTGAGCAGGCCGATGGCCGCCCGTAGCAGCGTGCTCTTGCCGGCGCCGTTGTGGCCCAGCACCGCGGTCACCCCGTCGTCCTGAACGGCCAGGGACAAGTCGCGTAGAACGATGCTCCGGCCGTATCCCAGGTCGATCCCGTCGAACTCCAGCATCACGCCTCCCCTACGGCCGCGGCGCTCGCGCCGGCGTGTCCCAGGTAGACCTCCTGCACCTTCGGGTCCGCCTGCACCTGGGCGACGCTGCCCTCGCTCAGCTTCCGGCCCGCGTGCATGACGGTGACAGTACGGGCGAAGCGCCGCAGGAAGTCCATGTCGTGCTCGATGACCACGACGGTGCGCTCCTTGCTGAGCAGCCCGAGGAGTTCGCCGGTGGTCTCGCGTTCATCGTGGCTCATGCCGGCCACCGGTTCGTCGAGCAGCAGCAGCTTGGCGTCCTGCACCAGCAGCATGCCGATCTCCAGCCACTGCTTCTGGCCATGGGCGAGGGTGCCGGCGAGCTTGTTCCGCGCCGTGGCCAGCCCGATCGCCTCCATCGCCTGGGCCACGCCCTCCGGCACGCTCTTGCGCCTGCGCAGCATGGTCAGCGGGCCGCGGCCGGTTCCCGCGGCGATGTCGAGGTTCTGCAGCACGGTGAGCTCCTCGAACACGGTCGCGGTCTGGAAGGTACGCCCGATGCCCAGCCGGTTGATGTGGTGGACCTTCCGGCCGAGCAGCTCCTGACCGCCGAACGAGGCCGAGCCGGAGGCCTTCACCAGGCCGGTGACCGCGTCCACGAGGGTGGTCTTCCCGGCGCCGTTGGGTCCGATGATGAAACGCACGTCGCCGGGTGGGACGTCGATGTCCACGCCGTCCACGGCGGCGAAGCCGTCGAAGACCACTCTCAGGTCACGGATCCGCAACCCGGCGGCGCTTTCGGTGCTCACTGGGTGACCTCTCTCGTGTCCGCAGGGGCAGGGGCAGGGGCAGGGGCAGGGACGCCGATGGGTGGTGCGGTTTCGCCTGCTGGTGCCGCCCTCCGGACGGGGCCGTCGGCGGGTGTAGCCCTCCGGGCGGTGCCGCCGGAGGCACGGCGGCGCCGGATGAGGCCGGCCACGGATGCCAGGCCACCCGGTAGGAAGGCGATCAGGAGCACGAACAGCAACCCTTCGAAATACGTCCACGCGGCCGGGAACTGCTCCGACAACGCGGTCTTCGCCCATGCCACGCCGATCGCGCCGAGAACCGGTCCGAGCAGGGTCGCCCGGCCGCCGACGGCCACTCCGACGACGAACTCGATGGAGGGCACGACGCCGATCAGCGCGGGGGAGATGATACCTACCGCGGGCACGAACAAGGCGCCGGCCAGGCCCGCCATGCCCGCGGCCACGACATAGGCCACCAGCTTGACCTTGGCGGGGTCGTAGCCGAGGAAGCGGACCCGTTCCTCGGCATCGCGGGTCGCGACCAGCAGCTCGCCATAGCGGCTGTGCATCAGCTGCCGCGCCGCGGCCAGCATCAGCAGCAGGCAGCCGGCGATGATGAAGTAGACCATGCGCTGGTTGAGCGGGTCGTCGAGGTTGTAGCCGAAGAAGCCCTGGATGTCGGTCAAGCCGTTGGTGCCCCCGGTGGTTCCCTGCTCACCGATCAGGAAGATCGCCATGGCGGCGGCCAGTGCCTGGGACAGGATCGCGAAGTAGGCGCCGCGAACGCGCCGGCGGAAGACCAGCGAGCCGAGCAGGAACGCCAGGAACATGGGCAGCAGCACGACGGCCGCCATCGCGAAGAACGGGCTGGCGAACGGTTCCCACCACCAGGGCAGGCGCTCCACCTGGCCGTAGAGCTGCATGAAGTCGGGCAGATTCCCGGGACCGGCGTCGGCGAGCTTGAGGTGCATCGCCATCGCGTATCCGCCGAGGCCGAAGAACACGCCCTGGCCCAGGGCGAGCATCCCGCCCCGGCCCCAGACCAGGCCGATGCCGACGGCCACGATCGCCATGCAGAGGTACTTGGCCAGCAGGCTCAGCCGGAAGTCGCCCAGGACCAGCGGTGCCACCGCGAAGAGCGCGACGGCGGCGAGGGCGAATCCGGCCCCCGTACGAGTCGGAGAGCCCGCGGCGAACCGGCCGCCCCAGCGTGCCAAGCCGTCGGCGCTCATGCCAGGCTCCGGGTACGCAGGGTGAACAGGCCTCGTGGCCGCCATTGCAGGAACGCCACGATGGTGAGGAACACCAGCACCTTGGCCACGCTGAGAGTGGTGGAGTACTCCACCAGCGACTGCATCAGGCCGAGAGCGAAGGCCACGACCACCGTGCCCTTCAGCTGCCCGATGCCGCCGACCACGACGACGAGGAAGGCGTCGATGATGATGTTGGTGCCCATCGTCGGTCCGATCGGGCCGACCAGAGTCAGCGCGACCCCGGCGATGCCGGCGAGCCCGGAGCCGATGAAGAAGGTCAACCGGTCCACCCGGCCGGTGGGTATCCCCGACGCCGCGGCCAGATCGCGGTTCTGCACGACGGCGCGGATGCGACGGCCCAGGGGGGTCATGCGCAGCAGCAGGGTCAGCGCGGCGACGGCCAGCAAGGCCAGGGCGAGGATGAACAGGCGGCTGTTGGACAGCACCAGATCGCCGGCACCCGTCGAGAAGATCTTCGTGCTGCCGCTGAGGAGCTCCGGTGCGCGCGTCTGCACGTTGGGGGCGCCGAAGATGTCCCTGGCCAGCTGCTGCAGTATGAGTGAGACACCCCAGGTGACCAGCAGAGTGTCCAGCGGCCGGGTGTAGAGCCGGCGAATGAGCAGGAATTCCAGCACGACGCCCATCGCTCCGGCGACGAGGAACGCCACCGGCAGGGCGACCAGCAACGACGCTCCGGCGTTGGTGATGATCTGTTGCAGGACGTACACGGTGTACGCGCCGGCCATGATGAACTCCCCGTGGGCCATGTTGATGACGTTCATCTGGCCGAAGGTGAGCGACAGGCCCAGAGCGATGAGCAGCAGCACCGCGCCGATGCTGATGCCGGTGAACAGTTGGCTGAAGACCAGCGTCACAGGTCGAACCTCCGGATCGTGAGGGGGCGGGCTGTGCGCGGGTGAGCCGGATCGGTCCGGCTCACCCGCGGTGGTCGGCCGTCAGGTCAGGCTGCCGGCCCAGCTGTAGCCCTTCAGGAACGGATCGGGCTTGACCGGCTCGCCGGAGTTCCACACCTCCGTGATCAGGCCGTCAGAGCCGATCTTGCCGATGCGGGCGGTCTTGTAGACGTGCTGCGTCGGGCCGTCGACCGTGACCTTGCCCTCCGGCGCGTCGAAGGTGATGCCGCCCCCGGCGCTGGCCGCCTTGACCTTCGCGACCTCGAAGGAGCCGGCCTTCTCCACCATCGCCTTCCACAGGTAGACCGACACGTAGGCGGCCTCCATCGGGTCGCTGGTCGGCTTGTCCGCGCCGTACTTGGCCTTGTAGGCCTTGACGAACTTCTCGTTGGCCGCGCCCGGAGTGGTCTGGTAGTAGTTCCACGCCGTCAACTGGTCGGCCAGGTACTGGGTGCCGATGCTCTTGACCTCTTCCTCGGCGATGGACACCGAGAGCACCGGCATCTTGTCGGCGGTCAGGCCGGCGGACTTGTACTCCTTGAAGAAGGCCACGTTGCTGTCACCGTTGAGGGTGTTGAACACCGCGCTGGCACCCGCGGCCTTCACCTTGTTGGTGATGGTGGAAAATTCGGTGGAGCCCAGCGGCGCGTAGTCCTCGCCGAGCACCTTCATGCCGTTGGCCGCGGCGTACGCCTTGATGATCTTGTTGGCGGTGCGCGGGAAGACGTAGTCGCTGCCCACCAGGTAGAGCGAGGTCTTGCCCTGGGCCTTCAGGTAGTCCAGCGCGGGCACGATCTGCTGGTTGGTGGTCGCGCCGGTGTAGTAGATGTACGGCGACTGCTCCAGGCCCTCGTACTGGACGGGGTAGAACAGCAGCGCCTGGTTCTTCTCGTACACCGGCTTGACGGCCTTGCGGCTGGCCGAGGTCCAGCACCCGAACACCGCGGCCACGTGGTCCTGGCTGATGAGCTTCTGCGACTTCTCGGCGAAGGTGGGCCAGTCCGAGGCGCCGTCCTCGCTGATCGGCTCGATCTTCTTGCCGAGCACACCGCCGGCGGCGTTGATCTCGTCCACAGCGAGCATGAGGGAGTTCTTGACGGTCACCTCGCTGATGGCCATGGTGCCGGACAGCGAGTTGAGCAGTCCGACCTTGACGGTCGAGCCCGAAGTGTCGGCCGCAGCCGGGGCAGTGGGGGTCTGGTCGGTCCTGCTGCCACACGCGCCAAGCGTCAGTGCGGCGGCGAGAATTGCCGCACCCGCCGCCGCGCGGCGTCCGCGAACCCGGTACATGGAAACCTCCTCCGCTCCACTCAGGGAGCGTGAACCGTGGAATTCGATGACGAAGCCACGCATTGCTGAGTCGCCGTTTCGCTAAAAATGCATGCGATCGATTGGCATAGTCAGCGTCAATGAACACCATTACGAGGACGTTTCGCGGTCCTTAAGTGGCTGTTTCGAGCTGATTTAACAGGGCGTCTATCCGAAACAAAAAAGCCGACGCACAAATCATGTGCGCCGACTTTTTCAAAGAATGGTCTAACGGCGGCTGCGCGGGCTGGGTCGAAAGCGCCCGCCCGGGCTCGTCGCATGGCACTCGCAGCCATCCGACCTGCGAGTCTCTCGCAGATCCTTCCTGTAGGAAGTATCTTGGGGTGTGGCGTGTACGCTGTCAAGCCCGCTTATAACTGGGCCACCACGTCGAACTCCAGCCCTTGTGCCTCGGCCAGGTAGATGCGCTGGCGCACGTGCCGGCGCCGCATTCGCAGCAATCCGCGCGGACCTTCGTAGGAGACCGCGTCGGCGTGGCCCACGATTGTCCGCACATCCAGGGTTCCGGCCCGCTCGATGAGCGCCGACAGCAGAAGCACTCCTTCGTAGCAGGACTCGCCGAGACTGCCCAGCGGCGGCGCGTCCACCCCGAAACTGCGCGCGTACCGTCCATGGAAATCCAGATTCTCCGAAGTCGCCAGGGAGGCGAAGAAGCCCGCGGTGCTGTACAGCCCGCTGGTCGCCGAGGAGCCGCTGGCCAGCAGCATGCTCTCGTCCATCAGCGTGCTCAGCCGCAGGCACCGCTGGTCCAGCCCGCTGCGGGCGAACGCCCGGTTGAAACGCACCGCGTCACTGCCGACCAGCAGCATCAGCACCGCGTCGCCCTCGCTCCGCTCGATGTGCCGCAGCACCTCGCCGAAATCGTGGGTGCCCAGCGGCAGGTAGGACTCGCCGCAGATGACCGCCCCGCACTCCGCCGCGTACCGGTGGGCGGCCCGCGCGGTACCGCGTGGCCAGACGTAGTCGTTGCCCACCACGAACCAGCGCCGCAGCCCCCGTTCCCGTCCCAGCAGCCGCATGGCCGGGTACAACTGGTCGAGCGGGGTCTCGCTGGTCATGAACACGCCGTCGGTACGCTCGCCGCCTTCGTACAGCGCCGTGTAGACGTACGGCACCCGGTGGGCGACGCGCGGCGCGACGGCCTGGCGTACCGAGGAGATATGCCAGCCGGTGACCCCCTGCACCGCGCCCAGCGACACCAGCGCCTCCACCTCGGCCGCCACCCGATCCGGCGGGGCGCCGCCGTCGACCGGCACCAGACGGAGCTCGCGCCCCAGCACGCCCCCTGCCCGGTTCACCTCGTCAGCGGCCAACTCCGCGCACAGCTCGCAGGCCGGCCCGAACATCCCGGAGGGGCCCCGCATCGGTACCACCAGCGCCACGTTCACCGTCTCGCCGCTGAGGTCGACCACATCGGCGAGACCACGCGGCGACGGGTCCGGCGGTCCGGGGACCTGCCTGTCAAACCGGGGCATGACGCCATGCTTCCTGGTCAAGGGCATGAATTCCACACCATTCCGGAAGCTGCAACCGGTCTGTAGCATGAGAAAACTTCCCCGATCAAGGAGGGTCATGGCTGTTCCGGGTACGCGTCAGCCGCCGGATCTGATCCATCTGCTGACGCAGGCCGAACGGCTTCTCGGCCGGCGCCTCGCCGCCATCCTCAACGCCGAGGGCTGCTCGCTGGACGCCTGGCGGGTGATCACCCTGCTCGCCGACGGCACCGGCCACCACATGACCGAGGTCGCCGAGCACGCCTTCCTCCCGCCGGGCACCCTGACCAAGCTCATGGACCAGCTCGCCGACGACGGTCTGGTCTATCGCCGGGTCGACGACATCGACCGGCGCCGCATTCGCGCCTACCTCACTCCGCGTGGCCGCGGACTCCACCGGCAGCTCAGCAGGCAGGTGGAGGCCGGCATGAGCCGGCTGCTCACCGCGAGCGGCGAACAGGACCTGCTCAAGGACCTGCTGACTCGCCTTGTCGACTCCCTCGCCCACCCGCCGGCCTCCCGATCGGAACCCGCCGCCGAACGTGTCGGTTGACGGTCGCGGATGCTCCGCACCGATGCGGGTGGCGGATCGTGGTCTCCCCACGCCCGCGGTCCCCAGCAGCGCATCCAGCGGCGGGCCAGACGTGGTCAAGCCAGGCCTGATAGCCGCCACCGGCAGGATGCGCTCGACGTCGACTGCGGAGGGCAGGACGTTACCCGTATATTCAGCGAAAGGTACCGAGTGGCCCATGGCTATATCCCGGTATCCGATGAAACGGGCGATGTCTGGACGGTCCAGTAGTTCGCGTCGTGTCTGGATGCCGTTCGGGTCATACTCCATGAGAACCACATGCTTTTCGTCGAACATCCAGAAATCGAAATCCGGGATTCCTGGATGGAAATGTCGGTGAGGTCCGCAATCCTGAAGTCCTGAAGCCACGCACCCGGGTCAGCCACGCGTCGTCATCTGGGATGTGCAGCCGTCCCGTGGCCAGGAAGGAGGTGAACTCCTCCTGCTCGCCCGGCATGGAGTACACCGCGCGAGTCTCCAACCGCCAGGCCGAGGTCTGGAAGCCGTCGAAGCGGTGTAGCCCTGAACGGCCACCATGCCGCTGTCGGGCATCGCGAAGACGGTCGGGCAGTCATCCCGCCCGCGATCTTGACCAGGTTCATGGTGACCTCCTGTAGCCGACTGCTCGCTCGGAAGTCAAGTCGAGGATTCCTCGCGGTCAATACGATCCGGAATATTCGTGAGTCGGAATATCGGGGATCAAAATCGCCGCTCAGGCTCGCGGTCAGAGCGGTCAGAGCGGTTGGCAGGCTCGCTTCTGGGCGGCGGGTGGTGCGGGGCGGCGGGGTCCGCCGGGAGGCGGACGGTGAACACCGCTCCGGCGCCCGGCCGCCCGTCCGCCGTGATCGTCCCGCCGTGCCCGTCCACCACTTCCCGTACGAGGGCCAGCCCCAGCCCGAAGCCCCGGCCCACGAACCGGGTGAACAGCCGCTCGGAGTCGTGCGGATCCAGGCCCACGCCGTCGTCCCGCACCTTGAGCTCCACCACCTCCGAGCCGCCGGAGACCGTCACCCAGATATGACCCCCCATGCTCGTATGGCCGAGCGCGTTGTCGAGCAGCGCGGCGATCACCCGGCGCAGCGCGGACTGGGCCCCGCGCACGATGGGCTCGTCGAGCCCCTGGCGGCGTACTTCGATCGTCACGCCGTGCGCCGCGGCGCGCGCCGCCTCGGCGACGGCCTGCTCCTCGGCCAGCGCGGCCAGGTCGACCGGGACGAACGGCCGGCGCAGCTGCTTGAACTGGGCCGACACCAGCAGGTCCTCGACCACCTCGCCCAGTTGCCGGGTGCCGGTGACCAGCTGGTCGACCTCGTCGATGACCAGGATCTGGTCGGTTCCGCGCCGCAGCTGGCGGGCGACGAGCTGGGCGCGGGTGTGCAGGCGGGTCAGCGGGGTGCGCAGCTCGTGGCTGACGTCGGCGGCGAACCTGCGCTGGCGGGCCAGGGCCTCGCCCAGCGGCGCGATCGCCCGGCGGGCGAGGACCTGGCCGATCAGCAGCGCGGCCAGCAGCCCGGCGAGTTCGGCGGCGCCGAGCGTGCGGAGCAGCCGATGACGTTCGGCGGCCTGGTAGCGAAGGTCCATCACCGCCTGGACCGCCACGTCACCGTGCCGCTCGGTGCGGACGAGATAGCTCTGCCCGGCCAGCTCGACCTGGCCGACCTGCGGCGGGCTGCCGGCGGCCAGGTACAGCGCGCTGTCCAGGGGGAGCGCCTCCGGTGCCCCCGGAGAGCTCTGTACGGTGCCGTCGCGCAGCTCGAACAGCCAGACGCAGGGGGGAGGGTGGGTGACGGAGCCGTTCCGCGTCGCGGCGGCCAGGTCACGCCGCGCGGAGTCGTGCTGGTCGTTCACGGTGACGCCGTAGACCACCGCTGCGAACAGGGCGAGCACCAAGGAGATCGCGCCCGCCACCTGTACGGTGATCCGGCGGCGGGCCCCGATCAGCAGCCGTCGCTCCGGATCGGCCGCCTCCCGCCCCCTCACAGCTCACCCAGGCGGTAGCCCACACCCCGTACGGTGCTGACGATGCCCGGTCCCAGCTTGCCGCGCAGATAGTAGACGTAGGTGTCCACGATCGCGTCGGTGCTGGCGCCGTCGAACACCCGCTGCCGCAGCGAGGCCCGCGTGTGCACCTGCCGCGGCCGGATCGCCAGCGCGTGCAGCAGCCGGCACTCCTGGCCGGACAGCGTGACCTCCTCGCCGGTCGGCAGCCGTACGGTGTGGGCCGCCGGATCCAGCCGGCCCGCGCCGACGGGCAGCAGCCCGGCCTGGTCCAGGTTCCTGCGGTGCAGCGCGCGCACCCTGGCCAGCAGCTCGTCGATCTCGAACGGCTTGACCAGGTAGTCCTCGGCGCCCGCGTCCAGCCCGGCGACCCGGTCGGCGACCGTGCCGAAGGCGGTCAGCAGGAGCACCGGCACGGTGACGGCCTGCCGGCGCAGCCGCCGCAGCAGGTCGATGCCGTCGACCACCGGCAGGCCCCGGTCGAGGATCATGGCGTCGTAAGCGCGGCTCAGTCCCAGGTGCAGGCCGCGCTGCCCCTCCAAGGCCAGGTCGACCGTGTATCCCTCGTCGGTGAACAGGTCTACCAACATGCCCCCGAGCTCGCGGTCATCTTCGACGAGTAACAGCCGACGGGAGGGTGAGCCGGCTGTTCCCGATGTCGCAGCCACGGACCCACCGTGGCATCACTGCCGCAGAATTACCAGGGTCCCGACAGGCATTGACATTTCGTGAAATGAAGATCAGGCCGACGTCGCCTCCTTCAAGGGGCGTGGCTCTTCGGGTTCGGTTCTCCTGGCCTGTTCGAGGCGTTCCGGCAGCGCCAGCTTGTACAGCGGCAGGGCCCCCGCGGTCGTGAGCACGGCCACGAGCACCAGCATGGCGAACAGCTCCTGCGTGATCATGCCCTGTGCCAGGCCGATGTTGATGAAGATGAGGATCATCAGCCCCCGCGCGTTCATGAGCGCGCCCACCGCGTACGACTCGCGCCAGCCGAACCCCATCCCCCTCATCGCCAGCGCGCAGCCGAAGTACTTCCCGCTGAAGCCCGCCGCCAGGATCAGCGCGAACGCCAGCAGCATGGTGCCACCGGCGATGCCGTTGAGATGGGTGTTCAGCCCCGAGAACGTGAAGAAGACCGGCAGCAGCAGCGTCGAGACGACGTCCATCATGCGGCCGTGCAGCACCTTGCGGAAGGCCGGATCGCGGGGCATGGTCAGCCCGGCGAGGAAGCCGCCGAAGACGGCGTACACGCCGATCCAGTCGGTGAGCCAGCCGGCGGTGAGCGGCACGAGGATGACGACGTACATGGCGCCGGGGCCGAGCTGACCGGTGCGCACGAAGCTCGCGCCCAGGGGCCGCAGCAGCGGGCGGACCACTGCCAGCATCACCACCGCGAACAGCGCGGACAGGCCGATGGTGCGCAGGGCGCCACCGGAGCCGGTGCCGAGGTGGATCGCCGACAGCACGGCGAGGATGCACCAGGCCAAGGCGTCGTCGATGGAGGCCGCGATCAGCGTGAGCCGGCCGAGCGGGGAGTTCTCCAGCTTCCGCTCGTACAGGATTCTGGCCAGCATGGGGAAGGCGGTCAGCGACAGCGCGCCGCCGACGAACAGGGCGAACTCCCACCGGCTGATGTCCGGGCGGGAGAGCAGGTCGTACAGGACCAGGCCGCTGCCGGCGCCCAGGACCAGGGAGGGGAGGATGCCCGAGGCGGCCAGGACCGAACCCCGGCGGACCTCGCCCGGTGACCGCGCGCTGTGGTCCAGCCCGGCGCCGACCAGGAACATGTACAAGGTCAGGCCGATGGTGCTCAGCACGTACAGGACCGGTCTGACCTCCTTGGGGAACAGGGCGGCCTGGGCCTCCGGGAACAGCCAGCCGAACAGCGTGGGGCCGAGCAGGACGCCGGCCACCATCTCGCCGAGCACCCGCGGCTGCATCACCATCAGCGCCAGCCGGCCGCAGACGCCGGCGACCAGCAGGATGACGACCAGGGCGGGCAGCACCTTGAGGATCAGTTCGAGGTTCGGGTCACCGGCGGCGACCAGGGCCATCGTGGGCATTCCATTTCTCCGCTCGTTATCCGGACGATCAATGGGAGACCGGCTGGCCGTCCTCCGCGAAATAGCGCTCACACAGCCGCTGCCGGCGCGCGTCCCAGACCATGTAGCTGCCGAGGACGAGCTGGACGAGGCTGCGCCAGACGTCCTCCCACCGGTCACGGAACCGCACGAACAGCAGCAGCGCCCGGTGGGTGGCGCTCCTGGGGGCGTACCGGGGGGTGAGCAGGCACGGGCCCCGGTTGGGCAGGGACCGGGTGTGGGCGGCGGTGGAGTCCAGGGCGTACAGGCGCAGGATCTCCTCCGCCGCGACCCGCATGGCGATCGGCGCCAGCCGCCAGGCCGGGCAGGGCCGGTTGGCCGCGACGCCGAACGGGATGTGGTTGAGCTCCCGGGCCGAGGCGTGGTCGGGATGGCTGCGTTCATGGTCGAATCGGCCCGGGTCGAAGCGGCCGGGGTCGGTGAAGCCCGCGCGGTGGAACTCCGGGTAGTTGAAGCACAGCACCGAGCCGGCCGGGATCGCCGTCTGCTCGTCGAGCGGGATGTCGCCGGTGGTGACGCGGTGGGCGACGCCGAAGAGCGGGTAGAGCCGCAGCGTCTCCGAGATCACCTGGTCGAGGTAGCGGGGGCCGCTCGTCAGTGCCCTGGCCTGTACGTCCGGGTGCTGGGCGAGGACCATCAGCAGGTGGGCCATGGCCTCCGACAACTGGACGACCGCGGTGTTGAAGAAGGCCCCTTGCAGGTACAGCGCCTGCTCCCTGGCCGACAAGCCCTCGGGCAGCGGGCGCCGCACCCGCGGCAACTGGTCCATCAGATACGCGGTGAGCCGGTCGCGCCGGTCCATGTGCCGCAGCCCGCAGCCCTTGAGCGCGGTGACGACGTCGTTCGCGTTGCCGATGATCAGGTCGCGGGCCGCCCACGGGCACCGCCTGCCGAAGACGAGCTCGTAGGAGAACTCCGCCCAGAGCGGCATCATCAGATCGCGCAGCCGGACCAGCCCGCGCGCGTCCCTCAGCGTCCGCGCGACGCAGCGGCGGGTCAGCTCCTCAGCCTCCGTACGCGGCAGGGACAGGATGCCGCGCGTGGCCCGGGCGACGGCGTCATACCGTTCCCCCGCCTCCAGATGCTCCTGGTGCAGCTCGGGGCCGGGCGCCAGCCAGTACCAGAACAGGTCCGACAGGGCGGCGCCCTTGCTCCGGCCACCGGCCGCCGGATGGGAGTAGACCTCCCTGAACCGCTCGACGCCGACCAGGTCGCCGGGCACGGGGATGCCCTCGTCCCCGTTGACCCGGTTGAAGACGCGTACCCGCAGCGCCACGACCCGGCCGGGCAGCCACCACGGCAGGCTCAGCACGGCGATGACGGCCAGGGCCCCGGCCACCAGGGTCAGCATGCGCGTCGCACCATCCCCGGTTCGAGCTCGTCGATCGACGCGCAGCCGCACAGCGTGAGCGCCCGCTCCACCTCCGAGCGCAGCAGGCTGAGCACGCGGCCCGCGCCCCGCTCGCCGTCCGCCGCCAGGCCCCAGATCACCGGACGGCCGACCGCGACCGCCGCGGCGCCGAGCGCCAGCGCCTTCAGCACGTCGGTGCCCCGCCGGACACCGCCGTCCAGCAGCACGGGGATGGCTCCGCCGACGGCGCTCACGATGTCCGGCAGCAGGTCGATGGCCGCCGGGACCGTGTCGAGCTGCCGCCCGCCGTGGTTGGAGACCAGCAGCGCCGCGACGCCGTGGTCGAGCGCCAGGCGCGCGTCGGCGGGGTGCGCGACGCCCTTGAGCGCGATCGGCAGCGCCGTCATGTCCCTGAGCTGGTCGATGTGTGCCCAGGAGAGCTCCGGTGACATGACGATCGGCCGCACCCGCGCGCCGTCGCGCAGGTTCTCGCAGTACATGCCCTCGGGCAGGTCGTGGAAGCCGTTGCGCCGGTCCCGGGCCCGCGCCCCCAGGGTGGGGGAGTCCACCGTGACGACCAGCGCCTTGCAACCGGCCGCCTCGGCCCGCCGGACGAGCGTCTCGGTGAAGGCCGGGTCCGGCTGGATGTAGAGCTGGAACCAGAGCTCGGCCCCGGGCGCCGCCGCGGCCACGTCCTCGACGGCGACCGTGGACGCCATGCTGACGATCATGATCGTCTCGGCGGTCCTGGCCGCGCGCGCCGTGGCCCGTTCGCCCTCGGGGTCGGCGAGCCGGTGGAAGGCGGTCGGCGCCACCAGCACGGGCATGGCCGCGTGGCTGCCCAGCAGGGTGACGTCGAGCTGCAGCTTCCCGGCGCCGCGCAGCACCCGCGGCAGCAGTGCGAGCCGGTCGAAGGCCGCCTCGTTGGCCCGCAGCGTGACCTCGTCACCGGCCCCGCCGGCGAAGTAGTCGTAATAGGCGGGATCGAGGCGAGAGCGGGCCGCGGCCTCGAACTCGCCCAGGGATTCCATCACGCCGGTACCGAGGCGGCCTGGCGGGCGAAGAAGGCCCGGAGCGGCTCGAGGTGCACCTCGGGGGAGGTCCACTCGTTCTCCAGGTTCTCGGTGATGTGGTGGACGGCGGGCGGCGTGCCGGGCCGATGGTGCCGTACCACCGGGTGCAGGTAGTGGCCCTCGTGGGCGCGCGCGGAGTCGCTCTGCCGGATCCGGCCGACCGCGATGTCGAAGGGGTCCACCTTGTCGTGTTCGGGGCCGTACTCCAGCGTGATCGCGTAGTGGCCGCCGTCACCGATCGGCGGGCCCTCCAGATCGACCGGCAGCTCCTCCAGGTAGCGCGCCCCGCCCCGGCCGTCGGGGACGATGACGTCGGCCATCAGGCCGAACTGCTGCCACAGCGCCGAGGAGCGGTTGACCCGTTCGAGCACCGCCGCCGCCATGGCCTCCGGGGTGGCCGCGAGCTCGCGGGCCGGCCACGGGACGCCGTGGTACCTGTTCTCCAGGATGCGGTGCAGCGAGCGCGTGCCGTAGCGGAAGCCGTGGATGAAGCCGCTGGTGCCGCGCTTGAAGTCGCGGGACTGCGTCAGCGTCCCGGCGAAGTGGAGGCCGGGCACGCTGACCGACTCGTAGGCGGGGGTGAGCGCCGGGAACCTGTCCTGGATCATCAGCTCCGGCCGGCACCCGTCATCGAAGATCGAGGCGTCGAACCGGAAACCGGTGCAGACGATCACCCGGTCGTACGGGATGTCCTTGGTGACCTCGTCGGCGCGGGCGAAGCTCACCGTCACCAGGTACGAGCCGTCGGCCTGCTGCTCGATCCGCTTGACCGACCCGTCCAGCACCGCGTTCTGGGACTTGAGCTGGTAGGTGTCGAGGAAGTTGTTGTTGACCGCGCGCAGATGCCCGACGAAGTGGGTGCGCCACGCCATCCGTACGGAGTTCGGCCCCGCGACGTGGATCACCGCGGCGGTCTCGACCAGGTTGTCGGCCGTCTCGAAGGCCGAGTTGCCCTTGCCGATGACCAGCACCCGCTGGTTGACGAAGCCGGACGGGTCGGTGGCGGCGGTGCCGTAGGGCTCGGCCGTCTCGATGCCCGGAATCTCCGGGATGTTGGGTCGGCTGACGCCCGTCGCGACGATCAGGCGCTTCGCCTCGTACGTCCGGCCGCGCTCGTCGGTCACCTGGAAGGGGCCCTCGCCGGGCGCGCGGGTGATGTGGGCGGCGCGGGCGTCGTAGACGATCCGCAGGCCCCAGGCGGCGGCGAAGTCGGCGAGGTAGCGGACCATGTCGTCGGCGGCGGGGAAGTACCGGTCGCTGTAGCGGGTGAAGAGCAGGTCCTGGTCGTCCGACAGCAGGGAGTTCCAGTCCATCCGGAGGTTGAGCTCCGGGTCGGAGGTCCCGGTGTATTTCTTGTTGATCGAGATGAGCGTGCGATGGCGGGGGAAGGTCCGGAAGAACATGCCCGGCGTGGGACCGGCTTCGAGGATCAGGTACGACCGCCCCGCCTTTTCCAGGAAATATCCCAGCTGCAGCCCGGCCGGGCCGGCGCCGATCACCAGATAGTCGAGGGCGTTGTCCGGCACGGATGCCTCCGTCACAGCGATGTGGTTGAACGGACAACAGCAGTGTTGGCTGGCAATTCTCAGAAAATGCTCAGAACATCCGCCCGCCGTGCCGGTCCAGCAGGGCGCGCTTGTCCGGTTTGCCGCTCGCGGCGACCGGGACGGCGGACACCACCGTGATCGTCCGGGGGACGCTGTCGTCACCGAGTTCGGCGCGGACCAGGGCGGTCAGCGCGTCGCGGTCCGGGTCGCGCCCGGCGGCCGGCACCACGAAGGCGTGGACGGCCTCCCCGGTCAGCTCGTCCGGCGCCCCGGCCACGTACGCCTCCTCCACGTCGGGATGACCGGTCAGCACCCGCTCGATCGGCCCCGCGTACACCACCATCGCGTTGACCATGATCACATCACGGGTCCGGCCGACCAGGTACAGGTAGCCCTCCTCGTCCAGGTGGCCGAGGTCGCGGGTGCGCAGCCAGCCGTCGCGCAGCGTGTCGCGGGTCTCCTCCGGCTGACCCCAGTAGCCGGACATCAGGTACGGGCTGCGTACGTGGATCTCGCCGGTCCCGCCCGTGGCCACCTCCCGGTCCTCCTCGTCCCAGACGCTGATCTCGACCCCCGGATGCGGCCGGCCGACCGAGGCCAGCAGGCGGGCCGGGCCGTGGGCGATGTCGCCGGGCGTGAGCATCGCGATGTTGCCCGCCTCGGTCTGGCCGTACCCCTGGTAGATCACCGGACCGAGCCGCTGCGCCGCGGCGGCCAGCCGGGACGGGCTGATCGGCGACCCGGAGACCATCAGCGCGCGCAGGCTGCCGACGTCCACCGCCTCATCGCGCAGCAGGCCGAGCATCTGGTACAGCCGGGGCACGGTGATGATGGAGCCGGTGATCCGGTAGCGCTCGATCGCGTACGGGAAGACGGGCCGCCCGTCGTCCTCGGGGATCACCGCCGTGCCGCCGCCCAGCAGGCACGGCGCCAGGAACTCCAGGACGACCATGCTGGCCAGGGTGCCGAACAGCAGGTAGCGCTCGAAGGCGGCGGCGAGTTCGGCCGCGACCGGGCCCCAGCGGCGGGGCTGCCACGCCCAATGCTCGCTCAGCGCGCGGTAGGTGATCGCGCAGCCCTTGGGCCGCCCGGTGCTGCCGCTGGTGAAGGTCAGGGCGGCCACGTCGTCCGGACGGGCCGTGACGATGAGGGGCCGGCCGTCGTCGGGGCGGGCCAGCAGTTCCTCCAACGGGAGCACGGGAAGCGGCCCGGCGGCCGTGAGCAGTCCGGGCGTCGCGGTCGACCCGTCGACCAGGAGGGCGTCGACCTGCATGCCGAGCACGTGGGCGAGCTGCCCGGCCGGGTACCCGGGGCGGACGCCCACGACGCGGCAGCCGAGCGCGTGCGCGGCCAGCTGCGCGGCGAACGCCTCCGGTGAGACACCGGTCCGGACGGCGACGCCCCGCCCGGGCCCCAGCCCGGCCTGGGCGAGCGCGCCCGCCAGCCGCCGGATCAGGTCCAGCAGCTCACCGCGCGACACGGTCCGGGGACCGTGCTCGAAGGCCGGGCTCCCGGGCGAGTCCCGCAGCGCGTCGAGAAGGGGATGCGGGAACAACATGATCGGCTCCTCACCCTTGCAGTGATCGTTTATTGGTCATATAACCGGCTTGTCGTCCCACCGAGACGTTAGGCAGCGCACATCAGAGACCGATCAGAGACGGGAGCGCGATGTGAAGGTGATCGGTGCGGGTTTCGGCAGGACGGGCACGGCGTCGCTGAGGGTGGCGCTGGACATGCTGGGGTACGGCCCCTGCTACCACATGTCCGTGGTCATCGCGGAGCCGTTCCGGGTCCGCCAGTGGCTCGACGTCGGCGAGGGCCGCGCCCGCGACTGGGACGAGATGTTCGCCGGCTTCCAGTCGGCGGTGGACTGGCCCGCCGCCTCCTACTGGCGGGAGCTGGCCGAGCACTATCCCGAGGCGAAGGTCATCCTCACCGTCCGTGACCCGCAGCGGTGGTACGACAGCGTCAGCGACACCATCTTCGCCAGCGCCCTGGCCGAACGCCGCCCGTTGCCGGTGCGTCGCCGGATCATCCGGTGGCTGGTGGCGCGCCGGGTGCCGGACTTCGCCCTCTACCCGCGCATGGCCAGGGCGACCGTCATGGACCGGATCTTCGACGGCCGCATCGACGACCCCGCGTACGTCGTGGAGGTCTTCGAACGGCACGTCGCCGAGGTGCGGGCGGCGATCCCGGCCGGGCGGCTGCTGGTCTTCGACGTACGGGAGGGCTGGGGGCCGCTGTGCGCGTTCCTCGGGGTCCCCGTACCGGACGAGCCCTTTCCTCAGGTCAACGAGCGGGTGGCGTTCCGCCGCAAGTGGCCGCGCCGGCAGTTCCAGCTGATATTCCGCGGGCGCTGAAGGTCCTCGGCAGCAGGCAGAATGAGAGGCGTGCCCCGACGTGACGCGAAACCTGCCTCCGCCCCGTGCCCGTGCGGGCTGCCGGCGACCTACCAGGAGTGCTGCGGGCGGTTGCACCGCGGCCTGGCCGCCGCGCCCACGGCCGAGGCGCTCATGCGGTCACGGTTCAGCGCCTTCAGCGTCGGCGATGCCGGATATCTCCTGCGCACCTGGCATCCGGCGGCCCGCCCGCCGCGCCTAGACCTGGACCGGGCGACGCGCTGGACCCGCCTGGAGATCCTCGGGACCACCGGGGGCAGCGTCTTCCACACCGAGGGCACCGTCCGCTTCCGTGCCCACTACACCGACGACGGCGAGCCGGGAAGCATGGAAGAGCACAGCCGCTTCGTCCGGCACGAGGGTGGCTGGACCTACGCCGGGGCCGAGCGTTGACCGATCTGCTGTCCTGGCTCCGCGCCACGATCGAGGCCGACAGCGCGACGGCCGGGGCGGCGACTCCCGGCCCGTGGTCCTACGACCCCGTCAGGGAGTGGTACGACGGCGAGGACTTCGTCACGATGACCAACGGGCAGGAGTTCGTCGGCTTCGGTGACCCGTCGGCCTTCCGCGGCGCGGTCTGCATCACCGGCGACGCCGGTGACGGCCCGTCCATGAGGGACGCCGTGCACATCGCCCGCCACGATCCCCGTGACGTGATGGCCCGCTGCGCGGCCGAGCTGCGGCTACTCGCCGAGCACGGCCATGGCGAGATCTGTGACAGGGGCCCGGCCTGCGACGTTCTCCGGCTCCTCGCGTACGGTTACCGCCACCGGCCCGGCTGGCTGCCCGAATGGGCGCCGCGCTGAGTTCGGCGGGCGCGCCCGCGGGTACGGGCCGCGCACAACCAGGAGGGGTGCATGGGATTACTGGCGAGGCTCAACAGCAGGTTCGGGCGGCGAGGACGGCGGCTGCGGGCGACGGCCCGGCAGACGTTCGACTGGCAGGACCTGCGGCCGGGCCAGCAGGAGGCGATGGAACACCTGCTCGACGGGCGTGACGTGCTGCTGGTCATGCCGACCGGCGCCGGCAAGTCGGCGGTCTACCAGGTGCCCGCGCAGCTGCGCGACGGCCCGACCGTGGTCGTCTCGCCGCTCATCGCGCTGCAGCGGGACCAGGTGCTGGGCCTGCAGAAGGCCGACGCGGGCGGGGCCGTGGCGGTCAACTCCACCTCCTCGGTCAAGGCGGGGCTGGAGAAGGTCACGGCGGGGGAGGCGGAGTTCGTGTTCCTGTCTCCCGAGCAGCTCGCCAAGCCCGACGTCGTCGCCCAACTGGCCCAGGCGAAGCCGTCGCTCATCGCGGTCGACGAGGCGCACTGCGTCTCCTCGTGGGGACATGACTTCCGCCCCGACTACCTGCGGCTGGGCAAGGCCATCGAGCGCCTGGGGCACCCGCCGGTGGTGGCGCTGACCGCCACGGCGGCGCCGAACGTCCGCGAGGAGATCGTCCGCTCCCTCGGCCTGAAGGACCCGGTGCAGATCGTGCGGGGGTTCGACCGGCCCAACATCCGGCTGGAGGTGCGCCGGTTCGTCACCGACGACGACAAGAGCCAGGCCCTGGCCGAGCACGCCGCGTCCCTCGGCGGGCTCGGCCTGGTCTACGTCGCCACCCGGCGCGAGGCCGAGGAGTACGCCGCGCTGCTGACCGGGCTGGGCCGCCACGCCGAGCCGTACCACGCCGGGATGCGGACGGCCGAGCGGACCCGCGTCCACGGGCTCTTTACGGCGGGCGAGGTGGACACCGTGGTGGCCACGTCGGCGTTCGGGATGGGCATCGACCGGCCCGATGTCCGCTACGTGCTGCACGCGGCGCCGCCCGAGTCGCCCGACGCCTACTACCAGGAGATCGGCCGGGCCGGCCGGGACGGCAAGCCCGCCTCGGCCGTGCTGTTCTACCGCTCGGAGGATCTCGGCCTGCGCCGCTTCTTCGCCAGCGGCCGGGCCGACGCGGAGGCGTTACTTCGGGTGGCGACCCTGGTGAAGGAGCACGGCGGCACCGTGCCCGCCACCGAGCTGCGCGCCCTGCTGCAGGTGAGCGCCTCGCAGCTGACGAGCCTGGTCAACCTGCTGGAACAGGCCGAGGCGGTGACGGTCACCGACTCCGGCGACCTGCGCTACGCGCGCGGCGGGCCGCCGCCGGAGCAGGCCGCCGCGCGGGCGGTCGAGCTCGACGACATCCGCCACCGCGTCGACGACTCGCGGATCGACATGATGCGCGGCTACGCGGAGACGACCGGGTGCCGCCGCCGCTTCCTGCTGGAGTACTTCGGCGAGCCGTACGACGCGGCCTGCGGCACCTGCGACACCTGCCAGGACGGCGCGGAGCCCATCGCGACCGGGGACGGGCCGTTCCCGCTGCACGCGAAGGTCGAGCACAAGGCGTGGGGGCGCGGGACGGTCATGCGCCGCGAGCCGGACCGGATCACGGTCCTGTTCGACTCGGTGGGCTACAAGACGCTCTCCCTGGCCGCGGTGGAGAACGTCCTGCGCCTCGCCTGAGCCCTGTGCGTCAGGCTCCCTCGCCGAGCTTGGCGAGCAGGGTCCGGGCCTTGGCGGCGAAGCCTTCGTCGCCCGATTCGACCGCCCGCCGCAGGTGCTTCCTGGCCAGGTCCAGGTCGCCGTCGCCGTGCTTGATCTCGCCCAGCCGGTACGCGGCCTCGCCCACCAGGTCGGGCTGGCGCGTATCGGTGGCCAGGGTGAGCTCGTAGTAGCGCACCGCCGCGCCGCGGTCGCCCAGCCAGTACGCCAGCTCGCCCAGGTGCGCGGCCGCCAGGGGCGCCTGGTTCTCGTCGCCCGAGTCGATCACCTGCTGGTACCAGCGCAGCGCCTCGGGCCAGTCACGCTCCCGCTTGGCCAGCGACCCCAGGTACATCTTGGCGACCACCGTCGCCATGCCGCCGGCCTCACCCGCCAGCTCCACGACGCGCAGGTACAGCTCGCGGGCCCGGCCCGCGTCCTCGTCGTGATAGGTCTGGCCGAGCAGGACCAGAGCGCGGCGGCCGAGCCTGCTGTCGGCCTCGGAGACGCGGCCCAGCACCTCGCGGGCCTCCGCCACCTCACCCGCGTCCACCAGCGCCTGCCCCAGCGTGACCAGGGCGGCGGGCTCGCCACTCTCCGCGGCCTGGCGCAACGTGCGCAGCGCGCCCTCACTGTCGCCGTGCTCGTTCTGCATCAGGCCCAGCACGCTCGTCAGCAGGGCCTGCGCGCCCGGGTCCAGGTCGGCTTCGGCGGAGTCGTCCGTCAAGCGCTGGGTGACGTCCGCCAAGCCGGCGGTGTCTCCCGCCACGCGCAGCAGCGGGACCAGCCGGCCGCCGGCGACCAGCCGTACGTGGGCGTCGGGGTGGTCGACCAGCCGCTCGTACCTGGCCCGCGCCTCGGCGACCTCGCCGGCGGCGGCGTACAGGTCGGCCAGCTGGATCTCCAGATCGGGGTCGGGATCGGGCAGGAAGCCGACCGCGCTCTCGATGTACAGCACCGCGTTCGCCCGGTCGCCCGCCTCGCCCAGCTCGGTGGCGCGCCTCCCGGCCACCTTGAGCGCCTCCTGCGCCTCGCCCGCGCGGGCGGCCAGTGCCAGTGCGCGGACCGCCACCTGGTGGTCGCCCTCGGTGAAGGCCCGGTTGGCGACCACGATCACGTTGTCGGCGGCCATCTCGACCAGCTCCGACAGCAGGTCGGGGTCGTCCGGGCGCACCTCGATGGCGGCCACCCGGCCGAACGCCTCGGCCGAGGCCGCCAGGTCGCCGTCCTCGAACGCCCACTTGCCGAGCAGGTTGCCCGCCTGCGCGCGTACGTCCGGGTCGCCGCTGTCGGCCGCGCCGCCGAGCTCGGCGCGGGCCGTCTCGGCCTCACCGCGGTCGCGCAGCGTACGGGCCAGGTCGACGCGGATGCGCGGGGTGAGCTCCGCGGACCCCAGGTTGATCGCCTGCCGGTACAGCCGTACGGCGGCGTCGGTGTCGCCGCGGTGCCGGCGCGCGTCGCCCCACATCCAGTAGCCGGCGGCCATCGTCTCCGTGTCGCCGCTGGTCACCGCGGTCTGGGCGGTCGCCGCGACGCCGTCGAAGTCCTTCACCTGCAACTGCGCCAGCATCAGGCTGCGCAGCGGGATCAGCGCGGCCGGGTGATCGACCTCGGAGCCCTTCCGGTAGGCGGCGACGGCGGCTTCCATGTCGTCGTCGTGATACCAGGCGATGTCGCCGAGGTCGTCGTAGGCGGTGGCCACCTCTTCCGGATCGCCGTACTCGACGACCAGCTCCAGCATCGCGCGCGCCTCGGCGGGGTCGTCCTCGACGCTCTCGCGGGCGGCCCGGATGATCTGCCGTCCCGCGGCGCCCGCGGTGGGGGTGCCGGACTGGTTACGCATCAGCCAGCGCATGGAGTCGAGGGTGCTCGGGCCTTCCTCGTCGCCGTACGCCTCCAGGATGGAGAACAGCTCGTCCCTTTCGTCTCCTTCATCCGCTTCCGTGCTGCCGGGCAGCCCGGCGGGGACGACGATGTCCGGTTCGGGGTAGGTGGTGATCAGGGGGGCTTCGGGTGCGGAATCCTCTGGGTCCTGGGGCTGTCCGGTCTCTGGTGCGGGCTCGGGGGACGGGTGGCCGGCGGCGCGGGCGGCGAGTTCCAGGGCCAGGTACTCCTCGCCCATCTCCTTGAGCAGGGGCAGCAGGTGCGTGGTCGCCGCCAGCCGTACGCGCGGGTCGTCCGCGGTGGTGAGCGGCTCCAGCAGCGTGCGGGCCTCGGCCGGGGAGCCGTGCTCGGTGAGGAGTTCGGCGAGCTTGATCAGCAGGCGCGGGTCGCCGTCCGGGGGGAAGGCGGCGGCGCCCTTGTAGTACGTGCGGACGGCGTCCAGGTCGCCTCGCTCGGCGGCGGCCGACGCGTGCTCCTTGGCCAGCTCCACGGCGTCCTCGTGCGCCCCGCCCGCGGCCCCCAGGTGCAGTGCGCGGACGGCCACGGTGTGGTCGCCCGCCTCGGCGGCCTCGTAGGCGACGGCGGCCAGGTTGTTCAGGGCCATCCCGTGGCCCTGGCGGGCGTGCTCATCCGGAGCCGGATGGCGGAGCCCGGCGGCCGCGGCGGCGCCGAACGCCTCGGCGGCGCCCGCGAGCCGCCCGTCCTCGGCCAGCCAGGTGCCCAGGTGCATGCCCGCGAGCAGCACCTGGCCGGGGTTGTCGCAGGTCAGCACCGCTTCCATCTCGCGGTGCGCGGCCGTCGTGTCGCCGAGCTGGTGGAGTGTCTGGCCGAGTTCGACTCGGATGTAGGGGACGGTGTCCGGGTCGGCGCCCTCGATGGCCTCGCGGTAGCCCGCCGCCGCCCCCGCGAGGTCGCCGCGGGCCTTGGCCACGTCGCCCAGCGTCCAGACGCCCAGGGTGACCGTCTCGCGGTCACCGCTGCCGACCGCGCGCCGCGCGGCCGCCTCCAGGGCGTCGACGTCGCCTTGCAGCGCCAGGACGCCGAGCAGGCGGCGCAGGCAGCTCAGGGCGGCCGGATGATCGACGGCCGCGCCCAGCGTGAGCGTGTCGGCGGCGGCGTCGGTGTCTCCGGCCAGGTCGTAGGCGAGGCCGAAGTTGTCGCAGGCGATGGCCACCTGCTCGGGCGTGCCGAACTCCAGCACCAGCTCGTACAGCTCGCGTGCGCCGTCCGCGTCGGCGCGCAGCCGCTTCAGCGCGGCGCGCAGGACGAGGTCGACGGCCTCTTCCCGGTGGGCGGTCGGCGCGCGCTCCAGCAGGGGCCGGACCTCTGTGAGGTTGCCTTCGTACAGGGTGATGTGCAGCTCGGCGATCTCCGGTGAGCCGTACACCTGGGTGAAGAGCTCCAGCGCGCCCGCCCGGTCGTTCTCGTGCAGGCGGAGCATGGCCAGTTCGTCCGGGCTCGCGGTGCCGAGGCGCTCCTTGGCGGGCAGCCGGATGGAGGGGTCGTCGGCGGTGGCGGCCCGCTCGTACGCCGTGCGCGCTCCTTCGGGGTCTCCGGCTTCGGCCAGGTAGCCGCCGAGTTCGTACGCGATGAGCGGGATGTTCTCCCCGGAGGACGCGTCACCCGCCGCGGCGAGCCCTTCGAAGGAGGCGATGGCCCGTGCGGCGGCCTCGGCGGCCCGTCCCGCCTCGCCCCGGCGGCCGAGCAGCCTGGCCAGCATGACACCCGCCGTGGCGGCGACCTCGGTGTCAGCCCCCGAGTCGATCGCCTGCCCGTACTGGGCGCCGGCCGCGTCGAGGTCGCCGGCCTCTTCGAGCGCGGCGCCGATCACCAGGTGCACGTGCGGCCCGTCGCCGGTCGCGGACACCTGGAGGTCCCGGGCCTCGGACACCCGGCCCGCGGCCACGAGTATCCCGGTCAGGACGTCCAGGAGCCGGACGTAGTCGTCGTCGTCCGGGTCCAGCGCGTCCAGGGCCCGCCGGTAGGCCGTCGCGGCCCCGGCCAGGTCGCCGAGCGAGGCCAGCGCCTCACCGAGGCTCTTCGCGCCCAGTATCGCGTTGTGCTCGTTGTCCCCGTCGGCGGCGACGGCCCACGCCTCGGCGGCGCCGGCGAGGTCGCCCCCGTCGTTGCGCAGCGCGCCGAGGTACAGCGCGGCCTCCTGGACGCGCTCCGGGTGGCCGCAGGCGATCGCCAGGGACAGCGCGGCGTCGGCGGCTGTCCCGTCCCCGGCGCGCTGCCAGGCATGGGCGCTCTCCAGCGCGAGCCAGGTGTTCATGAACGAGCGGTGGTCGTCACCGCGCTCCCCGATGGCGGCCAGCACGGCCGAGGCGCCCGTGAAGTCGTGGCCGAGCAGCCCGCGCGCGAACACGCCGTCCTCGGCGAGCTCCGGATGGTCCGTGTCGACCTGGTCGAACGCCTGGCGCGCGGCCTCGAAGTCGTCCATGCGGACCCGGGTGAACCCGAGCAGCCAGGCGCTGCGCGGCGCCCGGAGCCGGTCGCCGCGGGCCATGATCCGCTCGTGTACGGCCGCCACGCCGGGCAGGTCGCGACGGGTCTCCAGGATGTGCAGCAGCTTCGCCTCGGCCTCGGCGCCCAGGCCCGGATGCTCGCGGACGGCCTCGTAGGCGGCCAAGGCGCCGTCGGCGTCGTCCTGGCCTTCGAGCGCGGTGCCGAGCGCGTGGGCCACCCACGGCGCCAGCGCCGGATGGCCGTGCGCGTGGGCGCGGCGCAGCAGCTCGACGACCTCTTCGTCCTCGTCGCCGTCACGGATGATCGAGGAGATGACGGCCGCGTGCGAGAGCGCCAGCGGATCGCCGGCCGTGGCGGCCTCGTCGAGCAGCTCGATCCCCTGCGAACGCGGCACCCCGAGCGACACGTACACCTGCGCGAGCATGCTCTTGGCCAGCGCGGACACGGCCGGGTCCGGATGCCCGGCGCACTCCTGATAGGCCGCGATCCCGGCCTCGCGGCCGAGCCGCTGGTAGCCGACCAGGGCGGCGAGCATCGGATGCGGCGCCCCGCCGCCGCTCTCAGCGGTGAGCGCCGGATGCGGGGCGCCGATCTCGGCGATGAGGTGCCGGTTCACGGCGGCGGCGAAGCCGTTGACGTAGTCGTCGCCGTCCGCGACGTACTCGAGCAGCTCGTACGCCTGCTCCACGTCCCCCTCGCCGTACTCCAGGGTGGCCAGCATGGCGCAGGCACGCGCGGACTGGACCGGGATGTCGGCGTCGACCACCCCGCGCAGCAGCGCGCGGGCCTGGGCGAGGTCGTCCGCGCGGATCAGCTCCAGCGCGGCGTCGCAGTCGTCGACGGCCTGCTCCAGTGCCTCGTCCGGGCCGCGTACGGCGCCCTCGGCGTACGCGAGCGTCATCCGCGCCTGGAAGGCCACGTCGGAGTCGTCGAGCTCGGCCGCCTGCCCGAGCAGCGCGACGACCTCCGCCCGCCGCGGGTCGTCCGCGTCCAGCCCGTGCAGCAGCAGGCCCAGGCAGGCCACGGCGCCCTGGTGGAAGTCCGAGTCGCCGCCGAGCACCACCCGCCAGCAGGCGACCGCCTCGTCCACCTCCCCGGCCTCGGAGTACACCTGGCCCAGGCAGGCCCGCGCCTCCAGGGCGAACCGCGGGTGGCCCGACTCGACCACCCGCCACAGGACGGCCCGGGCGCCTTCCTCGTCGCCGAGCTCACGGGTGAACTTCGACTCCTGGATGAGCGCGTCGAGCCGGATCTCCGGCCGGTGATCCTCGGCCGCGCGCCGGTAGGCGTCCCGGGCCTCGACGAGCTCGCCCAGGTCGAACAGGACCGCGCCGAGCAGCTTCTCGGCCAGGCCGCGCTCGGCCGGGTCGCCGACCGCGATCGCGTGCTCCATGACGCGGCGGCAGTCCTCGAACTCCGACCGGTCGGCGTAGATCGAGTACAGCCGGAACGCCGCCTGGGAGCAGAGCTCGGGCATCCCCTGGGCGAGCATGTGGTTCAGGCCGGTCAGGATGATCTCGTCGTTCGAGCCGTCGTCCTCGTCGAGCAGCCCGGTGATGGCCTCGAACGCGTCCCAGGCCTGGCGTTCCCGCTCGCCGCCGTCGTCCGGCCACCGCGTGTCCTCCAGGCCCTCCGTGAGCTCGGCGAGCCCGGGGTGGTCGCCGCGCCTGACCCGCGCCAGCGCCTCCGCGGCGCCGTCCAGGTCGCCGAGCCGCTGCAGCACGCGTACGAGGGCGACCTCGGCCATCACCGAGAGGTCGGCGTCGGCACCCGTGGCGGCGAGCCGCAGCGGCCGGCAGGCCAGCGCCCACTGCTCGGCGTCGACCAGCAGGAGGCCGAGGGAGATCGCGGAGCGCTGCGCGAACACCGGGTGCCCCGAGGCGATCACCGAACGGTGCGCCGCCCCCGCGCCTTCCAGATCACCTCTGTCCTGCAGGAGGCGGCCGAGCAGATGCGAGGCCTCGGGGGCGACGGTCGCGTCGCCGGCGACCACGACCTCCCGGACCACCGCCGCCGCGCCGTCCAGGTCCCCCTGCCGCCACATGCCGATCGCCGTTTCGAGCCGCTCGGGCCACGAAGACATGCTTTAACCCCTACTGCCGGAATGTGATCACTGCCGTGCAAACGATGGAAGGTACACGATCAGACTCCGGAGGGTCTGTGGTTTCGTATCATTCGCCGTTTTTTGGCCAGTTCTCCAGGCCACTCGCGGAGAGGGGCAGCGCGGCGGAGAGCACCTCGATGCCGTCCGCCGTGGCCAGAAGGTCGTCCTCGATGCGCACGCCGATCCCGCGCAGCTCGGGCGGCACGGTCTGATCGTGGGCGTGGAAGTACAGGCCGGGCTCGACGGTGAACACCATGCCCGGCTCGATGAGCGCCCCTTGGTAGGCCTCGGGGGCGGCCTTGGCGCAGTCGTGCACATCCAGCCCGAGATGATGGCCGATGCCGCAGATCAGGTAGCGGCGGTGGTGCTGGCCGTGCTCCGACAGCGCCTCGTCCACCGAGACGGGCAGCAGGCCCCAGTCGTCCAGCCCGTGCGCGATGACCTCCATGGCGGCGTGGTGGAAGTCGGTGAACCGGTGGCCGGGGGTGGTCCGCGCGAGTGCCGCCCGGTGCGCCCGTTCGACCAGGTCGTGCACCTGGCGCTGGGCGGGGGAGAAGGTGCCGGAGGCGGGGAAGGTGCGGGTGACGTCCGCGGTGTAGTGGCTGCGTACCTCCACGCCCATGTCCAGCAGCAGCAGTGCGTCCGGCAGCACCGGGCCGTCGCAGCGCACCCAGTGCAGGGTCGGGGCGTGCGGGCCGCTGCCCACGATCGTCGCGTAGCCGGGGCCGTTGCCGTACGCCCTGGCGTACCGGTCGAACGTGCCCTGCAGCCAGCGCTCGCCCGCCCCGGCGATCGCGGCCGGGATCTCGGCGAGCACGGCGGCGAAGCCCTCGACCGTCCGGTCCACGGCCTCGCGGAGCTGGCCGATCTCCCAGTCGTCCTTGATCATGCGCAGCTCGGCCAGCGTCCTGGCGACGTCCTCATCGGTGGAGACCGTGCCGTCGAAGTCCGTCAGCGGCCTGACCTGGACGCCCAGCGCCGCCGACCACTCGCCCAGACCGGGGGCCGCGCCCACCCACAGCTCGCCGCGGGCGGCGTCGGCGAAGAACCCCGTCTCGCCCGGATAGGCGGGGACGGGCAGGTACACGACCGCGTCGCCGTCCCTGACCACCGCCACGGCCTCCTCCGCCACGCAGCCGGTGAGCCAGTAGAAGTCGCTGCCCGGGCGGAAGTCGTAGGAGGTGTCGTTGCTGCGTACCGGGGCCCGGCCCGCGGCCACCACGACGGTCCGGCCGGGGAGCGCGGCGGCCAGCCGTAACCGATGGGCGGCGGCGGCCTCGGCGGCACCGGGGACGACGGGCGGGGTGCGGTCGGGGATCTCCCAGCCCTTGCCGATGTAGTCGGTGAACGCCGGGATGTCGATAAGTCTCGGCGGCTTGTGGTCGTCAGTCACCTGTGATGCCTCCTCCGAGGTCCCGCACCAGTCCGGTCAGCCTGGCGAAGACGCGGTCCTCGCCCAGGCCGTCGTGTTCGTACTCGTTGGTGACCCACGCCTGGGCGTTGCCGATCCGGGCGGCGGTGTCCAGTTGCAGGCCGGAATCCACGTACATGTCGTCGTAGTAGACGGCGGCGGCCAGCGGCACCTCGCTGGCGGCCAGTCGTAGCGGGTCATAGAGCGGCGGCCAGTCCGTCCGCGAGGCCAGCAGCTCCACGGCCGCGCGGAACGGGCGCAGCGCGCGGATCTCCTCGAACATCCAGGGGTACATCATCTCCCCGGTGAACAGCAGAGGTCTGGCCGACTCCGCGAAGGCGGGGTGGCGGGCGCGCTCGCGCTCGGCGGCCCAGCCGGTGGCGCCCCCCGAGCCGTAGATGCTCTCCTGGAGCGCGGCGAACAGCGGGTTGTCGCTGTAGGAGGAGCGGGCCAGCACCTGGTGCAGGAAGGTCTCCGTCACGTGCTCGCCGTCGAGCGCCTCGTCGATCAGCCAGTGCATGCGCTCGTACCCCGGCTTCATGCCGAAGTCGATGCCGAGCGACTGCAGCCGCCGCACCGTGAGCACGTCGCCGTCCGGCAGCAGGACGTCCCCGGCCGACAGCCGGTCGGCCAGGCGGGCCACGGTCTCGCGGTGGTGCGGGTAGCGGCGGTAGAACTCGGCGTTCTTGGCCGCGACCCGGGGATAGGTGCGCCGGTAGACCTCGGCGGCGTCCGGCTCCAGGGCGGGCAGGCCGCCGGTGACGTAGCAGGCGCTCAGCCCCTGCGGCGCCCGCGACAGGTACGTCAGCGTGATGAACCCGCCGTAACTCTGGCCCAGCGTCTCCCAGCGACGGCCGCCGAAGACGGTCGTCCGCAGGTGCTCGGCGTCGGCCACGATCGAGTCGGCCCGGAAATGGGCGAGATACAGGGCGGCCTCCGACGCGCTCTCGAACGCGCTGATCACCCGCCCGTCGATCCTGGAGCTGCGGCCGGTGCCGCGCTGGTCGAGCAGGATCACCCGGTGCGTCTTGAGCGCCTGGCCGAGCCAGCCGTTCGTGCCGATCGGGCGCGGGCCCTTGCCGCCGGGACCGCCCTGCAGGTACAGCAGGCACGGCAGGTCCTCGGCGGCCCGCACCGGATCGGCCAGCTCCCGGGCGAACACCGTGATCGTGTCCCCGCCGGGGTCCGACCAGTCGAGCGGCACCGGCACGACGTGGTCGCGTACCCGCATCCCGGGGATCGTGTACGTGGTCAACGGAGGCTCCCTTCACGGCGCCTGCGGTCCCATTCGGGATTGATGCGGGGGATGGCGGCCAGCAGCGTGCGGGTGTACGGATCCTGGGGGTCGCCGAAGACCTGGGCGACCGGGCCCTGCTCGACGATCCTGCCCTCGCTCATGACCGCCACCCGGTGCGCGATCTGCCGGACGACCGCCAGGTCGTGGGCGATGAAGACATAGCTGAAGCCGCTCTCCGCCTGCAGCCGCCGCAGCAGCTCGATGACCTGGGCCTGCACGGAGACGTCCAGGGCGGACACCGCCTCGTCGCAGATGACCAGCTTGGGGTTCACGGCCAGCGCGCGGGCGATGCCGATCCGCTGGGCCTGACCGCCGGAGAACTGCGCGGGGTAGCGCTGGGAGTGGTCCGGGTCGAGCCCGACCCGCTCCATCAGCTCCCGGGCGTGCGCCCGCTTCCCGCCGGTCGGCGGGATCCCCTGGTACACCAGCGGCGCCATCAGGATGCGCTCGACCGTGTGGCGGGGGTTGAGCGAGGAGTACGGGTCCTGGAAGACGACCTGCACATTGGCCCGATAGCGGGCCAGCGCGGGCCCCTTGGCGGTGGTGACGTCCTCACCCTCGAACGTCAGGGTGCCCGCGCTCGGCTCCATCAGCCGGGCCACCATACGGGCGGTGGTCGACTTGCCGCTGCCCGACTCGCCCACCACGGCCAGCGTCTCGCCGAGCCGGACGTCGAAGCTGACCCGGTCGACCGCGGTGAACTCGCTCCTGCGGCCCAGCGGCCCGCGGGTGACGAACCGCTTGGTCAGCTCGCTCGCCGACAACAAGGGCTCACTCATGACATCACCTCGTCGATGGGGTCGATGGGGGAGTCGTCGATGCGGGGGACGCTCTCCAGCAGCATGCGCGTGTACGCGTCCCGCGGCTCGGCGAAGACCTGCTCGGCGGTGCCGTACTCGACCTGCTCGCCCCGGCGCATCACCAGGACGCGGGTGGCGATCGAGCTGATCACCGCGAGATCGTGCGTGATGAACACCATCCCCGTGCCGCTGCGCCGCCGCAGGTCGGCGAGCAGGCGCAGGATCTGCGCCTGCACGGTCACGTCGAGCGCGGTGGTCGGCTCGTCGGCGATGAGCAGGGCGGGGGAGCAGACCAGCGCCATCGCGATCATGACGCGCTGCCGCTGCCCGCCGGAGAACTGGTGCGGGAAGTAGTCCACCCGCCGCTCCGGATCGGGCAGGCCCACCTGCTCCAGCGCCTCGATCGCGACCTTGCGCGCCGCCTTGCGCGAGCGCCCCCGATGGGCCCGGTAGACCTCCTCGATCTGCAGGCCCACGGTGTAGTACGGGTTCAGCGACGACAGGGGGTCCTGGAAGACCATCGAGACCCGGTCACCCCTGATCCGGCGCATGTCCTTGTCGGCCCGGCCGAGCAGCTCGGTGCCGTCCAGCCGGATGCTGCCCCGGGTCACGGCCCCCCGGGGCAGCAGCCCCATGATCGCGAGGCTGGTCATCGACTTGCCGGAACCGGACTCGCCGACGATGCCGACGGTCTCGTCGCTCCCGACGGTGAAGGAGACGTCCTTGACCACGTCCACCGGTCCCCGCGTGGTGGGGAAGGTGATGGTGAGGTCCTCCACGACAAGCAGGTCGCTCATTTCGCGGTGATCCTCACTCTCGGGTCCAACCTGGTGTAAACGATGTCCACCACCACATTGCCCACCACCACGAAGAACGCGGCGAGCAGCGTCACCGCCATGATCACCGGCTGGTCGTTCTTGGCGATCGAGTCGGCGGCCATCTTGCCGACCCCGTTGAGGCCGAAGACCGTCTCGGTGATGAGGGCGCCGCCCAGCAGGGCCGCGAAGTCCATGCCGAAGATGGTGGCGATCGGGGTGAGCGCCGGCCGCAGCGCGTGCCGCCGCAGGGTGAGCGCGGGGGACAGCCCCTTGGCCCGCGCGGTGCGCATGAAGTTCTCGGCCAGCGTGTCGATCACGTTGGCCCTGGTCAGCCGGGCGTACAGACAGGCGTAGCCGGTGGCCAGCACGACCCACGGCATCAGATACGACTGGAACCACAGCACCGGGCCGTCGGAGAAGGCGACCGCCGACGGGAAGGGCAGGATCTGCAGCCACACCACCAGCACGTACTGCAGCGCCAGCGCCAGCACGTAGTTGGGGATGCTCGACCCGCCGAGCGCCAGCCCCATCGCGGTGCGGTCCCACCAGGTGCCCTCCTTGACCGCGCTGACCAGCCCGGCCACGATGCCGACCAGCAGCCAGAGCACCGCGGCGCCGATCGCGACGGTGGCGCTGACCGGCAGCCGGTCCACGACCATCTCCCAGACCGACTGACTGGTCTGGAAGCTGTAGCCCAGGCACGGGGCCGCGCAGTGGACGAGGTTGGCTCCCGAGCCGTAGTCCCGCCCGGCGAAGATGCCTATCAGGAACGTCCAGAACTGGGCGAAGAACGGCCGGTCGAGCCCGAGCACGTTGCGGATCTGGTCGATCCGCTCGGGCGTACACGTCTTCCCGCAGATCATCACCGCCGGATCCGGCTGCAGCGTGAAGAAGATGACGAAGGTGAACAGGCAGATCAGGAACAGGATCAGCACGACCCCGGCGAACCGCCCGGCCAGATAACGGGCCATCAGGAGGCCTCCCCGGCGTCGAAGGCGGCACGCAGGCGGTCGCCGAGCACGGTCAGGGACAGCACGGTGCAGAACAGGAAGGCGCCGGGGATCGCGAAGTACATCGGGTCCACGGCGTACCAGCCGACCGAACTGAAGATCATCTGCCCCCATGACGGCGTCGGCGGGGTCACGCCGACGCCCAGGAACGACAGACCCGCCTCCGTGCCGACGTAGCCGGGCACCGACAGCGTCGTCATCACGATCAGCGAGCTGCGCAGGTTCGGCAGGATCTCCTTGAACACCAGGGCTCCCGTGGAGGCGCCCGAGGCCCGGGCGGCCTCGACGAACTCCCTGTTGACCAGCGTCAGCGTCTGTCCGCGCACCACCCGGGCCAGGTAGGGCCAGCCGAAGACGCTGATCACCAGGACCAGCAGCACCGGCCGGTTCCCCGACGGCTGCGAGGACAGGATCGCGATCATGAAGATCAGGGCGGGGAAGGCCATCAGGAAGTCCATGATCCGGCAGATCACCTGGTCGACCCAGCCCTGGTAGAAGCCGGCCAGCATGCCGAGCACCACCCCGAGCAGGGTGGTGAGCACGGTGGCCGCGGCCGCGATCAGCAGCGAGACGCGCGCGCCGTACGCGATGCGGGCCAGGATGTCGCGGCCGTTCTGCGGCTCGACGCCGAGCGGGTGGCCGGCGCTGATCCCGCCCAGCGAGCCGCGCGGCAGCCCGCCGAGGTTGGTGTCGATGGCGGCGCTGTCGAAGTCGTTCGGCCCGTGACCGGTGATCGCGGAGATCAGCGGCGCGCAGATCGCCATCAGCAGGATCAGCGCGAGGAACGCGCTGGAGAGCACGGCGGCCCAGTCGTGCAGCAGCGCGCCCGCGACCCGCCGGCCCGAGGTGGCGGGCGCCACGGGGGCGCCCGCCGGGGGGAGAGTGGTGGTGGTCATGGTCGGCTACTTGGTCGGCTTGGCCAGTCCGACGGAGACCAGATCGATGCCGCCGGAGAACGCGGCGGACTGGTACGCGCCGGCGATGTTGGCGCCCGAGACGATGACGTACTTCTCGTAGGCCAGGGGCACGATCGGCGCCAGCTTCATGATCTGCTTGTCCAGCTCGCCGTAGGCGGAGTTCGCTGCCGTGACGTCGGGCATCGCGGCGATCTCGTCGATGCGGGCGTTGATCGCCTTGTCGTTGATCTGGGCGAGGTTCGCGTTGCCCTTGTCGGTGATGTTCCGGCCGTCGAACAGCGGCGGCAGGAACGTCGCGCCGGAGGCCCAGTCGGGGCACCAGCCGGTGACGGCCGCGTCGTGCTGCTGCGCGGGCGTGCCGATCACCTCGTAGTAGGTCGAGGTGTCGATGTTGTTGATCTTCACGTCGATCTTCACGGCCTTGAGGGCCTCCTGAATGGCCACGGCGACCGCCGACATCTTCGCGTCCGGCCGGGTGTCGAGGGTGAGGCTGAAGCCGTTGGCCTGGCCCGCCTCGGCGAGCAGCTTGCGGGCGGCTTCGACGTCGGTGGGATAGGGGTCGTAGTCCACCCGGCCGGCGACCGTCGGCGGCTGGATGGAGGTGCCCTTGGCCGCCAGGCTCGTACCGCCCATCCCGGCCACCACGGTGTCCTTGTTGATGGCGTAGTTGATCGCCTGGCGCACCCGTACGTCGTCCAGCGGCTTCTTGGTGGTGTTCAGGCCCATGTAGGTGGTGCAGCCGTTGAGCCCGCTCAGCGTGCGCGCCTTGAGCTGCGGAGCTTGCACCCGCGCCACGGTCGCCGCCTGGATCGTGCCCCCGACGGCGTCGGCGTCGGTGCCCTGCCCGGCCAGCATGCGCTCGTCGATGGTGGCCGGGTCCAGCCCGAACGTCCACTCCCAGGCGTCCGGTTTGGCCGCCCTGACGGTGTCGGTGGCGGCCTTCCACTGCGGGTTGCGCACCAGCTTGAGTGAGGAGCCGCGCTGGTAGCTCGCCAGCTTGTACGGCCCCGACGCGATCGGCTTGGTGTCGAACGCGGCCGCCGCGCCGGTCCCCTTGGGGAAGGGGGTGAAGTTGGCCATGGCCAGCGCGCTGGGGAAGTCGGCGAACGGCTTCTTGAGGTGGAAGACGATGGTCTTGGCGTCCGGGGTCTCGATCGTGTCGAGGTCACCGGACAGGTACGGCCCCTTGTAGTCCTTGGGCGCGTCCAGGAGCAGCTTGGCGTACGGCGAGCCGATCCCGGCCTCGGGGTCGAAGCCGCGCGAGGCGCCGAACTTCACCGCCTCGCTGTTGATCGGCGTGCCGTCCTCGAAGAACAGGCCGTCCTTGAGGGTGAAGGTCCAGGTCTTGGCGCCGTCGGACGGCTTGCCCGTGTCGGTGGCGAGATCGGGCACGATCTTCGTGCTCTCCGCGCCGGGGCCCGCGCCGAATGTGGTCAGGCCCCGGTAGATGAGCCGGAAGAAGTTGTTGACGCCGCCGTCCCAGCCGCGCGCGGGATCCAGGTGGGAGAAGTCCGCCTTGGTCAGGAAATGCACGGTGCCACCTGTGGCGGCCGCCTTCGCTGATGACCCGGACCCCGGGGTGGTCGCGGCGCCGCCGCCTCCTCCACAGGCCGCGAGCGCCAGTACGGCGGTCACCGCGACGCCCGAAAGCGCAGCCGATCTCCTCATATCGCCTTCTTTCTGAAGATCCCCTTGACGCCCAGCCACCATTGGTTCATCAGTAATGTGTGGCATTGCACTGAACCATAGGTGTCTGCTGGGTTGACTGCAAAGGGTTGCGGCGAGGAATTCATCGACCGTAACCAGACCGTAAACCGGGAAATGGTCTAATTCAGGAGGCGCCCCGCGATCCGTACCAGGTCAGCGGGGTGTGGCGCGGCGACCGTATGTCCAGCGAAAGTGGCGCGCGCCGCCACCGCCGAGTCCAGCCACCCGTTGACGCCCTTCACCAGCAGGTCGCCGAGCTCGCCATCGGCCAGGCGGAGCACCGCCGCGCCGCCCCGCGCGGCCACGACCTCGACGTCCCCGAGCGGGGTCCGCACGCCGACCGGGCCGTCGTTGTCATCCTGGACGAGCACGGTGAGGTAGTGGACGTCCCGGTCAGGGTGGCTGCGCAGGAACGCGTCCGCCCGGCCGTTCAGGATGGACAGCGGGCCGGGGGTGGCGGGCAGCGGCTCGGAGGGGCGGAAGAGCGAACAGGGCTCCAGGTTCTCGTCGAGGGTGGGCACCGGGCCGTCCACCAGCACCCGGCCGCCGCGGGCGAGGTGGCCGGCCAGCAGCCGCTGCACGTGACGGTGCATGAAGGGCCCGCCGGGCACGGTCACCGTCGCGAAGGCGGCCAGCCGGTCCGGCGTGACCGTCTCCAGGTCGAGCAGCGCGTAGTCGCGGCACCGCGCCCGCATCCGGTCGTGGAAGAGACGCAGCGACCGGCCGCACCGCGGGCCGTCGGCGCCCGACAGGGCGGCGATCCCGGCATAGGGCAGGTACAGCCCGAAAGCCTCCGACGCCACCGGGACGCACTCCAGGAACTCGGCACCGTGGCGCGTGAAGAAGCCCGCCAGCGCGTGGACCACGGGTGCCTTCTCCGAGGCCGAGCCGTCCGCCGCGATCGGCGCGCAGTCGGGGTAGCTGCCGGTGTGGGCGGAGTCCAGGTCGGGCAGCCAGCCGGAGGTGGACACGCCGGTGTAGAGGTTGACGCCGGTGGCTCCGGCGGCCAGGGCGAGCAGGCTCTGGTGGAAGCTCGTCGCCGCGTCGACGTAGGCGGGGTCGTAGAGCTGGGAGAAGCCCCAGTTCTCCTCCATGTTGGGGCCGGGGGCGCGCTTGGCCGCGATCACGTAACGGGCCTGCGCGTCGGGGTCGGCCGAGACGACGCCCATCCAGTTGGTGAAGCCGTAGGAGATGCCGTCCCACAGCTCGGGGCGGACGCGGGCCAGCCAGTCGTCCAGCTCCGC
This sequence comes from Nonomuraea guangzhouensis, assembly GCF_019396345.1. GTDB lineage: Bacteria > Actinomycetota > Actinomycetes > Streptosporangiales > Streptosporangiaceae > Nonomuraea > Nonomuraea guangzhouensis. The sequence continues at coordinate 26,471 of NZ_JAHKRM010000028.1, read as the reverse complement.
GACGGTCGGCGGGTTGAGGTTGACCACCACGGGCAGCTCCGAGCCGACGGCCCGCACCGAGACCCGGTAGACCGCCGCCAGGTATTCGGCGTGGCAGCGGCCCCAGTCGGCCTTCGCCCGCGTACCGGACCCTCCCGGGCGCGGTGGCTCGATCTCCGCCCACCCGCCGAACGACGTCTGATGGGCGCGGTTGTAGGCATCGAGCGTGCCGTACCAGGCACGCAGCCGGTCACGGAAGAAGGCCAGCCCGGACGGGCTGTAGTCGTAGGCGGTCAGCGGCAGCGCGCCGTTGGTGTAGATGCCTTCGTTCGCGATCTGCAGCGCGACGACCGGGCCGCCGCCGGTCAGGACCTCCTTGCCCACCGCCGCCAGCCACTCGCCGGCCCTGGCCAGGAACGCGGCCCCCAGCGGCGCGGGCAGCGGGCGCCCGGGGACGTGAGCGGGGGAGTCCGACCAGCGGGAGGGGGCGCCCGACGCGTCGAGCAGCGCCTCGATCGCCGGGTCCGCGTCGGGGCAGACCCAGTCGGGCAGCCCGCCGTAGGTGACCTCGGCGTGGATGAACGGGCCCGGCTTGGCCACCACCTTCAGCCCGAGATCCCGGCAGAGCGCCAGGAAGCCGATGACGTCCCTGGAGGGATGGGTCGCGCCGGTGAAGTCGGGCGCCATGTCCGGCCCGGGCTGGTGGTGGCGCCAGGGCAGGTAACAGGTGATCACCTCGATGCCCAGCTCGTCGCGTACGGCCCGCAGCCGCTCCGCCCAGACGGCGGGGTCGTCGCGGTAGTAGGGATAGTCGGCGGTGACGAGCACCCGCGGCTCGCCGTCGACCACGGCGACCCCGTCGCGGAACTCGATGGACACGTTCACGCTCCTCATGCCTTGAGTCATGCCTTGAGCCCGGTGAAGGCGATGCCCTGCAGGATGCGGCGCTGGAAGACCAGCAGCACCCCGATCACCGGAATGACGGCGAGCGTGGCGCCCGCCATGATGTAGTACGCCCGGCCGCCGTCGGGGCTGGCCACGAGCTGCTGCAACGCCAGCGGCAGCGTGTAGAGGTCCGGGTCGTTGAGCACGACCAGCGGCCAGACCAGGTCGTTCCAGTGGAACAGGAAGCTGGTGATCGTCACCACGGCCAGCACCGGCTTCGACAGCGGCAGCACGATCCGCCAGAAGATCTGCATCCGGCTCGCGCCGTCGATCAGCGCCGCCTCCTCCAGCTCGGACGGGAGCGACAGGAAGAACTGCCGCAGCAGGAAGATGTCGAGCACCGAGGCGATGTTGGGCATGATGAGCCCCCACCCGGAGTCGAACATGCCGAGCGCCTGGGTGACGTGCAGACGCGGCACCAGCAGCGTGATCGTCGGCACCATCATGCCGCCGAGCAGCACCACGAACAGCTTGTCGCGGCCCGGGAACGGGATCCTGGCGAAGGAGTAGGCGGCCAGCGCGTCGATGAGCAGCTTGGCGGGCACCAGGATCAGGCACACCCACACGCTGTTGACGAAGGCCCGGCCGAGCCCGCCGACGTTCAGGACGTAGTCGTAGTTCTCCAGCGTCGCCGCCCACTCGCCGGTCTTGCGGTCCACGGGCAGCAGGTTCGGCACCTTGGTGTAGATGTCGTGGCCGTGCTTGACGGAGGTGGCCAGCATCCACAGGAACGGCACCACCGACACGGCCGACAGCAGCACGAGGGCGACATAGATCGACGCCTTGCGGGCCCTGGTCATGACGCCTCCTGCTTGACGAACCTGAACTGCAGAGCGGTGATGATCATGATGAAGGCGAGCAGGATGAACGACATCGCGCAGGCGGCGCCCATGGCGTCGTACCGGAAGGCGAACAGGTACAGGTGGAGCACGTAGCTGAGCCCCGACTGCTCGGGCCCGCCGGTGACGCTCCGCCCATTCCCCGAGAAGATCACGTACACCAGCCCGAACACCTGCAGAGCCGCGATCACGCCCGTCACCAGCAGGTAGAACGTGGTCGGGCGGAGCATGGGCACGATCACCCGCCAGAACCGCTGCCACGGCCCCGCCCCGTCGATGATCGCCGCCTCGCGGATGGTGCCCGGAATGCCCTTCAGCCCCGCCAGGTAGATGATCATCGAGATGCCGCACTGCCAGGCGGAGATGAACGCCAGGGCGGGGATGACCAGCTCGGGGGTGTTCAGCCAGTTCTGGCCGGGGATGCCGACCAGGCCGAGCACCGAGTTGATCAGGCCGTACTGCGGGTCGTACAGCCAGCGCCAGATCGCGCCCACCGCCGCCTCGGCCGTCACCACCGGCAGGAACAGCAGCAGCCGGAACAGGTTCGCCCCGCGCCGGATCGCGTTCACCAGCAGCGCCTGCACCAGCGCCGCCACCATCGTCAGCGGCACGGCGATCAGCGTGTACTGCAGGGTGACCCGCACGGACTTCCAGAAGTGCGGGTACTTGACGTCGTCGAACATCAGGTCCGCGTAGTTGGCGAGCCCCACCCAGGAGGCCGCCGAGCGCAGGTTCCAGTCCGTGAAGCTGTAGTACAGCGCCGACAGGGCCGGATACAGCAGGAAGACCACGAAGTAGACGACCGCGGGGGTGACCAGGAGCCACCCCACCAGGCGGTCGTTCGAGCGGCCGCGCGGACGTCTCCTGGGATGGGCCGCCACCTCCTTCCGGCCCTCCAGTACGGGTGCCGTCACCTCAGCCGGTCCAGCCCAGGAGGGAACGGGTCTTGCCCGCCGCGTCCGTCAGCGCCTGCTGGGCGGTGGCCTTGCCGGTCAGCGCCGACTCCAGGGCCGGGGCGATGATCTCGTCGTTGACCTGGATCCACTGCGGCACGGCCGGCCTGGCGTGCGCCACCTTGAGCTGCTCCAGGAACGCCGCCTGCTCGGGCCCGGCGGCGACGACCTGCGCCTTGAGGTTGACCGGGAAGCCGCCGAACGCGTCGGCGATGGCGCCGTTGTTCTGGGCATCGGTCAGGAACGCCAGCCACTTCCAGGCCAGGTCGGCGTTCTTGCTGGTGGAGAAGACCACGGAGTCCTCGCCGCCGATGTTGCCCGCCGGCTCGCTCTTGTACGGCAGGGGCGCCACGCCGAAGTCCAGGTCGGGGAACTGCTCGTGGATCGTCGGCACGTCCCACGGCCCGGAGATCGTCATGGCGGCCAGGCCGTTCTCGAAGGGCTTGTCCGAGTCGGTGATCTTGCGCGGCGACGACTTCAGCAGGTCCACCCAGAGCTGCAGCGCCTCGACCGCCGGCGGCTGGTCGAACAGCACCTTCTTGCCCGCGTCGTCGACCATCTGGCCGCCCGCGCCGTGCACGACGCCGGGGAACATCCACGCGCCGTAGCCGTCGCCCTTGGGCACGTTCATCCCGGCGACGTTCGCGTCGGCCTGGTGCACCCGGGCGGCCGTCGCCTTCATCTCGTCCCAGGTCTTGGGCGGCGCCGGGACCAGCTTCTTGTTGTAGAACAGCGCCACGCAGGTCTGGTCGGCGGGCAGGCCGTAGAGCTTGCCGCCGGCCCGGTTGGTGTCGAGCGCGCCCTTGTAGAAGGCGCTCTCGTCGATCAGCCCGGCGGGCACCTCCTTGATCGTGCCGTCCAGCGCGTACTTGGAGACCAGGGGCTGGTCGAGTATCCCGGCGTCGGGCGCGCTCTTGCCGGCCACGGCGCCGCCCAGCTTGGTGTTGTAGTCGTCCTTGGGGATCTTGACGAGTTTGACCGTGACGCCGGGGTTGGCCTTCTCGAAGTCCTTGCGGACCTTCTCGATGACCTGACCGGCCTGCGGTGTGCGGTCCTGGTACATCCAGAAGGTGAGCGTCTTCTCATTGCCCGACCCCTGGCCGCCGCCACAGGCGGCGAGCCCGGCCACGAGTGCCGCCACCGCGGCTCCTCGGACGACTCCTCGGCTCATTGTCTACTCCTCATCGGGGGGATGGGCAGACCATAATCTAAGTCGTGAATAAAGTCAGGAGCACCGAAGAAACACTTCGGTAACACCAGGCTTCGCGCTTTGAACTAACATGACGGAGCACTCGGGAGAGGACGGGGACGATGGGCACGCCACAGCGCAGGACGGTGCGAGACCTCCGCAGGGGAAACCGCGCGATGCTCCTGCGGGCGCTGTACTTCGGCGGCCCGGCCAGCCGCAACGACCTGTGCGGCGTGACCGGGCTGAGCGCGGCGACGGTCAGCACCATGACCGGCGACCTGCTCGCCGACAACGTCGTGGTCGAGGCGGGTCAGGTCGACTCCGACGGCGGCCGCCCCCGCGTGCTGCTCCGCGTCAACCCCGTCTACGGCTACGCGATCGGCGTGGACGTGGGGGAGACCCAGGTCCGGGTCGAGCTGTTCGACCTGGAGATGAAGGAACGCGCCAGGGCGCACTACGCGGTGCGCTCGGCCAGGCACGACCCCGAGCTGGTCGCCCGCCACATCCTCACCGGCGTCGACGCGGTGATCGCCGAGGGCGGGATCCCCGCCGACCAGGTGCTCGGCGTCGGCGTCGGGGTGCCGGGCATCGTCGAGCCGGGCCCCGACGCGCTGGTGCTCGCCAAGGCTTTCGGCTGGGCGGCCGTGCCGCTCGGCGCGCTGCTGCGGGCGGGCACCTCGCTGCCGCTGTACGTGGACAACGGCGCCAAGACGATGGGCCAGGCCGAGCTCTGGTTCGGTTCGGGACGCGGCACCCGCGACGCGATCATGGTGCTGATGGGCTCCGGCGTGGGCGGCATGATCGTCGCGGACGGGAGCATCTACCGGGGCGCGGGCAAGGCCGCCGGCGAGGTCGGCCACCTCAAGGTCGTCGCGGGCGGGCGGCCCTGCCGCTGCGGCGCGCGCGGCTGCCTGGAGGCGTACGTGGGGGCCGAGGCCATCCTGGAGCGGGCGGGCGTCGTCGCCGACTCGGCCGACGAGGAGTCGGCGCTGGCCGGGGTGCTGGCGTCGGGCTCGCCGGTGGTCGGCGAGACCGTCGAGATGCTCGGGGCCGGCCTGTCGAGCCTGGTCCACCTGTTCAACCCGGAGCGCATCGTGATCGGCGGCTGGGCGGGCCTGATGCTGGGCGGGCGGCTGCTCGACGAGATCCGCGCCGCGACCGAGGCCAACACGCTGGCCCAGCCGTTCCGCGGCGACTCGATCGTGCTCGGCCGCCTCGGCGCGGACGCCGTGGCGCTGGGCGCCGCCACGCTGGTCATCGAGGCGTTCTTCCGGGAGGCCGCGTTCCGGCAATCCGTCACGACTATTGCCTAAGTATCAAATAAAGCTACCGCAGGCGTACGCAGTCGGGGTCCAGCCCCGCCACCCCGCCCACGCCCAGCAGTTGCAGCGTGCGCACCAGCTCGGCGCGGAGCAGGGCAAGCACCCGGTCCACGCCCGCCTCACCGCCCGCCATCAGCCCGTACAGGTAGGCCCGGCCGACGAAACAGGCCCGCGCGCCCAGCGCCACCGCGATCGCGATGTCCGCGCCGCTGCGCACTCCGCCGTCCAGGAACACCTCCGTACGGTCACCGACCGCGGCCACCACCTCGGGCAGCAGCTCCAGCGGGGTCGGAGCGCGGTCCAGCTGCCGGCCGCCGTGGTTGGAGACGACCAGCCCGTCCACCCCCACCGCCGCCAGGTCCTTGGCGTCGTCCACCCGCTGCACGCCCTTGACCAGCAGCGGGCCCGGCCAGACCGACCGGATCCACTCCAGGTCCCGTAGCGTCACCGTCGGATCGAACATCAGGTTCGTGATCCCCGCCAGGTCGTCCGGCGCGCCGTCGACGGTGGCGAAGCGGAGCGGCTCGCTGGTGAGGAAGTCGAACCACCAGGCCGGCCGGCCCAGCGCCTGCAGCACGCCGCGCCAGCGCAGGACGGGCGGCATCGTCATGCCGTGCCGCACGTCACGCAGCCGCGCCCCCGCCACCGGCACGTCCACGGTGACGACCAGCACCTCCATGCCCGCCTCGCGGGCCCGGTCGAGCGACTCACGGCTGCGCTCGCGATCGCGCACGACGTAGAGCTGGAACCAGTTCCACCCGTCCGGCGCCGCCGCCGTCACGTCCTCGGGCGTCGTGGTCCCCATCGTGGACAGCGTGTACGGCACCCCCGCCCGGGCCGCCGCCCTGGCCACGGCCCGCTCGCCGGCACGATGCATCATCCGGGTGAACCCGGTGGGCGCGAGCACGACCGGCATCGAGATCCGCCTGCCGAGCACCTCCACCGCCGTGGGCGCCTCGGAGACGTCCCGCAGCACCCGCGGCCGCAGCTCGGCCCGCGCGAACGCCGCCACCGACCTGGCCAGCGACCGCTCCGCCTCGGCCGCGCCGTCGACGTAGTCGAACACCACCCGCGGCGCCCGCCGCCACGCCAGCCGCCGGACGTCCGCGAGATCGGCCGCCGCGGCCAGCCGCCGCTCTGCCGACGGGAACGGCCGCGGCCTGGGCGGCAGCACGGCGCGCAACTCCCGCCAGCGCGGCAGACGCCGGGGATCCCTCGCCGTCGGCTCCATGCTCAGAACGCTATCAAGGCGGTAGATCCTGGTACACAGGCTGTGCTCGCGTGGGGTGATCTACCGTAGGTCCCATGCGCGACGACTGGCTCACCCTGGTGGCGGACTCGCCGGCGGCCAGGGCCATCGGTGCCGAGCTGGTCGCCCGGTGGGCCGAGCCGCACCGCCGCTACCACACGCTCGAGCACCTCGCCGCCGTGCTCGGCGCGATCGACCGGCTGGCGGGCGCCGCCGACGATCCCGTCGCGGTGCGGCTGGCCGCCTGGTTCCACGATGCCGTCTACGACGGGCGGCCGGGCTGGGACGAGGAGCGCAGCGCCCAGCTGGCCCAGGCGCGGCTGCCCCGCTGCGGCGTGCCCGCCGGACGGGTCGCCGAGGTGGCCAGGCTGGTACGGCTGACGGCCGCGCACGACACGCTGGCCGAGGGCGACCGCGACGGCGCCGTCCTGTGCGACGCCGACCTCGCGGTCCTGGGCGGTCCCGGCTACGAGCGCTACACGGCCCAGATCCGCCAGGAGTACGCGCACGTGCCCGACGAGCTGTTCCGCCAGGGCCGGGCCGCAGTGCTGCGCAGGCTCCTGGCCGTACCCAGGCTCTATCGGACGGACGAGGCGCACGAGCTGTGGGAGCGGCGCGCGCGGGCCAACATGAGCGCCGAGCTAGTGGCGCTTGCGGCGGCGCAGCCCGGCGGCGATGAGGCGGCGCAGTAGCTCGCGCGAGCTCACCGCTTCCGCCCCCAGCTCCACGGCGCGGGCGTGCACGGTCTCCGGCACGTCGTAGTGGTCGCGGTCGAACGCCCGCTCCGGCACGCCGAGGCGTACCGCGAAGGCGTGGAGTTCGTCCAGGGAGCTGTCGCTGACCAGATGCGACCACATGAGGCCGCGCGGCCCCGGCCAGGCGGGGGGATCGATGAGCACCGTCACGACGTCAAGGTTAGGAGGTCAAGGGCAGGACCCTGCCCCGCACGCCCAGCTCCACGAGGTCCTTCACCACCACGTCGGCGCCCTGCGAGCTCAGCTCGGCGCTCTCGCCGTGCCGGTCGACCGCGATGACGAGCCCGAAGCCGCCCTTGCGGCCCGCCTGGATCCCCGGCAGCGCAGCCTCGATCAGGCCCGCCTTGGCCGCGGGCAGGGCCAGGCGGCGGACCGCCTCCAGGAACAGCGCGGGGTCCGGCTTGCCCGGCAGGTTCATCAGGGCCGCGTCGTTGCCGTCGACCAGCAGGTCGAACAGGTGCAGCACGCCCGCCGAGCCGACCAGCTTGCGGCCGTGCAGGCTGGCGGAGACGGCCGCGGTGCGCGCCCCCCTGCGGCGCAGCTCGTGCAGCAGCGCCACGGTCGAGGGGAAGGCGGCCACCCCGTACTTGTCCACCTGCGCCATGAACAGCTGGTCCTTGGCCAGGCCGAGCCCGTGCACGGTGGGCGCCCCCGCCTCGTCGTCGGGGGCGCCCTCCGGCAGCGTGATGCCGCGCGAGGCCAGGAACGTACGGACGCCGTCCAGCCGCGGACGGCCGTCGACGTGCCGCAGGTAGTCGTCACGGATGTCGAAAGGCGCCGAGCGTCCGCGCAGGAACGCGTCGAAGACATGCTTCCAGGCGGCCGCGTGCCCCCGAGCGGTGTCGGTGACCACGCCGTCGGTGTCGAAGACGACGGCGCTGATCGCGGTCAGGTCGATGACAGGCTCGTTCACACCTGTGAACGTAACCGCTCTACCACGCTACGGGTAGCTTCTCCACGCCATAGACGATGGCGAGCTTCCTGAACGGCACCTCACCCGCCACGCGGAGCCCCGGAAAGCGGCGCAGCAGCGCGGGGAAGGCGATGCGCATCTCCATCTGGGCCAGGGGCGCCCCGATGCAGCGATGGATGCCGTGGCCGAAGGCCAGGTGCGAGCCCGCCGTCGCGCGCTCCGGCCGGACCTGCTCGATCGCCTCGCCGAGGTGGGGGTCGCGGTTGGCCGCCGTGAGCGAGCAGAGCACCATCTCGCCCTTCTTGATCGAGTGGCCGAGCAGGTCCAGGTCCTCGCGGGCGAAACGGGGGAAGGCCACCTGCACCACGGTCATGTACCGCAGCAGCTCCTCGACCACCTGCTCGATGTAGTCGTCGTCCTCGCGTACCCGGGCGGCCTGCTCAGGGTTCTCCAGCAGCCAGAGCGTGCCGAGCGCGAGCATGCTCGTGCTGGTGTCGTGGCCGCCGGTGAGCAGGCCGTCGGCCATGCTGGCCAGCGTCCGGTCGTCGAGGTCGTCGCCGTGGTCGCGCAGCAGTTGCCCGAGCAGGCCGTCGCCGGGGTTCCGCCGTTCGCGGGCGACCAGGTCCGTCAGGTACGCCATCGCGTCGTTGACCGCCTGCAGCGACGCCTCGGGGCCCGCGCTGAGGTCGAAGCGGTTCGTGCTGATCTTCAGGAAGTCGGCCCGGTCCTCGTACGGCACACCCAGCAGTTCGCACACGACCAGAGAGGGGATCGGCAGCGCGAACGACTCCACCAGATCGGCGGACGAGCCCTTGGCCGCCATCCGGTCCAGGTACTCCTCGACCATGGCCTCGATGCGCGGCACCAGCCGGCGCAGGCGGCGCATGGTGAACTCCGGCGTCAGGTACTTGCGCAGCCTGGTGTGCTCGGGCGGATCCCGGAAGCCCAGGCCGCCCGGGTCCTCCTGGCTGGTGCCCAGGCCGATCACGTTGCCGAAGTCGTTGCTGAACCGGTCGTGGTCGGCCAGCACGCTCCGCACGTCCTCGTACCGGGTGACCAGATAGACCGTCTGGTCACCCGGGATCCGCATCGGGAACACCGGCTGCTCCGTACGGATGCGGGCGAGCTCGGCGACGGGATCGAAGCCCTCGCGCATGAACTGGACGAGGGGGAAGTCGTCTGTGTCTGACATCGAAATCCGTCCTGCTGGGGATACATCACACTTTGTTGGGATAAATCCCTACATAGATGGTCCCATCTGGCAGGACGCGATCTGGCCAGGGTCAGTCGAGCGCCAGCATCCTGGTGACCTCGTCCGGAGGTGGGACCGAACGGTCGTGCGCCCACAGGGGCGGCTCGGGCAGGGGGACCTCCGCCGTCAGGGACGGCGGCGCGGGTTTGGGCCGGCGCGGCTCGCGAACCCCGCCTTCGCCCCCGCCCGGTTCGTCGCGCGGGAAGTCGTTGTCCGGGCCGTGCGGCTCGCCCGGGCCGAAGCCGGGCAGCCAGCTCGGAGCCCCACTGGTGAGAACACGGCGCCTGCGGGATCGCTTGCTCACGAAGCCTCCTTGGCCTCCTTCGCCAACCGGCTCCATTGTGCGTCACCACCTTCCGGAACGCGAGATCTCCTGTGCCGGGGGAGGATTGTGGTAAACGTGGGCATAGCGGGGCAGCAGAGGCCGTTTGGCGTACAGGTACGCCGTGTTCTGCGATGATCTCGCTATAAGCGGAGTTTGAGCCTCACGGATAGTGACTGATGCCGACATTCGAGGAAATTGCTGCCTTCGTCGCCGAAAAGCCGTTCGCCACCGCGGTCATCGCGCTGCTGGGCCTGGCCGGTCTGGTGCTCGCCTACCTGATACTCAGGGTCACCTGGCGGGCCGTGTCCTGGCTGGTCTCGCGCTATATCGCCCCCCGTCCCATCGAGGACGTCCTGACCGTCGTGGCCGCGTCCATCGCGACCGGTGTCTCCGCCCAGGGCATGTGGCGCTTCTCCGGTGACGTGCTCGGCCTCGACGGGCCGCTGCGGCTGCTGCTGTTCGCGTTCATCGAGGTCGCGATCATCACCTCGGCCGTACGCGCCCGCCGCAACATGCGCGAGAACTTCTCCGCCGGGATCGACGGCATCGCGGTGTGGGCGCTGACGTGCCTGACCGCCGTACTGTCCAGCATGGACGCGCGTAGCGCGCCCGAGGCCCTCTTCCGGCTCGCCGCGCCGCTGGTCGCCGCCTGGCTGTGGGAGCGCGGCATGGCCATCGAGCGCCACCGCATCAGGGGCACGGGCCGCATCAACTGGCGGCTCACCCCCGAACGGCTGCTGGTCAGGGTGGGCCTGGCCGAGGTGAGCGACCGCACCGCGAGCGAGGTCGACGCGCACCGCAGGCTCACCCGCGTCGCGCTGGCCGCCAAGCGGGCCAAGTCGATGCGCGACGGCGGCGCGTCCGAGCGCAAGATGCGCGGCGCGCTGGCCAAGCTCGACAAGGCCATGGACCAGGCAGTCGAGCACACCGGGCTGGCCGTCGACCAGGGCCGCCAGGAGGCGCTGCTCGCCCAGATCGCCGCCCTGTACAACACCTCCGCCCTCATCGACGCCGACCCGCGGGTGCCCTGGGAGCCCGAGGCCGACCACCACCCCGTCCCCGCCCGCCCCGCCCTGCCGCCCGCGCTGGTCGAGCTCGTCCAGGACGACGACGAGGACATCCAGGTCTTCGACACCACGCCGCAGGTCGTCGACACCGCCCAGCGGGCCGCGCTGATGCGCTCCGCCCGCGACTACTGGGACCGGCAGATCGCCAAGGGCATCGTGCCGCGTACGGTCGACATCGCGCAGGAGATCGGCCTCTCGCTGCCCGCCGCCCGCCAGTATCGTGCCCTGTGGAAGCTGGAGCCCGAGGCGCACGCGCTCATCGAGGCTCTGTACCAGCAGCATGGCATCGTGGACACCGGCGCCTTCCCGGCCATCGCCGACGACGGGCGGATGCTGACCACGAAGCTCTAGAGCACGTTCGGGGGAGCGGTTTGAGGGAGCGCACGCTCGAACGGGTCAGGAAGCTCCTGGCCAAGGCCGAACGCACCGACAACGAGCACGAGCGGGCCACGTTCATGGCGGCGGCGGCCTCGCTCATGGCCAAGTACGGCATCGACTCCCTCGACCCCGCCGACACCCGCCAGGCGCCGGGCGACCGGATCGTCACCCTGCCCAACCCCTGGGCCAGGGAGAAGGCGCGGCTGGTCAGCCTGGTCGCGCAGGCCCTGCGCTGCCGTCCCCTGCTCATCGGGCGCGGCGACGGCGGCCAGCGGGTGCACGTCTTCGGCTTCGCCGCCGACCTGGAGCGGGCCGACGTGCTGGCCACCTCGCTGCTGCTGCAGATGGCCACGGGCCTGGCCAGGGTACGGCCGCCGGACACCGCGATGCGCGCCTACCGGCGGTCGTGGCTGCTCGGGTTCACCGACGAGGTGTACCGGCTGCTGCGCGAGGCCGAGACGCGGGCCGAGGAGCAGGCGCCCACCGCGAGCACCGCGCTCGTCCTGGCGGACCGGCGGGCTGAGGTGGAGCGGGTGGTGGCGGCGCACTACCCGCGCATCCGGCTCACGGTGCCACGCACCAGCGGCACCGGCTACCGTGCAGGCGTCGAAGCGGGCCGCCGCGCCGACCTGGGCCGCACCCGCGTGGACGCCCAGCCGGGCCGCGAACTCACCTGACCCTAGCCCTCGGGCTGCGAGCTGACCTGACCCGAGCTCCCCACGGCCTCAGCCCAGGGTGGCGGAGACCAGGGAGCGGGCCGCCTCCTGGACCTCCGCCAGGTGGCCGGGCCCCTTGAAGGACTCGGCGTAGATCTTGTAGACGTCCTCGGTCCCCGACGGCCGGGCCGCGAACCAGGCGCTCTCCGTCGACACCTTCACCCCGCCCAGCGACGCCCCGTTGCCCGGCGCCGCCGTCAGCACCGAGGTGATCGGCTCGCCGGCCAGCGACGTCGCCGTGACCTGGTCGGCCGACAGCTTGCCCAGCACCGCCTTCTCCTCCCGCGTCGCCGGCGCGTCCACCCGGGCGTACGCCGGCTCGCCGTACCGGGAGGTGAGGTCGCGGTAGTGCTCGCTCGGCGAGCGCCCCGTGACCGCGAGGATTTCCGACGCCAGCAGCGCCATGATCACGCCGTCCTTGTCCGTCGTCCACACCGACCCGTCGCGGCGCAGGAACGACGCCCCCGCGCTCTCCTCGCCGCCGAACCCGAGCGAGCCGTCCAGCAGCCCCGGCACGAACCACTTGAACCCCACGGGGACCTCGTACAGCCGCCGCCCGAGCGAGTTCGCCACACGGTCGATGATCCCGCTGCTGACCATCGTCTTGCCCACCCCGGCGCCCGCGGGCCAGCCGTCGCGGTGCGCGTAGAGGTAGGAGATCGCCACGGCCAGATAGTGGTTGGGGTTCATCAGCCCGCCGTCGGGCGTGACGACGCCGTGCCGGTCGGCGTCGGCGTCGTTGCCGGTGGCGATCTGGTACTTGTCGCGGTTGGCGATCAGCGAGGCCATGGCGTACGGAGACGAGCAGTCCATCCGGATCTTCCCGTCCCAGTCGAGCGTCATGAACCGCCACGCCGGATCCACCAGCGGGTTGACCACGGTCAGGTCGAGCCGGTGCCGCTCGGCGATCTCCCCCCAGTAGGCCACGCTGGCCCCGCCGAGCGGGTCCGCGCCGATCCGTACCCCCGCCGACCTGATCGCGTCGAGGTCGAGAACCGACGGCAGGTCGCCGACGTACGCGCCGACGAAGTCGTAACGCCCGGTCGTGTCCGCCCGCAGCGCCTTCGGGTACGGGACGCGGAGGATGTTCTTCATGCCCCCGGCCAGCAGGCGGTTGGCCCGGTCCTGGATCCAGGTCGTGGCGTCGGTGTCGGCCGGACCGCCGTGCGGCGGGTTGTACTTGAAGCCGCCGTCGGCCGGCGGGTTGTGCGACGGCGTGATCACCACCCCGTCCGCCAGCCCGGTGGACCGGCCCCGGTTGTGGGTGAGGATCGCGTGCGAGACGGCGGGCGTCGGCGTGTAGCCGTCACGGCTGTCGATGAGCACCCGCACCTCGTTGGCCGCGAACACCTCCAGCGCCGACACCCTCGCCGGCTCCGAGAGCGCGTGCGTGTCGATGCCGAGGAACAGCGGCCCGTCGGTGCCCTGGGCGTGGCGGTACTCGCAGATCGCCTGGCTGGTCGCGAGGATGTGATCCTCGTTGAACGCGGTGTTCAGCGACGAGCCACGATGCCCGGAGGTGCCGAACGCCACCCGTTGCGCCACCTCGTCGGGATCGGGGTGGAGGGCGTAGTAGGCGGTGACCAGCTTGGCGACGTCGACCAGGTCGGCGGGCTGGGCGGGTTGTCCGGCGCGTTCGTGGCTCATGGGGCCACTTTACGAGTGGCCGTATGAAGACCGTCGGCTAGACTCGCGTCAGTCACTAGAATGGAGTTCTGTTGCCATGCGTATCGGGCTGCTCCTGAATGAATCCAAGGATCCGGACCCGCTGGGCGGGCTGCGCGACACCCTCGCCCAGGCGGCCGACGACGGCTTCGCCTCCGCCTGGCTGTCGCACATCTTCGGCCTCGACGCCCTCACCGCGCTGGCCGTGGCAGGCAGCCAGGTGCCCGGTATCGAGCTCGGCACCGCCGTGGTGCCGACCTACCCGCGCCACCCTCTCGCGCTCGCCCAGCAGGCCATGACGGTCAACGCGGCGGTCCGCGGGCGGCTGTCGCTGGGCATCGGCCTGTCGCACCAGATCGTCATCGAGAACATGTTCGGCTACAGCTTCGAGCGGCCCGCCAGCCACATGAAGGAGTACCTGAACATCCTGATGCCGGCCACCCGCGGCGAGCAGGTCGACTACGACGGCGAGACCCTCAGGGGCCACGCCCGGCTCACCACGCCCGGAGCCGGGGTGCGGGTGCTGATCGCGGCCCTGGGCCCGCGCATGCTCAAGCTGGCCGGCACCGTCGCCGACGGCACCGTGCTCTGGATGACCGGCCCCAGGACCGTCGCCGAGCACGTCACGCCCGTCATCACCGCCGCCGCGAGCGAGGCCGGACGGCCCGCGCCGCGCGTGGTCTGCTCGCTGCCGATCTGCGTCACCGACGACGCCGACGCCGCCAGGGCCCGCGCCAACGAGGTCTTCTCCATCTACGGCCAGTTGCCCTCCTACCGGGCCATGCTCGACCGGGAGGGCGCGGCCGGTCCGGGCGACGTGGCGATCATCGGCGACGAGGACAGCGTGGGCGCCCAGCTCGACGCGCTGGCCAAGACCGGGGTGACGGAGTTCGTGGCCGCCGAGTTTGCCAAGCGGGAACGTACCAGGGCATTCCTCAAGACGCTGCTCTGATCGGCGCGTCGGCCCAGGGACCGGGAGGCATCCGAATAAACTCCCGCAAGGTGAAGCGCGAGCTGCATGGCATAGACGTGTCCAACTGGCAGGGCTCCGTCGACTGGACCGACCACGCGGGAGCGGGGGTCAGCTTCGCCTTCGCCAAGGCCACCGAGGGCGGCGACTACACCGACCAGTACTTCGCCCGTAACTGGCAGGGCATGCGGGAGAGCTGGATCGTCTGCGGCGCCTACCACTTCGCGCGCCCGAAGGGCGACGCGGCCGAGCACGCGCGCCACTTCCTGCGCGCGATCACGGCGGCGGGCGGGCTGCGCCGTGGCGACCTGGTCGCGCTCGACCTGGAGAACAACGACGGGCTCCGGCCCGAGCAGGTCGCCCACCACGCCCGCCGCTGGTGCCACTACGTGGAGCGGCACGGCGGCGTGCGCCCGTTCGTCTACACGTTCCAGTCGTTCGCCCGCGCGGGCAACTGCGCGGGCCTCGGCGACTATCCGCTGTGGATCGCCAGCCCGGAGAAACCGCGCGGGGAGCCGCTGGTGCCCACGCCCTGGCGGGACTGGACGATTCATCAGTATGCGAACAGTCCGCTCGACCGCAACGTCTTCCACGGAAGCCGGGAAGACCTGACAAGGCTGGGGTTTCACCCGCGATAGCATCGGTGTTCACCACGACAGTGCTATCCAAGGGAGTCACCGTGTCAGCCGAGCTACGCATCACCCTCGCCGGAGCCGAGCGTGTGGTCGCGGCCGGCACGACGGCCGGTGACGCGCTGGAGGCCGACGGCCGGACCGTCATCGCCGCCAGGGTCAACGGCGAGCCCCGCGACCTGGCCCACCAGGTCGCCGAGGGCGACGTCGTCGAGCCGATCGAGGTCTCCAGCGACCAGGGCCGGGCCATCGTCCGCCACTCCACCGCCCACGTCATGGCGCAGGCGGTGCAGGAGCTGTTCCCCGGGGCCAGGCTCGGCATCGGGCCGCCCGTCGAGAACGGCTTCTACTACGACTTCGACGTCGAGCAGGCCTTCCACCCCGACGATCTCAAGCGCGTCGAGAAGCGCATGCGCGAGATCGTCAAGCAGGGGCAGCTGTTCTCCCGCCGGGCCGTCTCCGACGACGAGGCCCGCGAGGAGCTGGCCGCGGAGCCGTACAAACTCGAGCTCATCGGGCTCAAGGGCGGCGACTCCGACGAGCACGCCGGCGTCGAGGTCGGCGCCGGGCAGCTGACCATCTACGACAACCTCGACCCGAAGACCGGCGAGCTGTGCTGGAAGGACCTGTGCCGCGGCCCGCACGTGCCCTCCACCAGGTCCATCCCGGCCTTCAAGCTGATGCGCTCCGGCGGCGCCTACTGGCGCGGCAGCGAGAAGAACCCGCAGCTGCAGCGCATCTACGGCACCGCGTGGGAGTCGCGCGAGAAGCAGGACGACTACCTCAAGATGCTGGAGGAGGCCGAGAAGCGCGACCACCGCAAGCTCGGCGCCGATCTCGACCTGTTCTCCTTCCCCGACGAGCTGGGCTCCGGCCTGGCGGTCTTCCACCCCAAGGGCGGCGTGATCCGCCGGGTGATGGAGGACTACTCGCGGCGCAGGCACGAGGAGGCGGGCTACGAGTTCGTCAACACGCCCCACATCACCAAGGAGACCCTCTACCAGGTCTCGGGGCACCTCGACTGGTACCGCGACGGGATGTTCCCGCCCATGGAGCTCGAGGGCGCCCGCTACTACCTCAAGCCGATGAACTGCCCGATGCACAACCTGATCTTCCGGGCGCGTGGGCGGTCTTACCGCGAGCTGCCGCTGCGGCTGTTCGAGTTCGGCACGGTCTACCGCTACGAGAAGTCGGGCGTCGTCCACGGCCTCACCCGGGTGCGCGGCATGACGCAGGACGACGCGCACATCTACTGCACCCGCGAGGAGATGCGCGATGAGCTGACCTCGCTGCTGCGCTTCGTCCTCGACCTGCTGCGCGACTACGGGCTCGACGACTTCTACCTGGAGCTGTCCACCAAGGACCCGGAGAAGTTCGTCGGCTCCGACGAGGTGTGGGAGGAGGCGACCGAGACGCTACGCGAGGTCGCCGAGTCCGAGCGGCTGGAGCTGGTGCTCGACCCGGGCGGCGCCGCCTTCTACGGGCCGAAGATCTCCGTGCAGATCCGTGACGCGATCGGCCGCACCTGGCAGATGTCGACGATCCAGCTCGACTTCAACCTGCCGGAGCTGTTCGAGCTCGAATACCAGGCGTCCGACGGCACCCGCAAGCAGCCCGTCATGATCCACCGGGCGCTGTTCGGGACGATCGAGCGCTTCTTCGCCGTGCTGGTCGAGCACTACGCGGGCGCCTTCCCTCCGTGGCTGGCCCCCGTGCAGGTCGCCGGCATCCCGATCGCCGACGCGCACATCCCCTACCTGCAGGACGTGGCCAAGAAGCTGCGTGAGCGCGGCATCAGGGTCGAGGTCGACACGGCCGACGACCGGATGCAGAAGAAGATCCGCAACGCGCAGAAGGCCAAGGTGCCCTTCATGCTGCTGGCCGGCGACGACGACATCGCCAACGGGGCGGTCTCGTTCCGCTATCGCAACGGCGAGCAGAAGAACGGCGTTCCGGTGGAGGAGGCGATCGCCGAGATCGTCAACGCCGTGGAGCGCCGCGTCCAGGTCTGACGTTCGGTTGTCGAAGGGGTACGGCGGACGTCCGCCGTACCCCTTCGCGCGTCGCTACTTGGCCAGCGGCTGACCCTGCTTGTCGGTGAACTTCCCGATGAGGATCATGATGAAGTCGATCAGCACCCAGACACCCAGACCGCCGAGGGTGATGAGCTGGAGGATGCCGGTGCCGATCTTGCCGACGTAGAAGCGGTGGACGCCGAGCGCGCCGAGGAAGAAGCAGAGCAAGACGGCGACGATCCATGACTTGGCCATGAAAAGGTCCCTTTCGATTGGGGAGTTGGGCCGGGCGTTGAGGGCATGGTGAGCCCGGTCGGTATTTCATCCGCGGGGATGATCACCGCGGAGCACGAACGCTAGCAACAGGAGCCCCGGGCCACCAGTGCTTCGGCGCTTTGTCAGCCGACGCGCTCCATATACGGGAATATCCTCTCATCTGGGTAAATATCCGCTATGGCGGGATAAAAGGTTGGTGGGGCGGGGGCATGCGGTACGCTGGCCGTACTCTGAAGATCACGCTTCCCAGAGACATGCCGCAGAGCGGAAGCAGGCCCGCACATCGCGTGTGAGGACCCGGAGGGGCGGTGCGACTGTTCGCATGCCCTTCCGAAGGAGTGTTCTCCCGATGAACGTAGGTCTCGGCCTTCCCGTCAACGACCCCGCGCAGCTGCTGACCTGGGCCCGCCGCGCCGACGCCGGCCCCTTCAGCGCGCTCGGCCTGCTCGACCGGCTCGTCTACGACAACCCCGAGCCGCTGGTCACCCTCGCCGTCCTGGCCGGCGCCACCTCACGCGTCCGCGTCCAGACCGAGGTACTGATCGCGCCCCTCCACAACACCGCCGTCCTGGCCAAGCAGGCCGCCACGCTCGACCGCCTGTCCGGTGGCCGGTTCACGCTCGGCATCGGCACGGCCGGGCGCGAGGACGACTACCTGGCGGCCGGCGCCGACGTCCACCGGCGGGGGCGCCGCCTGGACTCGCAACTCGCCCTCCTGCGCCGCGCCTGGTCCGGCGAGCCGTACGGAGACGGCGCCGGCCCGATCGGCCCCGCGCCCGCCCGGCCAGGCGGTCCCGAGGTGCTGTTCGGTGGCTTCGTCCCGGCCGTGTTCGAGCGTGTCGCCCGGTGGGGTGACGGCTTCCTCGGCGGGGGCCTGGGGCCCGAGTGGATGGACACGGCCTTCCGCGACGTGGAACACCGCTGGGCGCTCGCCGGCCGCGAGGGCCGTCCCCGGCTGGTCGCCCAGGTCAACGTCGCCCTCGGCCCGGACGCGGTGGTCGCGGAGGCCCGGAAGGAGATGGGGGGCTATTACGCGTTCACCGGCCGCGCCGAGCACATGCTGGACGGCCTGCTCACCACGCCCGCCCGGATCCGGGACGCGGTCACGGCGTTCACCGGCATCGGCGCCGACGAGGTGATGCTCTACTGCTGGGCCTCGGACCCGGACCAGATCCACCGCCTGGCCGACATCCTGCCCTGACCCATCCCCTGCCGCCGCCCTCCGCACCGCTCCTCTGGCGCCGAGGGCGGCAGGTCTGTTGTCTCACCCCGGCCCCGGACCGAGGCCCTGACGGCCCGGCCCCAGACCGGGGGCCCTGACGCTGCGGCCCCGGACCGGGGGCCCGTCCAGATCGGGGGCCGGACGCTGCGGTCCCGGACCGGGGGCCCGTCCAGACCGGGGCTTGACGCTGCGGTCCCGGACCGGGGGCCCGTCCAGACCGGGGCTTGACGCTGCGGTCCCGGACCGGGGGCCCGTCCAGACCGGGGCTTGACGCTGCGGTCCCGGACCGGGGGCCCGTCCAGACCGGGGCTT
>NZ_JAHKRM010000028.1:0-7401 GCF_019396345.1 Nonomuraea guangzhouensis | reverse complement strand
GCTTGACGCTGCGGTCCCGGACCGGTGTCCTGCGCGGCCGGCAACCGCCGGCAGGGGCTCGTCCGCGTCATTCCTGAGCGGAGGTCCGCGGCTTCAGGCGCCCGCCGGTCCGCTGTAGTCAGTGACGGCATAAACCTGCAGGAGCCTCTCGACTCCGCGCAGGAAGGTCTCGCAGATCAGCACCGGGTCGAACAGGCAGCCGGCGGCCATGGCGCCGTCGCGCATCATCACGAAGTGGCGGGCGGCGGGCTCGGCGCCGGTCTCCTGGATCTTGGCCAGCAGTTCCGTGACGGTTTCCAGGAACCATTGGCGGTGGGCGAGCACGGCCTTGTGCACCGGCGACTCGGGGTCGGGATACTCGGCGGCGGCGTTGAGGAAGGCACATCCCCGGAAGCCGGGGGACTGGATGCCTTGGGCGATGGACTCGCTGAGGGCCCGGATGGTGTCGGCGGCCGGTAGCTCGGCGGCGACGGCCTCGTCCGCCTGACCCCGCATGGCCCGGTCGACCTCGGTCAAGTAGGCGAGGACAAGGTCTTCCTTGCCGGGGAAGTGCCGGTAGAGGGTGGCCCGCGTCACCTGCGCCTCGGCGACGATGCGATCGATGCCGACGACGTGGATGCCTTCCGCGTAGAAGAGCCGGGTGGCCGTGTTGAGCAGCCGGGACCGCGCTTCGGACGGCCGACCTTCGGATTGGCTGGACATACCCACCAACCTAGCGGATAGAACGTTCGGTCTTGACAGACCGTGCCGAAGGTAGCCATGCTGTGCCGCGATAGAACGTTCGGTCTACCAAGGTCGAGAAGACCGACCACGGGCCGCGCTGAACCGCTCTCCCCATCGCTCATCCACCGAAAGGATCATTATGAGCACTATCGCTGCCTCGCCCGGCATTTCCGGGACCGCGGCCGCACTGCGGCGGCTGTACTTCGTCCGGTTCGCGTTCGCCATCGTCTGGGCCCTTGCGATGTTCACGACCGCCTCGAACCTGGGTCCGCTCGCGGTCACTCTGCTCGTGCTCTACCCGCTGTTCGACGTGTCCGCCGCCATCATCGACGCCCGCGCGTCGCGCACCACCGGATCGCCTGCCCTGCTGTACGTGAACATCGCGGTCAGTCTGATCACCGCCATAGGCGTGGCCATCGCCTGCGCGTCCGGTATCCCGGCGGTGCTGCGCGTGTGGGGCGCCTGGGCGGTCGTGGCCGGGCTGGTCCAACTGGTCGTGGGCGTCACCCGCCGCAAGATGGGCGGCCAGTGGCCGATGATCATCAGCGGCGGCATCTCCGTGCTCGCCGGTGCCTCGTTCATCGTCGGCGCCTCCGCGGACAACCCGACGCTGACCAACGCGGCCGGATACGCCATCCCCGGCGGCATCTTCTTCCTCATTTCGGCCTTCCGTCTCGGCCGCGCCGCGAAGGGAAACTGACATGGACGGCGACACGTACGACGTCGTCGTCCTCGGGGCGGGCCCGGTCGGGGAGAACGTCGCCGACCGGGTGGTGCAGGGCGGGCTGAGCGCCGCCGTCGTCGAGCGCGAACTCGTCGGTGGGGAATGCTCCTACTGGGCCTGCATGCCGACCAAGGCGTTGCTGCGCGGCGCGGCGGCGTTGCGGGCGGCGCGTCAGGTGCCGGGAGCGCGCGAGGCGGTGACCGGTGGTCTCGACGTGGCCGCGGTGCTGGGCCGCCGGGATTCCTTCGCCTCGCATTGGAAGGATGAGGGTCAGGTCGGCTGGCTCGATTCGGCCGGGATCGCTCTGCACCGTGGTCAGGGCCGGATCGTGTCCGCGGGCGTGGTCGAGGTGACCGGTGACGACGGCGTCCCGGTCACGTTGACGGCCCGGCACGCGGTGGTCATCGCGACCGGAAGCGGCGCGTTGCTGCCGGACGTTCCCGGTCTGCGCGAGGCCACGCCGTGGACCAGCCGGGAGGCGGCTGCCGTGAGCGCGGTCCCTGGCCGGTTCGCGGTCATCGGTGGTGGCGTGGTGGCGTCGGAGATGGCGACCGCCTTCGCCGCCCTGGGATCGTCGGTGACGATGCTGGCTCGTGACGGTGTGCTGCCGCGGGCCGAGCCGTTCGCCGGCGAGCGGGTCACTGAGTCGTTGCGGGAGGCCGGTGTGTCGGTACGCCTCGGCGCGGAGGCCGCGTCGGTGCACCGCGACGAGGCCGGAACGGTGCACATCACGATGACCGACGGCGAGCAGGTCGAGGCCGACGAGATTCTGGTGGCGATCGGCCGGGCACCGAACACCCAGGACATCGGTCTCGGCGCCGTTGGCCTGATGCCGGGTGCCTGGCTCACGGTGGACGACACGATGCGCGTGGTCGGGGCGGACGGGGCGCCGATCGGTGACGGATGGCTGTACGCCGCCGGTGACGTCAACCGGCGAGCGCTGCTGACCCACCAGGGCAAATACCAGGCCCGCGCGGTCGGCGACGTCATCGTGGCGAGGGCGAAGGGCGAAGCGGTCGAGGACGGCCGCTGGGGCCGGCATGTCGCCACGGCCGACGAGCGCGCGGTTCCCCAGGTGGTCTTCACCGACCCGGAGATCGCGTCGGTGGGGCTGACCGCGGCCGCGGCCGAGGCCGCCGGGGTACGGACGCGCGTCGTCGACTACGACCTGGGCGCCGTCGCCGGATCCGCCCTGCACGCCGACGGATACCGGGGGCAGGCCCGCATGGTCGTCGACGAGGACCGGAAAGTGATCGTCGGCTTCACGCTCGCCGGCCCGGACGTCGCCGAACTGCTGCACGCCGCGACGATCGCGGTCGTCGGTGAGGTTCCGCTGGACCGGCTGTGGCACGCGGTCCCGGCGTTCCCCACGGTCACCGAGGTGTGGCTGCGGCTGCTGGAGGCGTACGGTCGTTGACCGCCGGGCCGCGTGCTGTTCCTGTCGCGGCTGCTCAACCGAAACCGCATGATCACTCCATGACGACCAGGAATCGGCATCTTTTCTGGTTCCGCAGCCAGGTGCCGAGCCAAGGTTTCGGGTCATATGCCGCCGTACGGATCCCTACCTTGGCACCCGGCATGGGCTTATTGCTACGAAGCTCAGCGTCAAGTCGGCGCACTCGAGGCCAGGCAGGTCGCCGACATCGTAGATCGTGGGCTGTCCTGCGGATCTGGTTTGCCGCCAGTAGTCGCTGAGCTCGGCTGTTCCTAGGCGATTGGGCATCGAACAGCCTGATGGGAGTGGGCACCACCGCGCAGGCCGACGCCCAGCGGCTTGCCAGCGCTTGCGGCGACGGCGGATTCAGTTCTACAACAGTGCCAACTGCTCGGGTTCCTACGGCAACGCGGCCGCTCCGAGGTCGGCGGACAGTGACCTGACGAACAACGGCTTCGACCCTTATCAGAATGACGTGTTCATGAGGCCGGTGTCGTGGCGCTGTCCTTGATCAGTCTTGCTCGGACTCGGCTCCACCGCGCAGGCGGACGTCGGAGCCTGAGTGGGCACTTCGCGGGCAGCGATCGCTCGCGCCGTGCAGGTCGAGCAGGCCGGCGGCCGGGGCGGTTGCCGCGATGGCTTGCCGCCCCGGCCCGTGCTTGAACCCCAGGCTTCGGGGCTCTGGCGTCGCGTCCAGGGCTCGGGGGCTTGTGTGGGTTCCCTCTCCGTTCAGAAGGGGTCGGTTTCCGGGGAATCTGTGGTGGGGTTGGACTCGTCCGGGAGGCGGACGTCGTCGACTGTGACGTTCACCTCGGTGATCCGCAGGCCCAGCATGCGGCTGACGCTGCGGGCCACGTTGGTCTTGACGGCGGTGGCGACCTCCATGACCACGTGGCCGTACTCGACCACGATCGTCAGGCTCACCGCCACCTGGCGGTCCTGGACCTGGGCGCGGATGCCCTGGTTGCCGCTCTGGGAGCCGATGCCGATGCGGTCGCGGACCGACTCGAAGGCTCGGGCGAGGTCGCCGCCCATGCCCGCCACGCCCGGCACCTCCATCGCCGCGAGGAAGGCCACCTTCTCCACCACCTCGTCCGCGACCTTGATCCGGCCCTTCACCACGGCCGCGGTGGCAGACGACTGCTCCCCAGCGAACGCCGACGCGGCCGCCTCTCCGTACGGAGCGGCACCGGAATAGGGAGTGGAACTGGCGTAGGGAGTAGCACCGGAGTAGGGGGTGGCGCCGGTGTACGGCGACCCGCTGGATCCGACGGGGGTGGACGCAGCGGTGCCAGGCTCAGCGGCGCCACCAAGTCCAGTGGGCCCGAGTCCAGTGGGCCCAGAGTCGGCGCCCCCGGAGCCAAGGGGTCCGGAGCCAGCGGCCCCGGAGCCCAGAGGTCCGGAGCCAGCGGTCCCCGAGCTCAAAGGTCCGGAGCCTGCGGTCCCCGAGCTCAGAGATCCAGAGCCAAGAGGTCCGGAGCCAACGGCTGCAGATGCATTGGGCCCAGGGTCGGAGAGGCCAGATCCGGTGAGCCCAGATCCCGTGGGTCCGGAGCCGGCAGTTGCAGACGCGTTGGGGCCAGGGTCGGAGAGGCCGAGTCCAGTGAGCCCGGGCCCGGTGAGGTCAGGTCCGAAGGTGGGGCCGGATCTGGCGGTCTCAGATCCGAGGGAGCCGGACGTAGCAGCCCCAGGGTCGGTGGGACCGGAATCGGAGGCGCCGGTTCCAGAGAGGCCAGTTCCAGCGGCGCTGGTTGCAGAGAGGCCAGGTCCGTTGGGGCTGGGCTCTGCGGTGCTGGCGCCGATTTCGTGGACGCCGGGGCTGATGCCGCGGACTCCGGCGCTGATGTCCCGCACTCCGCTGATGTCGCGGACGCTGGCACCACTGGAGTCGCCGCGACCCCCGCGGCTGGAGCGACCGAAGCCACTGGAACCGCCCGAGCCGCCAGAGCTGGTGGAGCGGAACGGGTCGACGCTGTACGTGTCGGTGCCTCGTTCTGGGGTGTCGGTCCCGGTGTCGCTGTATCCCGTGGTGTCGGTCCCGGTGCCGCCGTATTTCGTGTCGCCGGTCCTGGTGGTGCCGGTCCCAGTGGTGCCGGTCCCAGTGGTGCCGGAGCCCGTGTCGTCGGTCCCGGTGTCGCCGTATCTCGTGTCGCCGGTCCCGGTGGTGCCGGATCCGGCGGCGCTGTATCCCGTGGAGGTGGTTTCTGTGGCGCTGTATCCCGTGCTGCCGGTTTCTGCGGTGCCCGGTGTATTGGTGTCGTCGGCTAACGAGTCGGTCATCGTGGCTTCCTCTGGGCGGTGTTCAGGATTGTGCCGGAAGGCTGTGCCGTTTGTCCCCGGACCTGGGGCCCTATGCTGCTAGATATGCACGATCAGGCAGGGGCCGGGGCACCCGATAACTTCCAGCGTCTGTGGACTCCGCATCGCATGGCCTACATCAAGGGTGAGGGCAAGCCGACCGGGACGGGCGCCGAGGACGGGTGTCCGTTTGACGCCATTCCCAAGATGAGCGACGAGGATGGGCTGGTCGTGGCCAGGGGCGAGGTCGTGTACGCGGTGCTCAACCTTTACCCCTACAACTCCGGCCACCTCATGATCGTGCCCTATCGGCACGTACCAGACTATGACGGTCTCGATGGCGCGGAGTTGCTGGAGCTGGCGGAGTTCACACAACGGGCGGTGCGCGCGTTGCGCAAGGCGAGCGGTGCTCAGGGGTTCAACGTCGGCATGAACCTCGGTCAGGTCGCCGGCGCGGGCATCGCTGCGCACCTGCACCAGCACGTGGTGCCGAGGTGGGGCGGCGACACCAACTTCATGCCGGTCGTCGCGCAGACCAAGGTGTTGCCGCAGCTACTTCGTGACACCCGCGAGCTGCTCGCCGACGCGTGGGACTGACGGCCCCGGCAGCGCGCCGATGCCCGCCGACAGCAGCAGCGGGATCGCCAGGGCCAGGGCCATCGAGAGCACGGCCGCGCCCGAGTCGTTGACCAGCATGCCGATCACGCCGCTGACGAGTGTGCCGATCAGGCCGGCCCGCAGCGCGGGGGAGTAGGTGAAGGCGGCGGGCACCACTCCGGCGGAGGCCTGTTCGGGGCGCAGGATCGCGTAGACGAGGAACGCGACGGCGGCGATCACGATCGGCATCAGGTTGGGGCTGAGCAGCGTGTGGAGCATGGCGTTGAGCTTGCGCAGGATGACGTCGAACGCCTCGCCGGTGAGCACCTGACCGACGAACCGGCCCAGGTGGGTCTGCTTGTCGGGCGGCTGCAGGTAGTTGACGATCGCGAACGTCATCACGATCACCGCCCCCGCCACGCAGAACGCTCCCAGCTTGACGATCGACACCCGCTTGCCCGCCAGGATCAGCGCGGTCACCGCGATGCCCGGCACGAACGCGATGACGCCGCCGAAGTCGCTGCCCATGCCCGAGCCGCCGAGCACCATCGCGAACGCCCCCAGCACCGCCACCGCCGCCACGCCCACCTTGCCCGGGAAGCGGTGGGCGATGGTCGTGGTGGCCAGCAGCGTGCCGGTGGCCAGCAGTGCGAACGGGATGTTGCCCAGACCGTAGTAGCGGGCGCCCACCTCGGCGCTGTAGCCCATAACGCTGTTGAGCTGCAGGGTCGTGCCGGTCAGCAGGTCGCCGGCGAGCGTGAGCGCGGTGATGCCCGCCACGACCGCGAGCGGGCCGAGTGGCGCGCGCCGCCACGGCCCCGCGCAGGCCAGGAGGGTGATGGCCGCCACCCAGCCGAGCACGCCGCCGATCAGGCCCGTGAGGGTGGACCACGGCAGCAGGTTGACCAGGTAGCTGGAGACGGGCAGTGCGGCCAGGGCGACCGCCGCCAGGCGAACCCCCGGCAGGCCCTTGCGGCGGCGCAGCAGCAGAAACGCGATCAGGTAGAACAGGACCTGCAGCACGGCGACGACGGTGAAATAGATGCCCTTGACCGAGCGGATCGTCTGGGCGGTGGCGTCGGCGCGGCGCAGCCGGTCGATCGTCGCGCCCTGCGCGCCCACCTGGAGCGGCACGCCCACGACCGTGTCGGGCACCGCGACGCCCGCCGTGGTCAGCGCGGTGGCGGTCAGGTCGGGCAGGATCGAGATGTCGTCGCGGTGCGTGGAGGCGGCCCCCAGCAGGTGGCCCTGGGCGCCCGGCTGGCGCAGCATCGCGACCCGCAGGTGCGGCACGGAGCCGTGGTCCGACAGGCCGGCCAGGATGACGGTCGCGTCGGCGGGCAGGGCCGCCAGCAGCGCGCCCGTCTTCGCGTCGGCCTGCCGCAGCGCGTCGCGGCGCTCGCGCGCGCCGAGCTGGTCGGGTACGCGCGGCAGCGTGCCGGTGGCCAGGTAGGGGCGGATCAGGTCGTCGACCTCCACCGCCACCATCGGGCACCGCGCCAGGTCGGCGGCCGGGACCTGATCGGGGGAGGCGAGGTAGCGGGACACGGCGCCGTCGCGGTCGGCCAGCGCCAGCGCGGCGCCGGGGCCGACCGCGACCGAGCACTTGCCCGCGGCCTTGAGG
>NZ_JAHKRM010000027.1 GCF_019396345.1 Nonomuraea guangzhouensis | reverse complement strand
GGAGCCGGAGGCCGGGTCGGGGGGTCGGAGGCCGGGGGTCGGAGGCCGGGGCGGGCGGGACGCCGGAGGCCGAGGGCCGGGACGCCGGAGGTCGGGGATCGGGGGTCGGGGACCGGGGGTCGGAGGTCGGGGCGGGCGGCCGGGAGGCCGGAGCCGGGACCCGGAGGTCAAAGGCCGAAGGCTGGGGCTGGGGCCCGGAGCCGGAGACCGTGGACTGGGGGTCGGAGGCCGGGTCGGGGGGTCGAGGGCCGGGGGTCGGGAGGTCGGGAGGTGTTGTGGTGGTGAGTTTGAGCCATGGGATCCTCTTGGGCGGCCGCGGCGGGGTTCCGGCATTCAGGTGGTCCTTCCGGGGAAGTGGCGGAGGTGGTGAGGACCACATGGTCGCAGGTCAAAGCCCCTACGGTCGTCAGCCCGTGGGACTAGTCGGCGGGTCCGCCGCGGGGATGACGTACCGGCCGGAACGCCGCGTCCACCAAGCCGCTGCGATGGGCGACGACCGCGGCCTGGATCCGGTTGCGCAGTCCCAGCTTGTCCATGGCGGCGGCTACGTGGGACTTGACCGTGGTGATACCCACGTGTAGTTCCTCGGCGATCTCCGCGTTGGACAGGCCGGTGCCGACCAGCGCGAGGACCTCCAGTTCGCGGTCGGTGAGCACCGCGGGGACCGGCATGGTCGTCTCCTCCTCCGCGGCCAGGAAGCGGGCGACGACCCGGCGTAGCACCGAGGGGCCCAGGAGTTGCTCGCCGGTCACGGCCCGGCGTACGGCGTCGACCATGCGTTCGGGCTCGTCGTCCTTGACCAGGAAGCCGACGGCGCCCGCGCGCAGGGCGGCGTACACGTCGGAGTCCTCGGCGAACGTGGTGAGCACCACGATCCTGGTGGCCGGGCGCGCCGCGAGGACGCGTCTGGTGGCCTCCAGCCCGTCGACTCTGGGCATGCGCAGGTCCATCAGGATCACGTCGGGCAGGTGCTGTTCGGCCAGGCGTACGGCCTCGGCGCCGTCCTGGGCCTCGGCCACGACCTCCATGTCGCCCGCGACCTGCAGCAGCATGCGTACGCCCGCGCGGACCAGCGCCTGGTCGTCGGCGACCAGGACGCGGATCACGCGGCGCCCCCGGTAACGCCCCCGTTGACGTCCCCGGTGAAGGTCCCGGTGATGAGCTCGGTGATGCACCTCGCCGGGGGCTCAGTGGGCGGGGGCAGGGCGGGCGGGGGGATGGGCATGTCGGCCGTGAGCAGCCAGCCGCCGTCCTGGTCAAGGCCTGCCGTGAGTGTGCCGCCGAGTGCGCGGACGCGCTCGCGCATGCCGGCCAGGCCGCGCCCGGACGAGGGCAGGCGTTCGGATGAGGGCAGGCGTTCGGATGAGGGCAGGCGTTCGGATGAGGGCAGGCGTTCGGGTGAGGGCAAAGGTTCAGGTGAGGGCGAGCGTTCAAGCGAGGGCGGGCGTCCGGATGAGGGCGGGCGTTCGATGATGGTGGGCGGGGGGCCGTTGCGCACGCGTACGTTCAGTGCCTGGCCGGTGGTGGTGACCGCGACGCTCACCTGAGTGCCGGGACCGGCGTGCTTGAGCACGTTCGTGAGACCTTCCTGGACGATGCGGGCGGCGGAGGCGCGGGCCACGAGGGGGGCGTGCGCGGTGGCGGGGTCGAGTTCGAGCTCGACCTGGAGGCCGGCGGCGGTCATCCGCTCGGCGGACTCGCGGATGACCTCGGCGGGGTCGGCGGGCATGTCGGGGCGGCGGCCGGGGTCGCGCAGCACGTCGAGCAGCCCGCGCAGGTCTTCGAGCGCCTGGTGGCCGGTCTCGCGGATGTCGGCCAGCGCGTCGGCGACCGGCCCTTCGGGGGCGGCGTAGCGGGCGGCGCCGGCGCGCAGGACCATCGCGCCCACGTGGTGGGCCACGATGTCGTGCACCTCGCGGGCGATGTTCTCCCGCTCGAGGAGCTGGTCGGCGCGGACCTGGGCGACCGCCAGCCGCGCCGACTCGCGCACCCGCAGCCGCTCGGCCTCGGCGGCCGCCTGCCTGACGCCCAGGTAGCGGCCGATCGCGACGGGGGTGGTCACCAGGGCCATCAGGATGGCGACGCGGAACGCGGTGACCTCGGTCGAGTCCTCGACGATCGCGAGGGAGGCGAGCATGGTGCAGATCACGTACGTGACCGTGATCCAGGCCCAGGAGGCGATCCGCATCGCGAACACGCACAGCGCGATCAGCATGAGGATCAGGCAGGTGTTGACCGTCTCGTGGAGGTACTGGTCGGCGGCGATCAGCAGCACGCTCTGGAAGATGAACACCAGCCCGGGGAAGCGCCGCGCGACGCCGAGCGACAGCCCGCCCAGCACCGCGAACAGCCCCACGACCCAGACAGGCTGGGTGCCGCTGTGCCAGTCGGTCCAGGTGCTCAGCACGGTGAAGGCCACCCCGCCACCGGCCAGCAGCACGTCCGGTGAGATGTCGCCGTCCTTCAGCCGCCCAGCGGGGCCGCGCAGGTAGGCGCCGATGAGGACGGGGAAGGTGGGGACGAGCACCGAGTACATCCACGAGTTCGTGGTGAGGGCGATGCCCGGGTCGGCCAGGTTGATCGCGGTCGCGGCGACGGCCGCGCCCAGCGCCACGAAGGTCGGCCGCCAGCCCGAGTAGTAGGCGACCAGGCCGATGGCGACGCACAGCAGCATCTGGGCGGTGTTGGCGGTGAACGACCCCACCTGATCGGTGAAGACGAGGAACGCGGCGAGGTAGAGGCTCACCGCCAGCGGCGCGCGCCTGACCAGGCCCATGGGGGCGCCCACGGCCACGGCCATCGGGATCACCTCGTTGCCCGGCAGCAGCGGTGAGCCCCCGCCCTTGGCCGACAACATCAGGTCGAGAGCGGTCCCCGCGGCCGCGAGCAGAAGGTCGAGCGGCACACCACGCCATCGCATCCGCCCACGGTATCCGGGCGGGGCGCGCGTTCCGATCCTCCGCACGGAGGAGCCGGTCTCCTCCTAGTGGCCGCATCATCGCCCCGTCGGCGGATGAGACAAGCGGGAGACTTCCCTTACCGTTTGGGGTATGCCTAATGACACCGCGTTGTTGCTCGGCCAGTTCCTTCGTGCTCCGGCCAAGATCGGCGCGTTCGCGCCCAGCTCGCGACGGCTCGCGACGGCCGTGTGCGCGCCTTTGCCGGAACGCGGCGAGCCTACCGTGGTCGAGCTCGGCCCCGGCACCGGGCCCTTCACCGCGGAGATCCAGCGCCGGCTGAGCGGGCGGGGCCACCACATGGCCGTTGAGGTCAACCAGTCGCTGGCGACGCTGCTGGCCCAGCGCTTCCCCGTCGTGGACGTCGTGCATGATGACGCGACCAAGCTCAGCCGCCTGCTCGGCGAGCGCGGCCTGCGGCAGGCCGATGTGGTGATCAGCGGGCTGCCCTGGGCGGCGTTCCCCGAGGAGTTGCAGCGGGATCTGCTCGGCGCGGTGTCCTCGGCGATGAGCCCATCGGGGGCGTTCACCACGTTCTCCTACATCCACGCCATCCCACTGAGCTCGGCGCGCCGCTTTCGCGCGCTGCTGGCCGAGCGGTTCGAGGAGGTCGTGCCCGGCCGTACGGTATGGCGCAACGCGCCTCCGGCGTTCGTGTTCCACGCCCGCAGACCTCGACCCTGAACAGAACTTACTTCTACGATGGGGTGATGGATTTCACCCTTCCCGACAGCGCCTTGACCGTTCAGCGCGGCATCGGCGACATCTGCTCGCGCTACGACCTTGACTACTGGCAGCGCTGCGAGACGGACAAACGCTGGCCTGAGGAGGTCTGGGCGGAGCTGGCCAAGGGCGGCTGGCTGGGCCTGGCCGTGCCCGAGGAGTTCGGCGGTGGCGGGCAGGGGCTGCTGGAGCTGGCGGTGGCGACGGAGACGCTGGCCGCCTCGGGCGCGGCGGGCGGCTCGGCGTTCACGTACGTGCTGACGCCAGGGTTCGGCGCGCTCACCCTGGCCAGGCACGGCACGGCCGAGCAGCGGGCGGAGCTGCTGCCCCGGCTGGCCACGGGTGAGCTGGAGACGTGCTTCGCGCTGACCGAGCCGGACGCGGGCTCGAACGCGCTGGCCATCACGACGGCGGCCCGGCGCGACGGCGACGAGTACGTGATCAAGGGGCAGAAGATCTGGATCACCGGCGTCCAGCGGGCCACCTGGATGCTGCTGGTCACCAGGACCGTCCCGGCCGCCGAGGCCAAGCCGCGCACGCACGGGCTGACGGTCTTCCTGGTGAACGTGCCCGACGCGGTGGCGGCCGGGCGGCTGTCCTACCAGCCGATCCCGAAACTGGGCGCCAACACGACGCCGTCGAACATGGTGTTCATCGACGACCTGCGGGTGCCCGCCGCCAGCGTGGTGGGGCAGATCGACCAGGGCGCGGCCGTGCTGTGGGACATCCTCAACCCCGAGCGGATCCTGCTCGCCGCCTCCGCGCTCGGCGGGGCCGAGGTCGCGCTGCGGGTCGCCGTGCGGTACGCCAAGGAACGCGAGGTGTTCGGCCGGCCGATCGGCGCCAACCAGGCCATCGCGTTCCCGCTGGCCCAGGTCAAGGCCAAGATCGAGCTGGCCCGCCTGATGCTCTACAAGGCCGCCTGGTCGTTCGACCGGCACCTGCCGTGCGGCACCGAGGCCAACATCGCCAAGCTCACCGCGTCACAGGCGGCGTGGGAGGCGGCCGACGCGGCGTTCCAGACGCATGGCGGGATGGCGTACTCGCTCGAATACCCGGTGGCCAGGCTGCTCACGGACGCCCGCATCGGGAAGGTGGCACCGGTGACGGAGGAACTGCTGCTCAACTACCTCGCGACGCAGGTGCTGGGGTTGCCGCGCAGCTTCTGAGGATCAGTGGAACTCCGGCGGCCGCTTCTCGCGCACTGCCCGCACGCCCTCCACCACGTCAGGGCCGCTGAAGCCGAGGAACTCCATCGCGAGCGAGGCGTCGAAGGTGGGTCCGGCCATGCGCAGCCAGTTGTTCAGCGAGTATTTGGTCAGGCGGATGGCCTCCTGGGAGCCGGCGGCGAGCCGTACGGCGATCTCCATCGCCTTGTCGTGCACCTGGTCGTCGTCGACGCACAGGCTCACCAGGCCCATCCGCTCGGCCTCGGCGCCGGTGACGGGCTCGCAGAGCAGCAGGTGGTATTTGGCCTTGGCCAGCCCGCACAGCAGCGGCCAGATGATCGCGGCGTGGTCGCCCGCCGCGACGCCGAGCCGGGTGTGGCCGTCGATGATGCGGGCGGTGCGCCCGGCCACGGAGATGTCGGCCAGCAGGGCGACGGCCAGCCCGGCGCCCACCGCGGGCCCCTGGACGGCGGAGACGATCGGCTTGGCGCAGTTGAGGACGTTGTAGACGATGTCGCGGGCCTCGGCGAACACGCGCAGCCTGGTGGCGTGGTCGCGGGTCATCTCCTCGATCATCGACAGGTCGCCGCCCGCGGAGAACGCCTCGCCCTCTCCCCTGACGACCACCGCCCTGACGGAGTCGTCGCGGTCGACGTCGCGCCAGATCTCGGCCAGCTCGCGGTGGCCGGTCATGTCGACGGCGTTGCGCCTGCGCGGCTCGCTGATCGTGATCCGCAGCACGCCGTCGGTCGGCGTGTCGATCTTGAGCTTCTCGTACGCGCTCCCGTACGTCACCATGCCTCCCGCAGCCGCGCGGCCACGTAGTCGCGGGCCTCGACGGCCTGGTCGAACAGGCCGGGCAGGCCGAAGAAGCCGTGGATCGCCCCGTCGAAGCGGCGCGTCTCGACGGGCACCCCGGCCTCGGCCAGCCGCGTGCCGTAGCGTTCGCCGTCGTCGCGGAGCACGTCGCACTCGGCGGTCACCACGGTCGCGGGCGCCAGCCCCGCGACCGACGGCAGCCGCAGCGGGGACAGCCGCGGATCTTCCGGGTCGGCCGCGCCGGCGTAGTGGGTGAAGAGCCACGCGACGTCGTCGGCGTCGAGGCCGAAGCCCTTGGCGAACTCGGCGTGGCTGGGGGTGTCCATGGCCGCGTCGAGCACCGGGTGGACGAGCACCTGGTGGGCCAGGCGCAGCCCGGCGTCGCGGGCCTGCCAGGCGGCCACGGCGGCGAGGTTGGCGCCCGAGCTCTCGCCCATCACGGCGACGCCGCCGTCGCACTGGTAGAAGGCGGGGCGGGCGAAGATGTCGCGTACCACGGTCCAGGCGTCGTCGGCCGCGGCCGGGAACGGATGCTCGGGGGCCAGCCGGTAGCCGACGGAGACGATCACCGCGCCGGTGCGCAGCGCCAGGTCGCGGCCGAGCGCGTCGCTGCGCTTGATGCCGCCGGTCATCCAGCCGCCGCCGTGGAAGTAGACCACCACGGGCAGCGCGCCGTCGCCCCGGTCGGCGCGGTAGACGCGGATCGGCACGCCCTCGGCGCTCTCGTCGCGGACGAAGGCCAGCTGGGTGAGCGGCCCGCGCTCTCGCGCGAAGTCGTCCCGGGCCCGGGCCTCCTGGATCCCGGCCAGGTCCAGCCCGGCCCGGCCGGGGCCGGACAGGTAGCGCTCGATGTAGTCCTGCGCCTGGGGGTGCAGTGGCATGATCGCAGCCTAGCGGGCCGCCTCCACGAGCGCATCGAAGATCCGGTCGTCCTCGCTCCGCTCGGGGTGCCACTGCACGCCGACCCCGAACCGGTGGCCCTGCAGCTCGATGCCCTCGACGATCTGGTCCTCGGCCCAGGCCACCGCCAGCAGCCCGGTGCCCAGCCTGCGTACCGACTGGGTGTGCGGCGCGACCACCTCGACCTTGTCGCCCACCGCCTTGCCGAGCTTGCTCGACACGCTCACCTGGATGACGTGCGGCACGCCCGGCTCGGCGTGGCGCTCGTTGTCGAGCACCTCGGGCAGCCACGGGATCAGCGTGCCGCCCTGGGCGACGTTCAGCACGTGCATGCCGCGGTCGATGGCCAGGATCGGCACGTCGGCCTGTACGGCGGAGCGGGCCAGGGCCAGCTCGAACCTGTCGCGGTGTCCCTGCGCCTCGGGCACCCGCTCGTCCTGCTCCTCGCCGTAGGCGCCGCCGCCCACCTCGATCCCGCCGGCCAGCACCAGACCCTGCAGCCCGCGTACGTAGGCGTCGATCGCGTGCAGGTTCAGCGGCGGCAGCACCACCGGGGCGCCCCCGGCACGCTCGACGGCCTTGGCGTAGGACGGGGGCGACAGCACGGCCTCCCGCACCCAGTCGCCCCAGCGGGCGGCTTCGAAGTAGGCGGTGATGCCGATCAGCGGTCGGGACATGCGATCTCCAGAGTGCCTGGTGGAGTCCGTGCCGCCGCCGGTCGTGACGACGGCCGCACGCCCATCATGGCGTACACCATTTCGGTTATGTCACCTCTCCGGAAGATCCTGTGCGGTATCGCGCGAAGTCAAGGCACTGTCAGGACGACCGGCAGCTCCGCCGCGGAGTTGGAGAACAAGGACGGCACGGGGACCAGCGCCGCGGGCGGGACGGCGAGCGACAGGCCGGGGTAGCGGCGGAAGAGGGCCGGCAGCGCCTCGGTGGCCTCCAGGCGGGCCAGCGGGGCGCCCAGACACAGGTGGGGGCCGCCGCCGAAGGCCAGGTGCCGGCGCTGCTCGCGGGTGATGTCGAACCGCGCGGCGTCGGAGCCGTGCTGCGCCTCGTCGCGGCCCACCGCGCTGTACGGGGCCAGGATGGCGTCTCCGGCGGGGATGGTGACGCCGGCGATCTCGATGTCCTCCAGCGGGTAGCGGGCCAGGAAGTTGCCGATGGGCGCGTCCCAGCGCAGCGTCTCCTCCACGACGGCCGACCAGGTCTCCTCGCCGCCGGCCACCGCCAGTGCGCGCTGGTCCGGGTGGGTGAGCAGCGCGCGGGCGCCGTTGACGATCAGGCTGAGCGTGGTCTCGTGCCCGGCGGCCAGCATCAGCCAGAGGGTGCCGACCAGTTCCTCGTCGGAGAGCCGCTCCGGGTCGTCGCGCTGGGCGTCGATCAGCGCGCTGATCAGGTCGTCGCCCGGCTCGGCGTGGCGCGCGGCGACGAGCCGGTTGAGCAGCAGGTAGATGTCGCGCTGGGTCTTGAGCACCTCCTCCGGGGCGGTGGTGGAGCGGAAGATGCTGTCCACCAGCTCCCGCAGCTCGGGGCGGTCCTCCTCCGGCACGCCGACGAGCTCGCAGATCACCTGCATGGGCACCGGGTAGGCGAAGTGCTGACGCAGGTCGACGGTCCCGTCGGGCCGTACGTGCGACGGGAGGTCGTCCAGCAGCGTGCCGACGATCCCGGCGATGCGCGGCCGCAGGCTCTGGACGTGGCGCGGCGTGAGCGTCCGGGTGACGAACTTACGCAGCCGATGATGCTCGGGCCCGTCGGCGGTGACCATGTTGGTGACCTTGACCATGCCGATCAGCGGCCAGTCGTCGGCGATGTCGCCGTCGCGGATGGCCGTCCAGTTGTGCCAGTCCTTGCTGACCCTGCGGTCGGTCAGCAGGTCGGCCAGCAGCGCGTGATGGGTGACCGACCAGGCCTCGACGCCGCCCGGCAGGACGACGCGGACGACGGGACCCAGTTCCCGCAGCCGGGCGGCCTCGCCGTGGTGGTCGGTCCCGGCGGGGTCCAGGGTGACTACGGGGATCATGAACGGTCTCCAAGCGCACGGAAGTGGACGGGCAGCGAGGCGGGGCAGCGGGTCCACGGTGAAGGGTGCGGGGTCAGCTCCGCGGCGTTCACCGAGAGGCGTACGTCGGGCAGCAGGTGCAGGGCCGTCTCGACCGCGGTGCGAGTGATGAGCCGGGCGGGGACGGGGGCCGGGCAGACGTGCGGGCCCGCGCTCCAGGCCAGGTGGGCGCGGTTGCCGAGCTCGATCTCCGTCGCGCCGCCGTGGACGCGCGGGTCGTCGTTGGCCGCCGACAGGCCCAGGATGAGGGCGTCGCCGCGGGCGATGCGCCGGCCGCCGAGCTCGGTGTCGCGCAGGGCGTACCGGGCGGGCATGTTCGTCATGGGCGGGTCGCGCCAGAGGACCTCGTCCAGCGCGTCGTCGACGCCGAGGCGCCCGCCGCGCAGCCGGCCGGCGAAGCGCGGGTCGGTCAGCATGAGCCGGAACGTCTGCGCGATCCACGTGGTCGTCGTCTCCTGCGCGGCGGAGATCATCACCACCATCGACTGCAGCACCTCGGCCTCGTCGCGCAGGTCGGCGTGGGCCAGGAAGTGGCTGGTCAGGTCGTCGGCGGGGGCCTCCTTCTTGGCCCGCATGAGGCCGCCGAGTATCTCCTCGAACCTCCTGTTGCCCGCCTGGGAGTCCTCGGCGCTGCCGAACAGGGCGCGCAGCGCGGCCAGCAGCTCGTGGCCCTGGCCGGTGTCGAGGCCGAACAGCCCGGCGATGGCCAGCATCGGGACGACGGCCGCGTAGTCGCCGACCAGGTCGGCGCTGCCGCGCTCGGCGAAGTCCTCGATGAGCTGCCGGCACATGGCCTCGACGGAGCGGCGCATGCGGCGCTGGTCGATCGCGGCGACCCCGTCGTCGATCGGGCGGCGCAGGCGGCGGTGCTCGGCCCCGTCGGCGCCGATCACGTTGGGCCGCCAGAACATCATCGGCCCCAGCCCCGAGTCGGGCGGCACGACGCCTTCCTGGAACAGCCGCCAGTGGCGGGCGTCGCGCGAGTACAGCTTCTCCTGCCGGGTGATGGTCAGCAGCTCCTGGTAGCCCATGACGAGCCAGGCGCCGACACCCGGTTCGAGCTCCACCCAGGCGACGTCGCCCCATTCGCGGCGCAGCCCGCGGATGACGCCGTGCGGGTCGGGGCAGGTCGTGGTGGCGGACAGGGGGATCATGAGGGGCCCTTCTGCATGGCCAGCGCGTGCTTGACGAGGGCGATCAGCGCGTCCACCGACGAGGACCGGCTCCTGGCGTCGCAGTGCACGATGGGGGTGCCGGGCTCCAGGTCCAGCGCCTCGCGCAGCGCCTGAGGGCTGTGGCGGGTGGAGTCGGGGAAGTGGTTGACGGCGACGGCGAAGGGCAGGTCGCCGCGGAGTTCGAGCTGGTCGAGCACCTCGAAGCTGCCCTCGATGCGGCGGGTGTCGACCAGGACGAGCGCGCCGACGGCGCCCTCGCCGAGCCCGGCCCACAGAT
Source organism: Nonomuraea guangzhouensis (assembly GCF_019396345.1). GTDB lineage: Bacteria > Actinomycetota > Actinomycetes > Streptosporangiales > Streptosporangiaceae > Nonomuraea > Nonomuraea guangzhouensis. Next base: position 184,234 of record NZ_JAHKRM010000027.1, on the reverse strand, counting down.
CCCAGAAGCGCCGCTGGCCGGGGGTGCCGAACAGGTAGAGCGCCGTGTACGGGCTGAGCGTGATGCGGCCGAAGTCCATGGCCACCGTGGTCGTGGTCTTGCCGTCCAGTCCGGCCAGGTCGTCCACACCGACGCTGGCCTGGGTCATGGTCTCCTCGGTGCGCAGGGGCTCGATCTCGCTGACGGCGCCGATCATCGTGGTCTTGCCGACGCCGAAATCGCCGACCACGAGGATCTTGACCGCCTGCTGCACGGTGTCGGGCAGGTAGCGGTCAGCTGAGCCTGCGGAGCCCATTGAGCACCTCCTGGAGGGTTGTCAGGTCTGGGCGGCCGGCCTCGGGGATGCGGGAGCGGGCTATCAGGTGGCCGGAGTCGACGAGGTCGGAGGCCAGGATCCCGGCCACGCTCAGGGGTAACCGGAGGTGCGCGGCCGCCTCCGCCAGCGACAGGAGCCGCCCGAACATGCGCAGCAGGTCGCGCGCCTGGCGGGTGGCCGAGGGCGGCAGCGGCTTGCCGGCGTCGGCCACGACGAGGAGCGTGTCGAGGCCGATGGTGTTGCGGGTGGGGCGGGCCCGGCCCTGGGTGAGCACGTAGGGCCGCACCGCGCTGTCGTGGTACTCGCCGCTCATCTGCGCGCGGCCCCGCGTGCGGGGGTGCTGAAGTTCCTCTCGCCGATCTTGATGACCTGAGCCTGCATCTGCTGCGCGATGAGCCGCGGGTCGACCACCGGATCGGTGATGACCACCAGGTGGGAGCCGGACCCGGCGGCGCGGGCGAACAGGAAGCCGCCCTCGAAGCCCACCATCAGCTCCCTGACGGCCCGGTTGCCGCCGCCGAACTCGCGCCCGACGCTCTGGGCCAGCGACTGCAGTCCCGAGCAGGCGGCCGACAGCCGGTCGGCGACGTCTCTGTCCGTACCTGCCGAGCGGGCCTTGAGCAGGCCGTCGGAACTGAGGACGACGACATGGCGGACCCCTGGGACCCAGACGACCTCGGCGATCATCCAGTCCTGGTCTTGGTGCATCGGTACCCCGTTCGTCATCGGTCGTCGTGTTCCCCGGTGCCGGGGTCGTGGTCGAAGAAGGCGGCCATCCACTCGCCCGCCTGTTCCGGAGTCGCGGGCCGCTCCGCGGCGGCGGGCCGCGCGCCGCCCGGGTCCGTCGCGTCGGAGCCCGCCTCACCGCGGCGTGAGCGCCTGCGCGGCAGCGCGCCGCCCGCCGTTCCTTCTGTCGTGCTGCTCGCCGTGCCGCCCGTCCCGGCGGCGTGCTCGCCGGAGGTGTCCGGCGCGGGATCGTCCAGCGTGGGGTGTTCCTGGGCGAAGTGGCCCTGGACGAGGTGATCCTGGACGAGGTGGTCCTGGGCGAGGTGGTCCTGGGCGAGGTGATCCTGGGCGAAGTGATCCTGGGCGGGGTCGATCGGCTGGGCCTCGTGGCGCGGGGGGCGGGCTCGGGGCGGCGCCTGCGCCGGCTCCAGCGTCTCCACGATCGAGCTGGTCACCAGGACGACCGCGCGCACCCCTCCGTACGGCGAGGGCAACAGGTCGGCCAGGAACCCGTGGCGGCGCACGTAGTGCCCGATGACCGCGAGGCCGGTCTGCGGGATCTCCCCCACTTCGCCCACGTCGACGGGCCTGCGCCCGGAGACGATCTCGCGGGCCTGCTCCAGGTGGTGGTCGTCCATGCCGACGCCGCCGTCGTCGATCTCGATGACGGCGCCGCGCTGCACGTTGCGTACTGCCACGAGCACCGTGGTCGCCGGCGGCGAGGACTGGGTGGCGTTGGCGAGCAGCTCGGCCACGAGGTGGATGAGCGGCTCGACCACGTGGGCGGCGACTGCGGTGTCCGGGTCGCCCGACACCTCCACCCGCTTGTAGGCGACGATCCTGGAGGCGGCGGCCCGCACCACGTCGACCAGCGCGAGCGGATTGGGCCACTGCTGGCCCGGCCACTCGCCGCACAGCACGGCCAGGCTCTGCGCGTGGCGCCCCTGCTGGGCGGCGGCGTGGTCGACCTGCATGCTGGTCTCGAGCACGTCCGGGTTGCCGGGGTGGCGTTCGGCCATCACCGACACGTTCTCCTGGATGCGGTGCGCGGAGGTCTGTACGCGCCGGGCCAGCGCCAGCAGGGCCAGCCGCAGCGACTCCTGCCGCTCGCGGTCCTGCTCGGCGGCGCCGCCGACCGCGTCGAGCACGTCTTCCAGCAGCTCGGCCGCGTCCTCGTCGAGCCCGGGGCTCTGGTACGGCGCGGGCACCGCCTCCTGGGCGATCACCGCCGGGATCCGCACCTCCACCAGGTGCTTGATCGCCTCCTGCAGGGCCTTGGAACGGGCCGCGACATGCTTGCTCCACTGGGTGTTGCGCTGCTGGAGGTGGCGCTGGAAGTCCGCCTCGCGCTGCTGCATGACGCCCTCGCGCCGGCTCATCGCGCGCACGGCCTCCTGGTGGGCCTGGCGCAGCGCCGCCACGGCGGCGACGGTGGCGAGCGCGAGTGCCGCGGCGAGCACGCATGCCCAGACGACGCCGGAGCGTCCGTCGAGGAGCAGGGCGGCGAAGGCGCAACAGGCGGCGGCCACGGGCAGGGCCAGCGCCGCCGGCCAGAGCCACGCGGCCTGAGGCGCCGGTGCCGGTGGCGGCGCCGGGGTCGCCGGCGTCTGAGGTGACCGGGCCGGACGTGCCGGGGCCTGGGGCGGTGGGGGTTGGGAACGAGCCATGGTCACCTTCGCGAACGGGCTGGAGTATGCGCTGGTCTCAGGCGGGAGGCGGCTATGGAGACCCCCTCTGCCGGAGCAAGCGACACCTCCCCTTCCAGTCCGTTGCCTTTGCGTCACTCCCAGTGGCGACACATCCGGCAAGATCCGATTATTCCGACTCTACAGAATCAGTCAATCCATTCTCCGCCGCGTGTCAGATATATCACAAAGGTGCCATTTATCATCATTTGTCCGGAGATGTCCCGTTCGCGGGCGGTGACGCGCCTGACACATTCCCACTCCATCTTGTCAATGAAGCGCGTCTTCCCTTCCAGCCGGGAATGGCCCGATAAGGACCATCCGAAAACGTTTCCCGGTGACATCTGGGCCCCTTTGCCCCTTGATGCGGCATATCCCGTCGCCCACAATCCAGAGGAAAGCGCGGAACCACAGGAAGGGAACTCATTGTGCGTACGAACAATGCCTTATTCGCGGCCGGCCGGTCGCGAACGAGGTACTGACGATGGCAGGCTTACGCCCACCTCTCCCCGACGCCACGAGCGACGGCTTCCTCGCGGAGGCGCTGGCCGAGGCCAATGCCCATCGTGCCAAGCATCACGCCCCACCGCTGGTCCTGGACCCCGAGCTGGTCGAGTACGCAAGATCCCGCGCGGCGTCGCGATCGGAATATCCGGACACCGAGGCCGGGCACGACGGACTGAGAGAAGGCACCGGCGAGAACCTTTTCTGGGGCGCCGGTTCGAAAAAGCGGCCGCTCGCCGCAGGGAAAGCGGTTGCTGAATGGTACGACGAAATCAAAGGCTACGACTTCGGCGACCCGGAAAACGTCGCCGACTGCGGTCACTTCACCCAACTGGTGTGGAAGGGCAGCCGGAGGATGGGCGCCGGACGCGTGGCCGGACCAGGTCAGGTTTTCTTCGAGACGTACATCATCTTCGTTTTCGAGGAGTCCGGCAATAATCCCGGCCGCTTCGCGGAGAACGTACGGCCCGCCTGACTTCCGGTCCGGGAGCCGTGCCAGCCGACGGCTCCCCTACGGGCCGATCTTCTCGGCCATACTATGCGAATACGATATATATTCACGTTTGATGACCGAAATCTACCCCAAATGAATGCGGAAAATCACGTTACCGTCACGGAAAGTTCAGGTCAGCGCTGTATCGGGGCGAAACGGTTGTGACGCCCAGGAGGTGGTGTAAGACTCGAATTCGAGCGATCGGTCGAGCCGGGGCCCGCCGAGCGTTCATCACCCGGAGCCGTCAGGGAGGTGTAACGACACGACCGGAATGATATTCCGGCCAAAGGGTGGGGTTAATTTCATGTCGTTGAATCCACGCCTGGTAAAGGAGAGTTTCGCCGTCGTGGAGCCGGTGGCCGACAAGGCCACCGCCTACTTCTACGGCCGGCTGTTCGCCGAGAGTCCGCACCTGCGGGGCATGTTCCCCCCGGCCATGGACATGCAGCGCGACCGGCTCTTCAGCGCGTTGACCCGCATCGTGTGGAGCCTGGACAGCCCGGACAGCCTGGCGTCCTTCCTCGGCCAGCTCGGGCGGGACCATCGCAAGTACGGCGTGATCGCGGAGCACTACACCGCGGTCGGCAACGCCCTGCTGGCGACCATCAAGCGGTTCGCCACCGACATCTGGGACGAGGAGATCGAAGCGGCCTGGGTGGCCGCCTACACCGTCGCGGCCAATCTCATGATCGAGTCGGCCGAGTCCGACTCCGGGGTCTCGCCCGCGTGGTGGCTGGCCGAGGTCGTCGACCACGAGCTGCGTACGGAGGACATCGCCGTCCTGACGCTGCGGCCGACGCAGCGCCTGCCGTACACGCCGGGTCAGTACATCAACGTGCAGGTCGCGCGGTGGCCGCGCGTCTGGCGCACGTTCTCCATCGCCAACGCGCCGCGCGTGGACAACACGATCACGCTGCACGTGCGCTCGGTCCCCTGCGGCTGGGTGTCCACCGCCCTGACCAGGGACACCCGCGTCGGCGACACGGTCATGCTGGGGCCGCCGATGGGCACGATGGCGCTGTGCGACCGCAGCCCGCGCGACGTGCTGTGCGTGGCGGGCGGCACCGGGCTGGCGCCGATCAAGGCGATCATCGAGCACATCATCGCCTCGGGCCGCCGGCCCAACATCCACCTGCTGTTCGGCGCGCGGACGGCGGCGGAGCTGTACGACCTGCCCGACCTCATCCGCATGGAGTCGTCGTTCCCCTGGCTGCGGGTGCTGCCGGTGGTGTCCGGCCAGCCCTCCTACGACGGGATGCGCGGCCGGCTGCCGGAGGTCGCGCAGCGCTTCCACTCGTGGGCCGAGCACGAGGTGTACGTGTGCGGGCCGCCCGCGATGGTCAACGAGACGGTCCGGCGGATGCAGATCGACGGCGTACCCCTGTCACGCATCCACCGCGACATCGTGCAGGGCGAACGCTAGGAGGAGGAGTGCTGCTGGAAGACGGCGGCGGTCTCGTCGTCGTTGGGCCAGAACGTCTCGATGGCGAGCTCGGCGACCGTGACGTCCAGCGGCGTGCCGAACGTGGCGATCGTGGTGAACATCGACAGGATCCGCGTCCCGTGCCTGATCCGCAGCGGCACCAGGATGTCGGCCGGTCCCGGCACGTGCGCCACGTTCAGGTCCACGCCGGGGTAGGTGTAGGCGGCCAGCTCGTCGTGCAGCTCGGCCAGCTGCCCGGAGCCCGACGCCTCCGCCTGCCTGCGCAGCTGGTGCAGCAGGTGGGCGCGGACCTCGGCGAGGTTGACCAGCCGGCCGCCCATCGCCTCGGGGTGCAGCGACAGCCGCATCATGTTGACCGGCTCCTTGAGCAGCTCCTCCGGCACCCCGTCCATGAACATGGCCGCCGGCGCGTTGGCCGCCACCAGGTTCCAGGCGGCGTCCACGACGATCGCCGGGTAGGGCTCGTGCCCGGCGAGGATCTTGTCGAGCGCCTGCCGGACGACGGGGGCGCGGGCCTCGCGTTCGGGGAAGACCGGCGCGAAGCCCGCCGCCACCAGCAGCCGGTTGCGGTGGCGCAGCGGCACCTCCAGTTCCTCCGACAGCTTCATCACCATCTCGCGGCTCGGCCGGGCGCGCCCGGTCTCGAGGAAACTGAGGTGGCGAGCCGACACCTCGGCCTCGATCGCCAGATCGAGCTGGCTCACCCGCCGCCGCTGCCGCCAGGATCGCAGCAGATCCCCGAAGGACTCATCTTCTATAGCGAGCGCACCCATGCCCGCAACGCTATCGAAGGGAGGGAAGCAGGTCGATTACCTCCCACGTAAAGCGGATGGTTCCTTCCCTCAATTCGCGAAATTTCGTAACTCTGGCGATGATGTAGCCATGGGCGAGACGTTCGACGGGGACCGGGAGAGCGAAGGCGCGCGGTTCATGGAACGCTTCGCCATGATCATGTCGGAGTCGGGTTATCCGCGGATGGCGGCCCGGGTCTTCGCCGCGCTGCTGGTCTCCGGGGAGGGCCGGCGGACCGCCGCCGAGCTCGGGGACCAACTCGGCGTCGGCGCGCCGGCGATCTCCGGCGCGGTGAAGTACCTGCTGCGGGTCGGGATGATCACCCGCGAGCGGGACCCGGGGCAGCGTCGCGACCATTACCGCGTCGACCAGGCGGCCTGGTTCAAGGCGACCTCGTCGAGCGATGAGGTCTTCCGCCGGTTCGAGGAGGGTGCGCGCGACGGAGTGGCGGTGTTCGGCACCGGCACGCCGGCCGGGGAGCGGCTGGATGAGGTCCAGCGTTTCTTCGCCTTTCTCCGCGGCGAGGTGCCGAAGCTGATGCGCAGGTGGCAGGAGCAGAACGCGGCCCTGAAGGACGGCCGATCAGCCGAGGTCGCGCCCACGCAGCCCGATGACGCCGAGCGCGGTCAGCGCGGCGGCGACGGCGGTCAGGGCCAGTAGCGGGGCCGCCGCCGTCTGCCCGAGCACGACCCAGGGCACGTGCACGAAGGGGATGATCTGCAGGAACGCCTCGTCCACCTGCCCGAGCAGGCCGAAGATGTCCAGCAGGATGAAGGCCACCCAGACGCCCCAGCTCGCCATCGCCAGGCGGGGCAGCAGCCCGGCCAGCGCCGCGGCGATCCCGGTCATCACCCACACGGCGGGCAGGTAGGCCAGGGCTCCCCCGAACACCTGCGGCAATCTGCCCAGGTCGCCGGTGCTCAGGCCGTACCCGAGGCCGGCGGCGGTGCCGAGTGCGGCCAGCACGAGCGCGGGACCCGCCGCGGCGATGAGGAGGTGGCCGAGCGCCCAGCGGGCGCGGCTGACCGGGGTGACGAGGACGAGGTCGGCGCGCCCGGCCGTCTCCTCAGCGCGCAGCCGCAGCGCGGCGGAGATCCCGTAGGCGGCGACGATCCAGGCGAGCATGGACAGCAGGAAGTTGAGGAAGAAGTCGACCGGTCTGGCGTCCGGGCCGCCGACCCTGCTGATCAGGTCCATGATCTCGGGGGCGTCGATCTGGCCCTCCAGGCCGCCGGTGACGGCCCCGCCGAGCGCGAGACCACCGGCTCCGAAGCCCGCCGACCACGCCAGGACCTGGCCTCGGTGCAGCCGCCAGGCCAGTGCCAGCGGCGTACGCAGGCCGGGCGCCGCCGTGGCGGGCCCGAGCCGCGGCGGCAGCAGGCCGGCGGCGAGGTCGCGGCGGACCGACAGCGCGTACGCCGCGGCGGCCACCAGCGCGACGAGAACCGGCAGCGACGCGAGGACCCACCAGCGCTCTCCCGCGAACGGCCGCACACGCAGCGTCCAGCCCAGCGGCGACAGCCAGGACAGCCAGTCCGCCCCGCCCGCGTCACCGACGGCGCGGATCACGAAGAAGAAGACGAACACCCCCACGCCGAGGCCTCTGGCCGCGGCGGCGCTCTCCGTCACCTGCGCGGCGACGGCGCCGACGGCGGCGAACGTCCAGCCCGCGGCGGCCAGCGAGAGCCCGAGCGCGACGGAACCGCCCACCGGCAGCCCACCGCTCATCAGCACCACCGACATCAGGACGGCGATCAGCAGGTTCGCGGCGAACACCACGGCCAGCACCGCGGTCAGCGGCGCGTGCCGGCCGGCCACCCCCGCGCCGACGAGCTCGCGACGGCCCGACTCCTCCTCCGCCCGGGTGTGCCGGATGACGAGCAGCATGCTCACCAGGCCGAGCAGCATCGCGCCCGAGGAGCCCACGGTCCACGCGGTGAGCCCGCCGACGCTCGGATCGAACACGATGCCGCGCATGGCGACCTGGGCGGGATTGGCCATCGCCGCCCTGGCGGTCGACCGGAGGGCCTCGCTGGTCGGGTACAGCTCGGCCGTGCTGCCGGCGATGGCCGACGGGTAGACGGCGGCCAGAAGACCCCAGCCGGGCAGGATCAGGCGGTCGCGGCGCAGGATGAGACGGGCCAGAGTGCCCGTTCCGGTCAAGGTGCTCACTGGTGGTGCTCCGCTGCGCGGTAGTGACGCAGGAAGAGGTCTTCCAGCGTGGGCGGGGTGGCGGTGACGTTGAGCAGGCCCCGGGCGGTCAGGAGGGAGAACAGCTCGCCCAGGTGGGCCGGCTCGACCTGGCAGCTCACCCGGTTGCCCTCGACGCGCAGGCCGTGGACGCCGGGCAGACCGGCCAGGCCGACCGGCTCGCCGGCCAGCTCCGCGGTGACCGAGGTGCGGGTGAGGTGGCGCAGCTCGGCCAGCGTGCCGGTCTCGACGACGTGCCCGCCGCGGATGATGCTCACCCGGTCGCACAGGGCCTCGACCTCGGACAGGATGTGGCTCGACAACAGCACGGTACGGCCCCGCGCCTTCTCCTCCGCGACGGCGTCCCTGAACACCGCTTCCATCAGCGGATCGAGCCCGGAGGTGGGCTCGTCCAGGATGAGCAGTTCCACGTCCGAGGCCAGCGCGGCGACCAGGGCGACCTTCTGCCGGTTGCCCTTGGAGTAGGCGCGGCCCTTCTTGCGGGGGTCGAGCTCGAACCGCTCGATCAGGCTCTTCCTGCGCCGCGGGTCGACGCCGCCGCGTAACCGTCCCAGCAGGTCGATCACCTCCCCGCCGGACAGGTTGGGCCACAGCGTCACGTCGCCGGGCACATAGGCCAGGCGGCGGTGCAGGTCGGTGGCATCGGCCCAGGGGTCGCCGCCCAGGAGGCTCGCCTCGCCGGAGTCGGCCCGCATCAGGCCGAGCAGGATCCGGATGGTCGTGGACTTTCCCGCGCCGTTCGGTCCGAGGAAGCCGTGCACCTCACCGGTGCCGACGGTCAGCTCGAGATCGTCGAGCGCACGTGTCCGGCCGAAGGTCTTGACCAGGCCGGACACGGAGATCGCGTGCGTCATGCCGGTCAAGCTACACTAATTTCACGAATTTCATGAAAAATCAGCACACAGGATGGCACAGCTCACCAGCCGCCTGCGTAATCGCGCAGCAAATCGCCCAGTCCTCGGCGCTCCTGGTCAGGGCGTGGCACGATGGCGAGAAGCGAACACGGGAGCGATGGGAGCTTGACATGAGCGACGCAGTGCTCGCGATCGGCACCCGCAAGGGCCTGTTCCTCGCCCGCTCAGCGGACGGCGGCCCGTTCGAGGTCGCGCCGATCCAGTTCTCCACCGTCGGTGTGACCTCGGTGGCCATCGACACGCGCGGCACCGCGCCCCGGATCCTCGCGGGCATCGAGTACGGCCACTTCGGCCCCTCGGTGATGTACTCCGACGACCTCGGCGAGACCTGGCAGGAGGCCGAGCGTCCCCCCATCGCCTTCCCCGAGAAGACCGGCGCGACGCTGACCCGGGTGTGGCAGCTCGCGCCGTCGCCCGCCGAGCCCGGAGTGGTCTGGGCCGGGGTGGAGCCGGGCGCGTTGTTCCGCTCAGAGGACCACGGCGTCACCTACGAGCTGGTCGAAGGCCTGTGGGAGCACCCCCACCGGGAGCACTGGCAGCCGGGCGGCGGCGGGCTGTGCCTGCACACGATCATCAATCATCCGGCCGACCCGAAGATCATGGGCATCGCGGTCTCGACGGGCGGCTTCTACCGCACCACCGACGGCGGCCTGTCATGGGAGGCCGCCAACCAGGGCATCCGCGCCCCGTTCATGCCGGAAGGGCAGCAGTATCCCGAATACGGGCAGTGCGTGCACCGGGTGAGCATGCACCCGGCCCGGCCCGAGCGGCTCTTCCTGCAACACCACTTCGGCGTCTACCGCAGCGACGACTTCGGCGGCTCCTGGCACGACATCGGCTCGTCGCTGCCGTCCGACTTCGGCTTCCCGATCGCGGTCCATCCCACCCGGCCCGACACGGTCTACGTGCTGCCGCTGAACGCCGACATCGACCGCACCCCGGTCGATCACCGCTACCGGGTCTTCCGCAGCGACGACGCGGGCGAGACATGGCAGCCGCTGGAGCGCGGGCTGCCCGAGGGGCCGGTGCACGCGAGCGTGCTGCGTGACGCGATGACCGCCGGCGAGGCGGGGGTGTTCTTCGGCACCCGCGACGGCGAGGTCCACTGGTCGCGAGACGACGGCGACACCTGGTCGGCGGTCGCCCGGCACCTGCCCGACGTGCTCAGCGTGCGCGCGGCGGTGCTGTAGTCCATGGCGAAGAACGTGATGATGGTGGTCTTCGTCCTGCCCAACTCGCTGCGCCGCTGGGTGAGCGGCAACAGCGAGGTGAAGGTCTTCGCCGTCGCCGCCGAGCAGGACGCACCGCCGACCCTCGGCTCCGCGCTCGACATGCTGCGCCGTACGCATCCGCTGCTGGAGGAGCGGCTGCGTGACGACTGCGGCCGCATCCGCCGGCACATCCACATGATCGTGTGCGGCGAGAACGCCCGCGGCCTCGGCGGCCTGGACTGCGCGCTGCCGCCGGGCGCCGAGGTCTACGTCATGCCCGCGCTCGCCTGAGACCTGTACTCACTACACCTTGCGCCAGCCTGGGACCCAGGCCCCGTCCTGGATGACGTAGTCGCCAAACAGGGCGGGCGCCTCCTTGACCATGAGCTCGCCGATGCGCTGGAACAGCAGGCGGATCTCCTCCTCGGCCCCCACGGCCGTGCGCGCCTCGATCGTGTGCCGCAGCGTGCGGACGTTGGCCGTCCAGACCAGGCCGGTGGCCAGCCCCTCCGGGGCGAAGCGGCGCATGAACGAGGTGCGGTGCTTCTTCTCCGAGAACTGCACGCCCTCCTCGTCGAGCCCGAAGTGGCCGGCCATCCAGACCTGGAACTGCTCCATCTGCTCCAGCAGGGCCGTGGCCCGCTTCATCAGCTCGGGGTCGGACTGGGCCCACTCGGGGAACCAGAACGGCAGCTCGTCGAGGCGGACGAAACGCAGCGACTCCTGCGAGATGGCCACCCCGGGCCGGTGCCGGACGAGCTCGTGGGTGAGCACGCGGCTGACGTTGTGCAGCACGAAGCTGAAGTTGAGATGCTCGAGCACCGAGCCGTGGGCGCTGGCCAGGATGTTGCGCAGGTAGTCGCCCTGGTCCTCGCGGATGCGCACCACGTTGGGGTTGAGTCCGGGCTCGAAGGAGCGGTAGCAGAGGCGCCCGGCGAACTCCGCCAGGTTCTGTGCGTCGAGGTCGCCCCGGTCGAGCCGCTCCAGCCAGCTCTCCCCGCCGACCTCGCCCAGGTAGCGGGCGAGCTCGTCGTAGTCGAGGTCAGGACGGGCGACGAGGAACACCTCGGGTTCGACGGTGCGCATGGAAGAGCCCCCGCTCGGGTTAGGCGATGTGATGGCCCCAGCAAACCAGGTCGCGGACCTGCGCGCGACTCGGCACGGGGTCCGGCTGAACACTTGTCGCTTCAAGTTTTTGGGCCTACAGTCGGAGACCCTCGAATAACTTGAAGGGACAACTTATGAACGTCGTCCTCTGGGTCCTCCAGGCCCTGCTCGCCGTCGCCTTCCTCTTCGGGGGCTTCATGAAGGCCACCCAGCCCAAGGAGAAGCTCCAGCCGCGCATGGGGTGGGTGGACGACTTCAGCCAGCAGCAGGTCAGGGCCATCGGCGTGGTGGAGGTGCTCGGCGCGCTCGGCCTGGTGCTGCCCTGGGCCACCGGCATCGCCCCGATCCTCACGCCCCTGGCGGCCGTCGGTCTCGGCATCACCATGATCGTCGCCGCCCAGGTCCACCGGAGGCGCAAGGAGAGCTTCGCCGTTAACCTGGTACTGCTGGCGATGGTGGTCATCGTCGCGGTCGGCCGATTCTGAGCTGGGGGTCCATTGGTCGAGGGGCTCGACCATGACGAGCAGCGGGCCTGGCAGGGCCTGCTCGCGGTGATGCTCGTCGGCATTCCGCAGGTGGAGCGTACGTTCCGCACGCACGGCCTGGTCCACATCGAGTACGGCCTGCTCAACACGCTGGCCACCGGGCCGTTGCGGCTCAGCGACCTGGCCACCCTGGGCAACGTCTCGATCAGCCGGCTCAGCCATCGGGTCAGCAAGCTCGTCGAGCGCGGCTACGTACAACTGCGGCCCGACGAGAACGACGGCCGGGCCAGTGTCGCCGAGATCACCGCCGAGGGGCGGGCGGTCGTCGCCGCGATCGCCCCGGAGCACGCGCGGGCCCTGCGTGAGGTGCTGTTCGATCACCTCACGCCCGCGCAGGTCGCCGCGCTGGCCGACGCCATGCAGAGCGTCGGGGCCAAGCTCGGCGCCTGCATGGAGGACGGCCGTCCGAAAGAGCAGGCCGGGCCCGGCCCCACGGGGTGCGGCTAGGTGATGTCCCGCCGGATCGTCGTGGCCGAGGCGAGCAGCGCGTAGCCGAGCAGCACCACGGCGCCGGCCCAGGCCGGCAGCAGATAGTCGGTGCCGAGCCCGAGGTCGACGCCGCTGTTGGTCACCGCGCCGGCCGCGCCGCCCGGCGTCCACTTGCCGACGGGCTGCAACGCGGGGATCGCGTTGACCAGTCCCTCGACGATGAACACCCAACGTTGTCGACGATCTGCTCGACCTCGGCCAGCACGTGGCTGGAGACCAGGACGGCGGCGCCCTGCTCGTGGGACAGGTAACGCAGGAAGCCGCGTAACCATTGGATGCCCGCCGGGTCGAGCCCGTTGGCGGGCTCGTCCAGGATGAGCACCTTGGGGTGGCCGATCAGCGCGGTGGCCAGCGCCAGCCGCTGCCGCATGCCCAGCGAGAAGGCCAGCACCCGCTTGTCGGCCACGTCGGCGAGACCGACCTGTTCCAGCGCCTCCGTGGCGCGCCGTGCCGGAATCGGCGGTGCACAGCCCGAGGAGGCTGCCCAGGGTGGTGGTCTTGCCCAGGAATTCAGAGCCGGTAGACCCGGCGGGCATTGCCGGAGCCGATCATGTGAGCCACCCGGGCGGCGTCGGCGGCGCTCCACTCCCCCGCGTCGAGCCGCGACTTGAGCGTGGCGGCGAGGGCCCGGCGGAAGTAGAGGGCGCCCAGGTGGCCGGTCTCGGCCACGCCGTGGCAGCCGGAGCCGAAGAGCTGCTTGTGGAAGGGCACCAGCTCCAGCAGTTCGTCCATGATCCGCGCGGATCCGGCGGCGCTGTAGGTCAGCGCGAGGCCGACGTCGACGTAGACGTGCGGGAAGACGCCGGCCAGATAGGCGGCCTGGCGGTGGAACGGGTAGCAGTGCAGCAGCACCACCGGCACGCCGATCGGCTGCAGCGCCTTGACGAACGTGGTCATCCGTGCCGGATCGGTACGCTGCGGGCCCGGGTGGAACCCGTGGTCGGGGTCGCCGAAACCGGCGTGGAACTGGACGGGCAGGCCGCGTTCCCTGGCCACGTCGACGGCGGTCCACAGCAGGTAACGCAGCAGGATCGGGTCGGTCAGCGGCTCCTTGGGGTCGGACAGCCGGCGGTTGGCCGCCGCGATGACCGCGCCCCTGCTGGGCCTGGATGGGTCGAAGTCGAGGCCGCACCGGTAGCCGATGACCGTCGCCATCCCCACGGCTCTGGCGGCCCTGGCGGTGAGCTCCTCGGCCAGGCTGTCCATGTAGTCGAGGGCCAGCTGGGCCATCTCGGCCACGTCGTGCTCGATCTGCTCGATGGAGACGACCTCGTTCGCGGCCGCGTCGCCGTGGCGGGCCAGCTCGGCGGCCGTCAGCAGCTCGGCGCCCTCCATGCCGGTGTCGACCAGGAACGCCCCCACCCCGGCGGCCCGCAGCAGCCGCCGGTTGACCTCGTCGGCGCCGAGCTCGGCCCGGCGGGCCAGGTAGACGGCGGGCGCGGTGTGCGGCTCCAGGTCGAGCACGGGCGCGCACCAGCGGCGGATGGCCGCGCCGATCGGCGCGTCGAAGTGGGTGGTGCCGGGCGGCGCCGGGCAGCCGCCCGCGTTGATCAGCAGCTCGAACTGGGCTCTGGACAGGTCGTCGCGGCGCACCCCGTGGCAGTGGTGGTCGACCAGCGGGGCCAGGAGGGCGTCACGCACCGTATCGGGCAGATCTACGGGGAGCATGCGGAGACTCTAAGTGGTCTCCGCACGCCCCCGTGGACGTTTTACCTACCGGAAAGACGCGCTGGATCCTCACCTATCGGAGGCAGCCTCACCGGCGGGCGAGACGGAGGACGTTGGCGATGACCCTCGCGCCCGCGCCGCCCTCGGCGGTGAGGATCGACTCCGGGTGGAACTGCACGGCGAAGCGGCGCCGCTCGGTGTCCTCGATCGCCATGACGTTGCCGTCCGGCGTGACCGCGGTCGGGGTGAAGCCGACCACGCCCGCCCGCTTGGCGTGCAGGGAGTGGTAGCGGGCCGCGACGAACTCCTCGGGCAGACCGTCGAGCAGCGCGTCGCCGCCACCCAGCCGGCTGACCTGGCCGCGCTTGCCGTGCTCGGGGTAGTCGAGCAGCTCCAGCGAGCCGCCCGCGTGCTCGACCATCGCCTGCAGGCCGAGGCAGACGCCGAAGACCGGCAGGTCGCGGGCGTAGATCTGGTCGATCAGCGCCGACATGCCGAAGTCGGACGGCCAGCCGGGCCCCGGCGACAGAACGACGAGGTCGGGCGCCAGGTCGTCGAGCATGGCCGCCGGGAAGCCGTGGCGCAGCGTGACCACCTCGGCGCCCTCCTGGCGGAAGTAGTCGGCGAGCGTGTTGACGAAGGAGTCCTCGTGGTCGACGAGCAGCACCTTCATGCCCTGACCCGGCTGCTCGCGGGTCTGCGTGACCGGCTGGGCGTGCGGCTGGTTGACCGCGGCCAGGGCGCCGAGCAGGGCGCTGGCCTTCAGCTCGGTCTCGCGCTCCTCGGCTTCGGGGTCGGAGTCGAACAGCAAGGTGGCGCCGGCCCTGACGGTCGCCAGGCCGTTCTTGATCTGGGCGGTGCGCAGGGTCAGGCCGGTGTTCATGGAGCCGTCGAAGCCGATGAAGCCGATGGCGCCGCCGTACCACCTGCGGGTGGTGGCCTCGTGGTCCTCGATGAACTGCATGGCCCAGGTCTTGGGCGCGCCGGTGACCGTGACGGCCCACATGTGGGTGAGGAAGGCGTCAAGGGCGTCGAACTCGGGCCGCAACCGGCCCTCGATGTGGTCGACGGTGTGGATCAGGCGGGAGTAGAGCTCGATCTGGCGGCGGCCGATGACCCGGACGGAGCCGGGCACGCAGATGCGCGACTTGTCGTTGCGGTCGACGTCGGTGCACATGGTCAGCTCCGACTCCTCCTTGACGCTGGTCAGGAGGGTGCGGATGGCCTCGGCGTCCTCGATCGGGTTGCTGCCGCGGGCGATCGTGCCGGAGATGGGGCAGGTCTCGACGCGGTCGCCGCTCACCCGGACGTACATCTCGGGCGAGGCGCCGACCAGGTGCTCGCCCTCGCCGAGGCTGATGATGAACTCGTACGGGGCCGGGTTGCTGTGGCGCAGGCCGCGGAAGAACGCCGACGGGTCGGTGCAGGTGGCGTGGAAGACCTGGCCGGGCACGACCTCGAACAGGTCGCCGCGCTTGAACTTCTCCTTCGCGGCGGCCACGACCCTGGCGTAGTCGCCCCGCTTCGGGTCGGCGGGCACCTCGGCGGGCTCGGTGATGGGCACGGACGCGCCGGTGCGCTCCAGGCCGCGGGTGGTGGCGCCGTCGACGGTGAACTCGTAGCGGTATTCGACGCTGGTCTCGCGCTGGCGGTCGATCACCACCAGCCGGTCGGGCAGGTGCAGCACCAGGTCGCGCTGGTCGTCGGGGCGGACGAGCTCCTGCCGGATCGGCTCGAACTGGAAGGCCAGGTCGTAGCCGAAGGAGCCGTAGAGGCCCAGGTGCGGGTCGTCGCCCCGGAAGGCGGCGATGACCTCGCGGATCGCGGTGAACACGGTGGGCCGGCGGCTGCGCATCTCCTCCGTGAGCAGGTCCGCCGACTCGGGCACGTGCACCTCGACGAAGTCGGCGGTCGGCTCCTCGACGGGCTTGCCCGCGGCCAGCAGGCAGGAGACCACGGCGGGCAGCACGACCCTGCCGCGCGCGTTGAGCGCCCTGGCGGAGATCCGGCGGCCCTTGGCGACCAGCTCCAGGCAGGGGTCGACGTAGCCGAAGGCCCATCGGCTGTAGCGACCCGGGTAGTCCATCCCGGAGGAGAAGGCGCCACCGCGCCGCTCTCCGAGTGCCGTCACGATCTCTTCGAGCGCTTCCTCCGGCACTTGGCGTACCTCACGCTCGACGCCGATGCCCCCTGCGGTGGTATATCCGCTCGTCTCCACTGCTGCCCCTTGTCGAAAACCGATGGTTCAAACACTGATGCCCCGGGGGCGGACACGAGAAAGGCCGCCTTCCGGGGCGGCCGTCCGTTGAGGAATGCGAATCACGCGCCGCCTAGGAGCGGCGCCACCACTGAAGCTGCAACGAGATTCGCATGTGGCAAGCGTAACCGGCGCGCGATGATCACGCAACGCGCCCGCGCCGGGATGCTCCACATCGCCCCCCGGGGTATCGCGCCTATGGGGCATCTGTTACTGGTAGGTAATGCGACGAGTGCGGGTCCGGCGTGACCTTCCCGTTCCGATGCCCGACGGCGTGACCCTGCTGGCCGACCACTACGCGCCGGTCAGGTCGGACCGGGCGCCGGTGATCCTGATCCGCTCGCCGTACGGCAGGCGGGGCGTGTTCGGCTGGGTGTACGGCCGGGGCTTCGCCAGGCGCGGCTTCCAGGTGGTGATCCAGAGCTGCCGGGGCGGTTTCGGCTCCGGCGGGACGCTCGACCCTCTCGGCGACGAGCACGACGACGGCCTGGCCACCGTCGCCTGGATGCGCGAGCAGCCCTGGTACGGCGGGTCGTTCGCGATGTTCGGCCCCTCCTATCTCGGCTACACCCAGTGGGCCATCGCGGCCGACGCCGGGCCGGAGCTGAAGGCCATGGCCACGCAGATCACCGCCTCGCAGTTCAGGGACGCCGCCTACGTGGGCGGGGCGTTCGCGCTGGAGTCGGCGCTGAGCTGGACCACGCTGACCGACGCCATGTCGCGCCGCTTCGGTGGTACGGCGATGCTGACGGCGCCCCGGCTCACCCGCAGGGCCGTCCTGTCCGGGCGGCCGGTGGCCGAGCTGGACCTGGTGACGGCGGGGCGGCCGCTGCCGTTCTTCCAGGATCTCCTGGCGCACCACGCCGACCCGGCGGTGCCGTACTGGGACAAGCGTGACTTCTCCCCGAAGGTCGGCGAGGTAGAGGCGGCCGTCACCATGCTGGGCGGCTGGTACGACGTGTTCCTGCCGTGGCAGCTCAAGGACTATCAGGCGATGCGGGCGGCGGGGCGCCGGCCGTACCTGACGATCGGGCCCTGGTACCACGTGGACGCCCGGCACGGGCGGCCCTCGATGGCCGACGCGCTGGCCTGGTTCCGCGCGCACCTGCTGGGCGACCGGTCCGGGCTGCGGGCCGAGCCGGTACGGCTGTACGTGACGGGGGCCGAGGAGTGGCGCGACTACCCCGACTGGCCGGTGCCCGGGATGCGGCAGGAGCGATGGCACCTGCGGCGCGGCTTCGGGCTCGGGACCGAGCCGCCGGAGGAGGGTGAGCCGGACCGGTTCCGCTACCACCCGGACCATCCGACGCCGGTGATCGGCGGGCCGGTGCTGCTGGCCGACTCCAGGCCGCGGGACCAGCGGCGGTTAGAGGCACGGCGCGACGTGCTGGTCTACAGCTCCCCGGCGCTGGAGTCGGACGTGGAGCTGATCGGGCCGGTCGGCGCCGAGCTGTTCGTCAGGTCGAGCACGCCGTACGTGGACGTGGTCGTGCGTGTCTGCGACGTGCATCCGGACGGCCGCTCGCTCAACGTGTGCGAGGGTGTGCGGCGGCTGGGTCCCGACCTGGCGGGGGACATTAAGGAGAAGGACATACGGCGGGTGCTGGTGGACCTGTGGCCGGTGGGGCACCGGTTCGCGCGCGATCACCGGATCCGGGTGCAGGTGGCCGCTGGGGCGTACCCGACGATCGCCCGTAATCCGGGCACCGGCCTGCCGCTCGGGCGCGGCGGCGAGATGGTGCCCGCCGACGTCGAGGTGTTCCACTCCCCCGAGCACCCCTCGGCCATGCTGCTGCCCGTCCTGCCATGCGCGCCGCGCGACTGATGTCGCTGCTCCTGCTGTTGCAGGGGCGCGGCGGGATGACGGCGGCGGAGCTGGCCAAGGAGCTGGAGGTGTCGGAGCGGACGATCCACCGTGACGTGCTCGCGCTGGCGGAGTCGGGGGTGCCGGTCTACGCCGATCGGGGGCGTGGTGGCGGTTACCGGTTGCTGGACGGCTACCGTACCCGGCTGACCGGGCTCGACCGGGCCGAGGCGGAGGCGTTGTTCCTTTCGGGGGTGCCGGCGGCGCTGCGGGAGATGGGGCTGGAGGAGGTGGCCGCGACGGCCCGGCTGAAGGCCGCCGCGGCGCTGTCCCCCGGGGTGCGGGACGCGCCCGCGACGGCCGCGCAGCGCTTCCACCTGGACGCGCCCGGCTGGTTCGCCGGCGACTCCCCGCCGCCGGCCGCGCTCGCCCCGCTGGCCAGGGCCGTCTGGCGGGACCTGTCGGTGACGGCCGTCTACAAGGACGCGGAGCGGACGCTGGAGCCGTACGGGCTCGTGCTCAAGGCGGGCGCCTGGTATCTGGCGGCGAGGAGCGGCGAGCGGTTCCTGATCTTCCGGGTGGACCGTTTCGGGGAGATCGGCGTGCTCGCCCGGGTCTTCGAGCGCGACCCGGGCTTCGACCTGGCGGCCTTCTGGGCGGGGCAGTCCGCGGCGTTCAGCCGGTCGCTGCTGCGCGAGACGGTCACGCTGCGGCTGAGCGAGGCGGGTGTGCGCATGCTGCGCCACATCGCCGACCCGGCCGCCCTGCCCGGCGCGCTGGCCTCGCTCCAGCCCGACGGGACGATCCGGCTGGGGGTGGAGTCGGTGCGGGTGGCGTACGGGCAGGTGCTGCGGTTCGGGCCGGAGGCGGAGGTGCTCGGGCCACCGGAGCTGCGCGCCCTGGTGGCCGAAGCGGCGGCGCGACTGGCGGCCCTTTACCAGTGAACGGTCCTCTTACCGGTAGTCCTCCGGGTCGGCCTCCTTTCCCGGCTCCCGCACCTCCGTGATGAACCGCCACACGTCCGGCCTGCTGCCGTCCAGGTCCGTGAACCCGTACACCTGGGCCAGCTCACCGCTGGAGACCGACTTGCCGGACCAGCGTCGCTTGTCGGGATCGGTGGCCAGGGCGGCGACCGCGCGGCCCGCGTAGGCCGGTGACTCCGACACCGCCCACGCGGGGTCGGGCTTGGCCTCGCGCCAGGTCTCCTCGGTGACGCCGAACAGCTCCAGCATGGCCTCCGAGCGCAGGAACCCCGGGGTGAGCGCCACCGCCGTGCCGCCGTGCGGCTCCAGGTCGTGCGCCTGGCTGAAGGCCAGGCGGTTGACCGACACCTTGGCCAGGTCGTAGTACGGCGAGACCCGGTAGTGGGTGTCGTTGTAGTCGGTGGTGCCGTCGGTCACCTCGACCACCAGGCCGCCCGGGTTGCGGATCAGCAGCGGCAGCAGGTGGTGGCTGGTGATGAGGTGGGTGTCGATCGCCAGCCTGAGCAGCCGCAGCCCGTTGTCCAGGTCGTGCTTCCACACCGGTGTCTCCCATTCGTACAGCGGCTCGCCACCCCACACGTCGTTGACCAGCACGTCGAGCCGCCCCTGTTCGCGGTCGATCCGTTCGGCCAGTGCCTTGACCTGGGCCGGGTCCAGGTGGTCCACCCGCACCGCGATGCCGGTGCCGCCGGCCCGCGTGACCAGCTCGGCCGTCTCCTCGATCGTCTCGGACCGGTTCAGCTCCGAGCGGCCTTCACGCGTCGATCTGCCGGTGCAGTACACGGTCGCGCCGACCGCGCCCAGCTGGACCGCTATTCCTCGTCCCGTTCCGCGGGTCGCGCCCGCCACCAGAGCAATCATGGGGCCATGCTCGCCCGGAAAGAGGACATCTCCTGTCATGTTTTTTCGCCAGAACCCTGTGATAAGTAAGGAGTTACTATGAACAGCGAATTCGAGGTGCGCGGGGTCAACCACATCGCCCTGGTCTGCTCGGACATGAAGCAGACCGTCGACTTCTACTCCGGCGTGCTCGGCATGCCGCTGATCAAGACGATCGAGCTGCCGATGGGCTGGGGGCAGCACTTCTTCTTCGACTGCGGCGGCGGCAACGCGCTGGCGTTCTTCTGGTTCCCCGACGCGCCCGAGGGCGTGCCCGGCGTGTCGGCGCCGCGTAACCTGCCCGACCGGGGCGAGCTGCTGTCGGCCGTCGGGTCGATGAACCACATCGCCTTCGACGTGCCGCCCGAGCGGATCGAGGAGTACCGCGAACGGCTGGTCGCCAAGGGCATCGACGTCGGCGTGCTGCTCAACCACGACGACAGTGAGTTCGGCGTGGCGCCCGAGATGCATGACGGCGTGTTCGTCCGGTCGATCTACTTCAAGGACCCCGACGGGGTGCTGGTCGAGTTCGCCGCCTGGACCCGGCAGGTCGGGCAGCCCGGCGACGTACGGCACGAGCCGAGGACCGCTGCCGAGCGGACCGTCTGATGCCGCGGCTGCGGCCGGTGCCCCGCGAGGAGATGACCGACCCGCTGGTGACGTTCTTCTACGACCAGCTGTTCTCGCCGGAGCGGGCGGGCACGGCGACGGGCTCGCCCGGCGACTGGTGGACGGTGTTCGCGCTCGACCCGAAGATCTTCCGGCACGCCGTCAAGGGCTTCCAGCTCTACCGGGAGTCCTCGCTGGACCCGGTGCTGCGCGAGCTCGGCCAGACCAGGGCGGGGTGGGCGCGGCAGAGCCAGTTCGTCTTCTCCCAGCACTGCAAGCAACTGCGGGCGCTCGGCGTACCCGAGGAGAAGGTGCGGGCGGTCGCGCACTGGCAGGTCAGCGACGTGTTCGGCGAGCTGGAGCGGGCCGTGCTCGCCTACACCGACGGGCTCGTGCTCGACGGCGGACGGGTGCACGACGAGGTGTTCGCGGTGCTCCGCGCGCACCTGCCGGACGAGCAGATCCTGGAGCTCACCTACGTGACCTGCCTGTACGAGATGCACGCCACGATGGCCAGGGCGCTGCGGCTGGAATGGGACGACCGGCCCGACCCGATCGTCGAGGTGCCCGCGCCCGAGGGCTACGGCAGCCGTGACATCGCCGACGAGGTGACCGTTCGTCGCGAGGAGCAGACCACTCGTCGATCGGTGACCTGACCGAAATAATCACGTCACTAGTCTGCGAGGGCAAGAGCCGCATCTCCCTAGGAGACCGCCTTGCCCGATGACAAGAGTGACCGCAGCCCCTGGTACTGGCTGCTGCTCGTGCCCATCGCCATCCCCCTGATGCCATTCCTGTTCAACTCCGCCGAGCCCAGCCTGCTGGGCTTCCCGCTGTTCTACTGGCTGCAGATCGCCTTCATCGCTCTCGGCGTGGGCACGACCACGCTGGTGTACCAGATGACCAAGCGCGGGAGGAAGCGGTGAGCGAGCACCTTACCGAGATCATCGTCTTCACCGTACTGTTCCTGGTGGTCAGTGGTATGGGCTTCGTCGCCGCCCGGTGGCGCCGGCCGGACGACCTGGCCAGCCTCCACGAGTGGGGGCTGGGCGGCCGCAACTTCGGGCCGTGGATCACCTGGTTCCTCATCGGCGGCGACCTCTACACCGCCTACACGTTCGTGGCCGTGCCCGCGCTGCTGTTCGGCGCGGGTGCCGCCGGGTTCTTCGCGGTGCCGTACACGGTGATCACCTACCCGATCGTGTTCCTCATCATGATCCGGTTGTGGTCGGTGTCGCACGTGCACAGCCTGGTCACCCCGGCCGACTTCGTCCGGGTCCGGTTCGGGTCGCCGACGCTGGCGCTGCTGGTGGCCATCACCGGCATCGTGGCGACCATGCCGTACATCGCGCTGCAGCTCGTCGGCATCGAGGCCGTGCTGAAGACGATGGGCGTGGCCGGCAGCGGGTTCCTCAGCGACCTGCCGCTGATCATCGCGTTCGTGATCCTGGCCGCCTACACCTACCAGTCGGGGCTGCGGGCGCCCGCGCTCATCGCGTTCGTCAAGGACGTCCTCATCTATCTGGTCATCCTCGTCGCGATCATCTACATCCCGGCCCGGCTGGGCGGCTGGAGCCAGATCTTCGGCGACGCCGCGGCCAAGTTCGCGGCCACGCCGGCGCCCAACGACGGGATCCTGCTCAACTCCAACAACCAGCTCCAGTACGTCACGCTGGCGCTGGGCTCGGCGCTGGCGCTGTTCCTCTACCCGCACAGCGTCACCGGCGTGCTCGCCTCGCGCAACCGCGACGTGATCAAGCGGAACATGTCCGCGCTGCCCGCCTACAGCCTGCTGCTGGCGCTCATCGCGCTGCTCGGCTACATGGCCATCTCGGCGGGCATCAAGCCGATCGGCACCGACGTCAACACCGTCGTGCCGCAGCTGTTCGACAAGCTGTTCCCCGACTGGTTCGCGGGCGTCGCGTTCGCGGCCGTCGGCATCGGCGCGCTCGTCCCGGCGGCCATCATGTCGATCGCGGCGGCGAACCTGTTCACCCGCAACATCTACCGCGAGTACATCAACCGCAACCCGACCGACGCCCAGGAGGCCGGGGTCAGCAAGGTCACCTCGCTGGTGGTGAAGGTCGGCGCGGTGCTGTTCATCCTGCTCATCGACCCGCAGTTCTCCATCGACCTGCAGCTCATCGGCGGCGTGATCATCCTGCAGACGCTGCCGTCGGTCGCCATCGGCCTGTTCACCCGCTGGTTCCACAAGGGCGGCCTGATCGCGGGCTGGGTGGCCGGGATGGGCGCCGGCATGCTCATGCTCTACAACGTCGCCAACCCGGCCACCAAGCACGAGCACTTCGGCGGGTCGGCGTTCGCGCTGGCCAAGCTGGGCCTCGACACCAAGATGACGATCTACGCGGGCTTCCTGGCGCTGGCCGTCAACCTGATCGTGGCGGTGCTCGGCACGCTGCTGTTCCGCGCGCTCAAGGTCGCCGACGGCCCTGACGGCACGGCGCCCGAGCACTTCACGGCCGACGAGGGCGACCCGCGCATCAAGGACATCGAGCTCTCCGGCTCGACGTGACTCTCTGCATTTAGGCCAAACCGTAACCCCGATGACATTGGGATTAATACCTCGGAAAAGCTAATCTCCCCTCATTGACGATTGGTCAGGGGCCGGTTCAGACCGTGGGCCGGCTCCTGACTCATGTTTCGGAGGGGTCGATGACAACCCGGGAACCCGGGCAGGCACGCAGTGACCGCAGCCCGTGGAACTGGCTGCTGGTCCTGCCCATCGCGCTGCCGCTGATGACCTTCCTGTTCAACGCCGACGAGCCCCGGCTGCTCGGCTTCCCGCTGTTCTACTGGCTGCAGATCGCCTTCATCGCCGTCGGCGTCGGCTGCACCACGATCGTCTACAGGATGACCAAGTGAACCCCAATGTGACCGAGCTGGTCGTCTTCGCGCTGCTGTTCCTCACGGTGAGCGTCATGGGGTTCGTGGCGGCCAAATGGCGGCGGCCCGAGAACATCGAGAGCCTGCACGAGTGGGGACTGGGCGGCCGGAACTTCGGCTCCTGGATCACCTGGTTCCTGGTGGGCGGCGACCTCTACACGGCCTACACCTTCGTGGCCGTGCCCGCGCTGGTGTTCGGGGCCGGGGCGCTGGGCTTCTACGCCCTGCCGTACACGGTGGTGGTCTATCCGCTGGTGTTCCTGGTGCTGGCCCGGATGTGGTCGGTGTCGCACGTGCACGGGTTCGTCACTCCGGCCGACTTCGTCCGGGCCCGGTTCGGGTCGCCGACGCTGGCGCTGATCATCGCGATCACCGGCCTGGTGGCGACCATGCCGTACATCGCGCTGCAGCTCGTCGGCATCGAGGCGGTGCTGAAGACGATGGGCATCACCGGGCATCTGCCGATCATCATCGCCTTCGCCATCCTCGCGGCGTACACCTACCAGTCGGGGCTGCGGGCGCCGGCGCTGATCGCGTTCGTCAAGGACACGCTGATCTACATCGTGATCCTGGCGGCGGTCATCTACATCCCGGCCAAGCTGGGCGGCTGGGGGTCGATCTTCGACGCGGCCAAGGCCAAGTTCGACGCGACCCCGGCGCCCGGCGACGGCATCACGCTCAACGCCAACAACCAGCTCCAGTACGTCACGCTGGCCTTCGGCTCGGCGCTCGCGCTGTTCCTCTACCCGCACAGCCTCACCGGCGTGCTGGCCTCGAAGAACCGCGGCGTCATCAAGCGGAACATGGCGGCGCTGCCCGCCTACAGCTTCCTGCTCGGCCTGATCGCGCTGCTCGGCTTCATGGCGATCGCGGCGGGCACCAAGGGCGTCGTGGGCGCGACCGGCAAGGTGGACAACAACACGATCATCCCGGCGCTGTTCGACCAGATGTTCCCCGACTGGTTCGCGGGCGTCGCCTACGCGGCCATCGGCATCGGCGCGCTCGTCCCGGCGGCCATCATGTCGATCGCCGCGGCGAACCTGTTCACCCGCAACATCTACCGCGAATACCTGCGCAAGGACGCCACCGACGCGCAGGAGGCCAAGGTCTCCAAGCTGGTGTCCCTGGTGGTCAAGGTGGGTGCGGTGCTCTGCATCCTGCTGCTCGACCCGCAGTTCTCCATCGACCTGCAGCTCATCGGCGGCGTGATCATCCTGCAGACGCTGCCGTCGGTGGGGCTGGGCCTCTACACGCGCTGGTTCCACAAGGGCGGCCTGATCGCGGGCTGGGCGCTGGGCATGGGCGCGGGCATCTGGATGCTGTACCTGGTCCCGAACCCGGCGACCGGCAAGGCCCACTTCGGTGGGTCGGCGTTCGGGCTGTCGAACCTCGGCCTCGACACCAAGATGACGATCTACGCGGGCTTCCTGGCGCTGGCGGTCAACCTGATCGTGGCGGTGCTCGGCACGCTACTGTTCCGGGCGCTGAAGGTGGCCGACGGGGAGGACGCGACGTCCCGGGAGGACTACTTCGCGGACGAGGGCGACCCCAAGGTCAAGGACCTGGACCTGGCTGCCTCGCACTGATCGCCTTCCGGGCCGGTTGATGGCCGGTTCCCCACCGGGAACCGGCCATCGCCGATCGGCTACCCGTCACCGAGATAGCCGGGGTTGGCCACCTCCAGCTTGGCCCCTACGGCGTCCCTGAGCGCTTCGACCAGAGCCGAGTCGTCGAAGCGGCCCTCACGCACCGCCGCCGCCAGCTCCGCGTCGTCGGCCACCCCCAGCCCGGCCAGCCGCCGCTCGTGCTCCGCCGCCTGGGCGGGGCCGAGCTCGATCTCCCGCTCGACCATGCCGAGCACGTTGATCGCCACACGGGTGTGGAATCGCACCCGCCCCTCGACCGCGGGCAGCACGTCGTCGGCCAGGAAGTCGCGCACTGCCGCCACCAACTGGGCCGCCGAGGGTACATCGTGCGGGGCTGCCATGAGGAACTCCCTATCCGTTGATCATCGAGCTGTGCCGTAGCATCCCACTGACCGGCAGGTGGATCCCTACGAACAACTCATCAGCATTTCGCGGCTTTCATCGCCGCTCCCGTTCCTATAAGGGCCCAACCTGTCGCCCAGAAACCACTCACTGCCGCGCTGCCTACTGCGACCATCCCGCCCGCGAAGATGGAGAGACAGTCCCATCGGAACGGCTTGTTCTCGCGGATCGGGGGCCCGACCATGCCTCTCCGCTTTCCAACTCGGTAACTCTTGAGCTGCCAGCCGTTTCCACCCATCCGGTAGTGGTATTCCCGGACCGTTCTCTTGCCGATGATCCAATACACGTCCTTGGTCGAGTGCCGGATAACAACTTTGATGCGTAGCCTCGGCTTCTTCTTGTAGCACTTCGCCCACTTCGAGCATTTCGGGGCCTGCCCGTCGAGGTCGACGGAGTTGATCGGGTCGGCGTTGACGTAGTCGTAGTCGTTGGCGGAGCCGCCGTCCACAGGGTCGACGGCGAGGAACCGGCCGAACAGCGGCAGGTAGGGCCGGGCACCCATCTGGACGACGGCGAGGCTGCCCGCGTGTTCGTAGGGACGCTGGTGCTGCCCGAGCCAGCCGTAGTCCATCTGGCCGGGCTGGTTGTCCGGGACGTTGTCGGTGTCGACGGTGCCGGTCGTGGTCAGCGGGTCGCCGTAGGGAGCGTAGGTGCGCAGTTCGCCGGCCTGCTGACCGTTCGCGCCGGTGGTGAGCACGAGGTCGCCGCGCACCGACGGATGGTCCCATTGCGCGGTCCGCCCGCTTGCGGCGGTGGCGACGACTCCGCCGGGCAGGACGACGGTACGGCTGAGCAGCCGCTTGTCCGCACCCAGGACGAGGTCGGCGCTGTCGCCCTTGCCGGTGTAGCCGTAGAGCACGCTGGGGGTGGGGTCACCGGTCGCGTCTCTGCGGATGATCCGGTCGGTGGCGTCGCGGACGTAGACGACGGCGGCCGGGTCCGTTCCGGTGGTCTGGACGGCCGTGTTGCGGTTGGCACCGTCCCACCTGAGGACGGTGTTGCTCGAACCGGCCGTCCACTGGGTGGCGTTGCCGTCGCCGTCGTAGGTGATCGCGCCGACCGGGCTGTTGCCGGTGGTGGCCAGGATGCGGTCGGCGGGGTCGTAGCAGTAGCCGGTCTCGATCGTGCCGGACGAGGTCTCGTCCAGCAGCCGCACCCGGTTGGTGTTGGCTCCGGCGTTGGCCTTGGTCCCGGCAGGGCAGGCGGCCGGCGCGCTGGAGGTGAAGTCGTAGGTGTAGTGATGCCCGGTGACCCATGCCTCGGTGAGTCTGCCGGCCGCGTCGTAGGTGTAGTTGGGCTCGTTGGGTCGCGGGTCCGTACCGGCGAGTCTTTCGTCGACGATCGTCCCGGCGCGGGTCCGCGCGACGGTCGAAGGCACCGCGACGCCGTTACTGGTGGTCCAGGTCAGTCCGGTCGTCCGCCCGGCGCGGTCCTTGTCGATCGTGGTGAGTTTCGCGCCGTTGGCGTACGTGACGCCGGACAGCTCGCCGGCGTTGTCGTAGCCGGCCGTGGCGAGGACGTAGCTGTCGAGTTTCGTGGTGCGTAGCCGTCCGGCGTCGTCGTAGGTGTAGGTGGTGACCTGCGGCGGGTCGGCGGAGGCGGGCGGGGTGACGGTTTCGGTGAGTACGCGCCCCGGCTGGTCGTAGGCGGTGACCGTACGGATGCCGTGGGCGTCGGTGTGTGCCACCACGCGGCCCAGCAGGTCGACCTGGGTGGTGACCGTGCCGTACCCGTCGGAGACCGAGGTGGTCAGCGGATCGCCGCCGACGGCGTAGTCGTTGGTCACGGTACGGGCCGTCGCGCTCGCGGTCGCGGGGTAGGCCACCGTCCGCACCCGGTCTCTGGCGTCGTACGTGGTGCAGACCCATCCGCCTGAGGTGGACTTGGCCACCAGGCGGCCGGAGGCGTCGTACACCTGCTCGTCCACCCGCGCGGCGCCGCCGGCGGGGGCCGGCAGCGTGCTCCGCTTGGGCAGTCCACCCTGCGGGAAGCTTCCCGGCCCGCAGGGGCTGAGGCGGAATTCGTTGTCGCCGTAGTAGTCGTAGGTGGTCTGCGCGCCGCTGGGCAGTGTCTTGGTGCGCTGGCGCAGGTAGCCGGTGCCGGGTGGCTCGTAGCCGGTCGTGGTGGTGAGTTGCGGGGAGCCGGTGCCGGTCGTGGTCGACGTGGCCAGGCCGTACGCCGGGTCGAGCCCGTTCTCCGCGTACCGGGTGGTGGTGACCTGGCTGGGCACTCCGTCGGACTCGTCGGTGACGCTGGAGGTGGTCAGACCGTAACGCGGGCGCAGGTAGCCGCCCGGCACCTCTTCGGAGGTGCCGCCGGGACGCTGCCACTTCACGCGCAGCTCACCGGGGCCGCCGCCATTGTAGTAGTCGACGCGGATGCGGTGGATGGAGTCGGCCGTGGTGTTGGTGTACGTGCCGGTGACGCTTCTGGGTGCTTCCAGTACCCAGGAGTCGATGATCAGGCGGTCATCGATCCACATGCGCGCGCCGTTGTCGACGTAGAGCTCCATGGTGTAGTCCCCGGTGACGGGGAACTGGATCTCGCCGGTGAGCCGGATCGCGAAGGTGCCGGCCGGGATGCCCGGCGCCGGTGGCGTGCTCTCGCCCCAGGCCGCGGCCATCTTTCCGCTGCTGTCGCCGAAGCCGGTGGCGTACACTTTCGGCGTTCCGGTCATACCGGTGTTGTCGTAGTAGGCCGCTGACAGCCCGTTCATGCCCTCGTCGTAGCCGGTGTGCTGGTGCGGCACGGTGTCCGCGCAGGCGGCGGTGGGTCGCTGGCCGGTGAAGCAGGAGGACGGCGCGGGCCCGTAGGTGTCGGTCGGCCGGTCGGCGTGGTCGTACACGGTGGTGGACACCCGGCCGGCCGGGTCGGTGGAGGTCAGCTCCTGGTCCTTGACGTTCCATGTCCGGGAGGACGTCGCGCCAGTGGCGTCCGTCGTGGACAGCAGCCGGAACGCGTCGTCGTAGGTGACCTTGGAGAAGAACCCGGTCGCCGGGCTCAGGCCGGCGACGTCGACGAATGTCCGGTTGTTCTGTGGTTCATGCCGGTATGAGCGTTGCGGCCGTGGTTTGCCCGGACTCGGGACCGGGCCCGACAGGGCGTCGGCGATCGGCTTGACCGCGGCCGGGTCGGTGTAGCCCAGCAGGTAGAGGGAGTCGTTGTTGTTGCGGTTGGCGGGATCGGCCGCCACCCAGTCCGCGGCCAGGTTGTCGCGTACCCCGGCCAGCGGCCCATTGGCCCAGAAGACGAAGTCGGTGATCTCCGATCCGGGGTCCTCGATCCGGGTCAGCTGGCCGTTCTGGTACCACAGCAGCGTCTGGGTGCCGTCCCAGTACGCGATCCGGCACAGCATCTGCGCCGGCGGCGTCTGCGCGCCCGGCGGCGGGGTGGCACCGCCGTAGCAGTCGTCGCCGGGACGGTTGTAGTACAGCTTGTGCGACCGGCCGGACACGGGGTCCTTGATCTCCCGCAGGCGGCTCGGCGTGCCGTCGTAGAGGTTCTGCAGCGCGGCCGGCTTGCGCGAGTCCAGCGCCGAGGTCTGGGTGTCGAGCTTGCCGTCGGCGCGGAAGGTGGACACGTCGGTGCCGTCCATGAGGGTGACCTGGCCCGAGGCGTCCAGGGTCAGAACGCCGTCCTCGCCATCGGGAGGCGTGTAGCCGCCGGCGCTCTTCTTGGTCCAGGTGTGCTTGGCGCCGGTGGCGTCGGTCAGGACGATGCTCTGGTCGGCGACCTTGGCCTCGGTGTAGCCGGTGCCCGTGCCGTCCAGGTCGGCCGACAGCGTCCAGCCGGTGGGCAGTGCGGGCGCGTCGAGCGTGTACAGCCACTCCGCCGGCATGATCTGCGGCGGCACCGTGACGTCGTCGGTGGTGCGCACGAACAGCTTGAGGAAGGCCGTCCAGGTCGCCTCGGCCAGCTCGACCTTGATCGGCACCCGCTGACCCGCGGTCAGCGCCACCTCGGTGGCCTGGGTCCAGTTCACCTCGCTGCAGCAGCCCGCGGTGTACACCTGCTGGTTGTTCAGCCAGATCCGCAGCGAGTCGTCGTGGATGCCGGCCAGCTGATACGTACCGGTCGCAGGGGCCTGGAAGTAGCCCTCCCAGCGCACCACGAACCAGTCGGCGTCCAGCGCGGGCGGGAACGGCGCCCCCGTGCCCCAGTCGACGTTCACCTGCGGCTCGGTGCGGACGAGCACCGGCTGCTGCCCGTCGGCGATGTTCCCGTTGTGGGACAGGTCATTGAAGTACGACGCCCGCAGCCCCTTCGGGTCCTGCTGCTGCGAGTTGTAGGTGAGGTTCAGTCCCGCCGTGCCGCCGACCGTCGTGAACGTCGGCGACGCCGCGGAGGTCGTCACGTTGCCGTTGGCGAGGTTCACCGACAGCGGGCCCAGCTCGTCCGAGGGCGCGGGACCGCGTTCCCCGATCCGCTGGTCGACCTTGAAGTGCCCGACCCACGGGGGCTCCGTGGTGGTGATGCCGCTGTAGGTGGTCGCCCGCCACGTATACGCGACCCCGTCCTGCAGAACACCCGCGGGAACCGTCCACGTCGGGGTGGGCAGGCAGCCGGAGTCCACCACCACGCCCGACTTGGCGTCCGCACCCGTGGCCACCTGGAAGCAGTACGAGACGGCGTCGCCGTCCTGGTCGCTGACCGGCTTCACCGACAGCGTCGGGGTCAGGCCGGTCAGCACGCTGTTGTCCGCCGGTCCGTTCAGGGTAGCCGCCGGCGGCGCCGTCCCCATGTCCACGTACATGGTGACCGCCAGGTTCTTGTACGTCCACGTCCCCGCGGCCTCGTGGCCCACCAGCATGAAGTACGCGCGCGCATCCTGAGTGTCCACCATCGTGCGCATGAACGAGGTGAACGACGGACCCTTGAAGCTTCCGACCTGCCCGACCAGGCCCGAGGCCAGCAGAGCGCCCACGCCGTTGAAGTCGAACGCGGAGGCGTGGTAGAGGGCGGCAGGGTACGTGCGGTCGACGGTGGTCGCGCTGCGCTGGTTGGTCACGTCCAGCCGGGCGCTGACCACGGTACGGCCGGTGCCGAAGAGCGAACGGTAGTCCGGGTGGAACACACTGCGCCACATCGCGTCGCCCTGGTCCAGCGAGTTACCGATCCGGACACCGCAGAGCTGGCATGAGTAGCCGTCGGATTTGTAGGCGAAGTGGTCCACCGACCCGAACGAGAACGACGGATCCACACTCACCGGGTACACCCGCGCGGGATCGCGCAGCCATGCCTCGTCCACCGACACCGTCAGCATCCAGCCACCGGAGGTCTTCTCCAGCGCGTACCGGCCGCCGGTCACCGCAGGCGGGCGGTCGGCCTTTCCCGACGAATCCCACGTCTCCACCGGCGGGATCGCCACCACCGGCTTGCCGCCGCTGTCGACGAGCAGGACACCGCCGTCCTTGCCGAGCTTCGGCGTCAGGCCGCTCGTGCCGAGGCGAAAGCGCCATGAGGCCCCGCTCACGGTGGGGGCCCGGTTCAGCCGGATCGTCTCCTTCACCGCGCCCGGCGTGACCGCGTACACCAGGTCGGCGTCCGGCCAGGCCCCGCGATAGCTGACGGTCGTGCCGGAGACGGCCGCCTGGCTGGCCGCGGACTGATCCGCGGCCAGCCAGGCGGACTTGCCGCCGGTCTCCACCCGCAGCAGGCGGGCGTCGTCCGCCCGTAAGCCGAAGGTGGGATTCAGCGGGTGCGCCCCCACCCGGGCACGCCCGGTCCCGGCATCCACGGAGACCGCCGGATCCACCGGCCGCCAATCGCCCGAGTCGTCCCGCACGTTCAGCGGTTCCGTGCTCTGCTGGAAGGTGCGGGTGCCGTCCGGGTTCTCATACTCGGTCACGAACGCCGAGCGCGACACCGACCGCGAACGCTGCCGGTCGAAGTGGGTGGTGCCTCCGGCCAGCGGGGCGAAGTCGGCTTTCGGCGCGGCGCGCGCCGTCTTCTTCAGCGGAGTCTGGCGAGCCGCCATCAGCGGCACTGCCCGGGGATCGCCACCGGCCGACGCCCGCGCCACGGACGCCACCGCGGGCGTCGGCGGCAGCACGTCGACGACGGCGCCGATCAGGACAAGAATCATCATCACCGCAATGCGACGAACCACTGTTCGTTGCTGTCTGGTACCGCTTGGCGGCATGGCCCACCCTTCGATGGCTGATCGAGACCCATAAGGCGCACATAAGCGCCTCGATCAGGGTGCGACAGCGGACAAGCCCGGACCAGGGCACCGACCGGCCACTAACCGGACATATCCGATGATCATTCTCGCCTCGGTGAGCCCGGATTTTTCCGGATCCGACGTGCGCGTAAAGCCGCCCAGAAGATGGCGCGTGGAGACCGCTGATCGACCCTCGTTGACCGGGCAACGATTATCGGCTGAGATCCTTTCATGAGCTTCGCCGTCCCTGACAGCGTTCGTCCCATCCGCGATGCCGTCCACGCCTTCATGACCGAGCGGGTCGAGCCCGCCGAGAACGTGCTGCACCAGGGCGGGCCCGCGGCCGGGGCGGCGCTCGACGAGCTGCGCGCGGAGGCCAAGAAGGAGGGCCTGTGGGCGCTCGGCCACCCGCGCGAGCTGGGCGGGGGCGGGCTGCCCTTCCTCGACTACGTGTACGTCAACGAGGTGCAGGGGCGTAGTGAGTTCGGGCAGATCGCGCTGGGTACGTACACGCTGCAGGACTCGCTGATGCTGTACGAGCACGCCTCCGCCGAGCAGCGGGAACGTTACCTGACTCCGCTGGTGCGGGGCGACATCTCGCCGAGCTTCGCGATGACCGAGCCCTCCGTGTCGAGCAGCGACCCGACGCAGATCAGGACGGCCGCCGTGCTCGACGGGGACGAATGGGTGATCAACGGGCACAAGTGGTTCACGACCGGGGCGTCCCGGGCCGCGTACACCACCGTGATGTGCCGGACGGAGGACGGCGCGGCGCCGCACCTGGCCTTCTCCATGATCCTGGTGCCGACCGACACGCCGGGCTACGACATCATCCGTGAGACGCCGGTGCTGGGGCTGGACGGCGCGCACTGCGAGGTCCGCTACGACAACGTCCGGGTGCCCGCCTCGAACCTCCTGGGGCGGCGCGGCCACGGGTTCGTCATCGCGCAGAAGCGTCTGGGGCCCGGGCGGATCTTCCACTGCATGCGCTGGCTCGGCCAGGCGCAGCGGGCCTTCGACCTGATGTGCCGC
Source organism: Nonomuraea guangzhouensis (assembly GCF_019396345.1). GTDB lineage: Bacteria > Actinomycetota > Actinomycetes > Streptosporangiales > Streptosporangiaceae > Nonomuraea > Nonomuraea guangzhouensis. The sequence goes on along the minus strand of NZ_JAHKRM010000027.1, from coordinate 151,450 downwards.
CGGATGCACGAGCGGACCGCGTTCGGTGAGCCGCTGGCGGCCAAACAGCTCATGCGGCAGCACGTGTTCGACTCCTACGCGGAGATCCAGGCCGCGCGGCTGCTCACGCTCGACGCCGCGCGGGCCATCGACTCCGGCTCCGACGCCAGGGTCGAGATCGGCGCGATCAAGGTGGTGGGCTCGCGCATGCTGCACAACGTGATCGACCGGGCCATTCAGGTGTACGGCGCGGCGGGGCTGACTCCGGACACCCCGCTGGACCGGATGTACCGGCACGCCAGGGCCGGGCGGATCTACGACGGGCCGGACGAGGTGCACATCGACTCGGTGGGGCGGCGGATACTCGGCGCCTACGCGGCGGGCGGGAACTGGGAGTTCGGGCTGCGATGACGGAAGCGGTCCACTCGATCGTCCGTGAGGTCTTCGGGTCCGGCGCGTCGGTGCCCTTCAGCGCGCGGCTCCCCGGCGGGGCCTCGCGCGAGACGTGGGCGCTCGACGTGCTCGACGGGGACGAACGGCACGAGCTGATCCTGCGCCTCGACTCCCCCGGCGCGGCTCTGGAGGCCGGTGGCAGCCTGGCGAGCGAGGCCACGCTGATGCGGGCCGCCGCCGGGACCGGGGTGCCCGTGCCGCGGATCGTGGCGGCCGATCGGTCGTACATCCTCATGACCAGGGTGGCGGGTGAGACGATCCCGCGCAGGATCCTGCGCGACGCGGCGTACGCGGACGCCCGGCCGCGGCTGGCCGCCCAGTGCGGCGAGGCGCTCGCGGCGATCCACCGGATGCCACTGTCCGCTCTGCCCTCGGCCGCAGCCTCAGGCGGTCCGCTCGCGCCCACCGCCTCTGGCGATCCGCTGCGGCAGTGGCGGGAGGTGCTCGATCAAATCGGGGAGCCGCATCCCGTGTTCGAGCTGGCGTTCCGGCGGCTGGCGGCGACCCGGCCGCCGCACTCGCGGCCGAGCGTGGTGCACGGCGACTTCCGCAACGGCAACCTGATCGTCGGCCCCGAGGGCATCCGGGCGGTGCTCGACTGGGAGCTGGCCCACGCGGGCGATCCGGTCGAGGACCTCGGCTGGCTGTGCGTGAAGGCGTGGCGGTTCGGCTCCCCGCTGCCGGTCGGCGGCTTCGGCGACTACGACGATCTGATCACCGCGTACGAGAAGGCGGGCGGGCGGCCCGTCGACGGTGACGCGCTGCGCTGGTGGGAGACGTTCGGCGTGCTCAAGTGGGGCGTCATCTGCGTCATGCAGACGATGCGCCATCTGCGCGGCGGCGCGCGTTCCGTCGAGCTGGCCGCGATCGGCCGCCGGGTGTGCGAGAACGAGTGGGACCTGCTGCGGCTGCTCGGCTGAAAACCCGTTGCGAGCGCCCGTGTACGGAACGCACCATGATCGGGTGGCCATCCTGGAGGCGACTCATCTGGTCAAGCGGTTCGGACCCGTGACGGCGGTCCGCGACCTGAGCCTCACCGTCGGCGAAGGAGAGGTGACCGGGCTGCTCGGCCTCAATGGCGCGGGCAAGTCGACCACACTTCACATGCTGCTCGGCCTGATCACGCCTGACTCGGGGAGCGTCCGCCTGTTCGGCCAGGACCTGGCGCGGCACCGGATCGAGGTGCTGAGCCGGGTCAACTTCGCCGCCAGCTACGTGGACCTGCCCGGGCCGCTGCGGGTGCGGGAGGTGCTCGACGCGTTCGCCCGCCTCTACGCGCTGCGGCGGCCGGCGGCGCGGGTCGACGAGATGATCGAGCTGTTCGAGCTGGGGCCGCTGCGCAGGCGCCGGATGATGGATCTGTCCTCCGGGCAGCGCACCCGGGTGCAGCTGGCCAAGGCCCTGCTCAACGAGCCCCGGCTGCTGGTGCTCGACGAGCCCACGGCCAACCTCGACCCCGACGTCGGCGACCGGATCCGCGGCCTGCTGTCGCGCCTGGCCGACGAGACCGGCAGCGCCATGCTGATCACCTCGCACAACATGCGCGAGGTCGAGCGGATGTGCGACCGGATCCACTTCATGGCCGACGGCCGGATCGTGGCCACCGGCACCGCCGGCGAGCTGGCGAGCCATTACGGGGTCGACGACCTGGAAGAGGTGTTCCTGAAGGTGGCCCGCGGATGACGACCCTCACCCTGCCCCCGCTCAGCTTCGCCGCCCGGCGCAGCCGGATCTCCGGCGTGATCCGGCGGGACTTCGCCGCGCTGCGGCGCAGCCCGATCCGGATGTTCGAGATCCTGTTCTGGCCGACCATCGAGCTGCTGCTGTGGGGGTTCGTCACGCTGTTCCTCAGGACGCAGCAGGTGCCCTTCGTGGTGGCGTTCCTGATCGGCGCGGTGCTGCTCTGGCAGGTGCTGCAGAAGGCGAGCAATGAGATCTCGCTGGCCTTCCTGGAGGACATCTGGGCGCGCAACCTGCTCAACGTGCAGGTCAGCCCGCTGTCCAGCGTCGAATACCTGATCGGGCTGATGCTGTTCTCGCTGGGCAAGGTGGTGTTCGCGGTCGCCGTGATGGCGGGGCTCGCGCTGGCGCTCTACGGGTTCGGGGTGACGAGCCTGGGCGTGGGGCTGGTGCCGTTCATGGGTGTGCTGCTCCTGCTCGGCTGGTCGCTCGGGCTGATCGGCATCGCGGCGGTGCTCCGCTTCGGGGAGAACGCGCAGGTCATCGCCTGGTCGCTGGTCTTCTTCGTGCAGCCGCTGGCCGGGATCTTCTACCCGCTGTCGGTGCTGCCCGAGCCGGTGCGGGCCGTGGCGTGGTTCCTGCCCGCCTCGCATGTCTTCGAGGGGATGCGGACGGTCATGTCGGGGGGTGCGCTGCCGTGGGATCGGATGGCGTGGGCGCTGGGGCTCAACGCGGTCTATCTGGCCGGCGCGCTGGCGGTCTTCGGGTGGGCGCTCAACTACGCCCGGCGGCATGGGAGGCTCTCCCGCTTCGGTGACTGACCGCCGCGACGATCACGTCCACCAGGCCCTCGACGACCTCCGCCCGATCCACCTCCGGGTGCTCCAGCCACCAGTCGCCCGTGGTCTGCACCATGCCGACGAAGGCGTGGCCGAGCACCTGGGCGCGTACCGGCTCCGCCACCCGCTCGGCGACCAGCACCCTGCCCAGCTCCTCGCCGAGACTGCGCACGAGCGCGGTCATGTGGGAGCGCATCCGGGTGTCCTCGGCGCTGGCCCGGTGGAACAGGAACCGGTAGAGGTTGAGGTTGGCCGAGATCAGGTCCAGGTAGACGGTGATCGTCGTCCTGGCCCGGCCGCGCAGGTCGGTCGCGACCTCGGCGAAGGCCGGGCGCAGCTGGGCGATGACCGTGCGCACGTGGCGGTCGGCCAGCGCCTCGTAGAGGCCGCTCTTGTCGCCGAAGTGGCGGTAGAGGATCGGCTTGGTGATGCCGGCCTCGGCGGCGATCGCGGCCATGGACGCCTCGGGGCCCTCGCGCAGGATGACCCGGTCCGCCGCGTCCAGCAGCGCCCTGCGCCGATCCGGGTCCCGTCCGCTCATCCGCCCAGGATAGATCGCCGGCCACGTGGCAACAGCGCCGACAGCACCAGCAGGACGCCGATGACGGCGTACAGGCCCGTCACCCCGGCCAGGGTGCCCGGCGGCTCGCCGACGGGCACCGCGAAGCTCGGCAGCCGGCCCGCCAACTCCAGCGCCACGTCGAGATCGAAGGCGAACAGCGCGGCGACGGCGGTGAGCGGCAGCCCGCAGGCCAGCGCGGCCAGCGGCGACAGCCACGACCAGGCGGCGAGCAGCACCACGATGGCCGCCACGGCCGTCAGGTAGCCGAGGCCGACCGGCGCGGGCCGGAACGTGGCGTACGCCGCCCGCAGGGCCCTGGCCCCCGCCTCGGTCAGGTAGTAGACGAGGGGCAGCGCGGCCAGACCCGCCACGACGCCGATCAGATGACGCACCTCACGGGACACAGCAGCATCGTCCCCCGCCCACCCACCTCCCATGTCGGCCCGCGCTATATGCGAGCCCTTCGCTATTGCGAATAATATGCAATAGTACATAGCATGCTCGCGGGTGAGGCAGGCAGAACGGGAGACGTGGATGAAGCACGACGAACAGGTGCGTACGGCGTCGCATGACCCGGACTTCCCGGACAAGTTCCTGCAGTTCATGCGGACGGGCTGGCGGGACGACGCACTCGACGTGCGGCCGCAACCGGAGGCCGTGAACCACGCGCGACGCCGCGACCGGCTGTCAGCGGCCTTCCCCGGCGAAACGCTGGTGATCCCGACCGGGACCAGCAAGGTACGCGCCAACGACACGCTTCATCCTTTCCGTCCTGGCAGCGACTTCGCCTACCTCACCGGCGACCACGACCCGGACGGCGTGCTGGTCCTGCTTCCGGGCCGAGATGTCCACGACGCGGTGCTCTACACCCGGCACCCGGCCTCCCGCGAGAGCGACGGGTTCTTCCGCGACCGGGATGGAGAGCTGTGGGCCGGCCGCCGGCGCACCCTGGCGGAGAAGGCCACCGAACTGGGCGTCCAGACGGCCGCGCTCGCCGATCTCGACACGGCCTTGACCGGCTGTACGCCTGGCCGTACCCGGGTGCTGCGCGGCCTGGACCGGCGGGTCGACGCCGCGGTGCCGCCGTACGACCCGGTGGAGGAGGGCGCCCGTGATCGGGAGCTGGCCGCGGTCGTGTCCGAGCTGAAGCTGGTCAAGGACGCGTGGGAGATCGCCCAGCTACGGGACGCGGTCGAGGCCACCGTCCGCGGCTTCGAGGACGTCGCCCGGGTGGTGCCGGCCGACCGTGGCGTGTCCGAGCGCCTGATCGAAGGCGTCTTCGGCCTGCGAGCCCGCCATGACGGCAATGACGTAGGCTACGGTTCGATCGTGGGCGCCGGCGCGCACGCCACGATCCTGTGCTGGAAGCGCAATCACGGCCGCACCGTGCCCGGCGAGCTGCTGCTGATGGACATGGGCGTGGAGAACACCCACCTCTACACCGCCGACGTGACCCGCACGATCCCGGTCTCCGGCACCTTCTCCCCGCTCCAGCGTGAGGTCTACGACATCGTGTACGCCTCCCAGCAGGCCGGCATCGACCTCGTCGGACCGGGCGTGAAGTTCGCCGACGTCCACCTCGCCTGCATGCGGGTGCTCGCCGAGGGCCTGGCGGAGCTGGGCGTCCTGCCGGTGGGCGTCGATGAGGCGATGGACCCTGGATCCATGCTCTACCGGCGCTGGACGCTGCACAGCTTCGGGCACATGCTCGGCATCGACGTGCACGACTGCGCCGCGGCCCGCCCGGAGAGGTACCGCGAGGGCGTGCTCGGCGAAGGCTACGTGCTGACCGTCGAACCGGGGTTGTACTTCCAGCCCGAGGACGACCTGGTGCCGGCCGAGTTGCGCGGGGTCGGGATTCGCCTGGAAGACGACATCCTGGTCACCGACGCGGGCGCGGTCAACCTTTCCGCGGGCCTGCCGCGGCGGGCCGACGAGGTGGAGTCCTGGCTCGCCGACCAGCGGGAAGCCGGACCGCGACTGCCGTGAACCCGGCCGGCCCCTCACCATGACGTACCCGAGCAGGAGGGCGGCGCCGATGCCGCTGGACGTGGATCGCGCACGCAAGGAGACCCCAGGGTGCGCCGATGTCGTGCATCTCAACAACGCCGACGCGGCACTCGCCCCCACCCCGGTGACCGACGCCGTCATCGATCACCTGCGGCTGGAGGCGCGGATCGGCGGCGACCGCATCCTCGCCTCCCGGGCGGAGTACGCCGGCAACGTCATCGCCTTCCTGCAGGTCGCCGCGCGTACCGGAGCCCAGGTCGAGGTGGTCGACGACGACGAGCACGGCCAGTTGTCGGTGGCGGACCTGCGGGACGGACCCGCGGACGTACGAGATCCGGGCCGACGCCCGCCGATTCGAGAACTGGGAGACCAACTACGCGGCCAAGATCGGCCTCGGCGTCGCGGTCGGCTACGCCCTGGAATGGGGAATCGAAGCGATCGAGGAACGCGTCACCGCCGTGGCCCGGCGGGCACGGCAACGCCTCCGAGAACTGCCGGGAGTGACCGTCCAGGACCACGGACAGCGCTGTGCGGGATCGTCACCTTCACCGTGGACGGCGTGCCCGCCACCGACGTGCGGAGCCGGCTGAGCGCGGCGGGCATCAACACCAGCGTCTCCGGAGTCACCTCAGCGCGCTTCGACCTGGCACCTCGGGGCCTGCCCGGCGTGGTCCGGGCATCGGTGCACTACTACAACACCGATGCGGAGATCGAACGGCTGTGCGCGGCGCTGCGGTCGATCGGCTCCGGCCGCAATCGTTGAATCCGTCAAACGTCCGGCAAATTCTCGCAGGCGATCGGGCAATTATGCGCGGCACGACGTTAAAGGTCTGACCACGTTTATCGCCGTCGCGAGGACGCTTCTGCTATTCTGCCTCCCTTTTCTGCTCAGCGCCGGTTTTCCGATGAAATTGCAACAGTATATGACGACCTTGACATGGAGTGTAGGCAGAGGTTGTCTGATTTTGGGGCGCCAAAGGCCGGAGAAGATCGAGTTAGATCTCCGCGGAGGGATGCCTATGGCAACGTATGAGTATCGCTGCCCCGATTGCGGAAGATTCGAGGTACACCTACCGATCGGGACCGCCACGGCGACAGGCGAATGTCCCGCGTGTCATCGCCCATCCCCTCGAGTCTTCTCCTCGCCGTACCTCAGCCGGGTGCCTTCGGCAGTGGCCGCCGCGCTCACCCGCGAGGAGCGGAGTCAGGAAGCACCCGAGGTGATCACGAGCGCGCCTCCCAAGCGGCGCGAACCGCCGCCGCACCCAGCGCTGGCACGCCTGCCTCGGCCCTGATCAACAGGCCCTGACCAACAGAACCAACGCGGCCACGTGGGTGTGAACCGATCACACACGCGGCTCCGCCGATCCGGATGCGGCGCGCGTCACACGGGCCATCCGGCGTGAATGCCGCCGCCGCACCACTACACCAGGAGGTGCGTCGCTCATGGGAGCCGTCGGACTTCTCTACGTGGGCGCAGTGCTCTTCATCAACGGGATGATGCTGCTGAAGAAGATCGATCCACGCGCGGCAGGCATCTTCAACCTCTTCGTCGGGGGCCTGCAGGTGATCACGCCCACGGTACTGATCATCGCCAATCTCGCGAACCCGGCGCAGATCCTCGGCGCGTCCGGGATCTATCTGTTCGGTTTCACCTACCTGTACGTCGGGATCAACCTGCTGGGCGGTTTCGACTCCACGGGTGTCGGCTATTTCTCGCTGTTCGTGGCCATCATGGCCATGGGATACGCGTACGCGAACTTCCGGCTCCTGGGCGATCCGGCGTTCGGGGTCATCTGGCTCTACTGGGGATTCCTGTGGTTCCTCTTCTTCGTGCTGCTGGGTCTGAAACACGAGCAGATCACCAGGTACACGGGCTGGGTCACGGCGATCCAGGGGTGGGTCACGGCGGCGATCCCCGCCTTCCTGATCCTGACGGGCTACTGGCGGAACACGAATCTCATCGCCTTCATCCTCGCCGTGTTCGGCGTGGTGGTCTTCATCGGGCTGTGGCCGCTGACCCGAGGGCGTGAACCCGCCGTGGCGGCACCGAGCGAGGAGGCGATGGGCGACCGGACGCATCGCCCGCGCTGGACCTGACGAGAAGACGCCCATAAGGAGGTGGTCGATGCGCATATCCCTGACGGCACCCGTAATCCAAGAAGGGCATTCATCATGCCGAACGTCGTATTCAGCATCGATCAATCGATGTCCATGCGCGACCAGAAAATCCCCGGACACAATCGATGGCACCCAGATATTCCGGTGGCCGACATGGTCCGCCCCGGAGATGAGTTCCGAGTCGAATGCAGGGAATGGACCGACGCCCAGATAGGCAACAACGATTCCGCGAACGACGTACGGGACGTCGACCTGAGCGTCGCGCACGTGCTGAGCGGACCCATCGGGGTGGACGGAGCCGAGCCGGGCGACCTTCTGGTCGTCGACATCCTCGACCTCGGCGCGGTACCGCAGCAGGTCGGGGAGGCACCAGGACAGGGATGGGGGTATACCGGTGTGTTCGCCAAGGCGAACGGCGGCGGCTTCCTGACCGACTACTTCCCCGACGCGTACAAGGCGATCTGGGACTTCCACGGCCAGGTGGCCACATCCCGTCACCTGCCAGGTGTCCGTTTCACCGGCATCACCCACCCCGGGCTGTTCGGCACCGCGCCGTCAGCCGAGCTGCTCGCCTCCTGGAACCGCAGGGAGCAGGCACTCATCGACACCGATCCGCAACGGGTCCCGCCACTCGGCCTGCCGCCGCTGGGCGACAACGTCATCGCCGGTACGGCGAGCGGCGAGGTGGCGCGGCGGGTCGCCGAGGAGGGCGCGCGTACCGTGCCGGCGCGGGAGAACGGCGGCAACCACGACATCAAGAACTTCACCCGCGGAGCCCGGGTCTTCTACCCGGTCATGGTGAAGGACGCGAAACTTTCCGGAGGTGACCTGCACTTCAGCCAGGGCGACGGCGAGATTACCTTCTGCGGCGCGATCGAGATGGGCGGTTACATCGACTTCCACGTCGACCTCATCAAGGGCGGCATGGAGAAGTACGGTGTCACCACCAATCCGCTCTTCCTGCCCGGAAACGTCGAGCCGCGCTACTCCGAGTTTCTCTCGTTCATCGGGATCTCGGTCGACCACGACACCGACACCAACTACTACCTCGACGCGACCGTGGCCTACCGCAGGGCATGCCTCAACGCCGTCGAGTATCTCAAGAAGTGGGGCTACACCGGCGAACAGGCCTACCTGATCCTCGGCTCGGCTCCGATAGAAGGGCGGGTCAGCGGAATCGTCGACATTCCCAACGCCTGCTGCTCGCTCTACCTGCCCACCGCGATCTTCGACTTCGACATCCGGCCGAACGCCGAGGGACCCGCCAGGAAGGAGCGCGGAAAGTGCGCCATGACGAGCTGACCGTCACCGCAAGGGGCGCCTGAAAACGAGAACGGCCACCGCGCACGCGGTGGCCGCGATCTATGTTCACACACCCTGCGGCGATTAATATCTTCCCCTGTTTATTCCCAAGTGCCGTTTACCACGCCAGTGACCGGCACGCCTTCCAGGCCAGGCCAGAAGCCGTTTCGGCACGCCTCCCCCGGGTTCACCATCACCCTGCCAACGGTCAACCCAGAGCACCCAGCTCGAAAAATACGCAAAAATCTGGTTATCATCACATGTATTCGCAGACCCCGACATGTCCACTCAAACGGGGCAATTCCCAGCAGGCGTGCGCCTGTCGCTCCGGAGGATTGATCAATGACCAACGACGCCGTGTGGGTCCGAAGCGTGACCGGCATCCAATTGCACCACACCACCGATCTCCAGGACGCCAGCCGATTCCTGGGCAACGCGGTGATGGCGCTGCGGGCCGCGCACGTACGAACCGGCGATGACCGGTACGTCGACCTCGCCGCCCAGCTCAAGACCATGGTGACGGAGACACGGACCCTGGAGACCCAGGCCCGCGAACGCATGCACGGGCTGCACTCGGCAGACCCCGACCAGTTCGTCCGCTGCCGCGAAGGCGAAGAGCCGTGGCCCGACGAGATCCAGGCGGGATTCGTTCCGCGGCACACCTGCAAGGATCAGTGCCTTTATCACGATCACGATGTTCTCGACGCCATCATGCAGTGCATCTGCGCGCGCCCCTCGTGCCGGGCGTGCGTCATCGCCGGCATGCCCTGAGCGAACGGCACTCATTTTGCCCGCTCTATAAGCGGCGGTGATTGAGCGCGCGTACGGCGGCGCCTAGATTCCCAGTGCTCTTTTGGAATCTCCTCTGGCGGTCCACCGTGAAACACAACCGTTCCAGCCTGGCCTACCAAGCCCGCTACGCGCTCACGCACCCGCACAAGGTGCTGCCGCATCTGCGCCGGCTGACCCGCGACACCTGGCTGCGGCTGCGCAACCCCGACCACGTCTCCTACTACCGGGCCGTCATGAAGTCGGACGCCGCCTGCAGTCCGGAAGGCGCGGTCGGCTCCCACACGCACCGGCGCTGGCTGGCGCTCGGGCGCATGCAGTTCGACTACTTGAAGAAGCACGGCCTCAAGCCAGACTTCACGATGCTGGAGATCGGCTGCGGCAATCTGCGAGCCGGTCGCCTGTTCATCGACTACCTGGACACGGGCAACTACTACGGCCTCGACATCTCCCCCGACATCCTGTTCGCCGCGCAGGAGACCGTCGTCGCGAACGGCCTGCGCGAGAAGCTGCCGCACCTGACCCCGGTCCGTGATCTGCGCTTCGCGTTCCTGCCCAACGGCCACTTCGACGTGGTGCACGCCCACAGCGTCTTCTCGCACTCGCCGCTGCACGTCATCGAGGAGTGCTTCGCCCACGTGAGCCGGGTCATGAAGCCGGACGGGTGGTTCGACTTCACCTTCGACCGCGCCGAGGGCAAGGAGCACCACGTGCTGCGCGAGGACTTCTACTACCGCACCGAGACCCTCGTGGCCCTGGCGGACCGGTACAGCCTGGACGCCACCTTCATGGACGACTGGGAACAGCTCCGGCACAAGCAGTCGAAGATCCGCATCACCAGGAGGTCGTAGGCGGCTGCCCTGTATTCCACAACGCGGGACGCGTGTTCCTCCGGGTTGAGTACGGGACCGCTCATGACACGGCCGGCCGGCCTGCGGTGTCTCCGATACTGAGGGCCAGGGGGTGACCATGCGGTTCGAGGTCGCGAAAGCGCTGGCCGTGAGCATGATCGCGCTGGCGGCGGCACCTGCGATGGCCGGACCGTCGACGGCCGCGTCACCGGCCCCGCCGGACACGACCACCGACACGGCCACGCCGACGGACGAGCCCACCGAAACGCCCACAGACACCGACACGGACACAACAACTGGCACGGACACACCTGCGCCGCAGAAGTGCGCGCCGCTGGGCGATCCGGACAGCGTGTACGGGCCGAGAAGCGGGCCCATACCTCGGGTCGTGGGTAGGACCAAGGAGAAGGCGAAGGCCGAGCTGGAGCAGGGCGGCTTCGGCATGGACGCGAGGCCCCCCAGCGCGACGGCCGACTGGATCGTGCGCAGACAGATCCAGAGAGGAGACGCCCCCTGCGGCTCCACCGTGGTCATCTACCTGGAAGCGCCGACCGACACGGACACCAACCCGCTGTCCTGCGCACCTCTGGGCGATCCGGACAGCGCGGCCGGGCCGAAAAGCGGGCCTGTACCCACGGTCGTGCAAAACACCACGAAAAAGGCGAAAGGCGCGCTGAAGGAGGGCGGCTTCCGCACGAAAGTGAAGCCCTCCGACGCGGCGAGCGACTGGATCGTCCGCCGTCAGGTCCCGAGCGGCGGAACAAGGGCCCCCTGCGGCTCCACCGTGACGCTGTACCTGCGCCCCGCGACCCCCAATGAAGCCGGCCAGAATCCCGACGTGGTCGACCCCAGCAAGGCGGACTCATCGAGCAGCACGGAGCCGCCCGGATGGCTGGTGCCCACGGCCGTCGCCGTGGCGGCGGGCGCGGGGGCCTGGGCGGTACGCCGGGCCCTTCGCGGGCCCCGGCCCGCCCCGGCGGCCGCCGTCGTCTGCGTGCCGTGCGTGGATCCGGCCCCCGGGGTGGAGGTCCGTGACCCCGCGCCCACGGCCGGGGTCACGTTCGTGTGCCACCACGATCAGGGCCGCCAGGAGATCAGGGAGATCGTACGGTGACCGCCGCCTTCACCACCCACCCGAGCACCGCCGACCTGCTCCTCTACGCCGATCCGCACCGCGCGGCCGAGGAACTGTCGCGGGCCGTCGACAACCGCCAGGTGCTCGACGAGATCAGGCAGCGGGTCCGGATGCCGTCCGCCGAACTGGCGCACAAGGCCGGCGAGGCCGGTGCCGAGCTGCTGCGGGGCATCGACCTGGGGTCGGTCCTGCTGACCGGCTGGGCGAAGTACCGCGACCTGCGGGCCGCCGCTCACAGAAGCCTGGATGATCCGGGCAAGGGCCAGGTGGTGCCGCTGGCCGAGCACGAGGTCGTCTCCCATCACGAGCCGTATATCGAAGTGCAGGTCAACGGGCAGCCGATGGGCCGGGTGACGTTCGGCGTGGACCTGATCCTGCGTGTCACGATGGTGCAGGCGGGAGTGCGCGCCGGCCGGCTCATGCTCCTGACGGGGGGCGACTGCACGGCTTCCATCGCCTGCGCGATCCAGGGCGTGGAGGTGGCCAGGAAGGACTGCGCGCTGGTCACGCTGCCGATCAACTGCGACCTCGGCGAGGGTTACCCCCTTCTCAAGGCGAGCTGACCGATCAGCCTGACGGGGCACGGCGGGAGCCGGTCTCATGCCTTAGGTTCGAGAGCATGACGATCTCCCCCAACTCCGGCACCGGACCCGGCTCGATCACCCCCGACGGCTCCCCCGTGGAGTTCTACACGCGGTTGAGACCTCGAGGGGAGGCGGAGATCGTCGGGCAGGTGACACCGGCCGGCGGGTCCGTCCTGGAGCTGGGGGCGGGCGTGGGCCGGGTCACGCACGCGCTGCTGGAGCGCGGCTTCGAGGTGGTGGCCGTGGACGAGTCGGCGGAGATGCTGGCCCGCGTACGAGGCGCGCAGACCGTGCTGTCCCGGATCCAGGACCTGCGGCTGGAGCGGCGATTCGACGCGGTCATGCTCGCGTCGTACCTGGTGCACACGGCCGACGAGGACGGCAGGCGGGCGCTGCTGTCGGCCTGCGCGCGGCACGTGGCACCCGGCGGGGCGGTGCTGATCCAGTGGACGCCACCCGAGACGCACGACACCCGGCGGGCCGGCAGGAGCCGGACCGACGGCGAGATCACGATCACGCTGGCGGCGCACGAGGAGGTCGAGCCGGGGCTGTTCAGCGCGACCATGCGGTACGCGCACGGGGATCAGGTGTGGACACAGTCGTTCACGTCCCGGCGGCTCAGCGACGACGACCTCCGGGCCGCCCTCGCCGAGTCCGGTCTCCACCTGGACCGCTTCCTCACCGACGACCACGAGTGGGTGCTGGCCGTCCCTGCCGCGTAACCGGGCCCGCCCTTTACAATGTAGATCAATAGAGCTGGCGCGCGAGTGATGTCCGGAAATTACTGGGAAAGACTGGAACTCTTGCTACGCTCGCGCCATGAGTGACCGGCTGGATGATCTCGAGAGGCGGATCGACGAGCTCCGAGCCGGTGTGCGCAGGGCCATGCGGGTCAAGGACACGGCCACGGCCAGGACCCTGCGTGCCGAGCTCCGCGGCGTGGAACGTACGTGGGACGCCCTGGTGAGCGCCGCCCCGGCCAGTGAGCCGACCCCCGAGCCCGTGGCGCCGCGGCTGGTGACCGTGCGCGAGCAGGTGCACCAGGGTCTCACCCTGCTGGGCGCCTGCGCGCAGCCGAGGCTGATCGTCGCCGTGGGCCAGGCGTTCTGCGGCGGTACGCTGCGCAGTAACCAGCTCACCAGCCTGCGCCGCGACGAGGCACGCTCGTTCAAGGCCTCCCCGTACGGCAGGCCCTTCTACTTATGCGCGGCGCTGACGGACCGCCTCTCCCCCGCCCGGGGGCTGCTGGCGGTCAGCACGTGGCCGCAGGCGCGCCGGATGGTGGGCCCGCTCAGCCCCCGCGTCGACTTCCTGACCTGCGCCATCGCGGTGGCCGGGCAGCTCGATCCCGATCTGGCGGAGCTCGGGGACCTCCAGCCGGGGGCGGCGCGGCTGCTGTCCAGAATGGCGCGCAACATCCCCGGCGCCGCCGACGGCGATCTGGGGCCGCCCGATCCCGGCCGGGTGATCGAGGCGGCGCGGACCGAGCTCGCGGTGCACGTGGAGCGCGACACGCACGACCGGGCTGAGCTGGCCGAACGCGCGGCATCGCAGCTCGGTGACACGGCTCGGCTGTTCGGCGCCGCTACGCTGAGCACCGTCGCGATGAAGGAGATCACCGGGTGAGGGCGACACTGAACGCCACAGTAATACGGGAGGCGGCCGATGAACCGGCTTGACGCGCTGCGAGGCACGACGCCACCGAAGCCGCACGACGCCCGCGCCATCGCCGCGCTCGCGGCGAACCCCGGCTGTTCGCGCAGAGCGCTCATGGACGGCGCCGGGATCGACAAGGACGCCGCGGCCCGGCACCTGGGTTTCCCCGCGCCGTTCGGCCAGTCGCCGTTCGCGATCACCCGCGGGAACATGTTCGAGGCGCTGGTGAAGGCCGACGGCTGCGCCGAGCTGCTGCGCATGCTGCGCGAGCAGCTCGGGCTGCCGATCGCCGAGGTGGCCTACCACGACGTGGAGAACGTCGGCGCGCACCTGCGCCACGCCCACACCAGGGCGCTGTTCGACCGGGCGGTGTCCGAGGGGCAGGACGCGGGGACGGTCTACGACCATCCGCTTCTCAGCCTGGAGATCGCCGGGCACGCCGCCTACCTGGAGCCGGACGTGGTGGCCTTCCAGCTCGGCGGGCGGTTCCACATCGTGGAGATCAAGTCGTTCGCGGTGATCGACGGGCAGGCGGACCCGGCCGCGGTGGCCGCCGCGGCCCGGCAGGCGGCGGTGTACGTGCTGGCGCTGCGCCGGCTGCTCGACGAGCTGGGGCACGACCCGCTGCGGGTCTCGCACGAGGTGGTGCTGGTCTGCCCGGAGAACTTCGCCAACCGGCCGGTCGCGTCGCTGGTGGACGTGCGCCCGCAGCTCGCCGTGCTGGAACGCCAGCTCGACCGGATGACGGGCCTCGACCGGCTGCTCGACGTGCTGCCCGAGGACGTCACGTTCGACCTGCTGCCGGGCGAGGACGGGCTGCCGACCCGGTCCGCCGCCGAGCTGGCCGACGCGCTGCGCGGGACCGACGCCCGGTACGCGCCCGACTGCCTGTCGACGTGTGACCTGTGCTTCTTCTGCCGCGACGAGGCCCGGCAGGAGGGCGCCTCCGACCTGCTGGGCCGCCACGTACGCGATGAGCTGGGCGGCGTCGCCTCCGTCGGCGAGGCGCTCGGGCTGGCCGACGGCACCCGCGACCCGGCGCCGGGCCAGGAGGAGATCGCCCGGCTGCTGCGCAACGCCGAACGCCTGCGCAGAGAGTGCCTGACGTGAGCCTGCTCACCTCGCTCGCCCGGCTGCGGGCCCTCGACGAGGGCATCGCGCAGCCCATCGCGACCGTCCGGCACTGCCACCTGTCGGCGCGGCCGATGGTGTTCATCCCGCTCAAGCTCTCCGGCGAGGCCGCCGCGCCGCTGGCCGCCATGCTCGGCACCGACCGCGCCGAGCCCCGGCTGCTGGTGGTGACCCAGCCGCGTAACCGCGATCTGCGCTTCGCCTGGACCGCCGAGCTGGCCGGGCTGCTGCTGCCGTACATCCAGAGTTTTCTGCGCGAGACGGAGACGGTGGAGCGGAAGAACGCCGATCCGTACGAGCGAGCGCTCGACGCGCCGCAGCTGATCGTGCCGAACCAGGCGGGCGTGGCGTTCACCCGGCTGCTCGGCAGGTCCACCCGGTTCCGCCGGGCCGACGGGCCCTACCCGGTGCCCACGGGGGTGCCGCTGCTCGGCAGGTGGCTGACCTGGTTCGCCGAGCGCGCCGGATATCCGGGGTCGTCGCTGACGATCGCGGCGAGCGAGGAGCTGGGCCGGCACTGGGCGAGCGGGCAGAGCGGCCTGGAGGACGCGAACCTGGCCGCGCTGCTCGGCTGGATCACCGACGGGCCGAGCGACGACGCGGAGGATCCGCTGATCTGGCCGCCGGCCGGACCCGTCACCGATCCGGGGTTCGACGCCGAGGTGCTGGCGCCGGCGATCGAGAAGGGCTCGGCCGAACGCGTCACCGAGGCCCTGCGTACCCAGCTCGAACCCACCTGGCGGCTCATGTGGCAGGCGATCGACCTGCTCGGCGGCCTGCCCGAGGGGGCCAGCGTGGCGCAGCGGTGGGAACAGGACCGCTCCTCCTTCAGCGGCCTGGCCGCGCAGATCGAGGATGGCTCGCCGCCGCAGGCCAGGCACGACGGCGCGATCGCCGCCGCCGCGCGGCTGGCCCGCATGGAACGCGCCCAGGCCGCCTACGAGGTGCAGCGCGCCTATGACGACCCGCTGGTCATGGCCGAGTACCGGCTGACCGGCGAGGCGTTCGCCGGCGAGGTCATGGAGACCGAGCCGGAGAACTTCGAGGGCGAGGGCCGCTCGCGCAAGCTGCGCCCGCTCGTGGTGGTCAAGACCGACGATCCCGTACGCCTGCCGCCCGGCGCCGCGCTCGGCACCCCGCAGCGGCGCGGCCAGGGCGCCCAGCTGGTGGAGGCGAACGACGGCCTGGTCACCCTGAAGATCACCAAGGGCATGGGCCGCGGCAAGACGCCCACTCCCGGCGCCGTGCCCGAGGTGGGCGAGCGGGTCTGCTACACCTCGCTCACCGACGACTTCCAGGGCGCGCCGAGCCTGCCCGACGCGGAGGCGACGCCGTGGACGCACGGCGGCCCGCCGCAGGAATACCGCCCCACCGACGAGGACGCCCGGGAGGAGTGGTCGTGACCGCGGACGAGGCCAGTCCGGAGCAGGTCATCAGGAACGTGCTCGCCGACCTGCCGAGGAACCGCGGCGTGGTGGTCGACTCGCCGCCGGGGGCGGGCAAGTCCACGCTCGTCGTCCGGGCCGCCGCCCACCTGGCCGAGACCGGCGAGCCGCTGATGATCGTCGCCCAGACCAACGAGCAGGTCGACGACCTGGTGGCGCGGATCTCGGAGCGGCATCCGCACCTGACGGTGGGGCGGCTGTCGGCGAGCGGCTACGTGCCGCCGCTGCGCCTGCTGGAGCTGCCCGGCGTCACGGTCGGCACGAGGATCCAGGATCTCGGCGACCCCGACATCATGATCGCCACGTCGGACAAGTGGGCGTGGATCTCCGGCCGCACGTGGCCGTGGGCGATCGTGGACGAGGCGTACCAGATGCGCTCGGACAAACTGCTGCGCATCGCCGGGCTGTTCGAGCGGGCGCTGTTCGTGGGCGATCCGGGCCAGCTCGACCCGTTCTCGATCGTGGACGGCGACCGCTGGTCCGGCCTGTCGTGGGACCCGCTGCAGAGCGCGGTCTCGGTGCTGCTGCGGCACAATCCCGACCTGCCGGTGCACCGGCTGCCGGTGTCGTGGCGGCTGCCCGCCTCGGCCGCGCCGGTGGTGTCGCGGGCGTTCTACCCGTTCACCGGGTTCCGGTCGGGCACCGGGGCCGGCGAGCGGCGGCTGGAGCTGGCCACCGGCGGCATGGGCACCGTGCACGACCGGGCGCTGGAGGAGGCGGCCCGCTCCGGCTGGGCGCTGCTGGAGCTGCCCAACCGTCACACGGTGCGCACCGACGGGGAGGCCGTGCAGGCGGTGGCGCTGCTGGCCGAGCGGCTGCTGCAGCGCGGCGCGGTGGCGGGCTCGGAGCAGGGCGAGCGGCCGGTGACCGCCGACCGGATCGCGGTCGGCGCGGCGCACCGCGACCAGGTGGCCGCGATCAGGAACGCGGGACTGCCGCCGGACATCACCGTCGACACCGCCAACCGGCTGCAGGGCCGCGAGTACGACGTGACGATCGTGCTGCACCCGCTGTCGGGCCGCCGGGACGCCACCGCGTTCCATCTGGAGTCGGGGCGGCTGTGCGTGCTGGCCTCGCGGCACCGGCACGCGTGCGTGGTGGTGGCCAGGGCGGGCATCGCCGAGCTGCTCGACGCCCATCCGTCGGCGGAGCCGGTACGGCTGGGCGTGCCGGTGAAGTTCCCCGACGGCTGGGAGGCCAACCAGTCGGTCCTGGAGCACCTGGCCCGCCACCGGGTGTAGCGACGACCACGAAGTGAGGCATGTGTTGACATCCGTCTACGTTCTCAACGGCCCGAACCTCAACCTGCTCGGCACCCGCAAGCCGGAGGTGTACGGCACCACGACGCTGGCCGACGTCGAGGAGCTGTGCCGCGAGGAGGCCGCCGGGCTCGACCTCGACCTCCGGTTCCGGCAGTCCAACCACGAGGGGCAGCTGATCGACTGGATCCATGAGGCCGGGGCCGAGGTCAAGGCCGGGCGGTGCGTGGGCGCGGTGTTCAATCCCGGCGCCTACACGCACACGTCCGTCGCCCTGCACGACGCCATCGAGGGCGTGGAGCTGCCGGTGATCGAGCTGCACATCTCCAACGTGCACGCGCGCGAGCCGTTCCGGCACCACTCCTACATCTCGCCGGTCGCGCGGAGCATCGTGGTCGGGTTCGGCGTGTACGGCTACGTGCTGGCGCTGCGCGGCCTGCACCACGCCGCCACCCAGAAGTGATCACCGGCAGAAGGGCGCCATGCCCATCGCCGATCTGACGCCGCCGGTCAGGTGGCCGAGGAAGCGCTGGTCGCCGGTCCACGCCTGCACCTCGTGGCCGAGCGTGGTGACCCACGACCGGCCGCCGTCGTAGTACTGGCACCAGGAGACCGGGTGGTCCCTGCCGTGCCCGGGATGGCCGAGGTTGCCGCGGGTGCCCTTGAGCATGGTGCTCTCGTCGACCTGGGCCAGGACGCGGACGCGGGTGGGGGCCGGGACGAGGTTGTACCACTCGTCGCTGAACGTCCAGGTCGGCGGCAAGCCCTGGGTCGAGGCGTCGCGCCGGTCGACCGTGCGTACGGTGGCGGGCTGATCGGGGCCGTGGTCGTAGAAGTTGGACTCGCCGAGCAGCCCTTCGTACCAGGGCCAGTTGTACTCGGTGCCGAAGGCGTTGTGCACGCCGACGAAGCCGCCGCCCGCCCTGACGTACTGGCGCAGCGCGGTCTGGGCGGCGTCGTCGAGCGCGTCCCTGGTCGTGCTGAGGAACATCACCGCGTTGTACTTCAGCAGGCTCTGCGCTGAGGCGAGCTGGGTGACGTCCTCGGTGTAGTCGACCGCGAAGCCGTTGTCCTGGCCCAGCTTGAGCACCGCCTTGACGGCCACGTTGTCGTCGTTGAGCGGCGGGTTGAGACCCGGCCCGAGCACGGTGCCGAGGTGGGCGTGGCGGGGGCCGGCCGTGCGCGTGTAGACCAGCAGGCGGTAGCCCTTGGCCGGGTCGAAGTTGCCCCAGTCGTGGTAGCAGCGGGCGTCGGTGCCCCGGCACACCCCGCCGGCGGGGGCGGGGTCGGGATCGTGGGAGGTGGCTGAAGCGGGTAAGCCGACCGCCAGCAGCAGGGCGGCGGTCACGAGCGTCGAGGGTCTCACGGGCACCTCCGGAGTCCACCAGGTGGATCGATCGTTCCACAGCGTAGCCAGCGCCCCGAGGCCCGGCAAGGTCTTGTCTTCACCGCCGCACCGGCTTATTGTGCGTCCGTTAAGCGGATCTATAGGTCCATCTAGTGGACCACAGAAGGCGTGGTGCCAGTGGAACGACGCAACTTCCTCCTCGGCGCGGCCGCGGCACTGGCCGTGCCCGCTCGTACGGACGCTCCCGCTCCCGTCCCGGAACAGCAGTCCCCCGCCCTGGGCAGCACGGGCACGGACTTCCCCAAGGTCTGCGGCAACCTCGGCAACCACAACCACTCGCCGCTCAAGAAGATCACCGCGCGCAACCTGGACCGCCTCGGCGCCGCCTGGCACGTCAACCTGGAGGGCGGCAGCACCGCCGCGCCCCAGCAGAGCACCTGCGTCGTGGAGAACGGCATCCTGTACGTCCAGACCACCCAGCAGAACGTCTTCGCCGTGGACGGCAGGACCGGGGCGCTGAAGTGGAAGACGAACCTCGGCACCAAGCAGACGAACATGCGCGGGGTCGCCCTCGGCGAGGGCCTGGTCTTCTCCACCTCCGGCGCCAACATCGTCTACGCCCTAGCCAAGGAGAGCGGCCAGGTGGTGTGGCAGCGGCAGCTCATCACCGAGGACGAGGGCGGCGGCGACACCGGCGGCTGCGATCCCCAGAACGGGCAGTGCGGCGGCCTGACCGGCACCCTGGCCGGCGCGGTCGTCTACTGGGACGGGCTGATCTACGTCGGCATGCAGGGCAGCACCGGCGGCGCCCGGGGCCGCGCCTACGCCCTGAAGGCGGCCACCGGCGAGGCGGCGTGGACGTTCTGGGCGTGTCCGGGCGAGGGCCAGTTCGGCAACGACACCTGGGAGGGCGAGTCCTGGAAGACCGGCGGCGCGGTGCCGTGGATCCACCCCGCGATCGACCCGGACCTCGGGCTGGTCTACTGGACGTTCGGCGGCTCCTACCCCCGGCTGGACGGTTCGAGCCGGGGTGGCGACAACCTGTTCGCCAACTCGATCGTGGCCATCGACGCCAAGACCGGCAAGCGCAAGTGGCACTTCCAGTCGGTGCACCACGACATCTGGGACCTGGACAACGTCATGGCGCCCGTGCTCGTGGACGTACGGATCGGCCGCGACAAGCGCAAGGTCGTGGTCTACGGCAGCAAGGCCGGCATGTTCTACGTCCTCGACCGGGCGACGGGTGAGCCGGTCCACGGCGTGACGGAGCGGCCCGTGCCCCAGGACTTACGCCAGAAGACCGCGCCGACGCAGCCGTTCCCGGGCGGTGAGCCGTTCATCACCCAGGCGCCGGAGTTCGGCAAGGCGACCAGGCCGGTGCCGTTCTACGCCTGGGGCGGCCTCTACACGCCGCACTGGGACCGGGCGACCATCATCTTCCCCGGCGCGGGCGGCGGCGCCGACTGGGCGCACCTGTCGTTCAACCCGCACACGGGCTGGATCTACGTCGGTTACGGGCTGATCAACTCCGGCTTCTCCAACAGCCGCGACGGCCGGGTCAACACCTCGCGCCCGCTGGGCGAGTACTTCGCGGGGGGAATCGCGGCCGTCGATCCCCGTACCAACAAGCCGGTGTGGACCCTCGACCGGGAGTGGTCGCTCGCGCACGGCAACGGCATCCTCACCACGGGCGGGCGGGTGATGTTCCAGGGCGGCCCCGACGGGGTGCTGCACGCGATGGACGACACCGACGGGAAGATCCTGTGGAGCTTCCAGTGCGGCGCCGGGGTGCACACCAGCCCGATCAGCTACGAGATCGCCGGCGAGCAGTACATCGCGGTCCTGGCGGGCGGGAACGGGCTGCCGTACCCGGACATCCCACGCGGCGACCACCTGTGGGCGTTCAAGCTCGGCGGCAAGGTGGCACCCGCGGCGGCGCCCGTCCCGCCCAAGAAGCGCAACGACATCAGGACCGCCGCCGTCGCCGGCACGACGGTCACGCTGGGCCGCGTCTGGGACGCGGCGAACCAGCGGCCCGGCCCGGCCGAGAACACCGTCGCCCAGAACGCCATGTCGCCGCAGCACCTGCGGGTGCCCAAGGGGACGGCCGTCACGTTCACCAACCCGGCGGACAACGCCTTCGCGCACGCCGCCGTCTCCTTCTTCGAGTACGAGTTCGACAGCGGCGTGCTGATGCCGGGGCAGTCGTTCACCCACACCTTCGCCACGCCCGGCGAGTACTTCTACAACGACGCGATCTTCCCGCAGAACACCGGGAAGATCGTCGTCTATTAGCCGAGGTAGGTCGGCCGGATCGAGGGGGGCAGCGGGCCCTTGTTGCGCCGCCCCTGCCCCGCCTCCTCCCAGGCGTGCGCGAGGATGCCGACGCTGCGGCCGAGCACGAACAGCCCCCTGGCCAGCGGCGCGGGGAAGCCCAGCTCGGCGTAGACGACGGCGGTCGCGCCGTCGATGTTCATCGGGACCGGGCTGATCAGCTCCTCCACCTCCTTCGCCACCCGCAGGTGCTCGCCCGCGACGACCCCGTCCGCCACCGCCCGCTCCACCAGGCCGAGCAGCGGGTCCCGGCGCGGGTCGCGGGTGTGGAAGCGGTGCCCGAAGCCGGGCAGGTACTTGTCGCGGGCCCGTCGGCGGGCCACCGTGGCCGCGGTGTCGCCGCAGGCCCGCGCCTCCTCCAGCAGCGCCACGCACTGCTCCCCCGCGCCGCCGTGGACGTCGCCCAGCAGGTTGACGCCGGTGGCGACGGCGTTGTTCAGCCCGACGCCGCAGGTGATCGCCATCCGCGCGACGGCGATGGACGGCGCGTGCGGGCCGTGGTCGACCGAGGAGACCAGCGCGGCCTCCAGCAGCGCCGCCCGCCGCGGGTCGGGCAGGTCGCCGCGGAGCATGAGCCAGATCATCTGCGCGAACCCCACCTGGCCGATCAGCTCCTGGACCGGCCGGCCGCGCAGCTCGATGACGTCCGGCTCGATCCTGGAGACGGCGGTGCCCCACCAGTCGGCCGCCTCACTCATGCGCGTACTCCTCGTTGTGGGCGCCCAGCAGCGGCGGGGCGGCCGGGGGGCGCAGCGGTTCGTCGTCCACGAGCACGCCGTTGCCGGTGACGGTCAGGCGGCGGTCACTCCCGTCGGGAAAGCTCAGGTCGGTGAGGAAGCCGCGATGCCGCACCTGGTCGAGCGCCAGGGCCTGCGGGACGGTCAGGACGCGGGCGGCGGGCACGCCGTGACCCGACAGCAGCTCCTCCCACTCCCGCGCGGTCCTGGCCCGCAGCGCGTCGTTGAGCTCGGCGTTCAGCGCCTTGCGGTGGAGTTTGCGCGCCTCGGGCACGGCGAATCGCGGATCGGCCACCAGGCCGGGGCGGCCGATCAGCCGGCAGAGCGTCTCGAACTGCGTCTGCTGGTTGGCGGCGATGTTGAGCGGCCCGTCGGCGGTCTCGAACGTGCCCGACGGCGCCGCGGTGGCGTTCTGGTCGCCCATCGGCTCCGGCTCGACACCGCTGACCAGGTAGTTGGACACGGTCCAGCCCATGGCGGAGATCGACGCCTCCAGCATGGACAGATCCAGGAAGCTGCCCCGCCCGGTGCGGTGCCGGCCGGCGAGCGAGGCGCAGATCGCCATGGCGGCCATCAGCCCGCCGACCGTGTCGCAGACCGGGAAGCCGACGCGCATCGGCACCGTGTCGGGGGTGCCGGTGACGCTCATCATGCCCGACAACCCCTGGATGATCTGGTCGTAGGCGGGCGCCCCGCTCATCGGGCCGCTCTGCCCGAAGCCGGAGATCGCGCAGTAGATCAGCCGCGGGTTGAGCTCACGCAGCCGGTCACGGTCGTAGCCGAGCCTGGCCAGCACCCCGGCCCGGAAGTTCTCCAGCAGGACGTCGGCGCCGGTGACCATCGCCTCGAACGCCACCCGCCCCGCCGGGCTCTTCAGGTCGAGCTCCACCGACTTCTTGCCGGCGTTCTGGGCCAGGAAGGAGGCGCCGAGCCGGTCCCGGTTGAGCTCGTCGTCAGGGCCGAGGCGCCTGGCCAGGTCCCCGCTGCCGGGCAGCTCGACCTTGACCACCTCGGCGCCGAACAGCATCAGCTGGTAGCTGCAGTAGGGTCCGGCGAGCACGCTGGTCAGATCGACGACCTTGACACCGTCCAGTGGCAACTGCTGCATTCACGATCTCCCTTTAGGTCAGGGGATGGTCGAACCCGCGCTCCGACATGCGCCCCGCCACCTCGCCCAGGTCCGCGACGAACTCCGCCACCCGCTCGTCCGTGAAGCGCACGGTCGGGCCGCTGAGCGTGAGCGCCGCCACGATCGCCGTGGAGCCGCCGGTCACGGGCACCGCGACGGCGGACAGACCGGGCTCGCGCTCGCCGTGGCTGACCGCGTGACCGTCGGCCGCCGCCTGGGCGACCCACTGCCGCAGCGTCTCCAGGTGCGCCTCGCCGTGCGGAGAGGAGCGGGCGATCCGCGTCAGGAGCCGCACCGGCGCGTCCCTGAGCAGGACCTTCGAGGAGGCGCCCGCCCACATCGGCAGCTCGTCGCCGACCCGCACCACGTGGCGCAGCGGCTGCGGGCTCTCCTGCTGGGCGATGCAGACGCGGTGGACGTCCCTGGCGACGTAGAGGTTGACGGTCTCGCGCTGCCGGGCGGCCAGGTCGCGCATGAGCTTGACGGTCTCCGGCGGCAGCTCCCACGCGCTGCGGGCCAGGTGCGCCCAGCGCCACAGGGCGGGCCCCGCGGTGTAGCCCTTGGGCGCGGCCCACAGCAGGCCCATGTGCTCCAGGGTCTGCAGCAGGCGCAGCGCCGTCGTCTTCGCCAGGCCGGTCTCGTCGACGACCTCGCGGATCGTCAGGATCCGCCGGTCCTCGCCGAGCAGGGACAGGATGTCGAACGCTCGCTGGACGCTGCGCACGCCACCGGACTCGCCGGATTCTGCCGGGAAGTTCGCAGGCACGGGTCCTCACTTGTCGGTCGAAGGTGAACTCCTGCTCACCCTCTCATGCGGTCCGTACGCTAACACTCGGTCCATTATACGGTCCAGACGTTCCACTACGCGGTTCCTCTTGCGCGGACGGGAATGTCCTCATACTTTGGGCAAGTCCACAGTGCGGTTCTGATGCACCACCTAGTGGAGTCGAGATGGATGCGATCTACCAAGCGGGCTGCCTGGTCGCCGGGACGTGGCTGACCGACGGCCCGGCGACGGAGCGAACCGGCCCCTACCTGCGGCGGACGGTCAGCCGGGCCCGCACGGCGACGCCGGACGACATCACCCGGGCCCTGGACCACGCCGGGCGGGCGGCCGGGGCGGTGGCGCGGTTAGCCCCCGCGACCAGGGCCGCGATCCTCGAACGCGGCGCGGCCGAGGTCACCGCCCGCGGCGAGGAGCTGGCCCGGCTGCTGGCCGTCGAGCTCGGCAAGCCGCTGAAGGACGGGCGCGGAGAGGTGCTGCGGGTGGCCGACACGCTGTCGGTGTCGGCGGCCGAGGCCAGGGCGCTGGGCGGCGAGGTGCTGCCGGTGGCGGGCTGGGCCCGCGGCGTGGGCAACACCGCGCTGACCTGCCGCGCCCCCGCCGGTCCCGTGCTGGCGATCACCCCGTTCAACGCCCCGGCCAACCTGCTGGCGCACAAGCTCGGCGCCTCCTTCGCCGCGGGCAACACCACGATCGTCAAGCCGCCCCCGCAGGCGCCCGCGGTCTCGACGGAGCTGGTGCGGATCCTGCTCGACGCCGGGATGCCGGTCGAGGCCGTACAGGTGCTGCACGGCGGTGCCGACGTGGGCGCGCGGCTGTGCGCGGCGCCCGAGATCGCCGTGGTCAGCTTCACCGGCGGCGTGACGGCGGGCGCCGCCGTCGCCCGCGCCGCCGGGCCCAAGCGGGTGCTGCTGGAGCTGGGCGGCAACGCCGCCACGATCGTGTGCGAGGACGCCGACGTGGCCGAGGCGGCGCGGGTCTGCGCGCGCACCGGCTACAGCAACTCGGGGCAGAGCTGCATCTCCGTGCAGCGGGTCTATGTCCAGCGCGGCAGGTTCGAGGAGTTCGTGGCCGCCCTGACCGCCGAGGTGAAGGCCCTGGTCGTGGGTGACCCGCTGGACCCGGCGACGGACGTCGGCTCGATGGTGGACGACGACGCCGCCGCGCGGGTGGCCGCCTGGGCCGGCGAGGCGGCCGGCCAGGGCGCCGTGATCACGACCGGCGGCGGCCGGTCGGGGGCGGTGATGGAGCCGACCGTGGTCGCCGCGCCGCCCGCCGACGCCCGGCTGGTGCGCGAGGAGGTGTTCGGCGCGCTGGTGGCCGTGCTCCCCTACGACGAGTTCGGGCAGGTCATCGAGGCGTGCAACGCCAGCAGGTACGGCCTGCAGGCCGGTCTGTTCACCCATGATGTACGGCGGATCGTCCGGGCCTGGCGGGAACTGGAGGTCGGCGGGCTGGTGGTCAACGGCTCGTCGAACTTCCGCCTCGACCACGTCCCGTTCGGCGGCGTCAAGGACTCCGGCATCGGCCGCGAGTCGCCGCGCTGGATGATCGAGGACTTCACCGTGACCAAGACCCTCCTGCTGCGGGGCCTGACCATCTGGGGAGAAGAATGACCACCGCTGCCACCGCCACCGCCGCGCACGCGCTCGTCGCGCAGTTGGAGGACCTCGGCGTCACGCACGTCTTCGGCACCTGCGGCCACACCAACATCGCCGTGCTGGACGCGCTCGCCGACAGCCGGATCCGGTTCGTCATCGCCCGGCACGAGCAGGCCGCCGCGCACGCCGCCGACGGCTACGCCCGCGTGTCGGGCGAACCGGGCGTGCTGCTCGTCCACGTCGGGCCCGGCCTGACCAACGCCACCACCGGGGTGCTGACCGCGGCGCTCGACTCGGTGCCGCTGGTGGTGATCTCCGGCGACGTCCCCTCCTACTACCACGGGCGGCATCCGCACCAGGAGATCAACCTGCACGCCGACGCCGACCAGGCGGCCGTCTTCCGGCCGTTCGTCAAGCGGGCGTGGAACGTGCACCGCGCCCAGGACCTCGGCCGGGCCGTGGAGCGTGCCTTCTGGACGGCGACGACGGGACGGCCGGGGGCGGTGCTGGTCAACGTGCCCATGGACGTCTTCTCGCGGGCCGCCGGGCCGTACCCGCCCCTCAGCCGCGCCGAGCGGCCCGGCCTGCCGGCGGAGGTCGCCGAGCGGATCGCCGCCGCGCTCGCCGTGGCCGAGCGGCCGCTGATCTACGCGGGCGGCGGGCTGCGCGACGACGCCGAGGCGCTGCTGCGCCTGGCCGAGCACCTCGACATCCCGATCGCCCACTCGCTGATGGCCAAGGGGACCGTGCCCGACGCGCACCCCCTGGTCCTCGGCATGACCGGGTTCTGGGGGCTGGAGCTCACCAACGACTACGCCCGCGACGCCGACGTGGTGCTGGCGCTGGGCACCCGCTTCGCCGAGACCGACTCCAGCTCCTGGGATCCCCGCTTCACCTGGACGCTCGGCGAGCGCGGCCGGCTGCTCCAGATCGACCTCGACCCGGCCGAGATCGGCCGCAACTACCCGGCGGAGATCGGCGCGGTCGCCGACGCCGCCCTGGCCATCAGGGCGATCGCCGCGGCAGCCGGCGCGCATCCCGCGGCGAGCCGTCCCGCGCTGCGAGAACGGATCCGCGCGGCCAGGTCGGAGCTGTTCGGCGCGAGCAGGGAACGCGGGCGCGCCGGCGACTTCCCGCTGCGGCCCGAGCGCATCCTGGCCGACCTGCGCGACTCGGTGCCCCCGGACACGATCCTCGTCACCGACGTCGGCTGGAACAAGAACGGCGTGGCGCAGTGCTACGAGCTGCCGCCCGAGGGCCGGTTCATCACCCCCGGCGGCGCCTCCACCATGGGCTTCGGCCCCGCCGCGGCCGTCGGCGCGCAGCTCGCCGAGCCGGGCAGGACCGTGGTCGCGCTGATCGGCGACGGCGGCATGAGCGCCCAGCTCCCGGCCGTGCCGCTGGCGGTGGAGTCGGGCGCGCCGGTGATCTTCGTGGTGATGAACAACCGGTCCCACGGCACGATCTCCGACCTGCAGTCCGCGCACTTCGGCCGCAGCCACGGCTGCGACTTCACCGACCCCTCCGGGCGGCCCTACAGCCCGGACTTCGCCGCGCTCGCGCGGGCGTGCGGGGCCGACGGGCACAGCGTCAGCGCGCCCGAGGACCTCCGTACGGCCCTGCGCAAGGCGGTGGCCGACCGGCGGACCGCGGTGATCGACGTGCCCATGGTCAACGAACCCGTCCCCACCCCCGGTCACTGGAACATCAAGGACATCTACCAGGGCGTCTTCCCCGCCTGAAACCGTTGCACGTTCGGTATTTCCTCCGGTTACCCATGGCCGTATAACTAACGTACTAGTTCGTGCATTACGCGGCCGTATCCCGAAAAATCCCCCCAAACGAGGTGAACCGTGTTGTCCGCGAGATTCCCCGTCGCCGCCGTGTCGCTCCTCATCACGCTGGCCGCCTGCTCGGCGCCCGGACAGCAGTCCGGCACGAAGGCCGATGCCACAGGACCCATCAAGGTCGCCAACATCAACGCGCAGAGCGGCCAGCTCAGCTCGCTCGGCAAGTGGGAGAGCAAGGGCGTCAAGCTGGCCGTCGACGAGGCCAACAAGGCCGGTGGCGTCGGCGGGCGGCAGATCCAGCTCGACCTGTTCGACGACCAGGGCGACCCCACGGTCGGCACGAACCTCGCCAGGAAGATCGCCGGTGGCGGCTACGTCGCCATGCTCGGCACCGCCGAGAGCGCCGTCACCCTGGCCATGGCGCCGATACTCAAGGACGCCGCGATCCCGAACATCACCTCGGGACAGTCGCCCAAGCTCGCCGCGCTCAAGAGCCCGTTCCTGTTCCTGAACGCGCCGACCAGCGTGACCTACGACGAGACGCTGGCCAAGTACCTGGTCGACGACAAGGGCCACAAGAAGATCGCGCTGATCAGCAACAACGGCACGTACGGCGCGGGCGAGCACGACGCCTTCCTGGCCGCGCTCAAGACCAGGAACGTCACCCCCGTCGCCGACGAGGCCGTCACCCCCGACCAGAAGGACTTCAGCGCCTCCCTCACCGCGATCCGGCAGAAGGACCCCGACGTGCTGTTCATCGGCGCCGAGGAGGTCGAGTCAGGGCTGATCGCCAAGCAGGCCCGCGAGCTGGGGCTGAAGGCGGTCCTGGCGGGCGGCGCGCCGATGGGCACCGACGTGTACGTCACCACCGCCGGCGCGGACAACGCCGAGGGCTCGGTCATCAGCTCGCCGTACCTCAGCAACGACACGAGCGAGGCGAGCAAGACCTTCGCGGCCGCCTACCAGGCCGCGTTCGGCGAGCCCGCCGAGCTGCACGGCGCCAAGGCCTACGACGGCGCCAAGATCCTTATCGAGGCGCTCAAGCAGACCAAGGGCACCGGCGGCCGGCCGCTCGCCGACGCGATCCGCGCGGTCAAGCGTGACGGCCTGCTCGGCGACTTCGCCTACGACGACTCCGGCGTGGGCATCCACGCCACCCAGATCGGCCTCATCAAGGCCGGGAAGATCGTCGCCGAGTCGGCCGGCTAGGAGCACCGTGCAGGTCTTTCTGCAGACCCTCATCGGCGGCGTCACGTTCGGCGCGGTGTACGCGCTGGTCGCCATGGGCTTCTCGATCGTCTACCGCACCATGGGCCTGGTGAACTTCGCCCACGGCAACGTGGTGATGATCGGCGCCTACGCCGCCTCCAACCTCTACATGTTCGCCAAGCTGCCCTTCCCCGTCGCGGTCGCGGTGGCGATCGCGGTGACCGGGCTGATCGGCCTGGTCATCGAGCGGGTGCTGCGCCCGCTGGAGAACAAGGACTTCGACCTGATGCTGATCGGCACGATCGGCTTCGGCACCGTGCTGGAGGCCGGGGCGATCCGGGTGTTCGGCGCGACCGGCCACGCCGTGCCGTCGCCGGTGGCGACCGCGCCGCTGGACGTCGCCGGGATCAAGATCCCGACCTACAGCCTGGTGGTCATCGGCGTCGCGGCCGCGGCCACCGTGCTGCTGGGGATGTTCCTGCAGCGCACCAAGCGGGGCGCGGCCATGCAGGCGGTCGCGATGGACCACGAGGCGGCCACCGCCGTCGGCATCCACGTCGGCCGCAGCAACGCCATGGCCTTCGCCATCGGCGCGGGCCTGGCGGCGCTGGCCGGCGGGCTGATCGGGCCGATGCTCTACGTCAGCCCCACGATGGGCGGCTCGCTGGGCATCAAGGGCTTCGCCGCCGCGATCTTCGGCGGCTTCGGCAGCATGCGGGGCGCGATCGCCGGCGGCATGGCGTTCGGGCTGCTCGACTCGTTCGCGGCCGGCCATTTCCAGGAGTACTCCGAGCTGGTGACGTTCCTGGTCTTCGCCGCCATCGTGATGGTCCGCCCCACCGGCATCTTCGGAGAGACGACGGTGAACCGAGCGTGAAACGGCTGATCCCCCTCATCGCCGCCGCCGTGGCGGCCTGGCTGCTGCCGTACGGGCTGGGCGGCTACGCGATCCACGTCGTCGACGTGGCGATCATCTTCGCGGTCCTCGGCATCGGCCTCGGGCTGGCCATGGGCGTGGCCGGGCAGATCAACCTGGCGCAGATCGCCTTCTTCGGCGTCGGCGCCTACGCCGTCGCCATCCTCACCACCCGCGCCGGGCTCGGCTTCTGGACCGCCGCCGCGCTGGCCCTGCTGGCCGCCGTCCTCGTCGGGCTGCTGGTGGGGCTGCCCGCGCTGCGGATGCAGTCGCACTACCTGGGCATCGTCACGCTCGGGCTGGCGCTGGCCTTCGTCAACTGGATCACCAACGCGACCGTCGCCGGGCGGGCCGAGGGCATCAGCGACATCCCGGTGCCGCCGCTGTTCGGGGTGGACCTGTCCAGCGAGTACCTCTTCTACTACGTCGAGCTGGTGGCGTTCGCGCTCGCGCTGGCGTTCGCGCTGTTCCTCACCCACGCGCCGCTCGGCCGCCGGCTGCGCGCCATGCGCGACGACGACCTGGCCGCGGGCGCGCTCGGCGCGGAGATCCCGCTGCTACGCATGACCGCCTTCGTGCTGTCCGGCCTGTACGGCGGCATCGCCGGAGTCCTGTACGCCGGGCTCATCCGTTTCGTGGCGCCGGAGACGTTCAGCATCGCCAACATGTTCCTGCTGCTGGCCATGGTGATCATCGGCGGCAGGCGGAGCATCCTCGGCTGCGTCGTCGGGGCGGTGGCGCTGTCGCTGGTCAGGGAGGCGCTGCTGGACGTGTCGGCCTACGCCCAGCTCGGCTACGGGACCGTGGTCGTCCTCGTGGTGGTCTTCGCCCCCACCGGTCTGGCCGGGCTGCCCGCCCGGCTCCGACGCCGCCGGGCCGCCGGGGCCAGAGCCGCCTTGGGGCCCTTCCGGCCGTACGAGCGGGCGGACGCGGGCGCGGACGGCGACCTGCTGGAGATCGACGGGGTGACCATGCGGTTCAAGGGGCTGACCGCGCTCGACCAGGTGTCGCTCACGATCACGGCCGGTGAGATCCGCGGCGTGGTGGGGCCCAACGGGTCGGGCAAGACGACCCTGTTCAACGTCGTGAGCGGCTTCTACACGCCGACGTCGGGCCGGATCCTGTTCCGGGGGCGGGAGGTCACCGGCGCGGCTCCGTACCGGCTGTCGCTGCTGGGGGTGGCCCGCACGTTCCAGAACCTGCGGCTGTTCGGCGACCTGACCGTCCGGGAGAACCTCCTGGTCGGCCTGGACCGCACGCGGACGCGCTGGGTCTGGCGCTATGTCGCGCTGCCCTGGAGCGTGCTCGGGTTCGAGCGTGCGCTGCGGGAGCGGGCCGGGGAACTGATCGACCGGTTCGGGCTGCGGGACTTCGCCGACGCCGCGCCGCGCGCGCTGCCGTACGGGATCCAGCGGCGCATCGAGATGGCCCGCGCGATGGCGATGGCGCCCGCGCTGCTGCTGCTCGACGAGCCGGCGGCCGGGCTCAACGGCGAGGAGGTGCGGCAGCTCGCCGAGATCGTCCGGTCGATCAGGGACTCCGGCGTGACGGTCGTGGTGATCGAGCACAACATGGGCCTGGTCATGTCGCTGTGCGACCGGGTCACCGTGCTGTCCGGCGGGAAGGTCATCGCCGACGGCGCCCCCGCGGACGTCGCCGTCCAGCCCGACGTGGTCGCCGCGTATCTGGGCGACTCGATGGCCGCCCCGTCCGAATCCGCCGTCGAGGAGGCCACCCGATGAGCACGCTGATCGTCGAGGGACTGTCGGTGCACTACGGCGGGGTACGGGCCGCCCACGACGTGAGCTTCACGGTGGAGCCAGGCCAGTCGCTGGGCATCATCGGCGCCAACGGGGCGGGCAAGACCTCCACCCTCAAGGCCGTCATGGGCCTGGCGCCCCGGCAGGCCAGGCGCATCGGCTTCGGCGAGCACGACCTGCTCCGCGCGCCCGCGCACACCCTGGTCCGCCGCGGCATCGGCTACGTCCCCGAAGGACGGCACGTCTTCCCGGGGCTGTCCGTGGAGAAGAACCTGCTGCTGGGCGCCTACACCGGAAACTGGAAGCGGACGCCGATCGGCGAGGTCTACGACCTGTTCCCAGTGCTCGGCGAGATGCGGCACCGCCTGGCCGGGGCGCTGTCCGGGGGGCAGCAGCAGATGCTGGCCATCGGCCGGGCGCTCATGTGCCGCCCCCGGGTGATGCTGCTCGACGAACCGTCGATGGGGCTGTCACCGATCCTGGTCGAGGAGATCGTGACCGCGCTGAAACGGCTGAACGGCGACGGGCTGAGCATCGTCCTGGTCGAGCAGAACGCCAAGCTCACCTTCGACGTCACCGCCACCTGCCTGGTCATGGAGAACGGGGAGATCGCGGCCACCGGCACCTCGGCAGCCTTGCGGGTCGATCCCCAGGTCCGGCGCATCTACCTCGGCCTGTGAGTGCTACCCGGCGATCACGACCACCCGGCCGCTCAGGGCCTCGTTGAGCGGCGGGAAGCGGGTGAGCACCTCGGGATCGTGACCCGCCACCACCAGGTGCGGCCCGTCGGCGAGCTCGTTGATCCGGTCGAAGGCGCCGTACATGCCGGTCATGCTGTGCAGGATCGGGAACGGCCGGTCGGCCTCGATGTTCTCGTAGAAGTGGCTCGCGTCCGAGGCGATCACCACGTGGCCGCGCGCGGTCCGGATCCGCACCACCTGCGTGCCGGCCGTGTGGCCGCCGACCAGGTGCACGCTCAGGCCCGGGACCAGCTCGGCGTCGCCGTCGAGCAGGTCCATCCTGCCGTCCTTCTCCGCGGCCCGCAGGTGCGCCACGTCGTCCTCGTCCATCAGCCAGCGTTCCCTGGCGACGCGCCGGGCCCAGGGGCCGGTCCAGTAGTCGAGCTCGGCCCGCTGCAGGACGTATCGGGCGCTGCCGAACTCACGGGCCGTGCCGGTGTGGTCGTAGTGCAGGTGGGTGAGCACCACGTGATCGACCGCGTCGGCGGGCACGCCCAGCTCGGCCATCGTCTCGGCGGGCGAGGCCAGGTAGTCGAGGCCGTCGATCTTCGCGGCGCGGGCGCGGCTGATGCCGGTGTCGACGACGACGGTGTGCCGGTCGGAGACGGCCAGCCAGGTGTAGTAGGCCGTCGGGTGCGGCTCGCCCGCCCGCCCGTCGTGGCCGAGGAAGTGCTCGCCGCGCAGGGCGTCGCGCCGCGCGTACCGGAGGGCGTAGACGCGGAACTCACCGCCCGCGGACGCACCCGGACCGCCGCGCGCGCCCTGCCCGCCGCTCATGCCTGCCCGTCAATCACGCCATGCCCGCCCTTCACGCCCTGCTCGCCGTCGCCGCCTGCGCGGGGGTGGCGGTCTTGGCGCCGAGCTGTTCGGTGGGGATCCGGTACGTCTCCCGCGCGGTGGCCACCGCGGCCACGTTGATCAGGCACACCACGGCCGTGAGCACCGAGACCCCCAGCCAGCTGCCCCGGCCCGTGCCGGCCACCGCCGTGGCGACCGTGGGCGCGAACCCGGCGATGGCGAAGCCGATCTGCGTGCCGATCGCCATCCCGGACAGCCGCACCCGGGTGCTGAACATCTCCCCGTAGAACGACGGCCAGACCCCGCTGGTCGCGCTGTGCACGACACCGAACATCAGGATCCCCACCACGAAGATCAGCGGATAGCCACCGGCCGAGATCGCCCAGAGGTAGGCGAAGATCAGCACCGCGCACCCCAGCGAGCCGCCGATGAACACCGGCTTGCGCCCCACCCGGTCCGACAGTGCCCCCCACAGCGGGATCGTGATCACCGCCGCGACATTGGCCAGCACGCCGACCCACAGCATCGGCGCCCGCTCCAGCCCCACCGTGTTGACCGCGTACGACAGCGCGTGCACGGTGAAGATCGTGCTCACCGACGCGATGACCGCGGCCACGATCACCCGCAGCACGTCCGTCCCGTGCTCGCGGAACAGCACGGCCAGCGGCATCTTGGCGACCCCGTTCTCGGCGACCTCCCGCTCGAAGGCGGGCGTCTCCTCCAGCGTGCGCCGGATCACGAACCCCACCGCCGCCACCACGATGCTCAGCCAGAACGGCACCCGCCAGCCCCAGCTCAGCAGCTGGTCCTCGGGCAGCGCGGCGATCGGCAGGAAGATCGCGGTCGCGATGATCTGCCCGGCCTGGGTGCCGTTGAGGGTGAAGCTGGTGTAGTAGGCGCGGCGGCCGGCCGGAGCGTGTTCGAGCGTCATGGAGTTGGCGCCCGCCTGCTCCCCCGAGACCGAGAAGCCCTGCATCAGGCGGAGCACCACCAGCAGCACCGGAGCCAGCACCCCGACCTGGTCGTAGGTGGGCAGGCAGCCGACCAGGAACGTCGACAGGCCCATCAGCACCAGCGTGGAGACCAGCACCTTCTTGCGCCCGAACTTGTCCCCGATGTGGCCGAGCACGAACGCGCCGACGGGCCTGGCCAGGTAGCCGACGCCGAACGTGGCCAGGGCCAGCAGCGTTCCGGTGCCCGGAGCGGACGTGGGAAAGAAAATTTTGCCGAAGACCAGGGCGGCGGCGGTGCCATAGATGAAGAAGTCGTAGTACTCCAGGGCGCTGCCGATCCAAGCGGCGATCGCGGCCTTGCGCGGTTTGCCCTGCGGGGTGGGTGCGTCGGTCACGGGGGCTCCTCCCGGGTGAGATAGAGCCGAAACTAACTCACTGGTTCGTACATTACAAGGGTGTGAACGACCCTTCTCCAGCGCGGCCGTGATCGTGTGCGCCGGTCCGCCCGCAGGTCAGGCGGGCGCACCCGCACCGCGCAGGTAGGCGACGGTCAGCTCGCCGACCATCGC
Source organism: Nonomuraea guangzhouensis (assembly GCF_019396345.1). Taxonomy (GTDB): domain Bacteria; phylum Actinomycetota; class Actinomycetes; order Streptosporangiales; family Streptosporangiaceae; genus Nonomuraea; species Nonomuraea guangzhouensis. Next base: position 116,986 of record NZ_JAHKRM010000027.1, on the reverse strand, counting down.
GCGCAGCCGGGCACGGTGCTCGGGCGCGGTCATGTCGCGGCCGAACAGCGCCCCGAACGTGTGCTGGTTGGCGACCCTGAAGAAGCAGAACGCGCTGATCATCATGTGCACGTCGATGGCGTCGGCCTCGGTGACGAAGTCGCCGGACTCCTGCCCCGCGTCGAGGATGCGGGAGATGAGGTCGAGGACGGGCGTGCCCAGGTTGGCCAGCAGCTCGGACTTGCGGATGTGCTCGGCCTCGTGGATGTTCTCGATGCCGACCAGCTTGATGAAGTCGCGGTGCGCGTCGTGGTGGTCGAAGGTCAGCTCCGCCAGCGTGCGGATGGCCTCCACCGGCGCCAGGTGCGCCACGTCGACGGTCCGCTCGGCGGCCCGCACCTCGGTGTAGGCCTTCTCCAGAACGGCGATGTAGAGCTGCTCCTTGCCGCCGAAATAGTAGTAGATCATGCGCTTGGTGGTGCGCGTCCGCTCGGCGATCTCGTCCACCCTGGCCCCGGCGTATCCGTGCCGCGCGAACTCCCGCTGCGCCACCTGGAGGATCTCCGCCTTGGTCCGGTCGGCGTCACGCTGACGTTCGCCACCGGCGCGGGCGAGTGGCTGCGAGGTCATGGGGCTCCACGGTCAGGCCGACGGGGTCACCGCCATCCTAGATGACCGTTGTGCTCCCCAGGCGTGCTGTGCGGCCAGGCGGACGGGTGCGTTGGCGGCGCCGTAGCCCTGGTAGCCGCCGGCGCGCTGGACGATCTCGAAGAACACCCGCCCGGCCGTGATCGTGTACAGGTGGAGGAACTCGCCGTGCTCGTCCCTGTCGTACAGCAGGCCGAGCTCTCGCAGCTCGGGTGGCACGTCGTACCGGGCGGCCAGGTCGTCGTAGTAGTTGGCGGGGACGGGCAGCAGCAGGCCGGGGTGCGCGGCGCGTAGCCGGCGGGCGGTGGTCACGATGTCGTCGCAGGCCAGGGCGATGTGCTGCCAGGGGATGTGCTGGGCGCCGACCTGGTTGATGTTGAGCACCATCCGCAGGGCGCCGTCCTCGCTGGACATCGCCTTGCTGCGCAGCAGGCCGTAGGGGTCGGGGACCTCCAGGCTCTCCTGGGGGCGCAGGCCGAGGACGCCGCGGTAGAACAGCGCGGCCTCGTCGAAGTGGTGCCTCGGCTGGGTGAGCGCCACGTGGTCGATGTGCGTGATGCCCCCGGCGGGCGGTGCGCCCTCCGGGCGGGGCCTGAAGTCGTCGGTCCAGCTCGAATGGTCAGGGTGTTCGGTGCGGCAGAAGAAGAGCTCGGTCCCGTCCGGTGCGGCGATCGCGTCCAGCCTGGCCTCGCGCGGGGCCCGGTGGCGGGGCAGCACCGGCGACAGCAGCGACTCGGCGCGCTTCACCGAACCGGCCGGGTCGGGGCTCTCCAGCCCGAGCGCGGCCAGCGCGGGTTCGTCGCCGGTGGCGTTGAGCAGGATCCGGGCCTGCCCCTGCTCCCACAGTTCGACCGGCTTTCCGGTGTGCGTCCCGGTGCGGACGAACCCGAGAGCGGCCAGCAGCTCAGCGGTCGGGTCGGCGGCGGGGACGGACAGCTCGGCGAACGCGAAGCCGGACGGGATGACCGGGGGCGGGATCGGCGGCGTCGTGCCGCGCCGCCGGGCCGCGGCCTCCTCCAGCGCGATGAGCGACCGCATGGCGTCCAGGGACGTACGGCCGGCGTCGGCCTGCCGGAAGCCGTCGTTGAACACCTCCAGCGACAGCGGCCCGGTGTACCCGGTCTCCAGCACGTGCGTCACCAGCCCCGCCAGGTCGAAGGTCCCCTGGCCGGGGAAGCAGCGGTAGTGCCTGCTCCACTGCAGCACGTCCATGGCCAGCAGCGGCGCGTCGGCCAGCTGGAGGAAGAACACCTTCTCGCCCGGGATCGCCTCGATGCCGATCGGATCGGAGCCGCGCGACAGGATGTGGAAGCTGTCGAGGCAGGTGCCGAGGTTCGGGTGGTCGGCCATGCGGACGATCCGCCAGGCGTGCAGGTACTCGTTGACGTGCCTGCCCCAGGCCAGCGCCTCGTAGGCGATCCTGATGCCGTGCCCGGCCGCGCGTTCGGCGAGCAGGCGCAGTTGCTCGGCGGCCAGTTCGTCGTCGTCGATCGCGTCGGGTGACACGCTGGAGCAGACCAGCAGCAGGGTGGCGCCGAGGCGTTCCATCACCTCGAACTTGCGCTCGGCCCGGCGCAGGTTGCCGGCCAGCACGTCGCCCGGCACCGCCTCGAAGTCGCGGAAGGGCTGGTAGAGGTCGATGCCGAGGCCGAGGTCCCGGGCGCGGGCGCGTACCTCCTCCGGGCTCAGCGGGGAGACGAGAAGGTCGTTCTCGAAGATCTCCACACCGTCGAAGCCCGCGGCGGAGATGGCGGTCAGCTTCTCCGCCAGCGTCCCGCTGACCGAGACGGTGGCGATGGACTTACGCATGGTGCGCGACCTCCCGGTCAGGCGTCGATCAGGTCGGTGAGGTGGGTGAGCATCCGTTCGGCGTCGGGCTCGCGGCCCGTGAACAGGCGGAAGGCATGCGCGGCCTGGAAGACCACCATGCCGCCGCCGTGCATGGTGCGGCAGCCGAGCGCCCGGGCCCGGCGCAGCAGTTCGGTCTCCAGGGGCCGGTAGACGATGTCGGCCACCCACAGCTGCGGGCGCAGCAGCTCCGCGGGGAGCGGCAGCCCGGGGTGCTGCGCCATCCCGGTGGGGGTCGCGTGCACCAGCCCGTCCGCCGTGGCGAGCAGCCCGCCCAGCTCGCGCTGGGCCGCGGCGCGGATCCGGTCCGGCCCGAACCGGCCGGCCAGGTCGGCGGCGAGCGAGGCCGCGCGGTCCTCGGCGGCGTCGACCAGCACGACCTGGTCGGCGCCGAGGGTCAGCAGGGCGTGCGCCACCGCCGCCCCCGCCCCGCCCGCGCCGAGCTGCACCACCTGCCGGGTGGGCGCGTCGGGCAGCCCTCGGGCGAACGACTCCGCGAACCCGGTCCAGTCGGTGTTGTGCCCCACGGCCCGCCGCCCCTCGAACACGACGGTGTTGACCGCGCCGAGCATCGCCGCGTCCGGGGACAGCTCGTCCAGGAAGGGGATCACGGTCTGCTTGCACGGGTGGGTGATGTTGAGGCCGTCGAACCCGAGCCGCCGCGCCGTACGGACCAGCTCCCCCGCGGCGTCGGCGCCCAGCCCCAGCTCGCCGATGTCGAGCAGCCGGTAGACGTAACGCACGCCGTGCGCGTCCGCCTCGCGCTCGTGCAGCGCGGGGCTGAACGACGGGCCGATCCCGGCGCCGATCAGGCCGATCAGATAGGAGCTCATCCGCTCTCACTCTCCTCCGGTGTCCCTCAAATGTACGAACTAGTACGTTCGTACGCTAGACCGGAAGGAGTACCACCCGTGAGAGCGGGCGTTCAGGAAGCCTGACCGGGCCGGATCAGGCGGCGCCAGACGTCGATCACCAGGACCGGCCGCATGCCCGCCGACAGGTAGAGGTCGAGCGCGGGCGTGGTGTTGTTGGAGTCGACGTGCAGCAGGGTCGCCCGCCGCCCACGCGCCGCGTCGGCGGCGAAGGCGTGCTGGAGCAGGAAGCGGCCCAGCCCCTTGCCCCGATGCTCGGGCAGGACGGCCAGCGTGGCGACATAGCCGCAGTCCTCGTCCGGCACGAACTGGTTGTTGCCGACCACCAGCGCCGCCGGCCGCCCGTCGATCCTGGCGACCGCGAGCTGGCTCCAGTCGGTGACGCTCTGCGCCTGCCTGCGCTCGAGCCAGTGCTCGTAGTCGACCTTGACGAAGCCGAAGTGGTCGGCGAACGCCTCCTGCTGGACCTGGTGCGCCTGCCTGCGGACGGCGTCCGTCTCCCCGCTGTGGAGGGTGAGCCCCGGAATCGGGGCGGGCGGCTCGACCGGGCCTTCGTGGTCGATCCGCATGCGGTGGAAGCTGGTGCCGGGGGTGAAGCCGTATGCCTTGGCGAGCTCCTGCTTGCCGGTGTCGGCCCGGTAGATGCCGATGTCGACCGTGGCGGCGTCGTGGCCTCGGGCCAGCGCCAGCTCCCCGGCGCGGTCGAGCACGAGGCGCCACAGCTCGCCCTCGAGCCCCTCGAGCCCCTCGACGCCTGGACGCACCAGGACCTCTATGTCGATCATGTCGCTGTCGCCCTTGGCGCAGGCCCAGGCCCAGCCGACGAGCGTGCCGCCGACGTCGTGGACGAGCCAGCCGTCCGCGTCGAGGTCGAAGCCCGGCTCCGCCAGCTCGTCGGCGATGTCGTCGACCGTCGCGTCGGGAACGCCGATGACGGCGAGGTCGCAGGCCGCGACGAGCTCATGGATGGCGGGGGCGTCTTCGGCCCGTGGACGGCTGAACCTGTGCGCGGCGGACGGCTTCATGGCAGCGATTTTCCCGAATCCGGACGCCCCGCGCCTCCTGTTTTCGGCGTGGTGGATAAGCTGAGGCGGTGCTCGACAAGACGCCGTTGCGCATCGACGTCGCCACACCGGACGAGACGACGATCCGGCTGGCACTCAGCGGCGACCTCGATTTCGACACCGCCGCCGATCTGACGGGGCTGACGTTGGATGCCGGCTACCACCGGCTCGACGTGGATCTGTCGGGGCTGGCCTTCATCGACTCCTCCGGCCTGGCCGCTCTCGTACGGCTCCAGCGGCAGGTCGAGGGCGCCGACGCCGTGCTGCGCGTGGTGGCGTTGACGCCCTATCTGCGTAATCTGATGCGGATGACCGGGCTCGACAAGCTGTTCAGCCTGCCGCCGGGCTGACCGCCTCCTCCTGCGCGGCGGCCCCGGCCGACGGGCCACCGCGCAGCGGGATCTCCTTGATGAAGACCGCCAGCACCGGCACGACCACGGCGAACACGATCGCCCACCAGAAGACGCCGGAGATCGACACGGCGAGCGACTCCAGCAGGCCGGTGCGCATCTGCGGCGGCAGCTGGCCGAGCGCCGCCGGATCCAGCCGGCCGCCGCCCTTGGCGATCCGGTCCGCCGCCTGCGCGCCGAACCTGCCGGTCAGCTCCGAGGAGAAGTGGTTGTTGAAGACGGCGCCGAACAGCGAGACGCCGAACGAGCCGCCGATCGACCGGAAGAACGTGGCGGCGCTGCTGGAGACGCCGAGGTCCTTCTGCTCGACGCTGTTCTGCGCGATCAGCATCGTGGTCTGCATGAGGAAGCCCATGCCGAGGCCGAGGACGGCGATGTAGATCCCCGTCTCCCAGCTGGGTGTGGCGGCGTCCATGGTCGACAGCAGCCACATGGCCACGGCCATGCCGACGCCGCCGATCACCGGGTAGATCTTGTACTTGCCCGTGGCGGTGATGGCCCGGCCGACGAACAGCGAGACGACCATGGCCGTGGCCATCATCGGCAGCAGCAGCAGGCCCGAGTTGGTGGCCGAGGCGCCCTGGACGGTCTGCTGGAACAGCGGCAGGAAGTTGATGGCGCCGAACATGGCGAAGCCGAGCAGGAAGCCGACGCCCGAGATCAGGGCGAAGTTGCGGTTGCGGAACAACTGGAGCGGCATGATCGGCTCGGCCGCCCGGACTTCCACGAAGACGAACACGGCCAGCGAGACCACGGCGGTCGCGGCCAGGGCGAGGATCTGCCAGGAGCCCCAGTCGTACTGGTTGCCGCCCCAGGTCGTGATGAGGACCATCGCGGTGATGCTGATCGACAGCAGGATCGCGCCCAGCCAGTCGATCCGCACCCGGTTGTGCAGCTTGGGCAGCTTCAGCTTCAGGGCCAGCCAGGTCAGCGCGATGGCGCCGATCGGGAGGTTCACGTAGAAGGCCCAGCGCCAGTCGAGGTTGTCGGTGATGAAACCGCCCACCAGCGGGCCCGCGATCATGGCCAGCGACATGACGCCCGCCATGATGCCCTGGTACTGGCCGCGCTCGCGGGGCGGCACCAGGTCGCCGATGATGGCCATCACGTTGACGATCAGGCCGCCCGCGCCCAGTCCCTGCAGCGCGCGGAACCCGATCAGCTCGGCCATGCCGCCGTCGGTGCCGCCGAGCAAGGAGGAGCCCGCCATGCCGCAGAGCGCGGAACCGATCATGAAGACTACGATCGAGATCATGAAGATGGTCTTGCGGCCGTACAGGTCGCCGATCTTGCCCCAGATGGGGGTGGAGACGGTCGTCCCCAGAACATAAGCTGTCACGACCCAGGACAAATGGGTCAGGCCCCCGAGCTCGCCGACGATGCGCGGCATCGCCGTGCCCACGATCATGTTGTCGAGCATGGCCAGGACCATCGCGAGCATCAGCCCGGGCAGGACGACCATCACCTCACGCCGTCGTCCGACTGCCTCCGCCACCGCGCACCCCCTGATGAGAGCTTGCTTACTTGCCGACCGGCAAGCATAGAATAAGCTAGATAGCCAACCTGCCGGTCGTCAAGTCGAAATAGGTGCACATTGCGGGAAGACACCCGGAGCCGGATCCAGGAGATCGCGCTCAAGCTCTTCACCGAGCAGGGTTACGAGGCGACTTCGCTGCGTGAGATCGCGGAGGAGCTCGGCGTGACGAAGGCCGCGCTCTATTACCACTTCAAGACCAAGGAAGACATCGTCGCCAGCCTGGCCGACATGCGCGTGGCGGACGTCGAGGAGCTCCTGACCTGGGTCAGGAGCCAGCCGAAGACTCCGGAGACGCGCAAGGAGCTCGTCCTGCGCTACGCCGCCAAGCTGACGAACCCCCGCTATCTGGAGGTCGCCCGCTTCATGGAGCGCAACCAGACGGCCATGCGCGACCATCCGAAGATCCATCGGATGCGCGAAGTGATGCTGGAGCTGACCGACGAGCTCAACGACCCCGGCGATCCGCTGGCCGTCCGCATCAGCCGCTCGATGGCGCTGTTCACGCTGCATGCCGGCAAGTGGATGTCGCAGGACGAGAAGCTGACCGACGAGGAGATCAACGAGGCCGCGATCGAGGTCGCGCTCCGCCTGATGGAACCCTAGAGACGATTGGGGCGGGCCGGATTGGGCAGAAGGCACTGACGCGTCCGGACGGAGACGGAGGAGGTGCGGTGGAGGCCACGATAGCGCTCCGGCTGCCAAGAGATGCGGCGAGCGTCCCCCTGATCAGGCAGATGTTCGACGGCACACTCAGGTCACTGGGGGTGGAGCCACAGATCCGCGACGACATCGAGCTCATGCTCACCGAGGCGTGTGCCAACGTCGTCAGACACGCGGGGCCCAGTGACGAGTACATGGTGAGCGCGGGGGTGTACGACAAGCTCTGCGTCATCCGGGTGATCGACATGGGCGGCGGCTTCGACCCGCCCATGTTCAGCGAGGCGGCCCCCGGCGCCGAGTCCGGCCGGGGGATCCAGATCATGCGCGCGCTGGCCGACGACATCCGCTTCACCAACCGGCACGAGGACGGGTCTGTGGTGTGCCTGGAGAAGCACCTGCGCTTTGCCCCGGGCGCCGCCGGCCCGCACTTCATGGCGAACTGAGCTCCCTCGGCCCTCTGGAGGGGCGTAGGTGCTCATGTTTCCCCGGAGACCGCGCCCCTGGCCCTCCCAGAACCGGTCCTGTCTCGGGCTGCCGGGCGGTCGATCTCGCCAACAGCCCGAGCGTGATCAGGACGACCACGGAGATGAGAAAAACGGCCACGAACGCCAGAATGAGGACGATCACCAGCGAGGCGATCGTGCTGAGTACAGCCAACATCCGCCGGAGATGCCCCGTGAACCGGATCTTATGCGCGAGAATCGGGTAGATCGCGGTTACCGCGGCGTCACATCCAGCCGCCCCGGCAGCATGTCGAGGCGGCGCAGGATGACGCCCTCGCGCAGCGCCCACGGGCAGACCTCCAGCCGATCGACCTCGAACAGGTCCATGGTCGCGTGGGCCACGATGGCCCCCGCGGCCAGCTGGAGGGCCCGCCCGTCGGACACGCCTGACAGCCCGGCCCGCTCGGCCGAGCTCATGGTGGTCAGCTTGACGGCCCAGTCGGCCATGTCCTGGCGCGACAGCGATCGGGAGACGTAGAGGCCGTCGTTGGTGGGCGCGGCACCGGCGATCCTGGCCAGCTGCTTGAAGGTCTTGGAGGTGGCCACGGCCCGGTTGGGCTCGCCGTATCTGACGATGCCGCCGACCGTGCGGGCGATCTCGGCGCGTACGTGCCGGCGCAGCTTGCGGACCTCGTCGGCGGTCGGCGGGTCGGCGCCGAACCAGTCGCGGGTGAGCCGCCCCGCGCCGAGCGGCAGCGAGACGGCGACGTCGGGCTCCTCGTCGACCCCGGCGGCGATCTCCAGCGAGCCGCCCCCGATGTCGAAGGCGAGCAGCCGTCCCGAGGACCAGCCGAACCAGCGCCGCACGGCCAGGAACGTCAGCCTGGCCTCGTCGCTGCCGGACAGGACCTCGATGTGCACGCCGCAGCGGTCGTTGATCTGGTCGAGCACGTGCTCGCCGTTGGCGGCCTCGCGCACGGCCGAGGTGGCGAAGGCCAGGAAGTTCTCGACGCCTTTGTCCTCGGCGATGCGCAGTGCTTCCTCCACGAACTCACCGAGCCGCTCGATGCCGTCCGCGGACAGCTCGTTGCGCTCGTCGAGGTGCTCGGTCAGCCGCAGCTCCTCCTTGTGCGAGTAGGCGGGGAGGGGCCGCGCGCCGCGGTGGGCATCGACGACGAGTAGGTGGACGGTGTTCGAGCCGATGTCCAGCACGCCGAGTCGCATGGGGAAACGCTACCGGTCAACGCTCTGTACGGCGAAGCCGAGTCCGAAGTGGCCGTGCGGCGCGATTGGTCTACCCGCCGGGGCCATAGTCTGATCGCATGTCACGAACCCTGCGACTGTTGATCACCGGCGGCGGCACCGGTGGTCACACCTATCCGGCCCTGACGACCCTGTCGGCCGTCCAGCGACGTCAGGTGCCGCACGACGTGCTGTGGGTAGGCACCGCGAACGGCCTGGAGGCCAGGATCACCGCCGAGAACGGCATCCCGTTCAAGGCCATCACCACCGGCAAGCTGCGCCGCCGGCCCAATATCCGCGAGCTCGGCACCAATATCGCCGACGTGTTCCGCATCCCGGTGGGCGTGGTCCAGGCGATCGGGCACGCCGCCCGCTACCTGCCCGACGTGGTGCTGTCGACGGGGGGTTATGTGGCGGTGCCGATCGGGGTGGCGGCCAAGCTGATCCGCCGGCCGCTGGTCATGCACGAGCAGACCACGGTGGTGGGGCTGGCCAACCGGATCCTGGCCCGGCTGGCCACGCGGATCGCGCTCTCGCACGAGTCGTCCCTGGAATACCTGCCCCCGGCGGCGCGCGCCAAGGCCGTGGTGACCGGCAACCCGATCAGGCCCGAGCTGCTGCAGGGCAACCGGGCCGCGGCCTACGACCTGTTCGGGCTGACGTTCGAGGTGCCGCTGATCTATGTGACGGGCGGCGCGACGGGCAGCAAGCAGATCAACACGCTGATCGCCGAGATCCTGCCGCGGCTGCTGCCGCACGCCCAGATCGTGCACCAGTGCGGGCCCGCCTGGATCGACCAGATGCGCGCCATCGAGCTGCCGCCGGACCTGGCCGAGCGCTACCACCCGGTGCCGTACGTCGGCTCGGAGCTGCCCGACCTGTTCGCCGCGGCCGACGTGGTGATCTCGCGCAGCGGCGCGGGCACGGTGTCGGAGCTGACCGCGATCGGCAAGCCCGCGGTGCTCATCCCGCTGATCCCGACCGGCGGCGACGAGCAGCGCAAGAACGCGGGCTACCTGGCCTCCGCGGGCGGGGCCCGCGCGCTGCTGGAGCCGCACCCGACGGGCGAGCAGTTGCTGGCCGAGCTGATGCCGCTGCTGGCCGACCCGGGCCTGCGCGCGACGATGGCCGAGGCGGCCCGCAAACTGGGCCGGGTCGACGCGGCCGACGCCCTGTGCGACGTCCTCCTGGAGGCCGCGCACGTCGAGTAGCTCGGGCTCAGGGCTCCAGGTAGCGGAACGCCTCGTGGGCGGAGCTCACGCTCCGCCGCAGCGCCCGCTCCAACTGGTCGGCGTCCTCCGCGAGCCGGGCGATCTCCGGTACGGCGAAGGCGTCGGCGCCGGCCTCGGAGACCAGTTCCTCATACTGGTGGAGCCGGCCCCGCAACTCCTCGATCTGGTGGTGGGCCCGGTAGGCGATCTCGGCTTCGGCCACGTTGGCGGCGTACCGTTCCAACGCCTCCACCCGGGCCACCACGGCGTCCTCGCTGCTGTCGAGCGCCCGCGCGAGCGGCTCGGCCACGGCGGCGACCTCCGGCGTGATCCCCTCGGACATGGTCTGGCGGTGCTTGGCCCGCAGCGCCGACAGCTTGGCCAGCAGCCGGGCGATCTCCCACTCCTGCGCGGGCAGCATCACGGCGTTGCGCACGTCGTCCAGCAGCCCTTCGACGTTGACCGCCGAGTGCGTCACCGTGGCGACGGCCCGCCTGGCCCGGGCGAGCAGCCTGCGGGAGGACTCGTCGAGGTCGGCGGCGAGCACGTACCGGCCCTCGTACCAGCGCAGTTGCTCGTAGACCTCCCGGTCGACGGTCACCTCTTCGTCCTCGTCGTGGTCCTTGCGCAGGAAGATCACGAGCAGGACGGGGATGGCGATGAGGCCGGCCAGCACCACGCTGCTCGACTGGATGCCGCCCGCCCTGATCGGCAGGAGGGTCAGCACGGCCAGGGTGATCACCACGATGACCGCGCGCCAGGACTTGCCGGCGACCCTGGAAGGCCGGGGATCGGGCACCCAGCCGCGGCGCATCCTGATCAGGAGGTGCTCGCTCTCCTTGATCAGCTGGGCGTCATCCTCCGGGACACCTGGATCGACTACCACATCCGCCACAAAATCGGATTTTATGGGATGTCACCCGTTCAAGTGGCGGAATGCCTCGTGTGCCGAGGTCACGCTGTCGCGCAGCGTCTCCTCCAGCCGGTCGGCGTCCTCGGTCAGCCGGCCCAGCTCGGGCACCGCTGAGCTGTCGGCACCCGACTCGGCCAGCAGTTCCTCGTAGCGCGGTAGCTTGGCGCCGAACCGCTCGATCTGGTGCCGGGCCCGGAAGGCGCGCTCGGCCTCGGCCACGTGCCCGGCGTACCGTTCCAGGGCCTCGACGCGGGCGAGCACCGCCTGCTCGCTGCTCGCCAGCGCCTCCCCCAGCGGCTCGGCGACGGCGGCGACCTCGGGCGTGAGCCCCTCGGCGACGACGTCCTCGTGCTCGCGCCGCAGCGCCGACAGCTTGGCCAGCAGCCGGGCGATCTCCCACTCCTGCTCCGGCAGCATCACCGCGTTGCGTACATCGTCCAGCAGGCCCTCGGCGTTGACGCGCGACTCCATGACCGCCTCCACGGCGGCGCGGGCGCGGGCCAGCAGCGCGCGGGCGCCCTCGTCGAGATCCTCGCCGAGCACGAACCGCCCCTCGTACCGCAGGGCGTTCTCGTAGACGTCCAGCTCCTGCGCGCGCCGCCGCGCGACCTCCGCGTCGGTGCGCGGCCTGAGCAGCACGCCGACCACGAGCAGCGCGGCCACGGTCATGACGACCACGAAGGAGGTGTAGCGTTCCTCCAGGAAGAAGCCGAACCCGGCGGCGACGGCCAGCAGCGCGGCCAGCCCGGCCGCCGCGCTCGCCACGATGCCGAGCGTCGGGTCGTAGCGCCTCCTGCGGACCGGTGCCCACCCCTTCCGCATGCCCAGCAGCAGCTCGCGGTGGCCGCGCAGCAGCTCCGCGATCTCGTCTGGCACCGCCGGATCCACCAAGACCTTCGGACAGGGCACGTAAGGGATCCTATGTGGCGGTCTGTCAGAGTGTCAGCCTTCCAGGTAGCGGAACGCCTCGTGCGCCGAGCTCACGCTCTTGCGCAGCAGCCGCTCCAGGGCGTCGGCGTCCTGGGCGAGCTTCTCGATCTCCGGTACGGCCAGCGCGTCGGCCCCCGACTCGGCCAGGAGCTCCTCGTAGCGCGGCAGCCGGGCCCGCAGCTCCTCGATCTGGCCGCGGGCGTGGTAGGCGCGCTCGGCCTCGGCGACGTGCCCGGCGTAACGTTCCAACGCCTCGACCCGCGCGACGACCGCGGCCTCGCTGTTGGCCAGGGCGCGGTCCAGCGGCTCGACCACGGCCGCCACCTCCGGCGCGATACCGCGCGACAGCAGCACCCTGTGCTCGCCGCGCAGGGCCGCGAGCTTGGCCAGCAGCCTGGCGATCTCCCATTCCTGCTCCGGCAGCATCACGGCGTTGCGCGCGTCGTCCAGCAGGCCTTCGGCGTTGACGTGGGAACGCAGCACGCTGCCGATCGCCCGCTGCGCCCTGGCCAGCACCAGTCGGGCCTCGGCGTCGAAGTCGTCGGCCAGCAGGTAGCGCCCGTCGTACCAGCGGGCCTGCTCGTAGACGTCGCGCTCCCGCGGCCGGTCGTGCTGCGGCACCTCGTTGATGGAGGCGATCTTGACCAGCACGATGAAGACGAAGGAGCCCAGCAGCACGAACCCGACCGGCGCCGCGTGCGAGGCCAGCAGCAGGGACATCAGCGCGACGACCACGGGCGTGGCGGCCAGCAGCAGCAGGCCCGACGGGCGCCGCCGTTCGGGCAGCGGCGCGGCGGGCGGCACCCATCCTGCTCTGATCCTGGACAGCAGCGGGGCGTTGGCACGCAGCATTCCGGCGACCTCCGGGGGTACTCCCGGATCGACGACCACACCCACGCTCTGTCCTGGCACCCTGGCGCCCCCAACGCTCGTGATGTCCGGATACTACGGAACATTTCCCGTGAGCGGCAGCCTCGCCGAGGACAGTCGGGGGAACCACCAGGCGCGCTCGCCGAGCACTTCCATGATCGACGGCACCAGGACAAGGCGGACGACTGTGGCGTCTACCAGCACCGCAGCGGCCAATCCGATGCCCATGATCTGCAGTGGCCGATCATCGAACGTGCCGAACGCGGCGAAAACACAGAACATGATCGTAGCCGCGGCGCTAATGACCCGGGCGGTCGCACCGAGCCCGGCGGCCACCGCGCCGCTGTTGCCGCGGCCGAGCCGATACTCCTCCCTGATCCGGGAGAGCAGGAACACCTCGTAGTCCATCGACAACCCGAACGTGATCACGAACAGCATCATCGGCACCCACGCGTCGATCGGTCCGGCGCTGGCCCGGCCGAGCACGTCCCACTGGAAGACGGCGACGATCACCCCGAAGGCGGCACCGATGGACAGCAGGTTCACCGCGATCGCCTTCAGCGGCAGCACCACGCTCCTGAAGACGAACAGCAGCAGCACGAACGAGGCCAGGAGTACCGCGCCCACCGTCCACGGCAACCGCTCGCCGGAGAAGCGCGCGTAGTCGATCGCCGCGGCGGTGGAGCCGGTGACGAGCACGGGCGCGGGCAACTCCGCGCGCAGCCGGTGGATCAGCCCGGTGGTCGCCTCGTCCTGCGGCCCGCCGGTGGGCACGACCATCGCGGCCCGCTCCCCCAGCGGGAAGGCCTGCGCGACTCCAGCCGTGGCGCGGGCCCGCCCTACCACATCGTCGAGGGACGGCGCGCCGGCCCGCGGGGCGACCACCAGGACGAGGGGCCCCTCCATGCCCGGCCCGAACCCGCGGGACAGCAGGTCGTGGGCGCGCCTGGTCGTGTCGCTGACCGGCCGGTCGGAAGCGTCGGACCAGCCGACGCGCAGCTGCAGCGCGGGCAGGGCGAGCAGCACGAGCAGCCCCAGCGCCAGCGTCCCGGCCACCCAGGGGCGGCGTTGCACGACCCGGCTCCACCGGTACGCCAACGGCGGCTTTCCGGTACGCCGGGGCAGCGCGAACCGGTCGATCCCGCTGCCGATCATGCGAAGCAGTGCGGGCAGCAGCGTGAGCGAGGCGAGCATCACCATCAGCACGCCGCATCCGGCGGCCAGCGCGATGCCGCCGCCGAGCGAGGGACCGAGAAACAAAATGCCGGCCCCTGTGACGATCACCGTCACGCCGGCGAGCAGCACGGACCTGCCCGCCGTGCGCATGGCCTTGACGATGGCCGCGTCCACGGACAGTCCTTCGGCCAGTGAGGTGCGGAACCGGGTGACGATCAGCAGCGCGTAGTCGATGCCGGTGCCCAGCCCCAGCATGATCGTCAGGTAGACGGCGAAGCCCGGCGTGCCGGCCACGTTGCTCAGCAGCGTGAGGAGGGTCACGCCGCACGCCACACCGGTCACCCCGATGATCAGCGGCAGCGCGGCGGCGATCACCGACCGGAACGCCACCAGCATGACCACCGCCGCGGCGAGCAGCCCGAGGCCCTCGGTGGCTCCCCCTCCTGTCGAGGTGGCGAAGTCGTCCCCGGACAGCTCGGCGGTCACCCCCGGCCCGTGGAAGGCGTCGCGCAGCCCGGCCAGCCGATCGGCGGTGGCCGCGTCGGGGTAGTCGAGGGGGATCGTGGCGACCGTGCCGTCCGCCGAGACGCGCTGGTCGAAGGTCCTGACACCCGGGATCGCGGTCATCCGGGCGAGCAGATCCGTCACCGCCGACCGTACCGGCGGGGCGGTGACTCCGGACGGGGCGGACAGGACGAGCGCGCCGGGCGGACCGTCGGCGACCGGGCCGAGCAGCTCGGCGGCCTGGCCGCTCTCGGAGTCCGGGAGGGTGAAGTCGTCGTCGGAGGGGCCCGGCCAGGTCGCCGCGGCCGCGATGAGGGCGGCGGTCAGGGCCAGCCAGAGCAGCAGCACGAGCCGCCGGTGGCGGATACAGAATCCGATCATGCGGCAGACGGTAGGAAGCGCCCCCGCTCGCCGTCGTCCACCGGAGGCGGACGGCCCCGTACGTCAGGCGCGGTAGCCGGGGCGGACCAGGCCGCTCTCATAGCCGATGACCACGAGCTGCGCCCGGTCGTGCACGGCGAGCTTGACCATCATCCGGTTGACGTGCGTTTTGACCGTGGCCGGGCTCATGAACAGCGCCTCGGCGATCTGGCCGTTGCTCAGCCCGCCCGCGACCCCGGCCAGCACCTCGCGTTCCCGCCCGGTCAGCGGCGCCAGCCGGCCGGTGTCGGGCTCGGCGGGGCGGGCGATGAACTCCTCGATCAACCGCCGCGTGACGCCCGGCGACAACAGCGCGTCGCCCCGGGCGGCGACGCGGACGGCGTGCCGGATCTCGGCCGGTTCGGCGTCCTTGACCAGGAAGCCGCTGGCCCCCGAGCGGAGCGCCTCGTAGATGTACTCGTCCAGGTCGAAGGTGGTGACCACGACGACCCTGGTGCGGCCGGAGACGATCCGCCGGGTCGCCTCCAGCCCGTCGAGGCCGGGCATGCGGACGTCCATGAGCACCACGTCGGGCGCCAGGGCGGCGGCCAGCCGGATCGCCTCGGCGCCGTCGGCGGCCTCGCCCACCACGGTCAGGTCGTCCTCGGTGTCGAGCAGGGCGCGCAGCCCGGCCCTGACGAGCGGCTGGTCGTCGGCCAGCAGGACGGAGATCACGCGGGCAGCCACGCGGCGATGCGGAAGCCGCCCTCCGGCCCGTCGCCGGTGGTGAACCGGCCCCCGGCGGCGGCCACGCGTTCGGCCATGCCGGTGAGCCCGTTGCCCCTGGGGGCCCGGCTGCCGGTCCCGTCGTCGTCCACCTGCACGGTCACGGCTCCCGTCTCGTATCTCAGCGTCACCGTCGCCCCGGTGGCGCCGGCGTGCCGCATGGTGTTGGTCAGCGCCTCCTGGACCACCCGGTAGACGGTCAGGTCGACGGCCGGCGGCAGCGGGCGCCGTTCGCCCGACACCTCGAGGGTGACCGGCAGCCCGGCCGTCTTCAGCAGTTCGGGCAGCTGGGCGGAGCCGGGCGGTGGGTGGCGGGAATCGGGACGCAGCACGCCGAGCACGCCTTTCATCTCGGCCAGCGCCTGGCGGCTGGCCGTACGGATGACCTGGAGGGCGGCGCGGGCCTCCGGCGGGCCACCGGCGCGCTCGACGGCCTCGGCGGCGACGGCGGCGTGCAGCGCGATCACCGACACCGTGTGGGAGGTGACGTCGTGCAGCTCCCTGGCGACGCGCAGCCGCTCCTCCTGGGCCCTGCGCAGCGCCTCCTCCTCGCGGGTGCGCTCGGCGTCGGCGGCGCGCCGCTCCACCTCGGCGGTGTAGGCGCGCCGCGCCCGTGACACCTCGGCCGGCTGGGCCACGACCAGGACGAGCAGCGCCCAGATGACCGCGCCCACCACACGGTCCAGCGCGGGATGGGTGGCCACGCCGATGGCGGGCAGCAGGACCAGGACCGCCGCGCCCACCCAGCCGGCCGAGCGCCTGCCGCCGGAGATGGCGGTGAACACCGCGATCAGCGCGGGGACCGGCCAGAGGGCGTAGGCGTAGCCGAGCATGAAGCAGCCGCCCGCCGCCCCCACACAGACGATCAGGGAGACCTCGGGCCTGGACCGCAGCCAGGCCAGCCCGATCACGGCCGCGGCCAACAGCGCGTAGCCCGCCGGGTCGAGCGGCCTGGTGTCCGGCTGGTTGCCGTAGGCCAGGACGGTCGAGTACACGACGACCACGGCCATGCCGCACACCAGGACGAGCGCCCTCACACCGGTACGGTATTCCGCTCTCTCCCCGCCGCGCGATACCGCCGCCGCGGTAGCCCGTGTACGGCCAGCGCCGCGGCGACGCAGGCGACCGGGATGGCGGGCAGCACGTAACGGTGGTCGAAGTCCAGTGCCGCCACCGGTGCGACGAGCAGGAACATCGAGAACGCCCACGGCAGCAGGGCGGGGCGGCGGCGGCCTATCGCCCCGGCCGTGCCCGCCAGGAGGATCACGCCGAACAGCGTGCCGTGCAGGAACCACGGGTACGGGTAGGCGGCCAGGATCGAGCCGAACGGCTCGACCGAGCTCATGCCGCGGATGGCCGGGTCGTACTCCTTGCGTACCTGGCCGATGAGGCTGTGCTCCTCCGGCAGCCGCCACGAGCCGTGCGGGAAGGTCGACATCGCGGTCACCCGCTTGGGGTGCTGCACCGGCTCCCAGGTGAAGGCCAGCGAGGTGTCCTTGACGATCTCGCGCAGATAGTCGAGCGGCTGCGCGGCGATGGCCTTGACGGCGAACGAGCGGGCCAGATCGTTGTAGGCGAACCGGTCGCCAGGCAGGCGGTTGAGTGCGGCGCCGGGCGCCCAGACGTACTCGGAGGCGGCGTCGACGACGTTGCCGTTCGGGCAGAGCCTGGCCTCCGCCGCGGGCGGTTTGATGATCGAGCAGTCGGCGAACGTCATCGTGCGGGCCCAGAGGGCGACGCCGTCGCCGCCGCTCAGCGCGAACCTGCCGTGATACTGGGCGTACCAGCCCGCGTAGGCGAGCAGCGGCAACGCCCCGGCGAGCACCAGGGCGGCGACGCGGCGCCATGGGGTGCGGCGCAGCAGCAGGTAGAGCGCGGCCAGGCCGAGCAGCGGCACCGCGGCCGTGCGGGTCAGTCCGGCCAGCGCGAGCAGCGCCCCGGCGAACGCGGCGGCCCGGGGCGACACCTCGCGGCGCCACATCAGCACCGTGAGCGCTGCCATGACGAGGAAGATCACCTGCAGGTCCGAGAGCACGGCGTGCTCCAGGCGCAGGAACGCCGGGTCGAACAGCATCGGCACCGCGGCCAGCGTGGCCCCCCAGCCGGGTAACGACCAGCGGCGCAGCAGCGCGTAGATCAGCACGCCGACGCCCAGGCCCATCGCGTGCTGCACGCCGACGACCAGCTCGACGCTGTGGAAGGGGCGCAGCAGCCACAGGAACCACGAGTAGCCCGCCGGGTGGAAGGCCCCCTGTGGCCGCATGTGCACGGCCGTGTTCAGGTAGGTGAACGAGTCGTACCAGTAGACCTGCGCGGTGTCGTAGCCGAGCATGACCAGCACGCGCAGCGCCGCGGCCAGCGCCAGGACGATCCCGAACAGGCGGTGACCCGTCCTCCCCAGGACGGGATCGGCCAGGCGGGGCCGCGTGGGCGCCACAAGAGCGGCAACCATGACATCTCTCCCCCGTGAGAGGCCGGGCGATTCCCGGCCGTAGGGAGGGAAGTCCACCGAGTCGGCGCTAACCTGAGCGTCACCAAAAGTGGTTATGTCCGCGTTATGCCGGCTGGAGCAGACTGTCGGGACTTTCGATCTTCACCGGGGATCTTCACAGGGGGCGACATTGCGGGTGCTGGTCGCGGAGGACGAGCGCATGCTGGCCGACTCGATCGCCGAGGGGCTGCGGGGGGAGGCGCTGGCCGTCGATGTGGCCTACGACGGCGACGGGGCGCTGGAACGGCTCGGCGTGCACGACTACGACGTGCTGATCCTGGACCGGGACATGCCGCTGGTGCACGGCGACGAGGTGTGCCGGGCGGTGGTCGAGCGGGGGTGGCCGGTCAGGGTCCTGATGCTGACCGCCGCCGGGGACGTGCGGTCGAGGGTGTCGGGGCTGTCGCTGGGGGCCGACGACTACCTGACCAAGCCGTTCGCGTTCGAGGAGCTGGTGGCGCGGGTGCACGCGCTCGGCCGCCGGGCCAGGCGGGCCGACCCGCCGATGCTGGAACGCGCCGGGGTGCGGCTGGACTGGGCGCACCGGCAGGTGTTCCGCGAGGGCCGGTACGTGCCGCTGGCGCGTAAGGAGTTCGGGGTGCTGGCCGAGTTGCTGCGGGCACAGGGCGCGGTGGTCTCGGCCGAGGAGCTGCTGGAGAAGGTGTGGGACGAGCACATCGACCCGTTCACGAACACGGTGCGGACCACGATGATGAAGCTGCGCAAGAAGCTCGGCGACCCGCAGGTCATCGAGACCGTGCCGGGATCGGGGTATCGCATCGTATGAGCGTCCGTCTCCGCTTCGCCCTGGCCTGTGCTGGGGTGTTCTTCGTTCTCGGCGGCCTGCTGCTGACGGGCGTCTACTTCATCGTGCGGCAGAACCTCGAGTACCGCGCCGACCTCATCACCCCTCAGAACTTCACCGTGGACTTTCGGGGGTTCAGCAGGTACGACGACTACTACGAGGTCGCGCGAGCCCGGGTGCTCCAGGTCCGCACCGTCTACCAGCGCGACACCCTGTCCAGCGTGCGCACCATCGGCGCACTCGCGGTGCTGGGGGCCACCGCCGCCGCGTTCGCCCTGGGCTGGCGCGGGGCCGGGTGGGTGCTGAAACCGGTCAAGTCGGTCACCGAGACCGCGCGCCGGGTCGCCCAGAGCCACGACCTGACCGGCCGGATCGACTACGAGGGGCCGAGCGACGAGCTCAAGGAGCTGACCGGCATCTTCGACACCATGCTCGGCCGGCTCGCCCGCTCCTTCGACAGCCAGCGGCGCTTCGTCGCCAACGCCTCCCACGAGCTGCGCACCCCGCTGACCATCAACAGGACGCTGGTCGACGTGGCGGTGCGGCGGCCCGACGCGACCGACGACGTCAAGCGGCTCGGTGAGTCGCTGCTGCTGGTCAACGCCCGCAACGAGCGGCTCATCGACGGCCTGCTGGCGCTGGCCGAAGGCGAGCAGGCGGTGCTGGACCGGCGCCCGTTCGACCTGACGGACGTGGCCGAGCACGTGCTGGACCAGGCGGCGGAGGAGGCGGCCGGGCGGGAGGTGACGATCCACCGGCTGCTGGACTACGCGCCGACGACCGGCGAGGCGGTGCTGGTGGAGCGGCTCGTCCAGAACCTGGTGGAGAACGCGATCAGGCACAACCAGCCCAAGGGCGAGGTGTGGGTGACGACCAGGCGACGCGCCGAGCGGGTGGAGCTGGTCGTGGCCAACACCGGTCTGCACGTGCCGCCGTACGAGATCGAGACGATCTTCGAGCCGTTCCGGCGGCTGCACGGTGACCGGCTGCGCTCCGACCGGGGCAGCGGCCTCGGCCTGTCGATCGTGCGCGTCATCACCGAGGCCCACCGCGGCACGGTCGTCGCCCGGCCGCGCGACGAGGGCGGCCTGACGATCACGATCGAGCTGCCGGTGGACCGATCGGCCGCCTAGGAGCCGTTTCTAGGGCGTACGCACCTCGCGCATGACCGCTTCCGGGACGCCCGCCCGCAGGAGGATCTCCCAACTGTCGGACCGCTCGAAGAACATCGACTCCAGCACCGGCCGCCACAGCGCCGGATCGACGCCGTCCGCGGCCAGCCCGCCGAGGATCCCGGCCCGGTCCTGGAAGGGCATGGCCGGGCCCTCCAGGGTGAGGGCCCGCAGCACCAGGTCGAGCAGCCGCCGGCTCCTGAGCGTCTGGAAGGCGCTGACCGCGGCGATCGCGTCGGCGTAGAGCGCGACGCGCGCCTCGGCGCTCGACGGGCGGTTCATCAGCACCTCCTCGACCAGGCGGGTGCAGCTCACCACCTGCCCGGACGTCCGCTGCACGACGACCAGGCTCGGGTGCGCCTCGTCGTCGGCGTGCAGCGAGTCGGTCAGCAGGTCGGCGTCGACGTTGAGCAGGTAGGGCCGTTCCTCCAGGGCGTAGGACCTGTAGCGGCCCAGCGTCCTGGTGCGCGCCACGGGCTTGGCCCGGCCGAACCACCAGCCCGCGCCCTCGAACTCCCACGACTCGGCGCTCCCGCCGAGCCGGATGTCCCGCCTGCCGCCGTCCACCACCCTGCGCGCGGGCAGGGCGCCGATGAGGCCGGTCCAGCCCTCCCCGCCGAGCTGGCTCTTCCACAGATGCGCGTACGAGCTCCACCGGGCGAAGTCCCCCGAGTCGTGGAGCAGCTCCGAGACGCTGACCGGTTTGTCCGACGCGGCCACCACCAGGAGGGTGAGGTTGGCCGAATAGGCGGCCAGGCGGCGCGGCACGGGATGCCGCACCGGGCGGAAGGCGAGGAAGGAGCGGCGCGGGCGCTCATGGAGCGACTCGCGCAGCAGCGCGCTGAGCAGCGTCACGCTCCTGGCCCGGATCTCGGCCGGCAGCGCGCCCAGCAGCTCCATGGCGAAGCCGACCGTCGGCCCCCGCTCGGCCAGGCAGGAGAACGACGTGACGGCGTAGAGCAGGTCGTCGTCCACCAGCTGGCCGGCCAGATCCTCGTCGCGGCCGTGCCTCCTGACCAGGTCACGCAGCGCGTACACGGCCAGCCAGGCCACCAGGAACTCGCCGAACGTGGCGTGCAGGAACTCGTAATGACCCGTGTCGTCGGCATGCACGAAGAAGAACCGCTCGGTCGCCCGCCGCGCCCAGCCGCCCTCGTCCTGCCGCTCGTCGCCCGGCGCCCCGCACAGGGCGGGCAGGTCCCGGTCGAGGGCGGCCTCCGAGACCACCGCCCGGCCGCGCACGAACATCGACAGCGCCACGGTCCCGAGCCGTACCAGCTCCCGGTCCACCAGCCCGTGCCGGCGGGCGGCAGGCAGCGCCCGCGCCTCGGGGTTCTTGACGATCTCGCGGTCCGCGACACCCCTGATCAGCGACTCGTAGAGCCGGCCGCGGCCGGGGACCGCCTCGTCGCGCTGCAACGCGTTGTCGGCGGCGTCGTGGATGGCCAGCAGCAGCAGGAGCAGCGGCTGCCTGGCCAGTTCGCCCTGGGCCAGCGCGACGTCGGCGGGCAGCGGTGTCCTGCCGCGCCTGGACAGGACGGGGCGGTTGGTCTCGGCCCAGATCTCCAGCCACTGGCGGACCTGCTCCTTCTCGAACGGCTGGAGCTCGATCGTGAGCACGCCCTGGGGGAACCTGACCCGGTCGGCCACGACGGTCCGGCTGGTCACGATCACCGCGACGGGCCGGCCGAGCCTGGACTGCTCGTCCTGGAACTCCTGGACCTGTTCCAGGTAGTCGTAGCGGTTGGTGTCGGCGGCCTGGAGCAGCTCGTCGAATCCGTCGAGCATGACGACGGGCAGCATCCCGTCCGCCGCCTCCACCAGGTCCTGATATTTCACCTTCTCTGGGAGTACGGGGGAAATGCCCTGCTCGATCTGCGAGATCACGGACGACTCGGCGGCGACGTCGCGCAGCTCCACCTTGATCGGCAGGAACTCCGAGGCGGCCAGCCGGGCCGCGAGCACCTCGGTCAGCTTGGTCTTGCCCGACCCCGGCTCGCCCAGCACGACCAGGGGCGCCTGGGTGGCGTGCGGCGAGGTGAGGTGCCCCACCAGGAACGCCTCCGCGTCGGCCAGCTCCAGCCGGCTCTTCCACCAGCTCTTCACGGCCGGCGCGCACTCGCCCGTCATCTCCGCGACCTTGCACCGGGGACTGATGTACCCCTCGCCGAGCAGCGGCAGCGTGACGTCGTCCGGCGCCCTGCCGACGGCCATGAGCGACTGGTCGAGCGCGGCGGCGGCCAGCCGGACCAGGTGGATCATAGGCCGGTCGCCCACGCGGGGCGGCGCCAGCTCCGCCAGCAGCCGCGCCACGCGCGACAGTCCCGGGGCGAAGGTCTGCGTCTCGGTGACCAGGCTCCACATCCGGAACTCGGGGCTGTCGAGGGTGAGCGAACGGTAGTCCTCGTCGTAGATCCGCAGGGCGTGCGCCGACGGCCCCTCCACGAGCAGCACGGGGACGCGGACGCGTTCGTCGGCCGAGAGCTCGTCCCACACCGCCACCTCCCGCACGTACACCGCCACGGCCTCCGACATCCGCCGGTAGTGGTGTTCGACGGCCTCGCGGGTCTCGGCGTAGGGGCGGTGCGGCTCCGGCCTGGGCAGCGGCTCGGTGAGTAACTTCGCCACCAGTTCGGCGAACGCCGCCGCGCGGGTGCCGCCGCCCGCGCGGTCCCGGTCGAGCCGGTCCAGCCCGAACGGCAGACCGGCCTGGCCGAGCGCCTCGAAATAGGCCGAGACGATCACCACGGCGTGGACGGCGGCCAGCCGCTGGGTTCGGGCGAACCGGCCGGCGCCGCTGCGCCACTCGGGCACGCGCCGCACCACGTCGTTGCCGTAGCGGACGGCGTCTTCCTGCAGATCGCGCAGGCCCAGCGCCAGGTCGGCGCCGCCGGCCAGCGCCCATCCGGTCAGGGCGGCGGTCGCGGCGAAGTCGACCACCTTGACGAGCCTGCTGTCCTTGCAGCCGAGGATCTTCAACGCGTCGGCGTAGCTCAGGGTCTCCGTCATCACGGTCTCCGAAGAGCGTGGGAATTCCCATCATGTCGCGTTCCATCGCCCTCAGGGAGGGTTTAACCGGATCGTGCTCAGAGAGCGTCGGCGATCTCCGTCAGGGCCGCCGGGTCCTCGATCGTGGAAGGCGCACGGTAGTCGCGTCCGGCCGCGATGTCCCGCATGGTGGCGCGCAGGATCTTGCCGGACCGGGTCTTGGGCAGGCGGCCCACGACCACGGCGCGGCGGAAGGCGGCGACCGGGCCGATGCGGTCGCGGACCATGGCCGACAGCTCGCGCTCGACGTCGGCGGGGTCACGGTCGGCGCCTGCCTTGAGCACCACGAAGCCGAGCGGGAGCTGGCCCTTCAGCTCGTCGTCGACGCCGATCACCGCGCACTCGGCCACGTCCGGGTGGGCCGCGATGACCTCCTCCATCGCGCCCGTGGACAGCCGGTGGCCGGCGACGTTGATGACGTCGTCGATGCGCCCCATGACGAACAGGTAGCCGTCATCGTCGAGGAAGCCGCCGTCGCCGGTCAGGTAGTGGCCGGGATAGCGCGACAGGTACGACTCGGCGAAGCGGGCGTCGTCGCGATAGAGCGTCGGCAGCGCGCCGGGCGGCAGGGGCAGCCTGATCGCCACCGCGCCCTCCACGCCGGGCGGGCACTCCTCGCCCGCCGGGTCCAGCACGCGCACGTCCCATCCGGGTACGGGCCTGGTCGGCGAGCCCGGCTTGATCGGCAGCGGCTCGATGCCGACGCAGTTGGCCGCGATCGGCCAGCCGGTCTCGGTCTGCCACCAGTGGTCGATGACCGGGATCCCGAGCAGGTCGGACGCCCAGTGGTAGGTGTCGGGGTCGAGCCGCTCCCCGGCCATGAACAGGTACCGCAGTCCCGACAAATCCCATTTTTGCGCGAAATTTCCGGATGGGTCGTCTTTTTTGATGGCTCGGAGGGCGGTCGGCGCGGTGAACAGCGTCCGTACCCCGTGCGTGGCCACGACCCGCCAGAACGCCCCCGGATCGGGTGTCCCGACCGGCTTCCCCTCGTACAGCACGGTCGTGCACCCGGCCAGCAGCGGCGCGTAGACGATGTAGGAGTGGCCGACCACCCACCCCACGTCGGAGGCCGCCCAGTAGACCTCGCCGGGCGCCGCGCCATAGACGTGGGACATGCTCCAGTGCAGCGCGACGGCATGCCCGCCGTTGTCCCGCACGACCCCCTTGGGCACGCCGGTGGTGCCGGAGGTGTAGAGGATGTAGAGCGGATCGGTGGCGGCCACGCTCACGCACCCGGCCGGCGCCGCGTCGCGCACGGCCTCGGCCCAGTCCAGATCCCGCCCCTCGACGAGGTCGGCGGGCGCCTCGGGCCGCTGAAGGATCACGCAGCGCGCCGGCCGGTGCCCGGCCTGCTCGAGGGCGGCGTCGAGCAGCGGCTTGTACGGCACGATCCGGGTCGGCTCGATCCCGCAGGAGGCGGAGAGCACCACCTTGGGCCTGGCGTGATCGATCCGTACGGCCAGCTCGTTGGCGGCGAACCCGCCGAACACCACGGAGTGCACGGCGCCGAGCCGGGCGCAGGCCAGCATCCCGATCACCGCCTCGGGCACCATCGGCATGTAGATCACCACGGTGTCCCCGGCGACCACGCCGAGATCGCACAGCATCCCGGCGGTCCGGGCCACGGACTCGAGCAGCTCGGCGTAGCTGTAGCGCCGCACGACCCCGGTCACCGGGCTGTCGTAGATCAACGCGGTCTGCTCACCCCGCCCGGTGGCCACGTGCCGATCGACGGCGTTGTGACAGGTGTTCAGCCGCCCGTCGACGAACCAGCGCCCGTCGTCGAACACGGTCGCAGGGGCCACATCCCACTCGACGCCCTGGGCGGCCTCCCCCCAGAACGCCTCGGGCTCCACGATGCTGCGCTGGTAGACCGCATCATAAGCACTCATATTCCGATCAGATCAGCGCCTCACCCCCAGGCGCAAGCCCATCGACTACCCGACATGCACCGCGGGCCGGCGGCCGGGCTCCGGCTCGGCGACGCGCAGGACCTCACGCGTGAGCGGCGGCACGTCTCCCCCGCCGAACAGCAGGTATCTCAGCAGCGCCCAGACCGGGTTGCCCTCCGCCCAGTGGAAGTACACATGGGGACGGCGGCCGGTCGTGTCGCGCAGATGCAGCAGGATGGCGGCGATCGTGTTGGCCACCGCCGCGCTCCGCGCGGTCAGCACCCCGTACCCGTGACGCTCCTCGCCCCGCACGGCCACCTCGGACTCGAACTCCGAGGTGTCGCCGAGCGTGACCTCCAGGAACAGCATCGGCTCGTCGTCGGGCAGGTGGTGGTACTCGCGCGTCTCGCGGTCCTTCTCGGCGTACTCGGCCTCGTCGCGCGCGTCGGGCTCGTTGGCGATGATGCGCAGGTCGCCCGGCGGCAGCGCGTCGATGAGCCGCTTGGCCTCCT
Organism: Nonomuraea guangzhouensis; assembly: GCF_019396345.1. Lineage (GTDB taxonomy): Bacteria > Actinomycetota > Actinomycetes > Streptosporangiales > Streptosporangiaceae > Nonomuraea > Nonomuraea guangzhouensis. Next base: position 91,610 of record NZ_JAHKRM010000027.1, on the reverse strand, counting down.
TGTCGAGCGTCACCCCCGTCACCCGCAGCTCGGTGGAGCGCGTGGCGCGGGAGATGATCGAGGTCACGATGATCGCGACGACGAAGAACAGCGCGATCGACAGGCCGTCGGGGCGTTCGATCACGTTGGCGGCGAAGGTGTAGGCGAGGATGACCGAGATGAGGCCGAACGCAGCCGCCGCGCCCCGCCGCCCGGCGCGCGCGACCGAGATGGTGACGGCGACCGCGGCCGACAGGATCAACGCGAGCACGCCGGTGGCGTAGGCGCCGCCCTGCGACTCGACGTTCGCGCCGAACAGGATGGTGATGGCGAACGAGATCGCGGTGAACACCAGCACCAGCGGTCGTACGGCCCGCGCCCAGTCGGGGGCCATGCCGTAGCGGGGCAGGTAGCGCGGCACGATGTTGAGCAGGCCCGTCAGCGCCGACGCGCCGGCGAACCAGAGGATGGCGATGGTGCTGATGTCGTAGAGGGTGCCGAACCAGTCGCCCAGGTAGTGATGCGCCAGGTACGCCAGGGCCCGCCCGGCCGCCTGCCCGCCCTCCTCGAACTCCTTGTGCGGGATCAGCACGGCCGTCGCGAACCCGCTGAAGATCAGGAACACGCTCATGATCAACGCGGCCGTGGTGAGCAGCCGCTTGGCGCCCTTGACGCGTTGTTCGAGATCGCCCTCGATCTGCGGCATCACGGCGACGCCCGTCTCGAACCCGGACATGCCGAGCGCCAGCTTGGGCAGCGCGACGGCGGACAGCGCGATCATCGCCAGGGGGCTGGAGTGCCCGGCGGTGAGGGCGTCCTGCCAGTCGCCCACCAGCTCAGGGTGGGACATCACCTGGGCGACGGCGGTGCCGACGACGACCACGTTCAGTGCCAGATAGACGGCCACCAACGCGATGGCCAGGCCGATGGCCTCGCTGAACCCGCGCAGGAAGATCGCGCCGAGCGCGGCGATGAGCAGCAGCGTGATGGGCACCTGCTGGCCGGCGAGCGCGTCCGGGAAGAACGGGTTCTGCAGGATGTGGGCGGTCGCGTCGGAGGCCGACAGCGTGATCGTGAAGATGAACGCCGTCGCCACGAACCCGAGCAGCACCAGCACCAGCAGCTTGCCCCACCAGCTCGGCAGCAGCCGTTCGAGCATGGCGATGGAGCCCATGCCGTTGGGGCTCTCGGCCGCCACCACGCGGTAGGTGGGCAGCGCGCCGAACAGCGTCAGCGCCACCAGCATGAGTGTGGCGATCGGCGACAGCGCGCCCGCCGCCAGCGCGGCGATGCCCGGCTGGTATCCGAGGGTGGAGAAGTAGTCGACACCTGTGAGGCACATGACCTGCCACCAGGAGTGACGCTTGCCGGGATGTTCGTCGTGCATCCCGGACGTCGGCTGCAGCCCGTGTAGCAGCCAGCTCCGCATGGTCACCGGTCGGCCCTTTCTCTCCTGGTCAGATCCGGAGACCCTATCCATCGCAGCGGCTCTCGCGCATGCCGGGCCCTACTGGACCGGGAAATCGGGGGACATTTCTTGATTCATCCCGGTACGGTGATTCACCAGGGTGGCTCTTTGGGTGTGCTTCCTTCTCCTCTTCTTAAAAAAGATCTCTAGCGTGCCTGCTCTCCACCTCAAAGAGGTCGCGCGGTGTCACCGCGCGACCTCTCATCAGTTTCTGGGGGTTGGCTTGATGAACGGTTCCGGTGAGATCCTGCTCCGCCGTACGCGGCTGGTCGCGCCCGCGCTGCTGGCCGCCGATCCGCGCACGCCCGAACCCGTCGGCAAGCTGCCCAAGCGCCTGACCATGAGGCGGGCCGACGTGCCGTCCGGGGTGGCGGCGCTGGAGTTCGAGCTGCTGCAGCTCGGCTTCCTGCTGTCGGCGGACCTGTATCGGGCGCTGGCAGCGCTGTCCATGGCGGAGCTGACGCGGGCCGGGCGGCGGCTGCTGCACCTCCTGCGGTCCGAGGTGGGCGCGGCCGTCACGCACGTACCCCTTTTCCGGAAATTTCCGGACACCGTGCCCGCCGACACCCGTGACTTCTTCGTGCGGCGGGTGTTCTCCCTGCTGCTGCAGGAGCCGCACCGGCCGTGCGTCCTGTGCGGGAAGGTCGGCAGCGTCCACGCCGTGTCGCCGTGCGCGCACCTGGTGTGCCGTTCGTGCTGGGACGGGGCCGACTTCAGCGCCTGCCCCATCTGCCACCGCCGCATCGACCTGGACGACCCGTTCCTGCTCCCGTCGGAGGGGCCGGCGATCGTCGATCGCGACGCCGTCACGGCGACCGGTCTGCTGCGTCTCGCTGACGATCCCGCCGCGAGCTGCCGTGACCTGGCCGTGGACCTGATGAACCGCCGCACTCCCCTGCCGCCGGAGGACCGGGCCGACCTGGAGGCGCTGCTGGAGGAGTTCTGGCCGGCGTCGGGCGGGTGGCTGCCGGAGACCATCCCGGTCAAGGAGACGCGGGCCGTCGTGCTCGCCGTGGCCCTCCGTCGCGGCGCCCCCGAGCTGCTGCGGAGCCATCTGGAGACGGCCACGGACGTGCTGCGCCTGCTGTACGTGCTGATGGACGCCGACCCCGGGCTGCGGATCCGTCCGCGGCGCCGCGTGTCGCTGCCGCGCGCCGTCCGCCGGATCCTGCTGTCGTGCCTGGACGCGATGCCGTACGCGATCGAGGACCTGTTCCGGTACGGCGAGCAGTGGAAGCGCATGGCCGAGGTGCTGCACCCGCACGAGCACCACGCCCGCTACCCGGACGCCGCGCTGGCGTTCGCCGCGCTGCGCGGCACCCGGCTCGACCCGGAGACGGCGTTCGGCCGGACCCTGCTGGAGCGGGCCGCGCGTCGGCCGGGGCTGCGGGTGTGTGACGGGCGGGTGCGGGCGACGTCGTTCGCCGGCCGCGTGGAGACGGCCCTGGCCGACGGCCGCCACTCCGACGCGGCCGACCTGCTGGCCCACCGGCCCGGCGAGCTGATGCGGCGGCTGTCGCACCTGCTCCGCCTCTCCCCGGACTTGCTGGAGACCATGCTCCCCGCCGACCCGGGCCTGACGGAGACCATGGCCCCCGCCGACCCGGGCCTGCGGGAGTCCGTGGTGCCCGGTGGCGATCCGATCGAGGCGGGCGGGTTGGCGCGGGTGGCGGCGCAGGTCGCGCCCGGGGTGCTGATCGCCACGCTGGGGCAGCTGCGCACGCCGCCAGGCGGGCTGCGGTTGTTCCTGCCGCGCGGTGGCACGGCGCGCTTCCACACCCGGCCCGACGACCGGCCGCCGCTGCCGGACGAGGTCGTGCTGACGGCCGAGCGGACGCTGGCCGCCGAACTGCTGCGCCGCACCGGCGAGCTGCCCGCGCTGCGCCGGGTGCTGCTGGACGAGGGGCTGGCCGACCTGATCGCGCCGACGTCCGAGCGGACGGCGGTCAAGGCACTGGTACGGCTGCCGCGCGGCAGCACCCAGCCCATCCCCGGCGGCGACCGGCTCCGGTTCTTCCTCCACTGGGCCGAGCCGAAGGACGCCAGGGTGGACCTCGACCTGTCGGTGGCGGTCTTCGACGAGCGCTGGGAGTTCGTCGGGTTGTGCGACTACACGAACCTGACGCTGGGCAAGGCCGTCACGCACTCCGGCGACCTGACGTCGGCGCCCGAGCCGCTGGGGGCGTCGGAGTTCATCGACGTGCACGTACGGGCGTTGCGCGGCCGCTACCTGGTGCCGGTCGTGTTCAGCTACAACGACGTGCCGTTCGAGGAGCTGGTACGCGGGTTCGCCGGGTTCATGGAGCAGCCGGAGGGGCTGTTCGACCCGCTGGCCGTGCGGCAGCGCTTCGACCTGATGGGGCAGGCCAAGATCCTGGTCCCGCTGGTGGCCGACCTGTGGACGCGGACGATGCGGTGGGCGGACCTCAACTTGTCCGCCGTCGGTTACGGGCACAGCGTGGACGGCAGCAGCGACGAGCTGGGCCTGCTGGGCGCGGCGCTGGAGCAGGCGTTCACGCACCGGGTGACGCTGTGGGAGGTGGGCTGCTGGCACGCCGCCGCGCGGGCGGCCGAGGTGCTGGTGCGGCGCCGCGACGGCTCGCTGGTCCGCTACGAGCGGCGCCCCGGCGAGGACGCGGCCGCGTTCGCCGCCCGCCTGATCGCCCGCGCGGACGCCCCCGCGGCACCCGCGTCGTTCGACGAGGTGGAGCTGGCCATGCTCATCCACGGCGACGTGCCCCTCCCCAGCGGCTGTCCGACGTACGCGCTGCACCCGGACGGCCTCGGCGACGTGCGTCCGCTCGGAGCGGCCGACCTGCTGAGCGAACTGTCGCCCGATCCTGGGAAAGTGTCCGCGTGAGCGATGATCTGATCCTTTCGGTGGTGGTGGGGTCGCGGGCCTACGGTCTGGATACCGGCGACTCCGACACCGACCGGCGCGGCGTGTTCGTGGCGCCGACGGAGGAGTTCTGGCGGCTGACCAAGCCGGTGACGCACCGCGACGGGCCGCTGCCTGAGCAGTTCTCGTGGGAGGTCGAGCGGTTCTGCGGCCTCGCCCTCGACGCGAACCCCACGGTCCTGGAGTGCCTGTGGTCACCCCTCACGGAGGTGCTCACGCCGGAGGGCGAGCGGCTGCGCGGCCTGCGCGAGGCGTTCCTGTCGCGGCGGGCGCACGAGACGTTCAGCGGTTACGCCGACGCCCAGTTCCGCCGCCTGGACCCGGCCGCGCCGAAGTGGAAGCAGGCGATGCACATGATCAGGCTGCTGCTGAGCGGCCTGCATCTGGTACGCCACGGCGAGCCCCTGGTCCAGATGGGCGCCTACCGCGACCGGCTGCTGGCGATCAAGCGGGGCGAGGTGGCGTGGGCCGAGGTGGCCGCCTGGCGGGCCGAGCTGACCACCGACCTGGCCGAGGCGCCGAGCGTCCTGCCGGAGGCGCCGGACCGGGAGTCCGTCGAAACGTATCTCACGGCCGTACGGAGGGCCCACCTACAGTGAACCTGCCTGCCTGGCTGCCGGAGATCCCCGGCGAGCAGCCGTACCCGCTGGTGTTCGCCACGGTGAGCGGCGCGCACCTGTACGGCTTCCCCTCGGCCGACTCGGACGTGGACCTGCGGGGCGTGCACGTGCTGCCGCTGCGTGAGATCGTCGGCCTGCGTACCGGCCCGGCGACCCTCGACCGGACCTGGACGCGCGACGGCGTCGAGGTGGACCTGGTCACGCATGACCTGGCCAAGTTCTGCGGGCTGCTGCTGAACCGCAACGGCTACGTCCTGGAGCAACTCCTCTCTCCCTTGGTCGTGTCCTCCTCCCCGCTGCACGAGGAGCTGACGGCGCTGGCGCCCGGCTGCCTGACGCGGCACCACGCCCATCACTATCTGGGGTTCGCGCGTACGCAGTGGCGGCTGTTCGAGAAGAACGGGGAGCTCAAGCCGCTGCTCTACACCTTCCGGGTCCTGGCCACCGGTATCCACCTGATGCGCACCGGGGAGCTGGACGCCGATCTGACGCACCTGTTCGGGTACGTCCCGGCGTACGTGCCTGACCTGGTGGCCGCCAAGCGGGACGCCGAACACGGCCGCGCGCCCGCGATCAACGCGGCGGCCGACGTGGCTTCCCTGACCGCCTCGCTGGAGGCGGCCAGGGACTCCTCACCGCTGCCGGAAGCCGCCACGGTCAGGGACGCCATGCACGACCTGGTGGTCCGGGCCCGCCTCGCCACCGCGTGAGCGGGACACCGGACCAGGTCAGCCGTTCGCGGGCGGCGCTGACAGGACGCCGGACCGGGTCAGCCGTTCGCGGGCGGGGCTGACAGGACGAGTCTGACGGCGAAGTTCCGGTAACCGGCCCGCTCGAAGGCCCTGGCCATCGGGACGTTCACGGCGTCGGTGTCGGCCACGATCCGGTCGGCGCCGCGTTCGGCGTGCGTCCGGGTGATCTCGCCGAGCAGGTCGTCGGCGTAGCCGTGGCCGCGGTGCTCGGGCACCACGCCGAGGTAGGCGACGACGGGCCCGCCGCCGTTGGCCGACGGCAGCGCCACGCCGGCGAGGTCGCCGTCCGGCGTGTACGCCAGGCGCCACCAGTCCCGGTCACCGGGCATGCTCCGGTAGTCGGCGATGTCCTCGCGGGCCTGCGCCTCGGGGTCGGTCGTGGCCAGGGCCTGCTGGGTGTGGTGGTCGAGCGTGCCGACGGCCACGCGGCGGAACGCCTCGACGAACGCCTCGTCGTCGGCCTCCGCCCGGAACACCAGTCGGCCCGACGCCGCCGGCACCGGCGCGCCGGTGGTCCATTCGTACCGGAGCCGTTCGAGCTCGTCGGTCAGCCCGGCGCCCGCCCCGGCCTGCCACCGCCAGGCGATGGCGGCGGTTATGTCCGGGTTGTCCCGCCAGCCGTTCGCCACGAACACGTGATAGGCGGGCGCGTCGCCGTACTTCTCATGGGCGTGTCGCAGCAGTTCGGCGGCCAGTCCCACGCGGTCGGGCACCGACGGGTGGACCCAGAGGCAGTCGAGCGCGAGCGGTCGGTCGCCGTCGGGGAAGCCCCACCAGACGGCGCGGGCGAGGATCTGGCCGTCGTGTTCCGCGACCCAGATGCGGTCGTGGTGGTACTGGCCGTTCTTGAGGAAGGGGAGCAGCCGGTCGGGATCGGCCCAGCTGATGGGCTCGTCGACGGCGCAGTCGAGCAGCAGGTCGAGGTCAGTCTCGACCGTGGAGCGGAAAAGCACGGTTCCTCCGAAGAGTAGAAGCGGACGCGTGGAGCGCCCGGAAAACGCGGACCATCTCAACGCCTCCCTTCTTCCGGACTTTTCACGGTCAGCGGGACTTTATCGCAAATGTGGTGCGAGATCCGACAGGATAAGGATGTGGGCTCCAACGAAGAAGACACGCTTCCGCTCCAGCCGCCCATCCGGCTGCCGTCCGACGGCGACCTGGTGGCGGCCGTACGCGAGACTCCCCTGGCGACCGGCCTGCTGGCCGGCGAAGCCGGTGAAGACATCGGCCCGGCGTTCACGCCGGACGCGGTCGAGGTCCTGCGTGACGGCTCCGACGACAAGGTGCTCCAGGTATGGGCGGACGCCTGCCGCCTCACGCTGGGCACCGACGAGGAGCTGTTCATGGAGGTGGTACGCCTCTTCCTGGGGGGCGGCCCGCTGACCGACGACGTACCCGCCGCCCTGACGGACCTCGGCCTGATATCCCAGGCGCCGCCGCGCACCCTGACCCCGCTCGGCCTCTGGGCGGCCGGTCAGGTGATCGGCACGGCGACCGGGCAGGACATCCCGGTCATGGGCGCGCTGGCCGATCAGGACGCCGGGTCGCTGCTGCACGGCCTGCGCTCCTACCCCGAGCCGGAACGCGACGAGGAGCTTGCCGGCTGGCTGGCCGATCGCGACCGGGGCGAGGCGGCGGCCGAGATCGCGGCCGCGCTGGCCGAGGCGAGCCCGCTGAGCCGGGCGGTCGGTGTGGAACTGCTCGCCACGGGACTCGGCGACGAGGGCACGCGGGTGCTCGACGGGCTGCTCGGCGAGCCGAAGCTGGGCGCCGTCGTGGCCGCCCGGCTGGGCCGCGAGGAGCGGCCCCCGACGCCCGAGGAGATCGCGTGGGCGTTCGTGGACATGGCCGCGGCGCTGCTGGAGTTCGGCGGGGAGACGGCCGAGGTCATCAAGTCGGTCTCCCAGGGCATGGAGAAGGACGAGCAGGCGAGCACGATCGCCCTGCTGGCCCTGGGTGATCATCCCTGGACGGAACGGGTGCTGCTGGTGTTCATCGACCACCATCCGGACGAGCGCGTGGTGGCGGCGGCCCGTAAGGCGCTGCGCCGGCACGGCCTGATGGACGCTCGCGGGTAGAGTCTGCCGAGATGACGAATCACCCGATCACCCCGCGACTCGGCACGCTCGGCGCGTACTCCTGCGGCTGCGGCGCCGACCTGCCCGACCTCATGTCCGCCGAGCTGCACGCCTCCGAGACCAACCAGTGCACCGCCTGTCTCGGCTCGGCCGAGCAGCCGGTGCTGCCCGGCCTGGCGCCCGGCATCCTGCCCGGCCTCTCGGCCGGCCTGATGCGCTCCTGCACGGCCTGCGCGGCCACGGGCCGCCGTAAGGAGCAGATCGTCTGGGAGCTGGCCCACGCCGAGGCCGAACAGGTGATCACCCTGGGCCTGGTGCGGGGGGTGGTGGCGGAGTTCGGCGGTCCGTTCCGCCTGTCGGAGATCGCGGACACGGTCCGATCGGGCCTCGGTCTGCCGCCCGGCCGGCTGCCGGTGGGACCACGGGTCCGCGACCTGCTGCTGCGGCTGCAGGCGGCGGGTGAGATCACCATGCTGTCGGCGCCGGACGAGCTGCTGGACGGCGCCGACGTGGTCCTCTACCGCGATCCCCAGTGGGCCCGCACCTCGAGCCTCTAGTCCACCCTCCTCCGGCTTTTAGCCGACACCTCCCGCCTTAGCCCGCGCTTCCGGCCTTTAGCTCGCAACTCCGGCCTTCAGGACGCGCCTCAGCCTTTAGCCTGGCCTTCAGGGCGTCAAACGCGGCAGAGGATCTCGCCGTGGGTGATCGACAGCCAGCCGTCGTCCGCCGCGGCCCACGTCAGCCAGCCCTCGGCGATGCGCCGCAGGTCGTCCTCCGTGGCGGCGCCCGTGGCGAGCGCCTGCTCGGCCAGGGCGGAGTGCCTGACCCGGTCGGCCCACATCCCGCCCCACCAGGCCCGGTCTTCCGGCGTGGCGAAGCACCAGGTGGACGAGGTGGCGGTGACGTCGTCGAAGCCCGCGGCCCTGGCCCACGACAGCAGGCGCCGCCCGGCGTCCGGCTCGCCGCCGTTGCTCCGCGCGACCCGCTGATACAGCGCCAGCCACTCGTCGAGCTCCGGCAGCAGCGGGTACCAGACGAACGAGGCGTAGTCGCTGTCACGCGCCGCCACCAGTCCGCCCGGCTTGGTCACCCTCCCCATCTCACGCAGCGCCTGTACGGGGTCGCCGACGTGCTGGAGCACCTGGTGGGCGTGGACGACGCAGAACGTGGCGTCGGGATACTCCAGCGCGTGCACGTCGGCGACGGCGAACTCCACGTTGCCCGCGGCCCCCACTCCCGCCCTGGTCAGCTCCAGCGCCTCCGCGGTCACCTCGGACGCCGTCACGTGCCCGACCCGGCCCGCCAGGTCGGCCGTGATGGTGCCGGGCCCGGCGCCCACGTCCAGCAGCTTCATGTGCGGCTTGAGGTGGGGCAGCAGGTACGCGGCCGAGTTCTCGGCGGTGCGCCACCGGTGGGAGCGCAGCACGGACTCGTGATGGCCATGGGTGTAGACGGCGTCCATCGAAACTCCTTCGTCTCGCGTCAATGAGACCGACATTAGCCTCAATCTCACCATGCAAGAAGATATGTCTCATTATATGAGCACAATCTGGTACTGATCATGTCGTTGACCCTCATAGACTTTGTCGCGACACATTTCGCATCCGGAGAGGGCACTGGTCGTGGGAGAGGTCCGGCCGATCGTTCAGGTGGGAGACCCGGTGCTGCACGCACCCTGCGAGCCGGTCACCCGGTTCGACGGGGCACTGGCGGCGCTGGTGGACGACATGTTCGCGAGCATGTACGCGGCCGAGGGCGTGGGCCTGGCCGCCAACCAGATCGGTGTGCCGCTGCGGGTGTTCGTGTACGACTGCCCCGACGAGAACGGCGAGCGGCACAAGGGCGTCGTGGTCAACCCGACGCTCGTCCTGCCCGGACTGGGCGAACGGCGCCTCGACGCGGGCGAAGAGGGCTGCCTGTCGGTCCTGGGCCAGTACGCTCCGCTCCCCCGTCCCGACCACGCCACCGTGCACGGCTTCGACGCCGACGGCGCACCGGTCACCGTCGAGGGCACCGGCATGCTGTCCCGCTGCCTCCAGCACGAGACGGACCACCTCGACGGCTACCTCTACATCGACCGCCTCCCGGCCAAGCGCCGCAAGCAGGTCCTGGCCGCGTACGAGCAGTCCCGCCCTGTGGGGCTGGGCTCGACGACGGGCCACCAGACGCCGTAACGGCGGCGTCACCCCAGTCCGGTCGGACCAGACTCCCAAGATTTTGGACACTTCACTCCAAGAGTCTCGATAGGCGCCGGCCGGCTGGCCAGAGTCGGCGTCATGACCGACATCTCCTCCTTGCCGGGGACACGACAGAAGCTGCGAACACCCACCGGTCCCGACAGGCCGCCCTCCGCTGATCGGGAGAGCTACGTCGGAAGGCGTACCGCACGCATCGCCCGCGAGACGACGACAATCTCCTCGCCGTGCCTGAACCTGCTCAAGTAGGAAGCACATCGCGCCCGAATTCGCCCGCACAGCCGCGGATCCCGCCAAACGGTCCAGCGCGCAGCGAATCGCCGCGGGACATCGCTCGGGTGCGCATCGATGAGACATTGGAGACAGGTGCTGTGACCGCTGTACGGTTCTCGGTGCTGGGCCCCTTACGGGTGGATCGCGACGGGACGACGATCTCCGTCCCGGGCGGCAAGATCCGGACTCTGCTCGCGACGCTCCTGCTCCGGCCCAACCAGGTCGTCCCGCTCGACATCCTCACCGAACGGCTGTGGGGCCACCGGCCGCCGACACAGCCGCGCCGGGCCCTGCGGACCAACCTCGCGCGCCTGCGCCGGAGCCTGGGCCTGGGTTCGCTGATCCTGACCGAGCCGGGCGGCTATGTCGCCCGGCTGCGGCCCGAGCAGCTCGATCTGCTCGAATTCCAGGAGCTGATACGGGCGGCCGACCACACGAAGGCGCCCGCACCGCGAAGCCGGCTCCTCCACGACGCCCTGCGGCTGTGGCGCGGCCCGGTGTGCGCCGACGTCGAATCCGAGACGCTCCACCGGATCGACGTCCCGCCCCTCGCCGAGCAACGCCTTCAGGTCCTGGAACGCCGCATCGACCTCGACGCCCAGCTGGGCGAGGCCGCCGAGCTGACCGTGGAACTGCGGGCCTTGACCGCCGAGCATCCCTTGCGGGAGCGGTTCTGGGCCCAGTTGATGACCGCCCTCTACCGGAGCGGACGGCAGGCCGAGGCCCTGGAGGCGTACGGCACGGTTTCCCGTCTCCTCAAAGAGGAGCACGGCATCGGCCCCAACGCCGAGCTGCGCCGACTCCACCAGGCCATGCTCACCGGTCGCTACCAGAGCGAAGACCACTCCGGCGCCTCGCGAGCCGCAGCCGTCCGACAAGGCCGCGAAGCCCCGACCGGACCGACCGAGCCGACCGAGCTGGCGGAGCCGACAGGACCGACCGGATCGACCGAACCAACCGGACCGACCGAACCGACCGAGCCGACCGAGCCGACCGAGCTGGCGGAGCCGACTGAGCCGGCGGAGCCGTCCGCGGCCCAAGCGTCCCGTCGAGAGCGGCGGATCGTGCCGAAGGACGTGCCCACGTTCGGGGCACTGTTGCGGGCATGGCGGAAGCGGGCGCGGCTGACGCAGGAGCAGTTGGCCGAACGCGCCGGCCTGAATGCCCGGACGGTACGCCGCTGGGAGCACGGCGCCGCGCCCCGCGACTCCTCCCTCCAGCTCCTGGCGAAGGCGCTGGAACTGGACGACGCGGAACAGGCCCTGCTGACCCGGGCCGCCGACGCCCTCACGGCGGAGACCACGCGGGTCGTACCGGACCAGGACCGTCAAAGCCCCGCACCCCTGCGGCAGTTGCCCGCCGACGTGCCCGTGTTCGTCGGGCGGGCGAGCGATCTGGCCGCTTTGACCGGCGAGGCGGAGACGACGGCGGTAGTGATCATCGCCATCGACGGCATGGCGGGGATCGGCCAGACGACCGCGCTCCAGGGGCTGGGCCGGCTGGCCGGCGCTCTGGGCGATCCCCGCCAGGCGATCGCCCACCACCAACGGGCCCTGGGCTTGGCGACGGATCTCAGCCGACCCGACGACCAGACCCGCACCCATGACGGCCTCTTCCCCGGCTGCCGCACACCGGCCCATGAGGGCCTCCCCTACGCCTGCCGGGCACCAGCCCACGACGACCTCGCCCACGCCTGCCGGGCACCGGCCCACGACGGCCTCGCACACGGCTGCTGGGCACCGGCCCAGGGCGATAAGGCCCGTCGGCGCTGGCGTGCGGCCCTGCGCATCCTGACCGCGCTCTGCCTCGAGCGTACCGAGGACGAGGAGGCCCCCTCCGACGGCATCCGCGCCCACCTCGACCGGCTGGAGCGCGCCGGGTCCGGCTCCGAAACTCTGGCTCGGCCGCACGCCCGCTCCGGGTCGCCGGCGGTCTGAAGCGGCGGTCTGAAGCGGCGAGCGCGCTGAGGCGACGGGCCAAGGCGACGGGCCAAGGCGACGGTCCGAGGCGGCGGGCGCGCGGACCCACTACCGTGGGAGTGTGATCACGGTGGAGGACGTCCGGCGGCTGGCGAGCACGCTGCCGCGCTCGTCGGAGCATCTCATCAGGGACCGCGTCAAGTTCCGCGTCGGCTCGATCGTCTACGTGGCCTTCTCGCATGACGAGACCCTCATGGGCTTCGGCTTCCCCAAGGAGGAACGGGCCGCCCTGGTGGCGGCCGAGCCGGACAAGTTCCAGTTGCCGCGCGAGTCCGACATGCGGTTCAACTGGGTCGTCGCGCGGATGGCCGCCATCGACGCCGACGAGATGCCGGAGCTGGTCATCGAGGCGTGGCGGCTGGCGGTCCCGAAGAAGGTCTACGCCGCCTACATCAGCTCAGCCGGTCCATACCGAGCGCGCTGATCAGCAGGCGCTCCTTGCGGTTGCCGAGCAGGCGGGCCGTCCAGTCGACGAAGCCTCCGTCGCCCACTTCCACGCCGTCAGCGTAGATCTTGAAGCACAGCCCCGAGTAGTAGCCGCGCCCGGACTCCCGTCCTGGGTCGTCCGTCGTGTCCAGCCCGGCCGTCACGGGCGCGAAACGGGGGTCGAGGACGGTGAGGCGGACCTCCGGCTCGGCGCTGCCGCAGGCCCGGACGGCGTCCGTCAGCAGGCGCAGGTGCTCGGCCAGGTGACGGCGTTCGAACGCCAGGTTCCCGGTGTCACGGTCGGCTGACACCAGCGCGAACAGCCCGAAATGCGGGTACGCGCCCGCGAAGTGCTGCGCCCGCACCACGCGCTGCAAGGCGGCCAGCCGGACCGGACCGGCCGAGTCGCGCCGCCGGACGGCCGCCTCCAGGGCGAGCGCGTTCGTCGGGTCGGCCGCGACCTCGGTGTTCCTGATCGTGCTGATCACCTTGTTCTGGTCCACGGTGGCCGGCGTCGAGTGCGCCCCGAGCGGCGCGACGGGTGACAGCGTGACCAGCTCGAACTCGGCCGGTACGACCGACAGCACCGCGTCCTCGGCCCGGCGCAGACGCTCGAACGGCACCACGGACGGCCCCACGAACCGGTCACTGGTGTAGCGGCGCAGCACGTCGGCCGGCGCCAGAGCACGCGCTCTGACCCGCATGACTTCGAGCAGCAGCGTGGTGAGGTCGGCGCCGGAGAGCCGCTCGGCCAGCACGTCGAGGATCTCGGGACCGCCCGCCTGCCGGAGCACCCGCCGCAAAGCCGTTGAATCATCTCCCATCAGACAAGCATCATCATGATCGTGGCCGAACGCGACTGGATTACCTGGCACGACCATTACGACACGCCCGGCTCCTCCCTGGGCAGACGCCTGGCCGTGGTCCGCGACCACGTCCGGCTGGCCCTCGATGCCGGCGCCGAACGGGTGGTGAGCCTGTGCGCCGGGCAGGGCCGCGACCTGCTGCCCGTGCTGGCCGCCCACCCCCGCCGGGACCGCGTACGCGCCAGACTGGTGGAGCTCGACGAGGGCAACGCCCGGATCGCCCAGCGCGCCGCGCCCGGCGGCGTCGAGGTGGTGTGCGGCGACGCCGCGTTGACCGACGCCTATGTGGGCGCCGTCCCCGCCGACCTGGTTCTCGCCTGCGGGATCTTCGGCAACATCGGCGACGCCGACATCCGGCGTACGGTCGCCACGCTGCCCCAGCTCTGCGCGCCCGGAGCGACCGTGATCTGGACCAGGGGGCGGCACGCGCCCGACCTGCTGCCGGTGATCTGCGAGTGGTTCGAGGAGGACGGGTTCGAGCGGGTCGACCTGGCGAGCGACGGCCGCTACGGCGTCGGCGTGCACCGCTACACCGGCCCGCCCAGGCCGCTGGAGCCAGACGTCCGGATGTTCACCTTCCTCTAGGACACGCTCCGGTAGAGGCCCTGGGTCAGCTGCGTGACGCGCTTGACGGAGGAGCTCCAGGTGCCGCCCGCGGGGTGGGCCGTGAGCACGGCCATGATGAACCGGTCGTCCTTGCCCAGCAGGCCCGTGGTGTGCAGCACAGGACGGCCGTGGTCAGGCACGCCAGACCCGGTGGCCCGCGACGCGACCCCGCTGATCGACAGGTCGGCCCCGGGGGCCCGCAGCGGGACCGGGTTCACGGCGGCCCCGGTGCCGCACTTGGTGGGCGGGACGTCGCCGAACCCCGACCAGCCCTGCTTGACCGCCCACGGCCTGGGCACCGCGCGCGGGATGCCGAAGTACTGGTCGAACCCGTCGGTGCCGCACGGCGTGGAGTTGCGCAGGTGCCCGAGTATCGTGTCCCGCACCCTGGGCGCCGCCGTGTCGAGCAGGTAGCGGTACGTACGCACGATGTCGTACGCGCTCAGTGACGTGTAACCCCAGAACCCGGGCTTGGACGCGGGCGGCGGCGCGGTGTCGGACAGCCCGAGCCGGCGCGCCATCCGCTCGACGATCGCGCCCTTGCCGTCACGGTTCCAGAACGTGGTGGCCGCGTGATCGTCGCTGGAGCGCAGCATGACCTTGAGCAGCCGAGCGTCGTTCGCCGGGACGGTCTTGCGCTTCTCCAGGTAGTCGATGGCGATCAGGATCTTGACGACCGAGGCCGAGCGGAACTTGCGGTGCGCGTTGCGGGTGGCGACGAACTTCCCGGCCTGCCGGTCGTAGACCAGCCACGATGCCGTGGTGCCGGCCGGCACGGCCGGGGGCTTGGCCGTGAGCGGGCCGGACGACGCGGCCGAGGCCGAGGGCCCGGCGACGCAGACGGCTGCGAGGGGTACGGCTGCCGCGACGGCGGCCCAGGGCTTGGTTCGCATCCGACATAACTACCAGAGTCTTGACCTTCCAACAGAATCGGGTATAAACACAGAGGAAACCACACTGAAACGGCGGTGAATCAACATCATGTACGCCGAGGAGCGGCAGCAGGAGATCCTTCGCAGGGCCCGGACCGCGGGCCGTGTCGACGTGGTGTCCCTGGCCGACGAGCTCGACGTGACCACCGAGACGATCCGCCGCGACCTGACCGCGCTGGAGCGGGCGGGCGTGCTGCGCAGGGTGCACGGCGGCGCGATTCCCGTGGAGCGGATGGGGTTCGAGCCCGCGCTCGCCACCCGCGACGAGGTGCTGACCGCGGAGAAGGAGCGCATCGCCAAGGCCGCCCTGGCCGAGCTGCCGGAGGACGGCTCGGTCATCATCGACGCGGGTACCACCACCGGCCGCCTGGTGCCGATTCTGCCCACCGACCGCGAGCTCACGGTCGTGGTCAACTCGCCGCCGCTGGCGACCGTGCTGGCCGGCCGCGCCAACCTGAGCGTCATCATGCTCGGCGGCCGGGTGCGCGGCCGGACACTGGCCACCGTGGACGACTGGGCGCTGCGGCCGCTGTCACAGCTGCACGTGGACGTGGCGTTCATGGCGACGAACGGCTGCTCGGCCGCCAAGGGCCTGACCACGCCGGATCCGGCGGAGGCGGCGATCAAGCGGGCGATGGTGACGGCCGCGGAGCGCAGCGTGCTGCTGGCCGATCACACCAAGTTCACCAACACCTACCTCGCGAGCTTCGCCGAGCTGAGCGAGATCGACGTGGTGATCACCGACACGGGCCTCGACCTCGCCCTGGCCGCCGAGCTGTCCGCGGCCGGACCGGAGGTGGTCCGGGCATGATCCTCACGCTGACGCTCAACCCCAGCCTGGACCGCACGATCGAGATCGCCTCGCTCGACCGGGGCGCCGTCATCCGGGCCGCCGCCGCCCGCCTGGACCCCGGCGGCAAGGGTGTGAACGTCTCCCGAGCCCTGCTCGCCAACGCGGTCGCGTCGCGGGCCGTGGTGCCGTTCGGCGGCGACGAGGGCCGGCAGCTCGTCCGCCTGCTCGCCCTCGAAGGGCTCGACATGGTGACGGTCCCGGTGACCGGCACGACCCGCTCGAACGTCACCCTGGCCGAGCCCGACGGCACCATCACCAAGATCAACGAACCCGGCACCGCCCTGTCCCCCGGTGAGCTCGACACGATCGCCGACACCGTACTGGCCGCCGCGCACGAGGCCGACTGGGTGGTGGCCTCCGGCAGCCTGCCGCCTGAGGTGCCCGCCGACGTCTACGCCAGGCTCTGCCGCCGCTTCGCCGGGGCGGGCATCCACGTCGCCGTCGACACCAGCGGCCCGGCGCTGGCCAGCGCGCTCGCCGCCGGCCCCGCCCTCGTCAAGCCCAACCTGGACGAGCTCGCCGCCGCCACCGGCATGCCGATCCGCTGTGTCGGCGACGTGGTGGAGGCCGCCGGCAAGCTCCGGGCGGCGGGCGCGCGTACGGTCCTGGCCAGCCTCGGCGCCGACGGCGCGGTGCTCGTCCAGGACCACGGCATCTGGTACGGCCACGCCACGGTGACGGAGCCGCGCAGCTCGGTCGGGGCCGGGGACGCCATGCTGGCGGGCTTCCTCGCCGGTGGCGCGACCGGCGAGGAAGCGCTGGTCGAGGCGCTGGCCTGGGGCGCGGCGGCGGTCTGCCTGCCGGGCAGCCGGATGCCGGGGCCGGCCGACATCCGCCGCGACGGCGTACGCACCGGCCCACCCCTTTTAACCCGCCCCCTGGAAGCCTCCGCCGACCCCACCTGACTTCGACATACCAGGCACCTTGCTCACCCCCCAAAGGAGCACGTCCAATGGCCGAAACCTACACACCCCCGGTCTACGGGACCGGGGCCAAGGCCACCATCCAGCGCATCGGCGGCCACCTGGCCGGCATGATCATGCCGAACATCGGCGCGTTCATCGCCTGGGGGCTGATCACCGCGCTGTTCATCCCCACCGGCTGGCTGCCGAACGCGGCGCTGGCCGCGATGGTCGACCCGATCATCAAGATGCTGCTGCCCATCCTCATCGCCTACACCGGCGGCCGGATGGTCCACGGGCAACGCGGCGCGGTGGTGGGCGCGGTCGCGGCGATGGGGGTGATCGTGGGTTCGGACATCCCGATGTTCCTCGGCGCCATGATCATCGGTCCCCTCACCGCCCTGATCCTGAAATATGTGGACAAGTTCACGGAGGATCGCACCAAGTCCGGCTTCGAGATGCTCGTCGACAACTTCACCGCGGGCATCGTCGGCGCCGTCATGGCCATCGCGGGGGTGTGGGCCATCGGCCCGATCGTCCGCGTCGTGACCACGGCCGCGGGCAACGCGGTCGAGTGGCTCATCGTCAACAACCTGCTGCCCATCGCCTCGGTGCTGATCGAGCCGGCCAAGGTGCTGTTCCTGAACAACGCGGTCAACCACGGCGTGCTCGGGCCGCTCGGCGTCGCCGAGTCCGTCAAGCACGGCAAGTCGATCCTGTTCATGCTGGAGTCGAACCCGGGCCCCGGGCTCGGCCTGCTCATCGCGTTCCTGCTGTTCGGCCCGCGCCCGCTGCGCCCGAGCACGCCCGCCGCGATGATCATCCACTTCTTCGGCGGGATCCACGAGATCTACTTCCCGTACGTCCTGATGAAGCCGCGGCTCATCCTCGGGGTCATCGCGGGCGGCGCGGCCGGCGTGTTCACGTTCATGATCACCGGTGCCGGACTGGTGGCGACGCCTTCGCCGGGCAGCATCTTCGCCTACATCGCGGTGACGCCGAAGGGCGGCTGGCTCGGCGTGATCGCCGGCATCGTCGTCGCCACGGCCGTGTCGTTCGCGGTCTCCTCGCTCCTGCTCGGCTTCGGCCGCGGCGAGAAGGAGGAGGAGGCCGTCGCCGACGCCCCGGAACCGCTGGCGGACCGCATCGAGGAGACCCACGAGAGCGGCCAGAACGACCGCGAGACCCAGACCCAGCCCGTCGCCAAGGAGGCGTGAACCCATGGCCAGCATCGACAGCAAGGACATTCACAAGATCATCGTGGCCTGCGACGCGGGCATGGGCAGCAGCGTCATGCTCGCCAGCCAGCTACGCAAGCAGCTCAAGGACACCGGCGTCTCCGTGGAGCACACCCCGGTGAACGAGATCCCGGCCGACGCCGACGTGGTGGTCTGCCACTCCGGGCTGGCCGCCAGGGCCCGGGCCTCGGCGCCGGACAAGGTGCTGGTGCCGTTCCAGATCTTCCTCGGCGACCCGGCCGTGACGAAGCTGGTCGCCACCATCAAGAACGGCGGCACGGTCGATGCGTGACGACCTGCTCGATCCGCGCGCCGTACTCCTGCACGAGCGCGCGGCCGACCGGGACGACGCGATCAGGAGGTGCGGGCGCGCCCTGGTGGACGTGGGCGCGGTCGCCGAGCCGTACATCGAGGCCATGCTCGAACGCGAACAGACCATCTCCACGTACGTCGGCGAGGGCGTGGCCATCCCGCACGGCACCGCGGCGGCCAAGGAGGTCGTCCGGCACGACGCGATCTGCGTCGTGCGCTTCCCGGACGGCGTCGACTGGGGTGGCGAACCCGTCACCCTCTGCGTCGGCATCGCCGCGAAGAACGACGGGCACGTGCGGCTGCTCGCGGCGCTCGCCGACATCCTGCTCGACCCCGACCGCGCCAGGACACTCCGCGAGGCGACGGAGGTCGGCCAAGTGATCAAGGAGCTGACGTGAAAGTCGCCCGATTCCACGCCCCAGGGGACATCCGCGTGGAGGACGCGCCGGAGCCGGTCGCCGGCCCCGGCGAGCTGAAGATCCGGGTACGCAACTGCTCGACGTGCGGCACCGACGTGAAGATCTTCAAGCACGGCCACCACCACATCCGCCCGCCCCGCGTGATGGGCCACGAGATCGCCGGCGAGGTCGTCGGCACGGGCGAACGCGTCCAGGTGATCGCCGCGATCCCGTGCGGCACCTGCGAGGAGTGCCGCCGCGGCCGCCGCACCGTCTGCCCGAACCAGGAGTCGATGGGTTACCACTACGACGGCGGTTTCGCCGAGTACATGGTGATCCCGGCGAAAGTACGGGCCGTGGACGGCGTCAACGCCATCCCGCCCGGCGTCGGGTTCGCCGAGGCGTCGGTGGCCGAGCCGCTCGCCTGCGTGCTGAACGGCCAGTCACTGGCCCGCGTCGGCGCGGGCGACGACGTGGTCGTCATGGGCGCGGGCCCGATCGGCTGCCTGCACGTGCGGCTGGCCCGGGCACGGGGGGCCGCGCGGGTGTTCCTGGTCGACGTGAACGCCGAGCGGCTCGCGATGGCGGCCGATCTGGTACGCCCGGACGCGGTCGTCGACACCGACGCGGTGGACCAGGTGCTCAAGCTGACCGGTGGCCGCGGCGCCGACGTGGTGATCACCGCGGCGGCGTCCGGGGCGGCCCAGGAACAGGCGCTGCGGATGGCGGCCCGGCAGGCCAGGATCAGCTTCTTCGGCGGCCTGCCCAAGGACGCCCCGATCATCGCCCTGGACTCGAACCTGGTGCACTACCGCGAGCTGACCATCGTCGGCGCGAACGGCTCCAGCCCCGCGCACAACGCCGAGGCGCTCCAGCTGATCGCGGAGGGTCTGGTGCCGGTGGCGGACCTGATCACCCACCGGCTGCCGCTCTCCCAGGTGCTCGACGGGATCGACCTCGTCAGCCGGGGCGCGGCCATCAAGGTCACGATCGAGCCCTGAGGGGGGTTTGTGATGGCACAACGTACGGTGACGGTGGCATCGGCGAGCGGTCTGCACGCGCGGCCCGCGAAGCTGTTCGTCCAGGAGGCGGTACGGCTGGGGGTGCCGGTGCGGATCCGGGTGGGCGAGAAGTCGGTCCCCGCGAACAGCATGCTGGGCGTCCTGTCGCTCGGCGCCACCCAGGGCACCGAGGTGACACTGGAGTCGGACGCCCCGGACGCGGACGCGGCACTGGACGCGTTGGTAGCCCTGCTCGCCCAGGACCTGGACGCGGAAGAGGCCCTCGATGGCTGACCCCACCCACCCGACCACCCCGAGTGCCGGGCTGGCGGGGCTGGGGGTGAGTCAGGGGCGGGCCGCGGGGCCGGTGGTGCGCATGGCCCCGCCGCCCGTACTCCCCGGCCCTCGGCAGGTCGCCGACCTGGCCGCGGAGGCCGCGATGGTGGTGAAGGCGCTGGAGTCGGTCACCGCGGACCTACGACAACGCGCCGCCACCGCCGCGCGGGCCGCGAGAGGCGACGGCAACGCCGCCCCGGCGGGCGGCGACGACGCGGCGGGCGGCAGCGACGCGGCGGAGATTCTCGATGCGCTCGCCATGATCGCCGACGACCCGATGCTGCGCGAGGACGCCGAGGCCGCCGTCCGCGGCGGTCTGGACGCTCCGCACGCGCTCGACGCCGCCTTCACCCACCACCGCGACACACTGGCCGCGCTGGGCGGCTACCTCGCCGAACGCGCCGCCGACCTGGACGATCTCAAGCATCGCGCCATCGCCGCCTGCCTGGGCCTGCCCATGCCCGGTATCCCCGCCCCCGGCCACCCATACGTCCTGGTGGCCGACGACCTCTCCCCCGCCGACACAGCAGGGCTGGGCACGGACGTGGTGGCGCTGGTGACCGAGAAGGGCGGCCCGACCAGCCACACCGCGATCCTGGCACGTGGCCGCGGCCTGCCCGCCGTGGTCGCCTGCGCGGGCATCACCGCCCTGGCCGACGGCACGGTCATCTCGGTCGACGGCAAGACGGGCCAGATCGGCGTCGGCCTGACGGACGAGGCCGTGGCCGAGCTCCGCCGCAACGACCGCGAGGAGCGCGACCGCCTGGCCAAGAGCAGCGGCCCCGGCAGGACGGCCGACGACCACCCGGTCAAGCTGCTGCTCAACATCGGCTCGGCCGCCGACCTCCGGCCGGGCGCGGAAGGGGTCGGGCTGTTCAGGACCGAGTTCCTGTTCCTGGACCGCAAGCAGGCCCCGTCGTTCGAGGAGCAGGTGACCGCCTACGCCGAGGTGTTCGCGCGGGCCGAGATGGTCGTGGTGCGCACGCTCGACGCGGGCACGGACAAGCCGCTGCCGTTCCTCGGCCTGCCCCCGGAGCCGAACCCGGCGCTCGGCATCAGGGGGCTGCGCGTGGACCGCGTGCTGCCGGACGTCCTGGACACGCAACTCGACGCGATAGCGGAGGCGGCCCGCGCGACGGGCGCCGACGCGTGGGTGATGGCCCCGATGGTCACCACCCCGGCCGAGGCCGCCGCGTTCGCCCGCCGGGCCCGCGCCCGGGGTCTGACGCGGGTCGGCGCGATGGTCGAGGTGCCCGCCGCCGCCCTGCTGGCCGACCGGCTGCTGACGGAGGTGGACTTCCTCAGCATCGGCACCAACGACCTCAGCCAGTACACGTTCGCGGCCGACCGTCAGCACCCCGGCCTGGCCGACCTCCTGGACCCGTGGCAGCCCGCCCTGCTGAAGCTCATCGCCTCCTGCGCGGAAGCGGGCCGCGCCGCCGGCAAACCGGTCGGCGTCTGCGGCGAGGCCGCCGGAGACCCCCAGCTCGCTCCGGTGCTGGTGGGGCTGGGGGTGACGAGCCTGTCGATGGCGGCGGTGTGCGTGCCGTCCGTACGCGAAGAGCTGTCCCAGCACACCCTGGAGGACTGCCGGAAGCTCGCCGCGCGGTCCCGGTGACGGTCAGGGGCGCCGGCGGAGTGTCGCGTCGGACAGCTCCGGAGGCTGCCAGCCCTCGTCGCCGGGGTTGATGGTGATGCCCGGTGCCACGATGGCGTCGATCCTGTCCAGCACGTCGTCGCTGAGCCGCACGTCGGTGGCGGGGAGCTGGCTCTCCAGGTGTTCCATCGTGCGCGGGCCGATGATGGCCGAGGTGACCGCCGGGTGCCTGATCGTGAACGCCAGGGACAGTTCGATCAGCGTGAGCCCGGCCTCCTCGGCCAGCAGGGCGAGCTGTTCGACGGCGTCGAGCTTGCGCTGGTTGGCCGCCAGCTTCATGTCGTAGCGGGCGGGCAGCCGGGCCGCCCTGCGGCTCTCGGGCTGCTCCTGCCCCTTGCGATAGCGGCCGGTCAGCCAGCCGCCCGCCAGCGGGCTCCAGACGATGGCGCCCATGCCGTACTTCTGGACGGTGGGCAGCAGGCTCGCCTCGATGCCGCGGGCGAGCAGCGAGTACGGGGGCTGTTCGCAGACGAAGCGTTCGAGGTTGCGCCGCTCGGCCGCCCACTGGGCCTCGACCACGCGGTGCGCGGGGAAGGTGGAGCTGCCGATGTAGCGGACCTTGCCCTGCCGGACGAGGTCGGTGAGGGCGCCGAGCGTCTCCTCGATGTCGGTGGCGGGGTCGGGGCGGTGGATCTGGTAGAGATCGATCCAGTCGGTGCCCAGGCGGCGCAGGCTGTTCTCGACGGCCTGGAAGATCCAGCGCCGCGAGTTGCCGGCCTCGTTGGGCCCCTCGCCCATGGCGCCGTGACACTTGGTGGCCAGGACGACCTCGTCACGCCTGCCCGACTTGGCCAGGGCCCGGCCGACGAACTCCTCCGACTCCCCCCGCGAGTAGACGTCGGCGGTGTCGATGAAGTTGATGCCCGAGTCGAGGGCGCGGTCGATGATGCGGGCCGATTCGTCGGCCGACTCCTCACCGAACCCGCCGAACATCATCGCGCCGAGACACAGAGGACTGACTTTGAGACCGGTACGTCCAAGATTGCGGTATTCCGTCATTCCCTCACTCTTGCATGACGGCCTCGTCGATCGGCGTATCACCGGAGACGAGTTCCAGCACCTGCCGGACCCGCGCGCCGGTGGCCAGCAGCGCCACGATGACGGCCGCCACGTCGTCGCGCGGGACGGTGCCGCGAGGTACCGAGGGCGCCAGCAGCACCCGGCCCGTGCCGGGATCGTCGGTCAGCCCGCCGGGGCGCAGGATCGTCCAGTCGAGGTCGCGGCGCCGCAGGTCGTTCTCCGCCTCGGTCTTGGCCTGGATGTAGGCCGCCCACACCTCGTCGCCGCCCGGCCTGGGCGGCTGCCCCGCGCCCATCGAGGAGATCTGCACGAACCGCCGTACGCCCGCCCGCTCGGCGGCGTCGGCCAGCAGGACGGAGGCGCCCTTGTCGACGGTGTCCTTGCGGGCGACGCCGCTGCCGGGGCCGGCGCCCGCGGCGAACACGACGGCGTCGGCGCCTCCGAGCACCTCCGCCACCTCCTCGATCCCGGCCCGTTCCAGGTCGCACAGCACGGCCGCGGCTCCGGTGGCCTCGACGTCGGGCAGGTGCGCGGGATTGCGCACCAGGCCCACCGACCCGGCGCCGAGCAACCGTTCGAGCCGCCGCGCGATCTGCCCGTGGCCGCCCGCGATGATGACGTTCATGCCGGTCATGGTGTCATGGAGCCATGACGGAGTTCCCGCACGCACCCACCCCGGCGTTTCTCTTCGACCTCGACGGCACCTTGATCGACAGCGTCTACCAGCATGTCATCGCCTGGCGGCAGGCCTTGTCCGGACTGGGCATCGACCTGTCGGTGTGGCGCATCCACCGCCGCATCGGGATGAGCGGCGGCCTGTTCGTGAGCGCGCTGCTGCGCGAGACCGGGCTGAAGCTGACGGCCGAGCAGATCGACGAGTTGCAGACGATCCACGGCGACGCCTACACCGAGCAGATCGACTCCGTCCGCCCGCTGCCGGGCGCCGCCGAGCTGCTGGGCGAACTGTCCTCGCGGGGCGTGCCGTGGGCGATCGCGACCAGCGGTTACGCGCGTACGGCCCGGCTGGCGCTGGGCATGCTGGGCCTGCCGGAGGACACCCCGATGGTCACCCGCGACATGGTGCGCAGGGCCAAGCCGGACCCCGACCTGTTCCTGGCGGGGGCTGCGCTGCTGAACGTGGACGCGCGGCATGCGATGGTGGTAGGTGACAGCGTCTGGGACCTGCTCGCCGCCCGCCGCGCGGGCGCGCTCGGGATCGGGGTGCTGTCCGGCGGATACGGCCGGGAAGAGCTGGAGCGCGCGGGTGCCTTCCGCGTCTACTCCGATCCCGCCGATATGCTGCAGCGGCTCGACGAGCTGGGCGTACGCCAGAGCGACTGAAAAAATCGGAATATCCAGCCGAACCTCGACCGCTGGATCATGCGTATCCCCCACAGAGGAGCTTGATATGGACTTGGCAGACATCGGTGTCACCGGCCTGGCGGTCATGGGCAGGAACCTGGCGAGGAACCTGGCGAGGCACGGTTACGCGGTGGCCGTGCACAATCGCTCGGCCGGACGTACGCAGCAGCTGGTCAAGGAGTTCGCCGGGGAGGGCACGTTCGTACTGTCGGAGGAGCTGGCGGGCTTCGTGGCCTCGCTGAAGCGACCGCGACGGGCGATCATCATGGTGAAGGCGGGCGCGGGCACCGACGCGGTGATCGACCAGCTCGCCGAGCTCATGGAGCCGGGCGACATGATCGTCGACGGCGGCAACGCGCACTTCGCCGACACCCGGCGGCGCGAGGCGGCGCTGCGCGACAAGGGGATCCACTTCGTCGGCACCGGCATCTCCGGCGGCGAGGAGGGCGCGCTGAACGGCCCGAGCATCATGCCCGGCGGCTCCAAGGAGTCGTGGGAGGCGCTCGGCCCGATCCTGCAGGACATCTCGGCCAAGGTCGACGGCGTCCCGTGCGCGGTGCACGTGGGCCCCGACGGCGCCGGACATTTCGTCAAGATGGTGCACAACGGCATCGAGTACTCGGACATGCAGCTCATCGCCGAGTCCTACGACCTGCTGCGCCAGGCGCTCGGCGCCACCCCGGCCGAGCTGGCGCAGGTGTTCCGCGAGTGGAACCAGGGCGAGCTGGAGTCCTACCTGATCGAGATCACCGCCGAGGTGCTCGACCAGGTGGACGTGGCCACCGGCAAGCCGTTCATCGACATCGTGGTCGACCAGGCCGAGCAGAAGGGCACCGGCCGCTGGACCGTGCAGAGCGCGCTCGACCTGGGCGTTCCGGTGACGGGCATCGCCGAGGCGGTGTTCGCCCGCGCGCTGTCGGGCCACCCGGAGCAGCGGGCCGCTGCCGCGTCGCTGGAAGGGCCGAAGCTGTCGGGCGTCGGCGGGCGCGAACTGATCGAGGACGTACGCCAGGCACTGTACGCCTCCAAGATCGTCGCCTACGCGCAGGGCTTCGACCAGATGGCCGCCGCCTCCAAGGAGTACGGCTGGGACCTGGAGCTGGGCGCCATGGCCACGATCTGGCGGGGCGGCTGCATCATCAGGGCCCGCTTCCTCGACCGGATCCGCTCCGCCTATGACGCCGACCCCACGCTGCCGACGCTGCTGGCCGACCCGACGTTCGCGGCGGCGGTGAACGTGGCGCAGGAGTCGTGGCGGCGCGTGGTGACCACCGCGGTGCAGATCGGCGTGCCGACGCCGGGCTTCTCCTCGGCGCTGGCCTACTACGACGGGCTGCGGCGTGAGCGGCTGCCCGCCGCGCTGATCCAGGGGCTGCGCGACTTCTTCGGCGCGCACACCTACCACCGGGTGGACCGGGACGGCGCGTACCACACGGACTGGTCCGGCGACCGCGCCGAGCGCCCCGCGTAATCAGCTCTCGTCAGCGGCTGCGGAAGGTGGCCGGGTTGGCCACGGCGGTCACGAGGCAGAAGCCGATCGGCCCGGCGGCGTCGTGCAGGGTGCACTGCCCTGTGGCGACGCCGCCGTGGCTGAGATGCCCGGTCGCCTCCACCCCGATCAGCTCTCCCTCGGGGACCCGGCCGAGCGTGAGCGTGTAGTCGGCGTTGATGAAGTGCAGGCCGCCGGTGTCGGCGTTGCTGAGCGGGCTGGCGAAATCAGCCGCGAGCGCCACCCTGGTGAACGGCGTGAGCGGCTCGTCGTCGACGAGCGGATGGGTCTCGCGCAGCCAGACCCGGTTCGGGCCCGGCTGGTTCCAGTCGGTCAGCCGCCACAGCTCGAACGGCGGCTCCCACGCCCCGCCCGTGACGGGCGGCTCCGACGGCGGCGGCTCGTCCCACGCGGGCGTGTCGTTCAGCTCGCCGTCCGGCTGCTCACCCTTCCTGAGCAGTACGGCACTGGCCCGGCCGATCACGCCCTGGTCGGTGCGGATCGTCACATCGGCCACCCGGATCCTGCGCCCGTCCCTGACCAGCGCCGTCTCGACGGTGACCGGCAGCAGCGGGCTGTTGCGGAACAGGTCGACGGTGAGCCGGGCGAACCGCAGGTCCGGCTCACCGTGCTCCTGCTCGACGGCCATGGCCGCCAGGCCGCCGAGCAGGCGGCCGTGGAGCATGTCGGGCGACCAGGGGCCGCGGGCGTGCGGGGCGGGCACGAACTCGCCCCTCTTACGCGTGAAGAACGCTGACGTCACAGAATGAGATTCTAGAGGGTGGTGAGGCGCCGCCCGAGCGCGCGCATCCGTTCCTTGAGCTCGACCGGCTCCAGCACCTCGAAGTCGAGGTCGAGGAAGGCCACGACCACGGCGATCAGATGCAGGTCGTCGCCGCGCAGCGTGAGCACGCAGGTGTCGTCGCCGACCGGCTCGACGACGCCCGACGACGTACGGCTCGCGACCTGGTCGGCCGGGGCATGCAGCAGGACGCGGGCCTGGATCGGCCACATCTCGTGACCCAGCCGGCGCTCGACCCAGGCCGCGACGTCGCCGCCCGGCGGCTCGCGCGGTGTGAAGCGGGGCCCGTTCGGCGTGCGGAGGCGCAGGCGGTCGGCGCGGAAGGTGCGCCAGTCCTGCCGGTCGACGTCCCAGGCGACCAGGTACCAGCGGCGTGACCAGTTGACCAGCGTGAGCGGCTCGGCCCTGCGCTGCGTGGCGGCGCCTTCGTGGCCGGTGTAGTCGAAGCGGAGCTGCTCGTGGTCGCGGCAGGCGGCGGTCACGGCGATCAGCACGTCGGAGGCGACGGTCGGGCCCTCGCGGGTGATCGGGACGGTGTGGGTCTGCAGCGCGTTGACCCGGTGGCGCAGCCTGGCGGGCAGCACCTGCTCCAGCTTGGCCAGCGCGCGCAGGGAGGTCTCCTCGATGCCCGTCACCGTGCCGCCCGCGGCCGTGCGCAGGCCCACCGCGACGGCCACCGCCTCGTCGTCGTCCAGCAGCAGCGGCGGCAGCTCGGCGCCCGCGCCCAGCCGGTAGCCGCCGGAGACGCCGGGCGTGGAGTGGACCGGGTAGCCGAGGCTGCGCAGCCGCTCGACGTCGCGGCGGACGGTCCTGGCCGCGACGCCGAGCCGTTCGGCCAGGTCGGCGCTGGGCCAGTCGCGGCGGAGCTGCAGCAGGGACAGCAGACGGAGCAGCCTGGCGGAGGTGTCCAACACACGGCCATTGTGTCCTGATCCTGGCCACAATGCTGTCTAGCTTGGGGGGCATGGAGACCTTCGTCATCGATATCCCGCAGGCCGACTTGGACGATCTGGTGGAGCGGCTGCGCCGTACTCGCCGGCCCGACGCTTTGGAGGGGGTCGGCTGGTCGTACGGGGTGCCGCCGGAAGCGGTCCGCGAGCTGGCCGACTACTGGCTGGACGGCTATTCCTGGCGCGAGCACGAGGCCAGGCTGAACACTCTGCCGCAGTACACGACCGTCATCGACGGGCAACGCGTGCACTTCGCGCACATCCGTTCCCCGCGCGAGGACGCGCTGCCGCTGCTGCTGACGCATGGGTGGCCCAGCTCGTTCGCCGACTTCACCCGCGTCATCGAACCGCTCAGCCGCGACTTCCACCTGGTCATCCCGTCGATCCCCGGCTTCGCCTTCTCGGGGCCGACGACGGAGACCGGCTGGGGCGTGCGGCGGATCGCCGCCGCCTGGGCGGAGCTGATGCGCGGGCTCGGTTACCCGCGGTACGGCACGCAGGGCGGCGACTTCGGCGCGCTGATCTCCCCCGAGGTCGCCAGGCTCGATCCGGAGCACGTCGTCGGAGTGCACGTGAACGCGCTCACGACGTTGCCCAACGACGACATGACCGGGCTGACCGAGGCCGAGGCGGAGCGGGCCAAGGGAGTGGAGCGCTGGCACCGCCACCACTCCGGGTACGCCATGATCCAGAGCACCCGGCCGCAGACCCTCGCCTACGGCCTGGCCGATTCGCCCACCGGCCAGCTCGCCTGGAACCTCGACGCGTACGCCTCCTGGGGCCAGGACATCGGCGGCCTGTCGCGCGACGACATCCTGACCAACGTGACGATCTACTGGCTGACGGACACGGCGGGCTCCTCCGGCCGTCTCTATCGCGAGAGCGCCTCAGCCTGGGAGCGGCCCGCCGAGCCGGGCAAGACGCCGACGGCCGTGGCGGTCTTCCCCGGCGACAGCTCGGTGCGGCGTTACGCCGAGGTGGCGCACAACGTGGTGCGCTGGTCGGAGTTCCCCGCCGGCGGACATTACGCCGCGCTTCAGGCGCCGCTGCTGCTCGCGGCCGATATCAGGGAATTCTTCACAGCGCTCAGCCCCTGACCCATGAGCTTCAGCCATGACGGGGTGCGGGGGTCGCGGTCAGCCGCCTGCCGCGACGCAGAACGGGTGACCTTCGGGGTCGGTGAGCACGGTCCAGTCGGCGCCGCCGGGCTGGAACTCCGGTACGGCGGCGCCGAGCCGGACCAGCTCCTTGACGGCGGTCTCTACGTCGGCCACCTGGAGGTCGAGGTGGACGTGCTTGGCGTCGTCAGGCCAGCCCGGACTCCGGTAGCCGGGGACACGCTGGAACGCCAGCCCGACGGGGCCGCCCTCCACGGTGGCGAAGTCGTCGTCGCTGTGGCTGATCCGCCCGCCCGTGGCCTTGGCGTAGAAGTCGGCAAGGGTGGCCGGATCTTCGCAGTCGAAGATGACGGAGGAAATCGTCATGGTGGTCGTTGTCATGGGTCCAGGGTGGGACAGGCCGGGCGGCGTAGTCTTGAACATCCTTGCGCTGCGGAGATTGTCGTAGCCGGAGCGTAGGGTTCCGCACGTGCGTTCAGCCGTCCGTCTCGGCACCGGGTCCGGATTCTCCCTCGACGCGGTGACCTGCCACGACGACCACCGCGGGTGGTCGCGGCCCGAAATGAGCTCCGCCTACCGGGTGGTGCTGGTGCGCCGCGGCCGCTTCCACCGCAAGGCCGACGGGCGGGCCGCCGTGGTGGATCCGACGATGGCCTATCTCGGCATGCCGGGCGAGGAGGAGCACTTCGCGCATCCGGCGGGCGGCGACGTGTGCACCTCCCTGTCCGTGTCGCCGGACCTGTGGCGCACGCTCGCGGGCGGCAGCACACGGCCGTCCCGTTCGACGATCTACGTGGACGCCCGGCTTGACCTGGCCCATCGCCGTTTCCTGACCGCCGCCCGCACCGGCGACCCGGCTTTCGAGCTCGCCGAGGCCCTGCTGCCCCTCGTCTCCACCGCCCTCAGCCAGCTCGCCCCGCTGCCGGTGCCGCGCGAGAGGTCACAGGTGATCGTTGAGGGTGCCCAGGAGGCCATCGCCGCGGGGCATCCCGCCGCCGATGGGCTCCTGCCGCTGGCGGAGTTGCTGGCCGTCTCGCCGTACCAGCTGAGCAGGGCGTTCACTCGGGAGCTCGGCGTGTCGCTGACCCACTACCGCAACCGGGTGCGGGTCGGGCGGGCGCTCGACCAGCTCGAGGGCGGCGCGGCCAACCTGGCGCTGCTGGCCGCCGAGCTGGGGTTCGCCGATCAGGCCCATCTGACCCGTACGGTCCGCCGCCACGCCGGCCGCACTCCCGCGGCGCTACGCCGCCTGCTCGCCCCTCCTGGGCCGAGGCCCGCGTCGTGACCGTCGCCATGGCGGCGCCGCTTGGCTCCGGCCCACCGTGGCACGCACACCAGCGCCACTCTCTCTACCGCTGTCCTCGGCTGCGGGCCGAACGAGCGTGACCTGCGCCTGGTCGGCCGACAGGTAGGGCCGAAGCCGAAGCCAGCGCCGACCAGCGCCCAGATCCGGCCGGAGTTACCCATGATCACCGATGCTGGTAATCCGCAGACACGAGCGATAACGGGTCACTACGGTCTTTTTCGGTCGGACAACCCCACTCCTCTGAAAGGGAAATTTCATGGCCGTAAGCGAGGACGACGTCGTCACCCTGGAAGTCGGCAAGGCGAGGGAGCTCGGGTTGTCCAAGGCCGACTTCGTGTTTCTCACCGAGACCGGGCTGCCCAGGGTCGCGGGCGGGCACTTCTGTACGGACATCCCCGACGGGCCGCTCGGGCTGTTCGGCGTCCGCCCACTCGGCGAGGACAATCGAGCCCTGATCCTGGGCGGAATCGGACCCGACGGCGACATGCTGTACTTCCTCGATCTGAACGAGGGAGTCGTTGTGCTCCTCTCTCTTGGGGAGGCCGACGAGGAGCCCCAGTTCGAGGTCGTGAACACCACGCTGACGGCCTTCGCCGCGTTCGTTCGCCAGGTGGGCGCGTACATGCACTCGCCCCGGGCGGAGCGGCCCGCAGACGACAAAGCCCGGCTCGCGGAGATCGCCGCAGGGCTCGAAGAACTCGATCCCGAGTCGTTCAGACATCCGCACTGCTGGTGGGCGATGGCGCTCGCCCGGCTCCGGCGGGAAGCGGCCAGGCGCGAGAGGGCGCATGCGCCTGCCGAGTCGCGCAGCGACGCCTTCGACCGGGCCCTCGACCGGCTCGACGAGGCGGGGTGGCGGCAGGTCACGGGCAAGGAGTTCGCTTCCGCGACCGGCGAATACGGACTGCTGACCCTGCCGGACGACTTCACTGACGCGTTCTCGGCCGACGGCGCTCAGCACCGGGACGTCGACGTCCGCTGGAGAGGCGGTCTTCCGTCGGAGATTCAGTCGCTCTTCGCCCGGGAGGGGATCGTGGTCCGCGTCCCTGAGGACGAGCCGGAGG
Organism: Nonomuraea guangzhouensis; assembly: GCF_019396345.1. Lineage (GTDB taxonomy): Bacteria > Actinomycetota > Actinomycetes > Streptosporangiales > Streptosporangiaceae > Nonomuraea > Nonomuraea guangzhouensis. The sequence goes on along the minus strand of NZ_JAHKRM010000027.1, from coordinate 60,729 downwards.
AAGAGGACGACTTCGATGCCGCGATGGAACGGCTTATGGCAGCGGCCCACGGCCCCCAGGAACCGGGCGAGGGCACCGTGACCTGCCTGGCCACCACGGAGACCTCGGACCTGTGCCGGATCATACGGGCCTTCGAACGCCTGGCCGCGAAGGGCTACGTCGCCGAGCCCGCCCTCTGGCCCACCACATCGGGATGCTGGCAGCGCGTTGCCGAGCGGACCGAGGACATGGAGTCGCCCCGGGCCGTCTTCTGGAACACCCAGAGCCACGACACCGCCTTCGACGCCAGTGGCAACCTGGTCGGCGAGCTCTACCTCGGATGGGCAGGCGACCATGAGGAGATCGCCGCGGCCCTCGCGGAGACCGGGCTCGCCATGCAGGTGCCCGCGGACAAGGGGACGACCTTCATCCTCGGTCCCGCCGTACAGGATTCGATCAACGACGGCCCGGTGGCGTAAGCTCCGACGCGTGCGTGATTCAGCTGAGGACCCCCGGCCCGCCCGTGGCGCGGTGCGGGAGATCCACTCGCTCGACCGGGCCGCGACGCTGTCCTACTCCCCCGACCTCGACGGGCTGGCCGACCCCGGCGAGATCGTCTGGGCCTGGGTGCCCTACGAGGAGGACCCGGAGCGCGGCAAGGACCGGCCGCTGCTGGTCGTGGGCCGCACCGGGCGCAGGCTGCTCGGCATGATGCTGTCCAGCCAGGGCGACGACGGCCCCGACTGGCTGGAGATCGGCGTGTGGGGGCGCGACGGCAAGACGTCCTACCTGCGGCTGGACCGCGTCTTCGTCCTGGACGAGGACGACATCAGGCGCGAGGGGGCGGTGCTCGACGGTCACCGCTTCGCCCGCGTGGCGAGCCATCTCATGAAGACGCACGGCTGGTCCGCCGGCGGCTGACCGGCCGCCGCGCCGGCGCCCTGGCTGCGATCATGGGGGCATGCGTGTTGCGGTGATCGGTAGCGGGATCGTCGGAGCGGCCGCGGCCTGGTGGCTGAGCGGGCGCGGAGTGTCCGTGACGGTGGTGGACGGGGCCTTCAGCGGGCGGGCGACGGAGGCGGGCGCGGGGATCGTGTGCCCGTGGGTGGACCATGCCGAGGACGACGCCTGGTACGCGCTGGCGCGTGAGGGCGCGCGCCGTTACCCGGAGCTGGTGTCGGCGCTGGGCGTGGACATCGGGTACGCCCGGGTGGGGGCGCTGCTGGTGGCCCAGGACCCGGCCGAGCTGGAGCCGGTGCGTGCCCTCCTGCTGCGCCGCCGTCCGCATGCGCCGGAAATGGGCGACATCACGGACGTGGCGGCTCCGTCGGCGCTGTTTCCGCCGCTCGGCCCGGGTCTGAGCGCGATCCACGTGCCGGGGGCCGCTCGGGTGGACGGTCGGGCGGTCCGTGACGCCCTCCTCCACGCCGCCGTGCGCCGGGGCACCGAGCTCCGTACAGGGACCGCGACCCTCACCCCCGGCGGCACGGTGCTCCTCCACCCCACCGCCGGGGAGACCGGGATACCAGTGGCGGCCGAGGCGGTGATCGTGGCCGCTGGGGCCTGGAGCGGGGAGGTGTGCCGGGCGCTGGGGGTGGAGCTCCCGGTGTTCCCCAGGCGGGGGCAGATCGTGCATGCCGCCCTCGACGGCGTGGACACCGCCTCCTGGCCGATCGTGCTGCCGCGGAGCGGACCGTACCTGCTGGGGTTCCCCGGCTCGCGGCTGGTCGTCGGCGCGACCGTGGAGGACGCCGGTTTCTCGCCGTGCGTCACCGTCGGCGGGATCCACGAGGTGCTGGCGGCGGGCCTGCGGGTGGCGCCCGGTCTGGACGGCGCGAGGGTGGTGGAGACGAGGGTGGGCCTGCGGCCGGTGCACGCGGCGGGCACGGCGCTCATCGAGCGGCTGACCGAGCGGGTGGTGGTGGCGACGGGCCTGGGCGCGTACGGGCTGACGGCGGGGCCGTTCACCGGCGAGATCGCCGCCGCGCTCGCACTGGGCGAGCCCTCGCCCATCGACATCCGCCCCTACGCGCACACTCCAGCCTGAGCGCCCGCCGGCAAGGGGTCAGCGGACTGTCGGCTCGTACGAACCGAGAGCCGGGTAACCGTCCTCCATCCAGGCGCACATCCGCCAGTTCAGCTCCCACAGACGTTCGCGGTCGGTCGTGTAGAGGGCGTACGTCTCGGCGAAGAACTCCTTGTTGGAGCTCTGCCCGTACGCGGTGAACGGCACGAAGCCAACCCGGCGGGCGTAAGCCGCGAACCTCGCCAGCGTGAATCCGGGCGCCGCCAGCCCGGGAATGAGCGTGTGGCGGCTCAGCAGTACCTCGGTGACCCGGACGACCTTGCGTTCCTGGGCGGGGAGCAGCGCGTCGAGGTCTCGGGCGGCTTTCATCGTGGGCTCCGCCGTGGCGACGGCCGTCTTCTGGGCCTCCGCGTAGCGGGTGAGGAGCGCCTCGGGGTTCGCGGGCACGTCCGTTCTGAGGGCCTGCCAGCAGGCGTGCGCCGCGTCGGCGAAGGCGTCGTTGGCGTCGGTGTAGGCGCCGTAGGCGAGGGTCCAGGCGGTGAAGGCGGCGACGAACTGGTCGGTGGTCGGCAGGGTGCGCAGGTAGCCGTTGAGCTGCTCGTAGGCGGTCCGCGGCTTGTCGCGGAGCCGGGCCAGCGCCCGGAGGGCCTGCTCATGAGGGCACATGGTGACCACGTGGCCGATCTCGTGCAGGACGGTGTCGTCCCCGCCGGGCCCGCAGTCCCCCGGCGGGCCACACGCCGTACGCGCCATTTTCTCAAAAATGACGTCATAGCAGTGCACGTGCGGCGTCGGCTCGGCGGGCGGACCGTCGAGGTCGTCGCCGCCCATGCCGACGTGGGTCATGCCGCCGTGGAAGCTGGCCACCTGGTCGGAGGTCAACGCGACGTCGCGGACGAGCGAGGTGCCGATGAGCGCGTCGCGGTCGCCCGCCGGGATGCGGTCGAGCACGGAGGCGACCTGGCCGAGTTCGGCGGCGGTCCACTTCCTCTCGGCGCGTGCGGCGCCTCGTGGCCGATCGCCCACGCCGCCGAGCTGGAACGTCTCCTTGAGCGATGCCTTGCGCTCGTCCACGGTACGCGCCCGGGACAGCCACGCGGGCAGCGGCCGAGCCGCGCCGTCGCCGAGCCGCTCGGCACGCACGCAGCCGTTGTGGTCAGTGACCAGTTCGTAGCGCGCGTACCCGCCCGGGACGGGGATGGTCAGCGGCCAGACGGCGCCCCGAAGATCCAGGGGCGCGCCCTTGAGCGTCATCTCAGTCGCCCGCAGGACGGCGTATTCGACGGCGTCGCGCTCGTGCGCGGGCACGAAGGAGAGGTCTGTCGTGTACCCCTCCCCCTCGATGTCCCGGCTCACGTTCGCGTACGCCGTGGGCAGCTCATACGGCGGCAGGACATACCGGTACAACGTCAGCCCAGGCCCGTTGCCGCCCCCGAGCAGCAGATGCACGACCCGGCGCGTCAGCACGGGAAGCGCGGTGTCCTGGTACAGGTCCTGGCGAGTGAGCGCGCGTAACCTGACGGCGCCGTCGGCGCAGGGACGAACGGTGACCGCGCAGCGGCGCAGTCCGGCGAGTATGCGATCGCGGACCCGGTTGTCGGTGAGGCTCATGGCGGGCCATCTGTCGAGGAGCGCGAGCAGGTAGGCGCCGAACACGCGCTCCCAGTCGTTCCCCAGCGTGTCGCCGTCCTCCACGGTCAGGGCGACACCGGCCAGCTCCGCCGACGTGATCGGGCTGATCTCCAGCCACTGGCTGAGGAAGTCGCCGAACGTGAACGCGTCTTTGTCATGGTCGTATGCGGTGCACGCGGCGACGAGCAGCGCGGCCATGGCTTTGAGGCGCTTGGCCCGGACCTGGCGATCGACAGCCACCCGGCTCGCGGCCAGGGCTTGCCGGACCTCGATCAGCTTGCTGAGCACCGCACGCGAATCGGACAGTCCCGGGTCCATGGATTCCCTCCCCATCGCTGGAACGTTCCCGACGCTAACCTCCGGGGGTCTGGTTTCCTATGCCGTGACCGGAACCGGCCACTTGTCCTAAGTCACGGCAAGGAGTCGTGCCTCGAACGGTGCGAGGTCGATCGCGCCAGCCTGTTGGTCTCGTTCACCGGCGGTCGCGTGCGACGACCACAGCGCACGTCCGGTGCCGCTGAAGGCGATGCTCTGATGACGCTCGGAAAGATTCACCGCCACAAGAACCGCGTCTTCTCCGTCGCCGCGCAGGTAGGCGAGATGGTCCGGATGAGCGGAAAGCACGGTGATGTCGCCTCGGCGCAGGACGGCCAGCTCTCGCCGGAGCATGAGGAGTTCTTTGACGAGGCAGAGAACCGAGCGGGGGCTGAGTTCCTGGCTCTCGACGCTGAACCGTCCCGCCCACGACGGTATGGGCAGCCATGACTCGACGTCATCGGGAGTGAATCCGGCCCGCGCCGGCTTCTCGCGCCATGGCATGGGCATCCGCTGTGGGTCCCTGCCGAGCCCGAGGCCGGGCGCGCGGAGCTCGGCGCAGTCGCGGGCATGCGCGCCGTCGACCGGGGCGTCGGGCAGACCGAGTTCGTCGCCGTAGTAGAGCGTCGGCGTTCCCTTGAGCGTGAGCAGCAGGGCCAGCGCGCCGGGGACGCGTTCCGGTCCGATTCGGCTGGCGAGACGAGACCTGTCGTGGTTGCTCAGCACCCAGTTGGGGTGCGAGCCGGGCGGGAGCGCGGCGTAGTAGCGCTGGATGAGGTTCGCCAGGTCGAGGCCGTTCCAGGGGGTGTCGATGAGGGAGAAGTTCATCGCGAGGTCCAGCCCCCGCCCACCGAGAGCGGCGACACGTTCCAGCTTGAGATGGAGTTCGCCCATCAGCATCCGGTCGTCGTACTCCTCGGTGACCGTGTGCATCCGCGCGAGGAGCCCTGGGAGTTCGGGCTGGTCGGCGGTGTACTTCTGGACCTGCCGGACGGTCGTATGGGCGGCCGCGCCACCGATCTCGAACGACTCGCCGCCGTCATCCATGGGATTGTCACGCAGCTGCGCGTCCTTGATGAGCCGCCACACCGCGTCCACGCGGAACCCGTCGACCCCGCGGTCGAGCCAGAATCTCATCACGTCGAACATCGCCTGTTGGACGTCCGGGTTGCGCCAGTTCAGGCTCGGCTGCTCGGGGAGATGCGCGTGGTAGTAATACTGGCCGGTCGGCTCGTGGAAGGTCCAGGAGGAGCCGCCGAAGGCGGAGGCCCAGTTGTTGGGCGGGCCGCCGTCCGGTTTCGGATCGTGCCAGATATACCAGTCCCGGTGTGCGCCGTCCCGGCCGGACAGCGCGTCACGGAACCATGGGTGCTCGCTGGAGGTGTGCTGGGGCACGTAGTCGAGTACGACACGTAGCCCTCGATCGTGCGCCCCTCGTACGAGCTGATCGAAGACCGCCAGATCGCCGAACGGCGCCCCGACCTCCGTGTACCCGGACACGTCGTAACCGAAGTCCAGCAGCGGTGAGGCATAGACCGGGCTCAGCCAGATCGCCGTCACACCGAGTGCCGCGATGTAGTCGAGGCGCCGCTCCACGCCCCACAGATCGCCGAACCCATCCCCGTCGCCGTCCTGGAAGGACGGCACGTACACCTGGTAGAAGACCCCCTCGCGCCACCACTGCCCCGTCATCCTTTCACCGCACCCGCGGTCAGGCCGGACACGATCTTCTTCTGGAAGACCAGGACCAGGAGGACGAGCGGGATGGAGATGATCACGGACGCGGCGCTGATCGTGCCGAGCGGCTGCTCGTACTCGCTGGCGCCGGTGAAGAACGCGATGGCGACAGGGACGGTACGAGCCGTGGGACTGTAGGTCAACGTGGCCGCGAGCAGGAACTCGTTCCAGGCGAAGATGAACGCGAGGATGCCCACCGTGGCGATGCTGGGCGCGGCCAGCGGGAGAATGACCTTGTAGTACGCCAGGAACGGGGACGTGCCGTCGATGTACGCCGCCTCCTCGAGCTCCACGGGGATCTCTTTGAAGAAGGACACGAGGGTGTAGATCGACAACGGCAGCGTGAACGTCAGATAGGGGATGATCAGTCCGACGAGCGTGTTGTAGAGCCCGAGATCGTTCCACAGGGCGAACATCGGCGCGGCGATCGCGATGCCCGGGAACGTGGTCACGGACAGCACGATGCTCAGGATGAGGAACTTGCCGCGCATCGTGAGCCGCGCGAGAGGATACGCGGCGAACGACGCGACGGTGAGCGCGAGGATCGTGGTCGTCGTCGCCACGATGATGGAATTGACCAGCGCGCCCAGGAATCGGCTGTCGCCGAGAACCGCCAGGTAATTGTCCAGCGTCGGGCGCGGCGGGGTGAGACTCGCCGTCGAGAGATCGGGCCCGGTCTTCAACGACGTGTTGATGAGCCAGTAGAGCGGCACGAGCGAGAAGACCATGACGATGGCGACGGCGCACCAGACCAGCGGGTTGTGTTCGGCTCCGCGCCGTCGCCGCCGCCGGGTCGACGGCCCCTGGCCAGTGATCGCGTTGGTCATCGCGAACCTCCCTTGACGACCGATCGGATATTGCCGCCGACGAAGCGGATGTAGAGGAAGGACACGAGCATGACGATCGCGAAGGTGAGGATCGACACCGCGGACCCTTCACCGATCAACTGGTTGCCCCGCAGGGTCTGGTAGGCCAGGACGGACATCGTCTCCGTGCCGTACGCGCCACGAGTCAGCACGAACGGAAGGTCGAAGACACGCAGAGCGTCGAGGGTCCGGAAGATCATCGCCAGCGCGATCGCGGGCCAGAGCAGGGGCAGGGTGATGTTCCAGAAGTGCCGCAGAGCGCCGGCGCCGTCGAGCTGCGACGCCTCGCGCAACTCGGCCGGAATGACCTGGAGTCCGGCGAGTACGAGCAGTGCGACGAAGGGCGCGGTCTTCCAGACATCCGCCAGGATCACCACCGTCATGGCATATCCGCTCTGACCCAGCCAGACCACACCGGTGTCGGTGAGGCCGAGGGCGCCGAGCATGGTGGAGACGAGACCCAGGTCCGGGTCGAAGATGGTCCGCCACGTGATGGCGCTCACGACGGTCAGGATCGCGTACGGGAGCAGCACGATACTGCGCAGCAGCGGCCTGAACCGGAAGGCGATGTTCAGCAGGAGCGCCATCCCGACCCCGGCGAGCAACTCGAGCGGGACCGAGATCAACGTGAAGACGAAGGTGTTGCCCACGGCCGCCCACCACGCGTGCGAGGTGAGCTGTTCGATGTAGTTGCCCAGGCCGACGAACCGCGAGAGCCCAGGGGTGATGACACTGTACTGGTGCAGCGAAAGCCAGATGGCGTAGAGCACGGGATAGCCGGCGACGCCGGCCATGAGGATCAGGGCGGGTGCCACCATCCGCCCGGCGAGGCGCCGCTCATCTGACACCGGAAGGTGCTTCGAGGATCGGAGGAATCGCATAGCTGTCAGAACGTCTTCAGGGCGCTGGCGATCTTGTCCGCCATCTGCGGTGCCGCCGCCTGCGGAGTCAGCTCTCCGGAGAGCACCTTCCCCACGTTCTGGTAGATCGCCTGCGAGATCTGCGGGTAGACGGGTGACACCGGCCGGGACTTCGCGCTCGTCAGCGCCTTCAGCAGCTCCTGCGAGAACGGCAGGGCCTTCTTGACCGGCTCGGAGGTGTAGGCCGCCGCGATGGCGGGAGCGAGCGAGTTGCCGACCGCGATCTGCTCCTGCCACTGGTCACTGGTCATGAAGTCGATCATCGCGAGGGCGCCCGCCTGGTTCTTGGAGAACGTGCTGACGGCGACGTTGCTGCCACCGAGCACGCCGACGCCACTGCCTGGCGTCTTCCAGCCGGGGAGTGGCATCACGGCGAACTTGCCGGCGATGGCCGACTTCTGACCGGCGGCGTAGGCGTACGGGTAATTCCGCATCGTCGCGCCGGCGCCGGCCTCGAAGGCGAGGCGGGTGGCGTCCTCGTCGTAGGTCAACACGGTCTTCGGCGCGGCGCCCTTGGTGATGCCGTTCTGCATGAACGTCAGCACCTCGACCGTCTTCGGCGAGTTGATGGCGACCTCGCCCTTGTCGTTCAGCACCTCACCGCCCGCGCTGTAGAGCTGCTCGAGGAAACTGACGGTGAGCGACTCGCTCTGCGATGCCTGGTAGAGGAATCCCTTCTTGGGGTCCGCCTCACCGTATGAGTAGAGCTGCTGCCAGGTTTGCGGAGCTTGCGTCTTGTCGGTGCGGTAGTAGAGCAGGCCCGTGTTCGAGTAGAACGGGACGCCCCAGTATTTGCCCTTGTAGAGCAGGGTGCCGGCAGTGGAGGGGATGAGTTTGTCCAGCTTGGACGCGATGACTTTACTCGTGTCCGCGAGCCACCCCTGGGCGGCCAGCTGCGCCGTCCACACCACATCCAGCCGGAAAACATCACACTGGGTCGACTTCGTCTGCATGCGCTGCGTAATCTGCTGAAGCTGGTCGTCGGCCGCCGCCCCCAACTCCGTGTAATTGGCCGACATCCCCGGGTGCGCCTTATTGAAGGCCGCCATCGTCGCCTTCCACACACCGGACGAGTCCGTTGGCCCACAAACCGTAATATTCCCCTTCGCCGACTTGGCCAGGGCGGGATCGAGTGGCGCACTGGTGGCGCCTGACTCCGAAGGGCCGGAACACGCCGTGAGCGCTACCGCCAATGTGGAGACCGCTCCGATCACCGTGACGGCACGGAGGAGACGTCGTTCACCTGTCAACATCATTGCCGCTTTCTCTGGTTGCTTCTGGGCGTCGCAGCGCCACAAAGCGAGTAGGCCGGGGATTTGCCGCTGCACCGGATTATCGATAGAATCCGATTGATCCTATTTGTAGGATGAATGGAGTAGATCACATGATCGAACCTCGTGTCAAGGCGACCAGGAGGAACCTGTCGGCCTCGATCGCCGATGACCTGCTCTTTAAGATCAAGAGCGGCCAGCTTCCGCCGGGCTCGAAAGTCCCGGGCGAGAAGGAACTCATGGCCGCCTATGGGGTGGGCCGCAACACCGTCCGGGAGGCGGTCCAGTCACTGGTCACGATGGGCTACCTCGACGTCCGCCCACGCGTTGGCGCGAGGGTGACCTCCATCCCGGTCGACGAGGCGGTCGAGGCTGAGGCCATCTCGGCATTGCTGGCGGGCGAGGCCGTTGGGGACATCTACGAACTGCGGCGCGTGCTGGAAACCGAGATCGCCAAGCGCGCGGCAACCGAGGCGACACCCGCCGACCTCGAAGCGATCACCCTCGCGCTCGAGGACTACGAACGCGCTCACCGGGACGGCCATGGCGCCTACCGTGCCGACGTCGCCTTCCACGCGGCGCTGGCGGTCGCGAGCCACAATGTGGCGTTCCGCAACGTGCTCGAGGGTGTGGGTGACCTTCTTCTGAACGCGCGCCAGTTGACCGATCATCTTCCTGGCGCGATCTCACTTGCGTTGAAGGAGCACACGGAGATTCTGCGGGCGGTCGAACAGCGCGACCCCGAGAAGGCGCACCACGCGATGAAGGTTCACATGGACACTTCCGTGGAAGCGTGGAAACGTGCTCAGCGGCTCTTCGTCGAGAGCTGAGCTGTGAATGAATGGTCATGACCAGCCGACCGAGGAACGACTTTTGCCCGGCCAGAAACGCCTTCGAGTAGCTGTTGCCAACCCCCTTCACGAGGAGTCGTACCAGCGCATTATTGACCGCGAACCGCGCGTGACCCTGCTGAATGACCCCTCGTTGCTTCCTCCCATACGTCACAGGGCGGACTTCTCCGGCGACCCTGAATTTCGGCGGACCCCTGAACAGCAAGCGGAATTCGAAGCCCTCCTCAATACGGCCGACGCGCTGCTCGGAATCCCCGACGTCGATCCTGCGGCGCTTTCCCGGACGGTGCATGCGAATCCGCGTCTTCGCTGGGTGCATACGACGTCAGCCGGTGGCGGCCAACAGGTCGGAAGAGCCGGACTGAGCCCTTCGCACCTCCAAAGAGTTGTTTTCACCACCTCCGCCGGCGTACATGGATCGCCGCTATCCGAATTCGTGGTGCTGGGCATCCTTTGTGGCGCCAAAGACCTGCCCCGGCTGTTGCGGCTGAAAAACCAACGCCACTGGGGCGACCGGTGGATGTCGCGGCAGATCTCCCGGCAAAAGGTATTGATTCTCGGCTTCGGCGGAATCGGTAAGGCCGTTGCCCGATCTCTCTCGGCGCTCGGCATGAATGTTACGGCGACCTCGCGCCACGCCGACGCCGAGCACCCGGATGTCGACCGGTTCGTCAGCCTCGATGAGGCGATTGATGTCATCGGCGATATGGATGCGATCGTGTGCGCGCTACCAGGAACGGATCTCACGAAACGGATCGTCGACGAACGACTGCTCGCACGGGTCAAACGCGGTGTCACGTTCATGAATGTGGGCCGCGGCAGCGTGGTCGACGAATCAGCTCTCATCGCGGCGCTGGAGGACGGGCGGATCGGTTTCGCGGCGCTCGATGTGTTCGACGTCGAGCCGTTGCCTCCTACGAGCCCGCTCTGGGCGTTGCCCAACGTCTTGATCAGTCCGCATACGGCGGCCCTCGCGGCCGATGAGGAGGCGGCTGTCGTCGAGTTGTTCGCCGACAATGCCACTCGGCTGCTCGACGGGCAGCCGCTCGTGAACGTCGTGGACACGGTTGAGTTCTACTGACCGGGACCGGCGTCTTTCGTCGTGTTCAGGCCGTATTCGGCAGCCAGGACGGCGTCAGTCGAGAGTCTCCTCCACGAGGTCGAGGTAGGCGTGCCCGGCGGCGACGCTGTCGGGCACGCCGCCGCCGAGCACCGCGAATCCGTTCAGCATCTGGCGCAGCGTGGCGAGGTGGTGCCGCCAGGAGGCGCCGGGTGCGTAGGGGCCTCCTAGGAACTCGATCATCCGGGCCGTTTCCGGCGAGCGGCGGGCGATCCGCTTGCCCGCGATCGGGACCATCGCCAGCCGCGCGATCTGGTGATCGATGGGCTGCTTGGGAGTCGGCGGCTCGGATTCGCCGGTACTGAGCAGCTCGGAGAAGGTGGCCGGGAGCCGGTCGAAGCCCTGCCGGTCGAGGATGACCGCGCTGCCGGCAGCCCAGCCGGCCCGCGAGATCGGGTGGATGTGCCAGTCGACCCAGAGCGGCAGCCCGTCGACGACATAGTGCAGGCCGAGCGCCCTGGTGCCGCGCGGACCGTTGTGGCGGGCGTCGAAGGCCGCCGTCAACGTTCCCGGGCCGGAAGGGAGACGGCCGGGCACCGCGTAATCGTGGAGGTGCGCGTCGTCCACGAACACGAGCAGGTCGATGTCACTCCAGTCGTCGGCCTGGCCCGCGCCGAGCGACCCCACCAGGGCTGCGCCGGCCACGCCGGGGTCGTGGTGGAGGCCGGCGGTCGCGGCACCGAGCCAGCGGGACCGGATGCCGGCGAGGCGGGGAGCCGACGGCGCCTTGCTACTTTCCGCGCTCATCGGGACATTTCAACGCTCCCGGCGAAGGGGCGGCAAGCTATTAAGATTCGCCGGACCTGGAGGGACGGCAAGCTGCCCGCAGTGTTCGGAGCCCGTCCTGGCGCTCGCCGTCAGCGCCAGGCCCTGATCTCCTCGGCCAACTCCTTGAGGGACTCGACCGGGTGCTCGGCCTCCGTCCACGGCGATGTGAGGTCGGTCGGCTCGAAGCGGGGCACCACGTGGAGGTGGAAGTGGAAGACACTCTGCCCGGCCGTCTCGCCGCTGGCGTGCCAGAGATTGACGCCAGGAGCCCGGAGCGCGCCGACGAGCCGCCGAGACACCTCGACCGCGGCCCGCATGACGTGTGCCGCCGTCTCTGCCGGGATCTCCCCCAGGTCCCGGTGATGCGCTCGCGGGACGACCAGCGTGTGGCCCCTGGTGGCCTGAGCGAGGTCGAGGAAGGCGATGGCGTGCTCGTCCTCGTGGATGGTCTGCGAGGGCTCGGTGCCGGCGACGATGCGGCAGAAGACGCAACTCATGACCGGCATGATCACAGCATGCCTGGCCTACCGGCAAAGGCGTTTCTTCGCGAGGGTGCGGCTCCCCCGCCCGGGGCCGGGATGGCGGCCTGAGCCGACCTTGTGGAACGGCAACCCGACACGAGTTCGACGCCCCGTAATGCCGGGTGCGGTCACCTGCGATCAGAACTCGTAACAGCGGGCGAAGGAGGCGGCGAAGGCCAGAAAGCCAACGAGAAAGGCGAGCGCGGCAACACCGAGGAGGACCAAGACCGACATCGCCACACCAGGTCTGTAGCGGAAGATGAGACCTCCTCCGAGAAGGGCCGCGCCCGCGATGTATCCGGTCAGCACAAGCGGGAAGAGCCCGAAGCTGTTACATCGGCCGAGATAGAGCCCCAGCGCCAGGGCGACCATGCTTAGGCCGAGCAACCCCAGCAGCATCGGCATCCTTTGCCCCATCGAAACTCCCGTCTCTTCCAGCTTGAGCGAAGATCTGGTGCATATCGATAATCGACCAACCCTGGGGCCAGCGCGGGCGATCTTCCTCAAAGGGTGCCTGGCCATGCGGTCGATTCCCGCGCGCGGAGATCCAGGTCCGTCGCCAGAAGAACCGGCGCTGGCGTCGGAATGACCGGCGTCACCGCCATCGCGCTTAATCTGATCCTGCTGAACGCATGGTGGACTGGCACCCCATCCGTGGCACCCGCGAGCATTCCTCACCAGACAGCGCGCTGAAGATCAATCGCAATGGAGGGCACAATGACGACGATCTCATCCGGCGAGATCAGCGGTCTCGATGACGGCGGTGTCGCGGTCTTCAAGGGCATCCCGTTCGCGAAGAGCCCGTTCGGCGAGCGTCGGTTCGCCGCGCCGGTGCCCCCGGACCCATGGGAAGGCACCTTCGAGGCCACCTCGTACGGCCCGCGCCCGCCACAGCCCGTGATGTTCCCCGGGCAGGCGCCATGGAGCTCGGCCGACGGGCTGGACATCCTCACCGTCAACGTCTGGACGCCCGAGCTCGGGGGTTCCGGGCTGCCGGTGCTGGTGTGGATCTACGGCGGCGCCTACTGGCTGGGCTCGGCCGACTGGCCGGACTACGACGGGGCGCGGCTGGCCCGAGACGGCGTGGTGGTCGTCACGTTCAACTACCGGGTCGGCATGGAGGGCTTCGGCCACATCGACGGCGCTCCGGCGAACCGGGCGCTGCTCGACCAGGTGGCGGCGCTGCGATGGGTGCGGGAGAACATCGCGGTGTTCGGCGGCGACCCGGACAACGTCACGATCTTCGGCGAGTCGGCGGGCGGCGGATCGGTGGCGGCACTGCTGGCGATGCCGCAGGCCGAGGGGCTGTTCAGGCGGGGGATCGCGCAGAGCGTACCGGGGATGTTCTTCTCCCCCGAGTACGCGGCCCGCGTCACCGAGTCGATCATGCGCAGGCTCGGGGGCGGCTCGCCATACGACAAGACGCCCGAGGAGCTGACGGCGGCGGCGAGCGCGGTCGCGAACGAGGAGATGCGCGGCAATGCCGAGCTCTGGGGGGCGATGGCGTATTCGGCGATGCCGTTCGCGCCGGTGGTCGACGGGGAGGTGCTGCCCGGGACGCCGTGGGAGGTGCTGGCGGGCGGGGCGAGCCGCGACGTCGAACTGATCGTGGGCTTCAATCGGGACGAATACCGGACCTTCCACGCGATGAACGGGGAATGGGACCTGGAGGGCGCGCTGAAGACGCTCGCCCCCGGCGGGGCCGACGCCGCCTACCGGGCCGGGCTGCCGGGGGTGACGGACGAGGAGCTGTACATCCGGCTGATGTCGGACTGGATCTTCAGGATGCCCAGCGTGCTGCTGGCCGACGCGCACACCGGGCCGACGTACACCTATGAGCTGACCTGGGCCCCCGACCCGGTGCTGGGGGCCTGCCACGGGCTGGACGTGCCGCTCACGTTCGGTACGACGTCGGGGCCGATCGCGACGATGATGGCCGGGGGCTCGCCGGATCTGGAGGGGCTGTCGGAGCAGTTCCGTACGGCCTGGACGCGCTTCGCCGGCACGGGCGATCCGGGCTGGCCGCGCTATGAGGCGGGGATCGGGATCACGCACCTGTTCGATGTGGAGCCGTCGGACGTGGCCGATCCCGAGGCGGTCTCGCACGCGATCTGGTCGGCCCGCGACTTCCGGCCGATCGGCAACGGAAAGGACTCCTGACGGGAGCTGTTAGGTCGGCCGCCGGCAGACTCACTCTCCGCTCTCCGCTCTCCGCTCTCCGCTCTCCGCTCTCCGCTCTCCGCTCTCCGCTCTCCGCTCTCCGCTCTCCGCTCTCCGGTAGCCGGTAGCCGCTGGAGAGTGAGCGGTTCGGCCGTCTAACTCAGACCCCGGTCGGTGCCGACGCCGCGGAGCAGGGTGTCGACCAGGAGCGTCGCCAGGGCGTCGGCGTCGTCGCCCTGGCTCTGCGCGGCCTCATGGATCAGGGCGTAGTAGACGCGCCTGGCCCACACCACATCCACATCGGCCCGCAGCAGGCCAGTGGCCTGCGCCTTGCGGAACAGCCGGTCGCACTTCTCCTCGACCGCCGAGTGCACTTGGGCCACCACGGGATCCGCTGACGCGCGGCTCATGCTGAACCCCCAGTCGATCTTCACCCGCAGCACGCTGGCCGTGACCTGGTAGAGCGCGACCAGCGGCGGCGTGGTCTCGGAGTTGGTGGAATCGACGGCCGCCGCGAACTGCCGGGCGGCCCACCCCTCCATCGCGCTGACCAGCGCGTCGCGGGACGCGAAACGCCGGTGCACGGTCGTGCGGGCGACCCCGGCCGCCTCGGCGATCTGCTCCATGCTGGCCGACGGATTCTTGCTGAGCACGCGCTCGGCCGCCTCGAGGATCGTGCGCACGGTCCGTTCGGCGTCCGAACGCAGTGCCCGTCCCTGCTGAATCGCTTCCACGATGAAACCATACACTCCAGAGTTGCAACACCACTGTTGCAAGTGCTACGTTCCTGGCATCACAAACGACGCAACTGCAGAAGGGCACACCGCCATGGACATGAAGCTCACCGGCAAGACCGCCGTCGTCACCGGCGCCAGCCGGGGCATCGGTCTCGCCATCGTCACCGCGCTGCGGGCGGAGGGGATGCGGGTCGTGGCCGGTTCGCGGACGATCTCGCCCGAGCTGAAGGAGACCGGCGCGACGGCGGTCGCCGTCGACCTGTCCGCCGCCGGAGGCCCGGCCGAGCTGATCGGCACCGCCCTGGCCGAGCTGGGCGAGCTCGACCTGCTGGTCAACAACGTGGGTGGCGGTGACGGCGGCGAGGGACAGCTGGACGGGTTCCTGGGCTTCAGCGACGAGCATTGGCACCAGACCCACGAGCTCAACTTCCTCAGCGCGGTCCGCGCCACCAGGGCCGCCCTGCCCAGCCTGCTGCGCCGGGGCGGAGCCGTGGTCAACATCTCCTCCAACGGCGCCCGCATGCCGCACGCCGGTCCGATCACCTACACCACGGCCAAGGCCGCGCTGACCGCGTTCGGCAAGGCGCTGGCCGAGGAGTTCGGGCCTCAGGGAGTGCGGGTCAACACCATCTCCCCCGGCGCGTCGCTCACCTCGATGTGGGAGGCCCCCAACGGCTACGGCGCGGCCCTCGCGGCCAAGATGGGCTTGGCGCACCACCAACTCCTGGCGGGACTGCCGTCGAGCATGGGAATGACGACGGGTAAGTTCGTCGCACCGGAAGAGATCGCCACCTTGGTGACCTATCTGGCCTCGCCGCATGCCGCGAGCGTCAACGGCGCCGACTACGTCATGGACGGCGGAGCGATCAAGACTGTCTGAATCTATCGCGATATATCGTCCAAATCGGGAACATCGGAGATATCGCGATCAGTTGAGGTGGGTGGACCGACTTTCAGGGGAGTGTGAGCGATGGCGGGAATGCGGACGGCACGACGGATCCTCGTAGGCGGAGCAGCCTTGGCCGCGGCGGGCTGGGCCCTCCGCGACGTACCCGCCGAGCTGGGCGTACGGCCTTTGACCTCGGGGCCGGACCGGGTGGCCAGGATGCGGCGCTCGCCGCAGTTCAAGGACGGCACCTTCTACAACCCGATGCCGGAGTCCACGGCCATGATGACCACGCCACCCGCCGGCCTGCTGCGCGAGCTGGCCAAGGACAGGGACCAGCGCAGACCAGGCGGCCCCATCCCGCTGCGCGTCCCGCCGACCGGTGACCCGTCGCCGACCGGCCTGAGCGTGATCTGGTACGGCCACGCGTCCACGCTGGTCGAGATCGAGGGCCGCCGAGTGCTGTTCGACCCCGTGTGGAGCAGACGGCCGTCGCCGTCGCAGCTCGTCGGGCCGAAGCGGCACCACCCGCTGCCCGTCCAGCTCAACCAGTTGCCGCCGATCGACGCCATCGCGATCTCGCACGACCACTATGACCACCTCGACATGACGACCGTGCGCTCGCTCACCGCGACGCAGAAGGCGCCGTTCCTGGTGCCGCTGGGCATCGGCGCCCACCTCGAACGGTGGGGCGTGCCCGCCTACCGGATCATCGAGCTCGACTGGGACGAGGAAGCCGAGGTCGCCGGGCTGCGCTTCGTCGCGACGGCCGCCCGTCACTTCTCCGGCCGCATGTTCAGCCGCAACGACACGCTGTGGGGATCGTGGGTCGTGGCCGGGGCGAGCAAGCGGGTCTTCTACGCGGGCGACTCCGGCTACTTCGAGGGCTATCAGGGCATCGGGTCGGCCCACGGCCCGTTCGACCTGACGCTGATGCCCATCGGTGCCTACAGCCCGGCCTGGCCCGACATCCACATGAACCCAGAAGAGGCGGTCAACGCCCACCTCGACCTGGGCGGCAAGCTGCTGTTGCCGGTGCACTGGGCGACGTTCACGCTCGCGCTGCACCCGTGGGCGGAGCCGGTGCAGCGGCTGTGGCGCGAGGCAAAGGCCCGCGACGTCAAAATCGTGGTGCCACGTCCTGGTGAGGCCGTGGACACCGACGGCGCCCCGGCCGTCGACGGCTGGTGGGAGACGCTGGGCTGACCACCTTCGAGCACACCCGGCGGGCCTGCTACGCCGGGTACATCACCCAGGCCATCGTCAACAACCTGGCGCCCCTGCTGTTCATCGTCTTCCAGACGCGCTACCAGGTGCCGTACGAGATGCTGGGCCGCCTGGTCCTGCTCAACTTCGCCACCCAGCTCGTCACCGACCTGGTCGCGGTCAAGGTGGTGGACCGGACGGGCTACCGGGTGCCTCTGGTGCTGGCGCACGTGTTCAGCGTGGCCGGGCTGGTGCTGCTGGCGGTGGCTCCATCGGCGCTGCCGTCCCCTTACTGGGGGCTGGCCGTGGCGGTCGTGGTCTACGGGATCGGCGGCGGGCTGCTGGAGGTCCTGGTCAGCCCGGTGGTGGACGCCCTGCCCACGCCGGAGGAACACCGGGCCGCCACGATGAGCCTGTTGCACTCCTTCTACTGCTGGGGTCAGGTCGCCGTCGTGCTGGGCACGACGCTGATACTTGCCTGGATCGGCGACTCGGCCTGGCAGGTGCTGCCGCTGCTGTGGGCCCTCGTACCCCTGGGCGGCCTTGCGCTCTTCCTGCGGGTCCCGCTGCCCGCGACGGTGCCCGACGAGCACCGGACCGGGCTCGGGACGCTGCTGCGGACCCCGTCGTTCGCGGCGGCGCTGCTGCTGATGCTCTGCGCGGGAGCGGCCGAGCTGACCATGTCGCAGTGGTCCTCGCTCTTCGCCGAGCAGGGGCTGGGCGTGGCCAAGGTGTGGGGAGACCTCGCGGGGCCGTGCCTGTTCGCGGTGCTCATGGGGCTCGGCCGGATCGCCTACGGGCTCTGGGGCAGCCGGATCCCCCTGCTGCCCGCCGTGATCGCCTGCGGCGCGCTGGCGACCGCCTGCTACCTCGCCGCCGCCCTGGCCCGAGACCCGGTGCTCAGCCTGGTCGGGTGCGCGCTGTGCGGGCTGGCGGTCAGCCTGATGTGGCCGGGGACGTTCAGCCTGACGGCCGCCCGCTTCCCGTTGGGCGGGGCCGCGATGTTCGGCGTCCTGGCGATGTTCGGCGACGCGGGCGCGGCGGCGGGCCCGTGGCTGGCGGGCGCCGTCGCCGACGGGGACCTGCTCGACGACGGTTCCGGCCTCCGCGCCGGGCTGCTGGTCGGCACCGTCTTCCCGCTCGCGGTCGTCGTGGTGGGCATCGCGCAGTCACTCCTGATCCGCCGCCGCACCGCTACCCCCGCCGAGAACTGATCCATGCAGTCGTGCAGTCACCACCGAGAGCCGATCCATGCAGGTCGTACAGCCCGCGCCGAGAGCCGATCTACGCAGCGGCACGGGCCGCGCCGAGAGCTGATCCGCCCAGTCGTACAGTCCGTGACGAGAGCCGATCCGCACGGTCGCACGGTCCGCGCCGAGAGCTCGTCTACTCAGACGTACGCTCCCCGCCGAGAGCTGATCTGGGCAGTCGTACAGTCTTAACGTGAGCAACCTGGAACAGGACCCCCGCGAGATCCGCTGCGGCGCCGAGACCGGTGACCCGACCGATGGCGAGACCGGGGGCGGGGAGACCGAGCTGCTCGCCGGACGTGCGGTGCCGCTGGGCGGTCCGCGTGGCATGTCGGTGAGCCGGACGCTGCCCAACGCGCACCGCCGCATGATCGGGGCGTGGTGCTTCGTGGACGCCTACGGCCCCGAGGTGGCGACGATGCGGGTGCCTCCGCACCCGCACACCGGCCTGCAGACCGTGAGCTGGCTGGTCGCGGGTGAGGTGCTGCACCGCGACAGTGTCGGCAGTCTCCAGGAGGTACGGCCCGGTCAGCTGAACCTGATGACCGCCGGGCGCGGCATCTCCCACTCCGAGGAGTCGCGCGAGACGCTGCTGCACGGCGTGCAACTGTGGGTGGCGCTGCCCGGTGAGCACCGGCGGACCGGGCCCGGGTTCGAGCACCACGCGTCACTGCCCGAGTTGTCCGGCCCCGGCTTCGCCGCCACGGTGATCATGGGGTCGCTCGGCGGCGTGACCTCGCCGGCGACCACCTTCAGCCCTCTGGTGGGCGCCGAGGTGGCCGTCGAAGGGAGCGCCGAGGTGCCGCTCGACGCGGGATTCGAGCACGGTGTGCTGCTGCTCGCCGGTGAGGTCGAGCCGCTGGAGGCGGGACCGCTGCTCTACCTGCCGCCCGGCCGTACCCGGCTGCGGTTGAGCGGGCGCGGACGGGTGCTGCTGATCGGCGGCGAGCCGTTCGGCGAGGAGATCGTGATGTGGTGGAACTTCGTCGGCCGCGACCACGACGAGATCGTCGCCTTCCGCAAGGAGTGGATGGAGGGCGAGGAGTTCGGCGCCGTCGAGGGCTTCGACGGCGGCCCGCTCCCCGCGCCCGTCCTGCCGGGCACCCGGCTGCGGCCCAGGGGGCGCGTGCGCAACGGCTAGTTCCGGTGTGTGAAGGTGTAGATCACGTCCATGTTCGAGCCGTTCGTCGGCATCTCGGCCAGCAGGCGCACCGCGGTGCCCGTGAAGTCGACCACCTGCACCTGCTGCTTCTCCCCGCTCGGGTCGGGCCTGACCCAGCAGACCAGGTGGCTGTCGTCGTACCAGGTGGCCAGACCGGAGCAGGGTGATTCGAGGCGCTTCAGCTCGGCGCCGGTCTGGGTGTCGTAAACGCAGTTGTTGCCGCTGCCCAGGCCAGGGCAGTTGGTGACGAACTGCTTGCCCGACGGCGAGAACAACGAGTCGGCGATGCCTGGGCCCACGTTCGGGATGCGGCGTATCCGGAGTCCGTTCTCGTCGAAGAAACGCAACGCCTGCTGCTTGGTGTCGTTCGACAGGGCCACCACCCCCGTGTCGGCGTGGTCGAAGCCGTAACGGATGCCGTGCAGCGAGCCCTCTCTGAGGGACGCGACCGTGGCCTGCCTGGTGGCGACGTTCACGATCGCGAACCCGGTCGACTGCCACACGCCCTTCACCGGGTTGCCGACGTTGAACAGCAGGCGGCCGCTGTCCCGCGACCAGCCCTGCACGTACGCGCTGAGCGGCTGGCGTGAGGTTTTGACAGTGAACGCCTCACCCGTCACCTTGTCGGTGATCTTGACGCTGTCGTAGCCGTCGACGAAGTTCTTGCCACGCTGGGCCAGGTACCTGCCGTCGGGCGACAGCATGCTCTCCCACATGTCCTGATATTTCGTGAACGATCCGGTCAGCGTGTCACGGGCGTAGTAGATCCAGTCCCGGGTCTTGGCGTCGCGGACCATATAGGTGGTGAGCCGTACGGCGTCGCCCGGGTTCTCGTAGATGACCGCGTCGGTGCCGGGGAGCGTCGAGGTGACCAGGTTCGCGGTGGGAATGGCCACCGGGGCCGGAGACGTGCTCTTCGCGCTCGGGGAGGGGGTGGGGGTCGGCGGGCCGGGCAGATTGACCAGCGCGACGGCCACCACGGCGATGGTCGCGACGATGGCCACGGCCGCGGCGATCGACGCCACCACGTAGCTCTTCTTGCCACCCGACCGGGATGGCTGAACCGGCGGGCCGACGTACTGCGGAGACTGCCCGGACGCGGTCGGAGAGACCCATTGCGGCTGCTGGTGCGCTCCCGACTGTGGTTGCGGCCCCTGGGGTGGCGGCCCATAGGGGTGCGCCGCCTGCGGGCCCTGCCCGTGCGGGCCCGACTGCGCATACAGGTCCGCACCCTGCGGCCCCGACGATGGCTGCGGCCCCTGGGGTGCCGACCCATGGGGGTGCGCCGCCTGCGGGCCCTGCCCGTGCGGTCCCGACTGCGCGTACAGGTCCGCACCCTGCGGCCCCGACGATGGCTGCGGCCCTTGAGGTGGTGGCCCAAACGGGCGCGCAGCCTGCGGGCCCTGCCCGTGCGGGCCCGGCTGCGCGTACGGCGCCGCCTGCGGTGGTGGCGGTTGCTGGTGCGGTCCCGGTTGTGCGTACGGCGACTGCCCGTAGGAGGGCTGTGCGTACTGGGGTTGCGGGTACGGGGGCTGGGGCGGGAACCCCTGCCGGGGCGGGAATTGCGGCTGCGGCGAGGCGGGGGGCGGGGGTGAGAAGCCGCTGACCACCGCGGCTGCCTGCTCCAATTCGGCGGGGTTCGACGTGGGGTGTTCCAGCAGCCGCATGATCACCTGTTCGGCGGTGGGCCGCCGGATGGGGTCCTTCGACAGGCAGGCGGCCACGAGTTCGCGCAGCGGCCCGGTCAGCCGGGACAGATCGGGCTCGTCATAGAGGACCTGGTTGACGATCAGCGGCACCGACTCCGCCTCGAACGGCCCGGTGCCGGTGGCGGCGAACACCATGGTGCTCCCCCACGCGAACATGTCCGCGGGTGGCCCCACCGGGTGCCCCAGGACCTGTTCCGGAGCCATGAACGCGGGCGTCCCCACCGGCGTGGACGTGATCGTCGAGGTGGCGTCGAGCGCCTTCGCGATGCCGAAGTCGATCACCCGCGGGCCCTCGCCGGCGAGCAGCACGTTGTTCGGGCTGAAGTCGCGGTGCACGATGCCCGCCTGGTGGATGGCCGCCAGCGCGGTGACGGTCCCGATGGCCAGCCGGTAGAGCGAGGCGTCCGCCCGCGGCCCCTCTTCGGCCACCACCTGCTGCAGCGGCGGACCTTCGACGTACTCGCTGACGATGAACGGCCGCTCCTCGTGCACCCCGGTCGCCAGCACCTTCGCCGTACAGAACGGCGCCACCCGCTGCGCCACGGCCGCCTCCCGCGCGAACCGCTCGGCCGCGACCGCGTCGCCCGCCAGGTGCGGGCGTAACCACTTGATGGCGGCTTGGTCGCCGTGCTCGTCGACGCCCAGGTACACGACGCCTTGTCCGCCTTCTCCCAGCCGTCCGCGGATCTCGTAACCTCCGAGACCGGCGGGATCTCCTGCTCTCAGCTCACTCATCGACGGCATGACCAAATTATGGACATGCTTCTTGCGAATGACTTAACTGCGCCAGCCGGTAAAATTACCGCTTGGACCGACAAACTCCTCAGTTTCCACGTGTGAACGAAGTGGCGGGGGTCAGCGGGCCCGCCGCCTTGACGGTGTGCAGTACGGGGGCCGTTTCGAGTGCGTGAATGGCGTCGAGGCCGCCCAGCCGGTGCGTGAGGTAATCGTGCAGGTCGGCGGGGCTGCGGCAGAGGGCGTTGGCCAGCAGATTGGTCCGGCCGGTGGTGGCGGCCACCAGGGCGAGTTCGCGGTGGCCGGCCAGGGTGGTCGCGACGCGGTCGAGGTGACCTGGTTGGACGGTCATCCAGAGCAGGGCTTGGGTGGTGGCTCCGAGGAGGACGGGCGCGACCTCGACGTCGAAGAAGAGCGCGCCGTTGGCGCGGAGGTCGGCGAGGCGGCGGGCCACCGTGGCTTGGGATACACCGGTCGCCGCGGCGAGATCGGCGTGCGTGGCCCGGCCGTCTCGGCGCAGAGCGTCGATCAGGTCATGGTCGGCACGCGTCAGTGGCGGCCGGGGAGCAGACGTATCAGTCGTCGGCGGTCGAGAAGTCGGCTCATCGGTCGCCGGTGAACGACTGGCTGGCGTGTCGGCCGCGTGTGAGCGGCTGGCCGGCGGGGCGCTCGCCGGTGGGCGGCTGGCCGGCGGGTCAGTGGCGCGGGGCGGTTCGAGCTGCTGTTGTTGCTCGTCGGTGAGGGCCTCGAGGTGTCCTCGCCACGCGGTCGGCCCGCCCAGGTACGTGTGCAGCAGGCAGTGGGCGGAGACCGCGGTGATGCTCGCTCTGCGAGGGATGTCGTGCAGCAGCAGCGTGGGTACGGCCTGCGTGTCGCTTGACGCGTGAATGACGGCGAAGATCTCCGTACCCCCGGAGGCCAGTTTGACCCACGATGTATCGGCTCGCCGGGCCAGCGACTGAGCGAGGTCCTGCACAGTGGACGGGGTGGCGGTGAGCCGGATCATCCACTGCGTCTGGCCTGCCCGGTCCGGGTTGGGGAGCCCGACCACACGAAGGGCGGCCTCGGCGCGCAGCCGGCGGTAGCGGCGGGCCACGGTCTGCGTCGAGGTACCGAGCACCTCGGCGATGCGGCCGAAGGGCGCTCGCCCGTCGATGTGCAGGGCGTGGATCAGACCTCGGTCCACCTCATCGAGCATGGGGATTTCCCTCATAATGCCGGCGGTCATGGAAGATACTCTCCAACATCACGCTCCAGATGGAACAACTGGCCCCTACCTCTCCACTCTGGGAACCCCGCCGAGCTGACGGCGTGAGTTCGCGGCACTGGAGAGGAATGTGAATGTCTGAACGTGTGATGGCGACCTACCGCTGGCGGTGGGTGGCGCTGGCGGCGTTGCTGCTGGCCGAGGCGATGAATCTGCTGGACTCGACGATCGTGCAGGTCGCCACCCCGGCGATCCGTGCAGACTTGGGTGGGTCTGCGGCAGACATGCAGTGGTTCAGCACGGCGTACACCTTGCCGTTCGCCCTGCTGCTGATCACCGGCGGCCGGCTGGGCGATATCGCCGGTCGGCGGCGGATCTTTCGGATCGGTGTCACCGGGTTCCTGGGCGCGTCGGTGGCCTGCGCCCTGGCGCCCTCGGTCGGGATGCTGATCGGCTTCCGCGTCGTGCAAGGCGCTGCGGCCGCGGCGGTCATTCCGCAGACCATCGGTCTGATCCGCGCCATGTTCGATGGTGAGGAGACGTCCAAGGCCCTGGGCAGCATCGGCCCCGTCATGGGTCTGGCCGCTGTCGGCGGGCCGGTTCTCGGGGGCGTGCTGACGCACGCCGATCTGTTCGGCTCGTCATGGCGGGCGGCGTTCCTGGTCAACGTCCCGCTCTCTGTCGCCGTGCTGGCCGTCGCGCCGATCCTGATCGAGGACCACGCGCCGGCGCGACCGAGCCTTGACCCCGTCGGCACCGCCCTGGCGATGCTCGGCACCGCTCTGATCGTCTACCCGCTGATCGGGGCCGACACAGCGCACCTGTCAATGGGGACGTGGGGCGCTATCGGCCTCGGGCTGGCCGTGGTCGCCGGTTTCGGCCTGCATCAGCGGCGCAGTGCCGGGCTTGGCCGCAGCTCGCTGGTGGAGACCAGCCTGTTCGCGCACCGCGCTTTCCCGGCCGCGCTGGTGACGTCCACCCTGTTCTTCGCGGTGACGACCGGGCTGATGTTCGTCGTGGTCCTGCACCTGCAGCTGGGGTTGGGCACGGATGTACGCACCGCGGGCCTGACCATGGCGCCTTGGTCGGTGGGCCTGGCGGCGTCTTCTTGGGTCGCGGGCGCGTACCTGGTTCCTCGGCACGGACGGCGGGTGATGTTCGTCGGACTCGCCACGCTGGCGCTCGGCGTGCTGGCCGCCATCGCCGTGTACCACTCGGCCGGCTCCACTGGCTATCCCACGCCGCTGCTCGGCGCCCTGGGAGTCGCGGGTCTCGGTATCGGGATGTTCACCCCGTCGTTCTTCACCGCCGCGCTGAAGCCGCTCAGACCACAGGAGGTCGGCTCGGCCGCCGGCCTGCTCAACGCCGTCCAGCAACTCGGCGCGACGCTCGGCGTCGCCGTCCTGGGTAGTGTCTACTTCGATGGCTCCCGGTCGGGCTCGCCGGGTAGCGCGGTCCAAGTGACCTTCTGGGTCGCCGGTGGATTGCTCGTGGCGAGCTTCCTCTCCACCGTGCTGATGACAACGGTCAGCTCGCGGATACAGGATCATCCCTCGGGGAGTAAAGAAGCCCTCCTCGACCTCGACTCATAACGGAGCGTGCTGGAATGATCACCGCTAGGATTCTCGCCATGACAACCCTCCAAGAGCTGGGCGGCCGGGTGGCACGCCTGGAAAAGCGCGCTGACAACCAGCGAGAAGACATCAAGGTCTTCGGCTCAGAACTGTCGATGATCATGGAGACTCAGCACACGCACACGCTCAGACTCGACCAAGTGACGGAGACTCAGCACCAGCACACACTGAGACTCGACCGAGTGGAAGAGACTCAGCACCAGCACACACTGAGACTCGACCAACTGGCGGAGACTCAGCACCAGCACACACTGAGACTCGACCAACTGGCGGAGACTCAGCACCAGCACACACTGAGACTCGACCGAGTGGACACGAGGCTCGACCAAGTGGACGCGAGACTCGATCGAGTGGAGGAGAGACTCGACGGGGTGGATCGGAAGCTCGACGAGCACAGCCAGACATTGGCCGAGCACCGGGAGATCCTGGACACCCATACAGAGATCCTCGATACCCATACGGAGATCCTGGACGGCCACACGCGCACGCTCGACAAGCACACCCGGATGTTCGAGACGATGTTCGCCCACTTCGGCATCCCCCTCCCCACCGAAGACCCCCACAACAACTAGCGGCCCCGTCAGGCTGGGTCCAGCAAAAGGAACGGGGACCGTCTCTCGACGACCAGCCAGCATGTGCCTGAGCACATCCGCCTGATCCCCCAACGGTCCCCGCACAGTAGGGCAACACCGGCGCGACGCGCTCGCCGCTTCTCGCGAGACGCCATCGATCCGCCGCCGCTGCCACCTGACCCCCAGACACCTCTCCGGCGGTCGACTTGCCTCCGTAGGGCCCGGGGCTGGAGCGCCCCGGGCGACCCGACCTTACTTGTCGGAGAGCAACCGTCCGCGGAACTGCGGGTGGTCGGTCTCCCAGTAGCGCCAGCCTTCGATCCTCGACGGGATGCTCGCGATACCGGTACCGATCCTGACCTCGCTGCAGTTGTGGAGCCGTGCCCACTGTCCCCAGTGCACGCGGTAACCGAAGACGCGGTACCACATGTTTCCGTACTTGCCCTTGCTGATCGTCTGCGTGTAGTCGTGGCCCGTGAAGATCATGTGCCTCTTCTCGAGGTGCGGAGTGACCTCCAGGTTCACCGCGCGGACGATTTCATCAGTGGTGACCACGTTGCGGACTGCGGTGTCGTCCGACCTTCTGTGCGAGACGAACCTGTTCTTGTCGGCCTCCACGAACGCGAGCACTTCGAACTCGTGGTGGACCGAGACGGTCATCTCCCCGCCTGGACCGTCGGTGTAGCGGGTGCGCGGAATGAAGAAGTTGTGCGGCCTGAGGGAATGAACCCTGATGAAGGTGCCCGCCTCACAGCCACCCCCGTCTCCGACCAGGACCGGCTCGCGGAGTTTGTGGTCGAGGAAGTGGTGGTGGTCCCTGTGATCCCGCGGATCATCCCCGAAGGCCGGGTTGGTCGTGGTGCCGGCAAGGGCCACGGACAGGGATCCTGCCACGGCCAGCGTCATCATTCCTTTTGCCGAGCGCCGCCGCCGCGCCGGCTTGGTCGGTATGGCTGTGGCGTCGGTTTTGGGAGTATGCGTGAACATAGAGGTACCGTTTCTTTTGGAGCGCGGCCGTGACCGCGGCTAACCCATTGGCCGGAAGACGGCCCATACCTGCCCGCTGGGCGACCCAGCGTGACTGAAAAAATACTTACAGTCGCCATCGATCTCCTCCGGGCGCCACGCCGAAAAGGACTTCCCCGGACAGGGAAAGCAAAGGTGAAAAAACATCAGTGAATGCCTGACGCGGCGAGTTATCCCGCCGAACCACCAAACGACCCCGCCGAACCACCAAACGCGACAGCCCCCGGGAGTTCACCTCCCAGGGGCCGTGCCGATGTGACAGCCGTCACGACAGTCGTTGCGCCTTGCTCAGCAGCCGCTGCGCCACCACCACCAGCGCCAGGAACGCCCCGCTGACCACCTGCTGGAAGGCCGACGTCAGGTTCCCCACCTGGTTGATCAGGCTTTGGATCACCCCCAGCAGCAGCACCCCCGCCACCGTTCCGGTGATCCCGCCCGCGCCGCCGGTCAGCAGGGTGCCGCCGATGACGACGGCGGCGATCGCGTCCAGTTCCAGCCCGATGCCCAGGATCGTGACCCCGGACGAGAGCCGGGCCGCGTTCAGCGCGCCCGCGAGGCCCGCCAGCAGGGCCGACATCACGTACACGGCCACCTTGGTGCGCGCCACGGGCACGCCCATGAGCGCCGCGGCCTGCTCGTTGCCGCCGATCGCGTAGACGTTCTGTCCGAAGCCGGTCCGCTGCAACAGCACCATCGCGACCAGTGCCAGCGCCGCGGTGATGTACACGGGGTACGTCAGGCCGAGCAACTCCCCCTGCCCCAATGACGCGAAAGCAGGATTTTTCACCAAATAGGTGGTGGCCCCTTCGTCGGAAATGGCGAGCATCAACCCCCGCACACCCAACAAACCCGCCAATGTAACGATAAAAGGTGCCATACCGGTGCGAGCTATGACGAGGCCCTGCAACAGGCCGACCACCCCGCACGCGCCCAACGGTAACGCCAGCGCCATGAGCAGGCCGTACTGGGACCCGTAGGCCGCCAGCACCCCGCCCAGCACGAACAGCGACCCCACCGACAGGTCGATCCCGCCGCTGATGATCACGAACGTCATCCCGATCGCGATGACCGCCAGGAACGACGAGGAGACCACCACGCTGGCCGCGTTCCCCGCCGTGGCGAAGGAGTCGAAGGTCAGGCTGCCCACGATCACCAGCATCGCCAGCACCATGAGCGCCCCGTGCTGCTGGAGCACCCGGCTCACCTGCTCACGCCGTGAAGAGGCTATGGAGGTCATCGGTTCGCACGCTCCCTGGTGGCGTAGACGGCGGCCAGGATGATGACCGCCTGGACCATCTGGGTCCACGACTGCGGCAGGTTGTGCTTGATCAGCGTCGCCGCGAGCAGTTGCATGAGCAGCGCGCCCATGACCGTGCTGAGCACCCTGATCCGCCCGCCGGTGAGCGGCGTGCCGCCGACCACGACGGCGGTGATCGCCGACAACTCGATGAACAGGCCGAGCGACGTCGGGTCGCTGGCCTGCAGGCGGGCCGTCGCCAGCACCCCGGCCAGCGCGGCGAGCAGCCCGGAGATCACGTACACGATCAGCAGCACCCGTTTGACCGGCAGCCCGGACAGCTCGCTGGCCGAGCGGTTGCCGCCGATCGCGACGACCTGCCGGCCGAACGTCGTGCGCCGCACCACGAACAGCATGATCAGCGTCAGCGCCGCGGCGATCAGCACGATGATCGGGATCCCGGCCACCGAGCTGCTGCCCAACGCGATCAGGTCCGGGTTGCGGAACTCGACGAGCTGCGGCACCAGGACGTTCGCGATGCCGCGAATGCCGACGAGCAGCGCCAGTGTGGCCACGATCGGCTGGACGCCCACGTAGGCGACCAGGGCCCCGCCCGCCGCACCGACGACCGCCCCGCCGATCACGGCGACGATCAGCGCGGGCAGCGCGCCGTACCCCAGGTAGAGGGCGACGAGCGCGGCGGCGAGCGCCATGACCGAGCCGACGGACAGGTCGATGCCCTGGGTGCCGATCACCAGCGCCATGCCGAGCGACACGATCACGATGGGCGTGACCTGGACGAACTGGGTGCGGAAGTTCGACACGTCGAGGAAGTGCGGCGTGAACAGCACGTTGAACAGCAGCAGCGCCAGCACGGCCGCGTACACGCCGTAGTCCTGCACCCACGCGAAGATCCGCGGTTTGAGGTCGGTCCGCGGCGCCGGTTTAGAGGTGAGTTCAGTCATCGGACTGCTCCGCGATCGTCGCCATGATTCTCTCCTCGGTCACCTGGTCACCGGTCAGTTCCCCGACGACCGCGCCCTCGCGCAGCACCAGGATGCGGTCGGCGCCCTCGACCAGCTCCTCCAGGTCGGAGGAGATCAGCAGCACGCCCAGCCCCTCCTCGGCCAGCTCGTCGATCAGCGCCTGCACCTCGGCCTTGGCGCCCACGTCGATGCCGCGGGTGGGCTCGTCGAGCAGCAGCACCTTGGGACGTACGGCCAGCCAGCGGGCCAGCAGCACCTTCTGCTGGTTGCCGCCGGACAGCTCCGACACCAGCTGGTTCGGCGAGGCCGCCTTGATGCGCAGCCGCCGCATGAAGATCTCGACCATCCGGTCGATCTTCGCGTCGGACACCACACCCGCCCTGGCCAGGGCGGGCAGGGCGGCCAGCGCGATGTTCTCGCGGACGGACAGGGTCGGGACGATGCCCTCGGCCTTGCGGTCCTCGGGCAGCAGGCTGATGCCCGCCCTGATCGCCGCGGCCGTGGAGCCGCCGCGCAGCGGCAGCCCGGCCACGAGCACCTGCCCGCCGTCGAGGGGCATCGCGCCGACGATGGCCTTGGCGGTCTCGGTACGCCCCGCGCCGAGCAGCCCGCCGAGCCCCACGACCTCGCCGGGCCGTACAGACACGTCGATCCCGTCCAGGACGTGCCGCCGGGTGAGGCCGCGCGCCTCGACGGCCGGTGGCTCCTGGCCGTTCGCGGCGCCGTGGCGATCGCGGGAGAACCTGGTCAGGCCATCGGCTTTGACCTCGTTCAGGTCGCGGCCCAGCATGAGCGAGATGAGCTTGAGCCGGTCGAGCCCGGCGAGCGGCCCGGTGTGCGCGACGCGGCCGTCGCGCAGCACGGTGACCCGGTCGCACACCTGGTAGAGCTCGTCGAGCCGGTGGCTGACGTACATGACGGCGATGCCCTCGTCGCGCAGCCGCCTGATCACCCCGAACAGCGTCTCGACCTCGCGCGGCTCCAGGGAGGAGGTGGGCTCGTCCATGATGACCACGCGGGCGTCGACGGCCACGGCCCTGGCCAGGGCGACCATCTGCTGGGCACCGATGCCGAGCGTGCGCAGCGGCCGCCTGACGTCGGTGTCGACGCCGTAGCCGGACAGGATCCGGTCGGCTTCGGCGTACATCCTCGTGGCGTCGATGACCCCGAAGCGGCCGCGTGGCTCGCGGCCGAGCAGCAGGTTGCGGGCGACGCTCATCATCGGGACGAGGTTGACCTCCTGGTAGATGGTGGAGATCCCGGCGCGCTGCGCGTCGAGCGGTGTGCCGAAGG
Source organism: Nonomuraea guangzhouensis (assembly GCF_019396345.1). Taxonomy (GTDB): domain Bacteria; phylum Actinomycetota; class Actinomycetes; order Streptosporangiales; family Streptosporangiaceae; genus Nonomuraea; species Nonomuraea guangzhouensis. Next base: position 30,923 of record NZ_JAHKRM010000027.1, on the reverse strand, counting down.
CGGCGGGCGCGCCGAGGTGGCGCAGTTCGCCGCCGTCGGGATGGTAGACGCCGGTGAAGACCTTGATCAGGGTGGACTTGCCCGCGCCGTTCTCCCCCACGAGGGCGTGCACCTCGCCCGGGAGGAGGGCGAGATGCACACTGTCGAGAGCGAGTACGCCGGGGAAGCGCTTGCTGATCCCCTTCGCCTCGAGAACAGCTGCCAACTCAGTACGCCTCACCGAGGGAGTCCTTGGCGTTGGACGTGTCGTAGTCGCGGTCGGAGATGACCACCTTGTCGGGGATGGCCTGGCCGTCGAGGAACTTCTGCGCGGTCTCGAAGGCGAGCGGCCCGAAGCGGGGGTTCGACTCGATGACCGCGTGCAGCCAGCCGTCGGCGATGCCCTGGACGGCGCTGCGGGTGCCGTCGACGGACACGATCTTGATGGTGCCCGCCTCCTTGCCCGCGCCCTTCAGAGCGGTGACCGCGCCGAGCGCCATCTCGTCGTTCTCGGCGTAGATGCCGTTGATGTCGGGGTTGGACTGGATGAGCTGCTCGGTGACCTGCTGACCCTTCTCGCGGGCGAACTCACCGGTCTGCTCGAAGGAGATCTGGATGCCCGGCGCCTTCTCCGCGATCCGCTCCTTGAAGCCGTCGGTCCGCTCGGTGGTGACGTTGTTGCCGGGCGCGCCGAGCAGGATGGCGACCTTGCCCTTGCCCGCCAGGGCGTCGATCATCCGGTCGGCGGCCCGCTTGCCCTGCTCGTGGAAGTCGGAGCCGATGAACGTCAGGTAGTCGCTGCACGCCTTGGCGTTGATCTTCCTGTCGACCGTGATGATCGGCACCTTCTTGGCCGCGGCCTGCTGGAGCACCGGCTCCCAGCCGTCGGAGTTCAGGGGCGCGATGACCAGCAGTTGCACGCCCTGGGCGATGAGCTGCTGCACGTCGGTGATCTGCTTGGAGAACTGCGACTGGGCGTTGGTGACCTTGAGATTGGCGATGCCCAGCTTGGCCGCCTCGTCCTTGATCGACTTGGTCTCGGCGATGCGGAACGGGTTGGCTTCCTTCTCCGACTGGGAGAAGCCGACGGTGGCCGTCTTGAGGTCGAACTTCTTGCCGCCGAACTGGTCGAGCGTGCACGTCGGTCCCGCCGAGCCGCTGGGGCTCTGCACGACCTGCTGCCCGGCCGTGCTGGTGGCGGCGGGCGCGCTCTGCGGCTCCTCCGACTTGGCGCAGGCCGACGCGGTGAGGAGTACGGCCAGCGCCAGGCAGGCTGTACGGAGTTTCATAGGGGTTCCTTCCTATCAGGCGCAAGCCGGGGAGATCTGGTCGGTGAGCGCCTTGTTCGCGTCGTGGACCCGGGTGACGTCGGCCTTGGTGACGGCTCTGTCGTAGGTGATGAGGCCGTTGAGTTCGGTCTCGACGTCGGTGGTCTGGGTGTAGATCGCCGCGCTGAGCTGGTCGCAGGCGTGCAGTTTCTGCAGGGCCTTGGCCATGTCGACGTAGCGGGTGGTGAGGGCCTCGGGGTCGGGTTCGACCGCGTAGCCCCAGCCGCCGCCGGACCAGGTGTGGCCGATGAGCGGGAGGCCGAGGCCGCCGTACTCGCCGATCACGACCGCGCGGATGTCGCTGGGCTTGCCGGGAACACCCGGACCTGGGTAGATGTGGTAGTCCTTGACGTCGCCGTTGCCGCCGTCGCGGGCGCCGCAGCAGTTGATGCCGCTCATGTTGTTCACCAGGCGGGAAGGGTCCCAGCTCTTGACCAGGTCGGCGATGCGGGCCTGGTCGTACTGGCCCCAGCCCTCGTTGAAGGGCACCCACATGATGATCGACGGGCTGCTGCGGTGCTGGTCCACCATCTCGCGCAGTTCGGTCTCGAACTGCGGCTTGTCGCCGGTCTTGAACATGGCGGGCATGTCCTGCCAGACGAGCAGGCCGAGCTTGTCGGCGTGGTAGTACCAGCGGTCGGACTCGACCTTGGTGTGCTTGCGCACGGTGTTGAAGCCGAGCTTCTTGGTCTGCACGAGGTCGTACTTGAGCGCCTCGTCGGTGGGTGCGGTGTAGATGCCGTCCGGCCAGAACCCCTGGTCGAGCGGGCCCATCTGGAAGACCGGCCGGCCGTTGAGGAGCATCCGGTTGTTCTCCAGCGAGATGGTGCGCATCCCGAAATAGGACTTGATCTCGTCCTGCTTCACCCGGACCGTGAGGTCGTACAGGAACGGCTTGTCCGGCGACCACAGCTTGGGGTTCGGCACCGGCAGCCGGAGCTCCGTGCCGACGGGCCCGGAGACGGTGCCCACGACCTTGTGGCCGTCCTTGGCCACGATGACGGCGGTGCCGGCCGAGCCCTGGACGGTGACGCGCAGTGCCTTGCCCGCGACGTCGGGCACGGTGTCGACGCGGTCGATGTGCTGCTTGGCGACGGGCTCCATCCAGACGGTCTGCCAGATGCCGGAGACGGCGGTGTACCAGATGCCGCTCGGGTCGAGCCGCTGCTTGCCGATGGGCTGCTGCCCGCTGTCGGTCGGGTCGGTGACGCCGACGACGAGCTCCTGGGCTCCGCCGCGCTTGAGCGCGTCGGTCACGTCCACGGTGATCCGGCCGTAGCCGCCCTTGTGCGCGCCGACCTGCTTGCCGTTCACGTAGATCGTGGCGTCCCAGTCGATCGCGTCGAGGTGCAGGAGCAGGCGCTCGCCGCTCCACGAGCGCGGCACCTCGAACGTCCTGCGGTACCACATGCGGTCCTCGTGCCGGCCGATGCCGGACAGCTGCGACTCCACCGGGTACGGCACGACGATCCGCTCGGCCAGGTCACGGCCGGTGGGGACGGCCTCACCCGCCTTGGCGGCGGCGAACTGCCAGGTGCCGTTGAGGCTGCGCCACCTGTCTCTGACCAGTTGGGGGCGTGGGTACTCGGGCAGCGGGTTCGCCGGGTTCACGTCCTTGGACCAGCGGGTCTTGAGGATGTAGGCGGACTCGTTGACGACGAAGGCGTAGGGGAACGCGGCGACGGGGGTGCCGTCGGCGAAGGAGAGACCGGTGCCGTCGTAGGCGGCGCGTAGCGTGCTCCCCGCCTTGGCCGGAACCGGATATTTCAGCTTTAGCACTACCGTGTTTTGATTTTTCAGGGCTACGGAGGTTACGGGCCACTTGGTGCCGGCGACCGTGAGGACCAGGTGGTCGGTCAGGTCGGCGGGCAGCGGGGCGAGCGCCTTGGCGAACGTCAGCGTGGCCAGGTCACCCGTCGAGCCGACCTTCGCCTCACTGGGCCCGGGCGGATCGAACCCGTCCGGCGGCGTGAACGCCTCCGACGGCACGGCCACCTTCGGCTGGCTGGCGCTCTGCCAGCGCAGGTGCAGGTTCGCCCCGCCGAAGTGCTCGAAGTACTCGACCTTGATGTCGTAGTCCTTGCCCGCCTCCAGCGCGATGGGCGTGCCCACCTGCTCCCGGTCCCAGTCGTCCACCCAGTGGTCGATGACGGCCTTGCCGTCCACCCAGAGCCGGAAACCGTTGTCGCCGATGATCGAGAACGTGTACGTCTCGGAGTACTCGGGCCGGATCTTGCCGGTCCACCGGACGGTGACGTCGTCATCCCGGCCGGTCAGCAGCTTGAGCGCCGGGTTGAGATCGGCCATTTCCAGGCTCGGGTCCACGACGCTGGCCTTGAGCTCGCCGAAGTCGAACGCGCCGGCCGCCGAGGCGAGGTAGTAGTCGCCGCGCAGTCCGTGCCGTTCGGCCGCGGCGCCCGCCGGAGCGGAAGCCTGCCAGAGCACGGCGAGCAGCACGGCGATCATTGCCGCGAGTGACTTTCGCACAGAGTGTCCTTTCACGCTGGGGGGTGGGAGATGTCGTATGTCCGGCTGCGCGCCCTGTGCCCGTACCTGTGCGGGGGGCCGGGAGGGCGATCAGCGATAACGCGAGGACGATCGGACCAGCTAAGGCGGGGTGCGCATGGCATGCCCTTCGATCAGGATCGGACAGGTTCTGACCCTGCCTGGCTCCAAAATAAGCACCCTTGGACCGACCCGGTCAAGATTTCCGATCAAATTCGTTCTCATATGATCAGAGGTGAACCGGAGTTGAGCATTCGTCTATGATCGGCATGTGAGCGACACGCAGAGCGACGGCCGCAGGCCGGTGTTCGCCGCGGAACGCCGGCAGCGCATCCTCGAACTGGTGCGTGCCAACGGCGCCGTGTCCCTGCGCGAGCTCGCCCAATCCGTGCACTCCTCCGAGGTGACCGTCCGCCGTGACCTGCGCGCGCTGGAGTCGGAGGGCCTGCTCAACCGCCATCACGGCGGGGCCACGCTGCCCGGCGAGCTGTCGCGGGAGGCGGGTTACGCGCACAAGGTCTCGCTGGAGTCCGCCGAGAAGGCGGCGATCGCCGACCTCGCCACGGCGCTGGTCGAGGACGGCGACGCCATCGTCGTCGGGCCCGGCACCACCACGCAGGAGTTCGCCCGCCGGCTGACCAGGCACGCGGAGCTCGCCGTGGTGACCAACTCCCTGCTGGTCGCCCAGGTGCTGGCCGGCTCGCCGCGGATCGAGGTGATGCTGACCGGCGGCACGCTGCGCGGTTCGATCCTGGCCCTGGTGGGCAGCGCGGCCGAGCACTCGCTGTCCGGGCTGCGGGTGCGCCGGGCGTTCATCTCCGGCAACGGGCTCACCGCCGAACGCGGCCTGTCCACCCCGAACATGCAGGTGGCGGGTGTCGACCGGGCGCTGGCCGCGGCCGCCGAGGAGGTCGTGGTGCTGGCCGACCACACCAAGATCGGCGTCGACACGATGGTGCAGACCGTCGCCGCCGAGCAGATCGGCCACCTGGTCACCGACGACGGCGCGCCGGGCGACGTACTCGACGAGCTGAGCGGCAGGGGCGTCCGACTACATATCGCCCGCATCTGATCGAATGTGACGTTTCTGTTACTGGATTGTTTCCTTCCGCGACCACCATCGAGGCGGAGGCAAGCGTGTTGCAGGTGTCCGGTGTTCTCAAGTCGTTCCAGGGCGTGACCGCGCTCGACCACGTCACGCTCTCTGTACGCCCCGGCGAGGTGCACGCGCTGATCGGGGGCAACGGCGCCGGCAAGTCCACCCTGGTCAAGGTCCTCTCCGGCGTCTACCAGCCGGACGCGGGCCAGCTGCGTTACCTGGGCGAGCCCGTCAGGTTCGGCAGCCCGGCCGAGGCCAGGCGGGCCGGCATCGCCACCATCCACCAGGAGACGAACCTCGTCCCGACCATGAGCATCGCCCGCAACCTGCTGCTCGGCAGGGAGCCGCGCGGCCGCCTCGGGCTGATCGACTTCACGGCCGCCAACGCCCGTGCCGAGCAGATCCTGGCCGAGTACGGCCTGCGTACCGACGTCCGCAAACCCCTGGTCACGCTGGGCGAGGGGGCCAGGCAGCTCGTGGCGCTGGCCAGGGCGGCCACCGCCGACGCCCGGCTGGTCATCATGGACGAGCCCACCTCCGCGCTGGAACACGCCGAGCTGGAGACGCTGTTCGGCGCGGTGGCCCGGCTGCGCGACGAGGGCCGCGCGGTCGTCTACGTCACTCATCGGCTGGAGGAGCTGTACGAGGTCTGCGACCACGTCACCGTGCTGCGTGACGGCCGCGTCGTGCACACCGGCCCGCTGACCGGGCTGGATCGCCTCCGGCTGGTGTCGCTCATGCTCGGCCGGCCGTTCCACCCGGTGGAGGAAGCGATCGAGCCCGGCGAGCCGGACGAGCCGGGCGACGAGCCGGTGCTGGAGGCGAAGGGGCTCACCCGCCACCACGTGCTCGACGGCGTGTCGTTGGCGGTGCGGGCGGGCGAGGTCGTCGGCCTCGGCGGCCTGCTCGGCGCCGGGCGCAGCGAGACGGCCAGGGCGATCGCCGGCGTCATGCCGGTGGACGCGGGCCAGGTGACCGTGGCCGGCGCGGCGGCCCGCAAGTGGTCGATCAGGAACGCCATCCGCGCCGGCGTCGGCCTCGTCCCCGAGAACAGGAAGACCGAGGGCATCGTCCCCACGCTGTCGGTACGCGACAACATCGCGCTGGCCGCGCTCCCCCGGCTGTCGCGGGCCGGGATCGTCTCCGACGCGCGGATCGACGGCATCGTCGAGACGTTCATGAAGCGGCTCGGCATCAAGGCCGTCTCACCGCGTCAGCCCGCGGGCGAGCTGTCGGGCGGCAACCAGCAGAAGGTGCTGCTGGCCCGCTGGCTGGCCATGCACCCGAAGGTGCTGCTGCTCGACGAGCCGACCCGCGGCGTCGACGTGGCCACCAAGCTGGAGATGCAGGCGCTGCTCGACGAGCTGGCCGTGGACGGGCTGGCCATCCTGCTGATCTCTTCGGACGTGGCCGAGCTGGCGGGCAACTGCGACAGCGTGGTGGTGCTGCGCGACGGCGCGATCAGCGCGCAGCTCAACGGCGCCGAGGTGACCGAGGACCGCCTCCTCGCGGCGCTGGCGAAGGGCTAGCTGAGAATGATCGGGTTGCTGAGCGCCGCCATGTGCCCCTCGGAGTGACGTACTTCGATGCGGACGAACGCCGATTCCGCCGCGCTGGTGCGCCACTCCACGACGCCTGATCCGTGGCCGGGCAGCGGTTCGCGGTGCGCCTTGCCGCGATCGGTGTGAAAGCTGACCGTGCCGGAGGGCACACCGCGTACGTCCACCCGTACCAGCGCCGGCTCGTCGCCGATCCGCAGCCGCTCACCGATGCCGGCGGTGCGGTCACCGGCGGAGACCGTGAGCGACAGTTCGATGGCGGCCGATTCGGCGATCCAGCTGCGGCCGGCCCGGATGCCGGCGAGGACCGCGTCAGCGCTCAGTTCCTCGGCCAGCACGACGGTGTGCGGTGTGCCGATCTGGCCCTCCAGATGGGTGTCGCTGTTTCCCATCGCGGGCCGCCATCGCCCGCCGTGGACGTCGGCGGCCAGGCCGCGGCCCCACTCGGCCAACACCGCCTCGTTGTCGGCGTTCCAGGGCAGGTCCGAGGCCCACAGCCCGTTCCACACCTCGACCACGTCGACCTTCTGGTACGGATACACGAACACACCGGTGGGGTACGGCGCGTGCGGGTGGGCCGCCACGCACAGCCCGCCGGCTTGACGTACCTGGTCCAGCTGCCGGTCGATCGCGTCGTCGCGTAAGCCGTATCGCCAGTCGACCACCTGCCCCGGGTCGATGCCCAGCGCCAGCCAGTGCCCGGTCCGTGTGGTGACCTCCTGGCCCAGGACCACCAGCAGACCTTCGGCGTGCGAACCCCACGCGGCGTGCGCGGCGGAGGTGTTGTGCTCGGTGGTCGCGATGAAGTCCAGCCCCGCCGCACGGGCACCGGCCGAGAGCTGCTCCGGCGTCAGCTCTCCGCCGTTCGAATACGTCGAGTGCACATGGCAGTCGCCTCGGTACCAGCCACTCCCCCGGCCCGCCATCCGCCTCGGCGGGAATGGCGACTCCGAACCCCGTTCCGCCCGTTCGTCTGCGTTGGCCATCCCGGCAGCGTAGTTCACGGCGACCAGCCCGGTGTGCCAAGCGAGACCTGGCCGTGGCGCTGCCCGAGCCGAGCCCCATCGTCACGGTCGAGGGGCGTCCAGGTGGTGGTGGGCGGCCCAGTCGGTGATCGCTTTGGCGATGGTTTCGGGTTGGTCTTCGGGGGCGTGGTGGCCGGCCGGGCCGCAGTGCCGGGTCTCCAGAGCGGCGATGTTCGCGGCGCACCACGCGGCCATGCGGTCGTCGATGAGCAGGCTCGGCGAGGAGTCGAAGGTGAGCAGGAGCTTGGGGACGTCGGTGCTGGCGGCCAGCCAGGCGTCGTACTGCTCGACGCGTTCGGCGACGTCGGCGGGCTCGCCGTCCAAGGGGAGGGAACGGGCCCATTCCACCAGGGGGCGACGGCTCTCGCGGGTCGGATAGAACCCCAGATAGGCCTGGATCTCTTCCTCGGGCAGCGATCTCGCCGCCGACCTGTGTACCCAGTTGTCCGGGGTCGTTGACGTGCTGAGCGCGCCGCGCACGCGATCGGCCTTCATCGGGGTGCTCACCGAGGCCCAGCATGACCCCGGCCTCGCCGAGCAACTGCATCGCCAGTGGATCGGCCCGCGCATCGATCAGTTCAAGCACCGCCTGGTCAAGGCCCAGGAGCAGGGGCAGCTACCGCCCGGCGCGGACCTGGATGTGATCATGGACCTGGTGTACGGGCCGATCTTCCACCGCCTCATGGTCCATCTCCCGCTACCCGACGAGGCTTATCTGCGCAAGGTGGTCGGCAGTGTTCTCCCCGCTGGTACGGCAGCGATCCGCGCGAGCGGCCCGGCCTAGCCCAACTCCCCAAGACTTTCCCGAGCGATTTGATGGGGTTTGTGTACTTCGGCGATACGTGACGCGAGGGTGGGTGTCATAAGGGAGGAGGCTACGTCGTGGACATGAAGCTCGAGATCGTGGTGCTGCCCGTCGCTGATGTGGACCGGGCCAAGAACTTCTACAAAGCACTGGGCTGGCGAGAGGATGCCGACGTCACCACCGGCGAGGACTTCCGGGTGGTGCAGCTGACACCCCCGGGATCGGGCTGCTCGGTCATCTTCGGCACCGGCGTCACCTCGGCCGCGCCGGGCTCGGCGCAGGGCCTGTACCTGATAGTGACCGACATCGAGGCGGCCCGGGCCGAGCTGGACGACCGCGGCGCCGAGATGAGCGAGGTGTTCCACGACTCGGGTGGCGTGTTCCACCACGCCGGGACCCGGGAACGGGTCTCCGGCCCGGACCCGGACCGTACCAGCTACGGCTCGTTCGCGTCGTTCAGCGACCCCGACGGCAACGGCTGGTTCCTTCAGGAGATCACCACCCGCCTGCCTGGCCGGTGACCTGGCTCGGCCCCGGCGAGGAGGAGTACTGACATGCGAGCGACCTATGATTCCGCGGCCGAACTGGCCGCCGCATTGCGCCGTGCGGAGACCGCGCACGGCAAGCACGAGGAGGAGACCGGGCAGCCCGACCCGGACTGGCCGGACTGGTACGCGCAGTTCATGGTGAATGAGCAGACGGGCCGCCCATGAGCGACTACGACGTCATCGTCGTGGGCGCCGGCTCGCCGGGCGAGCACTGCGCCGGCGAACTGGCCGACGGCGGCCTGCGCGTCGCGCTGGTCGAGCGCGATCTGGTCGGCGGCGAGTGCTCCTACCGGGCGTGCATCCCGTCCAAGACGCTGCTGCGCCCAGGAGAGGCGGTGCACGACGCGCGCGAGGCGGCGGCCACCGCGCAGGTCGACGTCGGGGCGGCGCTGGCCTGGCGGGACTTCATGGTCTCGGACTACTCCGACGCCGGGCAGGAGCGCTGGCTGGCGGACAAGGGCATCGCCTTGCTGCGCGGGACCGGCAAGCTCACCGGGATCGGCGAGGTCGAGGTCGATGGCGTACGCCACTCCGCCCGGCATGTCGTCATGGCGACCGGCTCGGATCCGGTCATCCCGCCCGTCCCGGGCCTGCGCGAACTCGACGGCGTGTGGACCAACCGCGAGGTGACCGGCATGAAGGCCGTCCCGCGCCGCCTGATCGTCCTGGGTGGCGGGCCGGTCGGCGTCGAGATGGCCCAGGCCGTACGACGCCTGGGCGGCGAGGTGGCCCTCGCCGAGGCCGCCGCGCACCTGCTCGCCCACGAGCCCGCGCCCCTGGGCGAGGCGCTCGGCGAGGTGCTGCGCGCCGACGGCATCGAGCTGTGGCTGGGCGTGCACGCGACCGCCGCGCGACGCGAGGGTGAGGACTACGTCCTCGTCCTCGACAACGGCGGCGAGCTGCGCGGCGACCGCCTGCTCGTGGCCACCGGCCGGCGTCCGCGGGTGGCGGGGATCGGCCTGGAAACAGTCGGCGTGAAAACCGACGGGCGCGGGATCCCGGTCGACGCGCGGCTGCGGGCCGGTGAGCGGCTGTGGGCGATCGGCGACGTCACCGGCGTACGGCTGCTGACCCACGTAGGCAAATACCAGGGCGAAGTCGTCGCCGCCAACATCCTCGGCGAGCCCCGCGAGGCCAACTACGCCGCCATACCGGACGTTGTCTACACCGACCCGCAGGCGGCCGCGGTCGGGGCCGCCGAGGCCCGGTTCGCCGCCACCGTCCCGGTGTCCGAGGTGGCCAAAACCGCCACATACACGCGCGCCTACGCCCAGTCCCCCGGATTCCTGACCCTGCTGTCCGACGGCGAGCGGCTGACCGGCGCCTACGCGCTCGGCCCTGAGGCCGGCGAGTGGCTGCAACAGGCGACTCTGGCCATTCGCGCCGGGGTCCCGCTCGCCGTGCTGCGCGACACCATCCAGCCCTTCCCCACCTTCTCCGAGATCTACGTCTCCGCCCTCAAGGCACTCCACAACACCATCACCGCCGCGCCGTAGCTTCATGGGTGTGCATCCCTTCCGGCAAGTCTCGTCGCCTTGTCCGCCCTCCGGAGGCGAGCGGCGCTAAGAACAGGCAGGTGGGATCAACCAAATCGCTTCGTTCGTGGCTGCGCGCCGATCCATGGCGCACGCTGCTGATTCTGGTCGCCGTCTGCTACGGGATCGTCCAGTTGGCCGCCGTCACCCCCAAGATGGGAGTGGGATGGGACGAGGTCGTCTACGTCAGCCAGGTCGATCCGCGCGTGCCCGCCGCCGAGTTCATCGCGCCCCGCGCTCGGGGAATCACCCTGATCGTCGCCCCGGTGGTGCTGATCACCTCGTCCACGGACGCGCTGCGGATCTATCTGAGCCTGCTGTCGGCCGTGGCACTGTACGCGTCGTTCGGCACCTGGCTGCGGGTACGCTCCGGACCGACGGTGCCCCTCGCCGCCCTGCTGTTCGGGTCCCTGTGGCTGTCGTTGTTCTACGGCAGCGCGGCCATGCCGAACATGTGGGTGGCGTTCGGCGCGGTCGCCGCCGTCGGCTGCTTCGTACGCTGCACGCGGCCGGACAGCGGGCGGGGTCCGCTCATAGGGCTGGCGGTGAGCGTGGCCGCGGTGGCCCTGCTTCGCCCGCCGGACAGCGTCTGGCTCGTCATCCCGCTCGCGGTGGCGCTCGCCATGCCGGGATGGCGGCGGATCGGAGCCGGGGCCGCCCTGATCGCAGGCCTGGTGGCCGGCTGGGCCGACTGGATCATCGAGGCGTTCGTCCGCTTCGGCGGGCCGGTCGCTCGATGGCAGGCAGCCGGCGCGGCGAACGAGACCGGCCTGCACTTCTCCCTTTATGAGCACGCCCGAGCGCTCAACGGACCGTTGCTCTGCCGGCCGCCCGCGCACTGCGGGCCCGTCGTGCTGCCCTGGCTGCTCTGGTGGGGCGCGATCCCCGTCCTGGTCCTGCTCGGTCTGTACGCGGCGCGACGCCGGGAACGCCTGGCCGAGTGCGTGCTGCCGGCCCTCACCGGCCTGTCGCTGGCCGTGCCGTACATCTTCCTGGTCGGCTACGCGGCCCCCCGGTTCCTGCTGCCCACGTACGCGCTGCTGGTGTTCCCGATCGCGCACAGCGCCCTCTGGCCGCTGGAAGGGCCCCGCGGGCGAGCGGTTCGCCGTGCCGGTGCCGCTCTCGTGGCCGCCGGCTTCCTCGCCCAGTTCACCCTGCAGGGCCTGACGCTCGACAAGGTCGTCTCGCCTCGCCTGTCCAAGCGACAGGCCGACGTCGAGGTCGCCGGCGCGCTGGCCGCGTTCACCGTGCGCCGGCCTTGCCTGGTGTACGGCGAGCACGCGGTAATGATCGCCTACCGGATGGGCTGCGAGGCGCACACCGTCCTGAGCTGGCCGCAGGACAGCGAGGTGCCGGCCTCCGTGCTCGCTGCCCAGGGCGCGGGGAAGACCGTGGTCGCCGTCGACAAGGGCCGGTCGGTCCCGGCGCCGTTCCTGTGGGCGTGGGAGAGGCGGCGGCTGCCAGAGGTGCGGCCCGGCACGTGGTACGCGTACGTTCCCCGCTGACCTGAGCGCTGCCTTCAGAGCTCGGAAAAGCCGCAAAATTTCATGTGACAGAGATTGATGAAGAGAACTTTCAGAGTTATGTTCATGATCGACCCTCCCTCCCGAGGAACTGGGCGCCTACCACATCCCCCCAAACGCACCTGTTCAAGAGGTGAGCATGCCCACAACCGGCAGGCCGACCTGGCCGAAGACCCTCAGACTCGCGACCACCGCCCTGTTAGTCACTCTCGCGGCGGCGCTGGTCCCCCAGTCCGCCTCAGCGCAGGACAGCGCCGTCCTGGCCGTCTCCCACAAGAGCCCGTTCAACTGCGGCAAGACCTTCTACGCCAACAATTGGACCGGGACCCCCGCCCACAACCCATCGGGCTCCATCGACTGGCAGGACTACGGCAGCGACGACATCAACGGTGAGACCGTTCGTGCCACCGCCGCGGGCACCGCGTACTTCTATGACGCGGGAAGCACCAGCTACGGCAAGTGGGTACAGATCAATCACAGTGACGGCACCAGCACCCGCTACGCCCACCTCGCCACCCAGGTGAAGTCGGCCGGCAGCTCCATGACCGTCAGTCAGGGCACCGCGATCGGGACGGTCGGCTCGACGGGTGGCGCGACCGCCGCGCACCTGCACTACGAACAGCGCACCTCCAGCGGCGCGATGGACACCAGCCCGACCGTGGACGGCGTGAACGTGCCCTTGGGCACGAAGAAGGCCGTTACGAGCACCAATGCCTGCGGCGGCAACCCCTACACCCCCGAGGAGGTCTGCGGCAGCGGTTACTCGGTCATCGACTCGGCCGCCCTCACCGGTGGCCGCACCTATCTGCTCTACAACTCGGGCAACGGCTACAACTGCGTCACGACGTTGAAGACGACGAGCCTCGGCACGGCGTCGGCGGTGTCGGCGTTCCTGGAGCCGGAAGGGGAGAGCAGGACGACCGACTCGGGCAGCTACGGCTACTATGCGGGTCCGGTCAAGCGGGACGCGGCCGGACAATGCGTCAAGTGGGGCGGTTCGGTCGGCAGCAGCTCGTACACCAGCGGCTTCGAACACTGCGACTAGGAGCGTCGTCCCTTCGGTGATCGGTCGCTGAAGGAGCCGTGGCAGGGTTCCTTCAGCGACTTCCGGCGAATCTACGGAGCGCCGGCGAGCTGCTTCTCGCACAGGTCCCGGATCGCGGTGACGTTCGGGTGCCAGGGCCGGCCGGTCGGGCCGGCCAGGACAAGCCGGCGTTCCAGGCGCGGTCGCAGCGGAACCAGGGTGAGGGTCTCGGACAGCATGCTCGCCGCCAGGGACGGGATGATCCCGACACCGAGCCCGGCTTCCACCATGCACAGCAGTGTGGTGAGTTCGCGGATGCGCTGGGTGGGCCGGTAGGGCAGGCCGGTCAGCGAGTGCAGGTGCTTGACCTGGGTCTCGCAGCCTGAGGTGCTGGCCAGCAGCGGGTCCTCCAGCAGATCGGCCAGCTCGATGGACTCCTCGCCCGCCAACGGGTGGTCGCCGCGCACCACGGCCTCGAAGGCGTCGGTCGCCAGGAGCAGGGCGCCGCGGGGCAACGGATCCGGATCGATGAGGACGGCCGCGTCGACCGTGCCGCTCTCCAGCCACTGTTCGATCTCCTCGTCGAGGCCCTCGAAGAGCATGATCTTGACGTGCGGAAGGTGCTCGTGCCACAACCGCAACAGGCCGGGCAGTAGCCCACGCGCGGCCGTCGGCGGGACGGCCAGCTCGATCGACCCGGCCACGCCGGTGCTCTGGTGCGCGGCCGCGGCAGCGTTGAAAGCGCGGGCTGCGGCAAGGGTGGCGCGGGCGTGGGGCAGCAGCACCTCGCCCAGGGGCGTCGGCCGGACCGGCGTGGCGCGCCGTACGAGATCGCTCCGCACCGCGCGTTCGAGTGAGGCGAGCGAGTGCGACACCGAGGACTGGCTCATGCCGAGCACGGCGGCGGCCGCACCGAAACCCTCGTTGTCGGCGATCGCCACGAACACATCGAGTTGCCGCAGCGTCACATCCATCGAATCAACCAATCACTCAATGCATCTCATCGATTTGCTTCATCCTACCTGGTGAGGGCAGGCTGCCAGCAGGTCATCGGGAGGAGAGCAGTGGTGACGCAGCCGAGGCGTGTAGGTTCCGTCGGCGCGCAGTTCGTCGCGCTGGCCCTGCTGTGGGGAGCGAGTTTCCTCTTCATCAAAGTGTCACTGGACGGACTGTCCCCGGCGCAGGTGATGCTCGGCCGGCTCGCCCTGGGCGGAGTCTTCCTGGCCGGTGTCATGGCCGTCACCCGGCGGCGCTGGCCCCGTGACGCCCGCACCTGGGGCGCCCTTGCGGTGATCTCGGTGTTCCTGTGCGTCGCGCCGTTCTCGCTCTACGCCTGGGCCGGTGAGCGCATCCCGTCTGGACTGTCCAGCATCTACAACGCGACAACCCCGATCGCGGCCCTCCTGGTCTCGCTGGTCGTCCTTCCCGACGAGCGGCTGACCCGCGCCCGCACCGGGGGCCTGGTCCTCGCCTTGTTCGGCGTCACCGTCGTCGCCGCCCCCTGGAGCGCTCTCGGCGCATCCGGCGAGGGCTCCTTCCTCCTGTCGCAGTTCGCCTGCCTGGGTGCCACCCTCTGCTACGGCATCGGCTTCGTCCTCAGCCGCCGCCTGCTGCGCGGCACCGAACAGGACACCATCACCATCGCGGCGAGCCAGATCGTCCTCGCCACGGTCATCGGCTTGTTCGTCGCACCCTTCATCGGAGGGCTCGAACCGGTCGAGATCACCCCGTCCGTGCTGTCCAGCATGCTGGTGCTGGGCATGGCGGGCACCGGGCTGGCGTACATCCTCAACACGCGGGTCATAGCCGCCTGGGGCGCGACCACCGCCGCCACCGTCACCTACCTCACGCCGATCGTCGGTGTCGTCCTGGGCATCGCCGTCCTTGGCGAGACCATCCACTGGCACGAGCCCGCCGGGGCCGTCCTGGTCATCCTCGGCATCCTCATCAGCCAGGGTCGGCTCGTCCCGCGCCGACGCCACCCCGCGCCCGGACACCCGCTCCGTACGGAACGCGTCAGCCGCTGAGCAACCCCATCACCTGCCGCGCGCGACCGTCGGCGTCATCGTCAACGCGGTCTCACCCGACGAGGCGCTCCCCTACCCGCGCTACCGCTCGCGCAAGTAACGGGGTGCCCCTCTTCGTGGTCGCGATGATGACGACGGACGGCGTCGGCACCCCGACGAAGCCCCCTCGGGCCATCCCGCACCAAGGGGGGCCTTCGGGACCCGGCCATCAGGTGGCTGGTCCGGCGGCGGCTTGCTCAGTCCTGCGGCTTGCGCCAGATGATGCTGTAACGCAACAGGAGATGACGGCGGTACTCGGAGCCGGGCAGGATCTCTGTCGCCAGCGCCCGCATCTGCGGGTACGTCACCGGCGGCGGCCACACCGTAGGGGACGGATGCTGCCAGCGGCCCTTCGCGGCGCGGTGGAGGGTGCCGACGACGACGCCGGCCAGGTCGCGCGGCAGGTCGTTGGGCATCGTGCTGCGGGCCAAGCCGACGATGGCCAGGACGCCGCCGGGGCGCAGCAGGTCGCGCATGCGGGCCAACCCGGTGGCGGCGTCCATGTGATGCAGAGTGGCCACCGAGGCGATGACGTCGAACGAGGCGGGCTCGAAGGGGTGAGTGAGGAAGTCGCCGAGTAGATAGTCGACGTCGTCCGGGTACTCGCGGGCTTGGCCGATGCTGGTCGCGTCAAGGTCGATGCCGGTGACATGCGGCACGGCCTGCCGGAGTGCGCGGGCGAGCATGCCCTCGCCGCAGCCGATATCGAGGGCGCACTGGGCACCATCAGGGACCGCGCGCAGGATGTGGGGATGGTAGTGGATGTTGTGGTTCCACCGCTTTCCGTCCTTCACTGTCATGTGATCATCCTGCCGAACATGGGCCCCGCTGGTCGGCCGATCCTGCGATCCTCAGTTGGTGAGGAGGCCCCGGGCGCGCAGGCCGGAGATGACGGCGGACGGCAGCGCACGGCATTCATGCACCTCGACCTCCTTGAGGCCCGGCAGGTCGATGATCGTCCCCAGGTCGATCAGCGAGGGGCAGTTGTACAGCTCAAGAGTGCGCAGCGCGGGGAGGTCCTCGGGTGCGCCCAGGGTCCACAGCTGATCGGCGTACGCCACGCTGAGAAGCTCCAGCTGCCACAACCCCGAGAACGGGGTGAGGTCGTTGATCTGGTCCAGACCTTGGAGGGTCAGCGTACGCAGTGCGGGCATGTGGCCGAGAGCGGAGAAGTCCCGCAGGTCCAGCGCATAGCACAGGTTGACTTCGGTGATCGATGGGTGCCCTTCGAGCCCGTCGAGCGAGGTGAGCTTCTGGAATCCCTCGATGGTGACCGCGGTCAGGGCGGGCAGTCGCGACAGCGGGCGCAGATCCGGGAGCGACGAGCCTGGCAGACCGAGTGTCGTGAGGTGGGGGTGGTGGCCGAGGCCGTCCAGGCTTTTCAGGTTCGTGCAGCCGTTGAGCCACAGCGTGCGCAGCCCAGGCATGGCGTCGATGCCGTCGAGGCTGGTCAGGCGGGCGCAGTGCATGGTCAGTTCGGTGACGGATTCGAGGTCGCGCAGCCCGGCGATGGTCCTGATTTTGGTACCGGTCAGATCCAGCTCGGTCAGGCGGCGTAGCCCGGACAGCGCACGTACGTCCTCGATGGACCGGCAGTTGTCGAGGCCGAGGTACGTCAACTCCGGGAAGGCCTCGCCGACGCCTTCGACACTGCTCACCCCGCTACCGTGCAGGTCGAGCCGGCGGAGGCGACGCAGACCGAGCAGCGCGGAGATGTCGGATATCCCGCGACAGCTCTGGAGGCTGAGAGTCTCCAGTGCGGCGAGCCCGGCGAGCGGCGCGAGGTCGGTGACGGCCGCGCAACCGTCCATCTCGAGCCCGGTCAGCCCGGTCAGTGCGGCGAGCTCGGAAAGGTCTGTCAGGCTCGCGCAGTGGTCCAGGCGCAGTGTCCGCAGCGTCGTCAGGTGCCGCAGGCCGGTGAGGGAGTCACGCCTGCGGAGTTTCAGTTCGGTACGTCCTTCATCGGCGAAGGCGGGGGCGAGAAGGCACGCGGCGAAAGCATCCGGGTCGGGGGCCTGCGACCAGAGCTTGAGCAGCTTGTCGGTGGAAGGCTCCGCGATCTCGGCGAACTCGACGGCCAACGCGAGGGCGTCGCCCCGGCCGTCGAGGACGAGCTGCCGGACAGATTTCCAGGCGCGCTCGGGGGATGCGGACGTCAGCTTGGCGCGCTGGGCAGCCAGGTCTGGCGATCCCGGGGAGGAAGTCATGACACGGCACCCTACGGAACGACACGGACATTCGACATGGTGTCCCGGAGGAACTCGACGATCTCCGCCCGCGCGGCCTTCGCCTGCGGCACCACGCCCGGCATGCTGAGGAACGCGTGCGTCGCCCCGGGATATTCGGTGAGCCGCACGGGCGTCCCGGCCGCACGCAGTCGTTCGGCGTAACAGCGTCCGTGGTCGGCCACCGGGTCGATGGTGGGCACCAGCACGAGGGCCGGCGCCAGCCCGCCCAGGTCGTCGGCGTACAGCGGCGACAGCGCGCGAGGATCCGTTCCCGGCGGCACGGCGAACCGCTGGAACAGCCGCATCTGCGTCATGGTGAGCATCGGGCTGTCGGCGTGCCGCTTCATCGAGGCGTGCTCGAACCCCGTCGAGGTCAGGTCGGCAGGGGCGTTGGCCAGCACCTGCGCGCGCAGGGGCAGGCCGGAGTCTCTGGCCCGGATCGCGGCCAGGGCGGTGACCATCGCGCCGGTGCTCTCACCGAAGACGGCGGTCCGTGCCGGGTCGACTCCCCACTGCGCGGCGTGCCGTACCACGTGCTGGAGCACGTCCCAGCCGTCGTCGACGGCCGCCGACAGCGGCGTCTCCGCGTCGAGGAGACGGTGCTCGACCGAGACGACGACCGCGGGCAGTCGCGCGGCGAGGTGGCTGTTCACCCAGTCGCTCTGCACCGCCGTGCCCACGAACCCGCCTCCGTGCACGTGGAGCACGAGTGGCAGGCCGGCCCGGTCGGCGCCTTCGCGCCCGGTTGAGGGCCGGGACACCCGGACCTTGATCCTGCGGCCAGGCAGGGCCACTTCCTGCCACTCGATCGTGGCGGCGCGGTCCGGAAACCCGAGGATCAGCCGTGCCAGACGGGACGCCCGCTTGCGGTTGACCGTGTCGCGCAGGAGGACCAGCTCCTCGGCCGTCATCGCCAGCCAGTCCGGCTCCTTTCCCAGGGCACTCATCAACCGGATGCCCAGCGGCGGCCGCTCCGTGTCCATGACCTCGCTCATGCGTTCTCCCTAGTTTCGATACCTCAAGTATCGATACCGATGGTAGCGCAAGCGGTTAGGGTGTGGGCATGACCCCAGCGACCACATCCGCCAGATCACCCGGTCGCCCGCGCTCCGGTGTCCACGCCGTGGTCTTCGCCGCCACGCTGAGTACGGTCCACGAGCTCGGCTACGCGCGTGCCACCGTCGACCGCATCGCCGCGGTGGCCGGCGTCGCGAAGACGACGATCTACCGGCGCTGGCCGTCGAAGGGCGCGTTGATCGTGGACTGCCTGCTGGACGCGTTCGGCCCGGTGCCGCTGGAGGGCACCAGCCGGGCCGAGCTCATGACCTCGGCCATCCGCTGGATCGCGGCGAAGATCGGCGAACCCGGGGTGGGCGACGCGTTCGCGGGCGTGTTCAGTGACGCCGTCAGCGATCCGGCCCTGCGCGAGGTGCTGTCCTCGCGGTTGCAGGACCCGTACCGGCTCGCGCTCCAGGACGCGCTCGGCGAGCCGGACGACCGGGTCCTGTTCTTCATCGACGTCGTCGTCGGAACCTTGCTCCACCGGATGGGCATGACGGGCGAGCCGATGGTCGACGCCGACGTCACCGCACTGGTCGAGATGGTCCTGCCGCACTTCGGTGAGAGCGCCGATCCGACCTAGACCTGCCGTCTCGACGACGAGCTGCCGCCACGGCGGCGTCTGCCTATGGGTGCCGTTGAGCCATACGATCCCGCGACCCGATGCCGGCGCCATGCGGGCCGCGGGACTCGCGGACAGAACCCTTTCTAGCCTTTGCGGGCGAGCAGGTGAATCTCCTGGAACTGCCTTCGGTCAGTGGGCTGGGGCTCGCGTACCATCCGGGCAACCTCGGCCAACCCGGACGTGCGCAGCAGCGCGGCGAGGTGATCAGGCCACCACCGATAGGCCGGCGCGACCGCGTGATCGAAGACCTGCGTCGGGTGATCCGGATCCTCGCTTGCCGAAAAGCCGATCAGAAGGTGGCCGCCAGGTGCCAGCACGCGATGGAACTCCGCCAGGATGACCGGAAGTTCCCGCGGCGGAGTGTGGATGACGGACCAACGTGAGAGTACGCCGCCCAGCACGCCGTCAGCGATGTTCAACGCGGTCATCGAGCCCACATCGAACCGCAAGCCCGGATAGGCCTCTCGAGCCAACTTGATCATCGCTGGAGAGGCATCAACACCAAACGCCGCCAGCCCCAGCTCGTCCAGATAAGCGGTGATATGGCCAGGCCCACACCCCAAATCCGCGACCTGACCGTCCCCACTCGCACGCACGACCTCGGCGAAGGCACCCAAGATCGCGCGGTCCAGAGGACTGTCACGCAGCGAGTCGCGGAACAGCTGCGCATAGGTGGAGGCAGCATCGTCGTAAGCCTCGCGGGTGACACTGAGGGCATCGTGTTCGACCATGCCCGCGACAGTACTTCCTGGCCCCGAGCCGAGCCGAGAGAATCACGATCTTCCCTCTCGCCTGTTGTTACGCCCAAGGCTGTGGCAGGTCGGCGACCCGTTCGCGCGTACAGAGCCTGATGCGGCTCACACTCAGCTCGATCTCGACCGGAAACACCGGCCACAACGACACCGACGTCCCGGAAGGCCGCTTCACCTTCGGCCTGGAATCCCTACTGAGCGGCCTGGCCGTCCGGCACGACCCCAGTCCATTTGGAAAAGGATAGTTTGGTCGCCCTGCCTGCGATGAGTTTCGGCGCTCCACCAGGTCTCACTCTGGACAACCGCTACGACCAAGGAGGAGCTCATGGGCAAGGTCATCTACTGGATGAACACCTCGATCGACGGCTACATCGAGAATCGCGACGGTGGCATGGACTTCATGGACCCGGACGAGGACTTTCAGCAGGCGGCGAACGAGCATGTTCGCCGGACCGCGGCGTTCCTGTTCGGGCGACGGCTGTATGAGGCGATGGAAAAGCCCTGGACGCAGGACCTCGGCAAGGAAGGCGCCCCGGCCGTCGAGCGGGAGTTCGCCCAGCTCTACAAGGAGACGCCGCGATACGTCTTCTCCGACACCCTCCAGACCGTCCCCGAACAGGTCACGATCGTCCGTCGCAAGGACGCCGTGTCCGTGGTGACGCGCCTCAAGCAGGAGATCGACGGCACCCTCCAACTCGGCGGCCCCGAGTTGGCCACCTCCCTGCTGGACCTGATCGACGAGTTCTGGGTGTACGCGCTCCCCGTGATCGTCGG
Organism: Nonomuraea guangzhouensis; assembly: GCF_019396345.1. Taxonomy (GTDB): domain Bacteria; phylum Actinomycetota; class Actinomycetes; order Streptosporangiales; family Streptosporangiaceae; genus Nonomuraea; species Nonomuraea guangzhouensis. Next base: position 10,489 of record NZ_JAHKRM010000027.1, on the reverse strand, counting down.
AGGCGGCAAGCCGTACCTGCCTGTGCGAGAAGTACTGCGGCTGCGCCTGGTCGAGCACCGTTCCTTCGCCTCAGGAATCATGTTCCGGCGCTACGTGCGACCCTGACCGACCAGGAGCCAACTCCGGGCATGCTGAAGGCCTTGTTGCTCGTCCCGGAGTTGGCAGAACGCACATCGCGGTCGCGGTCGCGCTCGCGGTGGCGGCTACGCGCCTACCTGCACCCGCCGACTTCCCCACCGACCGCGACACCACTGGCCCGACCGGGAATGGCATGATCGCGGCCTGCGCCACCACCTCCGAACGGGCCCAGACCGCCTCCACACAGTTGCCCGAAATCACCCGTAGTCGCCAGGGAAGAAGTCCTTGTCCTCCTCGTCGGGGAGCGTGGGCGCATACTGCTGCAGCGTGCCGTCCCTCAGCATCCACACCCGGAAGAACGACTCCTCTTGATCCATCAGGAACAGCTGGACGGCGTTCGGGGATCGCCAGGCGATGCCCTGGATCCGATCAAGAACTGCGGGCAGATCAGCGTTATTGAGCGCCCCGGCCCACACGGTGCACTCGGGGAACTTCCAGCCACCCCACTGCGAATCCTGGCCGGTCGTCTCGGCCAGGAACCCACATCCCTTTCCTGGCCGGTCCCGCCGCGGGGCCTCGGCCCGCAACCACTCGCTCAACGCCTCGACGTTGGGCCGGTCCATCACATCAACCGACACCATGACGTTCGCCACCCAGCTCACCAGGCGATTATCGGGCACGCCCCTCTGCACGTTTGTCGACTCTGTCACTGATCTTGCGACGTCGTCGGTTCCGTTGCAGGATCCGCTTCCGGGTTATCGCGGCACTTGAGAGGTCCCATGGTTGCCGCATGGCCGTCAACCAAGATCGAGAACAAGTTCAAGAATCAGCTGTCAAGCGCCCTTCAGAACACGATCGAGTGCCGCCCGGCCCGCAGGTCCCCAGTGCGGCTTGCCGCCGGGAAGGCCCCGATCTCCGTTCTGCCCCATGAGCATCAGGAAGAGGCTCTTCATGGCGGCCAGCCCGCGGGCGCGCCGGATCGCCGCCTCGTCCGCATGCGCGTACCTGTCGAAGAACCGTGTGGCCATGCCCGCGGGTAGCAGCACCCATGCGGCGGCGAGGTCCCACGCCGGATCGCCGGCGAACAGGCCACCGAAGTCGACGATGCCCGCGAGCGTTCCGTCCGAGACGACGACGTTCGCGGGATGGAGGTCGCCGTGCACCCACACCCGCGGGCCCTTCCACGCGTGAGCCGCAACGGCGTCGTCCCAGACGGCCCGGACATCGGCAGCGATGTCGTCGGGGGCAACGGGCTGGAAGAAGCTCTCGAAGCCGTCCGTGCAGTTCCTGGGATGGGCACCGCGGTCTGTAGCGATCGGCGCCTCGGCGGGCGCCTCCACGTGGAGCGCCTGGAGGAAGCTCGCCAGCGTGTCGGCCGCGTGGGCACCGCGGCTGATCGAGCCGTGGTCCAGCGGCTCGCCGGGAACCCACGTCATCACGGTCCAGTGTTTGGGGAAGCGCTCGGACGGTTCGCCGAACCGCACCGGGGTCGGCACCGGGAGCGGCAGGCGCGGGGCCAGCACGGGCAGCCACCGCCGCTCCTTGAGCTGGAGCTCCGGGGTGGAGTCCATGCGCTGCATGCGCACGGCCAACTCGTCCCCGAGACGCCACATCTGGTTGCCCCAACCGCCCGCCACCTCACGGATGGCCAGCCCCGCAAGGTCCGGATGTTGCTCCTGCAGCAGGTCGCGGACCAGGTCTGCGGTGATCTCGATCTCGGTGTCGGTCATGCGAAGTCACAGTACTGAGGCGGCAGGCGGAGCGGCTCTCGCTCTCCGGAACATCTCGCTGTGATTCCTCTGGCATCACCGATTCGATTTCAGAGTGCGAGTTATCTGGGGTTCTCGCTCAGTGTCCGGTTGCCCGTGTCGTACGTCAGCGTTGGCGGGCATGCTGAACAGGTGTTCATGACAGCTACGAGAAGGTCCTCAAGACCACCTGGATGACCTGGGCGAGATCGTGATGGTGGAGTAACGTGAAGTAATGGATCGTCGCATCTTCGGCCTGGAGAACGAGTACGGCGTGACCTGCACGTTCAGGGGCCAGCGCAGGCTGTCCCCGGACGAAGTGGCGCGCTACCTGTTCAGGCGGGTCGTGTCCTGGGGCCGGTCGAGCAACGTGTTCCTGCCCAACGGCGCCCGCCTGTATCTGGACGTGGGCAGCCATCCTGAATACGCCACCCCCGAGTGCGACAACGTCATCGAACTCGTCACCCACGACAAGGCCGGCGAACGCATCCTCGAGGGACTCCTCGTCGACGCCGAGAAGCGGCTGCGCGAAGAGGGCATCGCCGGCGACATCTACCTGTTCAAGAACAACACCGACTCGGCCGGCAACTCCTACGGCTGCCACGAGAACTACTGTGTGGGCCGGCACGGCGAGTTCGGCCGGCTGGCCGATATCCTGATCCCGTTCCTGGTCACCCGGCAGATCATCTGCGGCGCGGGCAAGGTGCTGCAGACGCCGCGCGGCGCGGTCTACTGCGTCTCGCAGCGGGCCGAGCACATCTGGGAAGGCGTGTCGTCGGCCACCACCCGGTCCAGGCCGATCATCAACACCCGTGACGAGCCGCACGGTGACGCCGAGCGGTTCCGCCGCCTGCACGTCATCGTCGGCGACTCCAACATGAGCGAGACCACGATGCTGCTCAAGGTCGGCGCCACCGACCTGGTGCTGCGCATGATCGAGGCGGGCACCGTGATACGCGACCTGTCACTGGAGAACCCGATCAGGGCCATCCGCGAGGTCTCCCACGACATGACCGGACGGCGCCGGGTGCGCCTGGCCAACGGCCGCGAGGCGTCCAGCCTGGAGATCCAGCAGGAATACCTGTCGAAGGCCAAGGACTTCGTCGAGCGCCGCGGCGGCGATGCGATCGCGCACCGGGTGCTGGAGCTGTGGGAGCGCACGCTGCGCGCGGTCGACACCGGCAACCTCGACCTGGTGGCACGCGAGATCGACTGGGTGACAAAATACCAGCTCATCGAGCGCTACCGGAAGAAGTACGACCTGCCGCTGTCCTCGCCGAGGGTGGCGCAGCTCGACCTCGCCTACCACGACGTGCACCGCAAGCGCGGCCTGTTCTACCTGCTACAGCGCCGCGGCGCGGTGGAGCGGGTGACGTCCGACATCAAGATCTTCGAGGCGAAGTCGGTACCGCCGCAGACGACCAGGGCGCGACTGCGGGGCGAGTTCATCAGCAAGGCGCAGGAGAAGCGGCGCGACTTCACCGTCGACTGGGTGCATCTCAAGCTGAACGACCAGGCCCAGCGTACGGTGCTGTGCAAGGACCCGTTCCGCAGCGTGGACGAGCGGGTGGAGAAGCTCATCGCCGGCATGTGACCGAGCGGCCGGCCGACATCGTGTCAATGGCCACGACACTCCGCAATCCACCATGACAGGGCATGCGGCCAACGGAGGATCTTCAAGAATGCCGGTGCTCCTAAAATCGATGTACATCTCGCCGGGTGCGCTTCAATAATGAGCCGGTGATCGAAAGATTCAATCCGCCGACGGTTCATGAACCGGCCGGCTACAGCCATGTGACCATCTCCCCCGCCGACCGGCTCGCGCACCTGGCCGGTCAGTGTCCGCTCGACCTCTCCGGCCAGGTGGTCGGCGCTCCCGGTGATTTCACCGCGCAGACCGAGCAGGTGGTCACGAACTGCCTCGCGGTATTGGCGGCAGCCGGCGCCACCCCCGCCGACGTGGTCCGGTCGGTGATCTACGTGGTGAGCCCGGACAGCGAGATCCTGTCCGCGGTGTGGTGGCAGCTCGAGGCATCACCACTGGCTGAAGCGTTCACCACCGCCAGCACGTTGCTGGGAGTGGCGTCGCTCGGATACCGAGGACAACTCATCGAGATCGACCTCACCGCGGCGCTGCCGGCCTGAACCGATGCCATCGAGCTCCGGCCCAACACCCGCAACGCGGACCGCCGCGCTGATCAGGATGGCCGGCTACGGCGCCCGCGATCCACTCATCGTCGGCGTGCAGCAGGACAGCGCACCGCCTGTCTTCCTGACCAGCGGACGGACCGCAGCCGGAGAGCCGCTGACCGCCGGCACGATCGTCTATACCGCGTCGCTGTCCAAACAGATCACGGCCGCCTGCGCGGCTCTACTCGTGCAACAGGGTCGGCTGGACACCGAATCGACTGCGGCGCAGTGGATGCCCGAGCTCCCCACCTGGGCGGGCACCGTACGCCTGCGCCATCTGATCTCCCACACGAGCGGCCTGCCCGAGGGCGTCGAATTCGACGATCTCCATCGCGCGAAGCTCGACCGCACCACCGCCGGCGTCATCCGTGCGCTTGCCCGGCTCGACCACCCCGTCAGCGCGCCGGGGACCGAATACCGCTACTGCAACGCCGGCTACGTCTGCCTGGCCGTCATCATCGAACGCGCGGCGAGCCGGCCGCTGCCCGACTTCGCCCGCGAGCACGTGTTCGTTCCGCTCGGGATGGCCAACAGCCGGTACTGGTCCGGCCCGGCCCCGCATCCGCCCGGAGCCACACCCCTCGACCCGCACTACCCGGCACCGCTGTCCCTCGGCGACGGCGGGATCTGGTCCACAGCCCCGGACCTCATCCGCTGGAACCAGGCCCTGGCACACGACGAGCTGGGCGTCTCCGCGCTCCTGCAGACGCCCGGCCACCTGGACGACGGCACGCGGCTCGACTACGCGTGGGCCCTCGGCGTCCGCGAGCACGCGGGCCGGCGGATCTACCGGCACGGCGGTAGATGGGCCGGGCTGAGCACGCAACTCGTCCGCCTCGCCGATCAGGGTTCCGGTTTCGTCATCATCGCCCTGGACGACGACGAGGACCGCACGGCCACTTTGGCCACAGCCATGATCGAGGAACTCACCACCTAGAGTCGTCGCGAATCTCAGCAGAGGGCGGTCCGGTAGGTCACGTTCCGCGCGCCCATCAGTGCGGCCAGGAGGCCTCATTGACCGCGCATGATTGATCCCTCCGCGGCGTGGGGTTATAGCGAGCGTTTCATGGCCTGGAGATTGATTCCGGCAAACGGCGAATTGTTCGGAAATGTGAGAGATACGCGCCGGAGGAACGTCCGACAATAAGCAAACTGGTCGACCCGATCGCGTTGTCTAGTGCGCTAACTGCGGCATGCGATTCTCTGTACAAAACGCGACAACGGCGTAACGTACGGGCATGGCTGCGCTACGCCGTGCCACGGCAAACGGGGACCCGTCGGCGCGCGACAGCCTCACGTTGATCACGTAAGGAGACAGGGGCCGGCATGCTGTCTTGGTCCGTCGCGATGGGGTACGGGGCTATGGGCGGGTTGGTCGTGGAGGCCATCACCACCTGGAACCGGCTGAGCGCCTGGCGGGAAGCACGCCACGCGGCGCTCAAGAAGAAACGCCAGCGCCGCCCCCGCATCAGCGAGTTCATCGATCCGGCCGCCGACGGGGCTGTCGCCGTGACGCGTGCGGCGCTCGGCTGTGCGGCGGCGGCTCTCCTGCACACCCAGATCAGCGGCTTCTACGCGGCTGTGGCGGTTGGAGCCGCGGCGCCGGCGTTACTCGGAAGCGTCGGCCGCGCGGCCGGGCGACAGGGACAGAATGCGGAGGGCACCGAATGAGCGGTGCCTCTTTTCTGCGCCGCTACTGGGGCCGGCTGACGAACGCGGATGTGGCGCGCGCGGCGCCGTCGGCTGGACGGGGACGCCACGGCTACACCTTCGGACAGCGGTACTGGGCCTCCTTTATCGGAGCCGACCTGCCTGTACGGTCCGAGCAGGCAACCGGTCAGACGATGTACGGCGCGACACCGTCAGACTCTTCTCGCAGGACCGACCGGGCGAGCGCTCATTGGTTCCTTCTGCCGCAGTTCCCTGAGCCGGACGGGCTCCTGGCTTCCGACGATGAGGCCGTCGTCGTGGAGGCGGCCTCGCCCGACGGCCGCGCGGAGTTTTTCGTCCGTCGCCACCCGGCGGTCGGAACGGAATTTACGCTGGACGTCGTATTACGCGAATTCCGCGAGCTTCCTGCCGTCATCTCGGTGCGCTACACCTCGGCCGCCGACGGTGAGCGGACGCTGCTGATCCCGATGGCCGGACAGGACCTCGGTCCCGCCACCGCGCAGATCGCGCTTCCCGGGTTCGACGGCGGCAGTGGCTGGGCGGCCTCGGTGCCTGTGCCGGTCACGGAGAGGACAGCTTGGCAGGCCGCCACGGTGTCCGACTCGGTCGAGGCCGCCGTCAACGAGGTCACCCGCGACGCCTGGCGACAGGTGCGCGAACTCGTCTCGGAAGATCTGCGGCTGACGATCGATGAGGCCCTGCGGTGACCGTCCCAGGCACGCTGGAGGCGCGGTCGCGGCTTCCCTGCCGCGCCGCTCTGGCTGAGGCGTTCACCGAACTCGGCACCAGACGGGGAACAAGCGCGAGCGGTCTGCTGGACCGGCTGATCGGCCGGGAACAACTGTGGTGGAAGTGCTGCCAGGAGGCCGTACGGGAAGATCCCGATTGGCTGTTTCAAGACCAGGCCGGACACTGGCGGGACTGGATCAACAGGAACGTTCCTGACGGCAGCGCAGCCGGTCCCCATCCGGCCGACCTCGCGTATCTTGTCGCCCAAGCCCTCTGCGGCGCGCCCGGTTCCCCGGAAGCGCACGTCGAAGCCCTCGAACCGGCGAACGAGGCGTGGAACCAGGCCCGGCTGCTGCCACCGGAAGCTCTGCTCGGTGGATTCGCCGCTCCGGATCAGGTGGTGCCGGACGCTCCGGAGAGAGTCCGGCGGCGGCTGGCATACCTGGTGGACGCGGTGAGCGGTGGCCGGGCGCACATCATGGTGGGCCTCACCGCGTTGCTGCTGGCGGGAGCGGAACGCCGCAAGCGGCCTGTCGTACGGGTGTCCGTCGTGTTCGACCGGGTCGGCCACGATGGGACCGGCCAGGATGAGGGTGTCGCGGGCGTCCTGGAACTGCGGGAACTGAGGGCGGGACCTATGGGCCTGTTCCCCGACCCGCAGGCCATGGCCGGGGCACGCAGCACCGGCCAGTCCTTCACGGCGTCCCTCTCTCACGCCTGGCATGCCTCTCCCTGGTCGGACCGGGGCAGGTGCGTGCTCTGGCGCCTCGTACTCCCCGGGCACTCCTCAGCTGCGCTCCAGATCAGTGGCGGCTCGCTCGGCGCGGCGTTCGCCCTGGGCTTGCGAGAGTTGTTCCGCCATCCCGTCTCCAACCGGCCCAGCGCGGCCGGGCTGCGCGCGATCGTGTACGGGCTACGGCCCGGCACCGCCGTGACCGGGTGCCTCGACGCAGCCGCGCGGCTCGCGCGCGTCGGCGGGCTGGGGGCGAAGCTGCAGGTGGCGCAGCGGAAACGCTGGCAGCTCGTCGTACCAGAGGAGAACCGGGCGGACATCTCCGAGCCCCCCGCCACGGTGAAGTTCGCCGCCACCCTCCGCCAGGCCGAGCGGTACGCCCGGCAGTGGCGCACCGCACGGCTCGTCACCGCCGCCGCCATCCTCATGGCAGCCGTGACCTCCGGCACCGTCGTGTCGAACATCCAGGCCACGGCCGCCACGCGGAAGCAGACGGCCGCACAGCTCGCGAACGTGTCGGCCGCCCTGCTGAACACCGATACCGGACTGGCCCAGCTGTTCGCCGCCCAGGCGTACCACCACGACCCGACACCACAGACCCGGGCCGCCCTGCTCCAGGCGGTGACGGCAAGCCCCCACCTGGTCCGGAGCCTCCAGGCCGACGGTCCGATCGCGGCCACCGCCGCCTCAGGCGACGGGCACACGGTCGCCGCGGGAACCGAGGGAGGAAAGGTCCTGACGTGGCGGCCCGCCGGCGACCTGGGGTACGCCCGCCGGCAGCAGGCGACCACGCTCGACGGCGCCGTGAAGATGATCGCGATCGACGCGGATGGCGACACTGGGGCGGCCATGGACGACACGGCGGTACGGATCTGGTCGTCCAGCCGCTCCGTGGGATCGTTCAGTCTCCCTCCCGGGCAACGACCGACCGCGGTGGCCGTCTCTCCCTCCGGCCGCTACGTGGCGGTCACCATGGAGGACGACCTCACCCAACCGCGACTCCGGCTCGTGGAGCTGACCACCGGCCGCGTTCGCGACAAGGTGCTGAAGGACATGAGCAGCGCACCCGACCTCATCGCCGCCCCCGACGATGGACAGCTGATTCTCCTCGACGCGGCAAATGGCAACTGGGCACGCGTGTCGGTGCCCGAGCTGAGGCACCTCGGCGGCAGCGCGGTCGGTTTCGGGGCCCACAACTTCGGCTCGGCCCTCGCGGCGAACGGCGGCTACTTCACCTACTCCAACGCCGGCACCTCGTTGCCGCTGTGGACGACCAGAGGCTCGCCTGACTACGACAGGCCCACTCTCACCGCGGCGACGCAGGGCACCAATCCGGTGGCGCTGGCGCTCAGCGCCGACGGCTCACGCGTCGCGCAGGGCGTCAACACCACCATCTACGTGTCCGTGACCGTCCGGTCGACGCAGGATCGGCAGCCACCCACCGCCCTTACCGGGGCCGGCCCGCTTCACTACGACAGTCTCGCCTTTGTCGGGCCCGGCAACGACAGGCTGCTCTCGGCATCCGGCGACCTGCTGACCCTGTGGGACCTCAGCCAGGTGTCACGCATTGGCGCGGCGTCGGAAGCGATCATCCCCGAGTCCTGCAACGGCTGTAACGAGCCCCGGATCGGGGTCCAGCCCGGCAATCGGCACGTCGCGGTCGTTGACGGCAACGGCTCAGCGCTGAACGTACAGGCGCTCGGTTCGCGCGTTACGCGCCGGTGGACGGAACGGGCGGAGGTGGGACGGCTGTCCGTCTACGGCCCACCACTGTGGACATCGGACGGCACGAAGATCATCCTTGTCAGCGCGGAAGACGACAGCGCTCAAATCCGTTCCTTCGCCCCCGGGCTCCCGTCCGTCGGCTCGTGGCCGGCTCCCGGCGCTCCACCGCACCAGACCGACGCACCGGTGTTACTGCAGATGACCTCAACCGGCAGGCAGGTGGTGGAGATCGGCGACACCGGAACCGTGAAGCTCAGGGACGCCACAACGGGACGGATCCTGCGCAGGATCCAGGGGCCCGCAGGCATGACTCCGACAACGTACGATCCCTCCCCCTTACCCCCGGGCTACGCGGCCGCGAACGCCGCGGCGACGTACGCGGCCGTCATCGACCAAGACAACAGCCAGGTCCACGTCACCGACATCGCCGCCGGAAAGGTCCAGGTCATCCACGGAAAGGACGCGAGCGGCGTCGCTTTCGTCCGGGACAAGCTGCTGATCCAGATCTCCAGCGGAGTGCTGGAGGTCTGGAACGCCTCCGGCAGATCCCGCACCGCCACCCTGCGAGGGGTGCCCGACAGCGTCATCGGACCCGTCGTCAACGGCGTCGACACGATCGTCGAGACCGACAGCGACAGCACAGTCACACTCATCGACTATCCGTCCGGACACCGACTCGGCACCCTGCCCGTGCCCAAGGGCTACAAGGCGACCTCCATCGGCCTGGAGTTCGCTCCGGGTGGGAAAACGCTCGTGAGTGCCACCGAAGTGAGCGGTGACGGTGCCGGCCTCGTGGACGGGGGCACGGTGGTCGGGTGGCGGGTCGACGACGACGCCTGGCTGGGGGCCGCCTGCCGCTCGGCTGGGAGGGACCTCACGGCCGATCAGTGGCGGCAGTACATGGGCGGTCCGGCTCCGCCCGAGCTGCACTGTCCGGCGCCTTGACCTGGCGGACTGCTGCGACGAGTTCGCCGTGACGCTGGTTCTACGGCTACCTCTCGGCAGAGGAGCGATCCCCGGACCCCGGGTGTGGCGACGGTGTGGACGCGCCAGAAGATCCTTGACCGGCGGATGCGCCCGCGCCACAGAACCGATGATGGGCCGCTGGCGTCATGGCTGCCGGCCAAAAGAGCGGTTGACGCCGCACCGAATGCAGCATGGTCACTCCATGCTGCTGGACGGGCTGGGGACGCCGGTTCGACTGAGGGACGACCGGATCGGGCACACCTCACGGGGGGATGAAGCGGGGAGACGTGCGCCGCCGGTACACGCACATCGCCAAGGGCTGGAGGACCCAGCTCTGCAAGGGTCTTCAACAGGTGTGGGAGCAGGCGCTCGCCTGTCCGTGGCCATGTAAAAGTCCCCACAGGTGGCCAGTTCCAGGTCACCACTGATGGCCGGTTTAGGTCTCCACTTCTCCTTCGCGCTGTTCGCGTGTCGTGAGGAGGGGTGTGCCCTGAGCGGTGATCGTGACGGTGTCAGCCAGCCACGAGATCACCGCTCAGGGGGTCTGCCCGGCCATGAAGTCTTCGGGGGAAGTCATGGACATCATCGCCGCCTACCGTGAGGTAGGCACCTATCGCGGGGCCGCCGAGATGTGCGGCACCACGCACA
>NZ_JAHKRM010000026.1 GCF_019396345.1 Nonomuraea guangzhouensis | reverse complement strand
GATTGAGGCGCCGCCAGAGGGACCCGATGGCCCTACGGTGCCGGCGCACCAATCCAGCCACGTAGTTCAGCGTTGAACGCGACAAATCGACCGCAGCACGGTAGAACAGCATCCGAGACCCCTGGTGGTGACGGTGGAGATTGTGGTGATCAACCCGTCTACCAGGGGTTTCTCTACATGATCAAGTGATCCTCGAACCTGCGATCACGCTGTGACCTCAGCCTGCCGCCCCGAGGGTGAAAAGGGTTCAATGAAATGATTGTCGGTGCGCCCGGGGACGGGGAATCCATCGAGCACGGGTTGTAGGGAGCCGGCGAAGGAGCCGGAGGGAATGACGGGCGGCGTCGACAGAGCGTGAGTCATGCACCATGATCGCCCGACGGCGACCACGAACGTCAAGGTCGCAGACGCAACTCGTCACGAGTGACCGGTCCGTCGAACCGGCAGAAGTGATCAGTCGGACACAGCCTCAATTAAGCGCCGAGTGACGGGTACTTCTCGGCAACCAGGGTGTTGAACGCCTGAACCGAGGCTTCGCACTCGTAGCCCCCGAGATCGGTTCTGAGGTCTCGGATGTACCGCAGGTAGCGCTCGGACTTGAGTCGCTCGGCCAGATTGATGGCTTCAAGCGCGACCATGGCGGCCCTCGCCGGCTGTCCCATGTGGCCGTAGCTCGCCGCCTGCACCAGGCGGTCGAAGGCGAGCGTCCGCACGTACATCGGGTCGCAGAGATCGACGGCCTGGCCCACGAACTCCATGGCCTGTGACGGGATCCTGAGGTCGCGGTAACAGTGCGCTCCCTCGCTGGCCAGTTCCGCTGCGTCGAAGTATCGAGACCACGGCGGGTCGTCGTCCACGCTGCGCTTGCTGAAGAACTTCTCCGCCTGGAGCAGGGCACGGGCACACTGAGCCTCGTCGCCATTGCCTGCGTGCGCTCGCGCTTCCATCGCGTAGAACAACGCCATGGGTGTGGCGGTGGCTACGTCCTTGCAGCCTTCCTGGGCGGCGCGGGCAAGCTGGATGGCCTGGTTGTACCGGCCGAGGTAGTTCGCTTGATGGCTCATGTCGGCGAGCAGCAGGCCGCCCATCATGCGGTCACCCGAAGCCTGCGCGAGGCGCAACCCCTGGAGGAAGTACCGCTGCGCGAGGCCACGCCGTCCGAGGTCATATGCCGTCCAGGCAACCAGTTCGGTGATCTCCGCAGCCGCCTCGTACAGCGAGCGTCCTACGGGCTCGCTGAACTTGCCATCGAGCATTGGTACGACTTCGCGGTTGTAATACTGGATAAGAGCAGTTCGGGCGTGCCCTCCGCCGAACATCGTCCAACGAGAACGTCACGCCAGCCTTCCGACTGAGGGCCTCGGCGATGAACCGTGCAGTGGCCGGCCGTGGCTTCACGCCCTGCTGACCAACCTCGATGCGGATCAGGCCGACACCGAACAGGTGCTGCGCCACTACAAAGGACAGGAAACGGTCGAACGCCGCTACCAGGCGTTCAAAGGCCCGCTGGCCGTCACCCTGAAGCGCTCCGGATCTGATGGAGGCTCTGGTGTGCCCTGGGTTCGATCTGATCGCATGTCTCCCGCATCCGGTACCAGTTGCCGTGCATCTCCGGGATTCGTCCGTCCTGACGGGCGAGGGTGGTCACCAGGTGCACGTGGTCGCGGGCGTGCCGGAGCGCGATCCATCGGCAGGCTTCGACGTCGCCGAGCGGTGCGATGCCGGCGGCGTCGACGAGTCGGGCGGCGATTCACGCCCAGGTGGTGTCGGGGAGGGGCCGGTCGTGGCGGGCGGTCAGGGCGGTGCAGTACCAGACGTACTGGACGAGCGGCTGGGCGTAGTGTTCGGCTGGGCGGTTGAGGTGCGTGGCCAGGTCGTCGAGTGTCGCGTGGGTGCGCGCTGGGTCGGGCTCGAAGGGGTCCCAGGTGGCGATCAGGTGCGGGTGGCTTTGCTGCTCATATCTGCTCTTGTCGCGGCCGTACAGTTCGCGCAGCAGATCGCGGGTGCGTAAGCCTGGCCCTGGATGCACCATCGCGATCATTCCTTGGACTCCTTCCGAGCCCTCGCCGGATGACCGGTGATGGCGTCGGCCGCTTCCTCGACTCGGCGGGCGGCCTGGGTCAAGAGGGGCAGCACGGCGTCCAGATCGGCGGCGGGCAGGAGCGCCGCGACGCGGGCGGTGCCCCGACGCAGCGCCGCGCCGCCAGCGCGCACAGCTCCCGCCTGCCACCGAGCGCCGCATGGGGGCCAGCACTTGGCCGGCACCGCACACGAGCACCCGAAGGCCGAATCATTCGTTTGGGACATTACTTTGCTCGGCAGTCCAGCCGCCTCCGGGAATTCAACTCTATGCTTTACAGACCTATCCACAGTTTTCGGTCTGGCCCTTTACATGCCTGGATTGGTCCCGATATGCGAGCTAGCCTCCTGCGAAACGCGACGCTGACGTCGGCGTCCCTTGCCCTGGCGGCCGTCGTCTCCGCGTGCACGGGCGACGCCGCGAAGCAGCGGCCGCCCGCGACCGCCACCGAAGAGTTACGCCCGATCCCCGGCGACGGCTCTGAATTCGTGAGCGAGACCGTTCCTGACGGGACCGAGGTCAAGGTGTCCCAGGTCTTCACCAAGAGCTGGGACCTGCGTAACGCGGGCAAGGTCCCCTGGAGAGATCGCTACCTGGTACGCCAAGGCACGGGAGGAGACTGCGCGTCGGAGCCGAAGGTGCGGATAGCGGACACCAACCCCCGGGGGACCGTCACGATCACCGTACGAGTGACCGCGCCCCCCAATCCGACCGTCTGCCATGTGGTGTGGAAAATGGCCGACGCGCGAGGACGCCAGTACTTCCCCCATCTGGCCGGAATCTGGTTCGACGTGATCGTCGTCAGGTGAGGTGCAGCCATGGCGCGGGTCTTCATCAGTCACGCCAGCGACGATCCGGAGTTCGTCAGGGAGGTCTGTGACTGGCTTCACGCGGAGGGACACGATCCGTTTCTCAACGAGCACCCCGTGCACGGCATCGACCACGGTGAAGAGTGGCACAAGCGTCTTTACCACGAGCTCCTGCGTACGGACGCCGTCGTCTGCGTGGTGACACCCAAATACCTCATGTCGGTGTGGTGCGCCGCCGAGATCGCCATCGCCGACGCGCACGGCCGCCTGCTGCTACCGCTCAACCGCGAACCCGGCCTGGGCCACCCTCTGATGCAACGGTTCCAGCACGTCCATTACGACGCCGATCCGGCGGAGGCTCGGGAGCGGGTGGCGAAGAAACTGCGCGGCCTCGATGCCCAAGGACGGCAGGGCTGGAGGGAAGGGGAGAACCCGTTTCCGGGCCTCGATCCGTTCACCGGCGCGAACGGGATCTTCGTCGGCCGGGACGCCGAGGCCAAGGAGCTCGTCAGGATACTGCGCAGACCGGCCGGGCCCCGTTTCCTGGCCGTCGCGGGCCCGTCCGGATGCGGCAAAACCTCGCTGCTGCTCGCCGGGTTCCTGCCGTCACTCGACGCCGACCGGTGGCTGGCCACTCCCCCCATACGGCCGGGCGAAGACCCCGTGTCGGCGCTGAGCCACGCCCTCACCGCGGCGGCGAGAGGGCTCCAGATCGACTGGTCGCCATCCGAGGTCCGCGCGGTGCTCGGCGAAGGGGAGCGCGCCCTGCTCCAGCTCGCCGGGGAGCTACTGGCCCGCGCCCGGCCGAGAAGCCTGGTGCTCGTCGTCGACCAGTCCGAGGAGCTCTTCACGCGAAGCGGCGCGGCGGCCGGCCCGTTCGCCGCGCTGCTGAGAGAGGCGATCAGTGACGAGGTGCGCCTCGTCGCCGCCATTCGCGGGAAGTTCCTCTCCGACCTGGTCGCCCTGCCCGAACTGGCGGGCGTGGACATCGGCACCCACATGATCCGCCCTCTCGACACCGCCATGCTCCACCTGGTGGTCGAGGAGCCCGCCCGCGTCGCCGGGCTCCGGCTGGACGCTGAGTTGGCCGGCCGCCTGGTCAGCGACACGAGGAGCGGTACCGCGCTGCCGCTCCTGGCGTTCACCCTGCACGAGCTGGCGGAGAACCTCTCACGGGGCGGCACCCTCTCCGCCAGCCGGTACGCCGAGATCGGCGGGGTAGGCGGCGCCCTGATGCAACACGCCGACCGCGCCCTGGACCGAGCCATCGCCGACAGTGGGCTGACCCGGGAGCAGGTCCTCGCAGGTCTCGTCCGGCTGGTGACCCTCGATGACGAGGGCAGGAGGGCGAGCCGCCCGGTGGAGCCGGCCGCGCTCCCCGAAGCGGTGCGCGCCGCGTTCGCCACGTTCGTGAACGAACGTCTCCTCACCGAGGTCATCGACGACGACCGCGTTCGCGTCGGGGTCGCCCACGAGGCGCTGCTGACGGAATGGCCCGCGCTGAACACCGCGATCGCCGATCAGGAGGCGGTGCTCGCCACCGCGCGTTCCGTCGAGCAGGCTGCGGCCGAGTGGGCCGCGGCCGGGCGCACCGAGCACTTCCTCTGGGACGCCAGGAGGCTCATCGCGGTCGAGGCCAGCCTGCGCCTGGATGCCAAGGTACGCGGGCAGCCGGAGAGCGACCGGGTCGTTCCCCTCGCCCACCTGGACCCCACCGCCCAGGAGTTCCTGTCCGCGAATCGCGCACGTATACGGACCCGGCGGCGACGACGCCGGGTGCTCGTCGCTGGCGTGGCCGGCACCCTGTCCATCGTGCTCGTCCTCGCTCTCGTCGCGGTCCGGCAGCAGCGCGCCGCCGAGGAGGCGCGTACCGCCGCCCATCGAGCACGCCTGGTCGGGCAGTCCAGCCTGCTCGCCCTCACCGCCCGGCAACTGCGCGACAGCGACGTGTGGCTGGCCAGGCAGCTCAGCCTGATCGCCTACAACACGTCGCACACCGCAGAAGCGCGGGGCAGCATGCTGGATTCCTCGGCCGGTCACCTCGTGACCCGCGTCCCCGCTTCGGTGGGGATCAGAGGGCCGCACACCCTGGCGGTGCGGCCCGACGGCCGTCTCCTCGCCTCCAGCAACCAGTACGGCAACGTCGTGCTGACCGACACGACCGACCCGCAGCGGCCGGCCACCCGCGGCGCGCTCCAAGCCGGGCGGAACGCGGTGCTGACGATGGCCTTTAGCCCCGATGGCGTCACCCTCGCCGTCGGCGGCATCGACTGGGCGGTCCGGCTGTTCGACGTCTCCGACCCCACGCACCCGCGTCTCAAGGAGCCGTTCCTCCGCGGCGCGCACTCGGCGATCCAGTCCGCGGCGTTCAGGCCGGACGGCACGATCCTCGCTGCCGCCAGCGCGGACGGCACGATCCTTCTGTGGGACACCGCGCGGCACCGGCGCCTGGGGCCTCCGCTGATCGCGCCCTCTCCCCTGCGCCCCCGCCCGGCCGTCCGCGCCGTCGCCTTCACCCCAGACGGCCGCACCCTCGTCGCTGGGTACCAGGACGGCTCCGTATGGTTGTGGAACGTGGCCGACCCTCGCCGTCCGCGCCTTTCGAGCCGGGCGCCGGTCGGCCCGCGGGGGACCGTCTTCTCGGTGGCGATCAGCCGTGACGGAGACACCCTGGCCGCCGGCGACGACGACGGGAAGGTGTGGACCTGGCGGTTGGCCGACGGCGACGCCCTGGAGCCGCCGGACGAGCCGCTGACGGGCCTGGCGAGCTACGTCAACTCCGTCGCGTTCGGCCCGGACGGCAAATCCCTCGCCGCCGGCGGCTCCGACGGCACCGTGCTCGTCTGGGACCTGCCCAACCGGGAGCCCGCCGCCACGCTCCCGCATCCGGCGCAGGTTACCGCGGTCGCCTTCACCGCGGGCGGCGCGGCTGTGGCCACTGCGGCCTACGACGGGACGGCGCGGCTGTGGGCGGTGCCCAGCCCCGTGCTCGCCGGTCCCACCCAAGGCGTGTTCTCCGTGGAGTACAGCCCGGACGGCAAAACCCTCGCCGGTGGAAGCAGAGACGGGAAGGTGTGGCGGTGGGACGTCTCCGACGGCCGGCGTCCCCTGCCGCTGCGCCCGCTGGCCAGCACGGTGAAGGGGCTGCGCTACAACGGCGTGGCGGCCTTCAGCCCCGACGGGCGCACCCTGGCCGCGGCCAGCCGCGAGGGAACCATTCAGCTCTGGGACGTCTCGGACCCGCGCCGCCCGCGCCCGTCGAAGCGTCTCCTGACAGGGGCGCACGGGCACGTGAACGCCATGGCGTTCGGCCCGGGTGGCGGACTGCTCGCCGCCGGAGGCGACGACATGACCGTTCGGCTCTGGAACGTCGCCGAGCCCGGCAGGCCACGTTTCCTCGCCGCGGGGCCTCCCACTTCGACGTCATTCGTCCAGACGGTGGCCTTCAGCCCCGACGGCACCACGCTTGCGGTGGGCAGCGACGACGGATCCCTGGCCCTCCTGAACGTCACGAACCCCGCCCGCCCGGTGCTGCTGACATGGTTGGGGCAGAAGAACTTCGCCAGCGCCGTCCTAAGTGCGGCTTTCAGCCGCGACGGTAAGATCCTCGCGGTCGGACGTGACGACAGGACCCTACAGGTGTGGGACCTCGCGGAGCCACGGCGCCCGGCGCAGCTGGCCCTTGTACTCACCGGGCCCGGTCACCCCTCCCACCTGGTGTTCAGCCCGGTGGACGGGACTCTCGCGTCCGCGAACACCGACCACACGGTGTCCCTGTGGGACATGAGCCGGTCGAGCCGGCCCACCGTCGGCACCACGCTCACCGGCCCGGCCGACGACGTGTTCGCCGTCGCGTTCAGCCCAGACGGAAAGTCCGTCGCCGCGAGCGGTCTCGACAGGAAGGTCAGGATATGGAGCACCGACCCCTCTCAGGTCGCGGCGGCCATCTGTACTACGACCGGCAGGCCCTTCACCGAGGAGGAATGGCATACATACGTGGCCGGTCTCCCGTACAAGCAGCCGTGTTGACGCTCCCGGCCGTTCTCTGTTCCATCGAGGCAGTGACGTTGCGATGACGACCCAGCGGAGCGGACCAGTGGCCGAGACCTCGTCAGAAGACACCCCGGGGACGGGGTATGCGTTGGGGCTGGCCGACTCGTCATATGAGTGGTACCGGCGCGCAGCGATCAAGGCCCGGAGCTACTTCCGGCTGTCGGAGACCCTGCAGCTCCTCATCTCGGCGACCATTCCGGTTGTGGCCGTGCTGGTGCCGGGAGACGCGCGGGTGCCCGCCGTGCTGGGCGCGGTCCTCATGGTGCTGACCGGGCTCAGGTCGGTCTTCCATTGGCATGACGACTACATCAGATTCAGCATCGCGCGGGAGACCGTGGAGGCCGAACGCCGGCTCTATCTCACGCGCAGCGTTCCGTACCACGATGACAGCACGCGGGACCAGCGGCTCGCCAGCATGATCACTATGATCGAGCGCCAGGAGATGGACGCCTGGACAAAGATCGCTTCCCCGGTGTCGGAATCGAAGAGCACCCCCTGATCCCGACCTGGCACGCCCGGCGACCGCAAGACCACACCGGATCCTCGAGGCGATGCCCCGAGGGCGAGCCCACCCCGGCCTTCACCGAGGCCTCTTTGAGGCCGCCAGAGACAGTCATGGCCACGACGTCACGCGCGCCGTTCTTGACGAGGTGCGGCGGCGAGCCGACGGATAACTATCGGAATTGACATTGTCACTCTTCCTATTCCCATGACATCGCTCATTTGCGAACACGTCACAGTGGAATACGTCATGGCACTGGTCGGCCAGACGATCTTCGTCGGCGGTCCTGTTCCGGATCGGCCGCAACCCCCGGCCGCGGCGAATCTTATTGATCGCGTCGACTACCTGGCTCACCCGGTACGGAGTCCGGCTGCCCCGCTGTTCACGGTCGTGAACGCGGGCCTCGATAGCGGCCCGGTACTGGGTGACCGTCTTGCCGTCCACGCCCAGCAGCCGGGCGATCCCGCCCAGGGTGCGCATCTAATTGGCCTGGGTCGGCATCGGATACGGCGTTGGCTGCGCGAGCACCCGGACGCGCCAGACCTCCAGGGCGGCCTCGTCGTACAGCTCGGGGTCCGGGTCGGTGGTATGCGGGGGCGGCCGTCGCCCCATTGGAGCGGGAAAGCCGCTCTAGAGCCGCCAGAAGTTACGGACGTACTTCTCCGAGCGGTCCACCTTGGCTGCCCAGTCAGCCAGGGTGATGCCCTCGGTGCCGCTGTTCATCGAGACTCTCCATCCACCTGCCTGATCACACTCTGCTACTGACGTTTAGTGTCGCGGCCCGCGACATTCTCCTGTCGCTCAACATTGTTGAGCGTCGAGCTCAAAAGGCGGTGCGCAGTGTGACGCGCATGTGGAAGGTGAAGCAGCATCGTGTCACGCTCTGAGCTCAAGGCGGCAAGAGCGCTATCCGTGCGGCGTCGGCCGGGTTCCAATGACGGCATGCAGCAGATTGCTCGATGGTGGCTGGCGGGCGGGTTAGTGGCCACAGGCCTTGGGGGCGGCGCGGTGTGGATGGCGCTTGGCGCCCGTGGGCCGGACTGGCTGCGGTGGACACTCACCACGGTGACCGTCCTCGTGGTGAGTGTTCTTGTCATGGCGATACTGCTCGGGCCAGTCGCGCGGCACATGGCGGGCGAGCGAGGTCCGTTGAGCGCCCGTGACCGCGAAGGGATCACCGTGAAAGACCGCATCGACGCGGTCAACAGCGCACGGGCCACGTTGCTACAGGCGGCGACCGGACTCGTAGTGGTCGGCGGCCTGGTTTTCACCGGCGCTGGCCTCGTCTACACGGCCCGAACCCTGGACGTGTCCACCCGTACCCTGGATGCGACTCGTGAAGGTCAAGTCACCGACCGATACACCAAAGCGGTAGAGCAGCTCGGATCCTCGAAGATCGACGTCCGGCTCGGGGGCATCTACGCACTTCAACGTCTCACTCTGGACTCAGCCCGCGACAAGAACACCATCATCGCGATCCTCATCGCCTACGTACGCGTACACGCTCAACCTAGCAAGTCTGAGCGCATTGAAGGGCAGGCCATGGTGGATGTGGCCGCCGCTCTGAACGTGATCAGCCGATTGGACCCGCCCGTCAAGAGCTTGGGACCACCCGAGCAGTCCTACACTTTCAACCTCGCAAAAGCTGACTTGCATGGGTTAAACCTGGCCGAAGCAAACCTGTCCCGCGCGGACCTGCGTGACGCGAATCTGTCCGGCGTGACCCTCTTCGAGGCGGACATGCGAGGTGCGACCCTGTTCAAGGCAGACCTACGTGACGCGAACCTGACTGGGGCGTATCTGATCGGCGCGGACTTGCGCGAGGCGGACTTGCGCGAAGCGGGCCTGACCACTGCGCACCTGCGCAGCATGGGTCTTTTCGGCCGCACATATCTGTCCGGCGCGAACCTGTCCGGCGCGAACCTGTCTGACACGGACCTTTCCGGCACGATTCTGTCCCACGCGAACCTGTCCAGCACGGACCTGTCCGGCACGATCCTGACTGATGCGGACCTTTCCGGCGCGGACCTGACCGGCGCGGACCTGACCGGCGCGGACCTGACCGGCGCGGACCTGACCGGCGTAACGGGGAAAACTTCTTCGCAGATCAAAGAGCAGGCGAAAATCTCCACGTCGACGATCTTTGATTGATTCACCGACGTCACCTGGACACAGATCGCCGACCGCCTGGACGTGCTCACCGACGACCAGCGCCGCGGCTGACTCGCCCACGTGCTTAGAGAGGGCGAGGGCGGGCGCGTCAAAGACGCGGGGCGAATGGCATGAGTACCGTGGGATCAATCCCGGCTGCGGCAGCTCACGGCGGAGCATGAGGCAAGTCGTGAGCACCTGGGGGAGCAGATCGGCTGTCTGCGCGCCCGCGTGGCTGCGCTGCGGCGCGACCATGAGGGCCTCACCTCACCGCGCAGACCACCCGGCAGACGCGGTGATGACGTCAATCCACGAGAACAGCTGTTCCGAAGGTGCTCATGGTTACGAGGCATCGTGGTCGGCGTGGCGGCGTAGCAGCAGGGCGAGGGTGGTGCGAGCGTCGCGGCGGCGGGTGGCGCTGCGGGCGAAGACGGAGATGGCGGCCAGGGTGGTGATGGTCATCCCATACAGCAGCCCGCCGCCTCCCGCCGCCATCGCCCCGTACTGCAGACCGGTGAGGATGTCCATGTGCGCTACTCCTGCGGCTTAGGCCCCTGCTGGTCGGCCGGGGCATGTGGGAGCAATCGCACCCATCCGGCCGGGTTTCCGGCGATCGGCCCGCTGGACGGCGGCAAGCTTCTAGGCTGGCCGGTGTCGGGGGACGCAATGTTCCGGCAGAGCTCCGGTCCGGAGCATTCGCCGGAAACTTTCGAACGATCGCGTGTTGCAGGAGCCGCCGGTGCCGCAGCGACCCCTCGCCTCTGAACCGGGCGAAGACGGCGAGCCAGTGTTCTCTCGAGCGCTGGCCGAACTGTACGAACACGCCGGCAGCCCCACCTACGCCGAACTGATCCGTCAAGCCGCCGCGCAACGGCCGCCGATGAAGGTCACCGATTCCTCGCTCAGTGACTGGCTGGCCGGGGTGAGCGTGCCCTCCTCGCCCCGCATCGTGGCGTTTCTGGTGTCCTATCTGCAGGGCAAAGCCGCCCGGAACGGGCACCCGGCGCGGCTGCTGCCCTGGTGGGAAGCGCAGCGCGCGCGAGCGCAGCGCGCACGGCGCGCCGGTCGTGGCGGCCGGCCCCGCACCCGCGCACCCTTCAGCGGTGAGGGTCCGCTGCCCGGTCACGCGGCGGCTGAGGCGCAGCGGCTGGGACGGCCGCTGGCACAGGTGGACCCGATCGCGCTGGAGGTGCATCCGGCGATCGACGCCGGCGCCGCAGCCGCCGGGCTCGGCGTGCTGCCCGCCTACCTGCCTCGAGCGCACGATGAGGTGCTCGCCGGAATCGTAGCTGCGGCCCGGGGCGTGGCAAGCCGGGTCGTGGTGTTGGTCGGCGGGTCCTCTACCGGGAAGACCCGCGCCCTGTGGGAGGCGGTGCGCGGGCTTCAGGAGCCGTGGCGGTTGTGGCATCCGATCGACCCGGGCCGCCCTCAGGCCGCCCTCGCCGACCTGCGGCAGGTCGGCCCGCACACGGTGATCTGGCTGAATGAGACCCAGCACTATCTGCTCACCGCCGATGACACCGGTGAGCAGGTAGCTGCCGGGCTGCGCGACCTGCTCCGCTCCCCCGAGCGAGGGCCGGTCCTGGTGGTGGGCACCCTGTGGCCCGAGTACGCCGCGATCCTGTCGGCTGTCCCGGACCCCGGCCAGCCGGATCCGTACGCCCAGGCCCGGGAGTTACTCAAAGGTGCCGAGCTACGGGTCCCGGAGGCCTTCACCGGCCCGGAACTGGAAACGATCGCCCGCATGGCCGGCGCGGGCAGGGACCCCCGATGGGCTGAAGCACTGCGGCAAGCCCGCGCCGGGGCGTTGACCCAGTACCTGGCCGGCGGCCCGGCACTGATCGAGCGCTACCAGAACGCCACCGCCGAAGCCCGGGCCGTGCTGCACGCCGCCATGGACGCCCGACGGCTCGGCCACCGGGTGGCGCTGCCCCGATTGCTGCTGGAGCAGGCCGCCATCGGATACCTGAGCGAGGACCAGTGGGACCTGCTGGGCGATGACTGGTTGGAACAGGCCTTTGCCTACCTGACCGACCCTCGGCCCTGCCGGGGAGCCCTGCCCCCCTTGACTCGAATTCGGCACCGCTCCGGCGCCGGCAACACCCGGCCGGAGGGCGAAGAACCGTCCTACCGGCTGGCGGACTACCTGGAACAACACGGCGCCCGCACCCGCCGCCTGATGTGCCCACCGTCCGAGTTTTGGGATGCCGCCACGTGGCATGCTGCCACTCCCACCGACCACGCCGCTCTTGCCCGCGCCGCCTATGCCCGGGGTCGCTACCGCCACGCCTTCAACCTCTGGCGGCGTCCCGCCGATGCTGGCGACACCGCCGCGCTGCGCATCCTGGCCTCGATGCGAGAGCGGGCCGGGGACCTGGAGGGGGCCGAGCGGGTGTATCGCGCCGCCGCCGACGCCGGCGACACCGCCGCGCTACGGGAACTGGCCTCGATACGCGAGCGAGCCGGGGACCCGCAGGAGGCCGAGCAGCTGGCCCACGCCGCCGCCGACACCGGCGACACCACCGCACTACAAAACCTGGCCGAGAATCGCGTGCGACTAGACGTGGATGGTCGATGGTCTGATCTACTGCGGTTCGGCTTGGAGGCGGATAGCCAAGTGGCGGCCCCGTGGTGAGGTCCTCGGCAGGGAAGTTCGGAGTATTCAAAATAACGATCGTTTTTTGAAGATCTTGAAAACGCGGCCACAGACCTGTGATTTTCAGCGGTGAGTGGCGCGAGTTTCAGGGCTATGTGTGGCGCTCTGGTGTCTGCGGTCATGACGTAGGTGGTGCGGGCAGATCTGTGAGCGGGCTGAAGACGGCGTTGGTGTCGTTCACAACCGTGACCGCGTACACGTAGCGCGGAGGATCTATGCTCCCGGGTCCGGCAATCCACAGGTAAGAGGGCGAGAGATCAAGGACGTACTCGATCTCTTTAGCCGCCGTGTGCGGCAGGTTCGTCAGCTTGCCGTGCCTGTCGATCTGCCCTGCTAGGCGCGCGGTCTGTTCGGCGCTCGCCTTGGCTTCGATCTGAAGGTGGACTTCGCCCGAGCTGTTGTAGAACTCGGCATCGGTCTCGTAGCTTCCGCCCTGCTTCTTTGAGATCAGGTCTCTGGAGTAGGTCCGGTACCGGGAGAAGGAGCTAGCGGCCTTGGTGTATCCGTAGCGTTCGATGGCCAGCGTGTAGGCGGCGATGTGCGGGATGTATTCGCGGTTGAGCCAGGCGGTCTCCCCTGTGGGCTTGGAGAACAGATGGCGTGGCTTTCCTGCCGGGGTGTCGAAATGGTCAGGTCCTGTCTCGCCCCACTTTCTGCGGCGAGGGCAGTCTGATGGACATTCCCGGAAAGTGATGATTCCTTGGCCGATGGCCTGGAGGAACCATGTGCACTCGTCGCGGACAAGTGGGGTCCGAATGGGTACGGGCCGCTGGCCAGGCGCCAAGGAGGTGATGGTCTGCGTGGCCTCGAAGAGTGGGTTGCCCATGGGCTGAAGTCCTTGGTCGGGCGGTCGAGTTATCCCCGGTCCAGAGTGGTGTGTGAGTTGGCTGAGGGTGGCGGGGTTTTCAGGGTTATGCGGTGCCGATGACGAGGGTACTGCGTGCGGCGTGGACGACGTCGTCGGTGATGATGGGGCCCGAGCCGCCGCGCGTACCGGCAAAAATGATCTTCCAGTGTCGGGCGGATCATCGTCTACCACCTGTACGTCGCCTGCGGCGGGAGGCAAAGATGCCTCCAGCCCAGGTGTCTTATGATCAGGTGCCTTCTGTGGAGTGCCCGGATCTGCCAGGGGTGACTGCCCGGTTTTGCCAGGGGTGAATGCTCTGGGGTGCGAGGGGCTGGTGGTGTGTCGACGGCCTTGTGTGGCGTAGGTGTCGGCGGTTTCTGCGGCCTCGTTCGGGTCCAGCACGGGGCGCACCAGCAGGCGGCCGCCGCGGCGCGCGGTGACCTCGGCCAGACCGGCGCGTTCGAGTTCCCGTAGCCTGCGGCGGCCGGTGTCAGGCCGCCCAGGTAGCCGACAGAGGTCTCCAGCGGCTGGTCGGCCCTGCCTCGGTTGACCAGCAGTAGCGCGTACAGCCGCCAGGCGCTCGGCGAGATCCGCCGGCCCGCCTCGCAGGAGGCAGATAGCAGGTCCAGCGTCCAGGCGGGCACCTTGACGTAGGAGTCGCCGGTGTCGCGGGGCAGGCGCAGCGCCGCGTGCCGGACCGCACGCTTGGCACCGAGCGGACTGGAGCGAGCCAGCCACGGACCGCCCGCGACGTCGGCCAGCAACTCGCGGCGGGCACCATCCAAGGTCTTCTCACTCACGCCAAGCGCATCGGCCACCCAGCAGCGCCGCGCACGCGCCGGAGCCCGGCCACCGTCCAGGCCGCGGGGCATCAGCGTCTCGTACATCGCCCACGCGGCCACCGACAGAGCGCCGTACAGTGGCGAACGCAGCAAGGCCGATGGCACCTGGACATATCCGCCGCGGGCCGACACGGGCCTGTCAGGAGGCAGGGCATCGTCTTGGATGCCCGCAACCGGATCTGCGGCCTCGTGGGCCGCCATCGCGGCGCTCATGCCGGATCCCGCTGCGGACCGTGGAGGGCCCCTAACCGCATGCGTGGAACGCAGGATCCTCTCCGGCGGATGTCCCGGCCTGGCGGTGCACCTCCGTTCCCGCGCCGCTGCGGTGATGGAGCGAGATGATCTTTGCCCGCGTCCTGCCCGCCGAGACCGTCATCCGGCGTCACATCGTGTCGCGGGATGGCAAAGCCGCGCGTCGCAGCGATCACGCGAAAAGCCAGGTCAGACGACGTCTGACCTGGCTGGCGAAGAGTGCCCCCTGTAGGATTCGAACCTACGCACCCGGCTCCGGAGGCCGGTGCTCTATCCCCTGAGCTAAGGGGGCTCAACGAGTGATAAGGCTACCAGCATCAGGCCACCACTCCGCACCACGATAAAGGTCCAGCCACACATCCAAGGAAAACCGCACGTGACCGCGCCACTACGGGTAGCTTTGCGGCCGTGGGCGAGGTTCTTGGCAGGGTATTGGTCGTGGACGATGACGAGGTCATCCGTCAGTTGATCGCGGTGAACTTGAGCCTGGAAGGCTTCGAGGTCGCCACCGCCACCGATGGGCAGGACTGTTTGGACCGTGTGCTCGACGTCATGCCCGATGTCATCACGCTTGACGTGATGATGCCGTTGCTTGACGGCTGGGTGACGGCGCAGAAGCTGCGTACCGAGGAGGCGACCAGTCACATCAAGGTCGTGTTGATCACTGCTAGGGCGCAGGATGATGACAAGCGGCGCGGACGTGGCATCGGCGTTGACGCCTACCTCACCAAGCCGTTTGATCCGGCGGAGCTCATTGAGGTGGTACGTGATCTCGCGTCGAGCCCCAGGGCCTGACGGGTTCGTCGAGCGCCAGGGCCTGACGGGTTCAACGTCCGCGATCGGTTGTTCAGCGGCCGTCCATCAGAGACGAGGGTGAATCGGTCGACGCCGGGGAGCGCGAGGGGCTGGAAAGCCCTTCGCCCAGAGGCGAAGCCCTGAAATAAAGCGCCCGAGCGAAGCGAGGACCACGCCTTTCGGGGGGTCGAAGGGGGCGCGAGCCCCTTGGGAAACACAGCCCGACCCCCTGGGAGGCCCACGCTTGTCAGAGCAGTGCGCGGGTCCGGGCTGCCGCTGCCGCCTGGGTGCGGGTAGAGACCTCCAGCTTTCCCAGGATGTTGGACACGTGCACGCTGACCGTCTTCTGGGCGATGAAGAGCCGCTCCGCGATCTCCCGGTTGGTCAGGCCCTCCGCCACCAGCCGGAGCACCTCGATCTCCCGCGCCGTCAGGCTCCCGTCCCCCTGTCCGCCGGTGAAGCGAGCTCGGCGGCCGAAGTCGCTCAGGGCGTTGTCCAGCGGGGCCGCACGTAGCTTTCCGGCCGTCTCGCGGGCCTGCTCCCACTCGGACTGGGCTCCTGGCCGGTCTCCCGCCGCCAGGAGAGCCTCCGCCAGGCGCCAGCGGGCGCGGGCCGCCTCGTAGACGAAGCCGTAGTCGAACGCCGCCACCACCCGCCGCCACAGGTCCACGTCGAGCCGGCCGTGTACGCGATGCCATTCGGCCTCCGCGCGCAGGGCCCAGGCCTGGCCTTCCGGGCCCATCTGGCCGCGTTGGCCCACCGGGCCGGTTTCTACGGCGAAGCGGACGCGGGCCAGGAGGTCGTCGGCGCCTTCCACCTGGCCGAGGTCGGCGAGTGCCCACAGGGCGATGGTGGCGAGGCGCAGGATGCCCGGGTCGCCGGGTTCGCAGGTGGCCAGGGCGGCCTCTACGTGTTCGAGGGCTATGGCGGGCTCGCCCTGCCAGAGGGCGTGCTCGGCCGCGACCCCGCGGGACATGTAGGCGACGAGCAGGTCGGACCAGAACGGGCGCAGCCAGTTGAGGCGCGCTTCGACGGCGGGCAGACCGCGGGCCACCTCGACGAACAGGGCGAACGACGACAGGACCGCCTCCGGCCGCGTGCCGACGCGGGCGCCGAAGCCGGCGGCCATGGCCTCGGCCTGGTCCCACTCGCCGGCCACGTAGTGGATCAGGAAGCGGAGGAAGCGCAGGTCGGTGCCGTAGGTGCTCCAGTTGAGGCCGGTCTCGACAGCGAGTTGGATGCCTTCGTCGGCGACCTCGGCCGCCTCGGCGAGCAGGCCCTGCTCGTAGAGGAGACGGCCATGGTGGAAGCGGGCGCGCAGGTTCATGGCCAGGTCGCCGGTGTCTTCGGTGGTGGCTGTCTGCGCGAGCGAGAGGGCTCTGGCTATGTCACCCTCGTGCTCGGCGTGTATGGCCAGGATGAGCAGGGCGCCTACTTCGGCGTCGCGGGCGCCGGCGGCTCTGGCCGTCTCGATGGCGCGGCGGGCGAGGTCCTGGGCGTCGGTGTGGCGGGCGGTCCAGGTGATCGTACGGGCGTAGGTAGCCAGGGCTCGGGCGAGGGTGGCCTGGTCGGCGGCGGCTTCGACGGCGTGTTCGGCGGCGGCGAGGGCGGCATCCTGGTCGTCGAGCTCAGTCAGGTAGTAGGCGAGCCGCTCGCTGACCTCGGAGGTCAAGGGCAGGGCGCGGAGCTGCTGGACGGCACGGTGGTTGTCGCCGCTGTCGGCCGCCATGACCGCGCTGCGGAAGGCCAGCGCGGCCCGGCTCTCACCGGCGAGCTCGGCGGCGCCGGGGACTCGATCCCACAGGCTCAGCGCCCGGTCGTAGTGGCTGTGGGCTTCGGCGGGCGCGCCGAGGCGCTCGGCCACCCTGCCGGCCTCCGCCGAGGCGGCCAGGGCTCCCGCGAGATCATGGCCCGCCAGGTGGTGGTGGGCGAGCTCCGCGGGCGAGGTGAGCAGCCGCGCGAAGTCGGCGTGCAGCCTGGTGCGCTCTCCGGGCAGCAGGTCGGTGTAGACGGCTTCCTGCAGCAGAGCGTGCCGGAACGCGTAACCGTAGCCGTCGACGCGGAGCAGGCCGCGCGAGACGATCTCGCGTACGGCCTCCTCGAAGTCGGCCAGCGGGAGCTCGGAGACCTCGCGCAGCAGTTGGTCCTCGACGCGGCGCCCGGCGACCGCGGCGGCGCGCAGCACGCGCTGGCCGGGCTCGGACAGCACCTCGACCCGGGACATCAGCAGGCTGGCCAGCCCGTCGGGCAGGCTGTCGCCCTCGGCCACGGCGGCGAACAGCTCCTCGGCATAGAACGGGTTACCGCCCGCCCGCGCGATGATCACGCCAAGCTCCTGGGCGTCCAGATCACCCATGGTCGTGACATAGTCGGACATTTCGCCGGAGTCGAGGGGGCCCAGCTCCAGGTGGGTGACGCTGGGCAGGCGCTTCAGCTCGGCCAGCACCGGACGCAGGGGATGGCGGCGATGGAGGTCGTCGGTGCGGTAGGTGCCGACGACGCACACGCGCTCGGTCTGCACCATGCGACTCAGGAACACCAGCAGGTCACGGGTCGAGCGGTCGGCCCAGTGCAGGTCCTCGATCACGAACACCACCGGCTGCACCTCCGCCAGCAGCCCCAGCAGCGAGCCGAACAGCCGCTGCTGCGTGAGCCCCGCCGGAGGCGCGCTCTCCACTCCCGGCAGCAGCTGGCCGAGCAGGGGGTGGGCGGCGGCCGCGTCACGCACGGCCGGCTCGGCACCGCGCAGGGCGTCGGCGAGCGGGAGGTACGGCAGTGTGTCGCCGAGCTCGGCGCACTGCCCGACCAGCACGTTGAAGCCACGGGAGCGGGCCTCGGCGACCAACTCGGTGACCAGCCGGGTCTTGCCGATGCCGGCGTCACCGCCGACGAGCGCCACCTCGGCGGTGCCGTCGGCGGCGGATTCGAGCACGCGGGCGAGTCTCGCCAGCTCAGCAGCGCGCCCGACCAGGAGACCCTTCACGGCAGCAACTATGCCACGCCCGGCCGACATCCGATTGGCCCAGAAACGGCGTACCTGATTGGCCCTTAACGGCGTACCAACGCCGCCTTACGCTGATATTTCATGATCCCTTGGTCTACGTACGTGCTCTTCGTGGGCGCGTCGCTCGCGCTGGTGCTCATTCCGGGTCCCAACCACCTCTACATCACCGCCAGGGGCCTCGCTCAGGGCCGCGCAGCCGGGCTGGCCAGCGCGTTCGGCGTCGAGACCGGAACGCTGGTGCACATCGCGGCCGCCGCGGCCGGGCTCTCGTACCTGATCACCAAGTCCGCGACGCTGTTCGCGATCGTCAAGTGGGCGGGGGTCGGCTATCTCGTCTATATGGGGATACGCGCGTTCACCAGCAAGGAGCAGGCCGGCGCGGAGGCGCCGCCGCCGCAGCCGCTCGGCAAGGTGTTCCTCGAAGGCCTCGTGGTGAACGTACTGAACCCCAAGGTCACGCTGTTCTTCCTGTCGTTGCTGCCGCAGTTCGTGCAGCCGTCGGCGGGGTCGCCGGCGCTCCAGATCGTGGTGCTCGGCGTCACGCTGCTGCTGCTGGGGCTGATCTCCGACATGGTGTACGTGTTCACCGCCGGGGCGCTCGGCGCCCGCCTCGCCAGCCGGGCCAGGGCGCTGCGTCACTTCAGCGGCGTGGTGTACCTGGGGCTGGGCGTGCTCACGGCGTTCGCCGGGAGAAAATGACCGCATGGCGCCGAGGAAGCAGCAGGAGATCTTCGACGCGACGCTGCGGCTGGTCGCGGAGAAGGGCTATGACGGTCTGACCGTCGAGGGGGTGGCCGAGCGTTCCGGCGTCAACAAGACGACGATCTACCGCTGGTGGCCGTCGAAGGCCGCGCTGCTGGGGGCCGCGTTGGTGGAGGCGGACCTGCTGGAGTTCGAGCCGCCGGACACGGGGAGCCTCCGGGGCGATCTCGTGGCGCTCGTGGAGGGGATCAGGCGGCTCCTCACCGAGCCGCCGGCCAGGGACATCGCGGTGGCCGCGCTCGGCGCCGCCGTACGCCATCCCGAACTGGACGCGCGGAGGTTCTTCGCGGACCGGTTCGCACGGGAGCGGCAGGTCTTCGAGCGGGCGGTACGGCGGGGTGAGCTGAAGCGGTCGGTGGACCCGATGCTCGTGATCGATCTGCTGGCCGGGGCGGTGTGGGTCAGGGCGGTGTTCCGGGGGTTGCCGCTCACGGACGACTTCGCGAATCAGGCGGTTTCCGCGGTGCTTGGTGGGGTTGCGACTTAGCGGGATAAATCCGGCCGCCCCGCCGCCGCCCTGCGGCGCACCGCGCCGCCCACCCGCCCGCGACGCCTCAGAGTGCCTCAGCCAGGGCGGCGGGGATGCGGTCCAGCACCGGATACTGCATCAGCCCATAGGCGTAGAAATCCACCGCCAACGCCCCCGCGGCCTTCGCCCCCCGAGCCTTCGCGACCAGCCGATCGGCCGAGTCGCTGTCGGGGTGACCAGGCCGCAGCACCGCGCGTACCTCCCGGTCCTTACCCACCGACCGCAGGTAGGCGCCCACGTCGTCGGCCACCCGAGCGGCGTCCCGCGCGTACGCGAGCACCCCGAACGCGGGCACGAGATCCCCGAGCGCCACCAGATCCACCCCGAGCTGCCACGCGTCGTGCGCGGCCAGGCCTGGCGACGGCAGACCGTCCGTGTAGCCCTTGACCGCGCCGGTGGAGTCGATGAACACCAGCTTGGAGCCCTCTTCCGCCACCGCGGACGCCACCTCGGAGACCAGCGTGGTGACGGTCTCCGACCGGGCGCGGGCGTAGGCGACCACCTCGGGCCCCGCGTACGCCGTCAGCGCGGCCCGGGTCACCTCGCCCTGCGCGGGCGGGTCGCCGTCGAACACCCCGCCCACGATCCTGGCGCACTCCTCGCGCGCCACCTCGGCGTTGACGCCCAGGTCGGTGGCCCGGCGCATGCAGTAGTCGCAGAAGCACAGGCCGAACAGGTAGGTGTCCATCGGCCCGAGCGGTACGAAAGAACGCTGCGGCTTGAGCGGCCTGAAGTGCAGCGACTCGGCCACGACGCTGTCGACGCCGAGCCGGGCGACCGCCCTGGACAGCGCGACGGCGTACTGCCGCACATCTGGATGCGCCGGGCACAGGTCGGTGAGCGAGCCGCGATCGCCGAAGCAGTCGCGTACGGTCACGTCCGGATGCTGGGTGCCGAGCGTCGCATTGCGCAGGAAAACAGTCCAGCCGTGGAGCTTCAGCCCTCGCTCCGAACAGGCTTCGCGAAGGCCGTCGAGCGCGTTCTGATATCCGGCCGTCGGCCTGAGCCGCAAACCGGAGAACAGGTCCGACGGCGGGACGAAGTGCGCGCCGTCATGGCGGAGCGTGAGCCTGGACAGTCCGTGCGGGGTGACGTCGCGGGAGGCGTGGTGTACGGCGCCGATGGTGACGCCCGCCACGCCGTAGCCGCTGATCCTGTCGAGCACCCGCTCGACGCCCTCGCCGCGTAGATCTTCGACGAAAACGTACACCGAACTGTCCACGGACCGACCTTACGCGCTCTTGTGCGCGACGAAGTCGATCTCCACCAGGATGTCCATCAGGTCCGAGCCGACGGTCGTACGAACGGGGTACGGCTGGCTGAAGTACGACTTGTACACCTCGTTGTAGGCGGCGAAATCGCGCTTGAGGTGCTGCAGATGGACCGTGGCCTTGATCACGTCGTCGAACCCGAGGCCGTGGGCGGCGAGAATGGCGCCGAGGTTCCGCATGACCTGGTGGGTCTGGGCGGCGACGTCGTCACCGCCGACGATCTCACCGGTCTCCGGGTTGAGCGGTCCCGCGCCCGAGGTGTAGACGAAGTCGCCCACGACCAGACCCTGGGAGTACGCGCCGATGGGGGGCGCGCCCTCGGTGGTCCTCAATTCCTTCTTCACAAAAGCTCCTTAACCAAAACGGGTGTTGATCGTGCCGACGCGGCGGTAGTCCCGGTCGACCAGCGGAAGCGTCCGCCACTTGTCGAAGGCCGTGCACGGGTGCGAGATGCCGAAGGCGAGCAGGTCACCCGGCTTGAGCCCGTCGGCGCGGACCACCGTGTGCTGGTCCTGCATCTTCACGATCGTGACGCCACCGCGCCTGGGGACGGGCAGGCCCTCGTCGTAGGGCGCGTCGCGCTTGCCCATGCCGACGATCGCCAGCCCCGGCTCGGGCGTGGACAGCACGTACGCCCACACCTCCAGCGCGGGCCACAGCTCGCCGGGGACGCGGTTGAAGGGCGTGCGCTCGCGGTAGTAGCCGTCGTCGTGGGTGACGTACGCTCCGGCGCGCAGCACGACCCTGGCCTGGGTGGTGACGAGCTCGCGCCCGATCACGTCGAACCACTGGCTGCCGCCGACGGTCAGGATCGGATTCTTGACGCGCAGGTGCTCGACCGCTTCCTGCAACTGATACAGATATTTCCGGACTTCCGGAGCGGTCTTCAGCGCCCCTTCGTACCCGGCGATCCCGGCCAGCTCCACCCCATCGGTCCGCTGCACATGGGCGGCCACCTCGAGCAACTGTTCCAGGGTCCGGCACCCGGCCCGCCCGCCCTCGTGCCCGAGCTCGACCAGCACGCTGAACGGCCGTGACGAGGCGTGCCGGGCCAGGATGTCCACCCCGGCCACCGAGTCCACGAAGGACAGGAAGTCGAAGCCCGGGTCCGCGGCCAGCTCCGCCGCCGCCCACTCCAGCCCAACCGGGTCCACGACCTGGTTGGCCACCATGACCCTGGCCGCCCCGAACTCCCGCGCGGCCATCGCCTGCCTCGGGGTCGCCACGGTGAGCGCCCATGCGCCCGCTTCGAGCTGCATGGTGGCGATCTCTCCGGACATGTGCGTCTTCGCGTGCGGCGCCAGCTCCATGCCGTGATCCCGCGCGAAGGCGGCCATGGTCGCAATGTTGTGCTCCAACGCCTCCCGGTGCACAACCATCAGCGGGAGCGACGCCCCGTCGAAGACGGACCTGTCGCGTTCTTGGAAGCCCTGCACAACACCCCCATTTGTCCGCGTCTGACCCTATCTCATGGGCATCATCATATTTTTTCGATCTTGTACGGCAAGCCCGGCGGGCCCCACCCGCCACACGTGCCCGGCCCCTGTCCAGGGACACGCTCCTCCGGTGGAGCGGGCTGGGCGCCGTGACGTGCGCATTCTTGGCCTCGTCCGTGGTCGAGCGCTCAGCCCGTGCGGCTTCGGGCCACTGCCTCGGTGTAGAGCTCGGTGGTGAAGTCGTGTTCGTCGATTCCCAAGTCGAGCATTTCCGCTCGTACCACCGCCAAAGCCGCCGGCAGGTCCTGGAGGTCGTCGGTCAGGGTCTCGATCTCCAGGAACGTTCCGTCCAGGTCTGGAATCGTCACGAGGGTGGCCAGCAGGCGGCGGCCGGAGGTGGTGTAGCTCCAGTTCACGCAGTGCTTCTCGTACGAGATGACCGGCTCGTAGCCCAGACCGCGCAGGATCGCGTCCAGCGCCTCGGGATCGGCCACCTCCGTCTCGGATTCCGGCTTCGAGCCGGTGGCCTCGTGCACGCTGGGCGCTTTGTAGGTGAGGATCGTGCGGCTTGAGGCCGTTGTGGTGGTGTCCGCCCTGTGCGCCCGGCTGGAGGGCGTTGTGGGCGGGTTGGGGTCTTGACCCAGGCCGGCGGCCGGCGTGGTCACAGTGCGGATGCGTAGCTCGCTGCCGGCGGTGGTGAGCGGGCGGCCAGGAGCGTCGTAGTAGGCGTCGGTGTAGACGCGGGCCTCGGCGGCCGCGCGTCCGCGCATGGCCGCACGTACCGCCTCCGGCCGGCGGACCCGCGCCTTGATCTCGGCCTCTATCGGCATGCTGCTCCTCACGCCCGGCGACCAGCCTGAAGTTAGTTCGGGCGCAGGGCTCGTCCCGGAGTCTTGCCGGTCAGGGTGCCGTTCGCCAGCACCGGCACCCCTGACACGAGCACGTCGCTCACTCCCGTCGCCGGTGTGCGGGGAGCCTCGTACGTCGCCAGGTCCGTCACCGTCGCCGGATCGATCACCACCAGGTCGGCCGCGAAGCCGCGTCGGAGCAGGCCGCGGTCCGTCAAGCCGAAGCGGCGTGCGGGGTGTGAGGACAGGTGGACCATGGCCTGCTCCCACGTCCAGTCCCCCAGCTCGCGTACGTGCCGTCCCAGGAAGCGGGCGAACGCGCCGAAGCCGCGTGGATGCGGGTGGCCGCCCACGTAGATGCCGTCCGAGCCCCCTGTCTGCGCGGGGTGGCGCAGGATGCGGCGTACCGACTCCTCCCCCTCCGGCCCCTCGTCGGGACGGGCCGTCACGCAGCCGGCCTCCAGGCGGGTCTCGATGAGCAGGTGGCGGCAGAACTCATGCGGCGCCAAGCCCGCCCGCTCGGCCGCCTCGACCATGCCCAAGCCCTCCGCCCACTCCAGGCCCGGGGCGTGGGAGATGGTCAGCCGCGGCCAGGTCTGCGCCAGCCCCGGCCACCAGGCGTCGAGCTCTCCGGAGGACAGCATCTCCATGGCGCGCTCCGGCTCGGCGGCCGGGACCTCGGGCGGCAGTACGACCATCGCCAGGATGGTGTTGCCGCGCAGGTAGGGGTAGGAGTCGTAGGTCAGGTCGACGCCCACGGCGAGCGCCTCCTCCACGAGAGGGAGCAGGACGTCCGCGGGTCCGTGCAGGTGGGAGACGTGCACGGCGGTGCCGGAGCGCTGGGCTATCTCGACGACCTCTGACATGCCGACTCCGGCTCGTGCCCCGTATGCCCTCATGTGCGTGACGTACGGGAGGCCCGCGAGCGGCGCGCACAGGGCGGCCAGTTCCTCGGCGGAGGCGTAACGGCCCGGCAGGTACTCCAGGCCGCTCGACAGGCCGACCGCGCCGTCAGACAGGCCGCGTTCGACGTGGGCGAGCATGCGGGCCAGCTCGTCACGTGCGGGTGTGTCTGAGGAGGGACCCATGACGTCGTAGCGGATCGTGCCGTGCGGGAGGAGGTAGGCGGCGTTGAGCGCGACCGTACGGTCATAGCCCTGGAGCAGCTCGGCGACCGTCAGCGCGCCATCGGAAGGCGCGCCGCCGGTGAACGGCCCGTCCGAAGGCGCGCCGCCCGCACGGCTGCGGGCGGAAAGCGGGCCGTTCACGGCCGCGAAGTAGCGGGCGGCGTAGGCGACGGTGGCCGCGGAGCCGGGGGCGAAGGACACGCCGTCCTGGCCCAGCACGAACGTGGTCACCCCCTGGCGAAGCGCCGCCAGTTGCACGGCGGGGTCGAAGATGGCCGCGTCGCCGTGGGCGTGGCAGTCGATGAAGCCCGGTGCGACGAACCGGCCGTTCGCGTCGATGACGGAGGCGGCTTCCGCGCCGTCGAGGCGGCCCACCGCCACGACCCGGTCGCCGGTGACCGCCACGTCGGCCCGGTATGGCGGCGCTCCCGTCCCGTCGAGCACACGTCCGCCGCTGATGATCACATCGAAAGCCACTCAAGGATTAAACCTGATCCGAGCAGCACCGCGGTCGCACCAACGCCGACCACCATCGAGGCGACCAACTACCGAACGTCCGGCCGACCAAGCGACCGACCAGACGTTCGGCCAGGCGGCGGACCCCTCAGTCGGTTCGGCCTACCGGGCGGTCGCAGCCGGTGAGCGGGCTGGCGACCGGTCGTTTGGCGAGGAGCTCGCGGGCCTGGGATCTCGCCAGGTTCCAGCCGTTCCACGCGTCGGCCTGGTTCAGGCCGTTGGCGGCGACCACGTCGGCCAGTACGCAGCTGCGTTGCGGTTCGGGGAGCCGGTCCAGGGCCGGTACGGCCTCCGCGCCGAGGTCGCCCAGGTAGTCGGCGTCCATCTTGGCCACGCCGCGTATCTCCAGCTGCGTCTGGGCCACCTGGAGATCCGGGTTGACGATCGCGAACGCGCCCAGCCCGAGCCCGGTGACCAGCACGATCGTACGTGGCAGCCAGCCGGAGCCGCGGCCGAGCAGCCGTACCGCGCCCGCCAGCATGACCAGTGCGAACAGCGCGCCCAGCCACCAGACCGTGGCCTGCACCGACAGGCGCAGCCGCGACAGGCCGTACGCGTCGGTGTAGAGGTCCATGCGGTGCAGCGCGGAGGCCAGCACGACCATCGTGAGGGCGCAGAGGACGCCGAGCTGTCCGGCCAGCAGCCAGCGTTCGCGCCGCTCGGTCCGGAGCAGCCCGGCCGCGACGGCGACGATGCCCAGCACGAACAGGCTGACGATGACGAGTTGGAAGAAGCCCTGCCTGGCGTACTCGGCGTAGGTGAGGCCGACGGTCTTCAGCACCAAGGCGTTGCCGCCGAACAGCGCGGTGATCTGGACCACCACGAACGCCGCGAACAGCAGGTTCACCGCGGTCAGCGGCACCAGCCAGATGGTCCTGGTCACCGCGAACTTGACCTCGGGCCCGACCGGGTCCACCACGGGCCGCAGCGCGACCAGCACCACGGCGGCGAGCAGCACGGCTCCGACCACGAACAGGAAGATCCGCAGCGGCACCGACTCGGCCCAGTCCGGGGTCGTGGTCAGGCGCTCCAGGTAGGTGGCGAACACCGCGTCCGCCGAGGCGAACAGCAGACCGAACACCAGCAACAACACCGCCGTGATGCCCAGCGCGGTGAGCATGGGCATGATGCGCCGCTTGGCGGTCAGCCGCTTCAGCGGCTTGGCCAGGAACCACGGCACCGGCCCCAGCGCGAGCAGCACCGACGCGCCGCCCCTGATCACGCCCAGCCAGCCGAACCCGGCACCGGAGACGGCCAGCGCCAGCAGCCCGCACCCGGCGAGGAACAGGATCCCCACCAGCCAGTCGGCGTCCCGTACGGCGGCCATCGCGATCAGCCAGTAGGCGGTCAGGCCGAACATCACCGTCCACGGCGTGATCCGCCGCAGCACCGCGGGCAGCGCAGCGGCGCCCAGCACCATCGCGACCAGCACGACGCCCAGCCCCACCTGCGCGTCCGGCAACGCCACGGCCGAGAACACACCGGCCCCCGCCGCCGCCGGCAGCAGCCAGCGCGGCGTCTCAGGCAGTTCTGGGCGTGGGAACAGCGGCGGCGGGACGTACGGGGGTGGCGGCGACTGCGGGCCGTGAACCTGCGGGCCGTGAACCTG
This sequence comes from Nonomuraea guangzhouensis, assembly GCF_019396345.1. GTDB lineage: Bacteria > Actinomycetota > Actinomycetes > Streptosporangiales > Streptosporangiaceae > Nonomuraea > Nonomuraea guangzhouensis. The sequence continues at coordinate 170,392 of NZ_JAHKRM010000026.1, read as the reverse complement.
CGGGCCGGGCTGCCCCTGCCCCTGGAACGCCGGTCCCTGGTACGGCTGCCCTGCGTACAGCTGACCCGGCGGGCGGCCCTGAGCGGGCTGGTACGGCAAGGCGCCGGCGGGTCGCCGCCCGGTGCCCGCCCCCACAGACACCCCGACGCCCCCGACGAGCGCGGTGACCAGCACGAGCGTGATGAGCGCGGCTATACCGCTGCCCACGGCCACGCTGACGAACACGGCGGCGAACAGCCCGGCCAGGAACCCGAGGAGCAGGCCGATGACTCCCCCCGAGACCATCCGCGCGAGCCGCCGCCCATCGACCATCGGCGTAGACTGCGTGACCGCCTGCATCGGCGGCGCCGAAGAGGCGGATGGGGCCGCAGCGACCGGCTGCCCCGCAGGCGTCGGCTGCCCCAGCCCGACCTGCTGAGCCGAGGAGACCGGCTGCCCCACAGCGACCGGCTGCACCCCCGCGACCGGCTGAGCCAAAGCCTGCAACACCGCCAAAGGCGTCGGCTGCTCCAACGACGGCGACTGCGCCGAGGAGTCCGGCTGAGCCGCGGTCACCGGCCGGGCCGACGGCGAGGCCTCCCCGTCCTCCTCAACGTGCGCAGCCGCAACCTCCGGCAGGATCTCACCACCGCCAACCGACGCCACAAGATCCGACCGCCCGTCGAGCGCGTCGTCACCCGCCGCAACAGGACCGGGCACCCGTTCGCCCGCCCCCACGGCCTGCTCGGGCTCAGGTTCTAACGGCGTGTCCGCCATAGTCGTCCTCCCTGGTAAATCGACGATCATGCGGCACCCCGCGCAGTCGCCGATACGGATCGAACCGCCGTGCAGTTCGACGATCTCTTTCACGATCGCCAGCCCCAGCCCGGCACCCCCGGCGTCCGCCGTCCGCCCGGTGTCCAGCCGGGAGAAGCGCTCGAACACCCGCCCATGAGCCGAGGCGGGAATCCCCGGCCCCTGGTCGGTGATGGCGATGCGGACCCCGTCGCCGTCGGGAGCGGCCGTCACGGTGACCGCGCCGCCGGGCGGGCTGTGGCGTACCGCGTTGTCGAGCAGGTTCGCCAGGACCTGGGCCAGCAGGTCGGGGTCGGCGCGGACGACGAGGTCGACGGGGACCGAAGGGTCGAGCCGGACGTCCTCGCGCGCCAGTGCGGCCTCGCGCACGGCCTGCTCCAGCAGGGGCGCGAGTTCGACCGCGTCGGGTTCGATGAGGCGTACGCCCGAGTCGAGCCGTGACAGGTCGAGCAGCTGCGCGACGAGCCGGCCGAGCCGTTCGGTCTGGGCGAGCGCGGTCTTCATCGTGACCGGGTCGGCCGGGGAGACGCCGTCCACGACGTTCTCCAGGACGGCGCGCAGGCCGGTGATCGGGGTGCGGAGCTCGTGGCTGACGTTCGCGACGAGCTCGCGCCGTTGCCGGTCGACCTCGCCGAGGTCGGCCGCCATCGCGTTGAACGCCCTGGCCAGCTCCCCGACCTCGTCGCGTGAGGTGGCGCGGACCCGCAGCGTGTAGCGGCCCTTGGCGATGGTCTGGGCGGCCCTGGCCATCTGGCGCAGCGGCTTGGTCATGCCCATGGCGAGCACCTGCACCATGATCAGGGCGAGAACCAGCGCGACCGCGATCCTGATGCCCCGGGAGAGGCCGGAGTTGATGCCGACCTCGTTCACCACGAAGGCGGTGCCCACGGCCAGCACGATCACCAGGCCGAGCTTGACCTTGATCCGGCCGAGGAAGTCGAGCGGCTGCTTCATCGGCGCACCAGGGCATAGCCCACGCCGTGCACCGTACGCACGACGCCGGAGCCGAGCTTGCGGCGTAACGCCCGTACGTGGCTGTCGACGGTTCGGGTCGCGGCGGCCTCGGAGAAGCCCCAGACATCGGACAGCAGCCGGTCGCGCTCGAAGACCTGGCCGGGCCGCTCGGCCAGGCGGCGGAGCAGGTCGAACTCGGTCCTGGTGAGCTGCGCCTCGGCGCCGCGGACGAACACCCGGCGGGCCGCGGTGTCGATCTCCACCTCGCCCACCCTGATCACGGTGTCCTCCGAGGCGAGCTGGACGGCCCGCTCGACCCTGCGCAGCAGCGCGTGGATCCTGGCCACCAGCTCGCGCATGCTGAACGGCTTGGCCAGGTAGTCGTCCGCGCCCACGCCGAGCCCGACCAGTACGTCGGTCTCCTCGCCGAGCGCGGTCAGCATGAGTACCGGCACCGGCCGGGCCAGCTGCATCCGGCGGCACACCTCCAGCCCGTCGAGCCCCGGCAGCAGCCGGTCCAGGATCACCAGATCGGGTTCCGCCCTGCCGTACTCGACCAGGGCCGTCTCCCCGTCACCGGCCACCCGGACGTCGAAACCCTCGGCCGCCAGCCTGTTGCGTACCGCCAAGGCGATGGTCTCGTCGTCCTCGACCAGGAGGATGCGTCGCTGCTCTGCCACGGACGAAAGCCTAGAAGGGCACTGTGCAGACGGCACTCCCCAATGTGTGCACATCCGGTGCAGACTTGGCCGGTGAACACCGCCGCATACCTGCGCCGCATCGGGCTGCCCGACCTGCTGGACGCCCCGCCCACGGCCGAGAACCTCCGCCGACTGCACGTCGCGCACATCGAGCGGGTCCCGTACGAGGCGTTGGAGATCTGGCTCGGCCGCCCCACCACGGTCGATCCCGCCGAGTCGGCCGAGCGGATCATCCGTGGCCGCGGCGGCTACTGCTACCACCTGAACGGCGCGTTCTCCCTGCTGATCAAGGAGCTCGGCTACGCCGTGACCAGGCACGTGGGCGGCGTGCAGGGCCGGGGCGGCGAGCCCGCCATCACCGCCAACCATCTGGTGCTCACCGTGCGCGGGCTGCCGTCGGAGGACAACCCGGGCGGCGAGTGGCTGGCCGACCTGGGGCTGGGCGACGCGCTGCACGAGCCGCTCCCGCTGGTCGCGGGCATCTACCGGCAGGGCCCTTTCTCGTACGGTCTGCGGCACTCAGAGGTCGCGCCAGAAGGCTGGCGGCTCGACCACGACCCGAGCGGCTCGTTCATCGGCATGGACTTCGACTCCGCCCCGGCCGACATGTCCGCCTTTACCGCGATGCATCATCACCTGTCGACGTCGCCGGAGTCGGGTTTCGTGCGGGTCGCGTCGGTCGCCCGGCGGGACGCCTCCGGCGTCGACCTCCTCCGCGGGCTCGCCCTGTCACGCCTGGGCAACGGCGCTCATTCCGTCACTCTGCACACGGCTCGTGACTACTACTCCGCGTTGTCCGACGTGTTCGGATTGCAGCTGGATGACGTGAGTGAAGAGGAGAAGGACGCCCTGTTCGGGAAGGTTTTTGAGGCCCACGAGAAGTGGGTGGCGGGAACCCCGGCCTAGCCATGGCTTTGGTCTGATCCGGGGCGCTATGGTGCACCTCGGAATGGGAGAGTTCAGGAAGCTCGTCGGTCGCTACCGGCTGCTGAATCCTTTGGGCGCGGGTTCGGTACGACTGGCGTTCGATGAGACAGAGCATCGTGACGTCGCAGTCAGAGAGCTACGCGTGCCCGCCGAGCTACGGGGAGCCGCGCTGCAGGACGCGCGGCGGGCCGCCGAGCTCCGTCATGCCTCCGTCGTGCCAGTGCTCGACGTGGTGGTGGAGGACGGCGAGCCGTGGCTGGTCATGGAGTTCGTCTCCGGCACCTCGCTGGAGAAGACCGTGGACTCGCGGCACCCCTTGCCCGTCCAGCAGGCCGCCAGAGTGGGCGTGTGCCTGCTGTCGGCGCTGCGGACCGCGCACGACGCGGGGATCGTCCACGGACGGGTCAATCCGGGCAATGTGCTGCTCACCTCGACGGGCCGGGCCGTGCTCACCGGGTTCGGGCTGCCGGGGCTCGGCATGCGGCCGTCCGCCGACATGTGGTCGATGGCCGCGACGCTGCACTTCGCCGTCGAGGGCCGGCCGCCGGGGCGGGCGCCCGCGGAGAGCACCGACGCGTTCCGGTGGCTGGTCCGGGCCATGCTGGACCCCGCCGGGCCGCCGCCGGTCGAGGTGGTGGCCGAGATGCTCGACCGGCTCGCCGTGTCGCAGACGCTCGGCCACGTGCTGGCCACGGGCGGACCGCTGCCTCCGGCCCGGGTGGCCGAGATCGGGCTGGCCGTCCTCGATCAGCTCGCCGAACTGCACTCCCGGGGAGCGCATCACGGCGGCGTACAACCGGGCAACGTCCTGATCGACGTGGACGACCGGGCCACGCTGGCCACGACGCCGCTGCCCGCGCCGATGTCGCTCGCCCCCGTGATGCCGGCGACGATCCCGGCCTACACGGCGCCCGAGCGGGTGCCAGGACCGGCGGCTGATCTGTGGTCGCTGGGTGCCACGTTGTTCGCGGCCGTCGAGGGGCATCCGCCGGTGCCCGGTGCCCCGCTGTCCAGGGCGGGCGCGCTGGCGCCGGTGCTGTTCCGCCTGCTGTCGGGGTTCCCCGCGCACCGGCCGGGGCCGGACGCGCTCCGCAAAGATCTGAAAGCCGTCGCCGACCTATTTTGAGATACATCGCGATTGGAACCACCAGAGTGGTCCATGCGTTGAACACACGACGCACAATGTGGGAGAGGCGGGGCGCGCGCTCCGCGTTCGGAGGAAGTTGAGGATGTCACCAGTCCAGAAGTACGCCATCGGCGCAGGTGCCGCGGTCCTGCTCTCACTGATCATCTTCGGGCCCGGCTTTATCACCCTGCTGGTCGTCCTCGGCGTGGTCGCCGCCCCGGTAGTCGGTTACCTGATGCTGGACCCGTCGCAGCGCGAGCGGCTCAAGCGAGCCCGCAGACGCGGCATCGGCAGCTGACCCGAGTTCGCGGCGCGGCCCTCAGGCCGCCGCCGCGGCCAGGGCCGCGTGCACCCGGCTCGTCACCCGCCGTTCGATGTAGAACGACAGGAACGGCACCGTGCCGCCGAGCATGATGCCCAGCATGTACGGCCAGCTCCAGCGGGCCTTCATGCCCAGGTTCATGACCGTGACCAGGTAGATCATGTAGAGGAAGCCGTGGATGGGCGCCACGATCTTCGATATGCCCACGATGCCGAAGCCGTAGCGGAGCACCATGGCCACGCAGAGCACGAGCAGCATCACGCCGACGATGTAGGCGAGCACCCGGAAGGGCTTCAGAGCCGATTCCACCGTTAACCTTCCAGAACAATTTCGGGGGACTTGCCACTGTCCCGATCACGATCCGCTCGTACGGCATCGCGTACGAAGTGGAACCACATGAACACCGCGAACCCAGCGAAGATCCACCAGTTGGCGGCATAAGCGAGATTACGCCAGGTCAGCTCGCCACCGACGACCGGCGGCTGGACCTTCACCTGGACCAGCGGCCCCGAGGGCGGCTGGGCGACGACAAAACCGTTGCGTACCTTCTGCCCGCTCCACAGGTTGATCAGCTCACCGGTGGACACCGTCTGCACCTGCCCCGCGGGCAACTCCTCGGTGCGGCGCTGCACGCTGTCGGTGCTCTGCTGCGGGCGCAGCCGTCCGGTCACCGCGACCTTGCCGCCCGGCACGGCCGCCGCCGGGTCACCGGCTTCGGCCACCCAGCCGCGTACGACGGGCATCAGCGTGCCGTCATCGAGCCGGAGCGGCGTGAGCACCCAGTAACCCTCGCCGCGCGAGACGTTGCCACCCGGCGCGTCGACGTCCGCCGGGCGGTCGGCGACGAGCAACTGGCGCGACGCGTCGTAGACGCCCTCCGCCGAGACCTTGCGGCCCACGGCGGGCCCCGTCAGCTGCGCGCCCACCTGGGACAGCGTGGTGACGCCGACCGGGGCGGGATCGGTGACCGCGTGCGGCTTGCCGGAATCCTGGAACACGCCGAGCTGCCAGCGCCCGAGCAGGATGAAGGCGATGAGGACCCCGATCGTCAGCAGGTGCAAACCCACCACGCGTGGCGAGAACAGGGTCCGGAGCATGCTTCAAAGCTATCCGCCCACCAGGCCGGTCCCCTAATCAGCCCATGTCCACAGATCACACTAAAAGCCGCAAACGCACCAGACGATCACGCTAAGCTGCTGGGCATGTCTGACCAGCATATCGACCCTGCCGGCAATACTCAGCAGTTCCGCGCGTTCGCGCAGCGGTCCGAGCAGGAGGCGGCGCCGAGCAAGAAGTCCCCCCTCATCCCGATCATCGCGGTGATCGCCGTCGTCGTGATCATCGGCGTGGCCGCCTTCCTGCTCCTGCGCTGACTCACGCGCACCAGGGCGCCGACGGCAAACCGCCCTCGGCGCTTTTCGTGCGCCTTGGGGGCGGATAACATACCGACCAGTCGGTGTGATTCGCGTCACTCTGGACGGACCTCGCCATCTCTCACTACATTGGACATTGCGTCTAATAATGCGGAGGAGCAGTGGACGAGCCAGGGATAGTGATCATCGGCTCCGGCTTCGCCGGGATCGGCATGGCGATCAAGCTCAAGGCCGCCGGATACCACGACTTCGTGATCCTGGAGAAGGCCGCCGACCTGGGCGGCACCTGGCGCGACAACACCTACCCCGGCTGCGCGTGCGACGTGCCGTCGCCCCTGTACTCCTACTCGTTCGACCTCAATCCCGGCTGGTCGCGGCTGTTCTCCCCGCAGGAGGAGATCTGGGACTACATGCGGGCGTGCGGCGAGAAGTACGGCATCACCCCGCATATTCGGTACGGCAAACGGGTCGTCTCGCTCGAGTACGACGACGTCGACCGCCGGTGGGCGGTGACCACGGACGACGGCGAGACCCTGCGCCCGAACGCCGTCGTGTCAGGCATCGGCGCCCTGCACATCCCATCGTTCCCCGAAATTTCGGGGCGTGAGGCTTTTGCCGGTCCGGCCTTCCACTCCGCCGAGTGGGACCACTCGGTCGACCTGACCGGCAAGCGCGTCGCGGTCATCGGCACCGGGGCCTCGGCCATCCAGTTCGTGCCGCGGATCGCGGACCGTGCGGCGCGGCTCACCGTGTTCCAGCGCACGCCGCCCTGGATCCACCCCAAGCCGGACGTCGCCTTCTCACCCCGGACGCGGCGGCTCATGGAGCTGCCGGGCGCCGCCAGGACGGTACGCACCGCCCTCTACTGGCTGCTGGAGACCAGGGCGCTGGGCTTCACCGTCGACCCGAAGCTGATGAAGGCGCACGAGAAGCTGGCGCTCAAGCACCTGGAGAGCCAGATCCCCGACCCGGAGTTGCGCAGGAGGCTGACCCCCGACTACACGATCGGCTGCAAGCGCACCCTGCTGTCCAGCGACTACTATCCCGCGCTGACCAGGCCGAACGTCGCGCTGGTCACCGACGGGATCACCGAGATCAGGGAGCACTCGATCGTCGACGCCGCCGGCGTGGAGCACGAGGTCGACGTGATCATCTACGGCACCGGGTTCAAGGTGACCGAGGCGCTCCAGCGGCAGCGGATCGTGGGCCGCGACGGGCTCAAGATCCAGGACGCCTGGCAGGACGGGATCGAGACCTACTACGGCATCTCCACCGCCGGGTTCCCGAACCTGTTCTTCCTCCTCGGCCCCAACACCGGCCTCGGCCACAACTCGGTCGTCTTCATGATCGAGTCACAGGTGCGGTACGTCATGGACTGCCTCCGGCTGCTCTCGAAAACCCAGGCCAGGGCCATCGACGTCAAGCCGGGACGACAGCGGGAGTTCAACCGGCGGCTGCGCGAACGGCTCGACCCGCTGGTGTGGAACGCGGGCGGCTGCACGTCCTGGTACCTGGACGAGCACGGCGTGAACCGGACGATCTGGCCGGGCTTCACCTTCGAGTACTGGGCGCGCACCCGCAAGATGAAGCCCGGCGCGTACGAACTGATCTACTAGCTAGCCCGGCCGCACCACCAGAGCGCTGCCGCCGCCCCTCCTGACCGGCTCGGCGACCGCCTGCACCTTGCCCCGGCCCAGGAACTCCAGCGCGGTGGCCGCGCCGATCTCCGTGGTCAGCGCGAGCTTGTGCCCGCGGGCCTCGAGTTCGGCCCGGTACTTGTCGAGGAACGCCTGCTCGGCCAGCGTCTGCTCGGTGTTGCGCTGCGTGGCCCGCGGCGCGGCGACCGCCTCGGGCAGGCTCATCCCGAGCTCGTAGCGGTTGACCAGGATCTGCAGCACGGTCGTGATGATCGTCGAGCCGCCCGGCGACCCGGCCGCCAGCACCGGCCTGCCGTGGTCGAACACCAGCGTGGGCGCCATCGACGAGCGCGGGCGCTTGCCGGGGGCCGGCAGGTTCGGGTCACCGGGGGCGGGCCCGAACGTGAAGTCCGTGAGCTCGTTGTTGAGCAGCACGCCGCGTCCCGGGACCACGATGCCGTTGCCGCCGGTCGACTCGATCGTCAGGTTGTAGGCGACGACGTTGCCCCACCGGTCGGTGATGGTCATGTGGGTCGTCTCGGGGCCTTCGTCGGTGGTCGCCGTGGCCGTGCCGGCCGGGGTGGCGCACGCCTCATAGCTGCCGTCGGGACTACCGGGCGGGGCCGGGTGGGCCATCGCCTTCTCGCCGATCAGGCAGGCGCGCTCCTTGGCGAAGCCGTCGGACAGCAGCTCCTTCAGCGGTACGTTCGGGATGTCGCCGACGTACTTGTTGCGGTCGGCGAAGGCCAGGCGGGACGCCTCCAGATACTCGTGCAGGCCCACGCTCGGCAGGGACTCCAGGATGTTGAGCGCCTCCCCCACGGTCGAACCGCCGGATGACGGGGGCGCCATGCCGTACACCTGCATGCCGTTGTAGTCCACGCGCGTGGGCTCGCGCTGGATGACGCGGTAGGCGCGCAAGTCGGACAGCTCCATCAGGCCCGGCCGCACGTTGCGGGTGGCGCCGGGGGTGACGGGCGGCTGCTTGACCGTGGCGACGACCTCCCTGCCGAGCTGGCCGTCGTACAGCCAGCCGATTCCACGTTTGCCCAGCTCACGGTAGGTGGCGGCGAGTTCGGGGTTCTTGAAGACGGAGCCGACGGGCGGCGGCGCGCCGCCCGGGAGGTAGAGCTTGGCGGTGGAGGTGATGTCCTTGAAGCGGGCGGCGTTCGCGGCGGTCTGGTCGTAGAAGGTCTGGTCGACGACGAAGCCCTTGGACGCCACCTCGATGGCCGGCTGGAGCGCCTGCTTCAGCGAGAGCGTGCCGTACCTGCGCAGGGCCAGGTCCCACTGCGCGAGCGTGCCGGGGATGCCGGCCGACAGGCCGCTGGTGACGCCCTCGTCGAACGGGATGCCTTCCAGCGTGGTGGCGGTCATGGCCTGCGGGGCGGTCTCGCGGCCGTCCAGCGTGACCACCTTCCGGCTGCGGGCGTCGTAGTAGACCATGAAGCCGCCGCCGGCCAGGCCCGCGGAGTAGGGCTCGGTCACGCCGAGCACCGCACCCGCGGCGACGGCCGCGTCGATGGCGTTGCCGCCCTGCTTGAGTACGGCGATGGCGGCCTTGCTGGCGTCGAAGTCCACCGTGGCGGCCGCGCCGCCGTACCCCTCGGCGACGGGAGCCTTCTGCGGCGGCGGGGGTGTGGCAGCCAGCGCTGGGGCGGACACCAGCGAGAGGAGGACTGCTGCTGCGGGAACGATCATTCGGCGCATGTGTTCCACGATGGACCAGGTACGCCCATCGCGGTAGGGCCCCTGCGGCTGGAGGGTGATGTGCGGGTCAGGTAGGTGGCCTAGCGTTGGGGGGTGCGTAAGAAGCCCGGGAACGACGTCTACGTCGCGTTGATCGTCGCGGTGGTCCAGGTGGTGCTGTCGCAGGGGGCGGCCTGGGGGCAGCGGGGATACAGGGAGCCGTTGGACTCGCTGGCGTACGTGTTGCTGCTGGTGGGGCCGGTGGCGATCCTGGCCCGCCGGAAATTTCCCGTTATCTCGACCGTTGTCACGCTTTTGGCGACATATGCGTTTGTGGTGGGTGGCTATCCGTATGGGCCGGTTTTTCTGGCGCCGATCTTCATGCTCTGGTCGCTCATCCTGGGCGGGCGGCGGCTGATCGCGTGGATCCTCTCGGGGGTTACGCTCGCCGTCTTCGTGATTTATGCCTCTTTGGGGGGCGATCACGGCCTCTGGGCCTTCCACACGCTGGCGATCACCGCGTTCATCCTGCTGTTCATGGTGATCGGCGAGCTGGTCAGGATCCGCAGTGAGCGGCGCGCCGAGCACCAGCGGGTCGTCGAGGAGGAGTCCAGGCGGCAGGCCAGCGAGGAGCGGCTGACGATGGCGCAGGAGCTGCACGACGTACTCGCGCACAACATCTCGCTGATCCACGTTCAGGCGTCCACCGCCCTGCACCTCATGGACGAACAGCCCGAGCAGGCACGTACAGCCCTGACCACCATCAAGTCCGCCTCCAAGGAGGTTCTCGGCGAGATGCGCTCAGTCCTGAACGTCCTCCGCGAAGGCGCCCCCCGCTCCCCCACGGCCGGCCTCGACCGCCTCGACGAGCTCGTGACCCGCTCCGGCCTGGACGTGACACTCAAACACGTCGGCTCCCGGCCGCTACCGCCACAACTCGAACGCGCCGCGTACCGGATCATCCAGGAAGCCCTCACGAACGCCGCCCGCCACGCGCCCGGCTCCCGGGTGACGGTCCGGCTCGAGTACGGCACGAGCGAGCTGGGCGTCCTGATCTCGGACACCGGCGCGACAAAGCCGGCCGTACTGGCCGAAGCAGGCAGCGGCAACGGCATCCCCGGCATGCGCGAACGCGCCTCAGCCCTCGGCGGCACCCTGACCGCCGGCCCGGTCGGCAACGGCTTCCAGGTCGAGGCCAAACTGCCCTTCCCCGAGGAGACCTCATGATCAACCTGGGCCCGCTCAACATGACAGCCGTCGCAGAGGAGACCTCATGATCAAGCTCCTGCTCGCCGACGACCAGGCACTGGTACGGGCAGGCTTCAAAGCCCTGCTCGACGCCCAGCCCGACATGACGGTCGTCGCGGAGGCCGCCGACGGCGCCGAGGCGGTACGCCTCTCGCGCGAGCACGCGCCGGACGTGGTGCTCATGGACATCCGCATGCCCGGCACCGACGGCCTGGCCGCCACCCGCCAGATGCCACCGGGCCCACGCGTCATCATCCTGACCACATTCGAGCTGGACGAGTACGTCTTCGAGGCCCTGCGCGGCGGCGCCAGCGGCTTCCTCGTCAAGGACACCGAACCAGCCGAACTCATCCAGGCGGTCCGCGTGGTCGCGGCCGGCGAAGCCCTCTTGTCCCCCAGCGTCACCCGCCGCCTGATCGCCGAGTACGCCACCCGCGCCAAGGAACCCTCCGCCACCAACCACCTGGACCAACTGACGGACCGCGAACGCGAAGTACTGTCACTGGTGGGCACCGGCAAAACGAACGACGAGATAGCCGCGAACCTCTTCATGTCCCCCGCGACGGCAAAAACCCACGTCAGCCGCGCCATGATGAAACTCCACGCCCGAGACCGCGCCCAACTCGTCGTCATCGCCTATGAATCCGGCCTGGTGAAACCCGGGTGGCTCTAAACGCAAGGCCTTCGCCCGGTCGGCGCTTCGCGCAAGGGGACTCAGACTGTGTTCAGTGGGGGGCTCCGCGCCCCCCACACCCCCACAAAAGCATGGTCCTCGCTCCGCTCGGGCGCCCTCCCGACACGCTTCGCCCGGGCTACCGCCCCTGACCCGTCGGGACCTCGGCATAGAAATCATTGGGTTCCGCCGACGAAACCGGTAAGAGGCATCCCGCTACCCAGCCGTGGCGCTCAAGGACCGGAGTTCGTCAAGCCTTACTGCCTTGCATACAGACAGCGAGTTCGCCCAGCCTTACTCTTCGCAGTACAGGGGGGAGTATCCCTTCGCAGCAGCCTCGTCATTACGGTGCAGCCCCGCTCCACGGGGCCCCCGGGGCTGCTGGTCCGCACCTGAACCGGGCGGGAGAGACCTCTGGCAAGCTTCGCGCTGCCAGGAGGCCGTCCGTGCTCGACTTCTTCAAGACAGTGGGCTTAAGTGCCTCGGTGCTGCCGCTCGCCTTGGCGATCATCGTTGTCGCGGCAGGCCTGACCGCCCTGTGGGCCCCCTCCGCCAAGCGCCAGAACCGCGCTGTCCAGGTGCTCCGGATCGTCCTGCGCGCCCCCGATAAGCGGACACGAGACAGACAACCACCAGGCCCCGAAACAACCTCAAATGAGGGCTCCAAACCCGAACACGCGCCATAAAGCCCCGCGCCAAGGCCATCGTCAACGGCTTGGCCAGCCGGGCGGTGCGCCCAGCGGCTTGAGGCGCTTTCGTGGAGGTTAGCGAGGAATCCCCGTGATCCTTCAGGACCGTGGGGCCAATTCTGGGGCTTGTTGCGGCCCCGCCGCCTGCGCCCGGCCAGGCTCGACGGCGGGGCCGCCCCCAAGGTCCACTTCCAAGAGACAGGCCCGGATGGACGGAGCCCGTCTCTCTTATCTCCGCCCCTCAGCGGCAGGACCATGGGGGGCGTGACCAGCCACGGGGGAAGGCCGTTGAACGGCTCTCGACTGGTCACAGGCTTGTGGCCAATGATCACGGGCCAGGGATGGCCCGCCATCCGATTTTGGAGGTCAGAGGAGTGACGGGCGTGCGGCAGTCCGGCTGCGCGGCCAGTTTGCCGGCCAACTCCTCCAGGTCGGCGGCGAGGAGCACAAGGACCATGCCGCGCGCTTCCTCCTCCGGCGTCAGCCTTTGTCGTCCACGGGAGGCCGCGACGCCGATCATGAGAAAAGTGTGGATCACCCATTCGTTGCCGAACCGCTCTTGGAGGCTTTCCTTGGTCATCGCGCCACCTCTTCGCATCGTGAAGAAGCCGGGTACGGCAGGTCGGCCCAGACCACACGGCGTTGGCCGCTCAGATATGTGCCCCAGGCGCTAGAAAGCGTCCTCACGATGTACAAACCCCGTCCTGATTCCGTCAGGGCCTTCAATCCCTCGCGCGTCTTCGGATCTGGGGTCGGCGGCTGCCGCACGACCTGCGGTCCATCCCCATCGACGGCGCCCGGATCGATGACCTCAACGCGAATGGAGCCGTTGCCGCGAGCGACGCGCAGCACCACCCAATCGCGCCCCTCGCCGCCCTCAACATGTGTGATGGCATTCGAGATCAACTCAGTGATGACCTGTTGAGCATCCAGCAAGAGCGGATCATCTTGCCCAAGCCAACCGCACAAGGCTGTTCTCGCCTGTCGCGGCGCCTCGTTACTGCGCCGCAGGCTCGCAGCCGAGACCAGGGTCATACCGCCTTGCGGACACGTGAGGGCCGTGGCGGGCGTGCCGTGCTGATGAACCAATGACACCGTCTGCCTCCATCGCCGTCATCAGATCCAAGCTCGCGATGCGCCTCATCTCATCTCGCGACCGGCACATGCTCGCGCAGCCTGTTTCCACAGAACCAGCACGGGTATTCACCAGAGGTATAAGGCAGTATTGAGCCAATACCTCTCCGCTATACGCTGAGCCAGTGGACATCCGGACTCTCCCCGAAGCGCTCAAAGCGATCATGGAAGAACGGAGTTGGACACAGATCCAGCTCGCCCACGAGTTGGGAGTTTCTCAAGCATGGATCTCGCGCATCTGCCGTGGCGTCGCGGATACCGGTTTGGCCAGGGCAAAGCAGCTGCTTGCGCGCGTCGGCTGGGAGATGCGCTTTTCACCTTCTGTGGAGGAACCTGTGGAACGCAGGGAATTCCTGGCAGCCGCCGCATCCGTGATGTTCGTATCATCCGCTGCCAGCTCGAATCCCTATCTCGACCCGGACTATGTGCGTGCTCTCGCCGACAGCCTGGCACGTGGCCGATACGAGCTGGGAGGAGTGCCGATTGCGGCACGCGCTCTGGGGCATGTGAAGCAAATCAATAACATCAAAACGAGCACGATCGGGATCGAACTGCAAGGAGCCGCTTCCGACCTGATGTACCAGGCCAGCATTGCCCTGTACGACGCCGGGAGGCTCGCTCAAGCCGAGCACGCGGGGACGATCGCCCTCGACCTGGCGCACCATGCACAGAACTTCCCCGCGCAGGCACGCGCCTACGATGCACTGAGCCGCGTCAGCCTCTACCGCGATGACTCGATGCGGGCCGTGCACTATGCCCAGCGCGGGCTACGAATACCAGACCTTCCCTCCAGCCGCCTGTCGAGCTTGCACATGCGCCTCGGGCGTGGCCTGGCCGGCATCAAGGGGAGCCAGAAGGAGGCGAGGGACGCCCTCGATCGCGCCCTGGACGCACGCGGCCTGAGCGCGTTCGCGGAAGCCGCTCTCAGCGGGGATGTAGCTATCGGCCTAAGCCAACTTGGGCAATACGGTCAAGCGGCACAACTCCTGGGCGATGCCGCCGATGCCATGGGGCAGTGGTCGCTCCTCTTCCGGACCCAATACCTAGGCCGGCTAGCACAAACGGCAATCCAGGCGAACAACCCGGCACTCGCCGTCAACCACATACAAAGCCTGACGCGGGCGCTGCCTTTTATCAGCTCCGCTCGGGTGAACAGTCAGGCGAAGGACATCATTCAGGGCTCCGCCAAATGGGATCAAATTCCTGAGGTCCGTGTTTCCCGTGAGCGTCTGCACGCGATGCTGTCGCCTGAACTTTCTCCCGCTTGACGAGACCCCGTATTCGTCCGTGGGATTTACGAGGTGACACGCCTGTATTGCGATCAGCCTGTCGTAGCATAGCGACGCGATAGCTCGCGCCTTCGCTGATGGCGGCATAGGCGATATGGCCGCAAGTCTCCGCCTCGAGATGGCGGACAAACTAAGATCTGTCGGCTGGCGCAAGGCACTTGATTTGGCGCCTCGCGGACGGTTCCTAATACGGCAGCCGCCATTCGTTAGCTGAGCTGGGTATATGCGGTGGCCAGGCGGGTGTGTTGGTGGAACCAGCGGGCGCGTACTTGATGCCGGCAGGTGCGGTCCGGGCGGGACGAAGACGCCGTTCACGCTGCACGGAGGCGCAGGGGTAAGGCTGGCACTACCGAGAACCAGGGTGCCGCCAGCAATGCCGCTCATTGCGGCTGTATCTAGGGTTTCGGCATGACCTTTTCTCGCGCCATAGTGACCGCCGGGCTCACCCTGGGCTGCCTTGCCACCACTTTCCCCGCCGAAGCCTCAGTAGCACAAACCGTGGCACGCGGCGGCGTGGTCTCCTCGACCCTCGTGGAGAAGCTGGACAGGGGCCAGGTCGCCGAGCGAATCAAGGCAACCGGCATCGATGCGGCGCAGGTGAAATACGGGGTCAGCGCCTATCGCGTGGTCTATCGCACCGTGGACGCCAAGGGCCGGTCCACCACCGCCAGCCAGTTGGTCGCCCTGCCTGACAACACCCGGCGCAACCTCCGGGTCGTCTCCTGGTTGCACGGCACCACCGTCTACCGGGGTGATGTGGCCTCGGTGAACGAGAAATCCACCGACCGCGCCGCGGCGCTGCTGTTCGCGGGGGCCGGGCATGCGGTATCCGCCCCTGACTATCTCGGCTTGGGCACGGGGCCCGGCTACCACACCTACGGAGACCCGCGGACCACGGTCTCCGCCCCGGTCGACGCCCTGCGCGCGACCCGCGCCTTCACCAGGGGCCGAGCGCGGCTCGACTCGCGCGTGCTGGTCAGCGGCTTCTCACAGGGCGGCCCCGCGACCATGATGGTGGGGCGCTTCCTGCAACAGGGCCAGGACCCGTACTTCCGGCTGGGCGGCCTCGCTTCGATCGCCGGTCCCTTCGACCTGAGTTCTTTCGAGGCCGCCGCGGCGGACGACAAGATTCGGATGGCCTCGCTCTACCTGGCCTACTTCGTGATCTCGGCGGACCGCTATACCGACATCTACCGCACGCCGAGCGAGGCCTTCCGCGCCCCGTACGACGAGCAGGTGGAGAAGCTCTTCGACGGAAACCACCAGGCCGCGGAGATCGCCAAGGCGTTGCCGCCGACGTCCGAGAAGTTGTTCACCGCGCAGTTCCTGGACAGGATCCGCAAGCCGACCGGCAAACTGAAAGAACTGCTGACCGCGCTCGGCTCCACCTGCAACTGGAAGCCAGCCGTTCCGGTCCGCCTGCATCACGCCAAGGGCGACACGGACGTCGCGTACGACAACGCGCTGTACTGCCAGCGTCAACTACGCTCGCATGGCGCCACGCAGACCCTCACCGACGCGGGCAACGTGGATCATAACCAGAGCGTCCGTAAGGTGCTGCCCCTGGTGGTCGCCGGCTTCACGGGCAACCGGGCCTGATCCGTCTGGCCTCGAGAACACCGCTACGGCCGAATCTCTCAGATATGAACATGACGAAGATGCAGAGAACCATGATAATCGCGGGCCTTCTCGGGCTCGTGGCGGTGTCGACCGGCTGCGGCACCAGCAGCCCGCCGGAGGAGGACACCGTGTCGTACGACGTCACCGACAAGGTGGCGGCGCTGCACGTCGAAGCCGACAACGCCGGGACCGTCGAAGTGGTGGAGTCCCATCGTCGGAGCATCCGTGTGACGGAGCGGCTCAGCTGGCTCAGGAACAGGCCGAAGACCAGCCATAAGGTGCAAGGAGACACGCTGGAACTGACGTTCACCTGTCCCACCACTTGGGGGTGGGGCGCCTTGGGCACGTCCTGCGACGTGCACTACCAGGTCGAGATGCCCCAGGGACTTCGCGTCAAGGTGAGCTCGGACTCGGGGAACCTGACACTGAAGAACCTGTCGGGCGAGTTGGAAGCCACCACCGACTCCGGGGCAATCGAGGCCACTGAGCTGACAGGCAAGAAGATCGCCACGAAGACCGACTCGGGCGATATGAACCTGGCCTTCGCCGGACCGCCCGACCAGGTCACCACCACCACGGATTCGGGCAAGACCGTGATCCAGGTGCCTCAGGGGTCGTACAACATCGTGGCCAAGACGGACTCCGGCCACAAGAACATCAAGCCCGCGAGCGTCCCCTCGGCGCAGCGCACGATCGCGCTGTCCAGCGACTCCGGGGACCTGGAGGTCAGGACGCCCTTACCGGCGCCGCCCAGCGACAGCTGCCATTCGTTAGCTGAGCTGGGTGTATGCGGTGGCCAGATGGGCGCGGTGATGGAACCAGCGGGCGCGTGCTTGATGGCGGCGTCGCCAGGCTGACCAGTGAGCAACGTGTTCCAGGGGCGGTTTGTGGCCGGCGACGGCGTTGAACAGGCGCTTGACCTTTGCGATCGTCAGCGGGATCAGGCCAGGCTCCTCGGGCGGGTGCTTCGTCGGGACGGGTGGGGCGTGTGGCCTGGGTATCGGTGCGGTGCCGGGTCGCGGCGGCGGTGGCCGCGCAGAGTTGCGAAGGTCAGATGCAGCGGCAGGCCGGTGGTGATCGCGGTGGCGGGGTCGCTGATCTGCTCGGCGGGGATCCATTGCCGTGCGCCGATCAGCGCGTGCCCGGTGGCGGCGCGCACGTAGGCGAGGTAGACGGTGTTGATGCCGTTGTCGATGCCGCCGGCGCAGCCCATGTGCTGGCGCTTGACACCCGCCGTGGCCACGCCCTTCTTCTCCTGGCCGGACTCATCCAGCACGCCGATGGTCAGGCTGCCCGGCCGGGCGGCGGCATCGAGTCGGGTGACGGCGAAGCGGCGGATGGTGCTCATCGCGCCCGCGGTGTCCCACCGAGCCCGGTTCAGCAAGCGCTGGGTGGCGTCCGGACGGCGGTCGCCGATCCACTCGGCGATCGTCCAGCCGTTGCGTCTGGGCAGCTCGGACATGACGGCTCGGACGTACTTGGCGGCCTGCAGCCGTGGTTCGAGCCGGGTGAACATCGGTGCCAGCGCGGTCATGAGGTCGTCGACCAGCACGCCCACCTCTGTCGGCGGAACTCAACGAAATATCGCATACAGCTGCCGCCTGCGGGCGGCGGCAGCATCTTCTCCAACGCGTCACGATTCCCGGGAACCCGGTGACGCCCTTCGGGAGACAGCAGGGTGAAATTACCTACTCACGAAGGAGAGGCGTTGAGTGCTGAGACGGTCGAGATCGACGACGGAGAACTGATCCGGCGATCGGCGCACGACCCAGAGCAGTTCGCCGCGCTGTTCGACCGCTACGCCAAGCAGATCCATCTGTACGCGGCGCGGCGGCTCGGCACGCAGGCCGCCGACGACATCGTGGCCGAGACGTTTCTGGCAGCCTTTCGCAGGCGCGGGACGTATGACACCTCGTTCGCGCTGGCCAGGCCCTGGTTGTACGGGATCGCCACCACATTGATCGCCCGACATCGGCGGCAGGAGGAGCGGCTGCTGCGGGCGCTGAGCCGCACTGGGGTGGACCCTCTGCCTGAGGCGCTGGACGAGACCGTGGCGTGTCGGGTGGCGGCGCAGGGCAGGGAGCGTGAGCTGGCGGGGGCGCTGGCGTCCCTGCCACGTGGGCAGCGAGACGTGCTGCTGCTGGTGGCGTGGGAGGACATGTCGTACGAGGAAGTGGCACGGGCGCTGGACATCTCTGTGGGGACTGTGCGGTCACGGCTGCACCGGGCGCGGAAGAAGGCCAGCAACGTGCTAGGGGATGAGGAGCTGTAGTGAACGAGCTGAAGGAGTTGCGCCGGAACACCCCGGCGATGACGGACAACGCCGCGACCGCTGCCAAGGCGCGGCTGATGACAGCGATCCACGAACCGGAGGCCGCGCGCAAGTCGGTTGCATCCGGCGCGAGAAGGTTCGGCTGGCGGATCGCGGTGGCGGCGGCGCTGGCCCTGGTCGTCGGCGGGACCGTCGTGGCGCTCAGGGACCAGCCGGACATGGCGCCGGTGGCCAGCGTGGCCGAACTGGGCGAGCGTGCCGCCGACGCGGCCGAGAACGACCCGACGCCCGCGCCGGACCCCACTCAGTGGCTCTACACAAACGAACTGCAGCTGGCCGGTGTCAAAGGGGACATCGACCGAGACCAGCGCAACACCTGGGAACGCTGGACCAGCGTGGACGGCAAGCGGTCGGCCTGGTACCAGGGCGGCAAGCTGATGTTCCAGGGCAGCGCGGTCTTCAACCCGGCTGAGCTGGCCAAAGCTCCTGTCACCCCGGCCGGGGTGATCGCCAAGATCAAGGCGGCCATCCTCGACGAAGATCGCCGGGGGCCGCAGGAACTGAACGGCCATGTCCCGACACAGATCCTCTTCATGGAGATCAACCAGCTCATCACCGAGCAGTGGCTCGCCCCCGAGGTGCGGGCCGCGCTCTTCCGCGCGCTGCCCACGATCAAGGGCATCATCAAAACCGAGGACGTGCCCGTCGCCGACGGACGGCGAGGCTTGGCGTTCAGCCTCGACGACGACGGGGCACGGCAATCGCTCGTTCTGGACCCGCAGACCTTCCGGTTTCTGGGCACCAACTCGACGCGGCTGCAGGACCGGACATACGAGCGGGCCGATGGCAGTAAGGAGACCTTCAAGGCGGGAACGGTGAGCATGACCGCCCAGCTCGAAGCCAAGATCGTGAACCAGCCCGGCCAACGCCCCTGATCACAGCAGAAGCAGGCCGACGACGAGAACCAGGGCGGCGGTCCAGCCGACCGCCCTGGCGCGCGGCACGGTCATCAGCTCTCGCCCCAGACCCGAGCCGCCACCAGCCCCGTCACATGAAACGATCAGCGAGGTGAACCGGTGGGCCGTACGGTCACGGTGTTGACGTCGACGCCGTGCGGCTGGTTGATCGCCCACACGATGGAGCCGGCGAGTTGGTCGGCCGTCAGCATGGCGCGATCAGGTGGGCCGCCGTCAGCGTCGAAGAAGTTGGTCTGCGTGGCTCCCGGACTGATCAACGTCACGCCGATGCCATCCGCGGCCACCATGAGCCGGGTGTTCTCGGCGAGCCCGGTCACCGCCCACTTGGTCGCCCCGTAGATATTGCCCGGGGTGTGGATGAGGCCCGCGACGCTACCCACGAGGACGATCCGGCCGCGTGTCTGCTTCAAGGCGGGCAGCGCGGCGCGAATCAGCAAGGCAGGGCCGAGCACATTGGTCAGCACCATGTCGCGCCACCCGGCGGGATCCCCGTCGTCGAGGTTGTCGAACGTGGCGAAGCCGGCATTGGCCACCACGGTGTCCAGCCGCCCGAACCTTTCGACGGTGGCCTGTACCGCCGACCGTACGTCGTCGTAGTCGGACGCGTCGCCGACCAGCGGCAGCAGTTCGGATGGACTACCGAGTTCTTCGGCGAAACGACGAAGGCGATCTTCGCCACGCCCGGTGATGGTCACTCGTTGTCCTTGCCCCAGCAGCAGCCGGGCTGTCGCGGCCCCGATGCCACTGCCGCCACCGGTGATCAGAGTCACGGAGTCAGTCATGGGAAGGACGTTAGGACCTGAAGTCGACTCAAGGTCAAGCTCGCATCGTGGACGGTATGTCGGAGAACGAACGCCGGCAGCGGGCCCCCTCCGCCAAGCGCCAGAACCGCGCTGTCCAGGTGCTCCGGATCGTCCTGCGCACCCCCGATAAGCGGGCGACGCGCCCAGCAGGCGGAAGATGGTGTGGCGCTCCAGGAACTCACTCATGTCGAACCGGGCACGGTGGTGCACGACAGGGCCGCGACATCGCCACGACATCGGGGTTTCGTACATCTATGCCGACGGCTTCTCGTTCGTGCGTGGAAAGGGAACGCTCATGCTGAAGAGCACCAGACGTAATTTTCTCACGACGGTCGCCGGCGTCGCCGGCCTGGCCGCGGTCGGGGCGTCTCCGGCGCATGCGTCGCCCGGCGACGGCGCGTCTCCGGCTGCCTGGGTGCCCAACAGGAACTTCCTCGAGGTGAACAAGGCTGGCGAGCTCGTCAGCTGGTCTGCCCAGAACAGCGGCCCCAACTGGATTCGCAGCGTGGTCGGCGTCGGCTGGGGAACCGCTCGGCTGATCAGCCTGTACGACCACTGGAGCTTCCTCGAGGTGAAGACAAACGGCTTACTCTCGGCCTGGTACTGGGAGAACAGCGCCTACCAAGAGCTGAACGTGGGCAACGGCTGGGAAAATGCCCGGCTCATCACCGGCCTCCGCGGCCAGACCGGAGAGTTCCTCGAGGTCAAGAACAACGGCCTGTTGTCCCTCTGGGTCTACGGCAGAAACGGGTACCAGCAAACGATCGTCGGCTCGGGCTGGGACAACGCGCGGTTGATCGCCGGGCTGCAGCGGGGTTCAACGCAGTATGGGAGCGATTTCCTGGAAATCAAGCAGAACGGTAACCTGTCGCTCTGGCGCATCGAGTGGTCGACGAAGCGACTCTCCGAGCTCCCCATCGGCGTCGGCTGGGACAACACACGGTTGATCGCGGGAGTCAATCATGACGGGGACAACACCGGAATCCGGTTCGTCGAGCTCAAGAACAACGGCATGATGTCGGAATGGGGCTTTGACGCGTACGGCTATCTCATCGAATACCCACGCGGCTCGGGCTGGGACAACGCTCGCCTGATCGGCTGAGATACCCGCTGCGACGGATCGAGCGCTACGCGCGCCAGAGGGCGGCAAGCTGCCGAGTGGCCAGTCGGGACGGTATGGCACGCAGCACCATGTCGCGCAGCCATGCGGCGACGCCGGTCTGAGACGTCAGCCGCGATTGCCGGAACGCCGCCCGCATCATCCGGTTGGCACTGGGTCTGCGCTCGGCGTCGTAGCGCAGGAACTGTCGGACGACGTCGGTCGGCTCGGTGCTGGTCAGGTGGCGGCATAGCGCGGCCGCGTCTTCGAAGGCCTGGCTGGCGCCCTGGCCGAGGTCGGGTGGCATGGCGTGCGCGGCGTCGCCGAGGAGCGCGATCCGGCCGGCCACGAACGAAGGCAGGGGTTCGGCCAGGCGGGTGATCAGGTCGACGTAGATGTCCTCGGGCGGGGTGGCCTCGATCAGCGCGGTGACGAGGGGGTGCCAGTCGGCCATCAGGGACAGCATTTGCCGGCGTGCCTCGTTCGCGTCGGGCGGCGTGGCTGGCAGGACGGAGTCGGTGAACCAGTACAGGCGATCCTCGCCAACGGGGAACAGGCCGAACATCGCCCCGTTGCGGCGGTCGACGAGCTGGCTGACGAGCAGGTCTGGAGCCAGGCCGGGAGGACGGGGCAGCATGCCGCGCAGGTCCATCCGGCCGGTCCGCCGCAGCCCGGGATGGTCGGGGAAGAGCTGTGCGCGCAACTTGCTGCTGATGCCGTCGGCCGCGATCACGGCGTCCGCTCTCGCGACGGGGTCGCCGTCGCTGATCACGGTTACCCCGGTGGCGTCGGGCTCCAGGCGCTCGACCGGGGTCGCGGCTCGTACCAGGTCGGGGGGCAGTGGGGCGCGTAACGTTCGGTGCAGTTCCGTCCGGTCGATGATGGCGGGTGTCTCGACCTCTTGCTGCGCCTGGGCCAAGTCAGTCACCAGCAGCGGCCGTCCACGCCTGTCCCGCAATCCCCCGTGGGTCGCATGCATGACGTGCCCGCGAACGTCCTCAGCCAGCCCCAGCGCGTCCAGCGCGCGAAGCCCGTTGGGCATGACCACGATCCCCGTGCCCGCTTCACGGAGCTCGGTACCCCGTTCGAAGAGTGTCACCTCATGACCCAGACGGTGCAGCCCCACCGCCGCCGCCACTCCTCCGAGCCCGGCGCCGACCACCACGATCCTCATGAGACCTCCTGATTGATTCACTACGATCGTACTAGTACGAATATTGGTATCATCCTCGCGTGCCACCCACCAATCCAGCCCGTCGCCAAGCCTTGACCGATACCGCCATCGAACTGCTGGCGTCGGCCGGCGTGCATGGACTGACCCACCGCGCGGTGGAGAAAGCAGCGGATCTCCCGCCGGGAACAGCCTCCAACTACTTCCGCAGTCGGGAAGCCCTGCTGGTGGCAGCCGCAGAGCGCATCGCCGAACTGCATCACGCCGACACCGACCAGGCCATCGAGCAGCCCGCGTCCCTGGTCGACCTGCTTACGGAATCGCTGCTCACAGCGGCGACCACCCTGCGCAACCGCTATCTGGCGATTTTCGAACTGCAACTGGAGGCCGCGCGCCGGCCGGCGCTCGCCTCGGTGCTCGCGCGCCTACAGGACACGGCGTTGCTGGTCACCGCCGGGCACCACGACAAACTCGGCCTCGCCACCCCACCCGAGAGGATCCCCACGCTGATCGCGCTCTACGGGGGCGCGCTGTTCACCCTGGTCACCGCGCCGCCAGGGAGCGTGAGCAGGGATGTCGTCCAGAACGTGGTTCAGGGCATCGTGTACGGCTGTGCCGGACACGTCCAGCGGCGGCCTTGACTCGGCCGCAATGCCGCGTCTGCCGAGCGGTGTGTCACCCGCACCTTGCAAACCCTCCACATAACTCACCATGACCAAATCTGTCAAGGCGGCATAGCCTCACCTGGGCATTCAGGCGCGCAAAGAGCGAATTGTGGCGATCCTGTAGTGATTTTGTGGCGCCATCCGCGACAATCCTCCGTGAGACAGCCGGTCTCGATATCGGACGCCCGCCGGAGAATGGAGCACACATGCAATCCCCCTTGGCGAAGGCCGACAGCAAGCGCCTGCCCGGCAAACGGCAGAGAACTGCTGCGCTACTCGTCGCAGCCGCGGCCCTCCTCACGGGCATTGGCGTGGCATCGCCCGCTCAGGCCGCTCAGTCCGCCCCCACGACCGTCGCGTCGGCAGTCGAGCCGACCAGCGGGTATATCTATAAGGTGTACGAAACTGCGCTCCAATGCGACAGCTGGGGTCGCTACTTCGTAGGAATAGAGCACGCCAAGAGTTACAAGTGCAAATGGGACAGCCCCGGCTACGCCCTCTGGCTCTACAGCTGATTTCTGTAATCAGAACACGGCGTACATCACATGATGCCGCAGGGCTCCTGGCAGGCGAACCAATTATCACAAGTCAGGAGCTCACGCAGGGTCCGACAGGCGTATTGAGGCGAGCCTGGCGGGATCGGCCACGATCGCGATGGCGGTGATCCGGCCACCGGCGGCGACTTCGGTGGCGCCGAGCGTGACGACCACCCCGCCGGGGGTGTCGACGGTCAGTCTCACGTCCGGGTCGAGCCTGGTAGCGCTCGCGTGCCTGCCGGATGGCCTCGACGGACGACAACGGCGTCGCCGGCTACGACATCCTGCGCGCGCCCGGCGCGAGCGGCGGCACGTTCACCCAGGTCGGCACCTCGACCACCACCTCGTTCAGCGACACGGGCCTGACCCCGAGCACCACGTACCGCTACCAGGTCAGGGCACGGGACGCCGCGGGCAACACCTCGCCGGTCTCGAACACCGCCGAGCTCACCACCCAGCCCGGCCCGTCCAGCGGCACCTGCACGACGGTTCCGACCGTACAGACCCAGTGGGGCACCGGGTACGTCATCCAGCCCCTGACCATCACCAACACCGGCACCTCGACGATCACCGGATGGACGGCCACCTTCACGCTGCCGGCCGGACATACGCTGTCCGGCTCGTGGAACGGCACCGCTACCGTCAGCGGACAGACCGTGACGATCAGGAACGTCAGCCACAACGGCACCCTCGCCCCCGGGGCCAGCACCACCAGCGTCGGCTTCCAGGCGACCCGCCCGAACGGCAACACCGCACTTCCGTCCGGCTACACCTGCGCCTGACATCCGTGCCCCCAGGTCCCCCGCCAGCGCGGGTGGACCGGGACTCCATATATTTGACACGACATACATGTCGTGTAATCTAACTTGCATGAGGAACGAACCAACAGGTGCGACGAGCACGATCAAGCAGGTCTCGGTGGTCAGCACGGGAAGCGTGGCGATCCACCCCGAGCACGTGGGCCCCACCCGCAAGCCGATGTACTGGTGGCTGTTCACCTCGCGCAGATGGACCCCGCCGCTGCCGATCAACGTCTATGTGATCGAGCGCGCCGATGGGCTGGTGCTGTTCGACACCGGTCAGGACCGCGCGTCGGTCACCGACCCCGGCTACTTTCCCGGCGGCATCACCGGCGTGATGTACGACAGGCTGGCACGCTTCGACATCGGCCCCGACGACACCCTCAAGGGCCGGCTGGCCACCATCGGCTACGACATCGCCGACGTACGCATGGCCATACTCTCCCACCTGCACCAGGATCACATCGGCGGCCTGCGCGAGCTCACCCATGCCGAGATCGTGGTCAGCGGCGCGGAATGGCGATCCTTCCAAGAGCCCCTGCCCGAGCTCCGCGGGCTCCTGCGTTCTCACATCGACCTTCCCGGACTGCGCTGGCGCCAGGTCGAGCCCGGCCCCATCGACGACCCTCGGCTCGCGCCCTTCACGACCGGCCACGACCTGTTCGGCGACGGTGACCTCGTCCTGCTCCCCACCCCCGGCCACACTCCCGGGTCGCTGTCACTGCTGGTCCGCGGTGCCGGACATCCGCCACTGCTCATGGTCGGCGACCTGACGTACGACGCTCGCCTGCTGCGGGAGAGCCTGGTCCCGGGAGTCGGAGAGAGGCGCCAACTGAGCACTACCACCGAGGCGATCAACACCCTGCGCGAGCAGTACCCGGATCTGGTGATCCTGCCGGCGCACGATCCTGGAGCGGCCGCACGTCTGGCCGCCGTGAGCGGGTCCTTCTCCGGGAAGCTGGAGGTGCGTTCGGGTGCGACCGGCTGAAGAACTCCGATACCTGATCCTGGCCGCCCAGCGCGAAGGCAACCGGCTGCTCGCCCAAGCCCTGCGCCCGCTCGGCATCACCCCCTCGCAGGCCGAAGTGATCCGCATCCTGCAGGATCGCCGATCGCTCACCCTCAACGGCCTCGGCGACCTGCTGGTCTGCGAGAGCGGCAACAGCCCCAGCCGCCTGGTCGATCGGCTCACGTCCGTGGGCCTGGTCGACCGTCAGGTGTCAGCACACGACCGCCGCCACATCGAACTGTCCCTCACCGAAGAGGGACTGCGCCTGGCCCGGCAGATCATCGAGATCGAAGACGACCTCTACCGGTCCATCGACGCCGCGGCCGAAGGCCACGACCTCGATGCGGTCACCGCGTTTCTCCGAGCCTTCGTCGCCGGCCGACCCGCGGGCGAGGCGCTGGCTCGGCGTATCACCACTGACGAGGGAGCTCTTTTATGACCGCCCAGCAAGCGATCCGGCGCCTGAACGTCCCACCGTACGACGTCCACCGGGTGCTGCTCGACCCACTGGCGCTGCCCGCCTGGAACCCGGCTTTCCACACCCTCGATGGGCCCGCCCACGCCGCCACCGGTGTCACCTATCCCATCACCGTGCGCGGCGGGCTCACCGGGAGTTGGGAGTACCTGGCCATCGCGGACCAGCGCATCGATACGGCCTGGCACGTCCCCGGATTCCGGGAAACCGCCGTGTGGCTGCTGGAGCCGGAGGACGACGGCACCCTTGTGACCCACGAGTTCCGGCATGCGGGACCTCTCGCCGGCATCCTGAGCCAGGCGTTTCGCGGCGTCGCCGAACTACGACTCGACCGCCTCACCCAACGGGCTCATCAGCCGCGCGTCTTGATGTGAGGCGCGGGTACGCGGTCGAGTTTCAGGGGGCGGTCAGGGTGAGGAACGGGATGGTCGCCCGGATGGGGAGTTCCAGCTCGAGTTCGGACCTGTGCACCTGATGGAGCCGGTACTCCGAAGCGACGGCGTCAAGGTGGAACTCCTTCACCTCGACGATCTCGTATTTCTCGTCGAGCATGATCAGAAGGTAGAGCGGGATACCAGAGGCCGCGTACTGGATGCGTTTGTCGGTGAGGTCTTCGCGGACCGTGCCCGGCGAGGACACCTCGACAACCGCGAGGGTCTGCGATGCCTCCGGCTTCTGGCCAGGATCGTCCAGGCATTTATAGACCACGACATCCGGACGCCGGAAGGTGAACTTGGGAACCCGCCAGAGCACTACATCAATGTCGGTCTCGACACTCATACATGGACCACTAGCGGGACGGGCGGTTTCCAGCGAACTGGCGAGGCGACGTGCGATCCGGTTGTGCCGCGGAGCCGGCGACTCGCACTTGATCACATGGCCGTGCACGACCTCGATGCTTCTGGCGATGCCCTCAGGCAGCGCCTGATATTCGGCCTCACCCATCACTTCGGGAAGCGACTCGAACCAGGGCGGGATTTCCATACCGGCCTCCCCCGCTTGAGGCGAACACCGAGCAATGTCAGGCTTGGGAATTGCGTCGATCATAGCTCGGCAGGGCACTCGCTCATCCTGCCCGTCACCCGTTCACCTCGTGGCGCGCCGAACCAGCGGCGCAGGGCGGCGTTGAGGCCGTCCACGTCAGGAGCCTCCGCGGTCGCGGCCCAGGCCACGTGACCGTCAGGGCGGATCAGCGCGCAGGCGTACCCCGCGTCGGTGTCCAGCGCGCGGGCGCGCACGATGTCGATCCGGTCCGTCCAGCCGTCCGCCACCGTCCACGGCCCGGGAGCGAGCGCGAGCAGCACGCCCCGGGCCCGGTGCAGCAACCGCATGGTGTCGGTCCGCTCGCCCTCGACGGTCAGCGGCCGGTACGGCAGACGGCACCCGGACAGCGGATGGGCACCCGGGCCGACGTCGTACCGGATGGCCGTACCGCCTACCTGGCCGGCGAGGAAACGGTTGACGTCCTCGAAGGCCAGGAGTTCGCCCAGCAGTTCGCGTAGCGCGTCGATCTCGGGGCCGCCCAGCATGAGCGCGAACTGTGCCTTGGCGTTCCGCAGCACCTGCCCGGCCACCGGGTGGCGCTCGCTGCGGTAAGTGTCCAGCAGCCCCGGCGGGGCCCAGCCGCCCAGTTCGGCCGCCAGCTTCCAACCGAGGTTGACGGCGTCCTGCACGCCCAGGTTGAGCCCCTGGCCGCCGGCGGGCAGCAGGGTATGCGCGGCGTCGCCGGCCAGCAGGATCCGGCCCTGCCGGTACGCCGTGGCCTGGCGAGCGGTATTGCCGAAACGGCTGATCCACACAGGCCTGCCGGCCGTGAGATCGAACCCGGCGGCCCTGGCGAACACCTGCTTGGCCTCCTCCCACGTCGGGGCGCCGCGCCCTCCTCGGTACGGCGCGCCGTACTCATGGACCACCACGCGCACCGTGTCGGCGGAGATCGGCAAAATCACCAGCAACCCGTTCGGCCCTCGCTCGAACAGCGGTAACCGCTCGAAACGCGGGTCGCTCCTCCGGTCGACCTCGACGAGATCGACCAGCACGAACTCCGCCCGGGTGTACTCACCGGGGAAGTCGATGCCCGCGCAGGTCCTGACCGTACTGTGCGCGCCGTCGCAGCCCACCAGGTAGTCGGCGTGGATCCGTCGGCGTTCGCCCGCGGTGCGGATGTCGACCGTCACTGTGTCAGCGTCCTGTTCGACGCCGACGACCTCGTACCCGCGAACCAGCTTGACGCCCAGTTCGTCCGCCCACTGGGCGAGCACCCGTTCGGTCGTTGCCTGGGCCAGCAGCATCTGGCCGTGGCGGGTGTCG
This sequence comes from Nonomuraea guangzhouensis, assembly GCF_019396345.1. GTDB lineage: Bacteria > Actinomycetota > Actinomycetes > Streptosporangiales > Streptosporangiaceae > Nonomuraea > Nonomuraea guangzhouensis. The sequence continues at coordinate 142,098 of NZ_JAHKRM010000026.1, read as the reverse complement.
AGCCGGGTGAAGTCGAGATCGACCAGGTCAGCGGCCAGGTCGGCGTGCGGTAGGCGCGGGCCGGTGAAACGATCGGCGACGCCGCGCTGCTCCCAGACCTCCATGGTGCGCGGGAGCAGGCCGAACGCGCGGGAGTGGCGGCTGGGTTCGAGGGCACGTTCGGCGACCAGGACGTCGATCCCGGCCAGGCGTAGCTCCGCGGCCAGCGTCAGGCCGACCGGGCCGGCGCCCGCGACGATCACCTCCGCAAGTGAGCGGCTGTTGGTGGCCATGGGGCCATCTCCTCAAGGCTTGGGGATATTTCGCCCCACTGTGCTGTGGAGTGACACCCTGTTCCCATCCGTAGGCCACAGATCATCCTTTTTCCCCAATGGAGCATGAAGAAGCGATGGGATCCGATACGTTCACCGACCTGGATCGCCAGATCACCCACGCGTTGCAGGTCGACGCTCGCGCGCCGTTCAGCCGGATCGGCGAGGTGCTCGGCGTATCGGACCAGACCGTGGCCCGCAGGTATGCCCGGCTTCGCTCCGCCGGCCTGCTGCGGGTCGTCGGGCTGGCCAACCCGCTGCTGACCGGGCATGTCCACTGGTTCCTGCGACTTCGATGCGCTCCCGGGGCGGCGCATCCGATGGCGGAGGCGCTGGCCCGCCGCGATGACACCTCCTGGGTCTACCTCACCTCGGTGGGCACCGAGATCTTCTGCGCCGTACGCGCCCAGCCGGATGAGAGTGGCGGCGAGGAACTGCTCAAGCGACTGCCCCACACCCCTCGGCTGCTCTCTGTGGAGGCGCACCGTGTCCTGCACCTGTTCTACGGCGGCTCCCTCAGCCTGCTGGAGAAGTATCCCGCCCTGAGCGAGGAGCAGGTGGAACGCCTGAAGGAGCACGTTGAGCCCGCCACTCCGGTCGTCGATCTCCAACTGACCGCCGCCGACCGCCGGATCCTGGCCGTTCTACGTCATGACGCCCGTGTTCCCATCACGCGACTCGTCGCGCAGACGGGCATGTCAGCTATCACACTGCGGCACAGAATGGCCGCGCTGCGCCTGAGCGGCGCCATGTATTTCGACGTGGAGTTCGACCCGCGGTTGTTCGGGCTCGGGCTGCGGACCATCATCTGGCTCACCGTCTCCCCCGCGAGTCTCAAATCCATCGGGCAGGCGCTGGCCGATCACCGCGAAACCGCCTTCGTCGTGGCCACCACCGGATCTTCCGGCCTGTGCATGAGCGTTTCCAGCGCGGACGGGGTGGCGTTGTACGACTACCTCACCAACCGGGTTGCGCCGTTGCGCGGCATTCACCACCTGGAGACGGCGCCTGTGCTGCGCGCCGTGAAATACGGGGGCTCACTGAGCCAATTGCCACCGCGTCGCTTCTGAACCCCAGGCCCCCGGCCGGCACGTTTACCCGACGTGGCGATGCGCTTGAACGGGGTGTCGTCCGCGCCTTGCCGACCCTCCGCAGACCCACCATGACCAGGGCCATCAAGATGCGAGCTGAGGCCGCCCAGCGCTGTGCCCGGGGCTGCGAGGTCGACGGCGCCGCGCAAACCTGCCACCCGACTCAAACCATCACTATCCCAAACCTAAGCGCTAATACTTGCCCAACGCCTTCTCGCGACCCCGACAGCGCATCATTTGGTAAATCTGGGACAAACGCAAAGAGCCCACAAAGAGCAATCAAGAGATGGCATACTGCAGCACGTGAAAGGGAGGAAGCGGCCGAAGCGACTTCCTCCCGTATGAGAAGGAGACTACCTCTTCCGATGCTCGATGACAACCAGCAGCATCACTACACAGCCAAGCGGATGCTTGACTTCGCAACTGCCGCAACCCCTTGGCATCGCAGGTTGTGGCGGCTTGGCACCCTGCTCGAGTTGTCCGAGCTTCTTGAGGCGATAAACGCAAAAGCCTTGGGAGCGCTCGCCGAGTCTTCCGTAAAATACCTAGGAGATGTGCTCGCGAAAAGGATTCAGCGCGACCCCGGGATGGGCTCTCCCGCTGAACGCGGTCAGCTGATCAAGCATGTGAACAGAACCATGCAGATAGATGGACACGACTGGGTAGCGCTAAATCTCCTACTACAGGAGAGCCGTCCCAAATATCTATCTCGATGGGCGAGTCACCTCAGGGACGAGGCAGCAAACTGCGAGCCGGTTGCTCGGGCAATCGTCAGCCATATAATGGATGAAGGCTACAGCGCAGAAGCAACACACAAATGGTTCACTTATCACATTAAATACAGCAAAGTCAAGATCACCCTAAGCGAATTGTGCGAGGAAGCACAGGTCCTCCTCAACCGACCTAAAGTAAGATTCAATATCCTAGTTCCGCTGACAGCTTGCCCGCCGCTTCCAGAAGCAAGACCAGACTGTTGGCTGGATTCACCGAAGGCCGCGGAATGGCTCGCACACTGGTTTCCATCCGCTCCGAACATCAGGCAATCCGGTGGCCTTGTTCTAGAAATCGACGCCAAAGACAAATACTCGGCCCTCAAGGAAGTGAACGGCGAGGTCGATAGGCTCACGGCTCGCTTCCAGGTGGGTGCCCGCCAACGGCTGGAGTTTCATCCAACGCTGTACATGATCGGCGAACAAGAACCATTGGATTACATAGGCGGCCCGCGCCGAGTCCAAGTGCACGCACTCGAACGCACAAAAGAAGTGTTCCGCCTTCGCCTCGATCCCCAAATCGATGCCGCCCTTGAACTCCTACAGCCACTGGACCGCGGCACACCTGCTGCAGCAACAGCGGGCAGTTGGGCCGCACTCGAAGCGCTTCTGATAGGGCCAGGAGACACCTCCAACCGAGTGGTCGCCGCAACACGGATGGCACGCATCGTGACTTGCGGTTACATTACAAGCGAGCTTCTTTCCCTTGCGCAAGCGCATGCCAGCACCCGAGATGACGCGATCGCCGCGCAGTTGCGGTCAATTAGCGACGACCAGGAGAGAGCTGTCTTTCTTGAGAAGGCGATAAGAAGCGGAACCCTGGATGACTTTGAAAGCGCAGGGCCGCAACTCGCACTTCTGCGCATTCGCGCACTGACAGCCAATCCGAATGCCATCTTGCCCCGCATCGTAAATCAACTCGAAGATTCATTTCGCCGACTCTACCGGCAAAGAAATTTAATTGTCCATGCGGGCCAGACCGGCTCGGTGGCGCTTGAAGGGACACTACGCACCGTATCGCCCCTTGTAGGCGCTGGAGTAGATCGCGTTGTTCAAGCTAGTGCGCTGTACGGCATTCCAGCTCTCATGTTCGCCGCCGCAACGGAGGTGCGCCTCGCGCAGAGCTCTTTCAGCACAAAGTGTCTATCCGAATTATTCGGCACCTCCATGCGCCCGGAACCGTGAGCGCACACGCCGAGCATGGCCTGGATGGTGCTTGCCTGTGTCTACTACCGCGACGACTGTGTTCATGAGGACGGATGCTGGCGCATCGCCCGCAGGGAAATCAGGTCCCGCTACTTGCTCCCGTGGCCCGACCTCGCTACGGCCTTCCCCTCCCCCAGCCAGCGCCGCGGTTCTCCCGGCTCGACTCAGGTCGACGCCGGCTTCGGGGGTCGGATGGTCTGTTCGACCAGAGTTTCCGTGGCTCGATCGAGGAGGTCGCAGAATTGCCGGTGCTCAGCCGGGGTGAACCTGTCGATGAAGGCTTTCTCGAGCACGTTGACTTCTTGGTAAGCCTTGTCGAGGAGGCTCTGGCCGGCGTCGGTGAGATCGGCGATCATGACCTTGGCGTGCACGGGTGATGGCTGCCGATCGATGAGTCCCTTGGCCTGCATGCCGGTGAGGACCGTGGCCATGCTCTGTTGGGTGACGCCGCAGGCGCGAGCCAGTTGGGCGCCGGACATGCCTTCATCGCGGGAGAGCGTGAGCAGCACCGCGTACTGGGTCATGGTGAGCCCGTAGGTACGCAGGACGGCTTCGTGATGGGCCGTCAGAGCCTGTTCGGCGCGGCGGATCCTTGTGCATAGGTACTCCTCGGCGGACACCTCGGCCATTTTTGTCACAGCTTCCTAATTTGACTCAGCTACCTGAGACTCGCTAGCTTCCGAGTATCAGGATACTGAGTCGAGCAAGAAGGTTGTGAACTATGAAGGCTGCAGTGCTCGCCACCGATGACCAGCTCCGCATGACCGAGATCGCCGAGCCTGTCCCGGGGCGCGGGGAGGTGGCGATCCGCGTCGCCTACGCGGGTGTTCAGTGGGGGGACGTGCTCATCCGTGACGGTCACTTCCCGACTCCTCGTCCCTTCGTACCCGGCTTCGAGGCATCCGGGCAGGTCGTCGCGGTCGGGGAGGGTGTCGATCCGGCGCGCGTCGGGGAGCAGGTCATCGCGCTGACCAGTTCGGGCGGCTTCGCGGAAGTCGTCGTCGTTCCCTCGGTGCTGGCGATCGCGGCGCCCACCGTGGACTCGCGGACCGCCGCCGCGTTCGGCTGGGTCACCTCCACCGCCTACGACCTGATCAACACGGTCGCGGGTGTCCGACCGGGCCAGAGCGTGCTGATCCACGCGGCGGCCGGCGGGGTCGGTACGCTCGCGGGGCAGTTCGCCCGGGCCGCCGGCGCGGGGCGGGTCGTAGGTGTCGTGGGCAATCCGGCACAGGTGGATTACGCGCGGCAGATCGGTTATGACCTGGTGCTCAGCCGCGAGGAGTTCCCCCAAGCTCTGGACGGGGAGCACTTCGATGTGATTCTCGATCCCATCGGCGGCCAGACCCGGCTGGCCAACCTGGAACGCCTGGCAGCGCACGGCCGGATCGTGGTCTACGGCAACATCGCCACCTTCGAGCCGGTCTCGGTCTCGGCCAACGATCTGCTGATGCGGGGCACGTCGATGCTGACCTACAACAGCAACCTGCTCAGCCAGACCCATCCCGAGCGGCTCGCCGACAGCGTACGCCGCGCGCTGGAACTGGTCGGGGACGGCAAGGTCGGCATAGATATCACCGCCGAATACGAGCTGGCCGACGTCGAGACCGCCATCGCCGATCTCGCCGGTGGAGCGACCCGCGGCAAGAGCATCGTCCGGATCGGGTGACGTCAGCCCATGCCTGCTCGGGGCGCTGTCGGGCACCACAAGCGCCCTGGGCCGCCTGATCGGCAGCTACTGTGGCCCGTCCTTGAAGTGAACAGGTGCGCGAGCACATCTGCCTGATCGCCCGGACGGTCCCCGCGGAATGGACATCACCGGCCACTCCACCTGGAGCCTGCGCACCCTGGCCGAACACCTCATCGCCCGGGGTGTGGTGCAAGTCTTTACCGACCGCCGATGACCAGATCGTTCCTCTGAACTGCGCTGATGCCTGGCTTACATGTCCGTCACGGTGACCGGGTGCTGATCACGGCCGCCCATTGGGGTGATCTTGCAAGCTGGCCCGGCCACCGGGTTGGGTGGCCGGGCTGCAGACACGGGTGCGCTGGCCCGTTGCACGGGTGGTTCGGGGGTCATGCGTAGTACCTGGGCTGCTGCCGAGAAGCACTTCACGGCCTGCATTGGGCCATAAGGATGGTTGCGGCATTGGATCTACTGCCGACGGCCACGCTTTCGAATGATGCCGAACAACCTGCGGCGGCCGTGAAAGTGCACAGCGTCGATGTGCCCCGCCTGCACCGCGGTCCCGTGCACCGTCCCGGAGATGTCGTTGTGGGTCGCGATGTTCGCGCCATCATCGGGTGGCGGGCCGATCGGCGTCACCGCGTGTATTCGCTGTGTGGGATAGCCCCGGAGGATGCCGATGTACTCGTCAAGTTCCAGCTGGGCGATCTCGCATGCGCCCAGTTCGGCTCTGGCCGCGGTCTCGCATGCGGCCGCCAACCCCGGCCTTCTGTTCAACACTCGTTCCAGTTCGGCCAATTTAGCCTGCGCTCGGGCGCGTTCCGCCTCTCGTTTGGCCCTCGCGGCCGGACTTTCGGGGATATAGCGCCACTCCGGAGGTGGATTCGCGGCTGCCTTGACGGCGCGCTCAACTTTGCGGGCCTTCTTGTTCAGATTGAGAAGCTCGGTCCTGCGTGGGTGCGCGTGGACAGCTTGTGCCATCTCGGACAGGTAGGACAGCACGGCGTTGTGGTCGGCGTCCGATTCGGTGAGCTCATCGAGTCGTGTGCACCACGCAAGGTTAAGATCGGGATCGACATTCGCGATCATGCTCAGGTGTTTGTGCAACCCCTCGAACTGCGTGCTCACCTTTGCGACGGTCAGCAGCCTGCGCATGGTCCGCGGAGGGTCGTTGTCCGGTACCAGCGCATGGTGACCGCGACCGATCGCGAGGTGTTCGACCAGTTCGGCGAGTTCGTCGCGCTCCTCCAGCCGGTCCTCGTCTCCCGGCTCGTGGCCGGGGTGCGACGCGATTCTCTTGCACAGCCGGTAGATGCTCGTCTGCGGCCGGAGTTGGATCAGTGCGTCCCGTTCGTCTCGCAAGCACAGCACGAGCAACGCGGGGAGACGGCTTTCGCGGATGCCGAAGTAGGTGGCACAGCGAGTCACGGCCTCGGTCCAGGCGGCCTGCTGCACCTCTGCCGGATAAGGCGGGAGCGGGAGCGGTCGCCCACGGGGGAGACTGTCCTGGCCGGGAATCACCAACCGGGTGTGGGGAAGGTCACGAGCCTCGTCGAGGGTCAGGTTCGACCAGTATCTGGTGACGCTGTTCTCGATCCCGTAGTACCTGCCCTCCTTCTCCGACTCTCTCAGCACGAACCCGGGGTCCGGGCAAAGCACGGCAATGCTCTGGCCGGTCACGTCATGAATGCTGGTCCAGTCCCGTACCAACTCCTCGTGAAGCGTGCGCGCCTCCGCGGTGCGGGCCAGAATGACCATGAGCCCGAGATAGCGTTCACGGCGCGCCGCGTCCACGACGTACGGCAGTGCCTCGGGAGCGGTGACCGGCACCTTCCACATGTCCACATGATATTCGTGTTTGCTGCCATTCGGTCATGTGGTTGAGGCTTTGGTTCGAGTGGCATTAAGAGGTCGTAAAGTGACGTTGCGACCTGCGGTTTCGGTGTGAAGCTGATGTCGCGCAAGGGCAAACGTTGGCGGCCGGCCGGAAACCCGGTTCGGCTGCGGGCCACCTACAACCGCTACTTCGGCGTGGTGCGCATGATCGCCGCGCTCGACTTGGCCGCCGGCAAGCTCTCCGGCGAGGAACTGTACGTGGTCATTGGATAACTACTCACCGCACAAACATCCCCAGGTCCGCTCCTGGGCCGCCGACAACGACATCGAGCTGAATGCTCCTGCCCACCTACGGTTCGTGGCTGAACTGAATCGAGTCCGAATTCGTCGCATTGCGCTACTACGCCGTCAACGGCACCGATCATCGCACTCATGACGAGCGGAAAGCCGCGATCGTCGCCTACGTCCACTGGCGCAACACTCGCGCGTAGCCGAAAACCAGCTTCGCCGCCAACTCACTCATCCGGAGCTGGACCAGTTACCTGGCCAAGATTGCGTGACGGGTCACTAGCTTTGCTGATGTGACTCAGGTCAACGAAGCGACCGCTCCAGACGGCGAAGCGGTCGGGGAGTTCGAGGGGCGGGAGCCCCTCGGCTTGGGGTTTGGGGCGGGAGCCCCAATAGACACAGTCTGAGTTTGATCGGCGCGAAGCGCCCCCACGGCGAAGGCGATGTAGTTGAGCGGGGTGTGGGGGCGCGCCCCCACTGGACACTGTCTGAGCTTCTGAGCGCGGAGCGCCCACTGGGGAAGGCATTGCTTGGAGGGGGTTCAGCGGTCGCGGGTGTCGTATGCCTCGCGGGCGCTGTCGATCTGGTCGATGTTCTCCTCGGCCCATTGCTTCATGACCTCGATCACGGGCAGCAGGCTCCGGCCCAGGTCGGTGAGTGCGTAGTCGACGCGTACCGGCACTGCGGGGGTGACCGTGCGTGAGATCAGGCCGTCGCGTTCGAGGTGGCGCAGTGTCTCCGTGAGCATCTTCTGGCTCGCGCCCGCGATCGTCCGAGTCAGGTCGCCGTAGCGGCGCGGGCCTTCGGCGAGTTCGTTGAGCAGGACGGCTACCCACTTGTCGCCGATGCGGTCGATCAGTCGGTTGACCGGGCAGGCGGTGAAGCGGGCCTGGTAGGAGTCCCGGCCGTCGACGCGCCGGTGGGCGGCGGTGCGCGTGGTCATGGCATCCCTTCGCGTGCGCTGGGCACTTTGAAGTGCGTACTGCCGTTCGACCGTAGCACCGCCTAACTTCGCTCATGAACAGGGCGAATCCCGCCCGATCTAGGAGTGAAGAGAGCATGACGACGATCACCGTCCTCGGCTCGGGCAATGTGGCCCGGGCTCTTACCGGCAGGCTGCGCGACGCGGGGCACGAGGTCATTGTGGGCTCTCGTGCCCCGGACGCGGTCGCCGCCGACTTCGGAGTACGGGTCGCCGGGCTGCGTGAGGCGGCGAAGTCAGCGGAGGTGGTGATCAATGCCCTGCCCGGCGGGGTGTCGGTGGAGGTGTTGACCGGCCTCGCGGCAGAGTTGTCGGGCAAGGTGCTGGTCGACATCGCCAACGCCACCGAATCCGACGCGTACGGCTTCGCGTCGGCTCTCTTTTATCCGGGCAGCAGTCTCGCTGAGGAGATCCAGCGGGCGTTGCCGGACGTACGCGTGGTGAAGGCGCTTAACACCATGCACTCATCGGTCATGGCCGATCCGGCCCTGCTGGCCGTGTCGCCCACCGCCTTCCTGTCCGGGGACGATGCCGACGCCAAGAAGGTCGTCGGTGGGCTGCTGGCCGAGTTGGGCTGGGTACCGGAGTGGATCATCGACCTCGGGGGTGTGGAGACGGCACGGGGGCCCGAGGCGTTCCTGCTGATGGTCGGCGGCCTCGTTCGCGCGCTCGGGCCTGTGCCTTTCGCGATGGCCATCGCTCATTGACGTCCAAGGGCACTGGAGGGTCGGGCGGGGGTTGTACGGGGTGGTCGCGAGCGACTCCGCTGGAACGACCAGCAGGTCAAGGGGGTGAGCCAGGTGGTCGCGAGTGACTCCGCCGGAACGACCAGCAGGTCAAGGGGTTAGCCAGGTGGTCACCGCCTCGGGCAGGCCGTCCGTACCCGCCCAGGCCACGTAACCGTCGGGGCGGATGAGCAGGGCGTCGGCGGGCGGGGCCGCGCAGTGCGCGACGACGACTCGGAGGCGGCCATCGCGGACCAGGTCACCCAGGTCACCCAGGTCCAACGGCACCGGACGCCGGCCCACCAGTTCGCCAAGGTCTGAGGCCACCGGCTGGCCGACCAGTTCCCCCAGATCCGACGCCGCCACCGGACGCTGGCCGACCAACTCGCCCAGGTCCGACGCCACCGGACGCTGGCTGACGAGTTCGCCCGGCTCCGAGGATGTGGGGCGCAGGTCGAGGAGTAGCCAGTCGGCCGATCGCATGAGGTCCGCCACGCGGGTCGGACCGTCCGCGGTGGTCAGTGTCAGGTCGGGGGCGAAGCGGCCGGTCAGTGGGTGGGGTGCTGTGCCGTAGCGGATGTCGGAGCCCTGCAGCATTTCGCCGAGGTGGCGCAGGGGCTGCTCGAAGGTGAGCAGTTCCGCGAGGAGGTCGCGCAGGGCCGTGCCGTCCTCGCCGGTGAGGCGCTCCAGGGCTGCCTGGGCGCGGGTGTGGCGCAGGGTGTGGGCGGCCACCGGACGGCGTTCGGCCTCGTACGTGTCGAGCAGGCCGGTCGGCACGTGGCCGTGCAGGTGGGCGGCCAGTTTCCAGGCGAGGTTGGCGGTGTCCATCAGGCCGACGTTCAGGGCCGAGCCGCCTGCCGGGAACAGGTGGGCGGCGTCACCGGCCAGGAACACCCGGCCCTCGCGGTAGCGGTCGGCGAGGCGGGCCTGCGAGACCGTGCTCGACAGCCAGATGGGCTCGCCAAGCGGCAGGTCGACACCGATGACCCGGCGCACCGCCTCCTCGAACTCCTCCAGAGTGACGGCCGACGCAGGCGCCGTCCCCTTTTCGCGTACGCCCGCAACCTCCTCGCCGACGCCGACGGCCTCGTCGCGTACGCCTACAACCTCCTCGCGTAGGCCGACGATCTTCTCGCCGGCATCAGCGATCTTCTCGCGCACGCCGACGATGTGGACGCCGGGCCGGAGTGAGGTGAGCAGCAGGCGGCCGTTCGGGGTACGGTTCCAGCCCGGCTGCAGGCCACTGACCTGCGGGCTGTCGAAGAGGGACGCATGGGGCGCCTTGAAGTGGCCGAGCAGCAGCACCTCGTCGTCCGTTGTGCCGGGGAAGCCGATGCCCGCCTGTTCGCGCACCAGACTGCGACCGCCGTCGCATCCGACGACATACCGGGCCCGGAGCCGGAAGCCGTCACCCTCCAACGTCACGCCTTCGTCGTCCTGGACGAGCGTTCTCAGCCGGTGGCCCCATCTGACCTCTGCGCCGAGCTCGGCCGCGCGCTCGCCCAGCAGTCGCTCCAGGCGCGGTTGCTGGATCATCAGCAGTTCTAAGGGGGCGTCGCCGCCCAGCTCTGCGAAGTTCAGGGGCACCGAGCCGAACGGGAAGCGCGGCGCGCGCCCGGCGAACGGGCTGCCCGCGCTGAACCGTTCGAGCAGACCCCGGTGGTCGAGCAGCCGGATGATCTGCCCGCCCAGGCCGTTGGCCTTGGGGAGGTCGCCGGGCTCGGCTCGCTTCTCCAGCACGATCGTACGGACGCCGGCCAGGCGCAGCTCGCACGCCAGCATGAGCCCGGCGGGGCCCGCTCCTATGATCACTACTTCTTCCATGGCCGTCAGGCTAGATTGACAAAGCAGCCCTGTCAACCTAGCCTGACAGGGTGGACATGGGAGAACTCTCTGAGCGCATCAAGTCGAACGACCCCGCCATGGGGCTGCGCGCGGTCGGCGCGCTGCACCGGCTGGCCGAGCAGGTCGAGGCCGTCTCCGTGGCCCTGGCCAGGGAGCAGGGGTGGACGTGGGAGCAGATCGGCGACGCGCTCGGCATGTCACGGCAGTCGGTGCACGCGAAGTACGGAAAGTGAGGTTCGTATGTTCGGGATGGAGAAGAGCCCGTTCGCGGTGGTCGTGACCGCGGCGCTGGAGGAGGCCAGGCAGCGCGGCGATCGGCGGCTGGGGACCGAGCATCTGCTGCTCGGGCTGCTGCGTGATCCGGGTCAGGCCCCCGCCCAGGCGCTCGGCGTGGATCTGGAACGGGCGCGGGCAGCGCTCGAGGAGCTCGACCGGGCGGCGCTGCGGGCGCTCGGGATCGACGTGGGTGAGGTGCCACCGGCCCGGCCGCGCAAGCATCCGGCGGTGCCGGGCACCGCGCTGACCTCCAGCGCGCGGGCGGCGATCAATCAGTCGATCAAGGCGACCACCCGCAAGGTCAGGAACACCGCCGGCCCGGCCCAGCTCCTGCTGGCCCTGCTCGCCCAGGGACGGCCCGATCCCGTGGCCGCGCTGATCGACCACCTCGGCATCGACCGCACGGAGGTTCGCGATCGGCTGGCCGCCTAAACCGGGCCGCCTAAACCGGGCCGCCTAAACCTGGCCACTTAACCCTGGCCGCCTAAGAACAAGGCGGTGTGCGGGGAAATCGAGTTGATCGCGAGCCACCCCCTTGACAGGCTCGAAGGATGAACCGCACGTTCGACGACCTGGTCGAAGAGGCCGAGTCGGTCTCCGTGGACGGCTGGGACTTCTCCTGGCTCGATGGCCGGGCGACGGAGGCCCGCCCCTCCTGGGGGTACGCCCGTCTCCTGGCCGGCCGGATGGCCACGGCCGAGGCCGCGCTCGACATCGAGACCGGCGGCGGCGAGATCCTGGCCGGGGTTCCGAAGCTCCCGCCGATCACCGTCGCCACCGAGTCGTGGCCGCCCAACCTCGCCCTGGCCGCCAGGCGGCTGCGGCCCCGCGGCGCCGCGCTGGTGGCCGACGACGAGCGGCCGCGCCTGCCGTTCCGCGCGGACACCTTCGACCTGGTCGTCAGCCGCCACCCGGTACACACCTGGTGGGCGGAGATCGCCCGGATCCTCAGGCCGGGCGGCACCTACTTCTCGCAGCAGGTCGGCCCGCGCAGTGTCGTCGAGCTGAGCGAATACTTCCTGGGCCCGCTGGACGGCTCCAGCCGCGACCCCGAGAAGGCCAGGGCAGCGGCCGAGCAGGCCGGGCTCACCGTGACCGACCTCCGGGCCGAGTCGCTGCGGATGGAGTTCCGGGACATCGGCGCGGTGATCTACTTCCTGCGCAAGGTCATCTGGACCGTGCCGGACTTCTCGGTCGGCCGCTATCGAAAAGAGCTGCGCGAGCTGCACGAACGCATCCAGGAAGACGGACCGTTCGTCGCCCATTCCACCCGTTTCCTGATCGAGGCCAGGGCCTGACCGGCTACCACCGCGGGCGTACGACGAACGAGGCCGAACACTCCCCTGGGTGAAGCTCAGGACGCGCCGAGGGTCTGATGTGCCGGGCTCATCCGGCGGCGACCCTGGAAGACATGAACACGATGACGCATTGGGGCTGGGGCGCTGGCTTCTGGCCGATCATTCCGGTTCTCTGGGGTCTGTTCTGGGTGGCCCTCGTCGCCCTGGGCGCCCGGGCCTGGCAGAAGGGTCGCCGGCGTACCGAGGTCAGCGCGACGGGGTCGGCGGAGCGGATCCTCGCCGAGCGGTACGCTCGCGGCGAGATGACCGACGACGAGTACTTCGAGCGGATGTCGGTACTCAAGAGCTAACCGTCCCGGCGGGTGAAAGAACTGTTACTGGCCGCACCCGGTTCGCAACGTTACGTTGCTTCTAGGGACTGTCGAGAAGTGGGGGCTCGTATGCAGTCGATCGCCCGGTTCTGCGGCCAGTGCAGCTGCTGAGCGTGCAGCCTCTCGCCCTGCTCGCCAGCGGGCTCGTCGCCGGACTCGTGGCGGGGACCGCGTCCTGTACGGCAGTACAGGGCGGCCTGCTCGTGGGCCTCACCTCAGGCGGCTGTGAGCGGCCGTCGCGCGATCCGGTGCTCGTGGCCTGGTTCCTCGCGGGCCGGCTGGTCTCCTACTCGGCCGCCGGGGTGCTGCTCGGCCTTGTCGGTTCGGCCGTCAGCCTGCCCCCGGAGGTGCGGGCGCTGCTGCTGGTGGCGGCGGGCATCATGGTCATCGCGTACGCGACCAGGCTGCTCCGGCGGCGGCGACAGTCCGGCTGCGACGAGACCCCCAGGCGCGAGGCCAGCAGTGCGGTCCGCAGCGCGATCCGCAACGCGGTCGGCAGCGCACCCTTGCTGGGCGCGGCCACCATCCTCATCCCCTGTGGAGTGACGCTGGGCATGGAGATGGTCGCGGTCTCCAGCGGGTCGCCGCTGGGCGGCGCGGCGGTGATGGCCGGGTTCGTGATCGGCACGGCGCCTGCCTTCGCGCTGCTGGGCTGGGTCCTGCGGCGGGTCTCGCGGACCAGGCTCGCCAGGCTGGCCGGGGTGGCGGCGCTCGTGGCCGGCCTGTGGACGGTCGGCTCGGGGGTCAGTCTGGGCGGCTGGCTCGCGCCACCGGGGTCGGCCATCACTGAATCCACACTCGCGGCTCCGGGATCGGCCACCACCGAAGCGGGTCCGGGGCCGGCCACCGATGAATCCACAGCCGCCCGTACGGTCACCGTCTGGGCGACGCGCGACGGCTACCGGCCCGCGATGGTGACCGCGCGCGCGGGAGTGCCCGTCGACATCGTCTTCAAGCTGGCCGATCAGGGCTGCACCCGGACGGTCACGATCGCCGGGCGGGACTTCGCCCTGCCCGCGACGGTACGCCTGCCATCACAACGCCCAGGGTCACTTCGCTACGTATGCGGGATGGGGATGTACATCGGGTACATCAACTTCTCCTAGCGTCGGCGATTACTGTTCGCATTCTCTCGATTACCTGGCACCCTGTGCCCATGGCGTGGTGGCAAGAGGAGGTGGCGGCGCCGGCCGTTCCGGCGCCACGCGTGGGAGACGAGCCTGAGCTGCTGATGGCCGCGCAGGCGGGCGACCCGCAGGCGGCGCACCGGCTCGGCCGGCTGTGCGCGCAGCGCGGCGACCGGTCGGCGGCCAAGGAGTGGTGGGAACGGGCGGCGGCGGGCGGCAACATCGACAGCGCCTACAACCTGGGCGTCTGGCACGAGAAGCACGGCAGCCTGGATGAGGCCGTCTCCTGGTACAAACTGGCCGCCGCCACCGGCGACGTCGAGGCCGCGGTCAACCTGGCGACGATGCTGCTGGAGCAGCGCGGAGACGTCGAGGCCGCCAGAAGGTGGTTCGAGACCGCGGCCCGTGAGGGCTCCAGGACGGCCGCCCGGCGACTGGCGCTGGTCTGCGAGGACGGCGGCGAGGTCGCGGCGGCGCGCGAGTGGCACCGCAGGGCGGCCGCCGACGGCGACGCGGCCTCCGCGCACGATCTGGGCTTCCTGGCGTACGCGGCGGGCGAGGACGAGGAGACCCTGCACTGGTGGGAGTACGCCGCGCGCGAGGGCCATGCCGAGTCGGCCTACTGTCTCGGTCTGTTCCTCCAGGCCAGCCGCGACCCTGAGGGGGCCGAGGCGTACTACCGGCTGGCCGCCAAGAGCGAGCATCCGGGTGCCGCCTCGCAGCTCGGCGGCATCGCGCTGAGTCACGGGGATCTGCGTACGGCCCGTGCCTGGTTCGAGCGGGCCGCCAACGCGGGCCGGTTGGCGGATCAGCGGATGGCCGGGTTCGTCTGCGTCGAGCTCGGCGATCCCGCGGGGGCCGGCCACTGGTTCGGCCGGGCGGCGGCCAGCGGCGACGCCGAGTCCGCCTTCCACTTCGGGCTGCTGCTCATCGCCGAGTTCGGTGATCTGGCGGGTGGGCGGCACTGGTTCCGCCAGGCCGCGCTGGCCGGGCATCACCAGGCGGCCATCGAGCTGGCCGGGCTGCTGTCGGCGTCCGGGGAGACGGACGAGGCCGCGCGATGGCTGGCCGACCCGCCACCCCCGGCGTGGAACCGGCTGGCCGAGCCCGAGCTGGCCGCGCGGGCCGAGCTGGCCGCGGCCGCCACCGGTCGCAGGGGCGGCGTCTCGCTGGGCGTACCCGAGCTGGCCGAGATCCTCGGCACCTGGGACCTGGCGACCAGGCCGCTGCACGACCACGCGGACGTGCTGGGCTGGCTGGTGCGGCGTAGCGGCCTGCACTCCAGCGCGATCGAGTATCTGGCGTCGGTACGCGGCACGCTGCTGCGTCCGGGCAGCGCGCCCTGGCCCAGCCCCGGCGAGATCGACCACGTCCTGGCCACGGCCCGCGACCTGCGCCAACGGCTCGGCGTCCGATAGCACCACTCGCGCTATCGGACGCTCAAGCTACTGCTCGCTATCTGCCCCAGCCTGAGACAGCTCAGCCTGAGACAGCTCAGGCTGAGAGGGCTCAGGCGACGAGGACTTCGGTCACCGGCGTGAACGGCAGTTCGAGTGCCTGCGCCACCGGACCGTTGGTGAGCAGCCCGTCATAGGTGTTGAGCCCGCCCGCCAGGCCGGCGTCGGCCTTGAGCGCCTCGCGCCAGCCCTGGTCGGCCAGCTTGACGGCGTACGGGAGCGTCGCGTTGGTCAGGGCGTAGGTGGAGGTGTTGGCCACCGAGCCCGGCATGTTCGCCACGCAGTAGAAGATCGAGCCGTGCACGGTGTAGGTCGGCTCGGCGTGCGTGGTCGGGCGCGAGTCCTCGAAGCAGCCGCCCTGGTCGATGGCGATGTCGACGAGCACCGAACCCGCCTTCATGCGCGAGACCAGCTCGTTCGAGACCAGCGTCGGGGCCTTGGCGCCCGGGATCAGGACCGCGCCGATGACCAGGTCGGCGTTCAGCACCTCCCGCTCGATCGCGTACGACGTCGAGACCAGCGTCTTGAGCCGGCCCTGGTAGATGGCGTCGATGAAGCGCAGGCGGTCGACGTTCGTGTCGAGCACGGTGACGTCCGCGCCCATGCCGACGGCGATCTGGGCGGCGTTCAGGCCGGAGACGCCGCCGCCGATCACGACCACCTTGGCCGGGGCCACGCCGGGCACGCCGCCCGGCAGCACGCCGCGCCCGCCGTTGAAGCGCATCAGGTTGTACGCCCCCACCTGCGGGGCCAGCCGGCCGGCGACCTCGGACATCGGGGCGAGCAGCGGCAGCGTGTGGCCGACCTGCACGGTCTCGTACGCGATGCCCGTCGTCTTCGCGCCGAGCAGCGCGTCGGTGCACGGCCGGGAGGCGGCCAGGTGCAGGTAGGTGAACAGCACCAGGCCCTCGCGCAGCCGGTGGTACTCCTCGGCGATCGGCTCCTTGACCTTGAGCACCATCTCCGACTCGCCCCACACCGCGTCGGCGCTGTCGATGATCTTCGCGCCCGCCGCCAGGTATTCCTCGTCCGGGATGTGCGAGCCCAGGCCCGCACCTCGCTGGACGGTCACGTCGTGGCCGTGGCGGACCAGCTCGTGCACGCCTGCCGGGGTTGCGGCGACTCGGTATTCGTGGTTCTTGACCTCGGCAGGCACGCCGATCTTCATCGCGGATCCTTTCGTTCCGTTAAAGCGTTAGAGGCGAGCCCACGCTTCGGTGAGCACGTTGCGGAGGATCGACCCGATCTCGTCGAACTCCTTCGGCCCCGCGATGAGCGGCGGCGCGAGCTGGATGACGGGGTCGCCACGGTCGTCGGCCCGGCAGTAGAGCCCGGCGTCGAACAGTGCCTTCGACAGGAACCCGCGCAGCAGCCGCTCCGACTCCTCGGCGGTGAACGTCTCCTTGGTGGCCTTGTCCTTGACCAGCTCGATGCCCCAGAAGTAACCGGCGCCCCGGACGTCGCCGACGATCGGCAGGTCCTTGAGCCCGTCGAGGGTGGCCTGGAAGAGCGGCTCGTTCTTGGTGACGTGGCCGAGCAGGTCCTCGCGCTCGAAGATGTCGAGGTTGGCCAGCGCCACGGCCGCGGAGACCGGGTGGCCGCCGAAGGTGTAGCCGTGCGCGAACATCTCGTCGCCGCTCTTGAACGGCTCGAACAGCCGGTCGTGCACGATCATCGCCCCGATGGGCGAGTAGCCGCTGGTCAGACCCTTGGCGCAGGTGATGATGTCGGGCACGTAGTCGAACTTCTCGCCGCCGAACATCGTGCCGAGCCGGCCGAAGGCGCAGATGACCTCGTCGGAGACGAGCAGCACGTCGTACTCGTCGCAGATCTCGCGCAGCCGCTGCCAGTAGCCGGCCGGGGGCGGGAAGCAGCCGCCGGCGTTCTGCACCGGCTCGGCGAAGACGGCGGCCACCGTGTCGGGGCCCTCCATCTCGATCGCGCGGGCGACCCGGTCGGCGGCCCAGATGCCGTACTCCTCCGGGCTCATCCCCTTGACGCCGGTGATCTCGTCGGCGCGGTAGTGGTTCGTGTTCGGCACCCGCACCGAGCCGGGCACGAGCGGCTCGAACATCTGCTTGAACGCCGGGATACCGGTGATCGACAGGGCGCCCTGCGGGGTGCCGTGGTAGGCGATCTGGCGGCTGATGACCTTGTGCTTGAGCGGCTTGCCGACCAGCTTGTAGTACTGCTTGGCCAGCTTCCAGGCGGACTCGACCGCCTCGCCACCGCCGGTGGTGAAGAAGACCCTGTTGAGGTCGCCCGGAGTCAGGCTCGCCAGCCGCTCGGCCAGCTCGGCCGCCTTCGGGTGCGCGTACGACCACAGCGGGAAGAAGGCCAGCTCCTGCGCCTGCTTGGCGGCCGCCTCGGCCAGCTCGCTCCGGCCGTGACCGGCCTGGACCACGAAGAGTCCGGCCAGGCCGTCCAGGTAGCGCTTGCCGTGGATGTCGTAGATGTAGGAGCCCTCACCGCGAACGATGGTCGGGATCTCCGACTGCTGGTAGGCACTGTGCCTGGTGAAGTGCAACCACAGGTGATCCTGCGCGGCCTTGAGAATCTCGTTTTCCGGCTGCGTCATGATTATCTTCCCTCGTGTCCGATCTCCCCACAGTCTGCATGTTCACCTCGGGTTTGCCAAGCGAAAGCGTCGCAACAGTATGCAAGAAATCCGAGATCCGCAGGAACGGTATGTAACAGCTACGAAATCCGCAGGTAGATTAGCGCGCGGGTCATGCCTGTTTCACGCGTTGTGGAGCCTTCTGTGATCCAATGAGACGTTAACTGTCGAGAACGACAACTACCGAGAAAGCCCCGGGGGACCGTCCGTGACTCCTGAACAGATTGAGAGCGCCGTCGCGGCCGCGATGCCGCAGGCCGTCGAGGACCTCAGGCGGCTCGCCGCCATCCCGTCCGTGGCCTTTCCCGGGCATCCCGAGGAGCCCGTACTCGCCGCCGCGGCCCTGACCGAGGAACTCCTGCGCAGCACCGGGCTGTCGCACGTGCAGCGGGTGCCCGTCGAGGGCAGTTTCCCCGCGGTGTACGGGGAGGTGGCCGCACCGCCCGGCGCGCCCACGGTGCTGCTCTACGCGCACTACGACGTGCAGCCCGCCGGTGATCCCGCCGCCTGGCGCACCTCACCGTTCGAGCCGACCCTGATCGACGGCCAGTTGTACGGCCGGGGCACCGCGGACGACAAGTCGGGCATCATCTCGCACGTCACCGCTCTGCGGGTGTTCCAGCGGCAGTTCCCCGTCGGGGTGAAGGTCCTCATCGAGGGCCAGGAGGAGTACGCCGGGGAGCGCCTGGAGGCGTTCGTCGAGCGCAACCCCGACCTGCTGCGGGCCGACGCCATCGTGGTGGCCGACACCGGCAACCCGCGGGTCGGCGACCCTTCGGTCACCACCTCGCTGCGCGGCATGGCCGCCTTCACCATCGAGGTCCGCACCCTGCGCGAGCCGGTGCACAGCGGCTCCTTCGGCGGTGCCGCCCCCGACGCGCTCGCGGCGCTCATGCGGATGCTGACCTCGCTGCACGACGACAACGGCGACATCCGGGTGCCGGGCCTGCCCCGGGGCAGCTTCCTCGGTCAGGGACCGTCGGAGGAGGAGTTCCGCAAGACCGCCGGGGCGCTGGACGACGTCTCGCTGGTCGGCTCCGGCTCGTTGGCGGACCGTCTGTGGGCGTCGTACGCCATCACCGTGACCGGCATCGACGCGCCTTCGGTGTCGGGCGCCATCAACGCCGTCCAGCCCGCGGCCCGCGCCCGCGTCACCGTCCGTACTCCCCCGTCGGGTGACCCCAAGACGACCGTGAACGCGGTGGTCGAGTTCCTCCGGCAGGTCACGCCGTGGGGCGCGCAGGTCTCGTTCGGCGACTTCACCGTGGGGTCGGGCTTCCAGGCCGACTCGGGCGGCAAGGCCCGCGCGGCGCTCAACCGGGCGATGGAGCGCGCCTTCGGGCGGCCGCCGCGTGACGTGGGCGCCGGCGGGTCCATTCCGCTGGTGAACACGCTGCTGAAGCAGTTCCCCGCGGCGGAGATCCTGCTGTTCGGGGCCGAGGACGAGGACGCGGCCATCCACGCGCCCAACGAGCGGGTGGACCTGGAGGAGCTGCGCCGCATCGCCACCGCCGAGGCGCTGTTCCTGCGGGAGCTCAGCCTGCCCTCCGCTCTCGGGGTCTGATTCCGCTACAGCAGCAGCGGCCCGGCGCGTTTGACGGTGCGGATGATGGGAGCGGTCTCCATGGTGGTGATCGCTTCCAGCGGGGCGAGTCGTTCGGTGAGGTAGTGGCCCAGGTCCCGTGGGTCGCGGCAGTTCAGGGCCGCGAGCAGGTTGGTGGGGCCGGTGGTGAGGGACGCGAAGGCGATCTCTGGGTGCCGCGCCAGTGCCTCACCGACCTCGACCGCCTTGGCCGGCCGGGCGGCGATCCACAGCCGGGCCTGGGTGCCGAATCCGACCGCCGAGGGCGGCATGTCGAGCTGGTAGCTGACGATTCCCTGGCTGCGTAGCGCGTACAGGCGGCGTTTCACCGTGGTCTCCGACCAGCCGGTCGCGGCGGCCAGCTCGGCGTACGGCGCGCGGCCGTCCAGGTTGAGCGCCCGCAGCAGCGCCTTGTCGCCCTCGTCGAGCTCGATCGGGCCGTCGCCGGCCTCGACCGGCGGCGGTCGCAGCCGGTCGGCCTGGTCGGGTGCCAGCCAGGCGAGCCCTTGCCAGCCGTCCGGCAGGACGAACCCCCGCAGCAACAGGTGGGCGGAGATCGAGACGACCCCGCTGGTGCGAGGCAGTCTGCCCAGCAGCAGGGCGTCCTGGTCCTGGGTGCCGCGGGTCTGCACGGTGCAGGAGACCTCGGTGCCGCCGGACAGCAGGTACACGAACGAGGTGTCGTCACGGGCGGCCAGGGCCTTGGCGACCGGCCCGGCCGCGTCCGGGGTGCAGCGCAGCCGGATGGTCCACTGCGTGTGCCCCAGCCGTCCGCCGTTGACCAGGCCTGCCACCCGCAGCACGCCCTGGCCGCGCAGCCGCCGATAGTGGCGGGCCACGGTGTTCTCCGAGACCCCGAGCACGTCGGCGATCGCCCTGAACGAGGCCCGGCCGTCGATCTGCAGTGCGTGAACCAGACCCCGGTCGACAGTATCCATCCGGAAACCCCGCTCTAGTGACGGTTTCCGGCGATCCTAGTCGCCTGGATGGGCACGGTACGGGGTCGTGGGCGACGCTCGTGCCATGAACCTGCTCATCCTCGCCGCCACCGGAAACGTCGGCGGCCAGATCATCACCCAGTTACAACAGACCGGCCATGCCGTGCGGGCGGTCACCCGCGATCCGGACCGCGCCCGTTTCCCCGCCGACGTCGAGGTGATGCGCGGCGACCTGTCCGAACCGGACACCATCGCGGCCTGCCTGAACGGCATCGACGCGGTCTTCCTGCTCTGGCCGCTGCACACCGGCAAGCAGCTGCCCGCCGTGCTGGAGGTCATCGCGCGGCAGGCCCGCCGGGTGGTCTTCCTGGGTACGGGCGGCGTCCCCGACTTCAGCTTCGAAGAGCAGGAATGGCTCGCCCACGGCTGCGGAATCGAGTCCACCATGATCAGGCCGAGCACCTTCGCGGTGAACACGTTGTGGTGGGCCGACCAGATCCGGGCGGGCGACATCGTCGAAGGGGCCTACGGCGCGCTGCCGATGTCCCTGATCCACGAGGCCGACATGGCCGCCGTCGCGGTCCGTGCCCTCACCGAGCCGGGGCACGACGGCGCCACGTACACCCTGACCGGCCCCGAGGTGCTCACCCAGGCCGACCAGGTCCGCGTCATCGGCGAGGCGCTGGGCCGGCCGCTGCGCTGGCGGGAGCTCACCCGGGAGGAGGCCCGCCGACGGCTGCTGGCCGACGAGACGTTCCCCGACTCCTTCGTCGACGTGCTCCTCGACGGCTACGCCGCCATGCTCGCCGGGCCGCCGCCCACCCTGACCACCACCGTCCAGGACGTCACCGGCGCCCCGGCCCGATCACTGCGCCAATGGGCCACCGACCACGCGGCCGACTTCGGCTGAGGAGCCGAGCGGATGGGAGACGGCGTCCAGCAGGTCGCGGGTGTACGGCTGCTGCGGATCCTCCAGCACCTGGTCGACAGGGCCGGCCTCGACGATTTGTCCGTGACGCATGACGGCGACGATGTCGCTGACGTAGCGCACCACCGCCAGGTTGTGCGAGATGAACAGCATCGTCAGGTCCATCTCGCCCCGCAGCTCCCGTAGGAGATTGAGCATCGCGCCCTGCACGGACACGTCGAGCGCCGAGGTGATCTCATCGGCGATCACCACCTCGGGCCGGCCGGCCAGCGCGCGAGCGAGGGCGACGCGCTGTCGCTGGCCACCGGAGAGCTGGGCAGGCAGCATAGCCGCCCGCTCTGGATCGAGGCTGACCAGTTCCAGCAGCCGAGCCACCTCGCCGCGCCGGTCGGCGGTGCCGCGTGGCATGGCCTCGGTGATCGACTCGCCGATGGTCATGCGGGGGTCGAGTGACGCGTACGGATCCTGGAACACCATCTGCAGCGGCCGGTGCCGCCGCGAGAACCGTCGCACGTCCGTGCCGTCCACCAGGACCCGGCCCGAGTTGATGGGCGCCAGGCCCACGGCGGCTCTGGCGAGGGTGGACTTGCCCGATCCCGACTCGCCGACCAGCCCGACCGTCGTGCCTGACGGCACCGCCAGGGTGACCCGCTCGACGGCCGCGACCTTGCCGTAGTGCACGCTGACCTCCTCGAAGACCAGCTCGCTCATGCGGCACCTCCCGTAGCTCCTATGACGAGGTCCGCCGGGTGCCAGCAGGCGACGCGGTGCCCCGGCCCCGCCGTGGCGAGCTCCGGGTCGGCCGCGCGGCAGCGGTCGCTCGCGGACGGGCAGCGCGCCGCGAACGCGCACCCGTCAGGCATCGCGTCCGGCTCCGGCGGCCGGCCGGGGATGACGGCGAGCGGCTGCTCGCGGTCGGTGTCCATGCCGGGCACGGCGGCGATCAGGGCCCGCGTGTACGGGTGGCGCGCGCCGCCGTCGAGGTCTCCGACCGGCAGGTCCTCCACGATCCGGCCCGCGTACATGACCAGGACCCGCTCGCAGGCCTGCGCGACCACCGTGATGTCGTGGCTGATCAGCAGGATGGCCGCGTTCTCGCGCGCACGCACCTCCGCCAGCAGCCGTAACACCTCGCGCTGCACCCTGACGTCCAGCGCGGTGGTGGGCTCGTCGGCCACCACCAGTCGCGGGCTCGCCATCAGCCCCATGCCGATCATCGCCCGCTGGAGCATCCCACCGGAGAACTGGTGCGGGTACTGGCGGGCGCGCCGACCCGGATCCGTCACGTGCACCGCGCGCAGGCGGTCCACGGCCCGGTCGAGCGCCGCCCGGCGGGACAGCCCCTGGTGCTGCTCCGACACCTCGGCCAGCTGCCTGCCGACACGCCGGGTGGGGTTGAAGGAGGTCATCGGGTTCTGGAACACCACCGACAACGAGGTCCCCAGCAGGCGGTCAGGAGTGGTGTTCAGGGGCGCGCCCATGAACTCCAGCCGGTCCGCCGTCACGACGCCAGGCGGCTCGATCAGCCTCGACACCGCCAGCGCGGTCAGGCTCTTGCCCGAGCCGGACTCCCCGACCACGCCCACCGCCTCGCCCGCCGCCACGGTGAAGCTCACCCCGCGGACAGGGGTCGCGGACCCGAACGCCACCCGCAGGTTCTCCACCGCCAGCACGGACCCGCCGCCTGAGGAGGGGAGCGCGGCCCGGCTCGTCGGCTCGCGGCCGGGCCTGAGGGTCCGGGTACGCGTGCCGACGACCGCGGCGGCGGTCTCCCCGAACAGGTTGAACGCCAGCCCGACGATCACCACGGCGACGCCGGGCGCGAGGGCCGCGGCCGGATTGGTGTAGATGCGGTCGAGTCCATCGCCGAGCAGCCGCCCCCAGTCGTAGTCGGGGGCCTGCACCCCGATCCCGAGGAACGACAGGCCCGCGTAGGCCAGCAGCGCGTTGCCGGCGCCGATGGTGGCGTTCACCACGAGGGGCTCGCCGATGTTCGGCAGGATGTGGCGGGTCATCAGCCGGAGCCGGCCGACCCCGACCACTCTGGCGGCCGACACGAAGTCCCGCCCGGCGACCGACGCCGCGAGCGTCTGCGTCAGCCGGGCGAACGACGGCGCGCCCGCGAGCCCGATGGCCAGGACCGCGCCCTGCATCCCGACCCCGAAGATCACCGCGAGGAACAGCGCCAGCAGGAGCGCCGGGAAGGCCACGGCGATGCCGACCGCCGAGACCACCAGGCGGCCGAGCCGGCGCGGCAGGACCGACGGCGCCATGCCCAGGATCACGCCGGCCACCAGCCCGATCAGGGTGGCGGTCACGGCCAGCCCGACCGACAGGCGGGTCGCGACCAGCACCCTGAGGAAGATGTCCCGGCCCAGCGAGTCCGTGCCGAGCAGGTGCGAGCCTGACGGGCCCTGCTGGATGGCGCCGGTGTCGGTCGCGTCCGCGCCTACGCCCCACAGGATCGGCGCCAGGACCGCCAGCGCGCCCACCACGACGAGCAGCACCGCCGAGCAGGCCCCGACGGGGGTGCGCAGGGCCGCGAGCCACTTCCCGCCCATCAGCTCTCCTTGATCGTCGAACGCGGGTCGAGCACCGCCAGCAGCACGTCGACCAGCAGGTTCACCAGCAGCACGCCGATGCCGTAGACGAGTACGACGCCCTGCACCATCGGGTAGTCCTTCTGCAGGATCGACTGGACGATCGTCGATCCCAGTCCTGGCCAGGCGAACACGTTCTCCACGAGGACCGTGCCCGCGACCATGGCCGTCAGCATCAGGCCGGCGAGCGTGAGCGTCGCGGTGAGGGCGTTGGGCAGCGCGTGACGGACGTACACCAACCGGTCCGGCAGGCGCTTGGCCCGTGCGGTGCGGATGTAGTCCTCGCCCAGGACCGACAGCATCTCCACGCGGACGATCCGCGCCATCACCGCCGCCGGGGCGATCGCCAGCGACAGCACCGGCAGCACGTACGAGCTCAGCTCCTCCCGCCCGGCCACCGGCAGCCACGGCAGGTACACCGCGAACACGTAGACCAGCCCGACCGCCAGCAGGAACTCCGGGACGGCGGCCACGAACACGCTGGCCGACGTGAACGCCAGCTCGCCGCCCCGCCGCCGACCGCCCCTGGTCAGCACGGACATCAGCACGCCCACGGGCACCGCGACCGCGAGCACCAGGACGAACGCCGGCAGGGCCAGCTTGACCGTCTCCGGCAGGCGTTCGCCGAGCACCTGGGACACCGGCAGGTTGCTCACCATCGAGGCGCCGAAGTCGCCGGTGAGGCAGCCGCGCAGGAAGCCGGCGTACTGCTGCCACAGCGGAGCGTCCAGCCCCAGGGCCTGGCGGCGGGCCTCGACCAGCTCGACGGGCGCCGTGGTGCCCAGCGCCGCCCGCACCGGGTCGCCCGGGATCAGGTGGATCATCAGGAACGACGCGGTGACGAGGACCCACAGCGACACCAGGAACCGCCAGGTCCGCCGCAGCGCGAACGAGAGCCAGGGGGCGCTCAGCGGCCTGATCGGCACGCTGGTCATCAGCGCAGCACCCGGATGCTGGTCGGGATCGGCAGCTGGAGCCAGCCCTCGGTCCGCGCCTCGGCCTTGTTGAGGAAGTAGGGGACCTCCGACTCCGAGACCGGCACCACGTCCGCCGACTGGAACAGCGCCTTCTCCGCGTCGTTCCACAGCTTGCAGCCCGCCTCGCCGGCGGTCCGGTCGGCCTGTGCCACCAGTTTCTCGTAGGCGGCGTTCTTGATGCCGACGAAGTTCTGGCCCTGTGGCGGGGTCCCGCCGGTGGCGAAGGGCACGATCTGGTGGGGCAGGTTGAGCTTGAACCCGGCCCAGTACGCGTCGAAGTCGCCGGTCTCGAACATGGCCCGGTTGAGCGCGTTCAGGTCGTCTCCGGTGAGCTTGACCTCGACGCCGAGCGCCTTCCACTTCTGCGCCACCAGCTCGGCCGCGGCGATGTTGCCTTCGCCGTCGTTGGTGCTGTAGTGCAGGTCCAGCTTGAGTGGCTTGCCGTTCTTGGCGCGGGCGCCGTTCGCGCCCGTGCTCCAGCCCGCCTGGTCGAGCAGGGCGGCGGCCTGGCCGGGGTCGGTCGCGGGCAGCAGCCCGGTGACGGTGTCGGCGGCGCACGGCTGCGAGTCGTTGGCGACCAGGCCGTCGGCCCTCTTGCCCTTCCCGGAGGTGGAGACCCGGGCCAGCTCGTCGAGGTCGAGCGCGGCGGTGAGCGCGCGCCGTACCTGCTGGTCGGTGCCGGGCCGGCCGTCGCGCTGGTTGAACCAGAGCTCGCCGAGCGTCGCGGAGACGTCGAAGTGCGGCAGCTTGCGGGCCGCGAGCCGATCGCGGTCGGCGCCGGCGACGAGTGCCATGTTGACCTCGCCGGACAGCAGCAGGTTCGCGGCGGTGGTCTCGTTGGGTACGACCTTGGCGACGATCTTCGCCGGGGTGCCGGGGACGTCGTTGCGCACGCCGCCCGGTCCCCATGCGTAGCCCTTGCGCAGGGTGAAGGTGTAGTGGTCGCCTCGGACGATCTCACTGAGCACGAAGGGCCCGGTGCCGGCGGACGACTTCTCCAGCAGCGTGGGGTCCGCGACGCCCTTGGGGCAGATGACGGGCACCCGGCCGAGCGTCTGCAGCAGGAGCGCGAACGGCGTCTTCATCTCCACCCGCACGGTGCGGGCGGCGTCGTCGGCGGTGGCGGTGAAGGGGGTGGTGGGGACCAGCAGTCCGTACAGCGGCGACTGGTTCTTCGGGTCTTTGAGGTAGTCGAAGGCCTTGACCACGTTGCTCGCGGTCAGCGGGGTGCCGTCGGAGCAGGTGACGCCGCTCCTGAGGGTGAACGTGGCCGTCTTCTCGTCGGCCTGCCACTTCTCGGCCAGTCCGGACACGATCTCGCCCTCGGGCGTCACGTTGATCAGTGGGTCGTAGGCGAGGCTGCCCATCTCGCCGAGGCTGGCGATGTTGCGGTACGGGTCGACGACGCCGGGATCGCTCGGCAGGGTGAAGGTGAACGTGCCGTCCTTGGCGTACTCCACCGGCTTGCCGCCGACGCCGGCCTGTCCTCCCGAACAGGCGGCCAGCCCGGTCGTCAGAGTGGCGGCGATGAGAACGCTGAACCTGATGCGCATGGTTCTGTTCCAATCGAAAGGGCTCAGCTGAGCGCGTTCGCATCAGTGTCGTACGGGCCGCGGACCAGCGGTAACGACAGGAGTCGCAATCCTCGGCGGACAAACGCAGCAGATTGTCGGAGTGACCGCTCGGCGGCCGTCAGTCGTGGCGCAGGCCGATCAGGCGGGCGATCTTCAGCCCGAGGTGGAGCGCGAGACGGTCCTCGCCGAGGGCCAGCTGCGCCCCGGTGTACTCCTCGATGCGCTGCAACCGGTAGTAGAGGGTCGTCCGGTGGATGAAGAGCTTCTCGGCCGCCGCCTGGACGTCGCCGGCGTGCTCCAGGAACGCCTCCAGCGTGTCGGCGAGCTGCTCACCCTTGACGCCTGCTTCCAGGAGCCGGCGCAGCCCGGGTGGCAGAGCGTGCACGGTCAGCTCCTCCGGCGGGATGCGGGACAGCAGCCCGTACACGCCCAGCCGGTCGAAGGAGGTGACCTGCCCGAACCCGTCCGCCAGCCGGGTCACCCGCGCCGCGTGCGCGGCCTGCTGGTAGGAGCGGTAGAAGTCGCGCAGGTCGTCGACCGGCTCGCCGATGCCGACGACCGGCTCGACGCCGGTCAGGTCGCGGCTGAGGTTGCCGACGAGCTCGGCCAGCAGGCTCTGCTTGGCGGCCCCGCTGACCAGCGGGTCCTTGTCCGAGACGAGCATGAGCCCGTGGTCGCGGCGGATCAGGCTGACGTGCCGCCGGTCCAGCAGCCGCGCGCCGATGCGTTCGAGCCACCCGTCCAGGACGTTGCGCTCGCCGTCGAGCAGCGCCGGCTCACCCGGGTGGAGCGTGACGACCACGGCGACGACGGGCTCGCTGGCGACGAACAGGTCGGCGTCGATGAGTTCGGCCGCGGCGTGCTCGCGGGCGCGGGGGTCGTCGGTCGCCACGAGATCCCTCAGGAGCCCCCTGGACCGGCTCTTGTGCAGCTCATGGGCGAGCTGGTCACGCTGGATGGCGATCGCGATCGTGTCCAGCGCGGCGAGCACGGCCTCGGTCTCCGGATCGGTGAGCGGGTCGTCGCCTTCGAGGATCCAGACGAACCCCAGCAGGACGCCCTCCTGCCGGATCGGCACGCACAGCCGCTGCATGGTGGCGCCGATCTCCGGCGCGATGGGCGGGCGGAACGGTCCGTCGGCCGTCTTCGCGCCCGCGCCGAACGTCCAGTCGGCGGCGCCGCTGGGCACCTCCCGCTTGAGAATCGACAGCTCGCGGAGCCGGTCGACCCCGCCGAACTCGTGGGAGGAGAAGGCCAGCTGGCGCAGCCGCCAGTCGTCGACCGTGATGTTGCGCTGTAACCGCCGGCCCAGGCCGTCGATGAGGCGCTGCAACTCAGTGGTCACGCGTGTCAGCCTACATTCCGCATATCACCCAAGTCCGCTCAAAATAGCTGGATCTGGTGGAATCGGAGCAATCTTGTAGCCAGGGGGAGGTTCCACGCCCATCAGGTGGCGGACCAGGAAGTCCCATCTGCGCCGTATGACGTATGACTCGTAGCCGACGAACAGGTGCTCGGCACCCGGCACGATGAGCAGGTCGAAGTCCTTGTCGGCGGCGATCAGCCGGTCGACGAGGCGCATGGTCAGGTGCGGGTGGACGTTGTCGTCCATCTCCCCATGGATCAGCAGCAGCTTGCCTTCGAGCCGGTCGGCGATCTCCACGTTGGAGGAGCGGGCGTACCGTTCGGCGTCGTAGGGGCCGTCGTAGGTCTCGCCCCAGGCGAGCTGGTAGAAGCGCTGGTCGTGGTTGCCGCAGGCGGCCACGCCGACCTTGTAGAAGCCGGGGTAGAGGCACATCGCGCGGACCGTCGCGTAGCCGCCGCCGGAGCCGCCGTAGACGCCGACCCGGTCCAGGTCCATCCACGGCCGCGACGCGGCCAGCTGCCGCAGCGCGGCGACGTGGTCCTCCAGGGATCCCGCGGTGTCGTAGCGGCCGTAGGAGTGGTCGTGGAAGGCCCGGCTGCGGCCCGGTGTGCCGCGTCCGTCCAGGGTGACGACCACGAAGCCGAGCGCGGCGATGGCCTCCGCCTCGCGGTCGACGTGCGGGAAGCCCTCGAAGGACGGGTGCAGGCGGCCGTGGTGCGGGCCGGGGTACGGGCTGTCGATCACGGGATAGCGCTTGGCCGGGTCGAACCCGCGCGGCAGGTGGAGGACTCCGTAGATGTCGGTCTCCCCGTCGGCGGCCTTGGCCGCGAACTGCTCGGGCGCCGTCCATCTCGCCTCCAGGAGCGCGGTGACGTCGGCCCGCTCCAGCTCGACGAGCACGCTCCCGTCCCAGGCCCGGACGGTGGTCACCGGGGGCGTGGCCTTCGCCGACGCGGAGTCGACGAAGTACGTCCCGCTCCGCGGCAGTGTGACCTCGTGGTCGAGGTCGTCGTCCGTCAGGCGTTCGAAGCCGGTCCCGTCCAGGCGGGCCCGGCACACCTGGCGGCGGTAGGGGTCGGCCTCGACCAGGCCGGAGGCGAGGAAGTAGACGACGCGCTCGTCCTCGTCGACGTGCAGGATCCGCTGGACCGCCCACTCCCCCGAGGTCACCTGGCACACCGTCTCGCCGTGCTCGGTGTCGTACAGGTAGAGGTGGCCCCAGCCGTCGCGCTGGGAGTACCACAGCACCTCCCGGCCGGTGGCGAGCAGGTGCAGGATGGTCTGGCCCATCCCCTGGCCGAGCGCGACGCGGGGCTCGCCGTGCTCCTCGACGAGCGGGCGCACCTCGCCGGTGCGCGGGTCGAGGCGGTTGAGCCGCAGGGTCTTCAGGTCGCGGGGCTGTTCGAGGTAGTAGACGGCGCCGCCGTCGGGTGCCCACCACACCTGGTTGAACAGCAGGGGCGAGAGCAGGGACATCAGGAGCGGCTCCGCCTTCGCCTCGACGGCGGGGCCGCCGGACACGTCGAACACGATGAGCTCGGCGCGCGGCACCACCTCCTCGCCGGGCATGGCGTAGTGGTAGGAGTGCAGCACCGGCCGGCCGCCGCCCGCGGGCGCGGACTCCACCAGATGGGACAGCGGCACGCCGCTCTGGTCGAGCCGGTGGGTGACGAGCCGGCGGGAGTCCGGCGACCACGCCACGAGCGGCGGCAGCGACGGCAGCCCGAGTTTGCGCATCAGCACGCCGTAGCTCAGGCTGTCGGGCTGGGCGCCGTAGGTGCGGTCGGCGCGGCCGTCGGTGGTGAGCGGCCGCTCCTCGCCCGTCTCGGACGAGCGGAGCCAGAGGTCGTACCCGCGGCGGGTGACCACCCACTTCCCGTCGGGCGAGCGCACGTCGAGCGGACCCGGCCGCTCGGGCCGGTCGACCCGCTCACACAGGTACGAGTCGAGCGAGCATCGCCAACGCCCGTCGAAGGCCTCGAACTCCACCTCCGACCCGGTCAACTCGATGGTCTCGAACGGCAGCGTCCGGACCGGCACCTCCGCGGCCGCCCCGAGCGCCGCGGCGAGCCGCTCGTGGTCGAACGCCGGCTCGCGGGTGCCCTTCGCCGGATCGACGAGCGCGAACCAGTGGCCCTCGGGCGCGTCGGCGCGGTACCAGAAGCGGGCGCCGCCGTCGATCCACCGGGGCGTCACCTTGCCGCCACGCACCAGCGCCGGCCTGCGATGCGCGAGCAGGTTCTCCGCGCCCTGGTACACCGCCGGATCCAGAAACTCGTTCATAGGACGGGACGATATGTCGGTGTTCGCGGGCGGCGCTTCCGTTGCGGTGTGAAGTCACGCGCCGCGTACTTCGACACCTGTCTGACCCAGCTCGCGGCTGCGCTCGGTGCCCGCCATCACCGCCTCCAGGAAGGCCGAGCGCAGGCCGTGCCCCTCGAGCACGCGCAGCGCGGCCGCGGTGACCCCGCCGGGCGAGGTGACCTCCGCGCGCAGCGCCACCGGATCGCGCCCGCTCTCGACGAACAGCGCCGCGTACCCGATGAACACCTGGCCCACCATGGCCTCACTCACCCCGCGCGGGAGCCCGGCGAGCACGCCGGCGTCGATCAGCGCCTCGGTCACCAGCGACAGGTACGCCGGGCCGCTTCCGGACAGCACGGTGACCGCGTCGAGCTGCGCCTCCGTCACCCGTGTCACGGTGCCCACGGCGCCGAGGATCTCTTCGGCCCAGACGAGGTCGGCCTCGGTGGACGACGGACCGGCGGCGATGGCGGCCGCGCCCTTGCCGACGAGCGCCGCCGTGTTGGGCATGCCGCGCACGACCGCGACGCCGTCCCCGAAACCGGTGCTCAACGTGGCCAGCGAGATCCCGGCCGCGATGGACAGCACGCGTGTCGCGCCGGCCGCGGCGACGAGGTTCGCGGCCGCGGCCACGTCGTAAGGCTTGACCGCGATCACGACGCCGTCGGCCCGGACCATCTCCCCGGACACCGTGACGCCGGGGAACAGGCCGCCGAGTTGCGCCGCCCGGCCGGGCAGCCGCTCCACCACGGCGATGTCCGCGGGCTTCCACCCGGCGGCGAGCAATCCGCCGACGAGGGCGGAGCCCATGTTCCCGCCACCGATGAGTGCCAGACGATGCCTGGCCATCTGCTTGGTCATTTCCGGCACGTTACGTGGCCGGCACGGTGCCCGGCATCAGCAGAACGTCGCAAGCGAGGCGGCCGATTCTCGGCTCCCGTCGATCGATGTGGCGGCCTGGCCGAGGTCACGATGAGCGCTGTGAAACGTACTTCTGAGCCGGTGTTCCTGGCGAGCGGTTCGACTTCCGGGCAGCCGGTCGCCTGTTTCGACGCGTCGTCCATCGTCCACGGCGCGGATTCGATGGCCGGTGTCCGTCAAGGACTCGCCGGGGCGCTCGAATGGGTGCGCGCCGAGTTCTTCAAGCGCATGGACGGCGATCCGGGGGCGATCGTCGCCGTGGTGACGCGTCCGCCACGGCCGGGCGCCGACGACGGGCTGCTGTTCGTCGCCGCCGACGGGCCTCTCGGCGGCTGCGGCGAGGCCACGATGTTCGCCTGCGCGACCCGGTCGGCCGGCGCGGGCTCCAGCGTGGTGTTCGACACCACCAGCGGGCCGATCCACGGGACGGACGGCGGGTCGGGGTCGGTGACCCTGCGGATGCCGCCCGTCCCCGGGCCGCCCGCCGCCCATACCGTCACGGTCGACGGCCTGCCGCTGGCGGTCAGGACCGTGCCGGTCGCCGGCAACACGTTCGCCGTCGTCGCCGCCGCCGACGCCGGGCTCGACCTGTCCGCGACCGGGCGGCTGGCCAGGCGCGGCGACGAGTTGCTGGGGGAGATAGCCGCCGCCGTGTCCAGAAAAGGGGCCGAGCCACCGGACATGCTTCTGCTGACCGAGCCGGTGGCGGGCTGCGCGACGCGATCGGCCGTCATCTGGGGGAACGCGATACTCAACCAGGGCCCGTGCGGGACGGGCACCTGTGCCCGGCTCGTCGTCGCACTCGCGGACGGCGAGGTCGGCCCCGGCTCGGTGCTGCGCCATCACAGCCCCTTCGGTCCCGCGTTCGAGGCCTGGACCGACGCCGGGCACGTCATGCTGCGGGGCCGGGTGGACCCCTAGCCGTTGACCTCCTCGAAGACGCGCAGGAAGTTCTCGCCGAGTATGCCCTGGACGGTCTTGTCCGCGTAGCCTCTGGCGACGAGCCCGCGGGTGATGTTGATCATGTCGCGGTAGTCGCGGAAGCCGTCCAGGGTGCGTGTCACGTTGTCGATCCCGTGCTCCGGCCGGAACCCGAACTCGCCCAGCTTGCCGGCGAAGGTCGCCTCCTGCACATGGTACGGCAGCGCCAACGGCCAGTCCGTGCCGATCGCCACGTGCTCCCATCCGACCAGGTCGCTGAGGTAGTCGACGTGGTCGAGGAACAGCTCGATCGTGGGGTTCACCGCGTCGGGCGGCGCCAGGAAGAACGGCACCACGTAGACGCCGATGACGCCGCCCGTGCCGGCGATGGCGCGCAGCTCCTCGTCGCTCTTGGCGCGGTCGTGCCCGAACACCGCCGCCGCGGACGTGTGCGTGGCGATCACCGGGCGGGTGGACGCGGCGCAGGCGTCGAGCGTGGTCTGCCGGCCCGAGTGCGCGGTGTCGACGATGACGCCGACGTCGTTGCACCGCCGTACGAACTCCAGCCCGAAGTGGCTCAGCCCCGGGTCGTAGCGCTCGGTGCAACCGGCGCCGATGTGGTTCATCGTGTTGTAGGCGCAGTCGAGGGTGTTGAGCACCCCGAGCGCGTGCGCCGCGTCGATGAGGTCCAGGTTCCCCGGGCTCAGCATGTTCGTCTGCACCAGCCCCCAGACGGCCTGCTCGCCGGCCTCGTGGGCGGCGCGGATGTCGTCCGCCCTGTGGGCCCGGCGCAGCCAGGGGAACGCCGCCAGCTCCCTGGCCAGCAGGTGCGCGGCGTCGAGCACGGCCGCCTTGTCCTTGAGGACGTAGCCGCCGGTCGCCGCCGTGGTCACGCCCGAGGCGTCGAACAGCTCCTTGTACGCGGGGAAGCGCCCGGCGATCGCCCGTTCCTTGAGGAAGAACGCCACGGTGAACAGGTCGTCGGAGCCGAGCGCGTCCACCTCGGCGACGAGTTCGTCGGTCCACACGTCGGGCGAGCACGGCCCCTGGAAGAGCAGGTCGATGATCACGCTGTCGCGGTGCAGGCGGGCCGCCCGCGCCTCCTGCTCCTCGGTGAGGCCGAAGTCGAAGACCCCGTACTGGTGCATTGGCCGTCCTTTCCTCAGACGCCGGAGCGTCCGCTTCCCCATGACACGAGGTTGTCCCGCGGCTCGATGCCGGGGGTGAGATGTGGTTCCGGGACGGGCGTGCCGGGGACGATCCGCAGCGGCAGCTCTCCCGCCCATACCGGCAGGTCGTAGTCGGCCTCCCGGTCCACGGGCGGCCCGGTGCGGACCTTCGCCGAGCACTCGTCCAGGGGGACGGCGATGATCCGGGTGCTGCCCAGCTCCGCCTCGGTGAGCGGGCGCAGCTCCGGTCCCCGGCCCGGCATGAGGCGGTCCACGAGGGCCAGCATCGCCGCCAGCTTGGCGTCCCGGTCGACGATCTCGTGCCCGGTGCCGAGGACGACGACCGAGCGGTAGTTCATCGAGTTCTGGAACACCGACCGGCCCAGCACGAGCGAGTCGACGACGGTCGCCTCCACGCAGATGGGCTCGCCCAGCATCCGGTCGAGCATGCGGTTCTGCTGGGAGCCGTGGAAGTAGAGCGTGTCGCCCTGGCGGGTGTGCAGCGTCGGCAGCACGTACGGCCGGCCGTCGTCGACGAACGCGACGCGGCACAGCAGCGCCTCGTCGAGGATCTCCCGCACCAGGTCCTGGTCGTAGGATGCTCGCTCGGCGCGGCGGCGGACCCGCACCCGGTCCGTCGCGGGCCCGCTGGTGTGTGTGGTCACTGAGTCGGTTCCTCTCGAGAGTGTGCTGGTCTAGTGGCCGGCCGCGCGGCCGAGCCTGCGGGGGTCGGCGACGCCGTGCAGGAGGCCGTCGGCGGTGAAGGCGATGGCCTGGCAGCTGCCCATCTCGGGCTCCCACGGAGAGACCCGGGTGACGCCCAGTCCTCTGCGCTCGACCTCGGCGATCACCTCCTCACCGATGGTCGCCTCGACCATGGGACGCCGGCTCGGGTAGTGAGACGCGCCGAACATCGGCTGATGCACGGACTCCGCCGGGCTCATCCCGCGCTGAAGCACGTTCACGCTGTTCTGGAAGACGTTCTGCAAGGCCGAGATGCTCGGCGAAGCGGCCGCGAAGACCGGGCGGCCATCACGCAGCGCCAGCAGGGAGGTGGACCAGCCGACGGGAATCGGCACGACCGGGTCGGCGCACAGGAAGATCGGGCGCGGCACGATCACCCCGTCCACCATCAAGCCGACGCCGAACGGGGTGGAAGTGGCCGAATGGGTGCCGTGAGCGATCATGCCGGACTCGTCGGCCGCGACGATGGCGTTGGT
Source organism: Nonomuraea guangzhouensis (assembly GCF_019396345.1). GTDB lineage: Bacteria > Actinomycetota > Actinomycetes > Streptosporangiales > Streptosporangiaceae > Nonomuraea > Nonomuraea guangzhouensis. Next base: position 107,711 of record NZ_JAHKRM010000026.1, on the reverse strand, counting down.
GCCCATGTTCATGGCGTCGAACGGACGCGGCGGGCCGTCGATCACCTGGCCGATCAGCTTCTCCGCCGCCTCGGGCGAGACGCGGTCGGCCATCTCGCCGGACGCGGCGAAGCGGAAGCCACTGGCGTTCCAGGTCAGGCCGTGGTGCCAGGACTCCTCGACGATGCGCATCATCCGGTAGAGCCGGTCGTCCGGCCCCGCCAGGTGGGCGAGGCTCAGCATCAGCGCGTAGAGGGAGCCGCTGGTGTGCAGCTCGTAGCCGCCGGCCACCGGCAGCGGGGCCAGAGGTGTGTCCAGGACGTGGGCGGCGGCCATGTCGTCGAGGGTGATCCGGCCACCCGCGGCACGAGCGGTCTCCACATAGCGGCGGGCGAAATCACCCTCATAGAAGTAGCCCGGCCCCTGCTCTGCCAGCTGCTCGATCGTGCGCGCCAACGCCGGCTGACGCAGCACCTCCCCCACCCCGAACATCCGCCCATCTGGGAACCACACCTCCCGGCCCGCCTGAAAACGGCCCGCGACCGTGCGGTACTCAAACGCCCAGCCCCACAGCAACTGATCGACTACAAAGCCCTCACGAGCCGCCCGCAACGCGTCAGTGAACAGCTCCGACCAGGCCAGCCGACCCCACTTCTGCCAAGCTGCATGCGCGCCACGCACCCAGCCAGGAGTCACCACCGTCCGACCGGACGAACGGGCCGCCTCATCCAGATCGCCGTCCTCGGCCGCCGGCGGCGAGCCCAGGTGGCTGAGGAACCGGCTCTGACCGGTGGCGGGGTCGTACACGGAGATCAACATCGTGCCGGCCAGCGTGGTCATCGTGGGCTCGACCACGGTCTGCACGGCCGCCGCGGCGAGATAGGCGTCCACCGCGCTGCCACCGGCTTCCAAAGCCGCCACTCCCGCCCGCGTCGCGGCCGGGTGAGAGGTCGAGATCATCCCCCTGCGACCCGTCGCCGCCACGTGCTCCGGATCCGGGCGCGACGGACGCGCGGGCACCTCACTCATGCGTTCTCCTGATCACGCTCATCAGCCTTCTACAGGGGGCGCGCCGGTCCTAACGACAGGCGTAGTAATCCCTGGCCCGCGCACTCTGCACCTGTCGCATGACGTCAGTGACCGGCCGCGCGGCCGAGTCTGCGGGGGTCGGCGACGCCGTGCAGGAGGCCGTCGGCGGTGAAGGCGATGGCCTGGCAGCTGCCCATCTCGGGTTCCCACGGGGAGACCCGGGTGACGCCCAGTCCTCTGCGCTCGACTTCGGCGATCGCCTCCTCACCGATGGTCGCCTCGACCATGGGACGTCGACTCGGGTAGTGCGACGCGCCGAACATCGGCTGATGCACGGACTCCGCCGGGCTCATGCCGCGCTGAAGGACGTTCACGCTGTTCTGGAAGACGTTCTGCAGAGCCGAGATGCTCGGTGAAGCGGCCGCGAAGACCGGGCGGCCATCACGCAGCGCCAGCAGGGAAGTGGCCCAGCCTGCGGGGATGGGGACCATGGGGGTGGCGTACAGGGTGATGGGGCGCGGCACGATCACGCCCTCGGCCATCAGGCCGACGCCGAAGGCGGTGGAGCTCGCGGAGTGGGTGCCGTATGCGATCATGCCGGACTCGTCGGCCACGACGATGGCGTTGGTGCCCATGTTCATGGCGTCGAACGGGCGCGGTGGGCCCTCCATGACCTGCCTGAGCAGCTTCTCCGCCGCCTCCGGAGAGACCGCGTCGGCCGCCTCGTTCAGGTCCCTCGGGATCGAGGTCAGGCCGTACTGCCAGGACTCCTCGACGATGCGCATCATCCGGTAGAGCCGGTCGTCCGGCCCCGCCAGGTGGGCGAGGCTCAGCATGAGGGCGTGGAGCGGTCCGATGGTGTGCAGTTCGTAGCCGCCGGCCACCGGCAGCGAGGTCAGGGGGAGGTCGATGGCCGAACAGGCGGCCATGTCGTCGAGGGTGATCCGGCCGCCCGCGGCGCGAGCGGTCTCCACATAGCGGCGGGCGAAATCACCCTCGTAGAAGTAGCCCGGGCCCTGCTCGGCCAGCTGCTCGATCGTGCGTGCCAACGCCGGCTGACGCAGCACCTCCCCCACCCCGAACATCCGGCCGTCCGGGAACCACACCTCCCGGCCCGCCTTGAAGCGACCCGCGACCGTGCGGTACTCAAACGCCCAGCCGTACAACAACTGATCAACCACAAAGCCCTCACGAGCCGCCCGCAACGCATCGGTGAACAGCTCCGACCAGGCCAGCCGACCCCACTCCTGCCAAGCAGCATGCGCGCCACGCACCCAACCAGGAGTCACCACCGTCCGACCGGACGAACGGGCCGCCTCATCCAGATCACCGTCCTCGGCCGCCGGTGGGGCGCCGACACCCGCCATCGCGCGGCTCTGGCCGGTCGCGGGGTCGTACACGGTGACGACCAGGCCACCGGCCAGCGTGGTCATCGTGGGCTCGACCACGGTCTGCACGGCCGCCGCGGCGAGATAGGCGTCCACCGCGCTGCCACCCGCTCTGAGGGCGGCCAGTCCCGCCCGCGTCGCGGCCGGGTGAGAAGTCGAGATCATCCCCCTGCGACCCGTCGCCGCCACGTGCTCCGGATCCGGGCGCGACGGACGCGCCGGCACCTCACTCATGCGTTCTCCTCGTTCTCAGGGAAAGGTGTTCGGTGGTCAGGTCCCGCATGCGGGGCACGCCGAGGAGGCGCAGCGTACGGGTGGCCTCCTGGCCCAGGATGTCGAGGGTCCTGCGCACGCCTCGTTCGCCGCCGGCCATCAGCCCGTACAGGTAGGCGCGGCCCACCATGCCGGCCGACGCGCCCAGCGCCCGGGCGGCGACGAGGTCGGCGCCGGTCGAGATGCCCGTGTCGATGATCACCTCGGCACGGTCGCCGACGGCGTCCACGACCGGCCGCAGGAGGTCGAGCGGGGTGGGCGCCCGGTCGAGCTGGCGGCCGCCGTGGTTGGACACGACGACGGCGTCGGCGCCCGCCTCGACGACGAGCTCGGCGTCCGCGACGCTCTGCACGCCTTTAACGATCAGCTTGCCCGGCCACTCGTCCCGCAGCCACGCCAGGTCGTCCGGCCCCACCCCAGGGTCGAACATCTGCCGCACGAGCTCCTCGACCGTCCCGTTCCAGGACGTCATCGAGGCGAACTCCAGCGGCCCGGTCGTCAGCAGGTTGGCCCACCACCCCGGGTGCAGCGCCATGCCGGTGAGCGTGCGGAGCGACAGCGTGGGCGGGATCGTCAGCCCGTTACGCACGTCTCGCATCCGGGCGCCGCCGACCGGCGTGTCCACGGTGAGGATCAGCGCTTCGACGCCCGCCGCGAGCGCCTGCCCGATGAGCCGTTTGCCGGCCTCGCGGTCGCGCCAGAGGTAGAGCTGGAACCAGACGCGGCCGCCGGGCACGGCTTTCACGAGGCTCTCGACGGAGGTGGTGCCCATGGTCGACAGCGCGTACGGGATGCCCGCCGCCGCCGCGGCCCGCGCCACGGCCGTCTCGCCCTCGTGGTGCATCAACCGGGTGAAACCGGTCGGCGCGAGGATGAGGGGCAGGGCGCTCCGCCTGCCGAGGACGTCGACCGACGGGTCCACCGAGCTGACGTCGCGCAGTACGCGCGGGTGGAACTCGACGTCCCGGTAGGCCTCCCGCGCCCGGCCGATACTGATCTCGCTCTCGGCCGCGCCGTCGACGTAGTCGAAGACCGAGCGCGGCACCCGGCGGCGCGCCAGCGCCCGTAGGTCGGCGATGGTGTGGGCGCGGCCCAGCCGGCGCGCGACAGGGTCGGCGACGAACGGCCTGCGCCGCAGGAGGGGCCGGAGCTGGGACCATCGCGGCAACTGTCGGTTCGGCACCTCGGCCCGGCCTTCCGTGAGACGACGTCGCGCCATTGTGCCGCCGCCGCGCCGCTCCACGGACGGGACGCTGGTCGGAAATCCGGGCGCCGATCTGCGACACCTGCATATGTCGAGTGGGGCGCGGCCCTTCCTAGTCTCGGTCGCGAACCAGCCGTCACCCGAGGAGGCCTCCCGCATGGACGCGCGCGCCCTGCACCAGAACGCCACCGTCGTCGACACGCACAACGACCTGATCCTCCTGGTCGACCACTACGACCAGCGCTACCGGCGGCAGCACTTCGCCGAGTACTGGCTGCCCCAGCTCCGCGCCGGCGGGGTGAACGTACAGGTGCTGCCGATCTGCATCGAGGAGCAGTTCCAGAGCGAGGGCGCCCTGCGGCGCACGCTGCTGCTGATCGAGCGGATGCACGAGCTGGCGGTGGAGAACGCGGACGACGTCGCGATCTGCCTGACCGCGGCGGACGTCGACGCGGCCCTCGCCGCCGGCAAGATCGCCATGATCATCGCTCTGGAGGGCGCGCACGCGATCGGTCAGGATCCCCGCCTCATCCGGACCATGGAGCGCGTCGGCGTCCGCGTCGTGTCGATGGCGCACTACGGCCGCACGTTCCTCGCCGACGGCAGCGGGTTCGACGACACCTCGCGCAGCCGCCTGACGCCCCAGGGCATCGAGGTGTTCCAGGAGATGGAGCGCCTGGGCGTCGTCTTCGACATCAGCCACCTCGGGCTGGGTGGCGTCGAGGACGTGCTGAAGCTGGCCACCCGGCCGTTCCTCGCCACCCACTCGGCCTGCCTGGCGATCACCGACATCCATCGCAACCTCGGTGACGAGCAGATGAAGGGCATCGCCGAGCTGGGCGGGGTCATCAGCGTGGCGGCCGCGATCCCGATGTTCATCGACTCGGAGAACCCCAGCGCGGAGCGGGTCGTCGACCACATCGAGCACATGGTCGCGGTCGCCGGGATCGACCATGTCGGCATCGGGCCCGACTTCATCGAGGACTACTTCCAGAAGGCGTTCGACGGCTGGCAGTTGGTGCCGGGCTTCGAGGGCGGATTCACCCCGGCCGAGATCGAACGGCCCGCCGACCTCCCTAAAATCACTGAGGTGATGGTCAGACGCGGGTTCGGCGAGAGCGACATCAGGAAGGTGCTCGGCGGCAACGTGATGCGCGTGCTCCGGGCGGTCATGGGGGTGCCGGCGTGACGCGTCCGCGCCCGTGGGTTCCGGCGCCTACCGAGCGCCTGGTCCAGGAGACAGTCGAAGCCCTGGCCGGTCAGACCGCCACCGAGACGCTCGGCGAGATCGACCGGCTGGTGCGGTGGAACGACCGCATCCACAACGTCGAGTGCGTCAACCTCAATCCCGCGACCAATGTCATGAACCCCCAGGCCGAGGCGCTGCTGTCGGCCGGCCTCGGCACGCGCGCCTCGCTCGGGTACGCGGGCGAGAAGTACGAGATGGGCCTGGAGGCCATCGAGCGGATCGAGATCATCGCCGCGGAGCTGGCCGCGCAGGTCTTCGGCGCGGGCTTCGCCGAGGTACGGGTCGGGTCCGGCGCCCTGGCCAACCTCTACGCGTTCATGGCCACCTGCCGCCCCGGCGACACGATCATCGCCCCGCCCGCGAGCATCGGCGGCCACGTCACCCACCATGCCGAAGGAGCCGCGGGCCTGTACGGGCTCACCACGGTCCCCGCGCCGGTCGCCGGGGACGGCTACACCGTGGACCTCCCGGCCCTGGCCGAGCTGGCCGAACGGCTCCGCCCTCCGTTGATCACCATCGGCGGGAGCCTCAACCTGTTCCCGCACCCGATCGCCGCCATCCGCGAGATCGCGGACTCGGTCGGGGCGCGGGTGCTCTGCGACGCCGCCCACATGTGCGGCATGCTCGCCGGGCGCGTGTGGCCGAACCCTCTTGATGAAGGTGCGCATCTGATCACGATGAGCACGTACAAGAGCCTCGGCGGCCCGCCCGGCGGCCTGATCGTCACCAACGACGCCGAGCTGGCGCAGCGGCTCGGTGCCATCGCCTACCCCGGCCTGACCGCGAACTTCGACCCCGGCCGGGTCGCCGCGCTCGCCGTCACGATGCTCGACTGGAAGGTCGCCGGGACGGCGTACGCCCAGGCGATGGTCGCGGCCGCCACCCGGCTGGCGGCCGAGCTGCGGGCGCTGGACGTGCCGGTGTTCGCCGCCGACCGGGGCGCCACCGGCTCGCACCAGTTCGCCGTGCTCGCGCACCCGTACGGGGGCGGGCAGCACGCCGCCCGCCTGCTGCGCGCCGGCAACCTGCTCGCCTGCGGCATCGGCCTGCCCGCCGCGCCCGTCGCCGGGGACGCGAACGGGCTGCGCCTCGGCACTCCGGAGATCGTCCGGCTGGGCATGGGCGAGGCCGACATGCCCGCGCTGGCCTCCTTCATCGCCCGCGCCCTGGACGGGGAGAGCGTCGCCGCCGAGGTCACCGCCTGGCGCGGGCAGTTCGCCGGCGTGCACTTCACCTCTGAATAGATTGCCCTGACAGCGGGCGCATTGACACCTATGTCACATAGGCGCAGTTTTGGGTTATGGATGAGTTTCGCATGGTGCGCAGATTCTCTCTCTCGGCCATGGCTCGTTTGCTCAGCCCTTTCGCCCTGTTAATGCCTATATGCCTGGTTGCCAAATCCCTCCCGGGGCCGCAAATCGCCCTGGTGTTCTTGGTCGCGACGATGGCGGTGATCGCCACGGGCGTCCGGTTGGCCAAGGACCGGCAGCTGGCCGCTGACACGGTCGTACGCTTCTCGGCTCAAGGTGTGGAGATGGAGGACGCGTACGGATCACGCGTGCGTCTGGCCTGGCGGCACATTGAGGGCATCGATGTCGTGGACAGCCGGGTACCGAGCCCTCGCACGGTCATCAGGGCCGACGGAACCCATATTCGGACCGGAACCAGGAAATGCGTCGGCGTCGTCGGCTGGGGTGAATACGAGGTTTCTCCCGACGCCCCTGGCTGGTTGATATCCCATCTGGATCGGCTGCCGGTCGATCCGGTCACCGGGCTGGCGAAACTGGGCATTCCCCTTGGCGTCGTCGACCCGCTGTGGGAGCACGGCCCGATGGGCGACCAGGTCCGCCGGCACCGGCCCGATCTGCCGCACCTGGCTGGTGTTCCCGGGTCAGTCGGTGTCGGCGTCGAGGAGTGAGCGGATAAGGGGTACGGCCAGGCGGAGGACGTCGTCGAGGTCCGCCTCGGCCAGGTCGGGCATCCGGATCAGGTGGCGGTGGACGGTGATGCCGAACATCACCGCGCCCGTCAGCGCGGCCCGCAGGCGCGCGTCGGGCCCGTGGATCCCGGGCACGATCCGGTCGATCACCGCCGAGGTCACGTGCTCGCGCAGCATCTGGGCGGCTTCCTGGCTGGTCATGCTGGTGCGCAGGAGTACGGCCATCGGGCTTTCGGGGGCGGCGGCCCAGCGTTCGAGCATGGCGCGCAGGTAGTTCTCGGCGGAGCGGCCCGGGTCGTCGGTGGTCAGCGAGTCGATGTCGATGCCGAAGTCGAGGGACTCGCGGAACAGTTGCTGCTTGGTGCCGAAGTACTGGATGACCGAGGACTTGTCGACGTCGGCCTCCGCCGCGATCGCGCGGATGGTGGCGCGTTCGTAGCCGAGCTCGCCGAAACTGCGGCGGGCGGCCTCCAGGATCCGGCGGCGGGTGCGCCGGCCCTTGCTTTCGGGCTCGCACACCTGGTCAGGGGCGGTCTTACCGGTTGCCATCGAGCTCCACCTCCTGCTGGCCTCCGATGGTACTGGGCGCGGGAGGCCAGGCGGGAGGTGGCGATCGACCTAGTGGCTCTGGCCGAAGGGGGAGTTGACGCCTTCGCCGGCCATCAGCCCGTCAAGCATGCGCTGCATCGACTCGGAGTCGTTGAGATGCGGGAACGGCTCATCGGCGGGGACCTCGACGTCCAGGAACTCGCAGAGCGGCGCCCACCCCTCGCGTACGTCGAACACCAGCAGCCGGCTGGCGGGCAGGCTCGCCTGGACGGTGGCCACATGGCGGTGGTAGGCCTCGATGGCGATCTCCTCTGGGGGCAGGCCTCCTTCGAAGGTCCAGTCCTTGCCGAAGGTGTCCTGCCCGATCCTGCTCATCACCGGGCCCATCCTCCGCATCGAGGCGAAGATCGTGGCCGCGACCGGTGGCAGCTGCGACGGGTCCATGGTCTGGAGCCGGCGGGGGCCGTTGGCGAGGAGGTTCTGCATGCTGACGTACCAGCGCTGGGGGTCGCGGACGGTCAGGATGACCTTGGCGTCGGGGTAGGCCGCCGCCTGCTCGCGCCAGAAGCCACTGGCCGGCCAGTCCTGCGCCGACTGGTAGCCCTCGAACACCTGGTCCCAGTCCGCCGACTCGCCGGCGGCGACGGCCGCCCACCGGTCGACGTGTTCGGGATGGGTCAGGACCTCGTACATGTGATAGCAGGGGCCGAATCCGAGCCGCTCCAGCGCGGCCTTCATCGAGCTGGTTCCGGTACGCGGGAATCCCGCGCCGATCACTTTCAGCATTTCCGTGCCTCCCGTTTCCAGCGGCTGACGCGCGCCTCTGGCCGAGAGTAAAGGAGCATTTGGAAGATCTCAACAAGTGTACAGTTTTTCCCGCTACGGCCCGTTCAGCGCTCGCCGACCGTTCCGTACCTGAGCAGGTCGAGGAGCCGGGCGGACTGGCCCGTGCCGGTCAGGGCGATCGCGTTGGCGAGGGTCATCAGCTCGCGGACGGTCAGGTCGGCGCGGACCTCGCCCGCGTCCTGCGCCCTGATGAGCAGGGCCGACGCGGTGGCCAGCATCTTCTCGTGCCACTCGCCGAACAGCGCGGAGCCGTCTTTCGGGAGGGCCAGCGCCAGGTCGCGCTTGCCCGCGACGTGCTCGACGAAGGCGCCCAGCCACTCGTGCAGCGCGTCGGCCGGCGAATCGGCTGCCAGCAGGGCCTCGCCCCCCTCGCACAGCTCTGTCACCTCGTCGGCGTACACGGCGATGATCAGGTCCTGGCGGGTGGGAAAGTGCCGGTACATGGTGGCGTTGCCGACCCCGGCGAGGCGGGCGACGTCGTCGAGCGGCGCGTCCACGCCGCGCTCGGCGAACAGTTTCCTGGCCGCGGCCAGCACCGCGTCGTGGTTGCGGCGCGCGTCCGCCCGCCTGGGGCGCTGTGCGGGCATACGGCTCAGCCTAGCCGTGGGGCGGGCCGGCAGGATCAGTGCTGCTGGAAGCGCCAGCGGGTCTGGCTGAAGTGGCCCTTGCGGAAGCCGAACGCCTTGGCCGGGGCCACCGCGAAGACCAGCACCCGGTCGCCGCGCGAGTTCAGGAAGGCGTCGTCGCCCACCTCGAAGCGCCATTCGCTGCCGTACTTGAGCTCGTAGGCGTCGGCGAGCCGCTTGAGCCGGCCGGAGTCGGTGACCCGCTCCGCGACCCCCTCCACGACCACGTCCAGGCCCTCCCCCAGAGAGTTCGCGCCGGTCGTGAGCGTGCAGCGCTGGTTGGACTCCAGGTTGCGGGCCTTCTGCTCGCCCGCGCCGGTGCAGAAGCAGAGCGCGCCGTCGTGCCAGACGGCCAGCAGGGTCGTGACGTGCGGGCTGCCGTCGGGGCGGACGGTGGCGAGCCAGAACGTCTCGGCCCGCTCCAGCGTTTCGCGTGCCTCGGCCCACCCGGTCGCGGTGGCGCCCTCGGCGCTGTATCTGGCGTCCAGTTCGGTGATCGGTTCCATGATCGCTTCTCCTTGATGGCGTACATGGATACAGACTTCCCGGGTGCGGGAAACTCATCGATGAGTTCTCCGTCGCCGATTGGTCCATACAGACATGACGACCTTTGTACTGATCCACGGTGGTGGTGGCAGCGCCTGGGACTGGCACCTGCTCGACGCCGAGCTGCGTGGCAGGGGCCATGACGTGGTGGCCGTCGACCTGCCTGTGGAGGACGAGTCCGCGGGACTGCGCGAGTACGCCGAGACCGTGGTCGAGGCCATCGGCGACCGCCGCGACCTGGTCGTGGTGGCCCATTCCTGGGGCGGCTTCATCGGCCCGCTCGTCTGCGACCGCGTCAAGGCCGACCTGCTGGTAATGCTGACCGCCATGATCCCGGCTCCCGGCGAGCGTCCGGCCGACTGGTGGGCGAACACCGGCTTCGGCAAGCGCGACATAGACGACCCGATCGGGCAGTTCATGCACGACGTGCCCGCCGAGCTCGCCGCCGAGGCGATGACCCGGTCCAGGGAGCACACCGACAAGGCCATGCGGGAGCCGTGGCCGCTGGACAGGTGGCCGGACGTGCCGACGAGGTTCCTGCTCTGCCGCGACGACCGCTGGCACGAGCCCGATTTCATGCGCGAGGTGGTCCGGGCACGGCTCGGCATCACGCCCGACGAGATGGACGGCAGCCACGCCCCCATGCTGGCCCGGCCGAAGGAGCTGGCGGATCGCCTGGAGGGCTACCTGACGGGCAGGTCGTAGACCCGGCGCACGCTGCTGCCGAGCCGGCTCACGTCGGCACCGTACACGTGCAGCGACACCCCGACCTCGTCACTCACGTTGATCACCTTGTGGATGTCGCCGGGCGGCGCGAACCCGCTCGCCTCGCCCGGCAGGTTGGCGGCCCGCCCGATCTCCAGCAGGTGATCCCCCATGTCCCGGTAGAGCGTCTCGTGCTCGATCCCGCTGATCACCCCGAACGCGCACCACGACACATGGTCGTGAATCACCGTGAACTGGCCCGGCCGCCACACGACCGCCACGACGGAGAAGTCGTCGCTCGCGTACAGCGCCTGGGACACGTACGTATCGGGCGATCCCTCTCGTTCCGCCGACGTCAGCAGGTCGAGCCCGGACAGCCGGGGCCGGAGCAGATCCGCCACCGCGAACGCGGTCTCCCGTGGGGCGAGACCCCGGGCGGTGATGTCGCCGATGTCCGACACGAGGGCGTCGAGCCCTGGCCGGATCAGGACCGTTTCCATGTCGCCTCCTCGAAAGTCGCTCTCCCCTTCTACGGTGCTACGTCCAGATCCATAGGTCCAACAGAAGTTTTCTGGCTCATCAATAGATATGCTTGATGAATGCTCGATGTCGTACGGCTCCGCGTGCTCGTCGCCGTCGCACGCAAGGGCTCGCTCACCGCCGCCGCCAAGGAGCTGCACTACTCGCAGCCGTCGGTCAGCCACCACCTGGCGCGTCTCGAAGCCGAGACCGGGGCCAAGCTCGTGCAGCGCGTGGGGCGCGGCATCCGGCTGACGGAGGCCGGCAAGCTGCTCGCCTCGCGGGCGGCCGACATCATCGGGCGCCTCGACGCCACCTCCGACGAGCTCGCCGCGCACGTGGGGCTCCGTTCGGGGCGGGCCCGGCTGGCGGCGTTCCCGTCCGCGCTGGGCACGTTCATCCCCAAGGCGGCCATCCAGCTGGAGACGTCGCATCCCGGGCTGCGGCTGCAGCTCACGGAGACCGAGCCGCCGGAGGCGCTCCGGCTGCTGCGGGCGGGTCGGGTGGAGGTGGCGGTGATATTCCGTTACGACGACACCGCGCCCGAGGACCCGGGGATCCAGATGATCCACCTGCTCGACGACCCCAGTTATCTGGTGTCTTCCACCGTTTCCGGGGAGCTGGGATCACATGCCGGTGATTCCTGGATCGCCGGTTGTGACCGGTGCCGTAGCCATCTGCTCGACCTCTGCGCCAAGGCCGGGTTCGAGCCGCGCATCTCCTTCACCAGCGACGACATCGTGGCCGTGCAGGCGCTGGTGGCGGCGGGCATGGGGCTGACCGTGCTGCCCGGGCTGGCGCTCTCCGCGCACCGGCACCCGGACGTGGAGGTGGCCGCGATCCCGGGGTCGACCAGGCATGTGTACGCGGCGGTCTACGGCGACCCGCCCCACCCGCCGGCCACCGAGGCGCTGCTGTCCGCTCTGCTGGAGAGCGTCTAGGAAACCTTTTGACCGCGCTGAGGGTCGTACGCCTACTATGAGCGACATGCCGGATTTCGCGACGCTCGCTCTCTTCTGCGCGGCCACTCTCGCCCTCCTTCTGGTGCCGGGTCCCGCGGTTCTGTTCATCGTCACCAGGAGCGTCGCGCAAGGCAGGTCGGCCGGCCTGGTCTCGGTGCTCGGCGTCCACACGGGCTCGGTGGTGCACGTGGTCGCCGCGGCGCTGGGCATCAGCGCGCTGGTGGCCGCCTCGGCCACGGCGTTCACCGTGATCAAGTACGGAGGCGTCGCCTACCTGGTCTGGCTCGGGGTGCGCAAGCTGATGACCCGGGCTCCCGCCGAGGAGGTCGCCGAGGTGGAGGTGCACTCCAGGCGGCGGATGTTCTGGGAGGGGTTCGTGGTCAACGTGCTCAACCCCAAGACGGCCATCTTCTTCCTGGCGTTCCTGCCGCAGTTCACGGACCCGGCGGCGGGTCCGATCGCGCCGCAGATCCTGGTGCTCGGACTGCTGTGGATGGCGCTCGGCATGACCACCGACGGCACGTACGCCCTGCTCTCCTCGGCCCTGGCCGGCCGGGTCCGCCGCTCCACGCGGGCGCGGCGCCGCCTCGACATCGGCAGCGGCCTCGTCTACCTCGGCCTGGCGGCCCTGCTCACGGGCGAGAAGGCCTAGCAAGCGGGGCAATCTCCTGCCCGGGGGCGATCCCTGATGCGATAGTGGTGGCACCCTCGTCGAGGACGACACATCGGGACGTAGCGACTAGGCGGACCCCATGGACAGGCCACCGCACTGCCTCGGGGCCGAGCGCGTCGTCGAGGTTCACGCAGGTCACGACGGCCTGCTCCCCCTGTCGAGCCTGCTGCTGCCCGCCCGCGAACCGCTGCCGCCCGACTGCCCCGACTGGCCGCTGCTGACGCCGAACCACGCGGTCGTCCCCTTCCTGGGCCGCGACGAGGAACGGGCGGCCCTGCGAACCTGGGCCGACGACCCGAGCCCTCTGTCGATCGCGGTGCTGACGGGCGCGGGCGGCACGGGCAAGACCCGGCTGGCCGGCGAACTCTGCACCGAGCTCACCGAAGCCGGATGGGACGCCGGTTTCCTGCCCGACCCGCACCGCGCCACCGGCCTCGACGTACTCCGCCCCACGCTCCTCGCTCTCGACCACCCGGAGCCGTCGGCGGCGGCCATCGGCGAGCTCGTCCGGCACCTGTCCGGCCGGCAGGACCGTCCCCGGGTCAGGATCCTGCTGCTCACCCGCGAATCCACCGACGGCGAGTGGTGGCGAGGCCCCTTGCCGGAGGGGCTGAACACCATCACCGTTCAACTCGGCCGCCGTCCACTGACGGCCGCCGAGCGGGTCGCGCACGCGGCGGCGGCCATGCGGGCGTTCGCACCGCCCCGGGCCGTTCTGCCCGATGTCGGCGATCCGGGGTATGACGATCCGCTGCGCTTACAGCTGGCCGCCTTGATGCGGCTGCGTGGGGACGACGTCGCGGCGGATGGGGAGTTGCTCAGCCGGTTTCTGATGTACGAGCTGGAACAGTGGATGACGGTATGGCCGGACGGGCACGAGCCGGTGGACGCCGCGACGGCCCGGCAGGCGGTGGCCCTGGTCACGCTCACCACGCCTGACCGCGAGGAGCTGCGCGAACTGCTGTCCGCGGTCCCTGAGGCACACGACCGCCGACTGGCCCTGGGCGACTGGTTGACCAGGCTTTTCCCAGGCACCTCCGAGGCTGGGCTGGCGCCTTTGGGGCCGGAGGTCGTGGCTGAGCAGTTCCTGGACGAGACCGAGGGCCTCGCCGCGCTGGTGCTGGCCGTGTACGACCATCCCGCCAGGACGGCCGGGCACCTGGTGCGGATGCTCGACGTCTTACGGCTGTCGAGCGAGCGGCCTGCCGTACGGTCGGCGCTGCGGTCGCTGGTCACCGGCCGGCTCGGCGAGCTACTGGCGGAGCCGTCCTCGCGGCTCGGTGTCCAGTCTCTTCTCGGTGACCGGCTTGATGCCGTGCTCCGGTCGCTGCACGGGGACCCGGAGACAGCGGCTGCCGTGGCCGCGCTGGGGTTGCGGCGGGAGGGGTCCCGCCGCCTGGAGCGGTCTGCGGGGGCTTGCGGTTTGGAGGCGACGCTGGCCGAGCTCCGGGTCGAGCACCTGCGTGCCGGTGACGACCGGATCGCCCTGGCCGGTGCGCTGGCCGAGGCGGCGGTGTGGCTGGTGGCGGCGGGCAGGGTGAGCGAGGCCCAAGCGGCTGCGGCGGAGGCGGCCGAGATCTTCGCCGCCGCTACTCCGTACGAACAGGAGGCTGTGCCGTATCTGGTCTCCGCTGTCGAGGCGCTTGAGATGGCCGCCGGTGAGCTGGAGTGGGCGCCAGGTGTGGCGTACGAGGCTCTGGGTGAGTGCCTCGTCCGTGGAGCGATGGCGGAGGGTGACAGCGAGGTGGCCGTCGCGGGGGCGGAGTTGGGTGTTCGGGTGTTCCAGGGGTTGGCCGCGGTCCATCCCGATCGGTATCGGGGTCGGCTCGGGCTCGCGCTGGGGGTGCTGGGAGATCTGGAGTACGAGTTGGGGCGGCCCGGGACGGCTGCCGTCGAGCAGGCCATCGACCTGCTGGGCGACGCCGTCGAGGACGAAGGACGCGGCATGCTGGTGCGGTCCCTGTGTGTCCACGCCGGTGCGTTGCTCGGGCGGGATCGGGCCGTTGAGGCTCTGGCTCAGGTCGAGCGGGCCGCCGATCTCTGTGACGAGCTGGACGAGCCGGTCGTCGCGGCCATGACGTACGCGGTGCTGGGCGCGACCTTGGCGGCGCTCGATCGGCCGCGCGACGCGCTGGAGGCCATCGCCTGGTCACAGGCCGAGCAGGACCGAGCCATGACCGTGCAGGAGCGGGCCTTGACCGGTCCAGCCGGGACGCGGGTCGCGTTGCCGCCGGTCCAGGCGAGGGCCGCTCGGCTGCGGGGGATGGTGCTGCTGCCGGCGGCCGAGGCGGCGACGGCGCTGGTGGACGGTCTGCTGGCGGACGGCAGGACGGACGAGGCCATCGGCTACGCCAGGATCGCCGTCGAAGGCTACGCGGCCGGCCCGGCGCACGCCGTCGACCAAGCCCTCGCCCGGCAGCGGCTCGTCCGGTGCCATCTGCTGCTCGGCCAGCTCGAACAGGCCCACCCGCTGGTCGAGGAGCTCATCGCCATCGCCAGGCAGGGCGGGACGACCTGACCTATCGGACCGTGCTCGCCGACTCGCTCACGCGGAGCGCCGAGCTGCTGCCCCTGCTCAAGCTGGACGACGGGCCCGAGGCGGAGGCCAGGGCCAGGGAGGCCGTCGCCGTCTACGACGAACTGCTGGCCGAGGGGGGCGATGCGGCCGGGGTGCATACCGGGCGGGCCTTGGCCGGGCTGTCGCTGGGTGCCGCCCTCGCCCTGCAGGACAGGCACGCCGACTCGGTGCGGCCGTTGGGTGAGGCGGTGGCGGCGCTGGAGCGTTCCGCGGCCGGCGACCCGGTTCTGATGGGTCGGCTGGGCAAGGGGATGCTCATGCTCGGGGACGCGCTGATCGCGGCGGGGCGGGGGCTGGAGGCCAGCGTCGTGCTGCATCGGGGTACCCAGGTGATCGAGGACGATCTGCTCAGCGCCGTGGCCCACGCCCGGCTCGGCTTCTGCCGAACGGAGCTGGGCCACCACGAGGCGGCGGAGGACGCGCTGCGCACGGCCGACCAATTGTTACGCGGGCTGCTGCTGACCCGCGACAGCACCGGCGACGGGGCCCTGCACGACGGGGATCTGGGCGCCATGCTGGGCGACGTACTGCGCGGCCGGCTGGAGCTGCTGAAGCGGGCAGGCCACGCCGACGAAGCGGCCCAGGTCGAAGCCGACCTACGCCACTACACGAGCCGCTGACCCAGCACTCCACGCCCGCGACACGAGCCGCTGAGCTCAAAGGTCACGCGCCGGCGGATTCCGCCTGTGTGCGGGCCCACCGGTAGTCGGCTTTGCCCGCCGGTGAGCGGACCATCTCGTCGACGAACACGTACGTACGAGGCACCTTGTACCCCGACAAGTGCTGCCGGCAGTGCGCGTCCAGTTCGTCCGCCGTCACCCCGGCCCCCTCGCGCGCCTCGATCACGGCCGCCACCCGGTTGCCCCACCGCTCGTCCGGGACCCCGGTCACCACCGCGTCGAAGACCGCCTCGTGCCCCTTGAGCACCGCCTCCACCTCTTCGGGGAACACCTTCTCGCCACCGGTGTTGATGCACTGCGACCCGCGCCCGAACACGTTCACGGTGCCGTCGGCGTCGACGCTGGCCAGGTCGCCGGTCAGCAGCCACCGGGTGCCCTCGGCGTCGGTGACGACCGTACGGGCGGTCTTCTCCGGGTCGTTGTAGTAGCCGAAGGCGACCCGCCCCGACTTGGCCACCGTGCCCAGCTCGCCCGAGCCCGGCTCGACGGGCCGCAGCTTCTCGTCGAGCACGGCGAGTCCGGCTGTGGCGTTCGGCTGGTAGCGCAGCCCCTTCTCGGGCGAGGAGCCCGCCACGCCCGAGGCGGTGAAGCCGGACTCCGTGGAGCCGAAGTTGTCCAGGATCATGATGTTCGGCAGGGCCCGCTGGAGCCGGTCGCGCACGGATCCGGTGAGGATGGCGCCGGTCGAGCTGATCACGATGAGCGAGGACACGTCGTAGTCGCCGCTCTCCATCGCCTCCGCCATGGGCCTGGCCATGGCGTCGCCGGTGATGCTGATCGTGGCCACGCGTTCGCGCCCGACCGACCGCCACACCGTGTCGGCGTCGAACCGGCGCACGTAGACCACGGTCGAGCCCATCCACCAGCTGATGAACGTGCCCATCTGCGCGGCCCCGTGCATCAGCGGCGCGGCCGCCATCATGACCATGGGCTCCTTCTCGGCCGCCTGGTCGACCACCGCCTGCGGCGTCGCGAGCGGCTCGCCGTACGGGTTGCCGCCGCCGAAGGCCATGAACAGGTCCTCGACGTGCCACATCGCGCCCTTGGGCATGCCGGTCGTACCGCCGGTGTAGATGATGTAGACGTCCTGCCCGGAGCGCGGCTCGAAGCCGCGCGAGGGCGCGCCGCGCTTCATGGCCTCGGTGTACGGCACGGCGCTCGCGACGGACGACTGACCGCCGACCGAGATCAGGTGCTTCAGCAGGGGCGCCTCGCCCGCGACCGCCGCGACCCGCGCGTCGAACTCCACGTCGTAGATCAGCGCCCGGATGTCGGAGTCCCGGTAGAGGTAGAGCAGCTCGGACTCGACGTAGCGGTAGTTGACGTTGATCGGCACCGCGCGGATCTTCAGCGCGGCGAGCATCCCGGCGATGTACTCGATGCTGTTGTACAGGTGCAGCCCGACGTGCTGGCCAGGCTGGATGCCGAGCTCCAGCAGGTAGTGGGCGATGCGGTTGGCCTCGGCGTCCAGTTCGGCGTAGGTGCGGCGCTCGGTGTCGCAGACGACGGCCACCCGGTCGCCGATCGCGTCCGCGATGCCCTCGAACAGGTCAGCGTGGTTGAACTCCATCAGGGCTTCTCCCGTCCGACGATCCACATCGCGAAGAACTGGGCTCCCCCGCCATACGCGTGGCCGAGCGCCAGCCTGGCGCTGTCCACCTGGTGCTCCCCCGCCATGCCGCGTACCTGGAGCGCGGCCTCGGCGAACCTGATCAGTCCCGACGCCCCGATGGGGTTGCTGGACAGCACCCCGCCGGAGGCGTTCCACGGGATGTCGCCGTCGAGGGCGGTGGCTCCCGATTCGGTGAGCTTCCAGCCCTCGCCTTCGGCCGCGAAGCCGAGGTTCTCCAGCCACATCGGCTCGTACCAGGAGAACGGCACGTACACCTCGGCCACGTCGATCTGGCGGCGCGGGTCGGTGATGCCCGCCTGCCGGTAGACGTCGGCGGCGCAGTCCTTGCCCGCTTGCGGGCTGACCGTGTCGCGCCCGGCGCGGAAGATCGGCTCGGACCTCATGGCCGTACCGTGCAGCCAGGCGGGGGTGCCGGTGACCGCCGACTCCGACGACAGGACCATGGCGCAGGCGCCGTCGCTGGACGGGCAGGTGTCCAGGTAGCGGATCGGCTCCCACAGCATCGGCGTCGACTCGACCATCCGCCGGTCGATGCCGGGGATCTTCAGGTGGGCGTAGGGGTTCTTGAGGGCGTTCAGCCGGTCCTTGACCGCGACCAGCGTGCCGATGTGCTCGGGCGCGCCGGTTCTGCGGATGTACTCCCTGATGTGCGGCGCGAAGTAGCCGCCGGCCCCGACCACCAGCGACGCGCTGAACGGCAGGTGGGTGGAGAGCGCCCAGGTGGCGTTGGACTCCGACTGCTTCTCGAACGCCACGACCAGCACCCGGTCGTGCACGCCGCCCTGGACGAGGCTCGCGCCGACCAGGGCCGTGGAGCCGCCGACGCTGCCCGCGGTGTGCACGCGCATCATCGGCTTCCCGGCCGCGCCGAGCGCGTCGGCCAGGTACGCCTCGGGCATCATCACGCCCTCGAACAGGTCGGGCGCCTTGCCGATGACGACCGCGTCGATGTCCTTGAACGTCAGTCCGGCGTCGTCCAGCGCCCTGACGGCCGCCTCGCGGACCAGTCCGGCGATCGACACGTCCCTGCGCTTGGTCGTGTAGTACGTCTGGCCGACGCCTATCACGGCACACCTGTTGCCCATTTCTCATGCCTCCAGGACGGTCACGAGGTTGTGCTGCAGGCAGGGGCCGCCGGCGGCGTGGCCGACCGTGCGGGCGGCCGTGCCGTCGTGGATGCGCCGGGCCGCCTCGCCGATGCGGATGAGGCCGGTGGCCATGACCGGGTTGGCGGCCAGCGGGCCGCCGGACGGGTTGATCACCGTGCCGTCGGGGAGCTCCAGCGCCCGGCGCAGGATCGGCTCCTCGTGGGCGAACTGGGTGTGCAGCTCGGCCACCTCGACGGGACCCTTGCCGACCCCCGCGGCACGAGCGGCATCGGCCGCGGAGGCCGACCGGGCCAGGTCCCGCATACCCAGGTAATGCGGCTCTATACGGTGCGCGATGCCCCTGATGTAGGCGGGTTTGGCGCACAGCTCCCTGGCCAGGTCCCCGGCCGCCAGGACGATCGCCGCCGCGCCGTCCGTGATGGGGGCGACGTCCGACTTCCTGATCGGCTCGACCGCGTACTCGTCGGTGACGTCCTCGGGCAGGTCGAACGCGTACGGGTTGGCCCGGCCGTCGGCCCGGCTGCGCCGGACGATCTCGTCGAGCTCTTTCCGGTCGGCGCCGGCGGCGCTGGCCTGCAGGGCGGCGAAGGAGAGCTGGTCGAGGCCGAGCGGTGCCAGGTAGTAGGGATCCAGCTGGAGCGTCATGATCGTGCGCAGGTCGCCGAGTGACGACTTGCCGAAGCCGTACACCAGGGCGGAGTCGACGTCGCCGTGCTGGAGGCGTACCCATGCCTCGTACAGCGCCCAGGCGGCGTCCATCTCCACGTGGCTCTCGGAGATCGGCGGCCAGGCGCCGAGCGCGTCGAGCGCGGAGACGAACGAGAACGGCGCGCCCGCGAGGTAGTCGCAGCTACCGGAGCAGGTGAAGCCGAACCTCTTCAGCCCGGTCAGCTCCTTGACCTCGTTGATGACGGGCAGGATGAGCTCGGGTTCGCTCAGGCCGCCGTCATGGTCGGTATGGCGGGTCTGGGCGAACGCGACAACGGCTACTTCACGCATCAGAGCTCCACATCCGGCTCGCCGGTGGGGGCGAACCATCGGACGTTGGCCATCGACTTCGTCCGTTCGTCCTCGGGCACCCATTCGGCCTTGACCCGCATGCCCTGCCGCACCTCGTGCGCCGGGACGCCGCCGACGAGCGCGATCATAGGGATGTCCGCCCCGTCGAGCAGGATGTACGCCGACACGAAGGGCACTTCGGGGGCGCGCGGGTCGGGCAGGTTGTTGATGGCGTACGTGGTGATCGTGCCGGTGTCGGGTAGTTCGAGCTGGTCGCCGATCGGGCCGCCGCATTGGGGACAGAAGACGCGGTACGGGACGTACACCTTGTCGCAGGTCGGACACCGGCCGCCGAGGAACACGCCGCGCTCGACGCCTTCCAGGAAGGTCAGCAGCCCGCCGCCGACCTGCAGCCGGTAGTCGGCCCGCACATTGGACACGATCTTCGTGACTTCCGGCGCGAAGTAGGAGATGTCGCTGATGTGACCGGTGCGCTCGGTCCGCCAGACGGGCCACACGCGGGTGCCGATCTGCACCGCCTTGGCGTTGCCCGCGTCGACCGCGTGCACCAGCGCGGTGTCCGCGCCGTCGAGCTTGATCATCGCCCAGGCGAACGGCCGGTCGAGCGGGTGGCTGTCGCGCGGCTCGTCCACCCATGCCCACGCGGTCACCGTCCCGGCGGGCCCGACCTCGACGAACTCGTCCGTGACCGCCTCGCCGCTCGCGGGGTCGTACTCCAGCGGCGGCACCAGCACCTTGCCCTCGGGGGTCCGCACGCCGACGATCCGGCCGGCGCGCAGCTCGGTCAGGAACCGCCCGATCACCGGCCCGGTCGTGCGCATGTATCCGCCGGGGAACTCCAGTATGTGCTCCGCCACCAGCGGTTCAGATGGCACGGTCGTGTCCCTCCCAGTAGGGTGCGCGGAGTTTGCGTTTGAGCAGCTTGCCGTTGGGCTCGCGGGGCATCTCCTCGATGAAGTCGATCGACCTGGGCCACTTCATCCGGGCCAGGCGGCCTTCCAGCGAGGCGAGGATCTCGGCCGCGAGCTCGGGGCCGGGCGCCGAACCCGGCGCGGGCTCGACGATGGCCTTGATCTGCTCGCCCCAGTCGTCGTCCGGGATGCCGAACACCGCCACGTCCGCGACCTTGGGGTGGATCATGATCTCGTTCTCGATCTCGGCGGGGTAGATGTTCGCGCCGCCCGAGATGATCATGTCGGCCTTGCGGTCGCACAGGTAGAGGAAACCGTCCTCGTCCAGGTAGCCGATGTCGCCGACCGTGAAGTACTCCTTGAGCCGGTTCGCGGCGGTCTTTTCGGGGTCGCCCTTGTACTCGAACCCGGTGCCGAGCATCTTCATGTAGATCGTCCCGGGGGTTCGGGTCGGCACGGGTTCGCCCGCGTCGTCCACGATGAGCAGCTCGCTGATCGGCCAGGCCGAGCCGACCGTGCCCGGGTGCGCCTTCCAGCCCTCCGGCGTGGCCAGGGTGCCGCCGCCCTCGGTGGCCGCGTAGTACTCGTAGACGCAGTCGCCCCACCACTCGAACATCGCCCATTTCACCGGCACCGGACAGGGGGCGGCCGCGTGGATCATCCACTTGAGCGAGGACAGGTCGTACTTGTGGCGGGTCTCCTCGGGCAGTGCGAGGAGGCGCTTGAAGTGCGTGGGCACCATGTGCGAGTTGGTGACCTGGTACTTCTCGCAGAGGCGGAGCATCTCCTCGGCGTCCCACTTGTCCATGTAGACGAGCGTGTGGCCCATGTGCAGGGCCGTACCGCCGAACTGCGTGACGGCGGTGTGGTAGTTCGGCGAGGTGATCAGGTGCGCGTTCGGCCGGCCCCGGGTGATGCCGAACAGGCCCGGCAGGAACGACAGCATCTCGGCGGCGTCGTCCGGGTCGAGCCCGTTCAGCGGCCGCCGGACGCCCTTGGGCTTGCCGGTCGTACCCGAGGTGTAGTGCATGGTCAGCCCGGCCGTACGGTCGGGAGGCGCGGTGTCCGGCTGCCCGGCGGTCAGCTCACTGATCGGCCGGAACCCCGGGATATCGGCATCCTGTACGGCGAAGCGCCGCTCGGCCGCGATGGCCTCGGCGGCCCTGACTCCCTCGACCGCGTACCTGGCGTCCACGAAGAACGCCTGGGCCTCGCTGTCGGCCACGATGTAGGCGATCTCGGGTCCGGTCAGGTGCCAGTTGATCGGTGTGTAGTACCAGCCGGCCTGTAACGCGGCCAGGTAGAGGACGAGCCCGTCCACACCGTTCGGCACGAGGCCGCAGATGCCGTCTCCCGGCTTCAGCCCGAGCTCGCGCAGGCCGTGCACCAGCCGGTTCGACCGGGCCAGCAGGTCGCCGGCACGGTGTTCCGTACCGTCGGGATCGACGGACGCGATCCAGTCCGGATCCGCCTGCGCCAGCCGCCAGAAACCGAGCGTGCCCATCGAAACTCCTCTTCAGGTGGTCCGAGGCCCCGATAAACAAGAACTTGTTCTCGTTTTGCCTGGGCAGCGTATCCCGGCGTCCAAGCTGTAGCAAGCGCTTGATCGAGGTCCTGCCGTCATCTTCGTCCGCCCGCTCTCCACGCGGTAGGATCGCTGCCTAACAAGCGCTTGATTCGTTACCTGGAGGCGTCCGTGGAGCTCCTGCCGATCAGCACCCCCCACTGCCAGGTCGAACGCGACGGCCACGTCGTGATCGTCACCATGAACCGGCCGGAGGCCCGCAACGCACTCTCCTCCGACATGCTGATCGGCCTGGCCTCGGCCTGGGCGTACGTGTCGGCCGAGCCGGAGGTCAGGGCCGCCATCCTCACGGGCGCGGCGGGCACCTTCTGCGCCGGCGCCGACCTCAAGGCCATGGGACAGCCCTCGACGGACGCCGAGGTGCAGGCCCGCGCCGCCCAGATTCCCAACTTCCACTGGAAGGGCCTGCTGCGCGAGGACCTGCCGACCAAGCCGATCGTGTCGGCGGTCGAGGGCTACGCGGTGGCGGGCGGCACCGAGCTGCTGGTCGGCACCGATCTGCGGGTGGTGGCGGAGTCGTCGACGCTCGGGCTGTTCGAGGCGAAGCGGGCGTTGTTCCCCATGGGCGGCAGCGCGATCCGCCTGCCCCGGCAGATCGCCTACTGCCACGCCATGGACCTGCTGCTCACCGGCCGCGCCATCACCGCGGCGGAGGCGCTGTCCATGGGGCTGGTCAATCGGGTCGTACCGGATGGTCAGGCGTTGACGGTGGCACGGGAGATCGCGGACGACATCGCCGCCTCGGGCCCGCTCGCCGTACAGGCGATCCTGCGTACGTACCGGGAGACCCTCGATCTGTCGGAGCCGGAGGCGCTCAAGGTGTCGGACGAGATCGGCTGGCCGGTGATCGGCTCCCAGGACGCCCGCGAGGGCGCCCGCGCCTTCAAGGAGAAGCGACCCGCCGTCTACAAGGGGCACTGAGCAAGAGGGCGTGCGAGGTAGCGGGACCGCGCCCGCTACCTCGCGCACGATCATCAGTCGCCGGTGATGCGGCCGAGGCGTTCCATGGCCTCCGCGTACTCCTCCATCAGCGCGTACATGACGTCGCGTGTGGACCGGACCTGGTTGGTGATGCCGATGATCTGGCCGGCCGGGAAGGTGGCCAGTTCGGCGGCGTCCGAGCGGCCGATGCGTCGCAGCGCGTCCGACACCAGCATGAACTGCAGCGGCATCGGCAGCGTCCCCGGCGACTCCTGCGACTCCCAGGCGTCCGTCCACTCGTTCTTGAGCAGCCTGGCCGGCTTGCCCGTCCAGCTGCGGGAGCGGACGGTGTCGCGTGAGGTGGCCGCCAGGATGCGCTGCTTGGCCATCTCGGGGGTGTCGGCCTCCTCCACCGTGAGCCAGAGCGAGCCGGTCCAGACGCCCTCGGCGCCCAGGGCCATGCCGGCGGCCATCTGGCGGCCGTTGCCGATGCCGCCCGCCGCCAGGACGGGCACGTCCACCGCGTCCACCACCTGAGGGATCAGCACCATGGTGGAGATCTCGCCGGTGTGCCCGCCGGCCTCCGTACCCTGCGCCACCACGACGTCCACGCCGACCTCGACCTGCTTGAGCGCGTGGCGCGGGGTGGAGGCGAGGGCGGCGACCTTGACGCCGTGCGAGTGGGCCAGCTCCACCACGTCCGCGGGCGGCGGGCCCAGCGCGTTGGCCAGCAGGGCGATCGGGTGCCGCAGCGCCACCTCCACCTGCGGACGGGCGGTGGCGTCCGTCCAGCCGAGCAGGACCTTGCCCGCGTCGGCGTCCGACGACAGGGCGGGAACGCCGTGTCCGGCCAGGAGATCCTCGACGAACTTCCGGTGACCTTCGGGAATCATCGTCTGCAGGCGGCCCACCAGCTCCTCGGGCGCGAAGTCGGCGCCCTCGTAGGAGGCGGGCATGACCACGTCGACGCCGTACGGGTGGCCGTCGACGTGGTCATCGATCCATTTGAGCTCCATCTCGAGCTCTTCGGGGGTGAAGTAGAGGGCTCCCAGTACGCCCATGCCGCCGGCCTTGCTGACCGCGGCGACCACGTCCCGGCAGTGGCTGAAGGCGAAGATCGGGAGCTCGATTCCGAACATGTCCGTCACACGTGTCCGCATGGGCCCGACAATACGACCGGTGGCGAAGAAACTGCAACGTGTTCTAGTACTAGAACTTTTCGTCGGTCGTACAAACGAACGAGGGCGCCCCCGTTGATCAGGGGCGCCCTCTGTCAGGAGTAAGTGGGCTACTCGCTCTCGCGGCGCCGGCGGCCGAGGATGACCGCGAGGGCCAGCGCGACCACCCCGAGCACCACCAGGATGATCGGGATCGTGGTCTTCAGCAGCGTGATCTGGTTCTTGGCGTCGGTCGCGGTACGCACCATCTCGGTGATGGTCTGCGGGGTGAACGAGGCGGTGGCGACCAGGGCCTTGGCGCGCTCGACGCCGTCCTGGGTCTTGAGCGTCTCGTTGCGCCGCACTTCCTGCTTGACCGGGGCGCCGCTGTTGGGCTCGACCCAGTAGGTGTCGGTGCCCTCGTACCAGCGGTCGAGCTGGATGTCGCCCGACTGGGTCACGCCGAACATCGAGCCGGGGGCGGTCAGCGTGGCGACCTTCGTGGGCGGGACGACCTGCTGGAACTTGTAGACCGGCAGCCCGTTGACGGTGTCCTCACCGACGAAGGTGGTGTCGAACGCCTTCTTGGCCGTCTGGTTGAAGACCTGGTACGTCTTCTTCTCGGTGCCGAACGGGAACAGGTAGATCTGCCCCTCCAGCTTCACCGGCTCCTTGTCGACGCTGACCCCGCAGCAGTTGACGCCCACCCCGGTGCGCCGGTCGAAGGCGCTGCGCCGCTCCGACAGGCTGATCTGCGGCTTGCTGTTGGTGACGTCGTCCACCACGGTGAACTGGTCCCAGACCACCCGGTTGTCCGTGGCCTCCTTGACGTCGCCACGGGTCGTGACGAGCATGCTGAGGTCCGCGGTCAGCACCTTGCCGTCGGCGATGGAGAAGTACTGGGCGCCCGGAGCCTGCAGCTTGGTGACGCTGTACTGGGCCGCGGGAGCGGCGATGATCTTGTCCGCCGCCCAGAAGCGGACCATGCCCGCGAGTACCACCAGAAATGCCCCGACGGCAACGAGAACGAGTACAGGTGTGCGTCGCATTCTGGATCCTCCTGGCGGTCGAGGGATACGAGAACCGGTTACTTGTCCCCCCGGACATCAGCCGCGGGTGTGACATACCCGCAACATGATCGCTACTGGAAAGTAGCATTCGATGACAGATCGCTGCAGCTACCTTCGCATAACGAATCGGAACAGGTTCTACGATGAAGCCGGTCAGAGCGGGATGTTACCGCGCCGCCCCCTCATCGGTCTCGCCTCGGACAGAGCTTCGTTCTATTGTGGTAGCCCGTCGACCCCCCGGGAGCCGCGAGCATGCGCGCCGATCTGGCCAGATCCATCCGGCTCTTCCGCGCGTTCCGGTCCGAGCAGACCACGCCGAGCGCCTACTACGCCACACTGGCCGCCGACACCACCGCGCAACTCCGGCACTACGTCCCGCTGGCCGACAAGACCGTGCTCGACGTGGGGGGCGGGCCGGGCTACTTCGCCGACGCCTTCAGGCGTGACGGCGCCCGCTGCCTGTGCGTGGACGTCGACGCCGGTGAGCTGGCCGGGCAGGGCACGCCCGGCGGCGGTGTGCTCGGCAGCGCGCTGGACCTGCCGCTCGCCGACGACTCCTTCGACGTGTGCTTCTCGTCCAACGTGCTGGAACACGTTCCAGACCCGTGGCGCATGGCGGCCGAGATGACGCGCGTCACGCGGCCCGGCGGCCTGATCTTCCTCGCGTACACGAACTGGCTCTCCCCGTGGGGCGGTCACGAGACCTCGCCCTGGCACTACCTGGGAGGTGACCGGGCCGCCCGGAAATATGAGGACAAGCACGGCAAGCCGCCCAAGAACCGTTTTGGCGAGAGCCTCTATCCGGTGTCGGTGGCCGACGGGCTGCGCTGGGCGCGGACCCGTACCGACGCCGACCTGGTCGACGTGCTGCCCCGCTACCTGCCCTGGTGGTGGCGGCCGATGCTGAAGGTGCCGATCGTCAGGGAGTTCGCGACGTGGAACCTGGTCCTCGTGCTCAGGAAACGCCCATGAGTGCCGTACGAACTCCTGCGAAGGACCCGCTGACGGGCAGGGACGCCGCGCTGGACGGCATCCGCGCGCTGGCCGCGCTCGGCGTCTGGGTGCTGCACGTCGGTGGCAACACCGGGATCATCTACCGCGAGGGCATGTTCGCCTGGATGACCACCCGGCTGGGCATCGCCGTGCCCATCTTCTTCCTGCTGTCGGGCCTGCTGCTCTACCGCCCGTGGGCCCGCGCGGTCATCGAGGACACGCCACGTCCGAGGCCGGGGCGCTACCTCTGGCGCCGGGTGGTCCGCGTCCTGCCCGCCTACTGGCTGGTCACGGCGCTGGCCCTGTGGGCGTGGAGTTCGCTCGACTGGACCGGCTGGGCCAAGTGGCTGTTGCTGCTGCAGAACTACACCGAGCAGAACCGCGCCCCCGACGGCCTCTACCAGATGTGGACGATGCCGATCGAGATGGCGTTCTACCTGCTGCTGCCGGTGCTCGCCTGGGCCCTGCACGGCTGGGCGCGCGGCGGCAACCGGCCGGTCAGGCTGCTCGCGGGCATCGCCGTGCTGCCGGTGGTCTCGCTGACCAGCGTGGTCGTCTCGCACGGCTACGACCAGCCGCAGCTGGCGCTCTGGCTGCCGCATCACCTGATCTACTTCGCCGCCGGCATGGCCATGGCCGTGCTGTCGGTGTGGATCAAGGAGAGCAAGGTGGTCGACGCGCTGGCGCCGCAGCTCCTGGTGCTGGCGCTGCTGCTGTACGCGGTGCTGAGCACCGAACTGGCCGGCCCGCGTACGCTCACGCTGCCCACGCTGTCGCAGTCGCTCTGGCGGATGATCCTGGAGACGTCGGTGGCCGTCCTGGTGATCGCGCCGTTCGCGCTCGCCGCAAGGCACGACTCGCTGCGGCACCGCGTGCTGGGCAACCCGGTCACGGCCTACCTGGGCCGTATCTCGTACAGCTTCTTCCTGTGGCACGCGCCGGTGATCACCCTCTACTACAAGATCACCGGCGACCAGCCGTTCACCGGCGACTTCGTGAAGGTCGCGATCCTGACGTTCATCGCCTCACTCCTGATCAGCGCCGCCAGCTATCACCTCGTCGAGGAGAACGCGCTCAGGCTAGCCGGGCGTCGGCCAGCGGCTGCTCCGCCTTCGTCGGCTCCGGCTCGGGAGCCGGTGGCTCCTGCTCAGTGACGAGCTGCCCGAAGAGCACGCCCATGGCCGCGCAGGCCACGAGCTGCGGCACCTGATCCATCAACGGCCCGACGTCCACTCCGCGGTCCCGCAGCGCCATGGCCGCCGCCAGCGCCACCGTAGCCGCGCCGAACAGCCAGCCCGCTCCCCAGTGCACGACCGCCGGCCGCCGGGCCCGCAGCTGCAGCACCGCCACGACTGCGGCCAGGACCGCGAGCATGCCCGGCCAGTCCGCCACCCAGCCGCCGAAGGCCAGCCCCAGCACGATCACGTACGGGACCCGCCAGCGGGACAGCCGCGACTCACCGGCGAAGGCGGTCGCCCTGACGTGTTCGGGACGCGGCCCGCGCAGCACCAGGGCGAGCAGGGTGAGCAGGGCGATCCCGGCCAGCCCCACGGCGAGCGCTAGCCAGTAGGGCCGGTCGGGCACGTACTCCATGCGGACGGTCCCCGACGTGCCGGCGGGCAGCTCCCACGCCTGCTTCCAGCCGTCGATCCGGACCGGCCGCAGCTCCTTGCCGTCGAGCTCGGCGCGCCAGCCCGCGTTGTAGTTCTCGTTGACGACGAGGAAGGCGTCCTTCGGCGCGGTCACCTTCGCCTCGCGCGCCGACGACGTCCACGAGCCCGCGACCGCCGCGCCCTCCACGGCCGGCGGCTCGGCGGGGAGCGCGCCGATCACCAGGTTCTCCACCGCGAACGGGTCCCAGCCGGCGGCCCTGACCCGGTTGTCGCCGGTCGTGAGGGCGGCCTTCGAGCAGCCGGTGAACCTCACCGGCCGCTGTTCGAGCAGGTCGGCGAAGGTGCCGGTCACCTTGGTCGCCACGGTCACACCGTTGACCTGCAGATTCGGTCCCTGTCCGCAGGCCAGCCGGAACGGCACGCCCTCCGGCCTGCCGGCCGGCTGGACGCCGGGGATCACCAGCTCGGTGACCTGCAGCCGCCTGGAGGCGGCATAGAAGCGCAGCTTGAGCCGGGTCGTGGCGAGCGCCTTGAAGCTCAGGTAGCCGTTGGCGTCCACCCGGCCGCTGCGCACGACGCCCTTGTCGCCGGTCAGGACCACGTCGAGCGGCTGCTTGTCGCCGCCGGGGCGGGCGATCTGGATCCGGGAGAGCACGCGCCTGGCCTTCCAGCCGAGCGTGAGCGTGGGCTCGGGGTCGCCGGCGGCCGGGAGCCAGGTGGTGGCCGCGTCGGCGTCGAACGCCGACCTCGGCGCGGAGACCGCGTCCTTGCTCGCCTGCGACGAGCCGGTCACCGTGGTCAGTCCATCGCCGAACCGGGTGAAGCGGTCGACGAGCTTCGCGTCCCGCAGGACGGCGGAGCCGCGTACTGCGGCCTTCTGTCCCTGCTTAACGGTAAAAGTCCGGTCGAATCCGGCGCCTTCCTCGCCCGGCCTGGCCAGCAGCGGGTTGCAGATCCAGCGGCTCTGGTTCCGCATGCACCAGGGGCGGGAGTCGAGCCCCCGGTCCATCACGAAGGCGTCGCCGCCCTCGCCGGGCAGCCGGATCGTCCGCCCGGGCAGGACGCCGGGGATGGTGAGCTCGGTGATGCCCACCCGCTGCACGAAGCTCCAGTTGGCGTTGTACGTGGCCAGGATCCGGACGCGCAGCCAGCTCGTCGCGCCGGGCGGGACGCGCAGCTTCTGCGGGCTGTTGGTCCGCTGGACGTCCTGCTCGATCCGGCCGCCCTCGGTCTCCACGGCCACGCGCTTGACCGACTGCCCGAGCAGCACGTTGTTGGTGAACGTCGCCTGGAACGAGGGGATCACCCGCCGCCTGGGCAGGTCCACACGCAGCCACTCGCCCTGGGGCCGGTGCCAGCCGCCGCTCTCCCAGCCGGTCTCGTAGTCGCCGTCCATGGCGGCCCACGGGCTGCGCCCGGTGGCGCTGAGGCCGGGCACCGCGTCGGCGTCGGCCACCGAGGAGGAGGCGGTGATGCTGGAGATGCCGTCGTACTCGGCGGTGGCGGTGTCGCGCAGCCAGCCGTCTTCGAGCAGGTCGAGCGTCTTGACCCCGGAGAAGTCGTCGCGCCGGTCGGCCGTGAGCGTGGGCGTCCAGTTCGACCGGATCTCACCGAACTGCCGCTCACGCAGCCGCAGCGCGTCGCTCACCACGGCCGGCGTCTCGCGCTTGCCCGCGTCGTCGTTCACCAGCACGGGACTGTCGCCGAGCAGCCCGAGGTCGCCCATCGTGAGCAGGGAGTCCGGCCCACCGCGCACCTGTACGGCATCGCCCGCCGACTGCACGCTGAGCAGGTCGGAACTGCCCGACACCTCGTAGATCTCCAGCGCGGGGAACGGCCAGTCCACCGACTCGATCACGTCGTCGGTGACGGTGTCGCCGACCTCCCCGCCGAACGAGCGCACCTTCGTGATGCCCGGCGACTCGCGCAGCGCCTGGTAGATCCGGGACGGCCAGGCGCCCTGGAGATTCGCCCGCATCAGGTCGTTCCTGACGACCAGGTAGCGCACGCCCATCCTGCGCAGCACGTCGGTCAGCCCCGGCGAGCCGTACCCGGCCGTGAGCCGCTGGTCGATGGCGTCGAGCAGCCTGGTCAGGCCCACGGAGCCGGCGGCCGCGACCTGCCGGGTGGTCCAGCGGGCGGTGAACAGCGGCTGCATGGGGTCGTCCATCGGCCGGCCCCAGAGGTATTCGCCGAACTTGGCGCCGGGCACGACCAGCACGCCGTCGTCCCCGGCGTTCTCGTTCACCCAGGCCGCCGCCTGCCGCCAGTAGAGCGGCACCTCCTTGAAGTCGCCGGGGGCGCCCAGTCCCTGGTTGAAGACGGGCAGCACGAGCCCGGCCAGGGCCACCAGGGCCACCGAGCGCACCCGCAACCGGGCCCCGGCCAGCAGGTGCGCCAGCCCGAACGCCAGCGGCAGCCGGACCAGCGGGTCGAACTTCCGCAGGTTGCGCAGCGGCGCGAGCGGCCCGTCCAGCAGCCACCGTACGGGCTCGGCGACGACCGGCTCCAGCGCGCTCATGTGCCCGGCGACCAGCGCGGCCACGCCCACGACGAACAGCACGAGCAGGAAGCCCTTCGCGGGCAGGTCGCGCCGGGCCAGGCCGGCCAGGCCGAGCGCGGCCAGCAGGCCGGTGATCACGACCAGCACGGCCGAGGTGGCGATCGCGTAGCCGGCGGGCTGGTCGACGACGCCGCCGACGGTCAGGTAGCGCACCCAGTCGGAGGCGCCCCGCAGCACGTTCGTCAGCGACGTGACCTGCGTGGTCGTCGAGGCCGTCTCGGTGTAGGGCAGGAAGGAGAACGCGTAGCGGCCCACGAGCAGCAGCGGCAGCCACCAGAACAGGGTGGCCACGGCGACCGCGCCGCTCCACCAGCCGAGCATCCGCCAGCGGGGCACCGGGTTCGGCCGGGTCAGGATGTAGAGCACCGGGGCGATGAGGACGGCCAGCACCGCGACCGCGTTCACGCCGCCGCAGAGCGCTACGGCGAGCCCGGATCTGACCGCCGCCCTGGCCCGCTGGCCCGTCTCCGTGGCGGTGAGCAGCGGGATAAGGATCCACGGCAGCATCGCGGCGGGCAGCCACTCGATCGAGATCTCGCCGATGATCGACAGGGTGCGCGGCGCCAGCGCGTACGCCAGCGCGCCGGCGATCCGGGTGCCCGGCGTGCCGATGCCGAGCTGCCTGCCCAGCCGCTCCACGCCGAGGAACGCCACGCACAGCAGCACCGTCAGCCAGAGCCGCTGGGTCACCCAGGGCGCCAGGTGGGCCAGGTCGCCGAGCGCGAAGAACGGGCCCATCGGGAACAGGTAGCCGGCCACCTGGTTCTGCAGCTGGCCGAAGTGCTGGAGGTCCCAGAGGTGGGCGGCGCGCTCCAGCCAGCCGATCGGGTTGAGCGCCAGGTCGAGCTTGGTGTCGGAGATGACGTTGCCCGGCTTGGTGGTGAACGTCAGCACGGCGAAGCCCAGGCAGCACAGCGCCAGCCAGAGCCTGTGCCGGACCCGGTCGATCACGGCTCCTCCCAGCCAGGTCCCGCCGCCCGGCCACGCACCAGCGCGGCCAGCCGTTCCGCGCTCCGGTCCCAGCAAAACTTCCCCGCCCATTCCCGACATTTCGCGCTATAGGTGTCGTTTAGTTCGTCGAGGGCCACGGCGATGCCCTTGGCCAGGCCAGTGCTGCCGAGGCCCTCGGGGACCAGCCAGCCCGTCTCGCCGTGCCGTACCGCGTCTCTGAGCCCGTCCACGTCGAACGCGACGGTCGGCACGCCGAGCGCGGCGGCCTCCAGCACGCACAGCCCCCAGCCCTCGCCCTGCGAGGCGTTGACCTGGAGCCAGGCGGCGGCGATCAGCCGCTCCTTCTCCGCCTCGGGCAGGTAGCCGTGCATGGTGACGCCCTCCGGGAGCCGGGCGCGCAGCCGCGCCTCCTCCGGGCCCCGGCCGATCACGTCCACGGTGAGCTCCGGCCACTGCTTCCTGAGCTGGCTCACCGCGTCGAGCAGCAGGTCGACGCGCTTGTGCGCGACCAGCCTGCCGACGCAGACCAGCCGCGGCGTCCGGCTGCGGGGGAAGTCGCCGCTGGTGGAGACGTTCACCCCGTTGGGCACGATGTGGATGGGCCCGGTCCAGCCGAGCCGCTCGCGCATGGCGCTCACGGTCGAGGGCGACACGGCCACGCTCTCGTGCCCCTGGTACGTCCACCGCGACACCGGCCCCTCCAGGAACCGCCCGAACACCGCCAGCCACCGGGGCAGATGCACGTCGAACTGCCGGTCGTGCACATGGTGCACCACGCACATGATCTTGGTACGGCGAGACAGCACCAGCGGGGTGAAGAACGGGATGCCGTTCTGGCAGTCGAGCACCGCGTCGAACAGACCGCGGCGGAGCACCAGCCAGACCAGCACGAGGGGATAGACGGTGAACGGCCCGCCCATGCGAGCCAGCCGTACCCCCTCGATGGTCTCCTTCCGGCGCTGACCCGGCGCCCGCGCCGTGACGAAGCACACCTGGTCGCCGGCGCGTGCGAAGCGGCGGGCCATCTCCCAGGCATACGTCTCCGCGCCACCGGCGGCCGGGTGCCACGGATCACGCCAGTTGACGACGGCGACGTTCACGGAGATCCGACGGGGTCGAGCGGCTGCTCCCACCTCGGGCTGACGCCGGGGCTCGGGGCGGCGCGCAGCCTGAGCCAGATCCGGCCCAGCTCCAGCAGGATGCCGGCGCTGTGCCTGGCCGGGGAGAAGCGCGAGCCGGGCATGTCCCGCCAGTTGACGGGGATCTCCAGCACGGTCGAGCCGAGCGCGACACAGCGGGCCAGCAGCTCGACGTCGAAGGCGAAGCCGAAGGTACGCAGCCCGGCGACGGCCTCGCGGACGAGCGCGCCGTCGAAGAACTTGAAGCCGCACTGGGTGTCGCTCACCCCGCGTACCAGCACCCTGGCCAGCGCGCGGAAGCCGACGGCGCCCAGCTCGCGGACCCGGCTGTGCCGGTTCTCGACGTCGGAGAAGGCGTGCGCCCGCGAGCCCACGACCACGCGCTCACCGGAGAGCAGCAGCCCGAACGCGACGTCGATGGCGTTCAGGTCGGTGGCCATGTCGGCATCGCAGAAGCCCACGAAGGGGGCACGGGTGTCGAGCAACCCCGCACGGACGGCGGCACCCTTACCGGGAGTCGCGCACTCGACGAGCCGGACCGGAACCGGCCCCCGCGGCCAGGTCCTGACGATCTCGCCGGTGCTGTCCGTGCTGTTGTTGTCGACCACGATGACGGCGGTCGGGAACGGCATGCGGGCAAGCTTCGCGCACAGCTGCAGGAGCCCCCCAGGAAGTCGCCGCTCCTCGTTGAAGGCGGGAACGACGATCTCGAGCAGTGGTGGTCGGCTCGTCCTCTCGTCCCCAAGGGGGGAGGGCGGCATAACGGCTCGGACTACCGGTCGCCGTAGTTGTAGAGCGGCTTGTTGACGGGCGTCGCGGTGGCCCCGGTGAAGGAGACGGTGGTAACCGTCGCGACCAGCGCGGCGACGGCGACACCGATGATCGCTGCTAAGAGGATCTTGATCACGGGGGGTTCCTCCTCGAGCGGCAAATGAACGGGCCTCACAAACCTAGAACCAATTCTTGCTACTCGGAAGTAGCTCTACGAAATCTTAATAAATCCGCTGATCAACGGACTTGGTCTTATCAAAACCGTACAAATTATCCGTCGAGTCGGTACAGTCTCAAGTCATCTATGGCCACAAGCAGGCTCGCTCCGCTGAGCCAGCCCTCGAACCGCTGCCGCTCGGCCGGGGTGCCCGCGTCGATCACAACGTACCGGAAGCCCGCTGCGGCCAGGTCTGGCGAGGGTGCTTCTAGTACGCGTTCTACCTCGCGGGCCCTCGTGTCCTCGGCTCCGACGACCATGTTCCCGACGCGTACGGAGTCGCCTGCGACCACGTTCCGCCCCGGCACGGCGAAGTAGCGCTGCGCCGGGTCGAGCACCGCCCGGTCCCCGTTCCACGGGAACCTCCGGTAGGACTCGAACGGCAGCACCAGCACGTCCCCCGGCCGCGGATCCCGCCGGATCACCTCGCGGGCCTGGCTCCAGCTCTCCGGGTAGCTCACCGCCCGCAGCGCCCCCGCTCCGCCCCAGGCCATGGTCGGCAGCACGGCCAGGGGCACCAGCGCCATCAGCCCGGCCCACCGCCCAGCCTTCTCCGTCAGCACCTTCTCCGTCGGCGCCTTCTCCGTCAGCGCCTTCTCCGTCAGGGCGCCCAGCCCGAGCGCGGCCAGCAGGGCGAGTGGCGCGACGAACTGCTGCGCGTCCCTGAACACCGCGAACCCGCCCCACACCTCCACCAGCCACCTGAACGCCACGCGCCCCGGCTCGGTCACTCCCAGGCAGGCGATCCCGAACCCGATGGCCGCCGCCACCCCCAGCCCCCTCGGCCGGTCCTTCATCAGGACGAATCCCACGATCCCCGCCACGGCCAGCGCCAGCCGCGCCACCGAGCCCGCCGCCGTCTCGTACCCGGCCGGAACGGCATGGGCGTTCCAGATCCCGCCCAGCGACAGCAGGCTGCCCACCGCCCCGAACGGCCCGTCCGCCCTGGCCGCGAACGCGTCCACGCCCACCGGATCCCCGCTCAGCCCACCCGGCCGCAGGAGCGCGAGCAGCAGCCACGGCAGGCTGACGGCCAGCAGCACCACTCCCACCCGGACACCGCGCCGGCCCGCAACAGGCAGCGCCGTGAGGGCGGTGACGGTCATGGCCGCGAAGCCCCCGACGGCGGCGGGCAGCACGGCGGGCAGCAGCCCGCGCCCCGCGCGGACCGCGCGCACCACCCACGGCAGGCCCGCGTACCCCAGCAGCAGCGCCCACTGCCCCATCAGCAGCCGCTCGGCCACGTACGGGTTCCACACGTAGTACGCCCCGGCCACCAACCGGGCCCCGAGGAAGCCCGCGGGCACGAGCAGCGCGGCCCCCGAGCAGCCCAGCACGAAGATCCCCAGCAGGATCGCCTTCTGCACCAGCTCGGCCGGGAACACGGAGGCCAGCGCGGTGACCACGGCGTCACTGGGCACCACCCGCGGCGCCCCGCCGGCCAGCCCGAACGTGAACCGCGAGAAGGCCGGGTCCGGCACGAAGACCATGTCCTGCACGAGGACGAAACCCCAGCCCAGAGCGGGTCCGAGGGCGAGGCAGCCGAGGGCGAGACCGAGCACGGCCGACAGCGGTCCTGCTCGGGTCGTGTGCGGCATCCCGCTATGACATCACAACCACACAACGACCATTCCGCATAAATCCCACCAATGGTTACGCTTCCGGCTGTGGGGGGCGGGGTGGCGACGAGGGAGACGACCGTGGGCGGCCGTCATTGGCTACGCGGCGGCGATACCGTGATGGCCGCCGCGCTGGTGATGATCGTCGTGCAGCTCGTGTGGAAGTTCGGCCTGGTCAGGCGTACGTACTTCCGCCAGGACGACTTCACCTTCATCGCCCGCGGCCTGGAGCACGACCTGACGTGGGACTACCTCATGCGGGTCGACTACGGCCACCTGGTGCCCGGCCCGTTCGCGATCCAGTGGGCGATGGGCCGGTTGGGCGTCTACAACGACGTCCTCGCGCACGTCGTGACGATCAGCCTGCTGGGCGCGGCGAGCCTGGCCCTGCTCCGGCTGCTGCGGCTGCTGTTCGGGGCGCGCCCGGCCATCCTGGTGCCGCTGGCGTTCTACCTGCTGACCCCGATGACGATCTCGTCGCTGTCGTGGTGGGCGGTGGTGATCGAGACGCTGCCGTTCCAGATCGCGCTGCCGATGGCGCTCAGCTCGCACGTCCTCTACACCAGGACGGGCCGGTTCAGGCACGCGCTGGCCGCGGCGGGCTGGACGGTGTTCGCGATGGCGTTCTTCGTCAAGGCGCCGTTCATCCTGGTGCTGGCCCTCGCGCTGAGCGTGGGCTGGCTCGGCTGGCGGGGGCAGTGGCGGGCCTGGCTGCTCTACGCGGGCGTGCTCGCCGTCTACGCGGGCGTGTTCTTCCGTCAGCTCCTGACCTCCGTGCAGCTCACCAACGACACGATCCAGCCGAGCCTGCCCGACGCGGGGCTGGCGGCGCGGTTCGCCTGGACGCTGCTGTCCAGCTCGCTGGTGCCGACGTCGCTGGGCGGACCCTGGCGGTGGCTGCCGATCGGCGAGGACTACGCGACCGCGGCGACGCCGCCCACGGCGGTCTGGGCCGGGCTCGGCGTCGCGGTGGTCGTGCTGGCGGTCTCCGTGTTCTTCAGGCGGCGGGCCTGGCTGGCGTGGCTGGTGCTGCTGGCCTACTTCACGCTCGCCGACGTGGTGCCCGTCATGATCGGCCGGATCCAGCAGCTCGGCCCGGACCTGAGCGGCGCCGAGCTCCGCTACGTCTCCTCCACGGCCACGGTCGTGGCGATCGCCATCGGGCTGGCGTTCATCCCGCTCGCCGGTGAGGAACGCCCCTGGCTGCGTGCCTGGCCGCGCCTGAGGTTCGCCTGGCTGCCGCTGACCGCCGCGTTCGCGCTCGGCTCGGTCTGGTCGGTCACCGCGTACACCCGCCTGCCGCTCGGCGCGCACGTCAAGAGCTACGTCGAGACCGGCAGGCTGGCGCTCAAGCGTGTCCCGGACAACGCGGTCGTGCTCGACACGCACGTGCCCGCCAAGGTCGTCTATCCGATCTTCTTCTACGACTACGCGCTGGCCTCGAAGGTGCTCGGCCCGATCGCGTCACACCCGGTGACCTGGACCAGGCGGCTCAGCGGCCCGATACGCAACCCGCTGATCTTCGACCAGGAGGGCCGGCTGCGCCCGGTGAGCATCGACGGCCTGACGATCCCGGCGCGGGCCACCGGCTGCACGCCGGTCGGCGCGCGCGAGGTCCGCTTCCCGCTGTCGGCGCGGCTGCCCGAGGGTGAGTGGACGGTCCAGGTCGGCTACCTCAACCAGGCCGCCACCCGGTTGTCGGTACGGCTCGGCACCGCAGAGGCCGACACCCCGGCGGAGAAGGGCTTCGGCTGGACGTTCGCCGCGGTCAAGGGCGGCGGGAGCGAGCTCGTCATCCGTACGCTGAACGGCCCGGCCGCCTGCCTGGGTGAGATCAAGATCGGCATCCCGAGACCGTGGAGCGACGGCACACCGAGCCCGCTCCAGCCGGTCAACCCGTCCTGAGACCCGATCCCCGTGGAGGGCCGGGCTCCTCCACGAGCCCGGCCCCCGCCGTCATTTACCCGGCTCAGGGTCCCTGGGCAGGCCGAGCATGCGCTCTCCGATGATGTTCAGCTGCACCTCGGTGGTGCCGCCGTAGATGGTCATCGCCCGGGTGGCGAGCACCGCGCGGTTCCAGTAGCCGGCGTCGCCGAGCGTCATGTCGGCGGCCACCACGGCCGCGGACCCCAGCAGGTCCACCGCGGACTCCGAGACGTGCTGGGCGTGCGCGGTGGACAGCAGCTTGCGTACCGAGGCGTCCGCGCCGGGCTCGCCCCCCGCCAGCTGCTTGAGCGTCACCCGCAGCGACAGCGCGTTGATGGAGTGTCCCTCGCAGATCACCTGCGCGACCTGGTACGCCTCGACCGGCGACAGCTCCCGCCCGAGCCGCCCCACCAGCCCGAGCAGGTCCGGCACGGACGCCCCGGTGCCGCCCGAGCCGGACGAGAGCGAGACCCGCTCGTTCGACAGCGTGTTGCGGGCGACCTTCCAGCCCTGTCCGACCTCGCCCACGACCAGGTCGTCGGGCACGAACACGTCGTCAAGGAAGACCTCGTTGAACAGGTTCTCGCCGGTCATCTCGGTCAGCGGCCGGACCGTGACCCCCGGCGCCTTCATGTCGACGAGGAAGTAGGTGATGCCCTCGTGCTTGGAGCCCTCGGAGGAGTTGCGGGCGATGCAGATGCCCCACTCGGCGACGTGCGCGACCGAGGTCCAGACCTTCTGGCCGTTGAGCTTCCAGCCCCCCTCGACCTGCTCCGCCTTCATCTGCAGCGAGGCCAGGTCGGACCCGGCCCCAGGCTCGGAGAAGAGCTGGCACCAGATCATCCCGCCGCTGAGCGTCTTGAGCAGGAAGCGTTCCTGCTGCTCGGGCGTACCGTACGAGACGATGGACGGCACCACCCAGGCACCGATGATCATCGCGGGCAGCTTCACCCGCGCGGCCTTGAGCTCCTGCGCGATCAGCACCTGCTCCAGCGGCTTGGCGCCGCGGCCCCACGGCTTCGGCAGGTGCGGCATGACCAGGCCGCCCGCGGCCAGCGCCCGCTTCTGCTCCTTGCCCTCCAGCTCCTTCAGCGCCGCGACCTCCGCGCGGATCGACTCGCGCAGCTCCTCGGCGTCCTCGGGGAGGTCGATCTCCATCTCGCGGGTAACGCCCTGCAGGGCGAGCGCGGTGACGGTGGCCGCCCACTCGGCCGACGAGCCGAGCACCGCGCGGAGCGTGAGCGCGCGGCGGTAGTAGAGGTGCACGTCGTGCTCATAGGTGTAGCCGATGCCGCCGAAGGTCTGGATCGCGTCCTTGGCACACTGTACGGCCGCATCGGGCGCCATCACCGCGGCGATCGCGGCGGCGTAGTCCAGCTCCTTGCCATCGGCGCGGGTGGCGTCCCAGACGGTGGCGCGCGCCTGCTCCAGCGCCACGAGCATGCGGGACAGCTTGTGCTTGATGCCCTGGAACTGGCCGATCGGGCGGCCGAACTGGACGCGGACCTTCGCGTAGTCGGCGGCGGCCGTCACGCACCAGGAGGCCAGGCCCGCGGCCTCGGCGCCGAGCAGGATCGCGGCGAGGTTGCGCACGTCGGTGCTCTGGACGCCGCCCAGGATGCCCAAGTCGGGCACCAGCACCTCCGACAGCTCCACCTTGGCCACCGGTCTGGTCAGGTCGAGGGACTTGATCTCCGTGACGGTGGCGGACGAGGCGTCGATGATGACCCATTCCTCACCCTCGGCCGTGGCGACCGGCAGCA
The DNA here is from genome assembly GCF_019396345.1 of Nonomuraea guangzhouensis. GTDB lineage: Bacteria > Actinomycetota > Actinomycetes > Streptosporangiales > Streptosporangiaceae > Nonomuraea > Nonomuraea guangzhouensis. The sequence goes on along the minus strand of NZ_JAHKRM010000026.1, from coordinate 69,005 downwards.
CCAGCGCGTCGGCCAGCGAGGCGCCGAGCACGGGCTCGGCCGTACCGGAGACGATCAGCCCGCCGTCCTCGGTGAGGGTCCCGGTCAGCGTGCCGGTCAGCGCGACCGCGGCGGTGAGCGAGCCGTCGGCGAACGACTCCAGGTGCTCGGGCCGCTTGGAGGCGTTGATCACCGCACTGGCCAGCACGGTCGGCACGTACGGCCCCGGTGTCATCCGCTCGGCCAGCGCCTCGACGGCGACCGCGGTCTCCAGCAGCCCGTAACCTGAGCCGCCGGCCCACTCGGGCAGGTGCAGGCCGAGCAGCCCCTGCTCGGCGAGTCCCTGCCAGAAGGCGGGACGCCCGTCCGAGCCGGATCGCAGCAGCTCGGCGGGGATGTTACGGTCCGCCCAGCCGCTCACCGACTCGTGGAGCGCCTCGTGTTCCTCGCTCAACCCGATCGCCATCGCACATCCTCCAGCCAGGCCCGATACATGCCAGAACCATATTCTAGAGCATGCTTCTGAACTAGAGGGTCCGTACGCCCTGCACGATCGTGTTCAGGTCACGGTAGTGCGACTTGCCGCTCTGGGGGATCGATGCGAACAGCATCGCCGGCTTGGTCTTCGCCACCTCGTGGATCGACACGATGGCCTGCGACGTCTTCTGCTTGCCGGAGACCGTGTAGGTGACCTTGTAGCCAAGCATCCAGCCCTTGCCCACCGGCACCTTCTGCGATCCGGTCCAGGCGAGCGTGGCACCGGCCGGATACTGCGTGCGCAGCGACCAGTTGACGGCCCTGACGGCGAGGTCGCGGTAGTCGGCGGTCTTGGCCGGCTTGGTCTTCGGGGTGGCGCCGGGGAGCATCGCCGAGGCGATGACCGTGTGCGGGACGGCCACCTTGCCGACGCGCTGGGCGATGGCGAACGGCGCGAACGACTTGGCCGTCCACGGCAGCCCCAGGCGCGGGTAGCTGATCCCGGTCGCCAGGTCGGAGATCGTGCCGATCGTGACGGTCGCCGTCCCGGCCTGCTGGGGGTAGGCGAGGTTCTTCGGCACCGCCGGAACCGCGGTCGCCGACGGTTTGGGCGAGCCGGAGGCCCCCGGCGCCGGCGAGATCGGGGCGACCTGTCGCGGGGTCCGCTGCGCGTCCTTCGGCACGTCGCCGGAGAAGATCACGAACACCAGCATGACGGCCAGCACGGTCACGATGATGGCGCCGATCAGGTAGACGACCTTGATCGGGACGTCGCCGATCCGGGCGAGCAGCCCACCCTTGAGCGGCGGGGGCGGCGGAGGCAGAGGCGGGAGCGGCGCTAACGGGTCCGGCGGGCGGGGAACCGTGACCGTCTCGTCCGTGGGCAGGACGATCTTCCTGAACGGGGTGGTGGGAGAGTCCGAGGATGGTATCTGGTCACCGACGTCCGCCATGGCTTTCAGGTTACGTCACGAAGCAGCGGGATAATTCCGCTATTCCCCGTGCAGAATCTAGTTCTGTATGGTCACGGGCATGAGGGGTTTCTACGAGATCGCCGCCGCCGACGCCGGACGTCCCGCCCTGCTGGGCCCGGACGGCGCGACCTACGGCGAGCTGCTCTCCCTCGCCAACCAGGCATCCCACGGCCTGGCCGCGCGCGGGGTGGCGCGGGGCGACTCGGTGGTGACCGTGCTCAGGAACGGGCTCGACGCCCTGACCATGATGCTCGCGACGTACCAGATCGGCGCCTACCACGTACCGGTCAACTGGCACTTCACCGACGAGGAGATCGCCTACATCGTGGCCGACTGCGGCGCGAAGGCGGTGCTCTCCCCCAGCGCGCTCACCGTCGGCGAACTGGTGGCCGATCAGCCGGACAGCGCGCCGGAGCACCGGCGGGCCGGGTCGATGATGCTCTACACCTCCGGCACCACGGGGCGGCCGAAGGGCGTGCGCAGGCGGCTGCTCGATCTGACGCCCGAGGGGCTGTATCCGATCCTCATGCGCAAGAGCTGGACGCACTTCCGGCTGCCGGCCGGGGGTGTGCACCTGGTGTGCTCGCAGCTCTACCACTCGGCGCCGTACGGGCAGGCGATGATGGCGTTGCAGCTCGGCCACTCGATCGTGGCGCCGGAGCGGTTCGACGCGGCCGAGACCCTGCGGCTGGTCGAGCGGCATCGGGTGACGAACGCGTTCATGGTGCCCACGATGTTCCACCGGCTGCTGGCGGTGCCGGACCGGGAGACGTACGACCTGTCGTCGCTCACGCACCTCTACCATGGCGCGGCGCCGTGCCCGCCCGCGACCAAGCAGGCCATGATCGACTGGCTCGGGCCCGTGCTGTGGGAGTACTACGGCTCCACCGAGGCGGCCGTGGCCACCATGGTGTCGTCGGCGGAGTGGCTGGCCCGGCCGGGCACGGTCGGCAGGGCGCTCGACGGCATGACGTTCACGATCGTCGGCGACGGCGGCGAGGAGGTCGCGCCCGGCGAACCGGGGCTGGTCTACATCGGCGGCGTCAACCGCTTCGAGTACCACGGCGACCCCGGCAAGACGGCGGCCGCCATGCGCGGGCCCGCCTACACGCCCGGTGACATCGGCTACCTGGACGACGAGGGCTACCTGTTCCTCCTCGACCGCAGGACCGACCTGATCATCTCGGGCGGCGTCAACATCTATCCCGCCGAGATCGAGGCGGTACTGCTCGAACACCCCTCCGTGGCCGACGTCGCGGTGATCGGCGTGCCCGACCCCGAGTGGGGCCAGCGGGTCGTCGCACTCGTCCAGCCCACCGCGGGAGCCGAGACCGGCGGGCTCACCGCCGAGCTCATGCGGCACTGCGCGCCGCGGCTCGCCAAGCTCAAGCACCCGCGGGTCATCGAGTTCCGCGACACGCTGCCGCGTACGCCCACGGGCAAGCTGAGCAGGCGAAACGTCCGCGAGGCATATCTTTCCCGGCTTTCCGGCTGAGCGGGGCAACGCCTCTGCATGAGCCTCGCCGAGCGGGGCACTAGCTCTGCATGAGCAAGGTCGCCGTGGGAATCACCGCCGCCATGCTGCTGGTCGCGTGCTCGGCTCCGGTGCCCACCGCCACTGTCACGACCCCGTCGGCGACGCCCACCCCCTCGCCCACCGTCCAGGTGTCCGGGCCGCCGCTGGAGCAGTCCTACGAGGGCGTCATCCAGCGGGTGCTGCCGTCGATCGTGCAGATCACCACCAAGACGGGGCTCGGCTCGGGCGTCGTGTACGACTCGGCGGGCCACATCCTCACCAACGCGCACGTCGTGGGGGACGCCACCCGGATGGACGTGCGACTGGCCACCGGCAGCGCCTCGCGCAAGGCCCGGCTCGTCAAGAGCTTCAGCGGCGGTGACCTGGCGATCATCAAGGTGGACGACACGAAGGGGCTGACACCGGCCAGCTTCGGCGACTCGTCGAAGCTGCGGGTCGGGCAGTTCGTCCTCGCCATGGGCAACCCGCTGGGGCTGTCGGGCAGCGTCACCGACGGCATCATCTCGGCGCTGGGCCGTACCGTGAGCGAGCCGCAGGAACCCGACTCGCCGGGCGCGACGATCAGCGGCGCGATCCAGACGTCGGCGGCGATCAACCCCGGCAACAGCGGTGGCGGCCTGGTCGACATGTCCGGGCAGGTCATCGGCATCCCGACGCTCGCGGCGACGGACCCGGACCTCGGCGGCGGGGCCGCGCCGGGCATCGGGTTCGCGATCTCGAGCAACACCGCGACGGACATCGCCGCGCAGATCGTCCGCCACGGCAAGGTCATCAACAGCCACCGGGCCGCGCTCGGCATCAGGGGCAGCACGATCATCACCGACAACGGCCAGCCGGCCGGGGTCGCCGTGGCCAAGGTCGACAAGGGCGGCGCGGCCGAGAAGGCCGGGATCCAGACCGGGGACGTGATCATCGCCATCAACGGCAAGGACACGGCGACGCTGCCCATACTCGCCGAGGCGCTGTCCGCGCTCATACCGGGGCAGCAGGCCAAGGTGAAGATCGTCAAGGAGGACGACTCGACCAAGACGGTCACCGTCACTCTGGGCACGCTGCAGGGCGATTGACCTTCGCTATTCTTTTGTCTCTTTCCTCGGGAGGCGAAACGGATGGCTCATCTCGATTGCACGCCCGAGGATCTGGCGAAGGTCAGGTTCGGCCTGTCGCCGATGAGCCAGGTCGTCGGCGCGCTCAACGTGCTGAGCGGCCAGAGCGTACCGCCCGGCCTGCCCATCTGGACGGCCCGCGTGCGCGACCGATACGAGCGGCTGCTGGCGGGCAGCCCGGTGCTGCGGGCCCTGATCCGGCTGCATCGGGTGACCGACTACGCGCCCGACTTCTACTGTGTGCCACCCGAGAGCGTGGACGTCACCTTCGAGCGGGAGCTGGCCGCGGTCCGGGGTACGCCGGCCGGCCGGGTCGCCGCTGACCTGCGGCTCAGCTATCGGGGCCGGCCGGTCGATCCGGCGCTGGACGTTCCCGACGCTCCTGTGCGGGTCGCCGGCGCGCTCGAAGCGTTCTGGAACGAGTTGCTCGCCCCTGACTGGCCCCGGCTGCGCGCCCTGCTGGAGCGCGACATCGTACGGCGGGCGGGCCGGCTCGCGGTGTACGGCTGGACAGAGGTGTTCAGTCACCTCGGCATCGACATGGCGTTGAAGGAGGAGCGCATCCTGCTCGGCAAGGTCGGCGGGGCCTCACACCGGCTCGGTGGCGTGGGCGTGGCGCTGATGCCGAACGCGTTCGGCGCCACGTACGTCTACCTCGATCCGCCGCGCGCGTACGGCCTGACCTATCCCGCGCACGGGGTCGCCGCGCTCTGGGAGCGGGACTCGCCCACCGCCGACGGCCTGGTCGCGCTGCTCGGGCGGGGCCGGGCGGCCGTGCTGGCCGCGCTCGACAGCCCGGCCAGCACCAGCCAGCTCGTCGCCCAGCTCTCGATGACGCTCGGGGGCGTGGGCGGCCATCTGGCCGTGCTGCGTAGGGCGGGCCTGGTCTCGCGTACGCGCAGCGGCCGGTCGGTGCTCTACAGCCGAACCCCGATGGGCGACGGGCTGGCCGAGCTCACTGCTTGACCTTGACCCGGAAATCATTGCTTGACGGTGAAGACCAGCTCCACCCGGCGGTTCTTCGCCCGGTTAGCGGCGACGGGCTTGCCGTCGACGATGTTGGGCACCTTCGGGCGGCTCTCGCCGTACCCCTTCGCCTGGAGGTCCGCGTCGCCGCCGGTCAGCAGGCCGCGCATGGCCCGCTGTACGGCCTGCGCCCGGCGCTGGGACAGCGTGACGTTGTAGGCGTCGGTGCCCTGGTCGTCGGTGTGCCCCTCGACCTTCACGACACCCCCGGCGCCCTCCGCGTCGATCTTGCGCGCCACCTCCTGGAGCCGCTTTCTCGCCTCGGCGGTGAGCACCCACTTGTCCACCGCGAACAGCACATCACTGGTGAGCGCCACCGTGACCTGCTTGCCGAGCTTGGTCTCGCTCTCGGTGCCGTCGAGCGACTCGACCTCGCCGATGATGTCCTCGACGGGGAGCACCAGGTCTTCCACCGGGCCGGTGGCGTCGGCGGGCGGAGCCGGGGTCGGGGACAGGACGCTCGGGGACAGGACGCTCGGGGACAGGACGAGGGCCAGCGCGACGCTAAGAGATCGGAACATCGGTGAACACGCCCATCATCGGCATCTCAACATTGATCTTCGTGACGTCCGGCGGCGGGGCGGCGAAGACCGCGTAGAGCGTGGAGGCGTCGCCGGGCTCCAGGAACTGCCCCTGGGTGCCCGAGCAGACGCACTTGGCGTCCTCGCCGGTGCCGTTGCGGGCGACGCGGTAGCGCTTGGCGTTGACCGGGTCGATCAGGGAGACGGCCGACACCGTGAAGTCGAGCGTGCCGCTGCCCATGCCGTTGTGCAGGTTGACCTTGCCGTCGGTGGCGGTGACGGTCCAGTTGAGGCTGATCGTCCTGCCCTGCCGCTTGAGCGCGGTGATGTCGACGCGGGCCTTGCCGTACTGACCGCCCGACCCGACCTTGGCCTCCCGGCTGGCGATCGCCTTGGTCTCTTGCTGTTCGGGGGATGCTTTGGGCTCGGTGGGCCGTACGGTCGTCGGCGCGGCCTCGCTGGTCTGGCCCGTCTGTTCCTCGCCGCTGCCGCCCTGCTGGCCAGGGAGCATCCCGCAGCCGGTCAACGCGACGGCCGCGACGGCCAGCGCGATCGTCTTCCGCATGTTCTGATCACCTTTGCCGGTAGGGGTGGAACTTGTGGGCCGACGGTAGCCGGGCGACCTTCAGTATCCGCATAGTCCTGCGGACCGCGACTAAATTCCGCAGGTCGTGGCTGAATCCGCAGATCACGGACCCGCAGGTCGCGACTGAATCCGCAGGCCGCGGCGTCTGCGCAGCTCTTGCGACAGAAGCTCGACCTCGGCGCTCCGGGGCTCACCGAAGCTGTCAGACTCTCCCATAACACGCGCAAGCCCATCAACAGCAGCATCAATCTCATCAAGGTCGAGGTGCGCTTTTATCCGGATAATCAGGGCTTTTGCCGCGTTTCTCCGGTCGCCGTGAGCCGTGAACGTCGCCTCGGCCTCCCCGGCCAGCCTGGCCGCCCCCTCAGGATCGCCCTCGGCGGCTGCGATGTCGGCCAGCACGAGCAGACCCGCCGCCTCCGGCAGCCGGTCACCGAGGCGCCGGTTGATCCTTATCCGCCGCTCGGCGCAGTCGCGCGCCCGGGCGTAGCGGTGGGCGCCGAGGTGCAACCTGGCCAGGTCGAGCAGGGCTTCCGCCTCTCCGCGCGGGTCGCCCAGGTCGCCGTACGCGTCCAGGCTCCGTTCGACGGGCCCCACATCGCCGCGTACGACGCCCAGCGCCCGGAGCGCGTCGGCCGTGCCACGCCGATCACCGGCCTCCTCGAACACCTGGAGGCACCTGGCCAGCGCGCGTTCCGCCTCGGCCGGCCGCCGCTCGACCAGACCGAGCCGCAGCATGATCCGGGCCAGCTCCAGCCCCTCGACCAGCGGCTGAGCGGCCCTCAGCGCGGCCGCGGCGGACTCGGGACGGCCTTCCGCCCGATGGAGATCGGCCAGTCCGCGCAACAGCAGCGCCTCACCCTCCCGATGCCCCGCCGCCCGCGCCGAGTCGAGGCCGGTGGCGGCGGTGACGTGCCAGTCGTCGTGATGCGCGCCCAGCTCGAACAGCGGAGTCAGATAGAAGGCCAACCGCCAGGCCGCCTCGTGCAGCCCGGCCCGATGGAAGTCCCCTACGGTCGCCACGAGGAACCGTCGCTCGGCACTCAACCACCGAGCGTCCGCCCGCAACCGCCCCGTCTCCAGCGCCCACCCACCCGTCCACCCCAGACTCGGCCCTCCCGCCCATCCGAGGCTCTGTTCACCCGCCCACACCGAACCGGATTCCGCTGTGCGGGCCAGGGTGCGGCCTGAGCCGGGTTCGGCGGGAAGCAGGGCCGTCCTCGCCTGCCTGGTCCGGTCGAGGATCTCGGCCGCGATCTCGGCCAGCACCGCTGCCGGGCCTCCGTCCTCGGTGGCCAGGCGTTCGGCGGCGTACAGGCGGGTCAGGTCGTGCCAGCCGTACCGCTCGCCGCCCGCCTCGTCCAGGCCGCGCGACTGGAGCAGGCCCGCCTCGGCCAGCGGCTCCAGATCAGCGCCGAGCGCCCAGGACGCGAAGTCGGGCGCGGACAGGGCGCCCAGCCTGCGCAGCAGCCGCCGCTCGGAGTCGGTCAGCCCCTGGTAACCGAGCGCCAGGCTGCCACGAACGGCCAGGTCGCCCGCGCTCAACTCGTCCAGTCGTCGCCGCTCGTCACCCAGCCGTCCGGCCAGGTGTTCGAGGGTCCAGCCCGGTTTCCGCGCCAGACGGGATCCGGCGATGCGCAGGGCCAGGGGCAGACCGCCACAGAGCCGTACGATGCGCTCGGCGGCCGCCGGCTCGGCGGCGACCCGTTCACGGCCCACCACCTCGGCGAGCATGGCCACGGCCTCGCCGGGTTCGAAGACACCCAGCTCGTACGCCCTGGCCGCCTCCAACCCCGCGAGCGGGGAACGGCTGGTCACCAGCGTCAGGCTGCCCGGACCGGTGGGGAGCAGTGGGCGTACCTGGGCCTCGTCCGTGGCGTCGTCGAGCACTACGAGGAGGCTGCTTCGGGCCGTCATGCCGCGATAAAGGCGTACACGCTCGTCCAAGGCGGCGGGCACAGCTCCGTCGGGGCAGCCCAGAGATCGGAGCAGGTCTTCCAGCACGGCGCCGGGCTGCCGGTCGCGCAGCGACGCGTAGAGGCGGCCGCCGGGGAGGTCGATCGTGGTGGCGGCGCGCACGGCGACGGCGGACTTGCCGCATCCCGGGGGGCCGTGCACGACCAGGTGTACGGGGGCGGTCCCCTGCTCGGGCACTCCGGCGGCGATCCAGTCGAGGACGGCCACCCGCCCCGTGAAATCCGAAATATCCGGCGGCGCCTCATTTATGGTCCCACTCTGTAGCCCCTCGACTGTCGACCTATGGTGCGGTCCTTCGCCGGTCGGCGTGTTCAGCGGCCCCTCGCCGACGACAGCGCTCTGGGGCTCATGGGCCGTACTCCACGGCCCCTCGCCCGCGCTCGCGTTCCGCGGACCGTCGCCGGCGGGCGCCCTCTGCGGCCCCGTACCTGCGGTTGAGCTCCGCGGCCCGGTCCCTGCACCTGCGTTCTGCGGCCCTGTACCTGCGGCTGCGTTCTGCGGTTCCTCGCTCGACAGCACTCGCCGGTGCGCCTCGGTCAGTTCGGCGCCCGGTTCCAAGCCGAGCTCATCCACCAGCACACGGCGGGCCTCCTGGTACGCCGTCAGTGCCTCCGCTCGCCGTCCGGCCTGGCGCAGCGCGTCGAGCAGCAGCGCCCACGCGCGTTCCCGCAGCGGGTACGCCCCGACGAGCGCCCGCAGCTCGCCGACCACCTCGCCGCCTCTGCCCAGTAGCAGGTCCAGCTCCACACGTTCTTCGAGCGCGGTCAGGCGGAGCTCTTCCAGGGGTACGGCCCGCGTCCTGCGTAGGTAAGAGGACTCGATATCGGCCAGGGCGTCCCCTCGCCACAGCGCCAGCGCCGCCCGGAACCCCTCGACGGCCGCCTCCGCCCGGCCCGCCTCCCTGGCCCGCCGCGCCTCGCCGACGAGCCGCTCGAACCGGTGGCAGTCGACCTCATCCGTCTCGACCTCGATCAGGTAACCGCCGGGCATGGTGGTGATGCCGTCGACGATCTTGCGCAGGGCGCTGATGTACACCCTGAGCACCGACTCCGCGGAGGCCGGCGGCCGGTCGTCCCACACCACGGCCATCAGCCGCTCAATCGGCACCACCCTCCCGGCGGAGACCAGCAACGCGGCCAACACCGCCCGATGCTTCGCCGGCCCCGGCTGCAGCTGCGGCTGCGGCTGCGGCCCAGACGGTGCCCCAGGCTGAGGGCCGTTCTCGACCCGGAGCGGCCCCAGGACCCGGAACCGGATAGGACCGTGTCCCTCCTTGTCGGGCGGCGCCGGGAATTTCGGCATTTGAGGGGCTTAGTCCTTCGTGCGGTCGATGGCGAACGACTCGAAGCGTACGCGCAGCGCCTCCTTGGCGTCCGGCGCCGCAAAAACCCCGGCCTCACCGGACCCCAACGGATCGCTCGCATCGGACACCTCGGCGACGAGCCTCTCGTTCACCCACATCCGCAACGCCACCTTGCCGCCGCCACCGCCGGCGGCGCACTCGGCGACGATCCGGTTGCTCCCGGTCGCCACCTTGGCCGCCGCCGGACCGTACAGCGGCGTGCCCTTCTGCCCGGTACGGCGCTTGACGATCGCAACCTGCCCCGAGCCGCTCACCCCGAACTCGTAGCGGTCCCCCGAGCTCGCCGAGCCGTGGCACCACACGCCGTACTCGCCGGACCCCTGTTCGCGCCGCGCCTGCGCGCTCACCACCACGCCGCCGTCCGGCTCCCGAGCGGGCGCCGACTTCCACAGGCGCCACCCCGACTTGGCGGTCAGCACGTAGACGCTCCCGGCAACCCGCGCGTCCCCGCCGTCGGACGCCCCGGTAGCCCAGGAGTCGCCGAACCCCGCCGTGTACGGCCGCCCCTCCCACACCCGAGGCACCACCACGACCCCCACCACCACAGCGGCCAGAACGGCGACAACCCCTGCCACCCACGGCCACCGGCGCCGCGCCACCCCACCACGGGCCCGCTTGCCATGCGGGGGCCCTCCGTCTGACACCGCATTCCGGCCAGGTGCGCTCGGTACAGCCACATCCCGGACATAACCGGACACGCTCGCACCAGGAGCGATCCGTGCGGTTCCGCTCACAGATGGCGCCCCCTGAACGGAAGCGCTGACACCATGAGCACTCCGCACAGACGCGCCATCAACCGGTCCCGCCAAGCCACGCGGCCCGGTCCAGGTGCGTTCCACCACCTGAGTGGCGGTGGCCGGGGTGAGATGCGTGCCTCCCATCAGGGACGCCAGCAGTTGCTGAGCCGTAGGACGAAGCCGCGGCTCCCTGGCCAGCGCCCGCTCCACCACATCCCGCAGACCCTCATCAAGACCGTCCAGCCGCGGCCCCTCGTTGACGATCCGATACAGCACCTCAGCCGGAGCCCCGCCCCCGAACGGCAACCGCCCGGTCCCCGCGAAAGCGATCACCCCACCCCACGCGTACACGTCGGCCGCCGGCCCGAGCGGCTCCCCGCGTACCTGCTCAGGCGCCATGAACGCGGGTGTCCCCAGGATCGCCTGGCTGGCCAGGCTGTCGGCATCGACGAGCTGCGCTATGCCGAAGTCGATGACGCGCGGACCGAGCGGCGACAGCAGCACGTTCGACGGCTTGAGGTCCCGGTGGACGACCCCCGCCCCATGGATGGCGCCGAGGGCGGTCGCGATGCCCACCGCCAGCGCCTCCAGGTCGGAGCCGGACAGCGGCCCCTGCTCCCGGACGGCCTGCGCCAGATCTGGCCCTTTAACGTATTCGGTGACGAGATAGGCGACATCTCCGTCGAGCCCGGCGTCCAGCACCGGAGCCGTGCAGAACCTGGCCACCCGGCGAGCCGCGGCCACCTCGCGTTCGAACCGCCGCCGGAACGCGGGATCGCGAGCCAGCTCAGGATGGATCACCTTGACCGCGGCCAGGCCACCGGTAGGCGTGGTGGCGAGGTGCACCTCACCCATGCCACCCCGCCCGAGCACCCGCCGCAGCGCGTACCCGCCTATGACCCGCTCACCACTCATCGCAGCCACCCTAGCCAGCGTCGGCCCGCGAGTCCGGGGGTGGGCCATCCGGGCTGATGATCGCCAGCAGGCCGTCGCGGTCGAACGCGTCCCCACGGCCGTACGCCTTCTCATAGGCCACGTCACCTAGCCGCTCACGGGCCAGGGCCGACACGCGGGCGACGTCACGATCACCCGCGAGCGCCGTACCCCGCCAGGTACGGGCGGCGCCCAGCAGCACGGCGGCCCGCTCATGATCCCCCGTCAGCCCCGCCACGCCCGCGAGCCCCTCGACCGCCCGCGCCACGAGGGGCCGGCTGTGCAGGCCGAGCGCCCGGTCCACCGCCTCCCGCTGCAGCTCCGCCGCCCGCACCGCCTCGCCCTCCTGCACGGCGATCCAGCCCAGCGCGATCAACACCCCCACATGACCAAGATCGGCCCCGAACGACCCCCCGGACGGCTCGTCCAGACGTCCGGTATCGGTCCAGCGCTCGCCCGGACGTCCGGTGCCGGTCCGGTGCTCGGTCAGCAGTTCTTCGTACGCCCGCCGCGCCCCCGCCACGTCCCCGCTCAGCCGGGCGACCTTCGCGAGCCCGTGCCGGGCCCTCCCCGTGGCCTCCAGGGCACCGGTCCGGCGGGCCAGCTCCAGAGCCTCCTCATAGGAGGCGCGGGCCGCGTCCAGGTCGCCCAGCAGGATGGTGCCCTCTCCGCGCCGGCAGAGCAGGTCGGCCCGGTCCTCGACGGCGCCGAGCTCGTCCGCCAGCCGCAACGCCTCCGCCACCAGCGCCGCGAACCGTTCGCCGTCCCCCCGCCAGCACACCAGCTCCGCGAGCTCCGAGAGCGTGGTCAGCATGCCCCAGCGCTCCCCGAGCGACCGGAAGCTCGCCAGGGCCAGCTCGAACTCGCGCTCCCCCGTCGCCACGTCACCCGCCAGCAACTGCGCGAGCACGCCGCGGCCGAGGTGGCTGAGACCGTCCGTCCAGGGGTCGGCACCGGTCTGGAGGCGTTCGGCCATGGCGTCGCGGTAGTCCGCGTCCGACGGACCGGCGAACGTGGCCCAGAAGAAGATGAGCTGAGGGCGGTGCTCGACCAGGTTCATCGAGGCCATGAGCCGTTTGGCCGTCGCCAGGTGCCGCCGTGGCTCGGTGCCGCCGCCGGGGATGGCGCCGAGGACGCAGAGGACGTACTCGCCCGCCAGCTCGGCGGGCGGCTCGGTGCCGACGACGGCCAGCAGTGAGCGGGCGGGACCCGCGCCCTCCGCCCGGCGGCCACGCAGCCACCAGTACGTGACCAGGTCCGCGACCAGCCGCAACCCCAGCCCGGGATCGGCCGCTACGGCCCAGCGGACGGCGGCGAGCAGGTTGTCGTGTTCGGCGTCGAGGCGGGCGAGCCAGTCGAGTTGTTCGGCACGGAGCAGGTGCGGCGCGGCCGTGCTCATCAGGGCCTGGAAGTGCTCGGCGTGCGCCTGCCGCAGCCGCTCGGTCTCTCCCGCCTCGGCGAGCCGCTCAGCGCAGAAGGCGTGAATGGTACGCAGCATCCGATATCGATCGCCGACCACCTCGACCAGCGACTTGTCGACGAGCCCCGCCACCACCCCCACGGCATCGGCGTCCCCGCACACGGCCTCGATCGACTCCAGCGTGGCGCCACCCGCGAACACGCTCAGCCTCCTGGCCAGCCGCTGCTCCGGTGCGTCCAGGAGCTCCCAGCTCCACTCGACCAGCGCGCGCAGCGTCCGGTGCCGCGGCTGGGCCGTACGACTCCCCCTGGACAGCAGGCCGAACGCGTCGTCCAGCCGCGCGGCGACCTCGGCCACCGGCAGCGAGCGGAGCCGGGCGGCGGCCAGCTCGATGGCCAGCGGCAGCCCGTCGAGCGCCCGGCAGATCCGCAGCACGTCACCCGCGTTACCCCCATCGACGGCGAAGCCGGGCCGCACGGCGGCGGCACGGTCGGCGAACAGGCGGACGGCGGGCGCGGACAGCGGCGGGGCGCCCTCGGCGGGCAGCGCCAGCGGGGTAACCGGGAACAGCGTCTCGCCCGTGACGCCGAGCGCCTCCCGGCTCGTGGCGAGGACCCGCAGGCCGGGACAGGCGCTGAGCAGCCGATGGGCGAGGGCAGCGGCGGCCTCGACGAGGTGTTCGCAGTTGTCGAGCACGATCAGCATCGGACGGTCCGCGAGGGCCACGACGAGCCGCTCGCCGGGAGAGCGCTGTTCCTGGGCGGAGAGCAGGCCGTCGCGCAGGCCGAGCGCGGCCAGTACGGCCCGCGCCACGTCACCGCCCTCGGCCAGCTCGCCCAGCTCGACGAAGGCGACCTCACCGGGATGCCGTACGGACGCCTCGATCGCCAGCCGGGTCTTACCCGCGCCACCGGGACCGATCAACGTGACCAGCCGGGCGGCGGCGAGCAGGCCCGCGATCGCCCCGAGATCCTCCTGCCTGCCCACAAAGCTGGTCAACTGGGACGGCGCCCCCCGAGAAGCGGAATTCACCGGTGAAACGGGCAGCTCACCCCGCAGCACGGCCAGATGGACGGCGGCCAGCTCCGGCGACGGATCCACCCCGAGCTCCTCGGCCAGCACGCTCCGGGCCGCCTCGAACGCGGCCAGCGCCTCACTCTGGCGCCCGCTCCCGTACAGGGCCCGCATGAGCTGCCCACGCAGCCGCTCCCGCACCGGATGGGCCGCGACCAGGCTCTGCAGCTCGGGTACGAGCTCGCGGTGCCGCCCCAGCGCCAGTTCCGCCTCGATCCGCTCCTCCGTGACGTCGAGCCTGAGCTCCTCCAGCCGCGTGACCTGGGCCGAAGCGAACGGCGCGTCGCGTACGTCCGCCAGCGCCGGCCCACGCCACAGCCCGAGCGCCCGGCCGAGCACGGCGGCCCGCTCCTCGGCGGACCCCGCGGCGCGGCCTTCGGCGGCCAGCCGTTCGAAGACCAGCGCGTCGACCTCGGCCGGATCGACGGCCAGCCGATAGCCCGCCGGATGGAACTCCACGGGCGCGTCCGACCCGAGCCCCCTGCGTAACCGGGAGACCTGGGACTGCAGGGCGTTCACGGCGCCGGGCTGCTCGCCGTACAGGCCGTCGAGCAGGCGTTCGCCGCTGACGATCCGGCCCGCGTCCAGGAGCAGCAGGGCGAGCAGCGCCCGCAGCCGTGGCCCGCCGGTCGCCATCGGGCTCCCGTCGGTACGGCACGCCTCCAAAGGACCAAGTACCCGAAACCGCACAACCCCGATTGTGGCCCCTCCCGGGCGCCGTCCGCGTACCGGACCGCGGCGGCGAGGGCCGTCGGGGAATTTCCAGTCCGGGCCCGCGACCATGAGAAAGGCATCAACGCGGCAGCATGATGAGAAAGAATGGACAATTTGCCATAGTCGCCAATGAAAACCCGGGTTACGCTGACCGGCGGGCGAGAGGGCAGCCTCTCTCATAGCCGAGGTATTATGACGATGGTTTCGGACGCCGTTATCGACGCACTGCTCATCGTTCCTCCCATCTCCCCATCGGAGACCAATCCGCCTCTCGGTCCCATGATCTTGGCGCGCGCGGCCGACCGTCACGGACTGAAAGTGAAAATCCTCGACCTGAACATCGAATATCTGCTGTCATTCCAGGGCGCCGCAGAAACCGTTGAGACGGGTGTGCTCGGCGATCACGGAAAGAACCGGGTGTTTCTAGCCACCGCGGCCGAGCGATTCTTTCGGGGCACCGGGCTGCCCACCACGGAGGCTCTGCACCTTCCCGACACCGCCGACGCCAGGGCCGGAATGCATTTCGCATTCGACACCCTGCACCACGCGACCGCCCGCGCCACAACCGATGCGATGCCCTGGTCCGAATGGCTGGACGAGCTGATCTTCGGAGCGACGACGACACCGCCGTCGGTCGTCGGAATCTCGATGATGGGACCGTCCCAGGTGTTTCTGGCGCTGGTCGTAGCCCGGCTCGTCAAACGGCACTGGCCACGTTCCGTAACGGTTCTGGGCGGCAGTCACGTCACCCTTCTCTCGGCCGAAATGGCGGCCGATCCGCGCTATCTGGCGTTCGTCGATTTCGCTCTGCCAGGGCATTCAGAGGAGGAGTTCGCCGCCCTGGTGAGGGATTTACGCCTGGGGCGAGGGCCTGCGACTGCGATCGTGCCGGCACCCGTTCCCGGCCGGTCGTTCGACTACCTTCCGCTGGCCGCGGCGGACCAACTCCGCGTCTACGATCCGGCCACGCTCACCATGCCACTGCAGTTCACCCGCGGTTGCTCCTACAGGCGCTGCACGTTCTGCACCTATCCCGTCGTGGAGCCCGCCCTCACCCCGTTGCACGCGGCACGAGCGGTCCAGGCGATCAACGCGCTGGTCAGCGAGTACGGTTTGACCCGGTTCTCGATCAAGGACTCGCTGTTCACGGTCCCGATGATGCTCAGCCTCGCCGACGAGCTGGCGCGCGCGGGTACCCACGTCCGGTGGAGCGCGACGACGAAGGCGACGCGGAGCCTGGTCACGCACGCGCCCCGGCTCGCCGGAGCAGGGCTGACCACGCTGGAACTCGGGGTGGAGACCATCCACCCGCGCAGCCAGCGGCTCTTCGACAAGGTCGCCGATCTCGGCATGATCGAGGACGTGGTGCGAGCCTGCGCGGACAGCGGCATCGCGGTCGTACTCAACCTCATCTTCGGATTGCCGAAAGAGTCGCTCGACCAGGCGGAACGGCAGCTCGACTGGTTCCTCCGGCAACGCGATCGGGCACCCGCCGGAATGGTCGACGGTTCCCTCAACCTGTTGGAAATCGTGCGAGGCTCACCTTTGGCACTGAACCCACCGCCCGAGGTGGAATTGCACGGCATCGCGCCATGGGCCTACAGCTACGCGTGGAACGCTCCGATGTGGCGTCCGGAGCTCGCCGAGCGACTCCGGGCGGTGGAACTGCGATCGACGGGCCTCACACCGCAGGCAGCAGTCGGCGCAGATCCCTGATCCGGTAGTCGGACTCGCATTCGCGGAACTCGAACTCGGGATGGGCGAACAGGTAGCAACTCCCCCCGCTGACCTCTTTCAGCCGCATGTCGCTGGGCGAGTCGCCGACGATGACGATGTCGTCGTAGTCGTGAGCGTCGCCCAGGAATTCGGCCAGCACCTGGGCCTTGGTCCGCCGGGCGTCTCGGCTGTGCTGGTCCACGGCGAAAGCGCGGCCGCTGGGAAAGAACTCATCCAGACTCAGCACCTTGAGGAAGGTCTCCAGTGTGGCCGGGCGGGTGTTGGAGATGAGGATCTGGTGGTGCTTGCCATCGATGGCCGACAGCACTTCGATCGCGTGTGGGGTCGGCTCGATCCCGTCGCACTGCATTTCCGGATTGATCTCCGACAGCTCGAAGCACGCTTCCTGCAGTCGCATCGCCTGCTCATAGGCGTCTTCACCCAGCAGCCACGTGAAGTACTCGTACCACTTCTTTCCGTAGAGCGCCATGCCGTCTTCGTCGGTGAAACGTTCAGCGTGACCGAAACACCGGAGAACCTCGTTGGAGATGCTTACCACGGCCAGATGATTACCCTGCTCAAGCGTGCCGTGGAGATCCCAGACAAAGAGCTTCTTCATGGTGATCACACCTACCCCGGGCCCGCATCCCGTCATAGTGGTCGCAGCATTTCCAACATCTGCGCCAGGCGAGCCCACAGCTTAGCATCGACCTCGTCATCACGAAGCGAGTCATGAATTCTCCGCAGTTCCTCGAAGCCCTCTCGTGGCAGAGTGAGCCGGCGAACGAGAAGGATGTCCATAAACGTGAAGAGGTCTATGGCTCGCCGGGGCCCGGGAACCTTCTCGATCGTCGTCGAACGCTCGAACACCCCCATTATCTGTCGCAGAGTAGCAACACACGGACGGTATGGTGATTCATCGGTATATGGCGGCCCCATTGTTGCGTCCATGTCGCCGTAGTAATAAAGCACGTAACCCCGGCATTGAGCTCGCATGACGGGATCTCGTTCCAGCTGCTCGAAGAACCTGCCGTCCATGCCGGACGCGCCACGATGGCACAGCGCCCACTGGATCGCGGCCGACAGGAACAGGTTGTCCTCCCCGTCCAGCAGTTCCTCCAGGACCGGCACGCTCTGCGGAATGGTCCGCGAGAGGAGATAGATCAACAGATTGCACACGGCCTGGGCCTGGGGGGTCACGGCGCCCGAGCGTGCTACCCGGTAGGCGCCGACGAGGGTGTCCCGCAGCGTACGACAAGACACCGCCCTGAGCTGGACGACCAGATGATGCCGGATCTCCCGGGTGAGATCGTGACGCAGGACCTCGTTGACGCTCTCAGCGTCCGGCCGGCCGACCAGTACGTCGCGGACATGACGGGCCACGAGGTATTCGAAGAACGAGTAGTGCCGGAATTCGCCCACCTCGATGCCCTGGACCGTACGGATCTCCAGGATCAGGTCGAGCAGGCGACGCGTCGTTCGGCCGCCCAGATCACCGGGCAGCACCTCCAAAAAGTCACCGAGGGCGATGGCGTTCTGGGCGGCCGCGCCGGCGGAGTGCACGGCCCACGCGGCCGCGCGCCAGACCTGTAGCGCGCTGTCGGCGATCCCGGCTGAGGATTCGGCCACGCGGGCCAGCTTCGTGAGGTATTCCCCGTACAGCGCTGCCGGGCCGGCTACGTCGCGGGCCGCGTGCTCGCCGATGAAGGTCAGCATCCGCGCGTAGAGCGGACGTGTCACCAGGTGCGACAGATCATCGTTGGCTGTCACGGTCCCGTACATCAGTGACGATTCCGCCAACAGCCCGGCACCGGTCAACCGCCGAAGGTAGTCGTCGAACTCCACCTCCACCCGCCAAGGCGCCAGCACGTAGATCTCGTCGAACTCCGTCTCCAGAATGAGCGGCGACAGCTCGTGCTCGTACTCGCGCCGCCTGGACGTCACCAGAGCGGGACGGAGCCGGAGCAATTCCCGAAGCCCGCGCGCCAGGTGCTCCCGCTCAGCGGCCGCCTCGTCCAGTCCGTCCAGGAACAAGACGGCGCCCGGCAGGTTGCTCAGCTCCGGCCACTCCGCTCGGGACAGCAGCTCGCGGTGGTCACGTGCCCGCACCGGGAAAGGGTGGAGCCCCAGCGTCAGGCCGCGCTGGACCAGCTCGAAGAGCGCAACGCTCTTGCCCGCGCCCGGCTCGCCGAGCAGGAGCACCGACCGGCCCTGGGCGAGCGCCTCCGCAACAATGTCCAGGGTCAGCACTGGCCCCTGCTGGTCGTGGTAGCGGACGATCCGGGTCTCGACCAGCAACGCGGCTCGGCGAAGTTCGTGAAGGCTCATGTCGAGGGGGTACGCGGTCCTGCGACGGCCCAGGGTACGGACCAGGTCGTCCGAGAGCTCGGTGACGGGTTGGGCCGTTGCCACCGGCGCCGGCTGGTCCTCGTCGGGGGCGAGGCGGCCCAAGGCTCGGAGGATCATGGTGAGATCCCTGGTCAGCGGCTCCTTGCGATAGTTCCGCTCCCAGGACCAGTGCGGATTGCGGAGCTTGGCGACCGCGCGATGCCGTTCGGTCACCGCCCGCCCCGCCCACTCCCCCAGGGCGAAGAGCATCCTGGCGGCGACCTGGTCACTTGCCCGCAACTGCCGCTCGGTCACTTCTTCGAGCACCGCGATGAGGACACGTACGCGGGCCTGCTGGGAGGCGCCCTTTCCGGCACGGGACAGAACGGCCGGATGCCGGAGCAACGGGGAGTGCTCCAGGTCCGCGCGGTACAACCCCGGCGTGACGAGCTCCCGCAACGCGCCGAGCTGCTCCGGGAAGGAGTCCGAACGGGGGAGATCATTCATCGGGCGGCTCGCATTCCGTTGCCTGGGATGCTACGCAACCGATCCTCCTGGGCCGGGAACCTCGACGATTATCGGCGCTCTTTCCCGGATTTCGGCGTTTGTACTACGACTCATCACGAAGCGATTTCGGAACTGTGAAGGGAGTACATCCGAACGCCGCAGAGGAGCATCACCCGATGGATCTCCAGCTCGTGACAGCCTTGATCGCCCTGGTCGCCGCCGTCGCACCGATCGTCGCCGCCGTACTGTCCGCCCGGCTGTCACGTACCGGCGAGCGTAGGGATGACCACGGCGACGATCAGCAGCCCCACAAGTGAACACGCGGAGCAACGGTCACTTGCCGTTAGGTGTCTTTCGCCTAGTCCTGGGCGCTGCGGCCTTCTGTTCTGGTGATGCCGATCGTGCCGGTCGAGCCGCGCAGGCCGAAGCCGTACCGGTACTGCTGCCGTGCCCGCGCCGTCGTGAGCATGTCGCCGATGGCCGCGGTGCCCAGCCGGCGCCAGGTGCCGCCGCTCTCGGCATAGGAGGTGATCCGGTCGCCGGACAGCGACAGGGCGAAGCGGTCGCCCCGCTTGAGGGTCAGCGGCGCCGCGCCCGGGGTGCTGACGAAGGCGCCGTCCATCTGGACCTCGAGCCCCGACTCCTTGCGGGTGTTGTTGTACCAGGCGGTCACGTAGCTGTTGCCGTTCTTCACCCAGCCCACGAAGACGCTGTCCTCCGGCTGCCCGGTGCCCGCGAACGTGCCCGCCGTCAGCACGCTCACGGCCGCCCCGGACTCCGGCAGACCGCTCTCCCCCGCCACCAGGCCGAAGAACGGTGTCGATCCGGTCCCGGTGAACTGGCCGCCGCCGGCTCTGATCGCCGGCATGGCCTCGGCACTGTGCGGCTGGAACGTGGCGTACTGCCGGGAGGTGTCCTTGCCGAACTGGTCGGCGACATCGACGTGCGGGAACGTCGCGAGGTTGAAGGGCGCGTCCGGGCCGCTCGCGCGTTCCCGGCCGTCGAGCCAGGAAGGCACGAGCAGCACCGCGGACGTCACGGCCACTGCCGCGACCACGGCCAGCACGGCCACCAGCGCTCCCCGGGACGACCTGCGTCGTACGGGCCTGCCGGACGGCGAGGTCGGCCGGCGATCCGGCTCCCCACCGACCGGCCGGAACCTCGGCCCGTCCGGCTCCCCGCCACCCGGCCCGAACCTCGCTCCGTCCAGCGGACCGGCCTGCGCGGCCGGGTCGATGATCGTCTGGCCGTTGGACAGCGTGGCCGAGTGCCGCCCCCGGGATGGAGGGCCGACGTCCTCACCGGTGAGATCGCTCAGCAGTCTGGCGGCGGCTGGGCGGGCCGCCGGATCCTTGGCCAGGCAGGCGGTCACCATCGGCAGGAGGGGAGCGGGTACGCCGGAGAGGTCCGGGTGCCCGGACAGGATGCCGTGCAGGACCGCCGGAACGGCCTGCCCGGGAAAGGCGATTCGCCCGGTCGCGGCGAAGACCATCGTGCCGGCCCAGGAGAACATGTCGGAGGCCGCGGCGAGCGGCTGGTCGGTGAGCTGCTCCGGCGACATGTAGGCGGGAGTGCCGGCCAGCTCGGTGTTGCTCGTCATGTGATCGAGGGCACGGGCGATGCCGAAGTCGATCACCACCGGCCCTTCCGGCCCGAGGATCACGTTGCCCGGTTTGAAGTCACGGTGCACGATCCCGGCCCGGTGGATCGAGGCGAGCGCGGTCAGCGTGGCGACCGCCAGCCGTTCCAGCCCGCTGCCGGTACGCGGCCCGTCGGTCTTGACCAGCGCGTCGAGTGAGGGGCCTGGGACGTACTCGCTGACGATGTACGGCCGCTCGCCTGCCATCCCGGTGCCGAGGACCCTGGCCGTGCAGAAGGCGGCGACGCTGGCCGCGACCTCCGCCTCGCGCAGGAACCGCCGCCGGATCTCGGGATCGGCCGCCAGCCGGGCGTGCAGCACCTTGATCGCCACCGGCGCCCGCCCGGGCGCCTCCCCGAGGTACACCCTGCCCTGGCCGCCCTCTCCGAGCACGGCCGAGATCCGGTAGTCACCGATGCGTTCCGGTTCCCGGAACTCCAGCACCCGAGGAACCGTCACCGTCCACCCCGCTACGATCAGCTGATCCCCAAAGGCCGCGCCAAGGCTAGCGTCCGGCCGCACAGCAGCGCCGGAGATTTCCGATATTTCCCGCTATCCGCGACAGGCCTACTGGTACCGCCCGACGTTCTGGGCGAACTGGCCGGTGTAGTTTCCCGGCGGGTCGTAAACGGCTACGACATACCAGCGATCGGAGACGCTGCGGGCCAGGCCGACGCCGAGTTTCCTGCTGCCTTTCCAGACCACCTGCGTGAAATTGCCCGTGGCATTGCTGAATCCGGGATTGTCGTAGTCATATTCGGCGGCCCCATCCATCCATGCCTTGACCACCTCGGCAGGCGTCGGCTGGTTCGGCCATGACATGAAGAGATTCTCCCCATAAGGGCCATGTGAGCGGCTCAGCGAGCCGTCGGCGGCGGCCATTCTCTGCGCCCGGCGAGTGGCGTACCGCGTCAACTCCGGGTCGAGACCCAGGGGCTCGGCGCCGTAATGAGCGCGGTAGGCCTTGTGCTGGGCGGCCATACCGGTGGAGAAGGAATCCGCGACGGAGCTCGCGGCAGGCACCGAGGCGGACATCGTGAGGGCGGCCGCGCCCATCAACGCGACGACGACTTTGCCGATATTTCGCATCTACGCTTTCCTTCTTCGGCGGTAATAACAGCGATATCCATGATGCTGTCCCGTCCGCCGGTTCCAGGGAGCGACACGCCTTTTCGAGGCACGCCGAGGAGCTCGGGAAGAAAAACCGATTCCTCACGTACGCCGGTTTCAGTACACTCGCCACGGACAGCGCCCGCTGCGGGCGCATTGACGAGTGAGGGGAGCCGGCCGTGCGACACAGCACCGCTTCGGTCATCCCCCCGTCACGGTACGAGGTGATCCTGGTGTCTTCGTCGGCCCGGGGTCGGCTGCGCGGCCGGCACTGGACGTCCCTGACGAACACCTGATCCCTGCCCGAAACCAAGTTCGTCCGGGAATCGCGCTGTCCTGTTCGGAGCGTCCCGAAGGGCCATAGGCCATGCGTACCAACCTGCACGACTCCCTGACCAGCGTCCGTAACCTGGGCATCCTCGCCCACGTCGATGCCGGCAAGACCACCATCACCGAGCGGATGCTCTACATCACCGGCGCCACGTACAAACGTGGCGAGGTACACGACGGGACGACCACCACCGACTTCGATTCACAGGAGCGCGACCGCGGGATCACCATCTTCGCCGCGGCCGTGAGCTGCTCCTGGGACGGCCACCGGATCAACCTGATCGACACCCCGGGCCACGTCGACTTCTCCGATGAGGTGGAACGTTCGCTGCGGGTGCTCGACGGCGCGATCGCGGTGTTCGACGGCGTCGCGGGGGTCGAACCGCAGAGCGAGTCGGTCTGGCGGCAGGCCGACCGGTACGGCGTGCCGCGCATCGCCTTCGTCAACAAGCTGGACCGCGCCGGCGCCGACCTCGACGCGGCGGTCGAGTCGATCCGCGAGCGACTGCGCGTGGTCCCGCTGGTGGTCCAGCTGCCGATCGGGCAGGAGGACGGGTTCACCGGGGTGGTGGATCTGCTGCGCCTGCGCTCATGGGTCTGGTCCGGCGACACGGTCGAGGAGGGCCCGGTGCCGGACGCCCTGCGGGAAGAGGCGCGGCGGCGCCGCCGGCTGCTTGAGGAGGCGGTGGCCGAGCTGCACCCGATCGCGCTGGAGGAGTTCTGCGCGGAGTCGGCGATCTCCGCGCGGACCCTCACCGCCGCGCTACGCGACCTGACCCGTACCGGTGAGGGCGTCGTGGTGCTGTGCGGATCGGCGTACCGCAACCGCGGGATCGAGCCGCTCCTGGACGCCGCCGTGTCCTACCTGCCCTCGCCGCTGGACGTGCCGGCGGTACGCGGCACCCACGACGGCGAGGTGCGGGAGCGCGCCGCCGACCCGGCGGGGCCGGTCGCCGCGCTGGTGTTCAAGGTGCAGTCGACCGCCACCGGGCGGCTGACGTACCTGCGGGTGTATTCGGGAACGATGCGGAAGGGAGACGCGGTGCTGGACACCGGCGCGCGGCGTACCGAGCGGATCGGCCGGATCCTGCGGGTGCAGGCCGACCGGCACACCGAGGTGGACCGGGCGGCGGCCGGGGACATCGTCGCGGTGGTCGGGCTGAAGGCGGCCCGCACCGGCGCCACCCTGTGCGCACCCGAGGCGCCGCTGCTCCTCGAACCGCCGACGGTGGCCGATCCGGTGGTCTCCGTGGCGGTCGAGGCGCGCAAGAGCACCGAGGTCGACCGGTTGGCGGCGGCGCTGGCCCGGCTGGTGGAGGAGGACCCTTCGCTCGTGGTCCGCGCCGACGCCGAGACCGGTCAGACGGTGCTGTCGGGCCTGGGTGAGCTGCATCTGGAGGTCGCGGCGGAGAAGATTCGCCGCGCCCACGGGCTGGATGTCGCCATCGGCCGGCCGCAGGTGGCCCATCGGGAGACGGTCGCTCGCGGGGTCTCCGGGTTGCTGTACCGGCACGTCAAGCAGGACGGAGGGGCGGGCCAGTTCGCCCATGTCGTCCTCGACGTGGATCCGCTGGACGCCGCCGACGGCGCGGTGTTCCACTCGACCGTCGTCGGCGGCCGGGTGCCACGGGAGTACGTCCGGGCGGTGGAGGCCGGTTGCCGTGACGCCCTGGCCGACGGTCCCCTCGGGGGGCACCCGGTGACCGGCCTGCGGATCACCCTGACCGACGGAGCCACCCATCCCAAGGACTCCTCGGAGCTGGCGTTCCGTACGGCCGGTCGGCTCGCGCTGCGCGAGGCACTGCGGGCCAGCCTCATGGTGTTGCTGGAACCGGTGGTCGAGGTCACGGCCACCGTGCCCGACGACGCCGCCGGTGGGGTGCTCGGCGACCTGGCGGCCCAGCGTGGCCGGATCTCGGGCTCGACCGCGCGGGCCGGCACGGTGGTGATCACCGCGATCGTGCCGCTGGCCGAGGTGTTCGGGTACGCGACCCGGCTGCGTAGCCGGACCCAGGGCCGGGGCACCTTCACCACCCGGGCCGCCGGTTACGCCCCGGTCCGGTAGCACCTGACGATGGCCCCGTCCGCACGCGGACGGGGCCATCCCTATTTATCCGGACGGAAGCGGCGCGGCGGCGTGTGGATGTCGAAGCTCAGCCGCGGCTGGGCCAGCACCGAGTGCGGCGACATGTCCGGCGTGATCAGGCCGAGCCGTTCGAAGAGCGGAAAACTCGCGGTGGCGGCGACGAGATACCGGGGCCGCATCGGCGGGTGCCAGATGCTGTACACCCCCACCTGCCCGTCTCGCCGCCGGTACCAGCCCTGGGTGGGATGGGTGAGCCGTTCCAGCCAGTCCGACTCGTCCCTGAACCCGGCCAGCCGGGTGAGTGGTTCCGGGATGAGCTCGGCCGCTTCGCAGCGGGCGTCCCCGGCCGCCAGCCGCCAGCGGGCCGGCTCGGCGTCCCAGTCCGCCTCGATCGCGATGCGCTCGCGGCTCCACGGCATCCCCCACAGATGCTGCGGGATCGCGACGACCGGGTGGTCCAGGCGGGTGCCGAAGAACCAGACGCCCGGCTTGCCGTACGCGGTGACGTAGGCCCGGTAGTTGACCTGCCCGCAGTCGATCCCCACCGGCGGGAAGAACCGGAAGTGGAAGTCCCGGTCCCGGAACGCGACCGCGGACACCAGGGCTCCGGGACCATCATCGAAGGTCATCTCCATCGGGGCGAAACCCGGGGGCAGGTGCCGGGCCAGCGCGTCGGCGTCCACCCGGTAGCTGACGATCGCGAAGTCGTCCAGCTCCGTCCGGGCGTGGAACCAGCGCGGGCGCGGCCGGGGGGTGCCGACGAAGCTCATGCTCAGAACAGTACGACCACCGCTAGTCACGTGCGCCGATCAGCTCGACCGGACGCCGGCTGAGAACGAGCCGCGCGGGCAGCGCCGTGGCGAGGAGGGCGAGGGCCGCGGCGGCGGCGATCACCGCGAGGTAGGTGAGCGGCGGGATGTGCGGCACGACCGAACCGGTCATGCCCGTGCTGAACGCCGCCAGGGTGACCAGCGCGATCCCCGTCCCGAGCGCCACCGCGATGCCGACCGCGACCAGGGTCTCCAGGCTCAGCATCCGCAGCACCTGCCGGCGGGTGGTGCCGACCAGGCGCAGCAGGGCGAGCTCCCGCGATCTCGACGAGGTGGACATGGCGATGGTGTTGACCACGGCGATCGCGGTGAACGCGATGATCAGGCCCATCGCCACGTAGTTCACCTCGGCGTTGGCCGCGCCCGCCTCGACCGCCTGGGCCCGGTCCAGCACGCCGACCCCCGGCGCGGCCCGTTCCAGATCCGCCCGGGTCACGGAGGGAGCCGCGACCAGCACGGTGCCGAGCGGGTCGTCCACGTGCCCGGCCACCAGCGTGTGGGAGAGCGTGAGGTCGCCGAAGCCCAGCCCGCGCGAGTAGATCGCGACGACGCGCAGCTCGGCGGGGGTGCCGTCACCCAGCGTCAGGCGGAGCTTCGCGCCCGCCGAGACACCGAGCCGCTCGGCCGCCGTCCGGCTGACCGCGACGGAGCCGTCATCGAGACGGTCGAGCGAGCCGGCGACCACGTCCAGGTCCATGGTCCTGCCGAGCCCGTCGGCGGTCACGGCCTGCGCGCCGTACTTGTCCAGGCCGACCCGCACGGAGGTACGCAGCACTTCGGTGACCGCCTCCACCCCCGGGAGCCCGCGCACGGCCGCCGCCGTGCCGGACGGGACGTGCGGGCCGAGGACGTGCTCCGCCCTGGTGCCCGCCGTCGCCTGTTCCTGGGCCGCGTGCCCCATCGTGGTCTGGACGAACAGGATCGTGCAGGTCATCGCCACCATCAGGCTGAGCGGCGTGACGACCGAGGCCAGCCGCTTGGACGTGGCCCGCAGGCCAGCGCCGGCCAGGTATCCGGCCGTCCTGGCCGCCCGGAGCGGCACCCCGAGCAGGGCCGTCGCCGTACGCGCGATCACCGGGCCGAGCAGCGACACGGCGACCGTCCAGACCAGCGCGGTGAGCAGGGTGAGCGGGCTGGAGGCCGCCTCGGTGGTCAGGGCCGACAGCACCAGCGTCAGCACGACACCGCCCGCGGCGCACAGCAGACCGGCGACCAGCCGGCCCACGGGAACGCGCGCCGCCGGCAGCTCGGCCTCGCCGAGTGCCTCCACCGGGCGGATGCGCACGGCGCGGCGAGCCGAGAGGTGAGCCGCCGCCCAGGCCGCCAGCACGGCCGCGCCCAGCGCGGCGAGCATGGGGAACGGGCTGACCACCAGCCGCAGGTTCTCCGGCATCGCGCCCAGCGCGACGAACCTGGAGCGCAACCAGAATCCCAGGCCGACGCCGGCCGCCGAGCCGAGGGTCCCGGCCACCACGCCGACCAGCAGCGCCTCGCCGCCGAGCATCCCGCGCACCTGGCGGGGAGTGGCCGCGACGGCCCTGAGCAGGGCGATCTCCCGCTGGCGCTGCTGGATGGAGAGCGCGAACGTGCCGACCACCACGAGGATCGCCACCAGCAGCGCGGTCCCGCCGAGCGCGCCGCCCAGGCTGATCAGCTTCACCCGCGCCTTCTCGGCGCCCAAGAACTCCGCGGCACCGCGTTCGTCCCCGGTGTACGCGAGCGCGCCCTTCAGCACCCCGGACACGTCCACCCCGGGGAAGACGCCGATCGCGCCGACCTGCCCCGCCCGGCCCGCCATGCGCCGGGCCTCGGCCGTGGCGAAGAACAGCGTGTCCTGGCTGGGCAGATCCTGGGCAGTGACACCGGTCACCTGATAGGTCCTGCTGCCGGCCGCCGTCCACACGGGCACGCGGGCGCCCACGGAGAGCCCCGACGCGGCCTCCACGACCACCTCACCCTCCGCCTTCGGCGCACGTCCCGTACGCAACGTGTACGGAGTGAGCGCCGCCGACTCCCAGCCATGCCCCTGGAACCGGCGCCCAGCCACGTAGGCGGGGAAGCTCACCTCGGTCACCACCCGCGCGACGCCGGGGACCCGGCGCAGCCGGTCGGCCAGCGACGCCGGCACCCAGGCCTGCTCGGACAGCTGCTTGGCCTTGGTCTTGGTCTTCTCCTCCGACTTGCGGACCGTCTGATGGACGAACTGGTCCCCGGTGACGATCACCGGGGCGCCCGCGTAGCGCTCGGGGGCGACGGATCCGCGCAGTCCCGTGTCCAGCAGCATGCCGCAGGCGCAGACCAGGGCGGCGGCGCAGAACAGCGCGACGAACGCCCCCGCGAAGGCGGCCTTGCGGTGCCGAAGCGTCCGCAACGCCACCGAGATCATCTCCATGGAGATCAACGCACCCACGCTCCCAGCCTGGTCATCCGCTCGGCGACCCGCTCGGCGGTGGGGACCGCCAGGGAGTCGACGATCCTGCCGTCGGCCAGGAACAGCACCGCGTCGGCGTAGGAGGCGGCCACCGGGTCGTGGGTGACCATCACCACCGTCTGTCCCGTCCCGTCCACGATCTCCCGCAGCAACGTCAGCACGTCACGCGCGGTCATCGTGTCCAGCGCACCGGTCGGTTCGTCACCGAACACGACCTCGGGCCGGGTGACCAGCGCCCTGGCGATGGCCACCCGCTGCTGCTGGCCGCCGGACAGCTGCGCGGGCCGGTGGCCCGTCCGCCCCTCCAGACCCACCTTGGACACAACCTCGTCGAGCCAGGCGCGGTCCGTCCGCACCCCCGCCAACCGCAGCGGCAGCGTGATGTTCTCGATCACGGTGAGCGCCGAGACCAGGTTGAACGCCTGGAACACGAAGCCGATCCGCTGCCTGCGCAGCACGGTCAGCGCGGTCTCGTCCATCCCGGCCAGTTCGGTGCCGCCCAGCCGTACCGAACCCGAGGACGGCACGTCCAGCCCCGCCGCGCAGTGCAGGAACGTGCTCTTGCCCGACCCCGAAGGGCCCATGACCGCGGTGAAGCTCCCGCGGGGAATGCCCACCGACACTTCGCGCAGGGCCGCGACCGCGCCCTGCCCCTTCCCGTACACCTTGCTCACCGCGTCCAAGCGCAGCACGTCTGTCATGGCTTCTACCCTGCTGACCAGGGTCGGCGCGGAACAGAGAGCCGATCACGCATCCACCATGACGTCATCATGATCCGGACACTGATAGACATACCACTGTGATTCGTGTGCTTCTCGCCGAGGACCAGCACGTCATCAGGGGCGCCTTGGTCGCACTGCTCGGCCTCGAACCGGACCTGGAGATCGTGGCCGCGGTCGAGTCGGGCGACGCCGCCATCCCCTCGGCCCTGGTTCACCGGCCGGATGTCGCGGTGCTCGACATCGACATGCCCGGCACGCTCGACGGCCTGGCCGCCGCGGCCGAACTCCGCGTGAAGCTGCCGTCGTGCCGCACGCTCATGCTGACCGGGCACGGCAAGCCGGGGCACCTGCGCCGCGCGCTCGGGGCGCAGGTGGACGGGTTCCTGCTGAAGACCGCGCCGCCCGAGGACCTGGTCTCGGCGATCCGCGAGGTCGCGGCCGGCAAGCGGGTGCTCGATCCCTCGCTGGCGGTCACCGCCTGGGATCTGGCCGACAACCCGCTGACCCCCCGGGAGGCCGACGTGCTGCGCATGGCGGCGGGCGGCGCGGACGCGGCCGAGATCGCGGCCCAGCTCTTTCTGGGCGCGGGGACGGTGCGCAACTACCTGACCGCCATCGTCGCCAAGCTCAACGCCCGCAACCGTACGGACGCCGTGCGCATCGCCACCGAGGCGGGCTGGATCTAACCGACCGGCCCAGCTACAGGAAGGGAGCTGGGCGCCTGGGCCGTCAGCTCGAACCAGCCGTCCTCGCGAGCCGTGCCGAGCCGTCCGTCCAGCGCCGCCAGGCGGGTGGTCAGGTTGCCGATCCCGGCCGAACCAGGCCGCCCCTCCGCCGAACGCACGCCGTCGTTGCGTACGCGGAGCCGTACCACTCCGTCCGCCACCACCGTCGTGATCGCGCAGTGCCGGGCCGAGCTGTGCCTGAGCACGTTGGTCACCGCTTCCCTGAGCACCGTGCCCAGGACGTTCTCCACCTCCGTGGGCAGCTCCCCGTGCGCGAGGTCGAGCTCCACCTGGATGCCCGCGGCGGCCAGCACCGACCGTGCCGACGCGGCCTCGGCGGCCAGCGACATCGCCGGCTGTTCGCCGGAGATCACCCGCAGGTCCGCCTCCGCCTTCTCGGCCATGGCCAGCACGTCCGCCAGCTCGTCCCGGGCCCGCTCGGGGTCCAGGCGTCTGGCCAGCTCGCACTTGAGCAGGATCGCGGCCAGGCTGTGCCCCAGCAGATCGTGCAGGTCACGGGCGGCGCGCAGGCGCTCCTCGACCACGGCGGAGCGGGCCAGCGCCTGCCTGGCCTCCTGCAACTCCCGTACGAGCTGGGCCAGTTTGAGCAGCCCGTACACGACCAGCCCGGTCACGACCGTGCTCGCGGCGAAGTTGACCGTGACCGGGACCGGCAGCCCGAGCAGCACCGCGCTCGCCGCCACGCTCGCCGTCACGCACCCGACCAGGGGCCAGGCCACCCGCCACCGGAACGCGAGCAGGATCGGGCCGGCCAGGAACCCGGCCACGCCCAGCCAGGCCCTGCCGAACACCGGAATCGGCAGGTAGAACAGCAGCGCCATCACCGTGAGCGCGGCCATGTGCCGCCCGTTGACGTACCGGAGCTGCATGCCGACGATCACGGCGAGACAGGCCGCCGCGGGCACCAGCAGGCTCGCGGGGACGAGCAGCAGTGCCTTGATCGAGAATCCGACCAGCACGGCGGCCAGCAGCGCGACGGACAGCCGGTAGGCGCCCGGGTCCTCCTCGGCCCGCACCGGCCCCTCGGGCAGCACGGCGTCGACGGTCAACCAGCCCTCGGCGGACAGGCCCGTGGTCAGGCTGCCACCCGCCTGGCTGAGCTGCGGGGCCAGGTCGGCCAGGCTCTCGTCCTCGGCGGTGCGGGCGCCGTCATGGGTGACGCGCAGCCGGACCGTGCCGTCGGCCGCGGTGGTCTCGATCACGCACGTTCTGGCGGTGTTCTGCCGTACGGCCTCGGTCACCACCTCCCGCAGCACCGCCGCGAGCAGCGCGCCCGCAGGGCCGAGCGGCTCGGAGTGACCGACCCGCGTCTCGGTCTTGATCCGCGCTGCCGTCAGCATCGCGCGGGCGGTCGTCATCTCGGGCGCCAGTGACGTGGCGCGGTAGTCCGCGGCGGCGTTCCTGGCGGCGGCCAGGGAGCCGCGGGCGGTGCCGACGACCTCGCCGAGCACCTCCGCGGCGCGCTCCGGCTGACCCATGACCGACCGGACGCCGGCCGCGATCGCGGCGAGCCCTCTGCCGAGGCCCTCGCTCAACCCGGTGGCGATGCGCAGCCGCTCCTCGGCCGCCGCCGCCAGCGCCAGCGCCAGCCGGGCGGCGTGCATCTCGTCCACCCGATCGGTGAGCCGGGTGAGACCGTAGATCACCAGGGCGATCAGCACCATGCTGATCGCGGGGTCCGCCGGACCGGCGACGGCGGCGCTGACCGCCACCAGCGGGGCCAGCGGCCAGGCCGGGGTCAGCAGCAGCGACCCGCCCAGGAAGCCGAGCAGCCCGACCGAGGTGCCGAAGCCGAGCGTGGCCGCGTAACCGACCAGCGCCTGTACGACCAGCAGCCACGGCCCCCTGAACCGCCGCAGGGGGCGCAGCACGTAGACGAGCTGCAGCCCGAACGCCACGAGCGCGAGCGGCGAGCCCGCCAGCAGATAGACGGACGTGAACCCGGCGAGCACCACGATGACGATCCCCCGCGCCAGGCGCGGCACCGGAACCTGCGACAACTCACTCCCCCGTGTCAGACCAGGAGCAAGCCTATGGCCGGGTTGTCCGTTTTGTGAGGAGGTCATGGATCGTCGGTGACGCGGTCTCTGGTTCGAAGTTCCGCGGCCCGACAGAGTCGATCACACAAGCCGAACGATCACTGAACAGGACCCACCCCAATGCGAAACCTTGCCAGACTGTCCGCCACCGGAGCAGCCACCGCCGTCCTTGCCGCGAGCCTCGTCGCCCCCGCACAGGCGGCGGCCACCTCCTGGAGTGCCTGCCCCGCCGCACCCGGTGTCGACGCGCGGCAGGAATGCGCCACCCTTCAGGTTCCCCTGGACTACCAGGCGGCCGGCGGGCCGACGATCTCGCTGGCCGTGTCGCGGATCAGGACCGCCAAGCCCGCCGCACGCCGTGGCGTGCTGCTGCTCATCCCCGGCGGGCCGGGCAGCCCCGGCCTGAACCGGCCCAGCGCCCTGGTCAAGAAGCTGCCGCAGGACGTGCTCGACCGCTACGACATCATCGGGTTCGACCCGCGCGGCGTGGGCCAGAGCTCGCCGGTCTCGTGCGGGCTCGAGACCCGTGATCTCTCGCTCACCAGGCTCAAGCCGTACCCCGACGCCGACGGCGGCATCGCGGAGAACGCCGCCTGGTCGCGCAGGATCGCCGAGGCCTGCGCCCGCAACGGCGGGCCGCTCATCCGGCACATCACCACCCGCAACGAGGCCCGGGACATCGACGGCATCCGCCGGGCGCTGGGCGAGCGGAAGATCTCCTACTGGGGCGTCTCCTACGGCACCTACGCGGGCGCCGTCTACGCCACCATGTTCCCCGAGCGCACCGACCGGGTCGTCCTGGACAGCAACGACGATCCCGATCCGAACCGGGTGGCGCGGCAGTGGCTGGCCAACTACACCGTCGGCGTGGAGGATCGCTTCCCCGACTTCGCCGCCTGGGCCGCGGCTCGTGACGGCGAGTACGGCCTCGGCACCGACGCGGCGGCGGTCCGCCAGAGCTTCCTCAAGCTCGCCGCCGACCTGGACCGCGACCCCCTGCCGTGGCCGGGAGCCAATCCGGCGGAGCTGAACGGCAACCTCCTGCGGGAGACCATGCTCAACGCGCTCTACTCCGACGCGAACTTCCCCGTGCTGGCCGGGCTCATGCGAGCCGCCCTGACCAAGGGCGAACTGCCTCCGTCGAACACGCCGCCGGCGGCCGTCATGCAGAACACCGCCGCCAGCGCCGGCGCCACCATGTGCAACGACGTCGAATGGCCGGACTCGGTCGCCGCGCACCAGCGGCAGGTGGCGCGTGACCGGGTCGCCCACCCGCTGACCGCGGGCATGCCGGTCAACATGGGGCCGTGCGCGTACTGGCCGGTCAAGCCCGCCGAGCGGCCCGTACGGGTCGGCTCGAACGGCCCCGCCAACGTGCTGCTCATCCAGAACCTGCGTGACCCGTCGACGCCGTACAGCGGCGCGCTGAAGATGCGCCAGGCGTTCGGGCAGCGGGCCCGCATGGTCAGCGTCGACTCCGGCGGCCACGGCGTCTACCTGGCCAACGGCAACGCCTGCGGCGACCGGTCCGTCACCGACTTCCTGACCACCGGGCGCCTGCCGCTGCGTGACAAGAACTGCTAGCTCTCCGCTCCGCAGGCGCGCAGAGCGGCGCGGGCCGCCTCCTCCAGGAGGGTGAGGTCACTGGCGACGGAGGCGAAGGTGAACCCGCTCGCCAGGCGCGTGGCCGCCTCCGACCCGGAATGGCACTGGATGCCGCAGGCCAGCCCCGCGGCCTTCGCCGCCGCGGTGATCCGGTCCAGCGCCTCGGTGAAGCCCTCGACCTCGGCTCCCGGCCGTGGTGCGCCGAGAGCCAGCGCGAGATCGGCCGGCCCGACGTAGACGCCGTCGAGGCCGGGGGTACGGCAGATCTCCTCGATCGCCTCCAGGCCGCCGAGGGTCTCGATCATGACGATGCAGGCGATCGCCTCGTCGGCCTCCCTGGGATCGGGCCCGATGCGCAGACCCGACCTGAACGGCCCGAAGCTACGCCCGCCGATCGGCGCGTAACGGCAGGCGTGTACGGCCGCGGCGGCCTCCTCCGCGGAGTCGACCAGCGGGACGATCACCCCCTGCGCCCCCGCGTCGAGCGCGCGCCCGATGTGGGTGAGGTCGTTCGTCGCGACCCTGGCCACCATCACACTCCCGCCCGCGTCGGCGGCGACGGCGCAGGCCAGGTAGCCGGCGTAGTCGATCAGCCCGTGCTGCAGGTCCAGGCACAGGTAGTCGTAGCCGAGCCCGGCGAGGCGCTCGGTCGCGATGGGGTTGGCGGTCACCTGCCAGAATCCGGCCAGCCGCTCTCGTTCGCGCAGGCGTTGGGCGAATCTCATGACGAGCTCCTATCGGTCGCAGGGCGGCGCCACACCGCACAGCCGGGACTGCTCACCCGATCATGCCCCGCCCGCGCACAGCCCACCATCGATGGTGACGATGACGCCGCTGGTGTAGGCGGAGCGGTCGGAGGCGAGGAACGCCATCATGTCGGCGATCTCCCGCGGCATGGCCGGCCTACCGAGCGGGAACCGCGCCGCCGCCTCCCGGAAGCGGTCGCTGGTGGCGATGAGCTTGGCGATCCGCTCGGTCTCGACCGGCCCCGGGTTGATCCCCACCACGCGGATGTTGTCGCGCAGGCTGCGCCCGCCGAGCGCCCGGGTGAACGCCATGAGCGCGGCGTTGCCGGCACTTCCGGCGATGTACGCGGAGTCGACCCGCTCCCCCGCCGCGCCGATGTCATTGATGATCACACCGTGCCCGCGGGCCTTCATCCGGGCGTAGACGAGCCGGGTGAGGTTGATGTAGCCGAACACCTTGAGCTCCCACCCGTCCCGCCAGGTCCGTTCGTCCACCTCGTCCAGCGAACCGGCCGGGATGTCCCCCGCGTTGTTGATCAGGATGTCGATGTCCGGGACGGCCTCGGCCAGGGAGGTGACGCCCTCGGGCCGCCGCAGGTCGACCGGATGCACGGTGACCTCGACACCGTGCGCCGCCCGTAACCGCTCGGCCACCTCGTCCAGAGCGGCCTTGTCCCGTGCGGCCAGGTGCAGGTGACAGCCCTCCTCGGCCAGCACCTCGGCGGCCGCCGCGCCGATCCCCTTCGAGCCGCCGGTGACGAGCGCGCTCCTGCCACGAAGCCGAAGATCCATGACCAGCCCCATTCCTTTACCTAGTGGAAACTAGGTAAAGGGTTACCTAGTCTGTACTAGGTTGTCAACGGGAGGCTCCTTGACCAGGAAGAGGCTGACACCCCAGGCCCGGCGCGAGGTGATCGAGCGCGCCGCCACAGAGGTGTTCGCCGAGCGCGGCTATCACGGCGCCTCGGTCGAGGAGATCGCCAAGCGCTCGGGCATCTCGGTGCCGGTCCTGTACGACCACTTCGCCGGCAAACTGGAGCTGCACCGGCATCTGCTGCAGCGGCATTTCGCCGACCTACGGGCGATCTGGCACCGCCACCTGCCCGGCGCGGGCCCGGCCGACCAGCGCATCTCACGCACCATCGACGACTGGCTCGGCTACATCGAGCAGCACCCGTACGCCTGGCGGATGCTCTTTCGCGACACCACCGGCCAGGACGAGATCGAAGCCCTCCGCCGCCAGGTGGAGGCGGAGAGCCGGGCGCTGATCCTGCCGATGTTCGCCCGCGAGTACGACGCGGACGGCGTCGAGCTGGAGCTCGCCTGGGAAGCCTGGCGCGCCGCCATCCAAGGTCTGGCCCTGTGGTGGTACGACCACCGCGACGTCCCCCGCCACCAGGTCGTCACCGCCGCGATGAACGCCCTCTGGCTCGGCCTGGACCGCCTGCGGCAAGGCGAGAGGTGGCACGGCTGACGCGGCCCGCAGCCGATCTCGCCGATCGCCGCCGCCTCGGCGGCGTCACCCGCCCGGCAGGATCCTGTGCGCCGCGGCGACCCGCGCGAGGGCCTTGCGCAGCTCGCCCAAGCGCGCCGGATCCAGCGCGCCGAGCACGTCGACGTCGACCTGACCGGCGATCCGGGCCGCGGAACGGCTGAGCGCCCGCCCATCGTCGGTGATCTCGATCACCTGGCGGCGCCGGTCGACGGTGTCCCGCACCCGCCGCACCGCGCCGAGCGCCTCGAGCTCGTCCAGCATGTCGACCACCACGCTCGGGGTGACGCCGATCGTCCGAGCGAGCGCCAGCTGGCCATGCGGCTCTGCGGCCAGCAACTCCAGGACGGCACAGTGGCGCGGCCGCAGCCCCAGGGGAGCAAGTTGCTCGGCGAACCGCCCGGCGGCCACCTGCCCCACCTTGCCGAGCAGGAAGGTGAGGCTGTCGGTCACGGACTCTTGCGACGGCATGACCCCGATGCTACCTTCCCCATATGATTCGGCTACCGAACGATATGGCCCCCGACAGACTTAGCCGCGTTCTGACATCCGCCCTGGTCGCGCTGACCGTCGTCTCGTCCGGATACTTCGCCGTCGGCGGACTCATCGACCCCGGCGGTCTCGTGCCCGGCGGAGACGCGCCGGCGGTCCGAGTGTTCGCCGCCTACCTGGCGGCCCGCAGTGCCGTTCTGCTCGGTGGCCTGATCCTTTTCACGGCGCTGCGGGCCTGGCGACCACTCGCGCTGCTCCTCGGGCTGAACGCCGCCGTCCAGCTCATCGACGCCGCGATCGGCGCGACACAGGGCCGGCTCCCCCAGACCATCGGCCCGGCCTGCTTCGCCCTCCTGCTCGGCGCCGCCGCCTGGCGGCTGGGTGGCAGAAAAAATCATCATCCATCCGCGCAGGTCGCACAGGCCTCCAAGCCGCCGCAACCCCGCAGCAGACGGGCAAACGACGCACAGCAGGACGAATGACAAGCTAGCGTGACAAGAGTCAGTACCTCTCGTCACGCTGGCCTGAGTGTTCACTCCGGTCACGTCAGACACGAAAGGGATCGGCTTGAACGTCAAGAAGCTCGTACCCGCCCTGGTGACCGCCACCGCCGCGGCCGCCCTGCTGAGCACCCCGTCCGCCGCCACCGCGGAGGTCACGGCCGTGCACAAGAAGTCCGCCAAGTGCTCGTCGCCTCATGGATCGAAGATCAATATCTCCTGGGGTGACGGCAACGTCTCCACCACGGTGTACTTCAACAATCACTGCAACCAGAAGCGCGCCATCAATCTCCAGTTCGTCCAGGAGAACGGCAAGATCTTCGACAAGTGCATCACGGTCAACCCCAAGACCAAGGGCAAGAAGAAGATCGGCTACGGCATGCCCAACAAGGTGACGCTCCCCAGGAGCTGCTAGCAAGCCATCTCTGAAGCCGGGGCCTGGTGGGTGACGACCCCCCACAGCTCATCGGCCCGGTTTCGGGACGGCCCCGTCACAATGCGCGCAGCGTGCGCATCCCGTTCGCGCTCTCGCGGGCGATCGCGTCCAGGGCGGCCTGCGAGGCGGCGTCGGCGGCGCGGTAGATGACGAGCCGATGATCCGGGTCCTGCAGGGGATTGAGCACTTCGAACTCGATGGTGAGCGACCCCACCCGGGGGTGCCGCAGACGTTTGCGGCCCCGCCCGTTAACTTTGACGTCGCGCATCCCCCACATACGAACGAAGTCCTCGCTCCGGGCCGTCAGCTCGGTGACCAGGCCGTCGAGGGCGGCGTCGCTGGAGTGCGCGGCCCAGGCCGCGCGCAGGTCGGCGATGCCCTCACGCAGCACTTCCTCGCGGTCGCGGAAGAGGTCGCGAAAGTCCGGGTGCAGGAAGCAGAGCCAGAGCGAGTTGCGCTGCTCGTCCGGCAGAGCGTCGAAGTCCAGCAGCAGCCCGGCCATCTCGTCGTTCCAGGCGAGGATGTCGAAGCGGTGGTTGAGCAGCATGCACGGCAGCGGCGACAGGTCGTGCACCAGCCGGGCCAGCAGACCGGGCTCCTGGTCGACCGGGCGGGGCCGGGTCACGGGCCGTTGCTGGGCCAGGTCGAACAGATAGGCCCGTTCGTCGTCGGTCAGCCGCAGGGCCCGGGCGAGCGCCTCGAGCACCTCTGGTGAGGGGTGCAGGCCGCGCCCCTGCTCCAGCCGGACCACGTAGTCGACGCTGACTCCGGCCAGCTCCGCGACCTCTTCCCGGCGAAGGCCCGGGGTGCGGCGGGTACGTCCGCTCGCCGGGAGTGCCAGCTCCTCCGGAGTCAGCCGCTCGCGCCGCGTCCGCAGGAACGCCGCCAGCTCATGGGTCACGTCCACTTCGCTGCTCACCACCTCGACCTTACCGGCGGGCTGCCTGGGAACGGCAGTCCCAGGATGGGCCTTCACTGGTTCGGCGCTCGGGGCCGCGACAACCTGTGGTGAGCGGCTCGGGACGCGGCGGCGGCCGAGCCCGCCGATGACATACCTCGCCGCCACCTGTCTGGAGGCCATCGTGGCTGGATCTGTCGCTCTCGACGTCTACCGACTATTGGGCCGCTCCGGCCTGCGGGTCTCCCCGCTGGCGTTGGGGACCATGACGTTCGGGTCGGACTGGGGCTGGGGCGCCGACAAGGACGAAGCACGCCGGATCTTCGACACGTACGTCGATCGAGGCGGCAACTTCCTCGACACGGCCAACCAGTACACCAACGGCACGGCCGAACAGCTGCTCGGCGAGTTCGCGCACGGGCGCCGCGAGCGCCTGGTGCTCGCCACCAAGTACACCCTGGCCACCCGCCCCGGCGACCCGAACTCCGGCGGCAACCACCGCAAGAGCATGGTCCAGTCGGTGGAGACGAGTCTGCGCCGGTTGAACACCGACTACATAGACCTGCTCTACCTGCACGCCTGGGATGGCACCACGCCGGTCGAGGAGGTGCTGCGCGCCCTGGACGACCTCGTCCGCGCGGGCAAGGTGCTCTACGCCGGCATCTCCGACACCCCGGCGTGGCAGATCTCGCGGATGCAGGCGATCGCCGAGCTACGCGGCTGGGCCCCGCTGATCGCGCTGCAGATCGAGTACAGCCTGGTCGAGCGGACCGTGGAGCGCGATCTCATCCCGATGGCGAGTGAGATGGGGCTCGGCGTGATCCCCTGGTCGCCGCTGGCCAGCGGCGTACTGACCGGCAAGTACACCGCCGCGGACCTGGACCACGCGGGCGCCTCGGCCGCGCCCGAGGGGACGCGTAAGAACGTCGCGGTGGCCAACGGCGCCATGACCGAGCGCGCTCTCGCCATCGCCGACGTGGTGAAGGACATCGCCTCGCAGAAGGGGACGACACCCGCGCAGGTCGCGCTCGCCTGGACGCTGATCGACTCGGCGGTCACCGCGCCGATCATCGGGGCGAGAACCCTGGCGCAGTTGGAGGACAACCTGGGCGCCCTGGACGTGCGCTTCACCGAGGACGAACTGACCGCCCTCGACCAGGCAAGCGCCGTCGAGCTCGGCTTCCCCCACGAGTTCCTGGCCCGGCCGATGCCGCGCCACGTCATGTTCGGCGGGGCCAAGCTGGCGATCGACCAGCACGGTTGATCACAGGTCCAGGACCAGCTCGTCCCGGGGCTGGGCGCAGCAGATCAGGACGTTGTCCTGGGCCGGCGCGTCGACCGGTTCGGGTGAGTAGTCGACGCTTCCGGACAGCAGGCCGCTCTCGCAGCTGTGGCAGACGCCCGTACGGCAGGACCAGCGGGTGGGCACGTCGCAGGCCTCCGCGAGTTCGAGCAGGCTCGCGTAGGCGGGGTCCCAGTCCACGGTCAGGCCGCTGCGCGCGAACGAGATCCGCGGGCCCGTGCCGGGCGGACCCGCCGGCGGGTGCACGGGCCGGGCGGGGACGCTGGTCAGGCCGGGGTTCAGGGCCGGTCCCGTACCGAAGATCTCGGTGTGTACGCCGGCGGGGGCGAGGCCGGACGCGGCCAGGGCGGCGGGGAGTTCGTTCATGAACGCGGCGGGGCCGCACAGGTAGACCTGGGCGGCTCGCGGAGCACCGACGGCGCTGAGCAGGTCGAGGGAGAGCCGGCCCGCGGTCTGGTAGTCGACGCCCTGGCGGTCGCCGGGCCCCGGGCGGCTGTAGCAGATGTGCCGGTGCGCGTTGGGGAGCCGGGCCAGCAGGTCGCGGGTCTCCTGGGCGAAGGGGTGCTCGGTGCCGTCGCGCGTTCCGTACAGCCACCAGACCTCACGTGGGGAACGCGTGGCGACCAGCGCGTACAGCATGGCCAGGACGGGGGTGACGCCGATGCCGGCGGAGACCAGCAGGACCGGTGCGTCGCCGGCGTCCAGGGTGAAGGCGCCACGCGGCGCGGCGAATTCGAAGACGTCGCCCACGCGCACGTGAGTGCGGAGATAGCCGCTGGCGACCCCGTGCGGATCCTGCTTGACGCTGATGCGGTACGCGGCGGTGTCCGGGGGGCCGGACAGCGAATAGCTGCGGATGAGCGGCGGGCCGCCGCCGTCCGGGCGCAGCCGTACGGTGAGGAACTGGCCGGGCAGCGCCGGCGGCAACGGCGAGCCGTCGACGTCGGCCAGCGTCAGGGAGAACACGCTCCTGCTCTCCGCGTCGATACGGGCGACCCGCAGCGGCCGGAACCCCTCCCAGGCAGGCGGCGGCCCGCCGGCGGAGGCAGGCGTCAGCCCCGCGTTGCCGGCCGGTTCGCCGTCGGGCTGGTCGAGCAGTGCCCGGAAGGAGGCCTGCCAGCCGGGGCTGAGCGCGGGGATGCGCAGCGCACGGGCCACTCGCTCGCGGGAGTGGCCGGGCAGGTACAGCAGGGCGTCGATCTCGGCGACGGTCATGCTTTCCGGCCCGGAGGCGATCTTGACGATCTCCTGCCCCGCCTCGACCCGGCCCTCGGTGATGACCCGGAGGTAGAAGCCGGGACGCCGGTGGGAGACGAGGAGGGCGGGCAGTCGCGGCTCACCCATCCGCAGGCCCACCCGATAGCAGGTGACGCGCGGCTGGGTGACCTCGAACACCGCCTCGCCGATCCGGTAACGGTCGCCGACGCACACCTCGTCGTCGGGCAGGCCGTCAACGGTGAAGTTCTCCCCGAACTGCCCGAAGGTGAAGTCGTCGCGCCCGAACTGTTCCTGCCAGTAGCGGTAGGAGTCGATCTGGTAGACGAGCACCGCGCGCTGCTCACCGCCGTGCCCGTCGAGGTCTCCCTGGCCGTCGCCGTCGATGTTGAGCCGGCGTACCATCCGGGGCCCGGTGACAGGCCGCTTCCACACACCGGTGTGTACGGTCCTGCCATGCCAGGAGACGTCCTGTGGCAGGCCCACGTTGATCGCCAGCAGCTTGGCGCGGCCGTTCATCGCTAAAGCGACTCCGAGGAACCATGGTGACAAACCATCACAAAGTATACCAATACTTGTGATCTTCGCTGGGTATAAGGGACCTCATGGCATGCCGCATCAGTGAACTCATCCTCAACTGCCGCGACCCGGAGCGCCTCGCCGCGTTCTGGTGCGAGGTGCTCGGCTACGTGGTGCTCGACCGTGAAGAGGGCAGCGTGGAGATCGGTCCGAAGGAGGGGTTCGGCGGGCTGCAGCCGACCATCGTCCTCAGTCCGAGCGACAACCCGAGGACGGGCCCGCTCCCACTGCACATCGACGTGAACCCCACTGATCGAGATCAGGCCGCCGAGCTCGACCGGCTGCTGGCCATCGGCGCCAGGTTCGCCGACGTCGGGCAGACGGGTGAGGAGTCCTGGCACGTGCTGGCCGACCCCGAGGGCAACGAGTTCTGCCTGCTCCGCCGGCAACTGGACGTCAACTGACCGCGTTGATCTCCACAATCAAGGACGTCACCAGGCCGATTCCCGACCGGCTGCCGCGAGGGCAGCCGGTACGGTACGAATCATGCGCGCCGATGAAGCGGCATCGGTGATCCTCGCCGCACTGGTGACGCTGTCCACCGCGTGCGGCGGCGCGACTCCGTCCGCACCGCACCCCACCACCCCGAGGCTCGCCGTCCCGGCCACCGAACGGGTCACCCCGACGCCCGCGCTGGCCGGAAAGACGGTGGTGATCGATCCCGGCCACAACGGGGGCAACGCGGCGCACCCAGAAGTGATCAACCGCCAGGTCGACATCATCACGCAGCGGAAGCCGTGCAACACGACGGGGACCGAGACCGACGCCGGCTACTCCGAGCACGCGTTCACCTGGGACGTGGCCCGCAAGCTCAGGCCACTGCTGGAGAAGATGGGGGCGAAGGTGGTGCTGACCCGGCCCAACGACACCGGAGTCGGGCCGTGCATCACTGAGCGGGCCGCCATCGGCAACCACGCGAAGGCGGACGCGGTCCTGTCCATCCACGGCGACGGCGCGACCGCGGGCGGGCACGGGTTCCACGTGATCCTGCCCGGCCTGGTGAAGGGGCACAACGACGCGATCATCCAGCCGTCCCGGCGGCTCGGGGTCATCATCAGGAACGCCTACCGGAGCGGCACCGGCCTCCCCTACTCCACCTACCGGGGCAGGAACGCGCTGGAGACCCGCACCGACCTGGGCGGACTGAACCTGTCGACCCGCCCGGCGGTGTTCATCGAGTGCGGCAACATGCGCAACCGCGGCGACGCCGCCAAGATGTCGGACCCCGCCTTCCGCGAACGCATCGCCACCTCTCTGGCCACGGGAATCACGAAGTACCTCACCGGCTGATCGGAACCCGTACTCTTTTCGGGTGATAAAGGGCAGACGCGGAGACCAGGAGGTCATCGACGGCCTGTTGGCGAGCGCGCGAGCGGGGCGCAGCGGCGCTCTTGTGCTCTACGGCGACCCGGGCATCGGAAAGAGCGCTCTCCTGCGCAGCACCGCCGAGCGGGCCACCGATCTGCGGGTGCTCCGCAGCGTCGGGGTGGAGACCGAGGCCGAGCTCCCGTTCGCGGCGCTGCACCAGTTGCTGCGGCCGGAGCTGGCCCGCGCGGAGGCACTGCCCGAGCCGCAGGCGCTCGCGCTGAAAGGCGCGCTCGGCCTCGGCAGGGCCGCCGGCGAGGACCGTTTCCTCATCGGGCTCGCGACGCTGTCCCTGCTGTCCGAGATCGCCGAGGACGGCCCGCTGCTCTGCCTGGTGGACGACGCGCACTGGCTGGACCGGGCCTCCGCGGACGCGCTGCTGTTCGCGGCCAGGCGGCTCGACGCCGAGGGCGTCGCACTGCTCCTCGCCGCACGTGACGGGTTCAGCGCGCCGGGACTGCCGGAGCGTCGGCTGGGCCCGCTCGACGCCGAGTCGGCGGCCGAGCTGCTGACCGAACGTGACCCGCATCTGGCGGAGGGCGTCAGAAGCCGGATCCTGGCCGAGAGCCGCGGCAACCCGCTCGCGCTGATCGAGCTGCCGCGCACCGCCGACCCGTACACTCTGATGCCGCTGCCGCGCCGGATCCAGGAGGCGTACGCGACCCGCATCGCGGAGCTGCCGGCCGGGGCCCAGCTGATGATCCTGCTCGCCGCCGTCGAGGACACCGGCGACCTGGGCACGGTGCTGCGCGCGGCCCAGCGGCTCGGGCTCGGCGCCGAGTCACTCGGCACGGCCGAGCGGGCCGGCTTCCTCGCGCCCAGCGGTGGCGGCGTCACCTTCGTCCACCCGCTCATGCGGGCCGCCGCCGTCCACTCGGCCGCCTTCGACCAGCGGCTGGTCGCGCACCGGGCGCTGGCCGACGTGCTGGACGACCGGGACGACAGACGGGCCTGGCACCTGGCCGCGGTCGCGCTGGGACCCGACGAGCAGGTCGCCGTCGCGCTGGAACGGGCCGCGGACCGGGCCAGGACACGGCACGGCCACGCGGCGGCGGCAGCCGCGCTCGAACGCGCCGCCGAACTCACCACCGACCGAGAGGCGCTGGCCAGGCGGCTGGCGGAGGCGGCCGTGGCCGCCGCGGACGCGGGGCTGCCCGAGCGAGCCCAGGCGCTCGCGGAACGGGCCGCCCGCCTCGTCGAAGATTCGCGCTCCATCGCCAGGCTCGCCGGGCTCCGCGCCAGAGTCGCCTTCGAACGCGGCTCCGTCCACACCGCCCACGACATCCTGCTCTCCGGGGCGGCCCGGGTCGCCGAGCTGGACCCGGTCGCCGCCGGTCTCATGCTCGTCGACGCGGGACGCAACGCCTGGCAGCTCAGCGACCCGCAGCGGGTCGAGGAGGCCGCCGTACGGCTGCGCCGCCTGCCGCTGCGCGAGGAGGACGGCCTGAACACCGCCGTCGACGCGGTCGCGGCGGCCGCCGAATCGCTCAACCACGGCCCGGCCAGAGCGCTGCCCGGCATGCGCCCGCTGGCGCTCGACGCGCGCGGTATCGAGCGCGGCTCCTACGGCCTGCGGGTCAACGGCGCGTTCGTGGCCGGACTGGTGGGCGAGTTCGAGTGGCAGCGGGAGATCTCGGCGGCGCTGGTCGAGGAGTGCGGCGCGCTCGGCATGACCGGCTGGCTGCCGATCGCGCACGTGACGCTGGCCGCGTCCGCGATCTGTCTCGGCCGGTTCGCCGACGCCAAGGCCGATGCCACCGAAGGGCTGCGGATCGCCAGGGATTTCGGCCAGCCGCACCGGACCGGCTACCTGGAGGGCATGCTGGCCTGGATCGCCGCCGTCGAGGGCGACGACGCCCGGTGCGCGGAGCTGGCCGGGCGCTGTGCCGAGCATTTCGCCGTGACCGGCATCGCCAACGGTGTGGCCTGGTCGGAGTGGGCCCAGGCGATGCTCGATCTGAGCCGCGGCCGCCACACACAGGCGCTGGACCGGCTGGAGTCCGCTCTTGCGGGGCCGGTGCGCCACCAGATCCAGGCCGTCTACTTCGCTGCCGACCAGGTCGAGGCGGCCGTACGAGCGGGCCTGCCGGACCGGGCGAAGGAGCCGCTCGACCGGTTGGCGGAATGGGCGGGAGCCGCGCGGCTCGACTGGGCCGACGCGATGCTGGCCCGCTGCCGCGCGCTCGTCGACCCGGGCGACGAGCTCTTCGCCGCCGCGTCGCGGCCGCACGGCCGGCCGATGGAGCGCGCCAGGACCGAGCTGGTGTACGGCGAGTGGCTCCGCCGCGAGCGGCGCAAACGCGAGGCGCGCACCCGGCTGCGGGCCGCGCTGGAGACGTTCCAGCGGCTCGGCGCCGCCCCGTGGGCCGAGCGGGCCACAGCCGAGCTCCGCGCCGCCGGAGAGATCGTCGCCGCTCCCGCCGTCTCCGGCGCCTTGACCGACCTGTCGCCGCAGGAACTGCAGATCGTCCGGCTGGCCGTGACGGGCCTGACGAACCGGGAGATCGGCGCCCGGCTCTTCGTCAGCCCCAAGACCGTCAGCTACCACCTCTACCGGGCCTTTCCCAAGCTCGGCGTCTCCTCCCGGGTGGAGCTGGCCCGGCTGGACCTAGGCGCGGCGTAGTGGAGCTGGCCCGGCTGGATCTAGGCGCGGCGTAGCGCGGGCGCCACGGCGGCGACGAGCGCGAGCACCACGCACCCGGCCGTCACCGCGCCGATCGCCGGCCAGGGCACGCTGATCGCGATCGGCCCGGCGATCTGCACCAGCGAGGTCCAGAGCCCGGCCAGGCTGATCGCCGCGACGGCGGCGGCCAGCACCACGCCTATGGCCACGACCAGGAGCGCCTCGCCCGCGACGTACCTCACCACCTGGCCGCGGGTCGCGCCGAGCAGCCGCAGCGCCGCCCGCTCCGCCGTCCGATC
This sequence comes from Nonomuraea guangzhouensis, assembly GCF_019396345.1. Classification (GTDB taxonomy): domain Bacteria; phylum Actinomycetota; class Actinomycetes; order Streptosporangiales; family Streptosporangiaceae; genus Nonomuraea; species Nonomuraea guangzhouensis. The sequence continues at coordinate 24,544 of NZ_JAHKRM010000026.1, read as the reverse complement.
CGAGGCCGCCATCAGCAGGATGTTGACCAGGGCGATCGCGGTGTAGGCGAGGATGATGCCGAGCACCACCAGGAGCCCGAGCCGGCTGGCCGAGCCGCGCCGGTCGCCCGCCTCGCGCACCCAGGCCTCCTTGGTGAGCGCCCGCGCGTTGTGCCCTCGCGTGGCCTGCCGCAGCGCGGACTCCACCTCCGGCGCCGAGGTGCCCGGCCGCAGCTTCACGTAGGCCGTGGTCACCGGCGCGGAGAAGGCGTGTGCCGTGGTGACGTAGGAGTCGGCCGGCGCGTCCGGGGCTAGCAGCGCGACCACCTTGAGCGAGACCTCGCTGCCGTCGGCCCGCCACAGCTTCGCGGTCTGGCCGAGTTCGAGTTCCCACGTCTGCGAGACCGCGATGGTGCCGTCGTTCAGCCGGTCCAGGGAGCCCTTGATCACCTGGACATCGAGCGCGCTCCGGAGCCGGGCCGGGTCCACGGCCTCGGTGGGCCGCTTGATCAGCGCGGTCTTGCCTTCAAGGGTGTACACGCTGGTCGGGGCCGTGGTCGCGACCTCCACGCCGTAGATGGCCCGCAGGCGCTCGACGAGTTGCCGATCCAGTCCCCCCGATCCTTCGGGAAGCACCAGGTAGTCGGCCCGTACCGGCGCCGCCTGCGTCGCGGTCTTCGCCGCGTCGGTCATCGCGGCCGCGCCGAGCAGCGCGGCGGCCAGTCCCACCGCCACCAGGACCGGTGCCGCCGTCGCCGCGGTCTGCCTGACGGAGGCGGCCGCGGCGGCGGGCACCAAGGTGGCGCCCGCACCGCGAAGACGGCTCAGCGGTACGGCGAACAGCCTGGCGACCGGTCGCACCACTGCCGGGGCGAGCAGGCCGACACCCGCCACGAGCAGCATCAGGACCGGCATGAACGACTTGTTGTTGGCGGCGCCCCCCGGATCGGTCACGGCGTTCACCGCCATGCTGACCAGCGCGGCGCCGAACAGCCCCACACCGACGAGCAGCCGGCCCCAGGTCATCACCCGAGGCTCGAACGCGGCCTCGCGCATGGCCTCCGCCGGGTGCACCCGGCCGGCCCGCCTGGCCGCGACGCTCACGCCGGCCAGCGCGACCACCACGCTCGTGACGAAGGCCGTGACCGCCGGCCAGGACTGCGTGCTCGGCACCAGCCAGGCAGGTGCCATCCCGAGGCCGACCAGCCAATCCAGAATCGGCCCCGCGGCGTGGGGCCCGGCCAGCGCGCCCAGCGCCGAGGCGGCCAGGGCGACGAACCCCGCCTCGCCGTACACCATGCGCCGCACCTGGCGGCGGGTCGCGCCGACGGTCCGCAGCAGCGCGAACTCGCGTCGCCGCTGCGCCACGGCGAACGCGAACGTCGACGACACCACGAAGACGGCGATGAACACGGCGAATCCGGCGGCGATGCCGACGATCGTGTTGGCGTTGTTGCGGGCCCGCTCGTCGCCCTCGCGGTTGGGGTCGACCAGCGCCCGATCCTGCCCGGTGAGCACCGGTACGCCGCTCGGTTTCGTCCACAGGGCGAGCGCGTCGATGCGCGGAGACAGCCGGGCGGCCTGCTCGTCGGTGAAGAACACCGTGGGCGGCCCGTCCGTCACACCCACCACGGTGTACGGCTTCGCCCCTTCTCGCGTGATCACGCTCACCTTGTCACCCACCCGGGCCTCCGCGCTCACCGCGACCTCCCGCGAGGTTTTCGGCGCCCGGCCCTCGATCAGCCGCTGCGGTGCCGTACGGGACGCCGACCAGGGCCGACCCACCGCGTCCTGGCCGCCCGCGACCTGGGCGGGGAAGATCCGGTCGACGACCGCGCCGGGAAAGCGGCTGGCCACCTCGGCGGTCAGGCCGTGCCGCTCCGCCAGCGGCTGGCTCTGCCCGCCCTGCCAGGTGTCCACGTGCAGTCGCTCGTCGGGCACGACCACGTACGGCGCGGCGGCATAACGCTGCGGGGCGCGGTCGGGAGAGTTCACGGTGGTGGCCAGCACCTGGCCCATCGCGGCCATCAGCGCGGTGCCGAGCGCGAGCGCGAGGAAGGTGCCGAGGAAGGAGACCAGGCGGGTGCGCAGGGTGCTCCACGCGATGCTCAGCACGACTCCTCCAGCATCAGCATGCGGCCCGAGACGGCCTCGGCCGTCGGGTCGAGCAGCTGACCGCAGATCCGGCCGTCCGCCAGGAACAGCACCCGGTCGGCGTACGCCGCCGCGGCCGGGTCGTGGGTCACCATCACGATCGTCTGCGCGTGCCGGTCCACCAGCGAACGCAGCAGCCGCAGCACGTCCCGGCTGGTGTTGGTGTCCAGCGCGCCCGTCGGCTCGTCGGCGAAGAGCACGGCGGGCCTGGCGGCCAGCGCCCTGGCGATGGCCACGCGCTGCTGCTGGCCGCCGGAGAGTTCGGCGGGACGGTGGCCGGCCCGCTCCGCCAGGCCGACCGCGTCCAGGCTCTGCCGTACCAGCTCCGGGTCCACCCTGCGGCCCGCCAGCTTCAGTGGCAGCGCCACGTTCTGCGCCGCGGTCAGGGAGGGCAGCAGGTTGAACGACTGGAACACGAATCCGATGCGGTCGCGGCGCAGCAAGGTCAGCTTCCGCTCCGTCAGCTGGGTCAGGTCCCTGCCGTCCACCGTGATCCGGCCCGACGTGGGCTTGTCCAGACCGGCCGCACACTGCAACAACGTGGACTTGCCCGATCCGGACGGTCCCATCACGGCGGTGAACGTGCCCCTGCCGAACCCGACGGTCACGTCGTCGAGCGCGGTGACACCGTGCGCGTAGTGCTTCGTGACCGCCGTCAGCTCGACCGCGGAGTCCAGGGCTTCCATGAGTTTCACGAGCAGAACGCTAGGGACGCCAGGTCGCCGCCGGTATCGGACAAGTGACTAGGATCCGGCGCGTCAGGCGGAAGCGGGCTTCCGGCGGTCCGGCTCGCACTGCCGGGTCGAGACCCGCTTCGTGGCAGCACGCGCGTCCTTGGTGATGGGCAGGAGCTCCTCGGCGACCAGTGCGAACCCGTCGGCCGGCTGCTGAGTCGCCCTGGCGAAAACCATCCCGACGACCGTGCCTCCCGGAACGACCAGCGGCCCACCGATCGCCGCCACGCTACTGTCGGCGGACAACATGAGGACCGTCCGGGTGACCTGATGTGTGTAGTAAAGGTCCTGACTGTGCGCCTCGACAGTCCGTTTGATCTTGATCGGCTGTGCGACCGCATGCTCCGCGTCTTTCGGATAGCCGATCAGCTGGGCGGGCCCAGTCGGCTCTTCGGCGATGGGGAGCGGAGGCGCGGGCAGATCTGGCACGTACAGGACCGCGGCGTTGACATCCGGATCAAAGGCGACGACACGGGCCGGATATACCTCGCCGTCATCGGTGGTCACGGCGAGAGACGACGGGGTGGCGCCGGCCAGCGCCTGCGCCGTCGTCACCACCCGCTGGGGGGCGTAGACGAAGCCCGTCTCCTCGACCTTTCTGCCGCACGTCGGCGCTTGTCCCGAGAGGCGCACCACGCTCCGCCCCTCGCTACCGGCCTTGGGCAGGACCGCGGGCTCACCCGTGGGTGCCGGGGAACCGGTGGGCAGCGACCAGGGCACCACGATCGAGCATCCAGCTAGGACGAGCAGGATCGGTAACCAGAGCAGGCGCATCAGCCATCCCTCTCTTGACATCGCGTGTAGGGTTCCGTAAGCGCTTGATCACGATTCGCGACAAAGGTGATTCGCATGTCATATCCCTCCCATGACCGCCATGATCGCCACTCCGGGTCGGCCCGTTACAGGGTCAATCCGGCGCGAGTGTGGGGAGGTGGCGTGGCCGCCGCCGTGGTGGCGGCGCTGATCGTGGTGGTCGGAGTCATGATCAGCGGCCGACTCCTGGGCATCCACGTGCTCACCCCCGCCGGGACCTCCGCGTACGGCAGTGCGGGGACCACGGGATACGCGATCACGGCCGCCGCTGCCGCGCTTGTCGCCACACTGCTGCTGTACATCCTCATGCTGTCGACGCCGGAGCCGACCAAGTTCTTCGCCTGGATCGCCGGGCTCTTCGCGGTCATCATCACGTTCCTGCCGTTCATGTACTCCGCCGACATCATCAAGCAGGTCGCCACCGCCATCATCAACCTCGTCATCGGCATCGCCATCGCCTCGTTGCTGACCTCGATCGGTCGCACGGCCATCGAGGAGATGCCGGATCCTGAGCCGTATCCGTACGAGCAGCCCCGCGGATACGAGCAGCCCCGCGAGTATGAGCAGCGCGGCTACGAGCAGCGCAGGTACGAACGCCCGCGTGAGTACGAGCAGCGCGGATACGAGCAGCGCGGCTACGAGCGCCGCGACCACGACCCGTACAGCTGAGCGGCCTCAGGGGCGGCGGGGTGCCGACACGACCAATACCACCAGCAGGATCACCCCGAACACCGCGCCCAGCAAAAGCAGGCCGAACCCCGCCAAGAGGTTCCAGTTCCCGAGGTCGCCGAGAACCGGGAGGGCGGGGTCCAGGTAGTACATGACGATCCACAGGACACCGATGATCCATGAGGCGGCCATCGCCAGAGCCGCCCATCGCACTGACCGGGTGGACCGCCGCGGCGGGACATCGGGCGTCCGAGAATAGGGGTCAGACACCGTTCGCTCCTACCGGTAGCCGGGAATCGCGCCAGAACGCCGACGACGTTACCCGAGAACGCCTGGGCGGAATACCCGGCTCACGCGCTGGACGCGTCCCAACGCGGTTGCTCGACACCGATCGTCACCACGTCGCGGACCGGGCCGGCGCGACGGGTGCGGCCACGGCGTTCCAGCCAGGTCACCACCTGGCCGAGGGTCAGGTTGACGGCGATGTAGATCAGCGCCACGACGATGGCCGCGGGGATGAAGTTCTGAAAGTTCGCCGCCACCACGTCCAAGCCCTGATAAAGCAGGTCGTTGTAGGAAATGATGAAGCCGAGCGCGGTGTCCTTGAGCAGCACCACCAGCTGGCCGACGATGGCGGGCATCATCGCCGTGACGGCCTGCGGCAGCAGGATCAGCCGCATCACCCCGGATGTGGACAGCCCGAGAGCGTACCCGGCCTCGGCCTGGCCGACCGGCACCGCCCTGACGCCGGCGCGGAAGATCTCGGCGAGCACGGAGCCGTTGTAGAGGACGAGCCCGGTGGTCAGCGCGGCGAACGCGGACACCGTGAAGCCGAGCTGGTAGCCGGCGAACTGGCTGAAGAAGATCAGTATCAGCAGCGGCACCGCGCGGAAGAACTCGACGACCGCCGCCGCGGGCACCCGGACCAGCCGGTACGCCGACAGCCGCGCCGCACCGAACAGCACCCCGAACGGCAACGCGAGCGCGACGGCCGTCACCGTGGCCACCAGCGTGTTGCCCAATCCGGGCAGGATGAGATTGACCCACACCCGGCCCGTCCCGAACGGCTCCCACAGCCGGGCGTCGAACTGACCCGTGTCCGCCAGCCTCCGCCACAGCAGCCAGCCGGCGCCGAGCAGGACGACGGTGAAGGCCACGCTCAGCACGTTGCCGCGCAGCCGCGCACGCGGCCCGGGCATGTCGTACATGGCGATCGGCGCGCCGGCCGCGCCGAGTTGCCGCACGGTCAGCCGTCCGGCCAGCCGGCTGAACAGCAGGCCGGTCGGCAGGGTCACGGCGAGGAACGCGGCGGCGAAGGCGAGGAAGATCGGGATCACCGCGTCGCCGTGGTCGTTGAACAGCTCCTTCATGATCGTGGCCGATTCCAGCACGCCGATCGCGGCGGCCACGGTGGTGTTCTTGGTGAGCGCGATCAGCAGGCCGCCGAGCGGCCCCACGACGTTGCGGAACGCCTGCGGCAGCACCACCAGGCGCACGGTCTGCGGGAAGGTCAGCCCGAGCGCGCGCGCCGCCTCGGCCTGCCCGACCGGCACCGTGGCCATCCCGGCGCGCAGCACCTCACACACGAAGGCCGCGGTGTAGCCGCCCAGCCCGATCACGGTGAGCCAGTAGCTCTGCACCGACTCGTCGGCCGAGAACCGCAGGTCCAGTACGCTGCCGAGGCCGAGTCCGCAGAACAGCACGACGAGCGTCAGCGGCACGTTGCGCACCGCCCCGACGTACACCGCCCCGGCCCGGCGCAGCACCGGCAGCGGGCTGATCCGCGCGGCGGCCAGCACGATGCCGAGCAGGAGCGCGACGACCGCGGACGCCCCCGTCAGCTTCAGCGTGAGCAGGAACGCGGCGATGATCCTGTCGTGTTCGTCCAGCAGCACTCGCATGCGAGATCAGTAGCGCTCAAGGGCCGGCGGGGCGGTGAAGTACGTGCCGAACTCGCCGAGATCGGCGTCGATGAACCGCTTCCAACTGCCGTCCTTGAACATCTGGGCGAGCGCGTCGTTGACGGCGTCGCGCCCCCGCTTGTCGTCCCGCCGCAGGCCGATGCCGTACTTCTCGGTCGAGAACGGCTTGCCCACCAGCCGGAACCTGCCAGGCGTCTGGGCGGCGAAGCCCGCGAGCACGGTCGCGTCGGTGGAGATCGCGTCGACCGTGGAGTTCTGCAGCAACGGCAGGCAGGCGCCGTAGCCGTTGAGGATCTTCAGGTGACCGCGTCCCCAGGCGTTGGCGACGTCCGCGACGCCGCCGAACCGCTCGGCGAGCCGCTTGGGCGAGTTGGAGCCGGACGCGCCGCAGACCACCTTGTCCCGCAGGCTGTCCACGCCGGTGATGCCGGTGTTGCCGGCCAGCACCAGAATGTCCTGGCCGGTGACCAGGTAGGGGCCGGCGAAGGACACCTTCCGCTTGCGGTCGTCGCTGATGGAGTAGGTCGCCACCACCAGATCGACCTGGCCCTGCTCGATGAACTGCTCGCGTACGTCGGAGGTGGTCTTCTTCAAGGTGACGTCCTGGTCGGCGACGCCGAGGTGGCGGGCGACGTATCTGGCGATGTCGACGTCCAGCCCGGTGAATCCGTTCGCCGTTTGCAACCCCAAGCCCGGCAAATCCGTCTTTATCCCGATAACGAGTGACTTTTTGCCGACGATGGAGTCGTCATTGTCGCCACAGGCGGTGAGGGAGGCCGCGAGCAGGGCGATGGTGAGCACGAGACAGGTGGGACTTGCGCGCATGACGTCTCCCTGAGTTCCAGCGGGAAGGGAAGGTGAGATGAGGTCGAAATCGGTTCGGCGGGCACGTCGATGCGCGCTAAAAGCCGATCATCCGGAAACCATACGTCAGCGTCCCCGCTAATCGGCGAAGTCTTTCTCGTTTGGGAAAATGCCGGTATCTTCGGGGGGCCGACCGCGCTTCGGGAAAAACCGGGAGCCTGCATTCCGGCCATGGCGCGGCCCAACATGAAGATCACATAGCGAAGCTCAGGCACGCGGTGTCCACATCGGGACTTCACATAACCCCGCGTATGGACAGAGACCACCACAGAACGCACACTGAGGGTCGCAAGCTCCCCCATCCCCGATCAATTCGGAAATCCATCATCTTTGTGATGGCCGGAGGGTCTTGAATGCCGCGATCGATTGCCAAGCGACCGCCGCTACAGGGAGTATTCCGTGCGCCCGGCTCCAAACCCGAAACTCAGCGCGCCCTCCTCATGGGCACGCTGGCCGGCGGCCGGACCTCCATCCATTCCCCGCTCGTCTCCCGGGAGACCGCGCTCATGGCCGACGCGTGCCGGGCCCTCGGCGCCGAGATCACCCGTAGCGGTGACCGGATCGACATCGTGGGCGCGGACCCGTGGCGCACGGCCCACGGCCCCGGCTACGTCTGGGCGGGCGGCTCGGCGCTCATCGCGCGGGTCTGCGCCGTGATCGGATCGGCCCTGCCCGGCCGGCTGATCGTCGACGGCACCTGCTCGCTGCGTGAGCGCCCGTTCGGGCCGCTCTTCGAGGTCCTGGCCGGCAAGGACGTCGGCTTTCTGTTCCCCGGGCCACCTGGCCGGCCGCCGTTCGCGACGCTGTCGGACCGCCTGCCCGGCGGCCGGTACGACCTGGCCACCACCGTCTCCTCGCAGTTCGCCACCGCGCTGCTGATCGCGGCCCCGCTGGCCGCGGACCCGCTACGGCTGCGGCTGCGCGGCCCGCTGTACTCGATGTCCTACATCAGGCAGACGGTCGACATGATGAGCCGCTTCGGCGTGCCGGTCCAGGAGGCATCCGGCATGCGCGAACTCACCGTCCCCGGCGGGAAGCGATACCAGGCGCGGACCTTGAGGCTGACCGGCGACTACACCTCGGCCTCCTATCTCATGGGCGCCGCCGCCGTGACGCGGGGCCGCGTCACCGTCACCAACCTGGACCCGCACAGCGCGCAGGGCGAACGCACGATCGTCGACATCCTCACCGAACTCGGCGCCCGCATCCACCGGCTCGACGGGGACGGGAGCGTCACGATCGACTGCGGCGATCTGACCGGGGCCGCCGACGCGGCCTTCGACCTGCGCGACTGCCCCAACATCCTGCCCACGGTGGCGGCCGTCGCGGCGACCGTGCCGGGCCGGATCCGGATCACGGGAGGCAGGCTCACCCAGCACCACAAATCCCCCCGCATCGCTGCGATGGCCACCGAACTCAGCAAGGTCGGCATACCCGTGGCGCTGGTGACGGACCGGGACGGAGCGGTCGACGGGCTTGACATCCGCGGCCGGGTGTCCCACGAGGGCGACGCCGACTTCTCCGACCACGGCGACCACCGCATCCTGATGGCGACGGTCCTGCTCGGCCTGGCCGGCCGGCGGCCGTGCCGGATCGGCGACGCCGCCGACACCGCCGACTCCTTCCCGGCGTTCATGAACCTGCTCGACCTCGACGCCGAGGTCTTCGCCGAGGAGCGCTGACATGGCCCTTTCCCCGTCCGACATCGCCCGGTACCGGAGCCTCGGCTACCTCACCGACCTGCCCGGCCTCACCGTAGGGGAATGCGAGGAGCTGGGCGCGCGGATCGCGGCGTTCGGCCGGCGGCACGGCGTCCAGGAGCAGTTGGTGCTGCGCAACAAGGCGCATCTGAAGCTGCCGGCGTTGGCGCCGGTCGTCGCGGATCCGCGCATCGTGGACGCCGTCGAGGCGGTGCTCGGGCCGGACGTCCTGTGCTGGGGGTCGTCGCTGTTCATCAAGGAGCCGGGCGGGCCCGAGCAGGTGGCCTGGCACCAGGATTCGTACTACTGGGACATCGAGGGCGACGCCGTCTGCACCGCCTGGGTGGCGCTGATCCCGAGCACGTCACTCAACGGCGCCATGCGGGTGATCCCCGGCAGCCACCTGCTGCCCCCTCGCCGGCACGCCGCCTCGCCGTCGGGCAGCGCCAACATGCTCTTCTCGTACGAGGAGATCTCCGGGGAGGTGAACGAGGCCGAGGCGGTCGAGCTGACGCTGGCCGCCGGCCGGTTCTCCCTGCACCACATGGCGATCGTGCACGGGTCGGCGGCCAATCACTCGGCCGGGCGGCGGATGGGCTACTCCATCACCTATCTGAATCCGGCGAAGGTACGTCATCATGCCCGTCGTACTCATGGGCTGCTGGTTCGGGGGCGCGAATGGGGGATGTTCTCCCCTGACCCGGTGCCCGACGGTGAGATGGACCCCGCCGTCCTGGCCTTCGTCGACGAACAGTTCGGCCGGCTCGCTCCCCGCTCGGGAACGGCCGGCCGGACTTCGTCACGCTGATCTCATCACGCTGATCTCATCACGCTGATTCGTCCCGCCGATCCCGGGCCCGCCGATCCCGGCGCCAGTCCCCGATCCCGCGAAGAAGGGGGAAGACGGTGCCGATGAGCGTGCCCCACATGACCGGTACCCCGCCGATCTGATAGCCGACGGCCATCAGGGCGACGACGGGCACGGCCGTCAGGAGGGCCGTGAGCGTACCCGGCAGGAGGAACACCACCACACGCCGGGCGGACGCGAGAAGGGCGTACGCCCTCCAGAGGATCTTTCGGAATTTGAGCGAATGAGCGGGATGTGGATTGTCCGTGGTCTGTCCGCTGACATTGTGCTTCATTGGAATCGACCTCCAGAAGCTTTGATCTGACGGAGGTTGGCCACTGAGCGGAGGGGTGCCCGATTCGGCTGGCAGCCTGGGGACACAGGCGGCACAACAGCAGCCATTGGGCGCTCCCCGCTCAGGGGTGTAGCATGAAATTTCCTTTCTGTGGGGGTTCGGGGCAGCTGGTCACGAGCTCATGGGGTTGATTTCGCTCCTGGCCGCCAACATCATCATCGACGCTATGTGACCTTGCATTTTCGAGTATGGTGCGAGGTTCCCCCTGCGTCACCCCTGCACGGCGGCTGGATACTCACGGATTCCTCCGTTTCTGGACGCCTTCATCCACCTATTGCGGGACGTCCGTACGGAGCTTTCATCGACATTCCGGAAGTTTCGCCCATTCTCGGAGCCTGCCCGCGAAGTTCGGAGCATCTTGCTCCGTGGCGATATTCTCGGGCTTCCCCGCGACTCCACGCTTCGCCCGTGCTACCCGACTAATTCCAGTTATCCTCCTTCTTATAGAGAGCTCTTCCCGATGTCTCCCCGATCCCGGGAGCCCGGGAGACGGTGGGAGGTGCAGCAGGCAGTGGCGAGGGCGCACCGGGAGCCACGACCTTCCACCGTGGAGTTCATCGTCCTGCTCCGGGCACTCGGGATGGCGGTCGAGTCCCACGGGGTCTCCCACGCGCAGGTCGAGCGACTGCTCTGCCTGCGCATCACCACAGGTCGCGACGCCGAGAGAGCACTCAACGAGCAGCCGCCCGCCGGGGTGGCCGAGCGCCTGCGGCAGGAGGTGGCACGCAAGAAGGCCGTGGAGGAGAGCCGGCTGGCCCGCCTGGACGCCCGCCGGGACAAAGCGGGAGGGCAGCGCATCGGCGAATTGCTCGCCGGGAAGTCCCCGCGAGGCGCGATGCCTCCCAAGCCGCGTGTCGAGGTATGCGTGGACATTTTCCTGGAGGTCTTGGAGGCGAAGGATCCCACCGGCTACGCCGCGGGTCGCTACGGCACCCTGGAAATGTGGCTGGAGCTGTGGCGCGACGCCGACCAGGGCAACATGCCGAACCTCGGCCGGCGGGCGAGGACCGTGAGCGGCTACGTGGACATGGCCCGGCAGCAGCTGACGGCCTCGGCCCTCGCCCAGACGGACCCCGCACCTGCGGACCAGGAGACGACCGCGCCCCATCCCCTGCCCGTGTCCGTCGCCGGGGGCGGGGCCGCCGAGCCGCTCGCGAACGCCGACGTGCGGCTCGGGCTCGCGCCGGACTACGGAGACGAACTCGCCAGGACCAGGGCCGAACTCGCCCAGACCAAGTCCGATCTGGCCCGGACGCTGGCCGAACGGGACCTCGCCACCAGGCCCGCGAACGGCGCCGCGGACCCGGCCGAAGGGGAGCTGGAGCGGGAAGTCGAACGCCACCGGACCGCCACCGCGCGGTTCAAGTCGATCACCCTGCCGCTCGCCATCATCGCCACAGCGGTGATCACCTGCCTGGCCACAGCCATCGTCGTCCAAGCGGCCCCCGCCGGCGGCACGCACACCCCGGACGTGGTCCTGCGGTTCAAGGATCCGTACGAGCTCACCCCCGGCCGCGAAGGCGTGCGGATCCCCCTCGACCTGGTCTCTCCCCCGAGCTCCCCGGACACCGCGGACGAGGGCGAATGGACGATCGCCCTGCACCTCGGCCTGGCCTCGGAGTCCCTGGCGGACGCCTGCGTCCACGACTCCCGGCTCACGTACACGCTGATCGGCGACGGCAACCAGATCGCCCACGGCCCGCTGTCCGCCGGGCAGTCGAAGATCGCCACCCCGCCCATCCCCGTCGGCAACCTCGGCGCGATATCCGACCTGCAACTCCACGTCGTCGTGGTGGTGGCAGGAGAGTTCGGCAAGAGCTGCAAGTTCACTCTCGACCCATCGGACACCACAGCGCACCGGGTGCGCTGAGCCCAGCAAGGAGACCCATCGTGCGCCCATGGTGGTGGATCGTCAGCTCCGGCACGTTAGCGCTTGTCCTGATCTCCTGCGGGCAGGCGCCCCCCGCCGGCTCCAAGCCGCCCGCGCACAGCCGCTTCTACCAGGACGCCGGCCTGCGCATCGGCTCACACGGCGACCAGCCCGGCATCGGCCTCTACGACTTCAAGACCAACGCCTGGTCGGGCCTCGACGTCGATGTCGCCTACTACGTGATGGGCAAGCTGGGCATCACGTTCACCCGAGACAACAATCACCTCCACCCCGTGCAGACGGCGGACCGGGACGACCACCTGCTCAAGGGCATCGACAATCTGATCATCGCCAGCTACTCCATCACCGACGGCCGGATCAACAAGGGGATCACCTTCTCGATCCCGTACCTGCTCAGTTTCCAGGACATCCTGATCCGGGAGAACGACAAGAACAAGATCAAATCCGTCGAGGATCTGCGTGCCCGCGACGTCTGCACCACGTCTCCGGCCAGCACGCCGTACCAGCATCTCGACGCGCTCAACAGGAAGTTCAGCCCCAAGATGACCCTCGACCCGCAGGCCAGCATCGCCCTGTGCGTCGACAGGCTGCTCGCCGGCGACACCGACGCCGTCGTCACCGACAACGCGATCCTCTACGGCCACCAGGCCGCCAATTCCGGCTTGTACCTGGTGAACACCAAGGTCTGGGACAGGCCCGAGCAGTACGGCATCGGCATGATCGCCAAGTCACCCACGGACGCCACGGAGATCAACAACGCGATCAGGGACATGATCAAGGACGGGACCTGGGCCAAGTCGATCGTCGCCAACTTCTGCCCCAAGAACACTCCACCCGACCGCCCCTGCGACCTGGCGCAGACCTTTCTCAGCAACCCGCCCACCGGCTGAAAGCCATGGCGAACGCCGTTGCCTATCGCCAAATCCTTAGTTAACTTTCCTATATGAAGTCGCGCATCCTTGCCGCGCTCACGATGACCGCGGCCACCCTCGTCGCCACCATCAGTCTCAGCTCGCCCGCACAAGCCGAAATACCCGGCTATGTGAAGCAGGGCGCCTACGGCTGGCCCGACCAGTGCACCGGGGTCGGCTACTACGGCCAGACCAACGGCACCTGGCGCTTCTACTACTGCGAGACCGTCATCCCGACCAACTGGAACGCCCCCGGCCTTTACTACCTGTGGGTGGAGTACTGATCCGCGACTTGGACGATCATCTTGCCGGTGTTCCGTCCGTGCAGCAGGCCGAGAAAGGCCTCTACTACCTGGTCGAAACCGGTGACCACCGTCTGGTCCGCGACGAGGTGCCCTGACTGGATGTGCGGCACGAGCAGCGCCTCCAGCTCTCCCTGCAGGTGACCGTACTCGCGTACCAGGAAGCCCTCGAGGCGGATGCTCTTGCCCACCACCTCGTAGAGATTGCGCGGGGCGGCCGGTGGCTGCTGGGCGGAGTTGTACTGGGAGATCGCGCCGACCCAGACGATGCGACCGTGATCGCGCACGGCGCCGATCGCCGCCTCGAGGTGTTCGCCGCCGACGTTCTCGACGCAGACGTCGACTCCGTCGGGAGCCACCTGGGCGAGCAGTTCGGCGACCGGCCGCTGGTGATAGTCGAAGGCCGCGTCGAATCCGAGTTCCTCGGTGAGGTGCTTCGCCTTGGCCGCCGAGCCGGTGCTGCCGACGATCCGCTTGGCGCCCAGGATGCGGGCGATCTGCCCGGCCGCGGTCCCGACACCGCCCGCAGCGCCGGAAATGAACACCGACTCCCCCGCCCGCAGCCGCGCGATCTGGCTGAGCGCGACATAGGCGCTCAGTCCGGTGCCACCGAGAATGCCGAGGTAGGCGCTGATGGGAACGCCTTCCGTGACCGGCAGGACACGTGCCTCCTCGGGACTGACCACGGCATGCGTGCGCCAGGCCTTCCGGTGAAAGACCAGGTCCCCGACCAGCAGCCGGGAGTCCCGCGACGCGATGACCCGCCCGATGGCGCGTCCTTCCAGCGGGCTGTGGAGCTCCCAGCCCTCGTCCATCAGCTCGCGCATGTAGGGATCGACGGACAGGTAGACGTTCTCCACGAGGGCCGTACCGGGGGACGGCTGCGGAACGGGTTCCTCCACGAACACGAACTCGTCGCCCGTCGGCATGCCCAGGGGGCGGGATACCACATGGACGACTACTGACGTGTCAGCCATAACAACCTCCTTCATGGGCCGAGCGGGTCATCGCATCGGCGAAAGTCAGGCGCGCGCGGCCTGCGGCACCGTCAACCGGCCTGTGCGCAGCAAACCGGTCGCTATCGAAGCGGCTTCGCGTACTTCCGTGGTCAACCACAGCCGCCGATCACGGAACCGGTCCGCGGGCACGGACACGGTGAACGCGCCGAACGGTGAGCCGGAAGCGTCGAAGAACGGTGCGGCCACGCAGGACACACCGTCACAGAATTCCTCCAGGTCCAGCGCGTATCCCTGCTTGCGTACGCGCGCCAGCTCGGCGACGAACCTGTCGTACTCGGTGATCGTGTGCGAGGTGACCGGCGCGAGTTCCACCCCTTCGAACATCGCGGCCACCTGCTCGTGGGGCAGGAAGGCGAGCACGGCTTTGCAGGAGGCGCGCGCGTGCATGTGGCCGGTGTAGCCGACGTCGAGATTGCCCACGCTCACCGCATGCAGGCCGGACAGGTAGTGCTGCAGAGTGAGCGTGCCGTGATACCAGCCGGACAGGTAGGACGTCTCCTGGGTCTTGTTGTGCAGTCTGGTGAGGATCGCGGCCAGCTCGGGCGACGGCCCTGACCGCTGCTGGAGATGCCGGCTCAACGAGGCCGCACGCGGGCCCACGTCATAGCGTCCGCCGGGCAGCCGGACCACATGTCCGGTGGCCAGCAGTGTGCGGAGCAGGTGGTAGCACGTGCCGATCTTGATGTCGAGCTTGCGGCTCAGTACCTTCGCCGTCGCCGTGCCGTCGGCCGTGGCCACGGCTTCGAGCAGCGTCAAACCGCGCTCCAACGTGTGCAGTACGGTCTGCGTGTTCGTATCGGGCATCAGTCACCTTCTTCCGGCTTCCGGCGACCGCTACTGTGCGGCTTGAGCTCGGCCTTGCGCACAAGAATGAAGTGATTTTTCGATTATCTGAAATCCCGCCGACGGACGGCTGAAGACATCGGCCGCCGTCTCCTAACGTGTGCCTGCGATCCGTACGAAGGAGTAACCGATGATCCGCCGCTGGAACCCGGTCGATCTCGCACCGCCGATCGGCCAGTACAGCCATCTGGCCGCCGTACCGGCTGACCACGAGCTGGTGTTCATCTCCGGCCAGGTCGGTGTGCTGGAAGACGGCGCTCTGTCCGGCCCTGACGCGGAATCTCAGACGCGGCAGGCCCTGACCAACATCGAGCGGCTGCTGGAGTCCATGGACGCGGGGCCTGAGCAGCTGGTGAAGCTGCTGACACTGGTCTCGGGCACCGAGCACCTCGAGGGATACCGTGCCGCCAGAGAGGACGTGTTCGCCAGTTGGTACCCGGGGGGTGACTGGCCCGCCCACTCGCTCGCGGTGGTGGCCGCGCTGGCCGCTCCTGAGCTGACAGTCGAGATCGAAGGCATCGCCGCGGTGCCGCGCCGGTGATCTCCCGCCCGATCACCTCGGCCCGGTTCCGGGAGCTCTTCCCCGCACTCCGTTCGACGGTCTGGCTCGACACCCCCGGCGCACCTGACCCAGTCACTGGGTGTGCTGCGTTTCGACGCGGCCAGGATCCGTCCCGACTACTTCGCCGTGCACGGATACAAATGGCTGCTGTGCCCGCGAGGCGCCGCCTGGCTCGTCACCAGGCCCGACCGCCTCAGCGAGCTGAAGCCCCTCGTGCCGGGATGGAAGTCGACAAACCCGCCGTACCAGTATTTCGGGGGTCCCGCGAACCTCGCGCAGGATGCCAGGAGAGGCGATGCGTCACCGGCCTGGTTCTCCTGGATCGGCGCCAAGGCCGCACTCGAACTGCTCACCTCGCTCGACGCTGATCAGGTCGAACGGCACTGCCTCGAACTCGCGGGGCAGCTGACCGGCCAAGCGCGGGCGATCGGCCTGCGGAGGGTGACGGACGGCCCGGGATCCCACATCGTCGTACTCCATACCGACAAGGCCGACCACGTCGCCCTGCGGCTGCGCGAGCACGGCGTGCGAGCCACCGCCCTGAGCGACCGGATCCGCTTCGGTTTCCACTACTTCAACGAAGAGCCGGACGTCGTCGCGACCATGCGAGTCCTGCGCGGAGGTCGGTGATTCACGAACTGGCGGGAGTGGCCGTGAAATAAGGGGAGACATCCAGCTTGTCCGGCACCTCCAACAGCCTGCGCGTCAGCTTGCCGTCGAACCCCATGACGCGGACCTCGTCATTGACCGCATTGTCCTGCTCCCAGCAGTAGAGCCGCGACTCGTCGTACCAGCCGAGCACCTTGTCGCAGTCGGAGGAGAACCTGCGGACCTGCCTGCCGGTGGCGGCGTCCCAGAGGCAGTGGTCGCCGTTGCCGCCACCCGGGCAGTCGGTCACGAACGTCTTACCTGAGGGCGAGAAGATGTCGCGGGTCCCGGACGCCAGCGGCCCGACACCCGGCAGGTCCCGCGTGGGCCTGCCGGAGGCGTCGAAGAAGCGCAACCCCTCGTCCTTGCCGTAGACGATGACCACGCCTTCTTCATCGCCGTCCCAGCCGAAGTCGCTCCCCCGGATCGAGTCGTCGGCGACATCGATCACCTTGACCTTGCCCTCGGGCACGTCGATGATCGCGAAACCCACGGTGACCCAGTCGTTCTTGATCTTCTTGTTGACGTTGAGCAGGATCTTCGAGCCGTCCTTCGACCAGGAACGGAGCGCGGCGTCCAGCGGCTTGCGTACGGTCTTGATCCGGAAACTGGAGCCCGCCGGCCTGTCGGTGAGCAGGATCGAGTCGTAGCCGTCCGAGGTGTATCCGTACGGTCGTCCCGCGAGATAGCGGCCGTTAGGGGAGACCAGCGACTCCACGTTGCCCGGATACTTGTCGAACGTGCCGCGCAGCGATTGCCGGGCATAGTCGACGTCGTCATCATTCTTCTGGTCATCGACCTCGTACGCCGTCAGCGTGACCGGGTCGGACGGCTGCTCGAAGAGCGTGATCGCGCCGCCGGGCAGCGCGGTCTTGACGGGAGCGGCCGGGGCCGGAGTCGCCTTCTTCGACGATGTGGCCACGAGCTGCGGCGGGGCCGTGGGCTTCCGCAGCCACCCGGGCACGACGGCCACTCCGGCCACCACGGCGACCGCCGCGATCAGCGCCCCCGCGCCGATGAGGATCGGCTTGCGCGACGGCCTGGTACGGTCCGCGTGCGGAGCGGCCTGCTTGGCCCCCTCCACGAGGGGGTCGGAGTCGGGCCCCGCGTTCCGCAGCAGGCGCAGGATCACCTGCTTGGCCGTCGGCCGCCGCGCCGGGTCCTTGGCGAGGCACTCCCCTACCAGGTCACGGAGCCGTCCATCGAGCGAGCCCAGATCGGGCGGGTTCCTGAGCACCCTGCTCATCACGGCGTGCGTCCCGTCGTTGCCGAACGGCGCCCGCCCGCACGACGCGAAGACCATCGTGGCCGCCCAGGAGAACAGGTCGGTCGCGGGTCCGAGCCCCTGCCCCATGATCTGCTCGGGCGACATGTAGGCAGGCGTCCCGATCTGCGTGCTGCTCGTCATCGTGGTCGGACTCAGCGTGCGCGCGATCCCGAAGTCGATCACGCGCGGCCCGCCGGCGCCCATGATAACGTTGCCGGGCTTGAAATCCCGGTGCACCACGTCGGCCTCGTGGATCGCGGCGAGCGCGGTGGCGGTGCCGATGGCGAGCCGCTCCAGGTCGCCGCCGGTGAGCGGGCCGTCGTCCCTGACGATCCGCTCCAGGGAGCGGCCCTCGACGTATTCGCTCATGATGTACGGCCGGCCCTGCTCGACGCCCGTGCTGAGCATGGTGGCGGTGCAGAACGGCGCCACCCGCCGGGCGACCTCAGCCTCGCGCAGGAACCGCTCGACGCTGTCCTCGTCGTCGGACTGGTCATGGCGCAGCCACTTGATCGCCACGCGCGCGCCCATGGGGGTCCCGGCGAGGTAGACGACGCCCTGCCCGCCTTCGCCCAGCTTGCCGAGGAGCTCCAGGCCGGCCAGCTTCTGGGGATCCCCGGGCATGAGCGGCGTGAAGTTTGGCATGCGGTAATTGTGACGCTACAGAATGGATCTACCACAAGCTTGCCAAGCGCCGGAACATCATTCTGTCAAGGCCACCGGGACCCCTCCCGAGAGTCGGCGACTACCGTGGCTCCGGAGGCGCGTGGAGAGGATCGGCGATGCGCAAGGTGGACATCTTGCCGAAGGGGTCCGACACCCTCGGGCTTCCTCCAGCGGTGCCCGGCACCCTGTATGTCCAGGGAACCAACGGCGGGATACGCGTGGCGCCGGACGCCGGACTCGATGTGGTGTTCGGGCGTTGCGAGCCGGATGTCCATGTCTGCGTCGGCCCGAACGACCCGTACGTCAGCCGCCGGCACGGATACATCGCCTACCAGCACGAGCGATGGATCCTGTACAACCTCGGCAACCTGCCCATCCGCCTGCCAGGAGCACAGTTGGTACTCACCGGGCACCGGGCCACGTTGCCGGTGGGGCACACGCCACTGTTCATCGTCGCCCCCGAACAGGAACACCTGCTCGAAGTACGGATCGTCATGTCGCCACCGAGCCCGGTCACGCGTCATGAGACCGACACCCGCAACCCGCCCAAGTGGCGTCTGAGCCCCGTCGAACGCCTGGTCCTGGTCTGCCTGGGCCAGCGGTACCTGCGGCCTGAACCCTGGCCGCAGCCCCTGACCTGGGCCCAGATCGCCGACGAGCTCAGCCGCCTCAGGCCCGGAGAGGGATGGACCGGCAAACGAGCCGCCCACGTCGTCTCCCAGACCCGCAAGCGGCTCAGCTCCGAGGTGCCCGGGCTCCTGGAGGAGGAGATCCCGGCACCGCTGGGCAACACGCTCAACCACAACCTGATCACAGCGCTGCTGACCACCGCCACGATCACCCCATCGGACCTCCGGCTCCTCGACGAACCACCCGCCTGACCACCGGTAGGAGGTAGGGCAGGCCCCACTCCCAACTCTCTGGCACACTCCGGTGACCGGGCGGCGCCGCTGCCGAACGATGGTC
Organism: Nonomuraea guangzhouensis; assembly: GCF_019396345.1. Classification (GTDB taxonomy): domain Bacteria; phylum Actinomycetota; class Actinomycetes; order Streptosporangiales; family Streptosporangiaceae; genus Nonomuraea; species Nonomuraea guangzhouensis. Next base: position 5,432 of record NZ_JAHKRM010000026.1, on the reverse strand, counting down.
GGCATGACGACAGCATCACCCCTCACCGGCGCGACCCGCCTCCGCCGCCTCATCGTTACGCCGATCCTCCTGTCCGTGGCGGCGGCCGGCCTCGCCTGCGCACCCGGCCGATCAGGAGACGCGGCCACCGCCGCGACCGGTGCCGACCGTACGAGTCCCGCCGAGGCCCGCCGGGTGGACCAGGTGCCCGCGCCCGTCCTGCACTGGACGAGGTGCCGGAAGACCGCCCAATGCGCCACCGCGGAACTCCCGCTGGACTACGACGATCCGCACGGCGCGACGATCAAGCTGGCGCTGTTACGGGTCACGGCGAAAGACCCCCGTCACCGCCTGGGCAGCCTCTTCGTCAACCCCGGGGGACCTGGCGACTCGGCCAGGGACCTGGCCGAGCAGGTGCCGCAGGTCGTGAGCAAGACCGTTCTCGACCGGTTCGACATCGTCGGAGTCGATCCACGCGGAGTCGCCGGCAGCACTCAGGTCCGCTGCTTCGCCACGAAGACGGCGCGGACCCGTACGGTGGCGCCGCTCACCGCCACCCCCTTCCCCGGCACGCCGGCCGGACAGCGCTCGTGGATCGGCGCCGCCCAGGCACTCGGCCGGGCCTGCTCCACCACAGGCCGGCGGATCGCGTCGGCGATGTCCACCACGGAGGTCGCCCGCGACATGGACGTCCTGCGGCGCGCCCTGGGCGACCGCGAGCTGACATACCTCGGCGATTCCTACGGCTCCTACCTCGGGCTGGTCTACGCGAACCTGTTCCCCGACCGGGTCCGGGCGATAGCGATCGACGGCGTCATCGACCCGCGGGCCTTGGCCGGTACGCCCGCCACCGCGGCCGAGCCGCTCTTCGACCGGATCGGCGCCGCCACCGCGAGCTACCGCGCGCTGCGCGAACTGCTCGAGCGCTGCCAGCGGGCCGGCCGGTCCCGTTGCTCCTTCGCCGACGCGAACACCCCGGCCCGCTTCGACCGGCTGGCCGAACGGCTCCGGGCCCGCCCGCTGCGCCTGGCCGCCCCCGGCGTCAGGGCGATCACCTACACGTACGCGAACCTGATCGCCGACACCGGTCAGTGGCTGCGCCGCCCCGACGGATACCGGGGCCTGTTCGCCGAGCTGACGGACCTGGCGCGGCTCACCGCGCCCGGCGGGGCAGGCTCGGGCCGCGCCGCCGTGGTGCGGCACCTTCTGAGCCGTCACTCCGCGGTACAGCCCGGACCGGGCGCCGACAACCCCCTCGAAGCCGCGTCCGCGGTGCTGTGCACGGACGGCCTGCACGCCGCGGACGCCGCCGCGTGGCCCGCGTACGCGGCCGCCGCCGACCGCCGCACCAAGTACTTCGGCGCGGCCGGGGCCTGGATCACGGCCCGCTGCGCGCGGAACACCTGGACCGCGCAGGACGAGGACGTCTACCGGGGCCCGTTCGACCACCGCACCGCCGCGCCCGTCCTGGTGATCGGCAACAAGTGGGACCCGGTCACCAGCCACGACAGCGCCGTGACGGTGGCGCGGCTGCTACCGGGCAGCCGCCTGATCTCCAGCGACAGCTGGGGCCACACGGCTCTGCTGACGTCCAAGTGCGTCGACAACGCGGTGTACGCCTACCTGATCCGTCCGATGGCCCCGGCGCCGAAGATCACGCACTGCCGCGGGGACGTTCAGCCCTTCTCCTGACGCGGCGCCGCAGCCTGAAACTTTCACCGGGAACGCGCCGCCGACCTGCCCGGAGGCGTCCCATCGGGGCGCCCCGCAGGCGGTCTCATTGACGATCGTTCCTGGCTTCGACTCCACTGACGGAAGCGCCCAAGGCCCTCTTCCTCTGCGACGACAAGCTACGTCGTGCGCATGAGACCGCGCCCCTGCCAGGCCCTTCCCCCAGGAGGCAAGGCATGAAGAAGATCGTGGCAGTGATACTCGCCGCCGTCACGCTCACCGCGACCGCGCACCCGGCGACGGCGGCCGCCCCAGGCGATGGAAGCCCCGCGGACCCCAACATCACCTACGTGGGCCGCTGGGACGGCGCGCACGTCCCCCAGTGGACCGGCGGTTACCTGGTCACCAAGTTCACCGGGACCACGGTCAAGCTCAAACAGCGTAACGCGGTGAACATGTACGTCAGCATCGACGGCCGCCCGGACGTCTTCTACCTCGGCGTCTCCGGCACGGTCGACCTGACGCCCACCCCGCTGGCCGCCGGCACCCACACGCTGCGCGTGAACTACCGGTCGGGCGACTGCGTCTTCCAGGGCCTGCTCCTCGACCCCGGCGCGCGCACGGTGGACGCCGGGACGTCCACCAGGCTCGTCGAGTTCGTCGGCGACTCGATCACCGCGGGCTCCCTGTCCTCGAAGCTCGCCGTGACGGCATACGGGTGGGTGCTCGGTGAGCGTCTCGGCGTACGGCACACGCAGATCGCCCGCGCGGGATACTGCCTGGTCGCCCAGTCGGGCTGCGTCGGCCAGAGCGGCCAGTTCTTCGACCTCGGCAGCACCGGCACGACGCCGTGGGACTTCACGCGCTACCAGGCGAGCGCCGTAGTGATCAACCTGGGGACCAACGACATCGGGCACGGCGTCACCGGAGCGACGTTCCAGACGGCGTACACCAACTTCCTGCGCGGCATCCGCGCGAAGTATCCGAACGCCGCGCTGTTCGCCATGGAGACGTTCAAGAAGCGCTACGTGGCCGAGACCAAGGCGGCGGTCGCGGCGCTCAACGGCTCCGGCGACGCCAACGTCCACTACATCTCCACCGAGGGCTGGCTGACCGACAACGTCGACTACGCCGACGGCAACGGCCACCCCAACGACGCCGGGCACGTCAAGGTCGCCAACCGGCTCGCCCCCATCGTCGCACCCAAGATCGGACTCTCATGAGGACCCGGCTGCTGCTGAGCACGCTCATCGTCGCCCTGGTCATGGCGATCACGCCGCGCGCCGAAGCGGCGAGGGGCGACGGCTCCCCCACCGACGCCAACATCTCCTTCACCGGGCGATGGGACACCTCCGTCTCCACCGCGTACGTGCCGTTCTGGGCGGGCACCTATCTGACCACCGGCTTCACCGGCAGGACGGTCAAACTGAGCCAGCGCAACACCATCGACCTGTACTACAGCATCGACGGCGGCGCGTGGGTCTACATCCAGAACGTCCGTGGCACGGTCAACCTCACCCCGACGCCGCTGGCCACGGGGAACCACACCTTACGCGTCTCCTATCGGGTCGTCGCCGGGTCCTATCACGGTGACGCCGTCTTCCAGGGCCTCGTACTCGACCCGGGCGCCACGACGTACGCGACCGCGGCGCCGCCCAAGCTGATCGAGTTCGTCGGGGATTCCATCACCGTCGGCACGACCACCTCCAAGAACGCCTTGACCGCCTATGGCTGGCTCATCGGCGAGCGGCTCGGGGTCAGGCACACCCAGATCGCCCAAGGCGGCGCCTGCCTGGTGGCGACCGCGGACGGCTGCGTCGGCCTGGAGGCGAGCTTCCCCAAGCTCAATCCCAACGCCGGCACCCCCAACTGGGACTTCTCCCGCTACCAGGCCAACGCGGTCGTGATCAACCTGGGCACCAACGACGTGGGGCACGGCGTGAGCACCACCACCTTCCAGGCGTCCTACACCCACCTGCTGCAGGAGGTGAGGGCGGCGTACCCCGCCGCGGTGATCTTCGCGCTGGAGACCTTCACCAGGCGGTACGCCGCGCAGACGCGAACCGCGGTCACCGCTCGCAATTCCGCGGGCGACGCGAATGTCTATTACGTCCCCACCGAAGGCTGGTTGACGAGCGCGAACATGTCCGACAATGTCCACCCGAACGACAGCGGCCATACGGTCATCGCCGATCGCCTGGCGCCGATCATCACCGCCAGGCTGTCAACTTGACCCGGCCCTGAAGGACCGGGTTTGGAGGTAGGGCACCACTGGCTGTGGTGTGGCCTCCTCCGTCCAGACCACCTAGGGGGTGGCTGGGACGCGTGACTCACGCCCCGCGATCCACGCAGCCTCGCCGCGTGCGGCGATGTTGCGGGAGGCATTCCGGTCGGCGTGGGCAACGACCCCGCAGTTCCGGCAGATGAACAGGGCCTGGTCGACCCGGTTGTTCTTGTCGATGTGATGGCAGTCGGCGCATTCCTGGCTGGTGTAGGCCGGATCGACATACACCAGCGGGACGCCCGCCCGCCGCGCCTTGTAGGCGAGGAAGGTCCCGAGCTGGTGGAAAGCCCAGGAATGGAACGTGACCCGTTGGGGCTTGCGGAGCCGTACCCTGTCCCGGATCGCGCCCAGGTCTTCCAGGGCGATACCGGAACAGGTGCGTGCGGCCTCGGTCACGATCTTCTTCGCGATGATGTGGTTGACGTTGCGTGCCGCGACTCTGTGCGTCGGCGGTGCTTGAGCCGTCGTCTGGCGGACTTGGTGGCTTTGGCCTGGAGTTTGCGGCGAAGCTCGAGTTGCCGCTTGCGGTGCCGGTTCAGGCCGCGTCCGGTGAACCGGGTCATGCCGTCCACGGTGGCGATGTTGACGATGCCCAGGTCCACGCCGAGCCAGCCGCCGGGCAGTTCGTTGAGCGGCGCTTCGGGCACCTCGCACACGGCGATCAAGTAGAACACGCCGTCGCGTTCGACCAGATCGGACTCGCCCCTGCGGTGCTGGCGCAGTGTCTTGAGCGCGTCGGCGGAACAGGCGAAGCGGACGTTCTTGATACGCCCGGCGGTGGTCCAGATACTGACCGTCTGAGCGTCGTACTGCCAGCTCAGACACCGGTCGTCGAACGGGTGCGCCGCCTCGGGGCGGAAGCTGATCGGCTTGGACTCGGCTGTGGTCCGGCGCTTGGAGCCCTTCTTGCCGAGGTTGCCGGCACGCAGGTTCGCCCGCAACGTGGTGTAGGCGTCACGGACCTTCTTGATGGTGTGCTGAGCGGCCTGCGCCCCCAACCCCCGCCGCTTCAACTCGGCATAGGTGAACGTGCGCAGCGCATACTCACGCGGCACACCGTGCTCGAACGCCACGGCCGACACCCAGTTCGCGGCGTCGTTGACCGCCCCCAGCGTCGCCGACAGCGCGGCGGCCTGATCGGCCTGCGGCATCAGCTTCACCCGCACGACGACCTTCACAGAGAAGATCGTAGCGTTTACCCTCCGTCACCACGCCGCGAACCCTGACATTCGCGGGGCCCTGCGGTCATCCCGCCCTTCACATGCACGTGGTCTGCACACCCCAGTACCGGCGCGGACCGTTCACGGACGACATCCTCCTGCGGCGAAGCACCGCCGTCCGTCATCAAGCAATACCTCGAGAACCAGAAACGCCCAGGCTGGGCTGCTCCCCCAAAGTTGCTGTCACCGCACCGCTCGGCCCTTGGCGGGCCTCCCGCGCTGCCGTTTCCTCCCGGGCGTGAACGTGAACGCCCGGGGTTCCACGACAGATCGCGCTG
>NZ_JAHKRM010000025.1 GCF_019396345.1 Nonomuraea guangzhouensis | reverse complement strand
CTCGGGTGGCCGGCTCGATCCGCAGCGGCATGCCGATCCGGATCGAGCCGAGGTCGTCGATGTCGAGCACCGCCGCGACGCGGACGCCTTCCGGCAGTTCCACGTAACCCAGCGCGAACGGCCGGAAGCCGTCCTGCGGCGGCACGAACGGGGGTGATTTCGGAGCGAACCGCTGAACCGTCCAGGTCCACAGCTCCCCAGCCGAGGACAGCGTCACCGGAGAGGCCGCCTGACCGCAGCGCGGACAGGCGCCGTCAGCCGGGTAGACCGTCACCGCGCACGCCTCGCACCGGGAACCTCGCAGACCAGTGGCCTGATGCGCCGACACCGGTCAGCGACCCTTCCACTTCGGCTCGCGCTTCTCCAGGAACGCGGCCACGCCTTCGGCGGCGTCCTGGGAGTTGAGCGTCACCCCGACGGCCAGGTGCTCCATCACCATCAGCGACTGGATGTCGGCCTCCAGGCTGCGGTCGATGGTCATCTTCGTGATCCGCATCTGGAAGGGGCTCTTGTCGGTCAGGTGGCTGATGAACTCCTCGACCGTGGCATCGAGCTCCTCCGCGGGCGCCGACTTGTTGATCAGGTCGAAGTCGACCGCCTCGGCACCGGACAGCAGCTTGCCGGTGAGCATCAGCTCCTTGGTCTTGCGAATGCCGATCATGCGAGGCACCCGGTAGATCGGCCCCGCCCCGCCGAACAGCGCCCGGCGGATGTGAAAGTCACCGATCTTGGCATCGTCCGCGGCGATCGCGAAGTCACAGGAGATCATCAGCTCGAAGCCGCCGGCCGTGACATGACCCTCCAGCACCGCCACGGAGGGGGTGCTCATCGAGTACAGCCGGTCGCAGACCTTCGCCGAGATGACCGCCACGTCCATGGCCGTGCTGCTGCCGATGTAGTCGGCCTGCAGCTCGTCGAGATCGAAGCCCGAGCAGAACGTGCCACCCCGGCCGCGCAGCACCAGGACGCGCAGTTCTGGGTCGGCGTCGACCTCGGTGATGATCTCGTCGAGCCGCTTGAGAATCGGCAGGGTTACGCAGTTCTTCTTCCACGGGCGGTTGAGCCACACTCGCGCGACGTTGCCATCGCGCTCGAACTGGATCTCGTCCTCTACCGTCACTGTTCCTCCTAAACTAAACTGAATTCAGTACAGTTTCAGCGGCCCGGTACGGCCCTGTCAAGGGTTGGCATCGGGCATGTCAGGCCACGGTGAAACCGAGCAGGCCGCCCAGGCGTGCCCGGTGGTCGTCGGCCGTGCCGAACAGAACCTCCGCCGCACGAGCGCGACGCAGATAGAGGTGGGCGGGGTGCTCCCAGGTGAAGCCGATGCCTCCGTGCAACTGCACGTATTCGGCGGTGGCCTGGCGGTACACGCCGGAACAGACCACCTTCGCCGTGCTCGCCGCCACCGGCAGGTGCTCGGCCGAAGCTGTGACGCAGGCCACCGCGTAGACGGCGGCCGAACGCGCCGCCTCGATCTCGACCAGCAGGTCGGCCAGCCGATGCTTGATCGCCTGAAACGAGCCGATCTGCCGGCCGAACTGACGGCGTTGCAGCACGTACGACACGGTCGCGTCGAGCGCGTGCGCGCTCCCGCCGACCTGCTCGGCGGCCAGCGCGGCGCGCCCGATGTCGAGCACCCGCCCGGTGATCGCGACGGCGCTCCCCGGCTGCCCGATCTGCGTGAACGGGGTGTCCGCGAAGGTGACCAGAGCCTGGGGACGGGTACCGTCCAGAACGGTCCGGGCCGTCCGGGTGAGGCCTTCCGCGCCACGCTCGCACGCGAAAAGACCGGCCCCATCGGCGGTCCGCGCCGCGACGAGGATCAGGTCGGCTCCGCACCCGTCGAGCACGAAGTCGGCCGCCCCGCTGCCGACCCACCCGCCCTTTCCCGGCGTGGCCCGTAGCCCGCCGCCACCCTCGTCGAAGCCCGCGACCGTCGCGGTGAGGGTGCCCTCGGCGATGCCGGGAAGGTAGCGGGCGCAGGCTTCGCGATCTCCACTGAGCAACAGGGCGTAGGTCGCGAGCACGGTGGTGGAGAGCAAGGGGGCGCACAGCAGCGCCCGCCCGGCCTCCTCGAAGACCACCGCGAGCTCCGCGAACGAGAAGCCCGACCCGCCGTACTCCTCCGGTATCACCAGCCCCTGGACGCCCAGTTCGGTGGCCATCCGCGCCCACAGTGCCGGGTCGTGTCCGCGGCCGGTCGTCAGGTGCTCGCGTACGTCCTGCGACGCGGCGGCCTCGGTGAAGAAGTCGCGCAGGACCTCCCGTAGTTGCTTGCGTTCATCGGTGTCGCCGAGCAGCGCCGGATCGACGTCGAGCATCAGGCCTCCAGTTCGTTGACGTCGCGTAGCTTGAGCAAGGTCGCGGCCTCCCCACCGAAGTAGGCCAGCTCCGCGGTCTCGGCGAACAGGGGGTCCGACGCGTCCCCGCGGGCGGCCACCCGGCCCTCGTGCAGCACCACCACCTCATGGCAGGAGGTGAGCGCCCGGCTGAGCAGCTGCTCCAGGAGCACGATCGTCATCCCGTCGCGGGCGAGCTGGTTGATCCGGGCGTAGACCTCGTCGACCAGGGCCGGCGCCAGCCCCAGCGCGGGCTCGTCGAGGATCAGCACATCCGGCCGGGCCATCAGGGCCCGTGCGACGGCCAGGATCTGCTGCTCGCCTCCGCTCAGCCCGGCCGCGGCCACCGAGAGGCGGGCGCGGAGCCGCTCCGGCAGCCATTCGGCGGTCTCGTCGAGGCGGGTGCGCAGGGCCGATCCCTGGACGCCCACGGCGTAACCGGCCACTTCGAGGTTCTCCCGCAACGACAGGGTCTTGAAGAGGGCACGGCCTTCGGGGACCAGGCTGCTGCGGACCGGGCGCGCACCGGGCTCGCCGATCCGCACCTGCCCCGACGACGGGCGCAGCGAGCCATGAATGATCTTGCCGAGCGTGCTCTTGCCCGCGCCGTTCGCTCCGACGACACCGATGACCGCGCCCTTGCCGATGTCCAGGTGGATGTCGTGCAGGGCGGCGACACCGCCGTAGTGGTGGCTGACGTCGCGCAGGGCGACGGCGACGCTCTCGCCGGCGCGGGCCGGCAACTCGGCGCGTGTGGCGATCAGGCCGAGGTACGACGACCGCACCTGCGGGTCCGTCAGAATGGTGCCCGGCTCGCCGGAACCGATCGGCTTGCCGAAGTCGAAGGCGACCACCCGGTCGGCGACGGCGAACAGGTCGTCCAGGACGTGATCGATGATCACGACGGCGGCGCCCTGCGCACGCAGACGGACGATCTGCTGGGCGGCCAGTTGACGCTCTGTCGCGTCCAGGCCGCCGAACGGCTCGTCCAGGATCAGCAGCCTCGGCTCCTCGGCGATCGCCCGCGCGAGGTCCAGGCGTTTCTGCAGCCCGAACGGCAGTTCGGCCGGATAGCGGTCGGCCACGTCGGCCAGCCCGGTGCGGGCGAGCAGCTCATCGGCCCGCGCGCGGTCCGCCGTGCCGGCCCAGCGCTTCGTGCACAGCACGTTCTCCGCGACCGTGAGCTCCGAGAAGGTCTCCGCGTGCTGGAAGGTGCGGGCGATGCCCAGCCTGCGCCGGGCGGTGGCCCTCGTCCCCATCAGCTTCACACCCGCGTAGTCGACCGCTCCGGTGATCCGCGCGCCACCGATGAGCCCGGAGACGGCGTTGAGCAGCGTGGTCTTGCCGGCGCCGTTCGGGCCGATGATGGCGAGCACCTCGCCGGGCCGTACGTCGAGCGACGCGCTTTCAAGGGCGTTCAGACCGCCGAATCGCACCGACAGGCCATCGACGACCAGCAACGGCGCCGCGTCGTCCGCGGCCGGCCGGTCCCTCGCCGAGGTGACGGGAGCGCCGTCCCCGTTGTCGTCGACGGTCGCGCTGACGTGATGCTCGCCGTCGAGAAGGCCGGGGCCTCGCCTGCCCAGCGCCCTTCGTACCAGCGAGCCCAGGAACGGGACCACTCCACCGGGGAGGAAGATCAGCGCGGTGATCAGCAGGACGCCCTGCACCACCGGCTGCGGCACCGACACGGCGTCTGCCGCCGCCGGAACCCACGCCAGGTAGACCCCGCCCACCACGGCGCCGAACACCGAGCCGACGCCACCGAGCACGCAGGCCGCGATGATGGTGACACCGAAGTTCAGCGAGAACGTATCAGGGCTGACGAAGCCGGTGATCAGGCCCAGCAGCACGCCGGCCAAGCCGGTGAACGCCGCGCTGACCGCGAACGACAGAGCGGTCTGCGCCTCGGGCACGATGCCCACGGAACGGGCGACCAGCGGGTGTGCCTTCGCGGCGACCAGCCGCATGCGCAGCGCGCTCGACTTGGCGAAGACCGCGATCGCGAACACCACGCCCGCCACGAGGACCGCGAGATACTGGGCCTCGCTACCGCCGCTCGGGACCGTGCCCAGGCCGAGCGCGCTGTCCAGGGGGGACACCGCCACGCCCTGGTCGCCGCCGGTCACACTGGTCCACCGGTTGATCACCTCCAGGGACACCAGGCTGAACGCCAACGTCAGCAGGGCGATGTAGAGCACCGAGAACCTGGCGCCGGCGTACCCGAGGAACGCGCCCATCAGCGCGCATGACGTGATCGCCCCCACGATCACCCACTCCAGCGGCCACTGATGCGCACCGCCGTAGGCCGCGAAGTAGGCGCCCACCGCGACGAACGCTGGGTGACCCACGGACCACACCCCCGACCAGCCGGCCAGGAGGCCGACCGAGAGGACCACGATCGCGTAGACCGCGGCGAGCGCGACCGAATAGGCCTGGTAGGCCGGGATCGCTCCGGACTGCATCAGCGCGATGAGCGCCAGCCCGGCGACCGGGCCGAGCGCGGCCCACGCGAGGTTCGAGCGGGTGAATACCATGTGCTACTCCTCAGACCCGCTGGAAGGTGCGCGTGCCGAACAGGCCCTGCGGGCGGATCAGCAACACGAGGATGGTGAAAGAGAACACGAAGGTGTCGCGGAAGCTGGCCGAGACATAGCTGGCCGCGATGTTCTCCAGCACTCCGACGGTCAGCCCTCCGATGACGGCTCCGTACATGCTCGTGAGACCACCGAGGAAGATCCCGGCGAACGCGCGGAAGAGCGGCGCGGCCAGCACGGTCGGCACCAGCCCCGATCTGGGCGCGTAGAGGCAGGCGGCCAGAGCGGCCAGAGCGAGGCCGAGCGCCCACGCGATCCGCGCCACGCGTTGCGCGCTGATGCCGATGAGCTGGGCGGTGTCCGCGGACTCGGCGACGGCCCGCATCGCCGACCCAAGTGTGGTGCGCCCGAACAGGAAGGCGACGGCCGCCATCGCCGCCGCCGCGATGCCGATGGTCACCAGGCTCTGCGTCGGCAGTGCCGCGTCACCCCATCGGACGGTGCCCTCCACCAGGCTGGGAAAGGTCTTCGGCTGGGTGCCCCAGATCGAGTCCACCACGCTCTCGACGATGAGCGAGACACCCATCGTCACCACGAGCGCGGAGAACAACTGCCCCTGACCGAGCGGCCGGATCACCACCTCTCGCACGATCACCCCGACCACCGCGGTCACCGCTATCGCGGCGACCACCCCCAGCAGCATCGCGACACCACCGTCACGGAACGTGATCGCCACGTACAGCCCCAGCGTGGCCAGGGCGGCGAGGGCGAAGTTCACCACGTCCGTCGCCCGGTAGATGATCACCAGACCGAGGCCCATCAAGCCGTAGATCGCGCCACTGGCGATACCGCTCACCAGGACAAGCAGGAACTGATCCACTCCGACCGCCACCTTCTCGGCGGGGTGACTCACTCGGCAGACGTCCCCCCGCACCAAAATTGAACTCAGTTCGAGAACTGTAGATGAGGAACGGGCGGCCAGCAATAGGTGACCGGTCAGGCTCCTGCCGACGGCGGGACCGAGGAGGGGGGAAGCAGATGGATGGAAGACGGCGTGACAAGGAACGCCGGCGAGTGGCTCGCGATTGTCCTTATGCCTCGGCGGCTGCCTGCCGGGCGGCGGTGGCTTGGGCGAGCGCGCGGCGGGTCCGTTCCTGGCCCTCGCGGCTGGCGGCGGGGTGTGACAGAAGAATGCTCTGGCAGCCCCGGGTCAACCGGGGCTGCCGGCCGTACTCAGCTGGAGCGGTAGAGCTCGGCCACCCGGAACGCGAGGTCGAGCGACTGGCCGCGGTTGAGCCGCGGGTCGCAGGCCGTCTCGTAGCGGCGCGAGAGGTCGTCTTCGACGATCTCGTGGCCGCCGCCCACGCACTCGGTGACGTCGTCGCCGGTGAACTCGATGTGGATGCCCCCGGGATGCGTACCGAGCGAGCGGTGCACCTCGAAGAAGCCCGTCACCTCGTCGAGCACGTCGTCGAGGCGGCGCGTCTTGTGGCCGCTCGGCGCCTCCCACGTGTTGCCGTGCATCGGGTCGCAGATCCAGGCGACCTGCGCCCCCGCCGCGGTGACCTCCTTGACCAGCGCGGGCAGGTGCTCGCGGATCTTGGAGGCGCCCATGCGGGTGATGAACGTGAGCCGTCCCGGCTCGTTCTCGGGGTTGAGCTTCTCGACCAGCGCCAGCGCCTCGGCGGGCGTGGTGGTCGGGCCGAGCTTGACGCCGATGGGGTTGCGGATGCGGGAGAAGAAGTCGACGTGCGCGCCGTCGAGCTGACGGGTGCGCTCGCCGATCCAGACCATGTGCGCCGACACGTCGTACGGCTTGCCGGTCCGCGAGTCGATACGCGTGAGCGCCCGGTCGTAGTCGAGGATCAGCGCCTCGTGCGAGGAGTAGAACTCGACCGTGTGGAACTCCTCCGGGTCGGCCCCGCAGGCGCGCATGAACGCCAGCGCCTGGTCGATCTCCCTGGCCAGCTGCTCGTAGCGGCGACCGGCCGGGGACTCGCCCACGAAGTCCTGGTTCCAGGCGTGCACCTGGCGCAGGTCGGCGTAGCCGCCCTTGGTGAACGCGCGGGCCAGGTTGAGCGTCACGGCCGAGGAGTGGTAGGCCTTCAGTAGCCGCCACGGGTCGGGGTTGCGGGACTCGGCGGTGAAGGCGAACCCGTTGACCATGTCGCCCCGGTAGGCGGGCAGCTCCAGGCCGTCACGCGTCTCGGTGTTCTTGGACCGCGGCTTGGCGAACTGCCCGGCCACCCGGCCGATCTTCACCACCGGCACCTTGGCGGCGTACGTCAGCACGATCGCCATCTGCAACAGCGTTTTGAGCTTGTTGCGCACGTTGTCGGCGGTCGCTCCGGCGAACGTCTCGGCGCAGTCACCGCCCTGCAGCACGAACGCCTCACCTCGCGCGACGGCGGCCAGCTGCTCCTTGAGCTGGTCGCACTCGCCGGCGAAGACGAGTGGGGGCAGGCCGCCGAGCTCGGCGACGACCTTCTCGAGCTCGCTGCGGTCGGGCCAGTCAGGCTGCTGGGCCGCCGGCAGGGCTCGCCAGGAATCGAGTTCCTCGGGATTGCTCAGTGCGCTCACGACATACGAGGGTATGCTACCGGCCCGCGGTCGCCGACCCCGATGTCCACGTTGTGAGAACAACCGCGTACCCGGACGGACCGGACCGGGTCAGCGTTCGGGCGTCATCACGTGCTCCGGGCGCACTCCCAGGCCGAGGAAGCGACGGACCACCCCGGTGACCAGCGGGTTGCGCGGCAGGTCGCGCGGGATGCGAGGCGGGCTCAGCTGGCCGTTGATCGTCGGGCTGATCAGCCGGTCCTGCGCCACCCGCTGCACGGCCTGTGTGACCCTGGTGGGCAGCTGGCGGCGGCGCTGCAGCCGGTGCAGCAGTGCCTCCGGGATGGGCCCGCCCGCCCCCAGCGGCGCCGCCAGCAGGTTGGCCGTGGCGACCGCGTCCTGCACCGCCAGGTTGATGCCGACGCCGAACATCGGTGACATCGCGTGCGCCGCGTCGCCGATGGCCAGGAACCCGGGCCGATACCAGCGGCGGAGCCGGTTGATCGCCACGGTGAGCATGCTGACGTCGTCATAGCTCGTGATCTGCCCGATGCGGTCCCCGAGCCACGGCAGCAGCCGCGCCGCCGGCTCACGGAACGCGTCGATGCCCCGCTCGGCCAGCCGGTCGAAGCCGCCCTTGGGAATGATGTAGGCGAGCTGCCAGTAGGTCTCCCTGTTGATGCCGACCATCATGTGGCCGGTCGAGATCCGCAGGAACGTCTGGTCGGGGTCGCTCTCGACCCGCGGCAGCCGGAACCACAGGACGTCCATCGGCGCGCCGAACTCCTGCGGCACCAGCCCGGCCGCCGCGCGCAACGTCGAACCGCGGCCGTCCGCGGCCACGGTCAGCTCCGCCCTGATCTCATGCTCGCCCGACTTATCGCGATATCGCAGCCCACGCGCCGCGTCGCCCTCGCGGATCAGGCCGGTCGCCTCGGACTCCATGAGCAGCCGGAACGTCGGATACTTCTGGGCCGCCGACGTGATGAGCTTCAGGAAATCCCACTGCGGGACGAACGCGATGTAGTCGTACTTGCCCGGCAGTCCACGCAGGTTCGCCAGCTGGATCGGCCCGTCGTCGGTTATCAGGGCCGCCCCGTACGCCTTGCGGTGGGGGAGCTTCAGGAACTCTTCCGCCAGGCCCAGCTCGTCCAGCACCTGGAGGGTCGATGGATGGATCGTGTCGCCACGGAAATCACGGAGGAAGTCGGCGTGCTTCTCCAGCAGGGTCACCTCGACGCCCGCTCTGGCCAGCAGGAGGGCGAGCATCGCGCCCGCCGGTCCGCCGCCCGCTATTACACAGGACATATTTCATCACCCGATGAGATTGTAGCTCTCTGTGGAGAAATGCATAGAGCATCCGCCATCCGAAACGCCCGAGACGCCGAAGTAAGTGCGTGAACCCCCGAGCGACGTGGAGTGCGACATGAGCGAGGAGCTCCACACCTTCTCCGGCGCCTATGCCGTGCACGCGCTGCCGGACAGCGACGGGGTGCTGTTCGAAAAGCACATGAAGGAGTGCTCCGCGTGCCGGGCGGAGGTGCGGCGCCTGCGCGAGACGGCCGCCCTGCTCGCACTCGCGATCGCCGAACCACCGCCCGCCGCCCTGCGCGCCCGCGTCCTCGCTGCCGTCGCCCGGGTACGGCAGGAGCCCGCCCCCCGCGTACGGCCGCTACCCGCCGACGACGCCCCCACCGTCTGGCACCCCCGCCGCCCGGGAGAGACCCAGGCGGTGTGGGAGGTGACCCACCCTGCCCGGGATGCGCAGCTCCGCGACGCGAGCCTCCCGCCGGGTGACGTGACGGTCTGGAAGGCGGGATCGCCGCGCGATGACGCGATGATCGGCGACGTGAGACGGTGGCCGAACGACGCGACCGACCGCGACACGACCCGCCCGCCGGGTGACGCGACGGGCCGCGAGGCGGTGCCTGGGAGCGGTGGCGGGCGGTCTCAGGAGCGGGCCGGGTCCGAAGGCGTCGTCGTGCCGCTGCGGCGCTGGCGGGGGCGGGCGGTGGCGGGGGTGGCCGCGGTGTCCACGGCGGCGGCCATCGCGCTCGGCGTCGTGGTGTTCGACGCTCGCCGTGACCTGGGCGATCTCCAGGCCAGGGACGGCGAGGTCGCCGCGGTCCTGGCCGCGCCCGACGTCGCGACCGTACGGCAGCCGATCACCGCGGGCGGCAGCGGCACGGTCGTGGTCTCGCGCGCCCGGGGGCGGATGGTGTTCACGTCGTCGGGCCTGCCCGAACTGCCGCGGTCCAGGGTGTACGAGCTGTGGCTGATGGGCCGCGACGGCATCCGCCCGGCGGGGCTCCTGAACCAGCGCCCGGACGGCGTCACCACACCCATGCTGGCCACCGCGGCCAGGGGGGACGAGCACATCGGCCTCACGGTCGAACCGGCGGGCGGCTCCGAACAGCCCACGACCCAACCGGTCCTGTTCGCCGAACTCCCCACGGCCTGACCCGCACCGCACGGGCTGAGGCTCTTGGTGACGCCCAGCCGGTACGGCGGGAGGCTGGGGGGTCCAGTGGGGCGGAGGAGGCTGGGGGGCCCAGTGAGGCGGAAGACGGGTCCAGTGGGGCGAAAGAGGCTGGCGGGTCCAGCGAGGCGGAGGAGGCTAGAGGGTCCAGCGAGGCGGAGGAGGCTGGGGACGCCCAGCGAGGCGGCGGGCCGTGGTGTGTGCGGTCCGGACGGGGTGTCGTGAGTGCCGGGTCAGGGCGGCGGGCTATGACGGCCTGACCCTGGCCGCGTTCCCCAAGGGCGCCCAGCCCGTACGGCGGTCGCACACGCCGTCCGGTCCGAAAGCGGATCGTCGTCCGGAAACGATCATCCCGAAGTTATCGGCGATTCGTATAAGACGCCGGCCCAACAACGGGCCGATAATGCGGGGCATGCGTAGATCCGCGGCCCTGGTCCTTGCCGCCGCCGTCTTATACGTCCCCCCAGTCCACCCAGCCAACGCAGCCGACGCGGCCGCCGTGGCCGCCGCGCCCGGCGCCGCCACCGTCGTGCCGGTCCAGGTCACCGGCGCGCCCGCCAAACGGTTCAACCTGGTCATCATGGGCGACGGCTACACCGAGTCCGAGCAGGCCAAGTTCCAGGCCGACGTCGACCGGCACCTCAACGTGATGTGGTCCATCGAGCCGTACAAGTCCTATCGCGCCTACATCAACGTCTACCGGGTGGACATCGTCTCCGGCGAGTCGGGCATCAGCTGCGACCCCGCCCTCACCTCGCCGAGGAAGACCACCCCGCTCAGCATGGGCTTCTGGGGCCAGTGCAACGCGAGCAGCGTCCAGCGGCTGATCACCATGGACAACACCGCCGCCACCCGCTACGCGAACCTGGTCACCGGCACCACCTCGGCCAACCGGCAGATCCTCGCGCTGGCCAACAGCGGGACGTACGGCGGCGCGGGCGGTTCCTACGCGACCGCGTCCGGCAGCAACTCCATGTCCGCCCTGATCAGCCCGCACGAGCTGGGCCACTCCCTGGGCGGCCTGCAGGACGAGTACGACTACTACCAGCGCGGCGTCCCGGGCGGCGCCTACACGGGACCCGAGCCCGCCTCCGCCCACCACACGCTGCTGACCGAGCAGCAGATGCTGGACCAGAAGAAGAAGTGGTGGCGCTGGCTCGGCGAGCCCAGCGAGTCCGGCGGCCCGATCGGCCGCTACGAGGGCGGCATGTACTCCACCACGGGCGTCTGGCGGCCCAGCCGGCATTCGATGATGAAGACGCTCGGCTACTACTACGACCAGGTGAGCCGGGAGGTGATGGCGCAGCGGATCACCGCCAAGACGACGGTGATCCAGGACGCCACCCCGTCGGCCGCGCCCGTCGGCGCGGACCGGGTGCTCTGGGTGGAGCCCATGCGCCCCAACGGCCACGCGCTCACCGTCACCTGGAACGTCGACGGCGCGGACCTGCCCGGCGGCGAGCCGGACGCGCTCGACCTGCGCATGCTCGGCCTCACCCCGGGCACGCACACGGTCAAGGCGACGGTCACCGACCCGACGAACTTCGTCAGGGACCCGGCGATCCGCGCCGCGATGAGCGCCTCCCGCTCCTGGACCGTCGACACCTCGCTGACCACTCCGCCCGACGGCGTCACTCCCGGCATCGTCTCGTCCACCCCGGTGGACCGGCCGCTGGGCCGTACCGACGTCGTGTACGTGGAGACCACGCACCCGGCCGCGAGCGTGCCCGCGGTCGCGTGGGCGCTCGACGGGAAGCGGGTCGGCGACGGCGACAGCGACCTGGACCTCGGCGCGCTGAAGCCGGCGGACGGCACGCACACGCTCACCGCGACGGTCGGCGGCCGGACGCTGACCTGGACGGTCGACGCCACCTCGCCGAAGACCGGCTACGAGCTGTCGCGGCCGCTGGTCAGGTCCGGTGACACCTACGTCTACAACGGGCCGTTCACGATGAAGCTGACCGGGACCGACGATCAGGGCGGCTACGTGGTCTCGGAGTCGAGGGTCGACGGGGACGGCTGGTTCAACTACTTCGGCTGGCCGACCTCCTCCGAGCTGCCGTGGACGTTCAGCGAGGACGGCACGGTCATCGACTCCCTCGTGTACGGCAAGCTGCCCAGGGGGCGGCACGCGATCGAGTACCGGTCGATCGACGGCGCGGGCAACTACGGCAAGGCGGGCAGCTTCACGGTCACCACGATCGCGCCGCCGCCCGCCTGCACCAGGACCCTCACGGGCGTCCAGCGCGGCCCGCTGACCATCGCCGACGGCGTCACCTGCCTGGACCACGCGCAGGTGAGCGGCCCGGTGACCGTGCGGGCCGGGGCCTCGGTGGTCGTCACCGGCGGTCGCGTCGACGGCGCGCTCATCGCCTCGAAGGCCGCCTCGGTGCAGCTGCTCGGCGCGCGGGTGGACGGCGCGCTGACGGTCGACCGCGCCGGCGCGCTGGCCGTCGTGGGCGCCGACATCCGCGGCGCGGCCCTGCTGACCTCGAACGCGGCCCCGATCCTGTCGGGCACCACGGTCAAGGGCGCGCTCGCCTGTACGGGCAACACGCCCGCGCCGGTCAACCTGGGCGTACCGAACAAGATCACCGGCCTGAGCGCCGGTCAGTGCGGGAAGCTAGCCCCGGGTCCCGGGGGCAAGTCCTACGAGGCGGTCGAGGACGTCCATGAGTGAGGTGGTGGCCAGGTCGCGGATCCGGGCGTACTCCGCCTCGGGATACTGCCGCGGCCCGTTCTCCACCAGCAGGATCAGGTAGAGGTAGGCGCGGTAGAGGTCGAGCCGGGTCCGCGCGGCGGGGGTGAGCTCCACCGGGGTCACCTCGCGGTACCCGGCCAGCAGCGGATCGTCCTCGCGCAGCTCGCCGAAGATGGTCGGCGTGACGAACTCGGCCAGCGGGTCGCCCCAGAACGCCCGTTCGTGGTCGATGATGGCCTGGATCCTGGGCGTCCCCGTGAGGTCCAGGAAGACGTTGCCCGCCCAGACGTCGAAGTGGACGAGGTGCGGCGTGGTCACCTCGTCCAGGACGGGCGCGGCGGCGGCCAGCAGCGCGCCGATCTCCGCGGCGGGCAGCGGGAGCGGCGTCGGGTAGCGCTCGGTGTCGGCGAGCAGCGCCCCCACCATGGCCAGGTACGCCTCGCGCCAGGTGCCGCCGGTGATGGCCGCGTGCGGATAGCCGAACACCTCGCCCGTCACGGCGTTGAACCTGGCCAGGAGGCGGCCCAGCTCGCGGCGGAGGCCGGCTTCGCCGTCCGGTTTCACGTCGTTCCAGGACACGCCGTCGAGCGCGCCGAGCAGCAGGTAGTCGCCGCCCAGCACGGGGTCGTCGAACCCGGCGCCCAGCAGCGTCGCCATCGGCACGCCGGTGGTGGCGGCCAGTTCGTAGGCCGCCGCCTCCATCCGCAGCAGGTTGCGCTCGTAGCTGAGCTGGTCCAGCTCGGGTGGCGGCGACAGCTTGAGCACCACCTCGCGGCCGTCGTCGAGGGACAGCCGCCAGACCGCGTTGGCGTAGCCGTCGGTGAGTTCGGTGGATTCGGTCACGCCCGCGCCGAGCGCGCGCCGGGCGAGGTCGTCGAGCTCGGTGGGCGATAAACGCCGTTTCGTCCTGCTGTCCACGAGTCCTGATTCTGGGGTCAGGCGGCGCTGATCGTCCAGCTCGCCGCGTGCTCGCCGCCGGGCTCCAGCACCACCACGTCGGTGCCGGAGTTGAACGCGTCGGGCGGGCAGGTCATCGGCTCCACCGCCACGCCCTCGTAGCCGAGCTGCCCGCTGGTGCAGACCTGCACCCACGGCAGCACGGCCGGGTCCCACGTCATGCGCACCCCGCCGACCCGGGCCTCCCCGGCCGCCAGCCCGGTGAACGCGTGGTCGATCACGTCGCCGTCGAGCGGCCGGGCCTGGCGGAAGTCGTACGGGGAGCCGGACACGTCGTCGAGGGAGCGGGGCAGCAGCCCCTCGTCGGTGACCAGCACCTTGGCGGCGGGCAGCTCCAGGTCGTCGCCGAGCAGCCAGGGGTGGGGGCCGCAGCCGTAGGGGGCGGCGGCGTCGCCTTCGTTGCGGGCGGTGACCGTGGTGGTCAGGCCCTGCTCGTCGAGCCGGTGCAGCACCCGCAAGGCCAGCGTGAACGGGTAGCCGGCCGTCGGGGTGATCGTGTGCGCCAGTCGTACGAACGCCTGCCGGCCCCCGACGGTCGGCAGCGCCTCGACCTGCCAGTCGACGCCCGACACCAGCCCGTGCAGGGCGTGGCCGCGCTCGGGCTCGCTCACCGCCAGCTCGTGCGTCCGCCCGCCGAACGGATAGCGGGCCCCGCCCACCCGGTTCGGCCAGGGGGCGAGGATCGTGCCCGCGAAATAGGGGACCGGGCCGGCGGCGGGCCAGCTCGTGATCAGGTCGCGTTCGCCGTGCCGGAGCGTCCTGAGTGCGGCGCCCCGCGGGCTGATCTGCGCGGTGTATCCGCCGGCGGCGAGCTGGGGCACGGAGAATCCTCTCTCAGGGGTCAGGCGAAGCATATCTCCTGGTCAAGCCGACTCCCGGCGCACCAGGTGGGTGTCGAGGATGACCACGGGCTGGCGGAGCACCTCGCCGTTGATGCGCGCCACCAGCAGCCGCGCCATCTGGCGGCCCATCTCCTCGGCCGGCTGGTGCATGGTGGTCAACGGCGGGTCGGTATGCATGGCGATCTTGGAATCGTCGAACCCCACCACCGCCACGTCACCCGGGATGGCCCGGCCCTCGGCCTTGAGCACCCGCATCGCCCCCACCGCCAGCGGGTCGGAGGCGGCGAACACGGCGTCGAGCTCCGGCTCGGCGGCCAGCAGCTCGCACATCGCCGCCGCGCCGCTCTCCTCGGAGAAGTCGCCGCCATAGGCCACCAGCTCCGGCGCGCCCGAGGTGCGCAGCGCGTCGTGGTAGCCGGCCAGCCGGTCGACGCCCACGCCCATGTCCTGCGATCCGGCGATCGTGGCGATGCGCCGCCGCCCGAGACCCTGCAGGTGCTTGACCGCCTGCCGGGCCCCGGCCCGGTTGTCCATGTCGACGTAGCTGTAGGGGGTGAGGCCGACGGGCCGGCCGCCCAGCACGGTCGGCACGCCCATCGCCTCCAGCCTGCCGGGCAGCGGGTCGGCGCCGTGCAGCGACAGGAGCAGCACGCCGTCGACGTGCTGCCCCGTCAGGTAGTGCTCCAGGCGTTCGTGCTCCTCCTGCGACTGGGCCATGGCCAGGATCAGCTGGAGGCCCGTCTCGGCCAGCGCCGAGCCGATGCCCCTGATGGTCCCGGCGAAGTAGGGCTCGTCGAAGACGCGCAGCTCGGACTCGGACACCACCAGCGCCACCGTGTCGGTGCGCCGGGTGACCAGGGCCCGCGCCGCCCGGTTGGGCACGTAGCCCAGCTCCTGGATGGCCTGCTGCACGGCGTCGCGGGCCTTCTCGCTCACATTGGGTGAGCCGTTGATGACTCTCGACACCGTGCCCCGGCCCACCCCGGCCAGCGCAGCCACTGCCTCAAGAGTCGGTCTGTTCATGGCGCCTATTCTGCCGGATGATCTCCGAGTACCAGAGGGCGCTGTCCTTGAGTACGCGCCGCTGGGTCTCGAAGTCCACGTGCACGAGGCCGAACCGCTTGCCGTAGCCCCATGCCCACTCGAAGTTGTCCATCAGCGACCAGGCGAAGTAGCCCTCCAGCGGCACCCCGGCGTCGATCGCGTCGCGGCAGGCGCGCAGGTGCGCGTCCAGGTAGTCCACGCGCTCGGCGTCGTGCACCCGGCCGTGCTCCAGGACGTCGTCGAAGGCCGCGCCGTTCTCGGAGACGACCATCGGGATCCCCGGATAGTCCCGCGCCACCCTGGACAGGACCTCCAGCAGGCCGCTCCGGTCGATCTCCCAGCCCATCGCGGTGACCGGCCGGCCGCCGTTGACGAACGACACGTGCTCGCTGCCGACCCAGGGCGAACCGGTGTCCGTGGGCGCCGCCGCCGCCGATGCTCTGCCGCCTGGTGCTCCCGAAACCGTGAAGCGGCTGTAGTAGTTGACGAGCAGCAGGTCGATCGGCGCCTTGATGGTCGCCATGTCGCCGTCCCTGATGAAGGACAGGTCCATGCCGAGGTCGTCGAGGACGTCCTGCGGATAGCGGCCGGTCATCAGCGCGTCGAGGAAGAACCGGTTCTGCAGCCCGTCGATGCGCCGTGCCGCGTCCTGGTCCGCCTCGCTGGCGGTGGCCGGGGTGATCGCGTAGAGGTTCACGCAGCCGCCGACCCGCCGCGCGCCCATCGCCTGTACGGACAGACCGTGGGCGAGGTTGAGATGGTGCGCGCCCCTGATCGCGTTCTCCGGCTCGCGCCGCCCCGGGGCGTGCTCGCCCGAGGCGTAGCCGAGGAACGCGGTGCACCATGGCTCGTTGACGGTGCTGAAGGTATGCACGTGGTCCTTCAGCGCTTCGTGGACGGTCGCCGCGTAGTCGGCGAAACAGTAGGCCGTGTCGCGGTTGGGCCAGCCGCCCCTGTCCTCCAGCGCCTGGGGCAGGTCCCAGTGATAGAGGGTCAGCCAGGGGTCGATGCCGTGCCCGCGCAGCTCGTCGGTGAGCCGCTTGTAGAAGTCGAGTCCCTTCTGGTTGATCCGCCCGGATCCGTCGGGCTGGATCCGCGGCCAGGAGACCGAGAAGCGGTAGGCGGACAGGCCCAGCTCCGCCATGATCCGGACGTCTTCCCGGTAGCGGTGGTAGTGGTCGATGGCCACGTCCGCGTTGTCCCCGTTGAGCACGCGGCCGGGAGTCTTGGTGAAGGTGTCCCAGATGGAGACGCCGCGCCCGTCCTCGTCGACCGCGCCCTCGATCTGGTACGCCGAGGTGGCCGCCCCGAACGCGAACCCCGTGGGGAACTGCAGCCCGGCACGCGTCTGTTCCTCTTGTGTCGTCACGCCTTGACCGCACCTTCCATGAGTCCGCCGACGATCTGGCGGCCGAATGCGACGAATACTGCGATGAGCGGAATGATGGACAGCGCCGTTCCCGCGAAGATCAAGGTGTAGTTCGTGGAGAACCTCGCGTTCAGCGACGTGATCGCGATCTGCACGGTCGGATTGTCCGGGGTCAGCACGATCAGTGGCCACATGAAGTCATTCCACATCAGCATGAACGTGTTGATCCCCAGCACCGCCATGCCCGGCCGCACGGCCGGCAGCACGACGTTCCACCAGATCCGCAGGGTGGCCGCGCCGTCGACCCTGGCCGCCTCGACCAGCTCCATCGGCACCGCCTGGCGGGTGTACTGGGCCATCAGGAACACCCCGAACCCGTTGAGCAGGTACGGCAAGATGACCGCTTTGAGGGTGCCTGTCCACTCCAGGCTCACCATCAGCCGGTAGAGCGGCACCACGCCCATCTGCTGCAGCGGCACGGCCATCGTCAGCAGGACGAGCAGCAGCAGCACGTTCCTGCCCTTGAACGTCAGGCTGGCGAAGGAGAAGCCGGCCAGCGTCGAGATGATGACCACCGAGACGGTGACGACGCTCGCCACGATGAACGAGTTGGTCAGGCCGAGCAGGAAGTGGGCGTCCTCGTTGTTCAGCACCGCGACGATGTTCTGGCCCAGGTTGCCGCCCGGCAGGAACGGCGGCGGCACCGCGACCGCGTCGGCGTTGGTGCGCGAGGCGATGACCAGCATCCAGTACAGCGGGAAGGCGGACAGCACGATGGCCACCGCCAGCATGACCCGGGTGATGAGGGTCGGTGACCAGTTGGTCATTTGGTGCCCCCGATCCGGCGCACGAACATGAAGTTGACCAGCGCTCCGATGAGGATGAGCAGGAACAGCAGCCAGGCCGCCGCGGCGGCGTAACCGTAGTCGAACTCGCGGAAGCCCTGCTTGACCACGAACATCGCCACCGTCTGGAACTGGCCCTGCGAACCGCCGTCGACGTTGCCGTTGTAGAACGTGGTCGGCTCGGAGAACAGCGTGAGCCCGCCGATCGTGGAGTTGAGCACCACGAAGATCATGGTCGGGCGGAGCATCGGCAGCGTGATCTGCCAGAACTGCCGCCGCCGCGAGGCGCCGTCGATCGCCGCGGCCTCGTACAGGTCGCGCGGGATCGTCTGCATCCCGGCCAGGAAGATGATCGCGTTGTAGCCGGTCCAGCGCCAGTCGACCATGGTGGCGATGGCCAGCCACGACGGGATCCGCTCGGCCCGCCAGTTGATGGCGTCCACGCCGAACCAGCTGAGGATCCAGTTGACCAGGCCCCAGTCACGGGCGAAGAGCTGGGTGAACACCACCGCCACCGCGACCACCGAGGTCACCAGCGGCAGCAGCACGCTCATCCGGATGGCCAGGCGCAGCCGGAGCCGCTTGTTCAGCGCGTTGGCCAGGAACAGCGCCAGCAGCAGCTGCGGGATGGTGGCCAGGAAGAAGATGCCGACCGTGTTGGTGACGGCGTTCCAGAAGTCCTCGTCGGCCAGCAGCTTGGCGTAGTTGCCCAGCCCGGTCCACTCCGTGGTCCCGGCCAGGTCGTAGTCGTAGAGCGAGTAGTAGAGCGTGAACGCCAGCGGGAAGAGCCCGAAGGCGGCGAACAGGATGAAGTACGGGGACACCAGGGTGTACGGCATCACCTTGACGTCCAGTCGGGAACGCCAGCGGCGGCCGGGCGGGTGGTGGCGGCTGGGCCGCACCGCCCGCGGGAGGGTGTCGATACTCATGAGTGACCTTTCGGCGGCAGTAGCCCGGCCCGCTTCGACGCGGGCCGGGCAGGGAGATCAGCCCGCGGCCTTCACCGCGTCGTCGACCAGCTGCTGCCAGGCCTTGCCGTAGGGGACCGAACCGTCGTCCATGCCCTGGATCACCGACTCGATGGCGTTCTTGACCTGGGCGTGCTTGACGCCGAGGAAGACCGGCTGCAGGCTCGCCGCCGACTTGGCGAAGATCTCGCCGATGGGAGCGTTGTTGAAGAACTCGTTCTTCGCGCTCTGCACGGCCGGGTCCTGCTGCGCCTTGGTGTTGCTCGGCATGTTGCCGAAGTCGGTGAAGATGCTCGCCTCGGTCTGCGCCTGGGTCAGGTAGTCGGCCACCGCCGCGGCTTCCTTCGGGTGCTTGCTCTGCTTCGGCACGGACAGCCAGGAGCCGCCCCAGTTGCCGCCGCCGCCGGGTACCGCGGCCACGTCCCACTTGCCCTTGCCGCCGTCGCCCGCGTTGCCGCTGACCACGCCGAGCATCCACGACGGGCAGCCGACCGTGGCGAACGCGCCCTTCTGGGTGCCCGCCGCCCACTCGTCGGTGAAGTTACGCAGCTTGGCGGTCAGGCCCTGCTGGCTCATCTTCGTGGCGAAGTCGAAGCCCGCCTTCACCGCCGGGTTCTTGTCGACGATGAGGTTGTTGTCCTTGTCGAAGTAGGTGACGTTGCCGTTCTTGGCCGCCTCCTGGTACAGGACCACCTGGTAGAGCGTGTTCGTTCCGTCGGCGAACTTGGTGTCCTTCGCCTTCGCCTGGAACTGCTGGCCGACCTTCATGAAGGCGTCCCAAGTGGGCCACAAGGCGCTGACCTTGTCCCGCTCGCTGGGCAGCCCGGCCTTCTTGAACAGGTCCGAGCGGTAGCAGATGCTCATGCCGCCGATGTCGGTGCCCAGGCCGAACAGCTTGCCGTCGGCGGTGGTGCCGTTCTCCCACTTCCAAGCGGGGAAGTCCGCCTTGCGGGACTCCAGGCCGTATTCCTTCAGGTCGGCCCACCACTCGGGGTGCGCTTTGGCCAGGCCCATGCCACCTTCGTCGATGCCGACCACGTCGCCCGCGCCGTTGCCGGCCTGCAACCACTGGATCATCTGCGGCCAGTACTGCTGCTCGAACTGGTCGGTGAGGTGCTCTTCCTTGATCTGGACGTCCTTGTGCTCGGCGTTCCACTTCGTGATGGCGTTCTTGTAGCCGAAGTTCGAGCCGCCGCCGAAAGTCTGCACCCGGATCGTCACCGGTTCGGCGGCCGCGGAGGAGGCAGGTGCGTTGCTGGCTGCCGGAGTGCCACCGGAGCTGCAAGATGCGACGGTCAGCGCCGCCGCGGCCAGGGCCGAAGCCGCGGCGAGACCGCCGCGACGGTTGCGGATCATCATGGTGGACCCCTTCTCGGGTGAATGGGTGGGGAGGTGCACCGCGGCACACGCTCCGGGCCGCGGTGGGAAGTCCTTGGGAGCGCTCCCACAAAGGGTGCACTTGCGGCTCTTGCCCGTCAATGCGCTGAAACGCAACCGTTACCTATGGGGCTATTTCTCGGTTTAGAAAGAGATTTTTCGGGATGAACGGCACAAAGGGCCGTTTGGGAGCGCTCCCATCACAAGGGACTCGTTTGTGTTTGCTTTCCGGGCATGTCGCCCACCCACTGCGGGCTTTTCTCGTGGTCGCGCCCGTAGTCACGACGGTCGTACGGCGTGCCGGGGCGGGTCAGCAGGCGGCGGCGCGTTCCCGGAGCAGGGCGCGCTCCCGGCTGTTGCGGGTCATCACCGCCGCCCGCTCGAACTCGGCCCGCGCCTCATCCGGCCGCCCCAGCTTGACGAGCAGATCCCCGCGTACGCTCGGCAGCAGGTGGTAGCCCTTGAGCGCCGGTTCGTCGACGAGCTGGTCCACCAGCTCCAGCCCGACCGCCGGGCCGTAGGCCATGGCGAGCGCGACCGCCCGGTTGAGCTCGACGACCGGCGACCGCGACATCCGCGCCAGCGCCTCATAAAGGGTGGCGATGGCCCGCCAGTCGGTCTCCTCGGCGGTGAGTGCCCGCGCGTGACAGGCGGCGATGGCGGCCTGCAGCACGTACGGGCCGAGCTCGCCATCGAGGTCCTCGGCCCGCTGGAGCGCATCCAGGCCACGGCGGACGAGCAGGCGGTCCCAGCGGCTCCGGTTCTGTTCTAGCAGCAGGATCGGCTCGCCGGACGGGCCCACCCGGGCCGCCGCGCGCGACGCCTGGATCTCCATCAGCGCGACCAGGCCGTGCACCTCGGGCTCCTTGGGCATCAGCCCGGCCAGCACCCGGCCAAGCCGCAGCGCGTCCGCGCAGAGCCCCGGCCGCATCCAGTCGTCACCGGCCGTGGCCGAGTAGCCCTCGTTGAAGATCAGGTAGATGACCTCCAGGACGGACGACAGGCGGCCGGCGAGCTCCTCGCCCCGCGGCACCTCGAACGGCACCTGCTTGTCGGCCAGCGTCCGCTTGGCGCGGACGATCCGCTGCGCCACCGTCGGCTCCGGGACCAGGAACGCCCTGGCGATCTCGTCGGTGCTCAGCCCACCGAGCATCCGCAGCGTGAGCGCCACCCGCGCCTCGGTGGACAGCACCGGATGGCACGCCGTGAACACCAGCCGCAGCAGGTCGTCCTCGATCTCGTCCAGGCCGGGCGGCTCGTCCTCGGCGCCCGGCTCGGCCAGCTCGCGGCCGATCTCGGTCAGTTTGCGCGCGTAGCGTTCCTGGCGGCGCAGCAGGTCGATGGCGCGGCGCTTGGCGACGGTCATGAGCCAGGCCCCGGGATTGCGCGGCACGCCCGACTCCGGCCACTGCTCCAGCGCCGCGACCAGCGCGTCCTGGGCCAGCTCCTCGGCCAGACCGAGGTCACGCACCAGCCCGGTCAGGCCGGCGATGAGCCGCGCCGCCTCCATCCGCCAGACCGTCTCGATCGCCCGGTGCGCATCGGAAGCCATCACCTGGTCATAAGACCAGCCGCCCAAAGATCACGCAAGCCGGGCGCGGAGGCCGGCGGTCGCTAATCTTCGGCGGATCCCAGCAGCCGCTCCCGCAACGCCGCCTCGCGTTCGGCCGCCTCGGGGCTCATCGACGCGTCCGGCAGATCGGCCGCGTCGAACACCTGCCAGACGTCCAGCCCGATCCCCTCGTGCCCACCGGGCACAGGCACCCGCAGCGCCCACGCGATGGCCTCTTCCCGGGACTTGACCTGGATCAGCCAGAACCCGGCGATCAGCTCCTTGGCCTCGGCGAACGGACCGTCGAGCACCGTCGCCTTGCCGTCCTTGGAGTAGGCGATCTGCGCCCCGTGGGAGCTGGGATACAGTCCCTCGGCCGCCAGCAGCACCCCCGCCTTGGCCAGGCTCTCGTTGTAGGCGCCCATCGCGTCGACGAGCTCCTGGCTGGGCAGTGCCCCGGCCTCGGTCGCCTCGTTGGCCTTCCCTACGATCATGAACTTCATGACCCGCCTCCTTCACTCTCGCGAACGCGTCGAACAATCAGACCCCGAATCGACACGTACGCGGAATTCTTTACCAAGAGGCGTACACAAAGATCTCCCCGCGAAGCCGTGGCCTCGCGGGGAGATCGGTCTTGCGTCAGATGTGCTCGGCGGGGTTCGCCGGAAGGTAGAAGTTCCAGCTGCCGTGCCCCTCATGGGCGCCACCCGCGGGGCAGTGCCCGTTGTCGGGGCGACCGTTCCACCAAAGGGTGTAGCACTTGTTGCAGAACCGCCAGTTGTCCTGCTGGGTCGTCGGTGACATGTCCCCTCCTGCGGTATCGAGCACCGGCGCGTTGTCCGGTCATCGCCAGTGTTGGAGGTGGCGGGCGGACCCGTACATCCCCAAACTTGGGGGGTTACGGCCGGATAATGCGGTGTTCGGTGGAACGTGATGGCCTTTCGGGTGTTCCGAAGCAGCACGCCAGGGAGGACGCCGACGAGCGCGCGCCCAAAGGACGCGCGCTCGTCGACAGCGAAGCTTGTGGGGGAGAGGAGGGGAGGGGCGGACCGGAGGGCTCGGGGGAGTAGCCGTCAGCCGGTGTAGTTCGGGTATCCGTAGCCGACCACCTGGGACGTCGGCCGGACGCGCTGGGCGACCGTGCCGTTGCCGGTGTTGCCCTCGATCGTGGAGATCGTCCCGTTGTGGTTGTCCTTGACGACGAACCCGACGTGCTGGATGTCGTCCAGGCTCTTGCTGCCGCTCCACGAGAAGAACACCACGGCGCCCGGCTTCGGGGCCTGGCCCCAGCGGTGGTTCTTGGCGAACCAGCGGGCGTGCTCGACGGTGTAGGCGTCCCAGCCGACCATGCTGCGCGCGCCGGTGTGCGCGCCGACCCACGAGACGAACATCGAGCACCAGGCGGCGTTCAGGTACTCCTGCCGGCTGCCGCCGTCACGCTTGACGGTCTCCAGGGCGCGCGGCGAGTTCATGTACCACTTCTGGAACTTGGTGCCGCCGCCCGCGGCGTCCTCGGAGGTGCCGACCTGGGCCTTGGCCAGGGCCAGGACCTGCGCGGCCGAGATCTTGGCCTTGGCCTGAACGTTGGTCTCCGGGTGGTCCGCGTGGGCGGCGGCGTACTGCTGTGTGCCCGAACCGAGGGTCTCCGCGTGGGCGGTGGACTGCCCGCCGATGGCGGCGGCCGCGACGGCCACACCGAGGGCGGCCTGAGCGAAGGTCAGTTTGGGGACACGGGTAAGACGACTCATGGCCATCGAGGGGGTTGCTCCTTGCTTCCATGCCGCTTACCGGGTTAGCTGACGGGTTCGGGCGTGGAAGCTGCCCTACGGCACTGACGTGCCGATTCACCCCAAAGGACATGGGTCCCCGGTTCCGCGTGAGGCGGATTCAGCGGTCACAGGACGATCCTGTGATGCTTGTGCGATGGTCAGGCAACGAACCGGACAAACAGGTACGTATGCCTTAGATGTCGTACAAGGTAATACATGGGGCAAGAGGATTACAAATAGCAAAACTACAGGTCAGGAGAGTTGCCCCCTTGCGTCCGCCAGAAGCCCCATCATGGCAAGGCTTTCGTCAAGTGGCATGATCGCGGATTCTTTACTTCCCTGGGCCACGGCGGCCCGCACCTCGCGGACTTCGCCGGCGTATCCGTTGTCCGCCGGATCGAGCACGAGCTCCTCCGTCTCCATCGACGGCCCGCTCAGCACGACCCGCTCCGGCGCCCAGAACGGCGCCTTGATGTCGGCGCGCATGCCGGTCCCCACGACGTAGGCGTCGTTCGCGTACGGGCCCAGCAGCGAGCACTCCACCAGAGCCCGCCGGCCGCCCGGATAGACCAGCACCCCGCCCGCCTCCGCGTCCACCCCCGAGGGCGCCAGCGAGCCCGTGACGTGCGCCCGTTCCGGCATTCCGAGCAGGAGCTGGGCCAGCCCGAACGAGTAGACGCCCAGGTCGAGCAGGGCCCCGCCGCCCAGCTCCGGCGCCCACAGCCGGTGCGCGGGGTCGTACGGCGACCTGAAGCCGAACGACGCCTGCACCGAGCGGATCTCCTCGAACCGGGGATCGGCGGCCACCTGCTGAATCAGCGGGTTGAACCGCATCCACATGGCCTCCATCAGGAAGACCCCGGCCTCGCGCGCGAGGCGGACCATCCGCTCCGCGTCGGCGATGGACGCGGCGAGCGGCTTCTCGCACAGCACCGCCTTGCCCGCCGCGATCGCCGCCTCGGCCACCTCCAGGTGCTGGGCGTGCGGGGTCGCCACGTAGACCGCGTCGACGGCGGGGTCGGCGCACAACTGCTCGTACGAGCCGTACGCCGACTCGGCGCCCAGTTCCGAGGCCAGCGCCTGTGCGCGGCCGAGGTCGCGGGAGCCGACGGCGGCCACCCGCATCCCCGGCTCGGCCGCGATGACGGTGCCGACCCTCTTGGCGATGACACCCGTGGCCGCGATACCCCATGCGAAATTCTTCATGGGGGGAGATCGTAGGGAATCAACCCATCCAGTGGAAAGTGTCCGGGTCGGGGCCGATGCGGCCGTCTGTCGTGTTCATGGCGCCGATCGCGGTCATGTCCTCGGCGTCGAGGACGAAGTCGAACACCCCGAAGTTCTCCTTGATCCGGGCCGGCGTGACCGACTTGGGGATCACCACGTTGCCGAGCTGGATGTGCCAGCGCAGCACGATCTGCGCGGGCGTCTTGCCGTACTTCTCCGACAGCACGGCCAGCGCCGGGTCGCCGAGCAGGCCCTGGCCCTGCCCCAGGGGGCTCCACGCCTCGGTGAGGATGCCGTTGGCCTCGTGGAACTCCCGCATCCGCCGTTGCTGGAAGTACGGGTGCAGCTCGATCTGGTTGATGGACGGCGTGATCTCCGCCTCGTCGATCACCCGGGTGAGCGTCTCGACGGTGAAGTTGGACACGCCGATCGCCTTGGCGCGCCCCTGACGGTAGATCTTCTCGAGGCTGCGCCACGCCTGCAGGTACGTGCCGTGCTCCGGCAACGGCCAGTGGATCAGATAGAGGTCCACGTAGTCGAGCCCGAGCCGCGACAGGCTCTCGTCGAACGCCTCCTCGGCCCGGCCGTGGTCGGGATTGAAGAGCTTGGTGGTGACGAACAGCTTCTCGCGCGGGATCCCCGAGGCGCGTACGGCGCGGCCGACGCCCTCCTCGTTCCCGTAGGCGCTGGCGGTGTCGACGTGGCGGTAACCGACCTCCAGGGCGGTCGTCACGACCTGCTCGGCCACGTCGCTCGGCACCTGCCAGACGCCGAATCCGAGCTGCGGCACCTGTACGCCGTCCGTATTGAGTAGTAGCGAGTTCATGGTCTCCATTGTTCACGTGTCGTTTCTGACGGCTTAAGCCGGGCGGGCTAGCTTGAAGCGGTCGTGAACGGGCCATCACCGCGCGGGGAGAACAGAGTGGGCAAACAGGCGTCGGCCTGGGTGGAGTCCCCGCTCCAGATGCTGTGCGCCATCGAGGCCCACCGCGCTGGGCTGCTCGGGCCGGTCACCGCCGTCGTCCCGCGCGCCGGTCTGCGGGCGTTGAAGGCCACCCGCCGGGCGCTGTCCGACCTGGCGTTGCCCGAGGGGCTGGAGCTGGCCGAGCCGCGCGAGCGCATGCCGCGCTCGCCGCACGCCGTCGGCGACGCCTTCTCCGGCCGGGTTCAGCTCCGCTGGCTCGTGTCCCATCCGGGCCGCATCGTGATCGTCGACGACGGGCTGGCCACGCTCCGGCTGCTCGAACTGCTGGCCGCCGGGCCGTACAAGCCGCTGTTGCGGGCGCGGGCGCGTCCGGGGAAGCTGCGTGCGGCGCTGGGGCTGGCGGCGGCGATCAGGCTGCGCGCGAGCCGGGTGTCGGTCTTCACCGCGCTGCCGGTCTCCGACGAGCTGGCGCTGGCCGTCCGCGCGGCGGGCGTCGACCTGGTCCGCCACGACTTCGGGTGGCTGCGTGAGCAGCCGCTGGGCGGTCCCGGACCGGTCGAGCGGACCGTCGTGCTCGGCACCTCCCTGATCAGGAACGGGCTGGTGCGCCGCGACCGCTACCTGAGCTGGCTGACGGACCTGGCCGCCGAGGAGCCGCTCGCCTACTTCCCGCACCGCCGCGAGGACCCCGCGGACGTGGCGCTCATCCGCGAGCGGCCCGAGATCACCGTGTACGACGCCGGCGTGCCCGCCGAGCTGACGCTGCGCGGCCTCGATCCCAGCCAGCGGGTGCTCAGCCTGCCGTCCACCGCGATCAGCTCGCTGCGGGTGCTGCTCACGCCGCGCGGCGTCGCGGTCGAGCCGGTGGACGTACCGGACGATTGGTGGACCAGCAGGGCGGCTCCCGCCCTGCGTTCGCATCTGACCGGCGTGGCCGGGTGACCGGCGTCAACCCTTGTCTGACCGGAGCGGCCGGATGACCGGCGGCAACCCCTCCCTGATGGGAACAACCGGGTGACCATCGTCAACCCGTATTCGACTGGAGTGACCGCGTGAGAGTGCTGGCCGTGGCCGACTCCGACTCGTACCTGAAGTGGGCGGCCTGCCTGCTCGGCGACCTGCCTCCCGGCTGTGAGACGGAGCTCGTGGTGGTGCGCACGCCGATCGCGCCGTCGCCCGAGCAGATCGCCGCCGCCGTGGGCGACCGTCCCACGCCGCCGCTGATGTCGGCGCGGGCGGTGCGGCGGCTGGCCGAACGTACCCGGCCGGACGCGATCATCGTGGCCTGTACGGGGCCGGTCGTGGACGTGCTGGTGGCCGAGGCGTTCGCCGGGCTGCGGTCGCGGCCGGTGTTCGTGACCGGGCTGCCGGGCATCTCGGTGCCCGCGACGGAGAAGGCGTGGCTGTTCCGCAGCGGCTGCGACCTGTTCGTGGTGCACAGCGAGCGGGAGGTGGCCGAGTTCGGCGGGATCGCCGCCGAGCTCGGCGGGGGAGGGGCGGTCGGGCTGGCCCGGCTGCCGTTCCTGCGCCCGCGGGCCGTGCGCGGCGGCGGGAACCGGGTGGTGTTCGCCACCCAGGCCAAGGTGCCGCGCGAGCGCGAGGACCGCGAACGCATCCTGCTGTCACTGGCCGAGCTGGCCGCCGGCCGGCCGGACCTGGACGTGGTGGTGAAGCTGCGCGCCCTGGAGGACGAACGGCAGACGCACAACGAACGCCACCACTACCAGCGGCTCTGGCGCGAGCTCGGCGAGCCGGGGCGGGTGGCGTTCGAGGCGGGCTCGATGCACGACCAGCTCGCTCAGGCGGCCGGGTTCGTGACGGTCAGCTCGACGGCGGCGCTGGAGGCCATCGCGCAGGACGTGCCGCTGCTGGTGCTGAGCGACTTCGGCGTGAGCGCGGAGATGATCAACCTGGTGTTCGAGGGCAGCGGGCTGCTGGGCACGCTCGACGAGCTGGCCACGGGCGGGTTCCGCGCCGCCGACGCCGGGTGGTGCTCGGCCAACTACTTCCACCCGGTGGATCGCAACAACTGGGCAGGGCTGCTGGGCGGCCTGGTGACCGGCGGCCCCCGGGTCCCGGCCAGGTCACTGCTCGACGGGCCCGACCACGCCGCCGCCCGCCGCCGCGCCAGGATGCGCCTGGACGTGCACCCCACCGTGCTGCGCGCCGGCTACCGGGCCAAGCGGCGGATGCGCCGGTATCTGCGGGCGCTGTCCTAAGGGAGTGCCCCCCGAAAGGGAGTGCCCCCCGAAAGGGGAGTGCCCCCGAGAGGGGAGTGCCCTCCGAGAGGGGCGGGGCGCCGAGAGGGGTGGCGCCGCAGGACAGGGGCGCCGCCCGCCCCTGCCGGGTGGCGCCCCTCAGATGGCTGATTTGATCTTCCGCCGCAGCCGGGTCAGCGCGGTGGGCTTGGCCGTCAGGCCGAGGGTCTCCAGCCGCTTGCGCTTGAAGTAGCGCGGGTCGAAGTCGAAGTCCACCGGCCGCAGCTCCGGATACGTCTCCGCCTGCATGCAGTAGCCCACCGCCCGCACCAGCTCCCGCAGGTAGCCGCGCGGCGCCGGCTCGATCGTGCCGTCCACCGACATGCGGGGCAGCAGCGCGTCGACGATCGTGGCGGGCACCCGGTTGCTGTTCTCGTACGGGGCCAGCCGCTCCAGCACCAGCTCGGTGCCGTACGAGGCCACCGGCAGCCCGAAGAACCGCCCGGCCGTGACCAGACCGGTCGAGAAACAGCCCACGACCAGCTCCGGCCGGAGCGCCGAGAAGCACACCTCGGCGGGGACACTCTCGTCGGCCACCGTCAGCCGTACGTTCAGCGGTTCGGCGGCGGCCCTGAGCAGCTGGGCGTGCCTGCGGCCGGCCGCCGGGTGCGGCTTGAACACCACGCTCGAGAAGCCGCGGGCGACCAGGCCGCGCAGCATCGACTCGTGCAGCGCCGCCTCCTCCTCCGGCGTGACGATCTCCAGCGCCGACAGGTACTGCCCGAGGATCATCGCCTGCCCGGCCAGCATGTCGGGCGCGGTCGTCGCCACCTGCCGGAGCACCGACAGGAACGCCTCGTCCGGCAGGAGCGCGGCCGGCACGTCGTACTCGCTCAGTAAGAGCGGCTCCAGCCCCGGCACGAGGTCCAGGTGCAGCAGGCGGGTGATGCGGCGGAAGATCTCGGCGGGCAGCGGGTCGCGCGTCGGGCCGTAGCTCATCAGGCCGTCGGAGTAGACGGTGATCGGGCAGTCGCGCACCAGCCCCGCGATCGTCCGGGCGGGCGGCACCGCGATCGACTCCAGCACCAGCTCGGTCACGTCGTCGAGCGCGAGCTGGGCGCGGATCAGCCGCTCCATCATCGGCACCTCGATGACGCGGGCCTTCCACTCCGACGGGTGCAGCGGCGCGATCAGCTCGTTCCACGAGTGGATCACGTCGAAGCGGGAGCGCAGCACCGCGAAGCCCGGTGTCCGGTCCAGGGGGACGGTCACCTCGGGGACCGCCGCGTTGTTCGACACGATGAGGACCCTGCGCCCCTCGGCGAACCGGCCGTCGTCGATCCCGGCCGCCAGCGACATCGCCCCGAACAGCGTCGAGGCGTAGAAGACCGTGGTCATGAGTCCTCCCGTTCACGGCGGAGCCGGACGTGGGGGCTTGGGGGGAGGTAGGGCAGCAGCGCCCGCAGCGTGGCCTCGCGGTCCACGGACATGCGCGCCACCGCGTCCACCACCAGGGCGGCGGGCAGCGCCCGTACCATTTCCGCGCCGCGCTCCTCGAAGCGGGCGCGCAACTGCGGGGTGAAGCGGTCGGCGATCTCCAGGTGGTGCGCGAGCAGCGCGCAGAAGTTGCGTACGGCCTTCGGCAGGAACTCCTCCTCAAGGTCCTTGAACACCAGCTCGAAGGCGTCGAAGAAGTGCAGCTGCCGTTCGTCGCCCACCCGCGTGAGCGACCCCGACACCATCCGCCGGTAGAACACCCCGGCCAGCGACACCACCGCGAACGAGGCCGCCTCCCGGTGCAGCCGCCAGATCCACGGGCGGTCCTCGGCGGTGTGCAGCGAGCCGGGGAAGTGCAGCAGGTCCTGCAGCGAGCGCCGGTAGACGCCGGCCCACGCGTAGGGGTAGTCGACCATGGTCCGCACGTTCGCGGGCAGGATCGCCTCCCGGGGGTTGAGCACCGCGCCCCGCCGCGCCAGCGGGGCGCGGTGCACGACCCGCTTACGGCCCTCGACCTGCACGTGGTCGGCGCGTACGAAGTCGCAGCCGAGCCCGTCGATGGCCGCGACGAGCTGGGGCAGGTAGCCGGGGGCGAGCCAGTCGTCCCCGTCCATGAACGTGACGTACCGCCCCGAGGCGGCCGACAGCCCGGTGTTGCGGGCGTCCGCGAGGCCGACCGGCGCCGGGTTGCGCAGCACGGCAAGACCGGGCAGGTCGGCGCGGAAGTCCTCGACGATGTCGCCGGTGGCGTCCACCGACCCGTCGTCGACCACGATGAACTCGAAGTCGCGCCGGGCGTTGCGGCAGAGCGAGGAGAGCGCGTCGGCGATGAAACGCTCGCCGTCACGCACAGGAACGATGACGGACAGAGTGATCAAGATGGCGCTCGTCAGACGGTGACGCGGCGCAGGCGGGCCTTGGGCGCCTCCTCGCCGGGGAAGACGCGCTTGACGCCGTCACCCATCGCCTGCTCGATGATCCGGATGTCGCGTACCAGGTGCTCGAGACCCGAGGGCTCCAGCGAGGCGGCGTGGTCCGAGCCCCACATGGTGCGGTCGAGCGTGATGTGCCGCTCCACGCAGACCGCGCCGAGCGTCACCGCGGCCAGCGAGATCTGCAGGCCGCGCTCGTGGCCGGAGTAGCCGACCGGCACGCCGTAGCGCTCCTTGAGGGTGGTGATCGTGCGCAGGTTCGCCTCCTCCGGCGGGAGGGGGTACGTGGAGGTGGCGTGCATCATGATCAGCTTGTCGGTGCCGAGGATCTCGACCGCCTGGTCGATCTCGGAGAGCGTGGACATGCCGGTCGACAGCATCAGCGGCTTGCCGGTCGCCGCAAGGGCGCGGAGCAGCTCGTGGTCGGCGACGCTGGCCGAGGCCACCTTGTGGGCCACGACGTCCATCTCCTCCAGGAAGTCGATGGAGGGCACGTCCCACGGCGAGGCGAACCAGTGCAGGCCGCGCTCGTCGCAGTATTTGGCGATCTGGCGGTACTCGTCGTGACCGAACTCGGTCCGCTCCTTGTACTCCAGGTAGGTCATCTCGCCCCAGGGCGTCTGCCTGATCTGCCCCTTCTGCGCCTCGGGCACGCAGATCGCCGGGGTGCGCTTCTGGAACTTCACCGCTTGGCAGCCCGCGTCGGCCGCCACGTCGATGAGCCGGCGCGCGAGGTCGAGGTCGCCGTTGTGGTTGATGCCGATCTCGCCGATGACGTAGACGGGCTCGCTGTCGCCGACCAGCACCTCGCCGACCGCCACCGGGCGGAACCTGAGACGCGGTTTGGCCTCGGGCGCGGCGGGCGCCTCGGGCCGGGCGGCCACGACCCGGTCGCACAGCTCGCGCACCGCTCCGTCGCCGCCCACCTTGGTCAGCACGACCCTGGCGGCGGCGCGGACCCGCGGGTGCGCGTCGGGCACCGCGATCGGCCAGCCCACCTCGGCCATCGGGCCCAGGTCGTTGACGTCGTTGCCCACGTAGGCGACGCGGGCCGGGTCCAGGCCCTCGATCGTCAGCCAGTCACGCAGGACGATCCGCTTCTCGGCGATCCCCTGCAGCACGGGGACGCCCAGTTTGCGGGCGCGGGCCGCCACGACCGGGTTGTGCTCGGTCGACATGACCAGCACCTTCACCCCGGAGCGGCGCAGCAACGAGATGCCCATCCCGTCGGAGCGGCTGACCAGCACCATCTCACGGCCGTCGGAGTCGACGTAGGCGCGGTCGTCGGTGTGCACGCCGTCGAAGTCGGTGATGACCGCGTCGACGTCGATCGGCTCGGGCACGTCCACGAACGGGGCCAGCGCGCGGGCCAGCTCCAGGTCCTCGGGGTCGTCGATCTCGATCGCGTGGCGCACGGGCACCGGCTGTACGGCGACGGTGCCGAAGAAGCGGTGGCCGTGCTCGCGCAGCCCGGAGGTGCGCATGACGTAGAAGGCGCCGTTCTCCCGGAACTGCGGCTCGCGGTCCTGCCTGCGCTGCCTGATCGCGGGGTCGTGGTTGATCCCGCCGCCGGTGGCGGTCCAGAGGAACTCGTGCGTCGGCAGGCCGGACACGACCGTGTCGGCCTCGCCGTCCAGCACCTTGCGCACGGCCGCCGACAGGTCGTCGGAGTCGATGAACGCGCTGGTGCACTGCACGAGGACGACCACCTCGGGGTCCTCGCCGAGCGCGTCGAGCGCGTGCAACACCGCAGACTCGCTGGAGGCGGTCGCGCCGCTGAGCTCCTCGGGACGGTCCACGACGAGCGCGCCCGCCTCCTTGGCGGCCTCGGCGATCCCCGCGTGGTCGGTGCTGACCACGACCCGGTCGATCAGCTCGCTGCGCAGCGAAGCGCGCACAGCACGGGTGACCAGGGGAATACCGCCCACCGGCGCGAGGTTCTTCAGCGGAACGCCGGCAGAACCTCCGCGGGCGGGAACAACGGCCAGGACTCGCAACGTGACTCCTCAGTGCTAACGGGTTGCATCCCGAAGCTAGAGGTGCGGATTGAACGAGCAGCGTCCCCTTTATTAACTTTCCGGGGGGATCCGGTAGAGCAGCTCTGGACGACCCACTCCGCCGTACTGGGGCATCCGGACCGCCACCCCCAGCTCCACCAGGTGTTCCAGGTATCTGCGGGCGGTCACCCTGGAGACTCCGGCGGCCGTCCCCACGGCCTGCGCCGACATCCCCGCGGGGCTGCCGCGCAGCTCGGCGGCGACCAGGTCAAGGGTGTCGCGGGCCATCCCTTTCGGCAGCTCAGAGCGGCCGCGCAGGGTGCCGAGCACCCGGTCCACGTCACCCTGGCCGACGATCTCGCCGGCCTCCTCCTTGAACCGGGCATAGCCGGTCAGCTTCTCGTTAAGTGTCGCGAAGGTGAACGGCTTGAGCAGGTATTGGGAGATGCCCAGCGACACGGCCCTGCGCACCATGGCCAGATCACGCGCGGAGGTGACCGCGATCACGTCGCACAGCAGCCCGCCCGCCCGTACGGCCCGGCAGACCTCCAGCCCGTGCATGTCGGGCAGGTACAGGTCGAGCAGGATGAGATCGACCGGCGTGTGCCGCAGGAACCGCAGCGCCTCCCCGCCCGAGCGCACCACGCCCGCCACCTCGAAGCCCGGCACCCGGTTCACGTAGATGCGGTTGGCCTCGGCGGTGATCTCCTCGTCCTCGACCACCAGCACCGAGATCATCGGACCGGCTCCGCCACGGACCGCGGCACCGGCAGCCGTACGGTGAACACCGAGCCGTCCACCTCGATCGTGCCGCCCAGCCGCCGTACCGCCTGCCCGACCAGCGCGAGCCCCAGCCCGTGCCCGTCGCCCTTGGTGGTCCAGCCCTTCCGGAACGCGTCGGGCGCGATCAGGCCGGGCCCGTCGTCGGCGACCCGGATGAGGAAGCCGTCGCGGCCGCCCCGCAGCAGCACCTCGACCCGGGTGGCCGCGTCGATCGCGTTGTCGATGAGGTTGCCGACGATGGTCACCAGCTCTCCGGGGTCGAGTCCGAGGTCGTCCAGGTCGCTGTCCTGGCTGATCACCAGCTCGCTGCCGCGCTCGGCCGCCTCGGCGCTCTTGCCCAGCAGCAGCGCGGCCAGGATTGGTTCGCGTACCGCGCCCATCACCCGGTCGGTGAGCTCCTGCGCCGCGCGCAGCTCGGCGGTGCCGAACGCCACCGCCTGCTCGGTACGGCCCAGCTCCACCAGCGTGATGACCGTGTGCAGCTTGTTGGCCGACTCGTGGGCGGCCGACCGGAGCGAGTCGGCGAACCCGCGCTCGGCGTTCAGCTGCCCGGCCAGCGCCTGCAGCTCGGTGTGATCCCGCACGGTCACCACGGTGCCGAGCCTGCTGGCTGCGCCGTTGACGGCCAGCACCCGGTCGCCGACCAGGTGCACCCGCTCCTGGTCCGTGTCGAACAACCCCGACAGGCCCAGCTCGTCCAGGTGCCGCCCTTCGGCGTCGGCGGGCAGGTCGAGCAGCTGCCGCGCGGCGTCGTTGCAGAGCGTCAGCGTGCCGTCCTTGCCGACCAGCAGCAGCCCCTCCCGTACGGCGTGCAGGACCGCGTCGTGATGCTCGTGGATGCGGCCCAGCTCGACCGGCCCGAGCCCGTGCGTCTGCCTGCGGAGCCGGGCGGTCACCAGCCACGTGCCGACGGCGCCGACGGCGAGCCCGAGCAGGGCGATGAGCCCGGTCCAGATGAGCTGGCCGCGCAGCCTGGCGCTGATTCTGTCCACCTTGATGCCCGCGCTGACCAGCGCCCGAATCGGGCCGTTCGGGCCGCCCGCGCGGACCGGGGCGACCGCCCGCACGGATGGGCCGAGCGTGCCGGTGTAGGTCTCCGTGAACGTCTCGCCGCGCAGCGCGCGGTCGATGTGGCCGAGGAACCGCTTGCCGATCTCCGCCCGGTTGGGGTGGGTGTAGCGGGTGCCGTCGGGCTTCATGATGGTGACGAAGTCGACGCCCGACTCGGCTTCCACCCGGTCGGCGAACGGCTGGAGCCGCGTGGTGGGCGACGGCTCGTCCAGGGCGGCCAGCACGTCGGGCGAGGCCGCCACGGCCGCCGCCGCCGACCTGGCCGCGCCCGCCGCCTCGGCGGTGACGAGCTGGTCCGCCAGCACGGAGACGAGCGTGGCGGCGCCCACCAGCGTGACGGTGACCACGAGCAGTTGCAGGAGCAACATCTGCCCTGCCAGGCTCCAGCGGCGCATCGGGGACCTCTCAATGAACGAAACTTACGCAATAGTGACCTGGATCACCACGGACCGCATAGTCGCATGGTTAGGACTTTTACTCATAGCGACCGGAGACCCTCCATGCGTGATCGCACTCGCTATCTCTACCTGGCCGTCATCGGGGCGGTCCTGCTCGGCATCCTGGTGGGATTCGTCTGGCCGGACGCCGGTCAGGCGCTCAAGCCGCTCGGCACCGGCTTCGTCAACCTGATCAAGATGATGATCAGCCCGATCATCTTCTGCACGATCGTGCTCGGCATCGGTTCGGTCACCAAGGCGGCCAAGGTCGGCAAGGTCGGCGGGCTGACCATCGGTTACTTCCTCGTCATGTCCACGGTAGCCCTCATCATCGGGCTGCTGGTCGGCAACCTCATCGACCCGGGCTCGGGGCTGCACCTCACCGACGCCGCCAAGAAGGTCGCCGAGGGCGAGGCGGCCAAGGGGGGCGCCACCGATTCGGTCGACTTCGTGCTCGGCATCATCCCCACCACGGTGGTGTCGGCGTTCACCGAGGGTCAGACGCTGCAGACGCTCCTGGTCGCGCTGCTCACCGGATTCGGGCTGCAGGCCATAGGGCCCAAGGCCGCGCCGATCCTGACGGCCATCGAGCACATCCAGCGGCTGGTGTTCCGCATCCTCGCCATGATCATGTGGGCGGCGCCGGTCGGCGCGTTCGGCGCCATCGCCGCGGTCGTCGGCGCCACCGGCCTCGACGCGCTCAGGAGCCTGGCCATCATCATGATCGCCTTCTACACGACCTGCGTGCTGTTCATCGGCCTGATACTCGGCCCGCTGCTCTGGGGGGTGGCCAAGATCGGCCTGTGGCCGCTGTTCCGCTATCTGGGCCGCGAGTTCCTGCTGATCCTGTCCACGTCGTCGTCCGAGGCCGCGCTGCCGAGGCTGATCGCCAAGATGGAGCACCTCGGCGTGAGCCGTACCGTGGCGGGCATCACGGTGCCCACCGGCTACTCCTTCAACCTCGACGGCACCGCGATCTACCTGACCATGTCCACGCTGTTCATCGCCTCCGCCAGCGGGTCGCCGCTGCGCTTCGGTGAGCAGCTCGCGCTGCTGGGGTTCATGATGATCGCCTCGAAGGGCGCGGCGGGCGTGACCGGGTCCGGCATCGCCACGCTGGCCGGCGGCCTGCAGTCGCACCGGCCCGAGCTGGTCGACGGCGTCGGCCTCATCGTCGGCATCGACCGCTTCATGTCCGAGGCGCGGGCGCTGACGAACTTCGCGGGCAACGCGATCGGCACCGTGCTCGTCGCCACCTGGACGGGCGAGTTCGACAGGGCGCGGGCGGCCGAGGTGCTCGCCGGCAACGTGCCGTTCGACGAGGCGACGTTGCTGGACGAGGACGTACGACCCGAACCGCCCGCGGCGGACGAGCAACGGGAGATGACGGCCGTCTAGGGCTTGCGGCCGATGCCCGCATAGCCCATCCGCGCCATCTCCTCATCGAGGAACAGCGTCTCCTGGGGGTCGTTGAACGGCCAGCCGACCTCCGGCCCCAGGCCGCTCGCCAGCCCCGGCGGGACCAGCTCGAAGTCACCGAAGAATCGGGCGATCTCCTTGCCGGGGCGCGGGCAGAAGGGCGCGTTGGCCTTCTGGTAGAACTCGCTGATCTTGGCCACCTGCTCCGGCACGACGTCGTTGCCGACATGCGAGATGGCCAGATAGCTGCCCGGCGCCAGCGCGTCGCGGTAGGTGGCCACGAACTCGTGCGGCTCGTCCTCGTCGGGCACCAGGTGCAGGAAGAACATCATGAGCACCGCGACCGGCTGGTCGAAGTCCAGCACCGACAGCACGTCGGGATGCCCGAGGATCTTCTCCGCCTCGCGGCCGTCGCCCAGCACCATGGTGACCTTCTCCGGGTCGGCCAGCAGGGCGCGGCCGTGCGCGGCGACCACGGGGTCGTTGTCGACGTACACCACGCGCGCCTCCGGCGCGAACCGGTGGGCGACCTCGTGCACGTTCTCCGCGGCCGGCAGGCCGGAGCCCAGGTCGAGGAACTGGGTGACGCCCTGACGGCAGAGGTATTCGACCACTCGCCCGATGAACTTGCGGTTCTGCCTCGTGCCCTCTCTGACCTCGGGTAACACGCTCATGACCAGTTCGGCGAGCTCCCGGTCGGCCTTGAAGTTGTCCTTGCCACCAAGGAAGTAGTCGTACATCCGCGCCGCGTTGGGGATGTGCGGGTCCACACCTTGCGGCGCTTGTTCCGTCATGTCCCCATGATCTCGGACAAAGGGCGCGTAAATCCACCGGTTCATGTCACAAGGTGAACGACGGTAGGTGGATCGTGTCACGCGGCAGGCAGTCTCAGGACGAAGCGGGCGCCGCCTCGGCACTCCTCGACGCGGATCTCGCCGCGATGCGCCACCGCGACGTCGCGCGCGATGGCCAGGCCCAGACCGGTGCCGCCGGCGTCGCGGCTGCGGGCCGCGTCCAGCCGGGTGAAGCGGTCGAAGATGCACTCGCGGTCCGCCGGCGCGATCTCCACACCGTCGTTCTCCACGGCCACGACGGCCATGCCCCCGTCTCTGGTGACGACCACCCTGACGATGGTCTCGGCATGCCGCTGGGCGTTGTCCAGCAGGTTCGTCAGCACCCGGGCGAGCTGCATCCGTACCCCGGCCACCACGACGCCCTCCTCCAGCGCCGGCTTGACAGGCACCGGGCCGTCGCGGCACGACAGCTCGTCGCGGACCAGGGCCGCGAGGTCCACCCGCTCCTTCACCACATCCACGCGCGAGCCGATCCTGGCCAGCAGCAGCAGGTCGGATATGATCGCTTCGAGCCGGTCGGTGTCGCGCAGCGCGCTGTCCACCAGGGCGACGAAGTCGGTGTCCTCGGGGTAGAGCTGGGCGCTCTCCAGTTGCGCGCGCAGCCCGGCGATGGGGGTGCGCAGCTCGTGCGAGGCGTCGGAGGCGAAGCGGCGCTGCTGGCACGCGGAACGTTCCAAGCGGGCCAAGGTGCCGTTGACGGACCGCGCGAGCTCGGCGACCTCGTCCTCCCCTGACGGCTGGGTCACCCGGCGGCTCAGGTCACTGGCGTTGACCTCGTCGAGCTCGGCCCGCATCGCGCCCACCGGTTGCAGCGCCCGGCCCATGGTCAGCCAGGTCGTCCAGGTGGCCAGGACCATGAGCACGACTATCTGGGTGAACACCACGGTCTCCAGGATCCGCAGGTCCAGCAGGCCCGGCGTGGTGCGTCCGGCGTACACGACGTTCGAGCTCGGCGCCGGCGACACGCGGACGGCCGTCAGGTGGATGCACAGTCTCGGGAGGCAGCTCGTGGTGCTGATGACCCGGTTGTCGGGCGTGGGCCAGACGTCGCTCAGCCGCGGCAGGTTGCGGGCCGCGTCGCTCGTCCCGATCACCTGACCGCCCGGGGCCACGACCTGGATCAGGTCGACGTACGGGTCGGGCAACGGCATCGCCGCCCCCAGGGGAAGATGGCCCCCGCGTGAATCGACCGCGACCTGTTCGGCGGCGTCCCTGGTCTCCTCCCACACATGGGCCTCGATCACGGACTTGGCCACGACGACGCTGCCGACACCCGCGGGAATCAGTACGGAGGCGGCCACCGCGGCCGCCACGAGCGTGACGCGGCCGCGCAGGGACCTCGCCCATAGGCGCGGGGTCATTAAACGAGGCTACTAACGGTAAGTACCGTTATATGGCGGCCAGAGGGAAAATTTCCCCCATGGTCAGCTTGCGCGGGCCGTTCAGCCCGCACAGCCCGCGAAGGCCGTACGGGCCGCGTCCGGCCTCAGCGCTGGAGCCACACCGTGGTGTCGGGCGGGAGGGTGCCCTCGGCGGTGAGCGGGCCGCTCGACAGCAGCACCTCGCCGGTCACCTCCACCGGCTCGTCACTGGTGTTCAGCACGACGACCAGGCCGGGCGAGCGCTCGATGGCCAGCACGTCCTTGGGGGAGTCGAGCCAGGCCAGCGTGCCGCCGCCGAGTGCCGGGTGGGCCTTGCGCAGGCGCAGTGCGGCCCGGTAGAGGTTCAGCGTGGAGCCGGGGTCGTCGTGCTGGGCCTCGGCCGACAGTGGCGCCCACGAGTCGGGGATCGGCAGCCACGGGTCCCGCCAGCCGAAGCCGGGGGCGGTGGTCCACGGGATCGGCACCCGGCAGCCGTCACGGCTCTCGCCGCTGCGCAGGAACGCCGGGTCCTGCCGCAGCTCGTCCGGCAGGTCGAGCACCTCGGGCAGGCCGAGCTCCTCGCCGTTGTAGAGGTAGGCCGAGCCGGGCAGCGCCAGCATGAGCAGCGTGGCCGCCTTCGCCCGGGCCAGGCCGCCGTGCCGGGTGACGTGCCGGGGCTTGTCGTGGTTGGACAGCACCCAGGTGGTCGGCGCACCGACCAGCTCCGCCTCGGCCAGCGCCTTCTCGATGACCGCGCGGAAGGACTTGGCGTGGAAGTCGGCCAGCAGGAAGTCGAAGTTGAACGCCTGGTGCAGCTCGTCGGGGCCGACGTAGCGGGCCAGCCGCTCGGGCGAGGACACCCACGCCTCGGCGACGGCCATCCGCCCGCCGGGGTAGGAGTCGAGGATCGGCCGCCACTCGCGGTAGATCTCGTGCACGCCGTCCTGGTCGAAGTACGGCACCTGCTCGTCGCCGAGCATCTCGGCCTGGCGGCCCTCCTTCGGTCCCACGTCGGGCAGCCCGGCGGCCTTGACCATGCCGTGCGCCACGTCGACGCGGAAGCCGTCCACCCCGCGGTCCAGCCAGAACCGCAGGATGTCGCGGAACTCGGCCCGCACCTCCGGGTGCTCCCAGTTGAGGTCGGG
Source organism: Nonomuraea guangzhouensis (assembly GCF_019396345.1). Lineage (GTDB taxonomy): Bacteria > Actinomycetota > Actinomycetes > Streptosporangiales > Streptosporangiaceae > Nonomuraea > Nonomuraea guangzhouensis. Next base: position 171,001 of record NZ_JAHKRM010000025.1, on the reverse strand, counting down.
CTGTTCGGGGGCGAAGAGGTGGAGATACCACTGCCCGTCGGCCACCTGCGTCCAGGCGGGCCCGCCGAAGATGGACTCCCAGTCGTTGGGCCGGTCCCGGAAGATGTAACGGTCGCGCAGCCCCGCCTGGAACCACGGGTGCCGGTCGGAGGAGTGGTTCGGCACCAGGTCCACGATCACCCTGATGCCCAGCTCGTGCGCGTCCGCGATCAGCCCGTCGAGGTCGGCCAGCGTGCCGAACATCGGGTCCACGTCGCGGTAGTCGGCCACGTCGTAGCCGCCGTCGGCCATCGGCGAGGTGTAGAAGGGGCTCAACCAGATGGCGTCCACGCCCAGCTCGGCGAGGTAGCCGAGGCGCTCGCGCACGCCCGGCAGGTCCCCGATGCCGTCGCCGTTGGCGTCGGCGAAGCTGCGTGGGTAGACCTGGTAAACGACGGCGTCGCGCCACCAATCGTCGTTGCCGAGCATTGCGGTCCTCCGGGGGAAATGTCCGTGATGTCTGGTGAAGGATGGCTTGCGTGGTTCTGTGGGGTCAAGCGTAAGTTGCGGAAAGTTGCAGACAACACCGTACTTCCCCCAGGAGACCAGGCGGCGAGGTCAAGGGAGTATCCCGTGCATCTGGATCAGGTAACGCTCTTTCGCAAGTTCTTCCAATTCTTGCAAAGACTCGCTAACGTCCCCGAAATATAAGCCGCGAAAGCGGTCATTAGCCCCCTCCGGACCTCAGGAGGTCCCATGCGCAAGCGAGCCCTGGGTGTGGCCGCACTCACGTCCCTGGCATTAGCCGCCACGGCGTGCGGCGGTTCGCAGCCCGGCACCCCCTCCGCCGCCCCCAGCGGCTCCGCCACCTCGGCCTCGGCCCCCGCCGCCGACAAGGGCAGCGGCAAGCTCGTGATCTGGGCCGACCCCAACCGGGTCAAGGCGCTCAAGCCCTTCGCCGATCAGTTCGGCACCGAGAACGGCGTGGCCGTCGAGGTGAAGGAGATCAGCAAGGACAACCAGCAGACCTTCCTCACCGCCTCCCAGCAGGGCAGCGGCCCGGACATCATGGTCGGCGCGCACGACTGGATCGGCAACCTGGTGCAGAACGGCGCCATCGACCCGGTCAACCTCACCGACGCGCAGAAGGCGGCGTTCCCGGAGATCGCCATGAAGGCGGTCACGTTCGACGGCCAGGTGATGGCCGCACCGTACGCGGTGGAGAACATCGCGCTGATCCGCAACACCAAGCTCGCGCCCGATGCCCCCGCGACGCTGGAGGACCTGGTCAAGCAGGGCAAGGCGCTCAAGGCGGCGGGCAAGGTCAAGGAGGTGCTCTGCCTGCCGGTGGCGCAGAAGGGCGACGCCTTCCACGTCTACCCGCTCTTCGCGGCGGGCGGCGGCTCGCTGTTCGGCACCACCGCCTCCGGCGACCCGGACCCGAAGAAGGTGCTGCTCGGCTCGCCCGACTCGGTCAAGGCGTTCGGCAAGCTGAAGGAGCTGGGGGAGAAGGGTGACGGCGCGCTCAAGACGTCGATCACCAACGAGAACTACATCGCCAGCTTCGCCGGCGGCAAGTGCGCGTTCCTGATCTCCGGCCCCTGGGCCATGGGCGACGTGAAGAAGGGCGGCATCAGCTACGACATCACGCCCGTCCCGTCGTTCAAGGACGGCAAGCCCGCCACGCCGTTCGTCGGCGTCCAGTCGTTCTTCGTGGCCTCCAAGGGCAAGAACAAGACCCTCGCGCAGGAGTTCGTCGCGAACTACGTGACCAACAAGGACGTGGCCAAGGCCCTGTACGCGGCCGACCCGCGGCCCCCGGCGCTGACCGAGGCGCTGCAGGAGGTCGGGGCGACCGACCCCGACGCGGGCAAGTTCATGGACGCGGGCAAGAACGGCCTGCCGATGCCGGCCATCCCCGAGATGCAGGCGGTCTGGGAGCCGTTCGGCATCGCCGAGGCGGCGGTGGTCAAGGGCGGCGACCCGGCCAAGGCCGCGGCGGCCGCGCAGAAGGCCATCGACACCTCGCTCAAGAACTGACGCCATGACCCTGGACGTGCGTGAGGCCACGGGGGCTCATGCTCCCCCGCGGCCCCGCCGCGAGATCACCACGGCTTTCCTGGTGAGCAGGATCGCGGTGCTCGCGGTGGCGGCGGCGCTCCTGGTGTACGCGGCGCCGCCCCTGGTGGCGGCCGGGTCGTGGCCCGCCCTGGTGATCCTCGGCGGCGCCACCGCGGTGATCGCCTACCTCTACCTGACCCGCCGGTTCGTCCCGGCCAAATATCTGATCCCCGGCACCATCTTCCTGATCGCCTTCCAGGTGTTCCCGGTCCTCTACACGGTGAGCACGGCGTTCACGAACTTCGGCGACGGCCACCGCGGCGACAAGACGGCGGCCATCGCGGCGATCGAGACGGGCTCCGTGCGGCAGGCGCCCGGCTCGCCGGAGTACAACCTGACCAGCGCGCTGAAGGGCGACAAACTGGTCTTCCTCCTGGTGGACCCGGAGACCAAGCAGGTCCAGTCGGGCGACCAGGCCGGGCTCGCACCGGTGACCGGCGCCCAGGTGGGCGTGACGGGCAAGGTGCTGACGGCGCCCGGCTTCACCGTGCTGACGGCTCCGCAGGCGGCGGCCAGGGCGCAGCAGATCGCGGCGCTGGCCGTACCGACCCGCGGCGGGCTGATCAAGGCGAACGGGCTGAGCCGCGCGGTCGAGGGGCGGGCGGCGCTCGTCTACGACGCGCGCTGCGACTGCGTCCAGGGCGAGGGCGACCGGTGGACGGCCGACGAGGGGCAGGGCTACTTCGTCAACGCCAAGGGCGCGCACCTCGCGCAGGGCTGGCAGGTGAGCGTCGGCTTCGCGAACTTCGCCCGGGTGCTGACGAACCCCACGATCTCCGGCTACTTCATCGGCGTCTTCGGGTGGAACGTGGTGTTCGCGCTGGCGTCCGTGGCCGCCACGTTCGCGCTCGGCATGGCGGTGGCGCTGGCGCTGCACCACCCGCGCATGCGCGGCACCCAGGCCTACCGGATCGCGCTGATCCTGCCCTACGCCATGCCCGCCTTCGCGATGCTGCTGGTCTGGCGGGACATGTTCAACCGCGACTTCGGGCTGATCAACCAGCTCTTCGGGCTGGACGTCGACTGGATGGGACAGCCGGCCACCGCCCGGCTGGCGGTCATCCTGGTCAACCTCTGGCTGGGCTTCCCGTACATGTTCCTGGTGACCACGGGCGCGCTCCAGGCGATCCCGCGCGAGCTGACCGAGGCCGCCTCCATCGACGGGGCGTCGCCGTGGCACGGCTTCCGCAAGGTGACGCTGCCGCTGCTGCTGGTGGCGCTCACGCCGCTGCTGATCTCGTCGTTCGCCTTCAACTTCAACAACTTCAACGCGATCGCGCTGACCAGCGAGGGCGGCCCGTTCCCGGCGGAGAGCCCGCAGGTGGGGGCCACCGACCTGCTGATCACCTACACCTTCCGGCTGGCGTTCGGCACCTATGGCGCGCAGTTCGGCTTCGCCGCCTCGATCTCGGTGTTCATCTTCGCGATCGTGGCGCTCATCTCCGCGGTGGCCTTCCGCCGGACCCGCAAGCAGGAGGAGGTCTACGCATGAGACTCGCGCTGCGGCACGTGTTCGTGCTGGTGGTGTGCGCGTTCGCGGTGTTCCCGATCCTGTTCGTGATCTCCGCGGCGATCAACCCGCTGGGCACGCTGGCCTCCACCGACCTGCTGCCGACCGGGGCCAGCCTCGGGAACTTCGCCGATCTGTTCACCTCCGACCGGTATCCGTTCGCCCGGTGGTTCCTCAACTCGACGTTCATCGCGCTGTCGTCGTCGTTCGCCAGCCTGCTGCTGTCGATGTTCGCCGCCTACGCCTTCAGCCGGATGCGGTTCCGCGGGCGCCGGGTCGGGCTGCTGGCGTTGCTGCTCATCCAGATGTTCCCGCAGTTCCTGGCCATCGTGACGATCTTCATGATCTTCACCAGGGTGACCGAGCTCTACCCGGCGTTCGGGTTCAACACCGTGTGGGGGCTCATGCTGCTCTATCTGGGCGGCGCGCTGGGCGTGAACACCTGGCTGATGAAGGGCTTCCTCGACACCGTCCCCAAGGAGCTGGACGAGGCGGCGACCGTCGACGGGGCCACGCACGCGCAGATCTTCTGGCGGGTCATCATGCCGCTGGTCACGCCGATCCTCGCGGTCACGGCGCTGCTGGCCTTCATCGGCACGATGAGCGAGTTCATCATGGCCAACGTCTTCCTGCGCGACCCCGAGAGCAAGACGCTGGCCGTCGGCATGTACGGGATGATCGCGGGGGACCAGCGCAACGCCAACTTCGGCATGTTCGCCGCGGCCACGCTGCTCACCGCCATTCCGACCGTCGGCGTGTTCCTATGGCTGCAGAAGTACATCGTCTCCGGGCTCACGGCCGGAGCCGTCAAGGGATAGGTCTCATTGCGCTTCCTCGGCGAGCCGCATCACGACGGCTCCGCTCTGTACGTCTCCACCCAGGCGCCGTCACCCGGCTCGACGGTGACGGTCCGGGTGCGGGCGCCCCTGTCCGCCGGGATCACCGGCGTGCATGTCCGTACGGTCCATGACGGCGAACCCCGCTTCACCGCCGCGTCGCCCTTTGTCCCGGGCGCCGTGGGCGGTTATGGCGAGAGCGACGTCTGGTGGCACGCGGACATCGTCGCCGCCAACCCGGTCACCCCCTACCGCTTCCTCCTGCACACCACGGGCGGGCAGGCGTGGCTGACCGCCGGCGGGCTCGTCACGCACGACGTCACCGACGCCACCGACTTCCGGCTGGTCTGCCACGAGCCGCCGCCCCCGTGGCTGGCCGACGCGATCGTCTACCAGATCTTCCCTGACCGTTTCGCCAGGTCCAGGCTGATGCGGGAGCTGCCGGACTGGGCGCTGCCGCGCGACTGGGACCGCGATCCGGTCACCCCGTCGGGCCCCGGCACGTCCCAGCAGTTCTACGGCGGCGACCTCGACGGCATCGTCGAGCGGCTGGACCACGTACAGGCGCTCGGCGTGGACACCGTCTACATGACGCCGATCTTCCCGGCCCGCTCCAACCACCGCTACGACGCCGCCGACTTCGACCGGATCGACCCGCTGCTCGGCGGCGACGAGGCGCTGCGCCGGCTGGCCGGCGCGCTGCACGCGCGCGGCATGCGGCTGATCGGCGACATCACCACGAACCACTGCGGCCGCACGCACCCCTGGTTCACGGCCGCTCTGTCCGACGCGGGCGCGCCCGAGCGGGAGATGTTCTACTTCGATCCCGGCACCGGCGACTACGAGTCCTGGTACGGGGTCAGGTCGCTGCCCAAGCTCAACTGGAGCAGCGACCTGGTGCGTGAGCGGATACCGGCCGTACTGAAGAAATGGCTGGGCCCCCTCGACGGCTGGCGCGTCGACGTCGCGAACATGACCGGCCGGCGCGGCCCCGACGACCACAACCACGAGATCGCCGCCCTGCTGCGGCGCGAGATCGGCCCCGGCGCGGCGCTCATCGCCGAGCACTGCCACGACGCCTCACCCGACCTGGACCGCGACGGCTGGCACGGCACCATGAACTACGGCGGCTTCACCCGGCCCGTGTGGACCTGGCTGCGCTCGCCCGAGCTGGACCTGGCGAACTTCCTCGGCGTGCCCGGCGGCGTGCCGTCGCGTGACGGGCTCCAGACCCACGCGACGTTCCGCGCCTTCGCCGCCCACCTGTCGTGGCGCTCACAGGCGAACTCCTGGCAGCTGCTCGACTCGCACGACTCGCCGCGCATCCGCACCGTGACCGGCTCGGCCGACCGCCACCTCGTCGCGCTCGGGCTGCAGGCCACGCTGCCGGGCACGCCGATGGTGTTCGCGGGCAGCGAGTACGGCCTGACGGGCGTGAACGGCGAGCACTCGCGCACCCCGATGCCCTGGGACCGCCCCGCCGACCAGGACCTGGAGACGCTGGCCGCCTACCGGGAACTGCTCGGGCTGCGCCGGGCCGAGCCCGCGCTGCGCCACGGCGGGCTGCGGTGGTTGCATGCCGATACGGACTGCCTGGTCTTTCTCCGGGAAACCGCTGCCGAGTCGCTGCTAGTGTGCGCGCGTAGGGCGCCGGGCCGTGCCCTGCCGTTGCCCACCCGGGCGGCGGGCGTTTATAACGCTTCTGACACCGATGTGTTGCCAGGTGATGGCCCTTCGCTCCGTGTCTGGCGCCTCACGCGCTGACGCGCTAGCGTGGGCGCCTCATCGTTCAGATTTAAACTAGATAGTGGTGTGTTCGCATGAGGTTGCTCTCCGTGGCCGTCATCGCTTCACTCGTGCCCGGCCTGCCGTTACCGGCTCTCGCCCGTGCCGGCACCACCTACTACGTCGACTCGCGCGCGGGCGACGACGACGCGGCCGGCACCAGCGCCACCAAACCGTGGAAGTCGCTCGACAAGATCGGCGCGGCCGACCTCAAACCCGGCGACGCGGTCAGCGTCAAACGCGGCAGCAAATGGACCGGCTCGCTCTCCCTCACCGCCAAGGGCACGGCGGCCAAGCCCATCGTCATCCAGCCGTACGGGACCGGCCCGATGGCGAAGATCTCCGGCATGGACGGCAACTGCGTCGTCGTCAGCGGCGACCACTGGCGCATCAGCGGCCTGCGGGCCTCCGGCTGCCAGTGGGCGGGGTTCGAGCTGAGCGGCGACGGCAACGAGCTCGTCGGTGTGGGGGCCGACCACAACATCGCCGGCGTCCTGGTCACCCCCAGCGGGTCCCGCAATGTCATCAGGGACAGCAGGCTCACGGCCAACGCCCGGATGAGCGTGAACGACTCGGAGCCCGACAACGACTCCGGGGCGTTCGGCGTCCTGCTGAACGGCGACGACAACACGGTGACGGGCAACACCATCACCGGCAGCTACGCGCCGAGCGTCGACTACGGCTTCGACGGGGCGGCGGTCGAGATCTTCAACGGCGACCGCAACCTGATCACGCACAACACCGCTCGCGACAACGAGGCGTTCACCGAACTCGGCGCCCGCAAGGGGAGCACGGCCACCGGGAACGTGTTCGCCTTCAACGTGGTCACCTCCTCCCACAAGAATGGATCGTTCCTGGTCACCCGAGGTCCCGAGCATGTCGTCGGCCCCGTCACGGGCACCATCGCGGTGCACAACTCGGTATATCTGCCCGGACGGGTGACGATCGGCTGGTCCTGCCACGGTGGCTGCTCGCCGTCGATACTCAAGCTGCGCAACAACGCGATCTCGGTCGGCGGCCAGGCCGGGTACGAGGACGGGAAGGGCGCCGACGACGCGGGCGGTGTGTACAAGGGGCGGACGTACGGGTTCAAGCTGGGGCCCAAGTCGGTGAAGGCGGACCCCCGCTTCGTCTCCCGTACGGACCTGCACCTGCGGCCCGGTTCTCCGGCCCTGGGTCATGGGGTCCGGCTGGGGCCGGCGTGGTTCGGCCGGAGGTCGTCCGGCGTCGGCATCGCCGGCCCGCCCGCCGCCCCGAACGCCGGCGCCTACCAGCGCTGAATCTCCCCAGAATGCGGGATGCCGCCCGCCTGCCACCGCGCCCGACACTGTGAGGAGTCGATCGAGCGCAGGAGGCGACATGTCAGCGACGACGGAGCAGGACAACTGGCGGCACTGCAGCAAGTGCTTCGGGCTGTGGTGGAACGGGTCCCCCACGAACGGGGTGTGCCCCGCCGGTGGGGCACACGACGGAACGGGATCGAGGAGCTGGAACTACTACTTGCCCGCCAACCCCGCCGAGCATCTGTGACCTGAAAGGGAAGGCCCGGGCGAGCCCGCCCGGGCCTTTCTCATTTCTGCTTGGCGTGCTTGTCCTGCCAGATCTCCACGCCCGTGTCGTCGTAGCCGATGACCTGGAAACCTTCGCGGTAGATGTCGCCGGTACGGTCATACATCCCCGCGAACAGCTTGACGTCGAGGTGCCACGGGTCCGGCTGGGTGTCTGCCGACACGGACCGGCCGTCGGCGAAGACCAGGGTGACCCGGGCGGTCTTCGCGCTGGCGAGGCCGAACCAGCGCTTGCCGTGCTCGTGCAGCTCCACGGGGAACTTGTTGCCGCCGAGGTCGGTCATCAGGTGGCCGGGGTCGACGATATCCAGGCCGACAACCTGTCCGTCCAGCTTCCAGAGCAGCTCCTCGCCCGGCACCTTGTAGAGATCCACGGAGAGACCTTCTGGCATCCGCACGGCAGGACCGATCGGCTCGGCCTCGGTCTCGGGGAAGAAGGCGGGTTTTCTGGGGAACCGTGACTTCGTCCGGCCCTCGGCGTCCGCGAACTCGAACGTCGTCACCGCCTTGCCCGCGGGTGCGGACACGGTCCAGATGCTCTGGGGAGCCCCTTTCGGCCGATGAATCGTCCCGGTGACGCGGTCGCCACCCTTGATCACGGCGGTGACTCGGGCGACCTCGGTCGGCGCGGTTCCGTAGTACAGCACCACGCCCGTGGACGGTGCTGGGAACGACTCGGTCGAGCCCTGCTCAGTGGCCTTCCGGTCGTCGATCGGCTCCCCGCACCCCTCGTTGCCCCCGCCGTTTCTGCTCTCGTAGGCCCGGCAGAGGACCGTTCCGGTCTTTCCCTTGGCGTACCAGATGGTCAAGGGCCGCTGCTCGGACGGGTTGTCGATCACCAGGCGATCACCCATTGGGGTCTTGTCGTCCATGACGCCCGGAATGCGGTGGTGGGGGTCGATGGTCCCGGTCGCGACGCTGTCACCTTCCTGCCCGCCGGCGGTCGTCAACGTGAGCGGCACGGCCACCGCGGCGACGGCCACCGCCGCGACGAGCGCCTGCCTGCGCGTCCTGCGCTGTCGCGACCGCGCCACGACGTGGGCACGCAGCTCGGAGGGCGCCTTCGGCGCGTGCTCGGCGGCGTGGCCGAGCGTCGTCCGCAGGCGGGATTCCAACTGATCGGTCACCGGGAGCTCCCGTCGATCTCTGAGGGATGGGGTACGGCGGAACGGAGCTTGGCCAGGCCGAGCGACGCGTGGCTGCGCACGGTGCCCCGGGAGACGCCGAGCACGTCGGCGATCTCCGCGTCGGTCAGGTCCTCGTAGTAACGCAGCACGAGCACGGCTCGCTGCTTGCGCGGCAGGGCACCGAGCGCCCGCCACAGGTCCTCTTCGATGCCGGAGGGCAGCACGTCGAGCTGGGCGGTCTCGGGCAGCGCCCAGTCGAGCCGCTCGCGCCTGCGCAGCCGCCAGATGCTGATGTGCAGCCTGGCCATGATCATCCTGGTGTAGCCCTCCGGGGCCTGCTTCTGGCGCACCCGCGGCCAGGCGCGATGCAGCCGGATCAGCGCCTCCTGGGTGAGGTCGGCCGCGTCGTGCGGGTTGCCGCTGAGCAGGTATCCGTAGCGCAGCAGGGCATCGGCCCGTTCCGCGACGAAGTCCTCGAAGCGGGATATTTCATGCAATGGCCTGTGCCTTTCCTTGGTCCGTCACGAGATAGACGGACCAGGCGCCCGAACTGTTGAACGCGGCTCAGGCGTCACGGTGCGTGCGAGAATAGTGAAGAAACGTTTTCTCAGGAGCTTGGATCTATGGCAGACGACGCGGCCGGGCGGCTCACGTACCGCAATCCCATCCTCAACGCCGACTGGCCCGATCCCGACGTCATCCGCGTCGGCGAGACGTACTACCTGGTCACGTCAAGCTTCAACCGCGCGCCGGGGCTGCCCATCCTGCGCTCACCGGACTTGTTGCGCTGGGAGTTGATCGGGCGTGCGCTGCCCGCCGTGCCGCCGGCGGAGCGGTTCCTGGTGCCCCGGCACGGCGGCGGGGTGTGGGCGCCCTCCATCAGGCATCACGACGGCCTGTTCTGGATCTTCTACCCCGACCCTGACCAGGGCGTTCACGTGCTGACCGCGACTGACCCCGCGGGGCCGTGGTCGGCGCCCCACTTCCTGCTCCCCGGGCCGGGCGTGATCGACCCGTGCCCGTTCTGGGACGACGACGGGCGCGCGTGGCTGGTGTTCGGATGGGCGAAGAGCCGCAGCGGCATCAGCAACCGGCTGTCGCTGGTGGAGATGACGCCCGACGCCCGCGAGATCATCGGCACGCCCGTCACCGTGATCGAGGGGGACGACCTGCCCGGCTACTCCACGCTGGAGGGGCCCAAGATCTACAAGCGCGACGGCTGGTACTGGATCTTCGCTCCCGCCGGTGGTGTCGCCACCGGCTGGCAGTCGGTGTTCCGGTCACGGTCGCTGGCGGGGCCGTACGAGGATCGCATCGTCCTGGAGCAGGGTGACACGCCGGTCAACGGGCCGCATCAGGGGGCGTGGGTGACCTCGCCGGAGGGCGAGGACTGGTTCCTGCACTTCCAGGACCGTGGGGTGTTCGGGCGGGTGGTCCACCTGCAGCCGATGCGCTGGGGGGACGACGGGTGGCCGGTGATGGGGGCGGGCGGACGTCCCGTTCTGGAGCACCCGGTGCCGGCGCGTGTCTCGGGGGCTCAGACGGGGGATCCCGTGAAGCCGCGGCGGGACGACGACTTCCGTGCGGGGGAGCTCGGGCCGCAGTGGTACTGGCAGGCTAATCCGGTGCCTGGGGTGCTGCGCTTGGACGGTGACGGTCACGCGAGACTGCGTGCGGTGCCGACCGACCCGGGCAATCTGCGGGACCTGCCTCAGGTGCTCGGGCAGCAGCTGCCCGGGGTGGCCGCGCAATTCACCACCACCCTCCGGTTGGCGGCGGATGAGCCGGGGACTCGGGCCGGGGTGGTCGTGCTCGGTGCCTGTTATGCGTATGTGGGGCTGGTTCGCGACGGCGATGGGGTGTGCGTCGAGGTGCGGACGTACGAGGCGGGTGATGAGGGTGAGGTGACGCGGTTCAGCGCGCGGCTGCCCGATGAAGTCGCGACCGTCGGGCTGCGGATCTCCTCCGATGACAACGGAATCTGCACACTGCGGTTCCGCCACGCCACCGCTACCGACTCCGACTCCTCAGCCACCGCCCCCGCCCCCGCCCTCGCCACCGGCGCTGGTGTCGGTGACAGTGCTGGCGATGGCTGGGTCACTGGCTTCGAGGGGTTCCGGGCGGAGCAGGGGCGCTGGATCTCGGCGGAGCTCGGCCTGTTCGCCACGGCCCCGCCCGGATCGGCGGGTGAGGGCACGGCCGTTTTCGGCCCGGTGACCATCCGCCCCCGCTAAAGGCCACTCTCCGCAGCCAGGCCCCACGCGTCAGGGGGCGGGGGCGGGACCCGTGCTGCCGCGGACCTCGATGCGTGGGCGGAAGCTGAGGTCGTGATCCGGCTTCTCGCCGCTGAGCAGCGCGTGCAGCCGCTTCCACGCCTCCTCGCCCAGCTCGACGACCGGAACCGACGCGGTGGTCAGCGGCGGCGTCATGTACTTCGCAAACGGGATGTCGTCGAACCCGGTCAGCGACAGCTGCTCCGGCACGCGTACGCCGCGCTCGTTCAACGCGCTGAGCAGACCCATCGCCACAAGATCGTTGAATCCGAGCACCCCGGTCGCCCCCGACGCGATCACCGCGTCCGCCGCGGCGTGCCCGTGCTCGAACGTGACGCCGCACGGGATCCCGATCACATCGGCGTCGGGATGCTCGGCGCCGAACCGGGCGAGCCCGCTGAGCCGTTGGGTGTTGGACGCGCTGTCGGGATTGCCCTCCAGATAGGCGATCCGGCGGTGGCCGAGCTGGTGGAGATGCCGGGCGAGCGGCTGGATGCCCGCCTCGTAGTCGGCGGTGAGGGTCGGCGCCAGGACGTACGGGCTCTCGCGGTTGATCAGTACGACCGGCGCCAGCTCGGGCAGCAAGGCTCTGAGCTGGTCCTCCGGCATCCTGGGCGCGCAGAGCACGATCGCGTCGCAGCAGCGGCGTGCCTCCGAAGCCAAGGTGGTCTCCTCGCCGGCCGTTTCCAGCGAGTCGGCCACCAGTACGTGGTAATTGTCCTTGGCGGCGGCGCGGGTCAGGCCGCGCAGCACGCTCTGGAAGGTCGGATTCTCCAGGTCCGGCACCATGATGGCGACCCGCTGGGTGCGGCCCAGCACGAGAGAACGCGCCAGCGGGCTGGCCGAGTAGCGCAGCTCGGCCGCCACGGCGCGGACTCGCCCGGCGATCTCCGGGTCCACGTGGTGGTTGCCGTTCATCACCCGGGACACCGTCGAGATGGAGACTCCGGCCTGTTTCGCGACCTCGATAATGGTCACCGGCCGGCCGCTCGCGCTCCTGGCCATGCGCCGTCCTTCTTCGGGCAACTCGCTCGGGATGTGGGTGAGAAAACCTTTTCAAAGAGGATATCCGCAGCCGGGGCGATCTGTCGCCGCCTCCGGAGGTGCCTCGCCGGCGATCGTGAGGACGATGCATGATTTCCGAATGATGAGGATCGAGACGCCATGGGGGCCATGGGAGGCTGCGCCGCTCGGCGAGGTCGTCGCGCTGATGCGGGGGCTGGCGGTGCCGTGGTGGGTGGCCGGTGGGTACGCGATCGAGCTGGCCGTAGGCCATGCCTATCGCGAGCACGGGGACGTGGATATCGCGCTGCTGCGCCGGGACCAGCTCGCGATGCGGCGGCTGCTGGACGGCTGGGACGTCCACGCCGCGGTCGTGCCCGGGACGCTACGGCCATGGGCGCTGGACGAGGTGCTGCCCGAGCAGGCGCACGACATCTGGGTACGCGAGCATCCGGACGGGCCATGGCGGTTCCAGCTCATGCTGGACGAGGCCGACGGAGCGGAATGGATTTACCGGCGTGATGCTCAGATCCGGCGCCCGCTGGCCGGGCTGACCGTGGAGGAGGACGGTTTCCACCGGCTTGCCCCCGAGGTGCAGTTGCTCTACAAGTCCAGGGGCCTACGGCCGAAGGATGAGGCCGATTTCGAGGCGGTCCTCCCGGTGCTGAGCGACGAGCAGCGGCGCTGGCTGGAGGGGGCGTTGGCGATCGAGCACCCCACACATCCCTGGCGTGAGCGCCTGCGCCAGTGACCGTCAGCCGCGAGCGAGGACGGCGCGGGCGGCCGCGCCAGTGACCGTCACCCGCGGGCAGGACGGCGCGAGCGGTCGTGCCAGTGACGGTCAGCCGCGGGCGAGGGCGGCGCGGGCAGCCGCGAGCTGCTGGTCCTTGGTCGCCTGCAGCGCCTTGAACTCGGCCGGGTGAGCGCTGACGGCGGCGTCCTGGATGCGTTTCTCCGCGGCGGACCAGATGGCGACGAGGCCGGTCTTCACCTTGCACCGCACGTCGGCCTGCGCCGCGCGGATCTCCTCCGGGGAAGCGGGGCCGTCCTTCATCCACCGCTCGTCGGTGATGGCGGCGAGCGGAGCGGCGTACTGCCAGCCTTGCTCGCGCATGCACGTACTCCAGGCCTGGAAGACCTGGACGACCTTGGGATCGCGCTGGGACTGGTTGAAGGTCTCCGAGATGAGCCTGTTGAACAGGGCCTCGTCGACCTGCGGGGTGCCCTGTTCCAGGTGGGCCCGCGCCTGGCCCAGACAGCCGTCCTTCTCGGCGGACGCGGCCCGCTGTTCCGTCGCCGACAGGCTACGCGCACGGCTGTCGCGTGCGGCGGCGCGCTGGGCGACCGTGGGGCGGTCCGGCGGGGTGTGATAGCCGAAGAGGCGGGCTATCTCCGGTTCGACGACGCCGTAGCGGCGGCGGTTCTGCGGCTCCAGGTCCTCCGCCGCGCTGGGCGGCAGCTCCGCCCACGCCATGCCTCGCTGCCGCATGCAGTCGCCGATGAGCAGCTCCTCGGCGCGATCAAGGATGCTGATGTCCGACGCGGAGAAGTTGTACCGGTCGAAGGGGATCGAGAGCTCGCGCGCCTCCACCCCCGGCGGCGGCACCGAGACCTGCGGTTCCGTCGCCGCCGCCGTCGAACAGGCGGCTGTCGCCACGGTCAGGAGGACCCCAACCGCTCCCCACAGCCGAACAGACACTCTGATTCCTCCGGGTTACGGGTACCTGATGGAGCTGGTCTTGTTGTCGAACCCGTTGTTCGTCAGGTCGCCGTCCGAGGAACTCGGCTTGGCCGCGTAGCCGTACGCGCCGGAGCAGTTGGCGGAGTCGTAGAACTGCACCCTGGCAGCGGTGTTGTTCCACATGGAGCTCGCCGCGTTCTTCACCTTGAGCGCCTTGTAACACAGGTTCCAGCCCTCGAACATGAAGTTCTCTTCTGCGCCCTTGAACTTGTCGTGCTCGTACAGGCAGAAGTCCAGCTAGCAGGGGCCTGACGCCCGGCTCGTCTCGGCCTGCGCGGTGGAGCCGACTCCCACCAGGCCGGCCAGGACCAGCGCCACCATGCCGACGCTGCGCACCGTCGCTCGCTTCATGGACACCTCATTCTCGTGGCACCGAAATTGTTAAGATCATAGTCAGGTCCGGGCCATCCAGCGGTCAGTCGTGCGGATCCCGCCGACGGGCCGACTTGACTCGGTTTGTCTGGCGATCAGGACGTCAGGTGAACGCCTCCAGCCCCGCGACCACGCCTCCGGTCAGCAGGCCGACGATCGGGATCAACGGGCTGCCCTTGAGCGCCGCCACGGCGTGGAAGCGCAGGTCCCGGTACTCCCGCATGTCCTCAGTGCCCGGTAGCACCAGCAGGCGGGGGCGCAGTCCGGCGAAGACGATCCAGTCGAGGACCACCAGGTCGTACAGGGACAAGGTGAGGAACATGAGCGCGCCCGCCACGGCAGCCGGACCGAAGCCCAGGTCGGTGCCGAGGTCCGCGCGCAGGCGCAGCATCGCCGCGACCGTCAGGGGCACGCAGCACACTCCCCAGAAGAGCACTCCCACCCAGACCGCCACCCGGCGGCCGCGCGCGCTCTTGGGCTTGGCGTAACGCTCCTGGATGGCCGGCGGGTAGTCGTTCAGCAGGAAGTCGCGGCTGGCGAACGCCCCGGCGAAGATCGCCACGGTGAAGAGCACGCTCATCACCAGGCCGAACCCCACCCCGTATCCGACGACCAAGGACCACCGCATGACGTTTCCTCCTTAGTAAGGGTCGCCTAAGTGTGATGGGGGAGTCGCCTTAAAGTCAACGGTGTGTGAAGTTCAAGGGATCCGGCTAGCATGGCCCGGTGCCCGCCCGCCGCCGACGCCCCGAAGCTCGCCTGGGCCGGCCCACGCTGACCAGGGAACGGATCGCCCGCGCCGCGCTACGCGTCCTCGGCCGGGCCGGTCCCACGGAGCTGACCATGCGCAATGTCGCCGCCGACCTCCAGGTCTCGCCGCGCGCGCTGTACAACTACGTGAGCGACCGCGACGACCTGCTGCGCGAGGTGATGGCGATCTGCCACGCCGACCGTCCCGAACCGAGCCTGGATCCGGGGCGGTGGCGCGAGAGCCTGCGCCAGTACTGCCTCGACCTGCGCTCCTGGTACCGGGCGCACCCCGGCCTGCTGGCGCTCGCCCACGCCGAGAATCTCACCCACCTGGCCGCCCCTGGCCTGCTCGACGCCGACGACGCGCTGGTGGGCTTCTTCCTCGAACTCGGGCTGAGCCCGCAGAACGCCTACCGCGCCTGGACGATCACCGTGCTCCAGGTGGCCGGGTTCGCCGAGGTCTGGGACACCTGGCACGACCGCCCGCCTGCCGGGCTGGTCCCCGCCGCTGTGCCACTCATCCCTCCAACGCCACCCGCCGACCGGCCCGCCGACCGGCCCGCCGACCGGCCCACCGACCGGCCGTACGTCGAGGTCGCGCGTATTGAGAAGCCGTCCACGATGGAGCCGCCTGCGGGGGGACCGTCTGCGGAGAGGCCGGATACCGAGAGGCCGGATACCGGGAAGTCGGGCGGCGGAAGGTCGGGCGTCGGTGGTCTGGCCGCCGAAAGCCGGCCGCACCTGCGGCGGATCAGCGAGGAGGCCACGGTGGAGCCACCGGACGTCCTGTTCGAGTCGGTGGTGGCGCTGCTGTTGGCCGGTATCGAGGCCGCCCTTCTCCGTCCGGCCCGCGAGGCCGACGCACCGCACTGACGCTGGTCAGTCGCCCCGGCCACGAACGCCACCAGGGCCGTCAGACGGTCCGTTCGGGGGTGCCGGTCAGCCGTCTCGGCCGTCAAGCGGTCCGTTCAGAAGCGTCGGTCAGCTCTCCGTGGTTCTGGCGCCGGTGTGGCAGCTGATCTCCATGCCGTCCTCCACCGGAAAGGCGACGCTGACGTACCCGTTCGCCGGATCGCGTACATAGTCCAGGTAGTCGGCCATGGACGGCATCGTGATGTCGTCCGCCACCACCAGCGCCCCCGGCGACAGGCGGGGCTCCAGCAACCGGAGAACCGGCAGGCACAGCTCCTTCCACCCGTCCAGCAGCACCAGCCCGATCGGCCCCGGTACGTCGGCGAGAGTGTCCAGGGCGTCGCCCGCCAGGATCGTCACCAGGCCGCCGAGCCCGGCCTCATCCAGGTTGGCCCGTGCAGCGGTGATCTTGGTAGCGCTCATCTCGGTGCTGAACACCTGGCCCGCGCCGTTGTCCGCGACCGCGGCGGCCAGATAGAGGGTGGAGATCCCGTACGAGGTGCCGAACTCCACGACGGTCGACGGACGACCGGCCCGGACCAGCGCGTAGAGCAGGTCGCCGCCCCGCGCGGAGATCGGCAGGTAGTGGGCCGCCAGCGCGTCGGCGCGTTCCTGTGCGGTGGCGGTCGCCAGGGAGCCGCCGGGGATGGGTCCGTGCGGTGTGTCGTCGTCGTGATCCGCCGCGGCGAACAGCCGGTCGAGCACGGTACAGACCAGCGAAGAGCGCAAAGTGTTGGGCATGGCCGAAAGACTAGACTTACCGTTGCGTCTTGTCTAGCGGGGAGGTGTGTGGTCGTACGATCGGGAATGTGGAGAAGCGTGAGCTGGGCAGAACAGGCAGGCAGGTCGGCGTGGTCGGCCTCGGGGCGTGGCAGTTGGGCGCCGACTGGGGTGAGGTCGGGGAGGACGAGGCGTTGGCGACGCTGCACGGCGCCGTCGACGCCGGGGTGACGTTCATCGACACCGCCGACGTGTACGGCGACGGGCGCAGCGAGCGCATCGTCGGTCAGCTGATCAAGGAACGGCCCGGCCTGACGGTGGCCACCAAGATGGGCCGCCGGGTGCCGCAGGAGGTGTCGGCCTACGCCCTGGACAACTTCCGGGCCTGGAACGACCGGTCCAGGAAGAACCTCGGCGTGGACACCCTCGACCTGGTGCAGCTCCACTGCCCGCCGACTCCCGTCTATGCGAGCCAGGCGGTCTACGACGCGCTCGACACCATGGTCGAGGAGGGCAGGATCGCCGCCTACGGCGTGAGCGTGGAGACCTGCGCGGAGGCGCTGACCGCGATCGCGCGGCCGAACGTCGCCAGCGTGCAGATCATCCTCAACGCCTTCCGGCTGAAGCCGCTGGAGGAGGTGCTGCCGGCCGCGATCAAGGCCGGGGTCGGGATCATCGCCCGCGTTCCGCTGGCCAGCGGGCTGCTGTCGGGCCGGTACGACGAGCACACCCACTTCGCCGACGACGACCACCGCGCGTACAACCGGCACGGGGAGGCGTTCGACGTCGGCGAGACGTTCTCGGGGGTCGAGTACGACACCGGGCTACGGGCAGTGGCGAGGCTCAAGCCGCTGGTGCCGGAGGGGATGACGACCGCCCAGTTCGCGCTGCGGTGGATCATCGACCAGCCCGGTGTCAGCGTGGTGATCCCGGGGGCCCGGGACGCGCGCCAGGCCGCCGCCAACGCCGCCGCGGCCGGGCTCCCCGCGCTCACGGAGGAGACCCGGGCGGTGGTCACCGCCGTCTACGACGAGCTGATCCGCCCGCAGGTCCACCCCCGCTGGTAAGAAACCATCGCTGGTAACAAACCACCGCTCTCCGGGGCCACCGCCGCCCGCCGTCCGACCCACGCGGTCCGACTCCCGGCGGTCCGGATTCGGCCGCCCGACTCCCGGCGGTCCGACTTCCGGCGGTCCGGTTCCTGGCGGTCCGGCCCCGGCGGTCCGACTTCCGACGGTCCGACTTCCGACGGTCCGGCTCCGGCCGCCCGACTCCCGGCAATCCGGCCCCCGGGCCCACGAGCCACCGTGGTAAGTGCCGCGGGAATACGAAGAGCGGAGGTCCGGGCCGCAGAAGCAGGGCGAGCGGAAGCGGGAGCCCGAACCACGCAGACCAAGGCCGCACGAGCCCAGAGAGCGAAGCACGGACTGCGGGAGCCCGGACCACGCAACCAAGGGGGCACGAGCCCAGAGAGCGAAGCACAGGCTGCGGGAGCCCGTCCATGCAGGCAGGAGCCGAGGGGTTACTGCTGGCCGGGACGGCGGGCCGGGGTGGGAGCCGGGCCGGCGGTGCCGTCCGCGAAGCGGCCCGGCCGGAACGTCGCCAGCAGCGCCGACTCCTCGCCGAACACCTCGCCCGCCACCTCCTCCATCAGCAGCGGCGCCAGCGTGACCCCGCTGTGCGTGGCCACCGTGTACACCCGCCGCCCCGCATCCGCGAACCCGGCCACGGTCAGCCCATCACCAGGCATCGCCCGCTGACCAACGACCGCCCGCTCCACCGCCGCCCCCTCGGTCGCGCGCAGCACATGCGGCAGCAGCCCCATGATCTCGTCCAGGACCTCGCCCGGCACGGCGGTCGCCGGGTCCGCCCGGTCGTCCAGGTGCAGGGACTGCAGCAGCACCCGGCCGCCGCCATCGGGCCGCAGGTTGAGCCCGGCCGTGTGGAGCACCCGGGACAGCCGGGCGGGCAGCGGCGCGGTGGTGACCAGGAACCCGTTGGTGATCTTGCCGGACACCGCCGGATCCAGCATCGGGATGTCCACCCCGGCCAGCGCCGCCACCCCCTGCGTCCAGCGGCCGGCGCAGGTGACGACGACGTCACAGACGAAGGTACGCCCGTCGGTCAGCGTCACCTTCGCACCCGCCGCCGTCGTGTCGATGGCGGTGACCTCGGCCCCGCACTTGACCGTGGCCCCCCGGTCCCGCGCCTCGCCGAGCAGCCGCCCGAGCAGCCGCGCCGGCTGGACGTAGGCTTCGACGGGGAAGAACACGTACTCGGTGCCGGCGGGCGGCGGCACCAGGTCGGGCTCCAGGGCCCGTGCCCGCCCGGCGGTCACCCGCTCGACCGGGTAGCCCATGCCGATCAGCCGCCGCACGCGCTGTTCGAGCAGCTCGCGATGCTCGCCGCCCACCGCGTACTCGAGGTTGCCCGTCGGGAAGAACCAGTCGCCCGAGCCGCCCGCGAGCTGGTGGTGCGCCCACACGGCGGCGTGGTTCAGGTCGAAGTACGCCTTGGGCGTCTTGTTGTTGGCGTTGATCCAGGCCACCGACGTGGACGTCGTACCGGATCCCGGTGTACGTGCCTCCAGGACGGTGACCTGCGCGCCGCGCCGGGTGAGCCCGGCCGCGATCGCGGATCCGACCACCCCCGCACCGATGACGACGACTCGCACATTGACTCCTCTCGGTTGGGGACGGCTCAGTGATTCTGTTCGGCGTCGGCGCCGAACAGCCGGGCCACGCCGACGAAGCGTTCGATCACGACGACCGCGACCGCGGCGAACAGCACCATCAGCGTGCCAATGGCCGTGACCGTCGCGGGTCGTAGTCGTTTGGCACACAAGAAGCGTGCCCGGCACCGAGGGGCGCCGGGCACGCGGGGGAGAGGCGTCGTCAGCCCGTTCGGAGGGTCAGTCCGTACGTGCTGAGGATCTCGTTGACCGGCTGGAAGTAGGTCGTCCCGCCGCTGGAGCAGTTGCCGGAGCCGCCAGAGGTGACGCCCTGGGCCTGGCTGCCGGAGATGAACGGGCCGCCGGAGTCGCCGGGCTCGGCGCACACGTTCGTGCGGGTGAGGCCGGTGACGGTGCCCTGGGCGTACCTTACGGTGGCGTTGAGCTGCTGAACGGTCCCGCAGTGCCAGCCGGTGGTCGAACCGGAACGGCAGATGGAGGAGCCGACGCCGGCCGCGGTGGAGCCGCGGACGGTGACGTTCGCGCCGCCGGAGCCGCGTACGTACGGCGTGGCGGTGTTACCGGGGGCCGCGACCCAGGAGTAGTCGTTGCCGGGGAACGAGTAGCCCTGGAAGGTGCCCGTCGGGTTGGTGGTGTTGGCGGCGACCCGGCAGTGCCCGGCGGAGACGAAGCCGGGAGTGGTGCCGCGGGTGATGGCGAAGCCGACACTGCACCGGGAGGAGCCGATGTAGTAGGGGGCGCCGCCGATGATGTTGATGAAGGTCTGTGGCTGCTCGCTGGAGACGGTCACGCGGACCGCGTTCCGGTCGACGCCGGAGGCGGCGGCGAGCGCGTCACCGGCCGCTTGCTGGCCGGCGACGATGACGACGCTGTTGGTGGTCACGTCGATGTACCACAGGGACGCGCCGGCCTTGGCCTGGTCCGACGCCCGGTCGATCTGGTCCTTGACCGCGGTGAGCTGGGCCAGCGTCCGCGATACGAGTACGGGTTGCGCGCCCTTCGCCTCGATGGCGGCGGTGGTGGCGGGGTCGGTGGTGGCGACCAGGAGCTTGGAGGCGTCGCCGTTCAGCCAGGCTCCGCCGAAGGCGGTGCCGAGCGAGGAGGTCAGGGCGGCTTCGGTGGCGGCCGCGCGCTGCTCGTTCGCGAGGCGCGTGATGACCTGCTGTTCGGACAGACCGAGGTCACGTTCCAGGGAGTCGATCACGGACGGCGGGGTCGAGTCCGAGGGGACGGGAGTGGGCGATGCCGCGGCGGGGGTGAGGGGGGTGGTGGCCAGGCAGGCTGCCACGATGGTGGCGCCTAAGAGAGGCCAACGCTTACTCCGCATGTGCACTCCTTTGTGGGGGTGCTTGTCAAGCTAGCGGTTGCTAGGGATTGGCATAGATGGCAAACGACCCCTATCACGGTGGTATGGCCCCCGGCGTCCGGTCAGCCGCCCAGGCCGCGGATGATGAGGTCGATCGCCGTCTCGAAGGTCCGGTCGGCCTCCCTGGGGTCCTGGCCCTGCCCGATGTGCCCGGCCGACTCGGCGAACACCAGGCCGGTCACGAACCCGTACAGCACGTCCGCCGTCCGCCGCAGCTCGCTCTCCGGCACTCCCACGGTCACCAGGATCGAGAACAGTACGTCCCACAGTCCGCCCGTCCGGCTGGCGATGATCTCCGGATGTGAGTGGACGTAGCGCCACATGTTCGGGTGGTCGCGCGACAGCGAGCGGTAGGCGTGCGCCAGCAGGCGTACCCGTTCCCGCCAGGGGAGATCCTCCCCCGGCAACTCCATGCGGAGCCCCTGCGAGGCGCAGATCTGCGAGATCAGCGCCGTCTTGCTCTCCACGTGGTGGTACAGCGACATGGGATTGACGTCGAGTTCGGCGGCCAGTTTCCGCATGGACAGCCCTTCCACGCCGACCTCGTCCACCAGGCGCAACGCCATGTTGTAGATCTCTTCGGGGGTCAGCGGGGTGCCCCTGCGCGCGCTCACTGCCATACGCCGTATGGTAGCGTCTGCCATACGGTGTATGGCTACCCCATGGGAGTACGCAATGAGAGAGATCCCCGCCCCACGAGGGCTCCCGGTCTTCGGCAACGCGCTCCAGATCCCCTCGCATTCGCCCATCGCCTACTTCGAGCAGGTCGCGCGGGCACATCCGGAGGGCATCTTCCAGCTCGACCTGATCGGCCGCCGGATCGTGGTGATCCACGATCCGGACCTGGTGGCCGAGGCGTGTGACGAGACGCGCTTCCGCAAGGAGATCAACCCGCCCCTGTCGATCGTCCGCGACTTCGCCGGTGACGGGCTGTTCACCGCCCGGCCGGACGAGCCCGTCTGGGGCCATGCGCACCGGATCCTGATGCCGGCCTTCAGCCAGCGGTCGATGAAGGCGTACTACCCGCAGATGCTGGAGGTCGCCGAGCAGCTCGTCGAGTCCTGGGCGGGACGGCCGGGGCAGGATCTGCCGGTGGCCGACGACATGACCCGGCTCACCCTCGACACGATCTCGCTGACCGGGTTCGGCTACCGGTTCGACTCCTTCGACTCGCCGGAGCTGCACCCGTTCCTGACCGCGATGGGCGGCGCCCTGACCGAGGCGATGCTGCGCAACCAGCAGCTCCCCGTCGTCACCAAGCTCAAGCGTAAGCAGGAGGTCGGCTACCGGGCCGACATCGAGCTGATGCGCGAGCTGGTCGACGACGTGATCAGGCGGCGCCGCGCGGAGGGCGGCGCGGCCACGAAGGACCTGCTCGGCCTGATGCTGGAGGCGTCCGACCCGCAGACCGGCGCCCGGCTGTCCGACGAGAACATCCGCAACCAGGTCCTCACCTTCCTGATCGCCGGGCACGAGACCACCAGCGGCCTGCTCTCCTTCGCGCTGTACAACCTGCTGCGCGACCCCCACACCCTCGCCCTGGCCTATGACGAGGTCGACCGGCTGCTGCCGGGCGACGAGCCGCCGTCCTACGAGACGGTCATGAAGCTGGACGTGATCTCCCGGATCCTGGAGGAGACGCTGCGCTCCTGGTCCCCGATCCCGGCCATCAGCGTGAACGCCATCGAGGACACCACCCTGGGCGGCGAGTACGCGGTGCCGGCGGGCACGCCGGTCGTCATCCTGCTGCCGTCGCTGCACCGCAACCCGAAGGCGTGGGAGCGCCCCGACGAGTTCGACATCGACCGCTGGCTGCCCGAGAACAAGCACCACCACCACCCCGCCGCCTACAAGCCGTTCGGCAACGGCGAGCGGGCCTGCATCGGCCGCCAGTTCGCGCTCACCGAGGCCAGGCTGGCGCTGGCGATGGTCCTGCGCCGCTTCGCCGTCTCCGACCCGGCCGTCTACAAGATGAAGATCAAGCAGACACTCACCCTGAAGCCCGACGGGTTCACCGTCCGGGTCCGCGAGCGCCGGCCCCACGAGCGCGCCGCCGTGCTGGAGCAGCCGGTCGAGGTGGCCGAGCAGCAGGACATCGCCGTCACCGGCGTCGCGCTCACCATCGCCTACGGCTCCAACCTGGGCACCTGCGCCGACATCGCCGAGCGGCTGGCCGAGCGCGCCGGGCGGGCCGGCTTCGCGACCACGCTGACCACCCTCGACGAGCTCGACCCGCCCAGTGACGGGCTGCTCCTGGTGGTCGCCTCCTCCTACAACGGCAAGGCGCCGGACAACGCCCAGCGCTTCGACGCGCTGGCGGAGCTGCCCGACCTGTCGGGGGTACGGCTGGCGCTGCTGGGCTGCGGCAACACCCAGTGGCCCACGTACCAGGACTTCCCCCGCCGCGCCTTCGCCAAGCTGACGGCGGCCGGTGCCGTGCCCCTGATCGAGCGGGGCGAGGCCGACGCCGACGGCGACTTCGACGGCGACGTGTCGGCGTGGACCGCCAAGCTGTGGGCGGCGACTGCGGAGGAGTACAGCGCCTCGGCCGCCGACGCGGGGCCGCGCTACCAGATGGAGGTGCTCAGCGAGGCGGAGGTGCGGCCCTCGGTCGTCTCCGCGCGGGCGTTCCCGCTGACCGTGGTGTCCAACGAGGAGCTGACCGGCGACCCGGCCGGGCTGTGGGACTTCTCGCTGGAGGCGCCGCGGCCCGGCGTCCGGTCGATCGTGGCCAGGCTGCCCGAGGGCGTGACCTACTCGGCGGGCGACCACGTGGCCGCCTTCGCCAAGAACGACCCGGAACTGGTGGAGTGGGCGCTGCGCTGCCTGCGCGTCCCCCGCGAGCAGGTGGTACGGCTGCGCACCAGCGGGGCCACGCACCTGCCCGTGGACACGCCGGTGACGGCCGGGCTGCTGCTGACCGAGTTCGCCGAGCTCCAGGAGGTGGCCACCAGGTCGGACCTGGAGGCCCTGGCCGCGCACACCTCGTGCCCGTGGACGCGCGGCCAGCTCGACGCGCTGACCACCGACTACGCCGACGAGATCCTGGCCAAGCGGGTCTCGCCGCTGGCGCTGCTCGACCGCTTCCCGGCGATCGAGCTGCCGCTGCCGGTCTTCCTGGAGATGGCCGGGCCGATCAGGCCGCGCTACTACTCCGTCTCCTCCTCGCCGCTGGCCGACCCCGGGCTGGTCCGGATCACCGTCGGGCTGGTGGAGGGGCCCGCCTGGTCGGGCAGCGGCGAGTACCGCGGGATGTGCTCGGCCTACCTGGCCGGGCTGGCTCCCGGAGAGACCTTCTACGGCTACATCCGGGTGCCCGCGCCGCCGTTCCGGCTGCCCGAGGACCCCGCCACGCCGGTGGTCCTCGTCGGTCCGGGCACCGGGTTCGCGCCGTTGCGGGGGTTCCTGGAGGAGCGGGCGCTGACCGGGGCCACCGGGCGGGCCGAGGTGTTCCCCGGGTGCCGCCATCCCAAGCACGACTGGCTCTACCGGGCCGAGGTGGAGGACTGGGCGGCGGCTGACGGGGTGCACGTGAGCATGGCCTACTCGGCGGTGCCCGGGCATCCGTACCGGTTCGTGCAGGACGCGGTCGCTGCGCGGGCGGACGAGGTGTGGGAACTGCTGGAGGCGGGGGCGCACGTGTACGTCTGCGGCGACGGGCTGCGCATGGCGCCCGCGGTGCGGCGGGCGTTGCTCGCGATCCACCGGGACAAGACCGGTGCGGACGGAGCGGGCTGGCTGGCCGCTCTGGAGGAGCAGGGCCGTTACCAGCAGGACGTGTTCGCCTGATCCGGGTTCCGCTGATCTCCACGCTCTTGGGCGCCGCCTGCGCAAAGCCGCAGGTGGCGCTGGGCGAACCTTTATCGTCAATGCCGGATTAGCGGTCGATCCTTGGATATAACCGCAGCATGCATGACATATGCGTGGAACATGCTGGAAACCTTCCGCGGGCACTGTGAGAGCCTCTTGAAAGGGGGCGGGTCATGCTGCTCAGAGTGAGGGTGTCGCTGCCGGACCGGCCCGGGGGCCTGGGCCAGGTCGCGCGGGCGCTTGGCGCGCTGGGCGCCGACATCCTGCAGGTCACCGTGCTGGAACGGGAGACGGGCCGGGCGGTGGACGACTTCACGGTGTCCTGGCCGGGGACGGTGACCGCGGACGAGGTACGCGACCGGCTCTCCGCGGTGCCGGGCGTACGCGTCGAGGGCGCCTGGCCGACCAAGGACATACCGGGCGCGGCACCTGACTACGACCTGCTGATGCACGTCGCGTCGGAGCCGTCGCGGGGGATCGCGACCCTGGTGGACGCGTTGCCGGGGCTCTGCGGCGCGGAGTGGTCGCTGGCGCTGGCGGGTGACGTCGTCCGCCATGCCAGCGTGACCGCGCCGGCGGTGTTCGCACTGTCCGAACCGCCGCCGCTCAGGGCCGCCACGCGGGCGGCCGACGATCTGCGGCTGATGCTGCTGCCGGTGGCCACCCATGGGCTGCACGTGGTCGTCGCACGGGCGGAGGGGCCGCATTTCCACCGCGCCGAACTCGAACGCGCGGCCCGCATCGTCGCCGTCGTCTCCAAACTCTCCCCTGTGCTCCCCACACCGATCTCCGAAGTCGGCCGGTGACCGCTCCCTGCCGGCAGACCTTCTGATCAGCGGCCGGGCCCTTTCTGTGGTCGGCCGCTGATCGGCGTTTGGGGGGCGACCTTTTCTGTGGTCGGCCGCCGATCGGCGTCTCTGGCGGCGGGCCTTTCCGCTGATCGGCGTCTTCAACGACAAGCCCTTTCTTGTACGGCCGGCCCGGTGGACCCCACCCGCCGTACAGGGCTGAGGTCTGTCCAGGGAAACGCTCCTCCGGTGGGCGGGGCCGGGGTTTTCGACGCGCGTATTCTTGGCCCCGGCCGTGGTTTTTCTGAGGAGGAGCCGGTGGATTTCCAGCTGAACGATGACCAGAGGGCCTTCCGGGAGACCCTGCGGGCGTTCGTCGACAAAGAGATCATGCCCGTCGCCATCGAGTGGGAGCACTCCGGTCGCTACCCCACCGAGATCGTGGACAAGATGAAGGCGATGGGGCTCTTCGGACTGACGGTGCCCGAGGAGTACGGCGGGCTCGGGGCGGACATGGTGTCGTTCGCCCTGGTCTTCGAGGAGATCGCCCGGGGCTGGATGGGGGTCGCCGGGACCATCGGGTCTCATTCGCTGGCCTGCTGGATGATCGCCCGCCACGGCACCGAGGAGCAGAAGTCGCGCCATCTCGCCGATCTGGCCACCGGGGCCCGCCGTACCGGGATCGCGCTCACCGAGCCCGGTGCCGGGACGGATCTGCAGGGGATCCAGACCCGGGCGGTCCGTGATGGCGATCACTATGTGGTGACCGGCACCAAGACATGGATCACCAACGCCCGCCATGCCGACCCGCTGCCCGTACTCGTGAAGACGTCCGTCACCGAGCCCGCGCACAAGGGGATGTCGGTGTTGCTCGTCGATCCGGCGGCCGAGGGTTTCGGGGTCAGCCGGGACCTGCCCAAGCTCGGCTACAAGGGGACCGAGACGTGCGAGGTCGTGCTCGACGGCGTACGCGTGCCCGTGGACGCGCTGCTCGGCGGGGTCGAGGGGCGCGGCATGCAGCAGGTGCTCGGCGGGCTGGAGATCGGGCGGATCAACATTGCCGCCCGCGCGGTCGGCGTCGCCCAGGCCGCCTACGACGCCGCGATCGGCTACGCCCGCGAGCGGAACGCCTTCGGCCAGCCCATCGCCGACTTCCAGGCCGTACAGCTCAAACTGGCCGACATGGCGACCGAGATCCAGGCCGCCAGGCTGCTGACCTACTGGGCGGCCTCGCAGGCCGACAGCGGGAAGCGGGTCGACATGGAGGCGGGGATGGCCAAATACTTCGCCTCCGAGGTGGCCTTGAAGGCGTCGCTGGAGTCGATGCGCATTCATGGTGGTTATGGCTATTCGCAGGAGTTCGTCGTCGAGCGGCTCTACCGGGACGCGCCGCTGATGGCCATCGGCGAGGGGACCAACGACGTCCAGCGGCTGGTCATCGCCCGCTCGCTCGTCTCCGGCAAGAACCACATCGGCTGGTGATGCCCGCAGGTTAGTCGTGCGGTGGTAGCCCGGAGACCTCGTGGTCGGCGTGGAAGAGGGCCTCGGCGATGAGCGCGCGGACGTGGCCGTCGCGGGCGCGGTAGAGCACGCGGCGGCCGTCCCTGCGGGTGTCGACCAGGCCCGCCAGGCGGAGCTTGGCCAGGTGCTGGGAGACCGACGGACGGGCCACGCCGACCGCTTCCGAGAGCGAGTTCACGTCCAGCTCGCCTGACGCCAGCTGCCACATGAGCCTGAGCCGGGTGGCGTCGCTGAGCATGCGGAACGCGTCGACGGCGCTGTTCACCTGCGCGGAAGTGGGTTGCTCTTGCGTTTGGGTGGCACCTGAGACGTTGTCGCGTGCGTACATGACTACATATAGTGGCTTGCGCGGATTCGTCGTGCAAGTGAGGAGCGCCATGACCGGGCAGCACGATTCCAGCGCTTCAGCCGGACCCGAGCACGGGCACGGGCACGGCCACGGTCATGGGCACGGGCATGAGCTTGAGGGCAAGCGCGGGATCAAGGGGCTGGTCTCGAAGGTCGGGCATGCCCTCGCGCCGCACAGCCACGACAGCGCCGACAAGACCGACGCCGCCCTGGAGGGCAGCAGTCGTGGGCTGCGCGTGCTGGCCGTCTCGTTCGGTGTGCTGCTGGTCACCGCCGCCGTCCAGGCCGTGATCGTCGTCATGTCCGGCTCCGTCGCGCTGCTCGGCGACACGCTGCACAACGTCGCCGACGCGCTCACCGCCGTGCCGCTCGCGATCGCGTTCTCGCTCGGCCGCCGCGCCGCCACCCGCCGCTTCACCTACGGGTACGGCAGGGCCGAGGACCTCGCCGGCATCGCCATCGTGCTGATCATCGCCGCCTCCGCCGGGCTGGCCGGGTACGAGGCGATCACGCGGCTGTTCGATCCGCGGGACATGCGGGCCGTCGGGTGGGTCGCCGCGGCGGCCGTGGTCGGGTTCCTCGGCAACGAGTGGGTGGCCCGCTACCGGATCGGGGTCGGCAGGCAGATCGGCTCCGCCGCGCTGGTCGCCGACGGGCTGCACGCCAGGACCGACGGCTTCACCTCCCTCGCCGTGCTCATCGGCGCGGGCGGCGCGGCGCTGGGCTTCCCGCTCGCCGACCCGATCGTCGGCCTGCTCATCACCGTCGCCATCTGCTTCGTGCTGCGCGACGCCGCCCGCGAGATCTACCACCGGCTGATGGACGCCGTCGACCCGGCCCTCGTCGACGAGGCCGAAGCCATCCTGGGCGGCGTCGAGGGGGTCGAACGCGTCGGCTCCGTACGGCTGCGCTGGATCGGCCACGCGCTGCACGCCGAGGTGGACATCCTGGTGAGCCACCACCTGTCGCTCGTGGACGCGCACGCGGTGGCGGTGGCGGCCGAACACCGCCTCATCCACGACCTGCCCAAACTACGCGCCGCCACCGTGCACACCGACCCGCACGGCCCGGCCGGCGCCGACCACCACGCCCCGCTGACCAGCCACCGCTGAATCCCGGGGCCTTACTGGTTCGGGTGCGGGTAGGTTGGGGCGGGTGTCGATCGCCCCCGCCACACCTCAGTCCAGCACGACCCCTGCCCCGGCCCGCCTCGCCTGGCTCGACGCCCTGCGCGGCATCGGGGCGCTCGCCGTGGTGGCCGAACACCTGCTGCCCTGGTTCCTGCCGGCTCTCCGGCCGTACTGGTTCAATCTGGGCGTCTACGGCATTTTGGTGTTCTTCCTGGTCAGTGGCTACATCATCCCGACGTCGCTGGAGCGGCACGGCGATGTGCGGGCGTTCTGGGTCAGCCGGGTCTTCCGGCTCTACCCGCTCTACCTCGCCGTGGCCGCCCTGGTGCTGGCGGCGGCCTGGTGGGTGCCGGTGCGAGAAGAGGTGCCCCGCGACGGGGCGGCGGTGGCGGGGCACGTGACGATGCTGCTCGACGTGGTGGGCGTCGGCGGTGTCGCCGACACCATGTGGACGCTCTCGTACGAGATGGTGTTCTACCTGATCGTCACCGCGCTGTTCGTGACCCGGCAGCACGAGCGGAGCGGCCTGTTCGCGGTGCTGTTCGCCGCGGGCTCGGTGATCGTCGGGTTGCTGCTCGCGGGGGCCTTGGTGGACGGCGGCTGGCTCGCCTACGCCTCGGGTGCGGTGTTCGTCGCCGGGCTGGCGTGCGTGATCTCCGGCAGATTCCGTACGCAGGCCGCCTGCGTGCTGGGCCTGATGGCGGTGGCGCTGCTGATCCTCGGCGGCCGGGTGCCCTGGATGGGCGTGGCCGTGCTGAGCGTCATGTTCGCCGGGACCGCGATCCAGCGGTGGGAACGTGGCACGGGCGGTTTGTGGCCGGTGGCCGCCACCGCGGCGCTGGTCGCGTTGGCCCCCGTCTGGGCGATCGAGTCGGGCTGGTGGTGGGTCGAGCCGGATGTGTGGATCACCACGATCGTGCTGGCCGGTGTGACGTTCGCGGGCGGGATGGCGTTGCGCGGCCGGCGGCTGCCGAGGGTGCTGACCTGGCTCGGGCTGATCAGCTACTCGCTTTACCTGGTGCACCATCCGCTGCTGAAGTACTTCGTCGAGGTGAGCGGCGACCTGCGTCGGTCGCCGTTGCCGCTGCAGCTCGGCCTGGCCGTGCTGGCGATGACGCTGATCCTGCTGGCCAGCGCCCTGGCGTACCGCTTCATCGAGAAACCGATGCAGGCGTTCGGCCGCCGAAGGCGGTGGCGTACCTCTGGGTCCACGGGGTGAAGGCTCGGTTGAACGCCGGGTTCAGGGCCGTGATCACGTCCGGGTGGTGGGCGAGCGCCTGCCTCACGACCGGGTCCTCGGCGACCAGGAACGCCAGGTGCCGGATGGCGTGCGCGACGACGTTCGCCACCTCGATCCGGTCCGGTGCGGGCGTCGCGGGCGCGTCGCCGCCGACGATCTCCAGGGCGGGCAGCTCGATGGCCGGCAACTCGGGCTCCGGATCGGGGCATACCGCGTACGTGAGGACGATCTCTCCGTCGGGCCGGTAACGCCAGCTCGTGGAGTGCACGACGGTCGCGGGTGCGTCGGCCGCGACTCCGCAGACGCGCCGCGCCGCCTGGTCGGGAGCCTCTCCGGGGCCCGGCAGGGTGGTGGCCCGCCGATAGGCCCACCTACTGTCGGTGCTCGCCCGTAGCATGAGCGTCTCGACCGAGACCACGTGTCTTCCCGTCACCGTCCACAACTTACTGCCAGTCATGTGCAAAAGCGATCAGATCGCACTGATTGACGGTCGGTGGGGCGTGAAGAGAGAGGCGGACAGCATGCCCGGATTGCTGGTGCTCATGGGTTCGGGCGAGACGAGCCCGACCATGGTGGAGGTCCACCGCTCGGCCGCGAAGCGGCTGCGCGCGGGCGCCCGGGCCGTGCTGCTCGACACCCCTTACGCCTTTCAGGAGAACGCGGCCGACATCTCCGCCCGGGCCCGCCGATACTTCGCCCGGAGCGTCGGCCTGGAGGTCGAGGTGGCGACCGGAGCGGCCGGAGCCGACTGGGTGTTCTCCGGTCCGGGCAGTCCCACGTACGCGCTCGACCGCTGGACGGCCACGCCCACGGCGGGCGACCTGCGAGCCCGCGTCCGCGCCCGCCAGGGCGTCACCGTGCTGGCCTCGGCCGCCGCCTGCACGGCCGGGCTCGCGACGGTGCCGGTCTACGAGATCTACAAGGTGGGCGCCGAGCCGCACTGGCGCGAGGGCCTCGACCTGCTGGCGGCGCTCGGCCTGCGCGCGGTCCTGATCCCGCACTTCGACAACGCCGAAGGCGGCACCCACGACACCCGCTACTGCTACCTGGGCGAGCGGCGGCTGTCCCGGATGGAACGAGAGCTGCCGCCCGGCACGGCCGTTCTCGGCATCGACGAGCACACCGCGGTCGTCCTCGACCTCGACGCCGAGACCGTCGAGGTCGCGGGCCGCGGCGGGCTGACCGTACGGTGTCCGGGCTCGCAGGTGGTTCTGCCCGCGGGCACCCGCATCGACCTGGGGGAGCTTCGCCACCTGGCCGAAGGCGGCCGCGCCGCGGCCGCTCCGCCGCCCCGCCCCGCGACCGCTCCGGCGCCGGCCCAGATCACCCTGGAGGAGACGGCCCGCTCGTGCGAGCGGCGCTTCCAGTGCGCGGCGGCGGAGCCCGACCTGGTCGCAGCGGCCCGCGCCGTGCTCGACCTGGAGGCGGAGCTGGTCAAGTGGGCGGCCGACACCGAGGAGGACGCGGGCGGCGTCGACGAGGCGAGGGAGCTGCTGCGGCTGCTGATCGCCCGGCTGGCCGAGGTGTCCACCACCGCGAACCTGCGCTCTCTCGTCGAGCCCCTCCTGTCGTTCCGCGACGACCTGCGCGGGCAGGGCCGCTATGGGGACGCCGACGCGCTGCGGGCGGCCATGCTCAGCGGCGGCGTGCTCGTCGAGGACACCCCGGACGGGCCGCGGTGGACCGCCTCGCCATAACCGGCCTACGCTCGATGTGGAAGGGACACCATCATGGTCAGCAGCATTCTCTTCGCCGTCCTCGCCGTGATCCTTTTATGGACCGCTTTCAGCTTCGTCAGGGTCGTCAACCAGGTCGAACGGGGCATCGTTTTCCGCTTCGGCCGGGCTCAAAGACAGGTCCGAGAGCCGGGACTGGCCTTCCTCATCCCGTTCGCGGACCGGATGAAGAAGATCAACGTACAGATCGTCACCATGCCGGTCCCCACTCAGGAAGGCATCACCCGCGACAACGTCTCGGTCCGGGTCGACGCGGTCGTCTACTTCCGGGTGCAGGACCCGCTGCGGGCGGCGATCGAGGTCCAGGACTACCTGTTCGCGGTCGAACAGGTGGCGCAGACGTCGCTGCGATCGATCATCGGCAAGAGCGAGCTCGACGACCTGCTGTCCAACCGCGAAGAGCTGCACAGGGGCCTCGCCCTCATGATCGACAGCCCGGCGCTCGGCTGGGGCATCCACATCGACCGGGTCGAGATCAAGGACGTGCAGCTGCCCGAGTCGATGAAGCGCTCGATGTCTCGGCAGGCGGAGGCCGAACGCGAGCGCCGGGCCCGCGTCATCACCGCCGACGGGGAGTTCCAGGCCGCCCAGAAGCTGGCCGACGCCTCGGCCATCATGTCCGAGACGCCCGCGGCGTTACAGTTGCGCCTGCTGCAGACGGTGGTCGAGGTGGCGGCGGAGAAGACGACGACACTGATCATGCCGCTGCCGGTCGAGCTGCTGCGCTTCTTCGACCGGATGGGCCGTGACGTCGCGCCGGGGGAGGAGCCGGCTCCCGCCGCGACCTCCCAGGGAGAAACCGCCCGCGACGTGTCTTCTCATGAGGTGTCCGCGCGAGAGGAGGCGGCTTCGCTGGGGTCTGCTCAGCGCGAGGAACCCGCGCAGTTGCCGCCGTTCCACGACCCGCGCGAGGTGATGTCGCCGGCTCCCTCGGAGGTGGTGTCCTCAGAGGCCGCGTTCCAGGAGACGGCGTTGCCGGAAACAGCGACCTCGGATCGCTCGAAGACAGCGGACCGCGCCGAGATGGTGGAGTCCGCGGAGGTGGCGGAGCACGGCGTGCGTCTCCGCAAGGAGTGAGCCACAGCAGGCGCCCTCGGACAATGGGTGGCGCCGTCGCGTGGCCGAGGGCGACGCACGGCTAATGACTGGTTCCGGGCGGCGGCGGTTGCTCGGCAGGGAACAAGATCGCGCTGAGGAGGTACGGTGCGCGGCCGGGGCCGGGTGTGTTGGTCAGCCGGTCGCGCAGGACCGCGAGCAGGTCGGCCGTCATCGCGGTGAGCTCATCCGGGCTGAGCCACACGGTGCCCTGCCGATAGGAGACCGAGTCGGCGGCTGGGTCGGCGCCGTCGCGGTTCAGGTAGGCGTTGAACTCGGCGATCAGGACGGCCATGGCGGCGGCGAATCCCCGGCGGTGGTCGTCGAGGGACATCGAGGCGGCCGCGTCGGCGTCGATGGTGGGCCGGTCTTGACGCAGCCGGTAGCGGCGCTCGACGGCGCCGCGTACCCGCTGCTCGCCGTCCACCTCCAGGAACCCTCCCTCGGTCAGTTGTGCGACCTGGCGGTACACCGTGATCTTCGGGACCTCCGGCATGCGGGCGCACAGCTGCGCGATCGTCAGAGTGTCCGCTGCGGACAGGGCGTGCACGATGCGCAGCCGGACCGGGTGCAACAGCTGCTCGACAGGGTCCATGGCCAAACAATTTCACATGCGATACCGTTATCAAAAATGAAAACGTTGAGTCGGAGGTGATCGGCGTGCGCGAGATCCCAGGGCGGACGGTGCCGGTGAACGGCCGGCACGTCTATGTAGAGGAGTCCGGGCAGGGGCAGGACTGGGTGGTTTTCGAGGCGGGCGGAGGCTGCGGCCGGACCTGCTGGGACCCGGTGCCGCCGCTGCTGACCGACCAGGCGCGGCTGGTCGCCTACGACCGCGCCGGGCGCGCTCTCAGCGGCCGCACCACCCGGCAGCTCAGCATCGATGACCTGGCCGCCGACCTGGTCGAGATGACCCAGGCCGTCGTCCCGGGCGAGTTCGTGCTCGTTGCGCACAGCATGGGCGGCTTGGTCGCCCGCCGCGCCGCCGAGCACCTGGGATCCCGGCTACGGGGCCTGCTGCTGGTCGACCCCACACCGGAGACCTCTCCGGTGTACGACACCTGGGACCAGACCACCAAGAAGATCGACCGTATGCTGGCCGTGACGCAGGCGCTCAGCCGTTTCCGTCCCCTGGCACGGCTGTTCAGCGGCAACGTCCGGCGCTTGTTCTCCGCCGGCACCTACCAGACCATGCTCACGGAGGACTTCACCCCTGCCGGGGTCTCCCAGACGCGGCGGGAGATGCACATGGTGGCCGCCGCCATCCCGCAGTTACGCGCCCGACCGCCCCAACTCCCGAAATGCCCGACCATCGTGCTGTCCGCGGCCCGCGCCGCCAAAGGACGGGAGCGCCAGAACGCCGCCATCCGCGAGCATCAGCGCCGCTACGCCCAGAGCTTGCCCGACGGGTGCCATGAGGAAGTCGCCTCGGGGCACCTCATCCAGGCCGAGCAGCCACATCTCGTCGCCGACCGGATATGCCAGCTCCTCAGCCGCGACCGCTGATTGCCAGGCCACGTCCTTGGCACACAGAGGACCGTTCGGCGTTACTTGTCGCCGGCACTGCTCCTCCGGCGCGGTCAGGCGATCGTCAGTTGGAGGAGGGGTGCCACGGTGAGGGCTTCCGCGAGGGTGCGCCCGGCCGTAACCAGGGCCGACACGCGGTCGGGGCCCAGCGCCCGCCCCGCGTTCGTGCGGAACTTCACCGCCAGCTCCTCCGGCGTCAGCGGATGTTCCGGGCCGCCGCGGGACGAGTCCACCCGGTGCTCCAGCAGCGAGCCGTCGTGGAGCCGTACCCGCAGCACGGCCGCGAACGCGTGCGGGAAGATCTCCGTCGCCCGCTCGTCCGCCACGCAGCGCACCCGCTCGGCCAGCGCCAGCCGTTCGGGATCGAGGGCGGCGAAGTCGTCCAGGGACAGCCCCAGCCCGCCGCCGCCGTGCAGCGCCGCCGCGACCGTGTACGGTCCCGAGAACTTCGCGTGGTACGGCGAGCTCGGCTTGACCTTGTCGGCCCGGGGCTCCGCGATGGTACGCAGCACCGGAGCCGCGACCCCCAGCTCGACGGACTCGATGTCGGCGGGGGACAGGCCGCCGGCGCGCAGGGCGAGGGCACAGTCGATGGCCGGGTGGGTGAAGTGGTTCGTCGGATAGGGCTTGTAGACCGTACGCAGAAGTTCCCACCGCTCGCCCAGGCCCGACAGCAGCGCCTCGGCGTCGAATCGGCCGTCGAGCCACGCCTGGAAGAAGCCGAACCGGCCCTCCAGCACCGTGGGCGGCCCCGTCAAGCCCTCCAGCGCGAGCACGGCCGCCGTGACACCCGAGTGGGCGGCCCAGCCGCAGTGCACCCGCTTGATCGTGCCGCCCGTGCGGTTGGCCTCGAGCAGGCCGGCTCCCATGCTGGCCGCCACCCCGACGGCGTGCGCGATGCCGTCGGCGTCCAAGCCGTACAGAAGCCCGGCCGCGACCGCGGCGCCGAGGGTGCCGCAGATCGACGTGGCGTGCTGCCCCTTCTCGAAGAACAGCGAGTTGCCGGCCTCCGGCAGGTAGGAGGCCATGCCGAGCCGGTTGCACACCTCGACGCCGGCCGCCACGGCCGCGATCAGCCGCTCGCCGGAGGCGCCCGTGGCCTCCGCCGCGGCCAGCGCGGCGGGCACCACGGGGGCGCTCGGATGCAGTACGGACGGCAGATGCGTGTCGTCATAGTCGAGCGCGTGCGCCAGCGTGCCGTTGACCAGCGCCGCCGACGGCGCGGGCAGCCGGTCGCCGCTCCCGATCGCGGTCGCCTCCCCGCTGCCTTGCCAGCGCCGTACGGCCCGCAGCACGGCGGGGCCCGCGTCACCCTCCGGCTCCGCATAGGCGGCCAGGCAGTTGCCGAGCACGTCGAGCACCCGGCCCGTCACGTCGTCGCGTACCTCGGCGGGCACGCCCCGATCACGGCAATCCACGGCGAACTCCGCCAGCCGCTGCACAAAAGTGGTCAAGTCCGCTCCCTGATCAGGCGATGACGGCGAGCGGGCGGACCGGGGCGCCGGTGGCGCCGACGATCGGCAGCGGGTTCAGCACCAGCAGGAACTCGCGTACTCCCGAGTCGAGCAGTTCGGCCAGCCGCATCGTCTCCACGATGTTGATGCCCGACTCCACCAGCATGATCCGGTGCACGGGGAGCGTGGCATGGCCGCGGCCCGCCGCGATGTGCTCGAACGCGATGGTCTCGCCCCCCACCACGCGCGGCCGGCGGGCGGCCAGCCAGCGGGCGGCGTCGGCGCCCGGACCCGGAACGCCGTTCCGCTGACCGGCGAAGTCGTCCCCCGACTCCCACAGCCGCGACCACCCGGTCCCGACCAGTACGGCGTCGCCCGCGCGGATCTCCAGCTCCCCGGCGGCACGCTCCAGGTCGTCCGGGGTGACCTCGTACCCGGCGGGCAGCGTGGCCACCCCGTGCACGGCGGCCACGTCGAGCAGCACGCACCGGCCCACGAACGGCTCGAACCCGTCGATGCCCATGTCGCTGAACCCGGCGTGCGACATCACCTCGGCCGCGGGCCGCCCGCCGTACAGGAGACCCTCCTGAGAGACGTGCGCGAGGGCGTCGACGTGCGTGCCGACGTGGCCGCCCGTGACGATGATCTCGTTGGCGGCCGAGCCGCCGTCGGGCCTGACCAGGTCGCCGTGCCGGCGTTCCAGCGCCATCCGGAACGGCGGGTGGTTGGGGGACTGCGGCATGCCTTTGCGCATCGGCTGCGCCAGGTCCAGCACGCGCGATCCCTCCAGAGCCTTCCACAGCGACATTCGACGGCTCCTTGTGTTCCAATAGTAGGAATGCTGTTTCCGACAGTACACACGATTCGCCGCGAAAGGCGCACCATGCCCAGCCAGACCGCCGCCACCGTCGAACGGGCCGCCGACATCCTCGTCCGGTTCGCCGAGGCGGGCACGGACACGCTCGGCGTCACCGAGATCGCCGAGAGTCTGGGCATGTCGAAGGCGGCGGTGCATCGGGTGCTGGCGTCGTTCAGGAGCCGCGGGCTGGTCGTGCTCGACGAGGACAGCAGGCGCTACTCGCTGGGGCTGACAGCGATGCGGCTCGGCCTGGCCTACCTCGACCGCATCGACGTCCGCCGGCTGGCCGCGCCCGAACTGCCCGCCCTGTCGAGGCTCACCGGTGAGACCGCCACCCTGTCGATCAGGACCGGCGACACCCGCGTCTACATCGACCAGGCGACACCCGAGCGAGAGGTGATCATGTCGGTCTCGCTCGGCGTGCCGTATCCCCTGCACGCGGGCGGATCATCCAAGGCGTTCCTGGCGTTCCTCCCAGAAGCGGATATCGCCCGCTATCTCGACCGCTCCCTGGAGAGCCTGACGCCCGCCACCGTCACCGACCCCGACCGCCTGCGCACCGACCTGACGCTCATCCGCCGCCGGGGGTACGCCATGTCGATCGCCGAACGACAGAGCGGCGCGGCCTCGGTGGCGGCCCCCATCCTGGACCACCATGGCCGGCCGACGGCGGTCATCAGCGTCTGCGGCCCGGCCGAACGCTTCATGACCGAAGCCGACGCCTGCGCCGCCGCCCTCCTGCAGACCACCGACCGCTTGTCCGCCCACCTTGGTCACCACTGACCGCCCACAAAGGCCCTCCGCTTCGCTCCGGACGTTCTTCCAGGCGAGCTGACGCCCGCCTCCTGAAGGACCTCGCTCCGCTCGGACCCCCTTCCCCAAAACGCTTCGCCGGGTCATCTGGCATCCGGGTGTCTTCCCTCCATGCCCGGCAGCGCCCGCATGGCCTGGTGGAAACGTCGGCAGAGAGATCACACCTCGAGGGAGACGATCGACACCGGCACCGCCGCCGGTATGCCGTTATGTGATCTGTCAAGCCGTCTCAATCCTCTGTGTCTCATGCGTGAGCGATCGGCAGAGCGTTCCTGGGTCTGGCGTGACAATGGCCCGCCTCCTCGTGTGAGAGGGCGGGCCAGAGCTCGTCAGGGGTAGCTGGAAGACGGGGGGTCAGGGCAGGGTGCGCGGACGTTTCATTCCGCTACTGGGACGAGGGTCCAGCGCTGGGTGTCGGACCCGTTCGCGCCGCGCAGTTTCACTTCGCCTCGCGGGACCACTGGAGGCTCGACATTCCAGAGCAGGTCCTCGCCGGGAACCTTGATGACGTAGGTGCCCTCGCCGGCCGGCGCGATGGACCAGGTGCCGGCGTTGCGGCTGGTGGTGACGGCCTCCCCTTCCGTTGCCTGCCGCGCTGCGGCGTAGCTGTCGGACATTGGGAGCATGCCGAGGCCGACGTTCTGGAGCGTGTAGCCGCTTTCGTTCCGTTTGATCGTCCAGAGTTCGAACGGGCCTGGGTTTTCCCGGGTGCTGGAGACGAAGACCTCCCCGCCTGCGGTGTAGGCGCGCAGCGTGCTGTGCGAGGCGACGTTGGTGATCCGGTAGGTGGCCGGCAGAGCTGCGGTCTGGGCGCTGTTGGCGGTGGCTGCGGTGGTCAGGCCGCTCATCGCCCAGGAGCTGAGCAGCAGGGCCGATGCCAGGGTGGTCCTGATGAGGCCGCGTGTGCCGCGACCTCGGTGTGTCTTCAACAACACATCCTCCTTGTGTAACTGATCGACTACGGACTGCCAAAGTGATGTTCTCAACACCGCGACGATCAGTCACTATCAGTAACGACAATGTGACAGTAAGTAGTTGGATGGTCGCGTCCGATCGGCCAGGCAGGCATCCCAGCACCAACCACCCGCTCACCGGCTGTTCACCGTGTCGGTCAGCTCGCGGTATCGGCGGCCTTGTCCGAACGCAGCTCGCGCTCGGCCTTCTTCGACCGGGCGACCTCCGCGCGTAACTCCTCGACCTCCGGCCGGGCGACCTCCGGCCGGGCGACCGCCGGGCCGCCAGAAGCTCCTCAGCGACGACGGTGGCCGGCGAGCGGTAGTAGGAGGCGCGGGACACCCCGGCCTCGACGCAGATGTGCCAAACCTGTGAGACAAGATCAAGCGCTAAGACAAATGCCGCCGAGCGGGCCGCGATCAAGAACTGAGTATCGACACCGCCGAACAGCAGGCCCTGAACGCGCTGATGCCCGCCTGTCCGACCCAGCACCTGACGGGCCGGGGCGGGGCGAGCAGGTCGGTGTCGCGAGCAGAGTGAGACGCGCCGCAGAGTAGAGCGTTGCCGCAGGCCACAGTCAGTCGCCCACCGTGAGGTCCGGGCGTTCGGGGACGAGGCAGACGCTTGCCACGCCGATGACCCAAACAGGATGCGTTCGCTCACCTCGTGACGCTCGGGCGCGGGTACACCTGCTGATCGGGTACTCGGCTACGCAGAAGGAGATCGACCGATGGCCGCCAGCAACCTTGTTCTCATCGCCGGGGTCGGTGACGTGGGCCGTTCAGTCCTCGACCAGCTGCGCGCGTGGGACGTACCGGTGCGCGCGATGGTCCACCATGACGATGATCGTGCGGCTGAGTTGCGTACGCTCGGCGCGGAGGTGGTCGTCGGCGATCTGACCCGGCCCGAGACCGTCGCGCCCGCCCTGGAGGGTGTCGGGCGGATGTACTTCGGGATGCCCGTGTCGCCGGACCAGCTGCTGGCGGCGACCGTGGTGGCCACCGTGGCGCGGGAGCAGGGGGAGTTGGCCTGCCTGGTCGACATGTCACAGATGACGGTGTCGCAGATGACCGCCACCAGCACCGCGGAGTCGCACCAGCAGCGGCTGCACTGGCTGACGGAGCAGATGCTGAACTGGTCGGCCCTGCCGGTGGTGCACATCCGGCCGACGACGTTCCTCAACAATCCGCTGTTCACCACGCTGGCGGCGCGATCGATCCGGGAGAACGGCACGATCGCGCTGCCGTTCGGTGCTGGGCGCACGTCGCCGATCGCCGCGGACGACGTCGCCCGGGTGGTCGCCACCGTACTCCGCGACCCGGCTCCGCACATCGGGTACGTCTACGAGCTGACCGGGCCACGTACGGTCGACATGACGGAGATGGCCGAGGAGTTCTCACGCGCGTTGGGGCGTCCGGTGTCCTATGTGGACGTGCCGCTGGACCGGTGGCGGGCCGAGGTGCTCGCGAAGGCGGGCCTGCCGCCGCACACCGAACAGCACATCGCCACCATGGCCCGGCTGCATCGCGAGAACCGCTACGACCGCGCCTCCGACGACGTCGAACGGGTGACGGACGTACCCGCCCAGACGATCGAGGCGTTCGTGGCCGCTCGCAGGGACTTCTACCTGGGCTGAACCGTGGCAGGCTCAGGGGGCGGTGGCGCGGATGAACGCCTCGGCGAAGGTCCGCGCGACCGCTTCCACAGGGGGCAGGCCTTCCCCCAGCCCGTCCTGCAGGACGGGACGCAGCAGCATGTGCCCC
Organism: Nonomuraea guangzhouensis; assembly: GCF_019396345.1. Lineage (GTDB taxonomy): Bacteria > Actinomycetota > Actinomycetes > Streptosporangiales > Streptosporangiaceae > Nonomuraea > Nonomuraea guangzhouensis. Next base: position 131,209 of record NZ_JAHKRM010000025.1, on the reverse strand, counting down.
GCCATTGGGCCGATCATGAGCTGGATGAGGAGCGGCAGAGGCAGGGGCCGTAGCCGACCGGCTTGGATCTGTGTGGTCAGCAGGGTGCTGAGACTGGCGAACATTCTGGGCAGATTGGCCTTGAGCATCCGGGCGGCGGTGCCGTCGGGACGGGTGAACAGGTCGCCGAAGATGGCCGGCAGCACCCGTGGCTCGCGGGCGAACGCCTCGGCCAGCGCGGCGTAGACGGCGTGAACCATGTCCTCGAGGCGTTCGGGCGGTTCGGCGGCCAGCGCTTCCAGATCCGGCACGGGGACGTACCGGTCGAACATGGTGGCGAGCAGGCCATCACGGTTGCCGAAGACGGCGTGCAGGCTGGTCGGGGAGCAGCGCGCGGCGGCCGCGACGGCCTCCATGGTGACCGCGCCGAGCCCGTCGCGGGCGATCAGCGTGGCTGCGGCCTCGATGGCCCGCTCCCGGACCGGCGGGCGCCCGCCGGGGTCGATTCCGGCCTCCCGGACCGCCTCGTCCAGCTGTGCCCGTGACCCGTGGAGCCTTCTGATCAGGGTGCTGCGGGAGATGCCCGCGGCGGCCGCGATGGCGCTCAGCGGCAGGTCGGCCACGTCTTTGCCGTGCTGCTCGGCGGCTGCCAGCGCGGCCTCCACGAGGTTTCGGTCCACGAGGTGCGATGGTACCGCTTCCGGTATGACCCTCATATGTGTACTGTCTCCATAAGAGTCTCATCCTCTGATGAATTAGGAGGCGTACGGATGATCAGCGTGATCGGCGCGGGACTGCCGCGTACCGGGACCACGTCGCTGAAGGCGGCGCTGGAGCTGCTCGGCTTCGGTCCCTGCCACCACATGCAGGAGATCGGCGCCCATCCAGAGCAGGCGCCGCGGTGGCGGCAGGCCCTCGAGGAGCCGGTCGACTGGACGGGTCTGCTGCGGGGTTACCAGGCCGCGGTGGACTGGCCGAGCGCCTACTTCTGGCGCCCGCTCGCGCGGGCCTACCCCGACGCGAAGGTCATTCTGACCGTGCGCGACCCCCACGCCTGGTACGTCAGCCTCCGCGACACCGTCTTCGCGCTGCTGCACGACCCCGCCGCGGCACCTGCCGAACTCCAGCCCGTGGTCACCGGCATGCGACCGCTGCTGGACCACATCTGGCGCGACACCTTCGGCACGACACCGGCCGACCCGATGCCTGCGGAGAGCCACGCCGTGGAGATGTTCCGGCGGCACACCGCCGACGTCACCGGGGCGCTCCCCGCGGACCGCGTCCTGATCTACGAGACCGGTCAGGGCTGGGAGCCGTTATGCGACTTCCTCGGCGTGCCCGTCCCTGGCGAGCCCTACCCGCGACTCAACGACCGGCAGTCCGCCCTCACCCGCCTACGGGAGCCGAGGTGAACCTCCGCATCCTCCTCACCCTCCACGCCCTGGTCACCTTGGCTGCGGGTGTGGTGCTCATCGCCGCGCCCGGCCTGATTCCCGGCGCCGTAGGCGTGCGCGTCGCGCCGGACGACTACCTGGTGTGCTACCTCCTGGGGGCCGCCGAACTGGCGGTGGCGTTCCTGTCGTTCGCCGGCAGAAGCCTGCGGGACCCCGAGGCGGCGCGTCTTCTCACGCGGACCATGATCGTGTTCCACGCCTGCACCGCCGCGGTCGAGGCGTACGCGTTCGCCCGCGCCGCGGTGGACCCGTCGATCTGGGCCAACGTAGCCCTGCGCCTGGTGGTCATCGCCCTGTTCATCCAGTACGGACTACGCGGAAAGGGACAGTCATGACGATCACCGAAAGCACCGGCGTCCTGGTGTGCGGCGGCGGCCCGGCCGGCATGATGCTGGGCCTGCTGCTGGCCCGGGCCGGGATCGAGGTCACCGTGCTGGAGAAACACGGCGACTTCCTGCGCGACTTCCGCGGGGACACCGTGCATCCCGCCACCATCCGGCTCATGGACGAGCTCGGCCTCGGCGACGGCTTTCGCGCCCTGCCGCAGAGCCGCCTGGGCAACCTGTCGCTCCCCGCGCCCGATGGGAGCATGGTGACCCTGGGCGACTTCGAAGCGCTGCCGGAGCCGTACAACTACCTCGCGATGGTGCCGCAATGGGACTTGCTCTCCTTCCTCGCCAAGGCGGCCGACGAGGAGCCCGGCTTCACCCTGCGCATGAACACCGAGGCGACCGCGTTGCTACGAGACGGCGAGAAGGTCACCGGCGTCCGGTATCGTACGGCGGACGGCCGCGACGGGCAGATCCGCGCCGAGCTGACGGTCGCCTGCGACGGCAGGCACTCCACGCTGCGCCGCGACGCGGGCCTGACGCCCAAGGAATTCCGCGTACCGTTCGACGTCTGGTGGTTCCGCCTGCCCCGGCCGGCCGACGAGCGGGCGGTGCCCGCCGGCGTGACGCCGGTCGCCCGGGGTCCCGAGGCACTGATCTCCCTGGCCCGCGACGACTACTACCAAGTGGCGTACTTCACCGCCAAAGGCGCCGACGCGCGACTGCGGGCCGAAGGAACAGCGCGCTTCCGAGAGCGCATCGCCCACCTGCGGCCGGACTTCGCCGACCGGGTCGGCGGGCTGGCGAGCATGGACGACGTGCACGTACTCGACGTGCGGCTGAACCGGCTCAAGCGCTGGTACCTCGACGGACTGCTGCTCATCGGCGACGCCGCGCACGCCATGTCACCGGCCGGCGGAGTGGGCATCAACCTGGCCATCCAGGACGCGGTGGCGGCCGGCACCCTCCTGGCCGAGCCGTTGCGCCGGCACACCGTCACCCTCACAGATCTCGCGGCCGTGCAACGGCGCAGGTATCGCCCCACCGTGATCGTGCAGAATGCTCAGCGGCTGCTGCAGCGGGTGATGTTCGAGAAGCAGTTCGCGGGCAAACGTTCCGGCCCGCCGAAGTCCATGCTCTTCCTCACCCGCGCGTTCCCGGGGCTTCGCAAGATACCCGCCCGCTTCGTCGGCTTCGGGCCCCGCCCCGAACATGCTCCGGCCTTCGCCCGTCCAGACCGTACGTAGCGCAGCAAGCAAGGATCACCGGGCGGGCGCCTCCGCGAGAGACAGGCTGTTGCCGTCAGGGTCGAGGACTTCCACGTGGCGCACGCCGTTGCCGTAGGTTTCCACGGGTTCGTGCTCGATGCCGTGCGCGGCCAGCCGGGCCAGGATGTCGTCGAGGTCGGACACGCCGAGGGTGATCATGGTGCCACCCACCCGTGCGGCCCGCACGGGCCGGTCGTCGATGACGACCCACGCGTTCTCACCGACCTGCCACAGATACTCCTCGCCGATGATCTCGTCCGCCGGCCGCCTGAAGAACGCCTCGAACCACTTCTGCGATGTCACCCGGTCGCGCACGCACACGACGCTGTACAGGTCCACCGGAACCACTCCTTCCAGTCGATTCAAAAGTGAGACCGCTGCCGCGACTGAAACTCATCGGCGTCCTGTTCGCCGGGTTCGATGCCCGGTGGCGGGACGTTGGTAGTCGGCGGTCTTAGCGAAGGCGTTGCGGCCGTTGACGGTTTGTTGTCAGTTGGTCACTCTTTGCGGTAATCCGCAGCGCAGAACTCCCTCCCCTGCTTTGCTTGGAGCGATGGTCCCATCGGTGGAGGGGCGGCTGATGCAGACACAGATCCAGCTCACAGGTGGCGATGAGACGGCGGAGTTCGCCGCGTTGTGGCAATGGTTGACCAGCGAGCGGGCGCTGGCCGGGACGGTGAAGGTCGTACGGAGGCCCGCGGCGGAGGACGAGCTGGGCGGGGCCTTGGACACGCTCGTCCTGGCACTCAGCTCAGCAGGCGCGGTCGCGGCCCTGTCACGGGCGCTGACCACCTGGCTGGCCACCCGCCGGGCGGACGTCACCATCACCGTCAAGGCCTCCGGCGAGGTGAAGCTAGACGCCCGGCGGGTCAAGGACCAGGACATCGCGCCGCTGCTGCGCCAAGTATTGCGGGCGCCCGATGAGTCCTGAGGCGCCCCGCTCGCCTGACCACCCCCGCTCCCGGGCAATCCTGATCGGTGTCTCGGCGTACGACGACAAGGCGTTCCGCCCGCTACCCGCTGCGGCCAACAGCCTTGACGGACTGCACCAAGTCCTGACAGACCCCAACCTGTGCGGCTGGCCGGCCGAGCAGATCACCCTCATCCCCAACCCCGCCGACGTGGCCGGCCTGGTGCGGACCTTGCGGCGGCTGGCCCGCGACACAACCGACGTGCTGCTGGTGTACTTCGTCGGGCACGGGATCATCCTGCAGAACGGGCATCTGTGCCTGCCGCTGACCGGCACCGACGAGGGCGATCCCGACGTCACCGGCCTGGAGTACGAACGCCTGCGTCAAGCGCTGCTGGACAGCCCCGCACGGGTCAAAGTGGTGATCCTGGACTGCTGCTACTCCGGCCGTGCCGTCCAGGCGTTGTCCGCCGAGGGCGTCGCCGACAGCGCCGGCATCCGTGGCGCCTACACGCTGACGGCCAGCGACCATACCGCTCATGTTCCTCCGCTGGGCCGGCAGGCCAACGCCTGCACGTCCTTCACCGGCGAACTCCTGGACCTGGTCCGCACCGGCCTGCCCGACGGCCCGATGTGGCTCACCTTGGACCTGCTCTACCCGCATCTGCGCCAGCGTCTCCACAGCCGGGGCCTGCCGGAGCCCAACCAGCGAGGCACCGACACCGCCGGCCGGCTCGTCTTCACCCGCAACCCGGCTTCCCAAGGCCAGGCGTCCTCTTCATGGGCTACTCCACCTCCCCATGAATCCGGTCGCGCCGCCCTTCAGTCACGAGCACGGACCGGATGGAGAATCGCGGTGACCGCCACCGCGACCTCTGCTGTCGTCATCGCCAGCCTGCTGCTGGCTTCACGAGGGCCGCAAACGCCCGGCTCCGTCGGCAGTACGCCTGCCGCATCCAGCGCTCCCAGCGCACCGACCCGCGCGATCGGCTGGACGTACACCACTGGCGATTTCATCATCTCCAGCCCGACAGTGGCCGACGGAATCGTGTACATCGGCAGCAGCGACCACAAGGTGTACGCGCTGGACGCGGCCACCGGCCGGGTGGGCTGGACCTACACCACTGGCGGCCACGTTTACTCCGGTCCAGCAGTGGCTGAGGGAATGGTGTATGTCGGCAGTCGCGACAAGAAGGTGCACGCCCTGGACGCGGCCACCGGCCGCGCGCGCTGGACCCATGCGACCAAGGGCGAAGTCAACTCCAATCCGGCGGTGGCCGGCGGAATGGTGTACGTCGGCAGTCGCGACGGCAAGGTGTACGCCCTGGACGCGGCCACCGGCCGCGCGCGCTGGACCCGCCCCACCGGCGGCGCCATCCTCTCCAGCCCGGCGGTGGCCGACGGAATCGTGTACATCGGCAGCGACGACGACAAACTGTACGCGCTGGACTCGGCCACCGGCCGGGTGCGCTGGACCTACACCACCGGCGGCGCCGTCGACTCCAATCCGGCGGTGGCCGGCGGAATGGTGTACGTCGGCAGCGGCGACGGCAAGGTGTACGCCCTGAACGCGACCACTGGCCGGGTGCGCTGGACCTACACCACCGGCGCCGCCGTCCTCTCCAGCCCTGCGGAGGCCAAGGGAGTGGTGTACGTCGGCAGCACCGATGGCAAGGTGTACGCACTGGACGCGACCACTGGCCGGGTGCACTGGACCTACACCACCGGCGAAAAGATCGACGCCCGTCCAGCGGTGACCGACGGCGTGGTGTACATCGGCGGCTTCGACGACAAGGTTCATGCGCTGGACGCGACCACCGGCAGGGTGCGCTGGAGCCACACCACCCTCGGCGACATCAGTTGGTCCAGTCCCGTGGTGGTCGATGGGCTTGTGTACGTCGGCAGCACCGACAGCAAGGTGTACGCCCTGGACGCTACGACGGGCCGCCTCTGACGCTGCCCACCCTCAAAGGGCCTCCGCTTCGCTCCGGGCGTTCCTTTTTCCCACCCCTTACCCGTTTGGGTGGTTGGCTGTTTGATGCCCGCCCGCCCACAACGGCCCTCCGCTTCGCTCCGGACGTCCTTCCAGGCGGGCTGGCGCCCGCCCCCTGAAGGGCCTCGCTCCGCTCGGACCGCCTTCCCAAAAACGCTTCGCCGGGCCGGCTGCTTGACCGTGGCGGCAACGCCATCGAGACCGGCACCGACTCCTACGGCCTGTCCCAGGCCCGAGCATCACCGATCAGGGCAGCCGGCTGCACGTCATGCAGTCGCATCAGCAACTCCCGGCCAAGCGCGTTACACATGTCGTAGTCGTCGAACGTGAGCACCACGTTGCGCTCGTACGGGACCAGCGGCGGCAGGTAGGGCAAGAACACATCAGCTCGCACACCGAACGGCGAGCAGTTGCCCACGGTGAAGACTGCGGCGTTACGCCGCAGGTGCGGACACTGCGCGATCGCCTCCGGAATACACCCCCGACACGTCGGCGGTGCGTTGGTATAGCCGTCGCCACCATCACCGGAGTCAGATGACAGCAACCACCAGATCCGACCCGTCTCTGCGTCTACCGCCGAACAAGCGCACACCTGGCATAGCCGATTATCCATGCAACGCCACTGCCGCCTGGTGTTCACCGACGTGAAGTCGGGCCGTCCCGTCATCTTCTTGCCCTGCCGCAGCCGCAAGACGCCGTTGTTGTAGTCGCCACGACTCGGAATGGCGTAGCCGAGTTGGAAACCGCCACGGTGCGGTATCCATTTCAACGGGTGAGTCTGGATTTCCCCCGTCCACCCGATCACGTACGGATAGCGAAACCCGGCCTCGCCCGTCTTCGCCACCAGACTCACAGCCCCTCCCGGTCATAGCCAGGAATGAGCGCTGCCACCAGTTCGGGAGCCTGGGCAGGTACAAGATGAGGTCGGCTCTGCTGCGAAGGGAGGGCCACGCAGAAGTGGCTCAAATCAACGCTCACCGTGATGGCAGCCACGATCTTCCCCTGTCGGTCCCACACCTCGATGGCGGGCGTGTGGTACTCGGGGAATGCCAGCGGTTGCCGTCCCCACAACTCCAGGCTGATCATCGACACCCTCAGACACGGGATATGCCGCCGTTTCAATTCCCGCTGCACAGGCCCGAGCGCCTCATACAGCTGGCTGGCTGTATCGGCGGTTACCCCGTTGTGCGGGGCCTGGCGGGGCTCGGCAGCACGTTTCGGTGACATGCCATCGACGCTAGGTTCTGCGCGATCGGCGGCCCAACGAGTATGTACAAGTTTCTACGCGACTTCAGTCCAGCAGCGCTTCAAGCGCGGAGTCGATCAGGGCCCGTGCCGGGTTCCCAAAGACGGCATCCTTCTTCAGATCCCCGAAGCACTTCACGTACAGGCCGATCTCGCGCGGCTGCGTGAGGTTCACGATGGCCGACACCAGCTCGATCACCACCGTGGAGTCGTCGTAGATGAGGAAGCTCTCGGTGACCTTCTGCACCCGGGAGACGCCGCTGGGGATGATTCCGAGGGAGATGTTGGGCTGGTGCATGCCGATCAGCAGGTGGGAGAGCTGCTCACGCATGATGACGTCCGAGAAGGGGCGGTCCCGCAGCACCGACTCCTCGATGATCAGGACACAGCGACGGCTGGGACTGTCCAGGAGACGTCGGCGGGCCAGCCGCGTCTTCACGGCCTCCTCGATGTCCGGGACGGGGACCTCATGGAACTCCGAGAAGCGCGTCATGATCGCCCGCATGTAGGCCGGCACCTGCAAGGGCCACGGCACGAGGTTGGAGGAGTAGAAGCGGTACAGGCTGCTGTTCTCGAACAGGGCCTTGCCCAGCTCCTGCATGCGCTTCTGGCTGCGCTGAACCCGGCGCCATTCGATGTAGGTGTTCTCGGCGTTGCGGCTGGCCGCGATGAGGTTCGGAATCTCCTCCGGGGACGCGCAGATCTGGCACCAGGTGCGGATGTCCGTGTCACTGGGCGGGGTTCGCCCAGTGACGAGACGAGAGACCTTCGACTCCTCCCATCCGGACTGCCGCGCGAAGGCGCGGTTCGTCAGCCCGGCATCTCGGAGGATCTCGCGGAGCCGGGCGGCGATGGCCTTGCGCGCATCCTGGACGCTTGAGGACGGTGAGGTAGCCACGTGCGGGTCGGTTTGTCAGGCAGGCAGCGCGAACTCCTGGTGGTCCGTCGCCCGTTCCCATACGGCCTCGAAGGCCGCGGAACACAGCTTGGCCTCGGCAGCGTCCTCGGAGAGGTCGTAGCCGGCCTTTTCGCCGTGCCCGGACTGGTAGACCCAGCACACCAGGTGGTCGTCGAACTGCCAGAAGTCGCAGGGAGACACAGGGATGTCCCGCGCCTTCGGTCTCTCCAGCCAGCGGACCTGTTCACCGCCTGCCAGGTTCGACCACGGCGTGATCGCGTGCTCGAAGCGGATGTAGTCGCTCGGAGGAACCGAGATGACCCTGGCTCGCCGGAAGACGACGCCACGGGCCACGTGGAACCTGGTGAGATCATTCCAGGCGTCGAGACGCCCTCGGCCTGCGATGCCCGCGATAGGAACTCCGTCCGCCCAGTCCTGGAAGTCCGGGTGCGAGGTGCCGTAGGTGTCCCGAAGCTCCAGGTGCGTCACCGAGCGCTCCGTCTGCTCGAACAAGTCAGTCAGAACTTGGATCATGGCCGCCACACGCCTCCCATAGGGCCTTCTTCAGCTCCTTCGGTACCCGGAAGGCCGCCTCGTGAGGCTCGATATGAGCCACTTCGCGGATCTTCGCGAGTATCTCGGGATCATCGACAGGCCAGCCTACGATCACGAGACTGCCGTCGGAGTCGTCGCTGTGAACGGAGGGGCAACTGTCGGTGTGACTCCCACCCTTGCCCCAGAACCGTAGCGCCATGGTCCGCTCCTGGCCTTCGAGTGTGTACGAACTTCTACATCACCTGAGCGTGATGCCGCAGCCACACCGAGTCAAGGCGCCGATCCCGAATGCCCTCATATGTGATTGTTGGCGTCCGTGCCAAGGAAACCAAGATCATCGCCATCTCTTACTGGCGTGAAGTGGATGATCCCGACGTCCTTCTCGCGGACGTCGAGACCTCTCACTTCCTCATGCCGCCCTCCCAGGAGAGCATCCGCCGCACCTGCGCTGAGGGCGAGTTCAGCGTCATCAGTGTCTGGGGGCTGAAGGGTGGGTCAGCGGCCGATGGCGCCCCTCGTGGCCATCGGGTCATATGTAGCAGGGCGGGGGAGTGCACCCTTTTGCCGATCGGCGGAAATTCGCTAGAAGCGCCTGGCGATCTCTCGGGCTCGCTCGTCCGCCTGCTTCCGCTCATCCTCATACGACCCCGTCAACGTCGGATGGTGCCGGATCTCCTGAACGTCGTCGATCCCGGCCCAGCGCAGCCACCCGCCGAAGAACGTCGACTGGAAGTCGCTCCCGAACTCCGCCCCGACCCCCGGCCCCCAGACCGCGCTGGTGTAGACGACCGCGGCCCGCTTCCCGCTCAGCAGGTGCTGGTAGCCGGTCTCCGGATCCACCCCGAACACCATGCCCGGCTGGCTGACCACGTCGATGAGCTGCTTGAGCTTGTACGGCACGCCAGAGTTCCACATCGGCACGCTGAACAGATACCGGTCATAGGCGTCGAACCACTCGAACACCCGCACGGCCGCCTCCCAGGCCGCCGCCTCCTCTCCGTCGGGCACACCCCCTCCGAACACGGTCATCTTGGCCTTCGCCGCGGCGGGCCCGAACTCCGGCAGACTTCCATCCCACAGATCGAAGTGGTCGACCTGCGCCCCGGGATGCGTGGCGACGTACTCCTCGACGAAGGTCGAGGCGATGGCCAGCGAGATCGACTCCGCTCCTCTGGGGGAGGCGGAAATGTGCAGGATCGGCTTCATAGTTGCCCCTTTCCGGACTGCGGTCCGCTTGTAAGAGAACAATACGGACCATGGTCCGGTTGGTCAACCGCGCATCAGGCTCGACATCGCCGACCGAGTGCGGGAGAAGGCCTCGATCCGGGAGATCGCGCGCGAACTGGGCCGTGCGCCCTCGACCATCAGCCGGGAGATCCGCCGCAATCGGCACCCCACAGGCGGCCAGTACCGCCCGCACGCGGCCCAGGCCCGCGCCGACGCCCGCCGGCCCCGCCCCAAACCGAGCAAGATCGGCCAGAACCCGTCGCCGCCGACATGCCCGTCTACTTCTGCGATCCGGCCGGCCCCTGGCAGCGCGGCTCCAACGAGAACACGAACGAGCTGCTGCGCCAGTACTTCCCGAAGGGCACCGACCTATCCGTCCACACCCGCGCCCAGCTCGACGCCGTCGCCGCCGAGCTGAACTCTCGACCTCGCAAGACGCTCGGCTGGGACAGACAGCCTGGCGGAGCGTCTCGCGGAGCTCCTGGCAACCTGCGTCTGACCTGGCGGGCCGTGGTTCGCGGCACCGCGACTCAAGGGGGCAAGGGCGCACCCAATGGCGAGGCACTGACATGCCGATGACAATCCTGATCTGGGCAGTAATTCAGTTGCGTGGCGTGGATTTAGTCGTCATGATCCCGCCCGTGCTTTCTGACCTGTGGCCCCAATACGGCCTGACCATTTTCACCCCACGACTTGAACTCCGCCTGCCTCGGGAGGAAGAACTGGCGGCACTCGCACATCTGGCAGGCAAAGGCGTGCACCGGGCAGACGAGCGCCCGTTTTTGACTCCGTGGACCGACGGCGGTCCCGAGGATCGCGTCCGGTCTGTGCTCCAAGGACACTGGAGCCAGCTCGCAGGATGGAGCGTGGCAGCGTGGCAGCTCGGACTCGGGGTCTTCCACCACGGCCAACCGCTTGGCGTGGTCACGCTTCGAGCACGCGATTTCCTCGTCGTTCGGGAGGTCACAACGTCCTCGTGGCTGGGCATCGAGCACCAAGCCAAGGGCTATGGAACCGAGGCTCGGGTCGGCCTGCTCACCCTGGCCTTCGACCACCTCGACGCACGTGCTGCGCGTACCGAGGTGTTCCAGGACAACCACGCCTCTCAGGGCGTGTCCCGCAAGCTCGGCTACGAGCACGACGGCGTCTCGGTGGACGCCCGCGATGACGAGGCCCTCGTGTCCGATCGTCTACGGCTCACCAGGCAGAAGTGGACTCAGCAGAACCGGCACCCCGTAACGGTTGACGGGATGACAGCGTGTCGTCCGATGTTCGGCCTCTAACGCCATCCGCTCATCCTGTCGCGGACATGAAGAGCCGCAGGCTTCCCGGCCACCTCGAGATCACCGCGTTGCCCCTGAGCGGCCGGTAGCAGACCGGACACATCACCCGCCGATCCCCAAAGAATCGCATCGTCGCGGCCCGCATCGCATGAGCAGGCAAACGAAAAGGCCGCTCGCCCCCTCGATGCCAGGGGCGGGCGGCCATCGCCGCGCTGCTCGGAGCCAGTTCGGACATCCTCGCACAGTGGATGCGCCGCCACCTGGACGGAATGCCCGAGCCTGACGCCAAGAGGGGAGGAAGGTCGCGCGTCGCCCCGCGGTGGCTACCCGGCCGGGAGACCGAGTGACAGGCATGGCGGGCATCCTTTCCGGGGCTCACCTGTCGCCCGCGGAAGGATGCCCAGCGGTGACGGTCGGCACCGCGCCGGCCTGGTGAGGCGACGACCGACGAGCCCCGCTTCGGAAACGGTTCTTAGCCGGCCACGACCCGAACGATCTCGCGCGGCCGTACCTCGCGCTCGTCATAGGCCAGATCGAGGTCCGCCTCCTGCACCGCGGCCAGCGACGTGGCGAACGCCTCGTCCGACTCCCACCGCACGATCGAGATCACCGCGTCGTCGGACAGCCAGCATTCGGCCGACAGGCATCCTGGCGTGCCCCGGAACACCTCGGCGACCCGGTGCACCCGGGCGATGAACTCCTCCCGGTGGGAGGCGTGCGGATAGTGGCTGGCGATCATTCCGACGTTCATGCCGCACTCCTCTGCCAGCCGCGGCCGATCAGCCGGATCAATGCCGGGTCCACGATCAGGTGGCGGAAGGGCCTGATCGCGGCCATGTAGGCCCTGCCGAACAGGCCGTTCGGCTTGACGAGCACGGCCAGTTGCCCGTGGTGGCCGCCGGCGGAGTCCGGCACCCAGCCGATGTGCATGACGGTGTGCACGGTCTTGTTGGCCAGCTCCGCCGCCCACTCGGTGTCGGTCAGATAGACCGAGGTGAGGGGTACGGCGACGGGGTCCGGGGCGGGCGGAGCGGCACGCAGGTCGGCGGGGAGCCGGTTGCGCAACGTCTCCACGCGTACGCCGACGCCGGTGTCCGGCCGGTCCCAGCCGAGCAGCTCGCCGATCTTCCAGCGCAGCGCGAACAGGGCCCGGGTGGCGCCGGAGAAGCGGCCTTCGCCGGTGACCATCTGCCGCACCAGACGTTCCAGGTCGTCGGGGCCGCCGGGGGTGGGCAGCTCCCATACGTCCTCGAGCCGGAAGTCGGGTGTCAGGGCGTGGATCCGCCAGGGGTGTGAGGTGTGGGCGGTGTCCGGGAGTCTCATGAGCAGGTGGCCTCCGTCTCTGTGTCAGCCAACATAGAATATGATTGTTAGCATAGGGGAGGTGGGCGTGACAACACGACGAGAGCAGACCAGCGGCGAGAGCCGCGAGCTGATCCTCGCCGCGGCGGCGGAGCTGTTCGCCGAGAAGGGCTACCGGCAGACGACCTTCATCGACGTGGCCCAGCGCTCCGGGATCAGCAGGGGATCCATCCCGTGGCACTTCGGCAGCAAGGAGGGCCTGCTGCTGGCCGTGCTCGAACGTTCGGTGGCGATGGTCCGCGACAGCCTCACCGAGGTGCCGGAGGCGAAGCTCGAAGAGCTGCACCTGGCGGCCGGTGCGATGTTCGCGCTCCCGACCACCAAGCTCTTCGTCACGCTCCTGGTCGAGGCGCTGGAGCCGGATTCACCCATCCGCGGCCGCTACGTCGAGATCCACGACACGCTGCGCGAGCACTGTCGGCGCTGGCTGGAACGGCTGCCGCTTCCGCCGGGGGTGTCGGCCGAGGCGCTGGCCGTCGCGATCATCGGCGCCGGGATCGGCATCCATCAGCAGTGGCTGCTGGCGCCGGGGCGGGTCGATGCCGAGCAGGCGCTGGCCGCGCTCAGCGCGCTGGTGGCCGGGATCCTGCCGGCCGAAAGCGATCTCCACCGAACGGGGGAGGCCGCCGCTCCGCCTGGTTAGTACCGGAGAACCTCGAAGTCACCGAGGGTCACCGAGTTCGACAAGCGGAACGCGCGCCGGTCTGGTGCGGCGCTGGAACCCGAAAGCGGCGATCATCAGCAGGGCCGCCCAGACGGCACAGTAACCGCCGAAGATCGCGCCGCCGCGCTCAGTGAATGCCACCCCTCCGAGCATGCCGACCGCGCCCGCCCCGGCCATGACCACACATGCCCACAGCAGCACGAGCAGCGCCACGCGTGGCAACCGGCGGCGCACTGGCAGCAGAGAGATCACGATCAGCAGGACGATGAGCAGGCCGCTGCCGGCGTTGGCCCACTGCGCCTGGGCGACCTCGCCAGGCCCGTAGTCACGGTAGGCCGCAGCGGCCACGCGCGGGCCGCCGGTGACCCCGATCCGCCCTTCGACGGCGAAGTGCACCTTCGACGCCACGTACAGGAGCGTCCAGCCGATCGCCGCGTAACCGGCCCAACGAGAAGTCCAGTAAGTCATGCCACCAAGCGTGCCGACGGCGGCGACGGGTGGCTTCCCCACCGTGAGCCATTGCCTTCCCCCGCACGGGGGAGGGGGTCAGCGGCGGGGTGGGTCGATGCGGGCGCCGTCCGGGGTGAAGATCATCAGGCGCGCCTGGTCGACGGCCACCTTGGCCGCGTCGCCGGCCCGCCAGGCCGGGCGCCCGCCCAGGCGGACGATGATGTCGGAGCGGCGGTGGGTGCCGCTGCCGACGTTCTGCCCCACCTGTTCCTGCTGCTCCCGTTCCTCGTCGCGGGAGGAGAACATCCGGCGGACCAGTCCGCCGAGCCCGCCGGACCCGTTCTTGTCACCGTTGGTCTTCGCGCGTCTGTCCGGCGGCTCGGGCACCGGTACGGCGGGCATGCCGCACTCGATGTAGGCGAGCCACTCGTGACCGTGGTACTCCAGTGCCCGCACGCGGCCGAAGAACGACGGCCCCTCGTACGACTCGGGCACCGGCGCCAGGCCGTCGGGGCGCATGCCGACCAGCACCTGGCCGCCCGTGTGCTGCGAGATGGCGTACGCCCGGGGATCGCTCCACGGGATCGTCAGCCGGTGCGGGCCGAAGTCGAGCAGGACGTACTGGTTCTGCGGCGTGTGCACCCTCGCGGCCAGCAGGTTCAGCTGCTGCGAGTTGAGGAACGCCGCCACGAACGCCGTCGCGGGGTCGTTGTAGATCTGCGACGGGGTGCCCACGTCCTGCAGGACGCCGCGGTTGAGGATGGCGATCCGGTCGGCCAGCGTGAGCGCCTCGACCTGGTCGTGCGTGACGTAGATGGTGGTGACGTTCAGCGATCTGACCAGGGCGGAGATCTCCATGCGCAGCTCGGTGCGCATGCCGGCGTCGAGGTTCGACAGGGGCTCGTCCATGAGGAACAACTTGGGCTGGCGGACGATCGCCCGCCCCATCGCGACGCGTTGGCGCTGGCCGCCGGACAACGTGCCCGGGCGGCGGTCCAGCGTCTCGTCGATGTGCAGCGCCTTGGACAGCTCGGTGACGCGCTCGCGCACCTGCGCCGGGTCGGACTTGGCGATCTCCAGGGGAAAGGCGATGTTGCCGCGTACGGTCCTGTGCGGATAGAGGGCGCCGTTCTGGAACACCATGGCGACGTCGCGGTCACGCGGGGCCAGGTGGTTGGCCAGCTGCCCGTCCAGCCAGAGGTCCCCTTCGGTGATCTCCTCGAGCCCGGCGATCATCCGGAGTAGCGTGGACTTGCCACAGCCCGAGGGTCCGAGCAGAACGAGGAACTCGCCATTTTCGGCCTTCAGGCTCAGTCGGTCGACTGCCAGGTAGTCACCCGGATACACCTTGGTCACTTTGTCGAGAACGACCGAGCTCATGGGCCCAACACCTTGCGCACGTGTCACCTGTGACGGGGCTGATTGAAGGGGTAGTACATCGCGCCTTAACGTCACATGTCCACCCTTGTCATAAAAGATCTCTGCCTAATCGCGTTTCGGTCATGGGTTTGGGACATCCGCTGGTGAAAATTTCCGGAAAAACAGGGCCCTGGAAGGGCTTGCGTAAACTTGCGGCAAGGGCTTTCATGGTCGGGACCGTCTAGGGTTACGGAGCATGATCAGGGGGTGGCGCGAGGCCGTGGCCTATCATGCGCGCAGGCGCGGCTTCGCCGGCGGTGACGACCCGCGCGCGCCACAGCCGGCGGCCCGGTGGAAAGTACAGTGGCGGCCATGACCGGTCATGCGCGCCTCGCCGACATCGCCGCCCAGGCCGGGGTGAGCGAGGCCACGGTCAGCCGGGTGCTCAACGGCAAGCCGGGCGTCTCCGCCGCCACCCGCCAGGCCGTGATGGCCGCACTCGACCTCATGGGCTACGAACGGCCGCCCCGGCTGCGGCAGCGCAGCAACGGGCTCGTCGGCCTGGTCACGCCCGAGCTCGACAACCCGATCTTCCCGGCGTTCGCCCAGGCCATCGAGAAGGCGCTGACCCAGCACGGCTACACGCCCGTGCTCTGCACCCAGCTGCCGGGCGGCGCGCCCGAGGACGAGTTCACCGAACTGCTGGTGGACCGCGGGGTGAGCGGCATCGTGTTCGTGTCGGGGCTGCACGCCGACACCACCGCCCGGATGGACCGTTACACCAGGCTCACCGACCGGGGGCTGCCGATCGTGCTGGTCGACGGCTACAGCGAGCACATCGACGCGCCGTTCATCTCGCCCGACGACCGGCTCGCCGCGCGGCTGGCCGTGCAGCACCTGGTGGACCTCGGGCACGAGCGGATCGGGCTGGCGCTGGGGCCGCGCAGGTTCGTCCCCGTGATCAGGAAGATCGAGGGCTACCGGCAGGCGATGGCCCAGCTCCTCGGCACGAGCGCCGTCGACGAGCTGATCGCGCACTCGTTGTTCTCCGTCGAGGGTGGGCAGGCGGCGGCCATGCAGCTCCTGTCCCGCGGCTGCACCGGCATCGTGTGCGCGAGCGACCTGATGGCGCTGGGGGCGATCCGCGCCTGCCGGGAGAAGGGGCTGGCCGTGCCGGGCGAGGTGTCGGTGGTCGGCTTCGACGACTCGCCGCTGATCGCGTTCACGGATCCGCCGTTGACGACGGTACGCAAGCCGATCGGCGCGATGGCCACGGCCGCGGTGCAGACCCTGCTCGAAGAGGTCAACGGCGCTCCCGCCAAGCACGTCGAGCTCGTCTTCCAGCCCGAACTGGTCGTCCGCGGCTCCACGGGCTCCGGCCCGCTGGTGAATCGATGATCCGCGACGTCCTCGTCCTCGGTGGTGCCGGGGTCGACACCACCGTGTACGTGCCCGCGCTGCCCCTGCCGTACGAGGACACCTACTCCGTGCCGCCCGTGATCGACCGGATCGGCAACACCGGCGCCGGTGTCGCGCTCGGCTGCGCGGCGCTCGGGCTCGACGTCGCGTTCGCCGACCTGATCGGCGACGACCCGCAGGGCGCGCTGATCCGCGACGCGCTGCGCGGCCTCGACTTCGCCTGGGCGCCGGCGGCGGCGGGCACCCGGCGCAGCGTCCTGCTGGTCGATCCGGACGGCCGCCGCACCTCGCTGTTCGACCCCAGGGCCACGCCCGGCGAGCGGCTCCCGCGCCACCTCTACACGGGTGTCGAAGCGCGGCACGCGCACGTGTCGATCACCGACTTCTGCCGCCACGTGTACCCGGACCTCGACATGCCCGTCTCCACGGACCTCCACGACTGGAACGGCGTCGACGACTACCACCAGGACTTCGCCTACCGCTCCGACCTGGTCTTCCTCTCGGCCGCCGCGCTCGCCGACCCGGCCGCGACCATGGCAGGCATCATCGAACGCGGCCGCGCCCACACGGTCGTCTGCACGCGCGGCGCCGAGGGCTGCCTGGTCCTGACCCGCGACACACCGCTGCGCGCCTTCCCGGCCGCGCCGCTGCCCGGCCCGGTCGCCGACAGCAACGGCGCGGGCGACGCGTTCGTCTCCGGCTTCCTGTACGGCAGCCTCCGCGGGCTGCCGCTGGAGCGGTGCGTACGGCTCGGCGCCACCGCCGGGGCCCACGCCTGCACCGTCCTCGGCACTCACGAGTCCCCGATCACCGAGCCGGTCCTGCTGAGCCGCGCGTAGGAGCCGAGGCCCCGGTGGGCGGCCTGGCGGAGACGCCTGATGCCGTCCCCGTCTCAGCGATACTCGGTGATCGCGTTCTGGCCGATCGCCCACAGGGGCTTCCCGCCGGGGAGGGCGGTCATCGTGGTCACCGGGGCGGCGGGGGTGACCCGTGACCAACGCCCGCCCGCCTCCGCCAGCAGCCGGTAGGTGTCCTTCCCGGGCTCGGAGCTGAACCGATGGGAGGCCACCCACACCACGCCGCCGCTGTCGCGGGCGATCCCGGTCAACCGCCCGCCGTCAAGGGCGACCGCTCGCCAGGCCGTGCCGTTCCACCGGTATGACAGCGGCCGGAACGTGCCGTCCCCCGTCTCGTAGCCGCCGACCGCCCACACATCGTCGGCGGCCACGGCCAGCACGGCATCGAGCCGCGACTCGAACGAGCCGGGCGGCGACGGCGCGGGCAGCGGCATCCGCTGCCAGGACCGGCCGTCGAAGTGGGCGACGGCGGGCTCCGACTGCGCGGACGCGTCGTCCGGCACCGGGTCCGCCTCCCCGACCGCCCAGATGTCCTGGGGCGACCGGGCGAAGGCGGCGTGCGTGACGATGGGGATCGCCTGGCTGGTCCAGCGTCGCCCGTCGAAGTGCCGCGCCCACCCGTCGCCGAACGTCCACGCCTGCCCACCCCCCAGGGCGATCACCTCGGACGGACTCGCGGCCTCGTCAGAGGTGTCCACCGGATCGGGGACGAACGACCAGCG
The DNA here is from genome assembly GCF_019396345.1 of Nonomuraea guangzhouensis. GTDB lineage: Bacteria > Actinomycetota > Actinomycetes > Streptosporangiales > Streptosporangiaceae > Nonomuraea > Nonomuraea guangzhouensis. The sequence continues at coordinate 113,235 of NZ_JAHKRM010000025.1, read as the reverse complement.
CCGGCCGTCGAAGTGCAGCAGTCCGGACTCGCCGCCCTCCTTGTCCTCGGCGATGACCCACACATTGCCGGGGTCGGAGGCGTCCACCTTGGTGAGCGTGACGTCCCGGGCCTGCTTCGGCAGCTCCTTCGCCAGCCGTCGCCAGCGCTTGCCGTCCCAGCGGACCAGCAACGCCTCGTGGCCGTCGGTGCCGAAGGTCCGCTCGCCGACCGCCCACGCGTCGCGCTCGCTCGTGGCCGTGATGTCCAAGAAGTCGGCCCCGTAGTCCAGGCCCTTCTGCCGGTAGACCACCCGCCAGCGTCCCTGGGGGCGGGTGGCGGCCGGGGTGCCGCTCGCCCGCACCGAGGGGGTCTCAGCAGGGCTGGGCTGGTCGAGCCCGGTGGGCGAGGCGGCCGTACATCCGGCCACTGTCAGCACCGTCAAGGTGACGAGTACGTGTCGCGGGCCCATCCCGCCTCCTCGCTGATCCCTACGAGCCGATCCCTAAGCCTGAGATGTCGGAGCAATTCCGCCTAGGCGGTCGGTCAGGGCCTGCGCCGTCTTGATGACCTGCCTTCCGATCTCTTCGAGGCGGTCGTGCGTCACGCGGGAGGCCGGGCCGGAGATGCTGACTGCGGTGACGACGGCCCCGCTGTGGTTGAAAGCCGGTGCGGCCACGCAGCGGATGTCGAGTTCGTTCTCCACGTCGTCGATGGCGTAGCCGCGCTCGCGGATGCGGGCGACTTCGGCGCGCAGTTGATCGGGCGAGGTGATGGTGGCCGGTGTGCGGGCGGGCATGCCGGCCGCTATCACCTTGGCGACGACATCGTCTGGGGCGTGAGCGAGGAAGGCCTTTCCGGTGGCGGTGCAGTAGGCCGGCTGGCGCCCGCCGACCCGGGAATGCATGCGGACGGCCTGGGGGCTCTCGACTTTGTCGATGTAGACGATCTCGGGGGGATCGAAGCTGACCAGGTGAACCGCTTCGCGCACGTCCTGGGCGAGCTGGTGCAGCAGCGGCGACGCCGTGCGCCGGATGTCGAGGCGCTCCAGGTAGAGCTGCCCGAGCAGGGCGTTCTCCGGCCCGAGCCGGTAGTGGCCGCTCTCCGGATCCTGGTCCACCAGCCGCGTCTCGCGTAGCGGGGCGAGGAGCCGCAGCACGGTGGATTTGCTCATCTGGAGACCGGTGGCGAGGTCGGTGAGCGAGGTCCCCTGCGGATGACTGTCATCTTCGGCCAGGTACATCAGGATGCTCAGCGCACGTCGCAGGGATGTCGAGGCGTTGCGACGGGTCCCGGGCATGTCAGGGTTCTGGTTCGCGCTGTCGAGCGAAGGCACGCCGGTTCCTCCTGGGGAGATGCGTTGCGAGGGCGATCACGGGTCCACTGCGGGGACCACCGGCACCCTACCGTACTGCATAGCAAGATGAAGTGTCATATGTTGAAATCGACCGTTGACGGCGGCGGGACAGCCGGGCTAATCTCCCCAACATTATGTGGAATGCCATTCTGCATAGCATAACGTAGCAGGCCATCGATGGTGATCTTCCCTTCTCCGGTCGCCCAGGCTCGCCCTCAACCCTCCCGGAAGGGAATGCACGTGATGAGACTTCGTCACCGTACCCGCGCTCTGATGATCACTTGTATCGGTGTGGCCGCTGCCGCATCCCTCGCCGCCTGCACGTCCAGCAGCGGCACCTCGGCTGCGAACCAGCAGTCCTCGACGCTCCAGGACGTCATCAAGCGCGGCACCCTCAACGTCGCCAGCTGCCTGACGTTTCCGCCGTTCGGCTCGATGGACCAGAGCAACAAGCCACAGGGCTTCGACGTCGACGTTGCCACCGCGATGGCCACTGCGCTCGGTGTCAAGGTCCACATCATCGACACCACGTCCGCGAACCGCATTCCCAACCTGCAGACCAAGAAGGTCGATGCGGTGGTCTGCAACTTCACCACTACCGCCGAGCGGGCGAAGCAGGTCGCCTTCAGCGACCCCTACATCGTCGCGGGTGAGGTGATGCTGGTGAAGAAGGACAGCGGCATCTCCACCCTGAACGACCTCGGCGGCAAGACGGTCGCCGTGACCAAGGGATCCACCAACGGCGACGCGGTCAAGACCGGCAACCCCAAGGCGAAGATCCAGGAGTACGACACCTCCTCCGCCGCCGTGCTCGCCGTCAAGCAGGGCCAGGCCGACGCCATGGTCGAGGACTCCAACTTCCTCAACTTCCAGGCCAAGCAGGACCCCTCCCTCAAGGTCACCAAGGACTCCGTCGTGCCGCTGGAGTACAACGGCATCGGCGTTCCGCCGGGCGACGCCACCTGGCTGCAGTGGGTCAACACGTGGCTGCGGGAGTTCAACACCTCCGGGCAGGCCAACACCCTCTACAAGAAGTGGTTCGGCGTCGACCGAGTCTTCCCGCTCAACCCGTCCTACTGAGTCCCGGTTGGGCGGCGGCCCTGCCGCCGCCCCATGGAGGAGTCCCATGTTCGTTGATTGGACCTACGCCCTCCGGGACTGGGCTACCTATCTCGACGCGGCCTGGCTGTCCCTGAAGCTCTCGCTCGCGGCCTTCGCGCTCGCCCTCGTCCTCGGCCTGCTCGGCGCCCTGGCCCGCAGATCCCGCTACACGGTGCTGCGTGCGCCCGCCGCCGTCTACGTCGAGGTCATGCGCAACACGCCGGTGCTGCTGCAGATGTTCGTCGCCTACTTCGCGCTCCCGTCGGCCGGTCTGCGGCTGAGCCCGGTGCAGGCGGGAGTGCTGGCCCTCGGCGTGAACGTCGGCGCGTACCTCGCCGAGATCTTCCGCGCCGGCATCCAGGCCGTCCCACGCGGTCAGCGTGAAGCCGCACGGGTACTGGCCCTGGGCCCGCTGCGCACGTTCGCGCATGTGGTGCTTCCGCAGGCCCTGCGCAACGTCTACCCCGCAGTGGTGAACCAGCTCGTGCAGATCATCTTGGGTTCGTCGCTGCTGTCCGCCATCTCCGTCCCTGAGCTGACGGGCACGGCGATGGTCATCAACTCCCGCACGCTGCTGACCGTGCAGGTCTTCGGCATCGCCGCGGTGCTCTACCTGGTCCTCACCAACGCGGTCGTCTTCGTGGCGGGACTCGTCGGGCGGGTCGCGTTCAAGCCCCCACTGCGTCCCTCCGAGCGGCCCCGTCCCCTCAGTGCCGTACGCCGGCTGCTGCCGGCGCGTTCCGCGCGCCCCGTCGAGACGGAGGTCTGATGGACTGGTCGATCATCTGGTCGAACCGTGACCTGTACGTCTCCGGCCTGTGGGCCACTGCACTGCTCTCGCTCGCGGCGATCGCCACCGGGACCCTGCTCGGGCTGGTCGTCGCGGCCGTGCGCACCAGCCGCATCCCGGTCCTGGCCCAGCTCGCCCGCAGCTATCTGGAGGTCTTCCGCGGCACGCCACTGCTGATCCAGATGCTCTTCCTCTACTTCGGCGCGGCCTACCTGGGCTTGCCCGGCATCACTGTCTTCGGCGCGGCCCTGCTCGCCCTGACGCTCTACCAGGGCGCCTACATCGCGGAGATCTTCCGGGCCGGCATCGAGGCGGTGCCCCGCGGCCAGTGGGAGGCGGCACGGGTACTGGGCCTGCCCCGGATCCAGACGTTTGCCAGCGTCATCCTTCCCCAGACCCGGGCAATCGTCCTTCCCCCGCTCGTCGGCCAGTACCTCTCCCTGATCAAGGACACCTCCATCGCCGTCGTGATCGGCTACGTCGAACTCGTCCGCCAGGGACAGGCCGTCATCGACCGCGTGGGCGATCCCGCCACGTCCTACATCGCCGTCGCCGTCCTCTACTTCGTCACCTGTTACCCCCTGTCGCTGCTCGTGCGGCGCATGGAGCGAAAGGCTGTCACCGCATGATGATGATCGACCTCGACGCCCAACAGAAGGCGGTGACCACCTCGCGGATCTCTCTGTCCGGTGTGCACAAGCGCTTCGGTGACCTGGAGGTCCTCAAGGGAGTCGATATCGACGTGGAGCCGGGCGAGGTCGTCGTCCTCATCGGCGCCAGTGGCTCGGGCAAGAGCACCCTGCTGCGCATCATGTGCGACCTGGAGCGCGCGGACAGCGGCGAGGTGTGGGTGGGCGGTGTCCCACTGCACGACCGCAAGCGCGCGCCTGAGATCTTCGGGCACGTCGGGATGGTCTTCCAGCAGTTCAACCTCTTCCCCCACAAGACCGCGCTGGGCAACGTCACGCTCGCCCTGCTGAAGGTCAGAAAGCTGTCCCGCGCGGAGGCCGAGGAGCGCGGCCGGGCCGCCCTGAAGCGGGTCGGGCTCGCCGACAAGGCCGGCTCCTATCCCGCACAGCTCTCCGGAGGCCAGCAGCAGCGCGTCGCCATCGCCCGCGCCCTCGCCATGGACCCCGCGATCATGTTCTTCGACGAACCGACCTCCGCCCTCGACCCCGAACTCGTCGGTGAGGTCACCGGCGTCATGCGTTCTCTCGCCGAGGACGGCATGACCATGGTCGTCGTCACCCACGAGATGCGCTTCGCCAAGGACACCGCCGACCGGGTCGTGTTCATGGACGGCGGCGTCGTCCTCGAACAAGGCTCCCCTGAGCAGGTCTTCGGCAGTCCTACGGAACAGCGCACCCAGCAGTTCCTGCACCGTGTCCTGGACACGTGAGAGGCACTCCTTCCGTCCCGACACTTCTTTGTGAGTACCCGCAGAAGGAACCTTCGTGCTCATCCCACCCGCCTCTCCCCACGCGCCCTCCGGCTCCGCGTCCAAAACCGACGTGGTGTGCATCGGGGAAACCATGGCCGTTCTCAGCCCCCCAGATGCCCGGCCTCTCGCACACCAGAGAGTACTGGCGCTGGCTGTGGGCGGAGCGGAGTCCAATGTGGCCTGTGCTCTCGTCGCCCTGGGGCACAGCGCCGCCTGGCTGGGCCGAGTGGGCGACGACCCCCTCGGACGGCGCGTCCTGGAAGACCTCACCGCCCGCGGCGTCGATGTCTCCGCCGTCGAGACCGACCCGGTGCGGCCGACCGGCGTCTACTTCAAGGACACTGGTCCCGAAGGAACCGGCACTTACTACTACCGCCGGGACTCCGCGGCAACCGCCATGGATCCTGATCTGGCGGGCCTTCCGCTGCTGCACCGGGCTCGGGTGCTGCACCTCTCCGGCATCACCGCCGCACTCTCGGACAGCTGCGCCGAGCTGGTCACCGGCATCATCTCCCGGCGGGCCGTCCCAGCTCCGGTCATCTCCTTCGACGTCAACTACCGCCCGGCTCTGTGGCGGCACCGCCCGGCCGAGGCCGCTCCGCTGCTGCTGGAGTTGGCCCGCGGCGCAGACCTCGTGTTCGTCGGACGCGACGAAGCCGAGACCCTGTGGGACACCCGCACGGCGCAAGAAGTCCGCGATCTGCTCGGCCCCCGCCCAGTGCTGGTCGTCAAGGACGCCGGGCACGGAGCCACGGCGTACAACGCCGACGGTGCGGAAACCTTCGTCCCCACCCCCGCCGCGCGGGTCGTCGAACCCGTCGGAGCCGGCGACGCCTTCGCTGCCGGCTACCTCGCAGCACTCCTCGAAGGCGGCACCCCGGCGAACGGACTTCGCCTGGGCCATCTCGTGGCCGCCGCGACGCTCAGCACCCGGGAGGATGTCCCCGCTGTCCCGACCCGCGACACCCTCGACCGCCACCTCGCACTCGACAACGCAGCATGGTCCGCCCTTCGCCTGACCTGCACCCCCCCACCATTCCCCCATTCCCCACAAGGAGCACCCACGATGAGCCAGACCGCGATCCCGACGCGCGAGATCCGCACCGACCAGGCCCCGGCACCCGCCTGGGTCTTCTCCCAGGGCGTGCGCAAGGGACCGATTCTGCAAGTCTCCGGCCAGGGACCCCAGGACCCGGCCACCGGCGCCTACCTCCACGAAGGCGACGTCAGGGCCCAGACCCGCCGCACCCTGGAGAACGTCCGCGCCATCCTCGAAGCAGGCGGAGCTCAGGTCTCCGACGTGGTGATGTTCCGTGTCTACCTGACCCAGCGCGCGGACTTCGCCGCGATGAACGAGGTCTACGCCGAGTTCATCGAAGAGCACGTCAAGGACGGCCCGAAGCCATGCCGCACCACGGTGTTCGTCGAACTGCCACATGAAGTCATGCTCGTCGAGATCGACGCCCAGGCCGTCGTCGGACCATGAACATGATGACGTGGCACACCCCGGACATCGGACGGGTTGGGGCGGGTGGCGACCGGGGTGCCGCTCGCCTGCACCGCGTGGGTCTCATCAGAAACCGGTTGCGAGCCGGCCGTACATCCGGCCGATGTCAGCACCGCCGCCAAGGTGACGAGTACCAGTCTGCCTCTCATGAGGAAGGCCGGAAGACAGAGCCGGAGCTCTCCGCACCTGCCAGGGCACCGACACACCGGTAGACCCGTACGCCGTCATCGAACTGCGCCGACGAAGGCGGCATCACATCCGCGAGCCACTTGTCGCCGGCGATGTTCTTGGCCGCGCCGTACCGCGTGGCCAGCAGGACGGCCGTGGAGCAGACCTTCTTCACCAGGGGATGTCTCGCCAGATCACGCTGGTCGTAGGTGAGGGAGTCGGCCGGAAGCGGGGCGATCGCGAACGTCTCCCAGGAATGGGTCTCCTCGCAACCAAGCCGCCTCGCCGTCGTGTCGCCCGCGGAGACGACCAGGCCGGCCCAGCACTCGGAGTCCCTGACGCACGACGCGTTCGCCCCGCGCACAGCGGAGGCGGGGCATCCCTTGGTGTAGGTCTCCACGCCGACGACCCGGGCAGCCGCCGGGGTCTTCCGCGCGGTCGTTCCCGTCGCTTGCGGGGTCTGGTCCGTCTCTGGCGCGCGGGTGAAGTGATCGTAGATGACCACCCCCGCCCCGGTCGCCAGCACCAGCGCACAGGCCGCCACGATCACCAGGAACACCCTGGACACGCCTCGGGGGGCGGCCGGCTCGACGGTGTCGTCCCGCCGGACATCCCGGCCGCCGCCACCACTCCGCCGTCTATGCCCCACGGGCCGGCTGACGGACCGGTCGTCGACGGTGCCGACATGGCCGGGCCGAGACGGCGATGCGGCGTACTCCATCTGGTACGGATCGGCCGGCTCACCGGCGTCGAGTCGCAGGGCGGTCAGCGCGTCACGCAAGGCGGCGGCGCTCGGCGTCCGCTGGTGCGGGTCGCTGACGAGCGCCTGACGCAGAACCGCCGTCAGCGCCGGCGGCACACCCGGAATGTCGGGAACCGGCAGGCGATGCATCGCCAGCACCATCGCCAGGTTCGGCACCCCGCTCTCCGGAAAACGGGGCGGACGCCCGGACAGCAGCGCGTACAGCGTGGCCGCGAGTGAGTAGACGTCACCGGCAGCGCTCGGCTCGGCGAGCTCGAACGCTTCCGGAGGGGCGTAGGCGGGCGTCAGCGACTCCCGCGTCACCGACGCGTCGGGCCCGGAGTCGGGCATCGTGGCCAGGCCGAAGTCGGACAGCGCCACCTGCCCGTAGCGGTTGAGCAGCAGATTGGCGGGCTTGACGTCGCGGTGAAGCACGCCTTGGGCGTGCGCCGCGGCCAGCGCGTCGGCGATCCGCACCCCGACGTCCCGCACCGCGTCCGGCCGCAGGCACTGCCCTGAGAGGGACCCGCCGGGACAGAGTTCGAGCACCATGTACGGCCGGCCGTCCGGAAGCAGCCCGGCGTCGTAGACGGGGACGACATGGGGATGCCCCGACAGCGCGCCGGCCGCGGTGACCTCACGCAGGAAGCGGCGCCGGTCGCGGTCGGAGAGCAGCACCCGGTTGTCCACCTTGAGCGCCACCTCCCGGCCGACGGCGGACTGGAGCGCGAGGTAGACGATCCCGAAGCCACCCTGCCCCAGGACGCCCCGGATCTCATACCCGGGAACCGATATTTCGGACACGCGCGAGAGCGTAGCGTGTCCGTCCACGCGTGATGCGGTGTCGGCGGAGACGCCGCGTCAGGTTTGTGTTGACACCGGCGCTTCCACCGTGTTTCGATGATCAACCTCTGGGCGCCCGGTTGGAGCAAGGCACGATGGTGGAGATTCATCCGGCCACGCCGGATCTCGTCAATATGTGGCGCCTGGACTGGGAAAATCGACTCCATGCCAGATATGAAGGCTGGGGATATCGCGCCGACGATATCGCCGAGGCCGTCGAGACCTCCGTTGTCAGATGGCGTGACGCAGCTGACTCCGCCCTTTTCGCCATCATGGCGAACGGCCGTGCAGTGGGCTTCGTCGCGGTGGAGGCGGCGGCCGGCGAAGGATTCGTGCATGACATCTGGATCGCCGAAACCGATCGTGGGCAAGGGTACGGAACGACCGCGTTGAAGCACGCGGAGAATTGGTGTGCCGACCGTGGCGTCAAGGTATTGAATGCCGGTCTCAACGGCTCGGACCCGGCGCACGTGGCATTGTTCCGCGATTATTCCGTGCATGTGCAGACCATGACCAAAACCATCGGTGCCTGCCCTTCTCCTGCCGATGGCCCGCTTGACCGGAAACCGCGAGCGGATGAGTTCCGGATATGGCTGGAGCGCGAGGCGGTCGCATACGGCAAGAGCCTGGAGAGCGAAGGCCTGTCGCCTCAGGAGGCGCGGGACGTGGCTCGTCTCGCCCTTGACCGGGAGCTGCCTGAGGGTGTGGACACGCCCGGCCACTCCTTCCACGTGATCGAATCCGAGGGCGAGGCCATCGCGGCCATCTGGATTCAACTCGATCGCTGGGCGGGCCGCGCCTTTGTTTTCTCGGTATGGGTCGAGGAAGCCTGCCGCGGCCACGGGTACGGTCACGCGCTCATGCGAGTGGGGGAGCGGGTCGCGGCTCGGCACGGCAATCACCTGCTGGCGTTGAACGTTTTCCCCGCCAACGAGTCGGCCGTGCAACTGTACGCCACTCTTGATTACCGGGTCGAAGAGCAGATTCGCGGCAAAGTGCTTTCGGGACAGGACTGCGGGATGCCGGCCGAGGCGCTCTAATGTCGGACTCGTGAACCTCATCGGTCTGTGGGGGCGGGTGGTGGCGGCCACGCCGCGTGTCCCGCCCGCCTACTTGGCTGTGGGCGGGGGAGCGGTCTCCCTGGCGATCACCGCCTCCTATCCGCTGACGGGCACCCTTGGCAGTGCCACGTTCTGGCTGCTGATCGAGGTTCCGGCGCTGCTCGCCCTGACCATGCTCGCGGCCCGCCGCGCGCCTGCCGCAGCCCTCGCACCCGGTCTCGCGGTCTCGGTCATCCTGCTGCGCATGGTCTGGCCCGGGCCGCTGTCGTTGATTCTGGCCGGCTGTACGGGCTGGTCGCTGGGGGCGGTGGGGGCCGCCGCGGCCGGGCTCTACCTGCGCTCACTCGATGGGAACCGGCGCCGGGCGGTGGCGCGGGCCGTACGGGATCAGCAGCTCGCTCTGGCTCGTGACCTGCACGATTTCGTTGCGCACGATGTCAGCGGCATGCTCGTGCAAGCCCAGGCGGCGCGGCTCGCGCCAGGGCTGCCGCCGCAGATCGAGGATGCCCTGCGGCGCATCGAGGACGGCGGCCAGCGGGCCCTGGCCTCGCTCGACCGTACGGTCCACATGCTCAACGAACCCGCCAGAGGTCCCGCACCCGGCATCGACGGGCTGCGGGACCTCGCCGACGGGTTCTCGCCGACCGTCCGGGTGAACCTCCTCGTCGAGGCGGAGCAGATCTCGCGCGAGGCGTCGGCGACCGCCTACCGGGTGGTGACGGAGGCGCTGACCAACGTACGCCGGCACGCGCCGCGTGCGACCACGGTCGACATCGCGGTGACGAGAGACCGGGACATGGTCCACATCCGGGTGGACGACGATGGCGGCGGCGGCCGGCCGGAGGCCGACGAACGCGGGAGTCGCTTCGCCGAGCTCGGCCGCAACGGCGGCTTCGGCCTGGTGGGCCTCGCCGAGGTGCTCGAGACGGTCGGCGGCTCCCTTTCCGCGGGTCCCCACGGTGCGGGCTGGCGCGTCACGGCGGTCGTCCCCGTCTGAGTCCGGAGCCGCGGGCCGGAGGTGGCAGGGTGGTCTGACGTACGCGCGGCTGGAAGGGGGAAGGTCCGTGACGACACGGGTTCTCATCGCGGATGATCAGGATGATGTACGGATCGGATTCCGGCTCATTCTCGACTCGCAGCCCGACATGACGGTCGTGGGGGAGGCGGCCGACGGGCGGGCGGCCGTGGAGCTCGCCCGGCATCTCAAGCCCGACGTCGTCCTGGCCGACATCCGGATGCCCAAGCTCGACGGACTCGAGGTCACCAGGGTGCTCGCGCAGGAGACGAGGGTGATCGTGGTGACCACGTTCGACCTCGATGACTATGTGCACACCGCACTGCGCAACGGCGCCTGCGGGTTCCTGCTGAAGCGGTCGGGGCCGACGCTGCTCATCGAGGCCATTCGCGCCGCCATGGCCGGGGACACGCTCATCAGCCCGCAGGTCACCGTGCGGCTGCTGCGCCACCTGCGCGGCTCCAAGGCGGTGCCGCCGGGGGAACCGCTCACCGAGCGGGAGGTGGAGATCGCGCGCCTGGTCGCGCACGGGCGTACCAATGCTGAGATCGCCGCCGAGTTGTTCATCAGCGCCGGCACGGTGAAGACACATGTGGCCAATGTCCAGCGCAAGGTGGGAGCGGCGAATCGGGTCGGGATCGCGGCCTGGGCCTGGAACTCGGGGACCGCTTAGAAGGCGGAGAAGCGAACGGGTTGATCGCCATGCCGCGACGGCGGCGGGGTACGGCAGTAGCCTCGATTTGTGATCAATTGGAGGAATCGTCGGCTCTCGCGGTGGAGTGCGGCGGTTGTGGGCGCGATCGTCGTCGTGGCGGCCGTCGCCTGGTGGTCCAGCCGGGAGTTACGGCCATGTGAGCGGCTCGACCGCTGGCTGGATCGCAGCGGGTGTGTGGCCGTACATCACGTGCCGGGGTTCGTGGGGAACGACGCCTTGAGGAGCTTTCCGGCGATCGCCTTCGCACCCGACGGGAAGCACCTGAGCATGGTCGGCACCGAGGTGCAGCGGACCGACCGGCCCGAGGATGACAAGCAGCCGCCGCCTCAGCGTACGGCGCTCGTGACGATCGACGCGGCCAGCGGGGCGCTCACCGGTCACACCGCTGAAGTCTCCTATCTTCGGGGCGGCCTGGCCGGAACGCTCGGCGTCTCCTGGACGGGCCGGTACGCCGCGGGGGTGTTCTTCGAACCCGGCTGGCGAGGCACCGCGTCCGAGGATGACGGCACCTTGCCCAAGGGACGCGTCCGCCTGTGGCGTCTGGACGGTCGTCCCGGCGGCTGGGAATCGCCGGTGATGGAGCTGCCCCGGGTCCAGGGGATGATCTTCTCTCTCGACGAGACCGCGGTCGAGGCGGCCGGCCTGTGGTGGGACGTGCGAACGGGCAAACGGCTGCAATCGCGGGACCAGGAGGCATGGGGGCGCCGGTGGGGAGCGCGGGAGGTGGCCAGCGCGGACGGCACGGTGAAGGCGGCTTGGGACAGCAAGGCCGGGCAGGTGACACTGTCGGATGCGAGGTCCGGAAAGGTGCTGCGCGCGCTGCCCGGCGACCTGGGGCCGGATGCGGATGTGATCGGCCCCTGGTTCCACTTCAGCCCGTCCGGCAGGCGGCTGTCCATGATCGCCACACTGCGGGGAAGCGACGACGCGGCCCTGCGCGTCTGGGACGTCGGGTCGGGCAGCCGGCTGTTGAACCTCGCCTCGCCCCTGCTGCGCACCCGCAGCGCCTGGTCTCCCGACGAACGGGTGCTCGCGGTCGAAGCGGCAGGTGACAGCCGCGAGGAAGGGAGCGGCGTGGCGTTGTTCCGGCTCCCGTGATCTCCACCGGTGCCTGCCTCAACCCGTCCGTGGGTTGGTCCCGTCCCACTCCGACAGCGGTGCGCAGTGCCATCGCCAACCTGTCTGCCGCTCCTGGCCCCACAGGTCGGCTCGTCCGTTGGCCCACAGCAGGGCCTCCCAAGCCCCGGCCGGCGGAGCCCATGGGAACAGGCGGCTCAGGGTCGCCAGAGCGAGCTCCTCGGAAGGGACGAAGTCCGGCTCCAGGCCGAGCGAGGCGTCGTAGGTGTGGACGAGCAGCTCGTCGCAGGCCATGGCGGCGAAGCCAGACGCGTCCGCCAGCCCGTACGGGTGCCAGCCCCGGGCGTCCGGTGGTGCGCCGTCCACGACCCTGACCAGCACGGTGGCGAACGCTTCCAGCGTGGCGATGAGCTCCTGCGGAGAGTTCTCCGGCCGTACCGCGAGGTCCATGGTGCTCAGTTCCCGGCTTCCGGCGGCGAAGTCCGTGGCGTACCACAGGAGGCCGTCGGCCGTGTGGGCCACGGCCTGCGCCACGGTCCACCGCAGGCCGGGGATCGGGCGGGACCAGTCCTGGTCGGCGGCCGATTCCAGGAACGCCTGGCACTCGGCCACCGATTTCATGATCATGTTTGTGTCCACCATCGCTGATCATGGTGGACCCATCCTGGGGCAAGCGCAATCCCGAGCGCGGCTGGTCTAGCGGTTGAGTCCGAAGAGCTCTCTCGTGGCCTGAACGGCGTCCGGCCTTCCCTGAACGTGGAGGCGGCCGGTGGCGACAGCGGCGGGTGACGCGGCGGGATCGCGCCCGATCTCGGTGAGGGTCGCGGCATCGGCGAAGGTCAGGACGGCGTCGGGAGCGTCGGCGTGGCCTGGGCGGGTGTGCAGCGCGCCGTCGGCGACGCGGGCGTGCATGGCGTCGGCGCCTACCCTGAACTCGACGGTGAGGGACAGGGCTTGGGCCCGCTCCGGCTGGAACATCGCCCACAGCGACGGCGTGATCCAGTGGACCTGGAAGGAGTCGTCGTCGCCCTGCTCGCCGAGCAGGCGCAGGCCGAACCTGGCCAGCTCGGTCATCGCCGGTCGCAGCTCCAGGCCGAGCGGCGTCAGCTCGTAGACCTTTGACGCGGCGGGCGCGGGAAGCGTGCGGCGGCTGACGATCCCCGCTTCCTCCAGCGTCTTCAGGCGGGCGGCCAGCATGTCGGTGGAGATGCCCACGAGCCCGCCGAGGAGGTCGACGTAGCGTTTCGGGCCGTCCAGCAGCTCGCGGACGACCAGCAGGGTCCACCGCTCGCCCACCATGTCGAGCGTTTTGGCCACCGCGCAGTAGTGACCGTACGAACGCGATGCCATGACGGCAGCCTACCGCACATCACGCCAAGTCCAAGCACATGATCTGAAATTCAGAGCTGTCACTTGACTTTTCCAAGTGATCGTTTCAAGGTGGTGTCACAGCAGGAACCCGGATCCGGAGGACCACATGACCCTTCTCAGCGCTGACCCAGCCATCACCGCGGTCGCGGTCGAGCACCTGTGCGACTTCGCCATCACGTTCCAGACCATGCAGACCTTGTCCACCCCGCTGGGCACGCGCATGATCGCGGTCGTCGAGCGCGGAACCGTCGAGGGGCCGCGGTTGCGCGGCGAGTTCCTGCCCGGTGGTGGTGACTGGATCATGGTCGGTGCCGATCGCGTCGCCCGCCTCGACGTCCGGGCGACGATGCGCACCCACGACGACGAGCTGGTGTTCGTCACCGTCACCGGTCGCGCCGCGCTCTCGGACGAGGCGATCGGCCGGTTGTGGGCCGGTGAGACCATCGGCTGGCACGAGATGCACGCACGGTCGGCGCCACTGTTCGAGACCGGCGCGGAGCGCTACGCGTGGCTGAACTCCACCGTCGCCATCGCCCTCAACGAGCTGTCGCTCAACCACGTCACCTACCGCGTCTACAGCATTCAGTAATCCAGCCAGTGACAGGAGAATGAGCCATGCCCCCCACCGCACCGCCCGCACACGACGTCTTCGACACCTACGTCTCGACCTTCGCCACCCGCGACGTGGACGCGATCGTCGCGCTGCACGCGCCCGCGACCCAGTTCTGGCTGCACAACGGCGAGCAGCCGGTCCACGGCCGGCCCGCGCTTCGCGACACCTTCGCCGCGATGTTCGCCCAGTGGCCGGAGATGGGGTTCGACATCCACCGGACGATCATCGGCGACCGCCACTGGGTGCTCGACTGGGCGCTCACCGCCGTCCTCACCGGCCCCGACGGCAACCGGCGTCCGATCCGCTTCGACTGCCTCGACGTGGTCACGCTCGACGAGAACGGGCTGGTCGAACGTAAGGACACCTTCATCGACCTGCCCCAGGCCCAGGCCGCGGTCACCGCCGCATAAGTAGCACCTCCGACGACGAGACCGTAACGCGATTCCTCCCAGGCGGCATCCGACACCAGAAAGACACCACTTGTCGCCAATGATCTGACAAATCACGTGTTCGCCCCCCGTCGGCCGGGTACGCATGGCGCAAGCCGGGTGACGTGTGAGCCGGATCACACTGGGAGTCCCGGTCCGGGCTGAGGAGGCGCGGGTGACGCACGATCACGGGTTACCAGCGGCGGAGTATCAATCCCAGGTGAGGAAGGCGGCGACGGCGAGCGTCGTCGGCACTGCCATCGAGTGGTATGACTTCTTTCTCTATGGCACGGCCGCGGCGACCGTATTCGCCGACGTCTTCTTCCCCAAGTCCAGCCCGTACGCGGGCACCCTGTCCGCCTTCGCCACGTACGCGGTCGGCTTCGCCGCCAGACCGGTAGGCGCGGCGATCTTCGGGCACTGGGGCGACCGCATCGGGCGCAAGGCCACGCTCATCATCACCCTCGTCATGATGGGCGTATCAAGCGCGCTCATCGGCGTGCTGCCCAGCACCGAATCGATCGGGGTGGCCGCGCCGGTCCTGCTGGTCATCCTGCGTATCCTGCAAGGGATCGCGGTCGGTGGCGAGTGGAGCGGCTCGGTGCTGCTGTCGATGGAGTGGGGCAACCAGCGCAGGCGCGGCCTGATGGCGAGCTGGCCACAGGTCGGCGTGCCCATCGGTCTCATACTCGGCACGGGCGCGATGTCGCTCGTGGCCCTCGCGGCGGGCGACGCGTTCAAGGACTGGGGCTGGCGGATCCCGTTCCTGGCCAGTCTCGTGCTGGTCGGTGTCGGTCTGTGGGTGCGGCTGCGGGTCCTGGAGACGCCGCTGTTCGCGCGGCTCCTGGAGACCAGGCAGGTGGCCAAGCTGCCGGTCGTCGAAGTGCTCAAGAAGCATCCCAAGGAGGTCCTGCTCAGCGCGCTCCTGCGCGTCTCCGAGCAGATGCCGTTCTACCTCTACACGACATTCGTGATCACCTACATCACGGCCCCGCACATCGGGATGTCGCGTACGTTCGCGTTCGCCGCCGTCAGCGCCGCGGCGGCCGTCGAGCTCTTCGCGATCCCGTACTTCGGGCACCTCAGCGATCGAATAGGCCGCCGCAGGATCTACCTCATCGGGGCCGCGTTGCTGGCGGTGATCGCCTTCCCCTACTATGCCCTGCTCAACACCGGTATCGCCGTCGTCATCCTGCTCACCATGATGATCACGCAACTCCAGCACTCGATGGAGTACGGCCCGCAGGCGGCGCTCATCGCGGAGAGTTTCCCGACCGGTCTGCGGTACGGCGGAGCCGGGCTGGGATATCAGCTGGCCTCGGTCATCGCGGGCGGGCCGGCACCGCTGATCGCCACCTGGCTGCTGCACGACTACGGCTGGCAGGCCATCTCCGTGTTCATGATCATCGGTGCGGTGATCGGTTTCTGCGCGACGCTCGCGCTGCCCGACCGTTCGAGGATCGACATCTCCGACCCCGCCGCCTACGGCACTAGTCGAGCGTGACCCGCACTCCGGTGCTCAGGCCGGAGTCGTGCAGCTCCAGCCCCGCGGGCTGGGCCTCCTTCGGCAGCTCGAACAGCAGCGCGCCGCTGAAGGACTGGCCCGGCCCGATGCGGACCGGCGTGACCTCCGAGCCCGCCTTGTCGAGCAGCTTGGTGCCGCCGTGTAAGTCGTCGTCCTCGTCGACCAGTTTCTGCTGGCCCGGGTAGAGGACCCGGGCCTCCTGGCCGACGTTGTTGACCTTGACGCTCACCCGGCAGGTGCGCTGCTTCGCGCCCTTGGCCGGCTTGGGGCAGGAGGTGCCCGTCACCGCGAACTTCAGCTTCCCGTCCTGCACCGGGCTGTCCGCGCCGACCGGGTCGGGCGATCTGAGCGCCCACGCCAGTACGGCCAGCAGCAGCACCAGCAGCACGATGGCCACCACGATGGCGGTCAGGCAACTGGCGAACACGCTTCTCTTCGGCTTGGCCGGGAACGCCGGGCCCCTCGGCCCGGGCGGCAGCGGCGCCTGCCCCGTCTGATGCGCCGAAAGCGGCACCTGTCCTGTCTGCTGAGGAGACAGGGGCGCCTGGCGGGGTGGTGGCGGCACCTGGGCGGCCGGGCGGGGCATCGGCCCGCGTCCCGGCAACGGCCCCGGGCCGGTCCGCTGATGGGCCTGAGGCTGGTGGGCTTGCGGTTGGTGGGGCTGGGCCTGGTGGGACTGCGGCTGGTGCGTCTGCGACGGGTGGGGCTGAGGCGGGTGCACCTGCTGCTGACGGGACTGCGGCGGCGGGGTCCAGCCGGGCGGCGCCGGTCGTACCTGCGGATTGTTCGGGAACTCGGCCAGCGGCGGGAACTCCGACGGATTCCACGAGCTGCTGAGGTGGCGCGTCGCGGCGAGCTGGGCGGCCGGCTCGTCGGCCGCGCCGACGAGTTCGAGCAGGAGCTGCTTGGCCGCGGGGCGGCGCGCGGGGTCGGGATGGATGGCCGCGGCCACCAGCCGGTCGAGCGGCGCGGGCAGGCCGCGCAGGTCGGGCGGGGCGGTGCGGGCGCGAGCCGCCATGACGTAGGCGTCGCCCTCGCCGAACGGGTGGCCGCCGAGCCCGGCGTAGGCGATCAGCGACCCCCAGGCGAACACGTCGCCCGCCGGGCTGGTGCGGCCCTCGAAGACCTGCTCGGGAGCGATCCAACCGGGCGTGCCCATCACCATGCCCGCGTTGGTGTGGCGGGAGGAGACGTGGGTCGAGCGGGCCAGCCCGAAGTCGATCACCCGCGGGCCGCCCAGCGTCAGCATCACGTTCGCCGGCTTGAGGTCGCGGTGCACCAGGCCGACGGCGTGGATCGCGGTCAGCGCCGCCGCCACGCCCACGGCCGCCGAGTGCAGCACGGACGGCGTCAGCGGGCCGTGCTCGATCAGGTGGTTCTCGAGGGAGATGCCCTCGATGTACTCGGTGACCAGGTAGAGGACCCCGTCGTGCTCGCCGTGGTCCAGGACGCGGGCCGTGCAGAACGAGGCGACCTTGCGGGCGTTGACCACCTCTTCGTGGAAGCGCGCCCGGTAGACCGGGTCGGCGGTGTAGTCGCGGCGGATCGCCTTGAGCGCGACCTGTACGCCGTCGGCGGCCTTGGCCAGATAGACGGTGCCCATGCCGCCCGAGCCAAGGCGGCTGATCAGCTCATAGGGGCCGATCGCCGGCGGGTCGTCCGACGTCAGCGGAGTGCCTGCGGAGCGCCCCTGCTGCCCCAACGTCGCTGTCCTCTCGCCTTCGTTGCCGCGTTGCCTCAACCGACCGATCCTCCGCCCGGCATGCCCGTTCCCCAAGACTCTAACGGAGGAACGGGCTGCCTGGTGGCGACTGAGTTTGGACGGGTTGTGGCACCTTTGTAGCTGAACGCCTGGTGCGGGGGGTCAGGCGCGTTCATGAAACCCACGTTCGATAAAATGAGTGGGAATTCCTCTCTGGGCAGGCCAAGCTGATCACGAACCAGTGAGGAGATTTCATTCATGCCGACCCAGCCCGCACCCAACCTGCTGTCGTGGGCCAGCGAGATCGACGAAGGCGCGATCAAGCAGGCCGCACGCACCGCAAGCCTGCCATTCGTCTCCGGCCACGTCGCTCTCATGCCCGACGCGCATATCGGCATCGGTGCCACGGTCGGCTCGGTGATCCCCACCGAGAACGCCATCATCCCCGCCGCCGTCGGTGTGGACATCGGCTGCGGCATGGTGGCCACGGAGACGACGCTCACGGCCGCGGACCTGCCCGACACCCTGGCCGCCCTCATGCCGATGGTGGAGCACCGCATCCCGGCCGGCGTGGGCAAGGGCCACCAGGACCCGGCGATGGACCGCGCCCTCGGTGACCTCGGACTTCCCCACACCGACCTGGACCCCAGGATGACCAGGAAGGTGGCCGACCAGTTCGGCACCCTCGGCTCCGGCAACCACTTCGTCGAGGTCTGCCTCGACGAGCGCGACCGGGTGTGGACGGTGCTGCACTCGGGTTCGCGCGGCGTCGGCAACCAGCTCGCCACGATGCACATCGTCGGCGCCAAGAAGCTGATGAAGAAGCAGGCCGTCGCCCTGGAGGACCCGGACCTCGCCTACCTGGTGCAGAGCACGCCGGAGTTCACCGCCTACATCGAGGACATGCTGTGGGCGCAGCGCTACGCCATGGCCTCGCGGGCCCGGATGGACAAGGTGCTGATCAACGCCCTGTTCAAGGTCGCCGGCCAGGGTCAGCGGGTCCGTACGATCAACTGCCACCACAACTTCACCCAGCAGGAGTCCCACTACGGCAAGTCCCTCTGGATCACCCGCAAGGGAGCCATCAAGGCCGACACGGGAGATGAGGGAGTGATCCCCGGCTCGATGGGCACGTGCTCGTACATCGTGCGCGGTCGCGGAAACCCCGAGTCGTACCATTCCTGCTCCCATGGTGCGGGCCGCCGCATGTCCCGTACGAAGGCGAAGCGGGAATTGTCGGCGACCTCTCTCACCGCGGCCATGAGCGGCCGGACCTGGAACGCGGACCGGGCCGCCGCCCTGGTGGACGAGCATCCCGCGGCGTACAAGTCCATCGATCAGGTCATGGCCGACCAGAAGGACCTGGTGGCGATTCAGCACACGCTCCGCCAGATCTTCAATTACAAGGGTTGAGCTATCCGCGTGCCCTGACGACCAGTGAGGTCGTCAGGGCGGCGGCCACGGGGATGAGCGTGAGACCGACCAGGAACAGCAGCCCGACCGGCCACAGCCCCTGCCCGCCCTCCCGGAGCTCCTTGATCACGGCCGGGGCGAAGGAGACATAGAACGGAGCGGCGGCCACCAACCCCCACAGGACGCCCACCTGAGGGACGAACCACCCGGCCAGACCGGCCAGGACCGCCAGGACGAGGAACGCGGGCAGCAGGAACGGCGAGTCGAAGAAGTCGCGGGGGGCGTCGGCGGAGGCCACGGGCGCGGTGGCGATACAGAGGGCTACGGCGACGGATCCCGCGATGACGAGGATCAGGGCCCAGGCGATGACGGAACGGGACATGCGACTCCCAAAGAGGTGTGAAGTCCATCCTGATCGCCGATGGACCTTCCCGGCATCGGTCCTCGTACTCATCCGGCCTGATTGACATGCTCCTCCCAATGGCTGGGGGGATTCTCGTGGCCGCTACGCTGCCGCCCCTTGCGAGGCGGTGGGGGTAGTCCCGCCATGAGTTGCTTGACGCTTCACCGGCCTCAGTGGTGCGGGGCCTCCACGTCCGGTTACCGCCTGTCCGGCGGCGTTGTTGTACCGGTACATCTGGGTGCGGGCGGCGTTGACGTCGGCGTTGCCGATCCACCCGCATGCTCTGTTCTTGCACACGAACCGGGACTGGCTCTCGCGGGAGCCCTCGGTGATCGTGTGGCAGGCGTGGCATTCCTGGCTGGTGCCCGGTGCCGGGATGAAGACGACCTTCCCGCCCTTGTCGATGGCCTTGTAGGTGAGGAACTCGGCGGTGCGCCCCCACGCCTGACCGGCGATGGCGCGGTTGAGGCCGCGCTTTTGGGCGACGTTCCTGCCCGGCGCCTCGATGGTGCCCGACGCGGAGGCCATCATGTTCTTGACGTTGAGATCTTCAAGCACGATGACGGAGAACTGGTCGGCGAGCTTGGCGGTGGTCTGGTGCTGCCAGTCGATGATGCGGCGCTTGGCTTTCGCGCGCAGGCGGGCGATCTGGCCGTAGGTTGTTTTCAGATGTTTGCTAGTGGGTTGTCCGGGTTTGGCCGCTCGTTTCTGCCGGGCGGCTTGGCGTTGCAGGCGGAGCAGGCGTTGTTGTTCTCCGCCTGTCAGCCATTGTTTGCGGTGGCGGATTTTCTCCCCGGTGGCCAGGGCGAGGGGGACGGTGATTCCCCGGTCGATCGCGGTTTGCGGCCCCTGGTGCGGGGTGGGGGGTGCGTGCAGGGTCTGGGTGCGGAACACGATGTGCCACCCGGTGGTCTCCTTGACCAACCGCGCCCCCGTGATCTTCCCCGCACCTCCGCCCTTCGTGACCCCTGGCAGGTCTTTGGCCCACCGGAATCGGATCTGGCCGAGTTTGGGGATGGTGACCGCGCCCCACCGCCGGTTGATCCGGGTGATGTTCAGGTCCCGCCCCTGAGGAACGTCCACGGCCATCCGGGAGCCGAACCGGCTCTTGAACGTGGGACGTTCGGCCGGGTGGTCGGGGTTGAAGAAGTTCTTCCACGCCTGCTGGTAGGTCTTCAGCACGGCTTGCGCGGCTTGGGCGGGCAGAGCCTTGAGCCAGTCGATCTCTTTGCGAGCCGCCCGGATCGCCTGATCGCAGTCCTTTAGCGAGGCCAGACGGCCCTGACGGAACGTGAAGTACTCGTGCAGCAGGTTCCACAGCACGCGAGCGTTGTGCGCCTGACCGTCCAGTACGGCGATCTGCCGCTGGTCCAGGAGCAGGCGCGCGACATGAGCACGCGAACGTTTCTCCAGTTCCACGAAGCCGACCCTATCGTTTGGTGTATGTCACCGTGATGGGAAACAAACCCCGAGATCAGAACTGGATGCCACTGCGTTCACGAGCTCACCGCACATTTGGTATTCATCATCAAATATCGGGGCAACGTCTGCACCGACCCCATGGTTAAACGCTGCGAGCGGATCATGCGGGACGTGTGCGAGAAGTCCGTATTCCAACTGTCGGAGTGCAACGGGGCCGACGACCACTTCCATCTCCTTGTCCACTACCCGCCCAAGATCGCCCTGGTGAACTCCCTCAAACGCGTCTCGACCCACTACCTGCGCCAGGAATACTGCGATCACGCCCGCACATATCCGGGGGACGGACACCCCTGATCCCGCTCCTACTACGCGGGCTTGATCGGCGACGCGAACCCGGCCACGATCCGCAACTACCTTTTAGGCTCAGGGCCGACCCAAAAATAGAGACCAAGCGCGCCATGGTTGCGCTCGGCCCCAAAGTACGGGTCAGGGCACGCTCAGGTCCCGGGGGCCTTCCCGCGCTAGCCTTCGCCTCCCGACCGAAGGCACGAGCGCCTCTGAAGAGAGCGTCAGCGGGATGCGCTAGCGGAGGGCGGCCGCCTCGGCGGCGAGCTTCTCCACGCGGCCCCAGTCGCCCGCCGCCAGGGCGTCGGCCGGGGTCAGCCAGGTGCCGCCGACGCAGCCGACGTTCGGCAGCGCGAGGTAGTCGGGCGCGGTGGCCGGCCTGATGCCGCCGGTCGGGCAGAATCGCACGTCCGGCAGCGGCCCCGCCAGCGCCTTCAGGTACGGTACGCCGCCCGCGGGCCCGGCCGGGAAGAACTTCAGCTCCTTCAGCCCCCGCTCGGCCAGCGCCATCACCTCGGTGGCGGTGGCCGCGCCCGGCAGGTAGGGGAGCCCGCTCGCCGCCATCGCGTCGGCCAGCGCCGGCGTCGTCCCTGGCGATACCAGGAACTTCGCCCCAGCCGTCAAGCACGCCGCAATATCATCAGAAGTCCGGATTGTTCCGGCGCCGACCACGGCCTCCGGCACCTCGGCGGCGATCCTGGCGATGGCCTCCAGCGCGTCAGCCGTACGCAAGGTCACCTCGATGACCGGCAGGCCGCCCGCGACCAGCGCCCGCGCCAGCGGCACGGCCGTCTCCACGTCGTCGATCACCACGACCGGGATCACGGGGGCGAGATCGAGCAGGCTCATGAAAGTTCTCTCCTCATCGGGTGAAGCTCTATACGCTCGCGCGCGGACCCCAGCTCCCTTGCCGCGCGCTGCGCCAGCCAGGCGGCGGCGCCCGTCAGCGCCGGCTGCGGGGCGACGATGAGCGTGGTCGCGATGGCCGACAGATAGCCGGCCATGTCCGGGTTGTCGGCGAATCTGGCGCGGAAGTCGCTGGTACGCACGCGCTCCACGATACGGGGCAGCACTCCGCCGCCGAGATAGACGCCGCCCCTGGCGCCGAGGGTCAGCGCCACGTTCCCGGCGAAACTCCCCAGCATCCCGCAGAACACCTCGACCGTCTCCGCGCACAGCGAGTCGTCCAGCCGCGCCACGATGTCGGAGACCGACAGGCTGGGCGGGTTGACGCCGTTGACCTCGGCGAGCGCCCGGTGCAGGCGTACCAGGCCCGGTCCCGACAGGACGTGCTCGGCGACCACGTGGTCCAGGCCCCCGGCACGGAGCGCCCGGACGATCTCCCGCTCCCGGTCGTCGAACACCGGCACCGTGACGTGCCCGCCCTCGCCGGGGACCGGCGTCCAGCCGCCGTCGGCGGGCACCAGCCCGGCGACGCCGAGCCCGGTGCCGGGGCCGAGCACGGCCTTGACGCCGTGGGCGGGTTCCGGGCCGCCCAGGGACGCCAGGTCGCCGGGCTCCAGATGGGGCAGCGACACGGCCAGCGCCTCGAAGTCGTTCAGCAGCACCGCGTACGGCAGGCCGAGGTCACTCGCCGAGCCGCTCCAGGCGGAGTTCGTCAGCGTGTAGCGGTCACCCTCGACGGGCCCCGCCACGGCCAGGCACGCCGCCCCCGGCCGCACTCCGCCCGCGTGCTCCGCGAGGTAGGCGGCTACGGCTTCCGGGAGGGTGTCGTACTCGGCCCCCGCCAGCACCGCGACGTGCGACGGCCGCGCTCCCGGCGAGGTGACCAGCCCGAACCGGGCGTTGGTGCCCCCGATGTCGGCGACCAGCCACGGCAGATCGAACGCGCTCACGTCAGGTCACCGGCGCACTGTCCCGGCGTCCGGAGCGCGGTCATCCCGCGACGCCCGCGTGCTGGCCGAGAGGGGTGCCGGACTCCAGGTGGGAGGCGCCCGCCTCGGCGGGGAAGCCCAGGCCGGGGCCGTGGT
This sequence comes from Nonomuraea guangzhouensis, assembly GCF_019396345.1. Lineage (GTDB taxonomy): Bacteria > Actinomycetota > Actinomycetes > Streptosporangiales > Streptosporangiaceae > Nonomuraea > Nonomuraea guangzhouensis. The sequence goes on along the minus strand of NZ_JAHKRM010000025.1, from coordinate 90,227 downwards.
GCGGGGACTCGGCGCCGCTGATCCCGAAGATCCCCGCGCCCTGCTCCGCGTGCCCGGCCATCCGCCGGAACGTCGCGAACAGCTCGCGCCCCGTCCCCACCCACTGCGCGTCGCTCAGCGGCCGGCCGCCGGGCGTGCGCCGGGCCAGCTCCTCGGCCGGGACCAGCACTTCCAGCGTCCCCGCCGCCGAGTCGAGCCTGATCACGTCGCCCTCGCGGACCAGCGCGATCGGCCCCCCGTCCGCCGCCTCGGGCGACAGGTGGATGGCCGCGGGCACCTTGCCGGACGCGCCGGACATGCGGCCGTCGGTCACGATCGCCACCCGCTGCCCCCGATCGAGCAGTACGGCCAGCGGCGGCGTTAGCTTGTGCAGCTCGGGCATGCCGTTGGCGCTCGGCCCCTGGTAGCGGATGACCGCCACGAAGTCCTGCCCGTCCAGCTCGCCCGCCTCGAACGCGCGCAGCAGGTCGAGCTGGTCGTCGAACACCTTGGCCGGAGCCTCGATCACCAGGTGCTCGGCCTTGACCGCCGACACCTTGCTGACCGCCCGGCCCAGGTTGCCCTCGAGCATGTGGATGCCGCCGTCGGCGGCGAACGGCGCGGCCACCGGCCGCAGCACGTCGAGGTCGGCGCTGCCGTCGGACACCGGCGACCAGGTCAGCTTCCCGTCGGACAGCGTCGGAGCCGAACGGTAGTGGTCGAGGCCGCGCCCCGCCACGGTCAGCACGTCGGCGTGCAGCAGACCCTCGTCCAGCAGGTCGCCGATGAGCACCTGCATGCCGCCGGCGTCGCGGAAGTGGTTCACGTCCGCCTGGCCGTTCGGGTAGATCTTGGTCAGCGACGGCACGACCTTCGACAGGCAGGCCAGGTCGTCCCAGGTCAGCACGATGCCCGCGGCGGCGGCCATGGCGACCAGGTGCAGCGTGTGGTTGGTGGAGCCGCCGGTGGCCAGCAGCGCCACGCAGGCGTTCACGATCGACTTCTCGTCGACCAGCTCGCCGACCGGGGTGTACTCGGGGCCGTGCGCGGTGATCTCCACCGCCCGGCGCCCGGCCGCCTCGGTCAGCGCGTGCCGAAGCTCGGTGTGCGGGTTGACGAACGTCGAGCCGGGCAGATGCAGGCCCATGACCTCCATCAGCGCCTGGTTGGAGTTGGCGGTGCCGTAGAAGGTGCAGGTGCCGGGGGAGTGGTACGACTTGGCCTCGGCGTCGAGCAGCTCGTCGCGGCCCACCTTGCCCTCGGCGAAGAGCTGCCGGGTGCGGGCCTTGACCTTGTTCGGCAGTCCCGACGTCATCGGACCGGCGGGCACGAAGATCGCGGGCAGGTGCCCGAAGTGCAGCGCCCCGATCAGCAGGCCCGGCACGATCTTGTCGCAGACGCCCAGCAGCAGCGACGCGTCGAACATGTCATGCGACAGCGCGATCGCGGCCGCCATGGCGATCACGTCGCGGCTGTAGAGCGACAGCTCCATGCCGGCGCGGCCCTGCGTGATGCCGTCGCACATCGCCGGCACGCCGCCCGCCACCTGCGCCACGCCGCCGGCCGCGCGCACCGCCGCCTTCAGCTCGGCCGGGTACGTCTCGTACGGCTGGTGGGCGGAGAGCATGTCGTTGTAGCTGGTCACGATCGCCACGCCGGGCTTGGCCGTACCCATCAGGAGGGGCTTGTCGGCGGCGGGCGCGGCGGCGAAGCCGTGGGCCAGGTTCGCGCAGCCGAGGTGCGCGCGCGCCGGGCCCTTGGCGCGGGCGGCTTCCCCCTCGCGCCGGATCCGCGCCAGGTAGACGGTGCGGCTGGCCAGGCTGCGTTCGGTGATCCTGTCGGTGATCTCCTGGATGACGGGGTTCACAGACCCTCCTTCGTCGGGTCCTCAAACCCAGAATCGCGGTGTTCGGTGGTGCGCTCGCTCACGCCTGGTCCTCTTCGTGCCACACGCGGCCGCTGCGGGCGAGCAGTTCGTGGGCGCCCGCGGGACCGGTGGACCCGGCGGGGTAGGGCTCGGGCAGCTCGGCCGACGACTCCCAGGAGGCCAGGATCGGGTCGATCCACTGCCAGGCGGCGGCCACCTCGTCACGCCGCATGAACAGCGTCGGGTTGCCCGCCAGCACGTCCGTGAGCAGCCGTTCGTAGGCCTCGGGAACGCGCGCGGTGAACGTCTTGCCGAAGCTGAGGCTCAGCGGCACCGGCTTGAGCGCCACCTCGCCCGCTCCCGGCTCCTTGGCCATGATGTGCAGCTCGATGCCCTCTTCCGGCTGCAGCCGCAGGACGAGGCGGTTCGGCGAGCCGCCGGGGAAGATGGAGTGCGGCACGTCCTTGAACTGCACCACGATCTCCGACGCCCGGCGCGGCAGCCGCTTGCCGGTGCGCAGGTAGAACGGCACTCCGGCCCACCGCCAGTTCTTGACCTCGGCGCGGATCGCGGTGAACGTCTCCACCCGGCGCGAGGCCTCGGTGGGCGCGGTGGAGCCGGGCTCGTCCAGGTAGCCGGGCATCCCGTCCGCCTCGGTGTACTGGCCGCGCACGGTGAAGCGGTCGACCTCGGTGCCGGTGATGGGCCGCAGCGCCTGGAGCACCTTCACCTTCTCGTCGCGGATCGCCTCGCGGTCGTTGCGGGCCGGCGGCTCCATCGCGGTCATGCAGAGGAGCTGGAGCAGGTGGTTCTGCACCATGTCGCGCAGCGCGCCGGCCTGGTCGTAGTAGCCGCGCCGGCCGGGGGTGCCGACGGTCTCGGCGGCGGTGATCTGCACGTGGTCGATCCAGAGGGAGTTCCAGATCGGCTCGAGGAAGGCATTGGCGAAGCGGAGCACGAGCAGGTTCTGCACGGTCTCCTTGCCCAGGTAGTGGTCGATGCGGAAGATCTGCGCCTCGTCGAAGATGGCGCCGACCTCCTCGTTGATCCGCTGCGCGCTGGCCCCGTCACGCCCGAGCGGCTTCTCCAGCACCACCCGCGAGCGCGGCGTCACCAGGCCGGCCTTGTCCAGGTCGCGGCAGAACGGGCCGAACGTCATCGGCGGGCTGGCCAGGTAGAACACCCGGTCGCGCTGCTCGTGCCCGCCCAGCAGCGCGGTCAGCGCGCTCCAGCCGGACCGGTTCTCGCCGCCCACGTCGACGGACACGTGGTGCAGGCGGCCGAGGAAGCGCTGCCACGCGCCGGGGTCGGCCGGGACCTGGTCGCGTACCTCGGCGTCCACCTTGCCGCGGAAGTCCTCGTCGGTCAGCCCGCCCCTGGACATGGCGATGATCCGCGTCTCGGGGGAGAGGCGGCCCTCCACGTCGCTGTGGTACAGCGCCGGGAGCAGTTTGCGCATGGACAGGTCGCCGGTTCCGCCGAAGACGACGAGGTCGGCGGTGTAAGCGGCGGTGGGAGCTGAGGTGGGGGACACGGCTGGGAACTCCGATGATCAGCCAAGCAGGGACAGAACGGACACTAGCCAGAGTTGCGTACGTGTGCAAGCGTAGTTTTGCTATTTGAGATGCAAAAGTCATGACTTTTCATTACCTAACCTCCTGTGATTCACTTGGCGGATGCCTCGACGTACCGCCGCGACCCTCGCCACGAGTGGCGAGGTGCTCCGCCTCATCCGCACCGGTGAGGCGGTGACCCGGGCGGACCTCGGCCGGGTGACCGGCCTGTCCCGCCCCGCGGTGCAACTGCGCGTCGGCGAGCTGCTGGAGCGCGGCCTGGTCGTGGAGCGGGCCGACGCGCCGTCCACCGGCGGCCGGCCGCCGGTCCGGCTGGAGTTCAACGCCTCGGGCGGCGTGGTGCTGGTGGCCGCCCTGGGTGCCAGCCGTACCCGGGTGGCGGTCTGCGACCTCGCGGGCCGCGAGCTGGCGGGCCGCGACTTCGCCATCGACGTCGAGCAGGGCCCCGACGTGGTGCTGCCGCTCGTCATGGACACCTGGGACGAACTGCTCGGCGACCGGCCGCGCTCACTGCTGCGCGGTGTGGGCATGGGCGTGCCCGCCACGGTCGAGTTCGCGCAGGGACGCACGGAGAGCGCCAGGGTGATGGCCTCGTGGACGGGCGTGGTGATCCCGCCGCTGGTCCACGAGCGCTTCCCGGTGCCCGTACTGATCGACAACGACGTCAACCTGCTGGCCATCGGCGAGCATCGGGGCGCCTATCCCGAGCTCGACGACCTGATGTTCGTCAAGGTGTCCACCCGGATCGGCGCGGGTGTCATCGCGGGCGGCGAGATCCTGCGCGGCGCGCTCGGCGCGGCGGGCGAGATCGGGCACATCCCGGTACGCGAGGGCGGCGGCGTGCTCTGCCGCTGCGGCAACACCGACTGCGTCGACTCCGTCGCCAGCGGCACCGCGCTGCTGCGCGACCTGCGGGCCGCGGGCAAGGACGTCAAGACCATCGCCGACGTGACCAGCCTGGTGCGCGCCGGAGACGCCGAGACGATGGCGATCGTCCGCGAGGCGGGCCGCCGGATCGGCGAGGTCCTGGCCAGCGCCGTCAACATCCTCAACCCGGCGGTCCTGGTGCTCGGCGGCGACGTGGCCGAGGCGTTCGGGCCACTGGTGTCGAGCATCCGCGAGGTCGTCTACCGCCGCTCCACCGCGCTGGCCACCCGCCGGCTCCGCATCGAGCCCAGCAGGCTGGGGGCCGGGGCGGGCATCAGCGGGTGCGCGGTCATGGTCCTCGACCACGTGCTCTCGCCCGACGCCGTCGACGACAGCATGATCACCCGCCTCAAAGTCAGCTCCTGACGGTCAGCGCCGGGCTGACCGCCGCGACTGGGTTGCGGTCCCAGCGCCGCGAAGAGGCAAAGACCGGTTCATCTCGGCGCGGCGTCAAGGGCGCTTGCCGGGCCAGCGTTTCTTCGTCTTGCGCGGCGACGGGCTCTGGCTCTGCGGAGTGCTGCTCGGCGGCGGAGTGCGTCCCGTGGCCGCCTCGGACAGCACGAGCGGAGTGGGCCTGGCGCCGCGATGGGGCGACGGAGCCGGTGACAGGCCGCTGCTGGGGCTCACCCGGGTGCCGGTGGGCCGGGTGGAGGCGGGGGTGGCCGTCGGCGTGGCCTTGACGGTCTTCCTGGTGCGGAGGGTGGGCGTGGGATTCGTGGAGGGCTGTGTGGTGCGGACCGGACGCGTGACCGGGACGCGGTAGCGGGCCAGCTTCGACTCGATCACCCCCGGCTCGCGCCGGTGCGGGCCCGGGTGGCCGTGGTCGGGCAGGCTGGCCATGGTGAGCTGCGTGCCGGTGAAGGCGCCGCCGACCAGGATCGCCGCGATGGCCAGCATCAGGCCACCGGCCAGTAATCCGGTGACCATCAGAATCCGCCTGCGCCGCTCTGTATGATCCACAGGCGCCGATGATAGTGATCCGGCGCCCGATCCCGGGCGACTCCCAGCGAATCGTGATCAAGTTCCCGCGGCGCGCGGACCCGTGACGATCAGCACGCGCACAGCAGGCCGCGCAGCGCCGTCTCCAGGCAGAGCGCGGTGTGCGCGGGCGTCGGCCAGGGGAAGCGCAGGAGCTGGTCGTCCACGCGGACCGTCGCGCCGTAGCGGTCCAGCTCCCACAGCCACACGTCACCGGCGTCCTCGCCCAGGGCCTTGGACACCCCGCCCGTGAGCTGGGCCCGGTGCGATGCGTTGACGTGGGCCAGCACGCGCTCGGCGGTGGCGGCCAGCGGATCGGGGGTGGCTTCGAGATAGTCGTCGGCGTCCAGCACCCCGGAGTCGCGCCCGGTCAGGTACACCACCTGGCCGACGTCGAGCCGCAGCAGCCGCGGCGCGTCCGGCCGGCCGTACCTCTCCAGCGCGTCGAACAGGGCCTCGTCGGCGGTGTGCGCCGCGACCGCGACGGCGGCCCCGCGCGCCTCACTCTCGGGTACGGCCTGCGCCCACCCCTGCACCTCGATCAGCCCGCGTGGATGCTCCACCTGGCCGAGCACGCGCATGGCGGTCAGGTTCACCGCCACGACGGCGTCGTCGCGCAGCCCGTGCAGCGCCTCGCCCGGCCGCACCAGCAGCACCGGGCGGCCACGCTCGTCGACCCCGCCGCGGGCGGGCGAGGGGGTGCCGTCGACGGACAGCCGGGCGACGCTCGCCGACGCGGCGAGGGTGCGGATCCGCTCGGGGATCGTGAGCATGGCGCCTCCTTGAGATCACAGCCAGCAGTAGGTTAGCCTTGCCTAAGTAAGGACTACCTAATCACATGAGGTGAACGTGCGCTACACCGGTCCGAAGGTGCGACTGTCACGTCGCGCGGGCGTCCCGCTGACCAAGAAGGCCGTCCGCTATTTCGAGCAGCGCCCCTACCCGCCGGGCGAGCACGGCCGTAAGACCAACCGCCGCAACTCCGGCGACTACGGGATGCGGCTGCTGGAGAAGCAGAAGCTGCGCTGGTACTACGACGTGTCGGAGCGGCAGCTGCGCCGCTACTGGGACCTCGCCCTGCGCAAGCCGGGCGCGTCGGGCGCCGAGCTGGTCGCGCTACTGGAGACCCGCCTGGCCTCCCTGGTGCTGCGCGCCGGGCTGGCGCCGTCGATCTACGCGGCCAGGCAGTACGTCAACCACGGCCACATCGCCGTCGACGGCCGCAAGGTGGACATCCCCAGCTATCTGGTCAAGCCCGGCCAGGTCGTCAGCGTGCGGCAGCGCTCGCGCGGGATGCAGCCGTTCGTGGCCGCCAAGGAGGGCGTGCACGCCGACGAGCGGATCGCGCCCTATCTCTCCGTCGACCACTCTGATTTGCGGTTCACGCTGGTCAGCAGGCCCCTGCGCGAGCAGATCAACGTCCCGGTGGACGAGCAGTTGGTCGTGGAGTTCTATTCTCGTTAGCCGTGAGTGATGCGGGTGAGCGGCACGCCAGCTGGCTGGAATTGTTCTTCGACCTCGTCGTGGTGGTGGCGGTCGCGCAGCTGGCGCACCGCCTCCAGCATCCGACCTGGGGTGACGTGGCGTTATTCGCCATCCTCTACTACGCGGTGTGGAGCGTCTGGACGTCCCTGACGCTCTACTCCAACGTCCGCGCCGAGAAGACGCACCTGCGCAGCATGCTGATCGGGATGTTCGGCATCGCGGTCATGGCGGCGGCGGCCCCCGACGTCGCGCACGCGATCCCCGGTGTCGGCACGCACGACGAGTGGTTCATCGCCGCCTACGTCACCTGCCGGATGAGCGCCTCCCGGTCGATCCAGGCGGCCGGCACGGTGATGACCTCCTGGCCCGCGGCCCAGCTCGGCGCGGGCATCACGCCGTGGATCGCCTCGCTCGGGATGGACGACGAGTGGCGCTACTACCTGTGGGGTATCGGCATCGCGCTCGACATCGCCTTCTCCATCGCGCAGAGCCGGCGGCCGGAACGCCTGGTCAGCGAGCTCAAGGCGCAGGCGGGGCGGCTCAGGGCGCGCGAGCTGCGCCGGGCCGCCAGGTCCGGGCGGCTCTTGGAGGCGCGCTACCTGGAGGAGCCGAAGGCCGCCGTGCTCGACCCTGGCCACCTCGGCGAGCGGCTCGGGCTGTTCGTGATCATCGTGCTGGGCGAGGCGGTCATGCAGGTCGTGATGGCCTCCTCGGGGCTCAGCTGGGACCGCTATCTCGGCCTGGCCGCCGTGGCCGGTTTCGGGCTGATCGTGTCGCTGTGGTGGCTCACCCTCCAGTACGGCCTGAGCGCCGTGCCCGAGATCCACGAGCGGGGGCTCAAGCCGTTCGTCGCGCTGCCCGCGCACTACGCCATGACGGCGGGCATCATCGCGACGGCGGCGGGGCTCGGCGCGGTGGCCGCCGAGCCCGCCGAGCACCTGCACGGCGGCGTCCAGTGGGTGCTGTGCGGCGGCCTGGCCATCTACTTCGCCGCCTCCACCGTGCTCGGCCTGGCCAGCGGCGCCGGACGCCGCTGGATCTGGGGCTGGGCCGTGCCCTCGATCGTGCTGCCGCCGGCGATCGCCGGACTCGCGGGGCTGGTGCCGGCGTGGAGCGTGGTGGCGCTGCTGCTGGCCGTCACCCTCTGGCGGGTGGCCTACAAGCCCAAGGCGGCCGTGATCGCCCGGACCGATAGCGTGTGAGGCCTTCCAGGCGCGCCGGCGGCTCTAGTCGAGCACCTTCTGCTCGCGCAGCTCGGCGATCTCTTTGCGGAGCGCCGTCAGCTCGGACAGGATCAGCTCGGTCGAGGCCGCGTTGTCGTCGTGCTGCTCCGCGCGCTCGGCGGCCGACTCCTCGTCCATCGCGCTCACCACGACCGCCATGAACAGGTTGAGCACGACGAACGTGCAGACCAGGATGAAGATCGTGAAGAAGACCCAGGCGCTGGGGTGGTTGCGCATCACCTCTCTCGCGATGTTGCCCCAGTCGTCGCCCGTCATCGTCTGGTAGAGGGTGAACAGCGAGGTGGGCAGGCTGCCGAAGCGGGTCGGCGCCGTGTCCCCGTACAACTTGGTGGCCATGACGGCGGCCACGTACAGGACCAGGGAGAGCAGCAGCACGATCGAGCTCATGCCGGGCATCGCGCGCAGCAGGGCCGAGACGACCCGGCGCAGGCTGGGCACCACCGACAGCAGGCGCAGCGCCCGCAGGATGCGCAGCGAGCGCAGGACCGACAGGCCGCCCGCGAAGGGGGCCAGGGCGACCCCCACGATGACGGTGTCGAAGATGTTCCACGGATCGCGCGGGAAGCGCGACCGCTCGACGTAGATCTTCGCGGCCAGTTCGGCCACGAAGACGTAGAGCGCCACATGATCGACCGCGGTCAGCAGGTGACCGTAGTGCTCGACCACGGCGGGCACGGTTTCGAGGCCGAGTGTGGCCGCGTTGAGCACGATGACGCCGACGATGAACTGCTGGAAGCGGGGGTGCTCGATAAAGGCTCGGGCGCGTTCACGCACGGGAAGGGGCTCCTCAGGAGGGAAAAGTTGCCCCACCATGATGACGCAGGCTGATCAGCGCGTTGGCGTCAGCCGGAAGACCCGCAGCTCCCGTCCGGACTTCTCCGTGTAGCGGTCGAAGAGCGGCCACCGCTCGATCAGGGACGGCCACGCGGCCGCCCGCTCGGCGCCGGTCAGCAGCGCGGCGGTGACGGGGAAGTCGTGACCCCTGAAACTCACCGTGGCCGTGGGCGTCTTGAGCAGGTTGCCGCTCCACGCCGGGTGGTGCGCCTGGCCGAAGTTGCTGCCCACCACCAGGAGGGTGCCGTCGGGCTCGGGCAGGCAGGCGAGCGGCGAGCTGCGCGGCAGGCCGGACTTGGCGCCCGTGGTGACCAGGACCAGCGTGGGGATGACCGGGTTGTTGCTGAGCAGTCGTCCCCTGGTGAGCCGGTGCACGGTCCGATCGAGCTGCGGCATGAACTTGGGGCCGGCTCTCATGAACCACTCGGCCGCCGCCAGCCGTTGTAGGAAGAGCCTCAGAACCCGGAGCATGCGGCGAGTGTAGCAAGCGTTTGGTCAACTGCGGCCCGGGGTCGGCCTGTGGTATAAAAAGCCGCTGAAACGACAAGCGGGGGCGAGCACCGATGTCCTATCCCAACTACGGTCCCTCCTATTACGGGCCGCCACCTCAGACCCATCCCAACGGCACCTCGATCCTGGTGATGGGCATCCTCAGCCTGGTCATCTGCTCGATCCTCGGCCCGTTCGCCTGGGCGATGGGCAACAAGGCGCTGCGGGAGATCGACAACAGCGGCTATGTCTATGAGAACCGCGGCATGGTGCAGGCCGGGCGCGTCTGCGGCATCGTCAGCACGTGCCTGTTCCTAGCGACGCTCGGCTTCGTCGTGCTCTTCGGCGGATTCGCCCTGCTGAGCAGCCTCAGCCAGTAGCGATCGGCGGCCGTAGCCGCCGATCCCCGACTCCAGCAGGTCGAACGCCCCTGCCGCCTGCGCGCGTACGTCCGCCCAGATCTGCGGCCACTGCTCGCCCGCCATCTTGCGCCGTATCGCGTGCCGGGCCAGCAGCCGCGTCGTGCTCAGGATCTGGTCCGCCACGAGCTGCGGCGTGAGGTCGTCGGGCCCGGCGCCGGTCTCCTCGGCGATGACGGCCGCCAGGTTGGCGCCGGACAGGTTCTCCACCTCGCGCATCCTGGCGATCAGCGCCGGGCTCTCCTCGACCACCCGGCCGAACACCTCGGCGCCCTCGTTCATCCCGTAGCGCCAGTCGCCGGTCTCGAGCGCGTCGACGAAGTCGCGCCGGAAGGCGGCCACGATGCTCTCGCCGGGCCGCCGCTCACGCACCACCTTGCTCGACAGGTCCACCACCTCGTTCTGCCGGTCGGCGAACAGGTCCTCCTTGGTGCCGAAGTAGTTGAACACCGTGTTGACCGACACGTCGGCGGCCCGCGCCACCTGCGCGACGGTGACGTTGTCGAACCCGTGGATCATGAACAACCCCATCGCCACGTCGGCGATGCGCTGCCTGGTCTCACGCTTCTTCCGCTCGCGCAGCCCCTCTTCCATGCCTCCATGCTACCAATATTGCAGTCGCACCAAACTTGTGGTTACTCTATTTTTGGAGGCGATGAAAATGATCAAGACCGCAGGTCTGAGCAAGACCTTCGAAGGCGGCGTGGAAGCCGTCAAAGGCGTGGACATATCGGTGGCGGCAGGCGAGATCGTCGGGTTCCTCGGCCCCAACGGCGCCGGCAAGACCACGACCATGCGCATGCTGACCACACTGCTCCGGCCCACGTCGGGCACCGCCACGGTGGCGGGCCATGACCTGCTGGCCGACGCCCGCGAGGTGCGGCGCCGCATCGGCTACGTGTCGCAGAGCGGCGGGATCAGCCCGTTCGCGCCGCTCGGCGAGGAACTCGAACTCCAGGCCATGCTGTACGGCCTGCCCCGCGCCGAGGCCGGCACCCGGGTGAGCGAGGTGCTGGCCCAGCTCGACCTGAAGGGCCTGGAGACGCGGCCGGGGGCCGCACTGTCGGGCGGTCAGAGCCGCCGCTTCGACATCGCGTTCGGTCTGCTGCACCGGCCGGCGCTGCTCTTCCTGGACGAGCCGACGACCGGGCTCGACCCGCAGAGCCGGGCCAACCTGTGGGAGCACATCCGGGCGCTGCGCGCCGAGCACGGCGTGACGGTCTTCCTGACCACGCACTACCTCGACGAGGCCGACGCACTGTGCGACCGGCTGCTGATCATCGATCACGGCCGCATCGTGGCCGAGGGCGCCCCGGCCGAGCTCAAGACCGGCGGGCGCACGCTCGATGACGTGTTCCTGGACATCACCGGCAGGTCCCTGCGCGAGGAGGCGGGCGTCTGATGCCGCGCGACACCTATCTGCTGTTCCGCTACCACTTCCGCCTCACGTTGCGGCAGAAGGTCGCCCTCATCTTCGGGGTCATCCAGCCGCTGCTCTTCCTCGTGCTGTTCGGGCCGATCTTCGCCACGATCGGCACCTGGGAGACGCTGGTGCCCGGCCTGATCGTCCAGCTCGGCCTGATGAGCACGGGCATGGCCGGGTTCGGGGTGGTCTTCGAGAAACGCTCGGGCGTGCTCGAACGGATGCGCGTCACCCCGGCCAGCCGCCTGGCTCTGCTGCTCGGCCGGGTGCTCAACAACGCGGTCACGCTCATCCTGCAGACCGTGCTGCTGGTCGCGGTCGGCTACGCCTTCGGCCTGCGTGCCCCGGCCGCCGGGGTGCTGGCCGGGCTCGTCCTGGTGATCGTGCTCGGGCTCAGCCTGGCGGCGTTGTCGTACGCGATCGCGCTGACGCTCAGCGACCAGCTCTTCGCGCCGGTGATGAGCACCGTGGTGGTGCCGCTGGTCCTGCTGTCGGGCGCGTTCCTGCCCATGTCGATGGCGCCCGGCTGGCTGGACGCGCTCTCGCACATCAGCCCGTTCCGCTACGTCCTGGAGGCGCTGCGCGACCTGTTCGCCGGGCACTACGCCACCGGCACGGTCGGCGTCGGCGTGGCGGTGACCGTGGTCTTCGCCCTGGTCAGCGTCACGATCGGGACACGGGTCTTCAACCGGGAGAACGCCTAGACACCGCGCCGGGCGGCGGGCGCGGCCACAACCGCGCTCGCCGCCTCGATCCGCTAGGCGTCAGGACACGCCCGGGCCCGGCGCTGGAGCGCGGCGATGATCCCGGCGGTGTCGACGATCCCGTAGCCGTAGTCGTAGTCGAACCCCACCTCACTGCGGTCCTCACCCGTACGGCGGAGCAGGGCGCGCAGCTGCGCGGGCCGCAGCCGCGAGGCCGGCCAGAGCGTACGGATCGCCGCGACCAGCCCGGCGGCGACCGGGGTCGCGGCCGACGTGCCCGAGTCGGGCTCGGTGTCGCCGAACGCCTTGGACCCGGAGAAGTGGGTGTAGGCGCAGATGTCGGGCTTGCGGGCGGTCAGCCGTCCCGGCCCCTGCGAGGAGTAGCCGACCCGTTTGCCGCTCACGTCGACGCCGCCGATCGACAGGACCCGGGGATGTGAGTTGGCGCCGGCGATCGGCCGGTTCGGGTAGGCGCACCGGCCGTCCCTGCACTCGCGCCCGCAGTTGCCCGCCGCGAACAGCACGTCTGCGCCCGCGTTGTCGAGGCTGGCGACCATCAGGTTGAACGGGTGCGCCGCGTTGTCCGAATAGTTGCCCGGATGGCCGACCGGGAAGTCCCATTCGGGGGAGAACGACCCCCACGAGCTGTTGATCACCAGCGCTCTCGACGCCTCGGGCTGCAGGGCGAGCACCAGGCGCAGGTGCGCGAACGCGGCCACGGCGTCCGACAGCAGCCCGTCCAGCGCCGTGCCCCCTGGACGGGTGGAGCGCAGCACCGGGATGTCGATCAGTGACGCCTGCGGCGCGCCGATGAGGGTGTCGAAGGCGCACATCGTGCCGTGGTCGACCTCGAACTCGCCCGGCCGGCCGTCGACGCCCGCGGGGTTCCAGCTCCGCTGGGCGTCGAGCGTGACGCCCCGGCCGAGCTGGCGGGCGACGTGCGCGGCGTTGATGCCGGTGTCGAGCACGGCCAGGGTCACCCCCGTGCCGTCGAGCCCCTCGGCGTGCAGCCCGGGGACGTTGAGCAGCCGTTCGACGTCATGCCAGTCGCCGAAGGGCGCGTCGCCGCCGCAGGTGAGCGAGGACTCGACGACCGGATCGGAGTAGACGCCGACGACGTCGGGCCGGAGGGTGGGCAGGAGGGCCACGCGGGTCGTCAGCTCGTCGTCCGAGATCGTGCCGCGGACCAGCACCGAGGCGTCCTCGGCGGCCAGGGAGAAGTCCAGCGGCTGGTTGAGCGACAGCGGGTCGCCGCCGGCCGCGGGGACCGGCCGGGGCAGCGCCACGGGCGTGAAGGCGGTGTCGAGCTCGACTCCGGGCAGTCCGTCCGCGACGTCGGCAGTGGTGGCGGTCTGGCCGGGATCGGCGACGGCCGTGACCAGATCGGGGGAGGGGCGCAGCTGGATCAGAACGCGCATGGGGCACCACCGGGATGTTCGGAGGGAATTGAACCTCCCAAGATTCCTTCATCTGTCCGGGCGTGTCCAGCGCATCTCATAGGCTTTGACCTGCTGAAATGCCGTAAAAAGGGCCAAGGGGACGATATTCATTCCCGCTGCCAGGCTTCCTTGATCCCCGTTCGTTCACTAGCGTGAGGCGGCATGACGCTCCAGGAACAGAAGACGGTCGCAGGCGAGGACGGCGGCCACTGGCTTGCGGTGCGACCGAGGCTCATTCTCGCCAGCGGGTTCATGCTGTTCCTGGAGCTGGCGCTGATCCGGTGGACCGGCTCGAACATCGTGCATCTCAGCTATTTCACCAATTTCGTGCTGCTCGGCTCGTTCCTCGGCATCGGCCTGGGGTTCCTGCGCGTGGGGCGGGCGCGGCGGCAGCCGTACTACTCGCCGGTCATCCTGTTCGGCCTGGTCTTCATCGTGCTGACCTTCCCCGTGACCGTCGACCGCAACACCGAGGGCGTCCTGTACTGGACCAGCCTGTCGACCACGGGACCGCCCGCGTGGCTGATCCTGCCGGTGATCTTCGGCGCGGCCGCGCTGGTGCTCATGGGCCCGGCCGAGCTGGTCGGGCGCTGCTTTCCCGAGCTGCCCCGCCTGGAGGCCTACCGCTATGACCTGATCGGCAGCCTCTCGGGGATCGCGCTGTTCACCGCGCTGTCGTTCCTGAGCGCGCCGCCGGTGTTCTGGGGGCTGATCGCGGCCATCGCCTACGGGGTGCTGCTGGTGCCCCGGCCGCGGGTGATCTACCTCGGGCTCGTCACCGTGCCGTCGCTGGCGGTCGTGGGGCTGCTGCTGGCCGAGACGCTGACCGCCGGGGCGTTCTGGTCGCCCTACTACAAGGTCACCTACAAGCAGTTCCTGCAGCTCGGCGTGCCCGTCACCGACATCTCCGTGAACGGCATCCCGCACCAGCAGGCCGTGCCCGCCGCCGCCCGGCTGCAGTGGGAGCGCCAGTACGGCCTGCCGTACGAGCGGGCGAGCACGCCGCCCAAGGACGTGCTCATCGTCGGCGCGGGCAGCGGCACGGACGTGGCGATCGCCCTGTCCAAGGGCGCCGCCCACGTCGACGCCGTCGAGATCGACCCCAAGCTTCGCGAACTGGGCGGTTCCCTGCATCCCGACCGGCCCTACGACGACCCCCGGGTGACCACCCACGTCACCGACGGCCGCGCCTTCCTGGAACGCACCGGCGACAAGTACGACCTGATCCTGTTCGCCCTGCCCGACTCGCTCACGCTCGTGTCCGGGGCCAGCTCGCTGCGGCTGGAGAGCTACCTGTTCACCGAGGAGGCCATGCGGGCCGCCCGCGCGCACCTCAAGCCCACCGGAACCTTCTCGATGTACAACTACTACCGCGAGAGCTGGCTCGTCGACCGGCTCGCCTCGACCATGCAGAACGCCTTCGGGCACAAGCCGTGCGTCGACGTGGTCAGCACGGCGGGCCAGCAGGCCGTGATCACGGCGGGCGCGACGCCGGCCGCGCAGCGGTGCGCGGGGGAGTGGGCGGGCGCCGCGGCCGGCACGCCGCCGCCGACCGGCGACGACCGGCCGTTCCTCTACCTGAAGGACGGCGACATCCCGTCGCTCTACCTCATCACGCTCGGCCTGATCCTCGCGGTCAGCCTGATCGCCGTCCGCGTCGTGGCCGGCCCCTACCGGCGGATGCGCCCGTACGCCGACCTGTTCCTGCTCGGGGTGGCGTTCCTGCTGCTGGAGACCAAGAGCGTGACGGGCTTCGCGCTGCTGTTCGGCACGACGTGGGTGGTCAACGCGATCGTGTTCGCCGGGGTGCTGGTCGCCGTGCTCGCCGCGGTCGAGATCACCCGCCGCTTCCGCACCCCGCCGCTGCCGGTCATGTACGCGGTGCTGTTCGGCGGGCTGCTGCTGGCCTGGCTGGTGCCGAACACGTGGCTGCTGTCGCTGCCGCTCCCGTTGCGGGCGGTGGCGGCGGTGACGGTGGCGTTCCTGCCGATCTTCGCGGCGAACGTGGTCTTCGCCAAACGCTTCTCGGACTCGGCGGACGCCACGACGTCCTTCGGCGCGAACCTGCTGGGGGCCATGGTGGGCGGCTGCCTGGAGTACCTGGCGCTGGTGATCGGCTACAAGGGCCTGCTCATCGTGGCCGCCGTGCTGTACCTGGGCGCCTTCCTCCTGCTGCCGCGCAAGGCGGCGGTGACGTAACGACGGTCAGCCGGGTTCGTCGCCGGGGGCGGGCGGGGCGGGGCGGCGGTGCAGCAGGCCGAACTTCGACCACATGGCCTCGGCCTTCTCGATGGACGCGCTCGTCCGGGCCGGATCCACGGTGGCGAGCTGTGTGACCAGCGCCTGTGCGACGGCCATGCCGGCGGTCAGTGACGGGAAGAACGCCACCCCCTCGGCCGGGACCATCACCACCTCCTCGGCCGGGTTCGCCAGGGCGGGGACGGCCACGTCCGTCAGGGCGAAGACGCGGGCGCCGCGGGCCCGCGCCTCGTTGGCCGCCAGCACGGTGCTCTCGTACAGCCGCCAGAAGCTGATGGCGATCAGCACGTCGCCCGGGCCGATCGCCGCGACGGAGTTCGCGAGCTCGGCGTCGCCGCTGGTGATCGCCGCGACGGGGTATCCGGCCAGCCGGGCGTTGTGCGCGAGCGCGATGCCGACCGCCGCGTAGCTGCCGTCCGCGATGATCACCGTGCGTCTCGCGGCGGCGACGGCCTCGGCGATGGTACGCAGCGCGTCCTCGTCCAGGCGCCTGCTCAGCTGCGCGAGGCTGTCCAGGTCGTGCCGGAGCGATCGGGAGCTGGGCGAGCCCTCACCGCTGTGCTCGGCGGCGACCTGGGGCGCGCTCAGCGAGGACAGGTAGCGGGCGCGCAGCTCCTGCTGGAGCGCCGGCCACCCGGCGAAGCCCAGTGCCTGCGCGGTGCGGGTCACGGTCGCCACGTTCACGCCCGCGAGCTGGGCCAGCTCCGCGGCCGAGCCGAACGACGCCCGTCGCGGCTGCGACAGCAGCATCCGCAGCACCGCGGCCGACTTGGGGCGCAGCCCGCGCTCGGGCGCCCGCTCGCGCAGCCAGTCCTGGAAGCTGTCGGCGGCGTCCTCTGTCACGTGTTCCTCTCCCATGGCTGGCAGACATGCTACGCGTGCTCGGCAGGAAGAATGTGCAAAGAACATTGCAATTTTAGTGTTTTGCACTATACGTTGCCAGGCAATCGTTCTGCAGGGCTGTGACCTTGGGAAGGTGCGTTGGCATGACCTTGTTGGCCCGTCTGGACCGGCTCCCCCTGAGCCGTCCGCACTATCTCCTGCTTCTCATCGGTGGACTCGGCTACACCTTCGACGGCATGGACGGCGCCGTGGTCGCCTTCCTGCTGCCCAGCGCCCGGGCGGAGTGGGGCCTCGACGCCGGCCAGCTCGGGCTGATCGGGTCCGCGACCCCGTTCGGGTTCCTGTTCGGCGCGATCGCCGCGGGCATGCTCGGCGACCGCATCGGCCGCAAGAAGGTCATGATGTACGCGCTGGCCTTCTACGCGCTCTTCTCCGTGGTCGCCGCGTTCGCGCCGAACTACGAGGCGTTCCTGGGCTCCAGGGTCCTCGCCGGGGCGGGCGCCGGGGCCGAGAGCGCGATCATCGCGCCGTTCCTGTCGGAGTTCGTCCCGGCCAAGCGGCGCGGCTGGTTCATCGGCGCGCTGGCCGGGTTCTTCTCCTTCGGCTTCGTCATGGCCGCGCTGATCGGCCGCTTCGTGGTGCCCACCATGGACGACGGCTTCCGCGTCGCGCAGCTGATCACCGCCGTGCCGGTCGTGATGCTGCTGTGGTGGCGGCGCTCGCTGCCCGAATCGCCGCGCTTCCTGCTCCAGCAGGGCCGCCACGCGGAGGCCGAGGCGGTGGTCGTCGATCTCGAACGCCGCGTCGAGCGGGCCACCGGTCAGGTCCTCCCGCCCGTGCCCGAAGACACCGTGCAGCCCGCGACGGCCACGCCCAAGGTGAACCTGCTCAGCGCGCTGCGGTTCCTGTGGAGCCCGGCCATGGCCAAGCGGACCGCCGTCATCTGGCTGATCTGGTTCGTGATCACGTTCTCCTTCTACGGGTTCTTCTCCTGGATCCCGACCCTGCTCGTGGACCGCGGCATCACGGTGACGAAGAGCTTCGAGTTCTCGATCATCATCTATCTGGCGCAGATCCCCGGCTACTTCTCCGGCGCCTGGCTGCTGGAGCGGCTGGACCGCAAGAACACCATCGCGCTCTACCTCACGGGCGCGGCGATCAGCGCGCTCTGGCTGTCCCAGGTGGACACGCCGGTCGCCATCACGACCGCGGGCGCGGTGCTGTCCTTCTTCCTCAACGGGACGTACGCGGGTGTCTACTCCTACACGCCGGAACTGTTCCCGACCTGGATCCGGGCCACCGGCACCGGCCTGTCCAGCGCGTTCGGCCGCTTCGGCAGCATCCTCGCGCCCACGATCATCGGCCTGACGGCCGCGAGCTGGGGATTCGCCGGCGTGTTCGGCCTCACCACGGCCGTGCTGGTGGCCGGGGTGATCTGCGTGGTCGTCTTCGGCCTGGCCACGGCCGGCCGCTCGCTGGAGGAGCTGACCGAGCGGGGCGATCCCGCCGACACCGCGGGGGAGATGGCGAAATGACCGACCTTGCGGATGTGGAGAACAAGGTCCGGGAGTCGCTGGGCGTGCGGCTGTTCACGGTCCTGGCCTGGATCCCCGAACGGCAGGCGCTGCGCCGCGTGCACAGCAGCGATCCCGCGCGCTATCCCGTGGGCGGGGAGAAGACGGTCGAGGTCGCCCGCGGCTGGCTGGCCCGCTGCATCGAGGCGGGGGAGCCGTACCTCGGCCCGGACCGGGCCGCCGTGCGGGCGGTGTTCGCCGACCACGAGCTGATCGAGAGCCTGGGGTGCGGGGCCATCATCAACGTGCCCGTGGTGGAGGGGGACAAGGTGCTCGGGGTACTGAACATCCTGGACGCCGAGGGGCGCTACGACGAGGAGTCCGTCGTCGTCGCCCAGTCCCTGGCCCCGCTCGCGGTGCCCGCTTTGCGGGCCGCCGTTCATGAAGCCGCCGAATGAGAGGAACCAAGTGAGTCTGCTGCTGCGTAACGCCCTGATGCTCGACGTGGTCACCGGCGAGTACGCCGAAGGTGACCTGCGCTGTGAAGAGGGCCGCGTCGTCGAGGCCGGGCCGGGGCTGACCGGGCCCGCGGACGGGCGGGTGATCGACGTGGGCGGCGGTGTCGTCGTTCCCGGGCTGATCGACGCGCACGTGCACGTCACCGCCTCGACCGCCGACCTGGGCAGCCTGTCCGCCATGTCGCCCTCGTACGTCGCCGCGCACAGCGCCCGCCTGATGGGGCAGATGCTGGACCGCGGCTTCACCACGGTCCGCGACGCCTCCGGAGCGGACTACGGGCTCTGCGACGCCCAGGAGGAGGGGCTGATCCGCGGGCCGCGGCTGCTGTTCTGCGGCAAGGCGCTGAGCCAGACCGGCGGCCACGGCGACCAGCGCGGACGCGGCCAGAACGGGCGCGACGACCACCCCTGCTGCGCCGGTGTCGGCCGGATCGCCGACGGCGTGGACGCCGTGCGCGCCGCCGCGCGGGACGAGCTGCGCAAGGGCGCCCACCACATCAAGGTCATGGCCTCCGGCGGCGTCGCCTCGCCCACGGACCGCGTCGACTCCACCCAGTACTCCATGGACGAGCTCCGCGCGATCGTCGAGGAGGCCGAGGCCGCCAACCGCTACGTGGCCGCGCACGCCTACACGGCCCGCGCGATCAACCGCGCCCTGGAGGCGGGGGTACGGTCGATCGAGCACGGCAACCTGCTCGACGACCGCAGCGTGGAGCTGTTCCTGCGGCACGACGCCTACCTGGTGCCCACGCTGGTGACGTACTGGGCGCTGAAGAAGGAGGGCCGGGGCTTCGGCCTGTCGGAGTCGAACTGGCGCAAGGTCGACGACGTGCTCGGCGCCGGGCTCCAGGCGCTGGAGCGGGCCGCCCGCGCGGGTGTGCGGCTGGCCTACGGCAGCGACCTCCTGGGCGGCATGCAGCGGCACCAGAACCAGGAGTTCCGGCTGCGCGGCGAGGTGCAGCAGCCGATCGACGTGCTGCGCGCCGCCACGGTCAACGCGGCCGACCTGGTCGGGCTGGCCGGCGAGATCGGCACGCTCGCGGTGGGCGCGCGGGCGGACCTGCTCGTGCTCGACGGAGACCCCCTGCGGGACCTCGGGGTGCTCGCCGAGCCCAAGCACATCCGCCACGTCGTCCAGGGCGGCCAGGTCGTCTCCGGCTGACCTCAGCCCTTCAGGCCGCTGGAGAAGCCCTTGATCACATAGCGCTGCAGCAGCAGGAAGATCACCACGATCGGCAGCGCCCCGAGCACCAGCCCGGCGAAGACGAGACCGTGGTCGGAGACGTACTGGCCGACGAAGGCGAAGACGCTCACCGGCACGGTCTCGAACCCCGATCCGCCCAGGTAGAGCAGGGGGGTGAAGAAGTCGTTCCAGATGAAGACGGCGTTGAGGATCAGCACCGTGCCGGTGATCGGCCGCAGCAGCGGGAAGACGACCCGGGTGAACGCGGTCAGATGCGAGGCGCCGTCGATCTGGGCGGCGTGGGCGTAGTCCCGGGGCAGCGCGCGGATGAACCCGGTGTAGAGGAACACCGTGAACGGCAGCTGGATCCCCGTGTAGAACAGGATCATCCCCGCGTGCGTGCCGATCAGCCCCAGGTCGGTCACCATCTGGTAGAGCGGGATCATGCCGAGCTGGAAGGGCAGCACGATGCCGAGCAGGAACAGCACGTACAGCCCGTAGCCGAGCCGGCTCTTGACCCTGGCCAGGTAGTAGGCGGCGAAGGAGCCGAGGGCGATCAGCGCGACCAGGCTGACCGCGGTGATCACGGTGCTGTTCATCAGGGACGGGCCGAGCGCGGCGGCCGACCACGCCTTGGTGAAGTTGGCCGTCGTGGGCGGGGCGGGCAGCGCCAGCGGTGTCTGGGAGATCTGCGCCGGGTCCTTCAGCGACAGCGTGATCAGCGCGTACACCGGGAAGAGGAACGCCACCGCCACCAGGATCATGACGATTTCCAGCAGGAACGTCCGCCTCATTGGGCCACCTCCCGGCCGCGCAGGTAGTAGACCTGCACGAGCGACACCGCGGCCACGAACAGGGCGAGTACCAGGGCGATCGCCGTGCTGTAGCCGAACTTGCCGAACACGAACGCCTGCTTGTACAGCACGGTCGACAGCGTCTCGGTGGCGTAGCCGGGGCCGCCGTTGGTCGCCGCGAAGATCTGGTCGAACAGCTTGAGACCGCCGATCGTGGAGAGCATCAGGTTGATCGTCAGGGCCGGGGCGAGCAGCGGCCAGGTGACGTACCGGAAGCGTTGCAGCGTTCCCGCGCCGTCGATCATCGCCGCCTCGTGCAGCTCCTTCGGCACGCCCTCCAGCCCGGCCAGGAAGATGACCATGGAGTAGCCGGCGTACTGCCACACGACCGTGCCCGCGATCGACCACAGCGCGAGCGACGGGTCGCCCAGCCAGTCGATCTTCAGGCCGAGCAGCCCGTTGAGCCCGGCGGACGGGTCGGGGTTGTAGATGTACTTCCAGAGGAAGGCCACCATGACCGGGCTGACGACGACCGGCGCGAAGAAGATCACCCGCAGCAGCGCCCTGCTCTTCAGCTTGACGTGCACGCCGAGCGCGAGCAGCAGCCCCACGCCGTTCTGCACGACGACGATCGCCACGGTCAGCAGCAGGGTGTTGCCGATCGAGTCCATCGCCTGGTCGTCGTGCAGGAGCTTTTGGAAGTTCGCCAGACCGACGAACGACTTGTCCGCGCCGATGCCGCTCCAGTCGGTGAAGGCGTACAGCATGCCCGCCAGGCTCGGGTAGAGCACGACGGCGGCGTACACCACCAGGGCGGGCGCCGCGAACAGCCACGAGGGCGAGAGCGAGGCGAACCGCCGCCGCGGCCGGCCGGCCGCGGCGGTGTGTCGTCCGACAGGCGTCGCTGTCGTGGTCATCTGCCGGGTCATTTGGCGTAGGCCTCGTCCATCTTCTGCAACGCCTCGTCGATCTTGATCTTGCCGGCGAGCAGGTCCTGGATGACCGCGAAGTGGACCGGCTGCACCTCGGCGTTCGGCCAGCGCTGGTCCATGAACGGCACGGCCTTGTCCTTGGTGAAGGGCAGGAACGACTGCACCGCGGGGTCGATGGTGGAGGAGGCGTCCTGGGTGAGCGGGATGGCCGCGATCGCCTTGGCCCAGCGGTTGATGTTCTCCTGCTTGCCGAGGAAGTCGATGAACGCCTTGGCCTCGGCCAGGTTCTTGCCCTTGGCGGCGGCGCCGAGGCCGACCACCACGCCGGCCGGGATCCACACCTGCGCCGCGTCGTCCGCGCCGGGGACCGGGAACATCGACAGGTCGTCGGGGCTGCCCGCCGCCTTGCGGAAGTCCGGCAGCACCGCGGACACCTGGATGGCCATGCCCGCCTTGCCGGTGGCCACCATCGAGATCTGCTGCTCGAAGGTGGTGCCATTGGGCTTGTCGTTGAAGAAGCCGCGCTTCTGCAGCTCCAGGTACATCTCCATCGCGTCGCGCCAGCCGGACTTGGCGAAGCTGGTCTGGCCCGCCGCCTGCTTGTCGTCGAAGGTGGGGTCCTTGGCGTACACGGTCGAGGGGACGAGGGCGTAGGTGATGAGCTGGGTGACCCACGGCGTCTGCGCGCCCAGCGCGATCGGCGCCTTGCCGGCCTTCTTCAGCTTGTCGCAGACCGCCAGGAACTCCGTCCAGGTGGTCGGCGGCGCGTCGACGCCCGCCTCCTGGAACACCTTCTTGTTGTAGATCGCGCCGATGACCGAGGAGCCGGCCGAGTAGATGTAGGTCTTGCCGTCCTTCTGGAAGGCGGGCTTGAAACCGGTCGGGATCGTCTGCGTCCACGCCTGGTCGGACAGGTCGGCCAGCAGCCCGGCCCCGGCGATCTGGTCCATCGACATCGCGCTGCCGTTGCCCGGGTAGACCACGTGCAGGTCGGGCGAGTTGCCCGCGCCGAGCTGGGTACGCACCGAGGTCATGACCTGGTCGGTAGGGGCGAACGAGGTGGCCAGCGTCACGCCGGGCTTGGCCTGCTTGTAGGCCGCCACCAACTCGTCCATCGGCGCCTTCTGGTCGGCCACGCCGACGAATCTCAGCTCGACGGCGGACGCCTGCCCCTGACCGGTGGAGCCGGTGGCCTGCGGCTTGGTCGAACACGCGGTCGCCGCGGCGGCGACCGCGAGACCGCCCATCATGCGGAAGAACTGGACGCGGCTCATCCTGGCATCGCGCAGCTCGGTCATGCTCTGTCTCCTCGGTCTAACTCGAAATGGGGGGTCCCCCGAGGGCACCCGGCGGGGCGGATCTGATCGCCGGACACGAATGCGAACGTTTTAATAACGGACGTCGTGAAGTACGTTATATCTAACGTTAAATCGTGTGAAGTTGTGAAGGTGCGAGGAGACTACGAGTCGTTCCGCAGGGGTGTCAAGGGTGTGGGCCGCGCTACGATGCGCTGGCGTCGACACGGGGAGAGCGCAGGTGAAATCACGTCAGCACGCGGACAGGGGAGTCGCCAGGCGCCAGGCGATGGCGGAGCATCTCATGCGGCACGGCTCTGCCTCGGTGAGCGAGCTCGCGGAGGTCTTCCACGTGAGTGTGATGACTGTGCACCGCGATCTCGACGAGCTCGAACTCCAGGGCATGGTGCGCAAATACCGCGGCGGCGCCAGCGCCCAGGCGTCGAGCGTCTTCGAGAGCAACATCGCCTACCGGCTGACGGCCCAGATCGCGGAGAAGGAGGCGATCGCCCGGCACGTGGTGGGGCTGATCGAGCCGGGTAGCTCGGTCATGATCGACGACTCGACGACCGCGCTGGCCGTCGCCCGGCATCTCGCCGAGGTGGCCCCGCTGACCGTGGTGACGAACTTCCTCGAAGCCATCAAGCTGCTGGCTCCCGTGCCCGGCATCCGGCTCATGGCGCTGGGCGGCGAATACCATCCGACGCACGACTCGTTCCTGGGCGTCGGCTGCGTCGACGCGGTCGAGGCGATGAACACCGACACGGTGATCGTCTCCACCTCGGCCATCTCCGACCGGCACGCCTTCCACCAGGAGCAGGAGATCGTGCTGGTGAAGCGGGCCATGGTGGCCGCGGGGACGCGCTGCGTCCTGGCGGTCGACCACACCAAGCTCGACCGGGTGGCGCTGCACCGGGTGGCGCCGCTGGAGAAGTTCGACGTCATCGTGGTCGACGCGCAGGCGCCGGCCGAGACGGTGCAGCGGCTGCGCGAACGGCGGTACAACGTCGAGGTGGCGGGCTAGCCGGGTCCGTTGGCGCTCAGCGCGGCGAAGGCTTCGTCCAGGAGGTCGACCAGGTCCAGCTCGCCCTCGGAGGCGGTCCAGTGATCGAGGGCGACGTTCAGGCAGTCGAGTGCGGCGGTGGCCCGTACGGACTGCGCCAGGGTCACCGGTCGCGAGGAGCCACCGCGTTCGGCGAGGGCCTGGGCCAGGGTGGGGCACCAGCCGTGCTGCTTCTCCAACTGCCGCGAGCACAGGGCCGGGGTGCCCCGGACGAGGTGGGTCAGCGCCAGAGCGCCGCCTCGGTCCTGGTGGTAGTGCTCGATGACCGTGTCGAGCGCACGCCGTAGCGCCGTCCAGTCGTCCTCGTCGGCGGGGCGGGCACGCAGCGCGTCGGCGACCTGTGCGGCCTGGGCGTCGAAGGCGCCGAGGACGGCTTCCTCCTTGCTGCCGAAGTAGCGCAGGAACGTGCTGCGCGACACGCCGGCGGCCGCGGCCAGGTCGGTCACGGTGACCTGGTCGAAGCCCTCGCGGCGGAACAGGTCGAAGGCCACCTGGGCCAGCTCGACCCGGACGGCGGCCCGTGCGATGTCTCGCGTGCTCGTACGCGCTGCTCCGCTCATCCCGCGATTCTACCGCGCACGTGACCCTGGATCGCAGGGATGAAGCACGGACGCTAATATGACACTTAGTTTCACAATCGAACCCTTGGTTCATGAAAGAGAGCACCATGACCCAGACTCTCGGCCTCATCGGCAGCGGCATGATCGGCGGCGCGCTGGCCCGCCTCGCCGTCGCCGCCGGCCTGAACGTCGTCCTCAGCAACTCCCGCGGCCCCGAGACCCTCGCCGAGCTGGTCGCCGAACTCGGCGAGCACGCCCGGGCGGCCACGCCCGCCGAAGCCGCGCAGGCGGGCGACCTGGTGGTGGCGACCGTCCCGCTGCACGCCTACGACCGGCTGCCCGCCACGGCCCTGGCGGGCAAGGTCGTCATCGACACGATGAACTACTACCCGGACCGCGACGGCCGCCTCGCCGAGCTGGACGGCGGGACGGCGACCTCCAGTGCCCTGGTGCAGCGGCACCTGGCCGGCTCCCAGGTGGTCAAGGCGTTCAACAACATCGACTTCCACCGCCTGTTCACCCTCGCCCGCCCCTCCGGCGCCCCCGGCCGCGCCGCCCTGCCCATCGCCGGCGACGACGACGCCGCGAAGGAGCGGGTGGCGCGGCTGATGGACACCCTCGGCTACGATGCGGTGGACATCGGCACGCTCGCCGACAGCTGGCGCAGCGAACCCGGCACCCCGGTCTACGTCGAGCCCTACTTCCCGGCGCGGCGGCCCGAGGGGACGAGCCAGGAAGAGGCGTTCCGCTGGTTCCTGGACACCCCGGGAGCCCCGGTGCCCGCCGACCGGATCAAGGAGCTGGCCGAGGCGGCCGTCCGCGGCTGATCAGCGGATGATGCGCGCCCGGGCGCGGAGCAGGGCGGACACGATCGCCTCCTCGCGGTCGGGGTCGAGACGGACCATGGGGACGGAGCAGCTGAGGGCCTCGTTCGGGGGTGCGGCGAAGTCGAGGGCGACGGCGAAGCAGCGCAGGCCGATGGTCGATTCCTGGTCGTCGATGGCGTGGCCGCGCCTCCGGGTCTCCTCGAGCTCGGCGCGCAGGGCCGCCCGGTCGGTGAAGGTGTGGACGGTGCGCGCCTCCAGGGTCTCCGGCAGGAGCGCGTCGACCTCCTCCCAGGGGTGTCCGGCGAGGATCGCCTTGCCGAGTCCGGTCGCCCATGACGGCAGGCGCCGGCCGGGCCGGCTGACGACGGTGAGGGAGTGGCGGGAGATGTTGGTGGCCAGGTAGACGATCTCCGCGCCGTCGAGGCGGGCCAGGTGGACGGTCTCGCCGAGCTGGTCGTTCAGCTCGTTCATCACCGGCTGCGCCCGCTGGACGACGTCGTCCCGCTCGACGTACGAGGCCCCGGCGCGGAGCGCGCGGATGCCGATGCGGTAGCCGCCGGCGCCGTCGATCTCGACCCAGCCCGTGCTCACCAGCGTGGTGAGCAGCGCGTAACCGCTGGCCCGAGGCAGGCCCAGGGCGGTGGTCAGCTCCCGCGGTGAGCACGCCCGCGGGGCGGAGCTCAGATATTCGAGCACCGCGATGGTCCGCTCGGCCGATTTGACGCTGCGGACGCCTCCGCCGGTCTCGGCGGACGGATGCGATGACTCCAGGACGGGTTGCGTCATCGATCACCTCTTGACGTGTACGGAAACACAGACTTAATGTCTCGGCTACAAATATAGACGCCGTCTCCATATGTAGACAAGAGGTTGCTGTTGATGTCCGCCACCCCCACGCGAGTCGCCGCCTCCCTGTCCGGCCTGCTCGCCTTCCCCGTCACGCCGTTCACGGAATCGGGGGACGTGGACCTGTCCCGCTTCAGGACGCACCTCACCGACGTGCTCGCCGCGAAGCCCGCCGCGATCTTCGTCGCCTGCGGGACCGGGGAGCTGGCGTCACTGACGGGCACCGAGCACCAGGCGGTGGTCAAGGCCGCCGCCGAGCACGTGGCCGGAGCGGTCCCCGTGCTCGCCGGGATCGGCGGCGGCACGCGGACGGCCGTGGAGTTCGCCCGTGCCGCGCGGGCCGCCGGAGCCGACGGCCTGCTGGCGCTGCCGCCGTACCTGCAGGTCGGGCCGCCGGCCGGGCTGGTGTCGCACTACCGCGAGGTGGCCGCCGCCACGGAGCTGGACGTGATCCTCTACCAGCGGGGCACGGCGGTCTTCACCCCTGACGCGGTGGTCGAGCTCGCCGAGGTGGACAACATCGTCGCCCTGAAGGACGGGCACGGCGACATGGAGCTGCTCCAGCTCATTCAGACCGCGACCGGCGGCCGGCTCCCCCTGCTGAACGGCATGCCCACCGCCGAGGTCTTCGCCCGCTCCTACGCCGGCCTCGGCGCCCGCGCCTACTCCTCGGCGGCGCTGGCCTTCGTCCCGGAGGTCGCGGTCGCGTTCTTCGAGGCGTTCGAGAACGGCGACGACGCGACCCAGCAGCTCCTGCTGCGCGAGTTCTACGCCCCCCTCGCCGAACTGCGCCGCACGACTCCCGGTTACGCCGTCTCCCTCGTCAAGGCGGGTCTGGACATCCGCGGCCGCACCGCCGGGCCCGTCCGCTCGCCACTGGCGCAGGTCACCCCGGAGCACCGCGAGCAGCTCGCCCGCATCATCGACCGCGGCCTCGCCGCTCTCAGCGCGACGCCTGTCGCCTAACACCTCGCCTGCCCGGCACCCGGAGCAGGCGATCTCGGAGGAATCATGATCACCACCCCCCGCCGCCGTCAGGCGGCGTCCGCCCTCTTGGCGCTCGGCACCCTGCTGTCGGCCGGCGCCTGCTCGGTCGCGAACAGCGGCCCGGAGCCCAAGGCGTCCGGCGCGGCGGCGAACACCGTCCGCATCGTGCTGCCCGAAGAGCCCCCGACTCTGGAGCCGTGCGACGCCTCCCTCACCGCGACCGGACGCGTCACCCGGGCGAACATCACCGAGGCGCTCACCGAGCGTGACCCGAGCACCGGGCAGCTCCAGCCGGCGCTGGCCACGGAATGGAAGCAGGACTCGCCGACCGAGTGGACCTTCACCCTGCGCAAGGGCGTGAAGTTCCACGACGGCACCACGTTCGACGCCAAGGCGGCCGCCTTCACCATCGACCGCGCCGTCGGCGCCAAGGTCGACTGCAACGTGAACGGCTATGTCTTCGGCGGCATCAAGCTCACGGCGACGGCCGTGGACGACGCGACCCTCAAGGTGAAGACGGCCAAGCCGGACCCGATCCTCCCGCTGCGGCTGTCCTTCGTCGAGATCGTGCCGGCCACCACGAGCGCGACCGGCAAGGTCCGCGAGCCCGTCGGCACCGGCCCGTACAAGATCGCCAAGTGGGACGCCGGTCGCAGCCTGCGCCTGGAGCGGTTCACCGGGTACTGGGGGAAGGCGCCGGAGTTCGCCTCGGCGGAGTACGTCTGGCGCGGCGAGGGAAGCATCCGCGCGGCCATGGTCAAGAGCGACGAGGCGGACCTCGCCGTCGGTCTCGCCCCCGAGGACGGCGCCGGCGACTCCGCCGTGCAGTTCCCCAACAACGAGACCTCCTACCTGCGCATCGACGCCGCCAAGCCGCCGCTCAACGACCTGCGCGTGCGCCAGGCGATCAACTACGCCATCGACAAGGACGGGCTCGTCGCCTCGGTCTTCGCCGGGCTCGGCAAGCCGGCCGGTCAGCTCGTTCCTGAAGGCGTGACCGGTCACAGCACCGCCATCCAGCCCTGGCCGTTCGACATGGCGCAGGCCAAGAAGCTGATCGCGGAGGCCAAGGCGGCCGGCGTCCCCACGGACACCGCCATCACGATCATCGGCCGGAACGGGATCTACCCCAAGGCCGCCGAGGCGATGGAGGTCGTGCAGAACTCGCTGAACGAGGCCGGGCTCTCGGTGAAGATCCAGATGCTCGACGTGAACGCCTGGCTGGAGTACCTGCTCCGCCCGTTCCCCAAGGACGCCGGCCCCACCCTGCTGCAGGCCCAGCACGGCAACCAGGCCGGTGACGCGGCCTTCACCATGGGCCAGATCTACGGCAGCAAGGGCGCGCAGAGCAGCTTCGGCACCCCCGAACTGGACGACCTCATCAGCGCCGGCGAGCAGGCCTCGGGCGAGGAGCGCCAGACGGCGTTCGCCAAGGCACTGGACTACCAGAACAAGGACGTCGTACGAGACGCGGTCATGGCGCACATGACCGGCATCCTCGCCCTGTCGAAGAAGGTCACCTACAAGCCCAACGCCGCCACGAACGACGAGATGCGCCTCGCCGAGATGCACCCGGCCGGCTGAAAGGAACAGGTGTGCTGACCTTCCTGCGGCGTCGCATCACCTCCAGTGCGATCCCGCTGGTCGTCGTGATCCTCGGCGTGTTCTACCTGGCGCGCCTGACCGGCGACCCGTCGAATCTCTACCTGCCCCTCAGCGCCACTCCGGAGATGCGGGCCGAGTTCGCCGCCCGGCACGGGTTCGACCAGCCGCTGCTCGTCCAGTTCGGCGACTACCTGGCCCAGGTGTTCCGGCTGGACTTCGGCGAGTCGCTGCGGACCGCCGAACCCGCCGCCGACGCGGTGCTGCGGGCCTTCCCCGCGACGCTGCAGCTGGCGGGCGCCACGATGATCCTGGCGATCCTCGGCGCGATCGTCGTCGGGAGCTGGGCGGCCTACCGCCCGAACTCCCTGGCCGATCGGGTCGCCAGCTTCACCTCGACGACCGCGGCCAGCATGCCGGACTTCTGGTTCGCCATCATGGGCGTCCTGGTCTTCGCCGTGGCCCTCGGCTGGCTGCCCACCTCGGGCACGGAGGGTGCGGCGGCGTGGGTGCTGCCGGTGCTCACCCTGCTGATCCGGCCGTTCGGCGTGCTCGTCCAGGTGGTGCGCGGCGCGATGGTCACGGCGCTGTCCGCGCCGTACATCAAGGTCGCCCGGAGCAAGGGCGCGGGGGAGCTGCGGGTGGTCTTCGGCCACGCGCTGCGCAACGCCGCGCCGCCCGCGCTCACCGTGGCCGGCGACCTGACGGTCGGGCTGGTCAACGGGGCCGTGGTCGTCGAGACCATCTTCGGCTGGCCGGGCATCGGCAAGCTGATGATCACCTCGATCCTGCAGCGCGACTTCGCGGTGCTGCAGGCCGCGGTCCTGGTGACCGCGATCACCATCTTCGCGCTCAACATCATCATCGACGCCTGTTACGCGCTTCTGGACTCGCGGGTCCGCCAGGGGGTGACGACATGACTTCCGTTGACACTCCTGCCGTCTCGCGGGCCACCTGGTGGCGGCTGCTGCTGCGGGACCGGTTCGCCTGCGTGGCGGTGGTGATCCTGCTGCTCGTGGCCGTCTCCGCCCTCATCGGGCCGCTGCTGCTCGGCGATCTGGCCGTGAAGCAGAACCTGCGGGCGGTCAACCGGCCGCCGTTCAGCCTCGACGACGGCTGGGCGTTCCTGCTCGGCAGCGACTCGCTCGGCCGCAGCCTGCTCGCCAGGCTCATCGTGGCCAGCCGCACGACGCTCTCCGTCGCCGTCCCGGCCGTCGTGGTCTCCCTCGTCGTCGGGTCGATCTGGGGGATGTGGGCGGGCTATCACCGAGGCTGGCGGGAGAACGTCTCCATGCGCGTCGCCGACGTCATCCTCAGCTTCCCCTCGCTGCTGCTGGCCGTGGTCGTGCTGTACGTCTTCTCGCCCAGCGCCGGGAACATCGTCCTGGTCCTGGCGATCGCGCGGATCCCGATCTACCTGCGAGCCGCCCGGGCGGAGTCGGCCGAGCTGCAGAGCCGGTTGTTCGTCGACGCGGCCCGCACCTTCGGCACCAAGAGCTGGGCGATCATCGCCAGGCACGTGGCGCCGACCGTGCTGCCCACCCTGTTCACCGTCGCGACCCTGGACTTCTGTTTCGTGATGCTGACCGAATCGTCGCTGAGCTTCCTGGGCATCGGCATCCAGCCGCCCGACATGAGCTGGGGCCTGATGGTCGCCCAGGGCCGGCAGGTGCTGCAGAGCGCCTGGTGGATCGCCGTCTTCCCGGGCCTGGCCATCGTGGTGACCACCGTCTCGGCGACCGTACTCGCGTCCTGGGCCCGCCTGGCCATGGACCCCGGCCAGCGGTGGCGGCTCACCCTGCCCCGCTCGCGCCGCAAGATCAAGGAGGTGCGGGCGTGAGCGAGTCGAACGGGTCCCCTGTGCTGGAGGTGGATCGGCTGTCGGTCGACATCCGGACCCCCGCGGGGACGGTACGCGCCGTACGCGAGGTCAGCTTCTCCGTCCGCTCCGGTGAGACACTGGCGCTCCTGGGCGAGTCGGGCTGCGGCAAGAGCATGACGGCGCAGGCCATCGTCGGCCTCCTCGACCCGGTGGCCCACGTGGCCGGCGGCGCCGTACGCCTGGACGGGACCGACGTCCTCACCCTGTCGCCCGCGCAGCGCAGGCGGCTGGCCGGTCCGGGCCTGTCCATCGTCTTCCAGGACGCGCTCACCGCGCTGAACCCCGTCCAGACGGTCGGCGCCCAGCTCGCCGAGCCGTTCAGGATCCACGAGCGACTGTCGCGCCGCGCGGCGCGACAGCGGGCCGTCGAGCTGATGGAACGGGTCGGCATCCCCGAGCCCGCCGCCCGGGTCGGCGCCTATCCGCACCAGTTCTCCGGCGGCATGCGCCAGCGGCTGCTCATCGCGCTGGCGATGGCTCTGCACCCCAAGGTGCTGCTCGCCGACGAGCCCACCACCGCCCTCGACGTCACCGTGCAGGCCCAGATCATGGAGCTGCTGCGCGAGCTGCGCACCGAGCAGCAGACCGCGCTGATCCTGATCACCCATGACCTCGCGGTCGTGGCCGAGCAGGCCGACCACGTGGCCGTCATGTACGCGGGCGACATCGTCGAGACCGGCCGGGTGGCGGACGTGTTCGCCCGGCCCCGCCACCCGTACACCCAAGGGCTGCTCGACTCGGTGCCGGCCGAGGTGGCGCGCGGAACCACTCTGAAGTCCATCCCGGGCAGCCCGCCCGACCTGCACTCGATCCCGTCGGGCTGCGCCTTCCGCGCGCGCTGTCCGATGGCGAGTGACGTGTGCGCGGAGGAGCGCCCCGTCCTCGTCGAGGCCGGACCCGGGCGCCTGTCCGCCTGTCACCATTGGAGGGAGCTGACCGATGACTGAGCCCGCCACGCCGGCCCTCGCCACGAAGGAGTCGGCCGTTCCCCTGCTGGACGTGGCAGGGCTGAGCAAGACCTTCCACGTGGCCCGCGGCCCGTCCGGTCGCAACCGCCTGCGCGCGCTCGACGGAGTCGACCTGCGGCTGGAGCGCGGCGAGACGCTGGGCCTGGTCGGGGAGTCCGGCTGCGGCAAGTCGACCCTCGCCCGGGTGCTCCTCATGCTGGAGCGCCCGGACCAGGGCCAGGTCAGGTTCGAGGGCACGGACCCGTTCGCGCTGCGCGGCAAGGAACTGCTCCAGTGGCGCCGCCGGGTTCAGATGGTCTTCCAGGACCCGTTCGCGTCGCTGAACGCCCGCCTGTGCGCCGAGGACATCATCGCCGAGCCATGGCGTACGCACCGTGACCTGGTGCCGGCGAAGGAGCGCGGCAAGCGGGTGGCCGAACTGCTGGAGATGGTCGGGCTGCGGGCGAGTGACGTCCGCCGTTACCCGCAGGAGTTCTCCGGCGGCCAGCGTCAGCGGCTGGGCATCGCCCGCGCGCTCGCCCTCGAACCGGACGTCATCGTCTGCGACGAGCCGGTGTCGGCGCTCGACCTGTCGGTCCAGGCGCAGGTGCTCAACCTCCTCACCGACCTGCAGGCCAGGCTGGGCGTGTCGTACGTGTTCATCTCCCATGACCTGTCCGTCGTCCGGCACGTCGCCGACCGGGTCTCGGTCATGTACCTCGGCAGGATCGTCGAGACGGGCCCGACGAAGCAGGTGTTCGATCAGCCGCGGCACCCCTACACCGCCGCGCTGATGTCGGCGGCGCCGGTGCTCGACGTCACCTCCGGAGCGCGGCGCGACCGGATCCTGCTCAAGGGCGAGGTGCCCTCCCCGCTCGACCCGCCGTCGGGGTGCCGGTTCCGTACCCGCTGCTGGAAGGCGCAGGACATCTGCGCCCAGGAGGCGCCGCCCCTGGAGCCGTCCGGTGACGAGCCGCGGCACGCGGCCGCCTGCCACTTCCCCCTCCAGGAGCCTGCCACCCGGTGAAGTGTCCAGGATGCGCCGCCAAGCGCCGGCGCATCCTGGGGGGCCGTGTCGCACCCCTGAACAGCGTTCCCCGGCACAGCTCGCCCTGCCGCGCGGCGGGCGGCGACGGCACAGTGGTCGCCACGACGACACGGACCCAGGGGGAGGCCCTCGTGCGAGCGACCTTGATGTACGGCGACGTGCGCGTGACGGATGTGCCCGACCCGGTGCCGCGGGAACCGTCCGACGCGGTGGTGCGGGTGCTGCGCTCGTGCGTCTGCGGCAGCGACCTGTGGCCGTACGGCGCGATGCCGGTTTCGGAGCAGGGGCGGCGCATGGGGCACGAGTTCCTCGGCGTCGTGGAGGACGTCGGGGCGGGGGTGTCCGGGCTGAGGCGGGGCGATGTGGTGGTGGCGCCGATCGGCGACGGCGTGGTCGGCCTGTCGGCGGTGCTGGCCGCCAGGCGGCTCGGCGCCGAGCGGATCATCCTGATGGGCCGCCACGCCGACCGCGTCGAGCTGACCGGCGAGCAGCTCGGTAAACTGGGTAATCTCCCCCCGGCAGCCGGCGACCACCACAACGAGCAGCAGATGCGGATGATCGACCGCTGACCCTGGCCGAGGTCGTCCCGCCCGCGCGGGTGGCCATGACCGGACAAAGGAGATGAACCGATGTCCGCTTGGACGAGTGACGAGCTCACCAAGATCGGAAACGCGGAGGAGCTGGAGCTCGCGTCGGTGAGACGCGACGGCAGCCTGCGCGACCCGGTGACGATGTGGGTCGTCCGCAACGGCGACAACCTGTACGTCCGCTCCATGCGCGGCCGCGACGGCGCCTGGTACCGCGGCACCCAGACCCGCCACGAAGGCCACATCTCGGCCGGCGGCGTCGACAAGGACGTCACCTTCGCCGACGCCGAACCCGACGTCGACGGCCGGCTCGACGACGCCTACCGCGGCAAGTACCGCCGCTACAGCTCGAACATCGTCGGCAGCGTCGTCAACCCCGAGGCGCGCGCCGCGACGCTCAAGCTCGTGCCCCGCTAGCCGAGCCCTGGAGCCCGTTCTGGGCTCATCGCCCGACTGTTACGATTCACCCCGGAGCCGTACGGGACGCCTGGGGGGTAGATGGCAGCCAGGCAGCGCCGGATCACCTCGATCGATGTGGCCCGGGAGGCCGGGGTCTCGCAGACCACGGTCAGCTACGTGCTCAACAACGTGCCGCACCAGAAGATCTCCGAGGCTACGCGGCGCCGGATCTTCGCGGCGGTCGACAAGCTCAACTACGCGCCTTCCGCCGCCGCGCGCACCCTGCGCAGGGGGCGCAGCGACCTCGTGCTGGTCGTCCTGGCCGACGTACCGCTCGGCACCGCGCTGGCCCAGATCGTCGAGCACCTCACCGACGAGCTCGAACGCCATGGCCTGACCGCGATCACCCGCCGCGAACGCCGGCTGCCCGTGACGGCGCTGGCCGGCGAGCTCGAACCGGTGGCCATCGTCTCGTTCACCCCCATCTCCGCGGAAGACCAGGCGAGCCTGCGGGCCGCCGGTATCCGGGTCGTCAGCGCCCGGCTCGACGGCAGCGGGGAGAACATCCTGACCGTCCCCCAGAACGAGATCGGCCGCCTGCAGGCCGGGCACCTGGCCGCCACCGGTCGCCGTCGCATCGGCTACGCGGCGCCGGACGACCCGCGCGTACGCGAGTTCTACGACCTGCGGCTCGGCGGCGTCCGCCAAGCCTGCGCCGAACTGGGGCTGGAGCCGCCGGACGTACGCGAGGTCCCGCTCGACGCGGCCACGGCCGCCGAGGTGGCGGTGACCTGGCACGCCGCGGGCGTCGACGGCGTCTGCGCCTACAACGACGAGATCGCGTTCGCGCTGCTGGCCGGGATGCGGACGGCCGGCCTGACCGCGCCCGGCGACCTCGCGGTGATCGGCGTGGACGACATCCCGCTGGCGCCGTTCGCGGTGCCGCCCCTGACCACGGTCAACCAGCACACCCAGACCTTGGCCGGGCACCTGACGGAGATGATCCTTCGGGCGGATGGCGCGGGGTCGCCGCAGTCTCCGCGGACCGAGACCGCGAGCTTGGTGATCCGCGAATCCGCCTGAGTTCGAGCCCGCTTCTCCGGCGTCGAGGTCTGACGGCCTTACCGGTCAGCGCGGTGAGAATCGCCGACACTCCGCGAGCCGTGCCACGACCTCCACAGCGTCTCGTACACCCCGCCCGCCGCGACCAGCTCGTCGTGGGCGCCGACCTCCACCACCCGGCCGTCGTCCATGACCACCACCCGGTCGGCGTCGCGGGCCGTGTGCAGGCGGTGGGCGATCGCGATGACGGTCCGCCCCTCCAGGACGGCGGCGAGCGAGCGTTCGGCGCGCCTGGCCGTACGGGGGTCGAGCATGGCGGTGGCCTCGTCGAGGATGACGGTGTGCGGGTCGGCCAGGATGACCCTGGCCAGGGCGAGCTGCTGGACCCGGTCCGGGCCGAGGGTGGCGCCGGACGACTGGGACCCCAGCTCGTCGTCGAGCGAGTCGACCCAGTCGGCGCCGACCGCCGCCAGCGCCTTGCCCAGGCGGTCGTCGCCGGCCGTCGGATCCGCCAGCAGCAGGTTGTCGCGGACGGTGCCGAGGAACAGGTGCTGTTCCTGGGTGACCAGGACGACGTGCTCGCGGAGTTGGGCGGGGGAGAGGTCGGCGACGGGCACCGAGCCGACGGTGACCGTGCCCAGGCGGGGGCGGTCGATGCCGGCCAGCAGCTTGCCCAGGGTGGACTTGCCGGCTCCCGAGGGGCCGACGACGGCCAGGCGCTCGCCGGGCCGCACGGTCAGATCGACGCCGGACACCACGTCGTCGCCGCCTTCGTAGGCGAAGTGCACGCCGCACGCCTCGATCCGGTCGCCCCGCGGCGCCGCGGCGGCGACCTCCTCCCGCGCCGGTGTCGCGAGGCCCTCGATCCTGGCGAAGGCGGCGCCGCTGCTCTGCAACTGCTCCAGCCAGATCAGGATCGTCTCGATCGGCTGGTCGAGCCGGCGCAGGTAGAGCACGCAGGTGACGACCGCGCCCAGCGTGACCTGGCCGCGGTCCAGGAGCACCCCGCCGAGCAGCAGTACCAGCACGGGCGGCAGGAGCGAGGAGACCTCCACCGAGGGCCAGAGCACGCTGCGCAGGAAGAGGGTCCGCAGCTGGGCGGCCCGGCCGCGCTCGATCACCCGTTCCGCCGCCCGCGTGCGCTTGGCCCGTAGGCCCAGGGCCTCGATGGTGCGGGCGCCCGCAGCGTTGGCGGTCAGGTGCTCGGCCAGCTCCGAGCGGGCGGCGCCTTCCTCCAGGTAGGCGGGGCGGGCGTGGCGAAGGTACCAGCGGGAGGCGGCCACGATGCCGGCGAGCGCGAGCAGGCCGCAGGCGCCCAGGACCGGGTCGACCAGGAAGACGGCGACGATCAGGAAGAGCGCCTGCAGGCTGGAGACGAGGATCGCGGGGGCGGCGTCGCGCAGGGTGCGGCCGACGACGGCCACGTCGGTGGTTCCGCGGGCGGTCAGGTCGCCGGTGCGGATGTGCTCGACCGTGGCGGCGGGCAGGGCCAGCACGCGGTCCAGGAGTTCGGCGCGGATGTGTTCCTGGACCCGCTCGCTGAAGCGGGTGCCGACCTTCTCGGCGTACCTGGACAGGACCAGCTGGGCCAGCGCCGCGCCCACGGCGATCGCGGCGAGCAGGTCGACCGTGTCTCCGGCGCTGATGGAGTCGATGATGCGGCCCAGCAACCACGGGCTGACCAGGGCGGCCGCCGCCGCGAGGCTGTTGAGCAGCAGTGTCGCGGTGAAGCCCGGCACGTCGCGCCTGACCAGGCGCAGGGCGGCCCGCCGTACCTGCCGCCGGTCGGCGATGGGCAGGTCGCGGTTCACACGAGCACCGACCGGTAGGCGGGGGTGGATTCCATCAGTTCGCCGTGGGTGCCGGTGGCGGCCACCCGCCCGTCCTCGATGAACAGCACCTGGTCGGCCTGGGCGAGCAGCAGCGGCGAGGCGGTGGCCACGACCGTCGTACGGCCGGCGCGTGCCGTACGGAGCCGCCCCGCGAGGAGGGACTCGGTGTGCGCGTCCAGCGCGGAGGTGGGCTCCACGGCCAGCAGTACCTCGGGCTCGGCCAGCAGCGCCCGGGCCAGGCGTACGCGCTGACGCTGGCCGCCCGACAGGTTGCGGCCGCCGGGTTCGATCATCGAGTCGAGCCCGTGGCGCAGCCCCGCGACCACGTCCTGCGCCGCGGCGACGTGCACGGCCCGGTGGATCGCCTCGTCGTCCGCCTCGCCCCGGCCCTGGAGGACCTCGCGCAGCGTGCCCGCGAACAGGGCGGCGTCGTGGTCGGCGATCAGGGAGGTGCCGTCGAACCCGCCCAGCCCTTCGAGCAGCGCCACGCTCTCCTCGGGCCGGGCGCTGACCAGCCCCACCAGCCCCACCAGCCCCACCAGCCCCACCAGGCTCCCTGGCGCGACCTCAGGCCCGGCGGGCTCCGCGGCGCGCGTTCGCTCGTCGGCGCGCAGCGCGAGGAAGCGGGTGACCTGGCGGGCGGCGACCAGGCCGTGGCTGATCTGGAAGCTGCCCTCGATGAAGAAGGAGACCGGCACCACCAGCACGGCGATGTACCCGTACACCCCGACCAGCTCGCCCACCGTGATCGCCCCCTCGGCGGCCAGCCGGGCGCCCAGCCAGGTGACGGCGGCCAGGAACAGGGCGGGCAATCCGGTGCCCAGCGCGCCGATCCAGCTCGTCAGCGACGCCACCCGGTAGCCCTGCTCGCGCAGGCTCGCCGAGTCGGCGCGGTACCGCTCGGCGTAGGTGCCCTTGCCGCCGAAGGCGTTGAGCACCCGCAGCCCCTCGATCAGGTCGACCAGGCGGGTGGTCAGCCTGCCCTGGTGCTCGCGGTAGCCGTTCTGCACCTTCATCAGCCGCCCGAGCAGCGGGCCGAGCAGGATCGCCAGCAGCGGCACGCCCAGCAGCACCACCACGGCCAGCACCACGGAGACCCGCAGCAGCAGCGCCGCCACCACGCCGTAGCTGATCACCGCGCCCACGCCGGGGCCGGTCACCGTCAGCGAGGCGGCGATGCTGATGACGTCGCCGATGCCGATCGTCACCACGTCGCCCGCCGAAGCGCGCTTGGGCAGGTCGGCGCCCAGGTTGTTGATCTGCTCGACCAGGGCGCGCACGGTGCGGAAGTTGGCGTCCATCCGGATCTTGGTCATCGTGCGGTGCCGCAACATCGCCAGCCAGGCGTTGACCAGGCCCGCGCCGAGCAGCGCCAGCACCCAGCCGGGCGCCAGATCGTCGTCGATCGCCCTGGACAGCAGGTACGGCGGGAGCGTCAGGCCCACCATCCAGAGGGTGCCCAGCGTCGCACCCAGCGCGACCCGGCCCTTCTGCGCCCAGGCCAGCCAGCACAGATACCGAGCCGCCTTCATGACGATCACGCTAGGGCATGGCTTTGGCGTCTCTTTACCCGCCCTGGAGCTGCCGTTGCCTTCAGGTTGCCGCGGCTTGGAACGCGGCCAGGAGTCTGGCGAGCGGGAGGTGGGTCGCCGACGTCTCCCGAATGGCCGCCTGGATCGTCCGTACGGGCTGCGGCCCGCGTACCCGCCGAACCACTACGCCGGAATGGCGGTTGGCCAGTCCCATCCTGGGGATCAGGCAGACCCCCAGGCCGGCGGCGACGAACCCCTGTGCCGTGGGGTAATCGTCGCTTTCGACGACGACCCGCGGGGCGAAGCCGGCCGCCGCGCACCCGGCCAGCAGTACGTCCAGGCAGGGCCCGGGCGACTCGCTACCCACCCACGACTCGCCCGCCAACTCGCCCAGCTCGATGATCTGCCTGCCCGCCAGCCGGTGTCCTTTGGGCAGGACGGCGCGGTAGGGGTCGTCGAGCAGGTGGACCAGGCGGATGCCCGCGTGGACACGGTCGCGGGGAGCGACCACGATGGCCAGGTCGGCCTCGCCCCCCGCCACCTCCCGCAGCGGGTCGTCGGGGTCGGTCACCCGCAGATCGACCTGTACGCCAGGGTGTTCGCGGCGGAAGCGGGCCAAGGCGGGCGCCATCAAGGTCGCGCCCGCGGTGGCGAAATAGCGGACCGTGAGCCGTCCTGTCCGCCCGGCGCGCAGGTCGGCCAGTGCCGTCTCGGCCTCCGCCAGCTGCCGGCCGATGAC
The DNA here is from genome assembly GCF_019396345.1 of Nonomuraea guangzhouensis. Lineage (GTDB taxonomy): Bacteria > Actinomycetota > Actinomycetes > Streptosporangiales > Streptosporangiaceae > Nonomuraea > Nonomuraea guangzhouensis. Next base: position 51,614 of record NZ_JAHKRM010000025.1, on the reverse strand, counting down.
GGCCGCGTGCTCGCTGAGCAGCCGGCCGGCCGCGGTGGGCCGGATGCCGCGGCCGGCGCGCTCCAGCAGCACCGCTCCCGCCTCCTTCTCCAGCGCGGCCATCTGCTGGCTGACCGCGGAGGGCGTGTAGCCCAGGTTGGCGGCCGCCGCGGTGACCGATCCGCTGGTGACGACCTCGCGGAGGAGTTGCATCCGTCGTACGTCAAGCATGTAGCTCAGCTTAAAGGTTGGCCACAAATCTTCACTTGTCCTGTCAGGTGGTCTTCAGGCAGCCTTCCTCGTGGAAAGGGGGGACGACAGTGACCAGAGGATCGTCGGCGCGGATGGCCGTACTCGCCCTGCTGTGGGGATCGGCCTTTCTGTGGATCAAACTCGCGCTGGACAACGGGCTCACCCCGGCGCAGATCACCGTCATCCGCGCCGCGCTCGGCGCGGTCGTCCTGCTCGGCCTGGCCAGCCTGGCCCGGCAGCGCCTGCCACGGGACCGCACGACCTGGGGACGCCTCGTCGTGGCCGCCTTCTTCTGCAACGCACTGCCGTTCTTCCTGTACGCCGTCGGGGAGCAGAGCGTCGACTCGGGAGTGGCCGGGGTGCTGAACGCGACCACCCCGTTGTGGTCCCTGCTGATCGGCCTGATCATCGGCACCGAGCGCGGGCTCCACCGGCTGCGGCTGGCCGGGCTGCTGATCGGCTTCGCCGGCACATTGCTGATCTTCGCGCCCTGGCACGAGAGCGGCCTGCTGAGCTGGGGAGCGCTCGCCCTGCTCGGGGCGTCGGCCAGTTATGCCGTCGCGTTCGCGTACATGAGTCGCAAACTGACCGGACAGGGCACCGAACCGCTCGCCCTGTCCGCGGCCCAGCTCATCACCGCGACCGGGCTGAGTGTTCCGGCTCTGACCGCGACCGGCACAGCCGCGACGCGTCCCAACTCGACCGCTGTGCTGGCCGTCGTCGTGCTCGGCATCTTCAGCACCGGGATCACCTTCTACCTCAGCTACCGGCTCGTCGCCGACGAAGGCGCCACCAACGCCGCCACGGTCGGCTACCTCCTGCCGATCGTCTCCGTCGCGCTGGGGACGATCGTCCTGGACGAACGACTCGACCTGCGCGTCCTGACCGGAATGCTGGTCGTCCTGGCCGGTGTGGGCCTGGTTCAGCGGCGCAGACGCCCCTCCGTCGCAGAGGACGTACCAGTCAAGTGATCACGAGCTCCCCATGGCGGACGCCCGACTTCCGCATCCTGTTCACCGCGACGGCGCTCAGCCACCTCGCCACCAACATCGGCTACGTCGCCATCCCGCTCATCGCCGTGACCGCCCTCCACGCGGGACCCGGTCAGGCGGGGGCACTGGCCGCGTTGAGCACCGCCGCCTTCCTCCTCATCGGCCTACCGGCGGGGGCGTGGGTGGACAGGATGCGCCACCGCCGCGTGCTGATCCTGGCCGACCTGGCCCGGGCCGGGCTGCTCGCGTCCATCCCCATCGCCTGGTGGCTGGACGCCCTCACGTTCGGGCAGCTCTACGCCGTCGTCCTGCTGACCGGCTGCGCCACGGTCTTCTTCGACGTCGGCTCCCAGAGCGTGCTGCCGCAACTGGTCGGCCGGGACGGCCTCGTACAGGCCAATGCCGCTGTCATGACCCTGATCGCGGCCGGCAACGTGGCCGGGCGGGGCGCGGGCGGCGGGCTCGTCCAACTGCTCACCGCGCCCGTGGCAGTGGCGTGCGCGGCGGCCGGCTACCTGGCCTCGGCCCTGCGGTTGGGCGCGATACGCGGCACTGCGGGCGTGCCTGCCGCTGAACGGCCCGCCCGGCTGGGTGCGATGCGCGGCACCGCGGGCGCGTCTGCCGCCGAACGGTCCACCCGGCTGGGTGCGATACGCCGGACCGCGGGTGCGCCCGCCGCCGAACCGCCCGCCCGGCTGGGCGCCCAGATCGCGGAAGGGTTGCGGCACGTGCTCGGCAACGCCGAACTACGCGCCCTGGCTCTCACCGGGACCCTGACCAACCTCGGCTCGCAGATCGTCAACACCGTGCTGCCCATCCTGTTCGTCAGCGAGCTGGGGCTGCCGCCGGGTGCGCTCGGGCTGTTCTGGGCGGCGGGCGGAGCCGGCCTGCTGCTCGGCGCCCGGTGCGCGCGCCCGATCGCCGCGCGTCTCGGCCACGGCCGCACGCTCGGCCTGGCCGGCCCGCTGCTGGCGCCGGCGGGGCTGCTGATACCGCTCATCGACCGCGGCCCAGGGCTGTGGCTGGCCGGGGCCGGCTGGCTGCTGGCCATGACCAAGACGGGCATGGACAACGTCCTCGGTGTCAGCCTGCGTCAGGGCATGACGCCCGACGGCCTGCTCGGGCGCATGAATGCCACCTTCCGCTTCCTGCTCACCGGCGCGCTGGCGATCGGCGCCGCGGTGGCGGGCCTGATCGGCGAGCTGACCACCGTGCGCGTCACCCTCTGGGTGGGTGCGGTGTTTCTGGCGATCGCCTTCCTGCCCGTTTTCCTCTCCCCACTCCGCGCCCGCCGCGAACTGCCGGCCGGGATCCCGGCCGCGAGCAGCTGATCGCGACCGGTTGAGTGCCGCCGCGGCGGCGATGTAAATCGTTTCAATGGCCACTTGTGCTCGCCTGAGGGCTGCGACTACGTTTGCGGAAACGTCTCACTTCTACGTATCAGTAACAGAACCGCGTAGCCCTCCGAGCTCAGGGACCCCCACATGAACCTGGAAAGTCTTGTCGCCACGCTCTCCCTGGAGCAGAAGGTGAGGCTGCTCACCGGCGCCGACTTCTGGTCGCTCCACCCCGAACCGGCCGTGGGCCTGCGCCGGTTGGTCGTCTCCGACGGGCCGGCCGGCGTCCGTGGCGAGATCTGGGACGAGCGCGACACCTCCGCCAACGTGCCCTCGCCCACCGCGCTCGCCGCCACCTGGGACGAGACCCGCGTCGAGGCGATCGGCCGCCTGCTGGCGGCCGAGGCGCGGCGCAAGGGCGTGGACGTCCTGCTCGCCCCCACGGTCAACCTGCACAGGTCACCGTACGGTGGGCGCCACTTCGAGTGCTTCAGCGAGGACCCGCTGCTGACCGCCAGGATCGGCGTCGCGTACGTGCGGGGCGTGCAGAGCGGGGGAGTGGGCGCGACGGTCAAGCACTTCGTCGCCAACGACTCCGAGACCCAGCGGATGAGCCTCGACGCCCGGGTGGACGAACGGACGCTCCGCGAGCTCTATTTGGCGCCCTTCGAGACGATCGTCGGGGAGGGCGAGGTATGGGCGGTGATGGCCGCCTACAACGGGGTGAACGGCGCGACCATGACCGAGAACCCGCTGCTGCGTGACGTCCTGCGGGACGAGTGGGGGTTCGACGGGGTCGTGATGTCCGACTGGTTCGCCACCAGTTCCACGGAGGCGGCCGCCAACGCCGCGCTCGACCTGGTGATGCCCGGGCCGTCGGGTCCATGGGGTGCGGCGCTGGTGGCGTCGGTGCGGGCGGGCGCGGTGCCGGAGGCGGAGGTGGACGAGAAGGTGCGGCGAATCCTCCGCCTGGCCGCCCGCGTCGGCGCCCTGGACACCGCCTCCGACACCGCCTCCGACACCGCCTCCGACACTGGCACCGGCGCCGGCGGCAGTCCCGTAGCCCCCCACTCCGCTCAGGTCAGTGGCTTCGCGGGGGCTCCAAGGAGCGGGGAGGCGTACACGGAGGAGCGGGTCGCGGCGGAGGTGCGTGCGGCCGCGGCGGCCGGGTTCGTGCTGGTCCGTAACGAGGGCGGGGTGCTGCCGCTCGACCCCGCCGGGTTGCGGCGGGTCGCCGTCCTGGGGCCCAACGCGGAGGTGGCCAGGACTCTGGGGGGTGGGAGCGCCACCGTGTTCCCGCCGTACACGGTCTCGCCGCTGGACGGTCTGCGGGCCGCGGTCGGTGACGGCGTCGAGGTGACGCACGCCATCGGGGTCGTCGCACACACCCGCACGCCGATCGCGCGGGCCCCCTGGCTCGCCCTGCCCGATGGATCGGCCGCCGGCACCCACGGGTCGGGTCACTGCGCTGAGGTGCGGTACCTCGACAGCGCCGGATCCGTGCTCGCCGTTGAGCCGCGCGACGGAGGCGCGTTCAACTGGGTGATGGGCTCCTTCCCCGAGGCCGTCCCGCGCGAGCGGCTCGCCGCGATCGAGGTCCACGCCATGATCAGGGCCACGGAGGCGGGTACGTACCTGATCGGCTCCTCGGGGCTCGGCCGTCACCGGCTCATCGTCGCCGGCCAGGAGGTCTATGACGTCGTGCTCACGCTGCCGCCGGGCGCCGACATCGTCGAGGGCATGCTGACGCCGCCGCAGCGGACCCACCCCGTACCGCTCGCGGCGGGTGAGAGCGTCGAGGTCAGGCTGGTACATGATCTCGGCCGGGCGGAGGCCATGATGCCCGGCCCCACGCTTCAGCTCAACCTGGAGACGCCGCACGGCACGGACGAGGAGGAGATCGAGCGGGCCGTCGCGCTGGCCCGCGACGCCGACGTCGCCGTGGTGGTCGTGGGCACCAACGAGGAGGTCGAGAGCGAGGGGTTCGACCGGACGAGCCTGGCCCTGCCGGGGCGGCAGGACGAGCTCGTCCGCCGCGTCGCCGCCGCGAACCCGCGCACCATCGTCGTGGTCAACTCCGGCGCCCCCGTCCTGCTGCCCTGGCACGACGAGGTCGCCGCGGTCCTGCTCACCTGGTTCCCGGGGCAGGAGTACGGCAACGCGCTGGCCGACGTGCTGCTCGGACGGGTGGAGCCCGGCGGGCGGCTGCCCACCTCGTGGCCGCTCCGGGAGGGTGACCACGCCGCCACCCAGCCGGTCGACGGCGTGCTCGCCTATGACGAGGGGCCGGCGATCGGCTACCGCGGCGAGGTCGAGGCCCTCTTCCCCTTCGGTCATGGGCTCGGCTACACGAGCTGGGAGTACGGTCCCGCGATGGTTCGCCAGGACGAGGCGACGGCCGAGGTTACCGTCCTGGTGCGGAACACCGGTGACCGGCCCGGCCGCGAGGTCGTGCAGGTGTACGCGAGCCGCCCCCACAGCGCCATCGAGCGTTCCCCGCGCTGGCTGGCCGGGTTCGCCACGGTCGACGCCGCGCCCGGCGAGGAGGTCGCGGCGACGGTGACCGTCCGGCGGCGGGCCGTCGAGCACTGGGACGTCGCGGCGGGCCGCTGGGCCGTCGAGCCGGGCACCTTCCGGCTGGAGATCGGCTCCTCCTCGGACGCGAAAACCCTTTCCGAGGCGCCGGGTCTCACCTTCGACCACTGACCGGCGCCGTCGTCCTCGGCGATCATGACCAGGAAGACTGCTGTCGATCGGAAGTGGATATGCCTGGCCGAGGGCGTGCCGGCCGTGCTGGTCAAGCAGGGTGCCGGCCACCGGCGTCCCAGAGATGCGGGCGAGGTGGATCGCGGTCAGGGCACCGCTCCGCCACGGCGGCGCCGCCCGGCGGGGTCGCTGCCCGCGGCGGGTCGGTCGTGGTGGCGGGGCGCTCGGCCATGTCGTCGCCGTCACCTGTGGCGCTGGGCGTGGCCGCGCCCCGGGTCAGGGAAACCGCGCACACCTTGAACTCAGGCTGGAAAGAGATGGGGTCGACCACGTCGTTGGTCACGGCGTTGATGCTGAGGTACTCGCCGAACAGGTCGTTCCAGTGGAATGGTGCGAAGCAGTCACCGGGCCGCACCCGATCGGTGACGACGGCGGGCAGCACTGCCTGCCCGCGCCGGGAGGCGACCCGCACCGCGTCGCCCTCGCCGATGCCGAGAGCGCCGGCGTCGCGCGGATGGATCTCCACGAAGGGCCCGGGGTTGAGCTTGTTGAGCTTGGCGACCTTGCCGGTCTTGGTCATGGTGTGCCACTGGTGCTGGAGCCGGCCGGTGTTCAGGACGAAGGGGAAGTCATCGTCGGGCAGCTCCGCCGCCGGCAGGTGCGGGCGCGGGAAGAACACCGCCCGGCCGCTCGCAGCCGGGAAGGACAGCCAGGGCCGGAGGCCGTCGGGGCTTTCGGCGAGATCCTGGCTGACGCCGTCGTTGAGGTAGCGGATCGGGTTGCGGTCGCCGCCATCGGCGGACGCGCTGGGCCACTGCACCGGCGCGGCCCGCAGCCGGTCGTAGGTCACGCCGCGCAGGTCGTAGCCGGTCTTCGGGTTCCAGGCCCGCTTGATCTCCTCGAAGATCTCCTCGGCGCAGCCGTAGCCGAAGGCGTCGGCGAAGCCCATCTCACAGGCGACGCGAGCGATGATCTGCCAGTCCGGCAGTGCCTGGCCTGGTGGGTCCACGGCCGGTCGCAGCAGGGTCAGGTCGCGCTCTGAATTGATCATCACTCCTTCGCCCTCGGCCCACAGCGCGGCGGGGAGCACCACGTCGGCGTAGGCGTTGGTCTCGGTCTCGGCGAAGGCGTCCTGGGTGACGACGAACTCGGCGGCTTCCAGCCCCTGGATGACGCTCTTGCGGTTGGCGACGGACGCGACCGGGTTGGTGCAGATGATCCAGCACGCCTTGATCTCGCCGTCGGCCATGCGGGAGAACATCTCGATGGTGCCCTTGCCGACGTCGGTGCGCAGCGTGCCCGGCGCGATTCCCCACAGGTTCTCGACGAAGCGGCGGTCCTCCTCCACCAGCACCGAGCGCTGCCCGGGCAGGCCCGGACCCATGTAGCCCATCTCGCGCCCGCCCATGGCGTTGGGCTGGCCGGTGAGGGAGAACGGGCCGCTGCCCGGGCGGCAGATCGCGCCGGTGGCCAGGTGCAGGTTGCACAGCGCGTTGGTGTTCCAGGTGCCGTGTGTGCTCTGGTTCAGACCCATCGTCCAGCAGCTCATCCACTCGCCCGCCTCGCCGATCAGCTGGGCGGCGCGGCGGATGTCGGCCTCCGGAATGCCGGTGATCTCGGCGACCTTCGCGGGCGGGTAGTCCCGCAGGAACGCCGGCATCGCCTCCCAGCCCTCGGTGAACTCCGCGATGAAGCCCTCGTCGACGTGCCCGTTCTCGACCAGCAGATGGAGCAGGCCGTTGAGCAGGGCAAGGTCGGTGCCCGCCTTGATCTGCAGGTGGAGGTCGGCTTTGGCGGCGGTGGCGGTACGCCGGGGATCGACCACGATGAGCGTGGCGCCCGCCTTCACCCGCTGCGTCAGCCGCAGCCACAGGATCGGGTGGCAGTCGGCCATGTTGGCGCCGATGACGAAGAAGACGTCCGCGTGCTCGAAGTCCTCGTACGAACCGGGCGGGCCGTCCGAGCCCAGCGACAGCTTGTACCCACTACCCGCGCTGGCCATGCACAGCCGGGAGTTGGACTCGATCTGGTTGGTCCGTACGAACCCCTTGGCCAGTTTGTTGGCCAGGTACTGCGCCTCCAGCGTCATCTGGCCCGACACGTAGAAGGCCAGCGCGTCCGGGCCGTGCTCGTCCAGGATTTCGCGTAGCCGCCGCGCGGTCGCCGTGATCGCGGCGTCCACATCGGTGGGCGCGGGTCCGGCACCTCGATCCGCCCGCGTCAGAGCAGTGGCCAGCCGACCGGGGGCGGCGAGCAGATCGGCGCTGGTCGCGCCCTTGGTGCACAGACGGCCGAAATTGGCGGGGTGGGACTTGTCACCGGAGGCCTTGACGACCCGGCGCCGCCCGGCGGCGTCTTGAGCGACCTCGAGCACCATCCCACAGCCTACGCCGCAGTAGGAACAGACCGTTTTCACGGCCGAGGTGGCGATATGCGGGTCGGTCGCCGTCACCTGATCCCCTTCTGGGCGCCGCTCCGGACACGACGGGCACTTTACGCATCGCACCCTAAGAAGACCTTGTTACGCGGCCGTCGCAACCGCCGCCCTCGCGTGGTTCCATCCGCCCCACACGTGCAGCGTCACGTTCGTACCGACCATTGACGACCGTGATCACGGTACGGGAGTGCTACGCCGGTATGCGGCGGCTGAGCAGTGCCAGCAGAGCGATCATGACCAGCCCGAGCGCGGTCAGTCCGGCCCGGTCGGCGAGGGTTTCGGCGTTGGCCAGCACCCCGAAAGCGGTGTGCGCCACCAGCGCCCCGCCGGCCAGGGCGAGGCTGTGCCGGTCCGTCCATCCGCCGCCCGTCGTCCAGCGGCGTACCAGCCGGCCCGCGACCACCGCGAGGACCGCCGCGGCCAGCATCGGCACCGCCACCCAGCCGCCCCGGGTGAAGGCGGGCTGCGTGGCCCCGCCGAAGGGGAACAGCAACGCGAGATAGCCGAACGCGACGACGCCCCCGAAAACCCCCACAGCCCACGAACCGGGCGCCGCGCCCCTAATGGCGGCCGGAGTGGACGCGTTGGGAACGAAGCGCAGTGCCACTGTCGTGAGCAGCGCCACGGCCGCCAGGCAGCCCACCACCACCGCTACCGGCGCCTGGTAGCCGGGGTCGATGAAGCCCGCCACGCTCCACCGCAGCAAGGCCCCGCCCAGCACGAACACCACCCCGGCCACCACCAGCCCCGTCCCCTTCAGGTACGGCCGGTCGCGCAGCCTGGGGAACATCAGATCGGTCAGCAGGATCGGCAGCGCCACACTGAACACGGCGTGGTAGGGCAGGTTGAGCTCGGCGTAGGCGCTGTTCAGCCCCAGCACCCTGGGAGCCCAGCCGGCGACGCCGTACAAGGTGGGGCTGCTGAGCGCCTGCAGCACCAGGCCCTCCTCGACGATGCCGTACGCGACCCCGAGCAGCAGGATCGAGGGCCAGCCGGCGCCGCGCCGCCGTACCAGCTCGCGGATCAGCACGGTGCCCGCGCCGTAGATCGGCACCCACAGGAGCAGCAGCCAGATCTGGCTGAGAGGCGGGTTGCCCAGGGTGAGTTCGGCGACGATCGGGGTGATCACCGCGAGCAGCAGCGCGGCCCACCGGCCGCGTCCGCTGGAGTCAGATGTGGTCATGCCGCCACGGTGCCGCGCGCCGGGCGAGCGCCGCTGCTCCCCGAAGACCGCTCCGTGGCCACTTCGGTCACTCTCCATCGCCCACTTCGGTTGTCGCCGGTCGTGACTTTGGTTGCTTACGCACGGGTCGGTGGCGGGCTAGCATCTGCGGTCATGTTCGTGGCCGGTGTGGAGGACGTACGGCCCGGTTGGCTGCGGTCGCGGCGTGACTGGGCGGTCGGAGCGGGTGGGTTCGTGCTCGCGCTCGCGGGGGCGGTCGCGGTCGTCTGGGGAGATCTGACGGGTGGCACGCCGGGCTGGTACCTGGTGGCCGACGTGGCGGGTGGTGCGCTGGCCTGTGCGGGGTTGTGGTTGTGCCGCAGGTGGCCGGTGACCGTGGGGCTGGCGGTCATCGCGCTGTCGGTGCCCGCGGCGGCCGCCTCGGTGGCGGCCGGGATCGCCACGCTGATCGCGGCCCTGTATCGGCGGCCGCCCGCCGCGATCGGCGTGGGGGTCGCGGGGGTGGTGGCGACGCTGGTCAGGTTCGCCTGGCGGCCGCCGGGGCTGGCGCCCTATCCGGTGTGGGCGCTGGTGGGCGTGCTGTTCGGTGGGGCGCTGACCGGTTGGGGCATGCTGGCGCGCACTCGGCGGGAGCTGGTGCTGTCGCTGGCCGAGCGGGCTCGGCGGGCCGAGGCCGACCAGCGGCTCCGTGCCGAAGAGGCGCGCCGGGCGGAGCGGGTCGGCATCGCGCGGGAGATGCACGATGTGCTCGCGCACCGGCTGTCGCTGCTGGCGGTGCATGCCGGGGCGCTGGAGTTCAACGCGGGCGCGGCGCCGGGCGAGGTCGCGGAGGCCGCGGGGGTGATCCGGTCGAGCGCGCATCTGGCGCTGGAGGAGCTGCGTGCGGTCATCTCGGTGCTCCGCGACGCGCCGCCGTCTGATGACGGCTCGTTGACGCGCGGCCGGCCGGATCTTGTGCCGCTCGTGGCGGAGTCCCGGCGGGCGGGGATGCGGATCGAGCTGCATGACGAGGGGGTGCGGTTGGCGGAGCTGCCGGACGCCACCGGCCGTGCCGCTTACCGCATCGTCCAGGAAGGTCTCACCAACGCCCGCAAGCACGCGCCCGGCCAGGTGGTCACGGTCCTCCTGTCCGGTACGGCGGGCGCCGAGCTGAGGGTCGAGGTACGCAACCCGTCGCCTGGCGAGACGGCATCCGGAACGGACACCGGGCCAGGCAGTGCGGTGGGGCAGGTCGGGGAGGATGCCGGGCCTGCCGAAGGTGTGGTGCGCGCCGGTGGGAGCGGGGGACTCGCGTCCGGGGGCGATCTCGGGCTGACGGGGGCGGGAGCGGGGTTGGCAGGGTTGGCGGAGCGGGCGGTGCTGGCGGGTGGGCGGTTGGAGTGCGGGCCCGTGGAGGGCGGCGGGTTCCGGCTGGTGGCGTGGCTACCATGGCCGGTGTGATTGACTCGCCGCAGCCGATCCGGGTGCTGATCGTCGATGATGACGCGCTCGTCCGGGCCGGTCTGACGCTGATGCTCAAAGGCGCCGCCGATCTCCTGGTGGTGGGGGCGGTGGCCGATGGCGGTGAGGTGCGGGCGGCGGTCGACCGGTACGCGCCCGACGTGGTGCTGATGGACATCCGGATGTCCGGGCTCGACGGCATCGAGGCGACCCGGCGGCTGCGCGACCGGCCCGAGGCGCCCGAGGTGGTCGTGCTCACCACGTTCGACGCCGACGAGCACGTCTTCCGGGCGCTGCGGGCGGGGGCCAGCGGGTTCCTGCTCAAGGACACCCCGCCGGAGGGGATCGTCGATGCCATCCGCCGGGTCGTGGGCGGCGAGCCGATCCTGTCGCCGAGCGTCACCCGGCGGTTGATCGCGCACCTGGTGCCCGAGGAGGAGAGCAGACGGCGTACCGACGCCCGTACGGTGCTGGCGCGGCTCAGCGAGCGGGAGCGTGAGGTGGCGCTGGCGGTCGGCCAGGGCAAGCCCAACGCGGTCATCGCCGCCGAGCTGCACATGAGCGTCGGCACCGTGAAGGGCTACATCTCCCGCATCCTCACCAAGGCGGCCCTGGACAATCGGGTCCAGCTCGCCCTGGTCGTCCACGACGCCGACAGCGCGTCATGAGGTGGAGGCGCGCAAGATGAGCTCGATGGGGTGGATGCGTTCCGTCCCCACCGGGCTCGTCCCCCTCAGCAGGTCGAACAGCAGCTCCGCACACCGTACCCCCGCCTCCCTGGGCCGCAGGTCGATGGCGGTGATGGGCGGGTCGGCCTGTGCCATCGCGGGGCTGTCGACGCAGGAGGCGAGCAGCAGGTCGCTGCCCTCCTCGCGCAGGAGCGGCAGCAGGTCCGTGGCCGACCCGGCGGGACCGCAGACCAGCGCGTCGACGCGCGGCTCCAGCGCGAGCAGGTCGCGGGCGGCCTGGTGGACCTCGCCCGCCGAGCAGTCGAAGGGGACCGTGCGGACCAGCGGATCCACGCCGTGGCGGGCGCACCAGTCGCGGAAGCCCCGGTGCACGGAGGCGGCCCAGTCGCTCACGTCGCCGGCCACGATGAGCGCGGGGCGGGTCGCGCCGGAGGCCCGCAGGTGGTCCATGAGCCGGCCCAGCATCTCGGCGTGTTCGGAGCGCACCACGCCGTCGGCCCGCCCGGTGCCGGTGAAGCGTTCGCAGGTGACCGTGGGCAGGCCGGTGTCCATGAGCTTGGCCACGATCGGGTCGTCCCCGAGCGGGTCGCCGAGGACGAGGCCGTCGACGCGCGGGGTGCGGCGGCCCGAGGTGATCAGCGTGACGTCGTAGTCGTTGTCGGCCGCCCCCTGCACGACCCCGAACACGAACGACATGTAGTAGGACGAGCGGGTGAGCACCTCGGGCACGTGCAGGCCGATGGTGCCGGTGCTCGCGCGGCGCAGGTGCCTGGCCGACCCGTTGGGTACGTAGCCGAGCGCGTCGGCCGCCTCCATCACCCTGGCCCTGGTCTCTTCCGACACCCTGCCGGAGCCCCTGAGCGCGTCGGACGCGGTCGTCTTGGAAACCCCTGCCGTCTTGGCGACCGTGAGGATAGTGGCCGGCTCGTCTGCGCGCACGCCCCGATGCTAGCGCCACCGTTGTCTGTTTCCGCCATGTATCGACCTGCCCAAAGGTCTTGTCCTCGCCTTGACGCGGAAGTATGTTGACCCGCATGCCGGAACGTTCCGGCACAAGGACGAGAGGGGCGAAAGCCGGATGGCAGCTGGACGGCGGGTTCTCGGCGTCGGGGAGCGGTCTCATCCGCTCGACCCGCTCAGCGCGCAGGAGATCGAGGACGTCAAGCGGATCATGGCGGATGACGGCGTGCTGGCCGTCACCGGCCGCGTGGCCTACCTCGGGATCGAGGAGCCCCCGAAGGAAGCCGTGCTAGGCGATGCTCCCACGGACCGGCGGGCTCGCGCCCTCGTGCTCGATCTGGCGACCGAGCAGGCCCAGGACGTCGTCGTCTCGATCACCGAGGGCCGGGTGGCGGAGCGCCGGCCGATCGACCCGGTCACCGACGGCCAGGTTCCCATGCTGGACGAGGAGCACGAGCTGGTCAGGCGGGTGCTCGGCGCCGACGCCGGGTGGGCCGAGGCGCTGGCCAGGCGCGGCCTGGACGACACCGCTCTGGTGTGGCTCGCCGCGCTGTCGGCGGGCAGCTACGGCCTGCCGGGCGAGGAGGGCAGGCGGATCGCCCGGGTCCTGGCCCACCTGCGGCCCACCGAGGAGAGCCTGCCCTGGGCGCACCCCATCGACGGCCTGGTGGCCTTCGTCGACCTGCTCAAGGGCGTGGTGATCGAGATCGTCGACACCGGCGCGCAGCCGATCCCCGCCGAGCCGGGCGACTACCACCTGGAGCGCGGGCACCGCACCACCCAGCGGCCCATCCACATCACCCAGCCGGACGGCCCCAGCTTCGGCATCGACGGCAACCTCGTCACCTGGGAGAAGTGGACCGTCCGTCTCGGCTACGACATGCGCGAGGGCCTGGTCCTGCACCAGATCGGCTTCGACGGCCGACCGATCGTCTACCGGGCGTCGGTGGCCGAGATGCTGGTGCCGTACGGGGACCCGAGCCCGATCCGGTTCTGGCAGAACTACTTCGACACCGGCGAATACCAGCTCGGCAAGCTGGCCAACTCACTGGAACTGGGTTGCGACTGCCTGGGCGAGATCACCTACTTCGACGTCACCGTCACCGGCGGCGACGGCTCGCCCCAGGTGCTGCAGAACGCGATCTGCATGCACGAGGAGGACTTCGGCGTGCTGTGGAAGCACACCGACCCGGCCAACGGCTCCCGCGAGACCCGCAGGCAGCGGCGGCTGGTCATCTCCTTCTTCGTCACCGTCGGCAACTACGACTACGGCTTCTACTGGTACCTCTACCTGGACGGCACCATCGAGCTGGAGGTCAAGGCCACCGGCATCGTGTTCACCGGGGCCTACGACGAGCGGGCCGCGCCGTACGGCTCTCAGGTGGCGCCGGGGCTGGCCGCGCCGTACCACCAGCACCTGTTCTCCGCGCGGCTGGACATGATGGTCGACGGCCCGGCCAACGCGGTGGAGGAGGTGGAGGTCGTACGGCTGCCCATGGACGAGGGCAACCCGTACGGCAACGCCTTCGGCCGCAAGGTCACCAGGCTGCGCACCGAGTCGGAGGGCCGGCGCGACGCCGACCTCGCCACGGGCCGGACCTGGCACGTGGTCAACCCGGCGGTGACCAACCGGCTGGGCGAGCCCGTCGGCTACGCGCTGTACCCCGAGGGGCTGCCCACCCTGCTCGCCCACGAGGACTCCTCGATCCGCGCCAGGGCGGAGTTCGCCACCAGCCATCTCTGGGTCACCAGGTACCATCCCCGGGAGCGGTATCCGGCCGGTGACCTGGTCAACCAGCATCCAGGTGGCGCCGGTCTGCCCGCGTACACGGCGGCGGACCGCGACATCGACGGCCAGGACATCGTGCTGTGGCACACGTTCGGGCTGACCCATTTCCCCCGTACCGAGGACTGGCCGATCATGCCCGTCGACACGTGCGGATTCACCCTGAAGCCCGCCGGGTTCTTCGACCGCAACCCCACGCTCGACGTCCCGCCGAGCAGCCAGGGCTCCTGTCACTAGAGATGAGGCGTCATGCGATACAGACTGGCCGGTAGCGTCGCGGCACTCGCGTTGGCCACCACCGCCACCGCCGCCTGCGGTGGCGGGACGGCGGCGGCCCCGCCGGGCACCGCCGCGACCGGCTCGACGGCCGCCCCCGGCTACCTGGCCGTGGCCGACGACAAGCTGCCCGCGGGCGGCGCGCTCAACGTCGCGGTGCACATCGACAGCGGCGCGGCGACCGGGCTGGACCCGCAGCTCGCCGACGTGGCCACCTCCTGGCAGCTCATGTCGCTGGTCTACGAGACGCTGGTCACCGTGGGGCCCGACTTCAGCCCGCAGCCGCGCCTGGCCGAGAGCTGGGACAACCCCACCCCGACCACGTACGTGTTCCACCTGCGCAAGGGTGTCGCCTTCTCCAACGGCAGGGAGATGACCGCCGACGACGTGGTAGGCAGCCTGAAGCGGCTGCTGGCCGCCAAGTCGGTGTGGCGGGGGCAGCTCGGCCCGGTCGAGAAGGTGGCCAAGGTCGACGCGGCCACGGTCAAGATCACGCTGAGCAAGCCGTACACGCCGTTCCTCGCGGCGCTCGCCAACGTGCCCGCCGCGATCCTGCCGATGAAGGAGATCGAGGCCAAGACGCTCGACCCGGCCAAGGAGATGCTCGGCACCGGGCCGTTCAAGGTGCAGGCGCACCGCCAGGACGTGTCCTGGAATTTCGCCCGTAACGATCATTACTGGGACAAGGGGAAGCCGGCCGCCGACAGCCTGACCGTCACGATCGCGCCCGAGGAGGCCGCCCGCGTGGCCGCCGTGCAGAACGGCAGCTCCGCCCTGGCCGCGCTGGGCAACGTCGACTCCGCCGCGATGCTGGCCGGAGCCGCGAACGTCAAGGTCGCCACCCAGGCCACCACCGACTTCTACTACCTGATGCTCAACTCCAAGAACCCCAAGTTCGCCGACCCCCGGGTCCGCCAGGCCCTGAACATGGCCCTGGACCGCAAGCAGATGGCCGAAGTGGCGCTCGGCGGCCAGGGCAAGCCCACCGGCGTCACGCCCGCCGGCCTGCCCGGCGCCTGCGACCCGGCCGCGCTGCCCTCGGCCACCGCGGGCGGCGCCGCGAAGGCCAAGGAACTGCTGGCCCAGGCGGGCATCGCGAACCTGTCGTTCACGCTCAGCATCTACTCCACCGAGCCGGCCCCCGCCGTCGCCCAGGTGATCCAGCAGAACCTCCAGCAGGCCGGCGTCACCGTCAAGATCGAGCAGATGGACGAGGCGAGCTGGGCGGGCAAGGTGTACGGCAAGGTGCCCGCGACGTTCGACGCCGCCCTGTCGTGGTTCGCCGGGTACGCCGACCCCGGCATGGTCACCACCTGGTGGAACCCCGACGTCGCCGGCTTCAACGCAGGCTTCATGCAGGCCGACAAGGACCTCAACCAGCTGATCGCCACCGCGGCCGAGGCCCCGGCGGGCGCGGCGCGCGACAAGGCGCTGGCCGAGGTGTGCGCCAAGGTGGACACCGACGCGCAGATGATCCCGCTGGTCACCCGCCCGGCCACGGTCGCCTACCGCGCCGACGCGGTCAGCCCGAGCCTGTACGCCACCGAGGGCTACGGCAACCTGCTGCGGCTGGTCGCCGACGCCCGGGTCAAGAAGGGCTGACGATGCGGCTCCTGCTGTGGTGGGCGGGCCGGGCGCTGAGCTCGGCCGTCACCCTCCTCGGCATCTCCGTCCTGATCTTCGCCGCGCTCCGGCTGATGCCGGGCGGGTTCGCCGAGACGATCCTGGGCCCGTTCGCCACGCCCGAGCAGAAGGCCGAACTGGCCGCCAGGTACGGGCTCGACCAGTCGGTGTTCGCGCAGTACGGGCACTGGATGGCCGCGATCGGCACCGGAGACTTCGGCACCTCGATGATCAGCAGGCAGCCGGTCGCGGCCGAGCTGTGGGCCCGGCTTCCGGTGACCGCCCAGCTCACCCTGCTCGCCGTCGGCGCCGCCCTCCTGGTGGGGGTGCCGCTCGGCGTGCTGACCGCGCTGCGCGCCCGCCCGGGCGGCGGCGGCGCCGCCGGGCGGCTGCTGAGCGGGCTGGGGGTGAGCGTCCCCGAGTTCGCGCTGGGCAGCCTGGTGGTGTTCGTGGTCTCCCGGTACGGCCTGCAGACCAGCGGCTACCTGCTGCCCGCCGCGGTGCTGTCGATCTTCGCCATCTCGGCGACGGCCAGGACGACCCGTGACGCCGTGCTGAACGTGCTGGTCGAGCCGCACGTCACGGCCGCCGTCGCCCGGGGCGAGACGCCGTGGTTCATCGTCAGGCACCACATCCTGCGCAACGCCGCGGGGCCCGTGCTGACGCTCACCGCGACGATCACCGCCTACCTCCTGGGTGGGGCGCTGATCGTGGAGTACCTGTTCAACCTGCCGGGCATCGGCTCGTACGTCGTCCAGGCGGTCGGACGCAGGGACTACGCGGTCGTACAGGCGGGTGTGCTGCTGGCGGCCACCGTGTTCATCGTCATGAACGTCCTGATCGACCTGCTCGTCGGGCTGGTCGACCCGAGGCTCGGGAGGCGCGCGTGAACAGACCCGGACAGACGCGGGTCAAAGAGAGGCGGCTTGATCCGCTGTCACTGACCGGGCTGGGCTGCCTGCTGCTGCTCGTCCTGGTCGCGCTCGGCTCGCTGGTGCACGCCGGCGGCGACCCCGACGCGATCGTCGGGCCGCGCTTGCGGCCGCCGGGGCCGGGCTGGTGGCTGGGCACCGACAACCTGGGGCGCTCGATGCTGCCGCGCGTCATGGAGGGCGTCGGCACCACGCTGCTGCTCTCCTCGGCCGCCGTCCTGGTGACCGCCGCGCTCAGCGCGGGCTTCGGCATCCTGGCCGGATACCGCGGCGGCTACCTGAACGAGCTGGTCATGCGGGTGGTGGAGCTGCTCTACTCCTTCCCCGCCATCGTCCTGGCGATCCTGGTGGCGGCCGTCGCCGGACCCGGCCAGCTCGCGGCGGTGGCCAGCATCGTGCTGGTCACCATCCCGCTGATGATCCGGCTGGTACGAGCCGCCGCCGTCGCCGTGGCCGAACGCGACTACGTGACCGCCGCGGCCATCAGCGGCGCGGGACTGCCCCGGATCCTCGGCCGCCACATCCTGCCGAACGTGGCCGGCACCATCGCGGTGCAGGGCACCTACGCGTTGTCGGTCGGCATCTCGGTCGAAGGCGGTCTGAGCTTCCTCGGCTTCGGCGTGCAGCCGCCGCAGGCGTCGCTCGGGGTGCTGATCCGCCAGGGCGGCACCTACATGATGGCGGCCCCCTGGCTGATCATCGGGCCCGGCGTGGTGCTGGTGCTCGCCATCCTGTCCATCAACGTGCTGGGCGACGGGCTGCGCGACCGGTTCGAGCCGAGGGAGACGAGGGCACTGATATGAGCGCGCTGCTCGAAGTGGACGGCCTGGCGGTCGACTACGGAACGGCCCGCGCCCTCGACGGCGCCGACCTGCGGGTGGCGGCGGGCGAGGCCGTCGGGGTCGTGGGCGAGAGCGGGTCCGGCAAGTCCACGCTCGGCGCGGCGATCGGCCGCCTGCTGCCCCGGCAGGCGGTGGTCTCCGCGGGCACGGTCCGCGTGGCCGGTGAGCCGGTGCTGGACCTGCCGCCCGCCGCGCTGCGGCGGCTGCGCCGGCAGCGGCTCGGCTTCGTCTTCCAGGACCCGATCGCCTCCCTCGACCCGACCATGCGGGTCGGCAACCAGCTCAAGCTCGTCCTGCGAGAACAGAGCCGCGACGGGGAGGTGGCCTTCCACCTGGGGCGGGTCAAGCTCGACGACCCGCGCGTGGCGGCCGCCTACCCCCACCAGCTGTCCGGCGGCATGGCCCAGCGGGTGGCGATCGCGCTGGCCATGGCCGCCTCACCCGAGCTGCTGGTCGCCGACGAGCCGACCGCCTCGCTCGACAGCCAGGTACGCGAGGAGGTGCTGAACGTGGTGTTCTCGCTGGCCCGCGAGGCGGGCACGAGCATCGTCTGGCTCAGCCACGACCTGCCCGCCGTCGCCCGCAGATGTGACCGCGTGGCGGTCATGTACGCCGGCCGCGTCGTGGAGAGCGGCCCCGCCGCCGAGGTGCTCGGCAACCCCGTCCACCCCTACACCGCCGCCCTGGCCAGATCGGCCCCCGCCACGGCCACCCCCGGGGTACGGCTGGAGCCGGTGCCCGGCCGCCCCCCGGTCCTGACCGGCCCCTCGGCCGGCTGCGCGTTCGCGCCCCGCTGCCCCTTCGCCGAGGACCGCTGCACCACCGAGCGCCCCGAACCGGTCCGCGTCGGCGCCCAGGACGTGCTCTGCCACCGGGCCGCCGAGCTGGAGGTGATCGTGTGATCCTCGATCTCACCGACGTCACGGTGTCCTTCACCACGGGCCCGCCGCTGCGCCGTACCCGGCTGGACGCCATGCGCGGGGTCTCACTCTCCGTCGCCGAGGGCGAGACGCTCGGCCTGGTGGGCGAGTCGGGCTCGGGCAAGACGACCACCAGCCGGGTGGCGCTCGGGTTGCAGCGGCCCACCTCCGGCACGGTCAGGTTCGACGGCCGCCCCTTCCCCCGGCGGCGCAAGGACCTGGCCGGGCGGATGCAGGCCGTGCTCCAGCACCCGCACTGGTCGCTGAACCCGAGGATGCGCATCGGCCAGAGCGTCGCCGAGCCGCTGAACGTACTCGGGAAAGCCGCCGGTGAGCGAGTCCCCGAGGCGCTCGAACAGGTCGGCCTGGAGGCCGGCTTCGCCGACCGCTACCCGCACGAACTGTCCGGCGGCCAGCGGCAGCGGGTGTCCATCGCCCGCGCGCTGATCACCCGGCCGAGCTTCATCGTCTTCGACGAGGCCGTCAGCGCCCTGGACGTCTCCGTCCAGGTGCAGATACTCAACCTGCTCAAGGACCTGCAGGCGGAGTACGGCTTCGCCGCGCTGTTCATCTCCCACGACCTCGGCGCCGTCCGCTACGTGGCCGACCGGATCGCCGTCATGCGCGGCGGCGAGGTCGTCGAGACCGCCGACGCGGTCACCTTCTACACCGCACCCGAACATCCGTACTCGCGACAACTCCTGGAGTCCCTGTGACCCTCGCTCCCGTGTCGGCCTTCGCCGCCGGCGTGCCCGGTAACTCCGACCTCACGCTGACCCCGCAGCCCAGCCCGGGACGCGGCTCGGTCGCGTTCGACCTGCCCGGCGTGTACGTCGGCACCGCGGAGTACGGCGAGGGCCCCACCGGCTGCACCGTCGTGCACGTCCCCGCGGGCGCGCGGACCGCCGTGGACGCCCGCGGCGGGGCGGTCGGCTTGAGCGGCGGCTACGACTACAACCACGCCATCTGCCTGACGGGCGGCTCGGTGTACGGGATGTCGGCGATCGCCGGGGTGAGCGAGGAACTGCTGGCCCGCCGGAGCAACCGCACCAAGTGGGATGAGCTGCAACTCGTCTCTGGCGCGGTGATCTACGACTTCTCCACGCGGGACAACGCCGTCCACCCCGACGGGCAACTGGGCCGCGCCGCGCTGCGCGCCGCCGTCGAGGGCGAGTTCCCCGTGGGCAGGTGCGGGGCCGGCCGCAGCGCCAGCGCGGGCAAGGTCGAGTTCGCCAGAGCCGAGTTCGCCGGGCAGGGCGCCGCCTTCGGCACCTTCGGGGCGGTCAAGGTCCTGGTGGCGACGGTGGTCAACTCCGTCGGCGTGGTCGTCGGCCGCGACGGGACGATCCTGCGCGGCAACTACCACGCCGACGAGGACGCCAGACGCCACCCGAGCGTGGACTACGCGATCGCCTCGGACACCCCCGCCGTCATGGGCAACACCACGCTGACGGTCCTGGTCACGAACGTACGGCTGGCCGACGTCGAGCTCACCCAGCTCAGCCGCCAGGTGCACGGCTCGATGCACCGGGGCATCCAGCCGTTCCACACCCAGAACGACGGCGACGTGCTGTTCGCGCTGACCACCGACGAGGTGGAGCTGGGCGGGCTCAAGCCGGCCGGACTGGGCGCGCTGGCATCGGAGATCGCCTGGGACGCCATCCTGAGCAGCGTGGAGTAGGGGGAAATGTATAGCTTCCCCCGTTTCGCCGCACCAGGTCCCGCGCACGTGGCGCGGCTGGTGCGGGAGAACCCGTTCGCGCTGGTGATCACCGCGACCGGCGGCGTCCCCGTGGCCACCCACGTGCCCGTCATCGTCGAGAGCGGCGGCGAGCCCACGTTCGTGGGCGCGACGCTGCTCGGCCACATGGCCAAGGTCAACCCGCAGTGGCACGCCTGGGACCTGCGGCGGACCGAGGCGCTCGTGGTCTTCTCCGCCGCGCACGGCTACGTCTCGCCGACGAGCTACGCGGTCGATCCCGCCGTACCGACGTGGGACTACGCGGCCGTCCATCTGACCGGCCTGATCGAGCCGCACCCCGACCCCTTGGACGTCGTGCGGCGCACGGTGGCGGCGATGGAGTCGGCGCGGATGCCGAGCTGGCGGCCCAGCCCGGCCTCGGAGGAGGTCTTCGCCCGGATCGTGTCCGGCGTGGCGGCCTTCCGCGTACGGGTCACGGCCGAGCAGAGCGTGTTCAAGCTGAGCCAGGACAAGGACGACGAGCAGCGCCACCGGGTCCACCGCGACGCGGGCGCCGCCGTCGCGGCACTGATGGACAAGGTGGACCCGAGATGACGTTTCCCTCCTATACCTCCTCCTGCCTCGACGCGGCCGGACGCGGCAGGCAGTTCGGCGCCCGGTGGCGTCAGGCCGTACACGCCAATCTCGACGGCTATCTGCGGCTGTTCGAGGTGAGCGGCGCGCACGACGGGCGGGTCAGGGAGCTGGGCGAGCAGGCGCTCGACAGCACGGCCGCGTGGGCGCCGGAGCTCGCCGAGGAGATCGGCGGCATCGCGGCGGGGTGCGGACTGGAGCCCTGGCAGGTCGCCGTGGTCAACGCGCGCACCGAGATCCTGGCCGCGCTGCGCCACGACGGGGAGGGCGAGTGCTCCACCGCCGTCGTGCTCGGCGGCGGGTTGCCGCCGCGCACGACGCAGACCTGGGACTGGCACGACCACCTGCGCGACGCGCCGCTGCTGTGGGCGTACGAGCCGCGCGAGGGACACCAGGTGCGGACCTTCACCGAGTTCGGGGTGCTGGCCAAGATCGGCGTGAACAGCGCGGGACTGGGCGCGCACTTCAACATCCTGCGCCACGAGTCGGACCACGCGCACCCCGGCGTGCCCGTGCACGTGGTCGCCCGCCGGATCCTGGACGAGGCGGCCACCCTGGAGCAGGCCACCGAGATAGCCAGGTCGGCCAGGACGTCGGCGTCCACCGTGATCACCGTGGTCACCCTGGAGGGGGCCAGGTCGCTGGAGATCTGCCCGGACGGCGTCGCGGTCGTCGAGGCGGACACCAACGGCGTCCTGCTGCACGCCAACCACTTCCTGGACGGCGCGCTGAGCGCGGGGGAGCGGCTGGGCACCGAGCGGCCGGGCACCTACGCCAGACTCGAACACCTTGAGGAGCGGACCGGCGAGCTGGGCGACCCGGACGCCACGGCCAGGGCGCGGGCGATGACCAGCCACGGGCCGGTGGCGCCGGTCTGCGCGCACGCCGACCCCGCGCTGCCGCTCGACCAGCGCTGGGAGACGCTCGCGGTGATCAGCCTGGACGTGGCCGCGGCCGAGATGCAGGTGCACCAGGGCAGGCTCTGCCAGGTCACCGACGCGACCTGGCAGACCTTCTGAGCCCGTCAGTGGAACGCGGGCACCCCGGTCAGCGCCTTGCCCACCACCAGCGTGTGGATCTCCGAGGTGCCCTCGTAGGTCAGCACGGACTCCAGGTTGACCGCGTGCCTGATCACCGGGTACTCCAGGGTGATGCCGCTCGCGCCGAGCAGCGTGCGGCACGTCCTGGCGATGTCGATCGCCTCGCGCACGTTGTTCAGCTTGCCGACGCTCACCTGCTCGGGGGTCAGCTCGCCCCGCTCCTTCAGCCGCCCGAGATGCACCGCCAGCAGCAGCCCCTTGCCCAGCTCCAGCGTCATGTCGGCGAGCTTCTCCTGGGTGAGCTGGAAGGAGGCGAGCGGCCGGGCGAAGATCTCCCGCTCGGCCGCGTAGGCGAGCGCCGTCTCCAGGCAGTCGAGCGCCGCGCCCATCGCGCCGAACACGATGCCGAACCGCGCCTCGTTCAGGCAGCCGAGGGGCCCGGACAGGCCGCGGGCGCCGGGCAGCATCGCCTCCTGCGGGAGCCGCACGCCGTCCAGCACCAGCTCGCTCGTCACGCTCGCGCGCAGGGAGACCTTCCGCTTCAGATCGTGTACGGCGAAGCCGGGCGTGCCCGCGGGCACCAGGAAGCCGCGGATGCCCTCCTCGGCCCGCGCCCAGACCACGGCCACGTCGGACACCGAGCCGTTGGTGATCCACATCTTGGTGCCGTTCAGCACCCAGTCGGAGCCGTCGCGCTTGGCGGTCGTCCGCATGCCCGCCGGGTCGGAGCCGAAGTCGGGCTCGGTGAGGCCGAAGCAGCCGATGCGTTCACCGGCCGCCATCGCGGGCAGCCACTCCTGCTTCTGCTCCTCGCTGCCGTACTTCCAGATCGCGTACATGGCCAGCGAACCCTGCACCGAGACCAGGCTGCGCAGGCCGGAGTCCGCCCCCTCCAGCTCCAGGCAGGCCAGGCCGTAGGCGACGGCGCCCAGGCCAGCGCAGCCGTACCCGTCGAGGTGCATGCCGAGGACGCCGACGGACCCGAGCGAGCGGGCCAGCTCGCGGGCGGGCAGCGTGCCCGCCTCGAACCAGTCCGCGACGTACGGCCGGATCTCCCGGTCGCACACCTGGCGGACGGCCTGGCGGATGTCGCGCTCCTCGTCGGTGAGCAGACCGTCGATGGCGAAGAGGGCGGAGGGGTGCATGTCCACGCTCCCTTGTATTTTGGATCCAATATTGATTATCCAATATGGCACAGTTAAGGTGCGTTGACCATGGACATCCTGAACCTCGTAGACGGCCGCTGGATCGAGGGATCCGGCGCGGAGTTCACCGACACCAACCCCGCCCGGCCGGAAGAGGTCGTCGCCCGCGGCCACGCCGCCTCGTCCGAGCAGGTGGAGCAGGCGATCCGGGCGGCCCGTGACGCCGCCCCCGGCTGGCGGGCCACCCCGCACCACGAACGCGCGGCCGTGCTCGCCGCGGCCGCCGCCCTGATCGACGCCGCCGCCGAGGAGTGGGGCCGCGAGCTGAGCCGCGAAGAGGGCAAGACCCTGCCCGAAGGCGTGGCGGAGGTACGCGGCGCGGCCAGGATCCTGCGTTACTACGCCGCCGAGGCCGACCGGGAGAGCGGCGAGATCTACGCCTCCCCGCGCCGCGGCGAGAACCTGCTCGTCATGCGCAAGCCGGTCGGCGTGGCCGGGGTGATCACCCCGTTCAACTTCCCGATCGCGATCCCCGCCTGGAAGCTGGCGCCCGCCCTCACCTACGGCAACACGGTCGTGTGGAAGCCGTCCTCACTCGTCCCGCTGCTCGCCGCCCGCCTGGCCGGCGCGCTCGTCGAGGCGGGCCTGCCCGCGGGCGTGCTCAACCTCGTGTACGGCGAGGCCGACGCGGGCGCGGCGATCATCGGCCACCCCGGCGTGGACGTGGTCTCCTTCACCGGGTCCACCGAAGTCGGCCGGGCCGTCATCGCGCGCTGCGGCGAGCTGGCCAAGCCGGTGCAGACCGAGATGGGCGGCAAGAACGCCGCCGTCGTCCTGGCCGACGCCGACCTGGACCACGCGGCCGAGCAGGTGTGCGCGGGCGCCTTCCGGTCCACCGGCCAGAAGTGCACGGCCACCTCCCGGCTGGTCGTCGAGGAGTCCGTCGCCGACGAACTGCTGCGCAAGGTGGCCGCCAAGGCGGCGGAACTCGTCGTCGGCGACCCGCTCGGCGCCGGGGTGGACATGGGCCCGCTGGTCAGCGCCGCGGCCAGGGACCGGGTGTCGGCGGGCGTGCGCGACGCGCTCGGGCAGGGCGCCACCGTGCTAGCGGGCGCCCGGCCGTACACCGAGGGCGACCTCGCGGCCGGCTGGTTCACGCCGCCGACCGTGCTCGCGCTGCCGGGCACCGACGTGGACGTGTGGAGCAGGGAGCTGTTCGGCCCCGTCGTGGGCGCCGTGCGGGCCTCGGGCCCCGAGGAGGCGCTGCGGCTGGCCAACCGGAGCGAGCACGGCCTGTCGGCGGCGATCTTCACCAGAGACCTCGGCGCCGCCCTCCAAGCCGTCGAACACCTGGAGGTCGGCGTGCTGCACGTCAACTCCGAGTCGGCGGGCACGTTCCCCTGGGTGCCGTTCGGCGGGCGCAAGCTCAGCGGGTTCGGGCCCAGGGAGCAGGGGCGGGCGGCCCGCGAGTTCTTCACCCAGACCGTGACCGTCTACCTCGGTGCCCCGGCGTGAACGAGCGGAGCGAGCGAACCGGCGAGCACAGCAGCGGCGCGCTGTCCGGGCTGCTGGTCGCCGACTTCAGCCGGGTGCTGGCCGGCCCGTACGCGACCATGCTGCTGGCCGACCTCGGCGCCGACGTCGTCAAGGTGGAACGCCCCGGCGCCGGCGACGACACGCGCTCGTGGGGGCCGCCGCACGCCGGGGGAGTGGCCACCTACTTCCTGGCCGTCAACCGCAACAAGCGCTCGATCGCCCTCGACCTGCGCGACCCGGCCGACCTGGAGGTGGCCCGCGCGCTGGCCACCCGCGCCGACGTGCTCGTCGAGAACTTCAAGCCCGGCACCATGGACCGGCTGGGCCTGGGCTACTCCTCCTTGAGCGCCACCAACCCCGGGCTGGTCTACTGCTCGATCACCGGGTTCGGCGCGGGCAACGGCGCGGACCTGCCCGGGTACGACCTGATCGCGCAGGCCGTCGGCGGGCTGATGAGTGTGACGGGCGAGCCGGACGGCCCCGGCACGAAGGCGGGCGTGGCCCTCGTCGACGTGATCACCGGGCTGCACGCGGGCCTCGGCGTCCTGGCCGCGCTCCGCCACCGCGACGCCACCGGTCAGGGCCAGCGCGTGTCGGTCTCGCTGCTGTCGTCGCTGCTGTCGGCCCTGACCAACCACGCCTCCGGGTACGCCGCCGCCGGGGTGGTGCCCAAGGCCATGGGGAACCGGCATCCGAGCATCGTGCCGTACGAGGTGTTCCAGGCCGCCGACCGGCCGATCGTCATCGCGGCCGGGAACGACCGGCAGTTCCGCGCCCTGTGCGAGGTACTGGGCCGGGCCGACTTGGCCGACGATCCCCGGTACGCCGCCAACACCGGCCGGGTCGCCTGCCGGGAGGAGCTCGTGGGCGAGCTCGACCGGGCGCTGGCGGCGCGTACGGCCGACGAGTGGTTCGCCGCGCTCACCCCGGCCGGGGTGCCGTGCGGGCCGATCAACACCTTGGACGCGGCGTTCGCGTTCGCCGCCGACCTGGGGCTGGAGCCACTGGCCGGCGATCAGGTGGCCAACCCCATCGGCCTCGGCGCGACACCGCCCGCGTACCGCCTCCCGCCCCCCTCGCTCGGGCAGGACGCGGACTGGGTCCGTGAGATATTGGGGCAATGACCTCGGTAGACGGGCACTCGGTAGAAGGGCACCGCAGGCCGCCCACGGCCCAGCAGTTCGTCCTGGAGGAGCTCAGGCGGGCGATCACCACGGGCCGCCTGCGCCCAGGCGACCCGATCAGGCAGGAGGCGCTGGCCGAGGAGTTCGACGTCAGCCGGGTCCCGTTGCGCGAGGCGCTGAAGACCCTGGAGGGCGAGGGGCTGGTCACGTACAAGGCGCACCGCGGCTACTGCGTGCAGCGGCTCTCGCTCGACGACCTGCGCGAGGTCTACCTGATCCGCGAACTGCTCGAGGCCGAGGCGGTCCGCCGCGCGGTCGAGCACCTCACCGACGCCGGCCTGGCGGCGGCCGAACGCGCGCAGGCCGAGGTCGAGCGGGCCGCGGCGGCGGGCGACGTGCTGGAGATGGCCGAGGCCAACCGCCGCTTCCACATGACGATCTTCGAGTGGTCGGCGCTGCCGCGACTGGTCCGGCTGATCCGGACGCTGTGGGACTCCACCGACGCCTACCGATCCCTGTACTACGGCGAGGAGCCCAACAGGCAGCGGGTCATCGAGGAGCACCGCGCCACACTCGACCTCCTGCGCCGCCGCGACGCCGAAGCAGTGGTGGCCGTGCTGGCCGCGCACCGCGCCCACGCGGTGACCGCCATAGAGGCTCAGCTGTCGCCTGGCACGGTCGGCTGACCGGCGGGTTCGGCGCGGCGGACTTCTCATCCGACGGTCGCCGGTTCGAATCCTGCAGGGCGCTTCTCCACCTGCGCAAACCCGCGCGGTGATCGCTGCCTGCGGCGGTGTGGGGCAGATGTGAGGCAAAGCTGAGTCACGCGTTCAGCTCTCGCGCGAGCGCCGATGCGGCGCTCAGCACCAGCCGGGCCGTCTCCTGCGCCGTGTCCGGGGCCACCGCCAGGCAGCTGGCGGCGCTCTTCGGCGGGCCCTCCACGACCTGGGCGTCGGGGTGCACCCGCTGCTGCGCCACCGTCAGCTCCGAGGCGTGCAGGTCGACGTCAGCCTTGTCTTGTCGGATCCGTATCCTCGCGTCCTTGGATGGCTACCGCTAGGGAGAAGATATCCCCGGCATTAGAAATACAGGCGCTATCGGTCTCGCGTCCCGAGGCTGGCCTGATCGGCGGCGGTACGGCCCGCCGCCCAGCCCTCCCGGTCCCAGGACGTGCGGATCGCGTGCGAGACCAGGTTCGGGAACATGCGCTCGACCGCCTGCTCCACCTCCTGTTCGCGGGCCGCCAGCACCGGCACCAGGTCGGTGCCCCGGCTGGCGCTCTCCTGCGCGACCGCATCCGCCGTGGCCTCGGCGAGCCGCTCCCCGATCCTGGAGGCGAACGCCGACAGGAACGACTGGCGGAACGTCTTGTTCCTCGACCGGCCGGTGCCGTGCTTCTTGGTGCCCGAGTTCACCAGCGCGGTCTGCGCCTGCACCAGCAGCGAGGTGAACAGCACCTCCACCCAGGACAGGTCCGCCCGGAACCCCAGCACGGTGGCGAACCCCAGCTCCTTCGACCAGATCACCCGGCACCTGTTGGCCTCGGCGATGAGGTTGAGCAGCACGGCCTTGGGCTGCTCGTACGGCGCGTCGATGCCGACCCGGATGCCCGCCGGGGCCGCACCCCCGCCTGGCTGTGCGTCCAGCATCGCCGCGTCGATGCTGTACTTCGCCATCAAGCTCTGCGCCGCCGACGTGAACGTCTCCGCCTCCGCCTCGTACGGCGTCGACTCCGCCTTGGCAAGCAGCGCCCGCACCCGCGCGAACGTCTTCTCGCTGACCGCGTGCGAGCGTGCCTGGACCGTACCGCGAGCGACCCCAGGCCGCGGGCTCAACGACTCCAGCCGCGGCAGCCCGGTCAGCAGCCCCAGCAGCTCCAGCGCACCGGAGACGGTCACCAGTCGGCCGGCCCCGTCGCGTGCCTGCCGCGCCGCCAGGTAGCCGCCCTTCCACCACACCGCGGCCTCCAGGCCGGCGAGTTGGTCGCGCCAGCGCTCATCCACCGTGGCCGGTGGGTAGGCCCGCATCTCCCAGGCGATGAGGTCAGCCGCCGCCCGCCCGTGCCAGTCGGTCAGCCGCCTGGCCGCGATCCTGACCACGTCGGCGGGCTGCCAGCCGTTCCGCCACAACCTCGAGATCGCCCGGGCCACCACCTCCACCAGCACGGGATCGGCGTCGTCCCGGTCGGCCAGGAAGGCGGCGGCGGAGTCGAAGGCTGCCTCATCCTCGCGGGCAAGGGCCTCCATCGCCGCGCCGATCAGCTCATCAGCCTTACTCACACGTGCCGTCCACCTTGAAGAAAGTCCGCCAGAACCTTACCGCGACGAAGCCTCGTCCCCTGCTCGCCGGCGCGGTGGAAGGCGGCGAGGTCCGCGCCCTGCACGAGGCGGGCGCCACCTACGAAGAAATCGCCGGGGCGGCACCCGCCTGGGGCTCCGCGGTGTCAGCAGAACGCGAGGGATCCGTCCGGCCGGAGGGGAACCCGGCGTTCCCAGTGCACGTAGTCGTCCTCCGCCAGGGCGTCCTCGTCGATGGTGATCCCCCAGCCGGGCCGGTCGGGCCGCAGCTCCAGGTGCCCGTCGACCGGCACGTACGGGTCCGGGCACCACCTTGTCGTCTCCGGCTTGTACTCCAGGATCGAGAAGTTGCTGCAGGCCGCGGCGAAGTGCACGTTGTGCGCGGTGGCCAGTGGCCCCATCGGGTTGTGGGGCGCCACCATGGTGTTGAAGGTCTCGGCGATGGTCGCGATGCGCCGCATCTGGGACATGCCGCCCACCACGCAGATGTCCGGCTGGATGAGGTCGGCGCCCCCGTGGGTGAGCAGGTTCAGGAACTCGTGGGGAGAGTACAGGCTCTCCCCGGTGGCCAGGGGCACCCGCAACTGCCGGCGCAGGTAGCCCCAGGAGGCGAAGTGCTCCGGGCGGATCGGCTCCTCCAGGAAGAGCGGGTCCATCGGCGCCAGGGCGTCGCCGAGCTGAACCACCTGGTAGGGCTCGAAGATCTTGGCGTGCGCGTCGAAGGCGAAGTCGAAGTCCTCCGGGCAACACCGCCTGACCTCCTGAGCCCATTCCGCCGCCTCGGCGACGACGAGGCCCCAGCGTCTGGCGTGCAGGTCCGTACGGAACGGGCTCAGCTTGAAGGCGGTGAATCCGTGGCGCTCGTGCAGCTCGGTGGTCTGGCGGCGGCACTCGTCGGGGTCGGGCGCGGAGTAGAGCCCGCAGTAGACGCGCACCCGATCCCGTACGGCGCCACCGAGCACCTGGTAGACCGGCACGCCGAGCGCCTTGGCGGTGATGTCCCACAGCGCGTGGTCGATGGCGGCGATCGCCGCCAGCCCGAGCGCCCCCTGCGGGAACCTGGCGCTGCGGAGCAGGAGCTGGGACACGTATTCCACGCGCCGTGGGTCCGCACCCCTGATCTGCCCGCCGAGGTAGTCGAGCAGGGGGCCGAGCGCCAGGTCGGGGCCGTGGTTGTAGGCCTCGCCCCAGCCGCTGACGCCCTCGTCTGTGTCGACGCGCACCAGCACCCGGGGACGCTCGCCGACGCGCTGCACGAACGAGCGGAGGCCGCTGATCCTCATGACGCCGCCGCGGGCAGGGGTCCGAGGTCGTCGGCCTTCGCCCACTCGGTGAGGATCCGTGAGACCTCCTGCCGTTCGCGTTCGCCGAGGACGGTGCTCGGCGCCCGGACCGCGCGGTCGCACAGGCCGAGCTGGTGCATCGCCTCCTTGACGACGCTGACGTTGTTGGCGCCGCCGTCGACCGCGCGCAGGTGCTCGAACCGCGCGATGTCGTGGAGCATCCGCTCCGCCGCCGGATAGCGCTCCTCGCGCAGGGCGTCCCTGAGCCGGAGCGAGAAGGCGGGGTTGACGTTGACCAGCCCGGAGGTGAAGCCCTCGGCCCCGTGGGCGGCGTAGGACAGCGCGTACGGTTCGGCCAGCCCGGCGATCCAGACGAACCGGTCGGGGCCTGTCTCCGCGCGTAGCTGCGCGAAACGGTTCACGTCCGTGACGGCGTACTTCAGGGCGATCACGTTGGGGCACAGGTCGCCCAGCCGCGTCAGCAGCCGGCCGTCGACCCAGGCGTTGCGCAGGTAGAGGACCAGGGCCAGGTCCGGCACCGCGTCGGCGATCTCCCTGTGGTAGTCGAGCCAGCCCTGGGCCGACACGTGCGGGTGCACCGGCTGGTGCACCATGACCATCCGGATGCCGTGCGCCGCCGCGTGGCGGGCCTCCTCGACGGCGGTGGCGACGTCGAGGCCGATCCCGGCCATGAGGTGCGCCTCTCCCCGCACGGCCGCCGCCGAGGCCGTGATCAGCTGAAGCCGCTCCTCGGCGCTCAGGGCGTAGAACTCGCCGGTGTTGCCGTTCGGGGTGAGCACGTTGACGCCCGCGTCGACCAGGCGGCGCAGCAGCGAACGGTACAGCGCGAGGTCGGGGACGCCGCCGGCGTAGGGCGTGACCGGGATGGCGACGACGTCGCGCAGGGCCCGGGAGAGCTCACCGAACCTCACGGCCGGCCTCCTTGATCTGCTGGAGCGCTCGCTCCTGGAACACGCTGATGTGCTGCAACACGAGCCGGGCCGCCTCGTCGGCCTGCCCGTTCAGTGCCGCCTCGAGAATCTGCCGGTGCTCTTCCGCCTCGTCCTCCCAGGAGGGGCGCTGGGACCAGACGTTGACGGAGATGAGGGCCGTCTGGTCGCGCAGCTGGTCGAGCACGCCGACCAGCACCTCGTTGTCGTAGTCGGCGTAGAGGGCGCGGTGGAAGTCGCGATTGGCGAGGCTGCGGGTCACCTCGTCCGTGGCCTCGTCCGCCTTGCGCAGGGCCTCGCGGGCGAGCCGGCCGCCGTCGCGTAGTCCCGCCTCGACGCTTCGCCGCACCGCGACCGGCTCGATCAGGCACCGGGCGTCGAACACGTTGCGGGTGAGGCGCTCGTCGACCTTGCGGACCGTCACCCCGGTGTATTCGCCGATGGTGACCAGGCCGGCGCCGCTGAGCGTCTTCAGTGCCTCGCGCACCGGAGTCTTGGAGACACCGAAACGGCTGGCGAGCTCCACCTCCACGAGGGCCCGCCCGGCCGGCAGCTCGCCGCTCAGAATGCCGCGACGCAGCGCTTCGAGGACGAGGGCCGTCCTGGAAGACGCTTTGATCACGCCCAACACTGTCTCACTCACCCGCGCTCCTTCACTTGTCGTCGATCACCATAATCGGCGCTCCGTCCGGCCGCCGAGGTGGGATCGGAGGGCACATGGCCCATTGTATGGAACCGACCATACCTTAAATCTCATATCTCATGTACCGTATGGCAACCGCACAGCGGAGCGTAGTTCTTGGTGAACGAGAGGAAAGACCCATGACCCGTCAGCAGCACCCGGCCGAGGTCCTCGGCCGGCACGCCCTGTCCCGGCGCGGCTTCATCCGGACGGCGGCAGGGGCCGGCGTCGCCATGGGCCTGGCGTCCGCGGTGAGCGCCTGCGGCGGCTCGGGCGGCGGCAGCGGCGGCAGCGTCACGCTGCAGTTGTGGGACACCGACACCCGCCCGGAGCGCACGGCCAACCTCAAGAAGCTGATCTCGATGTTCGAGGCCAAGAACCCCGGCATCCGCATCAACTACCTGGGCCTGCCCACCGACCAGTACATGCAGAAGATCAACACCGCGATCGCCACGCGTTCCACACCCGACCTGCTCACCCCGAAGGCGTCCGACCTCGCGGCCCTGGTGGCCCAGAACGCGCTCGCCCCCCTGGACGAACGCCTGAAGAAGGCCGGCCTCGAACAGCACATCTCCGAGCAGATGCTCAAGTCCACCCGGGCCGCCGCCCCCGACGGCAAGCTCTACCTGACGCCCACCACCAGCCTCGCCGACGTGATCTACTATCGCGCCGACTGGTTCCAGGAGGCCGGGCTGAAGCCGCCGGCCACCTGGGCGGACTTCGACGCGGCCGCGAGCCGCCTCACCGACGCCTCCTCCGGCCGTTTCGGCTACACGCTGCGCGGCGGCAACGGTTTCTTCAGCCAGTTCGTGCAGATGGTCTATCCACGCGCGGGCGTGAGCACGTTCTTCCGCGAGGACGGGTCCTCCACGCTGAACGACCCCGCGGTCATTGCCGCCTGCGAGAAGTACGTGGCCCTGTTCGGCAAGCAGACCGCGCGCAGTGACCTGACCGCCGACTTCAAGACCATGGTGGCCCAGTTCGGCAACGGCGGCGCGGCCATGTTGAGCCACAGCATCGGCTCCTACCCCAACCACGTCGCCGCCCTGGGAGCCGAGAAGGTCGGCGCCGTCGCGCCCTTCCCCGGGCCGGACAACCAGGTGCTGACCGGCTGGATGACGACCGGGTTCGCGATGTTCCAGAAGAGCGAGCACCAGGAGGAGGCCTGGAAGTTCCTCGCCTACACGATGGAGCCCGAGGGCAACAGCTTCTGGGCCCAGAAGTCCGGCTACCTCCCGGGCAACAAGACGGTCGCGAAAGAGAAGTGGGTGACCGAGAACGCCGCCATGAAGGCCGCGCTGGACGCCGCCGCGAAGCCCGGCGTCGTGACTTTGGAACAGCCCTACTACCTGCCGGAATTCACCTCCATCACCGTCACCGACCTGCTTCCGGAGTGGCAGAAGGTGCTGCAGGGCAGCCTGACGCCGCGTGACTTCCTCACCGCCGCGGCCACGGCCCTGACCACGGCCAAGCGCAAGTACGACAAGGAGCACGGATGAGCTCCACGACCGCCGAACCGGTGGGCCGCCCGCCCGCGGCGCGCCGCCCGGGCGGGTCCCGGGCCGGGCACGCGTACCTGCTGATCGCGCCGGCCGTCGTGCTGGTGCTGGTCTTCCTGCTCTATCCCGTGCTCAGCGTCTTCTGGGAGAGCCTGCGCCACCACAACCTCACCCGGCCCCTCGACGACGGGTTCGCCGGCCTGGACAACTACCGGGCACTGCTGGCCGACGAGCAGTTCTGGCGGAGCCTGCGCTTCACCGCCCAGTGGGTGGTCGTGGAGGTGGGGCTGCAGTTCATGTTCGGCCTGGCGCTGGCGCTGGTGCTGAACCGCACCTTCGTGGGCCGCGGGCTGGCCCGCGCCCTGGCCTTCAGCCCATGGGCGGTGTCGGGCATCCTCACCACGACGATCTGGATCCTGCTCTACAACCCCACCACCGGGATCGGGCACTACCTGGCGTCCATGGGCATCGGCGAGTACGGGACCTCCCTGCTGTCGGATCCCGGTACGACCTTCTGGGCCCTGGTCCTCGCCGAGCTGTGGAAGGGCATCCCGTTCTTCGCCATCCTCATCCTCGCCGACCTGCAGTCGGTGCCGCTGGACCTGTACGAGGCCGCGAACGTCGACGGCGCCGGGCCGCTGCGCCGGTTCTCGGCGGTGACCTGGCCGCACATCCGCAGGGCCGTGGTCATCGCCACGCTGCTGCGGGCGGTGTGGGAGTTCAACAACGTCGACCTGCTGTACACGATGACCGCCGGCGGCCCGGCGGGTTCGACGACCACGCTGCCGCTCTACGTGGCCCAGACCGCCATCCACGACCAGGACTTCGGCTACGGCTCCGCGCTCACCGTCACGGCGTTCCTGCTGCTGACCTTCGCGTCCATGGTCTACCTGCGCATCAGCTCCGGCGATTCCAAGGAGGGCAAGTGAGCCTCGCCACCCGCGACGACGTCGGGCGGGCCCCGGCGCCTGCGGCACCACCGACCCGGCGGCCCGCTGCCCGCAAGCCACGGCGCTCGGTGGGTGACCGCCTGATGCTGTGGTTGCCGCTGACGTTGTTCCTGCTTTTCACGCTCGTCCCGTTGTACTGGATGGTGCTGTTCGCCTTCCGGCCACCGGGTTCCACGGCCCTCGTGCCGTGGCCCATCACTCTGGAGAACTTCAGCAGGGTCTGGGAGGGCTCGGGCTTCGGCGTCTACTTCCGCAACAGCATCGCCGTCGCGGTCGCCAGCCTCGTCGTGTCGACGGTGATCGGCATGCTCGGCGGGTACGCGCTCGCCCGCCTCACCTTCCGCGGCAAGAACGTCTTCCTGGTCATCATGCTGTGCACGCAGTTCATCCCGGGCGCCATGATGCTCATCCCGCTCTTCCAGATCTTCAACGGGCTCTATCTGACGAACAGCCTGTGGAGCCTGATCATCGCCGACACCGTCTTCCACCTGCCGCTCTCTCTCGTCCTCATGGCGGGCTTCATCAGAAATGTGCCGGTCACCTTGGAGGAGGCGGCTCAGGTAGACGGGTGCGGTCGGATCCGGGCGTTCTGCGCTGTAGTCCTGCCGCTGCTGAAGCCCGGGATCGTCGCCGTCGGGTCCTTCGCGTTCATCAGCGCGTGGAACAACTTCCTGTTCGCCATCATGTTCATCAGCTCGCAGGACCGGTTCACCGTGCCCGTCGGGCTGAGCTACCTGCTGGGCGAGTTCGGCAGCGACTTCGGCGCTCTCGCCGCCGGGGGCCTGATCGCCGTCGCGCCCGTCGTCGTGCTCTTCGCGTACGTCCAGCGCTTTCTCATCCAGGGGTTGAGCGCCGGCGCGGTCAAGGGCTGACGCCGGGCCTCTGCCGAGCCGAACGCGTACCTGCGAGGTTTCGGGCTGCGTTAACGACCTGGACCTCGGGGTGCCTCGCTGGTGAGTATGTGAACCGTATCTTCGCGACCAAGTTCTGGTGACGAGGGGACGGTGTTGCATGACCGCGAGCGCGGCAGTCCTGGTCGGGCCGGTGGCGACCTGGTTCCCGGATCAGGTGGTCCGGATCGAGGAGTTCTCCGAGCTTGCCGAGCTGTCCGAGCAGCGCCGGGAGCACGCGCTGGGACTCGGTATACACCAGGTGCACGATGCCGCCGTACTGTCCGAAGTGGATCTCGCGGAGCATGCGGCGCGTGCGGTGCTCCGGCGATCGGACCTGGTGCCGTCGGATCTGGACGGGCTGATTCTCGTGCAGGGTCGCGCACCCCAGTATCTGATGTCGTCGGAGGCGACTCGGCTGCAGGAGCGGCTCGGCGCCGACCGGGCCTTCACCCTCGGGGTCGGGGAGCTCGGGTGCGTTTCGGTGTCCGCCGCCCTCACCGTCGGAGCGGCCCTGCTGCGCAGCCGGCCGGGGTGGCGGCACGTCCTGCTGGCCATGGGTGCGAAGCCGGCGACCCGGGCACGGTATCGGGCGCCTGTGACCGTGCTCGGCGACGGCGGTGGTGCCGTGCTGCTGAGCACGTCCGGCCCCGGCGACTTCGAACTGCTCGATCACCGCATGCGCACCGACGGGAAGTACGCCGACCTGTTCCGGATCGACTACCGCGACCCGGCACAGCGGAAGTGGGTGGAGCGCTGCGCCGACGAGGCGACGTACTCGTTCCGGCTCGCGGTCGACAGCCGTGAGCGGTTCGCGGCGCTCAACGGCGAGGTGCTCGACCACCACCGGGTGCGGCCGGTCGCGACGCTGATGCAGAACCTCGCCGTCGGCGCGTTCACCTTCTGGGAGCAGGCACTCGACGTGTCGATCCACGACGCCTGCCGGCGCAACCTCTCCCGGTACGGGCACCTGGGATCGATCGACGTGCTCGCGAACCTCGCCGAGGCCGCACCGGACATACCTGGTGACGGCGTCGTGCTGGTGATGAACAGCAGCCCGGTCGCCGCGTGGAGCTCCACTCTGTTGCGGCGGGTGTCCTGAATGGACATACTGCGGCGGCTGGCCGGGCAGGTGCGCCGTACACCCGGCAGAACAGCCCTGATCGCCGGGGGCGAGTCGATGACCTATCGGCGGCTCGCCGACGTCACCGAGGAACTCGCGGGCCGGATGGTCGGCGCGGGACCCGGCAGGACGGTCGCGCTCCACCTGCCGCAGGGCATGGCCGCGCTCGTGGGCATGCTCGCCACGCTGCGTGCCGGCGCGGCGTGGGTGGTGGTCGAGCCCGGTCACCCGGCGGTGCGGCTCAGGGCGGTGCTGGACAGCACGGACTGTGCCGCGATCGTCCATCTTCCCGGCGCCGACGTGCCCGCCCAGGGTCCGACGCTGATCGACTACACCGCGCGGGGCCCGGGCGGCGCAGTCGCCTCGCGAACGGTGGACGGACGGCATCCCGCGTACCTGGTGCTCACCTCGGGCACCACCGGGCGGCCGAAGACGGTGGCGATCAGCAGGTCGAACCTGGACGTCGCGATCGCCGACCACGTGGGTCTGTACGGTCCCGCGCCGGTGTTCCTGCCGGCGATGTCGGTCTCCTTCGACGGGGTGCTCACGGTGCTCTTCGCCACGCTCGTCTCGGGAGGCACGGTCGTGCTGCCGGACGCGCGGGAACTGCGGGATCCGGTCGCCGTAAGCACACTGGCCAACCAGCACCGGATCACGCACCTGTTCGCCGTGCCGTCGTTCTACGACCAGCTGCTGGGCCGCGCGGAACCGCTGCCGGACAGCCTCGCCATGGCCTTTATCGGTGGTGAGGTGGTCACGCCGGCACTCGTCGAGCAGCACAGGACAGCGCTTCCGGGCGCCCGCCTGATGAACGTGTACGGGCCGGCGGAGACGTCGATGGTCTGCACGGCGCACCAGGTGCTCGGCAGTCCGAAAAGGACGGTGCCGATCGGGCGGGCGTTCGCCGGCGTGGTGACGCGGGTGCTCGACGAGCGGCTGCGGCCGGTGCCGCCGGGGCGGATCGGCGAGCTGTACATCGGCGGCGGCTACGTCGGACTCGGCTATGCCGGCGCGCCGGTGAGCACCGCGGAGCGGTTCGTGGCCGACCCGCACGGCCACGGTGCGCGGATGTACCGCACGGGAGACCTCGCCGCCGTCAACCCGGACGGCGAGCTGGAGTTCCATGGCCGTACCGACGATCAGGTCAAGGTGCGCGGCGTACGGGTCGAGCTGGCCGAGATCGAGCACGTCGTGCGCGGCCACGACGCCGTCCGGCAGGCGGCGGTGCTCACGACGGCCGACCACGGCGTGGTCGCGTTCGTCGTCCCCGCCGGCGAGGACGGCCAGGTAGGGGCACGACTCCGGGCGTTCTGCGCCGAGCGCCTGATCGAACAGGCGGTGCCCGCCCTGTTCGTCCCGGTCGACCGGATCCCGTTGACACACAACGGAAAAATCGACAGGTCGGCGTTGCTCACCATGATCCCGGCCACGTCGCCCGGCACCATCCCAGGCACGGAAGCACAGCGGCAGGTGGCTGCCGAGTGGGGCGCGGTCCTGCGGCACCACGATTTCGGGCCGCACGACAATTTCTGGCGGGTGGGCGGCACGTCCATGAAGTTGATGGATCTCTACGAGCGGCTGGACGCGCGGTGGCCGGGAGTCTTCCGGATCGGCGAGCTCTTCGACCTCGACACCATCGAGGCGCAGGCGGACGCGGTCGCGACAAGAACGGGCGGCGTCGGCGTGGCGTTCGCGGTCCGGCTCGAGGTATGACCGTCCGGCGAAAGGGTGGCGATCGTGGGGGATTCCGGCATCGCGGTGATCGGGATGGGCGTTCGCTATCCGCACGCCGCGGACGTCGCGGAGTTCCGGGCCAATCTGCTGGACGGCCGGGACTCGGTCAGGGAGCCACCGGCCGCGCGGCTCGAGGCAGCCGGGCGTCAGGACGCTCGCTACCTGCCGATGGGCTACCTCGATGAGATCGACCTGTTCGACCACGAGTTCTTCGGGGTGTCCAGGCGTGAGGCCGAACTGCTCGACCCGCAGCACCGGCTCGCGCAGGAGCTGACCAAGAACGCGATCGAGGACGCGGGCTACGCCGCTTCCCGGTTCCGGGAACGGCGTACGGCGGTGATCTTCAGTATGCCCGCACCCGACTACGAACGACTGGTACCCGAGCGCACCACCCTCGCCATGACCGGGACCTGGCCGGGTGCCCTGCCCGCCAGGATCGCGCACTGGCTCGGGCTGACCGGTCCGTGCTACGGCATCGACAGCGGGTGCAACGGCTCGCTGGTCGCGGTGCACCACGCCCGGCGGGAACTGCTCGCCGGTGACGTGGAGTACGCGCTGGCAGGCGGCGTCAACCTCCGGTCGGTGCCACCGGAGCGTGACCGGCTGGACGGTTTCCCGGAGATCATGTCCACCACCGGCCGCTGCCGCGCCTTCGACGAGGCGGCGGACGGCGCCGTCGGCGGTGAGGGCGGCGCGGTTCTCCTGCTGACCACCGTGGACCGGGCTGTGGCGGACGGTGCGCACATCCACGCCGTCATCAGGGGAAGCGCGGTGCTGCACAACGGGCACCACGCGGCGACGATCAGCACCCCGAGCGTGCGGGCCCAGGCCGAGGTGATCGAACTGGCCTGGCGTGGCGCCGGCCTCGACTTCTCAACCGCCGGGTACGTGGAGGCGCACGGCTCGGGCACCCGGCTGGGCGACGCGGCGGAGGTGGAGGGGCTCGCGCTGGCACGCGACGGCGATCGCCGCCCGCTGCCCATCGGCTCGGTGAAGACGAATGTCGGCCACCTGGACAACGCGGCCGGGGTGACCGGGCTGGTGAAGGCGATTCTCGCCGTCCAACACGGCGAGCTCTACCCGAGCCTGCACTTCCGGCGGCCCGCGCGCGGAGTGGATCTCGACGCCGCGGGGCTGCGGGTGGTCACCTCGTCCCGGCCCTGGCCCGCCCGGAAGGACGGCTCGCCGCGCCGCGCCGGCGTGAGCTCGTTCAGCCTCGGCGGTCTCAACGCGCACTGTGTCATCGAGCAGGCCCCGGCCCGGGAACCGGCGCCTGCAACGCGTATCGGGCCGGTGCTGGTCGGTGTGTCCGCCCGTTCCGCCGCGGCGCTCGGCGGACTCTGCCGGCGCATCGCCGGACGGTTGCGCGCGGGCGCCGCGCCGCTCGCCGACGTCGCGTTCACTCTCAACGAGGGTCGCGACCACCACCGGCACCGCATCTCCGTGCTGGCGCACTCGACCGCCGACCTGGCCGCGGCACTGGAGGAGCACGTGCCGCGCGGTGTCGAGGCGCGGTCGCCACGGGTGGTCGTGGCGATGCCGGGTGACGCCGCGATCTCCGCCGGCCAGGTGCCGGCTCTGCCCGCCGAGCTGGCTCTGCCCGCCGAGCTGGCGTCGGCCGGCGCCACGGTCGCCTGGCAACTCGCGGTGTACCGGCGGCTCACCGCCGCTGTCGCGGTGGCCGGTCTCCTGGCTTCCGGCCGATCCCGCCACCTCGCCCGCTGGGTCCAGGGTGAGCTGTCCGACGAGGAGATCGCGGCCGGGCCCGAGGACCGGCCCGCGGACCCGGTCAGGCTCGCCGGCGCGGTCGACCGCCTGCTGGCGGACGGACCGGTCGTCGTGGTGGAACTCGGCGCGGCCGGCGACATCGGTGCCGCGTTGCCGGACCGGGGTGCCGACCTGCGCCGCGAGGTTGTCCGGTCGCCGGACGACCTCCTCCCGCTGATCGGCCGGCTGTACGAGCTCGGGGTGGACGTCGACTGGTCCGTGCTGCGCGCGGGCACCCGGCCACGTTCCGAGCGGATGTCGTTGCCCGGTCATCCCCTGGCAGGCGTCCGGTGCTGGGTGACGCGTGAGCGGACACCCGCGGCACCCGACGGGGACATGTCGATCAGCATGCGGGTGCGTTCGGTTCTCGGCGAGTTGCTGCGCGCCGATGAGGTGCCCGCCGACGCGGACTTCTTCGAGCTGGGCGGCAACTCGGTCATCGGGCTGCAGCTGATCAACGCGTTGTCCCGCCGGTGCGGGGTCGAGCTGAAGCTGATCGACATCTACGAGTGGCGCACCGTGCCGGAGCTCGTGGCACACATCGAACGCCTGCGTGGCGAGGCGTCGCGACCTGCCGACCGGCTACCGCCTGTCACTCCCGGCGACGAGTTGGTGCTGTCGTTCGCCCAGGAGCGGATGTGGTTCCACCACCAGCTGGAACCGGCCACCACGTTGTACAACCTGTCGTCGCGGATGCGGGTACGCGGCCCGTTCGACCCGGAATCCTGGCGCGGTGCGCTGGCCGATCTCGCGGACCGGCACGAGACGGTGCGGTCGAACTTCGTCGATGACGGCGGCGAGCCCCGGCTGGTGATCCGGCCCGACGCCGGCGACTTCTATCGGTTCGCCGATCTGTCCGAAGAGGACGACCCAGCGGTGGCGGAGCGGATGGTCGCCGCGCACGTCGCCCGGCCGTTCGACCTGGCCGCCGACCCGTTGTACCGGGTGCTCGTCATCCGCTTCGGCGCCGAGGACCACCTCGTCGTCAACACCATGCACCACGCGGTCAACGACGGACACGCGCCCACGATCATCCGGAACGAGCTCACCGAGCTGTACGCCGCGCGGGTGGCGGGCCGGCCGCACCGGTTGCCGCCGCTGCCCATCCAGTACCACGACTACGCCAGGTGGCAGCGCGAACTGGTCGCCGGCGCCAAGCTGCGCGACCAGGAGGCGTTCTGGCAGCGGACACTGCGGGACGCACCGCCACTCGACCTCCCGACCGACCTGCCGCGGCCGGCCAGGCTGAACTACCTGGGCGACCGCCACGAGTTCGTGATCCCGGCCGACGTGGCGCGCCGGTTGCGGGCGTTGGGCCACACGGAATCGGCCACCCCGTTCGTCGTCCTGCTCGCCGCGCTCAACGTCCTGCTGTCCCGCATGTCGGGCCGGCAGGACATCGTGGTGGCCACGCCGACGTCCGGGCGTGGCCGCCCCGAGCTGTGGCGGCTGCTCGGCCTGTTCAACAACACCGTCCTGTTCCGGACCGACCTGTCCGGGCGGCCGAGCTTCCGGGAGCTCGTGCACAGAGTGCGCCAGGTCGTGCTGGACGGCATGGCCAACGAGGACCTGCCGTTCGACGCGGTGGTGCAGGCGGTGGCGCCGCCACGGGATCCGAGCCGGAACACCCTGTTCGACGTCATGTACACCCACCAGGTCCTGCCGCCGCTCGACGAACTGGAGCACGGGCCGCCCAGCATCTCCCTCGAGTACGGCGGCGAGCTGGGCTATCCCGGCCTGCCGGAAGGGACCGCGCTCTGCGACCTGGCCGTCGCCATGCTGGAGCGTCCCGGTGACGAGGAGATCGAGGCCGTCATCGAGTACAGCACCCAGTTGTTCTACCGGCCCACGATCGCCGCCGCGGCGGGCGCGTTCGTCGAGCTGCTGCGGGAACTGCTGGCCGATCCCGATCGCCGCGTCGAGCCGGACGTCCGGCGGATCACCGAGGTGTTCGAGAAACAGGTCGCCCGCACGCCACGGGAACCGGCGCTGGTGTGCGACGGGCGCGCGGTGGACTACGCGGACCTGAACGAGCGGGCTAACCGGTTGGCGCACCTGCTGATCCGGCAGGGGATCGGACCGGAGGACCGGGTCGCGCTCGCGCTGCCCCGCTCGCCGGACTTCGTCGCCGCGTTGCTCGCCACGCTCAAGGCAGGCGCCGTCCACGTGCCCGTTGACCCACAGGATCCAGCCGCCCGCATCGCCGCCATCCTGTCCGACGCCGCTCCGAAGCTGGTGATCACGACCGGGGACGCACCCGGCGACGGCACACCGAGGCTGGTCCTCGACGCCCCCGGCACCATGGCCGCGCTCGAACGGAGCCCGGCCACCGACCCCGTCTCGCCACTCTCGCCAGCGAATGCGGCCTACGTCATGTACACGTCCGGGTCGACCGGAACACCCAAGGGAGTGGTCGTGCCGCACCAGGCGCTGGCCAACCTGTTCCGGTTCCGCCGGAAGTCGCTGTTCCCGACCGGCGAACGGCGGAAGGCGGCGACCACCGCCTCGCTGTCCTTCGACGGCTCGTGGGACGGCCTCCTGTGGATGATCGCGGGCCACGAGACACACCTGGTCCCCGATCAGGTACGACGCGACGTCCACGCACTCGCCGAGTATGTGTCCGCCAACGACATCGACTACCTGGACACCACCCCGTCGCACTGTGCCGAGCTGCTGGCGGCCGGGTTGCCGGCCGAGGGCCGGCCGCGGCTGCTGGTGCTGGCCGG
Source organism: Nonomuraea guangzhouensis (assembly GCF_019396345.1). Classification (GTDB taxonomy): domain Bacteria; phylum Actinomycetota; class Actinomycetes; order Streptosporangiales; family Streptosporangiaceae; genus Nonomuraea; species Nonomuraea guangzhouensis. Next base: position 10,179 of record NZ_JAHKRM010000025.1, on the reverse strand, counting down.
CGAGGACGTGCCGGAGTCACTGTGGCACACGTTGCGCGCGGCCACCGGTACCGAGAGCTACAACTTCTACGGTCCCACCGAGTGCACGGTGGACAGCCTGTTCAAGCGGGTGCGGGACGGGTCGGTGCCCAGCATCGGCCGGCCGATCGACGGCGTGCGGGCCCATGTGCTCGGCCCGGACCTGCTGCCGGCCGACGAGGGCGAGCTGTACGTCGCGGGGGAGGCGGTGGCGCGAGGCTACCTGAACCGGCCGGGGCTGACCGCGGCGACCTTCGTCGCCGACCCGTTCGGCCCACCGGGTGCGCGTATGTACCGGACAGGCGACCTGGTCCGGCGAACACCGGACGGGGACCTGGTCTTCCTCGGCCGTGCCGATGACCAGGTGCAGCTACGGGGTTTCCGGATCGAGCCCGGCGAGATCGTGGCGGCGCTGGAGCGGCACGAGTCGGTCGAACGGGCCACCGTGGTGCTGGACGAGGAGAACGGGCCGCGGCTGGTCGCCCACGTCGCCGGTGACGCGACCCCCGGCGAACTGCGGCGGCACCTGTCGGAGCTCCTGCCGCGGCACATGATCCCCACCGTGATCACGTCCACCGAACGGCTGTCGGCGCCGGACGCGGTGGTACCCGGTGACGGCTCACCGGTCGACGTCCTGTGCGGACTCTTCGCCGAGGCGCTCGGCCTGCCATCGGTGCCGGCGGACGGCGACTTCTTCGAGCTCGGCGGTCATTCCCTGCTCGCCACCCGGTTGGTCGGCCGGATCCGGCGCCGCCTCGACGACGGCGTCACGGTCGCCGGCGTGTTCGCGGCGCCGACACCGGAAAAGCTCGCCGCCGCCCTCGCCGGCCGGGCCGGCGGCAGCGCGTTCCCCGTGCTGCTGCCCTTGCGGGCGCGGGGCGACCGGCCGCCGCTGTTCTGCGTGCACCCGGGCGGCGGGATCGGCTGGGTCTACTCAGGACTGGTACGTCATGTGGCCGACGGCCATCCGGTCTACGCGTTGCAGTCCCGCGGGCTCGACCCTGGGCAGCCGATGCCGCGCACGGTGACCGAGATGGCGGCCGACTATCGCGGGCACATCCGCATGGTCCAGCCCCACGGCCCTTATCACCTGCTCGGCTGGTCCTTCGGCGGTGTGGTGGCACACGAGATCGCCACGCAGCTCCGGCGGGACGGTGCGGAGGTCGGCCTGCTGGCCATGCTCGACAGCTACCTCGCCGGCGCGGACCACCGGGAGCCGCCGCTCGACGAACGGGACCTGCGAGCCGCGCTGGCGGAGCACGCCTTCGCGCTCGACGATCACGAGGTCGCCATGATCGGGCGGATCATGACGCACAACGGCGAACTCGCCGCCGGCTTCGCCCCGTCCCGGTTCGACGGCGACGTGCTGTTCTTCCACGCGACAGAAGGCAAGGACGCGGGCTTCCCGACCCCGGACGGCTGGGCGCCGTACGTGGCCGCGATGACGGTGCACGACATCCCGTGCGGACACCAGGAGATGACCGGCTCCCAGGCGCTCGACCGCATCGGACCGGTCGTCGCCGCGCGGCTGGCACGGGCAGGCGTGGTGAGACCATGACCGGGCTACCGCTTACCGCAGCCCAGCAAGGAGTGTGGCTCGCGCAGCAGCTCCACCCGGACACCACGCGCTATCACATCGGCGAGTACGTCGAGATCCATGGCCCGGTCGACCTGGGCACGTTCGAGCACGCCCTGCGGCGCACCGTCGACGAGATGGAGTGTCTGCGGGTGCGCTTCGCGTTCGACGGCACGCGAGCCTGGCAGCACGTCGTGCCCGCGATGTCGTGGCCGTTCCCGCTGATCGATGTGAGCCTGGATCCCGACCCTGCGGCGGCCGCCGAGGACTGGATGCGTGCGGATCTCTTCCGGCCCTTCGATCTCGCGTCCGGACCGCTGTTCGGCCACGCGTTGCTGCGGCTGGCGAACGACCGCTATCGCTGGTACTACCGGGCGCATCACCTCGTCGCGGACGGGTTCAGCTTCGCGTTCCTGGTTCGCCGGGTGGCGGCGGTCTACACCGCCACAGTGGCCGGCGGGCCCGTGCCGGACGGCGCCGTCGGGTCGCTTGCCTCCTTGATCGAGGAGGAGCGGGCGTACCGGGCCGCACCCGAGTTCGAGCAGGACCGCGCGTACTGGTCCGCGAGGATGGTCGACCGGCCACACCCGGCAGGGCTCTCCCCGCACCTGGCCGAGCCGTCCGGCGAGTTCATCAGGGCCGGCGGTCTGCTGCCACCCGATCGGCTCGCGGCACTGCGGGCCACGGGGACGCTGCTCGGCCTGGCCGGCGTCGCCGTCGCGGCGTCGGCGCTGTACGTGAGCGGGCTGACCGGCGCCACCGACCTCGTACTCGGTCTGGTCGTCTCCGGCCGTGGCGACCCGGTCGCCCGCCGGGTGCCCGGCATGATGTCCACGACGCTGCCGTTGCGTCTGTCGGTCCGCCCCGCCGGCACGTGGGGCGAGCTGGTCCACCAGGTGACCGCGGAGATCGTGGACGTGTCGCGGCACCAGCGCTTCCGCTACGAGGACATCCGCGCGGAGCTCGGGCTCGCGGGTGGACGCGAGCCGCTGTTCGGCCCGCTGGTGAACGTCATGTCCTTCGACTACGGCCCACGTTTCGCCGGTCACGCCGGGATCGTGCGCAACCTGTCACACGGGCCGGTCGACCACCTGTCGATGGTCTGCTACGACCGGCCGGACCACGACACGCTGTCGGTCAACCTCGACGCCGACACGGCCGACTTCGGCCGGGACGAACTGGCCGCGCACCGGGACCGCTTCCTGCGGCTGCTCGGCGAACTCGCCGTGACCGATCCCGCGCTTCCCGTCGGCAGGGTGGATCCGCTGGGGGAGCGGGCACTGCCGCCACCTGCCGCCGAGGTGCCCGCGCCGGTGGCCACGCTGCCTGAGCTGTTCACCGAGCAGGTTCGGCGGACCCCGGGCGCGACCGCGGTGACCTTCGAGGGCCGCTCGCTGAGTTACCGCGAGCTCAACGCGCGGGCCAACCGGCTCGCCCACCGGCTCATCGACGGGGGAGTCGGTCCGGAGAAACTCGTCGCGGTCTCCATGCCTCGGTCGGCGGAGTTGATCGTCGCGCTGCTCGCGGTGCTCAAGGCCGGCGGAGCCTACGTGCCGGTCGACCCCGACTACCCGGCCGAGCGGGTCGAGTTCCTGCTCGCCGACACGGCGCCGGTATTGGTGCTCACCTCGGACCACGTCGCAGACAGTACAGACGCGGACAGTACGGATCCGGTGTGCCGGGCGGGACCGGACAACACGGCGTACGTGATCCACACGTCCGGCTCCACCGGCACGCCCAAGGGCGTCATGGTGTCCCACCGCAACGTGGTCCGGCTGTTCGACACGACCCGGCGATGGCTCGACGCCGGCCCGCGGGACGTGTGGGCGATGTGCCACTCCTACGCGTTCGACTTCTCGGTGTGGGAGATGTGGGGCGCGCTGCTGCACGGCGGCCGGCTCGTGGTCGTGCCCCACGCGGTGACGAGGTCACCCGCCGACCTCTCGCGCCTGCTCCAACGGGAACGCGTCACGGTGCTCAACCAGACGCCCACCGCGTTCGCGCAACTGTCCCGCGTCGAGGACACCGACCTGCGGCTGGTGATCTGCGGCGGTGAGCGGCTCGACGACAGCCACCTCGCCGGCTTTTTCCAGATGAATCAGGAAAACCGGCCGGCGCTGGTCAACATGTACGGCATCACCGAGACGACCGTGCACGTCACCCACGCCGATCTCGGACCGGAGACCGGCAGCCACATCGGCGAGCCCATCGACGACATGCGGGTGCTCGTGCTCGACCCGGCGCTGCGGCCGCTGCCGGCCGGTATCGCCGGCGAACTGTACGTCGGGGGCGCCGGCCTGGCCAGGGGCTACCTGGGGAGCCCCGGTCTCACCGCGCAGCGCTTCGTCGCCGATCCGTACGGCCCGCCGGGCTCGCGGCTGTACCGCACGGGCGACCTCGCACGCCAGGATGCCGACGGCACGCTCCACTTCGCCGGCCGGGCCGACGACCAGGTGAAGATCCGCGGGTTCCGGATCGAGCCCGCGGAGATCGCCGCCGCGCTGACCGGCCATCCCGAGATCGCGCAGGGCGTCGTGGTGGCGCGGCCGGACCGGCGCGGCCGGCGCCGCCTCGTCGGGTACTTCGTGCCGGTCCCTGACACCCGACCGGAGCAGGCTGCCGGATCCAGCGGCCCGAGTGCCGGCCCCGCAGCGGGTCCCGAGCCCGGCATGCTCCGCGACTACCTGGCCGCGCGGTTGCCCGAGCACATGGTGCCGGCCGCGCTGGTCCCGCTCGACCGACTGCCGTTGACCGGCAACGGAAAGCTCGACCGGAGCGGGCTGCCGGATCCGGCGGCCCGAGTGCCGGCCCCGCGGCGGGTGCCCGCCGACGCCACCGAGCGGGTGCTGTGCGGCCTGGTCGCCGAGCTGCTCGACCTCCCCGAGGTCGGGGTCGACGACGACTTCTTCGCTTCCGGCGGCGACAGCATCACGGCGATCCAGCTGGGCAGCCGCGCCCGTGCCGCGGGGCTGGCTCTCCCCCCGGGCGAGGTGTTCCGGTGCCGGACGGTGGCCGGCATGGCCGCGGTGGCGACGCGCGTCCCCGACGCCGAGGCGGCGCCGGACTGGCCAGAGGACCGGCCGCTGCCCCTGTCACCGCTGCAGGAGGGCCTGCTGTTCCAGGCGCTCCACGACGGCCGCTCGGCCGACGCGTACCTCACGCAGTTGCTCCTCGACCTCGACGGCCCGCTCGACCAGGAAGCCTGGCGGCGGTGCGTGACGGCCGCGGTGCGCCGCCATCCCAACCTCCGCGCGGGTTTCCACCTCACCCCGGACGGTCCGCGACAGGTGGAATCGGGCGAGGCCGACCTGCCGTGGCGGGCGGCCGCGATGACCGAGGCCGAGCTGGAACAGGCCCTGGTCGAGGACCGCGCGCTCGGGTTCGACCTCGGATCGCCGCCGCTCATGCGTGCCATGCTGATCCGCCTCGGCCCGGAGCGGCACCGCTTCGTGCTCACCGTGCACCACATCCTGCTGGACGCGTGGTCGATGGGTGTGTTGCTCGACGAGATGCGCGAGCTGTACGCGTCCCGGCCGCTGCCGGAGGTCACGCCGTACCGGACGTACCTCGGCTGGCTGCACCGGCAGGAACGGAGACCGGCCGAGGCCGCGTGGCGGGCGGCGTTGGCCGGACTGGCCGGACCGACCCGGCTCGCACCGCGCGGTGCGACCGCCTCATCGCACGCCCGGTCGGTGTACTCGCTGCCCGAGGACCTCACCACCGCGCTCACCGAGCTGGCCCGGCACCACGGGTCGACCCTCAACACCGTCCTTCAGTGCGCCGTCGCGATCCTGCTCGCCAGGCTCACCGGGCGGGAGGAGGCGGTGTTCGGCGCCGTGGTCTCCGGGCGCCCGGCCGAGCTGCCCGGCGTCGAACGGATGGTGGGCCTGTTCATCAACACCGTGCCGGTCCGTGTCCGGCTCCGGTCCGATGAGACCGTGGGCGACCTGCTGGTCCGGACGCAGGAGGAACAGGCGAGGCTGCTGCCGCACCACCATCTCGGCCTCGCCGAGATTCAGCGGCTGGCCGGCGTCGGTGAGCTGTTCGACGTGCTGACTGCTTTTGAGAACCAGCCGGGCGGCTTGTTCGAGGAGCGCGGCGCCGGGATCTCCCGCGTCGGTTTCCACGACGCCACGCACTATCCGCTGTCCATGATGGCCGTTCCCGGCCGGTGCCTGCTGCTGCGCTGGAACTACCACAGCGACGTGTTCACGGCGGACGCCGTCGGCCTGCTGACGGCCCGGCTGCACCGGTTGCTCGCGACCATGGCCACCGGCGCCGACCTCCCGGTGCGCCGGCTCGACGTGCTCATGCCGGACGAACGGCGACGGATCCTCCGGGAGTGGGCGGGCACCGACCGGCCGGCCTCCGGCGGCACGGTGACCGACGCGTTCGAGCGGCAGGTCGGCCGCACACCCGACGCCGTGGCACTGGCGTACGAGCACACCCACCTGTCCTATGCGGACCTCAACGAGCGGGCGAACCAGGTGGCCCGCGCACTGGTCGGCAAGGGCGTCGGCCCCGAACACCTGGTGGCGCTGGCGATGCCACGGTCGCCGGACCTGGTCGTCGCGGTACTCGGGGTGCTCAAGGCCGGTGGCGCGTACCTGGCGGTTGACCCCCGCTATCCGGCCGCCCGGGTCGACCTCATGCTCGACGACGCGCGCCCGCGCCTGCTGCTCACCCGGCTGGACGAGCTGGGCCCGCTCGACCACTACCCCGGCAAGAACCTCACACAGGCCGAACGCGTCGAACCGCTCAGCGCGCGGCACGCCGCCTACGTCATCTACACCTCCGGTTCCACGGGCCGCCCGAAAGGAGTGGTCGTCCCCCATGCCGGCGTCTTCGGTCTGACCGCATTGGACGGAGCGGGACCCGGGCGCCGGTGGCTGCAGTTCGGGTCGTGGAGCTTCGACGCCTCGGTCCTCGAGCTGACCGTCGCGCTGCTGACGGGCGCCACCCTCGTGCTGGCTCCCGAGGACCGGCTGGTCCCCGGTCCGCCGCTGGCCCGGCTGCTGGACGAAGCCGGTGTCACCCACGCGTTGCTGCCGCCGACCGCGCTCGCCGTGATGTCGCCGGACGAGGTGCCGCCGGGCGTCACGCTCACCGTCGGCGGTGAACCCTGCCCGCCGGAGCTGCCGGCTCGCTGGGCCGGACACCGGATGTGGAACGCTTACGGCCCGACGGAGACCACCGTCTGCGCGACCGTGAGCGGTCCGCTGGCGCCGGGCGCCGAACCGCCGGTCGGCCGGCCGCTGCCGGGCGCCAGGGTGTACGTGCTCGACGGCGGCTTACGGCCGGTGCCGTCGGGAACGCCGGGCGAGGTGTACATCGCCGGTCACGGCGTGGCACGTGGTTACCTCGACCAGCCGGGGCTGACCGGGGAGCGGTTCGTCGCCGACCCGTTCGGTCCGCCCGGCACCCGTATGTACCGCACCGGCGATCTGGGCCGGTGGGACGGCGACGGGCAACTGCGATTCCTCGGCCGCGTCGACGACCAGATACAGATCCGTGGGTTCCGCGTCGAGCCGGGCGAGGTCGCGGCCACGCTGAGCCGGCACCCCGAGGTGACGCAGGCCGTCGCGGTGGTGCGGACGAACCAGCGAGACGAGCCGGAACTGGTGGCGTACCTGGTGCCGGACACCGTCGACGTCGCACGCGTCACGGCCTGGGCGGCCGAGCACCTGCCAGCCCACCTCATGCCGGCGACGATCGTACCGCTGACGGAGCTCCCGTTGCGCCCCAACGGCAAGGTCGACCGGACGAAGCTCCCCGACCCGCGCCCGACCGGCTCCGGCGCCACCGCGCGGACACCGCACGAGGAACTGCTGCGCGAGCTGTTCGCCGAGGTCCTCGACTGTCCGGACGTCGGCGTCGACGACGACTTCTTCGCGATGGGCGGACACTCACTGCTGGCCATCCGGCTGGCCGCGCGGATCCGCGTGGTGTTCGGCGTCGACGTCGAGCAGCGGACCATCTTCGCGACCCGCACGGTGACGGCACTGGCCCGGCGGCTCCCGGGCGCACCGCCCGCCGCCCCGTCGCCACGCCGTGACACGCGGCCCGGCCGGGTGCCGCTGTCGCTCGCCCAACGCGGGCTCTGGGTCACCGACCGGCTGGCCGAGTCGAGCGTCTCGTACCACATCCCCCTGGCACTGCGGCTCTCCGGCGAGCTGGACCGGGACGCGTTGCGTGCGGCGATCGACGACGTCATCGGCCGGCACGAAAGTCTACGGACGATGATCGGCGAGTACGACGGGGCGCCGTATCAGTCCATTACCGACGTATCGGGCGTGCTGGTCGTGCGGCAGGCTGAGGAAGGCGTCCTGGACCGGTTGCTCACCGAGGAAGCCAGGCGCGAGTTCGGCCTCGGCGCCGACCTGCCGCTGCGGGCGAAGCTGTTCGAACTCGGCCCGCGCGAGCACGTGTTGTCGCTGGTGATGCACCACATCGCGGGAGACGAGTGGTCCATGGGCTGCCTGACCCGCGACCTGTCGGCGGCCTACGCGGCGCGGAAGGCGGGCGGCCGGCCGCGATGGGCCCCGCTGCCGGTGCAGTACGCGGACTACAGCCTGTGGCAACGAGAGGTGCTCGGCAGCGAGGACGACCCGGACAGTGTGCTCGGCCGCCAGGCGCGGTACTGGCGGGAGACGCTCGCGGGACTGCCCGACGAACCACCCCTGCCCGCGGACCGGCGGCGGCCGCCGGCGGCGAGCCATCGCGGCGACGTGGTGCGGTTCCCGCTGGGCCAGGAGCTGACCGACGGCCTGGCGCGGTTGGCACGGGACACCGGGACGACGCGGTTCATGGTCCTCCACGCCGGGCTGGTCGCACTGCTCACCCGCATGGGCGCCGGCACCGACGTGCCGATCGGCACCGCGGTGGCCCGGCGCACCGACGACGCGCTGCGCGACCTGGTCGGCTACTTCGTCAACATGCTGGTGCTTCGCGTCGACACCGCGGGTGACCCGACGTTCCAGGACCTGCTGGCTCGCGTCCGCCAGGTCGATCTCGCCGCGTTCAGCCATCCGGACCTGCCCTTCGAGCGCGTGGTCGAGCTGCTCAACCCGCCGCGCTCGCTGGCCCGGCACCCCTTGTTCCAGGTGACGCTGGGAGTGGAGAACGTCCAGGCGACGACGCCTGACCTGCCCGGCGTCGCGGTGGCGGCCGTGCCGATGGCCGGCGACACCGCCAAGTTCGACCTCTCCGTGGTGGTGTCGGGCACGGAAGGCGCGATCGAGTACGCCGTCGACCTGTTCGACCGGGGCACCGTCGAAGAGCTGGCCGCCCGGTTCGTCCAGCTGCTGCGCGACGTGGTCGCCGACCCCGGCCGCCCACTGCGCGACATCGACGTGCTGACCCGGTCGGACCGGGCGTGGCTACGCGACCCGCACCGGGCGGCCGAGGAGCCGGTCCGGCCGTGTGTGCACGAACTGGTCGAGGCACGCGCGACCGCCACCCCGCACGCCACCGCGGTCGTGTCCGACGACGCCGAACTGTCCTACGGGGACCTCGACACGCGGGCCGACCAGCTGGCCCACCACCTGGTCCGGGCCTACGGCGTGACGCCGGGCACCCGGATCGCGGTGCTCATGCGGCGATCCGCCGAGCTGGTGGTGTCCCTGCTCGCCATCCTCAAGGCAGGCGGCACCTACGTGCCCATCGACGAGCGCAACCCGCCTGCCCGCCGGGCGTACATGGTGGCCGAGACGGGATGCGCACTCGTGCTGACCGATCGCGCCGCCGACGCGGCCGGGTTGGCCGCACCTGTCCTCGCCGTCGACGAGGACAGGTCCTGGCTCGCCGGACCCGCCGATCCGCCGGACGTGCGCGTCGAGGCGGAACAGCCCGCCTACGTCATGTACACCTCCGGATCGACCGGAGTCCCGAAGGGCATCGGGGTCAGCCACCGGAGCATCGTGGCGCTGATCGAGGATCCCCGCTGGCTCGGCGGCGAGCCCGGCACCGTGCTGTGCCACAGCTCGGTGTCCTTCGACGCGTCCACCCTCGAACTGTGGCTCCCGCTGGCCTCGGGCGGGACCATCGTCGTCGCCCCCGCGGGAGAACTCGAACTGCCGACGCTCGAGCGGCTGATCACCGAACACCGGATCAGCCACCTGTGGTTGACGGCCGCCGTGTTCGGCATGGTGGTCGAGGAGAACCCGCGCTGCCTCACCGCCGTGCGCGTGGTGTGGACCGGAGGCGAGGTGGTGCCGGGCTCGGTGGTGCGGCGAGCGTTGGCGCACTGCCCGCGCCTGACGGTCGGGCACGTCTACGGCCCGACGGAGACGACGACCGCGGCCACCCATCACCAGCTCACCGCCGGTGAAGCCGTGCCGGACGTGCTGCCGCTGGGGGAGACGACGGCCGGCACCCGGTTGTCCCTTCTCGACGACGCGCTGCGCCCGGTACCGGCCAACGTCACCTGCGAGCTGTACATCGGCGGCACCGGCCTGGCCACCGGGTACTGGGGACGGCCGGAGCTGACGGCCGAACGATTCGTGGCCGACCCGTTCGGACCGCCCGGCTCGCGCATGTTCCGCAGCGGGGACCTGGCGCGCCGGCGCGCCGACGGCTCGCTGGAG
>NZ_JAHKRM010000024.1 GCF_019396345.1 Nonomuraea guangzhouensis | reverse complement strand
GCCCGCCTCCGGCTCATCGTCGGCGACACACCGACCCCGAACCCACTCCCACAGACACTTACCGCTTAACCTGCAGAAACAGGATCACGCGAAGATCGATTCATACACCACGTCCGTGGACGTGACCAGGAGCGAGTGTGCTGTGCGCGAGGTCTGAAGCCGAACTGTCCCGAACATAGCGGGGACAGAGCGGCGGAGCGTGGCTTGGCGGCGTGAGACGCGGGTGCGCGTGGGGTGGGCGGGATGCGGGCCAGGGCGTGGTCATGGTGTGAGGCGTGCGGTGGCGAGTGTGGGTGTGAGGCGTGCGGTGGCGGGCGTGCGGTGGTGAGCGTGGGATACGGGTCACGGTGTGGGGCATGGGGTGCGGAGCGTGGGGCCTGGGGTGTGAGGCCTGGGGTGCCTGTTGGGTGTGGGGCGACTGCGGTCATGCGGAGCGGTTGCTCGCACGTCGCTGCCGCGGTGAGGAGGGCCGGTCTGCGTAGCCCATTTCCCCGGCGGCCGCCTACCGCCAGGCTCTGTCTGGTTGGGGAAGCGGAGGGTGGAAGCCGGCGAAGGGCAGAGCGTGGTGAGGATGTCGTGGGAAGCGTGCGCTCTAGTGGGGCTGGGCTTGGCTCGGTGTCGCGAAGGCGTTGTAGGCTCTCGGCGCATTCAGCGGATCCCCACACCTTGCGGTCGTTCTCTGTGGTGCGCAGTGCCGAGGCTCCAGGACGTGTCGCCCGGTGCACCCATGCCTTTGGTGGGCGTGGTTCGCATTGCGCGCATTAGTGGTGCGGTTCGCCTTTATGTGGCTCGGAAAGGCGGAGTGGTGCTGCGGCTTGGTGGATGCGCTGTCGGGTGAGCGGGTGGCGGGCGCGCTCTTGTCGGGGTGGTGGGTGGTTGGTTTCACGTGAAACAGAGGCGTTGCGGGTGCGTTGGCTGGCGGTGTGCGGCGATGTTTCACGTGAAACCGGGAGTCGGGCGCCTAGCGGAGCGGGTGCGCCGGGAGAACGGCCGAGCCGAGGGGATCAGGGGATGACGAGGGATTTGCGGATGACGTCGAGGAAGTCGTCGACGTGGTCCGGGGTGGTGTCGAAGGCGGTCATCCAGCGGACGGTGCCCGCAGCCTCGTCCCAGTAGTGGAACAGGTAGCGGTTGAGGAGGGCAGCGGTGGCCGCTTTGGGGAGGGTGGCGAAGACGGCGTTCGACTGGACGGGGTAGGCGATGGTGATGCCAGGGAGGTCGGCGACGCCGTTGGCGAGGCGGGTGGCCATTTGGTTGGCATGGGATGCGTTGTGGCGCCAGAGGTCGTGGGTGAGGAGGGCGGAGAGTTGGGCGGAGATGAAGCGCATCTTCGAAGCCAGTTGGAGGGACTGGCGGCGGAGGAAGGGGATGGCGTGAGCGAGAGAAGGGGAGAGGACTATTACCGCTTCAGCCGCCAGGGCGCCGTTCTTTGTGCCGCCGAAGCTGAAGATGTCCACGCCGACTTCCGTGGTGATCGCGCCGAGGGAGGTGTTCAGGTGGGCGGCGGCGTTTGCCAGTCTGGCGCCGTCCATGTGGAGGAGTAGGCCGGCGGCGTGTGCCGTGTCGGCGAGGGCGGCGATTTCTTCGGGGGAGTAGCAGGTGCCGAGTTCGGTGACTTGGGAGATGGAGACCACGCGGGGCTGGGGCTCGTGGTGGCTGCCCAGGGTGCTGAGGCGCGCGGTGACGTCCTGGGGGCGTAGCTTGCCGTCGGCTGTAGGAGTTGTCAGGAGCTTCGTGCCCAGTAGTCGTTCCGCCGCGCCTGTTTCGTGGGTGGCGATGTGGGCGGTGTCGGCGCAGACAATGGCGTCGTAGCGGCCGAGCATGGGGGCGAGGCCGACCATGTTGGCGCCGGCTCCGTTCAGGACGGCGAAGCCTTCCGCCTCGGGGCCGAAGGTCTCTTTGATGTGGTGCTCGAAGGTCGATGTCCAGCGGTCGCCGCCGTAGGCGGGTGCGTCCCCGTGGTTCGCCGCAGTCATGGCTTCGAGGATGGTGGGGTGGACGCCTGCGTGATTGTCGCTGGCGAAGCTCTTGGGGTAGGTCGAATCGATCAGCACATGGTCAGGCTACTTTCAGACGTTAGAGAAGGGAGGGGGAGGGCGGGGCCGCTCGGAGCGGGGGTACGGCGACGAAGGGCGCGAAGCCGAGCAGGAGCTCGACCCTGGAGGAGAAGGGAAGGCAGGGTCCCGTCTGGGATTGAGGGCAGGACAAGGTCTCCACTCGCCGCGTGAAGGCGGAGCGGCGCGGAGTCGGGAGCGGGGTTGTGACGGGAGGTAGGGAGCGTCTGGTCGCGCCAGCGGGCGACCCGGTGCCAGCCGACGTTAAGAAGGCGGGTGAGGGTGGACCGGGTACGGCCGTTCCCGAGGGAATGCCCGCGAAGGCGGGGCGAGGACGGCGTTAACGTATGAACAGGAGCGGCCTCCTGCGGATGTGGCTAAGCGTGGAAGCGAGAGGCCGCGTTCTGGAGGAGGATCCGGCAGAGGTCGCCAAGGTCCTGGCCCGCCGCCTCCGCCGCCATCGGCAGCAGGGACGTCTCCGTCATCCCGGGCGCCACGTTGACCTCCAGGAAGTGAGCCTCGTCTGAGGCGTCGACGATGAGGTCGGTGCGGGAGATGTCGCGGAGGCCCAGGGCGGTGTGCGCCGTCACGGCGGTTTCCGCGCAGGCGGCCGCTGCCTTGGCGGACAGGCGGGCGGGCGCGAAGAACTCGGTGTGGCCGGCGGTGTAGCGGGCCGCGTAATCGTAGACGCCCTCGTCCGGGACGATTTCGACGGCAGGCAGGGCGATCGGGCCGTTGCCCAGGTCGACCACGGAGACCGCCACTTCGACGCCCTCCACGTAACGCTCGATCAGCGCCGTGTCGCCGTACGCGAAACAGCCGACCATCGCGGCGGGGAGCTCTTCGGCGGTGCGGACGATCGAGGCGCCCAGGGCGGAGCCGCCGCGGGCGGGCTTGACGAACAGGGGGAGGCCGAGATGCTCCACGATGCGGCCCAGGACAGCCGTGGCGCCGAGGTCGTGGAAGGTCTCCTTCGGCAGGGTGACCGATGCGGGGGTGCGCAGGCCGACCGAGCGCACGACGGCTTTGGCGGTGGGCTTGTCGAAGGCGACCCGGCAGGCGTCGGGGTTGGCGCCGACGTAAGGGACGTTCAGGAGTTCGAGGATGGAACGGATGGCGCCGTCCTCGCCCGCGCCGCCGTGCAGCGTGACGAAGACCGCGTCCGGAGGATCGGCCAGGATGTACGGCACGAGGGACGCGTCAGTGTCGCGGGCCTCCACGTCGATGCCCACCGCCCGCAGCACCTCGCTCACCCGGCGACCGGAGCGCAGGGACACCTCCCGCTCGTAGGAGAGTCCCCCGGCCAGCACGAGCACGTGGCCCAGATCGCTCATTAGTTCTCCTCCGCTGATCGCACACGCTGTCCAACCGTACCGGCGCTGGGGCGGAATGGTGTACAGCAGGTGCTTTCTACCGTGTGAGCAACGGAGGTTCCGGGCACATCGGTACACGCCAAGCCGGCGCCCGCTCTGGACGCCGGCCAAGAACAGATCAGGCCAAGTCAGGCCCGGGCGTGTCCACGCCGATGTGCCCCCGAGTCGACCCCGTCCCGAACGTGTCCCGCAGCTGGATCTCCTGCTCGATCACCCCGGCCAGCCGCCGAACCCCTTCCCGAATCCGATCCGGCTCGGGGAAGCAGTAGGACAGCCGCATCTGCCGAGCCCCACTCCCATCGGAGAAGAACCCGGTCCCGGGCACGAACGCCACCCGCTCCGCCACGGCCCGCGGCAGGATGGCCTTCGAGTCCAGGCCCTCCGGCAGAGTCGCCCACACGAAGAAGCCCCCAGCCGGTCGGGTCCAGCTGACCTCGGGGGGCATGAGCGCCGAGAGCGCGTCGAGCAGCGCGTCGCGTCGCTCGCGATAGAGCTCCTTGAACGTTTTGATCTGCTCCCGCCACGGCTGCGTGGCGAGGTACTGGCCCACGGCCAGCTGGGTGAAGGACGAGTGCGAGAGCACGGCCGACTCCATGGCCAGCACGAGCTTGTCGCGGATGGCGTGCGGTGCCAGCGCCCAACCGACCCGGAACCCGGGCGCGAGCGTCTTGGAGAACGACCCGAGATAGACCACGCCGTCGGGATTGTCGGCCCGCAGCGCCCGCATCGGCTCGCCGTCGAAGCCGAGCAGCCCGTACGGATTGTCCTCGATGATCAGCACCCCGGCCCGCTGGCAGATGTCGAGCACCTGCTGCCGCCGCGCCATGTTCAGGGTGACGCCGGCCGGGTTCTGGAAGGTCGGGATCGTGTAGAGGAACTTGATCGGGGCACCCGCGGTCTCCAGCGCGTAGATGGTCTGCGCGAGGGATTCGGGAATGATGCCCTGATCGTCCATGGCGATATGAACGACTTTGGCCTGGTACGCGGCGAAAGTGCCGAGGGCGCCCACGTACGACGGGCCTTCGGCCAGCACCACGTCACCCGGGTCGATGAAGATCCGGGTGATCAGATCAAGCGCTTGCTGCGAACCTACGGTGACGACCACGTCGTTCGCCCCGGCCTGGATCCCCTCCAGCCGCATCACGTCGCAGATCTGCTCACGCAGGTGCGGATCGCCCTGCCCGGAGCCGTACTGCAGCGCGACCGTTCCGCGCCTGGTGACCAGATCGGACACCAGCTCGCCGACCATGTCGAGGGGGAGAGCCGTGACGTACGGCATGCCGCCCGCGAGCGAGACCACCTCGGGCCTCGACGCGACGGCGAAAAGAGCTCGGATCTCGGAGGCGACCATCCCGGTAGCTCGCGCGGCGTACCGATCGACATAGGCGTCGATGCGCGACCCTTGGGTCGCGGGCGTCTGACCGTGATCAAGCTCTTCCGTCACGGTCCACCTCCTTGGTGTCATTTGTCGCTGAGCTACCAGATTACGCCAGCCGGACATGTCGGCTGTGACCGGGCCTGACCGTGGTGCTAGCCGATAGCGGGACCGTCACTGGGCTACGATGCCAGGTGGGGACGCGTTTTTCGCGCGCTTTTCCGGGTCAACGATTGGGGCCGTAGTTGTCGCGTCGGCTGGTCAACATAACCCTGGATAATCTGGACGATCTGCCGCGCCGCTGTCGACGGTGCGTCTTCTGGGAGCTCGACCCGGTCAGCGGGGAGCGCGCGATCGATTCCGGTGATCCAGCGCTGGAGAAAGAGGCATGGCTCTCCGGCACGCTGCTCGAATGGGGGAGCTGCGGCAAGATCGTGTACGTCGACGGGGTGCCCGCCGGATTCGTCGTCTACAGCCCGCCGCTCTACACCCCCCGTTCGGTGGCCTTCCCCACCTCGCCGGTCAGCGCGGACGCGGTGCTGCTGATGACCGCGCACATCATTCCGGAGTTCTCGGGTGGCGGCCTGGGCCGGATGCTGATCCAGGGCGTGGCCAAGGACCTGACGCGCCGCGGGGTGAAGGCCATCGAGGCGTTCGGTGACCTCAAGTGGGAGGAGCCGAGCTGTGTGGTGCCGGCTGACTACCTGCTTTCCGTGGGTTTCAAGACGGTACGCCCGCATCTGCGGTTCCCCCGGCTCCGGCTGGAGCTGAAGACCGCCGTCTCGTGGCGTGAGGACGTCGAGGTGGCCTTGGAGCGCCTACTCGGCTCCATGAGTCCGGAACGAGCCCTTCGCCCCGTCTGACGCCTTCTGAGGCACGACAGCAAACGGAAGCCCCCTGGGAGTCCCAGGGGGCTTCCGTTTGCAACGGTACGGGCGTCGTCAGATGAGGCCCTCGAGCTCGCGCAGCAGCATGGCCTTCGGCTTGGCGCCGATGATCTGCTTCACGACCTCTCCACCCTTGTAGACGTTCAGCGTGGGGATTTGGAGTACACCGTAGTTACGCGGGACATCCGGGTTCTCGTCGATGTTGAGCTTGACGATCTCCAGCTTGTCGCCGTGCTCCTTGGCGATCTCCTCGAGGATGGGCGATACCTGACGGCATGGGCCGCACCACTCGGCCCAGAAGTCGACGAGCACGGGCTTGTCGCTCTTGAGGACCTCGGCCTCAAAAGTGGCGTCGGTTACTGCCTTCACGGTGCGCTCCTTAATTGTCGTTCGTGGCCAGCCAGCGCTCGGAGTCGAGAGACGCCGAGCAGCCGGTGCCGGCCGCGGTGATGGCCTGCCGGTAGATGTGGTCGACCACGTCACCCGCGGCGAAGACGCCGTCGATGTTGGTCTCCGTGGTGGGTGCGGACACCTTGACGTAGCCGTCGTCGTCGAGGTCGATCTGCCCCTTGACCAGCTCGGTGCGCGGGTCGTGGCCGATCGCTATGAACAGCGCGTCAGTGGCCAGCTCGGATTCCTCGCCGGTCTTGAGGTTGCGCAGCTTGACGGCCTCGACCCGGTCGGCGCCGAGGACGTCGGTGACCTCGCTGTCCCAGACGAAGCGGATCTTGTCGTTCGCGAACGCCCGATCCTGCATGATCTTGCTGGCCCGCAGCTCGCCGCGGCGGTGCACGACGGTGACCATGCGGCCGAAACGGGTCAGGAACGTGGCCTCTTCCATCGCGGTGTCGCCGCCGCCGACGACCACGATGTCCTTGTTGCGGAAGAAGAAGCCGTCACACGTGGCACACCAGGAGACACCGCGACCGGACAGCCGCTTCTCGTTGGGCAGGCCGAGCTCGCGGTAGCCGGAGCCCATGGCCAGGATGACCGACTTGGCGTAGTAGGTCTCGCTGTGGGTCTTGATCACCTTGGGATTGGCCGCCAGGTCCACTTCGAGTACGTCGTCCGCGACCAGCTCGGCACCGAACCGCTCAGCCTGCTTGCGCAGGTTGTCCATCAGGTCGGGGCCCATGATGCCGTCGGGGAACCCGGGGAAGTTCTCGACGTCGGTGGTGTTCATCAGCGCACCGCCCGCCGTGACCGACCCCTCGAAGACCAGCGGCTTGAGCTCGGCACGCGCGGAGTAAACGGCCGCCGTGTATCCAGCGGGGCCGGATCCAATAATGATCACGTTACGCACGTCGCTCAACGCTCTCACGCCTTCCTCGTCTGCTTTTGCCTGTCGCCACAACAGATCCTGGGCCGCCGTGATTCCCGGGGTTGCTCTCAACGTACGCCCATAACGTCAGAGCCCGCCGAAGCGGGCTCTGACGTGGGAATCAAGTTACCAGCGGCTCATCAAGCTACCAACTGCCCACCGTGGGCTTGCGTAGGTTCTTGCAGTTGAACGGGTCGACGATGTCGATGCGGAGCGTCTTGGCCGACTTGTTCTTCCAGGAGGTCATGATGACGGCCTCCTGCCCGTTGTACTGGCCCTGGTCGACCGCGAAGACCTTGAGCTTCGTACGGTTGGCCACCCGGTTGACGCACTTGTCGACCGCGTCGACGTCAGAGGAGCCGCCACCCACTATGGGAGCAGGCCCGAAAAAGTTTTCGAGTGGCTGCTTCAACTCCTGGTCGCTGTAGTTGTGCCCACTGTCGGTCAGCGCGTACGCCTTGGCGCGTAGTTCCGACGTGGTCGGGGCCGGCGCGTCAGTGGTCACTCCCTGCTGCCCGGCGACGACGGTGCCGCCACCCGAGAACAGGTTGGTCGAGATAACCGCGGTGCCCACCACAGCCGCAGCGGCGGCAGCGGCGACCGCGGGCATCGCCCACCGGCGTCGTCGTGCGGCCTTGCGCCCGGCCGGGACGATGGTGCCGTCGTCGGAGACCACTCCGAGGCGCACCGGCTCCGGCTGCTGAGGGTCGTTTCCCGGCACCCAAGGAGAGTCTCGCATGAGCTCATCCCAGTTGGGTGCTTCCGCGAGGCCGACACCCCCTCGCCCGGATCCCGCTTCGGCGGCCAGCGCCTTGTCGATGCGCAGGGCCACCCCCATCGGCATGGCCGGAGTCGGAGTCGCCGCGAGCACCTCGCGAACCGCTGCCAGGTCAGCCAGTAGCTCCCCGCAGGGGTCGCATACCGCGAGATGCTCGCGGACCTGGCGGGCCGTGCCAGCGTCTAGGAGACCCTCGGCCAACTCGGCCAGGATTTCCAGATCGTAGTGCGTATCACCCGTCACGAAGTTCTGCTCCCTTCGCGGATGAGACGCGACTGAGGTCCGATCGGTTCCGCAGATGCGAAAGAATTGGGGCAAGTTTCGCGCGCCCCCGCGCGCACCGGCTCTTCACCGTCCCGCTGGGCACTTCGAGCACCTGAGCTGCGTCTTCGACCGAATAGCCCATCATGTCGACGAGCACCAGCGCGGCCCGCTGGTCTGTGGGAAGCATTTTCAGAGCGGCCGAAACCTCCATCGAAACCTCACGCTCACCCGTCTGATCGGGCATCGGCGTGTCACGCTCGGCGGCCTCGATGAGCTCGTCATCGGCCACCGGTCTGACAGATTTACGGCGCATCCGGTCAAGGCAGGCGTTGACCACGATCCGGTGCAGCCACGTGGTGACCGCAGCCTCGCCGCGGAACGTGCCCGCCTTCCGGTAGGCCGATACGAAAGCGTCCTGCACGGCGTCGGCCGCCTCGTCGGGATCGCCCAGCGTGCGCAGGGCCACGGCCCACATGCGGTCACGGTGTCTTTTGACGATCTCGCTGAAGGCGTGAGGATCCCCATTGATGTGCGCGGTCAGCAGCTCGGCGTCGGTGACGGCGGGCCGCTCCGCGGATGAAGGTGTATCGGGTGGGGAGTTCACAAGAGGGATTCCTGGGTTATGCCGATCCGGGAGAATGCACCACTACTTCATAGATGGTGCCATGAAACTTGCCCGCATCTGCCGGAAGCCGGGTAAACCAGATCAAAACGTACCGACCACTTGCGGCTTGATCAGGCTTCAAGGTGATCTTCCCGGCCCCGTTTTTCTCCTTGGCGACGGTCTTCAGCGAGCCCAGCTCGGGCGCGTCGCCGACCTTCAGCTCGACGCTCGCACCGGACGCTTCGGCCAGCGTAGCCACCACGTCGCCGATCTGCATGGACTTGCCCATGTCGAGCAGCAGACCCACGCCGTCCTTGAGATTGCCCAGGTCGGCGCTGTTGTAGTTTTCCGTCTTCCAGAACGTGCTGGGCTTGCCGTCGATGGTGAGCGGCGCCATCTCGTTCTTCTCGTCCCGGTCGGCGAGCGGGTCGAAGCCTGTCGCCTTCTCCGGCTTCACGACGACCATCGGCTGCGCGGACGCGGAGGCCGAGGCGGTCGGGGAGGTCTCCGCCTGCGGGGTGTTCGGACTGCCCAGGCTGCGGCCGATCGTCCAGGCGCCGACGCCGACCGCGGCGATGACGAGCAGCACCACGACGGTCATCAGCACCCGGTTGAGCGTGCTGCCGCCGCCCTGCGCGCGGGACGGCATGGGTCGGGGCTGCGGGGGCAGCGGCGGGCGCCGCTCGGTCTCGATGCCTTCGGAGTGCGAGGCCGACTGCACCGCCGGCGTCGGGGAATAGGCGATCGGGATGGGCATGGGCCGGGCCACGTTGGCGAGCGCGTCGGCGATCTCGGACGGGCTGGTCAGCGGGGCGTTGCCCTTGCGGGACTCGGGCAGGCAGGCCCTGATGGTGACCGCGTCGAGGTATCCGGGCACTCCGGCCGTGACCTGGCGGGGCGAGCAGAAGTGCCCGTCGATCATCGGCGCCGTCGGCAGGCCGGTCTCCTCCTCGTCGCCCGGCCAGTGGCCGGACAGCCCCGCATAGAGCAGGCGGCCCAGCCCTTCGGCGTCGTCGAGGGCGGGCTGGTCGGTGGTGAGGCCGGACAGCGCCGCGTCGACCGCGACGCCGAGCACCTTGACCGTGTTGCCGGTCGTCCACACCAGGTGCTCGGGGCGCAGGCACAGGTGGTAGAGGTCGGACTCGTGGGCGTGGGTCAGCGCCTCGGCGGCCTCGGCGACCAGGCCGGCGGCTCGCTCCGGCTCCAGCGGGCCAGCCGCGAGCAGGTCGGACAGGTTGTCGCCGGTCACCCACTCACTGACCACGTACGAATGGTCGTCGTGCTCGGCCGCGTCGAACACCTGGGTCAGACGCGGATCGGTGAGCCTGCTGGCGGCGCGGGCGGCGGTGACCACTTCGTGGACACGGGGAAAGTCAGGGGAGAAGGTGTGGACCGCGACGGGTCGCGCGAGGATCTCGTCGATCGCCTTCCACAGAGTGGCTCCATCGGACTCGCTCACCCTGTCCTCAAGCCGGAAGCGTTCGGCGAGACGGGTGCCGGGTTCGACCGACGACGTGCTCACTGACTCACTCCGCTCGGCCGCTCGGGGGTGCACATGACTCGACTCACCTGCGTGGGGGTGTACCACGTAGGCACGCTATGCCGGGTGGATCCGCCCACGCCCCTCCTGCTTCCATTCGCGCGTGTCGGCACCATGCTAGTGCCGCGCCGGTTCCACCCGCGTTCTTTACCGGCCTACCCGCCCGGCAACCATCCCAACGATCGAGTTGACCTCCGGGATGCGCATGCGATGGGCGACGCCCAGGTACAGCAGCATGCCCAGCCCGCCGCCCACGGCCAGCGCGATCAGCGAGTTGAGGAAGGTGAGACCGCCGAACACGTCCTGAACCGCCCAGACGCAGACCAGCGCCAGCACCGCGGTGGGCAGCGCCGACAGGTACATCCTGGTCAGAGCCATTCCGATCTTCCAGCCACCCAGTCCCCTGACGCGACGAGCAGCGAGAATCCAGGCCCCGCCCGCGCCGATCGTATAGGCGACGGCATAGGCGAAGGCCAATCCCATCACCGCGTAGCGAGCCGGCAGCAGGACGTTGAACAGTACCATCAGCAGCGCGTTGACCGCGGTCGTCGCCGCGCCGACGTACACGGGCGTCCGGGTGTCGCCGAAGCTGTAGAAGACCCGCAGCAGCAACTGGAAGATCGAGAACGGCACCAGCGCCAGGCCGTAGACCTGCAGCACGTTGCCGATGTAGACCGCCGCGTCCGCCGAGGTGACGCCATGGGCGTACAGCGGCACGGTGATCGCCGGGCCGAGCACCATCAGCAGCAGCGACACCGGGACCATCACCGAGCTGATGAGCCGCACGCTCGATCCGAACTCGGAGCGGACCTCGTCGAGTCGCCCGTCTTCCACCGCCCGGCTCATCCTGGGCAGCATGGCCGTGATCACCGAGACGCCGATGACGCCGTAGGGCAGCTGGAAGAGCTGGAAGGCCAGCGTGTACGGGCTGATGCCGTGACCTTGCACCGCGTCGCCCGCCGCGCTGGACAGGTTGGTGGTCAGCATGAAGCCGAGCTGAGTGACCACCACGTAGCCGATGGTCCAGATTCCCGCCCGGCCCATCTCGCCCAGCCGCGCGTTGCGCACGTCGAAGCGCGCCACGAAGGAGAACCCGATCCGCTTGAGCGCGACGATCAGCACGGCGGCCTGCGCCACGATGCCCGCCGTGGTGCCCAGGCCGAGCAGCGCGATCTGGCCGTTGGTGACCAGGCCGATGTCGCCGCCGGTCTTGCCGGCCACCACGATGTAGAGCACCAGCACGCAGATGACCACGAGGTTGTTGACCACCGGCGCCCACATGGGGGCCGCGTAGCGGTCACGCGTGTTGAGAATGGCCCCGGCGACCGCGCCGACGCCGAAGAAGGCCAGCTGCGGCAGGATGAACCTGGCCAGCAGCACCGTGACCTCGAACTTGCGGCTGCCGGGCTCCCAGTCGGTGGTGTAGAGGTCGATGAGCAGCGGGGCCGCCAGCACGGCCAGCACGGCGACGACCATCAGCGCGACCGTGGCCAGCGTCATGAGCCGCTGCTCGTACGCCCGGCCGCCGTCGTAGTCGCGCTGCTGCGCCTTGACGATCATCGGCACCACGACGCTGCTGAGCACGCCGAGCAGCAGCAGGTCGAGAATGCTGTACGGGATGGCGTACGCGGCGTTGTAGGCGTCGCCCATGGCGAAGGTGCCGATCGCGGAGGCGAGCACCATCGTCCGCACGAATCCCGTGACCCTGGACACCATCGTGCCCGCCGCCATGATGGCGCTGGCCCGCAATATGCGGCTCATACGGTCTCACTTTCCCGGCTCTTGGCGGCCTTTGCGAGGCGTCGCTGTGATCGGCGCCGTAGCAGCCGTGTGACGACGGCGGCGAGCATAACCGCCAGCGCCGCCCCGACGATCACCAGGGCGATCCCTGTGTAGCCGGTGGTGCGGATCGTCAGCTTGACGGGCTTGCCGTACTTCAGGCCGTTCCTGGTCATGAGCTGGACGCTCACCGTGGCGTCACCGCTGGTCGTCGCGTTCATCGGCACCTGGACGCCGCCGTTGTTGTCATCGGGGATCGTCAGCAGCTTCTTCGCCGGCGTGTCGTCGATCTGGAGGAGCCCGGGGTTGTTGCTCTTCACGTCGATGTAGAGGGCGATCGTGTCACCGGTCGCGTTCTTCACGCTGATGGGCACCTGGCCGTTGCTCCCGGCCAGCGTGCGCGGCCGATCGGGGTCGGCGCCGGTGATGGAGATCTTGTCCATCTGGGTCTGGATGGCCTCGTCGACCAGCTTGGTGGCCGAGCGGCCCGCGCGCGTGCTGTTGCGCCAGGAGGCGGAGGTCAGCCTGAGCACCGCGGCGTCGAAGTCGGAGTGCTGCTTGGGCTCCGCGGCGATCAGGGCGGTGAGCTGCGCCTGCGCGGCGACGTCCTTGATCGGGCCGAGGTATTTGGCGCTGAGCTCGTCCTTGCGGTCCTGGTCGGAGTAGGTGAGCGCGGCCCTGGGCGTGGACGTCTTGCTCGGCTTGATCGAGCTGAGCGGGGTCAACTCCAGCCACGGCAGCCGGTTCGCGGTCTTGAGCAGGGTGTTGACCAGCGCCGGGCTCGGGTCCCAGCGCCGCGAGGGCGCGATGACCAGCGACCTGGGCTTCGTCTGACCGGGCTCGGCGGCGATCATCGCGGTCTCGGCGATGAAGTGCTGCTTGTTCAGCACGACCGAGCTCGGCGCGGTGGAATCAGGCTCGAACGTGCGGGTCAGCTCTGCGTCGGCGACCAGCGCGGTGACCGGCCCCTGGACGCTGTCGAGCGTGCCGGCGGCGTCGGGCGTGAACGTGACCGGCGGCTGCGGCGGCAGGTTCGTGGAGTTGAGCAGCACCCGGTCGACCTTGGCGACGGAGAGCAGGTCGAGCGCGTCGGGATCGAGCACGCCCCCGACCGGCCAGTTCGTGGTCAGCGGCACGTCGCGCTTGAGCAACTCCCTGGCGACCTGGCCGCCCATCTCGATCGCCTTGCCGGTCTGGCCGTCCAGGCCCTGGTGGGCAAGCGCGGCGACGTCGGGATCGCCGTACGGCGTGGCCACGACCGGGGAGTCGGCCAGCGCGGTGCGCAGCGAGTCGAGCCACTTCGTGGCGTTGGGATCGGCGGCCTGGTTCTTGCCCTTGAGCCGGTGCGGCTTGGACAGGGCCTGCACGTCGTCGAGGAGCGCGGGGTCGAAGAACCAGGTGACGCTCTTGTGCGCGGTCGAGGCGATGCCCGCCAGCTGGGCGAGTCGGCCTTTACCGGTCAGCTCCGCGCCCAGCTTGTCGTCGACGAAGTTGTCGTTCTCGGCCCGATGCGCCTGGTCGATGATGGGCAGGGCGATGGCCAGCCGGTTGCGCGGCAGTTT
The DNA here is from genome assembly GCF_019396345.1 of Nonomuraea guangzhouensis. Taxonomy (GTDB): domain Bacteria; phylum Actinomycetota; class Actinomycetes; order Streptosporangiales; family Streptosporangiaceae; genus Nonomuraea; species Nonomuraea guangzhouensis. Next base: position 206,250 of record NZ_JAHKRM010000024.1, on the reverse strand, counting down.
CTGCGGTGTCGTCGGCGCGTACGTCAGGTAGGTGCGCTGCGAGGAGATCGGCACATTGAACCGGGCCACGTCGACGGCTATGGGATAGACGCCGAACGACGTAAGCCCGAGCTGCACGGGCGTCGCCAGGATCTCGAAGGCCTTGGAGGCTCCCGCGTCCAACGCCGGGATGTCCATGAAGGACACGCGCTGAGAGACGATCGGCGGCAGGGTCGCCGGGTTCTGGTCGGACTGGTAGGCGGACATGGTGGCCCGGTCGGGGAACTTCTGCGCCGAATAACGCAGCTGAACCCGCAGGTTGGTCATCGCTTCGCCCATGTCGTTGCGGACCGTGCCGGTGATCTTGATCGGCGTGGTCAGGCTCGTCGGCGCGTCCGGCGTGATGGACGTGATCGAGATCGCCATCGTCTGCCTGCTCGCCTTCGCGGCGGTTGTGCCCGGCGTCTTCACGGCAGCCGTACTCGGCGTCGTCGCGACCGTGGGCGCGAGCAACGCGACGGAGAGAACGGCGAGGAGCGTGGCCTTACGGATCACGCGTCCGCCCGAGCTGGAGTACGACGCACGCCCGCAATGGTACGGGTTCAGTGCCGCAGCGCGACCGCCTGGCGGCTTCCTCTGGGTCGTGGGACACGCAGGTTCACCGTCTTGCCACGCAGGAGTGTCAGCAGGTCAAGGGCGCGCATGGTGAGGGCCGTGTGGCGCTCGCCAGTGGCCGTGAAGATCGCATCGGCATCGGCGCGGAGCCGGTCGTCCACTACCATGGCCAGGTCATCGGGCAGCAGGAACGGGCTGACGAGCCCGGCCGCGTAGTCGGTGGCGGAGTTGACCAGGAAAGCCGGGGCGAGGCGCACTTTCCGTACACCGAGCGCGCCGCCCACGGCCCCGGGCTGCGGCGGATCGGAGACGGCGGAGACGACGGCGACGACGACCTCGCGGCCGATTCTCGTGGCGACCTCGAACACCGTGACCGCCACGCACCGCTCGGGCGCGGCGGAGACCGCATAAGGCAACTCGTCCACGCAAGTCATGGGGCGCGGAAGGCGTACGATCTCATGATGGACCTGGTGTGCGAGGAGCCAGCGGTGGATCGCGAGGGCGTCCTTCATAGAAGACCTCCTGGCCTGGTTCCATGGCCCCCGACGGTCCCCTGACCGACGGTAACCCCGACTGGATGTGGCTCGGGGGATATGTTCCGGAATTAAAGGACCTACCCAGCTTGTCCGACTCAAATCTGACCGAAAGCCAGCAGCGGGCCATGACCGACCTGTTCCGCAAGATCGCTCCGGTGGCCGACGAGCTCGGCCGGTTGTTCGCCGCGAAGGGACACGAGCTGGCCCTCGTCGGCGGCCCGGTGCGCGACCTCCTGCTCGGCCGCGTGGGCAACGATCTCGACCTGACCACCGACGCCCGCCCCGAACGGGTGCTCGAGCTGGTCAGGGACTGGGCCGACTCGGTCTGGACGATCGGCATCGACTTCGGCACGGTCGGCGTGCGCAAGGGCGGCTCGCTGCTGGAGATCACCACCTACCGCAGCGAGTCGTACGACCCCAAGTCCCGCAAGCCCGACGTCATGTACGGCGAGACGCTGGAGGCCGACCTGGAGCGGCGCGACTTCGCGGTCAACGCGATGGCCGTGCGGCTGCCGGGGCACGAGTTCGTCGACCCCTACGGCGGCCTGACCGACCTGGCGGCCAAGCTGCTGCGCACGCCGGGCACGCCGGAGCAGTCCTTCGACGATGACCCGCTGCGCATGCTGCGCGCGGCCAGGTTCGCCTCGCAGCTCGGGTTCACGGTCGACGCCAAGGCGATCGAGGCGATGACCGACATGGCCGAGCGCATCGAGATCGTCTCGGCCGAACGCATCCGCGACGAGCTCGACAAGCTGATCTGCGGCACCTACCCGCGCGAGGGCCTGCGCCTGCTGGTCGAGACCGGGCTGGCCGCGCACGTGCTGCCCGAGCTGCCCAAGCTCCGTCTGGAGATCGACGAGCACCACCGGCACAAGGACGTCTACGAGCACACGCTGACCGTCCTCGACCAGGCCATCGCCCAGGAGGACGACGGCAAGCCCGACCGGATCCTGCGCTGGGCCGCGCTCCTGCACGACATCGGCAAGCCCAAGACGCGGCGGCACGAGGCGGCCGGCCGGGTCTCCTTCCATCACCACGAGGTGGTGGGGGCGCAGATGACCAAGAAGCGCATGGCCGAGCTCAAGTTCCCCAAGGACGTGGTGGCCGACGTGTCGCGGCTGGTGGAGCTGCACCTGCGCTTCCACGGTTACGGCACGGGGGAGTGGACCGACAGCGCGGTGCGCCGCTACGTGCGCGACGCCGGTCCCCTGCTCGACCGGCTGCACATGCTGACCAGGGCCGACTGCACGACCCGCAACAAGCGCAAGGCGACCGCGCTGTCGCGTACGTACGACCAGTTGGAGGAGCGCATCGCCCGGCTCGCCGACGAGGAGGAGCTGGCCAAGATCCGCCCGGAGCTCGACGGCAACGAGATCCAGCGCATCCTCGGCGTCGGTCCCGGCCCGGTCGTCGGGCAGGCGTACAAGTTCCTGCTGGAGCTCCGGCTGGACAAGGGCATGGTCGGCAAGGAGACCGCCACCGAGGCGCTGCTGGAGTGGGCGCGGGAGACCGGCGCGGCGCCCGCTTGATCAGGCCGCGGGCCGCCTGATCAGCGGGAGGCCGCGGCGCGCGGCGTCGGGGTGATCATCCGGTAGATCAGGGCGCCTACCAGGTAACCGGCCGAGATGATCACCACAGCCGCGTACGACTTGCCGTCGCTGGGCAGGATCCCCGCCGACAGGGCCGCGGCCAGCACGTACATGCCGTTGAAGAGCATGTCGTAGATCGAGAAGGCGCGTCCCAGATAGGCGTCCTCCACGTCACGCTGGACCGTGACGTCGGCGCAGATCTTGACGCTCTGCCCGGCGACGCCGAGCACGAACCCGGCGACCGGCAGGCTCCACGGCTGGAACGGCGCGACCAGCACCGCCGTGAGCACGCCGGCCGCGGCCAGCGCGATCGACACCCACCGCTCGATCGTGAACCGCTCGGTGGCGTACGGCGTGATGATCACCGCGAGGAAGTAGCCGACACCCGAGGTGGCCACGACCAGGCTGATCCCGCGCAGCGCCACCTCGGAGTCGCCGCCGGAGAAGTAGTAGCGATAGAGGATGATGCCGAGCGCGGTCGCCATGCCGTACATGAACCGGTGTGTGGCCATCGCGCCCATCGTCGCGGCGGCCCTGCGATGGCTCACCAGGTGCCTGGCGCCGTCGACGAGGCCGACGAGCACGTTGCGCACGGCCTCGCGGGCCTGCGGACGGTCAGGGTCGAAGGAGGGGCCGAGCAGCGAGCGCTCCATGGTGCGGGCGATCAGCGCGCTGAGCCCGAAGACCGTGCCCGAGACGACCAGGAGCAGCGCCACGCCGAGGTCGCCGCTGCCGAAGGCCTCGCGCAGCAGGAATCCCACCCCGGCGCCGACGAACGTCATGACCGTACCCGAGGTGGGCGTGACCGCGTTGGCGGCCATCAGCCGCTCCTGCGGCACCACGTGCGGCAGCGACGCGCCGAGCGCGGCCAGGAAGAACCGGTTGACCGCGAGCACGCCGAGCGCGGCCCCGTAGAAGACCGGGTCGGGCACGCCGACGGCGACCAGCGCCGCCGCCACGAGCAGCAACGCGCCGCGCACGAGCGGCGCGACGACGAGGATCTGCCGCCGCGACCACCGGTCGATGAAGACGCCGACGAACGGCCCCAGGATGCTGTACGGCAGCAGCAGCACGGCAAGCCCGGCGGCGACCTGCAGAGCCGTGGTCTGCGACTCCGGGCTGAAGAAGGCGAATCCGGCCACGCCGAACTGGAAGATCCCGTCGGAGAACTGGGACACCAGCCGCGTACCGAACAGCCGTCGGAAGTCCCGGCCCTTCAGGACCACACGAAGATCGGCGACGAATGACACGCAGTCAGCCTACTTCCGCCCGATTCACAGGTTGGTACAGCAGGCATTCATTCGTATCCAGTGGCCATCATGATCACGTACGCTTCGTAGCGTGACGATGGAAGAACAGGTGGTGTTGGTCGACAGCGCGGGCAACGCGATCGGCACCGCACCCAAGACCTCGGTGCACGGCCAGGAAACCCCGCTCCACCTGGCGTTCTCCAGCTACGTGTTCGACCAGGACAGTCGCGTGCTGCTCACCCGGCGCGCCACGCACAAGCTCACCTGGCCGGGCGTGTGGACCAACAGCTGCTGCGGCCACCCGCTGCCCGGTGAGCCCCTGGACCACGCGGTCATCCGCCGGCTCTCCTACGAGCTCGGCCTGACGGTCGACCGGGCGGACCTCATGCTGCCGACGTTCACCTACCGCGCGGTCATGCCCAACGGCATCGTCGAGCACGAACTCTGCCCCGTTTACCGCGTGATGGTGGACACCTCGGCCACCCCCAACCCGGATGAGGTGGACGAAGTCCGATGGATGCCCTGGAAGGAGTTCGCGGACGGCGTCCTGAGCACCCTGCTGGCGATCAGCCCGTGGTGCCGCGAACAGGTGCCCCTGCTGAACGAGCTGGGCACCAATCCACTGGACTGGCGCCCGGCCCCACTGAAAGACCTGCCCCCGGCCGCCTTGCGAAGCGCCGCTCAACCGGCCAACGGACAGTGAGGCGCCGCACGGCGCCGCACCGGAGACCTATCTGTCCACCTCGCCGCGGATGAACTTCTCGACGTAGTCGCGTGCCTCGTCGTCGGAGTACTGGACCGGCGGCGACTTCATGAAGTATGAAGACGCGCTCAGGATCGGCCCCCCGATCCCACGGTCGAGCGCGATCTTGGCGGCCCGCACGGCGTCGATGATGATGCCCGCCGAGTTGGGCGAGTCCCACACCTCCAGCTTGTACTCCAGGCTGAGCGGCGTGTCGCCGAACGACCGGCCTTCCAGCCGCACGTAGGCGAACTTCCGGTCGTCGAGCCACGGCACGTGGTCCGACGGGCCGATGTGCACGTCGGCCCTGGCCATCTCGTGCGGGATCTGCGACGTGACCGACTGCGTCTTGGAGATCTTCTTCGACTGGAGGCGCTTACGCTCCAGCATGTTCATGAAGTCCATGTTGCCGCCGAAGTTGAGCTGGTACGTGCGCAGCAGCTCGACCCCGCGGTCCTCGAACAGCTTGGCCAGCACGCGGTGCGTGATGGTGGCGCCGACCTGCGACTTGATGTCGTCGCCGACGATCGGCACACCGGCCTCGGTGAACTTCTCCGCCCATTCCGGGTCGGAGGCGATGAACACCGGCAGCGCGTTGACGAAGGCCACCTTGGCGTCGAGCGCGCACTGGGCGTAGAAGCGGTCGGCCGCCTCGGAGCCCACCGGCAGGTAGGACACCAGGACGTCCACCTGGCTCTCGCGGAGCACCTGGACGACGTCGACCGGCGCCTCGTCGGACTCCTCGATGATCTCGCGGTAGTAGTCACCAAGGCCGTCGAAGGTATGGCCACGCTGGACGATGACCCCCGTGGGCGGCACGTCCATGATCTTGATCGTGTTGTTCTCGCTGGCCCCGATCGCCTCGGACAGGTCGCGGCCGACCTTCTTGGCGTCGACGTCGAACGCGGCGACGAACTCGACGTCGCCCACGTGGTAGTCGCCGAACTTCACGTGCATCAGGCCCGGCACCCGCATGTCCGGGTCAGCGTCCTTGTAATAGTGAACGCCCTGAACCAGCGACGACGCGCAGTTGCCAACACCGACAATGGCTACGCGAACCGAACCCATCGCACTCGCTCCCTTACTCATCAGTTGATCTCTCAGGGTTCTCCTCAGCGGAGCCCCGTCTTTCCGTCGCGATCAGCTCGTTCAGCCAGCGCACTTCGCGCTCGACCGATTCGAGACCGTGACGTTGCAGTTCGAGCGTGTAGCTGTCGAGGCGCTCCCTGGTGCGAGCCAGGGCGGTGCGCACGCTGTCGAGCCGTTCCTCCAGGCGGCTGCGGCGGCCTTCGAGGATCCGCAGCCTCACCTCCGCCTCCGTGTGCCGGAAGAACGCGAAGTGGACGCCGAAGCTCTCGTCCTCCCACGCGGACGGCCCCGCCTGTGTCAGCAGGTCCTGGAGCCGTTCCTTGCCCTCCGCGGTCAGCTTGTAGACGATCTTCGAACGGCCTCCGACGATCGTGGTGGGCGCCGGCTGCTCCTCCACGATGAAGCCCTGTTCCAACAGTGATCGCAGGCAGGGGTAGAGCGACCCGTAGGAGAACGCGCGGAACATGCCGAGCAAGGCGTTGAGCCGTTTGCGCAGCTCATAGCCGTGGAGCGGCGTCTCGTGCAGCGACCCGAGCACGGCCAGCTCCAGCACTCTGCCTTGTCCGCTGGCCACTGGAACCGCCCCCTCTCACGTCGATGTATCGAGCCGATACATCCCGATGATACGTCGCGCCGCTATATCGCCGCAATTAACGACTTTGCCAAGCCGTTGGGATGATTCAGTAAAACGCCGTAGTCTGGCGCTCATGTGGTCACAGCGAAGGGTGGTGGATTACGGCCGTGTGAAGCGAGCCGTGGTCGAACCCCAGCGCTCCGGGCGGACGCCTCCCGGAGCGGTCTGTGACGCACAGCCACACCTCCTTCGTGCGGCCCGCCACCTCGGCGAACCGACCGAACACCTCTGCCCGGGGTGCGAGAGGGAGAACGTCACCAACGAGACTTATATCTACGGGGATTCGCTCAAGAGTCAGTCCGGTGCGGCAAAGATCGCGTCGCGACCCGTCGAGATGGCTCATGATTACGACGAGTTCCGGGTGTACGTCGTCGAGGTCTGCCAAGGTTGTTCCTGGAACCACCTGACGGCGTCGTTCGTCCTCGGCAACGGACCGCCGGATCTCGTCGGGCGACCGTAGAAGACCGAGGACGGCGAGGCACCCCACGCCCATCCGCCGTGCTATCCGACGACGTTGTGAGGACGTGTGAGTAACAGCAGCAATGAGGGGACGGGCCGGCCGGGAAGGCGCCGTCGCTCCAACTCATCCCGTTCTATGCCCCAAGAGACCTCGCCGCAAACTGGCGAGGCGGGCTGGGGCGGACAGCCGCAGCGTCGTCCGGAAGCCGCGTACGAGCAGACCGGCGCGATGGCCGCCCAGCCATACCCCGGCCCACAGCAGCCGGGCCCACAGCAGCCGGCCCCGCGCGCCCCCGAGCCCCGTGAGCCGGGCCGGCGCCAGGCCGCACCACGCGAGCCGGGGCGACGCCGTGATGGCGCACCCCGTATGGGCGGCGACAACGACACCCGCGCCCGCAGCAACCAGGAGACCATGATCAGCGACGCGCCCAGGCGGGCGCGCGGTCGAGGTTCCGGCGGCCCTCAGGGGCCTGGCGGCCCCGGTGGTCCCGAGGGCCCGGAGCGGCCCGGGGACGAGCGGCCGAAGTGGCGCCGCTTCATCCCCAGCTGGAAGATCGTCATGGCCTCGATGACCGTCCTCGCGGCCGGCATCTTCGGCATGATCGCGGTGGTCTACGCCAACACCACGGTGCCCGACGACAGCGACACGCAGGCCGGGGCGGTCGCACAGGGCAGCGCCATCTACTACGCCGACGGCAAGACGCTCATCGCCAAGCTCGGCACACCCCGGAAGATCATCCGGTACGACCAGATGTCCGAAAAGCTCAGGGACGCCACGGTGGCCATCGAGAACGATACGTTCTACGAGGACTCCGGCATCTCCATCTCCGGTATGGCCCGCTCGCTGTGGATGACCGCGACGGGTCAGCAGTTGCAGGGCGCCTCGACGATCACCCAGCAGATGGCCCGCGGCTACTACGGCGGCCTCAGCTCGGAAGTGTCGATCAAGCGCAAGGTCAGCGAGATCTTCATCGCGGTCAAGCTCAACCAGACGAAGAAAAAAGAAGACATCCTGCAGACCTACCTCAACACCGTCAACTTCGGCCGGGCCTACGGCGTCGAGGCGGCGGCCGAGGCGTACTTCGGCAAGGGCAAGCACGCCTCGAACCTCACCCTGTCGCAGGCGGCCTACCTGGCCGCGCACATCCAGACGCCGAGCTGGGGTTCCGAGGACCCCGCGCTCAAATACCGCTGGAAGACCGTCCTGGACTACATGGCCAAGCAGTGGCCGGACAAGTACGCCGCGGAGGCGAAGACGGCGGAGTGGCCCAAGATCAGGAAGGCCAACACCGACAGTTCCATGGCGGGCATCAACGGCTACATGGTCGAGGCGGTGAAGCGGGAGCTCGCGGGACGGGGCATCACCGAGGACGCCATCGAGAGCAGCGGCTACAAGATCGTCACCACCTTCGACAAGAAGCTCATGACGGCTGCCCAGACCGCGGTGCGCGAGTCGACGAGGGGTATGTCGAAGGAGTTCCACACGAGTCTCGCCGCCGTGGACCCGAAGAACGGCCGCGTGGTGGCCTTCTACGGGGGCACCGACTATCTCAAGGACCCGTGGAACGAGCCCTTCGACTCCGCGAAGCAGGCCGCCTCCGCGTTCAAGCCCTACGTCCTGGCCGCCTGGCTGAAGGCCGGGAAATCGATCAACAGCTACGTGCCGGGCAACGTGACGGTGCCGAAGGAACTGCCTGGGCAGCAGCCCGGCGGATTCAAGAACAGCCACAGCGTGGGCGCCTCGATCGACGTGGTCAAGGCGACCGCGCAGTCCGTCAACACCGCCTACGTGTCGATGGCGTTCGCGCTGCCTGATCAGCTCAAAGACGTCGAGAACCTCGTCGAGGCGGCCGGGTTCAGCGAGAAGCGCATGGCGGATGACGTCAAGGCTCACGGCTACGGGTTCGCCATCGGCAGCGCACCGGTGACCGCCGTGGAGCAGGCGGCCGGATACTCGATCTTTGCCAACGCCGGCAAGTACACCAAATATCACGTGGTGAAAGAGATCAAGCTGAACGGGCAGGTCGCTTACCCCGAGCAGAAGACCGCCAAGAACATCATCAGCCCCGAGGCCGCCGCCGACGCGACGGTCGCCATGCAGGAGGTGCTGCGGAGCGGCACCGCGCGGGGCAAGGGCCTGGGCAACCGCCCGGCGGCGGGCAAGACCGGCACGAACAACGAGGAGAAGGAAGCCTGGTTCGTCGGTTACACCCCGCAGTATTCGACGGCGGTTGGTATGTACCGCGAGGTGTGCAAGACGAAGAAGGGCACGGTCGTCCAGCCCATCAACTCGAACTGCCCCATCACCCCGAAGGGCAAGCCTTCCAAGAGATACAACATCAACAAGCCCTACACCACGGCATATGAGACGACGCTGGGCTTCGAGGGTGCGGACACGCCCACGACGATCTGGCGCGCGTTCATGACCGCCGCACTCGAGAACAAGCCGGTCGAGCAGTTCCCCGACAGGTCCGACATCGGGCAGCCGGACAACATCGTGCCCAGTCCCACGCCCACGCCGAAGGTCACCGACGATCCGCTTGAGGAAGAGGACCCCAACGCCAACTGCGGCGTCGTCCCGCCGTGCACCGACGACCAGATCATCACGGTCGACCCCAACGAGAACGGCACGGAGCAGCAGGACGACGGCGGCGGCGGTTTCGACGGTCGGGGCAGCCAAGGGGCGAACCCGGTCGTGGTTCCCGGGCCGACGCCGACCAGACGCGAGGACTGGTGAAGTCGAGCACCGAGGTTCGCCCGCCGCTTGAGTCGCGGGCCGTGCCGTACCTTCCCCTGGGGCTGTTCGCGGCCCTGGGGGCCACGCTCGCCTACATCGTGCGGCTGCCGTGCCGCACGGGCGGGTGGAACGACCAGGTGTCCACGTACACCAACTTCTGCTACACCGACATCTACCCGCTCTACTTCGACCGGCAGCTGGCGACCCAGAACCCCTACTTCGCCGACGTGCCGTTCGACAAGCACGTCGAGTATCCGGTGGTCCTCGGTGAGGTCATGCAGGTGATCAGCTGGATCGCCCGCTGGCTGGAGCGCGACGTGGTCGCCCAGGCGGTCAGGTTCTACGACATCACCGTCGTCCTGCTCGGCATCTGCCTGGTGGCCGGCGTGCTGTTGATGGCGGCGGTGGCCGGGCCGACGAGGCGGTGGGACGCGCTCTGGTACGCGCTCGCCCCCTCGGTCATCCTGGCCGCCTACATCAACTGGGACCTGGTCGCCGGCGCGCTGTCGATGGGCATGCTGCTGGCCTGGGCCCGGCAGCGGCAGGTGCTGGCGGGCGTGCTGCTCGGCCTGGCGATCGCGACGAAGTTCTATCCGCTGATGTTCGTCGGCGCGCTCCTGCTGCTCACCATGCGTACCGGGCGCTGGCGGCCGTTCCTCGTCACGATGGCCGCGACCGGCGGGGCGTGGCTGGCGGTCAACCTGCCGTTCATGGTGCTGGCCTGGGACGGCTGGCGCCGGTTCTACGTCTTCTCCGAGGAACGCGGCGTCGACTGGGGCTCGCCCTGGCTGTTCTTCCAGAACAAGGGCTGGCCGATCCTGGGCGACACCGACGTCAGCAAGCTGGGCATGGTGTCGCTGGGCCTGCTGTGCCTGGGCATCGCGGTCCTCGTGCTGGCCGCGCCGCGCCGCCCCCGGCTGGCGCAGATCTGCTTCCTCGCGCTGGCCGCGTTCATGATGACGAACAAGGTCTGGTCGCCGCAGTTCGTCCTGTGGCTGGTGCCCTTCGCGGTGCTGGCCAGGCCCAACTGGAAGCCGATCGGGCTCTGGCAGGTCGCCGAGGTCTGGTATTTCTGCGCGATCTGGCTCTACCTGCTCTCCCAGTCTCCGGTCAGCCGCGCCGATCTGGGCATCGGCGACAACACCTATTTCACCGCCGTCTGGGGTCGGATCATCGCCATCGCCATCATGATGGCGTTCGTGGTGCGTGACATCCTGCGTCCGGACAAGGACGTCGTACGGCAGGCAGGCATCGACGACCAGGCCGGTGGGGTCTTCAACGACGCGCCGGACCGGTTCACCCTGCGCTCCGCCTAGCCGTGATCACCCGCTCGGTTGATCGCGACGCGGCGTTGCTCTGGCTCTCCTCGCGGGCCGGGCTGCTGGTGGCGACGTTGTTCGGCGTAGCGCTGCAGGACTACTTGGGCACGTGGAGGAAGTGGGACGCCGGGCTGTTCATCACGATCGCCGAGCACGGCTACGACGGCGAGCCCGGTAAACCGCCCGACGCCGGGCTGCCCGCCTTCTTCCCCGGCATGCCGCTGGTGATGCGCGTGGTCCACCTGGTGGTGCCGGACTGGACGGCCTGCGGGTTGATCGTCTCGCTGGTCGCCGGGTTGGTGGCCATGATGGCGCTGGCCAGGCTGACCGAGCTGGAGGGCGGCTCGGGGTGGGCCGCCGTGGCCGGGCTGCTGCTGTTCCCGATGGCCGTCTTCCTGGCCGCCGGCTACAGCGAGGCGTTGTTCCTGGCGTTCGCGATCCCCGCCTGGCTGGCCGCCCGGCAGCGCCGCTGGCCGCTCGCCGTCGCCCTGGCGGCGGGCGCCTCCTGCGTACGCATCACCGGGCTGTTCCTGGCGGTCGCGTTGATCGTGGAGTTCGTCACCGGCAGGCAGCCCGTGCGGCAGGCGCCGTGGCTGCTGGTCCCCTTCCTGCCCCTGGTGGCGTACTCGTTCTTTCACTACAGCCGCTCGGGCGACTGGCTCGCCTGGAAGCACGCCCAGGAGGCCGGCTGGGGGCGGCAGATGGTGTGGCCGTGGGAGTCGTGGATCACGACGTGGCGCTCGGCCATGGGCACGGGCGACTTCGCCGTCGCCTTCCGCATGGAGCTGGCCGGCGCGGTGGTGGCCGTGGTCGTGCTGGTCTGGCTGCTGGTGATGCGCAGGTGGAGCGAGCTGGTCTACACGGGTTTACAGGCGGGTGCGCTCATGACCTCGGCTTACTACCTGTCGATCCCGCGCTCGCTGCTGCTGTGGTTTCCCCTGTGGGTGGCGTTCGGCCGGCTGGTGGCCAGGCATCAGTGGGTGATGGTGGTGTACGCCCTGGTGTCGGGGCCGCTCATGCTGCTCGACGCGGTCCGCTTCCTGAGCGGTGCCTGGGCAGGGTGACCTCTCTACCCACTCTCGGGACTTGGTAATCCAGGGAAGTTATCCACAGGCTGTGTGTATTCGCTAGAGATTCTTCCTCAGGAACGCGATGTCGTCGGCCTGTCCCTCGCCGGGCGTCTCCACGACGATGGGCGCCTGGGCCGCGCGGCAGACCGCCAGGATGAGCTCGGGGTCGATCTTCCCGTTGCCCAGGTTGGCGTGCCGGTCGGCACCGGAGTCGAACTCGTCGCGCGAGTCGTTGCAGTGCACCAGGTCGATCCGGCCGGTGATCGCCTTGACCCGGTCGACCAGGTCGAGCAGCTCCTCGCCGCCCGCGTGCGCGTGGCAGGTGTCGAGGCAGAAGCCCACGTCGAAGCCGTCGAGCGCGTCCCAGAGCCGGGCGATGCGGTCGAGCTTGCGGGCCATTGCGTTGTCGCCGCCCGCGGTGTTCTCGATCAGCACCGGGATCGGGCACTCCATGCGCTCGAACACCTTGCGCCAGTTGTCGAACCCGATCTGCGGGTCGTCGTTCTTGTTCAGATGGCCGCCGTGCACGATCAGGCCCTTGGCGCCGAGCCCGGCGGCCGCCTCCAGATGCTGGGCGAGCAGCTTGCGGCTCGGAATCCTGATGCGGTTGTTGGTGGTGGCCACGTTGATCAGGTAGGGGGCGTGGATGTAGATGTCGACGCCCTCGACCGGCTCGGCGGGCAGCACGGGCTTCTTGTAGCCCTGTGGATCGCCCAGGAAGAACTGCACCACCTCGGCGCCGATCGCGGCGGCTGTGGCGGCGGGGTCGTCCTGACCTACGTGAGCTCCGATGCGCACCATGTCACGAGCCTATCCGTTTGGAGAAGGAGGCTCAGGGAAGTCGCCAGACGCCCCCTACGCGAGGAGAACGACATGACGCGCTGGCGCTGGCGCTCACTGATCTTCTTAATTTATGTGCTGATAGGCATCTACGTGGCCTGGGTCTACCACTACATCACCCCGGGCATCCTGAGGGACATCGCCGAGGCGCTGCTCGCGGTCTTCCTCTGGTTCCTGGTGCTGCTCGGCGTGGATCTGCATATCGGCAAGTGATCCAAGGCGCACGGTCCCGGCCCGGCCGGGACCGTTCGTCATGGCAGGGGCCGGTTAAGGGAGGAATCCGCCGTGGGCGATGCCGAGCGCGACCCCGACGAACGACGCCACCAGCCCCATGATGTTGAGCGAGCGCTGCGGCGTGGTGACGGAGACGTACTGGGAGTAGAGCCCCATCCCAAACCCGAGTGTGCCGAACCACGACGAGATCGGGTGCGCGGTGACGAAGAACGTCGAGACGAAGGCCACCAAACCGCAGAGGAAGGTGGCGATGGCCAGGATGTTCTCGGTCGGGTGCGGGACCCCGTCAGTGTTGAGTGTGAGTCTGAACCGCTGGCTCTCCGGAGGTTGAAGGATGTGCGGCACTGGTGTCACCCCCATGGTGTTCCTACAGGTCCTTCCCATCCGCGCGCGGCTGGTAACCTGGTCAAGCTGCGTTGTGATGGGTGATCCATCAGCCCGAGCCGCCGAAAGGGGCGTCCGGGTCCTGACGTCAGCGTCCTCCTGTCACGGCAGAGTGTCGTGACCGCAAGAGTCCAGAGGAGGTTGGAGTCCCGCATGCGTCGTTACGAAGTAATGGTCATTCTGGACCCTTCGCTCGATGAGCGCACTGTGGCGCCGTCCCTCGACCAGTTCCTCACCGTGGTCCGCAATGACGGCGGCACCGTGGAGAAGGTCGACGTCTGGGGCCGTCGTCGTCTCGCCTACGACATCGACAAGAAGTCGGAAGGCATCTACGCCGTCATCGACCTGTCCGCGGAGCCCGCGACGGTCAAGGAGCTCGACCGGCAGATGAACCTCAACGAGGGCATCCTGCGCACCAAGGTTCTCCGCCCCGACGTGCACTAAGCAGCCGTTGCCCGGCTTTTTGTCGGGCGGCAGCCGTACTCTGAGCCGTAACCCAAAGCGAAGGCGTGCAGGAAGGCGAGCGCTAGCCATGGCAGCAGGCGACACCGTAATCACCATCGTCGGCAACCTTGTCGACGACCCGGAGCTGCGCTTCACCCCCACGGGTCAAGCCGTGGCTCGATTCCGCATCGCGTCCACTCCGCGGTTCATGGACCGTCAGACCAACGAGTGGAAGGACGGCGAAAGCCTCTTTCTGACCTGCAACGTGTGGCGACAGGCGGCGGAGAACGCCGCCGAGAGCCTGCAGCGCGGCATGCGGGTCATCGTGCAGGGGCGGCTCAAGCAGCGGTCTTACGAGACCAAGGAAGGCGAGAAGCGCACGGTCTACGAGGTCGAGGTCGACGAGGTCGGCCCGTCTCTGCGCAACGCCACCGCCAAGGTCAACCGCACCACCCGTCAGGGTGGCGGCGGGGGCGGCGGCTTCGGTGGCGGCCCCGCTGACGACCCGTGGGCCTCCGCGTCGCCCGCTCCGCCCCAGGGCGGGGGCGGCGGCTTCGGCGGCGGCGGTGGTGGCGGTGGCTACCAGGGCGGCGGCCAGCAAGGCGGCGGCTCCGGCGGCTTCGGCGGCGGCAGCAACGACTTCAGCGACGAACCGCCTTTCTAACACCTGAAGAATCCGCGAAGCGCATTCTTCAGGTGCGGAAGTACGTAAGGCCCGTAGGGCCTTTCGAAGATTGTAAGGAAGACCGCAAGGTCTTTGCCCGAGTCCATTCCCGCTTGACGGCGGGGCTCTGAAAGGAGCACCACGATGGCAAAGCCGGCACTGCGCAAGCCCAAGAAGAAGGTTTGCCTGTTCTGCCACGACAAGATCTCCTACGTCGACTACAAGGACACGGCGCTGCTGCGGAAGTTCATCTCCGACCGCGGCAAGATCCGTGCCCGCCGGGTGACGGGCAACTGCACCCAGCACCAGCGTGACGTGGCGACCGCGATCAAGAACGCCCGTGAGGTGGCACTGCTGCCCTACACGAGCACCGCGCGCTAGGGAGGACTGTCGATATGAAGCTCATCCTCACCAACGAGGTCTCCGGCCTCGGCACCCCTGGCGACGTCGTCGAGGTCAAGGACGGCTACGGCCGTAACTTCCTCATCCCGCGCGGCTACGCGATGCGCTGGACGCGTGGCGCCGAGAAGCAGATCGAGTCCATCAAGAAGGCTCGTGACGCTCGCGAGATCCGCGACCAGGGCACGGCCAAGGAGGTCGCCGGCCAGCTCGGCGCCCTGCGCGTCCGCCTGGTCACCCGCGCGGGCGACTCCGGCCGCCTGTTCGGGTCGATCACCACGGGTGACATCGCCGAGGCCGTCAAGGCCGCCGGTGGTCCCATCCTCGACCGCCGCCGCATCGAGATCGTCAACCCGATCAAGAGCGTCGGCTCGCACAAGGTCAGCGTCAAGCTGCACCCCGAGGTCTCGGCGTCGGTCGACGTCGAGGTCGTCGCCGGCTGACGACTCTCAGCTCCGCCGCTGCCCCCTCTCGTTTCCGAGAGGGGGCAGCGCTGTTATAAGCACATGTTTCCCACCAGCGTAGGATTTGCTCGTTCTTCCCACGCTCCTCATCCGGAGGCCCTCACCCATGGCCCGTCCCTCGATGCTGCTGGCCTTCGGCGCGCTCGCGGCGGCCGTCGCCTGCGCCCCTGTCGACACCCCGTCGAGCACCGCCTCGCTCAGCCCGACGGCGTCCGCCGCGTCCACCGCGTGCACCAAGGACCAGCTCAAGCTCGTCAACGCGGGCAAGCTGACGATCGGCACCGACAAGCCCGCCTTCGAGCCGTGGTTCAAGGACGACGATCCGAGCAACGGCCAGGGCTTCGAGAGCGCGGTGGCGTTCGCCGTCGCGGGTGAGCTCGGCTTCGACCGCAGCGAGGTGCAGTGGAGCACGGTCAAGTTCGACTCGTCCTTCGCACCGGGCGCCAAGCAGTTCGACTTCGACATCAACGAGGTCTCGATCACGCCCGACCGGGCCAACGCGGTCGACTTCAGCCACGGCTACTACACGGTCAGGCAGGCCGTCGTGGCCATGGAGGGCGGCAAGTTCGCCGCCGCGAAGAGTCTGGCCGAGCTCAAGGACGCCAAGATCGGCGTGCAGGTCGGCACGACCTCTCTCAACGCGGTCAAAGAGGTCATCAAGCCGGCCAACGACCCCAATGTCTACACTGATCAGATCGACGCCATCAACGCGCTGAAGAACAAGCAGGTCGACGCGATCGTCGTGGACCTGCCCACGGCCTTCTACGTGACGGCCGCCCAGGTCGAGAAGTCGAAGATCGTCGGCCAGTTCAGCTCGACCGGTGGCACGCCCGAGGAGTTCGGCCTGGTCATGGAGAAGGGCAGCGCGCTCAAGCCGTGCGTTGACAAGGCCGTCGACGCGCTGAAGTCGAAGGGCGAGCTGGCCAAGATCGAGCAGCAGTGGCTCAGCGCTGCCGCGGGCGCGCCCGAGCTGAAGTGAGCGAGACCTCTGCGGGCTGGGCAAAGAGCGAGCGGCAGCACGAACGGGAGCGGGTCCGCAGGTCGCGGGCCCGGCGCTCGGCCTCCATCGCCGGCGCCTCGACGGTCGTCTTCATCGTCCTGGTCGTGGTGCTGGTCACCAACTCGCCCGGCTGGCCGCGGGTGCAAGAGTTGTTCTTCAGCCCGAAATGGTTCGTCGAAGCGCTGCCGGACGTCCTGACCGGGTTCCTGCTAAACATCAAGATCTTCCTGATCGCCGAACCGCTGATCCTCGTCGTGGGGGTGCTGGTAGCCCTGGCCAGGTCCGTCACGGCGCCCGCCTTCTTCCCGGTCCGGGCGCTGGCCACGCTCTACACCGACATCTTCCGCGGCGTGCCGACGATCCTGGTCATCTACCTGGTCGGCTTCGGGCTGCCCGCGCTCAGGCTGCAGGGCGTGCCGACCGACCTGGTCACGCTCGGCATCATCGGCCTGACGCTCTCGTACGGTGCCTACGTGGCCGAGGTGTTCCGCGCGGGCATCGAGTCGGTCCATCCCAGCCAGGTGGCGGCGGCCCGCTCGCTCGGTCTGAGCCACGGCAAGACCATGCGGTTCGTCGTGCTCCCGCAGGCCACGCGCAGGGTTATCCCGCCGCTGCTCAACGACTTCATCTCGCTGCAGAAGGACACGGCGCTGGTGGCCACCATCGGGCCACTGGAGGCGCTCAGGCAGGCGCAGATCCTGGTGGCCAGCAAGTTCAACTACACGCCTTACCTGGTGGCGTCGCTGCTGTTCATCCTGCTCACCATCCCGATGGCCCGGTTCACCGACCACCTGGCCGCGCGTACCCGAAGGAGGCGCGGATGAGCCTGCTGAGCATCGACGGGGTGTGGAAGGAGTTCCGCGGCCACAGCGTGCTGCGCGGCATCGACCTCGAGGTGCGTCCGCACGAGGTGGTCAGCCTGATCGGCGCGTCAGGGTCGGGCAAGTCCACGCTGCTGCGCTGCGTCAACCTGCTGGAGACCGTCGACGACGGCGCCATCTACCTCGACGGGGAGGAGATCACCGACCCGCGGGTGGACGTCGACGACGTACGCAGGCGGCTGGGCATCGTGTTCCAGGCGTTCAACCTGTTCCCGCACATGACGGTGCTCGACAACATCACGCTCGCGCCCCGGCGGGTGCACGGCGTGGCGAAGGCCGAGGCGGAGGAGCAGGCCGGCGAGCTGCTGGCCAGGTTCGGGCTGGCGGACAAGGCCCGCTCCTACCCCGACCAGCTCTCCGGTGGGCAGCAGCAGCGGGTGGCCATCGTCCGCGCGCTGGCCACCAAGCCCCGGCTGATGCTGCTCGACGAGGTCACCTCGGCGCTCGACCCGGTGCTGGTCGTGGAGGTGCTCCAGGTCATCAGGGAGCTCAAGGAGTCGGGCATGACGATGATCCTGGCGACCCACGAAATGGGCTTCTGTCGCGATATTTCCGACACGGTGTGCTTCTTGGAGGGCGGGGTCATGCTGGAGAAGGGGCCGCCGGAGAAGATCTTCACCGATCCGGAGCACGCTCACACCAGGGAATTCCTGCGTGCGGTGCTCGACTCGGGGCGGCTCTAGGGTCTATCGCCGGTGGCGTCCCCGGGCGTGGTTGTTGGCCAGCGTCTCGGGCGCGGCCAGGAGGCTGTGGCGCCGGCCGTACACGAGATAGACGACCAGGCCGAAGGCCATCCACAGGGCGAACCACACCCAGGTGAGCACCTGCAGGTTCACCAGCAGCCAGAGCGTCGCGAGCAGGGAGAGCGCGGGCAGGAGCGGCGAGAGCGGGACGCTGAAGCCGCGGTCGAGGTGCGGCATCCTGCGCCGCATCACGATCACGCCCGCCGCGACGAACATGAACGCGAACAGCGTCCCGATCACCACGAGCTGCTGCAGCGTGAGCACCGGCACGAACTCCGCCAGCAGGATCGCCACCACCCCGATGAGCAGCGTCACCCGCGTGGGGGAGTGGTACCTGCGGCTGATCGTGGCCAGGCGGCGCGGGATCAGGCCGTCGCGGGCGATCGAGAACAGCACCCGCGTCTGCCCCACGATCAGCACCAGGATGACCGTCGTCAGCCCGAGCACCGCGCCGATGTCGATGACGTGCGCCATCCAGTCCACGCCCACCCCGCGGAACGCGCTGGACAGCGGTGAGTCACGGGAGATGCTGGTGTAGGGGATCATGCCGACCATGACCAAGGCCACCGCGAGGTAGATGATCGTGGCGATCACCAGGCTGCGGATCATGCCCTTGGGGACGGCCCTGGACGCGTTCACGGTCTCCTCGGCGGCGGTGGCGAGGACGTCGAAGCCGATGTACGCGAACGCGATGGCCGACGCCGCCGCGAACACCCCGAACCAGCCGAACGCGTGGCTCTGCCCCATGACCAGGTCGAGCACGGTCGCCGCCGGCGTCGTCAGCGGCTTCGGCTCGGCGTAAAAGTCCCCGAAGTTGGCCACTTTGACGTATCGCGCCCCGACGACGATGACCGCCCCGATGGCCAGCAGCTTGGCCGCCACCATCACCCACAGCGCCCGCAGCCCGACCCGCGCGTTGAGCGCCACGGTGCCTGTGAGCGCCACCAGGATGAGCAGCACGAACACGTCCTCGACCACGTTCTGGTACGGCAGGCGCACCCCGAACCCGGTGATCGCCCGGACCGTGATGATGGCCCAGGCCCTGGCCACCACGGCGGCGGCCAGCTCCAGCTCCAGGATCAGCGCCCAGCCGATGATCCACGCCCATACCTCGCCGAAGATGACATAGGTGAAGGTGTAGGCGCTGCCCGAGGTCGGCATCGTGGACGACAGCTCGGCGTAGCACAGGCAGGCCAGCAGGCAGGCGATCCCGGCGATCATGAACGACAGGATCACGCCGGGGCCCGCCATGGTGGCGGCCTGCTGACCGGCGATGCTGAAGATGCCCGCGCCGATCATCACGCCGAGCCCGAGCACGACCAGGTCGGCCGGTCGGTAGAGCTCGGCGAGGCTGTGGCGCGCGCCGGTGCGTAGCCCGGTTGCCGCGTCGGGCGGCAGGCGTCGGAGAATCGTGGACAAGGCACACCCCGCTCGTGCGACTCGCCCACAGTGCCTTACCACACCCGCAACAGCAAGCACGGGACGATTACGCCCCGGTCACCAGCCATGCCGTGCCGATCACCCGCCGTACCAGCGTGATCGAACGTGCGATCATCCACGCCCCGAGCGCGCACCAAAGTGCGACGATGCCGAATCCCGAGGCGAGGAAGGCGCAGGGCAGGTACGCCAGCGTCGTCCACACGCCCGCCCACGCGAGGTAGCGCTGGTCGCCCGCGCCGATCAGCACTCCGTCGAGCACGAACACCACGCCGCAGATCGGCTGGAACAGCGCCACCGGCCAGAGCACGGCCAGCAGTTGCTCCGTGACCTGTGGATCGGCGTCGAACAGGCCGGGCAGCAGCGGCCTGGCCGCGACGACGAGCACGCCGAGCGCGAGCCCGGACCAGAGGCCCCATTGCACCATGCGCCTGGTCGCGGCCCTGGTGGCGGCCACGTCGCCGGCGCCGAGCGTACGGCCCGTGATGGCCTGGCCGGCGATGGCGATGGCGTCCAGGGCGAAGGCCAGCAATGTCCAGACCTGGGTGGCGATGGCGTACGCGGCCAATGGGGCCTGGCCCAGCCTGGCGGCCGCCACGGTCGCCACGACCAGCACGACGCGCAGGCAGGCGGTCCTGATGAGCAGCGCGAAGCCGGCCGTACCCGCCTGCCTGACGCCCGCCAGGCCGGGGGTGAGCGGCGTGCCGAGCCGCAGCGCGCCCCTGGCCACCACGGCGAGGTAGACGGCGGCGCCCAGCGTCTGCGCGAGCACGGTGCCCCAGGCCGAGCCCGCGATGCCCCAGTGCAGTCCGAGCACGAACCACGCGTTCAGCCCCGCGTTGAGCGCGAACGAGCCCACCGCGACGGCCAGCGGCGTGACCGTGTCCTGCAGGCCGCGCAGCACGCCGGTCCCGGCCAGCACGACGAGCATGCCGGGCGCGCCGAGCAGTGAGATGCGAAGGTATGTCACGGCCTGCTCGGCCTGCTCCGGGCTCGCCCCGAACAGGCCGACGATCCACGGGCTGAGCGGCCAGCAGACCACGATGAGGGCGGCGCCGATGGCCAGCGCGAGCCAGATGCCGTCCACGCCGCTGCGCATCGCCCTCTCGTGGTTGCCCGCGCCGCTCTGGCGGGCCACGGACGCCGTCGTGCCGTACGCGAGGAAGACGCAGAGGTTCACCACCGTGGCCAGGACCGTGCCCGCGACGCCCAGGGCGCCCACGGCGGTGGTGCCCAGCCCGTGGCCGACGATGGCATAGTCGGCGAGCAGGAAGAGCGGCTCGGCGACCAGCGCGCCGAACGCCGGCACCGCCAGGCGTAGGATCTCCCGGTCCCGGGACGTAATGGGCATTTACCCATTATGGCCATTACACGGCGTGTCGAGCCAACTTTCTTTCCTCCACAGCCGGTGGACAATGTTTTCCCGGGTCAGCGCGGTGGGTGTGGATTGTGGGCAGAGTTATCCACAGCTCCGTCCACAGTACTTTCACACCCTGGGCGGAATAGTGCACAGCTTGACCACAGGGTTGTCCACAGGCCGCGTTGCCGTCTCACCGCGAACCCGCGAAACTGTCAGACCGGTCGACTACAAGTGGGGGTGGTGCGACCGCCTGCAAGGTGTTGAGGGGGCGCTGGTGAGCATTGACGAAGACGGCGGCGGAGGCCCGGGTTTCGAGCGCACGCCGCCCAGCAACATCGAGGCGGAGCAGTCGGTCCTGGGCGGCATGCTGCTGTCCAAGGACGCGATCGCCGACGTCGTGGAGCTCATCCGGTCCGACGACTTCTACCGGCCCGCCCATCAGATGATCTATGACGTCATCACCGACCTCTACGGTCGCGGCGAGCCGGCCGACGCGGTCACGGTCTTCGACGACCTGCAGAAGCGCGGCGAGATGGCCCGGGTGGGCGGCGCCGCCTACCTGCACACGCTGACGGCCGTCGTCCCGACCGCGGCCAACGCCGGCTACTACGCGAAGATCGTCCGTGAGCAGGCCATCCTCCGCCGCCTCATCGAGGCCGGCACGCGCATCGTCTCCTTCGGCTACGGCGGCCAGAACGAAGAGGTCGACGACCTGGTCGACCGCGCGCAGGCGGAGATCTACAAGGTCACCGAGCGGCGCACGTCCGAGGACTACGCGCCGCTGGCCGACATCATGCCGGGCGCCCTCGACGAGCTGGAGGCCATCGGCAGCCGTGGCGGCCAGATGGTCGGCGTGCCCACCGGCTTCCAGGACCTCGACCAGCTCACCAACGGCCTGCACCCGGGCCAGATGATCGTCGTCGCGGCCCGCCCGGCCATCGGCAAGGCGCTGGCGCTCGACACGCCGCTGCCCACCCCGGCCGGCTGGACGACCATGGGCGAGGTCGCGGTCGGCGAGCAGCTCATGGGGGCCGACGGCCGGCCGACCCGGGTGGTCGCGGCCACCGAGGTCATGCACGGCAGGCCGTGCTACGAGGTGGAGTTCAGCGACGGTACGGTGATCACCGCGGACGCCGGCCACCAGTGGCGGACGACGCGGGGCGTGGCGACCACGGAGGAGATCTTCCGGGCCGACCGAGGGGCGGACCACGCGGTCGAGGTGTCGGCGGCATTCGCGCTCGATGAGCGGGATCTTCCGCTTCCGCCGTACGCGCTCGGTGTCCGGCTCGGCTCGGGCGTTCTTCAAGAGAAGCACATCCCCTCTGACTACCTGCGCGCGTCGGAGAGCCAGCGGCGTGACCTGCTGGCGGGCCTGCTCGACGCGGACGGGTGCGTCGGCGGAGACGGGCAGATCCAGTTCGCCGTGGCGGAGCGGCGGCTCGCTCATGACGTTCACGAGCTCATCCTGAGCCTGGGCTACCACGCCGTCCTGCGCACCAAGCCGGATTCCTGCCACGTGATCGACTTCACCACGGGGGTTCGCTCCATCGTGGACGTGCGGCCGGTCCCCTCTCAGCCGGTCCGCTGCGTCGAGGTGGACAACGCGGATCACCTCTACCTTGCGGGCAGCACGTGCATCCCCACCCACAACAGCACCCTGGGGCTGGACTTCGCGCGTTCCGCAGCGATCAAGCATGGGATGACCACCGTCATCTTCTCGCTGGAAATGTCGCGCAACGAGATCACGATGCGACTGCTGTCGGCCGAGGCCCGGGTCGCCCTGCACGCGATGCGCTCCGGCATGATGGGCGACGACGACTGGACCCGGCTGGCCCGGCGGATGAGCGAGGTGGCCGAGGCGCCGCTGTTCATCGACGACTCGCCCAACATGTCGATGATGGAGATCCGGGCCAAGTGCCGGCGCCTGAAACAACGCAACGACCTGCGGTTCGTGGTCATCGACTACCTCCAGCTGATGAGCTCGCCGAAGAAGACCGAGAGCCGCCAGAACGAGGTCTCGGAGATCTCCCGTGCGATCAAGCTGCTGGCCAAGGAGCTCGAGGTGCCGGTCATCGCGATCTCCCAGCTCAACCGAGGCCCCGAGCAGCGTACGGACAAGCGGCCCGCGGTCAGCGACCTACGCGAATCGGGATGCCTGACGGCTGACACCCGAGTCCTGCGAGCCGACACGGGGGCGGAGGCGTCATTGGGCGAGCTTCTGGAGTCCGGCGCACGCGACATCCCCGTGTGGTCCCTGGACGAGAACATGCGGCTCGTGCAGTGCACCATGACGCACGTTTTTCCCAGTGGCACGAAGGAGGTCTTCAAACTACGGCTGACGTCGGGTCGGGAGATCAAGGCGACGGCCAATCACCCCTTCATGACCTACGACGGCTGGCGCCCCTTGGGGGAGGTCGGCCCGGGTGCTCGCCTCGCCGTCCCGCGCCACGTCCCGCCCCCTCGGGACCTTCAGGAGTGGCCAGAAGAGGAAGTCATCCTGCTGGGGCACATGATCGGAGACGGTTCGTTCGTCAGGAGGCAGCCGATCCGGTACGCGAGCAAGGACGAGGCTTGCCTGGAGGCGGTCACGAAAGCGGCCACGCATTTCGGAGTCAGTGCGGTCCGGGACGAATCCCCCGCCGCGCGGGTCACCACGCTCCGGCTCCCCGCCCCCGACCGGCTCACACACGGCAAGCGCGACCCCATCGCCGCCTGGCTTGACGGTCTGGGG
This sequence comes from Nonomuraea guangzhouensis, assembly GCF_019396345.1. Classification (GTDB taxonomy): domain Bacteria; phylum Actinomycetota; class Actinomycetes; order Streptosporangiales; family Streptosporangiaceae; genus Nonomuraea; species Nonomuraea guangzhouensis. The sequence goes on along the minus strand of NZ_JAHKRM010000024.1, from coordinate 182,650 downwards.
CTGTTCGGCCTCCGCAGCCACGAGAAGTTCATTCCGCAGGGGGTCTTCTCCCTGCCGAAGAAGCAGATCGCCCTGTTCCTCCGGCACCTGTGGGCGACCGACGGATGCGTCTGGTGGGACGAAGAGCGTGGCCAGTCGCGGGTCTACTACGCCTCGACGAGCCGCCGCCTGATCGATGACGTTGCGCGGCTGCTCCTTCGGTTCAATGTGATGACTCGCATCAAGACGACACAGAAGGGCGACCACCGACCGGGGTTCCAGCTCCACGTCTACGACTCGGAGAACCAGCTCCGCTTCCTGGACGAGGTGGGCGTGCATGGCGAACGGGCGAAACAAGCCGCTCGCTGCATACCGGAACTTCGGGCGGCCAAGGGCAACACGAACCTCGACACGGTTCCGCGCGAAGTCTGGGACCGTGTCCGTGGCGCGCTGACAGAGAAGGGCATGACCCATCAGGCGTTCTCTGCCGAACTGGGCAGGGAGCGCCTTGGCCGGGTGGCGGCGATTCTGGACGACGCTCAGATGGACATGCTGGCGACGAACGACGTCTTTTGGGACGAGGTCGCCTCGATCGAGAGCTTGGGCGAGCAGCCGGTCTATGACGCCACGGTGTTGGGCGGACACAACTTCGTCGCCAACGGCATATCCGTTCACAACAGCATCGAGCAGGATGCGGACATGGTCATTTTGCTCCATCGCGAGGATGCGTACGAGCGTGAGTCGCCCAGGGCGGGTGAGGCGGACCTCATAGTTGCCAAGCATCGAAATGGTCCAACTGCCACCGTCACTGTCGCTTTCCAGGGCCACTACAGCCGCTTCGTCGACATGGCCCAGCATTAGGGGTCGTCTTGTAGCCTCCGCGATTCCGTGTCGTCTGTCTGTCGCTTGCGACATGAATCGCGGACTGGCAGGTGTCCTGACTCAGCGAAGCTACGGGCCGTCATGCGGCGAGCAGGTCGAGCGGTCCGCCGACCAGCACCAGGGCGAACGCCGCCCAGCGGAACACATGCAGAGGCCGAGTGCGATGCAGGAGCGCGCCGAGAAGTGTCTCGGCCGCGCCCATCAGCGCCCACCACGCTGCCTTGGCGAGCAGCCAGCTCCGGATCGCCTCCACGTACCGGCGCCGCGTTCACGGGCTGCTCCTTCGCGTGCGCAGCGGCCTGCCGCTCTCATCGCCTTTGCTGAGCCGCACCCTGAGCCATCCAGCTCAGCACATCTGATGCACCGCAGGTAGGCGCCGCCACGCCGGGCATCACTTCGACTGAGTCAGGACCGCAGGTCAGTTTGCTCACTCGATCCGCCAGTATTCCCGGCAGCCTCAGCCCTTCGCCGAACGCCGAGGAAATGACACCAGGTGCGGGACGATCAAGGCGACACGGAGCGTGGAACGACACCGAAAAACCGGATTCCGCACAATCGATTAATAGTGCGATCGCGGCCTATTTCCATGATCTACCGTATCCCGCTCCAGAATGTCGCCGGGGGGCTGATGTATTCCAACCGGCGATATGGCGTCAGCGTAGGCGGCGATCTAAGGTGTCCCAATGATCTCCATGATCACCAAGCCGCCGGGGTGGATCTTCCTGATCGGGCTGCTGGCCCCATGCCTGCTCGTGCTCTACTGGGCCAGCGTGCCGTTCTGGTACGACATCGAGATGTTCCTGCTCGGGGTCTTCGTCTTGGGCCCGCTGGTTCTGATCTACATCGGCCGCCTCATTGCGGCCTCGCTGGAGGGCCAGGTCAACGGTCGACCATGGCGATGGCTGGTAGCCCCGCTGATTGTCTTGGCCGTGATTCTGGCGCTCGTCACGAACGCGCCTTTTCATCTGAGGTTCGCGATCTCTCTTCCCGAGATGGAGGCGTATGCCGCGACGGTGAAGGAGCAGTCGCGGTTCGGCGCGCCCTGCGAGTGGGTCGGTCTGTATCGGGTGTGCTCCTCAGCCCCGCACTACGTCGAGTCGGAACCGGTCCCGGGCTCGGCCTACCTCGGCACCGAAGAATGGGCCATTCACAGTAATACCGGCTTCCTCATGGTGCCTCATGGAGAACCGGAGGCGGAGACCATCGACGACGAGTACCGTCACGTCGGTGGCCGCTGGTTCGGCCATCATGGATGGGACAAGTGGTGAGGCCTGATGGCTAGCTCGACCCGTGCCGTTCTCTCTGGTCCGTGTCGTGGGCCCGAAGTAGAGCGTCGTCCCATGTGACACCGAAACGCGGAACTCCGCGAGCAAGTGCGGCAATCGCCGAAACGGCTTCTGGATTCGCTGCCATCAAGCCGCCTCGTCCGTTAAATCGGGAGTGGGAGCCAGCCGCACGCTCCCGGGCTGGGCCTTCTCGTCGGGGAAGACCCACTTCCGCAGCGCCCAGAAACGGAAGACCATGGCGATCAGCGTGCCGATGATCTGTGCGCTCATGAAGTCGGCGATCTCCTGGGTCACCAGGCTCACATCCGGGGTCTCCAGGTGAAATGCGTACCGGGAGATCCATAGCGGCGCGGAGCTGAGCACTAGACCGACGCCACTGACCAGGAAGAACAGCGCCGCCTCGTGACGGCGCTCGCGGCCGCCCCTGGTCCGGAACGACCATTCGCGATTCAACACGTAGGACACGATCGTCGCCACGAGCACCGCGATGATCTTCGCGGTCACGGGCTTCGGTTCCAAGATGGTCAGCTTCAGCCCATAGAACACCGTGTTGTCGACTAAGAACGCCGTTCCGCCCACCGCCGCGAACTTCAGCAGTTCACGGTGCTTCAGCGCAAGTGCGTGCAGCGGTTCCGGCAATCTTGTGAGTACTGCGTTCGCTATTCGGAGCACCCCCGATCTTCTCACCGGTCGAACACCCTGGTAGCAGGATTTACGGACACGGCTTGCGATCGCGTGGCCGGCGGTGGCGGTGCTGGTGGCCATGGGCCTCATGGAGGCGTCGCCGTGGTTCGTCACGGCGCTCGCGGCCGGCGCGGTGCTCAGCGTCGGCATGGGGGCGCTGGTCGCCAGGACCGTGCTGAGGCGGGCCGGCGAGGACCCGGTCATGCTGCCCGAGCGCACACAGCTCGGCCGGGCTCCCTTCTGAACGACGCGTGGTGCCGTCAGCCGGTGCCACGCGGCTGGAGCAGCGGCACGGGCCGTCAGATCATTCCTCCACCTGATCTTCTGCACTCGGCTTCCACAGAGACAGGACTGGAACGCCTGGCTCTCGCACCCACGCTGATCGTGGTCCTGGTCGGCAGTCCTGTCCGGCTGGCGGTGCCGGTCTCGCGGACCACGGTGCTGCGCTTGTCGATGAGCGTTCCCGCTCTCAACGTCAAGCTGCCCTCCCGAGCGCGTTGCCCTTCCCACTGCGGTTGACAGTGCTAGCTATTTCAGTCATAATTGAAATAGCTAGCAACGTGGAGAAGGGGCCAACCATGGAACACGTGACCTTCAGCAGCCTTGGGACCCGCTGCGCGTGCTCGGACACAACGGGGTCATGGTCAAGGAGGCCCTGGCATTCTTCGCGCCGTACTTCGTCAAGGCTGGGTTCGCGGTGTTGGCCATTGACTACCGCACGGTGGGTGCCAGCGACGGTGAACTGCGGGGCCAGGACTACCCGGAGCGGCAGGTGGAGGACTTCCGCAGCGCCGTCTCCTACCTGCGAACCCGCCCCGAGGTGCAGCCGGAGCGGATCGGCGTGTGGGACGGATGGCGTTACCTGGACCGCCTCTTGGGCCGGGCCGGCGTCCACGCGCTACGCGACAGCCTCGACGAGGACTGGCAGCGGCGTTACGAAGGCGGGCAGAGCGCGCGGGTGCCGCACCTGACGCCGACGCCGCTGCTGATGATCGCCAACGGTGGGTGGGACCCGTACCACATGCTCGAGGAGGCGCAGAGCGCCTTCGACAAGGCCGGCGAACCCAAGCGGCTGGAGGTGCTGCCCCACGACGTGCTCGGCCTTTATACCGGCCCGGGCCTGGAGGAGGCGATGGCGTTCGCGATCGACTGGTTCGACCTCTACCTGCGTAGGACCCGGCTCGCGGACATCACCCCGACACCTACCTTCGAGTCGGTGGCCGCCATGACACCATGAGCCCCGCACGCGATCAACGAAGGAGGATGCGACATGTCCGGGCAACAGCAGCAGGAACGACTGCTCCGGTGGGTGGAGCGAGTAGCCGCCTTCTGCGTCGAGGAATGGGGACTGCCCCCCATCACCGGGCGCATCCTCGGGTGGCTGATGATCTGCGATCCGGCCGAGCAGTCCGCCGGTCAGATCGCGGAGGTGATCGGGGCCAGCCGCGCGTCGCTCACCTCGAACATGCGGTTCCTCACGGCCATAGCACTGGTCAAGAAGGTACGAAAGCCCGGCGATCGCACCGCCTACTACCGCATCGAAGACGACGCCTGGCAGAAGGTCATCCAGCGCAAGCTCGAAAGCCTGAGCGCGTTCGGCGAGATCGCCGACGAAGGGCTCGACATCGCAGGCGGCGAGGGCCCCCGCGTCGAGCGCATCAAGGCCGCCCATGACTCCCTGACCTGGCTGCAGAACCTCGCAGCCCGCCATCCACTACGCCGCTAAGGAAAGCGCCCATGCATCGCCGGCAACCCAAACTCGGGCTGATCCCGGAAACGCTGCTGCTCACCCTCTATGCCAGGGCCCTGGACGCCAAGCTGCCCAGCCCGATCCTCGGCGACACGCTCTCCGCCGAACTGGCCGACACCATCGACTATGACTTCCGCCGGCTGAAGCTGAAGCCCAACCTGGTCGTCACCACCGCACTGCGCGCCAAGAAACTCGACGACGTCGTCCGCGCGTACATCGCCGCCCACCCCGAATGCGTGGTGCTGGATCTGGGCTGCGGCCTCGACACCCGGATGGTCCGCTGCGCTCCGTCCCCGGACGTCGACTGGTACGACATCGACTTCCCGGAGGTCGTCGATCTCCGATCCGAGTGCCTGCCCGGCCGTTCCCATGTGATCGCAGCCGACCTCACCGAACCCGGCTGGTTGGACACCATCCCCGGCGACCGCCCAGCAGTGATCATCGCCGAGGGACTGCTCCCGTTCATGCCCGGCGACTCCTTCCAGCACATGACCCGCGAGCTGACCGCCCATTTCCCATCGGGCGAGCTCGCGATCAACGGCTACACGCGATTCGCCGCATGGGCCATGAAGTACCACCCGACCATCAAGGCACTCGGCATCAAGGCCGCCCAGGGCTTCGACGACCCACACGAACCCGAGAACTGGGGCGCCGGCCTCGAACTGGTCGAAGAGGAAATGCTGACCCGCGCACCTGAAGTTGCGCGGTTCCCACAGCCGCTGCGCGCACTCACCCGGCTCACCGCCCGCAGCACGGCCCTGTCACGGCAGGGAGCGCGGATACTCCGCTACCAGTTCTGACCGGCACGAGATCTAACAATTCCGGCGTTGGGACGTCATCGGGCTTCGCGGGAGGTCGACGGTGATGTCGAGGCCGCCGCCGGTGCGGGCGGTGACCGCGATCCGTCCTCGGTGGGCGAGTGTGACCGCGCGCACGATCGACAGCCCCAGCCCCAAGCCGTCAGTACGGACGCGGGTCCCCTGTCCGTGCACGAACGGTTCCAACAGCGTCTCCGCCTCGCCGGGCGGGATCTCCCGGCCGGTGTTGAAGATCCGCAGGATGGCGCGCCCGCCCGCCGTACCCGTGTCGACGACCAGGTCCCCACCCGCCCGGTTGTAGCGGACCGCGTTGTCGACCAGGTTGCCGATCATCCGTTCCAGCAGGACGGGTTCGCCGGTGACCGGTGCGTGCCGGAGCTCGGATCGTACGGCGACGCCGGCGGCTGCCGCCCGTGCTCCGGCGGCGTCGAGGGCGCCGGCCGCGACAGCGGCCAGGTCGACCGGTTCCCGCGCGCCGAGCCCGGCCTGGCTGCGGGCCAGCAGCAGCAGCCCGTCCAGGACGCGTTGCATGTGCTCGACGGCACCGCGTACGTCGCCGGCCATCGTGAGCAGCTCGGCACGGCTGGGGTCTCCGTCCAGGGTGACGTCGATCGCGGTACGCGCGGTGGTCAGCGGTGTACGCAGCTCGTGGGCGGCGTTGGCGGTGAACAACCGCTGGCTGTCCAGGATCCGGTCCCGCTCGGCGACGTCGCGCTGGATGCGGTCCAGCATCCCGTTGACCGTGCCCGCCAACGCCGACAGCTCGTCAGCGGGGGTGGTGACCGGGACCCGTTCGGTGAGGTTCTCGGCTGACAGGCGCCGGGCGGTGGCGGAGATCACGCGGATCGGTCGCAGCACCCGACCGGCCACCAGCCAGCTCAGTACGGCGGCCAGCCCGGTCACCACGATGAGCGCCAGAGCGGCCTGGGGCACCAGCGCGGAAAGGGTGTCGGCCTGCACCCGGTCGGCGAGAGTGAGCAGCCCGTCCGGCGTGGGAGTGCCGATCGGGTCCAGGCGGGTGAAGATCGCGCGGCGCCGCATCAGCAGGTAGGTCAACCCGGTCAGCGCGGCGCCGGCGGCCAGCACCAGGGCGGTCTGCAGCGACGCGAGCCGAGCCCGGGCGGTCAGTTTCACGGTCCGATCCGATAGCCGGCGCCGGTGACGGTTTCGATCAGTGGCGGGTCGCCGAGCTTGCGGCGCAGCGTGCCGACGGTGATCCGGATCGCGTTGGTGAACGGGTCCGCGTACTCGTCCCACACCTTGTCCAGCAGGGTTTCCGCGCTGACCACGGCACCGTCGGCGGCCAGCAGCTGCTGGAGCACACCGAACTCCTTGGGCGTCAGGCTCAGCAGCCGCCCGTCCCGCTCGGCGCTACGCCGGGCCGGATCCAGGGCCACACCGGCGGCGCGCAGCACCGGCGGGCGGGCCGGCGCGCTCCGCCGTACCAGGGCGTGGACCCGCGCGACCAGCTCGGAGAACGCGAACGGCTTGCCCAGGTAGTCGTCCGCGCCCAGCATCAGCCCGCCCACCCGGTCCTCCACGGCGTCGGACGCGGTCAGCATCAGCACCCGCGACCTGCCCTGCTCGGCGAGCCGGCGGCACACCGCGTCGCCGTGCACGACCGGCAGGTCCCGGTCCAGGACCACCACGTCGTACGGCGTGATCTCGCACTTGTCCAGAGCCGTCTGCCCGTCGAGGGCGACGTCGACGGTGAAGCCGTGCTTGCGCAGCCCGGCCTCGATGTACCCGGCGAGGGGTTGCTCGTCTTCCACCAAGAGCACGCGCATCCGGGCAGTATCCCAACGCCCGCATATGGAACGGATATGGGTCGCCGATCGGCCACCCATCGATGCCGGCCGGTAGATCTGGTCGCCCTTGAAGTCCCGTCAGGAAAGGGTGATCGACCATGAGGCGTGGCAGAGCAGCCGGCATGGCCGGGCTGGCGTGCGCGGTGCTGGCATTGAGCGTCACAGGACCCGCGGCCGCCGCCGACCAGGTCAAGCTGGGAGACGTCCAGCAGGCGATAGAGAACGTGGCGAAGACCGACGGCGTGGTGGGGGCCATCGGACAGGTGTACGTCGACGGCAAGCAGGTGGGCCAGGGGACGGCGGGTTCACGCCTGATCGGCGGCAAGGGCGGACGCATCCCCCCGGACTCCCGTTACCGCATCGCGTCCCAGACCAAGCTCATGGAGGCCACGATCGTCCTGCAACTGGTCAAGGAAGGCAAGCTCGGCCTGGAGGACAAACTCAGCGCCGTCCTGCCCGACATGGCCAAGTACGACTATGTGGATCGGGCCGACGAGATCACCGTGCAGCAGTTGATCCGCCACACCTCCGGCATCCCCGACTTCATCGAGAGCGGGAAGTTCGACGTATTCGACTTCACCACCGCCTACAAGCCGATCGACCTGGTGAAGGCCGCACGTACCGTACCTCGCAAGGGCGAGCCGGGCGAATACCTCTACTCCACCACCAACTACGTCCTCCTCGGCATGATCATCGAGAAGCTGACCGGCCACGATCGGGCCACCGAGTTCAAGCGGCGCCTGTTCACCCCGCTCGGCATGAAGCACACCTATCTGGCCACCAAGGTCTCCGACCAGATCAAGGGTCCGCACGGACACGGCTACTACCCCGACGCCAAGGGCAGGCCGCGCGACGTCGACCGGCTCAACGCCACCATCGGCGCCGAAGGAGCGATCTCCACCGCGCACGACGTCAGCGCCTTCTACCGCGCGCTCAACCAGGGCAAGCTGCTGCCGCCGGACCTGCAACCGCCGCGGCCGCGGCCCAGCCTGTGCGGCGGAACGGTCGCGGCGGCCGCGGGCGGCATGCCCGGGATCAACTCCGTCACCTTCTCCTCGACCGACGGCCGGGTTCAGTTCGCGGTGGCCGCCACATTGAAGATCGACAACGAGCAGGCCATGGCCGTCGGTGACGCCATCAACGCGGCCGCGGAAGCCGTGCTCTGTCCCGGTCAATAGTCGACCGCGATACGTGAAGGAGACACATCAGCGTGAAGCGTTCCCTCCTACCCGTGCTGGCCTGCACCGGCGTCCTGACGTTGGCGACGTCCGGCGCCGTGGCGACCGTGCGGACCGAGGCAGCCGTACGGACCGCCGCCTCCGCGTGCGGCGCCAAGCCGGACCAGCCCGTCGCCACCGGCCTGAGCACCATCAAACAGGCGTACGACTGCATCTTCACCGCCTTCTACGGTCGCGAGCGACTCGACCACCGGGCGGTGCTCGCGGCCGGGTTCGCCGGTCTCACCGAGGAGTTGAACCGCCGCGGCACCGACCGGCCCGACGCCACCATGCCGCCGCTGACCGGGAACCGCACGACCGACCTGAACACGTTCGCGGCCGGGTACGAGCGGTTGATGGCCGATCTGCCGGACGACGCCACGCTCCGGCAGGCCGTGGCCGGAGCGACGATCAAGGGCATGGTGGGCAGCCTGCACGACAATCACTCGCAGTGGGGCCGCCGAGCGCAACCGCCCGGCAAGCCGGGCGACGCCTACGGCCTCGGCTTCACCACCTCGCCCGGCTATTCGATCACGTACCGGGCACCGCAGAAGGCGGTGGCCCCGTTGTTCGTCAACGCCGTGCAGGGCGGCCCGGCCGCCGCCGCCCGTATCCGTCCGGGCGAGATCGTGCAGTCCGTCAACGGCGCGCCCGTCTTCGTGGACGGTGTCCTGTCCAGCGGCGCCATGAACCTGCTCAACCCCGAATACTCAAGTGACCAGCCGGCCCCGGTACGGCTGGCGCTGCTCGACCCGTCAACCGGCCGCGTCAGGAAGACGACGCTGCGGCCGAAGCTGTTCACGCCCACGACGCGGCCGGTGACGGCCCGCCGGGTCGACGGCGACGTGGCCGCGGTCAAGCTCACCAACTTCCAGCCCGGGACCGCCGACCAGGTCCTGGCCGCCATCGCCGGACTGCGGGCAGACAAGAAGCTGCGGGCGGACAAGAAGCTGCGTGGCATCGTCCTCGACCTGCGCGGCACCAACGGCGGCTCGCCCGCCGAGGTCGTCAAGCTGCTCAGCGGCTTCGTACACGGCAAGGTGCACAGCTACGACTGCGCCCCGGACGGCACGTGCACACCCAACCGCACCGACGACGCGGTCCCGCTGCTCGGTCTGCCCCTGGCCGTGCTCACCGACGGCATCTGCGCCTCGGCCTGCGACGCCTTCTCCGCTGCGGTCAAGGACCTCAAGGTCGGGCCGCTGATCGGGTCGCGCACGTCGGGCATGGTGTCGGGATCCGCCGGTATGTTCACGCTGGACGACGGAAGCCTCCTGACCCTGCCCGCGGCCTACCAGGTGGGCGCCGACCACGAACTGATCAACGGCATCGGCGTGGCGCCCGACCACTACCTGCCACTGACCGCGAAGGACCTGCGCAAGGGCCGCGACCCGGCGATGGCCAAGGCCCTGTCCCTGCTTCCCGCCGCCCGGTAGGAGCACACCCGGCCAGTCAGCCGCCGTTGGTGGTCTGGCCGGGCCCCTCGCCCGTCTTCTCGTCGGTGGACGGGCCGTCGCCGGTGGAGCCGGAGGTCGGGGGGAGGTTCAACGGGGTCGCCTCGCAGGGCGCCACCGCCCCCCTGACCACCTCCAGCGAGGTCGCGATGGGCGGCTTGTCCGCCTGGTCGACGGAGACCGCCAGGACCAGCGTCTGCCCGTCCGCCACCTGCCCCTTGCCGATCCGGAACACGATCCCCGTGCCGTCCCTCCCGACGCCGATGCCGTTCTCGGCCCGCCCGTAGCCGGCCCCGTGCTCCCCTCGGGGCTGCTTACAGGTCTGGCCCGCCGGCAGGTAGTCGACCACCGTCGTCACTCCCGCCGCGGCGAGCTTGGCCGCCAACTCGTCCGGGTCGCGGAACTCGTTGATCCGCACCTCGACCGACCCGTCCGCGCTCTTGGTCACGGCGAAGGCGGGAGCGGCCGCTCCGCCGTACACGTTGATGGCCACCACCGTGGCCGCCGCCACCGCGGCGGCCAGTCCCACGATCCGGCGGCGGCGCACCGGCGTTTCGACGACCATGTCCGCCTTCCGGGCGGCGATGTCGTCCTTGAGCGCGCTGAGCAGGCGCTCCTCGAAGTTGCTCATGCCTGTCCCTCCACATACATAGCCGATGACGAAGCGACGTCTTCGAGGGCGCGTCTGGCCCGATGCAACCGGACTCGTGCGGTCACCCCGTTGATGCCCAAGGCCGCAGCGGCCTCCTTGACGGTGAGCTGATCGATCGCGACGAGTTCCAGTACGGCCCGTTCGCCCTCGGGCAGCTTGCCCATGGCCTCCAGGGCGCGGCGCATCTGGCGCTCGGCGTCGATCCGTTCCTCCATCCGGTCGAGATCGTGGTCGTCCATCATTCGCCTGCCCGCGATGCGGCTGGTCGCCTTCGTCTCGCGGGCCGTGCGTCGATACTGGGCGGACACGACGTTGCGCGCCACGCCGTACAACCAAGCGGTCTCGCTGCCCCGGCCGGGGCGGTAGGTGTGCCCGGAGTCCAGGGCCGCCAGGAAGATGTCGGCGGTCAGATCGGCGGCCAGATGAGGATCGCTCACCCGGCGTACGACGAACCGCATGACGCCATCGACATGGCGACGATAAAAGGCCTCAAAAGCCTCGGGGTCTTCGTTGAGGCGCACAGGCCTCGCTCCCTTCGTCGTTCGCCCTTACATCTGTACTTGGACCGAAGGACGCGGAGCGTTTCCGATCAGATCGGCCGGAGGCGTTCGGCGACGTCGAGCCAGACGGTGACCTCGGCGGCGGTGAAGTGCCGGATCGCCCAGTCGACCATCCGCAGACTCATGTGGGCCCAGCAGACCAGGGCCACCTGCTCGTCGAGCCGATCGTCGAGCAGGCGAGCCAGCTCCGGCGCACGGTGCGTGAGGTCGAAGCGCAGCGTGACGAGGTCGAAGTCGGCGTCACCCCGCGTGGCGCCGTCCCAGTCGATCACCCCGGTGACCGTGCCCGATTCGTCGACCAGCACGTTCTCGGGGTGGAAGTCGGTGTGGACGAGGTCGTCGCCGTCCAGCCGCTCGGGGAGGGCGGCGCCGACCTCCTCCACCTGGTCGAGCAGGCGCCGCGTGCGGCTGTCGTACGTCCGCAGCGGCTCGTGCAGGCAGAAGCCCGGCCCGTCGGCGCGCAGGAAGAGCGCCATCCCAGGCAGGTCCGTACGGCCGGCGAGCAGGCCACGGCAGCGCCGGTTGACGTCGAGCATCGACTCGATCGTGCGCGGGGAGGGCTGGCCCGGGGGCGAGCCGGGCAGCAGCTCCTGCACCACGATCGGCGGGCGCACCAGCTCGTACCGCGGCGCCGGGACACCCGCCGCGCGGGCCACCTCCAGCAGCGCGCTCACGTCGGGCCCGCGGGTGAGCACTGACCGGTGGCCGTCGGGCCAGCGCACGTACGCGGCACCGACCTGGCCGCCGGGGCACGGGCCTTCAAAGGTGAACGGGACGTCGAGCAGGCGCAGGACGCCGTCGATGTCGAGCCGGGGCACGCGGGGAAGTATCACAAGAACCCTCCAGGTGTGACACAACAGACAACGGCTCGCGGAATCACGGCTGATCGTCCCGCTGCTGCAACAAGGGAGTGAGCTTCAAGCGAAAAGCGAAGGGAAGCACGCCATGACCATCCTCGTCGCCTACGACGGCTCGGCCGACTCGCGCGCCGCGATCGAGTTCGCGGCCAAGCACCTGGCCGCCGAGCCCACGCTCGTCGTGACCGTGTGGGAGCCGCTGCTCGTGCAGATCAAGAGGTATCCACTGGCCGGTGCCGGGGTCGTCTCCGACTCCGGTGAGGAGTGGCGGATCCAGGCCGAGCAGTACGCCAAGGAAGGGGCCGAGCTGGCGATCGCCTCGGGGCTCGCGGACGTGACCTATCGGGCGGTGGCCGACAACGAGTCGATCTGGCGGACGATCGTGGACGTCGCGGACGAGGTCGACGCGTCGCTGGTCGTCACCGGATCGCGAGGACTGGCCGGCGTGCGCTCCGTACTGCTGGGCAGCGTCTCCAACCACGTGCTGCACCACGCCCACCGGCCGACCCTGATCGTCCCCCCGGCCAAGAAGTGACCTAGCGGGCCTGCGAGGACGGCGGGCAGCATTGCTGAGGCGGGGTGAGCCGCGTGTCGATGCGCCTGGCGCCCGGCCCCTCGTTGCCCAGCTGGTCGTGCGGGTTGGCCAGCGCGCACCGGTCGAGCGACAGGCACCCGCATCCGATGCAGTCCGTGAGGTCGTCGCGGAGCCGCTGGAGCTGCTCGATCCGGTCGTCAAGCTCGCCCCGCCAGGTCGCCGACAGCCGCGCCCAGTCGGCACGGGTGGGCGTACGCCCCTCCGGCAGCTCGGCCAGCGCGTCCTTGATGGTCCGCAGGGGGATGCCCAGCCGCTGCGACAGGCGGACGAACGCGACCCGGCGCAACGTGTCACGCGTGTAGCGCCGCTGGTTGCCCGCGGTGCGGCGGCTCCCGATGAGCCCCTTGGCCTCGTAGAAGTGCAGCGCCGACACGGCCACGCCGCTGCGCTCGGCGAGCTGGCCGACCGTCAGCTCCTTGGAGTTCCATGCCACCTTGGTCATAACCTCAAGAATAGTTGAGGATTACCGGGCGGAAGTGGGTGACGAGCCGTCCGCCGTCGAAGATGTGCAGCGCGTACGCGGGCGGCAGGTCGTACGAGACAGGGAACTCCGCGTCGGTCTCCACGCTCGTCAGGGCGGTCGAGATGACGCCGGGCGCGACGACGAGCGGCAGTCCGGCGAAGCGGGCCGACACGGCGGTGTGCGCGTGGCCGGTCAGCACCGCGGCCACGTTCGGGTGCCGTGACAGCAGGTCCGCCAGCCGTTCCGGCTCACGCAACCGGATCTTGTCGACGTACGGGATGCCGAGCTCGATCGGCGGATGGTGCATCCCCACGAACGCCGGGACGTCAGGCCGCTCCGACAGCACCTCGTCGAGCCAGGCCAGCGTCTCGTCGGCCAGATAGCCATGGTGATGGCCGGGCACGCTCGAATCGGCCAGGGCGATCGTCACGTCGTCGAGCTTGAGCGCCTGGTTGGCGGGGCCGAGCAGCTTCTCGAACGCCGGCACCGAGTCGTGGTTGCCCGGGCAGACGGCCAGCGGCAGCTCGCCACGGAACAGCTCGTCCGCGATCGCGTACTCCTCCGGCAGAGCGTGGTCCGCGATGTCGCCAGTGACCAGGACGGCGTCGAGCCGCAGCGTGCGCAGGTGCCGCAGGACCTGCCGTGCGCGCTCGACACTCTCGTCGGAGCCCCCGATGTGCACGTCGCTGATCTGCGCAAAAATCGCCATCTGAGCACCCTATTCCACGTGCACGGGCCGTTCGAAGAACGTCTCCAGCACGACGACCGTCTGGGTCCCGGTCACGCCGTCGACCTCGAACACCTGCCGCAGCACCTGCTGTAATTCCCGCGTGTCGGTCGTACGGACCTTGAGCAGAATCGAGGCGGGCCCCGCGATGACATGAGCCTCCTCGACCGGCGCGATCGCCGCCAGCCGCGCGGCGGCGTCGCCCATCCAGGTGCCGCCGTCGACCAGCACGTACGCCACCACGCCCCGCCCGAGCGCCACCGGATCCACCTCGATCGTGGTGCGTTTGATCACGCCACGCTCGCGCAGCTTGCGCACCCGCTCGTGCGCCGCCCCGCCCGACAGGCCAACGGCCTGGCCCAGAGCCGCGTACGACCGCGTGGCATCCTCTTGAAGCAGGCCGATCAGCATCTTGTCGATCTCATCCATAACAGTATGCTATTCGACTATGGAGCCAATTTACCGAACACCATCCAGCACGATCCCCACGGAGTTTGAGGTGCTGGACGAGCGCTTCGCCGCGGTCGGCGGCGACGACCTGGTCGAGCGGATCTACACCGGCACCCGCTGGGCCGAGGGGCCCGTCTACTTCCCGGCGGGCCGGTTCCTGGTGTGGAGCGACATCCCCAACGACCGGATGCTGCGCTGGGACGAGATGACCGGCGTCGTGGGCCCGTTCCGGCAGCCCGCCGGCTACGTCAACGGCAACACGCTCGACGGCCAGGGCCGCCTGATCTCGTGCGAGCACGGCGCGCGCCGGGTCACCCGCACCGAGGCCGACGGCTCGATCACCGTGATCGCCGACCGCTGGCAGGGCAAGCGGCTCAACAGCCCGAACGACGCGGTCGTCCGCTCCGACGGCTCCATCTGGTTCACCGACCCCGCCTACGGCATCGACAGCGACTACGAGGGCCACCGGGCCGATCCCGAGATCGACGGCTGTCACGTCTACCGCGTCGATCCGGTGACGGGGGAGGTGGCCCGGGTGGCCGACGACTTCGACCGGCCCAACGGCCTGGCCTTCTCGCTGGACGAGTCCCGCCTCTACATCGCCGACACCCGCCGCACGCACATACGCCTGTTCGACGTGCACGACAACGGCACGCTCTCGGGCGGCAAGGTCTTCGCGCAGGGGACCGACGGCGACACCTTCGACGGCATGCGACTGGACGACAAGGGCCGCGTGTGGGCGGCGGCGGGCAAGGCGGTGCTCTGCTACGACCCCGACGGGACGCTGATCGGCCGGCTTCATCTGCCCGACTCCATCGCCAACCTGGTGTTCGGCGGGCTCAAGCGCAACAGGATGTTCATCGCGGCCTCGACCTCGCTCTACTCGGTGATGCTGAACGTCACGGGCGCCCGTCCCGTCTGGTCCTAGCGCTACTCCCAGCGGAACAACCGAATCGCGATCCCGCCGAAGGCCAGCAGCCCGGCGGCCATGACGATGAGGTGCAGCGGCTGCGGCGCGTGGCCCGCCCAGGTGTCGCGCAGCGCCTGGGCGAACGGCCCGGCCACCGAATAGTCGCTCACCGCGCGCAGCGCGTCCGGCATGGCCTCGCGCGGGATCCACATCCCCGCCACGAACATCAGCGGGAACATCACCACCGACCCGATCCCCGGCGCCGACTTGCCCGTCGGCGCGATCGAGGAGATCACCAGCCCCAGGGCCAGCAGCGCGGCTGAGCCGAGCAGGAAGACCAGCACGAAACCGGGGAACTGCTTGGGCATCGCGGCGCCGAGCACCACGTACCCGAGCACCACCAGGAGGAAGACCGACACGGTGCCGACGACCAGGTTGATGATGAGCTGGGCGGCCAGCAGCCGCCCCGGTGCCACGGGCGTCGTCGACATCCGCCTGAGCACCCCCTGCTCGCGATAGGTGACGAGGACGGCCGGGAGCACCGAACAGGCGAGCGTCAGCACCGCCAGCAACGTCATCTGCGCCGGTAGCTGGGTGTCGATGTACCGCTCCCCACCCATCCCCGGATTGGGCTTGGCCAGGTCGGGGAGGCTGCCGAGCCCCAGCAGCAGGGCGAGCGGCAGGCCGATGGTGAAGATCATGTTGGGCCACTGCCGCAGGTGCAGCTTGGTCTCGACGAGGAGGATCTTCCTCATGACAGCTTCCTTCCGGTCAGCGCGAGGAACGCGTCGTCCAGCGTGGCCTGCTCGATGCGCAGGTCACCGGGGACGATCTGGTGGTTGGCGAGCGTCAGCATGACGACGGAGGCGAGATCGCCGGTGCCCGTCACCACGACCTGCTGTCCGCTCCTGGCGACCTCGGTCACCTCGGGCAGAGCCAGCAGGAGATCGTCGGAGAAGGGCCCGGTCGGCCGGAATCGCAGCCGCTGCGCGCCACCGACCTGGGCGATCAGCCCCGCCGGCGAGTCGGTGGCGACGACCCGGCCCGCGTCGATGAGCGCGACGCGGTCGCAGAGCCGCTCGGCCTCCTCCATGAAGTGGGTGACCAGCACGATCGTCACGCCGGAGTCGCGTACCTGCTCGATCAGCTCCCAGGTGTCCCTGCGGGCCTGCGGGTCGAGCCCGGTGGTGAGCTCGTCGAGCACCGCGACGCGGGGCCTGCCCACCAGCGCCAGCGCGACGGACAGGCGCTGCCGCTGGCCGCCGGAGAGTTTGCCGAAGTGCGTGCCCCGCTTGTCGCCGAGCCCGACGCGTTCGAGCAGCTCGGACCAGTCAGCCGGATCCGGGTAGAAGGAGGCGTAGAGGTCCATGGCCTCCCACACCTTGATCTTGTCGGGCAGCGCCGCGCTCTGCAGCTGCGTGCCCAGCACCCGGCGCAGCGCGTCCCTGTCCTGCTGGGGGTCGATCCCGGTCACGCGTACGGTGCCACGATCGGGAGTGCGTAACCCCGCGACGCACTCAACGCTCGTGGTCTTGCCGGCGCCGTTCGGGCCGAGGATGCCGAAGATCTCGCCATCCGACACCTCGAACGACACGTCGTCCACCGCCACATGGTCGGGATACCGCTTGTGGAGGTTCCTGACCTCGATGATTTTCATGCCTTCGACGCTAGGAATCCCGGCTCGCGCGGGGAATCGGGCTGGGTACCCGGCAAAGGTGTATCTAGGTGCAATGTTCGGGAAGCTCCGGCTCGCGCACACTGGAGCCATGTTGAGAAGGTACGGCCAGACCGCGGTGCTGCTGGCGCTGATCCTCGTCGAGGTGCCCGCCGTCGCCGCCTCCTTCACCATGCTCGTCCTGGCC
The DNA here is from genome assembly GCF_019396345.1 of Nonomuraea guangzhouensis. Classification (GTDB taxonomy): domain Bacteria; phylum Actinomycetota; class Actinomycetes; order Streptosporangiales; family Streptosporangiaceae; genus Nonomuraea; species Nonomuraea guangzhouensis. The sequence goes on along the minus strand of NZ_JAHKRM010000024.1, from coordinate 165,696 downwards.
TTCGGCCTCGGCGTGGTCCCTCTCCTCCCGCTGCAGGTCCGGCTGGTCCGACGGCTGGCCGAGCACACGAGAGGGCTGGTCGGGGAGTGGACGGGGAGCCGGATCGACTCGCCGTACCTGCCCAAGCCGCCGCCCCCACAGCGGCAGGCCGACGGGATGTACCGGTCGAACCGCACGCTGTACAAGTCGCCGCGAGTGCCGGCCTGGAACGACCGGTGGAAGTGGATGATCACCGACCCGGCGACCTGGCGCGACTGCGTCTGGCTGCTCTTGGACCCGGTGGTCAAGCTGTGTCTGCTGCCGCTGTTCCTGCTGCTGCCCGACCGCGGGCTGCGCCTCTACAGCCTGTGGACCGACCTGGTCCTGGCCGCGACCGCCGCGAGCCGCCTGGCCGGGCAGGTCAGCCATCTCCAGCGCGTACGCAACCTCGCCGCCGACACGCAGGCCGCCGAGATGCGCAGGATCGAACGCGACCTGCACGACGGCACGCAGGCCAGGCTGGTGGCGATCGGCATGACGCTCGGCGCGGTCGAGCAGCTCGTCGACACCGACCCGGCCGCGGCCAAGGCGCTGCTGAGCAAGGCCAAGGAGGCGTCCTCGGAGACGCTGACCGAGCTGCGTACGGTCATCCGCGGCATCCATCCGCCGGTCCTGGCCGAACGCGGGCTGGGCGACGCCGTCCGAGCCCTGGCCATCGACAGCCCGTTACGGGTGAGCGTGGACGTCGAGCTGGCGCACCGGCCGGAGCCGCCGGTGGAGGCCGCCGCCTACTTCGCGGTCAGCGAGCTGCTGTCCAACGCAGCCAGGCACGGCGGCGCCGCCACGGCCACGATCGACATCAGCAGCAATGGCCCCGACCTGCGGATCTCCGTGACCGACGACGGCATGGGCGGCGCCGACCCGAGCAAGGGCACCGGCCTGATGGGCATCGAGCGGCGGCTCGCGGCCTTCGACGGGGTGCTGGCCCTGAGCAGCCCGCCCGGCGGGCCGACCACGGTGACCATGAACATGCCCAAGGTGCTGCCGCAGCACTGGGCGGGCAGCCTGCCCAAACTGCCCCGCTGGAAGGCCGCCGTGGTGGCCATGCTCTGGCTGACATCCTGGTGCCCGCTGTTCCCGCAGGGGATCGTGGCGGCCATCTTCAAGGTCTTCGGCATGGAGGAGAAGGCGTGGTTCCTCGCGCTGTATCTGCCCGAGCCCTGGCAGTGGCCGTGCATCCTGTTCATGATCACACTGGGCGGCGCCATGTACCTGATGGCCGTACTGATCCCGGCCTGCCACAACAGGGAGCGCTGGCTGGCCGAGGCGACACCCCGCCGTCTATGGTTCAACCGATGAACCGCGTTCTCATCGCCGAAGACCTCTACCTGCTCAGGGACGGCCTGGTTCACCTGCTCCAGGCGCACGGTTTCACGGTCGTGGCCGCTGTGGAGAGCGGGCCCGAGCTGCTCAAGGGCCTGATCGAGCTGCGCCCCGACGTCTCGATCGTGGACGTACGGCTGCCACCCACCTTCACCGACGAGGGCCTGCAGGCCGCGCTGGCGGCCCGCAAGCAGGTGCCCGGGCTGCCGATCCTGGTGCTGTCACAGCACGTCGAGCAGTTGTACGCGCGCGAACTGCTGGCCGACGGGTCGGGTGCGATCGGCTACCTGCTCAAGGACCGGGTGTTCAACGCCGAGCAGTTCATCGACGCCGTTCGCCGGGTCGCCGAGGGCGGCACCGCGATGGACCCCGAGGTGATCGCCAAGCTGCTGGCCAGCAACGCCCGCAACGAACCGCTGGCCGCCCTCACGCCACGCGAGCGGGAGGTGCTGGAGGCGATGGCCGAAGGGCGGTCCAACGCGGCCATCTCCCAGCGGCTCTACCTCAGCGAGAGCGCGGTGGCCAAGCACACGGCCGGCATCTTCGCCAAGCTGGGTCTGGGGCCTTCCGACGACGACAACCGCCGCGTCCTGGCGGTGCTCGCCTACCTCAACAGCAGATAGTCCGCATTGTCGGTGGCACCGGCTACCTTTCATAGGAGGCAGCGACACGAAAGGGTGGGTCAGGTGAAGATCCGGGTAAACCGCGATGTTCTGGCGGACGCGGTGGCATGGGCCGCCAGAGTCCTGCCAAGTCGCCCTGTGGTGCCCGTGCTCTCCGGCTTGCTGCTGGGGGCCGACGAGGAATTGAGCCTGTCCGCGTTCGACTACGACGTCTCGGCTCAGGCCAGGATCGAGGCCGACGTGGCCGAGGAGGGCCAGGTGCTCATCCCCGGCCGCCTGCTGGCGGAGATCAGCCGCAGCCTGCCCGCCGAGGACGTCGAGATCGTCACCGAGGGGCAAGAGGCGGTCCTGACCTGCGGCAGCGCCGAGTTCGGCCTGATCACGATGCCCGTCGAAGACTTTCCGACCATGCCCACGATGCCGCCGAGCATCGGCGCCATCGGCGGTGGCGTCTTCGCCTCGGCCGTGGGCCAGGTCGCGCCCGCGGCCAGCCGCGACGACACGCTGCCGATGCTCACCGGCATCAGGGTCGACATCGAGGGCGAGTCGCTGACGATGGCGGCCACCGACCGCTACCGCATCGCGGCCCGCGACCTCACCTGGCGCCCGGTGGCGCCCGACGTCGCCGTGTCCGCCATGGTGCCCGCCCGCGTGCTGGTCGACGTGGCCAAGACGCTACGCGGGGGCGAGGTGGCGATGGCCCTGGGCGACGGCGTCGCGGGCTTCGAGAGCGTCGGCCGCAGCACCACGGTCCGCCTGCTCGACGAGCAGTTCATCGACTACCGCACCAGGCTGACCGCCGACTGGTCGATCAGGGCCGATGTGCCGGTGACGGCGTTCGTCAACGCCATCAAGCGCGTGGCGCTGGTGGCCGAGCGCAACACCGCGATCCGGCTGTCGTTCAGTCAGGGCCACGTACGCATCCAGGCCGGCGGCGGCGACATCGGCCGCGGCTCCGAGGTGGTCGAGTGTGAGCTGCGCGGCGACGACATCCAGATCGCCTTCCAGTCGCAGTTCCTCCTCGACGGCCTGACCGGCATCGACACCGACCTGGCCCGCATCAACATGGAGTCACCGACCAGGGCCGCGCTGATCCAGGATGTTCCGGGGGACGCGCAGCCCAGCTTCCGCTATTTGGTGATGTCGCTGCGGCTCGGCTGAGCCGCAGGATCATTCGCCTTCGGTGAGCGCGATGAGAATGTGCTCCATGCAGGCGTGGCCGGCGCGCTCGGCGGCGGTGGCGTCGCCCGAGGAGATGGCCCGCGCGATGGCGTCGTGGGGAATGTAGCTCTTGTTCAGCGACGTGCCCGCGGCCGTGATGCTGGCCCGCAGCGCCGCCGAGAAGTCCTCATAGAGGTCGATCAGCACGAGGTTGTGCGTGGCGTGCGCCACCGACATGTGGAACGCCAGGTCGGCCTCGACGAAGGCGTCCGGGTCGTCCAGCTCCCAAGCGCGGTCGCGCTCGGCCAGTGCGGCCTCGATGCGCACGATGTCCTCGTCAGTGCGCCTGGTCGCGGCCAGACGGGCCGATTCGACCTCCAGCGCGCGCCGCACCTCGAGGATCTCCAGCTGCTCCGCCTGGCGCAGGCGCCTGAGCATCGCGCCGGAGAGCTCGCTCGTGGCTCGGACATAGGTCCCGTCGCCCTGGCGGCACTCCAGCAGCCCGGCGTGGGTGAGCGCGCGTACGGCCTCGCGTACGGTGTTGCGCCCCACCCCGAGCTGCTCAGCGAGCACCGTCTCGGTAGGAATCTTGCCGTTCATCTGCCACAACCCTGAGGTGATCTGCTCCTTGAGTTGATCGATCACCTGGTCGACGAGCGAAGCTCGCTGAGCCGTACGCAGACTCACAGTCCGCCTCCTCCGGGGTGCCAGTCATCCCATGAGTCAATGACTGGTAGACCCTAATTATTCCAGACTCAAAAACCAAATCTGGAGCTCCCGGAGGCTAGCGGGACACAGAAGCGTCGATCTTCACCCCTGCCAGTGCGGAATGAACGCCGGCCGCTTCCAGCGCCTTGCGATAGGCGCGGGTCTGCTGTGCCTTGTCCCCTGACTTGCCGTAAAGGTCGCCCAGCTCTCGCCAGCAGCGTGCGGCCTGCCTGTCGGAGCCGAACACCGGATGGTTGAGCGTGTCGAGCAATTGCTGGGCCTCGCCCAGGTGCCGCGCCGTGTCGGCGTTGAGCGCGAGCGCGACGGTGGCGAGCACCAGATGCGCCTCGGCCGGTGCCGTGCCCGGGGCGTCGTGCACCAGGTCGAGCGCCGACGTGGCCAGCTCACCTGCCCGCACGGCGTCCTGCTTCCGCAGCTTGACCCTGGCGTGCGCGATGAGACTCTCGCCGTGCTCCTGCGCGCTGCCCGCGGTGCTCGCGAACGCGCGAGTCGCCGCCTCGGCCCACAGGTCCGCCTCGGCGAGCGGCGACGAGTCGAGCCTGGCCCAGTGCATGGCCGCCCGGGCCAGCTGGAGTGCCAGCCTGGCGGGCCGACCTGCCATGATCGCGTCGTCGGCCAGTCGTACGGCCAGCGCGGAGTCCTCGCCACCGGCCGCGGCAACGCTGGCCTGCCAGAGGGTGTGGATCTCAGCGGAACGGTCCACAATGTCAGGCACGCCGCTGGCGTCGAGCACCCGCCGGACATAGTCGAGCTCGGGGGAGTCGCCTTCGCGTCCGCTGCGCGCCTCGACCAGCGCGGCGGCCAGGTCGATGGCGATCTCGCCCTGCGTGACCGCGAGCCGCTCCGCCTGCTCCAGCGCGTGCGCGGCCAGGTCGCGAGCCCGCAGACGGTCGCCCGCCCGCTGGTAGCAGCGGCTCAGCGCCACGGCGAGCGGCAGATCGGCCAGGCGCTCGGGATGCGCCGCCGCCTCTCTGCGCAGTCGCTCGAACGCCTCGACCGCCTGGCCGAGCCGACCCTGTGCTTCGAGAGCGCGCGCCCTGCCGAAGCGGGCGTGCGCGGTCAGCAGCGCGTTTTCCTCGTCGGACGCCTTCACGATCTCCGTGAAACGGTCGGCCGCGACGATGGGGTCGCCGTGCTGCAGCTCAAGCTCCGCGTGGCGGAGGCCGAGCTCGGTATCGATGCGCTGCCGAGGCTCGATCCCATGCAGGAGGAACTCGGTGGTGCACCCCAGGCGCTCGGCCAGGAGTCTTGCTACAACCGGAGTCGGTGTCCGCTTGCCCGACTCGATGAGCGAGACATAACTGTCAGAAAGGTCGGGTCCGGCCAGCTGGGCCTGAGACATCCGCCTGTTTAGCCGCAGTCCTCGGACGCGGTCTCCGATGGTTCCCTGACTCGGCATCTCATCTCTCAAGGCGGGGAAGGGTCAACACTCCGCAATGATTGCATGAAGTCGCGCAATCGGGTATCCCCGCGTGAAGAATTCCCTGAGTCACGGATTAATCGTCGCTGTCGTCCTTGCTGGGGAAAAGCATCTGGCAGACCTCGAGGTACAAGGTCTCCGGATACGGAATGTACTCGACTGTTGACAGCGCCTGATCCTGACCAGCGGATTCGAGGATGAACTCACCGTAACCGAGCATGCGCCCAAGCAGAGATCGCTGGAAGCTCATGTCGGTGACCTTGCCCAAAGGCATCATCGCGACTTTGCGGGTGATGAGGCCTGTGGTGAGCAACATCCGCTTTGAGGTAACCACAAAGTAGTCAACCGACCACTCCGCGACTTTCCATACAAAACGGATCAACAGCAGCAACCAGAGCCACCACACGACAACGAGGGCCGTGCTGCTCCCCTCGCCGCCGAAAATCTTGCTGAGCAACCCGGCGACGATCAGGCCGCCGAAGACCTCGGCGACCGGGCGAAGCAGCACGGCTGGGTGACGCCGTACCATGATGACCTGTTGTTCGTGGGGGAGAAGGTAACGGTTGACCGACGCCGGAGCAGAGTCTCCGTGGGTCACAAGTCTCATGAGAGAACGTTCACGAATTGGGCCAGTGAGTCGGCCCCGTTGATCATGGTGTCGAACGCCCCTCTGACCGCCTCAGCGGCGTCGGTTGGTCGCGCGAACAGGTAGTACGCCACAAAAGCGATACCCCCGTATGTGAAGACCTTTTTGACCTGCACTGTCGCCTCCGTACCACTACCTTCTACACCCGCCGTATACATTACCCACCCCAATGCCGGGGTAAAGGTGACTTTGCGGGTTAGTTTTGATCTTGCTTAGCCACGTTCGCTGGCCACCAGAGCCAGGACGTGAAGGTGCTTGCGCGCGATCCGCTCGACGAGACTCGGATGGGCGTAGCCCGTGACCTCCAGCGCGCCGTAGTGCGCCGCTTCGACGCAGCGCGTTACGGTGACCGCGGAGTGGATGCCGGCGAACTCCTCGCGGAGTGCCGTCTCCACGTCCGCGTACGGACTTGACTCCGCCTCGGTGTGCTCACTCACGAGAACACCTCGGTAATCGGAAACTCGCTCATCGTGCTCCCCCCACGCGCGTGCGGAAGTTGCCTTCCCCTCACCCCATACCCACGTGACAACAGTATGTAACGAAGTGAGTGCGCAGCGTGGCAGGTCAGACAACTCCGTAGAGTCGATCTCCCGCGTCACCCAGCCCTGGAACGATGTAACCGTTCTCGTTCAGCCGCTCGTCGAGGGCGGCGGTCACGACGCGGATCGGCTTGCCGGAGTTGGCGAACACCTTGTCCATGTACGCCAGCCCCTCGGGCGCCGCGAGCAGGCAGATCGCCGTGACGTCGACGGCCCCGCGGTCGAACAGGAACCGCACGGCCGCGGCGAGCGTGCCGCCGGTGGCCAGCATGGGGTCGACCACATAGCACTGGCGCCCGGAAAGGTCGTCGGGCAGCCGGGTGGCGTAGGTCTCGGCCTGCAGCGTCGACTCGTTGCGGATCATGCCGAGGAAGCCGACCTCGGCCGTGGGCAGCAGCCTGGTCATGCCGTCGAGCATGCCGAGGCCCGCCCGCAGGATCGGCACGACCAGCGGGGACGGCTTGGCCATCCGTACCCCGTGGGCATCGGCGACCGGGGTCTGCACGGTCACGTCGATGACCCGGACATCGCGGGTCGCCTCATACGCCAGCAGGGTCACCAGTTCGTCCGCCAGCCGGCGGAACGTCGGCGAGTCCGTCCGGACATCACGTAGCGTCGTGAGCTTGTGTGCTACGAGAGGATGGTCGACGACGAGGGTTTCCATAAGGGACAACGCTATCTTGTGTGCAACGAACCGGCACGTCGCGTCATCGGTTTTGATCACAATTTGGTCGGAGCGGCACACGGGGGGTGGTCGGGTCTGGAACGATTGGAGGCCGAAGTGGCCACGTCGTGGGGTGGACGATGACAGAAGAAGATGCGCTCGACTTCGCCATCGTGGTCTATCGCGAGGATGAATGCTGGGACGCCGAGCTGCTGCCGGTCGCGCTGACGTCCGATCTGCACGGCCTGATCAAGGCTCTGCGCCAGCAGCCGAGCGAGAGTGGCACGATCGGCCTGGTCGCCGTCGGAGACGAGTTCTTCGTGGCGCTGCGGGTCCTCGGTGATCGCGTCGATGTCTTCCTGTCCGACATCGCCGCGTCCTGGGACTTCCCGCTGGCCGAGCAGGTTCTCGATTTCCTCGACGTGCCGATCCCCGACGAGGAGGAGCTCGACGAGATCCTCCAGGACGAGGAGACGGTGCTCCCCGCAGGCGATCTGTCGATCTTCGCGGACCTGGGACTCGACGAGATGGAGCTGGGCATACTCTCCGGCGACATCGAACTCCTCCCGGAGGACGTGCTGTCCAGCATCGCCGCGCGGCTCGGTTTCTCCGAGCCGTTCGAGCGGGCCATCGAATCGGTCTTCGGCTGACCCCTGGAGCACGGACATGGCGTCCAACACCTTTTCCGCGGCCTTCGTCAAGATCTCCGGCGGCTGGAGCGGCGCCGAGGTCGATCTCGGCGCGGCCGAGATCGTCGACGACTTCGGTGACGCGGTGACCGAGGCCCTCGGCCTGTCCGGTGACGAGCTCGCCCTGCTCTGCGTCGAGGTGGAGGACGAGTGGTTCGCCATCGTCCGCTACCGCGGTGACGAGGAGCCGCGAGTGTTCCTCTCCGACGCGCACGCGATCCTGTCCGACACGCTCGGCGAGCTGTTCGCGGAGTTCGCCGGCGTGGCTCCCGACAAGGAGAGCAACGGGCTGGGCGTCAAGCCGGCCGGCGACTTCGAGCTCCTCAGCGACCTGGGCGTGAGCTCGGAGGAGCTGCTGGAGCTGAGCATGGAAGAGGGCGTGCTGCCCGCCGACATCCTCTCCGTGATCGCCGAGCGGCTGTCCTTCGCCGACGAGCTCGACCGGTTGCGGTGAACCACGCCGACGCGATGCGCCTGGCCCTGACCGAGGCCGTCGCGGCCGGCGCCCGCGGCGAGGTCCCCGTCGGCGCGGTCGTGCTCGGCCCGCTGGGCGAGGTGCTCGCCTCCGCCGGCAACTCCCGCGAGGCCTCCTTCGATCCGACCGCCCACGCGGAGGTCCTGGCCCTGCGGCAGGCCGCTCAGTCGCTCGGGCGGTGGCGGCTGGACGGCTGCACCCTGGTGGTCACGCTGGAGCCGTGCACGATGTGCGCGGGCGCCGCGGTGCTGGCCCGGGTCGACCGCGTCGTGTACGGGGCGGTCGACGAGAAGGGTGGGGCCGTGGGGTCACTGTGGGACGTGGTCCGGGACCGCAGGCTCAACCACCGGCCCGAAGTCGTCATGGGAGTGCTGAGCGAGGAGTGCGCTGCCGTACTAAAGGAGTTCTTCGGCACTCGGCGGATCCGGTAAGCTCGTCGACGGTGGTGTCGCCTAGTGGCCGAGGGCGCACGCCTCGAAAGCGTGTGATGGGGCAACTCATCCGTGGGTTCAAATCCCACCACCACCGCCACTCGTTTGGGCCTCCAATCTGCACTAGCAGGTAGGAGGCCCTTCGCGCGTCAAGATCATGAGGGCATTTGGGGGACAACGCCGTTGCCTCAGTACGGCGCGGCGGTCACTGGCCGGGCCGCTGTGTACGGCTAGCGGACCATCTTGAGCCCGGTGTCCCCCGCCGTTCATGTCCACTTCCAGACGGGTTTGTTGCCCCAGCAGTAGCCCTGGAGGTTGGTGCCCTTCTTGACCACCCCTGGTCTGGGGCCTGGCGGCGGGCGGGGTCACCACGTTGTTGCTGGGTATCGACGTGGCGACCACGCTCAGCTCCTTCTGGGCCGGGTTCGCGGCGGTGTGCGCCGGATTCCTGGTGTGCTCGGTGGTGTTCGCCGCGATCACCTGGCCGCATCCCGCGTCTCCAGAGGAATAGGTCACTTGCCGAACTCAGCGCTCAAGCCGGCCTGATCAACGCCATCGACGACCTCAGCGACGACGACCGTTCCCTCATCGCCCAGCCGAACTCCGTCATGGGGCAGCCGCGGACGGCTTGACCCTGACACCGTGTCAGGCGGCACGGTGCGGGCTATGTCTGTCACCTATGTGGGCTCCGGGCCCTATTGCTACGCCAACTCCCTCGCGATGATCCTCGACGGCCAGGCGCCGCCCCCGGCCGTGATCGAGGTCCTGACGGGCTCCCCTTACGGGATGCAGCTCACTGGCGGGCGGCTACCGCTGTTCGGCCCGTTCGGCTGGGACCCCGAGATCGGGCTCGACGCCGCGATCGACCTGCTTGGCTGGGAGTGCGAGCGCGTGGACGACGGGACGGCCGCGGCAGCGCTCGACCGGCTGCGCCGGGCCTGCCAGGACGGCCCGGTGCTGGCCGGGCCGCTCGAGCTCGGTCTGTTGGCCTACCAACCCGGCTCGGGCAAGGCGGTCGGCGCCGACCACTACCTGGTGGTGCTGGAGGTGGGCGACGACACCGTACTCGTGCACGACCCGCAGGGCTACCCGTACGCCACGCTTCCGGCCCACACCTTCGCCGAGGCCTGGCGCGGAGAGTTAGTCCCCTATCTGCGGCGGCCGTTCCGGATGCGGTACGGGTTCACCCGGCGCACGCAGATCGGCTCGAAGGAGGCGTTGCGGCGCTCCCTGCCCGCCGGGGTGGCCTGGCTGGCCGGCCGGACGGACGTGGAGGTCCCTTCCGGCACGCTGGGGCAGGCCCAGGCGGCCGAGCGCACGGCCGAACTCGTGGAGGAAGGACTGGACCCCGAGATCAGGATGTTGTGGAAGGTGTTCGCGGTGCAGGTGGGCGCCCGCCGCCTCAACGACCTGGCGGTCGGCCTGTCGCTCCTCGGCCTTGACACAGGCGCGGCCGTCGCCGCGGAGCAGGCCTGTATTGTCGGCGGCTTGCAGGGTCCGCTCATGTCGGGCGACGACCTGGCGCTCGCGGCTGGCCTACGTCGATTGGCTCCGACGTACGAAAGGCTGCATGCCATCCTGATCGCCGGCGAGGAAGCCCGGTCTCTGGACGTGGGAACGCCCTCTCGAAGGGGTTGACTGTCCGCGACACTCGGCCAGATATCCGGCAAGATCGACACGTTCCCGGTGCGAGGGCGCGGAAACAATCCTGGCTTTCTGCCAACCTTTTTCCGGCACCTCCGCGTTGAGGCCATGTGAGTGATCCAACGGAAGACGCCGCGTACGCCGCCTTCGCCGAGGCGGCCTGGAACAGGCACATGCCCGTCGCCATCCTGCTCACCGGCGACCGTCACCGGGCTGAGGAACTGCTCCAGGACTGCCTGGTGCGGCTGTACGTGCGGTGGCGACGCGTAGGTCCCACCGACCCGCATGCCTATCTGCGCCGCATGCTGGTCAATGGGAACGTCAGCTGGTGGCGGCGACGTCAACGCGAACTGCCTACCGCCAATCCGCCTGATCACGCCGATCCTCGGTCCGGGCCGTACGAGCCGCACGAGGATTTACGCCGCGCGTTGCTCTCCCTGCCGCGCAGGCAGCGCGCCATAGTCGTGCTCCGGCACTACGAGGACTTGACGGAGAAAGCGGTCGCGGCGTCCCTCGGCTGCACGGTCGGCACAGTCAAGAGTCAGCACTCCAGAGCGATGGCGCGGCTGCGCACTGCTCTGCGGGACAACCAGGAGGCAGCGCGATGAACGACGATCATGAAGAGTTCGCACAGGCCTTGCGGACTCTCGCCCAGCGTGAACCGGTCCCGCCCGCGCCGGTGTCGGCTCTGGTACGCCGGGGACGCCGGACCAGGCGGACCCGTGCCGTGGTGGGCGCCATCGCCGGAACAGCCCTTGTCTCGGCAGCCGTCGTGGTGGTTTGGGGCAGCGGCGGATTCGTCCCGGCCGGCCCGCCATCGATCGCCAGTGTGCCGCTCTCCGGCGATGGTTCACGGTCCTCGCATTCTCCCCGTACGCAATCCCTGGACGCTCGGTCCGTCCTGCTGGCCGCAGCCGAGACCGCCGCCCGCGAGCCGGCCACGTCAGGCCCCTACTGGTACACGCGTCAACGCACCTCCCAGCCGGTGCATTACTTCGGGAAGAAACTCAAAAGGCCGCAACGGCAGAAGATCCCCTTCTCGGCGACCGTGGCGAGTACCCAGGACAGCTGGTACGCGAGCGCGAAGGGCGCGCCCAGCCGAACCGTGACCGGCCAGAACCCGAAGGTCACCTTCGCTTCCTCCGCGGACGAGGCGAAGTGGAAGCGACTGGGCTCGCCCGCCCTGGCCGAAGAGAAGCCGTCGACCAACGACTACGACATGGAACTCCACTTTCAGATCGGCAACCACAACTTCACAGTCCGGCAACTGCTCAAGCTGCCGACCAGCAAGGACAGACTGGAGAGCCAGCTGCGGCGGCTGTTCGACGAGGAGTCCGCAAGCGACTGGTGGCCCGCCAAGCCGGAGTTCACCGACTACGTGTGGTCGGCGGCGCATGACCTGCTGGCCGGTCCGATCAGCCCTGGGACCCGCTCCGCCCTCTACCGGCTGCTTGCCGAACAGCCCGCGATCAAGTCGCTGGGAGAGGTCACCGATTCGCTGGGGCGCACCGGCGTCGCCCTGGCATGGGCCACAGCGGGGAATGGGGACGCTGCGGGCGAGGCTCGACTGATCGTGGACGACGACACGGCGGAGCTGCTCTCCTACGAGTTCCGCGACCAAGGGCAATCAGCGCCGACACTGCAGGTCACCTACGAGGATCTGGGCTGGGCCGAGGCCTTGAGTGAGCGCCCGCAAAGCTGACCCCGTCCGAGGCCGGGGCCGAACGGGGTAGGGATCGGCGCCGGGTCAGTCGCAACGGCGGGGGACCAATGTAGGCCTCTGACCTGTCTGACCGGGTCAGAGGCCTTCTTCTATGGCGGGACCTTGGGGTGGCGGGGCCTTGTCGTCACAATGGCGGGGCCTTCGGCGCCCCACCTGGTGAGTGCCGTCTGGTGTCCGATCTGGGCACCAGTGCGATGATCCACCTTGAAGGTGCCGAACATGGTGGTGGTTTCCAACGTCGTGGCGGCAGACCACAGCGCCTCCCGGGCTGTGCTGCCGGCTTGCCGGGCACAATGCGTTGCGATGGCCGCGGCGGCGATGGCCTGTACGGCTGGATAGTCCGGGAGCGAGCCGGCGCGCTCGCGGTAGGCGGCCAGGAAGTCGTCCTCGGCGATGAACAGCTCGACACGACCGCCTGCGCCGGGGAACCACTGCCCGACGCCGTAGACGCCCAGAGGATCGTCGACGGCCTCGCCGAACTCGCGCACGCCCGCGGCCACGGCGCAGACGGTCCGCGGCGGCGTCGGCAGTGATCTGGCCGACGTGACCGTTTCCGCGTCTTCCTCGAAGGAGCCGGCGCAGAACAGGCTCCACGCTTCCGGCGCCGGAAAGTCGTGGATGCCGGTCGGCTTGAGGCGGGTGGTGCGGATGTTCAGGGAATGCGCCATGCGCTCGGCTCCGTCGGCCACCTGCCGGCCGAAGCTGCCCTTGCCCTGCAGGATCCAGAGCGGGTGTGGGTCACGCTGGGCGGCGAGGTGGCGGATGAAGGGCTCCGCATATCGGCTCGTGGGAGTGAGCACCGAGACGACATGCCCAGGGTGGGCTGTTTCAACGTCGTCGCCGGATCCGCCGTGGTTCCAGATCAGGTGGTCCATGGCCTCGGCGAGCGCTCCCGCTCGGCGCATCAGCAGCGTCGAGTACGGGCCCAGCAAGATGTCGCAACTCTCCGCCAGACGGGGGAGCAGAACTTCCAACTGGTCGGGGTCGCTGCCGTCGTCCTCGACGGTGAGCTCTACTCCCTCGGTCATGGACTGCCAGATGTCCAGGCCCAGCCCAGCCTGCTTGCCGAACCGGGCGAACTTGCCTGACAGCGACAGACAGGCGCCGAGGCGGAGTCGACTGCTGGACGGTGTGGTCATCGCATCTGCACCTCGTATCGGCTCACCTCGCGATGGATCGGCCCATGCGGATCCTCGATCACCGCGTAGACGCCGCCCTTGATCCTCTGAGGTACTGCGATGACCGTGTCCGCGACCAGGTCTGCGGGGTAGCAGCTGTCGCACAGCGCGACGGGTTGCCCGTCGGCGAGAAACGTACGGCGGCGCACGACAACAGGCGAGCCCTCGGCGATCTTCAGGCGCGTGGCCACCTCCGCAGAGGAGTTGATCGTCACAACTTCGCGAAGAACCTGTTCGGGAACCATGCCCTGTTCGCTCACCTGAGCGTTGAAGCCGGGCAGGCCGGCACTGCGGTGTCGTTGGTAATTCGACCCACTGATCAGCAATCTGACGCGAGGCTTGGAACGCACGAACGCTCCCTGCCCCTGTCTGGTGACGATCAGACCTTCCCCTTTCAGAAAGGCGAGCGCTCGCCGGACAGTAGGGCGTGTTGTGTCGTACTGATCGGCGAGCTCGTTCTCGGACGGCAGTTTCTCGTCGGACACTCTGGTGCCGGTCATGATCTCGTCACGCAGCTCGTCCAGGATGCGCTGATACGGAAAGCCGGGGCCTGCGGGCATGCTGCCGAGGAGACCAGGAAGTCGCTGGACAGCCAGACAACTGCGCTGATCTTCCAACAACAGAACGGGCCGGCAGGCGGGCGAACGCCGTACCGGTTCGAGGCCAGTCTTCGCGCCGCTTATCCGGGCTGGACAGTCTGGCGTCGGCACAGCTTCTGGTACGCCACCGGGCCTTGCCGGCTGATCACGTGTGGCTGCAGAAGGACGCTGCACGCGTCCAGCGGCGAGAGCTTACGCGACCAGCTGGCCGCTCAGAGATCCGGAGGTGAGGAGCAGACGTAGTGCCATCGCTCGACACGTGGGTGCCAGCTGCGTTGATCGCAGCCTCTCTACCAATCCGGCGGCCCTTCCCCCGTATGGTCGCCGGATTCCGCCCTGCTCATGCTGAGTCGGGCAGGGCCGGGCCGGGGCCCGCGGCCCACCACGCGTGCGGCCCAGGGCGGAGAGTTCCTGATCCTCCGGTACAACGGCAGCGGCTACGAGGAGACAGAGCGAGGCCGTTACGCCGAAGCGCGCCAGGTGTGGAAGTGCCTCGTGCGGGCGCACAGGGTACGCGTCACAAGACACGGGCCAGACCCCGACCGCTGGATCTTGTCAATCGCGCCGAGGTGCGGCACGTCATCCCTCCCGGCGGCTCTGCCGGGCCTACTCGCCGCCTAAGCAGACCTCCCTGCGCGGGTCTCGATCTCGGGAAGCCGAGCGTTCACGTGAGGCCGCGGTCCGCCTATCAGTTTCTGGCTGCTGGTCGAGATCCCTGTCACATTCATCGGTTGGCGGGTGAAGCGCACTGTTCCGGGTGCAGCACTACCAGCAGGGCCCGCACCCGCCGCAGCTGTACTAGAGCACTTCGACGCCCATCGAGCTTAGATTCGGGGGTCGGCTAGGGATGGCCAGGGTGTCGTTACGGCTTTGCTGGATCATCCCTTCCTCCATGCGCTGATTCGCTGCAGGCCCAGCCGCTCCACCGTTCGACGGTGATCGCGACCACCGGGCCCGTGGGGCGTCGCTCCACGTACTGGTCGTAGCGTGCGGCCAGCCGGTCGAGCCACTGGTCGCGGGTGGTGTCGTCGTCGACGAGCGCGGCCGTGCCGTCGGCTCGTGCCCACCACAGGTGCCGCCAGTCGTCTGCGTAGTGGTCGACCAGGACGCACACCCGGTGGTTGCTCGCGATGTTGCGAAGCCTGCGGAGGTCTGTCGTCCGCTTCGGTTTATCGTCCACGGCGAAGCCGATCATGTCGTCCGCCACGGCGAAGACGATGGGCACCAGGTGCGGCGCCCCCTGCTCGTCCACGGTGGCCAGCCTGGCGCTGCGTGCTGCCAGGAACTTCGCTCGCGCCACGGCCTCGTCCATCACACCAACTCTCAGCCGTCCTCTGAGTCGGACCGCCTCTCAGAGGACCTTCTGAGAGGCCGCCCAAGACGGCCCCTCAGACGACGTCGAACTCGTTGCCCTCGGGGTCCGTCATCGCCACCGCGTAGTGGTCCACCCCGGGCTCGGCGAGCACGCGCACGACGGAGGCGCCCGCGCGGACCAGCTGCTCCACTTTGGCGTCCACGCGGGCTCTGCGGGTCGCCAGCGGAACCTCCTCCCGCTTGCCGCCCACCTTGATGTCGAGGTGAAAGCGGTTTTTCACCACCTTGCCCTCTGGGACCTGCTGGAACCAGATCCGCGGGCCCGCGCCCTCCGGGTCGACGATGCTGTCGGCACAGTCTCCGTCGCCGAGCTCCTCCTCCGGCACGCCGATGCTCTGCCAGTATTCGCGCCAGGTGTCGAAGTGGCCCGGCGGCTCCTCCAGCTCGTAACCCAAGCCGTCAGCCCAGAAGCGCGCCAGCCGGTCAGGAGCGGCGCAGTCGATCACCAGCTGAAAAAAGACCATGGCGGCATCCTGCCCGAGGGGACCGACATTTCTTTTTCAGCTGGGCATCTCCAGGACCCTGGCGTGCAGGATCGATCGCTGGTGCAGGGCCGCACGGAGAGCCCGGTGCAGCCCGTCCTCCAGATAGAGCTCGCCCTGCCACTGCACCACGTGCGGGAAGAGGTCGCCGTAGAACGTGGAGTCGGCGGCGAGCAGGGAATGCAGGTCCAGCATGGCCTTCGTGGTGATCAACGAGTCGAGCCGGACCTGCCGTGGGGGGATCTGCGCCCATTCTCTGGGGGTCAGACCATGGTCGGGATAAGGGCGTCCGTCACCGACGAGCTTAAAGATCACCCCAACGATTTTAGGAGAGAATCCGATTACTTGGGGTCTTCGGGGCTGTTATTGAAGATCAGACTGTGCACATTGTGCTGGGTCGCCGGTCTTGTAACCGCGATTCAGCGCGTTGACGCGTTGCTCCGAGCTGCCGTGCGTGAACGACTCCGGGTCGATCCTGCCTTGAGTGCGTTGCTGGATCCGGTCGTCGCCGACCGCCCCCGCCGCGTCGAGCGCCTCGGCGAACTCCGAGGTGGTGAACGGTTTGTCGTAGAAGCCGGTGTCGACGGCGTGCTTGGCCCACACTCCCGCGTAGCAGTCGGCCTGTAGTTCCGTCGCCACCGAGTTGCCCTCGGAGAGTGCGCCCAGCAGGTCCTGGACGTGGTGGCCGTACTCGTGGGCGATCACATACGCCTGCGCGAACGGTCCTCCTTTGGCGCCGAACTGGCTCTGCAGCTGGGTGAAGAAGCTCAGGTCGAGGTAGACGCGCTGGTCGCCGGGGCAATAGAAGGGACCGAGCGCTGAGCTGGCCGCGCCGCAGGCGGTACGCAGGCTGCCGGAGTACAGGACCGTCTTCGACGGGCGATAGTCGGAAATCTGCGTCTTCCAATAGTCCTGGATGCTGTTGACCACACCCACGACCCGGCACTTCTCCGACTGGTCGGCGTCCTTGCCGGTCCGGCACTGTTGCGACAGATTCGAGGACGGCTGCCGCTGAGCGGGCTGGCTGTTGTCGCCGCCGCTCAGGTTGTTCAGGACGAAGACCACGACGAGCACGATCAGGCTGACGATCCCGCCACCGCCGATGACCATGCCGCCAGGGAACCCGCCGCCGCCACCACCGCCGCCACTGCCGCCAACGTCCTCCACCTGTGAGGCGTCGAGGTTGGCGTCGTCCCTGAAGTCCATCGCTGAGGTCCCTTCTCGGGTGCTGCTCGGATGACAGCTTCCCGAAAGGGGCCCTTAGATGCCACCGGTGAGCCCGTCACGCCGCCCCTTGCCCGATGAGCGCGGAGAGAATGTCCGCTAATGTGCCCATATGACGGGCGGAATGCTGGGAATCGCACTGGTGTCGTTGGGCATGGTCCTCACCCCGGGGCCGAACATGATCTATTTGGTGTCCCGCTCCATCACCCAGGGCCGCCGGGCCGGCCTGATCTCCCTCATCGGGGTGGCGCTCGGCTTCACCGTCTATCTGACGGCCACCTGCCTGGGCCTGACGGCGATCTTCGCGTACGTGCCGGCCGCCTACACCGTGCTCAAGCTGGCCGGCGCCGCCTACCTGCTCTGGCTGGCCTGGAACGCCGTCAAGCCCGGCGGCACCTCCGCCTTCGAGCCGCGCGAGCTCGAGATCGAGCCGCCGCGCAAGCTCTTCGCCATGGGCCTGCTCACCTGCCTGCTGAACCCGAAGATCGCGATCCTGTACCTCTCGCTGCTGCCGCAGTTTATCGACCCCGCCATGGGACACGTGCTGCTGCAGAGCCTCGCGCTCGGGTCGGTCCAGATCTTCATCGGAACCCTGGTCAACGCCCTGATCGCCGTGTCGGCGGGCACGCTGGCGGCCTTCCTGGCCCGCCGCCCGCTCTGGCTGCGGGTCCAGCGCTACTTCATGGGGACCGTACTCGCCGGCATCGCCGTCCACCTGGTCGCCGACCGCTCCAAGGCGCTCGTACCGGCATAGCGAAAATTTCGGGAACCGCGCGGCCTCTCGGCGGTAATTACTCGTGTCATGACAGACACCCGAGAGGCACGAGATGCGACACGAGAGCCGGACGGACGCACCGCCCTGGTCCGAGGCCGTGGAGGCGGCCGACGATGCCGCGGTGATCGCCCGATCCCGGCATGAGCCCGAACACTTCACCACGTTGTTCACCCGCCACGCCCCGGCGCTCAAGCGCTATGTCATCAGGCGACTGGGCCCGGATCCGGCCGAGGACATCGTCGCGGAGACGTTCGCGCGGGCCTTCCAGCACCGGGAGACGTACGACCTGGCCCGCGACGACGCGCGGCCATGGCTGTACGGCATCGCCACGAACCTCATCGGGCGGCACCGGCGTCACGAGATCAGCCAGTATCGGGCACTGAGCCGCACGGGGGCGGACTCGGTGACCGCATCGTTCACCGACGAGGTCGACCAGAGGGTGGCCGCGGACGGTGCGCGACGCCGTCTGGCCGGCGCTCTGGCCGGGCTTCCTCGGGGGCACCGTGACGCGTTGCTGCTGGTGACGTGGGCGGAGCTCACGTACGAGCAGGCTGCTCACGCGCTGGGCGTTCCGGTGGGGACGGTGCGTTCGCGGGTCAATCGGGCTCGAAGCAAGCTACGGCGGGTGCTCGGTGGCATCGACCCAACCGACGCGGACGAAGGAATGAACCGTTGAACGAGCTCGAACTCCTCAACAGGCTGCGCGACGAGGTCCCGGCGCGGCCCGACGTGCGGGCGGAGGAACGCCGGCTGCTCGCCGAGATCCGGGGCGGCTCCCCGGCACCGCGAAAGCGGCCGGTGCTCCGCCCGCGCTGGGGCCTGGCCCTGGTCGCCTGCGGTGTGGCCGCCGCCGCGGTGGTCGTGAGCCAACTCGGCGGAGCCGAGCCGCCGGCCAAGGTACGGCCGGCCGACCGGGTCGGCCTGCTGGAGAACGCGGCCCTCGTCGCCGCGCGTACCAAGGCCGTCGAGATCCGCTCCGA
Source organism: Nonomuraea guangzhouensis (assembly GCF_019396345.1). Lineage (GTDB taxonomy): Bacteria > Actinomycetota > Actinomycetes > Streptosporangiales > Streptosporangiaceae > Nonomuraea > Nonomuraea guangzhouensis. Next base: position 146,978 of record NZ_JAHKRM010000024.1, on the reverse strand, counting down.
CCAGTGGTTCTACATGAAAGAGACCCAGCACATGCCTGGTGGTGGCGGCCTGCCTGGCTTCGAGCACTGGAGCCGGATGGACGGGGTGAAGGACGCCGTACGGGTAAGGGGCAAGCTGAAGATCGGGAACGCCGAGAAGGGGCCGGCGAACCCGGGCAAGACCGCACGGGAACTGGAGGCTCTGCCCGCCGATACCGACCAGCTGCTCGCGCACTTCCGCGGGCTCAAGGAGGAGCGGACTCCCCTGTCCATCTGCCAGCCCAACTGCCCGGAAGGCACGCTCCCGGACGTCAACGCCTTCGGGGCGATCGGGTGGTATCTGAAGTTCGGGCCCATGATCCCGCCGGACAAGGCGGCGGCGATGTACCGGGCCCTGGCGAAGATCCCGAACGTCACCGTCCAGGAGAACGTCTCGGACGGTGACGGTCGCCAGGGCATTGGCGTCGTCCTGGATCTGGGCGAGGCAGGCAAAGGCACGTACATCCTCGACCCGGAGGACTACCACTACATGGGGATAAAGGTCGAGCAGGACGGCGAGACCGCCTCCATGTCCGTACTGGGCTCCGGGATCGTCGACCAGCCCGGCCAGACGCCCTGATCAGGTGAGTGCGACGCGGATGGCCGAGGGGTCGACTCCGGACAGGGGGATGGCGAAGACGGCCGTCCGCTCGCGCGCCCCGTACACCACGAACCGCAGGCCGTCCTCATCCCATACGTCCTGGACGTCCGAGGTGAGCTGCGCGGACGCCGAGCAGTAGGCGGGGCTGAGGTAGAGCAGGTGCAGCGAGGCCTCCAGCGGGATCTCCGCTGGCGAGCGTACGGCGAGCGGCCGGCGGATCCGGACGAGCAGCTGGCGCAGCGGGACCAGCCAGTAGCGGTCCAGCTCCGCCGACAGGCCGAGCAGGGCGATGACCTCCACCAGGCCCAGCGTCACGAGTGGGGGATCCAGCGGGTACGGCCGTGCCCAGATCGCGGCGACGCCCGCGAGGCACAGCAGCCCCGCGCGGGCGAAGGCGCGCCAGTTCACGGGATGGGAGTGCGCGCCCAGGCAGCCGCAGGACGAGGTGGGCGCGGTGGCGTACGAATAGGTGAGATAGGCGAGGAATCCCGTGGAGAGCAGGGCGGCGACCGCGCCCTCCTCAGGGGAGACCGGAGGCAGCAGCAGTGCGGCCGCCACCGCGAGCTCCACCACGCCGACGAGCCGGAGCGTGGGGACCGCGCGCGCCGCGCCGACCAGCCGGGCCAGTGCGGTCCGCCCGGCTTCCGCCCGCATTCGACGGCTGAACAGTTTCATCAGGGCCGCCCAGACGAGGAAGAGGGCGATCACGTACGGCTGAAGCGCGGCGATCCCGTGCATCTGTCGCTCCTAGTGCGGGGAGAAGACGGTGGCGATGTCGACCTCGTTCGTGTCCGGCCGCCACGCGCCCAGGATCTGCACGTGCTGGCTCACCCGCAGCATCGACAGGTCCGAGGACGCTGGTGACTCGGAATGGATGGCGACCGACTTGCCAGGTACGACGTGGCAGAGGACCTCTTGGCCGTTGTGGTCGAGGTGGAGCTTGTCGCTGGTGATGTTCTTGATGTGGCCTTTGATGTTGACGATGTTGAGCCATACCGCCTCGGCGGCGAGCACTCCGTCGGGCATCCGGACGCCCCGGGCGTACAGGCCGTCACCCGGCTTGGCCTGGTCGAAGGGGACCGGCCCGAGCTTCCAGAGGCTCGTGCCGTCCACGACCCTGATGTTGTGGAACACCATGTTCGAGCCCAGGACGAGGAGCGTGTTGTCCTTGATGGAGCGGATCCGGCCCTCGGCGAAGTTGGGGTCGGGAGCGCCTGGCTCGACGTCCTGAACCGTGGTCGAAGCGAACGCCGCCTCGGGGCCGAGTGAACCCAGCGTGGTCGCGGCGACCACACTGGCGCCGCCACCGAGCAGGGCGGACTTGAGCATTTGCCGTCTGCTGGTCATCGTCAGCTCCCTAGGGCGTCGAGATCTCGCACGGTCGCAGGCCGGTGGAGAGACTGGCGATCTTGCTGTAGGCGGCCGGGGTGAGGTCGATGATGCGGTCGGTGGCGCAGGTCGCGCCGCAACAGCTCTTCTCACCGCAGAACAGGTCCGTCTGCGGACCGCAGTCGGCGATGGCGGTGACGACGCTGGAACCGCTGCACAGTCCCGTGATCTTGTGCTGGAAGCCGCAGGTCCGCCGGGAGAGGTTGAAGCCGCAGGTGTCGGGGTGGGTGATCGCCCAGCACGCGTCGGAGGTGTTGGGCCAGGCGTGCTGGAGGCTTCCCGAGTTGCAGGTGCCACAGGCTCCCTTGCCGGTGGTGCTGCATGGTCCCCAGGCTGTGCCGCAGCAGAACCAGGAGACCTCTCCTCGGACGGCGGCGAGTAAGTCGACGGGTGGGTCAGTGGGCTGGCTGCGCGCCATGCGCGTCCTCCTTGGGGTTGGCTCCGGACGGTCCCCCGATGAGGTGGTGAAACTTTCCGACTTGATCTATCAAAACATGTAACTATTTTTCGTCAATGCCCAAATGTGGTGAGAAGCGGAGGAAGGGCGATGAGCCGGGGTTGCGGCTGGACGCGGCGCTCGGCGGGGAAGAGCCGGTAGATCGCCTCACGGACGACTTCCTGGCGAACGCGGCTGACGAAGTCTTCGGGGTTCGTCCCGCACAGGCGACGGAGTTCTTCCGACTCGTCGAGCAGGCTCTGGATGAGCATCGCCTGGTCGGTCAGGCCTCGGGTCCGGCCGGCGGCGTCCACCAGGCAGCCGTGCCGGCCGACGTAGACGAAGCACGACGGCGGTCGTACCCCGGACTCCAGGGTCACCGGGTGGCGCTCGGCCGGCAGGGCGCGGCGCCAGTAGTTGGGCTCGGTGCGGTCGAGCGTCGCCAGCTCCTCGTCATCGAGCCAGAGCACGAACAGCCGCGAGGTCTCGCCGGGGGCCTCCACCGGTACGGCGGGCAGGTAGCCCCACTTGTTCACGTGCGCGGAGACGCCGGCGACGATGCCGTCCACATCGGCGAGCGTCATCGGGATGATCGGCCGGATCGAGTGGCTGAGGAACTTGCGGCGCAGCTGGCTGGGGGCGGCGTTGGATCCCACGGCCACGATGGGACGGCGGGCCGACATCGGCGAGCGCCCGAGGCGGGCCAGCAGCTGTTCCAGCGTCTCGTCGCCCACCCGCCACTCGTCCGCCGGCCTTCCCTCGACGGGGTGCAAGGGCAGGTAGGCATTGTCGACCACCACCCCGGAGGTGCGGGGCAGGCGGCCTGGATAGGTGAGCGGCCGGGCCGTCGGATCGTCGTGGAAGAGGTCGGGGATTTCCGCGCCCGTCATGGCGGTCCTGGTCATTGGGGGCAACTAATCGTTGGGGGTAGCTAAGACCACAACGCTACGACGAGTGCCCCCGTGCTATCGCCTCAGCCGCTCCAGGGCGAACGAGCGGATCTCTTCGGTCTCCGTGTCGGCGGCGCGCTCCAGAAGCGTCGAGTCCGCTCCATTCCTTGCGGACAGGCGGGCCGCCGCCGCGGCGGCGAACAGGCGCGTGGTCAGGTCGCCGGCTTCGAGTCGTTCGATGATTTCGCGGGGGTCCGCCTGCTCGGTTTCCTGGCTGAGTAGCCATTCCGTCAAAGTTCTGATGTGGTCCGGCGGTAGATGCGGCACTCCGGCCGCCAGCTGATCGACCGTCGCGCCGGCCAGGAAACGGAGCACCTTCCAGCGCACGGCGGGTTCAGGGTCCTGGCTCAGGTTCAGGGTTCGCGCGATCACCGGTCCGTCGGCGGCGTTCGTCAGGACGACTTCGACGGCGAAGAATCTTACGTAGAGGAGTGGGTGGCCGAGGAGTGCCGGGATTTCCGTCATCATGGGCGCGGCGCGCTCGCCCAGCTCCGAAAGCAGCCAGGCGCCCGTCTTCACGGACGTGGCGTCGTCGCTGTGAATGAGCCTGCCCAGGTTTTCGACGGGATAGCCCGCGTACAGCTCGGCCAGCAGGTCATTGGCCGCGGGGCCGACGACGGCGTCGTCGTCGGGATGCGTGCGAATGCGTTCTATCAGGTCGTCCCCTGATCGCGTGTTCATGGATCCTTCACCATTCATTCAGGTCTTCGTTGATCCTCTTCAGGGCTTCCCGCTCGCGGCGCATTCTTTCCGCGTGGCCCGCGTCAGATCCGCCGAGCCATGCGTCTTCTTCCTCTCGTGTCTTGATGCTGTCCTCCAGGTCTTTTTTTATTCGCCTTTTCTCTCTTTCCGTCATTCCGGTAGTGGTATTTGGTACGTCGCCGTGAAATTTCCCGGTGTTGTCCTTCCTGCCCCACGCCATGTTCGTACGCAGGCCGCGGTCCCTGATCGGGTTCTCGTACGGGCTCAACCGGCCGCCCGGCCCGGCCAGCGCGGGGCCGCCCCGCGGGCCGACCGCCTTTCCGCCGAGTTCCTCGAGCCGGCGGGTGATGCGTTCGACGGCGGGGGTGAGACGGGTGGCGACGCCCCGCTCGAAGGTGTGCTTGATCCGCTGGATCGCCGCGCGGGAGAAGGCCATTCTGCTCGCCGCCAGGCCCGCTCCCGCCGCGCCCGCTCCCAGGGTCAGTTTCAGGACGCTCGCGAGATCCACGAGCTGGGTGATCTCGGCGAGCCGGGCGGCCGAGGCCACCGAGGCGAAGCCGTTCGTCACCGGTGGCAGGACGTTCATGGCGGCGGCGGTCTGGTGCAGGCCCCCGCCGTTACGCTGCCAGTTCTCCGCCAGCGCCGTCGCCGACTGTCCTTGGTAGCCGTCGGTCGCCCGCTCCATGGTGGAGTCGGCGTTCTCGGACAGTGTGGTCAGGTTCGGGACGGTGTCGCTCACGGCTCTCGCGTCCGTCACCACCTTGTCGGGATCGACGTCGAGGACGTTGACGCCGATCAACTGGGCCAGTTCCTCGATGAGGGGCGGCGTGTCCATGCCTATGCCGTGGTCCTTGTCGCCGGGATGACGCTCGCGGCGTCGGCGTTTCTCATCGTGGCGGCCGTGTCCGCCAAGCCGCTTCCCGTGGTGTCGAGCACGGCGCCATGGACGGACAGTGTGCGCACCCCGGCCTGCACGCATTCCGCGAACGCCATGACGAACGGCGCGATCAGCCCGTCACTGCCCCATGAGCCGGCGAGTCCCAGCTGTTCCAGATGCCGGGGCACCGACTGGTACTCCTCGGCATGCCGCCCCATCTGCTCGGATCCGGTTTCCAACGACTCCGGATCTGCCACGAATTTTCCGTACATTCCCGGCACGCTAGGCAGCGACCAGCAGCTTGGCGGACGTTTCGAGGAACTTGTAAATGCTCGCTCTCGCCGAGTCACGGCTGGAAGACTTTCCGCACCAGACGTGATTGTGGGGGCCGCGTGCGACCGTCGTCCATGCAGGAAGACCGTGAATACCTGGACCATCTGCTGCCGCGGGCGGAGGATGCGATCCGCGGCCTGCGTGACGCTCATGCCCGGCTCGGGCGGATCACCGGTGCGGGCGAGGGGGCCGAGGGGTTGGTCCGTGCGGTGGCCGATGGGCGGGGAAGAGTACGGGAACTCGTTCTCGAGCCGCGGAGCAAGCGACTGGACGCCGAGGCTCTCGCCCGGGAAGTCGGCGAGGCGATCCTGACCGCTCAGCGGGACGCCGAACGCCAGGTCCAGGCGATCATGGACGAGGTCGACGCGAAGATCGCGGCACTGCCCAAGGCGCTCGACGCGGAGTTCGTGCAGGAACGGATCGAGCAGGTGTCCCGCGAGATCGACGCCGCGATCGACGTCGCGATGTGAAATTCCGGCGGGGCCGCCGGTGCGCCACCCCGCCGGATGCCTTCGCTCAGCCGCAGACGCTCGTGGTCCGGTCGAAGTAGCGAGTGACGGCGCCCCAGGTGGAGCGCTCACCGTCGCAGAATTCCGTCTTGCCTCCGACCACGTTGGTGTAGGAGAGGTCGGAGTAGTAGATGGTGTTGCATTGGTAGCCTGCCGGGCAGGCGAAACCCTGCGTGCCGGCTTGCGCGGTGGCCGGTACGACAGCGAGTGCGGCGGCGGCCAGGACGGTAGCGGCCAGGGCGCGACGGATCATGAACGGTCCTTCCTAAGCACGAAGACGATGTGGAGCTTCGGCAGCTCGATGGGGAGGAACTGCCCGGCATTCGCTCAGCAGGGGCTTCGGTAGAGGTCCACATAGGCGCTGCGCCCGCCCCAGACGTACAAGGTGCCGTCGCAGGCCTCCTCCCGCACGCCGATCACGGTGGTGTGGGCGGCGTCGGAGTAGTACGTGGTGATGCAGTGGTAGTCGATCGCACAGGGTTGAGCCTGCGCGGGGGCGGTGGGGAGGGCGACGAGGGCAGTGGCGGCCACGGCTGCGGCGGCCAGCGCGCGACGGATCATGAATCGTCCTTCCTGAGCACGAAACGGTGTGGGACTCCCCTCCTGGCCGGAGGTGTCCCAACCCATGATCAAAATGATCTGTCCCGCCCGCATGAAACGCAATAATTACTCACATATATGACGATCTGTAGAAGGGCCGGTGCATTTGCAGAGCGCGTTATGGCGTGGCGTTATTATCGGACCATTGATGATGCGTGGTGAGATGCTCGCCTGGCGTTATGTCTGCTGTTCGTGCCAGCTGCACCTGCGCTGTCCCGATAATTCGGACGCACCTCAAGCCGGTTTTTGATCTACGGATTTGGTAAGGCCACCAGCCCGTCGAGGCGTTCAGAAAAAATTTTCCGGAGATATGCGGTGGGGATACAGAGGGCTGCATGGGCATCCATGTCGAAATTTGCGGCGGAATGCGGGTCGGAAATCTCGTTCGTGGAGCTGCGCGCGGCCGGACCGGCGCTCGGCGCCTGCGTCGGGCTCTGGCCCGCTGCCGGGGTCATGCGGATCAAGCGGGGGGTCTGGCAGCCCTGTGTGAGGCTCGAACGCCAGAAGGGGTGTGCCGTGATCACGGCACACCCCTTCTGGACTGGCGGAGGATAGGAGATTTGAACTCCTGAAGGGTTGCCCCTTACACGCTTTCCAAGCGTGCGCCCTCGGCCACTAGGCGAATCCTCCGCCGAGTAGCTTACCGGACTCCGGTGCATGCCGAGACCACGATTTACGGGTGACGAGGCCTCGGTTTAGCTGCAGCGAGCACTGCCGGATGTGGCTAGACTGTCCAAGGACCCCTCGCGCGGCGTCATCCTGTGAACCTCCCCAGGGCCGGAAGGCAGCAAGGATAAGCGGGCTCTGGCGGGTGTGCGGGGGGTCTCTTCGTTGGGAGCCCCCTCGCAGGCGGGATGGTCGCATGAGCCTTGCGCTTTATCGCAGGTACCGACCTGGGACCTTCGCTGAGGTCAAGGGTCAGGAGCACGTCACAGATCCACTCCGCCAGGCACTGCGTACGGGTCGCATCAACCACGCCTACCTCTTCAGCGGGCCGCGCGGCTGCGGCAAGACCTCCAGCGCCCGCATCCTGGCGCGCTCGCTCAACTGCGAGAAGGGGCCCACCCCGGATCCGTGCGGCGTCTGCGAGTCGTGTGTCGCGCTCGCCCCCACCGGGCCGGGCCACCTCGACGTCATCGAGATCGACGCCGCCTCCCACGGTGGTGTGGACGACGCGCGCGACCTGCGCGAACGAGCCTTCTTCGCGCCCGTCTCCGCGCGCTACAAGATCTACATCATCGACGAGGCGCACATGGTGACCCGAGAGGGTTTCAACGCGCTGCTCAAGCTCGTCGAGGAGCCTCCGCCGCACCTGAAGTTCATTTTCGCGACTACCGAGCCGGAAAAGGTCATCGGCACGATCAAGTCGCGTACCCACCACTATCCGTTCCGGCTGATGCCGCCCGCGACGCTGCGCGCGCTGCTCGAAGAGATCCTCCTCGCGGAGAACGTGCCGTTCGAGCCGACCGCCCTGCCGCTCGTCGTACGCGCCGGTGCCGGATCCGCGCGTGACTCGCTGTCCATCCTCGACCAGCTGCTCGCTGGGGCCGAGGACGACGGCATCACCTACGCCAAGGCCGTCTCGCTGCTCGGCTACACCGACGGCGACCTGCTCGACGAGGTCGTCAACGCGTTCGCCACCCGTGACGGGGCGCAGGTCTTCCACACCGTCAACCGGGTGATCGAGGGTGGCCACGATCCCCGGCGGTTCGCCGCCGACCTGCTCGAACGCTTCCGCGACCTGGTGATCCTGGCGAACGTTCCCGAGGCGGTCACCAGCGGCCTGCTCGACCGCCCGGCCGACGAGCTGGATCGCCTTGTCCAGCAGGCAGGCTCGATGGGGCCGGCCGAGCTCACGCGGGCCGCTGAGATCTTCAACACCGGCCTCACCGAGATGCGTGGCGCCACCTCGCCGCGGCTCCTGCTCGAGTTGATGTGCGCGCGCGTGCTGCTGCCCGGCGCCGCGCAGGGCGAGGACGCCCTGCTCGCCCGCCTCGAACGCCTCGAACGCGGCGGCGCCGTCGCCCAGATGGCCGCCCGGTCCGCGGGTACGGTCCACGCGGCGGCGGGCTCCGGTCCGCCGGTGGCGCCGCCCATGCCGCAACCGGGGGCGGCGTCCGCGCAGGGTGGTGCTTCTCACGTGGCCGGGGGCTCCTACGCGGCCGGTGTCGCGCAGGCCGGTGGTGCCGGGCATCCCGGTAGTGGCGGGTACGCGAGTGGCGGCCCGCAGGCGGGGAGTGCCGCGTACGCCGGCGATGCCGCGCACGCGGGGAGTGCCGCGTATGCCGGCGGTGCCCCGCAGGCGGGGAGTGTTGCGCCTGCCGGTGGGCCGCAGGGTGGGGCGGGCGTGCAGGCCGACGGTCCAGGGGCGGGTGGTGCCTCTACGAGCGCGGGTTCCCAGGCGGGCGGTGCCGACGACTGGCCGGAGCCGGCACGTCCCGGTCGGCCCGCGCAGTCAGGCGCCGGGGCTCAGGGCGCGGCGCCGCATGGCGTCGGGTCCCAGGCGCCGTCGTCGCATGCCGCCGCGTCTCAGGGAGCGTCGGTCCAGGGGCAGTCCTCCCCAGGCCAGTCGTCCCACGGTCAGGGATCCTATGGTCAGGGGGCCCAGGCTCAAGGCTCGTCGGCTCAAGTGGGTGCGGCTCATGGCGGTGGGGTCGCGGCGGGTGGTGCTGGGGCGGTTCAGCAGCAGTGGCCCGCTGTGCTGGCCGCGCTCAAGCAGCGCAGCATCGTCGTCTGGGCCAACGTGAGCACCAACGCCCAGGTGGTCGGCATCGAGGGCAACCTGGTCACGCTCGGCTTCGGCCAGGTCGGCGCGATGAAGAACTTCACCGGTGGCGGCAAGGACGCCGTGGTGGCCAGCGCGCTGGGCGACGTTTTCGGCGGCACCTGGCGGGTCGAGGCGGTCGTGGGCGGTTCCCCGGTCCCTCAGGGCTCCGGCGGCCCGCGGCCGGGCTCTCCCTCGGGTCCTCAGCCGGGATCTCACTCAGGCCCTCAGCCAGGCTCGCACTCAGGTCCCCAGCCGGGTCCTCACTCGGGTCCTCAGTCCGGCTCGCACGCGGGCCAGCAGGATCCGTCGAGCGCTTCCCGGCACAACCAGCCAGGCTCCAGCGCCGCCCCGCAGGTCAACGCCCAGGGCGGGCAGCCTTTGTCGGGGCATGGCCGCACTCGTTCGCATGGCTCGTCGGACGACGAGTCCGGCTCCCAGGAGGCGAGCCAACCTCCGGGACCTGCCGCCCAGGGCGGTGGCCGCCAGACGACGGACGAGTCCTGGCCGGACGCCCCTGACGATTCGAACCCCGGCTCACCGCCCACCCCGGACCCCACTCAAGCGACTTCCGGGGTCCGGCCCCAGGGGCAGGCCGGCTCGGGCGCGCTCGGAGCAACCCCTCCGGCGGGGGGTGGCTCGGCCGGTGCCGGTCTGGCTGCCGCACGGTCGGCCGCGATGGCAGCCGCCCAAGCGGGGCCCAGAGCCCCCGCACCCCGTCAGGGCGGCGCCGCCGCCTGGCCGGACGCGGTCCCGGAACGCCGGAAGGGCCCGGAGGCCGACGAGGTCGACCCGCTGAACGACGCCGACGCGGACGTGAACGAGCTGTCCGGCATGGCACTCCTCCAGAGCCAGCTCGGCGCCCAGGTGATCGGCGAAATCTGACCACACCGACCACACCTGATCGTCGGCACCGCTCCAAGGTGTCTTCCGCCGCTGGGTCGTGCGAGGGGCTGATGGCAGGAGCGTCCCGCGCCAGGCCGGGCGAAGAGCTGGCGGGTGAGTGTCTTCCCATGTTTGGCCGTGCGGAGCGCCGTATGGGGAAGGTGGTTGGACAGGGTCAGGCGCGTAGGCGGGCGCGGGCGGCGGCGGCGCGGTGGTCGGTGGCGGGGAGGGTGGTGGCGAGGCGTTGCAGGACCTCGAAGTCCTCTCGGCCCCCGGACGTCTGCGCGTACGCCCACAGGTCGTCGGGTGAGCCGCGCAGCAGCAGGCACGTACGTACCTGGACCTCGAGTTCGTCACGTTCGCGGCGGATCTCGGGGGATTCTGAGCGGGGCAGCAGGGGGCCGGTGTAAGCGCGGGCCAGTGCCGCGGGGTCCGAGCTGGCCAGGAGGTGTCTGAGCTCCAGGAAGTCGGCCTCGATGGGTGTGGTCAGGCGGTATGGGCGGGCGCCGATCGTGTCGCCGAGTTCGGCGCGGAGGCGGTGGATCTCGACCCGGATCGTGCCCGGGTTGCCGTCGTCGCCGTACAGGTGGAAAGAGAGTTGTTCGGCGGTGAGGCCGCTGGGGTGGAGTGCCAGGAGGGCGAGGATCTCCGTGTGCCGGAGGGAGAGCGGCAGGCGGTGCTCGGCCACCAGGGCCGTCGGCGAGTTGTCGCCGAGGAAGCCGTGGAGACGGAGGCGGGCCGGAGCGGGGGTGGGTGGTGGGGGTGCGGCGCGCAGGAGGTAGCCGTCGGAGAAGGGTTCCAGGAGGACGAATCGGCCGTCTCGGAGGATCATGCGCTCGCCGGGGGCGGGTAGCGGGACCCGTTCGCCGAGCGTGCCCAGCGGGTCTCCAGAGATGACACGGCCCGTCGGCGAGAGCAGGATGCCGGGGCGGCCGCCCAGCGCCTCGTAGCGGCGGCGCAGGCGTTCGTCGCGTTCGTGCATGCGCAGGGCGAGCTGGGTCTCGGCGAGCTTGGCGGTGGCGCAGACCAGTGCGACCGCGGCCGGGTGGGGAGAGCGCGCCGGATCGGTGATGTCGACGCAGCCGAGTATCTGGTCGGTGTCGGGGTCGATGATCGGGGCGGCGCTGCACGACTGGACGTGCAGCATGCGGATGAGCTGTTCTTCCGGGTAGACCTGCACCGGTGGGCGGGTGGCCATACTCCTGGTGAGGTCGGGGACGCGTGTCGGGTCAGGGTTGCCGTCACGTCCCAGGATCCTGCCGTCGGCGTCCGTCACGACCACGACATGGGCGGATTCGTCGGCTATGTGGGCGAGTAAGGGGAGCAGCGGCTGCAACGGGTGTGGCTTGGGTGCGTCGTGGCTGTCCGAGACGTCGCGGGGGACGATCCCCCTCTCCGGAGACTGCTGCCCGGAGGCAGAGGGCAGTCCGCGCGTAACCGCCGTTTCGTGCGTCCCGAGAGACCGGCGGGAGTACGCGTCTGGATGGGTGCGACGCATCAGACACTCCAAGTAGTCAATTACTTACGGTGAGCATCCGCTTCGAGGTTGGCGGGCGCAACCGGTTCGGTGGGATTGCAAAGGAGGATTGCAGAGGGGGATTGCAAAGGGTGATTGAATCAACGCAACGTGTGTGCAACGTTGTCGCGGCTAGCGTGCGGCAACGCGTCGGCGTGGTGCGGCCGCTCCGGCCGGCGTGTTGGCCGGGTCTCGGACACTGGAGGGGGGCCGGGATCCGGCCAAGGCGAAACACGGGCATCCCTCCAGTACATGACGAGGCCCAAACACCGTAGGCTCGTGGCAGTCAAGAACGCGGAGCCACGAGGAGCGCACGACGGTGAACCCAGGGGATGTCAACCTGCAGCAGCTGCTGGAGCAGGCACAGCTCATGCAGCAGCAGCTTGTGAGCGCCCAGCAGGAGCTCAACGACGCGCAGATCGAGGGCTCGGCCGGCGGCGGCATGGTCACGGCCGTTGTCAACGGCTCGGGAGAGCTGCTCGAACTGAAGATCGACCCAAGCGTGATCGACGCCGAGGACCCGCAGGACACGGCCGACACGATCGCCGACCTGGTGATCGCCGCGGTCCGTGACGCGGTGCGCGCGGCGGCCGACCTGCAGCAGGAGAAACTGGGCCCGCTGGCCCAGGGACTCGGCGGCGGCGGTCTCGGACAGTTGCCAGGGTTCTAGGCCATGTACGAGGGGGTCGTCCAGAACCTGATCGACGAGCTCGGCATGCTGCCCGGCGTCGGTCCCAAGAGCGCGCAGCGGATCGCGTTCCACCTGCTGGCGGCCGACCCGGCCGATGTGAAGCGGCTGGCCCACGCGCTGCTGGAGGTCAAGGAGAAGGTCAGGTTCTGCCGGGTGTGCGGCAACGTGGCCGCCGAGGAGGAGTGCCGCATCTGCCGCGACCAGCGCCGGGACACTCATGTGATCTGCGTGGTCGAGGAGTCGAAGGACGTCGTCGCGATCGAGAAGACGCGCGAGTTCCGCGGGACCTATCACGTGCTCGGCGGCGCGATCAGCCCGATCGACGGCATCGGCCCCGACGATCTGCGCATCCGTGAGCTCATGACGCGCCTGGCCGACGGCCGGGTCACGGAGCTCATCCTCGCCACGGACCCCAATCTCGAGGGGGAGGCGACGGCTACCTACCTTGCCCGTCTGGTCAAGCCGATGGGTCTGAAAGTGACACGACTGGCCAGCGGTCTGCCTGTGGGCGGTGACCTCGAGTACGCCGACGAGGTGACCTTGGGCCGCGCATTCGAAGGACGGAGGCTGCTGGATGTCTGACCAGTGGAGCGCGCTGGCGGAGGAGATAGCCGGCCACGCGCAGAACTATGTGGATGGCCTGACCAGGGTCGCCAGCGGCGAGGGCGGTGACGCCATCTGGTCGCTGTTGCTGGTCGAGGTGGCGCAGGTGAGCCTGGCGGGCGCCAAGCTCGGCGCCAACGAGGATGTGATCCTGTCGGGCAACTACGAGCCGCCGCTGAGCGCGGATCCCGACATCGACGGCGTGCGCACCGCGTTGTCGGAGTTGCTGGAGGCGGTCGATGACTATGCCGAGGTGTTCGACCCGTACAAGGACACGGGCGTCACTCCGTACCGGCTCTCCGACGACCTGACGGCGGTCGCGGCCGACCTCATCCACGGTCTGCGCCACTTCCAGGCGGGGCGGCCGCACGAGGCGTTGTGGTGGTGGCAATACTCCTACTTCAACACTTGGGGCAACCACGCGGGCGCGGCCATGCGCGCACTTCAGGCACTGGCGGCTCACTCGCGGCTCGACGTGGCGGAGGAGACCACGACGGTGTGATCATCCACATAGTGGTATGAACCATTCGGCCCATGAGAGGCCCCCAGTAGACTGGCAGCTCACAGTCCGAACCGGGAGACTCTCGTGGCGCTCGTTGTGCAAAAGTACGGTGGTTCATCCGTCGCCGACGCGTCCTGCATCAAGCGGGTCGCGCAGCGGATCGTGGCGACGAAAAAAGCCGGCAACGACGTGGTCGTGATCGTCTCCGCGATGGGCGACACGACGGACGAGCTGCTCGACCTGGCGGAGCAGGTGTCGCCGCTGCCTCCGGGCCGCGAGCTCGACATGCTGCTGACCTCCGGCGAGCGCATCTCGATGGCCCTGCTGGCGATGGCGATCGCCAACCTGGGGCACGAGGCCCGCTCGTTCACCGGCTCGCAGGCGGGTGTGATCACCGACTCCACACACGGCAAGGCGCGCATCATCGACGTGACGCCGAGTCGCATCCGTGAGGCGCTGGACCGGGGCCACATCGCGATCGTGGCCGGGTTCCAGGGCGTCTCGCAGGACACCAAGGACATCACCACGCTGGGCCGCGGCGGGTCCGACACGACCGCCGTGGCGCTGGCCGCCGCGCTGGAGGCGGATGTCTGCGAGATCTACACCGACGTCGACGGCATCTTCACCGCCGACCCCCGCATCGTGCGCGCGGCACAGCAGATCCCCAAGATCTCCTATGACGAGATGATGGAGATGGCCGCCTGCGGGGCGAAGATCCTGCATCTGCGCTGCGTCGAGTACGCTCGGCGCTTCCATGTGCCGATCCACGTACGCAGTTCGTTCAGCACCAAAGAAGGCACCTGGGTCGTTTCCGATCCTTACACCGAAGGAACCGAGATGGAGCAGCCGATCATCTCCGGCGTCGCGCACGACCGGAGCGAGGCCAAGATCACCGTTGTCGGGGTGCCCGACAAGGTCGGCGAGGCTGCCGCGATCTTCAAAACTCTGGCGGACGCCGGGATCAACATCGACATGATCGTGCAGAACGTCTCGGCCGCGGCCACGGGCCGCACCGACATCTCCTTCACGCTGCCCACGACCGACAGCTCGACGGCGCTGACGGCGTTGAAGCGGATCCAGGGCGACATCGCCTACGAGTCGCTGCTCTTCGACGACCAGATCGGGAAGGTGTCGCTGATCGGGGCGGGCATGCGCTCGCACCCGGGCGTCACGGCGACGTTCTTCGCGGCCCTCGCCGACGCGGGGGTCAACATCGAGATGATCTCCACCTCGGAGATCCGCATCTCGGTGATCGTCGAGCAGGACGGTGTCGACACGGCCGTGGCGGCCGCTCACCGGGCCTTCGATCTCGACGCGGACCAGGTCTCAGCAGTGGTGTACGGAGGTTCAGGACGATGAGCAGGCCCAATCTGGCGTTGATCGGCGCGACCGGGGCCGTCGGCACCGTCATGCGCGACCTGGTCACCAACCGCGCCGACATCTGGGGCGAAGTACGCCTCGTCGCCTCTCCGCGCTCGGCGGGCAAGCTGCTCAAGGTGCGTGGCGAGGACGTCGTCGTGCAGGCGCTGGCGCCTGAGGTGTTCGACGGCATCGACATCGCCATCTTCGACGTGCCCGACGAGGTGTCGGCCGTGTGGGTGCCGATCGCGGCCGAGCGTGGCGCCATCGCGATCGACAAGTCGGGCACGTTCCGCATGGAGCCCGACGTCCCGCTGGTCGTGCCGGAGGTCAACCCGCTCGACGCCCGCGTGCGGCCGCGCAACATCATCTCGACGCCCAACTGCACCACGCTGTCGATGATGACGGCCATGGGCGCGCTGCACGCCGAATACACGCTCAAGGAGCTCGTTGTGGCCTCCTACCAGGCGGTCTCCGGTGCGGGCGTGGCGGGTTCGGCGCGGCTGTACGACGAGGTCGAGGCGCTCGCCGGTGACCGGTCGATCGGCCAGGTCGCGGGCGACGTGCGTAAGGTGCTGGCCAACAGGCTGCCCGAGGAGTCGCCGTTCCCGGCGCCGATCGCGTTCAACGTGGTGCCGTGGGCGGGCTCGTACAAGGAGGGCGGCTGGGCGTCCGAGGAGCTCAAGCTGCGCAACGAGTCGCGCAAGATCCTCGGCATCCCCGACCTGAAGGTCTCGGCGACCTGCGTCCGGGTGCCGGTGATCACCACGCATTCGCTGGCGGTGCACGCGCGGTTCGAGCGTGACATCACGGTGGCGGACGCGCACCGGGTGCTGGAGGCGGCGCCGACGGTGGTGCTGATGGACGACCCGGCCAACGGGGTCTACCCGACGCCGGTGGATGTCGTGGGCACCGACCCGACGTACGTCGGGCGGATCCGGCAGGCGGTGGACTTCCCGAACACGCTGGATCTGTTCGTCTGCGGCGACAACCTGCGCAAGGGGGCGGCCCTGAACGCCGCCGAGATCGCCGAGCTGGTGGCTGCCGAGCTGTAAGCCGTCCGGAGCTCTGTATGCGGCGCGTCGCACGTTCTCGTGCGGCGCGCCGCCGCGTTTTTCGCCATGGGCGGGGCGCGGGTCCGTGCGGGGTGCCGTTCTTGGCTTTTTTTACGGCAGAGCACGGTGGGCCGCCACCCACCGACGTGGGTGGCCGTCTGTCCAGGGGGACGCTTACCAGGTGGGCGGACGCGCCGCCGTTACGCCGCGGACGCCGGCCGGTGTCGTGGCCGGTTCGTCGGCCACCTGGTAAGCGGCTGGGGCCGTCGGCCCTGTCACCGGAACAGGATGTCCCAGTGGTCTGTCTCGTCGGCGAAGACCGTGCCCGAGGGCGATCGGTAGAGGGCGGCGCCGTCGCCGCGCGTGCCGGATTTTTCGTTCTTTTTGGTGATGTATCGGTCGATGCATGGGTTGTGGGTGATGTCGAGCTTGTAGCCCTTGCTGTGGCTGAAGCGGCCCGGGGCGTGGCCCGTTTCCGTGCCGCCGGTGACCATGATGGGGCAGCCGCTCTGGCGCTTGAGCTCGATCACCCGCGTGATGGTCGAGGTACGGACCTCTTCCAGGGATGTGCAGTGGAACAGGTTCCGGTTCGTGCAGTGGCCCGAGGACTTCGTCCGCAGGCCCTCGTCCCGGAGCCAGTCGGCGGCGAGCGCGTGGGACAGATGCACGGTCGCGGCCCTCGGCTTGACGCGGTTGAGGTTCACCCCGGCGGTCTTCTGGGCGGTCCGCAGAGGCCTACGGGCGTTCTGCGCGGTGGCCGTGCCCGACTTTCGCTGGGTGGCCGTGTCGGTCTTTCGAGGGGTGGTCGTATCGGTCTTTCGCGTGGTGTTTCCGGGTTTTCGCATGGTTTCTGGGTCGAGTTTCAGTCTGGCGGCGATGCCGGCGTACCGCACGGAGATCGAGGGCTTCGCCGCGTCTGTGAGCGGCTCGGCCGGTGCGTCGGGTCGCTGAGCGGCGAGTGCGAGGCTCTGTGACTCCGTCGGCGGGTTGGTCGCGTCCCGGTGGCGGACGGCGGCCTCCTGGCCGCGTACGGCCGTCTCCGGCGCGTTCACGGCCGGGCTGTCCTCATCCGTGACGGGGCCGAACGCGATCGGCTCCGGGTCGCTCACGGCCGGCTCCGAGTCGCGGCCGAACATTGCCCGCCCGCGGCTGAACGTTGCCTGCCCGCGCCCGGCCGTCGTCCGGCCGCGGGCGGGCGTGTCAGGGTCGCGCCCGATGGACTTCTGGCCGTGGGCGGAGGGCCCCCCGTCGTTCAGGGCGGGTTTCGGGCCGAAATCGGCCGGATCCGCCGAAGGGTGCCAGCGGCGCGCCTCGATCGTCCCCCCGATGTGGTAGGACCGAGTGATCGGTGATGGTGTCTGCCGCTGCCCCCGGTCGGGAGCGTGCGAAGCGGCGGAAGCGGCCGACGCCAGCGCGATTATGGAGATCTCAATGTTGAGGAATACGACCGCTAGCAGCCGTACTGTTCCACGTATCCACATGTCGATGCCTTTTCGCGGAATAGCCCTTCCGCCAGAAACATCAATCCCATGGTTCGCACGAGCTAACCCCTGTCGCACCGGGATTTTTGCCGTGAGGTGGGGATCACCGTGATCCTTCCTGACCTAGCGCACTACTACCACGTAAAGTGACGAACGTGTCCGAAGCCCGAAACCGAGGATCGGAGAGCACCCGGGAAGTCATCGTCGAGACGGCTTTGCGGCTGTTCCGGGAGCGCGGCTTCGATGCGACGACCATGCGGGCCATCGCGGCCGAGGCCGGTGTATCCGTCGGTAACGCCTACTACTACTTCGAGAGCAAGGAGGCGTTGATACAGGCGTACTACGACCGTGCCCAGACCGAGCACGAGGCGGCCTGCCGTGACCTGCTGGCCACGGAGTCGTCGTTCGCCGCCAGGCTGAGTGGGGTGCTGCGGGAGTGGGTGCGGGTCTCGGAGCCGTACCACGAGTTCGCGGTGAAGTTCTTCAAGCACGCCGCCGAGCCCACGAACCCGCTGAGCCCGTTCAGCGCCCAGTCCTCGCCGGCCCGTGAGGCGGGGATCGCGATCTACCGGCAGGTGGTCGAGGGGGCGCGTGACCGCATGAACTCCGAGCTGCGCGAAGAACTGCCGGAGCTGCTGTGGCTGCTGTCGATGGGCATGGTGCTGTTCTGGGTGCACGACACCTCTCCCGGCTGTGTCCGTACCCATCGCCTGATCGACGTGACGGTCCCGCTGGTGGACCGGCTCGTCGGCCTGTCGCACCTGCCGGGGCTGCGGGGGATCACGAAGGACTTCATCGCGGCGGTCCACGAGCTACGCGCCTGACGCGCGCGAGCCCGGAACGGCAGGACGGCGACCACATACCGCCCGGTTGGTATGGTCGCCCTGTTGAAGCCTGAACCGCCCGGCAAGCTGGAGGCCGCGATGACTCAGAACTGGGGCATGACGATCCCGTTCAACGACCGTTCACTGGCGGACTCGCAGGAGCTGATCGCGGAGCTGCCCGCCCTCGGCTACACCGACGCGTGGTCGGCCGAGGTCAACGGGGTCGACGGGTTCGTGCCGCTGGCCATGGCCTCACAGTGGGCGCCGGGGATCCGGCTGGGCAGCGCCATCGTGCCCGTGTTCACCCGCGGTCCGGCGCTGCTCGCGATGCAGGCCGCCACGCTGGCCGACCTGGCGCCCGGCCGGTTCGTGCTCGGCATCGGCTCCTCCTCCCCGGCGATCGTGGAGCGCTGGAACGCGGTCGAGTTCGCCAAGCCGTACGCGCGTACCCGTGACACCCTGCGCTTCCTCAAGGCGGCGCTGACGGGCGAGAAGGTGTCGGAGCGCTACGAGACGTTCGAGATCAAGGGGTTCAAGCTGGAGCGGGCGCCGAAGACCCCGCCGAAGGTCGTGCTGGCCGCGCTGCGGCCCCGGATGCTGCGACTGGCCGCCGAGGAGGCGGATGGCGCGATCACCAACTGGCTCTCGCCCGACGACGTGCGGAAGGTACGGGCCGAGATCGGCGACACCGAGCTGATCGCCCGCCTGTTCGTCTGCGTGAGCGAGGACACCGACAAGGTACGCGCGCTGGCCCGCTGGATGCTCGCCGCCTACCTCACCGTGCCCGCCTACGCCGCCTTCCACGACTGGCTCGGCCGGGGCGAGGTGCTGCGGCCGATGCACGAGGCGTGGGCGGCCGGCGACCGGCAGGCCGCGCTCAAGTCGATCCCGGACGAGGTGGTCGACGCGCTGGTCATCCACGGCGACGCGGCGACGTGCCGGGCCAGGATCCAGGAGTACGTGGACAATGGCCTCGACACACCCGTGCTCGCGCCGATCCCGGGTGGCGAGGTGACCATCACGCAGGCGGTCCGTGATCTGGCTCCCACGGCCTGACCCAGGAGGATGCGGTGGATGACGTACTGAGGTGGGACGCGACCGAGCAGGCCGAGGCCGTCCGCGACGGGCGGGTGTCCCCGCGCGAGCTGGTCGAGGCGGCGATCGCCAAGATCGAGGCGCACGACGGCGACCTGAACGCGGTGATCTGCCAGCGGTTCGAGCGGGCGCTGGCCGAGCTCGACGCCATCCCCGCCGACGCGCCCTTCCGCGGCGTGCCGATCCTGCTGAAGGACCTGGGCTGGCCCCAGGCGGGCGAGCCGTACGGCGGGGGTTCGCGGACGCTCGACGGCGTCGTGGTCACACAGGACGGCTACGCCACGGCCAGGCTGCGCGCCGCGGGGTTCGTGGTGCTGGGGCGTACCAACACGCCCGAGTTCGGCAGCACGATCACCACCGAGCCCGTCGCGTTCGGGCCCACGCGCAACCCCTACGATCCGGGCTACTCCGCGGGCGGGTCGAGCGGCGGGTCGGCGGCGGCGGTGGCGGCCGGGATGGTCGCGCTCGCCACGGCCAGCGACGGCGGCGGCTCGATCCGCATCCCCGCGTCCCTGTGCGGGCTGGTGGGGCTCAAACCGACGCGCGGGCGCTCCAGTGTGGGTCCGTCGGTCGGAGAGGGCTGGAGCGGCTTCTCGTGCCAGGGATTCGTCAGCAGGAGCGTACGCGACACCGCGGCGGCGCTCGACCTCGTGTCCGGCTATGTGCAGGGTGACCCCTACGACGCCCCAGGCCTGCCGAGGCCGCTCGCCGAGGAGGTCGGCGCGGAGCCGGGACGCCTGCACGTCGGCTTCGTCTCCACGCATCCCAGAGGCGACGTGCCGGCGGCGCCCGAGCTGACCGAGGCGGTCGACGCGGCCGCCGCCCTCCTGGCGGCGCTCGGCCACGACGTGGTCCCCGGCTGTCCCGAGGCGCTCGGCGATCCCGGATTCCCCGCCCGCTTCGGCGCGATCGTGTCGGACAACCTGGCCGCGGAGATCGAGATGGTCGGCGCCTGGCGCGGCAAACCGGTCGAGCTGGACGAGTTGGAGCCGCGCAACGCCGCCATGGTCCGCGCCGGGCGCGGGCACAGCGCCACCGACCACATCCTGACCATGCATTGGATCGACGACTTCCGCAGGCGGATGGCCGCGTGGTGGCGGTCGGGGTACGACCTGCTGCTGATGCCGTCTCTCGGCGTCGAGCCGTTCCCGCTCGGCTGGATCCCGCCGGACGACGTGAGCACCGCGTTCGGCAGGACCGCGCACGCCGTGGCCTTCACCGCGCCGGTCAACGCGACGGGCCAGCCCTCGATCTCGCTGCCGCTGCACAGGACCGCTTCTGGTCTGCCGGTGGGCGTTCAACTGGTGGCCGCGGCCGGGCGGGAGGACCTGTTGGTCAGGGTCGCGGCGCAGATCGAGGCCGCCCGGCCGTTCGAGCACGCCGCCGTACGCTGACCGCCGGGAACTCGGCCCCCACGGTGACGCGTTATGTCGTGAGAGGCCAGGGTATGGAGAGCGACATGATGGCTAAGGCAGGACGGGCTGCAGCGGCCTGGCGTACGTATCGCGAAGTGAGCAAGCCCGGCACGCCGGGCTTGATGGTCAGGTTACGAGCGATCCCGCGGATGATCGGCGCCGTGATGCGCGGCCAGTACGCGGGCATGGGCAAGAGCAAGCTGGCGCTGATGGGGTTCGGTGTGGTCTACATGATCTCGCCGATCGACCTGGTGCCGGACT
The DNA here is from genome assembly GCF_019396345.1 of Nonomuraea guangzhouensis. Classification (GTDB taxonomy): domain Bacteria; phylum Actinomycetota; class Actinomycetes; order Streptosporangiales; family Streptosporangiaceae; genus Nonomuraea; species Nonomuraea guangzhouensis. The sequence continues at coordinate 126,112 of NZ_JAHKRM010000024.1, read as the reverse complement.
TCCTCGTGCTCATCGGAGTCGTGGACGACTTCGGGGTCTTCCTCTGGCTGCTCTCCTCGCTGCTCGGCGAGAGCGGGCGCTACGTGGACTGGGAGCGCGAGGTCGTCAAGGGAAGGGTCCAGGGCAAGCTCGACGGTTAGATCTCCTCCATCCGGAGCCAGGCACGTGACGGCAGCGGATGGCCGAACAACCGGGCGGCGTTGCCGTAGGCGACCCTGGCGATGTCGGCGGGCGGCAGCGTGCCGAGGTTCTGGGCCACCGACTGCTGGGTGTCGGGCCAGGTCGAGTCGGAGTGCGGGTAGCCGCTCTCCTGCAGCACGTGGTCGAGGCCGACCGCCAGACGCACTCCCGACAGGGCCTGGTCGTTGAGGGTGCCGAAGTAGAAGTTGCGGCGCAGCACCTCGCTGGGCTTGAGGCCGCCGTCCCACTGCGCCTCGCCCGCCACGGGGTGGTCGAGCGCGTAGTCGGCCCGCGCGGCCAGCATCGGCAGCCAGGCCACGCCGCCCTCGACGATGAGGATGCGCAGGTTGGGGTAGCGCAGCGGGAGCCCTGACCAGAGCCAGTCGGCGCAGGCGAACATCGCGCTGGTCGGCATCAGCGTGGTGATCGCCTCGATGGGCGTGTCGGGTGAGGGCACCGGCGACCAGCTGGAGCTCCCGGTGTGCAGGCAGACGACGGTCCCGGTCTCCTCGCACGCCGCGAAGAACGGGTCCCAGTGGCCGCTGTGGATCGACGGCAGCCGCAGCCGGGTCGGGAACTCGGGGAAGACCACGGCCTTGAAGCCACGGGCCGCGTTGGCCCTGATCTCCTTGGCGGCGAGGTCGGGGTCGGGCAGCCAGGGCAGTTGCAGGCCGATCATGCGTTCGGGGTAGGTGCCCGCCCAGACGTCGATGTGCCAGTCGTTCCACGCCTTGACCAGGGCCAGGCCGAGCTCCTGGTCGCGGGTCCTGGCGAACGGCATGCCCGCCTGGCCGGCCAGCATGCCGGGGAAGCAGAGCGCCGCCCAGATGCCGGCCAGGTCCATGTCGTCGATGCGGGCCTCGATGTCGTGGCAGCCGGGACGCATGTGCTCGAACCTGACCGGGTCGAGCGTCCACTGCTCGCGTGGCAGGCCGGCGCCCACGTCGAGCCCGGCGCACGGATATGTGGCGCCCGCGTATCGCCAGACTTGGTGACCGCCCTCCGTCTCCACGACCTTGGGCGCGACCTCGGCGTATTTCTCCGCGAGCCGGCCCTCGAAGAGGTCTGGCGGCTCGATCAGGTGATCGTCGGCGGAGATGATCACATAGTCGCGCCGCCTCGGATCCGGGTCGGGTAGCAGCGGCGTAGTCACGCAGGTAACCGTACGACGGCCGCATAACGTCGAACAAGCTGCGACGTCTCCGTTGGGTATCCACTCGGCCCGAGGACCCGGGGTCGCCGGGAGGGGGATGTGGCGACCCCGGGCCATGAGGTCCGCTTTGCGAGGCTGCTGCCCTGCGAACCCCGGTGCCGCCTACCCTGCGGAGATCGGATCAATCCCGGAGAGAAGACTGTTCTGGAGTTCTTCGATGGTCCCCGCACCGACCTGCAGGATGTCGGTGCAGTATTTCCCGACCGAGCCGTGCCGGGCGGCCAGATCGGCGAGGAACAACCGCATCGCCTCGGCCGGCGCCACTCCGAAACCGGGCCACCGGGCGACGTTCGGATTCCGGCGCTGCCAGCTCGCGATGAAGCGCTCGGTGGCCAGGCCCGTCAGCGCGTAGTCGTCGATGATGTCCTCGTCGGCCACGCCCACGAGGCTCAGGATGAGCGCGGTGAGCAGGCCGGTGCGGTCCTTGCCCGCCGCGCAGTGCACGACGACGGGCGCGCTGCCGGACCGGGAGATCGTCTCGACGGCCGTGCGGAGGTTGTCCACGCCGTCCTCGGTCACTTCGAGGTAGCGGTCGGCGAGGTATCTCGCGACGTCCAGCCGGTCGTCGTAGGCGGAGAGGTCCCAGCGGCGGCCCTCGATGGGCAGATTGCGGTAGTCGAGCCCGTCGGACTCGGGCACCCGGCCGTTCTTCTCCACCTCGAAGGGGTGGCGCAGGTCGATGACCGTCCGCACGTTGAGGGTCTGGAACGTGACGAGATCGTCTCCCGCCAGCCAGCCGAGGGAGTCGGCCCGATAGAGGCGCTGCCACCGGACGGTCCGCCCGTCCCTCGCGGCATATCCACCTACGTCTCGGAAATTGTGGATATTGGCGAACTCTATGTGCCGGATCACCCGATCTACCTTAAGTGCTGGGCGCGCCGACTTCCTGGACCGGCGCGTCCTCTGCGGCCTTCCTGTCAGCCACTTCGCGCCGGATGAGCAGGATCCAGCCGCCGACGGCCACGCCGATGAACAGCCACCACTGCACGCCGTACGCGAGGTTGAGGCCGCCTCCGGCGCCCACGTCGGGCGCGGGCACCGGCACGGGCGCGGCCGCCGCCTCCGGCTGCTGCTTCATCAGGTCCACGTAACCGCCCACGAGCTGGTACGGGAGCGCCTTGCCTATTTTCCCGGTGTCGATGAGCAACACCTGACCGGCCGGCAGACCAGGGCGGTCCTTGATCCCGGCCGTCTCCTCGGTCTCGCTGAGACGTAGCCTTCCGGTGACAGTTACCTGACCTGTCGGCGGCGGAGGCACCTCGGGGGGCGCGTCGGCGGTGGCCCCGGCCTTCACCCACCCCCGGTTGACGAGCACGGCCTTGCCCGGACCGGTGACCAGCGGGGTCAGCACGTAGAAGCCCAGCTGGCCCTCCTGAGGCCGTCTGCGGACCACCAGCGCGTGAGCCGGGTCGTAGCTCCCCGACGCCGTGACCGCTCTGAACCGGTCCGACTCCTTCAGCCCCTGGCTCACCAGGCTCTCGACGGGCACGGGATCGGCCGCCAGGTTCGCGGTGACCAGCGTGCTGTTGGCGGAGCGCTCCTCGAACCGGCCGAACTGCCACCGGCCCAGAAACACGAAGGCCGGGATCACCAGCAGCACCACGATGTGGAGCGCGATCCAGCGGGGCGTGAGCAGGAACCGGTACACCCCTCAAGCCTAGGCACCCGGGCCGATGCTCCTTCACCTGGCTCGGTCCGCCGGAAAGTGACCTAATCGCAATCTGGTCGAAACTCTTACCGAAAGCCACTTCATCGCGTACGGTCGGGATTCGTCCCCTGAGCTCCCCCTCCAGAGAGCGCCTCAATAGCCATATGACCGTGCTTGCCGCGCCGTCCGAGGCGCCCGCGTTCGAGCTGCCCCGGTTCGGCCGTCTGGTGCGCCATGCTGTGCCCCGTGTGCTCGAGGGCATGATCCTGCCCGTCGCCGTCTTCTACGTCGGGATGATCCTTTCCGGGATCACCGGCGGGATCGTCGTGGCTGTGGCCTGGGTGTACGCGGGAGTGGTCTGGCGGCTGGCCAGGCGCAAGGCGGTGCCGGGGGCGGTGCTGCTGGCCGCGGGCACGGTCACCGTCAGGGCGGTGCTCGCCCTGCTGTCCGGGAGTGCGGTGATCTTCTTCCTGCAGCCGACCCTGGGCGTCTTCTGCGCCAGTGCCGGGTTCCTGGCAACGGCCCGGCTACGCAGGCCGCTGGCGCAGCGGGTGGCGGAGGATCTCGTGCCGCTGCCGGAGCACGTGATCGAGCGGCCGGTGATGCGGCGCTTCTTCGCCAGGCAGTCGCTCGTGTGGGGATGCGCGCAGCTCGGCAACGCCTCGCTCAGCCTCTGGTTGCTGCTCAGCCAGACGATCCAGACGTACCTGATCGTGCGCACCACGGCCGTCGCGGTGCTGCTGTCGGGCGCGGCGCTTCTGACGCTGATCGACTTCCGGCTCTGCCTGCGCGCCCTCCAGCGCGACGCCTGACCCGGGGGCTACGCGGTCTTCAGCTCGGCGCCTGAGCCGGGCAGGGGGGTCACCTCGCGGGGCCCCGCGACCTCGTGCCCCTCGGCGCAGCGGAAGTGCTGCTCGATGAGCGCCCCGCAGTCGCGGTGGGTCAGCACCACGGGTGGGCCGTCGTCGGCCAGGTATTTGTCGCCCCAGTGCATGAGGGCCACGAGCAGGGGATAGAGGTCACGCCCCTTCTCGGTGAGCCGGTATTCGTCGCGCTGGCGCTGGCCGGGCTCGCGATAGGGCTCCTTGCGCAGCAAGCCCTCCTCGACCAGCCGCGCCAGCCGCGCGCTGAGCACCTGCCGCGGTGCGCCAGTGGTCGCCTGCATGTCGGCGAACCTGCGTACGCCGCGGAACGCCTCGCGCAGCACGAGGAAGGTCCACTTCTCGCCAACGATGTCCAGGGTGCGCTCGATGGAGCAGTTGTTCACCTGGAAAGCCAACTTCATGCGTCACATCATACCTGAGTTCAATTGACAGACCCAGGCGTGGAAGGGCAAGCTGAGTCCATGTTGGGAACTCAGATCCGGCCGGCCCGGCCCGACGACGACGAGCGGATCCGGCGCTTCCTCGCCCGCTTGTCGCTGCACACCCAGACCTTGCGGTTCTTCACCGGGTTCAGCGCCCCGGCCGCCGGCCTGGTGCGCGTGCTCATCGCCGTGGACGAGCGCAGGGACGCCCTGGTCGTCACCCTGGAGGGTGAGATCATCGGCCACGCCATGAGCTACCGGGGCGATGTGACCGACGTCGAGATCGCCGTCGTGGTCGCCGACGAGTGGCAGGGCAAGGGGCTCGGGCCGCACCTGATCAACACGCTGCTGATCAGGGCCGCGGTGCGAGGGGCGAAGACGGTCGGCATGGACGTGCTGGGCGAGAACAGGCGGGTGCTCCGGCTGATCCGCAGGCTCTGGCCCGACGCCCAGATGAAGGTGACTTCCGGGTCGGTCGCGGTGACCGCTATGATCCATCAGGCGGGGGTATTTGCGGAACAAGGTTCTGGTGCTACACCATTGACAGTGTGAAGAGTGCCAAGAACGGACGCGACGGGCGCACCCGCATCATCGAAGGTGCCCTGCGCCGATTCAGCCAGGACGGGGTGTCGGCCACCACGCTGGCCAGCCTCCGCGAGGAGAGCGGTGTAAGCGTCGGCAGCTTCTACCACCACTTCGCCAGCAAGGAACACGTCTTCGGCGTCCTGTACGCCGAGATCCTCGCCGCCTACCAGGCGGCCTTCCTCACCGAACTGGTCAACCACCAGGAGGCCCGCGACGGCATCGAGGCCGTCGTCGCCCTCCACATGCGCTGGGCCGGCGAGCACCCGGAGCGGGCGCGGCTGCTGGTCAGCGAGCGCCCGCCGCGTAAGACCGAGCCGGGCGGCGCCGAGGTGGCGGAGGCCAGGCGGGCCTTCTTCCGCCAGGTGTCCGACTGGTGGCGGCCGCACATGAAGAACGGCCAGCTCCAGGTCGTGCACCCCACCATGTGCTACGTGCTGTGGCTCGGACCGGCGCAGGAGATGTGCCGGCTGTGGTTCGCCGGCGCCCACACGCCGACGGACGAGGAGATCAAAGGCCTCGGTGAGGCCGCCTGGCAGAGCCTGCGCCAACGCTAGAGACCGCCCTGATCCGGGACGGCACCCGCCAGCAGGCCGTGTCGAGCGAGATGTCGAGCCGCAGGTCGCCACGCTGCCTGCGCAGCCCCGGCACGCGCACCCGGGCGTGCACGTCGAACCGGCCCCGGCAGGGGTAGCCGAATCCCAGCTCTCCCGGCAGCACGCGCAGGTCGTCGCGGTTGCCGCAGTTGGGGCAGGTCCATGAGACGAGGTCGAGCCCGCGGTCGTAGTCGGAGCAGGCGCGGAAGTAGTCGTCGGGCCAGAAACGGGACTCGCAGGCCAGGCAAGGGATCTGCATGGATCCGCTCCTCTTCGAACGTGGGTCTCCATAGAGATATCGTTCGCCACTTGCAAACGGCTTGGATGTTTCGGTAACAGTATGATTACTGTAGGTATCGGATCATGCGCGGGATTCTGCGGTGAAAGGATGGTCTCGTGGAACGACTGCGCGATCACCTCCTCGAGACCGGCTACACGATTGACGGCGTCCGCGACCGGCTGGGCGCCATGGCGGCCTCGGCCCTGGCCCGCGAGGAGCTGGTCCCGGCGCTGCGGGCCACGGACGACGACGACCCGCTGGCCGCCCTGATCCGGCTCTGGTGGCTCGGCGTCGACGTCCCGGCCGCGCGGTTCCCGGCCACCGTTCTCGAAGAGGCCTGCGCATCGGGCCTGGTCGCCGCCGACGGTGACCGCGTACGGGCCACCGTGCACCTCCAGCCCTGGGAGACCGGCGGCTACGTCGTCTCCCATCGCAAGGTGCGGCCCGGAGACCCGGCCCTGCGCCCCGACCACGTGGTGGGGGCGGGCGGCGCCTCGGCCAACCTGGCCCAGCTCGTCACCCGCCGCCCGGTCCATCGGGCCCTCGACCTCGGTACGGGCTGCGGCGTGCAGGTGCTGCACCTCGCGGACCGCGTCGATGAGATCGTGGCCACCGACCTCAACCCGCGCGCGTTGGAGCTGGCCCGGCTGAGCTGGCGGTTGTCCGGGATCGAGGGTGTGGACGCCCGGGCCGGCTCCCTGTTCGAGCCGGTCGAGGGGGAGCTGTTCGACCTCGTGGTCTCCAACCCGCCGTTCGTCATCTCACCCGGCGGCGAGCTGACCTATCGGGAAACGGGCGCCGACGGCGACGCGTTCTGCCGCGACCTCGTACGTCAGACGCCCCGCTTCCTCAATCCAGGCGGCCAGGCCCACTTCCTGGCCAACTGGCTGCACGTCGAGGACGAGGACTGGCGCGACCGCGTCGGCGGCTGGCTCGGCGAGACCGGCTGCGACGCCTGGGTGGTCCAGCGGGATGTGCAGGACCCGGCCGAATACGTCGAGCTGTGGCTGAGGGACGCCGCCGTGCAGGGCACCCCCGGCTACACCGAGCACTACGACCGCTGGCTGGCCTGGTTCGAGGAGCACAAGGTGCGGGGCATCGGCTTCGGCTGGATCACCATGCGCAACGCGGGCACCCTGGACCCGGTGGTCCGTGTGGAGCAGCTCACCCACCAGGTCACGCTGCCCGTGGGCGACTACGTCGACCGCGTGCTCGACTCCATCGCGACCGCCCACCGGGTGCGCTTCCTCGACTCAGCGCACCTGCGGACCGTGGCGGGCCTGCTGGACGAGCGCATCGGCCTGCCCGGCGCGGAAGACCCCATGCGCATCGTGCTGCGCCAGACGGACGGCCTGCGCCGCAGCAGGGAGGTCGGCACCGTCGAGGCGGCCCTGGCGGGCGTCTGCGACGGCGACCTCGCGCTCGGCCCGCTGCTCAACGTCATCGCCGAGCTGGTCGGCGACGGCGAGATCCTGCACCCCGACGCCATCCGGCCGCTGATAGCCGAGGGTTATTTCCTGCTTTGATCGACCGTTGATCGGATGTTGACCGCCCGGGTGGAGGCTTCTCAGCAAGACACGGGCCCGGGGGGTTCGAGGCTCGTGTCGGGTCCGGCCGGTCGTCGATGTGAGGCGGCTAGCCGTTACGCGGAGCATCCGGAAAACCGGGCCCCCTAGCGACGCGTGACGGTCAGATGGCCGGCCGGGCTAGCAATCGCGGCACTGTATGGATCACGGGGGCTCCGTGACTCCCAAAGGGACAGCCTTGATCAACCATGTGTGGATGACACGTCTGGACGACGAGCTGTACTCAGAGCTCGACGACGGGCTCGACGACGGGCTCGACGACGGGCTCGTTGACGGGCTCGTTGACGGGACCGACAACAGGATCGACGACCGGGGTCTGGGCGAGGCGGGCCTTGAGGTCCTCCGCCTCGGGGGCGCCGAGCATCGAGAAGATCTCGAAGGCCTGCCGTAGGCAGTCATGGCTCCTCGTGGCGCTGCCCATGCCCTTGAGCGCCTCTCCGAGCACCATCAGCGAGAGCGCCTCGCCATAGGGATGGCCGATCTCCCTCGACACCACCAGGGCCTGCTCCGCGTGCCGTACGGCATCGGGGTAGCGCCCGGCGGCGATGAACGTCTCGGCGAGCCGCGAGCAGACCCGCTGCTCCCAGACGCGCTGCTTGCTGGCGCGGAAGAAGGCCAGGCACTCGGCGTGGTGGTGGACGGCCTCGGTGATGCGGCCCACCCGCGACAGGACGATGCCCAGGTGGTAGCGGGCGCGGGCGGTGCCGGCGCCGCTGCCGATCTCGGTGAAGATGGCCAGGCCCTTCTCCGCCGCGGCGATCGCGTCCTCGGGGCGGCCGAGGCCGAGGTGGTCGCGGGCCGAGTAGCTGAGCACGAGCGCCTCGCCGGCCGGTACGCCGTTCTCGCGATACCAGCGCATGGCCGAGTCGAACCAGGTCAGCGCCTCGGCGTGGCGGCGCTGCCGGCCCACGACGACGGCCAGCGCGTTCATCACCTCGCCGGTGACGACCTTCTCGCCGCGGTCGACCGACAGCTCGTGCACGATCCTGAACTGCTCCTCGGCCTGCGTGAGCCGGTTGCTGGCGAACAGCACCCGGCCGAGCACGTAGCGGGCGCGCAGCTCACTGCCGGTGTCGCCGATGCGCTTGGCGGTGGCCAGCACGGCCCGCGTGCCCTGGTCGAACTCACGGGTGTGGGTGCCGGACTCCAGCAGCGGCTCCATGGCCACCAGCAGGTCGCCTGCGGGCAGCAGCGGCTCCGGGGCACGGGCGGTGGCGGCGGCCTGGTTGATCGCGGCGAACAGCGAATCGCCCTCGGCGACCAGCCAGGCGACGGCCTCGCCGACGGAGTTGAACGAGAGCCCGCTGCCGTCCACCTGGAGGTTGTCGGCGATCATGCTGCCCTCGTAGGCCAGCCGGTGCGCCGACTGGGCGGAGGCCAGGTAGAACCCGAGCAGCCGGCGCAGCGCCATCGTGCGGGACTGCGGCCGTTCGGTCTTCTCCAGCGTCCGGCGGGCGAACAGCTTGAGCAGGTCGTGGAAGCGGTAGCGGCCCGGCGCGGGCGCCTCCAGCAGGCTGGCGTCGACCAGCGACTCCAGCAGGTCCTCGGTGTCGAACACGCTCGCCGACAGCACGGCCGCCGCCGCATGGGCCGAGATGTCGGGCCCGTTGGGCAGCGACAGCAGCCGGAACGCCCGGGACTGGGCGGTGTCCAGGTGCCCGTAGCCGAGCGCGAACGTGGCCTCGACCGCGAGGTTGCCCACCCGCATCTCGTCGAGACGGCGCTGCTCGTCGGCCAGCCGGGGCACCAGCGAGGCGACCGTCCACGAGGGCCGCGCGGCCAGCCTGGCCGCCACGATCCGTACGGCCAGCGGCAGGAACCCGCAGGCGGCGACCACGTCCATGGTGGCGTCACGCTCGGCCGCCACCCGCTCGGGCCCGGCCACCGAGGCGAACAGCGTCAGCGCCTCGTCCGGCTCCATCACGTCCAGATCGAACAGCCGGGCAGAGGGCAGGTCGGCCAGCTTGTGGCGGCTGGTGACGATGGCCGCGCAGCCCGGCGAGCCCGGCAGCAGCGGGCTGACCTGCTCGGCGTCGTGGGCATTGTCGAGCAGCACGAGGATGCGCCGCTCGGCGAGCAGCGAGCGGTAGAGCGCCGACCGCTCGGCCAGGCGCTCGGGGATGACGTCGGACGGGACGCCCAGCGCGCGCAGGAACGCGCCCAGCGCCGATTCGGGGCCGGTCGCCTCGTCGGTGTAGCCGCGCAGGTCGGCGTAGAGCTGGCCGTCGGGGAACAGGTCGCCGGCCGCGTGCGCCACGTGCACGGCCAGGGTGGTCTTGCCCACCCCGCCGATCCCGCAGATCGCGGCCACCGGCACGCCCTCGGCGGCCGACTGCGAGGCCAGCAGGGTACGCAGCCGCCCGGCGATCTCCATGCGCCCGGTGAAGTCGTTCACGGCGGCGGGCAGCTGCGCGGGACGCGGCAGGTGGAGCGTCGGCTCCTCCTCTTCCCGCGCCCCTTCCTCCTCGGCCACCTCGGCGACGGTCAGCGTGGGGTCGGCGGCCAGGATGCGCTGGTGCAGCGTGGTCAGCTCGGGGCCGGGCTCGATGCCCAGCTCCTCGATCAGCGCCTCGCGCGTCTCGGTGAAGACGGCCAGCGCGTCGCCCTGCCGGCCGCACCGGTAGTAGGCCAGCATGAGCTGGGCGCGCAGGCGCTCACGCAGCGGGTGCTCGGCGGTCAGCGCGATCAGCTCGGAGACGACCGCGGCGTGCTCGCCCAGCTCCAGGTCCACGTCCATGAGCGTCTCGACCACGCTGATCCGGCGCTCGACCAGCCGGTCGCGCTGGTGCTCGGCGTACGGCCCGACGGCTCCGGCCAGCGGCTCGCCCTCGAACAGCGACAGCGCGGCCCGCAGAGCCTGGGCGGCCTCACGTGGCTTGCCGGCCCGGCGCGCGGCCTCGGCCTCGTGGGTGACGCGCTCGAACCGGGTCAGGTCGAGCGTTCCTTCGGGCAGCCGCAGCGCGTACCCGCGGCCGACGGAGGTCAGCAGCTCGGGCCGCGAGCGGGCGGCCCTGCCGGGCTCCAGGACGGTGCGCAACCGGGAGACGTACGTACGCAGGGCGCCGAGGGCGCGCGGCGGCGCTTCCTCGCCCCAGACCGCGTCGATCATCTCGGTCGGAGTCACCGCACGGCCCTCGCGCAGGAGCAGCATGGCGAGAATGGAGCGCTGCAGCGGAGTGCCCAGGTCGACTTCCTTGCCATCGCGCCACGCGCGGACGGGACCGAGCACGGCGAATCTCAGCTCGCCTTCGACGCTCTGACCAGTCATGTCGCCTGTCTCCAACGCAATGGAAAGATTTGTTACCAAATGATAGGTCCATCCTTGCCCAACACATAGGCATCCGCCCATTCGTTAACCGAAGCGTTGATCGGTCGTTAATCGAGTGTTGAGTCCGGCGACGGATCCTGAGGGTCAGCAGCGACATGGCCCCAATTACCACGGGGGCGGCCATGACCCTGGGCATATAGCAAGACACAGGCCCCGCCGTACGGCGGGGCCTTGGCGGATGGTGCTTATGCTGCTTCGGCGAGGCCGAGCCTCTGGGCCAGGCGTTCTCGAATCCCGGGCCATTCAGAGTTGAGGATCGAGTAGAACGCCGTATCTCGGACGGTGTCATCGGCGCCCCTGCATTCCGCCCGGCGTATCCCGTCGAAATGCGCGCCCAAGGCGGCTATGGCGGCCAGCGACCTGTTGTTGCGGACGTCTGACTTGAGCGTGATGCGGTGGACGTTCCACGTCTCGAAGGCGTGCGAGAGCATCAGGAACTTGCTCTCCCGGTTCGCACCCGTGCCCTGGGCGGAGGCGCCCAGCCAGGTGTAACCGATGTCGGCCACGGACGGGACCTCGCCCACCACGCCCCGCGTACCCGGCGGCCAGGGCATGGGGCCCTGCCAGTACTCCAGGTGCATAAGACGGGTGGCACCGACGACTCGGTCGGTGTTCAGCCACCGGACGGCGAAGGGCAGCGTGCGGCCCTCCGCCTGCTCAGCCAGTGCGGCCTCCACATAGGAGACCATCTCGTCCCGGCCGGCCGGGACACGGGTGAAGGCATACGTGGAGCGGTCTTCACTCGCCGCGGCGACGAGGTCGTCGATCACCGCGAGGCTGAGAGGTTCCAGGCGCACGAGGCGCCCGGACAAGGTGACAAGAGCGGGCATGAGCACATGATGGAGGCTGCTTGGTATGCCGGAGAACAGGTCTCGTCCAGCATTCTTTGCAGCTTGTTGCAACCTGGGTGTTTATGCAGCTCAGCGGGCCGATTGCGGGGTCACCGCACCGGCCCGTGGACAAAGTTTCGCCTAACTGTGACATGGCGTCGGCACGAGCGCCGGGTGCAGTTCACGCACCGGGCTCCGCTGACGCAGCGAGAGCTCTGTCAAGCCCATCGACAGCAGGTCGAGATTGGCCGCGATCCACGGCAGTTGGAGTGGATCTTGGCTGTTCAGCGCGGTCAGGCGCTCCTCCGAGGTGTCCCCGTAGAGCAGGCTCACCGCGACCCGCACTCGCGCGGCGCTGGGATCGTCGCCGAACGCGTGGCCGGGCAGCACGCCGATGCCGTGGTCGTCGAGCAGGATGCGGGTGATCTCGGCCGAGCCGCCGAGCCGTAGGTGGCTCAGGTCCGGATAGAGATAGAACCCGCCCTGGGGAGTGGGCACCGAGGCGCCGATCCCCACGAACCTGTCCCGCACCGCGTGGGCGAGCGTTCCGTGCAGCCTCCGGCTCCGCACGATGCGCTCGACCAGCTCGGGCGGGTCGGTGAAGGCGTAGGCGGCGGCCTCCTGCACGGGGGCGGCCGGGGCGGACCAGATCTCGCTCGCCACCGCGAGCAGCCGGGCGCGCAGGTCGTACGCCTCGTCCGGCAGCCTGGCCACGCCGATCCGCCAGCCGCCCAGTGCCAGGCTCTTGCTGAGCCCGGTGGTGACGACCGTGCGCTCGGGCGCCAGGTCGGCGGGCGAGGTGAACGGGAGCAGCGGGTCGTGCAGCAGGTCCCGGTAGATCTCGTCGGAGATGATGTACAGGTCGAGCTCGCGGGCGACTTCCACCAGTCGCTGGATGGTCTGCGAGGACGCCAGGCGCCCGGTGGGGTTGTCGGGCAGCGTCACGAGCACCGAGCTGACGGTCCTGCCCTGGGCGCGAGCGTGCAGCACGGCCGAGGTCACCCGCTCGGGATCTGGTACGCCGCCCTGTCCCGCCGGGGGCGGAACCAGGATCGGGTGGGCACCGACCAGGTCGGCCTGCGCCGCGTAGCTGACCCAGCTGGGCATGGGCAGGACGATGTCGCCGCCGATGGCCAGCAGCACGCCGTACAGCAGGGACTTGCTGCCAGGTCCGCAGACGATCAGTTCGGGGTCGGTGGGCAGTCCCCGACGTGTCCAGTAGCCCGCCGCCGCGCTCCGCAGGTCGGCCGCTCCCGCGACCGGCCCGTAGCCGTTGCGTTCGGATGCGGCGACCAGCTTGTCGCGCAGCGCCGGGTGGACGGGCAGGCCGGCCTCGCCGAAGGCGAGGTGCAGCACCCGTTGCCCGGCGCCTCGTCTTCGTTCGATCTCTTCGTTGGCCGCCAGCGTGGCGGAGAGGGTAACCGTCATGGTTGTCACGTTCCCAGCGTGGTTTGATGAAGGCATCAGCACAAGCGAGGCTTTTTGTGGGTAGGCGTAAGGAAGTCCGATGCTCGAATTACGGCGTTTGGTGTTGATCTGCGAGTTTGCCCGTCGAGGCAGCATCGCGGCGACCGCCGAGTCGCTCGGATACAGTCCTTCGGCCGTGTCCCAGCAGTTGGTCGCCCTCGAACGTGAGACCGGAACCGCGCTGATCGACCGGACGGCGCGCAGCGCCGAGCTGACCGACGCGGGCCGCCGCCTGGTGACCCATGCCGAACGCATCCTGTCCATGGTCGAGGAGGCCGAATCCGACCTTTCGGCTCACGCGGCCTCGCCGTCCGGCCGGGTGGTGCTGACCGCCTTCCCCACGGCGGCGGTCGCGTTCGCGCCGGCGCTCGCCCGCACGCTGCGCCGTTACACCGAGCTGACGCTCAGGCTCGGGCAGAGCCGGTCGGGGCGGGGCATGCGGGAGGTGCAGTCGGGCGAGGTCGACATCGCGCTCGTGGACGACTGGTACGGGCGGGTCGGCGACAACGACAGCCTGCGGGTGTTCCCGCTGCTGTACGACCCGCTGGTGCTGGTGGTGCCGCGCAAGCACCGGCTGGCCGACCCCGAGGTACCCCTGGACCTGCGCGAGCTGCGTGACGAGCCGTGGATGGCCACCCCGGACGGTGAGCCGTCGCGCCTCGCGGTCGACCGGCTCTTCGTGGACGTGGGCGGCACCAGGCCGACGCCGTGGGAGTTCGAGGGGCTGGGCACGATCCTGTCGCTGGTCGCCAAGGGCATCGGGATCGCCGCCGTGCCCGCGCTGGCGCTGGCCGCCGGTGTCCGGGGCATCGCCGTACGCCAGTTCGCCGGCAACCCGGTGGGCCGCGAGGTGCTGGCCGTCGCGCGCGGCTCCAGCGTCCATCGCCCGTCGGTGTCGGTGACCCTGCGGGCCATCCACGTCGCGGCGCGCTACCTCGCCGCCGATCTGGATCCGGTACGCCTCGCGGAGCGATAACGTCTGGTGCCCATGGCGCCCTCCTACGACATCGAGCACCTGTTGCTCGCGCAGCGCAGCACGACCACGGTCGCGGGCCTCGACGAAGTGGGCCGGGGCGCCTGGGCCGGCCCCGTGACGGTGTGCGCCGTCGTCACCGACCTGTCGGATCCGCCCGCTGGGCTGACGGACTCCAAGCAGTTGTCGGCCGCCAAGCGCGGGACCGTGGCCGCCGAGCTGGAGTCGTGGGCGGTCGGCATCGGCTTCGGCGACGCCACCCACACCGAGGTCGACGAGCTCGGCATGACGGAGGCCCTGCGCCGCGCCGCTCGCCGCGCCCTGGCCGCCCTCCCGCTGCGGCCCGACGCGCTGATCCTCGATGGCTCGCACGACTACATCGGCGCTCCGTGGCCGGTACGCCTCGAGGTCAAGGGCGACTCGGCCAGCATCTCGGTGGCGGCCGCCTCGGTCCTGGCCAAGGTACGCCGCGACGCCTACATGGGGACGATCGGCTGCGCGGAGTACGGCTTCGCGGACAACGCCGGCTATCCGTCACCGGTCCACCAGGAGGCGCTGGCCCGTCTGGGGCCCACGGAGCACCATCGGCTGTCGTGGTCCTACCTGGACGACCTGCCGCGCTGGCGGCACCTCAAGCGGCACCGGGATCCGGCGGTGGGCGAGGGCCAGGCGACCCTCTTCGGCTAGTTGTACTGACCACAGAGGTTGAGTACGGGGCGACATGGCTTCGATGATCTTGTAATTGGGTGAGGGCCTTCGGTTTGGTGTGGATTGCGACATCTACCACCGAACCAGAAAGGCCCTCATGCCCCACCGTAACGCGCCGCTGACCGAACTCGGGCGTCTGCGCCTGGCCCGCTGCGTGGTCGAGGACGGCTGGCCGCTGCGCCGCCCTACCGGCCTGGGTGCACACCTACAATCACCACCGCGGACACACCGCACTGAACGGCCTTTCACCCGCCAGCCGCGTACCCAACCTCACGGGACAGAACAACTAGTCCGGCGGTGTGGATGCTGGTGTTCAGGGTTAGTTGTCGAAGTGATGTCGAGAACGCTCTGGCCGCTCCGACCTACCCGCGGGGGACCGCCGGTTCGCACGGCGGCGCCTCCCCGGACGGCCCCCGATTCGAAGGAGTAGCCATGTCACGGAACATCGAGACCGTCAACACCTACCTGGACGGTTTCCGTAAGAACGATCACGAGCAGATCCTGTCCTGCCTGACCGACGACATCGAGTGGACCGTCTTCGGCGCCTTCCATCTGACCGGCAAAGACGCCTACGACAAGGCCATCGACGGCCCGCCCGGACTCATCGATCCTCCTCACCTGGAGGTCGTGCGCATGGTCGAGCAGGGCGATGTCGTCATGGCGGAACTCACCGGGACGGTGAAGCGAGTCGCTGGCGGCGAGATGCGCATGTCTATGGCGGAGGTGTTCGTCATGCGCGACGGCAAGATCGCCGAGCGTCGTGCCTGGGTCATCGAACTGAAGGAGAACGACTACCGCTGACCCGAGGAGTTCAATCACGGGCGGCCCTGATCGGCGATGGCAGCGCCCCGGGCCGCCCGGCTCATGACCTACACGTGGACGAACGGTTTTCGCGCGACACCCGCGCAACCCACTGCGCGGACGGCTCATCAACTCAGTAATAACGCACCGTCACCACAAGCAAGATCAACAGTTGAGATGTGACACAGGCGCTTGGTCGGGGCAGACCAACTCGACTCTGGGAGGTAGGTGCGGAAGTGGTGCGCGTGGCGGGTCAGCAGGCGGTAGGAGCGGACGGCGGCTCGCCCCGGGTCAGGGTGTCGTCGCTCCGGGTGATCCGCAGAGTGTCGACGACCTCCACCTCGTCGCCTTCGCCCAGGTTGTACTTCCCCCTGAGCGGGGCCGGGACGGTGACCTGCCTTCTCTGGTACGTAGCCCTGAGCGGTGTCCCGTGCTCCGGGAATCGGTCATCATCGGTGGGGTGCGAATCGGGATCTTTCTGATCGTGGCCCAATTTCCGGACCAGAAATCAGAGCATGTGCTGGCGAATGCCCTTGAGCTCATCGTGGCCGCCGAAGAGGCCGGGTTTGCCGATGCCTGGATCGCCGAGCACCATTTCATGTCGTATGGCGTCTGCCCTTCGGCCACCACACTGGCGGCCGTGGCGATCGGGCGGACCAGCCGCATCGGCGTCGGCACCGCAGTGAGCGTCCTGTCCACCCAGCACCCGGTTGCTTTGGCTGAACAGGCAGCCATGCTGCACCACCTGTCGGGCGGCCGGTTCACGCTGGGCGTCGGCAGGGGCGGCCCGTGGGTGGACCTGGAAGTGTTCGGCACCGGGCTGGAGCGCTTCGAGCGAGGCTTCGAGGAGTCGCTGGACGTACTGCTGGGCGCGCTCTCGGGTGGGCGGGTGTCGGCGGCGGGGGAGTTCTTCAGCTTCCGCGAAGTCCCGCTGGTGCCGCCGACCAGGCTGCGCCCGGTCGTGGCGTGCACCTCGCCGCCGACCGTGGAACTGGCCGCGACCCGCGACCTCCCGATGCTGCTCGGCATGCACATCGACGACCAGCAGAAGAACTCGATGATCGCCATGTATGAGTCTCACGGGGGAACGGCTCAAGCCCCTCACATGGCAGCGGCCGTCGCCCACGTGGCGGACTCCACGGCCGAAGCCCGAAACGACCTGAAGGAGTCCTTGCCGCGCTGGCTGAAGCCCGGCCTCGCCGGCTACATCCCGGTGGACAACAGAGAACCACCATCGCGGGATATTTCGGCATATGTGGACTTTCTGACCAGCGTCCACCCGGTCGGCTCGCCGGACCGATGCGTGGAGTCCATCATGCGCACGTCGGAAGCGACGGGGATCCAGCACCTCATCCTCATGGTCGAGGGTATGGGCGACCACCGGCGCACCTTGGAGAACATCCACCGCCTGGGCGCAGAGGTGTTGCCGCAGGTCAGCGGCTGAGTGGAAGATGAGAGTCGCGCTGCCGGGTGCAGTCAGCCGAGTTGGTCGAATTCGCCGTCTTTGACGCCGCCCAGGAAGGCTCTCCACTCGCCGGGTGTGAAGGTGAGTGCGGGGCCGCCACGGTCCTTGCTGTCGCGGACGGCGACGATTCCGGGGATGTTGCTTGCGACCTCGACGCACTGGCCGCCGTTTGAGCCGGACCGGGAACTCTTCCGCCAGATGGCCCCGGACAAGTCAATGTCGCTCAGGTCTGCTGCTTCCATTGGTTCCGCGCTTCCTTGATCATCTGTAGAGACGGACCGGGGCGGAGCGCCTCTGTGCGTAGTTTGTCATAGATGTCCCAGATCAGAGAAACGAGTTTATGATCTGCAGAGACTTCCGCCTTTGCTGCGGAGTCTACTGAGACAGTGGTCGGGGCGTCGGAAAGCTCGGCAATCATGAATGCGGACATCAAGCCTGTCGTGCAAGTGGTGTCATAGGGGACGATCTGTATCGTCACGTTGGGGAGTTCCCCGGCGGTGAGCAGGTAATCAAGCTGCTCCTCCATAACCTTGGCGCCGTCGATGGGGCGACGAAGCACCCATTCGTCCAGGAGTACGAGCAAGGTGGGCGACTTGTCTCGTAGGAGGATGCCCCTACGCCGCATACGGGCATCAACCTTGTCTTGTATGTCCTGCTCGGAAGTGAATAGGCCACCGCGAAAGACGGCTCGCGCGTATGCCTCCGTCTGGAGGATGCCGGGAATCTGGAGGGGGTCCCAACTTCGGAGCACCCGTGCGTAGGGCTCGATTTCCTCTGTCCAACGGATGTACCAGTCGGGACCGGTGGGAGAGGTGATATTGCGGCATAGTCGTTTGAACCGGTCACCTGTCCCGAAGATCTCGTCACACCCTGCGGCAAGGTCGAGCTTCGGGGTCCTGTCACCTTTTTCGAGATGCGCTATGAGCGATGACGAGCAGCCCAGGTGTTTGCCGAGTCTGATTTGTGTCATGTTCGCCTCTTTGCGAACGCGGGCGAGCTCCTTGCCAAAGCGCTGAGCTGCCGTCAGGCGTGGGTCAAGATCGTTGGCCATGTTCGTCCTCCCCTTGTGTCTCCTCAGCGCGACAGATCTTTGACAAGTATTGACAGTTAGCCCCTCTCGTGGGGGTGTTTTGGGCCCCGATTGTGCGCCGCTTTCGTCTACTACACAAGTTTCTTCGCAGGCATTCTGGAAGCGCAAGGCGTTAGTTCTAAGTGTGGCCTTGACGGTGAATGGACAATTCGGTCATATGACTGGGGTTATCGTGACAGGCCAAGATCTCGGATGGATGGCCCCAGGAATGCGGCGGTGATTGTGTGGACGGCGTCTCGTTCGGTCCGTCCGGCACGGGCGCGGGGTTCTCCGTACGTGAGGGCAGCCTTCAGGGGGAAGCGGTGGATCTTCACCTGGGGGCGCGGTCGGGGTTGGTGGGTGCGTACGACGTTGACGCGGCTACGCGGGTCTGGGAGGTGGCGCGGTGGAGGAGCGGTTTCTTGGTGAAGTCGTGTTGCCGGGGGTGGCGCAGTCGGTGGCGGTGGCTCGTCACTGCGTCGGGGCGATGCTGGCCGCGGCAGGGCATCGGGTCGTGGAGGATGTGCGGTTGATCGTCAGCGAGTTGATTACCAACGCGCTGATCCACACCGCTTCCGGGTTGCATGGCGGGGTGGTGACGGTGGAGGTCGTCGCCGTTGATGCCGAGATCGTTCGCGTTGAGGTGACCGATGACGGGGCGGACACGGTCCCTCGAGCGCGGGTGTCCGGCGGTGACGACTGTCATGGGCGGGGTTTGTGGCTGGTCGAGCAGGTCTCCCTCAGATGGGGCGTGCGCCTGTTGGGTGCGGGACAGCGCGCGGTCTGGGCGGAGACGTTCACGGGTCAGGCCGCGCCTGGCTGCGCCGGGGAAGGCGTGACGGTCGGGGCCGCGTACACCGGGCATGAGGTGAGGGGATGAGTTGGGTGATGAGTCAGTGGCCGTTTCCCCCTCATCGCATGGCACCTCACATCCCAGCTGCGCAGTCGCACTACGACCGGCTGGCATGGCACCCTCCGCGCGGGGGCGAGCCGCCCGGGCGGGTCTTGCGGTGGACCTGCGACTGCGAAGAGGTCGTTTACGAACTGGTCGCGCTCGGCGGGTTGCGCTTCATCCGCCGGACGGCTCTCCGAGGTGGGAAGGGCGTCATTCACGAGAGTGATCGCTGGTCCCTCCATGCGGCAAATGCCATGTGGGACGCGCTACTGACGGGGAACGCGAGATGACGTGGAGATCATCGGGCGTCCAGCGCAAGGGCGCTCCACCGGGGCGGGTCGGCCACCATGGACCTGATGGGATGATGCCGAAGTGGCGCGCTTTGGGCCGTTTGTGGAGGAGCTGCTCGATTTTCTGCTGAAGCGGCTGGATGAGGCGGGGTTTGAGCGGCTCGTCGTCCATGAGCCCCGGCGAATGTGCGCCCCATATATCTTCTCGGGCGGCGGCCGTGTGGAGCAGCGAGGACTGTGGTTCACGGGGTGCTGCGCCTGCTCGCAGATCCCCCAAGGAGGGTTCGGCAACGACATCAACGTCGAAGCATGGCCGTGCCTGCATGTTCGGTCCCTGACGCTGCAGTTCGTCGACGACCCGGACTACTGCCAGGGATGGAGGCCAGAAAATGCGCTGTTCGCTTCGGGGAGACTCATCCACCCGGACGACGTCTAGCCAGCGGGTGTTCCTCCTCCTGTCCACGACGCGAAGTTTGTCCTGGTCAGCCTGATGTCGGCTCGGCGAGCCGGGCCTCCAGGTCTGAGATCAGGGTGAGCAGGCTGGTGTTCTCGTCGACTCCGTGCTCCAGGCAGTACGACAAGTACAAGGCGACCCGGCCGACGTAGGTCTTCTGCGGACGACCAAGCGACGTTTCGATATCCGGTTGCCGGTGAGGTTCTGGACAAACTACTAGTTGGCAGATGAGCGACTCGCAATTGTCGGACGGCGTCGTAACTTTGTCGCCGCTGTGTCTGGATGACCTGGATGCGCACCTGGCTGGCGAGGACGATCAACTGGTGTGGTGGCTCAACGGGGGCCCGAGCACTCGAGCTGGAACCGAGGCATACATTCGAAAGTGCATGCAACAGTGGAGCGACGACGGTCCGCTGCGCGCCTTCGGGATCCATGTCGACACCCAGGCGGCCCTGGTGGGCACCATTGACCTGCGGTTCGGGCTGGAGGACTTGGCCGACGGCCAGGTGAACATCGCCTACGGGCTCTACCCGAAATGGCGGGGTCGGGGCCTCGCAACCCGTGCGGTCCACCTGGTTTGCCAATATGCAGCCACACAAGGGGTGACGCAGGGAGTGATCAGGGTGGAACCGGAGAATGCCGCGTCCGTCGCCGTCGCACAGCGGGCCGGCTTCCGCTACGTCACACAGATCCAAGCTCCGGACGGCACCCAGCTCAGCTGCTACGTCCGTGATCTGGCGGCAAGAAGCTTCAACACGCGGATTTGACGGGGAAGATCACCACCCACACCGACTCATCGGCGGCCACCGCCCGCTCAGACCGGTGGCACCGAGGCAGTGCATCTGACGTGGCCGACATGCCTGAAGACCCCGGAACTGAAAGAGGGAACGATCGCGGACAACACGATGTGCGTGTATCAGGGTGCGCGGATTGTGCGCGTACATGACGTGGAAGCAAACGTTGTCGCGATGAGAAACGTGGAAGCGTTGTTAGGTTTGTAAGACGTAAAGCGGCGGGCCGGGAGAACCGGCCCGCCACAGGGGGAATCAGCAGTCCACCAGCTCGGGTTTCTGGTTGAGGATCTGTGCGCGTGGAGTGACGAACTCTCGCAACGCGTCGGCGGCCTTCGGTGAGAACACCGCCACCCGATGGCAGTTCTGGAAGGCCAGGCGGATGCCGAAGTGGCGCTCCAGGGCGCCCCGCATCGAGTCGCTGGCCAGGCAGCGCAGGAGCTGGCCGCGGGCCTCCTCGTCCGGTGGGGGCACCTGGTTGTCGGCGAAGTCGGCGCCGGTCCTGTCGCGGTGCTGGACCAGCTCGCTGATCACCGACCAGGCGTACGGCAGAGAGTCGCGGACGCAGGCGACGAACGCCGCGTCGTCGACCTCGCCCGCTCTGGCCTGATCGAGTAGATCGTTCGGAACGGTCAGCGACATGCTGTCTCCTCTCAACGGGGATTGATTCGAACGCTAGGTGGACTCGGTGGGGGCTTCCAGACGACCGAAGGGGACAGTCATGTGGTCGGGCAGCCGCCGTAGACGAACTCCGGGTCGATCTGGTCGGCCAGGTCGAGGCCGGTCTTGGCGTTGGCCCAGGACCGGGCATTGCGCAGGTGGAACTCCTCGGCCTGGCGGCCGAATCGGACCCAGTCCTTGGTCTGCGCGTCGAGGTGTTTGAGCAGCATGGCCAGCGCGTCGGTGTTGGCGGGCTCCAGGTCGTCGAGGGCGAAGCGGCGGCCCTGCTCCATGGCGCGGACGGCGGAGGAGTGGTCCATCCAGGTGAGCAGGTCGTCGCCCACCTGGTCGTGCAGGAAGTCGACGTCGGACTGGCCGTGCACCTTGTTGCCGATCACGGCGAGTGGCACGTCGTGATCGGCGGCGTAGTCGCGATATTGCCGGTAGACGCTGACGCCCTGCCTGGTCGGCTCCGCGACGAGGAACGTCAGGTCGAAGCGGGTGAACAGCCCCGAGGCGAACGAGTCGGCCCCGGCCGTCATGTCGACCACCACGTATTCGCCCGGGCCGTCCACCAGGTGGTTGAGCAGCAGCTCGACGGCTCCGACCTTGGAGTGGTAGCAGGCCACGCCCAGGTCGTCCGCGCTGAAGGGGCCGGTCACCATCAGCCGCATGCCCTCGCTCGTGGTGACCGCGAACTCGCTGGTCGCCAGGTCCTTGAAGCTGAGCAGCCGGGAGCCCCGGCCCGGCGGGGTCGTCTTGACCATGGCCTGGGCCGAGAGGATGCGCGGGTTGTCGCCGCGCAGCAGCTCCTTGATCTCGGTGAGCCGGGAGCCCAGCGGTTCCGGCGGCTCCTCGACCCCGAGCACCAGGGCCAGGTGCTGGTTGATGTCGGCGTCCACGGCCACGACCGGGCCGCCCTGGCTCGCCACGTATCTCGCGAACAGCGCCGACATCGTCGTCTTGCCGCTGCCGCCTTTCCCGACGAACGCCACCCTCACGAGCACCCTCCTGATGATTATGAAAACCGTTACCGTTTCAGGTCACGCTCATCATGGCACACTGAGCGCGTGCGTGACGATGAATTGGCGCCGGCCGTGGGGCTGCGCGAGGAATTGGCGCAGGCTGTGGGCGTGCGCGAGGAACTGGCGTCGGCCGTGGGCGTGCGCGAGGAGCTGGCGCGGGCCGTGGGGCTGCGTGAGGCGGGCGAGCGGGACGAGGCCCGCGAGCTCCTGGTCGCTCTGGCGGCGCGGCATCCCGAGGACGCCGAGGTGGCCTATCAGGCCGCGTGGGTGCACGACGCGCTCGGCCTGGAGGCCGAGGCGGTGCCGTTCTACGTACGCGCGCTGGCGGGTGACGGGCTGAGCGCCGAGGACCGGCTGGGCGCCTTCCTCGGGCTGGGCAGCACCTACCGGGTGCTGGGGCGGGTCGCGGAGTCGCTGGAGACGTTCGAGCGGGGGCTGGCGGAGTTCCCCGGCGACGCGGGGCTGCGGACGTTCAACGCCATGGCGCTCTACAACGCGGGCCGGGCGCGCGAGGCCGTCAGTACGCTGCTCACGGTCGTCGCCGAGTCAGACCGGGCGGGTGGCTACGTCAGGGCCATCTCCTACTACGCCGAGAACCTGGACGAGACGATCTGAGCGAAGGTGACCTCGGTCAGCAGTCGTTCCTCGTGCTCACGCAGCGCGCTCCAGACGTCGGCCAAGGGCCCCGCGACACCTGGATAGCCACCGTGCGCCGGATATTCGGGTTTGCCCTCGATGACGGCGATCACGTCGGCGAGCGTGATGTCCTCCGCCGGGCGCGCCAGCCAGTAGCCGCCGTCGGGGCCGCGCAGGCTGTGGATAAGCCCGGCCCGTCTGAGCTGCAGCAGGATGTTGTCGAGGAAGCGGCGCGGGATGTTCTGGGCCACGGCGATGCGTTCGGCCGGCACCGGCCCCGGCGGTGCGGCGGCTAATTCGCTGACCGCCCGCAGCGCGTAATCGGTTCGCGCGGAGACCCGCATCACACCGGATTAAGGCCCCAGCGCCGCCGCAAGGCGCTGTCGGCCGCCTCGAACAACATGTCGATCACTATACCGATCACCAGGATCACGATCATCGTGCCGATCAGTCCCGGCGAGTCGGACAGTTCCCGCGAGATCGCCAGCTGCTCGCCGAGCGACGACTGATAAGCGATGATCACCAGCAGCTCACCGGCCATCAGCGAGCGCCAGGCGAACGCCCACCCCTGCTTCAGCCCCGCCAGGAACGACGGCAGCGACGCGGGCAGGATCACATGCCGGTAGAGCTGCAACCGCCGGAACCCGAGCACGTGCCCGGCCCGCAGGAGCAGCGGCGGCGTGTAGTCGACGCCGGTGATCAGGCCGTTGGCGATCGACGGCGCGGCGCCCAGGATCACCACGAACGTGATGGCGCTCTCGGTCAGCCCGAACAGCAGGATCGCGAACGGGAACCAGGCGATCGACGGCATGGTCTGCAGGCCGGTGATCAGCGCGCCGAAGGCGGCCCGCAGCACCTTCACCCGCGACACGGCCGCACCGACGACCAGTCCGACGAGCACGGCCAGCGCGAAGCCGGTGACGGCCCGGCGCATGGTGGTCCCCACGGCCTGGTAGAACTCGGGGTCGCCGAGGCGGTGCCCGAGGTCCTGGAACGTGGTGATCGGCCCGGCGAAGACGTACTCGGGCCAGCGACCGCTCAGCACGACCAGCTGCCAGGCGACCAGCACCAGCGCGATCGCGGTCAGCATCGGCCAGACCCGCGCCCAGACGCGGGACGCTATCCCGGCGCGCTGGTCACCGGCCAGCTCCAGCGCGTCGAGCCCGGCGATCTGCCGCGCGTGCGTGTCAACGGCCATCACTCGCCTCCTTGCCTTGAGCGGCCCTGTCCTGCGCGGCCCTGTTCTGAGCGGCCCTGTTCTGAGCAGCCCGGCCTTGAGCGGTCCAGCCTTCAGTGGCCATGGCGCAGGACCTCTTCCTTCAGCCGGTCGGTGATCTTCGCGGCCAGCTCGGCGACCTCGGCGGAGTCGGTGCGGCGGGGCCGGGCCAGCTCGACGGGGAACTCCTCGACCACCTTGCCGGGCCGGCTGCTGAGCAGCACGACCTTGTCGCCGAGCCGTACGGCCTCGCGGACGTTGTGCGTGACGAACAGGACGGACAGCGCCCGCTCCCGCCAGATGCGTTCGAGCTCGTCGTGCAGCAGGTCGCGGGTCATCGCGTCGAGTGCCCCGAACGGCTCGTCCATCAGCAGCACCGCGCCCCCTTCGTCCTCCGCAGATGAGGAGGACGACGAGGAGGACTGGGCGAGCGCGCGGGCCAGGGCGACGCGCTGGCGCATGCCGCCGGACAGCTCGTGCGGGCGCTTCTTCCCGAACCCGCCCAGGTGCACGAGGTCGAGGAACTCCGCCGCCCTGGTCCGACGCTCGTGCTTGGACAGGCCCTCAGCGCGGAAGGCCATCTCGACGTTGGCCGAGACCGTGAGCCACGGGAACAGCGCCGGCTCCTGGAACATCATCGCGACCTGCCGCCCGACCGTGGAGATCTCCCCCTGCGTCGGCTTGTCGAGCCCGGCGACCAGCGAGAGCAGCGTGCTCTTGCCGCAGCCGGAGGCACCCAGGAGGCAGACGAACTCGCCGGGCCGTACCGACAGCGAGACCTTGTCGAGGGCGAGCAGTCCGTTGCCACCGTGACCGTAGACCTTGGAGACGGCCTCCAGCCGGACCGCCGTCGTGCGATCGACCAACTGCGTCGTCATGTGCGTCACCTGTCCGAAATCGACTGCTGGCCCTGCGCGGCCAGCACCTCGTTGAGTGGCTTCAGGTTGTAGATGCCGTTCAGGTCCACGGGCTTGAGCAGCCCGACCTTGACGGCGTGGTCCGCACTACCGGTGAGTGAGGAGGCGATGGGGTCGTTCGTGAAGGTGATGTTCTTGAACGCGCTCGCCAGCACCTCGGGCTTGAGCGGCTTCTGGGTGAGCTTCTGGATCGCGGTGTTGACGGTCTGCGCGGCCGCGGCGGGGTCGTCGTTGAGGTACTTGGTGGCCTCGACGTGCGCTTCGAGCAGCTTCTTGAGCAGGTCGGGGTTGGCCTTGGCCCAGTCCTGCCGGACGATCAGGTGGGTGATCACGAACTGCTTGTTCGGCCACAGGTCACGCTCGTCCTGCAGGATCTTGCCCTTGCTCTCGATGACCAGGCGGCTGGCGAACGGCTCGGGCACCCAGGCGCCGTCGATGTCGCCCGTCGCGAAGGTCTGCAGCGTCTGCGCGTTCTCCTGGGGCACGATGTGGACGTCGCCGCCGCCCTTGGTGTCGGTCTTGAGCCCCTTGCTGTCCAGCCAGTAGCGCAGTGCCACGTCCTGGGTGTTGCCGAGCTGCGGCGTGGCGATCTTCTTGCCCTTGAGGTCGGCGGGGGAGTTGATCCCTTGCTTGACGACCAGGTAGACGCCGCCGGACGCGGCGCCGGCGACGATGTTGATGGCCTTGCCCTTGGACTTCTCCCAGGCGTTGATCGCCGGGTTCGGGCCGATGTAGGTGGCGTCGATGGCGCCGGAGAAGACCGCCTCGATCGCGGCGGGGCCGGCGTTGAACGTGCTGGTCTTCACCGGTACGCCGAGGTGCTTGGCGTAGAAGCCCTTCTCGACGCCGACCAGGGCGGTGGCGTGGGTGATGTTCGGGAAGTAGCCGAGGCGCAGTTCCTTGGCGGCGCCGTCGCCGGCGGGAGACGCGCTGCTCCCGCAGGCCGCCGCGAGCGCGGTGAGTGCGGTTGCGGCCAGAGCGGCGAGCACCCTGCGAGCGTTCATGCTCTACTCCCTATTTCCTACTTAATAAGTCGGCTATGTGCATATGAAACCCCCCCAATCCCTACACGTCAAGTTGGTATAGGGGGATAACTAGGATCTGTCCATATGGAGAGACAGCTGATCAGCCACCTCGCGCACGCCGACCACCCGATCGCCTCCCCGATCAGCGAGGCGAACCTGACCCGCCTGCTGCGCCGCGCCAAGCTGGCGAGCGGCGCGCGGATCCTGGACCTGGGCTGCGGTGCGGCGTTCTGGAGCGTCCGGCTCCTGGAGTTGTACGGCGACGCCACAGCCGATGGTGTGGACCTGTCCGACGCGGGTTTCGCCGACGCCCGCCGGATGGCGGCCGAGGCCGGGGTGGCGGACCGGCTGACCCTGCATCACGGGTCCGCGACGGACTTCACCTCGGCCGAGCCGTACGACCTGGTGCTCTGTGTCGGTGCCACGCACGCGTTCGGCGGGCTGACGCCGTCGATGGAGGCGATCGGCGGACTGCTCGCTCCCGGTGGGCTGGCGCTGGTGGGCGAGGGGTTCTGGGAGCGGCCCCCGGGCAGGGAGATCGAGGCGGAGATCGGCGAGTACGCGGACCTGCCGGGCACTGTGGCGCAGGCCGAGTCGAGCGGGTACCACACCGTGTACGCCCACGTCAGCGAGCGGGGAGAGTGGTACGACTACGAGTGGTCGTGGACCGGGTCGCTCATCGACTGGGCGCTGCGGCACCCCGGCGACGACGGCGACGCCGCGATGGCCGCCGCGCTGGAGCACCGGAAGATGTGGCTCGACGGTTACCGTGACCTGCTCGGGTTCGTGACGCTGCTGCTCAGGCGCGGCTAACGGCAGGCGGAGTCGAGGGCGATCGGGGTCTCGGGGCTCGGCGTCTGCGGGGTGGCGTGCGGGGGTGTGGTGCTCGGGCCGTGGTCGGCCAGGGCCCGGGTGACCTCGCGCCGGATCAGGCTCCAGTCGGGGTAGACCGTGTTGATCAGCGGCGGTACGAAGCTCAAGCTTTTGATCTTGTTGGCCTTCACCCGCTGCGCCAGCTCGACCAGGTCGGGCAGCACGTTCTGCGGGATGTCGGTGGAGATGGCGCGCTTCGTCGCCACGGCCAGCTTCTCGAAGCTGTTCAGCACGGTGACCGGGTCGGCCTGCTTGGCGACGGCGTTGAGCAGGCATTTCTGGCGGCCCATGCGCACGTAGTCGTCGCTGTCCGTACGCGAGCGGCCGAACCAGAGGGCGTCCGCCCCGGAGAGCTTGCGGGTGCCAGGGCGCAGCAGGCCCTCGCGGTACTTGCCGTAGACGATCGGCTCCTTGATCGTGACCGTCACGCCGCCCATCGCGTCGATGATCTGCGCGAAGCCCTTCATGTCGACCATGGTGTAGTAGGTGATGGGGATGCCGAGGATGCCGCTGATGGTCTTCTTGAGCAGGGTCGGGCCGCGCTGCCCCTTGCGTATGCCGGGCTCCATCTCGGGATAGTCCTCGGCGTACTGGAACACCTCGTTGAGCAGGCCGGGAGTCTCCGGGCCCGCGCCCGTGAAGCCGTCCGGGAAGCGCTCTCTGGGCGGACCTTCCGGCAGACGCACCCGCTGCAGGTTGCGCGGCAGGCCGAGCAGGATCGTCGCGCCGGTGGCGACGTCGACGCTGGCCACAGTCATGCTGTCGGTGCGCACCCCGGGCCGGCCGGGGGCGGCGTCGGCGCCGAGGAGCAGGAGGTTGATCCGCTTCGCGCCGTCCCATGGATCCTGGGACACGACGGGCGAGACGTTCGCGGTGAACAGGCTGTTGACCACGTCACGCGACACGTAGGTCACGCGGGCCGCGTAGATGGCCGGGGTCAGGATGAGCGCGCACAGGGCGATGGTCAGCGCGCTGGTCACCGCGCGGCCCACGCGGTTCACGGGCGCCGGGCGTACCAGCATGTACGACCAGATGACCACCCCCGTCCAGATGATCGCGATCGTGGCGATCATGATCGCGAAGGCGGTGAGCCAGGCGGGCTGGACGGCCAGCGGGAGCAGCTTGCTGCCGAACACGGTGATCACGGTGAGGATCATGGCGAGCATCACCACGTGCGCCACCATGAGGGCGAGGCCGGTCTTCCGGCGGTCGGCGGCCAGGTGGGCCACCCCCCACAGCAGGGTTGACGCGAGGGTGAGGATGATGCTGAAGCCAAGCCCATAACCCCGTGTTCTGACTGTCATCCCTGGTAGGCCCCCCTGTTCTACGAATTACTCCCAAGGCTAGTAACGGGTTCCACGCGGGGTATTTGCGGAAAAGGCAGTGTCACGGCAAGTTTCGGTGAAGTCCATCTTGCGATATAACGTGAGTGTGAAGCGCGGTAGCTATGGATTCGACGCGCCATGGGCCCTTGCCGGACTCTTCTTCGGGGCAGTGGTCCTGCTGGTGCTGGCAGCGGTCTCGTTCATCTCCGACGTCCCGGCGGCGGCGATCGCGTTCCTGCTCGGCGCGGTCTACACGCTGGCCAGCGCGGTCAGCTATCTCTACACGACCCGGCGGGGGAAGTTCGCTGTCTGGGGCGAGGAGCTCGGCCGGATCGAGGGCGGTGAGCAGGTTCTCGACCTCGGCTGCGGGCGCGGGGCGGTGCTGCTGCTCGCGGCCCAGCGGCTGCGCGAGGGCCGGGCCACCGGCATCGACCTGTGGCGCGGCGTGGATCAGTCGGGCAACGCCGAGGGCGTCACCAGGGCCAACGCCGAGGCCGAAGGGGTGTCGGATCGGGTCGATCTGGTCACGGGTGACATGCGGGAGCTGCCGTTCGACGACGGCCGGTTCGACGTGATCGTGTCCAGCCTGGCCATGCACAACATCCCGACTGTGGAAGGACGCGAGCAGGCCGTCAAGGAGGCGCATCGGGTGCTGCGTCCGGGCGGGCTGATGCTGATCGCCGATTTCCAGCACACGCCCCAGTACGAGACCGTGCTGCGCGAGCTCGGCGTGGTCGATGTGCGCAGGCGCGACCTGGGGTGGCGGTTCTGGTACGGCGGGCCGTGGTTCAAGTCGGAGATGCTGGAGGCGCGCAAGCCGCGCCCGAACGGCGGCGACCCGCGCTCGGCCGGCGCCAAGGCGGTCGCCGACGGCAGTGAGGCTCCTCCGGTCGACGGTGAGGTGCTCCCAGACGGCGATCGGTCTCACCAGGACGCGGCGCCCGCGAAAGACGTCGGCGAGGGCGTGTAGCCGAGGCATTCGCGGGCCGCGGTGATGTCCAGGGTGCGCTCGACGGCCAGGTGGCCGACGGCGTAGCGGGTCAGGCGCGGCTCGCGGGTGAGCGTCTCGGAGATCGCCGCCAGGCCGTGGGCGAGCCGCCGGGGCAGGTAGAGCGGGGTCGCGTCGATGCCCTTCTCCCGCAGTACGGCACGGAGCGCGTCGTCCAGGACCACCGGCTCGGCGTCGGTGACGTTGTAGGTGCCGAGAGGGCCCGTGACGGCCAGCAGGCAGGCCTGGGCGAGGTTGGCCACCGAGGTCAGGCTGACGCGCTGCCGCCCGTCGCCGACCGCGACCAGCCGGCGGCCCCTGACCGACCGCAGCACGCGGGGGAGCAGCGTGGTGTCGCCGGGACCGTAGACGGCGTGCGGGCGCAGGATCACCGCCCGCCCCTCGACCAGCCGCTCGGCCGCCGCCTTGGACGCGCCGTAGGCGTTGACGTACCGGCTGACCGGGGCCTCGTGCTCTCGGGCCATGATCGTGGGCCGGCGCGGGTCGTACACGCTGGCCGTGCTGACGTGCACGAACCGGGCGCCGGGGAAGGCGGCCATGGCGTTCCGGGTCCCGTCGAGGTTGGCCCGCCAGATCCCGGCCGGCGGGCCCCAGTCGGTGACGCTCCCCGCGCAGTGGATCAGCGCGTCGAGGTCGAGGTCCGGGCGGTCGCGGCCGGTCAGGTCCCAGGTGAGGTACGGCACGCCGGGGATCCGCGTGGGCCTGCGCCCGAAGCCGTACACCTGCCAGCCCCTGGCCACGGCCGCCCGGCAGACCGCGCCACCCACGAAACCGGACGCCCCGGTGACCCCGACCCTCATACGGCCCTGATCAGCAGCCGCTCGTAGGTCGGGATGAGCACACCCCTGGCGGCCCGTCGCGCCACCACCCTGACCGGGCGGGCGAGCACGACCCGGGCCACCGCGCGGATCTCGGCCAGCGCCAGCGGGTAGCCGATGCAGAAGTGCGGCCCGGCGCCGAACCACAGGCGGCGCAGCTCGGGTGGATGCGGCCGGGACGGATCGAACGGTCCGTACGCGCGGGCGCAGTTGTGCGTGACGATCACCACGCGGTCGCCGGGCCTGGCCAGGACCCCGCCCAGGCGTACGGGCTCGGCGACGGAACGCAGCATCACCGGGGTCGGTGTGGTGACCCGCATGGCCTCCTCGATCGCCAGATCCAGGTCGGCGCCGAAGGCGTCGTGATCGTGCAGCAACGCGACCAGCCGGGGCACGAACGTGGCGACCGTCTCCGTGCCGGTCAGGAAGAACGCCCCGGCCGCGCCACGGGCCTCCGCCGCCGACAGCCCGAGCTCGCGCATCCGGCCCATCACCGTGGCGGGATCCCCCGCGTCGTAGGCGGCCTGCGCGATGTCGCCGATCCCGTCGAGCACCTCGTGGGCCACGGTGAGCTGGCGGGGGTTCAGCCCCCTGGTGCGCAGCGAGACCATCGACACCACCCGCTCCCCATCGGCGAACAGCCGCCTGGCCCTGGCCGCCGGCACCTCGCCCAGGCCGACGACCCGGCAGATCACCGCTCCGGCCAGCAGGCGCATCTCGTCCACCAGGTCCACCGTGTCGCCGTTCGCCAGTCGTACGCGGAGATCGTCCAGCGGGGCGGCGAGCACGTCGGAGACCAGCGTGGCGACGGACGACGGCGTGAACAGCGGGGCCAGCTTGGCGCGGAGCGCCGCGTGCGGCTCGCCCTCCATGTTGAGCAGCACCGACGGACCGAGCACGGGCGTCCACAGGTCACCGGGTGAGCCGGGGCCGTCCTTCCGGAAGCGGCCGTCCATGAGCACGCGCCGGGCGAGTGCCGCGTCGTTGACCACCACGCCAAGCCCCGGCACTCGCACCACCGCGCCCAGCCGGGCCAGCAGACGCATCAGCGGGTAGGCGAAGGGGTGGGCGGCGAGGTAGAGGCGGGTTTCGTGGCGTCCCCGCCGCCGGTCGTGTCGCTCGTGTCGGCGGTTCATGGGGCTGTTGATGTCGTTCACAGGTCCGCCAGCATGACGCCCAGGCTGATGCCGCCGCCGAGGCCGAGCAGCGCCACGCGGTCGCCCTCGCGGGCGTGCGCGAGTTGGAGCGGGAGTGTGGCCGACGCGCAGTTGCCGTGGTCGGGCAGTGTGATCACCAGCCGGTCCTCGGGGAGGTCCAGCGCCTGGGACAGGACCTTCAGGTACGGCAACGCCACCTGGTGGACCGCGATCACGGCGAAGTCGTCCCAGGTCAGGCCGGTGCGTTTCAGGGCGTTGAGGAAGAGGTCGGGGCCGATGAGCTCGAACGCCTCCTTCAGCCTGCGGCCGTCGCCACGGAAGTAGGAGTAGTCGGGGTCGCGCGGGTGCATGGAGCCGCCGCCAGGAAGGGTACCGATGACCCACGCACTACTATCAGCCGAAAAATCGCGATAAAAGATGCCGCGCGTGGGGTCGGCCTCCACGAGCACCGCCGCGCCCGCGTCCGACAGCGTGTACCCCGCGAACGCGTCCACGAACTGCGCCCGATCCCTGACCTCCCAGCGGATCGCCCGCGAGGGCGTCTCGCCCGAGCACACCAGCACCCTGCGGTACGACCCCGAGACGATCAGACCCTCGGCCACCTGGATCCCGTTGAGCAGGCTGTTGCAGGCGTTCTTGACGTCGAACACCGGGCACGACAAACCGAGCTTGGCGGCCACGATGTGCGCGGTCGCGGGCTCGACCAGGTCCTGCGAGGCCGAGGCGAAGATCAGCAGATCGACGTCGGCCGCCAACTCCTTGGCGGCCTCGACGGCCAGGTCCGAGGCCTGCTGGTCGTCGGAGGCCACATGGCGGCGCCTGATGCCGGTCATCCGCTCGACGATGCCGCGCGGCGGGTGGTAGCCCCGGATGCGTCGCTCGACCTCGTCGCTGGTCAGCGTGCCTGGGGGGAGGTACGTGGAAATCCTGGTGATGCGGGCCTTCATCTGCCGCAACCTAGCGGGTCGCCCTTGCAGAACGTTTGCCAGCCGTTCATCAGTGATGCGGAGACGGTGCGGGCCGCATGACGCGCAGCACCTGGGTGCTGTCGGCGAGATACAGGTGCGGAACGTCCACGAACACCCGCATCGGACCGGTGCCCAGCCCCAGCCGTCCCGCCATCCCGGCCTGGACGTCCGCGAGCGGCAGGTAGTTCAGGTAGCTGGTGAAGGCGTTCTGCGACCGGAACGTGGCGGTCATGACCAGCGCGTCCTGCCTGATCCTGAAGGCCAGTCCGATCAGGCAGGGCACCGAGTCGTACGGTTCGCCAGGGGTGGTCAGCGAGATCCAGGCGCTCTTGCTGTACGGCTTGGCCCGCAGCAGGTCGGCCGCCCATTGGAGCTGGCCCTTGATCCTGGCGCCGTAGCTGTACTTGAACGGCGGCACGATCGTGTCCTGGCTGAACTTCCTGCGGTACAGCGCCAGCCGGTCCGTGTCGCCGTACCTCTCGATGATGGGGTCGTTCCCACTCGTGACCGCGATCTCGAACAGCACGGACGGCGCCTCGATGACGGGACCCCGGTCATCGTCGGCGAGCGCCCCCGCCGTCCAGACATGGCGCATCAGCCATATCCACGCCTCCCCACATGACGCCCAAAGTGTTGGGCCCGGCATTCACGTCTCCATATTCGGGAATTCGTAGGGATTGTTCGGGAGCCGGCGCCGCCTGCTGACGTTGCAGCGCACATAGTAAACGGAGTAGTGGATGAGAGCCACCAGCGTGATGCCGCTCAGCAGTATGAGCAGGTTCGGATCCTGCCCGCCGAGGCCGCTGACACCCACTGTCAGGTACGTCGAGTTGACGATCGCCAGCATCATCACGTTGATCCCCGGCCAGGCCAGAGGGGCGTACGTCTCGGGAAAGCGCGGATCGACCGGCAGATTCGGCGACCAGTTGAGCTCGTCCTTGAGCCGGCCCGCGTACAGCAGCCGGAAGTTGTTGATCGCCCTGGCCGTCCTGGCGTGCGCGTTGACCGCCTCGATGAGCCGCAGGAACGGCAGCACGCTGAGCAGTCCGAACGCCGCCACCAGGGCGAACAGGTACCACGGCACCCGGTGCCACTCCGTCAGGTCCTGCGGGTCGACGACCTTCGCGCTGGTGAGCGCGATCGCGGCCAGGAACGGTCCAGACAAGAGGCTCATCGCGAGCCGTGTCATCTTCAGGCGCTCTTCCTTGGCGGCCAGGTGGACCGCGTACACGCCGTTGAAGTCGATCGCGGCGAGTTGGAGGAAGTGGTTTGACTCCAGCCTTGACTCCGGAGCCATGCGTGGGGGTGTCTTCCGCATGATCGTGCTCCTGTGGGACCAGCTTCCCCAAGTATGAGCACACTGTTCCCGGATTTGACAGGATTTCTACCAATCATTCCAACAAATTGGTATGGGTGGTCGGCTGATCTTTAAGCGAACTAGATCATTTGGGGAGGCAGCTGATCCAAAGGGCGGGGTAAGCCAGCGGGCGAAACAACGGTGTCATCACCTCTGGGGGATAGACCTTGTACAAGCACGCCATTACCGCGCTAGCGCTGACCGCCTCCGGCCTGCTGCTGAGCGCAGGACCCGCGGTTGCCGACGACGAGTTCGACAGCAGCGGCTTCACCTTCTTCCCGGTCGATGCGATCGGGACGCAGGACTTCAAGGCAACGGGCCACTTCTTCTTCGCCGACTCGAACAGCGTCCGCGCCGGCAGTTTCAGCATCAGCCGCTCCAGCGTGAGCAGCGTCCGCTCCAGTGCGAGCAACTCCAGTGTGAGCAGCGTCCGCGCCATCCCCGAGGCCGGCGCTGGCACCGCGACCTCTGCCTGCCCGGCGGCGACGGCCGCTGTCCGTCCGGCCACCGTCTGTCCCGACGCCTGGACCGCTGCCCGCCCGGAGGCCCTGACGGCCGTCCGCCCAGAGGCCCCGGCTTCTCCCTGCTCCGCCGCCGCCCCGACGATCGTCCGCCCGATCGCCCAGGTCTCCGCCTGCCCGGCGGCCACGACCGCGGTCCGTCCCTCGGCCACGGCGGTTGTCCGTCCCTCGGCCACAGTGCTTGTCCGTCCTGCGACCACGGTGATGGTCCACTCGACGGTGACGGCGATGATCCATCCGACGCTCACGGCGGTCATCAGCCCCACGGTGACGGCGGCTGTCCGTCCCACGGCCATGGTCGGTGTCCATCCGACGGTGACGGCGGCTGTGCGTCCCACGGCCATGGTCGGTGTCCGTCCAACGGTGACGGCGGCTGTGCGTCCGACGGCCATGGTGGATGTCCGCCCGACGCTCACGGCGGTCATCAACCCCTCGGTGACAGCGGTTGTCCGCCCGACGGTGACGGCGGCTGTCCATCCGACGGCCACGGTGGCCGTCCGGCCAAGGGTGACGGCGGTTGCCCGTCCGAGGGTGTCGAATGCCGTCCGTCCGGCGGTCGCGACCGATGCCTGCCCCGCGGCCTCGACGGATGTCCGTTCGATGGCCCCCGCCGCGGCCTGCCCGTCTCCGGCCGCCGCGACCGCCGTCCGGCCGGTGGCCCCGGCCGCTGCCTGCCCGGCCGCTTCGGTGGCGGCGGCTCCGGCGGCTGCCTGCCCGGCCCAGCCGACCGTTGTCCGCCCGGCCGAGCCGAAGAGTGACTGCATCGACCCCACGACCGTCAGCAGCCTCGAGCGGCAGCGCACGCCGTCTCAGGCCTACACCTGGGACAGCGGCTGGCGAGGGTCCATCCACGGATACGCACGCGGCTGGTGGCAGGGCGGTTCCATCCCCGCCCACGCGCACGGGAGGTAACAGCACCTTCGGCTCCATCATCCGCCTGAAGCCGTCCGCTCGCCGCACATGCGGGCGGACGGCTCGTCGGCCTTCAACCCGGCTATCCTGCTATCCGGTGCACTGCTCCGAATGCCAGCCTGGAGGCGAGCCGAATGGCGGACACGATGCGCGCGGACGGCCGCCGCAACTACGACCGGCTGCTCGACGAGGCCCGCGCCGCGTTCGCCGAGCACGGCACCGACGTCTCCCTGCGCGACGTCGCCCGCCGCGCGGGGGTCGGCATAGGCACGCTGTACCGCCATTTCCCCACCCGCGAAGCGCTCATCGAGGCCGCCATGCGGCACGGTCTCGACGCTCTCTGCGCGCGGGCCGACGAGCTCATCGACACCGAGCCGGCCAGTGAGGCGCTGGCCGCGTGGCTGCTCGCCTTCGCCACCGGCTCGACCCGATATCAGGGTCTGCCCGGGTCGATCCTCGACGCTCTCGGCGACGAGACCTCCGAGCTGTACCGCTCCTGCCACGCCATGCGCGCCGCCGCCGCCCGGCTGCTCCACCGGGCCCAGCAGGCCGGCCAGGTACGGTCCGACCTCGCGGTCGACGATCTGCTGGCCCTGGTGGTCGGGGTCGCCTGGGCGGGCCAGCACGCCCGCGACGGAGCGGACCTGACCGGCCGCCTGCTCGGCCTGATCAGAACCGGCATCGAGACCTCCGGCGGTCGGTGAGTCAGAACCGGCATCGAGACGCCCGGCGGTCAGTGAGAACGCCAGGCGGAAATTTCCGGACTATCCGCCGACCTACTACGCCACTTTCTGCGTTTGGATTCCTCTTGGAGATGGCCTGCCACCATGCGCGCGATTGACTCTCACACGGTGTCAGGTCGTAGACCGGGAAGTCCCAGCGAAGAGGAGATCGTCATGGCGTTTGCGGATCGGGTGGACAGTGTCCTGCGGGCGGGTGAAGCACCGAACCTGCACGGGCTCGTGGTCGTCGAGAACGGGCAGATCACTCTCGAACGCTACGGCGCGGGCGAGGACTTCAAGCTCAACGAGCCCCTCGGGCACGTCACGTTCGGGCCGGACACGCTGCACGACGTCCGGTCCGTCACCAAGAGCGTGGTCTCGCTCCTGTACGGCATCGCGCTGGCCGAGAAGCTGGTGGCGCCTCCGGAGGAGAGTCTGCTCGCTCAATTCCCGGAATATCCGGACCTGGCCGAGGACCCCCAGCGGGCCCGCCTCACCGTCGAGCATGCCCTGACGATGACGCTCGGGCTGGAGTGGGACGAGAGCGTGCCGTACACCAGCACCGCCAACAGCGAGATCGCGATGGAGTACGCGCCCGACCGCCACCGCTTCGTGCTGGAGCGGCCCGTCGTCGAGGAGCCGGGGCTGCGGCGGACGTACTGCGGTGGCGCGACGGCCTTGATCGGGCGGCTCGTCGCCAAGGGAAGTGGCCGGTCGCTGACCGAGTTCGCCAGGAGCGCGCTGTTCGAGCCGCTGGGCATCGGTGAGTTCGAGTGGGGGCGGGGCGGCGACGGAGTCGAGATGGCGGCGGCGGGGCTGCGGCTGACGCCGCGCGACCTGGCCGCCATCGGCACGCTCCTGCTCGACGGCGGGCGCGGGATCGTGCCGCGGAGCTGGATCGAGGAGCTGTGGCGGCCCCGCGTGCAGATCGACGACAGGTCCGCCTACAGCTACCACTGGTACGTCGGCACTGGTGAGCACCCCGGGCTCTCCGCGCACGGCAACGGCGGCCAGGTGCTCCACCTGGCCCCCGAGCGTGGGCTGGTCGTGGCCATGACCGCGGGCAACTACGACAACTTCGCA
This sequence comes from Nonomuraea guangzhouensis, assembly GCF_019396345.1. Lineage (GTDB taxonomy): Bacteria > Actinomycetota > Actinomycetes > Streptosporangiales > Streptosporangiaceae > Nonomuraea > Nonomuraea guangzhouensis. The sequence continues at coordinate 89,426 of NZ_JAHKRM010000024.1, read as the reverse complement.
CAGTCCACCTCCGCGACCGTGCTCGACGCGGTTCTCCAAGGGGCTTGACAGCTTTCGGCTAAAGCCATTAGCTTTCTGGCTATAGGGATTAGCCAAGGAGAGCGACATGACCGAGTTCCTGAAGCACGAGGGCGGACAGCTCGCGTACGACGTGACGGGTGAGGGCCCGCTGGTCGTGCTGGCGCACGGCATGGGCGACGGCCGGAAGGCGTACCGCTTCCTGGTCCCGAAGCTCGTGGCGGCCGGATGCCAGGTGGCGAGCCTGGACATCCGCGGCCACGGCGAGTCGAGCATCGGCTGGGACTCCTACACCCGCGTCGACGTGGCGGGTGACATCCTGGCGCTCATCCGCCACCTGGACGCGGGTCCCGCCGTCGTCGTGGGCCATTCGTTCTCCGGCGGGGCCGCCACCATCGCGGCGGCCCAGGATCCCCAGCTGGTCAGCGCCGTCGTCGAGGTCGGCCCGTTCACTCGGGCGCAGAAGATCGACCTGAAGGGCATGCGGATCGCCCGTCACCGCAAGGGCATGATGCGGCTCCTCGGCACCGCCATCCTCCGCAGCGTCGGGCTCTGGAAGAGCTACCTCGACGTCGCCTACCCCGGCACCAAGCCGGTCGACTACGCCGAGTACATCACCGCGCTCGAAGCCGACCTGCGCCGGCCGGGCCGGATGGCGGTCGTCAGCAAGATGGGTGGATCCGCGCCCACCGACGCCGGCGCCCTGCTCCCGGACCTCCAGGTTCCCGCCCTGGTCGTCATGGGCACGCTCGACCCCGACTGGGCGAGCCCCGAGGCCGAGGCCCAGGGCATCGTCGCGGCCATGCCGGAGGGGCGCGGCACGATCGCGATGATCGAGGGCGCCGGGCACTACCCGCACGCGCAGTTCCCCGACGAGGTCGCCGCGGCCGTGCTGTCCTTCCTCAAGGAGAAGGTCCGTGGCTAGGGCGGCGCTGTCCCCGGACGCGGTCGTCGCGCTCGCGGTCGCGCTCGTCGACGAGGAGGGCCCGGCCGCGCTGACCCTCTCGGCGGTGGCGGCACGGGCGGGCGTCGCGACCCCGTCCCTGTACAAGCATGTGCGCAACCTCGCCGAGCTGCGCAACCTGCTGTCCGTGCGGATACTGAACGAGATGGCGGAGCACGCGAACGCGGCCGTGCTCGGCCGGTCCGGCGACGAGGCGTTGCGGGCGCTGATGGAGGCATGGCGTTCGTACGTCACGATGCATCCCGGCCGCTACGCCATCGTGAACCAGACCCCGGACCCCGCCACGGCCGAGGCGGGGGCGCGCCTGGTCGATATCCTGCTCGCGGCCCTCAGGGCGTACGGGCTGGAGGGCTCGGACGCGATCCACGCGGCGCGCTCCCTGCGCGCGGCCGCCCACGGTTTCTCGGTGCTGGAGGCGGCAGGCGCGTTCGGGCTTCCCGAGAAGCTCGACGAAAGCTACGACCTGCTGATCCACATGATCATTTCAGGCCTCCACACCCCCCGCTAGGGGACCAGCACGATTCTGCCCAGCGCGGTGCGGCCTTCGAGCCTGCGATGGGCCTCGGCGGCCGACTCCAGCGGCAGCGTGGCCTCGATGTACGCCTGGCTGCGTCCGTCGGCCACCCTGGCCAGCATCTCCGGATAGTGGACGCCGAACGCCTCGGCTCCCCACGCGGGCCCGCCGCACCCGACGATGGTCACGCCGCGAGCCCACAGATCGGCGGCGCCCACCGCCGCGGGTTCGCCGCTCAGCGAGCCGTAGCAGAGCATGCGCCCGGAGCCGGGCGTGAGGTGATCGAGCACCTGCTTGGCCGACGCCCCGCCGATCGACTCGAAGACCACGTCCACGTCGGGCAATTCGCCGGGCCAGCCGGGCTCGCGGTGGTCGATGACCTCGTCGGCCCCCATCTGCCGGGCCCGCTCCCGCTTCGCCGGGGCGCCCGCGGTGGCGATCAGCCGTTCCGCGCCGAACTCCTTGGCGTGCCGCAGCAGGTACGTCCCGATGGAGCTCGCCCCGGCCTCCACCAGCACGGTCTCCCCACCCTTGAGCCCGGCCCGGTGCAGCAGCGCCAGCGCGATGGCGCCCGGCGCGGCGGCGGCGACGGCGTCGACCGGCGACACTCCCTCGGGCACCGGGGAGATCATCGCCGCGGGCACCGCCGCGTACTCGGCGTAGGAGCCGATCCCGCCCGTCACGCAGGCGATCGTGGTGCCCAGCAGGGCCTCGTCGACTCCCGCCCCGACCTCGGTCACCACGCCGGCCGCCTCGGCGCCGAACACCACGGGCAGCGGCACCGGCAGCGGGAACGGCAAGGTGCCCGCCCGCAACTGGGTCTCCGCGTAGCTGACCCCGATGGCCTGCGTACGGATGACCAGCTGCCCCTCTCCCGCCTTCGGCTCCGGCCAGTCCTCGGCCTTGAGCACCTTGGGACCGCCCAGTTCGTGGACAACGATGGCGCGCATGCGACACTCCTTCTAAGTGAACCGCTGGTCCAGTTAATATATGGACCGACGGTCAACTTGTCTATGGGGAACAATGATCTGATGGAACGGCGGGAGCGGGCCGACGCGGCACGCAACAGGCGGGCGATCCTGGAGGCCGCCGAGGCGCTGCTACGCGAGCATCCGCCGGGGGAGGTCTCCGTCGAGCGGGTCGCCGCCGTGGCAGGGGTGGGCAAGGGGACGGTGTTCCACCGGTTCGGCAGCCGGGTCGGGCTCATGCAGGAGCTCATGACGGAGCGGGCACGCGCCCTGGAGCAGGCCGTCGCGGACGGGCCGCCGCCGCTGGGGCCGGGCGCTCCTGCGGGGGACCGGCTGGTCGCCTTCCTCGACGCGGTGGTCGCGATGGCGGCCGGGAACGCGGGGTTGATGGCCGCGCACGAGCACGCGCGGCTGACCCAGAAGGCCGGGGGCGGGTCGCGGCTGGCCAACCCGATCTACGTGGCGTGGCACGGGCACGTCTCGGCGCTGATCGCCGAGGCGCGGCCGGATCTCGACGCCGAGCTGGCCGGGCACATCCTGCTCGGCACGCTGCACACGGAGCCGATCAGCGGCCTGCTGCTCGGCGGCGAGTCGGCCAGGGTCGCGGCCACCCTCGGCGACCTGGTCAAGGGCCTGCTCAGCGAGGGCGAGGGTCCGCCCAGTGAGCTCAGAGCGGGAGGTGGGTGATCGCGGTATGGAAGGCCGCGACAGCCGCCTTGATGGCGGGATGCCCGCCGTACCCCCTGCGGAAGGCGGCCAGGGTGCGGCGGCTGAGCGGCAGCCCGGTCAGCGTCACCCCGTGCGGCGGCGTGAGCGCGGCCAGGCGCGGCACGAGCGCCACGCCCTGACCGGCGGCGGCGAAGGCGAGCACGGTGTCGAAGTCGTCGATCTGATGACGGACCCGCGGCTCGAAACCGGCCGCCTGGCAGGCCCGGATCGCCATCGCGTGACACAGGGTGCCCGGCTTGCCGACGATCCAGGCGTCGTCGCGGGCGTCGGCGATCGTGGCCCGGTTGGTGAGGTACATCTGCTCCCCGAACAGCGCCTCCGTCTCCAGCGACGCGTCGGTGACCGGCGGCACGAAGTCGTACTCGTGCACGAGCGCCACGTCCACCTCACCCGCCCGCAGCGCGGCGGACACGTCGGCGGGGTCGATCTCGGAGACCATCGGCCGCAGTCCCGGATGCGCGCGGGACAGCTCGGCGAGCGCGGGCGGCAGCAGCACGCGCGCCGCCGTGGGGAACGCGCCGACCCGCAGCGGCCCCGACGGGCCGCTGCGCACCGCGGCGAGCGCCGCGGACGCCTTCTCCAACTGCTCGAGCACGTCCTGCGCGTGCTCGACGAGCAGGTGGCCGGCGGGCGTCAGCGTCACCGTACGGCCGGTGCGCCGCAGCAGCGCCACGCCCGCCTCCCGCTCCAGGGCGCTGAGCTGCTGGGAGATCGCCGACGGGGTGAAGCTGAGCGCCTCGGCGACGGCGGCGATGGTGCCGCGCTGGGCGAGTTCGCGCAGGAGGCGGAGCTTGCGAGGGTCGAGCATCAGACAAGCTTAAGCTCGACAGCAGAAATCCGCGCTGGACCTAACGTATCGTTCCGGGTCAGGCTGAAGCATGCTCACAGGACTTCATGTGCCACTGGTCACGCCGTTCACCGAGACGGGCGAGGTGGCCGTCGAGACGATCGACAAGCTCGCCCGCCACGTTCTCGACCAGGGCGCCGCCGGACTGGTCGCGCTGGGCACCACCGGAGAGGTCGCGGCGCTGACGCCCGCCGAGCGGGCCCGGGTGATCGAGGTCTGTGTCCGGGTCTGCGCGGAACGCGAGGTGCCGCTGACCGTCGGCATCTCCGGCAACGACACGCGCTCGACGGCCGTGGCGCTGAAGGAGTTGCCCGCGGGGGTCTCCGCCGCCCTGGTGACCGTGCCGTACTTCCTGCGGCCCTCGGAGCGAGGGGTCGTCGCGCACTTCGAGGCGCTGGCGGAGGAGACGCCGGTGCCGCTGGTGATCTATCACATTCCCTACCGGACCGGGCAGGCCGTGAGTGCGGCGACCCTGCGTCACCTGGGCGGGCATCCGATGATCGCCGGGGTGAAGTACGCGGCCGGCGGGATCGACCAGGACGCCGTGGATCTGCTCGGGGACCTGCCTGAGGGGTTCGAGGTGCTGGGCGGGGACGATCTGTTCATCTCGCCGCTGCTGGCGCTGGGCGCCGCGGGCGGCATCCTGGCCTCGGCGCATCTGGCCACCGACCGGTTCGCCGAGCTGGTCGCGGCGTGGCGCGCGGGTGACGTGGCCAGGGGCCGGGCACTGGGCCACCAGCTTGCCCGGCTGTCGGCCGCGCTGTTCGCCGAGCCGAACCCGACCGTCATCAAGGGGGTCCTGCACGCCCAGGGTCTCATCCCGACCCCGGACGTGCGCCTGCCGCTGCTCCCCGCGAGCCCGGAGGCCATTTCACAGGCTGACGTGGTGGCGGTACATCCAGGACAGTGACTCCTGGCTGGCCGTCTTCTTGAGGAAGAACGGCATCATCAGGTCGCGGAACACCCGGCCGACGGGTCCCGCGGCCTTGCTGTTGCTGATCGTCCGCGAGTAGGCCACGACCCGCTCGGCGCGCTCGCGCCGCTCGGCCTCGAACCGCTCGAACGCCTCCCGGTGGTCCGCCGCGTCCCGCAGGCACCTGGCCAGCACGATCGCGTCCTCGATGGCCTGCGAGGCGCCCTGCCCCGCGCTCGGAGAGGTGGCGTGCGCGGCGTCGCCGGTGAGCACCACCCGCCCCTTGTGCCAGGTCCGCAGCGGCGGCAGGTCGTAGACCGGCAGCGCCAGGTCGATCTTGGAGCGGCTGATCAGCTCGGCGGAGAAGTTCACGTCGTCCTTGAACGCCTCGACCAGCAGTGGCTTCCAGTCCCGTGGAACGTCCCCGAGTTCGCGCGGCAGGTTGGCGAACCACCAGGTCTCTCCGGAGGCGGCCACGGTGTAGCCGAAGAACGCGCGTTTGCCGAACACCATGTTGTAGACCCCCGGCTCGCCGATGAAGTCACCCTCGCGGACGATCCCGCCAAAGCTGTACAGACCGCTGTAGCGGGCGGCGGGCGCGCCGGGGTCGAGCTGGGCGCGGGTACGCGAGTGCACGCCGTCGGCGGCGATCAGCACGTCGCCCGTCTCCTCCGTGCCATCCTCGAAACGGGCGGTCACCTGGTCGCCCGTGTCGTCGAAGGAGACCAGGCGCTTGCCGTACGAGATCTTGATATCGCGGGAGCGGGCCTCGTCGCGGACGATGCGGTAGAGGTCGGAGCGCAGGATCGTGTGGCTCACCGTGCCGTCGTCGAGGGGCAGGCCGTTGGCCACCTCGCCGAGGCGCTTGCCGGAGCCGCTCCACATGACCATGTGCGGGGTGGGGATGCCGGAGGCCATCACCCGGCGGTGCGCACCCAGCACCCGCAGGGCGTCCAAACCGTTTGAGGCGACGTTGAGGAAGGAGCCGACGCCTTCCGCCTTGTCCCGGTACGCCTCGAAGATCGCGGCGTCGATGCCGACTTCGCGCAGAGCCATCGCGGTTGCCGGGCCACCGATGCCGCAACCTATGATCAGAGCCTTCATGGTGATAACCTTTCGTTCGGTCGAACGAAATATATGCCGGGAAGGAGGGCCGTGTCCAGAGATATTTCGGAACACCGAAAGAATTTGCTCGAAGCCCTGTTTGTGGCCGGTCGGGACAACAGCAACGCCGCGGTGATGTTCCACACCGCCATCGGCGAGCGGCTGGGCGTGGGGATGACCGAGGAGAAGGCCCTTGACCTGCTACAACGGTTGGGCCCGCTGACCGCGGGAGAGCTCTCGAAGCACACCGGCCTGGCGCCCGCCTCGGTGAGCGGGCTCATCGATCGGCTGGAGGGCAAGTGGCTGGTGCGCCGCACCCGCGACCCCAAGGACCGGCGGCGGGTGATCGTCGAGGTCAATCACGAGCAACTGGCCGGAGGCGCCGAGATCTTCGCGCCGTTCGTGGCCGGGCTGACCGAGCTGTACTCCAGCTACTCCGACGAGCAGCTGGAGACGATCCTCGACTTCCTCGACCGGGCCACGGCCATCCAGCGGACCTGCACGGCGGAGCTGACCTCGTCGCAGTGACGCGTCAGTCCGCCGCGTTCTGCCTGATGGCCGTGCCGACCTCGCCCACCCGGTCCGCGAGCAGGCCGATGGCGCCCACGGCCCTGGTCATCGGGTCGTCCTCGGCGCCGCCGAGCGCTTCGGCGCGCAGGTAGGCCGTCTTGATCTCGCGCCAGCGGGCGGCCTGCTCGGGGGTGAGGCGGCCGCGGAGCTCGGCGAGCTTGAGCAGGTTGGCCTCCGCGTCGCTGGTCAGGGTCTGGGCCTCGCCGAGGTAGTGGTCGTCGATGACCGCTTCCAGCTCGGCGTCGTTCATGGCGGGCACGATCCGCTCGGCCAGCTTGTTCATGTTCCGGTACGAGCCCTGCAGGCGGAACGGCGGCTCGGTGCGGGCGGCGTCGGACTGCCCGGCCGAGGCGATGTAGGCCTGGTTGTTGGCCAGCACGACCTCCTGCACCCGCACCAGCTTCCGCAACACGCTGAGGATCTGGTCCAGCTCGGTCTTGGCGTACGGGTGCCGGAGCTGGTCAGGGCGGGCGGTCTGGTCGCCGCGGGCCAGGCGTACCAGCAGCTCGACATCGGACCGGTCACGGGAGGAGAGCGGCGCCAGCACCGGGTTGGAGGTGAGCGCGTTGTCGATGTAGCTCAGCGCGAACAGCTCCTCCTTGCCCGACAGCACGTCGCCGAGGTTCCACACGTCGGCGCGGTTGGCCAGCATGTCGGGGATGCGGAAGCGCCGGCCCGACTCGGTGTACGGGTTGCCCGCCATGCACACCGCGAACCGCTTGCCACGCAGGTCGTACGTGCGGGTCCGGCCGTTCCAGACGCCCTCGATGCGCCGCTGGGCGTCGCACAGCGAGATGAACTTCTGCAGCAGCTCGGGCGAGGTGTGCTGGATGTCGTCCAGGTACAGCAGCGTGTTGTTGCCGCTCTCCAGGGCGAAGGAGATCTTCTCCACCTCCTGCCTGGCCGTCGCGTCGGGCGCCTCCGCCGGGTCGAGCGAGGTGACGGCGTGGCCGAGCGCCGGGCCGTTCACCTTGACGAAGACCAGGCCGAGGCGGCTGGCGACGTACTCCATGAGCGTCGTCTTGCCGTAGCCGGGGGGCGAGATGAGCAGCAGCAGGCCCATCTGGTCGGTCCGCTTGTCCGCTCCGGCGGCGCCGAGCTGCTTGGCCAGGTTGTCGCCGATCAGCGGCAGGTACACCTCGTCGAGCAGCCTGTTGCGGACGAACGCGCTCATGACCTTGGGCCGGTACTCCTCCAGCCGCAGCCGGGTCCGCTCGGTGGCCACCAGCTCGGTGCGCCGCTTCTGGTAGGCGCGGTAGGCGGGGACGCGTTCGGTGCGGAAGCGGCGGGTCCTGGCCAGGGTCTCGTCCAGCCGCAGTTCCAGCTTGCGGTCGGCGATGCGCGGGTGGGTGCCGAGCAGACCTTCCACGGTGGCGGTGAGCGCGGCGCTGGAGTCGTGCCGGGGCAGGTCGCAGAGCTGTACGGCGATGGACTCGGGCACCTCGGGGCCCGTGCCGAAGGCGCCGATCCAGGCCCGGGCCAGTTCCAGCCGATCAGGCAGCGCCACGGCCTTGAGCTCCTCCTCGAACTCCCGTGACCTGGCCGGGCCGAGCGCCTGGTGGAAGCCTTGAAGGAGGGAGCGGGCCGCCGCGCTGGTCACGAAGCCGGCGGGTTGGCCGGCGAGCTCCTCGACGAGGTACTCCCCGGCCAGCGCGGCCGTCTCGCCGGGCCCCGGGTCGAAGGCGGCGATGTGCGCGCCCAGTTCCGTTGCGAGAGCGGCAAGCTCCGGAGTCGGGCCGAAGACCGCGCGGGCGCGCACCAGCGACACGGCCCGTGTGGCGAATGTTTTACGTGAAACCTCGTCCGGCCCGAACGCCCAGTACAGCTGCGCCGCCGCCCGAGCATCCGGTGGAAACCGCAGCAGCCCCGCTCCCTCCCGGAGCCGGAGCAGCGTGTCGAGGATGGCGGTCGCGTCGTGGTCGTGGACGCCGCGCTCGTACCCCTCGTCGTAGCGCTCTTCGGCCGTCTGCCGTACGAGGTCCTGGAGCGGCCCGCCCGGCACCGCCACGTCGAGCAGTGAGGCGGCCAGGTGCTCGGCGCGGTAGACCTCCGGCGTCTCGGAGGCGAGCAGTTGGTCCCAGAACGGCTGGGTGTCGGCGAACGAGGCGGGGGCGGGGGACCGGTAGTCGGTGCCGGTGATGGCGAAGTGCATGGCGCCGTCATGCGGCACCAGCGTGAGGTCGATGGGCTGGGTGTTGACCGCGAACCGGTGCCGGCCCAGGCGCAGCGTCTCGCCGCCGTCCGAGAACAGGTCGAGGCGGTCGCGCAGGGCCCGGCCCGCCTCCTGCTGCGCGGCCTTGACCCTGCCCTCCAGCTCCTCGGCCCGTACGGCGTCGCCGAGCCCGCGCAGCTCGACCGAGACCGAGCCGAGCTTGGCCACCATCGGGTCGGTGGCGAAGAAGGTGTTGACCTCGTCGAGCGAGCCCAGCGACGGCAACCGTCTGGTGACGCTGCCGAGGATGCGTTCGGCCGAGGCGAAGATCCGGTCGGCCCGGCGGGCGAGCTCGTCCAGCTGCGTCTGCTTGCGGGCCGAGAACGCCTCGTAGACGTCGTCCCGCTTGCCGGCGAGCCGGGCGGCGAAGTCGTCGAACTCGCCGAAGCGCGTCTCCAGCGCCTCCAGCCGCAGCATCAGCCTGCCGAGCTGCTCGTCGCACCGCTCCGGCGTGTCCGCCACGGCCAGCGCGCCGGTGATGGCCTGCCCGAGCAGCGCGAACTCGGCCGCGAACGCCGCCCGCCCCTCGGCCCCCAGCAGCTCGCGCCGGCGGCCTTCGAGCACGGCCCGCGCCCGGTTCACGCCGCCGAGCACCTCGGCGATGCGTTCCAGGATGGAGGTGCGTACGGTGGCGTCGGCGATCTCGAGCGAGCCCACGACCTCGGTGACGACCTCCAGCCCCTCCGACTGGGTGGCCAGGCGTTCCGTGACGGGCTCGGCCTCGGCCACCGTGGTGATCGCGGCGGCCTCGGCGGCCAGCCCGTCCACCGCCTGGTGGTAGCCGGTGAACGCGTCGGCCCCCTGGAGGAAGGCCACGGCCCGCTGTCCGACGGAGACCAGCTCCTCGGCCAGCGATCCGGTCAGCGTGTCGAGCCGGGCGAGGTCCAGGTAGCGGACCTCGCGCAGCGTCACCAGGCGGCCCTGGGCCCGGCGCAACGTGGCCAGCAGCGTCACCCAGGCGTCGGCGGTGGCGGGGGTGTCGCCGCGCGCCTGCCGTACGAGCCGGGTGGTCTCCTCCGCTGCCTCGGCGAGGGTGCGGGCGGCCTGTCGGGTGAGCGCCTCCACGTGCTCGTACTCGTCGAGCACCTGCTCGGCGGTGGATCGCACGTCGGCGAGCGGGCCGCGCAGGCCCTGCTCGCCGAGCCAGTGGTAGTGGTCGAAGGCCCGCGTGCAGGCGGCTATCAGCGCCTCGAACGTGGCGGCCGACGGCGCCATCTCGCCGATCATGCGGGCCACCGACAGGCAGTCGGAGATGCCGCGCACCAGCTCGGCGTTGCCGATGCGCTCCAGCGGCCCGGTGCCGGTGGGCTGGGCGGCGGCGTAGGTGTCGGAGACGTACGGCGTCTGCCAGACCTGCATGGGATGGACCCGCGTCGGCTCCTCGGAGGTGGCGCGGAAGACCACCATCGTGCCGTCGTCGAACAGGGAGTAGCCGTGGCAGACGATGGGGTTCGCCACCTCCTTCCTGATGACGTTGTACGGCAGGAGCAGGGAGCGGCCGTCGCCCCTGGCGTGGAAGACGTACAGGACGTCCTCGCCGTTGGGGGAGCGGACCACGCGGTCGAACTCCAGGTCCGTGACGTCCGTGTCGAACGTCTTGCTGACCCCGGTGGCCAGGTAGTAGCCGCCGGGGAAGATCAACCCCTGGTCCTCCGGGAGGCGCTGGCAGGCCTGGCCGATGCCGTCGAGCCTGGTCACGGCCTTGGTACGGATGTTGAAGACCAGGTGGCGCCAGTCGGTCTCCTTGTACGGGCGGATCCTGATCAGGATGAGCGGGCCGATGACGGCGTGCTCGACATCGGCGTCGGCGAGACTCTGGAGGGGTTCGGCGACGGGCTCGGCGTAGATGCCCTCGCCGGTCTCGGTGTTGTTCTCGATCTTGATGGTCAGGTCGCCGCCGACCGTCTCGACGAACACCTCGTCGCGGATGGAGATGTGCGGGTGACGGCCGAGCACGTGGTCGTCCCGGGTGGCCGGGGTCCACGCGAAGTCGTGCGAGGGCGGGAAGGCATGGTCCCGCTCCCCCCTGTTGTCCTGATATTTCGTGACACCTTGGGGGTCGACTGTCCATCTGAAGACCCGGGTGTCGGCCGAGCCGGTCTGGAAGACGGCCAGCAGCTTGCCCTCGACGCGTCTCAGATGGTGGAGCCTGGACTCCTTGTAGTAGCGGTACAGCTCGGCGAAGTCCTTCTGGAACGCCGGATCGTCGAGGGCCGCGAGCCGGTCGGGGTCGAACCTGAAGGCGTCGCCGTCCCTGGTGAAGCGGTGCACGGAGAAGACGTCGGCGACCGTGGTCTCGGGCTTCAGCCCGATGAACACGTTGTAGCCGAACAGCATGACGCCGCCCAGCGAGACGATGTCCCGGGGGACGCAGTTGTTGTCCGTGCGGATGCGCTCGGTGCCGAGCAGGCGGAGCTCGGTGCCGCCGAAGACGGTCAGGCGCTCGGCGTTGACCGCCTCGGTCGCTCTGGCCAGGGCCTTGGCCTGTGCTTCCAGCCGGGACTTGAGCACCTCGTAGGTCCCGGCCGCCAGGGTTGGAGCGGTCGCGCCGGGCTCCGCCGTACGGGAGCCCTGGCGCTGTGCGTCGTCGGTCACGCGCGATCAGACCTTCGCGGCGGTGAGCGCGGCCACCGGGGAGTCGGCCACGCCCAGGCGGCGGGCCGTCTCCAGGAGCTCGCCCAGCGGGGCCGAGTCGGGCCCGCCGTTCTGGATGAGCCGCATCAGCAGCGCCGACACGGTCAGGTTCTTCAGGTCCTCGGTGCTCACCCCGCCGACCAGCGCGCTGAGGTCACCCGCGAGACTGGCCGACCCGTTGAGGTACGGCGCGGCCAGCGAGCCCGCGACCTGCGAGTGCTCCACGAACCCGTCCACCACCTTGCCCGCGGTGATCGAACCCACCACCTTGTCGAAGAACATCGTGTCGCCGCCGACGATGTCGATGTTCGCCTTGGCCAGGCCGGCGGCCAGCACGCTGGCCTGCGACTCCGCCACCTGCCGGGTGACGTCGATCTGCTTGAGGCGTACCTCCGTGTCGGCCTCCAGCCGCAGGCGGTACTCCTCGTGCGCCCGGCTCGCGTCGTCGAGCGCGGCCATCGCGGCCGCCTTCTCGGTCAGACCCTCGGCCTCGGCCTTGAGCTTCTCGCCCACCGCCGTGGCGGTGGCCAGGGCCATCGCCTGCTCGCCCTCGGCCTGCGCCTTGAGCCGGTCGCCCTCGATCACGGCCATGGACCTGGCGCCTTCCGCCTCTGCCTTGAGCTTCTCGGCCAGCGCCACCGCCTCCGCGCGGCCGACCTTCTCGATCGCCTCCGCGTCGCGCTCCCTGACCTGGACCTGGGCCAGTCCGGCAGCCGCCGACTCGGCCTGTACGCCCTCGGCCAGCCTGATCTTGGCCCGGGTGTCCAGCTCGGCGGCCTGCTGCCTGGCCTCGGCGAGCGTCAGCTCCTCGCGGGCCTTGAACTTCGACGCCGCCTCCGCCGCCTCGGCCGCCTTGATGCCCTTGACCAGGTTCTCCTGCGCCTCGGCCTCGGCGGCGATGATCACGCTCTGGCGGGTGCGCTCGGCCTCCTCGACCACGCGCAGCCGCTTGATGCTCTCCTCCTGCTCGGCCACCGTCTTGTCGACGGCGATCCGCTCGCGTACGACCTCGGCGATCGACCGCTTCTCGGTCTCGACCTCTTTGTCCTTGGCGATCCGCGACAGCTCGGTCTCCCGCTCGCGGGCGATGACCTCCAGCATGCGGTCCTTCTCGATCCGCTCGGTCTCGATCGCGATCACCCGCTCGCGGTTCTTCTCCGCGACTGCGACCTCACGGGCCCGGTTCTCGTGCTGGACGCCGAGCTGCTCGTCGGTCTTGATGTTGGCGGACTGCGACTTGAGCCGCTCCTCGGCCGCCACCCGGGCGATCTCCGCCTCCTCGCGGGCCTTCATGGTCTCGATCTCCCGACGCTGCTTGATCTCGGCGTCGGCCTGCCGGCGCTCCAGCTCCAGGATCGCCTCGCGGGCGTCCACGTTCTGGCGGGTGATCTCCTTCTCTTCGCTGCGCTGGAACTCGTTGGTCCGTACGTGCTCGATCGCCGTCAGCTCGGTGATCTTGCGGATGCCCTGGGCGTCGAGGATGTTGCTCTTGTCCAGCGCGATCAGCGAGGTCTGCTCCAGGTAGTCGATGGCCGCGTCCTCCAGGCTGTAGCCGTTGAGGTCGGTGCCGATGAGCCGGACGATCTGGTCGCGGAACTCGTCACGCTTGGTGTACAGATCCACGAAGTCGAGCTGCTTGCCGGCGGTCTTGAGCGCCTCGGAGAACTTCGCGCTGAACAGCTCCTGCAACGTCGACTCGTCGCTGGCCCGTACGGTGCCGATGGCCTGGGCGACCTTGATGACGTCTTCGGCGGTCTTGTTGACGCGTACGAAGAAAGTGATCTTGATGTCGGCCCTGATGTTGTCCTGGCAGATCAGCCCCTCACGGCCGGTCCGCTCGATCTCGATGGTCTTCACCGAGATGTCCATGACCTCGGCCTTGTGAAAGACGGGGAGCACGGTGGCTCCGGTGAACGTCACGTCGACCTTGTTGACCTTCGAGATGATCAGTGCCTTGCCCTGCTCGACCTTCCGGAAAAGGCGGCTGATGGCGGCAAGCAGGCCGATCACGATGATCAGCACGACGGCGAGGAATATGCCGAATCCGGTGGAGATGACGTCCATCAGTGCTCGCTTTCGTAAGGCATGACCCAGAAGAATTCGCCGTTGGCGTCGTATTCGAAGATGAGCGCGTTGTCGCCGCGGGCGAGCCGGTCCTGGCCGGTCGTCCTGACCTGGACGACCGCTGAGGAGCCATCGGGCGCGGTGACTTCGGCCTGGCCGAAGTCGGCGCCCGCGTGGCCGGTCCGGATCACGCACATCTGGCCGACGAAGTCGCCGCGTGACGGGCGCCGCGCGTCGGGGAACAGCCGGCGCAGCGGGATGATCAGCCCCCGCATGCCCAACCAGGCGCCGAGCAGGGCAAGGATGGGTACGGCCAGCAGCGCGACCCCCTGCGCCAGCTGGCTGCCGATCAAGGTGAGCAGCCAGGCCAGTGCGATCAGCAGCGACAGCGCGATCCCGGCAGGCACTCCGCCCAGCCCCAGCCAGGGCGCTTCGCCGTCTTCGAAGTCGAAAAGGCCGGATATGACAATGAACCAGTAGCCGGCCACCACGACGAGAAGGAAGGTGAATACCACCGTCGGGAAGCTCAGCGCAACATGTAAGAACTCGGTCATCAGACCCTGGTTACCCCGTCCCCTGCTGTGCCCCCGTCGGACTATATACAGATAAAGCCGGACTAAAGCTGAAAGTTCCCGAAATGCGATCCGACTTGACCTCAAGTGCGGTTGGGGATGCAGGGTCGACTCCATGACCGACGGAAATTTCATGAAAGCAGCGGCGTTTGCCGACTTCGGAGGGCCTGAGGTGCTGCGCCTGATGTCCCGGCCCATGCCGGAGGCGGGGCCGGGACAGGTTCGGGTGCGGATCAAGGCTGCCGGGGTTCAGCCCTTCGACGCCGCGGTACGTGCCGGGTGGACGCCGCCCGGCTTGACGGATCCGTTGCCGCGGGTCCCCGGCAACGAGTTCGCGGGCGTGGTCGACCAGGTGGGGCCGGACGTGACCTTGGATGTGGGGGAGGAGGTGCTCGGATTCTCCCTACTGAACAGCTACGCCGAGTACATCGTGGTCCCCGCCACCGACGTGACGTCCAAGCCGCCGGGTGTCCCCTGGGAGGTGGCAGGTGCGCTGACCGCCGCGGTGCAGACCGCCGAGATCGCCCTCGACCAGCTGAACCTGGCAGCCGGCGACACACTCCTCATCCATGGCGCCGCCGGAGCGGTCGGCACGGCCGCCGTCCAGATCGCCGTTGCCAGGGGCGCCACCGTCATCGGGACCGCTCGCGAGGAGAACCACGCCTACCTGCGCGACCTCGGCGCGATCCCGGTCGTGTACGGGGAGGGTCTCGCCTCCCGGGTACGAGCGCTCGCACCGAACGGGGTGGACCTGGCCCTCGACGGAGCGGGTGGCGCCGCGCTGGACGTCTCGCTGGAGCTGGTTTCGGACCCTGGTCGCGTGCTCACGCTGGTCGAGCATGGCAAGGCGGCCGGGCTGGGGGTCATGACCACGCGGGGTGTCCGTACGGCTGAGCGTCTTGGCCGGTATGCCGAGCTTTATGCGAAGGGGGAGCTGAAGTTCCTGATCCGCCGGACGTACCGGCTGGAGGAGGCGGCGGACGCGCACCGCGAGATCGAGACCGGCCACGGCCGCGGCAAGCTCGCCCTGCTCATCTGACCGCTTGGCTGATCAGCCCTCGGTGCGCTGGGCCGCGCCTTCCTCCACGGCCTGTCGTCCTAGAGGCGTTGACGGACCGCCTCGGCCACGGCGAGCTGGATCTCGTGGAGCTCCCGCTCGCCGCGCGCCACGTCCCAGAGGGAGTTCTGCAGGACCCGGCCGAGCGTCCACCCCGCGGCCCGCTGCCGGTCCAGCCCGAGCCCGTCCACCATGAAGTCGAACCGCCGCAACACCGCCCGCCGCACGTCCCCCGTCGCCACGGCCTCCTCCCACCGGTTGTGCAGCGCGGGCAGCAGGTCGAACCCAGGGTCCCCGGCGAGCGGCTTGGGATCGATGGCCAGCCATGGCTCCCGTTCCCCGGCCAGGACGTTGTCGTAGTGCAGGTCCCAGTGCAGCAACCGATCGCCCGGCTCGCCCACGAGCTCGCGCACCGCCGCCGCGCAGACCCCTAACCAGTCCCGATCCCGCTCCCTGCGCAACCCCGCCACCGCATCGGGAACGCGGCCGAGCATGTCACCCGCGATGTCCCCCAACCGCCGCATCCCCTCGGGGGCGGGCGGCACCACCAGCCGCCGGAGCAACTCGGTGAGGATGCCGAGCGCCTTCATGACATCGGGTTCGGCCGACAACGAGCGCTCGGCGTCGAGCCGTTCGAGCAGCAGGGTGCCGGTGGCGGGGTCCTCGTCGAGCAGCAACACCGACCCGTCACCCGCCCAGGCCCGCAGCCCGGGCCCCTCGCCGATCGTCTCGTGGCTCACGGGCTGCAACTTGAGCGCCGCCCGCGTGCCATCGGCCCGCACCACGGGCAGCACCAGCGACACCATCCCGTGCGCGGCTCCGCCATCGAGCCGCAGCTCCCATCGCTCGAGATACCGCTCGGCCAACGCGGGCAACCCCGCCGACCAGGCCCGCCCGGCCTCTCCATCGTGCTTCACGTGAAACTCGGTCAAAGCGGCAGGCACCACGATCTCCACCCACCCAGTCTGCCGCAAGCGAAACGTATGCAGTGCTATCCTTAATCGTATGCAGACGAAGGACAAGCGGACCAGCTTCTCCCACACCGAGGACGTCGGCAGGCAACTCAAGCAGGCCGCCGCCGCCCACGGCGTCACCGTCTCCACCTACATAGACGAAGCCGTCGCCGAGAAGCTCGACCGAGATCGCAGAATGACCGCCTGGCGCGAGCTCGTCGGCTATAACCTCGACGACGCCCCCGCCGACACGCTCGCCCGCGTCCGCGCCATGTTCGACCGCATCGAGGAGAGCCACCAATAGCCGTGCGCTTCCTGGACACCGGCCTGGTCCTCGACCACGCCGCCCTCACCGACTGGCTCGGCAAAGACATCGAGATCGAAGTGATCATCGGCGAAGCGGTCCGCCGCGGTTACCCCATCGTCATCCCCACGGTCGTCGCCGCCGAGGCCGCCCGTCAGGTCCGCACCGAGCCCGCCCGCGAACGCCTGCAGGGCCTCCTGTACGTGATCGCCCACCACGTCGACACACTCGACCGAGATGACGCCGTCACCGCCGGCTCCCTGGCGGCGGAACACGACGTCGCCTCGCTGCCTGCCGCTCACGCCGCACTCGCCGCATCACGCCGCCGCACCGACGTGGGCAACGCCACCGACTGGCGCATCATCACCCGCGACGCCGACCCCTACCAGCGCCTCTGCCCGGACGTCCCGGTCAACTGGCCCTGACGCCGATCAGGCTGCCGGTCGTCTGTCAGCAGCAGACGTGGGTCGATCGTCCGGGTGAGGCGGCCCCGCCGGCTGAAGACGTGCCGGAGCTCGCCTCTTGGTCTTGGGCGATGCGGCCGCGCAGCATGGTCTCCATGACCTTCATGAAGCGCTGCGTCCTGGAACGGCCGATGACGAACGGATTCCCCGCTCCCGTGGACCCGGCGCGCAACTCCTCGATGCGCGCCAGGCCGTTGTCGACGCCCCCGTGATTGTTCAGCTCGACGTCCACGCCTGCCTGTCTCATCCTGGAGGCGAAGGCGAGCGCTGAGGAGAGAGTGGTGCGCTTGTCCGTGGTCGCGGCGGGCGGGGCGGTCCCGCCCCACAACATCGCGGTGTGCCGTAGCCCCTTCCAGCGCACCGGGAAGATCGACGAGACGGTGCCCGGCGTATGCCCTGGCGTGTGGTGGAACGTGACCGTGGTGCCGGCGAGGGTGAGCCGCTGCCCGTCGGAGATCTCCAGGTCTCGCTTGGGCGCGTTGGCCGGGCGTTCGGCGGCGATGAGGTTCCAGTCGGCTCGGCTCATCATGACTCGGGCGCCGTACTTGTCGGCGAGGAACTGGGCGCCGCCGAAATGATCACTGTGGCCGTGGGCGACCACCACGTACTTGATCTTCGCTGGATCCGCTCCCACAGAACGCAGCCCAGGAACGATGATCTTTTCGGCGTCGTCCGGTGATCCCAGCGCGTCGATGAGGATGACGCCACGGGCGGTGAGCAAGGCTGTGGCCTGGACGAAGCTGGTGCCCAGCACCGCGACGTTGTCGAAGATCCGCAGTGGCGAGAGGGGTTTCACGGGCGGCAGTGCGCCGCCCGGCGTGAGCGCTTTGACGAGGGCCCGCAGCACCGGGTCGTCACCGGCCAGCCTGGCCGCGCGGTCGTAGTAGTACCGCGCGCTCTTGGGGGCGGCCGCCGATGCTTCGGCCTCGCGTCCCGCCAGCGGCAGGAGGGCCGCGGCGGCCAGCAACGCACGGCGGGACGGGCTGGACTGCCCGAAGGACATGGGCGAACACCTGCTTTCACGGGCCGGAGGATCACGACCTCGATGGACGTCGATGCCCGCTTAGCAGACCAGAAACGATCTCCTTGCGTCCAATATTGATATATATAATCCACCGATTATGAAGTCGATATTTAAGCTGATCAGGCACCATTGATGCCCCGGCCCGGCGTGCTTCCCGGGCCGGAGCCGCACCTGTTGCGTAGTCGGTCAGTCGTCGAGCACGCTGGTGTTCTGGCAGGCGGTCAGGCGCCACTGCCCGTCTTCTTTGGCCATGACGAACAGCGGAGTGCCCACCTCTGGCCCGTCGGATGTCTGGTAGACCTGACGGACCTTGACCGCGGCGACGTCGGGGCGGATGAACAGCACGTGCTCCACCTCGAACGAGACCGTCGAGCCCTGCATCCCACCAGGAAGAACCTGGTGGGTGAAAGTCGAGATCGCATCGCGGCCGAAGAGGCGCTTACCCCCACCCGTGGTCCAGATCGCATCAGCCCGGAAGAGGCCGACGAACTCATCGGGAAGCTCATTGTTCTGGGAGTGCTCCACCACGGCGACCACCTGCTTGATCGCCGCGATCTCGGCTTCATGTGCCTGTTCGTCAATAATTGTGGTGCTCATGAGGATCATCCTTGAACCTCGAGAGCGCTTGATGTCAAGATGCCGCGACGCCGGTGGTCCCTGTCAGAGGTGGACCTGGCGGGTGATGGAGGGGTCGGTGATGGTGGTGTCGGCAGCCAGCAGGAAAGCCTTGGACAGGATGATCGACAGCATGCCGCCATCCTCCTCGAACGGCAGGAACACCTGATCACCGGAGCCGCGGGGGACGACGCACAGATAGGCGTCGTTGGGTTCCATCGTCGAGCACGTGCCGAACCTCGGGCGGAAGGCCGTCGAGCACACCCACGTCAGCCGCCGACCAGCGGGACGAGCTTGACGAAGGAGACGACGGGGTCGGCGATCAGGTCGATCTCGGTGTCCAGGTCCTCGATCTGGCGGTCGCCGACCAGCAGCAGGAAGCCGTTGCGGGCGAACGCGGCCTCGGCGGCGTCGGCCTGACGCTCCCAGTTCAGCTTGCGCGCGGTTGGCATCCGGTAGCCGTTCAGCTCGGCCTCGGCGTCGCTGGGCTTGATCAGGCCGTGAAAATGGCGGGAGGGGGCAGCGTTGTAGCGGGCCACCTCCTCGCGTACGCGCAGCCGTACCAGCTCCCGGGCCGAGATCCGCTCCGGCAGGTCCGGCAGGGAGAACTCCTCTAACGCCCGTCCTGTCGCCGTCTCATCGCGAAACGTCACCAACGCCATCGAAATCCCTGCCTCCGTACGAAGATCGGACGATGGCGTCATTCATAACAGCGGTGGCCGACAGAATCGCGATCCCGTTCACGGTCCCTTGCTCAGGGCTTGGCGGCGGAGCGGCGGCGCATGAGCAGGCCGCCGATGCCGGCCGCCGCGATCAGAGCGCTGCCCGTCAGCACGAACATGCGGCCATCCGGGCCGGCGTCGCCGCCCGCGCCCGTGTCGGCTCCGGCCTTCGGGGTTTTCGAGGTCTTGGAGGAGGGTTTGGTCGATGACTTGGGCGTCGAGGTCGGGGTCTCTTCAGGATCGGCAGAGGGGGAAGTCTTGCTGCCCGCGCCGATGGTGAGGGGGTACGTCTTCAAAGCGGAGGCGTCCTGGATCGTGCACTCGATGACCGAGACGGTCGATGAGGTGCCGATCTTGATGGCCGCCGGCTTCACCGTCGCCGAGCCGGAATTCTTGGACTTTGTCTTCATATCGACGCTGGTGGGCAGCGTGATGGGGCCGCCTGCGGTGCTGGTTCCCAGCTCGCCCACTCCGTCCGCGGAGGTCAGTTCGGACAGGCCCGAGATCGAGGCGTACGCGTACAGCTTGCTGCCGGCGGGGACCCCGGTGGACGGGGCCTCGAGTTCGGAACCTGTCTCATAGGTGCCCGACCAGCCGATGGAGAACTGTTCGCCGGCCTTGGGGGTGCTCGTCGGCATCGTGAGCGTTACCCGGATCTTGACGGTCTCGGGGGTGGCTTCCGTGCCCGTTCTGCACGAGTAGGTGACCAGGTCACCGGCTCCGGACCCGGTGCCTTGCCCGACCGTGACCACCACGCTCGTCGTGCTGGTCGTGGTGCACGAGGTCACGTCCGTCGGCGCGCTGGCCAGGCTCAGCTTCAGGCTGCCTTGGTCGGTGGCCCCCTTGACCGTCACCTCGTCACCCGTGACGGCGGTTACCGACACCGTGCTCGTCACCTGTCCGGCCAGCACCGACGTGGATCCGGAGGTGACGCTCGCCCCTGTCTTCTCCAGATCCGTGTGCGTCCCGCCGGTCACCGCGAGTTTCCCGGCGACGTGGACCTGCGTGGTGGTGGTCGGCGGCGTGCGCAGAGTAAGGGCGGGAATTTTCCACTTGACGTCGAACGTGCCAGTCGCCGTATCGGGCATGGTGAGCGGCACGCTGAGCGATGTGTCGGTGAACGGGCCGCCTGTACAGGTGTACGTCAGAGTGAGGGTCTTGTCGGCCAGGGCCTGGGCAGGAGATGGCAGAGCCAACGCGATCACCGCGCCGACGAGCCAGAGAGCGGACGTGCGCCTGACGAAGCGGCGCCACACCCTGGATGCCGGCAACTGTCTCATCCCCATCCCATGGCCGAGTCAAATGACGTCCCAGAATTGCAGCCCTTGGTCACGATTGGGTTGAGATGGGCAGTAAGGAGACCGACTCCGTCTGAGTCGACCTGCTGGAGGAAGGCGTGATCACCACCCCCAGCGCCAGAAGCGGTGCTGGTGCCGGACGAGCAGCCGACCGGCTCGCTGCTTGCCGTGGACCACGAAATGTCGCCCGTCCCCGGGGAACGGCGAGCTCGTCACACCCCGCACCTTGGAGGGGCTCGCGATCAGCTCGACATTGTCGATGTCCACGGAGGCGCCGGGCGGGAGTATGAGCGTGGTGGAGCCCGCCCACACGTCCAGCTCGATCTCCACGACCCGATGGGCCATGACGGCATCGGTGAAATCCAGCTTCACCGCCCCGGCCTTGGCCGACACCCGCAGCAGCCGGGGCACGACCCATTGGCCGCGCCGTTTGAGAGCAGCCGCCGTGGAGCGCAGTTCGCCGCTCTCCGGTGCCGGTGCCGCCACCGGGCTCCCCGGCAGGTCGGCGACGAATGGCTCAGCCTCGCCGAACGTTCGGGCGCCGAGCACCCCGCTCAACCGCTGCTCGAACTCCTCCATGGTCAGCCGGCCCTCGCTGACCGCCGTACGCAGTCGGATCGCGACTCGCTCGCGATCCGCGTCGGACATCCGCGCCTCTGGCGGCTGCGGGATTAAATCTCCGCTCACGCCGCAACTCTAGATAACGGGAGACGGAATTCGGCGGCATCGGTCGGTGAATAGCGAAACGATTTCGCGTTGCGGGCGACGTGCCGCCGCCCTCAGCGCGGCGGCGAGCGGATCAGTAGTGCCAGGGGAACGGCGACCAGTCGGGCGAGCGCTTTTCCAGGAACGAGTCGCGCCCCTCTGCGGCCTCGTCCGTCATGTACGCCAACCGCGTCGCCTCGCCCGCGAACAGCTGCTGCCCCACCAGCCCGTCATCGATCATGTTGAAGGCATATTTCAACATCCGCTGAGCCGTAGGCGACTTGCCATTGATCTTGCGGCCCCACTCCAGCGCCGTCTCCTCCAGCTCGGCATGGGGCACGACGGCGTTCACCATCCCCATCCGATGCGCGTCGGCGGCGGAGTAGGTGTCGCCGAGGAAGAAGATCTCGCGGGCGAACTTCTGCCCGACCTGCCGGGCCAGGTAGGCCGACCCGAAGCCGCCGTCGAAGCTGGCCACGTCGGCGTCCGTCTGCTTGAAGCGCGCGTGCTCCTCGCTGGCCAGCGTGAGGTCCGACACGACGTGCAGGCTGTGCCCGCCGCCCGCGGCCCAGCCGGGCACCACGCAGATGACGATCTTGGGCATGAAGCGGATCAGCCGCTGCACCTCCAGGATGTGCAGCCGGCCGGTGGACGCCGAGCCGTCGGCGTACTGGTAGCCGTCCTTGCCCCTGATCCGCTGGTCGCCGCCCGAGCAGAAGGCCCAGCCGCCGTCCTTGGGCGAGGGGCCGTTGCCGGTGAGCAGCACGCACCCCACGTCCGTGGTCTGCCTGGCGTGGTCGAACGCGCGATAGAGCTCGTCGACCGTCTGCGGCCGGAACGCGTTGCGCACCTCTGGGCGGTTGAAGGCGATCCGCACGGTGCCCTGGTCGACCGCCCGGTGATAAGTGATGTCGGTGAAGTCGAATCCCTCGACCACCTGCCACGCCTTCGGATCGAACAGTTCGGAGACCATGGGCCGAGCTTAACGGATCTGCTCTTCCGCCCATTCGGCCCACTGGCGCTGCGTGGTGGCCATGCGCAGGCCGTACTCCAGCGCGATCCTCCCGTACACCGACAAGTTGTCCGTCCCGCTCTCCACGAAGCCCTGGATGCTCTCGATATGTTCCAGTCGCTTGGCCGTGATCTCGGCCTGCTGCCGTAGGTACTCCTTGGCCTGCTGCGGATCCACCTGGGCCAGGAAGAACACCCGCAGGAGCATGTCGCTGCGCGCGGCCCTGACCGGCTCCACCTCGGTGATCCAATGGCGTAGCTCGGCCAGCCCGGCGTCGGTGATCGCATATTCCTTGCGGCCACGCGGTCCCTCGGCCGACACGCTCACCAATCCGGCGTCGGCCAGCTTGCCGAGCTCGGCGTAGAGCTGGCTCTGCGTGGCCGGCCAGACGTTCGCCAGGGAGACGTCGAATACCTTCATCAGGTCGTAGCCGCTCGCCGGTCCCTCGGAGAGCAGGCCAAGCACGGCGTGTCGAAGACTCATGTTCCTATATTGACATATCGACGCCGCAGGTTCTACTTTCGACATGTCTGCATAGGAACGTCATGAGGAGCTCAAAATGCGCGGCCTGCTGGGATTCTCCCCCTGGATCCTCTATGCGATCATCGCCACCAGCGACGAGTGGCGCTGGGGCGCCATCACCGGTCTCGTCATCGCGCTGGTCCTCGTCCTCGTGGACCGCCGGTCGGGGCGGGCCTGGGACGAGATGGTGATCGAGTCGAGCGCCGCGGTGTTCTTCGCCTGCCTCACGGTCCTGTCGCTGGTCGATCCGCATTCGTTCCTCACTCCGTATGGCCCGGCGCTGGTCAACGTCTGGCTCGCGGGCACCGCCTGGGGCTCGCTGGCCATCCGCAAGCCGTTCACGCTCGGCATCGCGCGGACCATGGCGCCCAAGGAGGTCTGGGAGACCCCGGTCTTCTACCGGATCAACGTGGTCATCACGACCGCCTGGGCGATCGCGTTCACGGTCGCCGCCGTCTCGCTGACGTTCGTGCTGGCCGCCGCGCCGCACGCGACCGCCGTGGTCATCTCCATCAAGGCGCTCTCGTTCGTCGTCCCGGCCGTCTTCACCGCCCGCTACCCCAAGGTCGTCCAGGCCCGCGCCCGCCGTACGGCCGCCGCCAGTCCCAGCCCCAGCACAGGCACCGACAAGTAAGGCCGGCCCCGGCGCAGGCGCCGACAAGTAGGGCCGGCGCCGGCGAGCAAGAGCACCCCCGCCGTCAGGTGACGTCGCGCCGGAGGGTGAGAACCCTGGCCAGCAGCACGATGACCGCGACGTACCCGACGAAGAGCAGCCCACCACCCCAGGCGGGCAGCAGCGCGCCCCCCTCGAGCCGCATGGCGCCGAGCGATCGGGCGGCCCCGGTGGGCAGCCACCGGTAGACATCGGGCACCAACCAGGCGAGGAAGCCGTCACCGTACGCGAACAGCAGGGCGGCCAGCGTGATCGCCCCCACCTGGCTCCTGACCAGCACGGCCAGGGCGACGCCGAGCAGCCCGTAGATCGCGGTGCTGAGCACCCCGCCGAGCAGGATCAGCGGCACCTCAGAACTCAGGGCCGGATGTCCCCGTAAGGCCAGCAGCACGCCCCCGGCGGCCAGCGTGACCAGTGCCGACAGGACGCCCACCAGCAGGCCGAGCAGCCCGTAGGCCACCAGCTTCGCGGTCACCACGGCCCCTCTGCGTGGTGTGACGAGAAATGCCCAGGTGATGGTCTGGTGCCGGTATTCGCCGGCCATGCCGAGGATGCCGAGGATCAGGCTGAAGAGATAGGCCTGCTGCGCCATGTTGTAGACGCCGGCCATCCGCGCCGCGTCCGACGAGGCGGGGGCGAACAGCGGCACCAGCACCCACAACGCGCAGAAGACGGGTGCGACGGCCGCGAGGATCCAGGTGGCTCGGACGGCGCGGGCCTTGATCAGCTCGGCCCGCACGAGCCGCATGATGATGGGGCCGCGTGGGGTTGATCGGTTCATCCGGTCGCCTCCAGATAGAGCTCCTCCAGGACGGCCCCGTCGTGCAGCGGCCCGCTCCACCGCAGCTTGCCGGCGGAGACGATGACCACCCTGTCGGCGATCTGCTGGATCTCCGACAGGACGTGGCTGGAGATCAGCACCGCGTTGCCTTGATGCGCGTACGCACGCAGGAACCCGCGTAGCCACCGCATCCCGGCGGGGTCGAGCCCGTTGGCCGGTTCGTCCAGGATGAGCACCTCCGGGCTGCCGAGCAGCGCGGTGGCCAGCGCGAGCCGCTGCCGCATGCCGAGCGAGAACCCGCCCACTCTCCGATGCGCGGCCTCCTGGAGATCGACCTGTTCGAGCACGTGATCGATCCGCGCGGACGCCAGTCCGGCCGCCATCCGCACGGACTCCAGATGGGCGACCGCGCTGAGTCCGGGGTGGAAGGCCGTCGACTCCAGGACCGCGCCGACGCGTTCGAGCGGCCGGTCGAGCTCGGAGTAGGGTCGGCCGCGGATGGTCGTGCCGCCCGCGGTCGGCTTGACCAGGCCGAGGATCATGCGCAGTGTGGTGGTCTTTCCCGCGCCGTTGGGCCCGAGGAAGGCCGTGACGGCGCCATGTGGCACGTCGAAGGAGAGGTCGTCGACCGCGACCACTTTCCCGAACGTCTTGGCCAGATGGTCGACGCTGATGGCGGTGACGCTGGTGGCTGTCATGCCTCGACAGTGCGGCACCGGCAGCCTCAGGCGCATCGGAGCACGGGTGGAAAGCCGATGTCCACCCGTGGGCCGATGTCCCCGCTCCGGCCCGCCGACTACCGTGAGCGCGTGGCCTTCACCCTCCGCCCGGCCGTCCGCACCACGCTGATCGTCCTGCTGGTGGCCTACCTCGCCTACGGGCCGATCACCGTCGTCGTGACCCGGCCGAGCGTTGTCCAGGCCCTGCTCACCCTGCCGCTCGCCGTGGCCACGCTCGGCTGCGTCCTCTGGGCACTGGCCCGCGACGCGCCTCGACGCAACGTCTGGCTGCTCCTGCTCGCCCTGGCCGGGGGGCTGGCCCTGCACGCGATCGAGCCCTATACCGGGGTGGCGTTCTGCTTCGTGGTGGTCTTCGTCTCGCCCTACCGCCTCGGGCTGCGCCGGGCCCTCGTGCTGACCGCGCTCGACATTCTCGCCCTGCCGCTCGTGTCTTACGCGGCGGGCGCCGAGATGGGGCTCGCGATGGGGACGACGACCGGGCTCGCCTACTCCGCGGTCTTCGCCTTCATGATCTGGCACCTGTCCATGGCCAAGCGGCAGTCGGCGGAGATCGCCGCCGCCCGGGCGCGCGAGGCCGTGCTGTCGGAGCGCACCAGGCTGGCCCGCGAGGTGCACGACATCCTCGCCCATTCGCAGTCCGCGCAGATCCTGCATCTGGAGGGCGCCAGGATGCTGCTGAAGGACGGCGGCGACCCGGCCGTCGCGCTGGATCGGGTGGAGCGGGCCGTACGCCTGGCCAGGGCAGGGCTGGAGGAGACCCGCAGAGCGCTCGACACGCTGAGGGGTGACGAGTTACCCCTGGTGGAGCGACTCGAACGGCTGGCGGCGGAGTTCCGCGCGACCACGGGAGCCGCGTGCGCCCTGTCGATCGAGGCGGACCTCGACGCGCTGGAGACGCAGGCCAGGCTGGCGGTCGCCCGCACGGCGCAGGAGGCGTTGACCAACGTCTGCAAGCACGCGCCCGGCGCGTCGGTCTCGGTCGCATTGCGTCACTTAGGGCGCTGGTGCGAGCTCGAGGTACGCGACGACGGCAAGGCCACACGCCCGGCGGACGTCCGGGGAGTCGGCGCGGGCTACGGGTTGATCGGGATGCGCGAGCGGGCGGAGCTCATCGGCGGCTCGCTCACCACGAGCGCGGAAGGGGGAGGGTTCAGCGTGGTCCTGAGGGTGCCGGCATGAGTGAGCGTCAGGGCGTTGGAGGTGCCCGCATGAGTGCGCGCCGTCGGGAGAAGGGGATGGTCCGGTGACCGTGCGGGTCCTGGTCGCCGACGACCAGACCGTGGTGAGAGAGGGGCTGGTGCTCCTGCTCGCCCTGCTGCCCGACGTCGAGGTGGTCGGCACCGCCGCCGACGGTGAGGAGGCGGTCCTGCTGGTCGCCGAGCTGTCGCCCGACGTGGTGCTGATGGATCTGCGGATGCCGCGGCTCGACGGGGTGGCCGCGACCCGGGCGATTCGCGCCGCGCATCCCGGCACCGAGGTCGTGGTGCTGTCCACCTACTCCGACGACGAGTCGGTGTTCGCGGCGCTGCGGGCGGGTGCCCGTGGCTACCTGACCAAGGACACCGACGCCGAGTCGCTCGCGCGGGCCATCGCGGTCGTGGCGAGCGGTGAGGCGCAGTTCGCCCCGCGCGTGCAGCGCCGTCTGGCCGAGGCCGTGGCCAAGACGGCATCGGCGGCTCCGGGGCTGCCCGACGGGCTGACCCACCGCGAGGCCGAGGTCCTGCGGTTGATCGCCCAGGGCAACTCCAACGCGGAGATCGCCACCCGGCTGCACATCTCCGAGGCCACGGTCAAGAGCCACATCAACAACCTGTTCGCCAAGGCAGGGGTCCGCGATCGCGCCCAGGCCGTCACCTACGCCTTCCGCCACGGTCTGGGCGACGCTCCTCGGTCAGGAGGTCTCGGCGGATAGCTCGGTGAGTGGGCGGTCCAGGACGGCCGCGGCGTTGCGGGGAGTTCTGACCATGGGCAGCAGCGTAGGAAGGGTCCCGAGGCGCCCGACACTGCCGAAAGACCAGCCCGTGCTCTTACTTTCGGCGGTTGACAGCGTCGTCGTAGCTCTCAGGCGCCCTGGTCGGCCGCGGCGTCTCCGTACCGGTGGCGGCCCTCGGTCAGGGGACCTCGGCGCGTAGTTCGGCGAGGAGTTCGCCCTGGTCGGCGAGCATGTCGGTGAGGATGCGGCGCGCGGCCCCGAGCAGGTCGGCCAGCTCGGGAGTGGCCAGCGTGTAGACGACGGTGCTTCCCTCACGGATGGCGCTCACGATCCCGGCTCTTCGCAGGACCGCCAGCTGCTGGGAGAGGCTGGACGGCTCGATGTCGATCTGGGCCAGGAGTTCCCGGACGGGAAGCGGGCCTTCTTGAAGTAGCTCCAACACTCTGATGCGAGCGGGGTGGCCGAGTGTTCGGAAGAAATCGGCCTTGGCCTGGTTGACCTCCACGTGCATACTGCCAGACTAATCCAGCGCACTTGCATAATTCTTCAAGTCGTAACGTTGTTGGCTAGGATGACAGCGGGGACTAGGGAGTAGCCATGGGCCGAGGAAGAGCCAAGGCGAAGCAGACGAAGGTCGCTCGCCAGCTTAAGTACACCAATCACAACATCGACTACGACCGGCTCCGCGAGGAGCTGGGCGCCGACTCGCCGCATGACGAGATGCACCCGACTACGGCGTCCGAGCAGGAGTCCGAGCACGCGCGCTGACGCGTGTCAGCTTTGCAGGGGCAAGGGTGACGAGCTTGAGCCGCCTGGCCTCCGGCGCCGGATCTGGTGCGGAGAGCTCCAGGCGGTTCAGCACCTCTCGGAGGATGACGCGCATCTCCAGGAGGGCGAGCTGGGCCCCGACGCAGAAGCGTCGGCCGCCGCCGAAGGGCATCCACGCCTTGCCGTGGGCGTCCGCGCCGTCCAGGAAGCGCTCGGGCCTGAACTCCTCCGGTGACGGCCAGACCGACGGGTCCTGGTGGATGAGCGCGATGAGCGGTGCCGCGTACCATCCGGCGGGCACCTCATAGTCGCCCAGCCGCAGCGGGGCGTCGACCAGCCGGGGCGCCTCGAAGACGACCGGTCTGACGCGCAGTGCCTCCTTGACCACGGCGTCGAGATACTCCTCGTCGTGCGGCAGCCGGTCGAGGATGCCCGGGGTGCGCAGCAGTCGTTCGAACGCCCATGCCAGCCCGGTGGCCGTCGTCTCGTGGCCGGCGATGAGCAGGGTGATCAGCTCGTCGCGCACCTCCTGGTCGCCGAGCTCGGTCTCCAGCAGCCGGCCCAGCACGTCGGTGCCGCCCGGCTCGGCGCGTCGCCGGCCGATCTCGTCGAACAGGATCTCGTCGACGGCCGCGCGTAACCGCAGGAATCGCCCGTACGGCGTGAACGGCAGGCGCCGCGTGGCCTCGCGCAGCCGCGGCGGCAGCAGCATCAGGGACGCCGAGCCGCCGACCTCGATCAGCTTCGGCAGCAGCACGCGCAGCCGGTCGAGCCGCTGGGCGTCGCGGATGCCGAAGATCAGCCGGATGATGACCTCCAGCGTGATCTCCTGCATGCGGTCGCGCAGCGCGAACGGCGTGCCGAGCGGCCAGGTCGCGATCTTCTCGGCGGCGATGGCGGCGATCTCGCCCTCGTACCCGGCGATCTGCTTGGCGCGCAGCGGCGGGGTGAGCAGCCGCCGGTGCCGCCACCACGGCTCGTCGTCCAGGGTGAGCAGCGAGTGCGCGCCGACCATCGGTTCGAGGAAGTCACGCCGGACCCGCCCGGCCCGGCCGCCGCCCTGGTCGAGCCGGTAGACCTGCTCGGCCAGCTCGGGGGTGGCGACGTAGACCTCGGGCGGGAAGCCGAAGAAGCGCAGCGTGAAGATCGGCCCGTACTTGCGGCGGCACTTCTCGAACGCGCCTACCGGGTCGGTCAGGAGCCAGGCGGTCTGGAGCAGCGTGGGGAGTTTCGGTCCAGGGGGGAGCATCTTTCTACCTCCGTATATATACGTACGTCATATACGCTCGTATATATCAGTAGCATAAGACGCGTGTCGAGAACAGAGCTCGGTGGATACCGGGAGAGACTCCTGGCGGCGGCCGTCAACTGCCTGCAGGAGAAGGGCTACGCCCGGACGACCGCCCGCGACCTGGTCGCCGCGTCAGGCACCAACCTGGCCTCCATCGGCTACCACTTCGGCGGCAAGGACGCCCTGCTCAACGAGGCGATCGTGAGCGCCTACGACGCCTGGATCGAGCACGTGGAGGAGTCGGTCTTCGGCGGCCCACTGGCCGGCCCGAGGGAGATGCTCGAACGCGCCATGGTGGCTCTGGTCGACGTCTTCGCCGAAATGCGCCCGCAACTGGTCCTGGCCGTGGAGGCCTACCCGGCCGCCCTGCGGGAGGAGCTGCTGAGAGCGAAACTGGCCGCCGTCTACGGCAGGGCCAGGCAGGCGGGCATCGACATGATCAACAGGGCGGCGGCGGAGTTGGGGGTGGAGCTGCCGTTCGCCCCGGAGGCCCTGATCTCGGTGCTGATCGCGATCTCGGACGGCCTGATGATCCAATGGCTGCTGGACCCGGAGAGCACCCCGGACGCCCACCAGGTGGTGGAGGCACTGGCCGCGCTCTCGGCGTTCATCGCCTGATCAGGACGACCCTGATCAGGACGATGCGCACGTGTCGTGGGTCGCGTCGAAGCCCTTCAGCGACTCGGTGTCGTTGGTGGCGAGGGGCTTGGTGCCCTTCCAGTCGTTGCCGAGCACCAGCACCAACCGGCTGGTCTGCGCTGCCGCGACCAGCTTCGTCTGGGAGGTGAGCAGGTCCTTCGTCAGGGTCGGGACACCCGTCTCCCCGTTCGGCCCGTAGAAGACGGTCGTCTTCGCCTGCGGCTTGCGGGCCGTGTCGCCGATCTTGGTGATGTGATAGCCCCGCTGCTCCAGCGCGGCGGCCACCTGCGTGCCGAGACCGCTGCGATAGGTGCCGTTGCGTAGCTCGATCTGCATCTTGGACCTGGACACCTTGGTCTGCCCGCCCTTGACGCCCTGCACGCTCTCGTCCTTGGACACGATCTGGAACAGCTTCCCGGCCTGCGGCTGGACCCACTCCACCCGCCCCGGCTGGGTGAGTGAGTAGTGCCACGGCGTGGTGATGAAGCGGATCTGTCCCGCGTTGAGGCCCTGCAGGCTGAGCGCCAGGTCCTTCATGACGCCGGCCGTCAGGCCGGGGTCGGTGGTGACGGCCTTGGTGCCGGCGTCGAGGAACCCGTAAAGCTTGGCGGGGTTGGTGAGTGTCTCTCCGCTCATGACCTTCTTCACCATCGACGCGATGAACATCTGCTGACGCTGGATACGCCCGATGTCGGAGCCGTCGCCCAGGCTGTAGCGGGCACGGACGTAGCCGAGCGCCTGCTCGCCGTTGACCGTCTGCCGCCCGGCGGCCAGCTTGAGCAGCGCCTTCTTGTCGTCGACCGCCTCGGGCAGGCAGATCTCCACGCCGCCCACCGCGTCGACCATGCTCTTGAAGCCGGTGAAGTCGACCTTGACGAAGTGGTCGATATGGATGCCGGTGAGCGTCTCGATGGTCTTCCAGGTGCAGGCGATGCCGCCGGAGTTGAACGATTCGTTGATCATGCCCAGATGCGGCTGCTGGCCGGTCAGGCCCGTCTTGGCGCGGCACGCGGGGAGTTGCACCAGCGAGTCGCGCGGGAAGCTGACGACCATCGCGTTGTCCCGTTTCGACGAGACGTGCGCGAGCATGATCGTGTCGGTGCGCTCGCCCGCGACGTGGTGGCCGTACTTGGCGTTCTTGCCGTCGCGCTGGTCGGAGCCGACGATCAGCACGTTCATCGCGGTGCCCGCGACCTTGGGCGGGCGGGTCGCGCCGAGGTCCTCGGCCGTGACGTCGTCGTGCTTCAGGTTGCCGGTCAGCTTGACGATGACGCCTACCGTGACGCCCGCGATCAGCAGGACGACTGTCACCCCGATCGCGATCGCCCACCGCAGCCAGTGCTTGCGGCCGCGGGCCGGCGCTTGGGGGGACGGCGGCGCGTCCAGCAGCCCGTTGCTCACGTGACTCCCATGGGACAGGGCCGCGGGCCGCTGCCCACGGCCAAGACCTCCGCCGTACAGATCTCGGCCGGTTGGCGTGCCGAGTGTACTAAGCCGGATCGGGTGAGATTCCTTATTCGGGCAGTCCCAATCGCAACGACACGGCGCCGCGCAGGTCGAGCCAGGCCGCGCCGGGCCCGCGGACCAGACGCAGCACGACCTCGTCGCAGCCGGGACAGCGCGCGACCAGCCCGGGCTCGGGGCCGTAGACGCGGAGCGAGGCGATGGGACCGGTCAGCCCGCAGCTCGCGCACCGGCCGATGGCCGCGGTGATGTCCACGGCGAAGATCTCGCCGAGCGGACCGGCCAGGGCGTTGCCGTCCAGATGTTCGGTGGTCATGTCAGCCTCCGGTCGGGCCGAAGCGTTCGGTCCTGATGTGTTCGGGCGCGTGCCCGAGTGCGAGCAGAAGGTCGGCCGCCGCCTCGACGAACCCCGTCGGCCCGCAGACGTAGCACTCCGGCTCGAAGTCGGCGGGCCAGCCGCCTTCGGCCAGGTCGTCCAGCAGGATGCGACCGGCCGGACGCGGCCAGCCGTCCGGGACGGCCCGCGTGTAGAGATAGCCGACGTCGAGCCCGGCGTCGGGACGGCGCAGCTCCTCGGCGTAGTAGCGGCGGCCGGGATCGCGCAGCGAGTACAGCAGCCGGAACGGCACGCGGCTCCCCGCCTGACGGCGCGCGCGGATCATGGCCATCAGCGGGACGATGCCGGAGCCGCCGCCGACCAGCAGCACCGGCGACGTGCTCTCGGGCCGCCAGACGAACCACCCGCCGACCGGCCCGCGGATCTCCACCTGGTCACCGGGTTCGATGATCTCGGTGAGGTACGGCGAGACCTCCCCGTCGGGCACCCGTTCGACGGTGAGCTCGATCGTGTCGCCGTCGGCCGGCGCGGCCACCGAGTAGCTGCGCTGGGTGCTGTAGCCGTCCTCGGCGGTCAGCCGCACGTCCACGTGCTGCCCGGCCAGATGCCCCGGCCAGTCCGGCACCTGGAAGACCAGCGTGCGGGCACTGTCGGTCTCCTCGCGCAGCCCGGTCAGCCTGGCGGCCCGCCAGGTCAGGCGGCGGCGCACCTAGTCGCCCTCGTAGCGCTGCTCGCGCCACGGGTCGCCGTAGTTGTGGTAGCCGGCGGTCTCCCAGAATCCCGGCCAGTCCTCTTCGAGCAGCCGGATGCCGCGTACCCACTTGGCCGACTTCCAGAGGTACAGGTGCGGGACCAGCAGCCGGGCCGGACCGCCGTGGCGGGGTTCGAGCTCCTCGCCGTCGAACCGGTGGACGATCCATGCCTTGCCGTCGAGCAGGTCTTCCAGGGGCAGGTTCGTGGTGTAGCCGCCGTACGAGTAGACCAGCGCGTACTCGACGGCGGTCTCGACGTTCTCGAACAGCGTGTCGAGCGAGACGCCCTGCCAGCCGGTGCCCAGCTTGGACCATTTGGTGACGCAGTGGAGGTCGACCGTCGGCGTCTCCTGCGGCAGCGCCATCAGCTCCGCCCAGGACCATCGGTGGGTCTGTTCGGACTCGGTGTCGATGGCGAACTCCCACCGGTCCAGCGGGACCCGCGGCGTCGGTCCCGCCGACAGCACCGGGAAGTCCTCGACCAGGTACTGGCCGGGCGGCAACCGGTCGTCGTCCTCCCTGCGCCGGCCTCGGAAGCCGCGCGAAATGATGCTCACCGGCACTCCCTTCAGGGACGCGCCAGATCGCCGTTCGCACTGGCGCTTCTTATGCCCAGTATGTCGTGTGGGGTGTCAGCCCCTTGGCAGGACCAGGCCCGATTCGTACGCGAAGACGACGAGCTGGGCCCGGTCCCGAGCCTGCAGCTTGGTCATGGCCCGGCTGACGTGGGTTTTGGCGGTGGTCGGGCTGATCACCATCTGGGTGGCGATCTCGTCGTTCGACAGCCCTCTGGCCACCAGCGCCGTCACCTCGCGCTCCCGGTTGGTGAGGATCTCCAGCCTGGTGGGCGCGGGATTCGGGCGGCGGCCGACGTACTCGCCGATCAGGCGGCGGGTGATCGCGGGCGAGAGCAGCGCGTCGCCCCGTGCCGCCACCCGTACGCCCTGGAGCAGGTCGGTCGGCTCGGTGTCCTTCACCAGGAAGCCGCCCGCGCCCGCCCGCAGCGCGTTGTAGACGTACTCGTCCAGCCCGTAGTTGGTCAGGATCACCACGTGGACGCCGCTGAGCCGCTCGTCGGCGGCGATCCGCCGGGTGGCCTCGATGCCGTCCATCACCGGCATCTGCACGTCCATGAGCGCGACGTCCGGCCGGTGCTCCAGGGCCAGGGCGACGGCCTGCTCGCCGTCGGCGGCCTCGGCCACCACCTCGATGTCGTCCTCGGCGCTCAGCAGCGCACGGAAGCCCGCCCGGATGAGGGCCTGGTCGTCGGCGAGCAGTACGCGGATCACGCTCGTCCTTCCAAGGAGAGCCCGATCGAGACGCCCGCAGGGGACTCGGTCGCGGGGAGTTCGGTGGGGAGGTTCACGGGGAGTTCGGCGCGGACGGTGAATCCGCCTTCCGGCCTGGCCTCGGCCCGTAACCGGCCGCCCAGGGCCGTGACTCGTTCGCGCATGCCCAGGAGCCCCACACCGGGCACGTGGGTCGCGTCCGCGCCGGCCCGGCCGTCGTCGTCGACCTGCACGACCAGCTCGTCCGTGCCGTAGTCGATGCGTACCGCCGCCGACGCGCCGCCCGCGTGCCGCGCGACGTTGGTCAGCGCCTCCTGCACGATCCGGTACGCGGCCCGGTCGACCTCGGCGGGCAGTGACCCGCGCGTACCGGTGATCAGCATGGTGGCGGGCAGGCCCGCGGACCGCGCCCGGTCCAGCAGGTCGTCGAGCCGGTCCAAGCCGCTACCCGGCGCCTCACCGGCATCGGCGTCGGAGTCACGCAGCACCTCCAGCGTCGCCCGCAGCTCGCGCATGGCGTCACCGCTCGCCTCCTGGATGGCCAGCAGCGCCGGGGGCACCTCCTCGCCGCGCTTGCGCGCGAGGTGCACGGCCACGCCCGCCTGCACCTTGATGATCGAGATGCTGTGGGTGAGCGAATCGTG
This sequence comes from Nonomuraea guangzhouensis, assembly GCF_019396345.1. GTDB lineage: Bacteria > Actinomycetota > Actinomycetes > Streptosporangiales > Streptosporangiaceae > Nonomuraea > Nonomuraea guangzhouensis. The sequence continues at coordinate 55,330 of NZ_JAHKRM010000024.1, read as the reverse complement.
CAGCTCCCTGGCGATGCGCAGCCGCTCTTCTCCCGCCCGCCGCAGGGCGACCTCCTCACGGGTGCGCTCGGCCTCGGCGGCACGTTCCTCGGCCTGGTGGAGGTACGCCTGCCGGTGCCTGCTCACCGTCGCGGCCACGCCCGCGGCGACGAACCAGCCGATCAGCAGGCTCGTGTTCTGCATGATGATCAGGGCGGGCTGGTCGGTGGCGGTGGCCAGGTCCGCCGCCAGGCTGCCGCCGAGGAACACGACCCCCGCGCCCGCCGCCACCAGCCGATGCCCGGCATGGACGGCCGCGAACACGCTCACAATGACGGGAAAGGCCGCCGGTGGGCCCGGATGCGCCTCGACCGAGAACACGAGCATGCAGGCCGTACAGATCACCAGCGCCACCACCGGCGCCCGGCGGAGAAGAAGAAGCGACAGCGAACCGGCTACGACGACGACATAGTCCAGCACGCCCGTGCCCGGCGTCGACAGCGCGACCACCAGCAGCATGACGACCAGCGCCACCGAGACGGTCACATCGGCCGCGAACGGCCGCCACCGAGTGCTCATTCCTGCACAGTACGGCGTTTCCCGATCGCCCTCCTCCGCACGAGGTCGGAACCGGCGCTACTTCCTGTGTGGTAGTCGCGCCCGGCCCGTGACCCCAGGTGGTAGTCACAGGTGTCTTCCCCGGCACGACGCCCCGGGCCTGGACAATCGACACCATCTCGGTCATGACACCGAAGTTCTTCCCCCTGCTACGCGTCATGGCCGTCGTGCAGGCCGCCGCGTTCCTGACGCAGGCGATCACGGCCGGGCAGTTGCTGTCCACGCCCGGCGGCCGCGCCCTGCACGCCGCCACGGCGATCGCCGCGCTGGCCGCCGGCGTGCTCAACCTGATCGCGGCGATCCTGGTGTGGCGTCCCGGCGGCGGTTCTGCGCGCTTCGCAGGGTCGGCCGCGTTCACTCTCGCGATCACGGTCGCCCAGGCGGCTCTGGGCATGGCGCACGTGAAGGCGCTGCACGTGCCGCTCGGCGTGCTGCTGTTCGGCAGCAGCCTCATGCAGATCAACCGGGTGATGCCGCGCCGCGCGCCGGCCCCGGCATGACGGTCACCAGGCGCCAGGCGTTGCGGCTGCTCGGGCTGGGCGCGGCGGCGGTGGCGGCGGCACCCGGATGTTCGCTGCTGTCCCGCACACCGCAGCCCCAGTTGCTGACCAGCGGCGCGCCACTGCCCCAGCCGTTCGCGGTGCCGCTGCCGGTGCCCGCGCTGGCCAAGCCGTCGAGTCCCGGCCACTACGACCTGGTCGAACAGGCCGCCGAGGTGGAGATCCTGCCCGGCCTGCGTACTCCCATCTGGGGGTACGGCGGGCAGTTCCCCGGCCCGACCATCGAGGCCCGCAGCGGTGAGACGACCGTGGTACGCCTGTCGAACGGCCTCACCCAGCCGACCGTGCTGCACCTGCACGGCGGGCACACCCCGCCGGAGTCCGACGGCTACCCCACCGACCTGGTACAGCCCGGCGCACGGCGTGACTACACGTTCCCGTTGCGGCAGCGGGCGGCCACGCTCTGGTACCACGACCACCGGATGGACTACACCGGGCCGCAGGTGTGGCGGGGGCTGGCCGGGTTCTTCCTGGTACGGGACCCGGCCGAGGAGGCGCTGGGACTGCCCGCCGGTGAACGCGACATCCCGCTGATGATCTGCGACAGGTCGTTCGCCGAGGACGGCTCGATGCCGTACCCGGGCCTGCCGGGCAAGCCGGGCGTGCGCGAGGCTTACATGGGTGGGGTGCTGGGCGACGTCATCCTGGTCAACGGCGCCCCCTGGCCGCAGCTCCGGGTGGCCAGGGCCCGCTATCGGCTGCGGCTGCTCAACGCCTCCAACGCGCGGACGTACGAGCTGGCGCTGTCGTCGGGTGGTCCGATGGTACGCATCGCGAGCGACGGCGGCCTGCTCGCCGCCCCCATAGCCGCCAAGCAGGTACGGCTGGCACCGGCCGAACGCGCCGAGGTGATCGTCGACTTCGGCGCCTACCGGATCGGCGACCAGATCGAGCTGCGGAACCTGGCCGGGGAGGGCCCGCAGGCCAAGGTGATGCGGTTCGTCGTGGATCGCGACGAGGCCGACGACTCGACGATCCCGCGCGTGCTGTCGGAGGTGGCGCGGCTCGACCCGTCGAAGGCCGCCGTGACCAGGGATTTCGACTTCAACAGCGGCACGATGCACGGTGGCGGCGGATGGCTGATCAACGGGAACCCGTTCGACCCCAAGAGGATCGAGGCCAGGCCCAAGCTCGGTGACATCGAGATCTGGCGGCTGACCAGCGACGTCGCCCACCCTGTACACCTGCACCTGGCGCAGTTCCAGGTGCTGTCGGTCAACGGTGAGCGCCCCGCCGGGCCGCCGGAATGGAAGGACACGGTGGAGCTGCGCGACGCCCAGACCGTCGAGATCATCACCAGGTTCACTGGTTATCGCGGCCGCTATGTCGTCCACTGCCACAACCTCGAACACGAGGACATGGCCATGATGGCCACCTTCGAAGTCGTCTGAAGGTGTGGCGTTGTGATGCCCTTCACCCATTCGGAACCGTTGGACATGGCGTTTCCCGGGCAGAGGGGAGGGCGACGCTAGGGGAAGTGAGTGGCACGATGAGCGCGCGTTCAGTGCGAATCGACACCATCCGACACGTTTATTGCACGGTCCTTCGAGCGAGCGGCGAGCTGGATCACGCCGGTCGGGCGCGTCTGAGCGCGCGCATCCAGGAGGTTTGGGACTGGTCTGACGGGCCCATTCTCGTGTTCGACCTGGCTGACCTGGTGTTCTACGACTCCTCTCTGGTCGGGGCGCTGGCGGTGGCGTTGCAGCGCGTACGGGCCACGCGGAGTGGCCGCATCATCCTGGCGAATCCTCCGGATCGGCTGGTGGCCGTTCTGGAACGTACTGGTCTGCTGCGGTATGTGGAGATCAGCGGTGGCGTCCAGGAGACGGTTGCGGAGATCGTGCTCGCGGCGGAGCGAAGGCGCCGGGAAGGCGCCGGTGGGGTGCCTATGGGAGGCCGGCTGGGTGTCGGCGGCGTGCCCGAAGCCCGGTCGGGTGCCGACGACGCGTCCGTGAAAGGCCGGGCGGGCTCCGGCGGCGCGTCCCGGGCGGGGCCCAGCGGTGCGTCCCGGGCGGGGCCCGGCAGCGCGTCACAGGGAGGCTCCGGCGGCGTGTCTCAGGCAGGTTCCGGCGGCGCGTCCGCGGACGAGGGCCGCGATAAGCGGAGCTCTCGAACAGCCCTGCCGTATTTGCCGTATCCGCGGTAGTCAGCGGCCGGCGCCACCGCGCCGTCTGCTCTCCGACGCCCTTCCCGAGTTATCCACAGGCGGCTGAGCTCCGGCCTGACCGTCGTGGCGAGTGTGCTGGAATTTGCGGGTGACTTCGGAGACGCGGCGCGGAAAGGCGCCAGGTCGGCTCGCGCAGCCGGCTGCGGCGGCGATCGGCGCCTCGATCCTGCTGACGATCGCCATCGGACTGCTGGGCCCGTCCGTCATGGTCCCCGCGCTGAGCGGCCCCGCCTGGCAACCGCCCTACTCCCTGCACCTGGATCCCGGCCCCCACCTCGTGGTGGGCCTCGCCGCGGCCGCGATCGTGCTCGGCGCGCTCGGCTCACTGGGTCTGCTGCTCGCGCTCACCCGCGCGTCCCCGAGCGGCTTGTTGGCGACCGGTCCACCGGGTGCCGGTCAGTGGCTGCCGGACCCCCGGCTGCTGGTGCGCCTCGGCTGCCTGGCCGCCGCCCTGCTGGCCTTCCTGCCGCCCTCGGGCTCCGGTGACCACCTCAACTACGCCGCGTACGGACGCATGGTGACGCTGGGCGTCAACCCCTACACCCACGGCGCCGTCGACCTTCCCACTGACCCCATCGCCCGCGCCGTCGAAGCCCCCTGGCGTGAGGAGCCGAGCGTCTACGGCCCGGTGGCGACGGCCGTGCAGGCCCTGGCGAGCTGGATCGGCGGCGACTCGCTCCGGCTGACCATCTTCGTCCTGGCTCTGGTCAACGCGGCCGCGTTCATCGCGACGGGCCTGCTGATCGACCGTTTCACCGCACACGATCCCGCCAGGCGGCTGCGCGCGGCCCTGCTGTGGACGGCCAACCCGCTGCTGCTGTACCAGCTGGCCGCGGGCATGCACGTCGACACCCTGGCCGTCGCCTGCATGGTCGCCGCCCTCCTGGCCCGGGGCCGCCCGGTCGGCTCCGGGCTCCTGCTCGGCCTCGGCGTCGCCGTGAAGATCAACGCGGGCCTGGTGGCGCTGGGCCCGGCCTGGGAGCTGCGACGGCGGCCCGCCCGCCTGGCCCTGATGGCGGGCACCGCCCTGGCCGTGGTGGTCGTCGGCTACGTGATCGTCGGTCCCGAGGCGATCAGCCCGATGACCCGCACCAGCAAGTCGATCTCGCTGGCCTCGTTCTGGAAACTCGTCCAGGGCCGGCTGCAGTCGATCGTCGGCGAGGGCAGCGCCTACCGGGGCGAGATCCAGATCGGCTCGCTGCTCCTGCTCGCCCTTGTGGCCTGGTCGCTGTTCCGCCTGATGTCCAGACTCCACGCCTCGGGCTCACCGCACCCGCTCGCATCCCCCGGGTCGTCCGGGCTGAGCGCCCCCGTGGTGGCCGCCGTGATCGTCATCGCCTACCTGTTCGCGACGCCGTACATCCTGCCCTGGTACGACGGGCTGGCCTTCGGGATGCTCGCCCTGATCGGGGCGTCGGCGCTCGACGGGTTGCTGATCACGCACCTGCTCATCCTCTCCCTCGCCTACCTGCCCGCCCGCGTCCTCGACCAGGTCATGCCGCACGACCTCGACTGGCTCCGTACGGTCGTCAGGTCGCAGATCGCCCCGTGGGCACTGCTCGGGCTGACCGCTGCGCTGGTTTGGTGGGCGTGGCGAGCTGCAGGGCGCGTACCGAAGCCGCGAGCGTCAACGGCACCGCCACCGTGAGCGCCATGGCCGGGATGGCGATGCCCGAGTCGTTGATGAGAAACCCGATGAACGCACATGTGAGCGCCCCGAACAACCCTGCCCGGAGCGTCGGCGCGAGCGCGTACGCCTGACCGAGCGCGGGAGCGCCCCATTGCGACGGCCGATTGAGCACCCAGAAGAGGAACGCGAGCGCGACCAGCGAGAGCAGGGTGAGAGACCAGTTCCCGACGGTGACGCCGATCATCGCGCTGAACTTGCGCCAGACCACGGTCCACGCCTGACCGTCGATGATCTGCTGCACGAAATTGCCCAGGTGAGTGCGCTGCGCCGCCGGCCGCAGCCAGTCGAAGAGTGAGATGCCCCCGATGAGGACGCCTCCCGCCACCCCGACCAGCAGCAGCTTCGTGATCGAGACCCGCTGTCCGGCCAGCAGGATGAGGAAGACCGCCATACCGATCACAAAGGCCGGCACCCCTCCGAAGTCCGCCCCCCACGACGGCCACCCATCCGCGAACACCGCCAACGCCCCATAAGCCCCACACACCAGCACCGTGACAAACCTCGACACCCCCCTCTTGAGCAGCCACTGGGCGACCCCCGCCAGCCCGAGCACGGTCCCCGTCGAGTAGACGGCGAAGGCGATGTTGGAGAACCCGTAGAACCGCCCCCCGGTGACGGGCTCGTACCCGGTCACCGCATTGACCTGCAACGTCGACCCGGTCATGACGTCGACAAGCAGCGCGACGGAGGTGATGCCCGCGACTACGGCAAGAGGCCCGAGCACATGCGCCCGCCACGGCCCGGCGAACGCCACCCCGGTGATCAGCCCGGCGATGGCGAGGATGGTCACGATGACGCCGAGCATCGGCGATGGCAGGGCCCACCACGGCACCAACTGCGCGAGGAACGTGGAGACGGCGATGGCCCCACTGACCACGGCCACAACCTGCACGACGGCCAGCAGCCGGGAGGCACTCGCCGGCACCGGACCCACCGGCCCCGATGCCGACGACCCACTGGCACCACTGGCACCACTGACGTCATCGGCACCACTGACGTCACCGACGCCACCGCGAGTCTCCGCAGAGATGTGCTTCGCAGACCCGGCTCCCACAGCCGCCGTCTCGCCGGACGAAATGCCCGCAGACTCGGTTCCTGCGGGTGTGGCTTCTCCGGGCGAGGCGCCCGTTGGTGTGGGTCCGTTGACGGTTTCGGATGGTATCCGGGGGACCCCGGCTTCAGCGGGTGTGGCTTCTCCGGGTGAAGCGGTCGTTGGTGTGGGTCCGTTGGGTGGGGCGGTTTCGGTTGGGATCCCTGTGCCCACGGCTTCAGTGGACGCGGCTTCTCCGGGCGAAGCGCCCGTTGGTGTGGGGCCGGTAGGTGGCGTGGCTTCGGAAGGGATCCCTGCGGGTCCGGCTCCAGCAGCCGCCGTCTCTGCGGACGAGACGCCCGTAGGCGTGGATTCGGCTGGCGGTGCTCCTTCGAGTGAGATCGCCCCAGGCGTGGATTCGGCTGAGGGCGCTCCCTCAGGTGAGATTCCCCCAGGCGTGGATCCGGCAGGCGCGGGCCGGGCGGGAGCGGTGCCCTCGATCCCGTCAGCGCCCTCAGCGGCCTCAGCGCCGTCGGCGCCTACAGGAGAGTCGGTGGTCGGGGTCTGCTCGGCCCCGGCGGAGCGGCGACGGCGGCGGAGGGCCAGGGCGGAGAAGGCGTAGAAGACCAGCTGGACCGTCACGAACACGGCGAAGAACGGGCCGCGAACCTCGCGTAGCACCTGGCTGGCCAGATCACTGTCCGACAGCTCGTTGACCGTGTCGGCGGGTGTGGCGGAGGCCTCCGTGACGTCGCTCTGCCAGGCGCGCCCGACCACTTCGCGAGGGGCCTCCAGGCCCAGCAGCTGGATCACGGTGGCGGTGAGGTCGGTGATCGTGACCAGGGCGTCCTGGCGGGTGGAGGTCGCCGTCAGGTAGCCGTGCAGGTACGGCCGGCCGCCAGGGGAGGGGCCGGTGGCGATGGCGACGTGGAGGTGGGGGTTCGTGGTGATGTCGGAGATGCCTGCCACCAGGACGGTCGTATCGTTCGGCAGCTTGCCGAGCAGAGCGCCGATGCGGCGATCCGCCTGTGCGACGGCGGCCTGCCTCGTCGCGGTGGGGAGCGGGGTCGGCACGCCGTACTCGTCGAGCGGCTGACGGGCCCAGGCGGCGGCGAGGTCGGGGGCGTCCAGGACGATCAGGTTGTACGGCGTGGGGTCGCCGAGAGCATCCGCTGTGTCAGCGTATTTGGCGATTTTTCCGGTCGTGCCGGCAGCGCCCAGCGCGGCGCCGGGGCCGATGGCGGCGACCTTGCCACCCGAGGACATCACCAGTCCGCCCAACGTGCCGAGCCGCGCGTCGTACCCGGTGTCGGCCTGGTACGCCACCAGCGCAGACCAGCCCGGGACCGTGGCGCCCTCACCGGTGCCCCGAGGCGCCGGAATCGCGGGACAGCCACGCCCTGCCGTACCGGACCGCTGGCCCGCCGACACGGTCAGCCACCCGGCCATCGGGCAGGTGACGCCACGGTCGGGCGGTGGCACGGCACGCGTGGAAAGCGACGCGGAGCCACCCTGGGAGACCAGCTTCCACAGGTTGGGGGTACGGGTTGCGTCCAGGTCACTCCACTGGAGACCCGGCACCCCGATGAGGGCCACCCGGCCACGCACGGAGGCCGCCGCCTCCACACGACCAGGCGTGGAGGTCTCTGTCTCCACATGACCACTCGCGGAGGCCACTGTCCTCACGCGACCACGTGCGGAGGTCGTCGCCTCCACATGACCAGGCATGGAGGCCGACGCCACATGACCAGGCGTGGAGGCGAGGCCCGAGCTGGGTGTGGGGGCGGCGAGTGAGGTGATGGCTGAGGTGTGGGTGGGCGTTGCCGCAGCGGCTGGGCTCGCGCCGAAGAGGGGTGCCAGAACGGTGGTGAGGAGCAGCGCGGCAAGAAACTGTGTGGCCGAGCGGCGACGGAGCAGCGCGGCAAGGAACTGTGTGGCCGAGCGGCGACGGAGCAGCGCGGCAAGGACGTGTGGGGGCGCACCGAAGGTGGCGTGCGGCATGTGCGGGACCCCCAGTACGACGCGCTCGATCAACAACAGCCACGGTAACGTGCCACACCGTGACAGGTGGCAGGGCGACGACGATCCGGCGGCAGTGGTGGGCGTGGGCGATTGCCGTCCTGGTCATCGCGGTGGCCGTAGCACCGCTGGTGCAGCAGTGGCTGACGAATCCCGACGATCAGCGGCTGGTCGATCTGGATGTGTACCGGACCGGCGGGCAGATGCTCCTCGAAGGCCGGCCCGTCTACGAGTTCGCCACGCCCGCGCCTCAGTTGCTGCCGTTCACCTACCCGCCGATCGCGGCGATGCTGGCCGTACTGCTGGCCAAGATGTCCTGGGACACCGCCCAGTGGGTGTGGACCGTCGGGGTCTTCGTGTCGCTCGCCGTCGTGGTGGCGTACTCCTTCAGAGGGGTACTCGGCGGGGTGAAGCGGTACGCGCCGTGGGTCTTCGCCTTCCTCATGGTGGCCTGCACCTATTTGATGCCCATCCGGGACCAGGTCCGGTTCGGGCAGGTGGACATTCTGCTGGTCGCGTTGTGCCTGGTCGACTGTGTGGCCAGGCGGCCGTGGTGGCCGCGGGGGTTCCTGATCGGGCTGGCCACGGCGGTGAAGCTCACGCCGGGCGTCTTCCTGATCTACCTGCTGGTGACGCGGCAGTGGCGGACGTTCTTCATGGCGGCGTTCGCCGCGGCGCTGCTCACGCTGCTGCCGTTCCTGGTGATCCCGCACGACGCGGCCGGCTTCTGGTTCTCCGCGCTGTTCGATCCCGAACGGCTCGGCGCGAACGCCGCCACCACCAACCAGTCGATCCGCGGCATGCTGATCCGCCTCTACATGAACGACACGGTGACGTCCGTGATCTGGATCGGCCTGGTGGCGGTCGTGGGGTGGTACGGCTTCCGAGGCGCGCGTGACGCGTATCAGGCCAAGGATCCGATGACCGCCGTCGCGCTGGTCGGGCTCATGGCCGTGCTGCTGTCGCCGGTCGCCTGGATCCACCATCTCGCCTGGGTGGTCGTGGTGCTGGGGGCCATCGTGGGTGACGGGCGGGATCCGGTCAGGCTACGGGTGGCCGCGGGGGTGTGGTTGTACTACGTGCTGCCCATCCCCTGGTGGGGCGTGGCGCTGAAGGTGGCGGGCGTGCCGGTGCTCGACAAGATCGTGCAGGACGGGTTCGGGCTCGGGGCGCTGGGGCTGGTCTGGTTGCTGGTCGCCTGGTTGCCGAGACGGCGCGACCTGGTTTGACGATCCATTACTCTCTGTTACGTGCTGATTACCGTATGGGTTATGGTGGGGCTCGTTGCCGGGGTGAGCGGCGTCTGCGTCGGCTTTCGGGCGCTCAAGGAGGCCAGGACCGCGCTCGACGAATGCCGGCAGCAACTGGTCAGGCAGACGAGCGAGGGCAAGGGTGATCTCAAGGCCATCCGCGACGTGGCCGTGTGCCGATACGACGCGCTTGAGGAGATGACCGGGAGGTTGTCGTTCTCGATCGCGATGATCAACGGACTGGGCGACGGCATCGTGCTGACCTCGATCAACGGGCGGTCCGAGACCCGCACCTATGTGCGCCCCGTGGTGAGCGGCAAGGGGGAGGAGCCACTGTCTCCGGAGGAGGAGCAGGCGGTGCGAGCCGCCCGGCTGGGTCACGGCCCGCTGATAGACGCTCAGGCGGGCAGATGGTGAAGAGGCTTCCGTGTGAGTAAAGGTTCATACGCCACCCCGTAACCTGCGGATACTCTGTCTGCATGCCCAGACTCGCCTATCTGGGACCGGAGGGCACCTTCACCGAAGAGGCCCTGCGACTCCTGGAGCCCGAAGCCGAGCGTCTGCCCTGCGCCAACGTCGGCGCCGCCCTGGCCGCCGCCCGCGACGGCGAGGCCGACGGCGCGGTCGTCCCGCTGGAGAACTCGATCGAAGGCGCGATCACGACGACCCTCGACGAGTTCGCCTGGGGCGAGCCGCTGCTGATCACGGCGGAGCTGCTGCTTCCCGTGCGCTTCTCGCTGCTGGCCAGGCCCGATACCGAGATCGTGCACATCAAGCGGGTCTACACGCATCCTGCGGCCATCACGCAGTGCCGCGCGTTCTGCGCCCGGGAGCTGCCCGACGCGGTCGTGGTGGCGGCGCCTTCGACGGCCGCCGCGGCCCAGGAGGTCTCGCTGCCCGGCTCGCCGTACGACGCGGCCATCGCCGCGCGCATCGCGGGCGAGCACTACGGGCTGGTGGAGCTCGCCGACGACATCGGCGACCGCAACGACACCGTGACGAGGTTCGTACGGGTGAGCCGTGCGGGCACGCTGCCCGAGCCGACCGGCAGCGACCGCACCTCGCTCGTGGTGTTCCTGGCGGACGACCACCCGGGCGCGCTGCTGGAGATGCTGACGGAGTTCTCCGTACGCGGGGTCAACCTGACCCGCATCGAGTCGCGGCCGACCGGCAACGGCATCGGCCGCTACTTCTTCCACTTCGACTTCGAGGGCCACGTCGCCGACGCCCGCGTCGGTGAGGCCATTTCCGGTCTGCATCGCATCTGCGACGAGGTGCGCTTCCTGGGCAGTTACCCGCGTGCCGACGGCGTCGCTCCGCAGATCAAGAAGGGCACGGCCGACCCGGAGTTCGCCGAGGCGGGAGACTGGCTGGCCCGAATCCGTGCCGGACGCGTCTAATCCGGAGGCGGGCGGTCACCGGGCGCCGGTAGCCTTTATCCGTGATTGACCTGCGTACCCTTCGTGAGAATCCCGACCGGCTACGGGCCTCGCAGCGTGCCCGCGGCGAGGACGACTCCATCGTCGACACGCTGCTCGACCTCGACGAGCGCCGTCGCGCCGCGCTGACCTCGTTCGAGTCCCTGCGCGCCGAGCAGAAGAGTCTGGGCAAGTCGGTCTCCAGGGCGCAGGGCGAGGAGAAGGCCGGCCTGCTCCAGCGGGCCAAGGACCTGGCCGGCCAGGTCAAGGCCGCCGAGGCGGAGGCCGAGACGCTGGGCGCCGAGCTCGACGAGCTCGTGCAGTCGGTGCCCAACATCGTCGACGAGGACGCGCCACACGGCGGCGAGGACGACTACGTCGTGCTCGAAACCCATGGCCATCCCCGCGTGTTCGACTTCGAGCCGAAGGACCACCTGGAGCTGGGCGAACAGCTCGGCGCCATCGACATGGAGCGCGGCGCCAAGGTGTCCGGCTCGCGGTTCTTCTTCCTCAAGGGCGTCGGCGCGCGCCTGCAGCTCGGCCTGCTCAACATGGCCATGCAGCAGGCGATCGCCAACGGGTTCACCCCGATGATCACCCCGGTGCTGGTCAAGCCGGAGACCATGCAGGGCACGGGCTTCCACGTGGCCCACGACAAGGAGATCTACCGCCTCCCCGAGGACGACCTCTACCTGGTCGGCACCTCGGAGGTGGCGCTGGCGGGCTACCACGCCCAGGAGATCCTCGGCGGCGACGAGCTGCCGCTGCGCTACGCGGGCTGGTCGTCGTGCTTCCGCCGCGAGGCCGGCTCGTACGGCAAGGACACCCGGGGCATCATCCGGGTCCACCAGTTCGACAAGGTGGAGATGTTCTCCTACGTACGGCCCGAGGAGGCGCGCGAGGAGCATCAGCGGCTGCTCGCCTGGGAGCGGGACATGCTCGCCAAGATCGAGGTGCCCTACCGCGTCATCGACACGGCGGCGGGCGACCTCGGGATGTCGGCGGCCCGCAAGTTCGACTGCGAGGCGTGGATCCCCACCCAGGGGCGCTACCGCGAGCTGACCTCCACCTCCAACTGCACCGAGTTCCAGGCCCGCAGGCTGGGCGTCCGCTACCGCGACAAGGACGGCAAGCCCCAGCACCTGGCCACGCTCAACGGCACGCTGGCGACCACCCGCTGGATCGTCGCGATCCTGGAGAACCACCAGCAGGCCGACGGCTCGGTAGTGGTCCCCGAGGCGCTGCGCCCCTTCGTCGGCCTCGACGTCCTGGAGCCGTCCAAGTAGCTGGAGCCGTCCAAGTAGCAGGACCGCACCGGCTCGGCTCAACCGCTAGCGGCTTGAGCCGGTCATGGTCGGGTCGGCCGTCCGGGGGTGGGTGGCGTGTCTGATGAGCACGCCACTCGCCGCCACCACACAAGCGGTCAGCACGACGGCGAGCCCCACCGCCACGCCGTACGAGTCCGGCGCCCCACGCGCCCAGCCGTAGAAGGGCACGTACACGGTCGCGTACACCAGCGGCGCCGCCCCGAAGCCGACGGCCACCGCCACACCCCTGGCCTGCCCGGCGATGGCGAGGCCGAGGCACATCATCGTCCCGAGCAGCGTCATGGCCAAGCCCAGCACGAGGGTGATCGGATCGATGCCCCACAACAACGACGTCTCGCTGCCCGAGTCGAACACGGCGTACAGCCCCGTACACGCCACCAACGCGGAAACGGCGTAGGCCCCGGCAAGCCGCCGCAACCCCACCCCGACGGCGGAGAGCAGCATCAGGGCGCCGAAAAGCAGCGCCAGGTGCTGCTCGGGAGCGGTGTTCGCCACGTCGTCCTCAGAGGTGCCGAGCGGCTCCGGCCACCTCTCCTGCCGCCACGTCCCGGAGACGTCCCGTACGAGCACGCCGTCGAGCCCGTTGGCGACGACCACGACATGCCCTCCGGGCCGAGCCTGTACGGCCAGCGCACTCAGCGCGGCCATGGAGCTCGCGTCGCGCCGCCTGGCCGATCTGAGGTCCTCCGGCCGGGTCCAGGAGTCCCGCCACGTCTTGCCTCCGTCATCGGACTCGGCGACCGCCGACCGCTCGGGAAGCACCCGGTAGCAGCGCTGCGGCTCCCGGGGCACGCAGGCAGCGGACTGGGGCAGCCGCACCGGCTTCCCGTAATAGGCGGACCAGGTGGCGCCCCCGTCCACGGAGGACATCCCGGTCAGGGCCGACGGACCGCCACCGCGCACCAGCACGACGATCCGATCCCCGTCCACCTGCACGGAATCCCCGTCGGCCGGTACGGAACCGACTTCGGTATGCCGCGTATCAGCAGCCGTCGCCGCCACCGCGAACACCGCCAGCGGCACGACGACCAACACCCGCCACCGCTCCCCGAACCCCGTCAGACGCCAAGGACGTCCGGCCAGACGCTCCGAGAACGCGGTCAGACGCCCTGAAAGCCCGCCCAGCCTCCCGAGTCCCGCCGGGGGCCGCAGAGACGCTCTTGGACCCTCTGAGAGCCCCGCCGGACGCATGGAGAAGCTCCGCCGGCGAGCCCACCAGGCCAATCCGAGCGCGGGCAACGCGAGCAGATCCGTGGGATCGGCCAGAACCTTCGACGGCCCGGCCACCAGACTCCACACCTGGGAAGCCCACTCAGCTCCCGCGTCCGTCGTCTTCACGAACGCGAACAGCACCCCGGTGACCAGCAAAGCCCCGAGATCGGCCCGCCGAGCGAGGACCAGCGCCGCCAGAGGCGGCGCCACCATGAGGCCGGCGACGTCACTGAGCTTGCCGGTGACGAATCCGGGCCAGACCTGCTTGAGCAGGTGGTCGTTGAGCAGCAGCACGAACACCGCGACCAAGGTCGCAGGGTGACACAACCACGCGTACCTCATATATCGGTCGATGGCTGTGGAAGATCGATGGTTCGAGGGCTATGTGAGTTGAGTCACACCTGTGACCGATCCGTCACCACTGTTCGGAGCGCGCGTTACGGCGCCCGGCCCTGTGCGGGGTCAGCGGGCGTATTCCTGGAGGCCCCCGGCCCTGGTCGGCGGGTGGCGGGTTCGCGATGCTTGCCGTACGAGAAGAATGTCCTGCACGGAGAGTGACAGCCGAGCGGGAAGGCCCGCAAAAGGCCGGAGACGCGAAAGACCGAGGTCCGCTGGAAACGAACCCCGGTCTGTCTCGCTGCTACAGGTCAGATGGCACGGACCTGGGAGGCCTGCGGCCCCTTCTGTCCCTGCGTGATCTCGAACTCGACCCGCTGCCCGTCTTCAAGGCTGCGGTAGCCGTTGCCTTGGATCTCGGAGAAGTGCACGAACACGTCCGGCGCACCGCCGTCCGGGGCGATGAAGCCGAAGCCCTTCTCGGCGTTGAACCACTTGACGGTTCCCTGAGCCATAAAAGCTCTCCCTCAGGATGTGAATCTATGGGACCCGCACCTCGCGAGTCCCGGTGTGTCGTACAGCAAGCACCCGGGGTGGCTCAGACAAAGTCATGCTGGTTTTCACTACGGGATCAGCTAATACAACGCCATCACATCTAACACCATTCTGGCGCGTTGGTGTTCCCGTCCCTAGGAAGATTTCTGGCCGGCGGCATCACCGGGCAAACTGGAACGTGTTATGCGAACCCTTGCAGCGCCGCGTCTAGTGGCCACCGACCTCGACGGAACCGCTCTACGCACCGACGGAACCGTCTCTCCCCGTACGGCCGCGGCGTTCGCGAGAGTCGAGGAAACTGGTGCCGTCCTCGTGTTCGTCACCGGCCGTCCACCTAGATGGATGAGCAGTGTGGCGGGTGCGGTGCGTCACCGAGGGCTGGCAATCTGTGCAAACGGTGCGTTGATCTACGATCTGCATACCGAACGGATAGTGGAATCTCACCTCATCGAGGTCGAGGTACTGGAGCAAGTCGTCTCTCAGCTAAGAGCGAACGTGCCCGAACTCGCTTTTTCGGTCGAGTATGAAGGTGGTTTTGCGCATGAGTCCGATTTCCCACTCGGTGGATGGGACAGCAAGGCCATCGGCGGCCTTCGCGTGGGCGCGGCGACACTGACCTCGCGGCCCTGCGCCAAGCTGCTGGCCCTGCACCCGGACATGGCTCCTGACCCCCTGCACGAGGCCGTGCACGGCCTCGTGGGGCACCTGGTGACCGCCACGCACTCCAGCGGCAGAGGGCTGATCGAGATGAGCGCTCACGGTGTCACGAAGGCCACCGCCCTGGCCGCGTTCGCCGAACAGCGTGAGATCAAACCATCACAGGTGGTGGCGTTCGGTGACATGCCAAACGACTTGCCCATGCTCGGCTGGGCAGGCACGTCCTACGCGGTCGCCAACGCGCACCCCGCCGTGCTGGCCGCCGTGGACCATGTGACGGCGGCCAACAACGAGGACGGGGTCGCGCTCGTGCTCGAGCGGCTCTACAGGTAAGGGCCCGAGCCGCCGGGCGGCCGCTGCATGTCGTCGTGGGGCACACCGGGCAGCGCCCTGCGCATCTGCTCCAACTGGGCACGGGCCGCCATCTGCTGCGCGAACAGCGTCGTCTGGATGCCGTGGAACAAGCCTTCGAGCCATCCCACGAGCTGGGCGTGCGCGATGCGCAGCTCGGCCTCGCTGGGCGGGGTGCCGTTCTCGTCGGTGAAGGGCAGCGACAGCCGCTCCAGCTCGTCGACGAGCTCGGGCGCCAGGCCGTCCTCGAGCTCCTTGATGGACGACTCGTGGATCTCCTTCAACCGCTTACGGCTGGCCTCGTCCAGAGGAGCCGCCCGGACCTCTTCGAGAAGCTGCCGGATCATGCTGCCGATGCGCATCACCTTGGCGGGCTGTTCGACGAGGTTCGTGACCGATCGCTCGTCTTCGCCGCTATCGCCCTGACCTTGGAAGTCAGGACCCACCACCACGATGTGGGGGGTGTTGTTGTCCTCAGCATTCATAGCACTCACCGTACTAGCAGGATTTTGCCTATGTGCTCTCCCGAATCCAACATTCGGTGGGCCTCCGCGGCCTGCGCCATCGGCACCTCCGCGTACACCACGGGACGCACCGCCCCGGCGCTGACCAAGGGCCACACGTTGTCGACGACGCCGCGCACGATGACGCCCTTCTCGTCGACCGGGCGGGAGCGCAGTGTGGTGGCGTGGACGGCCGCTCGTTTGGCGAGCAGGGCGCCCAGATCGAGCTCGGCTTTGGCGCCGCCCTGCAGTCCGATGATCACCAGCCGGCCACCCGTACGAAGTGTCCGGATATTTCTGGACAGGTATTTGGCGCCCATGATGTCGAGGATCACATCGGCCGTCACCCGCTCGGCGAAGTCCTCCTCGCGATAGTTGATCACCTCGTCGGCGCCCAGCTCCTTGAGGCGGTCCAGCTTCGCCGCCGACCCGGCCGTCGTGACGACCCGTGACCCGAACGCCTTGGCCAGCTGGATCGCGAACGTCCCGATCCCGCTCGCCCCGCCGTGCACCAGCAGCGTCTCGCTGCGCCGCAGCCGCCCGGTCATGAACACGTTGGACCAGACCGTGCACGCCACCTCGGGCAGCCCGGCCGCCTCGACCAGCGTCACGCCTTCGGGAGCGGGCATGACCTGCTGCCACGGCACGGCCACCCGCTCGGCGTAGCCGCCCCCGGCCAGCAGCGCGCACACCTCGTCACCCGGAGTGAAACGTTCGACGTCCTCGCCGACCTCGATCACCACGCCCGAAGCCTCCATCCCCGGGTACGAGGGCGCGCCGGGCGGCGGATCGTAAAATCCTTGACGCTGGAGGAGGTCGGCCCGGTTCAGGCCGGCGGCCGTCACCTCTATGAGGACTTCGCCCCGGTCAGGACAGGGATCCGGCACCTCACGCCACTCCAGAACCTCCGGTGGTCCTGGCCTGGTGATCTCGATGGCTCGCATGCCAACCACCGTAGCCGGGCAAGGAAGTTGTAGGTTGGCGACCTCTGCCGACAGTGATGGCGTTAACCTGGCATGTATTTGCTGCCCCTTTACACCCACCAGGGGGAGAAACACGGTGGCAAGACACGATCGAGAGGAATCTCTCGAGGAACAGCTGGCCTGGCTGGACGCGATCAAGGAGACGGAAGAAGCTCCGATCTCGGTCAGCGCCTCTGCCTCGGAGGACTCCGTCGCTTCGCCGTACCCCCAGGACCCTTGGCTCTCGGTGCCGACTCAACATGAGACGCCGACGCCGCTGTTCAGGGCCGCGGTCGACTCGGTGTACGGCACTCCGCCCGCGGAGGAGCTCACCGAGGAGGCGGCCGGTACGAAGGACGAACCGGCGCCCGTCACTCCGCCGGCGAGCCTGGGCAAGGCCGACGACGCGTTCCTGGCGCCGCTCAAGCCGCTGCCCCGGCCCGACGACACCGACTCCTACTCGCTGCTGTCCTTCCCGAAGCCGGAGAAGAAGCCGGCGGCCGAGGAGCAGGAGCGGGAGTCCGAGGAGGAGACGAAGTCGTCCTGGCCCGCGCCGCTGGAGTGGCCGCGGCCCGCGGAGACGTTCGACGAGCCGCGACCGGTGGAGACGGCCGAGGAGCCCGCTCCGGGCACCTTCGAGCCGCCCGCCGAGGACGCCACGGAGCCACGGCTGGAGGTCCCGCTGACCTTCGACAAGCCGCTGAGTTTCGACAAGCTGCCGAGCTTCGACAAGCCATCGGCGTTCGACAAGCCGCCGAGCTTCGACGAGCCGTCGGCCCTGGACAAGCCGTCGGCCCTGGGCAAGCCGAGCTTCGACAAACCGTCGGCCTTGGACAAGGCGCCGAGCTTCGACCTGCCGCTGAGTTTCGACAAGCCACCGGCCGCCGAGAAGCCGTCCGCCTTCGAGGAGGCGCGGACTCTCGACGAGCCGCTGCCCCGCGCCTTCGACGAACCGAAGCCGCCGTCCCGCACGTTCGACGAGCCGTTGTCCCGTTCGTTCGATGAGCCGCCGTCTCGCGCGTTCGACGAGCCGCCGTCCCGTTCGTTCGACGAGCCGAAGCCGCGGCCCAGGGCCTTCGACGAGCCCCTCCCGTACGACCAGGACCGCGCCTTCGACCAGCCGCGCTCGTACGACCAGGACCGCGCCTACGAGCAGCCGCGCACCTTCGACGAGCCACCCACGTTCGACGAACCCCCCGCCCCGCGCCGCCGCCCGGCCCCCGTGCCGGTCTTCAACGCCCCGCCCCGCCCCCCGATCACCGGCAAGCCCACGGCCGACAGCCTCGACCCCGAGTCGCTCCTCCGAGGCCGCCGCAACGCCCCCTCCAAGGGCTGGCGCCGCCTGATCTACAAGGCGTCGGGCGGCTGGATCAAGCCGGGTGAGCCGCCGGAGGTCCGCCGCCGCCGCGAGCTCCTGAGCAGGGCCCGCACCCCGGTCGCCACCGGCCACCACCGCGTGGCCGTACTGAGTCTCAAGGGCGGCGTGGGCAAGACCACCACCACGGTGGGCCTGGGCGCCACCCTCGCCGCGATGCGCGGCGACCGGGTGATCGCGGTCGACGCCAACCCCGACCGCGGGACGCTGTCCGACAAGCTCACCCTGGAGACCTCGGCGACCGTACGCGACCTGCTCAACGAGAGCGATCAGGTCAAGAGGTACGTGGACATCAGGGCGTTCACCTCGCAGGCGCCTTCGCGGCTGGAGGTGCTCGCGTCGGACCGGGACCCCTCGGTGTCCGAGGCGTTCAGCGGCGCCGACTACCAGGCCGTCTCGCAGGTGCTGGAGAACTTCTACTCGATCTGCATCACCGACTGCGGCACCGGCCTGCTCCACTCGGCGATGGGCGGCGTGCTCGGCCTCGCCGACCAGATCGTGCTGGTCAGCTCGCCGTCGGTGGACGGCGCAAGGGCCGCGTCGGCGACGCTCGACTGGCTGGAGGCGCACCACTACGGCAACCTGGTCAGGGACGCGACCGTGGTGCTCTGCAGCGTCCGCCCGCGCTCGAAGTCGGCGGTCGACATCTCGAAGTTGGAGGCCCACTTCGCCGCGAGGTGCCGTGCGGTGATCCGCGTGCCGTACGACCCGCATCTGGAGGAGGGCGCCGAGATCGACCTCGAGCGGCTCCAGGAACCGACCAGGGAGGCCTACCTGCAGCTGGCCGCCTGCGTCGGCGACGGATTCGCCGCACGGGGGGAGTGAGCGGAGGGTGTGGGATCCGAGCGGATGATCTTGCGTGGCCTGGCTGCTCACAGGCGAAGAGACATCCGCCCGCATCCCGCCGACGCCGGCTCTGTCACCCGACGCCGCACTCCGTGACCTCCTTCTGGCGAATCACCGCAGGCCGCACACAGCCCGTTGGATCTTCGGCGGGTACTGCCGGCACCCCCAGTCGTCCCCGGGTTGCGCTTGGGGAAGCGGCGACAAGCTGTCGAGGAGGCTGAGCGTGAGAGGAAGAGCGCTTCAGCCCCGGCGATGACGCTGGCGCGTCATCGCCGCCATGGTCGTCTCTTAGGTATCGTGACGGCGCTCAGCCGCCGTCGGGGCACCCGGCTTGGGCGTCGCGATACCACGGAGATGCCTCAGCCTGTTGGGGGCCGGCCCAAATGACGACCTTGGTACGCCCCAACAAGCCCACATCTGATGGCCACCACGCATCGGGCACGTCCGGGCGAACTTCTCTCTTGGGTCCGACGCGGAAGGAGTCGATTCCCATCCCGCGCTTGGCGAGCTCACCGCGAAGCCGCCCTACCGTCATGCCCATATAGGGCACGCAGTGCAGCACTTCTCCGGGGGCGCTGATCTCGCCGGTGGTGGTGTAGTTCTCGCCCTCCCTGGCGGGTCTGCCCAGGGTCACACTGGCGGGTCCTGCGAGATCGGCCGGGATCTTGAGCTTCACCGTACAGGGGTCTTCGAAAGCCGGGCAGTTCGGGTCGGGGATCGGCTCGATCTGTGGAGTCGGCCGCTCGACCGACGTCCCCTGACCACCGACCACCTTGCCCACCAGGCTCGGTGACACCGGCTCCAGTTCCAGCGTGACCGGCAGTCCACGCGCCCGGAACTCCTCGGCATACTGCTCCGGCGCGGCGTACACGTCCTTCACGGTGACGATGTAGTCCTTGCCTGATCTGGTGAAGTCCAGGGCCTCCGCCGGTCGTGGCCAGGCGATGACACCAAGAGCGGCCACGGTGATGACGGTCCCCAAGGCCACGGCGGATACCGCCGGCTTCCATATCCTCCTGCGTGGCAAGGGCTGCGGCCTGAACGCGGCCGTAATGCGCTGTGCCTGAGCCGTCAGGTCCGACTCGGCGCGCACGTCGGAGGCCGGGTCGTGCGCCCGTAGCATGCTTCTGAGCTGCTTGACATCGTGGTTCATATGGCACTCTCTCCGAATTCCGGCCGAAGCTGGGGGTGGTCGGCGAGGGACTGTTCGAGTCGTTTGCGGGCGCGGTGCAACCGCATCGTGGCCGTTGCTCTGGAGCAGCCGGCGACCTGGGCTGCTTCGCGGAGGTCGAGCCCTTCCCAGGCGACCAGCAGCACCAGTTCCCTGTCGCTCTGGCTCAGGCTGTTCAGCGCCGTCAAGGCCGCCTGCCGCGCGACAACCGCAACGGCGTGATCGTCGATGTCGCCGACATCGTGGACCACGAGCAGTCCTTCGCGCCTCTTCTCCTTCTTGACGAGGTTCCGGATCAGGTTCCGGGCCGTGACATACAGCCATGGCAGCGGCCGATCAGGCGGTAATTCCTGGTGCTTCTCCCATGCGATTCTGAACGTCTCGTTGGCGATGTCCGGGGCGTCGGCTGGGCCGACGCGCCGCCACGCATAGCGAAGGACCGACTCATAGTGCTCCTGGAACAGGCGCGTGAAGTCTGCTTCTTCATCCACAGTCACACCCCCTATGTGTCACCAAGCCACCCAACATCACCGAGGACGATGCAACTGGCGGGGTTCGGCAGCGGCTCGCCTCCGATGAGGATGGACGCCGACCCCGACCGCGAGACGCTGTCCGACAAGCTCACCCTGGAGACCTCGGCGACCGTACGCGACCTGCTCAATGAGAGCGATCAGGTCAAAGAGGTACGTGGACATCGGGGCCGGTGAAGGGGCGAGCGGAGCGCGCGGCAATGACGGGACCCTGAAGGGTGGCGGAGGGTGTGGGATTCGAACCCACGAGGCCATCGCTGACCTGGCCGCTTTCAAGGCGGCTGCACTCGTCCACTATGCGAACCCTCCAGTGCGCACACCACCATAGCGGCTGTGGTGACGGCGGTGTACGTTCAGGAGGTGGCGGATCTCAACGTCGAGGTGGAACGGGCCGACGGCACGGCGAGTGTGCGCCTGCGCGGCGATCTCGACAAGCTCACCGCGCCCCGCCTCAAGCAGGTCATGGGTGAGCTCATCGCCGCAGGTCATGTCTCGATCGTCATCGACACGGCCGCCCTGGCGTTCTGCGATTCCAGCGGGTTGTGGGTGCTGGTCGAGCATCAGCGCAAGGCGGGTGAGCGTGGCGGGTCGCTCGAGCTCACGGGCGTGCAGGGGGTGCTGCGCCGGGTCCTCGACGTGACCGGGCTGAAGGCCGCCTTCGACAGCGTCCTGACCGCCCAGCCATGACCGTTCGATCCTGATCGGCGGTCTAGTCGTCCAGCTGTGACAGCAGCCACTTGGGGCCCACGGTCGTGGCTCCCAGCTTGCTGACGCGCTCCTTCAGCCCCCGGTCCGCCGTCACCACGAGCACGCGTTCCCACGGCCGCGCCTGCCGTACGACGTCCACGATCGCGTCGTCGCCGCTGCCCGTCGCGGCCACCACCTGGATACCGGGCACGGCCGGCGCGCTCTTCGCGGCACCTTCCACGACCGCCACGATCCGCGGGTACCACTGCGCGAGCACGGAATGCGCCAGCCGCAGCCCCGCGACGTCGGTCAGCAGCCGCGTCGCCGCGCCGAGCCGGTCCCGCCACCAGCCGTGCTCAGCGCGGGCGCCGATGATGTTGGCGACGTCGAGCACCAGCGTCTCGGGGGTCAGCTCCGGCTGGATCCTGTCCCACGACTCGGCGAACCCGGGGTGCAGCTTCCTGGCCTTGACCTCGGGCAGCGGCACCCAGCGCAGCTCGGTGCTCTCGTTGTTGGCGGGCGCCGCGGCCAGCAGCTCGGCCGACTCGGCGATCACCGTCGCGAACGCCCACCCGCCGTGATCGTCCAGGTAGACACCCTGCACGCGCAGCTCGTCGCCGCGCACGGACGCCTCTTCGTGCGCCTCGCGCAGCGCGCTCATCACGGCGTCCTCGTGGCTGTCGCGCGCGCCTCCCGGCAGCCCCCAGGTGCCGCCGTGGTGGCTCCACCAGACCCGCTTCTGCATGAGGACGTGCGGTACGCCGTGCTCGTCATGGTGTACGGCCAGGAGCCCCGAGGCCCCGTGCAGCCCCCAGTGCCGGTGCCCACGCTCGCATTGGGTCCAGCCGTCGCCGTCCTTCGCCGCCATGATCTGATTCTGACAGCCCGGCACCGCTATCGGCCGTTGCGGCTGAAGTGCTGGTAGTCCTTGGTGCCCGACCAGGAGCCGCCCCAGCCCCAGCCCACCGAGGCGAAGGCCCTGACGACCCGGTCGCCCGGGTTGATCACGCCCTCGCCCTTCAGGGGGCGCTTGGCGAACTTTTTGGCGTTCTGATGGGCGGTGCTGCCGCTCGCGGTGACGTACGGGTTCTCGCGCGGGTTGAGGTCGATCGCCTCGCCGTACGCGTGGTTGGACCAGTTGCTGGACCCGGTGGCGGCGCGGCAGTTGAAGGCCGAGGTGTTGTCGGCGTCGATCGAGTCGTAGTCGTCGCCCTTGTAGACGTCGACGAGCCGCATCTGCTTGATCGGGTAGCGCATGGCGTACAGCTTCCCGAAGACCTTGACGACGTCGTCGGTGACGGTCTTGCGCACGACCAGCTCACCACCGGTGTGCGCCTTGTCGTCGAAGCCCCAGTACGTCATCGTGATCAGCCGCAGGTCCTGGTAGGAGACCGGGCAGCCGGGCTTCCACGAGTAGGGCAGGCGGCTGCGCGAGATCTTGGTGACCTTGGCGGTGAACTTCGGTGGCCCGGTGGTCTTCGCCGTCGGGGTGGGCGTCGCGGGCACCGGCGGCTGGGTCAGCGCCTGGGGCTGAACCTCGGGCGGCGCCGGTGAGGCGACCGGCGCCTGCCCGCCGCACGAAACGGACGCGAACACCACGAATGCAGCGGCAGTACGTTTCATGCGGCCACCCTACGCGACGTCCTACGAGGTCAGGGCGGTATCGGTGAGGCGCGAGGTCAGGGCACGATCAGCACGGTACGGCGAGCACGCCTGGCCAGCCCCACCGCCACCGAGCCGCCGAAGCTGTGCCACAGCGAGCGGGACCGGCCCACCACGATGGCGTCGGCCATGCAGGAGTCCGCGAGTGTTTCCAGCTCACGCGCCGTGTCACCCCGTACCATGACGAACCGCCACGGAACGCCGACCCCGCTCAGCTCGCTCCGCAGGTCCTCGGTCAGGTCTCCAGCCGAGTCGGGGATGATCGGCGAGCCCGCGAAGAACCACAACGTCGCGCTGGTGAGCGTCTCCACGAACGCGATGAGCAGCGCGGCGTTGTCCCGCCGGGCGAGCCCGGCCGCGTACGCGAGCGCGTTGCGGCTCGGGCCCGATCCGTCGAAGCCGACCACCAGCAGCCCGGTGCCGTCTTTGCCGATCTCGAACTGCTCACTGGGGAGTCCGCCTAGGAGGGGCTCCCACCGGTCGTCTGTGCTACCGCCGTACACGGCATGCCTCGCACGTCAGCTGTCGGCGACGTGCTTGCCGCGGCCGGTGAGCTCGCGCAGCGCGTCGGCCGCGTAGACCACGATGGCCACGAACGAGACGCCGGCCAGCGCGCCGCCGAGCCACAGATCGTTGACCGTCGCGTCGGCGTAGGCCGCGCCCCTGGGCTGGTAGCCCACCGCGAACGGCGCCGCGATCAGCCACAGGCCGGCCAGGAACAGCACGACAAGGGCGGAGACGCCCAGCTTGGCCTTCATCGGTTCTCCTCCACTCCCACCAGGGCGGGCTTGCCGTTCTGGCGGTGGTCGCCGCCGCGTCCGGCGTTGTTCAGGTCCTCACGCAGCGCCTCGACGAGCGGGGCGAGCAGGCTGGCCAGCTCCGCGGACGAGCCCTGCGGCGCGGGCGCCACCGGCTCGGGCTCCGGCTCGGCCTGCTTCTGCCGTACGGCCACCAGACCGCGGACCACGAGCTCCTCGTGGATGGCCGCGACGAAGGCCACCACGCCGATGAGCCCGACGACCGCGACGCCCAGGCCGGTGAAGAACTCGGAGGTGGTCGGGTCGGTCCAGTCGGCGTTCTCCGGCTGGGTGCCGAGGGCGAACGGGGCGATCATCAGCCACAGCCCGGCCATGAAGGCCAGGGCGGCCGCGACGGCGCCCACGAACTTGCGAATCATGATGAGACTCCTCCTGTGACGAGGTCTTTCCGCGGCGGCGCGGCCTGCGCGATCAGAGCGCGTGAGGTGGGACGCAGCACGCTCTGCGCGACCGATCTGGCGCGCTCCCGTTCGGTACGGTCATCGGGCGGCGCCATCCTGGCGACCGCGGACAGCAGCGCGGACGGCTGGCCGTTGACCCGCTCGATCCGCTGGGCGATGAGCTCCAGCAGCAGCCCGGCCAGGACCAGGTCGTCCTTGCTGAGCTGCCTGGGCTCCGGCGCGGGCGTCGCGGGGCCTCTGAGCGGCAGTTCCTTGAGGAAGAGCGTCGCCACGAAGCCGAGCAGCGCGATCGGCACGCCGACCATGAAGACGGTCTCCAGACCGCGGGTGAAGGCTTCGAGCACGATGTGCTTGATCGGCCCGGGCAGCGACTGGATGGCGCTGGGGCTGCCCAGCTTGGGCGAGGAGCCGCCGGGCAGCTTGATGTGCGCGGCCCGCAGCATCTCGGTCATCTCGCTGTTGAGGCGGTTGGTGAGGATCGCGCCGAACGCGGCCACGCCCACGGCGCCGCCCAGCGACCGGAAGAACGAGACACCCGCCGTGGTGGACGCCATGTCCCGCAGCTCGGAGCCGTTCTGCGCGGCGAGGATGAGCATCTGCATCGACAGGCCGAGCCCGGTGCCCAGTACGGCCACGTCGAACCCGATGAGCCACTCGCTCGACTCCACGTGCAGCCGCGACAGCAGGAACAACCCCACGCCCACGATCAGCAGGCCCGCCACCGGGAAGATCTTCCACTTGCCGGTCTGGGTGACGATCTTCCCGGAGATCACACCGCCCAGGAACAGCGCCACCACCATGGGCAGCGTCATCAGCCCCGACTCGGTGGGGGTCAGACCCTTGACGATCTGCAGGTACTGCGGCAGGTAGATCATCGCGCCGAACATCGCCACGCCGACGAACAGCGAGGCGGCCGCGGTGAGGACGAACGTCCGGTTCCTGAACAGCCTGGGCGGCAGGATCGGGTTCCGGGCCGTGCGCTCGGAGAGCACCGCCAGGGCCAGCATGAGCAGGCTGATGGCTCCCAGGGCGTACGTCCAGAAGGAGTTCCACTCGAACTCCGTGCCGCCCAGCGTCAGCAGCAGCATCAACGCGCTCGCGCTGGCCGTGATGGTGGTCGCGCCCCAGATGTCCACGGAGGTGTTGCGCCGGACCTTCGGCAGCTTCAGCACCTTCTGGATCACGATGAACGCGATCAGCGCGAACGGCACGACCACATAGAAGCACCACCGCCAGCCGAGCCAGTCGGTGTCCACGATGAACCCGCCGAGCAGCGGCCCCGCGACCGTGGAGATGCCGAAGACGGCGCCCATGTACCCCGAGTAGCGGCCGCGCTCCCGCGGCGACACGATGTCGCCGAGGATCACCTGAGCGAGGGCCGACAGACCACCCACACCCAGCCCCTGTACGGCACGCGCCGCGATGAGCTGCCCGATGTTCTGCGACAGGCCGGCCACGAGCGACGCCGCGACGAACAGCCCCAGGGCGCTCTGGAACAGCAGCTTCCGGCCCCACAGGTCGGACAGCTTGCCCCACAACGGCGTGGAGACCGTCATCGTCAACATGGTCGCCGACGCCACCCAGGAGTACTGGTCCTGGCCGCCGAGTTCCCCCACGATCGTCGGCAACGCCGTGCCGACCACCGAGGTCGAGATCATCGAGGTGAGCATGGCGAGCATGAGCCCGGACATGACCTCGAGAATTTCGCGGTGAGTGTATTGCCGCCTCGCGGGGGCCGCGGCCTGTGTCTGGGCTACCAAGACACCACATCCCCTTCTTACCGTTTCTCCTCGGTGAGTATACGCCCGTTTACTAGCCGAGCGGCAAGTGGGGGGTTCTTGAGTAGAGTTCGGGCCATGGAAGCGCAGTTGACGGAGGCCCGGCCGCGCGATCGCGCGGCCACCCGCCAGCGGCTGCTGGAGGCAGCGCGCATGCTGTTCGGCGAGTACGGCTACACGCAGGTGACGGTCCGCATGATCGCCTCGGCGGCGGACGCCAACATCGCCCTGGTGGGCCGCTACTTCGGCTCCAAGGCGGGCCTGTTCGGCGAGGTCCTGGCGGGCGAGCCGACGGTCCGCGCCGTGGTCGAGGGTGACCGGGCGGGCCTGCCCAGACGGCTGGCGGAGTACGCCGCCGAACGCATGTCCCACGACCCGGAGAGCCCCATCCTGCGCTCACTCGAACGTTCGGCGGGCGACCCGGAGATCCAGGCGCTCGTCCGCGAACGCCTGCTGGCTGTCATGATCGAGCCCATCGCGGCCCTCCTCGGCGGCCCGGACGCGCACGCCAGGGCCCGGATGGCGACGGCGGTCTTCCTGGGCCTCGGCTCGGTCCGCCGCCTCGTGGGCCCCGAGACCCCGTCACCCGCCGACGTCGACCGGCTCACCGCGGTCTTCGAACTCTGCCTGGGCCTGGAGTCCCTGCCCTAGCGGCCTTGTGCCTGCCACGCGTCGACGGTCGCGGTGGCCCAGTGCCGCATCCGTTCCTCGTGCCCCTCGGCCGGAAAGCTGCCGTCCAGGGCGACGTCCGCGATGGTCGTGTCATACGCGGTCGGCGGGACGGAGGGATCCGGGAGCGGTGGCGTGCCGACGAAGGCGTCCGCACCCGGCTTCAGGCCGCCGAAACGGTGCGAGTTGAGCCGCTGAGCGCGCTGGGTCATGGGGCCGAGGGCGGCAAGACCGCCCCGGACGTACACATGAAGTACCGCCCAATAGAAGCCGAGCCCGGATTCGGGCAGGCGCGAGGAGTGCTGGAGGTAGAAGCACGCCACCGAAACGGCGTGCACGGGCGCCCAGGGGGCCCGTGCCGAGAACTCCAGCGTTATCAGCAGGTGAAACAGGGCCTCGCACTCCTCCAGAGCACCGCACTCCGCACACCGGGCCATCTCCGTCACCTCGCTTCGTCGAGGATCGGCAGCTCTTTCAGCGTGCCGTCCGACGTGAGCTCCAGCACGCTCACCGCGTCGGGCCCGTAGGCGACCTGCGAAAGGCAGAGCACCTCCGTGGCACCGACCCGCTCCCTGAACGGGGTGTGCATGTGACCGCAGGCGTGCACCTGAGGCGCGAGCCGGTCGGTCAGCGCCCGGATGGCGTCCCGCCCCACGGGCTCCTTCCCCCGGTGAAGGTACGAGAGCCCGGACGGCCATTCGTGCGTGAGCAGGAGATCGATCCGCTTGCCGCGGGCCTGGTCGAGCAGCAGGTTGACCTGCGGCCTGGTGAAATAGCCGTACTCCTTGAGCCGCTCCGGCGTGACGGCGGGAGGCGTGTCGGGCTCGCTGAAGTGGCGTGAGTAGATGCCGGACAGGAAGGCGACCCGAAGGCCGGCCACCTCCCGCACACCAGAGCGCCCCAGAAAATGAAAGCCGGGCGCCCATTCGCCGGGACCCTGGGCGTCGAGTGACGGCCACGGCTCATGGTTGCCGCCGATGAAGTAGACCGGTGCGCTCATGCTGCGCCACCCCGCGACGAACTCCGGGAAATCGCCGACCTTGCGATATTTGGCCGGCCCGCCGACGCCGAGGCTTTCCGCCTCGGTCCTGTTGGGCTCGGCGTCGCCGACGCTGAAGATGGCGTCGACGGGACCGCAGTGCCGCCGGACTATCGCGTCGGCCTTGGCGAAGTTCGCATGAATGTCGCCGATGACCGCGAATCTCATGGGTCGATCATGCTGAGCGGCGGGCTCGGCGGACAACCGGATTTTCGGCGGCACAGCGTATTGAAACAGGTTTCAGTTTGACCATAGGCTGCGGTCGGAGGTCATGACATGATCCTGGACCGCTTCCACGTCACCGGCCACGCCGCCATCGTCACCGGTGCCGGCCGGGGCATCGGCGCGGCGACCGCGATCGCCCTCGCGCAGGCGGGCGCGGACGTGGCGATCTCCGCCCGTACGGAGGAGCAGCTAGGCGCCGTAGCAGCTCAGGTGGAGGAGGCGGGCAGGCGGGCGCTGGTCGTCCCCGCCGACCTGAGCGTGCCGGGCGCCATGGAGGCGCTCGCGAAGCAGGCCGTGGACGCCTTCGGCCGGGTGGACGCGGTCGTCAACAATGTGGGCGGAGCGCTTCCCCGCGCCTTTCTCGACACCACGCGGAAACATCTTGAGAACGCGTTCCAGTTCAATGTCGGGATCGCGCATGAGCTGACGCGGGCGGCCGTACCGCACCTGCTCGAGACCGGCGGCTCGGTGGTGAACATCACCTCCGCCGTGGGCCGGACGGCGGGCCGTGGTTATCTGGCGTACGGCAGCGCCAAGGCGGCGCTCACGCACTACACGCGGCTGGCCGCCCGCGACCTGGCGCCCAGGGTGCGTGTCAACGCGATCGCCGTCGGCGCGGTCGCCACGTCCGCCCTCGACATCGTCATGACCGACGAGAACCTGCGTACCCAGATGGAGCAGGCCACCCCCTTGAAGCGGATCGGTGAGCCGGAGGACGTGGCGGCCGCGGTGCTCTACCTGGTCTCGCCTGCCGGGCGCTACCTGACCGGCAAGGTGCTGGAGGTCGACGGCGGCATCGACCAGCCCAACCTCGACCTCGGGCTGCCCGATCTCTGAGCTGCAGGGACGAAATCCATTTGAAGCCTCAAGTGGCGACTTGCGAGACTTGGAGCCGAGCAGCGCCCATCCGTGGGAGAACCAAGCCGTGACACAACCCTTCGAAATCGCCTGCGACGAGTCCGGCTCAGAAGGGGAGAAGCTCATTGGCGGAAACACGGTGGTGTTCGCCCACGCCAGCATTCGGCTGGACATCGAATCGGCGGCTGACTGCATCCAGGAAGTACGGAACAGAGCCCCCTCCCCGACCACGGAATACAAGTCGGGCGTCATTCGCAGGAAGAAACACCTGAACGCCCTCAAGTGGCTGCTCGGCCCTTCGTCCCCACTCCACGGAAACGCGCACGTCTATCTGATCGACAAGACCTTCTTCGCGATCAGCAGATTCATCGACCTGCTCGCCGACCAGGATTCCCGAGCCATGGCCGGCACTCTCTACCGAGAGGGCGAGCACACGTTCGGCCCCGACCGGTGGAACGCCTTCCTGGAGTCCTTCAACGACCTGATGCGCACCAAGAACGGCCGAGGTCCGGGCGCTTCCGTCGACTCGGTCTTCAAGCGGATCGACACCCTTCGCCGTGCCGCCCCGCGGAGCCGGGCCGGCGAAATAATGAATCTGCTCTGGGAGTCCAGATCCGACATCGACTCTTTCCGCGCGCGGCTGCCCACGCTGAACCCGCTGTTCCCGGCCATCATCCAAGCAGCCGTCTACTGGGGTGAAGCCGGGAAGCCCGTTTCGGTCGTTCACGACCGGCAGACCCTCCTCACGCAAGAACGCATCGACGAGCTGAAGGAGACGCGTGCCGCGGAAGGCCGACTGGCCGGCCTGCGGCTGGTCGACTCGCGCCTGGACCCACGGATCCAGGTGGCCGACCTTCTGGCCGGACCGGCGCGGAAAATAGCGGAAGACGAGCTCACCCACCAAGGCGACGCCGAACTCACCGCATTGCTACGACCGTACGTGGATGCGTTCTCTGTCTGGGGAGACGACCGAAGCTGGTCCCTGCTCGCGCCGCCTACTCGCGGGTGGGCGGCTCCAGCGGTTGGCTGAGCAGCCGGCGGCCCTCGTCCCGGAAGCCGCGCTTGCGGTAGAAGTCGAACAGGTGGCTCACGTCCTGCCCGTTGGGGGCGATCACGATCTCGAGCTGGCCGCAACCCCGGCCGGCGGACCAGCGCAGGCTGTCCTCGATGAGCCGCTGGGCCTCGCCGCGCCGGCGCGCGTCCGGGGCGACGTAGAGGTCTTCGAGCTCGGCGATCAGGCCGGATTCGAGCCCGAAGGTGGTCGTCGTGATGGCGAACGCGACCACGCGACCGTCCGACTCGCTCACCGCGACGCGAGCCGTGGGAGAGGAGATCAACGTGGCCAGGTTGGTCCGCAGATCGGCTTCTGAAGTGGCGAAGCCGTCCTCCTTGTAGAAGTCCACGGCGAGGGCGAGCAGAGCCGGCAGATCTTCCGGCGCAGCGGTCCTGATGGGCATGTACACCATGATGGCCGAGACCGCATTGGTGCCGCGATGTAAAATATAGTAGACATGGAGTCAAATTTTCACTACATTGATGATGTCGAAGATTCTCCGCATCCAAGGGGTGGGCCATGACACATGAGGAGAAACGCGCGTGGATCCGGCTGGTCGTCGCCGTGGTCGGGTACGCCGCCTATGTGGTCATCATCGTGAGCCGCGCGAATGGACGCTCCCTACCTGAGGTCCCGTACGCCACCACCCTGCTCTGGACCGTCGGCGCGGCCATCGTCGCGTCGATCGTGGCCGAGATCGGGATCGCGATCGTGAACCCGAGGGCCTCCCGCGCCACGGACGAGCGCGACAGGGAGATCGGCCGGCTCGGCGAATACACCGGCCAGTCGTTCGTCGTCATCGGCGCGGTCGCGGCGATGATCATGGCGATGGCCGAGTGGGACTGGTTCTGGATCGCCAACGTGGTCTACCTCTGCTTCGCGCTGTCGGCGGTTCTGGGCGGGATCACGAAGGTCATCGTGTATCGCAGGAGCCTGCCGCAGTGGTGAAGTCGACGCGCGTCACGAACCGCATCCGCACGCTGCGCTTCGCGCACGGCGAGATGACCCAGGCCGAGCTCGCCGAGCGCATCGGCGTGACCCGGCAGACCGTCATAGCCATCGAGCAGAGCCGCTATTCGCCGTCCCTGGAGATGGCCTTCCGGATCGCCCAGGTGTTCGGCGTCCCGCTCGACGACGTGTTCCAGTATCCCGAATCCCCGGGAGAGTGACCGTGGACCTGATCCGCGGGAGGGTGGCCGTGGACCTGCTTCCGCACCTTCGCCGCGCGCACGACCACATCGACCGGCACTACCGAGCGGCGCTGGATCTCGACCAGCTCGCCGCCGTCGCCGGGGTGTCCAAGTTCCACTTCGCGCGCAGCTTCGAGGCGGCGTACGGCGAGACGCCGATCCGCTACCTCACCCGCCGCCGCATCGAGCGTGCCCAGGACCTGCTGCGCGTCGCGAACCTCACGGTGACCGAGGTCTGCATGGCGGTGGGGTTCGCCAGCCTCGGATCGTTCTCGTCCCGCTTCACGCGACTCGTGGGAGAAAGCCCCACCGCCTACCGTGATCGGTGGGCCGCCCGCGGCGGGCCGCACGTCCCCGGGTGCTACCTGTTCATGCGCGGGGTGCTCGACCCGAGTGGTACGGCCGGGCCCAAGGGCGCAATTTGAAAGAAGCGGTCGCCGCGGGTCGCCGCATACCGTACTCACATGATTACCAACATCTCGCTGGTCACCGTCTACTGCCTCGACCAGGACAAGGCCCGCGACTTCTACATCGAGAACCTCGGCTTCGAGCTCCGCACCGACGTCACCATGGGAGAGGGTTTCCGCTGGGTCACCATCGGCCACCCCAGCCAGTCCGAACTCGAGGTCACCCTGATGACCCCCGGACCGCCGCTCGACGCCGACGCCGCCGACTTCATCCGGCGGCAGCTCGAAAAGGGCCAGATGGGCGGCCTCGGCCTGCGGGTCGATGACTGCCGCAAGACCTATCAGGAGCTGAGCGCCAAGGGCGTGACCTTCCTCCAGGAGCCGTCCGACCGCCCGTACGGCGTCGAGGCCGTGATGCGCGACAACACGGGCAACTGGCTGGTCCTCGTGGAGCCCAAGGAATTCACCCCCGAGGACTTCGCCTGAGCGGATTTACATCAAATATCGATATAATGTGGGTGTGGATCACCCACTGAACGTCGACGAGCTGGCCACCGCGATCGAGGACTTCAACACGGTCTTCATCCGGCTCCCGTCGGTCCGGAGGCTCAACTTCTCCACGTTGTCCGTGCTCCACACCCTGTCGCGGAAGGGGCCGCTGCGCCTGACCGATCTGACGGCCACGGAGCAGCTGAAGCAGCCGGCGCTCACGAGCCTGGTCGCGAAGCTTGAGCGAGACGGGCTGGTGTCCCGCCGCCCGGACCCGAGCGACGGCCGTGCTGTGCTGCTGTCTCTTACCGAAGAGGGCGGGCGAATTGTTCGGTCTCGTCACGCGGACCGGGTGGCGAACCTGGCACGTCTCGTGGACCGGCTGAACGACCAAGAGCGTGAGGTGCTCGCCGGGTCGGCGCGTGTCCTGGCGCGTCTGACCGAGATCGCGGCGTCCGACGTCGCGGGCGACTAGATGAGGAGACAATCGTGCCCCTTGAGCCGACGCCGCTCCACGTGTCCGACGAGGTGCTTGACGACCTGCGTCGCAGACTGACCGCGACCAAGTGGCCGCTGGACGCTGGCAATGACGACGGCTACTACGGGGTGCGCCGCTCGTACCTGCAGAAGCTCGTGGCGTACTGGGCGGACGGTTTCGACTGGCGCGCCGCCGAGCGCGCGATCAACGCCTACGAGCACTACCGCGTCGACGTCGGCGGAGTGCCGGTCCACTTCATGCGTAAGCCCGGCGTCGGGCCGAATCCGGTGCCGCTGATCCTCAGCCACGGCTGGCCGTGGACGTTCTGGCACTGGTCCAAGGTCATCGACCCGCTCGCCGACCCGGCCGCGTTCGGAGCCGATCCGGCGGACGCGTTCGACGTGATCGTGCCGTCGCTGCCCGGCTTCGGATTCTCGACACCGCTGACGAATCACCCGGACATGAACTTCTGGAAGATCGCCGACGTCTGGCACGAGCTGATGACCGGTGTCCTCGGGTACGAGAAGTACGCGGCCGGCGGCTGTGACGTCGGCGCGCTGGTCACCGGGCAGCTCGGGCACAAGTACGCCGACGAGCTCTACGCGATCCACATCGGGTCCGCGCTGAAACTCACGTTCTTCAACGGCGAGCGCGCCTGGGACATCAGCGGCGGCAGACCCGTCCCGGAGAACCTGCCGCCGGCCGACCACGAGCGGCTCATGGCCTTCGAAAAGCGCTTCGCCGTCCACCTGGCAGCGCACATGCTCGACTCGGCCACGCTCGGTTACGGACTGGCCGACTCTCCGGTCGGCATGCTCGCCTGGATGCTGGAACGTTGGACGACCTGGTCCGACAGCCACGGGGACGTGGAAAGCGTGTTCACCAGGGACGATCTCCTCACCCACGCGACGATCTACTGGGCGGGCAACGCCATCGACACCTCGATCCGTACGTACGCCAACAACAACCGCTACCCGTGGACCCCGTCGCATGACCGCCGGCCGGTGATCGAGGCCCCCACGGGCATCACCTTCGTCGGCTACGAGAATCCGCCCGGCGTGACGACCGGCGAAGAGCGGGTGAAGAGCTTCCTCGACAGCGATCGCGCCGCTTGGTACAACCACGTCAACATCACCGCTCATGACCACGGCGGGCATTTCATCCCGTGGGAGATCCCGGACGAGTGGGTCGAAGACCTACGGCGTACCTTCCACGAACGACGTCAGTAGCGAGCGCGGAACCATTTCGCGGCAAGGATCACGCGAGGTAGTGGCAAAGGCCACGATGCTTCGTTCTCCGGTCTGCCAGGGTCGACGCGGCCTTGCTGATCGGGGGAGAGATCATGAACCTTGTCGGGGATGACGAGCAGTTCGACCGCCTGCTCATCGCTGCCCGGTCATATTGGGAGCATCGCCCTCCTCGGGATGACAGTGGGCCGGTGGTCGTGGCAGAGGCGTTCCACGAGGACATCAGGGTCATCGTGCGCAACCTTCTGGTGGCGAACGCGATCTGCGACCTGAGGTCGGCCCGGCTGGTCGTGCTCACCGGCATGGACCGGGAGTGGAACGAGGTGCTTTGGGAGCAGTTCGACGTCGAGCGGATTCGGCGGCTGTCCGAGGCGTTCGGTGCCGCCAAGGTGTTCGACGTGCACGACCTCGTGAATCGCCACCTGTCCGACCGAGGTGACAGCCCGAGCGCCGACCGAGGTGACAGCCCGACAGAGGTGAGTGACCCCGAGACGGTGGCCGCCGTGGAAAAGGCGACGCTGATCCGGCTGGGCCGGGTGCCGCGGCTGCCGGACGCCGAAGAGCCTTGGCATCGACCGCGGCGCAGCCGTACCAGAGCCCTTTCCGCCGTCTACGACCGGCTGTTCGCCGAGCTGTCGCCGGACGCGCTGGTCACCAGCCATGTCGACTACGACCAGTGGGGGCTGGCGGTCGATACGGCCATCCGCCGGGAGGTCCCGGTCGTGCATGTACAGAGCACCGGGACCTTGAAGGCGTACGCGCTCTTCCCGGAGCGGCGCAGGGGGCTCGGCACGTTCCGGGAAGAGCTGACCTGCCAGATCGCCGAGTATTTCGAGGAGTTCGTCTGGTCGAACCGGGATCTCATCAAGCCGAGCGCGGAGTTCCTGGCGTGGCGGGCGAAAGTCAACCTCGGCAGGCCGAGCTGGTGGCGGGCCGGGAACGTGAGCGATTTCGAACTGCGTACCGAAACGGAGCGGCGCCAGATCCGCCAGCACGCGTGCGAACGTTTCGGGATCGACCCGGACCTGCCGGTGTTCACCGTCTTCCACCATGCCGTCTCCGACGCTCTCGGCACCAACAGGGAGCTGTTCGATGACCTGGCGCGATGGTTCGAGGAGACCGCGGACTTCGCCGCCGCGAACGACGGTGTGAACTGGCTCTTCCTGGATCATCCGAGCCAGTTCCGGTATGACACGACCGGCCATTTCGCCTCGGTCGCGGAACGCCATTCAGCGCGTGCGCACATGGCGTTCATGCCCAGCCTGGCACTGTCGAAGAACGTGCTGTGGAGCGTGACCGAGGTAGGGGTGACGGTCCGCGGGAGCGTCTCCAGCGAGTTGCCCGCTTTCGGCATCCCGGTCATCCAGGCCGGTTGGTCCGAGTGGAGCGGATGCGGGCTGTCGCACGTCGCCCAGACGCGGGACGACTATTGGCGGCTGCTCGGCGAGGCCGTCGCCAAGCACGCGAAGGGCGAGTCCATCCTGGGGGCCGAGCAGCGGGAGCGGGCCCGGCTGTGGCTCTGGCTCTACCGCAGCGGTGCCGACGTGCCATCGCCGCTGGTGCCGCACTGGGAGGTCGGGGCGGGCAACGAGTACCTGAGTACGCTCATCGCCGGCCTGCGGCACGTGGAGCGCGACGGCGACCCGCTCTACTGCTCGATACGCAGGATGTGGGAGCGGCGCGACCCGCTGCTGAGCCGGTTCGACGTCCAGGATTCCAGTGGGTTCGCCGCGGCCTTGGCCGCTTCGAGGAGCGCGTCATGAGCACATCGCCGATCGCCGGCACCGCCACCGACTTCGACCGGCTCGTCGTTCCCTGCGAGGTGCCGATCGAGATCGCCGGCGGCCAGACGGCGGCGCTACAGGTGGCCGACCAGTTGCATCGTGGCGTCCAGATCGTGGGCCGGTTCGAGCGGTCGGGACTGGCCGGCTTCAAGGTGGCCGCCGCGGGCCGCCGACTGCGGGTCACGGTCACGCTGGCCGTGGACGCCAAGTCGGTGCCCGGTTGGCACGAGGAGGAGACGGACACGGCGGAGGCCGCCAAGGGCCTGCCCCGGCTCATCCAGGTCCGCTCCCAGGGGCGGCTGCGCCAATGCGTGCTGCTGAAGGCCGGCAGCCGCATCAAGAGGAGCGTGGTCGTCTTCGACCTGCTGCCCGAGGAGATGCCGGACGATGGTCTGATCTGTATCGAGGCGCTGGACATCATGGAGGGCCGCGGCGTTTCCGGCGCGCTCCGCGAAGCCGTGGCGGGATCCGTCATGGAAGACGGCGTAGCCGGGCTGCGCATCGACAGCGTGACCTTCGCCGTGAGCCCGGCGGAGGGCCAGGCCATCGCCGCCGCCCGCCAGACGTGGAACGGCGCGGGCAGCGAGGACTCCTCCCTGATCAGCTGCGGCGGCTTGACCGGCCGCCGTGACCGTGAGAGCCGCTCCCTCCGCTCCGGCCTGCTCGTCGTCAACCCCACGCCGCCGGGCGTCTTCGGCTCGGGGGGCACCCTGACCGTCCGCCTGGACAGCAGGGCGGAGGCCACATCGGGCAGGCGAGTCCGCGCGCTGATCCGGAAGGCCCGGCCCGGGGGCAGCGGCTGGACCTTCAGAGCGGGCGCGCCGACCGTACAGCAGGTCCTGAGCGTTCAGGACGGCGACCTGGCGCCGCTGATCCAGTCGACGAGCGGCAACATCACCGAGCTCGAGCTCCCGGCGCCCATGAACGCGCCGGTCCTCGTCCTCGTGACGGCCAAGCAAGGCGTCGTGCCCACCCTGCTGTCCACGACCTGGACCCCTTGACGGGCGGCTCGGTCAGGCCACGGGGTGGGCCGCGACGCGGGACTGAGCGGCCATCAGGTGGTCGACGAGCGCCAGCAGGACGTCGCGGCCCGCCGTCCGGTCGCGGGCGTCACAGAGCACCAGCGGCACCTGCGGATCGAGGTCGAGTGCCTTGCGGATCTCCTCCTGCGTGCGGTCCTTGACGCCGTGGAAGCAGTTCACGCCGACGACGAAGGGGATCCGGCGGCTCTCGAAGAAGTCGATCGACGCGAAGCTCACGTCCAGCCGGCGGGTGTCGACCAGGACGATCGCTCCCATCGCCCCGTTGACCAGGTCGTTCCACATGAACCAGAAGCGTTCCTGCCCCGGGGTGCCGAACAGGTAGAGCACGAGCCGGCTGTTGAGGGTGATGCGCCCGAAGTCGAGCGCGACGGTCGTGGTGGACTTGCCGCTCAGCCCGTCTAGATCGTCCACGCCGACGCTGGCATGGGTCAGATACTCCTCGGTACGCAGCGGAGCGACTTCGCTCACCGCGCCGACCAGCGTCGTCTTCCCGACGCCGAAACCGCCGGCGACCAGGATCTTCACTGCCAGGGGAGCACCGTCCCCGTGGTCAGAGGTTGCGTAGCCCATCCCTCACCGCCTCAAGGATCGCCATACCGGGAAGGCCGCCCGCTTTGGCGAAGGCCAAGGGTGGCTGGGCGCGCAGTTGACTGGCATCGATCAGATCGCCGATGAGGATCTTGGTCACCGACGCCGGGAGGTTCAGCGCGGAGGCGACTTCGGCCACCGCCAGGGGGCGCTTGCACATGGCGAGGATGGCGCGGTGCTCCGGCTGCAGTCTCCGGCGGCCGTGTCTGGTCTCTGAAGAGACCTCGGGGATCGCCGTCAACAGGGTGATCAGCGTGAGGTCGTCCCGTTCGGAGGTGGTGCGTCCGCCGGTGATCGTATAGGGACGGACAAGGGATTCGTCGGCGCCGGCGTCGTCGAAGCCCTCCGTCCAGTGTTTCATCCGTGTCCGCCCGCGTCATCGGCCTGCGGGTGGCGCGCGTCGGTCCCCAGCTTCTGGCCGACCTGCTGGACCAGGGTGTGCATCGCGACGGCCATCA
This sequence comes from Nonomuraea guangzhouensis, assembly GCF_019396345.1. GTDB lineage: Bacteria > Actinomycetota > Actinomycetes > Streptosporangiales > Streptosporangiaceae > Nonomuraea > Nonomuraea guangzhouensis. The sequence goes on along the minus strand of NZ_JAHKRM010000024.1, from coordinate 17,898 downwards.
GCTCGGCGTCGACCTCCTGGGAGGCGACCACGGCCAGATGGGTGCCGCGGCCCGCGGACGTGATGAACAGCCACAGGTCGGCCATCTCGATGATGACCTGGTGAACCGGTCCGCCGCTGAAGAGTTGCCCGACGCCGCGAGCCAGGCTCTGCTGGCCCGTGGCGATCGCGGCGAGGCGTTCGGCGTCCGCGCGTTCGATGGTCTGGGACCGGCTGATCACCAGGCCGTCGTCGGACAGCACGATGGCGTGCCGGGTGCCCGCGACCTGATTGACCAGGCCGTCCAGGAGCCAGTCCAGGTCTGTGTCGGTGGCGGTGGTTCGCTGCGTCATCCTCGATCTTCCGTCCTAGGGGAACCGGGTTCGGGGGATCCGTCCTGCCGGGGCTGGAAGGCGTCGTCACCGGTCCGGCTCCTGCGGGACTGCCTCTGGAACGCACCGATTGTGGCACTGGATCGGGTGGGTTGGTCACGTACGGCCCAGTTCTCCTGGTCGGTCTGTTCGTCCCTGTCCGCCGGGACTTTGAGCTCGGTGACCAGACTCGCCTGGCGTACCCGCTGGGGGAGCGGGCCCTGGGGTGCGTCGCCCCGATCCGGAGACTCGGCGGCGGGCGCTGTCACATGTGCCATCGCGCGTCCCCTGGAGCGAGTCGGCAACTCTGCCTCCTCCTCGGGTGGGGTGCTTTCCGGCCTGGTGGGGGCCTCCTCGGGGGGCGCGGCCGGCTGGGGTACCACCCGGGGGCGCTCCACCACCAGCGACGTCGGCAGCAGCACGATGACCCGGGTGCCGCCGAAGGCCGACGTCCGCAGCGTCACCTTGAGTCCCAGGCTCGCGGCGAGCCGTGCGACCACGTACAGGCCGAGCCGCACATCATCGGCGTGGGTCATCACATCGAGCTGCGGCGGCGACTGCATCAGGGCGTTGGCGGCCACGTACTGCTCGGGCTCCATGCCCAGGCCGCGGTCCTCGATCTCCACGGCGATGCCCCGGCTGACCAGTGCGGCCCGTACCTCGACGGGGGTCGGTGGCTTGGAGAAGGCGGTGGCGTTCTCCATCAGCTCCGCCAGGACGTGGACCAGCGGTCCCACCGCGCGCTCGGCTATCCAGGGCTCGCCCTGGACCTCGATCAGGATCCGTCGGTAGTCCTGGACCTCGCCTTGGGCGGCGCGCAGTACATCGAGCAGGCGCACCGGCTTGCGCCAGCGGCGCTGCGGCTGGCCGCCGCCGAGGATCACCAGGTTCTCCTCGTAGCGGCGCAGCCGGGCGGTGAGGTGGTCCAGGTCGAACAGGCCCTCCAGCACCTCGGGGTCCTCGTGCTTGCGCTCCATCTCGTCAAGCTTCTTCAGCTGAAGACCGATGAGGATCTGGGTACGGCGGGCGATGCGCTGGAGCATGCGCTGGAAGCCACGGTGCTGTTCGGCCTGCCGTACGGCAGTGAGCACCGCGCTGCGGCTGGCCAGGTTGAGGGCCTGCCCGAGCTCGCCGAGCTCGTCGGGAGTGGGCTCGACCATGTGTACTTCCGCGTCCACGTCGACGTCCTCGCCGCGCTCCAGCCGGGCGACCACATCGGGCAGCCGCTCCTGGAGTTCCTGGGCCTCCTCGCGCAGGCGGAGGATGCGCCGCCGAAGGATGGCGGTCAGGCGCCAGCTGGTGAACACGACCAGGATCAGGGCGAGCAGGCCCACGCTGCTGACGCTCATGAAGACCACGAAGAGTGTGCGGGCGTGCGCGTAGCCGATCTGGCTGACGTTCTCGAGCCGGCGGCTGAGGACTTCCAGCAGCTGCGGGGAGATCGTGTCCACCGAGGAACGCCACGCGCCGCCGACCTCGCGCAGCGACACCTGGCCGCTCTCGCCGCCGGTCCCGGAGGTGACCAGCCGCTCCTCAAGAGCGGTCATGGCCTGCCACGCCTTGCTGGCCGTCAGCGTTCCGTACTGGCTCTCGTTCGCCAGGAGGCTGGGGGCCACCCGGGACCGCAGGAGGTGCTCCTTGGTGCCGATGGCGTCGGCGACCAGGTCCCACTCGTCCTTCGTCAGGTGCCCGGTGTCCCAGCCGCGGGCCAGAACGGCGTCTTCGCGGCCGAGCATGTCGATGACCCAGAAGAGGTCGACCAGTGTCTGCGCCTTGGTGCCCACCTCGCCGTGCTCGGTGTGGCTGAGGGCGGTCAATACGCCGAGGTCGGCCTCGATGACACCGGTGTAAAAGTCGAACGCCTTCTGCGCGCCGCCCGAACCGCCGTCCACCGCCTGGCGCTGCTGGTCGAGGGGGCCGAGGCTGCGTACGGTCCGGGTGACGGCCTCGGTGAGCCCCTCCTGGCCGTCGGGGGCGTCCAGAGCCGCCAGCGGACGGAAGACGCTCACGGCCTTGTCGGTCACCGCGCGCTGCTTGGCGAGCTCGTCACGGGCGCCGCTACGGGGGTCGGCCTGTGCCTCCGCGGTGAGTCGCCGCTCCTGGTCAAGGGTGAAGAACAGGTTCGCGGCGGGTCTGCCGACGGTAGTGGTGGCCAGATCCATCTGGGCCTTCTCCGCCTGCCACTGGCTGAACAGTTGGTACATGCCCGAAGCCAACAGCGGGGCGAAAGTCACCGTCGGTACGAACACCACAATGATCAGCACCGTACGCAGGGGCAGCCGGCGGCCACCGGCCGGTCGACGCGGACGGCCACTGGTCGACTCCGGTAACCCGTTCTCGTCGCCCACGGTCCGTGTTCTTCGCCGCCCGGCCCTGCCCAATCCAGCCACGTGCCGGACACTCCTCACCGGTCGATGCGCTCATGCCTAAAATCGCCAAAGTAGGCGATTAGTGCCCGATGGTAGCGATACGGCAGTTGAGGCCGAAAGCCCTGCCTCACCGACCTGTTGGAGTTCAGTGCGGGTTGCCCGACTGGACGTCGAGCGCTGAGGTGCTGCCCGGCCAGACGCCGCTGAGGTCGATCTGGCGTACGCCGCCGGCCCACTGGCCCAGCGGGGTGTTCCATTCGAAGCGGTGGTGCTCGTCGGAGAAGACGCCCTTGAAGGCGAGATCGAGAACCAGGTTGGTGGCATCGAGGGGGATTGCCCCGAAGGTCGCACTGAGCCCGGCGGGAATCAGGGCGGTTCTGGTCACGGTGTCGTAGGTAAGGCTCGCATTCACGACATAGGTGCAGCCGGGGACGCTGTTCAGCAGCAGCTCGAAGGAGCCGAGGACGCCCGTCCACCTCTCCATCACCGTCCTGCCGTCGAACGAGGCGAAAGTGTAGGCGATGGGTGCAGGGCATGGGGCCAGAGATTCGGGCGTCTCCGGCCAGAGGTGCTGAGAGACGCTCTTGTCGGCGGAGGCGGTCGCGAACGATCCCTGTCCTTTTCCCTGCCCGAGCAGGTCGTGGACCGCGCCGACAGATCCGCTGAGGGAGAACGTCGTGTTCTCCGACTGCGCCGCGATGTTCAGGCCGCTTTTGGCCCAGATCACGCTCGTGACAACGCCGAAGCCCTGACTGATCCGGTGGCCGGTGCTCATGTTGTGCGTTTCGGCGGTCGCTTCCAGCCATTCCAGCTGACTTCTGAGCAGGCTCAGGTCCAGGAACTCCTCCGAGGTCACCGCGAACTCCGAGAACATCGATCCGGACTGCTCCAGACTCCAGGAGACCGTGATCTCCGCATTCACCTTGGTCCCCGTGTCGGGGTCGATGACCGTTCCGTCGGCGCCGAGGTCGATCTCCTTGCGGGACACGTGCTCGGACATGACCGACCACCGTTGTGAGATCGGCCGTGATGTGGTGGTCAGGCCGGGGATGGCCATCCCGACCGGCGTGAACGCCCCGGTGCCCGGGTCCAGGACACCGACGGCGCCGGGGGTGATCGCCGGGTTGAGCGACCAGTTGCCCCAGTAGCCCTGCCGTTCTCTGCGGATGAGCTGAGCGAAGACGACATCCCATGTGACAGTCAATCTCCCGGCCTCCTCTTGTGGGCGTATTTCCTTTTCCGCTCCATCTTCGGAATTCGGGTGGAGGGAAGCGAGGAGAATCGTGGAAAAAGGGTTCAACTGTGGCCGGTGGGATTTATTGGTAACTCCGGCGGCTCAGATATGCCTGGCTTGTAGTTGTTCGCGGGAGATGGATGCGAGTAATTACCATGATTTATCGGCAAATATCCCCCGGTTGGGGGCGGCGCAGGAACGGTCCGATGCCCTCGTACGACATGGGTTGGACGATCACCCGCCACTCGCCCGGCCGGAACGCGGGCGCCGCTGTGGTCGGAGGCGTCCAGCCGGACTTTCGGTCACAAATATGGTGCGATATATCTGGCCCGAAACTACGAAACCCTGTACCTTCTGATCATTGTCGAGGAAATTAATCTTGACCGTTGCGCCGTAATTCGGAAGACCGGATCATCGTGATCATCACGATCTCGCCCCGCAGGGCCAGAGAGGAGACACCATGCTCGGTCTCGTTGACCGTTGAGGCCGGCTGCAGCAACTACTACAACTGCTCGGGTGGCACCAGGTACCTCCGTCAGTGCTGCCTGGACCAGGGTTGCCTTTGGCAAGTGCTGATACGGCTGTATTAGGCGCTCCGTGGATGGCGGTCGGCCGCCGCCCGCCCGCACGCCGACGGGGACAGAACGTCGGTACATCCGCCGCCCCCTTGGCGGCGCGGCTCAGACAGGTGCCGCGGGGGCTCATCGGGGCGATACTGATCGCCTCTTTCGACGACATCGTCGATCTCTTCGCGAGGAACGACCTGATGCCTTACCTGACCGCCGCCATCGTGCTCATCGGTCTGCTCTGCGTATTGAATCTGCTGCTCACCCTGAGCCTGATCCGCCGGCTGAGGCAGACGGGTGGAGGAGGCGTCCAGCATGCCGGGCCGCCCCTCACGTTGCGGCCTGGCTCGCTCGTCGGCGAGTTCGCCGCCGTGACCGTCGCCGGCGAGTTGGTGTCCCACGATACGGTCGTCGGCCTGGTCGGATTCTTCTCCGCCGGCTGCGAACCCTGCCACAAACTGCTTCCCCGCTTCACCGAGCATGCCCGCACCCTCGGACGGGAGAACGTGCTGGCGGTGGTCGCCGGGGACGACGCGGAGGCGGTCGAAGCGCTCACGCCGGTGGCCCGGGTGGTCGTGGAGAACTACGACGGCCCGGTGGCAGGCGCGTTCCAGAACACCTGGACCCCGGCGCTCTACCTGCTCGGCTCCGATCACCGCGTCGTCGCCGCGGGCGGACGCCTGGAGGATCTTTCCGCCGCATCGACAGCATGAGCGACCCGGGGAGCCGACAGGCCGGGATCCGGGACCTGGCCTCGGCCGCCGTGGAGGCCCTGTCCGCCGCCGCGCTCCCCGGGATCGGCCGCTATCTGCGCGCCCAGACCGGACGCCTCGCGCGAGCCGAGGCGATCGACCGGCTGTTCGCGGCGGCCGAGCGGCAGGTCGGCCTGCGGCGTTTCGAGGATCCGGTGTTCCTCGACCGGCTGCGCCTCGCGCAGGAGGGCGCCGGGAGCACCGGCGACCTCGTCAGCGGAATCTGCGGAAGCCTGAACGGAGTCCTGTCCCTCATCGGCTTCGTGGGCTCCCTTCTGATCCTCAGCCCCGCCATGACCGCCCTGGTACTGCTGCTGGTACTGCTGGCCGCCATCCCGGCACTCGTCGCCGAACTGCTGCTGACGCGGAGACGGGCCACCATGCAGTGGGACATCGAGCAGATCCACCGCCGCGAGTTCTTCTACAGCCGGCTGGGCGACAACCCGGACACCAGCTGGGATTCCCGGGAGTTCGGCTTCGTGCGGGACGAGCAGTTCATCGGCGTCATGACGCGCCGCCTGCCATCGCGTTGACCGCCCGTGGCCCCTGCTTCCGCCCGGTCTCTTCAGGCGCTAGACCAGACGAATATCGCAGTCGACGACCACGGGGAGGCTCACGAGCCTGGCATCACCGGTGACCAGGGTGCAACCTTCAGCCTCGGCCAGCGCCACGCAGGCAGCATCGTAAGCCCTGACGTTGCTGCGCAGTTCCCAGATGCGAGGCAGGAGAGGCCGGATGTCCACCAACTCGATCTCGGCCCGGGAGAGCGCCTCAAAGGCGGTCCATCCACGCGCTTGTGTGATCAGTTCTTGCCTGACGAGGCGGGTGACGACGTGGGCGACTTCGCTGGGCATGTGGGCAGGCGCGATCCAGGCGGGATCGGTCATGATGGCCTTGCGTGCGGCACGGCCGGCCTCTCCGTCATCGGCAAGTGCATTGATCATGACGGAGGCGTCGATCACGAGCACGGGCAGTCTCCAGTGTCGTCAGCGAGTTGCTCCTCCCGCTCGTTTCGTGCCAGGTGAACGAGTTCGGCGATCTGCCCTGGAGCGCTGTGCATACCGTCGTCACGCCCCTCGAACTGGGCGATGAGGTCGATGTTGCGGGAACGGCGTGCATCCGCCGCCAGCAGACCCAGCATGTAGGCCTGCGCGGACTGCCCCTTGGCACGGGCTCGGGTTGCGATCGCGTCGGCGATGTCGTCGGGAACATCGCGGATCTGCATGTTCCTAGGCATGCCTTCATTTTACATGCACTCCTCGATGCCATGCGGGATCTGCTACTACAGCAACCATCGCCGCCGACATGCCCGTCTACTTCTGCAACCGGGCGCTTCTCAGTTTCCCGCGGGGTTGATCGTCAGGTGGTGCTGCGATATGTCCACATTTCGGCCATCTGTCCATCCGCCATCCGAACCAGCCAGATCATGCCGGTCCCTGGCGTGCTGAGGTCCTGTCCTTGGCGAACGCTGCCAATGGCTGCGATCCGATCAGCGTCAGCAAGGATGCGTTCGATGTGGAAGTGGAGGGCTGGTTGCGCTGCTTTGATCTGCTTGATCGCGCGTTCCACCGCTGCAGGGCCGGCCACCTCGGGGTGGGCGTGGTCGACCCAGTCCTGGCTGAGGATGGCTGAGGCGGCGGAGACATCGCCGGTGTTCCACATGTCGAAATAGCGTTCCACTACTTGCTTGGATGCTGTGGCGACAGCTTCGTTCATCACCGTTGTGCTCCCATCCGGTGTCCACTGTGGTGTTGAGCCCACCTTATGGCGGACATGTCCGCGGTGATCGCCTGGTGGGCCAGTGGCAAGTGATCCCCGATAGCCGTGAATCGATCTAAATTTCTGGTGCGGCGTGTAAGAAATGCGGGTGTGCGCGAGGTTACCCGGTATCAGACCTGGCAGCGCACTCGAGAGGTGGTGGTGGCGTGACGAACGACAGCCTCCACGATCCGAATGACAGCGATGAAGTCGCCCGCTTCACGTTCATATATCAGAGCAACTACGCGAAGGTGTTCAGCTACGCGCTCGCCTACAGCCAGCGCAGCGTGGCGGAAGATATCGCAAACGAAACATTCATGACGGCATGGCGCAAGCTCGACGCGGTGCCGCAGGACGATCCGTTGCCCTGGCTGCTGGGAGTAGCCAGGAACCACCGGCTCAAACAGTTTGCCGCCGGCCGCAGACACGAGACGATCGCCCAGCGGATAGCGCAGCTCACCAATGAGCGCGACGTGGCGGATTGGGACATCGGTGACCTGGTGGTCGAGCGCGAAGCCGTCCTGGCCGCGTTCGCTTCCCTGTCGGGGCAAGATGCCGAAATCCTGATCCTGAGCGCCTGGTACGGCCTCACCCCGGCGCAAGCCGCGACAGTTCTCGGCTGCACGACAGCCCTCTACTACGTGCGAATCCACCGTGCGCGCCGGCGCCTGGCACGCGCGCTGAAGCAGGATGAGCCTTCGGCGACATCCCCCACGGGCGTTCTGGAAGGACATCGCTGATGACCAACGACCACGTAGTGGCTGCCCTCAAGCCCTCAGCCCTGGACGAAGTTGCCCTGGACGAAGTAACCGCGCTCGACTCAGACGCGAAGATCGCTGCCATCGTTGCGACTCCACGGCCGGCTCCGGCCGTCCGTAGGCACCGGGCGCTCCGGATGCCGCTTCCGCTAATTGCTTCGGTCGTGGTCGCCGTCGTGGCGGCCGTGATGATTCCCTTGTTTGCCGGCGCGAACGATCAGCGCCGCCTCACCCCTCCGAACCACGCCGGCACTGCCGTTCCCTTCGACGCCAGGACTTTCCTGCTCGCTGGAGCTGAGCACGTCGCGGCTGTCCGGGAATCGGTCTCCGGCAAGTACTGGCATTTGAAGACCCGGAGGTGCCGCACCGGCGTTCAGCGACCGATGGCCTCGGTGGACAATCCGCCATCGTCGCGACCAAGTGGGCTTCCCTACCGATTCACCGCATGCGAAACCATGGAGCAATGGACTTCCAGGAGCGGATTCGTACGCACCGTCATCGGCCTCGACCCGAAGGTCTCATTCGACACGCCTGGAGATGAATCCAACTGGCGTGCCGACGGCGCACCGGCGTTGACACAGCGGCTCGGCTACACCGAGGACAACGGTCAGAGCTTCACCAAATGGGGTCTGGACGGAAATCACATGGGGTTCGATCAGTTGACGAACCTGCCATCCGACCCGAGCGCGCTTCGCAACGTGATCGCCAAGTCAGCTGTGGGCCGGCCCCAGGGATCCGCTCTGGACAGCTTCCTGTGGAGGTTCGCCCCGGACCTGTTCGCTCAGCCGATCACGCAGAAGACGCGTGCAGGCCTGTATCGGATGCTGGCCCAGATCAACGGCGTACGGATCGTCAGCAGCACGTTCGACACGGAAGGCCATCCGGTGGTCGTCCTCGCCCGCAGCCAGCCGGTCCGAGCCAGTGCCGCGGGTCCGATACACAAAATCGAGGATCGGCTGGTATTCCGCCAGGACACCTACGAATTCATCAGCAGCCAGTTCGACCCGGATAGGAACGCCATAGTCGATGAGCAAATGATCGCCGAATGGACGGACGTTCTCGGCCCCCGACAGGGCCAACGCGGACACGACTGACAAGGTCGGCCGCTCTGTCCGCCTCAACCAACATCAGCCTGGAGACTACTCACCGCGAAATAATGGTCCAGATGGCGACGACGGGAAAGCGATCACCTGATAAACAGCGCAAGGCACGTGCGCGTGAGGATTGGTACAGCGGGTGCGATCCAGAGCCCTTTTCAAGGCGCACAAGAAGACCTAAGTCGTGGGGGTTCTGTGCTGATCGGCATCATGGCGTTTCAGGAGGTCAGGGGCCCCTGCTCGCGCGGTTTGGGGTGGGCTGCAGCGGCTCGGTGCGGGGTCGTTCGTGCTATCACGGTGCCATCTGGCACAGCGACATGGGGTGATGTTGGCGACGCTGGGGACGCCTCGACGGTGGCTACTCAGCTTCGACCACGAGCTTCTTGGGAGGGGCGGTGATGTGCACAGGCGTTCCCCAGCCCTTGTAGAGGACGTTCAGCCTTACGGTGTCAGCTCTCTGCTCCGCGCCATAGGGCTCGTACACGATCTCGGCTTGGAAACGCCTGGGCAGGTTATCCGGGCCCAACCAGAGTTTCCACTTGACGCGGCCTCCGTCCCAGAATTCTTTTCGCTCGCTGTAGTAGATGCCGACCTGGCGCGAACCAATAGAACCGACTTCCACCGTGCCGTCGTAGCGGGAGGTGCGGACGCCGTCGTAACGGTCTTTGGTGGGTACTTTCTCGGCGCCGGCGGAGATCAGTTGCAGGAACTTCGGGTTCAGAGCGTCCACCAGGTTCTGTGACCAGAGAAAACTGTCCTTGTCTCGCCAGTGGTTCCATTCCTTGCCCTTGGGCAGGCTTTCCCAGCCGCTTTGGGTGTAGCTATCGCGACCGATGTTGACCACGCGGGAGGGCACCGGGTCCAGGTCACCCACGGTGAAAGCCTCCGTGACATCGCCGGCGTAAACACCTGTCTTTGCGGCGAAGCGGTACTTGCCATGAGCAACCGTCAGGCTGGCGTCCGAGGGCGAGCCTCGGCGGGTGTTCCGAGAGAACAGCACACTGCTCCTCTTTGCGAACTCGCCCTTGAGCGCGGATATCGCCTGAGCTGGTGAACCGCTGGTCTGTGCGCGTGCCGCGCCTGTCAGAGGTGACGTGAGCAGCAGGGCCACGACGCCTAACAGCGCGCATAAGCTTCTCATGGGGTTATCGTCGTCGACGGCTGATCTCGACCTTGTCACCGGGAGATTGCAGGCGCGACACCTGCCCAGGCCTCCCGCTAAGTAGCCGCCTCCGCCGTTTGAGCAAGTCCGACCTCTTCGAGCAGGGGGAGGCTGAGCCGAGCGACACGGAGGGCAGGGTGCTGGCGGTCAGTAGGCGGCCGAGCTGAGGCGGAGCCCTGTGCGTTCCATGTGCCGCCTTGGATGGGTGCCAACCTGCCAGCCGCCCAAGCTCACCCCCGACAAGCTGGTCGTCGTGCGCTGCGCGGACGCCATTAGGAGGACCGATCATCGGGATCGAGTCGGTGACCGGCTTGCCAGGCGTGGAAGTCGGGGTTGTCGGGCCGGGGGAACAGCGGCCCTACTACACCGCGTCGCAGAGTCGAATCGCAAGATCTCTGAATGTAGTACTCGGCCCGCGGCAGAAGCGGCATGCTCCCGAGAGAGCGCGTTCTTGATATCCGAGACATCCCATTAAAACAAGGGTAGCGATATTCACCGTCGCCGTGCTCGTACTGCTGCTCGTTCCAGGACCCGCTGCCGTCTACTCCGCCGCCCTGGCCGGAGGCCGACGCTGCTCGCACCGCGCCGGCCGCCGTTTCGACATCGATCCAGACCTGATCCAGGGCCTCGGCGTGATAGCCCCCTTTGCGGAGAAGGTGACCCTCGACAGGGAAGTGATGTTGGCAGGATGTGGGTGTCAGGCGCGTGTCCACCGCTGGTTGGTGCCGCCGGAGCAGTCCCAGATCTGCAGCCGGGTGCCGTTGGCCGAGCTGGCGCCGGTTGCGTCGAGGCACTTGTTGGACTGGGGATTGATTACCTGGCCGGTGCCGGAGTTGTAGGTCCATCCTTGAGCACCGCTGCCATTGCAGTCGTAGAGCTGCACCTGTGCGCCGTTGGCCGTGGAGCCGCCACTGACGTCCATGCACTTGCCGAGCGCGCGCACCGAGCCGTCGCTGTTCCACGTCCAGCTCTGGGCGGCGGTGGAGTTGCAGTCGTAGAGCTGGATGGCGGTGCCGTTGGCGGTGCCGGCACTTGCCACGTCGACGCACTTGCCGCCGATGCCGGTGATCTGGCCACCGGAGCCGCTGGTGGGCGGGGCATAAACGCGGACGTAGTCGACGGTCAGGGTCTGCGGGAAGGCCGTGGAGCTGTCAGGGTAGCCGGGCCAGTAACCGCCGACCGCCACATTCATGATCATGAAGAACGGGTGGTCGAAGACCCAGCGGTTGCCGCTGAGGCTGGCCGGCGTCCGGCGCTGGTATTCGACGCCGTCGACGTACCAGATGATCAGGTTCGGGGACCAGTCGACGGCGAAGGTGTGGAACGCGTCGGCGAACGCCCCGGCGATCGAGTACGGGGCGCCGATGCCTGCGGAGCCGGAGTAGCCGGGGCCGTGGATGGTGCCGTGAACGGTGCTGGGTTCGCGGCCGATGTTCTCCATGATGTCGATCTCGCCGCTGTTGGGCCAGCCGACCGACCCGATGTCGTTGCCGAGCATCCAGAAGGCGGGCCAGATGCCCTGCCCGCGGGGCAGTTTCATACGTGCCTCGAACCGCCCGTAGGCCCGGGTGAAGGTGGCGGAGGTGAGCAGGCGGGCGGAGGTGTACTGGCAGGTGCCGTAGTGGCACTGGTAGTTGGACGGGTTCTCCCGGCGGGCGGTGATCGCCAGGTTGCCGGCGCCGTCCATAGCGGCGTTATGGGTGCTGTTGGTGTAGTACTGCTGCTCGTTGTTGCCCCAGCCGCTGCCACCGATGTCGAAGCGCCACTTCGACTGGTCGACGGCGCTGCCGGCGGATCCGTTGAACTCATCGGACCAGACCAGCGGGCCGGGGGCGGGGGCGGCGTTGGCGGTGCCGGTCATCGGGACGAGCATCCCGATGATGGTGGCGAGAGCGGCACCGATGGCGAGCAACGTTCTGGAACGGGGGGTGCGGTCCATACGAGTTACCTCACCGGATTCACGGGTGTGACTTTACAGAAACCTTCCAGCAATATCAGCCAAGGTGTCAAGAGAGCGCTCTCTAGGAATGGGCACGATATAGGGCGGCGTCCGGGGCGGCCCGGTCTTGCCCTCGACTTTGACGCCGGGCAGGGTTGGCAGCGGCGGAAGTCCATCCTCAAGCAGGCAGGCGTATCCACAACGCCCGGCACACCGTGTGAAGTGGGGTCTGTAGTGGAAGAGATCGCCGAGGCGCTGACCTGGGATGGTGTCCGGTGCGTCATCAGCGTCTTCGTGGTCACCACCGCCGAGGCGGCGCCCCAGGTGAACTTTCGCGACGGCGAGGTCACGCCCTCGCAGGTGAAGGTCTACGACCTCACGGCCGACGAGGACTATCTGCCGGGCCGCCACGTGTTCGAGTACGACCTGATCTTCGATGCTGTTCCCGAGGAGCTGGAGGCGTACCTGGAGGTGTGCCTGCGTCGGGCCTGCGAAGGCGCTGTCGTGGCATGGCTCGCGTTCGAGGGCTCGTTCAGCTACGACTACCTGCTGGCTCCGGAGGTGGCAGGCCAGATCTACGGAATATGTGCACCGGGTGCGCGTGCGGAGCTGGCCCTGGAAGGCGAGGTCCTGGCGAGCGAACGGTGGCGGGAGACGCTCCAACGATACGCGAGGGCTCTCCGTGGGCCTGGCTGAGAGCCAGGGTAAGGGGTGTAGCTCGGCCTCAACCGGCGTGGTGAAGGGGGAACCTTCGAGGACGGCGAGATCGGACTGCGGCTCTGCCCGGGACCTGGCGGCGTTCCCGGGCGTTTGGGCGCGCGGCTCGAAGGAGGTCAAGATTTCCGGCGTCGAGCTGTCGATTTCCTGACTCGTCGTTCGTCTTACCGCGTGACCATCCGGTGGACCATATGAGGAGTACACAATGAAGTTCGTAGAAGCCGCCGAGGCCGCCGACGAAACGTCGGTACGGTCGATGCTGGCCGCCGATCCCGGGTTGCGCGATCGGCATGCGGATCTGGTTATGCGGATGTCCGAGGCGCGCAACTGGTCAGCGGTCCGGCTGCTGGTCGATCTTGGTTTCGGCGTCAACGGCGTCACCTCCGACGGCGCCACCGCCTTGCACCATGCGGCGGCTACTGGCGAGCTGTCGATCGTGCGTCTGCTGGTCGAGCACGGTGCCAACCACACCGCCCGCGAACCCCAGTTCAACGCGCAGCCGGCGGGCTGGGCGCAGTACTTCAAGAAGCGGGAAATCCAGAAATATCTCGAATCCCTGGCCTGATGCCGCACTGCCCGGTCACGCGGCATCAGCCCCCCAGTTCGTCGACGCGGTCGCCTCCTACCTGGTGTTCAATGACTTCTTCCGGAGTGTCGGCATGGTGGCTGGCACGGCGAACACGCAGGTAGGCTCCGCCGGGACGTGGCGGCGTTCCCGGGCGTTTGGGCGCGCGGCTCGGGGGAGGTCAAGATTTCCGGCGTCGAGCTGTCGATTTCCTGGCTCGTCGTTCGTCTTACCGCGTGACTGTCTGGTCGTGACGAGGAGGAAGCGATGAAGTACGTCATGCTGACCTATCAGGGTGACGCGCAGGAGCGACAGGCTGCGCTCTCCGAGGAGGAGCAGAAGCAGGTTTACGCCGACTACCAAGGGATCAATCTGACGCCGGGCGTCACCTCCGTGCCGCGGATGGGCCCGCCTGAGAACGCGACAACGGTCCGCGTCGAGGGCGGCAAGATTCTGACGACCGATGGCCCGTTCATCGGGATGAAGGAGGCCGTGGGCAGCGTGTTCATCCTGGAGGCCGACGACCTCGACGCAGCCATCGAAGTTGCCGCCCGCGTCCCGGCGGCACGCTATGGCGGCGCCGTCGAGATCCGCCCCTCGGAGGTGTATTGCTAGCGCTCGAACAGGTCTTCCGTGAGGAGCGGGGCCGTATCCTGGCCACCCTGATCGGCTTCCTCGGCGACTTCGACCTCGCCGAGGAAGCCGCGCAGGAGGCCTTCGCGATCGCCGCCGACCGATGGCCGCGCGAGGGCGTCCCCAGCAACCCGCGCGCCTGGCTGATGACGACAGCTCGCAACCGAGCCACGGACCGCATCCGCCGCGATCGAGCCCTCGCGGCCAAGTTCGGCCTGCTCGTTGGCGGCGATCGTGTTGAGGTGCAGATGAACACCCCCACCTTTCCCGATGAGCGCCTGGAGCTCATCTTCACCTGCTGTCATCCGGCGCTCGCGATCGAGGCGCAGGTGGCGCTCATCCTGCGCACCCTGGGCGGGCTCAGCACCGACGAGATCGCTCGTGCCTTTCTGGTACCGGAGCGGACGATGGCGCAGCGGCTGGTGCGTGCCAAGCGCAAGATCAAAGCTGCGGGGATCCCGTTTCGCGTGCCACCGGCTCACCTGCTCCGCGAGCGTCTCGACGCCGTTCTCGCCGTCGTTTACCTGATCTTCAACGAGGGTTACGGCGGCCGCGACGAGCTCGCGGCAGAAGCAATCTGGTTGGGACGCGCGCTTGCCGAACTACTACCGGACGACCTCGAAGTTCGCGGGCTGCTGGCGATGATGCTCTTGCACGACTCCCGTCGCGAGGCGCGGTTCTGCGACGGCGAACTCGTGCTGCTCGCCGATCAGGACCGGTCACGCTGGAACACCGAGCAGATCGCCGCTGGACGCGCCGAACTCGACCGCGCGCTCGCCCTCGGCGCCCACGGGCCGTACGTCCTGCAGGCCGCCATCGCGTCGCTGCACGCCGAGGTGCCATGCGACTGGGCGCAGATCGCGGCGCTGTACGGCGAGCTCGCCCGCCTGACCGGCTCGCCCGTCGTGGAGCTCAACCGCGCCATCGCGATCGCTGAGACCGAAGGCCCTGAGGCCGGGCTGCGCCTCGTCGACCGACTCGGTCTCGATGACTTCCGCTACCTGCACTCGACCAGGGCCGAACTCTTGCGCCGCCTCGGGCGCATCGACGAGGCACGTGACGAATATCGACGTGCCAGACAACTCACCGACGACGGCGCCGAACGGCGCTTCCTCGAACGCCGGCTAACAGAACTGGCAGGCATGACAGGCTCGGGTTAGTCGGGTCATCCCGACGATCCCGAGTAACGTGACCGAAAAGATCACCTGGGATGGTGTTCGCGAGGCCCTGCTGGTCAGCCGACAGAGGGGATGCCCACCTTGGCCGCGAACTCGGCGGTGAAGATGACCATGACATCGTCGGTACCCAGGTAGTAGACGTCGGTTGGCGGCCATTCCGCCGGTTCCCCGGCGGCTATCCACACCGACTTCTCCCGTGAGCACAACCTGATCGCGTACGGCGTCCGGACGGGGTCTTGGGACCAGGCGATGTCGACGCAGGTGAGCTTTCTGCCGACCAGGCTCGACCAGCGTGGGTGATCGGTGACGTCCACCGCCGCCGGCCCTCCTGGCTCCCCGATCATCCGCAGGTGAGCGGTCATCGGCTCAGGGAAGACCTCAAGCCCGTAATGGTCGAAGCTGCTGCCCCACACAGCCGAAAAACAAGCGCCATCGTCCGTGAACAGTTCCACCCCCATGGTGGGCTGGTGCCACGTCCCGAAGTCCCACTCCACGACGTCGCAACCGTCCTCCCCGCCCGTCAAGGGGTAATAGACGACCTTCCGGATACGCCTGCCTCGCAACGTGGCAGCCGTGCGTTCGTACTTCACCGCGGTCAGCAACGACGACACCGGCGCCTTTCCGTAGTCCACGAGCCTCACGGGCACCTGATCATGGATGCTCGATACCCGCGACGCGGGAACCGTCCCAGTCCGCAGTCGCGGTAATAACTCTTGTTTTCGCAGCTGGACAGCGCCTCGCGTGTCCCACCCTGTCCCACGGACGATGCGCGCGACCTCGCTGCGGTGGTCGCATGAGTCCTGTCACCACGTACCGATCACCACCAACCCGATGAGAAAAGGTAGTGACAGAACATGAACCAGCACGTCAGCGAGAACCTCTTCGGCGTCAAGGACATTGATAAGCCCAAGGGGCGCGGAACGAAGTTCACGCTCAACGGCGCACTTTGGTCACTGCAAGCGTTGTGGGGCTTCTTCTTTGCCGGCAGCGGTTTCGGCAAAGTGCTGTTGTACGACGAAGCTCTGTATGCGGCAGCACCCCAGGCTGTGGCTTGGTACGCCGCGGTGCCGCAGTCCCTGATCGTCTTCATCGGGGTCCTTGAGGTACTTGGCGGCGTCGGCCTGATCCTGCCGACGATGACGGGAGTCAAACCGAAGCTGGCGCCGCTCGCCGCCGTCGGCCTGACGCTGACGATGATCCTCGCGGCTGGTTTTCATATCAAGCGCGGTGAATACGAATTGGTGCCCACGAATCTGGTGCTGGGAGGCGTCGCGGCGTTCATCGCGGTCGGACGATGGAGGCTGAGGCCCGTCGCACCCGCGATCATCACCACCTCACGCGTACTCAAGTCGTTCGCGGTCCTGGTCGCACTGGCCCTGCTGGCATTCGCTCCGACGTGGTACACGATGACCAACGTCCAATTTTGATCACCTGCGCTGGTAGGTCGAGGGCGCCGGGCGCGGATCGCCACGCTGCGCACCCGGCGCAGAAGCGGGTCACTGTCAGCTGAGCAGCGCCTCGAGCTCGGGAAGTCGGCCGAACAGTTCGGGGAGGCCGTGCACTCCGTTGCGCACGGACTCGTGCGACAGCGCGAGGTCAGGGCCGGTGCCGGCCTCGACACCGGCGAGGCAGCGGAGGATGTTCCACCTCGTGTGCCCCAGCCAGCCGCTGATCATGAACACGAACCAGCTCGGACCCGACGGCGGCAGCGCTCCGCCTCCTGCGACGTAGCCGTCGAGAACCGAGCGGAAGATGGCGGGCTTGATGTCGTCGAAGCCGGGTCCCTTCGCGAGGCTCAACGCTGTCGAGCCGAGCTCACTGGACAGGTTGAGCATCCCCGAGAGCTCCCAGTCGAGCACCACCGGCCGACCCGCTCGAGCGAGTAGGTTCCACGGCTGGATGTCCTTGTGGGTCAGCACGACGGGGCCTGGTCGCTCGCAGGTGTCGACGAAGTGGGCAATTGCGAGGAACGTCGCGACGTGGGAGGTGAGTTCGCCGGCCCACGGTTGTCCGGTCGCCGTCGCCCGCTCGGCGAGTTCGGGCCAGTCCCGTGACGTCGGCTCCTCGATCGAGACGTGGGTCCACGCGACGTCGAGCGCGTGGATGCGCGCCAGAATCTCACCGATCTCGAACGCGTACGCCGGCGACACGGGTGCTTCGGGCATCTTCTCGCCCTCGACCCACCGGTGGACGAGCGTGTCGTGGCTGACCGAGATCGGCTCTGGCATCGGGATGCCGGCGGCGAAGGCCGCCCGCTCGAACCTGAACACGTCCTCGGCGCGGTAGGTCCAGCGGCGATCGAGGAGGTTCAACTCCTTCACCGCGAATGCCCCCTGGTCGGTGTCGAGTCGGTACATCCGGTTGGCGAACCCGCCGTGGACACGGATCATCGGACCGATCGGCGCGCCGAGATGTGAAAGATCCACCCCACGCAATCTAGGGCTGGCAGTTCGTCGATGCACCCGCTTTACCCGGGATGCGTGCTCGCCGAACTATGCCCAGGTCATGAGGACGATTCAGGAGCGGATCGAGTCGGGCGAGTACGCACCTGGCGACATGCTGCCGTCCGAGACGCAGTTGGTTCGCGAGCTTGGCGAGGGCCGGACCACGGTGGTGCGCGCGCTGCAGACACTGGCCAGCTGCTGGGGCGCTGCCCGGCAGCCTGCACGAGCTTGAGGATGCCTACAAGGTCAGCTAGTGGGCCGTCCCGGAACGTTGACCGGGTAATTGATCTCGGCTGGTGAACCCGTCAGGCTGGCTGCCTCTGAAAGCTGGGAGGTAGTCGTGGCTCGTCCACCGGATGTGTTCGTCCGGCCCTTGT
>NZ_JAHKRM010000023.1 GCF_019396345.1 Nonomuraea guangzhouensis | reverse complement strand
CCCGAGAAGTCCTCGATGGGACTGATCTCTTCGAAGATCTCTTCGAGGCCCGACTGGGTCGGGACGTCCTTGCGCCCGGCCTGACGAGCCGCCTCTACCCGGGCCTTCCATTTCTCGTTACCGAGCAGCCAGTCGAATGACTCGGTCTGCAGGGCGAGAAGGTCAGGAACTTCGAGGGGCTCCTGGATGCGCGAAAAAGAGACGCGACGGGGACCAGCGGGTACGGCGGAGGCGTTGCGCGAGGCTGCCAACAGATGTCCTTCCGAGGGCTCGCGGCGGACTGACTACACGCACGCCAGACAACCTCGCAACGTGAGCAAGCGGAGCGGGTCGTCAAAGGGCAGCGCAAAGGGGCAGTGTAGCCGAACGGCACACGCCTGTCCACTTCACTCTCGCTGCATGCTCCACGTTGGTCGCAGCATCGCCCGTTCGAGCGGAAACGTCAAGCCCGCAAGCCCGACTTTCCGCCGACCCAGGGGCCGGACGCTGGGTTTTCTCCCCTGCGTGATCGGACGCCTACCGTCAGGCCCAAGACGATACCCGCGAACGGGGACGGTTAACGCTCCGTCACACCGAGGGTCGAACCCATGCCGACAACCGGTGCTGCTGTGACTCAGATACCCGGCTCTTGGGATTCGCTAAACCTTATTTTTGGTAACAATTGAACATTGGGACGCGCCCGGTGACTCAAGCCGTACCGATCAAGGTCGACAGCTCGGCCACCAGCCAGCGCGAATCTTGCCGGATCATGACGAGCCTGGCCCGGTTCTGGCTGACCTGTTGCTGTGGTTCGGCCTTGCCGGGGATCTTCTTGACCGTACCCGTGTTCACGAACAGCAGAACCTCAACTCGATCACCTTCTGCCCGCTCCACACCCGCGTCGGCGACGGTCGCCGTCTGCACCGTCTTCTCCGCCTTGGCCTTGGCGACCAGGGTGGCCGACAGCTCCTTGTAGTGCTTGGCCAGCTCGCCGGTCGTGTGCTCGGTCGCCCGGGCCAGATCCCGCTCGACCGTCCGGTAGTCGTACGAGAGCAGGTCCGGCGCCACCGTACGGGCCGCGGCCATGGCCTCTCTGCCGGCCTCCTCGTCCACGCGCAGGGCGTGCGCGTCGTACCAGAACACTCCTGACACCGCGCCGAGCCCGAGCACCAGGACCAGCAGCGCGATCACCACCGCTCTCACACCACCTGCACCGCCCTCGACACCAACCAGACCCCCTTCTCCTTGGCCAGGTCCATCGACCACCGGTAGAACCGCTCCTGCTTGGGGGTCTTGGAACCGTCCCAGCGGATCTCCACGTCGGCCACGACCAGCACCCGCGCGGTCTCCTCCGTCATCGACACGAGCCCTGTGGCGCGGAGCACGCCGTGCTGGACGACCTTGTTCTTCAGCGTGGTGGACTTGAGCTTGCCCGCGTTGGCCGTGTACTCCTCCTTGGCCAGGCCGGTGGAGGTGGCCAGGATGCGCCCCACGTCGGCGTCGACGGTCTTGTAGTCGAGCGAGATCAGGTTGATCGCGTGCGCGCCCGCCGCGTCGAGCGCGGCCCGCCGGTCGTCCGCCCTGGCCTGCTCGGCCAGATCCTGCCCGCGAAGAAACACCACGGCGGCGCCGAGCAGCACCACCAGCAGGATGAGCACGCCGGTCAGGACGCGGAGTGGCCGGGCGGCGGGTTCGTCCACGTCTGCTCACCTCCCGGCTTGGTTGCGCGGATGATAACCCGCCGATCCGTCCCGCAGCCCGGGAAACAACAGAGGCGACATAGGACTTCTCGGGGCGGGGCATCTTGTCCTGGCCGGCCCTGAAGCATCTGACAAACGCCGTCAGACGGCCCCCTGAGCCCCGTTGCGCGCACAGCGCGGCGTTCCGGCCTTTCCATCACTGAGGCTGCGGAAAGCGCCTTCTCGGCCCGTCTGGCGGCAGGGCGGGTGGAGTTCCCCCGCCCCACCCGCAAGTCCGGCGAGGGTCACGAACCGGTCCGGACCGCCTGCGACAGCCGCCGCCTCGGGTACCTGCCGATCACCGGCCTCATCGACCTCATCGGCCTCATCGACAAGAGACCGGCCGACGTCGTCGGGAAATGTCGTGATCTCTACCTGACGCCGTTGAGGTGGGCGTTGATCAGGCGGGGATACTCTTCCAGCCAGTTGCGCCCGCGATCGTCCACGAAGGAGCCTTGGGGCGGGATGACACCGTTGGCCGCCAACCAGGTGCCGGGCGGCCGCTGTGTGCGGCGGAGACCGTTGCCGCTCGGCATCAGCTGCGGCGGGATCGGTGGCAGCGAGCCGGGGTCGTGGCCCTGCTGCGCCTCGGCCTCCAGCTCGGAGACGTCCTTCTCCTCCGACATGCCGATCGGCCCGTGCTTCCTGGCGTTGAGGAACTGCCGGACCACCGGCTCGTCGCTCGACAGCAGCATCTCGCGCGGCCCGAACATGATCAGCTCTCGCCTGAACAGCAGCCCGATGTCGTCGGGCACCGTACGGGCGGTGTTGATGTCATGCGTGACGATCAGGAACGTCGCCTCGATCTCGGCGTTCAGGTCGACGATGAGCTGGTTGAGATAGGCGGTCCGTACCGGGTCGAGGCCCGAGTCGGGCTCGTCGAACAGGATGATCTCGGGGTCGAGCACCAGTGCCCTGGCCAGCCCGGCCCGCTTGCGCATGCCGCCGGAGATCTCGCCGGGCAGCTTGGTCTCGGCGCCGAGCAGGCCGACGAGCTCCATCTTCTCCAGCACGATCTGGCGGATCTGCGACTCGCTCTTCTTGGTGTGCTCGCGCAGCGGGAAGGCGATGTTGTCGTACAGGCTGAGCGACCCGAACAGAGCGCCGTCCTGGAACAGCACGCCGAACAGGCGGCGCAGCTCGTAGAGCTTGTTCTCGTTGCAGTTGGCGAGGTCGTAGCCGTCGATCCAGATGTGCCCGCGGTCCGGCCTGAGCAGCCCGACCAGGGTCTTCAGGAAGACCGACTTGCCGGTGCCGGACGGGCCGAGCAGCACCGAGATCTCGCCCGCGGGCAGGGTGAGTGAGACGTCCTCCCAGATGACCTGCCGGCCGAACGACTTGGTCAGCCCGTCGACCACGACTTCGACGCCCACGGGTCACCTTCCATGCGCAGGGGGTAACGTGCCGCACACTCTAACCACACATTTGCCATCACGGTAGCGGCGTGCGAGCGAATTGGAACCAGTTCCAATAACTTGTTACTGGCCGGTTATGAGACACGGAGTCCAGCAACGGGATCCTGGATCTTCATTCGGGCTGAGGGCTGGCGATCGCTTTCAGGGCTGGGCGGAGGACTCGTGCGATGTCTGCTTGAGGCACTTCGCGTAGCTCGTCAAGTTCGAGCAGTTGGTGGCCCACGGTCACGCCCAGCATGATCGTCGTCATCAGCGCCGCCCGCATCCGCGCGTCATCGCCGGGGATCGACTCGCCGATCTGGTGAATCTGCCGGCTCAGTACGGCCCGCGCCGACGCGGCCGCCTCCGGGTGGGTGAGCATCGACCGCATCATGGCCAGGGACCCCTGCGACAACTCCCCCATCTTCATGCCGAGGCTGCCGAGGAGCTGTTCGACCAGTTCGTCGGTGTCGCCCGGGGCCACGGGCGCCGGGGCCACGCGTACGGCCTCGCTGAACAGGTCCTGCTTGCTGCCGAAGTACTGCATGACGAGGGCGGGGTCGACCTCGGCCGTCTTGGCGACCGCGCGGATCGTGGTCCGTTCGAACCCCAGGTCGGCGAAGAGCTTCCTGGCCGCTTCCAGGATCCGCTGCTCGGTCCTGCGACGGCGTTCCGCTCGTTCGGTCACGCCACCCACTCCGTCATGCCGTTCACTCTACAGGCGTTGACCGTTCGTCTCGTTCCGCTCTACGCTCGTTGAGTCAACGTCCGTTGAGCGAAATGGAGTTCCCATGTCTGTTGCTGGTGTTGTCGCCGCCTATCACGCCGCGATGCTGCACAAATCGGCCGACGAGCTGGCCGATCTCTATGCCGAGGACGGTCTGCACGAGTTCCCGTTCGGCGGGCTGCCGCCGTTCAAGGGCAGGGAGGGGGTCCGGGCGGGGTACACGATGATGTGGGGCGCCATGGAGGCGCTGGTGAAGGAGATCCGCGACGTGGCCATCCGCCAGACCACGGACCCGGAGGTGGTCGTGGCGGAGCACGAGACGGTGGTCACGGTGGCCGATCAGGAGCTGACGGTGCCGGGTCTGCTGATCCTGCGGGTCAGGGACGGGCTGATCGTCCACACGCGTGACTACATGGACACCAGCGCCATCGCCCGCGTCCGCGCCGCCTAGCACGGTGACCGGCTGACGTTCACCGGCTGCCTGGTAGAAGCGCCGCCCGCACGTACTGGGGCGCAGGGGACGGAGCCCCCACGGACGGAGCGTACGGCCAGGCCGCGCGCACGAGGCAGGTGGCGAGGCCGCAGGGACGGCACAAGCGGCCGGGCCAAACGGACGACACGTGCCCTGGCCGCGCGGACGACACGTGCCCTGGCCGCGCGGACGACACGTGCCCTGGCCGCGCGGACGACACGTGCCCTGGCCGCGCGGACGGCACGTGCGGACGGCACGTGCGGACGGCACGTGCGGACGGCACGTGCGGACGGCACGTGCGGACCGGCCCTGGGAGCCGACCCGGCGTGAACGGACCGACTCGGGCGCCGACTCGCGACGAGCGGATCGGCTCTGGGGCCGACCAGGAGCCGGCCCGGGACAAGCGGATCAACTCTGGGGCCGACCGTGGCCGACCCAGGGCGAGCGACCGACCCGGAGCCGGGACCTGCCTGGGGGCCTACCCGAGGCGAGCGGGCCCGACCCGGGGGCCAGCCCCGGACAAGCGGATCAACTCTGGGGCCGACCCGTCGCCGACCCAGGGCGAGCGACCGACCCGGAGCCGGGGACCGATCCTGCCTGGAGCCCACCTGAGGCGAGCCGGCCCGGGAGGAGTCGGCCAGCTGGGAGTTAGGGCGGGGTGGGTCAGCTGCGGTCAGTCACTTGGTGGCGGTGAGGTCGTACAGCGTGGTGTTGCCGACGGTGCTGGCGGTGAATGTGTCCTGCACCCACGCCGCGATCTCGTTCGCGTCGCTGCTACCGCCTGTGCCGCCCGTACCGGCCCCGCCGCGCATGCCACCCATGCCACCGCCGATGAAGTAGTGGATCTTCCCGTCGGCCACGTACTGCTTGAACTGGGCGAGTGTCGGCGCGGGGTCGGTCCCGTTGAAGCCGCCCACCGCCATCACCGGCTGACCCGTGGCCAGCTGGTATCCGGCGGCGTTGTTCGAGCCGACGGCCGCGGCGACCCAGGTGTAGGCGGAGGCGTTGCTCGTCAGGAGGGCGGTCAGCTCGGCGCTGGGGGTGGCGGCCTGGAGCAGCCCACCCATCCCGCCTCCCCGGCCGCCGCGAGCGAACCCGCCGGTGCCCATACCGTCAGACCTCGCATTACCGCTGGTGCCACCCGGCTGACCGGCGCCCTGCTGACCGCCCCTACCGACGCCGCCTGGCTGGCCGCCCCCGCCGAACCCACCCGGTCCCATAGCCCTCGGCCCGCCGCCGCGGAACCCTCCAGGTCCGCCGAAACCTCCCGTCGACGGACCCGCCGTGGGAATCGCGCCGGTGTGCGCGGACGCGGCGGTGTCCAGCGCGTACGCGGCCGGCCCAGCCAGGCACACCACGACAGCCACACCGGCGACAATCCCCGACAACCGCCGCGACCACCAACCACGCCCCGCAAACGCCACCCCTCCATGCCCCTCGGACCGCACCGCTCCAGGCCCCTCGGACGACGCCTCCACAGGACCCCGAAACAGCACCTCAGCAGGCCTCTCAGACGGCACCCCCACAGGATCCCGAGACAGCACCTCGGCAGACCTCTCCGATGACACTCCCGAGGTTGGCTCTCCCGCAGGTCCCGCAGACAGCACCCAGGCGGTTCCCGCCGACGACTCCCCCGCAGCTCCCGCAGACAACACCTTTTCAGGCCCCTCAGCCGACACCGCCGCAGTTCCCGCAGACAGCGCGCCCGTCAATCCCCCAGACGGCGAGCCCGTCAATCCCGCGGACGAAGCCCCCGCCGATCCTTCAGTCGGCGCGCCAGCCAATCCCTCAGAAGGCACCCCGGCCGGACCCGTTTCGACCTCCTGGTAGCGCCCGACGACCAGGAGCCCCACTGCCGCCGCCAACCCGGCGACGAGCACGATCGGCCCCAGCCAGGAATTCCACTCCGAACTACGCGCCAGCAGAACGTACGCCCACCCAGCCGTAACAGCCGCCGCCAACGCGAGCACCCGGTTCTCCCTGCGCTCCCAGAGCAGCGCCACCCCCGAACCCACCAGCACCGCGATCGCCGGAGCCAGCGCCACCGTGTAGTACGCGTGGAAGATGCCCTGCATCAGGCTGAAGATCAGCCCGGTCACCACCAGCCAGCTCCCCCACACACCGACCTGGGCCCGTACGGAATCAGTCCGCGGCGCCGACCGCGTCAGCCAGATCGCGGCCACGAGGAGCACCAGCGCCGCCGGCAGCAGCCAGGAGATCTGCCCGCCCGCCTCGGTGTCGAACATCCGCAACCAGCCGGCCTCCTGGTTGAGGTTGCCGAGCCCGCCGTAGTCGCCGCCGTTCAGCCGCCCGATCCCGTTGTAGCCGAGCGCGAGCTCCAGGACGCTGTTCGTCTGGGAGCCGCCGATGTACGGACGGTCGGCGGCGGGCACCAGCGCCACCGCCACCAGCCACCATCCGGCCGACACCAGCATGGCCGCCCCCGCGAGCACGAGCTGCCAGAGCCGCCGCCCCATCGTGGTCGGCGCCGTGATCAGGTAGACGAGCGCGAACCCCGGCAGTACCACGAACGCCTGCAGCATCTTGGCCAGGAACGCGAACCCGATGCACGCCCCCGCCAGCACCAACCACCGCGTCCCCGCCTTCTCCTGAGCCCGCACGACGCAGTAACCCGCGACGGTCAGCAGCAGCACCAGCAGCGCATCCGGGTTGTTGAAGCGGAACATCAGCACCGCCACCGGCGTAAGCGCCATGACCGCCCCGCCCAGCAACGCGGCCCACGCGGGGAACCGGCGGCGTACGGCGGCATAGACCACGCCCACGGTCGCCACGCCCATGAGCGCCTGGGGCACGAGGATGCTCCAGGAGTTCAGGCCGAAGATCCTGGCGCTGAGCTCCATCGGCCACAGCGAGGCCGGCGTCTTGTCCACGGTGATGGCATTGGCCGCGTCGGACGACCCGAAGAAGAACGCCTTCCAGCTCTGGCTACCCGCTTGTACGGCAGCCGAGTAGAACGAGTTCGCCCATCCGGAGGCGTTGAGCCCCCATACGTAGAGCACCGCGGTGGCGGCGAGCAGCCCGGCCAACGCCCATCGATCTCTGACACGCACATCCTTGAACACACTCGAACGCTAAACACGGCCTCTCGCCCTGCGATGAGACGACCATGAGAATCTCGTGAGCTCTGTACGCCGGCCGCCGGCCAGGCAGAAAACACAAAAGAGGCGGCACACCCGGCACCTGGGTGCAGCCGCCCCTTCTGGGGTGAAACGCCACAATGGGCGATTCGGTAATGCTCTTCGAGTGATATGCCTCGAAAGTGTTACTTGACGGTGACGCTGGCGCCGGCGCCCTCAAGGGCAGCCTTGGCCTTCTCCGCCTGCTCCTTGTTGACCTTGCCGTCGAAGACGTTCTTGGGAGCGCCGTCGACCAGGTCCTTGGCCTCCTTGAGGCCCAGGGACGTCAGGGCGCGGATCTCCTTGATGACCTGGATCTTCTTGTCGCCGGCAGCCTCGAGGATGACGTCGAACTCGTCCTGCTCCTCAACGGCGGCGGCCTCGCCACCACCGGAGGTGGGGGCAGCGGCAACCGCGACGGGGGCGGCGGCCTTGACGTCGAACACTTCCTCGAACTGCTTCACGAACTCGGAAAGCTCGAGGAGGGTCATCTCCTTGAACGCGCCGAGCAGCTCGTCGGTGCTGAGCTTCGCCATGATGGTTTCCTCCGTATGGATCTTGCGATAACTAGGAACGGGACCGCGGGTTTTGCGGCAATCCCCGTATTACTCGCCCGCCTCTTCGCGCTTGGCGCGAAGGGCGTCGGCCAGCTGGGCCATGTTGGTGGGCAGCGCGGCGAACATCGCGGCGGCAGCACTCTGCTTCGCCTTGATGGCGCCGGCCAGCTTCGCGAGGAGAACCTCGCGGGACTCGAGGTCGGCGAGCCTGGTGATCTCTGTAGCGTCCAGCCTCTTGCCGTCAAGGACGCCGCCCTTGATCACCAGAAGGGGATTGGCCTTGGCGAAGTCACGCAGACCCTTGGCTGCCTCGACAACGTCGCCGTTGACGAAGGCGATCGCGGTCGGACCGGTGAGCAGGTCTTCAAGACTTGCGAAACCGGCCTCCGTGGCCGCGATCTTGGTCAGGGTGTTCTTCGCCACGGCGAACTTCGCATTCTCACCAAGAGAAACACGCAGCTGCTTGAGCTGCGCGACGGTGAGACCGCGGTACTCGGTCAGAACGGCCGCAGCGCTGCCTTCGAACTCGCTCCTGAGCTCGGCAACCGCTGTCGCCTTATCCGCCCTCGCCATGGGCCTCCTTCCAGATGTGCCACCGGTGAAGGCCCAGAAATGAGAACGGCCCCGGGCGCAGGGCGCACACGGGGCTCACACACGGACAAGACCGTGTAGGAAACTCGTATCACACCTGCGCGGGCTGTCCACAGACTGTGGATCCTTCGGTCACCAGGTCTTGAGAACCTGACGACAACCGGCGGTCTTCGGCAACGACCAGAGTACGTCCTGGTCGCCGAGTTTCCAAATCGCTCTCGGTCGGCGATGCTTTCGGCGCCGCACTCAGGCGGCGCCGCTCAGCGATCGTCCTTAGTTGGAGACGTTCTTCGGCAGCTCACCGATCTGGTCGGCGGGCGGCGTCTGGATGTTGACGGCCTCGTTGAACCCCTTGAAAAGCAGGGTGGCGTCCATCGTGGCGCCTTCCTTGGCACCGTTCAGCGCGACCTTGCGCGGCAGGCCATCGCTGCCGACCCAGATGTCGAACTTGATGTCCTTGAGCTCGGCCAGGTTCGAGCGGGCGGCTTCCTGCTTGTCAGCCGGCAGCTGCTGCACCGCCGCGTCCACCGGGAACGTCCCGCTGTAGTGGGTGGTGTCCACCCCGCCGACGGTCTCGTTGCCGGCCGCCTTGACGTCCTGGGAGGCCGTCACCATCTTGGTGACCGCCGCCAGGTCGAACTGCTGGATCTGGTCGAGGTACGTCTTGATCTCACCAGGACCGCCGACCTCGGTCAGCGGCACCTTGATCCACGGCTTCTCCGCGCCGACGAGCTGCTTGAGCGCCTCGACCTTGACGTAGACGGCGTCGCCCTGGAGCACGGCTCGCGCTCCGCCGGGCAGACCCTTACCGCCCATGTCGATGGTGTCGATGGTGAGGTCGACGGCCAGCTGCGGCTTGCTCTGGTAGAGCATCCGCCCCTGCACCTTGCCGCTTCCCTCCTGGGGGTGCTTGACGTCGACGACGGCGTCGACGGTGTAGCTGGTGACCTCCGCGGTCTTCTGCGCGGCCTGCGTGAGTACTTCTGACGCGGCCAGATTGACCTGGATGGGCTGCGCGTTCGTTCCACAACCGGCAACCGTTACCGCGACCAGAGCGGCACCGGCCGCGGCGGTAGCGAGAGAAATTCTGCGCTTCAGCATGTTTTGACCCTACGTGTCGGTGACCCGATTTGCCGTCTTCCCCTGACTTTTCAGGGAAAACCCAGGGTCATCCCCGACCCACTTTCCCGCGCGGGTCAACGTGCTCGCTGCCTCGGCGTCTGTCTTTGTATGGTGCTCTGATCTTTCTTTCGTGTACGTCACGGCATGCGGTACTCGTCCCCCCGGTTTCCCCACCGGCCGTACGAGATCGCGCTCATCAGACACACCCCACCAGGGAGTCCCACAAGGCACACGCCAACCGCAAGCCACGTGACGTCGAATGACCACCCACGGGGAAGCGCCGCAACGGAGCCCACCCACAAGGCCCTGTGGGACGCGACGGTGGCGACGACTGCACGAGCGCACACCACGGCGGAGGTCCCAAGGAGCCGCGCCAACTGCCCATAGGGCCGCGGCGGCCACGGCGACCGCACAAGCGCGCGCCACGGCGGACGGCTGCCCATAGGGCGCCCTCACGGCGGAGGCTGCCCATAGGGGCGCGCCCACGGCGGAGGCTGCCCATAAGCGCGCCGCATCCGACGGCACCCGCAGAGCGGACAACGTCCGCACGCGTGGAGGCCTCCATGGAGGCGCACCGCATCCAAAACCACCTACGGGGCGCACGACTCTGCGTCCAGCACACGCCACAGCGCACGCCGCCCAGAGGGAACGCGCCGCAGCGACGAGCAACGGGCGTGTGGTCGCCAGCCGTCCGAAGCGAGCCCGAGAACGCAACAAGCCCCCGCCGAAGTCGGCGGGGGCCAGGTGGTGCGATGAGCGCCGGAAGCGGGGCTTCTGGCGGTCGGTGCCTGCTACGCGTCCAGGTCAGCGGTCAGGCCGCGCGTGAGGTTGGGGTCGACGGGGACGCCGGGGCCCATGGTCGTGGAGAAGGTGACCTTCTTCAGGTAACGACCCTTGGCAGCCGACGGCTTGAGCCGGAGCACCTCGTCGAGGGCGGCGGCGTAGTTCTCGATGAGCTGGCGCTCGTTGAACGACGTCTTGCCGATGATGAAGTGCAGGTTGGCCTGCCGGTCCGTACGGAACTCGATCTTGCCGCCCTTGATCTCGGTCACAGCCTTGGCGACGTCGGGCGTCACGGTGCCGGTCTTGGGGTTGGGCATGAGGCCACGCGGGCCGAGGACACGGCCCAGGCGGCCGACCTTGCCCATGAGGTCAGGGGTGGCGACGACGGCGTCGAACTCGCTGAGCCGGTTGCCCTTGGCGATCTCGTCGATGAGCTCGTCGGCGCCGATGATGTCGGCGCCCGCCTCGCGGGCCGCCTCGGCACGGTCACCGGTGGCGAAGACCAGGACCCGGGCGGTCTTGCCGGTGCCGTGCGGGAGGTTGACCGTGCCGCGCACGATCTGGTCGGCCTTGCGAGGGTCGACGCCCAGTCGCAGCGCCACTTCGACGGTGGCGTCGAACTTGGTGGTGGACGTCTGCTTGGCCAGCTTCGCGGCCTCGACGGGGGCGTAGAGCTTGTCGTGGTCGACCTTGGCCGACGCGTCCTTGTGCGCCTTGCTGCGCTTCATGTCTGTCTCCTTGTGGTGTGCGGGCCGGTGTGCGGCCCTCCCACTGATCGGGTGTGGGCATGAGCCGGAAAGCGGCTCTCCCACGGATCGCGGTGTGGGCCAAGGTGCTGGCCCTCCCGCGGATCGGGAAGGTCTTAGTCGGCGACGGTGATGCCCATCGACCGGGCGGTGCCGGCGATGATCTTCTCGGCCGCGGCGATGTCGTTGGCGTTGAGGTCCGGCATCTTGGTCTCGGCGATGGTGCGGAGCTGCTCGCGGCTGAGCTTGCCGACCTTCTCCTTGTGCGGGACCGGGCTGCCCTTGTCGAGGCCCAGAGCCTTCTTGATCAGCTCAGGCGCCGGGGGCGTCTTCGTGATGAAGGTGAAGCTGCGGTCTTCGAAGATCGTGATCTCAACGGGGATGATGTTGCCCCGCTGGGACTCCGTGGCAGCGTTGTACTGCTTGACGAAGTCCATGATGTTGACGCCGTGCGGGCCGAGGGCGGTACCGACCGGCGGCGCGGGCGTGGCCTGGCCAGCGGGCAGCTGCACCTTTACCAGCGCCGCGATTTTCTTCTTTGGAGGCATGATCCTTCTCCGGGTCCTGAGAATGGTGTTGCAAACCCCCACGGGCGTGCGGACCCCAGAACACAGGGGTCACCGTCCACGCGTGTGGGGACGACATATCAGCTTACGTGATCGTCTTAGATCTTCGAGACCTGGTTGAACGACAGCTCGACCGGAGTCTCACGACCGAAGATCGAGACGAGCACCTTGAGCTTCTGCGACTCGGGGCTGATCTCGCTGACCGAGGCGGGCAGGGTGGCGAACGGGCCGTCCATGACCGTGACGGACTCGCCGATCTCGAACTCGACGGTCGGTCCTGTGCTGGTCTTGGCCGAGGTCTTCTTGCTCTCCTCGGTCGGCTCGGGCGCCAGCAGCTTGGCGACCTCGTCGAGGTTGAGCGGGCTCGGCTTGTTGGACAGGCCCACGAAGCCGGTCACGCCGGGCGTGTTACGCACGGCGGCCCAGGACTCGTCGGTCAGCTCCATGCGCACCAGCACGTAGCCGGGCAGCACCCGCTCCTTGACCGGCACCTTCTTGCCGCTCTTGAACTCCTGGACGGTGTGCGTCGGCACCTCGACCTGGAAGATGTAGTCCTCCATGTTGAGAGACACGTTGCGGCTCTCGATGTTGGACTTCACCCGGTTTTCGTAGCCGGCGTAGGAGTGGATCACGTACCACTCGCCGAGCTGACCACGGAGCGAGCGCTTGAACTCTTCGACCGGGTCGACGTCGGGCAGGATGTCACCGTCTTCGTCGACGGCGGGAGCCTCGTCGGCGACCTCGTCCTCGTCGCTCTCGTCGCTGTCCGCGACGTCGGCGTCGAACTCGTCGACGGTCTCCTCAGTGGCCTCGGCGGCCTCTTCCGGCTCGGTGTCCCACTCCTCGCGGGACTCGTCCGCCGGCACTGAAGACTCGGACACGGTGACTTTTCCTCTTTCGTCGAATCGAATGGCTACCCCGTCGGCCGAAACCGGCGGCGTCCGGATCAGGATCCGCCGAAGACGCGGAGGACGGCCCAGCCGAGCGCGGCATCGAGCCCGTACACGATCCCAACCATGATCAGAACGAATACCAGAACGACCGTGGTGTAAGTGATGAGATCCTTGCGTGTCGGCCAGATGACCTTACGCAGCTCGGTGACTACCTGCCGGTAGAAAAGAGCCGGCGAGGTGCGCGTCTTCTTCTCGCCACTAGGCTTGCCTGCGGTCTCGCCGCGCGTGTCGATCGCCACAGTCCTCACCTGAATCTGTCGTATCCAACGCAGTTTGCGGCGCGCTTACACGCCATTGCGCGGACCGCACTCGCAGGGCACGAGGGACTCGAACCCCCAACCGCCGGTTTTGGAGACCGGTGCGCTACCAATTGCGCCAGTGCCCTATGTCGCCAACCACACTACCCTGATCAGCTCACTGCCTGGACCGAACCGCACGTCGACATGCGGCGGCACGACCAGGCGAAAGTGTATCGGGGTAATGCCCGCTACGTCGAACCAAAAGTCGATCGCCCAGGTCACGGGGCTCGTGACAGCATGGACCCATGTCCACCCGACCTCGTATCTCCACCAGAATTTCCGCGATTTCCGAATCAGCCACCCTCGCCGTGGACGCCAAGGCGAAGGCGATGAAGGCGGCCGGCCGCCCGGTCATCGGCTTCGGCGCCGGCGAGCCCGACTTCCCGACGCCGGACTACATCGTCGAGGCGGCGGTCGCGGCGGCGCACGACCCCCGCTTCCACAAGTACACCCCGGCCGGCGGCCTGCCCGAGCTCAAGAAGGCGATCGCCGCCAAGACGCTGCGCGACTCGGGCTACCAGGTCGAGGCGTCGCAGGTCCTGGTCACGAACGGCGGCAAGCAGGCCGTCTACGAGGCGTTCGCCACGCTGCTCGACCCGGGCGACGAGGTCCTGGTGGTCGCCCCCTACTGGACGACCTACCCCGAGGCGATCAAGCTGGCCGGCGGCGTCCAGGTCGACGTCGTCACGGACGAGACGACCGGCTATCTCGCGAGTGTCGAACAGCTCGAAGCGGCCCGCACCGAGCGCACCAAGGTCCTGCTGTTCGTCTCGCCGTCCAACCCGACGGGCGCCGTCTACTCACGCGAGCAGACCGAGGCGATCGGCCGCTGGGCCGCCGCCAACGACCTCTGGGTCGTCACCGACGAGATCTACGAGCATCTCGTGTACGACGGAACGGAGTTCACCAGCATCGCCACGGCCGTCCCCGAGCTGGCCGACCGGGTCGTCATCCTCAACGGCGTGGCCAAGACGTACGCCATGACCGGCTGGCGGGTGGGCTGGCTGATCGGCCCGTCCGACGTGGTCAAGGCCGCGACGAACCTCCAGTCGCACGCCACGTCCAACGTCTCGAACGTGTCCCAGATGGCCGCTCTGGCCGCCGTCTCCGGCGACCTGTCGGCCGTGGCGGAGATGCGTGAGGCGTTCGACCGTCGCCGCCGGACGATGGTCCGGATGCTCAACGAGATCCCGGGCGTGGTCTGCCCGGAGCCGAAGGGGGCGTTCTACGTCTACCCCTCGGTCAAGGAGCTGATCGGCAAGGAGTTGCGCGGCCGTCGGCCGCAGTCGTCGGCCGAGCTGGCCGAGCTGATCCTGGAGGAGGCGGAGGTGGCGGTGGTTCCGGGCGAGGCGTTCGGCACGCCCGGATATTTCCGACTTTCGTACGCCCTGGGGGACGACGACCTGGCGGAGGGCGTCAGCCGCCTGGCCAAGCTCCTCGCCGAAGCCCACTAGCCGCAGGTTGTGAGGGGTCAGCCGACTCCCGCGGCCACCTTCTCGATGTCGCGGGCCAGTCCGGGCGTGGCGCCGATGTAGACCGCGGTGCCCGGCCGTTCCAGCCACATGAAGTTGCTCAGCCCGCCCCGCGTGCGCCAGCGCAGGGCGGGCTTGCCGTGGTACGCGCCCAGGCTCGACCGGCTGACCAGCGTGGCGAACCGTTCGGCGCCATGCACCCCGCACACCACGGCGACGAGCAGTTCCTCGTCGTTCTTGCGCCACCGCACGCCCCTCACCTTGAGCCGCGCGCGCAGTGACTTCACCCGCGCGAACGTGCCCGCGCGTTCCACCCCCGCGGGCAGGTTCACGATGTCGAGCTCGCCGGAATCGCAGGTCAGAGAGGTGTTCGTCAGCTCGGCCCGGCTTGGTTCAGGTGTGGCTGTGTTCGTCCCCTGATCCGCCTCCGGCACGGCGGGTCCACCGCACGCGGTCAGCGCGAACGTGAGGAAGACCGCTGCCAGGCGTCGCATCAGTCCCCCATGACTTCGAGTGAGATACCGCAGAAAAGGTCCCTAGTCTCCTACAGGAGCCTTGACCGAGGCGGCAACACGAAGGAGTTCTTCACCCAAGGATTCGCTGACCCGGACCGACGCTCCGGTGCCCGCCCGCTCCAGCCAGACGATCATCAGGCCACCCCCGGGATACCTGCCGACCAGGGCGGGTCTGCCGCGGACGGTGGTGTCCCTGGGGGTTCGCAGCGAGATCCGCCGCTGGTAGGTGAGCCAGTCGGCGGCCACCGGGCCGTGCTCGACCCGCACCTCGACGTACCCGCCCGACTTCGTCTTGGGGGCGAATCTGGCCCAGGCGCCCTGGTCGGGTTCGATCGCTCCCCCGTCGGCGCGATCCAGCCCGGCGGGCAGGTAGGTGAGCCAGAAGTCATTCGAGACCACCGCGATCCGGGTGGAAGCGGTGACGCTCGCGCCCCGGACAGGTGCGGGCGCGGGCGCGGGGGCAGTCGCCCCACCCGCGACCGGTGCAGGCCCGCCGGTCCGTACCAGTGAGGGCGCCCCCACCGGTACGGGATGGACCCGCCCGAATCCGGAGGAGAACAGCCCGTAGATGATCGAGGCGGTGACCCCGAGCGCGAGGAACGCCAGCATCGCGCGGAGTGCCTGCCCACTGGTCCCGCCCTCCGGCATCATGCACGGTAGATCCCCGGTCTGATCTCACCCGTACCACCCGTTCACTCGACGGGTTCGATCCCTTCGGCGATCTTCTTCAACTCGACCTGCGCGTCGACCTTTTTCGAATAGTCCGGGCTGATGTACACCTCGACAGCCAGCCCCTTGCGCAGCGTCCAGCCGATGGTGCTCGTCGAGACGTCGTCGCCCTTGGCGGCGACTTCGCCGCCTTCGGTGACCTTTGTCAGGTAGGCCCGCTTGCCGGAAACGTCGAGGGTTTCGGCGCCCTCATCGGGGTACCTGGCCAGCCGCTCCGTGATCTCCTTGCTCGCCTCATCCGCGAACACCACCACCTGAACGGCGTAGAAGCCTTCTTCCTGTCCGGGCTCCTTGAAAGTGGTCGTATAGCTCGTCTTGCCGAAGCCGTTCTTGCCCGACCACTTGCCCCATTCGAGCCCGTCGGGCAGGTAGCCGAGATGGATGCCGCCGAACTTCCTGCCGTCGCCCAGGTCGCCGAGATCCTGCGGCATCGACGACGCCCGGGCGACGGTGAGCTGCACGTTCGTCCCCTTCGCCACCTCCTGGCCCGCGGCGGGTTCCTGTGTCTGAACCAGACCCTTGGCGGTGGCCGTCTCCGGGTCCTCGACGACCAGTCCGGCCTGCTTCAGCGTCTCGATCGCCTTGGCGGCGGGCATGTCCCTGACCTCCGGGACGATCACCGAGTCCACCACGGCCCGGTCCGGGCCGGTGGTGGGGGTGGTGGCGGTGTGCTGGGTCTTGGCGGGTTCCGCCGGGTTCAGCATCACCGGCACGGCCACGGCGACCAGCGCGGTGGCGAGGGCGGCGCCGGCCGTACGGAATCTGATCACGTGCGCGCGGTGGCGGCGCCGCACGTCCCTGCCCAGGGACGGCGTGGCCTGCACGTCGGCGACGTGCGTGGCCATAGCGTCGGCGAGGGCGTCTTCAACCTTCATCGGATCGCTCCTTCTGCGAGGGTCATGCGTTCGCGGATCTTGGCGAGGCCCCGGGCCGCCTGGCTCTTCACCGTGCCGGGCGAGCAGCCGAGCAGCGACGCGGTGGCCGCCTCCGACTGGTCCTCCCAGTAGCGCAGGACGATCACCGCCCGCATCTTCGGCGGCAGCCTGCGCAGCTCCTCGATGAGGGTGTCGCGCAGATCCAGGTCGGGAGAGTTCGCGGCGGTGTCGGGCGGCCGGGCGAACGTGATCTCCTGTACGACGCGCCGACGCCGCGCCCGGCTGATCGCCGCGTTCACGACGACCTTCCGCGCGTACGCCTCGGGGTTGTCGTGCCGGATCCGCCGCCAGTGCCGGTAGACCTTCTCCAGAGCGTGCTGGACCAGGTCCTCGGCGTCGTGGTGGGTGGCTCCGCAGACCAGGATCGCGGTGCGTAACAACGACGTGCTGCGTGCGGCAAGGAACTCGTCGAATGCCGTTTCGTCTTCATCCGTCATGAGCGGGGTCCCCTTTCGCCCCTCCCAACGCGCGAACGCCCGGACAGGTTGAGTGGCAAGATATGGAAATGCCACGCCCGCTTGACCTGCTGCCCAAAGCTCATCTGCACCTGCACTTCACCGGCTCGATGCGGCACACGACGCTGATCGAGCTGGCTCGCGAACAGGGCCTGCACCTGCCCGACGCGCTGGAGCAGGACTGGCCGCCCCAGCTGCGCGCAACCGACGAGCGGGGCTGGTTCAGGTTCCAGCGACTGTACGACATCGCCAGGTCGGTGCTGTGGCGGCCGGAGCACGTCTACCGGCTGGTGCGGGAGACGGCCGAGGACGAGGCGGCGGCCGGGTCGCGGTGGCTGGAGATCCAGGTGGACCCGTCGGGGTTCGCGCCGCGGTTCGGCGGGTTGACGGCGACGCTGGAGCTCATGCTGGACGCCGCCGCCCAGGCCGCCGCCCGGTCGGGCATCGGGATCGCGGTGATCGTGGCGGCCAACCGCACCAAGCACCCGCTCGACGCCAACACGCTGGCCAGGCTCGCGGCTCAATACGTGGACAAGGGGGTCGTCGGGTTCGGGCTGTCGAACGACGAGCGTCGCGGGGCGGCCCGGGAGTTCGAGCGGGCGTTCCGCATCGCCAAGCGCGCCGGGCTCCTGGCCGCACCTCATGGGGGCGAACTGCTCGGGCCCCGGAGCGTCGCGCAGTGCGTGGACGACCTCGGCGCGGATCGCGTCGGGCACGGGGTGCGGGCGGCGGAGGACCCGTGGCTGATGCAACGGCTGGCCGAGCGGCAGATCTGCTGCGAAGTGTGCCCGACCTCCAACGTGGGTCTGGGGGTCGTCGAGCGGGTGGCGGACGTGCCGTTGCGCAGGCTGTTCGACGCGGGGGTGCCGATCGCGTTGGGGTCCGACGACCCGTTGCTGTTCGGGGCGCGGTTGTTGCGGCAGTACGAGCTGGCGCGGGAGGCCTACGGCTTCGGCGACGCCGAGATCGCCGAGCTGGCGCGGCAGTCGATCAAGGCGTCCACGGCGCCGGAGGGCGTGCGCAAGGAGCTGCTGAAGGAGATCGACGATTGGCTGACCTCACCGGAGTGAGGCGGCTATTTCGGCGGCGTGCTCCTTGGTGCCGGCTCCTTCCAGACGGTAGCCGGTGGTGCCGGACTGCCAGATGAGGGTGGGTTCGGCCTGGCGCAGGGGGACCGACGTGCCGTCCTCGCGCTTGATGTAGCCGAGGGGGTGCGAGCCGCCGAGCCACCAGGCGGTGACCCCCGCGACCTGGATATCCTCGGGCCAGGGTGGGCCCAGGGTTTTGAAGAAGTACGGGCTGAGCGTGCCGTCGAACTGGTCCAGGCGGACGCCGCCCGGCCAGAACATCGACGCCACGCGGCCGTTGTCGCTCACCGTGGCGCGTTCGGGGGTGCCCAGCGCGGTGGGGGTCTTGATGGGGAATTTCACCTGTTCGGCCAGGTCGGCCGGGGCCACCGTGTGCTCGCCTGGCAGCGGGGTGGGGGTGGTGACGGGTTGAGGAGTGGAGTCGGTCAGGCGTAGCTCGATCCCGGCGTAGTGGAGGATCGCGCGCACGGCGGCGCGGCCCTGGGGGGTGGCGGCTGTGATGGCTATGACGGCCAAGATGATGGCTGTCACGATCTGCCACCTGGCGCGCCGCCTACGTCGCGCCGGAGGCCGCCGCTCAGCGTCCCGCCGGCCCGGCGCCGGGGAGGGCGGCCTGGTGCCGGGAACGCCGGGCACCTCGGGCGCCGTCTCGGGAGTTGCTTGGGGAGTCGCGGGCGTGTCCGGGGTGGGCTCCAGGCGGGCGCGTACGGCCGCCGCCACGTCGTCCGGCGGTGGGTTGGGGACGTCGAGGAAGTCGGCGAGGGCCGTGAGTTCGGCGGCCAGGTCGTCGAAGGGGTCATGCGAGCTCACTGCCCACCTCCTCCCTGAGCCTCGCGAGGCCGCGATGAGTACAGGACTTGACGGTGCCGAGCGGCCAGTCGAGCACCTGGGCGGTTTCCGCTTCCGTCAGCTGTAAGAAGTACCGGCAGACGACCGCCTGGCGTTCCCGTTCGGGCAGGTGGCGTACCGCCGCCAGCAGGCGGGCGCGCCGGTCCGTGGCGATGGCCGAGCCCGCCGGGTCGTCGGGGGCCGTGACGTCGGCCGTGGCGCTGAGACGTACGGCGAGCTCGGATCTGCGCCCGCGCGACCGGGTCAGGTTGTGCGTCTCGTTGGCCACGATCCGCAGCAGCCACGGCCGGAAAGGCGCGTCCCTGCGGAAGGACGACAAGTGCCTGAATGCCTTGACGAACGCCTCCTGCACCACGTCCTCGGCCTCGTCCCCCGCCCCGAGCATCGCGGCGGTGCGGTGCGCGAGCGCGCTGTACCGGGCGACCAGCGCCTCGTAGGCGGACAGGTCACCGGCGAGCGAGCGGCTGATCGCCTCGTCGTCGTCCATGAATGAGTCAGATTTCACCGCATTCGAGGGGGTTCAGGGAAGGGCGGTTGGCGCATCAGGTGACCATCGGCGCTGCTGGGGCATTAGACTCGGGCAAATCCATGAGCCCTTCGAAGGAACGGCACTATGTCTTCTGGGTATGACCGTGTAGTACAACCGGCGGCCGGCGACGAGGCGTTGGAGAACCACCTAGGTGGGGACGAGGCCAAGAACTATCGGCAGTACGAGTTCGACATGGTCGCCCCGCATGTCGGTCGTTCGATGCTGGAGATCGGCTCTGGGCTGGGACATTTCGCCGAGCAGTTCCTGCCGCGTCTTGACCGCCTCGTGGTGAGCGACTTCGACCCCTACTGCGTCGAGCAGCTCGGCAAGCGCTTCGAGGGGCGCGACGACATCGACGTGCTGCAGTTCGGACTGCCGACCGACATCCCGCTTGAGGACAAGGTCGACACCGTCGTGCTGATGAACGTCCTGGAGCACATCGAGGACGACGCCGAGGCGCTGCGTT
The DNA here is from genome assembly GCF_019396345.1 of Nonomuraea guangzhouensis. Taxonomy (GTDB): domain Bacteria; phylum Actinomycetota; class Actinomycetes; order Streptosporangiales; family Streptosporangiaceae; genus Nonomuraea; species Nonomuraea guangzhouensis. Next base: position 204,793 of record NZ_JAHKRM010000023.1, on the reverse strand, counting down.
CGCTGGCCAGGGTCACGCAGCCCGGCGGGCGGATCATCATCTGGGTGCCCGGCTACATGCAGCTTTATGGAGACTTCGACCGCAAGGTCGGGCACGTCCAGCGCTACACCCCCAAGACCCTGGGCGCGACGGTCGCCAAGGCGGGGCTGGACGCCGAGGTGCTGAAGCCGATCAACTTCCTGGGCGGCATCGCCTGGTGGGCGGCCGTGCGCCGGGGCGGCGTGGGCTACCCGGATCCGCGACTCGTGAAGATCTACGACCGGACGGTGGTCCCGGCCACGCGGCTCATCGAGCGCTTCATCCGGCCCCCCTTCGGTCAGACCGTCTTCTGCGTCGCCCGCGTACCCCAGCAGTAAGAAACCAGCAGTAGAAACCACCTCAGCCGCCACCGGCGAGCGGGGCGGCTGAGGGGCCCGGGCCGGTGGAGGAGGGCCCGGGCGGGGATGGCTGTCGTGGCCGGCTATTTGATGGAGCCGGCCGTCAGACCTCCCACCACCTTTCGCTCGATCAGAGCGAAGAGGATGATCACGGGGATGGTGGCGATCACCGAGCCGGCGAAGAGATTCTGCCAGTCCACCTGGTATTGACCGATGAACGAGTTGAGCGCCACCGTCAGCGGCTGGTTCGCCGGGGTCGTGGTCAGCGTCAGCGCCACCACGAACTCGTTCCACGCGGCGATGAAGGTGAAGATCAGCGCGGTGATGACCCCGGGCATGGCCAACGGCAGCGTGATCCGGAACAACGCCCCGAACCGCCCGTTGCCGTCGATGAACGCCGCCTCCTCCAGCTCACGCGGGATCGAGGAGAAGTACGCGTTCAGGATCCACACCGCGAACGCCAGGTTGAACCCGCCGTTGACCAGGATCAGCGACCAGATCGAGTCCACCAGCCCGAACTGGTAGAACTCCCGGTAGATGCCGACCAGCATGGCCGTCGGCTGGAACATCTGGGTGATCAGCACCAGGATCAGGAACGCCGTACGCCCCCTGAAGTTGTGCCGGGCCGAGTAGTACGCGGCCGGCAGCGCCACCAGCAGCACCAGAGCGGTCGAGCCCGCCGCCACCTTGAGGGTGACCATGAGGTTCCCGGCCAGGCCGCTGGCCCAGAAGTTGGCCAGGTTCGACCACTCCCACTGCGAGGGGAAGAACGTCGCGTCGCGCAGCGACTCCTGGGGACGCAGCGAGGTGAGCAGCATCACCAGGTAGGGGAACAGGAAGATGAGCGCGATCACGTACGCGCTGCCCGCGATGACCACGGTCTTGAGCTTGGGCATCCGGCGCGCAGGGGCGCGGTGGGGCTTGGCGTGGTGGTGCGTGGCCAGCGTCGGCGCCGTCTTGACGGCCATCACGCCACCTCCTTGTTCCAGCGGGACACCTTGAGGAAGATGGCGGTCAGGATGATCACCATGCCGAAGTTGACGACCGACATGGCGGCGGATTCGCCGATGTTGGAGCCCTTGAGGATGAACATCAGGATCGTCGAGGTCGCCGTCGAATATCCGGGCTGGCCGTGCGTCATCGCCCAGATGATCGGGAAGCTGTTGAAGACGTTCATGACGTTGATCAGCGCGGCGACGGTCAGGGCGGGCCGGAGCAGCGGCAGGGTGATCGACCAGTACGTCCGCAGCCGGGTGGCGCCGTCCATCTTGGCCGCCTCGTAGACGTCGGCGGGGATCGTCGCCAGACCGGCCAGCAGCGCGTACGTGGTGAACGGCACCGAGACGAACACGGCCACGAACACCAGCCACGGCATCGCCGTCGAGGCGTCGCCGAGCTGGTCGGCCGAGGCGCCGCCCATCGCGTCGATCAGGCCGAGCTTGAGCCTGATCTGGTTGATGACGCCGACCTCGGGGTCGAGCATCCACTTGAAGATGATCGCCGTCATCAGCACCGAGGCCGCCCACGGCGCGATCAGCGCCCAGCGGGCCAGCTTGCGGCCGGGGAAACGCTGGTTGAAGAGCTGGGCCAGGGCCAGCGAGATCAGCACGGTGAGCGCGACGACCGCGACCACCCAGATCACGCTGCGCAGCATGATGTCCGAGAAGTCCTTCTCACCGAACAGCTTCTCGTAGTTCGCCACGCCGTTCCCGCCCTGGATCACGCCGAACCGGCTGATCTTCAGGAACGACGAGCGGATCATCTCGACGACCGGCCAGAGCACAACCAGCGCGATCAGTACGACAGCAGGCCCGACCCAGGCTAGGGGCTCCAGGGCGCGCAACCTTTTCATGCGGAACCTTCCGATACGGTACGGCCGGCGCCCTGGACGCGGAGCGCCGACCGTACGGACCCTCGACGGGTCAACTGGCCTCGGCGGTCTTCTGAAGCTCGCCGAGCACCTTGGCCGGGTCGTCCTTGACGGCCCCGCCGATGGTCTGCTTGATCTGCGGGTTCACCTCGGCCCACTTCGGGTCCTGGAACGGGTAGAAGCTGGCGTTGGGCAGCGCGTCGAGGAACGGCTTGAGCTTCTCGTCGCCCGACAGCTTCTGGATGCCGCCGTTGGTCACGGGCAGCAGCTTGTAGGTGTCGCTGATCTTCTGCGCGGCGCTGCCGGTGTAGAAGAAGTCGAAGAACTTCTTGATCTCGGCGGCGTGGCCGTTCTTGTTGAACGCCATGATCCAGTCCATGACGCCGAGCGTGGTGTCGAGCGGGCCGGACTTGCCGGGGATCGGCGCGACACCGTAGTCCTTCAGCCCGGCCGCGTCGAAGATCGGGATCGACATCGGGCCGCCGTTGACCATGCCGACCTTGCCGGCGCCGAAGTCCTCCCAGACGGTCTTACGGTCCTTGGTGCCCGGGTTGGGGGTGGTCAGGCCAGCGTTGACCAGGCCCTTCACGTAGTTGAACGTCTCGACGTTCTGCGGGGAGTTGATCGCCCACTTGCCGGAGGCGTCCTTGTAACCGCCGCCGTTGCCGAGCATCCACAGGAACGACTCGGCCTGGGCCTCCTCCTGCCCGAGCGGGAGGCCGAAGGGCTGGCTGACGCCGGCCTTCTTCAGCTTCTCGGCGTCGGCCTTGAGCTCGTCCCAGGTCTTGGGCGGCTCGGCGATGCCGGCCTTCTTGAACAGGTCCTTGTTGTAGAACAGGGCGCGGGCCGAGGAGACGAACGGGATGCCGTACGCGGCGCCGTCGACCTTGCCGAAGTCGGCGAACTTCTGCAGCATGTCGCCGGAGACGTTGGGCGACAGGACCTCGTCGACCTTGTACAGGAGCTGGTCCTTGACGAAGCCGGAGTAGTCGCCGGTCTGCAGGATGTCGGGCACCTGGCCGTTCTGGACCATGGTGGCGACCTGCTTGTCGATGTCGTTCCAGTTGATGACCTGGACCTCGACCTTGATGTTCGGGTTGGCCGCCTGGAACTCGTCCACGACGCCCTTCCAGAACGTCTCACCGGAGTTCGGCTTGCCCGGACCGTCGCCGTAGTCGGCGGCGACCATCTTGAGCGTCACCGCGCCACCGGCGGAGGACTTCGAGGTGCTCCCGGAGTCGCCTCCCGAGCCGCAGCTGGACAGGACCAGCACGGTCGCCAGACCGAGAGCGGCGCCGCCCACAAGTTTCATGTTCACCGAAAGTACCGCCTTCTCATCTGACGGGTCGCGCTGGTCCGTACCAGCCACCGGGTGCGTGAGTCGCAGCTCAACGCGTTTGCGTCAGAGTAAGCCCCGATTTGGCGTCTGGTCTATACCGGTTGGTCTCGGTTTGAAAACACTCAGACGCAAAAAACCTCACAACCGGTCTAGACCGCGCGTCAGAGGATCTTTCTCCGTACGTTCTCCCCGCCCTGCGGCGATCCGATCCACGGCCCTTCGATGGACGGGTCGAGAATGCCCTCCTCGACGAAGGTGTAACGGCCTTCGAGGACATAGCGGGCCAGCCGTGCGTCCTGGCTGTCGCTGTTGTCCCAGAGCCTGGCGAACAGCGCCTCCGCCCGCCGCCGCGCCTGCTGGCAGAACGTGTCCGCCAGCTCGTACGGCCGCCGCCCCAGGTCGTGGGCGTCCTCCTCGGCCTTGACGCAGACCGCCGTCATGGCGAACAGTTCGGCCCCGATGTCGATGATCCGGCCGAGGAACGACTGCTTGTGTTCGAGCCGCCCCTGCCAGCGGGACATCCCGTAGAAGGTGGAGCGGGCCAGCTTCCTGCTGGTCCGCTCCACGAAGCGCAGGTGGGTGGCCAGCGGGCCGAACTCGGCGTAGCCGGCGGGCAGGTTGCCGCTGCCCGCGACCAGGGTCGGCAGCCAGCGGGCGTAGAAGCGGCCGGCCTGTCGCAGCGCCTGCGCGCGTTCCTTCCTGGAGGCGTCGGGGTTGATGAGCTCCCCGGCCGCCGACAGGTGGGCGTCGACCGCCTCGCGGGTGATCAGCAGCCGCATGATCTCGGAGGAGCCCTCGAAGATCCGGTTGATCCGCGAGTCGCGCAGCATCTGCTCGACCGGCACCCCGCGCTCGCCCCGCGCGGCCAGCGACTCGGCGGTCTCGTAGCCGCGCCCGCCCCTGATCTGGACCAGTTCGTCGAGCGCCTGGTACGACAGCTCGGAGGCGTAGAGCTTGGCCAGCGCGGCCTCGATCCTGATGTCGTTGCGCTGGTCGTCGGCCATGCGGCTGGTCAGCTCGCAGACGGCCTCCAGGGCGTAGGCGGTGGCCGCGATGAAAGCGATCTTCGTGGCGACGGCCTCGTGCTCACCGACCTTGCGCCCCCACTGCACCCGGGCGTTGCCCCACTCACGAGCGATCTTCACCGCCCACTTGGCGTTGCCCGCGCACGTGGCCGGCAGCGACAGGCGCCCGGTGTTGAGGGTGGTGAGCGCGATCTTCAGCCCTTCGCCCTCGCGCCCGATGAGGTTCTTGGCAGGCACTCTGACCTGTGAGAACTCGGTGACACCGTTCTCGATGCCCCTGAGCCCCATGAACGCGTTGCGCCGCTTGACCGTGATGCCGGGCGAGTCGGCCTCGACCACGAACGCGCTGATCTTCTTGCCGGTGCGGGCCATGACCACGAGCAGGTCGGCGACCACGCCGTTCGTCGTCCACAGCTTGACGCCGTCGAGCACGTAGTCGTCGCCGTCTCTGACGGCGGTCGTGGACAGCCGCGCCGGGTCGGAGCCCACGTCCGGCTCCGTCAGCAGGAACGCCGACACCTCGCCGCGCGCGCACCTCGGAAGGTACTCCCGCTTCTGTTCCTCGGTGCCGAACAGCTTCAGCGGCTGCGGCACCCCGATCGACTGGTGCGCCGACAGCAGCGTGGCCAGCGCCGGGCAGTAGGACCCGACGAGGATGAGCGCGCGGCAGTAGTACAGGTACGGCAGGCCCAGACCGCCGTAGTCCTGACTGATCGTGATCCCGAACGCCCCGAGCTCGGCCAGTCCCTTGACCACCTCGTCGGGCACCTGCGCGGTCCGCTCGATCGCGGCGGGATCGACGTGCGTGTCCAGATACCGCCGGACGGCTCTGACGAAGTCCTCCCCGCGCTTGGTCGCCTCGTCGGCCAGCGTGGGTGCGGGATAGACCAGGTCGAGGCGGAAGTCTCCAAGGAACAACTGCTTCGCGAAGCTCGGGCGGGTCCACTCCTTCTCCCGGGCCTGCTCGCCGAGCTCTCTCGCCTTTGCGTAGTCGGTCATCGCGTCCCTCTTCCGTTCGGTGAGGGGTCTCTTTCTCTTCCTTCTACGGCAAGCCTGGGTCGCCCGCCACCCGCCGCACCCGGTTTCGGGCCTACACCCGTTGCCGCTTTGCCGCCAGCAGGGCTATCAGGGAGAGAGCCGCCGGCACTGCCAGGTATGTGCCGCAGCAGGCCAGGGCTATGCATGACAGAGCGGTCGCCGCGACGGCCGTGTTGCGCTGCCGTCCCCGCGGAAGGATTCGGGTGGCCGCGGCCACGCCCGCCGTGGTCACCGCGGCCAGGCAGGCCGAGGTGGCTCTCATGAGGGTGTCGAGGTCCGCCGGCAACAGCATGACCAGACCGGTCAGGGCGGCCAGGAGTGCCAGGCTGCGGTAGGGGGTCTGTCCGGGTGTGCCGCCTCTGCCGAACCAGGACGGCAGGGATCCGTTCGCGGCCATGGACGCGCCCAGGCGGGCGGCGCCGGCTATGTAGGTGTTGATGGCGCCGAAGGTGAGGGCAATGGCCGCGACCATCGTGATCGGACCGGCCGCGCCGCCGATGCCGGTCTCCAGCAGGGCGGACATGGGGGCCGGGCGGCCCAGGACGGCGATCGAGACGATGGAGACGCTCAGGTAGAGGACGGCGATCACGAGCAGGCTCACCATGGTGGCCCTTCTGATGTCGCCGATCTCCGCGGACAGGTGGGTGGCGGCTTCCCAGCCGACGAAGGCGAAGAAGAGCACGCCGGCCGCGGAGATCACGCCTGCCAGGCCGTACGGGGCGAAAGGGGTGAAATTCGCGGCGCTGGCATGTGGCGCGGCGGTGATGACAGCCGTCGCCAGGAGTGCGATCAGGAGGAGTACCAAGGTCACCTGGAGGCGTCCCGAGGTGCGCAGGCCCGCGGCGTTGGCGAGGAAGGCGGCGGCGAGCAGGGTGGCGGCGACGGTGGTCTGGTCCACGCCCAGGGTCGCGGCGACGTAGACCGCGCCCACCTGCGCGCCGGCCACGATGCCCAGCGGAACCGCGCCGTAGAACCACCAGCCGACCACCGTGGCGGCCCGGCCGCCGAAGGCGAGGCCGGTGAAGGCGGCCACCCCGCCGCCGCTCGGGTAGCGGGCGCCGAGCGTGGCGAACGTGATCGCCACCGGTGCGCTCAGCACCAGCAGGCCCACCCAGGCGAGGATCGACGCCGGCCCTGCGGCCTTGGCGGCCAGTTGGGGCAGCACCAGCATGCCCGGTCCGAGTACCCCGCCCAGCAGCATCGCCGTGCCCTGTCCGGCATTCAATTGCTCCGACATATCTGTCGAAATTAGTCGGATGCGTGCCGGTGCCCGCCCGTTGGCGAACGTTTGATTGGTTCTGCAGGGATAATGCCGCTGTGGATGAACTTGATTCGGGGATCATTAGGCTTCTTCAAACGGATGCGCGGCAATCGAACCGGGAACTGGCCAGACAGCTGGGCGTCGCCCCCTCCACCTGTCTGGAACGCGTCCGCGCCCTGACCCGGCGCGGGGTCATCCGGGGCTACCACGCCGACATCGCCCCGGCGGCACTGAACCGCAGCGTGCAGGCGCTCGTCTCCGTCCAGGTACGTCCGCTCAGCAGGACGGTCATCGAGACGTTCAAGCAGTCGGCGGCCGAGCAGCCGGAGGTGCTGAGCGTGTTCGTCCTGGCGGGTGGGGACGACTTCCTGCTGCACGTGGCGGTCCAGGACCTGGACCACCTGCACGCCTTCCTGCTCGACCGGCTCAGCAAGCGGCGGGAGATCGCCGGGTTCCGTACGTCGGTCATCTTCCAGCAGGTGCACAACACCGCGCCGGGCCTGCTGCCGTACGAACCGCCGGATGTCCTCAGTCCGTGACCAGGCCCGCCTCATAGGCGATGATCGCGGCCTGGACCCGGTTGGTCACCTCCAGCCGCAGGAGGATCGCGCTGACGTGGGCCTTGACCGTACCCTGCGACACGAACAGCTCGCGGCCGATGTCCTGGTTGGACAGGCCGCGGCCGATGAGGGCCAGCACCTCGTGTTCGCGCGGGGTGAGGGATTCCGTCCGCTTGCGGGCGGTGGTGGTGCGGGTGAGCCGGCCGTCGTTCAGCTCGGCGATGACCTGGTGGGCGATGCGGGGCGACAGGTACGCCGCGCCGCCCGCGACCGCCCGGACGCCGATGATCAGCTCGCGCGGATCGGCGGCCTTGAGCAGGAAACCGCCCGCGCCCACCTCGAGCGCCCTGGCCACGTACTCGCGCTCGTCGAACGTGGTCAGCATGACCACCGCGAGGTCCGGCAGCACGGCCCGCAACTCGGCCGCCGCGGCCAGGCCGTCCAGGCGGGGCATACGGATGTCGAGCATCGCCACGTCCGGCCGGTGCGCGAGGGCCAACTCGACGGCCTCCCGGCCGTCTCCGGCCTCGGCCACCACCTCGATGCCGGTGTCGGTGGCCAGGATCGACCTGACCCCGGCCCGGACCATGGGCTCGTCATCGGCCAGCAGGACTCGGATCATGCGCTTTCTCCTGTTTCGGACGGCCGCCAGGGGAACCGGGCCGTCACGGCGAACCCGCCCATACGCTTCCCGGCTTCCAGCGTGCCGCCCAGTAGCCGGACCCGTTCCCGCAGGCTCGCGAGCCCGGTGCCACCGCCGGGAGCCGGGACGGGCCCTTGCTGGGCGCCGTCGCCGGCCGAAGCCGCTTCGTTGGACACAGTGACGGTGAGCGTACCGGCGTCGCGTTCGATGGTGATCTGGACCTCGGCGCCGGGTGCGTAGCGGGCGGCGTTGGTCAGCGACTCCTGCGTCACGCGGTGCACGGCCCGGTCCAGCAGCGGCGGCAGGACCGCCGAGCGTTCGTCGCGACGCAGGGTCACCGTCATGCCGGCCCGCACCGCCCGTTCGACCAGCGCCTCGATCGATTCGTCCGGTGGGTCCGTCGGGGCGCCGCCCGAGTCCCGCAGCAGGCCGACGGTACGGCGCAACCGGTCGGTGGCCGTCACCGCCGAGACCCGCAGCTGGGCGGCCGCCTCCCGGTTCGCCTCGCTCATGTCGGCGGCCAGCTCCAGGGCCCCGGCCCGCAGCGCGATCAGCGCCAGCTCATGGCCGAGCGAATCGTGCATGTCGGAGGCGATACGAGCGCGTTCGTGGAGCTTGACGCGTTCGGCGGTGTACTGCTGCTCCCGCTCCAGCTGACCGACCCGCTGCCGTCCCGCCTCGACCAGCTCCGCCTGCTGCCGCCGGAACCGCCCCGCCAACCAGGGCAGCACCGCGAACAGCCCCATGGCCATCAGCGCGCCCACCCCGTCCCAGAGGTTCACCCCCAGCGCCACGACACCGGGTATCGCGACCACCCCCAGGACCAGCCAGTCCCGGCGTACCGGAAGATGCCTGCCGTGCAGGTAGGCGACCACGGACACCACCACGAACAGCAACTGCCGCCAGACCGGGATGAAGTCGAGGTGCAGCCCGTTGACCAGGCTGATCCCCGCGACAACCGCCAGAATCGCCCCGTTTCTCACCTGCTAGACCTTATCGAGCGCAGCCGGATGAGCCGCATCACCGCCGTGGCCGCGCCTGCCAGCGCCGCGACCGTCAGCGTGATCGTGAGGGGTACGGGGAAGTAGGTGAGCTGGGCCCAGGTGACCGTCCGCCCGTTCGAGATGAACGAGATCAGGTCCGGATATGCCGCCAATACTGCGACCGGCAGCAGCACGGGCACCATCCGCGACGCGACCCGCCACCCGGGACGCCCGGCCCGCCCGGCCGCCCAGCGTCGTGACCGAGCTACGCCCACGATGCCCAACCCGACGGCTGCCAGCCCGATGAGGCCGAGCACCAGCTCGAACGTCTGCCGCTCACCACCGGGCACCTCGGGCGTCCGCCCCTCGGCCATCGCGAAGAGACCGGTGGCGACGGTGTACGTGTCGTCGGTGAGGGCCGCGCTGTTGGTCATGACCGCGAAGCCGTAGCCGGTCTCCGGGGAGATCGCTTCGACAGCGGTGTAGGTGAACAGGTTGCCGGAGTGCACGAGCAGCTTGGTGTCGTCGTCGAGGCTCCAGCCCATGCCGTAGTCGCTGACCTTCGACGGGGAGTGCATGGTCCGCAGGCTCTGGGGTTCGACGAGTTGCGTCCCCTTGCCGTTCTGGCTCACCAGCCAGGCGCCCATGTCGGCGGCGGTGGTGATGACCCCGCCGGAGCCGCTGCCGTCGAGGAACCCGGGCAGTTCGGGACGGGCCATCCAGGCGCCGAACACCGAGTTGTAGCCGTCCGACGGCCGGACCGCCTCCTGCCGCAGGGCGCTGTGGGTCATGCCGAGCGGGGTGAAGACGTGCTGCTTCAGGTAGTCGTCGAAGCTCTGGCCTCCGGCGACCTCGACCAGGCGGGCGGCCAGGTCGTAGTTGACGTTGCAGTACGCCCAGCGGGTGCCGGGGTCGGTGGCGAGCGTGCCGGTCTTGAGCCGGTCCACGTACTGGGTGAGGGAGGTGGTCTCCTCCAGTGCGCCGATGTCCAGGGTGGTGTCGGACAGGCCGGAGGTCTGGTTGAGCAGCTGGCGTACGGTGATCGTCGTGGCGCGTGGGTCCGCCATGCGGAAGCCGGGCAGTTGCTCGGCGACCGGCTCGTCCAGTTGGATCTTGCCCGCGTCGACCAGCGTCAGCACGGCCATGGCGGTGAACGACTTGCTGAGCGAAGCGACCCGCATGGGGGTGTCTGCGGTGACGGGCTTGCCGTCGGAGCCCTGACCGTAGCCGGCGGCGTGGATCACTCGGTCGTTGTGGGTGACCACGACGGATATGCCCGGCAGAGCGGTGGCCTCCATGACCTTGCCGAGGTAGGCGTCGATGGCGGCGGGGGTCAGCTCGGCGGTTGACGCGGCGACCTGTGCGTTCGAAGGTCCGGACAGTGCGGCGATCAGCGCCGTCGCCGCCGCGAGGGCGCCGATGAGCTTGCGTTTCATGATGACGACGGTAGAAATCGGCGGACCAGAAAAGATCCGCCGACCGTCCAGGACCACCCCTGACGAAAGTCTGACGTCAGTCCGGGAACCGGAGGAACGCCGGTGGCACCCCGTCCGCCAGCCACACTCCGTTGGCGCTGACGCGGAACTCGTGTCCGGCCTCGTGCATCGCCCCCGCGTCCACCGACAGGACCACCGGCTTGCCCCGCCGAGCTCCCACCCGCGTGGCCGTCTCGCGGTCGGGCGACAGGTGGACGTGGTGGCGGTTCATCGGCCGCAGGCCCTCGGCCCGGATCGCGGGCAGGCTCCTCGCCACCGTGCCGTGATAGAGGTACGCGGGCGGCTCCGCCACCGGCAGGTCCAGGTCTATTTCGAGGGAATGGCCCTGGTTCGCCCGGATCCTGCCGTTCGCCAGCGCGAACCGCTGCTTGTCGTTGCCCGCCACGACCCGCTGCAGGTCGGCCGGGTCGATGGGGAACCCATGGGAGGCGGCGGCCCGCAGGAAGACGTCGACCTCCACCCAGCCGCGCTCGTCCAGCTCGATCCCGATCCGCTCGGGCTCATGGCGTAGGTGCTTGGCCAGGTATTTCGAGATCCGCACCAGCCTCCGGTCGTCCATCATCTCCCGAGCATGTCCCAGCGACCCGATCTCCGGCAACCCTATTGTGGTCATTTTGTGTACGACGTAAGCTTACAACGTACTCAAAATCAATCGGGAGGTAGCACCATGTCCACCATCGCGATCATCGTCCCGTTCGTCTGGCTCGGTTGGCTCGTCGTGACCGAGTGGGTGCCGATGTTCCCGCTGAACGACCTCCGGCCCGGCAACGTCGGCCGGCGCGTGCTCGCGGCCTGCGTCAACTACCCGTTCCCGTTACTGATCGCGGCCGGGGTCGCGCTGCACCAGACCTGGTCGCTGATCGCCGCCACCGTGCTCTGCGTGCTCATAGTCGGCGGACACGTGCGAAGCTGGTGGCTCCCCTACTTCGGCGGCGGCACGGCCGCCCAGCGGGAGATCTACCGGCGCGACCACAGCCGAACGCTCAAGATCCTTCCGGCCGAGGGGCATGATGTGGTGATCGACGTTCAGCACCTGGTGGTGGGCGCTCTGTCCTTGCTCATGCTGGCCACCACGCTGATCGTTACCCTGGATGGATGAACGAGCCCGCACCCCGGCGCGGCAGGGGACGCCCGGCCGTCCTGACCCGCGAACGGATCGTGGCCGCGGCCATCGACGTGCTGGACACCGAGGGGCTCGACGCGCTCACCATGCGCCGTCTCGGCACCCGGCTCGGGGTCGCGGCCATGTCCCTGTATCGCCACCTGCCGAACCGGGACGCGGTGCTCGCCGCGGTGGTCGATCACCTGTTCGCCGAGGCCGTGATCGACCTCGAAGCGGACACGCCGTGGCCCGAGGCACTCGCCCGGTTCGCGGGGGCCTACCGGCGGATGCTGCTCGGCCATCCGCACGCCGTGCCACTGCTGGCGACCCATCCGGTGGACATCGATCTGGGGCTGGAGCTGCTGGCCGGGCTGCTGGACCGCTTCGGGGCGGCGGGGATCCCGCGTCAGGACGCGCTCACCGCCGTCCAGTCGATCGCCGTCTACGTCCTGGGCCACGCCCTGGCCCAGGTCGGCACCCCACCGGGCAGCACTGACGCCCCGCAACCGAACGGCACGGCGGCGTTGGCGTTTTACGACCAGTGGTTCGAGGCGGGGATGCGGGCCATGGTTTCGGGGTTCGAGGGGCGGCTCGGTCAAGAGCATTGACCGCGGTCCTCAGCCCGCCGCCCGCCTCACGAGTGTGGCGATCCTCGCCTCGTCGTCGGCGGTCAACTTCGTCAGTGCGAAGGCGGTCGGCCACATGGTGCCGTCGTCGAGGTTCGCCGGGTCGTTGAAGCCGAGGGTCGCGTACCTCGCCTTGAACTTCTCCGCGCTCTGGAAGAAGCAGACGACCTTGCCATCCTTGGCGTAGGCGGGCATCCCGTACCAGAGTTTCGGCGACAGCGCCGGCGCGCCGGCTGTGACGACGGCGTGGATCCGCTCGGCGAGGACCCGGTCCGCTTCCGCCATCTCGGCGATCTTCGCGAGCACGTCACGCTCCCCGTCGGCTCTGCTCGCCCGCGAGCCGCGGCGCGCGGCCGTCTTCAGCTCCTGGGCGTGCTCCTTCATCGCGGCTCGCTCATCGTCGGTGAACCCGTCGAACTTAGGCGTTTCGTTCATGGTGGGAATCTCCCTCTTGGTACGAAGGTCTGGTGAAGGTCAGGCGAGCGGTCCCGGGCCGCGGGTCCGGGACCGCGCACCGATCACCCCCATGCGCCGGCGATCTGCCGGGTGGTGGCGTTGAGCCGGTTGAACAGGTTGGTGACGCCGATCATCAGCACGATCGCGGCCAACTGCTTCTCGTCGAAATAGGTGGCGGCCCTGTCCCAGACCTCGTCGTTCACCGCGTCGGGACGGTCGGCCAGCCGCGTCGCGGCCTCGGCCAGCTCCAGCGCCGCCCGCTCCTCCTCGGTGAAGTACGGGGCCTCTCTCCAGGCGACGACCGTGGCCAGCCGCTCGTCGCTCACTCCGGCCTTACGAGCCGTCTTGGCGCCCCCGTCGACACAGGCACTGCAGCCGTTGATCTGGCTGACCCGCAGATGCACCAGCTCCAGGGTCTGACCATCCACCCCACCGGCGTGCACGGCCTTGAAGAGCTGCTGGATGGGCTGCATCGCGTCGGGCAGGATGGCGGCCGGGTTCTTCATACGGGACTGCATCGTGGTTCTCCTCTTTCGGATCTGCGCCCCGTCCCTCGGGGCGTGACTCCATAACAGCGGAACGGGCTTGCCATGACGATGCCGGTGGGACACCGTGGGACAGCTGAAACGGCTATGGCCTGCGGCGATTCGTCCGGGTAAGTTGCTTCCGCGACGGGACAGAGAGGCAGGGCACAGTGGTGGAGCGACAGCGGACGGCCAAGGCGGACCCCCAAGACGAACTGGCCGCCCGGCTGCGTCTGCTCCAGGAGCTGTCCGGGCGCGGTGTGCGGGCCCTCGCGCGGGACACGGGCCTCAGCTCGTCGTCGCTGTCGCGCTACCTCAGCGGCCAGTCGGTGCCGCCCTGGCCCGCGGTGATCGAGCTCTGCCGCCTCGTCAAGCGTGACCCCCGCCCGCTGCGCCCCTTGTGGGAACGGGCCACGAACCCCCTGCCGGCGCCCCCGAAGGCGAGCCGCCAGGTCCAGCCGCCGTCGGCGCCCGCCGGTGCCCCCCGCCCACCCCGCAACGATCTGCCGCGCGACGTGGCCGACTTCACCGGACGTGAGGCCCAGCTCGCCGCCGTACTCGCCGCGGTGGACAGCAGCCGGGTGGTCGCCGTCGACGGCATGGCGGGCGTCGGCAAGACCTGCCTGGCGGTGCACGCCGCGCACCGGCTCGCCGCCGAGTACCCGGACGCCCAGCTCTATCTGGACCTGCACGGGTTCACCGACGGGCGGGAGCCGCTCGATCCCGATCCCGCGCTGCGGACCTTGCTCGCCGCGCTCGACGTCCCATCGGAAAAGATCCCGCAGGAGGGTGGTGTCGAGCCGCTGGCCGCCTGCTGGCGGTCGGAACTGGCCGGTCGGCGGGCCGTCGTGGTCCTCGACAATGCCGCCAGTGCCGACCAGGTCCGCCTGCTGCTGCCCGGTGCGGGCCCCTCCGTCGCCCTGATCACCAGCCGCAACCGGCTGCTGGGCCTGGAGGAGGTGCCCCCGGTGTCGCTGGACGTGCTGACCCCGGAGGAGAGCGCGGAGCTACTGGTCCGCGCCAGCGGCGATCCCAGCGGCGCCGACGGCCGGCTGGCCCGCGACCCGGAGTCGGCGGCCGAGGTGCTGCGGTTGTGCGGCCATCTGCCGCTGGCCCTGCGGCTGGCCGGGGCTCGGTTGCGGCACCGGCCGGGCTGGACCGTGGGCATCCTCGTCGAGCGTATGGCGGAGGGCGCGAGCGAGTTCGACACCGCGTTCGCCATGTCCGTACGGCAGCTGGGCCGGGCTGAGCGCCGGTTGTTCCGGTTGCTGGGCCTGCTGTCCGGGTCGTCCTTCGACGAGTACGTGGCCGCGGCCCTGGCGGACGTGCCGCTGCGCAGCGCACAGGCGATGCTGGAGGACCTGCTCGACGCGCACCTCGTCCAGCAGCCGTCGGCTGGTCGCTACACGCTGCACGACCTGGTGCACCAGCACGCGCGCCGAGCCGCCGCGGAGCAGGATTCCCCGGCGGAGCGGGAGCAGGCGCTGGGCCGGGTGCTCGACTATTACGTGCACGCGGCGGCCGCCGCCGACGCCGCGATGCCGGACGTGTCCGGCAGCCGCGCGGCCTCCGCGGGCCGGCCTCCGGCCGAGCTGCCGCGGTTCACCGACAAGCATGCGGCCCTCGGCTGGTTCGGCACGGAGTACACGAACCTGATGGGCGTCTTCGAGGTGGCGGTCGCCACCGGAGCCGACGCGCACGCGAGCGAGCTGCCGCGCTTCATGCGGGCGTTCTTCGCGCGGCGCTGCGGCACGACGCACCTCAACGTCCTCTTCGAGCGATCGCTGACGGCCGCCCAGCGCCTGGGCGATCCGCGGCAAGTGGCAGAGGCGCACAGCGATCTGGGCTTCGCCCGCTACAACGCGGGCCGGATGGCGGAGGCCGGCGCCGCGTACGAGGCGGCGGCACCGCTGCTGTCCCAGGCCGGGGACACCCGCTCCGAGGCGGATCTGATCATGCGCCGCGGCCTCCTGGGGTGGGACGAGGGCTATGTCGAGGAGCCACTCGACCTGTTCCGGCTGGCGGGCAAGCTGTACGCGGACGCCGGCTGCCCGATGGGCGCGGCCCATGCGAGCGCGTACGAGGCTTGGGCCATGCTGCAGCTGGGACACCGTGAGGAGGCGGCGCGGCTGGCCCGCGAGGTGCTGGACATCCCGCACCCCGACCCCGCCTGGCCGGCCGCGCTGACCGCCCGGATCACCCTCGGCATGGCCATCGCCCTTGAGCAGCCCGACGAGGCCGCGGAGCACCTGCGCCAAGCCCTGGAACTCGCCCGCGAGGACGGCCACAGACACAACGAGGCGTGGTGTCTCAACTGCCTGGGCGTCGCCCTGCGCCAGATGGGCCGCTACGAGGAGGCGCTGGCCAGCCATCGGCAGGCGTTCACGCTCCTGGACGAGCTGTTCGAAGAAGAGTGGAAGATGCACTTCTTCCACGATTACGGCGAGACCTGCCGGCTGGCCAGCCTGCCCGACGAGGCCCTGCGCCTGCACCGTCAGGCACTCGAACTAGCCCGGAAGGTGAGCTACCGGCACAAGGAGGCACTGGCCCACGAGGGGATCGCGGCCGTGCTCGACGAGACGGACCCGGCTGCCGCCACCGAGCACCGCGCGGCGGCGCAGGCCATCCGCCAGGAGCTCATACAGAGCCGCGAATAAATCAGTTGCGATGGGCAGTGGACCCGCATAGGGTCGATGACATGCGCCTTTACCTGTAATTCGGCATCCCGTCCGGCGGTGCGCACACCCGCCGATCTCGTCCAAGACGCGGCAGCTGAGCTTGTCGACCGGCCATGGGCCGCGTCGTGAGTTTTGTAAAGGAGCTTCCTCATGCGAGTTCGTTCAGGCAAGAAGAAACACGGCAAGAACCTCCCTGGACAGGAGACCCCGCCAGTTCCCCGGCAGATGCCGCGGATGCCACAGCGGCCCATCGCGCCGCCCAGGCGGATCCCGTCCAAGGGACGCTAGTCCACTACCCGGGATGGTAGTACGTGCGGCGCGTAACCCGACGCCATGGGCGCGCCGCACTCCCCGCGGTGCCCCGGCCCCTCGTTCGAGGAGCCGGGGCACCGTCGTGAGGACTGCGTAACCGGGTCAGAGGCGCTCGATGACGGTGACGTTGGCCTGGCCGCCGCCCTCGCACATGGTCTGGAGGCCGTACCTGCCGCCCGTACGCTCCAGCTCGTGCAGCAGCTTGGTCATCAGGATCGCGCCCGTCCCGCCCAGCGGGTGGCCCAGGGCGATGGCGCCGCCGTTGGGGTTGACGGTGGCCGGGTCGGCGCCGAGTTCCTTCATCCACGCCAGTGGCACCGGCGCGAACGCCTCGTTGATCTCGGTGACGGCGATCTCGTCGATCGACATCCCCGCCTTCTTCAGCGCCCGCCGCGTCGCCGGGATCGGCGCCGTCAGCATGTACACCGGGTCGTCACCCATGAGCGCGAGCTGGTGGATGCGGGCGCGCGGGGTCAGCCCGTGGTCCTTCACGGCCTGCGCCGAGGCGATCAGCACCGCGCCGGAGCCGTCGGAGATCTGCGACGCCGTGGCGGCGGTGATCTGGCCGTCTTCCTTGAGCGTCTTCAGCCCGGCCATCTTCTCGAGCGTCGTGTCCGCGCGCGGACCCTCGTCGTCGGAGACGCCGTTGATGGGGGCGATCTGGTCCTTGAAGTAGCCGTTCGCGATGGCCTTGGCGGCTCGCTGGTGGGATTCGAAGGCGTACCGTTCCAGCTCGTCGCGCTTGAGGCCCCACTTCTCGCACATCAGCTCAGCGCCGCGGAACTGTGAGATCTCCTGCTTGCCGTACCGTTCGACCCACATGTCGCCGAACGGGAACGGCATGCCCTTCTCCAGCGCGGCCGTGATCGACGAGCCCATGGGGACGATGCTCATCGACTCGACCCCGGCCGCCACGACCAGGTCCTGGGTGCCGGACATGACGCCCTGCGCCGCGAAGTGGATCGACTGCTGCGAGGAGCCGCACTGCCGGTCGATGGTGACACCGGCCGTGGTCTCCGGCAGTCCCGCCGAGAGCCAGGCGTTGCGCGCGATGTCCATGCTCTGGGGGCCGAACTGCATGACGCACCCCATGATGACGTCCTCCACCGCGGTGGGGTCGACGCCGGTGCGGTCGATCAGCGCCTTCAGCGTGTGAGCGGCCAGGTCAGTGGGGTGGACGGTGGAAAGGCCGCCCTTCTTCTTGCCGACCGGGGTACGGACCGCCCCGACGATGTACGCCTCTGCCACAGTGCCCTCCTGAAACCGAGCATTGTTCGGTTATTAGGGAGAGACTACAACAGAACGATGCTCTGCGCCCCGTCACCCCGGGGGCAGAAGGTCCTCCACCGCGTCGATCCGGAACCGCCAGCGGTCCACGATCAGCCCGTTCAGCTCGTCCGACAGGCGCAGGGCGAGCGCGCCGACCTTCGCGGGGTCATCGCCGCGCAGCTCGATCGCGGTCAGCTCGGTGGCGAAGGGCAGCAGCTCCTGTACGGCGGGCGGGCGGCCCTTCTCCGGGACCACGAGGATCCGGATGTCGCCGACCGTGTAGAGGAAATCGTCCTGGTCGGTGTCGCCGCCGGCCGGGGCGACCTCGGCAGCCGCTTCGGCCTCGGCTTCTCCGTCGGTCTCCGCGTCCACTGTCGCGGCGTCGGTCTCGGGCTCGGAGTCGGCTTCGCTGTCGACGTCCGGAGCACTATCGGCGTCCGCGGTCGCGGCGTCGGGCTTGGCGTCGCCGTCCGCATCCGTATCCACGTCCGCATCTGCGGTCGCGACGTCGGCGATCGCGGCGTTCTCGGTCACGGCGTTCTCGGTCACGGCGTCCGTGGCGCTGGCGTCGGCGGCATCGTCGCTGTCGCCTGTTTCGGCTCTGTGGTCACCTTCGAGGCGGCTCAGCACCGTCCGCAGTTCGTCCGCCGTCGGCCGTACCGGAAGGATCACCGCCGGACCGCCGCGATCGTCGTCGGCGGGATCGGACACCTCTCCCCTGCACACGGACAGCCCACCGAGGCGGAAGGCGATCCCCTCGGCCAGGTAACGGTCGAAGTAGTCGAACGGCAGCGGCCCCTCCGCCACCACCCGGCAGGCCCACACCTGTTCCAGCTCGCCGCCCACCAACTCGGGCTCGGCCTCGACCGGGGCGTGCACGCGGACGTCCACCGCCACGATGTCGCCGCCGTCCTCGCGGGCCTCCGGGTCGGCCAGTCGTACCACTCGCAGGAGATCTGCCTGGCTCGGTTTGGCGGGCAGGGCCGCCGTCGGGCCAGTACGCAGTCTCCGCTTAGCCATCCAGCCCATGCGCGCGCCTCCGCGTTCAGCCTCGATAGGAGCTTGTCATCGTCGCATAGACGATGATGTTGTCGGTGTAGTGACCGATGCTGCGGTTGTACGTGCCGCCGCAGGTGATGAGGTGCAACTGGGCATTGCTCTGGCTGCCGTAGACCCGCTGGGTGGGGAACGTCTTCTTGCTCGCCTGCTCCACGCCGCCGACGGTGAACACGGCGGTCGTGTGGTCCTGCCGCTTGACCTCGATGGTGTCGCCGTTGCGGATCTCGTACAGGCGGCTGAAGACGGCGCTGCGCGTCCGGGTGTCCTTGTGCCCGAGCATCACGGCCGGACCGGCTTCGCCCGGGGTGGACATGTTCCGGTACCAGCCGGCCAGGTTGGGGTTGTCGGCCGGCGGCACCTGAATGGTCCCGTCCTTGGCGAGCCCGACGGACTGGACCGGCGCGTTGATCCCCAGCCGCTTGATCACGATCCGCTGCGGGGTGGACGGCAACATCGGGGGCGCCGGGTTCAGCTGCGGCAACGGCGGCGGCACCGTGGGTGCCGCCTTGAACAGGGCCTGCGCCGGCTGTCCCGTGGCCTTGCCGTCGGGCTGAACGGTGACGGGCAGCATGTCACGCTGGCTGGCCAGACCGTACTCCTGAGGCGAACGCAGCACGATCAACAGCCCCGCCACCACGGTCACCACCCCGGCCACGGCGGCCAGGATCAGCACCGACCTGAGGGCCGTGCTCCCCCTGTCCTGCGGCGGCTCACCCCCGTAGGGGTACTGTCCGGCCACGTCGGTCAGCCCTTGGAGATGGTACGGCGACGCAGCACGAGTCCTCCAACGCCGGCGGCGAGGATCAGTAGGGATCCGGTCAGCACGACCATCCTGCCGTCGGGACCCATGTCACCGCCACCACCTGTGTCGGCTCCGGCCTTGGGGGTCTTGGAGCTCTTGGTGGTGGTCTTCGTCGCCGTGGGCGTCTTAGTGACGATCTTGGTGTGCGTCTTGGTGGGCTTGGGGGACGAGCTGGTGGGGGTGGTCGTTGGGGTGGTGGAGGGGGTGGAGCTGGTGGTCGGGGTGCCGGTTGGGGTACTGGCGGGGGCGGTCGAGACGACCAGGTTCATCGACGGTCCGCCGGAGACGCCGGGTGAGCAGGTGTACCAGGTGGAGCTGTTCACTTTCAGCGCGAAATTGCCGCCCTTGATCGCGACCGTTCCGGTGGCTGTTGGCTTCACGACGATCGCCATGGTCGGCAGCGGCATGGGCGAGTTCTGGGGCACGGCCGTCAGTTGAGTGGCGGTCGCCGTGACGGTCACCGGCGTCAAAGGAAGGGGGCTGCCGCTGGGGCTGACGGTGCCCTCGGCGATGACCGTGCTGTTGGCCGTGATCTGCGCGGTCGCCGGCAAATGACTCACGGTGGCCGTAGGTTGCGCGATATCCCAGGTCACGGTCACGGTGGAGCTGGGAGTGATCGTCCCGAGAGGGGTCTTCAGCTCCATCTGGAACGGATAGCTGGTGCCGTTGCAGGTGTAGGGCACATCAACCGGGGTCGCTATGGCGGCCACCGCCGGGACAACCCAGAAAATACCTGCACCCGCTACGGCCAGGCCAGATGCCTTGAGGGCGAGGCGGCGCCTCGCCTTGGACGTCAGCACTGTCCTTCTCCGTTCAGCGCAGTAACAACAGGCGTATCAGAATCCCAGCCGTTGGTCACGGTTAGGTAGAGATGATACGAACTGTCCCTGTGAAGTTCGCGTAAACCCTACAAGCAAGCACTTGCCCGCCTCACCCCTTCTTCTTGGACAGGGTGGCGTACACGATGATGTTGTCCGTGTAACTGTGGGCCGCCTTGTTGAAGACGCCCCCGCAAGTGATCAGCCTGAGCTGCGCGTTCTTCGTGTTCCCGTACACGCGAGCCGTCGGGAACGAGGACTTGCTGACCTGCTCGACCCCGCTCACCGTGAATCGCGTCACCTTCTTGTCCGACCGGTACACGTAGATCTGGTCCCCCTTGGCCACCTCGGAGAGCCGGTAGAACACCGCCGCGCCCTGCGTGGTGCTCACGTGGCCGTTGATCACCGCGGGCCCCAGCTCGCCCGGGACCGGCGAGAACTTGTACCAGCCCGTCAGGGTCGGCTTCGACAGCGGCGGGGTGGTCAGGTTGCCCTTGATGTCGACGGTGACCGAGCCGATCGTGGCGTTGACCTTGATCTTCGGGATCTTGATGCGGACCGGCGCCGCCTTCTTGGCCTTGGTCTTGGCCGGCGGGATCGGTGCGACGACCGGGGCGGCGGCCAGCGGCGGCGGGGCATCGAGGCGTGCCGGGGTGAGCGGCACGTTCTTGCCGCCCGGGCCCACGGTCGGGGGCAGGACGAAGGCGCCCGCCGCGTTCTGGATCTGGACCGTGCTCGGCTGGGCCTGCGGGCCGGGACCGGAGCCGTCGTCCACGGTCGGCGCCAGCGACAGCAGGCCGACCATGATGGCGCCCACCCCGCCCAGCGACCCGGCGATCAGCAGCCCGGGAAGTGCCCTGTTCAGCAGCGACTTCTGCTCGGTCATGACTCGACTCCTCCGGTGTGCCCGGCCTTGCGGCGCCGTAGCAGCAGCCCTCCTGTGACGCTCCCCATCAGCAGCATGGAGCCGCCCGCGATCAGCCCGTACGACCCGCGCCCCGGCTCCGGCGCCACACCGGAGTCCACACCGCCCTTGGGCGTCTTGGCCACCTGCGCCTTGACGTACTTGGTCTTGGTCGTGGTCGGCTTGGGGGTCGCCGTACTGGTGCTCACGCCGCCCGGCACCACGCTCACCAGGTTGCGGTCGATACCCGGGTTCACGTTCGGATACGAGACCGTCGGGGTGCTCGACGGGGTGGCCGAGCCGCTCGGCTTGGTGGTGGGGGTGGAGGTCGGCGGCGTGGGTGTCGGGGTCGGGGTCGGGGTGGGCGAGTTGGGGGTGGCGCCGGGCACCGTCACCTCGATGGCGCCGGGGTCGCCCTGCAGCGTGCAGGTGGCCTGGTTGTGGGTCGGCGGCTCGTCCAGGTCGCCGGTGGTCACCTTGAAGGCGTCCACGTACGCGGTCCTGGCCTCGGTGTTGACGACCTCGATCGTGTGGGGTCCGTAGTCGAGCACCGGCGACTCCCAGAGGACCTCCTGGGCCTCGGTGCCGGTCATCTCGGTGCCGCTGCGGTCCTTACCCGGCTCGACCAGCCCGTCGGTCACGGTGTCACCGTCGAGGCGCACCTGCACATCGCTGAGGTCCCGCTCGCGCCTGCTGATGTAGGCGACCTGGGTGCCGATGAAGCTCAGCTTGGCGACGCCGTCCTTCGTGGTGGTCTTGTGCAGGTCGTAGAGGTGGTCGCCGAACTCTTCCTCGGTGTGGATCCGGCTCCAGTCGGAGGTGTACGAGATGACGCTCTTGTGGTTGTTGACCATCACCTCCCCCTCGGCGGGCTTGAACCGGACGACCAGCGCGCCCGGCTTGACCCGGACGGTGCCGGAGCGCTGCACGGAGCCGGCGTCGGACAGGCCTTCGGGGAGCACGAGCTGGTCGCCGGGCACGAGGTCCGCCTGGTCCTTGCTGCCCTTCGGCCGGAGCTGGCCGGTCCAGGCGCCGCTGATGTCGACCACGCCTTCGAGGTTGAGCGTGGAACCCGCCGGGAAGAAGCCTGGCGACCCGAAGCGGCGAGTGCCCTGATACTTGAGCGCCCAGCCGACATTCAACATGCCGCCTTCGGTCAGCCTGGGCGTGATCGTGGCCTCCAGCTGCACGCTCGAACCGGCGACACCACCCGTGCAGAGATACTTCGCGACGAGCGATGACTCCGCCTCGCCTGGAGTAGATGTCACCACGAACGCGGCTGATGCCGCCATGCCGACCGATGCGGCGATTAACGCCTTCCGCCACCGACTCACGGCACACTCCGATCAACACTAAGCCGAAGGTCGATCTTAGGGTCGATATCCGTCGAACACCGTAACTATCGGCACTTGTGATGAACCCGTGTCCGCCCCTTCAAAAGCCGCAACAGAATCGTATTCTGTTCTGCACACCCACCCTGCTTGGAGGCGACTGATGCGGCGAGACCTCTTCGATGAGGAGCACCTGCTTTTCCAGGAGACCGTGCGCGAGTTCATGGCCCGTGAAGTGACACCCCACCACGGTCAGTGGGAGAAGGACGGCATCGTCCCGCGCGAGGTATGGAAGAAGGCCGGCGAGATCGGCATGTTCGGGTTCTCCGTCCCGGAGGAGTACGGAGGCGCCGGTGTCACCGATTTCCGGTTCAACGCGGTCATCGTTGAAGAGATCATCCGGCACGGCGCGTCCGGGCTCGGATTCGGCCTGCACAACGACATCATGGCGCCGTACCTCGTCGACTTGACCGATGAGGAGCAGAAGCGGCGGTGGCTGCCCGGGTTCGCCAGTGGCGAGCTCATCACGGCGATCGCGATGACCGAGCCGGGTGCCGGGAGCGACCTGCAGGGGATCAGGACGACCGCGGTCCGCGATGGCGATCACTACCTGGTCAACGGGCAGAAGACGTTCATCACGAACGGGATCAACGCCGACCTCGTCGTGGTGGTCGCCAAGACCGATCCCGTGGCGGGGGCGCGCGGCACCACGCTGCTGGTCGTCGAGCGGGGTATGGAGGGGTTCGGGCACGGCCGCAACCTCGACAAGATCGGGATGAAGGCGCAGGACACGGCCGAGCTGTTCTTCGAGAACGTCCGCGTTCCCGTGGCCAACCGGCTCGGCGCCGAAGAGGGCCAGGGCTTCTTCCAGCTCATGAACAACCTGCCCCAGGAGCGCCTGTCCATCGCGGTGGCGGCGGTCGCGGCGGCGGAGGTGGTGCTGGAGCAGACCATCGAGTACTGCAAGTCCCGCCAGGCCTTCGGGCGGACCATCGGGTCGTTCCAGAACACCCGGTTCGTCCTGGCGGAGCTGGCGACCGAGACGGAGATCGCCCGTCACTACGTGGACAAGTGCATCATGGCGCTCAACGCCAAGGAGCTGACCGTAGTCGACGCCGCCAAGGCCAAGTGGTGGACCACCGAGCTGCAGAACAAGGTCATCGACCGCTGCCTCCAGTTGCACGGCGGTTACGGCTACATGATGGAGTACCCGGTCGCCAAGGCCTGGATCGACAGCCGCGTCCAGACCATCTACGGCGGCACCACCGAGATCATGAAGGAGATCATCGGACGGTCCTTCGGGTTCTAGAATCCGGACGCATGACGCGTCCTCGGGTAAAACCGGAGCATCGCCCGTATCGTCTCGACAACGGCACGATCCGGATAGGTGGGGAAATCTACGGACTCGCCAGTGAGATCGAGGACCCGAACGGCCATGCCTGGCACGCCCTCCAGCTCATGGACGGCACCCGTACCCGAGGAGAGATCGTCACCGCGCTCGCGGACCGCTGCCCGAACTCGGCCGAGCTCGTCACGACGCTGCTGGACTCCGGCCACGTCGAGGACGCGTCGGCCGCGCCGCCGGCGGAGCTGGCCCCCGACGAGCTGGACCGGTACGCCAGGAACGCCGCCTACTTCCGCTGGGCGAGCCTGCGCCCGCGCGAGCCGAGCTGGGCACCGCAGCTCCTGCTCAAGCGGGCCAGGGTGGTCGTGCTCGGCCTGGGCGGCACCGGCTCGCACGCCGCCTGGGCCCTCACCGCCGCCGGCGTCGGCGCGGTCCACTGCGTCGACGGCGATCGTGTCGAGCTGTCCAACCTCAACCGCCAGACCCTGTACGGCGAGGAGGACGTGGGCCGGCCCAAGGTGGACGTCGCCACGGAACGGCTGCGAGCGGTCAACTCCCACGTCGAGGTGACCGGCGAGAACCGGCGGATCGGCAGCCCGGCGGAGCTGGCCGGGCTGATCACCGGCTTCGACGTGCTCGCGCTCTGCGCGGACGAGCCACGAGAGCCCGACGGCATCCGCCGGTGGGCGAACCGGGCCTGCGCCGCCGCGGGCATCCCCTGGGTGGGCGGCGGCTACGAGGGCCCGCAGCTGTCGGTGGGCGTCTTCGCGCCGGGTTTCCCGTGTTACGAGTGCCTGCGGGCGGAGGGCGAGCGCCAGGGACGGATGACCGACTCCGGCTGGCCCGGGGTGCTCTCGACCTCGGGCGGTCTGTCGGGCCTGCTCACCGCCCACGCGGTGATCTCGCTGCTGACCGGCATCCCCGACGTCGCCCCCGGTTACGCGTACGGCCTCAACCTGGTGGCGCCCGACGACCAGATCTTCGTCCGCTTCCCCGCGCGTGACGGGTGTGACGTGTGTAGTGCTTGACAGCAGTGGTTGATCGTTCAGAATCGCGTCAGTCGCCCATACCGAAACCGACCCAGGAGGCTGCTGAGTGCGTCCCGAAGAGATCGCGCCGGAGGACAGCCGAGAGACCCAGCCGAAGAAGAAGATCACCGTTCGCCGGCTGGCGAAGATGGAGACCAAGGGCTGGCCGGCCAGCCACGGCAACTCCAACTGACACCGCGCGGGAAGGGCTCCGACACCGCATACTGGTCAGCATGGATGGCGGCCTGATCCTGCTGGTTTTCCTGGCGTTGCTGTTCGCCTGGGGCCTCAACCGCGTGCGCCGGGCGCTGCGCCTGGGGCCGGTGGGCTATGTCGGGGTGATGATCGTCTTTGTCATCGTCATGCTGCTCGTCTATGGCCAGACGTTCCGCTAAGAGATGGCGACGATCCGCCAGTCCCGGGCGCGGACCCACATAACCTCTCAATCACCGGCGCGGAGAGCATCGTTCGAGAATTGTCGGTGGGTTCGGGCATGGTGGTGTCATGGCCGTGACCAGGGAGAACAGCGGGACAGCCGGTGCGGCCGATGTCCTGGTTTCTCCCGATGTCAAGGGTGGCGGTGGTGGTGCTGGCGGGCGGCGGTTTCGGGGGAAGAACAAGCGACCGGCGTGGCGGCGGGCTGAGGGGGCTCCGGTTTCGGTGATCCGGCTGCCGGTGGAGGTGTCGGATGCGGCGGTCCGGGCCCGGGTGGAGAGACTGTTCTGCGCGGCCTGGTCGCTGAAGCGAGCGCTGCAACACGATGCGCGGGCTCGGGTGGAGGCCTATTGGGCGGGTTCGCATCGACGGGCGGCGGAGGCGAAGGCCTGGCGGTCCGAGCTCGGGCTGACCCGTGCGGGGCTGGAGCGTGCCGCCTACGCCCATCTGGAGTCCTCCGGGCATTTGACGCATCATCTGTCCAAGGCGCTGGGCATGCATCTGGCCGATGAGGTGTGGGCGGGGGTGGACCGGCACCTGTTTGCGGACGCGGCCGGGAAACGGGCCGGGCGGCCACGGGTGGGATCGTGGTGGGGGTTCACCCGGATCCCGGGCAGGGCCCGTTCACACACCAGGGAGCGCAAGTGGGAGACGTTCCGGCTGGCCGGGACCCTGGCCGGGCATCTGGCCGCCTACGGCTCTCCTGCCATGACCACGCGGACCAGCGGGCAGACCACAGTGGTCGCGGCGGCGGCCTCGGCAGCCGATCTGGTGGGTAGGGCGTCGGAGTTCACCGTCGCCGATGCGCTGGCGATGGGGGCGGGTTCGGCGGTGCTGGCCCAGCCCCGCCGTCTGCCCGCCCCTGCCGGCCCGTCCGGTTCCGCGTCGTCGGGGCGGCGGATCTCGTGGTGGGATCACACCGGCCCCCTGTCGGTCGTTTACACCAGCGCGGGCGCCCCGGATCTGGTGCTGCCGGTCCGGCTGCCGCAAGGATCAGGCCGTTGGCCGTATGTGGCGCATTTCCTGGACCGGCCGCATCTGTGGCACAAGATCGATCTGGTGCGGCGGCGGAAGGCCTCGGCTCCGGGCGGGTGGACCTATGAGGCGCATCTGCTGATCCTGGACGCCGGGTACGCGTCGGCGGCCACCCGCGCCCGCCGCACCCGCGCAGCGCAGTTGGAGCGGCGGGCCGGGGTCGACGGCAACGTCTCCAACCTCGCCGTCGTCTCCGCGCCCGCCCACCTGCCTACACCGCCGCCCGGCTCCCCGCCACCGGGCAGGCCGGACACCGCAACCGGCGCGGACACCAGTGGGGACGCTGGGACGGACAGCGGGACGGGCGGTCGGACGGACGTTGGTGGCGGGCAGGTCGCGGCGACCCTGCTCACTCTCAGCGAGCAGGAAACCGCCCGCCTGGCACGGGAACGACGCAAAGCCAAAGGGCGGGCCCGGGCGCTGGAACGGTCCCGCCGGGCCACCAACCCCGGCCGCTACCACCCTTCGGCCCGGCAGCAGGCTCGGGCCGAACGCCGCGCCGGCAAAGGGCTGCCCGCCCGGCAGGTCAACCTGCCCAAAGGCCCTCGGGTCGCCACCAAGGCTGGGGTAGCGAAGAACGCCTACCGGAGCGACACCCTGTCGCGCGGCTATCACCAGATCCGGGCCCGGCACGCCCAGGCCGCCCGCGGTTTCACCGAAGCCCGCCAGGACCGGGCCCGCCGCGCCGCAGCCCAGATCGTCGAAACCCATGGGGCGAACCTGGTCATCGAGGACTGCGACCTCCGCACTTGGACCCGCCTGTGGGGTGCCGCGGTGGCCCGGTTCACCCCCGGCATGCTCACCGCAGCCCTGGCCCGTGAGGCCACCGCGTGCGGCGGCGCCGTCCTGCGCGCCGCCACCACCCCCACCGCGATGTCCCAGCACTGCCTGTGCGGGTCCCTGGTAACCAAAACCCTGTCGGTCCGGATGCACCACTGCGACCAGTGCGGGCTGAGCGCGCCCCGGGACCTGGTCTCAGCCGCGCTGGCCTCCTGCGTCACCCTCACCGATCCCAGCGACCCCGCCACCGCCCGGGTCGACTACACCCGGGCCGCCCAGCTCATCGAGACCTACACCATCCCAGGGCTGCAAGAAGTCCTGTCCGCGTCAACCGCATCGTGTCCCCCGCCCGCCCCACCGGCGGGAACGGACCACGCGGCAGCCACCACCCCGGTGGCCCCTGCGCGGCGAAGTGCCGGAGAGTACGGGACGCCGACCCCGGATGAGCCTCCCGGACCGGGGACCACGCCGGACAGACGTACCCGCAACCCGGACTATCCCCACTTACGGGATAGCTCTTAGCCGGGGAGCCCCTCGACGAAGCGGGTGAGGAGCCGCGCGAACTCCGCGCGCTCCGCGTCCGACCATCCCGTCATGGCCTCGGCGAACGCCGTCTGCCTGCCGTGATGCGCCTGCTCCAGCGCCGTCCGGCCCTCGTAGGTCAGCACGAGCAGCGCCCTGCGCCCGTCGGCCTGGTCCGCCGCACGCCTGACCAGGCCGGCCGCGACGGCCGCCGCCACCAGCCTGCTCGCCCTCGGCTGGTCGACCGAGAGCGCGTCGGCGACGGTGGAGACGGTGACGGGCGGGCTCGCGGCCTCGATCACGTCGAGCACCTCGAACTCCGGCCCCGGCGCGCCCTGCAGCCGCGCCAGCGCGCGCCTGCTCTGCCTGCGCCTGATGGCGACCATCGCGCGCTCGACCGCTGCAATATCCTTGTCAAAGTACATATAGTTGCTATTATACATGCATGGAACGAAGAATCGGCTACTTACTGGTACATGTCCACTCGCTCCTTGAGGAGACGATGGGCCAGGCACTGCACGACCACAAGCTCTCGCGCCGCGAGTGGCAGGCGCTCAACGCCGTGGCCGAGGGCGATGACCCTGATGAGGCGCTGAAGGCGTTCGACGGCACCGGCGACGCCATGGGCGAGCTGACCGCCAAGGGATGGATCATCGGCACCGCCCTCACAGAAGAGGGCAAGGCGGTCCACGCGGCGGTCATGGGCCGCGTGCTGGGCTACAGGCGCCTGGCCACCCAAGGGGTGAGCACCGAGGACTTCCAGACCACTCTCGCCGTGCTCAACCAGATGGCCGCCAACCTCGAAGCCGCCTAACCCCCGCTGCCTTCCAGCAGCACCCGGGCCACCAGCCCCGGATCGTCGCTCATCGGCACGTGACCGCAGCCCTTGAGCAGTTTGACCCGCTGCCCCGACCACCTGGCGGCGCGTACGGCCTGGCGGCGCGGTAGGAGCCGGTCGTGCTCGCCCCAGGCGATCGTGATGGGCGACTTGGGCGGCGCGGGCGGCATCACGCCGGAGAACGCCGCCAGCGTCTCCTCGAAGCCGGACGAGGAGCCCAGCGCCTGGGTGGCGGCGATCAGCGCCGTCGGCGACATCCGGGCTGGATGGGCGACCAGGAGCCCGGCCGACAGGGCCCGGCCAAGTGGGTGCTCGGCGAGCCGGACGGCCTGCTCCGGCGGCAGCGCCCTGGCCGTGGCCCGCAGCGCGCGCAGCACCGCCTGGCAGTACAGCAGCTCGGGGCGCGTCCAGAAACCCGCGGGCGACAGCGCGGTGGCCGTCGTGACCACGCCGCGCGAGGCCAGCTCCAGCGCGATGTAACCGCCGAGCGAGTTGCCCGCGACGTGCGGATCGCGCACGCCGAGCAGCGCGCAGAACGACTCGACCGCGTCGGCGAGCGACTCCGCGGTGTACGGAATGGCGTCGGGCAGGCCAGGCGAGACCCCGAAACCGGGCAGGTCGATGGCGATGACGGTACGCGAGACGGCGAGACGGTCCATGACCGGCAGCCACGCCTGCCAGTGGTGGCCGATGCCGTGAATGAGGATCAGCGACGCGCCGGTGCCGCGACGCTCATAGGCCAGCTCCATGGCCTCGAGTCAACCACTCAGCGGCTACGGGTGGGAATCTCGAACCAGACGGCTTTGCCTTCCCTGGTGGGTCGTGACCCCCAGCGCCTGGCGAGCTGGTCGACCAGGTAAAGGCCGCGTCCGCCCTCGTCGTTCTCGCCCGCGCTCCGGATCCGCGGCAGGCGCAGGTCCTGGTCGAACACCTCGACCCAGACCGACTCCTCGCCTCTGCGCAGCCGCAGCGTGAACTCCTTGTCGCTCACCACCTCGTCCTCGAAGCCGGGCACGTCCCAGGACTCCTCGAACGGCAGCGGCGGCCCCTCGACGACCAGCTCTCTGCGGGGCACGCTTCCGTGGGCCGCGTGGAGCACCACGTTGGTGACGACCTCGGAGACGAGCAGGCAGGCCAGCTCGGCGCGCTCCTCGGGGACGTTCCAGCCGCCGAACGCCTCGGAGGCCATCCGGCGCGCCTCGCCGACCATGATCGGCTGCGCCGGGAACGTGCGCTCCTCGACGTCGAGGTCCGACTGGCTCGACCGGACCACCAGGATCGCCATGTCGTCGTCGATCTCGCCGGGCACCGCGACGGTGGCCGCGTCGGCCACCCGCTCCACCTCGGCGTCGGCCATCTTCGCCAGCTTCTCGCAGAGCACGCCCAGCGTCTCGGCGTCGGTCGGCATCCGGCCGTCGCGGCCGGGGCGGCGGTCGACCAGGCCGTCGGTGTAGAGGAGCAGCGCCGCGCCGGGCGGCAGCGTGCGGGTCTCCTCCTTGTAGACGAGGTCGGCGTGCAGGCCCTTGGCGCGTACGCCCAGCGGCTGGCCGACCTCCTCGATGTCGAGCTCGACGCACTGGCCGTCGACCAGCAGCAGCGGCGGCGCGTGCCCGGCGTTGGCGAAGGAGAGCTGCCGCGACCAGGCGTCGTAGACGAGGTATTGGCAGGTCACGATCGGCGGCACGCTGATGTCGGCGCCGCTGTCGTCCTTCTCCGGATCGGCGATGATGCGGGTCCACTCGTCGAGCCTGGCCAGGATGTCGGCCGGTGACTTGTCGTCCTGGGCGAAGGCCCGCAGTGCCGCCCTGAGCTGGCCCATGATGGCCGCGGCCTTGGCGCCCCGGCCCTCCACGTCGCCGATGACGATGCCGACGCGCCCGGCCGACAGCGGGATCACGTCGTACCAGTCGCCACCGACCTGGGTCTGGATGCCCTGGCCGTGGGAGGCGAGCGGCGCCGCCGGGTAGTAGCGCACCGCGATCTCCAGGCCGTCGAGCTGGGGCAGTGCCCGCGGCAGCAGGTGCTTCTGGAACGACTCGGCGGTGTGCCGCTCCTCCTCGAACAGCAGCGCGTTGTCGATCGCGAGCGCGACCCGGGTGGCGATGGCGCCGACGAAGTCGCGGTCGAACGCGTCGTAGTGGGGGCTGCGGCGGTCGGTGAGGTTGGACAGGCCCAGGTACATCAGGCCGAGCGTCTCACCGCGTACGCACAGGGGGGCGACGATGGCGGAGGTCATGCCGACCTCGCCGCACAGCTTGGCGCTGCCCTCGCTCGGCGAGGGGAAGTTGCTGGTGGCGAAGTCCTCGACGAGGAGGGTCTCCTGGCGGCGCAGCGCGGTGTCGGCGTAGTGGCTGGCCGGGTAGCGGATCTCCGCGCCGATCGGCTTCCAGGTGCCGGGCGGCGGGCTCCACCCCTGGACGTGCTGCGAGACCCGGCGGACCAGCCGGTCGCCCTCCATCAACTCGATGAAGCAGTGGTCGGCGAACTGCGGGACGAGCATCTCGGCCACCCGCTTGAGCGTCTCCTCGACGTACAGCGAGCCGGCCAGCCGCTCGCCGATGCGCTCCAGCAGGCCGAAGCGGTCCTTCTCCCGCTCGTTGCTGCGCAGCGCCTCGCGGGCGGTGACGACGATGCCGGTCACCGACCCGGAGGGATGGCGCAGCGGCACGGCCTGGGCACGCACATAGACGATCGTGCCGTCACCCCGCCGCACGTCGAAGGTGCCCTCCCACACGCCGCCCTTGAGTACGTGCTTGGTCAGCTCGATGGCGAGCGGGTGGTCCTTCTCCATGATGCCGAGCGACAGCATCGAGGTGTCACGTGACGACTTCGAAGGGCGCCCGAAGAGCTTCTCGGCGAACGGATTCCAATACAGGAGATTGCTGAAACGGTCGGTCACGACGACCGCCATCTCCGCATGATCAAGTACGGATTCGGCCGCCAGCTGATCAGCCTCGTCGTGCGACAGATCCCCCCAACGCTTCATCCGGAGACCACTCCTAGGGAGGGCATGTGCGCAAAGCGAACCACGGGCACTCCTGCAACAGTGTTGACCGGCGGGGAGTGGAGGGCCTCCCAATAGGGATTCAACCAAGGAGTAGCGGACGAGTCAGCGTCTGGAGACGAAAACATGCGCGGCAACGTCACGCGGAAGCTCCGCGAGAGTGTCGTTCGCGTCACCGTCACCTGTCACCCGCACACCGTCGTCGCTCGCCGCGAGCGTCACCTCGCGTCCGGGTTGTATCCCAACTTGCTTGAGTTTAAGCATCACAGCAGGATCGCTTTGCACTTGTTCGCTAATTCGCCGCACGACTACGGGGAGATCTCTGGGCCCGGCGAGGTCGGACATGGATGTCAAGAGGTCTGGGCCGCCTTCTATGGGCTCTCTGGCCCCGAGCTCGCCCAGACCCGGGATCGGATTGCCGTGCGGGCAGACAGTCGGGTTGTCGAGCAGCGTCACCAGGCGGGTCTCCACGGACTCGGACATCACGTGCTCCCAGCGGCACGCCTCGATGTGCACCTCTTCCCAGGGCAGGCCGATGACCTCGGTCAACAGGCACTCCGCCAGGCGGTGCTTGCGCATGACGCGCGTGGCCAGGGTGCGGCCGAGCTCGGTCATCGACAGGTGGCGATCACCCTCGACGCGGACCAGGCCGTCGCGCTCCATCCGGGCCACTGTCTGGCTCACGGTGGGGCCGCTCTGCTGAAGCCGCTCCGCGATGCGCGCGCGCAACGGGACGATGCCCTCCTCCTCGAGCTCGAAGATCGTGCGGAGGTACATCTCCGTGGTGTCGATCAGGCCGTGTGCGGTCAAGGCTCCTCCCATCTGAATGCTACGCCGGTCAGGGCAGGGACTGGACCCGTCCGTGACGGGCACAGAAGTCACACGGAACCCTATGGGGAGAACGACCGACGATGGCGAAGGACGACAACACCGGTGCGACCCAGTTCCTTCCCGACCGCCGGGGGGCGCGCCCACTCGTACGGCCGACCGGTCCGGTGGCGGACGGCTAACCGGCCCGGTAGTTCCGGAAGCTGGGCACCGACAGGCCGACGACCAGGACCGCGATGGCGCACGCCAGGCCGCCGCCCACCCACGCCCAGGTCATCCCGAACCACACGGCGGTGAGGCCGGCCCGCAGGTCGCCCAGGCGCGGACCACCCGCCACGACCACCATGAAGGCCCCCTGCATCCGCCCGCGCATCTCGTCGGGAGCGTGCAACTGCAGAATCGACTGCCGCCAGACCGACGAGACCATGTCGGCGACGCCGCCGACGGCCATCAGAACGACCATGAGCCACAGCTGCTGGGCTAACCCGGCCGCGGCCACGCTGAGGCCCCAGAGGGCGATTGTGACCGTCAGAGCCACCCCCTGGCGGCGTACCCGGCCCAGCCAGCCGGAGCCGAGCGCGCCGAGCACCGCGCCGATGGCCATGCCGGCCGACAGCCAGCCGAGCGCGATCGGGGAGCCGTCGAAGCGCTCGGCCACGGCCTGCGGGATCAGCGCCCGCGGCAGGGCGAACACCATCGCGATGATGTCCACGACGAACGACATCAGCAGGACCGGCCCGGTCGCGATGTAACGCAGCCCGTCGATCACCGACCGCCAGCCGGGCCGCTGGATCTCCCCCATGGGGAGCAGTTCGGGCAGCCGGATCGCCGCGTACAGGCTGGCCGTGAACAGGACGGCGTCGACCGCGTACGCCAGCGGGTAGCCCTGCCAGGCCAGCAGCACGCCCGCGATCATCGGCCCGACGATCGCGCCGAACCCGAAGACCAGCGAGTTCAGCGCGTTGGCGGCGGGCACCAGCTCGGCGGGCAGGATCCTGGGGATGATCGCGCCGCGGGCGGGTGAGGTCATGGCGAACCCGGTTGCGCTCACCGCCGAGGCGAGCAGCAGCAGGTAGACGTTGCCCAGCCCCAGGAGGGCCTGCGCCAGGATGAAGAGCGTCGCGCCCCAGGAGATGAGCGAGCTGGTGATCAGCAGCCGGCGCCGGTCGACCGCGTCGGCGAACGCCCCGCCCCACAGCCCGAACACCAGGAGCGGGATCAGGTTGGCCAGACCCAGCAGGCCGACCCAGAAGGAGGACTGGGTGAGGTCCCAGACCTGCTTGCTG
The DNA here is from genome assembly GCF_019396345.1 of Nonomuraea guangzhouensis. GTDB lineage: Bacteria > Actinomycetota > Actinomycetes > Streptosporangiales > Streptosporangiaceae > Nonomuraea > Nonomuraea guangzhouensis. The sequence continues at coordinate 171,219 of NZ_JAHKRM010000023.1, read as the reverse complement.
ACCGCGACGACGGTCACGCCGATGCCGATGTTGGCGATGGCCTGACCGGACCAGAGCCGCCGGTAGGTGGGAACGCCAAGCGGCCGTATGTCTATGAGATGACGCTTGACCAGCTCCCCGATTGCCACTTAAAGCACATTAAGGGGCAAGTCTCTCCAAGACCCACCCGGGGCGGGTTCGCCGGTAGCGGAGCCTGTCATGCATCCTGTCAAGCTGCCCCTGCCAGAACTCCACCTCCAGCGGGCTGACCCGGTACCCGCCCCAGAACTCGGGCACGGGCGGATCCTCCGGCCACCGGGCGGCGAGCTCCTCGTAGCGGGCGTCCAGCTCCTCCCTGGACCGCACGACCGCGGACTGGCGCGAGGCCCAGGCCCCGATCCGCGAGCCGTACGGCCTGGAGTTGAAGTAGTCGGCCGACTCCTCGTTCGAGAGCCGCACCACCGTGCCCTCGACGCGTACCTGGCGGCGGATCGGGTGCCAGGGGAACAGCAGCGACGCGCGGGCGTTCTCGGCCAGGTCGCGGCCCTTGCGCGACTCGTAGTTGGTGTAGAAGACGAATCCGTGCTCGTCGTAGCCCTTCAGCAGGACGGTCCTGGCACTCGGCCGGCCGCCGGCCGAGGCGGTGGCCAGCACCATGGCGTTCGGTTCCGGCAGGCCGGCGGCGAGCGCCTCCTGGAACCAGACGGCGAATTGCGTGATCGGATCGGGGGCGAGATCGGCTTCGAGCAGCGGCTCGCCCTCATACGTACGGCGAAGCCCCGCCAGCGCGGGCGGGCGCGAGGTTCCATCCACGAGACGGTATTCTTGCGCGCTTGGTGGCAGATCCCACACAACACTCCCTACCAGCGGCTTTCACGTTCCGGCGGGTCCGGAGACCGACCACGGGCGGGTAGGGGGTTAAATTGACCCGCCGGTATCTCGACATCAAGGCATTGCCGGAACATGGCAAGAAAGGGAGGCGGCCGAGAATGTCCGACTTCAAACCCGGCCTCGAGGGCGTTGTAGCTTTCGAGACCGAGATCGCGGAACCGGACAAAGAAGGGGGCGCCCTTCGCTATCGGGGTGTCGACATCGAGGAGCTGGTCGGCCGTGTCCCCTTCGGGCACGTCTGGGGCCTGCTGGTCGACAACAAGTTCCAGCCGGGCCTGCCCCCGGCGGAGCCGTACCCCATTCCTGTCCACTCCGGTGACATCCGCGTAGACGTACAGAGCGCGCTGGCCATGCTGGCCCCGGCCTACGGCTTCAAGGCGCTGCTCGACATCAGTGACGAGGAGGCCCGCGACCAGCTCGCGCGTGCCTCCGTGATGGCTCTCTCCTTCGTGGCGCAGTCGGCGCGCGGCCTCGGCCTGCCGATGGTGCCGCAGAGCCGCGTCGACGAGGCCAAGACCATCGTCGAGCGGTTCATGGTCCGCTGGCGTGGCGAGCCCGACCCCAACCACGTCAAGGCCATCGACGCTTACTGGACCTCGGCCGCCGAGCACGGCATGAACGCCTCCACGTTCACCGCCAGGGTCATCGCCTCCACCGGCGCCGACGTGGCCGCCGCGCTCTCCGGTGCCGTCGGCGCCATGTCCGGCCCGCTGCACGGCGGTGCCCCGGCCCGGGTGCTGCACATGATCGAAGGCGTCGAGCACCTGGGCGACGCCAAGAAGTACGTGCAGAGCGAGCTGGACAAGGGCAGCAGGCTGATGGGCTTCGGCCATCGCGTCTACCGTGCCGAGGACCCCCGCGCACGGGTGCTGCGCCGTACCGCGAAGGAGCTCAACGCGCCTCGTTACGAGGTCGCCGCCGCTCTGGAGCAGGCCGCGCTGGAGGAGTTGCACGCGCGCAAGCCCGACCGGGTGCTCGCCACGAACGTGGAGTACTGGGCGGCCGTGGTGCTGGACTTCGCCGAGGTGCCCTCGCACATGTTCACCTCGATGTTCACCTGCGCCCGTACGGCCGGCTGGGCCGCGCACATCCTGGAGCAGAAGCGCACGGGCCGGCTGGTCCGCCCGAGTGCCAAGTACATCGGCCCGGCGTCGCGTCCGCTCAGCGACGTGCCCGGCGCCTCCGAGGTCGTCGGCACCATCTGACGCCTCGATCCTGATCTGTACGGCTGCGAGTCGACGGTGTCGGGCAGGGCGGCGCACACGGCGTTCTTCGGGGGCGCCTCGCCGACGTCCAGAGAGCCACAGCGGACGACCGGCTTCGGGTGACCTGCCTGGTCCACGTCCACCTTCATGATCGAGAGGGCCTTGTCGACGGGAGTGTGCAGATCGGCGGTGCCAAAGTCGATCTTCCCGCTGGATCCGCTCCAGACCCTTCGGGTGAGCCGGTACAGGATGTCGCCCCGGCTGGGCAGGCCGCCGCCCTCCTGTGCTCCGGCCCGGTAGGCCGTACTGGCGGCCTGGTAGAGCACGTTGGCCGCGTCGAAGGTGAGGATGAGACTGTCTTCGGAGGACTTCGCGTGCGCGCCCACGAGCAGGCTGCTGACGAACGCGGTCTGCCTGGCGGGGCTCTGCTTCCACACCGACCGGTGCGCCAGCGCCAGGTAGTAGACCTCCATCCGCTTCATGTGACCGATCTCACCGCCGTGGTCGGTCATCGCCCTGACGACGTCGTCGCCCGCGATCACCTTCGCGTCCTTGCAGCCGCTGCCCTCAAGCGAGGTGAGGAAGGCGAGAAACTCCGCGGCCCGCCCGGCATAGAGGAAGACGTCCGGCTTGAGGCCGCAGGCCCCCACAGCGGCTTCCTGGACGCCGCCCGAGTCGACGGTGTAGTCCTTCGGCTCCTTGACCGTGATGCCCTGGTCCTTCAGCGCTGTCACGAAATCGTCGGCCAGGTTCTTCGTGTACTGGTCAGTGGTCGATTCGTCCCGGACGATGGCCGCGACCGGCTTGTCCACGTGCGGGAGGAGCATGCGGCGGGCGAACCGCGCGCCCAGCGTCGCCTCACGGAAGTTGGTCGGCCCCACCTGGAAGTAGTAAGGGGACGGCTGGCCGGGGTCCTTGCCGTCGGCGGAGTCGCCGACGTAGCCGAGCCGGTCCGCCGTCGCCGTGCTCGACACCATCGGGATCTTCGCCAGATGCAGCTCCTCGATCGCCTGGCTGACGCCCTCCACGCTGCGCGGCAGGCCGATCACGCCCATCACGTGCTGGTCCTGCCCGGCGAGCGCGGTGATGAGCTGCGCCGCCCGGCGGCCGTGGCGGAAGTTGTCGCCGGCGTTGGCGATCAGCACGCGGAGCCGGGGCGTGGTGCTGGCGGTCCGCTGCTGCTCCTCCACTGCTTCCAGCTCGGACACGGCGGACGAGAGCCGGGTGTCGTTCGCCTCTGTCTTCGTGATCGAGAACTCGCCGAAGACGACCACGCTGACATACCGTCCCGAGCCGATGGCGTAGGCGTTGTTCGCGTCGATCTTCTTGACCAGCTCCTTCGCGTCATCCGCGAGCAGGCCGTCCGGCGTGTCGCCGGTGGCGTTCACGACGCCGACGCATTCGGGGCCGATCCGCTCCGCCCACTCCAGGCCGCCGCAGTGGGCGGTGCTGTCCCGCTGCACCCAGAACACCAAGGCGAACGGGAAAACCAGCAGCAGCCCGATGGCCGTCCAGTAGCCCAGGGCCCGCTTCCTGCGCGGCAGCACGGGCTGGTATTCCCCGGCGGCGGGCACGTCCGTGGCATGGACGTGGATCCGCAGGTCCGGGACGCGCGACCGGGCCACCGGCCGCCACCGCCCGACGGCCTCGGCGAGCTCGCCCAGCCCCTTGGACTCGGTCGGCGGTACGGGCGGGACGGAAGGCACGGCCGCCAGCACGACCATCGGAGGCAGCAACCCGGTCTTCCGGGTGGTCTCCTCCACGAGCCGCAGGAACCTCGCGTTGACCCCGGCGGGATTGACGACCTCGATCACCAGCAGGGCGTACTGCCCCCTGCCCCAGCTCGGCCACGGGATGATCCACTTCTTGTACGCCTCGCGCAGATCGCGCATCAGCGCGTGCACCAATAACCGCTCTATATCCGTGTCATCACGCTCGATATCCGCGTCGTCATCCGCGCCTTCGGCGTTGGCCAGGAGGAGCGCGTACTTGGCGAGCGGATCGAACCGATCCCGCGGTATGTACGGCTGCTTGCGGAACCAGCCGGTGAACAACGTGCCCCTGATCGAGAAGAAGGCCTGGCCGGCGGTGCCGAGCGCGGCCACCAACAGACCGAGCGCCCACGGAAGGAGACCGACGAGGTCGGCGGGGCCGTTGAACCACCAGACGGCCAGCGTGCCGACCGGCACCCAGGTTGTCACGGCGCGCGCCAGGAAGTCGGCGGACGTCCTGCGCCCCCGATCGGTGTCGCGGTTGCTCCGCCGCCACTCCTTGAGCCGTTTCTTGAACATCCGGTATCCCTCGTGCGTGCGCGGAGCGGGCAGCCAGCTCCCGGGATCTTTGGGATCACCGCCCGGCGACGGCAGATAGCGCTGCTTCCTCGCCCACAGCACGAACTGCGCGAGCGGGAAGCGCGGCGGCGGCAGCAGCGACCCGCTCACCGGGTTGCCCAGCTCGCCTTGCTGCTCCCCCGCCAGCTCCTCCACCAGCGTCTGGATCGACTTGTGCGCGCCCTCCTTGACATGGGCGTAGGGCACGCAGCCCACGAACGGCTTGGCGAGCGTCAGGGCCGCGGTGAGCGCCTCGGGACCCGTCACGTACACCGTGGGCAACGGCGGATCGGCCCGCCAGAACGCCGGCCGGCGAATCAAACCCTCGACGACACTCCGCAGATCGGCCATCCGGACGCTCCTCCAGCCGGTGCTCATCTGTGCTGTTGGTCCAACGACTGATCAGTGGGAATGGTTCATCCTTTCTCACCATCCGGACCCGGGTCCAGGCAACCTTCACGGGTAAGTACCCTTGGTCAGGTGGCTGACATCGTGATTCCCGCTGACATCAAGCCCGTCGACGGCCGTTTCGGCTGCGGGCCCTCGAAGGTTCGCACCGAGCAACTGGCCGCGCTCGCCGCCTCCGGCGCGAGTCTCATGGGCACCTCCCATCGCCAGAAGCCGGTCAAGAACCTGGTCGGCCGCGTACGCGCCGGCCTCATCGACCTGTTCGCGCTCCCCGAGGGCTACCAGGTCGTGCTGGGCAACGGCGGCACCACCGCGTTCTGGGACATCGCCTCCTTCGGGCTCATCCGGGAGCGGTCACAGCACCTGTCGTTCGGCGAGTTCTCCTCGAAGTTCGCCACTGTCGCCAAGAAGGCGCCCTGGCTGGGCGAGCCCACGGTGATCAAGTCCGAGGTGGGCACCTACCCGGCCGCGGTGCCCGAGGACGGGATCGACGTCTACGCGCTCACCCACAACGAGACCTCGACCGGCGTGGCCATGCCGATCGAGCGGCCGATCGAGCTGGGCGGCTCCGACGACTCGCTGGTGCTCGTGGACGCCACCTCCGGCGCGGGCGGCCTGCCCGTGGCCATCGAGGAGACCGACGTCTACTACTTCGCCCCGCAGAAGAGCTTCGCCTCCGACGGCGGCCTGTGGATCGCGCTCATGTCGCCGCGCGCCCTGGAGAGGGTCGAGGAGATCGCCGCCACCGATCGCTACGTGCCGGAGTTCTTCAGCCTGCCGGTCGCGATCGACAACTCCGGCAAGGACCAGACCTACAACACCCCGTCGGTGGCGACGCTGTTCCTGCTGGCCGACCAGCTCGACTGGATGAACGGCAACGGCGGCCTGGCCTGGACCACCGCCCGCACCGCCGACTCCGCCCAGCGCCTCTACACCTGGGCCGAGAAGACCTCCTACACCACGCCGTTCGCGGCTCCCGAGTTCCGCTCGCAGGTGGTCGGCACGATCGACTTCTCCGACGACGTGGACGCGGCCGCCGTGGCCAAGGCGCTACGCGCCAACGGCATCGTCGACACCGAGCCCTACCGCAAGCTCGGCCGCAACCAGCTCCGCGTCGCGATGTTCCCGGCCATCGACCCGGCCGACGTCGAGGCGCTGACGGTCTGCGTCGACTACGTGGTCGAGCGTCTCTGACCCGTCCGGCGCGACAGCTCGTCCAGCAGGGCCAGGGCGTCCTCCTCCTCGACGCTCTGCGCGAACCTCGCCAGCACCGGCAGCCGGTCGGTGCTGGCCGCCAGCGCCTCCAGCATGAGCCGCGTGACGTGCTCGTCCCTGGAGTAGGCGGCCGCGTACTTGAAGGCGTTCCGGTACGGCGTGCGGACGAGCAGCCCCTTCTTCACCAGCCGTTCGGCGACGGTCTGCACGGTGGTGTAGGCGAGCTCGCGTTCCTCGTTGAGCGTGGCGAGCAGCTCGCGCACCCGCATCGGCTTACCGGCATCCCACAGCACGTCCATGATCGCGCGCTCCAGGGACCCCAGCTTCGCCAACTGACCGACCTCCGGCTAGGTGAGTTAGGAAACATTCTTACCGAAAAAGCCCACACGCGCGACCGGGGCTGATCTTCCTTCTGCCCAGTTGGGCGGATATATCGTCATGTGACGGGGGTTATACCGGATGAGTATGAGCAGGCGGCCCAACGGCCTGGGCTACCTGATGTTCGCCAGCCGCTGGCTCCAGGTCCCGCTCTACCTCGGGCTGATCGTGGCCCAGGGCGTGTACGTGTGGCAGTTCGGGGTCGAGTTGTGGCACCTGATCGAAGGCGTCCTCCACGGCAGCAACAAGGACATCGAAGTCACGGTCATGCTGTCGGTGCTGGGGCTCATCGACGTGGTGATGATCTCCAACCTGCTCATCATGGTCATCGTCGGGGGCTACGAGACGTTCGTCTCGCGGATCAACCTCAACGAGCACCCCGACGAGCCGGAGTGGCTGTCCCACGTCAACGCGAACGTCCTCAAGGTCAAGCTGGCGACGGCCATCGTGGGCATCTCGTCGGTCCACCTGCTGCAGACGTTCATCAAGGCCCAGTCGATCCCGGACAGCAAGATGATGTGGCAGACGATCATCCACCTGGCCTTCGTCCTCTCGGCCATCGGCCTGGCACTGATAGATCGCCTGCTCTCATCCTCCCCGGCCGAGCGGGTGCACCCCTCCTAGCTACTCGCCGGTGACCGGGTTCTTCTTGAGGTGCTTCTCCGTGACCATCAGTCGCACCGTGCCGGCCTGGTCGGGCCTGGCGGCCCAGACATACCAGTCGTCGCCGGCCTCGGCCGACTGCTTCGTGGAGTAGCCGTTCGGGACCTCCTCGATGATCTCGAAGACCACCCGCAGGCCACGCCTGTGCGCCTCGGCCGCGACCTCGCCCACCGTCCGCCCGTCGACGTCGTAGCCTTCCAGCATCTCGCCCTTCCTGCCGGCGTCCGCGTAAGCCTGGTACTTCTCCCCGGGCTTGGCCGGCCGACCCAGGTAGAAGATGCCATGGCCCTTGAATCCCTTGGTCACCGTGGCAGTGAGGAAGCAACCTTCCTGGCCGAGCGTGCATCCGTCCGGCTTCAGGCCGCCGCCGAGCCTGTCGGCCTGGGTGGTGCCGGCGAACCCGAAGCGCACGATTTCGCCCACCTGGGTCGGTGAGACGGGTATCAGCTCCACGCCGATATTGAGGCCCAGCGCCTGGAACCCCTCGGCGTACAGGGCGTGGTCGGCGAACGGGTCCTTGATCGTGGCGACGTACTCGTCACCGCGCAGCTCGATGTCGATGGCGCTGTTGGCGTACGAGGTGGCGTCCCGCTCCAGCAGGCTCGGGCCCATGACGGCCACGGTGGCGAGCGCGGCCGTGGCGACCAACCCCACGACCAGGCGGCGGGCGCGGCGCGATCTCGGCGTCCGGCTCCGGGCGGCTTCCGTGCCCGGCTCCTCGGCGACGATGGCCGCCAGCAGCGCACGGGCCCCCGCGCGGGACGCCTGACCGGCCAGTTGCTCGTCCCGGATCCTGGCGAGCTCGCTCAACTCGTTCATATGGACTCCACGGAAAGACGGTTGACGGAGACGCCCGCGCCGGCCAGCGCCTTGGCGAAGCGCTTGCGCGCGCGGTGCAGCCGGATGCGTACGGCGTTGCGCGAGCAGTCGAGGACCTTGGCGAGCTGGGCGTGGTCCAGCCCCTCCCAGGCGACCAGGGACAGCAGCTCCCGGTCGTCCTCGTGTAACTCCTTGAACGCCTGCGCGATCGCGCCCAGCTCGACGCTGCCCTCGGGCGAGTAGGCGTACAGGTCGGCGAGGTCGGCGTCGAGCCGCACGCTCCTGGACTGCCGCCTGACCCGGCCGCGCCGGTGGTTGGCCAGGACGTTCCTGGCTATGCCGTACAGCCAGAGCCTGACCTCCGCGTCAGGCGGCAGCGCGTCGACGCGACGCCAGGCGATGGCGAACGTCTCGGCCACCACGTCCGCCGCGTCCTCGGGGGACGCGCAGCGGCGCATGGCGTATCCGAGAATCGGCTCGTATGTCTGGGCATACACGGCCTCGAACCGGCGTCTCCGGTCGTCATCCACTGGCGAATCCCATGGTCGGCCTCCTCAGTCGGGGGTTACGGACACCCCCTACATGTCTGAGGCCGTTCCGGCATTTCACCCCGATCGGGGGGAAATGCCGCCCTACAGCGCTTCGCGCTTGCGGCGCAGCAGCCAGGCGGAGATGACGCCGCCCAGCAGGCCGAACAGGTGGCCCTGCCACGAGATGCCCTGCTGGTTGGGCAGCAGCCCCCAGAGGATCGAGTAGTAGACGACCGCCACCCCGATGCCGATGAGGATGTCGAACACGCGCCGGTCGAATATCCCGCGCGCCAGCACATACCCGAAATATCCGAACACCAGGCCGCTCGCGCCCACCGTGACCGTGTCGAGGCCGCTGGTGGCCCAGGTGCCGATCCCGCCGATCACGATGATCAGCAGGCTGGCCGCGAAGAACCGCCCGATCCCGCGTAATGCGGCCAGGAACCCCAGGATCAGCAGCGGCAGCGAGTTGGCCATGAGGTGACCGAAGCCCACGTGCAGGAACGGGGCGAAGAAGATGCCCATGAGCCCGGAAGGCTCCAGGCCGACGATGCCGAACTCCCGGTCGAGGCTGCCGTTCATGGTGAAGTCGACGACCTCGACCGCCCACATCACGCCGAGCAGCACGATCATGACCAAGGCCGCGCTCAGCGCACCGGTGAGGAGGGTGCCCGCGCGCCGCTTGGCGGACTCGTACGCGGATCTCGAATAGTCGCTCATGCGCCCCTCCCGCTAGCCGTCTCCTTCTTTACCGTACGCAGAAGAACTTATGCGTGCGCTAAGGAAACCCCCTCCCAAACAGGGAGGGGGCCGGGAAAAGGGCTACTCGCCCTTCCACTGGGGGGCGCGCTTCTCGGCGAAGGCCGCCGCGCCCTCCATGGCGTCCTTCGAGCCGAACACCGGGCCGATGATCGTGCCCTGCTTGGCGAACATCTCCTCCAGCGACCAGTCCTGCGACTCGATGATCACCTTCTTGGTGGCCGCGAGCGCCAGCGGGGCGTTGGCGGCGATCTTGCGGGCCAGCTCCAGCGCCCCGTCCAGCGCCTCGCCCGCCGGGGTGATCCGGTTGACCAGCCCCAGCTCGTACAGGCGCGAGGCGGGGTAGTGGTCGCCGGTCAGGGCGATCTCCATGGCGACGTGGTACGGGATCCGCTGCGGCAGCCGCATGATGCCGCCCGCGCCCGCCACGAGACCCCGCTTGGGCTCCGGCAGGCCGAACTTGGACTCCGACGACGCCACGATCACGTCGCACGACAGCGCGAGCTCGAAGCCGCCCGCGAGCGCGTAGCCCTCGACCGCCGCCACGATCGGCTTCTTGGGCGGCGACTCGGCCAGGCCGCCGAAGCCGCGGCCCTCGACCACGGGGAAGTCGCCGGACAGGAAGCCCTTGAGATCCATGCCCGCCGAGAAGTATCCGCCCGCGCCGGTCAGGACATAGGCGGAAATGTCGGTGCGGGCCTCCAGTTCGTCCAAGGCGGCCGCGATGCCGCGGGCCACCGCGCCGTTGATGGCGTTGCGCGCGGCGGGCCGGTTGATCGTGATCACGGCGACGCCGTCGGACTCTTCGACGAGCACTTCGTCAGACACGGAACCTCACTTGGGCTGGAAGCGGATGCCGCCGTCGAAGCGGACGACTTCGGCGTTCATGTAGTCGTTCTCGATGAGCGACCTGACCAGATGCGCGAACTCGTCGGGCCGTCCCATGCGCTTGGGGAACACCACAGGCGCCACCAGCTTGGCCTTGAACTCGTCGGCGTTGGCCGAGAAGCCGTAGATCGGGGTGTCGATGATCCCCGGGCAGACGGTGTTGACCCGCACCCCGATGGCCGCCAGGTCGCGCGCGGCGGGCACGGTCATGCCCACGATGCCGCCCTTGGAGGCCGAGTAGGCGAGCTGCCCGGTCTGACCCTCCAGCGCCGCGACGGAGGCGGTGTTGACCACCACACCGCGCTGCCCGTCGGCGTCCACCGGCTCGGTCTTGGCGATCGCCGCCGCGCCGATCCGCATGAGGTTGAACGTGCCGATCAGGTTGACCTCGACCACCTTGCGGAAGGAGGCCGGGTTGTGCGGGGCGCGGTCACGGTTGACGGTGCGCTCGGCCCACCCGATACCCGCGCTGTTCACCACGACGCGCAGCGGCTTGCCGGTGGCGACGGCCGCGTCGACGGCCGCCTGCACCTGCTCGTCGTCCGTCACGTCGGTCTTGGCGAAGACGCCGCCGAGCTCGTCGGCGATGGCCTTGCCGCGCTGCTCGTTGAGGTCGGCGATGACCACTGTGGCGCCGTGACCCGCGAGCTCGCGGGCCGTCGCCTCGCCGAGGCCGCTGGCCCCGCCGGAGATGATTGCTGCAGATCCGTTCACGTCCATATCCCGGACCCTAACCCGCCAACCGAATGAAGTTCTACTCGGAGTGGGTTAAATCTCACCTACGGCCGTGTCGACATCGGAATATACCTTGATCCGCCGGTCGAGGCCGGTCGTGCGCAGGATGCGGGCGACGGGGGCCTGTGGCGCGGCCAGGGACACGCCGCCGCCCTCTCCCGTGGCCAGCCGCCAGGCCTCGATGAGCACCGACAGCCCGCTGGAGTCCATGAACGACAGCTGCTGAAGATCGAGCACCAGCCAGGCGCCATCCTGTTTGATGGCGTCGCGGACCTCGTCGCGAAGGAACGGCGCCGTGAACAGGTCAAGCTCCCCCTCAACGGCCACCACCACGGCATCACCCAGGGCGTGTCGCGCAAGCCGCAGCTTCATTTGGCCCCTCCTCGATGAGCCACTGTACTTCGACATCCCCGGATACCGGGCATGCACAAACTCGGATGGTTTTGATGTGAGGCGCCAAAACCGGACAAAACCAGTTGTGATCCGCTCTAATCAGCCGTCGCGGGGATGGCGAAGCCGTAAGGGAGCTCCAGGCGGTGCCGGGCGAGCAGCTCGGAGTCGGCGAGGAGTTCGCGGGTCGGCCCGTCCGCGACGATCACCCCGTCGGACAGGATCAGCGAGCGTTCGCACAGCTCCAGCGCGTACGGCAGGTCGTGGGTGACCATGAGCACGGTCACGTCGAGCGAGCGCAGAACCTCGGCCAGTTCCCGGCGCGCGGCCGGATCAAGGTTGGAGGACGGCTCGTCGAGCACCAGGATTTCCGGCTCCATCGCCAGCACGGTCGCCACGGCCACCCGCCGGCGCTGACCGAACGACAGGTGGTGCGGCGGCCGGTCGATGACCTCCAGCATGCCGACCCGCTCCAGCGCGCCCTTGACCGCGCGCTCCAGCTCCTCGCCGGCCACGCCCGAGTTGGCCGGGCCGAACGCGACGTCGTCCCGGACCGTGGGCATGAAGAGCTGGTCGTCCGGGTCCTGGAAGACGAGGCCGACGCGCTGCCTGATCTCCTTGAGCGTGTCCTTGCGCACCGGTGTGCCTGCCACGCTCACCGAGCCGTGCCCGGCGGTGAGGATGCCGTTCAGGTGCATGACGAGCGTGGTCTTGCCGGCGCCGTTCGGGCCGAGCAGCGCGACGCGCTCGCCGCGCCGGATCGCGAAGTCCACACCGAACAGGGCCTGCGTCCCGTCGGGATAGGCGTAGGCGAGCCGGGTCACTTCCAGAGAGTTCACAGCGAGAGTCCTAGTACGGCTAGAGCCACGGCCGGCAGGGCGAGGGCCGTGGCCCACTGCCCAACAGATCCCGAAATTTCGTCCATTATCGGCATCCGCCCGGAATAGCCGCGGCTGAGCATCGCGAGGTGCACCCGCTCACCGCGTTCGTACGAGCGGATGAACAGGGCGCCCGCCGAGCGGGCGATCACCGGGATGTGCCGGAAATTCCGTGCTTCGAAGCCACGAGACTCCCGCGCGACCCGCATCCGCCGCATCTCATCCATGATCACGTCCATGTAGCGAAGCATGAACATCGCGATCTGCACCAGCAGGCTGGGCAGCCGGAGCCGCTGGGCCCCGATGAGGATGACCCGCGGCTCGGTGGTGGCCGCGAGCAGGATCGAGGCGACCACGCCCAGCGTCGCCTTGGCCAGGATGTTCCAGCCGGCCCAGAGCCCGGCCACGCTCAGCGAGACCCCCAGCACGGTCGTCCGCTCCCCCAGCCCGATCACCGGGATGAGGAAGGCGAACAGCACGAAGGGCAGCTCGACCACCATCCGCCGCAGCACGTACGTCAACGGCACCCTGGCGGCCACGGCGACGCCCGCGAGCAGGACCGCGTAGAGCCCGAACGCCCAGAACCGCTCCCGCGGCGTCGCCACCACCACGATGGCGAACGCGGCGACGGCGAGCAGCTTGCACTGCGGCGGCAGCCGGTGCACGACCGAGTCCCCCGCGAGGTAGAGCTGATGATGGTGCCCAGCGCCCACCCGCTACTCACCGTCTCTCGTTCATAGGTCATCGCCCATGCTGCTCAAACCCGGACTTTCCCTCGGGCACGGGCCGCGTAGGCCACGCCGCCGGCGATGAGCAGCACGAGCCCGACGCCGATGATCCCGGCGACCCCCACGGGGATGCCGCCCACATCACCGTAGTCGGCCAGCGCCCACGAGCCGAACACGTGGTGGGTGGCCTGGTCGAGGAAGCCCTTGTTCTCAGCAACCGCTTCCAGCCCGTCGGGGCTGGAGGAGGCGAAGAAGGAGACGATCCCGGCCAGCAGCAGTGTCAGGCCGAGGCCGACGAGCAGGAACGGCTTCACCGTGGCGCGGGCGGGGGCCGGCTCCTCGGCGGCCACCGTGATCGGCTCCCCGGCGCTCGCTCCCCTCAGCACGAGGGGTTGGGTCAGCCCGCGGGCGCCGTACACGAGGTCGGGCCGGACGGCCAGCACCGCGCCGACGGTCAGCGCCGTGATGGCGCCCTCGCCGATGCCGATCAGCACGTGCACGCCGCCCATGGCCGCCGCCACCGCGCCGACCTCGATCGGCGCGGTGCCGCCGACCCAGAACAGCGCCGAGAACACCAGCGCGGCGGAGGGCACGGAGATCAACGCGGCGAGGAACGCGGCCGCCGTCACCCCGCCCCTGCTCTTGGTGAGCCGCGCGACCAGCCGGAAGACCCCCCAGCCGACCACCACGGTGACGATGCCCATGATCGAGATGTTGATCCCCAGCGCCGTGAGGCCGCCGTCGGCGAAGAACACGCACTGCACCAGCAGGACCACGGCCATACAGAGCACACCCGTATAAGGCCCCACGAGGATGGCGGCCAGCGCCCCGCCCAGCAGATGGCCGCTGGTGCCCGCGGCGACCGGGAAGTTGAGCATCTGGACGGCGAAGATGAACGCGGCCACCAGTCCGGCCATGGGCGCGGTCCGGTCGTCGAGCTCGCGCCTGGCTCCGCGCAGGCAGACCGCCAGGCCGGCGGCGGCGACCGCCCCGGCGGACACGGACACGGCCGCGTTGAAGAAGCCATCAGGTACGTGCACGGCAAAGCCCTTCATCAAGCGGTGCAGCAACACGCCTAGTTTAGGACATTGACTTGCACCTGCACATAGGTGGCAATTAGCCGAGGATCTTGCGGAAGGCCGTACGGGTCTTCATCTTGCGCACCACCGTGCTCAGCCGGCCCTTGCCCGAGGTCGCGTACGGGCGCACGCTCCTGACCACGGCCCCGCCCCGCAACCGGCCCCACAGCCGGCGCGGCGCGGCGACGGACTGCGCGTCGGTCTCGATCCGGAACCTGGCCGGCGGACCGCCCAGTTCGACCTCCAGGTAGGCGTCCCAGATGCCCGGCGCGAACCTGCCCATCGCGGGCCGGGCCGCGAACCCGCCGCCGGGCAGCGCGACCACCCGCTCGGCCCGTTCGTTGCCCGTCTGCCGCTCGCGCCAGACGAGCCGGGTGATCGCCGACGCCGCCGGGACCACCCCGACGACCGTGACCTCGCCGTCGATGACCAGCCGCCGCCCGAGCGTCCACCGTGTCCGGTGGATCCTGGCCCGGCCCGGCACCGTCATCAGGTGGCCGCCGACGTCGATGCTGAGGTTGCCGTTGTCCTTGGTGAAGTACGGCAGGGTCACCACGGCGCCGATGAGCCGGGGCGCCGGCCGGGTGACGCAGCCGTCGCGGTCGGCGCCGAGCCGGCCGTACCTGACCACGCCCTCCATCTCGACGGCCACCCGCAGGTCCCAGATGCCCGAGTCGAGCGCGGCCACGTCGATGCGGGCGGTGAACGCGGCGCCGTCGCGCTCGGCGGGCACGATCAGCTCCTGCCCGCGCACGTTGCGGGCGCGCAGCACGACCGCGACCCCGTCGTGCTCCGGCATGCCGTCGAGCCCGGCGATCCCTGTCACGACCAGCCGGTTCGCCTCCCAGCGCAGGCCGGTCAGCCGGCGGCGTACGGCGGCGCCCTCGATCTCAGCCAGTCGTACCAGGCGGTTGATGTCGCCGAGCGCGGTGAGCCGCTGCCTGTCGGTCCGGTTGAGCCGCTCGTAGACGCCGGGTGTCATCCACCTGTCGCAGAGCGCGGCCACCTCCTGCGCGATCTCCTTGCGCTGCACCTCGTCCGCCTCCAGGAACGGCGCGCCGAGCTGCTCGAACACGTCGAGCCTGAAGTGCCGGCGGAGCAGGTGGTCGCGCAGCGGCCCCGGCGGGACGTGCTCGGTCATGAGCTGGATCGGGCCGCGGATCATGGTGAGCCAGCCGCGCGGGTCGCGGCTGCCCGGCTGCTGCATGATGCTGCTGCCGTCGGCCCTGGAGACCAGGTGGTAGCAGTCGTAGTCGGCCACCACGGAGATCACCTTGGCGTGGCAGTAGGCGTGCACGGTGAAGTGGATGTCCTCGCCGACGAGCATCCCCTCGCCGAACTTGATGCCGTGGCTGATCAGCATCTCCCTGCGGAACAGCTTGAAGCAGCTCAGGCTGTTGTAGACGGCGCTGTCGCCGAGCTCGGCCCGCTCGGCGCCGCGGTGGAACATCGACATCGGAGCGCGCCGGCCGTGCCCGACGACCTTGCCGAGCACGATGTCGGAGCCGTTGCGGTCGGCCATGGCGACCATGCGTTCCAGCGCCTCGGGGCCCAGGTAGTCGTCGGCGTCGCAGAAGAAGACGTAGCGGCCGGTGGCGTGCTCGATGCCCACGTTGCGCGGCCGCCCGGCGCCGCCGGAGCCGGCGATGCTGACGACCTTGACGCTGCCCTTGTGGTAGGTGGCGTAGAGGTCGAGCAGCTCGTCGCTGCCGTCGGTCGATCCGTCGTCGACGACGATGATCTCTTTCCTGATCCGCTGGACCAGCGCCGAGGTGAGGCACCGGTCGAGGTATGGCCGGCAGTTGTGGGCAGGGATGATGACGCTGACGTCCACCGCGTCCTCGTCGCCGTTCGAAGTCGCCATAGCCACAAGCGCGCCCTTCAGCCGTCACAATCCGCTGTCACGTCGTTTCAGTATGTGATGGCGAGTAGGCGTCGCGTGGCCGATCTCATCTCTTCATCCCAACCTCTTCCGCAGGCCGAAGATTCATCGCACTCTTCACATAAGTGCAGGTGGGGCTGCCTATTACCGCAATCTGGCATGACCGAACGGGGTTCAGGGACGCTGTTTTCCCACCCGGGAGGAGAGAACCTCCCCCGGGGGAAGGATGCCGTACCCCCACGTCAGGCCAGGTGATCCACCCGATGGGGTGGCGCGTCTACAGTGAGGCAACCTTGACCGGGGAGGTGGCGAGAGTGGGATCCGATCTTCGCGGGCCCAGGGTGACCGGCTCGGCCGTACACGCTGCGGAGTTCATCGTCTCCTCAGCGCGGCTGGGAGAGCTCCACGAATGCTCCGCCCTGCTTCGCCGTACGCGGATCAGGGCGGAAGAGATCGTGGACGAGGCGCGGGCGCTGCTCATCGAGGCCGAGATCCAGGGCGACCAGGAGCGGATCGTCATCCGCGCGGCCCAGCTCGACGAGGCGCGTCAGTCGTACTGCAAGGTGCTGAACGCGTACGTGACGATCTGCCGCAGGATCAACGAGGAGCGGCAGGAGATCATGCAGACGCTCACCGGCTTGTCAGGGGCAACCTGACGCGCTACTGTCAGGCCATGCCTGACTGGAAGGAAAACACGCGCTGCTCGTTCTGTCACAAGAGCGCCGCAGAGGTGACCAAGCTCATCGCCGGACCCGGCGTGCACATCTGCGACGAGTGCGTGGGACTGTGCGCCGAGATCCTCAAGGAGGAGCAGCTCGCCTCCTCCACCGAGCCGCGCCTGCCCGTGTGGGAGACCATGACCGAGGACCAGATCCTCGACCACCTCCCCAAGATCGCCGCCGTGCAGGTGCAGATCGACGACAATCTCCACGAGTGGGTGCGGCACCTGCGCACCAGAAACGTCAGCTGGGAGCGCATCGGCGCCTCGCTCAGCATGACGCGGCAGTCGGCCTGGGAACGCTTCCGGGAATGATCTGGTAAACCCCTGTGACGGATGGGACGTCCTTGCTTGAGGGAGGCCCATCATGCATGTCCTCGACAGCCTCACGGCACCCGATCTGGCGGAGCTCCACCTGGAGCTGATCCTCATCGTGGCACTGCACGAGGAGGCGGAACGCCTGTCCACCGGCTGAACGGGCTCCAGCTCCCCGCATCGCACCGGGGAGCTGGAGCAGGGGGTCACAGCTGACCGCGGATGGCGCCCATCGGAAACTTCTCGTTGTGCACGTTGGCGTAGTAGCGCTGCGGCGAGTCGACGATGCCGTGCAGCTCGCTCTGGGTCAGGACGAGCGCGGCGTCCTTCTTGTTCTCCTCCTTGACCGCCTTGATGCAGCCCTTCGCGGAGCCGTCGGCCGGGGTCTTCAGCGTGACGACGATCGGACCCGCCACGCCCTTCTTGCCCTTGTGGATGTGGGCGGCCGTGGCCGGCTTGATGTGGCGGGCGGTGATGGTGTAGCAGAGCTCCGCGCCCTTCACCTGGTAGGTGAAGACGCCCACCCCGTTGTGGTCACCGGGGCCGGGCACCTCCTGGCTGCCGTTCATGAAGACGCGGTGCGTACGGTCGGCCGAGCTCGCGTTCGCCGCGCCAGGGACGGTCGCGAAGGCGGTGATGAGGGCCGCTGCTGTGAGGGTGGCGGCTGCCAAGGGTCTGCGCATGGGATGATTTCCTCTCCCATCAGACTTCAGAACACCCTTCCGCACGTATGTGGCGGAATGCCAAGACGGCGAAGTCAGGGCGAAGCGACGACACGGCAAGCGACCTGTGCCTGCCGGGGACAGCGCCGGTAATATCCGCATTTATGCTGCGCTGTGCTGTATTGGATGATTATCAGGATATCGCACTCGGCCTCGCCGACTGGTCCGCGGTCCTGGCGACGAGCTTTCGCGAGCACTTCGCCACCCAGGACGACCTCGTCCGGGCCATCGACAAGCACGAGATCGTGGTGATCATGCGGGAACGCACCCCGTTCCCCGCCGAGGTCTTCGCCCGGCTGCCGAACCTCCGTCTGCTCATCACCTCGGGCATGCGCAACGCCTCCATCGACCTCGACGCCGCCCGCGCCCACGGCGTCACGGTCTGCGGCACGGGCGGTAGTTCGGCGCCTCCTACCGAGCTGACCTGGGCCCTGATCCTCGGCCTGGCCCGCCACCTGATCCCCGAGGCCACCGCCCTGCGGACCGGCGGCCCCTGGCAGCACACGATCGGCCTGGACCTGCGCGGCAGCACCCTCGGCCTGCTCGGCCTCGGCAAGATCGGCTCCCAGATGGCCACCATCGGCCGCACCTTCGGCATGGACGTCGTCGCCTGGAGCCGCAGTCTGACCGCCGAACGGGCCGATGAGCTGGGCGTACGGTACGCGGCCACGAAGGAGGCGCTCCTGGCCGAGTCGGACATCGTGTCGATCCACCTCGTCCTGAGCGACCGGACCCGCGGGCTGCTCGGCGCTCCGGAGCTGGCGCTGATGCGTCGCACGGCCTATCTGGTCAACACCTCGCGGGCGGCCATCGTGGACCAGACCGCCCTGATCGAGGCGCTGTCCGAGGGCCGGATCGCCGGCGCCGGGCTGGACGTCTTCGACCGGGAACCGCTTCCGGACGACCATCCGCTGCGCACGTTGCCGAACGTCCTGGCCACGCCGCACCTCGGCTACGTCACTCAGGGCAACTACCGCACCTTCTTCGGCGAGGCCGTGGCCGACATCGACGCCTTCCTCGCGGGCACCCCGGTCCGGCTCCTCACGTAACTGTTCACGTGACCTTTCCGCGTGCGCGAAAGGCCGCGGTCTTGACCCGGTTCTGGCAGGCGGTGGAGCAGAAGCGGCGCGTGCCGTTGCGTGACACGTCCACGTAGACCCGGTCGCAGTGCGGCGCCGTGCACACGCCGAGCCGGTCGGAGAACTCGCTGCCGAGCACGATCGCGAGCCCGGTGGCGCAGCTCGCCGCCCAGTCGCCGGCCAGGGTGCCGCCCGTGCCGTGGAAGTGGAGATGCCACGGCTCGCCGTCGTGCCGCTGCAGCATCGGCCGCGCGCGCGACTCGTCGAGCAGGCTGTTGACCTGCGTCGCGGCCGTGTCGATGTCGTCATCCGCGACGGCCTGGAAGACCGCCCGCAGGCGCGCCGCGACCTCGGCGTACTCGCCCGCCTCCGCCTCGGTCACCTCGGGATGCGTGGGGTAGACGGCACGGAACACGTCGGTGGCGGTGGCGGCGAGATCGCGCGGCGCCGGCCAGGGGCGCCCTCGGCTCTCGCCCGGAGTCAGCGCGTTGACCACCGTCACGGCGACTCTCACGACCGTGTCCGTGTGACTGTTGAAATTCACTTGACCAGTTACATCCTATGCTTTAGCTTGTGACTGTCTAAAGGGTAAACGATAGTCACAAGGAGACGACGTGCTCACTCATGAGATCGCACTCGACTGGATCACGCGCTGGGACCGGCAGCAGGAGGGCTACCTACCCGACCGTGAGGAGCGTTTCACCGCGCTGATCGACGCCGTCGAGGCGCTGGGCCGCCCCGATCCGCTGGTCATCGACCTCGGCTGCGGGCCGGGCTCGCTGTCCGCCCGCCTCCTGGAGCGGCTGCCCAAGGCCACGGTGATCCCGGTCGACGCCGACCCGCTGCTGCTCGGGCTCGGCCGGGCCGCCTACCCGCGGCTCGGCTTCGTCGACGTGGACCTGCGGACACCGGGCTGGACGGAGCTCCTGGGCCTGGACCGCCCGGCTGACGTCGCGGTGAGCACCACCGCACTGCACTGGCTGGCCGAGCCGGACCTCCGGAAGCTGTACGCCGACCTGGTCACCGTGCTGCGTCCGGGCGGGCTGCTGCTCAACGGCGACCACTTCGACTCCGACGACGACGCCACCCCGGCCATCGCCCGGCTCGAACGCGCCATCCACGACCGCCACACCGACCGGGTGTTCGCGGGCGACCGCCCGGAGGACTGGCGGCAGTGGTGGGACGCGATCGCGGCCGAGCCCGCGTTCAGCGAGCTCAACGACGCCCGTACCGCTCGCACCACCGCGGGCGCCGCCCACAGCGGCAGCGAGTCCGGCCGGCTGTCCCAGCACGTCGAGGCCCTGCGCCAGGCGGGCTTCGCCGAGGTCGGCACGCTCTGGCAGCGCGGCAACAACCGCCTGCTCTGCGCGGTCCGCGCCTGACGCCCGCCGCGATTCAGCCCCACACCTCCCGCGCGGTCTCGACGATCAGGGCCAGCTTGGCGAACTGCTCGTCGGCGGTGAGCACGTTGCCCTCGACCGTGGAGGAGAAGCCGCACTGCGGGGACAGGCAGAGCTGGTCCAGGTCAACGAACTTGGCGGCCTCGTCGATGCGCCGCTTGAGCGCGTCCTTGGACTCCAGCTCGCCGCGCTTGGTGGTGACCAGGCCGAGCACCACCATCTTGCCCGGCGGCACGAAGCGCAGGGGTTCGAAGCCGCCGGAGCGCTCGTCGTCGAACTCCAGGAAGAACCCGTCCACGGCCAGCTCACCGAACAGCGCCTCGGCGACGTAGTCGTAGGCGCCGGAGGCGGCCCAGGAGGAGCGGAAGTTGCCGCGGCACATGTGCGTGGTGATCGCCATGCCCTCGGGCTTGGCCGCGAGCGCGATGTTGATCTGCTTGATGTAACGCAGGTGCATGTGCTCGGCGTCGTCGCCGCGCTCGGCGAGCTCCGCCCGCTGCGCCGGGTCGTTGAGATAGGCCAGGCTGGTGTCGTCGAACTGCAGGTAGGTGCAGCCCAGCTCACCGATCCGGCGGACCTGCTCGGCGTAGGCGGCGCTGAGGTCGCTCCAGAACTCCTCGACGTCCGGGTAGACGTCCGGGTCGATGGAGGCGGGCCCGCCCCGGTAGTGGACCATGCTGGGCGAGGGGATGGTCAGCTTGGGCACCGCCGTGGTCACGGTGTCGCGCAGGAAGGAGAAGTGGTCGGCGAAGATCGGCTCGGCCAGCCTGATCTTGTCGTGCACCCGCATCGCCGCCGGGGTGAACTCGATGTCGCCCTGCTCGTTGTGGAAGCGGACCGTGATGTGCTCGCCGGTCGCCTGGCCGATGCCGCCGAGCTGGTAGATGAAGTCCATGTGCCAGGAGGCCCGGCGGAACTCCCCATCGGTCGCCGCCTGCAGGCCGAGCTCCTCCTGCCTGCGTACGACCTCGCGGATCGCCTCGTCCTCCACCTCGCGCAGTGCCCCGCCGGTGAAACTCTCACGGGCGTGGAGCAGGGCGGGCGGCCTGAGCAGGCTGCCGACGTGGTCTGCGCGGAAAGGGGGTGAGGTGCGCATGTGGATCACCTTCTCTTGAGCGTCGTACGCCCCAAGCTAGGCCACCGTACAAGGGCTGTCACCGTTCTCCGGATCACAATGTTGGGCACTCTATTGACAGGCGTAAAAAGCCTGCCTACATTCAGGGCCACATTCGCGGTCCTGGAGGTCCTGATGCGCAGGCTTCTCCCGTCCCTGGCCTGTCTCGTTCTCGCCACAGCCGCCTGCGGCAGTGGCGGATCAGGCGCCCAAGACCCCATCAAAGTCGGCCTCATCGTCTCGCTGACCGGCAACTACACCCCGCTCGGCAGCGAGGACAAGAAGGCCGTCGAGCTGGCCGTCGAACAGATCAACAACGGCGGCGGACTGCTGGGCCGCAAGGTGGAGCTCGTCGCCCGCGACGACAAGACCGCACCGGACCAGGGCATCGTGGCCTACAACCAGATCAAGGGCGAGATCGACGCGCTGATCGGCCCGGTCTTCTCCAACTCGGCGCTGGCCATCGAGCCGCTGGCGCAGCGGGACAAGATGCCGTACCTGTCGCTGGCGCCCGCCCAGGAGCAGGTCGAGCCGATCAAGTCCTACGTCTTCGTCACGCCCGCGCTGTCCAGCATGTACGCCGAGCGCTACCTGCAGTACATCCAGGCCACCGGCCTCAAGACGATCGCGGTCGCCTACGACTCCAAGAGCGCCTACTCCGTCTCCGGCCACAAGGCCATGGTCGCGCTGGCCGCGAAGTACGGCGTGAAGATAGCCGTGGACGAGCCGTACGAGACCACGACCTCCGACTTCAGCCCCCTGTTCACCCACGTACGCGGCTCCGCCGCCCAGGCGCTGGTCTTCTGGGGCTCCGGCGCGCCCGGCGTCACCGCCGCCAAGCAGTACGCCGCCGCCGGGCTGAAGGTGCCGCTGTTCCTGACCGCGTCCCAGGCCAGCAAGCTCTGGCTGGAGCCGATGGGCGCCGCGGCCGAGGGGATGACCGTGCAGAGCGCCATCGGCGTGGTGGGCGAGCAGTTGCCCGACGGCAAGCAGAAGCAGGTCATCGAGCAGATGGCCAAGCCGTACCAGCAGAAACACGGCTATCCGCCACCGCAGTTCGCGCAGGACGGCTACAGCGCGAGCCTGCTGCTGTTCGAGGCGATCAAGAAGGCGGGGAGCACCGACAAGGCCAAGATCCAGCAGGCGCTGGAGACCATGGACCTGGTCACGCCGAACGGCCGGTTCCGTTACTCCCCCACCGACCATTCCGGGCTCTCCCCCGAGTACATCTCGGTCAACACCGTGAAGAACGGTCAGTTCATCACCACGGCCTGGGCCAAGGCGCAGCTCGCCAAGACCGTGGCCGCGGAGTAGCGGTGCTGACGGTCACCGGGATCTCACGCTCCTTCGGAGGCGTCTACGCGGTCGGCGACGTCACGCTGAGCGTCGCGGAGGGCGAGGTGTGCGGGGTCATCGGGCCCAACGGCGCCGGCAAGTCCACGCTGTTCAACCTCATCACCGGCCATCTGCCGGCGGACCGGGGCGAGATCACCTTTCTCGGGCGCCGGGTCGACCGGCTGCCGCCCCACCGGCGGGCCCGGCTCGGCATGTCCATCGTCTTCCAGGGTGCCCGGGTGTTCCGCGGCATGACGGTCAGGGAGAACGTCATGGTCGGGATGCACAGCCGTACCCGGGCCGGGTTCGTCGCGGCGGCGCTGCGGCTGCCGCGGCATCGCGCCGACGAGCGCGAGATCGCCCGCGAGGCGGATCTCGCCCTGGACCGGGTGGGGCTGGCCGAGTGGGCGGACCGGGCCGCCGACGAGCTCCCGATCGGCCAGCAGCGGGCGCTGCAACTGGCCCGCGCCCTGTGCGCGCGGCCCAGGCTGCTGCTGCTCGACGAGCCCGCGTCCGGCCTGCGCGGCGGCGAGCGCGAACGGCTCGCGGCCCTGGTCGAGGAGCTGCGGGCGAGCGGATTGACCGTTCTGCTCATCGAGCACGACGTCGCGTTCGTGACCCGGCTCGCCGACCGGGTCGTGGTCCTCGACCTCGGGCGGGTCATCGCGGACGGCTCTCCGGCCGAAATCCGCGCGGATCCGCTCGTACTCGCCGCCTATCTCGGACAGGCTTCATGATCGACGTCTCCGACCTGGTCGTCTCGTACGGCGCGGCCACCGCGCTCGACCACGTCGCGCTCTCGGTGGCGCGCGGCGAGATGGTCGCGCTGCTCGGCCCGAACGGCGCGGGCAAGTCGACGCTGGCCAACACCCTGGCGGGCCTCCTCACCCCGGCGTCCGGCACGGTGCGGATCGGCGGCCGCCTGGCGCTCATCCCGGAGGGCCGCCAAGTTTTTCCGGATTTGTCGGTCGCCGACAACCTCGCCCTCGGCGGCTGGCGCTCCGGCCTGCGCGACCCCTCCTCCGTCTACCGGCTGCTGCCCCAGTTGGCCGAGCTGTCCCACAGGCGCGCGGGCGTGCTGTCGGGCGGCGAACAGCAGATGGTGGCCTTCGGCCAGGCCCTGATGTCGCGGCCCGACGTGCTCGTGGTCGACGAGCTGTCGCTGGGGCTCGCGCCGTTGCTCACCGCGAAGCTGGCGGGTCACCTGGTCGAGCTCAACCGGACGCTGGGCCTGACCGTGCTGCTCATCGAGCAGAACGCGCGGCTGGCCTTCGACCTGTGCGAGCGGGCGTACGTCCTGGAATCCGCCCGTGTGGTGGCCGAGGGCGCGTGCGCCGAGCTGGCCGACGACCCGCGCGTGGCCGGCGCGTACCTGGGTGGGGCGATCACATGAGCGCGTTCATCGGTTATCTGCTCAACGGGCTGGCCGTCGGGTGCGCGATCGCGCTCATCGCCAGCGGGCTGGTCACCATCTACCGGGTCACCGGGGTGGTCAACTTCGCCCAGGGCACCTTCGCCGTCGTCGCCGGGCTCTGCACCTCCTCGCTGCTGGGGCTCGGGGTCCCGCACGGGGTCAGCGAGGTCGCCGCCGTCCTGGTCGCCGCGCTCGCGGGGCTGCTGACCGGCCTGGCCGCCACCGGCAAACGGGACACCACCCCGCTGTCGTCGCTCATCATCACGCTCGGCGTGGGCGTCCTCGCCTACGCCGTCGAGATCGTCCTGTGGGGTGACCAGCCGCGCTCCGCTCCCGGTCTGGCCGGCTCCGTGACCATCGCCGGGGCGCACGTCCAGACCCAGCACCTGCTGGTCATCTCCGTCACCGCGGCGACGTTCGTCCTGCTCGTCCTCTTCTTCGGCCGCACCTATCTGGGCAAGGCGCTGACCGCGTGCGCCTCCAACCCCTACGCCGCCCGCGTGATCGGCATCGACACCCGGCTGATGGGCCTGCTGGCCTTCGCCCTGGGCGGGCTGCTCGGCGGCATCGCCGGAGTGCTGGTCACGCCGCTGCGGCCCATCTCGTTCGACACCGACGTCACGCTCATCGTCAACGGTTTCGCCGCCGCCGTGTTCGGCGGGCTCACCCGTCCGGCCGTCGCGCTCGGCGGCGCGCTGCTGCTCGGCGTCGCCGAGACCATGGCCGCGGGGTACGGGTACGGGTCTCACCAACTGGAGGTCGCTCTGGGTCTCATGCTCGTGGTCATGGTCGTACAGGCAAGCCGCCGATCGACCATCCACCAGGAGGCGGTGTGAAACGGCTGGCCGGCGGGCTGCTGATCGCCGCCGTCACACTTGCCCTGCCCGCCGTGCTGGACGACAGCTCGCTGGCCGTGTACATCCTGCTCGGCCTGGCGGCCATGGTCACGGTCGGGGTCTCCCTGCTCATGGGGTACGCCGGGCAGGTCTCGCTCGGCCAGGGCGCCTTCTACGCCATCGGCGCCTACACCGCCGCCCTGCTCGCGCTGAACGGC
Source organism: Nonomuraea guangzhouensis (assembly GCF_019396345.1). Classification (GTDB taxonomy): domain Bacteria; phylum Actinomycetota; class Actinomycetes; order Streptosporangiales; family Streptosporangiaceae; genus Nonomuraea; species Nonomuraea guangzhouensis. Next base: position 146,311 of record NZ_JAHKRM010000023.1, on the reverse strand, counting down.
GTCCCTCCCCTGGTCGGGCTGATCGCCGCCCCGGTCGCGGCGGCCGCGTTCGCCCTCGTGATCGGCACGCCGCTGCTGCGGCTCCGCGGCCACCATCTGGCCTTCGCCACCCTGGCCATGCAGCTGATCCTGCTCTCCCTGGCCGGGCAGCTGGACGTCACCGGCGGCGACATCGGGCTGCAGGCCATCCCCCAGTTCGGCGTCGGCTCGTTCGAGGCGGGCAGCGCGCCGGCGTACGCCTACCTGACGTGGGCGGGCCTGGCGCTGGTGATGCTCGTGACGCACAACGTGATCACCTCCCGGCCGGGCCGGGCCCTGCGCGCCCTGGCCACCAGCGAGACCGCCGCCGCCTCCGCCGGCATCCCGGTCGGCCGCTACAAGCTCATCGTCTTCGCGCTGTCGGCCGCCTTCGCCGGCCTGGCGGGCGGCATCTACTGCTTCTACACCGGGTACGTCGCGCCGGGGTCGTTCCCGGTGCTCATCTCGATCCAGTACATCGTCATGGCCGTCGTCGGCGGCCTGGGCACGATCTGGGGAGCCGTCGTCGGGGCCACCGCGATCACGCTGCTGGTGCAGGGGCTCGACCGGGTCGCGAGCCTGCCAGGGATGCCCACGTACGCGCCGAGCGTGCTGTCGTACGCGGTCTACGCGCTCGTGCTCATCCTCGTCGTCCTCTTCCTGCCCCGCGGGCTGCTACCCACGTTCACCCGGGCACGATTTAAAGATCGTTGAGATTTACTCATCCGGCATACAAGTGAACCTCTAATGGGGCGCACTACGTACTTCGTGGCAATCGACTTTCCGGAGACGGCCATGAAGATCCGGTATCTAGCCATTTTCTGCGCATTATCCGGGGTCGCCGCATGTAGCGGTGGCGAACCCGCACAACCGGCTTTCGCGGGGGGCACGGCGCCCTCTCCCGCGGCCTTCGCCCCGGTGCCCCAGGCCGAGGCCAAACGCCTTCTCGACCAGTACGAGAGCCTGGCGAAACAGGCGAACTGGAAGTCCGCGGAAGCCGGGCTCTCGTTGCAAATGACCAACGCCGACAACCGGGTGAACACGCTGCTCGGCGAACGCCCGGGAAAACGACCCGCCTTCACCAAGACGCGGTTCGCGATTCCGCCGAGTGGCGCCTGGTTCCTGGCCGAATACAAGACCGGGTCGAACTGGACACAATTGATCTTCCAGAAGACCGCCGAGGGATGGCGCGTGGTCTCCGGCTCGGTGGCACGGACACCCGAGATCGCGACGGATCCCAACGGTCTCGCCATCGCCGTGAACGTGGACCAGCGCAATGACCTGGCCGTCTCTCCCCGGGAGGCGGCCGAGACGCACACGCGCCTGATGAGCACGCTCGGCGAGGACGCGGCCGCCAAGCGGATGTTCGCCTCCGGTGACTACACCACCGAGCTCGTCGCAGGTCTGCGGAGCGACCGGCAGAAGGCGCGGGGTCAGTGGACGCTGAAATACCAGCCGCGGCTCGTACCGGAGATCTTCGCGCTGCAGACGGCGGACGGCGGTGCCGTGGTCTGGTACGGCGTTCGGCAGCAGGACACCTACACCGCCCGTCCCGGCGCGGCGGAGCTGCGGCTGACGCAGCGCGGATGGGCGGCGCTGAGCCGCGGCGCGTTCTACAAGTCCAAGGTCACCATGAGGAGCGGCGCCATCTACGTCGCCGTCATTCCTCCGTCGCCCGGGAAGGTACGGGTCATCGGCCAGTGGTTCTCGCCGTTCAGCATCAACGGATCATGAAGGCTGGACCGGCCGACCGGCGAGCTTTGCGGTTGCGGTGATATGTGTGCTATGGTCTGGGCGTTGCAGTTGTGGTACCCATAAAGACTTGTGCGCACCTGAACGAGCATGATCTTCAGGTGCGTTTTTTGTTTGCCGGTCATCTCCGGATGGGCTCATCAAAGCGACACAGGATCCGTAAAGTGCGGATCCCGTATCTGCAACCATCAGAAGGAGATCAATATGGCTTCCGGCACCGTGAAGTGGTTCAACTCGGAAAAGGGCTTCGGCTTCATCGCGCAGGACGGCGGCGGCGCCGACGTCTTCGCCCACTACTCCAACATCATCTCGAACGGTGGCTACCGTGAGCTGACCGAGGGCCAGAAGGTGGCCTTCGACGTCGTCCAGGGCCAGAAGGGCCCGCAGGCGGAGAACATCGTTCCCGCCTAGTCACGGCGCATGCCTCAGGTCGGGGCCCGCATCCACACGGATGCGGGCCCCGACCGCGTTCTGTGCGACAATTGTGCTGGTCAGGCCGCTTGAGTCTCCCCCCGTGAGCAGGACGATGGAGAGGGACGGCCATGGACATCAGGCCGCAGGCGGTCGTCATCCCGAAGGAGACCGACCGGCTGGAGCAGGGGAAATACGGCCCTGTCTACCCGCGTAGCCCGGCATGCTACGGGTTCACCGTCATCGCGAAGGTCAAACCAGGCCGAGCAGAAGCCATGCGAGAGTACGGCGCCACGCTCGCCAAGGCCCTGGAAGCCGATCCGCATCTCCTCGCGCCGCTCAAGCTGCACTACCTACGCTGGGTGCTCTTCGACGACGACACGCGCTTCATGTACCAGGGGATCTTCGACACCGACTTCGACAAGTACACCGAAGACGCCATCGCGCTGTTCAGCAAGGCGGGCGTGAGTACGGCCTTCGAGAACCTCGAAGGCTTCCCCGAGGACTGGCGAACCAACCCCGAGGCGTTCATCAGGTTCGTCCGCGAGCATCACTGTCCGAGCTTCATCGAGTACGGCGAGTATCCGTACGTCACCGCGGATGAGATCAAAAAGGCCCTGCGGATCAAGAGCGCCCTGTCGGAGATGCTCGACCAGCTGCAATGAGGGGGATGCGAGATGATCGAGTTCAGCACGGCGCGCACCTACAACCAGAACCACGTACCGCGTCCCTACACCCCCGGCCGGCGGCGGTTGAGCATCTACGTCGCATGGAGCTATCCAGCCGAGGCGGGCAGGAACCCGGCCGAGCTGGACAACCGGTTCTCCACGATGACCGAAGTGCGCCGCGTGACCTGGCCGGCCTACGAGGACCCGAAATGGTCGGATCCGCTGCGGTTCCAGCAGGGCATCGCGGGCGGGCTGGAGCTGTTCTTCTGGGGCTGGCTGCCGTTCCAGCAGTTCGTCCAGGAGACCACCGGACATCCCGTACCCGTGTATCAACGCGTCGACCAGGCCGGGTTCCACACCCCGCTGGACGAGCGGGTGCTGGCCGACACCGACACGATGTTCGTGTGGGGGCTGGACCACATGATCACCGGGCAGGACGCCACAACCGCCGAGATCGAGGCGGTGCGTGACTTCCTCACCCGCGAAGGGACCTGCCTGGCCCTGGGGCCGCATCACGACGTCGGAGCGTCGGACGACCTGGCGGTGCGCGAGATCGAATATCGGCACCACGGCGACGCGCTGGTGCCCCGCCAGCAACGCTTCGGCAGGTACACCCGATCGCTGATCGCCGGCCTGGGGGTGCCCGTCGAGAACCAATACGGCCTGCGTCCAGCCGTGACGGAAGGGAAGAAGAGCGCCCCTCTGTCCATCGCCCGGGATCTGGACACCAAGAGGTGGCTGGAAGGCGTGTCGAGCTTCAACTTCCACATGCACCTCCCCCACTACGCGGTGACCACCGACGACCCGAACGTCATCCATGTGCTGGGCAGACAGCCGATCGACCTGTCCAGACCGCATCCCTTCACGGAGGCCGGGAACACCGAGTTCAACATGTTCCTGTGGATGCCGCCCAGCGGTGACCGGGCCGGTGACGTGATCATGGCCGACACCACGATCTTCAGCTCGCTGTTCGGCGTCGACGAAAGCCTGCGCGCCTTCTGGCACAACATCGTCTCGGCGAAGTAGCGCGGAAGAAGGCCGGTCGCAGTGAGCGAGCGTACCCATGTCGAGCTCGAACTCGACGACATCCAGCGCGGGGTCCTCAGCCCCCGGCCGAGCCCGTACGCGGCGACCTACATCCTGTTCCGCATCGACGACCGCGACCATGGGCGGGAGCTGATGCGGCGGGTCAGCGCCGTGGTGACCTCGGCCGCCGACACGGTGAGCCCGCTGGGTGAGACCTGGGTCAGTGTCGCGCTCACCTACCACGGACTCAAGGCGCTCGGGGTGCCGCGAGAGTCGCTGGAGACGTTCGCCTGGGAGTTCCGGCAGGGCATGGCCGCACGCGCCAAGGCGCTGGGCGACGTCGGCGAGAGCGCCCCCGAGAACTGGGAGGCGCCCCTGGGCACGCCCGATGTCCACGTGGCGCTGGTGGCACTCGCTCCCGACAGCACGCAGCTGGACGCGGCCATCGACCGCGCCCGCCCTGCCTACGACGCCCTCTCCGGCGTGACGGCCATCTGGCGCCAGAACTGCCACGCGCTGCCCACCGAGACCGAACCCTTCGGCTACCGCGACGGCATCAGCCATCCGGCCGTCGAGGGCAGCGGCATCCCCGGATCCAACAAGCTGGAGGTGCCGCTCAAGGCCGGCGAATTCGTGCTCGGCTACCCCGACGAGCTCGGCGGCATCCAGACGCCGCAGCCCGAGGTGCTCGGCCGCAACGGCACCTACGTGGTCTTCCGCAAGCTCCACCAGCGCGTCGCCCTGTTCCGGCGCTACCTGAAGGACAACGCCACCAGCCCCGAGGACGAGGAACTCCTGGCCGCCAAGATCATGGGCCGCTGGCGCAGCGGCGCGCCTCTGGCCCTCTGCCCGCTGCACGACGACCCCGCGCTCGGCGCCGACCCGTACCGCAACAACAGTTTCCTGTACGAGCAGGACGATCCTGCCGGTTTCGCCACGCCCGGCGGCAGCCACATCCGACGGGGCAACCCCCGGGACGCGGCGGTGGCCGGCGTGCCGAGGCTGCACCGAATGATCAGACGCGGCACCGCCTACGGCCCGCTGCTGCCCGAGGGCGTCCTGGACGACGACGGGGCCGATCGCGGGCTGATGTTCGCCTTCGTCGGGGCGCATCTGGGGCGGCAGTTCGAGTTCGCCCAGTCCGAATGGATGAACGACGGCGTCTTCTTCGGCGCGGGCGCCGCGCGTGATCCGGTCGTCGGCTCCCGCGACGGCTCCGACGATTTCACCATTCCCCGGCGTCCCGTACGGCGACGCCTGGTCGCGCTGCCGCGGTTCGTGGTCACGCGCGGCGGCGAATACTGCTTCATGCCGGGACTGACCGCGCTGCGCCGGCTGGGTGACCTCACGGACTAGCACGAGGACCGGAGATCCAGCTGAGGCTCAGTAGCCCGCGGGCGCCGGCCAGTGGCGCTCCACCCCGATCTTGTCCAGCTCCCCGGTGAACTCCGCCAGCAACGCCTCCCGCTCCCTGACCTCCTGCGGTTCCACCCCCCGGCGCAGGCAGTAGGCCGCCAGATGGCCCGCGACCTCACCCACGTTCCACTCCACCGGGTGCAGGCGGAAACACCCGTTGGAGATGTGCGTGGTGCCGAGGTTCTTCCCCGCGGGCAGCAGGTTGCGCATCGTGACAGGCAGCAACGCGCCGAGCGGGATCTCGAAGGGCACGCTGGCGATGTCGATGTAGTTGTCCCCGCCGGTCGACGGGTGCAGGTCGATGCGGTACGCGCCGACCCCGACGGAGTCATGGTGCCGCGGCGTGCCGCGGTCACCGACGATGGCCCTGGAGACGTGGTGCTCGGTGACGGTGGTGACCGCGCGGATGCGCCTCGACTCCCTGACGTAGGCGGACTTCGCCAGCCCGTCGGCGCTGCCGACCACGTCGTGGCGGAGCCGGAGTCCGGGGAAACCGGTACCGCCGTCAGGACGGGGCGCTTCGGTCTGGAGCCAGTACAGCAAGGACAGCGACAGTTGCTTGGCCTCCCGGTGCGCCAGCGCGGCCGTGCCGGCATCCACCTCGATGATCGGGCGTAGCCAGTAGTCGTTCAGCGGCCAGTTGACCAGAGTGATGTCGGAAGCGGCGAAACCGGGCTCGAACAGGTCGCGGGCGAGGATCCTGCGGAACATCCACAGGTCCTTGTCCCCTGATTGGGCGCTCTGGTCGGCCAGCACCCCGCGGGGGTCACCGGGCGGGTTGGGGTCGAACCAGCGGGCTTCGGGCTCCAGGGTGCGTGGGTCCGGTGCGCTGAAGCCGAGCAGCGGCCCGGGCCAGAAGTCAGGCCGGTAGTCGCGCCAGAATCCGTAGTCCACCGGCCGGTCGATGACGTGGTTCTCGCCCTCGTGGTGCGAGACGGCGAAGCAGTAGGTGATGCCCTGCATGTTCAGCGGCTGATACGCCTCCGGCGCGTGCGGCTCGTCGTGCTCGCTCCTGGCCTCCGCGCCCGTGACGTACTCCGTCTTCGCCAGCGGCAGCAACTCGCCCGTCTCCGTCGCGTCGAGGACATAGGCGGCGGCGATGGTGTGCGAGTCGCCGGAGCGGGTGTCCAGCAGCGTGACGGCCCTGACGCGGTCGCCGTCCACCTCGACGTCGACGGGGCGGTGTTCCAGGAGGACGCGCAGCCGCCCGGCGGCGAGGTGGGGAGCCAGCATGGCCTTGAGGATCGCCAGGGAGACGCGCGGTTCGTGGCACAACTTGCTGACATATCCGGCGCCGGGGTTCAGCTCGCGCCAGCGCCGCGCGCCGCCGGTCATGGGGTACCAGTGCCGGTAGTAGTCGCGGATGGAGCCGCGCACCTCACGATAGGTGGCGGTGGCTCCGTAGCTCTCGATCCACGGGTGCTCGTCAGGGGGCACGGCCTGCGCGGTGAGCTGGCCGCCGATCCAGTCCGTCTCTTCGGTGAGTACGACGTCGTGGCCCGCGCGGCAGGCGGCCACGGCCGCGGCGACGCCGCCGAGCCCACCGCCGACGATGAGGATGTCGGTCATGGGTGGTGCCTTTCCAAGGGGGCTAGCGGGGAGGTGCCGCGGTCTCGCCCGGCTCCAGCTCGCAGGCCATGAGCTGGTGCCTGAGGACCGTACGGTCTCCCGCGATGAGTTTCGTGAGCAGCCGGACGGCCGCGGCCCCCATCTCGCGACGGGGTACGGCGAAGCCGGTGAGACCTGCCGCGCGGTCGCGGGGGTCGCCGAGCGTGGCCAAGGAGAGGTCGTCGGGGAATCGGAGACCCGCGCGCTCGGCGGCCACCAGGAGGGCGCGGTGTGCGGCGTCGGTGTCGGTGGCCTCAGTGACCATCGCGGTGACGCCCTGCTCGCGCCAGGCGCGCAACCGCTCGGGGGTCAGGTCGGTGCCGTCGGTGCGCACCACCTCGGCCGCCAGCCCGCATTCGTCCATGCCGCGCCTGAAGCCCGCCTCCCTGTCGACGGAGGTGATCGCCTCGTCGGCTTCGCGCACGTACAGGATGCGCTCGTGGCCGAGCCCCGCCAGGTGCCGCACCACGGCGGCGCTGGCGGAGACGTAGTCGGCGCCGACATAGGGCAGGCGGTCGCCGAACTCGTCGTGCCGCCCTATGTAGACGACGGGCAGATCGGTGGCCAGCAGGCGATCCATTTCCGGCACGGGCAGGTGCCTGCCCAGGAACAGGCAGCCGTCGGCCAGTCGTACCCGGTTGAGCACCTGGGCGTGCGGGCGCTCGCCCGTGATGCTGGAGGCGATGAACATCAGCAGGTCGTAGCCCTGCGCCGCCGACTCCTCCTCGATGCCCACCAGGAACGGGTAGTAGGCGTGGGACATCTCGGTGGGGAAGGTCGAGGTGAAGGTGTACAGGCCGAGCAGGTTGTTCTGACCGGCCGCCAGGCGGGTGGCGATCGGGTCGGGCATGTACCCGAGCTGCTCGGCGGCCTCCATGACCTTGCGCTGGGTCTCCTCGGCGATCCCCACGGCGGCGGCGCCGCCGCCGAGGATCAGCGACACGGTCGGCTGCGAGACGCCGGCCAGTCGAGCGATGTCCGCCTGACGAGGGCGACTCATGGCATATCCCCCAAAAAGTAGTAGCTCACGGAGCCTCGATCCCGCCGTCCGGCCTGCGCACCTGGGCGGCCCACCGCTCGTGCAGGTGCGTCTCCGGCTGATACCGCCTGGCGGCGCCCTCATCGAGGTCGATACCCCAACCGGGCCGGTCGGAGGGGGTGAGGTAGCCGTTGACCGTCCGCAACGTTCCCGGGAACACCTCGTGCACGGTCTCCGGGTAGACGTGCGCTTCCTGGATCCCGAACGCGGGGCTGGTGACATCGAGCGTGACATTGGCCGCCGCACCCACCGGCGACACGTCCGGCGGCCCGTGCCAGGCCGTCCGCACCCCGGTCAGCTCGCACAACGCGGCGAGCTTGCGCACGGGCGTCAGCCCGCCGACGGCCGAGACGTGCAGGCGCAGGTAGTCGACGCCACCGGAGGTGATGAGACGCGCCGCGTCGGTCACCGAGGAGACCAGCTCGCCGGAGGCGATCGGCATCGGCGCCGCCGCCCGCACCTCGGGCAGCCGGTCGAAGTGCTCGGGCGCGAGCGGGTCCTCCAGGAAGAACAGCCGGTACGGCTCCAGCGACCGCGCGAGCACGACGGCCTCCTTCGGCGTGAGCCGGTTGTGGGCGTCGTGCAGCAGGCCGAGTTCTTCACCGAGGACCTCGCGGGCCCGCTCGAACAACCGCGGCGTGGTCCGCAGGTAGTGACCGACGTCCCAGCCGTCAGGATGGGGGCTGCCCGGATAGCCGCCGGGCGTGCCGACGCCGCCGTACGTGCCGAGCCCCGGCCCGCCCGCCTGCAGCCGCACGTAGCGGTAGCCCTGCTCGGCCAGCGCGGCGGCCCGCTCGATCGACTCCTCGATCTCGCCACCGCGGGCCCCGGTGTAGACGGCGGCTGCCGCCCTGACCCGCCCGCCCAGCAGCTCGTACACCGGCACGCCGAAACGTTTGCCCGCGATGTCCCACAACGCCTGGTCGATGCCGGACAGCGCGTTGTTGTGCACCGGCCCGCCGCGCCAGTACGAGGAGTAGTGCAGCATCCGGCTGATGTCCTCGATATCAGCCGGATGCCGGCCGATGACCATGGGCGCGACGTGCTGCTCGATCGCGGCGACCACGGCGTGGAAGCGTTGGGTGAAGGTGGCGCAGCCCAGGCCGTACAGGCCGGGCTCCGAGGTGTCGATCCGCACGACGACGAGCGGCACCCCGCCCGGGGCGGTGACGATCGTGCGCACACCGGTGATGCGCAGCCCGTCCCTGGCCTGCCACGGCGCCTGCGTCTCCGGCATGATCATGATTGTCGCTCCTCTGGAAACGGATGCAAGGCGGTGAACCCGAGCAGCCGCCTGGCCGGTTCGAGATCGATGGCCACCGTCCTGCCGGGGAATGCCGTACGACGCGGCACGCCGGGGTGGTGTGTCGCGAGCAACTCCTCGGTGGGAGTCGTCACGAGCGTCTCGGGCGCGGCGACGAAGATGACCGGCGCGCCGTACAGCGGGGCCGTCAGCCCGAGCAGGCAGGCGCGCGCGGCGTCGCGCAGGTCGAGGTAGCTCCACACCTCCGCGGCCCCGGCCGCGGGCTCCCTGGTCAGCCGCTCCGCGCGCGCGGCGAGCCTGGCCTGGTCGCCGAGGAAGGGAAAGCGCAGCGCTGCGACGGTCATGCCGTGCCGCCGGTGCATCATCGCCGCCGTGGCCTCGTCCACCTGCTTGGACAGCGCGTACGGGTCCTCGATCTGCAACGACACCTGCTCGTCCAGGGGTAGATACGGCGGGCGAGGGCGCGACCTGGCGAAGGGCAGACCGGTGATCGACAAGCTGCTGGCGATCACGGCCCGGCGTACTCCCTGTTCTCCCGCCTCGTTCAGCACGACGAACGTCGCCAGCGTGTTGGCCGAGAACACCACCTCGGGCGCCGCCACCTCGGGCGAGGCCAGCGCCGCCGTGTGGACGACGGCGTCGACCCCTTCGAGGGCCGCGCGGACGGCGGCCGGGTCACGGGCGTCGCCCACGACGACCCGCTCCGCCGCAAGCGGGCCAGGATCCTCCGCGACGAGCGCGGTCACGGCGATGTCCCGCGAGGCGAGTTCGGTCAGTACGGCGGAACCGAGGCGGCCGGCCGCACCGGTGACCAGGACCCTCATCCCTTCAGCCCCGTGAAGCCGATGCCCCGGATGATCTGCCGCTGGAACAGCAGGAACACCACGACGGGCGGGATGATCGCGATCAGCATCCCGGCGATGAGCAGGGCCTGGTCCGAGGTGTCCGCGAGCCGGGGCAGGGCCACCGCCAGCGGCTGGCTCTCGGTGTCGGTGAGGGCGATCATGGGCCAGAGGAAGTCCTTCCACGCGTTCATGACAGCCAGCAGTGATACCACGGCCAGGATCGGACGCGACATGGGCAGCACCAGCCGGGTGAAGATCCGCCACGGCCCGGCGCCGTCGAGGCGCGCGGCCTCGTACAGCTCCTTGGGGATACCGTCGAAGAACTGCTTGACCAGCAGGACGTTGAAGGCGTGCGCACCGGCGGGCAGCCACACCGACAGCGGGGTATTGGCGATGGACAGGTCCAGGACCGTCAGGTACAGCGAGACCATCGAGACCGTGCCAGGCAGGAACAGCGTCGCCAGGACCGCGCCGTAGACGTACTTGCCGTAGGAGGGCCGCAGGACCGACAGCGCGTAGGCGCCTGTCGTCGCGACGAACAGCTGCGTGAACCAGGAGCCGCCGACGAGTACGACGGTGTTCGTCAGGTAGTGGCCGACCTCCAGGGTGGTCCATGCCTCCGCCAGATTCGACCATCGCACGTCCGCCGGCCAGAGGGCCAGCGGCCGGCGCAGCGACTCCTGGGTGGAGGAGATCGCGCCCTTGAAGATCCAGTAGATCGGCCCGGCACCCTCCAGGACCAGGGCCACGATGAGCAGCACCTGGGTGGTGCCCAGGCCGAGGCGCATCCCGCGCCTTTCGGTGTCGGAGATCACTCCCCTCACTTCGTCCCCCACGTTCTGGTGAGCCGCAGGTATACGGCCGACAGCACCGCCAGCACCACGGCCAGGCTCACGCTCAGCGCCGCTGCCGTGCCGTAGTCGCCGTTGACGAAGGCGTACCTGTAGATCAACAACAGCACCGTGACCGTCGAGTCCTCCGGCCCGCCGTCGGTCAGCACGAACGGCTCGGTGAACACCTGGAAGGTGCTGATCACCTGGAGCAGCAGCATGATCAGCAGGATGGGCCGCAGTTGCGGCAGCGTCACGTGCCACAACCTGCGCCACACCGACGCCCCGTCCAGCTCGGCCGCCTCGTACAGCTCGGTGGGCACGCCGGACAGCGCGGCCAGGTAGATGAGCACGGCGCCGCCGGCGCCCGCCCAGGTCGCCTCCAGGACCAGGCTCGGCATCGCCATGCCCGTGGACTGCAACCAGGGGTACGGCCCCAGCCCGGCCAACCCGAGCAACTGGTTGAACAGACCGGAGTCCGGGTCGTAGAACCACTTCCACATCAGCACGGCCACCACCGGCGGCACCACCACCGGCAGGTACACCAGCACCCGCATCAACCCGGAGCCGCGCCGCATCTCCGACATCAGCACCGCCAGGAAGATCGGCAACGGGAAGCCGATCAGCAGGGCCAGGCCGGTGAACAGCAGCGTGTTGCGCACCGCCATGCCCAGCAGGGGGTCGGCGAGCAGGGTGTGGAAGTTGTCCAGGCCCGCGAACGTCGCCGCCTCGACCAGGTTGGTCCGCTGGAAGCCGAGCACCACGCTACGGATGATCGGCCACCACGAGAACAGGCCGAAGACCAGCACCGTCGGGATGAGGAACAGCGCGGCCGCGACGCCTTTGGGCCGGGTCACTGTGCTTTCTCGAGCAGCGGCGCGACTCGCGCCGCCGCCTTGGTCAGCTCGTCGCGCGGGTCGGCGTCCTTACGGGTCAGAACGGCCTGCACGGCGGTGTCGAGCGCACCGTACAGGTCCTGGGCGGCGACAGGGGGCTCGACGACGTACTCCAGCTTGTCGGTGTCCTTCACGTAGGGCGCGAAGTTCGACACCGGGATGTTGGCGTGCTTGGCGATCGCGCTGTTCACCGGGCCCGCCACCGAGGTGCCGTAGAACGGCAGCGTGGGCAGGCCGACGGCCAGCTTGTCCGCCGCGTTGGCCACGGCCAACTGCTCGGCGGCCGACGGGTCGTAGTTGGGCTTGAGGTAATAGAAGTCGATCCACTTCACCGCGGCGGCTCGCTGCGCGGCCGTGGCTTTGGCGTTGACGGCCGCCACCAGACCGCCCAGCAGCGTCGCCTTGCCCGCGCCCTGCTGCGGCAGCGCCGCGATGCCGAAGTCGTCCGGCTTGCCGGAGTAGAGGGTGGTGTAGCGGCTGTAGCTGTTCACGGTGCCGATCAGCATGCCGATCTTGCCGGCCGCGAAGTCGCGCTCCGCGTCCTGCTGGGTGCGCAGTTGGTTGGCGCCCATGGAGTCGTCCTGCCACCGCATCGCGGACAGGTGCCGCAGCGCCTCCTCCGCCGGGCCGTCCAGGAGGGAGGACACGTACTTGTCGCCCTCCTGCTTCTCCATCCGGCCGCCGAAGGAGTAGGTCATCGCGGTCAGGATCCAGCCGCCGGTGTTCTTGACCGTCATCTGCGTGTAGCCGGTCGCACCCGTCCCGGCGATCTTCTTGGCCGCCGCCCGGACCTCGTCCCAGGTGGCCGGTGGCTTGTCCGGGTCGAGCCCCGCCTTGGTGAACAGGGCGCGGTTGTAGACCAGGCCCAGCGCGTACTCGGTGACGGGCAGGCCGTAGACCTTGCCGTCCGCGCCGGTCGCCGGGGCCAGCGCGCGCGGGTCGAAGTCTCCCGCGTGCGGCAGGCTCTTGATCTCGGCGCTGAGGTCGGCGACCTGGCGCCGGGCGATGAGCCCCGGCGGCTCGGTGAGCGGCACGGTCAGCACCGTCTCCGCGTTGCCGCCGGCCAGCCTGGTCGCGAACGTCCTGGCGTCCCACTGCGTGTCGGTCGGCTTGATCTTGATGGTGGGGTTGGCCTTCTCGAACGCGGCGACCGCGTCGAGGAACTGCTTGCGGGTCTTGGCGGCGGTGGTGGGAGGCATGCCCGCCACGGTGATGGCGGTCTTGCCCGAGTCCTCACCCGACGAGCCGGACGAGCAGCCCGCCGTCGCGGCGGCGAGCACGAGCGCCCCCGCCATCCACCTTCTGGAGGCTGATACATCCATGGCGACTCCTCTGGCCTAATGCGGATTAGGTGGCATCTAATCCGCATTAGGAGATGGTGTCAAGGCGTTACCGCCAGATTACGTGATGCGCACAAATCACCCTTGACACTCTCGTTCCGGCCGGAGTACACATCTCCCTAATCCGCATTAGGTCGACAGGGAAGAGATCTTCATGTCTGACATCCCCCGACGCCGCTTCCTCGGCGGAGCCGTCGCCGCCGGGCTCGCGGGAGCGTTGCTTCCCACGACCCCGGCCAAGGCCGAGACCCCTTCGATCTCCGCTGACGGCATCACGCTGACCGCCGGGACCGACGGCGGCATCACCGTCCGCGACGGCGGCGGTGTCGAACGGATCAGGCTCACCGGGTTCATGACCAAGGACTCCGTCACCGGCATCCAGCGCACCACCGGCGGAACGCCGTCGCTCGTCACGCTCCAGGACGGCACGCAGGCCATCCAGGTCGACTACACACTCCCCACCGCGGCCGGGGGAATCACCGTCCGCGGCGTCTTCCGCGTCGCGCCGCACCGCGCGAAGCTCCGTTGGGAGGTCGGCGGCTCGACCACGCTGATCCCGGCCGGTTTCATGCTCGGCCGCGCCGTCATCTCGCCCTCGGCGCCCGAGTCCTTCGCCGCGTTGACGACATGGAACCGCGATGCCGGGGGCGGAGTGCCGTACGAGAGCAATGCCGGGGTCGTCTACCAGGAGACCTGGGCCGACACCCGCGCCTACTTCCGGCTGGCCACCACCACCCCCGCCTGGACCAACGCCACCTGGATCCACGCGCCGGGCACCGGGACCGCGAGCGCGGCCGTGACGGAGGCCGACCTGGTGCTCGGCTCGATGCGACCGGCCGCGGGTGGCACCATGGGCGCGGGGCTGCCCCTCGGCGTGGAGGTCTGGACCGACCAGCCCTTCTCGCTCTGGGACGCCGGCGGCCAGGCCATGGCCCTGCACGCGGAGGTGGCCAACGGAGGAAGCGCGGCCCGCAGCGTGAAGCTGTCGTGGTGGGCGCGCGACTTCGACGGCAAGACGCTGGCCAAGGGCAGCGTGACCGGAACGGTCGCGGCGGGAGCCGCCTGGACACAGACCTTCACCGTCACCTCACCACCCCGCGGGATCGTGTTCACCGAGGTGCAGGCCACCGCGGACACGGACAGCGCGTTCGCCCGCACCAACCTCGCCGTCCTGCCGCCGCATACCTATCAGGCGGGGGCCGACAGCATGTTCGGCATCGCCAACTACCCCTGGCTGCTCAAGCCCGACGCCGCCGCCGTCATGGGGCTGATGAAACGCCTGGGCATCCAGCGGGTCCGCATCTCCTACGACGGCGGGCCGGGCCTGCCGCCCGCCACCCTCGACGCGGCCGGGATCCGTCACAACATCGAGCTCGCCGGGATCCCCCTGGGCGGAACCGCCGCCCAGGTCGCCGCCTGGGCCGACACGAACACGCAGAAGGCGATCAGCTCAGGCGCCGGCTACTTCGAGGTCGCCAACGAGGTGAACAAGCCGTGGATGAGCGGCGAGACCGCCGCCGCCTACGTACGGGACGGCTTGCGCCCGGTACGCGACCGGCTCACCGCCGCGGGGGCGCCCACCAAGGTGCTCAACGCGGGTCTGGCCGGTATGGACCACGTCTGGACCAAGAACTTCCACGACGCCGGCGGCTGGGACCTCATCGACGGGTTCGCCTTCCATCCGGGCAGGGGCAACTTCACGCCGGACTACGCGCCGCCTCCTGAGGAGTGGACGCAAGGCGATAACGGCTCCTACTGGAACTTCCTCGGCGGCCTGCGCAAGGCCCGCGAGACGATCACGGAGTACGGACAGAAGGAGTTGTGGCTGACCGAGGCCTACGCCTGCACGAAACCGAACAGCTGGTGGCACGACACCTACCGGCAGGCCGCGGAGAACGTCCTGCTCACCCTGGCGCTGGCCATGGCCGAGGGGGTGCGCTGCGTGAACTGGTACCAGCTGCACGACAGCGTCCTCGGCAAACCGCAGATGGCCGACCCGGCCAACCCCGAATACCACTACGGCCTCATGAACCGCGACACCAGCGCCAAGCCGTCCATGCTCGCCTACGCCACCGCCGCACAGGTGCTGGACCAGGCGACGTTCGTCCGCTGGCTGAAGCCGGCCGACCCCGACCTGAAGGGGCTGCTGTTCGACACGCCGGAAGGACCCGTCTCCATCCTGTGGAGCAGGAAGGACGGCTACCTGCTCAACACCGACCACGCGCCGGGCTCCACGTGGTTCGCCGCGCCGGAACCGTGGGTGGACGGCTGGCCGACCAAGACGGAGCTCAAGGTGGCCGCAGCCGGGCGCTCGGTCAGGGAGCTCGACTGCATCGGCAGGGAACGGCGGCTCACCGCCCGCGACGGCAAGGTCGAGGT
Organism: Nonomuraea guangzhouensis; assembly: GCF_019396345.1. Classification (GTDB taxonomy): domain Bacteria; phylum Actinomycetota; class Actinomycetes; order Streptosporangiales; family Streptosporangiaceae; genus Nonomuraea; species Nonomuraea guangzhouensis. Next base: position 130,819 of record NZ_JAHKRM010000023.1, on the reverse strand, counting down.
CCACCTGGACGGCGCTCCGCGCATCTACTACGGCTTGACGGAGACGCCTGACCAACTGCCGTGAGGCCACCATCTTGTCAGGGGGTCTGCCGAAGAATTACGGTCAAGGCCGTTATGTTCTCATCGGAGGCCCCCATGCGCATCCTCGCCGTTGCGTTAGCCATCGCACTTTCCCTTACATCTCCGGTCAAGGCCGAAACAGCTGCAGCCGCACCGCCGACAGGCTGCGGCTTCCAGAACCTGGGCACCCTGCCGCTCATCGGCGCTACCACCGCGGGCACCGCGCGTGACGGCGACCGCGTCTACTCGGTCACCTCCAGCGCGTCCGGCCCCGCCATGCTCGGCATCAGGAACGCGGCGGACGCCACCCTGGTCGCCGAGCGGCCGTTGCCGTACGCGCTCGGCTCCTGGGCCGTCACCGTGGCCCCCGATCACTCCGTCTACGTGGGCAGCTACAACGCCACGGCCGGGGCCATGGGCCGGCTCTTCCGCTACGACCCCGCCACCGACGTGGTCAGCGAGCTGGGCATCGCCGTGCCGGGCGAGACGTTCGTGTGGACCGTGGCCGCCAGTCCTGACGGCTCGGCCGTCTATGGCGGCACCTCGCCCAACGGCCGGCTCTTCCGCTACGACACGGCCACCGGGAAGATCACGGACCTGGGCAGCCCGGTGCCCGGCGAACAGTACGTACGCGACCTCGCCATCGCCAAGGACGGCACGATCTACGCAGGCATGGGCGCCACGGGCATGAAGGTGGCGGTGCTCAAGCCCGACGGCACCCTGATCAAGGTGATCGACCCGCCGATCGCGGGCAGCGGCTACGCCTACGACCTCGACGTCGTGGCCGGTCACCTGCTGGTCCGCTTCACCACCTCCACCGGCACCAACCCCATGGGCGTCTACGACCTGGTCAGGAACAGGTGGCGCGACTTGGTGGACGACGTCGACAGCCTCACTGTCGGCGGCGGAGCGCACGGGCACCAGGTCTACCTGTTCCAGGGTGACGAGCTCGCCGTCTACGACATCGAGCGCCGGAAGACCACCCGGCTCGGCTTCACCGACTTCGGCGGCGGCGCCGCCCGGCCGCTGGGCTGGCTCGGCCGCACGCTCGTCGGCACCTCCTCCACCGGCCGCATGTGGCACTACGACCGCAAGAGCGGCCAGGGCAGGTTGTTCGACTCCACGCTGACCGGCCAGCCCGTCTCCATCAGGTCGATGGGAATCGGCCCCGACGGCCGCGTCTACGCGGGCGGCTTCTTCACCGGCGGCCTGGCCGCCTACGACCCCGCGACCGGCGCATCGCAGTTCTGGCCGAACGTCGGCCAGAGCGAGGGCATCGTCACCCACAAGGGCAAGCTCTACCTCGGCGTCTATCCCGGCGCCCGCATCTACGAGTTCGACGGCACCGCACCCCGGCTGCTGCTCGGCCTCGCCGACCAGGAGCAGGACCGGCCGTTCGCGATGGTCTCGGCCGGCGACCGGCTCGCCTTCGGCACCGTGCCCAAGGCCGGTACGGTCGGCGGCGCGCTGGGACTGCTCGACCCCGCCACCGGCAAGTCGGTGATCAGGCGGAACCTCATCCCCGGCCAGAGCATCATCGCCCTGGCCTACCGCGACGGCGTCCTGTACGGCACGACGTCGGCGTTCGGCGGCACCAGCACGCCCCAGGGCGACGCCGCCCACGCCTTCGCCTACGACATCGCCACCGACACCCTCAAGTGGACCAGCACCCCGGTGCCCGGCGATCTGGCGCTCGGCTCGATCACCTTCGACGGTGAAGGCAAGCTCTGGGGGCTCTCGCCGGACGCGCTCTTCGAGCTCGATCCGGCCACGGGGACGGTCCTGCGCACCGTGAAGCACCAGACCTACCCGTGGTCCACCGCCACCCAGGTCTGGCTCGACACCAACATCGAACTGGGCCGCGACGGCATGCTGTACGGCAAGGTGCAGGGCAAGGCCTACCGGATCGACCGGGCGACGATGACGCTCACGCTCATCGCCCGCCCGATCTCGATCCTGCTCAAAGGCCCGGACGAGCACATGTACCTGTCACGCTTCGAGAACTTCTACACCTACCGCCTCTGCGGCTGATACCTGAACAGTCTCGGGCCCTCGGCGAAGTAGACGTCTCCGGACCTGTGCACCGCGAGCTGGTGCACAGGTCCCTGCCGCAACACCGTCCGGTGCCCGGTGACCGGGTTCAGCGCGAACACCTCCGTCCCCGCGTGCGCGCCGTAGAGCAGACCGTCCACCCGGTTGAGGGCCAGGGCGCCGCTCGCGCTCGTACTCGGCGAGAGGGTGATCGTGGAGACCACCTTGCGGGCCGCGACGTTCACCCTGAACACCGCGCCGCCCGCGATGCCCCACAGCCGCCCGAGGCGGTCGAAGGTGAGCGCCGGGATGGCCGGCTTGCCCGGCGCGGGAACGATCTCCCACAACAGCCGGTCTTCCCGGACCGACCAGGCGAACAGCTTGGCCTCGGGCTGTGTGGGCGGGGTGGCCGACTGGCCGCTGTAGATCGAGGTGCCGCCGTAGACCACGCCGTCGCGGTAGGCCAGCGACACGATGCTCTGGTCCTGGATCACATTCCGCTGGGAGTACTTCAGCGCGCCCTTCTCCGGATCCCACACCGCCAGCACTCCGCCGAGGCTGCCGAGGTCGGGCATCGTGCCGGCGACCAGGTAGCGGCCCGCCGACACCAGGGCGCGCGGCCTGATCTGCTTGTCGGCCGCGAGGTCGAACAGCCTGGCCGGGTTGGGCTCCGGTCCCGGCTCCGGACTGGGTGAGTACTCGGTGCTGTTCCACGGCAGCGCGGGGTCGTAGGCGTAGACCCTGGCCTCGGGGTAGGCGCCGACATACAGTTTGCCGGCGTGCGCCGTCATGGCCTCGCTCTGGGAGAAGGTGTGGAACTCGGTCCGCTCCCCCGTCCTCGGGTCGAGCGCGGCGAACCCGCCGTTGAGGAAACCGCCGGTGTAGACACGGCCGTCCGGGCCGTCGGCGATGGCCGTGATGTCGATCGGCTCGCCCTTGATGCCGCTCTGGACGAACGAGCGCGCGCCGGTCTGCGGGTTGTAGCGGAACATCAGCCCCCGCCACAGCAGCCCGACCAGGCTCTTACCGGGGTAGTCGGGCAGGCCCAGCTCCGCCCAGCCGATGCCCCGGGTGTTCGCCACCCGCCCCGTGAACGGCATGCCGGTCCCGGTCACCGTACGGGTGCGCGGGTCGTAGCCCACCAGCTCGCCGGCCTTGACGAAGTAGACGCGGCCCTGATCGTCCGGCGGCGACACGTCGAGGCCGTGGGCCGACTCGATGGAGTCCGTCCAGGTACGAGCGGCGATGTCCCAGACGTGCAACGGCCCCGGGAAAGCGCCCCCGAACCTGACGTAGAGGAAGCCTCCCGCGGCGTTGACGTCGTAGGCCCACTTGCCGGCGGGGTCGAGCCCCGGCGGGTCGGGCAGCCGTTCGGCCACACCCGTGGCGGAGTCCACCTCGAAGACGGCCGCCGGGGCCTCCGTACCCGCGTAGATCTTGCCGTTGGCGTAGGAGACGCTGCGGACGTAGGCGTGCGCCGAGGACAGCCGGCCGTAGTCTCGGACGCCGCCGGCCGGGTCGTAGCCGAACAGCCGGCCGCCCGGTGACGTGCCGCCGTAGACGGTCGCGCCCTCGCCGGCCGCCACCGACCAGATGAAGTTCTCCGATGGCAGGGGGCGGCCCAGGTCGGCGACGCCGCTCTCGCGGGTCCAGCGGTAGAGGCGGCCGTCGCCGTACGTACCGGCGTAGAGGCTGCCGTCCGGCGTCGCGTCCACCGCCCAGGCCCCGGCGGCGCCCGGCAGGTCGAACCGGCCGCGTTCGTCACCGGTGGCCGGGTCGACGGCGTTGAGGTGGGCGGGCGTGCCCGAGGAGGCACCCCAGAGCACCGTACGGCCATCGGGGCCCGGAGCCACGACGCCGCCGAGGAGGAGCACGTCCTGCAGCGGGACACCGAGGTCGGTCACCTTGCCCACACCCGCGTCGACGGGGGCCGCCACACCCAGGAGCGTGGTGACGGCGATCCCCGCCACCACGATTCGCCTTATTAAGGTCATGGCCGAAATCTAAGAAATAGGCGCATTGTCGTCAATAGAAGCGATTACGGCTGCGCCCGTATCTAGGTGCTTGATCATGCCCATGGCTGGTCGACGGACCAGCTCACGTCGGCGGCCCACGAGGTCGCGCTGTCGAAGGAGTTCGAGCCGCCGTTGCTGGCGATGTAGACGATGTTGTTGTAGTGGCGGATGAACCGGGTCGGGAAGTTGTAGGAGGCCAGCGAGGTGCCCTGGCCGCTCTTGCCCGCCTGCGGGCAGAAGGTGGCGTCGGCGGCGAACAGCGTACTGCCGTCGTTGTGCTGCCGGTACAACTGGTAGTTCTGGTGCCGCAGGTAGTCGCCGGGGTAGTTCCTCGACTCGAACGACAGGCACGAGCTGCCGGCCAGGCCGCTGCGGACGATCCACGAGGCGTCGCTCTTGTCGAGAGACGAGCTGGACGACGTGATCACCGAGGTGATGACCTGGTCGTTCTGGTGACGGATGTAGCGGGTCGTGCAGCAGGACGTCGTCGCGCGTAGCGAGATCGACGAGCCGGGGGTGAGCGTTCCGGGCGTGCCGCCGCCACCACTCGACGTCGTGTATCCGGCGGCCACGATGTCGGCCTGCACCGCGTTCTCGGTGGCGTCCGACGGATAGCCGGAGGTCATCACGCCTTCGTAGAAGGTACCGGCGGAACCGTTGCTGTTGTCGCCGCCGATCCCGAGGATGATGGCGCCCTCCTTCTTCATCGGGTTGTAGCCCGAGACGTTGGGGCGCGGTCCGTTGTAGTAGGTCGACAGGCTGCCCGACTGCGCGTTGCCGGCCCGGATCGCCCAGTGGTTCGGCTCGCCCTTGATGATGGCGGTCAGATACCGATGGTTCACGGTCGGGTCGTTGGCGTTGTAGCCCGGGTTCACTCCGGAGAACAGGCCGTTCTCGAGGTCGGCCATGACCCAGGGGCCGTTGCCCGTGCCATAGCCCCAGACCTTGATGTTCCCGAAGTAGATGGCCTCCATGGTGCCGTTGCCGTTGTCCCGGCTGTTCGTCTCGGCGTTGCCGTAGTCGAAGCAGCAGCCGCCGTTGTAGTGCGTGCCGTCGAAGACCGCGTACATTCCCTCGGGCTGGTCGCCCTTCGCGACGCCGTTGGTGCTGTTGTTGCGGTAGCCGGTGCCGGGCGCCACGTAGACGCCGTACGCCTTGTGGCCATTGATCATGGTCGGCGCCGCGGTCGCGACCGCGAGGTTGTCATATCCACCCGGGGCCGGGCCGGAGAACCCGCCGGGGGGCGCCTGGGTGAGGCGGTTATTGCGTCCAGACTGGTCGTAAATGATGGTGATGAGGCAGGTCGTATTCGCACAGAACGAATCCTGCGTGGCGGCGTTGGCATATCCGCCCGCGCTCAGCAGGCCGATGTCCCGGGTGGTGTTGTCCGAGGAGCGGCGCACCTGGTAGAGCGGGCCGTTGTAGGCGGCGTACAAGGCGCGGGTCGTACTGTGCGCCGCCACGCACGGGGTGCCGCCGGCGGCGTAGATGTCGCACGCGAGCGACGTCGCGGCCTGCGAGGGCGTGGTGATGCCGACCAGCAGGCCGGCGACGAGCGCGACGGCCGCACCCGCGGATAACAGTGCCTTTTTGAGCATGATGAAACCACTGCCTTTCAGGGGGGCGCCGCGATGCCGGGAGATGCCCCGCCGACCTGCGACATCACGGCAGGGACGGAAAGGAAGTTGCTTATGTTAGCGCTAACATTTTTCGGTTCTATATGGCCTCCGAAGATGCGCCCTGGAGTGACTGGCTCACTATGAAACGGAAGCGTATGTTGCGTCAAGGTTTCAGTGGAGTCAGGAAAATGCCGCGGCCGAAAGGCTCGCGTCCATGCTCAGGCGATCCAGGAGCTAGCGGCCACAGCCACGGACATTTTCGCGACCACGTTCGAAAGAAGCGTCAGAGAAACCTGTCCCGCTTCGTGCAACGAACGCTGAGAGATTTCATGCGCCGAGCCGACGATCAGGAGATGCGGGTCAGTTTCTCAGCCGTCCTGAGGAACTTCGTGCCGTTCCACTTGTACGTCTGGCTCACCATCAGATCGGGGCAGCAATTGGCGGCCCGGTCGCTGACCACCTTGCCGCGCAGGTGCACCTGGCCCTTCCGGATGGCGACGGTCTGGGACTTGAAGTAGCGGTTCTTGCCCAGCGCGCCGAGCAGGTGAGGGGCCGAGCGCTTGGCGGCGCCGTCGTAGACGAAGGAGATCACCGGGTTGCCAGACGTAGGGCTCGGGCATGACGACACGACCACGGTCTCGGGCTTTCCGTCACCCGTGAGGTCGCCTACGGCGGCGACGCGGGCGCGTATGACGTACCAGGTGTCGCTCGGCCGCGGCTTGAGACAGTGCAGCGCCCGCTCCACCACGGGCCCCCAGTCGAACCCCTTGGCGTCCGCGGTGGCGGTGCCCATGACGAGGAACGGCGCCAGCGAGGTCGCGATGACGACGGTCCCCGCCCAGGTACGGAGTCGGCGGCTGCTCTTGTGCTCAGCTGGTGAGTTCATGACCAGTCTGATGCGAGGAATGTCGGAGAAGTTCGAAAGTCAGGCCTTTCCATTGGCGGCGCACCAGTCGGTCCACGTGGTGGCACCCTTGCCCAACTGCTTGTTGTAGAAGGAGGTCCAGGAGTTCTCGCTCGGGCCGGGAGCGGTGGGAGCGGCCTTGAAGAGCGGGTAGGAGGCCTCGACCTCCGCCCGCAGCCACGGCTCGATGTCGAGGTAGGACGGCAGCGACCAGCTGCGGGCGTGGTAGGTGAGCTGCCCGCGGACGTCGGTCTCCGGCAGGCACATGAACGGCGCCCACGGGCTCGTCCTGGACCAGCTGATCTTGGTCTTCATCGCGCCGTTGGGGATGGTGCCCGCGTTCGTGCGGGCCTCGACCTCGCGGGCGTCGACGTAGAAGTCGAACATCTCCTGCGCCGCGTAGACGCCCTTCACCAGGCCGAACGACTCGCCCAACGCGAGCTTGAGATCCGTGCGAACCGGGATGTCGCTGGTCCACTCCGTCTCGTCGTACATCTGCCGCAGGGGCGGGCCGACGTAGGAGGAGGTGACGTTGAACGGACCGAAGTTCACCGCGTCGTTGTTGATGGGAACGACCGGGTAGGTCCGGAGGTCGATCGGGTTCTTCCATTCCCGCAGGATCTTCGTGGGGTCGGCGGGGTCGGTGTAGAACACGATCTCGCGGGAGAGCTGGTAGAGCTGCGTGGTGCCGGGCACCCGATACAGCCGCCGGATGTTGTAGCCCTCGACGTTGAACAGTTTCTGGCCATGGCGCAACTGCGGGTCGTAAGCGTTGCCCTCGATGTTGGCGTAAACCGCTCCCGAAATCCGGAAGACCATGTCCCGCCCGTCCGGCCGCCCATTGGTCTGCAAGGACAGCAGCCCGCTCTTGTCCGTCACCGTCTTGTAGACCGGCCCCGGATCTGTCGGATCATCCTGCTGGTCACCCGCCGCCGCGCCGGGAACGGCGACACACACCAACAGCGCGGCGAGGGCTGCGGACAAGGTCAAACCACGACGCTTGAACAAGAGGGCTCCTGCGATACAGAGGGGCAATGGGGACTACTCTGATCATTTCAGTTGCCGAGCCCCGGCCTCAACCAGGCCTTGCCCATCCTCGGCGAGGAGCGCAGGTGCGGGAGGCCGGGTGTCGAACAGCGTGCTGACCCACGAATTCCATGTGGGCGCCGCCCCGGAGAAGGTGTTCGAGCACCTCACGGCTCCGGAGAGCTACATCGGCCTGTCCCCGCTCGTGGTCGCCGTCAGCGATGTGGACCGCTCGGAGCCGGGTGTGATCCGCTACACCGCCGTCGAGCGCTTCCGCTTCCTCTCGATCTTCACGTACGACAACCCGATCAAAGTGGCGCTCCACACCGACGAGCTGTCCCTTTACGGCGAGGTGCGGAGCCCGGCCCGCATTCGCCTGGCCTACCGCTTCGACCTTGAGCCGGACGGCACCGGCACCCGGGTGAGCGACCGGCTCGACCTGACGGCCCCGTGGCTCCTGGTCGGCTTCGCCGCCGGCCAGGCGCGCAATGTCCAGCTCGCCCGCGCTCGGATCCTGGCAGAACGGTTGTCATGACCGCCCTCATGGATGGTGGCCACCGTCACCGGGGAGCGATCGCGCGAGGGCGTCGAGGATCACGTTGAGGCCGTACTCGAACTCGTCACCGAAGTCGTAACCGGGCAGGAGGACGTGCTCGGTCGCCATCTCCACGAGGTGTGGATAAGCGCCGTCGGCGAACTGCTCCATGATGGGCTCGGTCACCTCGGCCGCTGAGTCCGGGCCTTTGAAGGGCAACGAGGCCTCCTGCAGCGCGAAGCCGTACGTGTAGCTGTCGAGCAGGGTCTGCGCGTGCGCGGTCAGTGGCACCGAGAAGCCGGCCGAGCGCAGCGTGGCGATGGTCGCGTCAAGGTGCCGCAGCGTCGATGGGCCGGGGGTGGCTCGCGACTCGAGCAGGCCGATGGCCCAAGGATGGCCTCTGAGCACGCGCCGGGTCGAATCGGCCCGCCGTCGCATCTCCGCGCGCCAGTCACCGTCGGGAGACGGCAGCTCGATCTCACTGGCGACGAGGTCGACGATGCCGTCGAGGATCTCCTCCTTGTTGGCGACGTGATAGTAGACCGCCATCGGCTTGACGCCGAGCGCCTGGGTGAGCGAGCGGATCGTCAGCGAGCCGATCCCGCCCGCGTCGGCGACGTCGATGGCTGCCCGCAGCACCCGCTCCCGGGTGAGCGGCACACGTGGCGCGGCTCTCTTACTCTTCGGCTCTGACATCTCGCTTCGAGACTCTAGCACTTTTGTACTTAGTACGTTATCTTCCCGTACTAAGTACAAAAGTACTAAGTACGAAAGCGTCCACAGGAGGGAACTACCATGTCAGCGCATACCGTCGGCCGGATCGTGGGGGCCTGCTACCTGCTCGCGTTCGTCGTCTACCTCGCGGGCGGCGCGCTGGTCGATGCCGCCTCGGACAGCGCCGACGTGCTGTCCGGCGTTCTCGCCGCCAAGACGGCGCTGTCGGCGGGAGCCCTGCTGATGCTGGCCAACTCCGTCTTCGACATCGTCAACGGCTTATTGATCTTCAACCTGCTGCGGACGCGCCGCCCGTTCGCCGCCACCGCCTACCTGACGATCAGGACCATCGAGGTGGTGGTGCTGGCCGTCGGGATCCTCTTCCTGCTGCTGCTGATACCGCTCGCGCAGGAGTACGCGGCCAGCGGCCACGCCTCGGTCTTCCCCGCGCTGGCACGGGTCGCCGAGCAGGGGAACTACTACGCCTTCCACTTCGGGATGCTCGCGGTCTGCGCCGCCATGATGGTGTTCTGCCGCGCGATGCTGCGCGAGCGGCTGGTGCCCGCCTTCCTGGCGGTGTGGGGGCTGGGCGGGTACGCGCTCTTCATGGCCGGCACGATCGCCGAACTCCTCGGCTACAAGATCGCACTGACGACGTCGATCCCCGGCGGTCTCTTCGAGGTGGCCCTGGGGATCCTGCTCATCGTGAAGGGATTTCCCGCCCGGCCGGCGACCGACCACGCGAAAACGGCGCAGCCCGTACCGACGGACGCCGCCTGAAGAAAATGACGAGAGCGGCCGCTCACCGCTTTTCACCGGTGAAGGGCCGCTCTGGCCGGGGTAAATCTAATTCAGATCGTCTCTACCCAGGTATTGGTCCAGGTGTTCCGCCCGACCATGCCGTCGACCACGAGAGCATGCTCTTTCTGGAATTGGCGGCAGATCTCTTCGCTCCGCGGCCCGTAGCTCCCGTCGACCGTGATGGGCCAGCCGCGCATGCTGATCTCTTCCTGCCACTGCCGTACATCCTCGCCGTTCATGATCGGCGGGTGCTTGAGGACGCGACCGGGGAACGGCGGAGCCACCGCGCTAGGGGCCGTCCACGTCTTGTCCCACGTCGTCTCGTCGACGATGCCGGTGACCTGAAGGTGCTTCTCGGCCTGGAAGTTCTTGCAGAGACGCTCGCTCTCTGCCCCATAGATCCCGTCTACTTTGATATGCCAGCCGCGGTCCTGCATCCGCTGCTGCCATTTCTTTACGGCTTCGCCCTGCTGCGGTTTCTTGATGATGCCGGGAAATGGCGGTGCCTGCAAAGTCGGCGTAACGGTCACGAGTCGTCCTCCGTCGAGTCGTCGGCAAGGGCGGCGTTCGTCCAGCTTTCTGGGCAGGGTCATGGCCCATAATTCGCCGCCCTAATCCGCGTTAACGGCAGGTGGATACCCAGCACCCTCGGCGGTACTCTGCGGACGCTGATGATTTAACCCGTTCTGGAATGTGTCGATACGACTTGTTGACGCTGCTGAAGAGCTCGAAACGCGGGTCCGGTGGCGGGGTGAACCAGGGCCGGAGCCCCGTCATGGCGCAGCACCGGCACCGGCGATCACCAGGGGAAGTGCATACCTGTTCATGCCCGACATCCGGTCGCTGGGGCAGTAGTTACAGAAGAAGCCTTGCGCCCGAATTACGGTGAAAAGTTCGCTGGTATACGCGCACATTTCATTGGCGAGAAGGCGAGTACCGCAAGCTGGCCGGCCTGCAGGCGGGTTTCAGTATGGAAAAATTCAAGTCGACCCTCGGAGACCCGCTCTACCGCGCCAAGATCGGCAATGCGGGCCGCAAACTGATCGAGAGCGTATTTCCTGGGCGCGAATACTGGGTCGACGTTCTCTCAGATGACTCAGACGTGGTGCTCGCGTATTCTGTAACGTCCTGCAATCGCCAGTTCCAGCCGACGTTCAGGCCCAACATGAATCCATCGAGTCCTATAACGCTCAACAAGACTACGTTCGCGGATGTACCGGTGAACAGTGCCGCAGATACGACAGCCTTCCTCTCCGGCGCGACAGCGAACAGCTACATCTACCAGGCCATCTATCAAGGAAATCCGTCGAACTACAAAACGCATGCTTGGGGGTTGAATGACGCTTGCCAATGGTTTTCGAGCAAGGACGGCAAAGGCGTAGGAGGCAGATGGCTCACCTGGAACGCCTCCGAAGAAGGGCGGAAGTTCGCCAAGAACAAGAGCATCGGCCCGGAGATGAGGAAACTTCTCGCAATATCCGCTGTCAACACGTACATGGAAACAGCGCCCAACGCCGTCGATATCTTCACCGATGGACGTGGCATCAAGGAGCTTTACCCTCAACAGCTGGGGGTGGATCGGATCATTGTCCGAAGTTACCCCGGCCAAGATCTCGTTCCGTGGACGTCGGCGTAGCCGAAAGCGATTCAGCTTGTCGGCTGGGGAGCGGCCGGGCCGATGAGGTCGGCCTGACCTGCCGACTGGAGGCGTTCGAAGGCGAGGCGGACGGCCACCGAGCCCTCACCGATGGCGGCCGCGACGCGCTTGACGGAGCCACTGCGCACGTCGCCGACGGCGAATATGCCGGGCCTGCTCGTCTCCAGGAACAGTGGTGTCCGGCCCCCGTGCTCCAGCCGGTCGGCGGGGATGTCGCTGCCGGTCAGGAGGAAGCCGTGCCTGTCCTCGGCCAACTGGCCGGCCAGCCAGCCGGTTCCCGGCTTCGCGCCGATGAAGATGAACAGCCCGGCCACAGCAAGCTCGTCCGCTTCCTGCCGGCCTTCGCGGCGGAGCCTTACCGCCTCGAGTTGGTCCGTCCCGATCAGGGCGGTGACATGGGTGGAAGGCCGGACGACGATGCGCGGGTTGCGCTCGATCCGGTCCACCAGATACCGCGACATCGAGGTGTCGAGCGCATCGTGACGGATGATCACGTACACCTCGGCGCATGAGCGGCTGAGGAAAAGAGCGGCCTGCCCCGCGGAGTTCCCGCCGCCGACTATCGCGACCGGCCCGGTGCCGCAGGCCTGGGCCTCCGTCTGGGTCGCCGCGTAGTAGACCCCGACGCCCTCGAACTCCGCCAGGCGGTCCAGGGGAAGCCTGTTGTACCGTGCGCCCGTTGCGATGATCACCGACTTGGCCTGGATGGCTTCGCCATCATCGAAGGCGACCTGGTGAACACCATCCTGGAACGACAATGAGGTGGCTTTCGCGGCCAGCTTGATGCGTACGCCGAACTTCTGCGCCTGCAGCGTCCCCCGGGCCGCGAGCTCTTCCCCGGACAAGCCCGCGGGAAAACCGAGGTAGTTCTCGATACGTGACGAGGTCCCCGCCTGGCCGCCGAGCGCGGTGTCTTCCGCCAGGGTGGTCGCCATGCCCTCGGACGCGCCGGCGACCGAGGCCGCGAGCCCGCCTGGGCCCGCCCCCACGACGAGCAGGTCACACACACCCGGCGGATACGCACCGGCGTGCCCCGAGATGGCCAGGGCGTCCAGGAGCGCGCGGCTGCCGGGATTCCTCAACACCGGCCCGCCAGGGACGATGATGATCGGAAGATCGGCGATCGGAACGTCCAGCCCCTGCAGGATCTGCTCGGCCTCGGGCGACTCCTCCAGATCCAGCCAGTTCCAGACCAGGCGGTTGCGCGCCAGCACCTCCAGCAGCCGCCGCGTGTCACGATCGAAGCGCGATCCGATCAGGGTCAGGCCTGTGCTGCGGCTCATCAGGATGGAGTGACGGAGCAGGAAGGTTCGCAGGAAGAGGTCGCTGAGGCCCGGCTCCTGCGCCATGATCCGGCGCAGTTGCGCCACCGGCACGGCGAGAACCCGCCCCGCGGACGTGGCGACGGCGCTGAGGAAGGCACGCTGCCCGGTGAGCATCCCGATCTCGCCGAGGAACTCCGACGGACCGTAGCCGGCGACGACGGCCGCCCCTGGCCTGCCGTACCCCTCCACGATGTCGGCTGTGCCCGCGAGCAGCACGATCAGGTCGTAGGTCTCGTCGCCATCGGCGAACAGCACGTCACCGGCGGCCACGTCACGTTCGCTGCCATAGCCGCGCAGCACGCCGAGTTGGGCCGCGTCCAGGACGGGAGAGCGCCCCACCAGCGAGACCAGACGCGGCTCCGCAGAAGCTTCAGCTGGATCCGTGTCCATCAGAACCCCCTAGCGGACAGGTCAGGTGACGTGTTCATGCTGGTGTGTTCGCGAAAGTGGGCGGCAATCTGGCTGCACCGACTGCCGGAAGAGCCGCGCCTTCCACCTCGACCCTGATCAGCGGTGACGGCGGCGCGCTGCTGGTCGACTGTCTCATCACCGTACAGGAGGGGCGGAAGCAACCCCTGTCGAGCTCGTTAGGGTGATGCCATGTCCAAGGTATTGATCACGGGAATGTCGGGGACTGGCAAATCGACCGCTCTTCGAATCTTGGACTCACGGGGACACCGGACTGTGGATACGGACTACGGCCGGTGGAGCCACGAGGTCACGCTGTCAGACGGGTCGTCGGACTGGGTGTGGCGCGAAGAGGCCATGACCGACCTGCTCACCGGGCACGAGGAGGGCGGCTTGTTCGTGGCCGGCTGTAAGAGCAATCAGGGGAAGTTCTACCCGCAGTTCGACCACGTCGTGCTGCTGAGCGCGCCCGCTGAGATGCTGTTGGCCCGGGTCATGACGCGGACCAACAATCCGTATGGCAAGCGGCCGGAAGAACGAGCAGCCATCCTGGAGAACCTTCGTGTTGTCGAGCCGCTGCTGCGAGCCACCGCGACCATGGAGATCGACACGTCCGCTCCGATAGAGCAGGTCGTCCGGCAGCTTGAGGGGCTTGCCTCGCTGCGATCCAGTCGATGCTGATCGCTCGGTACCGGCCCGAGCGGCGGCCCGCGCGAGCCTGCGGGCAGGGCCGCGTCAGGTTCAGTCGAGCAGTTCCAGGCGGCGGTGACCACGTGTTCGTAGCGGTCTTCGACGGTGGCAAACCACGAAACCACCCGGCTCCGTTTCGCTCTACATACAGCGCCAGTCCCAGTCCCAGTCATGGGAGTCGTACACCTCGACAATGACTCGGCGTCCGCCGGCAGGTCCCTCGTCTTCGAAAAACAGAGAGATCATCGCCTTTTCCTCGGCACCCCTGATCGATGCGTTGCCATAGTGGCGATGGATCTCCTGCGGCGTCAGCGCAGTTTGCAGCGTGATCCTGACGCGATAGTCGCAGTAGGCTCCGCTTCCCTTGGCCAGATTCTTCCCGAAGGTCACGTCACGATCCACCGGGAAAACGTCTCCGGTACGTGGTGGAAGAGGATAGGCGAGGACGCGCTTGTATAGGGCTTCGAGACGGGCGTTGTCCCGCCATACAGGCGTCATGACCAAGATGAACACCGTGGCAATCGGCGCGAACACAGCCGTCATGGAGATCCACAGACCTCGCCTCATGAGATCACACGGCCCATTCCCGTCACCTTCGCCATAGTCTTCCCGTACGGCTGCCACGCCGTCCCCACTTCATATCGCGGAGGAACCAAGAGGAAGTACAGTTGCCTCCGTTGCCACCGGGATACGGACCCGCGAGTGCTGGCCCTGAGCACGGCCGGTACGATTCCCGCCCGGATGAGATAGCCAATGTCGATGACACGGACATGCCTGACAAGGTCAATGCGAGCTGGTTCCGGATGGCAACCGAATACGGGCTCATCAACGATGACCGCGAGTTCCTGCTCTCAGCCTGCTACGCGAGATACTACGAAACAGATGATGGGGACGATGACCTCGCGTGGGTTCAGGTACGCCTCCTCGATGGCTGGGATTTCGTCGCGAGCGAAGTAGACATGCTGCGAAGCGGGATGGCAGGGCTGTTCACCACACGCTTTGTGCCGGAGTTCACGGTTGCGTCCCTGGACGGGCGGACGATGATGAACACCACCGTCTGGGGCAACGGCACCGTCAGCACTATCGCGATCCGCGCCCACGACGACTCTCCGCAGAGCGAACGTTGATCCCAAAGAGGGCCTAGAGCCAGCGCGCTGAGCGGACAACGTCCCAAGCAAGACGAGGGTGTTGGCCGACAGATCGTCGATCACCAGTCGTCGGTGATGAGGTGCTTGGGCGGAGCCGTAATCTTGACGGGTTTTCCCCATCCTCGGTAGATGATGCTCATGGTCATGGTGTCGGCCTTACCGCCCGCCGGCCGGGTGAACTTCATGATGGCGTGGAAGCGTCGCGGCAGGTTGTCCGGGCCCACCCAGAGTTTCCAGGTGATCGGCCCGCCATACGCGAACTCCTCCTCCCGGGTCTCGAAGTACATCCCGGCCTGCCTCTCATCCAGCTTGGGAACCGTCACCGTGCCGCTGTGGAGGGTCGTCTTCACTCCCTCGAAAGTTCCGCCGTCGGTGCTGGTCACACCGTGGGAGGCGACCAGCTTGAGGAAGCCCGGGTTGATCCCGTTGATCAGGTCCTCTCCCCAGATGACCCCGGCCAGGTTCCGCCCGTAGGACCATTTCCCGAGCGTCGACGGCGACTTCCAGGTGTACTTGCCGTCCTTGGAACGCACGTAGTCCTGAGAGTAGAACTCCCGGCCGATGCTGATTTCCCGGGACCGGCCTGTCCCCTCTGGCTCCTGGGAGATCGTCGTGGTGTCGGCGGCGTACACGCCTGAAGCCCTGAAGCGGTACGCACCGGACGCCTTGATGTCCCAGGTGGCCGGAGGCCCGCCGCGTCGCTTGACGGAGAAGCGCACACTGCTCTTCTTCGCGAACTGCTTCTTGATCGCTTTTACGACGGAGTCGAGAGACTTCGATTCGGGAGTCGCGTGCACGGCGCCGCCGGGAATCGCGACGCTCAGCAGGCTGGCTACCACCAGTACTACGCTCAGGCGTTTCATGCGCGGATGATCACAGATGATGATCTCCATCTCATCACGGCAAGATGGACCCTCACGATCAGCTGGACCGCGGCCGATCAGTCCCGCCTCTCCTTCGGAGGCGGCATACAGTACGGGCCGCTGCCCGGGCGTGTCCCCGCGCAGGAAGGACGTCCCACCCGCGCCGTAACCGGACTCCAGCTTCGCTGCCTCGACGGGATCGGTGCGGGTGATGTTGAAATCGAACGGCCAGGTCAGCAGTTCGACGGGCGCTGAACTGCGGGCGCTGCGGCTTCGACGACCGGGCTGGTACGCCTGCGCGGACGCCACCGCGCGACAGTCGCGTCCTAACGACGGGGCCCGGTCCACCCGGACCGGACCCCGCCGTCAGACGTACGGCTGCTCAGCCGGAGAAGATCGCGCTGTGCACGTCCACCGGGTTGGCGGCATCGCCGGTGGAGACGCCGTACGCGGCCGTGAAGGCGTTGCCGACCGTCGAGACGAGGCCGGTGTAGTCACCGAGCAGGCGTCCCACGCTCGTCAACGGGACCTTCCGCGTGTCGAACGGCCCTTCGATGTGCTGCTCGCGCCACGCCCCCGGCTTCGTGCAGTTGCTCGAGCAGGTCACGGCCCACAGGTCGGTGGGCAGGGTGGCCGGGTCGGGCGTGTTGTTCCGGAAGTCGTAGTACGTGACCGCCACGGTGCCCGTCTTGGACGCGGCGACGACCGGTACGGCGGCGGAACCGGTGGGCGTCTTGTCCAGACGGATCGGGGCGGACCACGTCTGCCCGCCGTCCGCCGAGCGCGAGTAGGCCACGTGGAAGGTGCCGTCGGCCTCCTGGCTCTGCCAGGTGGCGTTGACCACCTGGGTGCCCGGTTGGGCGGACAGCAGCGGCAGGGAGGCGTTGCGTACCGGGTCACCCGAGTTGTCCGGGTCCGGGATGCGGGGGCCCACCGCGAGCGGGGCCGGGACGTTCAGCGTCGGCGCCGACCAGGTCTTGCCGCCGTCGGTCGAGCGGATGACCCGGGTGGAGCCGTCGGTGATCGTCTCGTAGTGCGTGCCGATCAGCAGCGTCCCGTCCGGGAGCGGCACCAGTTGGGTGCCGATGGCGCCCTCGTTGGTGGGCACGTCGTACACCTTGCTGGTGGTCCAGGTACGTCCGTCGTCGGTGGACTTGGCCAGGTAGATCGGCTGCACCCAGTTCGGCGTGGTGCTGGTCGACTGGTCGTCGATGCGGTCCCACACCGCGTAGACCACGCCCGGGTGGTACGGGTCCGCGGTCACCGTCGGGCGGTCGTTGAAGAACTGCGGGTTGTCGTCCCGCTGCAGAGTGGTCGGCGCGTCCCAGGTCCGGCCGCCGTCGCCGGAGCGGGCCACCAGGATGGCGGTCACGTCGCCGGCGCGGGACATCGACAACGACGCGGCGATCGCGGCGCCCGATGGCGTGACCGTGACCCAGTTGTCCGTCGTGACGGCGTAGTCCCCGCCGTTGGCACTCGTGCCGCCGTTGCACTTGGAGAAGGCGGGCAGGTTCGTGGACCGCTGCCAGGTCAGGCCGTAGTCGTCCGAGACGGCGGTGACCGCGCCGTTGCTGCCGTAGCGGTTCCAGCGATCCTGCTGGTACACCGTGACGAGGTGCTGCGGACGGTTCGGGTCCCGCGCCAGGGTGGGCAGGACTTCGGTGTTGGGGTTCAGGGTGTAGCCGTCGGCCGGGGGGAGTCCGCAGCCTGCGGGCAGCGAGCTGGTGCCCGAGAGCGGCCGTACGACGGCGGGCCCGCCGGTCGCGGCATCGTCCGCGGCAGCGGGCTGCGCGACGGTGCAGGCCAGCAGGATGGCCGATGCGGGTAACAGAGCCCTGAAGCGTCGGATCACGAGCTTTCCTCATCTTCGTTGTGTTGATGAAGACGTCACCGGCTCACCGGGAGAAAGTGGCATCTCCCAGGCGTCCGGCGAACGACGCAGCGAAGATTACCGGCGCAAGATCAGTTTCGTCTGCCGAATGATCGCCAAGCCCACCACCACACATTCCATCGGCGTAGATGATCCGTTAGAGTCTGAAAGCGTTTGCTGGAGATCACGGCGTTGAGGAGACATCGTCCCCAACCATCTGGCCCCTGCATGGGTGTTGCGGTTCACCCCGGAGATCTGGATCAGCGCGGGGAGAGGCGTCTGGGAGGCCGCTGAGGACGCGGCCCGGGGCGTGGACGCGTTCTGCCGGGCGATGGATGAACAACCCTTCGGTCAGGACGACCTGGGCCGGGCGCTGTTCGAGGGCGACCCTGAGGCGGGCCTGCCGGGGTTCGCCCGAATACGTGATGACCTGCTGAAAGACCTGGTCGTGGCGGTGAATCTGCTGCGCGGGATGGCGGCCGGGCTGGTTGTCACCGGGGGCACGTATGCCACAGCCGAGGGGGCGAACGCCGGGATCCCGAGCGCGCGGTCGTGCCCGGCATGGCTGACGGATCCGGAGGAGTACAAGCCCGCGCAGGGTTCGTGCGGCCTGCCGACGACCACGCCACCGCCCGCCATCGTGAGCCAGGCGCTCTGGTTCCTCGAGTCCGTAGGGGTCGGGGCCGCGTGGCCGGATGGCGATCTCGACGGTGTGGCGCGGTTGCGGGATGCCGCGACGGCGCTGGGACGCGTGATCGGCGATGTTCAGGAGCAGATCGCCGGTCAGTCCAGGCGGGCGGCCGGAGCCGGGGGCGGGCCGGCCACGGCCGCGTTCGGACAGGCCGCGCGGTTGGTGCACGGCGAGAAGGGGCAGCTGGCGTACCTGCGGCGGCGGTGCGAGCATCTCGCCGGCTGCGGCCAGATCGCCTATGACGCGATCGTCAAGGCCAGGTGGCGATTCGTCGCATGCGCAGCGTTCGTGCTGGCATTGATGATCCTCGCGAAGCTACTGGCCCCCCGGCTCGGCCCCTTGCTCGACGCCGTGGTGAAAAAGCTGCTCCGAGCGGAGGGCCTGGCGCTGCGGATCATCCTGCTGATCATCCGTCAGGCCGCGCTGGGCGCGATGTACTCCGGCGGGCTGAGCTCGATCGATCAGTTGTTCGCCACCGGCACCATCGATGCGGCGGGGCTGCTCCGGAGTACGGTGCACGGAGCGCTCGCCGGCGGGCTGATGGCCGGTGCGCACGCCGCGCTGCCGGCGCTGCTGCGCCGAGGCGGACCCGCGCTCACCGGCCTGGCCGAGGCCATGGAGTCGGCCACCTGGGAGCGGGCATTCTCCCGGATCCTGGTCGGCGGGGCGGTGAGCACCACCGCGCTGGCGACCGCGGGATGGGCCGCCGGCGCCGGCTGGAATGGGAAGCACGCCGCTGAAATGGGATTCGGCATGGCCGTTCTCAGCACCGGCGCGGCGATCGCCGCCCGAACCTGGCCCGTCCCGGGCTACCGGAGTCTGCGGGGCAGAGCCTGGAAACAGAGTCCGGCCAAGCGGTGGCATGACGTCAAGTGGGCCTTGGGGATGCTCACGATCACCGCTCCCGCGGTCTTCGCCTTCGCGCTCGCGAAGTTCGCCGAGGACAGAAGGAATCCCTTCTTCCTGCAGAAACGGACCGGCCAGTTCGGCCATGAGTTCGACATGGCCAAGGGCCGTACGATGAGGACGACCGACGGCAAGGACAGCAGCGCCGGCTCATCGGATCAGCGGCGCACGTGGGTCGGCAAAGGTTGGGCGAAGACCAGTCTCGACGAGTTCGTCCAACTGGGTTACAACGTGCTCTACAAGAGCAACATGTCAGTCGTGAACGACCGACCGATATTTGAGGTCGACCGGCAGAAAACAATAAATGCCCTCGGCCCCACCCTGGGCCCGGTCTGGAATGAAAAGGATCAGGCCGGAAAGCCTGGGCTGTTCGGTCGGTTCGCCAACAAGATCCTCGAGCTCAATCTCACGCCGAAGACAAATGCGTACGACGTTCAACGAGGGCACCAGGGCATCTGGCATGACCAGAGCGCGAGCCTGGCCTCGGACCGGAAGATCCTTTGGGAGTCCATTTCCGCTTACTGGAAGCGCATTTCCTAGTCTCGATCTTTCCTGACTTGCGCCCTTCCGTGATCGGTACGCTGACCTCCATGGGCAACCGCGAACCATCTCTGCAGCTGGTGGACGTAACTACGACGTTGGACATGACACTCACCGCCCTGAGAGCCGCAGGCGCCGACTCGGCATACCGCGTGGGCGGCACAAGCGCCGCGCTTCTGCAGGGTGTCCACCTCCCTGCCGGCGACATTGACATTCTGGTAGCTCGACGAGAGGACGTCGACACGTTCGCCGCCGCCCTCTCCTCGTTTCCATGCCTTTATCCCGCGTCCTGGATCCCCGAAAGTTCGCAGTACTTCACCAGGTACGAGGTGAACGGGGTCGATGTGGAGGTCAGCACCGTCGAGACGGAAACCGACTCCGACGTGATGGAATGCGTTGGCCGCGGCCCGTGGGAGCACTACGTCCTGATCACATGTGGCTCTCATCGTGTCCCGGTGATTCGCCTGGAGCTACGGCTGGCCACAGAGCTCCTGCGAGAGCGGCCTGATCGCTACGAACCTCTCCTCGGCCACATGGGCAAGCACGGATTCGACTCCGCTCTTTTACAGCGGGCGATGGACGCTCACCAGCTTCCAGCGGAACGCCGGCGACTGATTCAGGACCGCCTCGCGCGCCGGTAGCCGCCGGTTACCTTCGGGCGCCGGCTCCCGTCATACAGGCGACGACCGCGTACGCCCGCGGTCGTCGGACCAACGAATGGATGGGAGACCAGGATGCTGACGAACATCATGTATGTGACGGTCTATGTCACCGACCAGGACCGCGCGCTGGAGTTCTACACTGAAGGGCTCGGCCTGGAGAAGCGAATCGACTACCCGGGACCGGAATCCCGCTTCCTCACCGTGGGCGTCGCCGGCAGTCCGGTCGAGATCGTCCTCTGGTCGGGGCAGCCGCTCGGGGAGCGGCCGAGCGGCGACCCCGGTCCGCTCTTCCTCGAGTCGGACGACCTGAGGAAGGACTTCGAGGTGCTTCGCCGGCGAGGCGTGACCTTCGATCAGCCCGAACCGGAGGACTACCCGTTCGGCGTCCGCATCGAGGCGGTGGATCCGGACGGCAACCGGATCTCGCTCCGCCAGCAGCGCCGCCGATGACTGGCCGCCCGTAAACCGTGAGCGAGCAGATCCGAGGACGAGGACGAGATGACTGACACCAGCCGGACAGACCTGGTGGCCGAGGCGTTCGAGGCCCAGCGCGACAGGCTGCGCGCGGTCGCCTACCGCGTGCTCGGATCGCACGCCGACGCCGAGGACGTGGTCCAGGAGGCCTGGATGCGGCTCGCCCGCCAGGACACGGCGACCATCGCCAACCTGGCGGGCTGGCTGACCACGGTGGTCGGCAGGATCAGCCTGGATGTCCTGCGGTCCCGCCAGACCCGCCCCGAGGCGTCCTACGGCGACGGGCTTCCCGGGCTCTTGGTAACGGCCGACGACGGCGCGGAGCCCGACGAGTACGTGGCGCTCGCCGATTCGGTGGGGCTCGCGCTGCTCGTCGTCCTGGACTCGCTCGGGCCGAGCGAGCGGCTGGCGTTCGTGCTGCACGACCTGTTCGGGGTGCCGTTCGCCGAGATCGGCCAGATCCTCGGCAAGTCCGCCGACGCCACCAAGATGATCGCCAGCCGCGCCCGCAAGAAGGTACAGGCGACCGAACGGCCGACGGTCGCCGGACGCGAACAACGGCAGGTCATCCATGCCTTCCGCGCGGCAGCGGTGGGCGGCGATTTCGAAGCACTGCTGCGCGTGCTCGACCCGGACGTGAGACTGACCGTCGACACCCCCGGCGGGCTGGTCGTCACGCTCGGCGCCACCGAAGTCGCCGCCGGCGCGAAGATGTTCTCCGGCCAGGTCGCACGGCATCGGGCGGTGCTCGTCAACGGCCTTCCCGGGTACGTCTCCTGGCGCGAGGACGGAACCCCGCTCTCGATCATCTCGTTCACGGTCGCCGGCGGCCGGATCAGCGCCATCGCGATCGTGGCCGATCCCGCCAGGATCGCATCGATGTGCCTGCCGGACCCTGCGTGAGCCGCCGGTGATTCAGCCGCTGTCGACTGAGCCGTCGGCGTAGGTGACGGCGGGCGTGGGGGGCGGCTCGGAGCCGGTGATGGCGGCGCACGTCGCGGCCAGCACGTCGGTGGCCGGGTCCCGGGTGGTCACGCAGGCCATCATCGAGGTCGACGGCGCGTCGCCGGACTTGGCCACGGCCTTCGCCAGGCGCTCGCGGCTCATGGTCACGGTGCAGGTACGCGACATCGACCCCTCGTCGCAGCCGTACCAGAAAGGCGTGTTGATCGGCCGGTAGTTGGGGTTGTTCCGCGCGCGCATCGGGTTGGGGTCGGGGCCCGAGACCTTGGCGGCCAAGCGGATGCGCTGCCCCTCGGCGAGGCGGAAGCGGCACAAGGTCCGGCTGTGGTCCGTCTCGCCGGTCGCGGCGTGGCACTGGACCGGCGCGCCGGTGACCGTGACGCCCCAGCCGGTCAGGAGGGCGACCGCGAAGTCGTACTCCTTGGCCGGCTTCGACTCCCGTTCAGAGGGGAGCTCCAACGGCTTGGCCAGGCCGAAGTCGGGGATCACCAGCTCACGGAGCGCCACGTCCAGCTCGGCGGCGGAGCGGACGAAGCGCGGTTCGGGCGCGCCGCTGGCCCTGGCCAGCGTCTGGAGCTCGTCGCGCTGCCCGTCGGGCACCTGGAAGCCGACGAAACGGAACTCCAGCGTCAGCCCGGCGGCGGCCACGCGCTCGCGGATCGCCTTCAGGACCGCGTTCTGGTCGCGGGCGCAGGCGTCGGTGCCGTGGCTGGTCACCACGACGATGCGGTTGCCCCGCAGACCCCGGAAGGGGTAGAGGCCGGAGAAATCGTCGATCGCCGCGAGCACGCCGCTCTCCAGGGTGACCTTGCCCGCCGAGGTCAGCTTCCGCGCGGCCGAGGCGACCTGCTCGCCCTGCCCGGTGCCGCTGCTCACCAGTTCGGCGGTGTTGTCGGCGGCCCCGCAGGTCCCGCCGAACCTGCGCAGCGAGACGGCGTCGCGGTCACCGGCGTTCCGCGCGGCCGACCCGATGGAGGCGGCGATCGCGCCGATGTCGACCCGGCTCTCCGAGGTGTCCACGAGGAAGGCCGTACGGTGGCCGGGAATGGCGAGGTAGATGAGATAGGCGATCGCCGCCAGGATGAGCAGCAGCACGACGACCACCGCCACCCGCCGCTTGCGGGTCTTGGCCGGGGCGGTCATGAGGTGCTCGCCGGGGCTGTGGCGCGCAGTGCCTTGATCGCGTCGTTCATGTGCTTGACCCTGTCGTTGTAATCCGCGATGGCCCGTTCGAGCGAGGTGAGCTCCGGCGGCGAGCCGGCGCGCGCGCTGTCCAGCAACCGCCGGGCGCCGTCGAGCAGGCGGCCCTGTCGGGTGCGCAGGTCGGCCGCCCGCGCGTGGAGGTCGCGGGCGGCGGGGGTCTTGGCCCGGCCCGCGAGGTCGTCCAGTTCGGTGTCCACGCCGCCTGTTCCGGCCTGCCGCAGCTCACGCTCGGCGACGTCCAGCCTGCCGTCCCGGATGGCCAGCAGACCGGCTTTGACCCGGTCGATAGTGGCGTTGAGCGTGGTGATGACCCGCCTGGCGTTCTCCAGCACGGGCTCGACATTGGTGAACCAGTCGAGGGCGGAGTCCAGTTGCGCCGGCGTCCCCGCGTACAGCGGCGCGGTGGCGCCGGAGGCGTCGGCGATGCGCTCCAGCGCCTCGCGCTGAGCGCGCGGGACCCGGTAGCCGACCACACGGAACTGGATGTTCAGCCCCGCCGACGCGACCCGTTCTCGGATCTCGCGCTCGACGAAGGCGGTGTCCGCGTCGCAGGCGTCGGCGCCGTGGTTGCTGATCACGATGACCCGGTTGACCTGCTTGGCCCGCTGCGCGAAGGGCGCGGCGAAATCCTCGACCGCCGCGACGATGCCGCGCAGCAGCGTGCTCTGGCCCCCGGCTCGCACCTGGCCCGCCGCCGCCTTGATGTCCTGCCGATTGCCGGTGCCGAAGGACACGAGCTGCGTGGTGTTGTCGTCGGCGCCGCACTCGCCGCCGAAGCGGCGCAGCGCCAGCGCGTCCCGGTCGCCGGCGGAGCCGACGACGGTCATGAGCGACCTGGTGATGTCGCCGGGCTCGGAGGTGGCGTCGATCAGGAACTGCGTCTTGTACGTCGGCGCGTACTGCGGGAGGACCACCCCCACGACGAACCAGGCGACGCCCGCCACCATCGCCCCGACGATCAACGTGACCAGGGAGACGGTGAGGCTGCGCGGCAGGTTGACGACGGTGACGTACAGGTCGCGGGCCGCCTGGTAGATCCGCGCCAAGAAGAAGGCTTTGGCCTCGAGCGTCACCCCCGTTTTCGCGTCGTCTCGCGGCGCCTGGGAGGGTGCGGTCATCGCTCGCGTACGTGCATGTCCCCGCCGGACTGGAACAGGCTGGCCCGGCCCGACGCCCGGGCGATCATGACGCCGGGGGCGCCGGCGGCCGGCGGGTTGAGCCTGTCCACGATCCGGCGCAGCTCTTCCGCCAGCTCCGGATCGGCCGCGACCAGGCGCCCGAGCCGGCGGCGCCACTCCACGGCCAGTTCCTCCTCGGTCTGCTGGTCCGCGGCCTTCCTGGCGGTCAGCACCTCCACGCGTACCTCCTCGAGGTCCGCCTCGATCGCCGGCACCCGCTCGGGATGCGGCTTCCGCCAGAGCGCGGCGATCGCCCGCCGCGCGTCCTGCCAACCCTCCGAGGCCATCGCCCCCACCACCGCCGACCCGGCGGCCACCATGAACGGATCCACGCCATCAGCATCGAGGCGCCGCGCCAGGCCTGTCGAAGTCCCGTCGCCAATACCCCATTGGCCATGCCTATAGGCGCAGGCCTTACGTGCGTAGGTTCGTGACCTCCCGGGCGGTGCGCGCCGCCAGACGGCAGAACGCCTCGGCGAGCCCTCCGTTGTCGCCGGCCCGCCGTACCGCCACGACCACCGCCTGGGACAGGCCGGTGACCTCGACCATGCGGATGCCCGACGGCAGCGGGGTGTCCTTGAAGTGGTACGGGCCGGGACAGAGCGCCCGATTCAGGCGTACGGCCATCAGCAGCTCGTCCGGGGTGGCGCCCGGGTCGCCGACCAGGCGGGGCGTCTCCTCGTTGCGCTCCTCGTGCATGTGCCACCAGCGCGTGACCCTCTCGGGTACGGCGGAGGCCACCGGCACCAGCGGCTCGTCGAACACGTCCGTGTACGGCACGCTCCCCGCGTCCCAGAACGCATGGCCGGCCGGTACCGCGACCGCCCTCGGCACCGTGGTGAGCGGCTCCCAGGTCAGCCGCTCGGAGTCGACAGGCATGAATATGAGCGCGGCGTCGAGCTCCCCGTTGATGAGCGGACGGTCGAAATCGATCAGCCCCACCTGCCGCCAACTCGTCCGCACCCTCGGGTACGCCGCGGTGAAGGCGCTGAGCACCGAGAAGTGCAGCTCATCGGGGAGAGGCAGGGAGACCCCGACTCGCAACGCGCCCTCCCCGGCACCGGCGATGTGCCTGGCCGCTCTGGCCGCCTCTTCGACCGCGCTCAGCACGGCCTTGATCCGCTCGTAGAACGCATCGCCCGCGGCGGTGAGCCAGGTGCCCGCCGGGTCACGGGCGAACAACATCGCGCCCACCCGCTGCTCCAGCTCCCGCACCTGCTGACTCAGCGTAGGCTGCGACACGTGCAGCCGGGCTGCCGCCCGCGTGAAGCTCCCCTCCTCGGCTACCGCCACGAAATAGCGAAAATGCCGCAACTCCATGCGCGCCCTCCTCCCCTCGCTCATCCAGTATTCGGGCCGGTCAGGGCAGGTGTTAGCACGGCGAGAACTTTGGCCGTCGGGACCTGACCTCGCCGGTGGCCTACCGGCACGTACCGGACATCGAGGCGAAGCCGACCAAGGAGCCCGCGCTTGACTCTCGGGTAGTCCGAGACTGGATGCTGTCTGGGTGAGCAGCGACAATCTCCTGGGCATCGGTGTCTTCGCCCTCGTCAGCGGCCTGTCGATCCATGCCTTACGGCACTACGACGAACTCGGCCTGCTGCGGCCGGCGGTCGTTGACCCGGTCACTGGTTATCGCCGCTACCGCCCTGAGCAGGTCCGGCAAGCCAGGCTGATCTGTGCGCTGCGGCGCGTCGATGTGCCGATCGACTCTGTTCGCATCGTCACGGACGACCCGGACGGCGAGTCGTTGCGCACCGTGCTGCAGCAGCACCGAGTGCGGCTGGTGGATCGCGCCCAGGTTCTGTCACGCATGGTCCGCGTTGTGGACCACTACATCGAACACGGAGTGGCTATGCCTGACCTGAAGACCCCGCGCATCGTCCAAGTGACGATCAACGTCGCGGACTTGGCCGAGTCGATCACCTTCTACCGGGCCGCGTTCGACGCGGTGTTCAACGAGGAGATCTCCTCGTTCCAGTTCGGTGCCTGGCCGAGTGAGGAGTTCTTCCTGCTGACCGTCGCGCATGAGGCCACCGAGCATGGCGAGCACGACGGTCCGGCCGGGGTGTCCCGGTTCGGTCTGCTCGTCGAGGACGTGGACGCCGCGCACCGCCGCGCCGTCGATGCCGGGGCCATCGAGGTCCACCCGCCGGTGGACAAGCCATGGAAGCCGCGGTCTTCGTGCGTGGCAGATCCCAGCGGGAACCGCATCGATCTCTATCAGGGCTGACTAGGGCACCAAGACGAGCTTCCCGGTGGCCTGGTCGTTCTCCATGTACCGGTGGGCCGCGACGATGTCGTCCAGGGCGAAGACACGGTCGACGTTGGGTCGATAGACGCCCGCCTCGACCTCGTGGACGATCCGCCGCAGCACGGTCGCGCCCGCGCTGCCCTTGAAGTCGTCGCTGTGGAAAGCCGTGAGCCTGGTTCCGGACGGGATCATCGCGATCGGCTCGAAGTCCGGGATCAGCCATCCGCTGAGGGAGCCCGCCACGCACACCGTCCCGCCACGACGGACCAGGCGCAGCGAGTCCACCGCCGTACGCGCCCCGACGAGATCCAGAACGTGGTCCGGTCCCTCGGGCCAGACCGCGTGCACGCTCGCCGCCAGCGATCCCCCGGCGTCGACGAGTACGTGGTCGACGCCGGCCGCGGTCAACGCGTCGGCCTTGTCCGGCCGCCGGGTCGTGGCCGCGGTCTCGACACCGTAGCCGGCCGCGATCGACGCGGCCGCCATCCCCACCGACGACGTCCCGCCACGGATCAGCAACCGCCCCTGGCCACCCGGCACGATCCCCAACGCGTCCAGCGAGCCCTGTGCGGTCAGGTACGTCTCAGGTAGCGCGGCCAAGACGTCCCAGGGCAAGGTGGTGGTGATCGGCATCAGCAGCGAATTCGGTAGCAACGCGTACTCCGCATAGCCGCCGTCGAACTCCCGGCCCATCTCACCCATCACCGCCGCGACGGTCGTCCCGTCCGGCAGGTCGGGATCGGTCGAGGCTGCCACGATCCCCACACATTCGATGCCGAGCACCCGCGGGAACTTCACGTTCGGGGAATGCCCCTGGCGGGTCCTCAGCTCCGACCGGTTCAAGCCCGCGCCCTTCACCTGCACCAGGCTCCAGCCCTCCCGAACCACCGGTACCGGCAGCTCGCGGATCTCCAGCACCTCCGGGCCACCCGCCCTGACACAGACCGCTGCTCGCATGGTCGTACTCCCTCTCGACATGGGTGGTCGCGACGAAGACCTCATCGCGCGTACATCCACTGTCGCGAGAAAGCGCTGTGACCGGCCACCGGTAGAATGCCAAGTTATGCCCGTTGGCCGCCAACCTGCCCGGTCCGGTCCGACGTCCCATCTATGGCCGTCCGGAGGCGTACATCTATGGCCGTCGGGCGGAACGAGCCCGGTGAATTCCCATTCACGCGGGCATCTGGTGTACGCGGCCCGCGGCGTCCTGTCCGTGCACACCGAACGTGGCACATCGATCGTGCCGGCCAATCGAGTCGCCTGGACCCCTGCCGGGTTCACGCACTACCACCGCGCTCACAGCGACACCGATATGCGGATCCTCTTCCTACCGGCGTCCCTGGCCCGGCTCGTACCCGGCCATCCGGCCGTGTTCCTGGTCTCCGACCTCGCCCGCGAAATCCTGCTCGCCCTCACGGGCCCACGCAACTACGACCGCGCCGGGGGCGACCCCAATCGGGCCGCGAGCGCTCGCCTCCGTCGAGTCCTCGTCGACGAACTCCACGAAGCACGCGAGCAGGCACTGCACCTTCCGGAACCGCACGATGACCGGTTGCAGGCCATTGCCCGGATGATGTACGAGCAGCCCGGGGACAACTCCTCACTGGCCGAACTCGGGCAGGCGATCGGAGCCAGTGCCCGCACTCTCAGCCGGCTGTTCCACAACGAACTCGGCATGACCTTCTACGAATGGCGCACACAACTCCGCATCTATCACGCACTCGTCCTTCTCGCCGACGGCCACGACACGACCCGCGTCGCCCATGCCTGCGGCTGGGCGAATCCCAGCAGCTTCATCTCGGCCTTCACCAACCTCGTCGGCACCACCCCGGGCCGCTACCGATCCGGTCACCAGCGCCCGTGATGGCAGTCACCCGGTCTTGAAGTCGTCGGCGGTGAGTCCGTCGGCGTGTCCTTCCGGCCACTGGACGAGTTCGATCAGGTAGCCGTCGGGGTCGCGCACCATGGTGACCAGCGGCTCATCGGGACCGGCGGTCGGCCGCGCCGGATCGGCCTGGATGCCATGGGCGGCCAGGGTGGCGATGGTGGCGTGCAGGTCGTGCGTCTGGATGGCGAGGTGGTTGAGGCCGCCGGTATCGGTGACCGGCCGGGCGGGGTTGTGCACAAGCTCAATGGTGACGAACGGGTCATCCGGCAGTTGAAGCATGGTCAGAGCGCCGAACGGGGTGTCGGGAACGGTTCCGACGACGGTGTAGCCGAGTGCCTGGTAGAACGCGCGAGAGCGATCCGGGTCGGTGACGCGGAGTCCGACGAGCAAGGTGCGCATGGTCATCTCCTTCTGCAAGATCACCTTACTCACTGCGGCAACCCTCGTCGGCCGGGGTGCGTCACGCAGCGATACAAAGACTTATGAGACGGTGATGACCACCTTGCCCCGAGCGTGTCCCTTGTCGAGATAGCGGATGGCATCCGGGACCGCGCTGAGCGCGTACGTCCGGTCGATGACCGGAGCGATCTTCCCGGCTTCGGCGTGCCGTCGCAGCACATCGAGATCATCGCCGCTCGCCTTCGTCATCATCGGCGCCAGCCGCTGACCGATCAGCGGCGAGAGCACGAGCAGCTTGAGCGGACCGAGCAAGGGGCGGATCCACATCCCCTTGAGCGGCCCGCCGACGGCCACGAGCACGCCGTTCGGGGCGAGCAGCCGCCTGATCACGGGCAGGAGGTGGTTGCCGGCCATGTCGATCATCAGGTCGTAGCGGCGTCCCGTCCCGGTGATGTCGTCGCGGGTGTAGTCCACGACGTGGTCGGCGCCGATCGAGCGGACCATGTCCACGTTGTGGGTGCCGCACACGCCGGTCACCTCGGCGCCGTACGCCTTGGCGAGCTGCACCGCGAACGTGCCCACGCCTCCCCCAGCGCCGTTGACGAGCACCCTGTGCCCAGGCATGATGCGGCCCTTGTCACGCAATGCCTGAAGGGCGCTGAGCCCCGACACCGGCATGGCCGCCGCCTGCTCGAAGGAGAGGTTGGCCGGCTTCTTGGCCACCATCCCGTCCTGGGGGAGGCTGGCGTACTCGGCGAACGCCGCACTGCGCGCGGTGGGCGCCATGCCACGGCCGCCGTAGACCTCGTCTCCCGGCCGGAACCTGGTGACGTTCCCGCCCACGGCCTCGACGCAGCCCGCCATCTCGCCGCCCAGACCGATGGGCTTGGGCCGGGGCAGGCCGCACAGCAGGCGCATGAAGTACGGCGTGCCCGTCATGGTGCGGACGTCGAGCGGACTGACGGCGGCCGCTTTCACCCTGACCAGCACGTCGTCATCGCCGACAGCGGGCAGGTCGACGTCCTCCAAGCTCAGGACATCGGGCGAACCATACCGGTTGAAGCGGATTGCCTTCATGACGTCTCCTCAACGGAATGCGACCTCAGGGTGATGACCTCGTGGCCGCGCAGCGCCTCGAGGAACGGCTGGAAGCTGCCGCAGACGCAACAGCGCAGGACCGTGCCGTCGACCTGCACGTCACTTACTCCCGACGCGCGCGCCACCTGCCGTACGGGCGGGGCGCCGACGAAGCTGACCTCGACGCGCTGTATCACCGGCTCCTCGGACATGCTCGTCACGGTAGGCAGCGGGCCGGGCCGCGAATATCACGGAGATTCGTGATTCGGGAGTAGTGTCCAGGTCAACCATGGCCAGACCGCCGCGCCTCTCGGGCAACCTACCGGCCGAAGCGACCAGCTTCGTGGGCCGCCGCCACGAGCTGGCAGACGTCAGGAGGAAACTCACCGAGGCACGCCTGGTCAGCCTGGTCGGGCCGGGCGGGGTTGGCAAGACGCGCCTGGCGATCAGGATGGCGGCCGATCTCGGCCGCGGGTTCCCGGACGGGGCGTGGCTGGTGGAGCTGGCCGAGGTACGGGATCCGGCCCGGGTCGGCGACGCCGTGCTGACGACCCTGGACTTGCGCGACCAGGCGGCGACCGAGCCCCTGCCCCGGCTGCTGTCCTACCTACGCGACAAGAAGCTGCTGCTGGTGGTGGACAACTGTGAGCACCTGGTCGAAGCGGCCGCCCGGCTCGTGACAGAGGTGCTGAAGGCCGCACCGGGCGTACGGGTGATGGTCACCAGCCGCGAGCCGCTGTCGGCGCCGGGCGAGCACGTGGTCCCCGTGCCACCGCTCGAACTGCCCGTGGCTCACACGCCTCTCACGCGACTCCGGCAGAACGAGGCGGTCGCGCTGTTCGTGGAACGGGCCGCGGCCGGATCGGGCGCGTTCGAGCTGACCGCGGCGAACCAGTCGGCCGTGGTCGATCTGTGCCGCCGGCTCGACGGCCTGCCCCTGGCGATCGAGCTGGCGGCCGTCAGAACCCGAGTGCTCACCGCCGGGCAGATCCTCGATCGCCTGACCGACCGGTTCGGGCTGCTCGTCGGGGGTGGCCGGGCCGCGCTGCCGCGCCATCAGACATTGCGTACGACCATCGATTGGAGCCACGACCTGCTGGCGGCGGGCGAGCAGACGCTGTTGCGGCGGTTGTGCGTGTTCGCGGGCAGGTTCACGCTCGAAGACATCGAGTACGTCTGCGATTCCCCGGACGCGTTGGACCTTCTGTCTTCGCTCGTCGACAAATCCCTGGTGATGAAGGAGGACGCCGGAGATCTCGCCTGCTATCGGCTGCACGAGACGATGCGCGAATACGCCGTCCTCAAGCTGCGAGCGGCCGGCGAGGAAGAAACCGTCCAACAGCGATTCGCCGACTACTACCGAACGAGGTGCCTAAGTTCCACGGCCGAGGCCCGCTTTCGACTCGTCGAGTGGCTCGAATGGATGGACCTGGAGATCGACAACGTCCGTTCGGTCCTTCAGCGCTCCCTGGACCAGCAGGATTTCTCCGGCGGAATCTCCCTCGCCACCTCCCTCGGCTGGTACTGGATGACACGGGCGACCAATGAAGGCGTTCGATGGCTCGACGAGCTGATCGCGTCCGGAGGCGATGATGCGCGAGGACACTTCATGCGCGGATTCCTGGCCGTACTGCAGTCCGATCCGGTAACCGCCGGATCGGCGCTCGAAAAGGCGGCGGCGACGGCCCAGGAGCCGAGCCTGCTGTCACAATCGCTCTCGCTGGCCTCGATGGCCGCGAACATGACCGGCGATCGCGAATCCGCCGAGCGCCTGCTCGCCGAGGCCCGCGCGGCGTGCGACGACCTCCCGGCCACGCTCATGTCGCTGCAGGCCCAGTCGCTCAACGGACTGTTCGACGGCGATCTCGACAGCGTGCGATCCGCGTCGTCACAAGGCGTGCGGATCAGCCGGGAAATCGGCGACCTCTACAGCCTCGACATGATGCTGTTCAACCACGGCTCCGTCATGCTGATGGCCGGTGATCTCGGCGAATCCAAGCCACTGTTCACGGAGGCACTGCGAATCGCCCAGCGGATCGACGACCGGGTGGCGCAGTATTGCCTGCTCGACGCCTTGGGCTGCCACGCCGCCGACTCGGGCGAGGCACGGCTCGCGGCGCGACTGCTGGGGGCGGCGGAAACCGTACGCATGGGCGCGGGCGCGAGCACCCTCCCCTTTCTCGTGCCACTCGTCACCCGGGCCGAACAATCGGCGGCGGCGGACCTCGGACCCTCCAGGTTCGATACGGAATTCGAGGCGGGAAAACGCTTGAGCCGGGCCGCCGCCATCGGACTGGCCCTCGGCGAATCGTCCCAGGTCGCCGCCTCCACTGACGTGGCGCCGCTCGGGAGGCGGGAGGCGGAGGTCGCGCGACTGGTCGCGGACGGCCTGAGCAACAGGCAGATCGGGGCCCGGCTTTTCATTTCCGAGCACACGGTGGACAGCCATGTTCGCCATATTCTGAACAAGCTCGGGTTCAAGTCGCGTACTCAAATTGCCGTCTGGATGGCAGCGTCCGACCGGTGAAGAGAGCTCGTGGACTGAGTTAGCACTGCCACAGGAAGCGGCCCTCCTGCTCGTCGGAGCTGAGAAAGCCGTAACCCACGCCGCTCTCAGCCAACAATGATTCGTACATGCCTTTCTCGGAATTGCTGAGCTGGAAGAAATACGTCCATGCGCTCGAACTGCCACCAGGTAGGAGTGCCTAGCATGCCTGCCGAATTGCTGACGGGCGCACCAGGCGCAAGAGCGTTGGACGCCAGTACCGGCTCGGCCTGCGGTTTGTCGGATGGGACTGCCAGACTCCGCACATGCATGATCTCGTTCTTTCAGCGAGCACCGTCGCAGCCGGTCCTCCCAGCGCGATGACACGCTCCGCGGACAAGCGTTCCGATCGCACTCGCAGCAGGCGGCCCATATGAGCGCGTTCGAGCGGTTCAGCCTCCAGCCCGGTCCAGAGGCATGGGACCCTGCGTGGATCGCGCGCGGTGAGCTTCGCGGTCAACGGTTCGAATTGCCCGCCGGAGTGTCGAGCGTGACCTTCGACCGGGCACAGCTGGTGGACGTGGACTTCTCCGGAACGCGGTTCGCCCAGTTCACCGTTCACGGCAGCGAATTCGAGGAATGCGACTTCACCGACGCCGTCTTCGAGCAACTGTCGATGGGCACGACCTGCCTGCGAGGGCCATGGGACGGTGTCGGCTGGCCGCAGTCGGTCTTTCGCGATTGCGTGTTTCGGCGCACCCGCTTCGCGTCGTCCACGTTCTTCGGCAACGTCCGCTTCGAGAGGTGCACTTTCGACCGGTCTCGCCTGAGAGACCAGACGAACACCTACGAAGCAGAGTTCGTCGACTGCGTCTTCCTCGGTCGCGTGCGGAGCGTCAACTTCTGGGGTCGCCCGACCGACCACCAAGCCGCACTGCGCAGGGACCGCAATGACTTCACCGGAAACGACTTCACCGACGCGGAGCTGGATTACGTCGCCTTACATCACATCGACCTGCAGGCCCAACGCTGGCCCGGCCTGCCCGGTTACGCGCTCCTCGACCGGATCAGCGCGCGCGTGGAGGCGGTGCTGCCCTTGGTGGAGCAGTGGCAGGACGCAGACCACCGGAAGCTCGCGCGCTTCAGCCTGGAGTTTCTCGCGGACACGGCCCTGATGCAGAACGACGACCAGGCGCTGGTAAGTCCGTTGGATATGGGCCGCAAGGTGCCGCCCGCGCTCCGCGAGGAGTTGTTCGAGGCGCTCAGACGCACGTCCAGCGGTATAGCCCCTGGTTGAGCCGCACCGCCTCGCGCGCCAGGTCCCGCAAAGCCGTCATACGTTCGACCTCGAACTCGTCGAGCAGTTCGTCTTCGGCGTACCCGCGCAGCCGCGAGTCGTTCACGGCGGCGAGCGCTGCGACAGTCTCGGGTGCTGCCCGGTCCACGCCTGCTGACTCGCCGTCGTCCACGACGGTCTCGCTGTCCCCGAACTCACTGAGATCACGTCCGGTGAGCTCCGCGACCAGCGTGTCGAGCTCGTCGAGCCACCCTTTGCAGTCGACGTACGGCAGGTTCACCGCGGCCGGCCCACCAGCAAGGGCCAGCCGGGCGGACTGGTCGGAGTCTGCCGTGAAGTAGTCGACGAGAACACCCATGGCCGGCCACTCTACCGATCAAGCCCATACGGCACGCAACAGACGTGGGCCGACTGTCCTACCAGCAGATCAGCGCCCTCGACGACGGCGAGATACGTGGCTCTTGCTTGAAGAACGCGGAGAGTGCCTCAGCGCTGATCACGTCGGTCCTCGCGCGCTTGGTGACGGCTGCGGTAACCGGCATGACCGAGCCCTCCTACCTGGCCGCCACCCGGGAGTCCTACAACACCGTCGCCGTCGACCTGTCGCCCAAGATGGTCGAGGTGGCCCGGCAGAGATACTCAGGCCTACGGTTTGAGGTGGGTTCGATGACCGCGCTGGACCTCAAGGACGGCGAGCTGGGCGGGGTCGTCGCCTGGTACTCAACCCATCACATTCCGGCGGGCGTCGCAAAAGCACGGAATAAACCATGCACGCCTTCCCCATTTCGCGACCGCCGAAAAGAATCACCGTCAATATAGAAACAGCCGATCGGCACTTTATCCGCTCGGGCTGTCGCCCCGCTGTCGTCCCGCTGTCGCGACATTCCGTCGGTCTCGATAATGCAACAACCGGTCCGCTGTTCTGATGTCGACCTCGACGGCTGACCGACCACCATCCACAGCCTTTCACCTGTTCAGGCGGCCGTTGCCGACCGGTGAAGCACAATCGCGCCAGAACCCTTGCACCTCCACATCAACAAAATTCGCTCTTGCCGATAACCTTCAAAGGCTTCAATATCACCAGCAAAGGGGTCACATCACACCACGGGGAGAAACAACGTGCGACGTATCATCGCGGCTTTAGCCGGCATCCTTGCCGGCCTGACGCTCATCGCCGGTCCACAACCCGCGACAGCCCAATCTCTGGGCACGATCACGATCAACTGGTCCGGCAGCGACAATGACGACCTCGGCAAGATCCGCGTGTCCACCACTTCCGACCAGCCGATCGCCACTCTCAAGGCGCATGTCATCTCCGCCACCGGCCAGGAACTGGCCGCCATCGACGACTTCGCCCTCACCTCAGGCACCTCCACCAACGGCATCTGGACCACCCGCACCCGGGTCCAGCTCACCGAACTCGGCACCTACCGCATCGACGTCGAAGCCACCGACACCGAAGGCACCCACGTCACCGCCGAACGTACCGGCCAGCTCATCTACATGGTGAAGACCGTCTTCGACCCGCTCGCCCCCAGCCGCCCCACCGTCGACTACACCCACCGCCATGTCACCGTCAAAGGCCGTATCTATGGCATCTGGCCAGGCAGCGGGGAGCGCAAACCGCTGGGGCAAGGCTTCCCCATCTCCTTCGCCATCTCGTACCTCAACAAGCAAGGCGGCTACGCCGACTTCGACCACGCCGAACTCACTACCGACGCCAAGGGCCGGTTCCAGCACTCGCTCACCCTCAAGATGGGCGCGGAGTTCACCGCGACCTACCCCTACAGCAACGACCACCTCTGGTACATGCGTGGCACCTCCGACAAGCTGATCGTCAAAGCCAAGGAGTCAGCCACCGAGGTAAAGGTCAACGTCGCCCCGGTCAGGGTCAACGCTGGAGACCAGCTCACCGTCTCCGGCCTGGCCAGATGGCGCTCCCCCTCAGGGTGGCAGCCCATCCCCGACGCCACACTCGGCGTCCGGGTCGAGAACACCAATAACGCGCCCAGGTCCGTCACCACCGACGCCCAAGGTCGCTACAGCCTGACGTTCGTGCCCTACACCACAGGCACCGTCACCGTTGCTTACTCCACCGAAGACCCCTTCAAGGCGAACTCGAGCACCATCGTCCCGTTCACCGTCGCCCACCCCGCTTCCTTCTCCGATTTCAAAGCTGTACGGGAGGCGGCTGAGGTCGTCGTGACGGGCCATCTCGCCTTCACCGGCAGTTCCACGCCGGCCGACCCACAAGCGATCATCGAATTCTCCGCCGACGGAACCACCTGGGCCGCTCGGTCCACCCGACCCGCCTACTGGGACGGAAGCGGCTACGCCTTCGGTGACGCCATCACCGAGCCTGCGGCCGGCCATTGGCGAGCCCGCTTCGAAGGCGGCGAACACTTCCAGGACGCGCTGAGCCAGAGCGTCGAGGTGGGCGCCGCACAGTAGCGGATGAACGACGCGAGCCCGTGACCTCACCGCGGTCACGGGCTCGCGAACCGTAGACGGCCCAAGCTGGGCATACCTCAATTTCCGTTGCCACACGAGTACTTTGGATCGCTCCAAATGGCTCGACCGGGATGGTCGGCGAGGCCCGCGTGACAGCGGTGTGACATCCGGCAGGCGCCGGGGGTGGTTACCGAGACCCCGTCGCAGCCAGGGCGAATCGATTGCGAAAAGTTCACCCCATCGTTGAACCGGGTCGGCGGCTACATCGTTTCGAAGATCAGCAAAACGCGGACAGCAAGCTCACGTCGACTCAGCGGGAGACTTCCAGTGACACTGCGTCTGAATCGCTCTGCTCTCGTCGATCTTCGTTCTGCGGATCGGATCCTGTTCCAGAGTTTCGGCGCCGGCCCGGAGGCCGCCCCGGCGTTCGACCGCATTCACCATGCCTTCGAGGCCCACGCCAAGGCCACGCCGACCGCGACCGCCGTCACTCATCTCGGCGAGAGCATGACCTACCTGGAACTCGACCGCCACGCCGACCGCCTCGCCGCGTCGCTCGCCCACCGTGGCGTGCGTCCCGGCGACCGCGTCGGCCTGTTCATGACACGGTCGATCCCGATGGTCGTGGGCATCCTCGCAATCTTGAAGGTCGGCGCGGCCTACGTGCCGCAGGATGTCCGGATCACCCCGGCCGTCCACCTGCGCCACATTGTCGACACGGCCTCCATCAAGGTGATCCTGACCTCCTCTGATTCGGCGCCGAGGATCCCCGCCGGCGATCGTCACGAGGTCATCGCGGTGGACGAGATCCCGCGCTCGGACGAGTGGTCCTCGCCGGTCCCGGGCGGGTCGGGCGACGTGGCGGTGGTCATCTTCACCTCTGGGACGACCGGCCATCCCAACGGTGTCAACGTGACCCACGCCAACCTGTGCAACATCCTGCTGAACGAGCCGGGCTCCCTGGGAATCGGCCCTGACAGCAGGGTGGCCCAGATCCTCAACATCGCCTTCGACATGGCGGTTTGGGAGATCCTTGGCGCCCTGTCGCACGGCGCCACGCTCGTCATCCGCGGCGACGACATCGAGGAGACCGTGCGCGACGTCGACGTCGTCATCGCCACCCCGGGAATCTTGGCCTCCCTCGACGCCGCTCGGTGCCGCAACGTCAAGGTGGTCGCGGTCGCGGGCGAGCGCTGCCCCCAGCATCTGGCGGACACCTGGTCTCGCTTCTGCGCCTTCCACAACGCGTGCGGACCCACCGAGGTCACCATCGTCAACACGATTCAGCGCTACGATCCGCGGCGCCGCGTCCTGACCATCGGCAGACCGCTGCCCAACACCACGGTCTACATCCTCGACCAGAACGGCAGGCCGTGCCCGATCGGCGAGATCGGCGAGATGTGGGCGGGCGGCGCCTGCGTGACCGCGGGCTATCTTGAAAACGACGTCGCGACCATGCAGAGGTACCGGCCCGATCCCTTCCGTGGCGGCGGCCACATGATGTTCCGCACTCGCGACCTGGGCCGCTGGACACCGGACGGTGAGCTGGAACACCACGGCCGCACCGACGACCAGGTGAAGGTCAGAGGCTTCCGGGTCGAGCTGGACGCGGTCACCGGCGCACTGGAGCTGACCGCGGACTGCGCCCGCGCCACCACGGTCCTGCGCGAGGGTGAGTTGATCGGCTTCGTCAGCCCGGCGAGCGTGGACGTCGAGGCGGCGCGGAAGTCCGTCGAGCAGTCGCTGCCGTACTATTGCGTGCCCTCCCGCGTCGTGGCCGTGGACGAGTTACCGATGACCGACCGCGGCAAGGTCGACAAGAACGCCCTGATCGACCCGCTGATCGACGTGGTCGCATGACGGTCGTGCGCTCCTTGTCGGATGCGCTCGAGCTGCCTCCGCCGCGCTCGGCGATCAGGACTCTCGGCAGTGGCCGGCGCTTCATGCACTACAACCGGCTCGCCGCCGTCGTGCTGGCCGTCAACACGGGGTTCCTCGTCCACGCGATCACCACCGGCTGGTGGGCCGACCCGAGCACACTGTCCCTCCTGGTGCTCGCCAATGTCACCCTGGCCGTGCTGATCCGCCAGCAGTACGTCATCAACCTGCTCTTTCACGTGGCCACCGATGCCCCCGTCCGCTGGCCGCTGGGGATCCGCCGCATTCTGGGCAAGGTCTACCATTTCGGTGGACTACACGTCGGCGGGACGGTCGCGGCCACCCTGTGGTTCGCCTTCCTCACCGGGGTGATGACCATGCGCCCCGCCGAGGTCTCCGCAGGGCTGCTCACGCTCACGTACGCGATCCTGGCGCTGCTGGTCGCGATGGTGGTCTTCGCGCTGCCCCCGCTGCGGGCGCGGCTCCACAACGTGTTCGAGGTTGTGCACCGGTTCGGCGGCTGGACGGTGCTCGCCCTGTTCTGGGCGCATGCGCTGCTGACCGCGGCCCACCAGGCGACGTTCTGGGCGCTCACGGCCATCACCCTCAGCATCGCGCTGCCGTGGCTGCGCCTGCGGCGCGTGCCTGTCCGGATCTCCAGGCCGTCGTCGCACGTGGCCCTGCTCGGGTTCGACTACGGCGTCACGCCGTTCGCGGGCTCGTCGACCACCGTGAGCCGTAACCCGCTGCTCGAGTGGCACTCCTTCGCCAATGTGCCCACCCCCGGCAGGAACGGCTTCCGGCTCACCGTCTCGCGGGCCGGCGACTGGACGGGGTCGCTGATCGACGACAGCCCCTCCCACCTGTGGGTCAAGGGCATACCGACGGCCGGCGTCGGCAACATCGACAAGCTGTTCACGCGCGTCGTCTGGGTGGCCACGGGCAGCGGCATCGGCCCGTGCCTGCCGCACCTGCTGTCCCGCGACACGCCGTCGCGGCTGGTCTGGTCGACACGGCGTCCCCGCACGACATACGGCGACGAACTGGTGGAGGAGATCCTCGCCGTGCAGCCGGACGCGGTCGTCTGGGACACCGATGCAAAAGGCAAGCCCGACCTGCTGGCCCTGGCCTACCGGGTGTACGTGGAGTTCGACGCCGAGGCGATCATCTGCATCTCCAACAAGAAGACCACGTGGCACCTCGTCGAACAACTCGAGATGCGGGGTGTTCCCGCGTACGGAGCGATCTGGGATTCCTGACCTGACAGCGCGTGATCTCTGGAGGACGATCCATGGCTTTCCGAACACTGACGGTCCACGACAAGGACGAGATCGTGACGCTCGCCATTGACAGACCCGGCGTGCTCAACGCCCTGTCCCGGCAGACCCTCACCGAACTGAAACGCTTCCTCACCGGCCTGACCGGCTTCCGCGGGATGATCCTCACCGGTTCGGGAGACCGCGCCTTCGTCGCCGGAGCCGACATCCGGGAGATGGCGGCGATGACGCCAGAGGAGGGCGAGGAGTTCGGCAGGCTGGGCCAGGAGGTCACCCGGCTGATCGAGGCGGCGCCGTTCCCGGTGATCGCCTGCGTGAATGGGTACGCGCTCGGGGGCGGGTGTGAGCTGGCCATGGCCTGCGACTACATCTACGCGACGACGAACGCCGTATTCGGCCAGCCGGAGGTACGGCTCGGGCTGATCCCCGCCTTCGGCGGATGCGTGCGGCTGCAACGTCACGTCACCCCCGGCCGGGCCAGGGAGATGATCTACACGGGCCGCAACGTCGATGCCGGGGAGGCCCTGCGGATCGGCCTGGTCAACCGGGTGTTCGGGACCAGGGAGGAGATGCTGGAGGCGGCGTACGAGTCGTTGGCACTGGTCTCAGCGAACTCGCCGATCGCCGTGGCGTTGTGCAAGGAGGCCGTCAACGACTCGCGCGGCCGGGAGATCGGCGCCGCGCTCGACATCGAGGCGCACGCTTTCCGCCGCACGTTCACCAGTGAGGACATGCGCGAGGGCACGCAAGCCTTCCTGAGCAAGCGGAAGCCCGTTTTCCCGGGAAAGTAACCTCCTTCTCACATGGGTGTGGACATGACCGACGCGCATGCGGCACTCCTGCGGGCACTGTACGACGAGCACGCGCCCGCACTGTGGCGCTTCGTTGTCCGCTTGACCGGCGACAACCAGTTCGCCCATGACGTCGTCCAGGAAACGCTGCTACGAGCGTGGAAGAGTCCGGAGGTCTTCCACAAGGGTGAGACGGCGTCGCGCGCCTGGCTGTACACCGTGGCCAGGAACGTGGTGATCGACCATAGCCGCAGCGCTCGGGTACGCCGGGAGGTCGGCACCGACCGCCTCCCCGAAACGTCCAGCGCCGACCAGATAGACGCCACCCTCGACGCCTGGCTGGTCACCGACGCCCTCGCGCAACTGTCGGAGAACCACAGAACCGTCATCGTGCGCACCTATTATGGCGGCGAATCCGTCGCCGAACTCGCCGACAAGCTCGACCTGCCGCCCGGCACGGTGAAGTCGAGGCTGCACTACGCTCTCAGGGCCCTGCGACTCGCGCTGCAGGAAAGGGGGGTTACCACTCATTGATGTCCTCAACGGATCCGTACGCGGAATGGGACGCGGCGTACGTCATCGGAGCCCTGTCACCCCGCGAACGACTCGAATACGAAGAGCACCTGAGCGGATGCGCCGCCTGCTCGCAGGCGGTCGCCTCGCTCGCCGGCATACCCGGCATCCTCTCGACCGTCCCGGCGGATCGCGCCCTGCGCCCACCGCACGCCG
Source organism: Nonomuraea guangzhouensis (assembly GCF_019396345.1). Lineage (GTDB taxonomy): Bacteria > Actinomycetota > Actinomycetes > Streptosporangiales > Streptosporangiaceae > Nonomuraea > Nonomuraea guangzhouensis. The sequence goes on along the minus strand of NZ_JAHKRM010000023.1, from coordinate 90,010 downwards.
ACCCCTCGCCTGCCGAGGTGCCGACGAGTCTGCTGCCCGAGCTGATGAAATCCAGCCGACGGGCCCGGCGGTGGGGCCGGATACGTACCGCCGCGGTCGCCATCGCGGCGGCCGTTGCCGGGGTGATGGTGTCCCCGCTCCTGCCCGAGCGGCAAGAGGCCGCTCTGCCGATGCAGGCGTCCCCGCTCCTGCCCGAGCAGCAGGAGACCGCCCTGCCGATGCTGCAGACGATTCCCAGCCCTGTCACCGCCGAGGTGCGCGTCATCCAGGAACCCTGGGGCACCCGGGTGGAGTTGACCTGCCGTTACGCCGTGCCCGCCGACCCAGCCCCGCCCAAGACGTTCGAGTACGCCCTGTACGTCACCGACCTTATGGGCAGCAGCACCAGGCTGGCCACCTGGATGGCGTCGCCCGACACCACGACCATGCCCGTCGGCACGACCGGGCTGACCATGAAGCAAATCAGGAGCATCGACGTCCGGCTTACCAAGAACGGGCGCATCCTACTCGACAGGCGCCTGTAACGAACCGTTGAATTGAGCTAGAGACTGACGGCGCGCGACAAGGACCGCCCCTGGAATACTTTCGTCGAAGCCATGAGACGTGACTGCATGATGTGCAGATCTGCTGTTCAGCCCATACCCCGCGCCCGTTGTGGTTCGCGCAGGTTCCGGCGATCCCCGCGGTTGTCACCCAGTTGTTCACTCATCTGGCACAAGGTCCTCGAAACCCAGCTTCAGCCAACTAGTGCCCGCGACAACGTGAAGCTCATTGCCTCGGCCCAGTATGGTCGCTGTCCTGGGAACCGGTCGTCCGTCGGGCATTACCAGCCGGGTGGGACGATCCGCCGAAAAGGCTTCTCCTCGAATGCTCCCCGAGATCACCCGGTGCCGGTGCTCGTTATACCCGCCGACGAGCGCCACCCGGTCATCGACAACAACGAGTGCATGAGCACCGCGCACCTCCGTGGGCCAGCCAGCGATCGCGGCAGCTCGGACCCGCACAATCGGGAAGTCTGTGTAGTAGTACGCCCACGCTTCATCCCCCGTCACGTTCAACGCGTAGCAATCGGAGATCGCACCGAACTCACCGTCATACGGGTAACGCCACGCGAGGCCCAGGTCAGACCGAAAGCGGATCAGCCCAGGGGAGCCGATGGGTGCGGGAGTGCCCGCCTCTCCCCATCCGAAGTTGCCGAACACGCCTTCGTCGAAATAGCTCACCCAAATGTCGCCGGAGAGCGTCGTCTGCACATCAGCAATTCCGTCTCCAAACACACCCTCCCGCAGAAGTTTCCCGTCGGCATCGTAGACGGCGGCGTTGGACTCGGCCGCCCCGTTACGCCAACGGCACCGCGCACCCACCAAGAGCACGCCCCCGTCCGGCAGTGGCTGGACATGGCTGTGCGCAAGTGACTGCTCAGCGATGGGCACCGTCCTCGCTAGATGGGGACGGTACGTGGCGACATGCACCGAGACGAGCGCGGCCGTACGTGAATCGGGAAAAGACGCCCCACCTGGTGAAATAGTCCGTGCGGCCAGCGCATCGGCGTTGTCCTGTGAGGCCCACGCAACGACCAGTTCCCCCTCGGGACCTGCCGCCGCACTCACCAGCTCCGCACCCTGGAATGGTAGAACCAAGTCCGCATGGTGACGCAGCCTCGCAACACCTGCCTTCCGACTTCTCCTGGTTCGGCCTCGCATGGAAGATACATTATTGATCGCGTGGCTGGATCTCGACTGAAATACCAGCCAGTGCTTGCGATCTGTCGGTTGCAGTTGAAGCTGTCGGTGTTCGCACGTTTTTGTCGGTGTTCAGGGTGAGTTGTCCGGCACGACTGAGCGCCTGTTTTCGAGCAGGGCGGCCTTCGGTATCAGCCCCGGGCGGTAGCGTGCGCACCGCATATGTCACCCACTCGATTCCGCACCGGACCTGATATGACCGACACCTACTCGCCCATTCCCGAACTGAACTTGCTCAAGGAGTTCTCCGACGGTCCTGGAGAGGACGCCTTCTCGGATGGGTTCGAGTTCTACGAGTACGACCGACCCGACGCCGGCTTGGTGGAGTGGCTGTGCCTTGAGGGGCGGGAAGAGGAGGTACGAGGCCACCTCGATCGGCTCACCCCCTTCGCTCAGGCCACCGGCTCGGGTTCGTTCTACGCCCTGTGGCACTGCGACGACCGCACCGACTTCGCCACACTTCCTGTCATCCGCTTCGGCGACGAAGGTGATCTCGACATCATCGAGGGCCTGCGCAACCTGTTCGGACCTTCGGCGTCGGCGGCTTGTCGGCCGCGATGCCCGGCGTCATCCTGACCGTCACCCCCAAGAGCAAGACGTCGAGCACCAAGAGCTTCAACTACGTCGTCCGCAGCGTCGGCACTCCCGTGGCATTCGTCACATATGTCCCACCCCGGATGATGTGCCATCATGGGTATCGTCACTTCGACGATAAGGGGTGTGCCATGACCGCGCAGCGCCATCGGCGGCCTGATCCTCGCCGCGGGCACCGGCCCCGGCCACCTCTTCCCCGACGACAGCGCTTACACCACCGCAGCGCTGGTCGGCATCAGCGCCATGGCGATCACGACGCCGACAAGCCTCGCTCTCGCCCGCCGACGCTCGTCCGAGACCAACCCGTAAGTCAGATGCACTCATCCCAACACTGGAGGTTCCATGCCCAAGGGCTACTGGGTCAGCGTCTACCGCACCATTTCAGACCCTGAGAAGCTGGCTGCTTACAACAAGCTGGCCGGTCCGGCCGTCAAGGCCGGGGGCGGTCGGACCTTCGCCCGTGGCGGTCGGGTCGTGGCGCATGACGCCGGGATCGCCGAGCGCACCGTCCTGATCGAGTTCGACAGCTTCGAGCAGGCCGTCGCGGCGCACGAGAGTGCGGCCTACCAGGAGGCGCTGGTCGTCCTCTCCGACGGCGTCGAGCGCGACTTCCGCATCGTCGAAGGCATCGACTGACCGAGGTCCAGCCGGATCTTCATTGAAGATCCACCATCTTGGTTTTCGCTGGTGCGACTGCTGGTGTGGCGGGGTTCGTGGGTGCTCGTGCTGGTCGTGGGCGGCTGTTTTCGGTCTTGATCGTCTGTCCGCGGTCGAGTTCGAGGTTCGTCAGGACGAGCAGGGCGCGGAGCAGGTTGGTGGCGCGGGCGGGGCTCGTGCGGAGTTTGGTGAGGATGCGCCAAGTCTTCAGGTGCGCGAAGCCATGCTCGACGGCGCCAGAGCTGCGACCCCCTACGCCGGGCACCCGCTCTCGACCGATGATCATCAGGGCAGGCACGGGGTTCTTCAACGCCCACTCAGGCGCCAGCTCGCCCACATCCGGGACACCCATCGGCGTGGCGTCGGGAGCGGAGAGCCATGACCTTCAGCGCTGGTACTTCTCTCCGACATTCCTCGACAGGATAGACGTGGAGCGCTGTCAAAACTGACCCGCAAACGCTGCTGCTAGACATCGGCGAAATCACCTACGCCACTGACATCAGCCACCGGCCTGTCAAACTCATGTGACCTGCACAACCTTCCTGGATCCGCCGCAGCGTGGTAGTGGCTCATATACTCATGTCCGGTCGCAACTGGCGAAGGTGGAGCACCACTGGGGAGCGGCCTGGATTCGATGTGAGCGTCGACCGCCTGGGCGACTCCGTCAGCGATGCCACGCTGAGGAGATCAGGACATGCAGCTGCGCTATGGAATCAATCCACAGCGGTCAAAGGCGCACGCCAGCCCGACGACACCGGGCAGCTACCCCATCCAGGTATTGCACGGGCAACCTTCATACATCAACATGCTCGATGCGCTGAACGCCTGGCAGCTCGTCCACGAGGCGAATCAGGCGCTGGGCAAGCCGGCCGCTGCATCCTTCAAGCACCTTTCACCTGCGGGCGCGGCCCTGTCCGGCCCCATCGATCAGGTCACCGCCGAGCTGCACGGCATCGACAGCGAGCGCATCACCGGCCTGGCCAGCGCCTATCTGCGCGCCCGCGACGCTGACCCCAAATCCTCCTACGGAGACTTCGCCGCCGTCTCCCATCCCGTTGACGCCAGTCTTGCCGACCTGCTCACCGGCATGGTCTGTGACGGCATCATCGCCCCCGGCTTCGAACCCGGCACGGTCGAACAACTCAGCAAGAAGAAGAACGGCCGCTTCCTGATCATGGAAGCGGCCCCGAGATTCATCCCTCCCGAGCAGGAATCGCGGGAGGTCTACGGTGTCCGCCTGACCCAGGATCGTGACCGGGTGAGGCTCTCCCAGGACCTCTTCGAACTCATCGTGGGCGAAGCACTGCCTACTAAGGCTCTCGACGATCTGCTGCTGGGACTGGCTGTCCTCCGCTACACCCAGTCGAACTCGGTCTGTTATCTGCGGGACGGGATGGCTCTGGGCATCGGCGCTGGGCAGCAGTCCCGGGTGGACTGCACCCGTCTCGCCGGCGCAAAGGCCGACTCCTGGTGGCTTCGCCGCCATCCAGCCGTCCGCGGCCTGCCCTTCGTTCCCCACATACGCCGCCAGGAGAAGATCAACTGGCAGATCCGCTTCATCGAGGGAGACCTCACTCCGCAAGAACACCAGCGCTTCACGCAGGTGCTGACGGAACCCGCCGACGAGCTCACATCGGCCCAGCGCGCCACGTGGAGACGGCGACTGACCGGAGTCGCGTTCGCCTCTGACGGCTATCTGCCCTTCCGCGACAACATTGACCACGCGCACCGTCATGGCGTCACCTACATCGCCGAGCCCGGCGGATCCATCCGATCCGACGAGGTCGCAGATGCCTGCCGCGAGCACGGCATCACTCTCGCCCACACCAGCCTCAGACTGTTCCACCATTGACGCGTCCAAGCGTGTCCGCGACCAAGCAAGCGGCTATCTATGCCGCTCCACCCGGAGGTATTCGGAGAGTTCTGATATCCGACGGTGCCGTTACACCTGCTGGAGGGAGACCGCCGCTCCGCGACCGAAGCCATTTCCAGCGCTCTCCTGGGGAAACAGACCCCGGTGGCTCCCACAGACACCGAAGACACCGGTTGAAGGTCGGAAAGCAGAAGGCCCCTGACGGCGTAATGCCTGTTCAGGGGCCTTTCAGTTGCAGAGCCGACGAGGGGAATCGAACCCCTGACCTTCTGTTTACAAGACAGATGCTCTGCCGATTGAGCTACGTCGGCGCGGCCTATCAGTGTAGACGGTCAACGGCGCCGATGACGAGCCACCTCGTACAACGCCACGCCAGCCGCCACCCCCGCGTTCAACGACTCCGCAGCCGCCCGCATAGGAATCCGTGCCACAACGTCGCAGTGCTCCCGCACCAGCCGCGACAGCCCCTTGCCCTCGGAACCCACCACGACCACCAACGGCTCGCCCAGCAGGTCGACATCACCGATGTCCGCACTGCCCTCGCCATCGAGCCCGATCACGAACAGTCCAGCTTCCCGATACTCCCGCAGCGCCGCCGTGAGGTTGGCCGCCCGCGCCACGCGCAGGTTGGCCAGCGTGCCCGCGGACGTCTTCCACGCCCCGCCCGTCACCCCGGCCGAACGCCGCGACGGAATCAGCATGCCGTGCGCGCCGAAAGCAGTCGCCGAGCGCGCGATGGCGCCTAGATTGCGCGGATCGGTGACCCCGTCGAGCGCTATGACCAACGGCACTTCTGCCGCGTCCTGCGCCAATTCGACCAGTTCGGACGGGTGCGCGTAGTCGTACGCGGGGATCTGGAGCACGACCCCCTGGTGAACGGCGCCCTCAGTGAGCCGGTCAAGCTTTTCGCGGGTCGATTCGAGCAGCGCGATGCCCCGCGCCGTCGCGACCTTGATCGCGTCGCGTACGCGGTCATCGCTCTCGATGCGCTGCGCGACATAAAGCGCGTTGGCCGGCACCCCGGCGACCAGCGCCTCGAGCACCGGGTTGCGTCCACCGATGTATTCGGGCGCGTCCTCGGAACGTCGCTGCCGCGCCGGGCCAGGCCGCTGCCCACCCCGCTCCTCACGGGCGACCCGCTCGGCACGCGCCTTGTCCTTGTACCAGTGACGCATTTCAGCAGGCGGGGTGGAGCCCCTGCCCTCGAGCCCGCGGCGACCCTGCCCACCGGTGCCCTTGGACGGGCCCTTCTTCTTCGCGGGCCTGCCCGATGCCCTACCCCCAGCTGCCATGGCATTAAGGGTACTCGGGCCACCACCCACCTCACGCCTCGCTAAAGATCACAACCCAAGCACACGCTCTCGTACGGGTGCCAGAGCTGCACGACCGGCACCAAGAGGACAACTGCGGCTGGACACCGTGGCCGGCTCGGGTCTGGGGGGACGACGGACCGTGAACGCAAGCTCAAGACACCCCAGTGTCGACCGCAAGGTTCGCGACAGCTTTCATTCACATGTAGTGGCCGGTCCGCTGCGCGGGCGACCTAGCTTGGCGTGCGGCAACGATCATGACGATGACCGAGGTCAGAGCAATGCCGGCGCCGACGTAGAGCGGCGCGGCATAGCCGAGGCCCGCGGTGATGGCCAGACCCCCGAGCCAGGCGCCAAGGGCGTTGCCGACGTTGGACGCGGACACGTTGGCGCTGGCGGCCAGCGCCGCCCCCTGCGCGAGGTCGGTGACGCGAATGATCATGCCGGGGACGCTGGCGAACCCGAACAGCCCCATCAAAAACACCAGGATCACCGACGCGATGGCACTGCCGGCCAGCAGACCGAACACGGCCAGGGTGATGGTGAGTCCGAGCAGGGCGAGGACCAAGGCGCGGTCACGGTCACGGTCGGCCGCACGCCCGCCGATCAGGTTCCCGACGACCAGACCGATGCCGTACACCATCAGCAACCAGGCGACATCCGCCGAGGAGAAGCCGCCGACCTCGATGAACGTGTAGGCGATGTAGCTGAACGCACCGAACATCCCGCCATAGCTGAGCGCGGTGGCCGTCAGGGTCAGCCAGACCTGCCAAGACCGGAACGCACGAAACTGCGCCCGCAAGCCGCTGGGCGCTACCGGAGCGGAGCGGCCGGGCGGCCGCGCCTCTCCCGCCCAGCCGGGGACAAGAGCGGCGATTCCCGCCAGAGCGAGCACGCCGATCCCGGTGACTGCCCAGAAGGCCGCTCTCCAGCCCCAGCGTTCACCGACCAGCGCGCCGAACGGCACGCCCAGCACGTTCGCCACCGTCAGCCCGGCGAACATGACCGCCACCGCGCGGGCCTTCTTCTCCGGCGCGACCAGACTGCGGGCGACCAGCGAGCCGATCCCGAAGAACGAACCATGACATAACGCCGCAACGATCCGCCCAAGCAGCATCACCAGATAATTCGGCGCGACAGCGGACAACAGATTGCCGATGACGAACAACGCCACCAGACCGACCAGGATCCCCTTGCGAGGCAGTCGCGCCGTCGCCGCGGTCAGCGCGATCGCACCGATCGCGACACTCAACGCGTACCCGGAGATCAGCCAGCCCGCTGCCGCCTCGGACACCGCGAGACTCGACGCCACCTGCGGCAACAGCCCGGCGATCAAGAACTCCGTCAGACCGATGCCGAACCCGCCGAGTGCCAGCGCGATCAGTCCAGCCGGCATCCGTCGCTCTCCGATCGCGCGCCCAGCAAGTCACGGGGTACGGCGCTTCCTACCGTGGCGTACGAATCGCCCGGATCCCGAAACGCCGGCTTGCGGGCCGCCCGATGCCTGACCGCGCGGCGCCGAGGCCCCACTATGCCACCACGAGGTGTGAAGAGTCCGTACGGGTGTCCGTCGCCCGAAATGCCAGAATTCACGAAGTACGCGGAGCAGCCAAGCAACACACCACAGGCCCCGAGTCACAAGTAGCGAACCACCCGACTAATCCCCGAGCCCCCAGTTACGAATGCCCACCCGTCCGAGCCTCCGGCTGAGGGAACCGGAACAGCCCGTGCAACCTCCCCAAAGCCGGAAGATCACCAAATGCCCGAGCAGCCCCACTCTTGATCGCGTCACCAAACGTCGTCTTCCCCTCCCCCATCTCCACCAGAACATCGTCATCCATCTCAATAACCGCATCCGGCCGCTGAGCGGGCCCGTGTACCGTCTCGATCGTCCCGTCGTCGATCCGAGCGTGAAAAACCTCATCGGAGACCCGGAACTCGTACACCGTCCGCATCCCCACCGCCGCCTCCGGATCAAAGCCGGCCCGCAACGCCAGCACCGCCCACCCTGCTTGAAACGCCTCCCCTTCGCGACGCTCCCCCATCGCCCACTTCATGCCCCACCGCGCCAGAGCCAGCACCGCGGGCCCCAACTCCTCACCGGCTTCGGTCAGGGCGTAGGCAGGAGTACGCGCCGGCGCAGGCAGCACGACCTTGCGCACCAGCCCCTCGCGCTCGAGATGCTTCATCCGCGCCGCCAGCAGCCCGGTGCCCAGTCCGCGAAGGCTGTGCTGCAGATCCCCGAACCGTTTCGGCCCGGTCAGCAGCTCGCGCACGAGCAGCAGCGTCCACCGCTCGCCGACGATGTCCAGGGTCCGGGCAGTGGCACAGAACTGGTTGTACGTTCGCTGATCCACTTCAACATTCTAAGCTTCGAGCTTCCTGTTTCTGAATCTCGTACTCATAAGTACGTCAGCAACAGCACCCGGATCAGTGAGCATCACATCATGCGGCCCATCCAGAGCGACGGTCCGATACCCGACCGCCTCGGCGAACTTGTCGAAGGCAAAAGTCCGCGGCCTGCAGTAGACCGCCGTCCCAGGGATCCGATCGACGGCTCCGGTCAGGCGCGTACCTTCGGTGAAGGTACGCAGCGGCTGCGGACGCAACCGTTCCTGAAGCCACTGGGCTTCGTCCGGATCGGTGATGCCGAAGAGCGCCGGCGCGGGCGCGGGCACCTGCCAGCCATCAGGCTCACTTCCGGCGGAGGTACGAGCCGAGGCCCCCTGACCGATGAGCTCCGCCGAATCCTGGACGAACTTCACGAACCCTTCGGGAGCCAGGCTGAACATGCTGTCCCCATCCGCCCCGGCCCAGCCATCGACCATGATCACATGATCTATGCGTTCGGGACGAAGATCGGCTGCCTGCCGCACGACCAACCCCGCGTAGCTGTGCCCAACCAGCACAACACCTCCACCAACATGCGCATCAGCCGCATGCCGGGGCTCACGAATGTCAGTGTCGTAGCGGCCCCCGCGAACGCCAGCATTCTGACGCGTCTCAGGACCGGTGCCTGTACCGGTGCCCACACCCGTGTTGGCGTTGGTGCCGGAGCCCGTACCCGTGCCTGAGCCGGAGCCCGTACCCGTACCCCTGCCGGTGCCGGTGCCGGTGCCGGTGCCGGCGTCGAGGGCGGCGACGACCTGTGCCACATGGTCGTGCAACCCCACGTCCCGACCGTACGCGAGGTCAGGAACGATCGTTCGCGCTCCGGCGCGTCCGAGCAACGGAACGACGCGATCCCAAGCCCAGGGACCATGCCAAGCGCCGGCAACCAGCACAAAGGTGGTCACGAACCCACCCCCACGTGAAGCCGCGGCAGCACCCGCTCGGCGAACTCCTCCAAGGCCCCGCGATAGTCATCGACCGCGAACCGGATCACCACATGCCGCACCCCAGCCAACGCATACGAGTTCAGCCAATCGACCGCATCATCCGCAGGCCCCGCGAACGTGGCCTGAATGGACTCGATGAACTCGAGCGGCACGTTGTAGTACCGCTCAATACTGCTCCGCATCCGATCTCGCGCCCTCTCAGGCTCATCATCGAGACAGACCGTCGCATACAACGCGGGCGTGACCGAACGAGCCGCCGCCTCGCCTGACGCAGGGTCGCGCAGGCGTGCCATCTCCTGGACCACGCCCCATTCATCCGCGTACATCTGGCTTGTCGGCGGATAAGGGAGCCACCCGTCAGCCAGTCGTCCCACGCGCCGCAGCGCAGCCGCGCCGCTTCCCGCCAACCAGATCGGCGGCCCTCCTGCCTGTGCGGGCTTGGGTTCCAGCGTCACGTCGTGGAAGGCGAAGTGCGTCCCCCGGTGCGACACCGTCGCACCTGCCCACAATTGCCGCATCACGTCGATCGACTCTTCGGTACGGCTGACACGGCGCTTGAACTCGATGCCGAGCGCTTCGCACTGAGCCTCGGTGTTCGGATGTGGGAATCCGGCGCCCATCCCGGCGATGAGGCGTCCGTCGGAGATCCGGTCCAGCGTGGCGAGCTGGTGAGCCAGCAGGATCGGATGGCGTAAGGCGGGCAGGAGCACGGCCGTGCCGAGGGTCACCCGTTCCGTCACGGCGGCCAGCGCGGACAGGAGCATCAGCGGATCTGCGCGGGGGCGGGTCACGGGGCTGTCACCAGCCCAAACGGAGTCGAAGCCGAGATCTTCGGCCAGTCGTGCCTGCTCGATCAGCGCGGACGGCTCCCGATCGCCCAGAACGATCCAGTCACGTGTCGGCAGCAGGAAGCCGACCTTCAGTGTCGCCATGGTTCCTCCAGTGAAGTGATCGCAACCGGATCTTAGATCATTGACTTCCTGTTTTTGAAGTCTATGATTCACTTTCGAGAAATCAACGAGGAGGACTCTGAAATGACGAAACCGCTCTACACCGCGCAGGCTCAGGTGACCGGCGGCCGGGCGCACGGGCATGGGCGTTCCAGCGACGGGATGCTGGACGTGAACCTGCGTCAGCCGAAGGAACTGGGTGGAGATGGCGACGGGACAAATCCGGAGCAACTGTTCGCGGTCGGCTATGCCGCCTGCTTCTCGACCGTCCTGACGATGGTCGGGCAACGACAGGGACTGAAGGCTGGGGACGCGGCTGTGGACGCCAAGGTCATGCTGATCCCGAACGCCGACGGCACGTTCAAGCTCGGAGTCGAGATGGACATCACGCTGCCCTCGATCGAGGACCCGGAGCAGGCCGCCGGTCTGGTGCGCACCGCGCATCAGGTGTGCCCGTACTCCAACGCCACACGCGGCAACATCGACGTCGCCCTGTCAGTGAATGGCTCGGCGCTTTGAGGTAGCGGCCACATCGGCGAGAACGAGGCGGTGGGCTCTGAACGAAGCAGTGGGCTCCGAACGAGGCGGTGAGATGCCGTGTTGTGCCACCGAGGCTGTGTCCAGCCACCCGTGCAATCCCGCCGCCGAAGGCTGCCAACGAAGCTAGCCAGCGCAGGTTGCCGCCGAAGGTCGCTGGCCAAGGTTGTCGGTGAAGGGTATTGATGAGGGTTGCCGCCGAAAGTCACTGGTGAAGGTTGTCAGCGGAGCTCGCCACCGAAGGTCACCAGCGAAGGTCACCGACGAAGCATGCCGCCGAGGTGCGCCGGCGGAGGTTGATGATCAGCAGGTCCGTGCCGCCGAAGATCGAATGGTCGACGACCGCCTGGGGTCGGGTCAGGCCAGGGCGTGGGCCGGCAAACGGCGGCACACCTGCCGATCTTGTTGAGGACTACGGAGAGGGCCCGCCCCGCTTTCCGCACGTCACGAACCCTGAGTTGCGCCGATCACGGCGATAGCTGGATCAGCGACAGCGGCTGACCTGCGACCAGGCGGCACGTGCGGAAAACAGGACTAGCGGGACAGCTCCCAACGAGCCCCGTGCGGCGTGTCCTCCACCGTGACCCCGGCCGCAGCCAACTGGTCCCTGATCGCGTCGGCCGCAGCGTAGTCCTTACGCGCCCGAGCCGCCTTGCGCTGCTCCAGCGCCACGGCCACCAACGCGTCGACCACCGGCTTGAGGTCGGACTTCGCGGAGCGCCACTGCGGGGAACGCGGGTCGAGGCCCAGCACGTCCAGCATGTTCTGGGTCTCGGCCAGCAGCCGGGCCACCGCTTCCTTGTCGCCTCTGGACAGTGCCACGTTGCCCTCGCGCACCACCTCGTGCACGACCGCGAGCGCCTGCGGGGTGCCCAGGTCGTCGTCGAGCGCGTCGGTGAACGCCTGGGGCAGCGGGGCGTCGGCGTCGACGTCGTGGATCACTTCGGCGGCTCGGGTCACGAAGCCCTCGATGCGCTGGTAGGCGGCCGCGGCCTCCCGCAGCGCCTCCTCCGAGTAGTCGATCGACGAGCGGTAGTGCGGTGCCGCGAGGTAGTAGCGCAGCTCCACCGGGCGAACCTTCTGCACCATCTCCGGGATCAGCAGTGAGTTGCCGAGCGACTTGCTCATCTTCTCGGCGCCGATCTTGACCAGGCCGTTGTGCATCCAGTAGCGGGCGAAGCCGTCACCGGCCGCCTGGGACTGGGCGAGCTCGTTTTCATGATGCGGGAAGATCAGGTCGAGGCCGCCGCCGTGGATGTCGAACGTCGCCTCGAGGTATTTGGTGGCCATGGCCGAGCACTCCAGGTGCCAGCCAGGACGGCCGGGGCCCCAGGGGGTCGGCCAGGTCGGCTCGCCGGGCTTGGCGCCCTTCCAGAGGGCGAAGTCGCGCGGGTCGCGCTTGCACGACTCGTCGTCGGTGTCGGCCGCCGGCCGCATGTTGGCCAGCTTCTGGTTGGACAGAGTGCCGTAGCGGTCCTCGTAGGAGACGACGTCGAAGTAGACGTCGCCACCCGAGGCGTAGGCGTGGCCGCGGTCGATGAGCCGCTGCATCAGGACGATCATCTCGGGCACGTGACCGGTCGCGCGGGGCTCGACGGTCGGGGGCAGGCAGCCGAGAGTGTCGTACGCCCAGGTGAAGGCGCGCTGGTTGCGCTCGGCGACCGTGAACCACGGGACGCCGTCCTCGGCGGCCACCCGGATGATCTTGTCGTCGATGTCGGTGACGTTGCGGCAGAACGTCACCTCATATCCCGAACGCAGCAGCCAGCGGCGCAACACGTCGAAGTTGACCCCTGAGCGGATGTGCCCCACGTGCGGGGGAGCCTGCACGGTCGCCCCACACAGGTAGATCGACGCCCGGCCGGCTTCGACCGGAACGAATTCGCGAGTGGCGCGTGCGCTGGTGTCGTAGATGTGCAGGCTCACGAAAGAAAGGCTAACGCCTACTCCACCATCGCAGGCCCTTTAATCACTCACGCATGGTGACCTTCTCTGGGCTTATCCGGACAATTAGCCGCTCAACTCCTGGCTTGTCCTCCCAGGGCTTACCGGTGTACTTGTGCGACAGCTCCTGGATGAGGTCGCCGGCGGGGTCGTCCTCCATGGTCACGTGACCACGCACCTCGGCGTAGCGGTAGGGGTTCGCCGGGTCGATGATGAGCAGGCTGGCCCGGGGGTCGCGCTCGAAGTTGCGCGGCTTGCGCCGGCCCTTGGCGGTGGAGAAGAGCACGTCGTCTCCGTCCGTACGCACCCATACGACCGTCGACTGCGGCCCGCCGTCGGGATTGAGGCTGGTCACCGTCGCGTAGTTGGGCCCGTCGAACAGCTCGCGCACGCCCTCTGAGAGCTCGGCCATGTATCTCCCTTGATCGGTCCTGACCCCCATTCTTCTGTAGGCTCGAACCGCCATGGACGTGACTCCCCCTTCTACGCTCCGACGCCTGGGCATCGCCCTCGCCGGTCTCGCGGTGGCCGGCCTCACGGCGGTCGCCTGCGTGCTCTCCTTCGACGACCTGCGGGCACTGGCCATCCGTGGCGAGTCCCGACCCGACCTCGCCTTCCTCTATCCGGCCGGCTTCGACGCGCTCCTGGTCGTCGCGCTGATCGGCGTCCTCCTGCTGCGCTCGGCCCACCTGCTGGTACGCGCCCAGGCCGCGGTCGTGCTGGTCCTGCTCATCGTGGCCGCGGCCGCGTCGAACGTCGCGCCGGCGCTCCAGGTCCAGCTCGACGTACAACCTCTCGCGGTGGGGGTGGCGCTCGCCCCGTGGGTCATGCTGGCGCTCGCCCTCTGGCTGTGGTTGCTGCTCATCAAGCACGTTCAGGGCCGCAGGACGTCCATGGACGACGATGACGACGGTACGGCGGAGCAGGACATCGTGCCCTTCCACCGGGGCCGCCCCGCCGACACGCCGCCGCCGCTCACCCAACCGCTTCACCCCGTGCTGGAGACCACACCGGTCGTCGGCCCCACGGCCGCTCCAGAGACCCCGCCCATCTCCGCCCAGGTGACCCGCTGGCCCGCCACCCCGGACCAGGAGCCGGAGTTCGAGGACCGTCGCGATCGTGAGGCGCTCACGGAGCCGGGAGCGCCGCCACGGCCACGCCAGCAGGCCGACGACCTGCCGCCTGAGCCGGATCCCCGCGCCCAGGCCCGCAAAGAGGACGATGCCCAGCGAGCGAGTACGGCCTCGCGGGCCACCGCGCCGTGGCAGGAGCCGGAGCCGGGCAGCCGTACCGAGCAAGGCGCCCGCACCGAGCCAGGCGGACGGACTGAGTCAGGCGGAAGGACCGAGCCGAGCACACGCACCGAGCCAGGTGAACGCACGGAGCCGAGCGGGCGCACGGGATCGCAAGTCGGCGACGCTCCCACGCGGGCGCCGAAACTCCGCCGTGGTCTCCGCAAGCGCGCTCAGGAACCCACCTACGAGGACCCCCGGCCGGAGCCGGAGCCCCGCCTCAGCCGAGAGCCCGAGCCGGCCCCGGAGACAGACCACCAGGCGACAGACCACCACGCGGCGGGCCACAGCGAGGCAGCGCCCGTGGCAGGCGGAGAATCCCGGCCCGACACATCCCGGGAACCACGGCCAGAAACCGCGGCCCGCACCTCACAGCCAGAGCCGGAACCCGAGCTCAAGCGCCCCGTGCGCTGGGGTGATCGGATCAAGCCGACCGACGTCCTGGTCCACCCCCGCACCCCCGCCGTCTCCGACCGAGACACCGACACCCAACCGGTCCGCGTCTTCAGCGACACCCCGGACACATCAGCCCGCACAACCCAAGAACCAGCCAGCCCCGACCCCGACCACGGCCCGGAAGCCGCCGACCCGGCCGAGGCCGCCACCGCCCGCTCACTCGAAGACCGGGACCTGGAGGACACCGCCCCACACCCGGTCATAGAAGACGACGCCCCAGCCCCCTCAGGCAGGCTCCGCAGCACGCCCCTCCCCCCAGAGGAATGAGTAGAAGACCCGCCCGGTGTGAGCACCGGGCGGGTCTTCGCGTACCGTCCCGCGCCGAAGGGGATCCGGCACGGTCACGGGACCGTCTAGCCATCGTCTAAACGTTCGTACCGCTGCCCCGCCGCAGCCCAGCCACGAGCCCGACACCGACAACGGCGAGAACGACCTGCATGACCAGTTCGATCCAGTCGATGCCATTGGTGGTGGCGACGCCGAGGACCTGGGCGATGAGCGTGCCCACCAGGGCGGCGACGATACCGACGACGATGGTGAGGATCCACCCGATGGCCTGTCTGCCGGGAAGCAGCAGACGACCGAGGGCGCCGATCACGGCGCCGATCACGATGGCGCCAAGGATGGACTGGATTGTCATGACCAAACCTCCCAGTGAGAGTGAGCCGTTCACTCTCGGGAGAGATCAGTACCCGAGCATCGGCGAATATGCGTTGTCGGCTCGAAACGGCAGGTCAGATCGGGGTTCCTCCGGCGCGGCCGCTCTTCCCGGTGGTCATCTTGGTGACGATCAGGACTCCGAGGACGGCCAGGGCGAGCTGGAGTATGTGTTCGATCCAGTCGATGCCCCTGGTGTCGGCCCAGCCGAACGCCTGGGCGATGAGCGTGCCGAGCAGAGCCGCCACGATGCCGACGATCAATGTCAGGCCGATGGACATGTTCTGCTTGCCGGGCACTATCAGCCGGGCCAGCGCTCCGACAATGGCGCCGATGACGACTGCGGAAACAATCGCGCCGATCATGTGTTGCTCCCCCCGAAGACGTTCCACATGTCTTTGGAGGACCTACCCGACATATCGGGAAGCTACCCATGGGAAGGCGGCGATCCGTACCGCGCCAGTAACGGACCGCCGCCCCGTTCGACTCGGCGGGCCGGAGGCCGCACCCGCCGGGATACCCTCACGCATCCCGGTAAAGGACGCGGCAGTCCGGCCACAGGTTGACCAAGCGCTAGAGAACAACGAGCGCGGTCGCGATGGCCGCCACCCCTTCGCCGCGCCCGGTCAGCCCGAGCCCGTCCGTGGTGGTCGCGCTGACGCTCACAGGCGCCCCCAGAGCGGCGCTGAGCGCCTTCTCGGCCTCCGTACGGCGCGGAGCCAGCTTGGGCCGGTTACCGATGACCTGGAGGGCCACGTTGCCGATCTCGAAGCCCGCCGAACGCACCTGGCGCGCGGCCTCCGCCAGCAGGGTGACACCCGAGGCGCCCGCCCAGCGTGGATCGGCGGTGCCGAACAGGCCGCCGAGATCACCGAGCCCGGCGGCGGACAACAAGGCGTCGCAGGCCGCGTGCGCGGCGGCATCGCCGTCGGAGTGGCCCGCGAGTCCGGTCTCACCCGGCCAGTAGAGGCCGGCGAGGTGCAGATCTCGCCCTGAAACGAACGGGTGGACGTCGACTCCGACGCCCACCCGTGGAAGTTTCGTGTTCAGGAGTTGAGGACCTCGTCGAGCAGGGCTTCCGCCTTGTCCTCATTGGTCTTCTCGGCGAGGGCCAGCTCACTCACCAAGATCTGACGGGCCTTGGCGAGCATACGCTTCTCACCAGCGGACAGGCCGCGCTCGCGGTCCCTCCGCCAAAGATCCCGGACCACCTCGGCGACCTTGTTGACATCGCCGGACGCGAGCTTCTCGAGATTGGCCTTATAGCGCCGGGACCAGTTGGTCGGTTCCTCGGTGTGCGGCATCCGAAGAACATCGAAAACCCGCTCAAGGCCTTCCTGGCCGACAACGTCGCGCACGCCGACTAGTTCCGCGTTTTCAGCTGGCACCTGGACGGTAAGGTCGCCCTTGTCGACCTTGAGCACCAGGTAGGTCTTTTCCTCACCCTTGATGGATCGCTTCGTGATTGCTTCGATCCGAGCAGCCCCATGGTGGGGGTAGACGACAGTGTCGCCGACCTGGAAAGTCATGTGACAAGTACCCCTTCCGCTGTACTCCAGAGTACCACGCATCCACAGGCTCCCGGAACAGTGAAATCATCATAACTGCAGGTCAAAGCGGCATATTGGGGGTTGACAAGCGGTCAACTGTATGAATCGCATATGCGCGCATAGCTAATGACCTGCAGGGGTGCGGATATGACCATGGATTCGGATGGATATGGTGGGCGCTGCCCTACACGCATGTGCAAGACCCTAGGAGAACCCGCTCGTGACCCGCCGCCGCTGGATTGTCGCCGCCGCCGTCTTCCTGGTCGCCCCTGTGCTGGCCGGGTGTTCGGCCGGATTCGACGCCAACACCAACAAGCCGTATGCACCCAATGAGGCAGGGGTTCTCTTCGACCAGGCGAAGAACTACGGCATGCACGGCATCCAGATCCCCCAGGCGTTCATCCTCGGCCCCGACTCCGGCGCGCAGCTCGCCTGGCGCGGCTCCGCCCCGGTCTACCTGAACGTCCTCAACACCAACGGCGCCCCCGACACGCTCACGGCGGTCAGCGCCGGCACCATGGCCACCGCGAAGGTGGCGGCGCCGATCCAGCTGCCGAGCAACCAGCTCGTCAACACCGGCAAGCCGAGCCCGCAGATCATGCTGGAAGGCCTCTCCAAGGCCCTCAGAGGCGGCGAGAGCATCCGCCTGGACCTCCAGTTCGCCAACGCCGGGGTCGTGTCCATGGACGTCCCTGTGGTCACGCGCAGCCGCGAGTTCAAGGACTACCCGCCGGCGCCCAACGCGACCGCCGCGCCGACGCCGTCGCCCTCGGCCTCCGCCGAGACCACCGAAGCGGCCCACTAGCAAAAAAGCGGGAGCCCCGGTACGTACCGGGGCTCCCTTCAGATCTTCAGCTCTCCACCGCGTCGAACTTGTAGCCCAGCCCGCGCACGGTCAGGATGCAGCGCGGGTTCGACGGGTCCGACTCGATCTTGGCGCGCAGACGCTTGACGTGTACGTCGAGCGTCTTGGTGTCACCCACATAGTCGGCCCCCCACACCCGGTCGATGAGCTGGCCCCGGGTGAGCACCCGCCCGGCGTTGCGCAGCAGCACCTCCAGGAGCTCGAACTCCTTCAGCGGCAACTGCACCTGCTCGCCGCGTACGGCCACCACATGCCTGTCGACGTCCATGCGCACGGGCCCCACGGCCAGCACCGCCGACTCCAGCTCGTCCACGACGTCGCCCTGGCGGCGCAGCACCGCGCGGATGCGGGCGACGAGCTCGCGTGAAGAGAACGGCTTGGTGACGTAGTCGTCGGCGCCCAGCTCCAGGCCCACGACCTTGTCGATCTCACTGTCCTTGGCGGTCAGCATGATGACCGGCACCTTGGAACGCTGCCGCAGCGAGCGGCACACCTCGGTGCCCGGCAGGCCGGGCAGCATCAGGTCGAGCAGCACCAGGTCGGCGCCGCTCCGGTCGAATGTGTCGAGTGCCTCCGGCCCGGTCGCCGCGACGGAGACCTCGAAGCCTTCCTTGCGGAGCATGTACGACAGGGCGTCGGAGAACGACTCCTCGTCCTCGACCACGAGAACTCGGGTCATTTTGCGGCCTCCAGGGTGTTCGGGGGTGGAACGACCACCGCGGTGCCGCCGAATGCGGGCAGCCGCAGCGTGAATGTGGAGCCGGAGCCTTCCTTGCTCCAGACGGAGACCTCGCCGGCGTGCGCCGCGGCGACGTGCTTGACGATCGCGAGGCCGAGACCGGTGCCGCCGGTCGCCCGGGACCTGGCCGCGTCGACGCGGAAGAAGCGTTCGAAGATGCGTTCCAGGGATTCTTCCGGAATGCCGATGCCCTGGTCGCTGACGCTGATCTCGACCGAGTCGCCCGCCGGTCTGACGCTGACGACGACCCGAGTGTGTTCGGGGCTGTAGGCGATGGCGTTGTCGATGAGGTTGCGCAGGGCGGTGACGAGCAGTTCGTCGTCTCCCCAGATGCGCAGGCCCTCGGTGCCGCCGGTGACGAGTGTGATGTCCTTGGCGATCGCCCTGGTGTTGCAGTGGTCGATGGCGTCGTTGATGGATTCGTCGATCGAGACCTGGCCGGGGGTGGGGATGGGCTCGGCGCCCTGGATCCGGCTCAGCGTGATCAGGTCCTGCACCAGGTAGGTGAGCCTGGCGGCCTCGTGCTGCATGCGCCCGGCGAACCGGGTGACGGCCTCGGGATCGTCGGCGGCGTCCTGGATGGTCTCGGCGAGCAGGCTCAGCGCGCCGACGGGGGTCTTGAGCTCGTGGCTGACGTTCGCCACGAAGTCGCGGCGGACGGCCTCGACCCTGCGCCGCTCGGTCTGGTCCTCGGCGAGCACCAGGACCTGGCCGTACGAGCCGAGCGGCGCCACGCGGACCGCGAAGTTCGTGATCTCCTGGCCGAACTTGTGCCCGGCGACGTCGATCTCGCTCTCCCGGATCTCGCCGTCCCGTCGTACCTGGCGGGCCAGGGCGAGGAGTTCGGCGGCCATCAACCGGTCGCCCTTGACCAGCCCGAACGCGCGGGCGGCCGAGCTGGCTCGCAGCACGCGGTCGTGCGCGTCGAGCACGACCGCGGACGAGGGCAGCACGGCCAGGACCGAGGCCACGCCCTGCGGGAGGGCGCCGGGCTCCTGGTCGCCGGCCGTCGCGGTCCTGCTCTGGGCCTCGACCTGGTTGCGGTAGAACAGGACCGCCAGCGCTCCCACGACGAACCCCGCCAGGGCCGTCAAGCTCATGGCCATCTCACTCATGTCTTCGATGGTAGGTGGCCTTCCCCAAGGGGCACCCCTCTCACCTGGGGATGAACGTCTCTTTCTGGGAAAGTTCATCTCGTGGTAGGAGTTCGTTCATCGAGATCCACGTAGGTTGACGGCATGCGCGACGCATACCATGAAGAACTCGATTCCCTGACTAACAAGCTGGTCTTGATGACCACGCTGGTCCGCTCGGCCATTTCCCGGGCCACCACCGCCCTGCTCGACTCCGACCTCCAGATCGCGGAGAGCGTGATCTCCCGGGATGCGGAGGTGAACGCGACGTTCGAGGAGATCGAGACGTCCATCTTCGAGCTGATGGCCAGGCAGCAGCCGGTGGCCGTCGACCTGCGGATGGTGATCACGGCTCTGCGGATGGGCACGGACCTGGAGCGTATGGGCGACCTGGCAGTGCACGTGGCCAAGGTCGCGCGGCTGCGCCACCCCGACACGGCGATCCCGCCGGAGGTGCGGCCCACGATCCTGCAGATGGGCCAGATCGCCGAGACCCTGGTCACGAAGGCGGGTAGCTGCATCGCCTCACAGGACGTGGAGTCGGCGTTGGAGCTCGAGTCCGACGACGACGCCATGGACAAGCTGCACCGGCGGTTGTTCAGGAACATCCTGTCCAAGGAATGGCCGCACGGCGTGGAGCCGGCCATCGACATCACGCTGATCGGCCGCTACTACGAGCGTTACGCCGACCACGCGGTCCGCGTGGCCGGTGACGTCGTCTACCTGGTGACGGGCGCCCGCCCGAGCTGACATCGGTGGGGCGCTCGTACGCGCCCCACCCAGGGTGTCAGCGGCCCTGGTTGGCGACCGCCTCGATCGCCGCCTTCGCCGCCTCGGGGTCGAGGTATTCGCCGCCGCGCTTGAGCGGCCGGAACTCGTCGTCCAGTTCGTAGCGCAGCGGGATGCCCGTGGGGATGTTGAGTCCGGCGATCTCCTCGTCGGGGATGCCGTCGAGGTGCTTGACCAGCGCGCGCAGCGAGTTGCCGTGCGCCGCCACCAGCACGGTGCGCCCGGCCGCGAGATCCGGGACGATCTCGTCGTACCAGTAGGGCAGCATGCGGTCGACGACGTCCTTGAGGCACTCGGTGCGCGGCATGAGCTCGGGCGGCAGCAGGGCGTAACGCGGGTCGCCCGCCTGGGAGTACTCGTCGCCGTCGGCGATCGGGGGCGGCGGGACGTCGAAGGAGCGCCTCCAGAGCATGAACTGCTCGTCGCCGAACTCCTCGCGCGTCTGCGCCTTGTTCTTGCCCTGGAGCGCGCCGTAGTGGCGCTCGTTGAGCCGCCACGAGCGCTTGACCGGCAGCCAGAGCAGGTCGGCCTCGCCCAGGGCGAGCTGGGCCGTCTGGATGGCCCTGGTCAGCAGGCTGGTGTGGACCACATCGGGCCGCACGCCGGCCTCCACCAGGAGCTTGCCGCCCCGGCGGGCCTCG
The DNA here is from genome assembly GCF_019396345.1 of Nonomuraea guangzhouensis. Classification (GTDB taxonomy): domain Bacteria; phylum Actinomycetota; class Actinomycetes; order Streptosporangiales; family Streptosporangiaceae; genus Nonomuraea; species Nonomuraea guangzhouensis. The sequence continues at coordinate 68,943 of NZ_JAHKRM010000023.1, read as the reverse complement.
TCCTCGCCCTTGGCCGAGAGGCTCACATCCACCCATCCGGTGAACAGGCCTTTCGCGTTCCAGTCACTCTCGCCGTGCCGTAGCAGCACCAAAGTCGCCATGCGGGCAATCCTATGGCGGGCCTCAGCCACCGTTCCGCGCCGGATCCGCGAAACGGGCGAACGCCTGCAGATTGGCCAGCGACTCGCCGCGTTTGGCGCGCCATTCCCACTCGCGCCTGATCGACGAGGCGAAGCCGAGCTCCAGCGCCCGGTCGAACCAGTCGTCGGAGTAGGTCAGCACGCAGCCGAGCAGCCGGTCGATCTCCTCCTCGGTGATCGCCGTGAGCGGCACCCGGCCGACGAGGTAGACGTCGCCGACGGTGTCGATGGAGAAGTGCACGCCGTACATGCCGCCGTTCTTGGCGAGCAGCCACTTGTAGAACTCGGTGTGGTTCTCGTCAGGCTGGCGGCAGAAGAACGCCTCGACGTGCAGCGCCTGATCGCCGATGATCAACCACGTCATCGTGGCGAGCTTGTGCTGCCCGGGTAGCTTCACCAGGAACGCCCCTGGTCGCGGCTCGTCGAAGGAGACGTCCGCGGCCTTGAGCGCGGTTTCTACGACATCGCGCATGTCGTACAGCCTACGAAATGACGGCGACCGGCAACCTGTTCAGGTCGGCGACGGCGGCCGCGTAGACCTCCATCAGGTGAGACGACGTGGCCTGCCAGCCGAACGCCGCCGCGTGCGCCCGGGCGCCGGCCGACAGGCCGTCGCGCCAGGCCGGAGCGGTGACGAAGCGGCGCAGCGCCCGCGCCCACTCGTGCGAGTCGTGGCCGTCCACGAGCACCCCGGACACGCCGTCCCGTACGGCCGTGCGCAGCCCGCCCACGGCGGCCGCGGCCACAGGGGTGCCGCAGGCCTGTGACTCCAGGGCGACGAGGCCGAACGACTCGCTGTAGGAGGGCACGACGGTCACGTCGGCCGCGCGGTACCAGTCGGCCAGTTCGTGCTGCGGCGCCGGCGGCACCAGCCGGACGACGTCGGAGATGCCCAGCTCGGCGGCGAGTTCGACGAGGAGGGACGGCCTGGCCAGGCCGTTGCCCGACGGACCGCCCACGCACGCCACGACCAGGCGGCCGCGCAGCGAGGGGTCGTCGATGAGCATCCGCGAGGCGGCGCGCAGCAGCACGTCGGGGGCCTTGAGCGGCTGGATCCGGCCCACGAACAGCAGCACGTGCGCGTTCTGCGGCAGGCCGAGCCGGCGCCGGGCGGCGCCCTGTGAAGCGGGCTGGAAGAGGGTGAGGTTGACACCCGGATTCACGACCGCGACGCGTTCCTCCGGCGCGCCGTACAGCTCGATGAGCTCGCTCGCCTCGTCACCGGTGTTGGCCACGAGCCGGTCGGCGATCTCCACGACCTGCTGCTCGCCCACCACGCGGGCCTGCGGCTCGGGCTGGTCGTCCGCGGCCAGCAGCAGGTTCTTCACCTTGGCCATGGTGTGCATGGTGTGCACGAGCGGCACGCCCCAGCGCTCCTTGGCCAGCCAGCCGACCTGTCCGGACAGCCAGTAGTGCGAGTGGATGACGTCATAGCGACCCGGGTCGTACATCGCCTCGGTCCGCAGCACGCCCGAGAGGAACGCGCAGAGCTGAGCGGGCATGTCGGCCCTGGTCAGCTCCTCGTACGGGCCGGCGGTCAGGTGGCGTACCAGGACGCCGGGGGCGAGTTCGGCCACCGGTGGCAGGTCTCCGCTGGTGGCCCGGGTGAAGATCTCCACCTCGACGCCGGACTCGGCCAGCCGCTTGGCCGATTCGACGATGTACACGTTCATCCCGCCGGCGTCGCCCGTGCCGGGCTGCTCCAGGGGAGACGTGTGCATGCTGATGGTCGCGACCCGGTTGACCCGCCGTCGCCTCACCCGACACCACCTCCAGAAGAAGTACAACTATGCCGAACATTCCGACATTCCCGACAAGCGGGGTGTCATGAGTGGGCTGGCAAGATGTGAGCCATGAAGAAGACGGCTGTGGTGACAGGCGCGAGCAGCGGGATCGGTGAGGCGACGGCCAGGCGGCTGGCCGCCGAAGGCTATGACGTGGTGGCGGGCGCGCGACGGCAGGACCGGCTGGACAAGCTGGCCGCCGAAGTGCCCGGGATCCGCCCCGTGTCCCTGGACGTGACCTCTCAGGAGTCGGTGGACGCGCTGGCGGCCTCGCTCGACCGCTGTGACGTCCTGGTCAACAACGCCGGCGGCGCGTTCGGCATGGAGACGGTGGCCGAGGGACTGATCGACGACTGGCAGCGGATGTACGACACGAACGTCATCGGGTCGCTGCGCATGACGCAGGCCCTGCTGCCCAAGCTCGTCGAGTCGGGCGACGGGGTGCTGGTGATGCTCACCTCGACCGCGGCCCTGGTGGCGTACGAGGGCGGCGGCGGCTACGTGGCGGCCAAGCAGGCACAGCGGTCGATGGCCGAGACGCTCCGGCTCGAGCTGGTCGGGCAGCCGGTGCGCGTCGTGGAGATCGCGCCGGGCATGGTCCAGAGCGAGGGCTTCGCGGTCACCCGCTTCCGCGGCGACGAGGCGGCCGCCGCCCGCGTCTACCAGGGCGTACCGGACCCGCTGTCCTCCGACGACGTGGCCGACGCGATCGCGTGGTGCGTCACCAGGCCCGCGCACGTCAACATCGACCGCGTGGTCATGCGCCCGCGCGCCCAGGCCGCCCAGCACAAGGTGCACCGCGTCGGTGGCTAGGCCGGTCGGCTCCATCACCCGAGGGACGACCGGGCACAACCGGCTGCGGCGCGCCGACCGGTGGATCGCCGCCGCGCACGGCCGCGTGCTGCGCGGCGCCGCCCGGCCGCTGGCCGTGGACCTCGGCTACGGCGCCTCCCACACCACCACGCTGGAGCTCTTCACGAGGCTGCGCCGGATCAGCGCCGACATCGAGGTGGTGGGCATCGAGATCGACCCCGCGCGGGTCGCCCTGGCCAAGCCGTACGAGCGCCCGGGCCTGAGCTTCGCGCTGGGCGGCTTCGAGCTGCCGGTCTCCCGTCCCCCGGTGCTGATCAGGGCCTTCAACGTGCTCAGGCAGTACGGCGAGGCGGACGCCTGGCGCTACTGGGAGGCGCTGCGCGGCAAGCTGGCCCCCGGCGGCGTGCTGGTGGAGGGCACCTGCTCGGAGACCGGCCACCGGGCGATCTGGGCCGGGGTGGATCGGACCGGACCGCGCACGCTCACCCTGTCGGCCAGGTTCGATGCCTTCGACCGCCCTTCGGACCTGGCCGACCGCCTGCCGAAGACCCTCATCCACCGGAACGTCCCAGGCGAGCGCATCCATGCGTTCCTGAGCGACTTCGACCGAGCCTGGGCGAGAGCCGCCCCTTATGGCGCCCACGGCCGCAGGCAGCGCTGGCTGGCCGCCGTGGACGTCCTGGCGGGCACCTGGCCCATCCATCGGACTCCGCCACTGGGCGGCACTGCCCGGTGGCGCCTGGGGGAACTGACCCTCCCCTGGGAGGCAGTGGCGCCGCTCTAAAGAGCCGCCTGGAAAGCGGTGTAGGCCACCGCGTCGAACAGCACGAACCGCACCTCGTCCACAGCTGTGGAAAACTCCCGCACAGTACGCAGCGCGATGCGGGCGCCGTCGTCCAGCGGCCACCCGTAGATGCCGGTCGAGATCGCCGGAAAGGCCACCGACCGGGCCCCCAGCGAGTCGGCGACGCGGAGCGACTCGCGATAGCACGAGGCCAGGACGCCGGATCGATCATCCGTCCGCGAATAGACCGGCCCGACGGTGTGGATCACCCAGGTCGCGTCGAGCCGTCCGGCGGTCGTGGCCACGGCCTGCCCCGCCGGCAGTCCCTTTCCGTAGTGGGACGCCCGCAGTGCCCGGCATTCGGCCAGAATCTCCGGGCCGCCCCGCCGGTGAATCGCGCCGTCGACCCCGCCCCCGCCCATCAGCGAGGAGTTGGCGGCGTTGACGATCGCGTCGACTGTCTGCGCGGTGATGTCCCCCTGGACGAGCGTGATGTCCATCTCACCAGCATCCCGGATGGCTGCTCGACGCTTTGTAGTACTACGCTGATGAGTGTGAAGGGTCTTGGCGAGCTCGAACGCAGCATCATGGACATCATCTGGGCGGAGAACAGCGCGCTGACGGCCCGTGAGGTCGGCCGTCTCATAGCCGACCGCGATCTGGCCCCGACCACCGTCATGACCGTCCTCGACCGTCTGACCCGCAAGGGGTTCCTCGAGCGGACCCGCGACGGCCGCGCCTGGCGCTACGAACCGGCGGCGAGCCGCGACGCGTACATCGCTGAGCTTATGCTGGAGGCTCTGGACCTGACGGGCGACCGCTCGGCCGCCCTCACCCGCTTCGCCCAGGCCGTGTCGGGCTCGGAGGCGGACATCCTGCGGAGAGCTCTCACGGAGCTGGAGGACGAGTGATCACGGCAGTGACGCTGGCAGCGCTCGCCATGGCGTGCGGGCTCGGCTCCTGGCGTCTCACGACCGCTCGCTGGACGTCACGGGCGCCTCGGATCGCCATCATTCTCTGGCAGTCCCTGGGCGTGGCCTGGGGCCTGGCCACGACGGGCGCCATGCTGGCCTACGCCGTCCAGCCGTACGAGGTGGGCGTGCTGCAGAGCATGATCGCCTTCGCGAGCGGCGAGCCCCCGCGCCAGAGCTGGGACGCGCTGCACGTGGCGGCGATGATCGCCGGGCTGGCCGCGCTGGCCGTGCTCGTCGTGGTGCTGATCACCGCGGGCGTGCAGGCCCTGCGGGCCCGCCGGCGCCACCGCGTGCTGCTCGCCCTGATCGCCCGCGACGACCCGGGCGTGCCCGGCGTGCGGGTGCTCGACCATCCGAGCGCGGCGGCCTACTGCGTGCCGGGGCTGCGTTCGCAGGTGGTGGTCAGCGAGGGCGCGCTCAAGCTGCTGTCCCACGACGAGCTCACGGCCGTGCTCGCGCACGAGGCCGCGCACGTACGGGAGCGCCACGACCTGGTGCTGCTGCCGTTCGCCGCGCTGCGCCGGGCACTGCCCTGGTCCAAGGTGGCCTCCGACGCGCAGGGGCAGGTCGAGCTGCTCATCGAGATGGCCGCCGACGACCGCGCGCGCCGCTACTGCTCGCCGCGCAGGCTGGCCACCGCCCTGCTCAGGTTCGGTACGGCGGGCGCCATGCCGACCCCGCAGGGCATGCTCGGCGTGCACGCCAAGAACGTCATGGCCAGGGTGGACCGCCTGATCAAGCCGGGTCCCTCGCTGCCCGCCGCGGCGCGCTACGGGATCATCGCGCTGTCCGTGACGCTGGTCACAGCCACGCCGTTCCTCTGGACCATCCAGCTCTGACGCTTGCAGGTGCTAGCTCAGCGTTTGCAATTGCAAGCACTCTGAGGCAGACTATCGGTATGGCACTACCGAAGGTCGGCTCGATCGGCGAATACATCCGCGAGCAGCGGCAGCAGGCGAAGATCTCGCTGCGCCAGCTCGCGACGGCCGCAGGGGTGTCCAACCCTTATCTCAGCCAGATCGAGCGCGGTCTGCGTAAGCCGAGCGCGGAGATCCTCAACCAGATCGCCAAAGGCCTGCACATCTCTTCGCAGGCGCTCTACGTGCAAGCGGGCCTCATCGAGGATCGCGAGCCGCCGAGTGACGTGATCACCGCGATCCGCGCCGACCCGCTCCTGAGCGGGCGGCAACGCCAGGTGCTGATCGACATTTATGAGTCGTTCCGCAAAGAGAAGCGCGCCGAAGATGAGCAGACCTCCCAGAACGCTCATCTCCGGCACGACTCCGAATCGGACGACGAGCCGCTGCCCGAGGAATATCTCGCCGCGCTTGAGCCTTTTGCGGCGTCCACCGGCAACGGCACCGCCAACCAGGAAACCAAGGAAGGTTAACCCATGACGCTGGCCACCGAGGTCAAGAAGCTCACCGACTCCAAGCCTTTCTACGCGGTTGCGGGCGTGGGCGACTACGCCGTGGAGAAGCTGCGCGAGCTGCCCGAGCAGCTGCTGAAGCTGCAGTCCCGCCGCGCCGAGATCGCCAAGGACCTGCCGGAGAAGGCCCGCACCTACGCCGACAAGGCCGAGGGCTTCGCCAAGGAGTTCCCCGAGAAGGCGCGCACCTACGCCGACCAGCTGACCGTTCTCGCCACCGAGGTCTACGAGGACTTCGCCACCCGTGGGCGCAAGGTCGTCAGCAAGGCGAGCGGCGAGGCCGCGCTGGAGCTGGAGGAGGTGTCGGAGGCCGCCGAGCCGCCCGTCGCCACCCCCGTCAAGAAGCCTCGCACCACCAAGACCACCACCAAGGCCACCACGCCCAAGGCCTGACCGTCGGCGAAGGCCCGTCTCCATCGAGACGGGCCTTTCCGCGTTGGGGGTGCTCGTTTGTCAGGGGTGCCTACTAGGCTGGGGCCGTTTCATCGCGAGCGTTGGGCGGACTCACATGGAAATGATCAACGGCGGGCTGAATCTCCTCTTTCTGCTGCTCGCGGCCGGCATCCTCGGCATGTCGATCTATGCGCTGGTGCACGCGCTACGGGTGCCGACCAACGCGTTCGTGTCGGCCGGCAAGCTGCAGAAGAACCTCTGGCTGATCATCCTGATCCTGGCCACGCTGTTCGCCGCCGCGGGCGCGTGGGACTACTACAACGCCTTCATGATCGTGGGCGGCACGCAGTTCATCGGGATCGGGCTGGGATTCTTCTCGATCATCGCCGTCATCGCGGCGACGGTCTATATCGTCGACGTCAAGCCCGCCGTCAAGGGCATGGGCGGGCGTGGCGGCAACAACGGCCCTTACGGACCTTGGTGATCCTCCCCCTTCGGCAGTCGGCCGATGGCGTCCGTCAGCCATCTGGCCACCTGGAAATGGCCTTCGGCGGTCGGATGGATCCTGTCGGGGAGCAACTGGCCTGATGGGGTGCCGGTGATCCGGGGTTCGTTGAGCGGGTCCAGGAAGGGGATGGCTTCCTGCTGGGCCAAGCCTGACAGGGCGTCACGCACCCGATAAGCCTTGCGCGGGGTGTCTCGCAGCCAGATGGGGCCGATCATGACGATGCGGGTTCGCGGCCAGTGAGCCCTCGCCTCGGAGACGAGGCCCTCCGCCGCCCGCCGCACGCTCTCCGCGGACCAGCGGCAGTCGTTGTGGCCGCCTGAGATGATCAGCAGGTCGGGTGCGGGCCGCCAGGCCAGCTCGGCCTCGAACGACTGCCGGAACGTACGGCCGACACGACCCTTGTTGAGATAGCCGGTGCCGCCCGCGCCCGCGATGACCGGTTGCCAGCCCAGCAGCCGGGCCGACTCGGCGGCGTAGGTCCGCCAGGTGGGGACCGGGCCGGAGCCGACCGTGAAGCTGTCGCCGACGAACATCACGACGGGCGCGGCCGATCCGCTCGCCGACGGCCAGCCGTGCATCGGCGCGGGGGTTTCGGAGCGGAGCTGCGCGGGGCTCGGCCACGCTTCACCGGCTCCGCTGCCGCATCCCGATATCGCGCAACAAATCCCCAATATCGCGACAGCCGGTGCGATCAGGGCTCGATCCAGCAGGCCGCGCATAACCACCTCGGGGCTTTAAGCTGCCGACATGACTCATGACCTCCACGGGCGGACACAACGGCTCGAATTGTCGGATCAGAATCTGCGCGACTTCGAAGCCGTCGTCCTGGAATCCACACCCGACGGGATCGTCCTGAGCAAGTCGGCATTCTATCCGGGCGGAGGCGGCCAACCGGCAGATCACGGAGTTCTGCTCTGGCAGGGAGTGGAAACCCGGATCGTCGGGGTGCGCAAATCCGATGATCTGCACCTGATTCCGGCAGAGGGCGACCCGATCCCGCCGGTCGGCACGGTCGTCCAGGGGGCGGTGGCCGACGAACGCCGCTCGGCCCTCATGCGTACCCACTCGGGGCTCCATGTCCTGTGCGGCGTCGTGTTCCGCGACTACGGGTCGCTGGTGACGGGCGGCAACATGGACGAGCTGAGCGCGCGGATGGACTTCAACCTGCCGGAGGTGCCGCCGGGCTTCAAGGAGGCGGTCGAGGACGCGTGCAACGCCGAGATCGTCGCGGACCGGCGGATCGACGTACGGGTGCTGCCGCGTCAGGAGGCCTTCGAGATCCCGGACATCATCCGGACGGCGACGAACCTGGTGCCGGAGCACGTGGCCGACGTCCGGATCATCGACATCGTCGGGCTGGACACCCAGGCCGACGGCGGCACGCACGTCGCCTCGACGAAGCAGATCGGGCACATCAGGGTGGCCAAGATCGAGAGCAAGGGACGCGGCTTCCGCCGCCTCCGCATCGCGATCTCCGACTAGTCCTTCTCGATGATCCCGGCCAATCCGTCGAGCAGCGACCGCAGGCCGAACTCGAAGAGCCGGTCGAAGTCGAAGTCGAAGTCGCCCCCCATGCGCGCGACGACGTCGACGAATGTGGGGTAGGGCCCCGACGTGACGATGGCCGTCAGCTGGTCGTCCTGGGCCCGCATCCATTCGTCGTCGGTGAGGCCGGTCGTGGCCCGCGCCCGGACCTCCGACTCGAAGTGGGCGGCGATGCCCTGAACGTAGGTGTACATCAGGATGTGCACGTGCATCATGGTCTCCGGGTCGAGGCCGTGGCCGTCGATCGCCGCCAGTGCCCATTCGGTGTGCTTGAGCAGGCTGGGTGACGGCAGCGGCCGGGCCAGCGAGGTGACGCGGGCCATCCACGGGTGCCGCCGGTAGGCCGCCCATTGCGCACGGGCCGCCACCTCCAGTCGGGTCCGCCAGCCGTCCGGGGGCTCGGCGGGGAGCGGGAAATCGCCGAGCACCTGGTCGATCATCAGCTCGACCAGGTCGTCCTTGCTGCCCACGTGACGGTAGAGCGACATGGTGGCCACGCCGAGCCGGCTCGCCACGCCGCGCATGGACAGCGCGGGCAACCCCTCCGCGTCGGCCATCTCGATGGCGGTCCGCACGACCCGATCACGCGTCAGATCCCGTGCCGCATCCCGCCCGGAGTCACGCACGGGGTCGCGTCCCCGGTCACGCCCGGAATCACGCGCCGGGTCATGCGCAGGGCCGTGTGGAGGGCCGTGTGGAGGGCCGTGCGGAGGGCCGTGCGGAGGGCCGTGGCTCGCGTCGCGGCCTGCCTCGTCGGGGTCGCCGTGCTGGCGTCGTGGTGACCGGCCCGGCGTCCCGGCGACGACCGTGCCGACGCGTGGCTCGGCCACGACCACGCCCAGCTGCGCGAGCCGGGCCAGCGCCTTGGCGGCGGTGGCCAGCGCGACGTCCCAGTCCCTGGCCAGTTGCCGGGTGGAGGGCACCCGATCCCCGGCCCGCAACTCGCCGTCCGCGATGCGGCGCTTGATGTCATCGACGATCCGCACGTACGGCGGCGCCGCTTCCTCGACCATCCGACCTCCCTCAACCCTGTACTAGTACAGAGATTAGCAGAATCCCTGTTGCAAACCATGTCTGTACGCCGTACATTCACCTCGTACAGCGTCAACAACCGACAAGGGAGACCCCGCCATGAACGTCCTCATTTCCGGCGCCAGCATCGGCGGCCCCGTCCTGGCCTACTGGCTGCGCGAGCACGGTTTCGACGTGACCATCGTCGAACGCGCCCCCGAGCCCCGCCGGGGCGGCCAGGCGATCGACATCCGGGGAGCCGCGCTGGAGGTGGCCGCGCGCATGGGCATCCTGGAGCAGGCGAGAGCCCTGAAAACCGACATGCGCGGCATGTCGATGGTCGACGGTGACGGCAACGAGCTGATGCGCACCACCGAGGAGACGGTCAGCGGCGGCCGGCTGGACAGCCCCGACATCGAGCTCATGCGCGACGACCTGACCGCGCTCGTCATCGCCGCCTCGGCCGAAGGCACGGAATACCTCTACGGCGACTCGATCGCGGCGCTGGACCAGGACGACCAGGGAGTCCTGGTGACGTTCGAGAGCGGCCTAAGGCGGCGCTTCGACTACGTGGTCGGCGCCGACGGGCTGCACTCCAACGTGCGCGGGCTGGTGTTCGGCGAGGAGTCGCGGTTCATCAACCACCTCGGCATGTACGTGGCGATCTACAGCGCCGACAACTTCCTCGAGCTGGACCGCTGGCAGGTGTGGCACCGGGAGGGCGACGCCGGGTTCGGTCTCTACACCGCCCCCGGCAACGCTTCCATCCGAGTCAACATCGGCTTCGGCTCGGAACCCATCGCCTACGACTACCGCGACGTCGAGCAGCAGAAGCGGCTCATCGAGGAGCACTGCGCGGAGCTGCGCTGGGAGACGCCCCGGCTGCTGAAGGCGATGTGGGAAGCCGACGACTTCTACTTCGACTCCATGGCGCAGGTCCGGATGGACCGCTGGTCCCAGGGCCGGGTCACGCTGATCGGCGACGCGGGCTACTGCGCCTCGCCGCTGTCCGGTCAGGGCACCAGCCTGGCCATGGTCGGCGCGTACGTGCTGGCCCAGGAGCTGGCCAGGGACACGAACGAGGCGTTCGAGCGCTACGAGGCACGGATGCGGCCGTTCGTCGAGCTCAACCAGGCGCTCGCCCTGGAGAACCCGGGCCAGGCTGCAGCTCCGGAGAGCGTCGAGCGGGCCGCCAACGGCATCACGCTGGATTGATCCCGCTTGCCCGCGCAAGGTGTATGAACCGCTACGATGTGCCGCCATGACGGGTATCAGGCGCACGCTGGCCATACTGGGGGCCGTCGCTCTATCGCTGACCGCCGTCCCCGCCACGGCGGCGGCCGGGATCACCGACGAGGTGACCATGAGCCTCGCCAAGAACGGCACACTGCACGTGGTGGAGAAGATCAGCGGCGGCTCGGGGGAGCTCAAGCGGACGTTCCTCACCAGGACGCGGTTCGACGACGACAACGACCGGCTGTACCAGATCTCGAACGTCAAGGGCGGCACGCTCGCCGGCGACGTGCTGACCATGAAGGCGCCCGGCACCGTCGAGTACGACGTCAAGGGGGCCGTGACGCCCGCGGGCGCGATCGAGGAGCTGCGCTGGTTCGCGGTGAACGGCTGGAGCACGCCGGTCACCAAGGCGACGGTCAAGGTGAGCGGCCCCGGCCAGGTGCAGAACCTGTCGTGCTTCGCCGGCGAGCTGACCTCGGCCATCGGCTGCACGTCCGCCTCCATGGACCACGGCGCCACCGAGGCCGCCTTCGAGCAGCAGAACGTGGGCCCCGGCCAGGCGCTGACCGTGGTCGTCGGCTACACCAAGGGCTCCACCAGCGGCGCGCCGATCCTGGAACGTCGCTTCTCGCTGGCCGGCGCCTTCACACTGAACGCCGTCACCGGCGGCGCGCTCGCCGCCCTGCTGGTGCTCCTGCTCGGCGGCGTCGGCCTGCTCTACTGGACGCGCGGACGCGACTCCCGGGTAGCCGCCGGAAACGAGCGGAACACGGTCGCACCCGTGCAGAACGGGCACTTCTCCCCGCCCGACGGGGTACGGCCCGGCCAGATCGGCACGCTGGTGGACGAACAGGCCGACGTGGTCGACGTCACCGCGACGATCGTGGACCTCGCGGTCCGCGGCTACCTGCGGATCGACGAGCAGCCGCGGCAGGCCTACGACGCGCCCGACTGGACGCTGGTCAGGCTGCCGAACGCGCCGGTCAACACGTTGCTGCCGTACGAGCGGGCGCTCTACGACGCCATCTTCGACGGGCGCGACATGGTGCTGCTGTCCCAGTTGTCCGGCTCGTTCGCCAGCCATCTGGGCAAGGTCCGCGACGCCCTCTACACCGACGTGGTGACGCAGGGGTGGTTCGCCCGCCGTCCCGACACCGAGCGTACGCGCTGGACCGTCATCGGCGTGGCCCTCATCGGCCTGGGCCTGCTGGCCACGGTCGCGCTCGCCTGGTTCACCACGTACGGACTGCTGGGCCTGGCGCTGGTCATCGCGGGCGGCGCCCTGGCCGTCGGCGGGCAGTACATGCCCGCCAAGACCGCCAAGGGCTCGGCCGCGCTGGCGCACACGCTGGGTTTCCGCGAGTACCTGTTCTCCGGTGATCTCGGGGAGGTGCCCGAGCAGCACCGGGTGGAGCTGTTCTCCCGGTATCTCCCGTACGCGGTGATCTTCGACGGGGTCGAGCACTGGTCCCGGGTCGTCGCCTCGGTCACCGGCAACGGCCACCAGTCCGACAATCTGTACTGGTATCACGGCCCGGCTGAGTGGGATCTGTCCAAGTTCGCCGGGTCGATGCGTACGTTCACCACGACGACCTCAGGCGCGATCTCGGCCAGCCGCCAGTTCCGCACCCTTTAGGGGCCCCTCAGCGGACGCGTAGTTCGCCCACGGCGCGTCCGCCGCCCATCAGCGGCGGGCGGGCCATCGGGTCCAGCTCCGGGGAGTCCAGGCCGAGCGAGCGCAGGGCCGCCACCGTGACGGGCATGCGGGCCCGCTGGGCACCGTCCTCGACCTTGACGGCGCCCGCCCGCCCGTCCTCGAACACGAACGCGTCGAACCCCTCCGCGCCCACCTTGACCATCAGCCCCGGCAGGGCCCGCATCAGCTCGGCCTCCGGCCGGATGGTGCCGGAGGTCCACTCCGGATGCGCGCGCATGGCGTCGAAGATCCGCCGCTCGTACGAGCCCGCCTCCCCCAGAGGCAGCGCGCGGAAGGCCCGCGTCACCCCCACCATCGAGACGAAGAACAGCGGCGCGCCGCACCCGTCCACCCCCGAGGCCGCGACCCGCTCCCCCGTCAGCTCCTCCACCGTGCGACGGATCGTCCGCTGCAGCGGATGCGCGGGCTCCAGGTATGTGGCGAGCGGCCAGTCGTTCAGCACGCAGGTGGCGAGCATGGCGGCGTGCTTGCCCGAGCAGTTCATGTAGACGCGGCCGTAGTCGGTCGCCGCCCGGTCGTTGGGGTAGTCCTCGGGGCAGAGCAGCGCCGACTCGGACAGCCCGGCTCCCGCCAGGATCTTCCGTACGCCGTCCACGTGGTAGGGCTCGCCGGAATGGGACGCGCAGGCCAGCGCGAGGAGTTCGCCGTCGAGCGCGAGCCCCGCGCGGAGCATGCCGACGGCCTGGAGCGGCTTCATCGCCGAGCGCGGCGAGGCCGGCACGTGCACCTCGCCGTGCGCCTCGACCGGCTCGCCTGCCGCGTCCATGGTGAGCATGCGCACCTGGTGGGTCGACTCCACGAACCCGGACCGGACAACCTCCACAACCAGCGACATTCGCCACCCCCTTTTCGGCACGAAGTCTACGAAGCTTTTGTCCTGGGCCAGAATGGGGTGTCATGCGAGCAGTCGTGCAGCGGGTGAGCACCGCGTCCGTGGTGGTCGACGGCGAGAGCGTCGGAGCGATCGACGAGCCGGGGCTGCTCGTGCTGGTCGGCGTCACGCACACCGACACGCGCGCCGAGGCGCGCAAGCTCGCCGCCAAGCTCTGGGGCCTGCGCGTCCTGGACGGCGAGAAGTCCTGCTCCGACGTGTCGGCGCCGCTCCTGGTGATCAGCCAGTTCACGCTGTACGGCGACGCCCGCAAGGGCCGACGGCCCACCTGGCAGGCCGCAGCCCCTGGACCGGTCGCCGAGCCGCTGGTGGACGCCGTGGTGGAGGAGCTCAGGGCACTCGGGGCCCACGTGGAGACCGGCAGGTTCGGCGCGAACATGCAGGTGTCCCTGGTCAACGATGGACCGATCACGCTGGTGCTCGACATATAGTCTGCGCACAGATGATCTGCGTATAGTCTATAGGCATGACGCCTATGCCCACCGCGGCTGACGACAGTCCGGGATTCCTGCTCTGGCGGGTCACGCTGCGCTGGCAGCGGGCCGTCACGGCGGTCCTGGCACCGCTCGGCCTCACGCACGTCCAGTTCGTGCTGCTGGCCAGTACGTGGTGGCTGAACACGCAGGGCGAGCACCCCAACCAGCTCAGCATCGCCAGGCACGCGGACACCGACGTCAAGATGACCTCGCAGGTGCTGCGGAAGCTGGAAGAGAAGGGCCTCGTCGTACGCGAGGTGGACCCCGGCGACACCCGGGCCAGGCGCCTGCGCCTCACCCCGCAGGGCCAGGAGCTGGCTCAGCGCGCTGTCACCGAGGTGGAGCGGGCCGACACGGAGTTCTTCCGGTCGGTCCCCGACAGCACCGGCCTCATAGCCATGCTCCGCCCTCTGGCGAGCATGTCATGACGACGACGATCACTCTTCCCGCGACGGCGCCGTTCGACTTCGCCGCCTCGCTGAGGTTCCTGCGGCGCTTCCCCGCGACGGCAGGCGAGCAACAGCTGACCGAGCAGTCGCTGACGAAGGCCCTGCGTGCCGGCGGCCAGACCATGGTCGCCCGGCTCACCGCCGCCGACCAGGGCCTGCGCTGCGACCTGCACGCCGACCAACCCCTGACCGAACAGGCGGTGGCGGCCGCCGCCGACCGCCTGTCCTTCTACCTCAGCCTCACCGACGACCTCACGCCCTTCTACGCGATCGGCAAGCAGGACCTGCCTTTCGCCCTGGTCATGGACCACCTGTACGGCTACCACCAGGTCAAGTTCCCCTCTCCCCTGGAGAACCTGGTCTGGGCCATCCTCTGCCAGCGGGTGCCCATGGCGGTGGCCACCAAGGCCAAGGACGCCCTCGTGTCACACGTGGGCAACCGGCTGAGCTTCGACGGCGCGGAGTACGCCGCCTTCCCCGACCTGGACCAGTTGCTCGCCCTGCCCGCCGACCTGCTCACGGCCTTCGCCAGGAACTCCACCAAGGGCGAGCGCCTGCACGCCTGCCTCAGGGCGTGGGCGGAAGTGGACGAGCACTTCCTCAGAACCGCCCCCTACGACGAGGTCAAGGACTTCCTGCGCGGCCTGCCCGGCATCGGGCCGTGGTCGGCGTCGTTCATCCTCATCAGGGGCCTGGGCAGGATGGACGAAGCCCCGATGGACCGCGAGCTGGTCCGCTCCGCCGCCCGGGTCTATGGCAGGCAGCTTTCGGAGGACGAGCTCCGTGGTCTGGCCGGAAGATATGGCTCCTGGCAGGGATATTGGGCCCATTACCTGCGCGCGTAACGCGTGCGGTTTTATCGGAGGCGCCGCCGCATAGCCGGGTCAATGGTGACGTTGCGGCCCGCGTCGGGCGGGACGATGACCTCCTGGGCGGCGGCGACGCCCCCCGCGAGCAGCGGCGCGTCCACCGGCACAGTCCGCTTGACCACGGCCAGCGCGATCGGGCCCAGCTCGTGGTGGCGGGCGGCGGAGCCGACGACCCCCACCTCCTGGCTCTCGAAGATCACCGGAGCGCCGTGCACCGGCAGCGTGTCAACGCTGCCGTCGAGGTGCAGGAACACCAGCCGCCGCGGCGGATGCCCCAGATTGTGGACCCGGGCGACCGTCTCCTGGCCCCGGTAGCAGCCCTTGCTGAGGTGAAGGGCGGAGCCGATCCAGCCCACTTCGTGCGGGATCGTCTTGTGGTCGGTGTCGAAGCCGAGCCGGGGCCGGTGCTGCTCGATGCGCAGCGCCTCGTACGCCCAGAGCCCGGCCAGCGGCTTGCCCAGGTGATCGGGCAGCTCGGCGCGCGGCACCAGGAAGTCCTCGGTCGCGGACGAGAGCACCGCCAGGTCGTCGGCGCGCGACACCTCGACGCGGAGCATGAACCGCATCCGGTCGAGGTAGGCGACCAGGCTGTCGGCGGTGCCGGGCTCGACGTGCGCCAGCACGCTCTCGCCGTCGTCGACCAGCGTCAGGTGGTGCAGGACCCGGCCCTGGAGGTCGAGGTCGAGCGTCTGCGTCCACTCGCCGGGAGCCAGCGTGTCGAGTTTCTGCGAGGTCAGGTCGTTGAGCCATTTCAGCCGGTCCGCCCCGGAAATGCGGATCACCTCGCGGTTGCTGCGGTCGACCACCGCCTCGCCCTTGACCAGTGCCCGCTGCTCGGCGAACAAGTCACCGTAGTGGGCGGCTACGTCGGAATCAGGGCCATCGGCGGCGACGGCACCGGGGAGGTCGAGCAGAGGGCTACGCATGCCTTCCAGATTATCGGCAGTCGCGGCAGCGGCCGAAGACGGTCAGGTGGCGTACGTCGGCGACGAAGCCGAGCTCCTCGTCCAGGCCCTTGACCAGCCCGTCGGCGATCTCCGGGCGGATCTCGCTGACCGCGCCGCAACCCCGGCAGACCAGGTGCAGGTGGTCGGCCTCCGCCGCCAGGTGGTAGGTGGGGGCGCCGTGGCTGAGGTGGGTGTGGGTGACCATGCCGAGCTCTTCGAGCAGCTCCAGCGTGCGGTAGACGGTCGAGATGTTGACGCCGCGCGCCGTCTCGCGCACCTTGACGGAGATCTCTTCAGGGGTGGCGTGTTCGAGCGCCTTGACCGCCTCGAGCACGAGCTGCCGCTGAGGGGTCACCCGGTAGCCCTTGGCGCGGAGTTCTTCGTGCCACTGCGTCTCCGTCATGCCTCCGAGTCTACCGAGATGCGGGCCAGTGCCCCGTCTTCAGGCGGGATGGTGTAGGCCCACGCGTGAGTGTCCTCTGGGGCGCGAGCGTGCGGTGATCGGAACTGCTTGCAACGCTGCAGTCACGTACGGTAAGGTTTCTGTGATCGAACTGGCAAGCGATAACCAAGCTGGCCGTGAGATCGCTTCCTGGATTCATCGGTACATCGAGGCCGCCGGGCGGGCGGTGACAGGACGTGGAGACTTGCCGGTAGGCGGGTCGGTGAAGCGTCAAGCATCCTGTTCCACAGTTCGTGCTGCTTGCGCAGCATGGGCTGCTGCGTGAGCAGCACGGGAATCCTCGCCTCTTCAGCGCGAGGAGCACGTCAAGGCTGAGTATTAATCGCTTGCCCCCTTCGCGCCCGAGCGCATAGCTTCTGGGGTACGCGGAAAGGAGGTGGTCCAAACAATGGTGATTCATAGTTGGACTAGCGAGGTGGTTGTCCGCTAACGACGCGGACTGACGTCTCGTCTGTTGGGCGAATTCGAGACAACCACCGGGGCCCCCGGCAGTCGGAGGGCGGGATCCTCTGTCCCGTCCGTGGTCCATCCGGCCCGCTCAATCACGAGTGGAACGCCGCCTGGGGCCCTTCTTTTTACCCTCTGTCAGTGCGCGCCGCGGGCTGGGATGCCGAGCTGGTCGCAGGCTTCGCGATAGAGGCGGACGACCGCCATACGCACCTGCGGGCGCTCGGTCAGCGTCTCCCCCCACGAAACCCTGACCCGCTCACCGCCGTCGATCGTGAACTCGATCGCCTCGCCGTCGACCCCGCTGGTGGTCGCGGCCGTCGCGTCGGGCCGCCCACCCAGCCCCCGCACGATGATCAGCGCGTCGTCCGAGTGGTCGTCGTTCATGTGCCGCTTGATCGCCTCGACCGCCTCGGCGGTGAAAGGGGTGCTCATACGGATCAAGCTACCTTGATGAGCTCCGCCGACATGTGCGACGTGAGCGGGTGCCCGACCGCGGCCATGTCGTAGGCCCACATGAGGTTGCCCTTGACCAGCCCGTACAGGCGGGTGCCCGCGGTGTATTCCTTGGCCGAGGCGGTGCGCGCCACCACGTCGGTGCGCAGCTCGATCTTGTGGAAGACGACCTCGCCGATGTAGATCTCCACGATGCCGGTCGGATGCGCCAGCAGCACCTCGATCTGCCGGTCGGGCTGCGGCCGCCAGTAGCCGGACTCGGTGGCGAGGGGTCTGACCCGGTTGCCGTCGTCGTCGAGCAGCCAGGTGCGGCTCACGTACGAGAGGAACGGCTTGCCGTTGTGGCCGAACTCGATCTCCTGACCGAAGTTGAAGCTCTCGATCGTCGGATAACCCCCGACACCGGCGCCCTCCCAGCGGCCGATCAGGAACGCGATCGGCTCCAGATCGGGATGCACCGGCACCTGGACATCAGCATCTTCCATGGCATCAAACTCTACTGGCCCACCCGCTCGAAGACGTCCGATGGGAAGGGGCGTTAGGGTGACGAACATGGCACGATCACTGGTGATCAAGGTGACCGCCGGGGCCGACGCCCCTGAGCGCTGCAACCAGGCGTTCACGGTCGCGGCCGCCGCGCTCGCGAGCGGTGTTCCGGTCTCGCTCTGGCTGACCGGGGAGTCCTCATGGTTCGGGCTGCCGGGGAGGGCCAAGGAGTTCAACCTGGCCCACGCCGCTCCGCTCACGGACCTGCTGGACGCCGTGCTGGCGGGCGGCCGGGTGACGGTCTGCACCCAGTGCGCGGCCCGGCGCGAGATCACGGCCGACGACCTCATCTCCGGCATCCGCATCGCCGGCGCCTCCACGTTCGTCGAGGAGGCCGTGGCGGAGGGCGCCCAGGCTCTCGTCTACTAGCTGTCCGGAGCGGTCCGTTGGTTCCGACGTCTCTGATGTGCGGCACCGCGGTGGTGCCGACCGAGAGGAGAGATCATGAAGTACATGATCATGATGTTCGGCACCCAGCGCGACTACGACAACCTGGCCGGTAAGCCCGACAACCCGGTCTGGTCCGGGGAGGACGTCGGGGCGCTGCACGCCTTCATGGAGTCGTGGAACAACGCCCTGGTCGAGTCCGGGGAGTTCGTGGACGCGCAGGGCCTGACCGAGCCCGTGCACGCCAGGAGGGTCGAGCTGAAGGACGGGGTGCCGGTCGTGACCGACGGCCCCTACTCCGAGACGCAGGAGGTCCTGGCCGGTTACACGATCGTCGAGTGCGCGAGCTTCGACCGGGCGACCGAGATCGCCGCGCGGTTGGCCGGCACACCCCACCCCGCGAACGCGACCCTGACCCACGAATGGCACGTGGACGTGCGGCCGATCGCCGGGAGCTTCGAGGAGCTGTGATCGGCCGCGAGGTCGAGGACCTGCTGCGCGGGCTGGCGCCGCAGGTTCTCGGCGCGCTGGTACGGCGTTACGGGCACTTCGCCACGGCCGAGGACGCGACGCAGGAGGCGCTGCTCGCGGCCGCCCTGCAGTGGCCCGAACAGGGCCTTCCGGACAACCCGCGCGGCTGGCTGATCACGGTCGCCGCGCGCCGGCTGACCGACCTGCTGCGCAGCGAGCAGGCCCGCCAGCAGCGCGAGGACGCCGTCTCCCGTTGGACCCTGCCCGACCAGTGGCTGGCGCCCGCGGCGGACCGGGCGGCGGCGGATTCCGACGACACGCTCATCCTGCTGTTCATGTGCTGCCACTCCTCGCTGTCGCCCGCGGCGCAGATCGCGCTCACCCTGCGGGCCGTCGGCGGCCTGACGACCGCGGAGATCGCCAGGGCGTTCCTGGTCCCGGAGTCGACCATGACCCGGCGCATCACCCGGGCCAAACACCGCATCAAGGACAGCGGCCTCCCCTTCGGCCTGCCCTCCGGCGAGGACCGCGCGGAACGGCTCGCCGCGGTCCTGCACGTCCTCTACCTGATCTTCAACGAGGGCTACGCCAGCACCTCCGGCCCGGCCCTGCAGCGCACCGAGCTGACCACCGAGGCGATCCGCCTGACCCGCCTGGTCAACCGCCTGCTGCCGGACGACGCCGAGGTGGCGGGCCTGCTGTCCCTCATGCTCCTGACCGACGCCCGCAGACCGGCGCGTACGGGCCCGGACGGCTCCCTGATCCCCATGGCCGAACAGGACCGAACCCGCTGGAACACCTCCTACATCACCGAAGGCATCGCCCTCATCACCAACGCCCTCCCCCGCGGCCCGACCGGCCCGTACCAGCTCCAGGCGGCGATCGCCGCCCTGCACGACGAGGCCCCCACCACGGAGGAGACCGACTGGCCGCAGATAAAGGCCCTGTACGAGCTCCTGATGCGGCTCTCCGACAACCCGGTGGTCACGCTCAACCACACCGTCGCGGCCGCCATGGTCGACGGCCCGGCAGCGGGTCTCGCCCTGCTCGCAGAGCTGGAGAAGGACGCCCGGATAGCCGAGGACCACCGGCTGCACGCGGTCCGGGCGCACCTGCTGGAGAGGTCCGGGGAGCACCGGGCGGCCCGGGCGGCGTATGAAGCGGCCGCTCGGCGAACGAGCAGCCTCCAGCAGCAGCGTTACCTGCACGCCAAGGCCGCCGCGCTGACCACGCGGGCGGCTGAGGACGCCTCGTAACGGCGCCCGGCCCTGTGCGGGATCAGCGGCCGTATCCCTGGAGGCGCCCGGCCATGGTCGGCGACTGGGACCTGCCTGGCTGTGCCGTACCTCTGAATCAGTTGGGCCGAACGGCGGCCAGACGCTCCTGTCGGAGCTGCTCATAGCGGGTGTCGTCGAGCGGGGCCAGCTCGCCCGCGCGCCACGACAGCAGCAGGTCGGCGAGCGCCGGGTTGCGGGCCAGCGCGGGCCCGTGCAGGTAGGTCCCGACGACGTGCCCCGCGTAACACCCCTCGAACCCGTCCCCGTTGCCGATCCCCACGACCGTCCGGGAAAGCGCCTTGACGCCCGGGCCCAGGCGGGTGACTCCCATGTGGTTCTCGAAGCCGGTCAGCGTCGGCAGCCCCAGCTCGGCGTCCACCTCGGCCACCAGCTCGCCGACCGCCCGCTGGGGGCCGCGGGAGCTGGCGATGTCGAGCAGGCCGATGCCGTCGACCGGCTGGCCTTCCTCGCCGCCGAACGTACTGCCCATGATCTGGTAGCCCGCGCAGACCGCGAGCATCGCCGCGCCCCGCGCGATCGCGCGGTGCAGCCCGCCGTCCTTGCGCAGCCGCTCCGCCGCGAGGATCTGCGGGCGGTCCTCGCCGCCGCCGATGAGGTAGATGTCGCCGGTCTCCGGCACCGGGTCGGCCGACCGCACGTAGACGGTCTCGGTCTCGATGCCCCTGCGCTGAGCCCGCTGCTCCAGGACGAGCACGTTGCCCTGGTCGCCGTACGTGCTCAGCAGGTCGGGATAGATCCAGACAATGCGAAGGGCGCTGTCAGACGGCACGACCGAACTCCGATCGGATCTGCTGGAAGGCGGTGTAGTTGGCGATCACGTCGACCCGGCCCGGCGGCTGCATGGCCAGCGCCTCGGCGAACGTGGCGCAGAGCACGAACGGCACGTCGGCCACGTCGAGCCGGAGCGCCAGGTCCAGCCGCCGCTCGCCGGTGACGAACACCGGGCGGCCGCGCAGGATGCGGTAGTCGACGTCCCACAGCCAGGAGGTGTCCCGCCCGTCGGGCCCCTGCGCGTTGACCGAGAGGATGATCGGCTGCTGCGGATCGGAGACGTCGAACGCCTCCAGCCAGCCCGCCGGGTTCTTGGCCAGCAGCAGCCGCGCGAAGCGGCCGTCCCGCTCGACCGTGGTGTAGCGGCCCGCCACCGAGGTGACCTCGCGCAGCCGGGGCAGCGCCCGCTCGACCGACAGCCCGAACGCCTCGCCCACCGCCAGCGCCATCGCGGCGTTGGACCGGTTGGCCAGGCCGGGCAGCTGGATGTCCAGCAGCCACCGCTGCCCGCGCGGATCGATCACCGCGTCGTCGTCGAGGACCCACTGCGGCTCAGGCCGGTGGAACGTGCACTCCCGGCACGCCCAGTCGGCGTCCTTGCGGTCGAGCGGCCCACCGCACTCGGGGCAGCACCAGGAGTCTTCCTTCCAGCGCTGACCACCCGCGACCCAGGTCACCTTGGCCGCGGTCGAGGCGCCCCAGGTGACGAGCGGGTCGTCGCAGTTGGCGATGACGTGCGTCGGCTTGCCGGACAGCGCCCTGCGCCACTTCTGCGCGAGCAGCCAGATCTCGGCCGCGCGGTCCATCTGGTCGCGGCTGAGGTTCATCAGGCAGACGACGCCGGCACCGGTGGTGTCGAGGACTTCGGGCAGGTATTTCTCGTCGACCTCCAGCACACCGTAGGGGGCGTCCTTGTGCGTGGAGAGCGCCGAGACGTGACCCGCGGGCATGTTGGCGCCGAACGCGTTGGTGGCCACCTCGCCGAGCTCCAGCAACGCCGAGGTGATCAGCCGGGTCGTGGTGGTCTTGCCGTTCGTGGCGCTGACCAGGGCCAGCCTGCGGTCACGGGCGAGCTGCCGGAGCAGATCGGGCTCGAGCATCAGGCCGACCCGACCGCCGATGACCGAGCCGTCGCCGCGCCCGGTCATCCTCGACAGCGTGGCGGCACTGCGGCCCAGGGCGCTCGCGAGCTGAGCCCGCAGTGGAAGCTGGGTCATGGCACAGGATCCTAGTCGGCGTTGGGCGCTAGTCTGGTGACGCACACGAAAACGCGGCCCGGTTCGGTAGCCCGGGCGACGCTTCTCGTATCCGCCCTTCCAGGGATGTCCGGTGTGCCGGCAGCGGCCTCGTCAGGCCGTCGTTCGGCATACCCGCTGGAGGGCAACCATGGTGACGCTGTCCGTCTATCTCGACGGGCCGTTCTGGGTCGGCGTGCTGGAGCTCGTCGAGAACGGCGAACTACGAGCCACCCGCTTCACACTCGGCGCCGAACCGACCGACCCGGAGCTGTACGACTATTTGATGCGGTACGGCCTTGCGCTCCTGGCCCAGGCGTCTTCCGCACCCCCCGTACGCGCCAGCGAGGCCCGGGGAGACGGGCGGGTCAATCCCAAGCGAGCCGCCAAGCTGGCCGCGCGGGCCGCGGCTCGGGTGTCTTCGAGGAGTACGGCGGCGCAGGAGGCCATGCGGTTGGAACTGGAGAGCCGCAAACAGGAGGCCAGCGGGGATCGGCGGGCTCGCCGGGAGGAGGCGGCCCGGCACAGACGTGAGGTCGCACGCCGCAAACGCATCGAACGCCGCCGAGACCGCTGACCGTTCACAAAGGCGCTCGTGCTCGGTCACAAAGGGCTCCCCAATCGGCGCTTCGCGCTCTTGGAAGCTCGACGTTCTTCCCTTGGCGCTCACGCGCACGGCAAGGGCTCAACCCGATCAGGCGCTTCGCGCCTCAGGGCCTCGGCGTGCCCCCCGGGGCCTTCGGCCCCTCCCCATGCGAGGGCAAGCCCTCGCGCTCCCCGCTCCGCCACGGCCAGACCATGCGCGAGACACCACCGCTTGCCTTCTATGTGGCCACGCGATGAGTGAGAAACCGACTCGGCAGGCTCCCACGATTAGTACCCGCGGGCGTTGGATAATTCTCTATTACTTACCTGTACAGTCCGCTACTTCTGAATTTATCGCGGCCCTTTCCTCGCGTTCAGTAAGAGAGGTGTGGTCACGGATGATCTCGCCTATTCGGCGGGGCAGTTCGGGAGAGAAGAAACCGTGCCCCATCCCGGATACCGTCACCAGGCGCGCGCCGGGGATCTGCGCGGCGACCGCCTCGCCGTGTGGCAGTGGGCGGAGGGGATCCTCGGTGCCATGGACGACCAGCGTCGGCGCGGTGATCGAGGAGAGCGGCGCGAGCCTGTCCTCGGTCATCACCTTCCCGGCCAGATCGTGGTTGGTCGCGGCGTGGGGGTCGCCGCTCAGGTCGTACGCGGCCTCGACGAGCCGCCGTGCTGCCTGCTCGTCGAAGGGCAGGACGTCGCCGTTCAGCACACGCCAGGTCTCCACGCTGGCCGCGATGTGCTCATCGCGAGTGGCCGGTGGCGCGGCGGCCAGGCGGACGAGGTGCTGGAGGAATCGTGGCGCGGGCGGCGGCAGGTCATCAGGGTCGGGCTCCTGCCCGGCGAAGGCCCGCGCGAAAGCGGCCCCCGCGCTGTGGCCCATCGGACCGGTCATGATCGCGGTCAGGGTGAGCACCCGCTCGGGGCGGTGCACCGCCAGCCATTGCCCGATCGCGCCGCCGAGGGACGCTCCCGCGATGTGCGCGGCGGCGACACCGTGCCCGTCCAGCACTGCCGTCGCGTCGGCGGCCATGTCCGCCAGCGTGTACGGATATGTCGCGAAGTCCACGCAGTCGGACCGTCCGGTATCTCGATGGTCGAAGCGGATCACTTGGCGCCCGCCGTCGAGGAGAGCATCCACCAATTCGTCCGGCCAGCCCATTCCCATTGTGGAGGTGCCCATGATGAGCAGCACCACGGGATCCTCCGGATCGCCGAATCGCTCGGTCCACAGCCGTACATTCCCGGACGCGACGAACTTCTCTTCACTTGCGTTCACAGGCGCTAATTTAGCGAAATCCGCCCATCAAATGGTAGCCATAGTTTAAGTGCAATTAGCGGCAATTTATGGTATAATAGTGACTAGGATTCGGCCCTCAAGGAGCAAGAGGAGTCCGTCCGGCAGCGGACGGACGAAGGCGGCACCTAAGGGTGACAACCTCTCGTTCATAAGAACACTTAGCTGCCAACTGTTCCTATGGGAGGCGCAAGGGAACCGTTGGGATCAACGGTTGGTGTCAGGCCTCGGCCGGCGCATGCGGCCGCCATCCACTTGCCTCATTCCAGACATCGCGACTTGCTGAGCCCCAGCAGACTGCGAGCTCCATGAAGTTACCTTCGCTGCAACGCGCACGATCAGTCGCCGCGGATCAAGGCCGCTCGCCAGTCGTTGAACCGAGATCGGAGTCTGTGCACTTCCGGTTCGGTCAGGCCGTAAGCGAGGAACTCGCTGTCTGGATAGAGATCCAGGGCGGAAAGCATCTGGGCGAAGATGGCTCTGTCGAAGCCAAGGTCGCGGGACGCTGCCAGGTTAAGCAGTTGTTCGCAGGTGAATCGTCCGCCGGCCAGAAGGGCATCGATGTCGATGAAGTCACGTACTTCGGCACGGGTGAAGAGGGCTTCGACCTTGCCGCCCGCGACGTCATCGAGATGGATAACCGGACCGATCTCCATGGTGACGGGTGAATGGGAACGCAGATCGGCGGCCAGTTCTACCTTGCTGGTCCGACCGATGGTGAGGTCGGAGACGCTGAGCCGGACGAATTGAGGGCTGTCGACGTCGACTTTGACCGACAGGCCATGTTCGGCATAGGAGGTGCAGATCTTGGCCACCCCCACGGAGAAGTCGTCGCGAACGCTGGAGGTGAACAGGTCAATATCCTCGCTGGGCCGCTGGAGAACGCCATGAGCCTGAACGGCGTAGCCGCCCGCCAAGGCGAATCCATGCTCGGCAGCCGCAGCCAGGGCGATGCGGGCAAGACGATGGTGGAAGTCGTCCATCAGGCAGCGTGGCGGTGGAGTTCGGGGAAGCGATCGAGCCACAGGGCGCGGACGCGTGGGGGCAGGACCAGTTCGGGCCAGAGCTTGCGCAGGACCGAGGCGTTGAGGAAGCGGCGCAGGTCGTCAGGTGTGCTGCTCTCCCGGATGACTCGCATGTACAGCAGTCGTGCATCGGCGACCTGGTCCAGGTCGTACTGGCGCTCCGGCCCCCAGTCGATATGCCTGGGCAAAGTGAGAACACCCTTCACCGGCCCGGTGAGCTCGTCCAGCGTTGCAGGCACGACGTAAGGTCGGAGCACTCCGTATCCTCTGCCAGTCATACTTCCAGTGTGACCCATGCAGGTCTGTTCATGCAGGCTGATCCGTTTACGCGGCAGCGCACTCGGGATCACCGCAACGACCGCGCCACCGTTAGCGGTTGAAGATGGCCCGGTGGTGGACCACCTACATCTCCGGACATTTGTCTGAGTGACACGAAAGATGCACCGGCCCCGACGAGGGCTACTCGCAGTCGCGAGGCCTCAAGGAGGCCCCCATTGCTGCCGGGTCTCGTCGCGGGCGACCTCGGCAAGTTGCACCGGGGCCTTGCGACGGTCGGTGATGTCGGGGCAACGGGCCGGGCAGCCCAGGCACTGTAGCCGGTCCGGCACCGAGATCACGCTGCCGGCGGTCAGGCCGAGTGCCGGTCCCAGGCGGCCGGGGGTCAGTGCTGGTTGAGCAGTTCCGGGCAGCGCGGGTCTGTGGGTTGACACCGAGCACGGCAGTGGCTGCCTCGTCGTAGAAGACGCCCAGAGGGCTGCTTGCAGCGCGTGCATCTCCTCGGCAACCGCCTGATGAAGTTCATCCTCGCCATTCTCTTGACACTCAAGCCTCTCGACCATCAAACTAAATTCATCTTGAACGCCAAGATACATGACGATCGAGAGGATCGCGATGAAGACCATGCGTGTCGAGCGTCTCGACAACTCCCACAGCGCCCTCACCAAGCACGGCCACTGGACCGACGCCGAACGAATCGAACTGCGAGGTCGTCGCGGCGCCACGACGCTGGACCTCCGTCACCTGGGTCGGCAGATGACCGTGGACCTGGCCCTGGACCTGGAACGCAGCTCGCTCACCCTCCTCGTGCCCCGCGACGCGGTCATCGACGACGAGGCGCTGCACCAAATCGGCCGTGGCGGAGTCAAGGACCGGCACGGGGCCCATGCCACCGGCGGACACATCCGCCTGACCGGCCAGATCCGGCACTGCACCGTCCGCATCAGGCGCACCGGCACCAGGCAGACCGACATCGCGGTGATCCGTCGCTTCCTGACCGGACTTTCCGACCGGCTTCCCCAGCCCTAGCCCTCACCGACTCCCCTCGCTTTGACCGCCCCCAACGGAGGACCCACAATGATCGCTGCCACCGACACCCGTCCAGCCACCCGTCGAATCAGACCGTTTCTGGCCATCGCACCCCTGGCGGCGGCGCTGGGCGCGCTGGGCGGCCTTGCCACCTCCTCACCGGTCTTCGCGCTGGCCGGAGCCGCCGGAGGGCTGGTATGGACCGCCTTGGCCGCGCTGCTGGCGGGCCCCTTGCTGCGGCTGCGCGACCGATCCACGGTGCTGCCCGCCGCCGTCGCGCTCGCCGCCGCGTTCGTCACCACGCTCACCCTCGGTGCCGGGCTGGTTCAGCACCTGATGTACCCCACCCCCGAGGCATACCAGGCGCTGATGCGCTCCCCGGCCTCCGGCGGCGCCACCGGCCTGTACATGATGATCAACCCGCTCCTCGAATGGCTGCTCATCCCCGCCGCACTCACCTTGGCCTGGCGTCACACCAGGCAACGCCGTCCGCTGCTGATCGGCGCCACGGTGTACTACCTCCAGCGCCTGACCACCTACCTGTACTTCGCCCCGACTGTCCTCGGCTGGACCACCGGCAGCGACGCCGTACCGCTGTCCCAGGTCGGGCTCTGGCTCGACCTCGACCTGGCACGGATGACCCTCGACCTGGCCGTCATCGTCATCCTCGCCACCACCGCCCTGCGACGACACGATCAGCCGGCTATGACGATGCCCACGCCAACCTCCGGGTGCGGATAAAACGTGTGGTCCAGGTTGCCGGCCGCTTGGTACGGTCCCGGGCCATGGCGAGGATGGATGGTTCGAGTTGGCGTTGGGGCCGTACCGGCGCGATTCCCTGCCCGGCACCTGAGGTGTGGCGGGCCCTGACCGCGACTAACCGGTAGGCGCGGTTCGGCCCACTCAAGTTTCGGGAGCATCCCAGTCCATGACCGATAAGTTCACGACGAAGGCCACCTATGGCCAGGTCTTCGCGGTCACACAGTTCCGTGCCTTATTCGCAGCTCGGCTGCTTGGCGTTATGTCGGACACGCTGCGGTCCGTCGCGCTGGCGGTACTGGTGTTCAGCCAGACCAGCTCGCCGTTGTTGGCGGCGGTGGCGTTCACGATCGGCTTCCTCCCACAAGCCGCAGGCGGCCTGTTTCTTGCCGCGATGGCGGACCGGTTCTCGCCGCGGACCCTCATCACCACGGGCTACGCTCTCCAGTGCGCGGTCGGGCTGCTGCTCGCGTTCGGACGCCTCCCGGTCGCGGTCAGCCTGCTCCTCGTCGCGGCCGTGGCCTGCCTGACACCGGTCACCACAGGGGCCGCGGGCCGAGTCCTGGCGGAGATCCTCACCGGCGATACCTACGTGCTCGGGCGTTCGCTGAACTACCTCGTCGCGGTCGCGGCGCAGTTGGTGGGCATGGCCGCTGGTGGGGCGCTGACCGCGTGGCTGGGCGTGGAGCGGACGATGCTGGTCACCGCAGGGGCGCATCTGCTCGCGTTGGTGATCAGCCGCCTGTTCCTGGCGCGCACCGAGGTGGTCCGCGCGGGCGGGTCGATCGTACGTAAGACCTGGCAAGGTAACGCGGCGCTCGTCTCCGCCCCCGGGGTCATCAAGCTGATCATGGTCCAGTGCCTGCCCGCCGCGTACTTGGCCGCAGCGGGAAGCCTGCTCATCCCGTACGCCGCGCAGCGTGCGTTCAGCCCAACGGAGACCGGCCTCCTGCTGGCAGCCACGTCGGTCGGCATGCTCATCGGCGACGTCGTTGTCGGGCGAGCGTTCGCGCCTGCCACCCGAGAACGACTCGTCCTGCCACTGCTGCTGATCATGGGCACGCCCTCGATCGCGCTCATCCTGGACCTGCCGTATCCGGCGGTCGCCGCGGTGTACGTGATCACCGGCGTGGGATCGGCCTACCTGCTCGGACTGCAGCGACGCTTCCTGGAGGCGGTCCCCGCTGACCTCCAGGGACAGAGTTTCGCGCTGCTCAACACCACCACCATGACCATCCAGGGGATCGGACCCCTGGTCTTCGGCGTGTTCGCGGAATTCCTCCCGGTCGGCCGCGCGATCGCCCTGACCGGGGTGAGCAGCGTGATCACCACCCTCCTCCTGCGCAAGGCGATCCGCCCACGCACGTCCGGCTGAGGCTGTCCCGAGAGCTCCGCCTCAGCGCCTGGTGGGTGCGGCTGCGGTACGAATGCGTGCAGTGGACAGTGCCCGGACTCGATCCGGATCTCTGGCCGCCGCCTATGCGCACGGTAGTGGCGTTCCTCCGCGCCATGGGTTGGGAGGGTCAGCCGTCCACATCGGGGTATGGCCGGCGGCTGTAGTCCTCGCGGGGTCGGTTTCGATTGCGTTGCCCCCTGACTATGGTCACGGCGGCTAGTGCGGCAATGAGTGCCCCTGTGATCACACCGACCAGAAAAGGAGACCACGCCCACCCAGAGAACACACCGACATCCCACGAAGAGACAGGGAGGGAAATGTTTCCTCAGGGACGGGAGCTTTGAAGATATCGCCGTTGCTGGGCGACGGAGTCAAAGTAGTGATCATTTATCCATCATGGTGTATCACGTCGCAGCGCGTGGGACGTGCTGATAGCCCCTGCGCGGCGCCCGTCCTCGTTGAATCGGCAACAACAAAATGATGGTGCGCTCATCCGGATACCAGCATGATCGGTCCTTGGTCCCTGCCAGCGGAACTCTGAACCTCAGGGTCTAGCGGCGTACCTTGAACTTCAGGTGCAGCACCCCATCACCCTGGATGACCACGTGGGGATGCTCCAGCAGAAGCTGCCCGTCGATGCTGCCGAAGTAGCGTTTGCCCGACCCGAACACCACCGGCACCACATCCATCGCCACCTCGTCCACGAGGCCGGCCGCGAGGATCTGGCCGCCCACCTCGCCGGCGTTCACCGCGACGGTTCGCTCCCCGGCGAGCTCCTGGGCCCTGTCGATCGCGGCCGTCACGTCGTCGACGAAATGGTACGACGCCTCGGGGTGCCAGCCCTCGGGCTTGGGCCGGTGGGACACCACGACCACGTGGTCGCCCGCGGGCGGCTGACCCTCCCAGCCGTTCACCAGGTCGAACAGGTTGCGGCCCATCACAATCGTGCCGATCGACTCCCACATCGGCCGGACGTATTCCGCCGACGCACGTGAGACCTTGAAGCGGTTGCCGGCTCCGGAATGATCGTACTGCTGGTCGCTTTCTCTGATCGGGGTGTCCCCGTTGAAGTACCAATCGTGGAGTGGCCCGACATCGTCGTTCTTGTCGGCGATAAAGCCGTCCACCGACACCACGTCGTGCATGATTACCGTGCCCACAGGTTCTCCTCAAGTCTCCTTGCGCGTTCGCCCCCAATCTTGTCGTCCGGGGCGGCGACCGGGCTTGTAAAAAATCAATCAGCGGGCATCGGGCCGCTGTCCGGTGGGAACCCCTGCTCGGCCGGGAATCGGCGCCGCAGGGCCAGGTATTCGGTCGGGGTGTGGCCGGTGAAGTCCTTGAACTCCCTGCTGAAGTGGGCCTGGTCGAAGTAGCCCGCCGTCTGGGCGAGCTCCGACCAGTCGACCGGACGCCGGGCGTCTACCGACAGGATCAGCCGCGCGAAGCGGTAGATCCGCGCCACCCGCTTCGGGGTGACCCCGACATGAGACTTGAACTGCGTGGCCAGGTGATTGCCGCTCACCCCGGCGGCATCGGTCAGCGCACCGATCGGGACCGCGCCGTGGGAAGTCTCCAAGCGCCTGCCTGCGTGCTGGACCAGGTCGAGACCGCGCGACGGTGCCTCGGCGAGTCGCGATCGCAGCTCCTCCTCCAATACCCGCAGTGTCTCGGTGGCTGATGCGGTGTCACCGACCTGGTTGCGGATCCGGTCCAGAGACCGTTGCCAGACGGCGTCGACCGGCACCCATCGGTCTCGCAGTTCCGTCGCCGGCATGTCGACGAACGGCGAAATCCCCCAAGGCTTGAAGTGCACCCCGACGAGCCGCACCCATGTGGGGTACTCGACGAGGAAACGCCTGGTCCATACACCCATGAACCACCCATCGGTCAACACTTCCGGCAGCACCGAAGGGTCGGAATCCCATAGGCGGGCGGGTCCGCCCAGATTGACGAACAGGTGTGCCGACGGCATCGGCGGAACGTTCGTCCGGCGATGGCGCGGGACCCCGGTGAGGCAGTAGATGTCGTCGATGAACAGGTCGAGCGGCGGGGCGGGCACCCGGCCGACGTATTCCATGGACCCAGTGTGGCCAACAAAGGTGCAATTCGCGAGGAAGGTCCATGCGCGCCGCCAGCCTGCTCACCTCGGTACGACATGCCCGTTCGGGCCTCTATCTACGCTCCGAGCCGGGCAACCGACTACTGGCGAAAGTTCAGTGAGGGCGAGGTCTCCGCCAAATGCGACAGCGTGGATAACAGCCCACCCCGGCTGAGCCGCAGAGTGGCTGACTCGATCACACCCGGCCGTATAGGTCCTGGCCGACACTCACCGCCTGGGCGTACTACGCCAGGCGGGCGCGGTGTACCAGTTCCGCCACGCCACGCTCGAATAACGCCTCGCCTACGCCCCCGGCCACCCGCCACCGGTGGCAACTGGATGGCCAGGCCACAGGGGACCTCACCCCTGGGTACGGTAGGGGACTGGACGCGCGGGCGGCGCCTGCCGGGTGTCGCCCAGAGGGCTGGCGAGTGCTCGCTCGAATCCGGTGAGGGCATTGATGAGATCAGGGGCCTCGAATGCGCGGTTGCGTCTGCCGATGGTGGTCTGTCGGAGTACTCCTGCCGCTGTCAGTTGATTGACGGCGTTGTTGGCTCGCTGGCTGGATCTTCCGATCAGGTCGGCGGCGGTGGCCACTGTGAGCACAGGAGCGGAGGGCAGCACTCGCAGCAACAGATCGACGGAAGATCCCGCGCGGACTCTCCCCAGTTTCCTTCGCCAGTCCATTTCCAGGGCATCAAGTTCCGCACCGAAGCGGTCCGTATCGATAATGGCGCGGGTCGTGTCCACGGTGAATCGATCGATGCACCTACCCATGGACTCCTGGGCCTCCGGGGAGTCGGCGGCGCCTTCATATCGGTATGAGGTGAGCGCGGAGATGTACGCGTCAGCGTGTGATGCCAAGATGAGGCTGATCGGCGGCACGAAACGGGATGCCAGTCCCCTACGCCGGAGGATCAGGTGGATGAGAGCCCGCCCAGTACGGCCGTTACCGTCCACGAACGGGTGGATCGTCTCGAACTGCGCATGCGCAATAGCTGCTTGGACGAGAGCGGGATGTTCGTCCCCTGACACGTATGCGCACAGGTCCTCGAGGAGCGCGTGCACTCGGTCCGGCGGTGGAGGGACGAAATCAGCACTGCAGGGTGACATCCCGGTTCCGCCGACCCAGTTCTGCTCGGTTCTGATCAGTCCACCGAAGCGTGCGTCCCGGGTCCCGTTGAGAAGCCTTCGGTGAAGATCCATCAAGCCGTCGACCTGTACGGCTGGTGCGTCCGCGAGCTCGAGGGCTGATTCCATCGCCCGGACATTTCCGAGGACTGCGTGCGCCGTATCGTCGCGCGCCTCTATGCCTGTACGTTCCGCAACGTCGGCTTTGGCCAGACGTCGCACGTTGATCTGCAGGCCTTCGATGAAAGAACTCGCTACGGCCTCGGCTCGCAGGAGAAGTCTGGCCAGTGCTTCAAGGCTGACCAGAGCGTGTTCGGAAGTGTTCAGCTCTATGAGTCGGCGTTCGACGTCGCTGACGTCCGCTGCGCGCTGTCCCGTCAGGATCAGCGGACGACTCAGCAGAGGGTCGGGAACGTAAGCTCTGTAGTCACAGCGCTGACGTTCCGCTCGCGTGGCGCCGTTCGGAGTGCCCTCCCACGACAGGGGGATGTACTCGGCCACAAGCGTTACCACCTCTCGCTCATAAGAACACTTAGATGCTAACCGTTCTTATGGAAGCAGCGAGAGAACTCCTGGGATCGCGGATGCGTCGTCGTCGGCCTGTGGGGAATCCCGTGGACCAGCCTGTCGAGGCCGACGTTCCGGATCTTCGTCTGCCGCACGGTTCGGCCGTCGCGTCCCGAAAGGCGGCATCCCGGTCGGCCAAGGTGTTGTCGAGGTCAAGCATCAGCAGCGACATGCCAGGCAGTAGAGCATGTCGGGCACGGCGCAAGCAGGTCCGCTTCCCGGACCGGGACGTACACGAACGCAGGGAGCATGTGGATGATGATGAGCGAGAGCCCGCGTCTGCGGGCGGCCGACCCCGGTGATTACGATCGCATCGTTGCCGTGGTGGATGACTGGTGGGGGCGGCCGATTCGGTCGATTCTGCCGCGGCTGTTCCTCGACCACTTCCATCGCACCAGCATGGTGGCTGAGGAGGGCGGGGAACTGGTGGGGTTCCTCGTCGGGTTCCTGTCCCCGTCCGTGGCCGACGCGGCCTACATCCATTTTGTCGGCGTCGACCCGCGCCTTCGCGGTAGTGGGCTGGGCCGGCTTCTCTACCAGCGGTTTTTCGAGCTTGCCAGGGCCGGGCACCGTACGAGCATCCGGGCGATCACCTCACCGCAGAACCACGGCTCCATCGCCTTCCACACCGCGATGGGCTTCACGGTCGTGGGGCCCGTGCCCGACTATGACGGCCCAGAAGTCGACCGGATCGTGTTCCAGCTTCAGCTTGAGTCTCAATGATGATGCCGGATCTTACGCGGCGAATCGGGCTGCGACGGCCTTGGCCTTGGACGCGGCGCCGTCGAGCGCGTGCTGGCGTGCAGCTTCGTGCAGCGGGATCAGGTGGGACATCGCTGGGTTGCGGGTGGCCATGGTGAGTTCCGGGACGATGAAATCGACGTCCATGGCGAGGGTGTCGGCGAGCACGGCGTCGGCGTTCTCCAGTTCGGTGAGGTTCCTGAGGACAAGGGCGTTGGGGACCTGGATCAGGCGCCCGCCCTCGTCGATCCTGCCCAGCTCCACGGCTGACAGCCCAAGCGCCTTGGCGAGATGGGCGATCTGGGCGCCGGCCTCGTGGGAGTTGCTGGAGACCAGGTGCGGGCACGACTGGCCGAGATCGAACAGGAAGCCTGACGCGGGCGCGTACGTCGAACCCAGCGAGCGGTCGCCGGGTCTCGCGTTTATCTCGACATATTGCCATCCTGATAATTACCGGCAGAGCGGTGGACAATAAGCGGCAATTAACCGTTTCGACCAGCTTGGACCAGCTGAAACTCGGTTCAAAATCGCCGTGGCGTCCTGGCCATCTTGCGCGCTACCGGAATAATCTGACGAATGCCTGGTGATTACCACCATCGCTCGGCGATATGCCCGACTACGGCGACGCGAGCCGCATTCCAAGAAAGGTCCTCGATGAAAACCCTCGGCCGTAACGTCCTCGCAGCGGCAACGCTGACCGCCTGCGCACTGTCGACAGTGGCTGTTCCCGCTGCCTATGGCGACACCCCACCGGCAAATGTCAAAAAGGGCGTCATCACCCATGACGATGCCTTGGCCAACTACCGCGCCTGCGGCACCAAAATGAACCCGGCTGCCTGGGCGATCGCCAGTGCGCCGGCCGCGTACTGGACTGCTAACAAGTCCAGCAATGATCCCCTGTGCCGGAAATTGGTCAGGGTCGACTACCAGGGCAAGGTCTATAAATTCCGGATCGGCGGGCGCTGCTCGAGCTGTGCGCCGAATCAATTGAATCTCAGCCAGCCGGCCTTCGAACAGGTCACCGGGAAGTCGGCGCCGGCCAAGATCGAGCTTCCCTGGGGAATCAGAAGGCCGTGGGACAGCTGAGCCGTGACCGAACGAGCGCCGCGGGCCGGAGGACGTCAGAGCGCGCAGGCGTCGCCGAGGACCGCGGCGACGCGATCCAGGACGGGGCGCGGCGGGGTGAACGGGACGCGCAGGTAGTGAGTCAGGGTGGCGTCGGCCGCGAAGCTCGGGCCCGCGACGAGCGCGATCCCGTGCTCGTTCGCATGGCGCACGACGGTGTCCGCAGGTACGGCGCTCAGCTGCAGCCACAGAGCCAGTCCGCCGGGCGGGCAGGTGAAGCGCCAGCGGTCGTCGCCGTCGAGCAGGGCGCAGAGGTGGTCGCGCTGCGCCCGCAACTCGTCCTGGCGCCGCCTGAGCACCGGATACGGGTCGCGCAAGAGCTCGGCGGCGACGAGCTGCATCATGGGAGCCGCCGACAGGGGCCCGGCCAGGGGGTGTTCCCGCAGGTCGCGTACGAGTGAGGCGCGCGCACGGATCCAGCCGACGCGCAGCCCGCCCCACACCGACTTGCTGGCCGACCCGATGAGCAGCGCACCGGCGATCCGCGGTATGCCGGCCGGCTCCTCACGCAGGTCCAGGTCGCGCAGTGTCTCATCGGCGACCACGGTCACCTGGTAGCGGGCGGCCAGTTCGGCGACGGTGTGGCGGACGCGCGGGGACATCAGCGTCCCGGTCGGGTTGTGGAAGTCGGGCACCAGGTAGGCGAGGTGGCCGCGCGCGGCGGCGAAGGCGGACTCCAGCTGCTCCAGGTCCCATCCGTCACCGGTGACCCGGACGCCGACCAGCCTCGTACCAGTGCCGCGCAGCACGTGGAGCGCGTCGACGTACGTCGGTATCTCCACCGCGGTGAGGCGGGGCTGGAAATGGGCCGCCAGCAGAGTCAGCGCGGCCCGCGTCCCGTTGGTGACCAGGATCTGTTCGGGCCGGGTGGCCGTCCCCTCGCGGCTGTAGCGCTCGGCGATCACCGCGCGCAGTTCCGGCAGCCCCGGCCTGGGCTCCCCGTGTTCGGCAAGAACGGGCCCGGCCCGCTCGGCCGCCCGCAGCGTGGCCTCCAGGTACTGCTTCTGCGGTGCGGCCGGGACGGCCCGGCGAAGGTCGATCATCGACCCGTTGTCCCCGGTCGCCGAGAGTGGGGCGACCCGGTCGGCCGCCGCCGCGGGCAGCCGGACAAGGCTGCCGCTTCCGTGCCGCGTGTGGACCCATCCTGTCTCGCGCAGCCGCGCCAGGGCGGCCGTCACCGTACCGCGGCTGACGCCCAGCGCCGCGGCCAGGCGGCGCTCGGCGGGCAGCTCGCTGCCGGGGCGGATGCGGCCGTCCAGCAACGCCTCCCGTACGGCGCCGGCCAGCGCCGTGCCGAGCGGCTCCCCCGTGCCGCGCCAGGACCCCAGAGCCCTGGCCATCTGCTGTTCTCCCATCCGCACTGGTCCAGTTTTCCACGATTGGACCAGGCGGCAGGGAGCCGGTCCGCCTACCGTCGTAACCGTTGCAGACGAGTTTCTGACGAAGGGCGAAACACCATGCATCCCACGCTCGCCGCCGACCGCGACGAGCTGCCCGAGCTGTTGCGGGCGGTTCAGGAGCACAGCGCCGACCTGCTGGGACATCTGGCCGAACGCCCGGTAGTCCCCGCGGCACCGATCCCCGAGCCGGCGGCGCTGCCCGTGCCGGGCGAAGGGCTGCTCGCGGCGCTGGCGGAGTTCGCCGCCCGCTGGGAGCCGACGCTGTCAGCCAGCGCCGGCCCCCGCTACTGGGGATTCGTCACCGGAGGGGTCACACCGGCCGCGCTGGCCGGTGACTGGCTGACCGCGACCTGGGACCAGAACTCCTTCACCTCCCTCGACGCAGCGGGGCAGCACCTGGAGCGCCAGACGATCGCCTGGCTGCGTACCCTGTTCGGCCTGTCCGACGACCATCACGGGACGTTCGTCAGCGGCGCGACCATGTCCAACACCGTCGGGCTCGCCATCGCCCGCGAGTGGATCGGCGAACGGACAGGCGTCTCACCGGCCGAGCACGGGGTCGGCGCCCTCGGTCCGGTGACGGTGCTGTCGGGCACCGCCCATTCCAGCGTGCCCAAGGGCCTGTCCATGCTCGGGCTCGGGCGCCGCGCCCTGGTCACCGTGCCCACCAGCCCGGGACGGGAGTGCGTCGATCCGGCGGCCCTGGAGCTCGCACTGCGCGAGGTCGATGGCCCGTGCATCGTGGTGGCCAACGCCGGCACCGTCAACACCGCCGACTTCGACGACCTGCGCGCCATCGCGGCACTGCGCGAGCGTCACGACTTCTGGCTGCACGTGGACGCCGCGTTCGGCGCCTTCGCCGCTCTCTCCCCCGCCCACGCCCACCTGTGCGACGGCCTTGACCTGGCCGACTCGATCTGCGTCGACCTGCACAAATGGCTGAACGTGCCGTACGACAGCGCCCTTCAATTCACCCGCCGCCCCGACCTGCAGACGGCCGTGTTCCAGAACGCCGCCGCCTACCTCGGCCCGCTCGGCGACACGCCCGACGGCGGCCACCTCACCCCGGAGAACTCCCGGCGCCTGCGGGCGCTGGCCGCCTGGTTCACCCTGCGCGCCTACGGACAGGACGGCCACCGTGAGATCACCGAACGGTGCATCGCCTGCGCCCGGGTGCTGGGCGAGGCCATTGAGGGCATCCCCGGTCTGCGGCTGCTCGCGCCCGTCCGGCTCAATGTCGTGTGCTTCACCTTGAGCGCCGACCCCACCGCTGAGCGACTGGCCGCGCTCAGCGAACGCCTCGCCGGCGAGGCGTTCCTCACCCCCACCGTCCTGAACGGCGTGCCCGCGCTGCGCGCCGCCTTCAGCAACTGGCGGACCACACCAGCCGACGCCCACCGCATCGCCGAATCCCTGCGCACCGCCGTGCGCCACTCCTGACAGGGAGGCCGCTCTCGGCTGAACCATCGTGATCAGGGCAATCAGGGTGCGAAGAGTTCAGTGAGGCAGCTATCGGCATGGCGGTGGTACGGGCTGGCCGCGCTGATCGTGGACGTGGCGGTGGTACCGGCTGGCCACACCGGCTTTTCGCCGTGGTCTGGCCGTGGCGGAGCGGGGAGCGCGAGGGCTTGCCCTCGCAGGGGAGGGGCCGAAGGCCCCGGGGGGCACGCCGAGGCCCTGAGGCGCGGAGCGCCTGATCGGGTGAGCCCTTGCCGTGCGCGTGAGCGCCAAAGGAAGAACGTCGAGCTTCCAAGAGCGCGAAGCGCCGATTGGCGAGCCCTTTGTGGGTGTCAGCCGGTAAACGGGTTTCAGCCCGGTTCGGCGAAGGAGAGTTCCGGGGCGCCGTCGCGGTCGAAGGGCAGGACGAAGCGGCGTGGCCAGGACAGTACCCCTTCGAGCCACCCCGCCCCCATGGTCTGCCCCACGTGCCGCAGCCGTGCCGAAGGGTCCACGCCGATCGCGACCGTGGTGATGTCGCGCTGGACGCCCTCGTTCTCGTCGTCGCCCAGGATGACCCGCCAGGCCAGAGACCGGTTGTGGTCGACCTCCATGGACAGCGGGTGGTGCCGCAGTGCCTTGGCTCGGTGGCCGAGCAGCTCCGAGTGCTGGAGTTCGGCGGAGCCGCCGTTGGGGGCGTTGCGGAACAGGGCGTACTCCATCGGGGGTGCGGGGCTGCGGAGGTTCGGGGCCGGCTGGCCGTACGGGAAGAGTCTGTCGACCTCGTGCAGCCAGCGCACCTGCGGGATGACCCAGGAGGCGCCGGGGCGCTCGCCGCCGCTCTCCACGGCGGCCAGCAGGCGCGTGGCCGTCTCCGCGGCCTTCTCGGTGAGCAGGGCCGGGTCGAACCAGCTCCGCAGCGACCAGGCCCGGCGCTGCACCGACCGTTCGATCAGGGTGGCCAGCAGGCACTCCCTGCGCCTGGCCGGCAGGTCGGACCAGGCGGCGGCCAGTACGCGCGGTACACCGGGCAGCGGGCGGTTGCTCACGAAGGCCAGGACGACCGTGTCGCACCAGATGCGCAGCCAGGCCCAGTCGGGGGCGTCGGCGAGGACGTCGGCCTCGCGCAGCTCGACCAGCGTGCATGCCTGCCCGGTACGGCACTGGCTGCCGCAGGCCGCCGATCTTCGGCCCCGGATCGGCGGGGGCGGGCCGGCCAGGAGCCGCTCGCGAGACTCGCCGAGGGGCACCCGGACGCGTAGCGGGCGGTCCATCCCGTCGGCGAACACCGCGGCGGATCCCGGCTGCAGGGAGACGACGTGGCGGGACTGTTCCTCGCTGAGGTTCATGGCCGCGCCGACGAGCTGCCGGTCGTCCTCGGCGGGGAGGCGGTGGACGACCTTCAGCGCGGTGTTCTTCACCACGTCGGTGACGAGCTTGGTGGGGATCTGCTCGGCCACCACGATGCCCTCGCCATAGGCCCTGATCTCGGCGAGCATGCCGGCCAGCAGTTCGACGGCGTGGGTGGAGGCGCGGCCGGTGCCGCGGTCGCGCAGCAGCCGGTGGGCCTCCTCGATGACGATGACGTGGCGCAGGCCGGTGGACTTCTCCTGCCTGGCCCGCATCCGCAGGTGCTCGACGATGCGGATGATCAGCGTGCCCATCAGGAACGCCTTGTCCTCGTCGTTGGCCACGTCCTCGATCGCCAGCACCACGTTGCGCTCCAGCAGGCCGCCGATGTCGGCCGGGTGGCCGCCCTCGAAGAAGCGGCCGGCCGAGCCGACTCGGAGCGAACGCAGCCGCAGCGAGATGAAGCCCTCGACGTCGGCCTGGACCTCGCGGCCATAGCCGATCTCCCTGATCACGTCCATGGCGTGCTGCTGGAGCAGTTCGAGGGTCGGCACGCTGGGCGGCACCTTGGAGCCCGGCACGGCGCCGCCGGTGACCACGTCCCAGCCGGTGGCCTCGTAGACGCGCTGCAGGGCCAGCGACATGATCTGCGGGAACGGCTCCTCGGCGTCGAACGCCGCCATGAACAGTGCCCGCACCATGTCGATGTGCGCCTGGACGGGGTAGCCGGGCTCGGGTTCCAGCGGGTTGATGCTGAACGGCACGCCCGCGGGCGCCGACGGGTTGATCACGGTGACCGACTGAGCCGCCACACTTGAATCCGGCTCCAGGCGCCCGGCCATGGCGGCGTACTCGGACTTGGCGGGCTCGATCGCCAGCCACGGGATGCCGGCCCTGCTGAGCTGCTCCAGCAGGTGCCGGACCGTCTGCGACTTGCCCGAGCCGGTGGCCCCGGTGACGAAGGCGTGCCTGTTGAGCGTGCTCAGCGGCACCCGGAACGAGCCGACGCACCGGTCCTGCCCGTCGAGGATCTCGCCCAGGTCCAGCTCGCCCTCCTCGGCCTCGGAGGTCACGTCGAAGAACCCCGAGTCGAGCACCCGTACGCCCGGCACCTCGCGCCTGGGCAGCCCGGCCAGCGCCGCGAGCGCCCCGGCGGTGGCGGCGAAGGGGGCGGCCGCGCCGTCGGCCGGGTCCTGCATGGTCAGGCCGAGCGCCTCCGACAGGCCGTAGACGGCGCCCTGGGCGCTGCGCAGCCGGTACGGATGGTGGCTCATCTCGACGGAGCCGACCAGGACAGGCGCGATCTGCCGCAGCTCCTCGGCCGTGGCGCCGCCGGCCAGCACGCGGACGTTCCAGAGCCCGGCCTCGCGGAAGGCGTCGAGCTCCTGCATGCGGCGTTCGGCCCGCTCGGCGTCGAACCTGCTGCGCTCGGAGGCGTCCCCGTACTGCCTGAGCACGTTGAGCTGCGTACGCAGGTGCGCGACCTCGGCGTCGAGCAGGTCGGTCGGCTCGGCCACCACCAGCCACGCGAACGGCCTCGACATGAGCGTGACCAGCGTCGCCTCGAACAGCGTCGGCCGCTTCAGCTCGTCAGGCTCGCCGAACTCACGCCGGCCACCGAGCGGCGGCGCCTGCCGTCCCGGGCACGGCGTCCACACCAGGTCGGCGAGGTCGGCCAAGTACTCCTCGTCGAGCTGCACCCCGCGCGCCCCGCCGGGGAAGAGCAGCGGCTGCGGACCGGCCGGCACCCCCGGCGCGTCGGTGGCGCGGCGCGGCTGGCGCGGCGGCGACAGCGGCCCGGCGTTGGTGATGAGCTCCAGCGGCGCACCGGAACCACGGGAGAGCCAGCCGATGACGAACGGCCGGTCACGTTGCGCCGCGGACAACACGGCGGGCAGCACGGTGACGAAGTCCCACTCCGCCGACGAGCTTCGCGAGGGTGCCGCGATCGACTGGATTCGGTACCAGGGCCCGCTCAGCGAGACACTCGGCTGCATTTCATTCCCCCACAGACGGTTGTTAGTAAAGTCCCGCCGACCGTCCGCACGTCACCTTGACATTGACCATGTCATTACCTTTCCTTGCGCCAGTCCAGGCGTGGCGGCGGTGGCCCGAGGTTCGGTGGCGGCTCGCCATCGCCGTCTCCCCGCTTTCCGTCGATCGCTAGTACGGCCTCGCGCACGTCCTCCAGCTCGCCGAGCGTGGTCTTGGGGAATGTGAGGATTGCCGGGTTCGCGTCAGCCAGGCGGACCCGGCGGCCCTGCGCGGTCGCGTCAGTGACGATCACGGACGTGGTGGGCAACTGCTGGAGCTGATGCGGCTCGACGAGGAACTCCCGGGAACGCTGCAGCACCCGCTCCTTCTCGGCGATCTTGTCGGCCGTCCTGCCCCACTCCGTCGACTCGGCGAGGTCCTCCGCGAGGTCCGTACGGTTGTCGTCGCGCGCCCCCGAGGCGTCCTCGACCTCGGAGATCGTCGAGGTGTAGCCGCCGTCGAGGCCGGGGATCGAGTCGCTGATCGTCTCGGTGAGCTGGGCCAGCTCCAGCCGGTGCTCGGTGCCGACGTGCTCGCTGGCCACCCTGGCGTCCTCGGCGTTGCCCAGGCGCATGAACGCCACCGCCGCGTGGCCCCTGCCGAGCCGCTCCCGTACGGTCGGGGTCAGGCTCCGGTACGTCAGGACCAGGCCGGTCCTGGACGTCTCACAGGCGTCCATGAGCCGGTCGAGCACGTCGCCGCGGAGCTTGTCGGCGCCCGCCACGATGATCGTGTGATACCAGGGCCGGTCAGAGGCGGGCGATTGGCGCAGGATGTGGGTGAGCGCGGTGGCCACGTAGGTGCCGAGGACCCGGTTGCCGAACACACCGGCCTGCCGGTCCATGCTCACCACCCTGAGCCTGGCCGGCGGCAGGCGTACGGCCTGCGTGCCGAGCGTCTCCAGCTTGCGCAGCTGCGACTCCAGGGCCCAGGCGCGCTCGATCACCACCCGGTCGCTGACGCCGCGCCCGAACAGCGTGCCGATCCGTTCGAGCTGCGTCGCCGTGATCAGCCCGAACCTCAGGTCGTCGCGCGGGTCGCCGACCTGGGCGAGCGCCCGCAGCGCGGCGGTGACCTGGTTGATCGTGGCGTTCTCGCCGAGCACCTCCAGCACCCGTTCGAGGATCGCGTTGTCGAAGCTGAGGTCGCGCGTGGTGCGGTGCTCCTCGCTCACGCTGACCACGTGCGCGAGTACGTCGGCGAACGCCTCGGGCTTCAGCGTCGCACCCAGGTCCAGCCGGGGCAGGTCCGTCGGCAGCACCCAGACCAGCGGGTCGTCGCCGCCCCGGCGGGCCAGCTCGATCAGGTCCTTGGCGACGGCGCCCTCGGACAGGTCGAGCACGGTGAGGTGGCCGCCGCTGTAGAGGCGGGTGGCGCCGAGCAGCGTGATCAGCGCCGACCAGCCGGGCAGCGTGCCGCCCGCCACGTCGATGCGGTCGATCTCGTCGGGGACGGCCACGGCGTACCAGGTGAGCTGGCGGTCGTGGCGTTCCTTGACCTCCTGCCACTCGCGGTAGCGCTGGGCGTGCTCCTCCTGCGCGCGGAACAGCTCTTTGTCACGTTCCTGACGCTGCCGGTCGTCGCGGGCCTGCTGCTCGCTCACCCGGTAGCGGACCGCCCGGTCGCCCTGGGCGAGCGCGTAGCTGCAGATGATCGCCACGCCGCCGGCCGCGACCAGGCCGAGCAGGGCGAACGACCACTGCAGGAGGCCGGCGACGGCCAGCCCGAGTATCAGCACCGTGAGGATGACCATGAACACCCGGAAAATACGCACAGGCCGGTTGAGCAGGTCTTCCTGGAAGCGTTCGCGGCGCAGCAGCTCCTGGTCGGCCACCGCGGAGGTGGCCGCCTCCTCGGCGGGCGAGGGGCGTTTCGGCGGCGGTCCCGGATCAGGGTGCAGCAGGATGTACTGCCAGCCCAGGTAGATGCGGTCCGCCTGAAGCTGCGCATGCTCGGGATGCACGTCCGCCACGTGACCCTCCGGCCGCGATATGTCGTTAGTGGGAGCTGACCCTCCGCTCCGTGACAGCGTATGAGCTACACCCCCTGCTGCGGCAGGGTTCTCGGCAATTAGACCAGCCAGATGGGAGGCTAGCGGCAGATGGGGCAAGCGTGACCTATTACCATCCTTACCCATGACGGAACCCTCCGGCAGCAAGAACCCCAAACGCCCGGTAGTGGTGCCCGCAGTGGCCCTGGTGGCGGTCACCGCCCTCGGCATCACCGCCCTGCTCGGCGGTTTCGCCGAAGTTCCCGATCCCGCGCCTCCCCAATACGGTGAGGGAGCGGTGCTCGACCAGGGACAGTTCAGCACCCAGTTCGTGACGGCCAAGGTGACCACGCAGAAGGCCACCGCCGACTGGGACACCGACAAGCGCTTCGTGGAGCTGGTCTTCAAGGTGACAAACCAAGGCAAGGCCACGGCCATGGTCGGCCTCCCGCCGGACAAGCCGGAGCGC
Source organism: Nonomuraea guangzhouensis (assembly GCF_019396345.1). GTDB lineage: Bacteria > Actinomycetota > Actinomycetes > Streptosporangiales > Streptosporangiaceae > Nonomuraea > Nonomuraea guangzhouensis. The sequence continues at coordinate 26,187 of NZ_JAHKRM010000023.1, read as the reverse complement.
GCGGCCGCGCTGACGAGCTTCGCCGGGTCGCTGGTCAAGGTGACCCCGCAGGTGCAGGTCAAGGGCGTGCCGACGGTCTACAGCCTGTCGAAGAACGCGAAGAGCGGCCAGCTCCAGCCGGGCGTCCCGACCACGGTCATCCTCCGGTACGACCTGGACAAGGGGGCCACGCCCCCGAAGAAGATGACGCTGGACGTAGGGGGCTTCGTTTACGAGGGGGGCTTCAACGACCCGAGCTTCCACTGGAGCATGGAGTCGGAAGAGGAGGACGACGTCCAGCAGGCTGTCGTAAAGGCCCAGGTGACGCTCCCGGTGCACGACGCGGAGACGGCATGACGGCCACGGCTTCCCGCCGCCCGCGCGGTCGCGGCTCCCGTTCCCGCCGGCCGGGCGGCTCACGCGTGCTCGGCGCCCTCGCCGGCCTGGTGCTGCTGGGCAGCGCCGTCGGCCTCCAGACGCTCAACCTGACCCCGAACGAGATCAGCGCGCCCATCACCACCGTCGGCGCCAAGGGCCAGGACGTGAACGCGGGCAGGTTCGCGGTACGCGTCAACTCGGTCGCGTCGGCGCGCGCCGTGCAGGGCGCGTCCGGGAAGGTGGAGACCGAGCAGTTGTTCCTGGTCGTCCAGGCGTCCGCGACCTCGGACACCAAGCCCATGCACCTGGGCACGCCCGCGCTGCTGACCCCGGACGGCGTCACCTACGACGCCACGGACAAGATCGAGTCGACCGAGACGCTGGCCAACCCCTGGGTGCAGCCGGGCTTCTGGGTCAACGGCTACTTCGTCTTCGAGATCCCCCCGTCGGCGCTCGAAGGCGCGCGGGTCGTGTTCAAGCTGCCCGGAACCGCACTGGTCGAGCCTTTCGAGCCGGAGGCCGAGGTCGACCTGGGCATCGACGGCCCGGCGGCGGCCCGGCTCAAGTCGGCGCCCAGCGATGTCTACACCCTGAAGAAGAGCTGATGAGCACAGACGACCGCGGCTGGTTCTCCCCTCCGCCCAGCCAGAATCCGGACCCTCAGCGTCAGCCCCAACCCCAAGCTCAGCCCCCGGCCCAGCCTCAGGGGAGGCCGCGACGCCGGCGTCCGGTCGCGCCGTCGCATGCCGTGCCGCGGGTCGTCCCTCCCGACCAGCAGGTGTGGCCGCCCAAGCGGGTGGAACTCACGGTGGAGAGCTCCACCCAGCCGCTCCCGGCCGTCCCCAGCGCCGGGCCGCTACCCCGGCCCGCCAAGCAGCCCCCTGCCGTAGCCCCGCCCCTTCCGGTAGCCCCACCCGCAGAGCCACCCGTAGAACCACCGGTGGAACCGCCCACCATCGAGGTCCCGGCCGCCGTGGCTCCGCCGCCACGCCGGCGCCGGCCCGTGCTGACGGCGCTCGGGGCCGCGGCCGCGCTGGCCGTGGCGCTCGGGGCGCTGAGCTACGACCGCTATCACGTCTACCTCGTCCGGTCAGGGCAGGCTTCGCCGAAGCATGAGCAGGTGGTGGCGGCCGGGCAGTCCGTCACGGTCAAGCACGTCACCTGGAAGTCCACGCTGGAGACCGTGCCGCAGTTGCCCGGCGACAAGCCCCAGCCGGGATCCGCCTACGCCAAGATCGACATCGTCCGGTCGGCCGTCGACGCGGACGGCGCGGTCAAGACGGGCAAGCCCAAGGAACTCTTCGTGACGGATCGCCGGGGTCGCACCTGGGTGGCTCTCGTCGCCAACGACACGACGCCGCCCGAGAAGATGGAGGTCGGCAAGCCGTACCAGATGACGGCCTACGCCCGGGTGCCGGCCGCGCAGGCGGGCGAGGTCGAGCTGCTGCTCACGCCGAGCAACTACCGCTCGGACATCCCCACGAGCAGACTGATGACCACGAAGACGGAACCCGAAGAGGACGTGCTGCGCTTCAAGCGCTGACGCCCGTCAGGCGCTCAGGCGCCGGCACCCACCCGGCCGTCAGGTACGGCGGGCGCCGGCGCCATCCGGCGGCCACGCGTGGCCGCGATGTCGAACGCGGCGGCCAGCAGGGCCATGGTCAGGACCGTGACGAGCAGGTTCTTGACGAAGTCGACCGGAGCGCCGATGGCCATCCAGAACCACTCCGTCCTCGACCCGATCAGCGTCCGCACGCCGCGCATCGCGTACTCCGCGCCGACGTGCAGCGACACGTAGCACAGGCACATCATCCCGAACAGCGCCATGCCGCCCGTCAGCGTCTGCCTGAAGGAGTTGGCCAGGGGCACCCAGCGCTCCTGGAAGCCGCCGGTGACCCTCTCGACCGACTTCTGGGTGAGCGTGTGGGTCGAGTAGAGCTTGTCGATCCCCTTCTCGAAGCGGGTGTCGCGGAGCATGGTACGGGCGTCGTCGGCGTACGTGCCGAAGACGAGCACCGCCACTGTGAGCCAGGTGAGCGGGATGAGGACACCGTCCACGATGTACGGCCAGACGTCGCCGACCGCTCCCCAGAACGCCTCCCAACCCGGGATGCTCTGCTCGGCCTGCGACACGAGCTGACCGGAGGTGGACACGGCGGCGCGGTGCGAGACCCAGTCGGAGCGCGCGTTGGCCAGCACGAAGGTGGCGTTCAAACCGAAGAACACCAAGGCGAACTCCGACATCGCCGTGGCCAGGCCGGAGACCTTCCCGTCCCCCCGCTCCACCATCCTGCTGAACAGCGCGCGCAGCAGGAACGCGACGACCATCAGACCGAGCGAGATCCGCCAGTCGAGGTCGATGAGCCCCCGCCCGACCGTGCTGCTCCTGCCCAGAAAACTGTCGCTGAAGAAGTCGTCGATGTTGTGCAGGAAGTCGGTCTGTACGAAGTTCCGGGCGTCCTCGACGTGGAACCCCCAGGTCAGGTAGATGACCGCGAAAGCCGGGGCGACCCGGTTCATCGAGACCCAGTAGCGCTCGTCCTCCTCGCCCGACGCCCGCCGGGCGTTGATCTCCCAGAGCGCGCCGCGCAGCGACCACAGCATGCCCGCGGTGACCGTCATCGACGCCATGACGATGAGCGTCAGCACCGCGATGGTCACGACCAGGCGGAACTGCCGGGCATCTCCATGAGAGATCTCGGTGCCGAGATAGAGCAGCGCGAACCGCACCGCCTGACCGGCCGAGAACCAGGCGATCAGCGGGAGCGCACACTTCCCGGCGATGCGTAGCGCGTGCAAGGGCAGCGAGAACGGCGACGGCATCGGTCCCTGCCCTGGTGCGGGCACGGGCCGGGACGGGGCCATCACTCCTGACAACGCAGACACCCACGGGATCCTACAGACATGTCGACACATGCGCCTATCAGGCATGATGATCGTCCGCTGCCCTCCCGAACCGGACCGTAATGATCAGCGCGAAATGGTGACAACAAACCCGGAGCGCTCAGCACAATCCAGCGGGATTCTGAGGGACCATGGCGGCATGGAATCGCGGCCCGCACTGGACACAGATCCGCGCGTGGTCGGGGAGCGAGTGCGGGTGCTCCGGCAGGCGGCCGGCGTCTCGCTGTCCGAGCTGGCCAAGCGCGCCGGCATCGGCACGGCGACTCTGTCCGGCCTGGAGACCGGCACGCGCAACCCGACAATGGAGACGCTCTGGGCCATCACCGCCCAGCTCGGCGTGCCGATCGGCGCGATACTCGACACGCCGCCGTCGCCGCAGATCATGCGGGGCACGGCGGTCGAGGCGTCGCTGCTGGAGCTGTTCGAGGACGAGTGGGTGACCTACGAGCTGTATCGGCTGCGCATCCCGTCCGGCATCACCCAGACCTCGGCCCCGCACCTCGAAGGGGTGAGCGAGCACCTCACGGTCTACAGCGGCACGCTGATCGCGGGCCCGGTGGACGCGCCACTGACCGCGAGACCGGGCCACCACATCTCGTGGCTATCGGACGTCCCGCACAGTTACCGCGCGGTCGGCCCGGAAGAGGTCAGAGCCTCACTACTGATGCGCTACCCGACGCCGGCCCGTCCCTGAGGAGCGCTCAGGCGGCCAGGGCGGGCTTGCACGTACGGCAGGGCCGGTAGCCGGCCTCCTGAGCCTGGGCGAGGCTGCGGAAGCCGTGCCGGTGCGCGGAGGTGATGCGCCGGGCGTTGTGGCAGGTCGGGAAGCACACCACACCGGTGGTGTCGCTGGCCAGGTAGAACACCCTCTCCCGCGCCAGCCCGCGCAGCGCGTCCAGATCCACGCCCTCGGCCAGCAGCAGCCGCTCCTTGTCCGTCGCGCCGAACACGTAGTCGCCCGCCACCCCGTCCGACCTGATCACCCGGTGGCACGGGACGAGCAGCGGGACCGGGTTCGCGCCCAGCGCCGCACCCACCGCGCGCACCGCCTTGGGCCTGCCCACCCGGGCCGCGATCCAGGCGTAGGGCCGCACCTCTCCCCGGGGGATCGTCCGGGCGGCGAGCAGGACGTCGCGCTGGAAGTCGCTCAGCCCCCGCAGGTCGAGCGCGAGCCCCGAGGACCGTCCGGTGCGCAGGGCGGGCAGCAGCCCGGCGGGCGGCCGGTCGGCGGGCAGCAACGGACGTCCGGCGCGGGCCCTGAAGGCCGCGGCGAAGCCGTCGCCCAGATGAACGTAGGCGATGCCCTGGTCGGTGAACGCGACGGACACCTCCCCGAGCGGGGTCGGCGCCGTCACCCAGCGCGCGGCGATCCGGTCGAGCAGCCCGTCGGGCGCGTCCGTGGCGAGAGCCGCGAGTCCGGCGAGCAGCGGATCCTGGGTCATTGGGCACCTCCTGGTGTGCCTAGTGTGCGCAGTCGCTTCAGTCCCCGCGACACGTGCGACTTGACGGTGCCCTGCGGAACCCTGAGCACCGTGGCGATCTCACTGACCGGCAGATCGACGACGTGCCTGAGCACGACGGCCGCCCGCTGTTCGTCGGGCAGCATCCCGAGCAACTCGGCGAGCTCGTCACCGGTCTCATGCCGGGCCGCCGCGTCCTCGACGCTCTCCCGTGGATCAACGGTGTCGACCGGCTCCTCACGCAGGTCGGGTGGCGGCTTGCGGGACTTGGTACGGGCGCAGTTGCGCCAGATGTTCAGCAGAATGGTCAGGAGCCAGGCCCGCGGTTGCAGGGCGGCGATCCGGTCCCGCTCATAGCCGGCCATGGCCCGGTAGGCACGCAGGAACGTCTCAGCGGTGAGGTCCTCGGCGTCGGCCCACCGACCGCTCAGCCGCAACGCGGTCGAGAACACCACGCCGCGATGGACGCTGAACAGCTCGGCGAACCCCTCATCGAGGTCGTCGAGCAGCGCCTTTCGCACCGGGTCGAGGCAGTCGATATCACTCACACCAGGTAGAACACCGCCGGCGCGGATTCGGTTGCGCACTTGACCGGCCATGGTCTCACCGTCTCGTCACGGCGCCCGGCCCCGTGCGGGATCAGCGGCCGTATTCCTGGAGGCCCCCAGCTCTGTGCGGCGGGTGGCGGCCTGGTGGGCCGTGCCGTAACAGAAAGAAAGAGAGCCACAACAGCGGCAAAACGAAAAGACCCGCGCCCAGGAGAACGCGAGCCTTTTCTGGAGACAGACGGATCAGACGGCCACGGCCAGCTGGGAAACCTCGCCCAGCTTCGCCTCGACCTGGACGTCACGCGTGACGCCGCCGCCGGCGATGATGCGCACGGTCCAGTCGCCCGGTGCGGCGAAGAAGCGGAACACGCCCTCGTCCGACACGACGACTTCGCCGGTGAACTCGCCGGAGTGGTCGAGCAGCCGCGCGTACGCGGTGCCCGCGCCCGTCACGACGCCCTGGATCACGGCCTGGTTGGCCAGGTCGATCCCCGCGGGCAGCGCGATGGTCTGCTCCGGAGCTCCGCAACCCGGTGCGGCCTGTGTGGTCTGTGCGGTCTGAGTGGTGCTCATCAGCGGGCCTCCCCCAACTCGATCGGCACGCCCACGAGCGAGCCGTATTCGGTCCACGAACCGTCGTAGTTCTTCACGTTGGCCTGGTCGAGCAGCTCGTGCAGCACGAACCAGGTGTGCGCCGAACGCTCGCCGATGCGGCAGTAGGCGATCGTGTCCTTGTCGAAGTTGACCCCCGCCTCGCCGTAGAGCGTGCGCAGGTCATCGTCGGTCTTGAACGTGCCGTCGTCGTTGGCCGCCTTGGACCACGGGATGCTGCGAGCGGTGGGCACGTGGCCCGCGCGCTGCGCCTGCTCCTGCGGCAGGTGGGCCGGGGCGAGCAGCTTGCCGGTGAACTCGTCGGGAGAGCGGACGTCGACCAGGTTGAGCTTGCCGATCGCGGCGACCACGTCGTCGCGGAAGGCGCGGATGGCGAGGTCCTGCTCCTGGGCCACGTAGGAGGTCTTGGCGCGCTGCGGCACGTCCCTGACCAGCTCGCGCGAGTCGAGCTCCCACTTCTTACGCCCGCCGTCGAGCAGCTTGACGTTGTCGTGGCCGTAGAGCTTGAAGTACCAGTAGGCGTAGGCGGCGAACCAGTTGTTGTTGCCGCCATAAAGCACGATGGTGTCGTCGTTGGAGATGCCGCGCTCGGACAGCAACGTCTCGAAGCCGGTCTTGTCCACGAAGTCACGGCGGACCGGGTCCTGAAGGTCCTTCTGCCAATCGACCTTCACGGCGCCACGGATGTGGCCCTTGTCATAGGCACTGGCGTCTTCGTCGACCTCGACGAGGACGACGCCGGGGGTGTCGAGATTGGCCTCGACCCATTCGGCATCCACCAGGACGGCGGAGCGGCTCATTGGGGAACCTCCAATTTGGCGGCGGGCAGTAGACGGCGAATCAGCAGATACGTTTCGCAGCCAAGGCAGAATCCGAAGGCTGCGTTGAGGAAAGCGGCGAGGAGAGCCGCGGCCGTGGCCACGAGGGCCAGCGGCGTGATCCCGGCGAGGTATCCGACCAGGCCCGCGACCGCGAAGACCAGCCCGACACCCTGCGCGAAGCGGGGCGGGCGGGCGTCCTCCGTCACCTTCGGAGCGCTCTTGACGAGCGCCTTGAACAGCGTCCCGTACGGCGAGCGGTGTGCCACGCCGAGTGCGAAGACCAGCGCCTGAGCGGCGAGCAGCACGGTGGCAGCCGCCGGCCACACGCTCCCTGTCACCAGGACGAGGGCGAGGACCACAGTCGTAATGGTCGCGCCGAAGCGCAGCGCTCTAGGGTCGGCACGCATCGAAGGATGCTCCTGAAGGGGGTCGGATTGGGGCGGATCGGAAGTCCGCGCGAGACCGTCCTCAGGCAGCGCGACAGAGCGCGGTGGCTACGCGGCAGAAATCAACCGCGCGCCGCTTCGTCAGCAGCTCTGTCGATGGGTTCATGGCGATGACACTACCCGCCGTCTCGCCATCTGTCACATGTCGTCCGGGTTTTGAGACGAAACGTGAGACACGGCCCCTGCCAGAGCGGCGAGGACGTCCGCCTTGCGGGGCTGGCCAGAGGCCCTTTTCACGATATTTCCGGAGCTGTCGAGGACGAGGACCGTCGGCGTACGCATGATGTCGAGCCGCCGGACCAGATCCAGGCGCGACTCGGCGTCGATCTCGACATGCGTCACGCCGGGCACCAGCTCGCTGACGTCGGCCAGCACCCGCCGGGTCGCCCGGCACGGCTGGCAGAAGGCCGTCGAGAACTGCACGAGCGTCGCCCGCTCCCCCAGATCCGCACCCAGGTCGGCCATGACCAGGCGGTCGTCCGCCTGAGCCGTGTCGCGCACCCTGCCGTCGCGGCGCAGCCGTACCACCCCGATCCCCGAGCCGAGCGCCAGCGTCGCCAGCGCCACCCACAGTCCTGCCATCCCCTGGTGCAACTTCAGGCGGTCCGGATTACTTCCGTGTCGGGACCGGAATCTTGACGAGCACCTTGCCGCCCGTGCCGACGATCTCGAACCTGGCGATGTGGTTCATCGGGATCCGGGTCTGACGGGGGAAGACGGCCTTGTCCGCGTAGGTCTCGCGATCCACCGTCCAGCTCTCGGTGGAGTCGCGCTCGCCGCCCCTGCCGACCACCACCAGCCGGCACGTCGTGCCGATCGGCACGCCGGTGACCCGCACCGCCAGCTTGGTCACGTCGTCGCCGGGGAAGGCCGCCACGGTCGCGTAGTAGCCCTTGGCCTCGTTCTCGCCGGGGAACTCGCGGCCGGGCGTCGTCGGGCTCACCGACGGCCTCGGGGTCGGCAGCACGTCGGACTTGCGCTTCGCTTTCCCGTCACTGGGCGCGCTGTCCTGTGCGGAGAACGCCGAGTTCTCCTGGGGTGCGGCCGGCGAGACGGTGGTGGCGGGCGCGGCGGCTGAGGTCTGGTGGGCGTTCGACTGCTGGGCGGCCGTCCACACCGTGCCGCCGACCGCCATCACCGCGACCGAGGCGGCCACGGCCAGCAGCGCGCGGCCCCTCCTGCGGCGCCGGGCGCGGGCGTTCAGCAGCCGGTCGAGCACCTGGCGCGGGGGGCTGGCGACCAGCTCGACGTCGCGCTCCGACACCTTGCCGAGGAAGGACGCGACGCCCTCCAGGTCCAGGAGTTCGGCTCCGCACACCTCGCAGGTCGCCAGGTGGACGTCGATCTCCATCGCCTCTTCGGGGTCCAGCGCGCCGAGCGCGTGCGCGCCCAGTGACAGCCGTACCTCCTCACACGTCATCACGGCGCCAGCCCTCGCTCCTCGAGCGCGAGCCTGAGCGCGCGCAGCGCGTAGTAGGTGCGTGACTTGACCGTGCCCGGCGGGATGCCCAGCGTGGCCGACGCCTCCTTCACCGATCTCCCCCGGTAGTAGACCTCCAACAGCACCTCACGGTGCTCGGGCCGCAACGCGGCCAGCGCCTCGGCCACGGCCCACGACTCGACCGCCCGTTCCAGCTCGTCGTCCGCCGGAAGGACGGCGAGCGCCTCATCACCGGTCTCCGGCGGGCGGGACTTACGGGCGCGGTGCTGGTCCACGACGAGATTACGGGCAACCGTAAACAGCCATGCACGAATCGGGCGGCCGGTGAGGGCGTCAGGATGCCGCCAAGCCCGCAGCAGCGTTTCCTGCACGACGTCCTCCGCTCGTCCCGAATCGCCCGTGAGTCGCAGCACGTATCCGTAAAGTGGCCCAGCGTGCTCGTCGAAGAGGGTCCTGACCAACTCCTCGTCGGCGGTGTCTGCTGCAGTCACACCCTCATCACGTACGGCGGGGCTGACCGGTTCGAAGTCATCCACGGAGCGGCACGTCAGACGCTTCGGCAGCGAACTCCAATCCGTCTGCCACGCTCTTCACTCCTGTCACCTTCACGTCGAACGGGAGCTTCCCCTTGAACGGGATCGTGTACGTCACGAACTGCGCGACCGCGGCGGGCACGCCCTCGATCTTCTCCGCCTGGAGCTTGATGCCCCCGTCGGTGATCTGGACGCGCAGCTCCGCGTTGAACTTCACCTTGCTCACCCCCACCGTCACCTCACCCGATGCGACGAGCCGCTGGCCGTTCCCGGAGATCTTGACGCCCTGCGGCGCGTACTTGTCGATCGTCGCCCTGGTCAGCGTGCCGCGGACGGTCAGGCGCCCGGCCCGGACGTTGGCTCTGTTCTGGAGCACGTCGGCCAGCGGGGCGGTCACGTCGTAGGCGACGCCCTGCAGGTTCTTCACCGGAACTCCCCCGTAGGTGAGAGTGCCGAGATTGAACCGTACCTCTGGATACCTTCCGGAGACGGCCTGTGTGAGAAATGGGATGCCCTCAATAGTCACTGTTGGCGTGCTGTCGAGGTGGGCGGCGGCACCGATCCGGTTGGCGAGATCGCGCTGCACGCCGGCGACCGCCACTCGATCGACGACGGCGAGGAGAACGACCAGCACGATCAGGAAAATGATCAGTTTGCGCATCGGACATCCTTCTCACAACGGGGGATCATGAGCTTATCGACTGGGATGCCTCATTCCCCGGCCAAGCGTCCGATCACCCGCCGGCGAAGGGCGGCAGCACCTCGACCGTCGCTCCGTCGCCCAGGATCACCTCCTCGTGGGCCCGCTTGCCCACCGGCGAGCCGTCGACCAGGAACGACGAGCGGCCGACCACCCGGGCCAGCTCGGCACGATTTTGTGTGATTTTGGTCATGAGTTCACCAAGTGTGGCCGCCTCGAACGGCTCCTCGGCGACTCCGGCCGCCTCTTTGGCAGCGGCCCAATAACGTACCTTTCCCGTGGCCATGGCCACCTCACATTCGTCTCAGCTCCATTGTGGGACCGCGTTAACATCCCCGACCCACCGTTTACGCTGTTCATCTGTTGGACGCGCAATGGACGCCGCGTTCGCGTGGGATATCCTCGCCTACAGGACCTGGGCGATGAAGCCCCCGGGTCCTTGTGTGTTTGAGGAGGCCGATATGAGCAACCTGCTCCTGCTGACCAACGCCCTTGAGCCATCCGCCGAGGTGCTACCGGCACTGGGGTTGCTGCTCCACTCGGTCCGCGTCTCGCCGGCCGAGGCGTCCGCGCTGATCGACACGCCGCCCGCGGACGCGGTTCTGGTCGACGCCAGAAAAGAGTTGGTGCAGGCCAAAAGCCTGTGCCGGTTGATCCGCACGACGGGCATCGACTGCCCGCTGCTGGTGATCGTCACCGAGGGCGGACTGGCCGCCATGACCGCCGAGTGGGGCGTCGACGACGTGCTGCTCGACAGCGCGGGGCCGGCCGAGGTGGAGGCGCGGCTGCGCATGGCCATCGGCCGTACGACCCAGGCCGAGGATGTTCCGGACGAGATCCGCAGTGGCGACCTGTCCATCGATGAGGCGACTTATACGGCGCGGCTGCGCGGGCGGGTCCTCGATCTGACGTTCAAGGAGTTCGAGCTGCTCAAATACCTCGCGCAGCATCCTGGCCGCGTGTTCACCCGCGCCCAGCTGCTGCAGGAGGTCTGGGGCTACGACTACTTCGGGGGCACCCGGACGGTCGACGTGCACGTCCGGCGGCTGCGCGCGAAGCTGGGCACCGAGTACGAGTCCCTGATCGGCACGGTCCGCAACGTGGGCTACCGGTTCGTCCCCGACCGCACCGAGCCGGCCCACGCGTGATCTTCCCCGGGTAGCCTGCGGTTGACAGCTGCTGTCGCCAGGGTTCCACTGATGTGACAGGACGGCCCTTGGCGGTCGTGTCGCTGTCATGTCGTGTGGGCTGTTTCGTCGCGGACACCGCCGTCCCGAGGGGGGTGGTGTCGGGGTGGGGATCTTTCGGTCGCTCGTCGAAGAAGGTGCGCGGCCCCGGATTTTCCGGCGTAACGAAAGTATTTGCTCTGTATTGCGGCCTGCCAACCGAGTATTTGTCATCGATTACGGCTATGCGCGGGAATATTTGGCGGGCGGCGAGCGCGAAGGCATTCACGATCTGCGGGCCGACGGTGATCTCGTCGGGGAATTGGCGTTCTGGAGTCCGGCCGAGCGGGTCCGGATCGACGCGCTGACCGAGGTTCGGGCGTGGCCGATCGATGTGCGGACGTTGCGCGAACACGCCGCGGCCAATACGGCGGTGGCCATGGCGTTGGTGCAGGAACTGTTCGCCAGGGACGTCGCCGCCCGCAGGCATGAGGCGCTGGCCCGGGCGCCCGTCGCCGCGCGGCTGGCCGTGTGGCTGCTGCACCTGGACGAGCGTTACGGGCTGGCCGGCGAGTCGGCGCCGCCCCTGTCCATGGAGACGCTGGCCGATCTGGTGGGCAGCGCGCCCGATGTGGTGCAGCGGCAGCTCACTCAGTGGGTTCGGCGGGGCTGGCTGATCCGGCCCGGCTACCGGCGGCTGCGGATCTCCGACGCGGCGGCGCTGCGGGGCGTCGCCGGGGCCTGGGAGCACTTGTCCGCGCCCTGGGAGGGGCGGGTCACCCCGTTCCTGACCCGGCCGGGCGCGCCGGTCGAGGCGTTGCCCGCCGGGGAGGTGCCCCGGCCCGCTCAGCTGCCCGCCGACGTGTCCGACTTCACCGGGCGGCAGCAGAGTCTCGACCTGCTCAGCTCATGGCTGGAACGGACGCGCCGGCCGAACACGATGGTCGTCCAGGGGTTACCGGGCGTCGGGAAGACGGCGCTGGTCACGCGCTGGGCGCACCAGCAGGCGCGGCGGTTCCCCGACGGGCAGATCGTGATCGACCTGCGCGGCCAGTCGCCCAGCCAGCCGCCCATGACCCCGGCCGAGGCGCTCGGGCAGATCCTGCGCTCGCTCGGCGTCGGCGAGCAGATGCCCGCCTCCGACGAGGCCGAGCTGATGCTGCTGTACCGCAGCCGGCTGGCGGGACGGAAGCTGCTGCTCATCCTGGACAACGCCGCCGACCCGGCACAGGTGCGGGCGCTGCTGCCGGGCAGCAAGGACTGCGTCGTGCTGGTGACCAGCAGGACCAGGATGGCCCCGCTGCGCGCCACCGGACACGCCGACCTGATGGACCTGTCCGTGCTCGATCCGGGCAACGCCGTCGCGCTGCTGGTCGCGGTGCTCGGCGAGGAGTCGCCGCGGGCCGCCGACCGTGACGCGCTGGCCGAGCTGGCCAGGGTCTGCTCGTACCATCCGTTCGCGCTGCGCATCTCGGCGGCCAAGCTCGCCGAGGACCCCGGGCTCAGCGTCGAGTCCCGCGTACGCGAGCTGCGCGGGCCCGACCGGCGGCAGCCGCTCTCCGGCGACCCGGAGGACGCCTTCCGCTCCGCGCTCGACCTGGCCTACGAGTCGCTCACGCCGCCCCAGCGGCGCGCCTTCCGGCACGTCGGGCTGCTGCCCGCTCAGGACTTCACGCCCGAGGTCCTGGCCGCCGCGCTCGGCACCTCCGTCGGCGAGGCGGTGATCGCGGTCGAGGGCCTGCACCGGGCGTACCTGATCGAGCCGATGGCCGGGCCGCGCTATCGCGTGCACGACCTGGTCAAGCGGCTGGCCAGGGAGCTGGGCAGGCACGCGGAGGCCGGCGTGCGCGAGGCCAGGGTCCGGCTGCTCGACCACTACCTGGGCGTGGCGACCGACCCGGCCACGCCACGCGCGTGGTTCGGGGCCGAGCGCCGCTCGCTGGTCTCCGTCGTACGGCTGGCGGAGGAGACCGGCGCGCACCACGCCGCCTGGCGGCTGGCCGAGGCGGTGTTCGAGCCGTTCAGGCGGTTGCGTTACTACCAGAACGACCTGGAGATCCAGCAGATCGGGCTCAACTCGGCGGCGCGGATCGGCGACCGGCGGGCGATCGCGCTGATGCGCAGCCATCTCGGCTCGATACACCGCGACATCGGCCCGTCCACCCAGGCCGCCCGCTACATCGGCGAGGCGCTGTCCGACTTCACCTCGCTCGGCGACCGCGAGGGCCGGGCCCGCGCCCTGAACGACCTGGCCGAGGTACACGGCATCGCGGGCAACAGCGAGGACGCGCTCAAGTGCGCGGGCGAGGCGCTGGAGCTCTACGAGGAGATCGGCGACCTGGCCGGGGTCGCCGACTGCCTGCACTCGCTGTCGCGCCTGCACCTGTCGCAGGAACGGCACGAGCTCGCGCTGCACCACGCCGGGCAGGCGCTGGAGGTACGCGAGCAGCTCGGCGACCTGCACGGCACCGCCCAGAGTCTGATCATCCTGGCCCGGGTCCAGCACCACCTGGGCGAGCTGAACGCGGCCCTGTCGGAGGGGCTGGAGGCCCTGGCGATCTGCCACGACCTGGGCGACGAGCACAGCGAGGCCGAGACGCTGCTCTGCCTGGCCGAGATCTACGACTCGCTCCGGCTGCCGCACGACGCGCAGCGCGACGCCGAGCGGGCCCTGGCCGGGTACACGGCCACCGGCGACCAGCACGGATGCGGCCGGGCCCTGTGCGCGCTGGGCCGCATCGCGCGCAACGGCTCCCGTTACGACGAGGCCCTCGAACACTACGAGCAGGCGCTGGCCGTACAGCGGGAGCTCCATCACGAGCAGGGACGGGCCGAGACGCTCGGCGACATCGGGCTGGTGCACTGGCGGCTGGCCGACTACCTGCGCGCCGACGACTACCTCGACCAGGCGCTGGCCATCAGCCGGGAGATCCGCGACCTGCCCGTGGAGGCCCGGATGCTCAACCGGCTGGCGCGGGTACGGCGCCGTCAGGGGTTGCCGCAGGTCGCGTTCGTCCACGCGCTGGAGGCGCTGGACCTCGTCCAGGGCATGGGCAACCGCCGGGCCGAGGCGGACGTCCAGGAGACGCTCGCCTACACGTACCTGTCGCTGGACCGGCACAAGGACGCGCTGCGCGCCGCCAAGGCGTCGCTGGAGATCCGGGAGGAGGTACGCGACAACAAGGCCAGCGCGCTGCTGTCCATCGCGCAGGCCCTGCACGTCGCGGGCAAGACGGCCGCCGCACTCGAGTACGCCAGGGAGACGGTCGAGTTGCAGAACGAGAGCGCCACCAAGGACCGCTGGGCGGCGGCGCTGACCACGCTGGCCATGATCCTGCTCGACCTGGACCGGCCCGATGAGGCGCTGACGTTCGCCGCGCAGGCCAAGGAGGTGCATCTCGTCTGCGGCACCCGGCGCGACCTGGGCTGCGCGTTACGGGCCATCGGCCTGATCGCCCACCGGGCCGGCGACCGCGCCGAGGCCGTGGCCAACCTGAGGGAGGCGGTACGCATCCTGGAGGAGGTGGGCGATGTCTTCGAACTCAAGAAAGCCTCCGCCGAACTCCGCCAAATGTCGTAAATTTTGCGACCTGAGGTCGCAGATCTTGACCGGGTTCCTGCCGTTAGCTGGTACGACCAGCTACTCCAACGGAGGTGAACCGGATGCTCGGAAACCAGCTACGTCGAGACCTGCGCTGGCTCAGTCGGGACCTGCACTGGCTCAAGCGACAGGCACGCAAGGACCGGCGGATCACCGTCTCGGTGCTGACCGGCGTGCTCGCCTTCTGGTACCGCCAGCTCTCCCCCGCTGACCCCATGCCCGCATCGGGACCGCTGCTGGCCATCTCACTCGGCCTGCTGACCGCGTCGGGGGCGGCCTGGCTGGTGTCGGCGTACTTCCTGGCCATCACGGCTCGGCCGCAGCGGGAGCCGGTCGAGGTGTTGCGGCGGGTGTCGCGGATCTCGCGGGCCAAGGAGTGGGCGTTCTGCTCGCTCAGCGCTTACGTGGCCTGGCATCTGCTGCAGTTCGTCACCGCGCTGCTGGTGCGGTAGCCGCTGGGGCCTTGACCACCGTGGGGCGCGGTGGTCTTGGGCCGGGCGGTGGTCCTGGGCCCTGCGGTGCGGGCCGGTGGGCGTCAGCGCGGCTCGGGGGCGTGCGCCGGCGCCCACCTCAGCGGGACCCGCTCCAGCGTGTCGAGCCGCACGCCGGTCCCGGTGTGGACGGCTTGGACGATCTCGGCCGCGGCGAGCTCCGCGACACCGATCGGCAGGTCGGCCCGCTCGTCGCACCACGCGACGATCGCCTCGGCCGCGGTGACGGGTACGGGGTCGGCGAAGTGCACGAGACTGACGTACCAGCGATCACGCACGCGGCCGTGTTCGAAGTCGCGCACCCCGCGAGCGGCCAGCTCGTGCGCGAACCGCTTCTGGAGGGTGACCAGCGTGTCGTCGACCGGATGTCCGCAGACAAGCACCCCGCCCGCGTGGGGACTCACACCCCGCAGCTCCACCGGGACCGGCGGCAACCCCGCGGCCGCCTCCCGCAGAGCGTCCGCATAGGCCAACCGGAGCGGATCGTCCACGGGGATGACGGACCGGTAGGGCTCCAGGGAACGCAGCGTGACGTGCAGGCAGTCCGTGCCGTGCGCCCAGTGCCCGGGCCCGGCGACCGCACCCGCCTGCTGGGCCAGCTCCGCCAGCCGGTCGAGCACCGTGCCGGCGGGCCGCAGGATCGTGGTGGCTCCCCAGCGGGCGGCTCCCTCCACCATCGGCCGGTCGTGGGTGGCGCGGCCCGAGAGGAGCGCGTCGCGGCCGGCGGCGAAGAAGGCGGTGAAATCGGACATCCGGGCAGTATGCCAGGATTCTTTGGTGATCATGGATGTACCCGGATGGTGTGAGAAGTGGCTGGGCTCGGTGCCGGTCCGTGAGTTGTTCCGTACCGGGCATCTGTCCGTGGTGCTGGGGGTCGAGCTGGCGGACGGCCGGGCTGTGGTGCTCAAGCGGCGTCCTGCCGCGGATCGCGTCCAGGGATGTGTGGAGGTGCAGCGGCACCTGGCGCGTGTGGGCTTCCCGTGCCCTGCCCCGCTCACGGACGCCGTGCCACTCGCCGGTCGGACGACCACCGGACCATCCGGAGCCTGGACGGTCACCGCGCCATCCGGAGCCTGGACCGTCACCGCGCCATCCGGAGCCTGGACCGTCACCGCCGAGGCCTATGTTCCAGGCGGGGCGCAGTTGGAACGGGGTGCCGACCGGGCCCGGCTGTTCGCGGAGGCTCTGGCGCGGTTCGTGCGACTGGCCCCCTCCCCCGATGCCGTCTCCTCCGTCGCGCCCGCGCCGCCGTGGGTCGGCTGGGCGCACGGCTCGGCGGGCGTCTGGCCGTGGCCGGACGACATGGACGTCGATCTCAACACCCGTCCCGGCCCTGCCTGGCTGGACGACCTCGGGCGCCGCGTCCGCGAGCGCCTGCTGGCCGTACGGCATGCGCCGGTGATCGGTCACGGGGACTGGGAGTCGCAGAACCTCCGCTGGCAGGGTCACCGGCTGCACGCCGTACACGACTGGGACAGCGTGGTGTGCCTGCCCGAGCCCGCCATCGCGGGAGCGGCGGCGGCCGTGTTCACGGAGACGGGCGAGCCGTTCGAGACCGCGACGATCGACGAGACGGGCCGGTTTCTGGCGGTGTACGGGGGTGGGGCCGGCTGGGGGACGGAGGAGCACGAGATCGCCTGGGCGGCGGGGCTGTGGGTGCGCGCGTTCAACGCCAAGAAAGCCTCGCTGACGGCCGGCGGCGCCCGGGTCCTCGACCGGCTGGCGCACGAGGCGAAGACCCGGCTACGTCGAGCGGGCGCCTGAGGCGTGGGGGCCTGATCGCGTCTGTCGACACGAACAGATCCCATCGACCTGGGCCCGTTGGCGTCGGTGGTCAGGAGGAAAAGGACCTCCAGTGCCCCTCGGAGAGGACCTCGACGGTGCCGTCGGTCACCTTGATGGCCGTCTGGTCGTCGATGGCGTACGCCGGACCGGCGATGTCGGCGGCCCATTTCTCGGCCTTGGCCATGGTGTTTCCCGGCATGAGCTCGTGTCCCAGGTGCGGGAAGATCGAGAAGTCGACGACCCCCAGGGTGCGGTCGCTTCCGGTGGGCGGCGTCCACTCGACGAAGTAGTCACCGATGCGGGGGGTCATCACCATGCTTCCGGCGCTCACCCCCACCCAGACCGTCTCGGGCAGCGACGGCAGGAGATCCGCCAGCCCGGACTCCCGCATCCAGTGGCACAGGTACGTCGCATCGCCGCCGTCCACCAGCAGGACATCGGCCTCCCGGACCCAGGGGACCCAGCGGTCCTTACCGATGCTGGGCAGTGCCGTGAGTTCGAGGACGCCTACCGACTTCCAGCCCAGGTCAGACATGGGTGCCGGGCTCTGTCCGGCGATGAAGCGCCAGGCTGAGGCCGGCGTGCACATGGGGTGGCCATACTCCGCCGTAGGGATGCAGAGGGCAGTGGAGTCGGTGATCGGCTTGCCCAACAGGTCGACCAGCGCATCGCGGATGCTCGTGTTCGTGACGCCTCCGGACGTGAGAAGAAGCTTCAAGATGTCTCCTGAGTCGAGTGCGATGGAGCGGTGTGACGTGTAGACCTGGGACCACCGCGAGACTCATCGCCGCTGAGGGCAGAACTTGCCACGCCGTCGACGACGCTCCTCCGAAAGTGGAGTCGAACGGTTCCTGGCGGCGTACGCGCGAGAGGCCGGCTGAGGGGTGGAGGAGCACGAGATCGCTTGGGCGGCGGGGCTGTGGGTGCGTGCGTTCAACCCCAAGAAAGCCTCGCTGACGGCCAGCGGCGCGCGAGTCCGCGACCGACTAACGCACGAGGCGAAGACCCGGCTACGTCGGGCGGGCGCCTGATCTGTCACAACGCTGTCGCCAAAAACAACATAAGCGTTGTACAATACTCTCGTTGTAGAAAGTGAGTCACGCCAGTGACCTGGACCATCAACGTGCACAAAGACGTGCGCGACTGGCTTCACGCGATGAGGCGCAGCGATCATGACACACTGATGTCGATCTCCGCCGCCATCGACGTCCTGCAACTGCGCGGGCCAGGACTCGGCCGACCGCTGGTGGATACCGTGCGAGGTTCAGAGCTGCCGCATCTCAAAGAACTCAGACCTGGTTTCGATCCGGCTCGGAGAGCGGTTCTTTTGGTGGGCGGAGACAAGTCAGCCGACTGGCGCGGCTGGTACGCAAGAGCAATACCGCTGGCTGAAGACCGGTATTGGGAGCACGTGAAAGCCATGGAAACGGCGCCGAAAGAAGGGGGACCCGATGAGCGTTGACTGGAACGACCTGCGAAGCGAGTTGATCGGCCCTGAAGACGAAGCTGAGGTCGCACGTCGCAGTGGCCGGATGCTGGCCGAAGAGCGGGCCCATCGCCTCGCGGAGGCTCGCAAGCGCCGCCACCTCACCCAGCGGGAACTGGCTGGAGTCATGGGAATCAGCCAAGCCCGTGTTAGCGCAATCGAACGAGGGCAGATCGATCGAACCGAACTAAGCACGCTCGCCGCGTATGTCGCTGCCCTTGGCGGCAAGCTAGAAATAGTCGCCGACTTCGGCGACGAGAAGCTCATACTCGGCTAGAAGATGCGCCGAAGAATGATCGAAACCTGTGGATCTGCCAGGAAGGGGGGCACCTTCCGGGATCATCCGATAATGGTGTCGAGACAAGGCGTGCGGTCAACGCGCCCCACCTTGTCGCCCTGGTCCCCGCCGGATCCCGCTTTGTGAAGGGGTGCCTGATCGAACGTGAAAAGCGAGCATCCTAATGACGACCCACGAGCCACTGACCGATGAGGAACTGGCTGCGATTGAAGAACTGGCCGAGGAGGCAACTCCAGGGCCGTGGTTCAGCCGGAATCTCGACGACAAGGACGCCATGAACCTCGTGGCCATCAGTACCGTTCCCGACACCGGCCACGGTGAACGCTGGCCGGACTTCGATCATCACGAGATCGTGGCCGCAACCCTCATCCAGCAACCTCGCTACGTCAACGTCGCCAACGCACGCTGGGATGAGAACGCCCAGTTCATCGCGAATGCCCGCCAAGATATCCCTCGTCCGATCGCCGAGATCAAACGACTCCGTCAGCTACTTGCCGAAAAGGACCGCCAAGACAGCGAGGCGTGACAACCCTCACCACCGATCCACAAGTATTGACAATTGCTCGATCGTCTGAGCGGCGGGACTGTGGATACACGCGTTCAACCCCAAGAAAGCCTCTGCGGCCATGCCCGGTTGACCGAGAACCGAGGTGGCGTCCGGAATCCGGTGTAAAAGGGGCGGGGCGCAGTGCCGACCTCTTGGTGATGTCAGGCGATCGCACTGACATTCCCGGGGCGGTGGTCAGGCCGGGGAGACGCTTCTACCGCTGCGATGGCTCAGATGGGCGTGGCCCGGGTGGTGAGCTGGGCTTTGAGGCCGTCGAGGATGGCTTGGAGGCCGAGTTCGAAGCTCTGGTCGGGGGGTGCGGCCGCGTCGGCCTCCTCCCACGCTTCGAGACGGGCGCGGAGCCGCGGGAAGCGCATCGCGATCTCGCTCGCCTGGGTCATGGCGTCCCGCATCTGCTCCTCCTCGTTGCCGCCGTTGCGGCGTAGCCGGGCTCGCCAGGCGGCCTCGGCCACCTCGCTGAGGGCTGTGCCGAGAACGTACGTGAGGACCGTTTTGCTGGCGTTGTCCGCGTCCACGCCGACGAACCCGGCTGCTTCGAAGACGGCGAGGCAGTGGTCGTCACGGCGTGCCTTGCCTGGGCCGTACATGAGGTGGGTGCTCATGGCCGTCACGAGCCACGGGTGTCTGGCAATCATCGCGCGGGTGTCGTTGGCCATCGCCGTGGCCGCCGTGCGCCAGCCGACCTCGCCGGGGTCGGGGAGTTCGACCTCGGCCCACACCTCGTCGCCGGCGAGTACGACGAGATTGTCCTTGCTCTTGACGTGCCAGTAGACGGCCGTCGCGGCGGAGCCGAGCCGGGTGCCGAGGCGCCGCATGCTCAGACCGTCCACGCCTTCGGTGTCCAGGATCTCGATGGCGGCCCGGACGATCTGCTCACGGGTCAGCGTGTCGCGCGGCATGTTCCCAGGATAGGCCATGTCTTGCACAGTGTTCGAGTGCTACTTGCACAGTGTTCAAGTGATGTTCTACGCTACTTGCACAGTGTTCAAGTCGCGTGTTGACGGCACTCGAAACGGGGTTACGCCATGATCAATCCAGCTCCGCGTAGTGTCGTCTTCGCGGCGACGCTGCAACTGCTGACCGCCGTGCCCTTCCTGGGCGGATCCGTCATCGTCTTCTTCTACGGGGCCGGCGCTCAGGCGGCGGCCGAGGCCGAGGTCGTACGGCAGGGTCTTCCCGCGGCCGTCCTGGCCGAGCACGGCATCAGCTTCGGGTCGAACCTCGCGGAAATACCGCTCGCCCTCGGAATCGCCCTGGTCCTGACGACCCTGGCGCTGCTCAACCTGAAGGGGAACCGGATCGGCCGGATCCTGTCCTGGATCTTGCAGCCGATCCTCTTCGTCGCTGGTTGCGTCATCGTGCCCAGCCAGGTGTTCACCGCTCAGGTCCTCGAATCCTCCTTCAAGAGCTCCGGTGACCCGGTGCTGGCGCGCATCGACGTGCGGGCCATGGTCGACGCGGCCGTGCACGTCATGCCCGGCTGGCTCCTTCCCGCGAACATCGGGAAGCTCGCCCTGACGACCCTGGGTTCGCTGCTCGTTGTCATCCTGCTGGCAGTTCCATCTGCGAAGGCCTATTTCCGCAGGGAGAAGTCCTGAGAGGGCCGGTTCGTCATTCCCCGGCCAGGTGCGGGGCGTACGTCTTGACCGCTTCCAGCACCTGCTGCTTCGACGGGTTCACCATCGCCTTTTCGGCCACGGTCACGGTCGGCACGGTCTCGTTCCCGTCCGCGACCGAGCGGACGAACGCCGCCGCCTCGGGGTCCTGCCGGATGTTCACCTCGGCGTAGCGCAGCGGCGTGAAGCGCAGGCGCATGCGCAGCCGCATGCAGTACTTGCAGCCTGGCCTCCAGTAGATGACCACGCCCGTGCGGTCCGCCAGCCGGTGCGAGGTCGCCCGGTCTCGGCGGGGCAGGTTCGCGACGATCGTCCACGTCAGATAGAGGACGACAAAGAGGATCGCGATCACGGAGAACACGCCGGAGGACATGGGCGAAGTATCTCAAAGCCGGTGTTCCGATGGGCGATGACAGCGGCGGGCATGATGCTGACAGAGATCTGGCAGTACGGGCTGGCACGGTCGCAGCATGACCGAGAAGACGAACGTCCTCATTGTCGGCGGCGGACCCACCGGGCTCACCCTCGCCGTGGATCTGGCCAGGCGCGGAGTCGACTGCCGCATCGTGGAGCAGGCGCCGGAGCCCTCCGGCGGCTCCAAGGGCAAGGGGCTGCAGCCGCGTACACAGGAGATCTTCGATGATCTGGGAGTGATCGACCGGGTTCTGGCGGCCACGACGCTCTATCCGCCGCTGCGGGTGAGAATCGGCAGGGTGCCGGTGTACCAGGGGCGGATGCACAAGCTCACCGCCCCCACGGACGCGGTGCCGTACCCGATGGTGATGATGCACCCGCAGTGGCGCACCGAGGCCGTGCTGCGCGAGCGGCTGGCCGAGCTGGGCGGGAAGGTGGAGCAGGGCGTCACGCTGACCGGGTTCGAGCAGGACGCGGGCGGGGTGACGGCCCGGCTGGGCACCGGGATGAGCCTGCGGGCGGACTACCTGGTCGCGGCCGACGGCGGCAAGAGCTTCGTACGCAAGGCGCTCGGCATCGGTTTCGCCGGGGAGACCCGGGACGAGGAGCGGATGGTCCTCGGCGACGTGCGGGTCGAGGGGCTCGGGCGGGAGCACATCCATGTCTGGTTCCGGCCTGGGAAGGGGATGGTGGTGCTGTACCCGATGGCCGGCACCGACACCTTCCAGTTGCTCGCCCCGCTGAAGCCGGGCGTCGTTCCGGACCAGACGCTGTCGGGTTTCCAGCGGCTCTTCGCCGAACGGTCGATGCTGCGCGGAGTTCGGATCACCGAGCTGCTGTGGTCGTCCCTCTATCGGGTGAACATCCGCCTGGCCGACAGCTACCGGTCCGGCCGGGTCTTTCTCGCCGGGGATGCCGTCCACGTGCATTCGCCCGCGGGCGGGCAGGGGCTCAACACCGGCGTACAGGACGCCTACAACCTGGGCTGGAAGCTCGCCCGGGTGCTGGCCGGCGCGCCGGAGGCGCTGCTCGACACGTACGAGGAGGAACGCCGGCCGGTTGCCGCCCGCGTGCTCGGCCTCAGCACCGACCTGCACGACAAGAAGTCCTACAAACGCGACGAGGAGACCCATCAGCTGCTGGTGAGCTACCGGGGCGGCTCGCTGGCCCGGCGCGGCGGGGACCGGGTGCCGGACGGCCGGGTGCGGCTGGCCGACGGGAGTGAGGCGCGGATGTTCGACCTGTTGCGGGGGACGCATTTCACGCTGCTGTCGCCGGATCCCGCACCTCTTGTGGTGAATGGGCCGGAGGTGCGGGCGTACGAGCCGGCCGAGCCGTATGGCGACGCGCGCCATACGCTGATCAGGCCGGATGGGTATGTGGGGATCTCGACCTCTTCGGCGGAAGAGCTCGCTGATTATTTGGCGATGGTGTAGCGAGTGGCTCACGCCTGCTCGAAGGCCTGCTCGAAGAAGTGAGGAGTCACATGACAGACCAGAGCGCGGCTCAACGGGTCATCGTCCTCGGCGGCGGCATCCTCGGCGTGTCCACCGCCGTGCATCTCGTACGCGGCGGCGCCGAAGTCGTCCTGGTCACCGAGGCGGAGATGGGCAGCGGGGCGTCGGGGCGTTCGCTGTCCTGGCTCAACTCGGCGGGGACGCGGTCCCCTTCGTACCATCTCCTGCGTCTGGCCGGCATCGATCGCTATCGCACCCTGTTCGCCGCCGACCCGGCCCGGGAGTGGTTGCGCTTCGACGGCGGCCTGTGGTGGCCGACCCCTGACAGAACCGAGGCGGCCCGCGCACAGCACGCGCACGAAGTCGCGAACGGCTACGAGTCACACCTCGTCGACCGCGCGGACGTCGGCCGGCGGGCCGGCGGCGTCCAGGCGGGGCCGAGCGGGCAACTCGCGATCCACAATCCGGGCGAGGGCTGGGTGTCCCTCCCCCACCTGATCCAGGAGCTCGCGGACGAACTGGTCCACCGCGGGGGCCAGATCGTCACCGGCGCCGGGCATTGCTCGGTGACGGTGCAGGACGGCCGCGCGCGCGGAGTGACCGGCGCCGACGGCACTTCATGGCGCGGTGACGCCGTCGTGGTCGCCTGCGGCGCGCAGACCCCGGCCGTGCTCGCGGACCTCGGCGTGGACATCCCCGACGGGTCTCCGCTGTCCATGCTCGTCATCACCGAACCGGTCGCAACCGAGGTCACGACGGTGCTGAACACTCCGCGCGCGGCGATGCGCCCCAATCCGGGCTCGACGTTCGCGATCGACCACAGCTGGTACGAAGATCACATCGTCGAGCACGAGGACGGCACCTGTTCGATCGACGAGATCTACGTCAAGGAGCTCGTCGCCGAAGCATCCGCCCTGCTCGACGGTGACATCTCGCTTGAGGCGGCCTCGTGGAAGCTCGGGCGCAAACCCATTCCGGGGGACGGCCAGCCGGTCTTCGGTGAGCTCGAGGCGGTGCCCGGGTGCCATGTGGCGTTCACCCACTCGGGCGCGACGCTGGGGCTCATCACGGGCGAGCTCACCGCGTACGAAGTGCTCACCGGCGCCAGGCACCCGCTCCTGAAGGACTTCCGTCCCGAACGCTTCGAGAAGACTCGATGAGGAGCCGTTCAAAAACCGTTCGGTAACTCAGGGCTTGATTCACCGCGATCATCGCCAGGTTCTGCTGGTTGACGGTGGTGGTGACGGTATCTATGTGTGGAAAACGTCCGTGCAACCGCAGGGTCTGCTCGGCCTTGATCCAGCGGGCGAGCCCGCGCCGCCGGTGCGGGGAGCACCGCGGTGTCGTGCTGTCGCGCCGCTGGGCCATCACCGGTCCGCACGGTGCTCACCGTCGCGGCGACGACCTCGCCGGTCGCGCGTCGCACCGCCGCGCAGGCTAGAGGCCGAAGGCGCCGCCTTGGATGAGGATGAGCAGGCCGAGCGCGATCAGGACGATGGGCTGGAGGAGGTGTCCCCATCGGCTGAGGGCCTTGGCGATGACGGGCCGGGTGTGGCGAGGACCGGGACTTGACGTGCTCCTCCGCATAAATAAATGTGGAGGATTCCTGTGCTGCTTACGCAGCAGCTCGCAGCGCGGATGCGGGCGAGACTCTGGGACAGGATGCTTGACGCTTCACAGGCCCCGGCATCCCGGAGTCTCCACGTCCTGTGACCGCCCATCCGGCGGCAGAGTTGTACCGATGAAGCTGGTTTCGGGCGGCGTTGGTGTCAGCGTTGCCGATCCATCCGCACGCCAGGTTCTTGCACACGAACCGCGACTGCGTTTCGCGTGATCCCGCAGTCGTGGTGTGACAGCGGTGGCACTCTTGGCTGGTGCCGTGCGGGCGGACCTGGGCGACCAGACCGCCGCGCTCGGCGCTCTTGTAGGTCAGGAACGTCACCGTTCGGCCCCACGCCTGGCCTGCGATCGAGCGGTTCAGGCCCCGCTTCTGGGCGACGTTGACCCCCGGCCCCTGCACGGTCCCAGACCCCGAGGCCATCATGTTGGTGATGTTCAGGTCTTCGACCACGATCGCGCTGAACCGCCGCGCGAGGTCAGTCGTGTTCTGATGCTGCCAGTCGACGGCTCGGCGCTTGGCTGTCGCGCGGAGCCGGGCGATCTGGTCGTAGGTGCGGCGTTCCCGGTTGGAGACCGGGCCGCCTTTCTTGCGGGCGGCACGCTGACGGGCGCTTTTGCGCTCCAGACGCAACAGCCGCTCGCGCTGCCCGCTGGACAGCCACGGGCCGTGCCGAAGGTGCTCCCCGTTCGACAGAGCGAGGGCGACTGCGATACCTCGGTCCATGCCGGCCTTCGGCCCGGTGTGCGGGACGGGGGCGGATACGACCAGCTCGGTACGGAAGGCGATGGTCCATCCGTGGGCGTCTTTCACCAGGCGAGCCCCGGTGACCCTCCCGGACGGTCCGCCCTTGATGACGCCCGGCAGGTCCTTTGTCCACCGGAACCTCACCCGCCCGACCTTGGGCAAGTTCACCGCACCCCACCTGCGGTTGATCCGAGTGATGTGCAAGTCGCGGGCCTGAGGGACATCCACGGCCATCCAGGACCCGAGCCGGCCCTTGAACGTCGGCCGCTCGGCCGGGTGGTCGGGGTTGAAGAAGTTCACCCACGCCTGCCGATAGGTCTTCAAGACGGCTTGCGCAGCCTGAGCGGGCAGCTGCCCCAACCACTCGATCTCGTGGCGAGCCTGCCGAATCGCCGCGTCGCACTCCTTCAACGACGCGAGGCGGCCCTGGCGGAAGGTGGCGAACTCATGGAGCAGGTTCCACACGGCACGCGCGGTGTGCGCCTGAGCGTCCAAGACGGCTGATTGCCGTTTGTTCAGCTCCAGGCGCGCGACGTGCGCACGTTTGTGTTCAACTCGCTCCACACTGTGATCGTATCGTTTGGTGTCATGGAGCAAAACCCCGATATACGCAAGGGAAGACACTGGGTGCACGAACTCAGTGTCCACATCGTTTTTGTCACCAAATACCGTGGCAACGTCTTCACGCAGCCGATGCTGACTCGCTGCGAAGAGATCATGAACAACGTCTGCGCCGACTTCGGATGCGAGCTGATGCAGTTCAACGGCGCCGACGACCACGTCCGCCAGCACCTATGGGACGGACATCTCTGGTCCCGCTCCTACTACGCGGGCTCAACCGGCGCAGCCAACCACGCCACCGTCAGCAGGTACATCCAGAACCAGGACCGACCCACCCACTAAGATTCGGACACACTCGCACCCCAGAAGGCACTCCCGCGTGGGCCTTCATCCCTCGCATGAAGGACTCCGTTGCCCAATTCGGCGTGTCGGGACTGTACGGTTTTCGGTGTAACTCCTGATCAAGGAGAACGCACCTGATGAGTACTGTGATCCAGGCATCGACGGAGATCGACCTAGAGGACACCGCGGTGGCACGCAAGGAGCCCAAGGACGCA
>NZ_JAHKRM010000022.1 GCF_019396345.1 Nonomuraea guangzhouensis | reverse complement strand
GCCGACATGCCGACCAGCCGAGCTCGCTCGACTTCGGTCAGATGGATCTCCAACGCCAGCGGTCCCGAATGCGCCATGCCCACAAGAATAGAAACTTATCCGGCGAATTTCAGGCGCATGACACTAGGGGTGTCGCCTAGATCGGTTGAGCACGCAGGAACCTCCCGAAATGCGGCACGGTGAACGCGATCAGACCGCGCTCAGCGCTGTAGATGAGCCCCTTCTTGATGAGGCTGTCGCGGGCGGGTGACAGGCTGGACGGCTTGCGCCCCAGCGCGTCGGCCACGTCGGCGGTGGCGACCGGCTCGTCGCCGATCTGCGCCATGGCGTGCATGTAGTCGCGCTCCGCCGGGGTGGCCCGCTCGTAGCGGCTGCCGAAGAAGCCCACCGCGAGCTCCTCCTCGGCCTCGGGCGCGGACACCTTGACGTCGTCGAGGGTGATCGGGCTGCGCGGCGCCAGATCCCAGGCGACCTTCCCGTACGCCTGGACGAAGTAGGGATAACCGTCGGCCGCCTCGTAAAGGGCGTCGAGGGCGTCCTGCGTGAACTCGACCTCTTCCTCCCGCGCCGGCAGCATCAGCGCGAGGTCGGCCGCGTCGCGGTCGAGCTTGTCGATGCGGGCGTAGCGGAAGAGCCGCTCGGAGTAGCTCTTGCTGGCCGACAGCACGCTCGGCAGGTGGGGCAGGCCAGCGCCGACCACGATCAGCGGCCCGCCGGACTGCGACAGCTCGTGGCAGGCGGCGCAGAGCGCCGAGACGTCGGCGGGCTGCACGTCCTGCATCTCGTCGATGAACAGCGCGATGCCGACGCCCAGATCGGTGGCCACGCTCGCGGCGTCGACGAACAGCTCGGTGAGGTCGATCTCGAGATCGCCGGAGTCGGCGCGGCCCCGGCTGGCCGGCACCTCGATCCCGGGCGACCAGTGCGAGGTGCCCTTGGCGGCGGCCGGGTCGCGCATCGCGAACGCCTTGAGCACGCCCAGGAACTGCTCGATGCGCTCCGGCGCGCGATGCCGGGGCGCCAGCTCACGGATCGCCATGTGCAGCGCGGCCGAGACGGGACGGCGGATCGACTGGTCGGGCCGGGCCTCGATCTTGCCCGTGCCCCACAGTCGCTGCATCGCCATGGACT
Organism: Nonomuraea guangzhouensis; assembly: GCF_019396345.1. GTDB lineage: Bacteria > Actinomycetota > Actinomycetes > Streptosporangiales > Streptosporangiaceae > Nonomuraea > Nonomuraea guangzhouensis. The sequence goes on along the minus strand of NZ_JAHKRM010000022.1, from coordinate 246,931 downwards.
TGAACGTGTTGAGGAGCACGGTCTTACCGACGCCGCGCAGGCCGGTGACGACCATGCTGCGCTCGGGACGGCCGCGGGCCACCCGCTCCAGCACGACCTCGAACTGCTGCAGCTCGCGGTCGCGCCCGGCGAGCTCCGGCGGACGCTGTCCGGCTCCGGGGGCGTAAGGATTGCGCACGGGGTCCACGCTCTCGGACTTTATTGCGGGATATAGCGGCCGTCTTAGATTTGGGAAGAAAGCGCTACGGCGTGTCCGAGCAGGGGCCGTCGCCAGTATCGTCATCGGACACACCCCCTCCCACCAGGCCGAACCCTTGTTCGAGTCGGTACCGAGAACTGTAGCGCGCACTCGAACACGTGCGCGATGGTTTCGAGTAAAGATCTTTGCAACAGAGCGGGCGGCTCATGCGTCCCGGTGATGTGGAGTTCGAGGAATTCGTCCGAGCCAGGGGTTCGGCCCTGATCAGATACGGCTACGTGCTCACCGGCAACGCCGAGGACGCCGCGGATCTGGTCCAGGAGTCGCTGCTCAAGCTGAGCGACAACTGGAGCCGGGTCCGCAACAAGGACAGCCCTGAGGCGTACGTACGCACGACCATGGCCCGCCAGCACGTCAGCTGGTGGCGCAGGCGACGCAGGGAGCACCTGACCGACGAGGTCCCCGAAGGCATCTACCACGACACGCATTCCTTCGGCGAGCTCTGGAAGGAGCTCGCGACGCTGCCCAGGAAGCAGCGGGTTGTGCTGGTCCTGCGCTACTACGAGGACCTGCCGGATGAGGAGATCGCCGCGATCCTCGGCATCTCACGGGGAACTGTGCGCAGCCAGGTGTACCGGGCGCTCGCCACGCTCCGGGTCCGGCCCGCTGTGCTGGAAAGGGGACGAGCATGAGGACAGAGAACGAACTGAGCGGCGCGCTGCGCGATGCGGCGAACCAGGCTCCCGACCTCGACCTGATCGCCGGGGTCGGCGAGCGCAGGCGGCGGCGGACCAGACGGCGCGCGCAACTGCTCGCGGCGGTCGCGGTGGTCGCGGTGGTGAGCACGAGTACGGTCGTCACCCGGGGGACCTTCTCCAGCGGGGGCGGAGAAGAGGCGGCCGCCGCGTCGACCACGACCAGGCCCCAGCCCGAGAAGACCATAACCTTGACTCCGAGACCGCGGACCGAGGCCACGGCCACGCCCCAGCCTAAGAAAACCATCACCGTGACTCCGAGTCCGAGACCGCAGACCCAGGCCACGGGAACGCCGGTCGAGAAGCTCTGGCCGCAGGCGCTCTTCCAGATGCCCGCGAAGAACGCCGACGGCTGGCCTTACCAGCCGATCATCGCCATCAACGCCACCGAGGTGCTGCTCGGCGCGGGGCCCTCCCCCGAGAAGGCCGGCAAGATCGAGGTGTACGACACCAAGATCGGGAAGTCCCGGGTGGTGACAGAGATCCCGACGACTCCGGGGCTGAAGCAGCCCTTCCAGGCGGCCGTCTCGACCGATGGCACGAATGTCGTCTGGTACACCAGCGGGCGTAAGGACGGGGCCTTGGCCGGCGAGCTCTGGTGGGCCCCGCTGGCCGGCGGCAAGGCCAAGCGGGCCGTCACGTTGACCGGCGCCGCCGCGGACATCGACGCCGTCGGGACGGACGGTAAGAGCATCGTCTGGTCGATGGGGAAGGGCGGCGTGTACCGCAAGTCGTTCACCGGCGGTGCTCCCCATCGCGTGCCTGAGACCGATGGGTTGCACCTGATCAGGTGGCCGTGGGCGGGAGATGCCGGCAACGTGTTCATCGAAGCTGACCGCAACCAGTCCAAGATCGTAAACTTGGCCGATGGGACCGTCACCAAGACTGTGATCAAGGATGGGATGAAAGGCTTGCGATGCGGGCGGGTCTGGTGCCGTGGCCGCCAGGGTGGCACTGCTTTCGTTCAGCGCCTCAACGGGACCGGATTCGTCAAGATCCCGGATCGTGGATTCATCGGGGGGCCCAGGCCGTACCCCGTCCTCGATCGCTTCCTGCCATCAGGCGAGAACGTCTTCGACCTGAACACCGGCAAGGTAGCGCGCATCAAGCGGCCCGGTGTCTGGATCCGCATCAACAGCTTGTCGGAGCCCAGCACGGTCCTCTACTGGGGCACCACGACGGGGGTGAACCCTGACAAGTACTGGGTGCTCAACTTGGCAGCCGTCCCGCCCGCGCAATAGCGTTCGGAGCCATGCGGACCTTCGCGAACGTACAGGAACTCAAGGCGGCCGTCGGCGAGAAGTTCGGCCCGACCGAGTGGCGCACGATCACTCAGGAGCAGGTCAATCTTTTCGCCGACGCGACCGACGACCACCAGTGGATCCACGTCGACGTGGAGCGGGCCAAGGAAGGGCCGTTCGGCGGCCCGATCGCGCATGGCTACCTCAGCCTGTCGCTGCTGCCCTCGTTCATGTTCGAGCTGGTGCGCGTCGAGGGCATCCAGATGGGCGTCAACTACGGCCTGAACAAGGTACGTTTCCCCAGGCCGGTGCCGGTAGGCGCGCGGGTCAGGGCGCTGGGCGAGCTGAGCGACGTCAAGGGCACGCCAGCCGGCTACCTGTCCAACCTGAAGATGACGATCGAGATCGAGGGCGAGAGGCGCCCGGCCTGCATCGCCGAGACGCTCAGCCTGTACATCCCCGACGGGTTCACCGCAGGGAATTGATGATCGCCGCCGCCGCGACGAGCGCCAGCAGCCCGAGATAGGCCAGTACGAGCCGGGTGTCCTTGAGCACGCACTTGCTCTGGGTCAGCCCGGCCCGGCGCGCCCTCCAGTACCCGGCGAACCCGAGGACCGCGAACCCCAGCACCGCCCACGGCCCCAGCAGCCAGGCCAGCAGCGCGACGGTCGCGTACACGCACAACCGGAGCGGATCCTTCACCTGATCACCTTGAGCTGGGTTGTGGCGACCGCCGACAGTCGTTGTCCCGAGAGCTGGGGCCACGCCTGAACCGCACAGAACGGCGCGCACTGGTCCTGCTCGGCCCGGGTGCCGACGTGCACGCAGCACTGCGTGAGCCGCTCCTCGATCATGGTCGAGATGTCCATGAACGGCTTTACCGTCACCCGCACCACCCGCTCACCGAGCAGCTTGCGGAGCCTCTTGCGCCGGCCGGGCAGCGCCGAAGAGGCCAGCGTGAGCAGCGTGGACACGCCGAGGTCGCAGTTCGCGCAGATGTCCCGCCACAGGTCGCCGATCTGCGGGTGTGACAGCGACGACTGCTCCGACAGCAGTCCGAGCAGCGATTCCTGTACGGCCAGCCGCAGCTCGCGGGGGATCTCGGTGTCGGCGATGCGGTTGGAGACCAGACCCAGGTTCGCCTTGAGCCGGTCGTGGCCGATCAGCGCGACCAGTGAACGCCACTGCTGCGCGTCGTCGCGGATCAGGTAGCCGACCGAGCAGCAGTGCGGGTGGGAGCAGGGCAGCGCGGTGAGGTCGCGCCAGGTCACCAGGCCGTCGGTCTGCGGGCCGAGCCGCTTGAGCACGCCGGTGTGGGTGAGGCGGTTCATCGGGTCGATCGGTCCAGATCTGCCGGAGCCGAACTGCGGCTGCAACGACACACCGCCGACGAACGGCGTGTCGAGCGCCAGCCGTACGACGTCGCCGATCTCCCCGTCGTTGACGCCGAGCGCGGCGGTCATCACCAACGTGGTGAAGATCTCCCGCTCCGACAGCCGTTGTACGGCCTGCGCCTTGAGGTGCCGCAGGTCGCCGCCCCGGTGGTGTTTGGACGCCTCGGCCGAGCTGCCGTCGTACTGGAGGTAGACCTCCACCCGTTCGCGGTGCTCGGTGAGGAGGTCGAGCAGGGCGTCGTCCCTGGCGATGAGGACGCCGTTGGTGTTGATCAGGATGCGGGTGACGGGGCGCTGGTGGAGCTCGGTGAGCAGCTGGGCCAGCTCGGGGTGGAGGGTGGGCTCGCCGCCGCTCAGCATGAGGACGTCGAGTCGGCCGTTCTCGCGGGCCAGGCGCTGGTCGACGTTCGCCAGGATGTCGGTGATGGGAACGATGCCGGTCAGGTCGGGGGAGCTGTCGGCGAAGCAGGTGGGGCAGCGTAGGTTGCAGGCTTCGGCGATGTCTTCGAGCAGGATGCAGGTGTGCTGGGTCTGCATCTCGGGCAGCCCTTGGAGATAGGCGGCGGGGACCGGCTGGAAGTTGCCGGAAATATCCGGCATGTGGTGCTTTGTAGGGGCGGTCCATTCCTCGAGATATGTCAGGATTTCTGGGTCTTCGTCGTAGAGAGTTCTGATGAGGCCGTGTTCGCGGCAGCCGCGCTCCAGCCAGACCCGCTCGTCGCGGACGGTCAGGTAGCCGCTCAGCCGTTCGACCCGCTCCAGGTCCTGGCCGTGGCAGTGGGGACAGAACGCGTTGACGTACCTGAGGATGCGGTCACCCCGCAGACCCATTCCGGTGCTCATGTCATGACTTTCCGCTTGAAGAGGGGATCGTAGTGGCCGCGCCGCCAGCCGTACCGCAGTCTCAGGGCGAGCAGTAGCAGGCCAGGGATCAGGAACCACTGCGGCCTGGTGAGATCGAGCCACCCGGTCTCGTTGGCGCGGGTGAACTCGACGAGGAAGCGGAAGACGGCGTACGCGGCCAGGTACAGCGTGAACAGCTCACCCGGCTCAGTGAGCCGCCTCCGCGCCCAGAGCAACGCGGCGAACACGGCCAGCTGAAAGATGATCTCGTAGATGAACGACGGGTGCATGGCCTGGCCGGTCAGGCAGCCGGGGCACTCGGGTGTCGTCGGGGGAGCGTGTACGCCCCAGGGCAGCTCGGTCGGCCGGCCCGGCGCCTCGGTCAGATGGCAGCCGATCCGGCCGACCGCCATGCCCAGCGCCACCGCCGGGGCGAACAGGTCGCCGGTGCGCTGTTTGTAGCCGATGATCCTCTTGGCGATCAGTACGCCTAGGTAGGCGCCGGTCAAGCCGCCGAGGATGCTCCGTGAGCCGTACAGCCAGAGGTCGGACAGGTTCAGCGTCTCCAGCCAGCCTGCCAGTCGCATCCCGATCGCGCCGCCGACCAGGGCACCGGTCACGGCCACCAGCGACTGCTCGTTCAGCGCGCCGCGGCGGCGGGCCTCGTGCACGAAGACCACGGACGCGACCAGCACCCCCAGGCCGACGAAGATCTCGTGGAGGGGCATGTCAGGTGTCTCGTGGAAGGGCATGTCAGGTGTACAGGTCCGGGCTGATGCCGGTGCAGATCCCGGCGGACAGGATCGACCACAGCGCCCAGCCGATCAGGAACCCCAGGCCCAGGCCGGTGGCCCATGGTCTGCGCAGGAACTGGAGACCCGCTCCGGCGGCCAGGCCGAGGAGGGCGAGGAAGATCGTGCAGGAGATGATGATGGGGTGGTTCGGGCCGTTCTGGTCGAGGGTGCTGATGAAGATCAGGATGCCCAGGATGGCGTTGACGATGCTGTAGGCGACCAGACCGGCGAACGCCAGCCCGATGATCAGCCCGATCGACTTGCCGCTGGACTTGCCGGTTTGCTCGGGCGACCCTCCGTCACTTCCATCCTCCAGCGTCGGGGCGTTTCCTCCGAGTGGTGGCGCCCCCTCGCCGGGGCCATCCGGTGGCGGTGCGGTCATGCGTACATGCCTGGATTCAGCCCCGTGCAGTAGCCGGCCGTGACGATCGAGGCGAGCGCCCATCCGATCATCAACCCCAGCCCCACCCCCAGCGTCCACGGCTTACGCAGCACCACGAGCACGATCCCCGCACCGAGCCCGACCACAGCCAGGAACCCCGCGCCCACCCCGATCGCGACCGCCGACTCCGCGCTCAAGGCGATCAGTCCGACGATCACATTGAGGACCCAGTAGCCAAAGGCCCCGGCGAACGCCAAGCCAACGATCAAGCCCGTCGGCCGCGGTGGCTGAGGAGGCGGGGGCGGCGATGGCATGGTCACGACCTTCAGACTAGCGGGGGCCTTCCGAGTAATAAATCGCCGCTTGCACCCGGCTTTTGAGACCCAGCTTGTTCAACACCCGGCTCACATGCGTCTTCGTGGTCGCCTCAGCCATGTCGAGCTCCCTGGCGATCTCGGCATTGGACAGCCCGCGCCCGACGCAGGCCAGCACCTCCTGCTCGCGCGGCGTCAACCCCTCCACCTGCTGCTCCTTGCGTACCGGCTGCTCGGCGAAGGCCGCGATCAACCGCCGCGTGACCGTGGGCGAGATCAGCCCATCACCCCTGGCCACCAGCCGCACCGCCGCGATCAGCGAATCCGCGTCGGTGTTCTTCACCAGAAACCCCGCCGCCCCAGCCCGCAACGCCCCGAACACATACTCATCCACATCGAACGTCGTCAAAATCAACACGTCGGCCACCCCGGCGAGCTCCCTGGTCGCCGAGATGCCGTCGAGCTTCGGCATCCGCACATCCATCAACACCACGTCGGGCCGGGTCTCGCGAGCCAACTCCACCGCCTGCTCACCGTCGGCGGCCTCCCCGACGACTTCGATGTCCGGCGCCCCACCGAGAATCAGCACCAGCCCCGCCCTGACGGCCGCATGATCGTCCGCGACCAGCACCTTGATCGTCATCCCTTACTTACCGCCCAAGCGTTCATGGACCTTGTCCCCAAGGTCCCTCGGTGTGGGCAGCGTGGCCCGGACCCGCCACGAACCCCCGTCCGCCCCAACCTCGAACGACCCCCCGACCAGCGCGGCCCGCTCCCTCATCCCGACGATCCCCGCCCCGGCGCCGGGCAGCCGAGCCGTACGCCCATCCACAGGGTTATCCACAGCCACCGTCACCTGCTCCGGCTCATAGACGACCTCGACCGCGACCGGCCGCCCGCCATGCTTGAGCGCATTGGTCAGCGCCTCCTGCAAGATCCGATATCCAGCCAGATCGACCGCCGGAGACAGCTCCCGCGCCTCGCCCTCAACACGTAGCTCAGCCGTCATCCCCGCCCGCTGCGACCGCTCGACCAGACGCTCCGCGTCGGCCAGCCGTGGCCGGGTGGCCTCGGGCTCGTCCCCTTCCTGCCGCAACAGCCCGATCATGTCCCGCATCTCGGCCAGCCCTTTCAGGCTGTTCTCCCGAACGGACTCCATGATCTTCCGTACGGCCGCCGCATCCAGATCCCTACGCGACAGCGCGCCCGTCGACTGAATGGCGATCGCGCTGAAGTGGTTGGCGATCATGTCATGCAGCTCCCGGGCCATCCGCGTACGCTCCGTCGAGATCGCCGCCTGCCGGTCGAGCTCGGCCAGCCGCGCCACCTGCTCGGCCCTGGCGCGTTCGGCCACGGCCTGGTCACGATGCTGGCGTAACACCATGGCCGTGGTCACCGGCGTGATCAACACGAGCCCCGCCTGAACCCCGATCACCGCCAGCGCCCGCCAGTCACGTGCCACGACCCCCGCCGCGGCCCCGGCCAACACCGCCAGCACAGAGGCGATCCCCAGCAACCACCGCGAGAACCGCGCCGGCCCATACAACGCCGCCGCATACACGTTGTCCGTAAAGATCAGGACAGTAGGCAACGACGGCCCGAAGAACAGATCAACACCAACCCCCACAGTCCCCAGGCCCAGCCCCACCAGCGGAGCCCGCGTCCGCACCACAACCGCCGAACACACGAACGCCAACGGCACCACAAGCCACCCCGCGGCCACCCCGCGATGACTGTAGGCTCCGCCCACGATCAGGAGCAGGCCCACGACGAAGGCCAGCCCGGCCCACGACGCCTCCCGTTTCATGTCCCCCATCCCACCACCATCCGGCCTCGATCAACTCCTTCGTGGGTCCGCCTGTGGATAAACACTTCGATGTATCCACAGGCTCGTCTTCACTGACGATGTGCCACGCAGAAGAGTCGAAAAGGATGGGATGCGTGATTGTCGCCATCCTGATCGGCTGCGAAGTCGGCTTCTGGCTCCTGCTCGGACTCGGCCTCGCCAGCCGCTACCTCTGGAACCGCCGCCGGCTCAGCACCGCCCTCCTCATCTGCGTACCGCTCCTGGACGTGATCCTCCTGGCGGCAGCCGTCATAGACATGCGCGGCGGCGCCACGGCCGACCTGAGGCACGGCCTGGCGGCCGCGTACCTGGCGTACTCCATCGTCTTCGGCCACAGCACGATCCGCTGGGCCGACGCCAAGTTCCGCCACCGCTTCGCCGACGGCTCACCTCCCCGGAAACCACCCGAGGGCGGCATGGCCCGGGCCCGCTACGAGTGGGGCTTCTGGCTCCGCATGGTCCTCGCGTACGCCATCGCCTGCGCTCTTCTGCTCGGCCTGGTCTGGCTCGTCAACGAACCGTCCCGCACGGGCGCACTGATCGATTTCATGTACGGCATGCTGAAGGTGCCGCTGATCGCCCTGCTCTGGCCGCTGAGCTACACCCTTTGGCCGAAGAAGGTGGGGTCTACTGGAACGTGATGGCGGTTTCTGGTTCGAGGCACGGCTCTGGACCCGCTATGCTGTTTTACGCAGCGAGCGGCCGTAGCTCAATGGATAGAGCATCTGACTACGGATCAGAAGGTTGGGGTTTCGAGTACCTCCGGCCGCACACACGTTGAAAGGCCCTCCGGGATCATCCGGGGGGCCTTTTTCGCGCCCACCCGTTACCCGATTCGGTGGTCGGCCGTCTGATGCCCGCCCCTCCACAGCGGGCCTCCGCTTCGCTCCGGGCGTTCTTCTGGGGGCGCCTTCGGCGCACAACGGGCTTCGCTTTCTGGGCGCTTCGCGCTTTCGGGGCTCAGGCGTTGCTTCCAGTCGGGCCAAAGCCCCGACCCCTGGAGGGCCTCGCTTCGCTCGGACGCCCTCCCCGGGCAGGCTCCGCCTGCGACGACCTTGCTTGACCTTGGCCCGCCTATGCATGGATAGCAGGTGCCAGCCCATGTCCGGCCGCCTGCCATCGCCAAGGGCCACGGACGATGCCGCGGAGCAGGGCATCTAACGCTGGGACGGAGAGTCGAGACGAGATCACTACACAACGGGACGTGTTCAAGACGTCCGGCCTACGATGTCCAGGTCCCCGGACGTCCCTCGGAGCGGGTGAGATGGCGAACGAACGGCTACGTGCGGCCCTTCTGCAGAAAGGCGTGCACATCGCCGATCTGGCCGAGGCGATCGAGGTCGCCCCCAAGACCGTCGAGCGGTGGGTCACCAAGGGGCGCGAGCCGTACCGAAAGCACCGCTTTGCCGCGGCTTCGTACCTGGGCGTGGACGAGGCGTACCTGTGGCCGGACGCGCTGACGCGTGAGCAGGTCGTCGCGGCGTCGGAGAGTGAGGTCCTCGCGATCTATCCGCACCGCTGGGCCGTCCCCCGGGATATCTGGGGACGGCTGTTCTCTGCGGCGTCCCAGGAGATCGGCGTCCTGGTCTACAGCGGCTTGTTTCTCGCCGATGACGGGGGCATGGTGCGCTTGTTCGCCGACAAGGCTCGCGCAGGGGTGAAGGTGCGCGTCCTGCTCGGCGATCCCGACTGTGCCGAGGTGGCCCAGCGGGGGAGCGACGAAGGCGTGGGGGAGAGCATGGCCGCGCAGATCCGCAGCGCTCTGGTCCTCTATCGGCCGATCACTGGCCTGGACAACGTCGAGATCAGGTTGCACCACACGGTGCTGTACAACTCGATCTACCGCGCCGACGACGAGTACCTGATCAACACGCACGTGTACGGCACCCGCGCCGGCAACGCGCCGGTCCTGCATCTGCGCCGGGTAGCAGGAGGGGACATGGTGGCGACCTACGCCGACAGCTACGAAAAGGTGTGGGCGCAGGCCAGGCCGGTAGAGTCCTGAGGCATGGCCCGCCGGATCGACTTCCATCACGACCCCGACGCGCCCGCGGCCAACAGCCTGGTCCCGTCGGTGAACGTCATCGTCACCAACGAGCGCGGCGAGGTGTTGATGATCCAGCGCTCCGACAACGACAACTGGGCTGTGCCCGGTGGGGCCATCGACCTGGGCGAGTCGCTGCCTCAGGCCGCGGTGCGGGAGACGCTGGAGGAGACCGGCATCAGGTGTGAGATCACCGGCCTGGTCGGCACGTACACCGATCCCGGACACGTGATCCTCTACACCTCCAACGGCGAGGCCCGCCAGGAGTTCTCCATCGTCCTGACCGGCCGCGCGATCTCCGGTTCCCCGACCCCGAGCACGGAATCTCGTGAGGTGCGGTGGGTGCCCCGCGATGAGGTCGCATCGTTGTCGATGGCAGCCTCGATGCGGATGCGGATCGAGCACTACCTATCCGGCACCGGCCTGCCCTACATCGGATAGCGCGGCCTCCACTGCGCGGACCGACGACACGATGCACGGGGTGGCGGCGGTGATCGACCGGCTCACGACATGGTCAGCCCCATAGCGGGAGTGGATCTCCGCCAGTCGGTCGCGCACGTCCAGGTGCCGGCCGTCCGGGTCGGTGGTCATATCGCAGTAGGTCAGCGCCCTGGCCAGGTCGGGCCGTTCCTGGTCGAACTCCTTGGCTAGAACGTCGAACAAGTCCCGTTGCCGGGCCTCGTTGTCCGCGCATGAGTGGTAGGCCACCAGGCGGCACAGCCGGTCGTCGGCCCTGGCCGTGTCGCGCAGGTAGCGGGCGCCGTCGAGCTGATGCATGCCGGTGTCGACAAGGTCGGGGGCGTAGCCGATGTCATGCAGCAAACAGGCGGTGATCAGGATGTCGGTGTCCGCGCCGAGGATTGGCGCCAGGGTCTCGGCCCGGTCGGCGACTGCCTGGGTGTGCGCCCAGCGCCGGGGCAATGCTGTCTGCAGCAGGTCTTTGGCCAGGCCGTATGCCCACTCGATATGTCCCACGTCGTTCACGATAGGCATCAAGCACGTGCGGGAATCCAGAGGGCGAGCCTAGACGTCCCCGGACGTCTTCCCACCCTCGCATTTCAGCGCCGGATGATTCAGAGCCGGACGAAGCGCCCACGCCCGTGCTCGGCTACGACCAGCCCTTCGCGTTCCAGGACGGACAGGGCCTGCCGCACCGTGTTGCGCGAGGCCGCGAAGCGTCGCCGTAGCTCGGCCTCGCTGGGCAGCGCGGCACCGGGGGCGAAGTCACCGCGTTCGATCTGCTCGCGCAGCTCTCCGGCGATCACCTGATAGCGGTACGGGACCGCCATACTCTCCCCAGACACCACCCTGCCCTTGGACGGGACGGTGACCAGGAGCCCTTCGTCCTCCAGGACCGCCAAGGCACGCCGTGCCGTGTTGCGCGCCACCCCGAACGTCCGGCACAGCTCCGCCTCAGAGGGCAGCACACTGCCCGGCCCGAAGTCGCCCGACCGGATCCACTCGCGCAGCCGGTCGGCGATCTGCGGGTAGACCCGACCACCGGTCACCCATCGGCCCGTGGCCACCGGGTCAGCCGCGGTAGGCATCGAGGATCTTGTTCAGATCGACGCTAAGCTCACCCTGCTCTCCCTCACGCCACCCCTCCCGAACGGCCCGCTCGATCCGGTCCACGGCGCCGTCCATCTGCAGGAACGACACCCGCTCGTCGTCCTGGTCACCCCAGTAGAACCAGCAGAACGGCAGGTGCACGAACACCCGCCGCATCCGGCACCGGCTATCGGTCACATCCAAGGCTGGCCGCCCGTTCTCCGCGACAATGAGCACGGTCGTGACAGCCCGACTGGTGAGGTGCTCGCCCAGCGCGGTCAGCAGCCGCTCCGCGTAGGCCCGCTGCCGCTCCTTGATGGTCTTGCTCGTCTGCACCCTCGTCCTCCCTGACGTCCGTACGGGGTTCGTCGTGTGCGTCGAGATTCGCCCCGCAGCCGGGGGCGGGAACACCGCAACTCGGGGACGTCTAGGGACGTCTGATGTTAACGTCGCAGGGCAGGGTCATCTTGCGAGAGGAGTAGGCCGGTCCCATGAACGACAACCTCCGCTACGCACTGGCCACAGCCCGGCTCAACACCACCGACGTCGCCGCCGCACTGGCCGTCGACCCCAAGACCGTGAGCCGATGGCTCCAAGGCCGCATCCCCTACCCACGCCACCGATGGGCCGTCGCCGACCTCCTCCACGTCGACGAAGCTGACCTCTGGCCCGAGATCGCGTCACGTCACCAAGCACTCGCCGACGGCGTGCAAGCGATCTACCCCCACCGCTGGGCCATCCCTCAGACCGTCTGGCGCAACCTCTTCAATGGAGCCAACGACGAGATCGGCATCCTCGCCTACAGCGCACTCTTCCTCGCCGAAGACCGCGGACTCCTCGACATCATCACCACCCGCGCCCAGGTCGGCGTCGAAATTCGCATCCTCCTGGGCGACCCCGAAGGACGGGAAGTGGCCACGCGCGGAGCCGATGAAGGAATCGGGGCCACGGTGATGGCAGCCAGGGTCAAGAATGCGCTCACGCTGTATCGAGGGCTGCTCGGTGTTCAAGGTGTCGAGATCCGGCTTCACCACACGATGCTCTACAACTCCATCTACCGCGCGGACGATCAGCTTCTCGTCAACGCCCACGCCTTCGGGACACCAGCCGCCAACGCACCCGTCATGCACCTACGCCACACTGACGATCGAGGGCCGGCAGTCACCTACCTCACCAGCTTCGAACGCATTTGGACCACCGCCGAGCCCTACCGCCAACTGCCCTAAGTCACCTGTGGACAGCACAGAAAGCAACTTATCTACACGTCATCAAGCCGCCGCCCGATGGGCGGCGGGCGGCCGGGCGGTCCGGGGGGGCATGCGGCCTCTCCGGGCCGGTCCCGCCCGGCCACCCCGCCGCACCATCGAATGGCGCTGGGCGGGCCAGATTCAGTGGGCATGATCGCGCTTGATCATGATCTCACGATCACTCGTCTCACGAACCAGGCTATCTTCAACGTCGATCATCGCCAGCTGGTAAAAGATATAAATCATTCTGGCAAGTTGTATTATGGTGAGAAAAACTGCAGCGAGAACGAGCCACCGCGAGAAATTATAGTCCGCCATGCCGGACTTCGAATCTCTGTCTGTCACTTTGGCAAGTACAATTGCTATGGAACAAAACCATGGTGATGCAAGGGCGGCCAGCCAGATGCGGATCAGGTGTGACCCTATGAGCTTCTTGGCTTGCTTAATTTTCGGACTATTCAGCGCGAAATAGATAGCGAATGTTGCTCCACCGAATGCTGCAAATATAGCGGTGACTTGAACTAGATCGGTGTACACGCTACGGCGGTCGACTAATGCAAGACGGCCAAGTAGATCAACGCCGCTTGCAGGGGTGACACGCCACCACAGAAAGCCCGCAACCGCGAGGCATAGTGGCGCGTCTATCCACCACCACTGAACCGCTCTGTTCCTTAGCCATACACCCATACTAGGAGCCTACGCCACGGCACCGTCAAAAAGTGGCAGCCTGGTAAGCTGCGCGTATGTCCTCGTAGAGCTTGTCGTAGGCGTCGGCAAGGGATTGGGCAGCAGAGAGCTCTGTAGGCTGGTTCGTCCGGGCGTCGAGGTCGACATCAACTGAAGTCGTAACTGCCTCGGAGAGAAAGTCATACATCTTGGCGCGGCCATCCTCCAGGCTGCGATAGTTTATCTGCGCTTTTTCAACGTAAGATAGACCCGAGCCTTCGACGAGAGACCTCACGTCTTGGAGCACCTGTTCCGATGTATCGCTTGGCCCTTTGGGAGACATTTTCAGTGAAACTTCGATGCCTACACTTCCTAGACGGCGCCGAAGAATATCTAGAGGCTCGGCAATGAGTCTGCTGGAAGAAAAGACCTCGGCAACAACATCCGGCCCTACTTCGATGTGAAGCTTCGTTAGCGTTCTGACGTTATGCAGTGCTCGCAGCGCATTTCTGTCTACAAGAGAAGATATCTCAATAGGCTCGCTAGTGAGCCTATTGACATAATCTCGAAAGGAAGCGGGGCCTGGCGCGGATCCGTCGTTTCTCATGATGGCGAGGATATTGTTGTCGAATATAGAATAAAAGGCTGGTTCCGCGAGAGTTTCGTCGTCCTCAAGTATAAGCGGACGGTAGTTACGCCGACGCTCTATGCGAACGCTCGGAGCCCGGTTGATGCGATCCAAGATGACTAGGGGTACTTCCGGCTTTGCTCCGGCACCGCGAGACACTTCGTGTGTAGACCCAAGAATCTCCATCCTGGCGATCTTTACGTACGCCGCATGATCTGGAAGCTCAGAGATCGCTGCCCTTAGCTCCTCGAAGGGGAAAGGCTTCACCATGCGTTCTCTTTGTGCACTGATGATCTCGTAGAAGCGAACTGTTCGCTGTGCCATGCTTTGCCTCCGCTTGGGTATGGAGCCACGGTAGCGCATTGAGCACGACGAGACGTCTTGGGAAGGAAGACCTAATTTAGATCTTGATATCTTCCGATGCCCGTAGGTGGTAAGTCCTGTCTGGTAGCAATTGTTCCCATATGTATTATTTTGTTCGGGCATAGCTGTGCATCAGGTGGCTTGCTAGCGGACGGCGGACCTCTCCAGCGTTCACGGGAGACGAGGCGCCGGACGCATTCTCATGCAGCACCGCCGCAACACTCGCCAATGTCCATGGGCAAAGATGGAGGATCGGCCAGACCCGCCTCAGTACGCCACCCGCGGGACCGGGGAAGAGGCCAGCGTCCGCGTCTTCTCTAACCCGCGCCAGCACGACAGTGAGACCTACCAGTGGCACGTGGTGATGCTCCTCGCCGGTCCGGTCAGCGGTCGGCCGGAAGGCGCTGGCAAGGCGCGCGCGGCACGCGATGTCCACTGGGTCCAGCAGAAACGCCCTGCACTCGTTGGACATTTAACCAACGCAGTAACGGTAGCTCACGGATTCCCCGCAGAGGATCGTACCGGCATATCGACAGAACGAACCGACCACAAGGTCAAAGGTTGCAGGCCTGCCGCACCGCTTCCGGTGCTAATGACGGTGGGGCAGGTCACGTCCCGTCGGCCGGGGGCCGCGTGGGATGCCTACTTCCGGTGCAGGATCTTTGAGATCTTTCCGCCCGAGACCGGCGCTTTTGGCCAACCGGCCCGCGGGGCGTGACCGCCTCTGGTAGAGCGGAATCGAGGGCCGCTCGCGCAGGGGTATCCCTCTTCATGTCGTGGGCTGTCAGCTCTCAGCAAGGCCGGGACTGCGCGGGTTGCCGAGGTCAGTAGACGGCTCATCGGATGGTAGACGGGCAAGTCTTGTCATTAGCACGCCGCATGATCTCGGTGAGGGCCTCTGTGAGCTGCATCAGCGGACGGAGGGGACGTCATGAAGGTCTACTGCGGCATCGACTGGGCTGAGAAACACCACGACATCGCCCTGGTCGACGAGGCGGGCACGGTGATCGCCCAGCGACGCATCGCCGAGTCACCTCAGGGCTATGAGGAATTGCTGACCCTGCTGGCCGAGGCCGGCGACAGCGCCGAGGCACCTGTTCCGGTGGCCATCGAGACCCCGCGCGGCCTGCTGGTCGCCCAGCTCCGCGCGAGTGGCCGGCGGGTCTTCGCCATCAACCCGCTCAGCGCCTCGCGCTACCGCGACCGGCACTCGGTCTCCCGCAAGAAGTCCGACCGGCAAGACGCCGTCGTCCTGGCCAACATCCTGCGCACCGACATGGCACTGCACCGGTCGTTGCCCGCCGACAGCCATCAGGCCCAGGCCATCGCGCTGCTGGCGCGCGGCCACCAGGACGCCGTCTGGCGCATCCACCGGGTTGGCAACGAGCTGCGCTCGCTGCTGCGCGAGTACCACCCGGCCTTCTTGACGCTGTTCGCCGGACAGGAAGGCGGCATCACCTGCCGCGAAGCCCGCGCCGTGCTCAAGGTCGCCCCCACACCCGCCGCGGCGCGCCTGCTCAGCATCGCCGAGTTGCGGGCCGTGCTGAAGAGCTGCGGCCGCATCTACCACCTGCAAGCCTGGGCCGAACGCCTGCACGCCGGCTTCCAAGTCGACCAGCTGCGCCAACCGACCTTTATCGAGGAGGCGATGGGCCAGCAGGCGCTGGCGTTACTGGCTGTTCTCGATGCCGCCTGCCAAGCCGCCGCCGACCTGCACCAGGCCACCGTCACAGCCTTCCGCGACCACCCCGACCACGACATCGTCACCAGCTTCCCCGGCCTGGGCGAGCTGACGGGCGCCCGGCTGTTCGCCGAGATCGGCGATGACCGCACCCGCTTCGCCGACGCCCGCGCGCTCAAGGCCTACGCCGGAGCCGCCCCGATCACCCGCGCCAGCGGACGCAGCCGGGCCGTCGTCCATCGCCGGGTCAAGAACCGCCGCCTGGCCGCCGTCGGCTACATCTGGGCCTTCGCCAGCCTGACCGCCTCACCCGGCGCCCGTGTCCATTACGACCGGCGCAAAGAACACGGCGATCGACACTCCGCCGCACTGCGCAACCTCTACAACCGCTTCCTCAGCTGCCTGTTCCACTGCCTGACCACCCGCCAGCCCTACAGCGAACACTTCGCCTTTCCCACCACAGACCCTGGGGGCTCCACCGCCCCCAGACCCCCGCGAACCGCGGCAGCCGTCGACGCCCAATCTCGCTAATCACAACTCACCGCAGCGTCGACGGCCACCACGGACCGAGCACGCTTGACACCGCCGCCGATCGGATGTCTCGGGCCTAGCGGCCCTGCGCTCCGGGTCGGTTTGCCACCGGAAATGCACGTGCTGTGCGTCATTATGCAGAACGACTTGGCGAAGATCCTACGCGAACTACCTGGGTTTGGACGCTCAGCCGCTGAAATATAAATACGAGCTATATCACTGCGGCTCGTTAATGGAGACGCTGCTTTGCTAATCACGATTCGCGTTTGGCGATCGCCTGCTCAGTAAGGACACGCAGCACGCGATCGGCGTTGGCGAGCGGGTAGGCAGCCCAATTGTGTGCCAACGATACCGGGATCACTGCATCGTCGTACAGTCGACTCCCCATCCGGTCCAAGACTTCGAAAGTCCGCTTCAGAGTGGGAAATCTTGAAGGAAGATCATAATCGCTGTCTTCCCCCTTGGTGTAGGCCAGGCCTTCAGACGGAGGAACTGTAATGACCAGGAGCTGTCCATCCGCTGCATGGTAGAAGAATTTCCTACCATAGTAGGTCTCTGTGAGACTCTGGACACGAAGAATCTCTTCCATGTAGCGGTCATCCAAGCGCATAAAAGACCGTCGCGGGACAGGGGCCGGACGTTCTTCAGTCAACGCACTTCGCTGAATACCTTTGAAATGTTCTACCGGATAGCCACTTTTCGCGATTCCCAGGACAACAGGAGGCCTCTGCCCCCGCTCTCTACAGCGTTCCCATAGTGCCTGCCAGCACCCAAGAAGACCACGAAAGATACGGGCGCTGTTCCCGAAGACTGCAAGGTCGCCGTCATAGAGAAACGCCGTTTGAGGAAGTAGTCGAGGATAAAGCTGTTCGAAGCTCAAAGCTACGCCGACGAGCACCAAATGCTCGATGATGTCACGAGTTCGACCCAATACCTCACCGTTGGTTGCATCCGGACGAAACTCTTCGTAGACGCGAAATGTGTCCGTGGGCCAGAGAATCTTGTGACATGAAGGACAGCGTCCGGGCTTCTTCATGGGCGCACACAATCTTGCGCGCCTTGCAGTTATCGTATCATTCAGTGAGCACCCATGATTCGGGCACTTCGGCAGAAGTATTTCACCGCGCTGGGCCGCTTCCGAATCTCGAGGGAGTCCGTATCTCTGCACCTCCGCGAGAACATCAAGGAGATTTCTATTTTGTACCTGTGTAGTAGAAAAAAGGTCGTACAGCTCGGCCCGGAATGCTTCGAAAGGATCGCTGAGCTGGTCGTGTTCTAGATAAGAGCCTGGCAAGAAGCCGGAGACTACTGAAGCCTCCATGGCTTCCGCAATGCGGCTGGGACTTACGAATGGGCCTGTGTGTGTCTGCATATGTTGGAGATCAATAAAAACGCCAGCGATCTGCAGATAGAGGACACGTGTCGAAGGATACTTGTCGAAGGCTTCTTCGTACTCGTGGCTGGAGCCGTCAACGGCGACAACGTAACGAACTTGAGGAGTCGCAGGCTGGTCCAAGTCGTCAGCAGAGCCAACCAGCTCTCTGATTCGGCTAAGGTCAAGACCGATTTCAGGTCGACGGTAGTGGGCGAGTCGTTCACGGATTCGTTCATTATCTACTGTAGGCCCATGGCCCATTGTGGAGGCCTTCTCGTAGCGAATTGCTCCGCCTGGAGGTCGGATGCTGTAGGGCATATCAGTATGCCTCATCGTCGAAGAGAGAAGCAGGAAGAGAGTGGTCGGTTAGTGTCAGTGAGTGGTTAGCATTAAACTGATCGAACATTTCATCCGGGTCAGGGCAATCCTCATAGGAGTCTGCCTCTATTCCGGCTTCAGGGGCGAAATCAGTGCTCGCAACGGTAGGGGGAAGGCCGCATTCTTTTCGAACATTATTAACCATGTCGAGGTCGAACTTGGCGACTTGGACGGGAAGAGTGTAGGGAGAAGAATCAGTGCGAAGCCGCACGAATCCTCGATTGTCGGCGGTAAGAATCTGGTCGGCGAAGTCGCTGAAGTCATAGTAATTAGCTAGCTTCTTTGTCTCGCTAGCGTTGTTCATATAGGCACAGACCCAGTTAGCAGTGTTCGAAAGGATCATTTCATCGACACTGGAGACCTCCTGCGTCGCGTAGATCATCCCAATCTTGTACTTGGCGGCCTCCTTGGCGAGCCGAACGTATGGATCGTTACTGCTGGCTGCCTTATTGAACTTGTCACGGTCTAGCAGTCGATGTGCCTCTTCGAGGAAGACCTGCATCGGACGAGGCGGCTTTCCATCCCGAAACCGCTGAGAGGCGCGGCTGATGATTTCGTTGATCACGCGCTCGGCACAGGTCTGCAGGACCTGTTCGGAGCCGCGCGACAGGTCGACAATAACCAGGCGTCCTCGTGCGAGATCCGCATAGATAGCGGGCGCGAAGTCGGCTCGGGAATCGGACCCGTGATACGGCCTGATGCCGCGGAGTTCCTTATATCCATTGGCTCGCCCACTTGTTGCGAGCATTCCGACCATGCCGTCGATACTCGGGTCGCCGTGCCCCCCGATGGAGGAGTCGGATATCCACATCTTTACGGCTTCGACATTACCCTTGTTCTTGACCGACGCCGCACCAGCGGTCCGTGCAATAATTAAGCTTGCCCTCTTTAGCTGGTCAGCGTTCACGCGAATTACGTCAGATCCAGGAAGGTCGATAAGGTCTCGCGTTTTTTCGTTCGTTGGCAGTTCGCATGTCCAGCCCTGAGGTGGTTCCAGTCCAGCATGAAGGAGAATGGCATAGTACATTGACTGGACGGCCCGGAGTCGATTTTGGTCTCCCCGATCCTCTGTTCCGCTGGGGAGGCGTGTGGGGTCGCATGACAGAAAGTTTTGTATATATTTTCGATTGTCGCCTGCAAAAAATGACTCGATCAGGCTCCAACAGCCGTTGAGCTGCTTCTCGTCGAAGAAGTTGAGAGAAAGTGGGCGGATCTTGCGGCTGCGATCCGCGTTAGTGGCTCCCAAGCGGTATATGCGGATGTTGTCGCCTAGTTGAGATAGTGCTGTCCCATCCTGGCGGTTCGCGTAAGCATACTCTCCGGCCGGATCGAAAATGAGCTGGCCTACTGGTATTCCGGTCTTATGAGCGTAGAGATGAACGGCGGAAGCTAGGACTTTCATAGTGTTTGATTTGCCGGCGCGGGTCATGCCAAAGACAGCCGTCTTGTGCGCAACGAAGTCTTTGGGACGCACTCGAACATCAACCTCGGTCGTCCTCTGCTGGACGCGTGCAATTCGCTCTCGCCGACGAGCGGATGCATAGCGGAGCTTCCCGATGACGATCGTTGCGTCGGTGTCAGGTAGGTCCGCGTTTGCAGCATCATCGCCCTGCTGTTCGTTCTCGCGCTCTCCCATGGGAAGTTCCACGTGGTCGACTACCAACTGCAGGCTAGAACCGTGCGGTTTTGCGACGATGTATCCCGCTGAAGCATAGACAGCATCCACATCTTTACCGAAGACGAGATCGCCCTTCTCATCCTCCACGAAAGTTCCCAGGATGCGGCACCGGAATGCGGCTTGCTGCATAAGGTTGCGCGTCAACACATCGGCAGGAGCATCCCTCTGGCCGTCCTCACGGTAGTGATTGGTGATCGTGCGATCTGTGTCCTCGGCTCGCAGGCGCGTGAGATCGGACTGGTTCGGGAGAGAGGTCTCGCGAATAACTCTCAACAAGATGATCTCTCGATCCTCAGGCATCACGCTCGCGGCCTGCATTGGAGAGTCCAGACCGCGAGGGTAGGCCAGGAGTAGACAGTGCTGGGGAACGCCGTGTGCGCCATGGAGCCACTCGTCATTGGTCAGGACACTGGCCTCGCGATACCCGAAGTCGAAGATCCCGCCGACCTTGACAGACTCTCGCAGAAGCTCGATAAGTGCAGATTGTTCGGCTCCGGCCCCGGAGCCGAGCATGACCGCTGACATGGTTCTCCCTTGCGACACTTACACGTACCAACACGGGGATCTGGTGCTGCTAGCCATCCTGCCAAGGACGACTGACAAGCGACTAGGCTTGGCATCATAGATACCTTCGAGTCGCTCAGGTGGCATTAACGTGTTCCGAGGGCACATCGGCGAGATTCGTGATGATCAGTTCGGTGGCACCGCGCTTCTCGTGCCGGTTGCAGTACAGGAGGTCGGCGGTGTGGAGCCGAGGCTTTCCCACGGGCACTAGATCGCTGTGCCCTCCACCGCCGGCCTGGACGGAGGCCCGGTAGAGATCGACGATTTCTTCATGGTAGTCGTACGAAAGTGCCCAAGGTGCTTGTAAACCGATGAGCAACTTGGCCAGCCTCTTGTGGTCGGCATGTCCAAAGGCCTTGCGGTAAAGACGTTCGCCTTTCTCCCAGAAAGGCGGGTCGAAATAATATAGCCGCTGCGTTTGAGAGTACGTCTCCTCAACCCAACGTACTGTGGCCCGTACATCAGTACGGCGTACGGCAGCGATCCGGCCGTCAGCGGCAAGCTCCCCAAGCTGACGGAGGCGGTGGATGATCTCATCCTTGTAGAATCTACAGTCAATCTTGTACTTGCTTTGTTGTTTCTGGCCCCCAATGGGCCCAGCTCTACCCTGCAGGATTCCCGAATAGCTGGTTCGGTTGAGGAAGAGGCAGGCGTACGCTTTCTCTCGGAGGGTCTTTCCTGGTGCTGCCCTAAGTTTGTGCCATTCCGCCAGCGTTACATCTGCGGCTGCGATATCAGCTACGAGTTGTTCCGTTCTGAAGCACGCCTGATGCCAGAAGGCGTAGACCAGTGGATCTAGGTCTGCTAGGACCACGCGTTCGACGAGACCTGCGGCTAGGAGATGGAGTGATACAGCTGCGCCTCCTGCAAAAGGTTCGATGAACAGGTCCAAAGGGGACTTACCGTTCAGCTTCAGTAGATCTACGAAGAATGGTACGAGCTGTCGTTTGCCTCCAGGGTAGCGCAGCGGACTTCGCAATTCTGCGTTCCTCCCGACCCGTGGTCGAGGGGCATCTACAGGCCGAGTTTGATCGTCTATGGCCATAGATGGCTAGCCACCGCCTGACGGAGCTGGATTGACAGGGACAGAGGAGAGCACCGGTCGACCTCCTCTAGCCTTATTGTTGAGGTAATTGCAACAGTAACTGTAGTGATTTTAACCCAGTTCCGCACTCGGGACATTTAACGATGTTGCAACTGCTACGCGACCGGGGCCCTGACCTAAGGTGGGTCGGGTGTCCGTCTTAAGCTAACCAGCCGTTCGGGCCCACTGCTATGACTCTCCTTTGTCGAGGGCTTGCAGGCGGGTGTTGGACCTCATACACCGCCAGTGCGACCACGACGCGTGACGAACGTCGGCCATCGCTCCGGCCACGCCGGGGCTCCTAGCGATGAGTGGGACGAGCGTGCGCGGCAGGGGCATATGCCCGTCTCGGGAGGCAGCAAGGAATCGGCGTTCTCCAGGGAGGGATCCTTCAACCAGGTGATGGCGAGGCTGACCTTGTCCCGAGGGATCAGCTCTTCGTAGCTGAACGGGCGGGACCGCTCCGACTCGATCCGGTTTGAACACGGCTCGTCCGGCCCGTAGCACTTGACGAAGTCATCCAGGTGCTCGCGCCGGAGCGAACGCGCGCCAAGGTGCACGGCTCGGACCCTACACAACCTTCCGCCCGCCGTACACAGAATGCCGGTCGACTGATATTGATTCGCTTGGTTGACGCCATATCCGGCCGCCGCCAAACGCCTGGACGCGGCCCGAGGCGCTACCATCGGTCTTCGCAAGACCGTACCGATCATGGACGCTCGTGGTTGCGCAGGTTCCTGCAACGAGGGCAGGCCTTGCCCCAGGGGAGTCGCTCGTCCGCAAGCAGGGCACATGAGGGTGTGAGACAGCCGGATACGGCAAGAAGGGGTGAGGGGCCGAACTGCAGGTCAGAAGGCGCCCCGTGACGTCGGCCCAGATCTCAGCCGGTGCCCTTGCTGAAGTGCTGGTAGTCCCATGCCGTTCGGAAGGACACAGAGGATGCCGCTGGCATCCGATTGGATGAGCTCATGACTGCTCATGATGTGGCCCGGCTGCTGCTTGATGTCCCGGTGCTCCGTGATCGGTGCCGGTCCATGGCGGTGCTGGAGGCCATCTTGAGTCCGGAATGGTCCAGCCGCTATCACTCCTTCGACGCGGGCTGGGGCCTTGGAGAGGAGATGGCGGCGATGCGTGACGGTTCGGGAGATGAGTACTCCATTGTCTTCTCTGCGGCGGGTGCGTATGTCCGCGGCTTCGCCCATGAGGCAGTGATGAGCCCGTACGGCGACGACGGGTCGTGGCCGGGGGTGCTCGATTCCGTCCCTGAGGTCTTCCGCCATTGTGTGGAGGAGCCGGCGTTCTGCGATGAGGACGGAATGCCGGTCGTGACTGCCTGTCTATGGCGTGAGGTCGGCGATGGTCGTTGGCGGGTGGGTGAGATTGACTACCCGGACGGAGTGAGTGATCCGGATGGGGCGGCGGGCCTGTTCGGACGGCTCGTCGATCCGTCTCCGGAGGCGTTCCGGCGGTTCGCGGAGGACTACTACGAGGTGCCCGTGGATCTCGATGCGGTGCGGCACGTCTATGCCCTCCGTCCGCTGACGCAGGCGGTGGTCACCGCGCCGAACGCCGATCTTGCCGCGAAGGACCTCGCCGACGCCCTTGCAGCAGCCCGGTATCCGTTCGTTGCCAGCTGACAAGCCGGAAGGACGATGCGGCTCTTCCCTAGCTGCGAATCGTGCAGCAACAGCGAGCGCCGAAGCACGTTGAGCAGAGTGCTGTACAGCAGCGCCATACAGCAACACCGCCATACGCGACCGCGTGCTACCGATCAGCATCCACTGCTTGACCAGGGTGGGACGCCGCTGACAGGGTATCCGCCCTTCCCTACGGATCAGAAGGTTGGGGTTTCGAGTACCTCCGGCCGCACACATGCGTAAGGCCCGCTACCAGGGGTTCCTGGGAGCGGGCCTTAGTGTTTGTCAGGACAATCTCGGGATCTTGCTAACACCTTTGCTAACACGGTGGCTCCCGGGTGGCTCCGCTACTCGCCGATCGCCTGGGCGAAGATGTCCGCCGCCGACGCTTCAGCGGCGCGGATCACGTGAGCGTAGACGCGCAATGTGATCGAGGGGTCGGCGTGGCCGAAGCGGGCCGCGACGACATGGACAGGCACGCCCGCCAGCAGGAGCGTGGTCGCATGGATGTGGCGGAGGTCATTGCCGCCGGGCGTGCGGCAGCCGGGCTTTCGGGTGTACCTCGTTGTGGCGCTTGATCAGAATCGGGAAGAGCGAGCTGACAGTGTCCGGGTGTACTGGTTCACCCCAGCCCGTGGTGAACACGTAGTCGCCTCCCCCTCGCCATTCCGGTCCGACCTTCAGCTTGTCGGCGGCCTGCATCTTGTGCTGGTTAGGAAGTACCTGGATCGTGCCGTCGTCGAAGCTGACGATGCGCTTCCTGCCGCTCTTGGTAGTCCCCTCGATGCGCTCACCGTCGATGAACGAGGCTGAGCCACTGATGACCAGCTGCTTGCCATCGAGGTCCACGTCGGACCAGCGGAGGTGGAGAAGCTCGCCGCGCCGGGCACCTGTGTACGCCGCGACATGGAGAAGGCCCAGAGCCGGCGGTATACCGATGAAGGTCTTGGTCATACGGCGATCTCCTTCCTGGTCAGGCGCGTGATGTAGTCGATGAGGGCGGAGACGGGGATGCGGCGGGAGCCGTCGATGCGGATGGAGTCGCCAGCGCCAGTGGCGAGCAGTTGGTAGAGCTTGCCGCGCGAGACGGCGAGGGCTTGGGCCGCCTCGGGAACGGTGAGGAGTAGCCGGGTCATAGGCGGCTCTCCGCGATCGGCGGGTTCGTTATGGCAGCGGCGATGATTTGATCTCCGAGGCTGTAGCCCTTGCCTGCGAAGGTCCATTCGCTGATCACAAGGACGGTGTCCTCCTCGAAGAGTGGCAGGCGGCCTGTGGTGATCTCGTGGTCGCGGGCGTGCTGCTCACGAGCGGCCCGGAGTTCGCCGAGGGTGGTCGAGTAGCGGCGGGATCGGGTGGAGAAGTGGCCGCGGAAGCCGAGCATGTGGGCCCAGTTGGCGAGGCGGAGGTCGGCCAGGTCCTCGATGGCGGCGAGGCGGAGACATTCGGCGATCAGGCGTTTTGGATGTTCGCGGAGGTTGTAGGCGTCGAGGTTGTCGAGGGGGTTGATGCGGCGGTCGAGGGTGCCGACGCATTCGGCCGCCTTGGTGGCGTACTTGGCGATGTAGCCGGCGACGGCTTGTTGGGTGAGGTCGCCGTTCAGTGTGACGGGACGGATGTCGAGTTGTTTGCCCCATCTGAGGAGGCGGGCGGGTTGGTCGTCGATGGCGGGCACGAGGGCGCTGACGACCTGGGCGGCGTGTTGTACGGCTTGTGTCAGGGCGTCGGTGGTTGCCCAGGGAGGTGGTGACGCGGCGGGGCCATCGGGGCCGTCGAGGCGGATGACGGCGTGGAAGTGGACGACGCCCCGGCGTTGGTATTCGGCGACCTTGGCGAAGGAGACGGTGAGGTGTTCTCGGAGTTCCTTGAGGGTCAGGCCGCCGAGCTTGGCCAGGCGGCGGCGTAGGGAGTCGGCGAAGCGCTTCCACAGCAGTGGCGCCAGGGTGTTGAACAGGACGGAACCGGTGTAGTCGTAGCAGTCTGGGCACAGCGGTTCGCCGAGGTGGGGGTCGTCGGGACTGTGCTTGGCTGTGCAGGACATGGTGCGCCCGTGTGGGCAGGTTTCGGAGTTGCGGCGGGCGTGGCAGGGTAGGGCCTTGCCGTTTGCTCGCGCCGTGTATGGACCGTTCCAAAGCTGGGTGCGGTGAGGGTGACGAACAGCGTGGGATGAGCGGTGACGCTCTCGGGCACGCCCTTGCCGCCGATCAGCCCCGCGCGGATGAGGTGGTAGATCTCGGCGCTGGCCGGGCAGCGGGAGGCGCGGCGGGTCTTGCACGGGAGGCGCAGGACGCCGTCGCCGTGGAATGATCCTCGCCTATGGATCTCGCCACGCAGCTACTTCTTGGCGTCTTCACGCTCCTGACGATCATGGTGCTGGCCACGGCCGCGCAGCGCCTGCTGAACGTCAGGTTCGGCAGGCTGCGCACGTTCCTGGCCGCGCTGGCCGCCTTCGGGCTGGCGCGGCCGGTGCTGGAGCCGATCCTGGGCTCGCTCGGCGGGGTCGACGCGCAGCACCCACCCGCCGCGGCGGCCCTGGGGCTCCTGCTGCTCATCGTCATGTGCGTGGTGCTCATCCCCATGGTGATCCTCGTGCTGGCCGAGGCGCTGGTGCCGCCCGGCTCGGTTCCGGGGCCGCTGGAGCTGATCAGGTCCGTCCGCGGGCGCGTCTCCCGATCCAGGCGCTACTCGCAGATCACCAGGATCGCGATCAGGCACGGCCTCGGCCCCTACCTGCGCGGCCGGGGCGAGCGGCTGGAAGACCGTTCGGGCAAGGTACGGCTGGCCAGGTCGCTGCGCGAGGCGCTCGACGACGGCGGGGTCACGTTCGTCAAGCTTGGCCAGATCCTGTCCACCCGGCGTGACCTGCTGCCCGCCGAGTTCGTCGAGGAACTGGGACGGCTGCAGGACCAGGTCGCCCCGGCGCCCTGGGAGCATATCGAGCCGGTGCTCAGGGCCGAGTTGGGCGGGCCGGTGGAGGAGGTGTTCGCCGAGTTCGGCAGGACGCCGCTGGCCGCCGCCTCCATCGGGCAGGTCCACACCGCCCGCCTGCACACCGGCGAGAGCGTCGTGGTCAAGGTGCGGCGGCCGGGGATCCAGTCGGTCGTCGCGAAGGACCTCGACATCGTCAGGCGGCTGGCGGCCACACTGGAGTCGCGCACCCGCTGGGGCCGCTCGCTCGGCCTGGGCGACCTGGCCGAGGGGTTCGCGACCGCCATCCGCGAGGAGCTCGACTTCCGCGTGGAGGCGGCCAACATGGCGGCCGTCGCGGCCTCCGACGGCGGCGGCGTCATCTACCCCGCCCCGATCAGCGCCATGTGCACCGAACGCGTGCTCGTCATGCGCCGCCTGTCGGGCAGACCGGTCACCACGGCCACACCCGAGCAGGGGCCGCGGCTGGCCCGCGACCTGCTCGACTGCCTGCTCAGGCAGATCCTCGTCGAGGGCGTCTTCCACGCCGACCCGCATCCCGGCAATCTCATGCTGCTCGAGGACGGCACCCTGGGGCTCCTCGACTTCGGCTCCGTCGGCCGGCTCGACGGCTCGGTGCGCTCGGCGCTGCAACGCTTCCTGCTCGCCATGAACCGGCAGGACCCCCTCGGCGTCACCGACGCGCTGCTGGAGGTGGTGCCCAGGCCGGAGGACATCGACGAGGCCGCGTTAGAGCGTGCGCTCGGCCAGTTCATGGCCAGGCATCTGGCGCCCGGCATGGACAGCGTGCAGCTGTTCACCGACCTGTTCAAGATCGTCTCCGCGTACGGGCTGTCGATCCCGCCGGAGGTCGCCGCTGTGTTCCGCGCGCTGGCCACGCTGGAGGGCACGCTCGTACGGCTCTCCCCCGGGTTCGACCTGATCGGCGAGGCGCGCGCGTTCGCGGGCCGTTACCTCGCCGAGCGGGTCGGCCCTGAGACGGTCAGGGAGACCGTCACCCAGGAGCTGGCCGCGCTGCTGCCGATGCTGCGCCGCCTGCCGCGCCGCGTCGAGCGCATCGCGAGCGCCGCGGAGCACGGCAGGTTCACCATGAACGTCCGGCTGCTCGCTGACGACCGCGACCGCAGCTACGTGACGGGCCTGCTCCACCAGGTGCTCCTGACGGTGCTCGGCGCCACGGCCGGGGTGATGGCGGTCATCCTCCTCGGGACGGACGGCGGTCCGCAGGTGCTGTCGAACACCTCGTTGTTCCAGCTCATCGGCTACAACCTGCTGGGGATCTCCGCCATCCTGGTGCTGCGCGTCCTGGCCGTGATCTTCCGCCGCCCGCGCGCCTCGGACGATCACCACTCGTAGCCGAACGGCTCGCGAGGCCGGTAGGGCGCCTCCAGCACGGCCGTTTCGCCGGCGCTGAGCCGGAGCTTCACCGCGGCCAGCGCGTCGCCTAGTAGAGGCCAGTACGACACCGCCAAGATCCGGACGGAATTCGGCGACCCAGGGGATCCAGAGAGTTAAGCCTTCTCGGCCATCCGCCTTTCAATCTCTCGGACCGCAGCGAGGATGCAGGGCGTTGAGGCGGCGATGGAGCGGGACACCAGGTGGCCAGAACCGTACCGCGAGTGAATCTCTGCCAGCCGTTCAGCGACGTCGAGATGCACTCCGTCCGGGCCGGTGGTCATGTCGCAGTACGTCAGCGCCTGGATCAGTGCACAACGGGCTTCGCTTTGTGGGCGCTTCGCGCTTTCGGGGCTCAGGCGTCGCTTCCAGTCGGGCCAAAGCCCCGACCCCTAAAGGGCCTCGCTTCGCTCGGACGCCCTCCCCGGGCAGGCTTCGCCTGCGAGAACCTTGCTTGACCTTGGCCCGCCTATGAATGAACAACAGGTGCCGACCCTCGTTTGGCCGCCTGCCGTTGCGAGGGCCCACAAACGATGTCGCGTACCTACGACCGGATCCGCACGTGCTGTGGGGCGATGCGCTCGACGCGGTGCGGGGCATCTACCGTTGCGACGGGGAGTCAGCACGAGATCACTAGACGACGGGACCTGTTCAAGACGTCCTGCCTCGGCGTGTCATCACCTCGCTTCGCCACGCATGATGCGCTGCCACAGCGTTTCCGCATCACCGACCTTCATCCAAGGACTGTCGACGACGGTCCACGGGGAGACGGACCGGTCATGCCGCCGTATGAATCCCAGTCCGCCGGCCCTGCAGTGCTCGAAGACCAGAGGCAGGCACTCGCAGGTGTGGGCCCGGATGCGGACACGATCCGTGCGCTGCTGGACGGGTGACCATGCCACCGATGTGGCGTCCGGCCGAGGCGAGGTGGGATGCATGCTGTGAAAATCGCCGAACGCAGCCACAGGCTCACCGTCCCTCATAGCGCACGAGTGCCCATGTCGGGCTGGCGACGCCCGAAGAGCACGGTCGATGAATGGGCGTTGGCGAGCGAGCAACCAACTCGAACCGCATGGTGCGCCCGCACGGGGGCGGCCCACCGGAGCGCACAAGCGGAGCCCCACCCGGAGGGGCTCTGAACCTTCCCTCACCAACGCCATGCAGAGAGCCTATATTAACCTGTCCTAACCTGTCTACACCATTGCTAAGCATGGCTGTTATATGCTCGAAGGTCCAGAGATACCTAAAGTCGTCCTATGATCGAGTGGGACCCGAGGCTCTACAAGTGGGAGCAGATAGCAAATGTCGTCGCGGAGCGCATCGAAAGCGGGATCTACCCTTCTCTCACCTTGATCTCCGAGGTGAAGCTTCAGGAGGAGTTCGATGTTGCCCGTGTCACGGTACGGAAGGCCATGGGAGCCCTCAGGGACCGAGGCCTGATCACCACCAAGCCGGGCAAGGGCTCCATAGTCGCGCCGCAGTAGCCATGTCCAGTGTTCGATTCGCCAAGCACGTCTCGCTTGGCGGGGATCATGTGGCCATGGCAACGACAGCGACGAGCCCAAGAACAGGCCCTCAGCCAGAGTAGGCTCCTGGGCCGTGAGCCAGCGGATCGACTACTACGACGACCTGGGCGCGCCTGCCCCTAACAGCCTCGTCCCGTCCGTGAACGTCGTGGTCACCAACGATGCCGGCGAGGTGCTGCTGATCCGACGCTCTGACAACGACAACTGGGCGGTGCCTGGCGAAACCATCGACCTCCGATCTCGGCGCGGCGGTTGGCCGCGTCGATGTGGCACAAACTGGTCACGCCCACCACCTGACCGGTGCCGGAAAGGCACACGGCGAAGGGCTGCATCGTGCCCGCAGACCGCTCGACGATGAATCGCCTGACGGTCTCGCCCATGGTGTCGGGGGTGGGAACGCTCGTGAAGAACAATTCCCAGAGGTTTCCGTCACTGGCCGCCTCGACCAGGCTGTGCACGTGGGACTCGTCCAGCGGCTGCAACTCCACCCCCTGACCACGCATTCCTGCTTCAGCAAGCGCCAAGACACGCCTCCCATATCCCGCGGGTCATCTCGTACTCGACCTCACCCAAGTCCGCTCCCGGCAGCGGGTCAACCCAGGGCGGGAAGTACGTGCGCACGTACCGCATCCCGATGGCCTCCATCACGCCTCGAGACCCGGTGTTCACCGCCATGGTCTGCGCGATCACCCGGTTCTGCCCGACCGTGTCGAAGGCATGCCGCAGCAAGGCGCGGGATGCCTCGCTCGCCAAGCCTTTCCGCCAGCACCGACGGACGAGACGGTAACCCAGGTCTGTGACGGTTGGGTCGTCGGGTTGGTCGGGGCCGTGTGCCGGCGGAAGCATCATGAGCCCGATGAACTCGCCGTCGTCCTCACGTGCTGGCGGCGTCGAGCCACGCGCGCCACCATCAGACCCAAACGCCATCCAATAGCCCAAGCCGTCCACCTTGCATGCCAAGGCCATCCTCCGCGAATGGGATGCGACCACCTCGTCCCTGGATCGCGCCCGGCCGCTGATGTAGCGAAGGACATCCGGATCGGAATCGAGCTGGATTTCCAGCTCGAGATGCCGGTCGGCAAGTGGGACCAGCAGCAGGCGGGCAGTGCGCAAGATCGGTTGAGGCATGCGGCAACGATCGCATGATAGTGCCGGTGGTGCGATCCGATTTGTCGCGGGTCACGAGCACTCATCTGCCGCGAGTCGCGCCCCGGCACGACTCCGAATTGATCATGTCAACCATCAACCGAGGCCGCCGTGTCAAGCATCAGCCGAGGTAGGACAGGGCACGGCTGGCCGACACTGGAGACCTTGATGGCTGGGTAGTCACCTTAACGAGTTGATGGGTCACATCGAGCCACGACGCGCTGCTACCGCGTACGTGTGCGGACTGCTCCCGCCATTCGACCAGACGCTCAAGAACTGCGGCAACACGCCTATCCCCGCCGTTCAGCGAGGCCGTAAGCGGGGCTCGGTCGTCGCTCGTAAGTGAGAGCGCAGGGCTGGCACGGCTTGTCACGCGCCTACAAGATTCAGCGGATCTTGGTGAGGTCGATGATCACATACTGATCTTTCAGCTCATAGGCCACCAGCCCATCGCCAGTGGGCCCCGGTTGGATGCTGCTCCCTTCACCCTTCGCGTTCAAGCGCAGGCCCAGGTCGGCCGATTTGCCGCTGGCCAGGTCGAGCAACGCCTGACCTCCGTGGGGCTGGCCCAGGGGTACGGTCATGAAGCGGTCGTACGCCAGCCCGAGTGTGGAGTCGGGTAGCTCCCGCTCCTGCGAGCTGTCGCGCAGCCGGTAGAAGGGCGACTGGCCGGGTCTCCTGCCGACGCAGGTCAACACTCCGCACCTGACGTTCTGCTCCCCAGGGTGGATGACCGCTTTGCTCGTCTGCCCGGTCTCAACGTTGAGCAGTTCCTCGAAGCTGGGCTCGTTGTCCGGCGTGTACTCGCCCGGAGTCCCCACCCACGGCCAGCGCAGGATGTGATGCCGGTCGGCGCCCGCGACGGGCGTCACGGTCCCGCCCCCGAGGGGAACCGTGAAGACACCGCCTTCGTGCAGCGAGAACGCCAGCTTGTCGCCGACCACGGCCAGCTCATCGCCCCTTCCCTCGACGGCGCGATCGGTGTCGATGGCGGCGGGTTCTCCTCCCGAGACGGGTACGTACCAGAAGCGGGTACGCATGTTTTCGATCGTCTGCCAGACGATTCGGCCCCCGCCGACCACATACCCCGAGGCGTACACCCCCTTCGGCGTGCTGATGTCGGTGATCTTGCGGGTCTGGCCGGTGTCGAGGTCGTACGCGTAGACGGCGTCGGCCTTCTCGAAGCTCTCCCATGTCTCCAGCAGCAGCGTGTGATCGTCGATGAAGGCCCTCGGCTGGAACTTCCGGCCTCCGGGGAGCTTGGCCGGGATCTTCCATACCGCCTCCGGCCAGACCTTTTCGATGGGATCGGGCAGCGTACTGGAGGATGCCGGCGTCTGGGCGGGCCGCACTGCTATCGGAGCGCTGTCGTCGCTCGTGCCGCGCGCCACCAGCCCGATCCCACCCGCGACGATCACCACGGCGACCGCTGCGACCAGCGCTTGCCCACGGGTCCGGCGTCGCCGGGAACGGGCGGCGATCCGCGCGGAGAAGTCGATCGGGGCGTGCGGCGCGCGCTCGGAGGCGCTGCCGATGACCCTGTGCAGGTCGTCTTCCAGCTTCCTGGTCATGTGGAGCTCCTTCTGGCGGGCGTGAGGTGGGCCACTGCGGTACGCAGCTTGCTCATGCCGAGCGAGGCGTGGCTGCGCACCGTCCCTTGGGAGATCTTGAGAATGCCCGCGATCTCCGCGTCGCTGAGCCGCTCGAAGAAGCGCAGAACGATGACGGCGCGCTGCTTGCGCGGCAGTCCTTCGAGCGCCTGCCACAGTTCCTGGTCGGCTTCGGACGGCAGCACCTCCTGAAGGGGCGTATCGAGCAGGGCCCAGGCGAGCTGCTCACGACGACGCCGCCGCCATGCGCTTATATGCAACCTGGCCATGATCACCCTGGTGTAGCTCTCCGGGTCCTCCTTCCTGCGCACCCGCGCCCACGTCCGATGCAGCCTGATCAGCGCCTCCTGGGCCAGGTCGGCCGCATCATGGGGATTGCCGCTAAGCGCGTAGCCGTATCGCAGTAACGCGTCGGCGCGTTTAGCGACGAACTCCGCAAATTGGGAGTCGTCTTCCACTTGACCTTCGCCTTTCCTTCGTCCGTCACAAACCAGACGAACGCGGCGCCCGGATTTGTTGAATCGCTCCTTGTAAAAGTTGGATTCATCCCGCCGCGATGGTCGTACCAGGTGGTGCGTCGGCCGAGCGAGATGAGCGTGGCGTGCGGCCGCCCGGCGGGGGTGCCCTTCTGGCGCGCTTGCGCTCGATGAGGAGCCGCTCGGCCTCCGCCGGGTGGCCGTGCTGGCGGAACACCCTGGCCGCCTGCTCGTACGGACCCGCGTCGAACGGGACCATGCCGTGCAGCCAGACCCTGCGCACCCCGCCAGTCCCAGGAGCCGTTGAACCGGTCGTACACGAAGCCGGCGATCGCCGTGTCCGGCGGCTACCTCGCCGGAGCATCGGCCAGCACGGTGGTGACGGCACCCGTCAGATCCACCGACTCCGGAACGGACGCCCACCGCAGGTGCATGCCACCGCGTACGGTGGCCGATACCGCCGTGATGACGCCAAAGGTGCCGTCCGTGCGGTCGAGCGGTTCGGCCTGAAGACGATCATTGTTCGGCATAAAGCGGACGGCCATCTGCCGCGCTGCTCCCGTCCCTCGGGCCCGGTGGCATCTGCGGTCCGGGGCCCATTTGGCGCAGATTACGAGGGCGGGGCCGTGGGACGGGGGCTGTACAGCAACACGTACAGCAACACCGCCTCACACGATCGCACCCCACCGGCCCGCATCTACTACCTGAGCAGCTCGAGCCGACGCTGATGAGGCTTCTGCCCGTCCCTAGGATCAGAAGGTTGGGGTTTCGAGTACCTCCGGCCGCACACAGCATCAAGGCCCGTTACCAGGGAAATCCTGGAACGGGCCTTCGTGTTTGTCAGGACGATCTCGGGATCTTGCTAACACCGCTGCTAACGAGGGGCGCTCACTCGTTGATCGCCTGGGCGTAGATGTCGGCCGCCGAGGTTTCCGCTGCGCGGATCACGTGGGCATAGACCCGCAGAGTAATCGAGGGGTCTGCGTGGCCGAGACGGGCCGCGACGACGTGTACAGGGACACCCGCCAAGAGCAGGGTCGTGGCGTGGATATGGCGGAGGTCGTGGAGGCGGGCATGAGGTAGTGGGTTCTTCAGGTGGTGGGCGTTGTGGCGCTTGATCAGGATCGGGAAGAGCGAGCTGACGGTGTCCGGGTGGATCGGCTCGCCCCAGCCGGTCGTGAACACGTACGCGCTGGCGCCTCGCCACTCAGGGCCGACCTTCAGCTTGTCCTCTGCCTGCATCTTTCGTTGGTTACGGAGGACCTGGGCCGTCTGCTCGTCGATGCTGACGATGCGCTTGCGGCCGCTCTTGGTGCCCTCGATGCGCTCGCCGTCGATGAAGGCCGCACGTGGAAGAAGGCCATGACACCGCCATCCGCGCGGTCCAGTCGCGCGTCGTGGCAGGCCCCCGGGTCAGAGGTGGTTCAGCAGGCGGGTGATCTCCTCTGCGACCAGGGCGCAGGCGTCCGCTGCAGGATCGATCAACGGGAAGTGGCCGGCATCGTCCACCAGCGTCAGGCGCACTGTCTGGCCTGCCTTGGCGGCCGCGTGCACGAAGGATTCAGCGACCTCGGCCGGTACGACGACGTCGGTACGGCCCTGGACGAGGGCGGTGGGGACGCCGGTGGGCAGCAGCGCCGCGGGATCGGCGGACAGGCGTCGCTCCTCGAACCGCTCGGGCCCGCCGAGGAACTGGAGCGCGGCGCCGGAGCACACGGCGAGCTCACGCGCCTTGGTCAGGTCAGCGATCGGCGCGAGCGCTACGACGCCCACGACGGACGGTTCGGGGCGCCGCCAGGGCGACTCCTCCGGCAGCACGTGCCGGGCCGCGGCCCACAGAGCGAGCTGCCCGCCCGCCGAATGCCCGATCACGACCGTGCGGCGCGAGTCCGCCTGGGGGAGCACGTCCGTCACAAGGCCCGGCAGCGCGTCGATGGCGGCGGCCACATCGTCCAAGGTCTCCGGCCAGCGTCCCGCCGCACCCGGCTCCGCGCCGCCCCGGCGGTACTCGACCGAGGCGACCGCGAAGGCCCGGCGCGCGAGGAAGGTCGCGAGGGGAGAGATGTGCCGCCTGTCGTACGCGGCACGCCAGGCGCCGCCGTGCAGGACGATGACCAGAGGCGCCTTCGCCTCGATACCGGCGCGGGGCGCGTAGAAATCGATGACCTGATCGGGGTGTTCGCCGTAGGAGGCGGTGACGTCCGGCTCCACGGCGGGGTGAGAGAAGGCCGACTCCTTCTCGACGGCATCCCGCGCGACGGCGTCCGCGTCCGCGGACACCGCTCGCGCTCCCGCTCCCGTTCCGGCCATATGGTGTGATCTTTCCCTTCGCCTCGTTCCAAAAGCACTGGTAAGGCGGTCAAGGGGATGAAATTACCTCCGCCAGGATCCGCGCCGCCCGCTCCACATCGGCGAACGACACATAGAGCGGTGTGAAGCCGAAGCGCAGCACATCCGGATGCCGGAAGTCGCCGACGACCCCTCGGGCGATCAGCGAACCCATCACCTCGCCCGCGTCGGCACAGCGCAGTGCGACCTGGCTGCCCCGCTCGGCGTGCCGGTCCGGGGTGATCGACTCGACTCGTCCAACGGGCAGGTACGCCGCGACGCACTCCAGGAAGAAGTCGGTCAGGGCCAGGCTCTTCTCCCGTACCGCCTCGACCGACACTCCGTCCCACACCTCGAGTGCCGCCTCCAGGGCGAGCATCGAGAGGATGTCGGGGGTGCCCACCCGGCCCCGCGGCGCACCGTCCGCGGCCTCGTACCGCGGTGACATGCCGAAGGGATCGCGGTGAGAGTTCCACCCGGGCAGCGGTGAGTCGAAGCGGGCCTGCAGGTCCCGCCGTACATAGAGATAGGCAGGCGAGCCGGGGCCTCCGTTCAGGTACTTGTAGGTGCAGCCGACCGCGAGGTCGACGCCGTACGCGTCGAGCCCGACCGGCAGCGCGCCTGCGCTGTGGCACAGGTCCCACACCACCAGGGCCCCCTCGGCGTGCGCGGCGGCCGTCACACCCGGTAGATCGTGGAGCCGCCCGCTGCGGTAGTCGACGTGGTTGACCAGCGCGACGGCGGTGCGTGGACCGAGCACGCTGCGCAGTTCCGACGGGTCGACGGCGACCAGGCGGCGGCCCGTCATCCGTGCGGCGGACTCGGCGATGTAGCCGTCCGTGGGGAACGTCGTCGCGTCGACAACGATCTCGTCCCGTTCCGCAGCGGACATCCGCACCGCGCCCACCAGCGCCTTGAAGACGTTCACGCTGGTGGAGTCGCCGACGACGACCTGGCCGGGTGCCGCGCCGATCAGCGGGGCGATACGGTCACCGATCCGTTCCGGTGCGGTCCACCACCCGGACTCCGTCCAGGACCTGATGCGTAGCCGTCCCCACTCCCTGGCCACCACGTCGGCCACCCGGCCCGGCACGGTGGCCGGCAGCGCGCCCAGCGAGTTCCCGTCCAGGTAGACGGTGTCGTCGTCGAGGACGAACTCGGCGCGCTTGGTACGCAGCGCGTCCAGCTCGTCGAGCTTGGACGCCTTCTCCGCAAGATCCGAAAAGTTCACGAGATTCGACGGCTGGGTGGGATCAGACATGGCTGCGCGCCGTCCACAGCTCGGGGAACACGTTCTTCACGGCCCGCTTCTCCAGCCAGGCCACGCCCGCCGAGCCTCCGGTTCCGGTCTTGGCGCCCATCGCGCGCCGGGTCGCCACGAGATGGTCGTTACGCCAGCGCCACACCAGCTCGCCGACGTCGGTCAGCGCCTCGCCGAGCCGTGCCAGGTCGGCGTCCCGATCACCGGAGTAGATCTCCGTCCACACCGCCTCGACCTCAGCGGAGGGCTCGTACCGTTGCGACAGATCCCTTTCCAGGACGGCCCGCGGTACGGCGTGACCGCGCCGTGCAAGGAATCCCAGCACCTCGTCGTACAGGCCAGGCTGGTGCAGTGCCTTCTCGAGTTCCGCGTGGACGCGCGGCGCGCCCCGGTGCGGCACCAGCATGGACGACGACTTCTCGCCGAGCAGGAACTCCAGCCGCCGG
This sequence comes from Nonomuraea guangzhouensis, assembly GCF_019396345.1. Lineage (GTDB taxonomy): Bacteria > Actinomycetota > Actinomycetes > Streptosporangiales > Streptosporangiaceae > Nonomuraea > Nonomuraea guangzhouensis. The sequence continues at coordinate 210,626 of NZ_JAHKRM010000022.1, read as the reverse complement.
TACATCGCCGACTGGAAACCGGAGCCTTCGCCGAGCGCGGCTCGGTACGCGTTGAACTCAGTGGGCGTGAGCTGCGACAGCGGCCGCCAGGAGGCGTTCAGCGCCTCCAGTTCGCGCACGCTGCGCTTGAGTGCGTCCAGCGCGACGGGGAGTCGGTCCTCGCGCAGTGCGCGGCCGGCGGTCTCCCACTCATGGACGATCACGGTGAACCACAGCTCCATAACCTGGGTGGTGACCAGGAACACCATCTCTCCGGGATCGTCGGAGAGGGGGTGCTGGAGGTGGGTGAGGACGTCCGCGCGGACGTAGTCCTCATACGGGGTCGTGCCCGCGAAGTCGAGGTTCGGCGACTCCGAACCGATACCGGCTTCTCGGGACTCGGGGCGATGAGGCATCGCTGTCTCCTCGAGGCGTGCTGCCAGGTAGCGGTCCGCTCCCTTCCTCTCGGCACTGGAGCCCCGGTCCCCTCGGGCCCGCCGGTCTTGGTGCGGCGTTGAGCCCACCTGGCATGATGCGGGATTGTGTCCGATATGGCAAGTGCTGCCCAGTTTGCGGGACTCGGCGGTGGCCCTCCACTTCTCGGACGCGACCCAGCCTGCCCAGCGCAGCGCGAGCCGCACGTGTCCTGCGTTAACCGGCGGCCTCGCGTGCCTCATCCTGGACGCGTTGACGGTGCCGGAGCGCAACCGGGCGTTGGTCGAGCATGCTCAGCAGGCTGGCCAGGAGGTACGGCGGCGTACGCCCGCCCTGCCCCGCATCGAGCGCAGCCGCGACTTCCTCGACCTCGTCGGGGCGTGCTTCCTGTTCGTGGCCTCGGTGGGCCGGGTACCACCCGGCCTTCGCGACCATTGGTTCACCGAAGACGAGCCTGCCGCGGTGGCGCGCGTCCGGGCGACCGCTCACTGGCTGGAGGCGGCCATCGAATCGGGGACGTGAGCCTGGCCCGGTTGCTGCGCGGCGAGTAGCACCATGCCCTCCAGGGGCTTGGCGGCCAACGTCTGCGGGGAGCAGGTGCGTCTGACTCTATCGAGCTCCTGTCAGCGACGAAATGTCCTATGAATGTCCTGCTGGTTACCTGGCGCCAAGCCTTCTTGGACATTAGCGTGAATGACACGCGGGTGAATAAATTGTCGGCACCTCCAAAAATGCGTCTGTCTTCAATCGCGTGGAACCGAATTGGTGGTCGCTTCTCTGCTGGGCAAGTAGTGGTCGCCTATACCGGTTCCGTGCTTGACGTAGTCGGCTGTATGACGATGAAATGACGAAAGGAAGCGGAGAAATGAAGCCAAACGTCACCGCAAGAATTGCCATTACCGCGATCGGCGGCCTCGCGGCTCTACTGCTCTCCGTCAGTCCTGTACAGGCCAAGGAGACGGCAGGTCACTGGTACGGCCCCTACTCCACCAAGGGAATATGCGAATACTGGAGGAACGGTGTGCAGGCAGGTGGGACACAGACCCATCCCTGCTTCGATGACCAGGGCTGGTACTTCTGGGCAGCGTCCTGAACGGCTGGAACGGCTGGAACAGCGCCGAAGCACGTTGGCAGAGTGCTGTGCAGCAGCGCCGTACAGCAACACCGCCATACGCGACCGCGTGCCATTGATCAGCATCCACTGCTTGACCAAGGCGGGACGCCGCTGACGGGGCATCCGCCCTTCCTACGGATCAGAAGGTTGGGGTTTCGAGTAATTCCGGCCGAACACAGCATCAAGGCCCGTTATCAGGGAAAGCCTGGAACGGGCCTTCGTGTTTGTCAGGACAATCTCGGGATCTTGCTGCGTTAAGCCTCGTCTACGTCAAGGCCGACCAGCACGAACAGCCGTGGCTGCAGTTCTACAGCGACGGCTCCGTCACCAACTACGTCGAACGCGACGGCCGCGGCACCCCACTCGGCCTGGTCAACTCCTCAGGCTCCTACGCCTACGTCCTGGACGGTCTCGGCTCGGTGACCGTGGTCGTCGACGCGGCGGGCACCGTCGTGGCCGCCCACTCCTACGACGCCTACGGCCAGACCGTCGCCGCGACCGGCAGTGTCCTCGGCACCAACCTGCCGCGCTACACCGGCGGCCTCAACATGACCCCCGACATCTCACCCGTCAAGCTGGGCCAGCGCTGGTACAGCACGGCCATCGGCCGCTTCACCCAGCAGGACTTGCTGACCTTCCTCGGCGACACCAAACTCGGTGAGCGCCGGAACCTCCGTGGCCATCGGTGCGGGGGTGGCGGTGAGCCTTTGGGGGCTGGAGCAGCCCACCTGCTGACCGGCTGCCCGCTCCGTCCCGGGGTGGCTCGTACTCGGCGAGTCACCCCGTAAAACCGGTCGGCGGGAGAGGCCGTCACGGTGACCGCCGCCACGAGGACGAGCATGGGCAATAACGTCCCGAAAGACATGTGATCACAATTGCCTAGCAAACGGACGTCCGAATTTCCTGCCCGCAAGTCCGCGCGGTGATCAAACGAGCATCAGGTGCGCCTTGTGCGGCTGCCGCAGCGCGGTCTGCGAGGTCTAATCGCCCTGGGAGGAATGAGATCATTTCCCTACGATCGGTCCGGCGGCGTCGACGCGTTCGAAAGAAGGTTGCAGACATGCTCCGTACCCACCTGGCCGTCCTGACCGCCGGAATCGTCGGAGCGTCCCTGCTGTTCACGGTCAGTCCGCGACCGGCCGTGGCCGCCTCCGCCCTGACCTGCTCGGCGGTCGTGCCGGTGTACGGCATCAATGGTGAGGGCAAACTGCGCTGGTACGGCCACCGCGCCGGCGCCTCCGGCGAGAATTCCTGGGCCGCCGGCAGCGGCAACGAGATCGGCTACGGCTGGAACACGCTGACCAAGGTGTTCTCCGGCGGCAACGGCGTGATCTACGCGGTCGACGGCGAGGGTGGCCTGAAGTGGTACCGCCACCTTTCGCCGGCGACTGGAGAGCGCGGCTGGGCTCCCGGTGAGGGCACGGTCATCGGTCGTGGCTGGGGCGACTTTGTGGACATCGTGTCGGCTGGCTCCGGGGTCATCTACGCCCTCGACAAAGCCGGAGACCTGCACTGGTACCGCCATCTTTCACCGATGACCGGCGAGGCCCAGTGGGCGCCGGGCAGCGGCAAGGTCATCCGTTCGGGCTGGACGGCGATCACCACGCTGATGACCGGGCGCGACGGCACGCTGTACGGCGTCAACACCAAGGGGCACGTCCGCTGGTACGACCACACCGACCCGGTCGCGGGCGGCACCGCCTTCGGCACGGGCACGGGGCTGGTGGCCGGCGAGGGCTGGGAGGATTACCGCAGCCCGTCCGGCGCCGGAGCGGGAGTCATCTACGCGCTCGACGCGTCCGGCCGGATGTGGTGGCAGCGCCATGCCGACCCCCTGGCCGGGGCACCGGTCTGGCAGGACCGCCACCCCCTGAAGACAGGGTTCGCCTCCTTCACCGCCCTGTTCGCCGACGCCACCGCCTGTTCGCCGGGCCAGTCCTTCACCGGTTACGCCCCCGGCAAAGCCGGCCAGAACCTCTACTACAGCCAAGGCCGGGTCGGCGCTCTCCTGACGGAAGGCGCGCGAACCGCCGTCACCTTTGGCGAGCAGCGTAAGTTCGCCGAGACGACGACCGAGGCGACCGTCTCAACCCGGGCCTGGGTCCGCCTGCTGCCCGGCCCGTGGTCGCCCTCGGCGCCGTGGGCAGCCTCATGGCCGGCGGCCAACATCACCAGGACCGACGAGGATCTGCTGGAAATCGCCACGCAGTACCTCGCGGACGCTCCCGCCCAGGTCCGCGATGGCCTGCGCTACGCGGGCGACGCTCACTACGGGCCCTTACTCCCGGACGGCACCCGGGAAGAGGGCTCCGACTTCAACGACTACCTCGGCCTCTCCTGGACCTATGACGACAAGATCGACCCTCCGGAAGCCCGCCAGAAGGAATCGCTGGACTGTTCCGGTTTCGTCAGAATGGTCTTCGGCTACCGCGGTGGCTACCCCTTGGGCATCGGCGACACGCTGAGCAAGTCCGCCCTCCCCCGCCGAGCCGTGCAAATGGCCGACGAGAACGCCCCGGGGATCACGGTGATCGACGGTGGCACGGCCAAACCCACGTCCTACGCTGACCTGCAGACGGGCGACCTGCTGTTCTGGGACGCCAGCACGGACGATGGCACAGCCCTCGACCACGTCGGCATGTATCTGGGAATCGACTCCACCGGCAAACACCGGTTCATCTCCAGCCGCAAAACGGTCGACGGTCCCACGCTGGGCGACGAAGGCGGCTCCTCGACCCTCGACAGCGCCACCCTCTACGACCGCTCATGGCGCAAGGCCAAGCGCGCCTGACCTCAGCCCGAGATGCCCGGCGCCGCGGCCTCCGGTCTCCAGCAGCCGGCTAACAGCAGAAACGTGGGTAGTTCTGCAGGCCGCCGAGTATTTGATCATTGCCGTCATCGAGCGGATCCCCGGGCTCGAATCGTACGTGTACGAAGACCAGAGGGCGGCGTACCGGGACTTCGTCAAGACGTACGCGGACAACGAGGCGCTCGTCTCGGCCACCAGGGTGTCGGACATGCCCGAGTCGTCGGCTGAGGCGGATGCCGGGGGTGAGCCAGGCGTACGACCAGGGGTGCCTGTTCCGGAAGGCGAGACTGTTGTCGGAATACGGGTCGGAGAAACTCTTCCCCGTGTCCGAGGGCTGCGGGTAATAGCGGCGGTACAAGCGATTTCTGGAGTACTGGAGAGGTAGGTGCCTACAGTGGCTCTCTCGGGGTTTGTCCACGAAGGGGTGTTGGATGGATCCGATCGTGCTAGCAGCGGCGACGGCCTTGGTGGGCGCGATGGCCACCGATGCGTGGCAGCAAACCCGTACCGCAGTGATGGCCTGGTGGCGCAAGGTACACCCGGAACGGGCCGAAACCGTGCAAGCTGAGCTAGAAGCGACTCAGAGCCAAATGCTTGCTGCACGCGAGCGGGGAGATATTCAGACCGAGGAGGCCTTGGCCGGGGTCTGGCGCCTACGCCTGCAGCAGATGCTCGATGAGGACCCGGCCATCGGCCCAGAACTCCAGCGCCTGTTGGATGAGCATTTGACTCCTGCATTGTCCTCCAGCGAACTGTCCCGTATGAGACAGATCATCACCGCCCATGCTCACGACCAGTCGCGGCAGTTCATCGCCGGCCGAGACCAGCGCATCACCGGACTGTGAGCAAGCAGCGCGGTAGGCCGGAGCCTGCCCAGGTGCACATCGAAGCAGTCGCCGAGGGTCGAGCCCGACAGATGATTGCTGGCCGAGATCAGACGATCTACACGGGTCCGGTACCGGCTCCTGCAGCGACGATGTATACACTGCCTCGCGATGTGGCGACCTTTACCGGCCGTGACGCTGAGTTGCAATGGCTCATCGCCGCCGCAACGAGAGCGTCTGACCTGGTGGCGGTCTATGCCATTGATGGCATGCCGGGAGTGGGGAAGACAGCACTGGTCAATCGTGCCGCGCATTTGCTCGCTGAGTTTTTCCCGGACGGGCAGCTATTCGTCAACTTGCATGCCCACACCCCGGGTCGGCGGCCCGCGGATCCCCATGACGTGCTCGCTGATTTGCTGGCCTGCACCGGTATGCCTCCGTGTGAGATCCCTGAAAGCACTGAGGGGCGGGCGCAGCGGTGGCGCGGACGGTTAGCCGGTAAGAAGGTGCTGCTGATCTTGGATGACGCGGCCGAACATGCTCAGGTGGAACCACTGTTGCCCGGGGCGGCAGGGTGCTTGGTGCTGGTTACTAGCCGTCGACGTCTAATCGCATTCGACGGTGCTGAGTCGCTCGCCCTGGCCACGCTCCCGCCCGTTCAGGCGTTTGAGCTCTTTACTCGCATTGCCCACCGTACGCCTGTAGGGCCCGAGAACGATGCCGTCGCCGATGTGGCGGAACGATGCGGCCACTTGCCGTTAGCTATCGCGCTGCTCGCTGGCCGTCTGGCCCACCACCCCACGTGGGACATCGTCGCCTTCGCTGACGTCTTCGCCACTGCTCAGGATCGGTTGGGGGAACTCGAAGCAGGCGACCGTGCGGTGACTGCCGCCTTCGACCTGTCTTACCGCGCCTTGTCCTCGGATCAGCAGCGCCTTTTTCGGCGATTAGGCCTGCACCCCGGCTCCGACTTCGACGCGTATGCCGCTGCAGCCCTCGACGGCATCTCTCTCACCCAGGCTCGCCGCCATCTCCACGCGTTGTATGCCGACCATCTCATTGACGAACCTGCGCTCGGTCGTCACCGAATGCACGATCTTGTACGTGTCTACGCTCAGAGCCTTGCACGCCAGGATCCACCTGACGAACGCGATTGCGGCCTCGCCCGCTTATGGACCCACTATCAAAACACCGCCGAGACCGCCGACCGACTCATCAACAACCGCCGCGTCGATAACACCGTCCCGGTCGTGACGTCTAACGTCACGCCGAACTTGGTCAATCGGGATGAGGCGCTGACCTGGCTGCGTACTGAACGGTCTAACCTTCTCGCCTGCGCCAACTATTGTGCCATCGTCGGCCAAGACTTCCGTGTCATTCGTCTGGCTGGGGCCGTAGCTTCTTTTCTCTCTCAGGAAGGCCCCTGGGACCAGGCTGCTGCTCTCCATGAGGCGGCTGTCTCTGCAGCTCATCACGCCGGTGACCGTCTTGCCCAGGCCGATGCCCTGCAGAATTTGGCTGGAATTCAATTCAAATTGGGTGCCTACTCCGTAGCGGAAGAACTCGCAGAGCAGGCTCTGACCCTGTGTCGCTCCCTTGGGAACCGGCACCGCGAAGCCATGGCTCTGCTGACCCTCAGCCGAGCGCGGCGTTTGACTGGGAACTACAAGGCGGCGGCTGGCCTGGCGGAGCAGGCTCTGGTCTTGAACCGCTCCCTTGGGAACCGGCACGGCGAGGCTGCGGCCCTACGGGCTCAAGGTTTGATCCGGCGCATAGCATATGGAGAATATGAGGCAGCCGCTGCTCTGGCGGAGCAGGCCCTGGCGTTGTACCGGGCTCTGGGCGACCCCCTCAGCGAAGCCGGCACGCTATCGGATCTGCGGGTGATGCGGCAGCTACTCGGCGAGTACTCAACGGCAGCCGATCTGGCAGAGCAGACGCTCGTGCTATATCGCGCGCTCGACAATCGGGCTGGCGAAGCCGATGCGCTAAGGGGTTTGAGCCTGGTACGGGGTCTTTCAGGTAAATACCTGGAGGCGGTTGACCTGGCGGAGCAGGCTCTGGTCTTGTATCGCTCCCTTGGGAACCGTCACGGCGAAGCCGAAGCCCTGCAGGCTCTGGGCCGAGTTCGGGTCATGACCGGGAAGTTTCAAGAGGCGGCTGATCTGGCACGGCAGGCCCGGGTGATCTACCAAGCCCTCGATTTCGGTCACGGTGAAGCCAACGCGCTCCGGCTTCTGGGCCAGGCGCGACATCTGTCCGGGGAGTACTCAGCAGCAGCTGACCTATTGGAGCAGTCCCGGGCGCTGTTCCGGCATTTTGGCGATGATCACGGTCAGGCTGAAGTGTTGACTTGTATAGGTGCTCTTCTACTCGACTCCGCTGAAATGCCGAAAGCTCTTGCCGCATACAGGCAGGCTTTGCAGTTGGCGCGCAAGGTGCACAGCCCTCTGGATGAGGCGCAGGCGCTCGAAGGAGCTGCCCGATGCCAAATAGACGCCGGCCGACGCCATGCTGCCATCATTGATCTCAGTGCAGCATTAGCCATCTATCAACATATAGGGGCGGCCGAGGCCGCATCAGTAAAAGTTTATCTCTCGGCTCTCCAAGAAAGTTTCCTCTAACCAACGTCCAACGCGACGAATGCCTGTGAGTAGTCGCCGTCGCGAAGCGCCTGCCTCGGGATGAGGAAGTTCAGCGAACCTCCCTTGGGAAATTCCCACTCGCCGAGGTTGCTGGAGAGGTGGAGAAGGTGGGTGTACTCCCCCCGCAGATCCGGGAGCGGGTCGCCCGGCGCTATCCACAGCGGCCAGCCGAAGGCTTGGTCGACATCGATCGCCCCCGGGTAATACCCGCCCGGGGAGTCATCTCCGGCGAACAGGCTGGTCACCGACTCCTCTGGGTCGCAGATGCTTGTGAGGTCGGGGCCCGGGTCGAGCCCGAAGCCCTCGATGAGATCCTCCAGCGCTCCGCCCCACCACATGTCGGGGAGCGACAGGCCAGGTTTGGCGTGCAGCGGGACGGTTGCGAAGGCCTGATCGTTGGGCGACCTGAGCTCAACGGCACTGGCCGGGTCGGCAGGGATGACCCGACAGTTCTCGAAATCATCGAGGAAGAAGTTGAGCAGTCCAGGCCGAACGGGCAGCTCGTCCCCGAGCCACGGGGCGAGTTCGTCGGTGTCGAGCACGGCGTACAGGCTGAGTGGCAGTTCATCGCTGTATGGCCACGGCGTTCCCGGGTCCAGGAGGGCCGCGCCGCCCAGGCGGCTGCGTCCCGCCGCCGGACGGGACTCGCCGGCCGGGCTGAGACCAAATCCCGGTCTGGCCAGCGCGGCCAACTGAGATCCCAAGTGCTCCCCGAGGAACTCGACGCAGACCGAACGAATGTACGCGGCTTCCGACTGGTGATCCATTCGCCCGATCCCATCACACCCCCGACAGACCCGGCCACGGCGCCCGCAGCGTCGTCTCATCCATCCCCTGAGGGCGAAGAACATGATCGAGCGGTCAGCACCCGCCCCTTAGGTGGGCCAGCGCTCGCTGCCGAAACCAGTGCGGCAAGAGGCGACCGCAGGAGGTATCGAGAGAGGTGAGGAAGGGGCGGGCAGCGGCTTCTACCAGGGATGACGCTTGAGACGGAATTGTGTCCACGGGAGTGGTGGACAAGTTTGGCCTGGTCACAGGCGTGGTGTCGTGAAATGACGACGGCTGTCCTGCTGGACACCATCGCGACGCTCCCCGCCCATCTCAAGCGCTCCCTCACCTGGATCAGGGCAGCGAGATAGGCCGCCACCACGAGTTCTCCATCGCTGCGGATATGCCGGTCTACTTCTGCGATCCGGCCAGCCGTGGCAGCGTGGCTCCAACGAGAACACCAATGGCCTGTTCCGCCGGTGCTTCCCATGGGGCACGAATTCCACACTCGAGAGCAACTCGACGCCGTCGCTGCTGGATTGAACGCCAGACCACGCAAAACGCTCGACTGGGACACCTCAGCCGAGCGTCTCGCCATGCTGCTCACCGCCAGTAACCAGGCTCGTTGATCACATCGGTGAAGGGCGGCAACGTCCACGGAAGTTCGGAGTACGGCGTCGTGACACCACGCCTGAACCGCGCGCCGAAGCTGATCGTTTTAGGGACATGAGATGGAGTTGGGTCGTCGCCCTGGTGTTGATGCTTGTGGCGTGTAGCAGCACAGGAGTTCAAAAGACCGGGACCATGCCGAGGCTGGAGCAGACTGGCCGGCCAGTCCCTGAGCCAGCCTCAGCCGGACCCGCGCAGCGCCTTGTCGCCGAATGGCTGCGGGTGGGTGGTTTGATGGCTCACGGCCTCGCAGCCGTGCGCCCTCCGATGCTGGCGGTCTACGCCGACGGCCGGGCCATCGCCGACGCCGCGCACGAGCTGCGCCTTCCACCTGCCGAGGTCAAAACCCTGGTCGAGGCCCTCAATCATGACCTGGCAGGGCAACCCGCCACTGCCTCGCCCCGGCCGGGATCGCCGAGGATATATGACGTGCCCACCACGGTCCTCGGCGTCGACAGCGGCAGCGGGATGCGCGAGGTGCACGTTCCATCTCTGGAACATGCCGCAGCCAGCTATGACGCCGCGCTCGTCACCGCCCGCGACCGCCTCGCCCGCTTGGCCGACCGCGTGACCGCACAGGGCGGGAACTACTCCACCGACCGTGTACGACTGTCCAGCGAGCAGATCGCGGTTCCTGCGACGCCCGCCAAGCCCTTGCCGGAGGGCGTCCCTCTGCCACCCGAGACGCAGGCGCGCTCAGGAAGCAAGGACTACAAGGGCAACAAGGCGCGCACGATCGCCCGGTTGATACCAGGTGACGGATCATGGCACGTCTATCGCATGCCAACCGGCGAGCACGGCGCGCTCTCGTGGCGTTATCTGCTGCCCCACGAGTAAGGCTCCGTTACAAACGCGCAGGTGAGCTCTTGCGGGTGCGGTCGGACTCAGTGCGCTGCAGTAGTCGGGCATTCATCGCCAACGTCGCGGTCAGCTGGACCAGTCCCTGGCTCCCGGCCGGCTACAAGCGGAACTTCTGGAATGCCGCCTAGCCGGCGACTGTCGTGTTGACCTGTTGCCGGAGCCGCCGCCGGTGTCGGGCGCCGGCGACCAGAGATCGTCGAATGAGAGGCACTTACTGGACCGCGGAGACGCATACGAATATTGCCGAATACGCGAGACTCGGCGAGCAGCGCACCAAGCAAGTGAATGATCGCACGTCCGGGGCGGAGGTGATCTGCAGAACTGCGCGTCCAACTTCAACGTGGTGGCAACGTGGGATTTCGAGACGCGACGCCATGCCACGGCCGGGCACTGCGCCAACGGCGCGTCGACGCGGACGTACTGTAACTATCCAGTCGACGGAGGCAACTGCACCTCGATCACCTTGACGAAGCAGTGCTGGCTGGGCTGTACACCCACGGGAATCTGACGCTCACCCGCACCTTCTACTACAACGCTCGGAACAAGGCGTATGTGGATGGTGAGGACCCCGTCCAGTGGGTCGGTGATGCCATATGCAAGTGGGGGCGATATTCCGGAAGCTCCTGCGGCACTGTGAAGAGGAGCAACTGGTTCAACGACAACTCTGACAATCTCTTCGTGACCAGTATTCCCGTCGGAAACACCACGTGTACGGGTGGCGGCAGCGGCGGTCCAGCATTCACGGGAGGACCGGCAACAGGCAGTTTCACCGCATACGGCAGGGCGCGTTGGCGGGACAGTCAGGCCGGTACTGCGCGTTCAGCCATGTTTCCGTGTACCGCGACGCCTACCCCGCTTCTGGGGCCAGACCAACGCGCCAGGTCTTCCCACGCCCGAGGAAACACTGCGGCGGATCGGTGCGATCATGCAATGTCGGGAACCGTCGGAAGCGAACGTCCATCCGCAGATCGTGGTCGAGGCGATGATGCTGGCCTGTGTCTCCGAGTTCCTGATCGTCAAGCGAGGAGTCCGGTGAAGCGCTGGTTATCTCTCGGCGGTGCGCATGCCGAAGCTCCGCTTACAGATGTCACCTGGAAGCGGAACTATGTTGTTTGTTCTGGGGGGTGGGTGCGCGGAAGAGGAGGGCCAGGCTTGCAAAATGCAGGAGGAGAATGACGATGCCTGTGGTTGATACGGCGGGCTGGTTCCACCAGGGTGTTTCGATCCCCGTGGCCACGTAATTGTGGAACAGGCTTGTGTCGCTGTAATGCAGGGCGGACTCCACCAGGGCCACTGTGTAGGGCAGCCCGAAGAATCCAGCGGTCAAGCCGGCCCATGCCCGTGCGCGCCCGTGACTGAGCAGCAGGATCAGGCCGCCCACCACGACAGCGATGGCCGGGATCGCAAGATATTGGACGTGGACCTGCATGTCGAGGAGAAAGGCGCCGGGGAGGAGATCTGGTTCGCCGCGCTCGTTGATCAGACCGGCCAGGCAGCCAACATAGTTCACTGCGGCGTAGATCAGGAGCAAGGCCGGGGTGAGCAACATCAGCACGGTTGCCTGGCGGGACGGACTCGCCCACAGGGGTGGGGATTCCTGCTCGACGGGTTGCTTCTGATGCCTGGCCAACCATGACACTCCGTGGCTGCTGGTCAGCAGGACGAGGCCCAGTACTTGTGCGACTGTGCCGGCAACGAGCAGAGCGACGCGGAGGGGGGCGTACCAGCCGGGCTGAATCAGATCGATGACCTGTGTCAGTTCCCTGCTTTCGCTCACGATAAAGAAGGAGGACGGCTGCTTGAGGAATATCCAGAGCATGGCCACGTAGATGGCGGTCAGTCCGGTGGCCATCGCGAGGAGGAGCGTGGGCCGGCGTGTGCCACGCCATACCTTCCATGCGGTCACGCCGAACGCGGCGGTTGCCACCGCGGTGAGTATTCCCAGCCCGAGTAGCTGGTCACGGATGTCCGTGCTGGACTGGCTTGCCGCTGAGTGCCACATCGCTCCCGAGATCTCCCGCGGGTCCTCGTAGTACGGCAGGGTGAGTGAGCTCTGCGCGTGGGCGAGCAGCGTGATCAGCGCCATCACGGTTCCGGCCGGGGCCAGGGAAAGGATCAAGGCGATCGCGATTTTGATCCTTCGTGGGGGAGCCTCCATGTGATCTTCGACGTGACGCGCTCACCCGGCGTTCCTCCCGTAATGGATCGCCACCAATTCCACCAACCCTTCAGCGGGCGTGCGAGGCGTTCCTCAGTGTTAGTCATGATGATGACGCCGTTGCACAGGTCGTCGGCGACCTCTAGCCGCACCGGCCGAGCCCCGACGCCGGACCAACTTGCAGTGGCTGCCCTTTAAGCGGACACGTCAGGTGCCCTCTGGCGATGCTGGCCCAGGCCTCACCCGACGCTCTTGCTGAAGGCTGGTAGTCGCATACCGTCCGGAAGGACACGGGGGATGTCGTTGGCATCCGATTGGATGAGGTTCATGACTGCTCACGATGTGGCCCGGCTGCTGCCCGATATCTCGGTGCTTCGCGATCTGTGTCGGTCCATGGCGGTGCTGGAGGCCATCTTGAGCCCGGAATGGTCCAGCCGCTACCACTCCTTCGACGCGAGCTGGAGTCCTGGGGAGGAGATGGCCTCGATGCGCAACGGTTCGGGAGACGAATACGACATTGTCTTCTCCGCGGCGGGCGCGTACATCCGCGGCTTCGCCCACGAGGCGGTGATGAGCCCGTACGGCAATGACGGGCCGTGGCCGGGCGTGCTCGACTCCGTCCCCGAGGTCTTCCGCCGTTGTGTGGAGGAGCCTGCGTTCTGTGACGAGGACGGAATGCCGGTCGTGACCGCCTGCCTGTGGCGTGAGGTCGGCGATGGTTGTTGGCGGGTGGGTGAGATTGACTGCCCGGACGGTGTGAGTGATCCCGATGGGGCGGCGGGCCTGTTCGCACGGCTCGTCGATCGGTCTCCGGAGGCGTTCCGGCGGTTCGCGGAGGACTACTACGAGGTACCCGTGGATCTCGATGCGGTGCGGCACGTCTATGCCCTCCACCCGCTGACGCAGACGGTGGTCACCGCGCTGAACACGGATCTTGCCGCGAGGGACCTCGCCGACGACCTTGCGGCAGCTCGGTATCCGTCCGTTGCCGGCTGACAAGCTGGAAGGACGACGCGGCTCTTCCCCAGCGGCGGAACCGGGTGGCAACAGCGCTGAAGCACGTTGGGCAGAGTGCTGTACAGCAACGCCGCCAGATGTAACCGTGCGCTACCGACCAGCATCCACTGCTTCACCTGGGCGAAGCTCTGCTCACCAGGCGCCTGCCCTTCCCTACGGATTAGTCTCCGGTCTCCCTGGCGGGAGGCCCGTTCCGGGCTGAAAATCGGGAGTGGTTGCCCGCCGACGTCGTGCCTTCTTGGTCCGGTTGAGGCCGTGGATTAGTCGGACGCCGGGAGCCCGCGCACGATCCCGCTCCATTCTGACTGGCATCTGCTGTCCCATTCCGACGCCCACTTCATCGATCTCGGGGCCGACTTCTACGACCACAGGCTCGGCCCCGAACGCAGGAAACGCCATCACATCCGCCAGCTCGAGGCTCTCGGTTATCGAGTCATCCTCGAACGGGCCTGATCCGGCCAGCCGGTTACCGACCCCGATCCGCCACAGCACGCAGGGGTCCGCCGTCACCTGGCCACTAACTCTCCGATTTTCGGACCAGAAGGTTGGTTGCGTGTAATCGCCGGACTCTCTCAACCGTCTGGAGGAGAGGCGCGTCCAATACATCGAAGGAAGTTGCGCTGTCTGAGTCACTGGGCATCTCCATGATCCCTTGTGGGATCCAGCGCAGAGGGGAGTAGGTATGGGGATCTTCAAGCAGGCCACGAACGACGCCTTGGCGGCCAGTGCCCGAAACGCCGCAGCTGAGGGACGTACGGTGTTCACGGCTCAGATCATCAGTGAGATCGGGCATCTCAACGTTTCCGGTGAGATCGAGAAGCTTGGCCGCGGTATCGAGGTAGTTGAAGCCCAGGGGTGGAAGCTTGATACCGTGAACACGCTCAAAGTAGACAAGATGACTGGGGATCGTCCCCTTTTCGTGTGCGTGTTTCGTCGTCACCAGTGGTGAGGTGATAAGCGACGCCCTGCCTGATTCCGCTGACGCGGGTGCTAACAACGTCCTTGGACGATCTCGAACTGGCTACGGATCACGCAACTCGCCGAGTGGTATGACGCGTTGCTGTCGGTGGTGAAGATGGCCGTCGGCATCCCCTGTAGCTAGGTCTATTGACCTGAGAGCGGCTGGCTGATGCCATGTCTGTTCACGGCTTAGTCGACGTGGTTCACCCAGCGCCGGGTGGAGCTGTCATAGCTGGCGGCCGAGCCCGTTTGGATAAGGGCGAACGGCACCCGCTCGTCCTCAGGGTTCCAGTGCCCGTCGCCGGTCGCCTGGGCGTAGATCGGACTGGGCGCCCATGTCACTAGCACGTCATCATCGGTCACCTCCGCCACCCAGCCAAGGAACTCTCGTCCGTCGGCGAAGGTGAATGCGACCTTGTCGACGTTCTCCTTGCAGCGCACGAAGAACGCTCGCATCGCCAGTGGATCGGACATGGCAGCAGGTTATCCCGCCACGTGTAACTCGGGTTTCGTACGCGGCAGGTACGCGCCCTCTGCGTACAGCGCCCGATGAGACCTTCCGTACCGTCACCCCCCGGCGCTGTGTCGTGCGCATGTTCCCTAGGGCATTCCAGGAGGGACGGGCTCCGCGGTATCGCGTCGCGCTACGAACACGAACTCCCTGCCCGGCCGGTCGGGTGCGTCGCGTACGTCCTCGACGACGAAGCCGTGCTCGTGCAGGTCCCGCTCGATCTCCGTACGTTCACGGAAGCGAAGTGTCGATTCCGAGGTCAGTACGTCCCCGTCCGCGGCGAACACATGCGTACCCCGGAAGCTCACCAGCGGCAGGCTCACGTCCGTCAGTTCGGCCCAGGTCTCGACGTGGCCGACGCCCGGGATGTCCGTCATGCGGTACGTGGTCTCGCGCGTCCACTGCGCCCACTCCTCCCAGACGCGCTGCGCCGGATCGCGCGTCTCGAAGACAAGCCGCCCGCCGGGCCGAAGGGCCTCGTACGCGCCGCGCAGCGTCGTGTGCCATGCCTGAGGATCGGCGATCGCCTGGGCGACGTTCCCGGTCATCGTCACCAGGTCGATCTGCATCGGCGGCAGGTCCCCCGCGTCGCCGTCGAGCCAGCGCACCCGCTCCGCGCCCGGCTTGCCGCGCGCTACGTCGACGGACGCCCGCGCGGGATCGATCCCGGTGACCGTAATCCCGCGTTCGGCGAGCAGCAGCGCGAACACGCCCGTACCGCACCCGATGTCCAGCACGGACCGCGCGCCGAACTCCTCCGCCATCGCGAGATACGCGTCGAGATCGCTGCGGTCCGGATCGAGTGGGTCGTAGATGGCGGCGAGGCGCGGATGCCCGAAAGCTGCGTCAACCATGGAGGTGAACGTATGTGGCCCCTAGCCCGCGCGGCCACTGCTTTTTCGGGTTACGGCGCCAAGCGGGCGCGGCGAAGTGCGCCGCTGATCCCGGTGCCCTTATCGGGTACGACCGTACCGAAGCGAAGCGAACCTCGGCCAGGCCGCTTTGGAGTTGTCTTCAGAACCACGGCTTGACATACCGCCGGATACGGGCCCGCATGTCCGGTGGTGTGAGGGGGTGAGGCAGCCTCACACCCTCACTCAATTCCGCAGCCATAACTATTGAGGCGCTTTGCTCAGCATGTCCTGCCGACGTAGTAGGCGTAGGTGACGCCGGGGGTAAGGCCGCCGAGACTACGAGGGCCGAGGCTGGTGCGTCCGGGTCCGATGCACCGGTCGTAATCGTCCCCGAATACCACCTCTACCCGGATCGCGACTGTCGCTCCTCTTTCTCGTAGCGACGGTGACGGCGGACCTACTGGCCTTCCACGCCCGGGTTCACAGTGCATTTGCCGACGAGCCGGTGGAGCACTGGTCGCACTGCCGCACCGCACCCTCGCTTTGGGCTTGGACAGCGTCGGCCGTGCCACGGTGATCGGGCTCTTGCACGACTACCAGCCCGTCACCCCGGCGGAATTCAGCTTGGACCAGCCACGCCGCCCTGGCTCGTAGCGGGACCCTCGCCGCCGTAAGGCTCGATGTGGTCGATCATCTGCTCGCTCCAGGTCCGGATAGCAGCGGCCTGCTCGGGCGTGAGCGAGTCGAGAAAGTAACGGCGGACATTGCCGGCGTGCACGAGGATGGCGTTCTGCGCGGCCTGGCGGCCTTTGACGGTCAGTCCGATCCCAGTGCGGCGGCCGTCGGCTCCGCTCTGGGTCCGTTCCACGAAGCCGCGGTTCTCCATGCGCGTCAGCAGGTGCGAGACGCGGCTCTTCTCCCAGTCGAGCGACTCGGAGAGCTCGCCGACGCGCATCTCGCGACCGAGCGGCGCCTGCCACAGCGTCACCAGCACGCTGAACTCAGCCTTCGAGATGCCGCAGTCGCGCTGCAGACCCCGGTCGAGCTCCCGCGCGAGTAGGCGCTGCGCGCGCATCCAGGTGTCCCAGAACTCCCACTCCTCGGGTTCCAGCGTATGGGTTTCCGCCATGGCGGGAATCATACTGAGTGGCCAAGTTGACGCGTCAACTCAACCTTCCTAGAGTTGACGTATCAACTCTTTGGAAAGGACGCCATGGCATCCAGCATTGGCCGCACACGGCCCGGACAACCCGGCGAATGGGCATTCGGGGAGGTGTTCCCTCGGTGAGGACGCTTTTGCGTGGCGGCATGGTGGTAAGCATGGACCCGGCCGTCGGCGATCTCCCGCAGGGCGACGTGCTCATCGAGGACGGGCGGATCGCCGCGGTCGACGTCACCGTCGACGCGGCCGACGCCGAGGTCGTGGACGCCACGGGCAAGATCGTGATGCCCGGTTTCGTGGACACCCACCGGCACACCTGGCAGACCGCGTTCCGCGGCATCGGCGTGGACTGGACGTTCGACCAGTACCGCGTCGCCATGCACGGCACGCTCCGGCGACACTACGCGCCGGAAGACGTCTACCTGGGCAACCTGCTCGGCCGGATCGAAGCGCTCAGCTCGGGCGTCACGACCATGGTCGACTGGTTCCACTGCTCCGACCGCCCGGAGAACGCCGACGCCGCGATCCAGGCGCTGCGCGTGGCACCTGGCCGCTCGGTGTTCTGCTACTGCGCGGGCGTCGTCGCCGACGAGCCGATCGCATCCGAGATCACGCGTGTACGGTCGCAGCTGTCCGACGGCGACATGATGCTGGGCCTGCGCGGGCCGCAACTGTCCACGATGGACACCACCGCCACCGACGTCGCGCTGGCGCGGGACCTCGGGCTGCGGGTGAGCGTGCACGTGCACGGCGCCACCGGCTGGCCTCGTGGCCGGCGCCCGATCGCCGACATGCGTGACCGCGGGCTGCTCGACGACCACACGACCTTCGTGCACTGCAACGGCGTCTCCGACGACCAGGTGGCGATGATGGCCGATGCGGGTTGCTCGGTGTCGATCAGCCCGGACGGTGAGCTGAAGATGGGCTTGGGCTGGCCCGAGACCGGCCGCATGCTGGCCGCCGGGATCCGCCCGTCGCTGTCCATCGACGACTGCCCGTCCGTCGGCGGCGACATGTTCGCTGCCATGCGTACGGCGCTCGCCACGCAGCGCGGCCTGGACGGTGGCCTCACAGCGCGGGACGTCGCCGAGTTCGCCACGGTGGACGGCGCCCGCGCGTGCGGACTCGACGCCCGAACCGGCAGCATCGCCATCGGCAAGGACGCCGACCTGATCCTGCTCGACGCCGAGGACCTCTCGGTTTTCCCGGTCAGCAACCCCGTCGGCACGATCGTCGCTGCCGGCCATCCCGGCCTGGTGGACAGCGTCTTCGTCGCCGGCAGAGCGGTCAAGCGGGACGGTCGGCTGCTCGGCGTGGACCTGGCGGCGTTGCGGGCACGGCTGCTGGAGTCCCGCGATCGGATCGCCGCGGCCGCCGGCATCGCGGTCGACGGATCATGGATGCCTGAACTGGCCGCGGGCTAACAGCAGAAACGTAGGTACTCCTGAAGGTCGGCGAGGATGCGCGCGGTGCCTTCGCGGTCGCCGCGATACAGCACCTCTTTGCCGTCGCGCCGGGAGGTGACGATCCCGCCGCGGCGCAGCAGGGCGAGTTGCTGGGAGGCGGCGGACTGGCTGATGCCGGCGCGTTCGGCGACCTGGTTGACCGACAGTTCGGCGCCCCGGGCGAACAGCAGCAAGATGTGCTGCCGCCCCGGGCTGGCCAGCGCCTTGAGGAAGTCGTGGGCGGCCTGGCTGAGTGTCGGCGCGGCGCGGGAGTCCTCCGGACCGCAGCCCGATGCCTGATCGTCCGTGCCGTTGACAGGCTCACTCGCCCACGTTGTGATCTCGGCCATCTCGCATCCCTCCAGGACGACCATACCCTTCAAATCATCATATTGACATATTATGAAATGGCGGTACATTGCGCAGCATGGCATCTCTCACCCCTTCCCTGCTCATCGTCGGCGGAGGGCAATCAGGCTTGGCGGCGGCGCACGCCGCTCTACAGGCGGGCCTGCGACCGCTGATCCTGGAGGCTTCCGCGCGCCCCGCTGGATCCTGGCCGCACTATTACGACAGCCTGAGACTGTTCTCACCCGCCCGCTACAGTTCGTTGCCCGGCATGCCCTTCGGTGGCGACGGTGGGCGCTATCCGCATCGCGATGAGGTGGTTGCCTACCTGGAGCGCTACGCGGACGCTCTGGCGCGGCGTGGCGCCGAGATCCGTACCGGCGCCCTCGTCAGCGCGGTGGAGGCGATCGACGCGGCCGACGGGGGCGGCTTCTCCGTTCGGCTGGACGGCGGTGAGACGCTGGATGCGCCTGCTCTGATTGCCGCCAGCGGCTCGTTCGCCCACCCGCACCGGCCCGCCCTGCCTGGCCTGGAGACCTTCGCTGGGACGGTGCTGCACGCCGCCGACTACCGCTCCCCGGCCTCGCTGCCCGGCGAGCACGTGGTGGTGGTCGGGGTGGGCAACTCGGCGATTCAGATCGCCTACGAACTGGCCGACCACGCCCGCGTCACGCTGGCCAGTCGTGTACCGATCCGGTTCGTGCCGCAGTGCCCGCTTGGACGGGATCTGCATTTCTGGTTCCGCCTGACTGGCCTCGACCGGCTGCCGCTGGCCCGCGCCGAGTCTCCGCCTGCCTCTCCGGTCCTGGACGACGGGCGGTACCGGCAGGCCCTGCGTCGGGGGCGGTACGAGCGTCGGGCGATGTTCACTCGCCTGGACGGCGATCATGTCGAGTGGGCTGATGGCCGACGTGAGCGCCTCGACGCCGTGCTGCTGGCCACTGGCTACCGGCCCAGTCTTGACTACCTGGCCAACCTCGGCGCACTGACGGAGGGCGGCCGACCGCGCCAGCGCGAAGGCGTGTCCGTCACCCATGCCGGGCTGGGGCATCTCGGGCTGGAATGGCAGCGCACGCCCTCATCCAACACGCTCCGGGGCGTGGGCGCCGATGCCCGCCATGTCGTCGGCAACCTGGCCCGTCACCTGCGCAACCGTGGGCGTGTGCGCGTTTGAACGCTTGACCCGCGAAGCCGTGTCGATTGATTCGATGGTTCTCTAATTTGACTTCTCTCTAATCAGTGGGGCAGTCTACTTAGACCATCTTCAAAACAGGCGCGGGTCCGAAGGGCTCGCTCGACCAGCGAGGAGAAGTCTCATGAGCGGATGCTGCGGCCCCACCGTCGTTGAGCTCGAAGCGAGTGTGCAGGCGGCCCGGCCGGACGAACTGCCCGTCGTGGTCATCGGCGCGGGCCCGGTCGGGCTGGCCGCCGCCGCGCACCTGGCCGAACGCGGCATCGACTTCCTGGTCCAGGAAGCGGGAGAGAAGGCGGGCGCGTCCGTCGCCCAGTGGGGTCATGTCCGGGTGTTCAGTCCGTGGCAGTACAACATCGACGCCGCCGCCCGCCGCCTGCTGGAGACCGGCGGCTGGACCGCGCCCGACCCCGAATGGCTGCCCACTGGCACCGAGCTGATCGACGACTACCTCGCGCCGCTGGCCAAGCTCATGGGCGAGCGCCTCCGTACGAACGCCAAGGTGGCGGCGATCAGCCGCCTCGGCTACGACCGCGTACGCACCAACGGCCGCGAACAGGCGCCGTTCCTCATCCGTCTCGAAAACGGCCAGGAGTTGCAGGCTCGTACGGTCATCGACGCCTCCGGCACCTACGCCAGCCCCAACGTGCTGGGCGCCAGCGGCCTGCCCGCCCACCGCGAGGAGACCGTCGCCGACCTGATCGACCACGCCCTGCCCGACGTCCTGGGCACCGACCGCGACCGCTACGAGGGCAAGCGCGTCCTGGTGGTCGGCGCCGGCCACTCGGCTGCCACCACCCTGCTCGCCCTCACCCAACTCACCGACACCCCGATCACCTGGGCGATCCGGGCAGGAAACGCCAGTCGCGCCTACGGCGGCGGCGACGCCGACGCGCTGCCGGCCCGCGGCGCGCTCGGTACCCGCCTGCACGCTTTCGTCACCTCCGGCCGCATCCAGCTCCTGACCGGCTTCTTCACCCATCGCGTGCACGCCACCGCCGACGGCGTCGAGGTGATCAGCCGCGACCCATCCGGTGCCGAGCAGTCGGTCATCGTGGACCGAATCATCTCGGCCACCGGCTACCGTCCCGACCACTCCATCGCCGCCGAGCTGCGCCTGGATCTGGATCCGATCCTCGGCTCCACCAGAGCGCTGGCTCCGCTGATCGACCCGAACCAGCACTCCTGCGGCACCGTACCGGCGCATGGCGTGGACGAGTTGGCCCATCCCGAGCCCGGCTACTACGCAGTCGGCGTCAAGAGCTACGGCCGCGCGCCGACCTTCCTGATGGCCACCGGCTACGAGCAGGTTCGCTCGGTTGTCGCGGCCATCGCGGGCGACTGGGAGGCGGCCCGCGACGTACAGCTCGACCTGCCGGAGACCGGAGTGTGCTCGTCCAACCTGGCCGAGGCGCAGGAGCAGCGCGTCGGCCTGGCCACGGGGATCAGCGGCGGCCTGCTGGCCACAGCGCTGCCCCTTGCCACCGTCGGCTCCTCCAGTGACAACGGCAGTTGCTGCGGCTGAGAGCAGGACTCGACATGCCAGACGGATACCCCCTGCGGACGGCCGTCGCCTGCTCTCGCTCCGCTGGGCACGGTCGCGCTCGCCCAAGCGGTCGGCTATGTCCGGGTGATGGGCGCGGTCGCCACCGCTTGCGTGATCGCCGCGTTGGCCTTGGTCGCCTGCCATCGCCTATGATTTCGATAGATGTCGAAATAAGGGGTTGCCGTCATGACCGCCGTCACGAGCCAGTGCTGCGCACCGATCGCGCGCGAGCCGTTGTCGGAGACCGACGCCGCCGAGCTCGCGGTCATGCTCAAAGCCGTCGCCGACTCCGTGCGGCTGCGCCTGCTGTCGATGATCGGCTCCCACGCGGGCGGTGAGGCCTGCGTCTGCGACCTCACCGACGCCTTCGACCTGACCGCCCCCACGATCTCCCACCACCTCAAGGTCCTGCGCACGGCCGGCTTGATCGACGGCGAACGCCGGGGCACCTGGGTCTACTACCGAATCATCCCCGAGGCCGTGAACAAGCTGGGCGCTCTCTTCGCCCCGCTCACCCAGCCCGCGTCCAGCAAGCCGGTTGAGCTGGAACTCACCCCCGTATGACCGAACTTCCGTGCGCGGTCGATGCCCTGGTCATCGGCGGCGGACAGGCGGGCCTGGCGGCCTGCACCTGCTCGGCTACGGCGACTGGACCGGCCCGGCCTCCGCCACCCTCATCGGCGCGAGCTGTACGGCCAGAGACCTGCCGCGAACACCAGAGGTGTCGAGCGTGTCCTACGGCTGGCTGCACTGCCTTTGTGCGGGTTCGCGCTCACCACGCTTCTCACCGTCATCTGCCGTCGGCAAAAGGATGTCGTACTGCCCAAGGGACACGACAGCGGTCATGCGTCCCTGTTTGCGGGCGGTGGTCGACGGCGAGGGCATTGCCGGCACCGGTGCTAGGCCAGTTCCTTGATCAGTTTTTCGATGCGGGTGCGGATCTCGTCGCGGATCGGGCGGACGGCCTCGATGCCCTGCCCGGCGGGGTCGTCGAGTTTCCAGTCCTCGTACCGCTTGCCGGGGAAGATGGGGCAGGCGTCGCCGCAGCCCATGGTGATGACCACATCGCTGGCCTGGACGGCGTCGGTGGTGAGGATCTTGGGCTGCTGGTCGGTGATGTCGATGCCGACCTCGCGCATGGCCTCGACGGCGGTGGGGTTGATCTGGTCGGCGGGCGCTGATCCGGCGGAGCGGACCTCGATGCGGTCCTCGGCCAGGTGGGTGAGCCATCCGGCGGCCATCTGGGAGCGTCCGGCGTTGTGTACGCAGACGAACAGGACGCTGGGCTTGTCGCTCAAGGGGTGATTCCTTCCGCTGTTGCTGGTCTTCAGGCTGCCGGGATTTCGAGGTCGTCGAGCAGATGGCGGACGCGGCGTTCGATCTCGTCGCGGATGGGCCGCACGTCCTCCACACTCTTGCCTGCGGGGTCGTCGAGTTCCCAGTTCAGGTAGCGCCTGCCCGGGTAGACGGGGCAGGCGTCGCCGCAGCCCATCGTGACGACGACGTCGGCGGCGCGGACGATCTCCTCCGTCCACGGCTTGGGGAACTCGCGGGAGATGTCGATGCCCCGCTCAGCCATGGACGCCACCGCCGCAGGGTTGATCTCGCTGGCGAACTCCGAGCCGCCGGACCAGGCCACCCCGCGGTCTGCGGCCAGGTGCTGGAAAAAGCCCATGGCCATCTGGGAGCGTCCGGCGTTGTGCACGCACAGGAACAGCACGACGGGCCGCCCGTCGCCGTGGCCCTCCACCCGGGCCAAGGCGTGCAGGCGCTGGCGGGCGAAGCGCTCGGCGAGCAGCGGCAGGAAGTCGGGGATCTTGCCGTGCAGGGCGAACTGGTCGTAGCTGGTGTGCAGGAACCGTTCGATGGTCTCGGTGCCGAAGGTGCCGGTGAATTCCTCGGCCAGGCGGCGGGCGGCGGTGAGCAGGGCGTGCTGCTGGTCGATGGACAGGTCCGGGTGGCGGTAGGTCTGGGACATGGCTCACTCCTGCGGGAGGTGCACGGCGGGCGCCAGCCGTTGGACGCGGTCGGCGATATCGGTGTAGGCGCGTTCGAACGCCTCGTCGCTGCCGGTGCGGACCGGGTCGGGGATGGACCAGTGCAGCCGGTCGATGTCGGCGAGTTGCTCGTGGGCGGCGTCGCAGACGGCCACCACCAGGTCGTCGGGATGCGCTGTCCGCTCGATGTGGCGGGTTTCGGCCCGCTGCAGGTCGAGGCCGTGCCGGCGGGCCACGGCAACCGCCTGTGGATGGACGTGTGCCGCAGGCTGGGTGCCAGCTGAGGTTGCGGGCACGGCGCTGGTACGGCTCCACAGGGCGGCGGCCAGTTGGGAGCGGGCGGAGTTGTGGGTGCAGACGAACACGATGCGCGGAGCGGGCCGGGCCGCGGCCGGCAGCAGGCCGGACAGGGATCGCGGGACCAGGCGCAGGTAGGTGCGCCTGCGGTCGCCTTCGGATCGGCGGCGTTCGACCACGCCCGCCTCCTGCAGCAGCTTGACGTGGTGGGCCAGCAGGTTGGTGGGCAGGCCGAGCGCCTGGCCGAGCTCGCCTGGGGAGGCGTCGCCCAGCAGCAGCCGGTCCACGATGGCCAGGCGGCCGGGGTCGCCGAGCGCGGCGTGCACCCGCGCTCGCGCCTCCACCGAGGAAAACCAGTCAGCATTCATTGAGTCAATAATTGCTGATCTAATTACCGCAGTCAAGCCCGTCGACCGTCAGCGGACGTCCGGATGCGGGATGACCGGCTCGGCCGTTCCCGCCGCAGGGCGGCCGAACAGGCCGTGAACCAGCACCAGACCGATCACGCCACCGACCAGTTGGGCGGCGATGAAGCCGGGCACCGAGGCGGGAGCGATGCCGGCGAAGGTGTCGGAGAAGGCCCGTCCGATGGTGACGGCCGGGTTGGCGAAGCTGGTGGAGGAGGTGAACCAGTAAGCCGCACCGATATAGCCGCCCACCGCCAGGGGCGCCACGGCCGTACGGCCCGACCTGGTCAGGCAGAAGATCACCAGCACCAGGCCGGCGGTCGCCACGACTTCCCCCAGCCACAGGTGCGCACTCGATCGTGGCGTGCTCGACCAGGTGATCGCGGACTTGTCGAACATCGCGTTGGCCAGCACCGCACCGCCGATCCCGCCGAGCACCTGGGCGGCGACGTAGCCGCCGAGCTCGCCCATCGACAGGCCGACTCCGGTACGTCGTCCCTGCCACCAGTCGGCCAGCGACACCACCGGGTTGAAATGCGCGCCGGAGACCGGCCCCAGCACGACGATGAGCACGGCCAGGCCGAAGACGGTGGCGGTGGAGTTCTCCAGCAGTTGCAGGCCCACGTCGCGCGGGGACAGCGTCTGGGCCATGATGCCCGACCCCACCACCACGGTCACCAGCAACGCGGTGCCGAGAAACTCGGCCAGTAGGCTGCGCTTCACCGGGTCACCTCGGCGGGCGCCGCCAGCAGCGCCGACAACTCGGCGAGCCGTTCAGGCACGACCCGGTAGTACACCCAGGAAGCCCGCCGCTCACTGGTCAGCAGGCCAACGTCCTTGAGCACCTTGAGATGGTGGCTGATCGTCGGCTGGGACAGGTCGAAACTCGCCGTCAAGTCACATACGCACGCTTCGCCGCCTTGGTGGCTGGCCACGATCGACACGATGCGTAGGCGTACCGGATCTCCCAGCGCCTTGAACGCCCGCGCCAGCCCCGACGCCTGATTCTCGCCGAGCGGCTCGCGCGCGAGCGGCGAGCAACAGTCCAGCATCTTCAACGCATCCATGGGCATCAATATTGACGTCTATGGATATCAGCTCGGCCACGCCATGCTGAACCTGAGGTGAACGGCGAGGTCACGGCCTTGTTGACGGCGTTGGCCGGGTTCCCCTGTGCGACCTCGCCGCGCTGGCAGCCGGGTCGCACCTCAGCAACCCGCCACCGTGCTCCGCCGCTCCACCATGAGCACATCGCGCCAGATGCCGTGATGACGGCCGACACGCTCGCGGGTGCCGACTACACGGAAGCCCAGCCCCTGGTGCAGCGACAGACTGGCGGCGTTCTCCGGGAAGATCCCAGACTGAATGGTCCACACCCCAGCGTCCTCACTGGCCGCGATGAACGCCGTCAGCAGCGCCCGGCCGATACCGTGCGCCTGGCAGCCCGGGTGAACGTACACGCTGTGCTCCACGACGCCCGTGTACACCGGCCTGGCCGAGACCGCCGAGGCCGCCACCCAGCCAACGATCTCGCCCGTCTCGGTGTCGGCGGCCACATAACGCAGGTGTGGCATCTTGCCGGTGGTGAAACCTTCCCAGTTCGGCGCGATGGTCTCGAAGCTGGCCTGTCCGGTGTCCAGCCCGGCCTGATAGATGGCCATCACCTGTCCAGCGTCCGCCTCACGCATCGGCCGAATCTCCAGTCCAGGCCCGCTGGCAGGCTTGACGGCTTGCACGATGGCCGAATGCACGCCGTCGCTGTGATCGGCGCTCAGCGTGATGCGGGTGCCGACGAAGCCCGCCCGAGCCAGCAGTCGCCGGTACTCATCCACCGTCAGGGCGCCGGCCACGCAGCCGATCCGCTGCTCCACCGCTGCGCACCGGACGGGGTCGAGGGCGTTGTCGATGATCACGTCGCTCACCCCGAACCGGCCGCCCGGCCGGAGCACCCGGAATGCCTCGGCCAGCACAGCGGCCTTGTCGTCGGACAGGTTGATCACGCAGTTGGAGATGACGGCGTCGACCGCATGATCCGGCAGCGGGATCGCCTCTATGGCGCCGCGCAGGAACTCCACGTTGTGCGCTCCTGCCTGCTCGGCGTTACGGCGGGCCAGCGCGAGCATGTCGGGGCTGGCGTCCAGTCCGTACGCCTTCCCTTGCGGGCCGACCCGGCGGGCTGATAGCAGCACGTCGATGCCGCCGCCCGAGCCCAGGTCCAGGACGGATTCACCGGCGCGCAACTCGGCCACGGCGACCGGGTTTCCGCACCCCAGGCTGGCCCGTACCGCCGCCTCGGGCAGCGCGCTGATGTCGTCGTATCCGGCGGCGCCGAAGCACCCCTTCTCGAAGGCGTCCGGACCGCAGTCCGTGATGACCCGGCCGGCGGCCGCGGCCCTGGCCAACTGGGAGTAGTGGTCCACGATCTCGTCGTGCGCCATGGCGGTCTCCTTTACTCACAGGTAGGCGCGGCCGGAACGGGGTTGCCCATGACCACGTCGGCGGCGGTCGGGAAGCAACTCACGCAGGCTTCGTTGATCCGGTACAGGCTGGAGGTGCCCTGCTTCTCCACCAGTACGAAGCGCACCTCCGCCAAGATCTTCAGGTGGTGCGACACGGTGGACTGACCCACACCGGAGACGGCCACGATCTCGCCCACGCTCATCGGCGTCCGGCGCCGGGCCAGCAACGACACGATCTGGATCCGAGTGGCGTCGGCCAGCGCCTTGAACCAACTCGCGTACTCCTCTGCCGCGGCTCGCGCCAAAGGCCCCATGTGCTCATCCATCGATAATCGACGATAGTCGATGGAGTGACGGAGGAGAACCCTTTCGTAAAGGTCCGTTGCTGTCACCGGGCAGGGCGGGCCCTGGCCAGTTTGATCGGAGTCAGCAGCGCCAGGGCGGCCAGTGCGAAGGTGGGGAGCAGGGCCCAGCGCAGCACCTGGTAGCCCACCTCCTGCTGTTTGGTCATGGTGCCGAGCGAGGTGCCGATGCGCTCGTACACCTCATCCAGCGAGCTGGCCGTACGGGCGTTGTAGGCGTGTCCGGCGGTGCCTTCGGCCAGGGTGCGCAGGGCTTCCTCGTTGGGCGGGACCTCAAGGCGGCGGCCGTCGATCTCGACGGTGCCGTCGGGCGTGCCGAAGGCGATGGTGGAGACCGGCACTCTGGCCGCGGCGGCGGCCTTGGTCGCATCGGGCACGACCCGGCCGGAGGTGTTGTCGCCGTCGGACAGCAGCACGATGGCGGCCGGTGGTGGATCGCTCGCCGCATTCTGGTCGAAGGAGCGGATCGCCTCCAGGCCGGAGAAGACCGCTTCGCTGATGGCGGTTCCGGGGGCGGGTTTCAGCGCGTCGATCGCCCGGATGGCCGCCGTGCGGTCGAGGGTGGGCGCCACCACCACCGCCGCGGATCGGGCGAAGGAGATCAGGGCGACGTTGAACCGTTCGGGCAGGCTCGTGATGAACGACTTGGCCGAGCTCTTGGCGGCCGCCAACCGGGATGGCGGAATGTCAGTGGCGATCATCGACAGGGACACGTCGATGGCCACGATGATCGTGGCCCGCTCGCGGGGAACCTGAACGGAGGCGGCCGGGCGCGCCGCGGCCACGATGAGCAGAGCCATCAGCACGACGAACACGGCCGCCGTGACATGCCGTGACCAGCCAGGACGGCAGGGCGCGAGCAGATCGAGCAACCTCGGGTCGGTGAAGCGCGCCATATGCCGGGGCCGCCGGAACTGGACGGCGATGTAGCCCGCCAGGACGACGGCCAGGACCGCGAACGACCACAGCCAGCCGGCGGCCAGAAAGGCCATGCCCCCTCCCCATAACCCATCGGCAGGGGGGACAAGACCAAGTCTAGTTCTCCTCCTTCTCCCACCTTCAAGTGGTTCGGAGGCGGACATCCCAGGCGCCACGGGTTGCACTCTGGTCCCTCACCTATGCCTCAAGGCACGCCCCTCAATCCGACCAGGACAGGCTTTGGCCATCGATTACCAGGGATTGGACAATGTATCGCATCCCCTTCGACTTGATAGTCAGCTCCGCAGCCAATCTTCGATCGCCATCGGTCAGCACGAACGTATGGTCGCCATTCAGATCGTTCATGGATTTTGTGATGATGCGACCATCAACCTCAAGACTGTCTGACCAGCCCCACCTGACCACAATGATGTGTGACTCGCTCGTCAGCGTCACGTTGATGATCGTAGCCCGTACCATCGAACTTCGCTTCTCCGTGGATACGGTGGCACGCCAAGGGCTCTCTGCCGCTGGTGCTTTGCGAGGTGGGGCATCGGAATGTATCCGCTCTGGAGCGGAAGATACGTCGAAGACCTGACCGTCGCCCGCGCGAAGATACAGAACAGGTGTTGCCCATTCCACGGGATTGGGAATCGCGTATATAGCTCGTCGAGCATGGGCGATGCACGTATCAATGGGATCGCCAACGGCGAGCATCTCGTAGAAAACCTTGGAGAAGGCGATCGCCGCGTGGTCGCTGATCTCGAACTGCATGGCCACTACCGCTGGGATACGTTGTTGTACGAGCGTCTGGGCTACGCCTGCCAGAGGGTCGACATGGCCCGTGCGAGCGCCTTCACAGGCGTTGAGCAGGGCAAGGCGGAGAGAGCCGTGGTCGTGGAGGAGGGTGGCCAGCTGGGCTGCTCCCACCGGCAGGCCACGATGACTGTCATCTTCGAAGAGAAGCTCGCCGTAGCCGACCTGCGGGCTGAACCGGCCATGTCCAATGAAATGGAGAATATGGTAGTCGCGGTGGCGTAGCTGGGCATCCAAGCGGCTGAGGGTTGGCGGATCGAGTCGATCGATTTCGACGTGGCCTGACTCCACGACGGCGCTCAATGCCTCCTCAAGATTTGCCCACTCTCGTTCTACATCGAGTTCGTCGAAGTCAGGTTCGTTCGGATTGGAGATGACCACGAGCATCCTGAGCGGCCCGGTGACCGAGAGAACACGACTAGGCTCGGGAAGCTCCAGAAATCGCACCATGGGAGTTCTTGTCGACAAGCAGATGAAGCGGCGTCGCTCGGAGTCGTACAGATACTCCCAAGGGAGATCGGCAAGCTCCGGACAGTTTGACAGGCGTATCCTGATGCGCAACCCGGACTGCTCTTCTTCTGTGCTCTGCAGGCTCATGAGGAGGTGTGCTCGGACCTGCTCCTGGAAAACCGCGGAGTAGAGGCTGCCACCGAATTCGATTGCGGCTACGTTTGATGAGGGCGGGGCCCCGCGCATTCCGCGGCGACGTCCTATTCTGAGAAGTAGTATCTCCAGCTGTTCGTCGGTGAAGGGAAGTCGAAAAATATGTGCGGCGCCCTGACCGCTGGGTGAGTCCAGCACTCTGGCGCGGTAGGAGTCGCCGTATCGTTCGATGAGGATGTCGAAATTCTTGTAGGTGTTCTTATTCACTTCGATGCCAAGTCAACGAGATCTTGAAATTGGCCGAACCGCTCGTCTTCGCGATGAAGGCGCCGGCCTCCGCGCTCAGTCCCAGTCCGAACTCGACGTTGATCTCATCGGGCGCGTCCGGGAGGAGTCGGAGGCGATTTATCATGGTTTGGGCGGCTGGGCTTATGCGCTCGACGGCTTGCTCGAAACTGCGATCAGCCTCTTGTGCCGTGGGACGTGAGCCCCATCCGCGTTTTGCTGAACCATCGGATGCGGGCAGGTCGTGGACTTCCACGAGTAGCTTCTCTCCGCCGTCCAACTGAAACTCGACGAGTCGCTCCATCATTGGCCTCCAAGGATCCTTGATAGCACTTGGAGTCGGCGCCCGACAGCGAATAGGTCACAAAGGTGCAATGGTTGCTGCGGTTCGAATAAAGATCGCGGACGGAGTTATAGCCTGAAATAACTTGATATGCGATATTTAGTCCAGGATGGCCGCTGATCTCGCCGTCGAATCGGGAGAGCGATGATGTCTGAAAGGCCGGTCGTGGAGGTGCGTCGTCAGGCGTCGAGGTCGCGGAGCCCGACGGCGTCGTGACGCCAGAACGGCTCGGAGTAGACCAGCGTCCCCGTCATCCACGGCTCGTACGCCGGAAGCCTGATCACCTGGAACGCGGCGTCGGGTATGCGCAGGGACGGCTTGCGGAAGCCCAGCTCAGCCCCCGGGGCGAACCCGAAGCGGGAGTAGTAGCCGGGGTCGCCTTCCAGGAAGACGAGGGGGCTCTCTCCTTCGGCGAGAGTCGCGAGCCCGGCGCGGACCAGGGCCGAGCCGATGCCCTGCCGGTGGTGCTCGGGCAGCACGCCCAGCGGGCTGAGCACCTGTACGTCGATCAGCCGCCGCGGGGCGTCGAGCAGGCTGCGGGTGAACATGACATGCCCGACGACCTGTCCGGCGACCTCGGCCACGAGCGCGCACCCTCCACTGGAGCGGATGCCGTGGCGCAGGGTGTCGACCAGGTCGGCCACCATTCCGCCGTGGTCGCCGAAGGCTCGCAGATGGACGTGACGCACGGCGCCCGCGTCGCCCGGCCGCTCTTCTCGAAGCTCCACCCCCGGGAGGGTAGCGATCTATCCCGCCGCCGGCATCTGCTTTTCACGCGCGCCGACGGTGATCCCGTACGGGTCCTGGAGCAGCGCCCCCACGGTCGCCGGATAACAGACGTTCAAGGCGGCACGGTTCCTGCCCGGTGCCGACCGTAACGAGAGCGGTGAGCGTGGCCCGACGTGACCCGCGATCACGGAGCCCCGCGCCCACCCCGCAGGCCCCGAAACCGCCTGACCTGCGCGGACTCCGCGCGCTGCCGTACGGGACAGGATGCGATGTGCGACATCGGCAGGCGGCGCACAACCTCAGGCCACTCTTCGTGATCGTCCTGAAACCCTGCGATAACACCTTCATAACGTCCCATCAACTCGTGTTGCTACTGCGGAAGTCCTGACCGAATACTGCAGCAACACGAGTAGATGGGATTTGCGTAGTGGTCACACGCCGCGATGTGGCGCGGCTGGCCGGCACCTCAGACGCCGTCGTCAGCTACGTGCTCAACAACGGGCCGAGAAATGTCGCGCCGCACACCCGCGAACGGGTGCTGCGCGCGATCGACGAGCTCGGCTACCGGCCGAACGTCGTCGCACGCTCGTTGCGCACCAGCCGTACGCACACGATCGGGCTTGTCGTCCCCGACAACGCCAACCCCTTCTTCGCCGAGCTGGCCCGCGAGATCGAGGACGTCGCCTTCGAGCACGGCCTGACGCTGCTGCTCGGCAACGCGATGGACGACGACGATCGCGAGGCCGCCTACGTGCGGACCCTGATCGACCGCCAGGTGGATGGGTTGATCCTGATTCCTGCCCACGGCCCGCACGCCTGGCGGTCCCAGCTCGCCGCTTCCAAGGTGCCGTGCATCGTGCTCGACCGCGAGCTCGACGAAACCCCGGCAAGCCACCTGCTTCTCGACAACGAGGGCGGCGCGTACGAGGCGACCGGCCACCTGCTCGCGCACGGTCAGCGGCGTATCGGCTGCGTGGCGGGGCCGAAGAACATCCATCCGACCGTCGACCGTGTCGCCGGCTGGTCGCGGGCGCTGACCGAAGCGGGCCTCGACCCGGCTTCGATGCCGCTGGTCCACGGCCCGTTCGGGCGGCGGCACGGCTACCTCGGCGGCCACCAGCTCCTGTCACAGGAGGGCCGGCCCACCGCGCTCTTCGTGACCAGCGACGAGCAGGCGATCGGCGTCATACGCGCCGCCGCCGAGCTGGGGCTGAGCGTGCCCGGCGACGTCGCGCTCTGCTCGTTCGACGGCATCGCCGCCTCCTCCTACACCGTGCCCGCGCTCACCACCATGCGCCAGCCGATCGAGGTACTGGGCAGGCGCGCGGTGGAGCTGCTGGCGGCACAGATCGGTGACGCGTCGGGAGGCGAGCGTGTCGTCCTGTCCGCCACGCTGATCAGGCGCGGCTCCTGTGGCTGCCCCGACCCGGTCGGCGGGGTCGACGATGCGTGAGCTGGAGCTGGTCGTCGTCGGCAGCCTCAACATGGATCTCACGGTCCCGGTGACGCGCCTGCCCGGCCGGGGCGAGACGGTCGCGGGCGCCGCCGCGGTGCGGGCCGCCGGAGGCAAGGGCGCCAACCAGGCGGTGGCCGCCGCCCGGCTGGGCGCGCGGGTTCGCCTGGTGGGCCAGGTCGGCGACGACGCGCTGGGCGGCGAGCTGCTCGCCGCCGTGGCGCGCGAGGGCGTGGACGTCTCAGGCGTACGGCAGGTGCCCGCCGCCACCGGGCTGGCGATGATCGTCGTCGAGGACGGCGGCGAGAACATGATCACTGTCGCCAGTGGCGCCAACGGCCTGCTCCGCCTCACCGACCTCGACCTCACCGGCGCCGACGCGCTCCTGCTGCAGCTGGAGATCCCGGTGGCCGCCTGCCTCGCCGCCGCCCGGCAGGCCAGGGCCCACGGCGTGCCGGTGATCCTCAACGCCGCGCCGTACACGCAGGGTCTTGAAGAGCTGCTCACCCAGGTGGACCTACTGATCGTCAACGAGGGTGAGGCCGCCGCCCTGTGCGGCGGCGGCACCGACCCCGCCGCGCTGCTCGCGCTCGGGCCGCGCGCCGCGGTGGTGACGCTGGGCGAGCACGGGGCGCGCGGCCAGGACGCCTCCGGCGTCTGCCAGGTGCCCTCCTTCCCGGTGCACGCGGTGGACGCGGTCGGCGCGGGGGACACCTTCTGCGCGCAACTCGCGCTCGCCCACGCGGCCGGCCTGCCCCTCGCCCAGGCGGTACGGCGGGCCTGCGCGGCCGGCGCGCTGGCCACCACCGGCCACGGGGCCCAGACCGCCATGCCCACCGGCGACCAGGTGGAAAGGCTGTTCGCCCATGCGTCATGACGGCCTCTGGCATCCCCGCCTGCTGCACATCCTGTCCGCGGCGGGACACACCGACCTCATCGTGGTGGCCGACCCCGGCCTGCCCGTCCCGCCCGGCGTCGAGACGGTCGACCTCGTCTGGCGCAGGGGCGAGCCTGCCTTCCTGCCCGTACTGGAAGCGGTGCTCGGCGAGCTCGTCGTCGAGACCGCCTACGTCGCCGAGGAGTCGCCGCCCGGCTTCCTCGACGGCGTACTGACAAGAACAGAACGCATTCCTCACACCCGTCTCAAAGAGCTCACCGGCCGGGCCCGCGCAGTCGTGCGGACCGGCGAGGCGACGCCGTACGCGAACGTCGTCCTCCAAGCGGGCGTTCCCTTCTGAAGGAGAAACACCACATGAACAAGAAGATCGTCGTCGTGGCCGGTCTGGCCCTCGCGCTGACCGCCTGCGGCAAGGAGGGCGGCACCACCGCCGCGCCCGCCACCGCCGCCAAGCCCGGTGAGAAGCCGGGCGTCTGCCTGGTGATGAAGTCGCTGGCCAACGAGTTCTTCCAGCAGATGCAGAAGGGCGCCGAGGAGCACGCCGCCAAGCGCGGCGACCTCACGCTCAGCGTGGTCGGCATCCAGAACGAGACCGACATCGACAACCAGGTCGCCGCCGTCGAGAAGTGCGTCACCCAGCAGGCCAAGGCGGTCGTGATCGCCCCCGCCGACTCGCGCGCGCTGGTCGCGCCGATCAAGCGCGCCGTCGACGCGGGCGTGAAGGTCGTCAACATCGACGTCCAGCTCGACGAGGGCGCGATGAAGGCCGCCGGCATCGGCGACAAGGTGCCCTTCGTCGGCCCCGACAACCGCGAGGGTGCCAAGCAGTCGGGCATGGAGCTGGTCAAGGCCCTCGGCAAGGACGCCGAGGTCGTCATCCTGGAGGGCAACCCCGGCGCGGCCAACGCCGCCCAGCGCAAGGCCGGCTTCGAGGACGCGATCAAGGCGGGCGGGCTCAAGCTCGTCGACTCCAAGACCGCGCACTGGGAGACCGACGAGGCGCACACCGTCTTCGGCAACATGCTCACCGGGCACCCGAACATCAAGGGCGTGCTGGCCGGCAACGACAACATGGCGCTCGGTGCGCTGAAGGCGATCGAGGAGCAGGGCAAGAAGGGCCAGATCAAGGTCGCCGCGTTCGACAACATCCCGGCCATCGCCCAGTACGTCAAGGACGGCAGCGTCGTGTCCACCCTGGACCAGTACGGGGCGCAGCAGGCCTCCAACGGCATCGACTACGCCATGAAGATGATCGCCGGCGAGAACTTCAGCGGCTGGCAGAAGACCGAGATCAAGCTCATCACCAAGGACAACGTCGGATGATGACCGTCACCGGCCTCGTCAAGCGCTTCCCTGGTGTGATGGCGCTCGACGGGGTCGACCTTGACATCCGCGCGGGCGAGATCCACGCCCTCGTGGGGGAGAACGGCGCGGGCAAGTCCACGCTGGTCAAGGCCCTGGCCGGGATCCACGCGCCGGACAGCGGCACGATGACCTTCGACGGCGCGCCGTACACCCCTGCCAGTGCGGCCGACGGTCTGGCCGCCGGGATCTCGGTGGTCCACCAGGAGCTGGCGCTGCTGCCGTACCTCACCGTGGCGGAGAACCTGTTCCTGCGCGCGCTGCCGCGCACCGCGGGCGTCGTCGACAGGAAGCGGCTGCGCGCGGACGCCGAGCGGCTGCTGGCCGAGATCGGGCTGGACGTCTCGCCCGACACCCTGGTCGAGCGGCTCGGCATCGCACAGATGCAGCTGGTGGAGATCGCGAAGGCGATCTCCACCGACTGCAGACTGCTGATCATGGACGAGCCGACCGCCACGCTCACCTCGCGCGAGGCGGGACGCCTGTTCGGCATCCTGCGGACGTTGCGCGAGCGCGGGGTGGCCATCGTCTACATCTCCCACCACCTGCAGGAGGTGCTGGAGCTGGCCGACCGGGTCACCGTGCTGCGCAACGGGCGCAGCATCGAGACCCGCGAGATGGCCGGCGTGACCGCGCCCGACCTGGTCAGGTTGATGGTGGGGCGCGACCTGGCGCAGGAGTACCCGGCCAAGCCACCGACGGCGCTGGGCGAGGTGGCGCTGAAGGTGCGCGATCTCAAGGTCGCGGGCTTCGAAGGGCCGCTCTCGTTCTCGGTACGGCGCGGCGAGGTCGTGGGCCTCGCCGGGCTGGTCGGCTCCGGCCGTACCGAGGCGATGCGCGCGATCTTCGGCGCCGACCCCGCCTTGTCGGAAAATATCGAGCTGTACGGCAAGAAGGTGCGCATCCGGCACCCTCAGGACGCGGTACGGCACGGCATCAGCCTGCTCACCGAGGACCGCAAGTCGCAGGGCCTGGTCCTCGACCTGCCGATCAGCGCCAACGTCACGCTCGCCAAGCTGCGCGGATTCCTGGTGCGCTTCGGCCAGGAACGCTCGCTCGCCGAGGGCCTCGGGCGGCGCCTGCACCTGCGTTCCGCGGGCGTCGACCAGCACGTGCGCACCCTGTCGGGCGGCAACCAGCAGAAGGTCGTGCTGGCCAAGTGGCTCAACGCCGGATCCGACATCCTGATCGTGGACGAGCCCACCCGCGGCATCGACGTCGGCGCCAAGTACGAGATCCACGAGCTGCTGCTCGGTCTGGCCGCGGAAGGCAAGGCCCTGCTCGTCGTCTCCTCGGACCTGCCGGAGCTGATGGGCATCTGCGACCGCGTCCTGGTCTTCTCCCGCGGCAAGATCGCCGGCGAGGTCGCCCGGGCGGACTTCGACGCCGAGCACATCCTCACGCTGGCCTACTCGGGCTACCTCAAGAACGGTGAAACACAGTGATCAAAAGGCTCGTGCTCGGCGAGGCCGGCATCGGCGTCGCCCTGGTGCTGCTCGCGGGCTTCTTCGTCATCGCCGCGCCGAACTTCGCGACCGAGCAGAACCTGCGCAACATCATGACCCAGATCACCCTGAACACCGTGCTCGCCGTGGGCATGACGTTCGTGATCCTGGTCGGCGGCATCGACCTGTCGGTCGGCTCGGCGATGGCGCTGTGCGCGGTCGTGTCGGGCACCATGATGGCCGGATCCGGCTCCGCCGTGGTGCTGGTCGGCGCGATCCTGGTGAGCGTGCTCGTCGGCGGCGTGGTCGGCTGGGTCAACGGGTTCGTGTCAGAACAGTGGCGGGTGCCGTCGTTCATCGTCACCCTGGCCATGCTCAACATCGCGCGCGGTGGCGCCGAGCGCTACACCAACGCGGCCACCATCTACAACCTGCCCGCCGCGCTCAACGACTTCGGCACCCTCACGCTCCTGGGCATCCCCGCGGTGTTCTGGGTGGCGCTGCTGCTGGCAGGGGTCGGCTGGTTCGTGCTGTCGCGCACCGTCTTCGGGCGGCTGATCTACGCCACCGGCAACAACGAGGAAGCCGTCCGCCTGTCCGGCCACAAGACCTCCCGCATCAAGATCGCCGCCTTCATGATCGCCGGATTCGCCGTGGGCATCGCGGCCATCCTGTACATGGCCAGGCTCAACATCGCCAGCCCTATCCTGGGCCAGGGCTACGAGCTCAACGCGATCGCCGCCGTGGTCATCGGCGGAGCCAGCCTGCTGGGCGGGCGCGGCTCCATGGTCGGTACGTTCCTCGGGGCATGTCTGCTCGGCGTGCTCACCAACGGGCTGCTGCTCATGGGTGTCTCCGACTTCGAACGGCAGATCATCACCGGGCTGGTGATCCTGGTCGCCGTGGTGCTGGACGCGTACCGGCTGCGCCTGGCCCGCAAGCTGGCCGTCACCCAACCCGCGCAGGCACTCACCGCACCGGCGACGGTCCCCTCCTGACCAAGGGACCGGATGGCGGCCGCCCGCCATCCGGTCATAGGTCAGGTGCTTCTATGGGCGCGAACCCCGAGTGGCGTCCGCACCCTTCTTCGGCTTACCGGCCAGCACCCCGACCCGATAGATGGCGGCCAGCTGGAGGCAGCCGACACGCGAGGCCTTCGAGTACGCGGGGCAGGTCTTCTTGACGAGCGTGGTGAAGAACAGGTTGTCCACCTTGGACTTCTTGTTCCGGTCGATGTACCACTTGTAGCCCTTGTACGTGTTGCCGATCAGGCCGTAGCCGTAGTCGTGCATGTCACAGGGCACCCGGAAGTCGAACTTCCAGAACAGGTACCGGGGCTTGTCCGGCGAGCTCGTGCAGTGGTCGTGGTTGATGCCGACCACCTGGAATCCGGTGGGGGTGTTCTTGAACTGCGGGTTGTGCCAGCCGTAGTGCGCGGCCCAGGCCGAACAGCCCTTCTTCGTGTACCACAACCAGTTCTCGACGGTGGCGCACTTGGTGGGGGAGGACATCGTCCCGTCGATGTCGGCGGGGTCGGTGAAGTCGGACGCGGGCGGTTCGACGGCGTTGGGATCGCCGACTCCCGTAGCACCGGCCAGGGGGTCGGTGGCGCTCGGACGGTCGAGCTCGGTCGAGGCCACGGTGGGGGAGGCGCTGTTCGCCGGGAAGGACAGGTCCCAGTTGCCCAGTTCGAGCGAGTTCAGGTGGTCCAGGCGGCCGGCCGTGTCGTAGGCGTACGTCTCCGCCGGGGTGCCGCTGCTGGGGTCACTCGTGGAACGGAGCCAGCCCGACAGGCTGTAGTCGAATCTGGCCACGGTCTTCGGCGCGTCGGAGCCGGAGACGAGGGTGATCTCCTTGACCTGGCCGGCGTAGTCGCCGTACGAGCCGGCGGTGGCCGTGGTGGTGGTCGCGTAGTGGAGCGTCACCGTCTCTTCCGGCTTCTCGTCGACGGCCGGTTCCTTGATGGTGCTGATCCGTCCGGCGGAGTCGTAGGTCAGCAGGCTCGTGCCGTACGCGCTGGTCCCGAAACCGGTGACACGCCAGTTGTCGCCCGTGAGTGTGCCCAGTCTGTTCCAGGTGTAGGTGGGGCTGAGCTCGGCCGCGGTGAACGGGGTGCCGGCGGCGTTGACGAAGACGTCGTCGCCCTCGTCCGCCGTGGCCAGGTTCGACGCGATGGTCTCCACGACCGTGGTACGCAGCGCTCCGGCCGCCTCGTCCCACTTGGTGGTCTCCGTGACCTTGGAGCCGTTCGGGTCCTCGTACTTCTGGATGCCGCCGCCCGAGGGGAAGGAGACGCTGCTGGTCAGCGCGTAGCGGGTCGAGGTGCTGCCGTCCAGTTCGGTGACGACGACGGCGCCGTTCTGGATCTCCAGTTTCCGGGCGATCGTGCCGCCGAGGAACTCGGCCTGCCAGCCGGGCCCGAAGACGCCCAGCTCGGGGCGTGAGGCGGGGGCGGTCTCCGGCTTGGCCAGGCCACTGTCCATGACGGTCACGTTGTGACGCCGGCCGATCGCGCCCGCCGCCACGTCCGATTCGTGGAGCTCGTAGGTGTGGGAGTCGGGGAAGTAGAGGCCGGGGCCGATCCCCTGGACGGGGACCGTCGGCGCGTCCCCGACAGTGTCGGCGGCGGCGGGT
Organism: Nonomuraea guangzhouensis; assembly: GCF_019396345.1. Taxonomy (GTDB): domain Bacteria; phylum Actinomycetota; class Actinomycetes; order Streptosporangiales; family Streptosporangiaceae; genus Nonomuraea; species Nonomuraea guangzhouensis. The sequence goes on along the minus strand of NZ_JAHKRM010000022.1, from coordinate 172,321 downwards.
GGCGCGGCGAGCAGGGGAAGCAATACCGCCGCCACCGCGGTGGCTAAGGTGAACCTGCGCAAGCTTGGCTCCTCACAGACGCTACTCGTTGGTAACGAGATCGTCTCGACGCCGCCTGGCAGGCGGATGGCAGCTCGCTGGCACCGGTTGTCAGGAATCGTGGCACTGATTGACCAACCCCGTTGACGTGTCCGGTTTGGCTGATCATTGTGTTATTGATCCGCAAAAATGCAGCATTATGCCATGCGCTTATGGCATCCGGCTGGCAGCTCGATGACACCAGAAAGGTGGGGCAGTCGGTGAAGATCAAACTGCTGGGCCCACTGGAGATCCGTGACGACCAGGACATGCTGATACCGGTCACGTCCGCCAAACAACGCATCATCCTCGCGGCGCTCACGCTCCGCCTCGGCGAGGTCGTCCCGGTCGAACATCTGGTGGACTGCCTATGGGACGGCGAGCCGCCCCTGACGGCACGCGAGACCGTGCACAGCCATGTCATGCGCCTGCGCAAGCTCCTCGCGACCTCGCAGGTCCTGCTCACCAAGCCGGGTGGTTACCTGCTGGACGTGGACAGGTGCGAGGTGGACACGGCACAGGTCCAGCGCCTGCGGGAGCGAGCCGCGCAGGCCGCCGCGAGCACGGATCAGCAGGGGCAGTCCGCGTTGCTCCGGGACGCGCTCGCGCTGTGGCGGGGCGAGCCGATGACCGGCATCGACTCCGAGGTGCTGCGGGCGCACTACGTCCGGGTGTGGGAGGACATCTGGTGCCAGATGATGGAGGAGTGCATCGACGCCGAGCTCGCGCTGGGCCGGCACGCCTCGCTCGTCGGCGAGCTGCGCTTCCTCGTCGCCAGCCACCCGTTGCGTGAACGGTTCCACGGCCAGCTCATGCTGGCGCTGAACGCCTCCGGCCAGCGGGCCGAGGCCCTGCGGGTCTACCAGGAAGTCCGGCGCGTACTGATCGAGGAGCTGGGCATCGAGCCGGGCGAAGACCTCCGCGAGGTGCACCGGCAAGTTCTGAACGCCTCGCCCGAGCCCGCTTCGTTGTCGCCCGCCCTGCTGCCGCTGGACGTCTACGGATTCGTCGGACGCGCCACCGAGCTGGAGCGGCTCGACGCGCTCCTGGGCGCCGCCGACGAGCAGCCCACCGCGGTCGTCGTCACCGTGTTGTCGGGAGCGGCCGGAGTGGGGAAAACCGCCTTGGCGGTGCACTGGGCGCACCATGTCAGTAAACGTTTCCCGGACGGCCAGCTGTACCTCAACCTGCGGGGGTTCGACCCGACCGGGTCGCCGATGAGTCCCGCCGAGGCGATGCGGAGCCTCCTGGAGGCGCTGGGTGTGCCACCCCAACGGGTGCCGGCCGGCCTGGCCGCCCAGACCGGCCTCTACCGGAGCATGCTCGCCGGGCGCCGGGTCCTGATCGTGCTCGACAATGCCCGTGACTCCGAGCAGGTACGTCCGCTCCTGCCGGATTCGCCGGGCTGCCTGGTCCTGGTGACCAGCCGCAGCCAGCTGTCCGGCCTCATGGCGATGGAAGGCGCCCACCCGCTGCCACTCAAGCTGCTGCCCGTCTCGGACGCCCGCAAGCTGATGGCCAAGCGCCTGGGCGCGAACCGGGTGGTCGACGAGGCCGACGCGGCGGAGGAGATCATCAGGCGGTGCGCGCGGCTTCCCCTGGCCATCGCGATCGTAGCGTCACGGGCGGCGAGCAACCCCGACGTATCGCTGTCCGTTCTGGTCGCCGAACTCGACGACGCCTTCCTGGACGTTTTCGACGGCGGCGAACCGATGACGCAGATCCGTACCGTGTTCTCGTGGTCCTACCACGCGCTCACCGCCGACACCGCGCGGTTGTTCCGGCTGCTCGGCTCCCACCCCGGCCCAGAGATCACCGCGCCGGCCGCGGCCAGCCTCGTGGGCATGTCCCTGGCCCAGACGCGTCCCTTGCTGGCCGAGCTGACGCGTACGCACCTGATCACCCAGCACGCTCACGGCCGCTACGCCTTCCACGACCTGCTGCGTGCCTACGCCGCCGAGCTCGCGAGCGCCCACGAGGTCGAGTCCGAACGGCAGGCCGCTCTCCACCGGCTGCTCGACCACTATGTGCACACCGCGGACCACTCGGCCCGGCTGCTCAACGTCCATCAGAGCCCGCTGCTCCTGACGCCGCCCCAGCCCGGAGTCGTCCTGTCGGCGGCGACCGACCACGAGCAGGCCGTGGAATGGTTCAAGACCGAGCATCCGGTCCTGATGGCGGCCGTCTCCCTCGCCGCGCACTCAGGGTTCGACACGCATTTATGGCAGCTCGCATGGTTCTTGAATGATTTCCTGGATCGGCAGGGTCGATGGCGTGAGCAGGTCGGGCTCCAGGAACTGGGCCTGGAGGCCGCCCACCGTACCGGCGACGAAATCGGACAGGCGCACGCCTACCGGAACCTCGGCTGGGCCCTCACCAAGCTGAGCCGCTATGACGACGCCCTCGGACATTTCCAGTCGGCGCTCCGGCTCTACGGCGACCTGGGCGACCTCACCGGCGCCGCGCACACGCACGGGAACATGTCGGGAGTGCTCGAACGGCAGGAACGCTACCGGGAGGCGCTCAGCCACGCCAAGCAGGCGCTCGAGCTCTACCAGCGGATCGACCACCAGGCCGGGCAGGCGCGGGCGCTCAACGCGGTCGGCTGGCACTACACCCTGCTCGGCGAACATCCCAAGGCCCTCGCCTACTGCTGGCAGGCGCTCGACCTGCAGTACCTGACAGGCGACCTGCACGGCCAGGCGGCGACCTGGGACAGCCTGGGCCACATCCATCATCATCTCGAGCAGCACGGCCAGGCCATCGACTGCTACCGGCAGAGCCTGGTGCTGTTCCGGAACGAGGGCGATCTGTGCAGCGTGGCGGGAACGCTCACCCGGCTGGGTGACAGTCACCAGAAGCTGGGCGAAGGTGAGACCGCCCGGCTCATCTGGGGCGACGCGCTGCACATTTTCGAGGAGCTCGACCACGCCGACGCCCAGCGGGTCAGGGCGAGACTCACGGGGCTGGCGGGCTGGGGTTCCATGGTCCATGAGCACATCACCCGATCGGCCGGTCTGCCTTTGTGAGCCGCTACCTGCTCAAAGGCGCTCCGGGATCATCCTGGAGGGCTTTCCGCGTCCAGATGTCGCGTATGAACGGCCGGGGTGCTGTGCTATCTGTCAGAGATCCTGGCGTACTGATACTGAGTTTGGGCGTTCTCGTCCCCGAAGTGCTCGCGGCCGGTCATGACCTCGTCTTCGCCCGCCTTGGAGTAGCTGCGGCTCTCCCTCTGGCCCGGGGTCCATCGGTACGAAGCCAGTTTCACGGTTTGCCCTCCTACGGTCAGCGAGGCGTGCGCGTACCTCGTGGGGCCGTTCTCGTTGCCGGAGTGTTGACGGCCGACCAGAGCGTGGTCGGCCGGCGCCTCGAAGTGCGAGCTGCTTTCCCGCTGCTCATCGCTCCAGATCGGGGCGCTCACCTGGGCTGGCTGCCTGTCGATGTAGATACGGCCGCAGTAGTACGTGGTGTTGCCGTTCCAGTCCGCGGAGTGTGATCGGCCCAGCAGGACCTCATTGGGCGGGCAAGTCACGGGGATTCCGGCCGACTCTTTCACGGTCCGGGTGAAGCCGTTGACGATCTCCATGTTGGTGGCCGCGTGGGCCGAGGCGGGGATGGTCGGGGTGAGCAAGGTGGCGGCAGCAAGGGCGCCGAGGGTGGCGAGAGTGCGTGGCATGGGTTCCTCCTGTTAGAGAGCGACCCGGACAGTGATCTCGTCGGCGAGCACCGCGGTGGTCGACGAAACCTGGTGCGGCGTGACCACGGCGGGCGCTGCACCGGCCGGACGGCGCCGGTGTTACCCGGCTCGTCTCGTGGTGCCTGCCGGCGCTGGTTCGGGCGCGTCAGGAGGTGACGGTCTTGGCGGTGGGGAGGATCTCGGTGACGGTTTGGAACGGCCGGGGGTAGGGGGCGCCGATCTTGAACTGGCCGGCCAGAGTGTCGGCGAAGGCGGCGGCGATCCGTAGTTCGCCTTGGGCGTTGGGATGGGTGCCGTCCCAGGTGTGGGCGGAGGCGACGAATTCGGCGTGGGTGGCGGCGATGACGATGGGGGACCGCTGGGTCTGCAGGTCGTTGGCGACCAGGATCAGCCGCCGGTTGAAGTCGGAGACCCGGGCGTTGAAGAGGGGGTCGTGCGTGGCCTTGTGGGTGTCCAGCAGGGTGCCGAGCACCAGGCGCAGCGCCGGGTTGCCGGTGCGGGCGTTGCCGATGAAGGTGCGTAGGTTCGCCTCGTTCTGCTCCGCCCCATGGTCGTACCAGAACAGGTCGTTGATGCCGAGCAGCACCAGCAGGTAGTTCGGGCGGTGCTCGGCGACCTTGGCGGAGATCTCGTTCATCTCCACGCAGTAGGGCCGTCCCCACTGCGCGTCGTGGTCGGTGTCGAAGTCGGGATCGGCGTAGCTCCGGTCACCGTCGCCGGTCTGGGCCGTGGTGATGGCGTCCAGGTCGTTTTTCGGCCCGACCAGGTCCAGGTTGACCCCATGGTGGCGGAGGTGCTTGTAGAGCCGGTAGCGCCATGTCCAGTCACCGCTGCTGCCGTGACTGATCGAATCTCCCACGATCATCACCTTGATGACGTCGGCCGCCGCCGGCTGACTCATGTCCTGGCTCCTTCCGGTTCCGGTCGCGAGGCGGTCACGGTGTCGGGTGGTGGCCCGGCGGTGGGGGCGTGCGCTTTTTCGGCGTGGGAGACGGCGGTGGTGGTGGCGGCGAGTGGTGCATGCCGTGGGGGGAGACGCATGATCCTCCGACCTCGAAACGATCGCTACGCTAGGTAGTCGATTACGTTCGATAAGTAATCATGCCGGGTGGCAGTCGGAGCATGGCCGCCACGGTGATACCCGTATGCCCTCCGGCCAGAAATGGCCGAACACGTACGGAGAGTAGTTGATCTTTGACTTTCGGTTACGGGAGGCTTCTCGCGTCGAAGTGATCTTCTTCCAGGAGGCACCATGCTGCTCGCCCGCCGTCTGCTGGCCGGCGCCGCCGTCGTCACCGCCGTGAGCGCGCTCACCGCTCTGCCCGCCGCGGCCGTTGCCCAGCACCACGCCGTATTCCCGGTGTGCATCGACGCCACCAACGACCGCGCCGACGGTACCGAGATCCGGCTGTGGCGCTGCATAGATCACCCCAACCAGCGGTTCGTCGTCGAAGACGGCGAAATCAAGGTCGAAGACACCGTCGGCACCGCCCGGGAGGTATGCCTGGACGCCGGCAACACCCGCGCCAACGACGCCCGGGTCCGCCTGTGGCAGTGCCTGGACCACGCCAACCAGAAGTGGGTCGTCAGGCGAGGAAAGATCATCCTCCAGGACACCTTGGCCGCCGGTGAACCCGTGTGCCTGGACGTCGGCAACACCCGCAACAACGGCGACAAGGTCCGCCTGTGGCGCTGCATGGATCACGCCAACCAGCGGTTCGTCATCGACAACGGCCAGATCAGGGTCAAGGACGCCATGTAGAACACGGGCCTCCCCGGCCGCCGGACGCGCACCCCCACCCATCGGCACTTCAACGACCATCACCGGGCGGGAGGGTTCCCGCTCGGACATCAGAGAGGAAACACCAGCGTGAAGGCAATCAAAAGAGCTCTCACCGCGGGCCTGGGCGCCGCCGTCGTCAGCGGCGCGCTCCTGGCCGGAGCCCTTCCGGCCCACGCCTCATCGTGGCACCGCGTTCACACCTCCAGCGATTTCGTGACCTGCCACGCATACATTCTGGTCACCTATGGCGGCTGGCCCGCGGACCGCGTGAAATGCGAGCTCGACGGCACCTGGCACCCGTTCCAGACCTACGGCGTCTACATCTGGTACTGAGTCACTCCGGTCACCACGAAGGGCTCGCACGCTGAAACAGCACGCGAGCCCTTACCTTCCTGACGCTGGATTCATGTCTCTTCGAGCCTGGAGGTGAGCGCCCACAGCACCAGCGGGATCATGACCGCCACCGAAAGCGCGACCAGCAACGGCACGCGCTCTCCGGGCGTCAGATGGTGCAGCAGCCGCAGGTGGATCGCCAGGTGCGGCACGGCGAACATCAGGTACACGGCAAGCGCCGTACGGACCATGCTCCGCCGTACGATGAACACGCTCACGCCCAGCGCCACCGACGTGGCCAGGCTCATCGCGCCGTAATCCATCATCAGATGCGCGTTGTACGGCATGCGCATCCCCACCCACGGGATGGCGAAGAACGAGCGGGGCAGCAACAACGCCCAGCACCCCACGCCGAACTGTACGGCGCCGAGGAAGACCAGGCCTGCACGGAGCCACGTACGCGTGCTCATGCGGCGAGGAACTGTTCGAAGGTGATCCGTCCGACTGCCTGGCCGGGAGCCAGGTGTCCCCCTTCTCGAAGGCCGCGGATAGCGGCGCCAGGCAGCGGCACTGACACCACCGGCCGGCGGCTGGAGTGCGCGCGGATGTAGGCGCGGGCCAGGTCGGCCGCGGCGCGCACCTCAGGTCCACCCATGTCCGGCGCCCGGCCCGCCGGCGCCGTACCGGCCAGGTCGGCCAGGCGGGCGGCCACCTCGCCGGTGTCGACGGGCTGGAAGCTGACCCCGGCAGGCATCACGATCGCCGGCATCCACCGCTGGACCGTGCACATCCAGACGATGAGCTCGTGGAACTGGGTCGTGCGCTGGATGGTCAACGGCAGCCCGGACTCTGCTAACAGCCGCTCACACCTCAGTTTCGCCCGATAGTAGGAAATATCCACTCGATCGACGCCGACGATGGACACGTAGATCAGGTGTGGACGACCGGTTCGCATCGCCGCCCGGACGAGGTTGCGGGTGGCGTCTTCATCCGCACGGCCGTTGGCGGTCGCGCAGTGGATGATCGTGCCGGCACCGGCGACCGCCGCCTCCAGCCCTTCGCCGGTGATCAGGTCACCGCGGCACGTCATCTCGTCGGACGACGGCTTGCGGCTCAGCACGCGTACGGCATGGCCGGCGGACAGAAGTCGTGGAACGAGCGCACGGCCGAGCCGGCCGGTACCGCCCGTCACCAGGATCGGGTTCGTCATGGGTGGCAACCCCCGCGGAGAGCGTGCGGCCAAGTGTGCTTCGGCCTCACGCGGCTGTCAGGTCACCCATAAAGAACCGGACAGACCTGCCGAACGTGACAACCGCAGCTTGTCGGGGTTGGCGATGATACGAAGCTCGCTGATCAGGCCGTTCGTCATCTCCGGCACCAGCGCGCCGATCAACTCCTCACCGGCGAAGGCCAGCAGGCCAGGAGCGCCGTTGAGCTCCGCGGGCAGCAGCCGCACCTGCTGACCGATGGTGTTCAGCGCTCCTACGAGGTAGCGCGCCACCTTGTTGGCGCCGGAGACAGGCCGCCTGGCGGCGCTGATCCTGCCGCCACCGTCCACCCACACGGTCACGTCCTCGGCCAGCAACATTTCCAACCTCGGCAGGTCCCCCTCCTGCGCTGCCGCCAGGAAACCCTCCACCAGGTCGCGGCGGTAGGCGCGGTCCCCCCGGCGCTCGGCGCTCCCAGGGTTGTCGGCGAGCCGCCGGCGAGCGCGCCGGTACAGCTGCCGGGAGTTCGCCTCGGAGGAATCGATGACCTCGGCCACCTGTCGATGGCTGTAGTCGAAGGCCTCACGTAGCACGAACACCGCGCGCTCCATGGGGTTGAGCCGTTCCAGCAGCACCAGGAAGGCCAGCGAGACGAAGTCCCGCTGCTCGGCACTGTCCAGCGGCCCCAGGGCGCCGTCTGCGGTGAGCACCGGCTCGGGCAGCCACGAACCGACATAGCTTTCCCGAAGAGCACGCGCCGACGTCAACCGGTTCACGCACAGGTTGGTCGTCACCTTGGTCAGCCACGCCCACGGCGACTCGACAGCCACCGCGTGGTGCCAGCGAAGGAAGGCGTCCTGGATCACGTCCTCGGCCTCCTCGGCCGAACCCAGCATCCGATACGCCAACCCGAACAGCTTCGAGCGGTGCCGCTCGAACTCCTCGACCGCGTCAACTGGCATGCCCACGAGCCTTCCAGACCACCGAGCCGGGCCGATATCCGACCTCACAACGGCTGCGGGGGTCTTCGGCGGTGGCCACGCCCGGTTTCGCCACGCGCCGGATCGGGGACGTCCCTCCAGGTGCGATCCAGCGCCGAGGCCAGGATCGCGGTCATGCGCGGCTCCGGTGGGAGCAGGCGTCCCCCGAGAGGGGCTTGTTCGCCCAGGTCATAGAGCTGTCCGGCGCTCCTCCGCGTGATCTGGAGAGCACCGTTCACGGGGAAAACCGGGTGACATTTCGTATCACTAGCCGGAATGCTGGGGTGGGGCGATGAGTTTTGTCGGTGGTGCCGGTCAGACTTTGCATGACCACAACTTCGCCAGCCATGACCACATCATGTCCGACGACGACCCCCGATCGAGGTACCGTGTCCTCCAGCCCTCAGCTCGACTCACCCGCCAAGCCCGCGGCCGCCGTTCCAGGTCGCACCCCGGCCGTGATCCGGCTGCTGGTGCTCGCCACCTTCGTGGTCATCCTCAACGAGACGATCATGATCAACGCGATCCCGCGGCTGATGGGCGCGCTGCACATAACCGAGCAGACGGCGCAGTGGCTCTCGACCGCCTTCATGTTGACCATGGCCGCTGTCATCCCGATCACCGGATGGTTCCTGCAGCGGGTGTCCACCCGTAACGCCTACACCACCGCTATGGGCTTGTTCCTGCTCGGCACGGCGTTGGCCGCGGTCGCGCCGTCGTTCGAGGTGCTGCTGGGTGCCCGCATCATCCAGGCGTCCGGGACGGCGGTGATGATGCCGCTGCTGATGACCACGCTGATGCAGGTGGTGCCCGAGGAGGACCGGGGCCGGGTGATGGGCAACGTCACCCTGGCCATCTCGGTCGCGCCCGCCATGGGACCGACGGTCTCAGGGGTGATCCTTCAGTTCGGGTCCTGGCGCCTGCTGTTCGCCGTGGTGCTCCCCATCGCCGCCCTGATCACATGGCGCGGCCTGAAGCAGCTCAAGAACGTCGGAGAGCCCGAGTTCAGCACCATCGACTGGTTGAGCGTGGTGACCGCGGCCGTCGGTTTCGGTGGCCTGGTCTATGGGCTCAGCCGGTTCGAGGGCGGTGACGTCCGGGTCGCCGCCACGATCGTGGTGGTCGGTCTGGTCGCCATCGCCGTCTTCGTCGTCCGCCAACTGTCGTTGCAGAAGCACGGCGTGCCGCTGCTGGACCTGCGGACCCTGCGCCACCGCACCTACACGGTCGCGCTGATCATGATGTCGGTGGCCTTCATGGCGATGCTCGGCTCGATGATCTTGTTGCCGCTGTACCTGCAGAACATCCGCGAGCTCACCGCCCTGCAGACCGGGCTCCTCGTGATGCCGGGCGGCCTCGCGATGGGGCTGCTCGGTCCGACCGTCGGCCGTCTGTTCGACCAGTTCGGCGGCCGGGTTCTGGTCATTCCCGGCGCGATCGGGATCATGCTCGCGCTCACCGGCTTCACCCAGGTCTCGATGACCATGCCGTTCTGGCAACTGCTCGGTCTGCACGCGCTGCTGATGGCGAGTCTGGCCGCGACCTTCACCCCGGTGTTCACGCTTGGGCTCGGAGCGGTCCCTCCGCGGCTCTACTCCCACGGCAGTTCGATCCTGAGCACGCTGCAGCAGGTCGCCGCGGCCTTCGGCACCGCGCTTGTGATCACCGTGATGAGCGCGCGGGCCGAAGCCCTGAAATCCGAAGGAGTCACGGAGACGCTCGCCGCCCTCGACGGCATGCGGCTGGCCTTCATCATCGGCGCGGTGCTGTCCGTGGTCGTGGTCATCACCGCCCTGCTCCTGCCCGCCCGAGCGGACAGCGCCGGCGAGGGCGAGGGGACCCAGCCGACGCATCCGGTGTGACGCGTGGGTCAGGTCTGGCTGCTGCGCCGGGCGTAGGCCGCGGGTGGCATGCCGACCGCGGCGGTGAAGTCGCGGGTCAGGTGGGCCTGATCGGTGTAGCCGAGTTCGGCGGCCAGCCTGGCGAGGTCGAAGCCCTGGGAGACCCGCTCCGCGGCCTCGTGCAGCCGGAACCGGCGGATCACCCACTTGGGGCCGATGCCGACATAGTCCCGGAACAGCCGCTGCAGCGACCGCACAGACCGTCCCGACAGGGTGGCCAGCTCGTCGACCCTGGTCATGGACACGTCGCCCTCCGCCATCGCCACCAGCGCCGCGACCTCCTCGACCAGCGGATCCTGCTCCGGCGCCAGGCTCAGCAGGAACCTCTCGATGAGCCCGATGGCGGCCCGGGGGTCGGGTTCGGCCAGGACCTGCTCGACCATGGTCGCGCCTGCTGTGCCGTACATTTCGCCGATCTCCACGAAGCGGTCGGTCAGCTCGGAGACCGGGCCGCCGAGGAGCGGCCGGAAGCCGCCGGGGCGGAAGCGCGTGCCGAGCACGCGGCCGCTACCCCGCATCGTGTAGGAGAACCCGCCCTTGATCACTCCGGCGATCCGGTGGAAGTCCTGGGCGATGGTCATGTTCACGGTGGGGTGGGAGACGATGCGCTGTTCGTACGGCTCGGCGAGGTCGGTCCAGGTCACGACCCAGAAATGCTCCACGTACGCCGAAATTTCGGGGGATGGCGCATGGCGCGCGAAATTGAAGGCGTTGAGCCCCGCGTACGGGTCGACCCAGCCGCGCTGTCGCGTTTCTACAAGCCGCGCCTGAGAGGCGCGGGGCACCATGTCTGCCATGGACGACATGATGCCGCTGATGACGCGCGCCACCGAACGCACCTCTGGATTGGTGCGCGCGGTGCGGCAGGACCAGTTCGGGTCGCCTACGCCATGCGCGAAGTTCGACGTCAAAGAGCTGATCAACCACCTGGAGTGGGTGGCGGAGCTGTTCGAGTCACTGGGCCGTAAGGGACCGTGGGTCGAGCAGGAACCTTACGTGGGCGACTTTCCCGAGCGGGCGGAGGGCACGCTCGCCGCCTGGTCGCGGGGTGAGGCATGGGACGGGACCAGCCCTGCCATGGGCCTGCCGATGACCACGCTGGCCCACATGTACCTGGTCGACATGGTCGTGCACGGCTGGGACCTGGCCAGGGCCACCGGTCAGCGGTACGAGCCGGAGCCCGAGGGCGTCGCGCGGGCGCTGGACTTCACCGGCCAGATGGTGGAGATGGGCAGGCAGCGCGGCGCCTTCGGGCCGCCGGTGGCGGTGCCGGACGACGCCTCGGCGTTCGACCGGCTGCTCGGCGTCATCGGCCGGGATCCGGCCTGGACACCGTGATCCGCTACCGACTTTCGACTGTGGCGTTGGTGTAGCGGCGGGCCAGGCGCGCGAAGGCGTCCTTGAGCTCGGCCGGGCCGACGACCTCGATGTCGGCGTCGAACCTGCCGATGGCGGCGGCCAGGCCGAGCCAGGACCACGAGTTCAGGACGAGCCGGCAGCGGTTCGGGCCGAGTTCCTCGACGATTCCGTCGCGGGTGTAGGGGGACACGGCGGCGGCGGGTAGGTCGAGGATCACCTCGCCGCGGCAGGGCCAGTCGCCGGCGCGGTCGGAGTTCCAGAACTTGCTGACCACGAAGGTGGCCACGTCACCTCCGGGCAGCTCGCGCGGGGTGAAGCGGGGCCCCGTCGGGGTGCGCGGGGCGATCCGATCGGCACGGAAGGTGCGCCAGTCCTCGCGATCGAGGTCCCAGGCGACGAGATACCAGCGCCCGCCCCAGGTGACGAGGTGATGGGGCTCCACCCGGCGCGGGGTCCGCACGCCGTTGTTCTCCGCTCCTGGTAGAGGTACGGGGGTGTAGTCGAAGCGCAGCACCTCGCGGGCATGGACGGCCGCGCTGAGTGCCATGAGCACGCCGCCCTCGACCTGGGGGTCCGGTCGCATCCCGGGCCGCTCGACGGCGATGACCTGGAGGGTGTCGATCCGGTGGCGCAGCCGGGCGGGCATGACCTGCCGGACGGTGTTCAGCGCGCGGGCCGCGGCTTCCGCGATGTCGGCACCCGTGGTGGTGGCGATCTGGAGCGCGATGGCCAGCGCGATGGCCTGCTCGTCGTCGAACAGCAGCGGGGGCAGCTCCGAGCCGGCCTCGAGCCGGTATCCACCGTCGGGCCCTTTGAAGGCCACGATGGGATAGCCGAGGTCGCGCAGGCGGTCGACATCACGGCGTACGGTGCGCGGGCTGATGTCCAGCCGTTCGGCCAGCAGCGCCCCCGGCCAGTCCCGGCGCGTCTGGAGCAGCGAGAGCAACGACAGCAGTCGCGCTGAAGTCTTCGGCATGCTGCCTATATTGCCCTGAGAAGAGGCCACACCCTGTCCTCTTCACCTGCGACTGTTGTCGTGTGCCAGTCAACGACGACAACGCGAAGGGGCCGAACGCCATGACCACTCCCACCCCGTCCCCCGCAACGCTCGACGCCGAGCGAAGCGAGCTGCTCGCCCAGCTCGCGGACGCGCGATCCGCCCTGACCAACGCCGTCCGCGGGCTCAGCGACGAGCAACTCGGGGAGCGTCCTACGGTCAGCGAGCTGTGCCTGGGCGGGCTGGTCAAGCACGTCGCGTCCATGGAGGAGCAGTGGCTGCGCTTCGTGGTCGAGGGCCCGTCGGCGATGTCCTACGACCTGCCCGACGGTGTCACCTGGGCCGACTTCGCGAGCGGCACCGCACGCGAGTTCCCGCAGTGGGCGATCGACCACCAGGCGGAGTTCCAGATGCTGCCCGGTGACACGCTGGCCGGGATCCTCGCCCGGTACGAGCAGGTCGCCGCCCGCAGCGCGGAGATCGTCGCCGCCGTCCCCGACCTGTCGGCGGCGCACCCGCTGCCGGCGGCGCCCTGGCACGAGCCGGGCGCGGTGCGCAGCGTACGCCGGGTGCTGATGCACGTCATCGCCGAGACCTCCCAGCACGCCGGGCACGCCGACATCCTGCGCGAGACGCTCGACGGGCAGAAGTCCACCTGAACCGATGACCGTTCTCGACACCCGGGCGCTCAACCGCGCGACACTCGCCCGGCAGTTACTGCTCGAGCACGCCGATGTGCCGGTCCTCGACGCCGTCGCGCACCTGTGTGGCCTGCAGGCGCAGGAACCGCAGGAACCGTTCGTCGGGCTCTGGTCGCGGCTGCGCGCGTTCGACCCGGCGGTGCTCTCGGACCTGCTGATCCGGCGGAACGTGGTGCGGACCCACCTCATGCGCCGCACCGTCCACCTGCTCGCCGCCGACGACGTCCTGGCCTGGCGGGCCCGCCACGACGCCATGCTGCGCCAACGGGTGCTCGGGACCTACCGCCGCGAGCTCGACGGGGTGGATCTCGACGAGCTCGCGGCGGCGGGCCGGGCGGTGATGGCCGACAACGAGCCCCGCTCGATGGCCGAGCTCGCGCGGGCGCTGGCCGATCGCTGGCCGGCGCCGGGACCGCGGGCACTGGGTGAAATGCTGATCGCCGCCCTGATCCCGATGGTGCAGCAGCCGCCGCGCGGGCTGTGGCGTACGAGGGGGGGAGTACGCAACGTCCCGCTCTCCTCCTGGCTGGGGCGCGAGATCGACCCGCCGTCCCCGAACGGCTCCGATCCGGTCGGTGAAGCGCTGGTACGGCGCTACCTTGCCGCGTTCGGCCCGGCCGCCTCAGCCGACCTGCGCGCCTGGAGCGGCCTGGCCGGGCTGCCGGCCGCGGTGGCCGCGATACGCGAGGAGCTGGTCAGCTTCCGCGACGAGCGAGGCCGGGAACTGCTGGACCTCCCCGACGCGCCGCGCCCCGACCCCGACACACCCGCTCCGGTACGGTTCCTGCCGGCGTTCGACAACGCGCTTCTCGGTTACCACGACCGCGGCCGGATCATCGACGACGCCCACCGCAACCTGTCGGTCGCCGGCGCCCGCGTCGTCCTGGTCGACGGCCGGGTCTCCGCGACCTGGACCGTCGAGGCGGGCACTGTGATGGTCACCCCGCTGCGCCTTTTCTCGCGAGCTGACCGCACCGCCGTGGCCGAGCAGGGGCAGGCGCTGGCGTCGTTCCTCTCCGACGACGACAGCGACCGCGTACGGATTGTCACGTCCGCCGGCTGAAGACGCGGGTGCCGGTGACCTGACGTGGGCGAGGGTTTACGACGGCGGCCAGGCGTGTCCGGGGAGCCGCGGCCGGAACCGATCGCATGATGATCGGATGGACGCGCGTCGGATTCGGGCTGTGAACGTGGTGCCGCTCATCGGGCAGTTGCGCCACTATTCGGCCCGCTGGGTGCGCGCGGATGCCATGGCCGCCTTCGTCGCCGCGGTGACCTCGCTGCCGCAAGCACTGGCGTACGGCGCCCTGGCCGGGCTGCCGCCGACCACCGGGCTCTATACCGCCCTGGGCGCCGCGACGGTGTTCGCCCTGTTCACCGCTACGAGGTTCGTGGTGGTGGGGCCCTCGTCGGCACTGGCGCTGCTGACCTTCGCCGTGGTGCGGGAGCAGGCGGGCGGCGACGATGAGCGGGCGGTGGCGCTGGCGTCGGCTCTGGCACTCCTGATGGGCGTCTGCTGCTTGCTGGCGGCCGTACTGCCGTTGCAGGGCGCCGCCGAGTTCCTGTCCATGCCGGTGATGCTCGGCTACCTGGCCGGTGTGGGTATCGGGATGCTCGCCGGGCAGGTGGGACCGCTGCTGGGCATCGCGACGCCTGGTTCCGATCCGCTGCTCAAGCTCTGGCATGTCCTCACCCACCTGGAGCAGGTCAGGCCGCTGACCGCGCTGATGGGCTTGGGCGCGCTGGCCGCGCTCGTCGTGCTCAGGCGTTGCCTGCCCCGCCTGCCCGCCGGGCTGGTGGTCTGCCTGCTGGCGATCGCGATCTCGGCGGCGGCGGGGCTGACCGGTCGGGGCGTGGCGGTGATCGGTCCGGCGGTCGGTGGCCTGCCCGAGCTCGCCTTGCCTCGGGTGAGCCTGGCAGACCTGTGGGCGATGCTGCTGCCTGCGGCGGGTATGGCGTTGATCGCCTCGGTCGAGACGGTCAGCGCCGTTCGTCATGGGGGAACCGGTGGCATCTCCCTTGACCGGGAGACCACCGCTCTGGGCGCGGCGAGCCTGGCCGCGGGCCTGCTGAGCGGGTTCGCGCCGATGGCCAGCACCAGCAGCACCATGTCCGTCCGCGGGGCCGGCGCGCATTCCCAGCTGTTTCAGCTCATTACCGCGGGCATCGTCGTGTTCGTGCTGTTCACCGGGGGGCCGTTGGTCGCGCTGCTGCCGATGGCGGTGCTGGCGGCCATCATTATGGTGGGGGCGCCCAAGCTCATCGACGTGACCGGCTTGCTGCGGCTGTGGCGTGGCTGGCGTGCGGAGAGCGTGATCGCGCTCGTGGCCGTGGCCGGTGTGCTGGGCCTCGGCGTGCTGCGTGGCCTGCTGATCGCGGTGATCCTCTCAGCGAGCCAGTTGATCGGCCGTGCCGCCCGTCCGCACGACACCCTGCTCGCCATCGTTGACGACGACCGTCCGCCCCAGGAGATCACCGACGGTGCGTCGCCCCACCCGGACATCCTCATCTACCGTGTCGACGCACCGCTGTTCTTCGCCAACGCCGGGCGGATCCGGCAGCGGGTCCTGGCCCTGGTGACCGCCCTGGAGCCGCGTCCACGATGCGTGATCCTTGACGCGGAGGCGGTGTTCTACGTGGACGCCACCGCTGCCGACACCATGGCCCAGCTCACGGCCGACCTGGACGCACTCGGTTGCCGGATCGCGCTGGCCCGCGTCCGCGGGCCCGTTCTGGCGGTCCTGCGGGCCAATCCCTACCATGACGGCGCCACCCGGCGGCTGCCGGTCTTTCCCGGTGTACGGGAGGCCTTCACCGCCATGCGGGAGTCATAAAACAGCACTTTGGCCGCGCCGGACTCGAATCTTGGCAGCTCAATGACCCGGAGCTGTCGGCCGGCGGGCGATGCTGGTGAAACGGAGCTCGTGTGTCGCGGCTGGGGGAATGCATGTCGGAGCGACCGAACATCCTGGTCATGTGGGGAGATGACATCGGGATCTCGAACCTCAGCTGCTACACCGATGGGCTGATGGGTTACCGCACCCCCAACATCGACCGGATCGCCGACGAGGGTGTGCGGTTCACCGACTGCTACGGCGAGCAGAGCTGTACGGCGGGCAGAGCCGCGTTCATCACCGGCCAGAACCCCTACCGGACAGGTCTGACCAAGGTGGGCATGCCCGGCGCCGAGATCGGGCTGCGCGCCGAGGACCCGACGATCGCCACCGCGTTGAAGGCTCAGGGGTACGCGACCGGCCAGTTCGGCAAGAACCATCTCGGCGACCGCGACGAGTATCTGCCCACGGCGCACGGGTTCGACGAGTTCTTCGGCAACCTCTATCACCTCAACGCCGAGGAGGAGCCCGAGCAGCCCGACTACCCGACCGAGGAGGAGTTCCCCGGGTTCAGGGAGCGGTTCGGGCCGCGCGGGGTGATCCGCTCGTGGGCCGGCGAGGACGGCACCCAGCGCATCGAGGACACCGGGCCGCTCACCAAGAAGCGGATGGAGACCTGCGACGAGGAGTTCCGTGACGCGGCGATCGACTTCATCCGCCGCCAGAACAAGGCCGGCACCCCGTTCTTCGTGTGGTTCAACTCCACCCACATGCACTTCCGTACGCACTGCAAGCCGGAGAGCAGAGGCCGTGCGGGGCGATGGCAGTCGGAGTACCACGACACGATGCTCGACCACGACGACATCGTCGGGGCCCTGCTCGACGTACTCGACGAGCTCGGCATCGCTGAGAACACGATCGTCGTGTACTCCACCGACAACGGCCCGCACATGAACACCTGGCCCGACGGCGCCATGACGCCGTTCCGCAACGAGAAGAACTCGAACTGGGAGGGCGCCTACCGCGTCCCCGGCGTGGTGCGGTGGCCAGGCAGGATCCCGGCGGGCACCGTGCTCAACGGCATCGTCAGCCACAACGACTGGTTCGTCACCCTGCTGGCCGCGGCCGGCGTGCCGGACATCGCCGATCGGCTCAAGGCGGGAGCGGAGCTCGGTGGCACGGTCTTCCGGGTGCATCTGGACGGCCACAACCAGCTCCCCTACCTCACCGGTGAGGTGAGCGAGAGCCCGCGCGAGCACTTCTTCTACGTCTCCGACGACGGCGACCTCACCTCGC
Organism: Nonomuraea guangzhouensis; assembly: GCF_019396345.1. Classification (GTDB taxonomy): domain Bacteria; phylum Actinomycetota; class Actinomycetes; order Streptosporangiales; family Streptosporangiaceae; genus Nonomuraea; species Nonomuraea guangzhouensis. The sequence continues at coordinate 155,154 of NZ_JAHKRM010000022.1, read as the reverse complement.
TGCGGTTTCACCACTGGAAACTGGTGTTCCTGGAGCAGCGCGCCCCCGGAACGCTGCGCGTGTGGGCCGAGCCGTACACCGAGCTGCGGGTTCCGAAGATATTCAACCTGCGCACCGACCCTTACGAGCGCGCCGACATCACCTCCAACACCTACTACGACTGGGTGCTGGACCATGCGTGGCTGCTGGTCCCGGCACAGGCGTACATCGCCCGGCTGCTCTCCACGTTCGCCGACTTCCCGCAGCGCCAGGCGCCGGCGAGCTTCGGCATCGACCAGGTGATGGAGAAGCTGCGCGCCGGGATGCCCAGCGCATGAGCGGCCGCGGGACGCGGCTGACCCGCACGTTCGGGCTCGCGGGGCTCCCTCACGGGGCCGGCGGCTCGATCCACCTGAGCGGCGGGGTCTTCACAATGGGCTCCGACGACCACTATCGCGAGGAGGCGCCGGCCCACAGCGTGCGGGTCGACGGCTTCGCCATCGATCCGGTCGCCGTCACCAACCGCCGTTTCGCCGCGTTCGTGGCGGCGACCGGCTATGTCACCGTGGCCGAGCGGCCGCTGGACCCGGCCGATTTCCCTGGCGCGCCACCGGAGAACCTGGTGCCCGGGTCGATGGTGTTCGTACCGGCGCGCGGCCCGGTCGACCTCCGGCAGCTCAGTCTGTGGTGGAGGTGGACGCCGGGCGCGTGCTGGTGCTCTCCGGAGGGGAGCGGGTCGAGCGTCGACGACCGCCTCGACCATCCGGTGGTCCATGTCGCGTACGAGGACGCCGCCGCCTACGCGAGGTGGGTCGGCGCCGCGCTGCCCACCGAGGCGCAGTGGGAGTACGCCGCACGCGGCGGCCTCGACGGTGCCCCGTTCACCTGGGGCGACGAGCCCCGCCCGGGTGGTCGCATCATGGCCAACACCTGGGACGGAGCCGACTTCCCATGGCGCTCGACGGGGGAGTCCGGTTGGTCGGGGACCGCACCGGTCGGGTCCTTTCCGGAGAACGGTTATGGGTTGTTCGACATGGCGGGCAACGTCTGGGAATGGACCTGCGACTGGTGGGCCGAACGGCATCCTGACGCGGGCTGCTGCGGTGCTGTCGAATCGAGCTACGACCCGGCTCAGCCCCAGTTCCGTATCCCGCGCAAGGTGATCAAGGGCGGGTCGTACCTGTGCGCCGACACCTACTGCCTGCGGTACCGGCCCGCCGCTCGCCGGCCGCAGATGATCGACACCGGTATGAGCCACATCGGCTTCCGTTGTGTCTGGAGCTCTCTGGATTGTTAAGCCGCGGTTGATAGTGCGTTGTCGGATCTGTCGTTGTTCCGGAGGGAGAGCGCATTCGATGCTGGGGGCGTAACCGATCGTGCTCGATACGACCGCAACTCTAGCACCGCTAGCGCTTCTGTCGCGGCTATGTTAGCGTCACTCCTGCAACTAGCGGCGCTAGAAACAGGAGTAAATAGTGCTCACCCCCCTTGCCTATGGACTCGCCGTCCTGCTCGACCTGCTCATCCTCTTCATCGGCATGCGGTTCCTGCTGGCGCCGCAGGCCGCCGCCGCCGGCTACGGCGTCCCCGCCAAGAAAGACGGGGGCACCACCTACCTGACCATCAAGGGTCAGCGCGACGCCGTCTACGGCCTCATCGGCCTGGCCCTGCTCTTCTTCGTGGGTGCCCGCGCCGAGGCCTGGTTCATGCTGGTGGTCGCCATCATCCCCCTCTCCGACGTCGTCATCGTCCTGCGCAACGGCGGCACCAAGGCGGTGGCGTACGGCATCCACTTCGCCACGGCCGTGGCCGTCCTCATCTGCGCCGCCCTGCTCTTCCTGGTCTGAACCGAAGGAGTCACTGAGATGTCGCTGATCATGCCGGACTTCGACAAGTCCGTCATCGTCCGCTCCGCGGAGGCCGAAGTGATCGGCCAGGCCCCCACCACCATCCGGCTGCTGGCCGACAGCAGCTCGACCGGCGGCGCGCTCTCCACCCAGCGGGTCACGCTCGTGAACGGCGCGGACGGCGCCAAACCGCACCACCACGCCGGCTCCGCCGAACTGTTCTACGTGCTGGACGGCACCGCCCAACTGCTCTCCGGCGAGCAGGTCGTCACTGCCGAGCGCGGCGACCTCGTGGTCGTGCCGCCCGGTCTCGCACACGCCTTCGCCGCCGCACCGGGGGAGGACGCCGACATCCTCATCGTGATCACCCCGGGCGTCGAACGGTTCGAGTATTTCCGCCACCTGGAGCGCATCGCCTACGGCAAGGTGCCGCCGGAGAGCCTGCTCGAGGTGCAGGAGCTCTATGACACCTACTTCCTCAACAGTGCGACCTGGAACGACGCCAGGTCCTGATCACCTCCCCCAAAGGTTGCAAATCATGAAAAAGCTCTATAACGCGGCACACATCTACATGATCCTCGGCGTGATCAGCGGTCTGTACTATCGCGAGCTCACCAAGTTGAACGACTTCACGGGCGACAGCCAGCTCGGAGTCGTGCACACGCACCTGCTGGCGCTCGGCATGCTCTTCTTCCTTGTCGTGCTGGCGTTGGAGAAGCTGTTCACCTTGTCGGCCAGCAGGCTCTTCAACTGGTCCTTCTGGGTTTACAACGCGGGTCTCGGGTTGACCGTCCTCATGATGCTCATCCACGGCACCCAGACGGTCCTCGGCGCCGAGACCAGTGCGGCGATCTCCGGCATCGCCGGACTGGGGCACATCGTGCTGACCGTGGGCTTGGTCCTCTTCTTCATCAACCTCGGCAAGCGGATCCCCGCCAAGAACGACGCGATCCACGACGGGCCTGAATGAACAGGCCGGTCGCCCGCAGCTTGATCGGCGATCTGCGAGATCGTATCCCGGGGGCTACGCCGTGGTGGCGCGGTTGCGTCGACGAACTTCGTCAAGGCCGCCAGCATCGAAAGCCCCGCGAGGAGGCCCGTGTTGAGCACGATCGCACCCAGCCGGGTGTAGCGGGCGCGTTCTTCCGGGAAGTGGTCGAGCACCTCCTCGTCCACGTCGGCGAGGGTGCGCAGCCACCGCCAGACGCGCTTCTCACGTGACGCGGACCGGTGGGCGCCTCGCGCGCCGCCATCGCGGCTTTCGTGCTGTTCGAGGTGATGGTGCTGAAGATCGGGACGTTGACCGGCGGCACCCGCGAGGCGATGCGCGACAGGCACACCAACATGGAGTGAGAGGTGGTTTGCGGAGGTCTACTACTCATGCAAGAGTAGTCGCGTGTCTTCCATTCGGATCTTCATTCTTGGGGCGCTGACTCAACGCGGCCCCATGCACGGACACCAACTGCGGCTCCTCGCCGAGGAGGAGCACATCGACCTGTGGACGGACATCACCGTCGGCGGGCTGTACGGCGCGATCAAGCGCCTCGCGGCCGAGGGACTGATCGAGGAGCTACGGGTCGAGCGGAAGGGGGCATACCCGCAGCGTCAGGTCTGGGGGATCACCCAGAACGGTTCGAGGACTCTCTCGACCCTTCGGATGAACGCGTTGCGCGAGATCGTCGTCAAACCCGACCCGTTCGACCTGGCCTTGACCCGGCTCGATCCGGATCGCCTGGAGGATCTGCCCGTCGTGATCGCGGCGCGGATCGGCTCTCTGGAGGCGAGGCTCGCCGACCATGAAGCGCACGCTCAGGCGATCGCTTCCCATCTGACATTCGCCGAAAAGCTGTCGATGAAGCACGGGTCCTACCGATTGCGAGCGGAGATCGCCTGGCATCAGGAGCTGGCGTCTCTCCTTCCTGAGTTGATCGCCGATGAGCAGGCCCGGAAAGGGACATCATGAATCAGCAGAGTGCGCCGGCTGCGCCACCGGCAACCGTTTCCCGCGCCACTTGGTTCGCCTTGGTGATCCTCTTGGCGGGCGTGTTCATGGCGCTCCTGGACACCACCATCGTCAACGTCTCCATCCCGACGATCCGCACCAGCCTCGGCGCCTCGGAATCGACGTTGTCGTGGGTGATCTCCGGCTATGCGCTCGCGTACGGCCTGGCGCTCATCCCCGCCGGCCGGGTCGGCGATCGGTACGGCCATAAATGGGTTTTTATCGCAGGGCTGGCCTTGTTCACCGTCGCGAGCCTGGCCTGTGGCCTGGCGCAGAACGACGTGCAGCTCATCGCTCTCCGCGTCGTCCAGGGCCTTGCCGGAGGCATCTTCTTCACGCCCGTCACAGCCCTCATCCAGCTGATGTTCCCGGGGCGGCTGCGCGGCAAGGCGTTCGCGATCATGGGGGCGACGATCGGGTTCTCCACCGCCCTCGGCCCTCTCACCGGCGGCCTCATCATCGAGGCGTTCGGAGCCGATGACGGGTGGCGTTGGGTGTTCGAGGTCAATCTTCCGATCGGTGTCGTCGCCGTCGCCGCCGCCTTCTGGCTGCTGCCTTCGCGGGCCGAGGGAAGCCGGGACGCGGGGGCCGACTGGATCGGACTTGTGCTCATCGCCGGCGGCCTCGTCGCCCTGCTGGTGCCGCTCATCCAAGGCCAGGACCAGGGCTGGCCGGAGTGGACCTATCTCTCGATGGCCGGCGGTGTCGCGCTGATCGTCGGGTTCGCGTTCTGGGAGCGCCGGGTCGCCCGCCTCGGAGGCAGGCCCCTCGTCCCGCCGCACCTGTTCGTACATGCCTCCTTCACCGGCGGGGTCGTCCTGGCCTTCGTCTACTTCGCGGCGTTCACCAGCATCTTCTTCAGCGTCGCCCTGCTCTGGCAGGCAGGACTCGGCGCGTCCGCCCTGCAGTCGGGCCTCGTCGTGCTGCCCTTCGCCGTCGGGAGCATCATCGGTGCCTCCCAGAGCGACCAGCTTGCCAGCCGATTCGGCCGTACCGTTCTCCTCGTCGGCCTCGGACTCGTCGCCGTCGGCATCATCGCCATCTGGCTCGTCCTGGTGACCGTCGCTCCCACCAGCCTCCACGGGTGGTACCTGACGATCCCGCTCCTCCTCGGCGGCGTCGGCAGCGGAATGTTCATCGCGCCCAATGCCGACTTCATCGTCGCGACCGTGGATCGGGCCGAAGCGGGAGCCGCGAGCGGGGTTATCGGCACCGTCCAGCGGATCGGTAGCGCGGTCGGCATCGCGGTGACCGGCAGCGTCCTGTTCGGAAACCTCGACTTCACCACCCGCGGTCCCGATGCCGCCGCCATCGCCTTCTCCCACGGCGCCACCTACGCCATGGGAGTCAGCGCCGGCTTCGCGGTCCTCGCCTTCGCACTCGGGTTCACGTTGCCCAAGAGGGCTGTCGCATGACGCTGCTGTTTGGACCTGTTCGGGAGGTATCTCACCGGCGATCATAGGCACGTGAACCCACAGGCCTTTTATCGCGATCCGTACCCTCTTTATGCCGAGGCTCGCCGGACTCGTGGGCTTACCTTCGTCCCCGAGCTGGACGCCTGGCTGGTGAGCAGGCGCGAAGACGTACGCGAGGTGCTGAGCAAGCCCGAGCAGTTCTCCTCGGCCGGTGCGCTGCGGCCCGACTACCTGCCCAGCAAGGCCGCGCTCTCGGAACTGGTCAAGGGGCTCGGCGGAATGCAGGCGGTGCTCGGCGCCGACGGTGACGCGCACCGGCGCCTGCGCCGTCCCCTCATCAGAGGACTGTCCCCGGCCAGGGTCGCCGCCGCGCTCCCGTTCGTCACCGAACGGGCCGAAGCGCTCATCGGCTCCTTCGCCGGGGACGGCCAGGTCGAGTGGATGGACGCGTACGCCAGGCCGCTGCCCGCCGACGTGATCGGCCACCTGCTCGGCCTGGACCCCGCCGACGTCCCCGGCGCGATCCGGGGCGGGCAGCAAGCGGAGAGCCTGGTGTTCACCGAGCTGACGGAGGCGGGGCAGGTCGAGGCGGCGAAAGAGATCGTGGCCCTGCAGCACCTGCTCGACGGCTACGTCCGCGCGCGCAGGAAGGATCCGCGTGACGACCTGGTCACGGAGATGGTCCGCGGCCTGGCACCCGGATCCGAGGACCTCACGCTCGACCAGCGCAGAGAGATCGTGTCCAACGTCCAGAACCTGCTCCTGGCCGGCCACCTGACCACGACCGCCCTGCTCGGCACGGTCATGCTGCACCTGCTACGCGACCCCCGCCAGTGGGCGCTGCTGTGCGAGCAGCCGCGGCTCATCCCCGCGGCCATCGAGGAGGCGGCCCGGTTCGAGGCGCCGATCCAGGGCTTCCGGCGTACGGTCACCACCGACGTGACACTGAGCGAGACCGAGCTGCACCCGAACGACGTGGTCTTCATCTCCTTCGCCTCGGCCGGCCGGGACGCGGACGCCAGCGCGCGTCCGGACGAGTTCGACATCAGCCGCCCCGCCTACCGCCACCTGTCCTTCGGCCACGGCCCGCACGGCTGCCCGGGCTCGCACCTCGCCAAGGAGCAGGTGCGGATAACCCTGGAAATCCTGATCCGCGAACTCCCCGGCCTGCGCCTGGCCCGCACCGACGTGACCATGGCCCCCACCCTCATCCACTACTCTCCCGAGGCACTCTTCCTCGCCTGGTGAGCCTTACCCGAGTGCGGCCAGTTCCTCCGCGGTGATGGGGCGGAACGTCGGCAGTATGGCGAGCAAGGCCGACTCGGGTGTGTCATTGGCGGCCACCTGCACCAAGGCGTCGCCATGCCTGGCGAACAGGAGGGTGGACTCGTTCTCCAGGCGCGTCCTCCAGACGCCGGGTGATATCTCCTTACATGGCGTGACCGTCTTCCAGCCAGAGTTCGGAATCGGATTCGCGCATGCGGCCTTCGGGGTGGCGTCCGTGGCCCGCCGGATATAGGCCGCGATCGCCGGGCCGTCGTTGTCCGCGGCCGTCGGATAGTAAGTGAGGCTGACCATCTCGGGCAGGCTCCACTCATCCACGGAAGCGAGCCGATAGTTCGGGATGACGGGCGCGACCAGCGGCACCCCAGAGTTCTTGAAGTCTCTCGTCCGTTCCGATGCGCTTATCGCCCCGGCCACTAGTGGCGCGGCCCAGCAGGCGAGAACGAGCGTGCCGGCTATGGCGGCACCCACCGCCCAACTTTCCAGGGCGCACAGCCATGCCGTGAGGAGAAACCCGATCATGGCAGGGACGGCGAAGGTGAGCAGGCGAAACAGGTTCCCCTCGGGTATCCCCCAGCTGAATGGGAGCTCGATCATGGTGAGGCCGTACATGGTGAACGGCGCGAGCACTCCCACGAGGGGCCAGTACGGCAGTTTGGTCGCCCAGCCGAGCAGTAGTCCGAGCGGGAAAGGGGAAAGCGCCATCGCCACGAAACCGGCGAAGTCATCGGCTGGCTCGTGCGGCCAATAGTCCCCGACGAGATTAACCGACACGCCGATCGTGGCCCCGACCAGGGCGGCCTTGCATAATGTCCGCCGCATCTCATGATTCTTTCGGCTGGACCGTGGCGACTGTCAAGCGTTCGGACGACCATGATGGATCTATGGAGTCAGCCGACGAAGAGACGTTGCACGCACGAGCCGAAGCCGGCGACCCGGGGGCGATGATCGGTCTGTGGCTCGCCTTGCGGCACGGGCCGCGGGCCGAGGAGGGTGACGCGTGGGTGCGGCGGGCGGTGGCGGCGGGTTCCACCGAGGCCATGCGCAGGCTCGGCGCGTGGCGTGGCCGCCAGGATCCGGCCGAACAGGAGCAGCTCTACCTGCGTGCCGCCGAGGCGGGGGACCGTACGGCGGTTTCGCTGCTCGCGCGCCTCTACGACGAGCAGCGGCGGCGGCCCGAGGCGGAGATCTGGCTGCGCCGCGCCACCGAAGACGGGTTCGACTGGTCGCTGAGTCCGAGGCTCGTCCTCCTGCTGGCGATGCGCGGCGCCGACGACGAAGCGTTGGAGCTCTGTCTGCTGTCCGATGACCCGGGCGGTGAGGTCTACCAGCTCGCCGAATCGCTGGCGGAGGAGGAGGGGCCGCAGGAGGTGGCCGATCGCTGGATGCGGGACGCGTACGATCTCGGCTCCGCATTGGCGGCGGTGCACTACGCCGAGCGGCAGGAGCGCGAGGGCGACCTGGCGGGCGCGGAGCGGCTCTACCGTGAGGCCGGATCCGACCGGGCACTGGCCGACTTCCTTGAGCGGCGGGGCCGCGTGGCCGAAGCCCGGTCGGTGCTGGAGGGGAACGGGGACAGCGAGCGGCTCGCGGCGTTCCTCGAACGCCACGGCGATTCCGGCGAGGCGGCCGCGCTGCGGGACAGGATCCGGCGGGCCAGACCGGTTGTCCCCGAAGCGGGGGAGTGGGTGACGGTCGTCACCACTGTCGTGACGGCGTCCGCGCTGGTCCCGTTCGTGGAGGCGCTGATCGGCCGCATGGCCGAGGACACCTACGACGGGGTCCGCGGCAAGCTGCGCAAGCTCGCGCGCCGGCTCGGCAGGGGGCGCGAACCCGCCGAGAGTACGTTGATCGTGGTCAGCGATCCCCAATCCCACCTGCGCCTGCACATGCGTACCGACGCGACGGACGAGGCGCTGGCCGCGCTGCGCGACGTCGATCTCAGCGGCCCGCGCGGCGCGCTCCGGTGGAATCCGGAGACGCACAAGTGGGAGCACCGGAACGGCCGCTGAAGCCGCCTATGTCTGGGCGATGCGTCCCGTCGGGGGCGTGTCGCGGTGGAGTTCCAGGGCGGCGTCGATCAGGTCGACCCGGGGCAGGCCGGCTACCGCGTCCAGGTCGAACCAGGCGGCCTGGTCCGTCGTCCCGCCGACCTCGTGGCGCAGCTCACCGCTGACGATCCGCGCCGCGTACACGATCCGCAGCGATTGGAAGTCGATGCGGCCCTCGGGCCCGGTCAGTGAACGCCGCCGCGAATCGATCCCCAGGAGCCGCTCGGCGACCACCTCGTAGCCGGTCTCCTCCCGTACCTCCCGCACCATCGCGTCAAGAGGGTCCTCGCCGTGCTCCAATCCGCCGCCGGGCATGGTCCATCCCCACTCCGCGCCATCAGCGGAGATCCACCGCGCCAGCAGGACCTGACCGTTCCGTATGCACACCCCGTACGCGGCGACCCGCCGTGTTTGTGGCGTCATGCCGAACCCCTCCTGTGTCGCACCGGGAGAAAGATCCATGGTGCCCGATGATGGAGGGGGCATGTGAGGAGGATTCGTGGAACTCGGGTTGAGGGACAAGGTCGCCGTCATCACCGGTGGCAGCTCCGGGATCGGCCTGGCCGTGGCGCGGGGGCTCGCCGCCGAGGGCGCGCATCTCGTGCTCGCGGCCCGTGCCGCCGACCGGCTGGAGGAGGAGGCACGCGGCATCGTCGAAGCCCACGGTGTACGGGTGCTGCCCGTCGCGTGCGACGTGGCGACGGCGGAAGGCACCACGGCGCTGATCGTGGCGGCTGAGGAGGGCTTCGGGGGCGCGGACATCCTGATCAACAACGCCGGAGCCGGGTCCAACGAGACCATTCTCGAGGCCCCGGACGAGAAGTGGCAGGCGTACTGGGACCTGCACGTCATGGCGGCGGTCCGGCTGGCCCGCGGGCTCGTGCCCGGCATGCGGCGGCGCGGTGGCGGGGTCATCCTGCACAACGCGTCGATCTGCGCCGTACAGCCGCTCTGGTACGAGCCGATCTACAACGTGACCAAGGCCGCGTTGATGATGTTCTCCAAGACGCTCTCGACGGAGGTCATCGACCACAACATCCGGGTGAACTGCGTCAACCCCGGCCTCGTCCTCACTCCCGACTGGGTGAAGACCGCCAAGCAGCTGACCGCCGACAGCGGCGGCGACTGGCAGGGGCACCTCGACGAGGTCGCGCGGGAGCACGCGCCGATCAAGCGGTTCGCCACTCCGGAGGAGGTCGCGGACTTCGTCGTCTTCCTGTGCTCGGACCGGGCCGGTTATTCGGTGGGCAGCACGTACTTCGTCGATGGCGGGTGGCTCAAAACGGTGTGAAGGGTCAGGTGAAGTGTGCCTCGGCTCTCAGCCGGCCGTCCGCGTCCTGGACGGTCAGTTGTCCCGACTCCGGCGAGCCGGTGATGACGATCGGCTCGCCCGCGAAGACGGGGCGGCGCAGGCGGTACGTCAGACCGGTGACTCGGCGGCCCGGGGCGTACCGGCGGGGCAGCTCGGCCATGAGGACGGCGAGCAGCGGGCCGTGTACGACAAGGCCGGGGTAGTGCTCGACGTCCGTGCAGTAGGGCAGGTCGTAGTGGATGCGGTGGGCGTTGGCGGTGAGCGCGCTGAAGCGGAACAGCAGCGGCGGAGTGGCGGTCACCGAAAGCCGCCACCCGGCATTGTCATCAGCACCGGCGACCGCCGCCGACGACGACGGGGCGGCAGCGGCAGCGGCGGCCCCCTGCGATGGAGGGTCTGAGCGGTAGACCAGGTCCTGTTCGTCGACCAGTCGCAGCTCCCCACCCTGCCGGTACTCGTAGCGCACCGTCACGAACAACATCTCCCCCGACCGCCCCTCCTTCGGCGTGACGGCCGTCAGCTCAGCGGTCCGTACGGCGGGCCGCCCCATCTCCAGCCCCCGCCGCGCCCGCATCCGCCCACCCGCGAACATCCGCCGCCGATGCGGAATCGGCGGCAGGAAGTGCCCCTCGGCCGGATGCCCGTCGATGCCCAGCCGAGCCTGCGCGGGCCACTCCAGGAAGTACAGCCACTGCCACGGCAACGGCAGCGGCTCACCGGAAGGCGGCGCGTCGAGCACCGCGGCCAGAGCCGCCGCCGGGCCGGGCGAGATGACGTCTTCGCTGGTCACGATGCCAGGCCGCCAGTCGCGTAGGTAATCCGAGAGCGTCATTCCCCCACCACCCCTTGAGCGCGCAGCCGGGCCACCTCGGTCGTGGACATCGACAGCAGTTCGCCGAGCACCTCGTCCGTATGCTGCCCCAACTCGGGCGCGGGACGCGGCGGGAGCTGATGCCCGCCGAAGACCAGGGGCGGTCCGGGCGCGAGGTGCGGCCCGATGCCGGGCTGGGCGAGCTCGCCCATCAGCGGGCTGTCGCGCAGCGTGCCGTCCTGGACCAGCTCGCCGAAGTCCCGGTATTCGGCCCACAGCACGGACCCCAGAGCCCCGTCGAGCGAGGCGACGGTACGCCCGGCGAACCATGGCGACAGCACGCCGCCCAGCGTCTCCCGGTAGGTGTACCGGTCGGCTTCGCGCAGGAAGTCGGCGCCCAGGGCGCGTTCCAGCGCGGCCATCACCTCCGCCAGGCCGCTCGCCGCCACCAGGTCGCGCCAGTGTCTCGTGGTGAGGACCAGCACCATGACCCGCCGCCCGTCGGCGGTGGCGAAGTCGCGGCCGAAGTCGCCGAAGACGTGGTTGCCCAGTCGCGGGCGAGGGGTGGCGCAGAGCTGGGCCTCGGCCAGGTAGCCGAGGTTGCCCGCGGTGGCCAGCGCCACGTCGTGCAGCGCCACCTCCAGCCGCTGCCCGTGGCCGGTGACCAGGCGGTGCCGTTCGGCGGCGAGCAGCCCGACGGCGAGGTAGAGCCCGCAGGCGACGTCCCACGCCGGCAGCGCGTGGTTGACCGGCCCGTCGTGGTCCTCAGGGCCGGTGATGGCGGGGAAGCCCAGGGAGGCGTTGACCGTGTAGTCCACGGCGGTGCGGCCGTCGCGGTGGCCGAGCAGCCGGGCGTACACGAGGTCGGGTCGCCGCTCGCGCAGGTCGTCGTAGGTCAGGCCGGGGCGCGGCGCGGCGTTGGTGAGCACGATGCCGGCGGTCGTGATCAACGCGGCGACGAGTTCGCGGCCGGCGGGGGAGCGGAGGTCGGCGGTGACGGATCGCTTGCCCTTGTTCAGGCCGGCCCAGTAGAGGCTGCGGCCGGACGGGGCCAGCGGCCAGCGGCCCAGGTCGGGGCCGCCGCCGAGCTGATCGACCCGGATCACGTCGGCACCGAGCTGGGCCAGGGTCATCCCGCCGAGCGGCGAGGCGATGTAGCTCGACAGCTCGATGACCCGCAGACCCGCCAGGGGCGCCGCATCGTTCACAGAAGGCAGGTTAGTGGCAGGTGGTGGCCCCAAGTCGCGGAAGAGCCGTCTCGACCATGGCAGGGACGGTTAGTGTCTGTTCGGACACAAGGAGTGATGATGACCATGCTTGCGCGCGCCGTTGAGCTCAAGGCCGAGCTGATCCACTTTGCCACCTCCGGCCGGTTCGGGCGCGAGCTGGGCGCGGTGCTCGACCGGTTCTACGCCGACGGCCCGCCCGCCGACGAGGCCGCGGCCTTCCTGCCGATCGACTACTTCGCCCACCAGCACCCGCTGACCGGCGGTGACACGGTCATCGACCGGTTCCTGCGCGAGCGGCCCGACCTGTCAAGGTCCGACGTCGAGCTGCTGTCGAGATGGAAGGACGTGGTCGAGGGTGTGTACGAGGTGCGGGTGGTCGACGGGGCGACCGTGCTGCTGTTCAACCTCGTGGACGAACTGGCCTACCGGGCCTTCTCCAATCTGGGCGAGGCGGCGTTCGGAGAGCTGCGGCCCGGCATGTACGTCGTGGGCAGGCTGGTGCCGCTCGGGCTCGACTGGCTGATCAGCGGCACCCCGGCGGTGCACCTGGCCGCCGCGCGCGAGACGCTCCTGTCGACGGCCGCGCACATCGCGCTGGAGCATCCCGGCTGGGTGTTCCGCAACCCGGTGCTGCTGACCCAGGCCAGGGAGCTGCAGCGCGAGCAGCGCCAGTGCTTCATCGGCCACTTCGGGAGCGACCTGGTCGTGCTGCGGGGCGCCGAGCTGGCCGACCGCATGCGCGGCTACCTGGCCTACCAGTCGGGCCGGCTGGGCGGCGCCCCACCGGCCGGGCAGGACCTGCCCGAGCAGATGACCGGGGCCGAGACGGTGGCGCTGATCTTCGACGAGGTGGCCGGGCTCGGCTGCTACGCCGACTTCGGCATGCTGGAGGAGGTCTTCCTGGACCCCGGCCTGATCGCCAAGCGGTCCTATCGCGAGCTGGTCAGCGCCTATCTCCGGGGCGACGACGTTTCGCCGGTGCCGATCCGGCGGCTGGCCGAACGCGATCCCGAGAAGGCCGGAGCGGTCTTCGCCGGGCTGCTGAACAAGCGCGGCTTCCAGTGGGAACGCAGCGGCGAACTGCTGCTCCGCACCCACAAGCCCGCGCATTTCACCGCCCGGCCGCTGCCCACGGTCATTCCGGTCACCGGGGCCGTCGCCGAGCATCTGGGCGCCGCCTGACGAAGGCTCAGGAGGCCTCGGCCTTGTCCTCCGGGAGCGGGATCCACTTGTGCGCCCAGACGACCAGCTCGTCCAGGACGGGGCGCAGCTCCTCGCCCATCTCCGTCAGGTGGTATTCGACCCTGACCGGCGACGTGTCGAGCACCCGCCGCTCGATGAGCCCGGCCGCCTCCAGCTCCCGCAGGCGCCGGGCGAGCATCGTGTCGTTCAGTCCGGGGATGGCCGCTTTGAGCTCGGCGTAGCGGTGCTTGCCTTTGAAGATCATGTGCAGCAGGGCGCCCGACCACCGCGCCCCGATCAGCTCCAGGGCGATGTGAAACCGGGTGCATACCGAGTGGAGGCTCACACGGCAGATCATACCGCTCAACTTGCTAAGGAATGTGTAGTTACTCAATAATGTTGAGTTGCTAGACCTTCGAGACCGAGGAGCAGGACATGTCCAAGCCCGTACTGCAAGTGATCATCGCCAGCACCCGCCCAGGCCGCGCCGGCCGGGCGATCGGTGAGTGGTTCTACGAGCGGGCCGTGGCCGGGGGTGACTTCGACGTCGAGCTGGTCGACCTGGCCGAGGTCGGCCTGCCGTTGCTGGACGAGCCGAACCACCCCAGGCTCAAGCAGTACGAGCACGCGCACACCAAGGAGTGGAGCGCCATCGTGGAGCGCGGCGACGCCTATGTCTTCGTGACGCCCGAGTACAACCACAGCTTCAACGCCGTGCTCAAGAACGCCCTCGACTACCTGCACCAGGAGTGGCAGCACAAGGCGGCGGGCTTCGTGAGCTATGGCGGTCTGTCCGGCGGCACCCGCGCGGTCAACGGCCTGCGCCAGGTGGTCAGCTCGCTGAAGATGATCCCGGTGGTCGAGGCCGTCAACCTGGCGTTCTACCCGCAGTTCGTCGAGAACGGCACGGTCAAGCCCAACGACGTGATGACCGGCGCCGCCGACGCCATGCTGGCCGAGCTCGCCAAGCTCACCGGAGCCCTGCGCCCCATGCGCCTCGCGGCCGCCTGACCCGCCCTAACTCGCCGGACCCGCCTAACTCGCCTGGCCCGTCCGACGAGGGAGCCGAGCGGTGGGTAAAGCCCGCCGGGCCGGTGCGGGAGTCATCGTCAGCTCTCCTCGTCGTCGTCGTCGATCAGGTGGTCGAGCGCGCGGGTCACGGCGTCGCCCAGCGGGCGGAACGCCTGGGTAAGCGCGTTCGCCAGCGGACCGAAGATCTCGGTCACCTCGTGGAGCAGATCTTCGGTCTTGCTCTCGGGCGGCGCCCAGCGCATCGCGTCGGCACTCAGCGTCTCCCATTCGTCGACGACGCCGTCGATGGCGTCGAGAACATGGTCAGGATCGCTCGGCATGGCCCTTCTCCAAGGCGCGGGAGTGGGATAAGGCCACGGTACATCCAGCCAGAAATGCGACGCCAGACAGTCAGGCGGGGATGGAGACGCCCACCCCGCCGCGCGTCTGCCCGCCGTACCTCTCCTTGTCGGCCGCGATGTCGAGCGGCCGGATGCCGGTGCGCGCGGCGAGCACCTCCTCGGTGAGGAGCGCGGCGGGCACCAGCCACGAGACCTCGAACTCCAGCCCGTCGGGGTCGTGCGCGTACAGCGCCTTGGTCGTGGCGTGGTCGGAGGCCCCCACCAGCGCGCCGAGCTCGCTCAGCTTGGCCGCGATGCGCTCCAGCTCGTCGAGCGTGTCGACCTCCCAGGCCAGGTGGTAGAGGCCGACGGCGGACCGGCCGGCCGTGGACGGGCCCGCCTGCGCGCCGATCTGGAACAGTCCCAGGTCGTGGTCGTTGGACGAGCCGGGGGCCTGCAGGAAGGCGGCGCCGGGCATGCCCATGACGGTCTCGAAGCCGAGTGCCTCCCGGTAGAAGGTGACGCTGCGTTCGACGTCGCGTACGTACAGGACCGCGTGGTTGAGCCGTTGGACCGGCATGGTGAACCCCTTTCGGCGGTGGCTACCGATAAGTATATGAGAGTTCAAGTAAAATGGCCGCATGACCCGATGGCTGGACGACGACGAGCAGCGCACCTGGCGTGACTTCCTGGCCGCGACCCAGTTGGTGAACGAGGCGCTCGACCGCCAGCTCCAGCGTGACGCGGGCATGCCGCACACGTACTACATGATCTTGGTAGCTCTGTCAGAGGCGCCCGAGCGCTCGATGCGGATGAGCGAGCTGGCCACCAGGGCGCAGAGCTCGCAGAGCCGGCTCTCGCACGCGGTCGCCCGGCTGGAGGAGCGCGGCTGGGTGCGGCGCCGGCGCTGCGACTCCGACCGCCGGGGCAACTACGCCGTGCTCACCCCTGAGGGGTTCGCCGCGCTGGCCGCCGCCGCGCCCGGCCACGTGGAGGAGGTACGACGGAGCCTGTTCGACGTCCTCACCCCCGAGCAGCTGGGACATCTCACCGAGATCTGCGCCACGCTCCGGAACACGCTGGAGCAGTAGCGCGAAACTGTCTCCGAGACGCCGTACCGTTCTCCCGGACCTCGAACAAGGGAGAGCGGATGCACGACACGGATGAGGCACTCTTCAGGGCTGTCCACGGAATCGCCGGCCGCCTGGCCGGCCAGCCAGTGCCAGTGGTGATGGACGCTTTGATGCGCCAGTTGCCCAAGGCCCCCGGCCTCGACCTGGCCGAACTCCGCAGAATCGCCGAGGAGATCAGCGTAGGCAGAGACCCTTCGGGCTTGTGAACCGAAGAACCCGGCCAACAAGACGCACGTAACGGCGCTCGGCCGGTGAGGCGGAGGACCGTGCCCCTGGAAGGCCACCGACCCCGGTCGGCGGATGGGCCCTCCCGTGCCTGCCGTAACAAAAAGGACCCTTAAAAACCCCGAGATCACCTCAGGGTCGGGTCAGGGGCGGCGCCGGATGTGGGGCAAGCGCGGTGGGCGGGAAAGTAGGGACATGACCGCAAAGAGGCTCTATCCCATCATCGCCTGCGGGTCGATCGTGTTCGCGGTGGTCGGGATCGTGGTCGGGCAGCTGGTGCCCGACCCGGACCTGAACCCCCTCAACGTGACCGTCAGCGAATACGCCGTGTCCGACCGCGGGGGCGTCACGGAAGCGGCGATGGTGGTGCTGGGCCTCGGTTCGCTCATTCTGCTGAAGGCGCTGAAAGCGGCGCACGCACCGGTGCGGGGGCTACCGGAGCGGCTGCTGCAGGTGTGGTCGGGGGCGCTGATCGTCGCCGCGGTCATCCCGACCACGCCGATCGGCCACGACCTGACCCTGACCGCGCAGATCCACCGCTACGTGTCGGTGGCCGCGTTCGTCAGCCTGCCCGCCGCGGCGGCCCTGCTGGTGCCCCGGCTGGCCGCCCACGAAGCGTGGCAGCCGGTCGCGCGGACCGTCGAGTGGCTGGCCCTGGCGGGCGGGCTCGGGGTGCTGGCGATCACCTATGTGGCCCTGCCCGGCGAGCGGGTGATGATCGGGCTGGTGGAGCGGTTACTGCTGGGCGCGGAGGTGGCGGTGCTCGCGGTGCTCGCGGCGTGGTTGGTGCGGCTCGCGTGGGGCCGAGCAATTGCCGAGCAACCTGTGAATTTCCGGACATATCCGAAGTTTGTGGCTAGTCGATCTTAAAAACCGCCGCAATTGGTGCTATTGTCTCCCGCGATCTTCTATCCGGGAGCGGGCGTCATGGCATCTGGCAGATCCATCAGATTCAAGATCTCGACGCTGCTGGTTCTCCCACTGGTATCCCTGGTCGGACTCTGGGGCTTCGCCGCGAGCACCACCTCCGGTGAGGCTCTGAACCTCCTGAAGGTCGACACGATCTGGAACGGCGTCATCAATCACGCCGACTTCCTGGTCTACACCCTCGAGCAGGAGCGCCTCGCCTCCGCCGAGGTGATCTCCGGCAACGTCACCGACCCGGCCGCGCTGAGCACCACGCGCGCCAAGGTCGACGAGGTCAAGAAGCGGCTCAGCGACAACGGACTGACGGAGAAGACGCAGGCCGCCCTCACCCCTGAGATGCAGGGGCGGCTGAAGGAGGTCTTCGCGACCGTCGAGCGCCTGCCCGAGATCAGGAAGCAGGTCGACAACCGCAGGCTGAGCCCCGGTGGGCTGGTCACCGAGTACTCGTCGATCTCCGACTCGATCCACCGCATGTATCCGTCGCTGACCCTCGCCACCGACGTCCGGCTGGCTCAGCAGGCGCAGGGCCTGATCGCCGCCAGTGAGGTACGCGAGCTGCTGGACCGCGAGCGCGCGTTGATCGTCGCGGCGAACGGCAAGCCGTCCATGGCCGACATGCACATGCTCGCCAGGATCGACGGCACGCGGACCTACCTGTTCCCCAAGGCGATGGCCAACCTCGACACCGAGCTGCGCGTCCCGTTCGAGAAGCTCAGCAACTCCGTGCGCTGGGCCGCGATGGAGCGCACGCTGGACGGCTACGTCTCGGGCCGGCCGGTCGATCCGGCGGTCTGGCGCGGCATGGCGGACCCCGTGCTGAAGGACTACACGCAGGTCATCTGGGACAACGGGGACCGGTTCCTGGCCCGGATGGAGCCGGCGGGCATCAGCATCATCGTGCAGGCCGGCGTGGCGGGCGTCCTCGGCCTCATCGCGGTCGCCTTCTCCATCTTCATCTCGGTCCGGGTGGGCCGGCGGATCAGCCGTGAGCTGGCGGCGCTCCGCCGTACGGCCCTCGACCTGGCCGAGATCAGGCTGCCCGGCGTCGTGACGAAGCTGCGGCAGGGGCAGAGCGTCGACATCCAGGCCGAAGTGCCGCCCATCAAGATGTGCGACGGCGCGACGAGCGAGATCGACGACCTCGCGAACGCGTTCGACAGCGTCCAGTACACCGCCGTGGACGCGGCCGTCGAGCAGGCCAAGTTGCGCCAGGGCGTCTCCGAGGCGCTGCGTAACCTGGCCCGGCGCAGCCAGTCGCTGCTGCAACGCCAGCTCAAGCTGCTGGACGAGATGCAGCGCGAGACCGAGGACCCCGAGGCGCTGTCGCGGCTGTTCAAGATCGACCACCTGACGACCCGCATGCGCCGCCACGCCGAGGGCCTGGTGCTCCTCTCCGGCGGCTCGGCCGGACGCAGGTGGCGCGGCGTCATCCCGGTCGAGGACGTGCTGAGCGGCGCCGCCGCGCAGGTCGAGGAGTACACCCGGGTCCGCGTCTACCCGATGCCGGAGTGCGGGGTCTCCGGCGCGGCCGTGGCCGACCTCATGCACCTGTTCGCGGAGCTGATCGAGAACGCCGCCGCCTTCTCCTCGCCGGGCAACGAGGTCTCGGTCCGCGGCGAGCTGGTCGGCAGGGGCTTCGCCGTCGAGGTCGAGGACCGCGGCCTGGGCATGCCCGCCGAAGCCCGGCAGGCGGTCAACGAGCAACTGGCGAGCCCGCCCGAGTTCGAGGCGTCGCACACCGAGCGGCTCGGCTTCGCGGTGGTCGGCATGCTGGCCGCCAGACACGGCATCACGGTCACGCTCAAGCCCTCCCCCTACGGCGGAACCACCGCGATCGTCCTGGTGCCCACAGGGCTGATTCAGGCCCTCCCGACGCCGGTGCGGACACCCGAGCTGGAGTCGGTGTCCGTCTCCGTGGTCAGGACGCCCGAGGACACGACGGCCCCCGGCCAGCTCCCGCGCCGGCAGCGGACGACCAA
This sequence comes from Nonomuraea guangzhouensis, assembly GCF_019396345.1. Lineage (GTDB taxonomy): Bacteria > Actinomycetota > Actinomycetes > Streptosporangiales > Streptosporangiaceae > Nonomuraea > Nonomuraea guangzhouensis. Next base: position 136,426 of record NZ_JAHKRM010000022.1, on the reverse strand, counting down.
GCCGGGCCCTGAGCGCTCCCAGGAATCGCAGCTGCCCCGCCGGGTACGGCAGGCCAACCTGTCGCAGCGGCTCAAGGAGGCGCCCCCTGAGCAGGCGGAAGTACGCTCGTCCGCGGGCCGCTCGCCGGAGGAGGCCAGAGCCTTGCTCTCCTCACTCCAGTCCGGCTGGCAGCGCGGGCGGCAGGACAGCGATCAGGATGGGGGATCCCAATCGTGACCCGTGAGCCCGACGAGTGGGTTGACGAGGAGGCCGGACCTGTCGTGCGGCCGTACGCGGTGACCAGGGGGCGCACCAAGCCCTCCTCGCCCGCGGAACTCGACCTGCTGGCGACCGTGATGGCGACCGGTCAGCCGCCGCCGGCCAAGGCGGATCTGAGCGCCCGGCACCGCCGCTTGGTCGACTGCGTCACCGGGCAGACCAGGCCGGTCGCCGAGATCGCCGCCGAGCTGGACCTGCCCGTGGGGGTGGCCAGGGTCCTGCTCGGAGATCTGCTCGACTACGGCCTGGTGTCGGTCCGTCCGCCGCTCTCCAAGGCCACGACCCCTACGGAGAGCCTGCTCAGGGAAGTGATCGACGGTCTGCGGGCGCTCTAGCCGCTGCTAGTTCGCCGACGTCAGCGTCCGCAGCGAGTGCTCGACCAGCGTGACCATGACCTCCTTGGCCGAGGTGCGCCGCCGTACGTCACAGAGCAGCACGGGCACGTCCTCGTCCAGGTCGAGCGCGATCCGCACGTCGTCCACGCTGTGCCGGTCGGCGCCGTCGAAGCAGTTGACGGCCACCACGAACGGGGTGCCGCGCTGCTCGAAGTAGTCGACGGACGGGAAGCAGTCGGTCAGCCGGCGGGTGTCGGCGATCACGACGGCCCCGAGCGCGCCGTAGGACAGCTCGTCCCACATGAACCAGAACCGTTCCTGACCGGGGGTGCCGAACAGGTACACGACCAGCCCCTCGCGGATCGTGATGCGGCCGAAGTCCATCGCGACGGTGGTGGTGGTCTTGGCCTCCACACCGTCGAGATCGTCGACGCCGACACCGCGATCGGAGAGCACCTCCTCCGTGCGTAGCGGCCTGATCTCACTGATCGATCCGACCAGCGTGGTCTTGCCCACGCCGAACCCCCCGGCGATGAGAATCTTCAGCGCGACGGGGTCCTCAGAGAGCACGGAGTCCATTGATCACTTCCTTGAGAATGCGCTCATTCGGGCGCGGGCCTGTCTCTGAGGGCGACGTCACCGAGATGAGGCCGTGGTCACGCAGGTCGCCGAGCAGTACTCGGACGACGCCTACGGGCAGGTCGAGTTCGACGGCCACGTCGGCCACCGAGATCGGGTTACGTGCGGCCCGCAGGATGAGTTGTTGCTCGGGTTCGAGGTCGTGGTGCGCCGGGTCGCCGACGACCGAGACACTCGCGATGAGGTCGAACACCTCTCCGGAGGTTCTGGTGCGCCCGCGTATGAGGGCGTAGGGCCGGACGATCGGCCCCGCGTCCTCGTCAAGCCACCGCGGGGGTTCCTTCATGACGATGTCGCCCTGGGGTTGGTGGATATGTGCTGGCCCACCCGCTTGACGAGCATCGCCATCTCGTACGCGATGTGCCCGACGTCCACGTTGGCGTCGGCCAGCACGGCCAGACAGGTGCCCTGCCCGGCCGCCGTCACGAAGAGGAACGCCGACTCCATCTCGACGATGGTCTGGCGGACGTCGCCACCGCCGAAATGCCGTCCCGTGCCGCGGGCCAGGCTCTGGAACCCGGCGGCCACGGCCGACATATGCTCCGCGTCCTCGCGGGTCAGCCCTTTGGAGTAGCCGACCGCCAGGCCGTCGGTCGACAGGATGACCGCCTGCCTGACGGCTGCGACCCTGGTCGTCAGGTCGTCAAGGAGCCAGTTCAGCTCACCGGTGTTGGTCGTCGGCACACTCATGCCTCCCCCTCTTCATTCGCTTCTTCTCGGGCGCGTTGGGTTCCCCGCTGGAAGGCGGAGAACAGGTCCCGTACCTCATCGGGAGAGCGTTCTGTCTTCTCTTCCGGATCCGGCTCCGGCGGCTCGTCCGCCTTGAGCTGGGGTGCCAGGTTGGCCTGTTTCACTCGCCTTGGCAGCCCGGCGTGCGTGCCGTTCACCACTGCGAGCGCCTTCTTCTTCGTACGGCTGGGCAGCGCGGGCGTCTCATCGCTGCCTGCCGTCAGTGCGGCCTGGTCGTTGACCAGGCTCCGCGGCACCAGCACGATCGCGGTGGTGCCACCGAACGGCGAACGGCGCATCAGCACCTGGATGCCATGCCGTTCGGCCAGCCTGGCCACCACGAACAGGCCCAGCCTGTCGCTGTCGGCCAGGTCGAACTCCGGCGGGTTGGCCAGCAGCGCGTTGAACGCGGCGTACTCGCCGGCCGACAGCCCGAGGCCCCGGTCCTCCACCTCGATCGCGTAGCCGTTGCTCACCAGGTCGCCGCGGACCACCACGGTGGTGGTGGGCGGCGAGTAGATGGTGGCGTTCTCGACCAGCTCGGCGACCAGGTGGGTGAGGTCGGCGGCGGTGGCGCCGTCGAGCGCGCTGCCGGGCATGGTCTCGACGGTGACCCTGGTGTAGTCCTCGACCTCGGCGATGGCCGCCCTGACGATGTCGACCACGGGCACCGGCTTGCGCCAGGCTCGGCCGGGGGCGGCGCCGGACAGGATGATCAGGCTCTCCGCGTGGCGCCGCATGCGCGTCGTCAGGTGGTCGAGGCGGAAGAGCTCCTCCAGGCGGTCCGGGTCGTGCGTACGGCGCTGCATGCCGTCGAGCAGCGCCAGCTGGCGGTGCAGCAGGCCCTGCTTGCGCCTGGCCAGGTTGAGGAACACCTGGCCGATGCCGCGCCGCATCGCGGCCTGGCTCACGGCGGCCCGTACGGCGGTGCGCTGCACGGAGCCGAACGCCTTGGCCACGTCCACGATCTCGGCGGCACCGCTGACCTTGAGCGGTTTGGCCTCCTCCTTGACGTTCACCTCTTCGCCCCGGCTCAACCGGTCGACGAGGCCGGGCAGCCGCTCGTCGGACAGCTCCACGGCCGCGGACCTGAGCGCGGCCAGCTCGCCGGCGAGGCGGCGGCCGAAGCGTACGGAGATGATGATGGAGGCGAGCACGGCGATCAGCCCGAGACCGCCCGCGCTGCCGATCTTCACCATGGTCGCGCCGGCCGCGTCGAGCGCGCGCCCGCTCAGCACCTCGGAGGACGACACGCCCAGCCGGTCGAGCTGCACCGTGAGCCGGTCCACGGTCGCGTTCCAAGCCGCGGCGTCGGCGGGCGGGGCGCCGGTCGCGATGATGCGCGTCTCCATCGCCGTGAAGTCCCTGAACGCCTCGCCGGCGAAGATCTGCTCGTACGGCTTGCGGAGCGCCGTGTCGAGCCCGGCCTGGCCACGGGCGGCGAGGAACTTGCGGGTCGCGACGTATTCGGTGAACTCGGTGAGCTCCGGCTCGGTCACCCGGTGGTCGATGAGCGCGCCGCTGACGAGCGCGTGCTCCCTGGCGATGATCTCCCGGGCGTTGCCCATGGCCTGCAGCGACGACGCCTGCTGGAAGATCTGCAGATCGGGCAGCGAGATGAGGTGGTCATAGAGCCGGAAGATGGCGTCGAGGACCCGGTTGTACTCGTTGAGGCTCGTCAGCCGGGAGCTGTTGCCGCCGTCGATGTCGGCGCGGATGGAGCCGAGCCGGTTGAGCTCGCCGTTGAGGGTGTCGAGGGAGCCGCGCAGGTCGGGCAGGATCGCGTCGCCCGCCTCGACAGCGGACTTCTGGAAGCGGGCGACGGACTTGTCGGTGCCGGCGCGCTGCGCTCCGAGCTCTTGGGTGAGTTGACGGGTGGTGACCGCCACGGCCGATTGGGCCCGCTCGGCTTGGAGCTGTAAGCCCAGGTCGGTGGAGGTGACACCAATAGTCTGATAAAGCGTGTTGGCTCTTAGGAGGGCTTGACCGTCACCCACGGTGAGATTGAGGGCAAAGCCCCAGAGCGCACTCAGAGACAGGAGGGGTAGCAACAGTAATAAGAAGATCTTGAACCGAATTGACCGGTTTTGCGAGCCCATGTCCCAACCTCGGAGTCGAGGGGCATTTCCACACTCTGTGTAAACACACCTCCGGAAGATCGCACAGGAGACTAGCACCGATTATGCTTCCGGCGCAGGGGGAGGAACGCGTTGATTAGCGTGATTACTGGGGCAAGTGCCGGCATCGGCGCCGCGGCGGCGGGCGAGCTGTCACGACGGGGACACCGGGTGGTGCTCGTCGGCCGGGACGAGTCTCGGCTCAAAGCCGTGGCCGACGGGCTGAGCGGATCCGAAGCCGATGTTTTGACCTGCGATTACACATCGCTTGACGACGTTCGTAGGCTTGCGTCGGTGCTGCGTGAACGTTATGGACGCATTGCCGTGCTGGCCAACAACGCGGGCGTGATGAGTCCGCGGCGCCAGATTACGGTGGACGGTCACGAACTGATGATTCAGGTCAACCATCTGGCCCCCTTTCTGCTGACCCATTCTCTAACAGATCTGGTTGACAGGGTAGTCACCACTTCTTCGCGGGCAGGCAGAAGCGGCCGGATCGATCCGGCCGACCTGTCGCGTGAGCAGCGACGATGGAACGGCTGGCTCCAGTACGGCGATACGAAACAGGCGAATGCCCTGTTCACCGTCGCGCTGGCGGCCCGCGGGGTGGCGGCCACCTGTTTCCATCCGGGTGTGATCCGCAGCGGGTTCGCGGCGGAGACGTGGATCATGCGGATGTTCCTGGCGGTGCCCGGATACGCCAAGCCGCCCGAGTACGGCGCGCGCACGCTGGTGCACCTGGCGACGCACGCCGACGGCGAGAAGCGGGCCGGGCGCTACTTCGCGAAGCAGGCCCCGGAGCGGGTCCCGGACACGATGTCCGACCCCGGCCTGGCGGAGCGGCTCTGGCAGGCCAGCCTCGACACGCTGGATCGGTAACTCAGGTCCGCAGCTCCGCGACGGCCAGATGGGCGGCGGAGATGGCCGCGTCGGCGCGGGCGGCCGGCACGGAGTCGCAGTTGGCGATCGCGATCCTGCCGAAGCGCCGGCGCGCGGTGTCGGCGGGGAACGGGCCGTCGGGATAGAAGGAGTGCCACGGGCGGCAGTACTCCGGGGAGTACCCGTGGCCCCAGCGGTTGACCGTGATCGCCTCGACGTCCGTGGCCGGGTCGAAGCCACCGGGGCCGAGCAGCCGGGCGAGCTGGTCGCGGATGGAGTACTCCAGCCGGCTGTAGGGCGTGCTGAGCAGCTCCTGCCGGCCCACGGCGGCGCCCGGCCCAGGACCCAGCTCCGACTGGCACGGCGCGGCCAGCATGCGCACGCTGATCGGCTCGCCCGGGTCCTTCGGGTGCTGGTAGCCGGGCAGGCCGACCGGGTGGTCGAGCTCCGACAGGCACCAGTAGGCGCCCGTCCAGCGGGTGCGGTCGATGCCGAGGCGCCGCCACGCCTCCCAGCCGCGCAGCTGTACCGCGGCGTCCAGCACCGGCATCTTGACCGCGTCGCGCAGCGCCTGCTTCTGGTTCTCGGGCAGCTCGGGGACGAGGTAGGGGATGACCATGTTCCAGCAGGCCAGGACGACCGCTCCGGCGTGGACCGTGCTGACCCGGTGGCCGTCGAAGTAGCCGACGGTCGCGGTGGTCGCGGTGTCGGGTGAGCCGTTGTTGCGCGCGAAGACGACGGGGCTCGACAGCCGGAAGCGGACCCGGTTCGCGGGCAGGTCGAGCCGGCCGTAGTCGAAGGCGGCGGTGGTGATGCCGTCCATGGTGGTGGAGCCGGCGAAGCCGGGGATCATCCGGCCCAGCATCATGCGGACCAGCGCCTGGTTGCCCTCAGGGAAGTGGTAGACGTTCCGGTCGGCGACCTTCCACTCCTTCTTCAGGCTGGGCGAGCTGAACCGCGACGGCTTGCCGGCGTCCAGCCCCAGACCGCCGAACCCCGGATAGTCGCTGCCCCAGGCGTCGATCGCGCCGAACGCCTGCGTGCCGTATCCCCATGCGACGCTCGGCATGGTCCGGAAGAACAGCTCGACGTCGGGGTGCACCCGGCAGACCCGCAGCAGGAAGTCCGAGTAGGTCACCTCCGCCAGCCGCTCCTCCTTCCGCTCCGGCGACAGCCCGGGGAACCAGTCCGGCGGGTTCTCGTGCAGCATGACGAGGTCCTTCTTGGCCTGCTCGGCGACCGGCAGCCGCTGGACCCACTGCCTGGGCTCCACGCCCGGGGTGAGACGGACGAGATGGTCCGCCCGGAACGTCTCCCGGTCGCACATCACGCTGCGGTGCATCCCGAGGCCGGCGTACAGGTGCTCGTCTAGGTAGCCGCCCAGCTTCTCCAGCTTGACGCCGAGCAGGTCGAGCAGCTCCTTGCCCTCGGGCGTCCACACCGAGGGCAGCCGGATCGAGCGCGAGCCGCCGCAGCCGACCAGCACCCCGTCGCGCCCGGCGGGACGGAACTCGTTGCGCCGCGCGTGCCCGCCGATCTCGTCGTGGTTGTCCAGGATCAGGATGCGGGCCTCCGGGCTCTGCCGGCGCCACTCGAAGGCCGCGCTCACCCCGCTGATGCCCCCGCCGACCACCACCAGGTCGTAGTGCTCGCCCGTGGGCACGGGGGAGCCCGCGTGCTCCCAGAAGCGGCCGTCGCGGAGCGCGTGCGGGACGCTGAGCGCCTCCGGCGTGCCGCCCCGGAGGCCGGTGAGGCTCGCCGGAGAGCCCACGTCCTGGGGGACGAGCAGCGCCTGGGACCCGATGACGGCCGATCCGCCCGGCCGCGGCGCGCCGCAGCCCGCCGATGCGCCCAGGGCCATCGTCCCTGCCACCACGGCGACGCCGTCCAAGAAGTCGCGGCGGGTAATAGGCCGGTTCATCCCGAGGTCACGCGCCGAGTGCGAGTTCATGTCACTCATGCGCTGATCATCACGACTCCGGGTAAAAGCCGCGTCCTCCCGCGCAGTGCTTGGAGAAACATTTTGCGTGACCTATTACCGCGAATGCCTGTTTGGAGTAGCGTCCGAAATATCACGACGGGGGGAGTCCGGTGGTCGGCAAGCAGGGCAGGGTCACAGGCAAGATCGGCCCTGGTCTCGTCGGCGAGGTCATGGTGCCGGTCAGGGGTGGCGTCGAGGCTTTCTACGCTCATCCGACCGTGCCTGATGAGGAGTTCCCCGTCGGAACGATCGTGATCGTGGTGGATTACTTCCCGCCGCGGACGGTCTACGTCGCCCGGGCACTCGTATAGGGAGGCTCCGATGTCCCCCGAGCTCTTCGTCCTCGGCGGTGGCATCCTCGCCGCCGTCATCGTGCTGATTCTGCTCTTCAAGGCCGTCTGGCGGGTCGCCGAGCCCAACGAGGCCCTGATCATCTCCGGTCTGGCCGCGCGCAGGCGCGGCGAGGGCCCTGACAGCCTCGGCTTCAAGATCATTACCGGTAAGGGTACGGCCGTGCTGCCCGGCTTCCAGACGGCCAGGAGGCTGCGCCTGGACACCAGAGCGGCCAATCTCCAGGTCTCCTGTGTCACGCAGCAGGGCATCCCCGTGCACATCCGCGGCGTGGTGATCTACAAGGTGGGCGACGACCTGTCCTCGATCGCCAACGCCGCCCGGCGCTTCCTCGACCAGCAGGACTTCATGACCGGCGCGATCCACGAGCTGTTCACCGGCCACCTGCGCTCGATCATCGGCAACCTGACCGTCGAGGACCTGATCCTCAACAGGGAGCGGCTGACCAGCGAGACCAGGGCGTCGGCCGCCGACGAGATGAGCAAGCTGGGCCTGATCGTCGACTCGCTGCAGATCCAGGAGATCGACGACGAGACCGGCTACATCGTCAACCTGGGCAAGCCGCACGCCGCCAAGGTCGCCTCCGTGGCCCGCATCGCCGAGGCCCAGCGCGACCAGGAGGCCACCGAGGCCGAGCAGGTCGCCGCCGCGCGCAAGGCGGCCGCCGTACGCGAATCCAAGATCCAGCAGGCCGGCTACCAGGCCGAGATCGACCAGGCGGCGGCCAAGGCCAGGCAGGCGGGCCCCCTGTCCGAGGCGACCGCCAGGCAGGAGGTCGTCGTCCAGGAGACGAGGGCCGCCGAGCTGGAGGCGCAACTGTCGGAGCAGCGGCTGCAGTCGCAGGTACGCAAGCCCGCCGACGCCAAGGCCTACGAGACCGTCACGCTCTCCCAGGCCGAGCGCGACGCCCGCATCGCCCAGGCCGAGGCGGAGGCCAAGGAGACCGAGCTGCGCGCCGTCGCGCAGGCCTCCCAGGTCAAGCAGGCCGCCGCGGCGGACGCCGAGTCCGTACGGCTGCGCGGCGAGGCGGCGGGCGCGGCCACCAAGGTCGCCGGAGAGGCCGAGGCCCAGGCCGCCAAGGCACGCGGGCTCGCCCAGGCCGAGGCGGCGAAGGCGCTCGGGCTCGCCGAGGCGGAGGCCGCGCAGGCCAAGGGCCTGGCGGAGGCGAACGCCATCAGCGCGCGGGCGCAGGCGTTGAAGGAGAACCAGGAGGCGGTCATCGCCCAGCAACTCGCCGAGCGCTGGCCCGAGGTGGTCGAGGCGGGCGCCAAGGCGTTCGGCAACGTCGACCACATGGTCGTGCTCAACGGCGCCCAAGGCGTCGAGGAGATGCTCGCCAAGGCGCTCACCCTCGGCGGCACCGGGCTCGGCCTGGCCCGGGCGCTGCTCAACGGCGCGGCCCCGAACGGCTCGGAATCTTCTGGAAAAACCGAATAACCCGGCGTACCATCGCAAAAAGGTGAGCCGGGAAGTCTGGTCGGCAGTGACTTCTTCCTGGGAGTAGCCATGGACTTGATCCCCACCGGCATCGTCGCCGCTCTGGTCCTCGTCGCCATCGTCGCCTTCAAACTGATCTGGCGCGTCGCCGAGCCCAATGAGGCGATCATCATCTCCGGCTTAGGCGCGCGGGGCAGGGAGACACTCGGCTTCAAGATCGTCACGGGTAAGGGCGCGCTGGTCGTCCCCGGGTTCCAGACCGCGCGCCGCATCTCGCTCGACAGCCGGGTCTCCGCGCTCGAAGTCAACTGCGTGACCAAGCAGGGCATCCCCGTACACGTACGCGGGGTCGTCATCTACAAGGTGGGCGACGACTTCGCCTCCATCGCCAACGCGGCGCGGCGCTTCCTCGATCAGCAGAAGACCGTGGACGACAAGACACACCAGCTCTTCTCCGGCCACCTCCGCTCGATCATCGGCAACCTCACGGTCGAGGACCTGATCATCAACCGCGACGCGCTCACCAACGAGATCCGCACCTCCTCCTCCGACGAGATGAGCAAGCTCGGCCTGATCGTCGACTCGATGCAGGTCCAGGAGATCGAGGACGCCACCGGCTACATCATCAACCTCGGCCGCCCGCACGCCGCCGCCGTGTCGGCGCTGGCCAGGACCGCCGAGGCGCAGCGCGACCAGGAGGCCAACGCCGCCGAGCAGGAGGCCCAGATCAAGAAGTCGGCCGCGATCCGTGAGGCCAAGATCCAGCAGGCCGGCTACCAGGCGGAGATGGATCGGGCCGCGGCCAAGGCGAAGCAGGCCGGGCCGCTCGCCGACGCCACCGCGCGCCAGGAGGTCGTGGTCCAGCAGACGACGGCCGCCGAGCTGGAGGCGCAGCTCGCGGAGAAGCGCCTGGAAGGAGAGGTGCGCAGACCGGCCGACGCGCGGGCCTACGAGCAGGTCACGCTCGCCGACGCGGACCGCCGCGCCGCCGTGTCGCGGGCTCAGGCCGAGGCGGAGAGCATCCGGCTGCGCGGAGAGGCCGAGGCAGAGGCGACCAGGCTGCGTGGCATGGCCGAGGCGGACGCGGCGCGGGCCAAGGGCCTGGCGCAGGCCGACGCCATCAAGGCCCGCGCCGAAGCGCTGGCCAGCAACCAGGAGGCGGTCGTCGCCCAGCAGCTCGCCGAGCGCTGGCCCGAGGTGGTCGAGGCGGGCGCCAAGGCGTTCGGCAACGTCGAGCACATGGTGGTGCTCAACGGCGCTCAGGGCGTGGAGGAGATGCTGGCCAAGGCGCTCACGCTCGGCGGCGCCGGTCTGGGCCTGGCCAGGACGCTGCTCAACCGGCCCGCAGCGGAGCAAGCCGTACCCGCGCCACCCACACCCAATGGAGCAAACTCCGAGGTCGTTCGCGAAACCCCTGAATTCCGCGAATAGCGCCGTTACTCAGCTCGTTAGTCCGCACTTCCTCTAGCGTTTTATGGTAAGTCGCTTGAGTGAGGTGGAGAATTCATGCTTAAGGCCTTTTCCATCCTTTGTCTGAGCATGATGGTCATGTCGGGATGTGCCGCCGATGAGGTCGTGGAGGCACCCCCGATGCCGTCCGCGCCCCCGTCGGCCGCTCCGTCCCCGTCCCGGCCCGCGCCCGGCGCGGCCAGGCTCCGGGCCGGCCTGCTGCCCACCCCCAAGGGCATGAGCCTGGCGTACGGGCCGGAGATCGGGGCGTTCGGCTCGCTCAAGTCCACCAAGCAGGGGCTCGACGCCGTTCGCCAGGCCAAGCTCGACCGGCCCGAGTGCGCCGGGGCGGCCCAGCTCGACGCCGCGAGGCCCGAGGTCGGCCGCGCGCCCGCCGCCGTGGTCGCGTTCTCCTCCGACCGGGGCTCGATCACCCAGGCGCTGGTGTCGATGCCCGCGTCCGCCTTCCCCGCGCCGCTGCCCGCGCAGTGCGCCGCCTACGGGGCCGTCGTGCACGGCACCCGGGTGACCTACCGCACGCGCGCGCTGGACATGCCCAGGCGGGGCGACGAGTCGCGCGCCTACCTGACCACCGCGTCGGGCGGCCGCAGGGCCGCGCAGGTCGGCTCGGTGGTCATCCGGCGCGGCAAGGTCATCATGAGCATGCTCGTCGTCGGGCAGCAGGTGGCGCCCGCCGACCTGTTCGAACTCGCCGGCCTGGCCGACCAGAACCTCGCCCGCATCACCCGATGACACCGCCCTGACCGGTCACCAATGGGCCGGTGCGTGAACGGTGCGTGCGCGGTGCGCGCCCTCCCCGAGGCTTCCTGTCATCGGAAGCCGACGACGAGGGAGCACCCCCATGAACAGCAAGAACATCCTGATCTCCGGCGCCAGCCTGGCGGGCCCCGCGCTCGCCTACTGGCTGACCCGCGCCGGCCACCGGGTCACGGTCGTGGAGCGCGCCCCGGCCCTGCGCGAGGGCGGCCAGGCGGTCGACTTCCGCGGCGAGGCCCACATGACCATGCTGAAGCGGATGGGCATCCTGGAGGAGATCCGCCGCTGGCAGACCACCCCCGGCCCCCTGGACATCATCGACGTCACCGGCGCAACAAGGGTGTCCCTGCCCGCCTCGTTCACCGGCGGCGAGGTGGAGATCGCCCGGGGCGACCTGAGCCGCCTGCTGTACAACCTGACCAAGGACCGCGCCGAGTACATCTTCGACGACTCGATCGCCACACTCACCGAGACCGCGGGCGGCGTGGACATCACCCTCGACAGCGGCAGGAAGGGCACCTACGACCTGGTGATCGGCGCCGACGGCCTGCACTCGAACGTCAGACGCCTCGCCTTCGGCCCCGAGGACGACTACGTCAAGTCCTCGGACTACTACGTGGCCCTCTACACCGCGCCGGACCACCCGAGCGTCGCGAACCGTGCCGTCCTCTACAGCGAGCCCGGCCGGGGCGCCCTGGTGGACGCCACCCCGGAAGGTGCCAACGTCGTCTGCGTCTTCGCCTCCAAGCCACTGACCTACCACTACAGGGACGTCGCCCGTCAGAAGCAGTGCGTGGCGAACGCCTTCGCAGGAATGGGCTGGGAGATGCCGACTCTCCTGAAGGCACTCGACGAGTCGAGCACTTTCTATTTCGACTCGATCAGCATGGTCCACATGGACCACTTCACCAAGGGCCGAGTGGCCCTGGTGGGAGACGCCGGCTACGGCGCCACGATGGGCGGCATGGGCGCGGGCATGTCGCTGATCGCCTCCTACGTCCTGGCCGGCGAACTGGCCACGAACGCCGACCACGAAGCGGCCTTCGCCGCGTATGAGACGGCCATCCGCCCCTACGCCAAAGCCTGCCAACGCGTGGCCGGCAACGCAGGCAGCTTCTTCGCCCCGAAGACAAGCAGAGGAATCACCCTCCGCGACGCTGCCCACAAGATCCTTACAACGAAGGCGTTCATCGGCCTGCTGAACAACATGACGACGAAGGCAGCGAACGCCATCAAGCTGAAGGACTACCCAGTCTGACGGAGAGCGGCGACAACTCCACCGGCCAAGAAGACGCACGTCACGGCGGGAAACCCGCTCCACCGGAGAAGCGTGCCCCTGGACAGGCCCCAGCCCCGTACGGCGGGTGGGGCCCACCGGGCCGGCCGTAAAAGAAGATCAAATAAGCACGTGAGCGTCCGGACGGCCGACAAAAGAAAACTGCGCATTGCGAGTTAGCTTGATGTGGTCGGCTTGCCAGGTGTGCATGGCGGCGTCGGCGCTGCGCCAGTAGACGAAGTTGAACCGGTCCGCCGAGTAGATCTTGACGCTGTCCTCCTTCAGCCTGCGGACCAGGTGCGTGTCCTCGCCTCGGGTGATGTCCGCGAAGCCGTACGACCGGAACATGTCCGCCTTGCCGAGGAACGTCCCGCCCTGCACGAGGAAGGAGTAGCGGTGCTCCAGCCCCGGCAGCCGCAGCATGGTGGTGTTGAGGCCCTCGAAGTAGGAGTAGTGGGCGCCCTTGCCGACGAGTTCCGCGTCGGTGTAGTCGAACGACCTGACCAGGTCCGACAGGTAGTGCTCGCCGTACAGGTTGTCGTCGTCCATCTTGGCGATCAGGTCGCCGTCGGCGGCGGAGATGCCCAGGTTCATGCAGGCGCCCAGCGACAGTTCGGCCGAGGCGGGCAGCACGACGACGTCGGAGATGCCCGCCATGCGGGCCTTGTCGGCCACCACCACCGGGTCGATGTCCAGGCCGTGCAGGACCATGACGAGCTGCAGCGGCCGGTGGATCTGCTTGGCCACCGAGGAGATCGCGTGCTCGATCTGCGCCGCCCGGTTGGTCGGCAGCACCACGGAGATCGACCGGGGCCGCGCCGTGACAGGCTGCCCGAGGAACTGGAGTATCTGGTCCACCCGGTGCGTGAACAGGTGCTTGTCGAACACCTCGCGCATCGCCAGGTGCCCCATCCGGGCCCGCAGCTCCGGGCTGTTGATCAGGTGCAGCACCTGGTTGTACGACTCGACCGGCTCGCGGGCGATCGGCAGCAGTTCGCCGAACGTCTCCTCGATCGCCCGGGACCAGCCCGAGACGACCGGCGTCGAGCAGGCCGACAGCTCGAACACGCGGCGCGCGCACATCGTGGGCGAGTCGAGCACCGAGTTGACGTTGAGGAAGACCTTGTACATGCGGTAGGCCGCGAGCATCTGGTCATAGGGCAGCTCGCCCACGATGTGCGGACGGTACTTCTCCGGCCAGGCGTACTTCTCGTCGACCTCGCCGTTGCGGGCGAAGATGTGCAGGCCCAGCTCGCGGATCGGGTCGACGACCGTCTCCATCTGCTCACGGCGTTCGGGATGCTTGTCGCGGAAGTACATGCCGGCGAAGACGACGTCGTGCAGGCGGCCCTGCCGCTGCTGGATCGGGTTGTGCACGCGCGGCTGGGCGGCGAACTGGAGCACGTCCACCCGATCGTGGCCCAGAGTTTCACGATATTTCGGCAGCATGTCACCGTCGCAGGTGAACACGTAGTCGAACAGCCGGGCCGTGTCGATGAAGAACTCGAAGTTCGGCGGGTCCTCCTTGTTCCAGAAGACCGTCGGGATCCCTTCGGCCTTGCACCACGCCACGAGATCGCGCAGCGGGTCCTTGGGGGCGTTCGTCCCGGTCATCTGGTAGCGCCAGCGGCCCTGGTTCCCATGCCAGGCCGACTCGCAGAACAGCAGGTCAGGCCGCTTCTCCGCGAAGATCGCCGGCCAGTCCTTGAGCCCGAACTCGATCTGGTCCCACTCGTACCTGAACGCCATCCTCGAGAAGTCGTCCAGGATGACGGCCACCTTGAGGTCGGGCCGGTTCACCGGCCCGGTCGGCCACTTCACCGTCGGCACCTCGACCAGCGGCGGCCGGTGGTTGGCCGCCGCGACGGCCAAGGTGACCGGGATCGGTGCCTTGGGTGCCCGGTCCTTGGACCTGACCGCCTCCAGCACCTTGCCCGGGCTCTTCGAACCCAGCGCCTCGCCCAGTTTGAAGGTGCGCTTGGCCTGGGTGGCCTCCAGCTTCCAGTTGGCGTAGGCGGCCTTGGCCTCAGCTATCTCCAGCCTGCGGCGCAGCTCCCTGACCTCCGCCTCGTAGCGCTCGATGAGCTTGCGCTCCTCGGGCAGCCAGTTCACCGGACCGAGTCGCTGGTACGTGGGCTCTTCGGGGGTTTCGGCCATGGAGATACGCCTTATCGCTTAGCGGAGGTATGTCATGGTACGGCGGAGACCGTACGGAATGAGGGGCTTATTCGGAACGCACACCCTGTGCGGCCGGCGACAGGTTGTCCCCCTTGAGCCAGGCCGAGATGACGCGGGCGATGCGCGGCCCGGCGGCGCCGTCCCACAGCGGCGGCAGCTCGCCCGACGGCGTCGCGGCCCCGTCGGACAGGGCCTTCCCGGCGGCGGCCGGCAGCAGGGCCGGGGTGACGAGGCGGTTCGTGCCGTGGGTGATCGTGATCGGCCGCTCGGTGTTGGGCCGGACCGTCAGGCACGGCACGCCCAGCATCGTCGTCTCCTCCTGCACGCCGCCCGAGTCGGTGACCACCAGCGCGGCCCCCCGGACGAGCGAGAGGAAGTCCACGTAGCCCAGCGGCTCGATGACCTTGACCGAGGGGCCGTCGACCAGGCCCGCCTCGGCCAGCCGGGTGCGTCCCCTGGGGTGGATCGGCACCACGATCGGGATCTGGCGGGCGACGTCCAGCACGGCCGAGACCAGCTCCTTGGCGGCCTCTGGGGTGTCCACGTTCGCCGGGCGGTGCAGGGTCGCCACGGCATAACGAGCCGGTATGTCCAGCCGCGCCACCACGGGCGCCGGGTCCAGTGCGGGCAGCGCGGAGAAGAGGCTGTCGATCATGGGGTTGCCCACCAGGTGCACCTTGCCGGCGGGCACGCCCTCGGCCGCCAGATGCGACAGCGCGTCGGGCGAGGTGGCGAAGAGCAGGTCCGACAGGGAGTCGGTGACGATCCTGTTGACCTCCTCCGGCATGCCCCGGTCGAACGAGCGCAGGCCCGCCTCGACGTGCGCGGTGGGGATCCCCAGCTTGGCGCAGACCAGGATCGCGGCCAGCGTGGAGTTCACGTCGCCGTAGACCACCACCAGGTCGGGATCGTGCTCGAGGACGACCTCCTCCAGACCGACGAGGAGCGCCGCGGTCTGCTTCGCGTGACTGCCCGAGCCGACCCCGAGATTGGCCACCGGCTCCGGGAGCCCCAGATCGGCGAAGAACACGTCGGACATCAGCGCGTCGTAGTGCTGACCGGTGTGAATGATGCCCTGCCGCACGCCGAGTTCACCGAGTGCTCGCACCACCGGGGCCGCTTTCACGAAGTTGGGACGGGCGCCCAGAACGTGCAGGACCAGGGGGTTCTCCCTCATTGACCTCGCCTTTCATAGCGGAAGGGAAAAAACGCTGCCTATGGTACGGTCACCGCGTGGCATCCGACGCCAGTCGTGAAGACTCTCCCAGACCTAACGGCAAGGTATCCGCCAAGTCCGCTCGTGCCGGTGTCGGCGGCCTTCTCAAGGGCTTCGTACAGCATCCGATCATCGTCTCCCGCGTCGTCATGACGAAGGTGAAGGCCGATCCGGTGCGCGTCGCGCAGGCGGCGGCCGAGTCCCTCCCGCCGGCGCTCCGCCCTGTCGTGGGCAAGGTCGCCTGGCCGGTCGCCCGCCGGGCCAGGCGCGCGGTCCGCAAGTTCAGCATGCGGGTGCTCAAGGGGCCGTGGAACGAGGCCAAGGAGCACTGGGACCAGGGCCGGATCACCGAGGCCGCGGCCGTGCTCGAAGCGCACACCAAATACCCCTTCGTCAAGCGCAGGGCCGCCTACTACCGGGGTGAGCTGGCCGCGATCAGCCCTGACCCGATCCCGCCTGGCCCCAAGGTGGCCGTCGTGGACCGGGTGGCCGGGCGGGTCCTGCACTGCGTCACCAACGCCCTGCCGTACACGCAGGCCGGCTACACGGTCCGTACGCACCGCATCGTCACGGCGCAGCAGGCCAAGGGCCTCGATCCGCACGTGGTGACCAGCTGGGGCTGGCCGATGCTGCAGGGGCACGCCGACGCGGCGCCGTTCGAGGAGCTCGAGGGTATCCCCTACCACCGGCTGCTGCCCGACGGGCACGGTGAGATGCCGTTCGAGACCCAGGGGCGGATCATCAGGGGCGCCGAGGGGGTCACCAAGCTCGTCAAGGAGCTCCGGCCCCAGGTCCTGCACGCCGCCACCGACCACCGCAACGGCTCCATCGCGCACGCCGTACGCGACCGGACGGGCACGCCGTTCGTCTACGAGGTCCGCGGCTTCCTGGAGGAGACCTGGGCCTCCCGCGACCCCGGCCGGATCGGCAGCCAGCGGCACGTGCTCCAGCGCGAGCGCGAGGCGTTCCTGATGCGCGAGGCCGACGCGGTCGTCACGCTGGCCGAGACCATGGCCACGGAGATCGTCGAGCGGGGCGTGCCCAGGGAGCGGATCTTCCTGGCACCCAACGCGGTCGACGACTCGCTGCTCACGGCCTCCTACGACGGCGAGACGTTCAGGTCGGCGATGGGCATCGCGAGGGACGAGATCGTCGTCGGCTCGGTGTCCAGCATCGTGGGCTACGAGGGGTTCGCGACGCTGCTGCGGGCCGCGGCGCTGCTGCGCGACGAGGGCTCGCCGGTGCGGGTGCTCATCGTGGGCGACGGTACCGAGCGTCCGGCCCTGCTGGAGTTGGTCGAGGAGCTGGGGCTGACGAACGCGCTCCTGCCGGGACGGGTGGGCCCCGACGAGGCCCTGCAGGCTCAGGCGGCCATCGACATCTTCTCCTGCCCGCGCGAGGACCTGCGGGTGACCAGGCTCGTCACGCCGCTGAAGCCCGTCGAGGCGATGGCGCTCGGCAAGCCGGTCGTGCTCAGCGACCTGCCCGCGCTGTCCGAGCTGGTCGGTTCTGACGGCGCCGGGATGCTGGTGCCGCCGGGCGATCCGGCCGCGCTGGCCAAGGCGCTCGCCGGCCTCAGGGAGGACCCGGCCAGGCGTGCGGCGATGGGTGAGGCGGGCCGGGCCGAGGTGGCCGCCAAGCGTACTTGGGGTCGCGTTGCCGAAACCTACCAGGCTCTTTACCGTTCCATTGCCGAATCATGACCTTGGAATTGGCTGTCTGTTCTGACGGGTTCGGTCGCATTAGGCGTGAGCTAGGTGGACTTGAGATAACCTTTGCGACCATGAAGTGTTGTTTCCGGCTCCCTAAGGCACAGCTGTGACAGAAATCGACTTGGCTGTCATCGGTCTGGGCTACGTCGGCATGCCTCTTGCCAAGGAGGCGGTCGCCGCCGGTCTGCGGGTCGTCGGCGTGGACGTCGACCCCCGCAAGGTCGAGGCGCTCAACGCCGGACAGTCCTACATCGATGACCTGACCGACGCCGACCTCGAGCACATGCTGGCCAACGGGTTCAGCGCCACACTCGACGAATCCGTGCTGGCCCGGAGCAACACGATCGTCATCTGCGTGCCCACCCCGCTGGACGAGGACCACCGCCCGGACCTGTCCTCCGTCGAGGGCGCCACCGGTACGGTCGCGCGCAACCTGAGCAAGGGCACGCTGGTCGTGCTCGAGTCCACGACGTGGCCGGGCACCACCGACGAGGTGGCCCGCCCGATCCTGGAGGGCTCGGGCCTGGTGGCAGGGGAAGACTTCCACCTGGCCTTCTCGCCCGAGCGGATCGACCCGGGCAACCCCAAGTTCGGGCTGCGCAACACGCCCAAGGTGGTCGGGGGCTACACGGACACCTGCCGCGACCGCGCGACGGCGTTCTACGGCCAGTTCATCGAGCAGGTCGTGCCGGTCAGCGGCACTCGCGAGGCCGAGATGGCCAAGCTGCTGGAGAACACCTACCGGCACGTCAACATCGCCCTCGTCAACGAGATGGCGATCTTCTGCGACGAGCTCGGGATCGACCTGTGGGAGTCGATCGAGGCCGCGGCCACCAAGCCGTTCGGCTTCCAGAAGTTCCTGCCCGGTCCCGGTGTCGGCGGTCACTGCATCCCCGTCGACCCGTCGTACCTGTCCTACACGGTGCGCAAGCTCGGCTACCCGTTCAGGTTCGTCGAGCTGGCCCAGGAGATCAACGAGCGGATGCCGTCCTATGTGGTGGCACGGGTACAGCGTCTGCTCAACAGGCATAAAAAGGCCGTAAATGGCGCCAAGGTGGTTATGCTCGGCGTGACTTACAAGCCGGACATCGCCGACGATCGGGAGACCCCGGCCCTGCCGGTGGCGCGTGCGCTGCTGGAACTGGGCGCCGAGCTCTCGTTCATCGACCCGTATGTTCTGGAGTGGTCAGTTGACGGCACCCCGGTGCCACGGGAAGAGGATCTGGCCGAGGCCGTGGTCGACGCCGACGTGACGCTGCTGCTGCAGCAGCACGCCGCGTTCGACCTCGACATGGTCGAGGCGAAGGCCAGGCTCGTGCTCGACACCCGCGGTGTTCTCACCGAGGGTGAACGCGTCGAGCGGCTGTAGCGACGGAGGGTTGCGCGCAGTGCACGTGCTCGTCATGACGGTGGTGCATAACCCCGAGGACGCGAGGATTCTGCACAGGCAGATTCGTGCCCTCGTGGATGCCGGTCATGAGGTCACGTATGCCGCCTCGTTCACCGCCCACGGGGTCGTCCCCCGTCCCTGGGTCAACGGCGTCGATCTGCCCAGGGCCGCGCAGCGTAAGCGCGTGGCCGCGGTCTGGGCCGCCCGCAAGCTGTTCAAGCGCATGCGGCGCAAGGTCGATCTCGTGGTGGTGCACGACCCCGAGCTGCTGTTCGCGATCTGGGGCGTGCGCAACCGCCCGCCCGTGGTCTGGGACGTGCACGAGGACACCCCGGCGACGCTCTCGCTCAAGCCGTGGCTGCCGTCGCCGCTGCGTCCCCCGATGCGGTTCCTCGCCCGGATGCTGGAGAGCATGGCGGAGCGCCACCTGCACCTGCTGCTGGCCGAGACGGCCTACGCGGGCCGGTTCAAGCACGCCCACCTGATCGTGCCGAACGAGACCTGGGTGCCCGACTCGGTCACGCCGCCCGGCGACGACCGGGTGGTGTACCTGGGCTGGCTGTCCAGGGCACGGGGCGTGATGGACGCCGTCGAGGTGGCCCGGTTGCTCCAGCCGTACCGGGTGGCGGTGGAGCTGATCGGCTACGCCGACCCGCAGAGCCGTCCGGTGCTCAACCAGGCCGTCACGGAGGGCCTGCTGGAGTGGCGCGACTTCATGCCGAACGACGAGGCGCTGAAGCGGCTCGACGGCGCGCTGGCCGGGCTCTCCCTGCTGCACGACGAGCCGAACTACCGCCACTCGATGCCGACGAAGATCGTCGAGTACATGGCCCACGGCATCCCGGTCATCACGACGCCGTCCCCGCGCGCGGTCGAGCTGGTCGAGCGGTACGACAGCGGCGTCGTCGTACCGTGGGAGGACCCGAAGGCCGTGGCGCAGGCCGTGCTGACGCTGAGGGACGACGTGCGGGAGCGGCGGGCGCAGGGCGCGCGCGGCTACGCGGCGGCCCGGGCGAACCACCACTGGCCCAACTCGGCCAAGAGGTTCGTGGCCCAGCTCGAATCGTGGGCCGGCGTCAAGAACTAGCGAGCGGTTTATCTTCGGCAGATCACTAGGGCGGTAGGTTCCTCACGTGCGCTGGCTCCTCGTGCTCCTCGGCGCTGCGATACTGGCCGCCGTCGCGGCGGTGATCGTCGTGCTGCCCAACGACGAACCGCCCAAGAAGGCCAGCCAGCAGGTCAAGGCGACGCCGACCCGCACTGAGCCCACGCCGAAGGTGAGCGAGATCACCGACGATTGTGGAACGTTCGAGACCAAGGAGAAGGCCCCGTACGCCGTCACCGGCTACTGGATCACCCCCAAGTCGAACCGCTGTACCTGGCGCCACCAGCTGGAGGACATCCACAACCT
This sequence comes from Nonomuraea guangzhouensis, assembly GCF_019396345.1. Lineage (GTDB taxonomy): Bacteria > Actinomycetota > Actinomycetes > Streptosporangiales > Streptosporangiaceae > Nonomuraea > Nonomuraea guangzhouensis. Next base: position 116,290 of record NZ_JAHKRM010000022.1, on the reverse strand, counting down.
CGGCGGCGACACGGTCATCAGGATCGGCTACGGCCTGCAGTTCCGCACCACCGACGACGAGGGCCGCGTGCAGACCAAGGACGGCCAGCTCGACCCGCTCTACAAGGACTGTGTGGAAGACGGCCTGAGCTGCCGTGACGCGGCCGAACGCGATCTGCAGAAGGTGAACCCGAAGAACCGGGTCTCCCGCACGTACGCCTACCGCACCGACGAGTCGTTCGGGCCCGGCCTGTTCCGCTGCCCCCAGATGGAACGCAAGATCACCGTAGGCAAGCGGGTGTACTTCCGCATGCTCACGCCGATGGACGGCGGCTCCGACGACTCCACCTGTGACTTCACCAAGCCCAAGCCGTACGACATGATCCTCGTCGCCGGCTCGGACACCGACAGCCTGACGCAGCTCCTCGATCTCGGCGAGCAGTTCGGTGTGCAGGTCTTCCCGGCGCTGCCGCTCGCGCCGCGCGACCCCAAGACGCCGACCAGGGCCAACGAGAAGCACATGGACACGCTCAGGACGCTGACCCGCCGCATCCTGCAGGACTATGGCGCGCGCTTCGCCGACCGCGCCTCGCTCGGCGGCGTCTACCAGCCGTTCGAGGTGCAGATGGCCGACACCCTCGCCGACAACCCCACGCTCACGGTGTACGCCGAGCAGCACCAGATCGTGGAGCAGGAACTGCCCGGCAAACCCATCCTTATCAGCCCCTACCTCGACGCCCGCAAGCGCGTCCCCTTCGGGCAGACGCCCAAGCAGGTGGCCGCGGCGTTCGTGGCGCTGGCCAAGACCGGGGTGGGCATCATCGCGCCGCAGGACAGCCGCGGCACGGGCAAGGTCGGCCTGTTCTGGCCCGACCAGCGCGAGACCGAGGTCGACGAGCGGCTGCGCCCCGTCGTAGGCGAGACCACGTACGGCACGGCCTACCACGGCTCGACGCGCGACTACTACCGCGAGATGTCCGTGGCCCGCGACCAGATGCTCCAGGCGGGCTACGACGTGCAGCTCTGGGCGAACGTCGAGGCGTTCGAGCCCTCGGGCGACCAACCGTGCGCCCCGCAGGGCACCCGCGGCAAGACGGACAAGGAACGCCTCGACCAGGCCGTCACGATGGCCGGCCGCTACGTCCAGAAAATCGTCTCCTACATGTGGAGCGATTTCATGACCTGCGGCTCCCCCTCGCTGGAGACGGAGATCATCAAGGACTGGCAGCGGCCGATCGCGGTGGACGCCATCCGGCGCTCCCGCGACATCCAGGACGGCATAGAGGTGCGCGGCTACCACCTCAAGGACGGCACGATCACCGTCCAGTACGGGGACGAGCTGAAGGAACTGGTGGTCTCCGCGGTGGGCTGGCTGGACGAGGACCCGCTGGAGGACCTGCCGGAAGGCATGCAGACGGCCTGGGTGCCGTTCGACTGGACCCAGGTGCCGCCGGACGAATGGGTCAAGATCGGCGTGAAGCTGCCTTCGGGCAAGGCCACCACCGAGCCGCTCCACGTCCGCATTGTGGCGTGACCGCTATCGGCGCTTCGAACGCCTCGGACCGCCCGGCGTGTAACGTGCCTGCCATGGTCCCGAGCATCCCGGTCAGCGTCGACCTGGTCGTGCTCACCGTACGCTGCCAGGCCCTGAGCGCGCTCGTGTGGCGCCGGGACAATCCACCCTTCCTACGCCGCTGGTCGCTGCCCGGCGGCTTCATCCAGCTCGATGAGGACCTTCCAGCGGCGGCCCAGCGCATCCTGGACGAACGCGCCGGCCTCCCCGGCGCTCCGGTGCACCTGGAGCAGCTCCAGACGTACGGCTACCCGGACCGCGACCCCCGCCAGCGCGTGGTCAGCGTCGCCTACCTGGGCCTCGCCCCGGACCTCCCGGCCTCGGAGAAGGCCCACATGAGCTGGCAGCCCGTCGACACCCTGTCGGTGATGGCCTTCGACCACCGCCGCATCATGCAGGACGGCATCGAGCGGGCCCGGGCGAAGCTGGAATACACCTCGCTGGGCGCCGCCTTCTGCCCCCCGGAGTTCACGGTGGCGGACCTGCGGCGCGTGTACGAGATCGTCTGGGGCCGCCCCCTGGACCCCCGCAACTTCCACCGCAAGGTCACCAAGGCGGAGGGCTTCCTGGTGGAGACCGGCGCCACCACCACCCGCGACGGCGGCCGCCCGGCCAAACTCCACCGCCGCGGCCCCGCCGAACTCCTCCACCCCCCGATGCTGCGCTCCCTGAAGGAGTGACGACCGGACCTCCCGGTGCTGTCTTGCCGGGCGGCTTCTTTTAAGGTGAGGCCATGCCTCGTTTCCGTTCGATTCTGGACACCATGCCGGCGTACAAGCCGGGCAAGGCCGTGACCTCCGCTGACGGCCGCTCGTACAAGCTCTCCTCCAACGAGTCGCCCTACGACCCGCTGCCGTCCGTGGTCGAGGCGATCGCCGAAGGGGCACGGCAGGTCAACCGCTACCCCGACCCGGGGGCGGTCAAGTTGACGGAGGCCATCGCGGAGCGGTTCGGGGTGCCGGCGGAGCACATCGCGCTCGGCGCGGGGTCCGTCACCGTGGCGCAGCAGCTGTTCGAGGCCGTGGGGGAGCCGGGCGGTGAGGTGATCTACGCGTGGCGGTCGTTCGAGGCCTACCCGCTGCTGGCCGACCTGGCCGGGGTGAAGTCCGTCAGGGTGCCGCTGGCCGGTGAGGACCACGACCTGGACGCCATGGCCGAGGCGATCAACGACCGGACGCGCATGATCCTCGTCTGCAATCCCAACAATCCCACCAGCACCGCGATCCGCGAGGCCGAGCTGCTGGCCTTCCTCGACCGGGTGCCCGACGACGTGCTGGTGGTGCTGGACGAGGCCTACCGCGAGTACGTGCGCGATGAGGACGTGCCCGACGGCCTCACCCTCTACCGCGACCGGCCCAACGTCTGCGTCCTGCGGACCTTCTCCAAGGCGTACGGGCTGGCGGGGCTGCGGGTCGGTTACCTGGTGGGGCACGAAGCGGTGGCGTCGGCCGTACGGAAGACGATCATCCCGTTCGCCGTCAACCACCTCGCGCAGATCGCCGCGATCGCCTCCCTGCGCGCGGAGGACGAGTTGCTGGAGCGGGTCGACACGGTGGTCAAGGAGCGGACCCGGGTCCGCGAGTCGCTCATCGCCCAGGGCTGGACCGTTCCTCTGACCGAGGCCAACTTCGTCTGGCTGCGCCTCGGCGACCGCACGCTCGACTTCGCGGCGGCGTGCGCGGCCGAGGGCGTGGCGGTGCGGCCGTTCGCGGGTGAGGGCGCCCGTGTGTCGATCGGCGATCCTGAGGCGAACGACGTGTTCCTCGCGGCTGCGGCGGCCTTCAAGGCGAGTTGACAGTCTGTGCGGTTAGGCCCTCTAATGGGCCTCTTGTCGCGTGTCGTCGGCCGGAGGACGCCGGCGGCATGGAGGCACCGGTTGTAGGGGATGATGTCGTGACTTCTCACTTCACAGGCAGCGCCTGATCTGATCGCGCGCCCGCGCGTCGTCCCCGCGCCCGGTGGTGCCCCTGCTCCGGCCCCTGCCGCTGCCCCGCATCACCGCCGCACGCGAAATCCTGTGCTGCCCGACGGTCCGGCGATCGCCTGACCGTCCCCTTTCCGCGTGCTCATCGAGGCTCTCCGCCCGAGGCCGGTACGGCGTGCCGTGCGCCCCCGCATGGCCAACCCCGTCACTTTCACATCTGGAGAGCAAGCAGAGCATGCCCCAAGACTTCAATCAGCAGATCATCGACGAGTTCCGCGCCAACCAGGGACAGGTCGCCATGTTCGACGGCGCCCGGTTGCTCCTGCTGACGACCACAGGCGCCCGCACCGGAGCCAGCCACACCACCCCCGTCGGCTACCTGCCGGACGGCGGCGGGCGGATGCTGATCATCGCCTCCGCCGGCGGGTCGCCCAGGCACCCGGCCTGGTACCACAACCTGCTCGCCGAGCCGAAGGTGAAGGTGGAGGACGGCGTCTTCACCTACCAGGCGGAGGCGGTCGTCCTGGAAGGCGAGGAGCGCGACAGCGCCTTCGCCCGTGCGGTCGAGATGGATCCGGGCTGGGCCGCCTACCAGGAGAAGACGAGCCGGGTCATCCCCGTGGTCGCGCTGACCCCCCTCGGCGGCGGTCCGAACGCCGGCCGAGGAGGTGACATGTTGGTGGCGGTCCACGACGCGTTCCGCCGGGAGCTGCGGCTGATCCGCAAGGAGGTCGCCGCGTCCGGGACCGGCGGGCTGGGGGTGCAGTTGCGCATCAACTGCCTGACCCTGTGCCAGGGTCTCCATCACCATCACACCATCGAGGACGCGCGGATGTTCCCGGGGGTCGAGGGGCAGTATCCCGAGCTCGGCCCGGTCATGGACCGGCTGCGGGAAGAGCACGGGACCGTCGCCCGGCTCCTCGGCGAGCTCCAGCGGCTCCTGGCGGACAGCGAGCCGGAGGTGGCCGCCGAGCGGGTGCTCACGGAGGTGGACCGGCTCACGACCGAGCTCGAGGCGCACCTCGACTACGAGGAGGAATACCTCGTGCCGATCCTCAACGCCCTCTAGACCCTGACCTCTTCCGGCGTGGGGTGTTGTGCTGCTTTGGGCCGTCGCTCCGTGGACACCACGAGGGCGACGCCCAGCAGGATCACCACCCCGCCCAGCACGATCTGGGAGCTCACGTGCTCGTTCACGATGAGCGCGCCGAGGACCACCGCCACAGCGGGGTTCACGTACGCGTAGGTCGACACCAGCGAGATCGGCGCGTTGGCGAGCAGCCAGGTGAAGGCGGTGAATCCGACCAGCGACCCGACCAGGATCAGGTAGACCAGCGCGGTCAGCGATCGCCCGGAGATGGCCGCGATGTCGAGCCGTTCGCCCAACGACGTCCCCGTGACGGCCAGCCCGGCTCCACCGACCAGCATCTCGATCGTGCTGGCCGCGAACGGGTTGGCCGGCATCGGGATCCGGGCCGACAGGAACGACCCGACCGACCACGACAGCGACGCCGCCAGCACCACCACGATCCCGGTGGTGCTCGTCGGCCCGCCGCCGCCGTTCAGCGACAGGGCCGCCACGCCGCCGAACCCGACCAGCACGCCGGCCAGCGTCAGCACCTTCGGCCGGTCCCTGACCACGATCCGGAACACCACCAGCCAGAGCGGCACGGAGGCCACGAGCAGCGCGGCCAGCCCGCTGGACACATGCTGCTCCGCTATGGCCAGCATGCCGTTGCCCGTGGTCAGGAGCAGCAGCCCCACCAGCGCGGCGCCGCCGAACTGGGCCCGGGTCATCCGGAACGGAGCCCAGCCCTTGCGGGCGATCAGCACCCCGCCGAGGATCAGCGCCGCCGTCACGAACCGCAGTGCCCCGCTGAGCATCGGCGGCACGGTCTCGACGGTGATCTTGATGCCGAGGTACGTCGATCCCCAGACCACATAGACGATGACCAGTGCGCCCCAGACGAGGAGCGGAGAGCGGTGGCCAGGGGCGTTCGATGTCATAGCCCCTGACAATAGCGGTCGCACCCGACAAATCGCCTGCGGGTATCGGACCTCTCTCCGGGGGTGGCGGAATGTTAACGATAGTGGGCTTTCACGCCACTATCTAGCCTCCTGGCCGACTGGCAACATCTGTCGCATCAGCTCGCCGTACGAGGGGATGAAATGTCAGGAACCGCAGCCGCCGTGGCCCACTACTCCGCCCGCCTGGCCTTCGAGACCGACGTCTCCGACGTGGCCACCGACCTGGCCACCCAGGCCATCGTCCTGATCGACTCCCGCAGCAAGGAGAGCTGGGACCAGGGCCACATCCAGGGCGCCGTCCATCTCCCCACCGCCGAGATCGCCACCCGCGCGCCCACGACGATCCCCAGGGACGCGTCAGTGGTGACGTACTGCTGGGGGCCAGGCTGCAACGGCGCCACCCGGGCGGCGCTGGAATTCGCCAAGCTCGGCTACCAGGTCAAGGAAATGCTGGGCGGCTTCGAGTATTGGGCCAGGGAAGGCTTCCCGGTGGAGACCGCGTCAGGCGTCACCCGCCACCGCGTGGACCCGCTCACCGCCCCGGCGAATGGCATCGCCTGCGACTGCTGAACGAGGAAATTTTGGTGCCCCCGTCCGAATCCCGTCGATCGGGGGCGACGCAATACATACCCCCTTCGATCGCGGTCAACCCCAAGTTCACCCACGTCAAAAACGCGGGATAAATCGGGTCGGGGGCCCGCCGCCCCAGGAAAGGGGAAGGGGGGACGGCGGACCCGTATCAGGGGCCGGTCAGCGGGGCCCGAGCTTCTCCACGATGAGGCGGTAAAGCTGGCGCGGCCGGCCCGGTTGAGGCGTACGGTTGGGCGGCAGCGGCCACGCGAGTCCCTCGTCGACCAACGTGCGCAGCAACCGCCGTGCCGTACGCGGCGTCACTCCGAGCATCTTTCCCGCACCCTCCGCGTCCACCACGGTGTCGCCGCCCTCCAGCTTGGCGGCCAGCCGGGCCAGCACCTCCACGCCCTTGGGTTTGAGCGCGGTGGAGCCCTGAGGCGGCATCCGCGGCGCCGGGATGAGCGCTCGGCCCTCGCGGTCCACGGCGAAGCCCTGGGCCTGCTTGCCCGCCTGTGTACGCGCCAGCGCCGCCCGTGCGTGCGACTCCGCGTCGTGGGTGGTGCGTCCCATGCCCACGCCGACCTCGACCGCCAGACCCAGCTCGTCGCGGATCCTGGCGGCGAACGGCAACACCCTGAACCCGTCGGTCGCGGCGGCGATCGAGCCCCTGGTCGCGGTGACCAGATAGCTGTGATCGTCGATCGGCCAGACGGTGGCGTTGATGCGGTTCGCCTCCTGGACGAGCAGCCGGTGCAGCGAGAGCCGGAGCTCGTCGCGCCAGTAACGTGGCGCGGCGCGGCGTACCGGCTCGCGTAGCGTCGGCACCTCGACCAGTACCACGGTGAGCTGTGATTCCTCCAGGCGGTGGTGTGCACCGAGCAGCGCTGCGGTGTGCAGCGCGGTGCGCACGGCCGCTGAGGTCGGCCTGATCCTGATGGCCGGGACACCGGACGCCTGAAGGCGTTCGGCGACCGCCGGCAGGCACGTGAGCGCGCCGGTGGTGGATCCCTGCCGGGCCAGGCGTTCGTGGTAAGCCGCGATCGTGCCGGTGGCGCCCGGCTCGTCGCGGCTGTGCACTTCTGTCGCGGCAATCCCGAGGTCTGTGTACGCCTCTTCCACGTCGGCCCTGGCGACCACGTCGATGCTCACCCGCTGCGGGTCGATGCGCGGATCCAGCGCCGCCTTGGCCAGCGCGGCGACCAGCGCCGCACCGCCGAGCTGCACGTAGGTCGCGGGCATCGTCAGCACGCCTGAGCGCCTGGCCAGGTCGTAGGGGACCGGGCTGGCGAAAAGGCATGCGTCCACGCCGGGACCGAGCCGCGTCACTTTGTCGGGCGCCTCCTGCTCATCGCGGTAGGCGGCCGCCACAAGGCGGCACGGAAGTGGCGCAGCAGCGTGTCCCATCAGCATGACCCGCTCGACCAAATCGTGGGGTCCGACCACACCAATGGTGAGGTCCGGTGTCATGGCACCCGGGCGTGACACTCGGGGAGTTTCTTCGGCCCTCTCGACCAATGTTCGTCCCATCCAGCTGTCTGTTGCAGTGCTCTCTTTTGGAACGATCGCTCGCGGGGACCATAATGTCACGCCCGACTTTTCCGGAAAGCCGTTCTGCTTGACTGGCTGAGAAGGTATATCAGCAGCTCAACGAGGTATTCCTAACGCTTTTTAGCGATCGGAAATCTCTTGTGTAATGTCCGCCCCCAGTGCCCGCATTCGCTCGGCGAGATGCGCGTGCCCGCGGTCGATGAGGTAACCGGACTCGATGACGGTCTCGCCTTCGGCGGCCAGTCCGGCGAGCACCAGCGCGATTCCGGAACGCAGGTCGTGCGCCGTCACGCGGGTGCCCTTCAGCGGGGTCGCGCCCCTGACGATGGCCCTGCTGCCTTCGACCTCCACGTCGGCGCCCATCTTGTTCAGCTCGCCGGCCAGCGCGAAGCGGCCGTCGAAGATGCGCTCGTGGATGTAGCTGGTGCCGTCGGCCAGGGCGGCGACCGTCATCATCGGCGACTGGAGGTCGGTGGCGAAGCCCGGGTAGGTGTCGGTAATGATGTTGATCGGCCGCAGCGGCCGCTCGCACCGTACGTGCAGGACCGCGCCTGGCCGGGCGAAGTCGACGCCCATCTGCTCCAGCTTGTAGCGGACGACGCCCAGGTCGAGGCCGGTGCCGACGAGGCTGAGGTCGCCGCCGGTGATCGCCGCGCCCATCGCGAACACGCCGGCGTCGAGCCGGTCGGGCATCACGGTGTGCTCGACGGCGTGCAGCTCGTCGACGCCCTCGACGGTGATGAAACCGGTGCCGCCGCCGCTGATGCGCGCGCCCATCTTGGTGAGCATGTCGATGACGTCGAGCACCTCGGGCTCCAGCGCCGCGTTCTCGATCACGGTGATGCCCTTGGCCAGGGCGGCGGCCATGATGAGGTTCTCGGTGCCGGTGTGCGAGGGGGTGTCGAGGTAGAGGGTCGCGCCGGTCAGGCCGGACGCCTTGACATGGATGACCGTCTCGCCCTCGTCGACGACCGCGCCCAGGCGCTTGTAGCCCAGGTAGTGGAAGTCGAGGTTGCGGCTGCCGAGATTGCAGCCGCCGACGCCCTCCACGATCGCCTCGCCCAGGCGGTGCAGCAGGGCGGGAGTGAACAGGACCGAGCCACGGAAGCGCCTGGCGATCTCAGCGGGCAGCACCGGGCTGGTCAGCCGGGAGGCGTCGATCACCAGCGTGCGCTCGGCCTCGTGCAGCTCGACATAGGCGCCGATGGCCTCGGCCAGCTCCACCGCCCGCCGCACGTCCTCGATGATCGGCACATTGCGCAGGACGGTGCGGCCGTTGGGGGCGAGCAGAGCCGCACCGATCATGGGCAGCACGGCGTTCTTCGCGCCCTGGATGAAGGCGGTTCCACGCAGTGGGTTGCCACCGCGCACGCGGTAACGGACCATTTCGTGCGGCTCCTCGGAGGTCTCGGTCTGGCTAGACCGGCCAAGAGTAGCCGCTAACCACACCTGCCCCAGCCGAATCATCCGCTAAAGGGGACTCCGGTGATGCGCTCGTAAGCTTCCAGATAACGCTGTCTGGTCTGCTCCACTACCTTATCCGGAAGGCGAGGTGGGGGAGTTCCGGAGTCTTTGTCCCATCCCGATTCGGGCGATAGCAGCCAATCCCTTACATATTGCTTATCAAAGGACGGTTGTGAGCGTCCGGGTTGCCATCCGTCAGCCGGCCAGAATCGTGACGAGTCAGGCGTGAGGACCTCGTCCCCCAGGGTGAGTACGCCCTCGGCGTCGCGACCAAGTTCGATCTTGGTGTCGGCCAGGATGATGCCCCGCTCGCGGGCGATCTCGGCGCCGCGGGTGTAGACGGCGAGCGTGATCTGGCGGAGTGCCTCGGCCGTCTCCGCGCCCACGTCGCCGACGACCCGCTCGAAGGAGATCGGCTCGTCGTGCTGTCCGAGCGGGGCCTTCGTCGAGGGCGTGAAGATCGGCTCGGGCAGCCGGGACCCCTCTTCGAGGCCCGGCGGCAGCCGCACCCCCGAGACCGCCCCGTCGCGCCGGTAGTCGATCAGGCCCGAGCCGGTCAGGTAGCCGCGCGCCACGCACTCGACGCTCACCATCGACAGCGGCTTGCACAGCATGCTGCGGGAGTCGGGCCCCGGCCCCGCGATGTGGTTGGGCACCACGTCGGCGAGCCGGTCGAACCACCACAGGGACATCTGCGTGAGGATGGCCCCCTTGTCGGGGATGTCGGGCTCCAGCACGTGGTCGAAGGCCGATATCCGGTCGGAGGCGACCATCAGCAGGAGGCCGTCGTCGGTCTGGTAGAGGTCGCGGATCTTACCGGAGTGCAGATGCTTCATCGGGCGATGTCCGTCCTGTGGTGCGAGCCGCGCAGGCGTACGCGGGAGACCAGCTCGTAGGCGTTGCGGCGGGCCGTCTCCTGGTCGGGGCCGGTGCCGACCACGTTGAGCACCCGCCCGCCGTCGGAGAGCACCTTGCCGTCGGCCAGTCTCGTGCCGGCGTGGAGGACGTAGGCGTCGGCGGTGGGTTCGAGCCCCTCGATGACGTCGCCCTTCACCGGGGTGTCCGGGTAGTTCTCGGCCGCGACGACCACGGCGACCGCCGACCCCTCGCGGAACACCGGCGCCGGATGCTCGCTCAGCCGCCCGGCGGCGCACGCCGCCAGCAGCCCGGCCAGCGGCGTCTCCAGGCGGTCGAGCACCACCTGGGTCTCCGGATCGCCGAAGCGCGCGTTGAACTCGATCACCTTCGGGCCCTTGGCGGTCAGGGCCAGGCCCACGTACAGCACGCCCTGGAACGGGCAGCCGCGCCGGGCCAGCTCGGCGATCGTGGGCTGGACGACCTCGCGCATCACCTGCTCGGTGAGCCCGTCCGGCGCCCAGGTGAGCGGCGTGTAGGCGCCCATGCCGCCGGTGTTGGGCCCTTCGTCGCCGTCGTAGGCGCGCTTGAAGTCCTGGGCGGGCTGCAGCGGCACGGCCGTCGTGCCGTCGCAGAGCGCGAACAGCGAGACCTCGGGCCCGTCGAGGAACTCCTCGATCACCACCCGCTCGCACGCCGCCGCGTGCGCGAGCGCCTGCTCCCGGTCGCCGGTGACGACCACGCCCTTGCCCGCGGCCAGCCCGTCGTCCTTGACCACGTAGGGGGCACCGAACTCGTCGAGGGCCTGGGCCGCCTCCTCGGGCGTGACGCAGGCCCGCGCCTTGGCGGTGGGGACGTCGGCCGCTGTCATGACCTCCTTGGCGAACGCCTTGGAGCCCTCGATCATCGCGGCCTCGCCCGAGGGCCCGAAGCAGGCGATGCCCGCGGCGCGCACCGCGTCGGCCACGCCCGCCACCAACGGCGCCTCGGGGCCCACCACGACCAGGTCGGCGGCGAGCCGCACGGCCAGCTCGGTCACCTGGCCGGGGTCGGTGGCCGTGACCGGATGCGTGGTCGAGATCTCCGCCGTGCCCGCGTTGCCGGGGGCGCTGTGGAGCTCGGTGACCTGGGGATCGAGCATGAGTGAGCGGCACAGGGCGTGTTCACGCCCGCCGGATCCGATGACTAGAACGCGCACCGCCCCATTGTGGCAGGGACGGCCGGACGGCTTCCCGTCGCACCCGCGACAGACCGGCCCGGGCACGCGAAATGTGGGAATAGTCGGGAATCTTTGTGGAGTTCTACCTGATCTGACGGCGGCTCAGGGAGTATCGTCGGTCTGGTCCATCCCGCCTGTGGTAACTTGGGGCGGCTTTGTGGCATCTCTTGTGATTGGAGGTGGTCCGGGATGAAACCTGGTGATCCCAGCAGTACGTGCTCACCCACGTACACCCTGTATGCCCCCGACCACTCCAATCCGGCAGCCTGATCGTGCCTCCACGCTTTTTCCTTGATTGAGGTGACTTTTCGTCGCGCGTGGAGCGTGCCAGGTCGGGCGGAAAGGGACTGCCATGCGCTCGTCCACGATTTTCCGTCGCACCACCCGTCACCCCGTACAGCCGCATGTCTCGCGCCAGCTCACCAAGCCGGTACGTGAGAGCTGCGTGCCTCCTATTAACTCCATCGTCGAGTTCGGCGCCTACATCAAGGGCAAGAAGGTCGACGCCGCGGGCATCGAGGAGTCGCTCGACCTGGTCCGCGAGCACAACAGCCAGTCCGACGGCGCCAAGGCGTTCGTCTGGGTCGGCCTGCACGAGCCCGACGCCCCCGAGGTCGAGTGGCTGGCCGGTGTGTTCGGCCTGCACCCGCTGTCCGTGGAGGACGCGGTCAAGGCCCACCAGCGCCCCAAGGTCGAGCGCTACGGCGACTCCCTGTTCATGGTGCTCAAGTCCATCGCCTACCTGGACCACGACGAGCTGACCGCCACCAGTGAGATCATCGCCACGGGCGAGATCATGGTGTTCCTCGGCGTCGACTTCGTGGTGACCGTACGACATGGCCGGCACTGCCCGCTCACCGAGGTGCGCGAGCGGCTCGAAGACAAGCCCAAGCTGATGGACCGCGGCCCGGCGGGTGTGCTGCACGCCATCGCCGACCACGTCGTCGACCGCTACCTCCAGGTCGCCGACCTCATGCAGCTCGAACTCGAAGAGGTCGAGGCGACCGTTTTCGCCGACGTCAGCTCCCGCGACATCAACCGCATCTATCAGCTCAAGCGGGAGATGCTGGAGCTGAAGCGGGCGGTCACACCGCTCCAGGCGCCGCTGGCCGCGCTGCCCCAGCGCCGGGTGATCCCGTCGGAGATGCGCGAATACTTCCGCGACGTCGGCGACCACCTCTCCCGCGTGTGCGAGCAGGTCGAGTCGTCGAACGAGCTGTGCAGCTCGATCCTGCAGGCGGCGCTGGCCCGCTCGAACGCGCTGGCCAACGAGGACATGCGCAAGATCTCGTCCTGGGTGGCCATCATGGCCGTGCCCACGATGATCGCCGGGATCTACGGCATGAACTTCGACTTCATGCCGGAGACCAACCAGGTATGGGGCTATCCGGCCGTGCTCGCCGTGATGATCACCGCCTGCGTCCTGCTGCACCGCGGCTTCCGCCGCAACGGCTGGCTCTAGCCGCCCGGCAGGTCCTCAGACCCCCACGGGCCGCCTGAGCGGTCCGACGGGGTCGGGCAGCTGCAGCCCGCGCTCCCGCCACAGCTCGCGCATCCGATCGGGGTAGTCGGTGACGATCCCCGACACCCCCAGGTCCAGCATCCGGGCCGCCAGCGCCTTGTCGTTGACGGTCCAGACCGCGACGTCCAGCTCTGCCGCGGCCACCTGGGCCATCAGGTCCTCGTCGACCATCACGTGCTCGGGTGACAACGTCGTGGCCCCCGCCTCACGGGCGGCGGCCGGGATGTCGTCGCCCAGCGGGCCGTTCCAGTGCAGGGTGTCGAGCTCGATCAGCGCGAAGCGCCGCGTGTCCGGCGCCAGCCTGGCGGCGTGGCCGATGATCCGCCAGTCGAAACTGAGTATCGCCGCGTTGTCCAGCCTGCGGTGCCGGTCGAACTCCTCCAGCACGAGCTCGGTGAACACCTCGGGGTCGGCCGTCAGCTCCGGCCTGGTCGGGTCGGACTTGAGCTCGACGTGCAGGCGTACGTCCTCGGCCTCGTAGGCGTTGACCAGGCCGAGCACCGCGCCCAGCGTGGGCATCCGGGTCTCGGGCATCGCCCGTTGCGTCAGCGCGAACGGATCGTCGGCATGCCGGGGCAGCCGCACGCCCACGTCGAGCGTGCGCAACTGGGCCAGCCCGAGCGAGTTGATCGGCTTGCCGACATAGGGGAAGTGGGGGTCGTCCTTCGCGATCGGCCGCGTGTCGGCACTGGTCACGGCCGAGACCGTGAGGTCGTGGGTCAACACGAGGCGCCGATCGGCGGTGAGCGCGACGTCGAACTCGAGCGCGTGCACCCCGAGCTCCATCGTGCGGCTCAGCCCGGGAAGCGTGTTCTCGGGCCACAGGCCCCTCGCTCCCCGATGACCGTGAATCTCAACGCGCACACCGGGGACACTACCGTGCCGCGTGCCGCGATCACGACGTGCCACGCCGCGCCCCTTTTGTGGTGAGTATGGCTATTCCTGGCAGAACGTCCATACGTAGACCATCTGGTCCCACTCGGGCGATCCGCCCGCTCCGCCGTACGTGGCCTGGGCCGCCTTGTTGTCCTCACCGGTGGCCACCCACATGCCGTAGCAGCCGCGTTCGCGGGCGAGCCCTTCCAGGGCCGAGACCAGCGACCTGGCGATGCCCTGGCCGCGGAAACGCTCGTCCACGCCGAGCTCGTAGAGGAACATCTCGGTCCCCTTGTCGGGGTGGGTGGTCTCGACCCCGGTGATCATCCCGGCCGGGGTCTCGTCCACGTAGGCGATGAGCAGGTGGTGCCCCTCATCCGCGAGGAACCTCGCGGTGGCCGCCGGTAGAGGAGCGGCGTCGAAGAGGTGGCCGGCCGCCTCGACGGCCTCGGGCCGGGTGGCACGACGGATGTCCATGGCCGGAGCGTAAGCGCAGGTCGCCGCGCCACGCGCGCCATTTATTAGGTCGATAAATGCGACTCTGTGGCAATAAGCTGGCGCTCATGATGGAGGCACTCGAAACGGTCCGGCCGGAAATCGTCCGGGCCTGGGTCGACGGCTGGGTGGTCTCGCGCCACGCCCCGCTGCCCGTACGGGAGCCGTGGGGCCTGCGAGTGGACGTCGGCCGGCCCGGCCACGTCAGCCGCCACATCCTGCCCGCGCCCAATCCCGGCGACCTGCGGTTGCTGGCCGAGACGATCAGCACGCCGGGCACCTGGCTCAAGCTCTGCGCCCCCGCGGAGGCGGTCGTCCCCTGGCTCACGCCGGCGTGGTCGATCGACGAGCCGGAGTTCATGATGACGGGGCCGCTGTCGCGGGGCCGGGCCACGGCTCCCGACGGCTACACGCTGGCCGTCACCACCCGGTCGGACGTGACCGTGGCCCGCCTGCTCACGGCGGCGGGCGAGATCGCGGCCCGGGGGCAGATCGCCGTCACGGGGCGTACCGCGGTCGTGGACCAGGTCGAGACCGCGCCGGAGCACCGCCGTCGCGGCCTGGGCAGCGTGGTCATGACGGCCCTGGCCGACATCGCCGCCTCCCGCGGCGCCAGGACGGGCATCCTGGTGGCCACACCCGCCGGTCAGGCCCTCTACCGGACCCTCGGCTGGACGACCCGCACACCGATGACCGCCGCCGTCCTGGCGGCTTCCTGAGAGCATTCCTGACCCCCGAGGTACGGCCGGCGACGCGGTGCCGGCCGTACCCGTGATACCGGGAAGGTCAGACGAGAGAGCGGATCACCAGCGTCTGGGCGCGGCCGGGGCCGACACCGATCGCGGAGATCGGCGCACCGCTCATCTCCTCCAGCGCCCGCACGTACGACTGCGCGTTGGGCGGCAGGTCGTCGAAGGTCTTGGCGCCGGTGATGTCCTCCTGCCAGCCGGGCAGCTCCTCGTAGATCGGCTTGGCGTGGTGGAAGTCCGTCTGCGTCATCGGGATCTCGTCGTGCCGCTCGCCGTCGACCTCGTAGGCCACGCACACCGGGATCCGCTCCAGCCCGGACAGTACGTCCAGCTTGGTGAGGAAGAAGTCGGTGACCCCGTTGATCCGGGTCGCGTAGCGGGCGATGACCGCGTCGAACCAGCCGCAGCGCCGGTTGCGGCCGGTCGTCACGCCGTACTCGCCGCCGGTCTGGCGCAGCCACTCGCCCATCTCGTCCTCGAGCTCCGTGGGGAACGGGCCCGAGCCGACACGGGTGGTGTACGCCTTGAGGATGCCGATCACCTTCGTGAGCCGCATCGGCGGGATGCCGGACCCGGCGCAGGCGCCGCCGGCGGTCGGCGAGGAGGAGGTGACGAACGGGTAGGTGCCGTGGTCGATGTCGAGCAGCGTGCCCTGACCACCCTCCAGCAGCACGAACTTGCCCTCGTCCAGCGCCCGGCTCAACACCAGCGAGGTGTCGGCGATGTGCGGCTTGAGGCGTTCGGCGTAGCCCAGGTACTCCTCCACGACGGCCTGGGCCTCGATGCCGCGCCGGTTGTAGACCTTGGTGAGCACCTGGTTCTTCTCGGTCAGCGCGACCTCGATCTTCTTGGCCAGAATGCCGGGATCGAGCAGGTCCTGGACCCGTACGCCCATCCGGTAGATCTTGTCGCCGTAGGCGGGCCCGATGCCCCGGCCGGTGGTGCCGATCTTGGCCTTGCCCAGGTAGCGCTCGGTGACCTTGTCGAGCGCTTTGTGGTGGGGCATGATCAGGTGCGCGTCGGCGGAGATCAGCAGGCGCTCCGCGGAGATGCCGCGCGCCGCCAGCCCGTCGATCTCGCTGAGCAGCACTCCGGGGTCTATGACGACGCCGTTGCCGATCACCGGCACCACGTGCGGCGACAGGATTCCGGTGGGCAGGAGGTGCAGGGCGTATTTCTGGTCGCCGATGACCACGGTGTGACCCGCGTTGTTGCCACCCTGATAGCGGACGACGTAATCGACGTCGCCACCGAGCAGGTCGGTGGCCTTGCCCTTGCCCTCATCGCCCCACTGGGCACCAACGAGAACGACAGCCGGCATGGTTCAGTCTCCTGAGCACAAAACGAAACCCCTGGCGCAAGTGCGACAGGGGCTCTTGCGTAGAGAGACTACCCGAGTCTGCCTATTCGTCCCAAGTGTTAGTTCTTGGTAAGCGCGTCGTAGGCCGCCTCACTGCTGTCCTTGAGGAACTGCATGCACCGCTCGGCTTCGTCCTTCTCGCCGATCGCCTGAGCGGCCCTGGCGAGCGAGTAGAGGCAGCGCAGGAAGCCGCGGTTCGGCTCGTGCTCCCAGGGGACGGGACCGTGCCCCTTCCAGCCGCTCCGGCGGAGCTGGTCGAGCCCGCGGTGGTAGCCGGTGCGCGCGAAGGCGTAGGAGGTGACGGCGTGGCCCTGCGCGAAGTACTCCTCCGCGAGCGTGGCCCAGGCCGCCGGGTAGGCGGGGAAACGGGCTGCCACGTCGGCGGCCTTGGCGCCGGCTTCGAGCGCCTCCCTGGCCTCGGGCAGGTCCGGCAGTTGAGTCGGGGGCGGCCCGGCGAGAAGGTTATCCATAGGACAAGTCATACCCGCCGAGCCGCCGACGTGGCTAGGAGATCTTGGTCCCAGCTGATTTGAGGTGCTCACACGCCTCGACGATGCGGGCCGCCATCCCGGCCTCGGCCGACTTGCCGTAGGCGCGCGGGTCGTACGCCTTCTTGCTGCCGACGTCGCCGTCGACCTTGAGCACGCCGTCGTAGTTACGGAACATGTGATCGGCGATCGGCCTGGTGAAGGCGTATTGGGTGTCGGTGTCGACGTTCATCTTGACCACGCCGTAGGAGATCGCCTCGTGGATTTCCTCCATCGCCGATCCGGAACCGCCGTGGAAGACCAGGTCGAACGGTTTGTCCTTGCCGTACTTGCCGCCGACGGCCTCCTGGATGTCCTTCAGCACGCTGGGCCGCAGCTTGACGTGGCCCGGCTTGTAGACGCCGTGCACGTTGCCGAACGTGGCGGCCAGCAGGAAGCGGCCCTGCTCGCCGATCCCCACGGCCTCGGCCGTGGCCAGCGCGTCCTCGGGCGTGGTGTAGAGCTTCTCGTTCATCTCGCCGACGACGCCGTCCTCCTCGCCGCCGACGACGCCGATCTCCATCTCCATGATGATGTTGGCGCGGTGGCACTTGTCGAGGAGCTCCTTGGCGATCTCCAGGTTCTCCTCCAGGGGTACGGCCGAGCCGTCCCACATGTGCGACTGGAAGAGCGGGTCGAGGCCCTTGGCCACACGCTCCAGCGAGATGTCGATCAACGGCCGCATGAAGCCGTCGAGCTTGTCCTTGGGGCAGTGGTCGGTGTGCAGCGCGACCGTCACCGGGTATTTGGCGGCGACCACCCTGGCGTACTCGGCCAGCGCCGTCGCGCCCACCACCATGTCCTTGACCGTGGCGCCGGACAGGAACTCCGCGCCGCCGGTCGACACCTGGACGATGCCATCGCTCCCGGCTTCGGCGAACCCGCGCAGCGCGGCGTTGAGCGTCTGGGAAGAGGTCACGTTGATCGCCGGGTAGGCGAATCCGCCCGCCTTCGCGCGGTCGAGCATCTCGGCATAGACCTCTGGGGTTGCTATAGGCATGCTTCATCTCCCTGAGAAGTACGGCTTCGCGCAGCCCAGTATCCCGGTCCGCTACCCCGCGTGGTAGAGACAACTCGCGGCGGCCAAGAGCGTTCATGCCGGGTAGGCTCGCCTCGTGGACTGGCTTTCCAACCTCCTGGACCCGACGTGGTGGCTGACGATTCTCGGCGCCTTCGCGACCGTCGGCGTCCTGGCGATCATCTTCGCCGAGACGGGCCTGCTCGTCGGGTTCTTCCTGCCCGGTGACTCGCTGCTCGTCGCCGCGGGCATCTTCAGCTCCGCCGCCGCGGCGAAGGGGATCGGCATCGAGCCGCTGTCCTTCCCCGTGCTGCTGATCGCCACACCGCTGTGCGCGGTGGCGGGCGCCCAGCTCGGGCATCTCATAGGGGCCAAGGTCGGCGGGAGGTTGTTCGACAAGCCGGACTCGCGGCTGTTCAAGAGAGAATATGTGGAGAAGGCCGAGCACTACTTCGTGAAGTTCGGTCCGGCCAGAGCGGTGATCATCGCCCGCTTCGTGCCGATCGTCCGCACGTTCATGAACCCGGTCGCCGGCGTCCTGGAGATGCCGGCCCGCACGTTCTTCCTCTGGAACACCATCGGCGGCCTGGTGTGGGTCGAGAGCATGCTGCTGATCGGCCACTTCCTCGGCGGCCAGGTCGACCCCACCAAGATCGACAAGTACATCCTGCCCGGGGTCTTCCTCATCGTGTTCATCTCGGTGATCCCGATCATCGTCGAGGTGATCAAGACCCGCAGGGCCGCCAAGCAGGTGCCGGAGCCCAACGGTAAGCACCACCGCGTGGGTTGATCCCTGACGGTGAGCGGCAATGATCGAGATCGCCCCCGCCTACGAGTACGCTCCCCCTTGTGGGACGCCACAGGTCAGATCCGATGGGCCTCGCCCGCCTCGCGCTCGCCGTCCTGGCGGCGGTGGCCGTGGTGACGCTCCTGGTCGTCGGCGGTCGCGCGCTGATCACCTCGCTCGACACGCGACAGCAGCAGCCCGAGCGCGCGAACGTCGCCGCCCAGCCGCAGGCCAGCGCCCAGGTGCCGACTGTCCGCATCGAGTGCATGGCCGACACCTGCCCCCTCGTCACGGTGCGCGTACCAGGCGGCGATGTGCTGCAATATCGCGACATGAGCAGGGGCGAAGAGGTCAGCTACTTCGAGCCCGAACTCGACGTGGTGCTCACCGACGCGGCCACGGTCCTGGTGACCGAGAACGGCAAGGCCCGCGCGCCGGGCAAGGCCGGTGCGCGGGAGGCGTTCACAGTCCGAGGTCCTGGAGCGTGAACGCGGAGCGGTAGTCGAGCCCCTCCTCGGCCATCCGGGGCGCGGCGCCCCGCTCGACGATCGTGGCCACCGCGACCACCTCGGCGCCCGCCTCGCGCAGCGCCTCGACGGCCGTCAGCGGGGAGGCGCCGGTCGTGGAGGTGTCCTCGACGGCGAGCACCCGGCGGCCCTTGACCTCCGGCCCCTCGATCCTGCGCTGCATGCCGTGCGCCTTCTGCGCCTTGCGCACCACGAACGCGTCGAGCGGCCGCCCCTGCGCC
Source organism: Nonomuraea guangzhouensis (assembly GCF_019396345.1). Taxonomy (GTDB): domain Bacteria; phylum Actinomycetota; class Actinomycetes; order Streptosporangiales; family Streptosporangiaceae; genus Nonomuraea; species Nonomuraea guangzhouensis. The sequence goes on along the minus strand of NZ_JAHKRM010000022.1, from coordinate 97,045 downwards.
GCGGCGGCGTGCATCATCGCGGTCGCCACGGGGTCGGCGCCCAGCGTCAGCCCGCCCACGGCGTCGAACTCCAGATCCTTGGTCAGGTCGAGCATCACCCTGCCGACCAGGGGCGCGGCCACGCCGTCGAGCGTGATCCGGCGCAGGTCGAGGTAGAAGTCGGCCTCCTGACCCGAGGAGAGCACGACCTTGCCGTGCACGACGGCCTTCTTCTTGATCTCGGCCAGCAGGTTGTCGCGATCTGTCATGGCACCAAGCTTAGGGTCCTGGCCGGGACGAGAGCCGGTCCGGTCGGAAGGTAAAGACGGCCAGTCGGTTTAACCATGACGGCGGCTGCGGAATGCTCGGGAGGGCAACTTTAGGTAATCGTGAGGTAACAATGAGTGGTGAATCGCCATCGCCATCGCCATCGCCATCGCCGTCGCTGAGCGATGCAGATCTTCTTCACGCGGTCAGAGCCGGCGACGCCACCGCCTACCACGAACTCCACGAGCGCCACGTAGCCGCCGCGCGCTCGCTGGCCCGCCAGCTCGTCAGGGGCGAGGCCGAGGTCGAGGACGTGGTCGCCGAGTCGTTCACCAAGATCCTCGACCTCGTCGGCCGCGGCGGCGGCCCCCAGGCCGGGTTCCGGACGTACCTGCTGACCGTGGTGCGGCGCACCGTCCATGACCGGACGCGGGTGGCGAACTGCCCGGTGCCCGCGGGCGAGACCTTCGATCCCGATGTGCCCTTCGTCGACCCGGCCCTCATCGGCCTGGAGCAGTCGCTGATCGCCAAGGCGTTCCTGTCGCTGCCGGAGCGGTGGCGAGCGGTGCTCTGGCACACCGAGGTCGAGCACTCCCCACTCGCCGACGTGGCTGTCCTGCTCGGCCTACCGGCCAACGGCGTGACCGAACTCACCCGCCGCGCCCTCGCCGGCTTGCGCCAGGCGTACCTGCGGATCCGCCTGACCGCTCCGACCCGTCATGCGTGCCGTCCGGTGCTCTTCACGATGAGCCGCTACGTCAGGGGCGGGCTGGCCAGGCGCGCGTCCAAGGCGGTGGACGAACATGTGAAGGACTGCCCCGAATGCCGCGCCGTCCTGCTGGAACTGACCGACGTCAACCGGGGCCTGCGCGTCATCATCGGCCCGATGATCGCCGGACCGGTCTTCGCCGGGTACGCGACGGCACTGGCCAAGACGAGAACCGCGAGCTGTGGTTCGGACGGGCTGGGCTGGATCCTGCGGTTGCCGCTGGGTTGGGTCTGGCGTGTGCTCGGTGGGATCGGGCGTGGGCCCAAGTACGTGGTCGGTGGGATCGGGTGGGCGTCCAGGGGCGTGGTTGCTTGGGTAGGGCGGGTCTTCGGGAACGTGGCCGGTTGGGTCGGGCGGGTCTCCGAGCGCCTGGTTGGTCGTGTCGGGCGGGTGTTGCTCGGGTGGGTGTGCGTGCGCGGCGAGGGTGGACAGGTGCCCAGGCGCGTCCTCGGCTGGGTCCGGCGGGTGCCCACATACGCGCAGGCGGCGATCGCCAGCGGTACCGCCGCCGCAGTGGCGGCCGCTGCCATGTTCGCGCTGATCACGGCCGAGGATCCGGTAAGAAGGCCGGTCGCCAAGCCCGTCGCGTCAGCCGGACCGCCGCCTGTACGGCCGCTCGAAGATCCCACGCGACCGGCCCCCGAACGTCCGGCGGCGCCCCCAGGGCAGAGGCCGCACGGACCCCGCCTGCACGCCACGATCGGCGCACTCGGCGCACTGGTCCGCGACCGGCCCGGCATCATCGCGATACGCCTCCGCAACTCGGGCAACGCCCCAACCCGCGAAATCGAGGCCGCCGTAGACCTGCCCACAGGCGTCACGCTGATCCCCTCAGGACACCACGCCCGGGGTGCGGCTGCGGGCGTCGCGCTGCGGCGGCCGGGCGGCTACGGCGGGGGCGTCGCGTTGGAGCGGTCGCGCGGTTATGGCATGGGTATGGCTGCGGGCGTCGTGCCATCGGCCATCTACGGCCGGGGTGCGGCTGCGGCTGCCATGCCGTCGGCCACCTACGGTCGGCGTGCGGCGGTGGGCGTCGCGTTGGAGCGGCTGGGCGGCCACGGTGGGGATGTGACTGCGGGTGTCATGTCGTCGGCCGTCCACGGCGGGGGTGTGGCTGCGGGTGTCGCGCTGGGTCGGTTGGGCGGCCATGGCCGGGACGTGGCTGCGGGCGCCGTGCCGCCAGGTGGATACGGTCGCGGGGTTGCCGTGGTCACGCCCGTTGGGACAAGGGGCGGCTGGAGCTGTCGTCCGGCCAGGCAGGGCGCGACGTGCGTCAGGGGGCCGCTTAAGGCGGCTCGCAAAACCGCCGTCTTCCTGCGCGTCCAGGTGGCCGCCCAAGCGCCTCAGGGAGCCGGTCCCGCCGTCCGGATCACGTCCGGCTCCCTGCGGGCCGCAGCGCACTCCGCGGCCGGGGTACGGCAGGTGGGCGCGTCCGCCAGGTTCGCCGCCGACGGCAAGGTGACGGTCAGGGCGATCGGTAACTCGATGCTGAGCTGCCCGGCGGGGCGCGACGGCTGTGCGGAGGTCGGGCAGCGACAGGGCGAGAGGCAGGGCGACAGGTGGGACGGTGGGTTGTGGCCCATGGACGCCGTCGATGAGGACGGGGTAGCGGGAACGTACGCCTCCAGCGGCGCCACTCTGCGGCGGCCCCCGGGCGGGCGGGTCGTGTGGGCGGGTCTCTACTGGTCGGCCGGTGGGGAGAGCGCGGGGCCGATCAGCCTGCGACCGCCGGGTCGTCGGCGTTACCTGTCCATCAGGCCTGAGCAGGTGACGGTCAGTGAGCTGCCCTCGGGGTTCGCGTACCAGGCGTTCGCCGACGTGACCGGGCTGGTCGGGAGTGCCCGGCGGGACGGCATGTGGTGGGCGGCCGACCTCCCGATGCGGGAGGGGGCCGCGCGGCACGCCGGATGGAGCCTGGTGATGATCGTGACCGATCCCGCAGGACCGTACAGCCATGCCGTCGTGCTCGATACGGCGACCGTCGTCGGCGGCGAGGCCGATCAGGTGCGGATCCCGCTGGGCGGCCTCGTCTCCGCGGGCTCGGCCGCCCGGATGCCGCGAGGCGGCCTGGTTCCCACGAGCTCGCCAACAGGCGGCCCGGTCCCCGCAGGCTCACCCGCCCGGGTCCCTCGGGGAAGCCCGTTCGCCATGGCCTCGCCCGTGCGGGTCCCTCGGGGAGGCCCGTTTCCCACGGGGTCGCCCGCAGGCGGTCCGGTCCTCAGGGCGTCGGCCGCTCAGATCCCTCAGGGTGGCCCGGTTCCCGCGGGGTCGGGTGCCCACATCCCTCAGGGCGGGCCGGTTTCCGCAGGATCAGGCGCGCGGATCCCGCAGGGGCGAGCGGTCCGCAAGAGCTCGCCTGCGCGGATCGAGATGGTGACCTGGGAAGGCGATGCCGATCTCGGCGGGGATCGGCTCTCGCTGGGCTCGGGGGCGCTCACTCCGGCAGGGGGCGATCGTGATGCGGGTAACGTTTTCGACAGCTCGTCCAACGGCGCCAAGGGAATGACGTTCGGTGTCGATGTCGATACTTTCGGTGCCGAACTCGGCAATGACCCGGCGCTGGCGATCGCTACGCGGGAGGATGTGGTGCTGTTCGCGATTGCCGCTGTGTGTGTTCGTGCCCGGTCGTGACCAAAGTCCGACATATTGGTACGGTCAGCCCGAATGCACCGGCGTATGGTCGGGGCAGGGGCGAATCGTCGGGATTAACCCTCGCGCGATCACCTGCTTTCATTACCCTGAGACAGGGCCGCCGCGTCCGGCTCTGACGGTGCACGAGTCTGCTCAGGTCGGACCACCAGGAAAGGGGCCGTGTCAGTGGATCGCTGCGCGCTGTTCGTGGACGCTGGCTATCTGCTGGCCGACGGCGCGATGGCCGTGCATGGGACCCGCCATCGTGAAGCCGTGGCCTGGGACTATCCAGGGCTGTTGCAGCTCATGTCAAGCCTCTCGCGCGAACGCACCGGGCTGCCGCTGCTGCGGTGCTACTGGTACGAGGCGACCGTCGAAGGACGGCGCACGCCGGAGCACGACGTGCTGGCCGACATCCCCGGTCTCAAGCTCCGCCTCTCGCGCATCCGTCCAGGACGGCGCGAAGGCGTGGACGCCCAGGTTCACCGCGATCTGATGACGCTCGCCCGAAACAGCGCCATCTGCGACGCCGTCGTGGTCAGCGGTGACGAGGACCTGGCCCAGGTGGTCTGCGACGCGCAGGACCTCGGCATCAGGGTGACCGTCGTGCACATCGCGACCGACGGCGGCTGGGCCGTCGCCCGCTCGCTCACTCAGGAGAGCGACGACCTCATCGAGCTGGGCGGCGTTCACCTGCGCCCCTACGTCAACCTGATGACCGGCGCCATCGAGGTGACCAACGGCCACCACCAGCCGGTCAGCAACGGCCACGGCGGCCACGCGCAGCGGGAGCTGCCGCCCGCCGAGTCGAGCGGGGGCAACCACTCCGCCGGCTCCGGGCGCCAGAACGCCAACGGCATTATGCCGTCGGCGGGGCGCCGCCAGTCGCCGCAGCCGTCGCTGCCCGCCTACTCCGACTACCAGCCCGACCCGCCGTCGGCCGCCCCGGTGACCGGGCCGATCCCGCAGCAGCCGCAGGCGCCGACGACCGGGCAGTTCAACTCGCCGTCCAACGGCACCTACCAGCCCTCGCAGCTCGGCGCCTACACCGGACCGCAGCCCGCGCCCGTCTCCCAGCAGCCCTCGGCCGCCACGGGCGGGGCCACCACGCTGTCCGACGCCGTCAAGGCCGCCCACCGGGAAGGGCACGACTTCGGCGAGTCCGTGGCCCGCGACGCTCCGGCCCTGTGGCTGGAGGCCGTGCTGGCGCGCAAGCCACGGATGCCCTCCGATCTGGAGGCCCGCCTGCTGCAGGGCTCGTCGCTGCCGATCGACTTCCTGCTGCACGACGAGGTACGCCACGCGCTGCGCCGCGGCTTCTGGGACGCGTTGGAGCGCGCCAGGCACTAGCCAGGCACCAGCCTGGCGGGTCCCCGCGGCTGGAGGGGCCGGTGCGATTGCCGTACCGGCCTCAGCGCCTCGTGCGAATGGCGCCCCGCCCCGGCCTCAACGCCCTCGTGCGGATGGGCATAGCGCCCCCGTAACCGGTCGTACGGACGGTTTAGCGGCCCCTGTAACCGACCGCGGCATCCACGGGAGGGGCGCCTCCCGTCGGGACGGCATGGCGGCCGGACTCGGCTTCCGTACAGACGGCAGGCTGGCGCCAGCGTCAGCGTACGGACGGCAGCGCGCGCCTCTAACACCTGGCCTCAGCGTTCCCGTACGGACGGCAGCGCGCGCCTCAAACGTCCGGCCTCAGGGCTTTCGTGTCGACGACAACCCGGCCTCAGCGCTCCGGCACGGACGGCAGAGCGCGCCGCGGCGACGACCGCCACATCTGGAGCGACCTCTTATCCACAAGGCGAATTCACGACAGGGCGTCGAAGCCGGCGCGGAGGTGGGCGAGCCGGTCGGCGAGGTCGGAGAGCGGGGCCGCCACCCCCGGGTCCGGCGACTTGCGCGCCAGCTCGCGTACCCTGGCCAGCTCGTCCTCCGCCGCCATCAGCCGCCGGGACAGCTCGGGCAGGATCGCCGACTGGTCGCCCGCGCCCGGCGGCAGCTCGGCGCTCAGCCGCTCGCGCAGCATCGAAGCCTGCTCGGCCAGCCGCTTGTTCATGTTGTACAGCTCGGTGAAGACCGACACCTTGGCCCGCAGCACCCACGGGTCGAACGGCTTGGTCAGGTAGTCGACGGCGCCCGCCGCGTAGCCGCGGAAGGCGTAGTCGGGCGCGCTGTCGACCACGGTGAGGAAGATGATCGGGATGTTCCTGGTCCGCTCCCGCCGCTTGATGTGGGCGGCGGTCTCGAACCCGTCCATGCCCGGCATCCGTACGTCGAGCAGGATGAGCGCGAACTCGGTGTTGAGCAGTGCCTTGAGCGCCTCCTCGCCGGACCTGGCGCGTACGGGCACCAGGTCGAGCGAGCTGAGGATGGCCTCAAGGGCGATCAGATTCTCCTCCCGGTCGTCGACCAGGAGGATCTTGGCACGATCCGGCATCGATCACGCCCCTTCGGCTGATGACTCGCCAGTGGATCGCCCTCGGCCGAGCCAGCCGCGCAGGCGTTCGAGCAGCCGGTCGACGTCGACGGGCTTGGGCACGTAGTCGGAGGCGCCCGAGGCGATGCTCTTCTCGCGATCGCCCCGCATGACCTTGGCGGTCAGCGCGATGATCGGGAGATCGGCGAACTGGGGCATGCGCCTGATGGCCGAGGTGGTGGCCCAGCCATCCATCTCCGGCATCATGATGTCCATCAGCACGAGAGCGACGTCCTCGTTCCGTTCGAGCTGCTCGATTCCTTCGCGGCCGTTTTCAGCGTAGACGACTGTGGAGCCGTGCCGTTCGAGAACGCTGGTCAGGGCGAACACGTTACGGATGTCGTCGTCGACGATGAGGATCTTCGCGCCGTTGAGCGGGTCGTCGCCGTGCCACTGGCTGGTCTCGGCGGGCGGCTCGATCAGCTCGGGCAGCGGCAGGTCGAGCGGGATCGGCGGCTCGTGCAGCGCGGTCGCCGGCTCCTCGACCGGCACGGAGAGCAGTTGCCTGCGCTCGATGCCGCTCTCGACCTCCGCCAGCGGGCCCGTGTAGGAGGCCGGCAGGTAGAGGGTGAACGTGCTCCCCTTGCCCAGCTCGCTGTCGACGTGGATCTCGCCGCCGAGCAGCAGGGCGATCTTGCGGCAGATCGACAGGCCCAGTCCGGTGCCGCCGTACTTGCGGCTGGTGGTGCCGTCGGCCTGCCTGAACGCCTCGAAGATGACCTCGCGCTTGTCGGGCGCGATGCCGATGCCGGTGTCGATCACCTGGAAGGCGAGCAGGTCGTGGGCGCCGTGCAGGGTGTCGTCGTCGAACTCGACCCCGGCGGGCACGGGCGTGACCCGTAGCTTCACCTCGCCCTTCGGCGTGAACTTCACCGCGTTGGACAGCAGGTTGCGCAGCACCTGCTGCAGCCGCTGCTCGTCGGCGCGCAGCTCCTGCGGCACGCCGTTGTCCACCTCGACCGCGAAGGCCAGCCCCTTGTCCTGGGCGAGCGGCGCGAACGCCGCCTCCAGGAGATCGACCATCTTCGGCAGCGACACCTGGATCGGATGGATGTCCATCCGGCCCGCCTCGACCTTGGACAGGTCGAGCATGTCGTTGATCAGCTGGAGCAGCGCGGACCCCGCGCCGTGGATCGTCTTGGCGAACTCGACCTGCTGCGAGGTCAGGTTGCCCTCGGCGTTCTCGGTCAGCAGCTTGGCCAGCACGAGCAGGCTGTTGAGCGGCGTGCGCAGCTCGTGGGACATGTTCGCGAGGAACTCGGACTTGTAGCGCGAGGACACGGCCAGCTGCTCGGCGCGCTCCTCCAGCGTGCGGCGGGCCTGCTCGATCTGGAAGTTCTGGATCTCGATGGCGCGGTTCTGCTTGGCCAGCAGCGCCGCCTTGTCCTCCAGCTCCGCGTTGGACCTGCGCAGCTCCTCCTGCTGGCGCTGCAGCTCGTCAGAGCGTTCCTGCAGCTCGCGGGTGAGGCGCTGCGACTCCGTCAGCAGGTCCTCGGTGCGCGAGTTGGCGATGATGGTGTTCATCGTGACGCCGATGGTCTCGACGAGCTGGGTCAGGAAGTCGAGATGCACCTCGCCGAACGGGGTGAACGAGGCCAGCTCCAGCACGCCCAGGACGCGGTTCTCGAACAGGATCGGGAGTACGACGATCTGCGCGGGCGTCGACTGGCTGAGGCCGCTGTCGATGGTGATGAACCGCGGCGGCACGTCGTCGAGGACGATGTGCCGGCCCTGGGCCGCGGCCTGGCCGACGATGCCCTCGCCGACCGCGAAGCGCTGACGCGGGCCGCGGTCGGGGCGTACGCCGTAGCCGCCGATCAGCAGCAGCTCGTGCTCGCCCTCGGGATCGACGCCGTAGAAGGCGCCGTAGCGGGCCGACACCAGCGGCGTCAGCTCGCTCATCGTCAGCTTGGCCACCTCGAACAGGTCGCGGTGGCCCTGCATGAGCCGGGAGATGCGGGCCAGGTTGGACTTGAGCCAGTCCTGTTCCTGGTTGGCCTGGGTGGTCTCGCGGAGGTTGGCCACCATCGAGTTGATGTTGTCCTTCAGCTCCGCCAGCTCGCCCTGCGCCTCGACGGCGATCGAGCGGGTCAGGTCGCCTCTGGCCACGGCGCTGGTCACGGTGGCGATCGCGCGTACCTGGGTGGTGAGGTTGCCGGCCAGCTCGTTGACGCTCTCGGTGAGCCGCTTCCAGGTGCCCTCCACGCCCTCGACCCGCGCCTGGCCGCCCAGCCGGCCTTCCGAGCCCACCTCGCGGGCGACCCGGGTCACCTCGGAGGCGAACGACGACAGCTGGTCGACCATCCGGTTGATGGTCGTCTTGAGCGCCAGGATCTCGCCCTGGGCGTCCACGTCGATCTTGCGGGTGAGGTCGCCGTTGGCGACCGCGGTGGTCACCTCGGCGATGTTGCGCACCTGGTACGTCAGGTTGTTGGCCATGAAGTTGACGTTGTCGGTGAGGTCCTTCCAGACCCCCGACACGCCCTGCACCCGGGCCTGGCCGCCGAGCTGACCCTGCGTGCCGACCTCGCGGGCCACCCGGGTCACCTCGTCGGCGAAGGACGAGAGCTGGTCGACCATCGTGTTGAGGGTGTCCTTGAGCTGGAGGATCTCCCCCTGCGCGTCGACGGTGATCTTCCTCGACAGGTTGCCCTGGGCCACCGCGGACGAGACCGCCGCGATCTGGCGTACCTGGGAGGTCAGGTTGTTGGCCATCGAGTTGACGTTCTCGGTGAGGTCCTTCCAGACCCCGGAGACACCGCGTACCTGCGCCTGGCCGCCCAGCTGTCCCTCGGTGCCCACCTCGCGGGCCACCCGGGTCACCTCGGAGGCGAACGACGACAGCTGCTCGACCATCGTGTTCATGGTGGACTTGAGCTCCAGGATCTCGCCCTGGGCGTCCACGTCGATCTTGCGGGTGAGGTCGCCGTTGGCCACGGCCGTCGTCACCTGGGCGATGTTGCGTACCTGATAGGTGAGGTTGTAGGCCATCGAGTTGACGTTGTCGGTGAGGTCCTTCCAGACGCCCGACACGCCCTTCACCTCGGCGCGCCCGCCCAGCTTGCCCTCGGTGCCGACCTCGCGCGCCACGCGGGTCACCTCGTCGGCGAAGGACGAGAGCTGGTCGACCATCGTGTTGAGGGTGTCCTTGAGCTGGAGGATCTCGCCCTCCGCGTCGACGGTGATCTTCTTCGACAGGTTGCCCTGGGCCACCGCCGTCGCCACGGTCGCGATGCTGCGTACCTGGCTGGTGAGGTTGTTGGCCATGAAGTTGACGTTGTCGGTCAGGTCCTTCCAGACCCCGGACACGCCCGTCACCTGCGCCTGGCCGCCGAGCTGGCCTTCAGTGCCGACCTCGCGGGCGACTCGGGTGACCTCCTCGGCGAAGCCGGAGAGCTGGTCCACCATCGTGTTGACGGTGTTCTTCAGCTCGAACATCTCGCCCACGGCGTCGACCGTCACCTTGCGGCTCAGGTCGCCCTTGGCCACGGCGGTGGTCACGACCGCGATGTCACGCACCTGCGCGGCCACGCGGGAGGACATCGTGTTGACGGCCTCGGTGAGGTCGCGCCAGCTACCGGACATGCCGCGCAGGTTGGCGCCGCCGCCCAGCCGGCCCTCGGTGCCGGCCTCCCGGGCCACCCTGGTGACCTCGGAGTTGAACAGCGCGAGCTGGTCGACCATGCCGTTGATCGCCTTGCCCAGGCGGCGTACCTCGCCGCGGGCCGAGCGGTCGAGATCGATCCGCCGCGACAGGTCGCCCTTGGCCACCGCGTCGATCACGTCGGCGGCGCCGCTCACCGGGCTCACCAGGGCATCGATCAACATGTTGACCGACTCGACGCTCTCCGCCCAGGCGCCGACTCCCGGTCCTGGCGTCAGCCGCTCGCCGAACCGGCCCTCCTTGACAACTTCCTTGCGTACGCGCACCAACTCGTTGGCGAGGTGTTCGCGACGGTCTGCCACTTCGTTGAGCAGCAGCCGCACCTCGCTGAGGATGCCGGCCGGGGCATGGGGGACCCGGCGGCGGAAATCGCCGTCTCGCCAGGAGAACAGGGTCTCTAGGATCGGGACGAGATCCGACTCGGTGTAAGTCCTCTCCTCAGAGCTCAATGCGGCCTTGGCCGTTGTCATGGGACCTCCTTCACTCCCGGGGTGCCACCGCGAGTAGGTACAAGTCTGTCACGATGAGTAGCTCCTAGTCCCGTCCCTTGGATTACCCCAAGTCAACAGGAAGTGTGGTAGGCACGTTGCGATGACTGGTACTCCCCATGCGGTGTTGGCCGCCACGTTCGCGCCCGGCGACACCGCTGTGACGGCTGCGATGAGGTTCACCCGTGAGGTCCTGACCGCGTGGGCAGTCGGCAGCGTGCTGCATGTGGCCGAGCAGGTCGCCGCTGACCTGGCCGAACAGGCGATAGATGAGCCGTTCGAAGTCATCTGGAAGCATTTCGGCGACGCCGTACAGGTGGAGTTGAGACAGCGGAGCAGCTCGCAGGGCGACCCGAAGGCTCCGTCCGTGGGGGTAGAGGAGTGGGGCATCACCTTCGCGGGCGAGTCTCGTGTCCATTGGGCAAGACTCACGCTACCCGGCTCCACGGACAAAGTGGCATCCGAGTGGCTGGAGGAGAGCGCCAGGGGGCCGCATTGGCTGGGGTTCCTGGCTGACGCGAGTGACCTGCTCGCGGGCACTCTCGACCCCGACATGGTGCCCGCCATCATCGCCCAGATCGTGGTGCCGCGGCTGGCGAGCTGGTGCGCCGTCTACACCTCTGACACCGCTGTCGGCCCGCTGCGGCTGGTCTACCTCTGGCACGCCGACGAGGCCAGGATCGACGGGCTGCGCGAGCAACTCGGCGACATGGACGCGATGATCGCCGACGCCCGGGTCACCTCCACCGTCCACCTGGCCGACTCGCAGGTGCTCGCGGTCCCCCTGACCGCGCGCGGCCGGGGCCTGGGCATGATGTGCCTGGGCCGGCCCGACCGCTTCACCGACGAGGTCATCCAGTTCGCCGAGGACATCGGCCGGCGGGCGGCGCTGGCCACCGACAACGCCCGCGTCTACGCGCAGCAGGCCGCGGCCAACCGGGCGCTCCAGCGCAGCCTGCTGCCGCCGAACGAGCCCGAGGTGCCCGGCCTCGACTACGGCGTCGTCTACGAGCCCGCCGGCGAGGCCAACGAGGTCGGCGGCGACTTCTACGACCTGTTCAAGGCCGGCGACGACTCGTGGCGGTTCGCGATCGGCGACGTGTGCGGCACCGGCCCGGAGGCCGCCGCCGTGACGGGCCTGGCCCGCCACACCCTGCGCCTGCTCGCCCGCGAGGGCTACGGAGTGGCGGCCGTGCTCGGCCGGCTCAACCAGGCGATCCTGGAGGAGGGCGAACGGGCCAGGTTCCTCACCCTGCTGCACGGCGACATCACGCCGGTGGCGACCGGTTTGGAAGTACGCCTCGTGTCGGCCGGTCATCCGGAGGCGCTGCGCCTCAAGCCGAGCGGCGTGGTCGAGACGGTGACGACCCCGCAGTCGTTGCTCGGCGTCTTCCACGAGGTGGTGTTCGAGGCCGACACGCTGCATCTCGACCACGGCGACGTGCTGTTGGCCGTCACCGACGGGGTGACGGAGCGGCGCTCGGGCGGGCGGCTGCTCGACGACGACGGCGGTCTGGCCAAGCTGCTCGCCGAGTGCGCCGGGCTGTCGGCCCGCGCGGTGGCGGAGCGGATCCGCAGGGGGGCGGCCGACTTCGCCACTGAGCCGAGCGCGGACGACCTGGCGATCGTCGTCCTCCGGGCCCGCTGACCCTGTTTCTCCACGCTGGTTGACAACGCGACTTTACAAAAAGTCGATTATCAGAGTGGGTTTACGTGCTTGCGGGCGAATTCAAGCTGTAGTGCTATTTGCGCGATCCGTTCGGACATGACCAGGGAGCCGCGGATCGCGTCGTAGGCGTAAACCTCGTGCTCCCGGCCATGCTCGGCCAGTTTCGCCACGTACTTCTCTATCTGCCGCAGCGGGCACCGATTGTCGTTCTCGCCGGCCAGGATCAGCACCGGGCTCTCCACCCGGTCCACGTAGGTGATGGGGGAGCTGGCGGCGTAGCGCTCGGGCTGCTCGTCGGGCGAGCCGCCGAGCAGCGCCCGGTGGTAGGCGCGCAGGCTCTCGGCCTCGTCCTCGTAGGAGGTCTGGTGGCAGGCGATCGGCACCGCCGCGATGCCGGCCGTCCACAGCTCGGGCTGGGTGCCGAGGCCGAGCAGCGTGAGGTAGCCGCCCCAGGCGGTGCCCGCCAGCAGCATCCTGGTGGGGTCGGCGATGCCGCGCTCGACGACATGCTCGCGTACGGCGGCGACGTCGGCCAGCTCGATGTGGCCGACGTCGCTGTGGAGCGCGTCGCGCCAGGCCGTGCCGTAACCGGTCGAACCTCGGTAGTTCACCCGCACCACCGCGAAGCCGGCGTCCACCCAGGCCGCGACCTCGGGGGAGAAGGCGTCGCGGTCGTGCATCGTCGGGCCGCCGTGCAGCAGGAACACAGTGGGGTAGGGCGCGGCCCCGGTCTCCGGCCGGGAGACCAGCGCGTGGATCCTGCCGCCGGGGCCGGGCACGTCGAGGTCCTCGACCGGGACGCTCGGCGGCGCCGAGGGGCCGCTGGGGTTGAGCACGACCTGGCCGTTGCTGGAGCGGATCACCGGCGGGCGGGAGGCGCTGGACCACGAATATTCGACGTTGCCGCCGGGCCGTGGGCCCGCCTCGTCGATCACGCCGTGCGGCGTTTCGAGCAGGGTCAGGCCGCCGCCCGCGAGGTCGTAGCGGTGCAGGTAGCTGCGGGCGCGATTGTCGCGGGTGATGAGCAGGCCGCGGCCGTCGTCGTACCAGTCGGCGGTCAGTTCGCCGGAGTCCTTCATCCAGATCTCGCGCTGCTCGCCGGTCACCGGGTCCCAGACCAGAGGTTCCTGGCGCTGGCGGCGTTCGTGCAGGGCGAGCATGCGGCGATCGCCCGGCACCGGGGCGAACCTGAGGCCGATCACGCCTTTGTCGGGGCCGTCGTAGAGCTCGGCGACGGCCTCGCCGTTAGGGCGGACGACGCGGAGCGCCGGATGACGGAAGTCGCCGTACTCCGCATGATTTATCGCGATAAGTGCGCCGTCGAGGGACATGTCGGCCACCCAGGCCGCCTCGGCGTGCTCGTAGAGCAGGCGGGAGGGCTCGCCGGGACGTACCAGATGGATCCTGAACGAACCCTCACTGGCCAGGCTGATCGCCGCGACGCCCGCCGTGGACAGGGCGATCCCGCCCGGCTGGCCGGGGCCGAGGTCATGGGCGACCGGCTCGTCGGGGCCGCCGGTGAACGGCTGGCGCCACCACAGCCCGAACTCGTCGCCCTCGGTGTCGGCGAACCAGTAGATCCATTGGCCGGTGGGATCGATCGCGGCGTGGGCGGTGCCCTTGGGTCTGTCGGTCACCTGGCGGTTGGCGCCGCTGGCACGGTCCCAGGCGTAGACCTCCCAGGTGCCGGTGGCGTTGGAGCGGTAGATGGAGCGGCTCGGGGCCAGCCGCGCCCAGGACGGCAACGTCATGCGTGACGCCCGGAACCTGGCCTGCCAGCGTTCCTCGGCCTTCATCCGGCGCGCCCCCCTCCCTCTCTCACCCCGCCTCCGGGCGTGGGTTGCCGTCCAGTATTGCGCCTGTCTCGCGGAAATACTCCGAGAATGTGGGGGAATTTCGGACTAAATGCCCCATCAATAACACGAGTCCCAGATGTCCGTCAAGGAACAGCTCTTGATCGTGGTGACGCCTCGAAGATAGACAGTTGGAACGCAGCCCTAGCCACCACTTTTTCTCGCTTTTTCGCGGTTTCCCGAGAGACATAGCTCGAAATCCGCTTGGCCAGCTCGGTCGCCTCAGTGTGCCACGCGCTCGGCCCCATCCCCACCACCCCGGCGACCTCGCCGGGATCCAGCTCCAGGTCGAACTCGACCGTCCGCCGGTCGGCCTCCTCGAACCCTTCGAGGCTCCTGGCCAGCCGCCGTTCCTTCTCCTCGTCGACGGAGAGCAACCCGAGCTCCTGGACGAGCGGGCTCAGATGCGCCCGAGCGGGCGTCACGACGACCACCACGCCGCCGGGCCGCAGAATGCGGCGGAACTCGGGCCCGTTGCGGGGCGCGAACACGTCGATGACTATGTCGGCCACCCCATCCCTGATGGGCAACGGCCGCCACACATCGGCCACGAAGGCCCCCACCCTCGGGTGCGCCCGAGCCGCCCGCCGCACAGCGTGTTTGGACACGTCGAATGCCATCCCGATGCCACGGTCCACCGCTCTCAGCACCGTCGCCAGGTAGTAACCCGTCCCGGCTCCGGCATCAACGATCACCGGCTCCTCCGCGTGGCCGGCCTCCTGCCGCGCCGCCCCCGCCTCGCGAGCCACTGCGGCACTACGGTACGCCTTCTCGGCCGCCGCGTCCGGCAGTGCCGAGAACCTATCCCTACGGAAAGCGTCGCCTTCCCGGCCATTGGCACTCTGTATCCGCAACCGCACACTCTCGGCGAGAGCGTCGGCGAGCGGAGCGTAGTGTCCGGCCCCCAGGAACTCGGCCCGTGCCGCCACCATCGCCGCGCTGTCGGCCGTCCCCGGCGTCCGCGACCCGACCAGCAGGCTCACGTAGCCCTGCTTGGCCACGTCGAACGCGTGGCCCTCGGCGCAGCGCAGCGTGTCACCCGCCAACCGCACTTCATGGGCACAGACCGGGCAGGCCAGGTATTCGACGATGTCAGCCAGCATGCGCCCATTCTCACGGCCGCTGGGCACTTGACGCGCCAAAGGAAAGATGGGCGGGGTGGTCACGCCCGAATGTGTATGTCGTGGAGAAACGCGTCAGGCGCTGGCCTGGAGCAGGAAGGCCGCGTTGGACGGTGTCTCGCGGAGCTTGCCGACCAGTAGTTCCAGTCCCTGCTGCCGGTCCAGTGCGGTGAGCATCCGGCGGAGCTTCCAGACCACCTGCCGCTCGTCGGCCGGCAGCAGGATCTCCTCGCGGCGGGTGCCGGATATGCCCAGGTCCACGGCCGGGAAGAGGCGGCGTTCGGCCAGGTCACGGGCCAGGTGCAGCTCCATGTTCCCGGTGCCCTTGAACTCCTCGTACAGGCTGTTGTCCATGCGCGACCCGGTGTCCACCAGCACGGTGGCCAGGATCGTCAGGGAGCCGCCGCCCTCCACGTTGCGCGCGGAGCCGAAGAAGCGCTTCGGCGGGTAGAGAGCCGTGGCGTCGATGCCACCGGTGAGCACGCGGCCACCGCTGGGTGCCAGGTTGTTGTACGCGCGCCCGAGCCGGGTCAGCGAGTCGAGCAGCAGCACGACGTCCTGGCCGTTCTCCACGAGGCGCTTGGCGCGCTCGATGGCCAGCTCGGCGATCGCGGTGTGGTCGCGGTCGGGATGGTCGAAGGTCGAGTAGAAGACCTCGCCCTGGATGGAGGCGCGCATCTCCGTGACCTCTTCGGGGCGCTCCCCGACGAGCACGACCATGAGGTGCGTCTCCGGGTGGTTGCGCGCGACGGCCGCCGCGAGCGACTGCATGACCATGGTCTTGCCGGCCTTGGGCGGGGCCACGATGAGCCCGCGCTGACCCTTGCCGATGGGCGCGAACAGGTCGATGACGCGAGTGCTGAGCGACTCCGTCTCGATGCGCAGGCGTTCGGTGGGATGGATCGGCGTCAGGTCGGCGAAGTGCGGACGGTGCCGCCACTCGGTGGTGCCGTTGACGGACTCGATCTCGATCAGCTTGCCGCCCGCGACGGTGGCGACGACGTGGTCGCCGGGGCGCAGGCCGAACTGCTTGACCCGGTCGGGCGGCAAGCGGGCGTCATCCGGGCCGGGCAGGTGCCCCGCGCGGATGAAGGCGCCTTTCTCCCGGATGTCGAGCAGGCCGGTGACCTGCCGAGTGGGAGCGGCGGCGCGCGGTTTGGGAATGGTTTGAACAGACATGATGAACCCTCCTCGAGGGCAACGCCGAAAAAGCCGGCGAGTGAAGAAATGAGCCTGGCCCGAGAACACCGGGCGGGGCGATGGGGGAAGTGGCGGAGCAAGAAGAAGCTCAACGCCGCTGGCAACGTATCACACGTTCCGGCCCATACAACACCTAGCCCGCTTGGGCTATTCCCGGGGGGTTCTCGCGTCTTCCGCCTCGGCGCGCGGAGCGCGGCGTAACAATGTTCTTCTCGGCACGGAGCGCTGCGAATTACCGCAGCAGGTGTGCACGACGACACAGATCGCCCATCAACGCACCGGCATCCTGTCAAGTGAGATGCAGGGCCACTGCAATCCGATGAGGCTTTCATAGAGACACGACTCCTTGGGGGGATCACCATGAAGACGAGCACCCTTTGCCCGCGGTGTGACAACGAGCTCGACGAGGGCCCGATCATGTACCGGTGCGCGCACTGCTGCCGCGCCGTCTACGCCGCGGACCTCGAGAACGAGTACATCCCGCGCCAGCGCGTGGCCGCCGCCGCCTAGTCTGGGCGGATGCCACACAAGCCGCGTACGATCTCCGGCGTCGAGGTGACGCCTCTCTGCGACGCCGTGGGTCCCATGGGACCGACGATCCGCCGCCCGCTCACCGAGATGTTCCCGGGGGGAGGGCTCGCGGACGGGCCGTGGATCCTGCACTTTCACTGCTATCTGCTGCGTGATCCGGCGGGCCGGGTAACGCTCGTCGACACCGGCATCGGTGGCGCGGACTCACCGGCGTCGAGCTGGGCGCCGGTGCCCGGGACCCTGCCCGGTGAGCTGGCCGCCGCCGGAGTGGATCCGGCCGAGATCGGCACCGTGATCCTCACCCACCTGCACAGCGACCACGCCAGTGGCGCGGTCGTCGAGGGCCGGCCGCTGTTCGAGAACGCCAGGTACGTTCTGCAGCAGGCCGAGGCCGACGCGGCCCAAGGCGCGATGCTCGATCAGATCCTCACCCCGATCAAGGGGCAGCTACAGGTCGTCGACGGCGACGCCGAGGTCGCGCCGGGCGTGCACGTCCATCTGGCGGCGGGGCACACCCCCGGCCACCAGATCGTCCGGCTCGGCGAGCTGGCGATGACCGGCGACCTGGTGCTGCATCCGGCGCAAGTGGCCGATCCGAGCATTCATTACGTCTACGACGACGACCCCGTGAAGGCGGCCGCCACGCGTGCCGAGGTGCTCGGCGGGCTGCGGGCCGAGCGCGCGGTGCTCGCCACCGCGCACTTCGACGACCCGTTCCTGGAGCTCTGAAAAGCCTCGGCTCAGGCGGGGACGGGCAGGTCGGCCAGCAGGTCGGCGGGGAGGCTGACGATCGCGGTCAGCCCCCCGTACGGCGAGGCGCCGAGCGCGACCTTGATCCCGTTCCTGGCCGCCAGCCTGGCCACCACGAACAACCCCAGCTGATCGCTCTGCGCCAGGTCGAACTCCGGCATCTCGGCCAGCCGCGTGTTGAGCTCGTCGAGCTCCTCCCTGGTCAGGCCGAGACCGCGGTCCTCGATCTCCACGTTCAGCCCGTGCGGGGTGATCGTCGTCCGCAGGTCCACCCGGGTCTGCGGCGGCGAGAAGAGGGTGGCGTTCTCGATCAGCTCGGCCATCAGGTGAGCGACGTCGGTGACCGCCGCGCCGATCAGGGAGATGGGCGGCGGCTGCAGCACCTCGACCCGCGGGTACTCCTCGACCTCGGCCACCGCCGCGCGCAGCACGTCGTGGATCGGCACGGGGTTGCGCCAGCCGCGCCCCGGCGCCTGGTCGGACAGGATGATGAGGCTCTCGGCGTGCCGGCGCATGCGGGTCGTGAGGTGGTCGAGCTTGAACAGGTCTTCGAGCGTCTCCGGCTCCTCGGCGCCGCGTTCCATGCTGTCGAGCTGCAGCAGCTGACGGTGCAGCAGGGTCTGGTTGCGCCTGGCCAGGTTGACGAAGACCTGGCTGACGCCGTGCCGCAGCCTGGCCTGGCTCAGCGCGGTCGCCACGGCCGTGGACTGCACGTTGTTGAACGCCTGCACGATGTCGCGCACCTCGCTGGTCTCCGCCTTCACCTCCAGCGTGGGCAGCTCGTCTGGCGTCGGCGCGCCGACGTCCGTGCGCAGCCGCTTGACCAGCGCCACCAGGCGTACCTCCGCCAGCTCGGTGGCCGCGTCGCGGAGCCCGGCGAGCTCGCGGACCAGGCGGCCGCGGAAGCGGAGTGAGAGCAGGATGGAGGCGATGACGGCGATCAGGCCGACGCCGCCCGCCACGCCGATCTTGATCAGCACGTTGACGGCCGCGGGTGTGACGCGCTGGGTGATCCCCCGTACGGCCTGCAGCTGGTCGCGCTCGACGACCGTCCACACGTTGCTCGCGTCGATGGGCCAGGTGGCCGCCGTTGCGGGCAGGCCGTTCATGGTGGCCTGGCCGGTGATGGCGTCCTCCGCCTCGAGGAACTCGCGGTAGGCGGGCGAGGAGATCAGCCGCTCGTACGGCCCGCGCAGTCCGGGGTCGAGGTGGGACAGCGCCTGGGTGTAGAGGAGCCGCCTGGTGGCGACCATGCCGGTGAACTCCCGGCGCTCAAGGGTGCTCACCTTGCCCCTGGCCAGGAGCACGATGATGAGCGCCCGCTCTCTGGACAGCAGGTCCTTGGCCTCGCCGAGCATGGTGACCGCCCGCGCCTGCCGGTAGAGCGCCATGTCGGGCATGAGGATCATGGCGTCGTACATGCGGAAGGAGGCGTCGGCGATCTCGCTGTAGCCGTCGATCACGTCAAGCGGGGTGGGGCTCGCGCCGTCGACCTGGCGCCGGATCCCGGGCAGCTGGTCGAGCCGGTCGTACAGGGCTCTGAGCTGGTTGGCCATCCCGGACGAGACGTCCTGCTCGGCGGCCCGCCCGCGGAAGTCCGCGACGGCCTCGTCGGTCCTGACGCGTTGCCTGGCGAGCTGATCGGCGCCGCGCCTGGTCACCAGGAACTCGATGGAGGCCAGCCGCTCGCTCTGGAGCTCGACGTTGATCTGCTCGGACGGGTCGGCCAGGTTCGTCACCAGTTCGTTGATCGCCAGCAGGCGCAGGCCGTCGCCGCCGGTCAGGGTGGCCGCGAACGCCCACAGACCGACCAGCGACGTGAGCGGGACGATCAGCAGGACGAGGAGCTTGATGGCGATGGGACGGCCACGCGTGGGGGGCATGCGACCTCCGGAGGCATGATGAGATCGCCTCGCACAGTACACCCACTTTTATCGGGATTTCTGGCATCGGCCGACGCGAGGACCCCTGGCACCCTCGCGCCGGCCGCGTTCAGCGGCGCTGCCGCCGCCCGCCGCTACCGCCGCCTGCCGTCCTCGACGCCGCCGGCCACGAGGCGGTCGGCCGACTCGGGCTGGGGCTCGAGCCGCGGCACGGGCTGAGTCTCGTGCTCGCGCTCGAGCCGGGGTGCGGGCTGAGCCTTGTGCTCGCGCTCCAGCTTCCGCTGCAGCTCGCGCTTCTCTTCTTCCAGCCGGGCCACCCGGCTGGAGGCCTCGGCCCGGGCCACGCGCGCCTCGCGGCGGCGGGTGGCCGTCCGGCGAGAGCCGGAGCTGATCATCGAGATGCCCAGCAGCAGCACCGCCGCGGTCACGGCACCGGCGATGAACATGCCGAGGGAATCGAATTCGAACGTGTAGCCGAACAGAATGTACCTGGCGGTCTCTTCGGAAGCGACCAGGGCGATGGCGCCACCGGCGAGCAGGACCAGGAGTAGACCCAGCAAGATCATTTCAGCTCACTCCCTGTTGTCAGAGCGAGTCCCCACTGCCCAGGCGCGGGCGGAGTATGCCGCGCCATCCCCGTTCTCATAGGGGTTTGCGGCCATCATGGCGTTCATGAGACCCGAGACCGGCCAGGTGCTGCACTTCTCCGAAGACCCGACGATCGAGCTGTTCGTGCCGCACGTGGCGCCGACCTCCGCGATGCGTGAGCCGTACGTCTGGGCGGTCGGCTACGACCGCTGTCCCGACTACTGGTTCCCGCGGGCTTGTCCACGGGCGATGGCCTGGAAAGGAGCCGCGACCACCGCGGCCGACGCCGACCGGATCATCGGCGCGGGCTGCGGAGATCGGGTGCACGCCATCGAGTACGGCTGGCTCAAGGCGCTCATGGACGTCAGCCTGTACGCCTACCGGCTGCCCGCCGGCCCGTTCCGCGTCATCGGCGACGACGGCCACGCGCTCGTGGCCGAGGAGCCGGTGAAGCCGCTCGGCCCCGCGGAGCCGGTGCCGGATCTGTTGGGCCTGCACGAGGAGGCCGGGATCCAGCTGCGCGTGCTGGACAACCTCTGGCCGTTCTGGAACGAGGTGACGGCCAGCACGCTGAAGTTCAGCGGGATACGGCTGCGGAACGCTCGTCGATGAGCGCGGTCAGCTCGGCGACCGGCATCGAGCGGGGCGGCAGCTTCTCGCGGGCGTAGCGGTTGGCCTCGCGCTGGAGCACCTCGTTGGCCGGGGTCGGGATCCCGTACTCGCGGCCGAGCAGCACGATCTCGCCGTTGAGGTAGTCGGCCTCGATCGAGCCGGCGGACCTGGCCAGGCTCTGCCAGGAGGAGCCGCCGCCGCGTTCGAAGCCGTCGATCGGCCGGGGGTCCACCTTGTTGCCGCGGACCTCCGCCTGCTCGCTCGGCGTGGGGTAGGAGATGCCCGCCTCCTCCAGGACGGCCGTGCCCTCGGCTCTGGTCTGCTCGTGCAGCGACTCGAGGCCGGGGTCGCGCCCGCAGAGCGCGTCGATCGCGTTGCCCAGGTTGCTGAGCAGCTTGCCGTACTTCCAGCGCATGACGTCGGGCGCGTCGAGCCCGGCCAGCCTGCTCTTGTTGAGGTCGGTGACGAGCTGCCGGGAGACTTCATCCACACCCTGTGGATAACGTCCGACATGCAGCATGCCGGAGTAGGGGTGGCCGTGGGCGGCCACGGTTCCTGGCTCGATGTGTGTCGCGGGCAGCCACACGCACATGCCGTAAACGCGCTCGAACCTCCGCAGGACCATCCGCTCGTTGTCGACGCCGTTCTGGGCGCACACCACCGGCAGGTGCTTGGGCCACGGGTCGAGCGCGCTGATCGTGTCCTGCGACTTGGTGGCCACGATCAGCACGTCGTCGTCACGCGTCGGGACGGGGCCGTCGGCCACGGGCACGTCCAGGGTCTCGCTGGAGTCGGGGGTGAAGAAACGCAGGCCGCCGTTCTTCAGCGCCTCGTAGTGGGCGCCGCGCGCGACCAGCACGACTTCGTGCCCGCCCTGGTACAACCGTGCTCCGATGGTGCCGCCGACTGCCCCTGCTCCGATGACTATGTAACGCATGATCCGAGAATGTCACCGTTCACTCGGCGAGCGCCACCTGGGCCTGCGCGGCCATCGCCCCGCGGGTGCGCTCGCGGAGGATCGTCTTCAGTACGCGCCAGCCGTCGCGTACGGCGTGCAGGTTGCTCTCGCCGTGGATGCGGGAGTGCTCGTGGCTGGGCACCTCGCGGATGCGGAGTCCGGCCTGGGCGGCTCGTACGTTCATCAGCGTCTCGATCTCGAAACCGTCGCAGTCCAGTGCCAGCGCGTCGAGGTGGTGGGCCCAGAACGCGTTGTAGCCGTAGCACAGGTCGGTGTAGCGGGTGCCGTACAGCAGGTTCGTCAGACCGGTGAGGACCTTGTTGCCGAGCGACCGGAGCGGGCTGATGTCGTCGGAGCCACCGCCGGGGGCGTACCTGGAGCCCTTGGCGAAGTCGGCGCCTTGAACCAGTGCGCTGACGAAGGAGAAGATCTCTCCGCCGTCGGTCGACCCATCGGCGTCGATCATGACGATGATGTCGCCGCGGGCCGCCGTGAAACCCTCGATGAGGGCGTTGCCTTTGCCGCGTCCCGTCTGCGCGACGACGCGCAGGTCGGGCCGGAGTTGCCTGGCCACGGCCACAGTGTTGTCAATCGAGTTGCCGTCGACGAGGACTACTTCGTCGATCCAGGTAGGCAGCGTCGCGAAGACGTGGGGGAGATTGCCGGCCTCGTTCATCGCAGGAACGACGACAGTGACGCTCACGGCGAAGGGCTTGTTCATGCCCTGAAGGTGCGCTTTCCCGCATGCAAGCCGCTTGACAGGCCCTTGCATTGCTCTCTGATGTATGAATATGTCCGGACATTCAGCGCAGCAAAGGGAGTCGTCCGGTGAGGCGCTCCACCGTCGCACGCGGGCCGAGGAGGCTGACAGCGTAGTAGGGCGGCTCCTCGGTCCGGGCGAGTTCGGCCAAGTACTCGTCGTAGACGTTGGTCCGCTGGGCGATGGCCGCCATGTCGGTGACGACCAGTTCGGGTTCGGCGGCGGCCTCGGTCCGCAGCCGGTTGACGATCGCGGCGGGCGCGGCCAGCACCGTGCAGCCGATCCACGGCAGCCCCGCGTGCCGGTGGCCGGCGGCGTCGGTGCCGCCCGAGCCGAGGATGGCGGGCACCGTACGGCCGACGGACGCGGCGAGGCAGGCGGCGGCGTTGGCCTGGAGACCGCGGGGCAGGTCGCGGTCCATCACCATCACCCATTTCACCGGGAGCTCCCGGGTGGGCAGGTCGGTTCGATGGTCGAGGCTGTCGATCCAGCCAGCGAGCATGGTCATCCGTGGTCCTTCCTCCTCCGAACTTATGAGGGAAAGGTGGCATGTCTCCCGCCAAACCAACAACGCGATGCGCCTGATTCCGAAGAAAATTCGGAGATTCGTGGCAACATGTGGGCGTGGACGAACTTGATACGGCCATCGTCGTCGAGCTGCAGCGTGACGGCCGCCAGACCAACCGCGAGCTCGCCGAACGGATCGGCATCGCGCCCTCGACCTGCCTCGAACGGGTGCGGTCACTGCGCGGCCACGGCGTGATCGAAGGCTTCCACGCGGAGGTCAACCTGGCCGCCATCGGCCGCCCGGTGCAGGCGCTCATCCACGTGCGGCTGCATCCCAAGATCCGCGAGGCGGTGGAGGGGTTCCGCGACTACGTGGCCGCGCTGCCGGAGACGCTGGCGATCTTCGTGGTGTCGGGTGGGGACGACTTCATCATCCAGGTGGCCGTGCGCGACACGGGGCACCTGCGCGACTTCGTGCTCGACCACGTCTCCCGGCACCGGAACATCGCCGACGTCCGCACCTCCCTGGTCTACGACCACATCCGCAAGACCTCTGTCGAAGTTCTCCCTCCTGAACGCCCCAGTCCCCCGCGTGCTGGCCGCAAGTGACTTTTTTCTGTTACGGCCAGCATGGGCCAGCCCCACCCTCTGCGCGGGGCTGGCCTCTGTCCAGGGGCACGCTCCTGAGGTTTACGGGGCTGGGCGCCGAGACGTGCGCATTCTTGGCCCCGGCCGCCCTCAGGGCTTGGCCACTCACACGCCCACGAGTTTCCTGACCCGGTCGGCGCCCACTGCCAGGAGCAGAGTGGGGAGGCGGGGGCCCGTGTCGGTGCCTACCAGGAGACGGTAGAGGAGGGCGAAGAAGGTGCGTTGGGCTGTCTTCAGTTCCGGTGTTGCCTTGGCATCGGGGGCTAGGCCGGCCTGCACCTTTGGGACGCCGTACACCAGTGTGGTCAGGCCGTCGAGTGACCAGTGTTCGTCGAGGCCGTCGACCAGGAGGCGGAGCGAGTCGAGGTCGGCCTCGTCGAGGGTGGCGAGGAGGTCGGTGTCGGGGGACTCGCGTACGCGGGTGCGCTGGTCGGCGGGGACCTGGGTGTCGATCCAGCGCTGGGCGCGGTCGAGCCGGGGGCGGGCCTCGTCGAGTGAGGTGAGCTCGCCGTCCAGGTCGCGCAGGATGCGCAGCGTCTGGTCGTCGTCGCCCGTGGTGATGTCGACGATGGAGGCGAGGGTCCGGTAGGGGACCGGGCGCGGCGTGGCGGCCAGCGGGCCCTCGGACGTGCGCACGGCCCGTTCGTAGGCGGCCAGTTCGGCGGGCTGGGCGGTCTCGGTGGCGACCTTGCGGCCGAGGCTGTCCCATTCGTCGTAGAGCCGCTGGATCTCCTGGTCGAAGGCGATCTTGAAGGATTGGGATGGCTTGCGCCGCGCGTACAGCCAGCGCAGCACCGGCGCCTCCATGATCTCCAGGGCGTCGGCCGGAGTCGGCACGTCACCCTTGGAGCTGCTCATCTTGGCCATGCCGGTGATGCCGACGAAGGCGTACATCGGGCCGATCGGCCGCTCGCCGCCGAACACCTCGCCCACGATCTGCCCGCCGACGACCCAGGCCGAGCCGGGGGAGTGATGGTCGACGCCCGAGGGCTCGAACACCACGCCCTCATACGCCCAGCGCATCGGCCAGTCGACCTTCCACGCCAGCTTGCCGCGGTCGTGCTCGGCCAGGCGCACGGTCTCGCCGAACCCGCACTCGCAGGTGTAGGCCAGCTCGGTGCTGTCGTCGTCGTAGGCGGTGACCGTGGTGAGATCCCGCTCGCACAGCTCGCAGTAGGGCTTGTAGGGGTAGTAGTCGACGACCTCTTTGGCCCCCTTGGCCTCCTTTGTGCGGTAGCGGGCCAGGACCGCGTTGATCCGCTCCCGTTCGCGCATGGCGAGCAGGATCTGCTCGCGGTAGGTGCCGGCGGTGTACTGCTCGGTCTGGCTGATGCCGGTGTAGGCGACGCCGAGCTCGGCCAGCGCCTCGATCATCGGCGCCTTGAAGTGCTCGGCCCAGCTCGCGTACGGGCTGCCCGGAGGGGCGGGCACCGAGGTCAGGGGCTTGCCGATGTGCTCGGCCCACGACGGGTCGATGCCCGCGGGCACCCGGCGGAAGCGGTCGTAGTCGTCCCACGACAGCAGGTGGACGCAGTCGTGGCCGCGGCGGCGGATCTCGTCGGCGACGAGGTGAGGGGTCGTGACCTCCCGCAGATTGCCCAGATGGATCGGCCCGGACGGGCTCAATCCCGAGGCGCAGACGATCGGTTTGCCCGGGGCGCGACGCTCCGCCTCGGAGATCACCTCATCCGCGAACCTGGAGACCCAGTCGGTCTCCGTAGTGTCAGCCATCGCGCCATTCTTGCGGCTAGCCCGCCATCAGGCCAACGGAATGCAAGCCTAGGTCAGGGTCACGGGGCCGAGCGGGGTGTCGAGGATCGCCCGCAACGAGATCTCCGGGCCCTCGGTGACGTCCAGTTCGACGCCCAGCGCGCTCAGGTCGCGGCGGAGCGCGGCGGGCTCCGGGTGGACGGCGTCGAAGGCGGTCAGGCCCAGCCGGGGCAGCCCCGACGCCGCGGGATGGGTGGTGCCGCCCCAGTCGATGAGGAACGGCACCGGCCGGACCGGCGCGGGATCGTCTCGTCTGGTGAGCCGCCACTCCAGCAGAGCGCCGTCCGGGGTGCGCCGGGACAGCGGCTCGGCGTCGCCGGGGTCGTAGCCCTGCTCGCGGGCCTGCCGTACGGACTTGTCGAGGTCGGCGGGCTGTACGGCCCAGGTGATGAGCCGCGGCTCGGTGAGGGTCGCCAGATCGAAGAAGGGGCGCTGAGGTCCGGGGTCGGCTTCCGGGTCGGGGCCGACGATCTCCAGGTAGGAGGTCTCGCCGAAGCCGACCAGGTAGTTGGCGGTGCCGCCGGGGTGGCGGCCCCCGACCGCCGGGGCGACCCCGGTGCGCTCAGCGAATTCGGCGACGCCGCGCAGAAGGTCCGGCACGGCGTAGACGAGATGGTCGAGGCGGGGATCGGTCACTGGACTGCCTCCGGTCGTCGGTGGGCTCTCGGATCGGTCACTGGTCCGCCTTCCGGTCGCTGGTGGGCTCTCCTAGCGAGAGCATGAGCCGGTTCGCCCAGTTGAAGAAGGCCGCCGCGTGAATCGTGTCACTGATCGCCAGATCGTCCAGCCCGGCGGCGCGCAGCGCGTCGATGTGCTCGGCGCCGAACTCGACCGGTGTGGCCGCGAGCGCCACCGACGCGTCGATGATCGCCCGCCACCGCCCGTCCTGCGGCGCCGCCACGCCCTCGTCGAGCAGTCGTCGCACGTCGTCGGGCCGCTTGGAGTAGTGCGCCGCGAACCGCGCGTGCACGGAGGCGCAGAAGACGCACCCGTTACGGCGCGAGGTGGCGGTCGCCGCCAGCTCGCGCTCCGGGCGCGGCAGCCCGCCCTTGGCGTTGTAGAAGATGTCGTTGTCGGTCTTGGTCCGCGCGTGCAGGAC
Organism: Nonomuraea guangzhouensis; assembly: GCF_019396345.1. GTDB lineage: Bacteria > Actinomycetota > Actinomycetes > Streptosporangiales > Streptosporangiaceae > Nonomuraea > Nonomuraea guangzhouensis. The sequence continues at coordinate 70,822 of NZ_JAHKRM010000022.1, read as the reverse complement.
CTCCGGGTCGCGGGCGAGCAGCCTGAAGTACGGGGAGGCGGCGCGGGCCGCGTCGACCAGGGCCTCCCGGTGCGCGTCGGTCAGCTCGGGTTCGGTCAGCGGGGTCAGCCACGGCGCCCAGCCCAGTTGGTCCGTGGTGAAGCCGGTCATGAGGTGGTTCCCTTCTGGGTGGCGCCGAGCAGCCGCAGGCCCGCGACCACCCGGATCTGGAAGCTGAGGAAGGCGACGAGCTGCGAGAGCGTCACGATGCCCGTGTCGCTCCAGTCCGCGTCCGCGAGCGCCCGCAGATCCTTCGGATCGGCCTCGCGCGGGCGGAAGACGAGCAGGTGCGCGTGCTCGAACGCGGCGGCCAGCCGGATCCCGAGCGCCTCGGGATCCCGCGCCCGGTAGCGCAGGCCCTCGTCGCTCTCGGCGGCGAGCGGCCCGTCGGCGGGGTAACTGCCGTAGGGACCGGTCGTGCTCGCGGCCTCGATCTCCAGCCGGACCGCGCCGAGCAGGTCGGGCGCCAGCTCGGCCAGCCGGTCGGCGTAGAAGCGGGCGGTGCGCGGATCCTGGTGCAGGCCGGTCACGAAGGCCGCCACCGCGTCCCGCTCGACCAGCGAGACCTCGCCGGGCACGTCAGGGGTGAGCAGCGCGTCGAAGGCCCGCTGGGCGTGCTCGCGGGCGTCCGGCCGCTGCTCACGCAGATGATCGAGCGGGGAGTCCGGCTCGATCCCGGCCAGGTGGTCGATCACGTCGATCATGTGGTGCTCATTTCGGTGGAGGGAGCCGGTGTCCAGCCGAGCGCGGGCGCGACCTCGGTGGCCAGCAGCTCGATGGAGCGGAGGATCAGCGGGTGCGGCGGGTCGACCGAGTGCACCTGCAGCACCAGGTCGGTGACCCGGTCGAGCGTGGGATCGGCCTTGAGGCTGTCGATGACGTCCTGCGGGGTGCCCACGTGCACGTCGAAGGCGGTGATGCGGTCGCGGGAGGTCTCGAACGGGAGCCGGGCGCGGCTCAGCCCGCGTTCGGCGTAACGCAGCGCCTCGGCCCGGCTGTCGGCCACGAACGCGGTCCGCGACGCCACGATCCGGGGGGCGGCGTCCGCGGGCAGGTTCGCGTAGTAGGCGTCCACGATGGGCCGCTGGATCTCCGCCAGCGTCGCCTCGGGATGCTCCTCGGGGCGTGGCTGGGTGCGCGACAGCATCAGCCCGTTGCCCGCCCGGCCCGCTCTGGCGCCGCCGCTCACCGAGAACGTGGCCTCCCAGACGGCGTCCAGCAGCCGCGGCGCCGCCGGGTAGAGCCGGTTGCCGCCACCGAGATCGCGTCCCGACCACGCGTCGACCAGCACCGCGAGATGCTCGGCGTAGATGGCCGAGCGCTGCGCGCTCTCCTTCCCGAACGCGGCGAACGACGACGGCGTGCCACCGCTGCCGACGCCCACTTCGAGCCGGCCGCCGGACAGCAGGTCGAGGACGGCGGTGTCCTCGGCCACCCGCACCGGGTGTTCGAGCGGCAGCGTGATGATGCCGGTGCCGAGCCTGATCCGGCTGGTACGCGCCGCGACGTGGGCCAGGAAGACCAGCGGCGCGGGCAGCCCGCCCTCGGCGCCGTCGAAGTGGTGCTGCGCCACCCACGCCGTGTCGAACCCGAAGGACTCCGCGTGCCCGATCTGCTCGGCGGCCAGCCGGTAGCGCTCGCCCGCGGGCTCGTCGTCGAGCAGCCGGCTGAAGAATCCCAGCCTCATCGCACCGGCTCCGGGATCGCGGCCAGGAGTTCGCGGGTGTAGTCGTGCTGAGGGTCGGTGAAGACCCGTTGCGTGGTTCCGAATTCCACTGTGCGTCCCTTGTTCATGACGGAAACGGTGTGCGAGATCTGGCGCACCACCGCGAGGTCGTGCGAGATGAACAGATAGGTCAGGCCGAGGTCGCGCTGGAGCTCTTCGAGCAGGTCCAGGATCTGCGCCTGGACGGTCACGTCGAGCGCGGAGACCGCCTCGTCGAGCACCACCACCGCCGGGTCGACGGCCAGCGCGCGGGCGATGGCGACACGCTGCCGCTGCCCGCCGGACAGCTCTCGTGGCCGGCGTTCGAGCAGGCTCTCGGGGAGCGCCACACGTTCCATCAGATCACGCACCCTGGTACGGCGGGCGGCGCGGTCCCCGAGCCGGAAGTTACGCAGCGGCTCCGCCACGATCGCGGCGATGGACTGCCGGGGGTCGAGCGAGCCGTAGGGGTTCTGGTAGACGAGCTGCACGTGGCGCCGGAAGTCGCGCCCCGCTCGCGCCCCGGCGATCGTCACGGTGCCGGAGGTGGGCTCGGCGAAGCGGGCGACCATGCGGGCCGTGGTCGTCTTGCCCGATCCGGACTCTCCCACGAGGGCGTGCGTGGTGCCGGGCCGTACGTCGAAGGACACCCCGTCGACGGCGCGGAACGGACGCCGCCCGACGCGGAACTCCTTGACCAGGTCGCGGACCACGATCGCGGGCTCTTCCGTGACGCTCTCCGCAACGGCCCGGAACTCGCGCACCGACAGGGCGGGCGCGTCGCGCAGCAGCTGCCCGGTGTAGGCGGCCTGCGGATCCGACAGCACCTGGGCCGACGGGCCCTGTTCCTCGATCCGGCCGTCCTTCATGACGACCAGGCGGTCGGAGCGGTCCGCGGCGATGCCCAGGTCGTGGGTGACCAGGAGCACCGCCGTGCCGAACTCGGCCCGCAGGCCGTCGATGAGGTCCAGGATGCGCCGCTGCACGGTGACGTCCAGGGCGCTCGTCGGTTCGTCGGCGATGATGAGCCGTGGTTCCAGGGCGATCGCGATGGCGATGAGGACCCGCTGGCGCATCCCGCCGGACAGCTCGTGCGGGTACTGCCGGGCGCGCGTCTCCGGGTCCGGCAGGCCGACGCGGGTGAGCAGGTCCACGACGCGGCGGGAGATCGTCCGGCGGTCGCCGCGTCTGTGGATGCGCAGGACCTCGCCGATCTGGGCGCCGACGGTCTTGACCGGGTTGAGGGAGTTGGACGGGTCCTGCGGGATCAGGCCGATCTGGGCGCCCCTGATCGACTCCATCCGGCGGTCGGACCAGGTGGCCAGGTCGGTGCCGCCGAGCAGGATCTGGCCGCCGTCGAGGGTGGCGTTCGGGGGCAGCAGGCCGATGATCGCGTGGGCGGTGGTGGTCTTGCCGGAGCCGGACTCGCCGACGACCGCGACCATCTCGCCGGGCTCGACCGTGAGGGAGATCCCCTCGACCGCCCGCCTGGCGTCGTAGGAGACCGCGAGGTCGCGTACCTCCAGCAGGCTCATGTCCTGTCCCTTCCGATCGACCGGCTGATCCGGCTCGCGGCCAGTACGACGGCCACGACCACCACGCCGGGCAGCGTGGTCAGCCACCAGGAGGTCGCCAGATAGTTGCGGCCCTCCGAGATGAGCAGTCCCCACTCGGGCGTGGGCGGTTCGGCGCCGTAGCCGAGGAAGCCGAGTGTCGAGATGGCCAGGATCGCCACCCCGAACTGCAGGGCGGCGAGCGCGATGACCGGGCCGAGCGAGTTGGGCAGGACGTGCCGCCAGAGCACGGCCGGGAACCGGCCGCCGCTGCCGAACGCGGCCTCCACGTAGTCGGACCGGCGCACCCGTACGACCTCCGAGCGCGAGAGCCGGGCGAACGCGGCGACGGACCCGATGCCCACCGCGATCGCCACGTGGACCGTGCCGGGACCGAGCAGGATGATCACCGTGAGCGCCAGGAGCAGGCCGGGCACGGACAGCAGCACGTCGGCCACCCGCATGACGGCGTCGTCGAGCAGCCCACCGGCCGACCCGGCCAGCAGGCCGAGCAGCGTGCCCGCGAGCAGGCCGACGGCGACGGCGACGAACGCCCCCGACAGGGAGTGGACGGAGCCGTGCACCACGCGGGCGAACAGGTCGCGGCCCACGGCGTCGGTGCCGAACAGGTGCTCGGGGCTCGGCGGGCGCAGCTTCTCGGCCGGCACCCCGGCCAGCGGGTCGTAACCGGTGAACAGGCCGGGCACGACGGCCCAGAGCACGACGACGGCGACCGTCAACCAGGAGAGAACCTTCACGCCGCCGCCTTCAGCCGGGGGTCGAGCACCGGGAACAGCAGGTCCACGGCCAGGTTGACGAGGACGAACACGGTGCTCGCGAGCACCACGACGGCCAGCATCACCGGCGTGTCCTGCGCGTTGACCGCCTGCTCGGTCAGCCGTCCGACGCCGTTGCGGCCGAAGACCGTCTCGGTGACGACCGACCCGGCGATGAGCTCGCCGAACGTCATGCCGGCGACGGTCAGCGCGGGCAGCACCGCGTTGCGGGCCACGTGCCGCCACAGGATCCACCGGCGCGAGGCGCCCTTGGCCGCCACGACGGGCACGAACGGCTGCGTGTAGACCTGGTCGATGCCGCGCGCCAGCACCTGCGCGATCGGCGCCGAGATCGGCACGGCCAGCGTCAGCACCGGCAGCAGGAGCTGCTGCGCCGGGCTGCCGCCGATCACCGGCACCAGCCCGAGCCGGAAGGAGAACACCTGGATCAGCAGGATCCCCAGCCAGAAGGCGGGCACCGAGATGAACAGCGACGGCACCGCCAGCAACGCCCCGCGCAGCCAGGACGTCCGGCTGTAGCCGGCGGCGAAGGCGATCACCACGGCGATCAGCACGGCCAGCGCGAACCCCGCCGTGGCCAGCTTGGCCGTCTCCGGCAGCGCCTCGGCCAGCCGCTCGACCACCGGCGTGCCGGTGTCGATCGAGTAGCCGAAGCCGCCCCGCAGGAAGCCGAGCAGCGTGTGGAGGTAGCCGACGAGCGGCGGGTCGCCGCCGCCGTAGTACGCGCGGATCTCGGAGATCTGCTGAGGAGACAGCCCCAGCTCCGGGTTCTGGAACTTGATCAGGATCGAGTCGCCGGGCAGCAGCCAGAGGAGCACGTAGCCGGCCGTGAAGGCCGCCCACAGCACCAGCACCGCCTGCCCGACGCGCCGCAGGACGTATCGGGTCACCGCTTCGACAGCCAGACCGAGTAGAACGAGGGCCGGGCCACCGCCTCGAAGGCGACACCCTGCACGTAGGGGGCCGCGCCGTAGACCTGCGGCTCCTCGAACAGCGGGATCGCGTAGCCCTGGTCCACCACGTAGCGCTGGATCTCGCCGACCTTGGCGTCACGCGCGGTCTTGTCGGCCAGGGCCGACTCCTCCTCCAGGAGCCGGTCGAGCTTGGCGTCCTTGGACAGGATGACGTCGCGGTTCTTGCTGTGGAAGTGGCTCTTGATCACGTCTTCGTCGGCGCGGCCGACCATCGAGTGGGCGATGGCGGTCTTCTCCGCGTCCTTGATGTCGACGGCCTGGGTGCCGGCGTCGGCGGGGCGGATCTCCAGCTTCACGCCGATCTTGGTCCACTGCTGGGCGACGAGTTCGAGGGTCTGCTTGGACAGCGGCTGCGGGCCCGAGACGAACACGCCGAGCTGGAGCTGCTTGCCGTCCTTGGCGCGGATGCCGTCGGCGCCGCGTACCCAGCCGGCCTTGTCGAGCAGCGCGTTGGCCTTGGCGGGGTCGTAGGTGAGCTCCTTGGACAGGTCGACGTACCCCTGGGCGAGGTGGCTGAGGACCGAGGTGGCGACCGGGTAGCTCGGGGTGAACAGGGTGTCGACCACCTCCTTGGCGTTCGTCCCGGCCTGGAGCGCCTTGCGGACGTCCAGGTCGCTGAGGATGCTGTTGCCGGGCCGCAGGTAGAGGCCGTTGTTCACGCCTCTGGTCGGCTCCGCATAAATCTTGAAATTCGCGTCTTTGACGGTTTTCTCGTCATAAGCCTGGACGTAGCGGACGTAGTCCGCCTGGCCGGAGGTGAGCGCGCCCACCCGCACGTTGTCCTCGGGCGTCACGATGATCTTGATCTGGTCGAGGTACGCGCGGCCCTGGTGCTTCGACGACGCCGGCGCCCAGTTGTAGTCCTTGCGGGCGGCCAGGTCGATCTCCTTGTCCACGACCTGGTTCGCCACGGTGAACGGGCCGGATCCGACGACGTTCTTGAGCTGGCACTGCTGCTCGTACGGCAGCGAGATCGTCTTCTTCGACACCAGCCCGGCGCCGATGACCGAGGTGCCCTGGAGGAAGCCGGGCGACGGCTTGTCGAAGTGGAAGCGCACCGTCAGGGGGTCGAGGACCTCGCTGCGGTCGTAGTTGTTGACGAACTCGGCAGGGGGCAGCTTGAGCTCGGTGTCGCCCTTGCCGTACACGTCGAAGTTGGCCGCCACGGCGGACGCGTCGAGCGGGCTGCCGTCGCTGAACGTCACGCCGTCGCGCAGGTGGAAGGTGTACTCGGTCGCGTCCTTGTTCACCTCCCACTTGGTGGCGATCCACGGCTCGATCTTCAGCGTCTTGGGGTCCTGCCAGGTCAGCTTGTCGGTGAGCTGGTTCAGGACGCCACCGTTCGGATAGAACCCGGCGGCGGGCAGATAGAGGCAGGTCGGCGGCTGATGCTCCAGGTAGGTCAGCGTGCCCCCGTAGACGGGTGCCCCTCCGGCCTGCGCCTGGACGGCGGGACCGCCGCCGCAGGCCGTGAGGAGGAGCCCTGAGACGGCGAGCAAGGTGAGGGCGGCGGCGGAACGCATGGGACATCCTTCATGGTGGTCGGGGAAAACCACCATACCCTACCTAGATTGTAGTAAATAGACTCCTATCGCATCGACGGCGGCTTGACCGACCCCCGGACCACGATGTGCGTGCCGAGCACCACGTGCTGCGGCTCGTGTCGGTTGAGCGCCAGGCGTACGGCGGTGCGGCCCAGCTCCTCGGTGGGGATGTGCACCGTCGTGAGACCGGGCGCCAGGTCGGCGGCGAACGGGATGTCGTCGTAGCCCGCCACCGACACGTCGTCGGGAATGCGCAGCCCCGCCTCGCGCAGCGCGGCGAACACGCCCACGGCCACCATGTCGGTCGCCGCGAAGACCGCCGTGAAGTCGGCCCCCCTGGCCAGCAGCCGTTTGGTCGCCTCGTAGCCCGCCGCGCGGTCGAAGCTGGTGGGGACGACCAGATCGGGGTCGTAGGGCACGCCGTACGCCTCGTGCGCGCGGGTGAACCCCCGGTCCCTGCCGACCTTGGTGGTGCTGGCGTCCTCCGAGCTGACCGCGCCGAGGTAGACGATGCGCCGATGGCCCTGCGACAGCAGGTGGCTGGTCATGGCGTAGGCGCCGCCCTCGTTGTCGTACTCGACGACGGTGGTGGGCACGTCGTCGCCCAGCGACGGCCGCCCGCACAGGACCAGCCGGGAGCCCGCCTTGTCCAGCGCGTGCGCGAAGTGCGTCATGCGCTCGCGGTAGGTGTCGTCGAGCGAGCCGCCGCCGACCAGGATGACCGCGTCGGCGCGCTGCTCGCGCATGGCCTCCACGACGGCCAGCTCGCGCGAGGGATCGCCGTGCGTGGTGCAGACCATGCACAGCCGCCCCTCGGCGGTGGCCTGCTGCTCCACGCCCTTGGCGACGTAGGCGAAGGAGGGCCCGGTGACGTCGTCGAGCACGAACGCCACCATCTTCGTGCTCGCCCCGGACAGCGCCCTGGCGTGCACGTTGAGCACGTAGTCGAGCTCGCGCATCGCGCGCAGCACCCGCACACGGGTGGACTGGGCGACCGGGTAGTCGCCGGCGATCACCCGGGAGACCGTGGACGCCGACACGCCCGCCCGGGCGGCGACGTCGCGGATGGTGGCGCGCTCGCCGTCCTCGGGGGTCACTCTTCGCGACAAGGCTGGCCTTCCATGGTCTTCAGGCGGAGCAGTGCGGCCGAGCGTGGCGTCTCGCGGAACGCTCGCAGTCTACGGCGATCACCGCCAGGCCCTCCTTGAATAGAAACCGTTGTCTACGGTAGAAGCACTTCCTCTTAAGTTCAACAGTGCAGGTCATATGCGTCTTATGTAACGTATGCGGCACGCAGCCGTATGTTCACGGCGACCGGTTTCTATGGGAGACCTCGTGATCCGCAATCCCGTCCTGCCCGGCTTCCACCCCGACCCGTCGATCCTGCGCGTCGGCGACGACTACTACCTGGCCACCTCGACCTTCGAGTGGTACCCCGGGGTGCGCGTCCACCACTCGCGTGACCTGGTCCACTGGCGGCCCATCGGCGGCCTGCTCACCGAGCGGCGGCTGCTCGACCTGTCCGGAGTGCCCGACTCCGGCGGCGTCTGGGCGCCCGACCTGACCTATCACGACGGGTTGTTCCACCTGGTGTACGGGGTGATGGACAACTACGCCCTCGGCTTCAAGGACATCGCCAACTACCTCGTCACCGCGCCCTCGATCGACGGCCCGTGGTCGGACCCGGTCAGGCTGCCGGGGCGCGGGTTCGACGCCGCGCTCTTCCACGACGACGACGGCGGTTCCTGGCTGCTGAACATGGTCTTCGACTCCCGTCCGGGCCACGGCTTCGCGGGCATCGAGCTCCAGCCGCTGGCCGGCGGAGCACCACGGACGATCCTGGCGAACCGCCAGTTGACCGAGGGGCCGCACCTGTACCGGATCGACGGCTGGTACTACCTGATGGTGGCCGAGGGCGGCACCGGCTACGAGCACGGCGTCACGGTCCTCAGGTCACGCGAGCTGGCCGGGCCGTACGAGGAGGATCCGGCCGGCCCGATGCTGACGGCCCGCCACGACCCCACGCTTGAGCTGCAGAAGGCCGGGCACGGGTGCCTGGTCGAGACGCAGGGCGGCGAGTGGTACCTCGCGCACCTGGCGGCCCGGCCCTACACCCGGCGCGGGCCCTGCGTGCTGGGCAGGGAGACCGCGATCCAGCGGGTGGAGTGGACGGACGGCTGGCCCAGGGTGGCGGGCGGCGTGCCCGCCGTCGAGGTGCCCGCCCCCGACCTGCCGCCGCACCCGCACCCGGACTCCCGCCTGCACGAGCCGTTCGCCGCCGACTGGAGCACGCTGCGGCGGCCCGCCTCGCCCGACTGGCTGCGCGTGGAAGGGGACCGGCTGACGATCGAGGGCGGCCAGTCACCGTACGGCCTGCGCACCCCGAGCCTGGTCGCCCGGCGGGTCACCAGCGTGACGTCCACGCTGGAGACGGTCGTGCGTTTCGAGCCCGGCAGCGTCCACCAGGCCGCCGGGATCACCGCCTACTACAACTCCCGCAACTGGCACTATCTCGCCCTGACCACCGACGGGCTCGTGCTCACCAGCAGCGACAGGGGCAAGCGGACCGTGTGCGGCACAGCCGAGGCCGTCTCCGGCATGGGGCTGCGGGCCGAGTTCGACGGGCCTGTCCTGCGCTTCTCGTACGACGTGGGCCACGGCTGGCAGGTCATCCCGGCGGAGCTGGACGCCACGATCCTGTCCGACGAGCACGCCGACGAGTTCGTGGACGGCCAGATCCGCGCGTTCGGCTTCACCGGCGCCTTCGTCGGCCTGTGGGTGCAGGACCTGGCGGGCGAGGGCTGCCGGGCGGAATTCGACCAGACGATCTATCGGACGCTTGACAGCGTGAAGTAACCGCTATTCGCCGGTCACGCCGTCGATGCGCTCGCGCAGCAGGTCGGCGTGGCCGTTGTGGCGGGCGTACTCCTCGATCATGTGGACGAGGATCCACCGGTGGGAGCAGTCCTGCCCGTGGCGCTGCTGCTTGCCCACGGCGTCGAGCGGGACCCCGGCCGACACCTTGCGGGCGTACCCGATCTCGGCCTGCCAGGTGGCGAACGCCTCGTCGACCGAGGCGGTGTCGACGTCATCGAAGTCGGCGTCCTGGTGGGTGTCCTTGCCCCACAGCTTCGGGCCGACCTCACCGTTCAGCACGCCCCGGAACCACGCCCGCTCCACGTGGGCCATGTGGCGGACCAGGCCGAGCAGCGACATGCCCGACGGCGACGCGGAGCGCAGGCGCAGCTGCTCCGCCGACAGGCCGGCGCACTTGACGGCCAGGGTCCCACGATGCCATTCGAGCCAGTTGTCGAGCATGGCGCGTTCGTCGCCGATGAAGGGGGGCGGGATGCGATTGTCACTCATGGTGGGCAAACGTAGCTGACCACCCGGGTTACCGTCGAAGTAGGCCATCCAGGACGCCGTGCTCCACGAACAGAGAACAAATGGGTGAAAGCAGGAGTCGAACCGGGTCAGGGGTGGAAACGACGGGGGGTCGTGCACATGAGGCGGTTGATGGCTGCGATGGCGGTGGTCACGTTGACATCGACATCATGCGGGGGGACCGGACAGGAGACCAAGGTATGGCAGGCGTCCGTCCGATCGGATGATCCGGTCGCGACGGTCGCGCCGACGTGGATCAACGGGTTGCGGGTGGTTCGCGACAGCGGCAAGGAGCAGTCGTGCGTCTGGTCGACCACGTACCCGCAGGTGCCTGGTGCGCAGCCGCTGACGGACGAGCTGCGCCGCCTCGTCGAGGAGCGGCGGGCCGGGTTCCTGGAGTGGGCGCGCGAGAGCGGCTGCGGCGAGTCGGAGGTGAAGGCGCCCGAGCTGAACATCGGGTTCGGCTTCCTGGCCGCCTCGGGTGACGTGATCGGGGTCCGGTTCACCGTCTACCAGCTCGGTGGCGCCGGCGACGGGAAGTCGACGACGTCCCGCTGGTACGACGGCGCCAAGGGGCAGGTGGTGCCCGCGCTCTCGCTCATCAACCCGCCGTCCATGAGCAGGTTCGAGGCGCTGACCCAGAAGGCGCTGGCGGACATCGACGGGCAGGCGCGGCTCACGGACCCCCGGACGCTCGACGACCTGGCCTTCACCAGGAGCGGCGACCTGGTCGTGACCTTCGACGAAGGTGAGGTGGCGGCGGGGGCCGTCGGCCAGGCGCACGCCGTGCTGCCGCGCGCCGAGGTGGAGCCGCTGCTGTCGGACTTCGGCCGGCGGGCGCAGGCCCAGGTCATGCGGCCGGATGAGCGGCTGGCGCTGCCCGGCTACACGGCGGACGGCTCGGTCGACTGCCGCCGGGTCAAGTGCGTGGCGCTCACCTTCGACGACGGCCCGAGTCCGTACACGGACAGGTTGCTGAAGTACCTCGCCGCCTACCGGGCGCACGCCACGTTCTTCGTCGTCGGGCAGAACGTGGTCATGCACCCCGGTGTGGTGCGCAGAGCCATGCGGGCCGGGCACGAGATCGGGAACCACAGCTGGTCGCACCGCGACCTGACCAGACTGTCCCCCGCCGGGGTGCGGGCGGACCTGCTCAGGACCGACCGGGCGATCCTGAAGGCGACCGGGGTGACCCCCACGCTGGTCCGCCCGCCGTACGGCTCGTTCAACCGCATCGTCCGCAGGCAGTCGCCGCACCCGCTGGTGCTGTGGGACGTGGACACGCTCGACTGGCTCTACCGCAACAGCACGCATGTGACCCGTGCCGCGGTCCGTCCGGCGCGGCCCGGATCGATCATCCTCTTCCATGACATCCAGCCGACCACCGTGCAGGCGATCCCCCAGGTGCTGAAGCGGCTGTCCAAGCGCGGCTTCCACTTCGTGACGGTCAGCCAGTTGTATGACGGCAAGGTCCCCCCTCGCGCCTTCCGTGGCCCGCACCCTTGAGGTTTCAGAGGTGGACGTACTCGTAGTCCAGCGGCCGGCCGTTGATGCCGTTGCGCGGCGGGGCCAGCCAGGCGGCGATCTTGCCGGGTTCGTAGACCGGCCGCATCAGACCGTGGACGTACGCCTTGTCGGCGGAGGTGGGCAGCCAGCGGTCGCGGTCGAGCTCCCAGGTCGCCCGGTCGATGAGGCGGCCGTCCGGGGTGACGTGATGACCGGCGAACGCGCCGACCTGGCGGTTGAACCCGACGTGCGGCAGGTAGAGGGTGGCGACGCCGTCCAGGATGCGGTTCCACCTGGTCAGGCCGGTGGCGCAGTCGGCGATGTACTCCCCGCGTAGGTCGGCGTTGAGCGCGGTCAGCGCGGGCAGGCGCACGTCGGTCAGGCGGCCGTCGACGACCTGCTGGACGGTGGTGGCCGCCTCGGTGAGCAGGTGGTCGTCCTTGCGGCGTTCCTCCTGCCAGCGGCCCTTGAGCCCGGCGGTGTAGTAGTTGGCCACGTTCGTGGAGGTCTCGCCGCCGAACAGGTCCAGGCTGACGCTGTAGTGGAAGTTGATGTACTTCTGGATGACATCAATGGGGATTCCCCCATATTTCTGGATGTCGTCGCTGTCGTGCTCGCGCATCAGCGTCGCGGTGCGCTCCACCACCCGGTCCACGCCGGTGGTGCCGACGAACATGTGGTGGGCCTCCTCCTTCAGCATGAACTCACACGTACGGCTGAGCGGATCGAACGCGCTCTCCTTCAGCGTGCCGAGCTGGTACTTGCCGTCGCGGTCGGTGAAGTAGGTGAACATGAAGAACGACAGCCAGTCCGGGGTCTCCTCGTTGAAGGCGCCCAGGATGCGCGGGGAGTCCTCGCTGCCGGAGTTACGCAGCAGCAGGGCGTCGGCCTCGTCGCGACCGCTGCGGCCGAAGTAGGCGTGCAGCAGGTAGACCATGGCCCACAGGTGCCGGCCTTCCTCGACGTTCACCTGGAACAGGTTGCGCAGGTCGTACAGGCTGGGCGCGGTCAGCCCGAGCCGGCGCTGCTGCTCCACGCTGGCCGGTTCAGTGTCGCCCTGCACCACGATCAGCCGCTGCAGCTCGGCGCGGAACTCGCCGGGCACCTGCTGCCAGACCGGCTGCCCCCGATGCTGCCCGAAGGCGATGCGCCGGTCGGGGTCGCGCTCGGCCAGGAAGATGCCCCACCGGTAGTCCGGCAGCGCCACGTGGTCGAAGTGCGCCCAGCCCTCCCGGCCCACCGCCACCGCCGTACGCAGGTAGACGTCCTGGGTCGGCAGCGCGGGCCCCATCTCGCCCCACCACCGCAGGAACCCGGGCTGCCACGACTCCAGCGCCCGCTGCAGCCGCCGGTCCTCGGCCAGGTTGACGTTGTTCGGGATGCGCTCGCCGTAATCGATGGACATGTCACACTCGCTTCCGGTCGAAGGCGGGCCGCTGCCCGGTGCCGTAACGTCGCAGCGCGCCCTCGGGGCCCGCGGCGTTGGGCCGGTTGAACACCCAGTTCTGCCAGGCGGTCAGCCGGGCGAAGATCTTGGTCTCCAGCGTCTCGGGACCGGCGAAGCGGAGGTTGGCCTCCATCGCGGTCAACGCGTCCGGGCTCAGTGAGGCCCGCTCCTCCAGCGCGATGCGTACCTCGTCCGCCCAGTCGATGTCGTCGAGCGCGAACGTGACCAGGCCCGCCTCGGCCGCCTCGGTGGCGTCGAGCTCGCGGCCGGTCTCCTGCCGCAGCTTGGCGAGGTGGTCGGGGTCGTCGAGGAAGCGGGCGGCCAACCGGGACAGCCCGTTGCCCATGGGGAACGCGCCGAAGTTCGCCTCGGTGAGGGTGATCGCGGTGCCGTCCTCGTCGAACATGTACTGGCGGTCGCAGGCCAGCGCCAGCTCCAGCAGCGGCCCGGCGAAGCAGCTGCCCGGCTCGATCAGCGCGATCAGGCTGCGGCTGGTCACGTCCAGGCGCTTGAGCGTGCGCTTGAAGTAGTGCCGGATCTCGTCGGCCGGCCACTCGTCGCCCTGCCACGCCTCGAGCACTCGCCCGGCGTCGCCCTGGGTCCTGATCACCCAGGTGCCGAGTTCCAGTTCGTTGGTGCGCAGCCGCAGGATCAGGTCGTCCAGCTCCCGGGTGACCGCCAGCGGCCAGGACTCGCTCTCCTGGCGCGGGCCGTACACCGTGATGGTGGCCAGCCCGTTCGCCCGGTCGAGGTCCGCGGTGACGTTCGGGTAGCGGATCGCGTCCGCGCTCACCTCGCGCTCCAGCGGGGTCAGCGGGATCCCGGCGACGTCGCGCGGGCGGGTGGAGCGGGCGGCGGCCTCGGCGGCGCGCAGCCGGACCGTCTCCTCGAACCTGCTGCGCGGCACCGCCTCGTCGACCAGGCCCCATTCCACCGCGCGCGGGCCGCGCACGCCCTCGCTGCGGGTGGCGAACACGTCCGCCAGGTCCTTGCGTACGCCGCGCTTGTCGACCAGCCGGGTCAGGCCCCCGGTGCCGGGCAGCACGGCGAGCAGCGGCACCTCCGGCAGCGACACGGCCGTGGAGCCGTCGTCGAGCAGGATGATCCGGTCGCAGGCCAGCGCCAGCTCGAAGCCGCCGCCGGCCGCCGTGCCGTTGATCGCCGCCAGGTAGGTCTGGCCGGAGTGGGCGGTCGCGTCCTCGATGCCGTTGCGGGTCTCGTTGGTGAACTTGCAGAAGTTCACCTTCCAGGAGTGCGATGACTGGGCGAGCATCCTGATGTTGGCGCCCGCGCAGAACACCTTCGCCAGGCCGCCGGTGACGATCACGGCGCGGACCTCGGGGTGCTCGAAGCGCAGGCGCTGGACCGCGTCGTACAGCTCGATGTCCACGCCCAGGTCGTAGGAGTTCAGCTTGAGCTCGTACCCGGGGACCAGGCCGCCGTCCTCATCCACCTGGAGGACGATGCGGGCGATCTCGCCGTCGTACTCGACGCGGAGGTGGCGGTAGCGGTCGGGGTGGGTGTCGAAGGAGACCTCGGGTGCTGACACGTCCCTAGTTTCGACATAATTCTTTCGCTACGTCAAGCTTTTGTAGCATTTAATAGGCTGTGCTGGAAAGCGCTTACCCCTGGTCGGAGGTCCGATGCCCGAGCACCGCATTCACGACAACGAGCCCGGTCTGACCTGGGAGGACGCGTTCCTGTCCGGTAACGGTGAATACGGGATCATGGTCTACGGCGAGCCGCACGCCCAGCGCGTGGTGTTCAACCACCACCGTTTCGTCCTGCCCAACGGCACCCGCGACCTGCGCCCGCCCGCGATCGCCGACCGGCTGGGGGAGATCCGCGAGCTGATCCTGTCCGGGCGGGCCACCGAGGCCCAGCGGGTGGCGGCCGACGGGCGGGAGCTGGCCTGGACGCAGGCGTTCCATCCGGGGTACGAGCTGGTCGTCGAAGGTCGATCCAGTGGTCCCTACCGGCGCTCCACCGACTTCGCGACCGGGGAGATCGCCGTCATGTCGGGCGAGCGCGCACACCACGCGTTCGTCTCCCGCGCCGACTCCGTCGTGGTGCAGCGGCTGACCGGTGAGCTGCGGCTCCATCTCACCGGCGACCTGCCGGGCAAGCCGGACGACGTCGTCTACCAGACCTCCGCGTACGAGAAGGGTGGGCGCGTCTTCCTGAGCGTCCGTGGCGCCTATCCGGCCGGGCTCGGGGCCGCCGGGTTCGAGGGGTTGACGCTCGTCCTGGCCGACGACGTCTCCGTGACGGGGGACGTGGTGGTCACGCGGGGCGAGACGCTGCTGCTGACGAAACTGGACCGGTACGAGGAGCCGGGCTGGGGCACCGACCGGCTGGAAGCCGCGCTCACCGCTCTGGCCGGTCGTTCGTACGGTGAGCTGCTGGCGCGGCACGTCGCCGTCCATCGGCCCATCTACGAGCGGGTGACCCTCGACCTGGACGTGGCAGGCGACCCGCCGGTCGGCGAGCTGATCGCCGAGCCCGGCCCGGCGCTGGTCGAGCGGCTGTTCCACTCGGGCCGCTACCTGCTGCTCAGCTCCTCGGGCGTGCTCCCGCCACGGCTCACCGGTCTGTGGCTGGGCGCGTGGGGTGCGGCCTGGTCGGGCGACTTCACCACCGACGCGAACCTCAACCTGCAGGTCGCCGGGGTGAACATCGGCGCGATGCCCGAGCTCATGACCGGGTACGCCGCCCTGATCCGCGACCAGATCGACCACTGGCGGGTCAACGCCCGCGAGATCTACGGCCTCGACGGCATCCTCGCGCCGAGCCGTACGGACGGGGAGAGCGGCTACCTGTTCCACCTCAATGAGGACTGGCCGTGGACGATGTGGCTGGCCGGGGCCGACTGGCTGCTGTACCCGCTGCACGAGCACCACCAGGTCACCGGTGACCTGCCCGAGGAGCTGCCCGGCTGGCTGGCTGAGGCGGCCGCGTTCTGGGAGGGCTTCCTGACCGGGTCCGGCTTCGTGGTCGTGCCGTCGTTCTCGCCCGAGGTGGGTCCCGAGGGAGGTTCGTACGCGAGCGTCAACGCGACCATGGACCTCGCGGCGGCCCGGCACGCCCTGCGCCTCGCCGGATCCCCGCTGGCGGAGCGGGTGCCGCCGTACCGGATCGATGATCGGGGCGCACTCACGGAGTGGGCGTGGGACGTGGCCCCGCACGAGGACCACCGGCATGTCAGCCACCTGTACCCGGTGTGGCCGCTGCACGAGATCAACCCCGACGACGAGCCGGAGCTGGCCGCCGCCGCGCACCGCGCCCTGGAACTACGCGGCGACGAGAACCTGTCGGCCCACGGCAGCCTGCACCGGGCGCTGGTGGCGGCCCGGCTGAAGGACGCGGAGCTGGTCAGGACCAACCTGATGAAGATCCTGGGCACGGACATGCTCTTCCGGTCGCTCATGACCGCGCACAACCCCGGCCGGGAGATCTACAACGCCGACGCCGCCCACACGCTGCACGGGCTGTTCATCGAGCTGCTGGTGGACTCCCGGCCGGGGGTGGTGGAGCTGCTGCCCGCCGTACCGGATCTGCTGCCGAAGGGGACGATTCGCGGTGTCGCCTGCCGGGGGCGGGTCGTCGTCGAGGAGCTGACCTGGGGTTCGGGGGGTGTCAGGGCGGTGCTGCGGTCGCCGGTGGATCAGCGGGTCACCTTGATCCACCGCGCGTCCGCGTACCGGGAGGAGGTCGAGCTGCTCGCGGGCGAACCCCACCACGTGGCCCTTCAGCGACGGTGACGAGCGCGGGGTCCGCGCCCGTCACCATGGGGCTCAGCGCTCGACGGAGCAGCCGATCCACTTGGCGATGTGCTTGTCCTTCTTCGTGAAGCGCTGGGCGTCGACCCTCTCCGTGAACCTGCGGTTGTGCACGACGCCCTTCTCGTCACGGAACCTGACGTGCCAGCGGTCGCCGTCCTTGCGCTTGACCACGCACTTCATCTTCCCTGCCGGGCCGCATGCCTCGGGGCCGTCGATCCGCTCCGAGATGCGGATACCCGCCTCGCCCTTGTACACCTTTTCGCCCTTGACCACCTTGAACAGCTCGACGTGCTCGACGTCCGGCTCGGCGCATTCGAGGATGGGCGTGAGCTGGTCGCTGGTGATGAGCGCCGGCTGGGACGGGTCGTCCGCCGCGAACGCCGGAGTGGACAGGGCAGCGGTGGTGCCGAAGGCCGCCACGGCGAGAATGGCGGCGCCAAGTGCGCGTCTCATGTGAGTCTCTTCTCTGAATGTTTGCGGATGACGACCGGCCGGTCACCATGAAGATTGCCGGGGCGAGTGTTAATTCCATGTATGTCGGGTGATGGCGTGAAAGCAGAGCGCCCCATCGGTTGAGTACAGGTGTGACTGCCAACCCGACGGTTTCGCTCCGCCTCGTTGATCCTCCGGGGGCGATCAGCGATACGGACCTGCTGAAGGCGTCGTACCGAAAACCCGAGCGGTTCGGCGAGCTCTACGACCGCTACTTCCGGGAGATCCACGCGTACCTGGGCAGGCGGCTCGACCAGCAGGCGGCCGACGACCTCGCCGCGGAGGTGTTCCTCACCGCGTTCAGGAAGCGGGCCACGTTCGACCCCGAGCGCGGGGAGGTGCGCCCCTGGCTGTACGGCATCGCGAGCAACCTGATCGCGCTGCACCGGCGTACCGAGACCAGGAAGCTGGCGGCGCTGCGCCGCAGCGCGGCCAAGGGTCAGGACGCGGAGCACGGCCACGAGGAACGCGTGGTCAGCCGGGTCGACGCCGCGAACGAGCAGGCGCGGCTCACGGCGGAACTGCAGGCGCTGTCCGAAGGCGACCGGGACGTGCTGCTGCTGAGCGCCCTGGGCGAGCTGAGCCACGAGGAGGTGGCCAAGGCCCTCGGCATCCCGTACGGCACCGTCGGGTCCCGTCTGTCGCGGGTGCGCAGGAAGCTTCGTGCCGCTCTGGGCGGCGTCAATCCCTTGAACGGAGGCTCCGATGGATGATTACCAGGCGGTGCGCGAACTGCTGCCCGCGCCGCCGCTGTCGCCCGAGGTCGAGCGGGCCGGGCGCGAACGGCTGGCCGGCGCGTTCGCTCAGGAGCGGGTCCGGCGGGGCCGCAAGATCGCCAGAAGGAGCGCGCTGGGGCTCGTCCTGGCCGGGGCGGCGGCCGTCGCCCTGCTGACCGGGGTGCTGCCGGACCGGCCGGTCGTGACGCATGGCGCGGTCGCTCCGGCGAACGCCAACCGGATCCTGCTGGCCGCCGCGACCTCGGTGGCGGCGACGTCCGACTCGGGCGCCTGGTGGGGCAGCAAGCTGATCGACGGCCGCGAGTTCTACGACCCCGGCCACCGCTACCTGCTGCGGCAGACCAAGTCGGTGGAGTCGTGGATCCCGGCAGACCCGGAGACCCGCACCTGGTACCGCGAGACGTACCTCGGCGCCGCGCCCGCGAGCTCCCAGGCCGAGGCCGCCTGGCGGGCGGCCGGCGCACCCACGTCCTGGACCTACGGGAAGAACGCCCCTGACCTGATCACGGACGAGGGGCCGCCGGGCGTCGTCCGAGCGGCCCGGGGCAAGCCGTGGACCTTTTCGAGCGAGGACTGGGACTTCCGTATCGTCCTGGCAGGCAAGCCGCTCACCAGGATGAACGAGGTTCCGGAGACCCCCGAAGGGTTGCGCGCGCTCTTCTCCGGCGTGGATGACCAGGCGCTCGTCGACGACGTCGTGCGGCTCCTCGTGTACGCGCCGGTGACGAGCGAGACCCGGGCCGCCGCCTACCGTCTGCTCGCGTCGATGCCAGGCGTCTCGGCCGTCGGCCAGCAGACGGACACGCTTGGACGTACCGGGCAGGCCCTTGAATACCAGTCTGGGGAGTTCGCCTTTACCGAGTACGCGGGGCGCACCCGCAATCGGCTGGTGATCGATCCAGCCACCGGAATGCCCCTCTCGATCGAGACGCGTGACACGGCAGATGGCCGTCTCCTGCGGTTCACCGCGATCCAGGAGAGCGTCTGGACAGATGACAACCCACTGAAGGAGCAGAAGTGAGATCGCTGATCGCCGCCGCAGCCGGTTTGGCCTTCACCGGAGTGTTCGCCGTACCCGCGCAGGCGACCCCGCCCGGGGGCGCGTACTGGCGAGTCGAGTCGGTCCTGACCCTGGCCCATCCACGGCCGGTCGGCAGCGGCTACTGGTTGACGGAGCGGCGGGCCTCCACCCACTGGAAGACACCCGAAGGCAAGGGCTGGTTCGGCTACCGGCCGCTCGGCGCCCGGCCCACGACCGAGAAGGACGAGGCGGCCTGGCGCGCCGACGGCTCGCCGAAATCGTGGAACTACCGCACGGAAGGGATGAAGATCTCCCTTTCCACGGAACCCGGCAAGGGATCTGTGGGGCCGACGAAGGGCGAGCCCAAGGGCTTCCGCCTGGGCGAGAAGACCGTGACCTACCAGCAGCTCCAGAACCTGCCGTCGGATCCGGCCGCCCTCAAGGAGTACGTCGTGGCGGACGTGAAGGCCTGGATCGACGAGGCCGCCGAGGAGGCCAAGACCACCTCCCCGAACTCTAAGATCGACGACTGGTTGTCCAACCTGGATTCGTACGTGGCCATCAATCTGGGCCGGATGTTGTACGAGACCCCGGTGCCGCCGAAGGTCAGAAGCGCCGCCTTCCAGGCACTCAAGACGACCAAGGGCGTCACCGATCTGGGGCGGGCCAAGGATCCGCTCGGCCGCTCCGGGCAGAAACTGGCCCTGCCGTCGAACATGACCAAGGGCACGGTGCTCATCGTGGACACCGAGACCATGACGCTGCTGGCCGAGTACACCGGCGCCACCGCCGACGGTAAGCCGCTGCCGGGCAAGACCAAGGTGGAGACGTACACGGTCGGCTGGACCAACGAGAAGCCCGCCGTCCCTGACGGCAAGTAGCCGCGATACCCGCTCGCCCCGAGGCCCTCGGGGCGAGTTTTTCGTTTTCGCGATCACGTATTGACGACCCCGCAGGCAGAGGCTAGCGTCGTCTCATAATTGACAGGAAACTTTACTATAAGTTTCCCGTCGGACCTCCCATCCACCCCCCAACCCGCCGGAGGTCGGAACACCTATGAGACGACACACCATCCTGAGCAAGGGCCTCGCGGTCTTAGCGGCGCTCCTCCTGCCGCTGACCGCGACGGTCGCCGTCCCCACCGGCGCGTACGGCGCCACCTCGGTCGCCTTCGCCGCCGCGTGGGCCCCGTGGACCGCGTACACGGCGGGGACCCGCGTCACCTACAACGGCGTCGACTACGAGTGCATCCAGAGCCACACCTCCCAGCCCGGCTGGGAGCCGCCCAACGTGCCCGCGCTGTGGAAACCGGTCACCGGCGGCGGCACCGACACCACCGCGCCGTCCGTGCCCGCCAACCTGCGCTCGACGGGCACCACCTCCAGCAGCGTCTCACTGGCCTGGGACGCCGCCACCGACAACGTCGGCGTCACCGGCTATGACGTCTACCGAGGCTCGACGCAGGTGAGCACGGCCACCGGCACCACCTACACCGACAGCGGGCTCGCGGCCTCGACCAGCTACACGTACACGGTGCGCGCCCGCGACGCCGCCGGGAACGTCTCGGCCGCCAGCGCCGCGGTCACCGCCTCCACCTCGGGCGGCACCGGCGCTCCCGGCCAGCCGGGCACGCCCAACGTCACCGGCTCGACCAGCAGCTCGATCACCCTGTCGTGGGGCGCCTCGTCCGGCACCGTCACCGGTTACCGCGTCTACGAGGGGAGCACGGTCAGGGCCACGGTGACCGGCACGTCGGCCACCATCGGGTCGCTGAGCGCCTGTACCTCGCACACGTACACCGTCAAGGCGTACAACTCGGTCGGCGAGTCCGCGGCCAGTGCCCAGGCCACCGGCGCCACCACCGGATGCACCGGCGGCGGCAACAAGGTGCTCGGGTACTTCGTCCAGTGGGGCGTCTACCAGCGCGGCTACCACGTCAAGAACATCGACACCAGCGGCTCGGCGGCCAAGCTGACCCACATCAACTACGCCTTCGGCAACGTACAGAACGGGCAGTGCGCCATCGGCGACAGCTACGCCGACTACGACCGCTTCTACCAGGCGGGCGAGAGCGTGGACGGCGTCGCCGACACCTGGGACACGGGCGCGCTGCGCGGCAGCTTCAACCAGCTCCGCAAGCTCAAGAAGAAGTACCCGAACCTGAAGGTGCTCTTCTCCTTCGGCGGCTGGACCTGGTCCGGCGGCTTCACCCAGGCCGCGCAGAACCCGACGGCCTTCGCCAACTCCTGCTACAACCTGGTCGAGGACCCGCGCTGGGCGGACGTGTTCGACGGCATCGACATCGACTGGGAGTACCCGAACGCCTGCGGCCTCACCTGCGACACCAGTGGCGCCGCCGCGTTCAAGAACGTCATGTCGGCCCTGCGCACCCGCTTCGGCTCCGGCAACCTCGTCACCGCGGCCATCACCGCCGACGGCACCAGCGGCGGCAAGATCGACGCGGCCGACTACGGCGGCGCCGCGCAGTACGTCGACTGGTACAACGTCATGACCTACGACTACTTCGGCGCCTGGGCGGCGCAGGGCCCCACGGCCCCGCACTCGCCGCTCACCTCCTACTCGGGCATCCCGACGGCGGGTTTCTACTCCGACAACGCCATCCAGAAGCTCAAGAGCAAGGGCATCCCGTCGAGCAAGCTGCTGCTCGGCATCGGGTTCTACGGCCGCGGCTGGACCGGGGTCACGCAGTCGGCCCCCGGCGGCACCGCGTCGGGAGCGGCGCCCGGCACGTACGAGCAGGGCATCGAGGACTACAAGGTGCTCAAGACCCGCTGCCCGGCCACCGGCACCGTCGCCGGCACGGCCTACGCCTACTGCGGCGGCCAGTGGTGGAGCTACGACACGCCCGGCACCATCGGCGGCAAGATGAGTTACTCGAAGGGTCAGGGGCTCGGCGGAGCCTTCTTCTGGGAGCTCAGCGGCGACACCACCAACGGTGAGTTGATCACCGCGATGAAGAGCGGTCTGGGGTGATCACCTCCTCCGCATGAGTTCTGGGCCGGCCCCGCATCGCGGAGCCGGCCCTTTCCCCTGGTTGGAGGGTTGATCCGGGAGCTGAGCGGAAATCTTGAAGCGGTGACGACGAACATGCTTCCGCCGTCGGCGTTCATCCGCAGAACACCATCCGGACCGCGACGGAGGGGGAGAGCGGCGTGGATGGCGCTCGCTCTCGCGCTCACCGGAGCCATCGGCTTCGGCTACTTGCTGGGACGCACCGCCCAGGACCCTCAGCCGCCGGTCCAGCAACGTGTGGCGGCCATGGCGGCCACGACAACTCTGAGCGCCGCACCGGCCTCTCCCTCACTCCCGTCACCGGCCGCCGGTCACGTGGCTCCTGCGTCCAAGCCCGTTTCCCGTCCAGCGGCCGTGTCGAAACATCGTCTGAAGAGCGTCAAGCACCGATCGCCCTGCCTCCGGTTCGAGGGGTTCAGGGCGCGGCTGTGCAGGAGCCTCTTCGACGCCGAAGGAGACTGACGCCTCTTTAGTCATCCTTTGCGACCGATGCGTCACGGTGGGTAGTAGCAACGCGGGCATCGGAGGAGAGGTGATGACGATGAAGGGGTACGACTTCGAGGGCCCGGCCCTGGAACTCGGGGCCCTGGTGCGTGAGGACGGCACCACCGGCCCGTCGACGCGGATCCGCATCCCCTTGAGCATGCTGAACCGGCACGGACTGGTGGCCGGCGCCACCGGAACCGGGAAGACCAAGACGCTCCAGCTCATGGCGGAGCAACTCGCCGCCCAGGGCGTGCCGATCTTCCTCGCCGACATCAAGGGCGACCTGTCGGGGCTCGCCTCACCGGGCACCGCCTCCGAGCGCGTCACCCAGCGTGCCGCCGAGGTGGGGCAGACGTGGAACCCCGAGTCCTATCCGGTGGAGTTCCTCTCCCTGGGCGGTCTGGGGTCAGGCATCCCGATCCGCGCCACCATGACCGCCTTCGGGCCCACCCTGCTCGCCAAGGTCCTCGGGCTCAACGAGACGCAGGAGTCGTCGCTCGGGCTGATCTTCTATTTCGCCGACAAGCAGGGCATGCCCCTGCTGGACCTCAAGGACCTGATCGCGGTCATCCGGTATCTGACCACCACGCCGGAGGCGCTGAGCGGGATCGGCGGGCTGTCGGCGGCGACGGCGGGGGTCATCCTCCGCGCGTTGACCAACTTCGAGGCGCAGGGGGCGGGGGCGTTCTTCGGCGAGCCGGAGTTCGACGTACGCGACCTGATCCGGGTGACGCCGGACGGCCGTGGGATGATCTCCGTTCTGGAACTGCCCGCCGTGCAGGACCGGCCGCAGCTCTTCTCCACCTTCCTGATGTGGCTCCTCGCCGATCTGTTCAACGTGCTTCCCGAAGTGGGCGATGTCGACAAGCCGAAGCTGGTGTTCTTCTTCGACGAGGCGCATCTGCTCTTCAACGACGCGTCCAAGGCGTTCCTGCAGTCGATCACCCAGACCGTGCGGCTGATCCGGTCGAAGGGCTTGGGCGTGTTCTTCGTCACCCAGACACCGAAGGACGTGCCCGCCGACGTACTGGCTCAGCTCGGCGCGCGCGTGCAGCACGCCCTGCGCGCCTTCACCCCTCAGGACGCCAAGGCGCTCAAGGCCACCGTGTCGACCTTCCCCGAGTCCTCCTACGACCTGAAGCGCCTGCTCACCGAGCTCGGCATCGGCGAGGCCGTCGTCACGGTCCTGTCGGAGACGGGCGCGCCGACCCCGGTGGCCTATACGCGCCTGCGTGCCCCCCAGACGCTCATGGCGCCGTCGAGCCCGGACGTGATCCAGGGCGCCATCGCCTCTTCACCGCTTCAGCAGAAGTACGGCACGGCGGTCGATCGCGAGTCGGCCTACGAGATCCTGGCCACGAAACTGGCCGCGCAGCAGCCCGCCAAGACCCCCGCGGCCCCGCGCGAGCCGGAAAGGCGCAGAGAACCGGAACCCGAACCGCCGCGTTCCGTACTGGAGTCGAAGGAGTTCCGCTCGCTGGCGCGGTCGGCGGCGTCCGCCCTCGGCCGCGAGATCGTCAGATCCATCTTCGGCACCGCCCGCCGCGGCCGCCGCTGAACCAGCGCCCACACATCCCGGACGACGGCGCCCGGGCCCACGGTGAGCGTCGAACGTCCGATGCGCTCCTCGTGCTTGGCCGCCGCGGCCTGGTTGAGCGAGAACGTGACCTGCTTCAGGCCCGCCTTCGCGCGCTCGACGGAGTCGAGCGTGATCGTGGTGCCGCCGCCCATCGCGATCACACCGCCGCCGACCTTCGTGACCTCGAATCCGCCCGCCTGGAGCAGGGGGATCGTGTTGGCGAGATCGCGCGCGGTGACGCCCATGCGGATGCTGGTCACGTCCCGCATCTGATGGTCGGCGTAGGCGTCGGGCAGGTAGCGCTCACGGCTGACGTCACCGGGGTAGCTCTCCGGCTCGGTCTGGCTGCGCGGGTCGGCGAAGTACTCGGGGAAGTACTCCATCGCCCACGGGTCGAAGTGCTCGTACTGCTCGGAGGTGGTGCGGATGGTGTCGAACCACGGCACGGGGACGCCGTCGCCGAAGTCGCGCGTCTGGCGGTACTTGGCCGGGTCGCTGATGCCCAGGTCGGCCAGGTTCGCGGTCACCTTGGCCAGGTCACCGCTGCGCTCGGTCGAGACGCCGAGCCCGGCGGAGCCGTAGAGGGCGTCCTGGCCGGGCAGGTCGCCCTCGCTGAACAGCTCGATGTAGGTCTCGCGGCCCTTGAGGTAGCGGCCCTTCCAGGTCATTCCGCCACCGGTCGTGGTACGGACCTCGAAGTTGGCGAACTCCCGCAGGTAGGCGGAGTTCTCGATGGCGTCGGCCGTCTCCCGGTCGACGACGCTGTAAGCGTGGTTGTAGAACAGCAACTGCTTCTGGGACGACGCCTGAGCCTGGTCGGCCTGCGCTGTCCCCACACCGCTCGCGACCGCTCCGGTGAGCGCTACGGCGCAGGTCGCGGTGAGGACGGTGATCATCCGTAATGTCCGGCGAATCAGCATGGATGTGATCTTAGGCTGAGATGATCACATCAACTGGTGTTTTGACAGGACTCAGACAGGCAATGTGGCGGAACTCATATCGGCAGCCAGCGCTCTCGCGTTTGCGGTGCCTGTCATCGGCGTTGGCTGCCGAGTCGTGCGGCGATGCCGTCGAGGACGCAGTCGAGGCCGGTGTCGAAGGTGGTGTCGGTGTCGGGGTGGGTGCCGTCGTGGATGGCCCTGGCGAGGGTGGGGTAGCGGCCGGTGGCGAGCATCCGGGTGATGTAGGGGCCCGATGCCCTTTGCCATTGTTCGTGCCGGTGGGCGGCCTGCCGCGTGCGGTGCGCCAGCGATCGTAGGGTGGCGCGCCAGTCCTCGCCGGTCGGCTCGGGCGGGGTGATCTCCGCGTAGACCGCGTCGACCATGAGGTCCAGGAGCTCGTCCTTGGTGGCGACGTAGCCGTAGAGCCGCATCGGTCCGGCGTCGAGCGTGGCGGCGACCTTGCGTAGGGAGCTAGCCGGCAGCCGACGCGGGACAGAACACCGAGATGAGGGCTTGGTCGACGCGCCTCCCCACACCGCCGCGCTCGGCATCGTCCGCGGCCACCGTCACGGAGACCGCAAACTGCAGCTTCCCGTCCGGGGAGGTGTAGGTCACGGCGACGAAGCCGGGAGCACTGCCACCGCGTGGCTGGAAGCTGGGGTTGCCCTCGCACAGGCCGCCCTTCGGCGGCGGCTGCTGGCCGGGCGCCGGGTCGGTGATCACTTTGCTCAGGGAGTCCGGCAGCAGCCTGCCCTGAACGAACGCGCGTTCGAAGGCGCTGATATCGTGCGCGGTGGAGATCACGCCGCCGGCGCCCAGCATGGTGGTGGCGTTGAGCTTGTCGACATCGAGCACCTTGCCCGTCTCATCCACCATGTAGCCGTGCCCATGCGGGCCCTTGATCCCCTCGGCGGCCTTGACCGGCAGGTAGGTGTCCCGCATGCCCAGCGGGGTGAAGATCCTCCGCTTGAGCTCGGTCGCCAGCGAATGCCCGGTCAGCTTCTCGATGATCATTCCGATCAGGATGTAGTTGGTGTTGGAGTAGTTGAAGGTCCCGATCTCCGATGGCCGTTGCCGCTTGCGAGAGGCGGACAGCAAGTCGACGGGGCGATACGTGACCGTGGAGTCGAGCGGGTCGATGTCGGGGGTGAGGAAGTCGGGGATGCCCGAGGTCTGCTTGATCAGGTCGCGTACCGTGATCTCGTCGGCCCGTTCCACGAGATCCTTCTCCGCCACCTCGGGGAGCAGCTCGCTGAGCTTGTCGTCCAGCTTCAGCTCGCCGCTCCGCACGAGTTGCAGGGCCGCGGTGGCGGTCATGTTCTTGGTCTGTGAGCCGATCCGGTAGCGGGCGGTGGAGGGGATCGCACCACCGTCGCCGTCGAGCAGCCGGGATCCGGCCGATCCCTTTCCGGCCCGCTTGCCGTTCACGTACACCTCGCCGATGGCGCCCACCACGTGGCCTGACTTCACCAAGGCCGCCATCGCCTTCCGCACGTCCCCTACCTTGACGGAGGCGTTGTCCGTCGACGCGATGGCGGGCGCGGAGACGCTCAGAGCCAATGCCGCGCATCCCGCCGAGACGACGCGGGCGACTGCCGATTGACGCGAAACCATGAATCACTTCTCCTGGAAGGCCGAAGCTCCGATGTGAAGCTCCAGTCCTAGCCAGGAGACCGTTTCCCCAGCGTTTCTCTCCAGGCCGAGGTTCCAACTTATCCGCCTCTCACGGGCGTGAGTATCGGGTGAGAGGAGAACACAATTTGGGGAGATATGACGGCTTCCGCGAGTTCGTGCTCGCCCGCCAGCAGGCGCTGATGCGGAGCGCGTACCTGCTCACGGGAGACGCCCACCTCGCCGAGGACCTGATGCAGAGCGTTCTGCTCAAGGTCGCCAACCACTGGCCCCGACTGGTCCGGCACGGCACCCCCGAGGCGTACACGCGCAAGGCCCTGATCAACCAGTACATCTCGTGGCAGCGGCGCAAACGACGGGAGTCGCCCAACGTAGACCCGCCGGAACGCGGCCACGCGCACGACGCCGCCACGATCGATCGCATTGTCCTGCACCAGGTGCTGACCAGGCTCACGCCCCGGCAACGCGCGGTGATCGTCCTGCGCTTCTACGAAGATCGCAGCGAACGGGAGACCGCGGAGCCCCTCGGCTGTTCGCTCGGCACCTGACCATGCGCGGCCTGCCGAAGGGCAGCCGTTCGTTCACCCTCGGCGCCTGGCTGAGCGCGGTCGAGGTCACGCTCGCCGCCGTCCCGTCGGACCGTTGGAACGAGAACCGCCACATCACGTACGCGGTGAACGTGGAGACCGGCCAAGTGCGGCAGCTCGCCATCCACCGTCCCCAAAGCGTGGGGCACGACGTCATCCCCGGCGCCCCGGCCGCCGCTTGGTGACGAGCCGCATTCTCGGCGACCTCCACACGGACGCACACTCCGCCGACGCCTACTCCCTTCGGTGTACGGCGTACGGCGAACGGTGCAAGGCCAAGTGACGATCAACGGACGACGCGCTCCCGCTGCGGCCCGGCCTAGCGTTTCCCGTCGAGATAGCCGGATGAGAACTGGAGGAAACGCCATGAGCAAGAGAGTGATGACTGCGATCGCCGGGCTGAGCTTGACGGCCGGTCTGCTGGGATGGGCCGGCGCGCCGGCTGGTGCCCAGGTCGGCACGGCCGGCGAGGCCGCCACCGCTGCGATGGCCGTGCCGAAGCCGCCGAAGGGCGCCAGGGCGGTGGTTCAGGTCAGCCCCAATCCCACCACCAAGCGAGGCCAGGAGGTGACGATCACCGGCCACTGCGTCGACGGCAAGGGACTCAAGGCCGTGCTCTCCGGGATGGACAGGGAGCACCCAGTGCTAGAGAACATCCACATCATTGAGGACAGCCCGAAGGGATTCGTGGCGAAGGCGACCATCGCCTCCAAGATCGGTAACGGCGTCGGTCCTGTTTTCGTCGACTGTGACGGCGAGGCAGGCGTGACCCTCCTGGTCACCCACGTCTGATCCGAACGCTGGTAAACAGATCCGGAGCTTCCGCGGTCCTTGAGTCCGCCGGTCCACGCGGCTACGGAAGCCGAGCATGCCGAGGGCGTCGCCCAGGTGACCACCTGGGCGACGCGGTCCGGTACGCCCCGGCCCGGCGTCACACCCGTCACCCCTCGAGAAGGGCCTCCGCATGGCCGAGCCGCCCCCGCGACGCGAACCCGCGCCTGTCCGACACTTCGCCCGGATCACCGACATTACGCTCGCTGCCCTCACTCTGATCTTCTTCGTCGCCGTAGCCCTCGCCAGCGGAGTGCACAGCCCCTGGCAGGGCACAATCCCCCTCGCTCTGCTTCTCGGAGCGCTCCTGCTGGTCAGACGCCGCTGGCCGATGACCGTGCTGCTGCTGTCGATCGGCGGGATCTTCGCCTATCACCTCACCGGACATTGGTCTCCCGCCGGTTGGATCTGGCCGGCCGCGGTCGCCTACTTCACCGCCGCCACCACGCCACGCGTGCGCTGGGTTGCCGCCATCGGCCTGGTCCAACTGGTCTACTCCGCGGTCGACTTCCGCTCGGTCCTGGACACGAACCCGACTCGCTACCTGATCCACGTCGCGGGGGAAGGACTGCTCCTGGCGATCCTCATCGCCGCGGGCCTCACCTACACCGCCGCGATGCGCTGGCGCGAACGGCTGGGCGAAACCGACAGCCGTGCCCGGGCCGCCGAGGAACGGCTGCGCGTCTCGCACGAGGTTCACGACGTCATCGCCCACACGCTGGCCGTCGTCGGCGTTCAGCTCAATGTCGCCGCCGACACTCTTGAGGAGGACCCGGCCGCGGCCGCCGCCGCGCTACGCCTGGCGAAGGACGTCAGGAACCGGGCGATGGCCGACCTCCGCTCGCTCATCGCGGTCCTGCGCGACAGCCCCGCTGACACCGCACCCCAGGCGGATCTGGCCTCCTTGGGCACTCTCATCTCCGACGCCCGCGCCGCCGGGCTTGAGGTGACCCTCGACGAGCACGGCGACCCGGCGACCGTGCCCGCCACTCCCGCCATCGCCATCTACCGCGTCGTGCAGGAGTCCCTCGCCAACACGCTCAAGCACGCGGGGGCGAGCAAGGCCGAGGTGACGATCAATTACGCGCCGCGCTCGATCACCGTCGAGATCAGCGACGACGGCCGCGGTGTCCCAGACGGCGCCGATGTCACCGAAGGCCATGGCCTGGCGGGCATGCGTGAGCGGGTGAGCGCACTCGGGGGCGTGCTCACCGCGGGGCCGGTCCCCGGCGGCTTCGCCGTGCGGGCCGACATCCCTGTGGCAGGCTCGACGGCATGACGATCAAGGTGCTCCTCGCCGACGACCAGGCACTCGTACGGGCCGGCTTCCGCAGCCTGCTGGCCCGCTCCCGGGACGTCACGGTCGTCGGCGAGGCCCAGGACGGCGACGAAGCCGTAACGCTGTCCGCGAGCACCCGCCCCGATGTGATCCTCATGGACATCCGCATGCCGGGCACCGATGGGATCACCGCCACGCGCCGCATCGTCACCAGCCCGACCACTCCGGGCTGTCGCGTCATCATCCTCACCACGTTCGACACCGACGAACACGTCTTCGCCGCCCTGCGCGCCGGCGCCAGCGGCTTCCTCACCAAAGAGGTCGAACCAGCCGAACTGCGCCGGGCGGTCGCCGCCGTCGCCGGCGGAGACGCGCTCCTGTCTCCGGGCGTGACCCGCCGCGTCATCGAGCAGTTCGCCCACCGGCAGGACCTCACGCCCAGCGCGGGGCAGCGGCTGGCCGCCCTCACCGCCCGGGAACTGGAGACGGTCAAGCTCGTGGCGCTCGGCCTCTCCAACAACGAGATCGCCGAGCGCCTCGTCATCAGCCCGCTCACCGCCAAGACCCACATCACCAGGGCCATCGCCAAGCTGAACGTGCGCGACAGGGTCCAGCTGGTCATCCTGGCCTACGAGAGCGGCCTGGTACAGCCCGGCGCGTGACATCAGGACGGACGGCTCGACCAGTCAAGGAGGCTACGGAAACGCCGAGGAAACGGCCTGCGCGCTTACATCCCTCGCAGATCGTTTCTCGGGAAAGGATTTCCATGGCGTTGCCACATCCCTCACTTGACCAAGATCCTTCGCGCCGTTCCGCCCTCGGGTTCCTGGGAGCAGTCCCGCTGGCGGCCGGTGGCCTGCTGGCCGCGCAGGGAACCGCCGAGGCGAACACCGACCTCTCATCTGGTACTGGCCGGATCCCCAAGGATCTGCGTCCTGGAGGCGCGTTCGATCGGCACATCAAAGAACTCGCGGACAAGGACGAGTTCTCCGGCACCGTGCTGATCGCGCACCGCGGCCGTCAGGTCCTGGCCCGCGCCTACGGCTGGGCGGACAAGCAAGGCAAGGTCCCGAACAAGGTCGACACCATCTATGCTCTGGCCTCGTCCTCCAAGCCGTTCACCGGGCTGGCCGTCGTGCAGCTCGTCCAGCAGGGCAAGCTCAAGTTCTACGACCTGGTGAGCAAGCATCTGGACGGCCTGCCGGCGAAAATGGCCGAAAGCATCACCGTGCACCATCTCCTGACGCACACCAGCGGTCTGGGCGACGCCCGGCGCCCTGGCGAGAAGCCGCCGCCGGAGAAGATCCACAACAGCTACGCGGAGCAGATGGCCGACTTCTGGGCGAATCTAAACACATTCGAGCTGGAGTTCGCCCCCGGAACGAAGAAGGCCTACAGCAGTATGGGCTACACCCTGCTCGGCGAACTCGTGGCGAAGGTCTCCGGCAAGTCGTTCCAGGACTACGTCCACCAGAACATTTTCCTCCCGGCCGGCATGGAGGACTCCGCCTACTACAACCGCCGCCAGTGGCTGGCCGACGAGCGCATCGCCCATCCGTACATGTATCAGAAGGACGGCACGCGGGTTGACGCCGTCCGCAACCTCGACAAGGGCTCCGTCTACGGCGACGCCGGCCAAGGCAGTAACTCGGCACGGGGATGGATGGGGACAGGCGGCGGCAACGGCTTCGCCAGCGCCCCGGACCTGCTGCGCTTCGCGGTCGCGTTGCAAGGCGGCAAGCTCACCGCCCGGCCCTATACCGAGCTGTACATCAACGGAAAGATCTCCGCGAAGCCTCTCAGGGAGGACACCTCCGGCAGTTCCCTTCGAGGGGAGACCTTCCAGGCGTACGGGCCTGTGGCCGCCACATACAACAACCAGCGCATCATCACCCACGGAGGTGGTGCAGGCGGCATTTCGACGAGCTGGTCCGTCTACCTCGACATGGACTGGACGGCCGTCATCCTGAGCAACTACGACCTGCAGAGCATCGAGCCGATCATCGCCCTGGAACGACGCCTCATCACCGGCGCATAGCTCCAGTTCCTCAGGTCGGCCGGCTGTAGAGGTCGGGCTCTCGTCCGTACACTATGCGCGCCGTGCTCGGAGGGGAGCGAGGCTCACCACGTTGGTGGTGCGCCGACTCGGCAGTTCTGAGCCTGTGGCGTGGCGGCTCAGCACGTCTTCGGCGAAGGCCGGCGTCCACAGCGCCGCCTCGGCCAGGTCTTCGCCCGGGTGCGGTCCGTAGATGGTCTCGGCCATCGCACGGAACCCGCGCGGCTTGATGGGAGCGATCGCGACCCGTTCCCGCAGCCGCTCGCCCCGCGCGCTCATCTGCTTGAACAGGCTCGTGTACCTCTGGTCGTCGATCTTTCCCAGCCGGCGGGCGGTACGGACGAGCGCGGCGATGGAAACACCCCAGCGCCGCTTGAGCAGCGCGAAATCCTGGATGGTGGGATGTTCTGGCATATCGCGTCGCATGCTGTCGAGCGGCGTGAGCAGATGCATCGCGAACTCGTCCGCCTCATGCTCCAGCTCGCGGCTGGCGCCCGCTTGCCGGTGCAGGACGGCATGGCCCAGTTCGTGTGCGGTCGACCAGAGCTGCCGGTCTCCCGCGTCGGTGTCGAGCAGCGCCAGGACCGGCAGATCCTCGAACCACAGGGAGAAGGCGTCGCGCCGGGTGTTGGGCAGGGGGAGTGCGATGACGAGGACTCCCGCGTGTTCCAGGAGGACCGGCAAGCCGAGCGCGGGCTCACCAGGAGAGAGGCCGAGAATCTCCCTCGTCCATCGAGCGGCCTCCTCGGGGCTGGTGCCGCGTCGGCAGGACTGGATGGTGAGCGGTGGCCCGACGAGTTTGTCCCGCATGACGAGCGCGGCCTCGGTGATGATCTCGCCGGCGCGCTTGGCCTGGTTGGACTCCTTGGCACCCATGCCTGCTCGGGCGCGGAAATGTGTGGGCAGGCCATCGAAAATCACCCGGGGCGGTTCCTGAAAGAATCCGGTCGGGAAGCCCGTTGCTGCGGCGAACTCGGCCAGCGCCCCGAAGGGCAGTTCGTACCTGTCCCGCTCGGCGTTCGACAGGGTGGTCTGGCTGACGCCGATGTCCCCCGCGAGCGTTTTCTGGGTGAGCAGGGCGAACTCACGCGCCTGCGTGAGCCGAGTTCCGTAGATCACGGTGCTTGTGCCTCCCCGATGCCTTCCAGCCCATCGCGGAGACGGTACTGCAGGTCGGGAAGCTGGGTGTAACGGCCGAGCAGTGAGAGCCGCCAGTCGATGGCGACCTGCCCCCCTTGTACGCCGACCGGCCGGACAAGGTCGAACCGGGTGATGACCGAGCCCTCGGCGGTCCATTGAAGAATCACGTTGTTGGTCGCATGGGGCTTGGGCAGCAACTCGGGCAACCCCAGATCGAGCTCGCCGGGCCCGATCAGCGGAATCGCACGCTCGGACAGCTGATTGACGAACCGCAGTTTGGCCTCTGTCGTCGGCTTGGGGATCTTGCTGTCGGCGGTGTGCCAGATACGGATGACGTCCTCGGGCAGGTGCAGGATCAGCCCGCTCATCGGCAGGCCGAGGTCGTCGTCGTCCTCCATCTCCGGGTTGAGCTGCTTGAGATCCTCCATCGCGTCCCGCCGGGTCATGTGCCGGTGCAGGTGGAGATCGGCCTCACGCTTCCACGCCGCTACGTCGTGAAGATGGTCGGCGGTCTGCATGCCGCGTTGCAGCGCCCGGTAGACCTCTTGGCAGGGGGTCTCCAAGCGCGCCGAGGTCGCCTCGGGTGAGTCATCTCTGACCATGCCGCTAATCATATTCGCGGGAAATACACACCATGTGATTCCCCGCCCCGACACGCCGTTGTCTGCCGATCTCCTGGGCTCCGTGCGTCAGGGAGAGTCGCTTCTCTCTTGATCCACTCAGCGAGATTGTGCCGGGTATCAACGGTGCGGGTGCGTCCCGTGGGATGGCCTGCAGCCTGTCATCCAGGCGGCCTCTGGAGGCGTTCAGGCAGAGGCTCACTTGACGGTCAAACGATCAAGGGCCCGGCTCTCGATCTTGAGAACCAGGCCCTTACCTCGGGAACCCTGTCGGGGTGGCGGGATTTGAACCCACGGCCTCTTCGTCCCGAACGAAGCGCGCTGCCAAGCTGCGCTACACCCCGTTGCACGCCCTCTGCAGCGTGCTTGAGAAAGTCTAGCTGACTTCGCGGGTGCTTGTGACCGCCTTTACCGGCGCGGAACCAGGGTGAGCAACGAGGCCTCCGGGAAGCAGGCGAAGCGTACCGGGGCGTACGGCGAGGTGCCGAGGCCGGCCGAGACGTGCAGCCAGGCGTCGTCGTGGCGGTTGAGGCCCTTGACGCGGGCCCGGTCGATGCCGCAGTTGGTGACCAGGGCGCCGTAGAAGGGGATGCAGAGCTGGCCGCCGTGCGTGTGGCCGGCCAGGAGGAGCTGGTAGCCGTCGGCGGCGAAGCGGGTCATGTTGCGGGGCTCGGGGGAGTGCATGACGCCGAGGCGGAGGTCCGCGTCTGCCGGGGCGGGGCCGGCGACCAGGTCGTAACGGTCGCGGTCGATGTGGGAGTCGTGGATGCCCGCCACCGCCACGTCGAGGTCGCCGATCTTGATGCGGGCCGTGGTGTTGTTCATGTCGAGCCAGCCCTCGGCGGTCATGCCGGCGCCGAGCTCCTCCCAGGGGAGGGACGGGACGTGCTGGCGACGGTCCTTCTTGGAGGTGCGCCAGAGGTAGCGGGCCGGGTTCTTGGGCTTGGGGGCGTAGAGGTCGTTCGAGCCGTACACGAACATCCCGGGACGGGCCAGCAGGGGCTCCAGGGCGTGCAGGAGCGCGGGCACGGCCTCCGGGTGGGCGATCGAGTCGCCCGTGTTGACGACCAGGTCGGGCTCCAGCGAGCCGAGTGAGCGGACCCAGTTGATCAGCTTCTTGCGGCCCGGCGTCAGGTGCAGGTCGGACAGGTGGAGGATGCGTACGGGTCGCTGCCCGCGCTCGAGCACGGGCACGTCGAAGCGGCGCAGCCGGAACCAGTTGCGCTCGACGACGGAGGCGTATCCCAACCCGGCCAGGCCGAGACCGAGCATGGACAGTGGTACAGCGGCGGCTTTCCTCACCCATTCATGATGCCCGACATCCGGCCCGAGCCGTCCCGAGTCCGCGAGAAGGCCGTACGAAGGCCACGAGCATGAGGTACAAAGGCCGCGAAAAGGCCGGGTGCCGGGCTGTGCGATGGGGCGCGCGAGCGCGTAGCCGTCCGTACACGCGGCAAGATGGACCGCATGAGCGCATTGAAGGACAAGCTGAAGGCCGACCTCACGGCCTCCATGAAGAGCCGGGACGAGGTACGTCTCCGGACGATTCGGATGGCACTGGCCGCGGTCAACGTCGAGGAGGTCGCCGGCAAGGCGGCCAGGGAGCTCTCCGACGACGAGATCGTCAAGGTGCTGACCAAGGAGGCCAAGAAGCGCCGGGAGGCGGCGGAGGCGTTCGGCAACGCCGGTCGCGCGGAGCAGGCCCAGGCGGAGCTGGACGAGCAGGCGGTGCTGGAGGAATACCTGCCGGCGCAGCTCTCCGACGAGGAGCTCGGCCGCCTCGTCGACGAGGCCGTCGCCGAGACCGGCGCCGCCGGGCCGCAGGCGATGGGTCAGGTCATGAAGGCCGTCAACCCGAAAGTCGCCGGCCGCGCGGAGGGGGGACGTGTCGCCGCCGCCGTACGCGCGCGACTGTCCGCCTAGCCAAGAGGGTGCCCGCCCCAAAGCGGGCACCCAGGGTTCAGAAAGAGCTCAGTTCAGCGGAGCGACGTTCGCCGGAGTGATGGGCGATTCGCCGCCGCGTCCCCGGCCCCGCCCCCGGCCCCGATCGCCGTTGTCGTCACCGTTGTCGTCGCGGTTGAACTGGTCGAAGAAGTCGTCCGGCGGGCCCTGCTCGTCCTTCTTCTCCTTCTTGGGCTTGGGCGCGCAGTTGTCGCCGCAGCCGCCGAACCGCTCCTGATCCACCGGCGTGAACTTGGTGGGCTCGACGCCCTTGAGCGCCCCGATCATCGCCTGCTTCCAGATGCGGCCCGAGATCGACGCGCCGTACACGTAGCTGTAGTAGCGGCCGCCGATGGTGACGCCGATCAGGTTGTGCGTGAAGGCGCCGCGCGGGTCGCCGAGGCTGACGGCGGAGGCGAGGTTCGGGGTGTAACCGGCGAACCAGGCGGCCGTGTAGCCGTCGGTGGTGCCCGTCTTGCCCGCGGCGTCCCGGCCGATGCCGCCGACCTCCCGCATCGTGCCCTTGGTGAACACGCCCGACAGGATGCCGCTGACGGCGTCGGCGACCTCCTCCTCCATGACCTTGGAGCACTTGGGTTTGTACTGGGTGGCCTTGCCGTAGCGGTCCTTGATCTCGGTGATCGCCAGCGGCTTGCAGTACTGGCCGCGTGAGGCGAAGACCGCGTAGGTGCTGGCCACCGTGACCGGGTCGACCTCGTTGATGCCGAGCGTGAAGGTCTCGAACTCGCGGAGCTTCGTGCCGTCGGCCCGCTTGAGCCCGATCCGCTTGGCCAGCTTGACGACCTTGCAGAGCGTGACACGCTCCTCGAGCCGCATGAAGAACGTGTTGACCGAGCCCCAGGTGCCGGTCTGCAGCGTCTTGAAGCCGCCGCCGCCCTCGCTGGAGTTGCGTACCTCATGGGTGGGGTCGCCGACCCGCTTGCCGTCGCAGTCCTTGAACGCCCCGTAGCCGGACGCGGTGAAGCCGGCGGGCGCCGGGTAACCGTCGCCGTACTTCAGGCCCTCCTCGAGCGCTGTGGCGAGCGTGTAGGCCTTCGCCGTCGAGCCCTGCTGGAAGCCGCCGCCACCGCCGTGCTTGGCGTCGGCGACGACGTTGTAGCTCATTTCATTCTTCTTCTTGCTGCCGCCGAACTTGCGCGAGGCCGCCATCGCCTTGATCTCGCCCGTGCCCGGCACGACCATCGCCTGCGAGGCCACGGGCTTGTCCTTGGTGCTGACGTACTCCTTGATGGCCTTCTCGGAGGCTTTCTGCATCTTCTTGTCGATGGTGGTCTTGATGGTGAGACCGCCGCGCTGGAGCAGTTTGAGGCGTTCCTTGGGGGTCTTACCGAAATCCTCGTTGTTGAGGATCTCGTTCTGAACGTAGAGGCAGAAGTACGGGTACTTGCTCTCTTCGCAGCCGCCGGAGACCTTGGTGTCCTTGAAGACCAGCTTCTTGGCCTTGGACTCGGCGGCTTCCTGCGGCGTGATCTTGCCGAGTTCGGCCATTCGGTCGAGGACGACGTTGCGCCGGGCCTTCAGCAGGTCCCTGGACGCTTTGCTGACGTTCGGGTCGGTCCGGTTGGGATTCTGGACCGCGCCCGCGAGCGTGGCCGCCTCGACGAGGTTGAGCGCGGAGGCCGGTTTGCCGAAGAAGCGCTTCGAGGCGGCCTGGATGCCGTGTGCGCCGGCGCCGAAGTATGCGATGTTCAGATACTTTTCAAGGATCTGATCTTTGGTGTACTTCTTCTCGATGGCCATGGCGTAGCGCAGTTCGTTGAGCTTGCGCCCGACAGTGGCCTCGATGGCCGCGGCCTGTTCCTCTTTGGTCTCGGCCGAGTTGAGCAGCACCTGCTTGACGTACTGCTGGGTGATCGACGAGCCGCCCTGGGTCACGCCGCCCGTGGTGAGGTTCTTGACCAGGGCTCGGGCCGTTCCCTCCACGTCGATCGGGCCGTGCTGATAGAAACGGAAGTCCTCGATCGAGATCAGCGCGGTGCGCATGATGGGGGCGACCTGGTCCAGGCGCACCGACTGCCGGTTCTCGTAGTAGAACTGGGCTATCTGCTTGCCGTCGGAGTCCTGCAGGACCGTGCGCTCGGGCAACGGGGGTTCTTCCAGGTCCTCGGGTTTTAGGTTGATCCCCGTCATCGCGGATTTGGCGGACATCCCGGCCCCGCCGACGGCCGGAAGGGCTATGGCAGCCGTGAGGACACCCGCGGCCGCACCCGCGGCGATCAACCGCGTGATGTTCAGGAACGGCGAGGAACGATCTTTGCCCTGAGCTTGCACAAGACACAGAGTACGTCGAATGGGTGACCTTATCGGTAACTCGGCACCATTTCGCCTTGACTGACGGGGGTGACTAGTCATTCCCGGTCAAGACTGCAGCGAGAAATTGGTCCTCTGGGGTCTGTCGGCCCGAACGTCTAGTTGCGTACGTTCTCCTCTGCGGCAACTGAATACGGAGGCTCGGCGCCCGCGCCCGTCGGCCCCAAATGACGACTGACCACCTAAGGGGAGTGGGGTCGAAATGTGGATCACGGATTGGACCTCCCGTGCCGCCTGTCGAGGAGCGGACCCGGACGCGCTGTTCGTCCAGGGAGCCGCACAGAACAGGGCGAAGCTGATCTGCCGAGGATGCCCGGTCCGTACCGAATGCCTCGCCGATGCGCTGGACAACCGCATCGAGTTTGGCGTGTGGGGCGGTATGACGGAACGGGAACGGCGGGCTCTGCTTCGGCGGCGTCCTGACGTGGACTCGTGGCGAGAGCTGCTCGAGTCCGCCAAGGAAGAGTACGAACGGACTAACGAGTTGATCGCAGGCTGACCCAAGCCTCGGGAGTACGGCCGGTGCCGGCACCGGCCGTACTCTCATGTGGTGGCGAGGAGCTCTCCGATCCGGCGTAGACCCGCTAGATCGTGGACATCCTCCGACATCGCACTTACCTGGACGACCGGCACCGTGGGGTGGGCCGAAGTGAAATGGTCCCGCTCCCGGTGCTCGCGGGCGGCGAGCTGCATCCTGCCGGTGTGCAGCCGCAGTACGGCGGCGGTCAGCTCATGTTCGCCCCGCGACTCCAGGTCTTCCGCCGCGGCGGCGCTACGCGCGGCTGAGAGCGCCGCTGCGGTGGGTTCGTGCACCCGGTTGACCACAAGTCCGGCCAAGGGCATGCGCTCCTCAGCGAGCCGCTCGACGAAGTAGGACGCCTCGCGCATCGCGTCGCGCTCAGGCGTGGCCACCACCACGAAGGCCGTGCCGGGCGCCTGGAGCAGCCGGTAGGTCATCTCCGCGCGCTGCCTGAACCCGCCGAAGACGGCGTCGAGCGCCGACACGAACGTCTGCAGGTCCTTGATGACCTGCGCGCCCAGCAGCTTGGTCATCGCGCCCGCCATGAGCCCGAACCCGGCGTTGAGCAGCCTGAACGCGCTGCGCCCTCCCGCCTTGGCGGGCGCGGTCAGCAGCCGGATGAACCGCCCGTCGAGGAAGCGCCCGAGGCGCTCGGGGGCGTCGAGGAAGTCGAGCGCGGACCGCGAGGGCGGCGTGTCGACGATGATCAGGTCCCATTCGTCCGAGCGGCGCAGCTGGCCCAGCTTCTCCATCGCCATGTACTCCTGGGTGCCGGCGAAGCTGGAGGACAGCGACTGGTAGAAGGGGTTGGACAGGATCTGGCGGGCCCGCTCGGGGTCGGCGTGCGCCTCGATGATCTCGTCGAACGTCCGCTTCATGTCGAGCATCATCGCGAACAACTGGCCCCCGCCCTCGGGCGAGCTGATCAGCCGTGGCGTGTTGTCGAGCTCGGTGAGCCCCATCGACTGCGCCAGCCGCCGCGCGGGGTCGACGGTCAGCACGACCGCGCACCTGCCGCGCTCGGCGGCCCGCAGCCCCAGGGCGGCGGCCGTGGTGGTCTTGCCCACACCGCCGGCGCCGCAGCAGACGATGATCCGGGTGCCCTGGTCGTCGAGGATGGCGTCGACGTCGAGTACGGCGGGCTTCTTCACGCTGCTCCCTGGGTGCGGATGGACTCGGCCAGCTCGTACAGGCCGGCCAGGTCGACGCCGTCGGCCAGCAGCGGCAACTCGTAGGACGGCAGGGTCGCCTGCGCCAGCGAGGCGCGCTCGGCGCGTTCCAGGTCGGTACGGCGGGCATGCTCGGCGACCTCTTCCGCCAGTGCCTCCGCCGTCGAGGAGGCGCCGTCGGCGAGACCGGCCGCCTTGAGCCCGAGTGTGAGCTCGGCGACGTCGAATCGGCCCTTGACAGCACTGTCAAGTGCGGCCTGCGGAAGCAGTGATTCACGCACCATGTTGATGAAGATCCCACCGGGCGGTAGCCCCGCCGACTGCAATTCGGCGATCCCGTCCAGCGTCTCCTGAACCGGCATCTCCTCCAGCAAGGTGATGAAGTGCACCGCTGTTTCCGGAGATTTCACGACCTTGTTCACCAGATCGGAGTGATTCTTGATCGGACCGACTCTGGCCAGCCCGGCGACCTCCTGGGTGACGTTCAGGAAGCGCGAGATACGGCCGGTCGGCGGCGCGTCGAGCACGACCGCGTCGTAGACCCGCTTGCCGTTCTTGCCGCGACGGCGCACGGCCTCGGTGGTCTTGCCGGTCACCAGGACGTCGCGGAAGCCGGGTGCGACCGTGGTCGCGAAGTCGACGATGCCCATCTTGGTCAGCGCCCGCCCCGCCCTGCGCATGCCGTAGAACATCTCCATGTACTCGAGCATGGCCTCCTCGGGGTCTATGGCCAGCGCGTAGACGTCGCCGCCCGACGGGGCCACGGCGATCCGGCGCTCCTCGTACGGCAGCGGCGGCAGGTCGAAGATCTGCGCGATGCCCTGCCTGCCCTCCACCTCGACGAGCAGCACCTTGCGCCCGCCCGAGGCCAGTGCCAGGGCGAGGGCCGCGGCGACTGTGGTCTTGCCTGTGCCGCCTTTGCCGGTGACCACGTGCAGTCGCACGCCGTCCCAATCGGTGTCCCGAGAGTCCACGTTTCGAGGCTACCGAACGGTTATTTACCAGATGCCGATGACCACCCTTTGAGATTGCTCACACTCCGGTGCGCCTACGCTGGCCCTCATGAAGAAATGGGAGTACCTGACGGCTCCGGTGCTGATCCACAACACCAAGATGATCCTGGACAACTTCGGAGCCGACGGCTGGGAGCTGGTCCAGATCCTGCAGGGTGCGACGCCCGAGCAGCTCGTCGCCTACTTCAAGAGGGAGAAGCAGTGACACCCGAAGAGAAGATCGCCGAGCTCGGGCTGACGCTGCCCGAAGTCGTCGCGCCGTTGGCCGCGTATGTGCCGGCCGTACGGACCGGTGACCTCGTCTACACCTCGGGCCAGGTGCCCTTGGTCGACGGCAAGATGGCCCAGACCGGCAAGGTCGGCGCCGAGGTCGGTCTCGACGACGCCCGCGAGCTGGCCAGGATCTGCGCGCTCAACGCGCTGGCCGCGCTGAAGGCCGAGATCGGCGACCTGGCCAAGGTCGTGCGGATCGTCAAGGTCGTGGCGTTCGTGGCCAGTGACCCCGCCTTCACGCAGCAGCCCCAGGTCGCCAACGGCGCGAGCGAGCTGCTCGCCGAGGTGCTGGGTGAGGCGGGCAAGCACGCCCGCAGCGCCGTGGGCGTCGCCGCGCTGCCGCTCGATGCTCCGGTCGAGGTGGAGCTGATCGCCGAGGTCGCCTAGAGTCCGGATATGTCACCATGACCCGAGTGATGTTCTAGAAGGAGGTCATGTGACTGGTCTTCGACTCCCGGACGAGCTCGCCGAGCGAGCCAGGGACATCCTCGCCGGACGTGTCCAGCCGGTCCCCGCGCGGGACGCCGCCACGGTGGTGATCCTGCGCGAGGGGCCAGAGGTATATCTGCTCCGGCGCAAGGCCACGATGGCCTTCGCGGCGGGCGCCTACGTCTTCCCCGGCGGCTCGGTCGATCCCCGTGACACCGACCACGCCGTCGCCTGGGCCGGGCCGTCTCCGGCCGACTGGGGCGAGGTCTTCGGCGCGGACGAGGCGGTGGCGCGCGGCCTGGTCTGCGCGGCCGTACGGGAGACCTTCGAGGAGTCGGGGGTGCTGCTCGCGGGGCCGGGGCCCGATTCGGTCGTCGACGACACCACGGGAGACGACTGGGAGGCCGACCGGCTCGCGCTGATCGACCGGAGCCTGGCCTTCGCCGACTTCCTCGCCAAGCGCGGCCTGGTGCTCCGCTCGGACCTGCTCAAGCCCTGGGCGCACTGGATCACGCCGGAGATCGAGACCCGGCGCTTCGACACCCGCTTCTTCGCCGCCGTGCTCCCCGAGGGGCAGCGCACCCGCGATGTCGGCGGCGAGGCCGACCAGGTCGCCTGGAAACGCCCGGCCGACGCCGTCGAGCTGGCGCACGAGGGAAAGATCTTCCTGATGCCGCCCACCTACCGCACGCTGAACGAACTGGCCGCCTGCGACTCGGTGGAGGCCGTCCTGGCCGCGCGGCGCGAGATCGTCACGATCCTGCCCAGGGTCGTGGAGGTCGACGGTGAGTTCCAGCTGGTGACGGCATGAGCGGCCTGCACATCCCGGCCGGCTCACCCGACGGATCCCGTACGGCCCACGCCGAGAACCTCCTCGCCCCCAACCCGTCACCGATGACCCTCGACGGCACGAACACCTGGATCATCGGCGAACAGGACACCATCGTCATCGACCCGGGCCCCGACGACGAGCGGCACCTGCGCCGGGTCGCCGATCACCTCGCCGGGCGCCGGGTGAGCCGGATCCTGCTCACCCACGGCCACCACGACCACAGCGGCGGCGCCAAGCGCTTCGCCGAGCTGGTCGGCGCGCCCGTACGGGCGCTCGACCCCAAGCACCGGCTCGGCGACGAGGGGCTCGGCGACGGCGACGTGGTGCGCGCCGGCGACGTCGAGGTGCGCGTGTACGGCACGCCGGGGCACTCGTTCGACTCGCTCTGCTTCTGGCTGCCCCAGGACGAGGCCATGCTGACCGGCGACACCGTGCTCGGCCGCGGCACCACGGTGATCGCCCACGACGGTGACCTGGCCGACTACCTGCGCAGCCTCGACCGGCTCAGGACCATGGCCGAGGAGCTGGGCGTGGCGGCGCTGCTGCCGGGCCACGGCCCGGTGCTGGCCGACCCGATCGGCGTGCTCGACGGCTATCTCGCGCACCGGCGGCAGCGCCTCGACCAGATCAGGGCGGCGCTGCGCCAGGGCGCCAAGACGCCCCGCCAGATCGTGGAGATCGTCTACAGCGACGTCGACACCTCGCTGTGGCCCGCGGCCGAGATGTCGGTGCGGGCCCAGCTCGACTACCTGGAGCGGTTGTAGAGGCGGTCCATGTCGAGGATGACCACGGCCTTGGCCTCGATGCGCAGCCAGCCGCGCTGCGCGAAGTCGGCGAGAGCCTTGTTGACCGTCTCGCGTGAGGCGCCGACGAGCTGGGCCAGCTCCTCCTGGGTGAGGTCGTGGTGGACGCGCAGCCCGTCGTCGGTCTTGGTGCCGAACCGCTCGGCCAGGTCGAGCAGCTGCTTGGCCACCCGGCCGGGCACGTCGGTGAAGACCAGGTCGGCCAGCACGTCGTTGGTGCGGCGCAGCCGCTGGGCCAGCGCCCGCAGCAGGTGGAGCGCCACCTCGGGACGGCCGGTGAGCCAGGGACGCAGGTCGTCGTGGCCCAGCCCGGCCAGGCGCACGTCGGTCAGCGCGGTCGCGGAGGCCGTGCGGGGACGCGGGTCGAACAGGGACAGCTCGCCGAACATCTCGCTCGGGCCCAGCACGCTCAGCAGGTTTTCCCGGCCGTCGGGCGAGGTGCGCGACAGCTTGATCTTGCCTTCGAGCACGACGTAGAGCCGGTCGCCTGTCTCGTTCTCGTGGAAGAGCGTCTGTCCCTTGGACAGCTGGACTTCGGTGATGCTCGTCCGCAGCGCCGCGGCGCTCTCACGGTCAAGCGCGGCGAACAGGGGGGCCTTGCCCAGCACATCTTCGGTGTTCACTCTGCCTCCTCTGCTGCCATTGTGACGCACCCCACTCCGGGCGGCACACGTAGGCTATGGGAATGCCCACTGAGTCCAGGCTCGCCCTCGTGCGTCGCGCACGCCGGATGAATCGCATCCTGGCGGAAACCTACCCCGACGCCCATTGCGAGCTCGACTTCGGTACCCCGCTCGAACTGCTGGTCGCGACGATCCTCTCGGCGCAGTGTACGGACAAGAGGGTCAACATGGTTACTCCAGTCCTCTTCGCCAAGTACCCGACAGTGGATGACTATGCGGGCGCCGACCGAGCCGAGATGGAAGAGATCATCCGCTCGACGGGGTTCTTCCGCGCCAAGACCAACAGCATCATCGGCATGGCCCAGGCCGTGTGCGAGCACCACGGAGGGGTGGTGCCCAACAAGCTGAAGGACCTGGTCAAGCTGCCCGGCGTGGGCCGCAAGACGGCCAACGTGGTGCTCGGCAACGCCTTCGACGTGCCTGGGCTCACCGTCGACACGCACTTCCAGCGGCTGGTCCGCCGCTTCGGCTGGACCGAGGAGACCGACCCGGTCAAGATCGAGCACGTGGTGGGGGAGCTGATCCCCAAGCGCGAGTGGACGGTCTTCTCGCACCGGGTGATCTGGCACGGCCGCCGCATCTGCCACTCCCGCACGCCGGCCTGCGGCGTCTGCCCGCTGGCCGCCCTCTGCCCCTCGTACGGCACCGGCCCCACCGACACCGCCAAGGCCCAGAAGCTCGTGAGATCGGGCCCCTTCTCGTAAAACGGGGAAGTCCCCGAAGCCCCGGCGTGTTGGAGATTGCGTGACTCAGGTGCCCCACTGGCTCGACAGGCTCGCGGCGCAGGCCGTACGTACTTCGGTGCCCTCCGGGCTGCGGCCGCCCGCCGAGGGCGGCCGGCCCGCGGCGGTGCTGTTGCTGTTCGGCGAGGGGCCGCTCGGCCCCGACGTGCTGCTCATTCAGCGCAGCTCGAACGGGCGCAGGCACGCGGGCCAGCCGGCGTTCCCGGGCGGCGGCGTGGATCCGGAGGACGGCGGGCCCGTCGGGGCGGCGCTGCGCGAGGCGGAGGAGGAGACCGGCCTCGACCCGAGCGGCGTGACCGTGCTCGGCACGATGCCCGAGCTCTTCGTCTGGCGCAGCGACAACCGGGTCACGCCGGTCGTCGGCTGGTGGC
This sequence comes from Nonomuraea guangzhouensis, assembly GCF_019396345.1. Lineage (GTDB taxonomy): Bacteria > Actinomycetota > Actinomycetes > Streptosporangiales > Streptosporangiaceae > Nonomuraea > Nonomuraea guangzhouensis. The sequence continues at coordinate 26,549 of NZ_JAHKRM010000022.1, read as the reverse complement.
ACACACCGTCGGCGGTGCACGCGGCCTCGCCCGCCGAGGTCGAGTCCGTGGAGCGGGTGCCGATCGCCGAGCTGGTCGATCCGGGCAACCGGTTCACGCTGCGACATCCGCGTGGCTTCGCCGGGCCGGCGTTCCGGGTGCGCGGCATGCTGGTGTGGGGGTTCACCGCGATGGTGCTCGACGCGGTGCTGCGCGAAGGCGGCCTGGAGCGGCCGTGGGACCCCGGGCAGGTGGAGGAGATGCCGCCCGACGTCCTGGACCTGGCCTCGCGAGGCTGAACAGGGCTTCAGACGACCGGGCCCAGGCGGTCCGAGTCGCCCGTGGTCAGCGCGACGCCTAGCGCGGCCCAGCCGGCCACGTCGGGGTCGCTGTCGGCGGCCAGCGCCCGCAGCGCGTTCAGCCCGGCCCGGTCCGGCGGGTCGCCCAGCACGTGCTGGAGCGCGTACGCGGCGCCGTACCTGACGCGTGGGTCGTCGTGCACGGCCAGGTCGAGCACGGACGGCAGCGACCGAGGGTCGGCCAGGTGGCCGAAGGCGATGAGCACGGAGTAGAGCACCATGACGTGGTCCTCGCTGGCCGCGAGGTAGCGCAGGACGGGCAGCGTCCGGTCCGCGAACGTCTTCAGCATGCCCATGATGTCCACGCCGAGCAGGCGCTGGGTGACGTCATCCGCCGCGCAGAGCCGTCGCGCCTCGATGAAGGACTCCAGATCGTCGCGCTGCCGTAGTACGGAGATCACGTGCCAGCGCACCGCCCCGTCGGGATCGTCGTCGTCAAGAGCTGCTTCGATGAGGCCGCGCACTGTTTCGTCGATCGGCGGCATGCCGTCAACGGTAACCAGCCGGTGACGACGTCCTTGGGAAGACGTGCACACTTGACCGGATCGCTGGTTACCTTTGAAACGTGCGCGGTGATCTGCTTGACCTCATATTGATCGGCCTCGTGATCGCCTTCGGCATCTCGGGTTACCGGCAGGGCTTCATCATCGGTGTCATGAGCTTCGTCGGATTCGTCGGCGGGGCCGTGCTCGGGGTCTTCATCGCGCCTCCCATCGCCAAGGCCGTCGTCGGCGGTGACACGCCGCAGGCGTTGCTCGCGATCGTGATCGTCTTCCTGGCCGCGACGATCGGCCAGTTCGCCTCCTCGACGATCGGCGCCGTGGTGCGCAGCCATGTCACCTGGGAGCCGGCCAAGGTCGCCGACGCGGTCGGCGGCACGTTCGCCAGCGCGCTGTCGGTGCTGGTGATCGCCTGGCTGATCGGGTCGCTGATCGTGTCGACGGCGTTCACCCCCCTCGTCGACCAGGTAAAGAACTCCATGCTGCTCACCACGGTCGACGACTCGATCCCGCAGAGCGCGCGCAACTGGCAGCAGCCGTTCAAGAAGTTCGTCGACCGGTCGGAGTTCCCGCCGGTGTTCGACGCCATCGGCGCCGGCCAGCTCGTCGACGTGCCGCCGCCGGCGCGCAGCATCCTGCAGGGCGCCAAGCTCGGCCGGGCGCAGCGGGCCATCGTCAAGGTGCAGGGCAACGCCGAGAGCTGCAACAAGCTCATCGAGGGCACCGGGTTCGTCTACGCCAAGGACCGGATCATGACCAACGCGCACGTGGTCGCCGGCGTGACACGTGACCTGCAGGTCCTCGCCTACGACAACAAGCGCCACCCGGCCACGGTCGTCCGCTACAACCCGCAGCGGGACATCGCCATCCTGTACGTGCCCGGACTGGACCTGCCGCAGCTCTCCTTCGACGGCAGCGCGGAGAAGGGCGACAACGCCATCGTCGCCGGGTTCCCCAAGGGTCAGGGCTTCACGGCGGAGCCGGCCCGCATCCGCAGCCAGCTGGACGCCGAGGGCCCCGACATCTACCACAGCAAGAACGTCACCCGGAAGGTCTACGCGATCCGCGGCAAGGTGCTGCCCGGCAACTCCGGCGGCCCGCTCCTGACCGTGAACGGGCAGGTGTTCGGGGTCGTCTTCGCCGCCGCGGTCAGCCAGGAGGACACCGGCTACGTGCTGACGGCCAACGAGGTCAGGCCCGACGCCGACCAGGGCAGGAACGACACCACGCCGGCCGGCACGCAGGAGTGCGACTAGCCGGGCAGCTCGCTCAGGATCAGCGCGATGGCCTGCCCGGGGTCGCTGTCGGGGCTCAGGCCCGAGGCCGCCCGGCCCACCGAGTCGTACGGCTCGCCGTACGACTGCACACGGGCGGCGCCGCGGCCGAAGAGGGTCAGCGCCCCGCGCCCGTTGCCGCGTTGGAGGTGCGTCAGCCCGACGCAGATCTGCGCCAGCCCCTGCCAGAGCTCGCGCTCGTCGTCGGGGGCGCACTTCCAGCGGCCCTCGAACACCTCGTGCGCGTTGAACGGCAGGCCCTCGCTCAGGAAGCGGCGCCCGTCGGCCAGGGCCTGCGCTGTGGAGGGCGCGTAGTCGTCGGGCACCCGGTCCACGCCGGTCGAGCCGTAGGGCAGCGGCCGGCCGTAGGCGTCGCGTGGCCGGGCGTTGCGCGGCTTGCCGTCGGGGTCGCGGTCTCTCATCGGTCAGGCTCCGGGTCGGTCAGCCAGCCGATCAGCTCGGCATCGAACACGTCGGGGGTCTCCTCGTGGGGGAAGTGGCCTGCGCCCTCGATCAGCCGCCACCGGTAGGGAGCGGTCACGTAGCCGCCCGAACCCTGGGCGGTGCGCGGCAGCACCCGGCGGTCGAGCGCGCCGTGCAGTTGCAGGGTGGGGGCCTCGATCTCGGCACGCATGGTCCTGGCGAAACGCAGGCCGTCGGGACGGAACTGGGAGCGGCCGAACCAGCGGTGATACTCCAGCGCGCAGTGGGCGACGGTCGGGATGCGGAACGCCTCGCGGTAGACGCGCGCGGTCTGCGCGTCCGGCCAGCCTGGGCCCGACCACGCGTCGAGTATCTTGCCGACCAGCGAGCCGTCGTTACGGGTGAGCCGGCGCTCGGGCAGCAGCGGGAGCTGGTAGCCGATCGACGGGCGGGTCGCCCGCAGCTGGCCGAACGGGTCGGTCACCAGCGACCTGCGCATGCGCAGCGGGTGCGGCGCGGACACGGTGACCAGCCGGCGCACGCACTTCGGGTCGAGCACCGCCATCGTCCAGGCGAGCAGGCCGCCCCAGTCGTGGCCGACCACGATGGCCCCGGTCTCGCCGAGCGCGCGGATCAGGCCGCTCGCGTCACCGGCCAGTGTGGGCAGGTCGTAGCCGCGCGGCGGCTTGTCGCTGCCGCCGTAACCGCGCAGGTCCACCGCGGCCGCGCGGAACCCGGCGGCGGGCAGCGACCGGAGTTGGTTGCGCCAGGTCCACCAGAACTGCGGGAACCCGTGCAGCAGCAGGACCAGCGGCCCCTCACCGGCCTCCACGACGTGGAAGCGGGTGCCGCCGGCGTGGACCGCGCGGTGCTTCCACGGGCCCTCGATCTGGACGACTGACTCGTCAGGCGCCATCACTGGTCACCGGCTCTATCTCCTTCTCCGGAGTGGCGATCTCCTTGAGGCCCTTGATCGACCTGGTCGTACGCTTCATTCCGGCGAGTCCCTTCAGCCTACGCATCCCGAAGAACACCGCCAGCCCGGCGGCCACCAGGTAGACGGCGGTGACGATGAGGAAGGCCACCCAGTTCGGCAGCCACTGGGCGAGCACGAAGGCGAACGTGAACGAGGCGAGGATCAAGCACAGGTGCGCCATGAAGGCGGCCGCGGCGAACAGGCCACCGGCCGTGCCGACCCGCTTGGCGTCGAACCTGAGCTCGGCCTTGGCCAGCTCGATCTCCGAGCGGACCAGGGTCGAGATGTGATCGCTCGCCTGGGCGACCAGTGAGCCCAGGGATTCTTCCTCGGGAGTCTGCGGCATGAACGTCTCCTATCGAGGCCTGGTGGCCCTGTCAAACATCATCCAGCGCTGTGCGGCGCTTACGCACCCGTACGTGGAGCAGCACCGCCGCCAGGACGGACGCGGTGAGGCTGGCCGCGAGGATCCCGGTCGTCACGGCGTCGGCCCGCTCCCGGTCGGCGCCGAAAGCCAGGTCGCCGATCAGTAGCGACACCGTGAACCCGATCCCGGCCAACAGCGACACCGCCGCCATGTCCCGCCATTGGAGCTCTTCGGATAGTTTCGCCAGGCCCAGCCGTACGGACAGCCAGGCACCGCCGAACACACCCAGGAACTTCCCGATCACGAGCCCCGCTACCACTCCCAGAACTACCCGATCGGAGAAGATACCGCCGAGGCTGGAGCCGTCGAGTTTCACCCCCGCCGACAGGAACGCGAAGACCGGCACCGCGAAGCCCGCGGAGACGGGGCGGAGGTAGTGATCGGCGGCCTCCGCGGGGGAGCGGGTCTCGTGCTCTCGCGTCGTGACGCGGGTGAGCAGACCGAGCGCCACTCCCGCCACGGTCGCGTGGACGCCGCTGGCCTCCACGGCGTACCAGGCGCCTACGGCCAGCGGCAGGTACATCCACAGCTTCCCGGCTCCCGAGCGCTGCAGGATCCCGTAGACGGCGATCAGGGCGGCGCCGGCCAGCAGCATGAGCAGGTTCAGGTGGTCGGTGTAGAAGGCGGCGATGATGGTGATGGCGCCGAGATCGTCGACGACCGCGCTGGTCAGCAGGAACGCCCGCAGGGCCGGGGGCATCGCGCTGGCGGTCACGGCCAGCACGGCGAGCGCGAAGGCGATGTCGGTGGCGGTGGGAATCGCCCAGCCGCGTGCCGCGTCCGGCGCCCCCCAGCTCACCGCGAGGTACACGAGCGCGGGCACGGCCATGCCGGACAGGGAGGCGACGATGGGCAGCGCGGCCTTGCGCAGGTTGGCCAGCTCCCCATGGACGAACTCCTCCTTGACCTCCAGCCCGGCCACGAAGAAGAAGACCGTCAGCAGGCCGTGCTGCGCCCACTCATAGAGCTCCATGGGGCCGAGCGCGGTGTGCTGGAGCGCGGCGTAGCCGCCGTGCGCGACGTTCGCCCAGATCAGCGCGGCGACGGTGGCGGCCAGCATGACGATGCCGCCGATCGTCTCGGCGCGCAGCGCCTCGGCCACGGTGCGTGCGTAGCGGACGGTGGGTGGGAAGGGCCACATCTCGATGGTTCTACGCACGGGGTCTCCTCTGGCGGGTGTCGCGAGGATCGCTTCCTCGTGACGCCGACCCGACTTCCCGGCACACCGCTTTCACCCTAACCCGGTAACCGGCTGTCACCCTAACCCGGTAACCGGCCCAGAAGACGCACGTCACGGCGGCCGGCCCTGTGCGGGGTCAGCGGCCGTTTCCCTGGAGGCCACCCGCCACGTGCGGCGGGTGGCGCCAGGTTGGCCGTGCCGTAAAGGATCAGTCTTCGCTCTTGGCTGACGGGAGCTTCTCTGAGATGAGATCCATCACGGTGCTGTCGGCCAGTGTGGTGACGTCGCCCACGCTGCGGTTCTCCGCGACGTCGCGGAGCAGGCGGCGCATGATCTTCCCCGAGCGGGTCTTGGGCAGCTCGGGCACCACCAGGATCTGCCGCGGCTTGGCGATGGGCCCGAGCGCCTTGGCCACGTGGTTGCGCAGCTCGGTGGCGATGTCGGCGCCCTCCTCCGCGGTGCCGCGCAGGATCACGAACGACACGATGGCCTGCCCGGTCACCGGGTCGGTCGCGCCCACGACGGCCGCCTCGGCGACCTTCGGGTGGCTCACCAGCGCGCTCTCCACCTCCGTCGTGGAGATGTTGTGCCCCGAGACGAGCATGACGTCGTCGACGCGGCCGAGCAGCCACAGGTCGCCGTCCGAGTCCCTCTTGGCGCCGTCGCCGGGGAAGTACATGCCATCGAAGCGGCTCCAGTACGTGTCGATGTAGCGCTGGTCGTCGCCCCAGATCGTGCGGAGCATGGACGGCCACGGCTCACGGATCACCAGGAAGCCGCCGCCCCCGTCGGGCACGCTGTTGCCCTGGTCGTCGACCACGTCCGCGCTGATGCCCGGCAGCGGGCGCATCGCGGCGCCCGGCTTGCCGCTGGTGACGCCCGGCAGCGGGCTGATCATGATGGCGCCGGTCTCGGTCTGCCACCAGGTGTCGACGACCGGGCAGCGGTCGTGGCCGATGTGCTCGCGGTACCAGACGTACGCCTCGGGGTTGATCGGCTCGCCGACGGAGCCGAGGATGCGCAGGCTGGACATGTCGTACTTGGCGGGGATGTCGTCGCCCCACTTCATGAACGTCCGGATCGCCGTGGGGGCGGTGTAGAGGATCGTGATCTTGTACTTCTGCACGATCTCCCAGAACCGGCCCCGGTGCGGGGTGTCGGGAGTCCCCTCATAGATGACGCTGGTCGCGCCGTTGGCGAGCGGGCCGTACACGATGTAGGAGTGTCCGGTCACCCAGCCGATGTCGGCGGTGCACCAGTAGATGTCGGTCTCCGGCTTGAGGTCGAAGACCGCGTGGTGCGTCCAGGCCGTCTGGGTCAGGTATCCGCCGGTGGTGTGCAGGATGCCCTTCGGCCGGCCGGTGGTGCCGCTGGTGTACAGGATGTACAGCGGGTCCTCGGCGTCGTGCGGCTCGGCGGTGTGCTGGTCGCTCTGCCGCTCGACCACGTCGTGCCACCACACGTCCTTGTCGTTCGTCGCCACGTCCTGGCCGGTGCGACGTACGACCAGGACGTGCTCGACCTGCGGGCACTCGGCGACGGCCTCGTCCACGGTCGGCTTGAGCGCCGAGGGGGCGCCGCGGCGGTAGCCGCCGTCGGCCGTGATGACCAGCTTGGCGTCGGCGTCGTCGATGCGGCTCTTCAGCGCGGTCGCCGAGAACCCGCCGAACACCACCGAGTGGACCGCGCCGATCCTGGCGCAGGCCAGCATCGCGATCGGCAGCTCGGGGATCATCGGCATATAGACGGCGACGCGGTCGCCCTTGCGCACGCCCAGCTCCAGCAGGGCGTTGGCGGCCTTGCTGACCTCGGACTTCAGGTCGTTGTAGGTGAGGGTACGGGTGTCGCCCTCGGGCTCGCCCTCCCAGTGGTAGGCGACCTTGTCGCCGCGGCCCTCTTCGACGTGGCGGTCGACGCAGTTGTAGGCGACGTTCAGCTCGCCGCCGACGAACCACTTGGCGAACGGCGCGTTCCACTCAAGCGTGGTCTCCCACCGCTTGGCCCAGGTCAGCCGGTCAGCCGCACTCTCCCAGAACGCGAGCCGGTCGGCCGCCGCCTCGGTGTACGCGGCGGAGGTCACATTCGCCGCCGCCGCCAGGTTGGCCGGCGGTGCGAACCGGCGGTTCTCCTGCAGCAGGTTCGACAGCGCCTGGGGCTCGTTGCCAGGGGTTTCCGGGGCCACCTCGTACTCCTTCTATGGCCAGATCTGACGGTTCATGTCCCACTCCACCAGCTCACCTGCTCCGCACACAAGAGGTCTAGACAGGTCTGTACATGTGACGACGCGCGGCCGATCCGGTTATCAAGTGGTCTTACATGCGCTATTGAACTGTTGTCATCTTGGCACCGAACGAAGATGGAACGGGCCAATGGATGGGTTTATTGGGTCCCCCGCTAATGTTGAATGCCGTGAGTGATCCACTGGCTGTCATCGCGGCACTTCCCGGCGTTCCCGAGGCGGTGGAGGAGGCCAGGCGGGCCGTAGACGGGCTCTATCGCCATCGCGTCCTGCGCCGCGCGAGCCCGACTGTGTCGGCCGAGTCGTCCTTGCGCGGAGCGCGGGCGTCGGCGGCCATCGAGGGCGTCGACGTGCCCCTGGACGAGCTGCGCCAGGGCTCGGTCGAGGATCCCGTCGTCCAGGGAGCCCTGCGCGCCTCAGCCGAGCTGGGCCGGCTGGGCATCACCTGGCGCAAAGCCCCCCGTCAGGTGCTCGCCCGCCTGCACACGGTCGCCGCGGCCGGTCTCACGGACTCACTCGGCCGGCCGCGCACCCCGGACGAGGAGCTGGCCGCGCGTCTGGAGAGCCTGTTCGGGCTGCTCGAAGCGCCCACGAAGGCGCCCGCGCTCGTGCTGGCCGCCGTCGTCCACGCGGAGCTGGCCGTGCTGCGCCCGTTCGGTACGGCCGACGGCGTCGTCGCGCGCTCGGCCGAACGGCTCACACTGGTCGAGTACGGGCTGGACCCGAAGTCGCTGGTGGCCGTCGAAGTAGGGCATCTGGAGCTGCCTTATGCCGATGGCCTGCGGGCCTACCTGAGCGGATCACCCGAGGGGGTGGCGACCTGGGTACGACACTGTGCCGCCGCGGTCACCCTTGGCGTACGCGAGACGACCGCGATCTGCGAGGCGCTGCAACGGGGCTGACCTACCTGAGCCTGCTTGAGGCTGACATAGCTGACGGCGTCTCAGTCATGAGACGCCGTCGGCCGATACGTCACACCGGGTTACCAAGCGTGCACCTCTATTCGTCGGAGCGGGACAAGCCCGTCACGACGCGCCTCCCGCGGCTGGTCGCGCGTGGGTGCCTGGTTGACGCACCCGGACAAGTGGTCCGTGTCACCTTTGTACGACGGATCCGCCCTGATGGGAACCCCTGGGAGCAAGACCTTTACCAGGACGAGGGTCTGCGGGGGCGGAGATTTCGCGCGACCGGGGGTTTTGCTGTGGTTATCAACCTGTGACGATCACTCTGAGTGAGCTGCTTTATGTGATCGTTATGAGAGGGCGAAAAAACTTGGCGAAAATGCGAGATTGCTCCTCGACGAAACTCAAGTTGATCGGGCAGCATACGGGGGTATCTCTTGAAACTGGGGCGACTGTGCACGGGTTTGCATTGCCAGTCTCTTGCCATGCTCTGGTCAAGTGATGAAAGCTTTCTTCTGAAACGGGACCGGCTCTACCCCCCCGGAGCCGGACCGATCAGGCGACCCCCGCTCTCCCCCCCGGCGGGGGTCGCCCCTTTTCTGTGCGCCTTGGTTCTCCCGGCCGTCTGGCCCCCCAGCGCTTGGCCCCCTTGGCCCTCCGGCCCCTTCGCCGGCGAGGTCCATCCTCCGGCGCCGACTTCCACAGGGCCTTTGTCCAGCGACCCCCATCATCCACAGGACTTCGGTCTTGTGGACCGTCTGATAGTCCGTCTTGCGGTCTAGCCGCCCACCAGGACAGACCCCGGACCTACCCCCTCCTCCCATCCCGTCGTCCACAGGAACTCCCTCCTCCAGCCCCGTCATCCACAGAACCACGTTCGGCCCCCCGCCACCCCACCCTCCCGACGCATGGTGTACCTCCCGATCCCGACCACCAGATCAGGGAGACCCCTCATGCACCGCCCACTGGTCATCACCGAAGACCGTGACCTGCTCGACGACCTCGTCCGCGTGGCCGCCGCAGCCGGTGCCCAGCTCGACGTGGCCCACGCCCCCGCCCACGCGCGCCCTTTCTGGAACCTCGCACCCCTGGTGGTGATAGGCGGCGACCTGGCCGACGCGATGGCCGCCACCTCACCACCCGCCCGAGACGGCGTGCTCCTGGTCACCCGCGACCCGGAAGACCCCGACAGCTGGCGCCGATGCGTGGCCGTGGGCGCCCAGGCCGTCATCGACCTGCCCAGCGGCGAGCGGCGCCTCGTGGAGGAGTTCGCCGACGCCATGGAGCCCGATCCCCGCTCCGGCGTCGTGCTCTGCGTCATCGGCGGCCGGGGCGGCGTCGGCGCGAGCGTCCTGTCGGCCTGTCTGGCCCTGCGCGCCTCCGGCGACCGCCTGCGCACGCTGCTGATCGACGCCGACCCGCTGGGCGGCGGCATCGACGCGTTGCTGGGACAGGAGGAGGCCACCGGCGCGCGCTGGGGAGACCTGGTGGCCCGCGAGGGCCGGGTCGGCTCGGCGGCCCTGCAGGCCGCGCTGCCCGCGTTCGGCGACCTGACGGTCCTGTCCTTCCACCGCGGCGAGGTACGGGCGATCCCCGCCCAGGCCATGCGCTCGGTGCTGGAAGCCGGGCGCCGCGGCTTCGACGTGGTGGTCGTCGACCTACCACGCCACCTCGACCCTGCCGCCATCGAGGCGCTGACAAGGGCGAGTGGCACCCTGCTCGTGGCCACGGCCGACGTACGCGGAGTCCTGGCCGCCGCCCAGGTCCTCACGGAGGTCAACCGGCACACCTCAGACATCCGCGCGGTCATCCGCCCCGGCATCCTCGACGACGACGTGGTGGCGAGTTCCCTCGGCATCCCCTCCGCAGGCCACCTACCCGACCAGCCCCGCCTCCCCACCACCCTCAACCGCGGCGAACTCCCCAAACTCGGCCCCCGCACCGTCCTCGGCGCCCTCTGCACCTCCCTCCTCCGCGACCTACTCCCGCCGTGACGAGCCAGCCGTTGTCCTCGGCGGCAAGGAGCTGTCCGCACCCGCACCCGCGTTCGCGTCCGCACCGGTGGCCTGTCAGCCCGTGAGCCCGCGTCCTTTGGGGGTCAGTTGGGCAGACCGGCCGGGTCGGGCCTCCTCGTGACGGAAACCACCACCCACGGCGGACGCACCGCCACCCAAACCAGGACAGGGATCAGCGCAGGTCAGGCCAGAGGCGAGCACATATCAAAAGCGACACAGAGCACAGAGAAATGAGCACATGAACACGGGCGTGTCACCTGAGCTGATCGAGGCCGTGCGCGTACGGCTGGCACGGACCGGCGTCGAACCAAGCGCCGCCCAGGTAGCAGTAGCCCTACGAGCCGAAAAATCCGTATACGGCGACGCGGAGATCCTCGCCGTAGCCCGTTCCCTCTGCGCCGACCTCATAGGAGCAGGCCCGCTGGAGCCCCTCCTGGCAGAACCCGACGTCACCGACGTCCTGGTCAACGGCTCTCGCGAGGTATGGGTCGACGACGGCCACGGCCTGCGCAGGACCTCGGTGACGTTCACCGACGACGGCGCAGTCCGCAGGCTGGCCCAGCGCCTGGCAGCCGCCGCCGGCCGTCGCCTGGACGACGCCTCGCCGTACGTGGACGCCAGACTGGCCGGAGGAGTACGCCTCCACGCCGTGCTCCCGCCGATCGCCTCAGGCGGCACCTGCGTGTCGCTCCGCCTGCCACCGAGACGTACGTTCGCCCTGCCCGACCTGGTGGCGGCAGGCACGATCCCACCGTCGGCGGTGCCCCTACTGACGGCCATCGTGACGGCCCGGCTGGCATTCCTGGTGACAGGCGGCACCGGCACAGGCAAGACGACTCTCCTGTCAGCCCTGCTCTCGCTGGCGGACCCAGGCGAACGCCTGCTTCTCGTAGAAGACTCAGCCGAGCTCCGCCCGCTCCACCCCCACGTCGTACGCCTGGAGTCCCGTCCACCAAACCTCGAAGGCGCCGGCGGCGTAGGCCTACGAGACCTGGTACGCCAGGCCCTCCGCATGCGCCCCGACCGAGTAGTGGTCGGAGAGGTCAGAGGCGCCGAAGTAGTGGACTTGCTAGCCGCCCTGAACACCGGCCACGAGGGCGGCTGCGGCACATTGCACGCCAACGCGGCCGCCGACGTACCGCCCCGGCTGGAGGCATTGGGCTGCGCGGCGGGGTTGAGCAGAGAAGCCGTTCACAGCCAACTCGCCGCCGCCTTGGACGTGGTCATCCACCTGACCCGCAACCGCTCCGACGGACGCCGCCGCGTAGCGGAAATCTGCCTCCTGTCGAGATCTTCGACAGGCTTCGTCGAATCCGTACCCGCCCTGACCTTCGACACAAAAGGCCACCCGCGCACCGGCCCAGGACACGACACCCTGACGGAGAGGACTCGCCCGTGACCAACTTCGCGACGCGGCGACCTTGCCGCAGTGAACCGGATTCGTGTCGCTTGGTGAGAGTCACGGAAACGTCGCCTCCACACCGCACCGCAGCCGCACCACCAGCCGTACAGAGGCGGCGCGACCAGGCGGGAACGGCGAGCGAGAGATACAGCCCGCGACCGAATCCAAGTCAGGCGTCACGTGCCCAACGAAGCTCGCCGGTCCGTACCGCACCAGACGACGTCGTCCTACGCCCAGACCATTACTGAGAGTTCCTCACGTACGCCCTCCGCCTCGTACGCCCCCGCCCCCCGCCTCGTACGTCCTCCGCCTCGTACGTCCTCCGCCTCGTACGTCCTCCGCCTCGTACGTCCTCCGCCTCGTACGTCCTCCGCCTCGTACGTCCTCCGCCTCGTACGTCCTCCGCCTCGTACGTCCGGCGACGTGTCGTGCGCCCCGACCATGACCGAAGAACGCCCGACCGGTACCCCCACCCCGCCGGAGCGACCATCGGCGCCGCATACACCCAACCCGTACCTCCACTGACCCGTACCGTCACCGGCGAGCCCCACTCGATCCGTGCCTCCCCCGGCAAGGCTCATCCGACCCCGTACCGTCACAGAGTCATCCACCTGCACCGAGTCATCCACCTGCACCCAGTCACCGACCCGCACCCAGTCACCGACCTGCACCCAGTCACCTACCTGCACCCAGCCACCGACCCGCACCGAGCCAACCCCACTGTCACCAAGCCGCACTGTCACCAAGCCGCACTGTCACCGGCCAACAGGCTCATTCGGCCAGACCACGACGGGCGAAAGGAGCGTAAATCCGTGATCGCAGCCCTAATGGCCGCATTGTCCACAGCAGCCGCCGTATGGTTGTGGACCGGCCCAAGCACCGCCACAGCCCGCCTCGACAGACTGACCTCCATCCGCGAGCCATTCCAGCAGCGATCCATAAAACACCTGATCACCCGCCCCAGCCCAGCTCGTCGTGCCGCCACCTGGCGCCGAGCATCGATCGAGCTCTGCCAAGCCCTCTCAGCCGAACTGACCGCAGGCCGTACTCCAGGCGAAGCCCTCACCAGAGCGATCAACGCGGTGGACTTCCCAGACCCGGAAGCCCTACGCCCGGTGATGGCGGCGGCAAGAGACGGCGGCGACGTATCCACGGCTCTCGTATCCGTGGCACCACAGCAGGGCGGCGAGGGACTACGCAGCCTGGCCGCCTGCTGGAGCGTCAGCGTGACCGTAGGCGCAGGCCTAGCTCCCCTCGTAGAACGCATCGGCAGCACGCTACGTTCAGCCCAATCCCACCGCCAGGACGTCAAGGCGCAACTGGCCGGTCCTCGCACCACCGCGAGAATGCTGGCCGCACTGCCCGCCCTAGGCCTCCTCATGGGAAGCGCACTGGGAATGCATCCGCTCGCCTTCCTCTTCGGCAACCTCCCCGGCCTCGCCTGCCTCACGGCCGGTATCGCCCTGGACGCCTGCGGCCTGTGGTGGACCCACCAGATGGCAACCCGCGCTGAAAACTCTTAGCCACGGTGCGTCCAGACCTCACCAGGGTGCGTCCAGACCTCACCACGGTGCGTCCAGACCTCACCAGGGTGCGTCCAGACCTCACCAGGGTGCGCGCACACCGTGGTCCGAGTAGACCCCACCACGGTCTGCGCACACCGTGGTCCGAGTAGACCCCACCACGGTCTGCGCACACCGTGGTCCGAGTAGACCCCACTACGACCCGCTCACACTGTGGTCCGCTCAGTTCTCCACCATGACCCGCCCAGACCTGGTCATGGCCACCTCGGTCATGGCCACCTCGGTCATGGCCACCTCGGTCGTGGCAGCCACGGCCGCTCAGAGGCGTCAGCTTCCGCCTGCCCACCTCAGCGGCAGCGACCAGCTCCTTGGCGTCGATCTCCTTCTTCAAGTGATCGCGCCGCGCAACCGATCGGAACGGATGCTCGATGTTCGAACTGCTCTCCGCAGCATGTGCCTGCGCAGCAACCTGGCTGTGGATCTCACCGACAACCCCGGCAGAACGCGTGACCCGCCTGCTACCGCCAGGAGCATCCGCCCGAGACCGCCCACATCACCCCGGATCACAGCGACCCACACGCGCACCCTCGACAGGGCCAGATACCGACACGTCCCCCACACGGCCGACTACCGACACACTCTCCCCACCAACCTGGCTCGATCACCCCGCAACTTCACCCCAACCGATCACCCGCCGCACGATCGTCGGAGCCCTCGGCGCCGCCCTCATCACCGCTCTACTCATCGGCGGAGCAGCCGGACTGATAGCGGCCCTGCTCATCGCCCCCATCGTCGGGGTGGCCCTACACAGACGAAACGACCCAGAAGCCCGCCAAGACGCCAAACAGATCACCGCCGACCTGCCGTTCGCCGCCGACCTGATGGCAGCTTGCCTACTCGCCGGGCAACCGGTCAGTGCGGCCACCGAGATAGCGGCAGACGCGCTGGCCGGCCCACTCGGCCAGCGCCTGTCGTGGGTTAGCCGTCAACTCCGCCTGGGCGCCGACCCAGACCCCACCTGGGCCTTCCTCGCCCGAGAACCGGCCACTGCACAACTGTCACGAGCAATGAGCAGAGCCGCTCAGACCGGCGCCCCAGTGGCAGACGTCCTGACCCGCCTAGCCAACGACGCCCGCGAGTCCACCCGAGCCATGTCCGTGGCCGCAGCCAGGAGCGTGGGCGTAAAGGCAGTAGCGCCTCTCGGCCTGTGCTTCCTACCGGCCTTCGTCCTGCTCGGCATCATCCCCATCGTCGCTGGCCTCGCAACCGCCATCACCTTCCCGTAACACCTACCCAGGGACCAGCCCGTACTTCGGAACCAGCCTGCATCCAGGGGCCAGCCCGGGACTGACCTGCCCCTCGGGACTGATCTGCTTCTTGCCCCCGGGATCTGTCCTCCCGGGACCTGCCTCCCGGGACTGGCCTGCTCCAGGATCAGCCTTTGCTTGAGGCCCTGCCTGTGTCCAGGAACCTGCCGGCCCGGGCCCCGCGACGGGCCTGAGTTTCCGAATCCACCTGCGCCCTGGGGCCTGCCTGCGCCTGGAACTGGAACCTGCCTATGCTCCGCAGCACACGCCCGAGCCCTCGACCCGGCAGACCGGCCTCAGATGAGCGTGGGCTTCCGACCCAACCCAGGCGCAAGCGGTATCCCCTTGCCCTATCGCCCATCCACAGGTGCCCTATCACCTATCCACAGGCCGCTCCGACGCCTCCACTTATCCCCAGAACCACGTTCGGGCCGTCCGCCACATACAGCCTTCAGGCACCGTTGGACCCACGCCGGACAACGCCCGGCCCGATCACCTGGAGGCACCATGCACGATGCGGCAACCCCCCTGAACGCTGCCGCCACACCCTCTGAAGACCAACTGCTCGCCAAACCGGCCAATCCAGCCGCCCGCCCCCACAACTGGCTCGCCAACAGATGGGCCCGCTGTTCGGGACCGCTCCGCGATCGCGGAATGTCCACAGCCGAATACGCGGTGGGCACGGCGATTATCTAGGGTTGGAGGACTCTTCCACCAGGTCAGAGGACGATGATCTCTTCTTTCACGTAGGCCAAGTTGACCCGAACGCAGCCCGTGACGGCGACCAGGGTTCCAAGCTGCTGGCAGTGTTCAGAGTCGGCGAACGCCCGCGTCTTGGACGGAGGCGAGTAGGGTTGTTGCTATCTGGTCGGCGGCCGTGAGGTCGTTCGGGTAACTCGTGGATAAGGCCGCGAGCTCTGCCGGGCCAGTCGAGTCGGCTGCACCGGCAGTAGCACGCTCCGCCCCTGCTCCCGGAGGGTGAGGGGAAATGCAGAAGGGCCTTGTCGTTCGACGCTAGAGGGGTCGTCGCCCACCACTTCTGAGATCCACGTTGTGCCGGCAGCGAAGGGTTCTCGGTTCAACCAGTCATGCACTGGTCGAGCTGAGGACCTGATGTGGATCGCCTCTCTCGACCAGGAGAGGCGAAGGGATCTTGTTGAAGTGGGCAATCTTGTCCCTAGCGGCATGGCGCTTCTGGCCGCCGCAGGCATAGTCGCGGGCCTGGCCCGGGTAGTTGTGGTGTGGCTGGCGCTGCGCGGGACTCACCCAAAGGAACGCCCGGCGATTCTGCGGGCCGTGGCCGTACTCTTCTCCGCCAGATTCGCAAATCGCATCGACCAATTGAACTCGGCCGGCCCGATGAGGACGAACCGCCCAAAGGGCATCGAGATGTCTTCGGGCCGAGCGATAGGGAACGCCTCTGGACATACCAGGCCCCGTAGGAAGCATGCTGGTCATCGAGGTAAGGGATAGATGTCCCTCCCGGGCCTGGTGCTCGCCTTGCGCGCCAGGCCCATCTCCTCGGCCTGCCCCGCGACGAACTCGACCGGATCACCCATGGGGCGTTGCGCGGCTTGGGCGCTCCAGTTGGTGCGATTGTGATAAACGATGGCAATAGCTGCGTCGGCATGCGGAGTCTGAGGAGGGTCGTGAGCGGAACGATCAACGTATGGGAGGTCGCTAAAGAGTTCGGCCTCAAGTGTGATGACCTCCGTCTCGTGTATGTGGCGCTCGACAACATGGGAGTGCCTGTTCGTTTACCAGCGACGGTCAAAACTCTTGATGCAGAGAGGGAGGCCGAGTTCAGAGCCGAGCTGGGCAAGGTGATCGAGCGCGGAACGATCAACGTATGGGAGGTCGCTAAGGAGGAGTTCGGCCTTGATTATGGGGCGGCCCGCCATCTTGTGTGGGTCGCGCTCGAGAACATGGGAATGCGTGTTATTAGACCAATGAGGACGTTCCAAGATCTTGATGCTGAGAGGGCGGCCGAGTTCAAGGCCGAGCTGACCAAGGTGATCGAGTCAAGACCTGCAGTGCCGACATCTCGCCCGAAGCCTCAAGACGCAACTCGCCAAGCCAGAAGGCCGCAGGTTCCCTTAGGGAACCGCGCGGTGCGAGTGCCTCCAGGTTCCCAGAGGCAAGGCAGGCCCGCCGCAAATCCTCAGCCGGCCACGGACCCGGTTGAGCGCTCTGAGAAGGCCTTGCGACTGGAGCGAGAGATCCTTCAAATATGGGAGCGACTGATGCGGCGCCGTCCTCAGGCTCGGCACGACGGTGTCGCCTGGCTGACTGGCGCAAGCGGAATGGAGCGCTTCCAGGTGGCCTTCGCGAAGAGTGTCCGCGACTGGATCGCCCATCCCCAGTCCCGACAGCCTGGCCGAAGCACCCTGAAGGAGGCTCGAGACCTCCTATTCGAAATGGAGCGAAGACTCCCCAATCAACGCTAGGGGAAAGTCTGGTTGTTGTACTGAGGACACACTCTCAGACCAGGAGGCCCAGGGTTTCGGGCGCTTCCCAGGCGGTCAGCTGCCGCTCAGGGTCGGTTTCCTGGTGCGCGAACTGGTTGATCAGCTCGGCGAGAGCTTGCCGGTCCCGCTCGGGGAGGTCCTGCAGCAGGGCGGCCACCGGCTCGATCACCTGCATCGTGGCCTCGGGCGTGATGGCGTCGTCGTCGCTGAGGTCCAGTCTGATGACGACCTCGGTGAGTGCTTTGGCGAGGGTGTGTTCGAGCGGGGTCACGATGGGCTCCTGGCTGGTCGTCGGATTGCGAGGCGTGTCCGGGGCGGCTGGCAGGACACGGGGGCGGCCCTGGTCAGCCTGTTGACGGCTCGGTGAGACGGGCTTCCAGGGCGGCGATCATCTGAGCGAGCAGGCCGGTGTTCTCCTGTCGGACCACCTGGGGGCCGACCTTGTCGATGCCGGAGACCTTGGTGATGCACTCGTCGACGGCCGTGGCCATCGTGCCGAACTCCTGGCGCGCGATCGACTTGTCGTTGCCGGCCTCGAAGGTGGTGGCGCGGTGCATGTCCTTCATCGCGGTCATCGCGGTGCGGGCGGCGGACATCGCGTCGCGGGCGCCGAACTCATCGCCCAGGCCCTGGCGCATGTAGCGGGTGACGAAGACCCGGCGACGGGCGGGGCTTTGCGATGGCAGGAATCTTTCCAGGCGATCGCCCCGGTTGGCCGCGACCACGCGGGCGACCTTGACGGCCCGCCGCAGGCGGGCGCCGTCCTTGATGCCGACGCCGGCGGCGATGTCGGCGTAGCTGATCTCGCGGCCGTGGTTGCTGCGCAGCCAGATCATCACTTCGGCGACGTCGGTCTCGGCGCGGGTCCAGCCCATCTCATCACGGCGGCGGCTCACAGGAATTTCCCGTTCTCGTCCATGAAAGCCGCGAGCGCGGCGTCGTCCAGAGCAGCGCCGGTGGCCATGTCACGAACGGCGGCGATCGCCGCCTCGGCGCCGTCACACAACTCCGCGATGGCCTGGGCGCGGTCCGAGGTGAAGTTGATCTGCTGCTTGCTCAGCAACGCCAGCGCCCGTGAGGCGGCCATGCGGATCTCGGCCATGGCGTTGAAGACGTCCATGGACGCCTCGGCCTGCGATCCCTCGCTGGCTTGGCGGGCTTGTGCGGCATAGGCGTCCCGCTCGGCGCGGATGACGTCGTCGTATTCGCGCTGCCGCTCGCTGGCGACCTCGGCGGCCGCGGCGCGGTCTTCGGCATCTGCGGCGGCCTGGCGGGCTTCGAACTCCTGCAGGGCCTCCCGCGCCGTCCTCCGGGTCGCCTCATCGGCCAGCAGAGCAGTCTTGACTGCTGTGGGATGTGTCATGACATAGGTGATGGCCGACGGCCGGGTCCCGCTCTTTTCCGCTTCTTTCTCGACCGCATCACGCCGCTCGGTCGACAGACCCGTGGCCTCCCAGCTGCGGTAGTAGCCGTTCTTGCCGTAAAAGGGATACTCCCCGGTATCAGGAGACTCGATGGTCGTGTCCGGGCGCAGGGCGGCGGCGGGCGGGACGACGCCGTCGGCGGCGAGCCGATTCCACGCATCCAACAGGGCTATGACGCGCCTGGGTGCAGTCCTGGCCCGGCGGGCGAACTCTCCGGCGCTGATGCGCCGGAAGGCGTTCAGGCCGCTCCGGGGCTGGTAGTCGATTCTCACGCCGTTGCCCTCGCCGGGCGTGACTCGCCTGGCGACCAGAAGGGCGAGCCTCCAAGGGCCTTTGCGATCCAGGGTGACGAACTCGTCGATGTCCGCCTGCAGGGCTTCCTCGCCGTCGTCGAGAGCCTCCTCGGGCAGATCCTGGTTCATGCTGTCGTCTTCTCGCGCTGCGACCGCCGCTGCGCCGGGACGCGGACCGTGCGGATCGCGGCGATCTGACGGACCCTCGTGGTGAAGACGTCCAGGTCGTCCAAGGCGACCGAGGCGTTGGCCCGCTGCGCGAGGTCCAGCTGCACTGTCTTGGGAAGGCGTTTGATGATCCGTGCGGACTGCGCGGCCAGGGCGAGCAGATCGGCGACCAGCGCGGCGCTGGGGTCGGGCTTGCCCGTGGGCTGTTTCGGCGGCTGCTGGCCGCCCTGTTCTTCTCGCTCGGCCCGCTGCTTGTCGAACTCGGCCTCCAGCTCGGCGCGGGTCACGGCGTCGTCGGCGAGCAGCGCCGAGACGAGCAGGTCGCGGTTGGGGCTGTTGTTCATGTCGCTGACGTAGTCGACGACCTCCTCCGCCTCTCGTGCCTGCGGATCCAAGACGATGGCCAGCGAGGGCGCCGTGCCCAAGACCGTCTGGTAGGTGGCGTAGTTGACCCGGTCGCCACCCGCCGTCTTCGCATCGTCGATCAAGCGCCGGAGCTTGGCGTAGCCGGGGTCGACGGGCCGGCCGCCGATCATGCGTGTCCCCTCGCGCAAGACGGAGTAGGAGACGAAGACGCCGCAGGTCTCCAGCAGCGTGCGCAGGTTCGGCGTGACAGCCTTCGCTGTGGCCCGCCACTGCTTGGCGGTGGTCACCGACAGGCCGACCTGCTCGCAGAACTGTCCGAGGGCATCGCCGTCGGCCCACGCGGCCGCCAGCATGTCGCCGATCGCCAGCTGGCTGACGCGGCAGGCGCTCATCAGGCGGCGGCACTCGTGAACGTCGTGTTCTGTGAAGCTCATGCGGACCCCTCAGTGAAACCGGGCTGGTTGACGAGCACGCAGTGTAATCAAATGGATACGCTTCTGTTTGCCGATTCTCCGCCCAGGGGTGCGGGAGCCGGGGCGCCTTGGGTCAGCGTTCGCGGTTGACCTCCTTCATCAGGTCTTTCAACGCCGTCCGGTTGGCGGTCAGATTGTCTTCGGTCTCGGTCAGCGTGGCCTTCAGCCGCGTGTTCTCCGCCAGCGCGGCGTCGCGCTCGGCGGCCAGGCGTTCGACCTGGGCCAGCAGCTCGTTGATCCGCTCCGTCAGTTCCCGGCTGCCGGCCGTCTCCAGCGCCGCCCCCAGACCGCGCCGGACGGCGGCCTTGAGCTTGTCCCGCTCCGCGCGCAGCTGCTTGATCTGGGCGCGGGCCAGCTCTAGGTCGCAGGCCAGCGACGCGGCCGAGACGCTGGTCCCGGTCGCGGTGGCGCGCCGGGCTGCTTTGGCTTGCCCGGCGATCGCGGTCTCGATGTGCTCGCGGACGCCTGGGGAGTAGACCAGCGAGGTCGACACCTGGGCCGCCGCCGCGACACCCCGGAAGGTGATCGGTTCCCCGCCGGACTTCAGCTTCTCCAGCGTGGCCAGCACCTTGCCGCGTTTGACCTGGCTGTCCTTGCGGCGAACCTCGCGCAGCACGTCGCCGGGGGTGCGCCCAGCACCCGGTGCCCTCTGGCTCACGCGCTTTCCCGCCCGCGCCGTCTGGGGAAGCCGGGCATGCCCAGGTCGGTGATGCCGTCGGCCTGCTGGGCCCGGACGATGCGCAACGCCTCGGTGGCCGCGAGCAGCTCGGCCCGTTCCTCCTCGGGCAGCGCCTCCAGCTTGTCCCGGGCGATGCCGACGATCCTGCCCATCGCCTCGATGTTGGCGTCGAAGTTTTTGATCACGTACTCGTCGACGTCCATCGCCAGCGCCCGCTCCCGATCGGCCCGCAACTGCATGACGTGCTGCTCCATCTCCGGCAGATAGGACGGGTCGGCGCGGAAGAACTGGCAGGCGGCGCACTGGAAGCGGATCGCGCAGGCGCTGCCTCCGGCTCTGACGTTGGCGGGCTCGGTGCAGCGGCCGTAGGGCACCGCCACCGACTGCGCCTCATAGGCGGTGCCCGAACGGGTCGGCCGAGCCCGGCCGGCGCGGTCGAAACCGTGGCGGCCGGCTATCGCCACCGCTTCCCGCTTCCGCTTGAGGGAGACGGTGTAGTACCCGGACGTGGTCTGAGTGGATCGGTGATCCATAAGGTCGCGGAGCACATCGATCGGCACCCCCGCATCCGCGTGCCGCTGGCAATAAGCATGTCGGAATGCGTAGGGGAAGATGAGCGATCGGTCGAACGGCAGCGGCCGCCCGTCCGGGCCGAACTCCTCGGCCAGCAGTTGCGGGACCGCATCAGCGAAGGCCCGGATGATCGGTGAGATCTGCTCGGAGATCAGATGCCGGACCTCCCCGAACTCACCGGCCGGCGGGAACAGGAACCCCTCCGAACCGGACGGCAACGCGATCGCCTGCCGGACGGCCTGCCAGGTGTGGATGGTGGACACCGTCTCCGATGGGATCGGCAACCGGCGCCCCTTGCGCAGCCCTTTGCTGTTGTCCCAGCGCAGCTGCCAATCCTCCCCGTCCCGCTCCAGGCAATCGACCTCCAGCTGGCCGATCTCGGCGGGGCGGCGGCCGGTGTCGCGCAGCAGCTCATAAACCGCCACCGCCATCGCGTGGACCTGCTCGGGCGAGAGCCGCCCGTGGGCGATGCCCGCGCCCAGCAGCTCGGTGTGCGCGTCCAACTGGTTGATCACCGACTCTGGGATCGCCCTGCCGATCTCGTCCTCGTTGACCTGGACCTGCTTGATGACGTGACTGGAGTGCCGGGCGAAGGAGGCGGCCATGCCGTCCAGCCGCTCGGTGAGCCGGCCCCAGTCCAGCACCTTGAACCACATCGACAGCAGACTGCCCTTGTTCTTCTGGCTCATCTCCTGGCCATCGGCCCGCAGGAGGTTCTCAAAGCCCGCGACGACCGCCGTCATATCGGCGAACCCCAGCCTCGCGGGGTCCAGCCCGCCGCCGGTGCGCGCGTCCAGCGCCCGGGCGGCGGTCTGCACCGCTCGGTGTGCCCGGCGGACCTCGCTGGTCGTGGGCTTGGCCTCGCTGATCCAGGCCACCAGGATCTCCCGCAGCCAGACCTGCCGGATCATCGAGATGTCCAGATCGCCGGGCCGAGCCGTGGGCCTGCCGTGCCTGCTCCGGGCCCCGAGGTCGACCAGGTCCAAGGTCGGCCGCGTGGCCGGATCCACGCCGCGGAACCGGTCGAAGGCCGCAGCCACCACCCGGAACGTCTCCCGCAACAGCGCATCGACGTTCGCCGTGGCCCGGCTCGGCAGCGCCCCCAGAGCGACGGCCGCGATCGCGGCGATGCGGTGGCCGGCCAGCACCGCGACCGACTGCCGGACCGCGGTCGGGTCCAGCCGCTGCCCCCGCGAATCCCGGGCGGCCAGCGCGAACAGCAGCTCCGCGCGCGCCACCGGCTCCAGCGGCGCCAGGGAGAACTGGTTGACGATCAGGAACGGCGCTTGGCGATCCAGCCAGGCCGCGTCCGCCACCTCCAGGCCGTCCGCCTTCAGCCGCCGGGTGTGCAGGTCGCAGATCCCCGATCCCGGCCGCCAGTCACGCACGCAGCCGCCGACCAGACACGCCGGGAGCGGGTCGTAGGGGGCCGCGGCGGCGACCCACGCCTCCAGTTCCTCGGCGCCGGGACGCTTGCGCATCATGTCCTTGTGCCGTAGCGACCCGTGCGCGGCGCACAACCCCCACACCGCTCCGTCCCGCGCGCAGCCTGCCACGATGCAGGGCCTGGCCCCGCCGTCGATCACCCGGTTGCGGTCCGGGACGAAGCTGTCCCGGAACTCCTCCAGCGCCAGCTCCGACTTCCGGAACGCCTTCTCACACAGGTCACACAGGGCCTGCGTGCGCGAGATCCGATCGCAGGCCGCCACCGTGCAGCGGTAGGCGACCGTGGAGCGGTTGTCGACATCGCCGGTGAACAGCCACGTGGCCGCGTCCCACTCCCCAACCCGCCAGGGGGAGGGCGTGTTCGCCGACAGCCACGCGGTCCAGATCTCGGCCTGCGCCGGTGCCAGCGCTCCCAGGACCGGCTCGCGCCCGGCCGGCTCGTCGTCCGGTCCGGGGAAGGCGAGCACGTTGCCCGGCCCGCTCACGAACGGGCCTGCCGTCTCTTGGCCGCCACCATCTCCACGGCCTCGCGCTTGTCGGAGTCGGTGACATGGGAGTACGGGTCCTGCGAGGTCACCGAGACGTGGCCGGCGATCTCCTGCACGACCCGGCGATCCACCCCGGCCCGCCGGAGCCTGGTGATCGACGAATGACGGAGCATATGCGGTCGTGCCCGGAATCCGGCTTGCTTGGCCAGGCGGCAGAACAACTCATAGGCCGTCCCGTACGACATGGCCTTACCCACCGGCGCGTGGAACAGGTTCACAAAAACCATGTCCCCGGCGTCCCCGGCGATCTCGGCCCGCTCGAACTGGTAGTGCGCATAAAGCTCGATCGTGACCTCGTCCACCGGGATCGCCCGGGGCTGCCGGGCCTTGGCGAACGCCCCGTTGGCGTTGAGGCGCCGCCGGACGTGGACGTGCGGCCCCTCGTGCCGGCAGTTCATCACCCGAGAATCGGGCAGCAGGTGCATGTCCTGCCTGCGCAGCCCGAGCGCTTCGCCAATCCGCATGGCCGTCTGCGAAAGAAGCTGGATGAGGAATCTGTCGCGCTCGTGCCGGGCAAGGCCGAGCAGCACGTCGATCTCCTGATCCGCCAGCCACTCATAGCCCGGGATCGCGACCCTGTACTTGATCGTGCGGGCCATGATCGTGCGGTACTGGCCGTCCTCGCCCGGGTCGAACCCCGCCGGCAGGTAGCGCAGGAACTTCGGCTGAGTCAGCGTGTTCACCACCGTCGGCGGCACCCAGCCCTGCAGGCTGCACCACGACAGGAACTCCCCGACGGTCCCCATGATCGCGTTCGCGGTGCCCTCGCTGCGATACCGCACCGCAGCGCCCGGCTTGCGTGAACGCGACGGCATCGGCTCCTCCACCAGCCAGCGCATCATCGCCATCAGCTGCGGAAGGCTCGGGCCGGCCCAGTCCAGCCCATGACCTCGGCAGTACGACAAGTACAAGGCGATCCGGCCGGCGTAGGTCTTCTCGGTGTTGAACGCCCGGTCCGCCGCGCGCAGCCCCGCCAGGTACGCGCACGCCTCGACGTGCAACTCGAGGTCCTCGTCGACCACCACCCACGACACCGACTCATCGGCGGCCACCGCTCGTTCAGCCCGGTAATGCCGCTCAGCCGCGCCTGACCTGCCCAACATGCCGTACGGACCCCCAGATACTGTGCGCCAAGTAGCCGCCAACACTACTTGAAGTACTTGTCACACGACTGAGAGTCACCAAAGATAACGATCGCCGCATGCGCCTTCGCGGCGGTGCTGTTCAAGGTGGTCAGCAGCCCAAAGGTGCAAGTGATGCTCTCGAAGCTCATCGACCAGGCGCTCAACGCAGCCGGATGACCCCACCCCAAGCTGCGGCCCCCAAACACGTGAAGCGTTCAACACCGCGCCTGAAGATGCCGACATCGCACGCGAAGTTTCTGGCGTCGCACCCGAAGTGTCCGGCATCGCACGTGAAGGGCCCGGCATCGCGCGGCTCTGTGACAGCTGAGACCGCCATGGTCCTACCCGCGCTCATGGTCGTCTTGGCCGCCGCACTGTGGGCGATTCAAGCAGTCGGTGTCCAGCTGGAGTGCGTCGACGCGGCCCGCGCCGCAGCGAGGGCCGCCGCCAGAGGCGAGCCCCTGGACGAAGTCCGCGAACTCGTTCAATCCGCCACCCGGCCCAACGCACGGGTGGACATCAGCCGCAATCCAGAGAGCACAAAAGTAGAGGTCTCGGTGGAGGTACGACCAGCATGGGGAGCGTCTCTGCCCGCCGTACAAGTAACCGCCTCCGCGACCGCCGCCACGGAATCATGACGTACCAGCACACATGCGCGAAGCGTCGAGAATCAACGTTCGCCAAGCAAGCAGACCGTGGCTCCGCGACATTGTGGGGCGTCGCGCTCATGGGCCTGCTCATGGCGGTTGCCACAGCCTTCGCCATGGTGGGCTCCGTACGCGTCGCACGTCATCACGTACACGACGCAGCCGACCTGAGCGCGCTTGCCGCAGCCAGGCTCGCGATCGTCGATCCTCAAGCCGCCTGTGACAGGGCGGAGATCGTAGCCGCGAAAAACGCCGTTCACCTCCTCGAATGCACGCTCACGGATGAAATCGCAGACGTCCGAACCTCGCTGACCATCACCCTGCCCGCCATAGGGACACGAACCCTGACCGGCAGAGCTCGCGCCGGCCCGAGCGGGTACACCGCGCACAAGCAGCCCAAGACCGAGGACCTAGTGAACGAAGACAGGCGAGTGGGTGAGCTGGACGCTGCTCAGCCAGGGCGTGGACATCCGGACCCGCTCGACGGGGAAGACCACCTTGGTGATTCAGGCGAGTAGGTAAGGCCGAGTACGTAAGACTGCAGGTGAAAGACTCTATTCGGCGGTTCTCCTGGACCGGTCAGATCCGCGTGCCGCTGAGTAACAGGAAGAGCGGAACGCGGCGGCGACGCGCCAACTCGGCCAGGTCGCCGTCGAACCGCTCTTCCCGAGGAGCGCACTCACGCAGAGCCGACAGCGCGAACCCAGCGTTCACCAGCGCATCCACGTAGTCCTCAACAGTCCGGTGAAACCAGGTGACACTGCCGCCCAACCAGCTGCGCTGTCGTGGCCCCTTGAGGAAGTAGTCATCGACGATCCAGTTCGTGCGCGGCTCCCGTGTCCCGGCGTCATAAGAGCTGAGCACGGGATGAACAACCGAAAAAACAATCCGCCCACCAGGCGAAAGGCATGCATGGCAAGCCATCAACACCGCTGCGAAGTCCTCGACGTAGTGCAGTGCGAGACGAGAAACGATCAGGTCGAACGAGGACGGCGGAGCGGCGAAGTCCTCCATATCCACCTGCTCAGCACGCCCACTTGTGCCCTGAAGGGTTTCGCCGGCAGCTTCGACCATGGCCGCAGAGCCGTCCAGGCCCAGGTAGCTACTGCAGCCGGCGTTCAGCAGAGTCCGCCCGATGGCCGCGTCCCCGCACCCGAGATCCAAAACCCGCAGGCCGGTGACCGTGCCCATCGCGTCCAGTAGCGCGGGCTCCTCCATGACGTGGTTGGGGCTCATCCCTCCGCTGTGACGATGGTCGAGATACCTCTGGAATGTCGTAGGCGAGTCGTAGAAAGACCCACCACGTCGGGGAGCAGCAGTCACGAGGGGAAGTTTGACATGCTCCTCCCTGTGAACGGGGAGGATCCTCATGGCTGCTACGCGGCCGCCCTTTACGGGGTGGGCGTGGTCCCGCTACGAGTGGCTTGACGCTTCACCGGCCCCAGTACCGCGGGGCCTCCACGTCCGTTTACCGCCTGTCCGGCGGCTGAGTTGTACTGGTACGCCTGGGTGCGGGCGGCATTGGTATCGGCGTTGCCGATCCACCCGCACGCTGGATTCTTGCTCACGAACCTGGCCTGGGATTGCCGCGATCCCTCGGTGATGGTGTGGCACTGGTGGCATTCCCGGCTGGTGTTCGCCGCCGGGATCAGGACACGCTCAAGCCCAGAGGGCCTTCCCGCACGGGCCTTCACCGCCCACCTAAAGGACTCCGTTGCCCAATTCGGTGGGTCATGCGGTGAGTGTCAGGTCGAGGCGCGCGAAGTGTGAGACTCGGGTCGCGCCGAGGGGTGTCTGGGTGAGCCAGGCGTCCAGGCGGATGAGGTTGATCGCG
>NZ_JAHKRM010000021.1 GCF_019396345.1 Nonomuraea guangzhouensis | reverse complement strand
CGCGGGGAATGGCGCCCACCTGGATCGGCGACTTCGCCGCCTCGGCGGCGACCGTCGCCGAGGCCGACACCATCGCCGCGGCGACCGGCGTTCCCGGCGCGCCGCACGTCAAGCTCCGGCTCAGCGCCTTGCGGGGCCGCAGTGCCGAGGCCGAGGCGCTCATCGCCGCCACGATCGAGCAGGCCGGCGCGGGTGGCCGGTCGATGGGGGTCGCGGTCGCCCAGTGGGCGGCCGCGGTCCTCTACAACGGGCTCGGCCGCTACCAGCAGGCGATGCCGGCCGCCCAGGCCAGTACGTGGATCGCGCAGCCGTGGGTCTCGATCTGGGCGCTGCCCGAACTCATCGAGGCGGCGGCACGCGTCGGTGACGAGAAGATCGCCCGTGACGCGCTCGAACGACTGGCGGACGCGGCGGAGCCGTGCGACACCGACTGGGCGCGGGGAATCCTGGCCCGCTCCCGGGCGCTGCTGAGCTGCGGAGCGCCCGCGGACCGCCTCTATCGAGCGGCGATCGAGCGGCTGGCACGGACCCGGCTGCGTCCCGAACTCGCGCGTGCGCACCTGCTGTACGGCGAGTGGCTGCGCCGTGAGCGTCAGCGGATCGAGGCACGGGATCATCTGCGTACGGCGTACGAGATGTTCCTGTCGATCGGGATGGAGGCGTTCGCCGAGCGGGCCCGCCATGAGCTGCTCGCCACGGGGGAAACCGTCCGCAAGCGCACGAATGAGGCGTCGCCGAGTGACGAGCTGACGCCGCAGGAGAAGCAGATCGCACTGCTCGTGCGGGACGGCTTCTCCAACCCGGAAGTCGGCACCCGGCTCTTCCTGAGCCCGCGGACGGTCGAGTGGCACCTGCGTAAGATCTTCACCAAGCTGTCGATCACCTCCCGCAGGCAGTTGCGCGATGCTCTTCCCCGGGCTACTTCAACGCCTTCAGCAGCCGCTCCGCCAGGACCGCGGCCGAATGGGGATTCTGCCCGGTGATCAGGTTGCGGTCCTCCACCATGTACGGCTCCCAGATCTTGCCGCGGCTGAACTCGACGCCGACCTTCTCCTTCAGCTCGTCCTCCAGCAGCCACTGCACCTTGGCGGCCAGCCCGACACCCTCCTCCTCTTCATTGGTGAAGCACGTGACCCGGTAACCCTTGAAGGGCGACTCGCCGTGGATCCTGGTGGCCAGCATCACGGCGGGGGCATGGCAGACGATCGCGAGCGGCTTGCCGGAGGCGAGCGCCGCCGTCAGCAGCCGGCCCGCGTCGGCGTCCACCCACAGGTCCTGCATCGGACCGTGGCCGCCGGGAATGTAGACCGCGTCGTAGTCCTCGATGCGGGCGTCCGACAGCTTGATCGGCCGCCGCATCACCTCGGCGGAACGGGTTCGCGAACTCCTCGGCCCAGTAACCCGTCGCGTGTCTCGTGCCGTCCTTCAACGTCAGGTACGTGGCTCCGGTGAGCACGAAAAGTAGCTTCGCCATCGATCACTCCTCTCGAAGAATCGCCCCCCTGATTCAGGTTCGCGCGCAAAGCGGCAGGTGGCACCCGTAGGACACCCTGGTCCCCTCCCTGGCCCGTGCGATGTCGCCATGCGACCCGCTACCCACCGGCGGCGACGGCGGACACAGCTCTGCGAAGCCGCCCATACCGGCACTCCGCCCGGACGGCTACGGTTTGGGCGTGAGGACGATTGACTGGGTAGACGGCGCGGTCGAGCTGGTGGATCAGACGCGGCTGCCGGACGAGTGCGTCATGCTGCGGATCGAGACCGTCGCGGACCTGATCGACGCCATCCGGCGGCTGGCCGTGCGCGGGGCGCCCGCGCTCGGCGTGGCCGGGGCGCTCGGTGTCGTGCTGGCGGCCGGCGACCAGGACGCCATCGCGCGGCTGCGCGCCGCCAGGCCCACCGCCGTGAACCTCGGCTGGGGCGTCGACCAGGCCGCCGCCCACCTGTCCCAAGGTCAGCAGGCCGTGCTCAAGGCCGCGCTGCGGATCCGCGACGACGACATCGCCGCCTGCGAGGCCATGGGCAAGCGCGGCGCCGACCTCCTCGAAGGCGACCGGCTGCGCATCATGACCGTGTGCAACACGGGCGGGCTGGCGGCCGTCGAACGGGGCACCGCGCTCGGCGTCGTCCAGACCCTGCACGAGCGCGGCCGGCTGGCCGAGGTGCTCGCCCTGGAGACCCGCCCCCTGCTGCAGGGAGCCCGGCTCACCACCTGGGAGCTGGCCAGGATGGGCGCGCCGCACCGGCTCATCGCCGACTCCGCCGGACCGTACCTGCTGGCCAAGGGCGGCATCGACGCGGTGCTCATCGGCGCCGACCGCATCGCCGCCAACGGCGACACCGCCAACAAGATCGGCTCGTACGCGCTGGCGCTCGGGGCCGAGCGGGCCGGGGTGCCGTTCATCGTCGTGGCGCCCGAGACCACCATCGACCAGGCCACCCCGTCCGGCGAGCACATCGAGATCGAGGACAGAGGCGCCGACGAGATCGTCACCATCCGTGGCAGGCGGGTGGCGCCGGAGGGCACCCGTGCGGTGAACCCGGCGTTCGACGTCACCCCGCACGATCTCATCACCGCGATCGTCACCGACAAGCGGGTGATCAGGCCTTAAGTCGGTTTAGGTAGCAAAATAACCAGATCTACCCACCTTTCCGCGCACTCCGGGCTACGCTCAGTGGTCACATTTCCCCAACCCCCGGAGAGCACAAGGTGGCCATCGACCTCGTGTTACGGCGCGACTGGCACGCCCGTGAGCGGCACGGCGACTACACACAGCTCGACTCCACCAAGGGAGTTAAGGTCCACTACACGGGCGGCCGGGTCGAGCCGGGCATCATCGGCGACCACGCGGTCTGCGTGTCGCTGGTGCAGTCCATCCAGGGCTACCACATGGACGGCAACGGCTGGATCGACATCGGCTACTCGTTCGTGGCCTGCCCGCATCGCAAGGTGTTCGAGGGGCGGGGGCTCCACCACTTACCCGCGGCCAACGGAGCCGGGCTCAACGCGGGTCACTACGCCGTGCTCGGCCTGGTCGGCAACGCCGGGCTGGTGGAGCCGCCCGACGGAGTGCTCCACGGGATCCTGGACGCGGTCGAGTACGTCCGCGAACGCGGCAACGCGGGCAAGGAGATCAAGGGCCACCGGGACGGCTACTCGACCGACTGCCCGGGCGAACCCCTCTACGCCTGGGTCAAGCGCGGCGCGCCCCGGCCGGGTGGCAGCACCCCGCCGCCCGACCCGCCGACGACGCCGCCGTTCCCCGGGCGGCTGCTGAAATACCCGCCCGTGATGCGTGGCGAAGACGTGCGTACGTGGCAGCAGCAGATGAAGGTACGCGGCTTCGAGATCGACGTGGACGGCGCCTACGGCAGCGGCTCCCGCGACGTATGTCTCCGTTTCCAGCGCGAACAGGGCATCGACGACGACGGCATCGTCGGGCCGACCACCTGGCGGCTGTCCTGGGAGGCACCGCTGACCTGACAGTGGGGTCGGTCAGGGGCGAGCCCGGGGTTCCTGGGTTCGGCGGGCACCGCCTACTATCCGAAACATGCATCTGGCAGCGGGCTTTCCTACCACGAACCGGGACGATTGGCGGACGCTGGCGCTCGAGGTTCTGCGTAAGTCGGGTGTCGAGGCCGGGTCGCCGGAGGAGGCGCTGGCCGGCGTCACGTACGACGGGGTGACGCTCGCCCCCCTCTACGACGCCGCCGACCTGCCCGAGCACCTGCCGCGCGTGCGCCGGGCGGCGTTCGCCGGGTGGGACGTGCGGCAGCGGCACTCCGTGGCCGACCCCGAGGCCGTGCTGGCCGATCTGGAGCACGGGGTCACCTCGCTCTGGCTGGTCCTGGGTGACGGCGCGATCCCGGTCGGGCGGCTCCCCGACGTCCTGCGGGAGGTCTATCTCGACCTCGCGCCGATCGTCCTGCAGGCCGGGGCCGAGACCCGGGAGGCCGCCGAGGTCCTGTTCGGGCTGGCGGCGGAGCGCGGCGTGTCGCCGAGGGGCAACCTGGGCGCCTCGATCGGTACGGCGGGACGGGACGTGACGGCCGAGCTGGCGGTGCGGTGCGCGGCGGACTTCCCCGGGATGCGGGCCGTCATGCTGGACGCCACGCCGTACCACGACGCGGGCGGGAGCGACGCCGACGAGCTCGGCTGCTCGATCGCGCTGGGGGTCGAGCACCTGCGGGCGCTCACCGGCGCCGGGCTCGGCGTCGGGCAGGCGTTCGGGCAACTGGAGTTCCGCTACGCCGCCACCGCCGATCAGTTCGCCACCATCGCCAAGCTGCGGGCCGCGCACACGCTCTGGGCGCGGGTGGCCGAGGTGTGCGGGGCGGCGGACGGCGGGCAGCTGCAGCACGCGGTGACGAGTTCCGCGATGATGACCGCCCGCGACCCCTGGGTGAACCTGCTCCGCACCACCATCGCCTGCTTCGCCGCCGGGGTGGGGGGTGCGGACGCGGTGACCGTGCAGCCGTTCGACGCGTGCCTGGGTCCGCCGGACGCGTTCGCCCGGCGGATGGCCCGCAACACGCAGGCGCTGCTGCTGGAGGAGGCCGGAGCCGGGAGGGTGGCCGACCCGGCGGGCGGTTCCTGGTACGTCGAGCGCCGCACCGCCGATCTGGCCGACCGTGCCTGGGCCTGGTTCCAGGAGATCGAGGCGGCCGGCGGGATCGGCGCGGCGTCCGAGCTGGTCGCCGGGCGGATCGCGGATACCAGGCGGCGTCGTGCCGACGACATCGCCCACCGGCGCTTCCCGATCACCGGCGTGAGCGAGTTCCCCAACATCGCCGAGAAACCGGTCCGCGTCCCGAGCGCCGGCGAGGCGGGCTTCGCAGGGGAGGGGCTGCCGGAGATCCGGTACGCCCAGGAGTTCGAGGCGCTGCGCGACCTCGCCGACGCGCGGCCGCGGCGGCCCGTGGTGTTCCTGGCCACCATCGGCCCCGTCGCCGCCTACACGGCCCGTGCCGCGTTCGCCGCGAACCTGTTCCAGGCGGGTGGGCTCGCCACCGAGTCCGCCGGGCCGGGCACCGACCCCGACCAGATCGCCACCGCCTTCGCCGTCAGCGGCTCGACCGTCGCCTGCCTGTGTTCCAGCGACAAGATGTACGGCCTGCACGCCGAGGCCGTCGCCGCCGCGCTGAGACGGGCGGGCGCGAGAAAGATCTGGCTGGCGGGGAAGGGTGACTACGAGGGCGTCGACGACCGCCTCTACGCCGGGTGCGACGCACTCGCCGTGCTCCGCACGACCTTCGACGACCTGGAGGTGACGCGATGATCCCGGATTTCTCCGCCATCCCGCTGACCGGCCCGGATCCCGGCGAGCCCGCCGGGTCCGCCCTGTCCGGCGAGCCCTGGGAGACGCCCGAGGGGATCGCGGTCAAGCCCGTCTACACGGCCGACGACCTCGGCGGGCTCGACTTCCTGGGCACCTATCCGGGCGCCGCGCCGTACCTGCGCGGCCCCTATCCGACCATGTACGTCAACCAGCCCTGGACGATCCGCCAGTACGCGGGCTTCTCCACGGCCGAGGACTCCAACGCCTTCTACCGCCGCAACCTCGCCGCCGGGCAGAAGGGGTTGTCGGTGGCGTTCGACCTGGCCACGCACCGGGGCTACGACTCCGATCATCCGCGGGTCGCCGGTGACGTGGGCATGGCCGGGGTGGCGATCGACTCGATCTATGACATGCGGCAGTTGTTCGACGGGATCCCGCTGGACCGGATGTCGGTGTCGATGACCATGAACGGCGCGGTCCTGCCCGTGCTGGCGCTCTACATCGTGGCGGCCGAGGAGCAGGGGGTGGCGCCCGAGCAACTGGCCGGGACCATCCAGAACGACATCCTCAAGGAGTTCATGGTCCGCAATACCTACATTTATCCCCCGGCCCCATCAATACGCATAATCTCGGATATTTTCGCGTTTGCCAGTGAAAAGATGCCGAAGTTTAATTCCATCAGCATCTCCGGCTACCACATTCAGGAGGCCGGGGCCACCTGCGACCTGGAGCTGGCCTACACCCTGGCCGACGGGGTCGAATACCTGCGGGCGGGCGTCGCCGCCGGGATGGACGTCGACCGGTTCGCGCCCAGGCTGTCGTTCTTCTGGTGCATCGGTATGAACTTCTTCATGGAAGTCGCCAAGCTGAGAGCCGCCCGCCTCCTCTGGGCCAACCTCGTTTCCGGATTTAACGCGAAAAATCCGAAATCTCTGAGCCTCCGTACCCACTCCCAGACCTCCGGCTGGTCCCTCACCGCGCAGGACCCGTTCAACAACGTCGCCCGCACCTGCGTCGAGGCCATGGCCGCCACCCAGGGCCACACCCAGTCCCTGCACACCAACGCCCTCGACGAGGCGCTCGCGCTGCCCACCGACTTCTCCGCCCGGATCGCCCGCAACACCCAGCTCCTCCTCCAGCAGGAGTCCGGCACCACCAAGGTGATCGACCCGTGGGGCGGCTCCTACTACGTCGAACGCCTCACCCACGACCTGGCCGAACGCGCCTGGGCCCACATCCAGGAGGTCGAGGCCGCCGGCGGCATGGCCCGCGCCATCGAGGCCGGCCTGCCCAAGCTCCGCATCGAGGAGGCCGCGGCCCGCGCCCAGGCCCGCATCGACTCGGGCCGCCAGCCCGTGATCGGCGTGAACAAGTACCGCAGCGACGCCGACGAGCCGATCGAGGTGCTCAAGGTCGACAACAGCTCCGTACGGGCGCAGCAGCTCGACAAACTACGCAGGCTCCGGGCCGAACGCGACGACGGCGCCGTCACCCAGGCGCTCGACGCCCTGACCAAGGCCGCCGGCAACCCCGCCCCGGGTCTGGAGCACAACCTGCTCAAACTGGCGGTCGACGCCGCCCGCGCCAAGGCCACCGTCGGCGAGATCTCCGACGCGCTGGAGCGCGTCTTCGGGCGCCACGCGGAGCAGGTCCGTACCATCTCCGGCGTGTATCGCGACGAGGCGGGCCCGACCGCCAACATCGAGCGCGTACGGCACGCGTGCGCCGCCTTCGAGCGCGCCGAGGGCCGTCGCCCGCGCATCCTGGTGGCCAAGATGGGCCAGGACGGCCACGACCGCGGCCAGAAGGTGATCGCCACCGCGTTCGCCGACCTGGGCTTCGACGTGGACGTCGGCCCGCTGTTCCAGACGCCGGAGGAGGTGGCGCGGCAGGCCGTCGAGGCCGACGTGCACATCGTCGGCGTGTCCTCGCTGGCGGCCGGCCATCTGACCCTGGTTCCCGCGCTCCGGGAGGCCCTGGCCGGGCTGGGCGCCGACGACATGATGATCGTGGTCGGCGGCGTCGTCCCGCCGGGCGACTTCGACGAACTGCGCGCGGCCGGCGCCTCGGCGATCTTCCCACCCGGTACGGTGATCGCCGACGCCGCCCTGGACCTGCTGGCGGAGCTCGGGTCCCGCCTGGGGCACTGAGGCGGGCTCACTCCATCCGGTCGAGGGCGCACATCTTCACGGAGATGGCGCGCTGCTGGCTGCCGCCGCTGACCACGTTGAAGACGACCCGGTGCGTGCCCTGCGTCTTGAACGACCCGGCCGGCAGGTAGACCTTGTGGGGCGTCACGGCTGGGGTGCGGCCCAGGTTCTGGCCGTCGACGAGCCAGCGGTAGGTGAAGGCGTGGCCTTTGGGGCCGTCGATGACGGCGTACACGTTGAGGTCGCTACGCCAGCAGCCGCCCAGGTCGATGCCTTCCGTGCGCAGGCTCACGGACCGGACCCCGCCGCTCGCGGTCGTCGGCTTGGCGGTGGTTGCGGTCGGGCTCGGTTTGGCGGTGGTCGCGGTGGTGGGCTTGGTGGTCGGCGGGGTACTCGCCGGGTCGCGCGTGGGTCGCTTGCGGCCGGGGGAGGGCGTGGTGGACGGCTTGCTTTTGGCCCCGGTGGACTTGGTGGGAGACGCGCCGGTGGGGGAGAGGCCTGTGGGGCTGGGCGTCGGGGTCGTGGTGGGGGTGATGAAGGCGCCGATGATGTTCGGCAGGCGTAAGGACGGCACAACCCAGACGACGGTCGTCACCATCACCCCCGCCACGGCCACCGCCGCACCGCCCACGAGCAGCGCCCGGTTGCGCCCCGGCTTCGCCCCGGCCCCGTTCCACGGCCCGCCTCCGCTGGAGGGCCTGCCCTCGGCCCTCGGTCCCGCCGCGCCGGGCGCACCGGCGGCGTTGGGCCGGCCGGGTAAGCCGTATGCGGCTGGATACCCGTTTCCGGCCGGTCCGGGGCCCGCGTGCCCGGCCTGGGCAGGGCCCGGATGGCCGTTCCTGGCCGGTCCGGGGCCCGGGAATCCGCTCGCGGCGCCCGGCGCGTGGCCGCCGGACAACGGGTTCGCCGTGCCGCCGAGCAGTCGCAGCAGGACGTCCTGCATGGTCGGGCGGCGGGCCGGGTCCTTGGACAGGCACGCGTACACGATCGGCCGCAAGCCGTCCGGCAGGTCGCCGAGCTGGGGTTCGTTGTTGAGGATGCGGTTGATCACGGCAGGCAGCGCGTCGTTGCCGAACGGCGGCACCCCCGACGCCGCGTACACGATCACCGACCCCCACGCGAACACGTCCGCCGCGGCCCCGACCGCCGTCCCGCCCAGCTGCTCAGGCGCCATGTAGGCAGGAGTGCCGACGATGCCGCTGGTGACCGTCAGCGCGGAGCCGGAGGCGCGCGCGATGCCGAAGTCGATGACCCGGGGGCCGCCGGGACCGAGCAGGACGTTCGCCGGCTTGAAGTCGCGGTGCACGACGCCCGCGCGGTGGATGGCGGCCAGCGCCGTGGCCGTGGCGACCGCGAGGCGCTGCAGGCCCGCGCCGGTGTGCCGACCGGCCTCCTGGAGCGAGGGCCCGTCCACGTACTCGGTCACGATGTACGGCCGGCCGCTCAGCGAAGCGTCGAGCACCTGCGCGATGCAGAACGGCTCCACCCGCCGCGCCGCGGCGATCTCCTTGGCCAGCCGGTCGTCGTGGGCCGAACCCGTCCGCAACACCTTGACGGCCACCTGCGTGCCGTCCGGGGCGTACCCCAGATAGACCACGCCCTGACCGCCCGCACCCAACCGCCTGGCCAGCCGGTACGGGCCGATCTCGGTGGGATCGTCCTGCGTCATCAGTCTTCGATGGAGCAGACGGTGAACGTGGTGGACCTGCTCTTGGCGACCGGCGACGTCAGTTTGAACGTGACCCTGTGCGTGCCCGCCGACACCATGTAGCCCAGGGACCCCTCCCAGCCGGTGTACTCGCCATGACCGATCAGGCCCCCGCGGCGCATGACGGTCTTGCTGTCGATGACCCAGGCGAAGTTGTACTTCAGCGTGCCGTACTCGCCCGTCGGCGTCTTGTCCGTCTCCACCTGGGTTTCGAAGTTGACCGGCGGCTGGAGGCAGCCGTTCGTGGGATGGGCACCGTGGACGTTGATGGCCAGGATCGAGAGGTTGGCCCTCGTGGTGGTGGTGGGCTTCTTCGTGGTGCGGGTGGGTGTGGGCGTCGTGCGTTCGGGGGACGGCGTGGATCTCG
The DNA here is from genome assembly GCF_019396345.1 of Nonomuraea guangzhouensis. Taxonomy (GTDB): domain Bacteria; phylum Actinomycetota; class Actinomycetes; order Streptosporangiales; family Streptosporangiaceae; genus Nonomuraea; species Nonomuraea guangzhouensis. The sequence continues at coordinate 246,563 of NZ_JAHKRM010000021.1, read as the reverse complement.
TCGTGGGTGTCCGGGTGGGGGTCGCGCTGGGTTTCGGCGTGGGCTTGTGGGTGGTCTTGCGCGGCCGCGGCCGGTGGCTCTTCGACGGGGTGCCGTCCGCGGTGGGGACGTCTGCCTCGGTCACGGAGGTGCGGGAGGAGGCGGCGATGACCGGCGGCTGGGTCCCCGTGCCCGGCGGGAAGACGAGCGTCACGGCGGTGGCGATGGACGCCATGATCGCCACACTGCCCCCGCCGGCCAGTAACGGGATGAGCAGCCGCCCACGCCCCACCGCCTGCCCCTGCTGCGCACCATGCCCGGCCGCCCGCCTGCCCGGCTGCGTACCCGGCCCGACCCCAACCGGAACCGGCCCCCTGGGCTGCGTGCCATGCCCGCCTGGCGCGCCGTGCCCATGTCCGCCCGGCGAACCAGGCCCGACCGGCCCGCTGGGCTGGGTGCCATGGCCGGGACCCAGCGGTCCATGGGCGGCGGCTCCCGGGAAGCCCGGTCCGGCGCCCAGCGGTCCGTGCGCGGCGGCCCCCGGGAAGCCCGCCCTGGGGCCCAGCGGTCCATTTGCTGCGGACCCTGGGAAGCCCGCCCCGGCGCCCGTCGTACCGGATGACTGGCCGCCCAGGAGGCCGAGCAGCACGTCCTGCATCGTCGGGCGGCGGGCCGGGTCCTTGGACAGGCACGCGTACACAATCGGCCGCAGCGAGCCCGGCAGGTCGCCGAGCTGGGGTTCGTTGTTGAGGATGCGGCTGATGACGGCGGGCAGCGCGTCCTGCCCGAACGGCGGCTCCCCGCCGGCCGCGTACACGATCACCGACGCCCACGCGAACACGTCCACCGCCGGCCCGACGGCCGCCCCGGCAAGCTGCTCGGGCGCCATGTAGGCAGGAGTGCCGACGATGCTGCTGGTGACCGTCAGCGCGGAGTCCGTGGCGCGGGCGATGCCGAAGTCGATGACGCGCGGCCCGTCCCGCCCGAGCAGGACGTTCGCCGGTTTGAAGTCGCGGTGCACGATCCCGGCCGCGTGGATGGCGGCCAGCGCCGTCGCGGTCGCCACGGCCAGCCGTTGCAGGTCGCCGCCCGTGTGGCGGCCCGCCTGCTGGAGCGACGGCCCGTCCACGTACTCGGTCACGATGTACGGCCGGGCGCCCAGCGAAGCGTCGAGCACCTGCGCGATGCAGAACGGCTCCACCCGCCGCGCGGCCGCGACCTCCTTGGCGAAACGGTCGTCCCCGGCCAGCCCGTCCTGCAGCACCTTGACCGCGACCGGGCCGCCGCCTGGCGCCTCGGCCAGGTACACCACGCCCTGACCGCCCTCACCCAGCCGCCCGACCAGCCGGTACGGCCCGACGGCACTGGGATCCTCCGGCAGGAGCGGTTCCACGTTCGGCATCAGGGCGTCTCACGCGGGCACAACGTGACGGAGACGCTCCGCTGCCTGGCCACGGGAGAGGTGATCCGTAGCGTGGCGGAGTGGGTGCCGCCGGTGCCTTTGAGGTTGCGGGGCGAGGCCAGGTACAGCGCGCCGTCCTTCGGGATGACGGCCGTCGACCGCTCCACCGCCTTGCCGTCGATGATCCAGGTGAAGCCGAAGTTCATCGCCTTGCCCTGGCGCTGGACCAGGCCGGTCAGCGTCACCTGGCCGCCGGCGTAGCACCCGTTGTCGAGCGCGCCGCCGACGCGGACGTACCGGACCTTGAGCTGCCCGGTCGTGGTCGCGGGGTCCGCGGTGGGGGTGCCGTTCTGGCTCGCCGGGTCCGTGGTCGGCTCGGACGTGTCTGACTTCTTCGGGCTTGGCGTACGCGTGGGCGAGATGGACGGGCTCGGCGTGCTGGTGGAGGTGCCCGACACGTTCTTGTTCTTCGGCTGCGGGGTCGACGGGGTCAGCCACACGATCGCCCCGGCCAGCGCCAGCACCGAGATGCCGGAGGCGCCCGCGATGGCGGCGGTCTTCCCTCGCCGCCGCGCCCGCCCCGCTCCGCCGCCGCGGCCGGCCGCCTGCCCCTGCGCGGTCTCGTACGCGGCGGCCTGGTCCGACTCGGCACCGTACCCGGCTTGGGGCGGCGTGGCGCCGTACCCCGCTTGATCGGGGGCGGCGCCGTAAGCGGGAGGGCCGTGCCCGGACCGGCCCAGCGGCCGGGACTGTCCGCCGAGCAGGTGCAGCAGCACGTCCTGCATCGACGGCCGGTGCGCCGGATCCTTGGCCAGGCAGCTCAGCACCACCGAACGCAGCGGCTCCGGCAGCTCGCCCACCTGCGGCTCGCTGTGCACGATGCGGTTGATCACCGCGGGCAGCGAGTCGTCGCCGAACGGCGGCACCCCCGACGCCGCGTACACGATCACCGACGCCCACGCGAACACATCCGCCTGAGCCCCCACCACCTGCCCCGCCAACTGCTCGGGCGCCATGTAGGCGGGCGTGCCGACGATGCTGCTCGTCGAGGTCACCCCGGAGACGAGCGCACGGGCGATGCCGAAGTCGATGACGCGGGGGCCGTCCCGCCCGAGCAGCACGTTCGACGGCGTGAAGTCCCGGTGGACGACGCCCGCCTGGTGGATGGCGGCCAGCGCGGTCGCCGTCGCCACCGCGAGCCGCTGCAGCTCCGCCCCGCTGTGCCGCCCCGCTTCCTGGAGCGACGGTCCGTCCACGTACTCGGTCACGATGTACGGCCGGCCCGACGTCGAGGCGTCGAGCACCTGCGCGATGCAGAACGGCTCCACCCGTCGCGCGGCGGCGACCTCCTTGGCGAAGCGATCGTCGCCGGCCATGTCCTCGCGGAGCACCTTGATCGCGACCGGCGCCCCGTTGCGTGCCTGGCCGAGATAGACCACACCCTGACCGCCCGCGCCCAGCCGCCCGACGAGCCGGTAGCGGCCCACCGCTGCCGGGTCGCCCGCACGTAAGGGTTCGACATTGGGCATAAGGGGAGTGACTCCTGTGACCGCTGAGAATAGACGTCCAGCACCCTAGCGCCAAAAGTCAGGATTTGTGGAAGTTAGGCTTACCGAGCGTAGAAAAGGAGGGGCGAGTGCGTTCGCTGGAGGACTATGCCCGCGGCGTGCGAGAAGGGTCGCGTACGTGGATCGCCCGCGCGATCACGCTCGTGGAGTCGACCAGGGCGGACCACATCGCGCTCGCCCAGCGGTTGCTGGTCGAGCTCACCCCGCTGTCCGGCGGGGCCACGCGGGTCGGCGTGTCCGGGGTGCCGGGTGTCGGCAAGTCCACCTTCATCGACGCCCTCGGCACCATGCTGACCGGCCAGGGCCACAAGGTCGCCGTACTGGCCGTGGACCCCTCCTCCACCCGGACCGGCGGGAGCATCCTGGGCGACAAGACGCGCATGGCCCGCCTCGCGGTGGACCCCGGCGCGTTCATCCGGCCCTCGCCCACGTCGGGCACCCTGGGCGGTGTCGCCAAGGCGACCAGGGAGGCCATGGTCGTGGTGGAGGCGGGCGGGTTCGACGTCGTGCTCGTCGAGACCGTGGGCGTCGGCCAGTCGGAGACGGCGGTGGCCGACATGGTCGACACGTTCCTGCTGCTCAGCCTGGCGCGTACCGGGGACCAGCTGCAGGGCATCAAGAAGGGCGTGCTGGAGCTGGCCGACGTCATCGCGGTCAACAAGGCGGACGGCGAGTACGAACTCGCGGCGCGCAAGGCGGCGCGGGAGCTCGCGGGGGCGCTGCGCATGCTGCGTTCCGACTCCGCGCCGCCGCCGGTCCTCACGTGCAGCGGTCTCACGGGCGCGGGACTCGACGAGCTGTGGCGTAAGGTGCTCGCCCACCAGAAGTCACTGGATCTGGCCGCCAAGCGCCGCGGCCAGCAGGTGCAGTGGACGTGGACGCTGGTCCGCGACCGGTTGCTCGCCGAGCTCCGGGACGCGCCGGAGGTGGCGGCCATCGCGGACGAGGTCGAACGGGACGTCCTCGCCGGCACCCTCACCCCCGCGCTCGCCGCCGACCGCCTGCTGAACGCTTTCAAGCGCCCCTGACCGACGACCCGGCTTAGGTGAGTGATCCTCGGGTTGAGATTCCTCCTCCGCTGAGTGGAATATCCCATCCGCTCCTACGCGCCGTAACCGATCGGTGACGTGATCCATGCCACGATGGCGCACATCGAACGCGGGGAGGGGCCCATGGGTAGGAAGTCGGAGCTGCCGGAGACGGTCACGGGGGCACTGGAGGAGTACGAGCGGCTGCTCGGCGAGCACGGCATCACGTGGGGCGAGCCGGAGATCCCCTACGTCAAGCTCTTCGCCAGACGCAGGATCCTGGCTCCCGGCCAGATGGACCTGTTCTGGCGGCTGGCCTTCCGCCGCCTCGCCGAGCGCCACCCGGGCGAGGCCCTGGACCAGCTCGCCACCCGCCTGGCGGAGCCGGACTTCGACGAACTCCTGCGCGACACGCTCGACGGCGAACTGCCCGCCCACCTGGCCGCCCTGCGCCTGACGGCCATGGGCGCCGTCCTGGACTGCGAGCCGAGGACCGTGGTGGACCGCGCCAGGACGCGGATGGCGCTGCTGGTCGACTCGCGGCGCGACGACGCCGGCACCGTCGTCGTGGACGGCGCCGAACGGGTCGTCGCGCCGGGAGGCGCCTGGCTGGTCGAGATCGACGGCGACAGCACCGTGACCGTCGACGGAGCGCCCGTGCCGATCGAGGGGCTGGTCAGGGCCGCCCCGGCCGCCACCGTACGGCTGAGCGCCGGGTTCCCCTGCCGGTGGAGCGTCACCGGCGCCGACGGCCAGGGCTGGTTCCCCGAGGCGGCCCCGCACCGCCACGACTTCCACGGCCGCCCGTACTTCCACGGCGACGACCTCGTCCTGCGCGTCCCGGCCGAGCCGCTGACGATCACGGTGACCAGGGGCATGGAGTACGGCGAGGCCACTACGGAGATCACCCCGGAACCGGGCGAGGAGCACCTGGTACGGCTGGTCCCGCAACGGATCTACGACGCCGCGGCCCTCGGCTGGTACGGCGGCGACCTGCACGTACACCTCAACTGGGCCGGCGACGTGGTCGGCGGCCCGTCCGACGCGGCGGCGGCCCAGCACGGCGAGGACCTGCACGTGCTCAACCTGCTGGCCGGCAACGTGTCGGGCGCCCGCGTCTACGACCGGGCGGCGCTCGACCACTGGCGCGGTGAGGATCTGCCCTGGTCCGACGCGACCCACGTGGCCAGGATGGGCGCCGAATACCGCAACGATCTGCTCGGCCACGTCTACGCCTTCGCGCCGCGGGCGGCGCCGGAGCGGTTCCACACCGGGTTCGACGGCGACGCCGACTGGCCGCCCAACGCCGAGGGGCTGCGCGAGCTGCGTGGCCTGGGGGCGCTGGTCGGCTACAGCCACCCGTTCCACCAGCCGATCGGCGACAGCGACTCGCCCAAGTCCATCGTCTGGCCCGCGCCCCGCAACTGCGCGGCCAGGGAGCTGGTCGCCGACGCCGCGCTCGGGCTCGTCGACAGCCTCGACGTGCTGACCCACTCCTCGATCACGGGCACCGCGGCGGTGTACCGGCGGCTGATCGGGGCGGGCAACCGGCTGGCCGTCACCGCGGGCACCGACTCGATGATCTCGTTCACCCGGGCCGGCAACCAGTCGAACCCGCCGGGCTGGGCCCGCGTCTACGCGCAGGTGGAGGGCGCGCTGACCGCCGCGTCGTTCGCCGACGCGGTGCGGGCCGGCCGTACGTTCGCCACCACCGGACCCTGGCTGGAACTGTCGGTCGACGGGTACGGCCCGGGCGACACGATCGACGCCCGCCCCGGCGACCGGCTGACGGTCACCGCCACCGCCATCGGCCCGGAGGTCACGGCGGTCCGCGTGCGCACGGCCGAAGGCGTCACCGCCGGAGCCGAGCGCCTGCCGTCGGGCGAGCGATGGGGCGGCGAGGTACGCGGCCTGGAGCCCGCGACCAGCCCCGGCGACTGGGCCGAGGCCGGCGGCCGCCCGCCGACATCCCACCAGCGCGGTGCGGAGGAGGTGCTGAGCGTGACGGTCGAGCTGGAGGCCGGCCAGCCCACGTACGTGATCGCCGAGGCCCTGTGCGACCCGCACCCGCGCACGCTCAACCACACCGGCTACGCCCTGACCAGCCCTGTGCACGTGGACGTGGACGGCGAGCGGGTCGCCAGGCCGGCCGACGTCCGGTGGTGCCTCGACTGGCTCGACCTGCTCGAAGGGCTCATCAAGCAGCACGCCAGGCTGGCCGGCCGCGACCAGCTCGCCGACCACCTGGCCGTGCTGCGACAGGCCAGGGCGGTCTATCGGTCGCGCCTACGCTGAGGCCGATGGACATCGAGACCCTGCTGCACCGCACTGACTCCAGTGACGTGCTCGAGTTCGTCTTCGGGTCCGAGGCCGCCGCCACCGAACTGCCCCGCCGCAGCGGCCATCGCTGACCACCTAGCCATGGGCGGCAACTGGTACGTCCGGGCGGGCTGGCTCCCCCTCTGACCAGCGCGATGCGCGCATTCTGGCCGCATGTGTTAAATTTTGGCCATGCGGTCAGAAATTGAGTCGAGCGGCCAGAAAGCCCGCTCGTTCATCGAGGAGGCGCGACGGGCCCAGATCGTCGCGTCCGCGATCGAGGTGATCGCCGAGTCGGGGTTCGCCGCGGCGTCGCTGGCCCAGATCGCCAAGCACGCCGGCATCAGTAAGGGCGTCATCTCCTATCACTTCGCCGGCAAGGACGAGCTGATGGAGGAGGTGGTCAACCAGGTCTACACCGCGATCGGCGAGCACGTGCTGGCCGAGATGGAGGGTGCGGAATCGGCCACGGACCTGCTCAGGACGTACATCCTGTCGGTCACGGCGCACATGAGGGCGCATCGCACGCAGCTCCGGGCGCTCGGCGAGATCTTCTACAACCTGCGCACCGCCGACGGCCAGCCGCATTACGGCATCAAGGCCAACGAGGAGACCTACGCGGCGCTGGAGCGGATCTATCTCGCCGGGCAGGCCAGCGGGGAGTTCCGGCAGTTCGACGTGCGGGTGATGGCCGTCACGATGTCGTCGGCCGTCGACAACATGTTCGGCTACTGGGTGACCTACCCCGACCACGACCTCGACGCGCATGCCAGAGAGCTGGCCGACCTATTCGAAAGGGCCGTCAAAAATGAAGACCGAGCCGAAGACTGAGCTGAGGACGACCACCCGGCTCGTCGCCATCGACAACCTGCGCATCGTGCTGACCGCGCTGGTGGTCATCCACCATGTCGCGGTCACATACGGAAATATCCCGCTCTGGTACTACACCGAGCCCGCCAAGGACCCGTCGGGGGTTCTGCTGGACATCCTCGTGGTGTTCAACCAGGCGTTCTTCATGGGCTTCTTCTTCCTGATCTCCGGCTTCTTCACGCCCGGCTCCTACGACCGCAAGGGCGGGCGGGCGTTCCTGCGGGACCGGCTGATCCGGCTGGGCATCCCACTGCTGGTCTTCCTGCTGGTGCTGCGGCCGTTGGTGACGTTCGGCTCCTACGGGTCCCAGGAGGTGTCGTACTGGGAGTACTACCTCAGGTCGTGGGACCCGGGACCGATGTGGTTCGTCGAGGTGCTGATCGTGTTCGCCGCGCTCTACGCGCTGTGGCGGCGCTTCCGCGCACCGGCGGAGGCTGAGGCGCGGCACTCGGCGCCGCGGTTGCGCTGGATCGTGCTGTTCACCGTCGGCCTGGCGGTGGCGACCACCCTGTGGCGGATCCCGGTGCCCGTCGGCTCCTACGTGCCGGTGCTCGGGCTGCCCACGCCGTACTATCTGCCGCAGTACGCGGCCATGTTCGTGGTCGGCCTCATCGCCTTCAGGCGCGGCTGGTTCCTGACCCTGCCCGCCAAGGCCGGGGTGCTCGGGCTGGCCAGCGCGGGCCTGGTGACCGTCATCCTGCTGCCGCTCGGGCAGCTCACCACTGGCCTGCTGTCGACCGCCGTGACCGCCACCTGGGAGTCGGCCTTCGCCGTCAGCCTGATCATCGGGCTCACCGTGATCTTCAGGGAGCGGTTCAACCACCAGGGGCCGCGCGGCAAGTGGCTGTCCGCCCAGGCGTTCACCGTGTACATCATCCACCCGCTGGTCCTGGTGCCGATCGGCTACGCGCTGGCCGGGCTGCAGGCGATCGCGGTCGTCAAGTTCGCCGTGGCGGCGGTCATCGCGCTACCGGTCTGCTGGGGGCTGGCCTACCTGGTGCGGTCGCTGCCGGGCGCCAAACGGGTGCTCTGACGGGTCTACTACGCAGGGCCGTCGTAGAACGCGTCGAGGGTGTCGCCGTGGCGTTCCTCGACGGCCTTGCGCTTGACCTTCAGGCTCGGGGTGAGCTCGCCCGTCTCCACCGTGAAGTCCACCGCCAGGATGGCGAACTTCTTGACCGTCGCGTAGCTGGCCTGGTCGGCGTTGACCTGCTTGACCGCCTTCTCGACCTCCTCGCGCATGCGCGGATGCTCGCGCAGCTGCTCCGGGTCGGCGGGCAGCCTCTCGGCCTGGGCCCACGGCCTGACGACCTCCATGTCGAGCGTCACCAGCGCCGTGACATAGTTGCGCCGGTCGCCGTGGATGAAGACGTGCGACAGGTACGGGCAGGCGGCCTTGATGCGGCCCTCCAGGTAGGTGGGGGCCACGTACTTGCCGCCAGAGGTCTTGATCAGCTCCTTCTTGCGGTCGGTGATGATCAGCCGCCCGGCCTCGTCGAGCTCGCCGATGTCGCCGGTGTGCAGCCAGCCGTCGGACAGCGTCTCGGCCGTCTCGTCCGGCAGGCCGTGGTAGCCGCGCATGACGCCGCGCCCGCCGATCAGGATCTCGCCGTCGTCGGCGATCCGCACCGTGGTGCCGGGCAGCGGCGGTCCGACCGTGCCGAACCGCACCGAGTCCGGCCGGTTCAGGAAGCTGCCCGCCGACGACTCGGTCAGCCCGTAGCCTTCGAGGATCGTCAGGCCCGCCGCGTCGAAGAACTCGCCGATGTCCTGGTTGAGCGGCGCCGAGCCGGAGATGAAGTAGCGGATCCGGCCGCCGAACCTCGCCCGCAGCTTGGCGAACACCAGCCGGTCCGCCAGCCCGTACTCCAGCCGGGTGGTGAGCGGGATCGCCACCCCGCGCTGGCGGGCCTTGCTGACCCGGATGCCCGTCTCCCGGGCCCAGGCGAAGATGCGCGCCTTGACGCCGCCCTCCCGCTGCACCGTGGCCACCACGGTGTTGTGGATCTTCTCGAAGATGCGCGGCGCGGCGGCCATGATGGTCGGCCTGAGCGTGCCGAGGTTCTCGGCGATGCGGTCGAGCCGGCCGTCGATCGCGGTGGCCACGCCGATGTCGATCATCACGACCTGCAGCAGCTTGCCGAACGAGTGGGACAGCGGCAGCCAGAGGAAGTGCAGGTCGGCTTCGGAGATCAGCTCGATCTTGCGGACCGCGTCGGCGGCGTACAGCCAGTTGTCATGGGTCAGCTCCACGCCCTTGGGGCGGCCGGTCGTACCGGAGGTGTAGATGAGCGTCGCCAGATCGTGCTCGCCGATGGCGTCGACCATCGCGTCATAGTCGCTCGCTGTGTCCTGGGTGGTCAGTGAGTCCAGCGTGAGCACCCAGCCGTCGTCGGCGGGCTCGCCGTCGATGACGACCACGTGGGTGATGTCGGGCAGCTCCTTCTGTACGGACCTGAGCTTGGCCACCTGGTCGTCGTTCTCGGCGACGACGATCGTGCTGCCGGAGTCGGTGATGACGAAGGCCGACTCGGCGGCGGTGTTGGACGGGTAGATCGTGGTGGTCGCGGCCCCCGTGGACAGCACCGCGAGGTCGGTGAGCACCCATTCGAGCCGGGTGGAGCAGAGGATCGACACGCGGGTGCCCGGACCGGCGCCCAGGGCGGCCAGGCCGAGCGCGAGCCCGCGCACGCGTTCGCCGACGTCCCGCCAGGTCAGCGAGGTCCAGCCGGCCTCCGACGGCACCCGATAGGCCTCCGCGTCGGGGGTGGCCGCGATCCGGTCGCGGAGCAGGGCGGGGATGCTGGACATGCCTGACCTCCTGGTGGGGGTGATGGTGCCGACTCTAGATCCCTGCCCCCACACCAGTCGATGCCCTTCAGCCCCGCCGTACGTCCCCGCGCGGCCGGGTGACGGCCACCATGTGCGCGGTCCGCACCTCCCACGCTCCGCAGTCGCAGCGCAGGTAGGACACGACGCCCTCGGAGGTGGAGTGGGAGGAGACGACGGCGAGAGCCAGCGGATCGTGAACATGGCTGGAAGGCATGACTCCAGCCTGATGTAATGGTCTTATGCATTTCAACGCTTACGGAGGCAACGGCGCCGCCCTGGCGGCCGCCCTGGTCAACGGCACCGACTTCCGGCCGGAGGCGCTCGAGCCGATGCTGACGGAGCACGGCATGCTCCGCGCTCAGCTCACGACCGGGCAGGCGCGCGAGCTGGCGGAGTGGCGGCACCGGCTGGCCCCCCTCTTCGGCGAGCGGGACCAGGACACCCAGATCAAGCTGATCAACGACCTGCTCGACATCACCGCCTCCAAGCCGTACGTGAGCGCGCACGACGGCCGCGAGCCGCACCTGCACTTCTTCTCCGTCGACGCCGACATCGTCAGCAGGGCGAAGGACACCACCGCGGGCGGGCTGGCCATGGCCATCTCGTTCTCCGACGGGCGCCGGCTCGGCCGGTGCGACAGAGCGGGGTGCGACACGGTCTACGTCGACACCTCGCGCAACGGGCGCCGCCGGTTCTGCTCGCTGGCCTGCGCCAACAGGGTGAACGTGGCGGCCCATCGGGCCAGGGGGCTTGCCGGGTAGGTTTTGGGCGGCTACTCTCCTTTGCGACGTATCGCCGAGCCCTGGGGGCAGTTGACGTGAGGATCTGAGGTCGCGGGCACCGCACCTGGCCGATTCCTTCGGCGTACGATCCTTTGGCGTATTCAGCGGTGTTTCCCGCCAAGTCACGAAATTTCGATCTTTGTGACGGGAGCCACCTCATGTCTTTTTCCATTGTCGTTGACGGCGTGTCCTTCGCCTGGTCCGACGGCACCCCTGTGCTCGACGGCCTCGACGCCGCCTTCCCGGCCGGGCGTACCGGCCTGATCGGGGCCAACGGCTCCGGCAAGTCCACCCTGCTCAGGATCATCGCCGGCGAGCTGCTGCCGCGTACCGGATCGGTCTCCGTCGTGGGGGAGGTGGGCTACCTGCCGCAGAACCTCTCCCTGAAGGCCACCCGTATCGTGTCCGACCTGCTCGGCATCAGCGCGGCCCGGTCGGCGCTGCACGCCATCGAGGCCGGTGACGTCGCCGAGGAGCACTTCGCGGCCGTCGGTGACGACTGGGACGTGGAGGAACGCGCCCGGGTCGAACTCGACCGGCTCGGCCTCGACCACGTCGGGCTCGACCGTACCGTCGCCACGCTGTCGGGCGGCGAGACCGTCATGGTCGCGCTGGCCGCCCAGTTCCTCAAGCGGCCCGACGTCCTGCTGCTCGACGAGCCCACCAACAACCTCGACCTCGACGCGCGGCGGCGGCTCTACGCCGCGGTCGCCGCCTGGCCCGGCGTGATGCTGCTCGTCAGCCACGACAGGGCGCTGCTCGAACTCGTCGACCAGATCGCCGACCTGCGCGAGGGCGCGGTCCGCCGCTACGGCGGCACCCTGAGCGGCTACGAGGAGATGCTCGCCGCCGAGCAGGAGGCCGCCGAACGCGACGTCCGGGTCGCCGAGGCCGATGTCAAGCGGCAGCACCGCGAGCTCATCGAGGCCCGCACCAAGCTGGACCGCCGCCAGCGGTACGGCAAGAAGATGTACGAGAACAAGCGCGAACCGAAGATCATCATGCAGGCGCGCAAGCGCCAGGCCCAGGTGTCGGCGGGCAAGCACCGCAACATGCACACCGAGAAACTGAAGGAGGCCCGTGACCGGCTGACCGAGGCCGAGCAGGCCGTCCGCGACGACGCGGAGATCCGCATCGAACTGCCCGGCACCGCGGTGCCCGCCGGGCGCGTGGTCCTGGAACTCCCCCTGCCTCGTACGACGGGAAGGGACAGCCGAGTGCTGGCGGAACTGGTCGTGCGCGGCCCCGAGCGGATCGCGTTGCTCGGCCCGAACGGGTCCGGCAAGACCACCCTGCTGCGCCGGATCGCCGAGCACGGCGCGAACGTCCCGGTCCGCTACCTGGCACAGCGGCTCGACCTGCTCGACGACTCACTCAGCGTGCTCGACAACGTCCGCGCGCTGGCGCCGTCCGCCCAGGTGCACGAGGTGCGCGGCCGTCTGGCTCGGTTCCTGTTCAGGGGCGACCGGGTGGCGCGGCCGGTGGGCACGCTGTCGGGCGGCGAGCGGTTCCGCGCGACGCTGGCGGCGCTGCTGTCGGCGGAGCCCCCGCCGCAGTTGCTCCTGCTCGACGAGCCGACCAACAACCTCGACCTGCCCAGCGTCCGTCAGCTCGCCCAGGCGCTCGCCGCCTACCGGGGCGCGCTGATCGTGGCCAGCCATGATCTGCCATTCCTGGAAATGCTTGGTTTGACCAGGTGGCTGCGCCAGGACCGCGACGAGGGACTGGCCGAATCGTGATTGACGGGCGGGGATCAATCCGGCGATAGTGTGGCAGGTGGCTGCCCCTCGCTTGATCTCCTCCGCGCTCGCGCTCGCGACCCTCACGCTGGCCGCGTGTTCCGCCGTGCCGCAGCGGCCGAGCGGCGGCGAGGCCAGCGTGAGCGGGGTCGGCGGTGGCACCGGCTCGATCACCGCCAACTCCGGCCCCGCCACCCCCCAGAGCACCGGCCCCACCGCGCTGACCGCCGAGGCGTACAAGAGCGAGCTGGGCACCAAGCACAAGGCCATGCTCGACGCGATCAACGCCATGGCCGGCGCACGCACCTTCAAGACGCTCGACCAGCGCGTGCAGCGCGCCCAGGAGCAACTGCTGGGCGCCGCCAACGAGCTGGCCGCCATGACGCCGCCCCAGGAGATACAAGCCCAGCACGACGCGTACGTGAGCAGCCTGCGCGAGTTCGCCACCCAGCTCGGCACTACGGCGGGCAAGGTCGGCACCCGCAACCTGTGCACCTCGTCGGCCGTGCTGACCGACCTGGGCAGCCGGCTCAACGCCCTCGACAAGGCGGGCGAGGCGCTGCAGGGGGCAGGTGGCTACCCGGCCGACGTCGTCACCGTCAAGGCCAAGGGCAAGCAGACGAGGCGGCTCGGCAACGGCCACTATCTGCGCAAGGGGAGCATGACGGGCCGCAGTTCGCTGCAGATCGACAACGGCGGCACCCGCGACGCCGTCGTCACCGTCATGAAGGGCAAGTCAAGGGCGTTCAGCGTGTACGTGCGCAAGAAGGCGAAGTTCAAGGTCAGGGGCGTGCGCGACGGCACGTACAAGATCTACTTCACGCACGGCGTGGACTGGGACGGCAAGAGCAAGTCGTTCACCCGTGAGTGCAGTTTCGAGCGGTTCCAGAAGTCGGTGAAGTTCAAGACCACGTTCACCTCGACGCAGATCCTCTGGCACGACTGGCGGGTCACGCTGCACGCCATCTCCGGCGGCAACGCCCGCACCTCCGACGTGAATCCGGAGCAGTTCCCCAGCTGAACAGGCCAGGGCCGCGCACCCGGAGTGCGCGGCCCTGTTTTGGCGCTCTGACCCGGTCAGGTCGAGAACAGCATGCCCACCCAGCTGCGCTGACCGCGGTGGTGGCCGTAGTGGCCCCCATGGGGAGCGCCGTGCGGAGCGCCCCACGCCGGGCCGGGCGCGGGCGGGGGAGCGGCGTGGTACTGCGACTCCATCCGGGTCAGCGTCTCGAGCTCGCCGTAGTCGAGGAAGATCCCACGGCAGTTGTCGCACTGCTCGATGTGGACGCCATTACGCTCATATGTCCGCATATTGCCGCGGCACTTCGGGCACTGCATGTCGCGCTCTCCTCGGCTTTGGAGTTTAGGGAAGAACCTACCGCGCGTGACCCCGTCACGCTCGGACGATTCTGTTGCACGCCTCGACCAACGAATGCTCTACCTCGTCCAGTTCCCGACGCTCCCGCTCGGCGTTGAGCACCGCCACGGCGGCCAGTTGGATGGTCAGCGCCCGCGCCGGAAGGTCCAGCCACTGCCACGGGTCGTCGCCCCGGCCGAGCGCGGGCCCGCCGGAGGCGAGATAGGCGCCGAGGAACCGATCCCAGATGACCGGGTCGAGCAGCCCCGCGGCGTACCAGGCGGCCGGTCTGGCCAGGTCCCAGGCGGGATCGCCGATGCCGAGGTCATCCACGTCGATGAGCAACCAGCGGTCGCGGCAGACGAGTTGCCCCAGGTGCCAGTCGCCGTGGGTGAGCAGCCCCGGCCCCGGTTCGGGCTCGGGGAGCTCGCTGAACGCCCGCCGTACGAGCTGCTCGACGGGACCGTCGCCGGGCATCCGCCGCACCGCCCGGGCGGCCCGCGCCGGCCCTCCGGCCGCGGGCAGCGCCGGTAACAGCGTCAGGGGTACGGCGTGCAGCCGGGCGAGCAGCCTGGCCCCCTCCTCCCAGGGCGCAGCGTCGGGGTCGTCCTGGGATACCGGACGGCCCGCGGGCCACACCGTGACGGCGCGGCCCGCCACCGTCAGCACCTCGGGGTCCAGCGGCGCCAGCATCAGTCCGCTCAGCGCCGCCGACGCGGCCGCGCGCAGCCTCGGCCGCAGCGACTCCACCTCGTCGCGCACCGAGTGCGCCTTCACCACCACCTCGCCCCGGCGCAGGACCACCACGTCCGTACGCGTCGGGTGACGCACGAGGTCGCCCCTGCCGCCATAAGCGCCGGCGATCCCCGCCAGCTCCTCCTCCAGAGCCACTGGTACAGACTAGATGGCATGAGGATAGGTTTCGCCGTGCCCCAGTCAGGGCCGTGGGCCACGCCAGGCAACATGCGCCGCGTCGCCGCCCGCGCAGAGGAGCTGGGATACCACGAGCTCTGGACCTTCCAGCGGGTGCTCTATCCGGTAGGCCACCCGATGGGCCCGACATATCGCAGCGTGCACGACCCGCTCGTCACGCTCGCCTACCTGGCCGGGGCGACGAACACGATCAGGCTGGGCGTGGCGATCATCAACGCCTTCGTCCAGCCGGTGCTGCTGGCCAAGCAGCTCGCGACCCTTCAGAACGTCTCCATGGGCAGGCTGACGGCCGGGCTCGGGCTGGGGTGGCTGCCGGAGGAGTTCGAGGCGGCGGGAGTCGGCTTCGAGCACCGGGGGCGCAGGGGCGAGGAGTTCGTCCAGGTCCTGCGCAAGGCGTGGCAGGACGGGGTGGTCGAGCACCACGGGGAGTTCTATGAGGTGCCGCGCTCCCACATCGACCCCAAGCCCTCGCCGGTGCCGCCCATCCTGCTCGGCGGCACGGCCGACGTGGCACTGCGCCGGGCCGGGCGGCTCGCGGACGGCTGGATCAGCTCAAGCCGGGAGGACCTTTCGGCGGTCGCCGGACGGATCGAGTTGATCAAGTCGGCGGCCGTGGAGGCGGGCCGCCGCGACACCGACGGGTTCCGCTTCGTCTGCCGGGGCGTGACCCGCGTGCGTCCTGGTGGAGCTGAGCAGCGGCAGCCGCTGACGGGTACGTTCGAGCAGATCAGGGCGGATGTGGGGGAGTTGGCGGGGAAGGGCGTGACGGAGGTCTTCCACGACCTCAACTTCGACCCGGAGATCGTCACATCCGATGCCAAGGAGGCGATGCGCCGCGCGGAGGAGGCTCTGGAGGCATTGGCCCCCTCCGCCTAGGAACCGCCACCGCCTGCCCGGCATGCCATCGGTTGCTTCAGCCGACGATTCGCGCGTTCGGGCCGTTTCGGGTGCGCCGGATGAACCGCAGCCCTCCCGCCTGACGCAGTCCATAGAAGGGGCTGCCGCGCTTGCACGTCCGCGCGACGAGGCGGTTGCGGTTATGTGGCACGTTCCCAGGACGCTCATTTCACGCCCTTACCCCCATGCCTCTGAAATCCCGCTCAACCATCCTTGACACGTGATCATTCTGGCATCCATACTCCGTTCAAAGCGCTTCGATCAGCTTTCCGACGCCTCCCCTTCGATACCCGGGCCTTGATTTTTCAGCTCGGTTGTCAGCCCCCTTTTGTGTTCACGCACGGCACCTCCAGAACGCAAGGAGTGACGTCTAGAAAATGCATCCGGGAACGTTAGGACGTAACGCACGGCGAGGATTTTTCCTGGTCCTCGCCGTCATGCTGGTGGGGACGGTGGGCATCTCGCCGGCATTCGCCCACTGGAACGGCACCGGCCAGGACATCGCCAGTATTCACATCTACCCCTACAGCTATAATGGCACCTGGCAGACGCCGATGAACAAGGCACTGTCCAATTGGAACGCGACCTCGAGCCCGGCCAATTTCTACAAGAACTCGAATTCAGGCTCGACGATCACGGTGAAGTCCTACAGCAACACCTATTACGGGCACTATCAGAGGTGCGGCGGGATGTGCATGTACATCCGGCTGAACTCCCGGACGATCAACAGGGACGCGTCGAACTTCTCGAACTTCGTCACGAGCACGTTGGTTCACGAGCTCGGGCACGCGTTGAACCTCGCGCACAACTCGGGCACCTCGATCATGAATTCGAGCAGGAACCGCAACTCGATGACCAAGCCCCAGTCGCACGATGTCGCCGACGTCAACGCCTACTACTAAAGGAGGCCGGCCAGTGCTACGGCGTCTTGGCGCGCTTGTCTTCGCCGCGGTGTTCGTGACCGCATGCTCGGCGCATGAGGAACCCGTCCTCTATCGAGCCGACTATCCCCAGTACCAAAGCGCCGATGCGCTCTTCGACAAGGCAACCCTGGTCGTCGAAGCCCGCATCGTTGGAGAGCCGCGTTATCTCCAGGAACAGGCGGAAGCGCCCGATCCCGCAGAGACAGATCCGAACCTGAATCCCCATGCGGGAGCCCCCGCCGAAGTGGCCGCTGAGCCCGAGGCCCCACCTACGGTCATCACCGTCTACACCGCCCAGGTGACAAAGGTCTTCAAAGGTCAGGCTCAGGAGGGGCAGTCCATCGAGGTCAAAGAGCTCGGGGGAAACTTCGACGGCGTGACCTATGCGGAGGAACACACCACCGCGATGACCCAGGACAGCGGCTACGTCCTGTTCCTGGAAACCTACCCTGACTCGCCCGCCGCACTGCTCAACCCCGTCCAGGCGAAGTATCCGCTGGACAGCTCCAGCAACCCCGCGTCGCTGCCGGAGAACTCCCTCAAGCTGACGCGTGCCGAACTGGAGACGATGTCTTAATTCGGAAACAGCCAACCCCGAAGAGCCCGCCCTGCGCGGGCTTTTCGGCGCGTCGGGGATGGGCCGCAAGGCATGCCTGGAAATCATTAGTGTGTGGCCGGGCCACGATGAAGGCACCTACGAGCCAAGTCTTTGTCGGTCGAGGACGGCTTGGCGCTCATAGCCCAGGTGGGAAAGAAACTTCGATGAGTGGCGGCAGCGACGCGACTGGCGTCGACGTTGACCTGTCTCAGGTCGAGTGGTGCAAGTCGACATTCAGCAACAACGGTGGGGCCTGCGCCGAGTTCGGGAAAATCTTCGTGCCCGAGGAAGCCGGGCTGCACAAGCACGGCGATCTAGTGGTCGTGCGCGACTCAAAGGACGCTCGTTCTATGCCCTATGGCGCACGGACGACCGCGCGGACCTCTCCACCCTGCCCATCGTCGTATTCGGGGACGAGGGAGGAATCCACCTCACCGCACGCGAACTCCGAGATCTGCTCCGCCAACTCGCGAGCGATCGACCACTTGACGTGGACTGGGGCGGTGCCAGCTTCGGCGAGTACAGGGGATACCACCGTCAGAACGACGGCGGAGGCCAGGCTCACGAGACATATGTCGCATGGCTGAACCGGCACTTCGGCCTGGCCCCGCCGGACGACCCCAATGGCCTGATCGATGCGGCCGAGAACGAAGTTGGAGCTCAGTTCAGGACCTGGATCCGGGCATTCATCGAAGGAGCCTAGAAACCCCATCCGACCGGCGCATCAGATTCACAGAGGGACGGCAACAGATTTCCCTGCGCGAGCCACGTGACCAATCAGCCGCCGCGGCTGAGCGCGTCTCATGCCCATGACGATCTTCTGGCCAGGCTGCGGGCATCTTGGGAACTCCGTTGCCGTAGGTTTCCCGCTCCGCGAGGTCGAGTGTCGCAACGGTCACTCCCGGTGCACTATTAAGTCATTGCGGGACCCTGCGGCTCTGGAGAGGACCGGGCATGGCCCCTCAGCGCAGTGCCACGCGTCGCCGGCGCCCGGCCGCGAAAACGGCGCGCAGTGGGGCGTACGTCATCGCCGCCGCGGTGCTCACGATCAGCGTGGGAGTGGCGACCAACCAGATTCTCAACGGCGGCGATTTCCAGCCGCTGTGGTTGGTCCTGGGGCTGGTGCTGGCGGTGCTCACCATAGTGCTGCAGCGGTGGCTGGATCGGCGAGACGTCGCCGACGCCGAACTCCGGCCGGTCCTGTGGCCGGAGCTCACTGACGGCAGGGGTCGCCCGAAAGAGTTGAACGAGATCAGTCCGCGGGAGCTGGGAGTGCACGTCAACCGGTTCGCCGCCGACGGGGAGCAGCCCTACATTCCGCGTGCCGCCGACGATCTGCTGGCAGCGGCGTTCAGCGACGACGACGGCCCGCGTCTCGTGATCGTCCACGGGCCTCGGCTCGCGGGAGCCACCGCCACGCTCGCGCACGCGGTGCTCACTCATCTGCCCGGTCGCTGCCGGGTGGTGGCCTACCACGACGATCCCCGCCTGCCGGTCAGCGCGATGATCGAGCACGCGGCCCGTCATCGCGCCGATCGCGGCGGCAGTGTGGTGCTCTGGCTGGACGGCCTGGTGCCGCAGCGCCTAGGTGAGCTGGCGGCGATTCCGCTGGACCAGCTCACGCCGGGCTCGTGGGTGGCGGTCACCTTGGCCGACGGTGGGTCTCGGGACGAGCCGCTCTCCGGCCGAGTGGCCAGATTCCTCGACGAGAACGCGGTGCGGGCCGAACTGGGGACCGTCACGCCGCCCGAGCGTCGAGCCCTCGAGTCCTGTGACGTCTACGCCGCTCTGCGGCCGGTGCTGGCCGAAGGCCATGAGGTGCTGATGGGCCGCCTGATGGTGGCCTGGGAAGAGATCCGCCGTGCCCTGGCCGGTGACGGGGAACACTTCACCGACCGCATCGCGTTGCTGCACGCCGTCACCGATTGGTACCGGCTGCACCTGGACACCCGGCGCTTGCTCACCCGCGACATTCTTGACCATCTCGTCCAGACCTACTGGCGCGAGATCGCCGCCCTGCCGCCCGACGCTCCCGTACCCGTCACCGGTTACCGCTCGGCTTTGAAGTGGGCCATGACCGCCGGCAGCAGCCGGTCGCGGCTGATCGATCTCAAGGCTTCGGGGTCGGGCCGGTTCTATGCTCCGCACTCGCTGCTGACGGTGTTCGCCGAGGACGCGAGCGAACCGGCCTGCTGGCCCGTACACGACGCCTTATGGGCTTACGCCGACGAGTACTTCGATGGGGATCAGCGCCGGGACATCGGCTATGCCGCCCTGCAGCGGCAGGCGTACCCGGCGGCGTTCTCCCTGCTGGATCACCCCGACGCCGACATCGAGGCGGACGTGTGGTGGCGAACGGCCGGTCAGTTGCAGAATGCCGGAGAATTCGATGAGGCGCGCCGCTGGTGGCGGAAGGCGATCGCCCTTCGCCATCACGACCATTCGCCGTACGCGATGTACGAACTCGGCCTGATGGAAAAGCGCCAAGGCAATTTCGAGGAAGCCCGGCGCTGGTATGGCGAGGCGATCGCCAGTGGTCATCCCGAACACGCGTCCCGTGCCAAAGGCAGTCTGGGACTGCTGGAAAAGCAGCAGGGCAATCTGGACGAGGCCCGGCACTGGTTCGGTGCGGCGATCGCCACCGGTCACAGCGATTACGCGCCCTGGGCCATGGTCCATCTGGGCGCATTGCTGCACGAGAAGGATGAGATTGCTCCCGCCCGGCTCTGGTACGGGGAGACGATCGCCTCAGGCCATCCTGATCACGCGCCATACGCGATGAGCGACCTCGGGCTGCTGGAAAAGCAGCAGGGGCATGTGGAAGAGGCCCGGCGCTGGTATCGGGAGGCGATCGCCTCCGGTCACCCGGATGAGGCGCCCGGCGCGATGTACCGCCTGGCCGAACTGGAAATGGAGCAGGGCGACCTGGACGAGGCCCGGCGCCGCTACCGGGAGGTGGTCGCCTCCGGTCACTCGGAGGAGGCGCCCAAGGCGTTGCGCAGCCTCGCCTGGCTGGCAAGGGGCCGGAGCGATCTGGACGAGGCCCGGGACCTGTATCGGCAAGCGGTCGCCTCCGGTCATCCGAATGAGGCGCCTGCCGCGATGCGCAATCTCGGGTGGCTTGAGGAGCAGCAAGGGAAAATGGATGAGGCCAGGCGCTGGTATCGCCAGGCGATAGCCTCGGGCCACGCCGACCACGCGCCCGCCGCCAAACACAATCTCGGGTGGGTGGAAGAGCATCAGGGCAATGCGGAGGAGGCTCGGCGCTGGTATCGGGAGACCATCGCCTCCGGTCATCCGAACGAGGCGCCCGCCGCGATGCGCACCCTCGCATGGCTGGAAGACCACCAGTGGGGGAACACGGAGCGGGCGCGGCAGTGGTACCGCAAGGCGATCACGTCCGGTCACGAGAACCAGGCGCCTGCCGCGATGCGCAATCTTGGGGAGTTGGAGGTGCGGCAGGGGAATGCCGAGCAGGGCCGCCACTGGTATCGGGAGGCGATCGCCTCCGGTCACCCGGACGAGGCGCCCGGCGCGAAGCACAATCTCGGGTGGCTCGAGGAGCATCAGGGGAATGTGGAGGAGGCCCGCCGCTGGTACCGCGAGGCGATCGCCAGCGGACACGCGGAGACGGAGCCGCTCGCGCGCACGGCGCTGCGTGACCTCGAGAGGCGGGAAAAGGATCTACGGCGGGCCGAGCAGTACTCTCAATACGGCTATCTCGCCTACGCCGACCCGTCGATGATGCGGCCCCCGCACGCCCCGAAACCTGAGGAACCCCCGTCCCAGCAGGACCCTGCGCCGCCCCAATAACGCGACCAGTGATCGCTGAGCTGAGTGCCACGCGTTTCATCTCGTTTTTAAAAGCTCTTTTGGGAAACCCCCCGGGCCGGGCGCCGCCCTGCGTGCCGTTGGCCCGCTCGACTCGCCGAGCCCACGCATCGGTCGCGTATTTCAGAAAAATGTCCGTCAGGCTGCCGGCTTGGCTCCTGCCGCACAGAATTATCCCAAACCGAGCACTGATTCCGCTGCCCTCATAGCAGCGACGTTCCCCGCGACATCGTGGACTCGCACGACCCTCGCGCCCTGATAGACGCACGCCGTGTTCGCCGCAATCGTGCCGGCCTTCAGCGCTTCGCTGCCCGGTGCCACCCCGAGGCTTTCCCGGATGAAATGCTTGTTGCTGCATGCCACGAGCACCGGGTATCCCATTGCCGCGATCTCTCCCAAGCGGCGGGTTATCGTGTTCGAGTGCTCGGTGGTCTTGTTCAGGTCGTGACCCGGATCGATAAAAATCTTCTCCGGTCTGATGCCACAGCCGACCGCGGTGTCCGCCCGTTGCCGAAGGAAGTCCGCCACCTCGCTGACGACGTTCTCATAGTGGGGACGCGCTACCACTTCCCCCGGCCCGCCGATGCTGTGGGTGATGACGACGCTCATCCCTGTCTCGGCGATAAGGCTCGCCATCCCCGGCGCACGGAGCCCGTTCGTGTCATTGATCACGTCGGCACCCGCCTTGTAAGCCGCCTCCGCGACCTCCGGCAGGTGGGTGTCCACGCTGATCACGGCGTCACTCTTCTCCCGAATACCCTTGATCACGGGCGCCACTCGGTCTATTTCTTCCGCTCCCGACAACGGTGGCTGATCAGAGCGGAACGCCCGGCCCCCTACATCAAGCCATTCCGCGCCATCTCGTAGCGCCCGCTCCGCCGTCTTTATCGCCGCATCAGCCTCCATCGACCGATTCGGATCCAGGCCTGAGTTCGGCGTACGATTCACAATTCCCATCACGACTATGTGCCGGGACAGGTCGAATTCTCGCCTCCCCACTCGCCGTACCGGCGCAATAAGTTTTGGGTAGTACACTTGCATGACGTTCAGCTCCGTCCAAAATGAATGGTCCGCGCAAAGCCATGAAAAGGACCAGCATACGCCGCATCATGGGGGACGACCTAGCCGCCACCTCATTGGGGACCTGACCAGGGCCCTGGCGTAGTGGATATCTGTCCGGTTCCTTGGTCAGGTGAGGCCGAGGATGGGGAGGCTGCGGGTGGCGTTGCGGGAGATGCGGCGGGCGGCTTGGGCGAGGTTGTCGGCTCCGGCCAGGCGTAGGCCGCCGATGGCGAGGTTGCGCAGGGTGGCGTGCGGGAACAGCAGTCCCGCCTTGGCAGTGACGACCTTGAGCGTGCGGTGCTCGTCGCGTCCGTTCCCGCAGTCACGCTCGCGGTTCTGGATGGGGATCTGTTTCCACAGCAACCTCTTGACCTGGGCGTACAGGGTGGGCTGGTTTTTCTTGACGATGAGCAGGTAGTGCGCCCTCTTCTGCTCGGCCAGGAAGACGGCGTGATCGCGCTGCGTGTGCAGGGCATCGGCAGTGATCACGCAGTCGTTGAGATCGAGAGGTTGGAGCAGGGGTTGGAACCGGGTGATCTCGTTGGTCTTGCCAGGAGCGGGGGTTGTCCTGGCAGCTCGCTCAGCCGGCCACGAGCAGACCGCTTCGTCCAGCGCCCGTGCGTCGACCTTCTCCAGCAGCCGCCGCACGGTCGACTCATCCGGTGGTCGCCACTGCTTGCTCAGCGGGTCGCGCCGGACTCCCAGAGCGGCCATGACCTGGGCGGGTGCATCGGCGATCCACTCGCCGATCGCGGTGAACGACCGCGATCCTGCCAGCACGGCCGCCGAGGCGAGCGCCAACAGCCAGGCCAGCGTGTGGCGGACACCACGCGGGTCGCGTGGATCGGGGATGTGCTGGAAGCGTTCCAGAAGGCTGACGCAATCGGTGGCCGAGGCGGCCATCGGCGTCTGTTCGACCAGGTGGCAGAGGGCATCACTGATCGGCGATGACGGCAGGGCAGGCTCGGCCTTCTCAGGTGATCTTTTGGCGTAGAAAACCTCATGATCTCAAAGGTCGGGCCTGTTCGGTTGCCTCATGAACTGCTCAGCGGCCCGTGTCGGCGTACGCGTTCGAGTACAGAGCCAGACCTGATCGCATGCCGGGACGCGAGCTTGAAAACTAATAGACCAGTCTATAGATTTATCGCATGCGGATCCATCATCTCAACTGCGGGACCACGCGCCCCTTCGGCGGGCGTCTGGTCAGCGGCACCGGCAGCCCGCTGACCTTCGCGCGGAACGTGTGCCACTGCCTGCTTCTCGAGACTGACGCAGGACTTGTCCTGGTCGACACCGGGCTGGGGCTCGGCGACGTACGCAACCCCGGGCGACTGAGCCCGATGTTCCGGCGGCTGTCCCGCCCCGTACTGGCTGCGGACGAGACCGCTGCCCACCAGGTTGCCCGACTCGGCTACGAACTGGATGACGTCCGGCACATCGTGCTGACCCACCTGGATGTCGATCACGCAGGCGGGCTGGGAGACTTCCCGAACGCCAAGGTCCACATCTACGCAGCGGAACTGGAGGCCGCGCGGCGCCCACTCGACGCCCGCGAACGTTTCCGCTACCACGCCTCGCACTGGGCGCACGGCCCCGACTGGGTACCGCACACCACGACCGGTGACGACTGGTTCGGATTCTCCGGAGTAGGCGATCTGGCCGGACTGCCGTCATCGATCTTGCTCGTGCCGCTGGCCGGGCACACGCGCGGCCACGCCGGCGTCGCCGTCGACACTGGCCGCACCGACGGCGGGTCGAAGCGCTGGCTGCTGCATGCCGGCGACGCCTACTTCAATCACGCCCAGATGACGCACGATCCCTCCTGCCCACCGATTACCGGAGCGTTCCAGACCCTTCTGCAGGCTGACCGCGCCGCACGCATCCACAACCTGCAACGGCTCAACGACCTCGCGCGTACCGGAGAGGTGGACATCTTCTGCGCACACGACCCAGCAGAACTCGACCGCGCCCAGTCCGCGCAATCTTCCGGACGCGCCGCGAACACATCCAGCGCACCCGCCATCCCACCTGCTGCGGAGTAACCCATGGCGCCACGAGGCCAGACCAGGCAACAGATCCTGGACGCGGCCCAAGCTCTGTTCCAGCGGCAGGGCTACCACGCCACGGGGGTCAACCAGATCTTGTCCGAAGCGGGAGCGCCCAAGGGGACGCTGTACTTCCACTTCCCCGGCGGCAAAGAACAACTAGCCGTCGAAACGGTCACCCGAGCCGCCGTCGAATGGGGTCAGGCCATCGACGCAGTTCTCGCCCAGGCCGACCCTGCCGCAGCAGCGCACGCCATCACCGACCTGCTCGGCACCGTGCTGCAGCAATCAGGCTTCCGCGACGGCTGCCCGCTGGCCACCGTTGCCTTGGAGATCGCCGCCGACAGCGACCAGGTCCAAGCCGCCTGCTCCCACGGCTACCAACACTGGATCACCCTCATCGCGGCACGCCTGAGAGAACGCGGAATCCCCGACGCCGCGGCCGCTGAACTGGCGGTGTTCATCCTGTCCACCATCGAGGGCGCGCTCCTGCTCGCCCGAGTCCAGCGTGACACGGCACCCCTCCGGCAGGCAGCCACGCGGCTTGCGGCCCTCATCATCCAAGAAATCCCCGCGGTGACAGATGAACGCACAAACTGAGCCGCGGTGCGCAAGTGCCTTTCACCCTTACTCGGGAGCCGGTGGTCATCCGAGACGCTGAACAGCTCTGTACGTTTGCTTGTACGTGGTTCTGCGCTTGAAGCCGTACGCCGGCAGCCCGCGACATCGCCGGACCGTTCGTCCCTTGAAACGGACACCCAGGCCGTCAACGCCACCTCGCCAAGGCCCTGGGGACCTGACCGGTCGGCCACGTCGCGCTGCTGGGTTCCCGCCTCATCACAACGGCGGGCGGTGGCCAGTGCTGGAGGTCGACGAGCACGGGGGTGTCTTCCCGGCGAAGATCGACAAATGCCTGCATTTCATGATCAAGTGACGTTACCGTGGGGCCATCCGTATGGCGGCGCGTGCGCCGCCCACTGAGGAAGGACCATGTCTTGCGACAGAAAGCCGCACGGTTCGGCGTGACCCTGATGATGGCCGGCACCCTCGCTGTCGGTGCCCTCGCCGCCGCGACCCCGGCCAGTGCCACGGCGTCGGGCTGGGCCCCGTACCAGGGCTTCAGGACTCTTACGAACTGCGTCAAGGCGGGGACGGCCAAACTTGTCATGGAAAACTACAAGGAGTACGACTGCCGCTGGGACAGCCCGTTCTACATGCTCTGGTTGAGGAAGTAGTCGCGGGCGCGGTCAGGTGTTCCGCTGGCTGAGCCAGCACGCAGGAGACGTACGCCGTACATGGTCGCGCCCCGCGTGAGTTTGGCGTCGTCGCAGCCGGCGTGGGCCGGCGCGGCGACGCCGAGCCGCGCCGATGATCGCCACAGGCACGCATCCGTGACCAGCCGAACCCCGCGATCTCGGCCCCTACGAGTCACCGCGAAAAGTTCACAACCCAGCCACGGACAGTCCCCGCAACGGAGTGATCACTGCCATTGCAGCGAGCTTCGTGTCGTCCAGTACGTCTGAGCGCTCTCGGTCAGTACGGCCAGGCGCTCGTCCAGCTCCGTATCCCAGTCGACGCGGATCGCGGTCAGATTGCTGCTGAACTGATCCACCGAGGCGGCCCCGCTGAGCACCACGCCGGCCCACGGTTGGGCGAGGACGGCGGCCAAGGCCAGGGCGTCCGGCGTGAGGTCGCGTTCCCGGGCGGCCTGGGCGAGCACGGCAGGCGCGGCGTGGGAGGTCAGGCGGCCGTTCGCCACACCCTCCTTGACGATCACGCCCAGACCGGAACGGTGCGCCCGGGCCAGGGCCGGACCGGCGGATCGCTCCAGCAGGTTCCAGGTGGCCTGGACCGTGTCGAACAGACCGATCTCGACCGCCCGATCAATGGTGTCCGCCTGGCTCGGGCCGGTCGTGGACAGGCCGACCGAGACGCCCCCGGCGCGCAACTCGCGCAGCTCGGCCAGGATGTCCTTGTCGTCGAGCACGCCGCTTTCGACGGTGGCCGAGTGGATCTGGTACAGCGAAAGATGCTCGCCCAGCAGCTCTCGGGTCTGGTCCAGCTGGTGGCGCAGCCGGTCGGCGGACAGTTCCTTCACCTCGTGCCGGTCGGCGTCCATCTGCCAGTCGCCGACGTAGGCGTACCCCCATTTCGACCCCACGGTGACGGTCCCGGGCGCGATGGCGCGCTCACGCAGCCAGCCGGCGAGAAACTCCTCGGCCCTGCCGTAGGAGCGGGCCA
Source organism: Nonomuraea guangzhouensis (assembly GCF_019396345.1). GTDB lineage: Bacteria > Actinomycetota > Actinomycetes > Streptosporangiales > Streptosporangiaceae > Nonomuraea > Nonomuraea guangzhouensis. The sequence goes on along the minus strand of NZ_JAHKRM010000021.1, from coordinate 220,157 downwards.
CGTCGAAGTACCGTACGCCGGCCGCCAGCGCCGCATCCAGCACCGCCCAGGTCCGCGCCCGCATCGCGGGGACGCTGCGATCACCGCCGAGATCTTCGTCCCTGCCGAGTGTGATGTACGCCGGCCGGCCCAGCGCGGCCAACCCGATCCCCACCGGCGTGACCGGCAACCCGACCCTGCCCATCGGCCGCACAGTCAGCTCATCACGCATCGCGGCGCCTCTGCTTTCTCAGTCGATACCGTTCGTCCGTCCACCACATGCTTACCGGGTCTCGCGCCGTGATCGGGATTAGGTCACGCCATCTTGGGCTCCCTGGACTGCTGGCACGCGCATCGGCCGGGACGGAACACTTCCACGGTCCGGTGTCAGGACGCCGCCAGCCGCAGGTCGCGGCCGCGTACGGGGTGTGTGGCGTTCGTCAGGAGTACCAACTCCGTGCGTCCGTCCTTACCCTCGGTAAGCGTCAAGCCTCCCTGGACGAATGGCCATCGGGCATGGCGTAGGTGACGCTGGTCCCCGACGTACCTCTACCCGCTTGCCCTGCTTGACCGCGCGTGGCTGCTGCTCCGGTGGCCGGCTCACTCCCGGGCGACGGGGTGAGGGCGTCTGGTCCGCACCCCGTCGCCCGTGGCAGCCGGCAGTTCCAGGTAGCTCCTATGACGCCCGTGCGGTCGCGGTGATCAGGCGGCCTTGCCGGAGGCGAGGTAGAGCTTCATGTCGGTGAAGTCGAGGGTGATGTTGTAGGGCTTCCAGAAGCAGTGGGCGAGGTGGGCCAGCAGGTCGAACCCGAAGGGGGCGATCGCGGCCTGTGGGTTCGTGTAGCAGTAGACGTCCTTGGCCACGGCGTGGCCGAGGCGGATCTCCTTCGGGTAGCAGGGGTAGGCGACAACTGGGTGGTTGTGGGCAGCAGTCTCGACCGGGCGGTCGTAGTCGGTGCGGATCTGCAACTGCTTGGCCGTTTCCCCGTGCATACCCGCGACGATCTCGCCGATTCCGCCGAAGTTCACGCCCACCACCCGTGGGCCGGAGCTGGCGCCGCCGGCGATGCTGCCCAGGCTGTGCAGCTGGTGCTCACGGGCCAGCCACAGCGGCAGGGGCTTGACGCCCGCCCGTTCGGCGGCGGCGCGTGCCTTGTCGGCCGCCTCGGGGGTCGGGCGGCGCAGGATCAGCGACCGGCCCGCGTAGTCGAAGGTGGTCAGCAGGTGGTAGAACACCCAGGTGCCGATCAGGCCGTCGCTGTCGGTGTCGACGTCTTCGCCCGACTCCGTCTCCGACCAGCCCACGGGGATGTTGCGCAGCTCGATGTCGCCCAGCTTGAAGGAGTCCAGCATTCCGTAGTGCGCCCATACGGTGCCCTGCCCGAAATCGGTCTCCTCACTGAAGATGGGGCTCAGCCCGGCCTCCTTGGCCACCGACCCGCGCAGGTTCAGATTCGGGGCGCCGGTGTAGGGCAGGAAGCGCCTCGCCGGTCCGCCGTTGAGCGAGGCCTCCACCAGCGGAAACGGGTCCATCTGCTTGATTTCCACCCGCGCGATGTCGCCGTGGATCTGATACGCCTCGCCGCTGATCGCCGCGAACCACTTGGCGTAGGTATCGTCGCCGGTCGCCTGCCAGCATCGTGCGGACAGGGCGAATTTGTCCTGCCGCATGTAGCAGTCGGCCAGGAAGTAGTTGGTGTCCTTGTCGTCGGGCGCCAGATGGAGGGCCATCTTGAGGTACTTCTCGGCCTCGGGGAACCGGTTGGACAGTAGCCCCACATAGCCGCGCTGGCGGGCCGCGCGCAGGTTCGTGGGGTCGGTGTTCAGGATCTTCTCGTACGCGCGGCCGGCCTCCTCGAACTTGCCGGCTTTGAACAGCGCGTCCGCGGCATCGGTGCCGACTGACGCCGTGGCCGCCGTGGCGGTCTTGCCCAGCAGCGGTGCGGTCGCGGCCGCACCGGCCACCACTGCGGCGCCCCGCAACAGCGAACGTCGGTCCCATTGCCTGCCATCAGCCATGTCTTCTCCTTTTCGTGATCACCTTCGCCGTAACGTTTCTGTCCGACGGACGGTCACAGCAGCTCCGGCCGGTTTCTCTCGCCCTGCTTTGATGAGGGCGACGCCGTGACGCCAGGCCGTACAGCGTCGTCCAGGTGCGGGTGGCCGGATTGCTTCGCCTCACGCTCCGTAAGTCGCCCGCCGGTCGAGCACGTCCACTGTCGGCCAGCCGTGTCTCTGCCTCGTCCGTGCCGTGTCATGGTCGTGTCACGGCCGCAACCGACGGTGGCAGCCGTCGACAAACCGCGACATCCGGCAGACGACGCGCGCACATTCGGCGCCAATACATCGCCCCCGATCGTGACCCGCGTACCGAAGTCGCCGGCGACTACCACCTGGACCGCCTGTTCGGGCCGGCAGCGACTTGACCCAGCGGGACCACAGCGGTTGTCGGGCCCGTATGTCCGTGGCGATCTCTATCATCTGGCCCAGTGATTGTCCGGGAGGGGACCCACCGTGGAGCGTCAGTTCGTGAGGATTGTCGATGGCCCGTTCGCCAGCTTTGATGCGGAGCTCGTCTCTGTGGACGGTGACAGGCTGACAGCGCAGGTGACGATATTTGGCCGGCAAACAGCGGTGGAACTCCATCGGGACCAGATAGAGCATCCCGAGGACGTACCCGAGCTGTGGTCCAGCGAGGCGGAGGCCGACGAGGAGGTCCTTGCGGGGCTGCGGGAGCGGATAGCGGCGCAATACGACGATCTCGAGTATGGGGCGAAGTTCGAGTTCTTTCTCGAGCGTGTCGATCTTCCCGAGGAGGATCTGGCCCAGGAGTGGGACGCTTACACCGCGTTGTGTGCCGAGGTTGACGCCGATGTGCGGCAGCGCAAGGCGGTGGCGTTGCGCGCGTTCGATCAGGAGATCGCTCCGCTGCCGGCCGGTGAGGCGAGACGGCGGGTGGCGGCCGACTCCGGCCGCTGGCTGCCGGCTGCGGCCGCCCGGGAAGAACGCCGGTCGCGGTATCCGGCCATCGACCGCTCCCATGCCGAAGAACAGTTGCTGGCCACGATATTCGGGCAGCCCGATCCGCCGCCGACGCTGTGGGAACGGGCCGACCGTCGGCGGGCCGCAGCGCGTTCCGCCGCCGATTTGCGGGACTACGCGGTGTGGAGGGCGGCGAATCAACCACAAGACCAGTCGGCTGCTGTGGCCCAGGTGGAGCACGAGCGCGCCGCGATCGAGGAACGCCTTGCCCGCGACTGGGGATTCCAGCTGCCCGACTCGATCTTCCGGTTCCGGGCCTTCCTGCTGTCCCTGGGCCCGACCGGAAAGCAGGCCCTCGACGACCTGGAACTGTACCCGTTCGGGATCATGGACCTGTTCGATGATCCCGCTCGCGGTTCCCGGGCCGGCATCGATGTGCGCGTACACGGCCGCTACTACCGCGACCCGCCCGAGTTCCTCACGTTCATGCACGGCGGCGGCGACGGGCTGCACTTCGGGCTCTGGTACGACGACGGACGCACCTGCACCGGCGTCGCCTCCTACTACAACAACGATGGTGGCGGCGTGGGTCTCCCGTCGCGTACCCCTCTCGAGGCCGTCCGGAACACGCTCGAATGGGGTTGGCGCCACCTCGGAGATTGGGACGATGAGCCGGCCGATCCCATGGACCTCGAGGTGGTCGTACGACGGCACCGGCTACGGCTCCTGCGCGAGGTCCTGATGACCTTCGAGACCGGCGACCGCGACGAGCAGGGCGAGGACTACCACAACGCTTACAAGGACTCGCCAGAACTGCTCGAGCGCGGAGATCCGGATCGGATCGAGACTCTGGACGGCGGCGGCGCGCTCGTCGACGGTGACACCGCAATTGAGCGCGGCCGTCAGAGGCCGTGGGAGGACTACGACTTCTGCACGGCCCTGCAAAAAGAGCTGACCGACGATCCAGCCGCCCGTGAAGCCCACGTCGCCGAGGCACGGCGCCGCTGCGAGGCCGGACACCCCGCCGACGCTCTCACCCTCGGCCGTGACCTGCACTGGATCAGCGCGGGAGACCCCGAGCTCGAACACCACGCCAGCGAACTACTCACCATGGCCTACCGTGCCCTGGGCCGCGACAACCTCGCTGCGATCGCCCAAGCCCACCACCGCCACCGCAGCCTCCCCCAGGTGCACGTCCTCGAAGAGACCTGATCGCAGTCACAAGTGCCGTTCAGCGGCACATCGCATCGATGAGATCCGGGAAATGCGGGAACTCCGCTCGTGCGCCAGTCACGATCTCGCTGGGGGAGCGGCGGCGGCCGGGTGCGTGTCGCTCGGCGATGGCGTGGAAGGCCTCGTTCGGCTCTGCCGGGGAGCCGGGGTCCGTGAAGGCCTCGGCGGGGCCCAGGCCGGCGGCGAACAGCCAGAGGAGGTCGCCGAGATCGCGGGCGATCACACCATACTCACCCTCGGAACCGATGTAGACGACGGGCTGGTCGGTGATCGCCGTGTCGGGCCGTACCAGCCAGAAGCCGGTGTAGTCACCCGCCCCGGTCGTGCCGAAGAAGCGGAACTCGCTGCCGTCGACCTCTTGGTTGCCGGTCCACAGGCGAAACCACCACGCTGTCCGGTCGGGCTCCTCGAACTGGTCGTACGGCTCGAAATCACAGCCGCTGGCCTCGTCGGTCTCCTCGTCCCACTCCCACTCGAAGCCGACCTCGGCCACCTCGGCCAGGGCGGTGGGCAATGCGAGATCTTCAGATGCGTTCGCCACCTCCGAAAGAGTAGACGATCGCTTGCGAGGAAGTTCCTGACGGCCCGAGGTCCCAGCTCCATGAACAACTCCTGGTTGTCTCTGCCGGCCTGTCAGTTGTTGGACACCCCGCGTCAGGCTCCGATTTGATGAGCGGCGCCGAGGGACTACAAGGCGGTGAAGCCGCCACCGCGAGCGCGAAAAACGCCTCATCCGGCCCCGGAACCCCTACATCACCCAAGGAGCGACATGACCGTCACCACCCCGGCGCTGGACCCTCGGACGGCCGCACTGCTCGTCATGGACTACCAGCCGGCCATCCTGGCCTCGCTCCCCGAGCCGGCCAACCCCGAAGCGCTGCTGTCACGGGTAGCCGGCACCATCGCCGACATGCGAGCCCACGGTGCCGCCATCGCCTATGTGCGGGTGGGCTTCACCGAAGCCGACTGGGCGGCGATCCCGCCGGCCAACAAGACCTTCTCCTTCATCGGCCGGCAGCGCCTCATGCACCACGAGGATCCCGCCACCGCCTTTCACGATCAGCTCGCCCCCGAGCCCGGTGACATCATCGTCCGCAAGACCCGCTACGGCGCCCTGTCCACGACAGACCTCGACCGGCAGCTCCGGGATCGCGGAATCACCACCCTGGTCATCGCCGGCCTCACCACCAGCGGCGTCGTCCTGTCCACCGTCATCGACGCCGCCGACCGCGACTACCAGCTCTATATCCTGTCCGACGGCGTCACCGACCCGGACCCGCAAGCCCACCACACCCTGATGACCAGCGTCTTCCCGAGACTGGCGCACATCATCGACACAGCCGAACTGCGATCGTTCCTGCACGAGTCAGCGATCGGCACGGTATAACCGGTCAGGCCGGTTCGGGGCCGCCGAAGTACTCGTCGTCTTCCGACTTGGCCGCGTCGGAGCCGGTCGCGCAGACCGCGCAGTCCTCGAGCTGGTGGAGGAGTACTCCGTACCAGCGGAGCACGCTCTGCTGGTCGATGGAGACCCCCATCGGCTCGAGTCCCGCGTGGGCCAGCTCCCGGCGGTTGATCCACTGGTGGATCGGGGCGACGAGGTCGGCGCCGAGGGTGGCGAAGGCGGGTGACTCGCCGTCGAGCAGTTCCAGCAACGCCAGCTTGACCATGTGGAGGGCGATGGGCACGATGTCGGTGGACAGTCCCGGCTGCGGGGCCACCGCGCGGTCGGTGTAGGAGACGCGCGCGGCGTCCTCCGCGCTGCTGATCTCGTTGTCGGCGGCCTGTTCGGGAAGCGCCTGTACGAAGCACTGGTAACAGGGCGTCAGACCGGGGACGACCCGCTGCACGATGCCGCCGTACGCGCGACGGTAGACACCCCCGAGGATCAGCGGAAGTCCCGCCTGCAGGCACATCCGGTTGATCAGCAGCCGGCTCTCCCGGGTGTCGGTCGCGCAGATCACCAGATCCGCCTCGATGTACTTGATCAGGTCCCTGACCTGCCGGCGGGTCTCTCCGTTCAGGTGCAGGCCGCTGGTGAAGACCCGCGCGGCGGGATGGTGCTGATGTACGACGTCGCGCATCGCGTTGGCCTTCAGCCGGCCGACGTCCGCGAGCCCGCACTCGTGCCGCGAGACGTTCCCCACCTCGAGCCGGTCATGGTCGAGGAGCAGGAAGCGGCCGACTCCGGCTTTGGCGAGTTCGCGCACGATGAAGCTGCCGCCGGAGCCCAGGCCGAGCACCGCGACGGACTTCTTCCGGAGCACGTCGGTCTCGAAGATGCCGTGCACTCGCTCGAAGGCGTCCGCGGCGGCGGGGACCACGGAGGTCCCGAGCCGTTCCCCGACCGGCCGGCCCAAGCCGGACGTGCGATGCGCGCGGATGCCGTCGTCTCCGGTCCAGCACACGATCAGCGGGCCGGGCTCGTCGAGGACCCAGTCGTCCGCGGGCTGTTCCGGCAGCACCAGAACGTCGTCGCCGGCCGCTCCCTCGACCGTTGCCAGGTCGCCCTGGTCACTCAGCCGCAGGCCCAGCCTCATCGGGCCGGGCGTCGCGACTCTCGCGATGACGGCGAGCGCGCTGTCGGTGAACACCACGTGGCGGGGCACGGTCGCCTGGTCAGTCATGAGCGAACGCCTTCATGTCCTCGGCAGACACGTTCGGGATCTGGTCGCCGGGCCGGTCGCCGACCGAGCGCACCTCGAACTTGCCGGTCTGCGGGTTGAGCACCATCCGCTTGCCGGACGGCGGGTTTCCCCCCGATGCCTTCATCTGTTCCATGAACGCCCGGATGTCGTTGTGTTTATCCGTGGCCATGGGGGCCTCCTGCGATTTCGGTTCTTTCACGCGTCTATGAGAAAATTCTTGATCGGCTTGCCGTCCTGCAGATGGCATTCATACGCGACGATCCACAGCAGGCCTTTCTCGACTATCTTCAGCATCGAGTGCTCGACCGACCAGTGCTCGGGGCGATAAGTGCAGATCTTCACCCACCCCGGCTGATCGGTCTTCCAGGTGTGCATATCGTGGCTGGTGCCATAAGACTCGATCGTCCGCCACCCCATATAGCCCTGCAACGGGCTGGGATAACTGATGTAGGTGCTCGGGCACTCGTCCGGGTAACCGGGCGGTACGGTGATCGTCATCCCGTAGCCGTTGCCCATGTTGCTCGTCCAGTAGCCGCTGACATATGTGTGACCGGTCGGCTCATAGAAGCTGAAGGACGGGAAGTACGTCCGCAGCCCGTTCGAGTCATCGACGAGTCGTATCCTCTGGTAGTAATCCCAGGCCACAGTTCCCCCCTAGAATTCAACGAAGCTTTTCCAGCAGCAGCACTCCCCACTTCAGCGGGACGCGCAGGTCGTACAGGTCCGCCCACTGCCGCGCGCGCCATTCCACGACCTCCTGCGACTTCCCGCGGACCACCGCGACCCTGCAGTCCGCGGTGACCGCACGTTCGCCGTCCCACGCGGCGAACAGGAGAAGACGCGTCGCGCGGCCGGGAATTCGCACGATCACGGCGATGCGGTCCGCGTGGATCACCTTGACCTCGACGTCGTAATGACCGGCCAGCGGCTGCACCGCGGGCTCGATGTACTGCGTGACGAAGTCGGGGAGATCAGGGATCGGCAGGAACGTGCTCCGGCCTCCAGAGGACAGCGACGGCTGCGGCGGCTTCGCGGGAGCCGCTGAGAGGTCCGTGGCATCTCGCGGTCGCTCCGGATCGTCCGGCCGCTTCTCGGAGACCGCCGAGCTGCCGGCCGGCTCCTCGGTTGCCGGCTTGACGTGCGAGGTCTCAAGTGAATCGTCAGCGCGATGGTCGTCGGCGACCTCGCCGACGTCCCCGGAGTCCGGCCGTACGCCAGAGACGAAGCGCCGCCACCCGGACACCGCCGACGCGGCTGACCCGGCGAGCCGGTAGGAGTCCTGCGGGAGGCGCGGAGCGGGCCGCATGGCCGTGCTGAGGCCAGGTCTGTCCACGAGCCCGCCCACCAGCCTGGCGAGGGTGCCGCGCAGCGGGCTCTCCCCGGGGAGCACGTGGAAGAAGGTCTCCGCCCTGGTGAGGTTGCGGGCGTCCAGATAGAAGAAGGGCGTGAGCTGGACGCGGTAGTCGGTCCCGGGCCTGCCCAGGCCGCGCCGGGAATTCGGCGGTTCCTGGCTGACGAAGTTGGCGAGTATCTCGGTGTACTGCGGACGGTGATACTTCTGCGCGTACCTGCGGGTACGTTCACGGTCGCCACTGCTCGGTTCCATCAGACCGATCCAGTGATGGGAGTGCCACATGCCGATGCACTGGACCCCGAACCCGTCCCAGGCGACCTGCTCGAGCGCGCGGGTCACCTGCGGGTCGAGTTCCAGAGAGGCCTGTCGTTTCAGGACCTCTCCCGCCGGACGCGTCGCGAGGAAGACGGTCGGCCCGCCGCCGTGGCCGAAGAGGCCGAAGAGGCTGCCACCGGTCTCCAGCTCGTGATGGTCCACTGTCTCGTCGGTGATCACCGCGAGCTCGGACTCGTAGATGCGGACCACGAAATGTTCGCTCATCCGAGCACCTCCACGATGTCCAGCAGGGTCCGTTCCGGTGACCAGATGGACGCGTCGAGCTCGAGGTGCTCCGGTCCGGTGTCCTCCACGAAGAAGACGTCGGGCGGAGTGGCGGGGAAGCCGGCGTCGAGCACGAACGAAACCCCCAGGGCGTTCGTCGAGACGATCAGCGCCACGCGATCTCGATCGAGCTCCAGGGTCTCCACGGTGAAGCCCCGTCGCTCGAGTTCCATGACTTCCATCTCCACCCGGCAGGCGAACACGTCCTGTGCCCCGACCTCCTGGGCTCCGATGGCCTGAGCCGGTGCGCCCACCGGGCCGGGCACGGGACCGCCGACGGGCCCGGCCGTGTCCGGGCGCAGGCTCACCGCGGCGCCGCGTAGCTGCCAGTAGGTCTCCACGCAGGTCAGTACGAACCAGGCCACGATCCCCGCGACGATCTGCTCGTCCGGGTAGTCCAGCTCGGTCATGTTGACGTACTGCCAGACAGGCAGCGCGCCCTCGCCGGGCCGGTCCGTGGTCGTCCGGTCGTCCCAGCCGAAGCACGCGATCCGGATCGGGAAGCCCGTCTGACCGTCGATCGTCGGGAAGAGGGAGCTCAGGTACGCGAACGCGTTGAGGTGATCTCCGTCGGCTTCGAAGTAGACGAGCACCGCCGGGTGCGAGGGGAACTCCAGGGCGCTGATCTCCGCCGCACCCGTCGAGCCCTCGATCAGCCGGCTCACCCCGCTGTCGCTGACGAACGCCCCGGTGTGCAGCGCGGCGTGCCGGGAGAAGTCCGGGATCTGGCGTAACGCGTCGTGGACCAGACCGGGGACCCGCCCACTCGTCCCACCGGCGAAGCTCATCGGCGAGACCAGCACCGCCGGCCGCTGATCGGTGGTCATCGAGCGCAGCCGCCCGATGGTGCCCAGCGGATAGTGGGTGTTCAGGTTTTTGTAACGTTCCAACAGGAGTTGTCGCTGATGCTCTTCGTCCAGGTAGGCCATCCGCGCGGCATGCCGTCGTTCGTCGGCGACCTGGCTCAGTCGGTCTTGGTGGTTCATCGTACGGATGACGCCGCGGGTGCGTAATTCGTCGCCGATGAGTTGCGGAATCAAGTTGACGAAGCCCTTGATCAGAGTTCCCCCGATGAGACCGAGAAACCACTCCATGCCTCATGTCCCCCTGTTACCTCTATAACGGGATTCCCCGGGTCCCGTGCACAGGAAGCCATCATAAACCGCTATGGCCGAAGAATCATGCAATATAACGGCTTTAGCAACGTCGCAGGATCGGGTCTGTTTCTTGAGGGAATGAATGGCTTCTATGGGCGGATTGTCAAAAATGCTCGCCGTAGTAGACGACTGACGCGATTGTTATAAATTGCCCGATATATGCTCGAAGTTGATCTAGATCTAGTAGTGTGCGGCGATGAACGTGAGAGAGCCCGACTGGGCATATGTGGCCAAGTCCCTTGTCAAGGTCGTGGCCGTCACCGCGGCGCTGTTACTGGTCCTCGGCGTGGGCGAGCGGGTCCTGTGGCTGTTCGTCGACTTCGACGACGAGCGGACGGCCCAGGTGTACGGCACGGCCGCCCGCGTCGTGAACCCGGACAAGCGCTTGGCGAACGGCCACACCGATGGCGGGGGACTGCGGGGGACGACTTACACGCTGTGGGGGGAGCCGCGCAAGGCCGGTCCCAGCGAGGGTGAGGAGGAGTACGAGATCGTGGAGAACTCGTTCGGGTCCGTCCGGGCTCCCTCCCTCGACGGGCCGTCCGGCAGCCTGGCCTACGCGATCGATTCCGTGCGGGAGGCCCCCGACGTCGACGAAGGGCTGAAGGAAGCGGCCCGGAAGGCCATCGACGCACTTCCCCAGACGCTCGACGCCGTCGCGGTCGTGGAGTTCGCGGGCACGATGACCACCGATCGGCTCGTCGCCTTCAACCGGAGGCACAGCATCTGCGGAGGAGAGGACGTCTCCTACCTCTACTCGCTGTCCTCCTACGACGACTCCAGCGATCCGCCCGCGGTGAACGCGGTCGTCTGGAACCGCGGCATGACCAAGGACGGCTTCTCGGCGGAGGTCACCTATCAGTGCGAGACCGAGCCGGTGGCGGCGCTGGCGGAGTTCCGCCGGTGGGTCGGGCTGCTCAACGAGGGGGATGACCTCGACGAGTTCGACCTGTACTACGAGCTGCTCACCGAGGACGCCGAGGACGGCGGCGTGTACGGGCTCGTCGTCGACCGCTGGAAACTGGCCGACCTGCGCAAGCTCCTCGACGACCCGGAGGTGCGGACGGTCCACCTCGCCGACGTCGCCTTCGACCTCGGCGAAGCCGATCAATCCCGACAAATATCATGATATATGGCCGAACGCAGTTACGATCTTACGCACCGTAGACTATCGTGACCTTCTGGAAATCCCGCTTTCCTGTTTGCCCATCGTTCCGCCGAGACCGAGGATGCCCATGTCGCCTGGCCCGGCCATGCCTCAGTCCGAACCGCATCAGGCACTCAACCGTGCCGGCGTCGCGGAAGGGCGCGCGTCACACCGACGCGATCCCAGCCTGCCGCTGCGCGAGACCCCCACGCGCCGCTAGCGCAGGCTCTCCGGCGGTCAATAGCTGTCCGCCGGTTTTCCCCCGACCCCAGGATCGCCATGCCGCCAGACTCCTTCAGCGTCCCGATAATGATCGGCGCCGCCGTTCTCGCCCTCGCCCTCGTGGGCGTCCTGATCCTCCACACGCGGGTACGCCGCGACCTCGCCCAGGCCCGTGGGCAGCTCGTTCAGGCCCGTCAGGCCCAAGTGCACCTGACGGGCGAGTCCAGCGCCAGGGACCAGCGGCTGGTGCGCGCGGAGCGCCAGGCCAAGGAGAGCGCGGAGTTACTGCGCGAGGCGCGCGCCCAGCAGGACCTCGTGCACGCCGAGAGCGAGTACCTGGTCTCGAAGCGGATTCCCGCCCTGCTGTCGCACCTGCGCGCCCCGCACGTGATCGTGCCCGGCGTACAGAACCCGGCGCTCGCCGGCACGAACGTCGACCGGCTGCACCGCGCCATCCTCGACACGCTCACCCGCGGCGTCCGCGAGGAGGGCGAGCGCATCGACGAGGCGGCCCAGGCGGTCGTCAGAGGCGCGATAGCCCGCGTGCAGACCCAGGCACTACGCGCCCAGGACCTGCTCGCGGACGTGCAACAGCGTTACAGCGGCGACGAGCACACCGCGCTGCTGCGCGAGGTGCTGGGGCTCGACATGTTCAACGAACTCATCATCCGCCGCGTGCAGGTCACCGGCATCGCCTGCGGCGCCACGCCCGGCCTGTCGCGTGACGACACCTATCTCGTGGACCTCATGGTGGGCGCCATCTCACGGGTGGAGAACTTCGAGCAGCGCATCGAGGGCCCGGCCAACCACCTGCGCCGCCGGATCGGGGTCGCCGCCCGGGCCGCGGAGTCGATCCTGTTCACCACCGCCGAGCTGCTGGCCAACGCGGTCCACCACTCCCACGGCACGCTGAAGGTGACCATCGCCGTGCACGAGACCAACAACGGCGCCGCCATCGTCATCGACGACGCCGGAGTCGGCCTCAACGAGGAGCAGTACGCCCGCGCGACCCGCCTGCTGAGCGGCACCCACCCGGTGCGCCTGGTCGACCTGGGCAACCCGCCCCGCACCGGCTGGGCCGCGATCGGTCGCCAGGTCGCGCACTACGGCATGCAGGTCACGATCAAGAAGAGCGCCTTCGGCGGTGTCCAGGCCGTGCTGAGCATTCCGACAGCCCTGCTGGTGGAGATGCCCGAGGACAGCAGGCCGTCGGTGCTGGCACCCGAGCCGGTCCGCGCCGGCGTCCCGACCGCCGCCACGGTCATCCGATCGGGACCCGCGGCCGCCTTCCGGCCGGAGCCCGTGCGGTCCGAGCCGGCGGAAGCGCGCCGTCCGGAACCCGCGACAGGGCCCCAGAAACGCCAGACGGAGGAGCTGGCGCCGCTGCCGCAGCGCCGCCGCCAGCCGGCGCGGGCCGCGTCCGGCTCCAAGCCCACCCGCTCCAGCGGTGCCGACGGCTCGGGCGGAAAGGTGCTCACCACTCCGGAGGAGGCCCAGAAGCGGTGGGGGGACTTCCAGGTCGGAGCCGAAGCGGGCCGCCGCGAAGCGCTCCCGCCGCAGCAGCAAGACATCACCGAAGGGAAATGACCGCTCCATGGACACTCACAGTGCTTCCGGTCGCGTTCAGACCAAGGGGCGCCCGTTGTCCCTCGACGTGTCCTGGGTCCTGTCGCCCCTGCTGGCGCTGCCCGGAGTCACCCGCGGCGTGGTGCTGAGCCGTGACGGGCTCATCCTCGGCGGCTCGTCCGACGTCAGCACCGAGACCGGCGAGCGCGCCGCCGCCATGACGAGCTCCGTCCTGGCGGCCGCCCGCGCCCTGTGCGACGGCCTCAGCGACGGCTCCGAGGACGAGGTGGTCGACATCGTCATCTCCGCCGGCAGCGGCTACTACTACGTCGCCCCGGCCGGCGACCGCGCCGCCATCGTCGTCGCGGCCACCGGAGCGGTCAACATCGGCTCGCTGGCCTACGAGGTGCAGCTCCAGGTGCAGAAGCTGATCAAGGCTCTGGACGAGGCCAGCGCGGCCAGGGTGCCCCGGACATGACCTCCGGACGGCAGCGGCGGCGGGTCGTCCCGGACTACATGGCCGCCGCGAGATTGACCGTGCCCGAGCACATCACCGTCGAACGCACGACCCTGGTGTCCATCGTGCCCGACGCCGCCACCGACGGGCTCGACCCTCCGGGGTCGCATCTGCTGGCCCTGCTGGAGGGCGGGCCGTTGTCGGTGTACGAATGCGCCGCGCATCTGGGCCTGCCGTACTGCGTGGTGCGGTTGCTGGTCGCCGGGCTCGTCGGCGGCGGAACGCTGCTGACCCGCGATCCGCCGGCCGCCGACCTGCCCGACATCGAGATCTTGGAGTTGGTGCTCAGTGGCCTCCGCGCTCTCTGACAGCCGTATCAGTACCGACCACATCCCGGTCAAACTGGTCATCGCAGGACCGTTCGGTGTGGGCAAGACGACCATCGTGGACGCGCTCTCGGAGATCAAGCCCCTCAACACCGAGGAGGTGCTCACCCAGGCGGGCACACTGGTCGACGACCTCACCGGCGTGAACCGGAAGACGACCACGACCACCGCGATCGACTTCGGCCGTCTCACCCTGCCGGGTGTGGTGCTCTACCTGTTCGGGGCGCCGGGGCAGACCCGGTTCCAGGTCCTGTGGAAGGAGCTGGTCCGTGGCGCGCTGGGGGTGCTGGTGCTGGCCGACACCCGCCGCATCGACGACAGCTTCGCCGTACTCGACCTGGTGGAGAACGCCGGCATCCGCTACGCGGTGGCCGTCAACCACTTCCCCGACTCGCCGGATTATCCGCTGGAAACCGTGCGCGAGGCGCTCGACCTGGACCCGAGCACGCCGCTGGTGGTGTGCGACGCCCGTGACCCCGCCTCCGCCCGCGCCTCGCTGATCGCGCTGGTGGAGCACATCAGAGAGCTGGTGCTGTCATGACCCTGCGCTACATGCCCGACGCCGGGCGGCTGTACGGGGAGGAGTACGCCAGGGACCCGCAGGCGGTCTACGCGGAGCTGCGCCGGCGGCACGGCGCGGTCGCGCCCGTGGAGATCTCCCCGGGCATCGGGGCCCACCTGGTGATCGGCTACCAGGCCGCCCTGGAGGTGCTCACCAACGCCGGCGGCGTCTGGAGCAAGAACCCCAGCGCCTGGCAGACCCAGCTCCCCGACACTCCCGAAGCCGCGGGAATGATCGCCATGCTCGGCTACCGGCCCAGCGCGCTGTTCGCCGACGGGGCCGAGCACGCCCGCTACCGGAAGGTGGCCTCCGACTGCTTCGCGCTGGTCCAGCCGCACAAGCTGCGCCAGATGGTGATCGAGGTGTCCGACTCGCTCATCGCCCAGTTCGCCGCGAAGGGCGAGGCCGACCTGGCCGCCGACTTCGCCCGGCCCATCCCGCTGCGCGTCTTCAACCTGCTCTTCGGGCGGCCCGACTCCGACAGCGCCACCCTGAGCAAGGCCCTGTCGGACATGATGGAAGCGGACGGCGAGGTGGGCAAACGGGGCAGCGACGCCTTCAGCCAGTACATCGGCGAGCTGATCCAGTCCAAGTACGCCCAGCGGGGCGACGACCTGACCTCCTGGTTCATCGACCATCCAGCCGGGCTGGAGGGCGATGAGCTGGTGCAGTCCGTGGTGCTCGTCATGGCGGCGGGCTTCGACCCCACGTCCAGCCTGATCTCCAACGCGATCTCCCGGATGGTCAGTGACGACCGCTACTACAGTTCCCTGTCCAACGGGGCGCTCAGCACGTACGACGCCGTGATGGAGGCGCTGCGCGCCGAGCCCGCCATGGCGAACTTCGGCCCGTACTTCGTGCGCCAGCCCGTGCACTTCCACGGCACCTGGATCCAGCCGGAAGAGCTGGTCCTCGTCTCCTACGCCGCGGCCAACACCGAGCCCACCAACGTCCCTGAGGAGCTGCGCTCCGACGGCGGCGCGTACCTGAGCTTCGGCGCCGGGCCGCACCGCTGCCCGGTCAGCGACCCGGCCCTGCTCATCGCCGTGACCGCGATCGAGCGACTGACCTCTCACCTGAGTGACCTCGAACTGACCGTGCCGCGTGCGGAACTGCCGTGGCGGCCGGGCCCGTTCCACCGGTCGCTGGCGCACCTGCCGGTGCGCTTCACTCCCATCCGTCCAGATCAGCCGGGAGATTCCCCTTGGGCGCCGCATTCCCCGTCGTCCTCGACCCCGTCGGGGCCGATCGCCCCGCCGAGCTCCACCAGCTACGTGACCTCGGCACCCTGGTCCTCGTAAAACGGGCCGGGTGTCGCATCGGCGCTTCAGCCCGCGAGGCGGAGCGCCTCCGCGGCGACCGCGTGGCGTAGGCCGCGGATGCCGTCGCGGCCGCGTACCGGGTGTACGGCGTTCGTCAGCAGCACCACGGTCAGCCCGCGCACCGGATCGACGACCAGTGAGGTGCCGGTGAACCCCGAGTGGCCGAAGGCGGCGGCGCCCAGCGGTCCCACGATGGCCGGGTCGCCGATGCGTACGCCGAGGCCGTGCCGGAACGCCGCGCCTTCCGCTCCCTGGTCGCGGAGCATCTCGGCCACGGTCTCCGGGCGCAGTAATCCGCCGCCGCCGAGCCGTAGCGTCTCGCCGAACGTCAGCAGGTCGTCGGCCGTCGCGAACACGCCCGCGTGCCCCGCCACGCCGCCCAGCCCGTACGCGGTCTCGTCGTGCACCTCGCCCCGCACACAACCGGGCACCTGCGGCTCGGGTGTCCCGCCCGCGACGGTCCCCTGGTGTTCCGACGGCCCGTCGGTGGCGGCGGACCCTTGGCGCTCCGGTTTCCATTCGGTGGCGGCGACCCGGGGGAGCGTCGCCGGTCCCGGCCGGTAGCCCGTGTCCGCCAGGCCGAGGAGGCCGGTGATCCGCTCGCCGACCAGCGTGTCGAGCGGCGCGCCGCCCGCCAACTCGGCGATGCGGCCCACCATGACCATGCCCACGTCGGTGTAGAGGTAAGGACCGCCGACCGGGCCGGTGACCGGGGTGCCGATCATCGCCGCCATGCGTGTGGCCGGGTCGGCGTCGGGGAGTTCGAGATCGATGCGTCGGGTGGGCTGCAGACCGGCCGTGTGGGTGAGCAGGCGCCGCAGCGTGACTCGCGGGTCGCCGACCGGCAGCCAGGCCGCCACCGGCTCGTCGAGGTCCAGGCGGCCCGCTTCGACCAGCGACAGCACCACGGCCGTGGTGAACAGCTTGCTGATCGACGCCAGGTCGAAGACCGAGTCGCGGGCCGCCGGTGGCCGGTCGGCGGCCAGGGTTCCTTCGGCGTCGGCATAGCGGACGAGCTCCCCGGCGACGGCCGAGGCCGCGACCGAGCCGTCCACGGCGATCAGCGCCACCGCCGCCGAGCACACGCGTGGCACGCCGTCCGCCAGGATGGCGTCCAGCCGATCGGACATCGTCCAGCCTCCCCGTAAATCCACCGGCTCGTGGGTTCACCGCGCCCACGAGCAGTTCCGGCTCACCCAGGAATCCGGCTCACCCAGGAATCCGGCTCACCCAGGAATCCGGCCCGCGCAGCAGGCCGGCCTGTAATACAAGCCCGGCGTCCGCCGGTCAGCTGCTCAGCGCGTCGCTGAGCCGCTCGCCGTGCGATTCGAGCAGCGCCCGCGCCCCACCGGCGTCGAGCCCGTGCTGGATCATCAGCACCGCTATCTTCACCTGGCCGCTCGCCGCGTCCAGCGCATTTTCCGCCGTGTCGTGGTCGGCGCCGGTGATGTCGCTGACCATGCGGACCGCCCGGTCCGCCAGCTTGCTGTTCATCGCCGACATCTCGACCATCTTGTTCCCGTACGTACGGCCGAGCCGGATCATGGAGATGGTGGAGATCATGTTGAGCACCAGCTTCTGAGCCGTGCCCGCCTTTAGACGGGTGGAGCCGGTCACCACCTCAGGTCCCACCACCACCTCGATCGCGTGCTCGGCGGCGGCCGACAGGGGCGCGCCGTCGTTGCACGAAAGGCCGACGGTCAGCGCGCCCCGGCGGGTGGCCTCCGCCAGCGCACCGAGGACGAAGGGCGCACGCCCGCTGGCCGACACGCCCACCACCGAGTCGAGCGCGTCCACCTCCAGCGCCGTGAGCGAGGCGGCGCCCGCTTCGGCGTCGTCCTCCGCGCCCTCGACGGAGCGGGTGAGCGCGTCGAGTCCGCCCGCGATGACGCCCTGGACGAGCGACGGATCGGTGCCGAACGTGGGCGGGCACTCGGAGGCGTCGAGCACGGCCAACCGCCCCGACGTACCCGCGCCGACGTACAGCAGCCGCCCGCCGTCGGCCATGCGCGCGGCGATCGCGTCGATGGCGGCGGAGATGGCCGGGATCACGACGGCGACCGCGGCGGGCACGGCGGCGTCGGCCTGGTTCATCAGCCGGGCGACCTGATCCGTCGGCAGCCGGTCGATCTGGCTGTAGCGGGGATCGCTCTGTTCGGTGGGCGGCTCAGGGAGCGGATTGATCATGACGCTAATTTCCACCCTCTACTTCTCTCTTGTAAATATCTTTCAGACAATGGGTTAATGACGAACGTACGCACCGGCGCTGAACGGCTGGCCACGGATCCCACCCTGGTGGGCGGCGACCGGCTGGGCCTGATCACCAATCCCACAGGCGTCCTGCCTGATCTGACCCCGACGACGGACGCTCTCAGAGCGGCCGGAGTGCCGTTGACGGCGCTGTTCGGCCCTGAGCACGGCATGCGGGGCACCGCTCAGGCGAACGCCAGCGAGCACGACACGATCGACGCCAGAACCGGCCTGCCCGTCTTCGACACGCACAAGGTCTCCGGCGCGGCGCTGGACGAGGTGGTGGCGCGATCCGGCGTGGACACGCTGGTGTTCGACATCGCCGACGTGGGGACCCGCTTCTACACCTACATCTGGACCATGTACGACCTGATGGCCGCCGCGAGCCGGCTGGGCCTGCGGTTCGTGGTGCTGGACCGGCCCAACCCGCTCGGCGGGACCGTCGAGGAGGGGCCGCTGCTCGATCTGGAGTTCGCCAGCTTCGTCGGCAGGTTCCCGCTGCCGGTGCGCCACGGCAGGACCGCGGGGGAGTTGGCCACGCTGTTCGGCTTCGACCTGGACCTTCAGGTGGTGCGGATGGACGGCTGGTGGCGTGGCATGACGTTCGGCGAGACCGGGCTGCCCTGGGTGATGCCGTCGGTCAACATGCCGACCACCGACACCGCGTACGCCTATCCGGGCACCGGGCTGTTCGAGGGCACGAACTTCTCCGAGGGGCGCGGCACCACCCGGCCGTTCGAGCTGGTCGGCGCGCCGTACGTCGATGACCGGTTCGCGCCCGCGCTCAACGCGCTCGGCCTGCCGGGGGTGCGGTTCAGGGAGACGTGGTTCACGCCGATGTTCCACAAGCACGCGGGCGCGACCGTGCACGGAGTCCAGCTGCACGTGTACGACCGGGACGCGTACCGGCCGGTGCTGACCGGACTGTCGATGCTGCACGTGGCCCGTACGCTCTACCCCGGCGAGTTCGCCTGGTGGGGGCCCGAGCTGTTCATGGACCACCTGTGGGGCTCCGACACGCTCACGCGGTGCCTGGACGCCGGGGAGGACCCGCGCACCCTCTGCCCGGACCCCGTCCACCCCGAAGGACGACTGCTCTATGCGTGACATCACGCCAGATCGCGTCGATAGAGCCAGAAGACGCGTTCCGTCCGCGCGCCCACGGCCCGCGAGTAGAACCGCAGCGGCCCGACCCAGCTGATCTGGGCGCTGGACTGCCCGGCGGCGCGCATGTCGGCCAGGCAGCGGCGGAGCAGCACCCCGCCCACGCCGAGCCCGCGCGCCTCGGGCGCCGTCCCCATCGGCCCGAACCAGGCGGGGCGCGACCCCCAGGCGGCGAATCCCAGGATCCGGCCGTCGCGCTCGGCGTAGTGCAGCCCGGTGGCGTTGACGGCCTCCCAGGCCCAGTTCTCGTTCCAATGCTCGCGCACGAACGCGGCGACCCGCTCGCGCCCCTGCTCGGCCGCCGTGTGGACGTACACGTCCCGCTGGGCCAGCCGTACCAGGTCGTCGTCGACGGACAGGTCCGTGGCGAGGCCGGCGGTCATGTTCCAGGCCATGTGGTAGCGCTCGTAGCCGAGGCTCTCCGCCAGGCACGCGGCGGCGGTGTAGCGCACGTCGATGCCCGGCCAGGCGTAGCAGGGCGGGTTCCCGGCGAAGCGCGCCTGCGTCACGCCCGCCGAGCGCAGCCACTCCTCGGCCGCGCGGACCAGTTCCCGGCCGTGTCCCCGGCCCCGCACCTCGGGGTGTACGGCCAGCAGGTCGATATGTCCGACGGCCGGATCCTTGCCGGACACCGAGGCCATGACGACCCCGCCATCGATCACCAGGGCGGTCCAGCGCCGGCCGGTGGGCGGGTTCGCCAACCGGTCGACGAGGGCGGGCCCCTCGCCCGGGTCCAGCGTGAGCGCCGCCCGCGCCACCTCCGCGGCGTCCCGCAACTCCGCGGCGGCGCTCGCCTGGCGGACAGGCGTCACGGCATCGCCGGCCTGGGCCACTGGGTCACACCTCGCTCATCGGGCGGGCGATGACGCTGCGCCGCTGCGGGTAGTAGCAGGCGTGCTCCTGCGGAACACCTTCCGTCACCCGGAGCAGCGGCCGCTCCTCCGTGCACCCGTCTCCGCGGAACGGGCACCGGGCCGCGAACAGGCACCCGCTCTCGGACTGGCCCTCGGCCAGCGACTCCAGCGGCACCACCGGCTCCTCGCCGGGCAGTTCCAGCCCGTGCAGCACGGGGATCGCCGACAGCAGGGACTGCGTGTACGGATGCACCGGGTCGGCGATGATCGTGTCGACCGGGCCCCGCTCCACGACCTGGCCGCGGTAGATGACGTACAGCTCGCCGTCGCCGCCGATGTAGCGCGCGGTGGCCACGTCGTGCGTGATGAACAGCACGCTGACCCCGAGCCGCTCGCGCAGGTCCTTCAGCAGCGCCAGGATGCCGAGCCGCAGCGACACGTCGATCATCGAGACCGCCTCGTCGGCGACGAGCATCTCGGGATCGACGGTCAGCGCGCGGGCGATCACGACGCGCTGCCGCATGCCGCCTGAGAGCTGGTGCGGGTAACGCGACAGGACCGTTCCCGGATCGAGGCCGACCAGGGACAGCACCTCGGCGGCCCGCTCGTCGATCCACCCCTTGGACCGGCCGGTCTGCCCGGCCCGCAGCGCCAGCGGCGCCTGGAGCGTCTGGTAGATCGTCCGGGTCGGGTTCAGGGCCGAGTACGGGTCCTGGTGGATCATCTGGATCTTGCGGAAGTGCGGCTGCCGGTGCTTGTGCTTGAGCGGCGACATGGGCGTGCCGTCGATCTCGATGTCGCCCGCGTCGTACGTCTCCAGCCCGGCGATGATGCGCCCGAGCGTGGTCTTGCCGCAGCCCGACTCGCCGATGAACGAGGCGGACCCGCCCTTGGCGATCTCGAAGTCCACACCGCGCAGCGCCGGGACCTCTCTGTGGCCGAGCACGTTGCCCCGCTGCTTGAACGTCTTGGTGATGCCCGTTCCGGTAATCACGAGGCGTGCTCCTTCACCGACACGGCGTGGCAGGCCACGACCCTGGCTCCGTCCGCCACGACCGTGGGATCGACGGTGTCGCAGACATCCATCCGCAGCTCGCAGCGCTCCCTGAACACGCAGCCCTCCTTCGGCACCGTCACCAGCGTCGGCGGGCGTCCCGGCAGCGCCCGGGCCTCGTCGATGTCGCCGACCAGCCGGGGGATGGCCCTGATCAGGCCCCTGGTGTAGGGGTGGCGGGGCGAGCCCAGCACCTGCCTGGTGGGGCCCTGCTCGACCAGCCGGCCGCCGTACATGACCGCGAGCCGGTCGGCCACCTCGGCCACCACGCCGATGTCGTGCGTGATCACCAGGGTGGTCAGACCGCGTTCGGCGTGCACCTCGCGGACAATCTTGAGGATGTTCGCCTGGGTGATCATGTCGAGCGCGGTCGTCGGCTCGTCCAGCACGACCAGGTGCGCGTTGAGCACCAGCGCCAGCATGATGCCGACCCGCTGCCGCATGCCGCCGGACAGCTCATGCTGGTGCGAGTCCAGCACGCGGGCCCCGTCGAGGCCCATCCGGCCGAGCAGCTCCTTGGCCTCGCGGACCAACCCGCGCAGGTCCTCGACGCCGTGCGAGCGGCCGAGGTCGAGCAGCTGCTTGCCGACGGTCTTGAGCGGATTGAGCGAGTTCTGGGCGGCCTGGAAGACGTACCCGATATGGGCGCCCCTGGCCTTGCGCAGTTGCTCGCCCGCGAGCCCGACCACGTCGCCGAGCCCGTCGATCTCGACGCTGCCCGCTGAGATCCGGCCCGGTGGCTGCACCGCGTTGAGCAGTGACAGGGCCAGCGTGGACTTGCCGGACCCCGACTCGCCGACGATGCCGGTGATCGTGCCGGGCTCCAGGGTCAGGTTGATGCCGCGTACGGCGGGCAGCTCGCCCGCCGACGTCTTGTAGACGACCGTGAGGCCGTCGATGCGCACTCCCGGCGCTTGGTCCGCCACTGCTACTCCTCACGCAGCCGGGGGTTGAAGATCTCGTCCATGGCGTCGACCACGAGCACGATGCCCAGGGTGAGCAGCAGGATCGCCAGCAGGGGCGCCAGCAGGTACCCGAGCGCGTTCGTGGTGATCATGGCGCCTGCCTGGAACACGGCCAGATTGAGCATCACACCCCAGTTGTCCGACTCATAGGGCAGGACGCCGAGGAAGAACAGGCCGACCTGCGCGTAGACGGCGCCGGTGACCGCGATGAGCATGTTCATCGCGATGTAGGGCGCCATGCTGGGCAGCAGTTCCTTGCTGATGATGTGCCTCGTGGACAGGCCGAGGCCGCGCGCGGCCTCGATGAAGCCGCGTTCACGCAGGGAAAGGGTCTGCGCGCGCACCGCCCGCGCCACGCCGCCCCAGCCCAGCAGGCCGAGCACCAGGCCCATCTGGATCGGGCTGCCGAACTTCCAGACGGTCGCCAGGACCAGCAGCAGGGGCAGGCCGGGGATGGTGAGCTTCATGTCGGTGACCCGCATGAGCACGGTGTCCCAGCGGCCCCGCTTGAACCCGGAGAACAGGCCGAGCGAGGTACCGAAGACGACCGTGATGAGCGCGGTCACCGCGGCGCTCAGCAGGACGTAGCGCGAGCCGGTGATGACCAGCGCGAGCACGTCCCGGCCCTGAGGGTCGGTGCCGAACCAGTGAGCCCAGCTCGGCGGCTGGGTGATGGCGTTGGGATTGTCCGGCAACTGCGCCGGGAAGAACATCGGCCCGAAGACGCCCATGAACGCGAAGCCGGCGATGATGATCACACCGAACATCCGGCTGGGCTTGCGCTTCATCACCCGCCAGACGCCGAGCCAGAAGTTCCGGCGCATGGTCGCGGAGGTGGACATCGTCGGCTCGGGGATCAGCGTGTCGCTCATGACGCGTCCTCTCCGCTCCGCACCCGTGGGTCGATCACCGTGTAGAACAGGTCGGCCACGATGTTCGCGACGATGATCGACGCGGTGATCAGCAGGAAGGCGCCGCCCATCAGGGCGTAGTCGCGATCGTTGACGCTGTCGATGAGCATCAGCCCCAGCCCCGGATAGTTGAAGATCTTCTCGATGAACACGGCGCCACCGAGGAGCAGCCCCAGGGAGAGGGCGAGGATCGTGAAGAGCGGCAGGATCGCGTTACGCGCGATGTAACGGAAGACGATCGAGCGCTTCATGCCCCGGAGCTCGGCGGCCAGGATGAAATCGTCGCCCAGCACGGTGACCACGCTGGACTTCATCGCCAGGACCCAGCCGCCGTAGGCCGACAGCGCGTACGTGACGACCGGCAGCACGGCGTGCTCGATGAGCGAGCCGATGTAGCCGGCGTTGAAGCCCGGATCGAACAGGATGTCCACCGGTCCGTCCGCGGGCAGGATGGGGATCAGCGTCGCGAAGATCACCACGAGCAGCAGCGCGAGCACGTACTGCGGGATGCCGTGCAGCAACGAGCCGGAGATGGCCAGCGCGTCGCCGAGCTTGCCCGTGCGCTTGATCGCCGCGTACACGCCGAGAACGACCCCGACCAGGAAGCTGAGCAGGGTGCCGACCAGGACCGGTAGAACGGTCCACTTGGCCGCTTCGGTCAGCACGTCGAGCACGGGAGTGCCCGGCCTGCTGACGGAGACGCCGAGGTCGAAGTGGAGCAGGCCGCCCATGAAGTCGGTGTACTGCTGCCAGAGCGAGCCTGTCGGCTGGAACCCGTAGAGCACCTTGACGGCCTGAGCGGCCGCCTCGGGCGCCATGCCCCCCTCGACCAGCTTCTCGTAGCGGGCGGCCATGGGGTCGCCCGGGATGTTGTTGATGATGAAGAAGCTGATCGTGGCGACTACCAGGATCATGACGAACCCGCGGGCCAGGTGGCCCGCGAGTCGCCGGGTAATGATCATCATAAATTTACTGCTTCGACTTGACCATGCCGAGCTGGATCCACACACCAGAGGCGAGAACGCCGGTGCCGAGACGGAGAATCTCGTCGTCGTGTGGCCAGCCGGTGAATCGGCTGTTGTTGACGAACTGGTTGTTGACGTAGTCCCAGAGCTGGATGACCGGGAGGTCCTGGTTGGCCGCCGTCGCCAGCTGCGCCATGATCGGCTTGGCCTGGTCCTCGGTGGCGGAGTTGAGCTTGCCGGTCAGCTCGCCCGGGTTGATCTTGGCGCCGTCGACCTCGATCTGCTCGGGGTCGCCCATCCAGTTGCCGCCCTTGCCCGCCGGGGAGTGCTCGATCTTGCCCGCGACGTTGGTCCAGCCGTTGGAGGCCCCGTAGAGGCGCTGGAAGATGTCATACGGCGCGGGGCCGAGCGCCATGAGCCAGAAGCCCACGTCGTACTTGCCCGCCGACAGTTCCTCGAGGTAGAGCGGGTAGTCCGTGGTGGTCACGACCTCCGCGTCGATGCCGGCCTTGATGAGCTGGCTCTTGATGTTCTCCTGCGCCGAGAGCCAGTCGGAGAAGCCGGCCGGCGCGTGCATGGACACCTTCCACGCCTTGCCGTCGGCCAGCATCCACTTGCCGTCCTTCTTCGTCAGGCCGGCGTCCTTGAACTCCGCCTCGGCCTTGGCCACGTCCGGCTTGTACGGATCGAGCTTCGGCAGCGTGTCGGGGATCCAGGCCTGCGCGGCCTTCTGGTGGATGCCGGTGGTGGTGATGGCCGGCGTGCCACCCTCGGGCGAGGCGACCTTGGTGACCTGGTCGCGGTCGATGAGGTAGGCCAGGCCCCGGCGCACGTGCACGTTGTCGTACGGCTTCTTGGACTGGTTGAAGGCCATGCTCACGGCCACCGGCGAATAGCCCTTGATGACCTCACTGCCCGGGGCCGCCTTGATCCGGTTCATCACGTCCGTGGGAGCGGCGACGAACCCGGAGGCGTCGAGCTTGCCGGCGGTGAGGTAGTTCCAGATCTGCTCGTTGCCGGTGTAGTTGAGGAACTTCACCTGCGCCGGAGCCACATTGGCGGCGTTGAAGAAGCTCTTGTTCTTGACCAGCAGCGCCTCGCCGGGGTTGACCCGCTCCAGCACGAACGGGCCGGCGGAGACGTCCTTGGGCGGCGCGAAGGTGAGCACCTTCTGCCCCAGGGCGGTGATCTCCTCGCGGGCCTTCTCGGCCTCCGCGCCCTCGCCACGGGCGGCCTTGAGCTTGTCCCAGAAGTCCGCCGGAAGAACGCTGCTCCAGACGTGGGCGGGCAGAACCGCCGTGTCGAGCACGCCGCGGGCGAACTTCGGACTGGGGTTGGCCATGTCCTGCGTGATCTTCAGCGTCTGCGGGTCCACGACGGTGACCTCGGCGGCGGCGCCCGCCGCGCCGGGCGTGACCGAGAAGGCCGTGCTGCCCTGCGTGTACGCGATGCCGATGGACATCTTGACGTCCTCGGCGGTGACCGGCTTGCCGTCCGACCACTTGGCGTTGGGCTGAAGCTTCAGCGTGATGGACGAGTTGTCCGGAGCGATCTCCCAGCTCGCGGCGATGCCGGGCAGAGCCTGGTTGGGATCCGTCAGGTGGTTCTTGACCCACGCGATGCGCATCGAGTTGAAGCCCGAGAAGGAGTTGCCCTTCGGGTTGTACGGGTTGGCCGGCGCACTCGCATCGAGGCCCGGCCGGTTGACGTCGATTGTGGTGAAGAGCCCGCCACCACCGCCCGAGCTGGACTTGTTGGTGGAGCCACTGCTGCACGCTGTGGCAGTGGCCAGGCCCAGCAACGCTACTACCGCTGCTAGTCGCTTCATGTACCGCTCCGGGGGATGTCTCGGACCTGTTGAGGATCGCGGGGGATTAGCCCGGACCCTACGGTCACGCACAGGTCACGTCAATAATCTCCAGATGTTGTGAGGGTAATGTAATTTTTCTTCATAGGCTTCTTGATGGAGCTCGGCGCCATCAATCCAGCATAAGGACCGCAGCCCCGTTGACCTGCCCGTCTGCCAGATCACGGAGCGCTACGTCGGCCCTGTCGAAGGTGTAGGGCGCCGTCGTCACGTGGGGCGGATGCCCGAGTGCCAGGTCGAAATATTCCCGTCCGTCGGCCCGGGTGTTGGCGGTCACGCTCCGTAGCGTCCGTTCCTGGAAGAGGTGGCGCTGGTAGTTCAGCGTGGGGATGTCGGTGAGGTGGATCCCGGCCACGGCCAGCGTGCCGCCCCGGTCGAGCGCCTCCAGCGCGGTGGGCACCAGATCGCCTACGGGCGCGAACAGAATCGCCGCGTCCAGCGGCTCGGGCGGCCTGTCTCCGGCGGACGCCGCGCCCAGTCGCAGGGCCAGCTCCCTGGCGGCGGCGGACCTGGTCACCACGTGGACGACGGCCCCATGGGCGATCGCCGCCTGGGCGGTCAGATGGGCGGACGCCCCGAACCCGTAGACCCCGAGCCGCCCGCCCTCCGGCACCTCGGCGCGCAGCAGCGCCCGATAGCCCACGATCCCCGCGCACAGCAGGGGTGCCAGCGTCTCGGCGGGCAGGTCTTCGGGCAGGGGATAGACGTAGGCGGCGGGCACGGTCAGATACTCTGCGTAACCGCCGTCGGCGTCCCACCCGGTGTAGGCGGACGAAGGGCAAAGATTCTCTTTACCCGCCAGGCAGTACCGGCAGGCGCCGCACGTCCACCGGAGCCAGGCGACCCCGACCCGCCCGCCGATGTCCCCGTCGCCGCTGACCACGCGCCCGACGACTTGATGGCCGGGCGAGATCCCCGGGTGCCGGGGCGCCAGGTCCCCTTCGATCAGGTGCAGGTCGGTCCGGCACACCCCACAGGCCTCGACCTGGACCAGCACCTCACCCATCCCCGGCTCTGGTATGGGCTTGTCCACCATGATCAGCAGCCGGGCCGGGTCCGGAATCCAGGCCTTCATCGGAAACCTCCTCAGACGGTCGACAACGCGCACGTCACGGCGCTCAGCTAATCCCACCTGAGGAGCGTTCCCCTGGACAGGGCCCCGCCACGGTCGGTGGGTGGGGCCGGCCCATGCTGGCCGTAAAAAAGTTTCAGGACGCCAGCCGGGACTGGGCGAGAGTGGCGTACAGGGCGGCGCCGTCCGGCAGGACGGCGTCGTCGAACTGCGCCTCCGGGGAGTGGTTGTACGGCGCGACCGCCGGATCGCGGTCCGGCGGGCAGGCCCCCAGGAAGGCGAACGCCCCCGGGACGTTCTCCAGCACGTACGAGAAGTCCTCCGACCCCATCACCGGCTGCGGTGTGACGAGGAACCGCCCGGGCCCGAACAGCTCCTCCGCCGTCCTGGAGACGAACTCCGTCTCGGTGGCATCGTTCACGGTGACCGGGTACCCCATCCCGAACGACGTCTCGACCGACAGCCCGTGCGCGGCCGCGACCCCCTCGACCACCTCCACCAGCCGCCGTTTCGCCAGCGTCCGGTTGGCCGCCGAGAACGTGCGCAGCGTCGCCTCGAAGCGCGCCTCGTCCGGGATCACGTTGTCGACCGTGCCCCCGTGGAAGGACCCGACCGTGACCAGCACCGGGTCGAACACGTCGAACGACCTGGTCACCATCGTCTGCAGCGACGCCACCATCTCGCAGCCCGCCTGGATCGGGTCGAGCGCGCGATGCGGGCTGGCGCCGTGGCCGCCGCGCCCCTTCACCGTCACCTTGAACACGTCGGCCGCGGCCATGAGCGGCCCCGGCCGGGAGGCGAACAGGCCCTGGGGCAGCATCGACGAGACGACGTGCAGCCCGTACGCCGCCACGGGCCGCGCGCCCGCCGCGTCCAGCACGCCCTCCTCGATCATGTACTTGGCGCCTTCATGGCCCTCCTCGCCCGGCTGGAACATGAAGATGACGTCCCCGGCCAGTTCCTCGCGCCGCGCGCTGAGCAGGTGCGCGGCGCCCGCGAGCATGGTGGTGTGCAGGTCGTGGCCGCACGCGTGCATCTGCCCGTCGATCTGCGAGCGGTAGGGCAGGTCGTTGCGTTCGGCGACCGGCAGCGCGTCCATGTCACCGCGCAGAAGTACGGCGGGGCCCGGCCGGCCGCCCCTGAGCACGGCGGTGACCGAGCTGAGCGCCTTACCGGTGGTGATCTCCAGAGGCAGCCCGTCGAGCGCCGTGAGGACCTTCTCCTGGGTACGCGGCAGCGTGAGGCCGATCTCCGGAGTGGTGTGCAGCGAGTGGCGCAGCCGGACGAGATCGTCCCGCATGTCCCGCGCGGATTCAGTGAACGACATGAAGAACATTCTTCATGTGCCAGTCAGGAAGTCGATATAGGACACTCTGTACGATGGGCCGGGTGACTCAGCGTAAACGGATCGATTCCTGGCTTTCCGACATGGACGGCGTGCTCGTGCACGAAGGCAGGCCGGTCCCGGGCGCCGACGTGTTCATCAAAAAGCTCAGCGAGTCCGGCAAGAAATTCCGGGTGCTGACCAACAACTCCATCTACACCCAGCGCGACCTTTCGGTACGGCTGGCCGCCGCCGGCCTCGAGGTGCCCGCCGAGTCGATCTGGACCTCGGCGCTGGCCACCGCCCAGTTCCTGCACGACCAGCGGCCGGGCGGCTCCGCCTACGTGATCGGCGAGGCCGGGCTGACCACCGCGCTGCACGAGGTCGGCTATGTGCTGACCGACCTCGACCCCGACTACGTGGTGCTCGGTGAGACCCGCACCTACAGTTTCACGCAGATCACCCGGGCCATCCGCCTCATCGAGGGCGGCGCCCGCTTCATCGCCACGAACCCCGACCCGATCGGCCCGTCCACCGAGGGCTCGCTGCCCGCCTGCGGCGCGGTCGCCGCGATGATCACCAAGGCCACCTCGGTCGAGCCCTACTTCGTCGGCAAGCCCAACCCGCGGATGATGCGCAGCGCGCTCAACGAGATCGAGGCCCACAGCGAGACCACCGCGATGATCGGCGACCGGATGGACACCGACATCGTGTGCGGGATGGAGGCCGGGCTCTACACCATCCTGGTGCTCACCGGCGTGACCCAGCGCGACCAGATCGACCGCTTCCCCTACCGGCCCTCGCTGGTCGTCGACTCGGTGGCGGATCTCATCGAGCTGATCTGAACCTGACGCCGGTTGACAGGTATGCCTGGGAGGGTCGTCCGCATGACGCGCATCTATCTGGAGGTCGGCCCGAAGAAGGTCTTCGCCTGTTCGCTGGAGTGGCCCGGCTGGTGCCGCGTGGCCAAGGGCGAGGAGGCGGCCATCGACCTGCTCATGGAGTACGTGCCGCGCTACCGGGTGATCGCCGGGCGGGCCGGGCTCCGGTTCGAGCCGGGTGATCCCGTGGTGGTCGCCCGCGAGCCGGGCAGCGAGATGACCGACTTCGGCGCGCCGTTCGCGATCCCCGAGCTGGACCAGGCGCCGGTCGACGCCGAGACCGCGGGCCGCTGGGTGGCGCTGCTGCGCGCCGCCTGGGAGCTGTTCGACGAGGTCTCCGCCGAGTCGCCGGAGGACCTGCGCAAGGGGCCGCGGGGCGGCGGGCGCGATCTGTCGAAGGTCATGGAGCACGTCGAGAACGCCGAGCGCGCCTACGCCAGGAAGGTGGACGTACGGCACAAGCCGTACAAGAGCCGGGAGGACCGTGACGCCATGCGCGAGGAGCTCGCCGAGGTGCTGTCACGTCCATGGCAGCCGCCGCAGACCACCGGCTGGCCGCCCGCCTACGCCATGCGGCGGACGGCCTGGCACGTCATCGACCATCTGTGGGAGATCGAGGATCGCCGATGAGGCGCGGCAGCGCGCTGATGTTGCGCGACAGGTAGGCGGCCACGGCCTCGGGGACGACGTGCCGGGAGGTGATCTCCGTCTCGCGCAGCGGTAACCGCACGACCTCGTACTCGCCGCGCGACGGGTCCTCCAGCTCGGGCCCGTGACGCAGGGCCGGATCCATGGCGACCAGGCGGCAGCCGTACACGTGCTGGGTCTTGATCCCGCCCTGCCACGGATAGGTGACCGTGGTCAGTGGCGTCACGCTCGAGACGGTCGCGCCCAGCTCCTCCAGCAGCTCCCTGTGCAGCGTGTGCTCCAGGCTCGCGTCCTGTGGCTCGACGTGGCCGCCGGGCACCGACCAGTAGACCTGGCGCCCCGGCACCGTCCGCCGGAAGATCATCAGTCGCTCGTCGTGATCGAGTAGGACGCCCCGGACACTTGGTCGCATAAGGTCACCCTATTTGGCCGCCGTGACCTTCGGGTAGCCTAACTTACGGTACCGTAACTACAGGGAGACGATCTTGATGGCGATGACTCAGACGGAACTTCTGCACGAGCTGGAGCCCGTGGTCGCCGGGGAGCTGGACCGCCATAACGCCATGGCGAAAGAGTGGTTCCCCCACGAGTACATTCCGTGGAGCGAAGGCCGCGACTTCGACGGCGTCTACGGCGGCGAGGCATGGCAGGACGGCGACTCGAAGCTTCCCGAGGCCGCCCGGGTCTCGCTCATCGTCAACCTCCTCACCGAGGACAACCTGCCCAGCTACCACCACGAGATCGCCACGACGTTCGGCCGTGACGGCGCCTGGGGCACCTGGGTGCACCGCTGGACCGCCGAGGAGGGCCGGCACGGCGTCGCGATCCGCGACTACCTCACGGTGACGCGCGCGGTCGACCCGGTCGCGCTGGAGCGGGCCCGCATGGCGCATATGGAGGCGGGCTTCGCCACCGAGTACGGCACCATGCTCCAGCAGCTCGCCTACGTCTCCTTCCAGGAACTGGCCACCCGCATCGCGCACCGCAACACCGGCCGGGCCTCCGGCGACGAGGGCTGCGAGCGGCTGCTGGCCCGGATCGCCGCCGACGAGAACCTGCACATGCTCTTCTACCGCAACCTGCTCAAGGCCGCCTTCGAGCTGGACCCCAACCAGACCATGCGCGCCGTGACCGACGTCGTCAAAACCTTCCAGATGCCCGGCTCCACCATCGAGGGCTTCACCCGCAAGGCCATGATCATCGCCCACGAGGGCATCTACGACCTGCGCCTGCACCTCGACGACGTGCTCATGCCGGTCCTGAAGCAGTGGGCCGTGTTCGACAAGACCGGCCTCGACGCGGGCGGCGAGCAGGCCCGCGAGGAGCTGGCCGCGTTCCTGGCCAAGACCGAGACGACGGCGGCCAGGTTCGTCGAGCGCAGGGCCGAGCGCAAGGCACGCGCCGCCACGCGATGATCGAGCAAGCCCTGGAGGTGATCACCAGCCGTAGCCGAACGGCTCGCGCGGCCGGTACGGCGCCTCCAGGCGGGCCTCCTCCTCCGCGGTGAGGACGAGGTCCACGGCGGCCAGCGCGTCGTCCAGCTGGCCGGGGCGCGTCGCCCCCACGATCGGCGCGGCGACGCCGCCGTTGCCGTTCCCGGGCCTCTTGCCGAGCAGCCAGGCCAGCGCCACCCGCGCGGGCGGCACGCCACGCTCCCCGGCGACGGCCCGCAGGGCCGCCACGATCCCCTCGTCCTCGGGCGCCCGGTCCTCGTGGGCCGCCCTGGTGGTGGCCCGCCCCTCCCCGCCGGCCAGCAGACCGCGGGCGAGCGGACTGTACGGCAGCACGCCCAGGCCCTGGTCGGCGCAGTAGGGGAGCACCTCGCGCTCCTCCTCCCGGTAGGCGAGGTTGTAGCGGGTCTGCATCGATACGAACCGGGTCAGACCCGCCGCCTTCGCCGCGTGCTGCGCCTTGGCCAGCTGCCAGCCGTACATGAGGGAAGCGCCGATGTAGCGGGCCTTGCCCGCCTTGACCACGTCGTGCAGCGCCCGCATGGTCTCCTCGACGGGCGTCTCGTCGTCCCAGCGGTGGATCTGGTACAGGTCCACGTGGTCGGTGCCCAGCCGGCGCAGCGAGGCGTCGATCGAGTCCAGGATGTGCCTGCGCGACAGGCCCCGGTCGTTGGCCCCCTCGCCCATCGGGAAGCCGACCTTGGTCGCCAGCACGTAGTCGTCGCGGCGATCGAAGAACCTGCGCAGCAGGCTGCCGGTGATCTCCTCGCTGACGCCGCCGGAGTACATGTCGGCGGTGTCGAAGAAGGTCACCCCGCCGT
Source organism: Nonomuraea guangzhouensis (assembly GCF_019396345.1). Lineage (GTDB taxonomy): Bacteria > Actinomycetota > Actinomycetes > Streptosporangiales > Streptosporangiaceae > Nonomuraea > Nonomuraea guangzhouensis. The sequence goes on along the minus strand of NZ_JAHKRM010000021.1, from coordinate 188,315 downwards.
CCACCGCCCGGCGCACGATCGGCTCGGCGGCCTCCTCGGGCAGGAACCAGGGCGAGTCCGCCGGATCGCCGAAGCTCATCATGCCCAGGCCGATCCGCGACACCTTCAGGCCCGAGCCGCCCACGCGTGTGTATTCCATGGGGATCATCATCCGGCAAAGCCAGTGCTTCCCCTTGACCCGGAGCTGGTCTTGGACATCCCCGACATCGGGAAGGTTCCCGACTACGGGCAACACATCAACATCTCTAGGAGTGAAGGGTGAAAATTTTCGGGATCGCCGCGAGCCTCCACGCGGGATCATTTATCAACAAATTGCTGGAGGCAACGGGCAGGGAGCTGCCCCCGGGGGTGCGCCTGGAGTGCTGGCGGGGACTCGGCGCGGTTCCGCCCCACGCGCTCGGCCCCGTACCCGAGCCGGTGGCGGGCCTGCTCCGCAAGGTCGACGAGTGCGACGCGGTGCTGCTCACCGCGCCCGAGCACAGCCTGCTCCCGGCTGAGCTGGGCCACATGCTGCGCTGGATGGCGGCCGGCGGGCGCCTGGCGGGCAAGCGCGTCGCCGTGATGAGCGCCAGCGTGCGCGCCTGTGGCGCCATGTGGGCGCAGGCCGAGCTGTTCAAGGAGCTCACCGGCGCGGGCGCGGTCGTGATGGGCAGCGAACTGGTGCTCTCGCCCACCTGCCCGCACTTCGACGACCAGGGCCGTCTGACGGCCCTCTACCTGCGCGATCAGGTACGGGAGATCGTCGGCCAGCTCTGCCCCGTGCCGCTCACCGTGCGGCCGGTGTTCTCGGGCCGGCTCGTCCTGACGGGCCCTTCGGCATAGCCGGTCCCCGGGTCAGGGGCTGCGGCGCAGGCGCTTGACGTCGGAGCGGAGCTTCTTGGTGGCGATGCGGCGCTCGACCGAGCCCCGGCTGGGCTTGGTGGCGCGGCGGCGCTTGGGCGGGGGCGCGATGGCCTCGCGGATGCGCTGGGCCAGGCGCTGTTCGGCGGCCTCGCGGTTGCGCAGCTGGGAGCGGTACTCCGACGCGGCGATGGTGATCGTGGGTGCGCCCAGCCGGTCGAGGGCGCGGGCCTTGAGCGCCGGTGACAGAGCCGTCGTGGCGGAGACGTCGAAGACGAGTTCCACCCGGCTGTCGGTGGTGTTGACGCCCTGGCCGCCCGGGCCGGAAGAGCGGGAGAAACGCCAGACGAGCTCGGCGTCCGGGATGACGACCGAGTCGTTGACGACCAGCGGGCCGGGCATGTCGGGGTACTCCTGTTCCTTCAACGTGGAATGTCACCGTATCTGAGCGACATATCCCTAATGCAACGGCATTTCCAATAACGGAGGTCGCTGCGATTATGGAGACAACGATCTGTGGGGGAGGCCGATTCCGTGGTGCACGTGACAGCGGCGGCCGATTCCGTGATGCACGTGACGCCGGGACAGATAGCGCTGACGGTGCCACTGGCCATAGCCTCCGCCACGGGATTCCTCCTGCTCCGCTGCCAGGGCAGGGGCCGGCCCTTCGGCCCCGCAGGCTGGTGGCTGGCGGTCGTCATCATCCTGCTGACCGGCCTGGTCTCCTCCGGTGTGGCACTGGTGAGCGGTGCGCTGCTGGGCAATTCTCTGTCCACGGTGCTGGGCGCCGCCGCGCCGGGCGGACTGTGGCTGAGCCAGATGCGCTCCCGCGAGGACGAGCGGCGCTCGCTGGCCAAGGAGGCGGCGACGTTCTGGCTGGTGTCGCTGCTGGCCCGGCTCGACCAGGCGATGGCCGAGGACCAGCGGCGCTGGTGCGAGCGGCGGGTGGACGATTCGTGGAGCGTGTACGAGTTGAGCATGGCCGCCCACCGCTACCACGAGCGCATCGGCGAGCGCCTCTCACCGGAGGAGCGCAGGAAGGAACGGGTGCACGCCCGGCTGGACGCGATCGAACGGCGGCTGGACGTGGCGGCGCTGATCGAGGACGGGGCGCCACGCTCCAAGGTGATCACCGCGTTGCGCGGCTCCCGGCAGACGCGACTGGCAAGGTATGAGCGGTATGTCAATGACCTGACCCGGTTACACGGCATCCTCCGGCATGACGCGGAGAGCGACGTCCTGCGACTGCTGGCCTCGGCCTATCGGGCCGGGTATCGGTCGCTGCCCAGGTTCGTGCCGCCGGCGCGGTCACGGATCGCCGCGCCGCTCAGGCCCCACCCGTGAGTCCTCTACCTCTGAGTCTCTTCGACGAGCAGGATGGACTCCTCCTCGGCCTCGCTGAGCGTGAACTCGATGCGGGCGCCGAGCGCCTTGACGACGGCACCGAGTGTGCGGAGCGTGAGGTTCTCGTCTCCCGACAGGATCTGGCTCACCCTGCCCGGCGAAACGCCCATTGAAGCGGCCAGATCAGCACGGGACATCTTGTGCTCCCGCATATACCAGGTGATCTCGTCGACGGCGTCCTGGGCGAGACTGCCCGGACTCACCTCTTCGGGCGTGCTCCGGCGAAAGGCCATCTCGGTCTCGCTCTCAGCGCTCGGTTCCTTGTCTCTTCACTTTAGCTCTACCTAAACCTTTAGGCAAGCCTAAACCTGCATGCGAACTGCAAGTGAGGTGTGTCACTATCGCCGGGAATCACGGGGTGAATGGGGAGGCGCTGTGGCGGGCATCGTCGGCGTGCACGGGATCGGCAAGTACAACTACTACGTGGCGGCGGGCAACTCGGCGACGGGGGCGGCGGAGGCGATGCGCCTCAAGTGGGACCGCTACCTGCATGCGGCGCTCGGGGGAGAGAGCCGCGACTACTTCAGCGAGGTGGCCTACTTCTCCCACCTGCTGCACGACGGGCAGCCCGAGCAGGGCCCGCAGGCGTTCGCGGCCCTGCCGGCCCCCGCGCAGCAGGTGCTCGTCGACTGGGCCAGAAACCTGAACGTGGGCGAGCGCTTCACCGGAGCGCTCAAGATGTTCACCGGCTGGCTGCTCACCCGGCTCGACAGCAGGTCGGCGGCGTTCGCGTCGCTGTTCGCGCCGGAGGTGGCGGCGTACCTGACCGACCCGGCCAGGCGCGTGCGCTGCCAGGAGGCCGTCCGCGACGCGATCAGGAAGCACAGTCCGCGGGTGGTGATCGCCCATTCGCTGGGCAGCGTCGTGGCCTACGAGACGCTCTGGGCCAACCCCGACCTCGAGGTCGAGCTGCTGCTCACCCTCGGCAGCCCGCTCGGCATGCGCAACGTGGTCTTCGAACGCCTCCTGCCCGCCCCGATCAACGGCCTCGGCCGGCGGCCCACGGGCGTCAAACGCTGGGTGAACATCGCCGACAAGGACGACATCGCCGCCATCCCCGCCGATCTGCACGGCAGCTTCACCGGCGTGGACGTGGAGGAACAGGTCAATCTCGACTGGATCGACTTTCACACCGCCGAGAAATACCTGGGTTGCCCGGCGCTCGACCCGCATCTGCGACCATTCCTGCCATGACGTGGATTGTCTTCGACTACGGCAGTGTGCTGTCCCTGCCTCAGCCCGAGTCCGACGCCGACGAGATGGCCCGGGCGGTCAACACCGATCCCGAGGCGTTCAAGCGGCGCTACTGGGAGCACCGCCTGGAGTTCGACCGGGCGTCGCTGACCCCGGCCGCCTACTGGTCGGCGGTCCTCGGCCGGCCGGCCGCCATCGCCGAGATCGCCCGGCTGGTCGCGATGGACGTGGCGAGCTGGGCCTACCCCGACGAGGGCACGGTCGCCATCCTGAACGATCTCCTCGACCGTGGCGGTGACGTGGCCCTGCTGTCCAACGCGCCCGCCTGCGTGGCCGACGGCCTGGACGGGCTGCCCTGGATCGCGGCCATCGAGCAGCGCTTCTACAGCGGCAGGATGGGCCTGGTGAAGCCGGACCGGGAGATCTTCGACCGGCTGGCGGCCGAGCTCGACGCCGACCCGGCCGAGATCGTGTTCATCGACGACCGGGCCGAGAACGTGGCCGGGGCCGAGCGCGCGGGCATGACGGGCGTCCGGTTCACCTCCGCCGAGGCACTGCGAGAGACGCTCGAGGCGTGACACGCTGCGGCGGGAGGAGGAGGACCGGTGCTGTTCATCCAGCCTTGACTCCGCAGTCACGACCGGGTCAGCCAGGGTGGACATACCTGGACCGTGGACCGCAGATCCTTCCTCGCCGCGGCGGCAGTGACCTTCCTGTTGCCGTCCCAGCAGGCCGAAGCCCAGCAGACCCGAACCCTCAAGACCGATCCCTTCACCCTCGGCGTGGCCTCCGGAGACCCGTCGACCGACGGCTTCGTCCTCTGGACCCGCCTCGCCCCGAACCCCCTGTCCGGAGACGGCCGCGGCGGCATGCCCTCTCGCGGCGTGGACGTCGACTGGCAGGTCGCCACCGACGAGCGTTTCTCGTCGATCGTCAGATCCGGTACGGCCGAGGCCCGGCCGGGCGCCGCGCACAGCGTCCACGTCGAGGTCGCGGGCCTGGAGCCGGGACGCGACTACTTCTACCGGTTCAGGAGTGAAGGCAGGCTCTCGCCCGCCGGCCGCACCAGGACCACGCCGACGGGCGAGACGCCGCTGAGCTTCGCGGTCGCCGCGTGCGCGCACTACGAGCACGGCTACTACACCGCCTACCGGCGGCTGGCCGAGCAGGAGCCCGAACTGGTGGTGTTCCTCGGCGACTACATGTACGAGTACGGCCCGAGCGGCTACACCGCGCTGGCCGGGCGGGTCCGTACACACACGCCGGGCAAGTGCGAGACGCTGGCCGACTACCGGCTGCGGCACGCCCAGTACAAGAGCGACCACGACCTCCAGCGGGCGCACGCGGTGGCGCCGTGGCTGGTGGCTTTCGACGACCACGAGGTGGAGAACAACTGGGCCGGGTCCGTCTCCAGCACCGGCGCCCCCGCCCCGGCCTTCGCCCGGCGCCGGGCGGACGCCTTCCGGGCGTACTACGAGAACATGCCGCTGCGCCGGGCCAGTGTGCAGGGCGCGGTGCTGCGGGTGAACCGGCGCGTCTCGTGGGGCTCGCTGGCCCGCTTCCACCTGCTCGACACGCGGCAGTTCCGTGACGACCAGGCGTGCCTGGACGGGGTACGCGCCGGGTGCGACGACCGGCTGGCGGCCAAGCGCTCGCTGCTGGGCGCCGACCAGTGGCGCTGGCTGGAGGACGGCCTGCGCGAGTCCGGGACCCGGTGGAACCTGCTCGGGCAGCAGATCCTGATGGCGCAGCGCGACTACAAGGTGGGGCCGGGCCGCGAGGTGAACCTGGACTCATGGGACGGGTACGCCGCCGAGCGGACCCGCCTGCTGGGCTCGCTGTCCGGCACCTCGAACCCGGTCGTGCTGACCGGCGACGCCCACATGCACCACCTGGCCGACCTCAAGACCGACTTCGACGACCCCGACTCGCCCGTGGTGGCCAGGGAACTGGTGACCTCGTCGATCGCCAGCGACGGGGACGGGTATCGGGACAAGACGTGGATCGCCGAGGCGTTGCAGGAGAACCCGCACATCTCCTACATCGACCAGCGGCGGGGCTACATCATGGCCAAGGTCACTCGTGACGATATTTCCGTCGATTACCGGACGCTGGACTACATCTCCCGCAAGGGCGCCCCCGCCAAGACCGCCCACAGCCTCACGATCCCCGCCACCGCCCACGCCCGAACCTGAACCTGAACCCACCGGTCGATCCCGGCCGTCTCGGGCGTCCGACCCTGAACCCACGCCCGTCTCCCGCGCCCGAAGCTGAACGTCCGCTGGGAAAGGGCTGAGGGTTCGCTCAACGCAGAAGCGGCCGAGCCACCGAGGTGGCCCGGCCGGGGCCGTCAGCTCTCCGGCCAGCTGGTGTCCGGGAACTCGCCCGTGGCGCTGCCCGCCATCACCACCTGATCGCTCTCGCTCAGCCCCGAGGTGATCTCCACGTACTGGTCCCCGCGCACCCCCGTACGCACCACCCGCGCCGAGTCGTGCCCGCCCGAGCGCACGGTCACCACAGTCGTACCGTCCGCGCGGCTCTTCACCGCCTCGGCCGGCACGTAGATCCCGTCGTTGGCCGTGCCCGTCGTCACCGACACCGAGGCCGTCTGCCCGAGCATCAGCCCGCGCGGCGGCTGGTCGAAGGCGAGCGTCACCGAGTAGCGGACGAGCTTGTCGCTCACCGTGGCGGTCGGCGCGATGCGGGTGACCTTGCCCGCGTACTTCTCCGAGCCGCGCGTGGCCAGGGTGATGCTCGCCTCCTGGCCGAGTTTGAGCTTGTTCACGTCGGATTCGGTGACCAGCGCGTCGACCTGGAGCTCGTTCAGGTCGCCGAGGCTGATGAACGTGCTGGTGCCCGCCGTGTCGCCGACCGATCCGGCAACCGACAGGACCGTGCCCGAGGCGGGGGCCACGATCCGGGTGCCGCGTACCTCGTCGGCGGCCTGCTCAAGGGCGGCCTGGGCGCGGTCCACGTTCGCGCCGGCCTGGTCCTCGCTGATGCCGCCCTTGCCGTTCGCGCCGGCGCAGGGGCTGCCGCCCTGGGACTGGCGGGCTCCCGGCGTGGCCTTTCCGGTGGGCCTGCCCGAGGCGCCGGGCTTGCCGGTGGGCTTCCCCGTGGCCTTACCTGTGGGCTTGCCCGTGGCCTTGCCGGTCGGCTTGGCGGAGGACTTGCCTGTGGGTTTGGCGGACGGTTTGGCGGAGGGCTTGCCGGTGGCGGTGCCGGTCGGCGAGGCCGACGGCCGGCCGCCGTCCGGGGTGGCCGTCACGGTCGCGGTGACGGTCGCCGTCGCCGTGACGGTCACCGTGACCGTGGGCTGCGGCTCGTGGCCGCTCGGCGTGGGCTCCGGGGACGGCGTCCAGGTGGGCCGGGGGGTCGGCGTCGTGGCCGGCGTGAGCGTGGTGGTGGCGTCTGCGATGGGCACCGCCGAAGGCCCGAAAGCGCCCTTGGCCGCGACCGCCCCCACAACAGAGGCGGACGTGCCGCCGCTGCTCGGCGAGCACGTGGCCGTGCTGGTGGCGGCGGTCGAGGCGGTCTCCAGGGCCTCCTCGGCGGCGGCTAGGTCGGCGGCGGCGGCCGTGTAGCCCTCACGCGCCGCCGTGCCGTCCACCCGGGCCAGCACCTGCCCCTTCTTCACCTTGGCGCCGACCTTGACGTAGACCTTGGTCACCGTTCCGGAGCCGCCGAATCCCAGGTCGCGCCGCGAGCCGTCCACGGTGTTGCCCGCGGCCGTGACCGAGGCGGTGACGACGCCCCGCTTGGCGGCTGCCAGCCGTACCTGGGCGGTGGGCTCCGGATCGTCGCGGAGCGCCAGCACCAGGCCGGAGCCGGCCACCAGGACGGCAAGGGCGAGCCCGCCTAGCTTGAGCGCCTTAGGCGGGAAAGTCGGTCTCATGGGGGCCCATCATGGCGTGAGCAGGTTAGTACGGGGCTGCGAGGCAGCTCAGAGTTGTCTGTGTGTCGCCAGATGCGTGGACTTTGTCAGCGAACCTTCAGCTAGCTCGCGGCTGTAGCGCAGACTGGTGTGCAAGGGTCACCGGCTGTGAAGGTGTCGACAAGGCGCAGAGCGCTGATAACCAACGGAGCCCTAGGCGTGCTCCTGCTGGGCGGTGTCGCGTTCGCGTACGCCCAGCTCGGCACGGGCGAGGTGGCCACTGAGACGGCCACCCGGACGGTGACCGCCGGGCGCGGCACCGTGACCGCCTCGGTGTCCGCCTCGGGCGCGGTGGAGAGCTCCAGGAGCAGGGCGCTCGCGTTCGGGACGAGCGGGACCGTCGAGCGCATCTACGTCAAGGCGGGGGACAAGGTCCGCAAGGACGACATCCTGGCCAAGCTCGACGACGCGGCGGCGGAGGAGAGCCTGTCGGCCGCGCGCGCCACGTACAACAGCGCCGTCGATGACGGGACCTCGACCGCCCAGCTCTACGCCGCCTACATCAAGGCGCGCAACGCCTACCGGGAGGCCCAGCGGACGGCCACGGCGACGGTGCTGAGAGCGCCGTTCGCCGGCACGGTCACGGCCGTGAACGGCGCCGTCGGCGGTTCCTCCAGCGGATCCGGCACCTCCAGCGGCACCTCGACACAGAGCACCGGACAGAGCGGGCAGAGCGGCCAGTCCGGGAGCGGATCGGGGTCCGGGTTCATCGACCTGGCCGACACCGGCAAGCTCCAGCTCGTCGGCACCTTCACCGAGTCGGACGTCAGCAAGCTCAAGGTCGGCCAGGCGGCCACCGTCACGTTCGACGCGCTGCCGGGCGTCACCGCCACCGGCAAGGTCACCCAGATCGAGCCGGTCGCCTCCACCAGCAACAACGTCGTGCAGTATCCGGTGACGATCTCCTTCACCAAGGTCCCCAAACAGGTGCGCCTGGGGCAGACCACCACCGTCGAGGTCGTGACCGGCCAGGCGGAGAACGTCATCACCATCCCGTCCACCGCGCTCTCCACCAGCGGCGGCACGAACACGGTCACCCTGCTCAAGAACGGCCAGCAGGTCAGAACCCCGGTCGAGGTGGGCGTGCAGGGCGCCGCGCTGACCGAGATCAAGTCGGGCGTCGCCGAAGGCGACCAGATCGTCCCGCCCGCCACCTCCACCACCACGGGCACCGGCAACCAGCGGCAGGGCGGCTTCGGCGGCGGCTTCCCGGGCGGCGGCGGCGTGCCGGGAGGCGGGCGATGACGACTCCCGTTCTGCGCGTGCAGAACCTGGTCAAGGAGTACGGCGAGGGCGACGCCAGGGTACGGGCGCTGCGCGGGGTGAACCTCGACGTCGAGCGGGGAGACTACGTCGCCATCATGGGCGCCTCCGGCTCCGGCAAGTCGACGCTGATGAACATCCTCGGCTGCCTGGACGTGCCCACCACCGGCCGCTACCTGATCGACGGCGCGGACGTCGGGCAGCTCGACGAGCACCAGCTCGCCAAACTACGCAACCGCCGGGTCGGCTTCGTCTTCCAGTCGTTCAACCTCATCCCGCGCATGAGCGCGCTGGCCAACGTCGAGCTGCCGCTGGTCTACGGCGGCGTCGGCCAGGCCGAACGGCGGCGGCGCGCGCTGGCCGCGCTGGAGCAGGTCGGACTCACCGACCGCGTCCACCACGAGCCCAACCAGCTCTCCGGCGGCCAGCAGCAACGCGTCGCCGTGGCCAGGGCGCTCATCACCGCCCCCGCCCTGCTGCTGGCCGACGAGCCCACCGGCAATCTCGACACCGCCTCCACGCAGGACGTTCTGGAGATCATGGACAGGCTCAGCGAGTCGGGCCGCACGATCGTGCTCATCACGCACGAGAACGACGTGGCGGCGCACGCCAAGCGGGTCATCAGGCTGGTGGACGGCGAGATCGTGGAAGACATCCGGCAGGGGCCGATCGACGGGCCGCCGCCGCGGATGGCGGAGGTCGCCCGATGAACCAGCTCGAGATCCTGCGCTTCGCCCTGCGCGGGCTGCTGGCCAACAAGATGCGCAGCTCGCTGACCACGCTCGGCATCCTCATCGGCGTCGCCGCGGTCATCCTGCTCGTCGCCGTGGGCGAGGGCTCCTCGCAGAGCATCCAGAAGAACATCCAGCGGCTCGGCGCCAACACGCTGACGATCTCCCCGTCCTTCTCGGGCGGCGGCGGTGGCGGGGGCGGCGGATTCGCGCGGGCCGGGGGCGGCGGTGGCGCGCCCGGCGGCGGGCAGAACACCGGCCCGCGTACCCAGGCCAGGCAGCTCAGCCTCGCCGACGCCAAGGCCCTGACCGACAAGACGGTGGCGCCGTCGGTCGCGTCGGTCTCGCCGGTCGTGACCGCCTCCTCGGCCGCCACCACCTACGGGGCGGCCAGCCACTCGATCTCCCAGCTCATCGGCACCTACCCGAGCTACTTCGAGGCCACGAACAAGCCGGTGACCAAGGGCACGTACTTCTTCAACGACGACGTGCTGGCCGCCAGGAAGGTGGTGGTGCTCGGGCAGACCGTGGTGGAGGAGCTGTTCGGCACCCTCGACCCGGTCGGCAAGCAGGTGACGATCTCCGGCGTGCCGTTCACGGTCGTCGGCGTGCTGAAGGAGAGCGGGTCGACCGGCGGGCAGCAGGACGCCGACGACGTAGCCATCGCGCCGCTGTCGGCCGTACAGCAGAGCCTGACCGGGTTCGACTCGCTCAACTCGATCGTCGTGCAGGCGAGCGGCTCGGCGGCGACGGAGTCGGCGCAGTCCGAGGTCACGGCCATACTCAACCAGCGGCACGGCATCACCGGCACCGCCTCGGCCGACTTCCGGATACTCAACCAGGCCACCCTGCAGGAGACCGTCAGCGCGGCGACCGGCACGTTCACCGTGCTGCTCGGCGCGGTCGCGGCGATCTCGCTGCTGGTCGGCGGCATCGGCATCACCAACATCATGCTGGTGACCGTCACGGAGCGGACCAGGGAGATCGGCATCCGCAAGGCCATCGGCGCGCCCAGGAGCGCGATCCTGGGCCAGTTCCTGATGGAGGCCACGCTGCTGAGCCTGGTCGGCGGGCTGTCCGGGGTGCTGGTGGCGTTCCTGGGCACCCGCTTCACCATCGCGGGCATCGAGCCGGTGCTCGTCCCGTCGTCGGTCGCGCTTGCGCTGGGCGTGTCTGTCGGCATCGGCTTGTTCTTCGGCAGCTATCCCGCCAACCGAGCCGCCAAGTTGCGGCCGATCCAGGCCCTGCGCCACGAGTGACAGACCCCCCGAAGGAGACAGAAATGGCGAAACTAGACGCCTCGCCGTATCCGGACGACCTGAACAGCGAACTGGCCGTCCAGCCGCGCAAGCCGCTGTCGAAGGTGACGCTCGGGCTGATCGCGGGCGTGGTGCTGGTGGCCGGGGTGGTGATCGGCATCCAGGTACAGAAGGCGATGGGCGCGCCCGCCACGGCCGCCGCCGGCCAGCAGGGCTTCGGCAGGCAGGGGCAGGGGATGCCCGGCGGCTACGGCCAGCAGCCGGGCGGCAGAGGACAGATGCCGGGCGGGTACGGTCAGAGGATGGGCGGCGCCGGTGGCGGCGGCACCGTGGGCACCGTCGAGAAGGTCGAGGGCGGCAAGATCTACGTCAAGACCATGGACGGCAGCACGGTCACGGTCACCACGACCGACGCGACCACGGTTCAGGTGACCAAGCCGGGCAAGCTGGCCGACCTGCAGACCGGCACCAATGTCGTGGTGCGCGGCGAGAAGGGCGGGGACGGCTCGGTGGCGGCCACCTCGATCAGTCAGGGGGGAGGCATCAGATGACCGAGCCGGAGGCCAGGCTGCTGGTGGTGGATGACGAGCCCAACATCAGGGAGCTGTTCTCCGCCAGCCTGCGGATGGCCGGGTTCGAGGTGCTCACGGCGGCCGACGGCAAGGAGGCCCTGCGGGTGGCCGAGCAGAGCACGCCCGACCTGGTCATGCTCGACGTGATGCTGCCCGACCTCGACGGCCTGGCGGTCGCCGGCCGGCTGCGCTCGCGTGGCCGCCGGGTCCCGGTGCTGTTCGTGACCGCCAAGGACACGCCGGAGGACCGGATCGCCGGGCTCGGGCTCGGCGAGGACTACGTGACCAAGCCGTTCAGCCTGGAGGAGGTCATCGCCCGGATCCGGGCGGTGCTGCGCAGGACCAGGCGCGGCACGCCGCCACCGAACCGGCTGCGGATCGCCGACCTGGAGCTGGACGAGGAGACGCACGAGGTGTGGCGCGACGGCGTCCAGGTGCGGCTGTCGCCCACCGAATACCGGCTGCTGCTGTACTTCATGCTCAACGCGGGACGGGTGCTGTCCAAGACGCAGATCCTCGACCACGTCTGGAACGGCGACTGGCGCACCGACGTCGGGCTGGTCGAGTCGTACGTCTCCTACCTGCGCCGCAAGATCGACACCGGCGAGCGGAGATACCTGCACACGCTGCGCGGCGTCGGCTACATCCTGCGCCCGCCCAAGGATTGAGCCCGGCCGGGAAATGACATGAGGAGGTATCTCGCGCGGACGCCGCTCTGGCTGCGTCTCGTCTCGGCCACCCTGCTGATGGTCACGCTGGCCATCACGCTGACCGGGCTGTTCGCCGTACGGCTGCTGCGTGGTTATCTCGTCGAGCGCGTCGACCAGCAGCTACGTGCCGCCAGCACGCCGTGGCGCGGCGCTCCGCCGCCTCCAGATCCGCAGCCGCGCCCGCAGCCGCAGCGTTTCTACGGTCTGTTCCACTCGGTGCTCGTCGACCCGACCGGCGCCAAGATCAGGACCATGACCGAGTCGACCGAGACGCACACCCCGAAGCTGCCCAGGCTCACCACCGCCGACGTCGCCCGCATAGCCGGACAGCCCTTCACCGTCGAGTCGCAGGCCGCCGACGGCCCGTCCTGGCGGGCCGTCGCCATGCCGGGCCGCGACGGCGACAGCAGGATCATCGCGATCAGCCTGGGCGACCTGGACGACACGGTCTCCCAGCTGCTGCTGATCGTGGCGGTCGGGGGCGGCGGGACGCTTGTGGTGCTCGGTTTCGCCTGTTACTGGCTCGTACGGCGGAGCCTGCGACCCTTGGGGGAGATCGAGCGGACCGCCCGCCACATCGCGGACGGCGATCTGTCACGTCGGGTGCCACTCTGGGCGGGCACCACCGAGGTCGGCAAGCTCGGCCGGGCCCTGAACGGCATGCTCGGCCGGATCGAGGTGGCCGTGCGGGAGCGCGAGTCGGCGGCCGAGTCGGCGCGCGAGTCGGCCAGGGCGGCGCGGCGCTCGGAGGAGCTGACGCGCCGGTTCATGGCCGACGCCTCGCACGAGCTGCGGACCCCGCTCACCTCGATCAGGGGGTTCGCCGAGCTGTTCCGGCTCGGGGCGGACAAGGATCTGACGGAGGCGACCCGGCTGCTGAGCCGGATCGAGGGGCAGGCCGCGCGGATGGGCCTGCTGGTCGAGGACATGCTGCTGCTGGCCAGACTCGACCAGCGCCGCGAGCTCGACGCACGGCCCGTCGACGTCCTCAGCGTCGCCGCCACCGCCGTGATCGACGCCCAGACGCTCGCGCCCGACCGGAAGATCGAGCTGGTCATGCTGTACGAGAGCGAGGGGCCGGTGCTCGTGACCGGTGACGAGCCGCGGCTCGGGCAGGTGCTGGGGAACCTGGTGGGCAACGCGCTCTCACACACCCCGCCGGGCACGGCCTTCACCGTCGGGGTGGGGGCGCGTGACGGGCAGGCCGTCGTCGAGGTGAGCGACGAGGGGCCCGGGTTCTCGCCGGAGGTGGCCGAGCGGGTGTTCGAGCGGTTCTACCGGGCCGATCCGGCGCGTAGCACCGGTGGTGCCGGGCTGGGGCTGTCGATCGCGGCCACGCTCGTCGAGGCGCACGGGGGCAGCGTCTCCGCGTCGAGCATGCCGGGCAAGGGCGCCACCTTCCGTGTCACGCTCCCGCTGGCTCCGTCCCAGGTCGCGCCACCTCGGGTGAAGGGGTCTCTGCAGCCGAACGCGTAGCCTCGGTCGGTGGGTCGGTGGGTCGGTGGGTCGGTGGGTCGGTGGGTCGGTGGGTCGGTGGGTCGGCGGGCCGGCGGGCCGGTTGGTGGGTCGGCGGGCCGGTCGGTCGCTCAGCCTCGGCCGAAGGCGTAGCCGTACAGGCCGGGGCCGCTGCTCAGCTCGCGGACCTTCCCCGGTCGCAGCCCGGGACGGGTGCCCGGCTGGCGCGAGCCCGGCACGTACAGCACCTTGCCCTGGTCCGGCGCCGCCACCACCAGCCCATACAGCGGACGCTCCATGGTGAGCGACCGGTAGCGCCCGCCGAGCGCGGGCAGCGCGGCCAGTGACGCGCCGAAGTCCCGCCCCTTGCCCTTGATCAGCAGGTTGCCGTCCTTGGTCAGCCCGCCTTTCCTGGCTCCGGCCAGCACCTGGACCCCCTTCTCGCCGGGTACGCCGACGGCCAGCTCGTCGTCGCCGTCCCCGTTGAAGTCCCCGGCCGCCAGCGCGGCGCCGAACCTGTCGTAGTAGCGCGGCTCGCCCTTGAGCAGCCGCTGCGTCCACATCTCCGAGCGCGCGCCGCGCAGCAGCCCGCTCCCGTTCCCGTACAGCACGTGTATGGCTCCGTCGCCGTAGTCCATCGCCCGCTGGTTGGCGCTCAGCCCCTCGCCGGGTACGCCGACGACCAGATCGGAGTGCCCGTCGGCGTCGAAGTCGCCGGTCGTGAGCGATGCCCCGAACGCGTCCCACTTCTCCGCGGCGCCCTTGATCCCGGAGCTGCTCTGCGTCAGGAGCCGGGCCCGCTTGCCCCGTACGTCGATGACGGTGACCGAGCCCTGGCCGTCCTGGGTGACGCTGTCGGCGGGCGCGCCCACGGCCAGCTCGTCGCGCCCGTCGCCGTCGAAGTCGCCGGTCGCCAGCGCCGCGCCCCACTGGTCCGTCACGTTCGCCGCCTCCCGGATCCACGGAGTCTTCTGCGTGATCTGGTACGGCTTGCGGCCCTTCATCCAGTAGATCGTGACGCCGCCGCCCGTACGGTGGCCAGGGGCGCCCACCACGAGCTCGTCGCGCCCGTCGCCGTCGAGGTCGCCGGCCGCCAGCGACGCCCCGAACCGGTCGCTCGACGGCTTGGCCGGCGCCAGTTCCTTGCCCGGCCGCAGGCCCGCGGGCGAGCCGTGGAACAGCTCGACGACGCCGTTGCCGTCGGCCCCCGGCACGCGCTCGCCCGCGAACTCCTCCGACACGCCCACCGCCAGGTCGGCGCACCGGTCACCGTCGAAGTCACCGACCGCGAGCGCGGAGCCGAACGAGTCGCCCGGCTCGGCGCCCTCCTGGGTCAGCTTCACCTTCTGGCCGTTGCCGTACACGACCGTCACAGAACCGGCCCGCCGGTTGTCGTACGGGGCGGCCACCGCCAGATCGGGACGGCCGTCGCCGTCGAAGTCGGAAGGGGATCCGCCGCATGACGGAGCCGCGGCGTGGGTCGTACCCGAAACGAGGGGGAGAACCAGGCAGGCGGCCAGCAGAGCGTTCATACAGGTAGGTATGTCCGCCCCGCCCGAACCAGGTCTTAACGCCACGGGAACGTGCCAGGATAGGCGGGTGGACATCGACCTCGCGGATCTGGCTTTCTGGCGCCGGCCCCTCAAGGAGCGGCACGAGGCGTTCGCCAGGCTCCGGCAACTGGAGCATCCGGTGTTCTTCCCGGAGAAGAAGGTGCCGTTCCTCCGGTCGGGAAGCGGCTTCTACGCCCTGGTCCGGCACGCGGACGTGGTCGAGGCCAGCCGCGACGCCAAGGTCTTCTCCAGCGAGCCGGCCGTCACCAATCCGGAGCCGCCCGGCTGGGTCAAGCAGGTGTTCGGCGAGTCGATGGTCAACATGGACGACCCGCGTCATGCCCGGCTGCGCCGCATCGTCACCCGCTCGTTCAGCCCGCGCATGCTCTCCGGCCTGCAGGACGACATCGAGGCCGCCTGTCAGCGGATCGTCGACGACGTCGTCGAGCAGGGCCCGAGTGACTTCGTCCGGCAGGTCGCGGCCCGGCTCCCCATTCACGTCATCTGCGACATGATGGGCATCCCCGACGACCTGCGGGCCAAGGTCCACGAACACGTCGACGTCTCCACCGCCTACACCGGCGTACGCCCCAGCCTGGTCCGCAGCGTGCAGCTCGCCGGCCAGAACATGCTGGCCCTGCTCGCCCTCCAGCGCATGGTGATCAAGCTGGGGCACGAGCGGGCCGCCGAGCCGCAGGGCGACCTGGTGTCCCTGCTGGTCACCGCCAACCCCGACGGCGAGAAGCTCACTGACCGCGAGCTCGGCTCCTTCTTCGCCCTGCTCCTGGTGGCGGGTAACGAGACCGCCCGCAACACCATGGCCCACGGCATCAAGCTGCTCACCGACAACCCCGCGCAGCGCGAGCTGCTGATGGCGGACTTCGACGGCCGCATCGGCAACGCGATCGAGGAGATGGTCCGCCACGTGTCGCCGATCATGCAGTTCCGGCGCACGCTGACCCAGGACTACTCCCTGCGCGGCCTGGAGCTGAAGAAGGGCGACAAGGTGGTCCTCTTCTACGGCTCGGCCAACCGCGACGAGACGGTCTTCCCCGACCCCGACAGCTTCGACATCACCCGTGAGACCAAGCCGCACGTCGGCTTCGGCGGGCCGGGGCCGCACTTCTGCCTTGGCGCCAACCTGGCCAGGCAGGAGATGCGGACGATGTTCCGGGTGCTGCTGACCAGGTTGCCGGAGATCCGCGCGGTCGGCGAGCCAGACTTGCTGCTGTCCAACTTCGACAACAGCGTCCGCAGCCAGGGGTTCACGTTCTGAGCTGCTCCTCAGGGGCCAGGACGTTCCTCCTGATCGTCAGGCAGGTGATCAGCGCGGAGACGCCCATCAGCGCGGCGCTGATCAGCATCGCGGTGTGGAAGCCCGCGTTGAAGACGGGTGGGTTCTTGAAGGCGTCGCCGACCAGGCCGACCAGGGGCGGCACCGCGGCCACCGCCAGCAGGCCGCCGGTGCGGGCCACCGCGTTGTTGACACCGCTGGCCGTACCGGCGTAGCGCTCGCTCACGGTGGCCAGCACGGTCGCGGTCAGCGGCGCCACCACCGCCGTCAAGCCGAGCCCGAACACCGTCACCGCGGGAATGACCTGCAGCGCGTACGAGGCGCCGAAGCTGATCGTGCTCATCCACACGAACCCGAGCCCGGCCACCAGGATGCCGATCGTCATCGGCCAGCGCGGGCCGTACCGCTTGGCCACCTCGCCGGCGCGCGCCGACAGCAGCAGCATCAGGATCGTCACCGGCAGCACCGACAGCCCGGCCGCGGTCGGCGGGAACTTCGACACCACCTGCAACTGCACGACGAGCAGGAAGAACACCACGCCCATCGCCGCGTACACGAACAGCGTCACCACGTTCACGGCCGTGAACACCCCATCCCGGAAGATGCTCACGGGCACCAGCGCGTCGGGGGACCTGCGCTTCTCCAGCACCACGAACGCCACGCCCAGCACCATCCCCACGACCAGCGGTATCGTCGCCCCCCTCTCGATCAGGCCGTAGGTGAGGAAGGCCAGGGCCAGCGCCGCCAGCACCGCGCCCAGCACGTCGAATTTCCCCGCGGCCTGCTCGTCCCTGCTCTCGGGCACATGCCGCAGCGTTACCAGCACGACGATCGCCGCGAACGGCAGGTTGATCAGGAACGCCCACCGCCAGCCCGCCGTCTGCACCACCGTGCCACCCAGCAGCGGGCCGAGCGCGGCGGCCACCCCGCCCAGCCCGGACCAGGCGCCGACCGCGCGCGGCCGGTCGTCCCTGACGAACGACGCCTGGATGATCGCCAGCGCCCCCGGGGTGAGCAGCGCGCCGCCGACGCCCTGCAGTCCGCGGGCGGCCACCAGGAACTCGATGTTCGGCGAGAGCCCGCACAGCGCCGAGGCCAGCGCGAACCAGACCGTGCCGATCAGGAACACCTTGCGCCTGCCGTAGCGGTCGCCGAGCGAGCCGCCCAGCAGGATCAGCCCGGCCAGGGTGAGCGTGTACGCGTTGATCGTCCACTGCAGCCCGGCCATGTCGGCGTCGAGGTCCTTGCCGAGAAAGGGCAGCGCGACGTTCACCACGGTGCTGTCGAGCATGGCCAGGCCGGAACCGAGCACGGTCGCCGCCAGGATCCAGCGCCCACGGGCGGATTTCAGCGCTACGTGATCGTCGTCCATGGAGTCAATCTTGTCACCGCTTTCTGGTGCATTTGGGCTCCCCCCGGCAAGTGGGGCCATGTTGTCGTTCTACGAACATCTCCCGTCCTTTTACGACTTACCGGTCTGCGATCGGGAGGCCGCGCGGGAACTGCCCGCCGGCGCCGCCTCGCGCATCACCGGAATGTTCGCCTTACGGGGACTCGACCACGCCCTCACCCAAGGAAGACCTCGACAACCTGCTGAGCCGGGCCGACGGCCCGCGCATCCGCGCGATCGTGTGCTCGGCCCCGGCACCAGGCTCCGTGCCGCCGGGCTGGTGCCCACAGACGGCGACTGGACACCGGTCCCCGGCGAGGGCGGGCCGCCAGTGAGGGCCGGGCTACTGCCGCCTGCGGCCTTGAACTCGGCAGAGATGGCGGTCGAGTTGCTGGCTGGGGCCGCTGACCGGGTGTCCGCGCTGACCTGCTGTCCGCGCTGATCGGGTGCCGCGCTGCGCCGCCTTCGACGACTGGCGCTCCATCGCGGTTGCGGAGGGAGCGTGCTGACCTTTGTTGTCGGGAATCGCTTCTGGGGAGCGGCTGCGGGATCGGGCTGTTCGCCGCCGCTCTGGAGCGTCGGCGGCTGCCCGAGCAGTACGTGGTCGCCTGGGCCGACGTACGGGCCGGCCTGGCGACCGACAATTCACGGCGCGGTGTTGCCCAGGGCCCTCAGCACGAAGCCCGTCACCAGTTCCCCCGCCGTCTCGACGGTGACCGCGCCGCTGATCAGGGGCACCCGCTCCGCGCCGATCACTGCGAGGATCATGCGGGCCGTCGCCTCGACGTCGAGTACCTGGAAAGCGGCTGATTCGATCCCGCTCTCCAGGATCTCCACGAGGATGCGCTGCATGGGCGCCACGTGTTCGGCGAGCTGCTGGTAGGCGTCGGGACCGAGCGCGGCGCCGAGATCGGCCGCTCCCGGATGCGGGTGCGCCAGCAGACCGGTCAGCTGCAGCCGGACGAACACGCGCAGCCGGTCGGCGGGAGACGCCCCGGCCGGCAACTCCCGCTCGTAGTCTTCGATGAAGTAGCTGGTGACCCGCTCGGTGAAGGCCAGCAGCAGGGCGGCCTTGTCCGGATAGTAGTTGTAGAGGACGGTCCGGGTGATCACGGCCTCGTTCGCCACGTCCGTCATCGAGATGGCGTCGATCCCCTGCACTCTCGACAGGCGGGCGACGGCCTGCAGGATGCGATCGCGCGTCTGGGCTCGGTGCTCACCGATCGTGGCGGCGGAGATGCGGGGCATGGGTCCCATGGTAGGCCGGGGCACGGAGGCGGACGTTTATCCCGCTATAAGTTGACTTGTGCGCGGTCCGCATGGGCACCAACCCCACCTGCCGCGCCTGCTCCATGAATAGCACGTGCGGCACGGGCTGTCCGGCCGCCGTCATCTCCCGAGGCGGCCGAGTCGGCGACGTGGACGCCGAGCAGTGCCCTGCCCTGAGCCCGAGAAACACCCCAACCGTTCTACGGTGAACCCAGCGGGCCGAAGGTCCGCATTGCGATGCTCGGCCCGAGGGGGTTCCCGAAGACTTCTTAGCCGACTGGACGGGAAGCCCGGTGGTGGCCGTCAACTATCCTCAGTCGCTAGCCGCTGAGGGCGGTCCAACGATCTCATCGAACGCACCGTCGCTGAGACCATGACGGAATGCCAGGATCTCTGAGTCCGTGAAGTGCAGGACCTGGCCGTTGGGATCCTTGGAGTCGCGGACCTCGATCATCCCGTTATGTCTTCTCAGCTCAACGCAGTTGCCGTTGCCGCCGCTGTAGGGGCTCTTCTTCCAGTCGGTATCCACGAGCTCCATCCCGCGCCCCTTCCGTAACTGCGTCATGCGAGGCGTTCTGTTACTTCTATCAGCATAGATGCTGAATCGTTTGGGCTCAGTGCGCTGGCCTTCAGGTAGTCGAACACGGATTCGTAGGTGCCTACCTCTGGGGCTTCTTCCAGGTAGACGGCGCTGGTCATGTTCTCCAGGTACACGATGTCCATGTTGTTGGCGCCTGGGAACCGCAAGATGCTGAACGGTCCGGTCAGGGCGGCATGTGCGCCAGCCCGGAACGGCAGGACCTGAACCATGACGTTGGCTCTCTGATTCATTTCGGCCAGGTGCTTGAGTTGCTCGGCTCTGACGGAGGCACTACCTATGTGCTGGCACAGAACGGCCTCGCTCACGATCGCGGACAGGGTGAAGTCACGGTCGTTGATGCGTTCTTGGCGTTTGAGCCTGACCGCGACGAGATGATCGATCTCATCCGGCGAGTCGCCGGGCCGGAATGCGGCGGTGATCACTCGCGTATAGGCTTCGGTTTGCAGTAGCCCAGGCACGAGGCTCTGCTCGTAGTTCTGCACACTGCCGGCTTCAGCCTCAAGCCCGATCAGGGTGGCGTACTCGCCTGACAGAACGTTTCCGTACTGCCTCCACCAGCCTTTCTGCTGTGCTTCCCGATTGAGGGCCAGGAGCGCCTCTCGTTCTGGATCGACAATCTCATACAGATCGAGGAGGAATCGAAGATCGCGAGGGCGTATCCCTCGTCGGCCCGTCTCGATACGGCTGAGGGATGCAGTGGTAATTTCCATATGATCGGCAACCGCCTGCATGGACATACCACGCTCATTTCTCAACCGTCGCAGTTCGGACGCGAGGCGGCGTCTGCGCACTGTCGGGCTTGTCTCTGCTGTCATCGCGGCTCCACGGAATCTGCTTTTGGAAACTTCCAAAAGCAGCTACCAACTCTCGACTGTCTTAGGTAACTTCCAAGTGTAGGGCTCGACCACGCCGATCGTCCGCGAAATGGCGGGCACGGCGGGGCAATCGACGGTGCATCAGCGGAGGTTTGTCATGCCTTTCACCCACCACGATGTGCGACATCTCAGTTACCTAACGCTACTGGATCAAGGGCTGAGCCATCTCAACGCAGACGTCAGTTGGGACCTTCGCCCCGCTCGGCTCGTCCTGCGGACATGGTCCGCTTCGATCGGGATTCGCGCCGATTTCCGGCAGGGTCGTTGGATCTACACGTGGGGTCCGTGGCCCTGGCATCGGGTGGACGCCGACCACGAAGACGTGGCCGACCAGATCTACCGTGCGATGGGTGGCATGTGATGGGTCGGACTCTCGGCGAATGCCGATTGCCTGGTACGGCAGCCTCGGTCTGTGTGGCGCGGCAGTTCGTCAAGATGCTGCTGACCGTTATCGGTAGTGACAGTGGTGATGCGCTGCTGGTCCTTACCGAGCTGGCGGCGAACGCGGTTAGGCACACTTACTCCGGCTTGCCGGGCGGTCACATCCGGGTTCGTGTTGTGCGGCTCAATGCCGGTCTGATTCGGGTCGAGGTGCTTGACGACGGATCACAAAGTCTCCCCACGCTGCGCGATGCGAGTTTGAGCGACGCCTGCGGGCGCGGGTTGCGGTTGGTGGAGGAGTTGGCCTCAGAGTGGGGCTGGAGGCACTTCGGGGGGCAACGCTGCGCGGTCTGGGCGCTCATGAATGCGTCTGCGCTGCATGGCCAGAAAGGGGAGAATGGCGATGTCTGAGATCAGTTCGGGCCGGAACAAGGACAGCGTGATCTACTCGAGGCTGCAAGCTCGCGAGAGTGACCAGCCGGTCTCGATGTCCACCCTGCACGAAAAGAGGAATGCCGAACGGTACTCGCCCCCGGGGGCTGCACGAGAGGTCCTGCTAGGTGTCTTCGGTTCCATGCTGGCCGGCCCGGACAGGCGCCGGTGTATCGCGTACTACCTGTCCCCCTGAGTTGGGGTGGAGCAAGGGCAGCCGGTTGGTCGGCGGGCGGCGGGTTGTGCCCGTCGTGCTGCTCGGCGGCGCGCCGGGACCGTCCCCAGGCCGCATGCCCGGATGCGCCTTTGGCCGGGCCGCGCGGCGGTGCGGAGTGCCGCCGCCCTTGATGCCTATAAGAATCGACACGCTGGACTCCACAGGTTTCACCGACGCATACGCGTAAGAGCTGTTTCTTGGCCTCGATCTATCTCGTTCTTGATCTGGTGGGCTAAAGGGTTCGGCTGAAGGTCGATTTCCTTGCTGTGGTCAGCGTGGGTGCCCGGCTGTCGCGCCGGGTGGGCGGGGTTCCACGGGCCCGCGGGAGTGCCTTTCTGCTCGTAGAGACGGGTTGGCGCTGGTCAGGTCGGTGCCGGCAGGGCGTGTAGCCGGGTCAGGGCGGTGATGATTTGCCTGGCCCAGGGCCATTGGATCGGGATGCGGCGATCACCGTGGGCGACACCCCGGCGATCCGCATCTACACGGCCTGGTAGCGGCGCTGGGAGATCTCAACCTGGCGAGTCTTGCTGACAACCATGAGAGACCTCCCAATGCTGATGCCGACTGGATGGAAATTCCGAAATGGCGGCATGTCGTTTTGCCTGGTCAGTCGGCTTTCCACAGAGTCAGTTAACGAATTTTCCACGCCAAGTCAAGATCTTGTGTTCCCTTAAGGCCAGATGTGAAGATCTCCGACATACATCCACGTCTGAAACGAAAGGGACAAATGTGAATTTCTTGACACGCTACTTAGGTAGAGCAGCTCTGGGGGTGGTGCTAGCAGGCGCCTTATGCTCTACCCCGCTCGGCCCCATCGCTTCGGCACAGGCAGCCGACGATCCCGGAGCTGCAAAATCGACAGTAACCACATCGCCCCCGGGCCTGTCACCGCCCACGCAAGCAGATGGGGACGCTGCCCGAATCCGAGCGGCCAACGCCTCCATGCGCGAGGACACAAGCGCCGGAAGGAAGTCCACCTCACCTAGCAAGGTCACCTCGTCTCGCCCTTGTGAAGAGGTGAAGAAGCAGCTAAACAGTCTACGGGCCAAGGGTGTGGACAAGGTCATGTGCACCCGCCCACCCAAGCCGAAGATCTCCGCCGAGGAACCTCCGGGCGGCGTGCCCCCTAACGTACCCAGCTGGTGCAAGGACGAGAGCACTGGCTGGTACGGCTTGACCCGTTTCAATCAGTGCTTCTGGCAGACCGAAGGTATTGACTGGATCATCGTCGATACCGGTGAGGTCGTCGGCGGCATAGAATTCACTCACTACGTCGATATGGTCACCCTGTGGAACAAAGGCGAGCTCACCTATGGCGAGCACATCTATCCACACAGCGAGTGGGGCGACTGGAATACCGCGATGCAGATCAGCTTCGGTGGACACTGTAACCCCAACTGTACGGCGACATCCGTCACCGGCCCGAAGCCGCTGCAATTGCGCACATGGATGCAGTTCAACGCGACGTTCGCGGTCAGCCTTCCCGCCAGGACGGTTGAGAACATCAGCTTCGACTCTCAGATCACCTGGGCCGCCCCCGACAGCGGCGACTTCGACAACATCGAATACGTTACCGACGGTCCTATCGATCTGCGCTGCGACAACGGCATGCTCAAGGGCTTTACCAACACGGGCTGCGTCTTCTCCGACACCTGGCCTACTCTGACCTACAAGCGCAGTGTGGTCGAGGATATCGTCGGCCACATCAGCCGCGCCCAGGCAAGGGGCAACCCTGGCGCCGTGGGCGACGTCCCACTCACCCGCATGTACGACGACGCGGACGCCGAGCAGAACCGCGCCGATGCGTGCAGCTTCCTCACCGGTCCGCCTCCGACCGGGGCAAACTGTGACGAGTATCCGATGGCACACACCTATGAGGGCGCGTACACCGGCGGCGGCGATTACCCCGGCGACTTCTCCGTCGAATGGGTAGACGCCACCCAGAACAGCAGCGCCGGCGGCCAGTTCGGCAGCTTCGCTAACAACCAACGCCTGCTGGACAAGGACCCGTTTTACGTCTTCCCCGACATGAATTCCTAACCCCAGAAAGGTCTTCTCCCCATGACTGGCGCCGCGCCGTCGTCCTATCAGGCGAACGTCTGGCTGTCCTACCACCAGCTGCAGATCCGGGACGCGAACGAGCTGGGTCCTGAGTTTCCGAAACGTTGGGACAACGGCTTGATCGCAGTGGCGGATGAGCCGGATGGCGCGACGATTCTCACGGGCATCTCCATCGGTGCCGTTGACGTCACGGTGCAACTGACCGAGGGTCCTCCGACTCTCGATCTGGACCGCTGGGAGGAGATCGTCGAAGTCTCCATCGAATCCACGAGCGGATCACTCATCGTTTGCGGGCTCGATGGGGACCTTCCCAAACTGCCGAACCTTGCCTGGCTGGGGAAGGGCTTCTACCGGCTTCGGGTGCACGCTCGCGGGCGTGACACCATGCCGGACGGTTCGACCGGCGCCACCCCGGTTGAGCACTACCTGATCATCTCGTGGCAGGCGGAACCCCAGCCGGACATACCCTTCAAGTACGCTGACGTGTTCGGCGCAGGGATCCGACAGCGGCACGGAGGCGTCTAGGTCGCTCACGCGGTATTTGACCTCGATCTCCTGCGCCTCACCGATCACATGAACCTCCCCAGCCTGTGTGGCTGGGGAGCCTATCGGGGTGGGGAGGGCGATGAAGGCAGTCGCGAATGATCGAATGGCTTGCGCGGGCATCTCCGGATCAACGTCAGGCCGGCCTCCGGCTGGCCGGTTGTGCGAAGCCGTCCCGTGCATCCTTGCTGGGAATCTACGGCGCCCGACGACAAGATCATTTGTCAGAAGTGCAGACGGAGCCAGTCTGCGCAACAGGACCGTCCATCGGTGGACCTCCGGGTCGTCCTCGCCAGTCCGAACCATGGCCGCCGTGTGGCCGACCGAGCGGCGGCTCGCTGGGGCCAGGCCGAGCCGCCGATCGCGGTCAGGTGCCCCAGCGGCGGACGTTGGCCTGCTCGGCGTCGCGCATGATCCCAGTGGCGTCATGCAGGGCCGGGCCGAAGCGCTGCATGGTGTCACCCATCGTCACCACGGCCTCGTTCCAGTTGCGCTTGGCCTCCAGGTAGACGCCCTTCGCGGAGCCGTCCCAGGTCTCCAGGATCTTCAGGTCGTTCTCCAGGTCGGTCAGCTCGCCGACCAGGCTGCCGTACGCCCGGCCGAGCTCGGCCGCGATCTCTTCCATCTGGTCGAAATTAGCGAGAATGATGTCCGGGTCGCCCATGGCCACCCCTCCTTAGCAGTCGGTGTTCAGAGCTTGCCGCCGTTGAGCGCGGCCATGAGGTTCTGCGTGACGGCCTGCGCGGAGGTGCTGGCCTCCTCGTACTCGATCCCGGAGCCCTTGAGGTTCTCGGCGATCAGGTGGAGGGCGTCGATGACCTTCTTGAACTGCGGGTTCCACTCGTTGAGAACCTGCGCGTAGACGGTCGCCGACTCGCCCTTCCACGCGCCGCCGAGCTGCTCGGGGATCTGGAGCAGCCTGCTGTGGATCTGGCTGATGTGCTCGTGCGCGGTCAGCGCGCGCGTGGCCGCGTCCTGCTGACTTCCTTGCTGGTACGTGGTCGGCTGCGTCACGGTTCGCCTTCCGGTGTGGTGCGGTCAGGCGTGAATAACCCGCCTGAAACGTGCGAGAATTTCGTGCGACGCGAGCCAATATAAGTGCGCACGCGGCGGCGAAGCCACGATTTCAATTTTCCTGTAAATGTTGGCGAATGCGCGTACTTCGCGACCCGACATGCGGCCGACCAGCGTCAACGCCTGTGCCGACGGTGCGGGAAAGAGGGCGATATTCGAAATGCGCGCCGATCGGTCAGTGGCGGCGCGGCCACTCGTATTTCACCGGCAGGGCGTCCTATGCGGCGGCCTTGATCACGTGGAACAGCTCGCCGAGCACCTCGGTGTTGAGCTGGTAGGCCAGCTTGACCTCGCCGATCATGCGCTGCTGCTCCCGCTCGCCGAAGGGCAGCGCGTCGAGGCGGGCGCGATATTCGTTCTTGAACCTGGGCAGGCTGCCGACCTCGTCGAACAGATAGAAGTCGACCCCGCCGCCCTTCTGGTAGCCGTAGATCTTCTGCAGCTCCATCCGGATGAACTGCCCGCCAGACAGGTCGCCCATGTAGCGGGTGTAGTGGTGGGCGATGTAGCCACCCGGCCAGTCGGCCACCTGCTCGATCCGCGCCACCAGGGTCCGGGTCGCCTTCGAGGGGGCGATCCGGTCGCGCCAGCCGGCACCGTAGACGGTCCGCAGGTCACGCTCCAACGCTGGCTCCCGATAGAGCTCCGGAAAGACGAACCGCCCGGCCACCGGGTGGTCGACCAGCGTCTTGGCGGCGCCGTCGAGAGCGAGGTAGGCGAAGTAGTGCTGGGCGACGAGCTCGCCGTAGTCCTGCTCGCTCAACCGGCCGCTCATCAGCTCTTTGAGGTAGCTCTCGTCCTCGGCCGACTCGTGGTCGCCCCAGGTGGCGTTCTTCAAGATCTCGGAGAACGACGTCACGCTTCACCTCAATGTGTGGCCGGGGTCTTTCATGACAAAGTGTCACAAACCCTGGATGGGCACGTCAAGTTGATGACGACACACTGTCATTAAACCCGACCCTGTCATGCTGGTGTGGCAGCCACCACGTCGCCGGGGCGGCCTAAGGCGATCAACGTGAGATTGCGTAGCGACGGCGTGCCGGGTGCGAAGTAGTCACTGTGCCCGCCGGGACCGACCTCAAACACCCGCGCGCCGTACCCGGGACTCAGCGCGTCGGCCCCGAAACCGAGCGGCCCGAGCTTCACTTTCGGCACGAACCTGATCCAATCGCTCCCGCCCACACCCGCCCACACCCTGGTGGCAGACGGCGTGGGGTCGGATGGCGCGGGGTTGAGCAGCGTGCGGTCGAGCAGCGTGGGCGTGGGGTTGAGCAGCGGGGGGCCGGATGGCGTGGCGTTGGGCAGCGTGGCGTTGGAGGGTGCGGAGTCGGCGGGTGTGGGGTTGGACAGCATGCGGTCGGATGGTGTGTCGATTCCGGGGCTGCCGAACAGCGCCATGTCGGCCACGGGAAGGTCCGGCCCGGCCTTGGCGCACACGACGGACCCATAGCTGTGGCACAGCAGCGCGATCGGTGCCGACGTCCGCGCGTGCAATTCCGTGACGGTACGGCGAAGTGCCTTCGCTCCCTCGACGGCCGCCGTGTCCGTGATGGCGCCCAGGCTCCACGTTGGCGGCGCGTCGTAGCCGAGCCAGGCGACCACGGCCAGTCTCTCGCCGTGCCCGACCTTGGCGGCCTCGGCCAGCAGCGCCCGGGCCGCGCCGCCCGGCCGCTTCGTGCTCGCCTCGAAGGTGGCCACCGTGGTGTCGGCACCCGGCACGACGATGGCGACGCGATCGGCGGTGGCCAGATCGCCGTAGACCTTCACGAGCCGGCCACTGTGCTGGCTGGGCAGTGCCAGGACCGCGCCGAACGCGAGACTTCCGGCGAGCGTGAGCATTCTGAGCATGATCAGAACTTATGGAAGGGAGGGCGTCGACCGCGTCACCGCTGGGTTTGAATTCTCCGGTAGTACCTGGGGTTGATGCGGCCGTCGGTGAGTACCCAGGGGTGACGCGGTGGTCGGCAAGCGTCTGGGGTGACACGGTCGAAGCCAAATACCTGGGGTTGATGCCGCGGCCGGCAAGTACCTGGGGATGACGCATCCGAAGTCAAATGCCCGGGGAGGCAAATGCCTGGCGGTGACAGCGCCTTCGCCTGGCGTCTGGCGGACGAGGTGGTCAGCGCGTGTAGCGGTGCTTGGCGCCGGGTGGGAAGTACTCAGGATCGCCCAGTTCCCGCAGCCGGATGAACGGCGCCTGCCGAGCCATCGGCACATACGCCGCGAACTCGCTGTTGAGCCGGAGCAACTGCGCCAGGATCGACTCGCCCACGAGCCGGGCCGTCTCCTCCGACGGCTTCTCGCCGGGCATCAGCTCCACCGTCACCGTGAGATGCCGGTCGCGCCGGTCGTCCTCCACCGCCTCCATGACGAACTTCCCGGTGACCAGCGAACTGACCGCCGGCTGCTGGAGTCCGATGGAGATGTTCTCCGGGAACACGTTCGCCCCGTAGTAGGACACCGTGAAGTGGCTGCGCCCGAACACGTACACGAACGGCCGGGAGGGACTGGTCGCCGACGGCTCGAAGCCGCATTTCCCCAGGAAGCGGAGCATCCGCTCGAACGGCACGATCCCGCCCTCGTCGGCGATGTGATAGCGGACCAGCGGGATGCCGTTGTCGCCCGAGAACACCAGCGTGCCCTCGTGCTCCTCGAAGAAGCGGACCTCAGGGTCGTACTGGACGAGGGTCGGCAGCCGCGACTCGCCGAACAGCTCCCTCGCCGCCCCGGGACGTCCGGCGAGGAACCGGCGGATCTCCACGGAGAGAGGAGTCTCGTTGCCCAGCACCCCCGCGTCGGCCGTGCCGTACAGGGAGGCGATGCCGCGCACCGGGTCGGCGATGCCCGCCTTGTCCGCCACGAGCGCACGCCACTCCTCGCTGAACACCTCGCCGGCCGTGACGAGCTTGACGTTCCACCTGGCCCAGGGCAGCCCCGCGTCGATGACGTCCTTGAGGAAGGGCGGATAGCCGAGCAGCACCACCTGGTCGAAGTGCGGGGCCAGCTGCGGGATGACGCGAAGGATCTCCCGCTTGTCGTTGCCGGGGGCGACCACGGTGATCGGGTAGCCGCGCTCGGCCAGGTGACGGCAGCAGGCCAGGGTGAACAGCCCGCCCACCCAGGTGCCGAGCGCGAAACAGACGACGGCTAGCGTCCTGCGCTCCCGGGCCTCGAACGAGTCCCGGAACACCTCCTCGAACCGCGACGCGATCACCCGCTCGTCGGAGGCGGACCGCGGCCAGAACGACGGCGTGCCCGTCGAACCGGACGAGACCGCGATCATGTCGCCGATCACGCCGTCGCGGCAGAGCCGGGGGAGCGGATGGCGGTTGAGATAGCCGTCCTTGGTGAGCAGCGGCAACCGCGCGAAGTCGGACATAGTGGTCACCTGGCCTGGGTCGACGCCATGCTCGGCGAGGAACTCCCCATACGCGGGCACCGACGCGGCCACCTGACGGAAAAGCGCAAGCGGATCCATTTCTCAGACGGTAGGTCCTGCCTCCCGTCCACGCACGCGGTCACGCCCGCCTGTCCGCGAAGAGGACGCTCACTCGCCCGGGCGTACCAGCCCCGTCTCGTACGCGTAGACGATCGCCTGTGCCCTGTCGCGCAGCCCCAGCTTCATCAGCACCCGCCCCACATGCGTCTTGACCGTCTGCTCCGCCACCACCAGCTTCACCGCGATCTCCTGGTTGGACATCGCCTGCGCGACCAGCGCGAGCACCTCCGTCTCGCGCTCGGTCAGCTCCGCCAGCCGGCGCACCGTCGGCGCCCGAGGCGCGCCCAGCCGGGCGAACTCGTGGATCAGCCGCTTGGTGACCGCCGGAGCGATGAGCGCGTCGCCCGCCGCGACCACCCGCACGGCCTCGGCGAGCTGGACGGCCGAGGCGTCCTTGAGCAGGAACCCGCTCGCCCCCGCCCGCAGCGCCTCATAGACGTAGTCGTCGAGGTCGAAGGTGGTCAGGATGAGCACCTTCGGGCCGTCGCCCGACGACAGGAGCCGTCTGGTCGCCTCCAGTCCGTCCATGACCGGCATGCGTACGTCCATGAGCACCACGTCGGGCCGCAGCTCGGCCGCCTGACGGATCGCCTCCTCGCCGTTGGCCGCCTCGCCCACCACCTCGATGTCGGCCTGCGTGCTCAGGAACACCGTGAACCCGGTGCGCACCATCCCCTGGTCGTCCGCGATCAGGACCCGGATCACGTCGTCTCCTCCGTAGCCGCCACCGCGATCGGCAGCGTGGCGGTCACCTGGAAACCGCCTCCGTCGACCGGTCCCGCCTCCAACGTGCCGCCGAGCAGCGCCGCCCGTTCGCGCATGCCCACCAGCCCCTGCCCGGCCCCCGCGGGGCCGCCCGGCGCGGTGCCGCCGCCGTTGGCGACGCGCAGCCGTAAGGCGTCGCCGTCCTGCTCGACGGTGATCGTGACCGTGGCGCCGGGCGCGTGCCGCATCGCGTTGCTCAGCGACTCCTGCACGATCCGGTACGCGGACAGACCCACGGCGGGTGGCAGCGGCCCGAGCGGCTCCGGCCGCCTGACCAGCACGGTGAGCCCGGCGGCGCGGGCGTTGGACACGAGCTCGTCGAGCCGGTCGAGGCCGGGCTGCGGCGCGGTATCGGCGCGGCCGTCCTGGTCGCGCAGCACGCCGAGCACCTGGCGCAGCTCGGCGATGGCCTCCAGGGACAGGCTGCGGATCTCGGCCAGGCCCGCCTCCAGCAGGGCGGGATCGCCGGCCGCCTTGAGCGGCACCGCCTCGGCCTGGATGGCGATCACCGACATGTGGTGGGCGACCACGTCGTGCAGCTCCCGCGCGATCCTGGCCCGCTCTTCGAGCGCGGCCTGGGCGCTTTCGGCGAGCCGCGAGCGCCGTTCCTCCTCGGCGAGCCTGGCCGTGGCGTTACGGCGTACGCGCACGTTGTAGCCGAACAGCAGAGCGACGGTCACCATGACCGTGACGAGGTACAGCGAGTCGGGATCGACGATCCACGCGGCCAGGAAGCTCAGCACCCACACCGCGACGGTGATCGGGCGGTCGCAGCGCACGGCCACCGAATAGGTCACCAACGGGTACATCACCACCAGCCCTAGCGAGTAGGGCGGACTGCTGGTGCCGATTGTCTGCGTCACCCAGAGGGCGACCGGCAGCAGGACCATGGTCATCCGCCAGGCGGCCAGCGGCCATCGGTCGCGCAGCGCCACGGGCACGGACACCGCGGCAGTGGCGAGGTAGAGCAACGGGTCGTTGACCGGCAGCTTGGCGACGTCGTTCCAGTCGACGAGCTGGGAGTATGTGCTGACGAACAGGAGCAGCGCCACCAGGACGTCCACCACCTGGACCAGGTCGAGAACGCCGGTCAGCGGCTGCCAGCGGGGCAGCCGGAAACGCAGCCAGCGCGAGCGGGGCGGCGGCGGGTCCGCGTCGCCCTGGAACAGCGCCAGCGCGAAGGGCCGCACCACTGCCGAGAACACGCGACCACCCTACGGGCGCGTGGCCGGGCGGGCATCAACCCTGGGTCGTCATCCCCAGGTATGACTGGCTTACATGATTACGATCGCCGTGAGCGAACATCGGCAAGCCTGGGAACAATCACGGGCTCTAATGAATTGAGTCGGTATAACTCAACCCTTTGGAGTTCGAATGAGTGAGAGCTTGATCCTCCCGGTCCTGCCGCTGGACGACGAGGTCGTCCTGCCGGGCATGGTGGTTCCGCTGGACCTGTCCGACTCCGAGGTGCGGGCGGCCATAGACGCGGCCCAGGCATCTGGTGGCAACAAGCCGCGGGTCCTCCTCGTTCCCCGGATCGACGGTCGTTACGGCGCGGTCGGCGTGCAGGCCGTTGTCGAGCAGGTCGGAAGGCTGCCCGGTGGCGAGCCCGCCGCGGTGGTGCGGGGCGTCAACCGGGTTCGCGTGGGCACCGGCACGACCGGCCCCGGCGCCGCCCTGTGGGTGGAGGCCATCGTGATCGAGGCCGTCTCCGCCGGCGAGCGCGCCCAGGAGCTGGCCAAGGAGTACAAGGCCCTGGCCACCACGATCCTGCAGAAGCGCGGCGCCTGGCAGGTGGTCGACCAGGTCAACCAGATCGACGACCCTTCGGTGCTGGCCGACAGCTCCGGCTACACGCCTTGGCTGACGACGGCCCAGAAGGTCGAGCTGTTGGAGGCCGCCGACCCGGCCGACCGGCTGGCCAGACTGGTCGAGTGGTCGCGCGAGCACCTCGCCGAGCTGGACGTGGCCGAGACGATCCGCAAGGACGTCCAGGAGGGCATGGACAAGCAGCAGCGTGAGTTCCTGCTGCGCCAGCAGCTCGCCGCAGTCCGGAAGGAGCTCAAGGAGCTCAACGGCGACTCCACCGAGACCGAGGAAGAGGACTACCGGGCCCGCGTCGAGGCGGCCGACCTGCCGGAGAAGGTGCGCGAGGCCGCGCTCAAGGAGGTCGACAAGCTGGAGCGTACGTCCGACCAGTCTCCCGAGACCGGCTGGATCCGTACCTGGCTCGACACCGTCCTCGACCTCCCGTGGAACGAGCGGACCGAGGACAACTACGACATCACCGGCGCCCGTGAGGTGCTGGACGCCGACCACACCGGCCTCGCCGACGTGAAGGACCGCGTCATCGAGCACCTGGCCGTGCGCAAGCGCCGTCAGGACAAGGGCATGGGCGTGGTGGGCGGCCGCCGCAGCGGCGCCGTACTCGCGCTCGCCGGTCCTCCCGGAGTGGGCAAGACCTCGCTGGGCGAGTCCGTCGCGCGGGCGATGGGCCGCAAGTTCGTCCGCGTCGCGCTCGGCGGCGTCCGCGACGAGGCGGAGATCCGCGGTCACCGGCGCACCTACGTCGGCGCGCTGCCCGGCCGCATCGTCCGCGCCATCCGCGAGGCCGGGTCGATGAACCCGGTCGTCCTGCTCGACGAGGTCGACAAGGTCGGCGCCGACTACCGCGGCGACCCGACGGCGGCCCTGCTCGAGGTGCTCGACCCCGCGCAGAACCACACGTTCCGCGACCACTACCTCGAGGTCGAGCTGGACCTGTCCGACGTGCTGTTCCTGGCGACGGCCAACGTCCTGGAGGCCATCCCCGGGCCGCTGCTCGACCGCATGGAGGTCGTCACGCTCGACGGCTACACCGAGGACGAGAAGGTCGCCATCGCCCGTGACCACCTGCTGCCCCGGCAGCTCGACCTCGCCGGACTGACCGCCGACGAGGTGGGCGTCGAGGACGCGGCGCTGCGCAGGCTGGCCGCCGAATACACCCGGGAGGCCGGCGTACGGTCCCTGGAGCGCTCGGTCGCCCGCATCCTGCGCAAGGTCGCGGCCAAGAACGAGCTGCCCGTCACCGTCGGCGAGGACGACCTGGTCGGCTACATCGGCCGCCCGAGGTTCGTGCCGGAGTCGTCGCTGCCCGAGGCCACCCAGCGCACCTCGGTGCCCGGAGTGGCGACCGGTCTGGCGGTCACTGGCGCGGGCGGCGACGTCCTCTACGTCGAGGCGTCCCTGGCCGAGCCGGAGACCGGCGAGACCGGGCTGACCCTCACCGGCCAGCTGGGCGACGTGATGAAGGAGTCGGCCAGGATCGCGCTCTCCTACCTGCGCTCGCACGGCGCGGAGCTGGAGCTGCCGGTCACCGCGTTCAAGGACCGCTCGGTCCACGTCCACTTCCCCGCGGGCGCCGTGCCCAAGGACGGCCCCTCGGCGGGCGTGACGCTGACGACCGCGCTGGCCTCGCTCCTGTCCGGCCGTACGGTACGCAGTGACGTGGCCATGACCGGTGAGATCTCGCTCACCGGTCGGGTGCTGCCGATCGGCGGCGTCAAGCAGAAGCTGCTGGCGGCGCACCGGGCAGGCATCACCACGGTCCTCATCCCGGCCCGCAACGAGCCGGACCTGGACGACGTGCCCGAGGAGGTGCGTAACGAGCTGACGATCCACCCGGTCAGCGACGTGCGCGAGGTCCTCGACATCGCCCTGTCCCCGGCCCAGGTCGCCTCCCCGGTCGCGGCCTGACCTGACCGACCAGCTGCCCCGCTGTACTCCGGTACGGCGGGGCTTTTGGTGTTTTGGGCGAATCATTCGTTCATTTGACTGAATGATTCGCTCATGCTTTTCTGGGGCCCATGTTGTACGGCACGCCCGCGCTGGAAGCCGCCGACAAGGCGGTGCTCGCGGAGATCGAGGACATGCGGCGGGACCTCAAGTATCGGCTGGCCGAGACGCATCGCTGGGACGGGCAACTGCGCAGGCAGTTGCGGGCTCGGGCGATCCAGGGGTCCAACTCGATCGAGGGTTACCGGGCCAGCGTGGAGGACATCGAGTCGATCATGGCGGGGGAGGAGCCGCTGGAGACGTCGGTGCCGGTGTCGCGGGAGATCGCCGGATATCAGCAGGCGCTGACCTACATCCAGGTGCTTTCGCGGGCGCCGGTGTTCCGGTTCGACGTGGGGCTGCTCCACGGGCTCAACTTCATGGTCATCGGTCACCATCGCGACAAGTCGCCGGGCGCGATCCGGCCTGGTGGCATCTATATCCGCGACTCCGACTCGGGCGCCGTGGTCTATGAGGGGCCCGACGCCGACCTGGTGCCGGGCCTCCTGGACGAGCTGGTCGGGTGGCTCAACGAGGGCGATCGGGACTGCCCGAGCTATGTCCGGGCGGCGATGGCCCACTTCAACCTGGTCAAGATCCACCCTTGGCGCGACGGCAACGGCCGGATGTCCCGCGCGCTCCAGACGCTCGTCCTGGGCAGGGAGCAGATCATGCTGCCCGAGTTCTCCTCCATCGAGGAGTGGCTCGGTCAGCAGCGCACCACCATCGAGTATTACGACGTGCTCGGCCTGGTGGGCGGCCGGCAGTGGGGCCCGCACGGGGACACCCTGCCGTGGGTGCGCTTCTGCCTGAAAGCTCATCACATGCAGGCGCAGCGGGTGAGCCAGCGGCTCGCCGAGGCCGGAGAGATCTGGATGCTGCTGGAGGAGCAGGTCGACGCCGACGGCCTCAACAACCGGAGCGTCTCCGCCCTCTACGAGGTGTTCGTGAACAGACGCCTGCGCAGGAGCCGCTACCAGGCCGACGAAGGGCTCAGCCAGGGCCAGGCCGCGCGCGACCTGCGCGACCTCGCGGCCAAGGGGTGGCTCCAGCCGTACGGCGAGACCAAGGGCCGCTTCTACGCCCCAGGCCCGCGCATGGCCAGGATCAAGGCCGACTTCGCCGAACGTGTGACCCCGCTGCGCGATCCCTACCGGTAGGAGTTGGCCGACTGAGGTCGGGCTGAGCGCTCTCCTTCGGTGTTACGGGATCAGGGGATGGTGACGAGGACGGTGTCGGTCTTTCCCAAGCGGGCCGCGTGCTCAACGGCCTGTGCGATCTCGTCGATGTCGTACTGGGCCGCCACGTCGAATGCCTCGGCTGCCCCACGGGCGGTGGCCAGGTCATGGGTGCGCTGCCCAGCGGAGGACTGTCAGGCCCCGCTCGCCGCTTCCCCACCTGCGGCATTGAACCGCTTTGCCCGTCGCATGCAGCCGCATTCGGGCTGACCTCGGCTACGAGTGCAGTTGGTCCAGCAAGTCGGCTGCCACGGCCAGGATGCGGCACTCCGCCGGGGTGAGTCGTTGGGCCATCGCCTGGGCCAGCCACAGGTCCGTGGTGCCGGCCTGCTCGGTGAGCATCGCGGTGCCCCGTTCGGTGAGGACGATGTGGTGCCGGCGGCGGTCGTCCTCGTCGCGTGAGCGGCGGATCAGGCCCTGCTCGTCCAGGGCGGCGAGGGCGCGGGTGACGGACTGCGGTTGCAGGTGTTCGGCCGTGGCCAGCTCTCCGGCGGTCATAGGGCCGCGTCGGCGCAGGTGGCCGAGAAGGGAGAGGGCCAGGGCGCCCGGGCCGTGTGCGGGGCGCTCCTCGCGCAGGCGCCGCGCCAGGCCGACGGCCGCCCGGCGGAGCGATACGGCCGTGGCTCGTAGTTCCTCGTCGTCCATGATTATTACGGTAGCACTTACTAAATGTCTGGATATAGAGGTAGTTAGCGGGAAATTTACTACGCAATGCGTAGGAAGGTGGTAGGGTCCGGCGTCGGGAGGTGCCGACGTGGGGATCGAGACGCGACGTATGATCGCCGCCGGGCTGGGGCTCGGTGGGCCGGTCGCCTGGGGCGTCGCCTCCGGGCACCCTGCCCTCGGCACGCTGGCCGCCCTCGGCGCCCTTGCCGTCAGCGGCGTCTCCACAGGTGCCGGGCCCGCAGACGCTGGGCCCGCAGGTGCCGGGCGCACCGGTGCCGGGCCCACTGGTGCCGGGCCCACTGGTGCCGGGCCCACCAGTGCCGGACCCACTGGTGCCGGGTCTGGGGGCGTCGTGCCGGTTGGTGGCGTCCCTGCGGGCGCCACGCCCGCCGACAGCGTCTCCAGGGCCGCCGCCGCACCCGTCGATGGCGTGGTCGCAAGGGGCACGGCCTTGGCGGAGGGGTTTAGGCGAGGTGGTTACGCGGTCGCGACCACGACCGTGGCGGGGCTCGTCGGTGCTGCCGTCGGCGGGCATGGCTGGATCGCGGCGGTCACCATCGTGCTCGTCGCGGCCATGGTGGCGGTGGTGGGCGGGATCAGCCGTCCCATGGCCGAGCACACCACTCGCTTCATCGTTTTCATGGTCATCTCGACCGGCCTGGCCAAGCACGCCGCTCCTGTCGCAGCCGCCGTACTGTTCGCCGAAGGGGCGATCTGGGGCCTGCTGGTCACCGCGCTGTGCACCCACACGAGACAACCGCGCACGAAACGACCGCGCCTCGGAGTCCGTCGCACAGAGCCCGCCGTTGTACCGCCGGCGAACCCCGCGCCCACCAAGCGAGCGCTGCTGCGCCGCTGGTGGCGGACGCTCGGGACCGTGCGCGGCTGGCAGTACCCCATCCGCCTGATCACCTGCCTGTCCGCCGCCGAGATCATCGGCCTGGTGTGGCCACAGCCGACCGCCTCCTGGATCGCCGTCACCGTCGTGATCGTCGTCAGGCGGCAACTGGACGGCGCGCCGCGGCGGGCGATCGAGCGGGCCGCGGGTACCGGCGCCGGAGTGCTGGCCGGGTCCGCCGTACTGTTGTGGGTGCCGGCGCCGTGGCTGTTCGTGCTGCTCGTCGCCGGGCTGGCCGCGGTCAGGCCGGTGCTCAAGGATCGCGACTACACCTTGTACGCGACCGTCATGACGCCGCTCGTCCTGCTGCTCATGGAGGGCGGCGGACGCGTGGCCCCCGCCACGATCGGGTACCGGCTGGCCGACACGGCCATCGGGTGCGTACTGGCCCTGGGTCTGGGATTCCTGCCCTGGGCAGTACGCAACTGGGCAGTACGCAGAAAGAGGAGCACACGTGCCGTCGTGGACTGAACATGCGATCTGGTGGCAGGTCTACCCGCTCGGCTTCACCGGGGCCCCGGCCACCGCTCGACCGGAGGTGCGGCACCGGCTGCGCCACCTGGAGGCGTGGCTGGACTACGTCGTGGAACTGGGCTGTTCGGGGCTCCAGCTCGGCCCGATCTTCGCCGCCGAGACTCACGGCTACGACACCGTCGATCACTTCAGGATCGACCCCCGCCTCGGTGACGACGCCGACTTCGACTCTCTCGTCGCCGAGGCGCGGCGACGCGGGCTGCGGATCATCCTCGACGGCGTGTTCAACCACGTCGGCCGGTCGTTCCAGGCGGACGAGCGATGGTTCAGGAGGGGGTCCGAGGGCTACGAGGTGTTCGAGGGGCATCAGGGGCTCGTCGCGCTCGACCACGCCGAACCCGCCGTGCGGCACCACGTCGCCGCCGTCATGAACCACTGGCTCGACCGTGGCGCGGCGGGCTGGCGGCTCGACGCCGCCTATGCCGTACCGGCGTCGTTCTGGCGGGAGGTCCTGGGCGAGGTGCGCGCGCGGCACCCGGAGGCGTGGTTCGGCGGCGAGGTGATCCACGGCGACTACGCCAGATATGTCGCCGAGTCGGGGCTCGACTCCGTCACCCAGTACGAGCTGTGGAAGGCCATCTGGAGCTCGCTCAACGACCGTAACCTCTTCGAACTCGCCTGGGCCCTCGACCGCCACGACGGGCTGCTGGACACCTTCGTCCCCCTCACGTTCGTCGGGAACCATGATGTCACCAGGATCGCCACCCGGCTTGAGGACCCTCGGCACCTCGGCCACGCCCTGGCCGTGCTGTTCACCGTCGGCGGCCTGCCGAGCGTCTACTACGGGGACGAGCAGGCGTTCCGGGGGCTGAAGGAGGAGCGGGCGGGCGGTGACGACGCGATCAGGCCGGCGTTCCCCGCGGAGCCGGGCGGCCTCGCCCCGGACGGGACCGACGTCTATCGGCTGCACCAGCGGCTCATCGGCCTGCGCCGGCGTCACCCGTGGCTGGTCAGAGCCCACACCACCGCCGAACACCTGACCAACACGGCCGTGGCGCTCCGCTCCCGGCCCCGCGACGGCGGCGGGACGGAGATCGTCACCCTGCTGAACCTCGGCGACGAGCCGCACCGGTTCCCGATCGGCCAGGTCGACGTGGCCGAGCCGCAGCGTGGTGTGAGCGACCCGGCCGTCGTTCCGGCGCACGGCTGGAGCATCGTGATCCAAGTCACCGAGGAAGTAGGGAATAGCGGGAAGACAGGTAGACGTTAACAATGGCGTGAACGAGGCATACGCGACAGACCAGAGCGCCCGCAGTGGCGCCAGGTGTTGCTGTATGGGGCGAATGTTCGCCGTGGACTGTCAGAACCGATAGCCAGACGTCCCCACCTCGAAGGTCACCCATGATTTCTCCCAGTTTTGTGCTGCGCAGGCTGAGCCACCTGCCCTTCCACCCCGGCACGCGTTAGACCGCCCGCCCACGGGCCCTCTGACGATGACGATGTCGATTCCAGCGGCGTACTGCCGCTCTTAGTGGTGGGGATTTTTGGTGATACAGGCGTCCGGCCTGCGCAAGGTGTATGGGAACACCGTCGCCCTCGACGGCGTCGACCTGCACGTACGCGAAGGCGAGATCTACGGCGTGCTCGGCCAGAGCGGCGCGGGCAAGAGCACGCTCCTGCGCTGCGTCAACCTGCTCGAACGCCCCACCGCGGGCACCGTGACCGTCGCCGGGCAGGACCTCACCGCGCTGCGCAGCGGCGACCTCAACCGGGCCAGGCAGCGCATCGGCATGATCCACCAGCATTTCGCGCTGCTCTCCTCGCGCACGGTCGCCGGGAACGTCGCGTTCCCGCTGGAGGTCATGGGCGTGCCCAGGGCCGAACGGGAACGCCGCGTCACCGAACTCCTCGACCTGGTCGGCCTCAGCGGCCGGGGCGGCGACCGCCCGAACCAGCTCTCGGGCGGCCAGAAGCAGCGCGTCGGCATCGCCAGGGCGCTGGCGGGCAACCCGTCGGTACTGCTGTCGGACGAGGCCACCTCCGCCCTCGACCCGGCCACCACGCAGTCGATCCTGTCCCTGCTCAAGCGGCTCAACACCGAGCTCGGCCTGACGATCCTGCTGATCACCCACGAGATGAACGTGGTCAAGAGCATCTGCGACTCGGTCGCCATCATGTCGGACGGCCGCGTCGAGGAGTCGGGCACGATCGCCGACCTCATCAGGACGCCGGGATCGCGACTGACCCGCGAGATCTTCCCCCTGCCCGAGCCGGCGCCCGCGGGCTCGATCACGCTCACCTTCACGGGCGACCCGCATCAGCCGGTGGTGTCGGAGGTGGTGCGCAAGTTCGACGTGGACGTGAGCATCCTGGGCGGCTCGATCGAGAACCTCGCGGGGAGCGCGGTCGGTCGCCTGCGAGTGTCCCTGTCGGGCGACGAGGAGGCCTCCGCGCTGGACTTCCTGCGCGCGCGGGGGGTGGTGTTGTGAAAGCCGCTTCTGTCGTACGGCACAGCAAAGCCATCTCTGCTGTACGGCACAGCACGGTGGGCCCCACCCGCCGTCCGTGGCCGGGCCCTGTCCAGGGACACGCTCCTCCGGTGGAGTCGGCTGAGCGCCGTGACGTGCGCCTTCTTGACCCCGGTCCGTGGCTCTGGCCGGCCGCCGTGATCTCCGCGCCGGTCTCCACCGTCCGACGTCCCGCAGTCTCGGCGCGGCGGGCGACGCCCGGCCGACTGTCCGGGGGCGCCGGGTCGGCATTCAGGACGGGAATCGGCCGGCTGTCCGGGGGCGCCGGGTCAGCGTTCAGGGCCGGAATCGGCCGGCCGTCCGGGGGAGGGCCGGAATCGGCAGACCGTTCGGGACGCCGGACCGGTGTTCAGGGCGGAAGTCGCCAGACCGTTCGGGGGAGGGACAGCTATGACCTGGGATGAGATGGGACCGCTGCTCTGGGAGGCGGCCGGGCAGACGGCGCAGATGGTCGGCTGGTCGACCCTGTTCACCGTGCTGTTCGGGCTCCCGCTCGGCGTGGCGCTCGTCGTGTTCGATCGCGGTGGGCTGCGGCCGCTGCCGGCGGTCAAGTCGGTGCTGGGCGTCGTGGTGAACGTGGGGCGGTCGCTGCCGTTCATCGTGCTGATGATCGCCATCATCCCCTTCACCCGGCTGGTCGTGGGCACCACCATCGGTACCGCGGCCGTGGTCGTGCCGCTCACCGTGGGGGCGGTGCCGTTCTTCGCCAGGCTGGTGGAGACGGCGCTGCGCGAGGTGGGGGCCGACGTGGTGCAGGCCGCGCAGGCCATGGGCGCGGGCCGTACGACCATCGTGCGGAAGGTGCTGCTGCCCGAGGCGCTGCCCGGCCTCGTCGCCGCGGTGACCGTCACCGTCGTCGCGCTCATCGGCTACTCGGCCATGGCCGGGACCATCGGCGGGGGCGGGCTGGGGGACCTCGCCGTCAGGTACGGGTACCAGCGGTTCGAGACCCTGCTCATGATCGTCACCGTCGTGCTGCTCATCGTGCTGGTGCAGCTGATCCAGAGTTTGGGCGACCTGGTCGCTCGCCGCTTGTCACATAGATAAGGAAAAATCATGAAATTTCGGAACATTGTGGGCGCTGTTGCCCTAGCCCTGTTGCTCGCCGCATGCGGAACGTCGCAGGGTGCTACCGGCAAGACCGCCGAGTCCGCCGACACCGTGCTGAAGGTGGGCGCCAGTCCGGTGCCGCACGCCGAGATCCTGAACTTCGTCAAGCAGAACCTGGCCCCGGCGGCCGGGCTGAAGCTGGAAATCGTGGAGTTCACGGACTACGTGCAGCCGAACGTCCAGCTCAGTGAGGGCCAGCTGGCCGCGAACTTCTTCCAGCACAAGCCCTACCTGGACGACTTCAACGCCTCCAAGGGCACCAAGCTGAGCTTCGTCACCCCGGTGCACCTGGAGCCGCTGGGGCTGTACTCGAAGAAGGCGACCACGCTTGCCGCCCTGCCGCAGGGCGCCACCGTGGCCGTGCCCAACGACGCCACGAACCTGGGCCGCTCGCTCAAGCTGCTCTCCGACAACGGCCTGGTCAAGCTCAAGGACGGCGCCGGCACCGCGGCGACCGAGCGTGACGTGACCGACAACCCGAAGAAGCTGGTGTTCAAGCCGCTGGAGGCGGCGCAGTTGCCCCGCTCGCTCGACGACGTCGACGCTGCGGTCATCAACGGCAACTACGCCATCGAGGCCGGGCTCAAGCCCGCTTCGCAGGCCCTGGCGCTGGAGAAGTCCGAGGGGAACCCGTACGTCAACGGGCTGGTCGTGCCTGCCGGGCACGAGAAGGACGCGAACATCGTGACCTTGGGCAAGCTCCTTCAGGACCCGAAGGTCAAGGAGTTCATCAAGCAGAAGTACGCCGGTTCCGTGATCCCTGCCGGAGAATAACACCATAAATCCGGAAGATCGGGAAAGTCCTCTTATCTCGTCACCTGTGGTGTTAAGTGGGTTGAAAGTGGGCGGCAATCGGTCAGACGTACCAAGACTGGGTCAGCAATACCTCTCCCGAGGAGGACCCAGTGCGATTCGTTTCACGAATCATGATCGGCGTCGCGGCCACCACCATGGTGGCCATCGTCGCACCGGCATCGGCCAATGCCACCACGGCGACAACCGCCACTCCAGTTACCACCAGCACCTCGTCCCACTTCTACGACGCGGACTGGGGACCCTACTTCTCCAGCGATCACAAGGCCAAAGCGGAAGGCCACGTGACCGTGGACAAGAAGCGGTTCAAGTTCTGGTACTGGAAGACGTTCATCGTCAAGCAGAAAGTGTGCACCTTCGACAAGAAGAGCCACAAGAAGCACTGCGAGTTCGTCGTCAAGAAGATCAAGAAGCGCGTGTGGGAGTGGCGATTCAGCTACATCTTCACCGTCGACAGCACCCTCACCACCTACAAATGGTGGGGCCGCGACAAGTGCGCGTGGGAGACCTTCAAGGTCGTCGACCGCGACGGTCACGCGAGCTTCAACTCCTTCTCCAACTGCCGCAGGCACCCCGCCGACTACTCGTTCTCGGGTAAGGACGCGGCGCACATCTACGTGGATGTGAGCAGAGGCAACAGGCACGGACCGACCGGCTTCCACTCCGGTTGGCAGGACGTGTATCACGCCGCTGCCTGAGCGGACCGCGAAGCCGCGATCTCGACGATGAGATCGCGGCTTCGCCGTACTTTTCGATCATCATTCCCTGGCGCCGCGCGCACTTCGCCGAATACTGTTCGGTCATGCATCCGGGAGCCATCGCAGCCGTCACGCCAGACAAGCCCGCTGTGATCATGGCGGGCTCCGGCCGGGTCGTCACCTACCGTGAGCTGGACGAGGAGTCGAACCGGCTGGCCCACCTGTTCCGCGCCGCCGGGCTGCGGCCGGGTGACCATGTCGCCTTCATGCTCGCCAACCATCCGCTCTACCTGGCTATCGCCTGGGCGGCGAACCGCGCGGGCCTCTACTACACGGCGATCAGCTCGCGGCTGGGGACCGACGAGCTCGCGTACATCGTGAACAACTGCGGCGCCCGGGTGTTCCTCTCGGAGGCGAGTCTGGCGGAGGTCGCCACCTCGATCACCCCCGTGACGCCCGGCGTCGAGCTGCGCCTCATGCTGGACGGCACCGCCGAGGGCTTCGACTCGTACGAGGAGGCGGTGGCCGGACAGCCGCCCATGCCGATCGACGACGAGTGCCAGGGCTCCGACATGCTCTACTCCTCCGGCACCACCGGCCGGCCCAAGGGCGTCAAGCCCGCCCTGCCGGGCACGCCGCTGACGGAGCCGAACCTGCTGCTCAAGCTCGTCGAGGCGCTGTTCGCGCCGGCGGGCGACAGCGTCTATCTGTCGCCCGCGCCGCTCTATCACGCGGCGCCGCTGCGCTACTGCATGACCTTCCAGCGGCTCGGCGCGACGATCGTGGTGATGGAACGCTTCGACCCCGAACGTTATCTGGAACTCGTCGAGAAGTACGCGGTGACGCATTCGCAGCTCGTCCCGACCATGTTCATCAAGATGCTCAAACTGCCCGACGAGATCCGGAAAAAGTACGACCTGTCGTCCCTGCAGTGCGCCATCCACGCCGCCGCCCCCTGCCCGGTGCCCGTCAAGGAGCAGATGATCGCCTGGTGGGGCCCGATCATCCACGAGTACTACGCGGGCACCGAGGGCAACGGCTTCCTCTACACCGGCTCGCAGGACTGGCTGGAGCACCCGGGCACGGTCGGCCGCTCACTGCTCGGCACCGTGCACATCTGCGACGAGGACGGCAACGCGTTGCCGCCGGGCGAGCACGGCACGATCTTCTTCGAGAGCCCCACCCGCTTCGAATACCACGACGACCCCGACAAGACCCGCTCCGTCCAGGATCCTCAGGGGAGGGGCTGGACCACGCTCGGCGACATCGGCTACCTGGACGCCGAGGGCTTCCTCTACCTGACGGACCGCCGCTCGTACATGATCATTTCAGGCGGCGTGAACATCTACCCGCAGGAGGCGGAGAACATCCTGTGCCTCCACCCGAAGATCGCCGACGTGGCCGTCTTCGGGATCCCGGACGAGGAGATGGGCGAGCAGGTCAAGGCCGTGGTGCAGCCGGTGTCGATGGCCGAGGCGGGGCCGGCGCTGGAGGCGGAACTGATCGAGTATTGCCGGGCGCGGCTGGCCCACTACAAATGCCCGAAGTCGGTGGACTTCCGCGCGGAACTCCCACGCCATCCCACGGGCAAGCTTTACAAGCGGCTGCTGAAGGACGAGTACTGGCCTGCACGCAAGTAATAATCATGGACAAGCGTCGGCCATCGCGTCGAGTTCCGCGTACCGGGTCCGGCAATCGCGATAGAGCGGGAGCAGTCCCTGTTCCGCGGCTTCCCGAAGGGAAGGAGCGGTCCTGTCCATCTCGGACAGAATGAACTCGTGCTCCCGCGGCCAGGGCACGTTCAAGTCGCGGTCCAGCGGGTTGATGGAGACGGTCGCGCTCGGCGCGTAAAGGCTTGAGCAGAGATACCAGACCGTCACCTCCTTGGTCAGCGCGAGGAATCCGGCGGCGAGACCCTCCGCGACGTAAAGGGCCCGCCTGCTTTCGGCGGTCAGCTCGACCGCGACGTGCTCGCCGAATGTGGGCGAGCCGATCCTGGTGTCGAGTACGACGCACAGCATGGCTCCGTGCGCGCAGTTGAAATAGCGGGCCTGGCCCGGCAACCGCACGACATGGAGGCCGCGTATGGTGCCGCGATGGGAGGCCGAGCAGTTGACCTGGGCCACCCAGAGCGGATGACCCACCGCTTTCCGGAACGCCGGCTGGCTGAATGGCTCGAGGAAGATTCCCCGCAGGTCGGGATAGATTTGCTGTTCGATCAAAAAGGAGCCTTCTATGTCAAGCTCTTCGATGTGCATGCCCGCGAACCTTTCCCGTAGACATATTCTCTCGTGATAATCCAAGGCTTTCAGCGGGGCATAAACGCGACAACCCCTAAAACCACCCCTATCCCCCCTATCGCCAAATTATGGCGCGTTTTTCAAGTGGCGAAATGCGGAATTCATCGAAGCCATTCGGGCGCGCGAGAAAATCACCTCACACGGATTCTTGTGCTCTTCGTCAGAGCCGCGCGAAGGCGCGTGAAAGCCGCGTCAGGTGCGACAATTCATCCTTCATGGCCGGCAATCCAGGGCTGAGCGCCGGTTCGCCGGACGTGACATCACGGGTGACCGCGGGTTTCCGGTCCGCCGCGGAAGGATGGGTGATACTCGGCCACGCCGCGTGTCTCTTCGTGGCCGCGAACGCATGGAGGGCCTGGGCCACGCTCTGGGCGTGCACGGCCGGGCTCATGCTGTCATGAAACGGTTTTCCGGCGTAGGACTCGAGGACGAGCAGACAGTCACGGATCTCGATGACGTAGCGATAGAGCTGGTATCCCACGGAGTCGCCGACCCTGGGCGGTTCTCGTCGGAGTTCCGGCATGGCCGCGGTCAGCGTCGACCACAGGGGGCGAAGCCGATACAGCGCCCGCCGCTGGGCCGCGGCCCGCAGCGGCGTGGCGAGCCGTGGCCCCCAGACGCCGATGGTGGGACCGGCCAGGATCAGCGTCGTGCAGCCGAGCCCGAGGTACGTCACCGCGTGGGTCGACGCGCCTGGAGGCGTCGGCAGGGAGAAATAGCTGGTCAGCGCGGTGGCGCCCAAGTAGCTCACATAGAGGAGCCCGCCGGCGTCACCTGCCGC
Organism: Nonomuraea guangzhouensis; assembly: GCF_019396345.1. GTDB lineage: Bacteria > Actinomycetota > Actinomycetes > Streptosporangiales > Streptosporangiaceae > Nonomuraea > Nonomuraea guangzhouensis. The sequence goes on along the minus strand of NZ_JAHKRM010000021.1, from coordinate 143,680 downwards.
GACAAGCCGCAGCCCCAGCCGCAAATATGGCTGATGCGTGTATCTCACGTATCGCCAGGTCCGGCGGAGCGTGTCGAAAAGGCCGGCCGCGATATAGGCGAGGAAGGCCAGATAGGCCCCGATGATGAGCAGGTTCTCGCCGTGCACGACGAGAAAACCCGCGCCCGCGTCGTCCGGAACTCCGGAGCCCAGCAGCAGGGCCCCCATCACGATGATGTCCCCGGCGGCCCACAACATCTTCGCGCGAGCGCCCGCCGACCGGTCGTCCGCCGGTGACGTCAGGTAGGTCACCACGATCCAGAACGCGCACATGGAGGCGATGGAGAAGCTGAACACCAGCCAGCGCCCGAGCCCGTTGACGTGGGTGATGGCGTCGAGCCCCGGCTGGATGTCATGGAACTGCACCAACACGCTGAGGCTGAGCGTGACGATGTGGGCCGAATAGGCGAGATCCACGGGCGATCGACGTTTCCGGACGAGCCGTACGGTGGCAAGTACGGCGATGGTCCAGATGATCGAAGCCTCCCCCCAATACATCACGTCGTCCACGTCAAAATCCCCTTCCGGACCCCCACGCCTGTTCGAGGTTCCGCACTACCTCGGCTATTTCCGGGGGTGGTGTCGCCGCCGGTACGGTGTATCTGGCCGAACCCAGAACCCGCGGCGCCAGGATGAGGTCGGCGAAATCCTCCGCCGCGTCCTCGGCGGGATCGGCGTAACCGGTCCTGAACAACACGCGCCGAATCATGTCCGTGTTGAGTTTGGGCAGCAGCATGCGCTGGAGCTCTTCGCTCCGCCAACCGCTGTCCTGATGGCCGAGCACGAGGTGGCCGAGCTCGTGCAGCAAAATGTGGCACTCGTGCAGAGGCGACGAGCTGCGCACGTAACACAGATAGTCGGCGCCGCCGGTCTGGATATAGAGGCCGCACGGAGCACCGCGACGCGCCGAGATGGGGATCATATGGATGGGGCGGCCTCGTCGCCCCTCAAGTCGTTCAATGAAGAGCTCGAGGTCGAAGGGGTCGGGTATGACTCCCTCGGCTTCCAGCTCCTCGATCAACACCTCATGCGGTGTCCGCTGCTCCTTCTTCACAGCATGCCGTCTCTTCTCGTCTCCTATTTGTCGCGGTGGCGTTGCTCAAGCCGGGCCGTTCGTTCGATCAGCTCGGCCACCATGTCGCGCGCCTCCGGAGACAGCTCGAAGAAAGCGCGCAGCTGAGCGCCCTTCATGCCCGTGTCACGCAGCAGCGCGAGTAGTTCGACCTGGTCGCCGATCTGCTTCGAGGCCTCGTCGTCGAAGAAATACGCCGGCGACACCTGGAAGAAGGCGGCGAGCGCCTCGATCAGGCGCTTGGTCGGGTTGGTGGCGCGCCCGGTGCTCAGCTTCCACAACGAGGTGTGGGAGACCTGTTCGCCGGTGAGCTCTTCGATGCCGGCCGCCGCCTCCGCGTAGGAGTAGGGACCCCGGCCGGCTGGATAGACCGTCCGGAACAGAAAGTCGATCTTGTCGGCAAGGGATGGCGAGGACGGCTCGCCTTGCGACATGTTCTCGTCCGTCATCACTCACCACTTAGGTTCATCAACTATGTTCTCAGATCTTCGCGAACCATGGAACCTAGTTGACGGGGTTATGTGCTTCTGTAGCCCTCCGAGAGTACTCCCTAAAGTTGATTGACAACAGAAGTTCATCACTTTTAGGCAGTCCGAGCGTGAAGGGAGAGTCGTACTGGCTCGGCGGGAAAGGAGCAGTGGCAGCGCCAGCACGCCATGGGCTCGATCTGGTGGCAAGGAGATGGGTCGAGGACAGCCCATATGAGCTGGTTGGGGCGGATTTGCGGACTAATCCGGGGTTGGCGTGGTCCGCGGGGCGGGCCGGTGATGCACATCCGCACCGTGCGGACCGGCCGGGCCGAGCCACGTCGTGAGGGCGGTCCGGAGCGCGTCGAAGTCTGGCCGCTCGCCGGCGCGGGTGACCCAGGCGACATGTCCGTCGGGGCGGATGAGTACGGCGTCCGCACCGAGATCGGAGCCCTCAGCGGGATGGGCGCGGACGAGATCGACTCGGTCCGCCCAGCCGGTCATGACGCTGTCGAGCGGTGGGAGACCGCCAAGATCCAGCAGAACCGCATGGGCACGGTGCAGGAGTTCGTAGATGCGGCCGCGGTCGAGGTCGAGATCCGGGATCCGGCGGCCGAGGAGGTCGTCGGTCCCCTCCATCGGGTACTGGAGGTCGGTTGCCGTGATCATACCGGCCAGGCGCAGCCGTACCTCGTCGATGCCGATGAGCTCGTCCAGCACCTCGCGCAGGGCGGAGGTGTGATCGTCCACACGCCAGAGTGCGGTCTGGGCGCGGGTGTTGTGCAGGACGCGGGTGCCGACCGGGTGGCGTTCGGCCTGGTAGGTGTCGAGCAGCAAGTCCGGGGTCTGGCCGCGGACGACGGCGGCGAGCTTCCAGCCGAGGTTGACCGCGTCCTGCACGCCGGTGTTCAGGCCCTGACCGCCCGCCGGGAAGTGGATGTGCGCGGCGTCGCCGGCCAGGAGAACCCGGCCCACGCGGTAACGGTCGGCCTGGCGGGCCGCGTCGCCGTGCCGGGAGAGCCAGCGCGGCGAGTGCATCCCGTAGTCCGTCCCGGCGATCTTGAGCATGGCCTTGCGGAGGGTCTCCAGAGTCACCGGTTCGTCCCGGTCGGCGACGTGATCGAACTCGTTGGTCAGCACCCGGTACCAGTCCGGACCGTACGACAGCACCGAGAACCTGCCGTGCTCGCGCCGCTCCTGGAAGATGTCGTCCACGGGCGGCTCGGCGAGCTCGACGTCGCCGAGCATCGCGGTCATCGTGGCCGGGGTGCCGGGGAACTCGATGCCGGCGAGTCCGCGCACGGTGCTGCGGCCGCCGTCGCAGCCGACGAGGTAGTCCGCCCGGACGCGCGACCCGTCCGCGAGCTCCACCGTGACACCCGTTTCGTCCTGGGTGAACCCTGTCACCTCGGCGTCGCGGCGCAGCCGTGCCCCCAACTGCGCCGCGCGCTCCTCCAGCAGCCGTTCCACCTCGGCCTGCAAGATGAGCAGAGCGTACGGATATCGCGTCGCCATATCGGATAGGTCGAGACCGAGTCCGGAGAAGTGCACGTCCTGCCGCGGCCGTCCGCGCTGGAGAAACCGGTCGAGGAGGCCCCGCTGATCGAGCGTCTCCATCGTGCGGATGTGCAGGCCTCCGGCTCGCGATTCCACCGTTCGAGGCTCCGGGAGCCGCTCGAGGACGAACACGTCGATGCCGGCGAGCCCCAGCTCGCACGCGAGCATCAGCCCGGTCGGCCCCGCCCCAGCGATCACTACCTGTGTATCGGTCATGGTCAACTCCTTGGTCATCCTTCAGTCGAATTGGTCCACACACGCATCGGGCGGGGACGCGTTCCTCGATCGCCGCAGAACGGGTCACCTGCCGCGCCGCATCTGCAGCGGCAACTCAGCTCGCACCACGGATGCGCGATGCGACGTACTGCGCTGCGGCTTGCCGACTCCTAGCGGCTGATCTGACGCGGAACCGCCACCGCGAGGAGCTTGTCCGGGTTGCGGATGACGTAGAAGTTGGTGATCTTCCCGTCGCCGACCTCGAACAGGCAGACGCCTGCCAGGTGATCGCCGTCGTAGGCGGCCATCGCGGGCGCGTTGTTGCAGTTGACCATCTCGATCCGCGAGTCCGGCCGCCGCCCCGCGCGGAAGAGTTCCATGACGAGCACGGCCACTTTCGCCGCGCCCACCACCGGCCGGCGCGCCGCGGTGGCCTTGCCGCCGCTGTCGGCGGTCCAGGTGGCGTCCGGCGCGAGCAGCGCGAGCAGCCCTTCCATGTCGCCGGTGGCCGCCGCGGTCATGAACTGCTCGGTGATCCGTGTGGACTCCGCGGCGTCGACGGGCTCGAAACGCCTGCGCCGCGCCTGTACGCGCTCGCGGGCACGGTGCGCCACCTGGCGCACCGTCACCACGGATTTGCCCACCGCTTCGGCGATCTCGTCGTAGCCGAACCCGAACACCTCGCGCAGTACGAACACCGCACGCTCATCGGGAGTAAGGGTTTCGAGCAGCACGAGCATCGCCATCGACACCGACTCGGCCAGCACCACATCGGCCGACGCATCACTCTCGTCGAGCAGCAGCGGCTCGGGCAGCCAGGAGCCGATGTACTCCTCGCGACGGCGCGTGCTCGCCCGCAAGGCGTTGAGCGCCTGACGGGTCACCAGCCGCGCCAGATATGACTTGGTGTCGCGCACTGTCGCGAGGTCCACTGCGGACCATCGCAGATAGCTCTCCTGCAGCACGTCGTCGGATTCGGTCGCCGAGCCGAGTATCTCGTAGACGATCGTGAACAGCAGCGGCCGCAACAGGGTGAACCGCTCGGCATGCTCGTCGGCGCTCACCGGGAGGTGACCACCCGCGCGGTGGAGGCCGGCTGCTCGGGACGAGGGCCGCCCCTGGGCCAGCCCATGGAACCCGGCTTGCCCGCCTCCAGGCGGATCCTCTTCGACACCACGAACTTGCAGGTCACCTCCTTGATTATTGCGCCCATGCGGCCGCCGATGTAGACGTTCATCGCGGTGTCGTCCTTGCCGGCGATCTGTCTGATGCCGGCGTGCCGGCCGAGGCTGACGCACGCGCCCGTGAAGGCCAGGTTGATCACCGCCGGTTCGGTCCCCGCGATACGGGACAGCACGGTGTCGGCGGCCTGCGCCCCGAGCGGCCCGGCGGCGTAGCCGCTCATCCGCAGCGGCCGGCCCGACGGTGCGGCGGCGTCGCCCGCCGCGACGACACGGTCGTCGTCGACGCTGGTCAGCGTCTCGTCGGTGAGCAGCCGGCCGAGCGCGTCGGTACGCAGCCCGCTCGCCGCCGCCAGCTCCGGCACACCGAAACCGGCCGTCCAGATGGTCAGCGCGCTCGGACGCACCACACCGTCGGTGAGGGCGACCGCGTCCGGCCGGACCTCGGTCACCCCGCCGCCCTCGATCACGGCGACACCGTGCCGGCTCAGCCATTTGGCGACGTATCGGCGCCCCCCTGCGCTCAGGTAGGGCGCCAGGGTCCGGCCGCACACCAGCGTGACGTTGCGTCCTTGTTCGGCCAGTTCGGCGGCCGTCTCGACGCCGGTCAACCCACCGCCGACCACGGTGACCGGAGCATCGGGGGGCAACTCCTCCAGCCGGGCGCGGAGCCGCTGCGCGGACTCCAATTCCGCGATGGGCCAAGCGAATTCGGCCGCGCCTGGCACCGAGGGGACCGAGCCGGTGCTGCCGACCGCGTAGATGATGTAGTCGTAGTCCAGGGCGCGGCCCGACGCCAGCCGCACGGTGCGGGCGGTGGTGTCGATACGCGTTGCGCTGTCGACGACCAGCTGGATGCCCTCGCCGAGCAACGTGCCGTAGTCGATCGTGGCGTCGCCGGTACGGGCCACGAACTGGTGCAGCCGGATGCGTTCGACGAACTCCGGGCGCGGATTGATCAGCGTGATGTCGACGTCGTCGCGCACCCGCAGACGGTTGGCCGCCAGCGTTCCGGCGTAACCGCCGCCGATGACCACGACCTTGTGGGATGTGTTGTGTTCGGTCATGCCCTCAGGACACCGGGGATCGCAGAGACGTGACAGGACGCGACGTGACGTGCGTCACTCCACTCAAGAGCGCGGAACACGTGGTCCACACCGTGAGCGACAGCGACCTCCCCTCTCGGGCAGCGAGATCAGTGCAGGTCAGCGAAATCCGACCAGGGGCGTCGACCTCCCTCCACGACCGCGGGCAACCAGAGACGGTCAAGGGTGAGGGTCATCCGGCCTGGCCTGCCTGTGAGCCGGCAGGAGGTCGTTGTGGTGCTACCTCGAGTACGTGAGGCATCCCGATGGTGGTGGTCTGACCGCCGAGCAGCCCTTACGGCGGGAGCAGGGGCGGCTGCCCGCTTCGCTGAAGGTGCCGGCTACGTGGGAACACAGGTCCCGTCCAGATCGTCTCTCCTCGTGATCGTGAGAGTCTGGCTGGGATTCGCCTGGCCTGCGCTGTTATGGAGCTCGCCCGCCTGGGCGTGATGACGCTCCAGGACGTACCGCTTCGCGACGGTGTCTGGTTGGGGCTCGGCGTTCAGCTGCTCAACGTGCTGCTCGCCTTCGTGTTGTACGCCGGAAGAGTGATCCTTCGCCCGACTCCGCTCGACCTGGAGCAAGCCAGGGCGGGTCGTTCGGATCCGTACTCTTACGGCGGCATACTCGGGTTCGGCCGGAACACGCTGGTGCAGGTTCGAACAAGCCCGAGCACGTGTACACGCTGACCTGGCCACACCCCTTGTTTCCAGGTGGCGATGGTCAGAAACGCCGCGCCACTCAGAGGCGGGTGGAGGGGAAGCGGCGCAACGTCGGGCTGAGCGTGGTCGCGGCCGCGACCACGGCGAGCGCGGCGGCGCAGGCCAGGATGCCGGCGGACCCCGCCGTGACGAGCGCCCCGCCGAGCAGCGGGCCGAGCGCCGCCGCGCCGCCACCGCACAGCCCGACGATGGCCGTCAGCCGCCCGCGCAGCGCGTCCGGGGTGACGGTGATCTGGTAGGTCAGGACCGTGGTGTTGGCCAACGGGACGAAGAAGGCGGTACATCCGAGCAGCAGCCCGAGGGGCAGCCCGCTGGGCACGACCGCCATCAGCGCGGTCAGCGCGGCCGTGACCCAGGAGAAGCCGACGATCACGACGGGCGCCGGCAGCGCGGCGTGCAGGCGGTCGGCCAGCGCCGCGCCGAACAGCCCGCCCGCCCCCATGCAGGCCATGCTCAGCCCGATCACGCCGGCGCCCACCTGGTCCTCATGAGACGTGGCCAGCACGATGATGATCAGGGTGGTGAAGACGAGGTTGGACATCAGCATCCACAGCAGCGTCGTCCTGATCACCCGCTGGCCCAGCACCCACCGAAACCCGGCGACCAGGTCGCCGCCCGGCCCCTGCTCCTCCTGGACGGGCTCCGGACGCGGAGGCAGGCGCAGGAAGAGCAGCGCGACCGAGGAGAACGCGAGCATGACGGCGTCCACGACGAACGGGATCGCCCGCTGCACCGCGAACAGGAAACCGGCGAGCGCGGGGCCCAGCAGGGTCGCGATGAACGGCCGGGCGGTGTTGGCGGCGACCGCGCGCGACAGTTGCGAGGCGGGCACGACCTGCGGCAGGGCGGCCTGCTCCGCGGGCTCGAACGCGGCGCCGAGCAGGCCGTCGATCAGCGCCACCAGCAGGATGTGCGGGAAGGAGTAGGCGTCCAGCCACACGGCGATCGCGACGGAGGATATGGCGAGCGCGCGCCCGGTCTGGCAGATGAGCAGGGTCCGCCTGCGGTCCCAGCGGTCGGCGATCACCCCTGCCGGGATGTTGGCGAGCAGGTGACCGACCGCCACCACCGACGAGGCCAGCCCGGCCTCCAGCGCGGAGCCGGACATGGCCAGGATCAGCAGGGGGATCGCGATGAAGTTGATCTCGTTACCCAGCTCGGAGAGGAACTGCCCGCTCCACAGCGTGGCATAGCCCCTGTTACGCGACAGCGGAGGAGGCGTGGTCTCGACGGCGGATTTCTTCATGGTCGAAGAGTTCCTCCTGCTCAGGACTCTGACGGCAGGCGCCGGGCCAGCCGTCCGGTCACTTGGATCAGCTCGATCCGGCCGCCGTCACCGAGGAAGCGGCCCACGTGCGCCGTTCGGCCGTGCGGCGGCGGCTCGCCGACGGCGAACACCAGGCCGGGGAAGCACGTGATCGGCCCCGTGGACCGGAGGGTGAGGCCGCCCGCGTCGTCCGCGGTCACCTCGAACCGGGCCGCGCCGTTCGCGTAGGCCCCCGCGCAGCCGGGCGGGCCGGGCACGGGTGGGCCGGGATCGGCGAGCGGGCGGTGGTCGCCCACCTCGACGCCCGCCGCCGACAGCCGTTCGACCAGGTCACGCCACACGGCCAGGCCGGTGTTCGCGTTCGTGGTCAGCGCGACCACCGTGCCGCTGATGGGCTCGAAGCGCAGGTGGCACGAGGTGCCCTCGCCCGTGCCGTCGTGGCCGAACCACTCGACGCCGTCGCGGCGGTGGATCGCCCAGCCCAGCCCCCAGCCGTCCGCCATGCCGTACGGGCCGATGGGGACCCCGGCGAGCCGGTCCTCGCGCATCCGCAGCAGTGTGTCCTCGCCGAGCAGCGCCGGCAGGGACGGGTCGGCCAGATGCAGGCGGGCGAGGGCGACCAGGTCGGCGGCGCTGAGCGCGAGCGCGCCGTCCGGGGCCTCGACGGGCGAGTCCCCCTCCTCGGCCACCGCCACCACCAGGTCACGGGCCGGATGCACGCTGTGGCCGGCCGCCGCGCGCCGGGCCGTCCGCGGGCCTGCCACGAAGGCGGGCACGATCTCCAGTGGGGCGAGCAGCAGGTCCTCGACGGCCTCCCACCAGGTCATGCCGGTGACGGTCTCGATCAGATGGCCGGTGAGGACGTAGCCGGCGTTGGAGTAGGAGAACGCCGGGCCGATGCCGGGCCAGGCCGGGCGGCAGTGCTCGGCGGCCCAGGCCCGCCGGGTCGTCGCGCGCTCGGCGTCCTCGGCGTTGGCCGCCAGGCCCGCGGTGTGGCTGAGCAGGCGATCCAGGGTCAGGTCCGCGGCGACGGGCCCCAGCTCGGGGAGCGGTTCGGCCAGCGGCGTGCCGAACCCCACGTCGCCGTCGTCGGCCAGCATGGCGGCCAGCGTCGCGGTGAACGGCTTGGTCAGCGAGCCGAGCGGGAACGCGGTGCCGGCCGTCACCGGACGGCCGCCGGGAGTCTCCACGCCGTACTCGGCGCTCGCCGTCCGCCCGTCGTGGTGGACGGCGAGCTGGGCGCCGGGCACCCGGTGCCCGCGCGACAGATCGGCGAGCAGGCCCGGCAGGTCGAGGGTGTCCATGTCACCCCTCTCGGCCCGGCTCGCCGGAGTTGGCGGCCCCGGGGTCTGCGGCTCTGGAGTCTGCGGCGCCGGGGTTTGCGGCTCTGGAGTCTGCGGCCCCCGAGTCGGTGCCCCTGGAGTCGGTGCCCCCGGGGCCGGACGCGCGTGGGCGGTTCGCGGCGCGTCGGGGGCCGGCGTGGCGGGCGAGTGAGCGCAGGGCGGTGAGTAAGGTCTCCGCGAGGCGGTCCACCGTGGCCCGGTCATGCAGGTTCTCCGAGTAGTACCAGTCGAACGACAACCGGCCGTCACGGATCGCGCCGACGACCTCCAGCAGGTGGTCGGCGTGTTCGAGGGGGCTCTGCTCGCATCCGATCGGGTCGTGGAAGGCGCGCAGGAAGCCGCCGCCGGAGTCCCCGGCCGCGTCCGCCTGCCCGTGGTAGTTGAAGGCGACCTGCGGGGCGGGCCGGGACGACAGCGCCGCCCCCGGGGATCCCGGCGGGCTGAGGTGACGCAGCACGCCGTAGCCGAGCCCGTTGCCGGGGATCGCGCGAAGCTGCTCGCGCACCGTCCTGACGATCTTCACCCAGTCGTCGCCGCCGGGCAGCGTGAGGGCCGCCGGGTATTCCGTGGTGAACCAGCCGACGGTCCTGGTCAGGTCGATGTCGTCGAACAGCTGCTCCCGGCCGTGGCCCTCCAGGTCGATCACCACCCGCTCGTCGCCGCTCCACCGGCTCAGGGCCCAGGCAAGGGCCGCGACCAGCAGCTCGTGCAGCCGTACGCGGAAGGTGGCGGGCGCGGCGCGGACCAGCGCGCGGGTCTCCTCCTCCGAGAGCGCGCCCGGCACGCTCCTGACCGAGCCGACGAGGTTGACGCCGTCGCGGTCCACAGGCAGCGGCGCCGCCTCCGGCAGCCCGCCCCAGTACGCGGCCTCCCGGCCTGCCTCCTCGCTGGCCGCGTACTCGGCCAGCCTGGTCGCCCACTCCCCGAACGACGAGGTGCCGGGGCCGAGGTCGATCGTCTCCCCGGCGGCCGCCTGCCGGTAGGCCGTCTCCAGGTCCTCGGTCAGGATCCGCCAGGAGATCGCGTCCACGACCAGGTGGTGGACAGTGAGGTACAACCACGGCCGCCGCTCCGGGCCGAGGTCGAAGAGCAGGGCCCGGCACAGCGGCCCGCGGGCCAGGTCGAACCCGGCGTCCGCGGCGGCGGCCAGCTCGTCCATCCCGGCGCGCCGCTCGGCGTCCCCGTCCAGGCGGCTGAGATCGTGCCGAGTCAGCGGCACGTGGCCGCCGCCGTCCGGGCCGGCGCCGTCAGGGGCGGTGCGTTGCCGCCAGTCGTCGTCGTCCCGCTCGAAGCGTGACCGCAGCGCGTCGTGCCGCCGCGCCAGCGCTGCGAGCGCCGCCCGCAGGGCCTCCTCGTCGACCGGGCCGCTCAGCTCGGCGAGCATGGACTGGTTGTAATGGTGCGGGGCGACCCTGTGGCCGAGCAGGAACGCCCGTTGGATCGGGGTCAGCGGGATCGGCCCGGCGACGGCGCTTCCTGACGTGCTCCCGGACGCGGGCACGACGTCCCGGGCCACGGGGGCCAGCTCGGCGATCGTCTGGTGCAGGAAGAGGTCCTTGGCCGAGATCCCGACGCCGGCCTGCTTGGCCTTGGCCACCATCTGCATGCTGAGGATGGAGTCGCCGCCGAGGTCGAAGAAGTTGTCCTCGATCCCGATGGCGTCGGCCTCGACTCCCAGCACCTCCGCCCACACCCGGGCCAGGGCCGACTCCACGCCGTCGCTCGGCGCGAGCCGGTCGCCCGCGCCGAGCGGCGTGGCGGACGGCTCCGGCAGGGCGCGCCGGTCCACTTTGCCGCTGCTGGTCAGCGGCAGTTCGTCCAGCGTCATGAAGAAGTGCGGCACCATGTAGCCGGGCAGGCGGCGCCGGGCGAAGTCGCGCAGCGCGTCGGGGCCGGGCGCCGCGTCGGCGACCGGCACCAGGTAGGCCGCGATCCGCGGTGCGCTCTGCCGGTCGTCGAGCACGACCGCGGTCGCCCGCGCCACCTCCGGGTGCTCGCCGAGCACCGCCTCGATCTCGCCGGGCTCGATCCGGAACCCGCGTACCTTCACCTGGTCGTCGGTCCGGCCGAGGTACTCCAGGGTCCCGTCGGGACGCCACCGCGCCAGGTCGCCGGTGCGGTACATGCGCGCGCCCCCGGCCTCGTACGGATGGGCGACGAAACGCGCCCCGGTGAGCGCGGGCCGGTTGAGGTAGCCACGGCCGAGCTGGTCGCCGGCGAGGTACAGCTCCCCGGCCGCGCCCACGGGGACCGGCCGCAGCCCGTCGTCCAGCACGTACGCGCGGGTGTTGCGCATCGGCCGGCCCACGATGGGCCGTTCGCTGTCGGAGAGCCGGCAGTACAGGGTGTCCACGGTGCACTCGGTCGGCCCGTAGTAGTTGTAGCCCACCGTGTCCGGGGCCTGCCGCAGGTCGCGCCACAGAGCCTCGCCCACCGCCTCGCCGCCCAGCATGAGCACGGCCGGGCGGTGCCGCTCCCCGGTGAGCAGGCCGAGCGGGAGGAGCTGCTCGGCGTAGGACGGCGTCAGGTCGAGCACGTCGATCCGGTGCCGGTCGATGTAGGAGAGCAGTGCCTCCGGGTCGCGCCGCGTGAGGTCGTCGATCACGTGCAGCTCGTGGCCGTCGGCCAGCCACAGCACGCCTTCCAGCGAGGTGTCGAAGCTGAACGCCGCGGTGAGCCCCGTCCTGAGCCGGGAGCCGCCCGCCTCGGCGCGGATGAGCTCGGCCCGGTGGTCGAGGAACAGGTTGGCCAGCCCGCGGTGCTCCAGCACCACGCCCTTGGGTCTGCCGGTGGAGCCGGAGGTGTAGATCACGTACGCAGGGTGTTCAGGACGCGGCCCGGGCCAGGCCGGGGCGCTGTCCGGTTGCCCGTCGAGCAGCGCGGGATCGTCCAGCATGATCAGATCCCCGGGCACGGGTGGCCCGAACGCCGCCTCCCGGTCGGTCAGTACGATCACCGGCGCGGCGTCGTCCAGCATGAACGCCAGGCGCTCGTCCGGCAGCTCCGGATCGAGCGGGAGGAAGGCGGCGCCGCTCTTGAGCACCGCCAGCAGGGCCACGACCGTCCGGTCGCCGCGCGAGCAGGCCAGGCCCACCAGCGTCTCGGGTCCGGCCCCGTGGGCGCGGAGCAGGTGCGCCAGGCGGTTGGCGCGCGCGTCCAGCTCGGCGAAGGTGAGCGCCCGGTCGCGGAAGACCAGGGCGGTCAGGCCGGGGTCGGCGGCGGCCCGCTCCGCGAACAGTTCGGCGAACAGCGCGGGCGGTTCCAGGACGCGGGTGTCGTTCCACCCGGTCAGCACCTGCTCCCGCGCGGTGTCCGTCATGATCGGCAGGTCGGCCAGCCGGGCGCCGGGGTCGGCCGCGACGGCCTCGAGCAGGATCGTCAGGTGCCCGGCCAGCCGGTCCGCGGTGGCGTGGTCGAACAGCGCGGTGCTGTAGCCGATGGCCGCCGTCAGCCGGCCGCCGTGCTCGTGGAAGTCGAACGTCAGGTCGTGGCTGACCTGGTCGGCCACGGCCGGCAGCGGCGCGGTGCGCAGTCCCGGCAGGTCCGAGTCGGCCGACGGCGTGTTGTCCAGCACCATCATGACGTCGATCAGCGGGTTCCTGCTCGGGTCCCGTTCCGGCCGCAGCCGCTCGACCAGCTGCTCGAACGGTACGTCCTCGTGCTCGAACGCCTCCAGCACGGTCGACCTGACCTCGGCGAGGAACGCGGCGAACGACGACGAGCCGCGCACCGTGGACCTGAGCACGACGGTGTTGACGAAGAACCCGACCAGCCCCTCCAACTCGGCCCGGCCGCGCCCGGAGGTCGCCGTGCCGACGGCGACGTCCCGCTGGCCGCAGATCCGGGCCAGGAGGATCTGCGCCACCGCGGTCAGGACCATGAACAGCGTGGCGTCGTGCCCGCGGGCCAGCGCCTTGAGCCGATCCAGCGTCCCGGGCGCGACGTCGAGCAGGCGCACCGCGCCGTCGGCCACCCGCACCGGGGGGCGGGGCCGGTCGACCGGCAGTTCGAGCGGCACGAGGCCGGTCAGTCGGCGCTCCCAGTAGCCGGGGTCGGACGGGTTCCGGCGCTGCCAGGAGGCGTAGTCGGCGTACCGGATGGGGAGCGGTGGCAGTTCGGCCCGCTCGCCCCGGAGCGCGGCCGCGTAGCAGGCGCCGAGCTCGGCGGTGAGCACGCCCATCGACCAGCCGTCGGTCGCGATGTGGTGCATGACCAGCGCGAGCGCGTGCTCCGTGGCGCCCATCCGCACCAGCGTGGCCCGCAGCACGGGCCCGCGCCGCAGGTCGAACGGCCGGGACGCCTCGCGCGTCACGAGCTGCCGCATCGCGCCCTCGGGATCGTCGTCCTCGGACACGTCGGTCACCCGCAGGGCGAGCGGCTCGGGCGGGCGGATCGTCTGCACGCCGCGGCCGTCCACGTCGCCGAAGACGGTGCGCAGCGCCTCGTGCCGGGCCACGAGCCGGTCGAGCGCGGTACGCAGCGCCGCCTCGTCCAGCTCGCCGGACAGGCGCAGCCCGAACACGGTGTTGTACTCGGAGCTGTCCGGCTCGAACTCGCTGAGGAACCACAGCCGCTGCTGGGCGAACGACAGCGGCAGATCGTCATCGCCCGCGACCCGTTCGATGTCGTCGGGCCGACCTGCCCTCCCCAGCGTGCCCGCGAAGCCGGCGATGGTGGGCGTGTCGAACAGCTGGCGCGGTGAGGGCGCCGCGCCGAGCGCCGCGCGGACCCGCGAGATCACCTGGATGCTGAGGATGGAGTCGCCGCCGAGGTCGAAGAAGTCGTCCTCGATGCCCACCTCGGTCACGTCCAGCCCGAGCACCTCGGCCCAGATCGCGGCCAGCAGTGACTCGGTGGCGTCGCGCGGGGCGACCCGGGGGACGGCCGAGTCGAGCGGGCCCTCGGGCACGGGCAGGGCCCGGCGGTCCAGGGTGCCGCTCGCGGTCAGCGGCAGGGCGTCCAGCCGGGCGAACGCCGACGGCACCGCCTGAGCGGGCACCCGCGCGGCCATGAACGCGCGCAGCGCGGCCGGGTCGGGCGCGGCGTCGCCCACGGGCACGACATAGCCGATCAGCCGGGTCCGCCCGGCGTCGTCCCGGTGCCCGGCCGCCGCCGCGGCGGCCACGTCGGGGTGGCGGGCCAGCGCGGCCTCCACCTCGCCCAGCTCGACGCGGAACCCGCGTACCTTGATCTGGTCGTCGGCGCGTCCGACGATCTCCAGGTTGCCGTCGGCCCGGCGGCGGCCCAGATCGCCCGTGCGGTACATGCGCTCCCCGGACGCGTCGCGCAGGAACCGGCCCTCCGTCAGCTCGGGACGCGCCCAGTAACCGCGCGCGACCCCGTCACCCGCGATGTAGATCTCGCCGGTGACGCCCACGGGCACCGGGCGCAGCCCGGCGTCGAGCACGTGCACGCGGGTGTTGGCGAACGGCCGCCCGATGGGCGCGTACGGCCCCTGTCCCAGCGGGTCGGCGCCGAGCTGGAACACCGTCGAGTCGACAGTGGTCTCCGTCGCGCCGTAGGCGTTCACCGCGATCGTCCCGGGGCCGAGGCGGCCGAGCACCCGCTCGGCGTCGGCCACCGGCCAGCCCTCCGAGCCGACCATCAGCACCCGCAGCGCCTCCGGACGCCGGCCGGTGCGCTCCAGCTCCTCGGTCACCGCCGCCGCCAGTAACGGCACGGTCACCATGAGATGCGCGCCGGTGCTCAGCAGCAGGTCCGCCATGGCGCGCGGGTCGCCGACCCGGTCGGCCGGGCAGATCACCATCTCGCCGCCGAACATCGCCGACAGCAGGAAGTCGCCGAAGAACAGGTCGACCGACTGGCTGGAGACCGCCAGGCAGCGGGGCCGGGTCCCGGCCAGGCCGTAGCGGGCGTCCCAGGCGTGCAGCATGTGGTGGACGTTGCGGTGCTCGACCATCACGCCTTTCGGCCGTCCCGTGGAGCCCGAGGTGTAGATCACGTACGCCAGGTCGTCCGGCGTCACGTCCACGCGCGGCGGGCCGGCGGGCAGGGCAGCGAGCTCGTTGCCGTCCAGCAGGACGACCTCCGCCCCGCCGGCGTCGAGCCGGTCGAGCAGCGCCGGCCGGGTGACCACGAGCGGGGCGGCCGCGTCGGCCAGCATGGCGCCCAGCAGGGCCCGCGGGTAGTCCGGGTCCAGGGGCACGAACGCGGCCCCCGACTTGAGCACGCCGAGCAGCGCGGTCACAGCGTCCACGTCGCGCTCGACGCACACGCCGATCAGCGTGCCCGGCCGCGCGCCCCGCTCGATCAGGTGGTGCGCGAGCCGGTTGGCCCGCTCGTCCAGCTCGGCGAAGGTCAGGCTGTTGACGCCGCAGCTCACGGCGGTGGCGCCGGGGGTGCGCGCCACCTGCTCGGCGAACAGCTCGTGGACCGGCCGGACGGCGGGGAAAGGCGCCCCGGTGTCGTTCCACTCCGCGAGCTGCCGCCGTTCGGCGTCGGTGAGCACGGGCAGGTCGGACATCCGCCGCGCGGCGCCGCCGGCGAGGGCGCCGAGCACGGTCTCCAGGTGGCCGAGCAGCCGGGTGGCGGTGGCCTCGTCGAGCAGCGCCGGGTCGTAGTCGGCGGCCAGGGTCAGTTCGTCGCCCGCGTGCACGGTGATCATGAGGGGGTAGTTGCTGCGCTCGTCGCCGAGGTGTTCGAGCACCCGTACGCCGTGCCCGTCGCGCCGGCCCTCGGGGTAGTTCTCGAACACCAGGACGCTGTCGAACATGGGCACGCCGCCCGGCAGGTCGCCGCACCGGTGAACCTGGGCGGGGGAGAGGTAGTCGTACTGGCGGCACTCGGCCTGGTCCTCCTGCAGCCGCCGCAGCCAGCCGATCACCTCGGCCTCGCCGTCCACCTCCACCCGGACGGGCAGCATGTTGATGAACAGCCCCACCATGGACCCGGCCCCCCGCAGCCCGGCGGGACGGCCGGAGACGGTGGCGCCGAAGCAGATGTCACGCTCGCCGCTGTAACGCGACAGAAGGATCGCCCAGGCGCCCTGCAGCAGCGTGTTCACGGTCAGCCGGGCGCTCCTGGCCCGCTCGTACAGGCGGGCGGACCGCTCGGCGGGCAGGCTCAGCCGCACGGCGGCGGTGGAGCGGGACTGGTGTGCCCGCACCGGGGGCCGGTCGAACGGGATCGGCGTCGGCGCGGTGAACCCGGCCAGCTCCCGCCGCCAGTGCCCTTCTGCCGCCGCAAGGTGCTGCCGGCCGAGCCATTCCACGTAGTCCCGGTACGGCCGGCGCACGGGGGCCGGGCGGCCCGCGTACCGCTCGAAGACCTGCGTCAGCACCTGGGCCGCGCTCCAGCCGTCGAGGAGGAGGTGGTGCGCGGTCCAGAAGACCCGCACCCGGGTGCCGGACAGGCGGGCGACGATCAGCCGCGTCAGGGGCGCGGTGGCCAGGTCGAGCGTCCACTCGGCGCGGCTCGCCCACAACCGCTCGGTCTCCGCCCGCTGGGCGGCCTCGGACAGCCCGCGCCAGTCGTGGTGGACGACTGGGACGGCCGCGCCGCGGCGCACGACCTGGACGGGCTCGGGCACGTCCTGCCAGACGATCGCCGTACGCAGGGCCGGGACCTGGTCGGTCACCTCCTGCCAGGCCCGGGCCAGCCGCGCCGGGTCGGCCACGCCGTCGAGCAGGAGGCTGAAGTGCGAGGTGTAGGTGTCGGACGCGGGGTCGGCCAGCGAGTGGAACAGCAGGCCGCCCTGCAGCGGGGTGAGCGGGTAGACGTCCTCGACCGAGCGTCCGTCGCCCGCGACGCGGTCCACGGCCGCCTGGTCCAGCCTGGCGAGCGGAAAGTCCGAGGGGGTGCAGCCGCCCGCGCCGGGCCGCGCGCAGTGCTCGACGATCTCCGCCAGCGCCGCCGTCATCCGGTCCGCCAGGGCGGTCACGGTCCGCTCGCGATGCCGGCGGTGCGAGTAGGACCAGCGGATCTCCAGGCGGTCCCCGCGCACCACGGCGTTGATCTCCAGCAGGTGGGTGCGCTCCTGCCGCGGGTCGCGCTCGGTGCCCTCGGGCGTGGGCAGCATGCCTCGCGACTCCATCCGTCCCAGGTAGTTGAAGGAGACCTGGGGCTGCCTGTCGTTGCGCAGCTCGGCCCCCGCCGGGGACAGGTGGCGCAGCGCGCCGTACCCGAGCCCGCGCAGCGGGACCGCCCTGACCTGCTCCTTGACGGACCTGAGCACCTCGCCCCAGCCGCCCGCCGGGATCCGCAGCGCCAGGGGGGAGACGGCGGTGAACCAGCCGACCGTACGCGACAGGTCCACCTCCGGGAACAGGTCCTCGCGGCCGTGGCCCTCCGTCTCGACCAGCACCCGGTCGCCGCCCGCCCAGCCGGTCAGCACCCGCCCGAGCGCGCTGAGCAGCACCTCGTCGACGCGCGTGCGGTAGACCTCCGGTACCTCGCGCAGCAGCCGCCGGGTGGCGTCGGCGTCCAGCGTGGTGGTCACCGACCGCAGGTCGCCGGCGACGTTGCCGCCCCGCGTGTCCGCCGCGTCCAGGGGCAGCGGGGCCACCCCGGAGGCCAGCTCCTGTACGCGCCGCCAGTGGCCCAGCTCGTGGTCGAAGCCGCCCGCCGCGGCGTGGTCGCGCAGCCTTGTGGCCCACTCGCGGAAGGACGTGGAGCGCGGGCCCAGGCGGATCGGCTCCCCGGCGGCGGCCTGGCGGCAGGCGATCTCCAGGTCCGACAGCAGGATGCGCCACGACACGCCGTCCACGACCAGGTGGTGGGCGGCGAGGAACAGCCGCCGGGGGCCGTCGCCGGTGAAGAGCAGGGCCTTGATCAGCGGCCCCCGGTCGAGCTCGAACGAGGTCTGCGCCGCCACGGCGGCCCGGTGCGCGTGCTCGGCGCGCTCGTCCTCGGGCACGGTGGACAGGTCGACGCGGCGCAGCAGCCGCCCGTGCTCGGCGGCGGCGTTGTGCTGCCGCCAGCCGTCGCCGTCGCGCTCCAGCCGCAGGCGCAGCGCGTCGTGCTGCTCGACCAGCGCCTCCAGCGCCGCCTCGATCGCCTCCTCGCCGGCCTCGGCGGGCGGTTCCAGCGCGATCGCCTGGTTGAACCGGCTCAGGCTGTCGCCCAGGTTCTCCAGGAACCAGTGCTGGATGGGCGTGAGCGGCACCTCGCCGCTCACCGGGCCGTCCCCGGCGGGGCTCTCCTCGTCGGCCAGGTCTTCGGGCAGGTCGTCGGGCAGGTCGTCGGCCAGGTCGGCCACGGTCTGGCGGAGGAACATCTGGCGCGGCGTGAGGGCGAGCCCCGCCGCCCGTGCCCCGGCGACGACCTGCAGGCCGAGGATGGAGTCGCCGCCGAGGTCGAAGAAATTGTCGTGGACGCCCACCCGCTCCACGCCCAGCACCCGCGCCCACACCGCGGCCAGCGCGCGTTCTGCGGGCGTGCGCGGCGCGACGTACTCCTCGCCGCTGTGGCGGGCGCCGGTCGGGATGGGCAGGGCCTGCCGGTCCACCTTGCCGCTGTGCGTGAGCGGCAGCGCGGGCAGCAGCACGAACGCCGTGGGCACCATGTGCTCGGGCAGCCGCCGCCGCAGGACCTCGCGCAGCTCCGCGGGGTCCGCGCCCCCGTCGGCCGGTACGAGGTAGGCCACCAGCCGCCTGGTCCCGTTCGCGTCCTCCTTGACCGCCGCGGCGGCGGCGACCACGGTGGGCTGCTCGGCCAGCGCGGCCTCGACCTCGCCCAGCTCGATGCGGAACCCGCGCAGCTTGACCTGGTCGTCGGTGCGGCCCGCGTGCTCCAGCCGGCCGTCGGCCAGCCAGCGGGCCCGATCCCCTGTGCGGTACATGCGGGCGCCGGGCGGCCCGTACGGGTCCGCGACGAACCGCGCGCCGGTCAGCCCCTGCCTGTTCAGGTAACCCCGGGCCAGGCGCGTGCCGCCCAGGTACAGCTCGCCCGGCACGCCGATGGGCGCGGGCCGGAGCCGCTCGTCCAGCACGTACGTCCGGATGCTCGGGAAGGGCCGCCCGATCGGGACCGGTCCCGGGTCGGCGTCGGCCGGGGTCAGCGGCTCGCTCAGGGTGGCGCCGACCATGGTCTCCGTGGGGCCGTACCCGTTGAACATGCGCCGCCCCGGCGACCAGGCGCGCACCAGCTCCGGCGGGCACGTCTCACCCGCCACCACCAGCACCGCGCCCTTCGGCACGCCGTCCTCGGGCAGCGTCGCGATGGCGGTGGGCGGCAGCGTGACATGAGTGACCCGCTCGCGGGCGATCAGGCCCGCCAGCGGCGTGCCCGGCGGGCGCTCCGCGTCGGTGGCGACCACGAGCGTGCCCCCGGACAGCAGGGCGAGCACCAGTTCCCAGAAGGCGCCGTCGAAGGAGAGCGAGGCGAACTGCAGGACCCGTGCGCCCGGCCCGGCGCCCATGCGCTCGCGCTGGATGCGCACCATGTCGTGCACGCCCTCGTGGGTGACGACCACCGCCTTGGGCCGGCCCGTCGAGCCGGAGGTGTAGATCACGTACGCGGGGTTCTCCGGCCGCGCGGCCGGCGCGGGGGCGCTGCCGGGCAACCGGGCCAGGGCCGGGTCGTCCGGCTCGACGAGCGGCAGGCCCGGGGGCAGCGCGCGGGCGCTCTCGCGGGTGGCCACCGCCAGCACGGGCCGGGTGTCGTCGATCATGGCGGCGATCCGGTCGGCCGGCTGGTCCAGGTCCAGCGGCAGGTACGCGGCCCCGGCCTTGAGCACGGCCAGCACCGCCACGACCATGTCGATCGACCGGGGCAGCGCCACCGCGACGTACCGCTCCGGCCCCGCACCTCTGGCGGCCAGCAGCCGGGCCAGGCGGTTCGCCCGCTCCTCCAGCTCGCCGTAGCCGACCGTGCGGCCGCCGCACACCACGGCGTCGGCCTCGGGCCGGGCCGCCGCCTGCTCGGCGAACAGCTCCGTCACCGTCCGTCCCTCCGGCCCCGTGCCGGTCCCGCACCACAACGAGGCCAGCAGGTGGTGCTCGGCCCGGCCGAGCAGGGGGACGCCGGCCAGCGGCGCGCCGGGCGCCGCCGCGACCCCGGCGAGCAGGCGCACCAGGTGGGCGGTCATCCGCTCGGCGGTGCCGGGCCCGTACAGGCTCGCGTTGTAGGCCAGGCTCCCGGCCAGCGCGCCGTCCCGCTCGGTGAAGTCGAACGAAAGGTCCATGCTCGCGGCCAGCACGGGCGGCGGCACGTCCGTGACGCGCAGGCCGGGGAACGCGGCCGTGCCGGGCGGCAGGTTGCGCAGGTTGACCGCGACCTCCGTCAGCGGCGGCCGGCTCGGGTCGCGCTCCGGGCGCAGCGTCTCCACCAGCCGCTGGAACGGCACCTGGTCGTGGGTGAACGCGTCCAGCACCGTCGCGCGCGTGCGTCCCAGCAGCTCCTCGAACGAGCACGACTCGTCGACCTCACCGCGCAGCACCAGCGTGTTGACGAAGAAGCCGACCAGGTTCTCCGTCTCGACCCGGTCGCGGCCGGAGACGACGGTGGCCACGGCCACGTCCGGCCGGCCGGTGTAGCGGGCGAGCAGCGTGTGCACCGCCGCGACCAGGGTCATGAAGAGCGTGGCGCCGGTGCGCTCGCCGAGCTCCCGCAGTCGCGCGGCGACGTCCGCCGGGATCTCGAACGAGCGGGCCGCCCCCACCGAGCTCCTGACCGGCGGGCGCGGCCGGTCCGTGGGCAGGTCCATCGGGGCCAGCCGGTCCAGCCTGCGGCGCCAGTACGCGAGCTGGGCCTCGGCCTCTGGGCCCGACATCCGCTCCCGCTGCCAGACGCTGACGTCGGCGTAGCTCACCGGCAGCGGCGGCAGGCCCGCGGGCGCGCCTCCGTCGGCGGCGGCGGCGTACAGCGCGGCCAGGTCGTCGAGCAGCACCCGCGACGACCAGCCGTCGGTGACGATGTGGTGGGCGTAGGTGGCCAGCACGTGCTCGCGCGGGCCGAGCCGGATCAACCGGGCCCGGAACACGGGGCCCTCGCGCAGGTCGACGGGCCGGCGGGCCTCCTCCTCCAGCAGGCGGTCCAGCTCCGCGGGGCGCTCCGACAGGTCCGTCACGGGCAGCGGCACCTCCGCGGCGGGCATCACCCGCTGGGTGCCGCGACCGTCCTGGGAGCCGAACGTCGTGCGCAGCGTCTCGTGCCGCGCCACCACCTGGGTGAGCGCCGTCCGCAGCGCGGGCACGTCCAGCGTCCCCCGCAGCCGCACGACCAGGGGCACGAGGTAGTCGACGGCGAAGGGGTCCAGCTCGTACATGAACCAGAGCCGTTCCTGGGCGGGGGAGAGCGGCACCGGGCCGGTGGTGTCCGTGCGCGGGATCGACTCCCGGTCCGACAGGCCGTCCGACAGGCCGGACAGCCGCCGTAGCACCTGGTCACGAAGGTGTTCCGGTAGCGCCGCGATCCGCTCGTCCCGCTGGGAAGAGATATGCATCGAGGTGTTCTCCAAGCCTCCGGTTGACGGTCGGCCGCACCGCGCCTGGAAAACTGTTCGACAAGCGGGCGGTCCGGTCACCGCGGGCGTCGTCCCGCCCGCCCGCCGCTTTCTCCTCGATCTTCGCAGCGGCCGCCCGGTCGCTCCAGAGCCTTGAATCGACGGCTAAAGAACCAGCTCAGAGGCTTGTTTCAGCAGAGGGGCCGGGATTTGTTTAGGTGGTTTGCGCGGGGTAGATCATGCATGTCATAGTCGCGGTTAGTGGGAAATTCGACATGATCGTATAGTGATGCGGAATTGTTAACCTGGAGAGGGTATGATTCCCGCCGGCGAGAAGTTCAGGCTCCTACGACGTCGATGCGAGGCTATTGCCCGGCGATTACCCATGCCCAGGCCCTATCGCGTACGGACGCTGTGCGAGCTGGTCGCCGCCGAGCGCGGACGCCCCATCCGGCTCCTGGAGCTGCCCGGTGACGACGAGATACTCGGCGCCTGGCTGGCCACCGATGAGACCGACCTGATCTTCTACAAACCCGACACCACGCCGCCGCACCAGGACCACATCATCCTGCACGAGCTGGGCCACGTCATCTGCGAGCACTATCCGGCCGCCAACGTGAAGGACCAGCGGCATCTGCTGTTCCCCAGCCTGAGCCCCGCCGTCGTCCGTCGCGTGCTCAAGCGCACCACCTACTGGTCGGAGGAGGAGCAGGAGGCCGAACTACTCGCTTCGCTGATCTGGCGGCGGGCGTGCAGGGAGTCGCGGCCGCGGACAGCCGCCGTGCGGCGCATGGATGCCGTGCTCACCGGAACCGTGAACCTGCCCGGCGGCAGGGGCTCCGGCCACGGCTGTGAGTGAGTGGCTGCGGCTGTACAGCCCCGCTCTGCTGCTGTGCGCGCTCACCGCGTTCCGGCTGGCCGACCACCGCTCCTGGGCGCGAGACCCGGCCCGGCGGGCGGTGTTCGTCATCGTGGCCGCCCTCGCCGCCTCCATGACCGTCAACACGCCCTGGGTGTACGACATCGTCTGGCGCCTGACGGGCGTGCCGAACCTCGCCCGGCTGCTGTCCCACCTGTTCATGCTCGCCGTCGCCTGGTCGATCCGGACGGTCGTGCTGCACGTCAGCCCACCACTGGGAGGGCCACGCCGGCGTATGTGGTGGGCGGTCGCCTGGCCGGGGATCGTCGTGTTCGGCATGTGCCTGGCCTTCGCCCTGTCCGACACGCCGGTCAACAGCGTGCGCTTCGCCGTCCAATACGGGGGCACCCCCGGCGTGCTCGAATACTGGCTCATCTTCCTGTGCTACCTCGTGCCGGTCCTGTGCCACGTCACCTGGTTCGCCCTGCTTGAGGCCAGGCAGAGCGAGAACTGGGCGGTGCGCGTGGGCCTGCGGCTGATCGCCGCGGGCGCCGCTCTGACCGTGATCTACCACCTGCACAAGGCGGCCTACTTCGCCTGCCGGCGCTTCAGCCTCCCCTACCCCGACGAGCTGCGGGCGCCCCTGGACATCCTGCTGACGCCGATGGCCGCCTTCGCGGTCCTGCTCGGCCTCGCGCTGCCGTCGTGGTGGCCGGCGCGGCTGCGCTGGCTCCGCGACTTCTGCCTCTACCTGCGGCTGCGTCCGCTGTGGCGGGCGCTCTACCAGGCCAACCCGGACATCGCCCTCATGGCCCCAGCCCCCTTTCTCGTCGAGCTGTTCACCTTCCGCGACCTGGACCTGCGCCTGTACCGGCGGTTCGTGGAGATCCGGGACGGCAGGATCGCGCTGGAGTCGTACCTGGACCCGAGCGTGGCGGACGCGGCCAGCAGGGAGGGCGCGCGGTCCGGCCTGCGCGGGCAGCGGCTGGAGGCGTTCGCCGAGGCCGCCATGCTCGACGCGGCCATCGCCGCGCGCGCCCGCGGGCAGCCGCCCGCCGGCGCGGCCGGGACGGCGGCCGTGCCCGGCGGCGCCGACCTGAGCAGCGACGCCGCCTTCCTCGGGCTCGTCTCACGCGCCTACCGGCGGCGGCACGCGCGCTGAGGCGCGGTCACGAACGGCGGACCGCCTTCTCGAAGGTGTCGGTCACGAACGGCGGACCGCCTCCTCGAGGGAGTCCAGGATCTTGTCCTGCACCATCTCGGACAGCGCGGCCACCGTCGGCGCCGAGAAGATGTCGCGCGGCGATAGCTCCACGCCGAAGGCGGGACGCGCTCGCGACGTCACCCGCAGGCTGGTGATCGAGTCACCGCCCAGCGCGAAGAAGTCGTCGTGCACTCCCACCCGGTCCAGGCCGAGCACCTGCTCCCAGATGCGGCCGAGCGCCTCCTCCGTCGGGTTGCGCGGCGCGACGTACACCTCCGTCTCGTCCCGCCGCGGAGCGGGCTCGGGCAGGGCGTCGCGATCGACCTTCCCGTTGGCGTTCAGCGGCAGCCGCGCCAGGCACACGAACGCGGCGGGCACCATGTACGCGGGCACGCGCGCGCCCAGGGCCGCGGCCAGCTCCGTGTGCGACGGCTCGGGCGCGCCGGCCGCCGGCACCACGTACCCCACCAGCGTCCTGCGCCCGGCGGCGTCCTGCCTGGCCACCGCGACCGCCTCGGCGACACCGGGGTGCGCCAGGAGCGCGGCCTCCACCTCTCCCATCTCGATGCGGAAGCCCCGGATCTTCACCTGGCCGTCCGCCCGGCCGAGGAACTCGAGGTCGCCGTCCCGCGTCCAGCGGACCCGGTCCCCGGTGCGGTAGAGCCGCGCCCCGCTGCCGAACGGATCAGCCACGAACCGCTCGGCGGTCAGCGCCGGCCTGCCGAGATATCCCCGGGCCAGGCCGGCGCCCGCCAGGTACAGCTCGCCCGGCGCCCCCACGGGCGCGGGCGCGAGGCCGGCGTCCAGGACGTAGGCGCGGGTGTTGTCCATGGGCCGGCCGATCGGCGCCCGTCCCGTCCGCACGACCTCGGGCGTCATCTCCCGGCACGTGACGAACGTGGTGGTCTCGGTGGGCCCGTACACGTTGTGGACCGCGGTCGCGGGGCAGCGGGCGGTCACCCGCGCGAACGCCTGCGGGGAGGCCGCCTCGCCGCCCGTCCACACCTCCCGCAGCCCGGCGAAGCACTCGGGCGACTCCTCGGCGAACAGGTTGAACAGCGCCGTCGTGATGAACATCGCCGTGACGCCGTGCTCGGACACCAGCGCGCGCAGCCCCCGCGCGTCCAGCTCGCCCGGCGCGACCACCACCTCGCCGCCGGCCAGCAGCGGTACCCACATCTCGTACGTGGCCGCGTCGAAGGCGTGCGGCGAGTGGAACAGCACCCGCTGGTGCCCCCCGGTGCGCCAGCGGTGGTCCCACGCCAGGCTCACCACGTCGTCGTGAGTGACCGCGACGCCCTTGGGCAGCCCGGTCGAGCCCGAGGTGTACATCACGTACGCCAGCCCCTCGGGTGACACGGTCGGCGGGGCGGCGGCGGACGGCGGGACGGGCAGGTCGCCGTCCACCTCGACGGCCGGGACGCCCAGGTCCGCGGTACGTCCCGCCAGCGACCGGTCGGTCAGCACCGCGACCGCGCCCGTGTCGCGCAGGATCCACCGCATGCGGTCGGGCGGGAAGTCCGGGTGCAGGGGGACGTAGGCGCCCCCGGCCCTGAGCACGGCCAGCATCGACACCAGCGCGTCCGGCGAGCGGGCCTGCAGCACCGCCACCCGGGACTCGGCGCCCACCCCGAGCGTCGTCAGCACCCGCGCCAGCTCCCCGGCGCGGCGGTCGAGCTCCGCGTACGTCAGCCTTTCGCCGCCGGACCGCACCGCCACCGCGTCGGGCACGGCCCGCGCCCGCTCGGCGAACAGCTCGTGGACCGGCCGGCGCGGGTATTCGTGCGCCGTGTCGTTCCACTCCGTCAGCGTCCGGCGCTCACGGGCGCTGAGCGCGCCCAGCGACCGCACGCTCCGGCCGGGCTCGGCGGCCAGCCGCCCGAGCAGTTCGGACAGGTCGTCGCCGAGCCGCCGCACGGTCGCGGCGTCGAACAGCTCCCGGTCGTAGAGCAGGACGAACGACAACTCCGTGCCCGGATAGACGATGAGGTTGAGCGGATAGCCGTTCGCCTCGGCGGCGTCCACGTCCCGCAGTCGCGGGCCGGGGGCGGAGTAGTCGATCGGGTAGTTCTCGAAGACCACGATGCTGTCGAACATCGCCGGCCCCGGCGGCAGCTCGCTCCACGAGCGGATCCGGGCGAGCGAGGCCGCCTCGTGCTCCCGCGCCTGTACCTGCGACTCCTGGAGGTCGCGCAGCCAGGGCAGTACCGGGCGGCGGCCGTCCACGCGCACGTGGACGGGCAGCGTCTGGATGAAGATCCCGATCATCGACTCGGCCCCGTCCAGGTCCTCGGGCCGGCCCGACGCCGTGGCGCCGAAACACACCTCGGACTCGCCGCTGTGGCGCGACAGCAGGATCGACCACGCGCCCTGGATGACGGTGTTGAGCGTGAGGCCGGCCGCCGCGGCCTGCTCGGCCAGGCGCCGGGTGAGCTCGGACGGCAGGGCGACGCGGACCCGCTCGGCCGCCTTGGGCCGGTGCTCTCTGCCCGGCGGCCGATCGTAGGGCAGTGGCGTCGGGGCGGTGAGCCCGGCCAGCGCCTGCCGCCAGTGGGCCTCGGCCGCGCCGAGATCACGGCCGTTCAGCCATTCCACGTAGTCGCGGAAGGGACGGCGCGGCTCGGGCGCGCCGCCGTCGCTGTTGCCCGCACTCTGGCGGGCATGGACGGACAGCACGTCGCGCAGCAGCCGGTGCACGCTCCATCCGTCGAGCATGATGTGGTGCAGGGTCCAGACGACGCGCACCGTGTCGTCGCCCAGGCGGATGATGGCCAGCCTGGACAGCGGCGCCGCTGTCAGGTCCAGGCCCCTGGCCCGGTCCGCGGCGAGCAGGGCGGCCAGCTCGCCGCGCCGCTCGTCCTCGGACAGGTGACGCCAGTCGTGGTGGGCGACCGGCAGGCGGGCCCGGCCGTGGACGACCTGTACGGGGTGGTCCAGGCCGTCCCAGGCCACGGACGTGCGCAGGACGGGCGTGTGGTCCACGACCGACTGCCACGCCCGCGCGAGCTCGCCGGGGTCGCCGACGTCGTCGAGCAGCATCTCGAACTGGGCCATGTAGACGTCGTCACCGGCCGCCAGGCACTCGTAGAGCATGCCGCTCTGGCTGGGGGTGAGCGGGTAGACGTCCGCCACGTCGCGGCCGTCGCCGACGAGCCGGTCCAGGCTCGCCTGGTTCAGGCCCGCGAGCGGGTAGTCCGACGGGGTACGTCCTCCCGCACCGGGCTCGGCGCAGTGGCGCACCAGCCGGGTCACGTTCGCGGCGAACTCGTCCGCCAGCCGCTCGACGGTGGCGTCGTCATGCAGGTTCGAGGAGTACTCCCAGGTCAGCTCCAGCCGGCCACCGCGGATCGCGCCGACCACGTCCAGGATGTGCGGCCGCTTGTCCTCGGGGTGCTGGAACAGGCCGATGGGCGCGACGTCCTGGTAGAGGTCCTGCGCGGGCGGGTCGAAACGGCCGAGGTAGTTGAAGCAGACGCTGGGATGGCAGGCGGGCGCGGTGCCGCGCAGGTAACGCAGCACGCCGTACCCGAAGCCGCGGCCTGGAACGGCCCTGACCTGCTCCTTGACACTCTTCAGCAGCTCGGCCCAGCCGCCGCCGGAAGGCAGGCGGAGCGCCAGCGGGAAGTACGTGGTGAACCAGCCGACCGTGCGCGACAGGTCGGTGTCCGGGAAGATCTCCTCCCTGCCGTGGCCCTCCGTGGCCAGCAGGAGGTCGGGGCGCCCGGTCCAGTCGCCCAGGGTGCGGGCCAGCGCGGCCAGCAGCACCTCGTTGATCTCCGTCCGGTAGACGCCGGGGACGTCGCGCAGCAGGGCCCGCGTGGTCGCCTCGTCGAGCACCGCCGTCGTCCTGCGGCCCGAATCCACGAGGTTGGCGCCCTGGCGGTCCAGCGGGACGGCCGCCCGCCGCGGGTCGCGGGCCACCTCGCTCCAGTGGCCGAGCTCGTGGTCGAAGGCCCCGGCAGCGGCGTGCGCGGCCAGGGCGCGGCTCCAGTTCTGGAAGGAACCGGTCTCCGGGCCCAGGTCGACGGGCTCGCTCCGGTGGGCCTGCCGGTAGGCGGTGTGCAGGTCCTGCAGCAGCACCCGCCAGGACACACCGTCCACGACGAGATGGTGCGCGGTCAGCAGCAGCCGCGGCGCGCCCACGCCGGTGAACAGCACCGCCGCGAACACGGGCCCGTGCTCGACGTCGATGCTCCGGTGCGCGGCCTCGCTCTCGCGGGCAGTCACGCCCCGGGGGTCCGCCTCGCCGTCGAGCCGGACGTGTCGCAGCACGTCCTCGCCCGCCGCCGGGGCCACCCGCTGGGCCCGCGAGGCGCCGTCGGCGGTGCAGCGCGTCCTCAGTGCGGCGTGCCGGGCGACCAGGGCCGCCACCGCCACGCCCAGCGCCCGCTCGTCCACGTCCGCGTCCAGCTCCATCTCCATGTACTGGTGGAAGGTGCCGGGCACGGTGAACCGGTCGAACAGGAAGCGCTGGATCGGGGTGAGCGGGGCGGGCCCGGCGTCCGGCGCGGGAGCGCGCGCGGGCTCCTCGGCCCGCCGTACGTGCGGCGCCAGGGCCGCCACGGTCTGCCAGCGGAACAGGTCGCGCGCGGTGTGCCTCAGCCCGGCGCGCTGCGCTCTGGAGACGACCTGGATGGCCAGGATGGAGTCGCCGCCCAGCGTGAAGAAGGAGTCCTCGGCCCCCACCCGCTCGACGCCCAGCACCTCGCCCCAGATCCCGGCCAGCTCCCGCTGCACCGGACCGGCGGGCGCGACGTAGGCCGCTGTCCCCGCCCGCGCACCGGGCTCCGGCAGCGCGGCCCGATCCAGCTTGCCCCGTTCCGTCAGCGGGAACGCGGGCAGCACCATGATCACGGCGGGGACCATGTGATCGGGCAGCGACGCGGCCAGGAAGGCGCGCAGCTCGGCCGGATCGGGCTCGTGACCGCCCGCCGGGATCACGTAGCCGACGAGGCGGTCGCGTCCCGGGGTGGCTAGCACGACCGCGCCGCCCACCGACGGATGGCGCTGCAGGACGGACTCGATCTCGCCCGGCTCCACCCGGAAGCCGCGGATCTTCACCTGGTCGTCGCCGCGCCCCAGGTACTCCAGCTCGCCGCCGGACAGCCGGCGCACCAGGTCGCCGGTCCGGTACATCCGGCCGCCCGCGGGGCCGAAGGGGTCGGCGACGAAGCGCTCCGCCGTCAGGTCGGGCCGGTTCAGGTACCCCCTGGCCAGGCCGGGGCCCGCCAGGTACAGCTCACCGGGCACGCCCACCGGCACCGGGTTGGCGTAGGCGTCGAGGACGTAGCCGGCGCTGCCGGTCACCGGGCGGCCGATCGGCGGCAGCCCCTCACCCTCCCGGCTCACGTCGCCGGCCGTGGCCACGACGGTGCTCTCGGTGGGGCCGTAGTTGTTGACCAGCCGGAACGGGATGCCCGGCCGGGGCCGGCGGCGCAGCACGTCGCCACCCGTCAGGACGGTCCGCAGCGCGGTGCCGTCGATCGCGGGCAGGTCCAGGACGGTCTCCAGCCGGGGCGTCGGCAGGAAGCAGATCGTGGTGCCCATCGCGGCGAACCAGGCCACGAGCGCGTCCGGATCGTCCAGCGTCGCCTGCCCGGGGAACGCGACACGAGCACCCGCGCAGAGATAGGGCCAGATCTCCCACACGGCGGCGTCGAACCCGAGAGAGGCCACCTGCGACGCCCGGTCCCGCGGCACCACCCCGAAGGCCGCCACGTGCCAGGCGCACAGGTCGGCCAGGCCGCGATGCTCGATCATGACGCCCTTGGGCCGGCCCGTGGAGCCGGAGGTGTAGATGACGTAGGCCAGGTCGCCCGGCTCCGTCAGCTGTTCGGGCTCGGTCTCGGGACAGCGGGCGAGCTCCGCGTCGTGCTCGGGATGGATGACGGGCAGCCCCTCGTGGCCGGCGTCGGCCAGGACGATCGGCGCGCCGGTGTCGGCGACCACGTACGCCAGCCGCTCGGGCGGCGTGCCGGGGTCGAGCGGCACGTACGCGCCCCCGGCCTTGATCACGCCGAGGGCGGCGGTCACCACGCCGGGGCCGCGCTCCATGCACACCACGACGGGCACGCCCCGGCCGACACCGAGGGCGCGCAGCCGGTGCGCCAGCTTGTTGGCCCGCCGGTCAAGCTCGGCGTAGGTGCGGGTGCCGCCGTCCCACTCCAGCGCGACGGCGTCGGGCGCGAGCCGCGCCCAGTCGCGGAACTGGACGTGGACCGGCCGGTGGTCGCCAGGCGCGCCGGCCACGGACACCGGACCGGTCTGATCGGATGCCGTACGGGCGGGCCCGGGCAGGGCGGCGGACGGCAGGGGGACGCGGGACAGCGGGCGGTCCGGCGCCGCTGTGACCGCCTCCAGCAGCGCGAGCAGGTGCGCGGCCAGCCGCTCGGCGGTCGCCGCCTCGAACAGGTCCGTGCTGTACTCGATCATCGCGTCGAGCGCGCCGTCGTCCTCGCGCTCGACGAACTCCAGCGTGAGGTCGAAGATCGAGGATTCGTGCGGCAGCCGGTGCGGCTCGGTGCGCGTCCCGCCGAACCGCGGCGCTTTGGGCGGCGCGTTCTGCAACGCCACCATGGCCTGCACGAGGGGCGTCCTGCTCGGGTCACGCGCCGCGTCGAGCTCGCGCACCAAGCGGTCGAAGGGCACGTTCTGGTTGCCGAACGCGTTGAGCACCGTCTCCCGTACGTCGCCCAGGAACTCGGCGAACGTGGCCCGCTCGTCCACGGTGGAGCGCAGCACCAGGGTGTTGATGAAGCAGCCGATGAGGGGTTCGAGCTCCGGCAGGTCACGCCCGGAGACGGGGGTGCCGACCGAGACGTCCCGCTGGCCGGCGTACCGGGACAGCAGCACCTGACAGGCCGCCACCAGCACCATGAACGGGGTCGCCTCGTTCCGCGCGGCGACGTCCCCGAGCGCGGAGGCCAGCTCCGCCGGGACGGTGAAACGGTGCGCGGCGCCGGCGGAGGAGCGCACGACCGGCCGCGGGCGGTCGGTGGGCAGGTCGAGCGGGCTGATCCCGTCGAGCTGACGACGCCAGTAATCGAGCTGGTCCGCCAGGCTCTCGTCGTTCCAGCGCTCCCGCTGCCAGGCGGCATAGTCGGCGTAGCGCACGGGCAGCGGCGCGAGGCGGGCTCGGTGCCCGTGGCGGGCGGCGTCGTACAGCAGGCCGAGCTCGTCCGCCAGGATCCGCATCGACCAGGCGTCGATCACCGAGTGGTGCAGGCTGAGCACCAGCAGGTGGTCGTCGCCGGAGCGGCGCAGCACGGCCAGCCGCAGCACCGGGCCGCGGGCCAGGTCGAAGGGCAGGCCCACCTCGCGCCGCAGCACCCGTTCCAGTTCCTCGTCGGAGAGGGCGGCGACGTCGGTGACGGTCAGCGGCACCTCGGCGTCGACCGCCGCGCGCACCGTCTGCACGGGCTCGGAGTCGACGGCCTCGATCGTCGTGCGCAGCGGCTCGTGCCGGGCGATGAGCTCGCCCAGCGCGGTACGTAGCGCCTCAGGGTCGAACGGGCCGCGCAGCCGGTAGCCGAACCGGACGTTGTACTCGGCGCTGCCGGGGTCGTGGACGTGGAAGAACCAGAAGCGCCGCTGGGCGTAGGAGAGCGGGGCGTCGCGGCCCGGGGGCAGCGGGGTGACGACGTCCGCGGCGAGGCTTCCGGTCACGCCATGGTCCGCTCCGGCGGCCGCGCGCTCGTCCGCGCCGGTGGGTGTGTGGTCGTTCGCGCCGTTACCCGCGCCGTTACCCGCGCCGTTACCCGCGCCGTTACCCGCGCCGGTGCCGCTGGCCACGCGGTGGCCCGGACCGTCGTGCGCGTTTTCGGCCGGTGTCAGGGAGGCCGCCAGCGCGGCCACCGTGCGTTCGCGGAAGATCGACCTGGCGGACAGGCTCGTGCCGAGCGCCGCCCGGATGCGCGGCACCACGCGGAAGGCCAGCAGGGAGTTGCCGCCGATGGCGAAGAAGTCGTCGGTCACGCCCACCCGGTCCAGGCCGAGCACCTCGGCCCAGAGCTCGGCGATCACCTGCTCCTCGTGGCCGCGGGGGGCCGTGTAGCCGGTGGCGGTGCCGTCCTGGCGGCTCGGAGTCGGCAGGGCGCTCCTGTCCACCTTGCCGCTCGCCGCGAGGGGAAGCCGGTCGAGAGGATGGAACACCGAGGGGATCATGTACTCGGGCAGGTCACGCGCGAGGAAGGCGCGCAACTGCTCGGGCGAGGGTCCGGTCCGCCGGGCGGAGGAGGGCTCGGGGCCCGATCCGGGGGAGTGGCCGGTCGGTTGCGCGGGCGTGGGGGCGGGGTGTGGTGCGGGGGAGTGGCCGGTCGGTTGCGCGGGCGTGGGGGCGGGGTGTGGTGCGGGGGAGTGGCCGGTCGGTTGCGCGGACGTAGGGCCGGGGTCCGGTGTGGGCGACGGGCCGGGGCGGCCGACCGGGACGACGTAGGCCAGCAGGCGGTCGCCGTCGGCGACGACCGCGGCGGCGGCCACCCGGGGGTGCCGGGACAGGGCCGCCTCGATCTCGCCGGGCTCGATCCGGTGTCCCCGGACCTTGACCTGGTCGTCCGAGCGGCCGAGGTACTCGAGGTTCCCGTCCGGCAGGAGGCGGACCACGTCGCCGGTCCGGTACATGCGCTCGCCCGACGGCCCGTGCGGGTCGGCGACGAAACGTTCCGCCGTGCCGCCGGGGCGGCCCCGGTAACCGCGCGCCACCCCGGTGCCCGCGACGTACAGCTCGCCCCGCTCGCCGGGTGGGACGGGACGCAGGCCGGCGTCGAGGACGTAGGCCCGCGCGCCGAGCATCGGGCGCCCGATCGGGACCGCGCCGTCAGGGGTGTCGTCGCCGGACGCGAGGCGGAAGGCCACGCAGCCGACCGTCGCCTCCGTGGGGCCGTACTCGTTGACCACCGTCGCGCCGGGGTGCGCCTTGCGCCAGCGACCCAGCGTGTCGCCGTGCAGCGCCTCGCCGCCGATCACCAGCTCGCCGCGGCCGGGTGAGCGGTCTCCCGGCTCGTCCTCCGGCAGGGGCAGGCCGGGTGTGCGGTCTCCCGGCTCGCCCTCCGGCAGGGGCAGACTGGGTGTGCGGTCCCGCGGCCCGTTCTCCAGCAGGGGCAGGTGGCTCGGGGTGACCTTCAGGAAGGACAGGGGCACGTCGTCGGGGTCGTCGAGCGTCCCGACGTGGATCCGCCCGCCCGCCGCGAGCGGCCCCCACAGCGTGGTCACCGACAGGTCGAACGAGACCGACGAGTGCAGCAGCGCAGTGCCCGCCAGCCCTGGGTAGTCCCGCAGGCAGCAGGCCAGGTAGGCGGCGAGTTGCCGACGCTCGACGAGCACCCCTTTGGGGCGGCCGGTGGAGCCGGAGGTGTAGATCGCGTACGCGAGGTTCGCCGGACGGGCCAGGGCGGCGGGCGGCGGGTCCGCGGCCTGCCCTGGGTTGTCGTCCACACACACCAACTGCGCCGCCGTCACGGGCAGCCGGTCGCGCAGCGCCCGCTGGGCGACGACGACGGGCGCGCCCGCGTCGTCGATGATGGCGGCCAGGCGGCTCGCCGGGACGTCGGGGTCCAGCGGCAGGTACGCGGCGCCCGCCTTGAGCACGCTGAGCAGCGCCACGACGAGGTCCAGGCCGCGCTCGGCGTAGACGGCGACGAGCGTGTCCGGGCCCGCTCCCAGCTCCCGCAGGCGGTGGGCGAACCCGTTGGCCCGCACGTCCAGCTCGTGGTAGCGGAGCGAGCCCGCGGCCGAGGAGACGGCGGTCGCGCCGGGTGCCAGCCGGACCCGCTCGGCGAACAGATCGAGGATGTCACGCGCGCCGGCGACGTCCGGCCGCTCCCGCGCGCCGCGCCGCTCCGACAGACCCGGGTCCGCGCCCGCCGGGGGCGGGGCGGACGGGGCGGTGTGCTCACCGGGGCGTGCGCCCGGCGTCGAGTGGTCCATCACCCGGTGCTCCTAGCCTCAGTAGATGACGCCTCAGTAGATGACGCGGGACCGCGCGTCCAGCCGGAACTCCCGGGACTTGCGGAGATCCCGGGCCACGTTCAGCCGGCGCAGCCACCTGTCCGTCCCGTCGAACCGCGGGCGGAAGGGCTTGCGCCCGTGCACGGCCTTGTAGTTGTCGATGACGCAGACGTCACCGGGTTCGAGCACGACCCCGGTCATGGCCGCGTCCACGGTGGCGGCGAGGGCGGCGAGCGCTTTCTCCTCGTCCTCTCCATGTATTCCTTGCATATAGTGCGGATCGACACACAGATAGGGGTCGTCCGGGGCGCCGAAAAGCACCGGAACGGGCTTCGGGTCGGTCAGCGCGCTTTCGACCTGACGATAACTGCGGCGTTTCAGGTCGATCACTCTCGGGTCGTCGTCCCGGTCGGGCGCGCGATTCTCGGGACGGTGCGAGTCGTCCGGAAGAATGAAAAATCGTGGCTGTCTGAGTAGCGCTTCCGTGGCCTCGTCGAGATGCAGTGAGCCGACGTCCGCGTAGGTGGTCTCGACCTTGTCATGATTACGCAGGCACATGAGCCCGAGATAGTCCGTGCGGAGCGGATGGAACGCGTCCTCGGTGTGCCAGACCAGCGTTTCCGTGCTGCTCCAGCCGATTTGCTCGCGCTCGTAGCCGCGCATCGGGAAAACGTCGTGCATGATGCGCCCGTCCTGCTGCGTGCTCCAGCCGATCGGCTCTCCGAGCAGGCTCATCACCAGGTAGAACGCGATGTCGAGCGGTAATGTCGGCGACGGTGTGGGACGCGACTTCCAATCGTCGGGGGTGGCGCCGATCGTGGCGTCGTCCACGGGCAGGCCGGATATCACGAGGAGGCCCGACGGCTCGGCCAGCCGGAAATCGTGCAGGTCCTCCCGGAGACGTCGTGGCAGCTCGTCGGCATAAGTGCGGGCCACCTTCTGGAATTCCGCCGACTCCACGCCGGGATGGTGCCGGGCGAGTTCACCCGCCAGCTCCACGATCGCCGTCGCCTCGTCTTTCCGCAGCTCGAATGTCGACACAATTCGCTCCCTTCCTGGGCGACACCCATCCTGTCCAGGTTCGACGCTGGCGCGGCCGATCTCAATGTGTTTGAGCCTGAGGCTAAATAAGGCAGTCACGGTGCTCGTGTGCTAGCGTCGACAGGTATTCGCGAGCGTCCCGTGCAGGTGTTCGTGCCCGCGCGGAAAGACCGCAGGAGCGAAATTCGCCGACGACCCGGCTCTGCGGTCGGCGCTTCCCACGACGTCCCTGGAAGCGGAGGAGGATCGGTGCGCCGATCACGACTGGCACGAATCACCAGTGCGGCGGCTCACCTGCAGGTGTTCGCCATCGCGGGGATCAGCGCGGTGCTGCTCATCAGGACGTGGCTGGCGAGCACGGGTTATCCGAAGCTCGGCCGCGGCGACCTGCACATCGCGCACGTCCTGTGGGGTGGCCTGCTCATGGCGGCGGGGCTGGGCGTCACCCTCGCGTTCCTCGGTGAGGCGGCCAGGACGTGGGGTGCGCTGCTCGGCGGGGCCGGGTTCGGCACGTTCGTCGACGAGGTCGGCAAGTTCGTCACCGAGCGCAACGACTACTTCTACCGGCCCGCCGCCGGCATCATCTACCTGGTCTTCGCCGCTCTCGTGGTGCTCGCCCAGTGGCTCAAGGGCCGCACCGAGTACACCTGCACCGAGCGGACCGCCAACGCGCTGCACGCCGCCCTCGTCGGCGTGACCTCCGGGCTGACGGTCGAGCAGCGGCGCGGCGCGATCCGCCTGGTCCAGGACTCCGGCGACCCGCTGGACGCCGCCGCGGTCCGCCTGCTCGGCATGGTGCCCGCCAGCGAGCCGCCCCGGTTCCCCGCCGTCCGCGGCGCCCTGCTCTGGCTCGACCGGCTGGGTCGGCGGCCGGTGGTGGTGGTGCTCGCGGTGGTCTACCTCGTCGTACGGGCTCCGCTGCCCCTGGTCGGCCTGACCCTGGAGAGCTCGTACGACTCCCTGGCGCACGAGCGGGAGTGGGGAGCGGTGATCGGCCTGGCCGCCTCCGCCGTGGTGACGGTCCTGCTCTGCCTCTGGGGGGCGGCTCGGCTGCGGTGGAACCGGCTGGCCGCCTTCCAGGTGCTCTACCTCGCGCTCCTGGTCGACATCCTCTTCGGTCAGGTGTTCGCGTTCATCGTGAACCAGTTCTCGGCCGTGCCGGGGCTCGTCGCCGACCTGCTGGTCCTGGCGGTGCTCGCCGCGATGATCCGGCACCTGCGACAGGCCGCCCTGGCCCAGGATCCCGGCGACGACGCTGACGCCGGGATCGAGAAGGACCAGGACGGCCGGGACCGCTGAAGGCGGCCAGGTTACGCGTTCGACGGCTCCGCCATGGCGACCGCGATCTTCCGCGGCCCCGTGTACGGCTCGCGCGCGTGCGCGGTGAGCATGTTGTCGATGACGAGCAGGTCGTCCGCCGCGTAGTCGAAGCGCCGGGACGCCGCCCGGTAGCACTTGCGCAGGTGGTCGGTGACCTCGTCGGGGATGGCGCCGCCGTCGCCGTAGTAGGTGTTGCTCGGCAGCCCCTCCTCCCCGCACATCTCCAGCAGCCCTTCGCGCACGGCCTCAGGCAACGTCGTGACGTGGAAGAACGTGGCGTGGTTGAACCAGACGGGGTCGCCCGTCACCGGGTGATGGTGCACGGCCGCGCGCACCGCCTCGGTGCGCAGCCGCCCGTCCCCGAGCCAGGTCGCCCGTACGCCGTTGCGTTCGCAGTACGCGGCGACCTCGTCGCGGTCGGAGGTGTTGAACGCCTCCCGCCACGGCATGCCGAGGTCGTCGTCGTAGTTGCGTACGACCATCCAGCCGCGCCGCTCGAACTCCTCGCGCACCGCGGGATCGAGGGTGTCGTACACCTCCCGCACGGAGGCCAAAGGCGTGGCCCCCTGCGACTCCGGCGGCCGCAGGCAGTGGAAGAACAGCACCATGGGCCAGACGGCCTGGTAGGAGTTCTCGTTGTGGAAGAAGATCTCCTCCTCGGGCGGGTAGTCGGTCGAGGTGTAGACGTTGCCCTTGATCACGCTGCGGGGCGAGGACCGCTCGGTGTACTCCAGCGGCGTCCCGGAGAAGGCGCGCACGGCGGCGTCGAAGCCCTCGACGCCGCCCACGTCGAAGCCGCGGAACAGCAGGGCCCCGTGGGTGGTCAGGTTCTCGCGCAGCTCACGGTGGCCGGCCCTGATCCGGTCGTGGACGGGCTCTCCGTGGCCGTTGATCGTCAGCAGTGGCACGGCTTCACTCCTCCATCGCCGCGATGAGGCTCTTGGGCCGCATGTCGGTCCAGTTCTCGTTGATGTAGTCGAGCGCGCGTTCGCGGTCGGTCTCGGGCAGCGCGACCGCCCATCCGGCCGGGACGTCCACGAAGGACGGCCACAGCGAGTGTTGTCCCTCGTCGTTGACGAGCACCAGGTAGGTGCCCTCGGCGTCCTCGAAGGGGTTCGTGCTCATCGTTCGTCCTCCAGGGAAGGTCAGTTGCGTTGTGAGATGAGGTGGCCGCCCCCGCGCAGCAGCGCCATGCCCAGCGACGTCAGGGTGTGCCGGGCCGTGTTGCGGTTGCGGGCGGTGGTGATGAGCCCGGCCTTGCGCAGCACCGTGGCGTGTTTGCTGGCTCCCGCCAGGGAGATGCCGAGCCGCTCGGAGAGCGCGCCGGTGGTGCAGCTGTCCATGAGCGCCTGCATCGCCGCCGCCCTGGTGTGTCCGACGAGCGCGCCGAGCGCCTCGTCGTCGAGCGTGGGCTCGGCCACCAGGTCCGACAGCACGGCCGGCGCCCAGGGGACCGACACCACGAGGGCGGGCAGCCCGGTCTCGCGCTCCCTGTCCAGGAACAGGCAGTGCTTGACCTGCAGGAAGAACGACGGGCTGAGCAGCAGGCCGTTGCCGTCGAGGTACACGTCGCGGTCCTCGTCCTGCGGGACCTCCAGCACCGGCGGGTTCCAGACCAGTTTCGGGTGCAGGGTGTCCAGCAGGCATTCGACGCCGTTGGTGATGGTGATGCGGCCGAACGTCTCCCGTTCGAGCTCCAGGTAGGCACGTACCCGGCCCCAGTACGGCAGGACCGCGGCCTGGCAGAAGGCGAGCACGGTGGCGGTCGCCCACTGGACCGCGGTGTCGCCGGAGCGGAAGCCCGTCTCGCCGGGGGAGCGGTTGAGAAGTACGAGCAGCTCGCCGAGCGTCCGGCGTTCGCGGGCCAGCCGATCCACCTGCCGGGCCTCGCCGTTCATGCGCTCGCGCACGTCCCGCCGCCACTCGCCGTGGATGGCGCCGCCGCTTCTGGTGTACAGGTCCAGGGCGAACACGCTCTCCGTCACCGGCCCGAGGGTGGCCGCCATGCGCAGGCGCGCCAGGTCTTCGACGGTGAAATGAATCCGCAGCACCGCGGCTCCCATTTCGCATTTCCAGGGGTTTGTCGAGTACGCCGCTGCGCGGAAAAATGCGCACGGCGCGGCGGCCGCGAGGGTCCGGGCGGCCAGGGTAACGGAGGCTGCCGATTGGCTGACCCCAGTTTTTCTCAAGCTAACTCGGAGACAGTTGTGAAGTCAACTGTAGCTGGTGGATCGACGATTTTGCATCTACGTCAGTTGATGACAAGGCGTGGGCGGTCGTGAACGCCCTGCTTACGGGGGCTCCCCGGTCGTCGCGCCGCTCCGCCGACACCCCCTGACCGCCCTGTTTAGCTCCGGCGTCAATGAGGTGGTAATCGCGGCTGCCCGTCGTGCATTCTCGGAAAAGGGCGCTCAGAACGCTGTCCCCGCACTATTTCCGCTTCTTCCGACGCGCGTTTCTCAACGCAAGAACAAGGGCTGAAGAATGGTAAAGAACGTCGTCATCGTGGGCGGCGGCACCTCGGGCTGGATGACCGCCGCATATCTCCGGGCGGCATTCGGCGACCGTATCGCCGTCACCCTGGTCGAGTCGAAGAACATTGCCACCATCGGCGTGGGAGAGGCCACGTTCAGCACGATCCGCCACTTCTTCGACTATCTGGGGCTGAACGAGCGGGAGTGGATGCCCCCGTGCCACGCCACGTACAAGCTGGCGATCCGCTTCGAGAACTGGCGCGCTCCCGGTCACCACTTCTACCACCCGTTCGAGCGGCTGCGTGTCGTGGACGGCTTCCCGCTCACCGACTGGTGGCTGCACGCGCGCCCCGGCGGCAGCTTCGACCGCGACTGCTTCGTCATCAGCTGGCTGTGCGAGGCCCAGCGTTCCCCCCGCTACCTGTCGGGCGACCTGTTCGAGCAGGACTTCACGGAGAACCCCGACGAGCGCGCCTACCGCACCACCCTGGCCGAGCAGAACACCCAGTTCCCCTACGCCTACCACTTCGACGCCGCACTGCTGGCCTCCTACCTCACGCGGTACGGGACCGAGCGCGGCGTCCGGCACGTCCTGGACGACGTCGTGGACGTGCGGCTGGACGAGCGCGGCTGGATCGACAACGTGCTCACCAAGGAGCACGGCGAACTGACCGGCGACCTGTTCATCGACTGCACCGGGTTCCGCGGCATGCTGCTGAACAAGGCGCTGTCCGTCCCGTTCATCTCCTACCAGGACAACCTGCCCAACGACCGCGCGGTGGCGCTGCGCGTGCCGGCGGACATGGCCGAGCGCGGCATCCGCCCCTGCACCACGGCCACCGCGCAGGACGCGGGCTGGATCTGGACCATCCCCCTGTACGGCCGCGTCGGCACCGGCTACGTCTACGCGGGCGACTACTGCACGCCCGACGAGGCCGAGCGCACCCTGCGCGAGTTCGTCGGCCCGGCCGCGGACGGGCTGGACGCCAACCACATCCGCATGCGCATCGGCCGCAGCGAGCGCTCCTGGGTGAACAACTGCGTCGCCATCGGCCTGTCCAGCGGTTTCGTCGAGCCCCTGGAGTCGACCGGGCTGTTCTTCATCCAGAACGCCGTCGAGCAACTGGTCAAGCACTTCCCCGGCGAGCATTGGGACGATCGGCTGCGCGAGTCGTACAACCGCCAGGTCGGCAACGCCATGGACGGCGTGCGCGAGTTCCTCTCGCTGCACTACCACGCCGCCGCCCGCTCCGACAACGACTACTGGAAGGACGCGGCCACCCGGCCCATCCCCGACGGGCTGGCCGAGCGCCTGGAGCTGTGGCAGGCGAGACTGCCCGACAACGAGACGGTCTTCCCGCACTACCACGGCTTCGAGTCGTACTCCTATACCGCCATGCTGCTCGGCCTCGGCGGCGTCCCGCTCCAGGCCCCGCCCGCGCTGCGGCACTTCGACCGCGGCCGCGCGGACCGCGAGTTGCGGCTCGTGCGCGAGCAGGCCGAGACGCTCGTCGCCAAGCTGCCCAGCCAGTACGAGTACTTCGCCCGGCTCAACGGCGACGCCCTCCCCGGCCGGCGACCCGAGTTGAGTCGGACGCGATGATCCCGGCCGAGGGACCGGCGCGGATCGTCCTGTTCGCCGTCGTGCTCGCGGCGGTCCT
Source organism: Nonomuraea guangzhouensis (assembly GCF_019396345.1). GTDB lineage: Bacteria > Actinomycetota > Actinomycetes > Streptosporangiales > Streptosporangiaceae > Nonomuraea > Nonomuraea guangzhouensis. Next base: position 103,824 of record NZ_JAHKRM010000021.1, on the reverse strand, counting down.
CCTCCTCGCCCTCGCCGGGCGGCTGCTGGCCGGAGCGCTGCGCCAGCCGGCCGTCATCGGTGAAGTGGCGCTCGGGATGGCGGCGGGCCCGCTGGTCCTGGCCGTGGCCGGCCCCGGCGTCGTGTCGGCCTTGCCCCTCGACTGGCTGGGCTGGTGCGGCCACACCGGCCTGGTGCTGTTCCTGGTCGGCGTGATCCACGAACTGCGCGCGGCCCCGCCGCTCGCGCGGGGGCGGGCCGTCGGCTGGACCACGGTGGGCGCGCTCGCCGTCCCGATGCTGGCCGGCGCGGCCGTGGCCGCCTGGGCGCTGGCCGGGGACGAGCCGGGCCTGCGCGGCACGGCCCCCGCTCCGGCGCTGATCGTCTTCCTGGCCGTGTCGCTGTCGGTCACCGCCGTACCCGTGCTGGCACGGATCCTGTCCGAGCGCGGCCTGGTCGGCACCCGGGCCGGCGTGCTCGCGATGACGGTCGCCATCGTCACCGACGCGGCCGCGTGGCTGCTCGTGGCTCTGGCGGTGAGCCTGGCCGCCGGGGGCCTCGGGGGAGTGGTCGTCCTCACCGTGGTCACCGCCGTGGCCCTGCTGGGGGCGCTCGCGGTGCGGCGGGTGCTCGGCGCGTCCCGGCTCCTGCGGCTGGTCGCCCGCGGCCCGAGGGTCGCGGCGGTGCTTCTGGCCGTCTGGGCGCTGGTCGCCGCGGCGGCGCTGCGCTCCTGGGGGCTGACCGAGATCCTGGGCGCGGCCCTCGCGGCCCTCGCCCTCCCCCTCAAAGGCACGCGGACGGCTCCCCCCGAGAGCGGGGCCGCCGGGGACGCGGACGACGAGGGCCCGTGGACGCGGCCCGTGCGCGCCGTCGCGGGCGTCGGCCGCCTGCTCGTCCCGGTGTTCTTCGTGGTCACCGGGTTCAGCGTGTTCGCCGAGCCGTTCGCGGTGGCGCCGTGGTCGGCGATCGTCCTGGTCACGCTGCTCGGCATGGCGAGCAAGATCGGGGGCGCGTACGCGGGCGCCCGGTTCGGCGGCGAGCCGCGCGAGGTCGCGCTGGGCCTCGGCGTCCTGCTCAACACGCGGGGCCTGACCGAGCTGGTCGTGCTGCAGATCGGCCACGAGGCCGGGATCCTCACCCCGGCCATGTTCCTCGCGCTCGCTGTCATGGCGCTGGTGACCACGGCGGCGACCGGCCCGTCGTACGCCCTCCTCCAGCGGCCACGACGTCCGCTCCGGACGGCCCCGGCGCCCGCAGCACAGAAAGGAAGCTTGTGATGACGGATCTCCCCCTGGTGGAGGCCTTTCCCATGGCTCCCGTGGCGCCCATGGCGGCGACGGTCGATCCCGACCACTTCCGGTCGCTGATGTCCACCTTTCCCAGCGGCGTCGCCGTCGTGACCACGATGGGGCCCGACGGCCGTCCACGTGGCATGACGTGCTCGTCGGTCTGCAGCGTCACCCTCGAACCGCCGACGCTCCTGATGTGCGCGCGCCGCCTCAGCCCCACCCTGCACGCCATGCTCAAGATGGCGCAGTTCACCGTGAACCTGCTGCACGGCCGCGCCCGCGCCACCGCCGAGCTGTTCGCCTCGGGCGCCGCCGACCGCTTCGAACGGGTCCGCTGGCGGGCCGCCCCCGGCTACGGCGGCCCGCATCTGGTGGAGGAGTCCCACTCCGTCGCCGACTGCCGGGTCGCCGGGACCGTGGAGATGGGAGACCACGTGGTGGTGTTCGGCGAGGTGTACGGCATCGAGCGGTGCGCGCCGGCCGAACCCCTCCTGTACGGCCTGCGCGCCTACTCGTCCTGGTACACGGGACCCGAGCCCTCATGACCGGCTCAGAAGGTACCCGTCCATCGCAGCCGCTCCCACATCACCGGCCACGGCTCGCGCGGCCCCCGGCACACCAGCAGCTCCTTGCCCTCCTCGAAGTGCGGGACGTCGAAGGTCAGCCGGCCGCGCACCTCGCACTGGCGGAACAGCGCGGAGAACGACGCCCGCTCCACCCCGACCGCGACGACCACGTCCACGCCGTCGGCGGGACGCCCGAAGTCGGCGTAGGAGTTCTGGCCGCTGTAGGCCACGGGCAGCCCATAGGCCCCGCCGTAACGGGCCAGCGCCCCGGCCTCGCCGTAGTTCTGGGCGTACACGACCGCCCACCGCCGCTCGTCCTCCGGCAGGGCGCGGTGGACGGCGGCCACCTGCGCGGCCAGACTCGGCCAGCCGGTCTGCCCGAACTGCTCCTCGCCGAGCGTGGCGAGCACCGGGTCACCGGCGTACGTCGCGATGGGCAGGACCGGCAGCACCATCAGCGCCGCGAGCACCCCGTTGAGCAGCGCCGCCCCGCCCAGCCACAGGCGGCGGGCGAGCGTCGCCGCGCGCACGCAACCGGCGGCCAGCAGCACGGTCAGCAGGCCCTCGGTGTAGCGAGGCTCGGCCCCGAGCAGCATCAGTGCCGGTGCCATGACGAGATACGCCACCGCGACCAGCCGGTACGGCCGCCACTCCGCCCGCCGCAGCAGGGCTACCAGGCCTATTACCCAGACCGGGGTGAGGAAAGGGCCGATCATGAGCACCTGTCCCACCAGGAAGTTGACGGCGCCCTCGGGCCCGGCCGACATTTCGCCGGCCATCGTGAACTGCGGCCAGCCGTGCACGGCCTGCCAGACGAGCCCGGGCGCGGCGATCAGCACCCCGACCCCGGCGCCGGCCAGGAGCCGGCCGCTCTTCAGCACCCGCCGCGGCCCGGCGATGAGCAGGCCGGCCGCGAGGGCCACCACCAGCAGCACGACCAGGTACTTGGCCAGCAGGCCCACGCCGACGACCGCGCCCACGGCGAGCCACAGCCGCTCGTCGCCGGTGCGCAGGATCCGGATCACCAGCCAGCACGCCGTGACCCACACCACATGGTCGACCGCGGTGGGGTGCAGCACATGCCCGGCGGCGAGCGTGGCCAGCGTGGCGGCGCAGACGCAGGCGGTCAGCACCTGGAGGCGGCGTCCCGCGCCGAGCTCACGGGCGATCAGCCCGGTGACGAGCACCGCCACGGCGGTCAGGAGCGCCGGCACGACCCGGATCGCGGTCAGCGAGTCGCCGAACAGCGCGATCTGCAGCCGGGCCAGCAGGGGGACGAGGAGCGGCTGATCGACGTACCCCCACGCGAGATGCTCCCCGGCCACCCGGAAATAGAGCTCGTCGACGTAGTACCCCGGGCCACCGGAGAATGCCAGAAAAAGCGCGAGTACGGCGGCCGAGACCACCGAAAGGCCGATCACGGCCACGTTGGACGATGCTGTCACCCGCCGTGGAGCGACGGTTGCGACGGTATCCACGAAAACCCCTTCCAAAGATTTGTTCGGAGGTATATGCGCTGGTCGCAGCCTCTCACCGGGCCAATGAAGACACAATGGAATTGACTTGTCCGGAAAACACGCAGCTCGTCAACCGAGTCTTCCGTCGCGCATTGACGGGACCAAATGGAACGACTTATTTTGCGTCGGTGTACCCCCTTCAAAAACGCACGTGAGGTGAATGCGGTGCAGGAACTCCAGGTGAACAATCTCACCGAATTCGAATGTCTGGCATTGAACAGCCCGCTGAACCTCGCGGACGGGCACGCCAGGCAGGCGCTCACCGCGAGCCAGGCGCGGATCATCGACGATCTGCCCAACCTGTTCGCGAAGGCCGCGGCCCGGCCGCCGGAGGAGGTGGGACTGGACGCCTGCCGCGCCTACCTGGGCCTGCTCGGCCAGCACAGCCACCCGGTCGGCGACGGTCGCGTGTTCGCCTGCTACTCCTCCTCGGTCGCCATGGAGATCTTCGCCAGGGCCCTGGCCCAGACCGGGGAGTCGGTCGCGCTGATCCATCCCACGTTCGACAACATTCCCGACATCCTGCGCGGCGTGGGCCTGAACCTGGTCCCCCTGGAGGAGGACGTCCTGCACGACGGCGACCTGCCCCGCGCGCTGCTGAACTCGGTGAGCTGCGTCTTCGTCACCACGCCCAACAACCCCACCGGGCGCGTGGTGTCGGAGGAGCGGCTGCGCGCTCTGGCCGCCCAGTGCGCCGACCACGACGTGATCCTGGCGCTCGACACGTCGTTCCGCGGTTTCGACCCGCGCGCCCACTTCGACCACTACCGGGTGCTGGAGAGCAGCGGCTGCCGCTGGGTCGTCATCGAGGACACCGGCAAGTTGTGGCCCACGCTGGAGCTCAAGATCGGCTGGCTGGTGACCGCGCGCGAGCCGGGCCTGCCCGTCGCCAAGATCTACTCCGACATCCTGCTCGGCTCGTCCCCCCTCGTGCTGGCGCTGGTGCAGCGCTTCGCCGAGGACGCCGCCGACGGCGGCCTGCCCGACCTGCACCGATTCATCGCCGGCAACCGCGCGCTCGTCAGGCAGGCGCTCGCCGGACTGCCGGACGTGGACTTCCCGGACCTCGACAGCCGAGCCAGCGTCGAACGGGTCCGCCTCGGGGCGCGCTCCTCGCTGGAGGTGTGGTCCACGCTGCGCGAGCACAACGTCTACATGCTGCCCTGCCAGAAGTTCCACTGGGCCGACCCGCACGAGGGCGACCACATGCTCCGGGTGGCCCTCGCCCGGTCGGCCGCCCCGCTCGGCGAGGCGATGCGGGCCCTGCGCTTCGTGCTTTCGACCCGGTGAGCCCCCGGTGAGCCTTCGCCCCGCCGCTTTCCCGTCGCGTGCGGACACCGGTCCCACCTCCCACACCCTGCGGTGGGAGGCGGGCGTCGTCCAGTCCGTCGCGCCGCCCGGCACGACGGACCTCGGCCCCGGCTACCTCGGACCCGACCTGCTGCCCGTCGGCTTGCTGGCGCGCGCGTACACCGAGGCCATGGCCGACTACGGCGCGGCCGCCCTGGCGTACGGCGACGACCGCGGCGCACTCGCCCTGCGCACGGCCCTCGCCGCCCGCACCCACCGCGCGGGCACCTGTGAGGGCGCCCGTACGCACCAGACGGACCGCATCTCCGAGGGTGTCCGCGCGCACCAGACGGACGGCACCTCCGAGGGCGCCCGCGCGCACCAAAAAGACCGCACCTTCGACGGCGCTCACGCGCACCAGACGGACGGCACCTTCGGCGGCGCTCACGCGCACCAGACGGACGGCACCTTCGGCGGCGCTCACGCGCACCAAAAGGACCGCACCTCCGACGGGGCCCGCGCGCATCAGAAGGACGGCATCCACCAGGGCAGCCGTCCGGGCTGTGCGGGCGGTATGTCGTGCGGGCCGGAGGGGGTTCTGGTCACCGCCGGGACCTCACAGGCGCTCCACCTGCTCGCCACCACCCTGGCCCGGCCCGGGGACGCGGTGCTCGTCGAGGAGTCCTGCTACGACCTGGGCAGGCTCATCCTCACCGACTGCGGCCTGCGGCCGTGCGAGGTGCCCGGCGACGCGTCCGGCATGGACCCGGGCGCCCTGGACACGGCGCTGGCCGTCAGCCGCCCGGCCTTCGTCTACCTCAACCCCACCTTCCACAACCCGACGGGCCGAGTCGTACCGCTCCACCGCCGCCACGAACTGCTGGCGGTCGCGCGCCGACACGCGACCACGATCGTCGAGGACGACGCCTACGCGGACCTGTACCTCGACGGCGTCGCGCCCCCGGCCGCCCTGGCCTGCCTGGCCGGACACCGGGGGGTGATCCGGCTCGGCACCTTCTCCAAGAGCCTGGCCCCCGGACTGCGCCTGGGCTGGCTGACGGCGGAGCCCGCGCTGGCCGACCGGCTGGCCGCCCACGGCGTGCTCCAGAGCGGCGGCTGCCCGAACCACACCACCTCGCTCGCCGTGAGCACGCTGCTCGACCGGGGACACTACGACCGCCACCTGGTCTGGCTCCGCGAACGGCTGCGCGAACGGCGCGACGCGCTGGTGGACGTCCTGGCGGCACGCCTTGACGCCGGCTTCCAGCTCGACCGGCCCGTCGGCGGCCTGTTCGTGTGGGTACGCACCGACCGGCGGGAACCCGACCTGCTCGCCGCGGCCCGCCGCGCGGGCGTCCTGGTCTCCGCCGGCTCCCGCTTCGGCTCCGGCGGCTCGGTACCGGACAGCGTCGGCTCTGGCGCGGCACCGGGCGGCGTCGGCTCCGGCGGAGCGATATCGGGCGGCATCGGCTCCGGTGGCGCGACACCGGGCAGCTTCCGCTCCGGCGGCGCGGCGGCGCCTGGCCTAGGCTCGGGCCCCGGCGGCGCGCGGGCGGGGGCGGTGCGGCTCGCGTACAGCCTCAACGGGCCGGACGAGCTGGCCGCGGCCGCGGAGCGGCTGGCCGCGGCCTGGAATGCGATCCCCCCTGACAGGAGAGGACCCGAGTCATGACCGCACCCGCACCCGCGCGCACCGCGCACCCGCACGGCTACACGCTCCCGCTCTCACCGTCGGGCAACTCGGCGATGGTCACCCCGCCGCCCTGGCACTTCTCCGGCGACGTCATCATGGCCGACTACCGCGTGGATCCCGAGGCCGCCGCCCGCTTCCTGCCCCCGGAGCTCACCCTGGGCCCCGACCCGGGAGCCGCGGCGGCGATCTTCGCCGAATGGCAGTGGTGCTCGGACGACGGCGCCGAACTGGCCGACCCCGGCCGCTGCCGGTTCGCCGAGTTCCTCATCCTTATCGCCTGCGAGTACCGCGGCCGCCCCCTGGCGCGCTGCCCGTACGCCTGGGTGGACGAGCCGGTGCCGCTGGTGCGCGGCTGGATCCAGGGCATGCCCAAACAGTTCGGGCAGGTGCACCAGATCAGGCCTGCCCAGGTCGGCAGGGCGGGGCCGAGGCTGGCCCCCGGCGGCCGTTTCGACGCGGCGCTGTCGGCGGGCGGCAGGCGCCTCGCCGAGGCGAGCGTGACCATCGAGGGCCGCGCCGCCGAGCCGCCGTACCTGCACACCCTCCCGCTCGTGCACACCCGGTTGTTCCCCGCCTGGCTCCCGTCGGAGGAACCGGTGACGCGGCTCGTGGCCTCGGAGGTGAGCGACGTGGAGTTCTCCGAGGTCTGGACGGGACGGGCCGAGGTGCGCTTCCCCGACGTGCCGGACGCCGACCTCGCCGGCCTGGCGCCCGTCGAGGTGGGGCGGGGCTACGTGTTCTCGTACGCGGAGACGCTGCACCACGGTCAGGCGCTGGAGCCGGCATAGACTGTGGTTAACGGAATGCTATTCGGTCGTCAACTAGAGTTCATTCCTCTGGTATGCTGCTGGCAGCATTCCCGTATGCACCCCAGTCGCCTCCGTCCATCCGGCAGAGGAATTATGCACGACACCCCAGCAGAGGGACGTCGCACCCTCGCGGCCAAGCTGGACCACCTGTTCCGCACGGTCCACACGCGAGAGGGCGGCGAATACAGTTTCGAGGACGTCTCCGAGGCACTCCGGGAGGCGGGCGGGCCTACGATCTCAGGAACGTACATCTGGCAGCTCCGCAAGGGGCTGCGTGACAATCCGACCAAACGCCATCTTGAAGCGCTCGCGGGATTCTTCGGAGTCCCGCCCGCCTACTTCTTCGACGACGAGGCGGCCGAGCGTATCGACGCCGAGCTGTCGCTGCTCGCGGCCATGCGCGACACCTCCGTCCGCGGCATCGCGCTGCGCGCGGCCGGGCTCTCGCCCAAGAGCCTGACCGCGATCAGGGAGATGATCGAGCGGGTGCGGGAGCTCGAAGGGCTGCCCAACGCCGCTGAGGGCGACGAGCCCGCCGCGTGACACCCGGCCGCCGGCGACCCCCGGCGGCCCGGCGGCCATTGCGCCTGCCGATGATGTCATCCGCCCAGATCATGCCCTTACGGGGTTCGGCCGCCAGGAGAGGGAGACCAGCGCTCGGCAGCCGCCGTTCTCCAGCGCCCCTTCAGCTGTCGCCGACGGGCCCGTTGCAGACCGGCTTCGTCGACTCCGCGGGCACGATGATGCCGGCGACTTCGACCACCGGTTCGCCCGCGAAGTAGCCGCGTTCGACGAGCATCACCGTGCTCCCGGTGCCGACGCCGAGTGTCCGCGCGTCCTCCGGTGTGCCCACAATGCCAGGTGCCGACCTTGTGGCGACTGAGCGTCGCCTCTCCCGCGGCCGAGCCGTCAGGGGCCGGCGTCGGCGCGTGAGACGAGGTCGGCGATGCGGGCCCACATCTGCGGCGGGTTGGAGTACATCGGGAAGTGGGCGCAGCGCTCGATCTCGGCGAGTTCGACGCCGCCTTCGGCCAGGGCGGGGAGATAGGACAGGGTGTTGTTCTGCTCCCCGTACATGAACATCTTCAGCACGGGAAGCTGGAGGAACCGGTCGAGTAGCTTGCCGTGGTCGGAGAGTTCGACCATGGACTCGAAGATCGCCCTGACAGCCGCGGCCCGGACCTTGTGGGGAAGGCTGGAGGCGTACAGGGCGCCGCCGTAGAAGCGTGAGTCGCCGACGCGTTCGGCGAACCGGGCCAGGAACTCGTCGGGATCGTCGTGGGAGTGGGTGAGGATCTGCCGGCTGAGGAAGCAGTCCTCGGGCGCGAGGTTGCCCTCGATGTTGGTGAGGCTCGAGATCCTGCCGGGGTCGCTGTCGGCGAGCAGGAGCGAGGTCAGGCCGCCCATCGAGTGCCCGACGAGGTGGCACCGGTCGATCTGCCGGGCATTGAGAACCTGCTCGGCGACGGAGACGAGAAAGGGGATCGAGACGGCGGTGAGGTCCGCGCAGGTGCTGCTGCCGCAGCCGGGCGCGTCGTAGGCGAGGACGGGGCGGTCGGCCAGCCGTTCATGCTGGATGACGTCCGCGTAGTCCTCCTTGGTCGAGCCGAAGCCGTGGAGGAACACCAGGGGTGTGCCGGTGCCGCCTCGGTGGAGGCCGGACACCTCGATGCGGGTCGCGTCGACGGTGAGGGGGAGCGTGAAGCGTTCGAGTTTCCTGACGGTGGTGGCGGGGTTGCGGACGGCGGCCACGGCGAAGATCGGGTTGTCCGTCATCGCCGTCACCGCCCGGCCGTTTCGAAGTTGTCGTACAGGTCGAGGGTGCTGCGGCCTTCCCGCAGCCGCTTCATCAGCTCGTTCTCGTGAGTCACGCGCGCGTCGGCGCGGTCGAGGATCCGCTCGATGTCGGACGCGGGAAGGGCCACGACTCCGTCCACGTCCCCGACGACAAGGTCGCCGGTGTGGACCGTGACGCCACCGACCTGGACGGGACGCCCGAGAACGCCGCGGAAGTCCTTGCGGGTGCCGAAGATCGCGTTGCCGCGCGAGAAGACCGGGAAGCCGAGCGCCTCGATCTCCGCGGCGTCCCGGACACCGCCGTCGATGAGCAGGCCCACGATCCCGCGTTGCTGGGCGGCCACGGTGAGGATCTCGCCCCAGTGACCGAAGCGGGCGCCGCCGACGTCGGCGACCAGGACCGACCCGGGCGGCGCCGGCAGTACGGCGTGGTGCAGGGCGAGGTTGTCGCCGCCGGCGCCCTGCACGGTGAATGCCGGGCCGCACAGCCGGGCACCGGCCCACAGCGACCGGATCTCCGGGGACAGGGCCACGGCGAGTCCGGACGCCTCGGACAGGGTCGCGCTGGAGTGGCCGCGGGCGAGGTCGGCGGTGCTCACGAGGGGTCCTTCCGGGTCTGGAGCGAGTGGTAGCCGTGCTCGGCGCGCGCCTCGGCGAGCGTGGCGCCGCATCGGACGGCCTCGACGACGGCCTCTTCGACGCGGTCGATACGCCGGGCGATGTCCGCGACCTCGTCCCAGCGTGTGGCCGGGACGACGGCGGCTCCGTCGTCGTCGGCCACGAGGACGTCGCCGGGGCGGATGGCGACACCGTCGATGGTGACGGCGCTCTGGACCGCGGCCACCCGTACGCGGTCCTTGCCGGTGCGCATGAACCGGGAGACCGACCAGATCGGGTATCCGGCGGCGGTCGCGACGGCGACGTCCCGGCAGGCGCCGTTGATGACGGTGCCCGCGATGCCGCGCTGGTGGGCGGTCTGGCTCATGATGCCGCCCCACACCGTGCAGTCGGTACGGCCGGCGTTGTCGATGAGGATCACCGCGGCGGCGGGCACGTCGTCGAGGTAGTCGCCCACAGTGCCGCCGGCCTCGTCGACCGGCTCGTAGGTCACCGTGAAGACCGGCCCGGCGGCCCACTGGCCCTGACGCAGCGCGCCGAGGCCGTGGAGGGATCCGGGGAGCCCGAGCGAGTCGAGGGCATCGGAGACCGACGCGGTGGACAGGCCGGTGGCGAGCTTCGAAGGAGCGTTCATCGGACCGGCTCCTTCTCTTCGGAGAGCTCCCCGGCGAGCTCTCCGGCGAGGCGGGCGTCGTGCATGGTCTGGGAGAGGGGCGCGCCCGCGCGTACCTCGTCCGCGATGGCGCGTTCCCGGGCGACGATCGCGGTGGCGATGTCCGCGACTTCTTCGGCCCGGTCCCGCGGGACCACGACGAGACCGGTCTCGTCGGCGACGACCACGTCGCCCTGCTCGACCGTGAGCCCGGCGACGCTGACCGGCTCGCCGGTGGAGCGCTCCTGCAGCCTGCCCCGTGCCGTGACCGGGATCGAACCCCGCGAGAACACCGGGAAACCCAGCTCACGGGCCTCCGCCACGTCGCGGCACACGCCGTCGGCGACCACACCGCGGACCCCGCGCCGGGCCGCGCCCAGGCTCAGGATGCCGCCCCAGCACGACACGTCGGTACGCCCCTGGTTGTCGACGACGATCACGCTCTGGTCGTCCGAGCTCTCGACGGCCGCAGTGGCGATGTGGGCTCCGGCAGGGCCGTCAGTGCGCGGTTCGAGCCCCACGGTGACGGCGAATCCCACGACGGCCGCAGGGCCCCACAGCGGACGGATGCCGCCGGCTCCGGAGGGAAGCCCGAGCCGGTCGAGCGCGTCGCTGACCGCGGCGGAGTCGAGCGCCGTGAAGCGGTCCAGGAGAGATGAGTTGCTCATGCTTCCACTTCAACAGGCTGCAGATATATTCGGAAGGTCTGATTTCATCTATCAGTAAGAGGCTGTGCGAATCATGGTGGAGATCCGGCAGGCCCGCTACTTCGTCGCGGTCGCCGAAGAACTCCATTTCGGCCGCGCGGCACACCGGCTGCAGATGTCCCAGCCACCGCTGTCCCAGGCGATCAAGCAGCTGGAACAGCAGCTCGGCTGCGAACTGCTGCACCGTACCCAGCGGTCGGTCGCCCTCAGCCTCGCCGGAGCCGTGTTCCTGGACCACTGCCGCGCCCTGATCCGGCATGCCGAGGAAGCCGAAGCCGCCGCCCGGCGGGCCGCCACCGGGCGCGGCGGGCGACTGAGCCTGGGCGCGGTCGCCTCGGCCTTCTCCTGGCCGCTGCCGCTCGTGCTGGAGCGGTTCCACGAGGCCCTGCCGGACGTCGAGATCCGCACCCAGGAGATCGACACCCACGAGGCCGCGGCAGGGCTCCTGGACCGCTCGCTCGACTGGGCGATCGTGCGCCAGACCGCCCCGGTGCGCGGCACCACGGCGACCTCGCTGTACGCCGACCGGTTCGTCGCGGCTCTGCCCCCGCACCACCCCGCCGCCGAGGCCGCCGGCCCGCTGGATCTGGCGGACCTCGCGGGCGGCCCGTGGGTGTGGCTGCACCGCCTGATCTCCCCCGACTACCACGACGCCATGGCGGCCATGTGCCGAGCGGCCGGATTCAGCCCCGTCCCGGCCCACTGGGCCCGGTCGGTGACCTCGCAGATCGCCATGGTCGAATGCGGGCTCGGCGTCACCATCGTGCCCGCCGCGGCAGCCGCGTCACGCCCCGCCGTCCGCTTCAGACCACTCCGTCACGCGACGGCGACCATCGACCTCACCGCCATGACGAGAGCCGACCCCGACGCGCTGGCCGAGCGCCTCACCGCCATGGCGACGCGACTGACCACGGCGCAGGCACCACCGCCGCACTGGTAGTCGGCCCCCATCAGGCAGGCAGGAGCAGCCGGAATTCGGCCCCGCCCGGACCGCTCCGTACGTCCACCGAGCCGTCGTGGGCGGCCACCACGGCCTGGACGATCGCCAGCCCGAGCCCGGCCCCTCCGGTGGCCCGCGATCGGCCCTGGTCGGCGCGGGAGAACCGTTCGAAGATCTCCAGGCCGGGCGGTATGCCGGGGCCGTCGTCCTCGACGGTGATCTCCACCTCGCCCGGCAGCCTCCGTACGGCCACCACGACCGTGGTGCCGTCGGGCGTGTGGATGCGGGCGTTGCTCAGCAGGTTCGCGATCACCTGGTGCAGCCGGAGCGGGTCTCCGATCACCGTGACGGGGTCCTCCGGCAGCTCGAGCCGCCATCGGTGGCCGGGTCCCGCGGCCCGCGCGTCGCCGGTGGCCTCGATGGCCAGGCGGGACAGGTCGACCTCCTCCCTGGCCAGCGGCCGGCCCGCGTCGAGCCGGGCCAGCAGGAGCAGCTCGTCGACCAGCTCGCTCATCCGCTCCGACTCGGCGTCGATCCTGCCCAGCGCGTGCCGTACATCGTCCGCCATCGGCTCGTCGCCGCGCAGGGCCAGCTCGGCGTGCCCGCGGATCGCCGCGAGCGGGGTGCGCAGCTCGTGGCTGGCGTCGGCGGCGAAGGCGCGCAGCCGCTGCTCCACGGCGTGCCTGCGGCCGAGTGCCGACTCCACGTGGCCCAGCATGCGGTTGAAGGCGGCGCCTACCTGGCCCGTCTCGGTGCGCGGGTCGGTGTCGGGTACGCGTTCGGCCAGGGTCACCTCGCCGCTGGCCAGAGGCAGTTCGGTGACCTTGCGGGCGGTCGCGGCGATGCGTTGCAGGGGGCGCAGTGCCAGCCGTACCCACAGCGCGCCCGCGACACCGGCGGCGGTGAGCGCGCCGGCGAACATGATCAGCTCGAACAGCTGCAGGCGGTGCATCGTCTCCTCGACACCGCGCAGGGACAGACCGGTGATCATGACGTCACCGTCCCGGCCCGCGGTGGCGAGGAGCCGGTAGTCGTCCAGGCTGCCGGACAGGTCCACGGTCCGCGGCGGGCCCCCGACCGGCAGCGCCGCCAGCGTCTTGTCGTCGTCGGGGCTGAGGCCGGGGTGGGCGCCGTCGCGTTCCGACACCACGGCCGCGTGGGTGACGCGCCCGTCGACCAGCCGCGCGCCGAACGTGCCCCGCGCCTGCCCCCGCGTGTCCTCGCCGTGCTCCAGACTGGCGGCGAACCGCCCGTGGTCGGCGGCGAGCTGCTGGTCGATGGGGCCGAGCAGGAACCGCTCCATCGCCACCGACGTGGCCACGCCGACCGCCGCGCACGACAATGCCAGCAGCACGAGCAACCCGGCGATCAACCGGGCTCTGAGGGTGCGCGGGAGAAAGTTCATGGCTTGAGCACGTACCCGACGCCGCGCACGGTGTGGATCAGCGGCCGGCGGCCCGCGTCGATCTTCTTGCGCAGGTAGCTGATGTAGAGCTCCACGACGTGGGCCTGACCGCCGAAGTCGTACGACCAGACATGGTCGAGGATCTGCGCCTTGCTCAGCACCCTGCGCGGGTTGCACATGAGCAGCCGCAACAGCTCGAACTCGGTGGGCGTCAGGTCGACCGGCGTGCCGCCCCTGCTCACCTCCCTGGCCTCCTCGTCCATGGACAGGTCGGCCACGACCAGCCGTTCTCCGGTGCCGGGCCGCGCCATGCCCGCCCGGCGCAGCAGCCCGCGCAGCCGCGCGAGCACCTCGTCCAGGCTGAAGGGCTTGGTCACGTAGTCGTCGCCGCCCGCCGTGATGCCCGCGACCCGGTCCTCGACCGCGTCGCGGGCGGTCAGGAACAGTACGCACAGCTCGGGCCACCGCGCTCTGAGCCGGTCCATGAGCTCCAGGCCGTTCAGGTCGGGCAGCATGACGTCCAGGATCGCGGCGTCCGGCGCGAACTCCTCGGCCACGCGGATCGCGGCGGCCCCGTTCGGCGCGGTGCGGACTTGCCAGCCCTCCTGACACAGCGTCTTCTCCAGCACCTCCAGGAGGTCTGGTTCGTCGTCCACGACGAGCACGCGGATCGGCGTACCGTCCGGGCGCAGCAAACTGCTCATTTCAGAAAAATACGTGCTTTCTGTGAGAAACCGGTGAAGGGCGTCGTTCATAGGGAAAACAGAAGATTGCCTGGCACGGTGGGCCCATGACCACTCTTCACGCTCCGGCACGGCGAGCCGCCGTCACGGCGCCGCCGCGCCACCGGGTCCGGCCCGAGTTGCTGCTGTGGGCCGTGGTGGCCGGCGCGCTCGCGGTCATCGGCCTGTGGTGGCGCGGCACCCCGTCCGTGTCCGGCCTGGACGGCTGGCTCACCGAGAGCGGCCGCATCACGGGCCTGCTGGCCGGGTACGGCATGGCCGTCCTGCTCGGGCTCATGGCCCGCGTCCCCGCTCTGGAACGCGGCGTGGGCAGCGACCGGCTGGCCCGCTGGCACGCCATGGGCGGCCGGTACGTCATCGGACTCGTCGTGGCGCACGTCCTGACCATCATCTGGGGGTACGCGGTCGCCGACCAGTCCGGGGTGGTGGACGAGGCGGTCACGATGGCGCTGTCCTTCCCGGACGTGCTGAAGGCGACCGTGGCCTGCTTCCTGCTGCTCGGTGTGGCCCTGGTGTCGGCCCGCGCCGCCCGCCGCAGGATGCGCTACGAGACCTGGTTCTACCTGCATTTCTACACCTACCTGGCGGCCTGGCTGGCGTTCGGGCACCAGCTCGCGACCGGCGCCCAGTTCACCGGCGATCGCGTGGCCCAGGTCGCCTGGTACGTCCTCTACCTCGGGGTGGCCGCGCTGCTGGTCTGGTACCGCTTCCTCGGCCCGGTCCGGGTGTGGGCGCGGCACCGCCTGCGGGTGGCCCAGGTCACCGCCGACGCGCCGGGCGTCGTCTCGATCCACCTCACCGGCCGGCGCCTGGCCCGGCTCGGCGCCGAGCCGGGCCAGTTCTTCCGGTGGCGCTTCCTGACCCGCGACCTGTGGTGGTCGGCCAACCCCTACTCGCTGTCCGCCGCGCCGGACCGTGGCGGGCTGCGCATCACGGTCAAGGCGCTGGGCGACCACAGCGCGGCGCTCGCCCGGCTGCGGCCGGGCACCCGGGTGATCGCCGAGGGGCCGTACGGCGGATTCACCGGACGCCTCGGCCGCAGTCCCAAGTCGGTGCTGATCGCGGGCGGCGTCGGCATCACCCCGCTGCGCACTCTGTTCGAGACGCTGCCCGGGCAGCTGACCCTGCTCTACCGCGCGCGTACGCCGGAGGAACTGCTGTTCAGGGACGAACTTGAGGAGATCGCCAGAGTACGCGGCGACGCCCGGCTCTACTGCTCGGTCGGCCCGAGGTCCCCGGACCTGTTCACCGGGCTCGACCGGCTGCTGCCCGACCTGCGCGAGCACGACGCCTACGTGTGCGGGCCGCCCGAGATGACGCGGTCGGCGATCCAGGCGCTGCGGTCGGCGGGCGTGCCCGCCCATCGGATCCATCACGAGTCTTTCGAGTTCTAGGGGTTCCTCGCATGAAGAGAGCACTGCTCGCGGTGGTCACCACCGCCATCGGCCTGGTGCTGCTGCTGTCGTTCAAGCCGCACGACGTCACCGGGGCCGCCCAGCCGCCCGCCGCCCTCGCCCAGACCCAGACCACCGCGACACCGGCGCCGACATCGACCCAGCAGTCCACGGGCGCCCGTACGGTGGACGGCGACGCGGTCGACACGCGCTGGGGGCCCGTGCAGGTGCAGATCAGCGTCACCAGCGGCAAGATCTCGAGCGTCCAGGTGCTCCAGGCGCCGGACGAGAACCGGCGCGACGTCGAGATCAACAACACCGCGCTGCCGATCCTCCAGGACGAGACCATCTCCGCTCAGAGCGCCCAGATCGACTCCGTCTCCGGCGCCACCTACACCAGCGACGGCTACATCCAGTCCCTGCAGAGCGCCATCGATCGGGCCGGGCTGTGACCCGCCACGTCGAGCACGTGATGGGGACGGTCTTCTCCTTCGACGTACGCCACGACGCGGCCGAGGCGGTGGCGCGGGCGGTCGCCTGGCTGCACCATGTGGACGCGGTCTTCTCCACCTACCGGCCGGACAGCGCGATCAGCCATCTCAGCCGGGGCGAGATCGACGTGTCCGACTGCCCGCCCGAGGTGGCCCAGGTGCTCGCTCTGTGCTCCCAGACAGAGCACGACACGAACGGATATTTCACCATGTATCCCGGTGGGCGTCTGGACCCGACCGGCCTGGTGAAGGGGTGGGCGATCGAGGAGGCGTCCCGGCTGCTGTCCGAGGCGGGCGCGTCCCACCACTGCGTCAACGGCGGCGGCGACATCCAGCTCGGCCCCGGCCCCTCGCCGTGGCGGATCGGGATCGCGCACCCCGCCCGGCCAGGCGCCCTCTGCACCGTGGTCACCGGCCACGACCTGGCCATAGCCACCTCGGGCAACGCCGAACGGGGCCCGCACATCCTCGACCCCCACACCGGACGCCATGCCACCGCGCTGCTCTCGATCACCCTCGTCGGCCCGCGCCTGACCGCCGTCGACGCCTTCGCGACCGCGGCGTTCGCGATGGGCGACGCCGCCCGCGACTGGGTGGAGGAGATCGACGACCTCGAGGCTTTCGCGGTGACCGCGGACGGCAGCTGGCAGACCAGCGGCTTCGGCGCCCAGAACTGACTTCTCCCGTTACCGCCATAGAGTTGGCGGCGCAGGCTGGTTTAAGATACAAACCAGTTTGACGGTAAGAGGAGTTGTGATGGTAGACGACAGCGAGCGGGTCCCCAGCCCGGAAGAGACCCTGCGCCTCATCGAGGACCAGCAGGCCGCCACCGTGCGACGCTTCAGGGGCGACCCGCTGTTCATGTACGTCCCCTGGGGCGTCGCCTGGCTGGTCGGCTTCACCTGCTTCTTCCTGCACTACGGGCTCGACGGCAAGCCGTACGCGCCGATCTCCCAGGCGCAGGCGCTGACCGTCCTGATGATCTTCCAGTTGATCGCGGGCTCCCTGTGCGCGTACGAGATCACCAGGATGAACACGGGGGTCCGGGGCGACACCACGGCCAAGAACGCGATGTACGGCTACACGTGGTTCGCCGGGATGGTGGTGATGTCGGTCATCGCCATCCGGGTCTCCCCGATGCTGCCGGAGGCGGAGTCCGGCCTGCTCTGGGCGGGCATCTCCCTGCTGGTGGTGGGCATTCTCTACATGACCGGCGGCGCGATCTTCCTGTTCTGGCCGATGTTCTTCCTCGGCATCGGCATCAGCGCCGTCAACGGCCTGGGCGTGTTGCTCGGCCCCGGCTGGCACGCGCTGCTGACAGCGGTGCTGCTCGGCTTCGGGCAGATCGTCGTGGGCCTGTGGTTGCGGCGGAGGCAGTGCCCGTGACAGCCGGTAACGCCGTTCCGGAACTCGATCCGGTGATCCACGCGCAGGCCAGGCTCCGCGTGGTGGCCGCGCTGAACACGATGGGCCCGAGCGACGAGATCGCCTTCCCGGCGCTGAAGGACTTGCTCGGCATGACGGCCGGGAACCTCTCGGTCCATCTGACCAAGCTGGAGGACGCCGGCTACGTCCAGATCACGAAGACCCACAAAGGCCGTACCCCGGTCACCTACGTCGCCCTCACCAAGCGCGGCCGGCTGGCCTTCGACGACTACACCAAGGCGATCCGCGCCCTACTCGACTCCGCAGGAGGCACTCCATGACCATCCTCGCCAGAACGGTCGACGTCACCCGCCGCTACGGCGACGTGCTGGCCCTCGACCGCGTCTCGCTCGACATCAGGGCCGGCGAGCTGGTCGGCCTGCTCGGCCCGAACGGTGCGGGCAAGTCCACGCTGATCAACCTGTTCGTGGGCCTGCGCCGGCAGACGTCCGGCACGGTCGAGCTGCTCGGCGGCTCCCCCCAGGATCCGCTGGTACGCCGGGGCATCGGCGTCACCCCCCAGGAGACGGGCTTACCCGAGTCGCTGCGGGTCGGCGAGATCGTCGACTTCGTATCCTCACATTTCCCGGAAAAAACGAATAAAGGGGAGTTGCTCGCTCGGTTCGGCCTCGACGACCTGGTCAAGCGGCAGATCGGCGGCCTGTCCGGCGGCCAGAAGCGGCGGCTGGCCGTGACGCTGGCCTTCGCCGGCAACCCGCGGATGGTCTTCCTCGACGAGCCGACCACCGGCCTCGACGTGGAGGCCAGGCGCACGCTCTGGGACGGCATCAAGGACTTCCACGACGGCGGCGGCACGGTCCTGCTCACCAGCCACTATCTGGAGGAGGTCGAGGCCCTGGCCAAGCGGGTCGTGGTCGTCGGCCACGGCCGGGTGCTCGCCGACGACACCGTCCAGGCCGTACGCGACATGGTGGGGGTGCGGCGCGTCTCGCTGGTCGCCGAGAACCTGCCCGAACTGCCCGGCGTACTCGCCAGCGACCGCGAGGACGGCCGGATCCACCTGGTGACCACCGATCCCGACCGGCTGGTGGTCGAGCTGGTGCGGAGCGGCACGCCGTTCTCCGGCCTGGAGATCAGGCCGACCTCGCTGGAGGAAGCCTTCCTGACCATCACCTCGAACTCGACCGTGAAAGAGAGCTCACATGTCTAGCCTGATCGTGGCCCACACCCGGTACCAGATCCTGGAGCAGATCCGGGTGCCGATCGGCCTGGTCGCCAGCGCGTTCTTCCCCGCCGCGTCGATGCTGGCGTTCGTGGTGCCGTTCACCGGGGACGATCCGGTGGCCTCGACGCGGGCGACGGGATCGATGATGCTGATCGGCGCGATGTCGGCGGCGATCATGGGGCTCAGCATCACGGTCGCCCAGGACCGCGAGCAACCGTGGAACACCTACGTGCGCACCCTGCCCGCCGGGCCGTTCCCCCGCTTCGCCGGGCGGATCCTCACCACGATGGCCACCATGCTGGTGGCGACGATCCCGGTGCTGCTGATCGCGACCCTCTTCACCACGGCGACCATCACGCTGCCCAAGCTGCTGATCGGGCTGGTCGCGCTGCTCGGCGGGGCGGTGCCGTTCATGCTGATCGGCCTGTTCCTGGGTTACCTGCTGGCCTCGAAGGCGGCCATCGGCGTGTCGCAGGTCCTGTTCTTCCCCATCGCGATCCTCGGCGGGCTGTTCCTGCCGCCGCAGGTGATGCCGGACTTCGTACAGGTGGTGTCGCCGTTCGTGCCGAGCCGCGGGGCCGGCGAGCTGATCTGGGCCGTGACGACGGGAAGCACCCCGAACACGGTGGCGGTGATCATGCTGGGCGTGTGGACCGTGATCGCGGCGCTGGCCGCGGGCTGGGCCTACCGGCGCGACGAGGGGCGCCGCTTCTCCTGACGGGGGGTGTGCCGCCGAGTCCGCAGCGATCTCGACGGCACACCCGTCCGTGAGGGGGTCCGGTGTTACTTCTTCTCTTGGAGGGTGACGGTGACGTTACTCGACTTTCCGTCCCTCATATAAGTGATCTGAACCTGTTGGCCCACTTTGAAACCTCTGACCTGGCCAACAACCGTATCTCCGCCCTCCACCGGCGTGTCGCCGATCTTGGTGATGAGGTCGCCCTGCTTCAGTCCGGCCTTGTCCGCCGGGCTTCCGGAGGTGACCTGCCGGATCAGCGCGCCGGGCACGTCGCCGCTGGCGTCGGTGACGCTGACGCCCAGGAACGCGTGGGTCACCTTGCCGCCGCTGATGAGCTGGTCCGAGACCTGCTTGGCGGTGTTGACCGGGATGGCGAAGCCGACGCCGATGTTGCCGCTGCTGCCGCCGTTGGTGGCGATCGCGCTGTTGATGCCGATCACCTGTCCGGCCGCGTTGACCAGCGCGCCGCCGGAGTTGCCCGGGTTGATGGCCGCGTCGGTCTGGATGGCGTCGCCCAGCGTCGTCGCCCCGCTCTCCTGACCCTGCTGCTGTTGCTGGCCCCAGCCGGGCGGCATCTGCTGCTGTTCCTGCTCGCCGCCGACGGTGACCGTGCGGTTGAGCGCGCTGACGATGCCCGCCGTGACGGATCCGTCGAGGCCGAGCGGGCTGCCGATGGCCAGTACGGAGTCGCCGACCTGGAGCTGGTCGCTGTCGCCGAGCGAGGCCTTGGTCAGGCCCGAGACGCCGTCGGCCCTGATGACCGCGAGGTCGGTGGACGGGTCGGTGCCCACGACCGACGCCTTGGCCGTCTTGCCGTCGTTGAACTTGACGGTCATCTGCCCGCCCTGTCCCGCGCCGACGACCACGTGGTTGTTGGTGAGGATGAGCCCGTCGTCGGACAGCACCACGCCCGACCCCTCGCCGGTCTGCCCCTGGATCATCACGACCGACGGCTGCACCTTCTGCGCGACCTGGGCCACGGTGAGCTGGCTGGACGCCTGCTTGAAGACCGGACTCGGCGCGGAGACGACACGGGTGTCCTGGAACGACGTGGCGGCGACGGCCCCCACGACGCCGCCTCCCACTGCCATGGCCGCCAGGGCCAGCCCGGCGATCGCCTTCCGCCCGACGGAGAAGCCCTGCCTGGGCGGTTTCGGAGGCGGCGGCTGGTTCATTATCACGGTGTCTCGCCGGGGAAAGCCCCCGGCGGAGGGCGGCTGGTCGCCGAACTGGCTCCAGCCGCCGGCGCCCTGCTCGCGAGGCTCGTTCGCGTTCATCGTCATCTCCTCAAGTACCGATGACTCAAGAGTGCCAAGGAGCGCGTAAGTGCAGGTTAAGCCGTTGATCAGAACTGTATGAGAGGGTTGACGACAGCCTTATCACCCCTGGTGGAGGGCCGCTTTCGTGGGTGAAAACCGGTCAGGAAAACCTGCTGAGCGTGATCGGCGCTTCCCAGCATAAGAGGCGCGTGCGTTCATCTGTTCAGCGTCGGCCACTCTCGTCCCTCCAGCGGTCCCTGCTCTACGCTGTCGCAGTGACCACCGAACGCACCCATGACGACGCGTCGCAGCACGTCCCGACAGCCGGCGGCCGGCTGCGGAAGATCGGCTGGGGGGTGCTCGCGCTGTTCCTGGCCGCGTTCGCGGTTTTCGAGAGCGTCAAGTACGGCCTGCCGACCACGGCCGCCACGCTGGCGTTCTTCGCCCTGCCCGACCTGGCGCGGCTGGCCGGAGTCCGCCCGCCTGGGCCGCTCTACCATGTGGTGCACCGCGTGTGGATCCCCCTGGCGGTGGTGGTCGGCTACAGCTTCGGACCGATCGTGTGGCCGCCGCTTTTCACCGCGGGCCTCGGCTGGCTCACCCGTATCGCCGTCGAGCGGGCGTTCGGGCGGGGGCTCGCCCAGGGCGGGTGAATTCCTGCGGCTCGGTCGCGTGCGGTCCGTGACCGCTGGCGCTGGGGCGTGTTGTCGATCCATACCACCGCGTTATGGGCAAATTGGGAGGTATCACGTAGGTCACTGGAAATGTCAGTCTGAGTGCACCCCAGCCGGCCGGGGCTCGTCCACTCCACCCCCCTGAGGAGCAACGAGCGTGAACCCCAAGCTCAGGCTGGGCGCTGCCGCCATACTCGCGTTAGCCCTGGCCATCACCGCCCCGGCGGGCGTCACAAGCGCGAACGCCCAGGCGGCCGACCCGCCCTCACCTTCGGAACGCGGCACCGCGGTGGCGAGCGCGCAGAGCGTCATCGCCGCCAGCCGGACGCAGCTCTTAGCCGCCGACCAGGACGCTTTCTCCCTGTCGTCGGCCATCGCGGGCGTCAACGGCATACAGCACCTCACGTACACGCGTACCTACGCCGGCCTGCCCGTCTACGGCGGCGAGGTCGTCATCACGACCGACAAGTCCGGCAAGGCCGTCAGCACGATCGACACCGGCCAGCAGGCGAAGATCGCCCTGGACACCAAGCCGCAGATCGCCGCGCAGGCGGCGGCGGACACGGCCCGCAACGTGGCGCCCAAGGCCACCTCGATCAGCACACCGGCTCTCGTGGTGCACGCCGCCACGTCCACGCCACGCCTGGCGTGGGAGGTCGTGGCCACCACCGACGACCAGTCCAGCATCCTGCACGTGTACGTGGACGCGCGTGACGGCCAGGTCATCGACAAGTGGGACCAGGTGGTCGACGGCACCGGCAACAGCTACTACAACGGCAACCCGGTCACCATCGACACGTCCCCGTCGTACCGGATGGTCGACCCCACGCGCACCGGCGTCCAGTGCGGCGGCCAGAACGGCGCGGTGTACACTAAGACGACCGACAGCTGGGGCAACGGCAGCGGCACGAACCTGGAGACGGCCTGCGTCGACGCGCTCTTCGCAGAGCAGCGCGAGTGGAACATGCTCCGCGACTGGCTCGGTCGCAACGGCATCAACGGCTCGGGCCGCGGCTACCCCGCGAGGGTCGGGCTGAACCAGGCCAACGCCTTCTGGAACGGGTCGTACGCCTCCTTCGGCCGCAACTCCGCGAGCACCCGGCAGGCCACCTCGATGGACGTCGTCGGGCACGAGTTCGGCCACGGCGTCTTCCAGTTCTCCGGCGGCAGCGGCGGCAGCGGCAACGAGTCCGGCGGCCTGAACGAATCGACGGGTGACATCTTCGGCGCGCTGACCGAGGCGTACGCCAACGAGCCGGCCAGCCTCGACCCGCCCGACTACCTGGTCGGCGAGGAGGTCAACCTGGTGGGCAGCGGCGAGATCAGGAACATGTACAACCCGTCTGCGGAGGGTCACCCGAACTGCTACAGCTCCTCCATCCCGAGCACCGAGGTGCACGCGGCGGCCGGACCGCAGAACCACTGGTTCTACCTCCTGGCCGAGGGCACGAACCCGAGCGGAAAGCCGGCCAGCACCCGGTGTGACGGCGGCGCGGCCATCACCGGCGTCGGCGTCCGCAAGGCGGGCCAGATCTTCATGACCGGCCTGAACATGAAGACGTCGCCGTGGACGCACGCCAAGGCGCGCGTGGCCACGCTGCGGGCGGCCAAGACGCTGTACACCGGCTGTGTCGAGTTCAACGTCATCAAGGCGGCCTGGAGCGGGGTGAACGTACCCGCGCAGAGCGGCGAGCCGACCTGTCCCTGAGCACGTTGGCGGCCCTGCTCAGCGCGGATCGTCCGTGATCCGCGCTGAGCAGGGCTCAGCGGTTCCCGTACCACTGCGTGAGGCCATCGACGTCATGTCGCGCGGTATCGCAGGCCGTCGAAGAGGAGTGCGGCTATCTGTGCCGCGTCCTCACGCCGGCCTTCGGGGGCGCGCAAGAGCGCGCCTGAAGCCGAATCGACGTAGCGGGCCTCCCTCTTGGCGCGCGCTACGAACGCGCTGAGTACCTGGTCCTCCTCCATGCTCATGGCCCTGTCCGGCCGGCCAGGGCGGAGGTCACCCTTCCTTGATCGCTGCCTCTACCAGGACACGCGCGGCCCAGGTAATGGCCTCCTCCTCGGCCTGCGGGTCGAGGGCGCGGACGTCGCGCAGGGCGATCTGCGCCTCCCAGCCGCCCACGACCGTCAGGGCCGAGATCAGTCGCTGGAAGGATTCCTCGCTCAGGGTGCCGCGGAGCGGTTCGCAGGCCCGCTCCAGCCATACCACCCGGCGAGGGCTCCGGCGCGGAACGCCCGGTTCGTGAGCGTTGTTCGCCGGCGGATCGACGGTCAGGCGGATCAACCGGCGGCCCAGGGGGAGCGAATGTGATGAGTGCTTCAGCATCGTCTGGATCAAGGCGACCACCCGGGCCACGGGGTCGTCGGCGAGTGTGGGGTCGTCCAGTATCTCCTCGATCGGGGGTTCGTTGAACGCGCCGAGGGTCGCGTCCACCAGCAGGTGGTCGAGGGTCGGGAAATACGTGTAGATCGTGCGACGGGACACGTCGCCGGCGGCCGCGATCTCGTCGATGGACGGCGTCGCTCCGTCGGCGCTCAGGCGGATCGCCGCATCGACGATCGCCTTGCGGGTGCGGCGGCGCTGCGCTTCGCGTCCGCTGCGGCGGACTGGATCGTCACTGGTCATCGTGCCCTGTCATTCCTCGGGTCGGTCGGGGCTGGTCGGCGGTTGGCTTGACGGTCGCTCGCGCCATGAGTATACCTTGATGCATTAACTGCACAGCAGTGCAGTGAATGCGCAACTGTGCAATTCGTGGTGGTGCTGAAGGTCGTACGCCGCCGCGGGCACCCCGAAAAGGATGGAACGTCATCATGAGCAAGGTTTGGTTCGTCACCGGCTCCTCTCGCGGTCTGGGCCGCAACTTCGTCGAAGCCGCGCTGTCCCGCGGCGACAAGGTGGCCGCGACCGCACGGAGCGCCGCGAGCCTTGACGCCCTGGTCGCCGCCTACGGTGACGCGGTGCTCCCGCTGGCGATGGACGTGACCGACAAGGCCGCCGTCTTCGAGAACGTGAAGCGGGCCGCCGAGCACTTCGGCCGCTTGGACGTCATCGTGAACAACGCCGGCTACGCCCAGGTCGGCGCGGTCGAGGAACTGACCGAGCAGCAGCTGCGCGCCCAGATGGAGACCAACCTGTTCGGCGCGGTGTGGGTGATCCAGGCCGCGCTGCCGTACCTGCGCGCCCAGCGCTCGGGGCGCATCATCCAGCTGTCCTCGGCCGCCGGACTCATCGCCATGCCGCTCGGCGGCGCCTACCACGCCTCCAAGTGGGCCCTGGAGGGCTTGAACGAGGCTCTCGCCGGGGAGGTCGCCGAGTTCGGCGTGAAGGTGACCATCATCGAGCCCGGCGGCTTCGCCACCCGCTCCGGCAACAACCCCGACCCGCTCAACAACGGCCACATGGCGCAGACCGACCCGGCCTACGACAACCTGCGCCGCCGCCTGGGGGCGATGGCCGGCAAGCAGCCCGCCGGCGACCCGGCCGCCGCGGCCCAGGCGCTGCTCAAGCTGGTGGATTCCGACAACCCGCCGCTGCGGATCCTCTTCGGCCAGGGCTTCTACCCGATGATCCAGCAGGCCTACGCCGACCGGCTCAAGATGTGGGCCGACTGGCAGGACCTGTCGGCGGAGGCCCAAGGAAAGGCTGGCCTGCAGGCCACGGTCTGAGCCTTTCCTGGCCCTCGGAAGCCTCCTTCAGAGCAGGCTGCACCGCCCGGCGAGTTGCTTATTGTCACCTGGCTCTTGGCCGGGCGGTGCGCAAGGACAGACAGTGACCCGTACGGTCGGGGCGTATGAGCATCGAAGATCGGAAGGTTCGCTCTGCGGGGAAGCGCCCTCGTCGCGTTGGCCGGTGGCGTCGGGGCGAGGGGGACGTGCCAGGCCGGACGTCCTGGTCCTGGACGCGTGGGCGGGGCCTCGCGGCGGTTGCCGTGCTGGTGGCCGCGCTGCTGGCGTTCCCCGGCGTCGTGCCCAACACCGTGGGCAATCTCGGCAGCCTGCTGGAGACCTTCCTTCCCTGGGGTGGCCTGGCCGTTCCCGTACTGACGGTCCTGGCACTGCTGCGTCGCTCGGCCATCGCGATGGTGTCCCTGGCGCTGCTCGCAGCGGTCTGGGCCGCCCTCTTCGGTGCGCGACTGCTACCCGCTGATCGGGGAACGGCTCACGACCTGACCGTGCTCCAGCACAACGTCAACGACGAGAACCCCGATCCAGAAGGAACCGCGCGAGCCCTGGCCCAGGCCGGAGCCGACCTCATCGCTTTGGAGGAGTTGACGCCTGACATCCTCCCCGTCTACGAGGCCGCTCTCTCGCCCGGCCATCCCCACCACGCGGTCGTGGGCACTGTCGGACTCTGGTCCAGGTATCCCCTTGCGGACTCCCGGCCGGTGGACATCAGGCCCGTGGGCGTCGAGGGGGATTGGAGCCGAGGGTTGCGGTCCACCGCGCGGACGCCATCCGGCGACCTGGCCGTGTACGTCGCTCACCTGCCCTCGGTCCGTATCCGACTGCCGGACGGCTTCGGCACCGGCCGGCGGGACGAGAGCGCTGCCGCACTGGGCGCGGCCATCGCCGCGGAAGAGCTGGACAGGATCGTTCTGCTGGGCGACTTCAACAGCACCCTCGATGACCGAGGCCTGGCCCCGGTCACTTCCCGGATGACCCCGGCGGAGGAGGGTTTCGGCTTCAGCTGGCCTGCCGCCTTCCCCATGGCCCGGATCGACCACGTCATGACCCGCGCGGCGACTCCCGTCACCACCTGGACCCTGCCCGCCACCGGCAGCGACCACCTGGCGGTCGCGGCCCGCATCAAGCTCTGACATTCACCGGCGATCGGGCACCGTCGGTTGAGACAGACGGCCGGTCTGCCCGTCCGCCTGCTGATGTCCGGTGTCAGGAGATCTTCTTCAATCGCCAATGAATCTTGCTCACCCGCATGACCTGGCCCCTGATGCGCTGTTGCCGGTCAGCGGGTCGCAGGCGGCCAGGACCCGCTGCTCGGTCTCGGGGGAATGCGACGGGGGTGCACAGCCACCACATCACCGGCAACTTCGACTATCTGCTCCAGGTCGAGGTCGCCGATCTGCCCGCCTATGAGGACTTCCACGCCAACCGGTTGGCGGACCTGCCCGGCGTGGCCGCGGTGACCAGCTACGTCACCATGAAGACGCTCTCCGCCGACACCACGTGACGGTCTCTCGATCGCTCTCCTGCGCGGCGTTACCTCAGATCCACGACGAGCCGGGAGTCGACGCCCTTGCCGTGGAGAGGGTCGCTGCCCCTGATGTGAACCGAGTGCTCGGTGACGCGGGCCCGGTAAAGGCGGAGCGGCGCGGGTGCCCGAAGCTCATCCCGGGGGAACACCTGCTGCTCGGGGAACCTGGCGCGGCAAGCATGGTCCACGTGCTGCTCGAACGCGTCGTCCGGCAGCCGTTCGGCGGTGGCGAGCAGGTAGACGGCCTGGGCGCCGCCGATCGGCGCGTTCGAGTCGAAGATCGCCATGCTGACCGCGGGACGCTGGGCGATGTTGCGTGAGTGCCGCGAATCCGGCGAGGAGATCCAGTACAGGTCGCTGTAGCCGTCGGGCGCGTAGTAGACGGGCGAGACCCGGGGCCGCCCATCCGGGTCGGCGGTGCCCAAGGCCATGTACCTGTTGGTGTCGATGATGTGCCTGGCCATCTCTTCGAGAGTCATGCGTTCTCCTCTTCGCGTCAGTGTGGAGACCCTGCGAGAGGCGGAAAGTCATCGGAGAAGGCGGACGCTGACAGCTGACCCGGGCTGAGCACGAAGGCGCCCGGCGGCCTTCCCGCCGGGCGCCTTCGCGCGGTACTCGTCAACTTGTTCGACTCGTTCGGCGGGCTCGCGGCGCGCGGTCAACGTGCCTCGAGCGGGCCGCTGAGCCGGGCCACGTCCTCGGCGGCGTCGCCGAGGAGCTTGTCGGCCAGGTCCATCAGCGCCCGCCCCGCGGCCAGCTCGTCGCCGATCTCCGGTACGGCACGGTCGTCGGGGTTGCGCCTGGCGATGCCGACGCTCTCATGCCACTCGCTGTCCTGCGCGGACAGGACAGCGCGGGCCAGCGTGCGCTTGTCCGCGTCGTCCTCGCTGATGTAGATGTGCACGGTCCACTCTTTGCTCTGCATGATGCCCTCCTGCGCTGGTCGGTGCCGTACTCGGCATCTGCCCTCAGCGGGTGCGGTGTCACGGACCCTTGTTCGCCAACTGCCGGGCGACGGCGTGGGCCATATGCCAGCATGTCCGCATGCTGGCGAGTCTCGACACGATCAACTGGGCTGACCTGACGCACGCTTATGGCCGCGCGACGGACGTACCAGACCAGATCCGGGCCCTGCGCTCCGCCGATCCCGGCATCCGGGACAAGGCGCTGCACAGCCTGTACGGGAACATCTTCCACCAGGGCACCCGTTTCGAGGCGAGCGCGTACGCGGTGCCGTTCCTGCTGGAACTGGTCGCCGATCCCGAGACGCCGGATCGCGCGGCCGTCCTGGGGCTGCTGACCCAGCTGGCCATTGGCTATGGCGAGCAACTCCTGCCGTCCGGCTATCCCCTGGACGATCACCGCGCCACGGCCGCGGGCGGGGACCTGCTGCTGGCCGCCGGCAAGGAGTTCGCGGACGACGACGATGACGACGATGAAGATGAAGACGACGAAGAGGACGACTGGGACGAGGATCCCGGTCTGTTCAATTACCTGCAGACGCTTGAGCCCGAGGAGGAGGAGCGGCTCTTCGCGTACTTCGCGCTGAAGGCGTATGACGCGGTCGGTGCCGGGCTGCCGGTGTTCCGCGGTCTGCTCGCCGACGAGGACGCCCGGCTGCGCACTGCCGCCGCGTACGCCCTGGCCTGGTACCCCGAGGAGCGGTCCGCCGGCCTGCCACCGCTGCTCGGGGCGGCGGTCGACGAGGAGCCCTCGGTGGCCGCCACCGCCCTGGTCGCGATCGGCCTGCTCGGCGGCACACCGGCCGCCGAGACGGCGGCTGCGCTGGGTGCCGCGCTGGACGATCCTCGCGATGTGGTGCGCTGGGGCGCGGCCATCGCGGAGTCTCGGCTACGGGGGCCGGAGGCGGGGGACCGGGCCGCGGACGAGTTGCTGGGCTGGACCGCCCGCGACGACGCGTCGTACGAGGCGATCCCGTTCAACGACGGCGACCTCCGCGGGTACGCCGCGCTGGCGTTGCGGGAGCTCGGCGACGCCCGGGCCGACGCCTTGTTCGCGGCGTTGCTGGCCCGGTTGCCCGTGCTGTCCGGAACGCAGGCGCTGCCGGTGGCGGTCGTCGCCCTGCGGATCGCGTACCCGGAACCGTTGCCGACCGGCACACCCTTCACCGCGCTGGACGACCGTCAGCGGCGGCTCCTCCGGGTCCTCGCGGACTCGCGGGGCGTATGGGAACTGGGTAACTTCTTGGAGTTCGCCACGCACTACGGGCTGCCGAGATCCCAAGAGGACATGGCCGCGTACGCACGCGCCTGAGACGACCCCGTCCGCCGCGGGCGGCGGTGCGCGGGGGCGAGGCGCAGCGGGTGTCCCCGCGCCAGGGATCCTTCTCAAGGTGCCGGGGATCACCACCTCCTGCCTATACGATGCGTCGAGTTCGATCTTCAAGACAGCGCAGAAAGGGCATCATGGCTGCTCGCTTTCGCGTCCTGCTCGCCTCAGCCGTCTTAGGCGCGGCCACTCTGACCGCGTCCCCGGCGTCAGCCGCGGTGACCGTCACCGTGGACGCCTTGGCCGTCGGCAACTCCGCCCCGGTCGCCGCCCGCCCGATGACCGCCACCGCCAAGGTGCACGCCTCGGGCACGCTTGCCGTCCAGGCGCTCACCATCGCGGTACGCGACTCCGCCGGGCAGGTCGTCGATTTCCCCGGTGCGATCGCGACCACGCTCACGACGGCCACGAAGACGTTCACGACTGACGCGCGGGCCTATCCAGCGGGCACCTACACGTACTTCGTCGCCTATGAGGTGGGCAACGTCTGGACGGAGTTGACGCCGCGCAAGACGTTCACGGTCGCGGCCAACCCGATCACGTTCGACCAGGACTTCTCCGGCGCGGCCGGCGCCGGGCCGAACACCGGCCTGGCCGCCCCGGCGTGGTTCAACGACCCATGCTGGCACCAGGCCTGCACCGGCAGCATCGCCGAGTACAAGCTCGACCACGCCAAGCTCGACGGACAGGGCCATCTCGTACTGACGGCCGACCAGAACGTGACCCCCGGCGCCATGTGCGGCTGGAAGCCAGGAACGGACCACGGGGAGGAGCCGGATCTGCCGTGCCGGTACGCCACGGCCCGGCTGACCATGCTCGACTGGGAAGGCAACGACGGCCTGCCCGCCTGGACGCAGGCGGGCGGTCACCTGGAAGCGCGGATGAAGGCCCCGCTCGGCAAGGGGCTGTGGCCGGCGTTCTGGACGGTCGGCGGTAACAACGCCCAGGTCGACTGGCCGGCCAGTGGCGAGATCGACGTCATGGAGACCCTCGGCGACCACCCCACGCTCGTGGAGCAGCACGCGCACGGCGGGCTGGAGGACATCAACTTCGGCGACAGCACGCCCCTGCCCGAAGGCGAGGGCATCGACGACTGGCACACCTACGCCGTGGACTGGGACGCCGGAGCCAACGGCTACATCAAGTGGTCGATCGACGGAGTGGTCACCCGTACGCTGACCGCCGCCGCGGCGGGTGCCGCCTGGGCGCAGTCCTTCCGCCACCCGCACACCCTGATCCTGAACCTGGCCGTGGGCGGTGGCGACGGCTGGGTCGGCGACCCCGACGCCGACACGGTGTTCCCCGCGCAGCTCGTGGTGGATCATGTACGCGCCTACCAGAAGCCACTGGCCTGAACCGGAGTGATCTAGGCTGGCGGGACCGCTCCTCCGAAAGGTCGATCATGCGCAGTTCAGTCTTCGGCAACCTCGATCCGCGGCAGCTTCCCGCCGGCTTCACCCTGGAGAACGGCAAGATGCTCCGCGTTCAGCTCCCCGGCGAGGTGCTGGCCAAGCAGGGCTCGATGGTCGCCTTCCAGGGTCAGATGGACTTCGACTACGAGGGCGCGGGCGGCATCGGCAAGCTGTTCAAGAAGGCGATGACGGGGGAGGGCGCGTCCCTGATGCGGGTACGCGGCCAGGGCCTGCTCTACCTCGCGGACAACGCCGACGACATCCACCTGTTCTACCTGGAGAACGAGGGCCTCACCGTCAACGGCCGCAACCTGCTGGCCTTCCAGCCGCAGCTCACCTGGGACATCCAGCGGGTGCAGGGCGCGGGCGTCGCAGCGGGCGGCCTGTTCAACACCACGCTCACCGGCACCGGGTGGGTGGCGGTCACCACGCACGGCACACCGGTGCTGCTGGACGCGGCGGCCATGCCGACGTACGCCGACGGGCAGGCGGCGGTCTGCTGGAGCACCAGCCTGCACGTCGGCGTGAACCGGACGATGAAGGTGGGCGCGCTGATCGGCCGGGGGAGCGGGGAGGCGATGCAGCTCGCGTTCCAGGGCCAGGGCTTCGTGCTGGTACAGGCGAGCGAGGGCGTGCCGGTGGTGCGCGCGCAGTAGCCGCCCGGCATCACCTACTTCGCGGCGTTCATGACGAGCTTGTCGAATTCGCGGTCCGGCAGCGTCCTGTTGAGCTCCAAGAGCGTGTCGGCCGTCCAGCCGACCGCGTAGCGCGTTTCGGGCTTTTCTGCTTCGACGGCCTGCCGGATGGTGGTGGCGACGACGCTGGGGTCGCTGCCCTGGGTGTTCTCGCCGAGCTGTGTCTCGGCGCGCTTGGCCATGGCTTCGGCCATCTGGCCGTATGCGGTCGCGCCGGAGATCTCACGGAGGTCTTGTGCCGTGCGGTCTTCGAACTCGGTCTTGATGATGCCGGGCTGGATGATCACGACGTCGACGCCGAACGGCTCCACCTCCATGCGCAGGGAGTCGGAGTAGGCCTCCAGCGCGTGCTTGCTCGCGTAGTACCAGCAGCCGAGCGGGAGCGCGATCTCGCCTCCGATGGAGGAGACGTTGACGATCGTGCCGGAGCCCTGCTCGCGCATGTACGGCAGGACGAGCTGGGTCAGCCGGGCCGGTGCGAAGACGTTGACCTCGAACTGGTCGCGTGCCAGGTCGATGGGGATGTCCTCGGCCGCGCCGTGCAGGACGGTGCCGGCGTTGTTGACCAGGACGTCGATGCGGCCCTGCTCCTCGACGACGGCGGCTATGACGCGTTCCAGGTCCTCCGGCCGGCGTGCGTCCAGCGCCAGGACGTGTCCGCCGGCGTCGCGGAGGTCGTCCATCTTGGGTACGCGCCGCGCTGCGCCGTAGACGATGTGGCCGGCGCGGATGAGTTCGAGGGCGGTGGCCTTGCCGATGCCGGCGGAGGCGCCCGTGACGAGAACGACCTTTTCCATGATGAATCTCCTCTTCGGTCTCGGTGAACGCTAGGCTTGCGTTCTGAGATGAGACAACTCGCAAAACTCATATGCGCAGGTAGACGGTCCTATATTGGTGCAATGAGCTTGTAGCTGAGTGCAACCGGGGAGAGGGTGACATGCCAGGAGAGCGGTTGACCGCCGAGGATCGTCGCCGCATCGCCGAAGGGCTGGCGGCCGGCTTGGCCTACGCGGAGATCGCCCGCCGGCTGGGACGGTCCAGGTCCACCGTCACCCGCGAGATCGCCAGGAACGGCGGCCCGCACGGCTACCGGGCGGCCCGCGCGCAGCATGCGACGAGCTGGCGCGCCCGCCGCCGCAAGCGCGCTCCCCACGCCGACGTTCCGCGCACCACCAACAACCGTGACGTCCCCACGGCCCGGGAGTTCGAAGATCAGTTCGTCGCCATGATGGTCGAGGGCGGGATGGCGCCCATGACCGCCAGGGTGTTCGCCGCGCTGTTCCTCAGCGAGGGCGGCAGCCTGACCGCCACGGAGCTCGTCCAGCAACTCCACGTCAGTCCGGCGACGATCTCCCATGCCATCAAGTGGCTCGGGCAGAGAGGGATGGTCGCCCGGGAGCGCGAGGCGCGCCGGATGAGGTACGTGGTCGACGTCGATGTCTGGTACCACACGTGGCTGGCCAGCGCCCGGTCGATAGCGATATGGGCTGACACCGCCCGACACGGCGCCGGGATCTTCGGCACCGACACACCCACCGGCGACCGGCTCCATACCACCAGCCGGTTCTTCGAACTCCTCGCCCACGACATGGGCCAGGCGGCCGAGCATTGGCGGCAGGCCCTGTCCATGCGACGCCGGCGGTGAACTCCGCCTGTCTCAGGTCAGCGCGGCGGCGGCCCGCTGCCGAAACACGGCCTCGTGGCCGGGGTCGGTGCACAGCGTGACGGTCAGCCCGTTCGGGGCGGCGTCGGCAAGGACGGCCAGCAAGGTCGCGAGCTGCGCCGGAGGCTCGGCACTGAGCAGTTCCTCGGCGTGCCCCACGATCAGGGTGAGGGCGCCGGTGTCGCGCAAGGAGTCGGTGAGCGCGTCCCAGTTGCGGCCGAAATAGTCGGGGAGGCGCAGAGCCCGTGCCACCTCCTCGAAGAAGGCGGCACGGGTCCGGCAGGCCCGCCCATCCACCAGCGCCGGTGCCGGGTCGGTGGACACCGTCAGCCAGTGCGGCAGGGGATGCGCGGCGGAGGTCATTGCGGTCCTAGAGCCGGTAGAAGTCGGTGTAGTGGTTGGGCGAGAACCACGTCACCCCGGTGCTGCGGTTGACGACGATCCGGTACGCGTCACGTGCGGCACCCTGCGCCCGGGAGTACACGTCGTACTCATAGTAGGTCGCGCCGCTGGGCAGCTGGCCTTCCCGGTTGTAGAAGCGCCCGCCGGTGTAGTTGTACCTGCCGTCCGGCCAGGAGTACCAACCGGCGGAGGTGGGGTAGCCCTTGGACGCCCAGATCGAGTTGGTCGAGCGGGCGGCGGAGCATCGGGAGATGGTGCAGGAGTTGTAGACCGTGGCGTTGGCGGGGGTGATGCCGACCAGGCCGACAAGGGAGGTGAGGGCGGTGAGGACGACGGTGAGTCGTACCGGCCAGGAGGGGCGGGGGCGCGGCTGAGTGTGCACGAAGCCTCCTAAGGGGGTGACAGACATCGTCATGGTCGCCGTCATCTCTGGTCAAATCAAGACAATGAGCGCCAAGGGGATGGTGAACACTTCGCGGCCGCAGTGCTTGACCCGGAGCCCACTCCAGATGGCAGCGTCTTCCCTACAGCCATTTCCGCGAAGTCAGGGAGAGCACGAGATGAATGATTCATTCCGGACCTTGGGGCGTAGCGGCCTCCAGGTGAGTGCGATCGGGTTCGGGGCATGGGCGATCGGGGGGCCCTTCATGGCCCGTGGCAAGCCGGCCGGATGGGGGCCGGTGGACGACGAGGAGTCGGTGGCGGCCGTGCATCGGGCGCTCGACCTGGGGGTCACCTTCTTCGACACGGCCGACGTGTACGGCACCGGCCACAGCGAACGGGTGCTCGGCAGGGCGCTGTCCGGGCGGTGGGACGAGGTCGTGATCGCGACCAAGTTCGGCAACACCTTCGACGCGGCGACGCGGACCCTCACCGGCCAGGACATCTCACCCGGATACCTCCGGCAGGCCTGCCGGGCGTCGCTGGAGCGCCTGGGCACCGATCACATCGACCTCTACCAGCTGCACATCGGCGACGCACCGCCGGAGCGGGTCGACGAGCTGATCGCCACGCTGGAGGAGCTCGTCGACGAGGGCCTGATCCGGTCCTACGGCTGGAGCACCGACGACCCCGAACGGGCGGCCGCGTTCGCGAAGGGGCCGCACTGCGCCGCCGTCCAGCATGAGATCAACGTCCTGCACGACGCCCCGGCGATGCTGGCGGTGTGCGACACCCACGAGCTCGCCTCCGTCAACCGGGGGCCGCTGGCGATGGGACTGCTCACCGGCAAGTACGGCCCGGACTCGCGGCTGCCGATGGACGACGTACGCGGCGACTCTCCGGCGTGGATGACCTTCTTCAAGGACGGCCGGCCCGCCCCGGAGTTCCTCGCCATGCTGGACGCGATCCGCGACATCCTGACCTCCGACGGCCGTACCCTCGCCCAAGGCGCCCTCGGCTGGCTGCTGGCCCGCAGCGGGCGCACGGTGCCGATCCCCGGCATCAGGACGGTCGCCCAGGCCGAGCAGAACGCCGGCGCGCTGCGGCACGGGCCACTGGCCCAGGCGCAGCTGGAGCAGATCGATGAGCTGCTCCAGCCACACGCGGGCTGAGGCAACGGGTAACGGCCGTCCGTCCCTCGACCCGGTCACTTGGTGCGGAGCTCGTCCGGGTCGGGGGGCACGCCTTATTTGACGCGGCCGTGCAGGAGTTCGAGCAGGGTCGCGTGAGTCCGTTCGAGGGGCCGGTCCGGATGCAGGGCGCGGCGCTCGATGGCGACCGTCAGGACCATGCCGAACACGGCCGTCGCCGCCGTCTCCACATCCAGGTCCGCCCGGATCTCGCCGTTCGCGGCGGCCCTGCGCAGCACGCTCGCGTAAACGCCGAGCGCGCTCTGGCGCAGCCGCGCCACCGCCTCCTGCCACGTCGTCCGCCACATCTCGGCCAGCAGCACCCGGGCGAAGGCCCCGTGCTCCTCGAAGAACCTGAGCTGGCCGAGCACCACCGAGTCG
Organism: Nonomuraea guangzhouensis; assembly: GCF_019396345.1. Taxonomy (GTDB): domain Bacteria; phylum Actinomycetota; class Actinomycetes; order Streptosporangiales; family Streptosporangiaceae; genus Nonomuraea; species Nonomuraea guangzhouensis. Next base: position 69,024 of record NZ_JAHKRM010000021.1, on the reverse strand, counting down.
AGCGCGTCCAGCGCGCTCTCCCCGGTGTCGGCGGCGGCCAGCGCCTCGGCGAGCATGGTGATCGAGTGCTCCAGCAGCGCCTCGAACAGCCCCTCCTTGCTGCCGAAGTTGTAGAACACGGTGCCCTTGGCCACCCCGGCCCGCTCGGCGATGGCGTCCACCGTGGTGGCCGCGTAGCCATGCTCGGCGATCAGCTCCACAGCCGCCCTGAACACCTTCCGCCGGGTGTCCTGCCTGTTCCCGCGTCCGGCGGTGCGCTCGTTTCGTTCGGTCACAGCGCCAGCTCCGGGTGCAGACGCTGGACGGACCAGATGCGGCCGCGCTCCACGGCGAGCGTGGTGAGCGCGAGCCCAAGGACGAGGAAAGCCGACAGCACGCCGCAAGCCTGCCACACCACGGTGAGATCGCCACCGCTGATCAGCCTGCGCAGCGCCGACACCACCCAGCTCATCGGCAACCACGGCGAGATCGTTTGGAAGAACCCGGGCGACGTCTCGATGGGATACGTCCCCGCCGCCGAGGTGAGCTGCAGCATCAGCAGCGCCAGCGCCACGACCCGCCCGGGCGGGCCGAGCAGCGCGTTCACCGCCTGCACGACCGCCATGAACGCGGCGGTCGCGAGCAGCAGCAGCCCGATGAGGCCGGCCCAGTGCGCGGCCTCCAGCCCGAGCCCGAACCGCAGCACCGCCACCAGCACGCCCACCTGCGCCGCCCCGAGCACCGCCCCCGGCAGCCAGCCCGCCAGCGCGATCCGCACCGCGCCCGTCGTGCCCGCCAGCCGCCGCCGGTTCAGCGGCTTCAGCACCATGAACGCGATCATCGCGCCGACCCAGAGCGCCAGCGGCAGGAAGAACGGCGCGAAGCCGGTGCCGTAGTTAGGCACCTCGTTGTCGACGGTCTTGGCCAGCCGGACCGGATCGCTCATCACGTCCGCGCGGTCGTCGCGCTGCTTGCCGTCGTAGTCGGGTATCCGGGTGGCGCCGTCGCCGAGCCCGCTTGACAGCTTCTTCGATCCCTCGGCGAGCTTGGTCGCGCCCTTGTCCGCCTGGCCCGCGCCGTCGTGGAGCCGGTCCACGCCGGTGCTCAGCTCGCTCGCGCCGTCGCTCAGCCTGACCAGCCCGCCGCCGAGGCGTCCGATGCCGTTCGTGACCTGGCGGGAACCGTCGGCCAGCGCGGTCGCGCCCTGGTAGAGACGGTTCGCACCGGTCGCGGCCGTGCCCAGGCTCGAGTTCACCTTCGCGGCGCCGTCGGCCAGCTTGCCCAGGCCCGCGTCCAGGGCATTGAGCTGGTTTCTGGCCTGGTCCAGCTTGGAGCCGAGTCGGGGCGCCACAGCCGCGATCTTGCGAGCCTGCTTCGCCAGCTCCCGCGCCTGGTTCCGCAGGTCCGCGACGCCGTCGGTCCCGGTCCCCGCACCGCTGCCTGTGCTGGTCCGGGCCGCGTCCTGGGCTTGGTCCGCCTGAGTGGCGGCCCGTCGCGCGGCCGCTGCGGCGTTCCGCAGCAGGTCGCGCACCTCTGGGTCGGCGTCCGCGCCGAGGCGGTCGAGCGCGGCCTGCGCCTGCGAGTTCGCCTCCCTGGCGCTGTCGGCCGCACTTCCCGCCTGGGCGCTCGCCTCGCGAACGCTGTCTGCCGCCGCGCTCGCCTGTGCCGCGCCGGTCGTCGACCCGCTGTCGGCGACCTTGTCGGCGGCGGTGGCGACCGCCTCGGCGGCCTGGGAGATCTTGGGGCCCCATTCGTCCAGCACGGGAACGTACGTGTCGGCGAGCTGGTTGACCGTACGGGTCTGAGCGTGAACCTGCTGGTATGCCGCCCTCGCGCCGGAACTGAGCGGAGAAGTTCCTTGCGCGTGGAGCTTGGTCAGGCCGTCGCGCAGTTGCCCGATCGCCTGCTGCGCCTGCGTGAGGCCCTGCGTGACCTGGGCCGAGCCGTCACGCAACCTGCCCGTGGCGGTGTTGGCGGTGTTCAGGCCGGAGGAGAGCCGTCGGGCTCCGTTCTCGGCCGTGCCCAGGCCGCTGCTGAGCCGGGAGACGCCGTCACCGAGTCGCGCGGCGCCGTCGTGCAGCTTGTCCGCGCCCTCGGCGGCCTCCATCGTCTTGTCGTGGATGTCGCCGATCGAGACGAAGACGTTGTCGAAGTAGCCGTGGATCGCCGTGCGCTCGGCTGCCGCCCGTACCTCGTTGAACACCGCGTCCGAGATGCTGCCCATGATGTAACTGCGGCCCGTGTCCACGCGCAGCCCGAGCCGCGCCGGGCTCGGGACGGCATCGTCGTCGCCGGGTGAGGCCAGCTTGGCGCTGAAGTCGGCGGGCACCGTCAGCGACAGGTAGAACGTACCGTCCGCGACCCCGTCGGCCGCCTGCCGCGCGGTGGTCTCGTGCCAGCCGAACACGTCACGTTTCAGCAGCTCGCCGGCCAGGTCGCGGCCCGCGTGCAGGGTCTTGCCCGCGGCTTGGGCAGGTTGGTCCTCGACGACCAAGGCGACCGGCACGCGGTCCAGATTGCCCTGCGGGTCCCAGAACGACCACAGATACAGGCCCGCGTACAGAAGCGGCAGCATCACCACCGCCACCAGCGCCACCCTCGTCAGCCGCGACCGCAACATGCCCTTCACGACAGCTCCACCAGTTGGTCGAAGCGGGCGGGCGGCAGCACACAGGAGGCCACCACCGCGCGGTCCAGACTCCGCAGCAGGTCCCACAGCGCCTGCTGCCGCTCGACCGGCAGACCCACGTCCACGTTGTCAGCGACGATCACCTCGGGTTCGTCCAGCAGCGCCAGCGCGAGACCCAGCCGCACGTGTCGCTCGCGATCCAGCTCCCGCACCAGTACTCGCTCCTGGCCCGCCAACCCGACCCGGCCAAGAATCTCCTGGTACGGCCGGCGCCGCCGCTCCCGCAGGTGCTCCCCGACCGTCAGCGACCGGTCCAGATCGGTCACCCCGTCGACCAGCGCCAACGCCACGGCTTTGCGGATGGCGCGGCCCTTGGCGTGTCCGGCGACCTTCAGGGCGCCTTTCGTGGGCTTCATCCGCCCGGCCAACGTCAACAGCAGGCTCGTCCGCCCACTTCCCGCCGATCCCGCGACCACCGTGAGCGTGCCGGCCCCGGCCTTCAACGAGACCTCCGGGTACACCCCCTCGATCGCCAGCCCTTCCGCAACGATCACCGCAACCACCCCTCTTTAAACTGACCGGTCAGTACAAAGATAAGGCAGACCGCATGGCTGCACTTCAACGAGATGCGGTGGCATTCGTCACGATCGCATCAGCCCCGCCGAGGCTGACATCGAAGCATTCACCACAGCCCTGCTCGCCGACGCGCCGCACTCCACCCTCCTGGTCGCCTTGGCCCGCCAGGACAGGGATCTCTACCAACGCACCGACCCGCCAGCGCGGCGACGCTGGCCGCGCACAGGCACGAGCATCGGCTCGGCTCAAAAGATCGACAGGCTCGCCCACCGCATCGCCGGACTCCTCCTGCAATCCAGTCCCGAGCAAGCCGAAGCCATGCACCAACCGAACGCGGCCATGGAGGTCCTGACCGTCTCGAAGGCGCTGGAAGAGCCCCTCGCCTTGCCCGAGAACACCAACCCCTGGCAATTTCGAGCCACCTCAGCCAGTGCGGACATCCCCGTTCCAGTCCACGACGTCCTCCTGGACTGGCTCCACGGCCTGACCTACGCCGAGCTCGCCGACAAACACTTGGTACGCATTCACGACACGAGCCGCCGAGTTGAGGAGATGGTCGACGCCGTCACCGGCCACTTCGAGCACTTCCTCGCTTGGACGGTCGGCGCCCTCGTCGAACTCGTCAACGCCCTCCTCATCGACGCGGACAGCGATCGCCGGCTCTGCCCCGAGCTTGGCTCCTACATCCGCTACGGCGTCGACGACCGTCGAGCCCTCGCGCTGATGTTGAACGGGCTGCGCTCAAGAAGACCGGCCCGCGAAGTCACGCGACAGATGCCGGCCGACTCCACCGGTGAAACCTCCGATCCCCGTTGACCTGGCGCTCCATGGACAGATCGATGACGTCACGCGCCTGGAGGTCCTGGCACTGCCAGATCATCCGGACCCTGCTCCCATCGGGCTGTTCTGCGATGGCGCGCTCATCGCCACCGTGCGATCCGCCGATCACGCGGACATGGCCATGGTCCTCGACAGCGGTCTGGAGCCGGCCCTCACACTCGACGGTGCCACCCTCCAGATCTCGGTACTCGTCGAAGTCGGCTGACCCGGGACCGGGCCATCCCCCGGGTCAGCGGCTGACCTGCACCCCAAATGGGGGCGCCCCCTCGCGCCCCCACCCAGATTGGCGACAATCAGCAGCCGGTCAGTTCAGCCGCTTGGCCCACAGGTCGTTGTATCCCCGCAGCGTGATGACCAGGTAGACGGCGATCTGGCCGACGAAGCTCGCCGCCGTGTACAAGGTCGGCGCGGCGTCGGTGTGGAACTGCAGCCCGGTCACCGGGACCCAAGGGTAGGTCTGGTAGTCGCCCGTCAGAGTGGCATGCCACACGAGCCCGTCACTGCCGCGCGCGGCGAGCTGCACGATCGAGTAGTTGTCGGGGTCCGAGGCCGCCGCGATCCGCAGCTCCGTCCGCATGTTCCCGATCGCCCGCCAGCCGTTGTAGGAGTTGCTCAGCGGGTTCCACACCTGCCGGTAGATGCGGTTGTCGGTGCCGCGGTGCAGCAGCATGATCTGCGCGTCGGTGTAGTCGTAGCGCACGGCGGTGGGCGGCGACTCCGACCGGCCCATCCCGGCGACCTCCTGGCCCGTGAAGTGCCACCTGTCCTCGTACTCGGCGTGGTAGATGCGATAGTCGGTGCCGGTGTAGTAGACGTGCAGCGTCTGGCCCAATTCCACGGCCGACGGGGAGCCCAGTGAGGCGGCGCCCGGAATGCCGGTCCACGGGCTCCAGGTGTTGTTGCCGGCGTCGGTGAGCCTGGCGTAGTAGAGCCTGTTGTCCGAGTTGCCGCGGATGAACACCCACAGGATGCCGCGATAGACGACCGCCGTGGGCGCGAACGGGGTTCGCCATGCCCCGGGTATCGGCACGAAGTCCCCCATCTGGTCGGACCAGTAGAGCCTGCCGTCGGTCCCCCGGACGATCCTGATGGTGTGCCCCGGCACCGACACCACGGCCGGGGTGTTCGGGGTGATGCCTTCGCCGAACTTGGCGTAGTCGCCCTCCACCGCGTGCGCCGGCGAGGCGATGACCATGGATACCAGTAATGTCAGGACCGCTGCGATCGCGACCCGGATTCTCCTGCGCAAGACCGTCCTCTTTTCCCCGTTTGTCGGCCGAAGGGCAGCGTAGGCGGGACCAAATGAACAAAGAGTGACGATGGCCGCCGATTCGCGGGCGCTTGACCAGCTTTCCGCGGGCGCGGACCTGGCCATCTCTGCGCTGGCCGGGATCATCTCCCACACCAGCAGTGGCGTCGATGAGGACGGCGCATGGTGGCGCATGTGGCTGAAGGATCCCAACGTGGGCAGGACGGCCAGCCAGTTCCCGAGCGCTGGCCACGGGTTGCGCCCGCCGCGCCGCCCGACCTCGCTCGCGCTCGCCTTACGGGTGGCCTACGGCCATTCCGTCGGCCCCACCACTCACCGTGGGCGGTAACGCAGGCGCTCAACCCTGGATGGCGCCTGAGGGGAAGGACACCCCGGCGTCGCCCCGTCCGATGATCTTCTAGTCATCTCGCCTGCCCCATAAGCAGGGCGCTCCACAAGGCATCTGCCACACGGAAGGACCAGCGGTCACTCTCATGAATGACGCTCTTCCCGTTCCGGAGAACCGTCCGGCGAATGAACCGCAACCCCCCGAGTGCGATCAGTTCGTAATAGGCCTCCGTGCAGTCGCAGGTCCACTGCATAACCCGGCCGTCCGGCTCGCCCCTGCGTGGAGCGTTCCATATCAACTGGTCGCAGTGCGACTGCACGGCCGACACGTGCGGCGCCGTGCAATGAGGGGGAAACCGCCAGTGACCGACTACCCAGCTCACCTCTCCACCTCACGCTCTCTGCGCGCGACCCCGGCCATCATGCCTTTTCCGGCACACCCAGGCACGACCTGACCCGTGAACACTTCCGCCCAGACCGCGCGCTGTCCCGCACCCAACAAGCGCACGCCCCACTTGAGCGAGACCTGCTCGACCAGCCACAGGCCCCGCCCGTGGCAGTCGTCATCGCCGGACACCCGCACTCGAGGAACGGTGTCCGCCCCGTCATCGGTCACCTCAACGCGAACGATCTCGGCATCAATGGCGACGACCTCCACCGTCACCACCCCGCCGTACAGCCCCGAAGCGGTGTGGACCAGCGCATTGCCAGCCAGCTCGCTCACGATCAGCTGCACATCCTCCACGCCCCGATGCCCTGCCGCCGCCAGCATCTCTCCGACGCAGTGACGAGCCACCGCCACCGAATGCGCCACCCCCGGCAACACGACTTCACCCAGAAACCGCTCCTTCACCGCGCCACCTCCCAGATCCGCGTAGTCGCATCCACGTCGTACGCACCCACCCACCGACCCCGACCGTGACCCCACGTGAAGATCCAGCCCTCGCCCCTCAGCACGGCCTGCATTCGCAAAGCTCTCCGCGCCCGAGGAATGGAAATGAACGGCTCGTCCCTTCGAGGCCGCTGCAACACCAGCCACCCACAACTGAGGCAGATCCGACGTCAGTCGCATTAAGTGAACGAACCGCGTCTCATTGTGATCGATGTGCCGCATGACGGGACCTCCCTCGCGTATAGGGCAGGAGACTCTTTTCGGGGTCTCATCCGATCGCCTATCTCTACTGCCGCAGGCAGGACAGGCGAGAAGCGGCCTGCGTCCACCCCTGAAGAGACGGCTTCAACAAGCTACGGCCATGATGCATCCAGCGGTATGCAAGTGGCAATATCCAAGATGGATACTTCCGTTTGCTTGTTCCTTAGGCGTGCGCGAACCTCATAGGGCTCGCGACGTTGGGGCCGGCATCTCGACAGCTTGAGGCGGACAAATGACAGGTGAGAGTGGAAGCAGCCCCACTGTGAGGCGACGCCGACTGGCGGCCGAACTGAGGCGGCTACGCAGGGAATCCGGCCTCACTGCCGAGCAGGTTGCTCAACGACTTGAAGTCGCACAATCGTCGGTCAGTCGCATCGAAAGTGGTCGCCGAGGCATTAAAGCATCCGATCTCCGGCTACTTCTGGAGATATACGGTGTTCAGGGCGACAAGGTAGAGGAACTGCTCGCTCTCGCGCGCCAGTCCCGCCAGCGGGGATGGTGGCACACCTACGGGGATGTCGTTCCAGAGTGGTTCCAAGTCTTGATCGGCTTGGAGACTGAGGCGGAAAGGCGGCGATCTTACGACGTGGAGCTAATTCCCGGCCTACTTCAGACGGCCGAGTACTACCGCGCATACCTCGCGACCCAGCCAACCAGTCTCGGCAATGATGAGATTGACCGAAAAATCGCGTTCCGGATGGCCCGACAGGAGCGGATGCTCCAAGATGACGCCCGCAAGCTCTCCTTCGTCCTCAACGAGGCAAGTCTGCGGCGGGTCGCTGCCGCCAACATGGGTCCGCAGGCCCAATTCAAGCGTCTGGCTGAGGTATCACAGCTTCCCCACGTGACCTTGCAAGTTCTCCCGTTCAGCGCCGCCATGCATGCTGGAATGGGTGGCGGCTTCGTCCTCCTGAGCTTCACATCCCCTGATCCTGACGTGGTCTATATCGAGAACGAGGTCAGTGGTCTCTACCTTGAAGAACGGGTCGATGTAGACAGGTATAACCTGGTCTATGACCATTTGATGGCAAAGGCTCTAAACCCGGGACAGAGCCGGAGCTTCATCGCGAAGCTAGGTAAGGAAGCCTAATGAGCGATACCCCCAGCATCGACAATGACGGCGCAGTCCTCGTCTGGCGCAAGTCGAGGTTCAGCAACGCCAGCGGCGATTGCGTAGAAGTCGCCACTTTGCCCGGAGGCGGAGCTGCTGTACGTGACAGCAAGGACCCTCAAGGACTACACCTCCGGTTCAGCGCGTCCGAGTGGGTCGCGTTCGTCGATGGAGCCAAGGCCGGTGAATTCGACTTGCCGTCCGCCTGAACGAAGGTGTCAGTCGAAGAAGAACGCCCAGTCACCTGTACGGCGATCGGGCGTTCTTCATGTCTATGCAGGGGACGGCGCAGAGAATCGCACTTTGACACCGGGCACAACCCGGATTCACCGCCGGCTATCTCCTCAGCGGGGCCGAGAACTACAGCTTCCGCGCCATCCCGGCCAACGGCTCGCTTGAAGCGGCATCTTCGGCACCCCTGAGGGTCAACTACATCACTCCGGCACCACTGTCGGCAGCTTCCCCCTGGTGGATCGGACCGGATTCCGGTCGTGTCCGGAGGATGCCTGCGTAACGGAGCCGAAGACGTGATCGTGGCCGAGACGGTCAGTGGACGGCGTTTCACCTTCGGCCCGCCCGCCTGCAAAGGCGGAAACTGGACTCTGCCAGCCAGTTGATCCGAGACCGAACGCAGGGGGCACGTTCCAGACCATGGCCGAAGTGAACGGGCCGGCTATCCCTCAAGGTGGCTGGAACACGTCGGCGGCGTGACTGGCCCGAAGAGTGAGAAGCTCGCGTCCGCTGTCCGCGGCCGCGTTCTGGCGGTCGCTACCGGCTTGGCCGCGTTGGTCGCGGTTTACTACACCGCCCACAACGCCCTCACCGCCCGGCGAACCTCCCACCCTGGCGAACGCGGCCACGACACCGTCACTCGGTGCGGAGTTCGTCCGGGTCGAGGGCGCGGCGGAGGAGGGGGCGGGCGGCTCTGGCCACCAGGACAGCTGTCACCACGCCGATCAGCACCGTGAGGATCACGCGGACCGCCCCCCAGATGAGCGCTTTCGGCAGTTCCTGGAAGGCGTACGCGCCGGTGGGGATCAGGACGACGCCCACCCCGGCGAGGGCGGCGACCAGGCACACCGGGATCGACGTGGTGAGCGCCTGGCGGATGAGGACCCGGCCCAAGGCGGGCACGGGCGCGCCGGCGGCAGCCAGCGCGGCGAACGACCGCCGGTGATCCAGCAACGCCTCCGCCTGATGCACGACGAGGGCGGCGGCCGATGTGGCCAGCGCGATCAGCAGGGCGATGTCTATCAGCAGGTAGGCCGTCATGAAGTAAGCAGGGACCTCGTCGGCGCCATGCGAGAAGATGATCCCCTGTTGGGCGCCCTCCATGGAGCCGAAGAACACAGTCAGCCCCACCACTGACAGTGCGCGGGCCCAGCCCCGTGGGTCGGCTTCCACGAGCCGGGCCGCGAGCAGGGTCTCGGCCGCCCGCGCGCGCCGCCCCACCCACCGTGCGGCTGCCCTGATCAGCCAAGCGGTGGCGAGGACCAGGCCGAACAGCAGGAGTACCATGCCGATGGCCATGATCAGGGCCACGCCGTACGACCCGATCGGCCCGACATAACTGCTGATGAAGGTTCGGCCGTTGACGGTCGCGGGGATAGCGAGCGCCCCTACCCCCGCCGTGACCAGCACCAGGTCGAGCACCCTCGGGCCGGTCGGCTGCGCCCGCCGGACCACGCCCAGCGGAGAGGACACCACGTGCCGTCCCGCCTTCAATCCTGAGAACGTGCCGCTGAGCGTCACTGCGACAAGGATCGCCGGCATCAGGAGAGGGCGGGTCAGCGGCAGCGGCCACGACAGTGCCAGGTCGATCATCAGGTACACCGCGATGCCGATCAGCCCGCCCAGTGCCGCCTGCCACCCGCCCTCGTACGCCCCGAGCAGGCGCACGTGGCGCGGCGTGGCCCCGGCCAGTCGAAGGGCGGCCAGCCGCCGTTCCCTGGTGGCGCCGGCCAGCCGGCTCACCTGGTAGAGGAAGGCCATCGCCGGGAGGATCAGCAGGGCCAACCCCAGCGAGGTGAGGGCGCGCCCATCGCTGCTGAAGAAGGCGTCGATGCGCGCGTCCCGCGCCTGGAGCAGATTCACCGCGACGCAGAGGAGGAAGGTCGCGAGCGCCGCCCCCGCGGCCATGAGGCGCCCCCGGACCCGCTCGCGCCGCGACCCACCCCTGGCGAGCATGCGCATCACCGCGATCACGCGGCCACCTCCGCCGCGAGCGCGCCGTCCCGCAACGCGATCTCCCGGTCGGCGTACGCGGCCACCCGGTTGTCATGCGTGACGATCACCAAGGTCATGCCGTCAGCCCGGGCCGCACGGCTGAGCACGTCCATCACCCGCTCACCCGCCAGCGAATCGAGCGCCCCCGTCGGCTCGTCGGCGAACACCACACGAGGACCGGTGACCAGCGCACGGGCCACGGCGACACGCTGTAACTGCCCCCCGGACAGCCCGCCGGGCCGCTGGTCGCCGCACTCGGCCACCTCCAGGCGTTCCAGCCAGGAGTGAGCGGTGCGCAGGGACTCCTGACGCCCGTGCCGGTCGAACAGCAGCGGCAGCGCCACGTTCTCCGCCGCCGTCAGCTCAGGGACGAGCTGGCCGAACTGGAAGACGACCCCGAAACTCCGCCTGCGTAGATCCGTACGATCGGCCTCGCCGAGCGTGTCGATCCGGCTGCCGTCGAACAGGACCTCGCCCGACTCCGGGCGGATGATCCCGGCCAGGCAGTGCAGCAGGGTGGACTTGCCCGAGCCGCTCGGCCCGGTGATCGCGACGATCTCGCCCGCGCCGATCTCCAGCGACACACCGTCCAAGGCGACGGTGCGGGCGAAGGTCTTGCGCAGTGCGCGTGCCTCAAGCAAGAGGTTCCTCCTTCAGGTCGGCCAGCCGCAGCATGGCCGTCTCGATCCAGCGCAGGTCGGCGTCGAGGTGCTGGAGCGCGTAGTCGGCGGCCAGCGCCTGGGCGGGGGAGCCCGCCGAGCGTTCCGCCGTGAGCTCGCGCATCCGCGCCAGATGCGCGGCCCGCTGCCGCGACAGATAGCCGTCGGCAGCGCCACCCGCCACGGACGCGACCACCACGCGGGACAGCAGGGCGCTGGACAGGTGCGGCGCGGGCGCCTCCACCCCGTCCAGCCACCGGGTGAGCTCGGCGAGCCCCTCCTCGGTGATGGCGTACACGGTGCGCTCCGGGCCGCCCTCCTGCACCGTCTCCGCGACCTCGGCGAACCCGTCGCGCTGCAGTCGCTGCAACGTCGCGTACACCTGGCCGTACGCCAGCGGCTTATGGCCGGGCAGGCGCTGGTCGTGCTCGCGTTTGAGCTCATATCCGTGCTTGGGCCGCTCCATGAGCAGCCCGAGCATCACATGTCCGGTTGACATGATCGCGACTATACATGCGATTCATACATCGAGTGAATAGTGAAGCGTTCTGGTGGCTTGTGCGGGTGATTTAACGCAATCGCCTGTGAGTTTTAACTTGAGTCTTGTTAAGAGCTGGGCTGGTTGCTAAAAAGTGAGAGCTTTCGACCCCCCAGCTCTGAGGAAGCCCATGCACCGTCCCTCACGTCGATCCTTCCTCGGGATCGGCGGTTCAGCGCTCGCGCTCGCCTTCACCACGAACCTGGCCGACCCGTGGACGGCCCAGGCCACCGCCAGGGTCGACTACCCCTTCCAGCTCGGCGTCGCGTCCGGAGATCCGCTGCCCGACCGGGTGATCCTCTGGACGCGGCTGGCCGTCAAGCCGATGGAGCCGCTCGGCGGCATGCCGTACGGCAGGATCAAGGTCGATTGGGAGATCGCGGAGGACGAGGCGTTCACGCGCCGCGCCGGCCACGGCTCCGCGTGGGCCACCCCCGAGTACGGGCACTCGGTCCACGTGGACGCCACGGGGTTACGGCCCGGCCGCGAGTACTTCTACCGCTTCCGTACGGGCGGCCAGATCAGCCCGGTCGGCCGGACCAAGACCGCCCCGGCACTCAGGAGCAGGCCCGACGCCCTGAAACTGGCCTTCGCCTCGTGCGCCCTGTGGCAGGACGGCTACTACAGCGCCTACCGCCACCTCGCGGAGGAGGAGCCCGACGTGGTCTTCCACCTCGGCGACTACATCTACGAGTACGGCATCGTGCCCACCGGCGGCATGCGCAACACCCCCGTGCCGGAGCAGTACCGGGTGCAGTGCGACACCCTCGACCGCTTCCGCATCCAGTACGGCCTCTACAAGAGCGACCCCGACCTGCAGGCCGCGCACCAGCGCGCGCCGTGGATCGTCACCTGGGACGACCACGAGGTGCTCGACAACTGGGCGGGGAAGTACGGCCCCGGCGGCGAGGTGACCGAGCAGGACTACCTGGTGATCCGCGCCAACGCCTTCCGGGCCTACTGGGAGAACCTGCCCATCCGGGTGCCCGCCGTGCAGGGCCCCGACGCCCGGATCTACCGCAGGTTCACCTTCGGCGACCTGGCCGAGTTCAACGTGCTCGACACCCGGCAGTACCGCGACGACCAGGTCTGCGGCGACGGGCAGCAGGTCGACTGCGCCGACCGGCTCGACCCGGCCAGGCAGATGCTCGGCGCCGAGCAGGAGAAGTGGCTGCTCGACGGTCTGGGCGAGTCCCGCGCCAAGTGGAACGTGCTGGCCCAGCAGATCGCCATGATGCAGCTCGACTACGACGCCGGACCGGCCCAGAAGCTCAGCATGGACCTCTGGGACGGCTACAAGGCAGCCAAGGACCGCGTGCTCAACGGCATGATCGACCGCGAGGTCAGCAACCCCGTGGTGCTCACCGGCGACATCCACTACAACCTGGCCGGCGAGCTCAAGGCGAACTTCGACGACGCGGCCTCGCGCACGGTCGGCGTGGAGTTCGTCGGCACCTCGGTCAGCAGCGGCGGCAACGGCAGCGCCACCACCGGACTGCCGCCCGGGGGCAGCGATCCGACCAACCCGCACCTCAGGTTCTCCAGCTACCAGCGCGGTTACGTCTCCTGCGAGGTCACCCGGAGTCAGTGGCGGGCCGACTTCAAGGTCGTCCCGTACGTCGACAAGCCAGGCGCGCCCGTCTCCACCCGGGCCAGCCTCGTGACCCTCGACGGCACCCCCGGCCTGCAGGCACTCTGACCCCGGAAGGAATGATCATGCGTCACCTCACCGCCGCGCTGGCCGTCGCCGCCGTCACGGTCCTGACCGGGCCGGGCGCGCACGCCGTCGCCTCGAAGCAGGACCCCTCACCCGCCGCCCAGCCGCCCGAGCAGGAGCCCGCCTCCGTCACCTCGATCAAGGTCAGACCGGGCAAGTCCAAGGGCACCGGCCGGCTGACCCCCATCGCGGGCGCCGACAAGCTCATCGCCCCGCTCGGCGTGGACCCCGCCTGCCCGGCCAAGATAGAGATCGGCATGCGCAGCGACGCCAGGAAGGCCGGGTACGCCGACCTGTCCGTGGAGATCGACCAGCCGCTCAGCGCCTCCCGCTCGATGCTGTCCAGCTACCTGCCGCCCGGCTACGAGCTCGGCGCGAAACTGCTGGTCGCCGTCCCGCCCAACACCCCAGAAGGCCCGTACGGCCTACGCCTGAAGGCCGGGGACCGCACCCTGGCCGTGCCCGTCGAGGTGGTGACCCCCGACAAACTCGACAACGGCGGCAACCTCGCGCTCCGGCGGCAGGTCACCGCCTCCTCCCAGCACGTCAACGCCAACTACCCGCCCTGCAGCATCGCCGACGGCGACAACGGCTCCAACGGCTGGGCCGGAGGCAACGGCTGGAACGACGCCACCGCCAGGGCCTGGCCGGACACCGCGGCCATCGCGCTGGGCAGTGCCAAGCAGGTCTCCCGCGTGGACCTCTACACGCTGAACACCGAACGCTACCCGGCCTCGGTCTACGGCCTGCGCGACTGGGACGTCCAGGTCCAGTCGGGCGGCCAGTGGCAGACGGTCGCCCAGGTGCGAGGCAACACCGCAGGCAGCGCCCGCTCGGACTTCACGCCCGTCACGGCGGACGCCGTCCGCATCGTCGCGCTGGCCTCGAACGGCGCCAACGACTACACCCGCATCGTCGAGGTCGAAGTGCGCTGACACCCGCCCGGGGGAGCTGGGCTCCCCCAGGCGGTCATCGTCTGGTGAGGACCTCTGACTCCCAAAGGTCGCGATAGTAGCCCGGCTCGGTGACGAGCTCGTCGTGGTGGCCGCGCTGCACCACCCGGCCCTCCTCCAGCACCACGATCTCGTCCACCTGCTCCAAGCCCTTGAGCCGGTGGGTGACCAGCAGGGTGGTGCGGTCGTGCGTCACGTCGAGCAGGTCGGCCATGAGCGCGTCGGCGGCCTCCTCGTCCAGCGCCTCGGCCGGCTCGTCGAGCAGCAGCACGGGCGGGTCGTACAGCAGCGCCCTGGCCAGGGCCAGCCGCTGCAGCTGCCCGCCGGACACGGTCCTGCCGTCCTCGCCCAGCTCGGCGTCCCACCCGGCCCGCTCGACCCACTCCTCGAGCCTGGCCTCCCGTACGGCCTGCCGCAGCTCCTCGTCGTCGGCCTCGGGACCGGCGAGCCGCAGGTTGGCGCTCAGGGTGGTCTGGAAGATGTAGGGGTCCTGGGTGAGCCCCGTCATCATGGCCCGTACGTCGTCCGAGGCCAGCCCCCGCACGTCCACGCCGTTGACGCGGATGGTGCCGGACTCGGGCTCGACCAGGCGCATCAGCGCGGCCAGCAGGGTGCTCTTCCCGGCCCCGCTCGGCCCCACTAGGGCCACCCGCTTGCCGGGGGTCAGGGTCAGCGAGACCCCGTCGACCGCCGCCCGCTCCGGTCCGCCGACCGGCTCTGCGGCTACGTCGGCGAGATCCGCGGCCACGTCGGCCGACCCCAGGACGCGCGGCGCGTGTCGTACCACCAGATCGTCGATCTCGACCGTCAGCGGCGACGGGGGAGTGGGTGACGCGGTGGCCGGTTCGGTGACGGCGGGTGGGGTGGAGCCGACGTCGCGAAGGCGCCTGAGCGCGGCCATGATGCCCGCCAGGCGTTCGCCCGCCGCCGCCAGCGGCAGCACCGGCTCGAAGGCGACCAGCGCGGTCAGGGCGAGGACCGCCGTGGCCACGCTGTCGGTCCCCGCGGTCTGGGCGAGCAGCACGATCGCCGCCACCGTCAGGCCCTGGACCAGGGTGCCGCCCGCCAGGGCGAGGGCGTGGACGCGGGCTTGGCGGCGTTCCAGGGAGGCCAGGGCCTCGTCGGCGGCGCGGGCGCGGGCCAGGGCGCGGTCGCCGGCGCCGTACGCGGCCAGGTCGGCGGAGCCGTGCACCAGGTCGGCCACCCGTTCGGCGAGGGCGGCTCTGGCGGGGGCGATCCTGGCCGACCAGCGACGCGCGGCGGCGGCCGTACCGGCGGGCAGCGCCACGCCCGCCACGACCAGCCCCGCCACCAGGACCAGCGCCGCGACGGGCAGCAGGGTGAGGCCGATGACGACGGCGGCCAGGCCCGCGAGGGCGGCGGCCGTCGCGGGGAGGAGGCAGCGCACCAGGAGGTCCTGTACGGCCTCCGTGTCGTCCACCATCCGGCTGAGCAGGTCGGCGCCGCCGTGCCGGGGCCGCTGCGGCGGGATGAGGGCCTGGTAGAGGCGTTCGCGGGTGCCGGCCTGGGCGCGCAGGGCGACATCGTGGCCGGTGAGCCGCTCGGCATAGCGGAACACGCCCTTGCCGGTGGCGAACGCCCTCGTGGCCACGATGGCGACGCTCAACGCGGCCAGCGGCGGCTGCTCGGCGGCCCGCGTGATCAGCCACGCCGCGGCCGCGATCAGGCCCAGCCCGGCCAGATCGGCCGCCGCTCCGGCCAGCACGGCCCAGGTGAGCCGGAGTCCCATCCGCCGGTTCATCGGTTCTCCCTCGCGACGGAGCGGTCGGAGATCACTCGACCCTCGTGGACACGGACGACCCGGTCGGCCAGGTCGATCATGGCGGGCCGGTGCGCCACGATGATCGCGGTACGGTCCCGGGCCAGGTCCGCGGTGGCCGCCACCACGGCCGCCTCGCTGCGGCCGTCGAGCCGGGCCGTGGGCTCGTCCAGCAGCAGGACCGAGGTGTCCGGGCGGCAGAAGGCGCGGGCCAGGGCCACGCGTTGCCGCTGGCCGGCCGACAGGTTCGCGCCGCGTTCGCCTACCGCCGTGTCGTACCCGTCGGGCAGGGACCGGATGAAGTCGGCCGCATGGGCGGCGGTGGCGGCCTGCCTCACCTGCTCCGGGGAGGCGGACGGGGCGCCCAGACGGATGTTCTCGGCGACCGAGGTGGTGAACAGGTGCGGGCGCTGCGGGACGAAGGCCAGCCTGTCGCGCCAGGCGGCCAGGTCCAGGGCCCGCAGGTCGATGCCGTCGACGAGGACCCTGCCTTCCGTCGGCTGGATGAAGCCCAGGATCAGGTGCAGCAGGGTGCTCTTGCCGCCGCCGCTCTCGCCGACCAGGGCCACGCGTTCGCCGGGCTCGATGGTGAGCGAGACGTGTTCGAGCGCCGGGTCGTCGCGGCCGGGATAGCGGACCGTGACGTCCTCCAGGCGGATCGACGGTGCCCCGGAACCCAGCGGCTCCCGTGGCACGGAAGCGTCCACCAGGTCGGCTGAAGGGTCCAGGACGGCGAAGGCCGCGTCCGCCGCCGCCACCCCCTCCATGGAGGCGTGGAACCGGGTGCCCATGGCCCGCAACGGCAGATAAGCCTCCGGAGCCAGCAGCAGCACCAGCAGCGCCGTCGTCAGGTCCAGCGACCCGCCCAGCAGCCGCAGCCCGATCGGCACCGCCACCAGGGCCAGCGACAGCGACGCGCACAGCTCCAGCACCAGCGACGACAGGAACGCCACCCGCAGCGTGCGCATGGTGGCGGCGCGGTGCGCGTCGGCCACCTGCTGGATGACCGTCGCCTGGTAGCGGGCCCGGCCGAAGGCCCGCAGCGTGGGCAGGCCGCGTACGACGTCGAGGAAGTGCCCGCCGAGCCGCGACAGCGCGCGGAACTGCTGCTCCGTGACGGCCTTGGTGGTCATCCCCACGAGGGCGCCGAACAGCGGGATCAGCGGCAGCGTGACCAGCACGATGACCGCGCTCGCCAGATCGGCGGCGAACAGCCGCACGAGCACCGCCACCGGCACCACCCCGGCGACGGCGATCGCGGGCAGGTAGCCGGTCAGGTAGGCGTCGAGCCCGTCGAGGCCGCGGCCCGTGAGCGTGACCAGCTCACCGGAGCGGTGGCCGGCCAGCCGGGCCGGGCCCAGCTCCTGCAGCCTGGCCAGCAGGCGGTGCCGGAGCGCGGACTTGACGCCCGTCGCGGTACGGCCGGCGAAGATGCCCTGTGTCCACGCGAGCAGCGCGCGTACGCCCACCACGGCGGCCACGCCCGCCAGCGCCACCGCCGTGAACCGGCCCGACAGGACCCCGGCCAGCAGCTCCGCCTGCACGAGCACGAGCAGCCCGGCCGCCATCGCCGCCGCGAAGGTGACGGCCAGATGGCGGCGTACCGACTGCTCGGCCCGCATGAGCCGCAGGAGATCTTTGTGCACGAGCCCTCAAAAGAACGACGGGATCCGGACGGCGTTCTCACCAGGACGGAAAGTGCGCCACACCCATACTTGCGCGGCGACCACGATCGGCGCGAACGGCAGCGCCATGACACTGAGCACATTCAGCGTGCCGGCCGGCGCGGTGTGCTCCAGCAGGTACGGCATGCTGCCCAGGAGCACCCCGACGGCGGGCAGCGCGGCCACCGCCCCCGACACGGCCAGCGAGCGGCCCGAGCGGGTGGCACCGGCCAGGCCGGGGGAGCGCCAGGCCAGGAACGTCCAGCCGTGGAAGGCGAACAGCAGCGTCACCACCACGCCCAGCATCAACCCCACCGGGTTCAGCAGGGACGAGCCGAACCCGGTGGCGGCCGCGTACAGGGCCACGCCCCAGCCGAACGAGAGCCCCAGCGAGCCGAGAAAGATCAGCAGATCCCAGAACCCCCGCCAGGCCGCACCCTCGGCCCGGCGGCGGAACCACAGCCCCATATCCCGCACGATCCAGGACAGCAGCATGGCCACCACCACCGGATACAGCCCGAACAGCACCTCGCCCTCGAGCGAGGGATAGACGCCGAACAGCGCCCCGGCGACCGCCACCAGCCACACCTCGTTGGCCAGCACGAACGGGGCCATGGCCGCCACCATGCGGTCCCGGCCGGAGACCGACCTGCCCAGCACCGGCAGCAGGAGCCCGACCCCCAGGTCGAAGCCCTCCAGCGCGAAGTAGCCGGCCAGCAGCAGGGCGAAGCAGGCGAACCACATCAGTTCCATCTCACGACTCCTAGTAGGTCAGCGCGGGTTCGCGGACGGCGCCGAGGTCGAGATCGCGTGGCCCGCGCCGGACCACCCTGGCGATGAGGACGTAGTCGACGAGCGCCAGCAGCCCCAGCACGGCCGCGAAGGCGACCAGCGACCCCGTGATCATCGGCGGGGTGAGGCCGGGCGTCATGGCGTCGGCGACGGTGAGCTTCTCCCAGATCATCCACGGCTGCCGCCCCAGCTCCCTGGCCAGCCAGCCCATGATGGCCAGCACGAACGGCAGCGGCGTCATCAGCATGAGCAGCGGATGCGTCCACCGCCAGCGCGGCAGGAAACGGATCAGCGGCAGCATCAGGAACAGCACCACGAACGCGAGCAACTGCCCGATCTCGATCATGAACCCGAGCGGCACCGCCGCCGAGTCGCCCTTGAACTTGCCGTCCTGGATGCCGGCGAACTGCGCGTAGCCGAAGCCGATGGTCAGGAAGATACCGATCGAGGCCATGGTCACGCCCGTACGCAGCGACTTGGTGAAGAACTCCACCTCGGACGTACGGCGGCGCAGCTGGTAGGCGCTCGCCCCGACCAGCACCATGGCCCCGGTGAACAGGCCGGCCCCGACCACGTGCGGGAAGGAGAAGACCAGCGTCTTGTTCGTGAACAGCGCGCCGACGTCGACCAGCTCCATGTGATCGCCTCTGGCGAGGGCTCCGGCCGGGTTCTGCAGGAAGGAGTTGGCCGCCATGATGAAGAAGGCGCTGGCGTACGCGGTGAGCGTCACGAGCCAGATGCACGCCAGGTGCGCCCCTTTGGGCAGCCGCCCCCAGCCGAAGATCCACAGGCCGAGGAACGTCGACTCCAGGAAGAACGCCACCAGCGTCTCCAGGGCCAGCGGAGCGCCGAAGACGTCGCCCGCGTAGTGGGACAGCCCGCTCCACGAGAGCCCGAACTGGAACTCCATCACCAGCCCGGTGACCACACCCAGCGCGTAGTTGATGACATAGATCTGGCCCCAGAACCTGGTCAGCCGCTCGTGCAGCGGCTTGCCCGCCAGCACCCAGCGCGTGTGCATGATCGCCACCAGCGGTGCCAGCCCCAGCGTGAGCACGACGAACAGGAAGTGCAGGCTCCCCGTCACCGCGAACTGCAACCGGGCCAGTTCCAGCGCTTCCATACGCCGACCCCCTTCGTTGTGTCTGTCTACCTATAGGCAGTCTACATATAGACGGGCCTACCTGTAGACTGGCTACACAACGAAGCGTTATCTAGGATCGGAGCCATGAACCCCGACGCGCTGCGCGGCCACATGGACGCTCTGCTGCTCTCTGTGCTGGAGCGCGAGCCGTTGCACGGCTACGCCATCATCGAGGCCCTGCAGGAACGCAGCGGGGGCGCGCTCAACGTGCCGACCGGCACCGTCTACCCGGCGCTGCGCAGGCTGGAGCGGATCGGCTACCTGGCCAGCGAGTGGGCCACGGTCGGCGGGCGCCGGCGGCGCACCTACCGCCTGACCGATTCGGGGCGGAAGCAGTTGGAAGGGGAGCGGTCGGCCTGGGCCGAGTTCGCGAGTGTGATCGGTGGCGTGCTGCAGCCGGGGGTCAGGCAGTCCGGCTGACGCGCAGGCAGCGCGTCGCACCGTAGAGCTGCAGGCCCCAGAAGGCCGCCGTGACGAGGTTCGCGAGCACGGCGGGCAGGAAGGTCTGGGCGGTCTCCTGCATGCCGGCCCCATAGGAGAGCACCAGGCCCAGCCCCACGGTCACCGGCAGCATCGACCAGACGATGATCCCCAGCCACTTGGTCACCAGCCTCGGCCTGCGGATCCACCGGGTGCCCCGGCCCAGCGCGAACAGCGACAGGCCGCCGTACAGGCCCGTGGACAACTGCAGGATGTCGAGCCATCGCGAGGCGGTGTCGTACCAGTCGGGCCGGGCGACCCAGACGGCCAGGGAGTTGGTGGGGTAGAAGCGCCAGACCACCGACCACATCAGCACGGTGATCGGCAGGCTGATGAGCATCAGCAGGCCCAGCCGCCGGCCGGCCGCGGCGGTCAGCTCCCGCTGGTAGCTCGGCACGATCTCGGTGATCGCGCCGAACTCCCGCACCGCCAGCCGCTCGGCCTCGTCCCGGGCCAGACCCTCGGCCTCCAGCGCGTCGGCGGTGTCGGCCAGGCTGTCGCGCGCCTCGACGACCAGGTCGTGCTTGGGACCCGGCGGCCCGCACAGGGCCTTGCCCAGCTCGGCCACGTAGTCGTCGATGCGCATGCTCCTTATCTTACGGAGGGAGATCCTCCTAGGTAATCCGGGATCTCCCTGACATCTTGATATGTAGGGAAATTCCTACGTATAGTGGCCGACATGCACATATCCGCGGACCATGTGTTCACCGCGCTGGCCAGCCCGGCCCGGCGAGAGCTGCTGCGCCTGCTGCTCGACGAGGGCACGCAGCCGGCCGGGCGGCTGGCCGAACGCTTCGACATGAGCCGCCCCAGCGTCTCGGAGCATCTCAAGGTGCTCAAGGATGCCGGCCTGGTGGCCGAGACCCGGCGGGGCCGGGAACGGCTCTACCGGCTGGAGGCCACGCCGCTCATGGAGATCCGTGACTGGCTCACGCCGTACGAACGCTTCTGGAGAGAGCGGCTCACCAACCTGAGCTCCCTGCTGGACGAGTTGGAACGAAAAGAGATGGAAGACGACGATGCCTGAACACACGATGCAAGATCAGCGCGCGATCCGGATGGACCAGTTCCTCGCGCATCCACCCGCGAAGGTGTGGCGGGCCCTGACCGAGCCGGAGCTGGTGGCCCGCTGGCTCATGCCCAACGACTTCAAGCCGGAGGTCGGGCACCGGTTCACTTTCACCACCAAGCCGGTGAAGCAGACCGGCTTCGAGGGCGTCGTCTACTGCCAGGTGCTGGAGCTGGAGCCGGAGAAGAGACTGAAGATCAGCTGGACCGACGGCAAGAACGCCGACTGGACCGTCACCTGGCGACTGGAGCCCGAGGGCAAGGGCACCCGGCTCTTCCTCGACCATGAGGGCTTCGACCCGGACGACGCGATGCAGCAGCTGGCCCGCAAGATCATGGACGCCGGCTGGCGGTCCTCCCATTTCGCGGCGATCGCCGAGGTCCTCGACACGCTCTAGTGATGTACGGCGGGCTAGTGATGTACGGCGGGCTAGTGATGTACGGCGGGCTAGTGGTGTGCGGCGGGTTAGTGGTGTGCGGCGGGTTAGTGGTGTGCGGCGGGCGGTGGGTCGGCGGCGCGCTCCGCGTGCGAGGCCGACGTCCAGAAGACGGCGCCGAGGGTGAGCGCCATCAGCAGGGCGATCCAGGCCGCCGCCCGGCCCATCCGCATGCCGTACCCCCACAACAGCCACGAAAGCGACAACCACCACCGGCGGCCCGCCTGCCGGCGCATCTCCATCGCCGCGAACGCGAAGTCGGCCGAAGTGTCGACGTCATCGACCTGGGCGCGTAGCCCGGCGTAGAGGGCGGCCAGCCGATCGGGCCCGGCGGGCGGATCCACCGCCGTCGGACGGTCGTACGTGGCCGGATGGCGAGCCGGGTTGTCGCCGGGGGTGGTCCAGCCGCGCATCGTGTGCTCGTCGGCCAGCGCGCTGCGCCGGGAGAACCAGCGCAGCATCGGCCAGCGCAGGCTCACCCGCACCCCCCGCGGAGTCAGCGCGAACGTGCAGTTCTTGACCCGGACCGCGGCCGGGCGGGCCAGCCCGGCGAACCGGCAGCCCGACAGGTCGAGGCCGAACAGCGCCAGGTCGGCCGCGTCGACGTGGCGCAGCGAGGTCAGCGTGGACCAGCCGCGCCCGGTCACCATCGCCGGCCCGCGCAGCACCGCGCCCTCCAGGTCGGCCTGGGAGTCGGTGAGCCGGATCGTCGCCCCACCGGCGACCTCGATCCGCCGCAGGTCCACCCGGCCGGACGCGACGGCCACGTCGAAGATGCCGTCGGCGCGGGCCCGCGAGGCGGACAGCCGACCGGCGGCCGAGAGGTAGGCGTCGGCCGCGAAGTGCGCGGTGTCGAACTGGGCATGGCCGGTGACCTTGCGGAACGACAGCGTCCGGCCGAACCTGGCGCCGCGGAAACTCGCGCCGTCGCCCAGCAGGGCCCCGTCGAAGGTGGCGTAGCCGTCGAACCTGGCCCGCTCGCACGACAGCCCGTGACCGAACACTGCCTGGCTGAACAGCGCGTCACGCGACATCACCGCCCGGTCCAGTGACAGGTGACCGCGTACTCGGACGCCGTGAAACGACAGCTCGCGGGCGAATCCGGCCCCGGCCAGCGACACGTTGCCCTCGAAGCGGGCGCCGAAGAACGAGGCCAGCCGCTCGAACCTGGCACCGTCCAGCGACACGTCACCGGTGAACGTCACGCCGGACAGGCGTACGTCACTGGTGAACGTGACCCGGTCCAGCCGGGCCCGGCCGGGTCTGCCGCCCGTCGCCTCGATGATCCTGGCGAGCAATGGGCCGTTGATCGGCGTGCCGCGCAGGTCCAGCAGGCGGCCGGGGGTAATTTCGTCGAGTGTCACGGCGACTTCGTCTGGTTGCAGGTGAGCCAGGCAACGGTCGTACGGCTGGCGGGCGATTCCCATGCAGGCTGCCGAAGAGGCGCAGGTGACCCAGTCCATGCAGTCCTCATACCCGGTACCACCCAATGTCAAGGTTGGATGATTTAATGTTCTGGCCACTTTCATGTGGAAATCTGTGACCGCAATTAGCTCTAAAGTGCCGGTCATGCATGTTTTAAGCCGAGCTTTTCTCGTCGCGGTCGTGGTGGCCGCCGCCCTCCCCGCCACGCCGGCGCTCGCCACACCGGCCACGGCGTGCGACACACCGCCGAGCCGGCGGATCGCGGAGGTGCAGGGCGACGGCGACGCCAGCCCGCTGGCCGGGCAGACGGTCACCGTCGAAGGCGTCGTCACCGGCGACTTCCAGCGCGGCGACCAGCTGAGCGGCTTCTTCTTCCAGGACCCGAAGCCGGACGCCGACCCGAAGACCTCCGAGGGGCTGTTCGCCTACGCCCGCGACACGCTCAAGGACGTCGCGGTCGGCGACCGGGTGCTCGTGACGGGCAAGGTGACGGAGTACAACGGGTGGACGGAGCTGTCTCCGGTCACCGCCATCGACGCCTGCGGCACCGGCTCGGTGGCGGCTCAGCCGTACAAGCTGCCGGGTGAGGGGCGGGAGCCCGTCGAGAACATGCTGCTCACCTTCCCGCAGCCGCTGACCGTCAGCGAGCACTACAACCTGGGCCGCTACGGCGAGGTCACCGTCTCCTCCGGCGGGCGGCTGTTCCAGCCGACGGACCGGCCCGGCGTGGACGCGGCGCTGAACGCGCGCCGCTCGCTGCTCATCGACGACGGCTCCAGCAGGGAGAACCCGGCCACCCTGCCGCCGATCGTCCGGACCGGCGACCTGGCCGTGGGGATCACCGGCGTGCTCGGCTACGGGTTCGGCACCTACCGCCTGCAACCCACCAAGCCGATCGACTACCACAACACCAACCCGCGGCTGCCCCGGCCGTTCCCGGTCGTGGGCAACATCAAGGTGGCCTCGTTCAACACGCTGAACTGGTTCACCACCCTCGGCTCGCGCGGTGCCACCAACGCCGAGGAGCAGAAGCGGCAGCTCGCCAAGCTGGTGGCGGCCCTGAAGGGCCTCAACGCCGACGCCGTCGCCCTCATGGAGGTCGAGAACAACGGCCAGACGGCGCTCCAGGCACTCGTGGACGCGGTCAATGCCGAGGTCGGCGCGGGTACGTACGCGGCGCTCCAGCATCCGTACCCCGGCACGGACGCCATCCAGGTCGCGCTGATCTACAAGCCCGCCAAGCTCACCCCCGTCGGCGCGCCGCAGGCGTCGCAGGACGCGGTGTTCAGCCGGCCGCCGCTGATCCAGACGTTCCGCCGGGCGGCCGGCGGCCAGCCGTTCACCATGGTCGTCAACCACCTCAAGTCCAAGGGCACCTGCCCGTCCAGCGGCCCCGACGCCGATCAGGGCGACGGGCAGAGCTGCTGGAACGCCACCCGCGTCAAGCAGGCCCAGACACTGCTCGGCCTGGTGAAGGACCTGCCGAACCCGGTGGTGCTCGGCGACCTCAACGCCTACGGCGAGGAGGACCCGATCCACACGCTGGAGGCGGGCGGCCTGACCAGCGTGACCAAGAAGTTCGTGCCGGCGTCCCTGCGGTACAGCTACCTGTTCGACGGGCTGGCCGGAGAGCTCGACCACGCACTGGTCGGCCGGCAACTGCTCAAGCGGGTCACCAGCGCGACGATCTGGCACATCAACTCGGACGAGCCGCGCATCCTCGACTACAACACCGAGTACAACCCGGCGTCCCTGTACAAGCCGGACGCCTTCCGCTCCTCCGACCACGACCCGCTCGTCCTCGGCCTCACGCTGCCGGGCCACTGACCCCTTCGCCACGGGCGGCCCGCCTTGACACGGGCCGCCCGTTTCGAGGCGGTACGCAGGATCGCCGCCTCGGGCCCGACCCGGGCCATCATGATCACGACGTTCGATCTGGACTCCTACATATACGACGCGCTGGCAGCAGGGGCGTCGGGATTCCTGCTGAAAGACGTGACGGCGACCGAGCTGACGACCGCTGTACGGGTCGTGGCCCACGGTGACACCCTGCTCGCGCCCAGCATCACCCGCAGGTTGATCGCCGAGTTCGCCAGGAACCGGCCGCCCGGCCCGATCACTGGAGACCGAGGAAGACGGCCGATCGCGGCAACCCGCGTGGCAGGTCATATCGTGAGGCTGCGCTATCGTCCCGATCATGCTCGAAGATCGAATCACCTCAGAGATGCTGCTTCAACACCCCGTACCATCCGACGAGGCTTATCCGGATTTGCGATACGCGCGGGTCCTCTTGGAGCAGATCGAGGCTCTGCGTGGGCAGCCCCGGGAAACCCGGCCCAGCCCGGACGCGCTGGCCCAAGCGTTACGCAGCCTTGGCGACGAACTGGAGAAACCGGGCTGGTACGACCTCGCGCGGCTGGCGTATCTGGAAGTGATCGAGGACTACGGCACGGACGTTGCCGTTGACCATCTGGACGATTTCCGCCGTGCGTTGCAGTCTCTGGGCGACGTTCTCGTGGAGCTCGGGTGCCTTGAGGAAGCGTTGCCGATCCTGCGGGAAGTGCAGTCGGTGAGCCTGCGCCTGGCAGTCGTTGACGCCTCCGCCCTGGACCTGGCGAACGACGCGCACACCAGGTTCATCGGGATCCTGGTGCGACTCGGGCGGCACGACGAAGCGCTGGAGTCGGCGGCCGCGGCGATCAGCGACATCCGGCAGCAGCCGGCCGACGGGCCCGGCCGCAACAGGGGTTTCACCCTGGCCTACGCGCTCGGCCGATACACCGACTGTCTCACCAGCGTCGGCCGTTTCGACGAAGCCGTCGAGGCCGCGACCGAGGCGCTGACCATCTGGCGCGATTACCTCCACGCCGGCGAGGAGCCCGCCTGGCTCGTCAAGAACTATTACGTCAAGGCGCTGCGGTCGCTGGGCGACGCTCTTGCATGGGTCGGGCGCTATGAGGAGGCACACACGGCTTTGACCCAGTCCGTGGAGGTGTACCGGCAGCCGATCGACGCGGACGAAGAAGATCTGCCTTTCCGTCATCTTGCTGACACGCTCAGCAACGTCGCCACCGACCTCGGCCGGTTGGGCCGCCATCTCGAGGCACTGGTCGCCGCCGAGGAGGCAGTGAGTCACCTTCGCGAGATCGCGGCACGGAAAACAGACCGCCTACAGCGACTGGAGCGCTTGTTCCCTGATGAAGAGGCGTTCTTTGATGGACATGATCAGCCGATGGGCAGAGAGCTCTTCGAGGACGGCGGGCTGATCGAAGCCAGGGACCTGCTTGATGACGAGGAGCTCACCGAGGAAGATCTCGATGACCTCGAGTGCGACCAGGACAACTACCACGTCAACGAAAGCCGCGCAGACGTACGCGAGGCCGAGCTGTCATTGTGCGTCAGCCTCTACAACCTCGGCGTGCACCTGCATGACCTGAATCGGGTCGACGAGGCGCTCGCCGCTGACTCCGAGGCGGTCGAGATCGCCCGCCGCCATCAAGACACCGCCGAGCAGCTCTCGCTGGCGTTGAACAACAAGTCGTGCACCCTCGCGAGCCTGAACCGCCAGGAGGAGGCGCTGGAGGCCGCGCGGGAAGCCGTCGCCCTGTGCGGCACCCTCGCGGCCACCGACCCCGAGACGCACGAGCAGCGCCTCGCGCTGGCGCAGCATACGTTCTGCGTGTCAGCGGTGAACGTCGGCAGGTACGAGGAGGCGCTGAGCGCCTCGCTGCAGTCCTTGGACATCTATCGCCGCCTGCACCAACTCGATCCGCACCGCCTGGCGGGAGACCTCGCCTATGCGTTGGCCGATCACGGCCTCGTGCGTTTCCGGCGAGGCGAGCACGCCGAGGCGCTGATGGCCACGGCCGAGTCGGTGGAGATCTACCGGCGGCCGGCCGCACAGCATCCGGCCCGCTACAGCAGCAGGTACGCGTACGCGCTGCTGATGTTCGCCGAGGTCCGCATGGCCACCGATGGCGCGCACGCGGACGGACGCGCGGCCGCGGAGGAGGCGGTCGCGCTGTACCAGTCGCTCGCCGCGGGCCTGCCCGAGGCTTACGAGCACCGTTTGGCCCACGCGCACTCGGTCTTGCGTCGCCTGGAGTAGGCAGCTGTCTCCCGAGCGCTGGCCCGTCTGGTCCGACCTGCCCAGACTCGTGACACGGCTTGCCGTCTCGTCCGACGGCAGGCACATCAGGTCGTACAGTCACCCGAGGTGGCCCATGCCTCCCACATCACGCAGTCGAGCAAGAGATCCGGCACCCAGCCAAGCTCGTCTCCATGGCGGGTGATCAACAGGGCGTTCACCGTGTTCGTCAGATCTTCCCTCAGCCCGAGATCATCGCCTCGCACGAGAGTGGCCATCCTCGACTCCGCGCCAGGCTTGTGGCGCGCTCCATGAACGAAGGAGTCCGCGGATGTGCGACCGTCAGCATCGACATGAGGCTCAGGAACGAGAACTATCGAGTCTCCCGCACGTCTCCCCCCGAACGGCCTAGAACCACCAGCGGCGGAGATTCCCGAGATAGGCCAAGTAGGCAACGCGGCGGCTAAGCGAAGGCGACCACGGCATATCTCTCGTCCTGGATGGACCGTCCCCATAGAGCGGGATCGAGGAGTGGCTCGACGCGTGAAGTGCGCACCATCGGTCGCAGCGCCCGCACGAGCCGCTCGGCCTCGACCCCGCCCATCCACGGCAACCCTGCGGTTTCTCCTGGATAGGAGTGGTCCTCACTCGGTTCGGCGGTTGCCCAGCGGCCTTCGATGAGCACCAACCGCCCGCCAGGGCGCAGCAGATCGACCCATCGGCGCAGCGCCTTTTCGGGGGCGGGCAAGGTCCACAGCAGGTGACGGGACAGGATCACGTCGAACGACGTTCCCGCCGCCGCGGGCGGGCTGCTCGCGTCGCCCACCAGCATCGCGGCATCGAAGCCGGCCCCCGTGAGCTTGCGGCGGGCCTGTTCGACCATCTGCGGCGCCAGATCCACCCCGATCGGCCGGTGGCCCTGCTCGGCGAGCAGCAAGGACAACGAGCCGGTGCCACAACCCAGATCCAGGACATCGGCGGGCGAAGAAGGTAGCCACGAGCGCACGCGTTCCGCCCATGCCGCTCTGACATGGGGCTGCCGAAGGCCGTGATCGGCCTCTTCGTCGAAGGAACCGGCGGAAGCATCCCAGAACGCTGCGATCAAGGCACTGTTATCCGTCATCGGCAGATCATGTCAGCCGACACCGACAGGACAGGGCTACTGGCGGGCGTCGCCGATCATGTCGGCGGACACTCGCCAGAGGCGGGCGGCTGCGTCGGGGTCGACGGCGTAGGCCGCGAAGCCGCGCCGGAGCCCGGGCGTGTACGGGGCGGCCTGCTGGCAGTCCTCGAAGTACTGTCCGGTCACGCCTTCGACGAGGGGTGAGGCGGCCAGGAGGGTCGAGGGTGGCCGCACCCTGGGCGATGTCCTTGACCGTCACGCCGTCGCTGGATTCCGGGTCGAATGATGCGGGAGGGGCGGACATGTGCCGTGACAGGCCGGTGCTCCAGTGGCGGCCAGGGACGGTTGCCGGCCGCGGTCGAAGCGGTCCTGTGCGAGGTCATCGGCTTGCGATATCTGAACCGCCAGGAGGAGGCGGTCTACCGGGAGGTCGTACGCCGCTGCCGGGCCGGCGGGCTGCCGGTCCCGGCCCGCGGCACGCCGGCGCGGCGGATCGCGCCCGCAGGTGGCGACGTTCGATTCATCCGTTTCCCGCAGAATGTCCTAGGGATGATCAAGAATGGCGTGCCATGGGATGGATCGGAATCGCGACGGGCCACGAGCTCACCGTCGAGGGGACACGGCGGCCGGTGCTCGCCTGCCGGACGGCCGCGGGCCGCGTGCTGGCCAAGGTGCCCGCCAACGTCAGGAAGGATCCGACCGCGGTACGGCTCGCCGCCCTCTGCGACCGGCTCGGCGAACACGCGCGGGCGGTGCACGACCGGGTCGAGTCCTGGATGGTGCGGTCGCTGCCCGTCCCGGCCGTGGTGTTCGCGGCGGTGTGGGACGACCCGGTGTGGCGCGAGACGCTCACCGACCTGGTCATCGCCCCGATCGTCGACGGCGCGCCCGACCTCGGCCGCTGCGCGCTCCTGCGCGAGGGCGCGTGGACGGGCGCGGGCGCCTTCGCGATCCCGCACCCGCTGCTGCTCGGCGATGAGCTGCCCATCTGGCGGGGACGGAACCTCACGCAGGTTATCGAGCAGGTACACCGCGAGGTGTGGACGCGCCACGCGAGCATGGACCGTACCTTCGGCGTGGTCGACACCTTCGGATACATGGACGCCCACTACGAGAGCGGCGGCGCGTTCGAGCGTCGCGTGCACGAGCTGGGCGGGCGCATCAAGGGGGGCGGGGCGCGGTTCACCGTGCGCGCGCCCGAGCCGCTCGGCATCGAGATCGACCTGCAGTGGAACGGGCCGATGAGCCCGGCCTACATGGCCTGGCTGAGCTTCACCGCGGGCGGCCGGGAGATAGGCGACATCGCCTGGTCCGAGGGCGTCCGCATTCTCATGGCTCTGTACGCGGACCGCACCGTGGACGAGACGGAGCCGGTGGTGGAGGCAGCCGAGGCGTACTCCCGCTACTGCGACGCCCACCAAGGCGAGCCCGGCACCGTGGTGCACTCCGGCATCACCGGCCCGACGCGCGACGTGCTGCTGCGCGCCGGGGCGGTGCTGCCGGGCACGCCCGCCGGCTCCGACGAGGACACGTGCGTCGCCGTCCGCTACGAGCACTCCGTCCTGGACGAGCCGGTCGTCGAACTCGTCCGGCGCGCGGCCGTCAACGGCGACAAGGCCGAGAAGTCGCTGTACGACCTGGACCCGGTGGCGGAGACCGGCGTCGGCACCGTGCACGCGGGCCCGCTCGGCTTCCTCCCGTCCGCCCTGCACCGGTGCCCGAAGCACCGCGCCCGTATCCTGGCCGCGCACACCGACCTGCGGGCCGCCCGCGACCTGGCCGCCCGCAAGCCCGGCCTCGCGCGCACCGCGCTCACCCGTACCGGCGATGACCTGGAGACGCACGCGCCCGAGCTGCTGCCGCCGTTCTACGAGGAGTGCGCGCTGATCCTGGCCGCCGCGGACAGCGCCCGCTTCGCCGCCGCCTTCTTCGACAAGGCCCGCGCCGCCGAGGACACGCACGCGCTGCCGGTCGACGAGGCCGCGCTCGTCGCGGCGCACCTAGCCGCGGGGCCGGACGCCGCCGGAACGGCCACGCTCAAGAAGCACGGCAAGCGGCTCGCCGCCCGCCATCCCGCCCTCGGCGCGTACCGCTGGCACCGCAGCCTGCTCACCGAGTGGTGCGAGGAAGTCCCGGACGGCACGGACGGCGCGCTGGCCCTGGCCGACGGCTGGGCGGCGCTGGCGAAGGCCGCCGGGCACGCGCTCGGCGGGCCCGAGGACGAACGCGCCGTACAGGCCTTGCTGGAGAACGGCTGCATGGAGTCGGCACCGCAGGCCCTCTGGACGTTCGTCCTTCCGCTGCTCGGCCCGATGGCACGGGCGGACGCGGGCATCGGCCGCGCGCTCCTCGGCATCCTGCCGCTGCCCGCCACGGACACTCCCACGGCGAAGAGCGCGGCAGTGTCGCTCCTGCTCGGCAACCTCGCGGGCGCGGGCCTGACCGCCCCGTTCACCACGTCCCCCGGGCTGGCGGGGGCGGCGGCGAAGGACTGGCTCGGCCGCTTCCTGAAGCTGTACGCGGGGCTCGCACTCCCCGTCGCCGGTCTCGGCGACCTCCTGCACGACGCCGGTACGCGGCTGCGCGCGGAGGGCCTCACCTGCGACGACCATGAAGCGGTGCTGGGAGCGGACGAGGACGAGGTCAACCGCTGGGAGGAGACCGCCGCCGACCTCCCGCTCCTCGATCTCCTCCTGGATCGCGGCGTCCCGCTCGCGCGGCCCCGGCTGCTGCACACGTTCAAGCTGTACGACCGGCTCGCCTCCGGAGCGGGCACCGACCTGGCCGCCGTCGCCGCCGACCCGGGCTGGGCTCCGCTGCTGCGCGACGCGATCGTGGGCAACGTGACCAACCAGCTCAACGTCACCGAGCCCGCCGTCCCGAAGCAGACCGCCCCCGAGACCGTACGGGCCCTGACCACGACACCGGGAACGGCGCAGATCGTCGCCGCCATCCTGGCCGAGCATGCCGAGCGGGTCCCACGTCAAGGGCTTCCGGACGCGCACGCCGCCCTGTGCGACGCCGAACGGTTCACCATCGGCGGAGTCCCCGGCCTGCTCCTGGACGGCGTCCGGACGATCGCGACCGGGACGGACCCGGCCCGCGCCCTCGCCGCCACGCTGAGCGGCGGCGTCCTCGACGAACTGGAGTTGCCCGCCTTGGTCCCCGGCCACGTCAGCACCATCACCGACTACCTGGAAGAGAGCGGCACCGACCTGCTCCTGATCGAGTCCGGTCGGCTCTGGGAGCACAAGTTCCGTGCCTGCGTCGTCACACCGGATGGAGCCGGCCCGTCCCACGGCTTCGGTACGTACGAGGACATCTCCCACCGGTCCCACGAACGGACCGAGGCGCGTGACCTCTATGACCGCTGCCTGATCGCCGTGAACGGCCGGGTGACCGTACTGGATCACGGCGGCCCGCACTGCCCGCACGACAGCGCGCATCCCGCCGCCCGCCGCGTCGTACCGGCCGACGGCGAACGGGTCGCCTTCCCCGGTGGCGCCGAGGCCACCGTGTGGCACGGCCACGGCCGGATCATCGAGCTGCGGGACCCGGCCGGGCGGACCATCGGCCGCTACGTCCGCGGCTGGGGCAGGGTGCCCGAGCACGACGGTGCCGAGAACATCAGCACGGTCGCCTGCCACCGCTACGCGTCCGGGACCCGCCTGGTCGCGCCTCCCGGCCGGTGGTCGGCGATGCGGCCGCGCGACCCCGAAGGATCCAGGGCGCTGCGCGCCGTCGACGAGAAGAAGGCGCAGGCCCTGATCGACGTCGCGGACGCTGCGCTCGCCGCCGACCTCATGCGGGTGCTGGACCCCGAGAGCGGGTACGCGGAGAAGGGCGCCGCCCGCGACGAGCTGGCGGGACGGCTCCACCCGCTCCTGCCGGAGATCACCGACGAGTCGCTCTGGAAGGGCGTCACGTTCCTGGTGTGGACGGCCGTCGAATGCCGCGAGCGCGCGTTCGCCCTGCTGGAACGCCTGGCGCTGACCCCGCCGCCCCACCTGCGCCCGGCGCTCGCCGCCGCGCCACCCGCTGTCCGGTCCGAGAAGTCCCCCGAGCCGGACGATCCGGGGCCTGAGTCCGCGTACGCGAGGATCGTCCACTTCACCCGTGCCGCCGTCGATGTGCCGTACGACAAGCAGATCGCGACATTCGACGCCTCCGCTGTCAAGGGCATCGAGAACACGCTGGGCCGCCTCGGCGCCACCGTCCTGGACGCCGCGTGGGGCAACGGCGGCGGGCGCGCGCAACTCCTGAAACTGAAACTGGCCGCCGTCCCCGAACTCCTCCGTACCGACGGCACCTGGCACGTCGCCCGGCTGCGCCCGGAGTACGACCTCGGGCAGATCCACTCGGGCCGCGGCCCCATCGCGGCCGCCGCCGTCGCCGACTACGAGCAGGTGGGGCACGGGTACGCGGTCACGGCCCTCCTCTACACACCGGACGGCCCCGACCCGCTCCTGTTCACCCGCAACCGCGCCGTCGAGCTGCGGACCTGCCGCGGCTGGGGCGACCCGGACCGGCTCCGGCGGGCGCTCGACCTGATCGCCGAGAACGGCCCGCCGCCCGTGGACCGGGAGGCGACCGTACGGGCGTTCGCCGAGGCCACCGGCCTGTCACCGGCCCAGTGCCTGATCCTGCTGTCCACCTCGGCCCGCACGCTCTCCTGGCCGGACGGCTGGGCGCGGGGCCGCGTCGCCGCCTTCCGCAAGGGCGACGCCGCCCGCGCCCGCGAACTCGACCTGACCGAGATCGAACTGCGCATCGCCGCGCTCTGTCTGGAGGCGTTCACCACCACCGACGAGGCCGTCGAAGTCGTCGAGTCGCTCATGCCCGACGACCCCGCCGACCTCTGGCGTACGGGCCCCGACCTGGACCGGGCGGTCGCGTACTGGACGGAACGCCACCCGAGGCTCACCCCGCTCACCACCGAGCAGTGGGTCACCCTCGCCTCCGGCGCCGAGGACGCCCTGGAGGCGCTGATCGCCCTGCTCGGCGAGCGTCCGTCCGTACCGCCGCTGGGTCACATCGCCCGCGCTGTGAGGCTCCTGGCCGACCGCCTGCCCAAGGACCACCCCACCCGCACGACCGCCGCCGCCCGCCTGCGTGACCTGCACGAACACGTCGTCGGCCCGGACACGACCCTGCCCATCGCCGTCGGGATCACCTCGGTCACCGCCCTGGAACGAGCCGCCGGAACGACCGCGGCCCACCTCCCGGAGAGCAGGCTCGCCATCGGCGAAGCCCTCACCCTGGAGCCCGCCGGAGACGGCTACCGCGTCCACCTCCGCCCGTCCCGCTGGTCCGACCTGGACGCGCTGGCCCCGGCCCTCCGCCGCGGCGGCGCCAGCGGTGTCGCCCTGGTCATGGAGGACCTGCGCTTCCTCCGTTCGTCCGAGCCACTGGAGGCCGCGGTCCTGCTGGGGTGATGTGACAGGCGTCAAGCGAGACGATCGAGCAGGCGGCCGAAGACGCCTGAATCATCACACTCGATGGCGTATCCGTAGGTGATCGGCTGCTTGCCGGTGTGCAGCCTCTTCGGGAATCGGCGCATGTTCGAGCCATGTCGGAAGTCGGCGGGGATCGTCGCCCCCGCCAGGTCGAACAGCCGGGCCAGCTCGGTCTCTGGATGGATCAGCACCGCGATCACGTTCGCCGGCGTGCGTCGCCGGTCGAGATAGACGACCACGCCACGGTCGGGCTGTTCCAGCTCGCAGTAGTACTTCACCACGTGCGTGAGCTGGAAGCCGTACTCGCCGGCGACGGTGACGAGAGATCTCTCCAGCTCGCTCAGCGGATGTCGATCGATGCCCACGGCACTTCCTCTCGTTCAGGGAACCGATCTTCTGGCAGAAGGCGTGTGCCCACAAGCCCCGGTGTAGTCATGAGCCAACCGCTAAGCAAACCGACTGTTCTGTTTGGTAGGCTGGCAGGCATGGTCGATCAGCCCCTGACCTCCCGTGGCGTCGCGACGCGCGATCGCATCCTCGACGTGGCGACCCGGGAGTTCGCCGAGTACGGGATCGCCGGGGCCCGCATCGAGCGGATCGTGGCCGCCGCACGCACCAACAAGGCGCAGCTCTACGCCTACTTCGGCAGCAAGGAAGGGCTGTTCGACGCCATCTTCCTCGGTTCGCTGGAGCGGATCGTGAACGTCGTCCCGATCGACGCCACCGACCTCGCGGACTGGGCCGTGCGTCTGTACGACGAGTACCTCCGCCGCCCCGACCTCATCCGGCTGGCCACCTGGGCCCGCTTGGAGCGACGCCCCGCAGGCCACCTCGTCGAGGCCGACGGTCTCAACGACCACAAGCTGAACGCGATCGCCGAGGCGCAGGCCGCGGGCATCGTGATACCAGGGGACCCGTTCGACGTGATGGCCATGGTCATCGCGATGTCCATGGCATGGTCACCGGTCAGCAACGTCTACGCCGCCACCGCCGAGGAGCCCTCCGAACTGCACGAGCGGCGTCGCGCCCTGCTCCGCGAGAGCGTCAGGCGCGCCGTGACGACCGGCTGAAACGTCCCGGCCTCGTTCCTGACCGCGTGGGTGTGACGTGGGCCGTCCGGGCCGTGGACATGGAATGCTGGTGGCGGGTACGTGGTTGACAGGTTTGCACCTGGAGATGACATACCGACTTCACTCGACGATACGAGGAGCCACTGGTGGCGAGCATCGAGGTAACCGAGAAGAACTTCAACGACATCGCCGACAAGGGGATTGTCCTGCTCGACTTCTGGGCCGAATGGTGTGGCCCGTGCAAGATGTTCGGACCGATCTTCGAGAAGGCGTCCGACAAGCACGAGGACATCACCTTCGGCAAGATCGACACCGATGCGGAGCAGGCGCTCGCCCAGGGCTTCGACATCAGCTCGATCCCGACGCTCATGGCGATCCGGGACGGCATCGTGGTCTACGCGCAGCCCGGCGCGATCCCGGCGCCCGCGCTCGAAGACCTGATCAGCCAGGTTCGCGCCCTCGACATGGACTCGATCAGGGCCGAGCTCAATGAGGAGCTGAAGAGCGCCGAGCAGAACTGACCGCACCACGAAGCCCCGCCGCACCAGCGGGGCTTTTCCGTTCTCTGTTTTACGGCCGACCAGAGCCTGGGTTTTGGCACTTTACCGTGGCGGGGGCGTCCAGCCGGGGCGGGGTGTCGAGGCGAGGAGAAGCTGAGTGTAGGGCTGTTGCGGTTGGTTCAGGATCGCGTTGGCCTCGCCCTGTTCCACGATCCTGCCGTGCCGCAGGACGACCACGTCGTGTGCGATCTGCCGGACGACGGCCAGGTCGTGCGTGATGAACACGTACGCCGTGCGGGTCTGTGCCTGCAGATCGTTGAGCAGGTTGAGGACCTGGGCTTGGACCGACACGTCGAGCGCGGAGACGGCTTCGTCGAGGACGACGACCTCCGGCTGAGCCGCCAGCGCCCTGGCGATGGCGACGCGCTGCCGTTGCCCGCCCGACAGGGCCCGCGGGGTGACCGTCGCGTGGTGCGGTGTGAGCCCCACGGCGTCGAGCAGCTCCCGGACACGCTCGCGACGCTGGGACGGGGACAGCCGGCAGTGCAGAGCCACCGCTTCGGCGATCGCGTCACCGATCTTCTGGCGAGGGTTCAGCGAGGTGAACGGGTCCTGGGCCACAAGCTGGAGTTGGGAGCCCCGGTGACGGCGCGACCGGGTCGAGCGCGCGGGACGGCTGCGGTCCTCTCCGCAGACCTGGACGGTTCCCGAGGTAGCGGTCTGCAGACCGGTCAGGATGGCGCCGATGGTGGACTTGCCGGCACCGGATTCACCGACCAGCGCCAGGGTCCGGCCCTGGTCCACGGTGAAGGAGACGTCGTCGACCACGTTGGGCGCGTCGGCGTGCCCGTAGCGTTTGACGAGGTGACTGACGCGGATCACCGGATCACCGCTCATCGCGACCTCCTTGCGCTGGTGCCGTGGTCGGTGCGGTGACGGCGCCGGTCAGCGGCAGCTCGTGGTCGAGTGCGCCGGCGATGATCTCCTCGGCTCGGTGGCAGTGCACCCGGCCGCCGACGTGTTCGAGAGCCGGGGGCGGCGTCGTGTCGCAGGGGGAGATCCGGACAGGGCAGCGGCCGGCGAAGGGGCAGCCGGTGCCGCTGTCGGTGGCTGAGACCGGCGTCCCGGCGATGACGGGGATGCGATCCAGCCGGGTCGCCAGGGGCGGCCGGCAGGAGAGCAGGCCGCGGGTGTACGGATGCACGGGGGCCCGCCGCGCTGTCTCGGCGTCCGCGACCTCGACGATCAGCCCGGCGTAGACGACCGCGATCCGGTCGCAGACGGCGGTCGCCAGATCGAGGTCATGGGTGACGAACAGCATCGCGATGCGCAGGTCGCGGCGGAGCCGATCGGTCAGGGCCAGGACATCGGCCTGCGTGGTGACGTCGAGAGCGGTGGTGGGCTCGTCGGCCAGCAGCAGGACCGGCTGGACCATGATGACGGAAGCGATCATGACCCGTTGGAGCAGGCCGCCCGACAGCTCGAAGGGATACTGCCGCATACGGCGTTCCGGGTCGGAGACGCCCATCCGGGTCAGCACGTCGACGGCCGAGGCGCGCGCGGCGTCGACGTCTTGGCCGCGGTCTCGCGCCGTCTCGAGGAGGAAGTCGCCGATCGTGTGCATCGGGTTGATGGCCGAGCGGGAATCCTGGAAGACGTAGCCGACCTCGGTCTGCCGGAACCGCCGCAGGTCCTTGCCCCGCAGCCGGTTGACGTCCCGGCCGCCGACGAGGACGTCGCCGCCGACCCGGGCCCCGGGCGGGGTGAGACGTGCGATGCAGCGCAAGGTCATCGACTTGCCGGACCCGGACTCGCCGACCAATCCGACGGCCTCGCCCGCCCGCACGGTGAGGTCGAGGCCGCGCAGGATGGGCCGGATGTCGCCGTCGTCGCCGGTGACGTCGAGCCGGAGGTTCCTCAACGAGAGCAGGGCTTCGGCGGATCCAGGGGTCATCGCGAACCTCCCTCGCTGGTCCGGGGGCGCAGGAGGCGCGTCGATCGGCGCCGCGTGGGTTTGTCTCCGGACAACCGGGCCCCCAGAACGAAAAGGCTGAGGACGGTGGTGACGACGAGAGTCCCGGCGGCCAGCACCTGGCCGGGATGGCCCTGCAGTATGGCGTCGCGATCGCTCATCAGCACTCCCCAATCCGCAGTGGGCGCTTGTACCGCGAGCCCCAGGAAGGACAGGGACGCCAGGTCGATGAGAGCGTAGGCGAACGTTATGGTCGCCTGGCCGGCGATCACCGGCGCGAGGTTGCGGAGCAGATGCACGCCGGCGATCTTGACCACGGACTGGCCC
Source organism: Nonomuraea guangzhouensis (assembly GCF_019396345.1). GTDB lineage: Bacteria > Actinomycetota > Actinomycetes > Streptosporangiales > Streptosporangiaceae > Nonomuraea > Nonomuraea guangzhouensis. The sequence continues at coordinate 31,721 of NZ_JAHKRM010000021.1, read as the reverse complement.
TGGACGCTGAGCGCGTCCACGTAGGGAAGGCGGCGTTCCTGCTCGGCGGCCGTCATGGTCAGCTTGCCCACGTACGGCAGGTAGGCGACGGCGAGTGCGATGACCGCGGGCCACAGCCCGGGCCCGAACAGGGAGACGGCGAGGATCGCCAGCAGCAGTCCCGGGATGGCGAACACGATGTCCAGCGCCCGGGTGATGACGAACGCGACGACACCGCCGTGCCAGGCGGCCGCCAGCGCCAGGGGGATGCCGACGACGAGGGAGAGCAGGACGATCGCGGCCGGCCCGAGCAGGCTGGTTTGCGCGCCGTACATGAGGCGGGAGGCGATGTCCCGGCCGGTGGCGTCGGTTCCCAGCCAGTGCTCGATCGAGGGCGGGGCGAACGGCGCGAGCAGGTCGCCGTGGTTGGGGTCGGCGGGGGCAAGGAGCGGCGCCAGGGCCGCGAGCAGGATGGCGAGGCCGATGATGGCGAGGGCGAGCCGGCCGGTGGCGCCGAGGTACGGGGACCGGAGGCCTCGCCTGGGCGGTGGCGGGACGGTCGTGATCGTACGAGGGCCGGCGGTCGGTGCGGTCATGAGATCACCGTCCGATGAAGGCGTGGGTCGAACCGGGCCACGAGGACGTCGGCTCCGAGGTTCAGCAGGACGAAGGCGGAGACCAGGAGCAGGCAGACGGCTTGGACGACGGGGAAGTCCTTCTGCTGCACCGAGGTGATGAGCAACTGTCCGACGCCGGCCAGGCCGAAGGCCTGCTCGACGACCACAGCGCCGGCGAACAGGCTCGCGATCTGCAGGCCCGCCACGGAGATCACCGGCCCGGCCGAATTGCGCAGCACGTGGCTGCGGACGAGCCGGTGGGTGGACAGACCCCGGGCCACCGCGGTCTGTACGTGGTCGGATGCGAGCTGCTCGCGGGCGGTGGCCCGGGTGATGCGGGCCAGCAGCCCGCTGGCGATGATCGCGAGACTCAGGGCCGGAAGGGTGAGGCTTCGCCACCATCCCCCGATCTCGTCGGTCAATCCGTACGCCGGGAACCAGCCGAGGCCGACGGCGAAGACGGAGATGGTCAATGAGGACGCGACGAAGGCGGGAACGGCTGTGGCCGTGGAGACGAGGACGTTGACGACGCCGTCGACCGGTCCCGGGCGCAGCGCCGAGAGCAGACCCAGCCCGATGCCGAGGACGATGATCAGGATCGAGGCGTAGCCGACCAGCGCGGCGGTGACGACGAGCGGGTGGGCGAGCCTTGAGGCGACGTCCTGCTGGGAGACCAGCGAGGTCCCCAGGTCACCGTGGAGCACCTGTCCGAGCCAGCGGACGTACCGGGTGAGGAACGGCTCGTCCAGGCCGAGATGTTCGCGGACCGCCGCGCGCACTTCAGGTGGGGGGTTGCGGGCACCGAACAGCACCGATTCGGGACTGCCGGGGGACAGGTAGACGCTGGCGTAGATGGCGAAGCTGGCGGCGAGCAGGGTGACCAGCAGACCCAGCAACCGTTTCATCAGGAACCCGGTCATGTCGCGCCTCCTTCCGGACGGCTCTTGACGTCGATCACGGGAGGTCACTTGCCACCGATGGCCGCCGCCCACGGAGAGGTCATGTAGGCGAACGTCAGCGGCGCGCCAGTGAGCCGGTTGTTCTGGTACACGATCGCGCGAGGCTGGACGATCGGGATCGAGGGCAGATCCCGGGCGAGTTGCGCCTCGGCCTCCACGACGAGTCCGGCGCGTTCCGCGAGTTCGGTGGTCTGCCCGGCCTGGTCGAGCAGCCGCTCGACCGTGGGGCTGGAGTACCCGCTGAAGTTGGTGCCGCCGGTCTTGGAGCCGTACAGCCGGTCCATCAGGTACGGCTCGGGAAGCTCGACGTAGTTGAGCGTGATGAACAGGTCGAACGGCTTGCGCGCGCCCTGGTCGGAAAAGAGCGAGCCGTACTGCTGGTTGGGCAGGCCGACGAGCTTGAGGTTGATCCCGATCTGGGCGGCCTCCTGCTGCAGTACCGTGGCGAGCTGCACGAGCTGCGGGTTGCCGGACGGGTACCCGAAGGCGAGGGTCGCCCCGGTCGCGCCGGCCTGCTGGACCAATGCTTTGGCCGCGGCGACGTCCGGCTGCTTCACCAGGGGGTCGTAGGCGGCCTTGAATGTGGCCTTCTCGTACCCCCACAGGCCCGGTCCCGTCACCTTGTACAGCGGGTCGGCGGCTGCCTTGAAGAGGGTCTTCGCGATCGCGGCCCGGTCGATCACCATCGACAGGGCCTGCCGTACCCGGACGTCCGCTCCCGGGCCGCTCTCCTTGGACATCAGCAGGTCCACGTTGATCGGCGTGGACCCCTCGCCGCCCAGATAGGCCTTGCCGGTCGTGGCGGATCGCAGCTGGTCCAGCAGGTTGCTCGGGATGTTGAACGCGCCGTCGATCTGGCCGGAGAGCAGGCCGTTGACCAGCGCGGAGTTGTCGGCGGGGAAGACGAAGGTGAACGTTTTCGCGCGAGCCTTGTGCGCGGTGTCCCAGTAGGCGTCGTTGCGGGTGAGCACGAGCTTCGATGACCCGTCGTAGGAGGTGAACCGGTAGGGCCCCGTGCACACCACGCCGACGTCGGGGCTGCCGAAGGACTGGCCCTTGGCGACGGCGAACTTCTTCTGCACCACGGCACCCGCCAAAGTGGCCAGAACGGTGGGGAAGGTCGGCTCCGGCCGGCTGAAGGTGATCGTCACCGTCGACTGGTCCGCCGCCTCGATCGAGGTGACGGTGGCGAAGTTGGCCGCGTAGCCCGAGGCCGCCTTCGGGTCGAGGTTGCGCTTGAGGCTGTAGACGACGTCCTCGGCGGTCATGGGGGTGCCGTCGGAGAAGGTCACGCCCGTGCGCAGGCTCAGCTTCAGGGTGGTGGGGGTGGTGAAGGTGTAGGACCGGGCCAGGCCGGGGGAGAGGGAGTAGTCGCCGGCGACCCGGATCAGCGACTCGCAGATGTTCGGGATGACGGTCTCTTCCGGATAGTCGGGGACCTTCACCGGATCCAGCGTGTAGAGCGGCCGGTAGTCGCCGGACCAGGTCACCGCCGCCAGATCCTTGGTCGCCGTCCCCGTGGAGACCTGCGAGGCGCCGATGGCGGCGATCGCCGGGCCCGACGGCGTGGTGGGGGACGTTCCGGCCCCGGCGCAGGCGGTCAGCGTCATGAGCATGGAGCCGACCAGGCAGGCGCCGGTCAGCGACGGGGGACGGTGGAGGTGGGCCATGGGTGCCTCTCCTGTACTCGGGCGGCTGGTTGAGTGGCGGAACGCCGGGGCGCCCAGCGCGTGGATCAGTCGTCGACGTGGACGGGGTGCCCGTCGACGTACGTGCGGTGGACCCGGGTCTTCGCGATGTGTTCCGTGGGCCCGTCGAAGGGGTCGCGGTCAAGGACGACGAGGTCGCCGCGCATCCCCACCGCGATGGCGCCGGTCAGCTGGTCAACGCGGTTCACCCAGGCCGAGCCCACGGTGTAGGCGGCCATGGCCACGGGGAGGGGGAGCGCCTGCCCGCCCTCCAGCGGCTGGGTGCCCGCCGGGGCCTCCCCGCTGATCCGGTTCACGGCTACGTGGATGCCGGCCAGCGGGTCGGGGCTGGAGACCGGCCAGTCGCTGCCCATCACGATCGTCGCCCCGTCGCGGTGCAGGTCACCGAACGGGTACTGCCATCGTGACCGTTCGGGCCCGAGGAACGGGATGGCGAGTTCGTCCATCTGCGGTTCGTGGCAGGCCCACAGCGGCTGGAGGTTCGCCGCCGCCGACAGCCGGCGGAACCGGGCGACGTCGTCCGGATGGACCACCTGCAGGTGCGCCAGGTGGTGTCTGCCGCCCGACGCGCCGTTCGCCGCCCGGGCCGCCTCGATCGCGTCGAGGACGTCGCGGACCGCCCGATCTCCCAGAGCGTGGAAGTGGACGTCGAATCCCGCGGCGTCCAGGGCGACGGTCACCCGGCGGAGGGTGTCCGGGGCGAGGAAGCTCAGGCCGTGGTTGCCGGTGGGGTGGCCGCAGCGGTCCAGGTACGGTTCGAGCAGGGCCGCGGTGAAGGTCTCGATCACGCCGTCCTGCATCACCTTGACACTGTGCACACGGTATCGGTCACCCGCGGCCGCCGCCTGGCCGCGGACGGCGTGGAAGCGGGCGATCTGCTCGGCGATCGCCTCCGCCGGGCAGGCCCGGTCCCACCACAGCGCGCCGGACACGCGGGCGGTCAGCCACCCCTCCCGCTGCGCCCGCAGGTAGGACGCATGAGCCGACGGGCCGTCCCCGTCGACTCGCACCATCGCGTCCTGCCAGCCCACCACTCCCAGGGAGTGCAGGTATCGCAGTGCCTCCCGCAGGCCGTCGTCGAACTCCTGCTGCGTGTCCGGAGGCAGGATCCCGGCGACCAGGTCCATCGCCCCTTCGTGCAGCAGTCCGGTGGGCTCGCCGTCCGTGTCGCGCTCGATCCGTCCGTCGGCGGGATCGGGGGTCCGCGCGTCGATACCGGCGCGCCGCAGGGCCGCGCTGTTCACCCAGGCCGAGTGGTGGTCGCGGTTGGGCAGGAACACCGGTCGGTCCGCGACGACGGCGTCGAGCGCGACACGGTCGGGTCGCCCGCCCGGGAAGACCTCCATCGACCAACCGCCGCCCAGAACCCACTCGCGCTCCGGGTGCCGGGCGGCATAGGCGCCGATTCGGTTGAGGTACCACTCGAGCGTCCGGCCCTCGGTCAGGTCGCAGCGGGCCCGTTCCAGACCGCCGTGCACGGGATGGGCGTGGGCGTCGACGAAGCCCGGCACCAGCGCTCGCCCGTCGAGATCGACCACCTCGTCGGCCCGCCTCAGATACTCGGCCACCGCGTCGTCGCCACCGACCGCGACGATCTCTCCGGCCTCTACGGCGACGGCGCCTGCCCAGGTACGGGCAGCGTCCGCGGTGAACACGCGCCCGTTGCGGAACACGGTCAGCGGAGCGTCGTGATCGTGCGGCATGGACGTCATCAGGGCCTCTTCCTCGGCGGGACGCTGGTCCCACGATTGGATACGATGCCATGGCTGTTGTCAACGCTGTTGACAACAGCACTCGTGTTACGATCGCGTGTCACTGATCAGAGAGGTGGACATGGCCAGGCGGCAGCCGAAAATCACGACGGCCGGCGACGCGAAGGGCGCGGCCTCCCCGGCCCGTCGTGACCGGGCGCCCGCGCTCAGCTCCGAGCTGATCGTCGACCGTGCGCTGGAGCTGACCGACCGCGACGGCGCCGCGGCACTGACCATGCGTCGTCTGGGCGAGGAACTCGGCGTCGACCCAACCGCGGTGTACCGGCACTTCCGCGACAAGGACGACCTCGTGCTCGCCTGTATGGACCGGCTCATCCAAGAGGCATACGCGGCGATCGAGTCCAGCGTCGACCGATCCGATTGGAGAGCGGTCCTCCGAACGGTCTCGGCTCACAGCTGGCGCGCATGCATGGACCACCCGGCCATCTACTCCATGGCGTTCCACCGCACCACCGGCGGACCCGGCGAACGGAAGATGGTCGATCTCCTGCTGTCCAGCCTCGCCTCGACCGGCCTGTCCCCGGAGCGGACCGTCCTCTACTACCGCGCCTTCGTCGACTCCATGCTCGGCATGTGCGGCATGAAGGCGGCCGGCGACAGCCTCGCCCCTCCCCTGCGCGAGAAGGACAACAGCGCCTGGACGAGGATCTACGCGATACTGCCGCAGGCCGAGTACCCCGCGGCCCGAGCTCATGCCCAGCAACTCGCCGAGGTGACCGAGTGGGACATCTACCGGTCCGTAACCGATTCGATGATCAGCCTTATCGAGGACGCCCTACGCGGCTGAGGCACGAGTACGGTTCATGAGGCCCAGCGTCAGGTCAGATGCTCGGTCTTCGAGGTTCCACCGCCCTTGGCGGTAGGCGTGATTGCTGACCCAGAACACCATGATGCCGTCGTGGAGGGATCTGACGTAGGCGGCCAGCGACCAGGAGTTGCCGCCGTCGTGCCAGGCGATCCGCCCGTCGTCGGTGTCGCGGACGCTCCAGCCGTAGGCGTACGACTCATCCGAGGCGGGCATCCGCACGTGGGGGGTGAAGAGCTTGTCTCTGGCGCTCGCCGAGAGGATGGCATCACCGGTCAGGGCGTGGTGCCAGCGGAACATGTCGCGTGCGGTGGACAGCATGCCGCCGTTGCCGCGCAGGTTCCAGTACGGGCCGTCCGCCGCCCACCGATGCTCGTACGGGCGGCCTCTGCTGTTTCCCTTGGCGTCGTATTCCACGGCGACCTGAGCGGGATTCCATCGGGGCAGTACGTACCCGGTGCTGGTCATGCCCGCGGGAGTGAACAGGTATGTCACCAGGAATCGCTCGTAGCTCAGGCCGGAGACCTTCTCGACGATCGCGGCGAGCATGCTGTAGCCCACGTTGGAGTAGTGGAATTCCGCTCCTGGCTCCGACAGCGGTCTGGATGCCAGCGCTCTGGCCAGCATGTCGTCACGGGACAGCACGTCGTAGTCGTCGCCGAGCCCTTCGACCAAGCCTGCGGTGTGCGTCAGCAGGTGATGCAGGGTGATCGGGCGCTTGCCGACGGGGACCGGCCCGAGGTACGTGCTGATCCGGTCGCTCGTCCGGAGCTTGCCCATCATCTCCAGCTTCAGGATCGCGGCCGCGGTGAACTGCTTGGTGATCGACATGACGTCGTACACCGTGTCGCAGGTCGCGGCGATCCGCGCGTCGCGGTCGGCCAGGCCGAAGCCCTGACAGTAAGAGATCTGATCGCCGCGCGCTGCGATGACCGTGCCGCCAGATCCTTCGGGAAGCACGCGAGCGAGGAAATCGCCGACCGGTTCGTCGGCTGCCGGGGAGCAAGCGGCCAGGGCCAGCGCGACCATGAGCAGCGCGCCGGTGCGGATCCGGTTCATGCGACCTCACAAGTGATTTGTCCGGGGGGCACAAGTTGACCGATGCGGCCGGAACTGATCAACATGTCGAGGTGTCCGGGTTTGTGCGGGACGCTGTACGGCCAGCTCAGCGCCGTGCCGTGCACCGGCAAGCTATCGATCGCTACGCGACCCAAGGGGCGACCATGACCGCCACACCACCGCCGTCACCGTCGGCAGCCACCGACGAGGCCACCTTCATGGCCGGGCTACGGGCTCTCAAGGCCTGGTCTGGCCGCAGCTTCCGGCAGCTCGAACGATGTGCGTCCGCCGCCGGTGACACGCTGCCCTCCTCCACCGCCTCCACGATGCTCGGCAAGAACCGGCTGCCACGCGAGGAACTTCTCGTGGCGTTCGTCAGAGGCTGCGGCCTCGGCGAGGAGAACGTGCGGGCGTGGGTGGTCGCCCGCACGAAGATCGTCGACGGGACGGCTGCTGCTCCGATCGCCGCGCCCTTGCGGCACGCGACTTGGCGGCGGCCGGTGATCGTGGCGGCGGCAGCACTGGCGATGGCGTTCGCCGGTGGCGCGGCAGTCACCGCGCTCCTTGCGGGCGGCTCCATCGACACTGAGGAGACAGTGGTCGTCACACGGTGACCTCACCCAGTTCGGTGATCGTGGGAGCCGACGTTGAACGCGTCAATCGGGCACTATTACGGCTCGTCCCTTCAGCTGTCCGCTGCGCAGCCGGGCCAGCGCCTCAAGGGCGGCGGAGAGCGGGAACCGTTCGACCTCGACGTGGAGCGCGCCGGAACGGCCGAGCGAGATCACCTCGGTGAGTTCGGGGCGGGTGCCCCAGAACGGTAGTGAGATCCGGGCGCCCTGGGGGAGCGCGCCTGGTTTCCGGACGCTCAGCCGTCCGCCTCCGCTGCCGACCACCACGAGTTCCCCGTCGGCGCGGAGGCTCCCGGCGGACAGATCAAGCGTCGAGTCGGTGCCCACGAAGTCGAGCACGACGTCGACGCCGTGACCGCCGCTCGCGGTCCGCAGGACCCGGCTCGTGTCTCCCGATATGCCGGTGCTCAGGTGGGCTCCGCATCTGTCGGCGAGGCTCAGGGCCTCGTCACGCACGTCGACGGCGAATACCCGGCTCGGTGTCATCGCGCGGAGTATCTGGATGGCCAGGTGTCCCAGGCCACCGACGCCGATGACGGCGACCGTCGACCCCTCGCCCAGCGCCGGCCTGCATCGCTGGATGGCGTGGTAGGGCGTCAGGGCGGCATCCGTCATCGGCGCGGCCTGCAGGGGATCCAACTCGCCGATCGGCTCGAGATGGCGGGCCGATGGCACGAGGACGTACTCGGCCATCCCGCCGTCGCGGCCGAGTCCGGCCCCAGCCCACGGCAGCTCCGCCCTGCGGTCGCAATAGTTGTCCATGCCGGCCCGACAGCGCGGGCACTCACCGCAGCCCCATGGACCGTAGACCGCGACGGGATCGCCGAGGGCGACGTCGGTAACGGCCGGGCCCACGGCCTCTACACGACCGGCGATCTCATGGCCGAGGGTGAACGGTGCCGGAAAGGGCATGCCCGCCGGACCCGCGTCGAGGACGTGCAGGTCGGAGTGGCACAGACCCGCGGCCTCCACCCGTAGCAGGACCTCGCCGTCTCGGGGGGACGGCCGCTCGACGTCGGTGAGGATCGCTGGGAGGCCCCAGCCCGGAAGCCTGAGCGCTCTCACCGCGCCACCCGGCTCGCTGTGGTACGGGGTGCGGCCACCGCTCGGCCGCCGATGATCGACATCAGCACGCCTCCCATGTTAGTAAACTGAAGTCAGTTCACCAAACCTGTGCTTTCGCGGGATGTCCGGGGTCGAGGTGGGCGAACCGGCGGCCGCCCAGCAGTCCCTCTTGCGCCACTCCATGGCTCATCGAGGCCCTGATGTCGCGCGATGTCCGGAACCGCAGCCGATGATCGTTTCCTAGTGAGGGGTCGGCTTCTCCAGGGCGCGGAGGCCGGCGGCGGCCAGCGGCGCGACCGCCTGGCCGGCCGCTTCGAACCCGGGTCCCCGCGTCATGCCCTGCTGGAAGCGGCCGTGAATGCCTTCCGCGATCACGGCGATCTTGAAATAGCCGAGCCCGAGATAGAAGTCGAGCCGGCCGAGGTCGCGACCGCTGACCGCGGCGTAGCGCTGCGCGAGTTCGGCGGGCGCGGGCAGGCGTTCACTGGTGGAGGCGGCCGAGCCGCCGAGGACGGGAGCGAACGCCGGATCCGAGTAGACGAGGTGCAGTCCCAGGTCGGCCAGCGGATCGCCGAGCGTGGCCATCTCCCAGTCCACCACCGCGCGAACCTCGGCGGGATCGTGCCGGGCGAGGATGGCATTGTCGATGCGATAGTCGCCATGCACGATCGAGGCGCCACTTTCCTGCGGACACCGCTCGGCCAGCCGCGCGTGCAGCCGCTCGATGTCGAGCAGGGGGCGGGTCCGCACCCGTTGCCACTGGTCGTGCCAGCGCCCCACCTGCCTGGCCAGGAAGCCCACGGGACGGCCGAAGGCCTCCAGCCCGACCGCGGCGGGGTCCACCGCGTGCAACTCGGCCAGCACATCGATCAATCCGTACGCGCAGCGGGCGAGGTCCTCGTCGGACAGCGCGAGCAGGTGGTCCGTGCTCCGGAGCACGACCCCCTCGACGTGCTCGACCACCGAGAACGGCACGCCCAGCACCTCCGCCCCGGCCAGGACGACCGCGCCCGCGACCGGAACCCGGCTGCCGGCGAGGGCCGCCACGACCTGGTACTCGCGGCCCATGTCGTGCGCCGACGGGGTGAGGCCGCCCAGCGGCGGGCGACGCAGCACCCACTTGTGTCGCCCGTCCATGAGCAGGTACGTCAGGTTCGACCGGCCCCCTTGGAGCAGTTCGGCGGTGAGATGGCCGGTGAACCCGGGCACGCGCTCGGCGAAGAACCGTTCGAGCGCGGGAAGGTCCAGGCCGTCGACCGCGGACGGGGTGGTGCCGGTCATTGTGCCGCCCCCGCGTCATGCCGGCGCATGACCCGCCTGGCGATGGCCCAGCGGTGGGTCTCCGACGGTCCGTCATAGATCCTGAACGGGCGAACCTCTCGCAGGTAGCGGCTCAACAGGACGTCGCCGGAGATGCCGAGAGCGCCGCAGATCTGTACGGCACGATCGACGACGCGCCAGATCGCCTCCGCGCAGAAGGTCTTGGCGATCGCGGTGGACTGTGACGCGGATTCCTTCCGGTCGAGCTCCCAGCACGCCCGGAGGATGAGGCCGCGGGACGCGGCGATGTCGATCTCGTTGTCGGCGATCATCTGCTGAACCATGCCGAGCTCGCCCAGCCGCGACCCGAACAGCCGCCGCTCCGCCGCCCGCGCCACGGCGATGTCCTGCGCCCGCCGTGCGATGCCCAGCCAGCGCATGCAATGTGTCATACGGGCGGGCCCCAGTCTGACCTGCGCGTGGCGGAAACCCTGGTCGACCTGACCGAGCACCGCGTCCTCGCCGACCACGCAGTTGTCGAAGGCCAGCTCGACGTGCCCCCCGTACAAGCTCTCGTCGAGGGTGTCGATGTGCCGGACCGTCTTCATGCCGGGGTTGCCGGCATCGACGAGGAACATCGTCGCGCCACCCGCTTCGCCCTGTTGCCCTGAGGTTCGCGCCATGCAGATCGCGAAACCCGCGCCGTCCGCGCCGGTGATGAACCACTTGCGGCCGTCGATGCGCCACCCTCCGTCCACTCGTGTGGCACAGGTGGTGAGCGCGCCGGGATCCGAGCCCGCGCCGGGGGCCGGCTCGGTCATCGCGAAGCAGGAGCGCACCTCGCCCGCGGCGAGAGGCCGCAGGTAGCGTTCTTTCTGCTCGCCGGTGGCGACCGCCTCCAGCAGGTGCATGTTGCCTTCGTCGGGCGCGGCGATGTTGAGCGCGAGCGGTCCCAGGAGGGAGTAGCCGGCCTCCTCGAACACCGCCGCCCGGCCGAGCATGTCCAGCCCGAGCCCGCCGTACTCCCGCGCGACGTGCGGAGCGAAGATCCCGGCCTGCTTCGCGGCCTGCTGCAGATGCCTGCGGACGTCCTCCGACCGTACGACGCCCCGATGTCGCTCTTCAACGGGTATCACCACCTCGCGGATGAACGTCGCGGTACGCCGGGCGAGATCGGCGAGGGCTGGACTGGGGGCAAGGTCGACGGCCATGGAGCCTCCCCTGTGGCTAATCATCGTTAGCCGCACTGTAGCGCGCAACCATGGCTGTGCAAGGTGGGGGGCTAAGATGTGTTAGCCGAAAGGGGGAGCTGTGGACAGGCTCGACCACATCCGCGCGGTAGCGCTGGAGCTGTTCGCCGGCAAGGGGTACGAAGCGACCACGATGGCCGACATCGGTGACGCGGTAGGGATGCGCGCGCCCAGCCTGTACAAGCACGTCACCTCCAAGCAGGATCTGCTCGCCGAGATCATGACGGCGACGATGCGGGAACTGCTGGTCGCCAACCGTGCGGCGGTCGCGACCACGACCGACCCCGTCGAGCGCCTGCGGCGGGCGACCGAGGCCCACGTCCGCTATCACGCCCGGCACCGGCGTGAAGCGTTCGTCGGGAACCGGGAGATCCGCAGTCTTGTCGAGCCTCATCGCGGCCGCGTGCTCGACCTGCGCGCCGAGTACGAGACCTGCTTTCGCGATCTCGTACGAGCGGGGATCGCCGCGGGCGCGTTCTCCGTGACCTCCGAGCGGCTCGCGTCCTACGCGATCCTCGACCTCGGCATGGGATTGGCGGCCTGGTACCGCGATGACGGCGAGCACAGCGAGGACGCTGTCGTGTGGCAGTACAGCGAGTTCGCGCTCCGCATCGTGGGCTCAGGACGCTGATCGGCTTTCCGGTGGCCGCGACAAGAACCAGGAGCCTAGACTTGAATTGAATTGAGTTTGGTCTATCGTGGCACGCGGATGGCGACCACCCCCGCCGACCAGCCGATCCGGACAGAGGAGGGCCGCGTGAGCGCAGAGGAGATCGATCTGCTGATCATCGGTGCGGGCATGGCAGGGCTGACCGCCGGTGCCCGCGCGGCACGCGATGGACTGTCCGTGGTGATCGTCGAGATCAGCGAAGACGTCGGCGGATCCGCCCGTTTCGCCGGATACGCCTGGACTGCCCCGGGCCACGACGTCATGGACGAGCACAATCCCCACGGAGACGTCTCGCTGAAGCGCGCCCTGGTGGACCGGTTCGCCGACGGCATCGCGTGGATCCGCTCCATCGGCGTCGAAGCCAAGGACGCGCAACGCATCCTCAGCTTCGGCCGCGGACACCGGTTCGACACCAACCACTACGTCGACACCTGCCGTCAGCTCATCCTTCAGGGCGGTGGCGAGCTGCTGCTCAACACCGACACCGAACAGCTGGTGGCGGAGCACGGGGTCGTGGTCGGAGCGCGGCTGAGGTCAGCCGACGGCACGTCGAGGGAGGTCCGGGCCCGCTCGACGCTCATCGCGACCGGCGGTTTCCAGGGCGACCTCGGACTCCGAACCGCTCACGTACATCCGCACGCCGACCGCATGGAGTTGCGCTCGAATCCCCACAGCCGCGGCGGCGGCTACCGTCTGGCCACCCAGGTCGGCGCGGCCACCGGCCATGAGGACGCCGGCTTCTACGGCCACCTCATCCCCAGCGGCCTGTCCTTCGCCGATCCGTCGGATTTCGTGGACCTCTCGCTGTACTACAGCGAGCACGCGCTCCTGTTCAACCTGGACAACGAGCGGTTCGTGGATGAGACGAAGGGCGACCACCTCACCACCATGGCGTTGCTGGAGCAGCCCGAGAGCCGCGGTCTCCTCGTCGCCGACGCCCGGGTGTTCCGCGACTGGGTCCTCGGCTCCTACGTCGAGGGAGCCGTCGCCGTCGACAAGTTCGCCCTGGCGAGCAAGCGAGGAGGCCGCGTCGGAGTCGCCGAGGACCTGGACGAGCTGGCCTTCCTGCCCGAGGAATGGGGCTACAGCGGCAAGGCCGTTCGCGACGGCGTCGAGGCGTTCAACGAGCGCGCCTCGGCAGGGCTGGAGCTGCGGCCCGGCCGGGAGCTGGACCGCCTCCCGCTCGACGAGGCGCCGTACTACGTCATCGAGACGGTACCGGCCATCACCTTTCCGTTCCACGGCCTGCGCGTCGACGATCACGCCCGCGTCCTGCGCGGGGACGGCGAGCCGCTCGGCGGACTCCTCGCGGCCGGGTCGGACGTCGGCGGTCTGTGGCACCGCGCCTACGCCGGCGGTATCGCCGCGGCTCTCGTCTTCGGGCTCACCGCGGCCGACACCGCCATGAAGGCGGCGGCGACGTGAGACTTCCGATGAAGGAACCCTGCTTCCGCGCGGAATTCACCCTGCGGTCATCGATGAGGAGCCGCCCATGACCAGCGAAACGCCCCTGCTCGACGCGTGGTTCGCCACGATGGACTCCGACGAGCCGGAACGTGTGCTCAAGAAGATCACCGATGACTTCCAGATGTCCGTGGTGTTCTCCAAGGGAGACGCCCAGACCGCCGAGTTCTGCGGCGACCGTGCGGGCCTGGTCGGCTACCTTGAGCAACGCGAGAAGAACACGCTCGTCCATCACCTGGTCCGGGCCACGGCCGTCGGCGACGTGGAGCTGGGGTTCGGGCTGGTGACGCGGGACGGCCGGTTCGAGGCGTCGTTCAACGTGAGCGCGCTCGTGGATCCCGCGTCCGGCAAGTGCCGCCGACTGCTCATCTGCCGGACTCCTGAGATCGCCTTTCCCCTGAGCGAGCAGCGATCGAAGGGCACTACGGCATGACCGGAACCACCAACGGCCGATTCGAGGGGACGATCGCGCTGGTCACCGGAGGCGGCTCCGGAATCGGCGCCGCGGTCGTCCGGCAGCTCGATCGCGAGCGATGCGCCGCGATCTATGTGGCCGACGTCAACGAGGTCGGAGCGCGTACGGTGGCCGCGACGACCAGATCCGGCCGCCCGGCCGCCCTGGACGTCACCGTCGCCGCCGCCGTCGAAGCGCAGGTCGAACGGATCGTCGAGGCACACGGCCGGCTCGATGTCGTGGTGAACACCGCAGGGGTCGACGACCCGCGCGCCAAGGAGCGGATCCTGGCCGCCCAGCTGTCAGGGGAGCCCCTCGACACGTTCCGGCATCTCGAGGACGAACAGTGGCGCCGGGTCATGGCGATCAACCTCGACGGGTCGTTCCACGTCCTGCGTGCCGCCGTGCGCGCGATGATCCCGGCGGGTCGCGGCGCCGTCGTCATGGTCGGATCGTCGGCGGCCTTCGACACGCTGACGGGCTACGCCCACTACGCGGCGTCCAAGGCGGGCGTGCACGCGCTCGCGCAGTCGGTGGCCAAGGAGGCGGCGGCGTTCGGCGTACGGGTCAACGTCGTCGCGCCAGGCCCCGTGGACACCCCCATGGCGGCCCGAACCCCCGCGGCCGTCAGGCAGGCGTTGGAAGCGTCGGGACCGGTGGGGTATGCCTCCCCGGAAGAGCTCGCCGACAACATCCTGTACCTCGCCTCTCCCGGCGCCTCGAACGTGGTGGGTGCGGTCCTGCTGAGCAACGGCGGGCGATTCACGGTCTGAGACTCTTTCCGGCCCCTGCAGTGAAGTCAATCCAGTAATGCGTGGACGGCCGGCTCTCGACGGGCCGGCCGAAAGGAGATTGCCGTGAAAGCTCGACTGTCCGGACGCGTAGCCCTGGTCACCGGCGCGACCGGCGGAATCGGCGAGGCCGTCATCCGCCGGTTCGCCGAGGAGGGCGCGGCGGTCGTGATCACCGACGTGGACGCGGGACGCTGTGAAGAGGCCGCCGAGCAGGTCACGGCGGCCGGTGGACGCGCTCTCGGCCTGGGCCTCGACGTCACCGACGAGCAGGCCTGGGAAGCGGTGGTGAACGAGGTGGACGGGCGGCTCGGCGGCCTCTCCGTACTGGTCAACAACGCCGGCATCGCCAAGATGACTGACGTGGAGACGGAGACGCTGGAGACCTGGGAAGCGGTCGTCGCGGTGACCCAGCGCGGGGTCTGGCTCGGGATGAAGCACGCCGGCCCGGTGATCGAGCGCTCCGGTGGGGGCTCGATCGTCAACGTCTCGTCGATCTTCGGCACGGTTGGCGGATTCGGCGGGCAGTTCTCCTACCACGCCGCCAAGGGCGCTGTCCGGCTGATGACGAAGAACGCGGCGCTTCACTGGGCGACGCGCGGGGTCAGGGTCAACTCGCTGCACCCGGGATTCATCGAGACCCCGCTGTCACGCAAGCTCTGGCGGGGGACGCCCCGGCTCGACCTGATGATCGACAACACCCCGATGGGACGGCTCGGCCGCACCGACGAGGTCGCCAACGCCGCGCTCTTCCTCGCCTCCGACGAGGCGAGCTTCATCACCGGTTCCGAGCTGTACGTCGACGGCGGCTACACCGCCCGCTGAGGTCGGCCACACCGCCCACTGGGGGCCGGCTACGGTGGCGCGGGCCGGCATCCGATCACTCCGCGCCGCCGTCCACTCGCGTGTATCTGCCCACCTCGCCGTCGAGCGCCACGATCACCTGTCCGCGCGCCACGAGGACGTCGAGGTGGGCGACCGTCTCATTGACCGCGAGCATCTGGTTGAAGTCGTCCAGGCCGGCGAACGGCACCTCTCGCCGGGTCCAGGTCAGCTGCCGCGCGACCGCGTACCCGTCGAGGGTCCGCGTGCCGAGAGCCCGTAGTGCCTGCGCCAGCCGTACGTCATGATGGGCCAGCAGTTCGGCGACGCGGGCATGGGCGCTGTCGGTGACCGGACCGTGCGCGGGCAGCAGCCTCGCATCGGCGAAGCGGGTCATCAGCCGCAGCGAATCGAGGTAGTCGGCCAGGGGGCGCTCGGACTCGCCGAGCTCGAAGCCGATGGACGGCGTGATGTGCGGCAGGACGTGGTCACCGGCGAACAGCAGACCCGCCGCCTCGTCCAGGTAAACCACGTGCCCCTTGGTGTGGCCGGGCGTGGGGATGACGTGGAGAGCCCGCCGGCCGAGCTTGAGAACGCCCGCGCTGAGCCAGCCGTCCGGCGCTTCCCAGTCGCTCGCGGTGAAACCACCGTGGTCCACGCCCGACAGCCGGTCGGCGAGGTCGCCGGCGCCGCCACGGCGGAGCACGCGCAGCGAGGTGACCGGCACGTCGCTGCGTACCTCGCCCAGCAGTTCCAGGCCCTGCCGCTCGCCGGCACCGAGGTACACTCGCGACCCCAGCAGCCGGCGCAACGCCACGGCCTGGGTGTAGTGATCGCGATGGATGTGGGTGACGAAGATCTTCGTGATCTGACCGAGGTCGTACCCCGCCGACGCCATGGCCTCCTCGAGGGCCCGGCGGGACTGGGGCAACGCCCAGCCGCCGTCGATCATGATGATGCCGTCGTCCTCTTCGAGCAGGTAGACGTTGACGGCACGCAGCCCGTCGCCCGGAAGCGGCAGCGGAACGCGGTGCACTCCGGACTGGATCAGCTCCGCTCCGGGCTCGGCCCACTGGCCCCTCCGGGCAGGCGCCGTCACTTCTCCGCCTGGCCGGCCAGGCCGGCGACCAGGTCACGGGCGAGGTCACGCGCGCCGGCTCGGGAGATCTTGCCGACCGTGGTCTGCGGCAACTCGTCGACGGCGAACACGAACTCGGGCCACTTCGCTTTGGAGAGCCCCACCCCCCGCAGGTGGCGGCTGATCTCATCGAGCCCGATCCCACCTCGGTCGGCGGAGGTCACCAGCACGGCCACCCGTTCACCGAGAATCTCGTCGGGCACCGGCACCACACAGGCCTGCGAGACATCCGGATGGGAAGCGACGGCGCGCTCCACCTCGGTGACGTCGATGTTACGGCCGCCGCGGATGATCACGTCCTTCTCCCGGCCCATGACGCTGACGGTCCCGTCCTCGTTGGTCATCATGAGATCACCGGTCGGGAAGAACCCGTCCGTGGTCAGCTCCGGAGGGTTCAGCCTGCCCTCATGCGCGTATCCGAGGAACAGCGACGGCCCGCGCACCTGGGCCCGGCCGACCTCACCCCGGCGCACCTCGCGGCCATCCTGGCCGACCACCCGAAGCTCGGTGCCGGGGAACGGACGGCCGTCACGCCCGAGCCTGATCTCCACCGGATCTTCAGGCGACGGCGAGGTGTGGCCCAGGCACTCCGACATCCCGAACACCCGCAGGATCCTGGTGCCCAGCGACTCCTCGGCCCGGGTCATGGCCGCCACGTCCATCGGACCGCCGCCGACGGTGATCGATCGTAGGCCCTGGAGCACCCGTGACCCGGAAGCGGCGGTGCCCAACTGGAGCGACATGGTCGGCACGCACATGGTCCAGCGCACCCGCGTCTCGGCCATCCGGGCCAGCACCGCGGCGGGTTCCCATTTGCGCCACAGGACCAGCGGACCGCCCAGCGACAGGGCCATGAAGACCCCGAAACAGTACGCCGCGGTGGACGACAGCGGCACGATCGCCGCGATCGCGTCCCCGTGGCTGAGGCCGTTGACGGCGATGGTGCGCGAGCAGGCGTACCGCAAGGCGTCCTCGGACTGCACCACCCCCTTGGGCCGCCCCGTCGACCCGGAGGTCAGCCCGATCAGCGAACCTCCGGCCCACCGCGAGACGTCCCGTGCCCCAACGCTCGACCAGGCCGCCCAGCCGGCCAGCACCTCGCGCCGGCCCGCGCCGGCCATCAGGGCGGGCACGTCCCACTCCTCAAGGGCGGAGGGTTCGGCGACCACGGCGTCGGGCCGGATGTCCTCGACGGCCGCGGCGAACTCGGCGCCGGTCGTGTGCCGGTTGACCACCGCCAGCACGCCGCCGCTCATCCCCACGGCCAGGCTCGCCGCGACAGTCCGCCACGAGTTGTCGGCCTGCACCAGCACGGTTCCGGCTCCGCCCGGGCCGGCCACGGCGTCAGCGAGCCCGGCCGCCTGAGTGAGCAGCTCGCGTGCGGTGTGACTACCCGAATCGTCGATGACGGCCACGGCATCCGACTCCTCGGCCCGCCGCCGGAACTCACTCACTACCTGTCGCATACCGCTTTCCTCGCATCACTCACGCTGGTCAGCCCGTGAACATTTCCTTCTCGGTTCCCATCACGGCGAGCCGGCGGCCTCTCATGTCGCCGACCTGGGCGACCGCCGCAGCCCACTCGGGGCTGTCCAGGGCCTTCCGAAGGGCTTCGGCGCTGTCGAAGCTGAGCACCGACACCCCGTCCCAGCCCTCGGAACGGGTGTCGAACGCCGTCTCGATCTCGGTGTGCCGCCACGCCCGCAGGCCCGGCAGCCGGTAGGTGAGCTCCGCGTGCTCGACCCGCCACCATGCGATGAACTGCTCGTGGGTCCACTCCGGCGGCCGCGCGGCCAGCAGCACGAGGTTGTACATGAGGTCTCTCCTCTACTGATCGGCGGCCGGCCAGTCCAGCAGCTCGAACGAGGTCGTGAAGAAGGACTGGTAACGGAGCATCTTCCCGTTGGCCGACACGACGGCAGCGGAATGGAACGTTCCGGTGGGCTTGCCCGACTCGACGACCACCCCGTAGACCATCTCGAGATTCCCGTCGACCGCCGAGCGGAGGACCTTGTGCACCCGCTCGACCGCGTTGCGGCCGGAGATGTACTGAGCGAAGTCCTCTCTGGACTGTCCGCTCACCTGGCCGCCGGGGAGAGCGAGCAGGAACCGGAAGTCCGGCTCCACGCACTCGAGCGCCTTCTCCGGGTCCTGGCTGTCCATGCAGGCCATGTACTCTCGCAGCACCATGATCTTCGATCCTCCTCAGCGTCCGTCAAGGAAAGCAGGTGAGCCGGTGTCACCGGTCAGGGGGTGTGAAGAAGTCGCCCTCCGCCACGAACTGGCCACCCTTCACGATCACCTTCTGCACGCTGCGGGTCCCGAGGTGGTTGGCGGCGCTGAAGTTCATGACCGGCGCGACACCGGGGTCGATCTTGCCCGCCTTCTCGTACGCCTGGACGAGCGACTGCGAGGTGAGCGGTCCTTGTACAGTCTGCGCGATCTGGACGAAGACCTTGGCTGAGGCCCACCCCCACAGAGCGATGAAGTCCGCGGCCTGCTTCGGCTCGTACTTGGCCATCGCGTCGCGGAACTCCTTGACCGACGGATCGCTGTCGCTCGGCGCCTTGACCAGTTGCACCGCCTTGAAGCCTTCCGCGGCGTCGCCGGCGAGGGTGAGGGTGGAGGCCGCCGCGGTGGGCGCGTAGCCGTAGGTGGGTACGGACAGGCCCTGCAGCTTGGCCTCCTTGAGGAAGGCCGCGGCCTCCGGCGAGGCGAGGATCACGATCACCGCGTCGGGCTTCTTGGCCTTCACCTGCGTGATCGTCGGGCTCCAGTCGGTGGACTGGAACTTCACCGACAACAGCTCGGCGCTGCTGCCCGGACTGACCTTCTGCAGGACGGGCGCGACCTGCTTGGCCACGTTGACGAACGCGGCCGGGTCGCTGTGCACGACCAGTACCTTCTTCGCGCCGTCCTCCGCCGCCCAGGCCGCCAGCGCCGCCGCCTGGTCCTCGTAGAGGGTCTGGATCCCGAACAGGCCGGGGCGGGGCGGGGTGTACCAGGTGGCGGCGCCGCCCAGCTCGTTGAAGATCGGAATCTTCGACTGCTGCAGGACGAAGGGGAAGCTCGCCTCGCCCTGTGCGGTGCCGTTGGCGGCGACGATGGCCACGACCTTGTCCTGGCCGATCAGCTCCCGGGCGATCTGGACGGTCTGCTGGGGGTCGAAGGCGTTGTCCTTGACGATCCAGTTGATCTTGCGCCCGTTGATGCCGCCCTTGTCGTTGATCATCTTGAAGTAGGCGTCGGCGCCCGCACGCTGCGGGACGCCGGAGGCGGCCACGGGACCGGTGAGCGGATACCAGGCACCGATCTTGATCTCTTTGTCGTCCGCGGCATTGGAGCCACCACCGCAGGCGCCCGTGGCGAGGACGAGGGCCGCGACGCAGGTGGTGAGAAGGTGTGTTGAATGGAGGCGCATGACGTACTCCCACAACTGAGTTCAGTTCAGTTTACGGGACTCTATCGCCGTGCTCACACTCGGGCAATAGCTTGATGAGCTGAACGTGGTGGTTTCGTCCCGACATAGAGCGACCGGCACGACCCTCCACACGGGTCATGCCGGTCGTCGGACCACTGACTACAGTGCGACCATCCGCACGCAGCAGTCTTCGGTCAGCTCGCTCACGTCGGACAGCGTCACCGGACCTCTGGGGCGATACCAGCGCCAGACGCTCACGATCATGCCGAGCATGTTCAGGGCCAGCGTGTGCGCGTCACGATGGACGAAGGCGCCCTCGTCCATCCCCCGCTGGAGCAGCGCGGTCCAGGCGTCCTCGATGCGATGGACCAGCTCACGAGCGGCGAGCCGCTCGGCCTCCTCCTTCTTCGAGCTGCGCGGCACCGCGAGGATCGCCAGGTTGTTCTGCAGGATCCGCATCTGCGCCACGTCGCGGTCGGACACCGCGTACGCCGAGCGCACCGCCTCCCGCAACGCCTCCATCGGGTCCGGCCGGCCGTCGGTCGCCTTCACGAACATCTCCAGCGAACGCTGAAGCTCAAGCCGCATGATCGTGAGCAGACAATGGGCCTTCGACTCGAAGTAGTGATAAAGGGCTGTCTGCCCGATTCCTACCTGATCAGCAACCACCGACCACTTGGTAGCGTCGTATCCGTTCTTGCCAAAATTCTTGATCGCGGCCGTCAGGATGGCACTCCGTTTGGAACGGGGACCTTCGTCCGGCTCCGTGATCTTCGCTGTCGTCATCACCCCACCCCCGGCATGCGCGCCGAGCAACGTCGCGGCCCGGCCAGAATTCGCTGGTCAACCTGATTTGAACTCGGTTCTAGTCCCATTCCGGGTCATCATACTCGCAAGAACGCCCCCGCCCTGGTCGAGCTCGGGTTCTCGCGGCTCCCGACGGCGCGAGGCCGCACGTCGGACGCGCGCTACCGCTGGCAGGGATTGCCGGGCCCCTTGGCGGACCAGTCCATGGGCTGGGACAGGCCGCCGCTCGTCGGCGTGACCGCGCCGGCCGCCGTGCGGAAGCAACCGGCTCTCAGGAGGGGCAGGCTCACCGAGGACGGCCACGCCGGGCCACGCTGGATCCGGTAGGCGCCACCGGCCACGCTGGCCTGTGCGGGAGCGGTGAGAGCACACGGAAGGATGTTGAAGCCCGTACAGGCGGAAGCGGGCGTCTGGGTCGTGAGGGTGAGACGGAGCGAATGTCCCGGAAGCACCGCCCACAGACGGGGGTGGAGCGCGATGTCGAAGCGTGTCACCACACCGGGCGTGAGGTAGTCGTCGCCGGTCAGCCGGGCGAAGGGGCGGATGATCGTGCCGTTTCGGTCGCGCCAGTTCTTGGCGGGATCCAGGGCACGCTGACTGCCGAGGACCGCCCCGAACGTGATGGGCGCCGCCGTCCCGTCGGGCGCGACGTCGGCGAGGGTGGCGATCAGTTGGAGGTTGGTGTTGCTGGAACTCGCGTACACGGCCGCGCTGACGGGTCCCGCCAGGGTGGCGCCGTCCGCGAGGGGAGGCGTCGAGTACGTGAGCGTGCTGCCCGCCTCACTCGGCTGCGCCCACGTGATCGAGTCGCTGCCCCTTGACGATCGGGACGGCTTGAGCGCTCCGTTCGCGTGGAGATAGTACGTCGTGTAGTCCGGGACGATCGGGTAGCGCGCCGCGTTGATCCAGCGGTCCGTGCGTAGCTCGTACAGGTGCATCGGGGTGTCGGTGCGCTCGATGCCGGTGTTCTTGCGCTTCAGCCATGTGTCGTACCACTCGAGCATGATCGTGTTGTCGAGGCCCTGACCGTGCCCCCAGGGGCCGACGATGATCTGGTAGCGACCGGTCGTCGGCTGCCTGGGATCCATCGGGGCCTGTACGGGGCGGTCGTGGTAGGCGTTCTGCAGTGCCGTGTAGAACTCGGTCGCGCCGCGGATGACGACGTCGTCCCATCCGCTCCAGAGCAGGGCGGGGATGTCGTTGTCCACGATGCTCTGGGCGAAGGTGATGGGCTGGCGGGCCCGCCAGAAGTCCCGGCTGTAGGCGGCGTCACCACCGCTCTCGATGTTCGCGACCAGGTCGGCGAAGAGGGCCTTCGCCGAGGGCGTGTCGCCCACGGAGGCGGCCGCGCGGCGCAGGAACGGGAAGTCTCCGGTCAAGATCCCGTTCACCAGGAAGGTCTCCCGGAGGTAGTCCTGCGCGGTACACGTGGGAATGATCGCTTTGAGGGGCGAGCCGCGGCCGACGTTGGCGGCGGTGTAGAGCTGGGTCTCTCCGGCATAGGAGCAGCCGTATCCACCGATGATGCCGTTGGAGCCGTCCAGTTCATGGGCCGCCCAGTCGACGGTCCGCACACCGTCTCGGTGATCCCGTGCCGACACGTACCCGAACTCGCCGCCCGACGTGCCGGCGCCTCGCGATCGAACGGTCGCGAAGATGTAGCCGTACGGGACGAAGAAGGAATTGACGTCATCCGTGTACGGCGTCTGTTGCAAGATCACCGGAAACCGGCCGGCGGCCCGCCGGCCGGTGGCGGGATCGGCCGGGTAGGCCACCGTGGCCGTGAGTGTCACACCGTCGTCCATCCGCACCGGGACGTTCGACACGATCGTCGTTCCGTAGCGGGCGGATCCCGGCTCCCATCGCCCGCCCGGCCATGGTGTCGACGCTTGGCGATCGGCCCGCGCGGGCGCCAAGCCCCCGGCGAACAGTCCCGTGGTGAGCATGCCTGCGAGTAGAGCGGACCACGCCCGTCGACGCCAGGAAGCGCCCATCATGCACCATCCTCGATCAGTCTTTCCCGAACTGAACTCACTTAGGCTAACAGCGAGGCCTGTACAGCGAAATTGAATTCAGTTAGGGTTCATCGACATTGCGAATGAGGAGGCCACCCATGCCGTTCGTTCTCATCCATGGCGCCGGCTTCGGCGCGAACTGCTGGGACGAGCTGATCCCCCACCTGAACGCGCAGGCGCTGGCGGTCGACCTTCCCGGTCGAGGGACGAGGGCCGGAGTCGGGCTCGACACGGTCACCCTCGCGGACTGCGCCGACGCGGTCCGGGAGGATGTCGAAGCCAAGGATCTCCGGGACGTGGTGCTGGTCGGTCACTCCTTCGCGGGAGTCACCGTGCCGCGTGTCCTGGACCTCATACCGGACCGGATCCGGCACGTCGTTCTCGTGTCGGCCGTGGTGCCTCCCGACGGGTCCCGGGTGCTCGACCAGATCGATCCCGGCGTACGGGAGCTGGTCGAGCAGTCCATCGCCGGCGGCGTCTACCACCAGACCCGCGAGGCCGCCGCCGCGATCTTGTGCGAAGACATGGACGAGGCGACCACCGCGGCCACGTTGGATCGGCTGATCGACGACTCGGCCGCCCTGCTGAGCGAAACCGTGGACCTGAGCGGCTACCGGCGCGCGATCCCGCGCACGTACGTGCACCTCACACAGGACAAGTGCTACGTCGAGGAGCTCCAGCAGCGATCCATCGCGCTGCTCCGGCCGGACGTCGTCGATCTCGACACCGGCCACCTGGCGATGATCAGCGCGCCCGGAAAGCTGGCCGCCGTCCTCAACGCCATTCACGGCTGATCGCCGGGCCGGCCCGCCGCGATTCCAGCGGGCCGGCTCTGCTCTCATACCCGCTCGACGATCGTGGCGTTCGCCATCCCGCCCCCCTCGCACATCGTCTGTAGGCCGTACCGTCCGCCGGTACGGCGAAGCTGGTGCACCAGGGTCGTCATCAGCCGCGCTCCAGTGGCGCCCAGCGGATGACCGAGCGCGATCGCTCCCCCGAACGCGTTGGTCCGTTCGGGGGCGGCGCCGGTCTCCTTCTGCCAGGCCAGCACCACCGAGGCGAACGCCTCGTTGATCTCGATCAGGTCCATGGCGTCGATGGACAGCCCGGCGCGGCCCAGAATCCTCTCGGTGGCCGGGATGGGTCCGGTGAGCATGTAGATCGGGTCCGAGCCCACCACGGCCATGCTGTGGACCCGGGCCAGCGGCGTGAGCCCGTGGCGGCGCACCGCGTCCTGCGAGGCGATGAGCAGTGCGGCGGCGCCGTCCGAGATCTGGCTGGACACCGCGGCGGTCAGCCGGCCGCCCTCGCTGAGCGTCCTGAGCCCCGCCATCTTCTCCAGGGTGGTGTCGGCCCGCGGTCCCTCGTCGGCCTCCAGACCGAACGCCGGCACGACCTCGTCGGCGAAGACCCCGTCCGCCCAGGCGGTGACCGCGCGCCGGTGACTGTTCATGGCGAACCGCTCCATGTCCTCCCGCGAGACCTTCCACATCCGCGCGATCAGCTCGGCGCCGCGGAACTGCGACACTTCCTCCTCGCCGAAGTGGGTCCGCCAGCCCTCTCCGTCGTACGGCGTCCCCATGCCCTCGCGTTCGCCCACCACGGCCGGGCTCGCGATGGGCACCAGGCTCATGACTTCGACGCCGCCCGCGACGACGAGGTCGGCGGTGCCGGACATGACCGCTTGAGCGGCGAAGTGGACGGCCTGCTGCGACGAGCCGCACTGCCGGTCGATGGTCGTGCCGGGCACATGCTGGGGGAGTCCCGCGGCCAGCCATGACGTACGGGCGATGTTCCCCGTCTGCGCCCCCATCTGGCTGACGCAGCCGAAGTAGACGTCATCGACGGCCCCGGGGTCGATCCCGGTGCGGGTGACGAGCGAACGCAGGACATGGGCGCCCAGGTCGGCGGGGTGGACCTGACTGAGCGCCCCCTTGCGGCGGCCGACAGGGGTACGGACGGCATCGACGATGAAGGCTTCGGCCACAGTTTTCTCCGGTCATTCGGTGGGGCGGGGGGAAGAGAACAGCGCAGGACGCTTGCCCAGGAAGGCGGCGACGCCTTCGACGCCCTCGGGGGACGCCGCCGTCTCGGTGAGAGAGCGGGCCTCACGGTCCAGGTGCCGGTCGAGGTCGCCGGACAGGGCGGCGGAAACGAGCCGCCTGGTCGCGCCGATGGCCTTGGTCGCACCCAGAGTGAGCGCGGTGGCCATCCGTCGCGCTTCCTCCGGCAACCGTCCGGCGGCCACCACGGACGTCACGAGCCCCAGGTCGGCCGCTTCCCGCGCGGAGATCCGGCGATTGGTGAGCAGCAGCTCCAGCGCCCGCTTGGGGCCGACCAGCCGGGGCAGCGACCAGGTCACCCCGGCGTCGGGGGAGTAGCCGATGCCCGTGTAGGCGAGTACGAACGTCGCGTCGTCCGCCGCGACGGTGAGGTCGGCGGCGGCGGCCAGGCCCACGCCGGCGCCGGCCACCGCTCCCTGGACCTGCGCGACGAGCGGTGCGTCCATCAGAGCGAAGATCCGCAGCGCTCCGTGCAGCGCGTCGGTCACCTCCGTAAGGTGTTTCTTGAGCGCTTCACCCCGCAACGAGGAGAACTCGCGCAGGTCGCCGCCGACGCAGAAGGATCGTCCCTCACCGCGCAGCAGGACCGCCCGGACGTTCTCGCCCTGGCAGGTCCGGGCGGCGGCACGCAGCCCGCGCGCCAGGTCCAGATCGATGGCGTTGCCGCGCTCGCCCCGGCACATGACGATGTCGGCCACTCCGTCCAGGACCTCGATCGTGACGGGCGCGCTCATCGTGCCGTCCAGCCGCCGTCGACGACCAGGACCTGGCCGGTGCAGTAGGACGAGGCGTCGGAGGCGAGGAACAGCAGGGCCCCGTCGAGCTCGGCGGGGTTCCCGCCGCGGCGCAACATCGTGTTCTTCTGGACCCACCGGCTGGACCGGGGGTCGGAGAACAACTCCTCGGTCATCTCGGACCTGAACCAGCCCGGCGCCAGCGCGTTGACGCGTACGCCCGCGTGACCCCACTGGCCGGCCAGCTCCCGGGTGAGCCCCACCAGCCCCGCCTTGGAGGCCGAGTAGCTCGCGCCGCCCATCGGAGCCGTGGACACCAGGCCCAGGATCGACGCGACGTTCACGATGCTCCGCCCGGTGCCGGGTGCTTCGCGTTCCATCATGAGGCCGGCCAGGTGGAACGGCGCCACCAGGTTCACCGCGAGGACGTCCGCGAAGTCCTGCGAGCTCTCGTCCTGCGCGCGAAGCTCACCCGGGACACCGGCGTTGTTGATCAGGACGTCGAAGCGACCGGTGTCCGCCATCGCCGTCGCGACCAGCCGTTCGCGATCCTCCTCACGGCTGACGTCGCAGGCCACCGGGTGGATACGGGAGTCGCCGGCCGCCAGCTGTGCCAGCCGGTCGATCCGCCGGGCCGCCGCGAACACGGTCGCTCCGGAGGCAGCGAGGACGGTCGCGAAGCGGGCGCCCAGCCCGGAGGAGGCACCGGTGACCACGGCCGTCCGTCCGCGCAGGGAGAACAGGTCGTCGATCACTCCTCGACCCCGATCGGCAGGACCGTGGCGCCGCCGTCGATGACGAGGGTCTGGCCGGTGATCCAGGACGAGGCGTCCGAGGCCAGGAAGAGCGCCGCGTTGGCGACGTCCTCGGGGGTGCCCAGCCTGCGCAACGGGAGCTTCGCGGTGAGGACGGACTCGCGCGCCTCCCAGACGGCACGCGCCAGCTCGGTCTTGATCAGGCCCGGTGCGATGGCGTTGACGCGCGCCTTGGGGCCGAGCTCGTAGGCGAGCTGGCGCGTCATGTGCATCATGGCGGCCTTGGTGGCGTTGTAATAGCCGATGTGCGGGTCGACGATCAGCCCGCCCACCGACGCGATGTTGATGACGGCACCGCCGTGCTCGGCCATCGCGGCCTTCCAGGCACAGCTCGTCCACGCGATCATCCCGTACTGGTTGACCCGCACCGTCTTCTCCGCGCGGGGCAGGTCGAGGTCGAGCAGGTCGCCGTGGTACGGGTTGGTGGCGGCGTTGTTGACCAGGATGTCGAGCCGGCCGAACCACTCCATCGTCTGGTCGACGCAGCGCTGGGCCTGGTCCGGCTCGCCGGCGTTGGCCACGACCGTGCGCACGTCCCCGCTCGCCTCGACGCGCAGCAGCTCGGTACGGGCGGCGGCCAGCCCCTCCGGCTTCCGCGCGGCGATGACCACATGCGCGCCCGCGCTCCGGTAGGCCCGCGCGATAGCCAGCCCGATGCCGCGGGACCCGCCGGTGATCACCGCGACTCGGCCGTCGAGCACGTTCATGCCGCCCCCTTCTTGGTGTACTTGGCCAGCTCCTGCCGGGCGACGGTGCGCAGATGCACCTCGTCGGGCCCGTCGGCGATGCGCAATGCCCTGGTGATCGCGAACAACCGGGCCAGGACGGTGTCGTCGCTGACCCCGGCCGCGCCGAACGCCTGGACGGCCCGGTCGACCACCCGGTGGGCCACCTCCAGCGCCGCCACTTTGATCGCCGCGACCTCCATGCGGGCCGCGGCGTTGCCGATGGTGTCCATCAACCACGCCGACTTGAGCACCAGCAGCCGCAACTGCTCGATCTCGATCCGGCTGCGCGCGATCCACTCCCGTACCACGCCCTGGTCGGCCAGCGGGCCACCGAACGCCTCGCGGTCGAGCACCCGCCGGCACATGAGCTCCAGAGCGCGTTCGGCGAACCCGACCGCGCGCATGGCGTAGTGCATCCGGCCGGGTCCGAGCCGTCCCTGGGCCAGCGCGAAGCCCTCGCCTTCGCCGCCGAGCAGGTTGGCGGCGGGCACGCGTACGTCCTCGAAGAGCACGTCACCGTGTCCGAGCCGGTCGGTGTAGCCGAACATGGGCAGGTCGCGCAGCACGGTGATGCCTGGGGTGTCCCGGGGGATGAGCAGCATGCTCTGCTGACGGTAGGTCGGCGCCTCCGGGTCGGTCACCCCCATGAGGATGATCAGCCGGCAATCCGGATCAAGGATGCCCGAGGTGTACCACTTGTGGCCGTTGACGAGGTAGCTGTCGCCGTCGCGGGTGATCCTGGTGCGGAGGTTGCGCGGGTCGGAACTGGCCACCTCGGGCTCGGTCATGGCGAAGCAGGACCGGATCTCGGCCGCCAGCAGCGGGCGCAACCACCGCTCCCGCTGCTCGGGGGTGCCGAACAGGGCGAGCAACTCCATGTTCCCGGTGTCCGGGGCGGAGCAGTTGAAGACCTCGGGTCCGATGATGGAGCGGCCGGCGAGCTCGGCGAGCGGCGCGTACTCGAGGTTGGTCAGCCCCGCGCCCCAGTCGCCGTGGGACATGAACAGGTTCCACAGACCCTCGGCGCGGGCCTTCCCCTTGAGTTCGAGCATCACGGGAGGAAGGGCGTGCGGGTCGGCGGCGTCGGCGAGCTGCCGATCGTAGACCGCTTCGGCGGGGTAGACGTGCTGCTCCATGAACGATCGCAGCCGGGTCTGGAGCTCGCGTGCGCGGGGTGAGAATGCGAAATCCACTTATGTCCCTAGAATGTCGTTCGCGGTGCGGATCATGGCGGCGATCGTCGGCGGCAGTCGTTCCTGGTCCGGGTCGTGGATCCGGCCTTCGCGGTGACGGCGCAGGTTGTGCCCCATGATCGCGGCCATCTTCATCCGGGTGAGCGCGCGGAACCAGTCGAGGCCGGGCAGCGGGACGGCGCCCGCGAGGTAGGCGTCCAGCAGCTCCGCCTCGGCCGGCAGCCCGGGGACCTCCCTGCCCAGCGCGGGGAAGTTGCGGTGGTCGGCGAACAGCAGGAACCAGCCGAGGTCCGTCCGCGGGTCTCCGACGCTCCAGATCTCCCAGTCGACGACGGCCGCCGTATCATGCGCCCGGCACAGAACGTTGCCCAGCCGGAAGTCCCCGTGCACCAGGACCGGCGGCAGGTCGCCGGGCACCGCCTGGGCGAGCCGATGGAGCAGGTCCTCGCCCCCGGGGCGGAGTTCGGCGGGAACCGCGTGCATCGTGCGGCTCCACTGTTCGAGCTCGGCGGTCGCGTCGCGGGGCGGCGGCGCGTCCAGCGGCAGGGAGGCGACGTCGAGGTCGTGCAACCGGCGCAGTACGCGGGCCGCCTCCACCATGCGGGCGCGGGCGAGCGCCGGGTCGAGATCGTGCTCGTCGAGCACCGGTTCCACGGCCTCGCCGGAGACGAACTCCATGGCGAACCAGGCTGGTTGCCGCTCGTCGACGGCCACGATCTCGGGGACGGGCACCGCCGTGCCGGCCAGTGCCTGGAGCACCCGCGCCTGGCGGAGCATGTCGTTGCGGCCCACCGGCCGTTCCGCGTGCGGGACCGCCTTGACGACGTACCTGCGCTCTCCCACCGTGACCACGTAGGTGAGTCCGGAGTGGCCGCCGGCGAGTGTCTCCAGCGGGCCCACCCGACGGCCGGGGAACGCGCTGACGACCCGGTCGGCCAGGTCCGGCGGAGCGACGTCCGCGGTCATCGTGCCGGCTCCTTGGGCAGGCCGAGCACCCGCTCGGACAGGATGGTGCGCTGGATCTCGTCGGTGCCGCCGGCGATGCTGTAGCCGGGAGCGCCCAGCAACTGCTCGGTCCAGGCGAAAGTGCCCCACTCTCCCGTGTCGGCGACCAGGCGCGGCCCGAGAAGTTGCAGGACCAGGTCACTGGTGCGGCGCATGGTCTCGGTGGCGTAGAGCTTGCCCACCGACGCCTCGGCGCCCGGTTCGCGGCCGGAGACCAGCGCCGCGGTCACGCGCAGCCCGATGACGCGCTGGACGAGTGTGCGGACGTACAGGTCCGCCGCGCGGTTCTGCTCCTGGCCGGTGAGCGGCCGTGGCAGGTGCCGGGCCAGCTCAAGGGCGCGGTCGGCGTTGTCCAGGCCGAGCGAGCCGGAGTCCAGCCGTTCGGCGGCCAGCACCGTCAGCGTGACCCGCCAGCCCTCGCCGATGGGGCCCAGCCGATCGGTGTCGGGTACCACGACACCGTCGAGGTAGACCTCGTTGAAGCTGGTCCCGCCGGTCATCTGCCGGATGGGGCGGATGGTGACGCCTGGGGCGTCCATCGGCACCATGAACACGGTGATGCCCGCGTGCTTGCGCACGTCCGGGTCGGTGCGGCACACGGCGACACCCCAGGACGCGACCGTCGCCCCCGAGGTCCACACCTTGTGCCCGTCGAGCACCCAGGTGTCACCGTCGCGAACCGCCCGGGTACGGACCGCGGCCAGGTCGGAGCCGGCCTCGGTCTCGGAGAACAGCTGACAGGCCAGCTCGTCCGTACGCAGCATGGGCCGGATCCAGCGTTCCTGCTGCTCGGGCGTGCCCCAGATCCGGATGGCCGGGGCCACCAGCTGCTGGGTGACCGGAAAGATCTCGGTGCGGCGCGGGACGTCGAAGGCGGCTTCCTCCTGACGGTAGAGCTGCTCGTAGAACACGGGCAGGCCGCGTCCGCCGAACTCCTCCGGCCAGCTCAGCGCGCCCCAGCCCGCGTCGAACCGGGTCATCTCCCAAGCCCGGATCCGTTCGGTGTGCTCGCGCTCCTCCTCTTCGGACCAGTTCTCGAACACCGCGACCGAGTCGTCTCCGGTGCCCCAGGCGCCGCTCGCCTGCCGCGGCCGGGCGACCGACGCGAGCCAGTCGCCGGCCTCTGCCCTGAACTTCTCAGGTGCTGGAATGTCGCTCATCAATTCCTCTATCGGGTCAGCACCGTGCAGGCGCTCACGCCCGGGGCGCCGTACACGTGGGTGAATCCGACTCTGGGTCCGCCGGGCACCTGCCGGTCTCCGGCCTGCCCGCGCAGCTGCCGGACCACCTCACAGACCTGGCGCAGACCCGACGCCCCGATGGGCTCACCGTTGGCGATGCAACCGCCGTCGGTGTTGACCGGCAACGAGCCGCCGATCTCGGTGGCGCGCGACGCGATCAGCTTCTCCTGCTCACCGTCCTCGCAGAACCCGCACTCGGCCATGTGCATCACCTCCGCACCGCTCTCGGTGTCCTGCAGTTGGCACACATCGACGTCGCCGGGGGCGACACCGGCCGCCTCGAACGCCGCCGCCGCGGCGTCCCGGGTCACGCTGCTCAGCGCTCCGCCCGCGATCCACGGGCTGAAGACCTCGAACGAGCCGAAGCGGCGCGACCGTACGACCGCCGATCGCAGGGTCACCGGGACCCCCGTCGGGTTCCCGATCGCCGAGGCGGCGCACAGCACCAGCGCGGCCGCTCCTTCTCCCGGGGAGCAGAACATGTAGCGGGTCAGCGGGTCGCTGACCATGCCCGACGCGAGGATCTCGTCGGCATCCATCGGGGTACGCCGCCATGCGTTCGGATTGAGGGCGCCGTTGCGGTAAGCCTTCTCCGCCACCAGTCCGAGCGTCCGGGAGCTGATCCCGTGGTCGTACATGTAACGCCGGATCTTCATGCCGAAGAACTGGGTGGTGACCATCAGCCCGTCACGCCCGTAGGCCTCGTCGAGTCCCCAGTCCGCGGGCGACGGGTCGAAGGCCCCCCGCGGATGCTTGTCGAACCCGACGGCCACCACCACTTCGGCCATGCCGCCGCGAATGGCGTTCACCGCCGACACCAGCGCGCTGCCGCCTGTCGCGCAGCCGTTCTTGACGTTGACGAACGGCAGGCCGGTGAGGCCGAGCTGCGCCACCAGGGTGTCGGCCAGCCCTGCGGCATCGCTGCCACCGAAGGCCGCGTCAACCCGCGACCACGCGATCCCGGCATCGGCGAGCGCGGCCTTCACCGCGTACACGGCGTGCTGGCGTCCGGTCGTGTGCTCCGTGCGGCCGAACGGCGACATGCCGGCGCCGGTGATCAGTACGTCGGTCATCGGGCCCCTTCGATCGCCATCGCGCGTGGTACTCCGGTGGTCGGCTCGATCCGCAGCGGCATGCCGATCCGGATCGACCCGAGGTCGTCGATGTCGAGCACCGCCGCGACGCGGACGCCTTCCGGCAGTTCCACGTAACCCAGCGCGAACGGCCGGAAGCCGTCCTGCGGCGGCACGAAC
>NZ_JAHKRM010000020.1 GCF_019396345.1 Nonomuraea guangzhouensis | reverse complement strand
GGGCTACTGCAACATCACCAAGTGCTGCACCGAGGTCTGCCCCGAGCACATCAAGATCACCGACAACGCGCTCATCCCGATGAAGGAGCGCGTGGCGGACCGGAAGTACGACCCGATCGTGTGGCTGGGCAACAAGATCTTCAAGCGCGCCAAGTAGCGTCGTAGCGAGACCAAGGCCGGTGAGGGCTCCCCTCACCGGCCTTTCTGTTTCGGGGAGTGTGACTTGTTGACTGGTTTTGCTAAACTGGTCATCAAGTCACCATGGAGGTCGGATGCTGGGAAGACCGAGTGAAGCCGCCGACCGCGCCGACCGGATCCTCGACGCGGCGGCCGAGCTGACCGTGCGCCTCGGGTTCCGCAAGGTGACGATCGACGACATCGCTCAGCGGGCCGGCATCGGCAAGGGCACCGTCTACCTGCACTGGCGTACCAAACAGCAGCTCTTCGAGGCCGTGTTCGTGCGCGAGGCCGTCATCTACATCGAGACGCTGCTCGGCGAGCTGCGCCGTGATCCGTCCGTGGTGCTGCCGCACCGCATGATCAGCACGCTGTTCCTGGTCGTCAACCGCAGGCCGGTGCTGCGCGCGCTCCTCACCGGCAACCTGCCGCTGCTCCAGGGCAGGATGGCGGAGCGCGCGACGCGCGGCAACGAGCTGCTCGCCACCGCGCGCTTCCACGAGGTGATGCTCCGTCACGGCCTGTTCCGCGACGACGTCGAGCACCTGATGTACGGCCTGATGGCGACGCAGACCGGCTTCTACCTCCTCGACACCCTGGCACCGGTGCCCGACGAGCCGGACCTGGAGGCCAAGGCCGGGGCGCTGGCGCACATCGTCCGGCACGCGTACGAACCGGCCGTGCCGCCAGGGCCGCAGGTGATCGCCGCCGCCGCCGCGGAGATCATCACCATCTACGACAGCCTGATCCCGCCCTACCGGGAGTTGCTCTACGGGACGCACCCCACCAGACAGGACTGACAGATGCGCACAGAAAAGGTGGAACTCACCGGCGCGAAGGAAACCCTCCTGTACACGCTGTACTTCAGGGCACTCGACAGCCGCTCGGCGCACCCGATCCTCGACGACCCCTGGGCCGCCGACACGCTCGCCCGCCTCGACTACAACCGCTTCAAGATCAAGATGGCGGCCGGCGACCGCTATCTGGGCCTGCTGCGTGCCAGGCGGCTCGACACCTGGACCAGGCAGTACCTCGCCGACCATCCCGACGCCACCGTGCTGCACCTGGGCTGTGGCCTGGACAGCCGGGTCCTCCGCATCGACCCGCCGCCCGGCGTCGAATGGATCGACGTCGACTTCCCCGAGGTCATCGAGCTGCGCAGGCGCCTCTACCCCGAGCGCGACCACTACCGGATGATCGCCTCCTCGGTGACGGAGCCCGGCTGGCTGGAGTCGATCCCCGCCGGCCGTCCGGTGCTGGTGATCGCCGAGGGACTGCTGATGTACCTCATGGCACCGGACGTCAGGCAACTCCTCGTCCGGCTGGCCGAACGCATCCCGCACGGCGAGCTCGCCTTCGACGCCATCGCTCCCTGGCTCGCCGCCTTCTCGAGGACGCTCGGCTGGCAGCTCTCGTCACTCGCCGATCCGCACGAGCCGGAGCACTGGACCGGCGGGCTCACCCTGCTCGACCGCGTCCCCGTCCTGTCGAACCTCGAACTGATCCCCGCCCCGCACTACCGCCTGACCCTCCAGGCCCTCACGAGGATGGCCTGGATGCGGAACGCCATGTCGCTGTTCCGCTACCGCATAGGTGATATCTGAGAAAGGTCGTTCCATGGCAGCCAAGATCTGCCTCGTCACAGGCGCCTCGGCCGGCATCGGCCACACCACCGCGCTCGAACTGCTGCGTGCCGGCCACACGGTGTACGGCGTGGCCCGGCGCGTCGACCGGATGGAGGACATCCGGCAGGCCGGCGGTCACACCCTCGCGATGGACGTCACGAAGGAGGAGGACCTGGAGCGCGTCGTCAGCACCGTCCTCGACGAGCAGCCGGGCATCGACGCGCTGGTGAACAACGCCGGCGTCGGCGTGTACGGCGCCGCCGAGGACGTGCCGATCGACAGCGGGCGCCACCAGTTCGAGGTCAACCTGTTCGGGCCCGCGCGGCTGATCCAGCTGGTCCTGCCGGGGATGCGCGAGCGCGGCTCCGGCACGATCGTCAACGTCTCGTCGATCGGCGGGGTGATCTCGCTCCCGCTCGGCGGCTGGTACCACGCCTCGAAACACGCCCTGGAAGGCTATACCGACAGTCTCCGCCAGGAGGTCGGCCGGTTCGGCATCAAGGTGGTGCTCGTCGAGCCCGGCCTCATCAAGACGGAATTCGAGTCGAGCACGCCCCGCGACCTGAGAGAGGTCTCCGGCAAGGGGGCTTACGCCGCCGTGGCGAACGCGATGGCGGACCGCGCGGAACAGTCCTTCTCCGGCAGCAAGGCCTCCGACCCCGCCGTGGTCGCCCAGTGCATCCGCGCCGCCATCGAGTCCACGTCCCCGAAGCCGCGTTACGCGGTCGGCTACCTGGCCAAACTCCTCCTGCGCATGAACGCCCTCCTCCCCGACCACACCTTCGACAAACTCGTCACCCGAACTTAAGGTTTCGTCGAACAAGCGTCAGCCGCGCTCAAGCTTTCGCTGAATCCCCGCACCCGCGCTGACCGCCGAACTCCCGTCGGTCACACCTGAGCTGACCACCGAGCTCCCATCGCTCGCACCTGAGCACCCCGCCTTCGTGCGCCTTGGGAGGTCCCCGTCGCCCGCACCTGAGCAACCCCCGCCTTCATGCGCCCCGCCGACGTCGGTGCTCACGGCGATCTGACCGCGTGCCGCCAACGTGGTTCTTTCCATCCTGTACGGCTTCGCATGGGCTACCCGCCCCACCGACGTCGGCGCGCGACATTCCAGCGCCGGTCGTGAACGCTCACGGGGCGCTCGCCGTAACGACTCGTTCTTGGCCGCCTTCTTCGGACAAGCGCATGACCGAGTTACTAGCTTCGGCCCCAACGGCGCTTGGGCTCCTGCGGAGGAAGCGGCTGGATGGCGGTCACGTCGTCGGCAGGAGGCGCCTCGACCGGCGGCGCGTCGGCCAACGGAGCGTCGGCCAGCGGTGCGTCGGCCGGGGCGGTTGGCGTGGCCGAGGTGGTGGCGGGGCCGAAAGCGTCCCACGGCTCGGCGTCGCCGGTCTCGGCGGCCGAGGCGGCGCCCAGGGGCCGCTCAGGCGAGTCCTCGTACGGGCCGGAGCCTCCGGGAGGGATGTCGGCCGGCGGCTGCTCAGCGGGCACCAGAGCCTCGAATGGAGCCCGGTACGGCTCCTCCTCGGGGCGGCTGAAGGCATCGAAGTCGGGCTTGGCGGGCTCGTGACTGAACGAGTCGAACTCATCCGGATGCAGCACCACAGGCTCACCCGCCGCCGTGGGCGGCTGCTCGGGGCTGTAGCCGGGCTGCCCGTACACGTTCGGGTCCTGGTAGACCGCGCCATACTGGACCTGTCCGCCCGGATAGGTCTGCACGGGGACAAAGCTGATGATCGGCGCGTACGCCGTGCCACCCGGATAACCGGGCGCCGGGAAGGCTGCCGTGGCATAGCCGGGACCTGCCGGGTAACCGGTCGGTCCAGGGGCTCCAGCCCCACCGGGAGCTCCAGGGAAGCCGGGCTGACCCGGGCCGATCTGCGGGCCCGCCTTGCGCACGGCCGCCGCGTGGGCCATCCGGCGCAGGCGGCCCTCGAAGATGAGCACCGCGAACAGCGCGAGCAGCACCAGGATGAGCGCCGGGATGCTGAGCTGCCGGGCCACCGTCTGCTGGTCGTACTCGGGGGCCGCGTTCCGCATTTCGAGCTGGACCGACTCGTCCGTCGGGCTCTCCGCCGAGGTCAGCGATGGCGACGTCGGGGGAGTCTCGGTGGGCGCCACGCTGGGCAGGACGACTGCCGGTTCCGTATCCTCCGGCGTGGTCGAGGGGGTCACGGACGGCACGTCCACGCTCTGCGACGGGAGCGGCTGCATCTGTGAGGGCGTGGTCTTCGGGGTGCTGGGGGTGCTGGACGTGCTCGGCTTCTTCGACTGCTTCGGGGTGGACGTCTTCGTCGTCGTCTTCGTGGGCGCGGTGACGGTCTTGGTGATCGTCGTTTCCGGGTCCGGCGTGGGAGTGTCCATCGTCGTGGTGATGGTGACGGTGGTCTCCGGGGTGATGTCGCACACTTCCCCGGCCTCGCAAGGATCGACGTCGGGGTCGTAGGCCACCGCGGAGGCGTTCGCACTCTGGATGACGAAGGGGACCGCACCGGCACCGGCCAATCCCAAGGCCAGGATCAGTGCGGACACGGCCGTCGCTCGCGTACGTGCCACCTGTGCCCTCCGCGCAGTCCCGAAACCATGGTCAAGGGAATCCTAGCCGGGTAAAAGTAACAGTAAAGACGGAATTACAACACCTTTCGCCACAATCGCGCGCGTTGCGCCCTGGCGACCAGCCACAGCCCTCCCAGCAGCACCGCGATCCCGCCCGCGGCCCACGGCAGCCCGCGTACGCCTGCCAGGGGATTCACCCGTTCGGCCGGTTGAAAGCGGTTGCCGGAAATGGCGAGAGGCAGTGGCGCCCCGACTTCTTCGGCCGAAGTCATGGCGCCCCATCCGGTCGCCGCACCGGCGCCAAAACCGGGAGTACCAAGTCCCTGAGTGCCGGGTCCTGGGGTGCCGAGTCCCGGCGTACCGCTGGTGCCAAGTCCCGGCGTACCGCTGGTGCCGAGTCCCGAAGTCCCCGCGGGGCCGGCCCCCGGAGGGGGGAACCCTGGGGTGCCGCCAACGACGGTCCCGGGCGTCACGGGCGTCACAGGCGTCACAGGCGTCACGGGGGGAGCGACCTGAGGCAGCCTCAGCGCGGGCTCGGGTTGCGTCTGCGGTGGGAGGACCTGGGCCTGTACGGTCGTGCCGCCCGGGACTCCGTGAGACGCGTGCCCGTGACCGGCCGAGACGGTCCGCAGATGGGACTTGCCCGGATGGCCGTTCGTGGGAGCCGGCCGTCCAGCAGGTGCCTTACCGGCCGGATGAGCGTCGTCGGTGCCGGGTCTTACACGCACCGCCCGGCCGTTCAGCGCGAGGTCACCGCGCGGGATCTCGACGAACGTCCGCGTCCCGTCGTCGGCGGATTTCCCACGGACCCCCACCTCGCCGCGCGTTCTCTTCGAGAGGCCCTCGACAGAGGCCCTTGCCCCGTTCGGGAGGCCCTCAGCAGTCGCCTTCGTCCTGCTTGAGATGCCCTCGACAGACGTCTTCGCCCCTTTTGAGAGGGTCTCGGCAGACGCCCCCTTGACTGGCGCTCTCACTGGCGCCTTGACGGGCGTCGCAGTGGAGCCGACGACGGTCGTGACAGCACCGCCCCCCATCTCACGCGCCCGAGCAGCCGCCGTGAGCACGACCTCCCTCGGTCCGCGCGGCACCGTGAGCAGCACGTCCACGGACCGATCACCCGCCGCATCACCCAGCGCGCACACCCGAGCCGCAGGAACGCCCCCAGGCACGATCCCGCCCGGCGCCGTCGCCGTGGGCGCGGTGACCACCGACGCGGTCAGCATCGACGACGGCCCAGACGCCAGGACACCGACCGATGCCGGCTCGGCCCCGACCACCCCGAACCCCTGCCCACCAGTGGCCTGCCCGCCCGTAGACGCCCCACCAGTCGTCTGCCCGCCCGTTGGAGCCCCGCCAACCGCTTGTCCACCCGTAGACGCCCGGTCAACCGCCTGTTCACCCGTAGCGGCCCCGCCAACCGCCCGTCCGC
Source organism: Nonomuraea guangzhouensis (assembly GCF_019396345.1). GTDB lineage: Bacteria > Actinomycetota > Actinomycetes > Streptosporangiales > Streptosporangiaceae > Nonomuraea > Nonomuraea guangzhouensis. The sequence continues at coordinate 256,175 of NZ_JAHKRM010000020.1, read as the reverse complement.
CGGCCACCTCACCGGCGAGCGCGTTCACCGCCGCGGTCCGGGCCGCCAGGGCGCCGTCTGGCACCGGCCCTCCGCCAACCGGTCGCCCACCCGCCTGAAGCCCACCCGTCTGAAGCCCACCGGTTTGGAGTCCGCCCGCCGTAAGCCCGCTTTCACCCAGCCCCGTGCTCGACCCCCCAGAGGCCGCAACAGGCAAGCCGGGACACCTCATCGACGTGAGAGCCCGCGCCGGGCTGGTCGCCACCGCGAGCCGGGCGTCGTGCCCCAGCCCGTCCAGACTCACCCGAAAGCGCAGCGCGTCCCCGGTCCGTACCCACTTCCCGAAGTCAGCCGGATCCCCCAGCCGCTCGAACACCAGCGCCATCCCAGCCGCTCCAGCGGCCCTGAAGACCTGGGCCGCCACAGGCTCGCACTGTATGCCCACCACAACCGACGCCCCGGCGAAGGCCAGTGCCCCCGCCACGATCCAGCCATGTCTGACCACGTCGCCTCCCCCCGGCCGAGTGACATTACTCGTAGTAATCGTTATGTCACTCAGAGGAGACGGTTAATCCTGCCTGAGCAGATCTTCCACGGCGTTCATGAGCGGCAGATCCGCCTGGAGCCACGCCACGTCGTAGTACTCGCCGGGCCCGAGCCACCGCAGCGCCAGATGCTCCTTGGCCTCCGGCACACCCGAGGCCACCGTGGCCAGCCAAGCCCGCATCACGTACCCCTCGGACAGCGGCCAGTCACCGCCGACCCGTGCGCCCACGGACACGGTCACCCCGAGCTCCTCGCGGCACTCCCGGATCAGCGCCTCGACCTCAGCCTCGCCGGGATCCACCTTGCCGCCCGGGAACTCCCACCCGCCGGCGAGCGCGGGCGGCTCGGCCCGTTGCGCGGCGAGCACGCGCCCGTCTGACGAAACGATCACTGCCGCTACCACGATCACTGTCATAGTGCGGCATTCTGCAGCTTCTTCAGCTGTTCGAGCACGTCGGGGTTCTGTAACGGTCGGGTGAAACCCACGATATTGTCGCGCGCCTGGTAGCTGGTCACCTTGATCGGCCCGCACAGCGTGCAGCGCGCCTCCACCATCTTGCCCTTCGACACGACCATCCCGACGTGTCCGGGGTTGTCGGGTCCCGTGCCCGGCCCGGCGTTGAAGAACACCAGGTCGCCCGCCTGTTCCTCGCCCTGCGAGATCTTCACGCCGAACGGCCACTGCCCGAACGTGGTCCGCGGGATCAACAACCCCGCCGCCCGGTAGGCGGCGTAGATGATGCCGGAGCAGTCGAACGCGTCGGGTCCGGTCCCGCCCCACAGGTACGGCTTGCCGCGCTGGGCCAGCGCGAACTCCAGGATCTTGGCCACCACGTCGCTCGGCGCGGCCTCGACCAGCGGATCGTCGCAGGAGTCGTCGGCCTGCGGCGGCACCTCGACGTCACCGGACTTGGCGTAGCCCTTGGCGATCTGCTCGACCTGGTCGACGTACCACCAAGCGCGGTTGTAGATGAACAGCGCCTGCCGTACCTTCTCCGGAGCGCCGTTGCGCTTGAGCATCTTCGCGGCGCCCAGAATGGCGTCGGCGGGATCGTAGACGTTACCGACGCCGTCACCGTTGCCGTCGGAGGCGTACCCACTGAACTTCGACGACATCGCGATCTGCGCCTTGCCGCCCCACGTGCTGATCAGGAACTGCATCGGCCCGGCCGCGCCCGCGTAGTTGGTGCCACTCTTGACGCCCGCCATGTTCGAACGGCCGTGGTCGGTCTCGCGTTTGCCGACGGCGGCCAGGATGTTCCACTGGACGCCGATCTTCTTGCCGTACTTCTTGTAGAGCTCCAGGTAGTCGGCCGGGATGTCCGCGGCGCCGGTGTCGGACACCTCCTGTACGGGGGTGCCGCCGTCGAGGCAGTCGGTACGGCCGGTGCCTCCGCTGCCGAGGAACGACGGGATCGAGGTCATGAGCATCGGCGACATGATGATGACGGCGAGGAGCAGCACCCCGGCGACTCCGACCGCCAGGGCGACGTGGGCGCGGGAGGTGTTCACCCCTGGGTGTCTCCGTCCTGGCCGTCGTCGGCGGGTTGCAGGTCGAAGACCCGCCAGTCGGAGCCCATCTGGCTCACCGTGACCGCGTAGTCGTCCACGAGCTGCTTGTTGCCGCTCTTGGCGGTGATCTGCTGTGTTCCGGTGACCACGAAGACGACCGACGACTGCTCGACCTGCCTGATCTCCTTCATCTTGGCCGTTCCGGCGGCCACGATCTCGTCGGCTCGGTCATGGTCGACGGTGCCGGGCGAGGTCCGCGTCCTCGCCAGGACGTTGCCGAAATCTGCGGTGGTGAACACCTTGACCCGATTCGCGTAGGCCGACGGCTCCTCGTCGTAGCGGTACGTCCCGTACGCGGCGGTGAACCGCTCAGCCAGGTCGGCCGCCGCGGCGAGCTGCTCCTTCGTCATCGGCAGGTAGGAGTAGATGTCGAACGGCTTGCCGCTGGCGGTCGCCAGCGGCTTGCTCGGCGCAGCCGGTGAGACGGTCGTGGTCCGGCCGGCGGACGGCTGCCCGGCGTCCGTGTCACCGGAGTCCGGCCACATCGTCAGGTAGATGCCGACGGCGGCGATGACCGCCACGATGGCGGCGAAGGCGACTCCCCGCTTGTCACCCGGCTGCGCCATGATCAGTCCCTGTCCGGATTGCTGGGCTTGAGCCAGAACGGCACGGACGGCTCGTCACCACTGGAGCCGCTGCCGCGGCGACTGCTCGGCAGCCAGAGCGGCGGCGCCTCGGAGGAGCGGCTCGCCGGCTCGTCGGCCGGGCGACGCGAACCCGAACCACCGCCGCCACCCGACGAACCACGACTCGCCGGCCGAGCCCCGCCCGAACCGCCGGAGCCGCCGGAACCACCCGAGCCGCCGGAACGACCCGAGCCACCCAGCCAGGACCCACCCGACCCGGAACCGCCCGATCGAGACCCGCCCGACCCGCCTGATCCGCCGAACCGGGTGCCACCCGACCTGGTGCCACCGGAGCCGCCCGAGCCACCACGTGAAGCCCAGCCGCCCCCGGAACGCCCGCCGAACCAGCCACCTCCGCCGCCCGCGCCGCTCCCGGCGCCGGCCGCGGAACCACCTGACGAGCCGCCCGACGCCCGGGCTCCACCGGATGCCGGAGTAGTGCCACGGGTACGGGTCGGCGTGCCGCTCAGGTTGAGCGGCGGCGCGGCCCCGGCACGCGGCGCCGGCACCTGCCGGCCCGCGGCCTTCCCGCCCTGCTGGTCGGTGTTCAGCGGCGCGGCCGTGGCGGGCACCCGGGTGCCGGACGCGGCCGTGCCCTCCGCACCCTCCTGCCCGCGGGCCCGCCCCTGGGCGACCGTGGCCGCGGCCGCCGCGGTGCCCGCCGAGGCGCCCATCGCGGCCGCCTGGACGAGGGGCTCGGCCTTGCGCGCGCCCCAGCGGCCGATCCTGGCCGCCGCCACCGGCGGCAGCGCCGAGGACGACCGCTCCAGTACGGAGGAGCTCGCGGCCTCGCCGAGCATCCGCGTGGTCAGCGTGTGCCCGTTCATCGAGGCGAACAGGTGCTGGAACGGCCGCCGGTAGAAGAACACCGCGATCGTCAGCAACGCCATGAACAGGATCTGCAACCCCCACGGCATGGCGGTCGAGATGATCAGCGCGTAGCCGTACACCAGCACGCCGAGCACGAGCGCGAGCACGGCCTGCCGGAGCAGCGTGCCGATCAGCATCTCCACCCACCGCATGGCGATGATCCGCCCGCTGCCCGGATGCACGCCGATCAGCAGGAACACCGGCCCGAGTATGAGCAGCAACAGGAACCCGACCTTCAGCACCAGCAGCGAGACCGCCACCAGGAAGATGAGCACCCCGGCGACCAGAGCGGCGATCAGCGCGCCGATGGCCACGCCGAGCCTGCTGGTCCAGTCCCGTCCAGAGAAGATCATGTAGCGCGAGTCGTTCTTGAGCTTCTCCGCGATCTCAGCGTATTTTGCCTGATGAGCGCCGACGTCTGGAGCCGGTTGATTGGCCGTTGCGGCCGGGATCGACTGGGTCTCCAGCATCGTCCGGCCGAAGTCGCGCACGATCGGCTGGTTGGGGTCGGCGGTGCCGAACATGCCCATCAGCCAGGGCTTGCAGACCAGCGTGGACCACAGCGCCTCGGCGTTCTGGTCGACCCCGGGCGTGCCGGTCTGGCCGTAGCCGCCCGCCTTGACCTGCGGGTTCGTCTGGCCGGGGCCGGGCAGGCAGGAGGCGCCGCCCGCACCGGGCAGGCCGGAGAAGGCCGAGTTGACCACCTCGCCGGTCTTGTCCGTGACGATCTTGCCGAGGCCGGTGAAGTCGCCGGGCCTGCTGAAGAACCACGTCGCGACCGTGACCGCGAGCACCATCCAGATCACGCCTTCGGCGGTGGTGGTGGCCCGCTTGCGGATCAGCCCGTACCAGGCCAGCCAGATGGCGCCGATGATGACCAGGGGCCGGAGCAACGGCCAGTACATGGCGTTCGACAGGTTCACCACGATGTCGTCGACCACGTCCTTGATGGACTGCAGCGGTCCTTCCGTGGCGGCGGCCTGGTACGTGGTGATGGTCACCCGGTCGATCGCCTTGGCCCACAGGAAGATCGTGTTGGCCCAGGTGTTGCCGAGCACCGCGGCGAAGTCGGAGCAGCCCAGGTCGTAGGTGTGCCAGAACTGCCCGCTCATGCCGAACTGGGCGTAGTTGGTGGTCGGCGCGGCCGGGGCGCCGCCCTCGGGCACGGGCGGCTGCATCATGCCGTCGGAGCCGCTGCCGATCACCTCGGGAGCGAGCGCGCCGGACAGGTCGCAGGGAGCCGCCGCGGTGGCGGGTGAGAGCGCGCCCACCACGATCGGCACCACGAGGATGCTCACGAGCAGGGCCAAAGCGAGCGCGAAACGTCTGGATAGCCGGAACTTCATGACCGCACCTCCTGCGCTCTGCCGCTTACTCCCCCTTGTCGATCATGATGCCCGCTGTCGCTGGGTTTGTCGTGTGTCGGATTCGTATCGAGCCAACGAAGCAGGTCATCGGAGATCAGGTCTACTCCGATGCGCCCCGCCCTGCCATCCAGATCGCGGAAAATGCATTCTCCGTTGCCGAGTGATCTCAGTACGGCCTTGTGTTCTTCCGACGCCTCCACGCCGAGCAGGGACATGACGTGATCGACCTCCACCCGCTCGGTGGACCTGAACGCGAAGACCGAGGACAGGCAGTTGGTGACCTGCTCGTTCAGCAGGTCACCGGCGTTCTGAGAGACGAGCACCAGCGCGGTGTTGCGGGAACGACCCATGCGGCTGACCTCCGGCACCAGCTTGGCGCCCTCCGGCGTGGACGTGATCGCCCACGCCTCGTCCAGGAAGATCGCCTTCGGCGCACGGCGGTCCAGGCTGTTCATCAGCCGCCGGGCGAACTGGGAGACCAGGTAGAGCAGCGCGACCGACAGCCGCTGCTCATAGGAGTAGTCATCACGCCCCGTCGCCACGTCGGGCAGCGTCAGGCCGCCGAGCGTGAACACGGTCGTCCAGCCCTCGGTGTCGACCTGGTCGCCTCCTGAAGGGTCGAAGCAGAGCTTGGCCAGCCGCATCTCCGACATGGAACGGAGCACGGCGCCCAGGTTCTTGGAGGCGGCGTCCGCGGACTGCTCCAGGAACTCCACCACCTTGCCGAGCGACGGATCCACCCCGTTGGACACGGCCGCGACGGCCTGGATCATCGCCGACTCGCGTTCCTCCGACATCCGGGGCAGCAGCAGCCGCAGTGTCTCCGTGGCCATGGTCTTCTTGGCCGCGATGTCGTCGCCGAACGAGAACGGGTCGAGCAGGCCGGGCGCGGCCGAGCCGAGCGGGATGACGCGGGCCTTGCGGTCGCGCTTCTGCAGCAGCTGGACCAGCGACTCGGCATCGCCCTTGGGGTCGATCACGGCGACGGTGACGCCGCGCAACGCCATCTGGTAGATCATCAGCAGCGCGAGTGTGGTCTTGCCGCCGCCGGGTTCGCCGGTGATCGCGATGGCCGTCGGCCGGTTGCGGGTGGCCGCGACCAGCGGGTCGAAGTGCACGATGCTGCGGGCCCTGCCGACGGTCTCGCCGATGTATGGACCGAGCCAGCCTTCGCTGCCGTCGCCCAGACGGTCGCCCAGGTCCACGGTCGCCGTGGCCATACCGCCGGCGATCGTCCGCAGCGGCTGCCGCTGGGCATAGGCGTTGACCCTGACCTTCTCCCCCGGCAGCGCCTCGCAGAACAGCGAGAACTGGTCACCGGTCGAGTTGACCACGTCGATGCCCATGTCACGGTAGTGCTCGACGACCGCTTCGACCCGCTGGACGCACATGTCCTCGGTCGGGGCCGACACGATCAGCCGGTGCCAGCCGTACACGAAGGGCAGTCGTTCCTTCGTGATGCCGTGCTCCAGCATGCGGGCCGCGTCGATCTGCTCGGCCAGCGCGAGCGGCGCCTCGGCGCCGGCCTCGCGGATGTGGATGTCCATGTCGCGCGCGTGCGCGAGCTTGCGCGCGACGTCCTTCGACGCCTTGACCGGCGGGATGAGCCGCATCCGCGACGAGACCTCGACGGGGAAGGGCAGTTGGTCGGCGAAGTGCAACCACGGCTCGCCGTCCGGGAACGGCATGATGTCCGGGAAGCGGGCGAACGACAGCTGCGCGACATAGGAGTCGCCCTGCGGCTGCACGATGCGCAGCAGCGACCTGCCGTTGTGGATCTCACCCTCGACCAGCGACTCGATCTCGCCCTTGCCCCAGCGCCGCTTCGGGCTCGCCGACGGCGGCGGGTCACCGAGCGCGCCCGCGGCCGAGTGCTGGAACAGCCACGCCACCTCAACGGAGGTGGCGTGCCTGGCGTAGAGGGCGCTGGACGCGAGCGCCCGGCCCAGGCGTTCGGCCTGTTCGGTCCATCTGCCGATCTCGCTGTCCGGCACATGGTCGTCCTCGATCCCGAGCGCCTTCTCCGTACGCTGGTAGAAGCCGAAGAGCTGCGAGAACACGCCGTCGCCCATCTGCTTGCCCCGAGGGCCGAGGCGGACGCCGAGATAGACCTCCTTGGACCAGAAGTCCTTGGCCCAGACGTGCCGGTACATCTCCTCCAGATAGTCGCGCCAGCCCGACCCCTCGTCGGAGGTGGCGTTGAGCGCCATCGCCCATTCGGCCGCGGGATAGGTGCGGTGCGCGACCCTCAGGTGGACCTCGGCGTCGGGCATCCTGATCGTGGCCAGCGCGATCGTGATGTTGGTGGCCAGCGCCTCACGCTCTTCGGGCGTGACGAACTCATAGCTGACCGTCGGAAGGCGGAAATACGCCCATGCGGAGGTGTTGGTGAGCAGGATGCGGTCGTCGAAATAGCGGACCGCCAGGCGCTGATGCGCTCGTGACGCCCTGCTCATGCCGCCCCCTCGGCGCATGAACAAGTCAGACCTGCTCGCACGTTCACTTATCGCTCACCGATTCTCGTGCCCGGGGGGTCACTCGCCAACTCCTCTTCGCTCGGACGGACCGTCTTTGCCGCAAAGCCCGCGACCACGACCCCGGCGAGGGCGAGATAGGCCCGCCGCCCGGCCGCGCGCAACTGCCCGGGATCGACGACCCCGTCGCCACCCGGCGCCAGGTCGTCCTCCCAGGGGACCCTGACGATGGCCCGGCACCTGCCGCGGGCCACCGACTCCGCCTGCTCGACGTCGGCCATCGAACGCCTGCTCACGCCGTTGACCACCATGACCGCCCGCCTGCGCAGGTCCGCGCAGCCGTGCCCGTCGAGCCACTCGTACGTCATCGCCACCGCCTCCGCCGCCTCCTCACTCGCCGGGACCACCAGGACCAGCTGGTCGGCGTACGGCAGCACGCGGGCCGCGAGCGCGGCGGCCGGATCCATGACGGCCAGCTTGTAGTGCCGGTCGAGCAGGTGCATGACCTGGCCCAGCCGATGGTCGGAGAACAGCGTCCGGTCGGACAGCCGCTGCTCGGCGCCCGCGTCGGTGTCGGCGCCGATCACCTCGAGCCCCGACGTGGTGCGGGTGGTGTAGCCCCGCATGGTCAGATAGCCGCTGACCCGGTCGAGCCCGGACAGCAGCGAGGCCAGCGTCTCGGGGGTCTCCGGTTCGATCTTGCTGGTCAGGGTGTTGCCGCCGGTGTTGGCGTCGATGGCCACGACCCGGTCGTCGCGATACGTGGCGAACGTGTGGCCCAGCATCAGCGCGGTCGTGCTCTGCCCGGCGCCGCCGGTGCAGCCGAGCACCACGACCCGGCGACTGCCGCTGAACACCGCCCGCGCCCTGGCCTCGTCGACCTCCGACCCGTCGGTCCGCACATTGCCACCACCGACGACCACCTGCGCGATCCGCCGCCAGCCACCGGAGTCGCGACCCACCACGGACTCGACCCGCCGCACCCGTTCGCCAGGCTTGGGCCCCGGAGCGACCTGCCTGGCCGCAGGCGCCCGCCCGCCCGGCTCCCTCTCACCGGGCCCACTCTCGAACGTCCCGCTTCCTGCCGGCTCGGCCCTGGACGCTGCGGCCCTACCGGGCTCACTCGCATCCGACCCGGCTCGCCCACTCCTCGCGGGGCCGACGTCCTGACCGGCCCTCTCGGTCTTGGCGGGGCCGACGTCCTGACGGGCCCGCTCGCTCCTGGCGGGGCCGATCTCGTGGACGGATGCGGTGGTCGTGGGCTCGTCGCGCCCAACTGGAGCCGTCTCCTGCGCCTCGTCGTCGCCCGTCACCGGCCGGATGAACCGCACCGGCTTGCCCTCGGGACTGAGCGGCCAGAGCCGTTGCGCGTCCGGCAGCACCAGCGACGGGCCCTGCCTGGGCGGCTGCCCCTTCCGGTGCTGATCACGCGCCACCTCGTCCGCCCCAGGCGCACGAACCTCCTCGGAAACACCCGCGTCCTGCCGCGACCCCTCACCCGAGGACCCGCCCGCCTCCGCTCGCCGCCCCTCCTCCACGACTCCACCAGCCGCGACATCCCGAGACCCCACTCCACCGCGCAACACCTCAGTGCGCGCCGCCTCCGGATCCGCTGTCTCCGAGCCCGCTGTCTCTGGGCGGGTCGCCTCAGCGTGCGCCGCCTCCTGGGGGATCGCATCCGCATGCGTCGCTTCTGCGCGCCCAACCTCCTGGCGGGTCACCTCAGCACGGGTCGCCTCCGAGCGCGCCGCCTCCAGACCCGCTGTCTCCGAGCCCGCTGTCTCCGGGCGGGTCGCCTCAGCCTGCGCCGCCTCCTGGCGGGTCACCTCCGCACGGGTCGCTTCTGCGCGCGCAACCTCACCACGCGCCGCCTCCTGGCGGGTCGCATCCGCGCGCGCCGTCTCTGCCCGGGCCGCGTCCGCGCGCGTCACTTCGGTGCGCGCTGTCTCGCTGGGCGGCGGGGTGTCGGCGCTCGCGGCGAGTTTGCGGAGCCGCCGGAGTGCCTCCGTGTCGATCGGCTTCCCGGACGCGGCGGGCCGGTCCACACGCGACGCGTTGCGGCCCTCCGCAGCCCCTTCCGGCGACTGCGACTCGACCGGCGTCTCTCGTACTTCTCGCGTTCCTCGTACTTCCCGCGTTTCCCGTACGGCGTGCGCTTCCTGAACGGCCTGCGACTCGTCAGCTCCCGGCACGAACCCAGCCATGCGGCCGACGTCAGAGACGCCCTCCCGAGCCGCGCCCTTCCCGCGCACAACCGAGGCCGGCGAGTCTCCCCGCCCCCCGGTCCGCGGCACTTCGTCGCGCCCCGCGGCGCCCCGGCGCCGCTCGTCCGCCTGAGGGACCTCATAGTCGTCCAGAGGCGTCCCCTCCGACCGCGTACCTCCCCGCGACCCCATCCCCGACGACGACCGAGAGCCCATCGCGAGTGTCTTGTCCGGGCTCGTGGGGGTCTCAGACTGGGCAGCCAGGTCGGCGCCCAGGGCGGGGGCGGTGCCGCGGCGCGGGGCCGAGCCCCAGCCGGGACGGGCGGGCCTGGACTCCGCGACCGGAGCCTGCGCCGCCGCCGCGGCGGCAGCCGCGACCGCGGGGCGGACCTGGCGCGGCCCGGTCACCGGCTCGGCGCCGACAGCCGGCTTCGTCCCGGTGGCAGACAGATTGCTCCCGGCGGCAGACAGTTTGGTCCCGGCGACGGACTCGGCGGCGATGGCGAGCTCGGCGCGGCGCTTGCGCTGGGGCTGGCGCGCCTTGCGTGGCGCCTTGGCCCGCTTGGGCGTGACCCGCCAGACGCGGCCCGCGAAGGTGATCACCTCGGGCTCGGCCGTCGGCGCCATCCGGCACCAGGCCCGCGGCTCGCCCACGTAACGCAGCTGCGACTGCAGGAGCTCGGTCAGGCGCTTGTTCTCGATCACCGGCCGGGTGGACAGCCAGGTGACGATGCCCGGCGGCACCAGGTAAAGCACGTGCCATGGTGCGTGAAATTGGATGCCCACGAGCATGAGGAGCAGGGACCATGGAGCCAGGACGCCGACGAACACGCCGATCCACACGATGGGGAGCGGCATCGGCAGCCGTAGGTCGTACAGCTTGTAGAGCCGCTTCTCGATTCGCCAAATATTGGTATACGTGGGCAGGTCCACGCGGTCCTCCTCTCCACCCGCTCGTACAATGACCGCCCCTGAGCGGTCTCAACCCTTTACTTGATGCCCAGTGCTCCCGCGATTGCCTTCGCCGTCACCTCAATGATGTTGGGAACGTAGAAGATCACGCCGATGGCGATGGCCAGGATGAGGAACTGGACGAACCTCGTGATCTCCCTCGTGAAGAGGAAAAAGAGGGCGACCACGGATACGACGACGAGGAAGAGCGGAGCGAAGAAGGCCCGCAGGAAGTTGGCGAGCCCCGCGGAGTCGATCCCGGTGGGGGCGGGCGTTGGCGCCAGTTCGATCATGTTGAGCAGTATCGTTTTCAAGATCACTTCTTTGTCCTCCCGGGGTTACCGATCAGCAGTGCGTGAGTGCGTCTACCCAACGGCCCGACCGGCGCCGCGGATGTCATCGACGTACCATTTGTCGCCCTGCTTCTCGACGGTGAGGCGATATGCCTGCTCCAGGCGGGCACCGGCCGCGTTGGGGTCGGTGCTAGTCGGGTCGGCTGACGGGGCCGCGCCGTTGGGCACGCTCCACACCACGACCACCTGGATCTCCCTGGTGGCGCCCCCCACAGGCACCACGATCTCCTTGAGCTCGGCGAAGGTGAAGGCCCCGCCGAAACTCGCGATGCTCTTGCCTGCGGCGACATAGCGCTGCAAGCCCGTCGTGTCGCCCGAGCCGTAGTTCTTGAAGAAATCTTCCATCTGCGGCTTGAGCTCGGCGGCGACGGCGTCGTCGTTCTCGGGCTTGGCGAGCTGGGGCAGGTCGGCCCGGCCCGGTGCGGGCAGTATCGCGGGCCGACCGGAGACGACGAACTTGCCGGTGCCGTCAGCCGAGTAATAGATCGGGACCGACAGCATCATCCGGCGGGAGCCCGTCTGGAAGGCCACGGTGACGATCGCGTCGTTGGCGTCGGTGGCCTCGATGTCGTACGGCTGGATCGCGACGGCGGCCAGCTTGCCGTTGCCGTCCCAGCCCATCTGCTGATCCATGCCATCGGCCAGGAACGCGGCCAGCTTGCCCGACCTGCTCTGCGCGTCGGCTGGACTGAAATTCAGATAGACGCCGGCGAACTGGGCGGCGAACGCCATGCCACGGTCGACCGGGAATCCGTGATTGGCCACGGGCGCCTCATTCGGAGTCGCCGTGCTCCCCTGAGTAAACCTCTCAAATGGGGCACGGACCCCATTGACCACGATAACTGCGATAAGTGCCCAGAGAATGATGCGACCGGTCCACACCAGCCATCGCCCGCCGGCGCCCGACCAGCCGCCACGGCGCGGCCTGCGGGCAGGCGACACGTCGAAATCGGCCATGTCTTGGCGTGCCGAAAGCTCGGGGTCGCCAGGGATCCGAGGACCCTGCTGGACGGTTGACCTACGAGCCATCACGCCTCCGCTCGCGCCGATCCCCCGGGCTGGCGCGGTGTCGTCCGTTGCCGATCCCCATCATCTGCGGTAAAGCAGTCACACTACCTGCCTCCGCCATTGTTCCAGGAAAGCCACGCCCATGCTGCAGGCATCGCCGTCCATGGGCAAACCAGGTGCGCATGACACGCTGGAGCGCCAACCCTTGCAATTTGCCCTGCCAAATGGGCATTTGACCAGGCCAGAGGCCGGTATTGGCATAGCCCGGCGGCCATGGATTCCTGTCCAAAGCAGCCATGGACTCTCTTTGACCTGCGGAATTGGTATAGCACGCGAACGGCCGCACACCCCCTCAGGGGCCTGCGGCCTGGTGCGTGGCGCGCCCTCAGGCAGGCTCTGGGTCCTGTCCCGGGTCGTGTCGTCTCCTGCTCCGCAGATCGACCACCGTGGGCCGTACCGACCGCTCCAGCGAGCCGCGGAGGTCTTCGAGCATGGTGGCGGCGTCCTGGTCACGTATCCGCGTGGCGAGCTCTTCGCGCTCGTCCACCTTCCTGCGCAGGTACTCCTCGCGATTGACGCGCAGGCCGTACATGAGCTCGACCCGCAACAGGGCGAGCTCCTCTTCGAGGCTGATACCCGTGAGTGAAGGTGCTGGACGTCGTTTCCGGATGATGCGACGGATCATGAGGGCCCTCCCGAGTCAGCGTAAACGCTGTGACGATTCGACGCGTAGGGGCCCAAAGTGGTTGACGTCTCACCTATCCGGAAATCAGACGTTAAAGCGGAACTCCACCACGTCACCGTCACGCATGACGTAGTCCTTGCCCTCGATGCGGGCCTTGCCCACCGAGCGGGCGCTGGCGATCGAGCCCGCCTCGACCAGGTCGTCGAACGACACGACCTCGGCCTTGATGAAGCCGCGCTGGAAGTCGGTGTGGATCACGCCGGCGGCCTCGGGGGCGGTGGCGCCCTTGCGGATCGTCCAGGCCCTGGTCTCCTTGGGCCCGGCCGTCAGGTAGGTCTGCAGGCCGAGCGTCTCGAAGCCCACCCTGGCCAGCTGCGACAGGCCGGACTCCTCCTGGCCCACCGACTGCAGCAGCTCCAGCGCCTCCTCGTCGTCGAGCTCCACCAGCTCCGACTCGATCTTGGCGTCGAGGAAGACCGCCTCGGCCGGGGCGACAAGGGTGGAGAGCTGCTCTCGGAGCGCCGAGTCGATCAGCTCGTCGGCGTCGAGGTTGAACACGTACAGGAACGGCTTGGCCGTCAGCAGGTGGAGCTCGCGCAGCTCGTCGCGGTCGAGCCCGCTCTCGAAGATGGTCTTGCCGGTCTCCAGCACGGCCAGCGCGGCCTCGGCGGCCTCCAGCGCGGCCTTCTTGTCCTTGTTGTGCCGCGCCTCCTTCTGCAGGCGCGGGACGGCCTTCTCGACCGTCTGCAGGTCGGCCATGATCAACTCGGTGTTGATGGTCTCGATGTCGCGCTTGGGGGAGATCTCGCCGTCGACGTGCGTGACGTCGGGGTCGGTGAAGACCCGGATCACCTGGCAGATCGCGTCGGTGTCGCGGATGTTGGCGAGGAACTGGTTGCCCCGCCCCTGCCCCTCCGACGCGCCCTTGACCAGGCCCGCGATGTCGACGAACTCCACCTTGGCGGGCAGCACCTTGGCCGAGGAGAAGATCTCGGCCAGCTTGGGCAGGCGGTCGTCGGGCACGCCCACGATGCCCACGTTGGGCTCGATGGTGGCGAACGGGTAGTTCGCGGCTAGGGCGTTGCCGGTCTTGGTCAACGCGTTGAAGAGCGTGGACTTGCCGACGTTGGGCAGACCGACGATGCCAATGGAGAGACTCACGTTTGGCGAGTTTACTTGCTCACAAGACGCAGGCAGGTCACGGGACGATAGGCGCCCCGAGCCTCCAGGTAGCGCTCGGAGCCGTCCGGGCAGCTTTCGGCGGACTCGGCGAAGGCGTCCACCCGCGCCCAGGCCCTCTTCGACGCGCAGGAGACCCGGTCGATCGCCGACCTGGTCACCACGCCGGGGCCCGGCTCGGCCACGCACATTCCCCGGTCGAGCACCTTGCCGCCGGCGCCGAGACAGATCACGGCGTCGCCGGTCAGCGTGCCGGGTGCCGCGTGGTCGAAGGTGAGCGTGTCGAGGGTGGTCGCGGGGCATTTAGACGGTGTACGGACGAGCGCGACGGCTCTGCCGTACCAGCCGGACTCGGAACACGGCCGCTCGCGGCCGTCGAGCGCGACGCAGTCGCCCGGCCTGAGCACTCCCCCGCCACCGCCCGGCGCGCCGGGGTGCGGGTCGAGGAAGTTGCGTACGCAGGCCGCGCGCCCTCCGTCGATGCGCAGGACGTCGTCGACGTCGTCGGGGCAGGCGCCGGGACCCGGCGGATCGGCGGTCACGGCGACCACCTCGGAGTCGCCGCCGTTGCACGGCGTCAGGTCGTAGCGCTCCGCGGAACCGCGCACGCACGCGCCGGGCTCCCACCGCAACGCCGGTCCGGGGTCCGGAGCGGCGACGGGGCTCGCGGAGTGGGCGCGGACGACGACCGCCGCCAGCGCGAGCACGCCGGCCGTCACGGCGAGCGCCGCCACGAGCGGCAGCGCGCCCCGCGATCCGGTAATCATACAGACACTCTGAGTGACCATCGGGGAGCCGCACAAGCGGAACGCCCAAGCGTGTCGGACAGATCCACGACCGATGTCCTGCAATCATCAATGGAGTGGATAGCGATGGAGTGGATGTCGTCTCGCTTCTCATCGGCCTGGCCGTTGGGTTGGCCATCGGGTTCATGATCGCCCGCACCCGGGCGGCGGTGCGCGTGGCGGAGTCCGAAGCCAGGGCCAGATCGACCGCCGACAAGCTCGTCTACGTCGAGGAGCAGCTCGCCGAGCGCTTCCAGGCCCTGTCCACCCGGGCGCTCGACGTCAACAACATCCGCTTCCTGGAGCTGGCCGAGACCAGACTGGCCGCCAGCCGCGCCGAGGCGAGCGGCGACCTCGACCAGCGCAGGCAGGCGGTCGAGCATCTGGTCGAGCCGCTGAAGGACGCGCTCACCCGGGTCGAGGCGCAACTGCGCGACACCGAGTCGGGGCAGCGTGCCGCCCGTGCCGAGCTGGCCAAGCAGATGGAGTTCGTCCGGCAGAGCAATGTGGAGCTGCGTTCGCAGACCACGGCGCTGGTCCGGGCGTTGCAACGGCCCGAGGCCCGCGGCCGGTGGGGCGAGCTGCAGTTGCGCAGGGTCGCCGAGATCGCCGGGATGCAGCGCTACTGCGACTTCGACGAGCAGGTCACCGAGGGCGCCATGCGGCCCGACATGATCGTGCGGCTGGCCGGCGGCAAGAACATCGTGATCGACTCCAAGGTGTCGCTGGCCGCCTACCTGGAGGCCGCGGAGGCGTCCGACGACTCGCTGGCCACCGTACGGCTCGACGCGCACGCCCGGCACGTACGCGAGCACGTCGACCGGCTGGCCGCCAAGACGTACTGGCAGGGGTTCAACCCGTCGCCGGAGTTCGTGGTGCTGTTCATCCCCGGCGAGGCGTTCCTGGCGCCCGCGCTGGAGCGGGATCCGGCGCTGCTGGAGTACGCGATGACGCGCCGCGTGCACATCGCCACCCCGACCACGTTGATCACCATGCTGCGCACCGCCCAGTACGCCTGGCAGCAGGCCGCGCTGAGCGAGAACGCGCGCGCGGTGTTCGAACTGGGCAAGGAGCTGTACGAGCGGCTCTCGTCGTTGGGAAGGAATGTCGAGTCCCTGGGCAAGTCCCTGACCCGGGCCGTCGAGGCGTACAACAAGACTGTGGGATCCCTCGAAAGCCGCGTACTCGTCAGCGCACGCAAGCTGCACGATCTGGGCGTCGTCGACCGCGAGCTCGACTCTCCGGAGATGCTGGAGGGCCTGCCCAGGCCACTGGCCTCGCCCGAACTGCTGGAAACCTCGTCTCTGATCTCGCACGCGAACGGTAAGTTGGCCAACGGGTCGCAGTAGGGGGGCGGGGGCAATGAGTGAGAAAGGCAAGCGATCGGCCGTCAGGCTGACCGCTCGCGGTGCCATCGC
Organism: Nonomuraea guangzhouensis; assembly: GCF_019396345.1. GTDB lineage: Bacteria > Actinomycetota > Actinomycetes > Streptosporangiales > Streptosporangiaceae > Nonomuraea > Nonomuraea guangzhouensis. The sequence continues at coordinate 240,158 of NZ_JAHKRM010000020.1, read as the reverse complement.
GCTCGCCCTGATCGCCACATTGGCGGCCTATGTCGTGGCCGCCCTGATCAACCTGCCGATCGTGGTCGGGCCGGTGTTCGTGGTGGCGAGCCTGCTCGGCGTGCTCCTGGTCAACCCGCGCGAGCTGCTGTCGCTGGTGGTCACGCCGCCGCTGGTGTTCTTCGTGGCGACGCTCTTCGTCGAGCTGGGCCGGGCGCTCGGCTCGGTGTCGATCGCGCAGTCGCTCCTGCTCGGTCTGATCGCCTCGCTGTCGCAGGGGGCGCCCTGGCTGTTCGCGGGCTCGGCGATCGTGCTCGTCGTCGCCTGGCGCCGGGGGCTGCGCGACAACGTACGCGACCTGCGTGAAGAGCTACGGGCGGGCGCCGAGGTGCCGCGCCCGCGCCAGTCGTTCGTACCGGAGCCGGAGGGCTACTTCGAGCCCAAGGTGTACGGCACGCCACGCACCGAGGACTGACCCGACGCAGCCGACGAGCTGCCGGCCGCGTCCCACGGCGGGCTGATCATCTAGAACGCATGGTGGGTCGCCTATCGAGGGCCCCCGCCACACGGCGGACCGCCTATCAAGGACCGGCCAGGCCAAACGGCAGCACGCCTGTCGAGGACCAGGCGGGCCGCGCGGCACCCGGGACCGCCCGGGGGCCGACGCGGCCGCGCGGGCGGAGGTCAGGAGACCCGGAGGTCCTTGCGGAGCTCGTGGGGAAGGGCGAAGCGCACGCTCTCGTGGACCGGCTCGACCTCCGCGACGTCGTCGAACCCGTGCGCGGCCAGCCGGGCGAGCACCTCGGCGACCAGCTCTTCCGGCACCGAGGCGCCGCTGGTCACGCCGACCGTGGTCACGCCGTCGAGCCACTCGTCGCGGATGAAGGTGGCGTTGTCGACCAGGTAGGACGCGTCGGCGCCGTAGTCCTTGGCCACCTCGACCAGGCGCTTGGAGTTGGAGGAGTTTTCCGACCCGACCACGATGACCAGCTGCGACTCGGCGGCGATCTCCTTCACCGCGACCTGGCGGTTCTGGGTCGCGTAGCAGATGTCGTCGCTGGGCGGGTCGATCAGCGTGGGGAAGCGCTCCTTGAGCTTGGCCACCGTCTCGTTGGTCTCGTCGACCGAGAGCGTGGTCTGCGACAGCCAGACCAGCTTGGACGGGTCCTTCACCTGGATCCGGTCGACGGAGTCGAGGCCGTCGACAAGCTGGATGTGCTCGGGCGCCTCACCGGCGGTGCCTTCGACCTCCTCGTGCCCCTCGTGCCCGATGAGCAGGATGTCGTAGTCCTGGCCGGCGAACCTCTTTGCCTCGTTATGCACCTTAGTGACCAGTGGGCAGGTAGCGTCGATCGTGCGCAACCCGCGCTGCTTGGCTTCGTCGTGTACGGCGGGCGAGACGCCGTGGGCCGAGAACACCACGATCTCGCCCTCAGGCACCTCGTCGGTCTCCTCGACGAAGATCGCGCCTCTGGCCTCCAGAGTCTTGACCACATGCGTGTTGTGCACGATCTGCTTACGCACGTAGACAGGCGCCCCGTACTGTTCCAGGGCTTTCTCGACCGCCACCACGGCTCGATCGACTCCGGCACAGTAGCCGCGTGGCCGGGCTACGAGGACTCGGCGGGAAGTGGGGGTCTGGGGCTCCATACTTCTTATGCTACGTGGAGCGACCAACAGGCCCGCGCGTGCGTGGTTGCCCGCCGTGCCAGACTGGCCGTCCAATACAGACCTCCCAGGGAGACGTCATGTCCTTCAGCGACGTGATACGCAACATCACGAAGACCATCACCAACAAAGACGAGCTGAAGGAGAAGGCGAAGGACCTTCCGCTGCTCGTGATCCAGACCACTCTGAGCGCGGCCGGTCAGGCACTGCTGGTCGTCGATCGGATGAAGAACTCGATCAAGGGACTGGGCAGCAAGGAGGACAAGGAGGCGGACTACGACTCCCGCCCGTCCGCCGCCGACCAGGTGGCCGCGCCCGCGCCGGCGGATGAGACGGTGGCGGAGAAGCCCGCTCGCAAGGAGCCGGTCATCTTCGCGCCGCGCCCCACCCCTTCGGACGCCCCCGCGCCCAACGGCTCCGCCAAGACCAAGCCGGACCCGGTCATCTTCAGCCCGGCGGCCAAGCCGAAGCCCGAGGCCACCACCGAAACCGCCGCCGCGCCCGCCCCGGCGACCGCCCCCGAGCCGACCGTCGCCCCCGAGCCCGAGCCCGAGCCCAAGGCCGAGGCCGCCGCCGTCGTCCCCGAGCCCGCCGTCGCGGCTGAGCCCGAGGTCGCCACGGTCGAGCCCGCCGTCGCCCCCGAGCCCAAGGCCACCCCCGAGCCCGAGGCCGCCTCTGTCGCGCCCGAGCCGACCGTCGCCCCTGAGCCTGAGGTCGCCGCCGTCGTCCCCGAGCCCGCCGTCGTCCCCGAACCGACCGTCGCGCCCGAGCCTGAGGTCGCCGCCGTCGAGCCCGCCGTCGCCGCCGAGCCGGTGGCCGCGCCGGAGCCGGTCGTCGCGCCGGAAGCCGCTGAGGTCAAGCCCAAGCGGGCCGCCAAGCCGCGTGCCGCCGCCAAGCCGAGGGCCGCCGCCAAGGCCAAGCCCGCCACGGAGCCGGCAACCGCCACCGAAGCGACCGCCACCAAGGCAACCACCGCCAAGCCGAGGGCCGCTGCCAAGGCCAAGCCCGCCGCGGAGCCGGCGGCCGCTGCCGAAGCGACCGCCACCGAAGCGACTGCCACCAAGGCAACGGCTGCCAAGGCGACCGCCACCAAGGCGGCGGCCCCCAAGGCGGCCGCCAATGGGCTGGCCGAGCCGCTGCCCGGCTACTCCGAGCTGACCGTCGCCTCGCTGCGCGCCAGGATGCGCGGCAAGTCGGCCGAGCAGATCACCGAGCTCATCGCGTACGAGCAGGCCACGAGCGCGCGCGCCGAGGTCGTCCGGATGTACGAGAACCGCCTGGCCAAGCTGCAGGCCGGGGAATAAGTCGCCCTGGCACCGTAGTCTTCCGACATGACCTCGAAGACCTCGCCCGAGTCTCCGCTGCCGATCCGCACCGTCCTGCAGATGGTGGGCGGCTGGATCGGCAAGCTGGGCACGGTCTGGGTCGAGGGCCAGATCACCGACCTGAGCGCGCGTGGCGGGACGGTGTTCATGACGCTGCGCGACCCGGTGGCCAACGTGTCGGCCCGGGTCACCGCCCCGCGCGGCGTCTACGAGGCGGCGGTGCCGCGCCCGGCCGACGGCGCGAGGGTCGTGGTGCACGTCAAGCCCGACTTCTGGGTCAACAGAGGCTCGTTCGCCTTCACCGCGCTGGAGATCAGGCCGATCGGCGTGGGCGAGCTGCTCGCGCGGCTCGAACGGCTGCGCCAGCTGCTGGCCGCCGAGGGCCTGTTCAACGCCGACAGGAAGCGGCGGCTGCCGTTCCTGCCCGGCACGGTCGGGCTGATCTGCGGCCGTGACTCGGCGGCGGAGCGCGACGTGCTGGAGAACTCCCGGCGCCGCTGGCCCGCCGTGCGCTTCAAGGTCGAGGAGGTGGCCGTCCAGGGTCCGTACGCCGTGGGCGAGGTCACCGAGGCGCTGCGTAAGTTCGACGCGGACCCCGAGGTCGAGGTGATCGTCATCGCCCGTGGCGGCGGCTCCCTGGAGGACCTGCTGCCGTTCTCCGACGAGACGCTGGTGCGGTCCGTGGCCGCCTGCCGCACACCGGTGGTGAGCGCGATCGGCCACGAGCAGGACAGCCCGCTGCTCGACCTGGTGGCCGACGTGCGGGCCTCGACGCCGACCGACGCCGCCAAGAAGGTGGTGCCCGACGTGGGCGAGCAGCTCACGCTGGTGCGCCAGTTGCGCGACAGGGGGCGCAGGGTGCTCGGCGGCTGGCTCGACCGGGAGATGTCCTGGCTGACGTCGGCGCGCTCCCGGCCTTCGCTGGCCGACCCGGTGCGCGGGCTCGAACGCGGTGCCGAGCAGGTCGACGCGCTCCGCGACCGGGCCAGGCGCTCGCTGAGCGGTTCGCTCGACCGCGCGGAGGACTCGCTGTCGCATCTCCGTGCCCGGCTCGTCGCCCTGTCACCCGCCGCCACGCTGGAACGCGGCTACGCCATCGTCCAGGATCCGTCCGGGGAGGTCGTCCGGCTGGCCAAGAACGTGGCCCCCGGCTCCGTGCTGACGATCAGGTTCACGGACGACCGCCTGACCGTCCGTACGGAAGACGGCACGTCACCAACCACCACCAAACCCCGCAAACCCCGTAAGAAGGCCTCCGACGAAACCGGCTGAACCCTTCGAGCCTCACGCCCTGATCGCCTGGGTCAGGGCGTCGAATCCGGCCTTGATCTCCTCGACCGACATGCCGCGTACGTCCCGCTGGTGGCGGAGCAGATGGGCGCTGATCGGCGCCAGCAGCGCGTCCGCCAGGAAGTCCGCGCCTTCTGGCCGCACCTGGGCGAGCAGCGCGGCCAGGTGGGTGTGGTGCACCCTGTACGGCCCGCTGAGCCGGGCGGCCGGCGGCCCGAGCTCCAGCAGCAGGAACAGATCCAGCTGCTCGACCACCCGATCGATCAGCGCGTGCAGGAACGCCCTGATCCGCTCGGCAGGAGGCGCCCCCGGCCCGACCGGCGGCGGGCCGTTCAGGAAGGCCGCCTGGAAGCGCCGCTCCCGATCGTCGATCAGCGCCAGCACCAGCCCGGCCCGATCCCCGAATCGACGGTAGACCGTGCCGACCCCCACGCATGCCCCACGGGCGACCTCGTCGAGGGAGAGCTGGTCAACGGAGCCGTCGGCGATCATCTTGGCGGCCACCTCGATGATCTTCTGCCTGTTGCGTGCCGCGTCGGCCCGCTCGGGCTGAGGCTGCCCGAGGATCGGTAGCATTCGGCGCTCACACACAGGGCGAGCATAATCGTTGTAACCGGAAATTTCTCCGGTTAGGCTGGGCGCCTTAACCGGAGAAATTTCCGATTCAAGGAGTCGAGCATGGCCAACGATTTCAACGAGAAGATCATCGCCGAGTTCCGTGCCAACGAGGGCAAGGTCGGCGGCATGTTCGAGGGTGCCAACCTGGTGCTTCTCACGACCACGGGCGCCAAGAGCGGCAAGCGCACGACGAGCCCGGTGATGTACTTCGAGGACGGTGGCCGCTACATCGTCATCGCCTCGTACGCGGGCGCGGACCACAACCCGGCGTGGTATCACAACCTGGTCGCCAACCCGGAGGTGACCGTCGAGATCGGGACGGAGACGTTCGAGGTCACGGCCGAGGTCGTGGGGGACGAGGAGCGCGACAAGCTCTATGCCAAGGTGGTGGAGATCGCCCCGGGCTTCGCGGAGTATCAGGAGAAGACCACCCGCCGCATCCCGGTGGTGGCCCTTCACCGCGCCGCCTGAGCCGGCTACCACGCCTGACGCGACGAGCGGCGGGAACGCCTGACCCGATGAGCGGCTAGAACGGCGCGTCGTCCGACTGGTCGGCGGTGGGATCGGCGCGGCGGGCCATGGCGGCGGCGAGCTTCACCCTGGCGCCCTGCAACCACTCCTCGCAGATGGCGGCCAGCTTCTCGCCGCGCTCCCACAGCTCGATCGACTGCTCCAGGGTGAGCCCGCCCGTCTCCAGGCGGCGCACCACCTCGGTCAGCTCCTCGCGGGCCTGCTCGTATGAGGGTGCCTTCTCGTCTGCCACGCGCACCACCTTAGGGTCAGGAACCGACATCCGCGCCCCGGCCCACCGAGGAGCCCGTCAGGGAGCTCGCCGAAGAGAGCGTCAGCCCGTCGCCTTCGGCCGCTGCCGCAGACCGGCGGCCAGCTCACCCAGCTCGGCCCAGTCGGCCGTGCCGGTGACGACCAGCGTGACCTCCGGCAACTTCCGGACCAGGGAGCGCTGGTTCTTGTCCTCGCGGAAGCGCTGCTCCCACGGCTGCCCGGCCACCTGCTGGGTGCCCACGACCCGGTTGGAGTTGGCCATCCGGTCGGCGAACCCGGCGGCCGGCTTCTCGTCGCTCTGCACGAACATGGCGTGCTGCATCTTGGCCGTCGCGTAGCCCAGGTAGAGCACCTTGGCCCCGCCGGAGCCGTTGGCGATCTTGTTGCTGTTGGGGACCCAGCCCGCCGGGTCCTTCGCGGGCGCCCACACCTGGTACGGCACGTCATGGCCGAAGTTGGCGACGGTCATCGAGTAGTCGAGCTTGGGGATGTGCTGCTCCCGGCTCTGCGGCGTGACCAGCAGGAACAGCCCCACCCCCACGAGACAGACGAGCAGGGCTACCGCGTAGCCGTAGAAACCTTCGGTGAACCGTCGCACAACTGGCGAGATTACCCGCTGGCAGGGTCGCCCGCCGAAGCGGCCGGGCGGATCTGGCCGATGATGGCGAGCACGTCCGCGGCCAGCTTGGGGTCGTCCGAGAGCACGACCTCGGAGACGGCGGCCGCCAGGGCGCCGGTGAGGACGACGACCAGGGCCCCCTCGTCGTCCTCGAAGAGCGCGGCGTTGCGCTCGGCCCACTTGCGCAGGCGGGCGCGCATGACCAGCTCGAAGCCGGGCGGCCCGTCACCACGCAGGAACAGCGCGGCGAGCTCGCGTTCCTCGATGCAGCCGTCGAGGTAGGCGCGGGCGGCGCGGATGAAGACCCGCATCGGGTCGTTCTCTCCCTCGGCGCGGGCCTCGCGGGCGGCCTGCTTGGTCCGCTGGGCCTGCCTGGCCTGCCACTCCTCGAACAGCGTGAGGTAGAGGTCGGCCTTGCCGGAGAAGTGGTGGTAGAGGCTGCCGACGCTGGCATCGGCCTTGGCCACCACATCGGTCACGCCGGCCTCGGCGAAGCCCTTGGAGACGAAGACATCGCGGGCGGCCTGGAGTAGCGCGCTGCGCGTGGCCGCACCTCGCCCGGAGGTGCGGGCTGTCGCCGGTTGTTCCACATCGCTGCTCATGGCAGGCACATTATCCTCCGCTGACCGGGGATACAGGGACAACTACCATCGAGACAGTTTGTCCACAAGGAGGGCCTTCATCATGTCCGATCAGTCGTCCGTACCCCCAGCGCTGGCCACGGGAGAGCGCGCCCCTGATCGCAACCTGGCTCTGGAACTCGTACGCGTCACCGAGGCGGCCGCGATGGCGGCGGCCCGCTGGGTGGGCAGAGGGGACAAGAACGGCGCCGACGGCGCGGCGGTGAACGCGATGCGCCAGTTGATCAACACCGTGTCGATGAACGGGGTGGTGGTCATCGGGGAAGGCGAGAAGGACCACGCCCCGATGCTGTTCAACGGCGAGCGCGTCGGCGACGGCAGCGGCGCCGACTGCGACGTGGCCGTCGACCCGATCGACGGCACCCGGCTGACCGCGCTCGGCATGCCCGACGCGGTGTCGGTGATCGCGGTGAGCGAGCGTGGCTCGATGTACGACCCGTCGGCCGTGTTCTACATGGAGAAGCTGGTCACCGGCCCCGAGGCCGCGGACGTGGTCGACATCGAGGCTCCGGTGTCGGCGAACATCCAGGCCGTCGCCAGGGCCAAGGGGTGCTCGGCCTCCGACGTGACGGTCGTCGTACTCGACCGCCCGCGCCACGAGCAGATGGTCAAGGAGATCAGGGAGACCGGGGCACGGATCAAGTTCATCGTCGACGGTGACGTGGCGGGCGCGATCATGGCGGCCCGCGCCGACACCGGGATCGACCTGATGCTGGGCATCGGCGGCACGCCCGAGGGCATCGTGGCCGCGTGCGCGCTCAAGTGCCTGGGCGGCGTGATCCAGGGCAAGCTGTGGCCGCGCGACGACGCCGAGCGGCAGAAGGCGATCGACGCCGGGCACGACCTCGGCCAGGTGCTGACCACGAACGACCTGGTGCGGTCCGAGGACGTGTTCTTCGCGGCGACGGGCATCACGCAGGGCGAGCTCATGCAGGGCGTACGGTTCAGGGGCGGGGTGGCGCTGACGCACTCGCTGGTGATGCGCGGGCGTTCCGGCACCATCCGCAAGGTCGACAGCGAACACCAGCTCTCGAAGCTGCGCGCCTACAGCGCGATCAACTTCGACACGGCCGGATAGCGGCTCAGCGGCGGCGCTTGCGGCGCGGTGGTTCCTTGACCTTGACGTCGCCCGCGAAGTTCGTGGTGCGCACCTCGACCACCGGCGCTTCCGGCTCGGTCGGCTGCTTGGTCAGCCGGACCGTTCTGCCCTTCGCGACGCGGATCACCTCGAGACCCTCGGGCACGTGGATCTCTAGGCCGCCGAAGACCAGCGTGGCGTTGATCACGATGCGCCGGTTCTGCAGGATGGCTTCGCGGAGGTCCAGCTTGGTGGTGCCGAACATGGCCGTGACGGCCAGCTCAGCGGGCACCACCCAGCGTCCGCCCCGCTGCTCCTGCTTGAAGAACGCCGACACCGGCCGGCCGTCGAGGTTCAGCGGCTGCTGCTCGGCGGGCAGCAGGTCGGCCGTCACCGCGGCGAGCTCGCCCAGCGTCCGCGCCGAGTAGACCACCCCGAGCCGTTCCTCCAGCTCGTCGAGCATGAGGCGGCCGTCGGCGTGGGCGTCCTGCAGCACCTGGACGAAACGCTCGCGATCGTCGTCGGAGGCCCGCAGTTCGTGCGGGCGCGGGGTGCTTTCATCCTCTTTGGGGCGGCGCGCCGAGACCCATTCCTCGGCCAGCCGTTCTCCGACTTCTTGTAGGCGTGGCAACCAGGATCCCGGGCGTTCATTCACACTTCTGACGATATCCGGCAGCCGGGCTGTTCGCTCGTGCCTCGGGCGCCGCCCCGGCCAAAAGTCCGCGCCGAAAGTCAGCCGATCCGCGCGACCAGGGCCGCGATCTCCTCCGCGAGGGTCTCGTCGACTTCGGCGTGGCGGTTGAGCAAGCGGTACCACATGGCGCCGAAGATCAGATCGACCGCGAGCTCCACGTCCACGTCGGCGGGGAGCGCCCCGCGTTCCAGCACCGAGCGCAGGGCCTGCCGACGCGGGCCGATGAGCCTGGCCCGCAGCTCGGCGCCGAACGCGGGGTCGGACTGGGCCTCGGCCATGAGACCCACGACCACCTGCCCGGCCACGCCGTGGGCCAGCGCGAAGGTCTCGCGCAGGAACGCGACCAGGTCCGCGCCCGCGTCGCCGCTGACGGGTGGGTGCCGCAGCTCGGCGCCCACCAGGTCGGTCATCGCCTCCATCAGGACCTCACCCTTGGACTGCCACCAGCGGTAGAGGGTCTGCCTGCCGACACCCGCCGCGTCGGCGATGCCCTTCAGGGTGACATTCGGGTATCCGTCGCGCTCGCACAGCTCGATCGCGGCCTTGAGGATCGCCTTCCTGGCCTCCTCGCTGCGTGGTCTGCCTACCATGCCCGCCACTTTACAAGACACCGTGCCTCGTTTTATAGTTTCGAGGCAAGATGTCTCGAAATAGGAGGAACACGATGCGAGTCGTGATCATTGGCGGCACCACGGGCATCGGGCTGGCCACGGCGGCCCGGCTGGCGGGCGACGGCGCCGAGGTCGTCATCACCGGCCGGTCCGCCGAACGGGTGGCGGCCGCGGTGAAGCAGTTGGGCGACCGGGCCTCCGGCGAGGCCGTGGACGCCCGTGACACCGAGGCGATGCGTGGTTTCTTCAGCCGGACGGGCGTCGTCGACCATCTGATCATCACCGTGACCGGCCGCGGCCCCGCCGGGCCGCTGCGCTCGCTGACGCAGGAGGCGCTGCTCGGGGCCGTACAGAACAAGCTGATCCCGCATCTGCTGACCGCGCAGGCCGCGCTGGACGTGCTCGACCCCGAGGGTTCGATCACGTTCGTGACGGCGGCGTCGGCGGGCTCGGCCTTCCCCGGCGTCTCCGCCCTGGCGGCGGTGAACGGCGCGATCGAGTCCGCGGTGCCCGGTCTGGCGGTCGAGCTCGGCCCGATCCGGGTGAACGCCGTCTCCCCCGGCGTGATCGACACCGAGTGGTGGTCCGGGCTGCCCGCCGAGGCGCGGGCGGCCATGTTCGCCGACTTCGCGGGGCTCTCGCCGGTCGGCCGGGTGGGCAGGCCTGAGGACGTCGCGGCGACGATCGCCTATGTCGTGGGCAACTCGTTCGTCACCGGAACGGTGCTGACCGTCGACGGAGGAGGCAGGCTGAAGGCATGAGGACGATCCTGATCACCGGCGCGACGGACGGGCTCGGGCGGGAGCTGGCGCGCCGGCTCGCCGCCGGCGACCGCGTCATCGTGCACGGTCGCGACCCTGAGCGGGTACGGCAGGCACGGGCCGCTGCGGGCGGCACCACCGAGGGCATCCTGGCCGACCTGGCCGACCTGAGCCAGGTGGACCGGCTGGCCGACGAGGTGCTCGACCGGTTCGACCGGATCGACGTGCTGGTCAACAACGCCGGAATGGGCGGCGGCCCGCCGGGCGCCGGCCGCGAGGAGAGCAAGGACGGCGTCGAGCTCCGCTTCGCGGTCAACTACCTGGCCGGATACCACCTGACCCGGCGGCTGATCCCGCTGCTCGTCACGTCGGCGCCGGCGCGGGTGGTGAACGTCGCCTCGGCCGGGCAGCAGGCGATCGACTTCGCCGACCCGATGCTGACCCACGGCTACGGGCGGCAGCGCGCCTACAGCCAGAGCAAGCTCGCGCAGATCATGTTCACCTTCGACCTGGCCGAGGAGCTGGCCGAGCAGGGCGTGACCGTCAACGCCCTGCACCCGGCCACGTACATGGACACCACCATGGTCCGCGAGGCGGGGGCGCCGGTGATGAGCACGGTCGACGAGGGCGTGGCGGCGACGCGGCGGCTGATCGACGGGCTCGACGGCGTGAGCGGCCACTACTTCAACGGGCAGCGGGAGAGCCGGGCCGACGCCCAGGCCTACGACCGCGCGGCGCGGAAGCGGCTGCGCGAGCTCAGCGATGACCTCGTACGACGGGCGCTGGGCTGATCCACAAGGAATCCGTGCCCCATTCCTGCCGTTGTCTCGACAAAGACGGCGGAGAGGGGGCCTCGTGCATCAACCCGCACGATGGGGACTCGGCGCGGTGGCGGTCGGCGCCACGGTGATCATCGGTCTCGATGTGACCAACCTCGGCGAGATCGACCCGCTGCGGCGGACCATCAGCCAGCACGGCCTCGGGCCCGAGGGCTGGATCTTCGAGCTCGGGGTCGCGGTGCTGGCGGCCGGGTCCGCGGCGATCTGCGTGTCGCTGGCCCGCAGGCGGCTGGCCGGGATCGTCGGCACGCTGACGCTGACGCTCTGGTGCGCCGGGCTGTTCGTCGCCGCCTGGTTCCCCAAGCAGGACTGGTCCCTCGCGCCGACCTTGAGCGGCAGCCTCCACCGGGCCGGCAGCTTCGTGGCCTTCCTCAGCCTGCCCATCGGAGCCGTGGTCATCGCGCGGTCCTGGCGGCGCGCGGAGCGGCGGGGGGCCGCGCTGACCGCGTTCGCGTTCGGGCTGGGCTCGGTGCTGTGGGTGGCGGGCATGGCCGCGATGGCGCTGTACGGAGCGCACAACGGGCTGCCGTGGTGGCGGGTCATGCCGCTCGGCCTGGTCGAACGGGTGCTGGCGGTCACCGAGGTGGCCGCGCTGATCGCCCTGGGCGTCTGGGCCGCCGCGCACACGCCGGCGCTCGCAAGATCACAAGGTGGGTCACAGAGCGGCGACGAGGTGGCGAAAGAGCTGGCCAAGCGGCTAACCTGACCGCGCCTCACGTTCCCCCCATCTGGAGGCCGCCGTGCCGACTCCTCGTGATCGCCAGGCCCGCATAGCCACGTTCGTCGTGTACGCGGTGCAGGGCCTCTCGTTCATCACGCTGCTCGCCCAGGTCGCGAACCTGCAGACCAAACACCGGCTCGACGAGGGCGCCCTGACGATCCTGCTGCTCATCGTGCCGGTCTTCGCCGGCCTGGGCAGCGTGGCGGCCGGCTCGTTCGCCGCGCGCAGGGGCAGCAAGCCGCTGCTCCGCGTCGCGCAGCCGGTCGTGGCCCTCGCCGTGGTGCTCGTCGCGCTCGCGCCGAGCGTGCCGCTGCTGGTGCCCGCGCTGCTGCTGTTCGGCCTCGGGGTCGGCGCGGTCGACGCGGGCATCAACATGCAGGGCGTGGCGGTCGAGCGCAAGTACGGCCGGGCCGTACTGAACGGCTTCCACTGCATGTGGAGCGTGTTCAGCACCGCCGGGGCGCTCTGGGCGTCGGCCGCGGCCGACCTGCCGCTGGTGGTCACGATGACGATCCCAATGGTCGTGGCGGTGGCGGGCTCCGTGTACGCCGGGCCGCTCCTGTGCACGATCGAGGAGGAGAAGGTCGAGGAGGCCACCGTGACGGCCACCGGTGGGTTCCCGTGGAAGCCGATCATCCCGCTCTGCCTGGCGATGGCGTTCCTGTACGTCGGGGACGCCTCGGTCTCCAACTTCAGCACCGTCTACATGCAGCAGGTCCTCGCCGCGAGCCCCGGCGTCATCCCGCTGGCCTACGCCGCCTACCAGGCCACCACGCTGCTGATCAGGCTCGGCGGCGACGTCGCCGTCAGGAAGTACGGGCCGGCGGCGATCGTCAGGATCGGCGGCGCGATCGCCACCCTCGGCTTCCTGGGCATCGTCCTGGCGCCCAACCAGCCGCTGGCCATCCTGGCGTTCGGACTGACCGGGGTGGGGCTGTCGGTGGTCGCGCCGCAGTCGTTCTCGGCGGCGGGACGGCTCGACCCGGCGGGGACCGGGGTGGCCATCGCGCGGGTCAACCTGTTCAACTACGTCGGCTTCATCGTGGGCGCGGCACTGGTCGGCGGTATCGCCAGCGCCAGCGACATGCAGGTGGCGTTCGCCGCGCCGCTGGTGCTGTCCGCCGTGATCATCGCACTGGCCAGGGGGTTCGAACCACGGCGGGTCAAGGAAGCCGCCTGACCGCAGCGGGCCGCAGTGGCCGCGCGGGCACGGCGGGCCGGGAAAGCCGCGCGGGCACGGCGGGTCAGGGTTCCAGCATGGCCACGGCGGTGTCCACGGCTGTGGCCACGTCGTCGTCGGGCGGGTAGAGCAGGGACCGCCCGGCCACCAGCCCGCGCACGCCCGGCAGCCGCAACGCCTTGCGCCAGGCCGCGTAGGCCAGGTCCGGGGTGTCGCCGGGATCGCCGCCGAGCAGCAGCGTGGGCAGGGTGGTGGCCTGCATGACCCGCTCCATGTCCTCGACGACCGGGATCTTCAGCCAGGTGTGGGCACCGGTAGTCAGCCAACCCCCAGCACCCCGTCCAGGTACGCCAGGCTCCGCCGTACGTCGTGGACCGGCTCGTCCCCCGAACCGGACAGGACCACGTCCTGTTCCATGACGTACCAGCCCTGGTAGCCGTTCCTGTTGAGGCCCGAGACGATGCCCGCGATGTCCACGTCGCCCTGCCCGAGCGGCCGGTAGACGCCCTCGCGCACGGCCTGCGTGTACGTGAGCTCACCGCGGGCGACCCGCCCGGCGAGTGCCGCGTCGACGTCCTTGAGGTGGACGTGCGCGATGCGGCCGGGTTCGGCCGCGGCCAGGGCGGCCGGGTCGGTGCCACCGATGAGCAGGTGACCGGTGTCGAGGCAGAGTGGGATCGAACTGCCGCCGAGCACCCGGCCGACCTCCTCGCGGGTCTCGATCATGGTGCCGACGTGCGGGTGCAGGCAGGCTCCAGGGCCGTACGCCGCGGCGATCCGGTCGAGGTTGGCCAGCAGCGTCGCCCAGCCCTTCTCGTCGAGCACCGGCCGGGTGTCGTAGCCGTCGGCGCCGGTGGCCGCGGCCAGCACGAGCATGCCCGGCGGGTCGGGGGGCAGCTCGGGGAGCGGGTCGTGGCCCGGGTCGTGCAGCACCACGGGCACGAACCCGCCGGCGACGCGCAGGCCGTACTCCTCGATGAGGGCGGGCGTCAGGAAGCCGTCCGGGCCCAGCTCGGTCGCGGTGAGGCCAAGCTCGCGCATCTCGGCGAGCACTCGCTCGGGCGGGAGCTGGAAGCCCCAGCCGGGCACCTCGCACACGCCCCACGAAATGGGCGCTCCTGCCAGGTTCATCGCGTCACCCACGCTCATCGCTTTACCTCCGCGACCTCGACGGGGCGGTGTTCGCGGCGGGAGAGCTCGGCGGCCTCGGCGATGTACAGGGCGGCCAGGGCGTCCTCGATGGAGCACGAGCTCACGTCGCTACGCAGGAAGCCGTCGATCTCGGCGACATAGGCGTCGGCGAAGCGGGTGACGAAGTCCGGCCACGGCTCCCCGGGCGGCTGCAGGCCCTCCGAACTGCGCAGCGGGGCGCGCGGGTCGAGGCCGACGGCCTGTGTGCCCTTCGTCCCGGCCAGCTCCATGCGCACGTCGTAGCCGGCGCCGTTGTAGCGGGAACCCTGCAGGGTGGCCAGCGTGCCGTCGTCGAGGGTGAGCAGCGCCGCGCTGGTGTCGACGTCGCCCGCCTCCCCGAAGAAGGCGGCGCCCCGGTTCGCGCCGGTCGCGTAGACGGACACCACCTCGCGCCCGGTCACCCAGCGCAGGATGTCGAAGTCGTGGATGTGGCAGTCGCGGTAGATGCCGCCGGACAGCGGGATGTACTCGGCGGGCGGCGGCGCCGGATCGGCGGTGATGAGGTGCACGCGGTGCAACTCCCCCAGCTCACCGGCGCGCAGCGCGCGCGCCGCGTCTGCGTAACCGGCGTCGAACCTGCGCTGGAAGCCGATCTGCACCCGGTTGCCCCGGCTGGCTTCGAGCACCTCCAGCGTCTCCTTGACGTCCCCGGCCACGGGTTTCTCGCAGAACGCCGGGATGCCCAGCCCGCACGCCTTCAGCAGCAGCTCGGCGTGCGTGCTGGTCGGGGTGGCGATGACCACCGCGTCCGCCTCGAAGGGGTCTCCCGGCCTGCCGTACGGCGACTCGCGCACGGGATCCGTGACGATCAGCTCGTCCACCAGTGGATGTGCGGCCAGGGTGGCCGCGTGAAACGCGCCGATCCGGCCCAAGCCCAGCAGTCCCACGCGCATGGCACCTCCAATGTGGTGGGGATTTCTTTCTAAGCTAAACCTTGTCCATCAGTCAATATTTTGTCCTGACATTCTGACCTTTAAGCCTTGGATGACCTCCGCCGCCCGATGAGCGGGCAGGCGGGCGAAGCCCACCACGACCGCGGGCGGGCCCGGCGTGAGGCGCGTCGGGCCGACCGGGTCGGCGGCCAGGCCCAGCTCCCGCGCCGGTCCCACGAAGGCGTCCTCGTCCCAGCCCGGCGGCAGGTCCAGGTAGGCGTGCAGACCCGCCTCGATGCCCCGGACCCGCACCTCCGGCAGGTGCTCGGCCACCGCCTTGACCAGGGCGTCCCTGCGACGCCGGTACTCCCTGCGCATCCGGCGCAGGTGCTTGTCGTAGCCGCCGGTACGCAGGAAGTGGGCCAGCGCGTACTGGTCGATGACCGGGGAGCCCAGGTCGAGCTCGCCGCGCGCCTGCCGGATGGACTCGGCCAGGTCGGCCGGGGCCGCCACCCAGCCGAGCCGCAGTCCGGGGGCGAGCGCCTTGCTGACGCTGCCGCAGAGGATCACCCGGCCGGGGGCCAAGCCCTGAAGGCAGCCGACGGGATCGCGGTCGAAGCGGAACTCGGCGTCGTAGTCGTCCTCCAGGACCACACCGTCGCTCTCGGCGGCCCACTCCATGAGGGCGGCCCGCCGGGCCGGGGAGAGCACGACGCCGGTCGGGTACTGGTGAGCGGGAGTGACCAGGACCGCGTGCGCGCCACTGGCCCGCAGGGCCGACACGTCGACGCCCTGGTCGTCCACCGGGACCGGGACGAGCTCGGCGCCCGCCCGGCGCAGGAGGGGGACCTGGCGGTGGCTGTTCGGGTCCTCCATGGCCAGCCGCAGGCCGTCGACCCGCTTGGCGAGCACGTGCAGCGCCAGGCTGAGGCCCAGGGCCACGCCGCCGACGATCACCAGGTTGTCGGGGTGCACGTCCGCGGCCCGAACCCGCCTCAGGTAGCCGGCCAGCTCGTCACGCAGCTCCGGAACGCCGCCGGGATCGCCGTAGTCGAACGCGTCGGAGTGCATCGTGGTGAGCACATGGCGTACGGAGGTCAGCCAGCGCTCCCGAGGGAAGAATCCGAGGTCGGGCGAGGTTGGGCGGTGCCCGTAGTGCGGGCCGCACGCGGCGATCTCCGGGCGGACGGCGGCCGCCGCCACCGAGCTGCGGGACGGCGCGGGGGCCACCTGGGTGCCCGCGCCGACGCGGGAGATCAGGAAACCCTCGGCCACCAACTGCTCGTAGGCCTCGACCACGACACCGCGCGAGACCTGGAGGTCGGTGGCCAGGTCGCGGCTGGCCGGGAGCCGGGTGCCCGGCGTGAGGCGACCCCGCCGGATGGCCTCACGAAGCTCCGAAGCGACCTGCCCAGCTATGCCCCCCTGATCACGATTTATCAGGATGTGTAGGTCAGCCACATTGGTCCATCCTTTTAGTGGGACATTGGACTCCTTACCTGAGCCATTCTGTCCCTAGCCTCCCTTCCATGAGAAACGGAGTCGTCGGGGCGGCTACCGCCATGTTCCTCGTGGGGACGCTGGCGGGTGTGTCGGGCCTGATCCAGGACTATCCGATGTACGGCGGGCAGGCGGTGCGCTACCTGGCCGCGGCGGTGATCTGGCTGGTCGTGATCCGGGTGCTCGGGCTGCGGTTCGTCCGGCTGACCCGGCGCGAGACGCTGCTGCTCGTCGCGCTGACGCTGCTCGGGCTGGTGTTCTTCAACATGTGCGTGATCGAGTCGGCCCGCGCCGCGGGCCCCGGACTGGTCGGCACCGTGCTGGGCACCGTCCCACTCGCCCTGGCACTGCTCAGCGGCCGTCCGGCGCCCCGGCTGCTGGCCGGCGCGGTCGTCGTGGTCGCGGGCGCGACGCTGGCCACCGGACTGGGCAGCGGCAACCTGCCCGGCCTGCTGTGGAGCCTGGGGGCGCTCGTGGGCGAGGTCAGCTTCTCGATGCTGGCCATCCCGCTGCTGCCGAAGCTGGGGGCGATCCGGCTGTCGGCGTACTCGACGATGCTGGCGGTCCCTCTGCTGGCCACGATCGGCCTGGTCAAGGAGGGCACTGCCATGCTCCGGCCACCGACCCCGGCGCAGGCCATCGGCTTCGTCTACCTGGCGGTCGTGGTGACCGTCCTGGCCTTCTTCCTCTGGTACACCGCACTGCCCAAGCTCGGCCCCGGCCACGCGGGCCTGTTCGCCGGGCTCATCCCGGTGGGGGCGATCACCACCGGTCTGGCTTTGGGCATCGCCACCCCGACGGTCTTCGACCTGCTGGGCGCCTCATTGGTGATCGCGGGCATCCTGGTCGGGCTGACCACCACGAGGAAACGGGAACCGGTGCACGTCCTTTGAAACCACCCAGACGGCCGGCAATGCGCACGTCACGGCGGCCGGCCACCTCCACCGGAGGAGCGTGCCCCTGGACAGGGGCCAGGTTGGGCGGCGGGTGGGGCCCACCGGGCCGGCCGTAAAGACTGGTAGAAAAGATAGGCTCTGTGCGGCGAATGGGGAAGATCATGGGCGAGTTCGATTACAGCGAGTTGCTCCCGTTGGGCGCCGACGAGACCGAATACCGGCTGATCACGCCGGACGGCGTGCGGCGGGTCGAGGCGGCCGGACGCAGCTTCCTGGAGGTGGACCCCGAGGCGCTGCGGCTGCTCACCGAGACCGCGATCCACGACATCTCGCACTTCCTCCGCTCCTCCCACCTCGCCCAGCTGCGGAAGATCGTCGACGACCCAGAGTCCAGCGGAAACGACCGGTTCGTCGCACTCGACCTGCTCAAGAACGCCTCCATCTCGGCCGGCGGCGTGCTGCCCATGTGCCAGGACACCGGCACCGCCATCGTCATGGGCAAGCGGGGCCGCCACGTGCTCACCGACGGACGCGACGCCGAGCACGTCTCGCGCGGCGTCTACGACGCCTACACGCGCCTCAACCTGCGCTACTCGCAGATGGCGCCGCTGAGCATGTGGGAGGAGAAGAACACCGGCAGCAACCTGCCCGCCCAGATCGAGCTCTACGCCGAGGACCCCCACGGCCACGCGGACGAGTACAAACTGCTGTTCATGGCCAAGGGCGGCGGATCGGCCAACAAGTCGTTCCTGTACCAGGAGACCAAGGCCGTGCTGAACGAGAAGCGGATGCTGGCCTTCCTGGAGGAGAAGATCCGCTCGCTCGGCACCGCGGCCTGCCCCCCGTACCATCTGGCGATCGTGGTCGGCGGTACGTCGGCCGAGTACGCGCTGAAAACGGCCAAGTACGCCAGCGCCCGCTATCTCGACTCGATCCCCACCTCGGGCTCCCCCTCCGCGCACGGCTTCCGCGATCTGGAGCTGGAGGCCAAGGTCTTCGAGCTGACGCAGAAGCTCGGGATCGGCGCCCAGTTCGGCGGCAAGTACTTCTGCCACGACGTACGCGTCATCCGGCTGCCCCGGCACGGCGCCTCCTGCCCGGTGGCCATCGCCGTGTCCTGCTCGGCCGACCGGCAGGCGCTGGCCAAGATCACGCCGGAGGGCGTCTTCCTGGAGAAGCTGGAGACCGATCCGGCCCGCTTCCTGCCGGAGACCACCGACGAGCACCTCTCGGACGACGTCGTCAACATCGACCTCAACCGCCCCATGCCGGATGTCCTCGCCGAGCTGTCGAAATATCCGGTGAAGACGCGACTCTCGCTGACCGGCCCGCTCGTGGTCGCCCGCGACATCGCGCACGCGAAGATCGCCGAGCTGCTCGACGCGGGCGGCGAGATGCCGCAGTACCTGAAGGATCACGCGGTCTACTACGCGGGTCCGGCCAAGACGCCGGAGGGCTACGCGTCCGGCTCGTTCGGCCCCACGACCGCGGGGCGGATGGACTCCTATGTGGAGCGCTTCCAGGCCGCCGGCGGCTCGATGGTGATGCTGGCCAAGGGAAACCGGTCGAAGCAGGTGACCGACGCCTGCAAGGAGCACGGAGGCTTCTACCTGGGCTCCATCGGCGGCCCCGCGGCCAGGCTGGCTCAGGACTGCATCAAGAAGGTGGAGGTCCTGGAATATCCGGAGCTGGGAATGGAGGCGGTGTGGAAGATCGAGGTGGTCGACTTCCCCGCGTTCATCGTCGTTGACGACAAGGGCGACGACTTTTTTGATCAACGACAACTCGATGGCGGAGCAACGTTCGTAGGCATCCCCACACGTTCCCCCAGGTAGCACGGCCGCCTACCTAGCTCGACGCCCCAGACTGCCGCACTCGCCGGGAGTCTGGGGCTATCTTCACCGTGGGCCACTGCTGGCCGTACGGGGTGCGGGCAGATGTGTTTGTTCCTTACCTGCCGCCAGTGGTTCCGTTCGAGTGCAGCGCGGTCCTCAGATTCGAGGACTACGACATGCATCATGTTCTTGCCCGCGAACTGCTGGTTCGTCTGTCTGACGGGCAGTCGGCATCTGTGTAGCCGCAGTTCGCGCCAGCCGCCCACCTTCCTGCGGATGGACGTATCAGATCTTCACGGCTGAAGGCTCGCTACAGCGGTTGCTCCAGCCAATGCCGCATGTGCACGAGACCCGCGGCTTCGAAGAAGGCCAACGCGCGCTTGTTGAAGTCCCACACGTCGGCCAGAAGGCTGGTACAGCTTGTCTCCTTGCCAGCCACGCGGATTTACTCGACCAGGGCTGTTCCTACTCCAGTACGCGCCATGGTGGGGTCTACTGCGATGTGCTCCACGAAGACAAAGCTCCGGGGGACGCACAAGCGCGCCTCCTGGGCGCTTTTGAATGGTGGCCGTGACATAGCCGACGGGACGTTCCGGAGAATCCGCAATGAACGCAAGAGCGTTCTCGCACGCGAGGAAGGCGCTGAACAGGGACACCAGATCTTCAGCCGATGAGGGCGTGCGAAAGATGTCAGATCGCTCGTTGACGTGAGGGGCATGCACGAAGTCGTTCAGTTGCGCCACCGGATATCAGCCGTGGTTGGCGACGCTTCCATCAAGGATGTTGTACGGCCTCGTCAGAGACGACAGGTCCATCCGTGGCCTCGGCTCCGGGCTCAGGAGCCACCTCAGGCTTGGGCGTGAGGCTCTGGGACAGCATCGGTCTCGTCCCACTCGTCATACGACAGGAAGGCGGGAGCCTCCGTCACTGGAACGGCCTCCCCAGGAGTCACCCTTTCTTGGGGGCTATTTCGATTGAGAACTACAGGGCCAATGCCTCCTGTTTTATGGCGATACGAGACTTTGCCATCTCGGCAAGCCGCTCCAATGAAAGAGTGCTCCCGTCATCTTCAAGCGGAGTGTTGAAGTCGGCCCTGTAGTAGTCCAGATCATCCAGTTGAAGATTGTTTCCCTGGATAAATTCCTTCAGATCCAGGAACTCCACCACGACACTCTCTTTGGCCCACTCAACCAGGTCTCGGAATACTACGACGCGGATGTTGTGCTTCTTGAGGAAGGCTCGCTTCTGCTCGTCGTCTTTCTCTGCCCAAACCTCCGCATAGGTCCTGCCCGTGTTCACGTGCTTCGGAGCGCTGTCCAGGACTTCCACCTCCGCGCGAAGACGAGAGATCTTCGCCGAAAGGCTCTTGTGCATCTTCCAATACGACTCTTGCTGTCCTTCCTCGTCGTACCTACCGGCCATGTAGTCCGTCTCAAGTCGATCGAGCCGCTTCTTCACGGCCTCCAGCTCGGTACGGATCGGGCCGGAGTCCACCGATGACTTCTCGAGCATGGGGGCTTGTCCGAGGGCGCAGCCAACAGCGTCGTTCACGTACCGATCAAGACGCTCGCGCGTGCTTCGGGCCGGGAACCGGCACGTGCCGGTCTGGAGGTTGTTGCAGGCGTAGTAGAAGTACTCGGTTCCCTTGGCGGTGTTCTTCGACTTCTTGGCGGACGACATGTTGGCACCGCAGACGCCACAGGTGGCCACTCCTCCAAGCATCGAACGCGAGGGGGTGGACCTGACCGCCTTCCGCTCATCGGTGGTGAACCGAACGACCATCTGGTTCCACTCATCGGGAGTCATGATCGGGTTGGACGAGATCATGACCGGGTTGCCCTCATCGTCCTCAACCTGCTCACCCTTGTAGGTAAAGAACCCCGCAGCGGTGGGATTGGTGACGATGGCAACGATCGTGGCCGAAGCCCACTGGATTCCCCGAGACGGCTTCCCCGACTTGATGCGCAGATAGTCCCGCCATGTCGGCACCTTGCGCCTGTTGAGGTCCACGGCGATCCGGTAGGCCGACCAATCGGTCTTCACCCTGTCCACGATCTCTCTGAGGAGAGCCGCATACTCGGGATCTTGGGCCAGCTTCTTACCCTTGCCCGCCGCGCTGTCCGTGAACTGGTACCCGAACGGAAGCACTCCCCCGGTCCACACACCCATCTCTAGACGAGTCTGCGCGCTGGCCTGGATCCGGGCGCGGATCGTGTTCAGTTCCCCCTCCGCGAACGCCGCGATGATCTGAGCGAACATCTTCCCCATGGGGGTGGACATGTCGATGCCCTCAGTCACAGAGACGATCGTCTTGCCGCGCTTCTCGCACCACTCAACCAGCTCGGCGAAGTTCTTCGAGCGACGGGTCAGTCTGTCGATCTTGAGAACGGCGATCACATCGAACTCGCTCTCCCGCTCCGTGAGCCAGGGGCCGAGCTTCGGTCGCTTGAACGGGTCGAGACCACCGGACACGTCCAGGTCCTCAGCCCACCCGATCACGGTGCCGCTGACATGCGGGGCGTTGGCCCAGTGCTGGATCGCATCTCGCTGACGTTCGGGGGCCGTGCTGGCGTCCGTAGCGACACTGAGTCTGATCACGCCAAGCACGCGGGGGGCCTCGATCATGCATGTGATCGTAGAGGGGTTGCCGTTAGACAAACAAGTGCAACTTCTTCACCGATCGCACCCGGGCAGTCCTGCCGATAAGCCGCCGCTGACGGTCTCGCCAATCGGTCACCGCCAGAGGGTCTTGTCAATCGGTCGCCGAAGGGTCCCGGGTGGGCCGTTTCGAGCGGCTCGGCACCGGTCGGATGACGCTCAGGCGGCCACGAGACCGCGGTGGGGCGCGACGACGGAGCCGTCAGGAAGGAGCAACCCGGTGTCCTCGAACAGCACCACGCCATTGCACAGCAGGCTCCAGCCCTGGTCAGGGTGAGCCGAGATCACGTGGGAAGCCTCACGGTCGGGTGAGTCGGCGGTGGGACAGAGCGGGTAGTGACTGCACATCGTGCACCTCTCGGGTGACGCTCCAGGTGTGTGGGTTTCAAAAGGGCAGCTGTCGCCCCGACGGCGTGCGAAGGTCCAGCGCGGGCACGATCGGCCTCTTCGTCGGTCGGCGACGAACCTGACTGCGGCGCATCTTCATCACGTCCCTCAACGAACTCGTCATGGCTATTCGTTCCGGTAAAGCACCAGGGCCGTATGTTCCCAGTGTGACCGCCGCCACTGACAGTTTCGGCCGCCGGGTGGGTCCATGAGTTCCCCTTAACTCCACTGTGCCCCAGAGCCCTTACGACACCCTTACAAGTCGCTGACGGCTTCGTCAGACCCCTGTCGGCAATCCTGCCCGACACCTGCCGGACATGGTGCACATTCCTGGCGCCGGGCACCGTATCGGCAGGCCAGAGGCCCGAGAACGGTCCGCGCGGGCAGCGCTCTCGCCCCGGCATCGCCGATGAGATCTTGGCGCCGCGCCAGGCCGGTCCGTTCGCGGCACCGGCGGCACCCTGGACAGGCCGCCCGTAGCGCGCCGGGAGATGACCGACTCGGCACCGTCAAACGTCCCAGCGGGAGCAGACTGGTCATCGGGCCCCTTTGCCAGCATCATGGGAACACCACGCTTGGGAGCGCGTCTACTACCCGCGGTATCGCAATGTCTGTGGAGCCTGATCAACCGGACCGATGTAGCCGACAGGTTTGCTGACGTCACGAGTCAGACGAGTTGACTTAACTTCGCAACATTTTATCGGCCCCGCCTCTACTGGTCGGTTTACACAAATAGGTAAGCTGCCTGCCATGCGTGCGCCCTCCGGATACCTACTCGCCGCGCGCTACCGGCTTCTCGAACCGGTCGGTCGCGGCGGCATGGGTACCGTTTGGCGAGCGCACGACGAGCTGCTCGACCGCGACGTGGCGGTCAAGGAGGTCCGGCTGCCGGCCGTGCTCGACGAGGAACTGCGGGCCGAGCTGTGCGCCCGCACCGAGCGCGAGGGCAGGGCGACCGCGATGGTCGCGCACCCGTCGGTCATCACCGTGTTCGATGTGGTCACCGAGGACGACCGGCCGTGGATCGTCATGGAGCTGCTCCAGGCCAAGTCCCTTGAGCAGCTCATCCTCGAGGGCGGACCGCTCCATCCGCGCAAGGCCGCCGAGATCGGCCGGCAGATCCTCGGCGCGCTGCGGGCCGTACACGCCAAGGGGATCCTGCACCGCGACGTGAAGCCCAGCAACGTGCTGGTGATGGAGGACCGGGCGGTCCTGACCGACTTCGGGCTGGCCGCACTGGAAGGTGACGTTTCCATTACCCAGGCGGGCATCGTTCTGGGTTCCGCCGGATACATCGCTCCAGAGCGGGTGCTGGGATCGAAGGCCAGTCCGGCCGGCGATCTGTGGTCGCTCGGCGCGACCCTCTACACCGCCGTCGAGGGCAGGGGCCTGCATGGACGTCGTACGGCCGCCGCCGCGCTGGCCGCGCTGACCAGTGGCGAGCCGATCCCGATGACGAAGGCCGGGCCGCTGGCGCCGGTTCTCGACGCGCTGCTCCGCATCGACCCGCAGACCAGGCTCGACTCCGTACGCGCGTCGTTGATGCTGGCCAGGGTGGCGGCGGGCGGCTCCGCGGAGGAGCCGCTGGCCCCCAGCGGATCGGGACGGCCGACACCGGTGATCACCGCACCCTCTTTCGCGCGCAGGCCCGCGCACCGCGGGCTGCACCGGGCAGAGGCCACGGCGGCCGCCCTGGCAGTGCCGCCACCACGTCAAGAACGACGGCAGGGTGAAGGCGTCCATCGGAAGAGAGTCGAGCCTCGACCTACTCCGTCCGCTTATGCCCGTTTCAAAGCGACGGTGATAAAGTTGTGCCTTCCTCGACGGTTCTGGCCAAGAGAACTTCGCAAGCGAGGGTAAAGCACTTCCCAAGCGAGAATCGATATCTTCTTCTCATGCCGGAACAGCAGACACGCCTGCTCGCGGAGCGCTACGAGCTCATCGCACCCCTCGGTCGAGGGACCATGGGCACGGTGTGGCGCGCCCGTGATCGCGCGCTCGGGCGCGAGGTGGCGGTCAAGGAAATCCGCCAGGACCCGGGTCTCACCGAGGAACAACGGGCCGAGCTGCGCGAGCGCATGGTCCGCGAGGGGCGTATCGCCGCCCGGATCAACCACCCGTCCGTCGCCGCCATCCACGACGTGCTCATTCACGACAAGAGCCCGTGGATCATCATGGAGCTCATCGAGGCCCGCTCCCTGGAGCAGGTGATCGACGAAGAGGGCCCGCTGCCGCCCCGATTGGTGGCGGAGATCGGTGTCGACCTGCTCGGCGCGCTGCGCGCGGCGCATTCCCAGGGCATCACGCATCGCGACGTCAAGCCGGGCAACGTGCTCATCACCGAGAACGGCCGGGTGGTGCTGACCGACTTCGGCATCGCCAAGGCCGAGGGTGACTCCCGGCTCACCAAGACCGGCATGGTCATCGGCTCTCCCGGCTACACTGCGCCGGAGCGGGCCAGGGGCGAATACACCGGGCCCGAGTCCGACATCTGGTCGCTCGGGGCGACGCTGTACTTCGCGGTCGAGGGCCGTCCGGCCTACGAGCGGTCCACGATCGCGGAGACGCTCGCCGCGCTGCTGAGCGAGAACGCCGACCCACCCACCCAGGCCGGGTCGCTGCGGCCGGTGCTGACCGGGCTGCTGGACAAGGACCACAAGCGGCGCTTGACGGCGGCCAAGGCGGAGACGCTGCTCCGGATGGTCGCCGATACCCCCACGAGCGAAATGCAGGCGATCACGGCCGAGGCCCTGATCGCCCAGGAGGCCGGCGTGCCCGACTCGAACGACACGGCGCCCGCCGTACAGGCCCCCAAGGCGGCCGGCCCGTGGGGCGCTCCACCCGCCGCGCCCGGCTGGGGAGCGCAGGGCGGGCCGTCGGGGCCTGGTGCGCAGGCTCCGCACGCGGCGACCGGACCGGCAGCGGCCGGGGCGGGCGGTCCGGCCGGTCAAGGCGGGCAAGCTGGTCGAGGTGGGCAATCCGGTCAGGGCTGGCAAGCGGCTCAGGGCGGACAAGCCGTTCAGGGCGGGCAAGCTGCTCAGGGTGGGCAAGCGAGGGGCGGTCAGGGGCCGATGGGCGGGCCCCAGGGACAGGTAGGCGGGCCGCAGGGGCGTGGGACCGGGTCGCGGCCGAACGCGCCCGGCACGTCCCCTCAGGGCCCCGCGACAGGGCCACAGGCAGCGCGGGCAGGCGCGGCCCCCGACGCACGGACCGCCAGCCCGACGGGCGGAGTTCCGCCGCACGGACCCTTGGGCGCTCCGTCCGGCGCTCCGCAGGGCCCCGGTGGTCAGCAGGGACCGGGTGGTGCTGGGCGTGGCGTTCCGACCGGGCCTCGGCCCAGCGGCGCGTACGACCCCGAGCGGACCATCAGCGTGCAGCGGCCGAAGGCCCCCATGCCGCAGGACCCGTCACGACGTGGCTCCGACGAGGAGAGCACCGTCACCACCCGCATCCACCAGGCCCCTGGACAGCAGGTGTATCCGGTGCCCCCACCCCAGCAGAACCCCCAGCAAGGACCGCGAGGCCCGCAGATGGGACCGCGGCCAGGACCGCCAACGGGCCCGCAGCAGGCGCCACCCCCGATGGGGCAGGAGCGCCAGGCCGGGCAGGGGCTGGGCACGGATCTGTTCGCCATCGCGAAGGAGCCCGAACAGCGCCCCACCGGCAACCGCAACGGCATGCTGGTCCTGATGGCCGTGGCCGCGGCCGCCGCCGTGGTGATCGCCGTACTCATCGTGGCGCTCCTCTCAAGCTGACCGAGCTGGCTCAGGTCCGTCGGGATGCCCCTTTCGGGGTGATCCGACGGGCGTGAGCCAGACTGGGAGGCATGAGCGAGTTCCGCATTGAACATGACTCCATGGGTGAGGTGCGCGTTCCGGTCGGAGCCAAATGGCGCGCGCAGACACAGCGGGCGGTGGAGAACTTCCCGGTGTCCGGACGGCCGCTGGAGCCGTCGCACATCGCCGCGCTCGGCCTGATCAAGGCGGTCGCCGCCGAGGTCAACGGAGAGCTCGGCGTGCTCGAAAAGGATCTGTCCGAGGCCATCGCGCAGGCCGCGGCCGACGTCGCGGAGAACGAGCACGACGACCACTTCCCGATCGACGTCTTCCAGACCGGTTCCGGCACCTCGTCCAACATGAACGCCAACGAGGTCATCGCGACGCTGGCCCAGGAGCGGCTGGGCCGTCCCGTGCACCCGAACGACCACGTCAACGCCTCGCAGTCGTCCAATGACGTGTTCCCGACCTCGATCCACGTGGCGGCGGCGACAGAGGTGACCTACCACCTGCTGCCCTCGCTGGAACACCTGGCGGCGGCGCTGCGGGCCAAGGCGATCCAGTTCGACCAGGTGGTGAAGTCGGGCCGGACGCATCTCATGGACGCCACGCCCGTGACGCTGGGGCAGGAGTTCGGCGGTTACGCCACGCAGATCGAGCACGGATCCGTACGGGTGAGGTCGGCGCTCGGGCACGTTCTGGAGCTGCCCCTGGGCGGCACGGCGGTGGGCACCGGCATCAACACCCCGCCGGGCTTCGCGAACCTGGCGATCGAGAAGCTGCGTGAGGCGACCGGGATCCCGTTCCGGGAGGCGATGGACCACTTCGAGGCGCAGAGCGCGCAGGACTCCATCGTCGAGCTCTCGGGGCAGCTGAAGGTGGTGGCGGTCTCGCTCAACA
Organism: Nonomuraea guangzhouensis; assembly: GCF_019396345.1. GTDB lineage: Bacteria > Actinomycetota > Actinomycetes > Streptosporangiales > Streptosporangiaceae > Nonomuraea > Nonomuraea guangzhouensis. The sequence goes on along the minus strand of NZ_JAHKRM010000020.1, from coordinate 213,336 downwards.
AGATCGCCAACGATCTCCGGTGGATGGGCTCCGGGCCGCGCGCCGGGCTCGGCGAGATCAACCTGCCGGACCTGCAGCCGGGATCGTCCATCATGCCCGGCAAGGTCAACCCGGTGATCCCCGAGGCCACGGCCATGGTCGCGGCGCAGGTCATCGGCAACGACGCGGCGATCACGTTCGCGGGCGCGTCCGGCAGCTTCGAGCTGAACGTGCAGCTGCCGGTCATCGCGCGGAACATCCTGGAGTCGATCCGGCTGCTGGCGAACGTCTCGCGGCTGCTGGCCGACCGGTGCGTGGCCGGGATCACGGCGAACGTGCCGCGGCTGCGGGAGTACGCGGAGTCGTCGCCGTCGATCGTCACGCCGCTGAACCGGTACGTCGGCTACGAGGAGGCAGCGAAGATCGCCAAGCAGGCGTTGGCGGAACGCAAGACGATCCGCGAGGTGGTCATCGAACGCGGCCATGTGGCGGCCGGCCGGCTCACGGAGGAGCAACTCGACGCCATGCTGGACGTGCTCTCCATGACCCGGCCCGCCACCTGACGAACAGCCTCAGACCGCCCGGTGGGTGGCGTGTGCCCAGCGGGTGAGCAGGGTCGTCGCCGCACCTGAGTCGACGGCGTCACCCGCTCGCTTGTACGCCTGAGCGAGGGCCGTGGTGAGGCCGTCGGCCGGGGGTGTGCCGTCGGCCGCCACCAGGGCGGCTGCCGCGTTCAGGAGCACGATGTCGCGGACCGGCCCCCGCTCGCCCGCCAGGACCGCCCTGGCCACCGCCGCGTTGTGCGCCGCGTCGCCGCCGACCAGGTCGGACGGGTGTGCTCGCGGGATGGACAGGTCCGCCGGGTCGAAGCGGGTCGGGGTCACCGTGCCCCTGCGTACGAGCCAGACGGCCGAGGGGCCGGAGGTGGTGAGCTCGTCGAGGCCGTCGTCGCCGCGGAAGACCAGCGAGGAGCCGCCGCGCTCCGCGAGGACGCCCGCGATGACCGGCGCCAGGTCCGGGTGGAAGACGCCGACCGCCTGCGCGGCCGGCAGGGCGGGGTTGGTGAGGGGGCCGAGGAAGTTGAAGACCGTCGGCACGCCCAGCTCCCGCCGCGCCCCGGAGGTGCGTTTCAGCGCCGGGTGGAAGGTCGGCGCGAAGCAGAACGTGATGCCGACCTCCTCCACGACCCGGGCGACGCCGGCCGGCGGCAGGTCGATGACCAGGCCGAGCTCCTCCAGCAGGTCGGCGGCCCCGGTGCTCGACGAGGCGGCCCGGCCGCCGTGCTTGACGACCTTGGCCCCGGCCGCCGCCGCCACGATGGCCGCCATGGTCGAGACGTTGACCGTGTTGGCCCGGTCGCCGCCGGTGCCGACCAGGTCGACCGGGTCGCCGGGGATCCTGATGGCCGCCGATCTGGCGAGCATGCCGTCGGCCAGGCCGGACACCTCCGCCACGGTCTCGCCCTTGGCCCGCAGGGCGATGGCGAAGGCGGCGATCTGGGCGTCCGTGGCGGCGCCCGACATGATCTGGTCCATGGCCCAGGTGGCCTGGCCGGAGGTGAGCGAGGTGCCGTCGAGGAGTGTGCTGAGCAGCGCTGGCCAGGTTGTCACGGGACGCCCTTTCGTCTGGGGTGCTCGACAAGGGGGTCCGGACATGACGACGGCCGCCTCGTCGAGGCGGCCGGGGTGCGTATGCGCTAGGAGGACCGCCTAGAAGGCGGGCCACCAGGAGTACGAATACGCGTGCATAGGGGAAACCGTATCAGGGACGCGGGCGCTGCAGCCTTCCAGACACACCACATACGGCGACATCGATCTATGTAGTGGACACCCATGCCACCCTCGCCCCGCGAGCGCTTAGGGTCGGAGACATGGCGAAGGAGCTGACTGGGCGGACGGCGCTGGTCACGGGGGGCGGGGCCGGGATCGGGGCCGCCTGCGCGAGACGGCTGGCAGCCGGCGGGGCGAAGGTGCTGGTCGTCGACCGGAGCGCGGAGTCGGCGGAGAAGGTGGCCGCCGAGCTCGGCGGGGTGCCGGTGGTGGCGGACCTGAGCGACCCGGAGTTCGTCCGCGCCCTGCCGGAGGAGCCGGTCGACATCGTGGTCAACAACGCGGGGTTCCAGCATGTGGCGCCGATCGAGGAGTTCCCGCCCGCGGTGTTCGGCGCGATGCTGCGGGTCATGGTCGAGGCGCCGTTCCTGATCGCGCGGCGGGTGCTGCCGGGGATGTACGAGCGGGGCTGGGGGCGGTTCGTCAACATCTCGTCGGTGCACGGGCTGCGGGCTTCGCCGTACAAGTCGGCGTACACGGCGGCCAAGCATGGGCTGGAGGGGTTCTCCAAGGTCGTCGCGCTCGAAGGGGCGGCCCACGGGGTGACCTCCACGTGTGTGTGCCCGGGGTACGTACGGACCGGGCTGGTCGAGAGCCAGATCGCCGACCAGGCGAAGGCGCACGGCATCGACCCTGGCGAGGTCGTCGAGGACATCATGCTCCAGCCCGCGGCGATCAAGCGGCTGATCGAGCCCGAGGAGGTGGCCGAGCTGGTCGCCTATCTCTGCGGCCCGGCCGGATCGTTCATCACCGGCGTGTCCCTCCCCGTCGACGGCGGCTGGACGGCGCGCTAGGTGGTGCGAAGATGAGCAGGCGTTTTCTGGAGCTGTTGGCCAGGGAGGCGTCGGCGGTCGAGTTCGAGGGGCCGATCATCCAGGCCAGGGCCGCAGGCGCCGACGCGGCGACGGTCGAGGAGCTGGAGCTGGCCAAGGTCGACGCGCTCAAGGTGCGCGCGCTGCTGAAACGCCGGGCCAGGCGCGAGGCCGAGCTGTCGGCGCTCTACGACACCGCCAACGACCTGGCCGCGCTGCGCGACCTCGACGCGGTGCTGGAGGCGATCGTGCACCGCGCCAGGCAGCTGCTCGCGACCGACACCGCCTACCTCACGCTGCACGACCCCGCCCGCGGCGACACGTACATGCAGGTGACGGACGGCTCGATCTCGGCCAAGTTCCGGGCGCTCCGGCTGGCCATGGGGGCGGGGCTGGGCGGGCTGGTCGCGCAGAGCGCCACGCCGTACGCGACCGCCGACTACTTCGCCGACGCCCGCTTCCACCACAAGAACCACATCGACGAAGCCGTCACCGAGGAAGGGCTGGTGGCGATCCTCGGCGTGCCGCTGCGGCTGGGGCAGCGGGTGATCGGCGTGTTGTTCGCGGCCAACCGCAGCGCCAGGCCGTTCCTGCAGGAGGAGGTGTCGCTGCTGGCCAGCCTGGCGGCGCACGCGGCCGTCGCGATCGACAACGCCAGGCTGCTGCAGGAGACCAGAAACGCCCTCGAAGAGCTGTCCGCCGCGCACCGCACGGTCAGGCAGCACGGCCAGGCCGTCGAACGCGCCGCGCTGGCCCACGACCGGATGACCTCGCTGGTGCTGCGGGGCGGCGGCATCGAGGACGTGGCCGCCGTGGTGACCGACGTGCTCGGCGGCTCGCTGGCCGTACTCGACGACCTGGGCCGGCCGATCACCGGAGACGTCGGCGAGCTGGATCCGGGCGTGTTCGAGGCCGCGCAGGCGTCCAGGGCGCTGGGCCGTACCGTACGCCGGGCGGATCTGCTGATCGCGTCGGTGGACGTCGGCGGCGAGCCGCTGTGCACGCTGATCCTGCGCAGCGACGACGCCGACGAGCGCATCCTGGAGCGGGCGGCGCTGGTCTGCGCGCTGCTGCTGCTGTTCCGCAGGAGCGTCGCCGAGGCGGAGGGGCGGGTGCGGGGCGAACTGCTCGATGACCTGATCTCCAGACCCGGCTCGCCGGGGTTGGCCGACCGGGCGCGCCGGCTGGGCGTGGACCTGACCGCGCCGCACGTCATGGTGGTGGTCCGGCACGAGGGGCAGCGCGAGCGGGCCGCGTTCTGGGCGTCGTCGCAGGCGGCCCTACGCCATGGGCTGGCGGCCGGGCGGGCCGGAGAGGTCGTCCTGCTGCTGCCCGGCGGCGACGCGGGCGCCGTCGCGCAGCGCGTCGCGGCCGAGCTGAGCGCGTCCCTGCACACCCCCGCCACGGCCGGAGCGTCGCGCAAGAGCGACGTCGCCGCGGCCTACCAGGAGGCGCGGCGCTGCGCGGCGGCGCTCATCGCGCTGGGCCGCACGGGTGACGGCGCGAGCGCGAGCGAGCTCGGCTTCGTCGGCCTGCTGATCGGCGACGTCCGCGACGTGCCCGGCTACGTCGGCTCGGTGCTCGGGCCGGTGGTGGAGTACGACGCCCGCAGGGGCACCGTGCTGGCCGACACGCTGGCCGCCTACTTCGGCTCGGGCGGCTCCCCCTCCCGTACGGCCGACGCCATGCACATCCACGTCAACACCGTCACCCAGCGGCTCGACCGCATCGGCAAGCTCCTGGGCGACGGCTGGCTGGAGCCGGAGCGGGCGCTGGAGATCCAGCTCGCGCTCCGCCTGCACCGGCTCGGCCACACATCCCCACCACAGACTGTGGGCCCAGACGCCATATGAGTGACGCCGGTCACTCCCTAGCGTGACGGCATGGCCACTTCCATCAAGAAGATCGTCGCCGCGAGCCTGATCGGCACCACCATCGAGTGGTACGACTTCTTCCTGTACGGCTCGGCAGCCGCTCTCGTCTTCAACAAGCTCTTCTTCCCCAACGCCGACCCCCTGACCGGGACGCTCCTGGCGTTCCTCACCTACGCCGTCGGGTTCGTCGCCCGCCCGCTCGGCGGCCTGATCTTCGGCCACTTCGGCGACCGGCTCGGCCGTAAGCGGCTGCTGGTGGTCAGCCTGCTGCTGATGGGCGCCGCCACGTTCCTGATCGGCTGCCTGCCGACGTACGCGGGCGTGGGCGCCGCCGCGCCGCTGCTGCTGACCCTGCTCCGGCTGGTGCAGGGCTTCGCGCTGGGCGGCGAGTGGGGCGGCGCGGTGCTGATCGTCTCCGAGCACGGCGACGCGGCGCGGCGCGGCTTCTGGGCCTCCTGGCCGCAGGCGGGCGCGCCGGGCGGCAACCTGCTGGCCACCGGCGTGCTGGCGATCCTGGCCGCCTGGCAGTCGGACGAGGCGTTCCTGGCGTGGGGCTGGCGGGTGCCGTTCCTGCTGTCGGGTGTGCTGGTGCTGATCGGCCTGTGGATCCGGCTGTCGATCACCGAGTCACCGGTCTTCCAGCAGGCCGAGCCGGAGGAGACGGCGCCGATCATCGGCGTGCTGCGCCACCACTGGCGTGACGTCCTCACCGCGATCGGCGCCCGGCTGGCGGAGAACATCTCCTTCTACCTCCTCACGGTCTTCGTCATCACCTACGCGAAGGCCAACAAGATCGAGAACTCCACCGTGCTCAACGCCGTGCTGATCGCCTCGGCCATCCACTTCGTCACGATCCCGATGTGGGGCGCGCTGTCGGACCGGATCGGGCGCCGCCCGATGTACCTGGCCGGGGCCGCCGGCATCGGGCTGTGGATCTTCGCGTTCTTCCCGCTGATCAACACCGGCAACTTCCTGGCCATCACGCTCGCCATCACCGTGGGCCTGCTCTTCCACGGCATGATGTACGGCCCGCAGGCGGCCTTCTTCGCCGAGCTGTTCGGCACCAGAATGCGGTACACCGGGGTGTCGATCGGCGCCCAGCTGTCGGCGATCGTGGCCGGGGCGCTGGCCCCGATCATCGCGGTCGCGCTGCTGAAGAGCTACGGCAGCGGCCTGCCGATCTCCATCTACCTCGGCCTGGCGGCCGTCCTCACCCTGGTCGCGGTCTTCGCCGCCAGGGAGACCCAGGGCCGCGACCTGGCCGAGAAGGTGCGCGTATGAAGGTCACCACGCCGAGGCTCACCCAGCACGTCCTGACCGTGGCGGGCAGGGAGACCGGTGAGCCCGTGCTGTTCGTCCACGGCAACGTCTCGTCGAGCGCGTTCTGGCGGGACACCATGGCCGCCCTGCCCGGGGCGTACCGGCCGCTCGCGGTGGACCTGCGCGGGTTCGGCGAGAGCGACGCCGAGCCCGTGGACGCCACGCGGGGCCTGCGCGACTGGTCCGACGACCTGATCGAGCTGATCGACCGGCTGCGCCTGGAGCGGGTCCATCTGGTCGGCTGGAGCATGGGCGGCGGCATCGTCCTGCAGCTGCTGCGTGACCGTCCTGCGATGGTCGGGAGCGTCACGCTGGTGAACCCCGTCTCCCCGTACGGCTTCGGCGGCACGGAGGGCGCGGACGGCAGACTCACCCACCCGGACGGCACGGGAGCGGGGGCCGGGGGCGCCAATCCGGACTTCGTGTCCCGCCTGAAGGCGGGCGACATATCGGACGAATCCCCGACGTCGCCTCGCTCGGTGTTCCGGGCCACGTACGTGAAGAACCCGGTGCCCGACGAGGACTTCTACCTCCGCTCCATGCTCACCACCCGGGTCGGCGACGCCCATTACCCGGGCGACCCCATCGGGTCGGCGACGTGGCCGGGCGTGGCGCCGGGCAAGCACGGCGTGCTCAACGCCCTGGCCCCCACCCACTTCCGCATCGACGATCTGCACGAGATCGACCCCAAGCCGCCCATCCTGTGGATCAGGGGCGCCGACGACGTGATCGTCTCCGACACTTCGCTGTTCGACCTGGCCCACCTCGGCGCGCTGGGCGTGGTGCCCGGCTCGCCCGGCACCACCGCGCAGCCCATGGTGACCCAGACCAGGGCCGTGCTCGACCGCTACGGCCGCTATCGGGAGGCCGTGCTCGACGAGTGCGGCCACAGCCCGCACCTGGAGCGACCCGCCGACTTCCAGCGCCTGCTGGCCGACCATCTCGCGGAGTCCTGATGATCGTCGCGTTAACCCTGGTGGCGAGCCTGCTGACGCCCGGCCAGGGCCCGACGGTGCCCGGCGCCGAGTACGCGGTCAGCGCCCGCCTGGACGACCTGACCACCGCGGGCACCGTCGGGACGGGTCACACCGACCCGGCCGACTGGGCCGGGCTGCACTCGGCGGCCACCGTCAACCCCACCGGCGTCCCCGGCGTCCAGATCGACGGCTACTTCCCCGACACCTCGGCCACCAACACCAACCACGGCTGGAACCACGACGCGCAGTTTGTCATCAGGCTCCCCGAGAACTGGAACGGCGGCCTGGTCGTCACCGGCACCCCGGGCAACCGAGAGCAGTACGCCAACGACTTCACGATCTCCGACTGGGTGCTGTCGAAGGGCTACGCGTTCGCCGCCACGGACAAGGGCAACACCGGCCTCCAGTTCCACACCGACGGCCGCCGGCCCGGAGACGCGATCGCCGAGTGGAACGAGCGCGTCACCCAGCTCACGGTCGCCGCCAAGGCCGTGGTCAGGCAGCGGTACGGCCGGCCGGCCCGGCGCACGTTCATGGCCGGCATCTCCAACGGCGGCTACCTCGTCCGCTGGCAGTTGGAGAACCGAGGCTGGCTCTACGACGGCGGCGTCGACTGGGAGGGCACGCTCTGGCGGGTCAAGGGCGACAACCTGCTCAACTTCCTGCCCCAGGCGCTGAAGGGGTCTCCGGAGCAGGCGGGCTTCGCCCCGGGCTCGGAGTTCCTGTGGCCCTTCCACCGTCAGTACTACTGGGAGCTCACCCAGCAGCTCTACCAGAAGGAGCTCGACCCGTCGTACGAAGGCGCCCCGGCGGACTACGACTACGACGCGCGCAAGCCGTACGCGGCCGTCGCCAAGATCGCACTGACCGGCCGGATCACCAAGCCGCTCATCACCATCCACGGCACGCTCGACTCCCTGCTGCCGATCTCCCGCGACTCCGATGTCTACGCCAGGATGGTCGGCCCGCACCGGCCGTTCCGCTACCACCGGGTCGAGGGCGGCAACCACCTCGACGGCCTGGTGGACGTCTACCCCGGCAAGCTGAAGCCGCTCCTGCCGGTCTTCAGGGACTCCTTCACCGAGCTGGAGGACTGGGTCAGTCCCTGAGGTAGCGATGCTTGCCCGCGCGCGCCAGACGCACCATGTGCCGCGCGCCGGGCAGGCGGCGGCCGAGCCGGTGCAGCAGCGTGTCGCCGCCCATCGGCGAGCGCCGCTCGGGATCCATGGCCGCCGACGGCCGAATCTCGATCCTGCCCCTGCGTACCTCCAGCCCGAACCGCAGGCCGGTCTCGTCGTCGGCGGTACGCAGCGAGGAGAGCCAGGCGCCGGGGCCGAGGCTGTCCCTGCCCGGCAGCATCCGCTTGACCGGCACCTTGGCCACCAGCTGGCCGGCGATCTTGCCCGGCACGCCCGGCTCGACCAGCGCGGGCGCGGACACCTCTCGTGGCCGGCGCGAGGTGTTGCGCAGCACGAGCTCCAGCGCGGGGCCGCCGCTCGGCGGCACGTACGGCACGGGCAGCACGACATACAGGTGCCCCTCCTGCCGCCTGATGGTCACGCCCGGCGACACCAGCGCGATCGACTCCGAGAACGAGCGCGGCTCGATGGCAAGACCGAGCTCGCCCGCGTCGCTCCAGCAGGGCAGCACCAGGCGCATCCTGGGCTGCTGGGCGAGCACGCCGAGGCAGTTGAGCGGGCCGTCCGGGCGGCGGACCCGGCTCCTGGCCTGGTGCGCGCCGCCGAACATGCGGACGTGCACCTCCCACTGGCCGGCCTCGAGCGGCTCGCCGAGCGCCGCCGCGGTCACATCCACCCTGGCCTCGCCGACGATCTGGATCCGGACGTGACGGCGCCCGTCCGGGACCCGTTCGACCCGGTAGGCGACCGGCAGGTAGTGGATGACGCCCGTCTCGCTGTGGCGTACGTACACCTCCATGCGGGCGCGCTCGACGGCGCCGGTGACATCCGTGACGCTGTCGGGCAGCAGCTTGGCGTCGACCGAACGGGGCGCCTGCCACAGCAGGCGCTCGCCGCTCGTACGGAACCTGGCCGGCCCCCCGTCGCCGCCCAGGACCTCCACGGAGAGCCCGAGCACCAGCACCTGCGCGTCCCAGCGGACCTCGCTCAGGTCCGCGCGCAGCCCGGCCCGCTTGGAGGAGTTGGCCAGGACGACGAGCTGATCCAGGCGTCCGGCGCGGACGAAGGCGGCCACGACCCGCAGCTGGACGGGCAGGTACTGGTCGAGGCGCTCGGGGAAGCTGTCGAGCACGAGCTGCCTGATCAGCCTGAAGTGCATGCCCCGGTCCACGGACGAGGCGGCGAACCGGCTGGTCAGCAGCGGCTTGAGCACGGTGGAGCGGAACCAGTGGCCGTACATCCGGTCGCGCTGGCGGCCGTCGCCCACGTAGGCGTCGATGGCGGCGAGCAGCGTCCGCAGCTCGGCCACGGTGGTGCGCGGGTCCTCCTCGGCCTCGTCGCGCTCGCCGATGTGGCAGCAGACCTGGTCGGCCAGTACGGCGACGACCTTGGCCTGCAGATAGGCCCGTACGGAGAACGCCTGCTCGGCCACCTGCCCGCCGGGCACGGGGAAGCCCAGCTCGTGCTCCTCCAGGAAGGCGCGGCGGTAGAGCTTGTGCGGCGTGAGCAGGCTGAGCAGCCGGTCGCGCAGCAGGTCGGCGCGTCCCCGGTTGCGGACGAACCCGGTCACCGGCGGCCCCGTGTCCCGCACCAGGCGGCCGACCAGGACGTCCGCGTCGGTCTCGACGGCCCGTTCGTACATGCTGAGCAGCGCGTCGCGCTCCAGCCGGTCGCCCTGCTCCATCAGGTAGACGTAGTCGCCCTTGGCGGCGGCCATGCCGACGTTGCGTCCCCGCATCGATGAGCCGGTGTGCGGAAGGTGCAGCACGCGGACGTTCCTGCGGACGGCGGCGACCGTGTCGAGTCGCTCCGCGATCCCGTCCATGGATCCGTCGTCCACGAAGATCACTTCATAGTGGTCCGAGGGCATGCTCTGCTCCAGGACGGAGCGGATGCACGCGTCCGCACGGCTTCCCGGGTTGTGGACACTGACGATCACACTGACCTTCACACCCATGCGGCCAGCGTGCGCCGGGCCGTCTCATCGGGTGTGGCGGCTTGCTGATTACAGAGGGAAAGATGGTCTGTTAATACCATCCCGTGGACTGCGAGTGCCCCCAGGCGCCGCAGGGCGTGCCGTAGCGGCCCTTGATATAGCCGAGACCCCATTTGATCTGGGTGGCGGCGTTGGTCTGCCAGTCGCCGCCCGCGCTGGCCATCTTGCTGCCGGGCAGGGACTGCGGGATGCCGTAGGCGCCGGAGTAGCGGTTCATCGCCCGCTCGTTCCAGCCGCTCTCCTTCTGCCAGAGCCGCTCCAGGCAGCCCCACTGGTCGGCGCCGAAGCCGGCTCCGGACAGCATCTGCTTGGCGACGGCCTTGTTGCTGCCCGGCGAGGGGTCGCTGCCCGGCGGGAAGTTGGCGGGCGGGAACCCGTCGCCGCCCGGACCCTTCTTCTTGACCTCGACCCAGTCGAGGTCGGCCTTGGTGTTCTTACGTCCGTCCTTGAGCTGCTTCGCCTGGTAGGCCTTGACCCCCGCCTCCTTGAGCGCGTCGCTGGCGGGGTCGGGCGCGTAGAGGTCGCCGCTGGCGATCCGGCCGAAGTCCTCGGCCGAGATCGGTGCGGGCGGCGTCTTGGCGTTCTCGATCGCTCGGTAGGCGACGAAAGCACCGCCACCACCGACGATCACGACGGACAACCCGATGACCGCCACGCGCTTCACCTTCTGCGCGGACGAACGGGCCGGTCGGCGTGCCGAGCGGGAGGTTTCCGACGCGGGACGCTCACTCAACTGCGGACCAGGGCTCACGACCCATGAGCTTGCCCTGTCATGGGGGGTGGTCCGCAACCGAAACGGGACATCTGGTTGGCGCCGCATTTACTAACGGGCTGGTTGGCGGCCAGTTTCCCGGAACGTGTGATTTTCCTCACATCCTCGGCCCGCCCCTCGGGCGCCCGTAACCGAAGGGAGGGCCGCTTTAAGCGTGCCCGTCGTAGTTTGTAGTCCCGTGCGCGCCATGTCACAGTTTCATGACGGAACGCAAGGAGAGTCGGCATGGAAGAATAATGTTCGCGTGGCTGGCATCCTCCTCGTCGAAGACGATCCCTCCGTCCGCACCGCTCTAGAGCTGGCGCTGACCAGGCAGGGGCACTCCGTGACGTCTTACGCGACCGGTGAGGAAGCGCTCGACCACGTCAGGTCCCGCCGTCCCGAGATCGCCATCCTCGACGTCATGCTGCCCGGCATCGACGGGGTCGAGGTGTGCCGGCGCATCCGCCGGCTCGACCAGCTCCCGGTCATCCTGCTCACCGCGCGCGGCGACGATCTGGACGTGGTGGTCGGGCTGGAGGCGGGCGCCGACGACTACGTGGTCAAGCCGGTCGAGCCACGGGTTCTGGACGCGCGCATCCGCGCCATCCTGCGCCGGGCCGAGTCCGCCGCCTCCGACCGGATCTCGTTCGGCGACCTCATGATCGACCGGGGCGCGCTGAAGGTCACGCTGGCCAGCAAGGAGATCCACCTGACCCCGACCGAGCTGCGGCTGCTGCTGGAGCTCGTCCGGCATCCCGGCCAGGTGCTCAACCGCCGCTACCTGCTGCGGGCCGTCTGGGACCACACGCACGTGGCCGACTCGCGGCTGGTCGACGCCTGCGTGCAGCGGGTACGCGCGAAGATCGAGCCGAGGCCGGCCGAGCCGGTGTTCATCCACACCGTGCGCGGGTTCGGCTACCGGTTCAGCCCTCCGTGATACCGCTGCCCACCGGGCTGCGCGCGCGCCTGGTCATCACGTTCACCGTGGTCGCCGTCACCGCCTCCTTCCTCGTCGCGACCATCGGCTTCGAGCTGGCCAAGTCGGCGCTCGTCAAGCGGGCCGAGGACACCTCCATCGACCTGGTGACCAGGGAACTCGGCCGCATCACCTTCCCGGTGGGCACGCTCAGGCAGGGCGAGGCCCCGCCCACCACCAAGAACCTGGAGAACGTCGCCCAGTCGCTCAACGGACCCGGCCGCAGCGTCGTAGTGGAGTACAAGAACCTGACCTACGCCGAAGGCCCGCTCAACATGAACGACGTGCCCAACGAGCTGTACGGCCGGGCCAAACGGAACGTCGTCACCCAGCGCAGGCTCATCCACGACGAGCTCTGGCTCGTCGTCGGCGCCGAGGTATACCGCGAGACCGGCACCGAACCCGAGGCCACCGGTCTGCGGGCCTTCGTGTTCTTCCCGCTGCGCGACGACGAGCGCGAGCTGGCCACGCTCAAGGGCAAGCTCACCCAGGGCGGCGTGGTCATCCTGCTGATCGCCCTGGTCGTGGCCCTGCTGTCGGCCAGGCAGGTGCTGCTGCCCGTCAGGCGGCTCAGCGCCGCCGCGCAGGCGCTCGGCCAGGGCCGCCTCGACACGCGGCTGCCCGTGCACGGCCAGGACGAGCTGGCCGAGCTCACCTCCAGGTTCAACGACGCGGCGGCGGCGCTGGAGCTCAGCGTGTCGGAGCTGCGCTCGCTGGAGGCGCTGTCGCGCCGCTTCGTCGCCGACGTCTCGCATGAGCTGCGCACCCCGCTCACCGCGATGACCGCCGTGGCCGACATGCTCTCGGAGGAGGCCGAGCGCCTGCCCGACGCGCCCGCGGAGGCGGTACGCCTGGTGCTGCGGGAGATCGAGCGGCTGCGCGGGCTGGTCGAGCACCTCATCGAGATCAGCCGCTTCGACGCGGGCACCGCGACGCTCAACCTGGAGCCGGTCAACGTGGCCGACGCCATCGACGACTGCCTGGAGGTACGCGGCTGGGGCGAGGGGGTAGAGGTGCACGCCTCCCACGTTCTGACGGTCAACCTCGACCCGAGGAGGTTCGACGTCATCGTGGCCAACCTCGTCGGCAACGCGCTCAAGCACGGACTGCCCCCCGTCGTGGTCAACGCCAGGGCTACGAAGAACGGGCTGGAGGTCAAGGTTCGCGACCACGGCAAGGGCATCCCGGCGGAGGCGATGGCCCACGTGTTCGACCGCTTCTTCAAGGCCGGCGCGGGCCGGGCCCGCAGCCAGGGCAGCGGTCTCGGCCTGGCCATCGCGCGGGCCAACGTGCACCTGCACGGCGGCACGATCTCGGTACGCCGGCAGGAGCCGGGCACGCTCTTCACGGTCTGGCTGCCCCATGGCTGACCGTCGCGCCCTCGCCGCCACCCTCCTCGCCCTCCTGGCGGTGGCCGCCTGCGGCATCTCCCCCACGGACGTCGAGGTACGGGCCACGCCGCCGGTCATCGAGGTGCCGCCGCCCTCGAAGACGATCTACCTGCTCAAGAACGGCAAGCTGACGCTGGAGCCGGCCGACGTCGAATCCGACACGGTCAGCAGCCTGCTCACCGCGCTGTTCGACGCCTCCGGCCTGCCGCTCGGCGACCGGGACACCGCCCTGCGCGGCTTCACCTTCGAGCGCATCGAGGACTCGCTCAACCCCATCCAGCGCGACGAGGTCCAGCTGCCGCGGACCTCGACGCTGACCGTCTTCATCAGGGGCGAGGGCACCCTCAGCAGGCTGGCCAAGGCCCAGATCGTCTGTACGGCCCAGCAGGACGCGGCGTTCGAGCAAGTCAAGATCATCCACATATACCCGGAGAACCGCCCCTCCAAGACGGAGGGACGGTTCATCTGCGGCGACCTGAAATGATCTGTCGATCTAAAGGGTGATGTCCTCCAGCATCTCCGTCACCAGCGCGGCGATCGGGGACCGCTCCGACCTGGTCAGCGTGACGTGCGCGAACAGCGGATGGCCCTTCAGCTTCTCCACCACCGCCACCACGCCGTCGTGCCTGCCGACCCGCAGGTTGTCACGCTGGGCGATGTCGTGGGTGAGCACCACCCGGGAGTTGGCGCCGATCCTGCTCAGCACGGTCAGCAGCACCCCGCGCTCCAGCGACTGGGCCTCGTCCACGATCACGAACGCGTCGTGCAGCGAGCGGCCGCGGATGTGCGTGAGCGGCAGCACCTCCAGCATGCCGCGGTCGAGCACCTCCTCGATCACCTCGGGAGAGCTGATCGCCCCCAGGGTGTCGAAGACCGCCTGCGCCCACGGCCCCATCTTCTCGCCCTCGGAGCCGGGCAGGTAGCCGAGCTCCTGGCCGCCCACGGCGTACAGCGGGCGGAAGACGACCACCTTGCGATGCTGGCGGCGCTCCAGCACGGCCTCCAGGCCCGCGCAGAGTGCCAGCGCCGACTTGCCGGTGCCCGCGCGCCCGCCCAGCGAGACGATCCCGATCTCCGGGTCCATCAGCAGGTCGAGCGCGATGCGCTGCTCCGCGGACCGGCCGTGCAGACCGAACACCTCCCGGTCCCCACGCACCAGCCGTACCGACTTGTCCGGCAGCACGCGGCCGAGGGCGGAGCCCTTGGCCGACAGCATCCGCAGGCCGGTGTGCGTCGGCAGGTCTCTGGCCTCCGCCAGGTCGGCCGTGCCGTGCTCGAAGAGCGTCCCCACGTCTTCCGTGGTCACCTGGACCTCGGCCATCCCGGTCCAGCCCGACTCGACGACCAGCTCGGCGCGGTACTCCTCGGCCGCCAGGCCGATCGAGGCGGCCTTGACCCGCATGGGCAGGTCCTTGGAGACCAGCACGACATCGCAGCCTTCGGCGGCGAGCGAGCGCGCCACGGTCAGGATGCGGGTGTCGTTGTCACCTAGTCGGAATCCGACCGGCAGGATGGATGGATCGCTGTGGTTGAGCTCAACCCTGATCGTGCCTTCTCCCGTCGGCATCGGCTCGTCCAGCCGGCCGTACTGAACTCGCAGATCGTCCAGGTAGCGCAGGGCTTTCCTGGCGAAGTAGCCGAGTTCGGGGTGGTGTCGCTTGCCCTCCAGTTCGGTGATCACCACGATTGGGAGGACCACGTCGTGCTCCGCGAACCGGGTCGTGGCCGCCGGGTCCGCTAGCAGGACAGATGTGTCCAGCACGTACGTGCGCTTGGCCGGGTTGGTCGAAGGGTTGCTCGAGGACACTGCCACACGTTCTCCCCCGGGCACCCACATGAGCGGGCACCCTGCAGACGAGGTGGGATCCGGACCGGACCCGCGTCCCCGACCACGACGTGCCGGCGGCGCCGGATTCCGGCCCCCCGCGGCAGATAGTGGTGCAAAGGCGGGCCCTCTCCGGAGTGCCCGGTCTGTGACCGGACACTTATCACGTTACGTCCTGGATACCCAGATGTCCCGTCAGGAACCGTAACGTCGATGTCTCGCGGCATAGTCGCGCAGCGCCCGCAGGAAATCCACCCTGCGGAAGTCGGGCCAGTAGGCCTCATGGAAGTAGAACTCTGAGTGAGCGCTCTGCCACAGCATGAAGCCCGACAGGCGCTGCTCGCCTGAAGTCCGGATGAGGAGGTCCGGGTCGGGTTGGCCGCGAGTGTAGAGATGCTCCGCGATGTGCTCGACATCAAGCACCTCAACGAGGTCCTCGATGCTCGCACCCTTGCTGGCGTGCTCCTGGAGGAGTGAGCGCACCGCATCGGCAATCTCACGCCTTCCTCCATACCCAACTGCAACGTTCACAATCAGGCCGGGACGGTGTGATGTGACTTCTTTTGCGTTTTTGAGGACATTCGCCGTTCTGTCGGGCAGCAGATCGAGCGCTCCCACCGGGCTGATCCGCCAGCCCAGCTCCACCAGCTCCCGCGTCACGTCCTCGATGATGCGCAGCAGCGGCTCCAGCTCTTCGCTGGGCCGGTTGAGGTTGTCGTTGGACAGCATCCAGATGGTGACCACCTCGACGCCGGTCTCGCGACACCAGGTGACCAGCTCGGCTATCTTGTCGGCACCCTTACGGTGCCCGCTGGCCACGTCGCGCATCCCCATGGCCCGCGCCCACCGCCGGTTGCCGTCGATGATGACCCCGACGTGCCGGGGGACGCTGTCCTTCGACAGCTTGGTCTCCAGCCGGTGCTCGTACAGCCGGTAGACCAGATCGCGCAGGCCCACGGAGTCCTCCCCATCGGTGCCGTGCCTATGGTCGAATGACCCAACAGGCAATTATCACCGCGTTTCACCCCAGCCTGCTCCCTCAACCGGATTCCCGGGGCCCTTCTCCGCCGCCGAGGCAGTCCTCCGCCTCGTCGACCAGTCCGTGCACGAACGCGGCCAGCTCGGACGATGTCAGAACCGCCCGCATCCCGACTCCGCTGGAGCCCCAGGCTTCCACGAAGGCCCTGCGGGTCACCCGCCACTCGCGCTCGCCCGGAAGCCAGATGGGGATCGTCCTGAGCTGGCAGCGTAGCTCCCCGCCGGTCATCGCGCCGGACCTCGCGCGATATTGGAACGAGAACAGCTCACTCCCGCCCTCGCCCACCGGGAATCTGTCGTCGGGATCGGGCCACTTGCCCGCTTCGCCGGGTCCCGCCGGGCTCTGCCCTTCGCGTGCCCGGCTCACCCCGAGCGCCAGCCGCGCCAGCAGCCAGCCACACCGCTCGCCGACGACTCCGTACGGCGTGCCGTCGCGGCGGAGCTCCAGAGTGATCTCGTACGGCGTGCCGACGCTGTCCATGCACGGGATGGGCGTGACGGTCAGGTATGAACCATCGACACAGCGAAGTCCTCCCATGTGCAGAGAGTATCCGCCATCAAACTCGGTCAAACCCGTAGAAATACCTAGCTGTGTCACCAAATACCCGGTCCCTGTCGGTACCACTGAGCAGGGCCGTGGCCACCTCCCAGACCGTCCGGTAGTCGGCCGCCAGCAGGGCGACGGGCCAGTCGCTGCCGTACATCAGCCGCTCGGGCCCGAACGTCTCGACCGCGTGCTCGACGTACGGCCTGAGGTCCTCCACGGTCCAGGCGCGGTGGTCGGCCTCGGTGACCAGCCCCGAGACCTTGGCGTACACGTTGGGGCAGGCGGCGGCCCGGGTGAGCTGGGCGGCCCACGGCTCCCACTCGTGGTCCTTGATCCGCGGCTTGGACAGGTGGTCGATGACGATCTTCAGGCTCGGGTGGCGCTCGGCGAGCGTGACCACGTGGTCGAGGTGCCGCGGCAGCAGCGACGGCACGTCGAGCGTCAGCCCGGCCTCGGCCAGCAGCCCGAGCGACTCCAGCACGCTGTCCTGGACCACCCAGTCGGGGTCGGGTTCGTCGTGGATGAGGTGGCGGACACCGGCAAACTTCGGATGTCTGCGGTAGCGGGCGATGGCCTCCGCCGCCTCCTCCGGCCGGTCCAGCGGCACCCAGCCGACGACGGCGGCGATGAAGTCGTGCGCCTCGGCCTGGGCCAGCATGGCGTCGGTGTCGTCATAGGAGTTGGCCGCCTGGACCAGGACCGTGGCCTCGATGCCGGTGGCGTCGAGCTCCGGCCGCAGATCGTCCGGGGCGTAGGTGCGGTGGAGCGGGCCGAGATCGGGGGTCAGCCAGGTGTACCAACCGGTGTCGACATTCCAGAAATGCTGGTGCGCATCAACCTTCATCCGACAAAACCTAGGATGTCTGGATATACCAGAGCAAGAGGTCGCGCCGACCGTCACGAAGACGGCCGGCGCGGTCGGTGCCGGTGGATCAGCTCAGGCGGTCGAGCAGATCGTTGTACTCCTCCCACAGCTCCTTGGGCAGGTGCGAGCCGAACGTGTCGAAGTGGGCCGGGATCAGCGCCGCCTCCTCCCGCCACACCTCGCGGTCGACCGAGAGCAGCGTGCGCAGGTCCTCTTCCGGCAGGTCCAGGCCCTCGACGTCGAGCCCCTCCGGCAGCAGGCCGATCGGGGTGGGCACGGCCTTGGCCTCGCCGTTGAGCCGGTCCACGATCCACTTGAGCACGCGGCTGTTCTCGCCGAAGCCGGGCCAGATGAACTTGCCGTCGGCGTTCTTGCGGAACCAGTTCACGTAGAAGATGCGCGGCAGCTTGGCGTTCTTGCGGCGGCCGATCTCCAGCCAGTGGGCGAAGTAGTCGCCCATGTTGTAGCCGCAGAACGGCAGCATCGCGAACGGGTCGTAGCGCAGCTCGCCGACCTTGCCCTCGGCGGCGGCGGTCTTCTCGGAGGCGACGTTGGCTCCGAGGAAGACGCCGTGCTCCCAGCTCAGCGATTCGGTGACCAGCGGCACCGCGGTGGCGCGCCGGCCGCCGAACAGGATCGCCGAGATGGGCACGCCCTTGGGGTCCTGCCATTCGGGGGCGATGGTCGGGCACTGGGCGGCGGGTGTGGTGAAGCGCGCGTTCGGATGGGCGGCGGGCTCATCGGACTCCGGCGTCCACGAGCGGCCCTTCCAGTCGGTCAGGTGCGCGGGGGGCTCGGCGGTGAGCCCCTCCCACCACACGTCGCCGTCGTCGGTCAGCGCGACGTTGGTGAAGATGCTGTTGCCCCAGAGCGTCTTGACCGCGTTGGCGTTGGTGACCTCGCCGGTGCCGGGCGCGACGCCGAAGAAGCCGGCCTCGGGGTTGATGGCGTAGAGGCGGCCGTCGTCGCCGAACCGCATCCAGGCGATGTCGTCACCGACCGTCTCGACCTTCCAGCCGGGGATCGTCGGCTGGAGCATGGCGAGGTTGGTCTTGCCGCAGGCGCTCGGGAAGGCGGCCGCGATGTAGCGGGTCTCGCCGGAGGGCGGGGTCAGCTTGAGGATGAGCATGTGCTCGGCCAGCCAGCCCTCGTCGCGGGCCATGACGCTGGCGATGCGCAGCGCGTAGCACTTCTTGCCGAGCAGCGCGTTGCCGCCGTAGCCGGACCCGTAGGACCAGATCTCGCGGGTCTCCGGGAAGTGGCTGATGTACTTGGTCGAGCTGCACGGCCACGGCACGTCCTCCTGGCCGGGCGCCAGCGGCGCGCCGACGGAGTGGACGCACTTGACGAACTCGCCGCGCTCCTCGATCAGGCGCAGCGCCCGCTCACCCATCCTGGTCATGACGCGCATCGACACGGCCACGTACGCCGAGTCGGTGATCTCGACGCCGAGCTGGGAGATCTCGCCGCCCAGCGGGCCCATGCAGAACGGGACGACGTACATGGTCCGGCCGCGCATGCTGCCCTTGAACAGCTCGCCGAACGTCCGGCGCATCTCGGCGGGCGCGACCCAGTTGTTCGTCGGCCCGGCGTCCTCGGCTCGCTCGGAGCAGATGAACGTCCGGTCCTCCACCCGGGCCACGTCGGTCGGGTCGGACTTGGCGTAGAAGCTGTTGGGCCGCTGGGCCAGGCGAGTGAACGTGCCCTGCTCGACGAGCAGGTTGGTCAGGCGCGTCCACTCCTCCTCCGAGCCATCGCACCACTCGATCCGGTCGGGCTGGGTCAATGCGGCGATCTGGTTCACCCAGGCGACCAATTCGGCATTGCTCGTCGGGGCGGGTACATCCACGGAAACGGACACGGCTACGGCTCCTCCACTCTTCAGGCCCAAACATCATTCACGACGACGGCGGCGAAAATCCAATTGGCATAGACCTATGCCCGGATTCCACCGTCGCCGCAGGCTGCGGCCTTGATGATTGGGGGAGCCTACCCCGGCGAAGCGGTTTCAAAAGAAATCGACTCGCCCACCGTCCCGGCCAATGCGGCTGGTCTAAACCAATTTCGCAAGTGGTTTAGTCCATTCGCCGGGGAGTTTCTCCTGCGCACTCTCAGGAATTGACGTCCGGCCCCGCGGAGCGAACTCGGTCGACGTGTTGCAAGGCGTCTCGCAATTCGGACAGCCAGGTGTCGGTGTTCTTTCCGACGAGTCGTACGCACCAGGCCAGCGCGTCGCTGCGGCTCCGGGCCACGCCCGCGGCGACGAGCGTGTCGAGCACCTGGCGTTCCTGCTGCCGCAGGCGGGTCATGACGGGCACGGAAAGAGTGGTGAACATCACAGTCGTGTCACCGCAGACGACGCCCCACGAGACCTTCTGCCCGAATCGCCGTTCGGCCTCCTTGGCGATCTCGATGCGGCGCTCGCGCGTCTCTTCCCTGAACCGTCCGATGAGCCCCTCGATCAGGGCCGCCTTCTCGGTCTCCGATCCCTCGAAGTCGGGCTCCGGCAGCGTGCCGAGCACCGCGATCTCCTCGCGGTCCCTGACGATCTCCGGCGCTCCGGTGAACCATCCCTCGGGCAGCCGCCCGGTGAACCAGCCCTTGATCGGGGCCGTTGCTTCATCAGTTGCCATGTAATCAGAATTACATGCTTGCGCGGAAAAAGCACGCGCCGAAGGGGGTCTCTTTAGGGGTGAAGCTTCCGTCAGCGAACGCGCGCCGCGAGCGCCGGGCTGACCCTGACGATTCCGGCCAGGTTCCGGGTGCTGATGGGGGCGATCTTGACCACGTCGCCGGTGCGCGGGGCCACCACCATCTTGCCGCCGCCCCAGTAGATCGCCACGTGCGAGATGTAGCCGGGATTGGTCGGGTCGATGCGCCAGAACAGCAGGTCACCCGGCTGGATCTGGGAGAGCGGCACCTGCGGCCCGGCCAGCCACTGCTGGTGCGTCACCCGGGGCATGCGTACCCCCGCCTGCGCGAAGGCCCACTGGACCAGGCCCGAGCAGTCGAAGGTGTCAGGGCCTTCGGCGCCCCATACGTACGGTCTGCCGAGCTTGGAGGCGGCGGCCCTGAGCGCGACGGTGATCTGCTCGCCGCTCATGAACGAGCCAGCCGCGTAGGTGCGGACCTTGGCCTGCGCCGGGGGCAGCACCGGGTTGACCATGGCCACCTGCGTGCCCTTGCCCAGCACCTTGAGCAGGGCCTTGCGCAGTTTGTCGGAGTTGGTCTTCGGCGCGCTCACGATCAGCGCGTTGTCGTGCGGCAGGCCGAGCGTGCGCCCGACCTCGCGGGAGACGACGGCGTCGACCGCCCCGAAACCGGTCGTGGCGTAGGCCCCGATGCGCAGCGACCCGTTGGGCCCGCTCACCCGGCTGTGCAGGCTCAGCCCGCCGTCGTTGCCGAGCACGAACGAGACGGCCACGTCACCGGCCGCCACGTTGTTCCACAGCGCGTCGGAGGCCGCCGTCACCTTGGGGGTGTAGGCGCGGAAGGTCGAGGGGTCGACCGCCAGGGTCTGCACCCGCTTGCCGTCGAGCGTGATCGAGGCCGCGTCGGCCAGCTCCAGCGCGGTCACCCCGCTCACCTTCGCGACCTTGCGCAGCAGCTCGTTGGTCAACGGCTTGCGGGTGACCGCGAAGAGGTTGGGCTTGTGTAACCGGCCCAGCGGCTTCACCGGCTGCGGGGTGTCGCCCTGCTTGCCCTGCTCGGCCGCCAGGGTCTTCTGGGGCTCCGGGCGGTGCTGCTGCTGCCGCACGGCCGCGGCGGGCTGCTGGCCGACCGCCTGCCGTTCGCTCGCCTGCACGAGCAGCATCAGGTCGGCGGTCAGCACCGCGACGAGCGACACCACGATGAACGGGACCAGCTTGTGGTGGTCACGCCGCTTCCTGGAGCGGACCAGGAAGCTGAGGTCCTGCCGAATGCCGGAGGAACGCGAAAAATCCGCCGGGCCGACGTTGGCCCGGCGGTTCGTCTCTTCTGAAGTCAGTTGCCGATGTACGGAACGGCCTCGAGGATCTCGACGGTGTTCTGGCGACCGTTGGGCATGGAATAGGTCGCCTTCTCGCCGATCTTCTTACCATTGATCGCCGCCCCAAGGGGCGATTTCGGCGAATAGACGTCGATCGGAGCTCCGCTCTCCTCCCGGGAAGCGAGCAGGAAGGTCACCTCGTCGTCGTCACGGACGAACCGGATCGTCACGGTCATGCCGGGGCCGACGACCCCTTCGGTCTTCGGTGCCTCTCCCACCTTGGCGTTGTCGATGATCTGCCGGAGGTGGAAGATGCGGGCCTCCATCTTGCCCTGCTCATCCTTGGCCGCGTGATAGCCGCCGTTCTCCTTCAGGTCACCTTCCTCACGGGCGGCCTCGATCTTCTTGGCGATGTCGACGCGCCCTGGGCCCGAGAGGTATTCGTACTCCGCCTTGAGACGGTCGTACGCCTCCTGCGTCAGCCATGTGACGTTCTCATCGCGAGAGTCGGCCACGGGTTCTCCTTGCTTGCCTAGGGGGCCCTGAGATCACTCGAGGTTGCGTTCGGTTGAATTGCGAAAGGCTAACAACTCAACGGCTCGTACGCTTCCTCAAACGTCTCATTATACGAGATGGCAGGACTGGATGTGGACGGATGCGGCCTGGGCACTCGTGTCCAGGCGCTCTTTGAGCTGCTTACTACCCGCCCCAGCCGGAATTCTTACTTCCCTGCTGCCCACTTCTGCGTGGTTGACATCGACTGCCCTGATACGGCATATGGCCACCCGGTCGTCCGGCTTGCTCACCTCGAAGATGATCTCGGCCTCGTCGGGACGGTCGACCACGAACGAGACCACCTGCGGAACGGCCCCGGTGTTGCCGCCGGTCATCGACCACATCACGTAGCCCCAGCCACCTGCGATAATGGCCACCAGCACGCCGATGACGACGTGCACGACGAACCGGCCCCGTCGCTCGGGGCGGTCGGGGAAGTCGTCGGGTGTGCCGAGAACTGGACGGTTCTCGACATCTTCGGTGGCCATGGCGGAATCTCCCTGCACTCCCTCAGCGTTATCCGAGACAATTGTCGCCCGAGGGGGTCACGCCCTCGCGACCGCCCAGCAGAACCTAACCTGTCTGGGCAAGTGATCGGTCCAACTGAGGAGACATCGAGCCCGTGAGTGCACCGTTGAGGCTGATGGCCGTCCACGCCCATCCCGACGACGAGTCGAGCAAGGGCGCCGCCACGATGGCGCGCTACGCCCGCGAAGGCGTGGAAGTGCTGGTCTGTACGCTCACCGGCGGTGAGCGCGGCTCGGTGCTCAACCCCAAGATGGACCGGCCGGAGATCGTCGACAACATCGGCGAGGTGCGCAAGGCCGAGATGGCCCGCGCGCGCGAGATCCTCGGCGTCCGGCAGGAGTTCATGGGCTTCATCGACTCCGGGCTGCCGGAGAGCGAGGAGGAGGAGCTGCCCGAGGGCTGCTTCGCGCTGCAGAAGCTCGAAGACGCCTCCGCGCCCCTTGTCGCCGCGGTGCGCGCGTTCAGGCCACACGTCATCCTGACGTACGACGACGACGGCGGTTACCCGCACCCCGACCACATCATGACCAACAAGGTCTCCGTGGAGGCGTTCGAGGCGGCCGGCGACCCCGACCGCTACCCGGGCACGGGCGACCCGTGGCAGCCGCTGAAGCTTTACTACCAGATGGGCTTCACCAAGGAGCGGTTCGAGGCGCTGCACGAGGCGATGACCGCGCGCGGCATGGGCTCCCCCTACTCCGACTGGATCTCCCGCTGGGAGGACCGGCCCGCCAAGTGGCCGGTGACGACCCGGGTGCCCTGCGGCGACTACTTCGAGCTGCGGGACGAGGCGCTGCTCGCGCACGCCACCCAGGTGGACCCCGACGGCTTCTGGTTCGTCTGCCCGCGCGACCTCCAGCGCGAGATCTGGCCGACCGAGGACTACCACCTGGCGCGCTCGCTGGTCGACACCGAGCTGCCGGAGGACGATCTGTTCACGGGCATCCACGCCGAAGAGGTCTCCCCCGCCTGCCACTGACCGGAGCATGACCCCTCGGTGGCAGACTGAAGGGGTGACAACTCTCGTAGCGGGTGATGTGAGTCCGGGGCTGCTCGGCTTCGTCGTCGTCGCCCTCATCGGTGTCGCCCTGTACATCCTGATCAAGTCGATGAACAAGCAGATGACGAAGATCCAGGTACCCCGGGCAGCCGATATCGACGACAAGAAGGCCGAATAGATGCCGGTCGAAATAGTCGACAACACCGAGCACAGCCGGTTCGAGATCTTCGTGGACGGCACGGTCGCCGGGTTCGCCGACTACCGGCTGCTGCCCACGAAGATCGTCTTCACGCACACCGAGGTGCGACCCGAGTACGAGGGCCAGGGCCTGGCCGGCAAGCTGGTCGGGCACGCGCTCGACGCGAGCAGGGACACCGGCCTGCGGGTGGTGCCGCTCTGCCCCTACGTCGCCAAGTACATCGAACGTCATCCCTCGTACAAAGACCTGGTCGACTCAGACGACTCAGTCGGAGGGTGACCAGGCGCGTTCGAGCGCCTTCGGCAGCCCCCACCAGCCCAGCGGGGTGAGCACCTCTTCGGGGTCGACGACGCCCAGGTAGCCCCACAGGCTCACCACCGGCACGAACAGGCGCTCGGTGGCGTCGAGGTCGTCGGCGTCCTGGTCGTCGATGTCGATGTCCTCCGACTCGGCGATGAGGCGGGCCAGCCGCTCGGGCGAGGCGAGCACGCCCGGACCGAGCCTGGTCAGGGCCGCCACCGCGGCCAGCCAGTCGGCGTGCTGGATGGCGCAGAGGTTGGCCAGCACGGAGTCCTCGTGGCTGAGGTCGCCGTCGAGGTCCGCGAACTCCTCCAGGCTGTCGCCGTCCTCCGACAGATCGGAGATGGGCCCGGCGATGCCGGCCGCCACCGACAGCCAGAGCTCACCGTCGTCGTCGGGCATCGGCCGGTCGTCGAACCCGGCGCAGGCCCGCAGCACGTTCGCCGGATAGCCGGGCAGGCCGAGCAGCTCGCGCAGCCGGGTCCCGGCCCGTCGCAGCTCGACGGCGGGCAGCTCGGGCGGCTTGGGCAGCTCGGCGATGATCCGCCGCAGCTCGGCCAGCGCGAACGCCTCCTCCTCGTCCCAGGCGGCGAACAGCTCCTCGTCCTGCTCGTCACTAACCGCGAACCCGGGCACCCGGCCGTCGGGCTGCGGCGTGCTCAGCCAGCGTTCCTGCAGGTCCTCGTACGTCCTGCGGGCCTCCGGATCACCCGCGACCAGCGCGTCGGGGTCGATCTCACCCGCGCTGACGCGTTCCTCCAGATACCGCACGAGCAGCGAGAACATCTCCTCGGCCACCGGCCCGCGCTCGTCCTCCTCCGGCCAGACGAAGTAGCCGGGCGTCATCAGCATCGGCTCGGTGCCGGTCGACTCGACCCAGCGCTGCACGTCGCCGACCGTGGCGGCGCCCGACTCGATCATGCCGAGCGTCGACCGGGCCGAGTCCCAGAACGCCAGCGAGAGCGGGTTGCCCGCGGCCATCAACGAGCGCCGCAGGTCGGGCAGCGCCACCAGCGCCACCCCTGAGGGCACGGCGAGCAGCGCGCGGGCCACGTCCCTGCGGGTGAGGGCGGCGGCGGGGCGCCCCGCATGCGTGCACACGAAGTCCAGATCCACGCTCCGTAACCTACGCCCCCGCCGTCCCCACCACACGCGTTGCCGCCCACTCTGTGTCCCCCGGATGTGGTCGTAGAGTGCACAAAGGAGGACCTGATGAACCGCTTGAAGGACGCGACGAGCCCCTATCTGCTGCAACACGCGGACAACCCCGTCGATTGGCACCCCTGGGGCGAGGAGGCCTTCGCCGAGGCGCGTCGGCGCGATGTGCCGCTGCTGATCAGCGTTGGTTACTCAGCGTGTCATTGGTGTCACGTAATGGCACACGAGAGCTTCGAGGACGCCGACACCGCGCGGCTGATGAACGAGCACTTCGTCAACGTCAAAGTGGACCGCGAGGAGCGGCCCGACGTCGACGCCGTCTACATGACCGCCACCCAGGCCATGATCCACCAGGGCGGCTGGCCGATGACGGTGTTCGCGACGCCTGAGGGTCACCCGTTCTACTGCGGCACCTACTTCCCGCGGGCCCAGTTCCAGCGGCTGCTGCGCGGCGTGCACGACGCGTGGACCGGCGACCGGGCGACCGTGACGGAGCAGGGCTCGAAGGTGGTCGAGGCGCTCAACGCGCACACGACGCTGCCCAGCGGGCCGCTGCCCGGCGAGGAGGCGCTGGCGCTGGCCGTGGCGAATCTGCGGGAGTCGTTCGACAAGGAGCGCGGCGGGTTCGGCGGGGCGCCCAAGTTCCCGCCGTCGATGGTGCTGGAGTTCCTGCTGCGCTCCGGGGAGAGCGAGATGAGCGGCCGCACGCTGGACGCGATGGCGCGCGGCGGCATGTACGACCAGCTCGGCGGCGGCTTCGCCCGCTACAGCGTCGACGCGGGCTGGGTGGTGCCGCACTTCGAGAAGATGCTGTACGACAACGCGCTGCTGCTGCGCGTCTACACGCACTGGTGGAAGGCGAGCCGGGAGCCCCTCGCCCGGCGGGTCGCCCTGGAGACGGCCGACTGGCTGCTGCGCGAGATGCGTACTGCGGAGGGCGGCTTCGCCTCGGCGCTCGACGCCGACAGCGAGGGCGAGGAGGGCAGGTTCTACGTCTGGACGCCGGAGCAGCTTCGCGAGGTGCTCGGCGACGATGACGGCGAATGGGCCACCCGGCTCTTCGAGGTGCGGGGCACGTTCGAGCACGGCACGTCCGTGCTGCAGCTGCTCGCCGACCCGGACGACGCCACGCGGTTCGACGACGTCCGGGCCCGGCTGCTCGCCGCCCGGGGCCTGCGGGTCCGCCCGGGACGTGACGACAAGGTCGTGGCCTCGTGGAACGGGCTGGCCATCGCCGCGCTGGCCGAGACCGGCATGGTGTTCGACCGGCCGGACCTGGTCGCGGCCGCCCGCCAGGCGGCCGAGCTGCTCGAAGACGTGCACATGGACGGCGGCAGGCTGCTGCGGACCTCACGCGACGGGCGGGCCGGCCGCAACGCCGGGGTGCTGGAGGACTACGCGAACCTGGCCGAGGGGCTGATCGCCCTCTACGGCGTGACCGGCGAGACGCGCTGGCACCGGCTGGCGGGCTCGCTGCTCGACACCGTGCTCGACCGGTTCGGCGACGACGCGGGCGGGTTCTACGACACGGCCGACGACGCCGAACGGCTGTTCCAGCGACCGCAGGACCCCACCGACAACGCGACCCCGTCGGGGCAGTACGCGGCGGCCGGGGCGCTGCTCGCCCACTCGGCGCTGACGGGGTCCGCACGGCACCGTGAGGCCGCCTACGAGGCTCTCGGCACGGTGTCCGTGCTGGCCACCGGGCACGCGAGGTTCGCCGGCTGGGGGCTGGCCGTGGCGCGGGCGGCGCTCGGCGGTCCGGTCGAGGTGGCGGTCGTCGGGCCGCCGGACGACCCGCGTACGCGGGCGCTGCACCGCGAGGCGCTGCTGGCCGACGTTCCCGGCCTGGTCGTCGCGCTGGGCGACGGCGAGGGCGGGCAGCCGGGCGGCCCCGCGCTGCTGGAAGGCCGCGGGACGGTCGGCGGAGCCCCTGCCGCGTACGTCTGCCGCGACTTCGCCTGCCGGATGCCCGTCACCACCCCCGAGGAGCTGCGGGCCGAGCTAGCCGGCCGGTGACCGGCCGCCGGTGTCGTCGGGCCCGGCCGTGGGAACGGCCGGGTCGCCGGTGGGCTGGCCCGTGTCGTTCTGCTGCGGCGGATCCTGGGTCTCGGGCTCCTGCGTGGTGGGCGCCTCCGTGACCGACGGCTCGGAGGCGTCAGGGGTAGGCGTGGCCCACGGGTCGGACTGCTGCGTCTGCGGCGTGTCCTGCGGTGTGTCCTGCCGCTCGTCGGGCCGGCCCCATTCGGAGCCGTAGCCGTAGTCGGACGGCTCGGGGAACTCCATGACGGGCTTGTTCGCCATGGCCTCGGTCATGAACGCCCGCCAGACCTGCGCGGGCAGCTGCCCACCGAACTGCACCCCGTAGCCGGGGATCTCGACCGGCTTGTTGTCGTCGCGGAACATGTCGACCGCGACGGCGAGCTGCGGCGTGAAGCCGTTGAACCAGACCGCCTTGGAGCTGTCCGTGGTGCCGGTCTTGCCGGCCACCGGACGGTCGTACAGCCTGGCCGCGGTGCCCGTGCCGTACTTGACGACCTGCTGCATGGCGTACGTGGTGTCGGCGGCGGCCTGCTCGCTGACCACCTGGGTCGACGTGGGATCGACCACGACCTTCTTGCTGTTGGGGCGGGCCACCGACTTCACGACGTGCGCCTCCATGTGGACGCCGCCGTTGGCGAAGGTGGAGAAGCCGGAGGCGTTCTGCACGGCGCTCACCGAGGCGACGCCGAGCGGGAAAGTGGCGGCCGACTCGTGCTGCTTGAGCTGCGCCTCCGGGATGCCGGCCGCCTCCGCGGTGGCGGCCACCTTGTCGAGGCCGACCTTCTGGCCGAGGTCGACGAACGCGGTGTTGACGGAGTTCTGGGTGGCGCTGATCAGGTTGATCTCGCCGTAGGAGCGGTCGCTGTCGTTCGGGATGGGCTTGGCGGCCGAGGCCACGCGCATCGGCGAGTTGCCGTTGACCCGGGTGGACAGCTCGAAGCCGTTGTTGAGCGCGGCGGCCAGCGTGTACGGCTTGAAGGTGGAGCCGGCCATCACCTTGGCCGAGAAGGCGTTGTCGTACTCGGAGCGGTCGGGACGGCCGCCGTAGAAGGCGACGACCTCGCCGGTGACCGGGTCGACGGCGGCCAGCCCGGTGCGCACCTTCTTGGGCGTCGCCTCTGGCAGCGTGTTCTTGACCGCGTTCTCGGCCGCCGTCATGAGCTTCTTGTCGAACGTCGTGACGACCCTGAGCCCGCCGCCGTTGATGTCCTCGTCGGTGTAACCACGCCGGTTGAGCTCGGCGGTGACCTGGTCGAGCATGTACTGGGCCTGGCCCTTGAGCTCGAACGGCCGCTTCGGCGCCTTGAGCGCCGGGAACGTCTGGGCGGCGGCCTGCTCGGCGGTCAGCGAGCCGGTCTGGCGCATGGCGTCGATCACGGCCTGCCAGCGGGCCTTGGCGGCGTCGAGGTCGGCGCCCTTGGGGTCGGCGAAACGGCTGGGCTGCTGGATCACCGCGGCCAGGTAGGCGCCCTCGGCCACGCTCAGCTTCTCGACGTTCTTGCCGAAGTACGCCTGCGCGGCCGCCTGGACACCGTTGGCGCCACGGCCGAAGTAGATCGTGTTGAGGTACTGCTCAAGGACCCAGTCCTTGGACTTGGACTGGTCGACCTTGATGGAGATCATGATCTCCTTGAACTTGCGGGCGATGGACCGCTCCTGGCTGAGGCCGCTGTAGTAGTTGCGGACCAGCTGCTGGGTGATCGTCGAGCCGCCCTGGAGCTGCTGCCCGGAGACGGTGGACCACACGGCCCGCGCGGTGCCCTTGACGGACACACCGCCGTCCTCGTAGAACGAGCGGTTCTCGGCCGCTATCACCGCGTCGCGTACGTGCTGGGGCACCTTGTCCAGTGGGACGGTCCTGCGGTCGATGCCCTTCTTCGCGAGCACGGTCTTGCCGTCGCGGTAGTAGATCACCGACCCCTGGGCCGTGGCGTCCTTCTGGGTGCTGTCGGGGATCGGGGTCATCGCCCACGCGACGGCGAACAGGCCGATGGCCAGGACGATCCCGGCGCCGAAGACGATCAAAAGGCGTCGAAGAATCCGGCGCTTCCGCATGCCCTTTTCACCACCAGTCCGCACCCGCAACCCCCGATCACATCCCGGCCAAACCCCCGTCAGCTGGGAGAATGTCAAGGCTAAGCGATCGATACCGGTGCCTCATCCCCTCCCGCGATAGTACGACTAGCGCGTAACACGCTGCGGAACATTCGCCACCAATGGCAATACGCGGTATGGAACAGGAGTGTCGAGGGCGATGATTGAAGAAGTCCTGAGAACCCCCTGAACCTCGACGATCCGATCGATCACCCGCTGCAGATCGGCGTTCGTCCGCGCCACCACCCGGCAGAGCAGGTCACTGCCGCCCGTGATCGTGTGGACCTCCAGGACCTCGGGAATGTGGGCCAGCCGGTGCGCCACCGGGTCGTGGCCGGCGACCTGCCTGATCTCCATCGTCACGAACGCGGTGACGTCGTAGCCGAGCGCCTCGGGCGACACGTCGGGCCCGAACCCGGTGATCACCCCCCTGTCGATCAGCCGGTCGAGCCGGGCCTGCACGGTGCCGCGGGCCACGCCGAGCCGGCGCGAGCACTCCAACACGCCCAGCCGCGGCTCGGCGGCCAGCAGCGCGATCAGCCGGGCGTCCAGTTGGTCGATCGTCATGGTGTACAGATCTCCCGATCATTCGCAGTGATGGCTATACAGATTGTCCAGTCTATAAAGCTTCTGTTGCACAACTCTTCGGTTAAATCCGAGGATTGGTGCTATGAGCGATGTTTTTCCGGTTAACGGGATGGACGCCGTGGTGTTCGCCGTGGGCAACGCCCGGCAGGCGGCTCACTACTACTCGACCGCGTTCGGCATGCGGCTGACGGCCTATCGCGGGCCGGAGAACGGCAGCCGCGACGAGGTGGCCTACGTGCTGACCTCGGGGGGCGCCAGGTTCGAGTTCAGGGCCTCGATCCGGCCGGGGACCGACCTGGCCGGGCACGTCGCCGAGCACGGTGACGGGGTGATCGACCTGGCCATCGAGGTGCCGGACGTGGAAGGCGCCTACCGGCACGCCGTCGGGCACGGGGCGCGCGGGCTGGTGGAGCCGTACACGCTGGAGGACGAGCGGGGCAAGGTGGTGCTCGCGGCGATCGCCACCTACGGGGAGACGCGGCACACGCTCGTCGACAGGTCCAACTACAGCGGCGCCTACCTGCCCGGCTACGTGCCCGCAGAGCCGCTCGTCGCCCCGCCCGCGACCAGGACCGGGCGGCTGTTCCAGGCGATCGACCACTGTGTGGGCAACGTCGAGCTGGGCCGGATGGACGAGTGGGTGGAGTTCTACAAGAACGTGATGGGTTTCACCAACATGGCGGAGTTCGTCGGCGACGACATCGCCACCGAGTATTCGGCGCTGATGTCCAAGGTCGTGGCCGACGGGACCCGCAAGGTGAAGTTCCCGCTGAACGAGCCGGCCGTGAGCCGTAAGAAGTCGCAGATCGACGAGTATCTGGACTTCTACCGCGGGCCGGGCGTGCAGCACGTCGCGCTGGCCACCAACGACATCCTGACCACGGTCGACCACATGCGCGCGGCCGGCGTGAGCTTCCTCGTCACGCCCGACTCCTACTACGACGACCCCGAGCTGCGGAGCCGTATCGGGAAGATCAGAGCGCCGATCGAGGAGCTCAAGAAGCGCGGGATCCTGGTCGACCGGGACGAGGACGGTTACCTGCTGCAGATCTTCACCAAGCCGGTGCAGGACCGGCCCACCGTCTTCTTCGAACTCATCGAGCGGCACGGCTCGCTCGGGTTCGGCAAGGGCAACTTCAAGGCGCTGTTCGAGGCGATCGAACGGGAGCAGGAGCGAAGAGGCAACCTTTAGCTCGCGCACACACCTCCTCGACCTAGGCTGGATGCTGACCCCGCGAGCAGGCTTTGCCCGACGAAGCCGCGAAGCAGTCGTCGTCGAAGCCTGACTCCGCGTAGAATTCCGGTCACTTAGCGAAGGGGAGAGCGCAGCCTATGGGGTTTGACCAGCGCGTGGTCGCTTCGCTCATGGCGCTTCTGAGCATGCTCGCCTGCGCGCCGTCCGAGGGGGCCATCGCCCCCGCGTCCTCAGGCGGCCGGCAGTCCAACGCGAGCATGGGCGCGCCCGGCATCGGCGACCCCGACTTCCCCCTCGACGGCAACGGCGGCTACGACGTCTCCCACTACGGCCTGGTGATCGGCTACACGCCGAGCAGCAAGCACCTCGACGGCGTGGCGACGATCAACGCCACGACCACGCAGCCGCTCGCGCGCTTCAACCTCGACCTATCCGGCCTCGAGGTGAGCGATGTCACCGTCAACGGGGAGAAGGCCGTCTTCTCGCGTAAGGGCAGCGAGCTGAGTGTGCTGCCCGCGACGCCGCTCGACGACAAGGCCGCGTTCGCCGTCAAGGTGACCTACGCCGGGGTGCCGCAACCGGTGAAGGACTCCTCCAACCTGGGCACGTTCGGCTTCATCCCGACGCCCGACGGCGCGTTCGTGGCCTGCGAGCCCAACGGCGCCAAGACCTGGTACCCAGCCAACGACCACCCCGCCGACAAGGCGTCCTACGACTTCACCATCACCGTGCCCCAGGGCGTGACCGCGCTGGCCAACGGCGAGCAGGTCGGCGAGCCCACGACCGCGGACGGCAAGACCACCTTCCGGTGGAGCGAACGGCATCCGATGGTGAGCTATCTCGCCACGACCACGATCGGCAAGTTCGAGCTGCGCAAGGGCAGCACGCCGGGTGGCATCCCCAACCTCGCGGCGGTCGATCCCAAGCACCGCGGCTCGCTCGACAACCTCTTCAAGGTGTCGGGCGAGGTCACCGACTACTGGGGCAAGATCTTCGGGCCTTACCCGTTCTCCTCCACCGGCGGCATGATCGACGACTTCTCGGCCGGCTACGCCCTGGAGAACCAGACCAAGCCCCTCTACGGCGGCTTCGCCCCCGACCAGAGCATCATCTCGCACGAGCTGGCCCACCAGTGGTTCGGCGACAGCCTGAGCATCAAGCGCTGGCGAGACCTCTGGCTCAATGAGGGCTTCGCCACCTATGCCGAGTGGCTCTGGGCCGAGCACAAGGGCACCAGCACCGCCGAACGGCTCTTCCAAGGCTTCTACGCCCGCCCCGCGAGCGACCCGATATGGAAATATCCCCCCGGTCGCGCCCAGGCCCGTGACCTGTTCAACGACTCGGTCTACACCCGGGGCGGGATGACCCTCCACGCCCTGCGCAAGGCCATCGGCGACGAGACCTTCTTCAAGCTGCTGAAGACGTGGACGGCCGACCACAAATACGGCTCGGTCACCACGGAGGAGTTCATCGCGCTGGCCGAGAAGCTCTCGGGCAAGGATCTGACGTCGCTGTTCAACGCCTGGCTCTTCACCGCGGCCAAGCCCAGCTGACGGATCACGAGCCGCCCGCCCCGCCCGATGGCGTGGAGAAGATCAGGACGGACGCCGTGAAGCCGTGCACGTGGTTCTGGCCACCGACCGGGCCGACCTCGCCCGCGGCGAAGAAGCCCGCGACCCCGATCGGTCCGAGCGTGTCGCGCAGCGCCACCGGATCGTGGTCGGCGGTGCCGAACATCGCCGAGCCCCGGCCGTTGCAGGAGAACAGCAGCGCGCCGTCGATCCGGCCGAGCTCCTCCCGGTGCGCGTCCAGCAGGTCGTAGAGGTCCTCGTCGGCCGTGGCCGCGTCGCGCACGTGGAAGCGCACGGTCCTGCCGACGTCCACGACGTCGCCGATGGCCACGGCCTCGCGTTCCGGGTCGATGCCGATCACGCCTCTGATGAGGAAGTCGCCCCGTTCGTGCCGTTCGGCGTACTC
This sequence comes from Nonomuraea guangzhouensis, assembly GCF_019396345.1. GTDB lineage: Bacteria > Actinomycetota > Actinomycetes > Streptosporangiales > Streptosporangiaceae > Nonomuraea > Nonomuraea guangzhouensis. The sequence goes on along the minus strand of NZ_JAHKRM010000020.1, from coordinate 180,407 downwards.
GTCCATGGCCACGCCGATCTGCAGGCCGGCCGCGACCAGCTCGCGGTCGTCCTCGTCGAGCTCGCTGACGATGTCCTCCAGCCGGGCCAGGGCCGGCTGGCCGGCCAGCTCCAGCAGCAGGTTGTCCTCGGAGCGGGTGACGACCATGGTCGGGCCGATCGGCCGACAGCCCTGGCTGACCACCGTGCTGACCTGCACCGCGCCGCTGAGCAGCACGCCGATGGCGCCCTCGGTGTAGATCTCGCCGTCAGCGAAGAGCCGCACGGAGCCGCGGCCCCGTATCCCGTTGGCCAGCCCGCCGATCAACGGCAGGTTGCCCAGCACGTCCGCCGAACGCTCCACGAACGCGTCCGTGGGGAAGGTGTACGGGTCCGCCAGCAGGATCGCCACGTGGTCGTCCGACGTCCGCTCGGGCAGTCCCACCACCACGAACCGGTCCTCGGCGGTCAGCGTCTCCAGCGCGAACGTGGTCAGCTCGGCCCCGTCCAGCGTGGCCGCCCACGCGCTCACGGCGGACGTCAGCTCGACCCCCTGCCCGTCACCGATCACGCCGGTGGCGCTGCAGCCGATCACGTGGGCCTCGGGGGCCAGCCTCATCGCGCGCTCCCCCGCCCTGGCGACGTCGTCGGGGTCGTCGCCGCAGATGAAGAAGCACACCAGATCCGCCTCGCCGCTGAGCCTCGACAGGGCCTGACCGACAGCACGCTCCGCGGCCTCCACCAGGTCGGACCCCACGGCGAGGCCGTCGGCGAAACGGCTCGTCATCACAGCCACAGATCTCGCCTCCTCGGCGGGTCGAAGTTCCCTAGGAACGGATTCTCCCCATTAAAGGAACAAGCACGCGCACGAACCGTCACGCAATAGTCAAGATCCGAAATCTCCGCCAGATGGGAAACTGTCTGCCGCAGTGGTCCCAAGGGACGTAGTCTCGATCCCGTGCATCAGCCTCTAAATCTCCGCGAGCTGCGAGAGAGCGGTCACGTTCATCGCACGGTGAAAGCAGAGGTCCGCGAAAATCTGCTGGCCAAGCTGCGAGCAGGTGAGCCCCGTTTTCCAGGCATCGTGGGCTTCGACGACTCCGTCCTGCCCCATTTGGAGCGGGCGCTACTCGCCGGGCACGACCTCGTCCTGCTCGGTGAGCGGGGCCAGGGCAAGACCCGACTCATCCGCACCGTCACCGGTCTGCTCGACGAGTGGACTCCGGTGGTCGACGGGTGCGAGATCAACGACCATCCGTACGCCCCGGCCTGTACGCGCTGCCTCGCGCTCGCCCGGGAGCTGGGCGACGAGCTGCCCGTGGCGTGGAAGCATCGCGACGAGCGCTACGGCGAGAAGCTCGCGACGCCCGACACCTCCGTCGGCGACCTGATCGGCGACGTCGACCCGATCAAGATCGCCGAAGGCCGGACGCTCGGCGACCCGGAGACCGTCCACTACGGGCTGGTGCCGCGCACCAACCGGGGCGTGTTCTCGGTCAACGAGCTGCCCGACCTGGCCGAGCGCATCCAGGTGTCGCTGCTCAACGTGCTGGAGGAGCGCGACATCCAGGTGCGCGGCTACAACCTGCGCCTGCCGCTCGACATCCTGCTCATCGCCAGCGCCAACCCCGAGGACTACACCAACAGGGGCCGGATCATCACCCCGCTGAAGGACCGCTTCGGCGCCGAGATCCGCACCCACTACCCGCTGACGGTCGAGGACGAGCTGGTGCTCATCCGCCAGGAGTCCATGCCGGACATCGGGGCCGACATCCCCGAGCACCTGGTCGAAGTGATCGCCCGGTTCACCCGCCTGGTCCGCGAGTCCACGGCGGTCGACGCCCGCTCGGGCGTGTCGGCGCGGTTCTCGATCGCGGCCGCCGAGACCGCCATGGCCTCCGCCGTGCGCAGGGCGGCGATCGCCGGCGAGGAGCAGGCCGTCGCCCGGGTCTGCGACCTGGCCAGCGTCGTCCACAGCCTGCGCGGCAAGGTGGAGTTCGAGGTCAGCGAGGAGGGCAGGGAGACCGAGATCCTCGCCCACCTGCTCCGCCGGGCCACAGCCGAGACGTTCAGGAGCCGGTTGGGCGGGATGGACCTGTCGCCGCTGACGGACAAGTTCGCCGAGGGCAACCAGGTGGAGTCCGGCGAGCTGATCCCGGCCGCCGAGCTGCTGCGCCGCATCGGCCCGGTCAGCGGGCTGGCGAAGGTCATGTCGCGGCTGAGCATGGGCGCGGGCGAGGAGTCGCCGGGACACGCGGCGGCCGCGCTGGAGTTCGCCCTGGAGGGCCTGTACCTCATGCGCCGCCTGTCCAAGGAGGACCTGGACGGAGTCACCGTCTACCGGACATGAACATTGGGGCGGTCTCGCGCGTCGAACGTGGTATCGATCACGTCGTCGGGGGAGACCGCCCATGCGTCCGCTCGTTCTTGCCATCGCCTTGTGCTTGACCGCTTTCGCCGTACCCGCTGAGGCCACTGCTACGAAGACCGTGTACGGCTGGGCCTGGTCCACCGGCGGGACCGGGATCCGCATCACCCCCATGGCCGCCACGTACCGTAAACCGCTCCACACGTTCAAGGCCCTCCCCGGCGCCAGGGAGGTGCGGCTCGACTACGCCAAGGCCGCGTTCCGGCGGGTCACCGTCGCCTGCGACCTCAAGGAGACCGAAGGACGGGTGGCGCTGGACCGCAAGGGCCTGGGCACCACCGTCTGCGCGCCGGGCGACCTGACCGCCGACCTGGCGTTCGGGCCCAGTGCCGTCCGCGTCGAGTATCGCGGCACCACGGCCGTCAAGATCAACGAAGTGCTCGCCAACCGGCCCGGGCCGCGCACCGCCCGCGGCACGGTCAAGCGGATCGACGACACCACGGTCCTGTTCACCAGGGCGGGCCGGACGGTCAAGCTCGGCTACACCAACCTGATGACGTTCGGCAGGACCACCAGGCGCTGCGGCGACGGCTGGCTGGCCGGCAGGCCGGTCAACGCCGACCGGCACGGGCTCGGCAAGAAGCCGTGCCAGGGCCGCGACTTCACCAAAGCCCTCAAGTCGGTCGGGCACCCGGTGCTCGTCCAGGTCGATTACGTGCCCCAGGTCAACGAACTCTCCGGGGTACGTGAGGTATTTGGGGACGCGTAGGCCCGTATATCGGGTTAGCGTGTGTTCGTGATGGCCTACCGCTATGGCGAGTTCAACGATGGCCCCGACCCCCTCGCCCCGCCGTACGACGTGCGCGCCGCGCTCGACGAGATGGGCGACGCCATCCTGTCCGGCTCCACCCCCGTACACGCCCTGCGCGACCTGCTCAAGCGCGGGCTGCCCGGCGCCCAGGACCGCCGGGGCCTCGACGACATGCTCAGAGAGGTACGGCGCCGCCGCCGGGACCTGCGCGAGAGCGGCCGCCTCGACGGCACGCTGGAGAAGGCGCGGGCGCTCCTCGACAAGGCCATCGGCCAGGAACGGGCCGAGCTGTTCCCGGACCCGTCCGACGACGCGCGGCTGCGCGAGAGCGAGCTCGACTCGCTGCCCGACGACACGGCCAGCGCGATCCAGCAGCTGACCTCGTACGAGTGGCGCTCGGCCGCCGCGCGGCAGACCTTCGAGGAGCTGCGCGACCTGCTGCGCCGCGAAGTGCTCGACAGCCAGTTCAGAGGGATGCGCGACGCGCTGGCCCAGCCGGACCCGGCGGCCATGGAACGCGTCCGGCAGATGATGTCGGACCTCAACGACATGCTCGACAAGGACGCCAAAGGTCAGCACACCCCGGCGGACTTCGAGGCGTTCATGAAGAACTACGGCGATCTGTTCCCGGAGAAGCCGCGCAACCTCGAGGAACTCATCGACGTCCTGGCCCGGCGGGCCGCCGCGACCCAGCGCATGCTCGCCTCGATGACCCCGAGCCAGCGCGAGGAGCTGGCCAACCTGATCAACCAGACGCTCGACCAGGCCGGGCTCTCCGACCAGATGCGCCGCCTCGGCGAGGCGCTCCAGGCCCGCCGTCCCGACCTGGCCTGGGACACCCCCGACCGGCTCACCGGCGAGGAGCCGCTGGGCATGGGCGACGCCGTCACCGCTCTGGAGGAACTGGCCGACCTCTCCCAGCTGGAGACCTCGCTCCGGCAGGACTACCCGGGCGCCAGGCTCGACGACATCGACGAGTCCGCGGTCCGCCGCGCGCTCGGCCGGTCGGCGGTCGACGACCTGGAGGCCCTCAAGCGGATCGAACGTGAGCTGGAGGAGCAGGGCTACCTCCTGCGCCGCCGCGGCAAGCTGGAGCTCACCCCCAAGGCCGTCAGGCGGCTCGGCGAGACCGCGCTGCGCCGGGTGTTCTCCTCGCTCGACGCCGGCCGGCGCGGCGATCACGACCAGCACGACGCGGGCTCGGCCGGCGAGCTGACCGGCTCGTCGCGGCCCTGGCGGTTCGGCGACGAGCAGCCGATCGACGTGGTCCGCACGCTGGTCAACGGCGTCCGCAACGGCGGCGTCCAGACGGAGTCCGGCGCGGTCCGGCTGTCCGTCGACGACTTCGAGGTGGCCGAGACCGAGCGGCGCAGCGCGGCGGCCGTCTGCCTGCTGGTCGACCTGTCGTACTCGATGGCCCTGCGCGGGACCTGGGCGGCGGCCAAGCAGACCGCGCTCGCCCTTCAGGCGCTGGTCGCCTCGAAGTTCCCGCAGGACGCCGTGCAGATCATCGGGTTCTCCAACTACGCGCGGGTGCTGCAGCCGGACGAGCTGGCCGGTCTCGACTGGGACATGGTCCAGGGGACGAACCTGCACCACGCCCTGCTCATCGCGGGCCGGCACCTGGATCGCCATCCCGACTTCGAGCCGGTCGTGCTCGTGGTCACCGACGGCGAGCCGACGGCCCACCTGATGCGCAACGGGCAGTCGGCCTTCGAGTGGCCGCCATCGAACGAGACGTTGGAGCTCACGCTGGCCGAGGTGGACAAGATGACGCGGCGGCGGGCGACGCTCAACATCTTCATGCTGGCGGGCGACGATCGGCTCAAGGAGTTCGTCGACGAGGTGGCGCGGCGCAACGGCGGGCGCGTGTTCTCCCCCAGCGCGGAGCGGCTGGGCGAGTACGTGGTGAGCGACTTCCTGCGGGTGCGCCGGTCCCGCTGACCCTCAGCGCTTCAGGCGGTCACGCCTCGACGAGAGGGGCGTAGAAGTCGAGCGCGACGTCGAAGCCGTCGCGGCAGTTGCGGTGGGAGCGGTAGCAGGGGCGCCACGCGGAGCTGGCGCCCACACCCACGCGGGCGTCGCTCAGCGCCGACGGCACGCGCTCGGGGCGGGGCAGCAGCCCGCCGCCCAGATAGCGGACGCCGTCGAGCTGAGTGTGCTCGCCGCGGCCACCGGAGACGAAGCACCCGAGCCGCCACCCGCTCTCCTCGTCCCACACCAGCGCGCTGCCGTCCACGAGGCGGACGGTCGCGCCACGCGGCTCGCAGGGGCCCTCCCACCAGTCGGCGACCTCGGCTCCGAGCAGGTCGACGACCCGCTGCACATAGCCGGTCGGCTGCTGCAGCCACTCGTCGGTATACGGCTCGACATGCCTGATGGCCACGGACGGCACCCCCTTGTGCCCTGAAGGTAAGGAAAAAGCGACGGTTAGCAACCATACCCGCGCTGAACTTATTCCGTTGCCAGAGCGTCTAGTCATAACGGACGATATTTACGTCCCACACGGGGAAGGAGGGGTGTCTCATGATTGCCATGATTCTTCTGATCGTGCTGATGGTGGTCGCCATCGCGGCCACCGAGCTGATCATGCGCTGCTCCTCGGAAGGTAAACAGAGTGTCGAGTCCACGGGCGAGATCGTCGGGGACTAGTCTCCTTCGCATGTCGTCCCTGCTTCTCTGGCTGCACATCGGCTTCGCGATCTTCACGATCGGCCCGCTCACGGCGGCCACCATGGCCGCACCGCGCGCCATCCGAGGTAAGAACGTGCCCGTCCTGCAGAACATCCAGCGGACCACCAGGATCTACAGCATCGGTTCGCTGGGTGTGCTGATCTTCGGGCTGGCCCTGGGCCTGTCCATCGGGGCCGGAGTGCTCGGCAGGTGGTACATGACGGCCTCGATGACGCTGTTCATCGTGGCCATCGTGCTGCTCGTCATCGTCGACCGCGACCTGCGCACCGCCGTCCGGGTCCTCGACACCGAGAGCCCGGACGACGACGCGAAGGTGCAGAACGGCCGGATCGCCGCCATCAGCGGACTGCTGTCCGTGATCTGGCTGGTGATCCTGTTCCTGATGGTCGTACCTGGTTAGCCGAGCGCCTGCTTGAGGTCGGCGAGCAGGTCGTCGACCGTCTCGATGCCGACCGACAGCCGCACCAGGTCGCCCGGCACCTCCAGCGGCGAGCCCGCCGCCGAGGCGTGCGTCATCCTGCCCGGGTGCTCGATGAGCGACTCGACGCCGCCCAGCGACTCGCCCAGCGTGAACAGCTTCGCCCGATTACACACCGCGACGGCCTCTTCCTCGCCGCCCGCGACGCGGAACGAGACCATGCCGCCGAACCGCTTCATCTGCTTGGCGGCCACCTCGTGCCCGGGGTGCTCGCCCATCCCCGGGTAGAGCACCTGCGTCACGCGCGGGTGCGCGAGCAGCAGATCGACGACCCGCTCGGCGTTGTCGCAGTGGCGGTCCATCCGTACACCCAGGGTTTTGAGCCCGCGCAGCGTCAGCCAGGCGTCGAACGGCCCGGCCACCGCGCCCATCGCGTTCTGGTGGTAGGCCAGCTCGTCGCCGACCGCCTGGTCGGCCGCGATCAGCGCCCCGCCGACGACGTCGGAATGTCCGCCGACGTACTTGGTGGTGGAGTGCACGACCACGTCCGCACCCAGTGCCAGCGGCTGCTGCAGGTAGGGGGAGGCGAAGGTGTTGTCGACGACCAGCAGCGCGCCGTTGTCATGGGCGAGCTGGGCGAGCGCGGCGATGTCGGCGATGCCGAGCAGCGGGTTCGTCGGCGTCTCCACCCAGACGATCCGTGTCTTCTGCGTCATGGCCGCGGCCACGGCGTCGAGGTCGCCGAGCGGCACCGGGTCGTAGTGCAGGCCCCAGCGCTCGTTGACCTTCGCGAACAGCCGGTACGTGCCGCCGTACGCGTCGTTGGGGATGATGACATGATCCTGCGGCTTGCAGACGGTGCGCAGCAGGGCGTCCTCGGCAGCCAGGCCCGACGCGAACGCCAGCCCGCGCGCGCCGCCCTCGACCGCGGCCAGGGCCTCTTCGAGCGCGGTCCTGGTGGGGTTGGCCGAGCGGCTGTACTCATATCCGGAACGCAGGCCGCCCACGCCGTCCTGCTTGTAGGTGGACGTGGCGTAAATCGGCGGCACGACCGCGCCGGTCAGCGGGTCGGGCTCCTGACCTGCGTGGATCGCCAGAGTTTCGAAACCGTTCGTCATAGGCCCACGGTAACGGAAGCGGCCCGCGATCCGTTCCCCAACGGATCGCGGGCCGAGGCGGGCGCCGTCCCCAAACCGCGCCCGCGTGACTCGCACGCCATGCCCGTACGAGCCAGGTCTGTTGTTTTCTGTTGTGTGTGAGGGCTCAGGCCGCTTGGGGCTCGTGCCTGTCGCCGCCCGCCCGTGGCGCCAGGCGTACCACGTCGGCGTTCGGCCTGGGCACCTCGATGTGGCGGCCGCTGCCGCCCTCCGCGTCCTCCCCGTTGATGCGGGAGAGCAGCACGGGGTCGGCCACCGCCAGCAACAGCCCGACGACCAGCCCGACACCCAGCAGTACGAATCCAATGAGAACCATTTCCCGTCCCCCTTCCGGACATGTACCAGCATCGTCGACGGGCCCCCGCCACCGCCTCCGCTGAAGGGCTGGTCCTCGGCGCTCCCCATCGGCCGAACGGTCGATACTCGCCGTCCGACTTCCGGCTTAGGCTCCTAGGAGTGGGGGAATCCAAGCGCGTCGTCTACTGGATCCGCCGGCTGAGCGAGATCGCCGCGATCGGCTGGCTGGCCATGATGCTTCTCGTGGACTTCGTCGTGGCCGGCACCAGGGGCGGTGTCCAGTGGGCGGTGGCGATCTGCGGGGTCGCGGGCATCGCGGCCGTCATCCTGCGGCGCCGTCTGCGGGTCGAGACGTTCATCGCCGTGCTGGCCCTGTCGTTCGTCGTCTCGATGGTGATCGGCCTGACCGGGTTCGCCGGCGTGCCCGGCTCCGCGGAGACCGGCGCGCTGATCATCCTGACCATCGGCGTGCTCCGCCACGTCGAGCCGGTCAAGCGGGCCGCCGTGTTCGGGGGCGCCGCGCTGATCGCCCTCATGGCGGAGGGCATCGGGCGCGATCCCCGCAACGAGCTGATCTTCTCGTTCATGCTCTTCACCGCCTGGACGATGACCGCCGCCGTCGGTGGCTACCTCCGCTTCCAGCAGGAGCGCCGCAAGGAGGCCGTCCATTCCGTACGGCGGGCCGAACGCCTGGAGCTGGCCAGGGAACTCCACGACCTGGTCGCCCACCACATCACCGGCATCGTCGTACAGGCACAGGCCGCCCGCACGGTCGCCGACATGAAGCCCGACGCCGTACTGCCCGCCCTCGACGCCATCGCCACCGCCGGCACGGAGGCGCTCACCTCGATGCGGCGCCTGGTCACCGTACTGAGGACCGAGGACGAGGCCGACAGGCGGCCCGGCACGTCGCTGGCCGATCTGCGGCTGCTGACGGAACGGTTCTCGGCGAACGGGCCGCGCGTCGCGTTCGAGATCGGGTCGGGCATCGACGACCACACCCTGCCGCCGGAGGTCATGACGACGATCCACCGGGTGTTACGGGAGGCACTCACCAACATCCGCAAGCACGCGCCAGGGGCCAGCTGGGTCGAGGCCGAGCTGCGCCGGTTCGACCAGCGCGTGCTGTTGCGCATCCGCAACTTCGGCTCAGCCGCCGACCCTCGGCTGTCCCGTCTGGGAGGCGGGTTCGGCCTGGTCGGAATGGCCGAGCGGGTGGAGGCGCTGGGCGGCCGCCTCCACGCCGGGCCCGGGTCCGACGGCGCCTGGGAAGTGGTCGCGGAGTTTCCGGCGGCCTGAGGCGCGGGCCGCGTCGAACGCCTCCTCCCCCATCGCCCTGCGCAACCTGGCGGCGATCCGGTCGACGTCGGCGCGCTCGGGGACGGGCAGAGGCGCCCCTACTGCCTCTCTGAGCACGGCCGCCACCCCGAGCAACCCGGCCGCCTCCCGGCGCTGGTCGGTCTGGTCGGCCTCCTCGGTCTGGTCGGCCTGCATGACCTGCCTGGCCGGTCCGCGATGCTCCACCTGCTCGGCCATGAGTGACAGTGCGCCTGCCAGGCCCTCCAGGGCGAGCGCGATCGCTCTGGGGTCCCCGGTGGTCTGGGCCGCCTCGTAACCATCCCGCTGCCTGGCGAGCGCCGTCCCGGCGTCGCCGCGCTGTTCGGCGGCGAAACCCAGTTCGGCCATGAGGAACGCGATGCCGGGCGTCCCCCGCACCTCCCGCAACCAGCCGAGCCACGGCATCAGAAGCTCTTCCGCCCGCTCGTACCTGCCCTGCCGCCTGGCGCTCAGTGCCAGGCCGAGCACTGCATGCTCCTCCGCGGCCTTGTAGGACTGCTCCACGGCCAGCCGCCGAGCCCGCTCGTGGTAGTGGTCGGCCCGCTCGTACTGGCCCGCCAGGAGCGCCACACGGCCCAGCCCGGCGAGTTTGAACGCCACCTCGAACCCAAGCTCCTCCGCCAGCCGCAACTGCTCCACGCGCAATCTGGCGGCCTCGGCATGGTCACCCCGTATCTCAGCCAGCCGGTCGAGCGCGTCCATGGCCTCCAACTGCCCCCAGCCGTCCCCCAACTGGCTGAACAGCTCCAGACTCCGCCGACCGTCCCGCTCCATCGCGGCCAGATCCGCCCGGCCCACCGCCAGCTTCGCCCGCAGACTGAGCGCGGCGGCGATCCCCCACCGATCGCCAAGCACCTCGAACGCGGCCAACGCCCGGCTCGCCGCCGCCTCGTGCGCCGCCTGATCGCCGTACGCCCAGCGCACGTGGGTCAGAAACCAGTCGGCCAGCGCCCGCCCCACAACGTCGAGCTCCGCCTCCCTCACCGGCGGCGCCACTTCCCCAACCGACAACGCCATCCCCGCCAGCCACACAGACGCGACCGCCGCCTCCGCAGCCGTCCCGTTGACGGGATGACCGACGGTGGGGGCGCTGGTCACAAGCGGACCAGTCACCGACAGATCGGTCGCAGACGTGGCGCCGATGGGCCGATCCCCCACGAGCGACCTGGCGACGGGCCCGCGGGTGACCGGCGAGCCGGTCGCAGGCAGGCCGACCGCAGACGCATCGGACGCGGACGCGCCCGTGGCGGGCCGGTCCGTGGCGGGCCGGTCCGTGGCGGGCCGGTCCGTGGCGGGCCGGTCCGTGGCGGGCCGGTCCGTGGTAGGCCAGTCCGTCGCGAGAGGGTCGGTGGCGGGGTGGGCCGGCGGGCATTGGGGTGGCGTCGGGGTGGTTCTGGATAGGGCGGTGGCCAAGGAGCGGCGGGCCTCACCCATGCGGCCGCGTAGGAACCAGTACCAGGCGAGCGCGTTGACCAGCCGTAGCGGCTCCGGGCCCGATAGGGCGAGTCGTAGGTTGGCGGTCTCGGTGTCCAGGCGTTCGAGCCACTGTCTCTGTCCTGGGCCGCGCAGGTCCGCCCGTTCGGCCAGTGACGTGTAGAAGTGGGCGTGACGAGCGGTGATCTGCCCGTGCTCTCCTGCCTCGGCCAGGCGTTCGGCGCAGTAGGCCGCGACCGATTCCAGCAGCCGGTACCTGGGGCCGGTGGTCACCACTACCAGCGAGCGGTCGACCAGCCGAGCCAGTACGTCCACCACGTCCACGCCGGGCTCGGCGCAGATCGCCTCGGCCGCCTCCAGAGTGCACCCGTCCGCGTGTACGGCCAGCCGCCGCAGCACGACCCGCTCGTGGCCGGACAGCAGGTCCCAGCTCCAGTCGATCACTGCCCGGAGCGTCCGCTGCCTCGACGGGGCGTCACGCATGCCGGAGCTGAGCAGACGGAACCTGTCGTCCAGCCGCTCGGCCACTTCCCGTACGCCCAGCGCGCGCACCCGAGTCGCGGCCAGCTCCAACGCCAGCGGGATGCCGTCGAGCCGCCTGCAGATGGTCGCGACCGCCTCGCCCACCTCGTCCCGGTCGTTCGGCCCGTCCGGCTCATTCCGCCTGCTCGGCCGACTGGTCGCGTAAGTCGCAGCAGGCCCCGTCGTGGTCTCAACAGTCCCGGTGGTCGGGTCAAACGCGGTGCTCGAGTCGGGCGCGGTGGTCGGGTGGGGCCTGGGGGTCGCGTTCGGTTTGAGGTCGGCGCGGGACGTGAAGAGGCGTATGGCGTCGGGCTCGGTCAGTGGCGGCACCGCGTGGACGCGTTCGCCGGTGACGCAGAGCGGTTCTCTGCTCGTCGTCAGGACCCGTAGCCCTGGGGCGGCCCGCAGCAGCGCCGAGACGAGCGCGGCCGCCTCCTCCACCAGGTGTTCGCAGTTGTCGATCACGAGCAGCGCCCGCTTGGCCGCCAGGGCGGTCGCCAGCCTCGGGGGGAGGGGCGCGGTGTCGTCGTCGCGTACGCCGAGGACGTCCGCGATCGCCTCAGCCACGTCGGCGATTCCGCCCAGCTCCACCAGCCACACCCCGTCGGGGAAGGCGGGGCTTTCGTCGAGGAGTGAGTGGGCGGTTTCCAGGGCGAGGCGGGTCTTGCCGACGCCGCCAGGGCCCGTGAGTGTCACCAGGCGGGCGGTGTTCAGCAGGTCGCGGACCTGGGCGAGGTCGGCGTCTCTGCCGATCAGTTCCGTGAGGGGGGACGGCAGGTTGGAGTGGGGCGGCCGGGCGGTGAGTGAGGGGTCCTGGCGGAGGATCGCCTCCTGGAGGGCTGCCAGCTCCGGTGTGGGGTCCAGGCCCAGTTCTCCCGCGAGCCGCTCGCGTAGATCGTCGTAGCTGGCCAGGGCCTCGCCTTGGCGGCCGCCTCGGTACAGGGCCGTCATGTGCTGGGCTCGGAGGCGTTCGCGTAGCGGGTGCTGGGCGACCAGGTCGGCCAGGTCTACGTCCTCGCCCAGCGCCAGCCGTACCTCTGCCTGCTCTTCGAGGGCGGACAGACGCGCCTCCTCCAGGCGCGCGATCTCCGGGCGGAGGAACTCCTCGTCGGCGAGATCGGCGTACGCGGGGCCGCGCCACAAGGTCAGAGCCTCGTGGAGCTGAGCGGCCCGCTCATGCGGGTCCGCGGAACGGCGGCCGGTGAGCTCGAGGAAGCGGTCCGCGTCGACCGCGATACGGAAGCGACCAGCATCACCACCCGCCCCGGAACGGAAGCGACCAGCATCACCACCCGCCCCGGAACGGAAGCGACCAGCATCACCACCCGCCCCGGAACGGCCCAAGGCGTGCCGACCCTCGAAGCGGTCCGCGTCGCGCCGCCGGTCCCGGAAAGGGTCCGGCCCGGAGTGGAAGGCGTCCGGCTCAGTCGAAGTCGGCAAGGGGTCCGCGACGGTAGCCAGGCGGTAGCCGGCCGGGGTGTGGACGATCGAGCCGGGGCCGCCGAGCACGCGGCGGAGCTGGGAGACGCGGGCCTGCAGGGTGCCGACAGGGTTGCGGGAGGGCCGGTCCCCCCACAGGTCGTCGATCAGCCGGTCCATCGAGACCGGGCCGCCCCCGTGCGCCAGGAGGTCGGCCAGCAACGCCCGCATCCTGGGCTCCGTCACCTCGATCCGGCCGCCGTCGTCCGTCCAGACCGCCAGCGGCCCGAGTACCCCGAAACTCACCACGCCAGGGACAACCCGTAGCGAGGCGGAAGGATTTCCGTAGGGCGACATCCGAGGCTGTGGGTCATGAGTCGAGTGACAGTGATCGGAATGGGCCCGATGGGGTCGAAGATGGCGGAGACGTTCCTCGCGGCGGGCCACGAGGTAACCGTGTGGAACCGTACGGCGAGCAAGACAGAGCCCCTGGTGAACAAGGGCGCCCGGCGGGCGGCCGAAGCGGCCGAAGGCGAGTTGCTGGTCATCAGCCAGGTCAGCTACCAGGCCATGTACGACAGCCTGGGCGACGCGCGGCTGGACGGGAAGGTGCTGGTCAACCTCAGCTCCGGCACCCCGGAGGAGCTGCGCGCGGCGGCGGGGTGGGTGGCGGAAAGGGGCGGCACGCTCGTCACCGGAGGGATCATGGTGCCGCCGCCGGGCATCGGCCTGCCCATGGCGTACACCTTCTACAGCGGCCCCAAGGACGCCGTCGACCGGCACGCGGAGACGCTCAAGGCGCTGGCCACGATCACCTACGTGGGCGAGGACCAGGGCCTGGCGATGATGTACTACCAGGCGCAGTTGCTGATCTTCTGGTCCAGCCTGACCAGCTACATGCACGCGCTCGCGCTGCTCGGCACGGCGGGGGTGGCGCCCGGTGACTTCCTGCCGTTCGCCAGGGAGACGTTCACGCAGCTCGGGGGTGACGGGCCGATGGGGTTCGCCAAGATCCTGGCCGAGGAGGCCGAGGCAGGGGTGTACCCGGGCGAGCTCAACTCCCTGCACATGCAGGCGGTCGGCGTGGGCCACGTCGTCCACGCGCTGCAGGACGCCGGGCTGGAGATCACGGTGCCGAACGCGCTCAAGGAACTGTTCGAGCGCGCCGACGCCGAAGGGCGCGGCCTGGAGGGGCTCGGCACCGTGATCGAGTCGATCAGGAAGCCCTAGTGGTTGGCGAGGAAGGCGAGCAGGTCCTGGCGGGTCAGTAGCCCGGCGGGCTTGCCGTCTTCGAGCACCACGGCGGCGTCCGCCTTCTCCAGCGCCTCCACCGCGTGCGCCACCGATTCGCCGCTGCCGATCATCGGCAGCGGCGACGACATGTGCTCGGCGATCGTGTCCGCGGAGGAGAGCCGGCCGCGGTAGAGGGCTTCGAGCAGGTCGCGCTCGACGATGGAGCCGACCACCTCGGCCGCCATGACCGGTGGCTCCTCCTTCATCACCGGGAGCTGCGACACGGAGTATTCGCGCATGATGGCGATGGCCGTGCCGACCGACTCGTGCGGGTGCACGTGCACGAACTCCGGCAGGCCCGCCCCCTTACGGGCCAGTACGTCACGCACCAGGCCCTCCTCGGACGAGGTGATCAGGAAGCCGTAGTCGGCCATCCAGTCGTCGTTGAAGATCTTGGACAGGTAGCCGCGCCCGCCGTCGGGCAGGAGGACGACCACCACGTCGTCGGGCCCCGCCTTGGCCGCCACCTCCAGCGCCGCCACCACGGCCATCCCGCACGAGCCGCCGACCAGCAGGCCCTCTTCGCGGGCGAGCCTCCGGGTCATGTTGAACGAGTCCTTGTCGGACACCGCGATGATCTCGTCGCAGATCTTCGTGTCGTACGTGGCCGGCCAGATGTCCTCGCCGACGCCCTCCACGAGATAGGGCCGGCCGGAACCGCCCGAGTAGACGGAGCCCTCCGGATCGGCCCCGATGATCTTCACGCGGCCCTGGGAGATCTCCTTGAGGTAGCGGCCGGTGCCGCTGATCGTGCCCCCGGTGCCGATGCCCGCCACGAAGTGGGTGATCCTGCCCTCGGTCTGCTCCCACACCTCGGGACCGGTCGAGTAGTAGTGGGAGTCGGGGTTGTTGACGTTGGAGTATTGGTCGGGCTTCCAGGCGTTGGGCACCTCGCGGGCCAGCCGGTCGGAAACCGAGTAGTAGGAGTCGGGGTGGTCGGGCGACACGGCGGTCGGGCAGACCACGACGTCGGCGCCATAGGCGCGCAGCACCGCGATCTTGTCCTGGGCCACCTTGTCGGGCACCACGAACAAGCACTTGTAGCCCCGCTGCTGGGCCACGATGGCCAGGCCCACACCGGTGTTGCCGGACGTCGGCTCGACGATCACGCCACCGGGCCGCAGCTCCCCCGACGCCTCCGCCGCGTCGATCATGCGGACCGCGATGCGGTCCTTGACCGAGCCGCCCGGGTTGAAGTACTCGACTTTGGCGAGCACCTGAGCGGTCAGGCCAGCGGAGACCTTGTGCATCCTGACGAGCGGGGTATTGCCCATCAACTCGACCAGGGAATCGTAAACGCGCACCGAGGTGTTCACCTTCTTTACCAAAGCTTGGTCAGCTTGCCGAAGGCCGAGATCCCGTGGGGGTGGCGAGCGCTCGGCTAGTTTTCAAGCAAACGCTACCGCCGAGTCCAGGCGAAGGGAGCAACGGACGTGGTCTGGGCACCGGGCACGGCGCGCGCGGCGCGCAAGATCGCGACGGCGGCGGCACTCGGAGGCGGCGGTCTGACCGCTCTCGGCGCCACCGCGTACGCCCTCCTGATAGCCGAGAGCCTGCTGGCCAGGAAGGCGATCGGCCGGCCGCACGGCATGGAGGGACCGCCGTCCGACGGCCTCTACGGCGACTTCTCCGGCACCCCGATCACCATGGTCCTGCTGGGCGACTCCCTCTCCGTCGGCCTGGGGATGACCGACCCGGCCATGACGCCGGGGGTGCTGCTCGCGCACGGCCTGGCCTCCGTGTCCGAACGCCCGGTACGCCTCCACGTGGTCGGCAAGTCGGGAGCCCCGTCGGCCGAACTCGCCGGCCAGGTCGACCGGGCGCTCAAAGCGGAGCCCGACCTGGCCGTCATCTTCGTCGGCGCGAACGACGTCACCACCCAGACCCCGCCGGCGGCGGCCGTACGTCACCTGAGCAAGGCCGTGCGACGGCTGCGCGAGGCGGGCGCCGAGGTGGTCGTGGGCACCTGTCCCGACCTCGGCACGGTACGCCCCATCGCGCAGCCGCTGCGCTGGGTGACGCGGCGCTGGAGCCGTCAGCTGGCCGCGGCGCAGACGGTCGCGGTGGTCGACGCGGGCGGGCGTACGGTCGCGTTCGCCGACGTCCTGGGGCCGGAATTCGCCACAAACCCCGGCGAAATGTTCGGACCGGATCGTTTCCATCCATCTGCCCGAGGTTACGCACAGGCAGCTTACGCAGTGCTACCTTCTGTATGCGCTGCGTTGAGGTTGTGGCCAGAGCCGAGACCCGCGCGCGGCGAAGGATTGCAACCGATTTACCTTGCGGCGGCTACGGCCGCGGAGGAGTCCGGCACCGAGGTCTCCGCGACCCGGGTCGCCGGGCGGGCGACGGGTCCCCACGGCAAGTGGGCGACGTTGTTCCGCCGTCGGCTGGGTGAGACGCTCAACGACGCCTGACCCCAGTCACCCTCCGAGTCGAAGCCGTCACTCCTCGTCCCTTTGGAGTGGATTGCTCGTGCTCCGGCCCCTCGCGAACGCCGCCCTCACACTCGCCGGAATCCTGGCCCTGGCCGGCTGTTCCGACAGCGGCGCGGCCACGGCCGACTTCCCGACCTGGCAAAACTCCGAGATCGACGCGGTCAGCCGGATGGCGGCCGCAGGCGGGGTCGTCGCGACCACCTCCATGAAGCCCGACGGCACGCTGGAGACCGTCGCCGTCGACCTCGCCCACGGCAACAAGCTCTGGGCCCAGCCGGCCACCATGGCGGGCAGGCTGCCCGGCATGGGCGTCTCCGCGCCCGCCATCGTGGAGACAGCCCCCGGCCAGGCGGTCGTCGTGGCGATCGACCCGGTCAAGAAGGGCCGCTGGAACGCCGCCCTCGTCGCCCGCGACGCGCGCACCGGCACGCAGAAGTGGACGCGGCCCGTGCATTCGACGTTCGGCCCCCAGCGCTGCGGCACCTACATCTGCCTGTCGGAGCACACCGCGCTCTCCAGCGCCCGCGTGGTGGTGCTCGACCCGGCCACCGGCAAGCAGCTGTGGAAGCTACCCGGCATCGCCGAGGTGGAGTGGTCCGACGCCGACCGGGTGCTGCTGCTCCGCCTGGCCGCCCACCCCATGATCGAGTCGTACGAGCTCAAGACCGGCAAGCTGCAGTGGCAGCAGCCGATCGAGCAGGCGCTCGGCCCCGGCATCGACATGTCGGGCGGATGGGCCTTCGGCTCGACGAGCGACAACCTGATCGGCTATGTCGCCCCCTACACCAACCCGCAGACGAAGAAGGTCTCCACGTTCGGCCTGTTCTCCGTCAAGATCGGCGACGGCACGATCAACTGGATGCGTCCCTCGGTCGTCCGCGTCTACCCCAGCGGCAGCCCCGGATACGCCCCCGTCGTACGCCCGGTCGACCAGCAGGGCACCTACGGCGGCTTCGCCCGGCTCGACTCCGAGAGCGGCCGGGTCGTCGGCCAGATCGCCGCCTCCGAGGTGCCCGGCTCCGGCTGGTGGCTGGCCTTCCCCGACCGCATGGAGAAGCTGGGCTTCCTCAAGCACGACGCCAAGGGCGCCGCCTTCGACCTGACGTCGGGCACCTCGGTTCCGGTCGACAACCAGCGCGGCTGGTCCTTCTGCGTCACCGACCCCAAGCCGCTCCCGCTCCGCGCGCAGGCCCCCGGCTTCTACTCGATAGCGGCCATCTGCGAATACGACCTGTCGACCGGCAAACGGCTCGCGACCTCGGCGACACCGCCGCCCTGGTTCACCGGCAGCCAGGACGGCTGGCGCCTCTGGCGTGACGAGAAGGGCGGCGTCCACGCGGTCAACGACGGCGCGGCCACAGCTCCGGGTATGTACGGCTGACGACCCGAGCTGACGACCCGAGCTGGCGACCCGAGCTGACAACCCGGGCCACCGTGCTCCGCCGATAGGACTGGAATATAGTTCTAAAGGCCGGACACAGGAGGATGAAGATGGCTGAAGCTGTGATCGTCGCTACCGCGCGCTCACCCATTGGGCGGGCTTTCAAGGGTTCGATGAAGGACATCCGTCCCGACGACCTCACCGTGCAGATGATCAAGGCCGCGCTGGCCAAGGTGCCGCAGCTCGACCCCACGACGATCGACGACCTCATGCTCGGCTGCGGCCTGCCCGGCGGCGAGCAGGGCTTCAACATGGCCCGCGTCGTGTCGGTGATGCTCGGCCTCGACGGCGTGCCGGGCACCACCGTCACCCGCTACTGCTCGTCGTCGCTGCAGACCACCAGGATGGCCTTCCACGCGATCAAGGCGGGCGAGGGCGACGTGTTCGTGTCCGCGGGCGTGGAGATGGTGTCGCGGTTCGTCAAGGGCAACTCCGACTCGCTGCCCGACACTCAAAACCCGATCTTCCACGACGCCATCGGGCGCACCAAGGCGTTCGCCGAGGGCGGGCGGACCTGGCACGACCCGCGCGAGGACGACACGATCCCCGACATCTACATCGCGATGGGCCAGACCGCCGAGAACCTCGCCCAGATCAAGGGCGTCACCCGGCGCGACCAGGACGAGTTCGGCGTACGCTCGCAGAACCTCGCCGAGAAGGCGCTGGCCGACGGCTTCTGGCAGAAGGACATCACCCCGGCCACGCTCCCCGACGGCACCGTGGTCAGCAAGGACGACGGCCCGCGGGCCGGGACCACGTACGAGGCGGTGGCGGGGCTGAAGCCGGTCTTCCGCCCCGACGGCACGGTCACGGCCGGCAACTGCTGCCCGCTCAACGACGGCGCCGCCGCCGTCATCGTGATGAGCGACACGCGGGCGGCCGAGCTCGGCATCACGCCGCTGGCGCGGATCGTCTCCACCGGCGTCACGGGCCTGTCCCCCGAGATCATGGGCCTCGGCCCGGTCGAGGCGTCGAAGCAGGCGCTCGCCCGCGCGGGGATGGCGATCGACGACGTCGACCTGGTGGAGATCAACGAGGCGTTCGCCGCGCAGGTCATCCCTTCCTACCGGGATCTGGGCATCGACCTCGACCGGCTCAACGTCAACGGCGGCGCGATCGCCGTCGGGCACCCGTTCGGCATGACGGGCGCGCGCATCACCTCCACGCTGATCAACAGCCTCCGGCACCACGACAAGTCGATCGGCCTGGAGACCATGTGCGTGGGCGGCGGGCAGGGCATGGCGATGGTCCTGGAGCGCCTCTCCTAGTCTTCACGGGCTTTCACGGTCTTTTACGGCCGGCCCGGTGGGCGCCAACCGCCATACGGGGTTGGCGCCCGTCCAGGGAAACGCTCCTCCGGCGATGCGGACCGCCCGCCGTGACGTGCGCATTCCTGGCCGTCTTCTTCGGGCTTCCCTACCCGTGGCGATCCGGCCCGGCCTTGACCGGAGTCACCCGGACGATGACCCTCTTGTCGCGGACCATCGCCGCCTCGTAGTCCGCCCAGTCCGGATGCTCGCCCGAAATGCCGCGATAGTAGGCGATCAGGTGATCCATGGCGTCCGGGAGGGGGATGATCTCCGCCTCGCCCTCTACCTGGATCCAGTTCCCGTAGAAGGCGTCCGTGAAGGCACAGATCGCCACCCTGTTGTCGCGGCGGATGTTGCGGGTCTTGGCGGCCGTCTCCCTGGTGCTGATGACGACGTAGCCCTCGTCGTCCACGCCCACCGTCACCGGGGACATCTGCGGACGGCCGTCGCCGTGTCTGGTGAGGAGGATGGCGCGGTGGTTGTTCCGCAGGAAGTCGCGTGCCTCGTCTAGATCCATGTACCCATGATTACGCGCCCGTGCCAACGGCACGGGCGCGGATGGGCGGGCTCTACAGGAAGCCCGTACGGTTGTGCCGGAACCGCTCGTGTTCGTGCACGATGGCGGCGGCGTAGCCATGGGTCAGCCCGTGCTCGTCGGCGAGCCAGTTGGCCCGCTCGTCACACCTCAGGAAGGACGGGCCGTTGTCGATGGCTTGAAACCACTCGGGGAGTTCGCGTCCCGTTATCGTTGGGACCCTGGCGATGAGCTTCGTGTGCGTCTCCGGTGAGTGGTTCAAGGACATGGGCACCTCCACGGATTAAGGTCCTTTGCTCGACACTGCAACACGTCCCCCGGATTGACAAGCCCCAACCTCCGACCATTTTGTGACGGCGGGTAGATTTTCGGTCGCGCAAAGCGAAGGACCCCGCCGGTTCGACGGGGTCCTGGAGGCGAACGGTCAGTCGCTTCGAGTGAAAATGCTGATGAACCGGAGCACCTCGAGGTAGATCCACACGAGGGTCAGCGTGAGCCCGAAGGCGCACTGCCAGGCGAACTTCTCCGGGGCGCCCTGCCGGACGCCTTCCTCGACCGAGTTGAAGTCGAGCAGCAGGAAGAAGCAGCCGAGCAGGATCATCGCGACGCTGAAGATCCAGCCGAGCGGGGAGTCGGTACGGAGGCCGAGGCCGCCCGTGACGAAGAACCCGGCGATCAGGTTGACGAGCATCAGCCCGATGGCCGCGATGCCCGCGGCGACCACGAACCGGATGAACTTCGGCGTCACCCTGACGATGCGCAGCGCGTAGACGGTCAGGACTCCGCCGAAAGCGAACGCGGTGCCGAGCACCGCCTGGAGGACGATCCCGTTGTAGAGGTTTTCGTAGGCGCTGCTGATCGCGCCGAGGAAGATTCCTTCGAACGCGGCGTAGCTGAGGATCAACGCCGGGTTGGTGCTCATCCTGAACGAGGCGATCAGCCCCAGGACAAGCGCGACGATGGCCGCGCCGACGGCCACACCCAGGGAGACGTTCAGATACCAGGCCGCGGCCGCGGCCACGACGAGCGTGCCCAGGGTCATGAACCCGCGGACCACGACGTCGTCGATCGTCATCGTCCGGTAGGCGGGCGGGGCCGAAGGGGCGTACGACGGGGAGTCGTACATGTTCTGCAGGTCACCGGGGGTCGGCGTCGCGCCTTGCCACCCGGCCGACTGCCTGGACCTGTTGAAAACAGGGTTCTTGCTCTCCATCGCTGCCTCCTGTGCGCCGAGCTTATTGGACCAGGCGTCGCCTAGGTCAACCGGCGCTCAGATCTATGTGGTTTCGAGACTTCAGCACGGTGGACAACGAACGAGTGCGTTCCTGAGTTCCCGCGGTTACTGTCGGTTGTTTAAAGGGGCATTTCCTATGGTAGACGCGGGTGCCCCCGGCGGGATTCGAACCCGCACTACAACCCTTTTAAGGGGTTTGCCTCTGCCTTTGGGCTACGGGGGCGCCGCAATCATACGAAACGGACCATGCTTCCGAGGAGCACAACTTCGTATCAGGCGTCACAACTGTGAAGTCTGCGGTGAAGTGATAGGGCTCCTGACACTCTGTCCAGGAACAGAACGCCGTCTAGATGGTCCAGTTGATGCTGAATGCACCTAGCTTCGAATGCATCCGCCTCGATGGTGACGGGATCTCCCGTCCCAGGCAAGCTGCCGAACACTGTGATACGGGTCGCTCGCCGTACGTCACCGGCAAGATCGGCGATCGACACGCAACCCTCGCGCCCCGCGCGCCAGCGGGATGCCTCAGCGAGGCGTGGATTGACCACCACGAGCTCGCCGGCCCAGGACCGGCCCTTAGGGTGCCCCGCGGCGTCGAAGGCGATCAGCCGCCAGCTCAGGCCGATCTGGGGGGCAGCCAGCCCCGCCGTCCTCGGCTCGCTGCGCAGGGTGGCGAGGAGATCGGCCGCCGCGGCCACCACGCGGGGGTCTGTGGGGTCCACCTGCTGGGCCCGGGCGGACAGGAGCGGGTGCGGAGCGCCGAGCACGCCGCGGACGATCCCGTCCGGCCAGGTCACAACAGGTCCGGTTCAACGGGGCGGAAGGTTATCTCGGACTCGAGACCCGTGCCGACCGTGGCCAGCCGGCGCATCAGCCCGGCCACGTCGACCTCCTCGGGCAACTCGACATCGGCGATGAGGACGTAGAGCCGGCCGGTGAGCCGGGTGCTCATGCCGGTGATGTTGCCGCCCACCGAGGCGAGCACGGCGCTGATGGCCGAGATGATGCCCGGCCGGTCGGGGCCGTGGACGGTCAGGACGTAACCGAGACCGGTCGGCCGCCGGCCGAAGTAGCGGCGGGCCTCGACGGCCGAGGCGGTCACCACCAGCTCCGGCGCGCAAAGGTGCTTGCAGAGCTCCTCGGCGCTCAGGTCGCCCGAGACCAGCAGCATCATCGCGACATGGCCGCCGAGCAGCGTCATGGTCGAGTCCTGGATATTCGCCCCGCAGTCGGCGAGCGAGCCGGTGACCGCGGCGATCACGCCGGGCCGGTCCACGCCGAGCACCGTCACCGCTGAGAGCCCCACTCGTGGATCCCTTCTCTATCGAGATCGAGGATGCCGGAACGCCCCGATGCGACCGCACCGGGGCGCTGCTGCACGCGGGCTAGCGGCGGGTCGTCGCCACGGCGGCCCTGAACCCGTCGCGCGGGTGCTCCATCTCGCCCAGTGAGATGGTCTCCCGCTTGAAGAACAAGGCCAGCGTCCAGTCGACGACGACACGGACCTTGCGGTTCAGCGTCGGCACCCGCGACAGATGGTAAGTGCGGTGCATGAACCACGCAGGGAATCCGCGAAGCTTGACGCCATAGACGTTCGCGACGCCCTGATGCAGGCCGAGACCGGCGACCGATCCGACATACTTGTGACGGTAGTCGACCAGTTCCTGCCCTCGCAGATGGCGAACCAGGTTGTCGGCCAGCACCTTGGCCTGGCGTACGGCGTGCTGGGCGTTGGGCGCGCAATACTGGCCCGGGTTCGTCACGTCGGGCACGCCCGCCGCGTCACCGGCAGCGAAGGCGTCCGTGACGCCCGCGACGGTCAGCCTGGTCGTGGTCTTGATCCGGCCGCGCTCGTCGAGCGGCAGACCGCCGTCGTTGACCACCGGGCTGGGCTTGACGCCCGCGGTCCACACGAGGGTCTCGGCGTCGAACTCGGTGCCGTCGGAGAGCACCACGTGGCCGCCCTCGCACGACTCCAGGCGCGTGTCGAGCTTCACCTCGATGCCGCGCTCGCGCAGCTGCTCCAGCGTCCACTTGCCCATCTCGGGGCCGACCTCGGGCAGCACCCGGTTCGTGGCCTCCACCAGCACCCAGCGGATGTCGGCTGGCGTGATGTTGCGGTAGTAGCGGGTCGAGTGCTTGGCCATGTCCTCGAGCTCGGCCAGCGCCTCGACGCCCGCGAAGCCCGCGCCGACGACGACGAACGTGAGCGCCCGGCGGCGCGCCTCCACGTCCTCGGTCGACTCGGCGAAGTCGAGCAGGTGCAGGACCCGGTTGCGCAGCGCGATGGCCTCGCCCACGGTCTTGAACCCGATGCCGATGTCGGTCAGCCCCGGGATCGGCAGCGTCCGCGAGATCGAGCCGGCGGCCATCACGATCACGTCGTAGGCGATCTGGCGGGGCTCGCCCTTGACCGGCTGGAAGGTGACGGAACGCTCTCCGTGGTCGACCGCGGTGACCGTGCCGTTGAGCACGCTCACCTTGGGCAGCACCCGGCGCAGCGGGGCGACCACGTGCCGCGGGGACAGGTTGCCGGCCGCCGCCTCGGGCAGGAACGGCTGGTAGGTCATGTAGGAGTGGGGGTCGATGATCGTGATGCGCACTTCGCCGTCGCGCAGCTCCGTGCGGAGCTTTTGCTGCAGTCGCAATGCCGTGTAGAGGCCGACGTAACCGCCGCCGACGATCAGAATGTGCTTGTTCATCCTCGGGTCCCATCCCTTGCGGGGAAGCTTGTGAAACTATTCACAAGGTTACGCCAAGAGCGTCCCCAAAAGCCAATCCCCAGGTCGTGCGACACATCACACCCCCAGCGCCCTGGCTCTGGCGAAGACGTCGTCGAGCATCTGGGCGGTCACCCTGCCGGTGAAGGTGTTCTGCTGGCTGGGGTGGTAGCAGCCCAGCAGGGTCACCGGCGCCTGGCCGTAGGAGACCTGGACCTCGACGCCGTGCCCGAACGGCGGCCTGCCGCGCGGCAGCGAGTAACCGGCCTCCTTGAGCGCGGGCCACATGGCCTGCCAGGCGAACCCGCCCAGCGCCACGACCACCCGCACGCTCGGCGCGGTCAGCGCGAGCTCACGGGACATCCACGGCAGGCAGGTGGCCCGCTCCTCGGGCGTGGGCTTGTTCGCGGGCGGCGCGCACCGTACCGAGGCCAGCATCCGGGCGCCGATCAGCTCCTGCCCGTCACCGGCGCGCGTGCTCGTCTCCTGTACGGCCAGGCCGACGCGGTACAGCGAGGCGAACAGCCAGTCGCCGCTGCGGTCACCCGTGAAGATCCGCCCGGTCCTGTTGCCCCCGTGCGCGGCCGGGGCGAGGCCGACGAGCAGGATGCGCGGCTCGTCGTCGCCCCACCCGGCGACCGGCCGCCCCCAGTACGTCTCGTCCATGAACGCGCGCCGCTTCACCTCGGCCACGTCCTCGCGCCATTCCACCAGGCGCGGGCAGGCCCGGCACACGGACTGCGCGGCGGTGAGCTCCGCCAGAGTGTCGCCGGCGGCGGCCAGGCGGCGCACGTCGGCGGGATCGTGGGCGACCGGGGTGTCAGCGGTCGCCGGGTCGCCGGGCCAGCCGGTGCCGGGAGGTACGAAGCTCACGTCGCAACCGTAGCGACAACGAAAAACCGGGTGGTGCCGGAGGGCACCACCCGGTTCGGTTCAACCGATCAGACAGCGATCGATCAGACAGTGCTCTTCGGGCAGGTCACCGAGAAGGTGGTGGCCGAAGAAGCGGCGTCGGGGCTGACGACCACGAGCGAGACAGAGCCCTTGGTCTCGTTGGCGCTCTGCGCGCCGGCGATGCCCCACGTCACGTCCACGCTGCCGTTGACCGTACGCTCAAGGTCCGGGTTCTCCCGCTTGCCGTCGATCACCCAGTAGTACTTGACGGTGGTCGGAGCGGAGCTGGAGATCGTGGCCTTGAAGTCGACGCCCGGGCCGCGCTTGTCGGCACAGAAGTCGTTGCGCTGGC
This sequence comes from Nonomuraea guangzhouensis, assembly GCF_019396345.1. Taxonomy (GTDB): domain Bacteria; phylum Actinomycetota; class Actinomycetes; order Streptosporangiales; family Streptosporangiaceae; genus Nonomuraea; species Nonomuraea guangzhouensis. The sequence goes on along the minus strand of NZ_JAHKRM010000020.1, from coordinate 155,754 downwards.
CGACCGTGATGCTCGAAACCGTGATCTTCGGCTTCGGCGCCACGCACGCGGCGTAGGACTGCGAGATCGAGTCGTTGTTGTTCGGACCGGAGACGGTCAGGGTGATCCTGCCACCCTTGGTCGCGTCACCGGACAGAACGCGGTCCGACAGCTCGACGTTACGCGAGCCCTCACGGCCGAAGTAGACCGTGTCCGTGTCGACGGCCGTGCCGTTGACCCGCCACACGTACTCGACCCGCGCGCGGCCGGTCGAGTTGATGGTGGCGTGCGCGCCGACCTTGCAGCCGTCGTTGTTGGTCGCGGTCACCAGGTTGGTGGCCGAGACCCGCACCGAGGGAGCCGGGTTCTCGCAGGTGACCCTGTAGTAGGCCCGGTCGGACGAGCGGCCGTCGCGACCGACGACCTGCAGCACGGCGTAGCCGCGCTCGCTGACCCGCGGCGAGTAGCCGAAGGAGACCGTCCGCGAGTGACGCACCCCGACCTTGCCGTAGTCGACGACGCGGCCGTCCAGCACCCAGCGGTACTTGACCCACGACGGGTCGCTGACCTTGATCCGGCCCACGAAGTTGATCTTGTCACCGGGGGTGCAGGGCCCGGTGTACGAGCTCGGGTCGGCCCAAGCGCTGACCGAGATCTTCTTCTTGTCAAGCTGGTCACCGTCGACGACGACGGCGTCCTGGCAGGTGACCGAGAAGTAGCCCTTCTTGGAGGTCACCTTGCGCGGACCGAGGACCTGCACGGCCTCCCAGCCCTTGACCTCCTCGTCGAAGGACAGCGTCTGGCCGATCTTGACCGACTTGGTGCCGTGGCCCTTGAGCTTCAGGACCTTGACCTTGCCCTTGGAGCCGTCTCCGTGGAGCCAGCGGTAGGCGAGCTCGGTCTTGCCGTCGAGCTTGACGTTGATGTTGGCCGAGATGTCGACCTTCACCGGACAGGAACCGTCGTTGTCGCGGGACGACGCCTTGGGCGTGGACACCGAGACCTTGGGCCGGGCCTTGGAGGAGGCGGCCGCGGTGCCGGCCTTACCCGCGGTGGCCTGGGTGGACGCCTGGGCGGGAGCGGCTGCCAGCCCCGCGACCATGGCGCCCAGCACGGCGGCGGAGGCGCCGAACGCCGCCGCCTTACGCGCTAAAGGAGAGGACTTCATCTGAGAGTGCTCCATTCCGTTAGGGAAAAGACGCGCTCGGGAACGGTTGCCACGCCGACACCATCCGTGTCCGGCGATATGGCAAAGCCCCCGCAATGCTGCCCATACCTAAGCACAAAACTGATTGCACGCTCAACACAACCGGAAACTACCTATGTCCGGGTTTCGTCGAAATATCAGGCTATGTAGTAGGCGATACCGTCAAGGATGTCGTGTTCACTCACGACTACCTGCGGAAACGCGAAACGCCGTACGATGCGGTCCAGAATCAGCGCGCCGGCACAAATCACGTCGACTCTTCCGGGGTGCATCACCGGAATCCGGGCCCGCTCACTATGGGTCATCGCGAGCAGTCGCCGGGTGACGTCATGAACCTGCTGAGCGGTGATCCGGGAGTGATGGATCCGCTCCGGAACGTACGCGGGAAGGTCGAGCGCGATGCCCGCCACCGTCGTGACGGAGCCAGCCAGACCGACCAGGGTGTGCGCCTCCTGGACCGGCACCACCTCGGCCACCCGATCGAGCGCGGCCTCGATGTCGGCCACCATGGCCTCCAGCGCCCGCACCGACGGTGGTTCTTCCGGGACGGCGCCCGATGAGCGCAGATGGCGCTCCGTCAGCCGCACGCAGCCGATGTCGACCGACAGCGCGCCGATGACGTGCTCGGAGCCGACCACGAACTCGGTCGAGCCGCCGCCGATGTCGACGACCAGATAGGGCGGGAGCGGCCCCTGCGGCATCCCGGTCTCGCGCGACAAGCGGACCAGCCCCCTGGTCGCCCCGACGAACGACAGCTCGGCCTCCTCCGCGCCCGTCACCACCTCGGGCTCGACCCCGAAGATCTCGCGCACCCCATCGACGAACTCCTGCCTGTTGGCGGCGTCACGCGTCGCGCTGGTCGCCACCACCCGGGTCGCCGTGGCGCCGTGCTGGTCGATGAGCTTGCGGTAGATCCGCATCGCGGCGAACGTCCGCTCCAGCGCCTCGGGAGCCAGCCGCCCCGTCTTGTCGACACCCTCGCCCAGCCGGACGATCTCCATCCGCCGCTCGACGTCGACCGGCAGGCCACCGGCCGCCCCGCCATGGGCCGGCGCGCCGTCGGTGACCTCGTCGCTTTTGTCGCCGATGTCGGCGATCAGCAGGCGTACGGAGTTGGTGCCGCAGTCAACGGCGGCTACACGCATGGTCCGTCACTCCACCAATCGGGGAGGGCGTCCAGCGCCTCCCGGCCGAACGGGTTGGATCCGGGCACAGCCAGCTCGTGCGCGACGAGCGCGTGCAGGCATTTCACCCTCAGCGGCATGCCGCCGGTGCTCTGCATGTCGCGCGGCAGCGGCTCCAACCCCTGGTCCTCAGCCGCCTTGTCGCGCCTGGCCACGTAGTCGTCGTGGGCGGCCTGGTAGGCGGCGGCCAGCTCGGGATCGGTGGCCAGCCTGGCCTGCATCTCCCGCATCAGCCCCGAGCCCTCCAGGGTGCCGATCGCGGAGGCAGCCTTGGGGCAGGTCAGGTAGTAGAGGGTGGGGAACGGCGAGCCGTCGGGCAGCCTCGGCGCGGTCTCCACCACGTCGGGGTTGCCGCACGGGCAGCGGTGTGCCACCTCGCGCGGCCCTCTCGGCGGGCGCCCCAGTTGCCGCTGCACCGCTTCGACGTCACTGCTGTCCAACGCTCTCCCCGTCTTATTCGGCCTTGCGGCCCTTGCCCGTGTCGACGGCCTCGACCGATTCCCACAACGTCTGGTACCACGGCGGCCGCGTCGCGGGCTGCTTGACCGTCTTCTCGGTCTTGTCCGGCTCGGCGTCCATGACCACGTAGCACTTCTCGCCCGGCCCGCAGTAGTGCAGCCGTTCCTTGGCCGTCCGCTTGATCCAGTTGGGATCGCGGATCTGCTCCGCCTGCGCGGCCAGCGCCTGGCGGTCGGCCTCGACCCGCGCCTTCTCCGCCTGCAACTCCGCGATGCCGCGGCGCTGCGCGATGTACTCGCGCACAGGATAGGCCAGGCTCATGGCGATCGCGCACACCACGATCGCGAGGATGGCGGCCCGACCGGTCAGCTGCGGCCTCTTCGCCAAGGCTCCATACCCCCTCACCGCCCGGCCCGGCGTGGCGACCGGCCCAGGCCTGGGCGGATAGTCGTGTTCGCCGTTTCTGAGCGGCTCGCGGCACACCCGCCATGCCGCGAGCCGTACCCGAAACTAGCGCCGGAAGCGCGGAAAAGCCGCGCGACCCGCGTAGCGAGCGGCGTCGTCGAGAATTTCCTCGATGCGCAGGAGCTGGTTGTACTTGGCCACCCGGTCCGAGCGGGCGGGGGCGCCGGTCTTGATCTGACCGCAGTTGACCGCCACGGCCAGGTCGGCGATCGTCGTGTCCTCGGTCTCGCCGGAACGGTGGCTCATCATGCAGCGGTAGCCGCTGCGGTGGGCCAGGTCGACCGCGTCGAGGGTCTCGGACAGGGTGCCGATCTGGTTGACCTTGACCAGCAGCGCGTTGGCGGTGCCTTCGGCGATGCCGCGGCCGAGCCGCTCCGGGTTGGTCACGAACAGGTCGTCGCCGACGAGCTGGACCTTGTCGCCGATGGCCTCGGTGATGGCCTTCCAGCCTGCCCAGTCCTCCTCGTCGAGCGGGTCCTCGATCGAGACGAGCGGGTAGTTGTCGACCAGGTCCGCGTAGAAGGCGATGAGCTCCTGGGCCGACACGCCCTTGCCGTCGATCGTGTAGACGCCGTCCTTGTGGAACTCGGAGGCGGCCACGTCGAGCGCCAGCGCGACGTCGTCGCCGGGCGTGTAGCCGGCCCGCTCGATCGCGACCAGGATCAGGTCGAGCGCGTCGCGGTTGGACGGCAGGTTGGGCGCGAAGCCGCCCTCGTCGCCCAGTCCCGTGGCGTAGCCCTTCTCCTTCAGCACGCCCTTGAGCGCGTGGTAGACCTCGGTGCCCATGCGCACGGCCTCGCGGAACGTGGACGCCCCGATCGGCGCGATCATGAACTCCTGGATGTCGACGTTGGTGTCGGCGTGGGCGCCGCCGTTGAGGATGTTCATCATCGGCACGGGCAGCACGTGGGCGTTGGGGCCGCCCAGGTAACGGAACAGCGGCAGCTCGGCGCTGTCGGCGGCGGCCTTGGCCACGGCCAGCGAGACGCCCAGGATGGCGTTGGCGCCCAGCTTGGACTTGTTGGGCGTCGCGTCGAGGTCGATCATGATCTGGTCGATGATGCGCTGGTCCTCGGCCTCGATGCCGTTGATCTCTTCGAAGATCTCGTCGGTGACGGCGAGCACGGCCTTCTCCACGCCCTTGCCGCCGTAACGCTCGTCTCCGTCACGCAGCTCCACGGCCTCGAACTGACCGGTCGACGCGCCGCTGGGCACCGCCGCGCGTCCCCTGCCGCCGTCGTCGAGGATCACCTCGACCTCGACGGTCGGGTTGCCCCTGGAGTCGAGGATCTCGCGAGCGTATACGACCTCGATGGTAGCCACGGGTTGCGCTCCTAAATCGAAAGGCAAATATGCCTTCAGAGCCTATCGGTCGCTCGGGACCAGGCAGCAGCCGGAAGCATGACACTCCGCCAAATCCCCGGAGAACCCGGGTGGCGGCGGGGTTACGGCGCCTCGCGCTCGGACTCCCAGCGGAGCACGCGGTCGCGGTAGGAGCGGGCGGCGGCGCGGAGCTCGGCTTCGGCGTCGAGGCCCGCGTCCTGGGCGCGGCGGACGAGGTCGAACAGCTCGCGCCCCAGCCCCTGCGAGATCGCGGCGGCCAGCTCGCCGGGGGCGCCCGCTCGCTCGGCCCGGCGCACCAGCTGGGCGGCCAGCGACAGCGCGGGTTGCCCCATCGGCACCCCGTCGAGCACCGACGAGGTGTCGCCCTTCGACGCGCGCTCGGCCGCCTTGATCGCCTCCCAGTTGTCGTTCACCTCGTCGGCGGTCTCCGCCCGCACCGAGCCGAACACGTGCGGATGGCGCCGCACCAGCTTCTCGACGATCCCCTCGGCCACGTCGTCCATGTCGAACCCATCGGCCACCCGCGCGTGGAAGGCCACCTGGAGCAACAGGTCGCCCAGCTCCTCGCGGAGCGCCGGGTAGTCGCCCTGCTCGATCGTCTCCAGCACCTCGTAGGCCTCTTCGAGCAGGTACGGCACCAAGGTCTCGTGCGTCTGCTTGCGGTCCCATGGGCACTCGGTGCGCAGCCGGTCCATCACCGCGACCAGGTCGAGCACCCGTGCGCCCGGCAGATCGTACGAGCCCGGCACCACCTCGATCAGCGGCGGCTCGGCCATCGCGACGGCGGCGTGGCCGACCGAGCGCATGAAGTCCTCGGAGTCGGCGGCGGCCAGCCAGACCACGGTCTCCGTCACCGCCCGCCGTGCCAGCGCGGCGGGGTCGGGCGTGACGACGGCCACCTCGACCCCGGCCTCGGCCAGGTAGGGCAGTTGCGGGTGATCCTCGGACCCGGTCAGCACGGGGCCCGAACCGAACGCCCGCCACGCCTGGTGGCTCAGCAGACCCGGTGCGACCCGCGGCGAGGTGGTGACGACGATCAGCGGCACGACTAGCCCTGCGACTGCTGCTGGGCCTGGCCGGTCTGCTCGCTGGTCTCCGACGGCTTGCCGAAGCGGCCGGCGTCGACGAAGCCCTGCTGCCCGATCTTGCCGTAGCGCGGGCTGAAGACCGGGGCGAGCGCGTTGTACTCGACCTTGAACTTCTCGACGGCCTGCTGGTTCTGCGAACCGCCGAACTTCTCGATCACCTTGTTGACGCCGATCATCGCCCGCAGGTAGCCGCGCGGGTCGGTCGGGTCGACGGCCTTGGACAGCAGGTTCATCTCGGGCGTCTGCTGCTCGCCCTTGTCCTGGGCGGCGGTGTCGATCTCCGTCTCGCTGACCTGCACCCCGAACTTCTCGGCCAGCTGCTGCTGCCGGCTCTGCTCGGCCATCCTGGACAGGACGAACTGGTTGACCGACACACCGAGCTGCGACGGCTCGATGTTGACCTTCCGCAGGGCGGCCTCGTACGCCTGGACGTTCTTGTTCAGGTCGCGCGCCGAAATCCGCTCATGACCCACCACGGCCGCGGCGCCGGCCTCCATGGGCGAGGAGCAGGCGGTCAGCGCGACACCCACCACTGCAGCGGCCACTGCCACTCGAATCGACTTCACGTGCGTCCTTTCCGACAAAAACCGCGGCTAGCTTACCCTCGCCGGCTCGAGGAACATCGCCTCGACCAGGTCCCCGCACCATTTGAGCAGGTCGAGGTCGCGAAGCGGCTGCCCGCCCAGCGGCTTGGTCTTCGGCGCGGGCACCAGCAGCGTCTCCGCCGCCTGCTTGTAGATGGCCTTCTTGTACAGCCGGTCGAGGCGTACCTGCTGCGACTCCCGCAGCCGGACCGGGCCGAACTTGATGTTCTGGCCCATCAGCGTGACATCGGTGAGCCCGGCCTGACGGGCCCGGATGCGGAAGCGGGCGACGGCCAGCAGGTTCTCCACCTCGACGGGTGGCTTGCCGTATCTGTCCGTCAACTCGGCGCGGACCTCGTCGATGTGGATGTCGGCCGAGATGGCGGCGATCCGCTTGTACGCCTCCAGGCGCAGCCGTTCGGAGGTGACGTAGTCGTGCGGGATGTGCGCGTTGATCGGCAGCTCGACCTTGACGTCGTGGTGCTCCTCGGCCACCTCCACGCCGGACAGCTTGGCCTTCTGCTCTTGCACGGCCTCGGCCATGAGCCGGACGTACAGGTCGAAGCCGACGCCCGCGATGAAGCCCGACTGCTCGGCCCCGAGCACGTTGCCGGCGCCGCGGATCTCCAGGTCCTTCATCGCGACGTACATGCCCGCGCCCATCTCGGTGTGCTGCGAGATCGTCGCCAGCCGCTCGTGGGCGGTCTCGGTGAGCGGCTTCTCCGGCGGATAGAGGAAGTAGGCGTAACCCCGCTCCCTGCCTCGCCCGACCCGGCCCCTGAGCTGGTGCAGCTGTGAGAGGCCGTAGTTGTCCGCCCGGTCGACGATCAGCGTGTTGGCGTTGGGCACGTCGAGGCCGGACTCCACGATCGTGGTGCAGACCAGCAGGTCGTACTCGCGTTCCCAGAAGCCGACCATGATCTTTTCCAGCTGGTGCTCGTTCAGCTGCCCGTGGGCCACCGCGATGCGCGCCTCGGGCACCAGCTCCCTGATCCGGGCGGCGACCCGGTTGATCGAGGCCACCCGGTTGTGCACGAAGAAGATCTGGCCGTCACGCATGAGCTCGCGCCGGATGGCGGCCGCGATCTGCTTCTCGTCGTACGGTCCGACGAAGGTGAGGATCGGGTGCCGCTCCTCCGGCGGGGTGAGGATGGTCGACATCTCCCTGATGCCGGTCAGGCCCATCTCCAGCGTGCGCGGGATCGGCGTGGCCGACATGGCCAGCACGTCGACCTGGGTGCGGAGGTGCTTCATGGCCTCCTTGTGCTCGACGCCGAACCGCTGCTCCTCGTCGATGATGATCAGCCCCAGATCCTTGAACCTGACCTCGGGGCTGAGCAGCCGGTGGGTGCCGATCACCAGGTCCACGGCGCCGGTGCGGAGCCCCTCCAGGGTGCCCTTGACCTCGCCGTCGGTCTGGAAGCGGGAGACCGGCCTGAGCGCGACGGGAAAGCTGGAGAACCGCTCGGTGAACGTCGACATGTGCTGCTGCACCAGCAGCGTGGTCGGCACCAGCACGGCCACCTGCTTGCCGTCCTGGACCGCCTTGAACGCCGCCCGCACCGCGATCTCGGTCTTGCCGTAGCCGACGTCGCCGCAGATCAGCCGGTCCATCGGGACGCCGCGCTCCATGTCGCGCTTGACCTCGTCGATGGCCTCCAGCTGGTCGCCGGTCTCGGCGTACGGGAAGGCGTCCTCCATCTCACGCTGCCACGGAGAGTCGGCGGCGAAGGCGTGGCCGGGCGAGGCCATGCGCGCGGAGTAGAGGCGGATGAGCTCGCCCGCGATCTCCTTGACCGCCTTCTTCGCCCGGGATTTGGCCTTGGCCCAGTCGGCGCCGCCCATCCGGTTGAGCGTCGGGGCCTCGCCGCCGACGTAGCGGGTGACCTCGTCGAGCTGGTCCGTCGGCACGTACAGGCGGTCGCCCTTGGCGTACTCGATGACCAGGTATTCGCGCGTCGCGCCCTGGACCGTGCGCTGCACCATCTCGACGTAGCGGCCGACGCCGTGCTGCTCGTGCACCACGTGGTCGCCGACCTTGAGCTGGAGCGGGTCGACCATGTTGCGGCGGCGGGACGGCAGGCGGCGCATGTCCTTGGTGGACGCCTTCTGGCCGACGAGGTCGAGGTGGGTGAGCACCGCGAGGTTGGGGGTGATGAACCCGTGCTCGATCAACCCCGTCGAGACATGGACAACCTTCGGATCCGGCGACTTATCCAGATATTTCACCAACCGGGCCGGAACGTCCACGCCCTTGAGGACCTCGACCATGCGCTCGGCCGGGCCGTGCCCTTCGCTGAGCAGCACGACCGCCTTGTCCTCGGCCAGCCAGCCCTTGACGTCGTCGAGCGCCTTCCTGGTGTCGCCCCGGTACGCCTCGGAGTCCTGCGCGTCGAGCTCGACCCCGGCCCCGAACGGCGCCATCGTCCACCACGGCTGCCCCAGCACGTCGGCGTGCCCGCGGATCTCCTCCAGCGAGCGGAACGCCGCCGCGCCGAGATCGATCGGCGCCTCGCCCCCGGCCGCCGCGTTGATCCACGACGCCTCCAGGAACTCCTGCGACGTGCGGACGAGCTCCTCGGCCCGGCTCCTGATCCGCTCGGGGTCGCAGACGAACACCGCGGCGTTGGCGGGCAGGTGGTCGAGCAGCAGGTCCATCTCCCCCGCCAGCACGGGCGCGAACGCCTCCATGCCCTCGACCGGCGTCCCCTCGGCGAGCTGGTCGAGCACGTCGGCCAGCGCCGGGTGCTCCCGGCCCAGCTCGCGCGCCCGCTCCCTGACCTCGGCGGTGAGCAGCAGCTCACGGCAGGGCGGCGCGAACAGCCCGCCGTCCGCGGCCTCCAGCGACCGCTGGTCGGCCACCTTGAACCAGCGGATCTCCTCGACCGTGTCGCCCCAGAACTCCAGCCGCAGCGGATGCTCCTCGGTCGGCGGGAACACGTCGAGCAGCCCGCCGCGGACCGCCACCTCGCCCCGCTTCTCCACCATGTCGACCCGGTGATAGCCGTTCTCGACCAGTCGCCGCACGACCTCGTCGAGGTCGGCGTCGTCGCCCGCGCGCAGGCGGGTCGGCTCCAGATCGCCCAGACCCTTCATGATGGGCTGAAGCAACGCCCTGATCGGGGCCACGACCACACTGAGCGGCCCGGCCGACTGATCGTCCTTGACCGGGTGCGAAAGCCTCCTGAGCACCGCCAGCCGCTGTCCCACGGTGTCGCTGCGCGGGGAGAGCCGCTCGTGCGGCAGCGTCTCCCAGGCGGGGAAGACGGCCACGGAGCTGGGCTCGATCAGGCTGGTCAGCGCGCTCGCCAGATCCTCCGCCTCGCGGCCGGTGGCGGTGATCGCCAGCACGGCCCGCTGATCGTGCCCGGCCAGCGCGGCCACCCCGAACGGCCGCAGCGCGGACGGCGCCACCAGTGAGATGTCTCCGCCCTCTTCCAGGGCGGCGGTCAGCTTGGGGTCGGAGATGACAAGATCAAGAAGCCCGGACAGACTCATTTTTCGTTAGCCCCACGACGATTACCCCCAGCCGGCGGGCGTGGGGGTGCCTCTACTCTATTCGCATCTCCCCCACGCCCCCGTCCTGCTCGGCGACCTTGTAGCCCGGGACGGACGGCCAGCGGACCGTCAGGACCACCGACTCCTCCTCCGCGCGCCAGGAGTGGTCCACGCCCTTGCCCCAGACCACGTAGTCACCTCGCTCGGCGAGCAGCACACTTCTCCCCGGTAGTTCGACGCGGAAGCGGCCCGAGATGAGGATCAGCAGCGCCGTACGTTCTTCGCCTTTCACCCATTCGGCGCGCTCGTCGCCGGGAGGGTGGGTGCCCCATTTGATTTCCACTTCGTTGCTGTGTCTCGGGTCCCCGTAGGGTTTGAAATGACCCAGGAGCCAGCCATGGTCCGTCGCGGCGTCCACGTTCGCGTTGCCCACGTACACCAGATCACTCACGGCGCAGGACGCTAGCAGGGAAATGCCTTACTAATTGGCGTCGATTGATTACTCTGGGTGACATGTCTGAGGTGCGGTCGGTAGCCCCGAGGGGCGATCTCTTTGGCCAGCGGATCCGCGAGCAGTGGGCGGGACAGCTCGGCAGGCGGCTCGACGTGCTCGTCGCCGGATGCGCGCACGACGAGCCACTGGTCCTGGACCGGATCGACACCAGGATCACCGGTGTCGACGAGGACCTGCCCCCGATCAGGACGGCGGTCGCCGAGCGAGCCGATCTCGTCAGGTGGTCGCTGGGCGATCTGCGCTGCGTGCCCCTGCCCCCGAGATCCGTGGACGTGATCCAGCTCTCGTTCCTGCTGGAGCGCATCCAGCACGCCGAGCTGGTCTTCGACCGGCTGCTCCAGGCGCTGCGCCCCGGCGGGCTGATCCTGCTGCGCATGCGCGACCGCAAGTCCGCCTACGGCCTGCTCGACCGGATCACCCCGTCCTGGCTGCGGCGGCTGCTCTGGCGGCACCTGGTGGCCGCCGGCACGCCGGGTCCGCTGCCGGCCGTCTACGGGCCGGTGACCTCGCGCGACGGGATACACGCCTTCTGCCTGACACGCGGACTCATGATCACCGATGACCAGGAGGCGACCAGCGGCCCGGCCATGGGCCGCATCGGCCGCACGGCCGTTACGATGACGGCCAAGCTGACCCGGGGCCGCTTCCCGTCCACACACGACGAGATCGCCATGGTCATCAGAAAGCCACAGAACCACTTCGCTCGCCTCATATAGCGACACACTGGTAGCAAAGGATAGACTCCTTTCCTACCAATTCAATCGGAATAGTTGGGATGGCAGATCGTGGAGTGGACCCCCGGCGCGTACGAGCTGGCCGATCTGGAGCTGCTGCTCTCCGGCGCGTTCCAGCCGTTGGGCGGTTACCTCGGCCACGACGACCTGCACGCGGTGCATGAGCGCGGCACGCTCGCCGACGGCACCCCGTGGCCCGCGCCCGTCACGCTCCACCTGCCCGGAGCGGCCGCCCCCGGCGACGAGGTCACGCTGCTCGACCCCGAGGGCGTGCCGCTGGCCGTGCTCACCGTCGCCGAGCGCGAGCCCGACGGCCTGACCTCCGGCGCGGTGAAGGGCTTGGGCGCCCCGGAGCACGGCCCGTTCGCCCGGCTTCGCCGCACTCCGGCACAGGTACGCGACGAGCTCGACGGGCGGGAGGCGCTCGCCGTCACCATGCGGGGACCACTCGACGACCTCACCGAGATCGTCGCCACCGCCAAGGAGCTCGACGCGGTGATCCTGCTGCTCCCCCTCTCCTTCGGCGAGACGGGCCCGGCCGTGGTACGCGCCGCGCTGCGCGCCAAGGAGCAGCTGCCCGAGGGCACGCTGGTGGTCTCGGTGCCCCTGGCGCCGCGCGCGGAGCCCGAGATCGACCTGGAGCTGCGCGAGCACGTCGCCACCGCCTACGGCGCCACCGAGCACCTGGCGGGCCCCGAGCCGGTGCGCATCCCCGGACCGCCGCACCGGCGCGGGCTCGTGGTCTTCTTCACCGGCCTGTCCGGCTCCGGCAAGTCCACGATCGCCCGCGGCCTGCGCGACTCACTGCTGGAGCTGGGCAGCCGCACGGTCACCTACCTCGACGGCGACGTGGTCCGCCACCTGCTGTCCAAGGGCCTGACGTTCTCCAAGGACGACCGCGACCTCAACATCCGGCGCATCGGCTTCGTCGCCGCCGAGGCCGCGCGCCACGGCGGGCTGGCGATCTGCGCCCCCATCGCCCCCTACGCGGACACCCGCGAGGAGGTGCGCGAGATGGTCGAATCGGTCGGGGCCGACTTCCTGCTCGTACACGTGGCCACCCCGCTGGAGGAGTGCGAGCGCCGCGACCGCAAGGGCCTGTACGCCAGGGCCCGCGCCGGGCTCATCCCCGAGTTCACCGGCGTCTCCGATCCCTACGAGGAGCCGGACGACGCCGATCTGGTCATCGACACGACACACATTTCCATCGAGGCGGCCGTCGCCCAGGTGCTGGGGACGCTGCGCAGCGGAGGCTGGGTTCGTTGATCGACTTCCCCCTGATCGCCGGTTCTTTCGTGGTGGCCATCGTCGTCGGGCTCACCGGCATGGGCGGCGGCGCGCTGATGACGCCGATGATGATGCTGTTCTTCCACGTCTCGCCGCTGGCGGCGGTCTCCAGCGACCTGGTCGCCTCGGCCGTGATGAAACCGGTCGGCAGCGCGGTCCACCTGCGCAGGGGCACGGTCAATCTGCGCCTGGTGGGCTGGCTCTGCGTGGGGTCGGTGCCGGCGGCGTTCTGCGGGGTGTTCGTGGCGCGGGCGTTCGCGGTCGGCGACGGGGTGAAGTACGCGCTCGGCGTGGCGCTGCTGCTCGCCGTCGCGGGCCTGGTCGCCAAGACGTGGCTGGGCGGGAAGGGCGGTTCGTCGAGCGCCCACGATATTGTCGTGCGCCCAATCCCGACCGTACTGGTCGGTACGGTAGGCGGTCTGGTGGTCGGGATCTCCTCGGTCGGCTCGGGTTCCCTGATCATCGTGGCCCTGCTCGCCCTCTATCCGGCGCTCAAGGCCAACCAGCTCGTCGGCACCGATCTGGTGCAGGCGGTGCCGCTCGTCGCCTCGGCCGCGCTCGGCCACCTGCTCTTCGGCGACTTCCAGCTCCAACTGACGCTCTCGCTGCTCATCGGTTCGATCCCGGGCGTCTACCTCGGTGCCCGGATCTCCTCCAGGGCGCCGGGCGGGCTCATCAGGGCGATGCTCGGGATCGTCCTGCTCGCCTCCGCACTCAAGCTGCTCGACGCGAGCAACACGCTGACGGTGTGGGCGCTCGCGGTCGCCGTACTCGTGACCGTGGCGGGCTGGCGCTGGCGCGTCAGGGCCGCGGCACGGGCGTCGAGTGAAAGTACGGATCTCGCGCGAGTTCGCTGAACGCCCGCCCGGCCGCGGGGTCGGAGTCGAAACTGGTGTCGCCGCGCGGCGCGTGCGGTGAGTCGAAGTAGATCAGTGCCTTGATCTGCGGGTAGCGCTGGATCTGCGTACGCACCGACTCGAAGAACGAGCGCTTGGCCGTACGGTCGCCGGACCGCTCGAACACGCCCCACTCCGCGACCATGACCGGCTTGCCGGGAAAGCGCCACTGCATCCAGCGGTAGAACCCCGGCCACTGGCCGAAGTCGGGCCGGGTCTTGTTGACCAGGCCGTCGAAGTCGTTGACCCGGTGGTCGGCATAGGGGTCGAGGGCCACCCAGTCGACCACGTCGTCACCCGGGTAGAGCTGCTCGAACCAGGGCTTGGCCGCCCAGTTAGGGGCACCCATGTAGGTCATGACCGTGACCGCGTTCTTGACGCCCTCGTCGCGCAGCCTGAGCACGACATGGCGGTACATGGCGGCGTAGTCGGTGGCCTGCATGCCCGAGCCGGGGGTGACGTCGACGTCGTTCTCCGGCTCGTGGTGCAGGGTGAGGAAGAACCGCTCGGGGAAGGTGCGTCGGATGTAGTCGGCCAGCCGGTCGATCCTACGGTCGATGGCTCCTTCGGCGATCTGCGCCCAGGTGTGGTCGAACGACGGCTTCCAGTTGATGAGTAGCAACCTGGGCCGGACCGGGTCACGGGCCAGCCCGACCTCCTCCTCGGTGGGGAACTCCTCCTTGCCCCGGTGATAGACGTGCAACACGTCGGCGGTGCCGCCGATGCGGGTCTCGGCGCTCTGCAGCGATTTTTCGACGCCCATACCGGTGAAGACCTCTGGGGCGATCCCCCACCAGGCACCGCATGACGGGATGAGCCGGGCGGTGACCGCGCAGGACGGCGAGCTCTCCGCGTTCGGCCGGACGCTCGGCTCCCGCGCCGGGCTCTCCAAGCCCTCCGGCTGCCCCGAGCAGCCCGCGAGCACGGCGACGACCAACAGCGCGACACCTTTGATGCTGATATTTACCGCTATACGAGAAATTCCCCGCCGGTTCAAGGCCGTTCAACCCCCTCACCCAAGGACCCCCGTCCTATCAAACCTGAACCATGCCATGCCATTCCCAGAACTTCAGCAGGAGCGGGTGTATCGCCAGGTCATCGACCATGCAGCCCGCCCTCAATTTCGCATTATTTCGGGTTATTGAAGGGCGAATTGCTGGCCGTTCCAGAGAAATCTCCCAAGATTCGTCCTGGGCAAAAGCAGTTCCACCTATAGTGGGCGGATGCCCGCGACTCGTGACTCACAGTCGCCGATCGGCGACACCGCGCACATACTCCAAGGGAGATCTGCCCCAATGAGCCTGTCGCCGGACTACCCGGGCCGCCGCCCTGGCACCGACCTGGCGGAGCACCTCTCGCTGTTGCGCAGACGCTGGCTGCCGTTCCTGGGGCTCCTGCTGGCCGGCGGCACGGCGGGGCTGGCGCTGCTGCGGGTCACCCCGCCCGCCTACACCGCCACCACTCAGGTCCTGGTCGCGCCCGTGGGCGTCCAGGACCAGAGCAACCAGGTGACCAACCGGCAGCGCGAGCCGCTCAACCTCGACACCGAGGCGCAGATCGCGCAGTCGTCCGTGGTGGCGGCCAAGGCCGCGAAGGAGCTCAAGACCAGCACGCCCGAGCCCGTCGAGGTCTCGGTGCCGCCCAACTCGGCCGTGCTGTGGATCTCCGTCACCGCCGCCGACCCCGCCGTCGCGGCGGCCCAGTCGCAGGCGTACGCACAGGCATACCTGGCCAACCGCACCGAGAGCGCGCAGGCGACGATGACCGCGCAGCAGCGGGCGATGCTCGCCAAACTCCGGCAGGTCAACACCGCGCTCGACACCGTGATCAAGGAGCTCGCCCGGCTGGGCAAGGGCACCATCGAGCACACGATCGCCGCGCACCGGCAGAGCGTGCTCAACCGGCAGGCCTACAGCCTCACACTCAAGTACGACGCGCTGAAGACCGTCGCCGTCACTCCCGGCTCGATCATCAGCCAGGCCACGCCGCCGACCGTGCCGAGCTCGCCCAGCCTGCCGCTCTACCTCGGCACCGGGCTCATGATCGGCCTGCTTCTCGGCACGGCCGCCGCCTACGTCCGCGACCGGCTCGACACCCGGCTGCGCACCGCCGCCGACGTCGAGCGGCTGACCGGGCTGCCCGTCCTCGGCGACCTGTCGGACCCGCCGGCCCGGGGCGTGCCGAATGACCTGGCCGCCGCCGTGGTCGCCGCCTGCCCGGGCAAACGGCTGCTGATCAGGGCGATCCCGGCCGAGCTCGGCGCGACGCAGGTGCTCGGCCCGCTGGCCCGCACCGCGCCGCTGTCGCTGCTGACCGGCTCCGACGTGGGCGACCTGGCCCGGGCCGACGCGGCCTTGCTGCTGGTCGGGCTCGGCCGGGCCACCTCGGGGCAGGCGGACGCCGCCGTACGCCATCTGGGCAGGCACAACGTACCGATCATCGGGGTGGTGACGAAGACGGGCCCGGCCCCCAGGCATGATGCGCGGGCCGGCGCCTCGCTCGGCAAGCTGGTCGCCAGCGGCGAGCTGGACCCCGGCCTGTCCCCTGAGACGGGTCCCATGACCGCGTTCCCCCAGCCACCGGGCACGTCGCCGTGAGAGGCCCCGCGTGGCCGATCGGCGCGCTCCTGCTCGGCTATCCCGTGTGGTGGGCGCTCGGCTTCGGGGGCCTGTCGGTGATCGTCCTGGCGGCGCCCATGGCCGTCATCCTCTGGCGGCGCCGGCCGATCCGGGTGCCGCGCGGGTTCGGCCTGTGGCTGCTGCTCCTGGCCGGTTACGCGGTGAGCGCGCTGATGCTGGCCGACATGCCGCCCGACACCTACGGCGGCTTCAACGCCGGGCGGGTGATCGGCTATCTCATGCGGTTCGCGCTCTACGTGGCACTGTTGATCATGGTGCTCTACCTGGGCAACCTGACCGAGCGGGAGCTGCCGCAGCTCAGGCTCGTACGGATGCTCGGCGTGCTGTTCGTCACGACCGTGGTGGGCGGGCTGCTCGGGGTGTTCTTCCCCCGGCTGGAGTTCACCTCGCCGGTGGAGCGGGTGCTGCCGGGCTGGATCAGCGACAACGCCTTCGTCCAGAACCTCATCCACCCCACCGCCGCCCAGACCCAGAAGGTGCTGGGCTACGCCTCACCCCGCCCCGAGGCGCCGTTCGAGTGGGCCAACGCGTGGGGCAGCAACGTGTCGGTGCTGCTGATCTGGTTCGTGGTCGGCTGGTGGGTGTACGGCGGAGGCGGGCGCAAGGCGGCGGCCATCGCCTTGACGGCCGTGGCCGCCATCCCGATCGTCTACTCGCTCAACCGCGGCCTCTGGATCGGCCTCGGGCTGGCCGGGCTCTATCTGATCGTCCGGGTCGGCGGACGCACCAGGCTGGCCCTGTGCGCCACGGCGGTGGCGGCGACGCTGGCGTTCGCGCTCAGCCCGCTCGCCTCGCTGGTCGGCCAGCGCCTGGACAACCCGCACTCCAACGACATCCGGGCCTTCACCGTGTCGGCGACCATCGCGGCGGCCGCCCACTCCCCGATCATCGGCTACGGCAACACCCGCAACGCCATGGGCAACCACCGCACGATCACCACCGGCAAGACCGAGTGGTGCGGCGGCTGCGGCCATCCGCCGCTGGGCAGCGACGGGCAGCTCTGGCTGCTGATCATCACCCAGGGCTTCGTGGGGGCGGCGCTCTACGTGGCGTTCTTCCTGGGCGCGATCCGGCGCCACTGGCCCGACCGCAGCCCGATCGGGCTCGCGGGCGTGCTGGTCATGATCCTCGTGCTGCTCTACATGTTCGTGTACGACGGCCTGGTCACGCCGCTCAGCCTCTATCTCATCTCGTTCGCCCTCCTGTGGCGCAACGCCAGGGAGAGCTCGTGAACGACGCGAACCGGCGGCTGCGCTATCTCGATCAGACGCTGCGGTCGCTCTACCCCGGCCCCGGCTCACCACGCCCCTACAGCGTGCTCCCGCACCGGCTGGTGCCGCGCCGCCTGGCCCCCCGGCGCCGATGGCACACGCTGCTGGGGCGCCGGGTCATGGTGCACGTCGAGGACTCGATCGAGACCCATCTGAGCGACGTCCTCGGCGTCCCCGTCGAGACCGTCCTCCACGTACGGCCGGCCGGGCGGGCCAACCGCAAGCCCGTCCTGGAGGCGCGCCGCGAGGGCTCCGTCCTGGCGTTCGTTAAGGTCGGCGACACCGAGCGCACCCGCGAGCTGGTCGACGGCGAGGCCGCCGCGCTCAGGAAGCTGGGCGAGCTGGCGCTGAAGACGGTCGTCGTGCCGGCCGTGCTCCACCACGGGCGGTGGGGGGAGTTCTCGGTCCTGGCCCTGTCACCGCTGCCGGTCCGGCGCGGCCGGGTCCCCGCCGCGCTGCTCACCGACGCCGTCAGGGAGATCGCGGACACCGGCGGCCCCGAGGGAGCGGCCTGGCACGGCGACCTGTCGCCCTGGAACATCGCCCCCTCCGGCGACGGGCGGCTGCTCGTCTGGGACTGGGAGCGCTACGCGGTCGGCGTGCCCTACGGGTTCGACGCCGTGCACCACTTCTTCCAGCGCGCGCTGCGGCGGATGAACCCGCCCACGGCCGCGCGGGCCTGTCTGGCGCAGGCCCTGCCGGTGCTCGCGCCGCTCGGGCTGTCGGCCGCCCAGGCCAGGCGGACGGCCCTGCACTACCTCATCGCGCTGGCCGACCGGCACGCCGCCGACGGCCACGAACCCCTCGGGCCGCCGGACACCTGGCTCAACCCCCTCATTGATCAGCAGGAGTCAGTGACGTGAAAACCATGAAGCAGTCGGTGCTGTCCGTCTCCCGGACCACCGGGAAGTTCACGTCGAGCGTGCGGATGCTGCCGTCGTTTCTGATCGCCGGGGCGCAGCGGTGCGGCACCACGTCGCTCTACCGGGCGCTGTCCCGGCACCCGCTGCTGCTCAAACCGGTGCTGCACAAAGGCGTCCACTACTTCGACGCCAACTACGGGCGGAGCCTGTCCTGGTATCAGGGGCATTTCCCGCTCCGGGCGGCCGCCGCGCGGCTCGCCCGCCGCCACGGCACGCACCCGCTGGCGTTCGAGTCGTCGCCCTACTACCTGTTCCATCCGCTGGCCGGCGAGCGCATCGTCGCCGACCTGCCCGGGGTCAAGCTCATCGTGCTGGTCCGCGACCCGGTCGAACGGGCGTGCTCGGCGCACGCCCACGAGCTGGCCAGGGGGTACGAGACCGAGTCCGGCTTCGAGCGGGCCGTGGAGCTGGAGGTGCCACGGCTGGCCGGAGCCGAGCAGAGCCTGCGGGCGCGCCCCTACTCCATCCACCACTCGCACCGCCACCACGCCTACCTGGCGCGCGGGCAATACGCCGAGCAACTCGACCGGCTGGAGCCGCTGTTCGGCCGCGAACGCATCCTGGTGCTCGACAGCCACCGCTTCTTCACCGAGCCCGAACGCATGTACGACCGGGTGCTGGACTTCCTCGGCCTGCCGCATCTGGGCTACCCGGCGTTCGAGCGGCACAACGGGCGGCCGCTGCCCCAGCCGCTGCCCGACTCGGTCAGGCGGGCGCTCAGGGACCACTTCGAGGTGTACGACACGCGGCTCACCCGCTGGCTGGGGGGTGACCCGTCGTGGCGTCGCTGACCACACGTCTGGCGGGCCCGCTCGGGCAGGTGACCGCACGTCTGGCGGGCCCGCTCGGGCAGGTGGCCAAGGGCGGCATCGCGGGCGTCACCGGGGCCGCCATCAGCGCGGCGGCCCAGTTCCTGCTGGTCGTGGTCGTCACCAGGGCCTTCACCGCGCACCAGGCGGGCACCTTCTTCACCGCCACCGCCCTGGCCCTCATGATCGCCGGAGTGGCCAAGCTCGACGCGGGCAACGGCCTCATCTACTTCATCGCCCGCGCCAAGACCTACGGCTACCACGGCATTTCCGGATATATCCGGGCAGCGCTGCTCCCGGCGGTCCTGGTCGCCACCGCCTTCGGAGCGGTCCTTTACCCGCGGCTCGGCGTCCTGGCCGCGGCTCTGCCGGTGATGGTCGTCGCCGACGTCCTGCTCGCCGCCACCCGCGGCTTCGGCACCATGCGTCCCACGGTGCTGCTCGACGGGATGGCGCTGCCCGCGCTGCAGTTCCTGCTGGTCGCCGCCGCGGCCGTCGCCGTCAGGCCGCAGTGGCTGCCGTTGGCGTGGGCGCTGCCGTACGTGCCGGTGACGCTGCTCGCCGCGAGCCGGCTACGCGAACGCCTGCCGCGCACGCCGTACCTGCCGGGAACAGGCCGCGACCTGTGGCGTTACACGGCGCCGCGCTCGGTGGCGGGTGCCATCCAGGCGGTGTTCCAGCGGCTCGACATCGTGATCGTCGCGGTGCTCGGCGGCCCGGTCCAGGCGGCCGTCTACACCGCCGCCACCCGGTTCAAGGTCGTCGGGCAGCTCGCCAACCAGGGCCTTGCGCAGGCCGTACAACCGCGGCTGGTCAGGGCGCTGGCCGACGGCGAGCTGGCGCGGGCGCGGGAGCTGTACCAGGCGGCGACGATCTGGTTGGTGCTGCTCACCTGGCCGGTCTGGCTCGGGTACGCCGCGCTGGCGCCGTGGCTGCTGCGGCTGTTCGGGACGGGGTACGACGCCGCCGTGCCGGTGGCGCTGGTCCTGGCGGGCACGATGATGCTGGCGACGGCATGCGGCATGGTCGACGTCGTCCTGACCGCCGCCGGGCACACCACGGCCAGCCTGTTCAACCTGGTGATCGCGATCGCCTGCACGGTCGCGCTGGACGTGGCGCTCATCCCGGCCCACGGCGCCTTCGGCGCGGTGCTCGGCTGGTCAGGCGGGATGGTCGCGAAGAACCTGCTCCCCCTCTGGCAACTGCACCACCGCTACGGCCTCCATCCTTTCGGCCGCCACAGCCTCCCGGCGCTCCGCTTCCGCTCCTGGGCCACCGCATGACCGGCCCCATCCTGGTGACGGGCCTGCCCAGGAGCGGCACGAGCTGGGCGGGCAAGATGCTGGCGGCCGGCGGCGACCTGGTCTACGTCAACGAGCCGCTGAACCCCCAGCATCCGCCCGGCCGCTGTCCCGGTGTCCTGCGGGCACACGTCAGCCACCGTTTCCAGTACATCTGCGATGACAACGCCGCCGACTGGCTGCCCGCCTTCCGCGACACGGTGGCGCTGCGCTACCGCTACCTGGCCGAACTCCGCGCCAACCGCTCGCCGTACGATCTCGCCCGGATGGCGCGCTACGGCACGGCTTTCACGCTGGGCCGCCTGCTGGGCCGGCGCGCGCTGCTCGACGACCCGTTCGCGGTGCTGTCGGCGGGCTGGTTCGCCGCGAGTCTGGGCTGCAAGGTGATCGCGCTGACCCGCGACCCGGTGGCGTTCGTGGCCAGCTGGCAGCGACTGGGCTGGACCGTCTACTTCCACGAACTCCTCGAACAGCCCCTGCTCATCCGCGACCACCCCGAGCTCCTGGCACTACGCGCCCTCGTCGGCTCCCAGGACCGCATCGCCAAGGCGGCGGCGCTGTGGCGGGTCACCCGGTCGATCCTCGCCCGTACTCCGGACATCCTGCTGACCTCCTACGACGCCTTGGCCGCCGCACCGGTCCAGGGCTTCCGTCAGCTGTACGCCTACGCAGGCCTCGCCTGGTCACCCGCCGCCGAACGCCGCATCACCAGAGCCTGTACGGCCCCCGCCGGCAGTGGCAGCGCGTTCGCCTGGTCGGGCCTGTCCCGCACGGCCTTCCGCCCCATGAACTCGCGCCGCGCCCTCGAAACGGCCACCCGCGGCCTGACCCCCGCGGAGGCGTCTCGCGTACGGGCGCTCACTTCCGCAGATTTTCCGGCCTGAGGTGCGTGGGCAGGTCCACGGCCACCCCGCGGCCACGCAGCAGCACCCACACCAGCCGGGTCTGCACGATCGCCGCGATCACGAACGCGTAGATGTAGAGGAAGAGGTTCCCCACGAGCAGGGCGGGGACCGACAGCGGCAGCAGCGCGTAGATGAGCACCGGGCTCACCACGCCGGTCATGTCGCCGGCCATGTCGAACACCCCCACCGCGATGGCCCCTAGGCAGAACACGCCATAGCCCGTGCTCACCCAGAAAGCCAGGATGCCGCGTGAATACCGGCCGGTGAACTCGGTGATCGTCTCGTCTCTGGCCCACGCGTTGCCGCCGGCGGCACGGGGTTTGCCCCTGCTGAACCACCACAACGGCACCGCCTGCACCAGCCCGAGCCCGGTCAGCAGGGCGACCGTCACCAGGTCCTCGAAATGGAGATCGGGCAGCAGGAACGTCACCAGGCTGGCCGGGAACGCGATGATCGAGAGCAAACTCGCGAACGTACTCGCGGCCGGGCTCACGATCACGAGGACGGCCAGCAGAACCAGCAGAGCGCAGTAGACGAGCATCAGCAGGCCGACGAACCGGGCCCGGGTGGGTAATTTCACGGCGACACCCTATGGGCCCGCGAACCGCCGGCAGAAGGCCTATTCGCCCGTGGATCTGCCGCTTCCTGAGGAGGCCCGTTTCCGCAGGCAGCCGCCCAGCAGCCGGGCCGCGAACGGCAGGTCGTCGATCAGGTAGCGCCTGGCCAGCCGCCCGGGCTCGGTCGCCAGCCGGAACGCCCACTCCAACCCCGCCCCCTGCATCCAGCCGGGCGCCCTGGGGACCGTCCCGGCGGCGAACGCGATCGCCGACCCGCACCCCACGAACCACGACTCCGGCAGATCCTGGCTCAGCCGCGCGATCAGCCGGTCCTGCCGCGGAAACCCGAGCCCGACGAACACCAGCCTCGGCCCCGCGCCCACGACCCTCCGCCGCACCCGCTCACGCCCTCCGTCCCCGTTCTCGAACCGGAACGGCGGCGCGTCCACGCCGCAGACCTGCAGCCTGGGATAGCAGGCGGTGAGCTCACGAGCGGCCGCCACCGCCGCTCCCGGCGGGCCGCCCAGGAGATAGATCGGCCACCCTCGGCGCGCGGCCAGCTTGCTCAACGACCAGATCAGGTCGGCCCCGGTGACCCGCTCGGGTATCGGCGTGCCGAGCAGCCGCGCCGCCCACACCAGCGGCATCCCATCGGCCACGACCAGGTCGGCGGAGTTGACGAGGTGGCGGAGTTTGTCGTCCTTTTCGACGGCCCGGCAGATGTCGACGTTCGGCGTCACGATCCGGCCGCCCCGCCCGGCCTCCAGTTCCCCGTCCACGTGCTCGACGACCTGCCGCTCGGTCAGCGGATCGACGGCGACGCCCCCGACCACCACCCGCCCCGGCCTCTCCTTCTCCCCAGCCATCCCCCACCCCTCTCCCGACGCCCCCGTGAGCCCCTCCCATGTCGCGCCCCGCATCCGGACTCCTTGCGACAGGGGCAGGATGCTGCGCTCCCGCCGGAGTGCGGAAGAACGCCACACCTCGACCCGACCGCTCAGGCCGGACGTGTGACCGCGGCACGCCCCGATCCGGCCACTCAGGCCGGACGTGTGACCGCGGCACGCCCCGACCTGGCCGCTCGAACTGGACGCGAGACCGCGGGATTACCCCTCCTGCTCGCCCGCTCTGGCAATGAGACGGCGACACGGCCGCGTCGGGGCGCTCGGCCTGGGCACAAGGCGGTGACGCCGTCGGCTCCGGCTGGTCGTGGGAGGGAGGTCCGGGGTGGGTCAAATGCCGTGCCCCCGATCGTGGAGCAGGGCGAGCACCGCACGTGCCGAGATGAGGCCGGCGGCGACGGCGAGGGCGATCGGTGCGCGAGGTTCGCCGATGCGGGAGGCGAACGTGCGCAGGGCCCAGCGCCCGGCCTCACGGCGCCGGCCCAACGCGGCGTGGTGGAAGGCGAGTTGACCGTAGACCCGCGCTGCGCCTCGCGGATCCACGGCCAGTTCGGGGTGCCGGGCGAGCATCCATTCCAGCCCGGCAATGCGGTCGGCCCAGCCGGCGACATAGTGGGAATTGCCCCAACGGATACGTACAAGTGGGCGATCGACGTTCGCGATCGGATGCCGCTTGGCGGCGCGCAGGGCCAGATCCCAGTCCTCGTTCTGCCCGGCCGGAGCACTCTCGTCCACCCACAAGGCGCCACGCCGGAACAGGAACGTCGACGAGTGCACCATCATCATGCGCGAACGCACCAGGTCGGCCACCGTGACCGTGTCGGTGCCCGCGAGCCTCGGCACCCGGCGCCGGCCGTACTCGACCTCGATGCCGCAGCTCACGAACTCGGCGCCATCCTCGATGGCCCGCGCCTGCGCGGCGAGCTTGCCCGGCAGCCACACGTCGTCGTCGTCGCAGAACGCGATCAGCTCGGTGTGACAGGCGGCGATCCCGGTGTTGCGCGCGCCCGGCAGACCGGCGCTGAGCACGTTGGGCAGGACGAGCACACGGTGGTGGACGCCCGTGCCGTTCCGCTGCGCGGCCACGTCGGCCACCTGCTCGGCGACCGCGGCGGGATCACCACCGTCGACGACGATGGCCAGCGAGATCCGCCCGGGGTAGTCCTGCGTCAGGACGGCTCGGGTGGCCGTCCGCAGTTGTTCGGGCCGGTCTCCCCGGGTCGGGATCACCACGCCGACGGACGGGCTCATGCGGCCCCCACTTCGAGAGGTACGGCCCACGCCGCGGCGTCGGCAACCGATCCACGAGGCACGGCTCGCACCCCGGCGTCGGCAAGCGGTCCACGAGGTATGGCTCGCGCTCCGGCGTCGGCAAGCGGTCCACGAGGTATGGCTCGCGCTGCGGTATCGCAGGTCCGAGGCGTGTTCATGCCATCGCCTCCCCGTAGCCGTACCTCAGCCTGAGCGGCCAGGTGAGCGCGGCGACCAGCCGCCGATGGTGGCGCGACAGGCCGGAGCGCCATGAGTCGTCCCGCCGTAGATGGACCGGACCGACGGTGAAGCGCATGGGATTGCCCGAGGCGGTGTGGGCGGTGGTCAACCGGGCGGTCGTGCCGGTGAGGAACGGCAGCGCCGTGGCCAGGCCCAGGGTGTCGGCCAATGTCGCCAGGGCGGCCGCTGGGTCGGCCAGGAGGTCTTCGTAGCGGAGCCGCGTCACCTGGACACCGCGAGCGGCCAGGAGGTCCAGAGCGAGGTTCTGGGCCGTCCAGTGGGCTGCCGTGCGGGCGGGGCCCCAGCGGGTCATCGGGCGGCCGTCCTCGGGGCGTTCGACGGTCTTGCGCCAGGAGTGGGCGACGGCCCGCGGGTCTCTGACCACGTGGACCACGTGCACGTCCACCCCGGCCGCCGCCAGGCAGAAGGCCAGGGAGGCGTGTTTGCCGGAGTCGATGACGGCCGTCGCGCCGGCGGTGACGGCCGCGGCGTCGTAGAGGCGCTGGTAGGTGGCGGTGTATTCCGCCAGATCCGGGTGGGTGATGTGCGGGATCCTGCGCGTGCGGTCGACGCGGTGCCGCAGGGCGAGGACGCGCTCGGCCAAGGCCGGTGTCCATCCGCCGAACGCGGTATCGCCGACTTCGCGCCAGAACGGGCAGGCCGGGAACGGGGCGCCACAGCCGCACGGCTCGCCGGCCAGCACACCTCTGGCCCAGAGGTGGACGACCTCGCCCAGGGGGGCCACGCCCGGGATCTCGCCGAGCAGTCTTTCGAGCAGCGTGGTGCCGCTACGGCCGAGGCCGCCCAGGTAGATCACCCGGGTGGTGGTCGAACGGTGAGTCACGGGGGAACGGCTTTCGCGCAGAGAATACGGAACGTGGAGAGGCTAGCGCGGAGAGTAATCATTCCATCCGTGAAACGGTAAAGGATCTACCTAAGTCTCGCCGTGGGCGTGGCGGCAGCCCAAGTGCCACCAAAAGCCACGCAAAAGCGGGCGCCCGATCCGCCGGACGCCCGCTTCGAACGACGTGACTACCGCACGTCCATGATCATGCCGGCCCCCACCGTCGCGTTCGTGGCCTCGTCCACCAGGATGAACCCACCGGTCAGCCGGTTACGCGAGTAGTCGTCCACGAACAACGGCTGGGTGATCCGCAACGACACCCGCCCGATCTCGTTGAGTGAGAGCGAGGTCGCCGCCTCGTCCCGGTGCAGCGTGTTGACGTCGAGCCGATAGTGCAGGTCACGAACGAGCGCACGAGCGGTGCGCGTCGTGTGCTTGATCATGAGCTTGGAGCGCGGCGCCAGTTTGGCGGTGTCGGCCATCCAGCAGACCATGGCCTCGATCTCCTGCGCCACCTGCGGCTGGTTGTTGGGCCGGGCGATCAGGTCGCCGCGCGAGATGTCGATGTCGTCCTCGAAGCGGAGCGTCACCGACATCGGCGGGAACGCCTCCTCGACCGGCCCGTCGAAGGTGTCGATCGAGGCGATCCGGGTGACCAGGCCCGAGGGCAGGTGGACGACCTCGTCGCCGGGCTTGAGCACGCCGCCCGCCACCTGGCCCGCGTAGCCGCGGTAGTCGTGGAAGGCGTGGTCGGTGGCCCGCTGCGGGCGGATCACGTATTGGACGGGGAAGCGCACGTCGACCAGGTTGCGGTCGGAGGCGATGTGGACGTTCTCCAGGTGGTGCAGCAGCGACGAGCCGTGGTACCAGGGCATGTTCTCGGACCTGGAGACCACGTTGTCGCCGTTGAGCGCCGAGATGGGGATGAACGTCAGGTCGGCCACGTTCAGCTTCGAGGCGAAGGCGGTGAACTCCTCGCGGATCTCCTCGAAGCGTTCCTCGGAGTAGTCGACCAGGTCCATCTTGTTGACGGCCAGGACCAGGTGGGGCACCCGCAGGAGCGTGGTCAGGAAGGCGTGCCGCCTCGACTGCTCCAGGACGCCCTTGCGCGCGTCGATGAGGATGATCGCCAGGTCGGCGGTGGAGGCGCCGGTGACCATGTTGCGGGTGTACTGGATGTGCCCGGGCGTGTCGGCGATGATGAACTTGCGGCGTGGCGTCGCGAAGTAGCGGTAGGCCACGTCGATCGTGATGCCCTGCTCCCGCTCGGCCCGCAGGCCGTCGGTGAGCAGCGACAGGTCGGTGTATTCGGTGCCGCGGTCGCGCGAGGTGCGCTCGACGGCCTCCAGCTGGTCTTCGAAGATCGCCTTGGAGTCGAAGAGCAGGCGGCCGATCAGGGTGGACTTGCCGTCATCGACGCTTCCGGCCGTGGCGAAACGCAGGATGTCCATAGATTTAGAAGTAGCCTTCCCGCTTGCGATCCTCCATGGCTGCCTCCGAGGCGCGGTCGTCGGCCCTGGTGGCCCCGCGCTCGGTGATCCGGGTGACCGCGATCTCCTCGATGATCTCCTCCACCGTGCCGGCCGTGGACTGCACGGCCCCGGTGCAGGTCATGTCACCCACCGTGCGATAGCGCACCACCGCCTCGAACAGCGGCTCATCGTCGCCCCGCTTGACGACCTCGGAGTCGGGCAGCAGCATGCCGTCGCGCTCGAAGACCTTGCGGGTGTGGGAGAAGTAGATGGACGGGATCTCGATGCCCTCGCGCCGGATGTAGTCCCAGACGTCGAGCTCGGTCCAGTTGGACAGCGGGAACACCCGGATGTGCTCGCCCTTGCGGATCTTCGCGTTGTAGAGGTTCCACAGCTCGGGGCGTTGGTTCTTCGGGTCCCACTGGCCGAAGTCGTCGCGGAAGGAGAACACCCGCTCCTTGGCGCGGGCCTTCTCCTCATCGCGGCGGGCACCGCCGAAGACGGCGTCGAACTCCTGCTCCTCGATCGCGTCGAGCAGCGTGGTGGTCTGCAGGCGGTTGCGCGAGGCGCGCCGCCCCGTCTCCTCGACCACGCGCCCGGCGTCGATCGAGTCCTGCACGCTGGCCACGATCAGGCGGGCGGCCAGTTCCTCGGAACGGCGGTCACGGAACTCGATGACCTCCTCGAAGTTGTGGCCCGTGTCGACATGCATCAGCGGGAACGGGATCGGCGCCGGCCAGAACGCCTTCTCGGCGATCCGGAGCATGACGATGGAGTCCTTGCCGCCCGAGAAGAGCAGACAGGGACGCTCGAACTCCGCCGCCACTTCACGCATGATGTGAATGGCCTCGGCTTCGAGTACGTCAAGCTGCGACGTCGTATAGTCGCGCTGGAGCATGGGGACTTCCTCCGGCCTTCAGCGGTGCAGATCCCGAATCCCGGCGAGCAGAGCAGACGCCAAGTCAGGTAGGGAAACAAGGATATCCGGTAGTGAGGGGTCAACCTGGTTGTAGGTCAGCGGCGAGCCGTCGATGCGGCTGGCATGAGCCCCGGCCGCCTGCGCGACGGCGACGGGCGCGGCTGAATCCCACTCGTACTGGCCGCCGGCGTGTACGTACGCCTCGACCTCGCCGGTGAGCACGGCGGAGATCTTCGCCCCGGCCGACCCGATCGGCACGAGGTCGGCACCCACCAGATAGGCCAGCTTCTGCACGAACTCGGGCGGCCTCGTGCGGCTCACCGCGATGCGGAACCGGCCGTTGTTGGCGGCGGGGTCGAAGGCGGGCAGCGTGGGCGGCTCGGCGGTGGTGAGCGTGCGGCCCTGCGCGGGCAGCGCCACCGCGCCGGCGGTCAGCGCGCCCCGGTCCCAGAGCGCCACGTGGACGGCCCAGTCGGCCCGGCCCTCCTCGGAGAACTCGCGGGTGCCGTCGAGCGGGTCGACGATCCACACCCGTGAGGCGCTCTGCCTGCGCGGGTCCAGCCGTTCCTCGCGGGTGGCCTCCTCGGAGAGCACGCAGTCGCTCGGTCGCAGCCGGGCCAGTGACTCCATCAGGAAGACGTGCGCGCTGCGGTCGCCTTCGGCCCGCAGCGCGGCCGCGTCAGCAAAGCCGGTGCGTCGCCGAGTCTCCAGCAACCGCTCGCCCGCCTCGGTCGCCAGATCGGCGGCGAGGGCATGGTCGTCCCGGATCGTCATCAATAAGCTCCTTGCCCGCGGGCGACGGCCGACCAGGTCTTCCAGAGGATCTGAAGATCCAACATGAGAGACCAGTTCTCCACGTAACGCAGGTCGAGACGGACGGATTCCTCCCACGATAGGTCGGATCTCCCACTAACCTGCCACAGCCCGGTCAGTCCGGGCCGGACCAGCAGCCTTCTGCGCACGTCGTCGCCATAGCGGGCGACCTCTTCCGGCAGCGGCGGGCGCGGGCCGACCAGCGACATGTGCCCGAGCACCACATTGATGAGCTGTGGCAGTTCGTCGAGCGAGTGGCGCCGCATCAGCGTGCCGAGCGGCGTCACCCGGGGATCGTTGCGGACCTTGAACAGCACGCCGTCACCATCGCTGACGAGAGTGATCTTCTGCTGCTCGGCGCCACGCCGCATCGTGCGGAATTTCACAATCATGAATAGCTTGCCGTCCTTGCCGACCCTGATCTGCCGGAACAGCGCCGCCCCGGGGCTGGTCACGCGTACGGCCAGCGCCAGCCCGCCCAGCAGCGGCGCCAGGCACACCAGCAGCAGGGCGGCCACCACCCGGTCGAAGCCGTTCTTGACCAGTTGCCTGGCCCCCGCCAGCTCGGGGTGCTCGACGTGCAGCAGCGGCAGCCCGGCGGCCGGACGGATCATCGTGCGCGGCCCGGCCACGTCCATCAGCGCCGGGGCGACCACCAGGTCGGTCCGGGTGCGCTCCAGCCGCCAGGCCAGCCGCCGCAGCGCCTGGCCGTCCATCTCGGGGCAGGCCAGCACGGCCACGGTGTCGGCGCCGGACTGGTCGACCACGATCGACACGTCGCTGAAGCCACCCGCGACGGGCACGTCCGCGATCCGGTCTTCGGGCGCGTCGTCGGGCAGGCAGGCGGCCACGACCTCCATGCCGTGGTAGGGCTCCCTGCGGAACAGCTGGACCAGCTCGGCGATCGCCGAGGCGTGCCCGACGGCCACCACCTTGCGCATGCACGTGCCCGCCGCCCGGCGCCGGTGCAGCGAGCGGCGCAGGCCGTACCTGCAGAAAAGGGTGAAGAGCGTGACGAGCGGCAGGGCGAGGACCACGTAGCCGCGGGCGATGTCGGTCTTGGTCACGTAGGAGCCGATGGCCGTCGCGGCGGTCAGCGCGACGCCGCACTGCACGACCCGGCGGAACTCCTCGGAGCCGATGCCGATCATGCGCGGCTCGTAGGCCCGGTTGAACGCGACCGTGCAGATCCACAGCAGCGGCAGCGCCACACTGACCGCGAAGTATGGCGCGGAGTAGGCGGTGAAGCCGCCGAACCTGACGTAGAACGCGGAGCCGGACGCCAGGCCCGCGCACAGGAAGTCGCTGAGCATGGCACGGATGCGATAGGCGCGTATCCAGGTAGGCAGATAGGGGCTGACCCGCCTGGACCTGGCGTGGCCAGACCGGACTAGGGTCATCAGCCCCTCGCCGTCGCGCACGACTCCTCCACGTGACCGGTGATCAACAGACAGTCACCAGATCGTAGCGTCGAGGGAGGCATGGGAACCTACGAACGACCCAATGCGATGGTCAGCGTGGAGGGCCGGAAATGTGCAGATCAGCGCGGTGGAATTCGTTCTGCGTGACTTCGAGGCCGTGCTCCATCAGCGACTCCACCACGTCGGCCGCCCGGTCGACCAGGAAGGCCAGGTCCTTGCGCTCGGCCGTGGCGAAGTCCTTCAACACATAGGCGGCGGGGTCCATCCGGCCGGGCGGGCGCCCGATGCCGAAGCGGACCCGCAGGTAGTCGCGGGTGCCGAGCACCTTGGTGATCGACTTCAGCCCGTTGTGGCCGTTGTCGCCGCCGCCGAGCTTGGCGCGCAGCGCGCCATACGGGACGTCGAGCTCGTCGTGGACCACGATCAGCCGGTCGGGGGCGAGCTTGTAGAAGTCGGACAGCGCTTTGACCGGGCCGCCCGACAGGTTCATGTACGTCAGCGGCTTGGCCAGCACCGCGCGGCTGGACTCCAGCACCTCGGACCGGCTCCGGTGCGCCTTGAACCGCCCGCCGGCCCTGGCGGCCAGCTCGTCGAGCACCATGAAGCCCGCGTTGTGCCTGTTGCCGGCGTACTCGGAGCCTGGATTGCCCAGCCCGACGATCAACCAGCGGTCCATGTGTCTCCCTCACGCGAAACGGGGCAGCCATCGGCTGCCCCGTCGCCGAACAGCGGCGTGTTACTCGGCGGCCTCGTCGCTGACCGTGGCGACCTCGGCCTCCTCGCCCTCGGCCTCGGTGGGCTCCTCGACCGGCTTGGAGATGACCTGGAGGATGACGGTCTCGGGCTCGGCGATCAGCGTGGTGCCCTTGGGCAGCTTGAGGTCGGCGGCGGTGACCACCGTGCCGATCACCAGGCCCTCGACGTCGACCTCGACGCCGCTCGGGATGTGGGTGGCCTCGGCCTCGACCGAGACGGAGACGAGCTGCTGGTCGAGCAGGCCCTCGGAGTTGACGTCGCCGACCGTGGTGACCGGGATGTCGACCGTGACCTTCTCGCCCCGCCGGACCAGGAGCAGGTCGACGTGCTCGACGAAGCCCTTGATCGGGTCACGCTGAACGCCCTTGGGCAGCGCGAGCTCGTCGACGCCGTCGCCCTTGAGGTGGATCAGCACGTTGGCGGTGCGGAGCGCGAGCAGCACCTCGTGGCCGGGCAGCGTCAGGTGCCTGGTGTCAGTGCCGTGGCCGTAGAGGACGGCGGGCACCTTGTTGTCACGACGGATCTTACGAGCGGCGCCCTTGCCGAACGTGGTGCGCGGCTCGGCGGCGATACGTACTTCAGACACGACATCTCCTAGGGATGCATTTTCCGGATTTTGCGCTCCCCCTCACCCGCCCTAGCGGAAGGCGTTACGAACGCAACCGTCCAAGTCTACCGGCTCAGGTGTCGCCCTCGAACAAGCTGGTCACCGAGCCGTCGGTGAACACCTCGGTGATCGCGCGGGCGATCAGCGGTGCTATCGACAGGACGGTGAGCTTGTCGAACCTGTTGGCCTGCGACAAGGGCAGGGTGTTGGTGACGATGACCTCGGAGATCCGGGAGTTCTTCAGCCGGTCGACCGCGGGATCGGAGAACACCGCGTGGGTGGCTGCGGTGATCACGTTGGTGGCGCCCTGCTCGTAGAGGGCGTCGGCGGCCTTGCAGATGGTGCCCGCGGTGTCGATCATGTCGTCGATCAGCACGCAGGTGCGTCCGCGTACCTTGCCGACGACCTCGCTGACCTTCACCGAGTTGGCCACGTCGAGGTCGCGGCGCTTGTGGATGAAGGCCAGCGGTGTGCCGAGCGTGTCGGCCCAGCGCTCCGACAGCCGGACCCGGCCGGTGTCGGGCGAGACGATCGTGGTGGTCGCCAGGTCGAGCCGGTTCTTCAGGTAGCTCTCGAGCACCGGCATGGCGAACAGGTGGTCGACCGGGCCGTCGAAGAAGCCCTGGATCTGCGAGGTGTGCAGGTCGATCGACATGAGCCGGTCGGCACCCGCGGTCTTGAACATGTCGGCCATCAGCCTGGCCGTGATCGGCTCGCGGCCGCGGCTCTTCTTGTCCTGCCTGGCGTAGCCGAAGAACGGCATGACCACGGTGATGCGCTTGGCGGAGGCCCGCTTCAGCGCGTCGACCATGATGAGCTGCTCCATGATCCACTGGTTGATGGGCCAGGTGTGGCTCTGGATCACGAAGGCGTCGCAGCCGCGGACGGATTCGAGGTAGCGGGCGTAGATCTCGCCGTTGGCGAAGTCGATCAGCTTGGTGGGAGTGAGTGAGACGCCGACGTGCTCGGCGACCTCCTCGGCGAGCTCGGGGTAGGCCCGGCCGGAGAAGAGCATGAGGTTCTTCTCGCCCGGCTGCTTGATGCTGGTCATGAGACCCCCTTCGTCGGTCCCATGACCACGTTACGGTTGTTACTGATGACCTCGACAAGCTCGGTCATTTGCCACTCTCCTGCTGTTCTTGCTTGGCCAGCGCCTTTTCGGCCGCCGCAGCCGATTTCGTACCCGCGCGCCTGCGCAAGACCCATTTCTCGATGTTGCGCTGTCGCGCCCTGGCCACGCCGATCGCGCCCGGAGGGACGTCGCCGTCGATGACCGAACCGGCCGCGGTGTAAGCGCCGTCGCCCACGGTCACGGGGGCGACGAGCATGGAGTCGCAGCCGACGAACGCGCCGTCGCGCACCGTGCTGCGGTGTTTGTTGACGCCGTCGTAGTTGACGAAGATCACGGCTGCGCCGATGTTGACGTCGTCGCCGATCGTGGCGTCGCCCGCGTACGACAGGTGTGGCACCTTCGACCGCTCACCGACCTGCGTGTTCTTCATCTCGACGAACGTGCCCGCCTTGGACTTGTGGCCGAGCACGGTGCCGGGGCGCAGGTAGGCGTAGGGGCCGACGCTCGCCTCCGGGCCGATCTCGGCGTGGTCGCAGACCGCGTTGCGTACGACCGCGCCCGCGCCGACCCTGGTGTCGGTCAGCGTGGTGGCCGGCCCGACCTCCGCGCCGGCTCCGATGACGGTGTCGCCGTGGAGCTGCGTGCCGGGGTGGACGACCACGTCGGGCTCGATCTCGACGCCGACGTCGATCCAGGTGCTGGCCGGGTCGATGATCGTGACTCCGGCCCGCATGTGGCCGTCGAGCAGCCGCTGGTTGAGCACCTTGCGGGCGGAGGCGAGTTGCACGCGGTCGTTGACGCCCTCGACCTCGACGAAGTCGGCGGCGATGTGCGCGCCGACCCGGTGGCCCTCCTCCCGCAGGATGGACAGCACGTCGGTGAGGTATTCCTCACCCTGGGCGTTGTCGGTGGAGACTCGTTTGACGGCGTCGGCGAGCAGCAGCCCGTCGAAGGCGTAGATGCCGGAGTTCATCTCCTTGATGGCACGCTGCTCGGGCGTGGCGTCCTTCTCCTCGACGATCTCCAGCACGGCGCCGCAGGGGTCGCGGATGATGCGCCCGTATCCGGTCGGATCGGGCACCTCGGCCGTCAGCACGGTGACCGCGTTGCCGTCGCCCGTGTGGCGTTCGAGCAGCCCGGCGAGGGTCTGCGTACGCAGCAGCGGCACGTCTCCGTACGTGACGAGGACGGTGCCGGCGATCGTGCCGAGCTCTTCGAGCACGGTGCGGACGGCGTGGCCGGTGCCGCGCTGCTCCCGCTGGACGACGGCGCGCGCGTCGGGGCTCGACTCGGCCAGGTGCGCGCCGACCCGTTCGGAGGCGTGGCCGATGACGACGATGAGCCGTTCGGGACCTAGGTCGCGAGCGGCGGTGAGCATGTGGTCGACCAAGGCGCGGCCGCACATCTCATGCAGGACTTTGGGGGTTCGGCTCTTCATCCGGGTGCCCTCGCCTGCGGCGAGGACGATGACTGCGGCCGGGCGCGGCACACTCACGGACTGGGGCTCCCTGTGGCTGGGCGGTTCAGGGTAGCGGCTCTCGCACCGCCACCCTCCCGACACCGTGAGGATACCCAACAGACACTCACGCTTACTCGGCGGGAGAGCCTCCAAGCTCCCGGAAGAGGACTCGAACCCCTACAAAGTGGACCAAAACCACTTGTCCTGCCGATTAGACGATCCGGGACTAAATCGGGCACCGCAGCGCCCGACGCACTCCTACGATACCGATCCTTGGCCCACGCGCGCGCCACATAACAGACCACCCGAAAAGCCGCAAGGTACAGAACCTACTCCTCTTCCGGGCAGAGAGTCGACTTCGCCACACTCGCGGCTTAGGTCTTACTAACTTACGATGGCGTAGGTTACGGTGGCGTAGCCAGGACATTCGTTCTCATATATGTCGTGAGAGGTAGCCCATGACCGTTATCGCCGAGCGCACGTCCCCCGGACCGAAGCCCGACGTCGAACCCGAACCCCGGACCAAGGCCGAGCTCGTCACCTTCGCCCTCGTCGTGGGGCTGCCCATCATCGCGATCGTGGCCGCAGTGCCGTTCGCATGGGGTTGGGGGCTCGGCTGGACCGACATCGTCATCGCCTTCGTCTTCTACGTCGTGACCGGCCTCGGCGTCACCGTCGGTCTGCACCGCTTCTTCACGCACGGCTCGTTCAAGGCCAAGCGCCCCCTGAAGATCGCGCTGGGCATCGCGGGCAGCCTCTCGCTGGAGATGTCCGTGCTCGACTGGGTGGCCACCCACCGCAAGCACCACAAGTTCTCCGACAAGGAGGGCGACCCGCACTCGCCGTGGCGCTTCGGCCCCGGCTTCAAGTCGCTGTCCAAGGGCCTGCTGTACGCGCACATGGGCTGGATGTTCGACGCCGACCGGACCAACCGCGAGAAGTACGCCCCCGACCTGGTCAAGGACGACGACGTCGTCAAGCTGCACAAGTGGTTCGGCCCGCTGGCCCTCACCTCGCTGCTGCTGCCCGGCATCCTCGGCGGCCTGCTCACCTGGTCCTGGCAGGGCGCGGTGACCGCGCTGTTCTGGGGCTCGCTGATCCGCATCGGCCTGCTGCACCACGTGACCTGGTCGATCAACTCGATCTGCCACGTGTTCGGCGAGGAGGACTTCCAGGTCCGCGACAAGTCGCGCAACGTCTGGTGGCTGGCCATCCCCTCCTTCGGCGAGTCGTGGCACAACCTGCACCACTCCGACCCCACCTGCGCCAGGCACGGCGCGCTGAAGGGCCAGATCGACCTGAGTGCCGAGGTCATCCGGATCTTCGAGCGGCTCGGCTGGGTGTACGACGTACGTTGGCCGACCCCCGAACGCCTGGCGGCGAAGCGCATTGGATGACCCCGGCTCCTTGATGACCGGCTCTTTGATGACCGGTCAGTCATCGAGCACCGCCATTATGGAAACCGTGACCGAACCCCGATCTCGCAGGCGCATGACTGGCAGGGAACGAAGAGAGCAGCTGATCCAGATCAGCCGTACGCTCTTCGCCGAGAAGGGGTTCGACGGGACCTCCATCGAGGAGATAGCGGCAACGGCCCAGGTCTCGAAGCCGGTGGTGTACGAACACTTCGGCGGCAAGGAAGGCGTCTACGCGGTCGTGGTCGACCGCGAGATGCAGAAGCTGCTCAGCATGATCACCGAGGCGCTGTCCGCCTCCCACTCGCTGATCAAGCTGGAGCGGGCCGCCCTGGCCCTGCTCCACTACATCGAGGAGAGCAGCGAGGGCTTCCGCATCCTGGTGCGCGACTCGCACGCCGCCTCGGGCACGGGCACGTTCGCGAGCCTGATCAGCGAGATCGCCAGCCAGGTCGAGGACGTACTGGCCGACGAGTTCGTCTCTCGCAACTACGACCCCAAGCTGGCGCCGATGTACGCGCAGATGCTCGTCGGCATGGTGGCGCTGACCGGCCAGTGGTGGCTCGACGTACGCAAGCCGGGCCGCGAGGAAGTCGCCGCCCATGTGGTCAACCTGGCCTGGAACGGCCTGACCGGGCTGAACCCGCACCCGGCCATCACCGCGACCGGGCGCGCCCACCCGGTCGTCGCCGTGCCGCGCGCCAGCGAGAAGGAGCAGCGCGAGCTGGAGAAGGCCCGCGACAAGGAGCTCAAGGAGGCCGAGAAGGCCCGCCAGCGGGAGCTCAAGGAGGCCGAGAAGGTCAGGGTCCGCGAGCTGAAGGAGCGCGAGAAGCTGCTGAAGGACGCCGAGAAGGCCCGCGAGCGCGAGGAGAAGCTGCGCCAGCGGGAAGCTCGCCTGGCCGAACGCGCCGCCCGGCTGGAGCAGATTGACCAGGCAGAATAAGCCGTTGCCGGGTCGTTCACGTTCTGTTCAACCAAATGGGGCATATTTCTCATATGTCCGCGGAACCACTTCGTCCTGAGAGCGATCTCCCCCTGCCACAAGAGAGGTTCCTCAACCGCGAGGAGAGCTGGCTGCAGTTCAACGAGCGCGTTCTGGAACTGGCCGAAGACTCGACCCTGCCCCTGCTCGAACGCGTGCGCTTCCTGGCGATCTTCGCCAGCAACCTGGATGAGTTCTTCCGGGTACGGGTGGCCGGGTTGAAGCGGCGGATGGCCACCGGGCTGCTGCTCAGGACGAAGAGCGGGCTGAAACCGCGCGAGGAGCTGGCCCGGATCGCGGCGATCTCCGACGAGCTGGCCAAGCGGCACGCGGCGGTCTTCCACCAGCAGGTCTGCCCGCAACTGGCCGCCGAGGGCATCGAGATCGTCCGGTGGGACGACCTGGGCCGCGAGGAGCGTACGGAGCTGCGCAAACTGTTCAGGGAGCGGATCCGGCCGGTGCTGACGCCGCTGGCCGTCGACCCTGCACACCCATTTCCGTATATTTCGGGACTCAGCCTGAATCTGGCGGTCCTGGTGAGGAATCCGGCGAACGATCACACCGTGTTCGCGCGGGTCAAGGTTCCGTCGCAGCTGCCCAGGTTCGTCACCGCCTCCAAGGACCGGTTCGTGCCGATGGAGGACGTCATCGCGGCACATCTGGGGCAGCTCTTCAAGGGCATGGAGATCGTCCAGCACCACGCCTTCCGGGTGACCCGCAACGAGGACCTCGACGTGGACGAGGACATCACCGAGAACCTCATGCAGGCGCTGGAGCGGGAGCTGAAGAACCGCCGCTTCGGCCCGGCCGTACGGCTGGAGGTCGAGGACACCATCACGCCCGAGGTGCTCGACCTGCTGGTCGAGGAGCTCGAAGTCGCGCCGCACGAGATCTACCGGCTGGCCGGTCCGCTCGACCTGACCGGGCTGCACGCCCTCGCCGATCTGGACCGGGCCGAGCTGAGCTACCGGCCGTTCGTCCCCAGGGAGGCCGTGCTGGCGGATGACGACATCTTCGCGGCGCTGCGCGAGCGGGACGTGCTCCTGCACCACCCCTACGACTCGTTCGCCACCAGCGTGCAGCGCTTCATCGAGGCGGCGGCCGAGGACCCGAACGTCCTGGCGATCAAGCAGACCCTCTACCGGACCAGCGGCGAGTCCCCCATCGTCGACGCGCTGATCGACGCGGCCGAGTCGGGCAAGCAGGTCGTCGTGGTGGTGGAGATCAAGGCCCGCTTCGACGAGCACGCCAACATCGAGTGGGCGCGCAAGCTGGAGAAGGCCGGCTGCCACGTGGTCTACGGCGTGGTCGGGCTGAAGACACACTGCAAACTGGCCCTGGTCGTACGGCAGGAGCCGTCCGGCGAACTGCGCCGCTACTGCCACATCGGCACGGGCAACTACAACCCCAAGACGGCCAGGCAGTACGAGGACCTCGGCCTGCTCACCGCGGACCCGCTGGTCGGCGAGGACGTCACGGACCTGTTCATCCACCTGACCGGCTACTCCAACCACTCGGCCTACCGCAGGCTGCTCGTCGCCCCGCACTCGCTGCGCGGCGGCCTGATGGCCAGAATCGAACGGGAGATCGCCCACCAGGAGGCGGGCCGTCCCGCGCGCATCAGGATCAAGACGAACTCGCTGGTGGACGAGCCGCTCATCGACGCCCTCTACCGGGCGTCGCGGGCCGGCGTGCAGGTGGACCTGTGGGTGCGGGGCATCTGCACCCTCCGCCCCGGGATTCCGGATCTGTCGGAAAATATCCGCGTACGGTCGATACTCGGGCGTTTCCTGGAGCACTCCCGCATCTACGAGTTCGGCCTGGGCCGGCGGCCCGAGGTGTGGATCGGCAGCGCCGACCTGATGCGCCGCAACCTCGAACGCCGGGTCGAGTCCCTGGTCAAGGTGACCAGCCAGCAGCACAGGGCGTACCTCATCGAGCTGATGGACGTCGCCACCGCTGACACGACGAGCGCGTGGCAGCTGAACTCCGACGGAACCTGGGTGCGACATCCGGGCGAGGACCTGCAGAGCCATCTGATCGGCACCCGCCGCTGGAGGACCGTTGATGACTGACCCGCTCCGTGCCGCCGGAGCCGTGGTGTGGCGTGGTGACGAGCGCCGCCCCGAGGTGGCCGTCATCCACCGCCCGGCCTACGACGACTGGACCTTCCCCAAGGGCAAGCTGAAGCACGGCGAGCACGTGATCGCCGCCGCGCTGCGCGAGGTACGCGAGGAGACGGGCCTGGTCACGGCGCTCGGCCGCGCCCTGCCGCCGGTCCACTACCTGATCACGGACCGGCTCAAGCGGGTCGACTACTGGGCGGCCCAGGCCACGTCCGAGAGCGTGGCGTTCACCCCCGGCGACGAGGTGGACGAGATGCGCTGGCTGCCGCTCGACCGCGCCCGCGAGCTCCTCACCTGGGAGTGGGACGCGGGCCTGCTCCACTCGCTGGAGGCGGCGCCGCTCGAAACCGTCCCCCTTGTCCTGGTACGTCATGGCTCCGCGGGCTCCAGGCAGGCGTGGGAGGGCGATGACGCGCTGCGTCCCCTCGACACGGACGGCAGGGCGCAGGCCGAGACCATCGCCCGGGTGCTGCCCGCCTACCGCCCCGAGGCCTTGGTGAGCTCGCCGAGCCTCAGGTGTGTTCAGACGCTCCAGCCGTACAGCGCGGACATCAGGACCGAGCCGCTGCTCAGCGAGGAGCACCACGACCCGGACAAGACGACCGCGCTGGTCGAGGAGCTCAGGACGGCGGCGGCCGTGTGCAGCCACGGCAAGGTGCTGCCCGACCTGATCCAGTCGCTCAGCGGCAAGGACGTGCACCTGCGCAAGGGGGCGTTCGCCGTGCTGCACCGGCTGGGCGAGCGGGTCGTCAGCGTGGAGCGTTACCCGACCTGACCGGTCACCAGGTGACGGGCAGTTCGGCGACCCCTTCGGTGATCCGGCCCTCGTTGCGCCGCAGCTTGTCGAACGGCACGGCCACCCGCAGGTCGGGGAAGCGCTGATAGAGCCGGCTGAACACCGCCTCCAGCTCCACCCTGGCCAGGCTGGCGCCGATGCAGTAGCGCGGGCCGTACCCGAAGCTCAGGTGCGGGTCGCTGGACGCCCTGCCCACGTCGAAGGTGTCGGGATCGGGGTAGATCCGCTCGTCCCTGTTGGCCGCTCCCGGCATGAGCAGCACGGCCTCGCCCCTGCGGATCGTGACGTCGCCGATCTCGATGTCGTCGTGGGCGTAGCGGGGCAGGCCGTGCAGGCTGGGCGAGGCCATGCGGAGGATCTCCTCGACGGCGGCGGGCGCCCGCCCGGGGTCGGCCTTGAGCAGCGCGAGCTGGTCGGGATTGGCCTCCAGGAACAGCACGCCGTAGTCGATGCGGTTCACCGTGGTCTCGTGCCCGGCGAACAGCAGCCCGCCGGCCAGCTGGGCGATCCTGCCGTCGTCGTCCAGCACATCGGCCAGGTCCGACAGGACGTCCTCGCCGGGTTCGTGCCGTTTGCGGTCGATGAGCCCGGCCATGTACGCGCTCAGCTCCTCGCGCGCCGCCATGCCCTTGGCCTCGTCCGCGACGTCACCCATGCGGGCGGAGACGCCGCTGAAGTAGCCCCGATCCTCGAAGGGGACGCCGAGCAGCTGGCAGATGACCAGCACGGGGAGCGGGAAGGACAGCTCGGCGTGCAGGTCGGCGGGCGGCGTCAGCCCGGCCAGGTGCTCCAGCCGCTCGTCGACCAGGGCGCCCACGTGGTCGCTGAGCGCCTTCATCCGGCGGGCGGAGAACGAGGGCATGAACAGCTTGCGCATCCGCTCGTTGTCGGCCTTCTCGGTCGCGCTCTCGCCCTGGGGGCCGCCGAGCAGCGCGGAGCCGGAGACGCGGGCGGCCTTCTCCGGCTCGGGGTGCGAGCGCCCGAGCCGGGAGTCGGCGAACAGCTTTCGGGCGTCCTCGTAGCCGCTGACGAGCCAGACCTCACCGCCCACCCGGGTCCGCACCCGGGTGATGCCCTTCTCGGCCCGCAGCTCCCGATAGGCCGCGGGGACCTCGAGCGCGTCGTGTCGTTCGAAAGGTATGACTGGTAAGTCACTCATAGTAGTTTCCCGATGGCTTCCACTGTTTCGGCCCAGACTCTGGGGAAGTCCGCGTGTGCTCGCTCCGCCGTGCCGCGTTCGAGGCCGATGAGCACGCCGTAGGTGAAGGTGTCCTCGCCTGCCTGGCGCGCGGTCTCCGCCTCCTTGGCCAGCGTCTCCTGCGCCACCACACCGTCCTGGTGCGTGCCGAGCACCTCCTGCACGGCCGTGGCGTGCTTGGCCAGCTTGGCCATGCTCTTGCCGAGCGTGGGCTGGAGGGCTTCGGCGGTGTAGCGGGCGCGTTTGGCCGCCTTGCGTACGTCGTGCATGGCGATCTCGCGGCGCTCGGGGTCGGAGATCGCCTGGGCGGTGTCGTAGGCCTTGGTCACCCGGTCCCAGTTGCCGGCGGCCACGTCACTGAGCTTGTCCTGTGCCGGTTTCGCCGCGGGCTTGGTCAGCCTCGGCCTGGCCGTGAGCGTGTCGAGGGCGTCGAGCAGCGCGTAGTAGCGCTCGCCGCTGAGGGTCTCCTTGATGCGCTCGTACGCCTCGTGCTCGCGTGCGAGCAGGTCGTCGCCGAGCCTGGCCAGGATGGGGCCGGTGATCAGTTCGGGGGCCAGCACCGCCAGCTCGCGGGCGAACCTGGCTCTGATCACCTCCAGGTCACGGGCCTCGCCGAGCACGTTGCCCAGCCAGCGCAGCTCGTCCTGGACTCGCTTCGTGCCGGTGATGATGGTGTCGAACGCCTTGAGCGCGCTGCGCAGCCTGCGGGCGGCGACGCGCATCTGGTGGACGGCGTCCTCTTCCGCCCTGCGTACTCGGGGATCCTGTGAGAGGAGGGCTGTTACCTGGCTTGCCAGGTAGTTCACGATGACCTGGCCTGCCGTGCCGTCCTTTGTCACGGCCTGGGCGGGGGGCGGGGGTTCGAGGAGCCTGGCGAGCTTGCTGGTCGCCTCCGACGGGGTGGCGCCGGCCTTCATGAGCCGCTTGCCGACCTTGGCGAGCAGGGCCTGGTCGCCTTCGAGCAGTTCCGCCTCCACCTCGCGCCACCGCACGACCCTGGGCTCTTCTGGCCTGCTGGTGTAGACCGTGCCCTTGACCCGGTCGTCGGCGATCTCGACCAGCCCGGTCGGGGCGGCGCGCAGCAGCGTGACGGTCCGGCGGGTGTCGAGCTCGGCCACCACCTGGAGCTCGGCGCCGCGGGTGTAGGCGCGGACGAGTTCGGCGAGCTCGGGGGGCACGATCTTGGTGCTCCGGGTGAGCGGGCGGGTGATCTCTTGGCGGACGCCCTTGGCCTTGGGCAGTTTCAGATGCCA
Organism: Nonomuraea guangzhouensis; assembly: GCF_019396345.1. Taxonomy (GTDB): domain Bacteria; phylum Actinomycetota; class Actinomycetes; order Streptosporangiales; family Streptosporangiaceae; genus Nonomuraea; species Nonomuraea guangzhouensis. The sequence goes on along the minus strand of NZ_JAHKRM010000020.1, from coordinate 114,584 downwards.
GCCCGCGTCATCACCGCCGCGTCTTCGGCGGAGGGTGATGCCCCGGGTCGCCAACCGCAGGTCGGGCGTGTCGTAGTAGAGCGCCACGAGCTGATAGCTCTTCGGGCCCGAGATCTCCGCCAGCTTGCTCAGGTCGGGTACCGCGTAGTCGGGAAAAACGTCGAACTTGTCCTCGATTTCGATGCCCACAGCACCTCACAGCCTTGGCCGATTTGGACAATCATGCCACCACTGGATGAACTTCACACTTCTTGAAGTAGCTCGATTCTGTTCCCAACCGGGTCCGTGAGGTAGATCCGGCGGTAGCCCGGGAGCAGGTCGTCGGGGGGTTCTGTGCCGAACGCGTCGAGGTCGTCCACCAGGAACGCCGGGTGCGCCTTCCTGGCGGGCCGGAAGTCGTCCTCGATGCCGAGATGCACCTCCACGCCCTCGCCACGAAACCAGACGCCACCACGTTTGGCCAAATCAGGCGGTTTGGGGACCTCCTGGAGCCCGAGGACTCCCCCGTAGAACTCCCTCAGCAGCGGCTCGCTCCCCGCGGGCGCGGCGAGCTGGACATGGTGCAGGCCCGTGATCACTGCTGCTGATGTTTCTGCGCCACCACGAAGATGCGCCGGAACGGGAACGGCGTGCCGTACGGCTTGGCCGGATAAACCTCGTCGAGCCGCTGCGCCAGCTCGGCCGTGAACTTCTTCTGCTCGTCGGCGTCCAGCCGGTCGAAGATCGGGCGCAGGGCGGTGCCGGAGATCCAGTTCAGCACCGCGTTGTCGCCCTCGAGCAGGTGGACGTACGTCGTCTCCCAGGCGTCGACCCGGCAGCCGCGCAGGAAGTCGACGTAGCCGGCGGCGTCGTCGACCGGGCTGCCCCGATCGAAGTCGCCGAGCCGATCGGACCACGCGGGCGAGGCGCAGAGCTCGCGGATCGCCACGTGGCTGGGGGCGTTGAAGTTGCCCGGTACCTGGAAGGCCAGCCAGCCGCCCGGGCTCAGCGAGTCGATCCAGTGCTCCAGCACGTCGCGGTGCGAGGGCACCCATTGCAGGACGGCGTTGGAGACCAGCACGTCCACCGGCCGGTCGGGGCGCCACGTGGTGACGTCGGCGACCGTGGACCTGATCTGCTGGTGCCGGCGGGCCTCGGTGATCATGGCCGGGGAGGCGTCGAAGCCGTCCACGGTAGCCTGGGGCCAGCGGCGGGCGAGTTCGACGGTGAGTTCGCCGGTGCCGCAGCCGGCGTCCACGACATAATCGGGACTGTCGGCGCCGATTCTGGCGGTCAGCTCGAAGAACGGGCGTGCTCGCTCGTCGGTGTACCTGGCGTACGTTGTGGGATCCCAGATATCTCTCGACATAGAGATTATTGATATCGAGATATGTATCTCGATGTCAAGACAGTACAATCTGAGGCATGACGCAGGACGAGCTCTTCCCGAGCTGGCGATCTCATAGCAAGGCGGTGTGGTGAACGGAGAGCCGCGGGACGAGGTCGACCGGCTGGTGGCGGCCTGGCGGACGGAGCGCCCGGACCTCGACGTGGAGCCGCTTCAGGTGCTGTCGCGGGTTTCGCGGCTGGCCAAGCATCTCGACCGGGCCAGGCGGGCCGCGTTCGCCGAGCACGATCTCGAGCCGTGGGAGTTCGACGTGCTGACGGCGCTGCGGCGGGCGGGCAAGCCGTACGAGCTGAGCCCGGGGGCGCTGATCCGCGCCACGTTGGTCACCTCGGGCACGATGACGAACCGCATCGACCGGCTCGCCCAGGCGTCCCTGGTCCGGCGCCGGCCGGATCCGGAGGATCGGCGGGGGGTGCTGGTGTCGCTCACTGAGAGCGGGTTGGCGCGGGTGGATGCCGCGTTCGCGGATCTGCTGCGACGCGAGCACGCCCTACTCGCCGCCCTGGCCCCCAACGACCAACGCACCCTGTCCGCCCTGCTCCGCACCCTGCTCGCTCCCTTCGACTCCTAGCCCGTTTCGTGGCCCGTTTCGTGGCCCGTTTCGTGGCCCGTTTCGTGGCCCGTTTCGTGGCCCGTTTCGTGGGCTCGCGTTTCAGAGAGGGCTGATGACGTCCCGGCCGCTGTCTTCGGCGAGTTGGGCCGCCATTTGCGGGAGTTCTCTCCTTACGGCTTCTTTTCTTGTACGGCTTCGCATGGGTTGCCCGCCCCACCGTCGTTGGCGCGCGACCGTCAAGCGCCGGTCGTGAAGGCTCACGGGGTGCTCGCCGTAACGACTCGTTCTTGGCCGCCTTCTTCGGAAGCCCGTCACCGTAGACGGTACCGATCGCTCTTCGGGCGTCTGCTCCGGAGCCCTTCACCCGTAGACCGTCGCTGCTCGCTCTTCGGGCGTCTGCCTCGGAAGCCAGACGCCCGCGTGCCACCCGCATGCCGCTACGGCGCGTACGTACTTGGGCGCCTTCTTCTAAAGCCGACCACCCGTTTGCCGCTGCGGCAGCGTTTGGGCCGCCTGCTTCCAAGTCAGCCGCTCAGTCTCTCAACCGCTTAAGACCGTCAGTCGCTCAGTCGGTCGGCGAGTTCGAGCCACTCGGCTTCGACGGTGTCCTTTTGGTCGAGGATGTCTCTGAGCTGGGCGTCCAGGGAACCTAGTTTGGCGTAGTCGCTGGCCGCGTCCGCCATTGCGGCGTGGAGCTTGGCTTCCTGGTCGCCCAGTCGGTCGAGTTGGCGTTCGAGGCGGTTGAGCTCCTTGCGGAGCTCTCGTTCCTCCTTGGCCGACATGCCCTCTTGGGGGGCTGCGGGCTGGATCTGTGCGGGAGTGGGCTGGAGTGAGGTCGTTCGCGCTGTCAGGGCGGTGCCCTGGGCGCGGCGGGCCAGGTATTCGTCCACGCCCCCCGGAAGGAACGACAGCTTGCCGTTGCCCAGGAGGGCTACGCACTTGTCTGTGACGCGCTCCAGGAAGTAGCGGTCGTGGCTCACCAGGATGAGCGTGCCGGGCCAGCCGTCGAGGAGGTCTTCGAGCTCGTTCAGGGTCTCGATGTCGAGATCGTTGGTCGGCTCGTCGAGCAGCAGCACGTTGGGGTCGTCCATGAGCAGCCTGAGCAGTTGCAGCCGCCGCCGCTCGCCACCCGACAGGTCGCCGACGACCTTCCACTGCGCCTCGCCCTTGAAGCCCAGGCGTTCGAGCAGTTGGGAGGCGGACCACTCCTTCTTGCCGACCTGGATGTACTTGCGGATCTCCTCGACCGTCTCCAGCACCCGGCGGGTGGGGTCGAGTTCGGCCAGCTCCTGCGACAGGTGCGCCAGACGTACCGTCTTGCCCCTGGTCATCCGGCCCGAGTCGAGCTGGACCGTGTCGGCGAGCAACCGGAGCACGGACGACTTGCCGGAACCGTTGACGCCGATCAGCCCGACCCGGTCGCCCGGCCCGAACTGCCAGGTGCAGTCGTCGAGCACCAGCGGCCCACTGCCGGGGCCTCCGGCGTGCAGGGTGACGTCTTCGAGGTCGTACACCGTCTTGCCGAGCCGGACCGCCGCGAACCGCAGCAGCTCCACGCTCTCGCGAGCCGGCGGCTCGTCGGCGATCAGCGCCTGGGCGGCCTCCACCCGGAACTTGGGCTTCGACGTACGCGCGGGCGGGCCGCGCCGCAGCCAGGCGATCTCCTTGCGCATGAGGTTTTGACGGCGTTCTTCGGCGGCCTGGGCGATGCGTGCGCGCTCTGCCTTCGCGAGCACGTATGCGGCGTAACCGCCCTCATACCGCTCGACTCGCCCGTCCACGACCTCCCACGTCCTGGTGGAGACCGCGTCGAGGAACCACCGGTCGTGCGTCACGACCACCAGCGCGCTCTTACGTCCGGACAGATGACCGGCGAGCCAGGCGATGGCCTCGATGTCGAGATGGTTGGTCGGCTCGTCGAGCATGATCAGGTCGTGCTCTTCGATGAGCAACTGGGCCAGCGCGGTGCGCCGCCGCTCACCACCGGACAGGTCACCCGCCTTGGCCTCGAGATCGAGATCGCCGATGAGATTGCTGAGAATCTCGCGGACGCCCTGATCCCCCGCCCACTCGTGCTCGGCCTTCTCACCCAGCACGATCTCCCGGATGGGCATCGCCGGATCGAGCGCGTCATGCTGCGTCAGCATGCCCACCCGTAGCCCCCGGGTATGGGTAACCCGGCCGCTGTCCGGCCGGACATCCGCCGAGATCACCGACAGAAGTGTGGTCTTACCGCCGCCGTTACGTCCGACGACACCTATGCGCTCGCCGACCTCGACGCCGAGGGAGACGTCGCTGAGCAGCGGCTTGGGCCCGTAGGCATGGGAAACAGACTCGAGATTTACCAGATTCATGGCCTTACCAGGGTATCGGCCCGCGCGACGCTGTGGTGACGGCACCAAGCCGCCACCATCCCCCAAACCCAGTCGCAACGCATCACTGCACTCAAGCCCTCACGGCCCAGGACCCAAGCCCTCACGACTCAAGCCGGCGGACCGCCGCCATACGCCCCGCCACTCCAAATCGCCACCGCTTCCACCGCTTCCACCACGGCCACCACGCCGGGAGTGTCCCCCAATCAGCGAACGGGCGGCCAGACGAGCGGAGAAGCAACCGGGCGGACGGGCGAGCAGCCGGAGAGGCGCACGAACGGCCGGGAAGCAGGACGTGGCGAGCGGCCGGGCGGGCGGAAGGGCCATTCATGCGGCCCCGCGCTGCCCTCTACCCCCTCTGGCAGCGCTTCCATCCTTCCGAACAGTCCCATCGCACCCTAGAGGGGCGTAAAGCGCTGACGGTGTTAGACCACTACCGCACCAGGGACAGGGCCGTGGGCGGGGATGGCGGTGCGGGTGACGTTGGTGGTGGAGAGGGCGGTGGCCAGTTGGTCGGCGTGGGCGGCGTCGGTCGCGAGGAAGGCGCAGGTGGGACCTGAGCCGGAGACGATCGCGCCGAGTGCGCCGTGCTCGCGGCCGGCTTCGAGGGTGTGGGCCAGTTGCGGGCGGAGCTTCAGGGCGGCGGGCTGGAGGTCGTTCGTCAGGTAGGCGCCCAGTTTGCGGGCGTCGCCGGAGCCGAGCGCCTCCAGCAGGGGGTCGCTCAACTGTGGCCAGGGGATTTCGGCGCTGGTCGCGGCGCGGAGCCGATCGCATTCGGCGTAGACAGTGGCAGTGGACAGCCCACCCTCCGCCACCGCGAACACCCAGTGGAACTGACCACCGGTCGGCAACTCGCTGAGCTGTTCGCCCCGGCCGATCCCAACCGCCGTGCCCCCGAGCATCGAAAAGGGCACGTCACTACCCAGATCACCGGCGATCTCCATGAGATCTTCGAACGGCAGGCCAAGCCCCCACAACTCGTTGCAGGCCACCAGAGCCCCCGCCGCGTCGGCGCTCCCGCCGGCCATGCCACCGGCCACGGGAATGGCCTTTTTGATGACCAGCGCCACGCCATAAGTGCGGCCTGCGTGCTTGGCCAGGGCTCTCGCGGCCTGGATCGCGAGGTTCTCGTCATCGAGCGGGACCCGGTCCGCCCAGTTTCCCTCCACCGTGACGGTGATCGACTCGGACTCCTTGGCGACCACTTCGTCGAAGATCGATACCGCGTGGAACACGTTGACCAGGTCGTGATAGCCGTCTTCGCGGAGCGGTCCGACGGATAGCTGCACGTTGACCTTCGCGGGCACCCGTACGGTAACCGAACTCATCAGAACCTTCCGTGGATACCCCGGCGTTCACGCCGGGGAGGAATCGGGAGCGGGAAGGCCCCAAAGGGCCTTTGTGTGCCCTGAGGTTCACCGTTCAATGGTGGCCTCCTCGCTCGTGGTGTAGGCGTAGCCGTCGGCTCTTTGGAGCAGGCGGATGTGTTTGTGGTTGATGCCTTGGCGGGTGCCGGTCGCGGTGGTGATGTTGAAGGATCCTGTGGTGCGGACGGCGACGCGTCCGGTGTGGACTCCGGTGTTCTTGCCTTTGGCGAGGGTGGCGCGAACGAGGTCGCCGGTGGCGAACCCGTGGACGTGCTTGACTCGGGGAAGTCGCAGGCGGGGGAATCCGTACCGGTCAGTGCGGGTCCGGCAGTAGCTGCCGCGTCCGGTGGCCCTGACCACCAGGACGCGGCCCGGCCATCCGGTCACCTGCCAGAGCTCGCCGACGTGCAGCGCGTCCAGGGTGTGGGACTTCGACGCATCCGTACGGGAACGGTTCCATTTGGTACGCCCACCCGAACCGGTGGCCACGGGCAGAGTCGTCGCGGTGAGCGCCTGCCACAGCGCCCAGCGGGTGGCGTTGAGGGCCGCGGCGTCCCGTAGCGGGGCCTTGGCCTGCTTGAGGATGCGCGCCAGCAGTGCGGGCTTACTTCGCAGGAACTCTTCGACGGGCGTAGTGTTCTTGGCCTGGTTGCACGGCCGGCACGCCAGCGTCAGGTTGAAGATCCGGCCGGAGCCGCCGCGCGCCTTGGGGTGGATGTGCTCGACCTGCAACGGTGCACCGGCCGCGCCGCAGTACACACAGGTCCGGCCCCATTTCTCCAGCAGGTACTGGCGGACCTCATATCCGGCCAGCGTCCCCTGCTGGTACTCGACGCCTTCCAACGGCCTGCCCGCCGACATGGCGTGCGTGTCGAAGGAGACGCGCTCGACGTGGACGGCGCGCACGGGCGCCCACCGCCTCAACCGGGCCACCCACGACAGAGTGGTGTCCACCCGGTGCCGTAGAGACGGCGCGAGCCACCCCTTGGGTCTGGTGCGATTGAGGAATCGAGGAGCGCGGTAGCGCAGGTTCCGCGACCTCCTGGCGCGCCGGTAGTGCGAGCGGGCGGTCAGCTTGTCGCGGATCAACGCGCCCCGGTGGTCGAGTTGAACGCTGTACTTCCCGGCACGGCTCCCGCCGCGTACGGCGAAGACGGCGATGCCGGTGTGCCTGGAGCCGGGGTCGAGGCCGACCTCAACGCCGTGCACCGTGGAGACGGCCACCCGGCGGTCGGTCAGGCGGATGACGAACGGGGTGTGCCGGACCACCACCGCCCGCCCCGCTTTAAGGAAGTGCCGGGCCCGGCCCGGCCGGCAGGGCTGCAACGGTTTCCCATCGCGGCCGAGAACGAAAACGTGTGGGTCTGTAAGGACCCTTCCGCCCTTCCCGGACTGCTCCGGGTCGGGGTGACGCCCGCCGACCGGTGCGCTTCGGCGGATCTCCCCTCGCCCAGCTTCCACACCGGGTGCGCGGCCTGCCGCGCCTCCGTGAGCCGTTTCGTACCCACCCTCGGGCATGTCTGCTCCCACGGATTCCAGAGCAGCGAACTGAGGAAGCATTCGCTGGTGGGTCTGCGGTCCTGCGTGAAAGGTAGCCATCTGGATTGCACCTCCAATGGTGATGACTAGGGCTGGTCAACGCGGGGCTTCAAAGCACCTGAGGCACCTCAAGCCCCCTCCATCAGGAGGGGGTCGTTGACTTTCGTCGCTGGCGGGGGCGAGGACTCACGAGCTTGTCGAGGAGTCATGAGCTTATAGCGGCTCGCTTGCTGGTCACGTGATTCTCGGCAGATGTGGTGAAGCATGTGCGGGACCGATCCAACGCACGTACCCGTGGAGGTCAGCGACGCACGAGTGTGAAGACGCTGGCCGGACCAAACGACGGGACTGCCAGGACAACGAGACCGCCCGACCCGCTGGAACCGCGGACCCCTGACCCACTGGGCTGTGAGGAGTATCCGGCGATGGGCGGTAGGTCGGCAGCGGAGGGGCCGTTCCTGTTGGTAACCGCAGTGCTCGCCACCTGCGTTCGACCACCTGGACGGCGGGCCGATGCATAGGGGTAAATATAGGTCTTTGAGCGAAAGGGAGTGTTTTGTCGGAAGTGACGGTTGTTGAGGTGCCGCAGTGGCGGGGGTCTGGGTCCGGTACGGCGGAGCGGCTGCGGGAGGGGGCTCGGCTGGTGGCCGGGATGGTGCCTGCGGGGCGGCGGCTGCGGGTTGATGTGGAGGATGATGATCTGATCGTCACGGCTTCTCGGGTGCGGGCGGTGATGTCGCAGTTGGGCGATGGGCTCGTGGTCACTGCCGGGGGTGATTGCGGAGTTGAGTTGGAGCCGGTGGCGGCGGCTCGGCGGAAGTACGGGGATCGGCTGGTGGTCCTCTGGTTCGATGCTCATGGGGATCTCAATACGCCGGCCAGCTCACCATCTGGGGCGTTTCACGGCATGGTGCTGCGGGCCCTCACCGGGGAAGGGCCGGAGGGGTTGGTGCCGGAGGAGGCGGTGCGTCCGTGGCAGATCGTGCTTGCCGGGGTGCGGGATCTTGATCAGGCTGAGGTCGCGTTCGTTGAGGCGAGCGGGGTGTGCCATCTGGGAGTGACGGACTCCGTGGCGCTGGTCGACGCTGTTGCTTCGGCAGGCCTCGATCGGGGGCAGGGTGCTGTCTCGGAAAAACCCGACCGTGAGTCGAGCCTTGAGGCTGAAGAGTCCGGTCGTGGGTCGAGCCTTGGGGCTCATGAGTCCGGTCGTGAGTCGGGGCTTGGGGCTCAAGAGTCCGGTCGTGGGTTGAGGCTTGGGACTGAAGAGGTCGGTCGTGAGTCGGGGCTTGGGACTCAAGAGGTCGATCGTGGGTCGGCGGTCGGGGTTGAGGAGTCCTGTCGTAGGCAGGGGGGCGGGGTCGAGGAGAAGGCGGTCTACATTCATATCGATCTTGATGTGCTGGATCCGGAGGTGTTCGCGAGTGTCGGGACGCCGGCGCCGGGTGGGTTGCGTCCTGATCAACTGCTTGAGTTGGTCGGTGCGCTGGCGGAGCGGTTCGAGGTGGCAGGGCTGGGGATCGTGGAGTATGAGCCGACCAGGCAGGAGGATCAGGAGCTGCTTGCGCCGCTTGTCGACGGGTTGGTCAGAGTTTGCGCCCGTATGTGAGTAGCCGGACCGCACCCAGCGAAATGGGGGCATCGGCGGATGCGGTCCGAGTGTGTGGAGCCCTGCTACGGGCTGTGGGTCAGCCTGGGCGTACGGCGCCTCGGTAGAGGGGGCGATAGTAGGTGGAGGTCAGGAACGGGGTTCTTCTGACTACGTCGCCGGTTTTGGGGGCGTGGATCATTACGCCTCCGCCCAGGTTGAGGCCGACGTGGGTGGGGTCGCCGGTGCCGCCGCCGAAGAAGACCAGGTCGCCCTTGCGTAGGTCGCCGAGCGTGACTCTGCGGCCCTGGCGGAACTGGGTGCCTGTGTAGTGGCCGAGTCTTATGCCGGCTTTGGACCAGGCGTAGAGGGTGAGGCCGCTGCAGTCGAAGCCCTTGGTGTGGGCTCCTCTGCCTATGCCTGTGGTGGGGCCGGTTGGTGCGCCGCCGCCCCATGAGAACGGGGTGCCCAGCTGGTCGATGGCGGCTGCCGTTGCCACATCGCCCTTGGCCAGGGGCTTGGTGGGAGTGTCCCGAGGGGTCTGGGCTGGGGGGTTGGGGGTGGGGCAGGACTCTGGGGGGAGGGGGATGAGGACGTAGATGGGCTGGTTGTTGTGGGCTACCGCATCAGGAGGTAGAGCGAAGAACGGCTCTGGTGGGATGGGGATGTCCTGAGAGTGCTTCGTCTCGCGGTCGTTGGCTGCTGCGGGTGGGTTGGCGGGGAGAGTGATCAGGCGGAAACACGGGGTGGTCGGCGGTGTGGGTGAGGTGACGGTTGCGGCGGCCACCGCGCTGGGGGGTGCGATGAGGGCCGCGAGGGTGCCGCCGCCGATCGCGAGCCAGGTGAGAGCAGAGCAAGTGGCCAAGGTAGAGCGAGCGGCCGGGGCGGGGTGGGTGTCCAGGGCGGGGGTGGCGTCCAGGACGGGGCCGACGTCCAGGACAGGGCGGGCGTCCAGGACAGGGCGGGCGTCCAGGACAGGGCGGGCGTCCAAAGCGGGGCAGGGAGTCAGGGCGGAGCGGGGGGTCATGGTGGGCCTCCTGCGACGTGCGGAATGGAGGCCCCAGGATCTTGCGATTGGTCAAGGCGGCGGGGAGCCGAACGGGGTTCTGTGGATAGCGGGGGATACGGGGGCAGGCCCTGTGGATATCCAGGGGCGCCGGACAACGCAGGCCTCGGTGGACAGCGGGCGCGCCGGGCGAAACGGATCGGCTGCCCCGAGAGCCAGGCAAGGCAGGTTTCGGTGGACAGCGGGCGTGCCGGGCGAAACGGATCGGCTGCCCCGGGGGCCGGGCAAGGCAGGTTTCGGTGGACAGCGGGCGTGCCGGGCGAAACGGATCGGCTGCCCCGGGGGCCGGGCAAGGCAGGTTTCAGGGGATAGCGGGGCGATACATCTAGGGCTTGGCTTCGGCGATCCGGGCGAAGGCCGTCACGTCCAGCTGCTCTCCCCTCTCCGAAGGATCCACCCCAGCGGCCCGCAGCGCCGCCTCAGCCTGGGCGGGGCTGCCGGCCCACGAGGCCAGCGCGGCCCGCAACGTCTTACGCCGCTGCGCGAACGCGGCGTCGATCACCGCGAACACCTCCTCCCGCGACGCGGACGTCTCAGGCGGGTCCCGCCGGACCATGGAGACGAGGCCGGAGTCCACGTTAGGGGCGGGCCAGAACACCGTCCGACCCACCGGCCCGGCCCGTCGTACGTCCGCGTACCAGGCGGCCTTCACCGACGGCACCCCGTACACCTTGGAGCCGGGCCCCGCCGCGAGGCGGTCGGCCACCTCCGACTGGACCATCACGAGGCCCTTGTGCAGTGACGGCAGCGTCTGCAGCAGGTGGAGGACCACCGGGACCGCGACGTTGTAGGGGAGGTTCGCGACCAGGGCGGTGGGGGTGTGGCCTCGCAGGTCGGCGGAGGCGATGCGCATGGCGTCGGCCTCCACGACCGTGAGCTTGTCGCCGAGGCCGCGGTCCGCGACGGTTACCGGGAGCTGGGCGGCAAGTACGGGGTCGATCTCGACGGCCACCACGTGCTGGGCCGCGCCGAGCAGCGCGAGGGTGAGCGAGCCGAGGCCGGGCCCGACCTCTATGACCACGTCTTCTGGCGCGACTCCGGCGACTCTGACGATGCGCCGGACGGTTCCCGCGTCGATCACGAAGTTTTGGCCTAGCTTTTTGGTCGGACGAAGATTTAGCTTATCCGCCAAAATACGTATTTCTGTAGGGCCCAACAGGTCCATCATCCAACCAGTCTCCCGCATCGAAGAACCTGCGATGGCGGATGGGGGCACCACAGGGGAGGATGGCGTGGAACAGGAAGGGACGTCCTTGATGGAGCCAACGGGCGCCGCGCCGCTCCGCCCGACGGATCTGCGAGAGATCGGGCCATACCGACTGCTCGGGCGGCTCGGCGAGGGTGGAATGGGTACGGTGTTCCTGGCCAGGGCACCGACGGGGCGGTTCGTCGCGGTCAAGGTGGTGAAGGCGGAGTTCGCCAACCAGCAGGGGTTCGCGGACCGCTTTCACGCCGAGGTGGAGAACGCGCGGCGGGTGGCGTCGTTCTGTACGGCGCAGGTGCTCGACAACGGCAACACCGGCGACGGCCGGCCGTACATGGTGACCGAGTACATCGGCGGCACCCCGCTGTCGGACCAGATCGCCAAGTACGGCGCGCTGGACCCGGGGCCGCTGCACGGCGTCGCGCTGGGAGTCGCGGCGGCGCTGGCGGCGATCCACGTCGCCGGGCTGGTGCACCGGGATCTCAAGCCGGCCAATGTCATCTTGTCGCTGTCCGGGCCGCGGGTGATCGACTTCGGCATCGCCAGGGCGCTCGACAGGGAGACCGGGTTCACGATGTCCGGCGAGCTGCTGGGCAGTCCCGGCTGGTGGGCGCCCGAGCAGGTGCGGGGGGAGACGGTCACTCCCGCCGCCGACATCTTCGCCTGGGGTTGCCTGATCGCGTACGCCGGTAATGGGCGCCACCCGTTCGGGCGCGGCGACCCCATCACGCTCGCGACGCGCGTCCTGAACACGCCGCCCGACCTGGGCGCGCTGCCCGCGCCGCTCGACGAGCTGGTACGGCGGGCGACCGACATGGAGCCCGCCCAGCGGCCCACGGCCCAGGACCTGCTGATCGCCCTGGTCGGAGGCGCCGCGCCCCAGCCGGCGGCGACGGCGACGGTGGAGAATCCGCCGACCCTGGTGGCGCCCGGGCTGCTCAACGACTGGGAGCCGCCGCAGAACGTGGTGAACGAACCCGACATCACTGCCACGTTCGCCACGCCACCGCCCAGTGACACGACGGCCAAGGGGCCGGCCGTGGCGACCGACGTGCCCCAACAGGAGCAGGCCGATCTGCAGGAGCTGGCCCGCCGCGAGGAGCAGGCGGCCCGCGAGGAGCTGGCGCGCTGGGAGGTTCCGACCCCCCAGCAACCGACTCCGAAGAAGCCCAAGAAGCCCAAAAAGGAGCGCTTAGCCGAGCAGGCCCCTCAGCCCGCCAACGACGAGTTGAGCGTGCAGGCCCGCAACACGGACCCGGGGCGCCAGGCCGAGGAACTGTCCACGGACGACACCCAGGCCCCCCTCCCCGGCCGCTCCCTCAGCACCCGCTGGCTCATCGCGGCCGCCGCGGCCGTGGCGGCCATCGCCGTCACCGTCGGCGTCCTCATCGTCACCTCCAGCCGCAACATCACACCGCCCGCCCGGACGCAGACCCAGTCGGCGACCGCCTCGGCGCGGCCCAACGACGTCGGTCACCGGTTCGCCCTCGGCAAGTCCTTCGACGACCCGCAGCTCATCGTCGTCACGGCCCCGCAGTGCGGCCTGAAGGAGTTCGAGGGCAAGACGCAGACCCAGGGCCAGCTGTGCGTGGTCCGCTGGACGATGCTGAACCCCGGAGGCGAACGCCAGGAGATCGGCGACCCGATCGTCTCGCTGCTCGACGACAGAGGCGGGCGCCACGACCCGGTGGAGGCCACGTTCCCGGCGGTGATCACCGCGGGTAGCCGGATCGACAACGCGTTCGTGTTCGACATGCCGCTGTATCGCAAACCCCTGGAGCTGACCGCCACCAGACTCAAGAACGGCAACCAGATCGAGGTCCGGCTGTGAAGACGATCGGTGCGGCGCTCCTGGCGCTCGCGCTCGCCGTGGGCGGCACGCTCGCGACCGGCACCGCCGCGGCAGCCGCCAAGAAGGCCGCCTGCTCGGGTACGAGTGACTTCGACGGCGACGGCCTGGAGGACGTGGCGGTCGGCGACCCGTTCGCCGACGGCGGCAAGGGCGCCGTGCACATCCTCTCCGGGGACAAGGTGATCCCGATCGCGGTGCCCGGCCTTCAGCAGGGCGACGCGCTCGGCTGGTCGGTGACGCTGGCCAAGGTCGATCCCGGCAACCCCTGCGCCGACCTGGTGGTGGGGGCGCCGTACGCGGACGTCGACGGCGTCAAGGACGCTGGTGCGGTCTATGTCGTGTACGGCGGGGGCAGCCCGGCACCGCAACAACTGGTGGCGCCCGAGCCGCAGCGCGATGCCCACTTCGGCTGGTCCCTGGCGTCCCGGGGCAGCCTGGTGGCGATCGGCGCGCCGTACGAGGACCAAGCCCAGATCGCCGACGCGGGCTCCGTCTATGTGCGCGAGGGCACCGGTCGGCTGATCAGGATAAATCAGGACTCGGCGGAGGTGCCGGGCAACGGCGAGGTCGGCGACCAGTTCGGCTGGTCACTCGCCGTCGGGCCGGGCAACAGCCTGCTCGTCGGCGTCCCGTACGAGAACGACGACGGCGCCGGCCGCCAGGTCGACGCGGGCAAGTCCGACTCGGGGGCCGCGGTCCGCATCGACAATGTGCTGGCGCCGACGCTCCAGGGGGTCAAGCTCGACTCGCCCACCAAGGCCGCCGGAGACAGGTACGGCTACGCGGTGGCGTACGCCGAGGGGGCCGGGTTCGCGGTGACCGCGCCGGGCCACGGCTATGTCCAGCTCTACGACCCGTCTATGCGCCCGACGCGGCGGGTGGGGCAGGGGGCGGGGTTCGGGTTCTCGATGGCCGCCTCGGTCGACGGCAAGGTGGCCGTCGGCGCGCCCTATGAGGGAGAGGTACGGGTGCTGTCGTTCAAGAACGCGGCCGAGGACAAGAGGCTCCCGGCGTCGGACGGCCTGTTCGGCTGGTCGCTGGCGTACGGCGGCAACAAGCTCTACATCGGCCAGCCCGACGCCGTGCCGACCGGCAAGGTCCTGGTGCTGGCCCGCAACTCCGACGAGTTGCGGCCGCTCCAACCACCCGCCGGCGCCGACTTCGGCACCTCGATCGCCGGTTGACGTGGTGTGTGGCCGGTTGACTCAGCCGGCCACACACCGCCGGGGCCGCGGACTTACATCATGATCGCTTCCGGGCCGAACAACTGCTTGACGTCCGCGGCGAAGCTGGGTTCGGCATTGACGGAGAACTCCGGCACAGCACACACCATGATCTTCCCGGTCAGCCGCTGCACATTGATCCGCAGCGGCACGTTGCCCTGGTGCAGCTTCAGCACGTTACGGAGCTCTTCCACGGCTTGCTGCGTGAGACGTTCCTCGCGCACCTGGATGGTGATGGGATGCCCGGAATCGCTGGTGATGCCGGACACGTCGAGTGGAGTGAGGTCTTCCGCGAAGATGCTGATGGCGCCGTCACGGTTGTTGACCTTGCCGCCGACCGACACCACGGCATCTCCGCGCAGCTCCGGCGCGTACAGCTCATAGCTCCTGGGGAAGAACAGGCACTCGATGGCCGCGTCCATGTCCTCGACGGTGACGATCGCCCACACGTTGCCGGCCTTGTTGACCCGCTTGTCGACCTTGGTGATCAGGCCGCACACCCGGACGTCCCCGCGGTCGTCACGGCCGCTTTCGAGGAGTTCGGCGATGGTGGTGTCCCGGTGGCGGGCCAGGAGCCGCTCCGTGCCCGCCAAGGGGTGATCCGACACGTACAGGCCGAGCATCTCCCGCTCGAAGTCCAGTCGCGTCTTCTTGTCCCACTCCATGTCGGGAATCTGTACGGAGAACGCCGCCGTGCCCGCATCGTCGCTCGGCCCACCGAACAGCGAGTCCTGGCCGTGGGCCTCGTTCTTCTTGATGTCGATGACCGAATCGACCGCCGGCTCGTGCACCATGAGCAGCGCCTTGCGCTGGTGGTCGAGCGAGTCGAAGGCGCCCGCCTTGATCAGTGATTCGATGACCCGCTTGTTGCAGACCGTCAACGGCACCTTGCCGAGGAAGTCGTTGAAGTTGTCGTAGAGGCCCTTCTCGGTGCGGGCTTTCACGATGCCTTCGACGACGTTCTCACCGACGTTGCGGACCGCGCCCAGACCGAATCTGACCTTGTCGTCGCCGACCGCGACGAAGTCGAGCTGGGAGTCGTTCACGTCCGGGGCGAGCACCTGGATGCCCATCTTGCGGCACTCGGCCAGATAGACGGCGGCCTTGTCCTTGTCGTCGCCCACGGAGGTCAGCAGGGCGGCCATGTACTCGGCGGGGTAGTTGGCCTTGAGGTAGGCGGTCCAGTAGGCGACGAGGCCGTAGCCGGCGGTGTGGGACTTGTTGAAGGCGTATCCGGAGAACGGCAGCATGACGTCCCACAGCGCCTGGGTGGCCTCGGCGCTGTAGCCGTTGCCGTGCATGCCCTTCTGGAAGTTGGCGAACTCGGCGTCCAGGATCTCTTTCTTCTTCTTGCCCATGGCGCGGCGCAGCAGGTCGGCGCCGCCCAGGGTGTAGCCGGCCAGCTCGCGGGCGACGGCCATGATCTGCTCTTGGTAGACGAGCAGGTGGAAGGTCGGACCGAGGATCGGTTCGAGCGCTTCCTTCAGCTCGGGGTGGATGGGGTCGATGTCCTGGCGGGCGTTCTTGCGGTGGGCGTAGTTGGTGTGCGCGTTGGCCGCCATCGGGCCCGGCCGGTAGAGGGCGAGCACGGCGGCGATGTCCTCGAATCGGCTCGGCTCCATCAGCTTCAGTAGCTGCCGCATCGGGCCGCCGTCGAGCTGGAACACGCCCAGGGTGTCGCCGCGGGCCAGCAGCTTGTACGTCTGCACATCGTCGAGCGGAAGGGTCAGGGTGTCGAGTTTGACGCCCCGGTTCTGCTCGATGATCTTGATGGCGTGGTCGATGATGCCCAGGTTCCGCAGCCCCAGGAAGTCCATCTTGACCAGGCCCATGTCTTCACAGGACGGGTAGTCGAACCCGGTGATGATCACGCCGTCCTTGTCCCGCATGTGCATGGGGATCAGGTCCAGCAGGGGCTCCGAGGACAGGATGACCGCCGCGGCGTGCACACCGGTGCCGCGGATCAGGCCCTCGATGCCGCGGCCGGTGTCGATGACCTTGCGTACGTCCGCGTCGTTCTCGTACAGAGCGCGGAGCTCGCCGCCCTCGTTGTAGCGGGGGTGGTCCTCGTTGAAGATGTCGGCGAGCGGGACGCCCTTGCCCATGACGTCCGGCGGCATCGCCTTGGTGATCTTGTCGCCCATGGCGAACGGGTAGCCGAGAATCCGGCTCGCGTCCTTGACGGCGGCCTTGGCCTTGATCGTGCCGAACGTGTTGACCTGGGCGGTCGCTTCGCTGCCGTACTTCTGCGTCACATAGTGGACCATCCGGTCCCGCTGGCGGTCGTCGAAGTCGAGGTCGACGTCCGGCGGGTTGATGCGCTCGGGGTTGAGGAAGCGCTCGAACAGCAGGCCGTGCTCCAGCGGGTCGAGCTCGGTGATGCGGGTGGCGTAGGCGACGATCGAGCCGGTGGCGCTGCCTCGGCCCGGGCCCACGGCGATGCCGTTGTCCCTGGCGTACTTGCAGATGTCGGCGACCACGAGGAAGTAGGAGGAGAACCCCATGGGACCGATGACCTTCATCTCGGTCTCATACCGCTCCATCACCTCGGCGGGGATGGGTGTGCCGTAGCGCAGCTCCAGGCCGCGCTCGACTTCCTGGCGCAGCCAGGATTCCTGCGTCTCCCCCTCGGGCACGTCGGGGAACTGCGGCATCCGGTCGATGTGCTGGAACACGTCGCCGTAGTCGCCCACCATCTCGGCCACGAGCAGCGTGTTGTCACACGCTTCCGGCAGGTCGGTGAACAGCTTGCGCATCTCGTCAGCGGTCTTGAGGTAGTAGCCCGAGCCGTTGAACCGGAAACGGTTGGGGTCGTCCTTGTTCTTGCCCACGCCGACGCACAGGAGGCTGTCGTGCGCGTCGGCCTGGTCCTCCGTCACGTAGTGGGAGTCGTTGGTGACCAGGAGCGGGATGTTGAGCTGCTTGGCCAGCCGGAGCAGGTCGGCGCGGACTTCCCGCTCGATGCTGATGCCGTGGTCCATCAGCTCCAGGAAGTAGTTTTCCTTGCCGAAGATCTCTTGGTACTCGCCGGCGACTCTGACCGCCTCGTCGTACTGGCCGAGCCGGATCCGGGTCTGCACCGCGCCGGACGGGCAGCCGGTGGTGGCGATGATCCCGTTCGCGTGCTTGGAGATCAGGTCCTGGTCCATGCGGGGCTTGGAGTAGTAGCCCTCGAACGACGCCAAGGAGGACAGCCGGAACAGGTTGCGCAGCCCGTCCGCGTTCTTGGCCCACATGGTCATATGGGTGAACCGGCCGCCGCCGGAGACGTCCTTGCCGCCCTCACCGTCCGCCACGCCGGTCTCGGCGCGCTGTCCCCAGAAGACCGGCTTCTTCACGAACCGGTTCTCGGGGGCCACGTACGCCTCGATGCCGACGATCGGCTTGACCGGGCTGCCCTTCGCCACCTTCTGGAACTCGTACGCACCGAACATGTTGCCGTGGTCGGACATCGCGATGGCGGGCATCTGGAGCCGCTCGGCTTCCTTGAACAGCGGCTTCATCTTGGCCGCGCCGTCAAGCATGCTGTATTCGGTGTGCACGTGCAGATGCACGAAAGACTCGCTCACCCGTTCCCCTTACCTCGGCGCCGGCCCGACCTCTCGAACGAGCTTATTCCGTCTCATGAGGCTGTTGGGGCATCGGGCGCGAGGGGCCGACACCTTGTTGTGAGCCTGTTGCAGGCTGGCAGGCGGCTAGCCGAAAAGCCGTGATCCGCACTCCCGCCACTGGCCCTGCCACCGGCCGTCGACCAGCTGGTAGAGGAGCTGCGCCCGGTAGGTCTGCTCCTCCGCCGGCCAGGTGTGCGGCAGGCCGGTGCCGCCGACGGCCGCCCACATGGGCAGGCTGAATCCGTACATTCCGTAGTAGGGCCCGGCGGGATTGACCGCCAGCGGATTACCGTTCGACATGCACAGGGCCAGCGCCGTCCAGTTGAGCCCCGCCACGGCCGCCGGGACGACCACGGTGTGCGGCGGCGGGGGCGGGCTGACCCTGATGACGGCCCCCTGAGCCGGGAAGCTGTCGAGCGGCGGGCGTACCCGGTAGCCGCGGTGCAGCGGGACGCGGCGCTGCCTGAGCACCTCGCGGACGGTACGGGCGGTGGTCGTGGTCGCCGTCCGGACGCCGCCCGTCTCGACGTACACCTCACGCCGCGTGTACATCGACAGCGAGATGCCGGACAGCGGCACGTTCCGGCCCGGCGGGAGCGACAGTCTGCCGCCGGCGGGGCTGATGTCGAGCTCGGCCAGCGCGTCGCCGACGTTCGTGGCGGTCACCAGGTGCTGGGTGGTGCGCCCGTCGACGGTCAGGGTGATGGGACGGGCGTGGCGTACCTCGATCCACGTCCCGTCGACGAGCCGCTCCTGCCCGGCCGGTCGTACGGAGTCGCCGGACCCCACCGGCACCCCGGCCTCGCCGAGGACTTCCCGCACCGAGCCGGCGAAGCTGCGCAGCGCGATCTGCTTGCCGTCGACGACCAGCACCACGCTCTTGACCAGCCTCGCGACGGTCATGATCCCGCCCACGGCCACGACCGCGAGCAGGCAGAACACCGGTGTCCACGGCGAGCGCCAGGCAATCCGAGGGCGTGGGGCGCGCCTCTTTCCTCGCACGGTCGACCTCCGGTAGCGGCTTCGGGCGGCACGACGCTAGTGGCGCCCGCGCCGTGGCCTCCACCGGTTCACGGAAAGATGGTCACCACTCTCCGAAGACCGTGACTCCGTTGACGCTGATGGCCTCGCACAGCTCGTCCGGATGGACTCCCTTGACCTCCGCCAGGCAGCGCAGGGTGAGCGGGATGAGGTAGGGCGCGTTGGGCTTGCCCCGGTACGGCACGGGCGGCAGGTAGGGAGCGTCGGTCTCGACCAGCATGAGCTCCATCGGCGCGACCTGGGCCGCCTCCCGCAGGTAGGAGGCGTTCTTGTAGGTCACCGGCCCAGAAAAAGACATGAAATATCCGGCTTCGGCGCACTTTTTCGCCATTTCGGAGTCGCCTGAGTAGCTGTGGAACACCACCACCGGCGGCGCGCCCTCGGCGGCCAGCACCTTCAGCACGTCGTCGTGCGCGTCACGGTCGTGGATGACCAGTGCCTTGCCGGTACGCTTGGCGATCTCGATGTGCGCCCGGAAGCTCGCGTGCTGGTCGTCCTTGGTCGCCCAGTCGCGGTAGTAGTCCAGCCCGGTCTCCCCCACCGCCCGCACCTCCTCGCGCCCGGCCAGCGCCTCGATCTCGGCGAGCGTCTCGGGCGTGGCCGCGTGCGCCTCGTTGGGATGGATCGCGACGCCGGCGTAGATCCCCTCGTGCTCCGCCGCCGCCTCGGCGTTCCACCGGGAGGACGGCAGGTCGTAGCCGATCGTGACGAGCCGGGTCACACCGACGGCACGCGAGTCGTCGAGGATGCTCCGTACGCTCGCCGACGCCGCCTGTGCCGCCTGCGCCACCGGATCGCCTGAGGACGCCTGCCGGTTTCCGACCATGATGTCGAGATGGCAGTGGCTGTCGAACACCGGCGCGGACAGCGGCTCCGGCGGGCTGGGAATCTTGCTCACGCCCTCTAAAGTAACCTCCATGCGCTTCGGCATCCTCGGCAGCACCCGTGCCTGGCGCGCGGACGGCGGCGAGGTGCCACTCGGCGGCCGGGCCCGGCGAGCTCTGCTGGCGCTCCTGCTCATCCGGCCCGGCGAGGTCGTCACCTACGACCGGCTCATCGATGTCCTGTACGGCGAGCAGCCGCCCAAGAACGCCCAGCACGCCCTGCACTCCCAGGTGTCGAGGCTGCGCGGTGACGGCATCATGGTCGAGCGGGCGGCCACGGGCTACCGGCTGGCCGTCGATCCCGGTGATGTCGACGCGCACCGGTTCCTGCGGCTGGCCGAGGCCGGGCGGCAGGCTCTCGACGCCGACCCGGACCGGGCCGCCGCGTTGCTGGGCGAGGCTCTGTCCCTGTGGCGTGGCACCGCGCTCGCCGATCTCGACCCGGCTCATGCCGTACCCCTCGAAGAGCGGCATGTGGCCGCCCAGGAGGACCGGATCGAGGCCGACCTGCGGCGCGGCGCCCACCGGGTGACGATCCCGGAGCTCGGCGAGCTGATCGAACGCCACCCGCTGCGCGAGCGGCTGCGCGGCCAGCTCATGCGGGCCCTGAGCGCGGACGGCCGCCAGGCCGAGGCGCTGGTCGTCTACGAGCAGACCAGGCGGCTCCTGGCCGACGAGCTGGGCACCGACCCCTCACCTGACCTGTCCGACCTGCACCAGACCCTGCTACGCGGCGAACTGGCCCGCCTGACACCACGGCCCACCATCGCGCCCGGGCCCGCCCCTGTCGGACCCACCGCGCGGACCCCGCCCGCGGCGACCACCCCTGGACCTGCCGGACCGACCGCAACGGTCTTGGCCACCGCCGAACCAACCCCAGCCACCCCAGCCACCACCGGACAGATCGCAGTCGCGTCCGGTGGGTCGGGGATGCCGGTCCGGCTCACCACCCTGGTCGGCCGGGACTACGATCTGGCCGCGGTCGGCGCGCTGCTCGACTCGGCCCGGCTGGTGACGCTGCTGGGCCCGGGTGGCGCGGGTAAGACGCGGCTGGCGGTCGAGGTCGCAGGGCAGCGTCCCGACGCCTGTATGGCGGAGCTGGCCTCTCTGAACGAGGGCGCCGGGCTGCCGCAGGCGGTGCTCGGCGCGCTGGGCGTGCGTGAGGGCGGCCTGCTGGGCGGTCCGACCGAGCCCTTGGTCGGCCAGGACGCGGGCTCGGCCGACCCTGCGGCCCTCTCGCGGTTGATCGCCGCGCTGGCCGAGCGCTCGCTGCTGCTCGTGCTCGACAACTGCGAGCACCTGATCGAGGACGTCGCCGCCTTCGCGGAGCGGTTGCTCGCCGCCTGCCCTCAGCTGCGCATCCTGGCGACCAGCCGCGAGCCGCTCGGCATCACGGCCGAGCACCTCTGGCCGGTACGCCCGCTCGCCACCCCCGACGCCGTCCGTCTCTTCACCGACCGGGCAGCGGCGGTCCGCCCGGGTTTCACGCCGGACGAGACGGTCGAGCGGATCTGTTCCGCGCTGGACGGCCTGCCGCTGGCGATCGAGCTGGCCGCCGCCCGCATGCGTACGCACGAGGCCCCCGAGCTGGCCGAACGCCTCGCCGGCACCGACCGCTTCCGGCTGCTGTCCCGCGGCAGCCGTACCGCCGACGCACGGCACCAGACGCTCCGCGCGGTCGTCGCGTGGAGCTGGGAGTTGCTGACCGAGCCCGAACGCGCGATGGCCGCCCGCCTCACGGTGTTCTCCGGCGGCGCCACCGCGACGGCCGCCGCCGAGGTGTGCGGCCTGCCCGACGCCGAGGAGCTACTCGACTCGCTGGCCGACAAGTCGCTGCTGAACGTGGCCGCCGGCCGCTACCGCATGCTGGAGACCATCCGCGCCTTCTGCGCCGAGCAGCTCCCCGACGAGACCTCCGTACGGCGGGCGCATGCGACGTACTTCCTCGGCCTGGCGCAGAAGGCCGACCCACACCTGCGCGCGGCCGAGCAGCTCGACTGGCTGGAGTCGCTGTCCGCCGAGCACGACAACCTCCGTACGGCCCTGCGCTGGGCGGCCGAGGCGGGCGAGGTGCGGCTCGGCATGCGGCTGCTGGCGGCGCAGTCCGCCTACCTGTGGATGCGCGGGATGCGCGGCAGCACCAGGGCCTCGGCCGTCGCCCTGCTGGCGGCGGCCGGGCCGGCGCCGGATCCGGAGCTCGGCGACGCGTACGTGCTCTGCCTGCTGACCGTCGCCGGCGGCGAGGCGACCGGCGAGCTGTGGGCCCGCCACTCCGCCGTGGCCGACGCGATCGTGTCGGCCGGCGAGGGGACGCGGGAATACCCGGTTCTCACGTTCCTGTGGCCGATGATCACGGCGGCCATGCACGCCCCCGAGCCGACTCTCGCGGTACTGGCCAGGGCCACGACGAGTCCCGACCTGTGGGAACGCGCCATGGCCCGGATGATGTGGGCCTATTCGCTGATGGCTCGCGGTGAGTACGCCCAGGCACAGGCCGACCTGGTCTCGGCGCTCGACGCCCTGCGCGCGCTCGGCGACCGGTGGGGGTCGATGATCTCGCTCGACGCGCTGGCCTGGCTGGCCGGCATCCATGGCGACCGGGCCACCGCGCTGGCCCGCACCGACGAGGCGATCGTGCTGGCCGAGGAGCTGGACGCGACCGAGGACCTGGCCGATCTGCTGTGCAACCGGGGCGATCACCACCTGCGTGCCGACCCAGCCGCCGCCAGGGCCGACTACGAGCGGGCCGCCGAACTGGCCCGGCGTGTGGGCGTGCCGACGAACGTGGCGTCGGCGCTGCGCGGGCTCGGCGACGTGGCCCTGGAGGAGGGCGACCTGGTCAGGGCGCGGGAGCTGTACGAGGAGGCGCTGCGGCGGTCGGATCCCCGATGGCTCAGGACCACGGGCAGCAGGATCCGGCTCCTGGTCGGCCTGGGACGGCTCGCGGCGGCCGACGGCGATCTCCTCGCGGCCGCGGCCTGGCACCGGCGGGCGATCGAGGCCGCGCTGGCGACGGGCGCGATGCCGGAGTGCGCCCGGGCGTTCGAGTCACTCGCCCGGCTCGCGCTCCTCGAAGAGGGCGGTGCTCTGCTTTCCGCCAAGCTGCTGGGGGCCGCCACCGCGGTGCTCAGCGGGATCCGGCTCGATACGCCCGTAGCCGCGGACGTCTCCGCCCAGGTGCGGGCCGTCCTGGGCGATGAGGCGTACGAACGGGCCTGGAACGAAGGCTCGGCGCTCACCCACTTCCAGGCGGCCCACCTGGCCGGTGTGTCCGATGCGGCGATCGCCTCCTCACCGCTGCGCCTGATCGCCATCCTGCCCGGTGAGCTCGGGGTGAGACCGCGGTGAGCGCGCCCCGCGAAGCTCGGCCACATGGACATTCTGCTCTCCGGCGCCAGCGTCGCCGGTCCCGCCCTGGCCTACTGGCTCAACCGCTCCGGACACTCCACCACGATCGTCGAACGGGCGCCCGCCCTGCGTGACGGCGGCTACTCGGTCGACTTCCGCGGCGACGTCCACCTCAATGTGCTCCGCAAGATGGGCATATTCCAGGAAATTCAGCGACGGCAGACCCACATGGGCGCCATGTGGAACGTCAACGAGGCAGGCAAGAAGCTGAGCGCCCTGCCGGCCGACCTGTTCGCCGGTGACGTCGAGATCCTGCGCGGCGACCTCGCCGAGATCCTCTACGACCTCACCAGGGACCACACCGAGTACATCTTCGACGACTCCATCGCCGCGCTCGACGAGGACGCCGACGGGGTCACGGTCACGTTCGAGCGGGGGCCGAGCAGGCGCTTCGACCTGGTGGTCGGTGCCGACGGCCTGCACTCGAAGGTGCGTGAGCTGGCCTTCGGCCCGGAACGGCAGTTCCTGTCGTACCTGGGCCTGTACTGCGCGATCTTCACGACGGAGAACTACCTCGGCCTCGACTACAGCGGCCAGGCCTACGGCACACCGGGCAGGATGGTCGCCCTCTACAGCGCCAGGCAGAACACCGAGGCCAAGGCCATGTTCTGGTTCGGCTCGCCGGAGCTGACCTATGACCGCCGCGACACCCGCCGCCAGCAGGACCTGCTGGAGCAGGCGATGGCGGGCGTCGGCTGGGAGGCTCCCCGGCTGCTGCGCGACAGCCGGCGGGCCGGCGACTTCTACTTCGACGCCATCGCCCAGGTGCGGATGGACCGCTGGTCACACGGCCGGGTCGTGCTGCTCGGCGATGCCGCCTGGTGCCCCTCGCCGCTGTCGGGCATGGGCACCGGGCTGGCCATCGTGGGCGCGTACGTGCTGGCGGGCGAGCTGGCGGCAACCGGCGACCACCGGACCGCCTTCGCCGGGTACGAGGCGGCCATGCGTGACTACGTGCTCGCCTGCCAGAAGATGGGCGAGGGCGTCAGCAAGTTCATGGTGCCGGAGAACAAGTTCATGCTCTGGTTCATGAACCAGAACTACAAGCTGATGCCGTACCTGCCGTGGAAAGGCCTGATGGCGCGGTCCGCGCGGAAGACGGCCGCCGCCATCAGGCTCAAGGACTATGAGCCTCAACGAAATGAGCTCAGTCGGCCAGCCGGGCCAGCTCCTCGTCCACGACCTTCGGGTCGAGCTTCTTGAACAGCGGCACGGGCGGCGCGAGCGGGGTGCCGGGCTTGATCTGCCGGTGCTCCCACTGGGCCGCACCCTGGTAGTCGCCGGTGATCACCGGGTAGGGGGTGCCACCGTCCTCGTCGACGTCGTGCATCTCCGGCATGCCGGACCAGACGCCCTCGCCGCCGAGCATCGCGTGCACCTTGTTGGACGAGCCGGGCAGGAACGGCGTGAGCATCGTCTTGGCGTCGTCGACCACCTGGAGGGCGACGTGCAGGATCGACTTCTGCCGCTCCGTGTCGTCCTTGAGCTTCCACGGCTCCTGCTCGGCCAGGTAGCGGTTGGCGTCGCGGACCACGTCGAACGCCTCGGTGATGGCGTTCTTGAACCGTGACCGGTTGAGCTCGGCGCCCACCGGCCCGAAGGCGTTGCGCGAGCGCTCCAGCAGCGCCCGGTCGGCGTCGGTCAGCTCACCGGCCTCGGGAATCGCGCCGAAGTTCTTGGCCGCCATGGAGATCGACCGGTTGACCAGGTTGCCCCAGGCCGCGACGAGCTCGCCGTTGTTGCGGTTGACGAACTCCTGCCAGGTGAAGTCGGTGTCCTGGTTTTCCGGACCGGCCACGGAGATGTAGTAGCGCAGCGCGTCGGCGTCGTAGCGGGCCAGGAAGTCGCGGACGTAGATGACGACCTGCCGGGAGGAGGAGAACTTCTTGCCCTCCATGGTCAGGAACTCGCTGGAGACCACCTCGGACGGCACGTTGAGCGCGCCCAGCGACCCCGGGGAGCCGCCCCTGCCGCCCTGGCCGCTGTAGCCGAGCAGCATCGCGGGCCAGATCTCGGCGTGGAAGACGATGTTGTCCTTGCCCATGAAGTAGTAGCCACGGGCGTCGGGATTCTGCCACCACTGGCGCCACGCGTCGGGGTCGCCGGAGCGTCTGGCCCACTCGATGGAGGCGGAGAGGTAGCCGATGACGGCGTCGAACCAGACGTAGAGCCGCTTGTTGGGCTGGTCGCGCCAGCCGTCGAGCGGGATCGGCACGCCCCAGTCGAGGTCGCGGCTGATCGCCCTCGGCTGCAGGTCGCCGAGCAGGTTGAGGGCGAACTTGAGCACGTTGGGCCGCCACTCGCCCTGCTTGGACTGCAGGTAGGAGCCGAGCACCTCGGCGAAGGCCGGAAGGTCGAGCATGAAGTGCTCGGTCTCGACGAAGATCGGCGTCTCGCCGTTGATGCGGCTCTTGGGGTGGATCAGCTGGATCGGGTCGAGCTGGTTGCCGCAGTTGTCGCACTGGTCGCCGCGGGCACCGTCGTAGCCGCAGATGGGGCAGGTGCCCTCGATGTAGCGGTCGGGCAGGGTGCGCCCGGTGGACGGGGAGATCGCGCCCATCGTGGTCTTGGGGAAGATGTAGCCGTTGTCGTAGAGACCCTTGAAGATCTCCTGCGTGACGGCGTAGTGGTTCTTGGTCGTCGTGCGGGTGAACAGGTCGTAGGACAGCCCCAGGCCGGTCAGGTCCTCGGCGATCACCCGGTTGTAGCGGTCGGCGAGCTCGCGGGCGGTGACGCCCTCCTTGTCGGCCTGCACCTGAATGGGCGTGCCGTGCTCGTCGGTGCCGGACACCATCAGCACCTTGTTGCCCGCCATCCGCTGGTAGCGGCTGAAGACGTCGGACGGCACGCCGAATCCGGAAACGTGCCCGATATGGCGAGGGCCGTTAGCGTAAGGCCACGCTACGGCGGTCAAGATGTGCTGGGACATAGGCCAAGCCTACGGTGCGACCGCGGTCGCCTCGTACCGAATCCCGGCACGAGGCGAATGATCAACGCGTCGTGGACTCCTCGCGGGACACGGCCTCGGCCGCCTCCTCGGCCACCTTGGCGGCGACGTCTATCGAGCTCTCGCGGGTGCGGCGGATGCCCAGGATGCTGATGAACAGCGCCGCGAAGATGGTCTGGAAACTCATGATGAGTGCCGTGGCCGACGGCACGACGATGCGCAGCGACTCACGCGGGTCGAGCGAGCCGAAGCTGCGGACCTGCCAGTGCGACAGCGACATCACCAGGCCGACGAGACCGGCCACGGCCAGCAACCCGCCGACCACCAGGCCCTTCTCCAGCGTGACGATGTCGATGAGCTTGCGTACGCGGGTCGACTCGGGCAGGAAGCCCTCCTCGGCCGCGTAGACCTTGGTGAACAGCGCGAACAGCGCGGCCTGGAAGCCGATCACCACCGCCGCCGACGCCCCGACCAGGGTGTCGACGTCGAAGGCCAGCTCGCCGATCTCGACGGGGCCGAACGTCAGCGCCGTGCCCGCGACCAGGCCGATGATCATCAGCAGGATGCCGGGATAGAAGAACAGCCACTTGGGGCTGTACAGCATGAGGAAGCGCAGGTGGCGCCAGCCGTCACGCCAGGAGCGCAGGTGCGGCGGCCGGGAGCGGCCGTCGGGCGACAGCGTCGTGGGCACCTCGCGCACGTCGAGGCCCGACAGCGTGGAGCGGACCACCATCTCGGAGGCGAACTCCATGCCGCCGGTCTGCAGCTGGAGCCGCAGGATCGAGTCGCGCCTGAAGCCGCGCAGGCCGCAGTGGAAGTCGCCGATGGCCGACGGGAAGAACAGCCGGCCGATGAACGACAGCACCGGGTTGCCCAGGTAGCGGTGGAGCGGCGGCATGGCGCCAGGCGCGATGCCCCCCTTGAACCGGTTGCCCATCACGAGATCGGCACCGT
Organism: Nonomuraea guangzhouensis; assembly: GCF_019396345.1. Classification (GTDB taxonomy): domain Bacteria; phylum Actinomycetota; class Actinomycetes; order Streptosporangiales; family Streptosporangiaceae; genus Nonomuraea; species Nonomuraea guangzhouensis. The sequence goes on along the minus strand of NZ_JAHKRM010000020.1, from coordinate 87,591 downwards.
CGCGCAGTTGCTCGACGAACGGGAGCAACGAGGTGAAGTCGTAGGAGTCGTCAGCGTCGCCCATGATGACGTATTTGCCACGTGCGGCACGGATGCCGCCCATGAGCGCGTTGCCGTAGCCCTTCTCATCGACGTGGACGACGCGAGCGCCGGCGTCGCGGGCGAGCTGCTGCGAGCCGTCCGTGCTGCCGTTGTCGGCGATCAGGACTTCGCCCTCGATGCCGTGCTCTTCCATGCACGCCAGTGCCTTGCGTACACAGACTTCCACGGTCTCCGCCTCGTTGAGGCAGGGCATGACCACCGTCAGTTCCACGTCTCAACCCTTCAGTTAAGGCTCTTCCAGCCCACCATCATGCCCTGTGCCCGAGGATGGTCGGGTCAAGTCCTAAAAACGACTGGCATTCTTTACAGCATGGTGAGCGCTGCGGAGAAGACCCCTGTGGACCCCTCCGCTCCTGGTCGGCTGACACGCGCGCTGGCGTTCCTCGACCGTCATCGGGTGTTCGCCGCCGCATTCGCCTTGGGCGGGGTGCTGCGGCTCGTGACCATGCTCGGGTACGGCCCGGCGATGTGGTTCAACGACTCCTACGAGTACGTCTCCGTCGCGCTGCACCCCAGGCCACACCCCATCAGGCCCGACGGTTACGGGTTCTGGCTACTGCTGCTCAAGCCGTTCCACAGTTTCTCTTTGGTAACCCTTTCTCAGCATTTGATGGGCTTGGCCACAGGCGCGCTCATCTACGCGTTGCTGCGCCGGAAATTCGGCCTGCCGAAATGGGGGGCGACGCTCGCGGCCGTCCCGGTGCTGTTCGACGCCTACCAGATCCAACTCGAACAGCTCGTCATGTCCGACACGCTGTTCACGCTGCTGGTCGTGGGCGTGGTCACGATGGTGCTGTGGAACAGGCGGATGTCGTGGAAGCTTGGTGTGGTCGTCGGGCTGCTGCTCGCGCTGACCGCCTTGACCCGTTCGATCGGCCTGCCGATCCTCGTCCTGGTCGTCGCCTACCTGCTGATCAAGCGGACCGGGTGGAAGGCGATCGTGTCCGTGATCATGGCCTGCGCGGTTCCGGTCCTGGCCTACATGGGTTGGTTCTCCACAAACTTCGGCAAATTCGCGATGACCAACAGCGACGGGCTCATCCTCTACATGCGCACGGCGATCTTCGCCGACTGCAACAAGATGCACATCGACAAATACCGGGAGCTCCAGATGCTCCTGCTGTGCATCAACGACCCGGTGAGCCAGCGCAAGGACTACGCGCAGTGGTACCTGTGGGGCCAGGGCAACGGCGACGGCCAGGGCACCGGCGAGGTGCTGCACCGCTGGGGCGCGGGCAAGAAGTTCACCGACATCACCAACGAGGCCGCCAGCGCGTTCGCCACGCGGGCGATCGTCTCGCAGCCCGGCGACTATCTGAAGGTGGTCGCGCGCGACTTCTTCCGCGCCTTCAACTGGGGCCGGCCGCGCTTCCCGGACGAGAAGACGTACAACATGTATCGCTTCATCCCGTTCTACGAGCTGGATGACAGCGGCAATCCCAAGCGCCTGCCCCAGTGGCCCTCCTTCCAGGGCCGGACCGACACCGACGCCTACACCTACGAGCAGGGCCCGCCCGAGACGAGGATCGTCGCGCCCTGGGCGCAGATCATGAGCGGCTATCAGCAGGTGGTCTACCTGCCCGGCATCGTGCTGGGCGGCGTGATGCTGATCGGCCTGTACGGCACGGTGGTCCGCTGGCGCAAGTTCGGCGGGCCGGTGATCCTGCCCTGGCTCGGCGCGTTCGGGCTGCTGCTCGCGCCCGCCGCGACGGCGGAGTTCGACTACCGCTACGTTCTGCCGGCCGTCCCTCTGGCCTGCATCGCGGCGGCGATCACCCTGCGCCGCGGCGTCACTTGGGTGCGCGCTCGACCCAAGCCCGCGTCAGCATCCGAGCCCACCACTGTGCCTGCGTGAGCGTCTCGGCCACCAGCACCGGATAGAGCCACCAGAAGTTGATCAGCACGATCAGCGTGAACGCCCCCACGGCCGCGGCCCCCACCGCCCGCCGTGCGGGTGCGGCGCTCTCCTTCCCGATCACCAGCCCCGCGACCAGGACGAGCGCCAGCACCATGAACGGCACCACGGGGATCATGTAGAAGAGGTACATCGTCCGCTTGTCGGCGATGGCGTAGTAGAACCACGGCAGCCAGCCGGCGGCGTAGGCCAGCAGCACCGCCCCGGCCCGCCAGTCGCGCGTGGCGACGTACCAGGCGACGAGGACCAGCAGGGCCAGCGCGGCGGCGTACCAGAGCACGGGCGTGCCCGCCCCCACCACGGCCTGCGAGCACTTGTCGGCCCCGCACGCCGAGCCCGGCAGGTCCGTCGGGTAGAAGAAGGAGACCGGCCGCAGCAGGATCGGCCAGGTCCACGGATCCGACATGTACGGGTGGTAGTCGTGCAGGCCTGTGTGGTAGCCGAGCACCTGCACCTGATACTTCAGCCACGACCGCACCGAGTCGACGACGAAGAACAACGGCCCCGACGACGTCGCCTGGTCCCAGTCGCGCCCGTAGCCGCCCGCGGTGACGAACCACCCCGTCCACGAGGCCACGAAGGTCAGCGCGGGCACCAGCCCGAGCGCGGCCAGCCACGACGGCGCGTCCAGCGAGAAGACCCCCTGGTACGGCCGGCGCAACCCGACGGCCCGCCTGGCCCCCATGTCCCACAGCAGGCTCATGACCGCGAACGCGACGAGGAAGAACAGCCCCGACCACTTCACCGCGCAGGCCGCCCCCAGGCAGAGCCCGGCGGCCAGCCGCCACGGCCGCAGGCCCAGCCGCGGCCCGGTCGGGGTGAGCGGCGAGCTTTCGTACCAGTCGGCCAGCCGCCGCCGTGACCAGTCGCGGTCGGCCACCAGGCAGGCGAACCCGGCCAGCACCCAGAACATCAGGAAGATGTCCAGCAGCGCCGTACGCGACAGCACCAGGTGCAGCCCGTCCAGCGAGAGCAGCAGCCCGCCCAGGCAGCCGAGCAGCGTCGAGCGGGTCATGCGGCGGGCCACCCGGGCCAGGATCAGGATCGACAGCGTCCCGACGAGCGCCGCGGCGAACCGCCAGCCGAACGGGTTCACCCCGAACAGCCACTCCCCCAGCCCGATCATCCACTTGCCCAGCGGCGGATGGGCGACGAACGAGGCGCAGTCCGTCGTGTTGGGGCAGTGCTTGAAGATGTCCAGGTTGCCGGTCATCAGCCGGCGGTCGGCTATCGGGTTGTTGTTGTCGCCGACCGTGACCCGCTCCACCCCGAACCTGAGCAGCGAGTAGGCGTCCTTGAGGTAGTACGTCTCGTCGAAGACGACGGCCCGCGGCTCGCTCAGCCTGACGAACCGGAGTATCCCGCCGAAGAGGGCGACCGCGATCGGGCCCAGCCATCCCCACAGGGCGGTGCCCTGCATCGGCGGGACCAGCCTGTGCGCGGAAGACCCCCAATTCTTCACGATGTGCACCCTATGGCGTGGATGATCTCCTGTGAACCGCGTCGTACAGCTCCCGCTTGGGCAGGCCGGCCTCCTTGGCCACGTCGGCGACGGCCGCCTTGCGCTGCTCCCCGCCGGCCACCCGGCGATCGACCTCCGCGACCAGCGACTCGATGTCGGGCTCGGTGTCGGCCATGACGTGTCCGGCGACGACCACGGTGATCTCGCCCTTGACGCCCGCCGCCGCCCAGGCGGCCAGCTCGCCCAGGCCGCCGCGCCGTACCTCCTCGTAGGTCTTGGTGAGCTCGCGGCAGACGGCGGCCCTGCGCTCCTGACCGAACGCCTCCGCCATCGCCTCCAGCGAGCTCTGGAGCCGGTGGGGCGCCTCGAAGAACACCATCGTGCGCTCCTCCGCGGCCAGCGCCGCCAGGCGGCGGCCACGCTCGCCCGGTTTGCGCGGTGGGAAGCCCTCGAAGCAGAACCGGTCGCTCGCCAGGCCGGAGACGGCCAGCGCGGTGGTGACGGCGCTCGGGCCGGGCAGCGCGGTGACCGTGATGCCCTCCTCGACCGCCAGGTGCGTGAGGCGGTATCCGGGGTCCGACACGCCCGGCATGCCGGCGTCGGTGATGACCACCACCGTCTGCCCCTGCTTGAGGATCTCGACGAGCTCCGCCGCGCGTCCGGCCTCGTTGGCGTCGTAGTAGGAGACCACCCGCCCGCCGATCTCCACGCCGAGCTCGTTGGCCAGCCTCCGCAGCCGTCTGGTGTCCTCCGCCGCCACCACGTCCGCCTTCTCGAGCACCTCGCGCAGCCGCGGCGAAACGTCACCCGCCTGTCCGATGGGGGCCCCTGCCAGCACCAACTTGCCCTCTACTGTCACCCGGCCATTGTGGCAGGGCATGCCGATAAGACCCTGTTTCCTGGGTAAGCACTGGCTTGAGGCCCGTACGATGTCCGAATGGCGGTGACCGATTTCCCGTACCAAACCTTTGGCCAGTCGGATGGCCAACCGGCAGCGGACGAGAGCAGTCCCGGGACGCGATCCATCCGAGATCGCCTGGTCCCGCCGATGCGCGGCAGCGTGTTGTGGGGCTGGCTGGGGCCGCTGCTCGTCACCCTCTTCGGCGGGGTGCTGCGCTTCATGGGGCTCGGCCACCCCAACGCCGTGGTCTTCGACGAGACCTATTACGCCAAGGACGGCTATTCGCTGATCACGTGGCTCGTGGAACGAGTCACGATCAAGGACGCCGACAAGGCGCTCATCGCCGGCAACACCGACATCTGGCAGAAGTGCACCGAGGCGACGCTCGACAAGTGCGCCTCCTACGTCGTCCACCCGCCGCTGGGCAAGTGGATGATCGGCGCGGGCGAGTGGCTGTTCGGCATGAACCCCTACGGCTGGCGGTTCGCCGCCGCGGTCATCGGGACGCTGTCGATCCTGGTCCTGGCCCGGGTGGCCCGCCGGATGACCCGCTCGACCCTGCTCGGCTGCTTCGCCGGGCTCCTGCTCGCCCTCGACGGGCTGCACTTCGTGCTGTCGCGTACGGCGCTGCTGGACATCTTCCTGATGTTCTGGGTGCTGGCCGGGTTCGCCTGCCTGGTGGTCGACCGCGACCGGGCGCGCGAGCGGCTGGTCGACTGGTACGAGACGTCGCCGCTGTCGCCGCAGGGGCCCTGGCTGGGGCTGCGGCCGTGGCGGATCGCCGCGGGCGTCTGCCTCGGGGCCGCCATGGCGGTCAAGTGGTCGGGCCTGTTCTTCGCGGTGGCCTTCGCCGTCATGTCGCTGCTGTGGGACTTCGGCGCGCGGCGGGCCGTCGGCCTGCGTCAGCCCTATGCCGGTGCCTTCGCCAAGGACGTGCCGACCGGTCTGGCCGCCTTCGCGCTGGTCCCGTTCGTGACGTACATGGCCACCTGGTTCGGCTGGTTCGCCACCGCGACCGGCTACGGCCGCAACTGGGACCAGGCCACCTCGTCGGGCCCGATCTACTTCGTCTTCGACTCGATGCGGTCGTGGGTCCAGTACCAGTGGCAGGTCTTCTCCTTCCACAGCGGGCTGGCGACCTCGCATCCGTACATGTCGGATCCGTGGCAGTGGCCGCTGCTGCTGCGCCCGGTCGCCTTCTTCTACGAGGGCAAACAGACCTCCTGTGGCGCCAAGGACTGCTCCGAGGCCGTGCTCGGCGTGGGCACCCCGGTGATCTGGTTCGGCGCGCTGGCCGCGCTGATCGGCCTGATCGCCTGGTACGTCGCCACGCGTGACTGGCGGGCCGGCGCGGTGCTGCTGGCCTACGCGATGGGCTGGCTGCCCTGGTTCTACTTCGCCATCACCGAGAACCGCACGATGTTCCTGTTCTACGCGGTGCCGATGGTGCCGTTCATGGTGCTGGCGATCACGCTGTGCGCGGGTTTGCTGATAGGCCCCTCAGCGAAGACTGCGGGCGGGGCTGTACCGTTGAGGCGAACGCTCGGGGCTGCGGCCGTCGGCGCGTTCGCACTTCTCGCACTGATCAACTTCTGGTGGCTGCATCCGGTTTTGACCGCCGAGCTGATCCCCTACACCGAGTGGAAGGCAAGGATGCTCTTCGACAAGCGGTGGATATGACCCGGTTACAGTTCCATATTTACTAATTTCATAGGGTAGTCGCAGTGCAAGACCCAATACGCACCGGTTTCGGTCATCGTCAGGCCCGGGGTCGATACGGCAAACTTCGAGGCATGAGTGCACCAGACGTCACCGCCCTGCTCGCCGAGTTGGAGCGCTCCGAGCCGGATCTGGCCGAAGAGGCCAGGACCGCTGTGGAGTGGTTGACCGGCGGGGAGCCGCTGGAGACGGTTACTCAGCTCGACGTCTGCGAGTTCCTCTGGTACACGTTGCCGCTCAAGGTCGGCGGTGACCACGTGCGGCTGGCCCATTCCCTCGGCCGGCTGCTGCAGCTCGGCGGGCTCGAACGCTATGCCGCGCTCTGTGAGTCGACGACCACGGCGCAGATCCTGCGCACCTACGCCCGCGAGGGTGAGGACGCGGGCACCAGCGCTTATCAGGTGGCGCTCGAAGCCACAGGCGTGCTCCCACCCGACGTGCCCGATCTGCAGTGGAGCATGATCATGGGCCCCGAGGAGCTGGGCGCGCACGTCGCCTGCTCCGCGGCGCTGGAGCTGGCGATCGTCTCGGGCGACAGCGTCGATCCCGGCGCGCTCACCAAGCGCTGGCTGACCGAGCCACGGGCCGAGCTCGGTGGCGACAGCTGGCTGCACCGCGTGCATGGCGAGCGGCTCAACCGCTGGGTGCTCGGCCGCGGTCCGGCCCGGCGTGAGCTGGCCCAGCCGTTCGAGGTGCGACTGCACGCTCCGGTGTCGGTCCAGCCGCTGCCCGGGCTCCACGGCCTGCTGTCGCTGGCCGCCTCCGAAGGCAGCCTGCCCATGCGGCTGGCCCCGTCGGCGGAGGCGCTCCGGCTGCGCGAGCTGGCCGAACACGAGCTGGGCGCGATCAGCCGCAACGGCGCCCGGCTGTCGATCACCGAACACGGCAGGCGGCTGCTCGACTCGCCCGAGGCCATGTGGGACGCGGTCACCCGGCTGCTGCTGGCCAGGGGCGAGCACGAGTTCGAGGTCTCGGCGCGTGAGGCCGCGCTCATGCTGCTCGCCGACGGCGCGCTCATGTCACCCACCGAGCTGCGCGAGCGCGTGGCGGAGGTGGTCGGCGGCGAGGGCTGGCATCCGGCGACGAACCTTGAGGACATCGCCACGCCGGTCATCGAGCTGGTCGGGCAGCTGACCGCGCTCGGCCTGGCGTTCGCCGACGATCTCGCCGTACGGGTGACGCGGCCCGGTCAGCTCGCGGCCCTGGCCGCGCTCCGCGCCCACGCGCTGCGGCCGAGGCAGTATGTGAGCGCGGCCTGACGCCCGGCCTTTCCCAGGGGCGCTGACGCCTTTCTAGGGGGCGCTGATTTCTAGGGGGCGCTGACGCGGCGGATGGCCTGCTTGAAGTCGGGGCATTCGACGAGCGGGTCGTGGTCGCAGACCGCCGCGTGGCGCAGGCTGTCACGCAGCCGGGTGAGCTGCGCGATCCGCTCGTCCACCGCGCGCTCCTTGGCGGCCATCCCCTCGCGCAGCACGGCGTCGGACGGCCCGGCGCGTAGGAAGGCGGCGATCTCGGCGAGCGTGAACCCGGCGTCGCGCGCGCAGGTGACCAGCGCCAGCCGTTCGAGCGTCGCGGGCAGGTATGTACGGCGCAGGCCGTTGCGTCCGACGGCCGTGATGAGCCCCTTGCGCTCGTAGAAGCGCAGGGCCGACGGCGCCAGGCCGGACCGCCGCGCCACCTCACCGATGTCGAGCAACGTCTCGTCCGGCGTCTCGTCCACACTCGCTCCTTGACTTGAACCGCGCTTCAAGTAGGAGTCTAGGTCACATGAAAATTCACCACCTCAACCTCGGCTCGATGCGCGAGATCGATTCGACCGAGTCCCTGCCCTCCGCGCCCGCCGTCTGCCACGCCCTGCTCGTCGAGACCCCCGACTCGGGGCTCGTCCTGGTGGAGGCGGGGCTGGGGCTGGACGACGTGACACGGCCCGGCGAGACGCTCGAAAGCGAGTGGGTCGAGCTGGTCGGCCCCGCGCTCCTGCCGGCGGAGACCGCGGTCCGGCAGATCGCCGCGCTCGGCCACGACCCGGCGGACGTACGCCACATCCTGCTGACCCACCTGGACGTCGACCACAGCGGCGGGCTGCCCGACTTCCCGCAGGCCGAGGTGCACGTCATGGCGGCCGAGCTGCAGGCGGCGCTCACGGAGGCGCCGAACCGCCGCTATCGCCCCAGTCACTGGGCGCACGGCCCGCGCTGGGTCACCTATCCCGGCACCGGCGACACCTGGAACGGGGTCGAGGGCGTACGGCCGTCGACGTTCTCCACGGACTTCCTGATGGTGCCGCTCGGCGGGCACACCCTGGGCCACGCGGGGGTGGCGGTCAGGGACGGCGACCGGTGGCTGCTGCACGCCGGTGACGCCTACTTCTACCACCGCGAGCTGTCGCCCGACGAGCCGCTCTCGCATCCGCTGATGGACATCGTGCAGCTCGGCTCGCAGGTGGACGAGGAGTCGCGGCTGACCAGCCAGGCCCGGCTGCGGGACCTGGCGAACGTGCACGGAGTGGCGGTGTTCTCCGCGCACGACCCGTGGGAGCTAAGCCGTATGGCTTGAGGTCTGGTCAGTTTCCGTTGGGCGCGTTCTACTGGGCATGAACCGGATATCGCCCGCGCACGTATCTCTGGCTGCCCGGCCACCGCGGCGCGCAGAACGCGGTGGCCGGGCCCGGAGCCTACAGCTCGCAGTTGATCTCGCTTTCACCGTTGCAGCTGTCGGTGTCGCCACCGCCGTCGATCCGGTCGATCCCGGCGCCACCGCTCAGCCGGTCGTTGCCGGCCAGACCACGGATCTGGTCGTCGCCCGCACCCCCGTTGATCACGTCGTCGCCGAAGCCCCCCGCGAGCAGGTCGGCCTTGGAGCCGCCGTTGACGGTGTCGGTGCCGGTGTCGCCGGACAGCGTGCTCGGCAGGGTGGTGTTGTTGCGGATCGCGTCGTTACCGGCCCCCGCGAACACGTCTACGCGGGTGATCCCGGTCACCGGGCAGCGCACGCCGGCCCCCAGCTGCTGGCAGCCGGGGCCGGCGGCGACCGATCCCAGCGTGTTGCCGACGGTGATGAAGCCGCCGAGCGAGCTGACGTCGATCCCGTCGGCCACGGCGCTCCCGTTGACGAGGATCCTGGTCCCGTCCACCTGCGCGTTGACCGTCGCCGCCGACGCCGGACCGGCGAGCGCTGTGGCGCCGGCGAACAGCACGGTGACGAACCCCAGGGCCATGCCCGTGTTGCGGAGCAGAGTGTTTCTGCTGAACATCTGTGTTTCCCCTCGATGTGTGTTCCGGGCCCCGCATCACTGTGAGCCACCCGCCCGTGGTGCTCCGCGCAGAACGACGCAGTGGCGTCGTGTACTCGTTCGTTGACTGCCCCTCCCGCCGCCCGGCCGTGAATCATTCTGAATCACCCGGCATGCGGCGGCGGCGCCTGGACCAGGGATCCCCGCTACGAACAGGGCAGCGAGTCGGTACGCCCTGGTTTGACGTATGCGACATTAGCTGATTTAGTGCATCATCAATTGGCATCAAACTGGTTCGTAGGGAATGGGTGCGCCGGATGCTGTCGAGGGTGCAGGGCGGATGAACACAGTCGCGAGTGACGGCGCCGAACACCGCACCAAGCGCGAACGGCTCGCGACGGAGCTGCGGCGCCTGCGCGACCAGGCCGGGATCTCCGGGCGAGACCTGGCGCACCGGGTCGGCATCAGCCAGTCCAAGGTGTCACGCATCGAGTCCGGGACCGTGATCCCGTCACTGCCGGAGGTGACGGCATGGGGTGCGGCGGTGGAGGCCTCGACGCAGACCCGGGAATGGCTGACCGACCTCACCGAAGCGGCGTTCACCGAGATGCACACCTGGCGGGCCGCGCTCCAGCGGCAGGCGCACCTGCAGGACGAGATCCGGGAGCAGGAAGACCAGGCGCAGCTGATCCGTGGGTTCCAGCCCACCCTCGTCCCGGGGCTGTTGCAGACCGCCGAGTACGCCCGGCGCGTCTTCTCGCTGTTCGACCCGCCGTACTCCGAGAGCGCCCTGTCCATGGCCGTCTCGGCTCGCTTGCAACGGCAGCTCGCGCTCTATGAGGAAAGCCGGAGTTTCGCATTCCTCATTACCGAGGCGGCCCTCAGGTGCCGCCCGGGACCGCCCAAACTCCTGCTGGCCCAATTGGACCGGATAGCCTCTCTCAGCACCCTGGAGAACGTCAGCATCGGGTTGATACCGCACAACACAGAAGCACTTGTCTGCCCACCGCATGGTTTCACCGTCTACGAGAGCGACGGCAGCACGGCGGATACTTTTGTGGAGATAGAGACGGCGCACGTGAGATTGACCGCCGGTCACGCCGACGACATCGCGGTCTATCAGCGCCAGTGGTCACTGCTGAGCGAGATGGCCATCTTCGACGACGAGGCGCGGGAGTTCCTCGCCACGGTCAGCGCCGACATCCGCACCACGGCCCGGTGACCCGTGCCTCGCCGCGTCCGCCGCGGAGAACGGCCCCGCTCACCTCAGGTCGAACTCGCCGGCGTGCACCCCGGCGAGAAACGCGCCCCACTCCGCGCCACTGAAGTAGAGAACGGGCCCATCGGGGTCCTTGGAATCGCGGACCGCGACCTCGTCCTCACCCAACGCGATCTCGACGCAGCCACCGCCGTTGTCACTGAAGGTCGCCTTGAACCATGCGGCGCGCGGCGACCGGCTTTCCTTGGCAGAACCCATTATTTCTCCCCTGTTCGTTTCGGGGTGCCTTGGGCCCCCCGTGGCTGCCAGAGGAATTCTATGAATGCTTTTAGTCATATCCAATACGCGCGGTACGAAGGAGTTGGGCGATGCAGTTTCGATTGTTGAACGGCGTGGAGGCGTACCGGGACGGTGTGCGGGTTTATGTCGGTGACCGAAAACAACGTTTGATGCTGGCTTTACTCCTGCTGGCGGGGACCCGGCCGGTCACCATGGAGGAGCTGATCGACAAGATCTGGGGCGCGGAGCCGATAAGCAGCGCGCGCAAGGTCATCCAGCACTATGCGAGTGACCTGCGCGCTCATCTGGGCCATTCCAGCGGGCCGGGGTTGGGTGACATGCTGCCCAAGTACCAGGGCGGCTATCGGTTGCTGACCGACCGGAACCAGGTCGACGTGTACCGGTTCCGCGATCTAGTGAACGACGCCCGGCCGCTGCTCTGCCGGGACGACGCGCAGGCCGTACTGATCCTGCGTGACGCCCTTCGGCAGTGGGGCACCCGCGGCCTGCGGCCCGGCGAACCGCTCAGCGGCCTGACCGGTCAGTCCGCGGCGAACGCCCGGGCCAAGCTGCAGGCGGAACACCGCGCCGCGGTGATCGACTGCCTGGAGGCCGAGCTACGGCTCGGGCACCACGCGCAGCTCGTCCCCGAGATCCTGGAACTCGCCAGCGCCGGGCCGCCCGACGAGCAGCTGACCGGCCTGTTCATGCTGGCCTGCCACCACGCCGGCCGGTCGGCCGAAGCCCTCGGCGCGTTCTCCGCCTTGCGGAAACGGCTGGCCGACGAGCTCGGGGCCGACCCGGGCGCGGACATCGAGCACCTCCACCAGCGCATCCTCCAGCAGGACCCGGACCTCAGCGATGCGCACCGATTCACCCCTTCCGGAGCGGAGGCGCGATCCCCTCGTGAGAGCGCGAAGAGCGCCGTCCTCCGGGTGGCCGAGGCCGCCAGGAAGGGCGAGGCGAAGCCGAGCGAGTAGCCGGACCGCCGCTCACCCGATCCCCCGGCGGCACGTGGGGCACGCCGGGCTCGGGGCTTGTAGATAATCCAAAACAAAACTAATTGGTAGACTAGGGGCATGACTGCCATGGCCCCTGCCCGCTCCGCGCCGGACCTGTCGTACCTGCTGGACCACACCAGCCACGTCCTGAGAACCCGGATGGCGGCGGCGCTGGCCGAGATCGGGCTGACGGCGCGGATGCACTGCGTGCTCGTGCACGCCCTGGAGGAAGAGCGCACGCAGATCCAGCTCGCGGAGCTCGGCGACATGGACAAGACCACGATGGTGGTCACCGTCGACGCCCTGGAGAAGGCGGGCCTCGCCGAGCGCCGCCCCTCCAGTACGGACCGGCGCGCCCGGATCATCGCGATCACCGAGAAGGGCGCCGAGGTCGCCAAGCAGAGCCAGGCGATCGTCGACGGCGTGCACCAGGCGGCTCTGGACGCACTGCCCAAGGACGAGGCCGAGGTGCTCCTGCGAGCCATGAACCGCCTGGTGACGGAGCATCTGGCCACCCCCGCCGAGGCCCCCCAAGGGGTCAGGCGGGCCCGACAGAAGTCCTGAAATAGATCGTCTCTAACAAAACTATCTGCTATGGTCTCTCTTGTTGTCCCTTTGAGCAGGAGATGGCCATGTCATTCACCACACCTTCCCGCTGGCTGGCGCTCGCGGTGCTGTCCGCCGCGATGCTGATGACGGTCCTGGACGGCAGCATCGTGACCGTCGCGATGCCGGCCATCCAGCGGGACCTGGGTTTCTCGCCCGCCGGGCTGAGCTGGATCGTCAACGCGTACGGGATCGCCTTCGGCGGGTTGCTCCTCCTGGCCGGCCGGTTGGGCGACCTCATCGGCCGCAAAACCATGTTCCTGGCCGGAAACGCGGTCTTCACCGCCGCGTCGCTGCTGGCCGGCGCGGCGACCGGACCCGGCATGCTGATCGGCGCCCGGTTCCTGCAGGGCGTCGGCAGCGCCATGGCCTCCGCGGTCGTGCTGGGCATCCTGGTGACGTTGTTCACGGTGCCCAGGGAGCGGGCCAAGGCGATCGGCGTCTTCAGCTTCACCGGCGCCGCCGGCGCCGCGATCGGCCAGGTCCTGGGCGGGGTCATCACCGACGCGCTCAGCTGGCACTGGATCTTCTTCATCAACCTGCCGATCGGCCTGGCCACGATCGGGCTGGCGATCTGGGCGCTGCCGGGCGAGCGTGGGGCCGGACTGGCCGCCGGGGCCGACGTCCTCGGCGCCGCGCTGGTCACCGGCGGCCTGATGCTGGGCATCTACACGGTGGTCAAGATCGAGGAGTACGGCTGGCTCGCGGCACACACCCTCGGCCTCGGCGCGGTGTCACTCGCCCTGCTGGCCGCGTTCGTCGTCCGTCAGGCCACCGCCGGAACCCCGCTGATGCCGCTGCGGATCTTCCACTCGCGCAACGTCTCCGGTGCCAACCTGGTCCAGATGCTGGCGCTGTCGGCCATGTTCTCCTTCCAGATCATCGTCGCGCTCTTCATGCAGAAGGTCCTCGGCTACACCGCGCTCGAGACCGGGCTAGCGATGCTGCCCGCGGCGGTGGCCATCGGCGGCATCTCCCTGTTCGTCTCCGCCCGGCTCAACACCCGCTTCGGCGAACGCCCCGTCCTGCTCGTCGGCCTGGCGCTCCTGCTCGGCGCGATGGGCTGGCTCACCCGCGTACCGGTGACCGCGGACTACGTCACCGACCTGCTCCCGGTCATGCTGCTCATCGCGGGTGGCGGCCTGGTGCTCCCGGCGCTGACCACGCTCGGCATGTCCGGTGCCAAGGCCGACGACGCGGGCCTGGCCTCCGGGCTGTTCAACACCACCCAGCAGGTCGGCATGGCCATCGGTGTCGCGGTGCTGTCCACGCTGGCCGCCTCGCGTACCGAGGAACTGCTGTCCGCCGGGCAGAGCCAGGCGGTCGCGCTGACCGGCGGCTACACCGTGGCCTTCACCATCTCCGCCGCGCTGCTCGTGGCCGCCTTCATCGTGGCGCTCACCGTACTGCGGCAGCCCAACCCCAAGAAGAAGGAGAACGAGGCGCTGCTCACCCCCGCTTAACTTCTGCGGCCTGGGTAGCTGCTGCTTAGAACCTCAAGGGGGTTGAACATGAGCAAGACAAACAAGATCAAGGCCAAGGCGCAGGAAGTGAAGGGCGCGGCCAAAGAGCGTGTAGGAGAGGCCGCCGTCGACGAATCGCTGCAGGCCAAGGGGAGGGCCGAGAAGACCAAGGGCAATCTCAAGCAAGCGGGCGAGAAGGTGAAGGACGCCTTCAAGAAGTGAGCTGAACAGCGGAAGCCGGCACGGCTTCCGCTGTCTCATTCTGGGGGAAGCAGCGTTCCCAACGGCCCGAGGTCGATATTGAGATCGGATGGCGAAAGGCCGAAACGGTCGCACAGTTCGGTCATCGCTTCTTCCAGCCGCATCAAGGTCAGGCCCAGTGCCTCGACCTGTTCGTCCGACAGATCTCCTTGCTCCATCCGTCGTACGCATTGACGCTCGACGAGCTGGCGTACCAGCTCGACCAGGGTCAGCACGAGGCGCGACAGGTCGCGCTCCACCGCCTCGGCATCGGTGTCGATGCGTAGCCGTCTCGAGGGCGCCTTTTCCGTCGATGAAGAGGGCTTATTCTTCATCAGGCCCCCGCACTGACATGATCAGTGCGCGTACCGAGATGCGCACCAGGTCGATGTCCGCGATGGACAGGACGAGGTCACCGCTCACGACGACCCCGCCCGCCAGCAGCCGGTCCAGGAGGTCCACCAGCGCCACCCGCTCGGGCGGCAGCCGGCCCTCCTCGGCCAGCACGGCACCGCGGGGCTGCTCAAGGGTCATCGCCTGTCTCCCCTCTGGTCGGCTCCCCTCTGGTCGGCTCGGCGAAGGCGGCGAAGGAGTACGGCGCCCATGGGCCGGTGAGCTGCACGTCGATGCCCTCGCCGCGCAGTCCGGCGACGAGCCGGGCGAATTCCGCGCCGCGGTCGAGATCGACGAGGTAGGCGCCGTTGAGCACCATCCACTCCGCACGACCCGAAAGCTGAGGGTCCTGGGGGCGATGGCGCTGGCTCGCGACCGCCACGGACTTGAGGACGTCATGGATGTGTTCGCCGCGCACGGTGGCCTGGCGCCAGTTCTCCTCGCGGCTACGCAGACTCGCCTGACGTTTCTTGAGGTATGCCAGTCCCGGACTGGTCGTTCCCTCGTCTTTCTCGCCTCCTTCGCCGGAAGGCGGCGCGGTCGGATCGACGTACGCCTTCACTCCCCATTCCTGCCGGCCGGTGATCCGCGCGAGTGTCGCGGTGAAATCGTCATGGCGCCGGTCCAGGAGTTCCCGGATCTGGTCTTCGCCGCTGTAGACCGTGACCAGCCGTACCGGGGCCGTCGGAGTCGTCCGCGCGACCGCCTCGACCACGGAATGGTGCGCGCGGGCGGTCTCACTCAGCCAGTCCAGGTCTTCCATGGACCGCCGCAGCGGCTCTTCGCCGAACCGGTCCAGCGGAACCGTACTGACGTAGGCGACGAGACCGGCATGCGTGATCGCGCGGACCGCCTCGCCGGCCACACCCTTCAGGTCTTCAGCGGGTGCGGAGCCCTCGGCGCGCGTGACGGCGTACAGATAGGTGCCCGCATCATTCATCGTGCTCTTCCACTTCAGCGTCAATTGTTCGCCTGCGCGCGGGCTCGACCTCGGCGGTCCGCCCGCGGGGCAGGGCGGTGCCCTCCTCCACCTCGGCCAGGCGGGCTCGGAGCCTGCGGTTCTCCTCGACCAGCTCCCGGTCCTTGCCTGAGAGCCAGGGATCGTGCTCCCACCAGTCGATGCCCATCTCCCTGGCGGTGTCGACCGAGGCGATGATCAGTCGGAGCTTGATGGTCAGCAGCTCGATGTCCAGGAGGTTCACGCGGATGTCGCCCGCGATGATGATGCCTCGGTCGAGCACCCGTTCCAGGATGTCGCCGAGGTTGGCCGGCTCGTGGCCGGAGGACAGGGACGAGGTGGGCTGGCGTACCACGCCACCCGGCTCGGTCATCGCTGACTGCCCTCCTCAGTGGGGCCGCTGCCCCGCCTGTAGCGCTGGAGCCTCCGGTAGGACAGCAGCTTTCCCTCCGGATCCAACTCCGCCTCGTACAGCGCGAGGATGTCGCCAGAGGATGGAATGCGGTGATCTTCCAACACCTCGACATTCACCAGCCAGCCACCCTCGAACGGCTCCACCAGCGTGATGCCTTCCGGGTCCCCCGCGGCCAGGTCCGCGATGTGGCGCAGCCCCGCTTCGCCGGCCGCCGGCACCGACAGCCCGCGTGAACGGCGTTTGGGACGCGGCCCCGTCCGCCTCTCGTCGTTGACGTCGTCGCTTTCTTCTCGCGAGCCCTTCTCCGCCCGGAGGTCGGCCGCCCGCTCTTCGCGGGCAGTGCGCCTGACAGGCACGCGATCACCCCCCTTGTTTCGTCACCCGGCGGCGTGGCGGCCTCGACCTAGTCGGGTCCGCCGGTCATCGGCTCATCGGGTCCGCCGGTCAACGGCTCAAGAGCCTCCTGCATCTCCTGAGCCTCTTCCTCTTCGGAGATCAGGCCGGCGGCTCTGGACTGCTCGACCTCCTCCAACCGGCGGCGGACAGCCGCCGGATCCCGCAGTTCGTGCTCCGCCTGCTCCTGGATCAGCTCGCCGAGCCGGATCACCCCCTTGACCGGCGCGAGCGGCCAGCCGAAAACAAGGCCGATCAGTCCCATCGCTGATCACTCCTCGGTCCGCGCGGTGATGAAGTCGTACGGTGCCAGCGGACCGAGCAGGCGCATCTCGACCCGGTCGGCCCATCGATCGGCGAACCCGTTCACGGCCTCCTCCAGCTCGCCCTGCCGGTCCGTCTCCATGAGCACGGCCACATGAACGGCGTCCTGCTCATGAGACGGCTCCCTGATGACGGTGAAGACGGCGAGGGGAGCCACGGCCTCGACCAGAGTCTGCGTGTCGGCTTCGCGTTTGGCCGCGACCGCCTGGTTCACCAGCTCCCCGAGCCGGATCCGCGCATCCCGCGTCAGGTCCTCGGGTTGCCCCTGGATCTCCTCACGCAGCTTGGCCACTTCCGGAAGCTCACTCAGCACCTCACGGAACAGCGTCTGTTCGACGTAGCGCCCTTTGACGATGTATTCGGCCCGCCCTTCCAGTTCGTCCAGCGCGCTGCGGAACTCATCGTGGTGGGGCGTCAACAGCTCGTCGACGACGGCTTCCGTGTTCGTCATCACCGCACCGAAGCGGATGGGAAGCACCGGCACCTCGGCGGCGGCGGCGTCGAGCAGGGCCTCGTGCCGGAACAGGTCGTCGGGCGTGCCCAGCGGGCGATCGAGCGAGATCTCGCTGACCAGAGCAGCGATCTCGCCATGCCGGACCAGCTGGATCTCTCCGGATTCGTCCCCTATGCCGCGCGCGTCGCTGGACACCTCGACGTCCTCGGGTACGAGACCGTAGATGTAGACGCCGGTCTTCTGGGTGCGCTGCTCAGGCCCAGCGGGATCCGCGGCTTTCGCAGATTGCGCCATTTCAGCGCTCCTCTCGGTCATGCCGCCGGCCGCGCGTCTCTTCGCTCTTCTCGCTACGGCCGCCGACGAAGTCGCCCAGCTTCTCCCCCGCCGCTTCCAGCACTCCTTGGGCGACGTCCTTGCTCTTGCCGCTGATCTGGCCCTGTGACATGTCCTTCATGAGCTCGGGCAGGCCTTCCCCGCCGGACTCCGAAAGATCCGTCCGATTCACGGCCTCAGCGAAGCGCAAGTAGGTGTCCACACTGGCTATGACGATCCGGGCATCGATCGTCAAGAGCTCGATGCCGACGAGTGACACCCGGACGTACGCGTCGATGACAAGCCCCTTGTCGAGGATCGTGTCGATGACGTCGGCCAAGCCCGACGGAGATGGACCCGCTGCTACTCCGCCTGACGCGGGTTGGACGGTCATTGCTTTTCCCCTCGGTTTTCGTTGCGCGGCCGCGCGTCATGCGCTCCGGCCACCGGCCCTGCGGCGAACCGGGCGTTCCTTGGCGGGAGGCGCCTGTGGTGCTCTTCTCGGACGCCTCCGGGAGGACGCGGCACGCGGCTTCACTTCGGGCTCTTCCTCTTCCTCCGGCTCTTCCTCTTCCTCTTCTTCCTCCTCCTCTGGTTCCTCTTCTTCTTCCAACTCGTCCTCTTCTTCCTCTGGCGCCTCTTCCTCCTCTTCCGGCTCCTCCTCTTCCAGCTCCTCCGCTTCCGCGCGCTCGCCCTCTTCCGGTTCCTCTTCCTTTGCGGCCCGTTCCTCCTCGAGAACCGTCTCGTGGTCCTTGACGACCTCGCCGTCGTGGATCACGCCACGCCACCCGGCGTCCTCGATCTCCTCGGGATGCAGCATGGTCTGCGTCATGACATGCCGCCTGAAGTGCTTGAACTCCAGCCGTACCCGCCGGCCCTGCGCGCGCCAGAGATTGCCGACGTGCTCCACCACTCCCTTCGGGTGATACTCGAGGACGAGCAGGACCCGGGTCAGGCTGGGTGTGAGGGCGTGGAAGCTGACGGCGCCGTCGACGTAGCCCTTGGACCCCTTGGATCGCCAGATGATCCGTTCGTCGGGCACCTGCTCGACGATCTGCGACTCCCAGTTCCGATGGGACCAGAAGATCTGTGCCTTCCAGTCGACCTTCTCCTCGGACTCGCTCCCTACGTGCTCCACCTTCTTCATGAAGGTGGGAAACTCCTGGAACTGCGTCCATTGGTTGTAGACGACCCGCACAGGAGCGCCGATGTCAAGCGCTTCGCTGATGTTGACGAACCGCAGCTTCTTGTTCCCCTTGGTCAGGCCGCCCATCAGGCCCGAGAAGGCGCCCTTGACAGCGCCCAGGCCGGCGGAGCCCAGGATCGACCCTTTGCCGGACGAGTCATCCGACTTCTTCGATCCGGTGATCGCGCTGATCAGCCCGCCTCCACCGTCGCCCGCCGCATAATCGGTGAGCCGGCCGGTCATCCCTTCGACTTTGTCGGCCAGGGATTGCAGGCCTCGCTCGGCCAAGGCTTGTCCGAGGTTCTTGAGCTCCTGGGTGAGCTCGTTCGTCGGCAGTGCCTCCGTGACCTTCTTGAGGGGCTGAGTCTTCGGTGCTTGAGCCATCGAGCTCACCCCCGTACCTTGCGGACGGGGCGCGTGGCACGTACGGGCTCGGCCTTCGGCCTTCTTCTTCGCGGTGCCGGCTTCGGGGGCTCTTCCTCTTCAGGCTCCTCTTCCTCGTACTCGTCCTCCTCGTAGTCCTCTTCTTCGTCCGTGTCCTTGGGCGTGGCCGGCAGGCGCAACCCCTCCGCCCGCTCGTGCAGTCTCGTGGTCAGCGATTCGATCTGCCTGCTCGTCATGGCCACCGCCGCGGCCTTGCCGACTTCCATCAGCTCGCCGCGCAGGCGGCCGGTGATCTTCTCCAGCTCAGGCGACGTACCGAGCGCCTTGATTCCCTGCTGTAGCAGGCCTCCCTGACCCCGCAGCCGACTGGCCAGTCCAGCGGCCGCCAGCGTGGTCGCCCAACGTAGCTTGTGGCGTCGGCCGAGGTAGTACCCCGCGGCGATGGCCAGCCCTATCTGGATTTTGTCTTTCATGACCAGCGCTCCTTGCGCTCGAACAACCGGTCTCCACCTGCCCGGAAAACGACAAACAAACACACGATCGGAAAAAACCGACAGATTCGATGTATAGGTCGGTCCGAAATTGGGCGACCAGGTGTTCGCCTGGAGAGATGTGGCGTTTGACACCTCTTGTGGCTAACCGCTATCTATTGGCTAACCGTTAGGGGGGAGGGTGCATGACCGAGTCGAGTGCTGTGGTGGAGGTCCGCGGCCTGACAAAGGAGCATGGTCAGGGGCAGAGCCGGGTCCGCGCGGTTGACGAGGTCGACCTGGACGTGCCCGACGGGGAGATGCTGGCGGTGATGGGGCCCAGCGGCTGCGGGAAGTCCACCCTGCTGCACCTGCTGGGTGGCCTGGAGCGACCCAACGGCGGGGAGATCTGGCTGGCCGGTCGGCGCATCGACACCCTGAGCGAGCGGGCTCTGGCTCAACTGCGGCGCCGGTCGGTGGGATTCGTCTTCCAGGCCTTCCATCTGATGGAGGAGCTGTCGGCGGCGGAGAACGTGGAGCTTCCCGCGCTGCTGGCCGGGAGTTCGCCGCGCGAGGCCAGGCGGCGCGGGCGGCTCCTGCTGGAACGGGTCGGGCTCGCCGGCCGCGCCCGGCATCTGCCTTCGGAGCTGTCCGGCGGGCAGCGTCAGCGGGTCGCCATCGCCCGTGCCCTGATCAACCAGCCGCTGCTCATGCTGGCCGACGAGCCGACCGGCAACCTCGACAGCGCGGCAACCCGCGACATGCTGAGCATCTTCGACGAACTGCGTTCCGCAGGGCAGACCCTCATGATCGTCACGCACGACGAGCGGGTCGCGGCCATCGCGGATCGGCTGATCTCGATGCGCGACGGGATGTTCGTCGATGACACCCGGATGGCCGGCGGCTCCACTGGATGGCTCGGCGGCATGATCGGGCTGGAGGGCTGACCGCCATGGGCCGCGCCGTACTCGTCGCCCGCCTCGTCATCGCCGACATCCGCCGGCACGGGGTCCAGGCCGCGATGCTCCTGCTCTCGATAACCGCCGCCACCGCGGCTCTGGCTCTGGGGCTGTCGCTGAGCGCGGTGACCGAGACGATGTACCTCCAGACCCGGCAGGCCACGGGCGGCCCGGACCTGGTGGCGGTGTCCGCGGGCGCCGACCTCTCGGCTCTGGCGTCGTTGACGGACAACCCTGCGGTCTCCGCCCACAACGGGCCGTACCGCATCGTGTACGCGACCCTCACCGCAGGCGACACCAAGGCGCATGCGGTGGTGCACAGCGCCGGCGCGAAACCTGGACCGCTGAACCGCCCGTTGGTGACCTCGGGCGGTTGGGTACGCGGCGGAGCCGTGGTGGTCGAACGCGGTTTCGCCGCCGCTCTCGGCGTCCATGTCGGCGACCGCGTCACCATCGCCGGCCGGACGTTTCCCATCGCCGGGATCGCCGTCACCGCGGCCGTCCCCGTCTATCCGTGGGCGCAGTTGACCGGCCCGGGCGGCGGAACGAACGATTACAGCGGTCTGGTCTGGCTGGCCGAACGGGACGCCCGGGCACTGGCATCACGAGACCTCCCGGTGACCACCGCCCTGGACCTGAAGCTCCGCGACCCCGAGGCGACCGGGACCTTCGTGGACTCCTACCGGGACCCGGCTTTCCCGGTGAACTTCTTCACCTGGCAGTTCATGATCGAGCAGGATTCGCACATGCTCAGGACCAGCCAGCCGATCCTGGTCGTCGGCAGTTGGCTGCTCGGCTTCCTGGCCGTCACCGGTGTGGCCGCGCTGGCGGCCGGACGTGCCGCCAAACAGACGCGGCGGGTCGGACTGCTCAAAGCCGTCGGCGCCACGCCGGGACTGGTCGCCGTCGTCCTGCTCGCCGAATATCTGACCCTGGCGCTCCTGGCCGACGCCTTGGGACTCGTGGTCGCCCGCCTGGCCGCACCCGCCGTCTCCAACCCCACCGCCAGCCTGATCTCCGCCGCCTCCGGGCCGACCCGTGGCACGATCATCGCGACGACCGTCTTCGCCCTGCTGGTGGCGGCGCTGTCCACGCTCGGTCCCACCGTACGGGCCCTGCACACCGCGACCGTCCCCGCGCTGGCCGACAGCGCCCATCGTCCGCGCCGCCGGGCCCTGTCGACTCCGCTGTCCGCGTGGCTGCCCACCCCGCTCATGCTCGGGCTGCGCCTGATCGCCCGCCGGCCGGGCCGCGCCGTGCTGCACGCGTGCGGCACGGCCACCACCGTCACCATGCTCACATCGGGGCTGACCCTCTATGTCCAGCCCTCCAAGGGGTACGGCGCCCTGGACAACCTGCGAGACGATCAAGCACGCGAGCTGCTGCTGACGGTCACCACCGTCCTGGTCGCGCTCGCCGCCGTGAACATCATCACGCTCACCTGGACCCTGGCGGTGGAAGCCAGGGTGAACATGGCGATCACCCGTGCGCTCGGCGCCACTCCCGGGCAGGTCTCAGCCGGGCTGGCCGTCGCCCAGTTGCTGCCCGCCCTGCCCGGCGCAATCGCCGGAGCGCCCATGGGCATCGTCCTGTACTGGGCCTTGAGCGTCGGAGAACTGGTCCTGCCGTCCATGGGGTGGGTCATCGCGGCCGTACTCGCGACCCTCCTGGCGACGGTGGCCCTCGCCTCCGTACCCGCCCGTTTCGCGGCTCGCCGTCCCGTGGCACAGACCCTCAGCGCCGACGCGGCCTGACCGGCCCGCTCAGCGGAAGTCGTCGGCGTGGTCGGTGGCCCATTCGCGGAACGTACGCGCCGGCGTCCCGGTGATCTCCTCCACCGTGGCGGTGATCAATCCGGAGTGAGGTCGCGTTTCGGCGCTGGCCAGCAGGGCTTCCACCAGGGCGGGAGGCCTGCCGTCCGCGAGCAGTTGCTTGCGCGCGGCTTCCAGGGGCACCTCCTCGAAGCGCAACGGGCGGCCTATCGCCTCCCCGATCGCGTGTACCTGCTGGGCCCTGCTCACCACCTGCGGACCGGTCAGCACGTACGTCGCACGCTCATGCCCCTCGTCGATCAGCACGCGTACCGCCACCGTCGCGATGTCCCGCGGGTCGATCACCGCGGTGGCGGCGATGTCGGGGCCCCGGACGACACCCGCGCCGCGGATCTGCTCGGCCCAGCCGCGCGTGTTGGAGGCGATCGTGTTCGACCGCAGGATGGTCCACCGCAGGCCGGGCCGCTCGATCAGGTGCTCCATGTCGGCGTGGAGCTGGTTGATCGGGTCGGTCTGCCGTTCGGCATCGTCCTGCACGCCCGACGATGAGAGGTAGACGACGCGGCGGGCACGGCCGGCGATCGCGTCGAGGACGGCCGGGGCGCCTTCGGTGGTGAGGAAGGGCCAGATCAGGAACACCGTCTCGATCCCAGCCAGTGCGCGTTCCAGTGTGCCCGGCCTGGCCAGGTCTCCTTCGGCTGCCTCGGCCCCTTCTGGGAGCCGGGATCGGTCTCTTACCAGTGCCCGCACAGGGGTGCCGGTGGACACAAGCTGGACGACAACCTGTCGGCCGACATTGCCGGTCGCGCCGGTCACAAGGATCCCGTTCACGACCAGGCCAGCCCGATCATGTGCGGAAATATTCCGACCTCATCTGAGTCAGTCATCCAACTAACTGTCGACAAGCCTCGCGTGGACCCGCTATGGTTCTTCTCAGTCAGCCAACTAACTGACTAACTTTCCAAGGAGCAATCATCATGATCGTTGTCACGGGCGCCACGGGTAACGTCGGGCGCGAGCTCGTCAACACGCTCGCCGCCGCAGGGGAACAGGTCACGGCAGTGTCCCGCCGGCCGGCCGAGTTCCCCGAGGGAGTACGGCACAGCCAGGCCGACCTGAACGACCCCGCGAGCCTCCGCCCCTCACTGGACGGCGCCGACGCGCTCTTCCTGCTCGTGGCCGGGGACGACCCGCACGGGATCCTGAAGGAGGCCGCGAACGTCAAGCGGATCGTGCTGCTGTCCTCGCAGGGCGCGGGCACCCGTCCCGAGGTCTACCGGCACCCGGCCCTGTTCGAGCAGGTCGTACGCGAGTCGGGGCCGGACTTCACGATCCTGCGGCCGGGCGGCTTCGCCTCCAACGCCTACGCCTGGGCCGAGTCTGTCCGCACCCGGCGTACCGCCGCCGCGCCCTTCGGGGACGTCGGACTGCCGATCATCGACCCGGCCGACATCGCCGAGGTCGCGGCCGCGGTCCTGCGCGAGTCCGGGCACTCCGGGCGTACCTATGAACTGACCGGGCCCGCGCTCGTCACCCCGCGCGAGCGGGCGGCGGCGATCGGCCGGGCACTCGGCGAGCCCGTACGGTTCGTGGAGCAGACCCGCGACGAGGCACGCGCGCAGATGCTCCAGGTGATGCCCGAGCCCGTCGTCGAGGGCACGCTGGCCATCCTCGGCGCGCCGACCGCGGGTGAGCGGACCGTCAGCCCCGATGTCGAGCGCATCCTCGGGCGTGTGCCGCGCACCTTCGACGAGTGGGCCGCGCGCAACCTCCCCGCCTTCCGGTGAACCCGATCCTTGAGCGCTTCCTCGCCGAACCTCAGGTGGCCACCCTGACCACCTTGCGCCCCGACGGCTCGCCGCATGTGGTCGCGGTCCGTTTCACCTGGGACGGCGAGACGGGGCTGGCCCGGGTGCTGACCATCGGCACCACCAGAAAGGCCAGAAACCTCATCGCCGGGCCGGGCGGGCGCGTGGCGCTCTGCCAGGCGGTGGGGTTCCGGTGGGTGACGCTCGAGGGCGTCGCCACGGTGCACGACGAAACCAAGCGGGTGGCCGAGGGCGTACGTCGTTACGTCGCGCGTTATGGGACGCCGCCCCCGAATCCGCCCGGTCGCGTGGTCATCGAGATCGCGGTCGACCGCATCACCCAGCTCAATCTTCACTAAGGACCAGAACATGCCTGTTCAGCGCATTCTTGACTCGACCATGCACTACCGGGAGTCCGGCGCCGGGGCGCCGATCGTCTTCCTGCACGGCAACCCGACCTCGTCCCACCTGTGGCGTGACGTCATGCCGGCCGTGGGATCCGGACGGCTCCTGGCCCCCGACCTCATCGGCATGGGCGACTCGGGCAAACCGGATATCGCCTACACCTTCGCCGACCAGGCCCGTTACCTGGACGCCTGGTTCGACGCGCTGGACCTCCACGACGTGGTGCTGGTGGGACATGACTGGGGTGGCGCCCTGGCCTTCGACTGGGCCACGCGCCATCCGGATCGGGTGCGCGGCATCGCGTTCACCGAGACCATCGTCAAGCCGATGACCTGGGAGGAGTTCCCGGAGGGCGGCCGTGAGCTGTTCCGGGCGATCAAGACCGAGGGGGTCGGCGAGGGCATGATCCTCGATGACAACGCCTTCATCGAGCAGGGCCTGCCGGGCACCACGGCCACCCCGATCTCCCAGGGGGACCTCGACGTCTACCGCAAGCCGTATCCCACGCGCGAAAGCAGGCTGCCGCTCCTGCAGTGGCCGCGCGCCATGCCGCTGGGCGGCGAGCCCGCCGACGTCGTGGCCAGGATCGAGGCGTACGACCGGTGGCTGGCGGCCAGCGAGGACGTGCCCAAGCTGCTGCTCACGTTCGCGCCCGGTCCGGGGGCGATGATGCACGAAGAGATGGTCGCGTGGTGCGCGGCCAACATGGCCGGCCTGGAGATCGAACGCTCCGAGGCCGTCGCCGGGCACCACACGCCGGAGGACCACCCTGTCGCGATCGCCACGGCCATCTCGGCCTGGGCGGACAGACACCGCCTTCGTTGACGTCAGTCAGGCAGGAGTGCGGCGGCCAGCAGGTAGAACGCGAGAAGCGAGGCGACGGTCAGGGCAAGCATCGGCCGGGCGATACGGGTCCCGACCTCCCACGCCTGCACCAGCAGGCCGAGACACCCGGTGTACTCTGCGCAATACGGGGAGTCAGGGAAGAGCGCGATCACCAGCGCGGTCGATGCGATGAGACCGACAGTGAGGATGATCCCCACCGCCCAGGCCAAGACCGTCTGCCTACCAGGTCTCTCCAACTCCGGTTGTAATTCGATCATCTGCGAAT
Source organism: Nonomuraea guangzhouensis (assembly GCF_019396345.1). Taxonomy (GTDB): domain Bacteria; phylum Actinomycetota; class Actinomycetes; order Streptosporangiales; family Streptosporangiaceae; genus Nonomuraea; species Nonomuraea guangzhouensis. The sequence continues at coordinate 62,108 of NZ_JAHKRM010000020.1, read as the reverse complement.
GGTGGCACGCAGGAGGCCATCGGGCCAGCGCAGGCCTTCCGCGTGGGGAGCCCCTCTAGCCTAGGTCGGGCGGGCGGTCACGCAGTGGGGGCCGGTTCGGCGAATGAGGGAGACGATGTCGGCGACGCGACTGCTGGTCCTGGGCGTGGTACGACGGCTCAGCCAGGCACACGGCTATCTCGTCGGCGCCGAACTGGAGTCGTGGGAGGCCGGGCAATGGGCGGGGCTCAGGTCGGGATCGATCTACCACGCCCTCCGCCAACTGGCCAAGGACGGGCTGCTGGACGCCACCGAGGTGCACGAATGGCCGGGCCGTGTCGACTACGCCATCAACGACAAGGGTGAGGCGGAGTTCCTGCGGCTGCTCAGGACCGCTTTGAGGGTGCCCGACCGGCGTCCGGAGATGTTCGACGCGGCCCTCGCGCTGCTGCCGGCACTGCCGAAAGAGGAAGCGGTCGCGCTGCTCAAGGAGCGGTTGCGGGCCATGGAAGACGAGCGGGCGCGGATCGAGGCCGTGATGAGCGAGAGTCCGCGACCGGGGCACCTGACGGAGCTGTTCGACCTGCGCGCGAAGCAGGTCGCGGGCGACGCGGCATGGACCAGGGGCCTGATCGGACGGCTCGAACGGGGTGCGGAGCCGGCCTGACCGGTTTGACGGTGGGAGGGAGAGTGGGCCATAGTTCGATACCCAAATTTGGTTAACCAAATTTGGTTACCTCTTCGCGAAGGAGCACGATGAGCCAGGAGCCGATCGACAGCCCGACCAAGTGGGTCGCCGGCCACGTCAAGAAATACGTCGAGTCCGGCGGCGCCCGTGGCCACCTCTTTCATGGCGCGCCGACCCTGCTGATCACCACGACCGGCCGCCGTTCGGGACTCCCCCGCCGTACCGCGCTCATCTACGGCCGCGACGACGAGCGCTATCTCGTGGTCGCCTCCAACGGCGGCGCCGCCGACCATCCGCTCTGGTTCCACAACCTGCTCGCGGAGCCGCGGGTCCGGGTGCAGGTCGGCGCCGAGGTGTTCGACGCGGTGGCCCGCCCGGCGACCGCCGACGAGCGACCCCGCCTGTGGGAGACCATGACCGGGGTATGGCCGCAGTACGCGGGCTATCAGCGCAAGGCGCCGAGGGAGATCCCGGTCGTGGTCATCGAGTCCAGGGCGTGACGACCTTCACCAAGCGGCGCGTGGCGGATCGCCCTCACCCGGGCGCTCCTTCACCGTGATGGGCATCGAGGTGGTCGAGCCGTCGTTGAGATCTACTCGAAAGGCTCGCCATTGGTGGACGTACATCAGGTATCGGCCGGTTCCGTCGAGGCTGAAATGGAGGCTCAGCGACGCGTCGGAGGGCAGCGTCAATCGCGCGAGGACCTGCGGTTCCCGCCCGCCGTCGACCGGCACTCGCTCGATGGTGTGCGCGGCCGAGTAGATCAACGCGCTGCCATCGGGTGTGTACGCCACGGACTCCAGCAACGCCAGCGGGCCGCCCTCTTTCCGCTTGAGGAAGCCGGTGGCGGCCATCAGGTCGGATCCCGGCCTGGCGAGGTCGAGGATGCCGATGATCCTCATACCGCCCACCCAGGCGAGCCGTCGGCCATCCGGCGCCCAGGCCAGGCCGCCCACCATGGACTGCCGAGTGCTCCAGTCGCGGCGCTGCCCGGTGGCGAGATCGAGGATGGAGATCTTGGAGCCACCGCCGATGAGCGAAGTGGCATAGGCCAGCCTGGTGGCGTCCGCGCTCAGGGCGGCAGCGTCGATCGCGACCGCGTCCTCGATCTCAAGCTTCGGAACGGGCACCGGATCGCCCGGTTGCCCATCGTCGGCAAGGCGGACCCGAAAGAACCGGAAGGGCTCGTCGTCCTGCCCGGTCCAGCCGGCCAGCACGAACGTCCGGTTGTCCGGTGCCGCGGCCAGGACGTGCCAGGAGGAACGCACTCCCGGCGGAAGCGGGATGGCCGCCACGAACGCTCCGGTTGTGGCGTCGTGCACGGCGGGCCGTACCGGAGTCATGATCGCCGTCTTGGACCTGTCCGGGAAGTGCGCGAGCGGGGTTCTCGCGGTGACGAAGAAGCGCGGTGGGCCAGTCGCGGTCAGGGGCGCGGCGGTCGCCATGGGGGCGGCCAGGGAGGTCACCATCGGACGGGGCGAAGGAACGCCCACGGTGACCGGTGGCGGCGCGATCGGACCTGAAGGCAGGGAAGGGGAGGGTGCGGGTATCGTCTCGCCCTTGAGCGAGACCCGGTCTGCGGCCGGATTTCCGCAGGCGCCGACCAGGGCGAGCACAAGTAGGGCCGCCATGGCGACGCGCGGGCGTAAGTGCATGAAGTGATCTTCCTACCAATGGTGGACGCACGCCACCAGTGCCCACCATCGCCGATGGTCGCGGGTCATGTCGGTCGCCGGCGAGCCTGGTTCTTCTCGTGGATGACCGCGTGGGCGTCCGCGACGGGGCCCAGGTGCCCGAGCTTGTCGGGGTTGATCACCGAGCGGATGGTCTGGATGCGTCCGTCGAGGATGTCGAGCGTCCAGGCGTTGACGACCCTGCCGTCGCGGTCACGGAGGATCGCGCCCGGCTGGCCGTTCACCTCGTGTGCCTCCATCACGGCGCCGATCTGGGTGAGCGGAGGCACGTTGGCGGCCAGTACGCGGGCGACCCTCTCGACGCCGTAGACGGGACTCGTACCGCCGACCTTGCCGCCGCCGTCACTGACCAGCTGAGCGTCGGTGGCGAGGAGCTCGCGCAGCCCGTCGACATCCCCCTTCTTGAGCGCGTCCAAGAACCGCCCCGCGAGTTCCTCGCGCTTGCTTCGGTCGGTCTCGAACCGGGGCCGGTCATCCCGCATGTGGCGGCGGGCCCGTGACGCGAGCTGGCGGCATGCCGCCTCCGAACGGCCCACCGCCGACGCGACCTCGGGAAAGCCGAAGTCGAACACCTCCCGGAGCACGAAGACGGCGCGTTCGAGCGGGCTGAGTCGCTCCAGCAGCAGCAGTGCCGCCATCGACAGCGACTCGGTCAGCTCCGCGGCGCGTTCCGGGTCCTGGTAGGGGTCGGCGAGCAGCGGTTCGGGGAACCATGGGCCGATGTACTCCTCCCGGCGGACCCGGGCGGAGCGCAGCACGTCGATCGAGATCCTGGTGACCGTCGTCGAGAGGAACGGCTTGGCGGATCGCGGCTGCGTCGAGGCCGTCGCGTAGCGCAGCCAGGTCTCCTGGACGGCGTCCTCGGCCTCGGTCACGCTGCCCAGGATCCGGTAGGAGATCGAGAACAGCAGCGGTCGAAGTGCCTCGAATTCCGTCTCTCGCGTCATCCCCACCTGTCCTTGAAGCCCTGGCGGCAAGAGGGTAGCGCAGCCGGTGTCACAACCGAACGAGGCACCTCGTCTTAGAGGGCATGACAAACGCGGAACAGACCTCGGTGCTGATCACCGGAGGCAACAAGGGACTCGGCTTCGAGGCGGCCCGGCGGCTCGGGGAGCAGGGTTGGACGATCTTTCTCGGCTCGCGCGACGAAGGTCGAGGCCGGGCGGCCGCCGACAAACTGGCTGACGGTGGCGCGAACGTGATCATGGTCCCGCTGGACGTGACCTCGGACGAGTCGGTGAGCGAGGCCGTACGGCTCGTTCGGAAGCACACCGACCGGCTGGACGTGCTGATCAACAACGCCGGCGCGCCGGGGACGATTGTCGCGCCGGCCGAGGCGACGGTCGCCGACGTTCATTCCGTCTACGACACCAACGTGTACGGACCGATCAGGGTCACGCACGCGTTCCTCCCCTTGCTGCAGGCGGCGGACCATCCGCGGGTGGTGATGGTGTCCAGCGGTGGTGGTTCCTTCGCGGTCGTGACCGACCCGGAGCAGCCCGTCTCGAAAATGCACGAGCTCGCCTACAGCTCGTCGAAGGCGGCGCTGAACATGATCACCGTCCGGTACGCCCAGGCGCTCCCGAAGATCAAATTCAACGTCGCCACGCCCGGAGAGGTCGCCAACCGCAAGTTCGCCGCCACCGACATGAACCATCACACCGGCCAGCTGACCGTCACCGAGGGCACCGACTCGATCGTCGAACTCGCGACGCTCGACGCCGACGGCCCGACCGGGATCTTCATCGATCGCCTGGGCCCGGTCGCGTGGTGAGCGGCTGAGCACGGGCAGGAGACCAAGGCCGTCAGTCGATGGCGTCGAGCAACTCGCGCTCGCGCTCGGCGCTGAGGCCGGCCCGTCTTGGCCGGTCCAGACCCTGCTCTCGTTCCCAGAGCAGGGTGTCGGCCAGCAGCTCCGCCCGCGGCCGATGACGGAGCCCCGCCGCGCGCGCAGCGGCCCCGCTCCGGGCCGACCACCCTTCCCAACCCGGCTCGACCAACCACATCGGCAGCGACTCGGCACCCATGTACTCGGCCACACCGTTCGCGAGCAGCCAGGCCGAGTCTGCGGTGACCATCGAACCGGTGTGCCCGCCGACGGTCCGGGACAGCTCGATCCACTCCCCGAACGACACGACCGGGCCGACGGCGTCGTACGTGCCGATGGTCCCCGCCGCCGCGGCGTCGAGCAGCCAGGCGGCGAGATCCCGAACGTCGACCGCCTGCGTCGGCCTGGCCGGCGCGTCGGGAACCAGCATCGGCCCGTGCTGATCGCGTGCGGCACGGGCCACCCAGTAGCCGGAGCGTCCGCTGTGATCGCCCGGGCCGCCGATGAGACCCGCGCGTGCGATGAGGAGACGGTCGCCCACGACGGCCGCCGACGCCTGCTCGCAGGCGACCTTCGCCTCGCCGTACGCCTCCCGGTCGACCTCGCTCCGGTCGGTCGGAGCAAGGAGGGCCGTGGACTCATCCGCGTCCAGCACGGCATGGGAGGCGTAGGCGCTGACGGAGGAGACATAAGCCCAGTGCCTGGCCCTGCCGCCCAGTGCGTCAAGCGCCTCCCGGACGAAGCCCGGCTGCCACGACACCTCTATGACCGCGTCCCATTCGCGGTCGAGCAGCGGTCCGTACGCCGAAGGGTCGCGCCGGTCGGCGGCCACCAGCGTCGCTCCGTCCGCGACCTCCCCGCTTTCGCCGCGAGCCAGGCACGTCACCCGATGGCCACGCTCGATCGCCTGCCGCGACAACTCCCGGCCCAGCCAAGCCGTTCCACCCAGAATCAATATCTCCATCCCGACACCCAAGCACCACGAACCCCGATCACCCAGGCGGGTTCACCGACAGCGGACCCGGTTCACTGACAGCGGACCGGAGCACTCGTCAATAAGATCGTTGCTGTTTGTGATGATCTGGCGATCGGGAGCCTCGATGACCGACCCCGGCGGCTTCGGCCCCCTGACGATGGACGAGCGCGAGGCGATCGGTCCCTACCGGATCGTGGGCCGGATGGGCGCCGGGGGCATGGGGGTGGTCTACGCGGGGATCGCGGCCGACGGCGCCCGGGTCGCGGTCAAGGTCATCCATCCGGGGTTGGCCGCTGATCCGCACTTCCACGACCGCTTCGTCCGCGAGGTCGATCTCCTGTCCCGGGTACGCGGGCGCTGCACGGTCTCGGTACTGGCCGCCGACACCTCCGCGATGCCTCCCTGGTTGGCCACCGAGTTCGTCCCCGGCCCGACGCTCAGCACGTACGTGCGGGACAACGCCCCGCTGGGGCAGGACGAGCTGCTCTCGTTCGGCGTGGACATCGCCGAGGCGCTCACCGACATCCACCGGGCCGGCATCGTCCACCGCGACCTCAAGCCCGGGAACGTGATCTTCTCCGCCTCCGGCGCGAAGGTCCTGGACTTCGGCATCGCCCGAGCCCTCGACGAGAGCGGTCTCACCGGCACCGGCGCGCTGATCGGGACGCCCGGCTGGATCAGTCCCGAGCAGTACCGGGGCGACCAGGCGGACGCCGCCGCCGACGTCTTCGCCTGGGGCGCGCTGATGGTGTACGCCTCGACGGGCCGCCCGCCGTTCGGCACCGGAGCCCCCGACGTCCTCGCCTACCGCGTCATGAGCGTCGACCCCGACCTGTCCGGGGTGCCCGCGAAGATCCGCGACCTCGTACGGAGCACGCTCGCCAAGGATCGGGCGGCCCGGCCCACCACGAACGAGTTACTCGCCCACGTCACCGCGCTCAGGGCGGGCGGGACCATCCGGATGCCGCCGCCCGACAAGCGCCTGATGGCGCCGCTGTGGTCGGCCGCGGCCGTCATAGCGGCGGTCGTCACCGTCGGCGCGATCTTCGCGGCGAACTCGGCCGGAACGCCAGAGGCACTCCGGACCCCGAGCGACTCTCCCTCGTCCACGCAGACGGAAACCCAGACCTCGGACACGAGCGAGGACCCGGACGAGACGACGACGGCGAGCGATCCCCCCGAGGAAACCCCCACCCCAAGGGAGACCCCCAAGGAGACGCCCACCAAAAAGAAGAAGGCGAGCCCGCGCCCCTCTTCCACCGGCCTGCCATGCGCGTCCGATGCCTCGATCCTCCGGCAGGCCGCGACGCTGAACCAGGGCGGCCTGCCGGAGGACGCGATGGTCACGCGCAAACGGTGCGTGGGCTTCTGGGTCGCGGCCAAGCTCAACTCCCCGAGTGTCGGCGGCGTCGATCTGATCGCGAAGCGGAACGCGAGCCGATTCGTCAACGCCGAGATCGGCAGCAACTTCTGCTCACTGGAGAACGGCTCGGCCCTCCTCGCGAACGCGCCGGCCAGTATCAGGACCTTCCTCTGCCCCAACGGCTTCAGCTAGGCAGGATCATCGTCCTCGCCGCTGGATCAGGCGGTCACACTCCTCAGTGGCGTCTTCGTAGCTGCTCTGCAGGAACGTGTGGATCGTCGCCAGCTGATCATCGGAGAAGGTGGCCATCAATCGGCGGCTGCGGGCATCGAGCCCTTCGTAGAACGAGGCGATGCGTTCGAGCCCCGGAGCCGAAGCCTCGACGAGCACGCGGCGGCGGTCCCGTGGGTCAGGTTGACGCCGGACATATCCTGCCTTCTCCAGGCGGTCGATCATGTGCGTGACCGCGCCAGTGGTCCGCCCGAGCTGCGAACTGAGCGCGCCGGCCGTGGTGGTTCCCGCGCGGTTGAGTGCGTGCAGGCAGAGCAGGTCGGTCTGGGCGATGCCGAGCTGCTGGGCGATCAGGTCCTTCAGACGTCCGAGTGCGCCGGCGAGGTCCGTCATGGAGGCGACGATCCGGTCCGCGAGGTCGTCCGCGTGGTCGTCATGCGGTTTGACGGGCATGCGAGGCTCCATTTAACTTCGCGGATCAGATACTTAGCGATGCAGCTAGCGTAGCGGTTACGGGCTCCCGAGCTTCCGCAGCGCCTGTTCAGAGGCCGAGCCCGGCTCGGCGGCGAACAGGTCCAGCCCGCAGCACGCCGGCTCGTCGGGCAGCGCGATGAGCTCGCCGTGCAGGGTCAGCTCGCCCACGACCGGGTGGTGCAGCACGTACACCCGCGACCGGACCCGCGCGACCGGGTGCTCCGCCCATATCCGGGCGAAGTCCGCACTCAGCTCGCGCAGTTGGTCGATGTGCGCCGCGAGTCCGGAGTCCCCGCGATAGCGCCCGAGCAGTACGCGTAGATGCGCCACGTGCTCGCGTGCCGCCCGCTCCCAGCCGGTACGGAGCAGCTCACGCAGACCGGGCTCGGTGAACAGCAGGTGCGAGAACGTACGGCGGTCCGCCGGCAGCCGGGGGAAGTCACCGAACACCGCCACGGCGAGCTGGTTCCAGCCGACGATCTGGGTGTGCCGTCCGACCACCAGCGCCGGCGTCATCACGAACGACTCCAGCAGGTGGCGCAGGCCCGCGGGCACATCCGACGAGGTCGCGGCCCCCGCGCACGCCTGGGGACGTCGTGCGATCCGGTGCAGGTAGGCCAGTTCATCCGGGTCCAGGCGCAGCGCCACGCCGATGGCGTCCAAGACCTCGTCGGAGACGCTGTCGCCGTTGCCCTGTTCCAGCCGCGTGTAGTGGGCGATGCTCACGCCCGCCAGCCGGGCCAGCTCCTCACGCCTCAGGCCCGCGACCCGGCGCGTTCCGCCGTAGTCACGCAGCCCGACGTCCTCCGGGCGCAGGCGGGCACGGCGTGACTTGAGGAACCCGCTCAGCTCGACCCTGTCGTCCACGCGCCAACCCTAGGTGATCACGCCGTGAGTACGCAGAACAGGGGCCTGTCCGAGCGACCGCGACGGCTCCACGCTGTCAGGCGAGCCATCCACGCGCGACCGGCGCGACCTCGCCACCGCCGGCTCATGACGCGCCACCCACCCGAACGAACGGAGACCAGCCATGCCCCGAACACTCGGACTCATCGGCAGCGGAATGATCGGTTCTTCCGTTGCCCGCCTGGCCGTCGCGGCCGGCCTCGAAGTCGTCCTCAGCAATTCGCGCGGCCCTGAGACACTCGCTGATCTCGTCGCCGACCTGGGCGAGCAGGCCCGAGCGGCCACACCGGCGGAAGCAGCCCGCGCCGGAGACCTGGTGGTGGCGGCCATCCCGCTGAACGCCTGCGAACACCTCCCCGCCGAAGCGCTGGCCGGCAAGACGGTGCTGGACACGGCGAACTACTACCCCGAACGGGACGGCCACCTGGCCGAACTCGACGCGGGCGAACTGACCTCCAGCGCTCTGCTGCAACGCCACCTCGCGGCCTCCCAGGTGGTCAAGGCGTTCAACAACATCACCCCGCACCAGCTGTTCTCCCTCGCCCGGCCCACGGGCGGGCCGGACCGCAGCGCCCTGCCCATCGCCGGCGACGACCCGGAGGCCAAGGCGGCGGCCACCCGGCTGCTGGACGTCCTCGGCTATGACGCGGTGGACATCGGCCCGCTCGCCGACAGCTGGCGCAGCGAGCCGAACACCCCGGTATACGTCCAGCCTTATCTCGGCGAAATGCCCGCCATGAGGGTTGAGGCCTTCTTCGAGTGGACTCTTCGGACACCCGGCATCGTCGTTCCGGCGGCGCAGGTCGGCAAGCTCATCGAGACCGCGGTCCGCCGCCCGGCCGGCGAGGCCAGGATCCCGAACGACGACTGACCTTGGTCACGCTTGCCGACCGGCACGGGCATCCCACCGGCCGCGACCTCCCAGCCAGAGCGCCGCGATGACGGACAGAAGGAGGGCCGCGAGGACGATGTGGTAAGCCAGCTCCTGCGTACCCGTCCGTGTATAGACGACGGCGGTGACCTGGATCGGCAGCACGTACATCGCGGCGGCCGTGATCCAGCGCGGGCTGCGGGCGACGGCTGTGGCCCACACCGCCATGAGCAGGAGACCGGCCTCCAGTCCCGCCCGCACGAACGACCACAGCTCGCCGTACGGCACGTCGAGCGCGACGAATACGGCGGCGGCCGGAATCGCGGGCCAGAACCACGAGCGCCGCCGGAGTCCGCGTGGCCGTCGGACGGCGAGAAGGGCCGCACCGGCCGCCAGAAGCCCATACGGGATCAAGGACACCCAGTTCCCGTAGGACGGGCCGAGCAGGTCCGAGTCCCACGCGGTCACGTCCCCGCCGAACATCATGACGCGGCCCGTCGACACCGCGACGACCACGGCGAGCGGCAGCGAAACCCGTGCCCAGCCGCGCATCAGGGTCAGCATCAGCACGGTGGAGACGGCGATCCACGCCGGGCCGGCGCGGTCCATGAGGGCGTAGGTCAGGTTCGCCACGGCGATGACCGTGACGCCGAGGTGCACGCCATCGGCCCACCACGGCACGCGATCCATGGCCGCCAACCTCGCGCGCTCGGCCACGCCCTCCCGGATCAGGACGACCGTCTCCCTGATGGAGGGAAGCCGGCCGGCCTCCATGAGCGCCCCCATGATGTCGGCGCCGTACTCCGCGCGGTAGCCCTTGGGGTAGGTCAGCAGGACGAGCTCATACCAGCGCTCCGCGAGCGAGCGGCTCATGCCTGCACCGTCCTGGCCCAGTGCGCCGCGCGGTGGGTGACGACTCTGGCCGCCCGTTCCATCCGCGCCGCCTCCTCGGACAGGGCCTGGTGGCCCTCCTCGGTGAGGCGGTAGTAGCGGCGGGGTCGCCCCTGTACGGTCTCCTCCCGGTCCACGGCGACGAGCTGGTTGCCCGACATGCGATTGAGCGCGCCATAGAGGGTGCCGACGGCGAGCCGCACCCTCCCGTCGGACAGCTCATTGGTGCGTTTGATGATCCCGTAGCCATGCAGGGGGCCATCGAGCAGCGCGGCCAGCACGAAGTAGGCCGGCTCGCTCATCACGGGCGAGTCTTTAACCATACGCGGCACGATATATCGAGCGGCGAGCTATTGTCACACGCTTCCGTGAGGCAGGCTTCAATGAAGACGAATCAGGCTTACGCCGAACTAGTCATGTCCGGAAACGTAAGCCGCAAAGGACCTGCCTGCATGCCAGCTCCCCCACAAGATTCGGCACCGCCGATCGAGGTGACCGACGCCTGCCTGATAGAGCAGTCCTGGCGCCACCCCGAACGGTTCGGCGCCCTCTTCGACCGCTACTTCGACACCATCCACCGCTACGTCCACCTGCGCCTGGACGAGTCGGCCGCCGACGACGTCGCAGCGGAGACATTCCTGCGCGCCTTCCGCGCCCGCAAGCGGTACGACACCGCGCGTCCCAGCGCCCGCGCGTGGCTCTACGGCATCGCCGCCAACCTGGTCGCCGACCACACCCGCGCCCAGGCCCGCTGGTACCGGGCCCTCACCAGGAGCGTGCCGCCCACGCAGGTCGCCAGCCATGACGAGCGCGTCGTGCAACGGGTCTCGGCGGCCGTCATGCAGCCCCGCCTGGCCGCCGGCCTGGCGCTGCTGTCGCCGGGCGACCGCGACGTACTGCTGCTGATCGCCTGCGCGCAACTGAGCTACGAGGAGGTCTCCGAGGCCCTCGGCATCCCCGCCGGAACGGTCGGTTCCCGGCTCAACCGCGCCCGCACCAAGCTCCGCGAGAGCATCGGCCCCTATGAGGAGACGCTGCAGTGAACGAATTCGAAACGCTCAAGACGTACCACGACAGCCTCCCCGCCCCCACTTCCCAGGCGACCGCACGTGCCCGGACCCTGCTGGCCGCGGCGGTCGAGGCGGAGACATCCCCGCCCAGGACATCGCGGCGGTCCCGGAACGCCTTCAGGGGAGGCCTCGTGGTCGCCCTCGCCGCCGCGATGACCGCCGGTGTGATCACTCTGCGACAGGACGACGCCACGTACCCGCTCGGCACCCCGCCCGCGAGCGCCGCCGAACTGCTTCGGAACGCGGCCGCGGCGTCGGCCCGGACCGACGAACCGCGCCAGGGCCAGTTCACGTACGTCCGGCGCATCGATTACCTCTACTACTTCGGCGTCGGACGCGGCGGAAGCGAGTGGGTGAGCAGCCAGGAGGTCCGCCGCGAGGTGTGGATCCCCGCGGCCGATCCGGACAAGGCGCTGGCGCGCTCCACGTTCGCCAAGCTCGTCCCGGTCAGCGGGGACAGCGGAGAAATGAGCCTGCCGGCTGAGGGAACGGTGGAATACCAGCGTGCCGGGCAATGCCCTTCGTCGGCCGCACTACGTGTGCCCGCGCAGGACCTCGGCGCCCTCCCCACCGACCCCGATGGGCTCCTGAGAAAGGTCCGCGCGGACGCGGAGGCGGCCGTCCGAAGGAAAGGGCCGGGCGCTGGGGCCGCCCCGCCGAGCGACGACGAGATCAAGCGCATGATCGAGCGGACCGTCGTCACGCGGCTCTTCCTGCTGGCGGACACCCCGCTGATCGATGCCGACACGCGAGCCACGGTGTTCAACGCCCTGTCCAGGATGCCGACCGCGACCGTGGTGCCCGACCTCAGCGACCCGACCGGGCGGCGGGGCGTAGGCGCCTCGATCCGGTTTCAGGGGCCCGACGGCTGGGAGCACGAGGAGCTGATCTTCGAGCCGAAGACGTACGCGTTCCTCGGCTGGCGGAGCTGGATAGAGGACGAGCAGGCGGACGGGACCATGAAGAAGACCATGAGCAACGCCACGGCGGTGCTGGAGACCAAGGTCGTGGACTCCATGCCGGAGGTCCCGCAGGACGCGAAGAGGCCCACATCCTGCTGAGGCGTTCACTGGTCGATCACCGGGTCCGCGAGCCGCGCGCCGACGTCGGGAAACGAGCCGTCACCGAAGAGGACGCGCGCCACCAGAGCACGACCGGCCCGACCACGTAGCACGGCCACCGCCGCCTCCGCCGCGGCTGGGGATCGGATGCCGGCGAACACGCGGCGCAGCAACAGCCGTCCTCGGAACCGGCTCCGCAACGCCGTCCCGTCGTACTGGCTCAACATGCGTTGGTCGCCAGTACGCAGGTAGCCGGCGGCAAGCCTCGCGGCCAGGTCGGACATGCGTAAGCAGGGGTCCAACCCGCCGGCCGTCAGCGGCGACACCGCGCCCGCCGCGTCGCCGACGAGCAGCCCGGCGGGGCACGCCAACCGTCGCAGCACACCGCCGACCGGGATCGGACCACCTCGACGCTCGACCGGCCCGGTCGGCACCGCGCGACCGGGCGCGTCGGCGGCGAAGGCGTCCAGCAGATGGCGGATGCCGGTGCGCATCGCGCCCGGATATCCCGCGACGCCGACATGCGCGTGCCGGCCGTCGTCGACGACCCACCCCAGGTACCCCGGAGCGATCCGGGGGTCCAGCACGCAGTGGAACACCGGGGTGGCCGTGTGCGACGCGACCGGATGGACGATCTCGGCACCGACCAGGAAGCGCCGGTTGACGTCGAGGCCGAGGTCGCGGGCCACGTGGGAGCGGGCGCCATCCGCGCCGACGATGAACCGGGCCGTCACCGGGTCCGCACCCACGAACCGCACCAAACCCATCGACGCGCCGACATACCGCACGCCCAGGAGGACCCGTGCCCCGGCCGACTCGGCCGTGCGGTGCGCGTGCTCGTAGACGGCCGCCATGTCCGCGACGCGATACTCGTCCCGGTCACTGGTGAGCCGGATCGGCGCCCGCCGCGATGGCGGATACAGCAGCACGTCCCGAATGCCGGGCCCGAGCAGCTGGTCCGGCAGCTCGAAGTCGTCGAGCGTACGCCGCACGAAGATGCCCGTCGTCCGGATGCCCGCCGACAGCGACCTGCGGCGGTCGACGACCAGCACCTTCAGTCCCCGTTCTGCGAGCAGGCGGGCTGTGCGCAGGCCGGCCAGGCCAGCACCCACGACCAGTACATCCACGGTCCGCATACTCTCCGACGGTAGGAGCGGCACCCCATCCATGCGACCGTCTGCACGGTACCCGCCCCTTATCTCTACACCGCCGCCACACTCGGGACCTGTGGCTCCGCGCCGGTCATCCCGGGGAGCCCGCGTGCAGAGCCTCCCGGGTCCACTGGTCTCGTGGCTGCGTGTGCAGTTGCCAGTAGTGCTCGGCGATGTCGTCCGGGTCGAAGTCGGTGCCCGGGGCCACAGGGCCGGCCACGGTGACGCTCGCCACGTGCACCCCGGCGGGGCCGTACTCCTGGTCGAGCAGCGTGACCAGGGTACGGACACCTGCCTTGCCCAGGGAGAGGCTCACGTACTGCGGCTTGGGCTCGGGCATGCCGCCCGTGATGAGGATCGTTCCGTTCCCGCGGGCCGCCATGGCGGGCGCGACGTGCGCCGCGGCGTTGAGCGCGCCGACCACGTTCACCGCCCAGGCCTCCATGTGACCGCGTACCGACAGCTCGCCCGGCGCGTCCGCCTGGATGATCGCGGCGTTGTACACCACGACGTCCGGTACGCCGTGCTCGCGGACAACCGCGTCGAGCGCGGCGTTCAGCCCGGCCTGGTCTGTACTGTCGGCCTCCAACGTGACAACGGGGACGCCACTGGGAGCGACCGCCTCGGCCGCGGCACGCAACGTCCGGTCGCTCCGGGCGATCAGCCCGATCGGCAACCCCTCCCTGGCGAACCTGCGAGCTACCGCCTGCCCGATCCCAGGACCTGCACCAATGATCACGGCACCCGGCATCGACATGCTCCTTGCTTTCTGGATGGGCGATACTCGCGACGGTAAGGCATCACATCCATGTGAAGGTCAACGGAAGGAATCGGATGCGGATCGGCGACCTGGCTCACAAGACCGGGGTGAACAGGCGGCTGCTGCGCTACTACGAGGAGCAGGGTCTCCTCAGGCCGGTCCGCCTGGACAACGGCTACCGCGAGTACACCGAGGCGGACGTCGCGGCGGTGCGCCACATCCGCGCCCTGCTCGCCGCCGGGCTTTCCACCGCGGTCATCGCCCGGGTCCTGCACTGCGTACACGGAGATGACGAACTGATGGTGCCTGCCGGCTGCCCGACCTTCATCGACGACTTACGGCGCGAACGCGCGCACCTCGCCAAGATGATCAGCCAGCTCCAGAGTTCGCAGGGGGTCCTGGACTCGATCCTCGACGCGGCACTCCACACGAACTAGCAGCCGATCAGCAGGCAGCCAGGGTGTCGCGCCACACCTCGTCCAGGGCCAGCTGGATCGCGCCGGTGAGCACGGTGTTCTCGGCCAGCGCCGACAGTTCCACGCTTGGCGGGGTGAGGGTCAGGTCTTCGAGGTGCCGTGCGATCGCGTCCAGCAGGACCGAGCCGGCTCGGGCGATGCCGCCACCGATCACTATCGCGTGCGGCGACAGTACGAGGACGACGGGCGCGATCGCTTCGGCGAAGGTGGCGGCGACCTGGTCGACGACCTCGGCGGCGATCGGGTCGTCCCCGGCGGCCGCGAAGACGGCAGCCGGGGATGTCACGCCGGCGAGCCTGGACCCCGGCTGCGCTGCGGCGCTGCGGCGGGCGAGCTCGACGATCGCCTCGGCCCCGATCGCGCGCTCCAACGGCCCACGACCGTCCCCGGTCGCGTCGGGAAGGCCGCCGGCCGCACGGATGAAGCCGATCTCCCCGGCCTGTCCCGCGCCCCGATGCAACCGCCCGTCGATCACGACACCGGCTCCCAGCCGCTCCCCCCACTGAACCGCGAGCAGGGTGACCGGGCCGGTGCGCTGGTGGGCCGCCGCCAGGGCGGCCAGGTTCGCATCGTTCTCCACCGTGACCGGGCACCTGAAACGGGCCCGCAGGTGGCCGACCAGATCGATCTCCGACCAGCCCGGCATGCTCGGGGCGAACAGCACCCGGCCGGTGGTCGCCTCGACGATGCCCGGAGTCCCCGCGGTGACGGCCGAGATCCGCTCAGCGGCCAGGCCGGCCGCCGCCAGCGCCTCACCCGCTGTCTCATCCACGGCGTCGAGCAGGTGCTGGGCATCGCGACGACGGACCGCCCGGCGAATCACCGCGAGGTGCTCACCGGCGAGGTCGGCGACCCCCGCCGTCACGGTGTGCGGCCCCACGTCCAGGGCGAGCACGGGTGCCGCCCGGCCGTTCAGTGAGAACCGCGTCGCCGGTCTGCCCACCGTGGCCGGCTCGGGTGCGTGCTGCCGCAGCCAGTCGGCGGCCAGCAGATCTTCTACGGCTTGGGTGACCGTCGGGCGGGTGAGCTCGGTCAGCCGGGCGAGCTCGGCCAGCCGCACCGGCTCGGGCGCGCACTGCCGGACGGCGTCGAGCACCGCGGCCCGGTTCATCCTGCGCAGCACCGGCGTGCCCGCCGGCCGTTCCTCGTTCATCTGATCTTGACCTCCTGGCACCTGTGGCTGAGTATATTTCGCAGCGAGCTTACGAAAGGTCGCTACATAAATGGTCCGGAGGTGGCCGCCCGATGACCCGTTCCCGCGAACCGCATAGCTCCGCCGCGCACTTATCGCGACGATGGCGACCCCACCTGATGGCGCTCGCCGTCCTACTCACGACGCTCGCCGCGCCGCTCGTTTCCCAGCCCGGGGCGGTGGCCGAGGTATCCGCACAGCCGGCGCCCGCCCGGCTCGACAGCCCAGCGGCGCAGGCTCTGGAACGACTGATCGGGACATCCCGCGCCAAGCAGGTCACCCTGCGCACGATCGACAAGGGCACCGGCCGGGACCGGTACCTGGTGCAGGCCGAAAACGGTCGCCTTGTCGTCGCCGGTACGACCCCCGCGGCCCAACTGACCGGCTTCGGCTACTACCTGCGCCAGGTGGCCCACGCCGACATCTCGATCAACGGCTCCCAGGTCGACCTGCCCCTGCGCCTCCCCCTGCCCGCGGCCCCCATCGCCAAGACCTCCTCGGTGGATCACCGCTTCGCCCTCAACGACACCAACCAGGGGTACGCGGGCGCGTACCTGAGCTGGCAGGAGTGGCAGCGGCGGATCGACGTCCTGGCGCTGCACGGCATCAACGAGGTGCTCGTCTACGAGGGCCAGGAGGCGGTCTACCAGCGCGCCCTCAAGGAGTTCGGCTACTCCGACCAGGAGACGCGCCAGTGGATCCCGCAGCCGGGCCACCAGTCCTGGTGGCTGCTGCAGAACATGTGCTGCACCGACAGCCCGATCTCCCAGCGACTCATCGATCAACGGATCGAGCTCGGCCGCAAGATGGCCGACCGCCTCCGGTCATTGGGCATGGTCCCCGTGCTGCCCGGCTATTTCGGCACCGTGCCGACGGACTTCAAGGTCCGCAATCCGGGGGCCAACACGGTCCCGCAGGGCACCTGGAACCAGCTCGAACGCCCGCACTGGCTCGACCCGACGAATCCCATCTTCGACCGCGTCGCGGCCACGTTCTATCGGGTGCAGACCGAACTGTTCGGGGCCAGCACGATGTACAAGATGGACCTGCTGCACGAGGGTGGCACGGCCGGAACGGTCAACGTCGCGCAGGCGTCCCAAGCGGTGCAGCGGGCGTTGAACACCGCCCATCCCAACGCGCTGTGGACGATCCTGGGCTGGCAGAGCAACCCGCTGCCGGCGACGCTCCAGGCCATCGACCGCACCAAGATGTTCATCGTCGACGGCATCAGCGAGGAGTCCGGCATCACCGACCGGGACAAGGACTTCCTGGGCACCGGATACGCGTTCGGCACCATCTGGAACTTCGGCGGTCATTTCAACCTCGGCGCCAGGTTGACACTGTGGAACGAGAAGTTCCACGCATGGCGCAACAAGGCCGGCACGGCGATGAACGGCATCGCGCTGATGCCCGAGGCCATCGACAACAACCCGGCCGCGGTCGCGTTCTTCACCGACCTGCCGTGGCAGGACGGCCCGGTCGACATGCGGCAGTGGTTCAGCGACTACGCCACCGCCCGATACGGCGGCGAGGATCCGCACGCCAAGGCGGCCTGGCAGATCCTGCTCGACACCGTCTACAGCTGGCCCGCCGGCGCCGACTCCCGGCACGTCACCGGCCTGTACGACGACGAGCCCGGCCTGGCGAACACCGGCTACCCCCTGCAGTACGACATCGCCACCTTCGACAAGGCACTCGACGAGCTGCTCCAGATCGACCGGCGCCTACGCGGTTCCGGCGCCTACCGCTACGACCTCGTCGACGTCGCCCGGCAGGTGCTTGCCAACCACAGCCGGCTGCAGTTGCCCAAGATCCGCGCCGCCTACCGCGCCAAGGATCTCGAACGCTTCGAGCGCCTCACCGGCCAGTGGCTGGACCAGATGCGGCTGATGGACCGGCTGCTCGGCACCGATGAGAACTTCCTGCTCGGGGCATGGCAGAAGGAGGCCCGCCGCCAGGCCGCCACACCGGCCGAAGCGGCGACCCTGGACTACAACCTCAAGTCGCTGGTCACGCTCTGGGCCGGCGGCGCCCGGCTGCAGGACTACGCACGCAGGGAGATGAACGGCCTCGTCGGGCAGTACTACGTCAAGCGGTGGCAGCTGTTCTTCGACAGCCTGAAGACCGCGCTGCGCTCGGGCAAGGAGTACCCCGAGCCGATCGACTGGCTCGCCGTCGCCCAGGGCTGGGCCAAAGCCGGCACCAGGCTGGCCTCCGAACCGAGCGGCGACTTCTACCGCGAAGCGAGCCGGGTGGCCGCGGTGCCGGACGGCGCGGTGACCGTCGGGGTCGACCGCAAGGGCGTCAAGCCGGGTGAGACGGTGCAGGTCACCGCCGTGTTCACCAACGACAACGCGCTGCGGCCCACCGGCAAGGTGACGCTCGGGCTTGATGCCCCACGCGGATACCAGGTCCGGGCGACCTCCCCGACCCGCGCCGACCACGTCGCCCCGCGCGAGAAGCTCACCACGACGTGGACGGTGACCGTTCCCGCCGACAGCGCCCCAGGCGGTACGCCGGCACTGGACGTCACCGCCTCCTGGCGATCCGACGACGTCGCCCGGCAGGACCGGGCCTCGACCCGCCTGCTGATCGCCGGAGCCGTGCCCACGTCGTACCAGACGATGAGCAACACACAGGCCGAATTCGCCCCCGTCGACGGCGGGATCGCGATCGCGGCGAGTGGCGCGGACCTGTGGCGGGAGACCAACGAGCTGGCCACCGCCTACCGCAAGGGCGCCCTGGCCGACGGGCAGCAGCTCGCGAGCACGGTGCTGCGGCAGGACGGCTCGTCGGACTACACCCGCGCTGGGCTGGTGGTGAGCAACGACCTGGCCACCCCCGGTTCCACCGGCTACGCGAACATCGCCATCACCCCTGGTCACGGCTGCCTGTTCAGCTGGGATTCCGACGGCAACGGGCAGTTCGACTCGTACACGGAAGTGGGCGGGTTCACACCGCCCGTGCAGGTGCGCATCGGCAAGTCCGGCGACCGGCTGACCGGCTCGTGCAGCAGCGACGGCAAGAACTGGTCGCTGATCGGATCGGCCCCCGTCCCGGGCACCGGCGCCACGCTCGACGCCGGCCTGTTCGTCAGCGCGGCCAACCGGTACACCGGCCAGCAGGCGGTCGCCATGCTGACCGATCCGGCATCGACCCCGTCGACCGCCCGCGACGGCGCGCAGGACACGCTGCAGAGCCTCCGCAAACCGGTCACCGCGCTGAGCTGGGAGCCGAACCGGGGCCCGGAACACGCGAACGACGGCAACCGCGCCAACTCACCGTACTTCGCCAGCCAGCTGACCTGGGACACCACCTGGTGGCAGGTCGACCTGGGCACGGTCAACGACATCTCACGCGTCAATGTACGCAACTATGTCGGGGGCGGGCGCTACTACGAGTACCGGCTGGAGGGGAGCCTCGACGGCACCACCTGGTACACCCTCGGCGGCCGCCGCGGCCCCCGGGCCACGACCGACGCCGGAGACACCATGACCACCGAGGCGAGGGCCCGCTACGTCCGGGTGGTCGGCACCCACAACACCGCCAACCTGTCATTCCACCTCACGGAGGTCAGCGTGTACGGCACTCCGGGACAATAGCCCGCGGACGAGAGGCTCTTCTCCCGGCGCCGCCCGGTTACGGGCGAAGAGCCTCTTGCCAGGGTCAGTCGTTGCGGGGTTTGCCGAATTCCTCGATCAGCACGGGATACTGCTCCCCACCGTGTCCGGCGGCGATCGAGCGGTCGGCCATCGCCTTGATCAACTTCGGCAGTTCGGCGTTGACGCCCACCGCCTCGCTCTCCTCGATCAGGTGGGCCATCGCCCGCGCGTCGGTCTCCAGGGCCGACACCTCGGCCGGGAAGGAGCCGCTGTCGATCTGCTCGGCATAACCAGGCAGCCATCCGGCCACCTCGGCGGCGATCTGCCGCGCAAAAGGCGCGTACGTCGCGGCGTCCACACCGGCCGTCCTGAGCAGGGCGGTGCCCTGGAGCCAGGCGTTCAGGACGCTCCACATCATGGCGAGGCCGGCCACGTCGTACAGCGACGCCAGCCCATGGTCCGCACCCAGGTAGGTGACCGTGCCGAGCGCGTCGAGCGTCGGCTTGTGCGCCTCGAAGTCCGGCCGCGGCCCGCTGTGCAGGATCACCGCCTCCGCGGTCCCGATCGCCGACGGGATGGCCATGATGGCGCCGTCCAGGTAATGGGCGCCGCGCTGCTCGGCCCATTGGGCGGTTTCCCGGGCCTGGGCCGAGTCGCCCGAGGTCAGGTTGATCAACATCTTGCCGTCCAGCTCGCCGTCGCTCGCGCCGAGCAGCTCGCGCATGGCCGGGTAGTCGGTGACGCAGATGATCGTCAGAGGGCTTGCCTTGAGCGCGTCGCCAACCGTCGGCGCCAAGCGTGCGCCCTCGGCCACCAGGTGGTCGGCCCTGGAGGTCGTACGGTTCCACACGGTTGTGGGATGCCCGGCCTTCAGGAACGCGCCGGCGAGTGCCCGGCCCATCAGGCCGAGTCCGATGACTGTCACGGGTGTGTCGGTTTTGCGGTTCATGGCAGCATCGTCAACGTTGATACCGGTGTGAAGGTCAAGTGAGGTTTCGATGCTGATCGGGGAACTGAGTCGTCGGACGGGCGTGCACGCCCATCAGCTGCGCTACTACGAAGCCCAGGGCCTGCTGGAGGCGGAGCGCGGCGCGAACGGTTATCGCGAGTACGACGAGAACGCCGTACTGCGGGTGAAGCAGATCCGGCACCTGCTTGGCGCGGGTCTGTCCTCTGAGGACATCGCGTACCTGCTGCCCTGTGCGGTCGGAGAAGCCCCGGAGCTGCTCGGCTGTCCCGAGTTGCTGGCCGCGATGCGGTCACGGCTGCGGCGGCTGGACGATCAGATGGACCGGCTCGCCCGATCCCGCGCCGCTCTCGCCGACTACATCGACGCGGCCGATCGAATGTCCGACGAGAGCTATCCGCCCTTTGACACGGCTCTGGGTCAAGCTTCGTAGGCGCTCGTCAGGCGTGACCGCGACGCCTCGAGGTGGGCGGTCATGGCGCTCGCCGCCGTCTCGGGGTCCTTGCGGCAGATGGCGTCGAGCACCGCGCGGTGCTCATCGGCGGCCTGAGTGGCGATCCCGTGGCGGAAGTAGAGGCGATAACCATGGGTGTGCGCGCGGAACCTGCGTAGCGTGTCGGCGATGAGCGGGCTGCGGCTGGCCTCGGCGATCGCGTTGTGAAACAGGGCGTCCAGCTCCGCGAAGCCGCGGTACGCCTCGTAGGTGTCGCCCAGCAGCGGTGACATCATCTGCTCCAGCGACTCCCGCATGGCGGTCACCTCGGCGGCCGTGGCGTAGCGTGCGGCACGCGCGGCGGCGGACGGTTCGAGGAGCAGCCGAACGTCGTACAGGTCATCGAGGGCAGCCCGGTCGAGCAGCGGAGCCACCAGATAGCCGGTGTTGGGCCGGCGGACGACGAGCCCCTCCGACTCGCAGCGGGCGAGCGCTTCGCGGACCGGCGTCTGCGACACGTCGAGCTCGCGGGCGAGTCCGTCGATCGACAGCTTCGTCCCGGGCTCCAGGTCGTGATCCATGAGCCGGGCCTTCAGCGCCTGGAAGACCGATTCGCGGACGCTGATCTTGACCGGCTCGTCGGAACCCGAGCCGCCGGACGCGCCTGCCACCGGTGCCGAGTCACTCATCGCCCCTCCATCTGCGGCCACCGTACCCGGACATCTTCCCTATTCGTGGTTGACACACGACCAAAACGCCCTGCATCCTCATGCAAATCGTATCGTATCCGATTCGGGCATAGAGCTGTCAGCCCCCTGGAAGGACGTGTCCCGTGCGACTCTCTAGAACTCTCAGAGCGGCCAGGCCAGTCCTCGCCGGCGTCCTGCTCACCGCCGCCGTCGTCGCGTGCGGCACCGGCACAGGACCGGGCGGCGGCGACGGCAAGACGCTCCGGATCCAGATCCCCACCGGGCCGCTGGCCAGCGCCATGCAGCAGGTCGGCAAGGACTTCGAGCAGGCCAACCCGGGCACGGTGGTCACCTTCGAGGGCGTCGACTCCGGCAGCTCCCGCGGCCCCAATGTGGCACTGCTCAGCTCGACCGGCACGCCGGACATCGGCTACCTCCAGCGCAGCACGGGTGTCTGGTCGGCACTGCTGAAGAACAAGCAGCTGACCCCGCTGGACGACGTCTGGAAGGCCGCCGGCCTGGCGGACAAGTACTCCAAGAGCCAGGTCGACTACTACACGACCAACGGGCAGCACTACGGCGTCCTCTACGAGCAACTGCTGATCAACCCCGTCTACTACAACAAGGCGGCCTTCGCGAAGGCCGGCGTCACCGACCCGCCCGACCACCAGGTCGCCTCCGTCGCCGACTTCGAGTCCATGGTGGGCAAGGTCAAGGCCGCCGGTTACCAGGGATTCGGCGTGGGCGGTTCGAGCCCGTACGACCTGGGGCACACGCTGGACGCGCTGCTGCCCACCGCGGTGTCGGCCGATGACTACGCCGCCCTGCTCACCAACTTCAAGCCCGGCTCCCCCACGAACGTCAAGTACACCGACCCCGGATTCGTGAAGGTGCTCCAGACGATCCAGGACTGGCAGAACAAGGGCATCTACCAGAACGGGATGCTCGGCATGGACACCGACCAGGCCCAGGGGCTGTTCACCAGCGGAAAGCTCGCGATGCTGCAGGGCGGCAACTACAGCTACGCGAGCCTGAAGGAGGCCAAGCCGTCGTTCGAGATGGGTTGGTTCCTGCTGCCCCCGCTCACCCCGGGCCGGAAGACGCCGTTCGACGCCTTCAACGGTGACACCCTCGTGGTCCCGGTCAAGGCGGCGAACCCGGAGCTGGCCAAGAAGTTCCTTCAGTTCTTCATGACCGACAAGTACCAGGTCAGCGTCGTGGCCGCCACCGGCTCGCTCCCGGTGTTCAGCACGATCCCCGCATCGAGCCTGTCGAACCTCGGCGACCTGGTCCAGGAGCAGTTCGAGCTGTCGCAGTCCGTCGGATTGGTCAACATCTGGGACTCCACCGTGCCGTCCACCCTCGGGCAGGCGTTCTCGGTGCCGGTGCTGCAGAAGCTGGTGGCCGGCAAGCTGACCCCGCAGCAGGCGGCGCAGCAGTTCCAGTCCGCGCTGGAGGACCTGCAGTCCGGCAAGGTGTCGGGAGCGTCGGACTGATGACAGCCGACAAAGCCATCGTGGTGCGGCCACCTCGCCAGAGGGCACGGATCTTCCCGATCGCGATGATGCTCCCGGCCTTGGTGCTGCTGCTCGTGCTCGTCGCCTACCCGATCGCCGGATCCGTGCGCATCAGCCTCGGTGCCTGGGACGGCGTCGGCGCGGTCGTCTACCACGGCCTGGACAACTACCGGCGGCTGCTGCACGATGCGCTGGTCTGGGAGTCCATCGGGACCAGCCTGCAGTTCTTCATCGGGACCGTGGTGTTCACGGTGACCCTCGGCATTCTCCTGGCCAACGCGATCAGCCGGAAGGTCCCCGGCGCCCGGATCTTCAAGGTCGTCTGGTTCCTGCCGGTGATCATCCCGGTCAGCATCGCGGGCATCTTCTGGTCGAACGCGTTCCAGCCCACGACCGGCGTGGTCAACTCACTGCTCGGCCTGATCGGGCTCGGGGACGATCACGCCTGGCTGGCGTCGTCCTCGACGGCCCTGTACGCGGCCATCTTCGTGGCGGTGTGGACGCAGACCGGGTACGCGATGCTGATCCTGCTCGGCGCGATGGAGGCCATCCCCGAGGAGGTGCACGAGGCGGCCACGCTCGACGGCGTCGGCGCGGCCGGCCGGCTGTTCCGGATCACCTTGCCGAACATCGTGCCGATGCTGGGCACGATCACCACGTTGACCTCGGTGTTCTCGTTCAACGCCTTCGGCGTCATCTACGCGATGACCCGAGGCGGCCCGGGCAACTCCACGAGCATCCTCCCGGTGCTGGTCTACAAACAGTCCTTCGTCGACCAGGACTACGGCTACGGCTCGGCCACCGCGGTCATCACCACGCTGATCGTCGCCGTCATCGGGATCACGGTCATGCGGATCTTCCGCCAGCAGACCCTGGACGCGCGATGAAGGCGCGGCGGACGGCCGTACGGCGACGATCGGTCTGGCGGCACGGCCCGCTCTGGTACGTCGGCTACACCCTCCTGCTGGTCTGGACGGCGATCACGGTCGTGCCGTTCGTGTCGATGCTGCTGCTGTCGCTCCACTCGACCAGCGACATCTACGCCCACCCGCTGGGGCTGGGCGGCCAGTGGGTGCTGTCGAACTACGCCGACGCCTGGCGCGGCGTGGTCGGTGGCGCGCCGCTGTCGACGTACATCATCAACAGCCTGCTGGTGGCGCTCTGCAGCCTGGCCATCGGCGTGACCTGCGGCAGCCTCGCCGGCTACGGCCTGGCCCGGGCGACCAGGGGCCTGTCGAACACCGTCAGCCGCGTCATGGTCCTCGCCCTGAGCGTCCCGCTGGTCGTCGCGCTGATCCCGACGTTCGAGCTGCTGGGCAGGTATCAGCTGCTCAACAGCGTGGTGGGCGTCTCACTCGTCTACGCGGCGTTCATGACGCCCACCATCGCCCTCATCATGCGGTCGGTGTTCGCCGCCGTACCGAGGGAACTCCTCGAAGCCGCCAAGATCGACGGCTACGGGGAGTTGGCCGCGCTGCTCCGCGTGGTCCTGCCGATCAGCAAGGGCGGTTTCGTCTCGGTCACGCTGCTCGGCCTCATCTTCGTGTGGAGCGAGGTCCAGTTCGGCGTCGTCCTGCTGACCCGGCCGCAGAACCGCACGCTGTCGGTCGGCCTGCTCTCCTTTCAGGGCCAGTTCGTCAGCGACCAGGGGGCGTTCTTCGCCGGGCTCGTCATCGCGACGTTCCCGATCGTCATCCTTTTCCTGATCTTCCAGCGCTACGTCACCAGCGGCATCACCCTGGGTGCGCTCAAGTGAGGAGCGGGGCGAGGTGGTTGGTCCGCGTTCCCTCGGCGGAGGTCAGGTAGCCGCGTAGTCGCGCCGCGATGGTGCCCAGTTCGCCGGACAGCGGGTGAGCCGGGCCGTACAGAGCGGGTGGCCGGATCGCGGCGACCTGCGCGTCGAGGTTGGTGACCAGGCCGGCGCTGGTACCGCCGTTGGGCACGATGCGGATCGTGTAGTCCAGGATGCTGTTCGCCTCCCCACCGGTGATGTGGGCGCCGGGCAGGATGCCGATGCCGGTGTCCCAGTCCATCGAGTTGCGCACGTTCTCGAAGACGGCCGAGGTGGCGTACTTCGTGCCCGGGTTCTTGGAGAAGACCACGGCCACGTTGGGCGTGGTCCTGTGCGCGCCCTCCTTGTAGACCATGGCGTAGCCGCTGGTGCCGCCGGTCGGCGTCCACGGGTAATAGGGGATGTTCTCGCCTGCCCGATACCACTCGCTCGGGTCGCCATTGGCGTCCAGCCGCAGGGCCAGGGCGGTGAAGGCGTCGGCGGAGCGCAGGAACGGCAGCCAGTTCTCCAGGTAGAACTCGACGTTGGCGACCGTCGCCCCGGCGTTGACAACCTTGGGCAGCCGGATGACGCGGCGGATCTCCAGCGCACCGCTGGACAGCCTCGTGTAACGGGTGAGCTGCGGGACGGCGTCCGATCCCGCGAAGTCGGCGACGAGTTCGGCGTACCACTGCCTGTCGGCGATGGTCCACACGTCGGTGGTGGTGGAGTTGGTCCGCTCGACGCGCACCGTGCGCTGGTAGGCGCCGGGACGGGTGCCCGCCTGGTTGACGTTCCAGCGCCGGTCGAGGACGTTGGTCGCGGCCTCGACGTTCAGGCCCCACAAGACGGCCTGCATGACCCGGTCGGTCTCTTCGCCCTCGTAGGTGGGTGAGAGCAGCGGCCGGTAGCCGGTCGGGCAGTGCCGCATCTGCGGGACAGAGCCGCCACCGCCGAGCCGGAAGTCGAACTGTTCCGCGCCCTTCCAGTAGCTGCGCTGCCACACGTCGGCGCCGTCGGTCAGCAGTTTCCACGACCAGCCCTTGGCCTTCGCCTGGGCGGGCGTCGCCGCGATCAGGGGTAGCGCGGCGGCGGTCGCCAGGACAGCACGTCTGCTCGGGCCGGTGCTCCGCTTGTCGCTCATGTCGATGATCTCCTCTTTTGGGGGGTTTCAGGAGGTGTAGGGTTCCAGCCCAGCCGGTACGGACGTGCGCTCCCATTCGGCCTCGTATCCGATACCGGGCGCGGTTCCCGCGTGGACGAGCCCGTTGGCATCGACCGCTTCCTCCCTGGTGACGGGGTTGGCGGGGACGAACGACTCGTAGTAGGTGGTGTTCGGGATGGCCATGCACAGGTGGGTGTGCACGATGCCGCCGCCGTGGACCTCGGCGCGCATCCGGTAGGCGTCGGCCAGATGCGCGATGCGCATGGCCCCGGTGATGCCGCCACGCAGGCCCGCGCTGGTGCGTACCGCGGTGGCGGAGCCGTTGGCGATGAAGTCGGCGGTGTTCATGTGGGCGCCGTCGCTGGTCTCGGCGACGATCAGCGGCACGTCCACCTTCTCGGCCAGGCGCTGGTAGGCGGTCGCGCTGAACTCGCGCATCGGCTCCTCGTACCAGAGGTATCCCGCCTCGGACAGGACCCTGCCCAGCTTGATCGAGTCGAGCAGGTCGAACCCGGCGGATCCGTCGTACATCAGCGGCACCGAGTCCCCGACGTGCTCACGCAGGGCCGCGCACAGGGCGATGTCGCGGTCGACGTCCCCCCAGGCGTGCAGCTTGATGGCCGGATAGCCCAGTTCCAGGCACTGGTCGGCGACATCCAGGTACTCGCTGATGGTGGCGAAGGTCGCGGTGGAGGCGTACGCGGGGATGGCGGAGCGGTACCCGCCGAGCAGTTCGTGCACCGGCAGCCCGGCCGCCTTGCCCGCGATGTCCCACAGCGCCACATCCACCAGGCCGTGGATGTAGAGCGGCATCTCCTCGATGCGGTCCAGTTCCCAGACGCGGTGCCACAGCCATTCGCGCCGCAGCGGGTCGGCGCCCAGCAGTTCGGAGCGCAGCCGCCGGTCGACGATGTCGGCCAGGATGGCGCCGCGCTGGCTGTAGGCGTAGCCGGTGTACCCGTCGTCGGTGGACAGCACGAGCCAGCCGCCGGTGTGCGCGGGCTCGGACCCCGGCAGGCCGTCGCGCCAGCGGAAGACGGGCGTGACGGCGGGCTGCGCGCACAGGACGACGTCGACAGCAGTGATCTTCACATTCACTCCGTTGCGGTTCAGTTCTTGACGGCGCCGTCGAGCAGCCCGCGCACCAGGTAGCGCTGGGCGAACAGGAAGACGAGCGCCACGGGCACCACGGTGAGCACACCTGTGATCGCTGCTTCCGGCCGATGGATGGGCAGATCGCTGCCTCCCAGTGCCGGATTGAGTGCCGGTGAGCCGGAGATGAGCACGCCGAGCCCGACCGGAAGGTTGAAGGTCTCGTCGTCGCCGAGCATCACGAACGGCAGGAAGTAGTTGTTCCAGTTGCCGATGAAGGCGAAGAAGGTCAGCAGCGCGATCAGCGGCTTGCCCAGCGGCAGGGCGACCCTGCCGAACAGCGCGGCCTCCGAGCAGCCGTCGATCCTGGCCGCCTCCAGCACCTCGCGCGGCAGCATGGTGGAGAAGTAGATGAAGGCGAGGTAGACCCCGAACGGGTACAGGCCGGCGGGCAGGACCACTGACCAGACGGTGCCGGTGAGCTGGACCGCGTTCACCTCCAGGAAGAGCGGGAGCACGAGCGCGGCCGGTGGCACGATCATCGCCAGCAGCGTGGCGATGAGGATGACTCGCCGCCCGGCGATCCTCGTCGCCGCCAGCGCGTACCCGGCCAGCAGGGAGGTGGTCACCGACAGCAGCACCGCGCCGCCGGTGTAGAGCGCCGAGTTGACGATCCACTGGTAGATGACACCGTCGTTGAAGGTGGTCAGGTTCCGCCAGGCGGTCAGGTAGCCGCCGAGCGAGCCGAAGGACAACGGATGCCCGCCGGTGAGCTGAGCGTCGGACTTGGTCGGCGCCAGCACCAGCCACACCAGCGGCAGCGCGCAGGCCAGGGCCACCAGGCCGAGGACGACGGACACGGACATCCGCCAGACCCACGCCCCGCCGAGCCGCGCGGTCATCGGTCGATCTCCGTCTCGAAGAACCTGGCCTTGAACACCAGGAAGCAGGCGGCAACGGTGCAGACGGCCAGCAGCATCAGGCACAGCGCGGCAGCCGCGGCGAAGTCTCCGTTGTCGAAGGCGAACAGCAGGCCGAGCTGGTTCAGCGACCACGACTTGGAGCCGGTGAAGGCGACGCCGTACAGCAGTTGCGGCTCGATGAAGATCTGCAGGCCGGCGGTGAAGGCCAGGATGACCATGTAGACCACGTACTTGGAGATCAGCGGCAGCTTGACCCGCAGCGTCGTCTGCCACCAGGAGGAGCCGTCCACCCTGGCCGCCTCCAGCACCTCGCGCGGCACCCCCTGCAGGGCGCCGTACATGATGACCACCCACTGGCCGAACCCGGTGGCGAAGGCCATCAACGCGAAGATCACCACCAGGTACGACGGTTTCAGCACGTCGTTGCCGGTCCGCATGCCCAGGCCGTGCAGCAGTGGGGCGAAGGGGCTGAGCGCGGGCTGGAGCATGACATACCAGAGCAGCACGCTGGCCGAGCCGGTGACCGCGCCCGGCAGCATGTAGACCAGGCGCAGCGCCGTGCCGTACAGGGGACGCTGCTCCTGGACGAACAGCGCCAGCAGCAGCACGCCGATCACCATGACCGGCAGGTACATCGCCATGAACAGCGACACGTTGCCGACCGCGGGCAGGAAGCGGAAGTCGGCGACCGCGTGTACGTAGGCACGGGGGTCGCTCAAGGACTCGTAGAGGGCGTACAGAACGGGGCCGATCCCGAAGGCCGCGAGCAGGACCAGATACGGGGCCACGCACAGCCAGCCGAACAACTTACCCGACGTCATAGCCCTGGGCCTTCGCCAGGTTCACCAGTTCGGTCTGCAGCGCGTCCAGACTGGCCGCGACGGTGCCGCCGGAGCGGATCGCCGGGACCACCGTCTGGGTGAACGCCCCCTCGACGTCGTAGCGGGTGGGCTGCTGTACCGGGTTGACCTTGGCCGCCTGCTCCCGCATCACCGGGAACGGGTCGGCGGCGTAGAACGGGTCACCGGCCAGCCGCTTGGCCCACGCGTCGGCCGAGGGACCGTAGGCAGGGTAGGTCGGCGCGTCCTTCTGGTAGCCGACGTCGGTGGTCATCCACTGGATGATCTCGGCGGCGCCCTTCATGTTCTTGGAGTGGCGCGAGACCAGGTAAACGCCGCCGCCCGCGCTGCCGGACCAGTTGGTCGTCTCGCCATCCCACGACGGGTACGCCCCTGCGGCGATCTGCCCATTGGGCGTGGCGAACAGGTTCTTGGGCTTGAACAGGTAATCGCCGAGCCAGGAGGCGCCGGGCAGCATGAGGACCTTGCCCTCTTTGCCGAGCTTGGCCATCTCCGGGTCGAAGAGCCCCGCCTTGGTGACCGAGCCGTTCTTGATCAGGGGGTCGAGTACGTCCGCGACCCGGGTGCACCTGGCATCCTTCAGGTCGATGTGCGCCTTGTCCGGCCCGGTCACCTGCTGGATCGGGCAGCCGCTGGACCAGAAGTAGTCGTAGTAGGTGAAGAAGCTGCCCGCGCTGCCGATGACGTATCCGGGGTGCTCCTTGGCCACTCGCTCACCCAACGCCCGGTAGTCGCTCCAGGTCTTGGGGAGCTGGTAGCCGAAGCGCTCCATGAGCGGCTTGTTGTACCACAGCACGGTCTGGGCCAGGTCGTTGCGCAGGCAGTACAGCTTGCCGCCGACCTCACAGGGCGCGTTGGCCGTACCGAAACCCTGCCGGATCTGCTGTGACACCAGCGAGTCGAGGGGCTGCGCGTAGTTGAGCTTCCCGGCGAACTGCGAGACCACGTTGGGCTGCCCCGCGAAGATGACGTCCGGCCAGCCCTTGCCGGTGCGGTTGAACAGCTGAATCTTCGTCAGCAGGCTTTGCCCGTCGTAGGTCTCGACCTTCGTCTTCAGGTTCGGGTGCGTCTTCTTGAACTGCTCGAACCCGGCCAGCCGGGTGGGGTCACTCCACACCAGCAACGTCGCGTCGCGGTCCTCGGTGATGGCCCCGCTGACGGCTGTGGGCGCGTTGGACGAACATGCGACGAGCAGGGCGCCTGCGAGGCACGCCGTTAAAGGGATGCGAAATCTGATCACAGCTGCCTCGGAAAAATCGTGTACGATGTCTTCAGTCAGATGTTGCATGCACGTTACGAGGACGTCAACCCCCCATTTGCCGCTATGTTGTGAACACAGGAGGCTTGGATGACCGACACCCCCGCGCCGGCACCGGCGCTCCCCCGGCGGCAGGTGCTGGCCGACGACGTGTACGACGTGCTGCGGGAAATGCTGCTCAGCGGCCACATCCCGCACGGCAGCCGGGTCAAGATCGACGCTCTGGCGGCACAGCTGAAGATCTCCAACACACCGATCCGCCAGGCCCTGGGGCGACTGGAGGCCGACGGCCTGGTCAGCAAGCATCCCTATCGCGGCTTCGTCGCCGCTGACCTGCCCAACGGCAAGACGATCTCCGACCTGTACGAGTGCAGGCTGCTGCTCGAACCGCCCACGGCCGCCCGCGCCGCCCAGGAGTTCCGCGCGGAGGACAGGTCGTTCCTGCGCCAGCAGGTCGACGTGCCCGGCGGCGATCTCACCCTGCTGGCCAAGGCCGACGAGCTACTGCACGGCAAACTCGCCGAGATGTCCGGGAACCTGATCGTGGCCGAAACGCTGGAGCGGTTGTTCGTCCGTTCGCGCGCTTTCCGGATCTTCTACGCCCGGGAAGGCGCCGCCGAGCTCACCCGGGACGAGCACGAAGCCATCGTGCGGGCCGTCGTAGCGGGCGACGCCCCGGCCGCGGCGGACGCGATGACCGCTCACCTGCGGGCGGCGGGGGAGCGAATGCTCGCGGCACTTCCCTAGGACTGGCTGAGCTGAGAGAACCCGGCTAACATCCGCCTCTATTTCCCCAGCGGTGACGGACACGTGGCCCGTGACCGTCCGGCCGACCGCGTCGGGGATATCCTCCATGGCCTACGACGCGAAGCGCGACGTCTTCCTCGCCAGCTCCTATGACGGCGCCGTCTACGAGGTGCCCACGCCATGACGGCGGATCTGGTGCGCAATCCCAACGACATGACCGATCGCGACGCCATGGGCCTACCGAAAGGGTTCGTCGACGGACTGCCCGCCGACCTGTTCACGGCCAATGCCGACCTGGTCGGCGCGGCACCGGCGGCGCTCGTCGACCTCGCGCACGACCGTGAGGTTCCGTTGCCGCGGCGCGTCGCCGCGGCGACGATCCTCGGGCTGGTCGGCGACCCCAGGATCAGCACGTTCGAGCCGCTCATGATCGACATTCCGGGCGGCCGGGTGCGCCTCGGGTTGCCACCGGAGCGGGTCAGCGCCGTCGTGGACACGTGGGGGCGGGTCGGGGTCCGTGCCGAGTGGATCGAGAAGGAGTGCCCGGACCACGAGACGTACGTCGCCGCGTTCCGGCTGGCCCGGTTTCCCGTCACCAACCAGGACTACCGGGAATTCCTGGTGGACACCGGAGCCCGCTGGCTGCCGACGTCCTGGCGTTTCGGGACGTACCCACACCACCACGCCAACCATCCGGTGTGGACGGTGCCACCGGCGGCCGCTGACGCGTACGCGGCGTGGCTCGCGCAGCGGACCGGCCGCGCGTTCCGCCTGCCCACCGAGGCCGAATGGGAGTACGCCGCCGCCGGGTACGACGGGCGGGAGTTCCCGTGGGGCGACGACTTCGACCCGGCCCGGCTCAACACGATCGAAGGCGGCGTGCTCGACACCACGCCGGTCGGCGTCTTCCCCCATGGCAGGTCACCGTTCGGCGTGGACGACATGGGGGGCAATGTCGAGGAGTACGTGGCAGACCTGTACCGCCCGTACCCCGGCGGCCACGTGGTCCGGGACGACCTGACGACAGCGGCCCCGCAATACCGCGTCGCCCGCGGCGGAAGCTTCACGAGATACGGAGACCTGGCCAGGACCCGGCGCCGCCACGGCTGGTTCGAAAGACCGATCTACGCGATCGGCTTCCGCTTGGCGTGTTGACCCAGCAGGGCCGGCCACTGGTCACCGCCACCGCACGAGTCTTGGCCGAGGCCGGTGTTGCCCAAGGACGCCCTCTGAAACGCGGGTTCTCGGCGGGACGATCCAGAAGGCGAGTGCCGCGAAGACCGCCAGAGTGGCCGCCAACACCAGGGCACCGGTAAGTGACCAGGTGGCGATCGGCCCCGCAGCGGCTGCCCCCAGCGCGAAGCCGGTGATCTTCAGGCTGGCGCCCGTGGTGAAGATCTGGCCACGCAGGTGCTCCGGAGCCTCCCGGTGGCGCACCGCGAACAAGGCGGTGAGCTGGGGCCCTTGCCCGATTCCGACAATGAGCATGGCGACGATGAGTACGGCTGGTTGACCCATCGCGGCCAGGGCCAACGCGGCAGCCTGGATCAGGGCACCGACCCAGATGAGCGTGTCAGGGGTGACGGAACGAGGCAACCGAGCGAGCACCGCATTGGCCGCCAAAGCTGAGATCGCCGCACAAGAGAGCAGCAGCGCACCGCGACCGGCTCCCCCGAGAACACGTTCGCCGAGCAGCGGGATGCAGGCCGTCAGCATTCCTTGGGCAATGCAGGAGATGACCGAGGTAAGTGTCGCTCGGGCCAGACACGCACGTCTGACGATGATCCGCGCTCCGGCAGCGAGGTCGCCGATCATCGAGTTCGTGTCTCGCGCGGAACCGGAACGTGCGGGCAGCGTCCACGCGCCGGCCACTGCCATGCCGATGAGCACCACGGAGACCGTCACAGCCATCGGCGCCCCCAGTAGCTCGGCGACGCCGCCGGCGAGAGCCGGTCCGGCCAGGCTCGCGATGCTGAAGGTCATCGCATCGAGCGCGTTCGCCCGGGGCAGTTCGGCGCGCGACACCACCCGGGGCAGTTGAGCCGTCCAGCCACCCGACAGCGCAGGTCCCAGCAGCCCGGTGAACACCGCGATCAGCACGTTGACGGCGATCGGAAGGCGGCCGAGCCCCACCAGGATCATCCCCAGGCCCGCAGCGTAGAGCACGAGCGCGCCGGCCAGCAGCCGACCCGGTCGCGCCGCTCTGTCGAGGAGCGCACCCAGCACAGGGCCACCGACTGCCGCGGCGACGGTGATACCCGCGAGCAGCGACGAGGCTTCCGTGGTCGATCCGGAAAGGGCGAATCCCGCCAGCATCAGCGCCGGTCCCGACATTTCATCCCCGGCACGAGCTGCCACAGCGCCGGCGAGATAGGGCCTCAGTCTTTTCACCAGGGAGACGCTACGAAAGTAACGCAAAACATCGCAATATGCGTTACATTCCGTGGGTGCCCTACACCACCGACGACTGGTCCACCCGGCACTCCGTGCTGACCACGGCACGACGCACCGCAGCCCTCATCAACGCCGTCGCCGACGACCGCGCCGACCCCAGCACCGTCGCCGAGGTACTCCGCGCGTACGGCGAGCTGGACCCCATCGACCTGACCTCCCGTGATGTCGCCGCGATGCGCACGGCCGCCGCTCAGCTGCGGGAGGTCTTCGCCGCCGACAGCGCCGCCGACGCCGCGGCCACCCTCAACCACCTCCTGCGGGAGCACACCGGACCGCTCCGCCTCACCTCGCACGGCGGCAGCACCCCCTGGCACCCGCACCTCGATCACGAGGACGACGCACCCTGGGAAGAATGGCTCCTGGCCTCGTCCTGCATGGCGCTGACGGTCCTCGTCTGGGACCACCAACGCCCGCCCGGCAGGATCTGCGCATCATCCGCCTGCCAGAACGTCTTCATCGCCCACGGCAGCGGCCCGGAACGCCACTACTGCTCACGCCGCTGCGCAACCCGCGAACGGGTCAAAGCGCATCGACGCTCCCCTAGAGCGCTTGAGCATGCCTGAGCTGGGTGGATCGGACTTGTCCAGAGTCCGATCCTCCCCCTGGGCACCGCCGTCAGGCGAGGTCGAGAACCGGTATCAGTTGCTCCTCCTCATACGTCAGGTGCGCTTCGAGCTCATCGACGAGCCGTTCGACCTCGGCCCGTACCTTCAGCGGATCCCCACCAGAAAGGGCCTGCTTCAGCTCTTCCAGGAGTACGGTGATGCGCTCGTGCTCCTCGGCCAGCCGCTCCAAGGCCGGAGCGAGCGAGGGATGCCGCTCGGCCAGGCCGGGGAACATCATGGTGTCCTCGCCCGTGTGGTGATGTTGCAGGCCCTGGCAGACCGTCAAGCAGTTGATCCTGAGCTGTACGCCCAGGCCTGGCCGTCCTGATTCGGACAGCTCCTTGCGGATCAGCGCGAGCTCGCGGCGGAAACCGTCGTGCACCAGCTTGAGGTACGCACCGACGGACGGTGCGCTGTCCCGAGGCGGACCGGTCACGCGTAGTGCGACGACCGGGATGGTGCGCGTCGTCTTGGCCTGGTAGTCGGCCCAGCCAGGGTCGCCTTCCGCCGCCCGGGCGAACGCCGCGTCACGCTCGGCGCCCTCCAGAACCTCCGCCTCGACATCGAAGATGAGGACACCGGTCTCGACGGTGGCTCGCGGGTCGGCCTTCAGATTGTGGTACCAGGCCGGGTTGTTCGGCGCTCCCCCGGCGGAGGCGATGACCAGCATGCCCTCGGCGCCGTCGGGCAGGTAGGCGAGCGGGGTCGTGTGTGGCTTGCCCGAGCGGGCGCCGGTGGTGGTGAGCAGGAGCAGCCTCGCTCCCTCGAAATAGCCACCGACTTGGCCGTTGTTGGCGCGGAACTCGTCGATGACCTGCTTGTTGAAATCCATTCTTCTCCATTGGTGGTTCCTGCTGTGCCGTACTGAATGGAGAAGAAGACGGCGGGCCACGGGCCCGCCCGGCGATCAAGCGTCAGCCGGGCTGCTCTCTGGTGCGTGGCCCAAGGCCGACCCGGCAGTCACCCAGGTCACGCTACTTCATCACGATATTCTCCGCGAAGTGGCGCACCCCTGGACTGCTCACCTCTTCGCGACGTCGTACACGAGATGCGTGACGCGGTCCCCGCGGACGACCTGCGAAGGATTGTCGAGCAGGATCGGAGCGGCCAGTGGACCCGTCGCGAAGAACGGGCGGCCCGAGCCGAGCACCACGGGCACGACGTTGACGACGATCTGGTCGATGAGGCCGAGCCGCAGTGCCTGGGCGCCGATCTGGCCGGCGGCCACGTCGACGATCCGATCGCCGGCGTAGTCCCGAGCGGCGCTGATGGCCGCCTCGACGCCGTTGACGAACGTGAACGGCGCCGTGCCGGCATGCTCCCAGTTCTTCGGTGGTTCGTGGGTGACCACGAAGACGTGTTCGCCCGCGGCGGGTCTGCCGTTCCAGCCGTTCGTCAGGTCGAACAGCCGTCGCCCCATGACGACGACGGCGATGTCCGGATATTGGGCGCGCATGAAATCGGCCGTCGCCTGCGTGGTCCGGAACTCGTCGTCAGCGTCAGGGAAGGACCAGCTGACGTCTCCGTTGCTGTAGCAGTCGAAGAGCGGCCCGACCGCGTCATGGTCGTCGGCGATGTAACCGTCCAGCGAGACCGCCGCGCAGCCCATGATTGTCTTGCTCATGTCGAATCTCCTTTGTCAGTGGACCGGCCGCAGAAGGGCCTTGATCTGGATTCGGCGTGCCCAGGCGATCAGCGCGCTCACCACCAGCAAACCGATGGGCAGCCATGGCGGGGCAGCGAGAAGGAAGATGTTGGTGATGGTCGCGCCGGCCATCAGGGCGGCCACGCCGAGTGCGGCCGCCCCGCAGAGCCTGGGAATCAGGAGGCCGAGTGTAGCGGCGATCTCCAGGACGCCCACGGCGTATCGGAGCCACTGTCCGGCCCCGATCGCGGTGAACATCTCCACCATCGCCGGATCGCTCGTGACCTTGAGGATGCCGGCGGGGCCGAGCTGGACGGCCAGGACGGCCTGCGCCACCCATAGAGCGGCCGTTCCAACGTGTTCGCGGATCCGGGTCCGGGCAGGCGAGGCGGCTACGGGCTGCGTGTGACTCATGGAGTTCTCCTGTCAAAGGGATGTCGTGGCTAACGGTCCGCGCGGATCCGGTCGTACAGGAGACAGATCGCGCCGGTGGCGGTCGTGCTGGTGGCGGTGAGCGACCAGGAGGACCCGGCCGGGCCATCGGTGAACAGGTGAGCCCCGCCGCCGACGAGCTCCGGGCACAGGGTGATGCTGAGCCGATCCACTTCGCCCGCGTCGAGCAGCTGTCGAATGACGCTGCTGCTGGCCAGGACGATGATGTCGCCTCCTGGCCGCTCCCGCAGTTGCTTGACGACGGTGGCCGGGTCAGCGGTGGCAAGGCGCGCGTTGTCCCAGTCCACCCGCTCCAGGCTGCCGGAGAAAACTATCTTCTCGACGTCGTTGAGCCAGCGGGCGAACGCGCGGTCGTTCGGGTCGGCGCTGTCGTCCTCGGCCACGGCGGGCCAGAAGCCGGCGAAGCCCTGGTAGTTCTTGCGGCCGAGCAGCGCCGTGGTGGCCGGGCGGGTGACGTCCACCATGTGCGCGCGGGCGCCGTCGCTGACGGCGTGGGGGACGATCCAGCTCATGTCGTACTCGCCGCCTGGGCCGGCGACGCGTCCGTCGAGGGAGAGGGCGATGTTGGCCACGACGGTACGCTGCTGAGTGGTCATTTCTGCTTCCTTCCGGGGTGTTCGGGGCACACGACCCAGGGTGTCGTCCAGGGCGGGAGGCTGTCGTCGTCAGACTTGGTGAGATCGGGTCCGGGTTTGGAGGGCGGGTAGGTGATGGTGGGGTCGGCCGTCAGCCCGGTGATGGTCGGCCGGGCGGACGAGATCGCCGCGCTGCGGGCGGCCTACGCCCAAGCCCGGTCGGCGCGGCCCGTCACGGCGTTGGTCTCCGGTGAGGCGGGCATCGGCAAATCCCGGCTGGTCACCACCGTGGTGCGGGCGCTTCCCGGTGACCCGCTGGTCCTGTCGGGCGGTTGCCTCGAACTCGGCTCGGAGGGCGCCCCGTACGTGCCGTTTGTCGCCGTCGTACGCGACCTCGTACGCCGGCTCGGCCGCGACCAGGTGGCGGCACTCCTGCCGGCGGCCGGATCCACGCTCGGCGACTGGCTGCCGGACCTCGGCCCCGCCCCCGCCCGGTACGCGCGGACCAGGCTGCTCGAGGAGATGCTGGCCCTGATCAGCCAGGTCGCGCAGGCACAGCCGGTCGTCCTGGTCGTGGAGGATCTGCACTGGGCCGACGCGTCCAGCCGCGAACTGTTCGCCTACCTGGTCCGCAACCTGGCCGATGCCACCGTCCTGCTGATCGGCACCGTCCGCACCGGAGAGCTCGCCACCGGCCACCCGAACCGGCGACTGCTCGCCGAGCTGGGGCGCGGCCGAGACCTGGTACGCCTCAGTCTCGGCCCACTGGAGCACCAGGACGTGGCCGAGCTCCTGGAGGCCATCGACGGCCGGCCGCCGGACCGCTCCCGCACCGGCGCCATTCACCGGCGCAGCGGCGGCAATCCGCTGTTCGTCGAGGCACTGAGCACCACGGACGAGGCATCGGCGGCCGACCTGCGGACCCTGCTGCTCGACCGGATCACCGACCTGCCCGATCTGGCTCACCAGGTGCTGTCGGCCCTGGCCGTCTCCGGCATCAGGCTGACCGACGAGGTCCTGGGCGAGGTCACCGGCCTGCCGGAGACGCAGCTCCTGCTCGCCCTCAAGGATCTGGCCGGGCGGGACCTCGTGGTGGCCGGCGACGAAGGGTACGCGATCCGGCACGACCTGATCCGCGAAGCCGTCTACGCCTCGCTGCCGCCGGCACTGCGGCGCCGCACCCACGCTCGATACGCCGCCGGGCTCGCCGCCCGCACCCCTGACAGCACGGCCCTGGCCGACCACTGGACGGCCGCCGGCGAGTTCGAGCAGGCGCTGCCAGCGGCGTGGCGCGCAGCCGACCGCGCCGGCCGGCAGAACGCCTACGACGAGCAACTCCACCTGCTCGAACTGGTCCTGGCCCGCTGGACGCAGGTCGCCGCCCCCTCCCTCCTCATCGACGCCGACCGCACCACCGTTCTGGAACAGGCCGCGGCGGCAGCCTTCGCAGCCGGCAAATCCGCCGCGGGCGTCGCGCACGCCACCGCTGCCCTGGCCGAGCTCGACCCGGAGAGCCAACCACTGCGTACGGCCCGGCTGC
Source organism: Nonomuraea guangzhouensis (assembly GCF_019396345.1). Classification (GTDB taxonomy): domain Bacteria; phylum Actinomycetota; class Actinomycetes; order Streptosporangiales; family Streptosporangiaceae; genus Nonomuraea; species Nonomuraea guangzhouensis. The sequence goes on along the minus strand of NZ_JAHKRM010000020.1, from coordinate 24,201 downwards.
TCGGCCTGCGCGGCCAGTCGCAGAGCCGCGTCGACGGCAACGGATGGGACGACCTGGAACACGCGGTCGCGCTGGTGCCGCCCGGCTCGTCGGACGCGCTGCGCAGCCGCCTGCTGTCCGCGCTGGGCTTCGTCGGCGTCGCCACGCACCGCCTGGAGCAGAGCCGGCAGTACGCGGCCGAGGCACTGACCCTGGCCGAACGGCTCGGCGACGACGGCCTGCGAGCTCCCGCGCTGCTGGTGCTGGCCGCGCTCGACGGCATGGACGGCGTCTTCGAGCCGGCTATGCGTACCTACGCCGAGGCCCGGCGGGCCGCGGAGTCGGCCGGGGACGAGCACACGTTCCTGACCACGTTCCAGTGGGAGGCCGGACTCATGGAGGCCATGGGCCTCTACGAGCAGGGCGCCGAACTCGCCCACGTCGGACAGCGGGCCGCCGAACGGCTCGGCCGGACCCGCTCACGAGGCAGCATGCTCGCCAACGCCCGCGCCATCCACCTGCGCTTTCTCGGCCGGTGGGACGAGGCCGTAGGGGTCGTCGACGAGGCCCTGGCCGACGGGCCGCCGCCGCTGTACGCCGCGTTCCTGCGTCTGGCGGCCGCCGACATCGCCCGCTGCCGGGGCGAGACCGACCGGTTGGAGCTGCTGTTCCGCCAGGTGAGCGAGTTCGCGCGGCATGCCGCCGGGGCCGCCGAGGCGAAGGCCGAGTTCGCCGTCCAGCGCGTCGCCTGGGCCTTGGAGCAGGGCGAGGCAGACCTGGCCGACCGGATCCTCGGCGAGCTCCTGTCGGTAGCACCGGCCACCTGGCCGACACACGAGGTATTACGGCTGGCGGTGCTCGGAGCCCGGGTCCAGCGCGTCCGGCGGGCCGCCGCCCCGCGGAACCGGCGAGTCGCCGCCGAAAGCGCCGACCGACTCGCGGAGCTGGCCCGCGTGACCGACACGGTGCGCGCCGCCACCCCCGCGCTCACCGCCTACCGGCTCACTTTCCAGGCCGAGGCCGGCTCCGGCGACCTGCCCTCCTGGGACGCGGCCGTGACGGCCTGGCGCGACCTCGGCAACCGGTACGAGACCGCACTCGCCCTGACCGGCGCCGCCCGCGTCGCGCTCGCCTCGAACAACCGGCCCGGCGCCCGCTCCCGGCTACGCGAGGCCCGCGCCCTCGCCGCCGAGTTGGGCGCCGCGCCGCTGCTGGCCCGCATCGACGACATCACCGCCCACGGCCGACTCGGCGACGCCGCGCAGGTCCCGGTGCGCAACGACTTCGGCCTGACCCGCCGCGAGCTCGAGGTGCTGCGGGTGCTCGCCCGCGGCCGGTCGAACCCGCAGATCGCCACGGAGCTGTTCATCACGACCAACACCGTGGCCACCCACGTGGCGCGGATCCTCGTCAAACTAGGCGTCGCCACCCGAACCGAGGCCGTCGCCCGCGCCCACGACACCGGACTCCTTGACGGTTGACGGCTTCAGGGGACAGGACCCCTATATGCGCAGGGCACGCGGCTCACCCGACGGATGTCCCCTTACAGCCAGCACATCGGCCAACAGCTCCGGAAGTCCCACCGGCCGCAGAGTCTCTGTGGCCTCGGCAGCGACAAGCTCCGCCAAGGACCACCATCGATGATCAATGATCCCCTGCTGCTCACCCGGCTCCAGGTAGGCGCGGGTGATGGCCGGCATGCCGCGCACCCGCGCGAGGAAGTGCCGCTCGTGCATGTGCAGGGGTTCGCCGCCCCACCGGACGTCCGCATCGAGGGTCCACAGGCACGGCCCCCACTCGACCTCCGTCAGCCCGGTCTCCTCCAGCAACTCCCTACGAGCGGCCTGAAGGAAGTCCTCGCCCTCCTTCAATCCTCCGCCCGGGGGCACCCAGAACAACTCCCGGACCGGAAACCCGGGAACGACGATGACGCCGTCATCCCTGCACCGGATCAGCAGAAGCCGATCATCCTGATCCAGCAGCACAATCCGGGCACTTCGTCGAGTCCGCATCGCTTGCTCCATCCGGAGTAGTCAATCACCCAGCAACGCGGAAGGCCGCCTCCCATAACCGGGAAGCGGCCCTTGACCTGGGTGGGGTGTTCACGAGTGGCGTTACCGTACCACCGCCGGTCTGCCCCGAGCCGGCGCTACTCCACTGTGGTCACGGATAGGGGTGCGGTTCGAGGTTGGTCACGCCGCCGTACGCGGCGAAGCGAGGATGCAGCAGCGTGGCTGCGCTGGGCAGGCTCAGGCTGAGGGTGTCGGGCGACCAGACGCGGCAGACGGTGAGGCCGAGGCGGCGGATGTCGGGTGTGGTGAGGTCGAGGTAGCTGAGTTGTTTCCCGGTGTCGGCGAACGCCTTGACCAGGTGCGCCGCGCCGGAGCGGGTGTCGGTGGCAGGGTCCGGCGGAAGATCGCTGGCCATGGCCTCCACATGGACGGCGAAACGTTTGTCGATGATCGCGGCATTGACCGGGTCGGCGTAGTGGACGACGTTGTCCTCCAGGTCGAAGAAGCGGTCCTTGTCGAGGGCGCGCCCGTTCGTGGCGGAGGTGGTGGCCTTCCAGATCGCGTAGCGGGCGATGGCGGTGGCCTCCAGCAGCGCCTTGTACATCGCGTGGGTCAGGCGGCGGTCGCTGCCCAGGCCGGCGACGACCGGCGCGCATGCGGCGTCGCCGTTGCGGTACAGGCAGGCGATGGTGAAGCCGGGCAGGTCGGGGTTGGGCAGGAGGTGAAACTCCGGCGGGACGGCATCGCGTGGCCAGTAACGCCCGATCAGCCGGTGGAGGGGGCGCAACCGGGCGTCGGCCAGGATTTTCACGGAGGGCTGGCCGCCGTACCAGTGCCCCATCACGGAGTCGAGCTGGATGAGCTCCTCGATGGCGCTGAGCAGGGCCTTGCCGGGATCGCTATGCGTGGCGGTGCCGGTGGTGACAGCCGCGTTGAGCCAGACTTCACCGTCCCCGAGCCGGGGCCGGTAGCCCACCATGGTGAGCTGGGCGGGCGCCCAGAAGAGGTCATCCCCGGTGAGGGAGCAGGTGGGCAGCCAGCTCATCGGGGCGTCGGCGTCGAACCGGCGGAACAGGAATCCGTCGCGCGCCAGTTGCTCATCGGAGAAGAAGGAGAGGTGCCGTTCCGCCGGAAGGCCGGCGTGGCCGCGGCTCATTTCCCGGTAACTGGCGAAGCGGACCTGGCCGGAATGGTGGGCGAGGTAGGAGTGGTGGCAGTACCGTTCGGCCGATTCGCCGAGTGTTTTGATGAGCGGCTCGTCGAGGAGCACACCGGCGCCCCCGAGGTGATGCATTTCCGCCGGTATCGGTTTGCCGTCGTAGAGCAGGTGCACGCCGGTGAGCTCGGCGCCGGCGATGGCGATGCGGGGTTCGCCGCGGGTCCGTACGCTGAACTTCAGCCGCGGCACCAGGCCGCACACGGGATTCAGCATGCGCCGGGACAGTGAGCGGGTGACGGCGTCGAAGGGCGTGGTACGCCGGATCAGGTGATCGGCGGCCTCAGCCATGGAGCCACTCCTTGGCCTGGAAGTACAGCTCTGGTTCGTCGCGCTGGGCGATGGGGGAACAGGCGTGGCAACCGGGGATCTGCAGGATCTCGTTGACCGTCGTCTCCCAGGTCGGCAGGTGAAAGCCGAGCATCTTCCCGTTGGTGAAGGAGGCACCGGTGCGCGCCAGATTGATCGCCTCCAGGGCCAGGTAGGAGCAGAGCAGGGAGGACAGCGCCGGCAGGACGGGCGAGCGCCCGCCGGAGGCTTCGGCGCTGGCGAGCGCGTTCTTGTAACGCCGGTAACCGTCGCCGTCGGTGAGGTTCATGGTGACGCGCTTCTCCAGGCAGGCGTAACACGGACCGCGGCCAGGATGGAAGGTCGGGCCCACGAACAGGAACGGCCCGTCTATGGCGCCGTGCAGCCACGACATCCCGGCCTCGAGCGCTATCCGGTTGAACAGGCCGGCGGCCACCGGGTCGACTCGCAGGCCCGCCCACACGACGATGGCCTGTTCCCAGGAGGAGAACGTGTCGGCGACCTCGTGCAGCCGCAGCCCGTGGACGGTCCAGCCGGTGTCGGGGTCGTCGAGCACGCGCAGGGCCGTGTCTCCGGAGGCGTCGGCAACGTCGAGCTCCGGATCGCTGATCGCGATCAGCTCACTGACCTGCGCGGCCAGCGCGCTGTCGCCGATGACCCGTACCGGCCGGGCGACCGGCGGCGGACCGGTCAGCAGATCCGCGTAGCGGTCGAGGTAGTGGTCGAGGGCCGACGAGGCACCGTCCTCGATCGCGCCGAGCCCGCGCAGATGGTCGATGAGCGAGGACAGCTCCGCCATGCCGATGTTGGTTTTCTCGGCGACCGCGGCCAGGCTCCGGGACCCGTCCAGCGCGTCGACCGCGGAGAACAACCAGCCACGCCGGGACTCGTCGGTGATGGTGTGCGAGGTGGAGCTCCATACGCCGTGGCGCAGTTCTACGGTGTCGGGGTCATGGCCGATGATGGAGAACGAACGCTTGACGCGGGGCGACACGGGCTCGGTCACGCCTGCCTCCCAGCGGTCTCAAGAGCCGGCTCCTCGCGCCTCGGCCGGCCCAGCACGATCAGGTGCAGCAGCGCGGTCCGCAACCCGTCGATGTCGAGGACCTCATGGGCCTCCTCGTCGTAGTAGGTCGACCAGTCGGTGCCGGCCAGGCCGAGGGCGGCGGCGCCAAGATGGACGTGCTGCGACATCGCCCCCACTTCGTGCAGCACGAACCGCAGCCCGCGCGGGCCGTACTTACGCATGGACCGCCATGGGCGGGCGACGAGCAGCACCAGCACCGCGGCCCGATCGACCGGCAGCACGTCGGGCATCTCGTTGATGCCGCAGTTCAGCAATGCGAGCACCTGCTGGGCGCCGCCATAGTGATCAAGGGCGTCCAGGCGAGGGGCGTAGCGGTACAGGCCGGGTTCCAGGCCGGTCACGTCGCGTACGGCCAGGTGAAGTTCGACCGGATAGAGGCCGCCACCGCTGGCCACCGCGCGGTGCGGCCGGCCGGGCTGGTGGTCGTGGTGCGCTCCGGCCGCCCGCAGCAGGGCGGCCACCTCGGCCAGCGTCGCCGGCTCTCCGCTGAAGGAGCGGATGCTGCGCCGGTGCGCGAGCGCCTCCTCGAAGGTCATGGACGTGGCGGCCGACTCGGGTAGCTCGATCCGGCGCGCGTCGGGGATGTGCTCCTCGTCGGTGTGCGCGAGCATGCCCTGGCATTCAGCGGTCAGATAGTCACCCACCGAGCACTGCAGTTCCCGGTCGTGGCGTCTCACCCGGGTCGCGTACAGGAACTCCTCCGCCGGTGAGGCCGACCGGCTGAAGCCGAGATAGGCGTGGCGGAGCTGATTCGTGCGGAAGGCCGTGCTGTCCAGCCACGGGCCGGCCGCACGGAAGAAGTTGGCGCCGAGCGCCGAGCTCAGCACCGCGGAGTTGTTCGCGGTCAATTGTCCCGTCCTCCTGGCGGTCTGTTCCTGCGATGGGGCCGTGCCCCGGCCGGAACCGGGGCACGGCTTCTGCTGTCAGGCCGTTGCCGCGCTGCTGGAACTAGACGTAATAGGTGCGACCAGCACCCTGTCGTCACTCAGCGTCGTCGGGCAGGCGCTGAGGCTTTCGACCGAAGTCTTCGTCGAGAACATGCTTCTCCTCCTTTCAGGGTCCGATCTGGTTGTCGCCGTCGAGGCAGCCCATGCCTCACCGGCTTCCCGCCGCAGGCGAGCGGGGGAACCTTGCGCCGGAGCAGTCGATCCGGCGGAGCCCGAGGTGCGCGACCGACAGGGCACCATGCCGGAAGAGCACCGCACCATTCGTGGTGAACTCCAGCCAGTCAGCCAAGGTGGAGTCCTGAACCGTCCGCGGAAGAGCACGCAACCTTCTCGCCCAGTCCGAGAACGTGCGGGCGTAGTCGTCGCGATGGGTGCGTACGTGGATGGGCTCCCACCACTGCCCGCAGGTGGCCAGCAACCGGTCGAGCGACAGGAGCGCACCACTCAGGCCCAGGCGCCGCATCGCCTCGAGATATCGGGACGCCTCCGGCGGCCAGTCGCTCTGATGCCCTGAGATCGTGGTCTCCAGGACAAGCCGGGCCCCGGGTGCGGTCCACGCGTGGGCGAGGGCGAAGAACTCCGCGCAGATGTCGGGCTGACGCGCCGCCTCCAGCGGACCGGCCACGTTCTCGAGCAGACCGATGCTGACGACCACGTCGTACGGCCGGTCGGGCGCGAAGCCGCGATAATCACCGTGATAGGTACGGACGCCCGGCAGCCCCAGCCGCATGACGGCCTGACACGCTTCGCCGGAGGAATCGATCCCGCAGGCGGAGGTCACCCCGCACTCGTCACTCACATGCCGCAACATGCCGCCGTGGCCCGAGCCGACATCGAGGACCCGTACGTGGGCGGTGATTCTCGCCCAGTCTGCCAGGAGCCGGTATTTGCCAAGCTGAGCGGCATCGAGATCGGCCGCACCGTGCCACAGGCCACAGCTCAGCGCGAGGGTACGGCCCAGCCAGGCGCTGCTGTCAGGAGGGAGGAGAGGAGAAGCGTCGACCGATGAATCGATCATGGTCGTTCCGGGAGGCGCGACGGCTGCCTTTCCGTGCACATAGCGTTACCGTACGCTGGCTATAACTCTGTGTAAACAGATAAACGCACAGAGTAGTTGATCTCAGATAGGCCTACCCGCGACGAGCCCTTGCCGCGACCGCCGCATGAGCCCGCACCGGCCTATCCAGCGGCCCGGCGGTGATGCGAATGGCCCTGATCTGGAGCGGTTCTCCGTCGTCGAGGTAGTAGGCGCGCGGTTCGTCGATCTTGACGAAGACCGCCTTGATGGCCTCGGCGCCACGGACATGCGCGGTACCGAAGAACAAGTCGGTGTCCTCGGTCATCGGTATTGACGCCGTCCGCGTTCTCACGCACGGCCAAGTGCTCGATGGCCGAGACGACCAGCTCGCGGGCGGCCTGGTACCAAGGATTGTCGAAACGACCGACGCGCCTGGACAGCAGGCCCAGCTCCAGCCGCGACGTGAGAATGTTCGCCGAAAATGCCAAGGGCGCACAACATCCGCAAGTTGTGACCGTCAAGCTCCTTAGAGGAGACCCCGCTCCATGGCCGTGGTCACGGCCGCCGTCCGGTCGGATACTCCAAGCTTGCCGAAGACGCGCAGCAGATGGGTCTTGACCGTGGTCTCGCTGATCGACAATGACCGGCCGATCTCGGCGTTGGTCATGCCTTTGGCGGTCAAGGCCAGTACCTGGCCCTCGCGAGGCGTCAGCGACTCCGCGGCGGGGGCACGCATCCTCGTGACGAGCTTGGTCGCGACCGAGGGCGACAGCACGGTCTCGCCGCGCATGGCCGACCCGATGGCGGCCAGCAGGTCCGCCCGGCTGACGTCCTTGAGCAGGTAGCCCGCCGCGCCGACCTCCACCGCGCGGACGATGTCACTGTCCGTCTCGTAGGTGGTCAGCACGATGACCCGGGTTTCCGGACGTTCGGTGAGGATGCCGGGGATCGCGCTCACCCCGTCGCCTCCGGGCATCCGCAGGTCCATGAGGATGACGTCCGGTGCCAGCCGGCGCGCCCTGATCACGGCTTCCGCTCCTGAGGCCGCCTCGCCGACCACCTCGATGCCCGGATCCGAGTCCAGCATGCCGCGCAGTCCTTCACGGACCACCGGGTGATCGTCCACGATGAGCAGCCTGATCACGTCGGTACCTCCACGGTCAGCTCGGTCCCCCGGCCTGGAGCAGCGGAGACCTCGACGGATCCACCTGCCTGTTCGACCCGGCTGCGCATGTTGCGCAGCCCATAGCCTTCGGTGACGCGGGGGTCGAACCCTTTGCCGTCGTCGGTCACCCGCAGGCTCACCTCGCGCGTGCCGTATCCGACCGTGACCCGCACCTCGCGTGCGTCAGCGTGCTTGCGCACGTTGGCCAGCCCTTCCTGCAGTGCTCTGATCAGCGCCACCTCCGCGTGCGGCGGCAACGGCCTGGTCTCGCCGTCCGTGGCGAAGGCCGTGGTGACGCCGGTCTCCTCACCCATCCGTCTGGTGATGCGCCGCATCGACTCCAGGAGTGAGGAGGAGTCGAGCGGTGCGGGGGTCAGGGCCGCGACCAGCGCGCGGGCCTCGGCCAGGTTCTCCCGCGCGGTCTTCACGGCGAGCGGCACGTTCTTGGTCGGGTCGGGTGCCTGAAGGAGCATGATGATGCTGCTGAACCCCTGGGCGAGGGTGTCGTGGATCTCCCCCGCCAGGCGTTCGCGCTCGTCCTGGGCGCCCCGCTCGGCCGACAGTCTGGCCACCTCGGCGCGACTTCTCTCCAACTGCTCGATCAGGTCGGCCCGCTCCCTGCTCTGCGTGGTGACCCGGTCGGCCCAGCCGCCGAAGACGCCCGAGAAGAAGACGGCGATGGTGATCACCACGATGACGGTGGAGAACTGCCCGGGGTTCGACGCGACCACGATGATCCTGACCACCGGCGGCACACTCAAGGCCATGACGGCGGCGATCGCCCGCCTCGACGGCAGCACGATGAAGCACTGCGCGTTGAGCCCGAAGCGTGAAGAGGCTTTCCGACGAGATCAGCGCCACGGGGACATAGAGGGCGATCATCAGGACCACGTAGACCGTGCCGCGGCCCGTATCGCCGCGGACGACCGCTGGGCGTCCCAGGAAAACGTAGAGCGGCGCGTAGGCCGCCAGGCAGGCGGTGGCCACCGCCTTCTGCCACCCGAGGTGGTCGCCGAGAATGAGGAAGACGCCCGGGATGACGACGGATACGGCCAGCAGGAGCTCCCAGCCCCATAACTGCCGCCACGCGTCGCGCTCTCCACGCGTCACCGGTCGCGGCGGCTCTTCCACCGGAACGTCAGCACACACAGCACCATGCCTCCGATCACCCAGCCTCCCAGAGCCAGCGCCACCCGGTCGAGCTCGTACGAGCCCATCGGCTCGAGAGCCACGCCGCCCTCGCCCAGGAAGACCGACCTGAACCCTTGGCACATCCATCTCAGCGGGAAGACGGAAGCGACGCCGACCAGCCAGCCGGGCAGCTCGGTGAAGGGGATGAACACCCCTGAGATGAACTGCAGGACGATGAAGGGCAGCGTGATGACGGCCGTCGCGCTCTTGGCCGACCTGGGCAGGCTGCTGGCCGCGATGCCGAGCAGGCAGCCCGCCGCCAGGCCAAGGATGCCGACCCAGCCGAAGGTGAGCCAGGTCGTGGCGTCGTTCGGCAGCTCGAGGCCGTACAGGACGACGCCAACCGTCAGCAGCAACGTCACCTCGATGACCGACATCACCATCACGCTGAGGATCTTGCCGAGGAAGTAGGCGGACCTGGGCATGGGGGTCCCGGCCAGCCGTTTGAGCGCGCCCTGCTCCCGTTCGACCGCGATGCTGACGCCCAGGTTCTGCAGGCTCACGGAGAGCACGCCCGCCCCGATCAACGCGGCTGTGTACACCTGGGCAACGGTGACGCCAGTGCCCTCGAACCGGCCGCGGAAGATCGAGCCGAACAGCACCAGGAGGACGATCGGCAGGGAGAAGGTGAAAATCACCTGGTCTCGCTCCCTGAAGAACTGTTTCAGCTCGAAGAGGGCTCTGGCCAGCCCTATCTCAAGGACGGAAGGCAGCCTACGGGCCCTGGCGGTCCCGGTCGCGGCGGTGGCCGTCATGATCCGTTCTCCTCGATCAGCCGCAGGTAGGTGTCCTCCAAGGATGGGCGGGTCACGGTGAGCCGCGGGACCTCACCGCCGTACCGCCGGGCGAGCTCGACGACCGTCGTGGCCGGGGTGTCGGTCTCCACCTCGCCGTCGGCCCAGGCCACCGTGGCCTTGGCGCTCGCCCTGCCACCCAGGGTCCGCGGGTCTCCTTCGGCCACGATGCGGCCATGAACGATCACCGCTACCCGGTCGGCCAGGGCCTCGGCCTCCTCCAGGTAGTGCGTGGTGAGCAACACTGTCGTGCTTTCCAGGCTCCCGATGAGGTCCCAGAATCCCCTGCGTGCCTGCGGGTCGAACCCGGTGGTGGGTTCGTCGAGGAAGAGCAGCTCGGGATTGCCGATGATCCCCAGGGCGACGTCGAGCCTGCGCCGCTGGCCGCCTGAGAGCGCCGGGATCCTCGAACCCGCTTTCCCGGTCAGCCCGACCTGCTCGATGACCTCGTCGGGATCTCTGGGACACGGATAGTACTTCGCGAAATGCCGGACGACCTCCCTGACGGTGACCTCCGCGACGTCGTCGGCCGACTGCGAGACGATCCCCGTCCTCGCCCGCCATCGCCTGGTGGACCGCCTCGGATCCACTCCCAGCACGCTCACCGTGCCCGCGTCGCGATCACGGTGCCCCTCCAGGATTTCGACAGTGGTGGACTTACCCGCGCCGTTCGGGCCAAGGATCGCGAAGACCTCACCAGGCGGGATCTCCAGATCGATGCCCCGGAGTGCCGCCACATCGCCGTAGTGCTTGGTCAGCCCCCGCACACTCACCGCTGAGTTCATGAAACGAGCGTGCATCGCACCGGCTCACTGCGACACCACCGAGTGATGGACGCGGCCGTCCTCCGATCGGAGGACGTCGGCAGCGGGCCCCGCACAGCGACCATGACCGGTTGCGACCCGACCAACCGGTAGGTAGCCCGATCCTGACTGGCGCCGGCGCGTACGCGCGGCCCAAGCGTTCGCCGCTGCCACCGATCCCATCAGGCAACTCACGGACGTGCCGGTGGACGACCTACGTACGGAACTCCTTCGCGGCGCGAGCGCGATTCTCGATCCCGAACCGATCGCCGAGCCTTAGCCGGCGAAATGACCGCCCGTTCGCACCTAATCAGTCACCCCAGCCAGCGTTGGATCGCCGCCCTGAGCGATGCGCGGGACTCCGCGTCCGGCTGCGGTACGTCGGTGGCCCATGCCACGTATCCGTCGGGCCGCAGCAGCAGCGCCGTGCACGGTACGGCGGAGCCGGGCAGCCCCGCGGTTGCGGGGTATCCCCAGTCCCCGCCGGTGAAATCGATCAGGTGCGGGCGGCCGTCCCTGGTCAGCTCGGCGAGCCGGACACCGTCCTTGAGGTCCAGGTCGGGAGCCCACCGACCGGCCAGCGGATGGTCGCTGCCCACCTCGTAGCGGATGTCGGCGCCCGACATCAGGTCGGCGATACGGCGGACGTTGCCCGGGTCGCCGAGCAGTTCGGTGAACAGCGCGCGCAGGCCGGTGACCTCGCTGCCAGGGGCGATCAGTGCGGATTGGGCGCGCGAGGACATCACCACCCGCTCAGCGACCGGGCGTCGTTCGGACTCGTAGGTGTCGAGGAGACCGGCGGGGGCCGTGCCGCGCACGTCGGCCGCGAGTTTCCAGCCAAGGTTGACCGCGTCCTGGAGGCCGAGGTTGAGCCCGGGCCCGCCGATCGCCGAGTGCACGTGAGCGGCATCGCCGACCAGCACCACCCGGCCGTCTCGGAAACGCTCAGCCAGGCGGGTGTTGCCGCCGTTGAGCTTGCGCATCAGGTGCGGCCCTTGGCCGTCTGGCGGGCCGAAAGCGATGTTCGCACCGAGCACGCGGCGGGCGCTGGCCTGCAGTTCCGCGAGCGTGAGCGGCCCCTCGGCGTCCTGTTCGTTCCACTCCGTGGTGGAGATCAACGGTGCGGGGGTGCCCGGCAGGGGCGCGTACACGAACAACCCGCGCTCGGTCCGGTGGTGCAGGAACGGCGGGATGGGTCCGTACCCGGGAATGTCGAGGCCGCCGGTGGCCGGATCGACGAACTCGGCCGGCACGACGGCGTGCGCGGTGCGCGCGATCGTGCTGTCGGTCGTCACGCCGGGGAAGGCGATTCCGGCCAGTTTGCGTACGATGCTGTGCCCGCCGTCGGCACCGATCAGGTAGCGCGTTTCGATCGTGTACGGCCCGGCCGGCCCGCTGACCTGGAGGGTCACGCCGTCCGCGCCCTGGGTGAATCCGGTGAGCTCGTGGCCGCGCCGGATCTCGACGGCGAGTTCGACGGCCCGTTCCTCCAGCATCTGCTCGATCCTGCGCTGCGGAACCTGGAGGATGTAGAAGGGGTTGTCGTCCAGCACACTCAGGTCGATCGGCAGCGCGCCGAAGACGAATCCGGGAGTGGGCCGCGGTGGGTCCTGGTTACCAGCGAGCCGCCCGTACAGGCCTCGCCGGTCGAGCATCCGTACCACCTGGCCGACCAGGCCGTTGGCGCGGTTGTCCTGGGTGCGCTCCGGCAGGCGCTCCAGGACCAGGGGGCGGATTCCGGCCAGGCTGAGCTCGCAGGCCAGCATCAGGCCGTTGGGCCCTGCTCCGGCTATGACGATATCGGCGATCATGGTGAGACCTTCCGGGCATGACGGATCGACCGGCGGCAGGCCGGCTGATCTTCGATAGGGAAATGGGAGAGGTCAGGGCGCGGGCAGGCCGGCGGCGACCTGACCGAGGGCGTCGCGCAGCAGTTCCTCGAACGGTGCCGGCGCATCGCCGTGCAGCCACAGATGGATGACCGTGAGTATGGCGGCGCCGACCGCCCCGGCGACCAGGTGCGGATACAGATCTCGATCGACATCGGTGCCGGTGCGCTCGGCGATCGCCGCGGCCAGCGCATCCTGCGCGGCCATGTGAGCCTTGAGGAACTCGCCCCGGTGCTCCGGATGCTGGCTCATCAGCCTGACACCGGCGATCCAGCGCTCGTCGGCCGGACGCTCGGCCGCTTGCATGCCAAGCGCGAACCGGGCGAACACCGCGTTGGTGATGGCCTCCCACAGGGGTTCGCCGTCCGGCCTGGACCTCAGCTCGTCGGCGATCTGCACCGCTCGGTCGAAGTGCCTGGCCGCGATCGCCTCGCCCTTGCTGGAGAAATAGTTGTTGAACGTACGGTGCGAGACACCCGCCTCGGCGGCGATGTCCTCCACCTTGACGTTGTCGAAGCCACGCTCGACGGTCAGCTTGATCGCCGCCCAGCTGAGCGCGATCCGGGTCTCTTCCTTCTTGCGCTCTCTCAGCCCCATGCGAACACCTTACACAAATTTGCGAGCCACGCAAATATGCGAGCCACGTAAAGATGCGTGGCTCGCACGTATGCGGCGACCTTGCTCGCCGTGGCCATGCCGGTCATGAACGACCAGCCATTATGGGCGTCCAGGCTGATGGCACTCGACGTGGCGTCGGCCGCGATCCCGTTCCGCCGCCTGACGCCCGGGTAGAGAGTCCGAGTGAAATGGCTCCCCGATTGGCTCCCAGACAAGAGAAAGGGGCTCCGGATCAACTCCGAAGCCCCTTGTCACCTGCAACTAGCCTGGTGGGCTGTTCATGAGCGGGGTTGGCCAGGGGGTAGGTCGAGAAGATCGCTTCCCAATGCCCATGGTTGCTGGGACCGCCTTATGATCTCGTTCATGAGCGAAACGATCTTTCGGTCAACCGCTCGCGTGCTCCTGGTAGATGCCGTCGATCGGCTCCTGGTCTACCGCGGGCTGCTGCTTCAGGTTGAGGAGCCTTACTACGCCTGGTTCACGCCGGGGGGCGCGGTTGATCCTGGTGAAACCCTGCATCAGGCCGCCGCACGCGAGCTTCGAGAGGAACTGGGGTATGTCATCGCCCCCTCGGCTCTTGGGCCGGTCGTCGCGATCAGTTCGGGAACGTGGTCACTAGGCGGTGAGACGTTCAGCTCAGTGGATTCCTACTTCTTCCTTCGCGTCAGCGGACTGGAGGTGGATACCTCCGGCATGGACGAGGAGGAACGGCGGGTGACTGACCGTTTCGAGTGGTGGACAGTTTCGCAGCTGAGGTCGGCGGCCGAGCTTGTTGTTCCGGCGGGCCTGGCGGCGCTGATGGAGCTCCTGCTACCGGGGGATCTTCCAGCTCAGCCGATCGCGCTGCCGTGGCATTTGCCAGCGGCGGCAACGTCTGAACGAGCGTGACTTCCCGTCCCTTATCGACACCGGCCACCTCGACCAGTGGCGCCACACCCACCCAGACGAGCCCAGCAGAGCGCCCCGACACTACCCGCGCCTTCCCGGACACCTGCTCCGCGGCTCCCAAACCAGGACGAACCCATCGGCGACGATCACTCTGAGGTCATCATGGGTTGTCGAGCAGGGCCATCGGGGCGAGGCCGAGATCGGCCAGCGCGGCCGCGCCGCGGGCAGCGTGGTCGCCGCCGGCGAGCACCATGGTCCGTGCGTACTGGTAGCGGCAGCCGGCGGTGTCAAACGCGTCTGCCGCAGAGAGCATCCGCTCCTGGTCCTTGTCGAGCAGCGCTTGGGCCCGCTCCACCATGGCATTGGCGACCGGGTTGTCGGCCACGATGGTCCGGGCCTCGGCCAGACGGTCGCGGGCGTCGGGGCTCGCGGCGAGCACGGCGGCCTCGGCGCGCAGCGCGACGTACCAGTGGTGCCAGATCCAGCTGACCCACTTCCACATCTGCCTGGGTTCGGGGGCCATCCGCTCCAGCGCCTTCGGTGCCTGCCCGCGGTGCAGCAGGAGTATCACGTCGAAAACGGCCCCGTAGCCGTAAGTATGCTCCTTTGAGGTGCCGAGCTGATCCAGGACCTCCTGCCAATCGCGTCGGGCGGCGTGGTCGTCGCGGAGGCCGTGGATCATCGCCACAGCGGCCACCGCCGGGCGGAGAAGCGACCGGGCAGGGCTGCCTGCCCGCCGCCACGCATCGAGGAACCGGACGCTGCCGGTGAGCACCTCGTCGACGTTGCCCATCAGCGCGTCGACCATCAGCAGCCGGCACGTAGCGCGGTGACCGACCTCCGCCAGCGACGGATGGTCGGCCAGTTGGCGTGCCCATCGGCGGGCGCCTGACACATCCCCCGCGCCGAGGCTGGCCTCGGTGACTATGCCGAGCGCGTCGATCAGCTCGTGGGTGCCGGCCGGCGAGGTCGGCAGGGACGACAGGAGCGTGATCCGGCACCGGGCCGTGGCCGCAGTGGCGAACGTGTCGCCGCCCCAGGTCTGCGCGCCGGTGAGCGCGTCGAGTGCGGCCGACTCGGCGAGCGGGTCGCCGGTCCGGCGGGCAAGCTCGACCGCGCGCTCGGCGCGCGCGATCGTCTCCGGTACGGCGTTGCCGGGCGGGCCCTGGGCGGCGCCGAACGCGTCGGTGAGCACCGCAGCCTCGGCCAGTGCCACCGCGGCCTGCGCGGCCGGATCGTCGCCTGCCGGCTCTCGCGCCTCGGTGATCAGCGCGAGCGCCTCCTCGCGGGGCGGGAGCCGCACGAACGTGGTCGAGAACCGGAACGCGATAGTGGCGGCAGTAGCCAGGTCGGCGGCGGCGCCGGCGCTGTCGCCGGAGCTGCGGGCGGCATCCGCGGCCGCACGGCGGAGGCGGTACATGTCATCACCGACCGTCCGGCAGCCGGCCACAGCCGCGGCCTGCCGGAGCATCGACGCGCTGGCGGCGGGGTCGGTCGCGAGCGCGGCCGCCTGCTCATAGCGCCGCTGGGACTCGCCGGTCAGGTGACGGGTGAAGGTCAGCTCCGCCAGCTGCCGGGCAAGATCGTACGCTTCCTTGCGCTCCTCCGGGCGGTCGGCCGCCCACGCCAGCGCCGCCCGGAGGTCGTCGGCCACCAGATCGAACCGGGCCCGCCAGTCCGCTCGTACCACCGCCAGGCCGGCGGCCTTGGCCAGGCACCAGCGAAGGTGCCGGGATCGAGCGTCGACCAGCTCACCGGCCTCGACGAGTCGCTCCGTGCCGTACTGGCGGATGGTCTCCAACGCCCGGTACTCCGTCCCTCCCGGGGACGCGGTCACCACCAGCAGGCTCTGTTCGGCGAGGCTGGCCAGTCCGTCCGCGACGAGGCCTTCCTCGGACCCGGCTACCTCCGCGGCCGCCGCAGCGGTGAACGGCGCCACGAACACTGACACCCGGCGCAGCAGCGCCCGGTCGGCCGACTCCAGCAGGGCATGGCTCCAGTCCAGCGCCGCCCGCACCGAACGGTGCCGCTCATCGGCACGGGAGCCGCCGGTGAGCATCCGGAGCGGGTGGGACAGGGCGGCGGTGATGCCGTCCAGCCCAAGCGTGGGGTACCGGGCGGCGGCCAGCTCGATCGCCAGTGCAATCCCGTCCAGCCGCTCGCAGATCGCGGCGAGCTGGTCGCGCAGCGGAGGATCCAGCGGCCAGCCGACCGCCGCCGCCCGCTCCATGAACAACGCCACCGCATCGACGTCCAGGGACAGGGGCGGGACCGGATACACCCGTTCGAACGGCACCATCAGCCGTGCCCGGCTGGTCGCCAGCACCGTCACCCGAGGGCACGTCGCCAGCAACCGCTCCAGAAACAGCGCCACCCCGTCCGCCAGGTGCTCGCAGTTGTCCAGCACCAGCAGCGCATGACGGTCGGCCAGCGCGGCGACCGCGGACGCGGTCATGTCGCGGCCGGGCTGCTCACCGAGGCCGAGCGCCCCGGCGACCGCAATGGCGATCATGCCCGGATCGGTGACCGGGACCAGGTCGACGAACCACACCCCATCGGCGTACTCGCCGGCCGCCTCCGCGGCCACCGCCAACGCGAGCCGGGTCTTGCCCACTCCGCCGGGACCGACCGCGGTCACCTGACGGTGTGCCTTGATCATCTCGGTCAGCTCGGCCCGCTCGCTTTCCCGGCCGATGAACGAGGTCAGCGAGGCCGGCAGAACCGATGCCGGGTGAGACGGGCCTACACCGGCCGGCTCGGGGGCGCGCTGGGCGAGCGCCCGCCGACCCGGCACCTCCAGCTTGCGCAGCAGCGAGGAGACGTGACTTTCCACGGTACGCACCGAGATGCACAACCGCGCCCCGATCTCGGCGTTGCTGAGATGTGCCCCGACCAGTTCCAGCACCTCGGCCTCCCGAGGTGAGATGTCCGCTCCTGCCACCACCGTCCAAGTTTGCCGCATCCCCTCCGCGCTCCAATCCGCAATGACCACCGTGTTCGATCCGTGCCGTCGATCCGTGGTCCGGTTCCGTGGTCGCCACGGATGTGGACCGGCCAGGCCGGGAGGAAAGCTGTGGATACGCACACAGCGGGTCGATGTGACCCACGACTACAGGAGTGACCATGACCGGTTCTTCCACTCACGGGATCAAGACCGTGCTGCACCCCGTGTCCGACCTGGCCAAGGCCAAGGCGGTGTACGCCGCCCTGCTCGGCATGGAGCCGCAGTCCGACTCGTCCTACTACGTCGGCTTCGAGGCCGAGGGCCAGCACATCGGGCTGGTGCCGGGCGGTGGGCCGCAGAGCATGACCTCACCGGTGGCCTACTGGCACGTGACGGACATCGAGGCGAAGCTGGCCGAGGTGATCGCCGCGGGGGCCACCGTCAAGGAGGCCGCGCACGACGTCGGTGGCGGCCGTCTGGTGGCCACCGTCATCGACCCCGACGGCAATGTCCTCGGCCTCCTGCAGGACCAGTGAGTGCCGACCTGTCGTTGCCATATCCGCGGCGTAGCGGCCGCCGGCAAGACGACGAACCCACCTTGCTGAAAGGACCTGCCATGACCTCCTTCGAATCCGTCAACCTGGAAGTTCCCGACCCCACGGTCGCGGGCACCTTCTACGAAGCCTTCGGTCTGGGCGCTTACGTGAACGTACGCGCCTCCGACGCGGCGACGACCGGCTTCCGCGGGTTCGCGCTGTCCCTCGTGGCCTCCCAGCCGGGCAACGTCGATGCCCTTGTCAGTGCCGCCCTCGATGCCGGCGCCAGGACGCTGAAGCCTGCCACGAAGGGGTTCTGGGGCTACGGCGGCGTCGTACGCGCCCCGGATGGGACGATCTGCAAGATCGCGTCCTCGAAGAAGAAGGACACCGGACCTGCCGCCCGGCACATCGATCAGGTCGCGCTCCTGTTGGGCGTGGTGGACGTCAAGGCGAGCAGGCGGTTCTACGTCGAGCGCGGCCTGGCCGTGGCCAAGAGCTTCGGCGGCAAGTACGTCGAGTTCGACACCCCGTCGTCGGCCGTCACGCTGGCGCTCTACCCGCGCCGCGCCCTCGCCAAGGACACCGGCGTCTCCCAGGAGGGCACCGGATCGCACCGGATCGTGATCGGCGGCGATGCCGGGCCCTTCACCGACCCCGACGGGTTCGTCTGGGAGGCCGCATCCCGAGGCGTCGACCACGTCGGAGTCGACGGCGGACTTCCCGCTGGGACGGTGTGAGCGCCCCGTCCTCTACCGCCGGTATGCGGTGACGCCGACCGGCACCCGGCTGTCCACGGCGCGTATGACCGGTTCGGTGGCCTCGGGCCCGGATCCTCCGTACAGTTCGATCAGTTGCAGCTCGCTCGCCATCTTCCCGGCCACCTCGCCGGCGACGGTCTCGTCGGGGACCGCGACGAGAGTCGTCCTGCCGCCGTCACCCTTCTCGTGCACCACCACGTCGACCGCCGGATCGGCACCTTCGTGCACGATGATGAACGCCTCCGACAGTGTCTCCCCCGCCGCGAAACGCGCCTTGTAGGAGGCCACGCCCGTCAGCGACTCGAACCCGTAGTAGACGGCCCCCACCGGCACCTCACCGCCGACCGCCCGGCCGGCCTCAGCGTGCCGGACCGCGCCGAACCCGCCGCAGAGCTCGACCTGGTCCACCCCTTCGGTGACCAACCGGGATACGAGGTCTACCATCTGCCCTGGCTCGCCAATGGCCCGTACGCGCGTACGCCCACTGCCGTTCTGGACGGTCATGACGTCGATCGACGGGTCGGCGCCGGCCTCCTCATAAATGATCACCTTGTCTTCGCTCATATCCAGGAGCCTTTCCCCTCAACCAAACTTGAGGTCAAATCAACCGGCAACGAGGACACGGTCGCTGTCCGGACCGACCACCGCTGAAACGACAAGATCCCGCCTGATCTCGACGATCAGACGGGATCCCGTCAACTTCAGTCCAGCCGTCTCAAGAACGGCCCTGGGTGTGGTGTTCACGAGTGTGGTTGAGCAGTGACCATGACGCCCTGCCAAAGATCGCTTCCCAAGTTGCGCGTGATCGTTTCCCAGCGGAGCTTCCGGGGTTCAGCGTGCTGCGTCGGGCATGCGGACCGTTATGTATGGATGTGCCTGTTCCAGGTCAGCCTTGCTCTTGTCGTCTGATCAATGACCGCGGGCCAGGCGGTGGATGAAGGGGGCGAGGTGGTGGGTCAGGCGGCGCGCCGGGCAGCGAGTACCCTTCCGGCCTCGCCTGCTGCCTCCTCGGCGGCCTTGTGCATGGTCGCCGCCAACTCGGTGAACTCGTCGAGGGCCGGGTTCACGCCGACGAGCGTGAACTCGCGCTCGACGACCGTAAGGTCGGCGCCCCAGATGTCGACGAGGATCCGGCGCAAGAAGTCGGTGTTGTGGTCCCAGCCCTCGCGCGGGGTGCCGGGGCCGTAGGCGCCGCCGCGAGTGGTGACCAGGACGGTCGGCGTGCCCTCAAGCAGGCGGATGCCCTCGGGCGTGCCGGCGATCGCAAGGTCGATCCACGTCTTCGCGTGCTGCGAAACGCCGAAGTTGTAGAGCGGCAGCGCGAGCACGGCGCTCGTCGCCTGCTGCAACTCAGTGGCGATCCGCTCGGCTGTGGCGACCGCCTCGCGCTGCGCGGCGGTGCGGGCCGCCTCCGGAAGGTAAAGGCCGGAGATTGCGGCCTCCCAGACGTGCGCGGGCAGCGGGTCCTGACCAAGGTGACGCCGTACCACCGGCACCCCAGGGCGGGCGACCACGAGTTCGTCGAGGACGAGGTCGGCGAGTGCGCTGCTGGCGGAGCGGTCGCCCTGGATGGTGGCGTCGACACGGAGCACGGACATGGGGTTCCCCCTGATAGATGAGTGCCACTTGAATGTTCAAGTCGACAATATGCCGCAGCACTTGAATGTTCAAGTTGACCGGTAGAGTTGGTGTGTGAGCACCGATACCCCCAGCGAACCCACCCCCGAGCACGACGTGCCATGGCTGTCGCCCGACCAGCAGCGCGACTGGCGAGCGCTGGTCGCCTTGATCATGGCCCTGCCGCCCGCGCTGGACGCACAGCTCAAGCGCGATGCCGGCGTGAACGTTTTCGAGTACCACGTGCTCGCTGCTCTCTCCGACGCACCCAACCGCACGCTGGTGCTCAGCAACCTGGCCGCATTGGCGCAGGGGTCGCTCTCACGAATCTCCCACGCGATCACCCGGCTCGAGCGGTCTGGCTGCGTCGAGCGGCGTAGCTTGCCCAACCGCGGTGGCCGGCACACGGAGGCGCGGCTCACCGACGCCGGCTTCGCCAGGCTCGAAGAGATCGCCCCTGGTCACGTTCGAGAGGCCCGTCGTCTCGTGGTCGACGCACTGACGCCCGAGCAGCTCGCCGCACTCGGCGACGCCGCCCGGGCGATCACCGCCGTCACAATGGCGGAGGCGCCCGAAACGTGCCGGGAGATCAGCGACTGCTGACCCGGCAGACGCAGAGGGCCCATTCCTGACCCGCGTGGCGCAATCTGCAAGGTCTGTGTCGTGGACGCCATGGCGGGGATCGCCTCCACCGAGATCACCGCAGGATGGCACCACTCGGCCGGAAACGACCCACCCGCCTACGGCTACTCGGCAACGCTCACCGTCGCCGCCCGCACCCACCCGTTCGCCGTCGTCGACCGCGCCTACGGCAGGGCAGCGCCCACGGCGCGCTGCTCATCGATGGCAGCCTGGCCTGCCCGCTGATGCCCCCGACAGACTCGCCCACGCCGCCACCGGCCTGGACGACGCCGCCATCCGCACACCATCGCAAGAACTCACCGCGCTGATCACCGCGCTAGAACCGTACTTGCTGCGTCTCAAACAGAGCCCGACCCCAGACGGCGCCGTCCACTTCCAGTGCCCAGCAGCAGGCACCTCCCCATCCCGGACCTGCCCCGCTTCGACCGCCTCCCCCCAGCGCGAGCCCGGCCGCCCCACCCGCGGTCGAACTGACCGACGCCCGGCAGCGAGCCGCTCACTCGGCGGCAAAACCCCGCACTCTGCCACCGGCCCCCGACACCAAGACCAGCGAACTGCCGAAGATCTGCCGCCAGCACTCCATCACCCCGGCGATCTCGGCCGCCTCGGCAAGAACCGGCTCGCCCACGGCCGTGTCGCCCAGACAATCCTGACCACCCTGATGGTCGCCGTCGCCAACGACCACTTCCTCGACTCCTCGCGGCGCACCCACCAGCCGCCACAACCCGTCCCCGACGATGTCACCCTCAAGCCCAACACCAGCCAGCCGCCGAGGGCTTAGCCACGCCCGTCAAGCCGCTGCGGGCGCGGGATGTGGTGCGGGCGCTGGGTCAGCAGGATGTCCGGGGCCAGGTGGAGGGGATGCGCGCTCGGCTCAAGCGACTGGTGGACGATGGCTGGCCGGCCGAGCAGGAACAGGGCCTATTCACGATCGCGTCCGGGGTGAAGGGGTTCGCCGGCGAAGGGAGCACCGCCATGAGCTGAGTGCGGCGTGCCGGGCTGGTGACCGGGTCAAACAGCGCCTCGACCGACAGCGGACCGTCGTCCCCAAGCGCTTCGAGCGCCCTGGTCATCAGATCGCCGGCGGCCATGGCCACGAGCCTAGATGGGCCGTACCGATGCGGAGACACCCTCGAAGTCGGCGCTGCGGGCGGTCTCGGCCCACTGCTCGACCTCGTCCAGGCCGCGCCGGTAGGCACGCGAGATACGCTCGACCGCCTCGCGCCCGAGCGGCAGCCGCAGCGGCACCTCGTCGCCGTGCGCGAGGGACACGATGATCTCGGCCGCCCGAGCCGGGTCACCTTCCTGGCGGCCGTCGGTCCCGGCCATGTCCGCACGGACGTTGGCGAGCAAGTCACGGTAGGTCGCGGACGGCTCGACGAACTCGAGCACGTCGCCCCCGTTGAAACCAGTCCTGAACCGGCTGGGCTCGACGAGCATCACCCGGATCCCGAACGGCGCGACCTCCCCGGCCAGTGCCTCGGACCAGCCTTCGAGGGCGAACTTCGACGCGGAGTACGCCGACACGCCGGGGAACGACGTCCGCCCACCCTGACTGCTCATCTGCACGATCGTCCCGGTGCCCCGCTCACGCATCGTGGGCAGCGCCGCCCGGACGAGCGCGGCGGGGCCGAACAGGTGCAGATCCATCAACTCGCGCAACTGCGCGTCGCTGACCTCCTCGACCGCTCCGACCACGGCCCGGCCCGCGTTGTTGACCAGCACATCGAGCTGACCGAAGCGGTCGAGGGTGTCGCGCACGAGGTCCGCGGCCGCGGCGATGTCCCGGGCATCGAACTTCGCGATCAGGCAGTCGTCCGGGTACTTGGCCTCCAGATCGGCCACACTCTCGGGCCGGCGCACCGCCGCCACCACGTGGTCGCCCGCCGCGAGCGCCGACTCCGCCAGTGCGCGTCCGAACCCGCGGGACGCGCCAGTGATGATCCAGGTCTGTGTCGTCATAGCGGGGACGCTATGCCTTCGAGCGCGCTCGAACGCAAAACCGACGTGACCACCAAAACGGAAGATCGCGACCGAAAGCGCAAAGACCTCGACCCTCACGATCCAGAGGATGTGGCATCGCCCCTGCCCGCCTTGCGGGACTGGAGAGAACAGACGGTGGCGTTGCTGGCCACAGCCGACACCGGGCGTCTGATTTGCTGGGTTGACAACCGGACAGCGCTACTCCGATCGACCGGTCCCGCACGCCCGGCCGCCAGCCCTTCACGCGCTCCCAGCGGCTCAACACCACCAGCGCCCTTCGCCACGAACGCCAAACGAGCCAGAACCAGCCCGCCCAACGATCCGAAGACCTCGGAAAACACGAAATCCCGTCCGATTCAGATGATCGGACGGGATCCCGTCAACCTCAGTCCAGCCGTTTCAAGAACGGCCCTAGGCGGGGTGTTCACGAATAGGTTCTACCTGCGGCGGAGGGAGTACTTCCTTGATCGCTTCCCGTAGGAGAAGTGATCGTTTCTCGAACCTTGCCGGGGCAGTTCTGCATGGGGGCGACTGCTGCTACTCGGCGGCGGGCTGCTCATTGACCGCACGGGCGAGCGCGACGATCCGCTCCAGCGCCGCCGCGTGCCGCACGAAGGCCTCCCGGCCCTGCGGGGTGAGCCGCACGTACGTACGCCGCGCGCGCTTGTCCTGACTCTTGCGCACCATGACGTATCCGGCGCCGACCAGCGCGGAGACCTGCTTGGACAGGGCCGAGTCGCTGGTGCCGATCGAATCCCGGAGGAAGCCGAAGTCCACCCAGTCGGCCGGTGCCAGCACCGCCACGATCGACAGCCTGGCCGGTACGTGCAGGAACTCGTCGAACTGCGGATCCATCAGCCCTGCCCGCTACCCTTCTGGACGAGCGACCTCATGACTGAACGGTTGATGGGCGCGGCCGCGACATATGCGAGAGCCGCCAGGACAGCGCCGACCATGGCCTGCGACATCAGACCATGCGCGGGCGCGTCGAGGAGCGCGAAAGCGAGAATCCGCCCGGCACCGAAGATCATGCAGACGCCGATCAGCACCGTGCTGTGGTACAGCACCTCCCGGGTGCTGGGCTGCCTCCGGACCGAGGCCCGATATTCGTAAATGATGCCCACTGCTACGTACAGGCCGAATCCGAGCACGCAGCCGATGAGCTGCCACGGCGTTTCCAGATCGATCGAGGCGAAGCTGACAAAGAGGCCGAGTGCGACGATGATCACGCGGGGCATCGCGAAGCTACGGCGGACGATCTCGTTCCTGGTCGTGTCTTGGAGTCGGCGGATGTCATCAAGTGAGGACTGAGCGTCGTGCAGGCCGCCGTAGAGCGACTCGGCAGTTCCGCGTTTCATCCAGAGTGACGTCTCATGGGGAACGGATCTTCGGAATACTCGTAGAGACGGCATGGCCTGGTCGATCGGCGTCACCGCCCAGGCGTGGAGGGATCTTGGGCCACCACCCGCCCCATAACGCACATTTCAGATCACCTTGTCGCAGAACCCAGCCCGGAGCCGGCATCGCCATGCCCAGTGACGCCAACTCCGACCTCCACGAGCTCCAGCACCCGATTCGGCTCAGCGAGCCGCTTCACTTCGGCGAAACGTTCACCGTGTTCTGGCTGTCACGCTCGTACGTTGCCGGACATTTACTGTCATGTGACATTCCTGAACCAGAAGGAAGCAGTGGAGCCCCGGCAGCGCTTTGAAGAGCTCTACGCGGGGCACTACGCAGCCGTCTCCGGTTATGTCCGGCGTCGTACCGACCACCCGGACGACTGCGCCGATGTGATCGCCGAG